>NZ_CP092430.2 GCF_022374935.2 Mycolicibacter virginiensis
GTGCCAGGCCAGACGGCGTCGAACCAGGGGGATGGGGCTTTGAGTGAGGACCCCGGCACTGCGTTCCTCAGTCTCTGGGACGAGGTAGTAGCCGAACTCAACGGTGAAGCCCCGCCAACCAACGGTGCGGCACCGACATTGACTCCCCAGCAGAAGGCCTGGCTCAAGCTGGTCCACCCGCTTGCCATTGTCGAGGGTTTTGCTCTGCTGGCGGTTCCGAGCAGCTTCGTCCAAAACGAAATAGAACGGCATCTGCGGACCCAGATCACCGACGCACTCAGCCGACGCCTCGGTCACGCCATCGAGCTCGGGGTTCGGATCGCGCCGCAACCCGTAGAGGACCAACCCAGCGCATCCAGCACCGACAGCGGTGTAGAGGTACGCGCCGACGACGAAGACGACGACACCACCGACGTCGAGTACGACTGGCCCAACTACTTCACCGAACGGCCCAGTGAGGACTCGCCTACCGCCGACGGCGCGAGCCTCAACCGGCGCTATACCTTCGACACCTTCGTCATCGGCACGTCCAACCGGTTCGCCCACGCCGCCGCGCTGGCCATCGCCGAAGCACCGGCACGCGCCTACAACCCCCTGTTCATCTGGGGTGAATCCGGTCTGGGTAAGACTCACCTGCTGCACGCGGCCGGCAACTACACCCAGCGGCTGTTTCCCGGGATGCGCGTCAAGTACGTCTCCACCGAAGAGTTCACCAACGACTTCATCAACTCACTTCGCGACGACCGCAAGGTGGCGTTTAAGCGCAGCTACCGCGACATCGATGTCCTGCTGGTCGATGACATCCAGTTCATCGAGGGCAAAGAAGGTATCCAGGAAGAGTTCTTCCATACCTTCAACACGCTGCACAACGCCAACAAGCAGATCGTGATCACTTCCGACCGCGCACCGAAACAGCTTGCCACCCTTGAGGATCGGCTTCGCACCCGTTTCGAGTGGGGATTGATCACCGACGTCCAGCCGCCGGATCTGGAGACCCGGATCGCCATTTTGCGTAAGAAGGCGCAGATGGATCGTCTGGACGTGCCCGGCGACGTGCTCGAACTCATCGCCACCAGCATCGAACGCAACATCCGCGAACTCGAGGGTGCGCTGATCCGCGTCACCGCATTCGCCTCGCTCAACAAGACCCCGATCGACCGGGCGTTGGCCGAGATTGTGTTGCGTGACCTGATCGCCGACGCCAGCACCATGCAGATCAGCGCCGCGATCATCATGGCTGTCATCGCCGAATACTTCGACACCAGCGTCGAGGAGTTGCGCGGCCCGGGCAAGACCCGCCCGCTGGCCCAGTCCCGCCAGATCGCCATGTATCTGTGCCGCGAACTCACGGATCTGTCACTACCCAAGATCGGGCAGGCCTTCGGGCGTGATCACACCACGGTGATGTACGCCGAACGCAAGATCCGCGGGGAGATGGCCGAGCGACGCGAGGTCTTCGATCAAGTCAAAGAGCTCACTACCCGGATCCGGCAGCGCGCCAAGCGCTGATTCGCGGCTTTGTAGTCCGTCCTTCTTACAAAAAACTTTGGACCCACTCGTACCACCCGTCACGGTCAACGCCTGTGGATACCGCTGCGGAGAACCTGTCCACGATCCGATAACGAACCGTCAGTCGATCCACACCGGCTCAGTCATACACAGCCGTGTCGGCCGACCCGGGCGTGTCATTCACTGGTGCTCCCCAGCCCGGTGCCCCCGCTCAGCAGCGACGATGCCACGCTGTGCCCAGCATCCACAGGACTTACTACTAATACTGGGAGTTATCCCTCGATTCTTTTTAAAAACAGGTCGTTGGGGATTCGGGTCAACCCGGGCTGTTCACAACCGGCCAAGCTCGTCGGTGGCCAAGGCCATGCTGAGCCGCTCGGTGTCGAGGTTTAACTTTCAAGAAGGCCGTCCAGGCTCTACGGTTGGTGACCTACCGCTCTTACACTTCGGCGTGGGGCGTTGCACGGCCGCGGGTGGGGGTGTTCACCAGTCGCCGCAGGGTAGAGCTCGATATCGGGGTGACGAGAGGACGTTATGGACGCGGCGACCACGAACGCGGGTCTGACCGACTTGAAGTTCCGCCTGGACCGGGATGACTTCGCTGACGCGGTGGCGTGGGTGGCGAAGTCTCTGCCGGCCCGGCCCACGGTGCCACTGTTGGCCGGGGTACTGCTGACCGGTTCCGACAACGGTCTGACCGTGTCCGGATTCGATTACGAAGTCTCCGCCGAAGTTCAGCTTGCTGCTGAGATCGCTTCTCCTGGAAGCGTTTTGGTATCAGGACGACTGCTCTCGGATATCACCAGGGCGCTGCCGGCCAAGCCGGTCGAAGTCCAGGTCGAGTCCACTCGGGTCTCCTTGACCTGTGGGAATGCACGATTCTCGCTGCCCACCATGACGGTCGAGGACTACCCCACGTTGCCGACGTTGCCCGACGAAACGGGTGTGCTGTCCTCCGATGTGTTCGCCGAGGCGATCAGCCAGGTAGCCGTGGCCGCCGGCCGCGATGACACGCTGCCCATGTTGACCGGTATACGTGTCGAAATCTCCGGCAACACAGTGGTTTTGGCTGCCACCGACCGTTTCCGCCTGGCCGTTCGCGAGTTGAGTTGGACTGCCGCACCCGGTACCGAAGCGGCGGTCTTGGTCCCGGCGAAGACCCTCGCCGAAGCGGCCAAGGCCAGCAGCGACGGTAACGAGGTGCATCTGGCTTTGGGCGCTGGTGCTTCGGTCGGCAATGAGGGCCTGCTGGGTATCACCAGCGCTGGAAAGCGCAGCACGACTCGACTGTTAGATGCCGAATTCCCGAAATTCCGGCAGCTGCTGCCCAGCGAGCACCTTGCTGTCGCCACCATCGGTGTCGCTGAGCTCACCGAGGCGATCAAGCGTGTGGCTTTGGTGGCCGACCGGGGCGCCCAGGTGCGCATGGAGCTGTCCGACGGAACTCTGCGACTGTCGGCCGGCGCGGAAGACGTCGGTCGTGCCGAGGAAGATCTGCCGATCGACTTCGTCGGCGAGCCGTTGACGATCGCATTCAACCCGACCTACCTCACCGACGGGTTGGGATCGCTGCACAGCGAGAAAGTGTCGATGGGTTTCACGGATCCGAAGAAGCCGGCGGTGCTGCGCCCAGCCAGTGCCGAGGATCCTGCGCTGATCGGTGAGGGTCCGTTCCCGGCGGTGCCGTCGGATTACGTCTACCTGTTGATGCCGGTTCGCCTGCCTGGCTAATCGCCGCGGCAGCGACGACGGGAGGGGTTGGTTTCTCGGTGTATGTCCGCCACGTGGGCCTGCGGGATTTCCGGTCCTGGGCGCACGTTGATCTGGAACTGGAACCGGGCGCGACGGTGCTGGTCGGACCGAATGGCTTTGGGAAGACCAATCTCGTTGAAGCACTGTGGTATTCGTCCACTTTAGGATCCCACCGGGTGGCCACGGACGCGCCACTGATTCGATCGGGCGCCACCCGCGCAGTGGTGTCCACCATCGTGGTGAACGAGGGGCGCGAACTCGCTGTCGATTTGGAGATCGCCGCAGGTCGGGCCAACAAGGTGCGGCTCAACCGTGCGCCGGTGCGCCACGCCCGCGAAGTCGTGGGGGTGCTGCGTGCGGTGTTGTTCGCCCCCGAAGATTTGGCGCTGGTGCGCGGGGATCCCGGTGAGCGCCGCCGCTACCTGGACGAACTGGCCAGCGTGCGCCGTCCGCGGATCGCCGGGGTACGCGCCGACTACGACAAGGTGCTACGACAGCGCACCGCGCTGCTCAAAAGTGCCCCGGGCGCACTGCACCGCGGTGATCGAGCGGTGCTCGACACCCTTGACGTCTGGGACTCCCAATTGGCGTTGCACGGCGCTGAGCTGATGGCCGCCCGCATTGATCTGGTCAACCAGTTGGCGCCGGAAGTCGAGAAGGCCTATCAACTCCTGGCGCCCGGCACCAGAACCGCCGCCGTGGCCTATCGGCCGAAACTCGAGCTCCCCGTCGGTGCCGAGAACCCGAGCGCGGTCGAACTGCAAGAAGCCCTGCTCGCGGAGCTGGCGCGTCGCCGCAGTGCGGAATTGGAACGCGGCGTGTGCCTGGTCGGCCCGCACCGCGACGAGCTGGAGTTGCGGCTCGGCGACCGACCGGTGAAAGGTTTTGCCAGCCATGGTGAGTCATGGTCAATGGCTCTGGCGCTGCGACTGGCTTCCTATGAATTACTCCGCAGCGAAGGCGCCGAGCCCGTGCTGTTGCTCGACGATGTCTTCGCCGAACTAGACGCCGCGCGGCGCCGGGCGCTGGCCGGCGTCGCTGCGTCGGCAGAGCAGGTCTTGATCACCGCCGCCGTCCCCGACGATGTCCCCGCCGACTGGCACGCCCGCCGTATTCGTATCGCGGTCACTGAAGGCGACGAGGGCAGGGTGTCGGGATTGATGGACGAAGCTTCGTGACCGACTTCGACGAATCTCACGACGAACCGGCTCTGCAGCCACCGGCGCACCTGGCCGGCCTGACCGGCATGGATCTTGTCCGCCGGACGCTGGCCGAAGCACGCGAAGCGGCCCGCAGCCAGGGCAAAGACGTCGGGCAAGGCCGCCGGGCTCCGCTGCGCCGCCGTACCCCGGGCACCGGCGGTGGCCGCCGCAGTTGGTCGGGGCCGGGACCGGATCGCCGGGATCCCCAGAGCCTGGGCGCCGCCACCCGAGATTTGGCGCAATCCCGGGGCTGGTCTGCTCAGGTGGCCGAAGGCACGGTGCTGGGTCAATGGCGCTCCGTGGTCGGTGACGACATCGCTTCGCACGCAACTCCCACCCGGCTCTCCGACGGGGTGCTCAGCGTCGCGGCCGAATCGACGGCCTGGGCCACCCAGTTACGCCTGGTCCAGGCCCAATTGCTGGCCAAGATCGCCGCGGCCGTCGGCGACGGCGTGGTGAAGACGCTCAAGATCACCGGCCCGACGGCTCCTTCCTGGCGCAAAGGGCCGCTCCACGTCTCGGGTCGGGGCCCACGCGACACCTACGGCTGAGCTACCTCTGGAATCTGGCGCCTGTGTGGCGCTACGAGCAAAAAAATCGCTCCGGCCACCGGCGGGACACGAGGCAAACCGCGATATCGACGCCACGGCGCAATCAGGTAGGTAGAAACAGCCGAAGAAAATGCTCGCCGTCGGGGCCCCAAGGTAGACTGGCTCAGTATCCCGCGCATGCACCCGAGTGATGCGTCGAATGCTGACTTGCGAACCTGAGGAGAGCTCCCCGACCGTGGCTGCCCAAAACAAATATGGTGCCGATTCGATCAAGGTTCTCGAAGGCCTCGAAGCAGTCCGTAAAAGACCCGGTATGTACATCGGCTCCACCGGTGAACGCGGTCTCCACCACCTGATCTGGGAGGTTGTCGACAACGCCGTCGACGAGGCCATGGCCGGCTACGCCTCGAAGGTGACCGTCCGCATCCTCGAAGACGGTGGCGTCGAGGTCACCGATGACGGTCGAGGCATCCCGGTGGCCATGCACGCCACCGGCGTACCCACCGTGGACGTCGTCATGACCGTGCTGCACGCCGGCGGAAAGTTCGAAGAAGGCGCCTACAGCGTCTCCGGTGGTCTGCACGGCGTCGGTGTCTCGGTGGTCAACGCCCTGTCGACGCGCCTGGAAGCCGACATCTTCCGAGACGGCTACGAGTGGTTCCAGACCTACGACAAGTCGGTTCCGGGAACCCTGCGCAAGGGTGAGAAGAGCAAGAAGAGCGGCACCACGATCCGGTTCTGGGCGGATCCGGACATCTTCGAGACCACTACTTATGACTTCGAGACCGTCGCACGTCGGTTGCAGGAGATGGCGTTCCTCAACAAGGGCCTGACCATCGACCTGACCGACGAGCGGGTGCGCGTCGAAGAGGTCGTTGACGAAGTGGTCAGCGATACCGCCGAAGCACCGAAGACCGCCGAGGAACAGGCCGCCGAGGCAGTCGCCCCGCACAAGGTCAAGCACCGGGTCTTCCATTACCCGGGCGGGCTGCGCGATTTCGTTCAACACATCAACCGCAGCAAGACCGCGATCCACCCGACCATCGTCGACTTCGACGGCAAGGGAACCGGACACGAAGTCGAGATCGCTTTGCAGTGGAACGGTGGTTACTCGGAGTCGGTGCACACCTTCGCCAACACCATCAACACCGCCGAAGGCGGCACCCACGAGGAGGGCTTCCGGTCGGCGTTGACCAGCGTGGTCAACAAGTACGCCAAAGACAAGAAGCTGCTCAAAGACAAGGATCCCAACCTCACCGGTGACGACATCCGCGAGGGCTTGGCCGCGGTCATCTCGGTGAAGGTGTCCCAGCCGCAGTTCGAGGGGCAGACCAAGACCAAACTGGGCAACACCGAGGTCAAGTCGTTCGTGCAGAAGGTCTGCAATGAGCAGCTCGGCCACTGGTTCGAGGCCAACCCCGCCGAAGCCAAGACCATCATCAACAAAGCGGTCTCTTCGGCGCAGGCTCGGATGGCCGCCCGCAAAGCCCGAGAATTGGTGCGGCGCAAGAGCGCAACGGATCTCGGCGGTCTGCCCGGAAAGCTGGCCGACTGCCGCTCTAATGACCCGAGTAAGTCCGAACTGTATGTGGTGGAGGGTGATTCAGCCGGCGGCTCGGCCAAGAGTGGCCGCGACTCGATGTTCCAGGCGATCCTGCCGCTGCGCGGCAAGATCATCAACGTCGAGAAGGCGCGTATCGACCGTGTGCTGAAGAACAACGAGGTTCAGGCGATTATCACCGCTCTGGGCACCGGTATTCACGACGAGTTCGACATCTCCAAGCTGCGCTATCACAAGATCGTGCTGATGGCCGACGCCGACGTCGACGGCCAGCACATCTCCACGCTGCTGCTCACCCTGCTGTTCCGTTTCATGCGGCCGCTGGTGGAGCACGGCCACGTGTTCTTGGCGCAGCCGCCGCTGTACAAGCTCAAGTGGCAGCGCGGCAACGACGCCGAATTCGCCTACTCCGACCGCGAACGCGACGGTCTGCTCGAAGCCGGCAAAGCCGCCGGCAAGAAGATCAACATGGATGACGGCATTCAGCGCTACAAGGGTCTCGGTGAGATGGACGCCAAGGAGTTGTGGGAGACCACGATGGACCCGAGCGTGCGGGTGCTGCGTCAGATCACCCTCGACGACGCTGCTGCCGCGGACGAGCTGTTCTCGATCCTGATGGGCGAGGACGTTGAGGCCCGCCGCAGCTTCATCACGCGGAACGCGAAAGACGTTCGCTTCTTGGACGTTTAGAGATGGACCGCGATGTCGGGCGACGCCGAGCGACGTTGACGAGATATCGCGACATCTGACCTGACTGACTTCTTCACAGAACGAGGAATAGATGACAGACACCACGCTGCCACCCGGAGACGACTCGGTAGACCGGATCGAACCGGTCGACATCCAGCAGGAGATGCAGCGCAGCTACATCGACTACGCCATGAGCGTGATCGTGGGCCGTGCACTGCCCGAGGTGCGTGACGGTCTCAAGCCGGTGCACCGCCGCGTGCTCTACGCGATGTATGACTCCGGATTCCGTCCCGACCGCAGCCACGCGAAATCCGCACGGTCGGTTGCCGAGACGATGGGTAACTACCACCCGCACGGCGACGCCTCGATCTACGACACCCTGGTCCGGATGGCCCAGCCGTGGTCGCTGCGTTACCCGCTGGTCGACGGCCAGGGCAACTTCGGTTCGCCGGGCAATGACCCCGCGGCCGCCATGCGTTACACCGAGGCCCGGCTGACCCCGCTGGCCATGGAGATGCTGCGCGAAATCGACGAGGAAACGGTCGATTTCGTCCCGAACTACGACGGCCGGGTGCAAGAGCCGACGGTGTTGCCGAGCCGGTTCCCGAACCTGCTGGCCAACGGTTCCGGCGGTATCGCAGTCGGTATGGCAACCAACATCCCGCCGCACAACCTGCGCGAACTCGCCGAAGCGGTGTTCTGGTGCCTGGACAACCACGAGGCCGACGAAGAGACCACCCTGGAAGCGGTGATGGAGCGGGTCAAGGGCCCCGACTTCCCCACCTCCGGCCTGATCGTCGGTTCGCAGGGCATCAATGACGCCTACCGAACCGGGCGCGGCTCCATCCGGATGCGCGGCGTCGTTGAGATCGAGGAGGACTCGCGTGGGCGGGCCCTGCTGGTCATCACCGAGCTGCCGTACCAGGTCAACCACGACAACTTCATCACGTCGATCGCCGAGCAGGTGCGCGACGGAAAGTTGGTGGGAATCGCCAACATTGAAGACCAGAGCAGTGACCGCGTGGGCCTGCGCATCGTCGTCGAGATCAAGCGCGACGCGGTGGCCAAGGTGGTGCTGAACAACCTCTACAAGCACACCCAGTTGCAGACCAGCTTCGGCGCCAACATGCTCTCGATCGTCGACGGGGTGCCGCGCACCCTGCGGCTGGATCAGATGATCCGCTACTACGTGGCGCATCAGCTGGATGTCATCGTTCGGCGTACCCGCTACCGGCTCCGTAAAGCCGAAGAGCGCGCCCACATCCTGCGCGGTCTGGTCAAGGCTCTCGATGCGCTCGACGAGGTGATCGCCCTCATCCGGGCATCGCAGACCGTCGACATCGCTCGCCAGGGCCTGATCGAGCTGCTCGACATCGATGACATTCAGGCACAAGCGATCCTGGACATGCAGCTGCGCCGGCTGGCGGCGCTGGAACGCCAGAAGATCATCGATGAATTGGCCAAGATCGAGGCCGAGATCGCCGATCTCAAGGACATCCTGGACAAGCCGGAACGACAGCGCGCGATCGTGCACGACGAGTTGGCGGAGCTCGTCGAGAAGCACGGCGACGACCGGCGCACCCGGATCATCGCCGCCGACGGGGACGTCGCCGACGAAGATCTGATCGCCCGTGAGGACGTGGTGGTCACCATCACCGAGACCGGCTACGCCAAGCGCACCAAGACCGATCTGTACCGCAGCCAGAAGCGCGGCGGTAAGGGTGTACAGGGCGCCGGCCTCAAGCAGGACGACATCGTCGCGCACTTCTTCGTCTGCTCCACGCACGACTGGATCCTGTTTTTCACCACGCAGGGCCGGGTGTACCGAGCCAAGGCCTACGACTTGCCGGAGGCGTTGCGCACCGCACGCGGCCAGCACGTCGCCAACCTGCTGGCCTTCCAGCCCGAAGAGCGCATCGCTCAGGTCATCCAGATCAAGAGCTACGAAGACGCGCCGTATCTGGTGTTGGCCACCCGCAACGGTCTGGTCAAGAAGTCCAAGCTGACCGACTTCGACTCCAACCGGTCCGGTGGCATTGTCGCGATCAACCTGCGCGACGGGGACGAACTGGTGGGCGCGGTGCTGTGCTCCGCCGAGGAGGACCTGCTGCTGGTGTCGGCGAACGGTCAGTCCATCCGGTTCTCGGCGACCGACGACGCGCTGCGGCCGATGGGGCGCGCCACCTCCGGTGTGCAGGGCATGCGGTTCAACGCCGATGACCGGCTGCTGTCGCTCAACGTGGTCCGCGAGGACACTTATCTGCTGGTGGCCACGGCGGGCGGGTACGCCAAGCGCACGGCGATCGAGGAGTACACCGCGCAGGGTCGCGGCGGCAAGGGCATCCTGACCATTCAGTATGACCCGAAGCGCGGTTCGCTGGTTGGGGCCCTGATCGTCGACGACGAGAGCGAGCTCTACGCGATCACCTCCGGTGGCGGCGTGATTCGCACCGCGGCACGGCAGGTTCGCAAGGCCGGACGGCAGACTAAGGGCGTTCGGTTGATGAACTTGGGTGAGGGCGACACACTGATAGCGATTGCGCGGAACGCTGACGAAGAGGCGGCCGACGAGGACTCGGGTAGCTAAACCCGACGTCAGACCCGGCCGCGGCGCGGTGGGGATACGCAGGTAAGGAGTCGTGGGTGAGCGCACCGAACGAGCCGGGGCACCCGGGCAATGGGGGCAAGGCGGAGTCGGCCGGAAACGGTCCGGCCGAGCCAGGTCAACGGCCCCCGGGCCGTCCCGGCCGGATCACCGAGACCGGGGAAGCCCCGCCGTGGCAGCGCGGCGGCCAGGCCCGCCCGCCCGCACCGGCTCGACCCGGCGACGGCGGGGCGCACTCCGCCGGCGTTGACGAGCGGATCCGCCGGTTCGTGTCCGGTACGGCTGCCCCGACGGCGCCTCCCGCCCCCGGCGCACCGCAGCAGGCTGCGGCCAAGCCGCCGGCCCAGCCCGCCAAGCCGCCGGCTCCACCGGCCAAGCCGGCCGCCAAGGCCGCGCCACCGGTGAAGCCCGCCCAGCCCGACGACGCCTACGCCAGCGAGTTGCCGGATCTGTCCGAACCGGCGCAGCGGCGGTCTCCGGCCCGCCGCCCGCAGGTATCGGCGGGCACGCGCGGGCCGCTGCGCGCCAGCATGCAGATCCGCCGAATCGACCCCTGGAGCGCGCTCAAGGTGTCGTTGCTGCTGTCGACGGCGCTGTTCTTCGTCTGGATGATCGCGGTGGCAGTGCTGTACGTCGCTTTGGGCGCCATGGGCGTCTGGAGCAAGCTGAACAGCAATGTGGGCGACCTGTTGACCAACAACAGTGCCGCCGAACTGGTTTCCGCCGGTTCGATTTTCGGCGGCGCCGCGCTGATCGGGCTGGTGAATGTCGTGGTGCTGACCGCGATGGCCACCCTCGGCGTGGTGATCTACAACCTCAGTACCGACGTGGTCGGCGGTGTGGAGGTAACCCTGGCCGACCGGGACTGACCGCCCGCCTGCGCTGGCCTTTTAGTCGCATTTTGGTCGGCGGGCGTTTGGTGCGGTAATCTCGCTCGGTCGTTAGACGACTACGGGCCTATAGCTCAGGCGGTTAGAGCGCTTCGCTGATAACGAAGAGGTCGGAGGTTCGAGTCCTCCTAGGCCCACGAGTCCCACCAGGGGCCTTAGCTCAGTTGGTAGAGCGCTGCCTTTGCAAGGCAGATGTCAGGAGTTCGAATCTCCTAGGCTCCACAATGCGACCGCGAAAGCGTCGCCCTGCGTACTAAATCTTGTGCTGTGCGTCCACGCTCGGTGGGCGCGGCGACGACTCCTGAGGCCGGTTCGAGCGGCGGATCAACACCGCCACCACCCCGCCCGCCAGCAGTGCCGCGCCGGCGGCCGCCACGATCACCCAGGATCGGCGAACATGACGGCGAGGGGGACGTCCCTCCAGCAGCTCCGGGAAGCCGGCAACGGCCTCTTGGGCGGCGGCCAATTCCCGGGCCGCGGCTTCGGCGGCCTCGGCGACGCGGTCGGACAGTTGGCTCTCCCGATAGCGCCGGCGTAGTTCCACCGCCCCGCGCCGCACAGCGGCGCCACTGAGACCCGCGGCGCCAAGCGCCACATCCACCGGCCCGGCAGCGGTATGGGCGAGCCCCCGTGTCAGGCGCTCTCGGTGGGTCAGCGGGGTCTCGGTCGCCAGGCGCATGGCACAACGCTACCCGTGACGCAGCCCACCACGCCGCGAATGGCAGACTGTGATCCCATGACCTCCAGCTCCATTGCCACCGCAACTGCCACGCTGCACACCAACCGCGGCGACATCAAGATCGCGCTGTTCGGCAACCACGCCCCCAAGACCGTGGCCAACTTCGTCGGCCTGGCCCAGGGCACCAAGGAGTACTCGACCACCAACGCCTCCGGCGGCTCGTCGGGTCCGTTCTACGACGGCGCGGTGTTCCACCGGGTGATCGGCGGATTCATGATCCAGGGCGGCGACCCGACCGGTACCGGCCGCGGCGGCCCCGGTTACAAGTTCGAGGACGAGTTCCACCCCGAGCTGGTGTTCGACAAGCCCTACCTGCTGGCGATGGCCAACGCCGGACCGGGCACCAACGGCTCGCAGTTCTTCATCACCGTGGGCCAGACCCCGCACTTGAACCGCAAGCACACCATTTTCGGTGAGGTCGTGGACGCGGACTCACAGGCCGTCGTGGACGCCATCGCCACCACCGCGACCGACCGTGCCGACCGGCCTACGGAGCCTGTCGTCATCGAGTCGATCACCGTCGCCTAACAGCGACGCGCAGCTTGTTGTCAGCGGCCGGTGTAGCCGGCCGCTGACAGTGTTTCGAACACATCGCGTGGGTCGGTTCCTAAATCCCACCGCGACAAGATCAGCAACTCGTCATCGAGAGTCTCGATCTCCAGTAGCCGATGCTTGCGCCCGATGCGCTGATACTCCGTGACCCGAAGCCGAGTGAGGCTGTCCGGGGTGAGCACTCGGGTGCGCCACCAACCGCGCAGCTCGAGGCCGTCGAAAGTCAGCGCCAGCTTGGGCCGGGCCCGCCACGACAGCCCGGCAAACACCATCAGACCCACTCCGGCAACGCTGGCCAAAACGCGTCCCGGCGTATCGGTGGCGACCGTCGCAGCGCCGATGGCTAGTACCGCCCCGACCAGCGCGCAACCGGCGATTCCACCCGCCGGTGGCGACCACTCCGTCTGCTCATGCCCGTCCTGAGTCATCTCGACCTGCGGGTTTCAAAGTTATCTACAGGAGTTGTCCACAGTGGGGATAAATCACATCGATGTGATTGGGCAGGTGGTTGGTTGCCCAGCTGGCATCGGCGGCGGCCCGACATAACCGAAATACCGCGTCTGCGCAGCTCAGTGCCAGCGCATGGTGAGCAACAGCCCGGTGATCATGAAGGCAAACGCGATGGCATAGTTCCACGGGCCCAGCTCAGCCATCCAGTTGAGCGCCGCGGGGGCGTCCAGCCCGGTGGCCCCCAGCTGATACACCATCAGCCACACCAGTCCGAGGAGCATCAGCCCCAAGAACAGTGCGACGAACCATGTGCTCGATGGGCCGCCTTTGACCTTGACCGGGGTACGGCTCACCGACGAGGGGGCGAAACTGGTGGTCTTCTTGCGAACCTTGGACTTGGGCATCGGTACCTCGGGAAAGTGCGGCGTGAAGCTGCGAGTATGGGTCGGTACGAGATTAGCCCAGCAGGATAACCCAGCCGAGAACGGGAGAGCCGATGGAGCGCAACGGGCTGCCGTCTTCCGGCCGCCGCTCCCCGTGGCGGCTCGGAGTCCCGCTGGTCTGCCTACTGGCCGGCCTGCTGTTGGCGGCCACGCACGGGGTCTCCGGCGGCAAAGAGATCCGGCGCGGCGACGCCCCCCGGCTGGTTGACCTGGTCCGCGCAACCCAGGCCACGGTGGAAGAACTCACCGCGCAACGTGACACGTTGGCAGCCGGCGTGGGGTCCGTGCACGGCCGAGGCTCCGGGGTTGCCCTGTCTGCGATGCGCAAACGCAGCGAGCAGCTCGCCGAGGCCGCCGGCCTGGAGGCGATGCACGGCCCGGGCCTGGTGGTGACCCTGACCGACGCCCAGCGCGACGCCAACGGCCGGTTTCCCCGGGACGCCTCCCCCGACGACCTGGTGGTGCACCAACAGGACATCTCCGCCGTGCTCAACGCGTTGTGGAGCGCCGGCGCCGAAGCGGTGCAGATGCAGGACCAGCGGATCACCGCGGCGTCGGCGCCGCGGTGCGTGGGCAACACCCTGCTCTTGGACGGCCGAACCTACAGCCCCCCGTACGTGGTGACCGCAATCGGTGACCCGGCCGCGATGCAGGCCGCCTTGGCCGCCGATCCCCTGATCACGCTGTACAAGCAGTACGTGATCCGGTTCGGCCTGGGCTACAGCGAACAGGTGGGGACGGATCTCGCGGTTGCCGAGACGCCGGCCGTCGCCCGGATGCGCTATGCCGTGCCGGCCGGGCCGGTGGACTATTGATTGGTGCGCCGCCGCCCGCCATCAACACGGCGGTAGCCTGTTGGTCGTGCGGATCCTCGTCGTCGACAATTACGACAGCTTTGTGTTCAACCTGGTCCAGTATCTGGGCCAGTTGGGTGTAGAGGCTGCCGTCTGGCGTAACGACGACGCCCGCCTCGCCGACCCTGCCACTGCGGTGGCCGACTTCGACGGGGTGCTGCTCAGCCCCGGACCGGGCACGCCCGAACGGGCCGGCGCCTCGATCGCCCTGGTCGGTGCGTGCGCAGCCGCGGGGATCCCCGTGCTGGGAGTTTGTCTGGGGCACCAAGCGATCGGCGTGGCCTTCGGTGGCACCGTGGGCCGGGCGCCGGAGCTGCTGCACGGCAAGACCAGCACGGTCTTTCACTCCGATGCCGGGGTCCTCAAGGGTCTGCCGGACCCATTCACGGCCACCCGCTACCACTCGTTGACGATCCTGCCCGAGACGCTGCCCCCCGTTCTGGAGGCGACGGCGCGCACCCGCGGCGGCGTGATCATGGCGGTCCGGCACACCGAGCTGCCCATCCACGGGGTGCAGTTCCACCCGGAGTCCATCCTCACCGAGGGCGGTCACCGGATGCTGGCCAACTGGCTGGGTTACTGCGGGTATGCCTGCGACGACGCTTTGGTGCGTCGGCTCGAGGACGAGATCGCCGCGACTGTGCAGACCGCTCGCCCGCCCGCCCCTGTTCCGTAGCCGATCGCTGACGACGAACTACTGGCCGAAGCGCAGTGTGATGTTGCCGTCGGTGTTCACACCCTGTCCGGCCGCGGGGCTCTGGTAGAGCACCCGGTTGTGCCCGGACCCCCCGGCGTCGACGTCGGCGCCCTTGACCAGCATGCCGGTCCAGCCCAGTGCCCGTAGCTGCGGCTCGGCGTCGGTCCAGAACATGCCGGCCAGATCCGGCATCACAAACTGGTTGCCCCGCGACACCCGCAGCTCGATCACCGCGTCCACCGGAACCGTCTCACCACTGGGCGGGCTGGTGGCGATCACCTCGCCGGCCGGCCGCGGACTGTCCACCGTCACCTCGGTGATCTTGGTGAAGCCGTAGACGGTCAGGTTCTTCTGCGCCAGATCCAGCGTCTGGCCGGTGACGTCGGGAACGGGTTTGGTGGCCGGGCCGCTGCCGATCACGATGATGATCTCGTTGGTGACCGCCGTGGTCTGATTCGCCGGCGGGTTGGTGCCGACCACCTTGTCCTTGAGTTCCGGGGTCGACGGCGAGTTGACCTGCTTGAACTTGCCGAACCCGGCGGCGGTCAGCTTCTTGACCGCGTCGGCGTAGCTCAACGTCGCCACATCGGGAAGCTGGCGCTGCTCCGGCCCGTAGGACACGTCGACGGTGATCTTGTCGCCCTTGTTCGCCGGGGCGCCGGCGGGCGGGTCGGTGCCGATCACATGGTCGGGCGGGACGGTCGAGTCGGCGCGCTGCTCGGTGCGGGTCTTGAAGCCCTTGTTCTGTAGTTCGGCGATCGCGTCGACCGACGCACGGCCGCTGACGTCGGGAACCTGAATCTGGTGGGTGCGGCCGCCGAACGTGTTGATCGACACCGTGACGATGACGGTCAGCACGGCGAGCACGATCGCGGCGATCAGCCAGCGGCCCACCGAGCCCGGCCGCTCGTGGCCGAAGTCGAGCTCCTGGCGGGGCAGCGGGTCGGTCTGCGCGCCGATACCGTCGCCGGCGCGCGGCGTCATGATCGAGGCACGGTCAGCCGCGGTGAGCACCCGGGGGGCTTCGGGCGTCTCCCCGTTGTGGACCCGCACCAGATCGGCGCGCATCTCAGCGGCGGTCTGGTAGCGATTGTCTGGATTCTTCGCCAGTGCCTTGAGCACCACGGCGTCCAGATCGGCGGGCAGGCTCGGGAGCCGCTGCGACGGTGGCACCGGGTCTTCGCGGACGTGCTGGTAGGCCACCGCCACCGGTGAATCGCCGACGAAAGGTGGGTCACCGGTGAGGATTTCGTACAACACGCAGCCCAGCGAGTACACGTCGGAGCGGGCGTCGACGGTGTCGCCGCGAGCCTGTTCTGGCGAGAGATACTGGGCGGTGCCGATCACGGCGGCGGTCTGGGTGACGCTGTTGCCGGCGTCGGCGACGGCCCGGGCGATGCCGAAGTCCATCACCTTCACCGCGTTGTGCATGTCGATCATGATGTTGGCCGGCTTGACGTCGCGGTGGATGATGCCGTGCTGGTGGCTGAAGTTCAGCGCTTGGCAGGCGTCCGCGATCACCTCGATGGCGCGGATCGGCGGCATTGGCCCGTCGCTGTGCACGATGTCTCGCAGGGTGACGCCCTCGACGAGCTCCATCACGATGTAGGGCAGCGGACCGGCCGGGGTCTCGGCTTCACCGGTGTCGTAGACGGCGACGATCGCCGGGTGGTTCAAGGCAGCGGCGTTCTGCGCCTCCCGCCGGAAGCGCAGGTAGAAACTGGGGTCGCGGGCCAGGTCGGCGCGCAGCACCTTCACGGCGACCTCGCGGTGCAGGCGGGTGTCGACGGCGCGGTGCACCTCCGACATCCCGCCGAATCCAAGGATCTCGCCGAGCTCGTAGCGGTCCGACAGCCGCTGCGGCGTGGTCATCGCGACGTCCCGTGCCAGGTCCAACCCGACGAGTGCGCGGGCGGTGACGCCGAGGACGATTCAGAGCTCGACGAGCTGGTCAGCGGCGCCCCGGTGTCGGTGACGGTGGCCGGCGCCAGGGAACCGCCCGGGCTCTTCGCGTTGACCACGATCAGCACCGCGATGATGATCGCCAGCGTGCCGAGCACCCCGGCCGCCCACAGCAGCGCGCGCTGCCCGGCGGTGAACGTGCGTCGCGGCGGGGGCGTGCGATGGGTCCCGGTGCTGGGCCGGGCCCGGCGCGCCGCGGTGGCCCGGGCCGACACCGGTGGAGCGGCCCGGGTGACGACACCCGATGGGATGGCCGACGGGGCGGCACGCCCGGCCGGCAGTGCCTGACTGGGTCGGGTGGGACGGCGCCCGGACCGCACCGCGGCCACCGCGTCGGCGAACGGGCCGCCGCTGCGGTAGCGCATCCCCGGGTTCTTGGCCAGCGTGATCTCGATCAGTTCGCGCACGTTGGGCGGCAACTCGGCCGGCAGCGGCGGCGGCGGCTCCTTGATGTGCTTCATCGCGACGGTCAGCGCACCGTCGCCGGTGAACGGTCGACGGCCCGAGAGCACCTCGTAGCCGACCACACCCAGCGAATACACGTCACTGGCGGCGGTGGCGTCCTGGCCCAGCGCCTGCTCCGGGGCGATGTACTGGGCAGTGCCCATCACCATGCCGGTCTGGGTAACCGGGGCGGCGTCGACGGCCTTGGCGATGCCGAAGTCGGTGATCTTCACCTGGCCGGTGGGCGTGATCATGATGTTGCCGGGCTTGACGTCGCGGTGCACCAGCCCGGTGCTGTGCGCCACCTGCAGTGCGCGCCCGGTCTGCTCCAGCATGTCCAGGGCGTGCCGAAGCGACAATCGCCCGGTCCGCTTGAGCACCGAGTTCAGCGGCTCACCGTTGACCAATTCCATCACCAGGAACGCGGTGCGGCCTTCGCCGTCCAGCTCGGTCTCGCCGTAGTCGTGCACGCTGGCGATACCCGGGTGGTTGAGCATCGCGGTGTTGCGGGCCTCGGCGCGGAACCGCTCGATGAACTCCGGGTCCGAGGAGAACTCCGGCTTGAGCACCTTGACCGCGACGCGCCGGCCCAGCCGGTTGTCGACGGCCTCCCACACCTGGCCCATTCCGCCGGTGGCGATGAGCCGCTGCAACCGATAGCGCCCGGCCAGTGCCGCGCCGACCTGCGGACTCATGAGCGCCCCTGCAGCGCGGCCTGGATCACGGCGCGGCCGATCGGGGCGGCCAAGGCACCGCCGGTGGCGGCCAAGCGGTCGCCACCGTCTTCAACCAGGACGGCAACGGCCACTTTCGGGGCGCTGGCCGGGGCAAAGGCGATGTACCACGCGTGCGGCGGGGTGTTCCGCGGATCGGCACCGTGTTCGGCGGTGCCGGTCTTCGACGCGATCTGTACGCCCGGGATGGCCCCCTCCTGCTGGGTCATTCTTTCGGCGTCGATCATTAGTTCAGTTAGCTTAGCCGCGACCTGCGAGGACACTGCACGGCGCTGCTCGCGCGGTTGGGTGGTGGCGATGCCCGCGAGGTCCGGACCCTCGAGGCCGTCGACCAGATACGGCTGCATGGTCAGCCCGCCGTTGGCGATGGTTGCCGCGATGACCGCGTTCTTCAGCGGGGTGATGGCGACATCCTTCTGTCCGATGCTGGTCATGCCGAGAGCGGCGGCGTCGCCGATTCGGCCGACGGTGGACTCCGCGACCTGCAGCGGCATCGGTTCGGGGGTGATATCCAGCCCGAACCCCTGGGCAGTGCTGCGCAGAGCGTCCACGCCGGTACGAATACCCAACTGGACGAAGGCGGTGTTGCAGGAACGTGCGAACGCCATCCGCAGCGGAACGGTCTGCTCGTTGCCGCCCTCGCAGGTGGTACCGCCGTAGTTCTCCAGCGCGACCGTGCTGTCGGGTAGCGCGATGCGCGCCGCGTTGGTCAGCGGCTCGTTCTCACTGACGCCGGCCTGCAGCGCCGCTGCGGTCGTGATCACCTTGAACGTCGAACCCGGCGGGTAGGTCTCGCTGATGGCGCGGTTGGTCAGCGGCGAGGCGGGGTCGTCGCGCAGCTGTTGCCAGGCCTGACCCTGCTTGGCCGAATCGTGCGAGGACAGCAGGTTGGGGTCATATGACGGCGCGGACACCATCGCCAGGACCTTGCCGGTGGACGGCTCCAGGGCCACCACCGCACCGCGACAGCCGCCGGTGCAACCCTTCTGCATCGCCTCCCAGCCGGCTTGCTGCACCCGGGGCCGGATGGTGGTCTCCACGGTGCCGCCGCGCGGGCTGCGGCCGGTGAAGAAGTCGGCTAACCGCAGCCCGAACAGGCGCGGGTCCGACCCGTTGAGCACGGTGTCCTCGGCGCGCTCGAGGCCGCTGCTGGAGTACCGCAGCGAGTAGAACCCGGTGACCGGCGCGTACACCGCCGGTTCGGGGTAGATGCGCTGGTATTTGATCCGGCCGTCGGTGGCGACCGAGTAGGCCAGCAGTTGGCCGGCGGCGGTGATCTGGCCGCGTTGCCGGGAGTATTCGTCGAGCAGCACCCGCTGGTTTCGCGGGTCGGCGCGCAGCCCATCGGCGGCGAAGACCTGGGTCAGGGTGGCGTTGCCCAACAGCAGCACGATCAGCGCCATCAGGGTCATCGTGACGCGGCGCAGGGAGGTATTCATACGCGCTCGATCACCGCCGTGCCGGTGTCGCCGATCGGAGTCGGACGCACGGGATGGGTGCTCAGCGGCCGGCGGGCGGCGTGCGAGACGCGCAGCACGATCGCCAGCAGCACATAGTTGGCCAGTAACGATGATCCGCCATAGGACAGCCACGGGGTGGTGAGCCCGGTCAGCGGAATCAGTTTCGTCACCCCGCCGACCACGATGAACAGCTGAATGCCCAAGGTGGCGGCCAAGCCGGCGGCCAACAGCTTGCCGAAGCTGTCACGCACCGCGATCGCTGTCCGCATCCCGCGCACGATCACGATGGTGTAGAGGATCAGCACGCCCGCGAGCCCGACCAGGCCCAGCTCCTCGCCGAATGCGGCGATGATGAAGTCGGTCGACGCCGCGGGCACATAACCGGGCTGTCCGTTGCCCAATCCGGTGCCGAAGATGCCGCCGGTGGCGAAGCTGAACAGCGACTGCACCATCTGATAGCCGACGCCTTCCGGGTCGGCGAAGGGGTCCAGCCAAGTCTGCACCCGCACCCGGACGTGGCTGAACAGGAAGTAGGCGGCCACGCTGCCGGCGGCGAACAGCAGCATGCCGATCACCATCCAGCTGAACCGGCGGGTGGCCAGGTACACCACCACCAAAAACGATGCGTACAGCAGCAGCGACGTACCGAGGTCCTTCTCGAACGCCATGACTCCGACCGAGATCACCCAGGCAGCCAGCAGCGGCGCCAAGTCGCGGGGCCGGGGCAGGTTCATGCCCAGCACGTGCTTGCCGGCGCTGGTGAACAGCCGGCGCTTGGACACCAGCACCGCGGCAAAGAAGATCAGCAATAAGATCTTGGAGAACTCGGCGGGCTGAATTGTGAAGCCCGGCAACCGAATCCAGATCTTGGCACCCTGGCGCTCGGACAGCGAGGCCGGCAGCAGGGCGGGAATCACCAGCAGCACCAGGCCGGCCAGGCCGCAGACGTAGCCGCTGCCGGAGAGTTGGCGATGGTCTTTGAGGGCCACCAGCACCAGGGCGAAGACGCCTACGCCGACCAGTGTCCACAGCATCTGCGCGCTGGCGCCGGGCCGCGCGTCGGCGCCGTCGATCCCGACGCCGAGATCGATGCGGTGGATCATCACCAGCCCAAGGCCGTTGAGCAGCGCCACCACTGGCAGCAGCAGCGGGTCGGCATAACGCGCCGACCGCCGGATCACCAGGTGCGCGAAGCCGAAAAGCACCAGAAACGCCACCCCGTACCCGACCAGGTCGGGGCGCAGGCCCTGCTCGTGACCGGCCTCGACGATCAGCATCGCCACCGCGATGATGATGGTGGCGAAGCACAGCAGCAGCAGTTCGGCGTTACGTCGATCCGGCAGCGCCGGGGTCAGCGTCACCGGCGGCTGCGGCGCCGTGCTCACTTCCTCATCGCTCCGCACTGCGTCGTCGCCGGCGGTGTTCAAGGCGCGCCGCTTCTCCGCATCGCTCCGCACGCTCCGCTCTGCGTCGTCGCCGGCGCGGGTCATGAGGCCGCCCGGCAGTCGGTCCCCGGTTCTGGAGGTGCCGGCGGCAGGTTGGTCAGGGTGGGCAGACGCGACTTTCCGGACGGGGGCGGTGGGCCGGGCCGCGGACCGGTCGGGACCAGACCAGGGGCCGGCGTGCGCGACGGCGTCGAGTTGCTGCCGGTGGTGGTGCCGTGCGGGCACGGCGGCAGCAGGGAATCGCGGGCCAGATTGCGCAGTTGGGTGATCGCGTCGTCGAGGGTGCCGGCGGGCAGCCCGTTGCTGACCTGTTGGCGGGCCGGCGGGCGGAGGTCCTGCAGCGTCATCAGTCGGCAGGCCAATTTGTCGCCGGACTGCTTGAAGCTGATCTGCACCAACTCGCCCTTGCTGTCCAGACAGCCGAGCAAGTAGGGCTCCTGCAGCGGCACGCCCAGGATGGATCCCTGCACACCGCGCATGATCGCCACCGTGCCGCCATAGGCGGTGACGTAGTAGTTGGTGCGCACCACCGCGCGCCCGACCAGCAGCCCGGCACCCAGCAGTGCCAGCAGCAGCGCTGCGACGATGAACTTGCGCCGCCGGGAGCGAGGTGGGCGGTCGGGCGTTTCGATACGCGGCAGCACGCGCTTGGCGACCGTTTTGCGCGGGGAGATCGCCGACGCCCGCCCGGCGGCGGTGTTGAGGGCGATCACATGGTCGTCGTCGCTGTCGGAGACCGCCCCGGCCAGGATCGGCTGGGTCTGGCCGTAGTCGACGTCGACGACGTCGGCCACCACCACCGTGACGTTGTCCGGCCCGCCGCCGCGCAGCGCCAACTCGATGAGCCGCAGCGCGCAGTCGTTGACGTCGGGGATCTCCAGCGCCTCGTGGATGGTCTCGGTGCTCACCGGGTCCGACAGACCGTCGGAGCACAGCAGATAGCGATCGCCGGCCTGCGCTTCGCGCATGATCAGCGTCGGCTCCACCTCATGGCCGGTCAGGGCGCGCATGATCAGCGAGCGCTGCGGATGGCTGTGTGCCTCCTCCAAGGTGATGCGGCCTTCGTCGACCAGGGTCTGTACGAAGGTGTCGTCCTTGGTGATCTGGGTGAGCTCGCCGTCGCGCAGCAGGTAGCCGCGGGAGTCGCCGATGTGGGCCAGCCCCAGCCGGGGGCCGGCGAACAGGATCGTGGTCAGCGTGGTGCCCATGCCTTCGAGCTCGGGGTGCTCTTCGACATAGGCCGCGATGGCCGCGTTGCCCTCTTGCACGGCGTTTTCCAGCTTCGCCAGCAGATCGCCGCCGGGCTCGTCATCGTCGAGGTGCGCCAGTGCGGCGATCACCAGTTGCGACGCGACTTCACCGGCCGCGTGCCCGCCCATGCCGTCGGCCAACGCCAACAGCCGGGCACCGGCGTAGACGGAGTCCTCGTTGTTGGAGCGCACCAGACCGCGGTCGCTACGGGCGGCGTACCGCAGAACCAGGCTCACCGGCGGAGCTCGATCGCGGTCTTGCCGATTCGTATCGGCGTGCCGACTGGAACCCGTACCGCAGTGGTCACCTTCACCCTGTCAAGGTAGGTCCCGTTGGTCGAACCCAGATCTTCGACATACCATTCCGTGCCCCGCTGAGACAGCCGCGCGTGCCGGGTGGAGGCGTAATCGTCGGTGAGTACCAGCGTGGAGTCGTCGGCGCGGCCCACCAGAACCGGCTGGTCGCTGAGCGCGATGCGCGCCCCGGTCAGCGGTCCTTCGGTCACCACCAGATGCCGTGCGGTGGTGCGTTGCTGGCGCGGCGGGAGCAGCACGCCACGGATCGACAGCCCACGGCGGACCATCACCGCGCCGGTGGGTGCGTAGATGTCGGTCCGCAATATCCGCAGCACGGACCAGATGAACAGCCACAACAACGTCAAAAAACCGGCTCGCGTCAGCTGCAGCACCAGTCCCTGCATCCGGCGTCCTCTCCGTTGTCGCGCAGCCCATGGCGTGCTCCTGACGGCGGAGCACTTCGGCAAAGTCACGATACTTGGGCGCGGGGGGCCGTAGGGCAAAGCGGCAGCGCTTTGCTGGATGGGATTGTCGCCTCGAGTGGACGCTGCCGCCGCGCCTAGTGGACCCGGACGATGATCTCGGAGTGACCCAGCCGGATGACGTCGCCGTCGGCCAGCTGCCACTCCTGGACGGGGGCGTTGTTCACCGTGGTGCCGTTGGTCGAGTTCAGATCCGACAGCAGGGCCACCCGGCCGTCCCAGCGGATCTCAAGGTGACGGCGCGACACCCCGGTGTCGGGCAACCGGAACTGGGCGTCCTGGCCGCGGCCGACCACGTTGGCGCCTTCGTGCAGCTGGTAGGTCCGGCCGCTGCCGTCGTCGAGCTGCAGGGTGACCGAGGCGGGTGCGGAGTAGGCGCGCTGGCCGTAGCCGCCTCCTGGAGCCTCCCCGTAACCGCCCTGAGCCTGCTGACCGTAGTCGTAGCCGCCCTGGGTGCCTTGACCCTCGCCGTAGCCGCCGGGTGCGGGCTGGCCGTAGTCGTAACCGGCGGGAGCCGGAGCTGCCTCGCCGTAGCCGTACCCGGGCTGGCCGTAGTCCTGGCGGCCGTAGGACTGGCCTCCCTGGTCATACCCACCCTGGTCGGGGTAGGCGGGGCGCTGCTCGTACTGGCCCTCGGGGTAGGAGTAGTCGTCCTGGCGGGCCGGAGGGGCTTCGCCGTAGCCGTAGCCGGGCTGGCCGCCGGCCGGGTAGGCCGGTGCCGGAGGTTGGTGCTGGGGGTAGCCCTGCTCGTAGCCGGCGGGAGCGCCGTAGCCGCTGGGCGGACGCTGCTCGTAGGGCTGGGCCGGCGGGGCGGGAGGGGCGGGAGGGGCGTAGCCGCCGCCTTGGCCGGGGTAGCCACCCTGCTCCGGGTAGCCGCCTTGCTCGGGGTAGCCGCCCTGCTCGGGCCGACGCGGCGGAGCGTAGCCGCCGCCCTGGCCCTGATCGGGGTAGCCGCCGCGCTGCTCCTGCTGGTAGTGGTCGGGTTCGGGAGCGTAGGGGCCACGGGGGTCCTGACCGCCGCGAGCATCGTCGCCGGGCCGCCCGTAGCGGGGGTCGTAGTACTCGTCGCCGGGACGATCCTGCCCGTGGGCGCCGCGGTAGCTCGGGTTATCGGTCATCGGTGGCACTCCTGATTCTGCGGTAAACGCATGAACTGATTGTGGCGGGCGGGATTCGTTGAGCGTCTCGTGGGGGCTGGCGTCAGGGTTGACGCCGCCGCGTGCGCGGACCTGGCCGGTTCGCAGGCTCGGCGAATGCTGGAACCGGACAACCACATCACCATACGTTTGCCACCCCTGTTCGCCGATGTAGCCGGCCAGATGGCGGGCGAATGCCGTCGACGTCAGATCCCGGTCGGCGCCCACCTTCTCGTAGTCGTCCCTACCGAGGGTAATGACGTATTCGTTGGGCGCCAAAAGTTGATTTCCGGCCAGGGAGCGCACCCCGGCGGCGGCCTCGCGGCGCAGCGCAGCCTCGACTTCCTCGGGGAGGACTTCCCCTCCGAAGACCCGGGCCATCGCATCCTCCACAGCGGATTCGAGTTTGCGCTCGATGCGATGAACCAGCCCGCGCTGGCTGTCCAAGCTGCTACCCGCCTTACTCTCCGCCGTCACTAGCCCTATCGGGAACGCTGCTGCGGCGTGTCGCTCAGCTGCATCCGCCCTGGACATGGTATCGACCCGGGGTGCCAGGGCGGCACCCTTCTACGGCGGAGAATCGGATAAGACCAGGTCACGAAGGGGTCACGGCGGCTCGGGTGGAGGCCAGGCGGTCGGCGCTGCAGGTCCGGAGCCGATTTTTAAGGGGGCGGGGGGCCCGTGATACGCTCCCCCGGTTGCTCGGGCGAGTGGCGGAATGGCAGACGCGCTGGCTTCAGGTGCCAGTGTCCTTCGGGACGTGGGGGTTCAAGTCCCCCTTCGCCCACAGTGTGATGAGTCGGGTCATGGGTTACACATGAGTCGCGTCATTGGTTACAGATTGCCCCGGCTTTTGCCGGGGTTTTTCTGTTTGTTGGGCCAGTAGTTGTGGTCGGGGTCGATGTGGTGGCTGGCGATGACGTGGTGGCCGGTTTTGCTGATGACGGTGACGGTGGTGGCGGCGATCAGGATCAGCACGGGGGTGCCGGCGTGGGCGCGCCCGATGCCGAGGTGATGTAGGCGGCTGCCGTGGCGCAGGGTGAGTTTGCCGAACTGGTCGACGACGTCGGCGCGCAGCCGGACGGCGGCGCTGGGTTGGTTGCCGGGGGTGGCTTTGGGACGGGCGAGGTAGGCCTGTTCGGGGGTGAGGTGCTGTGGGTGGGCACGGTGGCCGCGTTCGGTGTTGTAGATGACCCGGAAGACATCGAGGAGTTTTTGGAGTTCGGCCAGGGTGGCGGGGCGGGGGCGTGCGCCCAGCCAGCGTTTGAGGGTTTGGTGGAAGCGCTCGATTTTTCCCTGGGTCTGGGGGTGGCCGGGGTGCCCGTTCTTTTGGGTGATGCCTAGGGCGGCCAGGAGTCGTTCGAAGTCGTTGTGGCCGCCGGTGAATCGAGAGGTATAAACACTGCCGTTGTCGGTCAGTGTGGCTGCGGGCAACCCGAATTCGAGGCTGGTGGCGGTGAAGCTGGCGACGACGTCGGGGCCGCTGACGCGGCGGTGGGCGGTGCACGCCAGTAGGTAGCGGGAGTGGTCGTCGAGCCAGTTGAGGATTTCGGTGTCGGTGCCATCAGCGAGGCTCCAGTGGGTGAAGTCCGATTGCCAGCATTGGTTGGGTTGGTCGGCGGCGAAGCGGTGGTAGGAGCTGCGGGGGCGTTTGCGGGGTTGGGGGGTGATCAGGCCGTGGTGGTGCAGGATGCGCCGGATCGTGGAGGTCGACGGCACTGGCAGGCCTTGGCGGGCCAAGTGGTTTTGCAGGGTGAGGGGGCCGGCGTCGAGGCCTTCGGCGGTGAGTTCTTCGCGGCGTAGCACGATGGCGGCGATGACCTCATCGGAGATCCTGCGGGGTTTGCTAGCGGGGCGCCGAGAGCGGGGTTCGAGCGCATCGAGGCCACCGGTTCGGTAGCGGGTCAGCAGGCGGTAGAGGTGTTGGCGGGATAGCCCGTAGATGCGGGCTGCAGCAGTCACCGACAGGTTTCCGCTGAGGACTTCTAGGACGGCCACGCGCGCTTTGGACATGACCCATGACTGTCACCTATGACGCGACTCAGCAGCCATCACTGCAGGTGTCACCCATGTCACGACTCATCTGTCACCTATGTCGTGAATCCACACACCCCTTCGCCCACAGTGTGAGGAAAACCCCGGCCGCTATGGCCGGGGTTTTCTGTTTCGTTGAGCCGAATGGCGGCGGCGATGAGGAGCCCTCTCTTGTCGCTGCCCGTCAGCATTCCCTCCGCATCACCAGAGCGGATCGCGGCCGTTCCAGGCGATGAGCCGGTCAATGGCGGGGGCGTCGTCGGGAACGGGGACAGCTTCGGCGAACGGCATGGCCACCTCTTCCAGGCCCATCGCGGCCGAGATCTGCGCGTAGAGCGCCCGTCGGTTCTCGGCCGGCAGGATCCGGTGCGCCGAGTGCAACGCGGCGGCGACCACTGTGTCGTCCCAGTCGGGCTGCTGGCCGGTCGCCGCTGCGAGGTCCCAGGTGTGGACCGTGATCTCGGAGAGATAGGACGCCAAGACGTCGGCGCCGCTGCCCTGGATCCACGGCAGCGCCATGGGTTGGTGGAGGACGGCGTCATCGCTCCAGGCGTCGGCGGCGCGTCTGCCGGACTCCTGCCACGCGTCGGCCCAACGGTCGTCGGACACCTGTGGTTCGGCGACGGCGAAGGGGTCCTCGCCGTTGCCGAGCGCGGCAATGCGGTCAAGAACGGCGACCAGGTGAGCCAGCATGGTCTGCACGTCCATCTCGGTGCAGGGCGTCAGGTGAGCGAACTGGTCAGAGCGGACGCCGGCGATAACGGCGCCAGCGGTGGCAACGGCGCGGTCGAGAAGGGGCCGGGGGTCGGTGGGAGGGGCTGCGGGGGAACTGGTCGGTGTGGTCATGGCGCCATTGTTGTGGCCATAACCGGACACCTAGTGGCCGGTTTGTGTGCCAGTCTGCTGGGGTGCGAGCTGATCGGCTGGTGGCCACCCTCCTGCTGCTGCAACAACGCAAGCAGGTCACCGCGCTGGAGGTCGCCCGGGAACTGGAGGTGTCCGAGCGCACCGCCCGCCGCGACCTCGAAGCGCTCAGCGTCGCCGGGGTCCCGGTCTACTCCATGCAGGGGCGAGGGGGCGGGTGGCGCCTGCTGGGCGGCGCCCGAACTGACCTCTCAGGGCTGACTGCGAGCGAGGCCCGCGCCCTGTTTCTCGTCGCCGGACCCGCGTCGACGGCAACCCCGGAAGTCAAGGCCGCCCTGCGCAAGCTCGTCCGCGCGCTGCCCGAGCCCTTCCGGGAGCAAGCCGAGGCCGCCGCGACATCACTGGTGGTGGATCCACGGCACTGGGGGGCCAGTGAGGTGGTGCCGAGGCCGCCGCAGTTTCTCGACGACCTACAAGAGGCGGTGATCCGCGGCGTCCAGATACGGCTCGGCTACGTCGACCGCCAAGGCTCCGAGACCGAGCGAACCGTTCACCCCTTGGGCATCGTCGCCAAGGGCCCGACCTGGTATCTGGTCTCCCACACGGAGGCCGGTCGACGGACCTTCCGGATCGACCGGGTCTCGTCGGTCCAGTTCACCGACGACCCCGTGCAGCGGCCCCAGGGATTCGACCTTGCGCAGAGCTGGCGCGAGATCGCCGACGAGGTCGACCGCAAGCGCACGCCGATCGAAATCCAGGCCCTGTGCGTTTCCGACGGGCTCGGCCTGCTCCGGATGATGCTCGGGGGCCGCCTTGAGGTGGGCGGTTCCACGCCCGATGGCCGGATCGAGGTCGTGATTCGCGGCCACAATGAATACGCCCTCGCCGGTCAACTCGCCGGGCTCGTCGAATGGCTCGAGGTGACCGGCCCGCAGGGCGTGCGTGATCATTTGGCCGCCATCGGTACCGCGCTGGCGGCGCGGTACCGATGAGCGCCCGCCTCAGTACGTCGACACGACGTTCTCCTTGGCCCAGCGCTTCTCGGCATCCGATCCGCCCGGCGGTGGAACGAGCCCGTTGATCATCCACAGTTCCTCGCTGGTCTCGTCGACGTGGAATTCCGAGTGCACGCCCGGGTGCCGCTCGAGCGTGGGAGTAAGGATCTGATTGATCCATTCAGCAATCCGCCGCCGGCCTTCGGTGTCGTGGGCGTGCCGGGCGATGTGGTCGATGACCACGCGAATGCCCACTGGCGTCGGCTCACCCCCGACGTAGAAGTCCTCCGGCGCGGTCTCCTGGAAGAGGGTGACCACATAGAAGCGCGGCAGCCCGGCACTCTCGTAGTGCTCGGTGATGCGGGCGGCCAGCGCGCGCTTGGTCTCGGCGTTGAAGATGCCCGGGGTGTGGTGAATTGTCCACAGCGGCATGGCGGTACTCCTTGGTTGATTGAGTGCGCTCAGTGCGTCAGGTCGCCCGACAGGTTCTCGACCGGACCGGACAGCGCGGCCTTGACGCTCCCGCTGATGTCGTCGGCCAGCACCTCGACGGCACCGGACTCGACGCCATCGAGGATGCGCCGCGCCACCTCGCCCGGCGTCACCTTGGGGGCGTCCAGAGCGGAGACCATGTCGGTGTCGATCAAGCCGGCGTGGATGCCGACCACCTGCGTGTGCTGCGCCGCCAGTTCGATGCGCAGGGAGTTGGTCACCGACCAGGCGGCGGCTTTGGACGCACCGTAGGCGCCGTAGCCGGCCATCCAGGACAGCACCGAGTGCATGTTGACCAGCGCCCCTCCCCCGTTGGCCGCCAGGATCGGCGCGAACGCCCGCGCCAGGCGCAGCGGCCCGAAGACGTTGACGTCAAAGGTTTCGGTGATCCGCTCGAAGGAGCCGGTCAGCAGTGGGTCCGGCAGCAGCACGCCCGCGTTGTTGAACACCAGCTCCGCATCGCCGGCCGTCTCGGCCAGGGCCGCAACCGACTCGGGGGACCCGACCTCCAGTGCCAGTGGCACCACCTTCGGCCGCTCATCGGTGAATGCGGTGCGTGCGGTCGAGTAGACCTTGCGGGCTCCGCGCGCCAAGAGTTCGTCGACCAGGGCTGCGCCCAGTCCGCGCCGTCCGCCGGTGACCACCGCGACCTTTCCCTGTACTGCAACCATTTCCGGATCCTCTCTTGCTGACTAACGCCCTCGTTAGTAAGAGCAAAGCACGCCGCGCTGGATAACGCAAGTGTTAGTCACGTAGGCTGGCTGACATGGAGTTCGAGCCTCGGTTGCGCGACCGCACACGGTGGTCGGCCGGCGATGCGTGTTCGGTGGCCCGGCTGCTCGATGTGCTGAGCACCAAGACGGCGTTCCTGGTGGTGCGCGAATGTTTCTACGGAACCAGTCGCTTCGAGGACTTCACCGCGCGTTTGGGCGCCTCGGCGCCGGCGGTGTCGCGCGCACTCAAGCAGCTCGAGGCCGCCGGGATCATCCGCCGGGTGCCCTACCAGGAATCCGGGCAGCGGGTCCGCGACGAGTATCGGCTGACGCCCGCCGGCGAAGATCTGTTGCCGGTCTTCCTGTCGCTGATGCAGTGGGGTGACAAGTATCTCCAGGACGGGACGCCGCCACTGAGCTTCGTCGACGCGAACACCAAGAGGCGGGTGGGCGTTCGCGTCACCGACGATCTGGAGGGGCCGGTAACCGACGCCGGCGACATCGAGATCCGCTGGAACGCACCGCGCCGATCACGCTGACGAACTCAGTGACTCGCCCGGATCACCGTCTCGGCGAACTCGGCGATCGACTCTGGTGGCGCGAAATCAGCGAACCACACGTAGAACCGTTGTGCCCCTTGGCTTTCAAGCTTCCGGAAGTGGTCGATCAGCGTCGCCGCGTCACCGCACACCAGACCCGAGCCCAGCCGGCCGAACCGCCGCTGCGCCGTCTCCGACACCGCCGCCACGTCCTGGCCGCGTCGGGCGAAACCGACCATCTGTTGGACCGAGGCGCGGGCAGAGCCGATCAAGGGCAGCAGCTCGGGCAACTTGTGCACATGCGTCGCCGGCAGGTTCCACCAGTCGGCGTACCGACGGGTCAGCTCGAGCATCCGCGGGCCAACACCCCCGAGCACCAGCGGGATCGGCTGGGTCGGCGCGGGAGTCTGCGCCCGCTCCCCCGCGGTGTTCCAGTACTGACCCAACAGCGCAAGCGTCTCCCCCAGCGCATCGACGCGTTGCCGGGGGCCGGCGGTGGTGATGCCGTACTTGACCAGCTCGTCGGGCATCGAGCCGGAACCCAGCCCCAGTTCGAACCGTCCGCCGGTGGCCTCGGCCAAGGTGGTCGCCTGTTTGGCCAGCACCGCCGGGTGCCGGAACCCGTCGCACAACACCACGTGGCCGACCTTGATCCGTTCGGTGTGGGCGGCCACCCAGGTGGCCACTGTCATCGCCTCCCATAGCGGCGAAGCGGGGTCCATCGGGGTGTCCAGGTGATCGAGGAACGCGACACCGTCGAAGCCGGACGCCTCCGCCGCCTGGGCCCGCGACACCAGGTCGGCGAGGCCGATTCTGGTTTGCGGCAGGTACAAGAACCATTCCGTCATCGCTGTCCCTTCGGTGTTGCAGCCGTCGGCGCCTGACGCAGCGCCGGCAGCACATAGCGGCGTAGATGCTGCCGCACGGCCGCCGGATCGTCGGGGTCCATGTGGTTTCCCGGGACACTGCCGAAACTGATCATCACCCGAGCGATCCATTCACTGGCCTCGGGCAGATCGGTGTCGGGGTGAATGTCGCCGCTCGCGGCCGCGGCCGCCAGGAACGGAAGCCAGAACCCCGCGAGATCGGGAACTAAACCGCGAACCCCGGTTCCGGCACACGCGGTGAACTCCTCCGGTTCGGCGGTGCGCAGCCGCATCAGCAGCGTGCCGGGATCGTCGTAGGCGCGGCGGCCGATCTGGACGCCGGCCACCAGCTGGTCCTCGAAGTCGGTGAGTGTCGACAGCTCGGCGCGGGTCTGCGCCCAGCTGGTCTCGATGAGCCGAATGATCGCCGCGCCGACCAGTGTCGGCTTATCCGGAAAATTCCGGTACAGCCAGGCCCGGGACACCCCCGCTGCCTGGGCGACATCGATCATCGTCGTCGCCCGAATCCCCTTGTCGGCCAGGAGTTTCTCGGTCGCATCGAGAAGCCGATCCGTTGTCGACGGGGACGCGGGCGACGCTGACGTTGCGTTCACGGCCACCTCCTGGTCGGTAATCCTAACAACGGGGTAGACACATCTGAAGATCTGTGTACTATAGCGACGCGTCACGTAGACACTTCTGCAAACCTGTCTACCTCGGATCTCGGAAGGTTCCCCATGCCCTCACCCCGCACCGCGATCATCGGTGCCGGCATCAGCGGCCTGACCGCAGGAAAGATGCTGAGCGACTACGCGATTGACTACATCTGCTTCGAATCCTCCGACCGAATCGGTGGCAACTGGGCCTTCGGCAACCCGAACGGACATTCCAGCGCCTACCGGTCGCTGCACATCGACACCTCCAAGCACCAGCTGTCGTTCCGCGACTTCCCCATGCCGGATCACTACCCCGACTTTCTGCACCACACGCTGGTCAAGGAGTACCTCGAGTCCTACGCCGCGGCGTTCGAGCTCAAACGCAACATCGAGTTCGAAACCGAGGTCACCCACGCCCAGCGGCTGCCCGGCGGTGGCTGGGAGCTGCAACTGGCCGGCGGCGGGCGCCGTCGCTTCGACCTGTTGGTCGTCGCCAACGGGCACCACTGGGATCCGCGCCTGCCGGACTTTCCCGGCGAATTCAGCGGGGAGACGTTGCACGCGCACCACTACATCGACCCCAAGACGCCGCTGGACTTCAGCGGAAAGCGGATCCTCGTGGTCGGCCTGGGTAACAGTGCCGCCGACATCGCCGTCGAACTGTCGTCGAAGGCGCTGGACAACGAGCTGACCTTGTCTACTCGCTCGGGCGCCTGGATCGTGCCGAAGTATCTGGCCGGCAAGCCCGCCGACAAGTACTTCCGGACCAGCCCGTATCTACCGTTCTCCTGGCAGCGCAAAGTCGCTCAATGGGCACAGCCGATCATCGCCGGGCGCCCCGAGGACCTCGGGCTGCCCACCCCCAACCACAAGTTCTTCGAAGCGCATCCCACCCAATCGGTGGAACTGCCGCTGCGTCTGGGGTCTGGCGACGTCATCCCCAAACCCAACATCAGCCGGCTCGACGGCGATACCGTCCACTTCACCGACGGCACCAGCGGCCAATTCGACGTCATCATCTACGCCACCGGCTACAACATCACCTTCCCGTTCTTCGACCCGGAGTTCATCAGCGCACCAGGCAATCGAATCGACCTGTACAAGCGGATGTTCTATCCGGGCATCGACGACTTGGTGTTCGCCGGATTCGCCCAAGCCACCCCGACGCTGTTCCCGTTCGTCGAATCCCAGGCCCGCCTCATCGGCGCCTACGCGGCCGGTCGCTATCGGCTGCCGTCGGTCGCCGAAATGCGCCGGGTGATCGAGGCGGACCGGCGCAAGTACACCGGCCACATGCTCGACACCCCGCGCCACACCCAGCAACTCGACTACTTCCTTTACGAACACGACATGCGCACCGCGGAGATCCCGCGCGGCACCCGACGCGCCGCCGAACTCGGCGTGCCCGGCTGGGCCGGCGTGCGGGAGATGGAGGCATCCGCATGAGCGCGACCATCCGATTCGGCAGTGGCGGCGCCACGTGTGTCGGGCAGTTCTTCCCGGCCGCGCAATACGACGGCGACGGCGCCCCGGTCGTGGTGCTCGGCCACGGGTTGGGCGGCACCGTCGACTCCGGTCTGATCCCGTTCGCCGAACGACTCAGCGAAGCCGGTTTCGCCGCCTTTGCTTTCGACTACCGATATTTCGGTGCCTCCGAAGCGCAACCGCGCCAACGGATCTCCATGCAAGAGCAGGTCGACGACTTCCGCTCGGCATGCTCGGCCGCGGCTGAGCAGCCCGGCGTCGATCCTCGCCGGATCGTGGTGTGGGGAGTGTCGCTGGGCGGCGGGCATGTTTTCGAGGTGGCCGCCACCACGCCCGGTGTCGCCGCCGCCATCGCGCTGACACCACTGGTCAGCGGGCCGGCCGCCGCGGTGGCGGCCCTGCCCCACCATCGCCCGGCAGCGATGCTGCGCTCAACGGCAACGGGCTGGCGCAGTGCGCTGGCCCAACGGTTCGGCGGCCCGCCGGCGACCATCCCCCTGGTGGGCCTCCCCGGGGAGCTGGCCACCCTGACCGCCGACGGCTACCACGCGGCCTACACCGCGATGGCCGGCCCGACCTGGCGTAACGAGATCGATGCCCAGGTCGGCGTGCAGCTCGGCGGCTACCGTCCGGCGGCCAAGCACGCCGAGGCCATCGCCTGCCCGCTCCTGGTGCAGATAGCCGATTTCGACCGGGGCGCTCCCCCGCAGGCAGCCGCCAAGGCGGCGTTCGCCGCCCGCGCCGAAGTGCGGCATTACCCCTGCGATCACTTCGACGTCTTCGCGGGTGGCGACTGGTTCGATCACGTCGTCGAGCACCAGATCGCGTTTCTGGCCCGGCACCTGGCCGGCGCGACCGCTACGGTCACGGGTTAGGAGGTCTGATGGCGGAAACCATGCAGCAGCTGCTTGCCGAACGCATCGGTGACACCGGTCTGGCGGTGCTTTACAACGACGCCGAAGGCGAGCAGATCCGCTGGTCCTGGCGGGAATACCTCGTCCGCGCGGCCCGCCACGGGGCCGCGGTGCTCGCCCGCGCCGACGCCGACCGGCCGATGCACGTCGGCGCCCTGCTGGGCAACACCCCCGCGATGCTCACCGCGCTCGCCGCCGCCGGGCTGGGCGGCTACGTCCTGTGCGGGGTCAACGACACCCGCCGCGGCTCGGCACTCGCCGGGGATCTGCGCACCGCCGATGTACAGCTCCTGCTCGTCGATGCCGAACATCGCGCGTTGCTGCAGGGACTCGAGCTGCCCGGCGTTACGGTCATCGACGTCGACGACCCGGCCTGGGCCAGCGAGTGCGCGGATGCCGGGGTACTGCAGCCGCATCGGCAGGTCGGGCCGCTGGACCCATTCATGCTGATCTTCACCTCGGGCACCAGTGGGGACCCGAAAGCCGTTCTGGTCAGCCACTTCATGGTGCTGGTCGCCGGGCAGAGCCTCACCGAGCGATTCGAGTTGGGCGCCGACGACGTCGTCTACCTGTCCATGCCGTTGTTCCATTCGAATGCGATCGCGGCCGGCTTCGGTCCGGCGGTGGCCGCCGGTGCGGCGATGGCGCCGGCGAAATTCTCGGCTTCGCGGTTCTTGGCCGACATCCGCGCCTACGGTGGCACGTATATGAACTACGTCGGTAAACCGTTCGCCTACCTACTGGCGCATCCCGAGCGGCCCGATGACGCCGAGAATCCGCTTCGGGTCGCCTTCGGTAATGAGGCCTCCGAACGTGACATCGGCGAGTTCTCCCGCCGGTTCGGTGTCCACGTGGTCGACGCCTTCGGCTCCACCGAGAACGCCGTCACCATCACCCGTGACGAAGGCACCCCGCCCGGTTCGGTGGGACGCGGATTCCCCGGCGTCGCCATCTACAAGAGCGATCCCGTCAGCGAGTGCCCCCCCGCGGTCTTCGACGAGCACGGTGCGTTGATCAACGCCGACGAGGCGATCGGCGAACTGGTCAACACCGCCGGGTCGGGCTTCTTCTCGGGCTACTACAACAACGAACAGGCCACCGCGGACCGTATGCGCGACGGCATGTACTGGTCAGGCGACCTCGCCTACGCCGACGCCGACGGCTGGATCTACCTGGCCGGGCGCACCGCCGACTGGATGCGGGTCGACGGCGAGAACCTGGCGGCGGCGCCGATCGAGCGGATCCTGATGCGCCACCCCGATATCAACCAGGCCGCGGTGTACGCCGTGCCGGACGGTAACGTCGGCGATCAGGTGATGGCCGCCCTGGTGTTGCGCGACGGCGCCCGGCTGACCGAGGGCGAGTTCGCCGATTTCCTTGTCTCTCAAGAGGACCTCTCCCCCAAGGCCTGGCCACGTTATGTCCGGCTGACCGAGGAACTGCCCTCGACGGCAACCAACAAGATCCTCAAACGTGTGTTGGTCGCCGACGGTACCGACGTCGGTGCAGACAACCTGTGGGAGCGTCCCGAACGAGAGCGCACCTACCGAACCACCACGACGACGGGAGCGCGACGATGACGGCTCAAAGGCCCGTGGCCCTGATCGTGGGCGGCGCTTCCGGGATCGGGTTGGCCACCGCGCACGCCCTGGTCGCCCGCGGCGACCATGTGGTGATCGCCGACATCAACGAGGAAGCCGCCCGTGCCCGCGCCGCCGAGCTCGCCGGTATGGCCACCGCCGTCGTCGCGGATGTGACCGACGAGGCCAGTGTCGCAGCGGCTTTCGCGGTCGCCCGCGAGGCCGGACCGCTCCGCACGGTGGTCAGTTGCGCCGGCCTGTCGATCATCGGCCCGATCGCCGACATCGAGCTGTCCGGTTGGCAGACCACCATCGATGTCTGCCTCACCGGCACCATGCTGGTGATCAAACATGCGGCCCGCAATCTCGAAGACGGCGGCAGCGTGGTCGCGATCTCCTCGCTGAACGGGCGTCAGCCCGGCACCACGATGGCCGCGTACTGCAGCGCCAAGGCCGGAGTGCTGATGCTGGTCCAAGTGGCCGCCCTGGAGCTGGGCCCGCGCGGCATCCGGGTCAACGCGGTCTCTCCCGGCCTGGTGGACACTCCCCTGGTCGCCGGCCTGGCGATGGTGCCCGGGCTCACCGACGAGTACATCGAAAACACCCCGCTCGGGCGCTCCGGCATCCCCGACGACATCGCCCAGACCGTGGAGTTCTTGACCTCGGAACGCGCCGGCTGGATCACCGGGTCGGCCTTCGACGTCAACGGCGGCGCACATCTGAAGCGCTACCCCGACGTGCTCGGCAAAGTACAAGCGTTAGCAACAGGATTAGAAGGATGAAGCGATGCGCAGTGTCGTAATCGATGGGCCCGGATCGATCCGAGTCGACACCCGCCCCGACCCCGAGCTGCCCGGAGCCGACGGCGCCGTCGTCGAGGTGACCGCCACCGCGATCTGCGGTTCCGATCTGCACTTCTACGAAGGCGACTACCCGATCGCCGACCCGGTTCCGTTGGGCCACGAGGCGATCGGCACCGTCGTCGAGGTCGGCTCGCAGGTGAACTCCGTACGGGTCGGTGACCGGGTCATGGTCTCCTCGGTCGCGGGCTGCGGGCACTGCGCCGGGTGCGGCACCCTCGACCCCATCCGGTGTCATTCGGGCCCGCAGATCTTCGGATCGGGTCTGCTGGGCGGTGCTCAGTCGGAGCTGCTTGCCGTGCCGGGCGCCGACTTTCAGTTGGCCCGGATTCCCGAGGGGATTCTTGACGCCGAAGCCCTGTTGCTCACCGACAACCTCGCCACCGGTTGGGCGGCCGCGCTGCGCGCCGACATCCCGGTCGGCGGCACGGTAGCGGTGATCGGGTTGGGTGCGGTCGGTCTGTGTGCGGCACGTAGTGCGCTGTTCCTGGGCGCAGCAACGGTTCTCGGCATCGATCCGGTACGTGAGCGCCGGGAACGGGCTGCCCTGATGGGTGTGACTCCGGCGGAGCCGCCGGCCACGGCCGCGGCCATGGAGCTCAGCGGTGGACGCGGTGTGGACGCGGTGATCGACGCCGTCGGCTCGGACACCACGATGTCCGACGCCCTGAACGCGATACGACCCGGCGGGACGGTATCGGTGGTCGGCGTGCATGACCTGCAGCCCTTCCCGTTCCCGGCGTTGCCGGCTCTGCTGCGCAGTGCAACGCTGCGGATGACCACCGCGCCCGTGCAACAGACGTGGCCCCAGCTGGTGCCGCTGCTGCAATCCGGGCGGCTGTCGGTGGACGGGATCTTCACCACCGAGATGGCCCTGGACGACGCGGCCGACGCCTATCGTGCGGTGGCGGCGCGGTCCGGAGACGTGGTGAAGGTGCTGCTCACGCCGTAGCCTGAAGCGACGCCGGGGGACGAGAGGATGTCAGATGGTCAAGCGGATCGTCGTCTGGGGCACCGGGTTTGTCGGCAAGTTGGTCATCCCCGAGATCGTCAGACACCCGCTGTTCGAGCTGGTCGGTGTCGGCGTCAGTGATCCCGCCAAGGTGGGACGCGACGTCGGTGAGATCTGCGGGATCCCCGAGATCGGCGTCACCGCCACCGATGACGTCGACGCTTTGATCGCCCTGGCGCCCGACGCACTGGTGCACTACGGCCCGACCGCCGCGCACGCGGGCGACAACATCGCGTTGATGTCGCGGTTCCTACGTGCCGGGATCGACGTCTGCTCCACCGCGATGACCCCGTGGGTCTGGCCCGGTCTCAAGCTCAACACGCCGGACCTGCTGACGCCGATCACCCAAGCGTGCGAGGACGGCGGAGCGTCGTGTTTCACAACGGGCATTGACCCCGGCTTCGCCAACGACCTGTTCCCGATGACCCTGATGGGGGTCTGCGCCGAGGTGCGCAAGGTGCGGGCCTCCGAGCTGTTGGATTACACCAACTACACCGGTGACTACGAGAACGAGATGGGGATCGGCCGCGACCCCGACTTCCAGCCCGTGCTCAAGATCCCCGAGGTACTGATCTTCGCCTGGGGTGGCACCGTGCCGATGATCGCGCATGCCGCCGGGATCGAACTGGACGAGATCACCACCACCTGGGACACCTGGGTGACGCCGAACGAACGCACCACCGCTAAAGGCGTGATCGCCCCCGGCCAGGTCGCGGCGGTGCGGTTCACCATCAACGGCATCTACCGCGGCGAGACCCGGATCCAACTCGAACACGTCAACCGGATCGGTCGAGACGCCGCACCCGACTGGCCGGCGGGCACCCAGGACGACGTGTACCGCGTCGATATCGAAGGGACGCCGAGCATTTCGCAGGAGACGGCGTTCCACTTCACCGATGGCTCGGGTCGTGACGCGGCGACGGCCGGCTGCCTGGCCACCGGGATGCGCGCGCTGAATGCGGTGCCCGCGGTCAATGATCTTCCGCCGGGCTGGGTCACGGCCCTGGACCTGCCGCTGATTCCGGGAGCGGGCACCATTCGGTGAGAGCGGGATCGGCTAGCGGCCGCGGGGCCGCCGCGGCCGTAGCCGCAGCGGCGGCATCGGCGGGGCGGGCAGCCGTTGCAGGCGGCCCTGATAGCCGCTGACCCGGCCGAACTGCTCGTCCTCGTCTTGCCAGCGTCGGCGGAACTCAACGATCTCGTCGTGGCTGCGACCGATGAAGTTCCACCACAGCACCAACTCCTCGCGAAACGGCACCCCGCCCAGCACCAGGATTCGGGCGGGGGAGTCGCCGGTGTTGCGCAGCGGCAGCACCGTGCGACCGGGGCCTTGATAGCCGAGCTCACCGAAACCCAGGCCCGTGCCGCCTAGGCTGACCGCGCCCTGGTCGCACAGCACGCCGTGTTCGAATGCGGGGTCGACGTCGAGTGCCAGCTCGGTGCGCGGATCCAGGTCCAGTTGGGCGCCCAGCAGGGGAGTGAAGGTCGCGACGGGGGAGCGGTACCCAACCAGATCGCCGAGGAACACCAGCGCAGATGCGCCGGGTAGCGAAACCGGTTCGGGCGCAAAATGGTTGAAGTCGCGGGCACTGTTGCGAGCTGTGTCGGGCAGGGCGACCCAGAGCTGCACACCCCGCAGGACAGGAGCCGACTCCGGGTCGACTGAGACCTCGGAGTGGCAGATTCCCGCGCCGGCCGTCATCAAGTTCAACTCACCGGGGCGCACCAGCGCGTGCACGCCGCCGCTGTCGCGGTGCTCGACTCGCCCGCTGAACAGCCAGGTCGCCGTCTGTAGTCCGGTGTGTGGGTGCGGGGGTACGTCCATGCCGCCGTCGGCGACGTCGTGAGGTCCGTAATGGTCGACGAAGCACCAGGCGCCGATCAGTGACCGGTTGCGCTGCGGCAAGGTGCGCCGGACTTCAATGGCACGCGCTCCGCCCAGCGGCACCTCACGGGGTTGCAGTACCTCGATATGATCTTCGGGCGTTGCCGCACAGGCGAATTCAGTCGAGGTGGCCTCCAGGTTGCTCAACTGTCCACCTCCGCGCCGTGCGCCATGCCGCTGTGGCGATCCTACCGACCGGTGCCGTGGGCGGTCGTGGTCACGCCGCTGATCGAGGGTCGAGCCGCCCGGCGGGCAGGTGAAAAACCGTCGCTGTCACCGGCAGCTGTTCGCGTTCGTGGTTGGTCAGCAGCGTCTGGTTGTCGGGCAACTCGCGGGTGTTGACTTCGCCGGCGGCGATGGCGCGCAACAGCGCGTGTGCCTGGGCGAGTTCGGCCCGCTTGCGGTACTGGCCGCCGGGTAGCTTCACGCCGGCCCACACGCCGTACTCCTCGCCGCGCTCCACGGCGAGCGCCGCGCACCGGCGTTGCTGTGCGAGTGGGCAGCGTCGCAGGCACTGCAGCCGCGCCTCGGTGGAGGACTGTTCGTAGGCCCGGGCCTTCGCGGCCCCATCGGCACTGTCGGCGTCGGGGTAGCCGAACCACAGTTCGGGATTGGCGGAGCAGGGGGGTGCCATCGGAAGGGCCTCCTCGCGAACAGATCGAATAACGTAGAAGAAAACGTATACGATCGAATACGGCGAGCGCAACAGAAGTTGATAAAAACATATATGTAAGTAGTGAAGGGCCAGGCTGTGTACGATCCGTCCATGGCCGGGGCGCAACAATGAGCCGCGAAGCGGCGGGCGCGGCCATTCGGGCACTGCGGGAGGCGCGCGACTGGTCGTTGGCCGACCTGGCCGCGGCCACCGGGGTCAGCATCATGGGATTGAGCTACCTCGAGCGTGGCGCCCGCAAGCCGCACAAAGGCACAGTTCAGAAGGTTGAAAATGGGCTCGGCCTGCCGCCGGGCACCTATTCTCGGCTCCTGGTCGCCGACGACGCCGACGCTGAACTTGCCCAGTTGATCTCCGCGACCGGGCCGCAGGCACCCGCCGCGCGTCCCGCCGGAGCCATCGTCGTCGACCGGCACAGCGACACCGAAGTGCTGGAGGGATACGCCGAGGCACAGCTCGATGCGCTGCGTTCAGTGATTGCAAGACTGCCATCGGAAGCATCAGACGAATACGAGACATATATTCTTTCCGTGATCACGCAGTGCGTGAAGGCGGAGATGCTCGCGGCCAGTTCGTGGCGGGTGGCGGTGAACGCGGGCGCCGATCACGCTGCCCGACTGATGGCGCACCTGCAGGCCCTGGAGGCGACGCGCACTGATCTGCTGCAACGGATGCCTGGCAGTTTGACCGCTCGCTTCGACCGGGCGTGTGCGCAGTCGTCGCTGCCCGAACCGGTGATCGCGGCGTTGATCGGCGTCGGCCCCGAAGAGATGTGGGACATCCGCAACAGGGGCGTGATCCCGCCCGGCGCGCTGGCCCGAGTCCGTGCCTTCGCGGACGGATCCGTGGACGCGACAGATGGTGGCGACGAAGGGGGATAACAGTGAGCAACGGTGAGTTGGAGCTACTGACACGCGCCAATGAGCTGTTCGCGGGCAAACCACGGCCCGCGTCACTGGAATCCGCGCTGGATCACTACGCCGAGTTGTTGCAGCGCAACGCCAACACCGACACGGGCACCGGGCATGACCGGTACCGGATGGCGGTGCTTGCCCAGCGAGATCGGTTATTGGCCAGCGCGCGCACCGATGCGCTGGCCACCACGGTGCTGGCCGCCGCGGTCGCCGACCACGCCCGGGCACGCCAGCAGACCGACGGTGTCGTCGCCGCCGCCCGCGCCGACTCGGTGCTCACCCCGAACACGCCGTTGGCGCATCGGGAGGCGATGCGCCGGCGGGTGGCCCGGCTACGCGCCCAACACGCCCACGTGGTGTCGGCCCAGCATCGCGCGCGGGCCCACCGCGCAAGGTTGCGGCGGCTGCGATACCGGGGAGCGCGGCGCGGACCCGTGGGCGTGGACCGGTTGCGGCTGCCCAACACTCGGGGCGGGCTGGCGGTCCGCGCCGCACTGTCGCGACTCGGCAGACCCTATGTCTGGGGTGCGACCGGGCCCGACCGATTCGATTGCTCGGGGCTGACTCAGTGGGCGTATCGCCAGGCCGGCGTGCCGCTGTCGCGTACCACCTACACGCAGATCTACGAAGGAATCCCGGTGCCGCGCCCCCAGATTCGACCCGGCGACCTGGTCTTCCCCAGCACCGGGCATGTTCAGCTGGCGATCGGCGGCAACCGGGTGATCGAAGCCCCGCACGCCGGCGCAACCGTGCAGATCAGCCCGCTGGGCGCGCATGTGGCGATCCGACGGCCGGTGCCGTGATCGGAGGCATCCCCACCTGATGCTCGGGTGAATTGTCGGCATCGGTGGGCCTCGGTACAGTCACCGGCCATGAAGCGGTCAGCTCCCGAGCGTCGGCCCACCGCAGCGATGTTGGGCTGAGCAGATGGCAACCCGCGACGACGTGCTCGATGCGATCGACCGCATTGAACGGGCCGGCGGCGCGGGCGAGGCCACCCGCGTGGCCCAGGCGGCCCTGACCCTGCCGTTGCCGCCCTCGGGTTACGACAGGGTTCTAAGCCATCTGGGCTCGACCGGTGACCAACAGCAGGGCCGGGCGGCGCAATCTATCAAGCTGGCCGAAGCGGCTCTGGCGCAGCAACTGTCAGCCGCCGCGGATTTCGACCGGCAGATCATCGAAGCGCTGCGCCACGCGCACAAGACCACGTTGGAAGGCCGGCGCCGCCTCGACGACCTCGAGGTCGAGATTGCCGGCACCGCAGGGTCCTGGGATCTGAGTACCGCCGCGGGCGCACGCGAATTCCAGAGGTTCTTGGTCGACAGACTCGGGCAGATCATCAAGGTGGTCGAAGAGACCAACGACGATGACGCCTCCAAGGAGGCGCTCGCCACCGCGTTGACGGGGCTGTACCGCGGCGCGCCGTCGGATCGTCACCAGCCGCCGCCAGCCGCGGACGACCAGGCGTTCCCGGTGGACCCGGTGGACCCGGACACCGAGCCCTACCCGGACTTATTGGCCGATGACCAGCCAGAGACCGATGACCAGGAGGCGCCGCAACGGCTGCCGCAGTGGGCGCCGCCGATGTTCCCGGGCATGGGTTCCGACGGCTCGGGCTTCGGGGCCATGCCGGCCGCCATGCCGTCCGGATTTCCGATCACCGGGCCGACGCCTGGATGGGGCCGTGACGACTTACCGGCTGAGGATGATGACCTGCCTGAAGAATCGGCTGCGGCCGATCCTCTTGATGGCGCCGACGCCGACGCCGACGACGAAACATCGGAGCAGGAGCCGGGGGAGCGCGGGCCGGTCACGGTGCAGCTCCCCGACGGCGAGACCACGACCGTGGCCAACCCACAACTGGCTGCGGCAATGCAGGCCGTCGCCGACGGACAGTCGGTCGTGGAGGCGTTCCGCAGCCAAGGCATGCACGTCCCGCCGCCCGGAACACCGGTGGTGGCAGCGGTCGACGTGGCCAGCCTGCGTCCCGGAGACATCGCCGTGTTCACCGATCGCCATGCCCTCGCTGTCGGTGCCGGCAAGGCGCTACTCGACGGGCAGGTCCACCTGGTGGAGAACCTGCGTGGTCCAGGATTTCTGGGTTGGCAGCATCCGCCGGCCCTGGCCCAGGAGCCCGCGCCGCCCACTGAGCCGGTCGCGACCAGGCCGGCGAGGGCGCTCGGTGGCCTTATGCGCTTGAAAAACGCGGCTCCAACCGTCATCGTCGATTAGCCAGGAAGGTGCAATATGCCCGAGAAGATCCACGTCAACCAGGACGTTCTGACCAACGCGGCTGGCAACCATCAAGAGGCGTCGGACTACCTGTCCACCGTCACGTCCTCACACGAGGGGATCCAGGCGACCCTGAATTCGCTCGGTCCGATATACGGCGATTTTCGCCAGGCGGCCGGTTCGCTGCTCGACGCACGCAAGGACTGCTACGACGACCAGTCGACGGAACATTCGACTGTCTCGAACAATCTGCACCGCGCGGTGGCGACATGGAACAAGAATGAAGACGATGCCGCCAACGCCTTCGGGCACCTCACCGATGGGCACCGATGACTGAGCCGAATCCGGCTTTCGACGCGATCCACCCCAGTGGTGATGTGCTGTTCCGGTCATGCCGCGGCGGCTATCTGCACAGTGTGGTGCTCACCGAGGCGGTGATGGACACCGATGTGAACCGCCTTGCGGAGGCGATCGTGCTGGCCGCGGACGTCTCGTTTCTCAAGGCGGCGTTGGAGATCCGGGGAGAGATCGTCATGACCGGGCACGTGCCCTCGGCCGCGGTCCCCACCACTGACGATCTGCGGGTGGCTACCGAGCGGCTGCTGGCTCACAAATTGCACCCGGGCACGGACTCCCGCGGCTAAAGCACCCATCTTCCGGCAGCATCTGCATTGGGCGCGATGTCGGCCGGGGGATCAACCACCATGTCGCCGAACAGCTTTCGGGCCCGCTCCAGCAACGCGAGAACTTCGCTCAACTGCGCTGCACAACCCGTGCCCGGGGACCCGACATCAGCCACGATTTGCACGCTACCGACCGCCCCAGGGGCTGACAATTCACCGCGCGCAGTGGCTGTGGAAGATTGCCCGAATGCCTTCGGCGACGCAGCCCGCTGAGAACGAATTCGGACAAGAGTGCCGGGACGGCAACGGTACGCTTGCGCGGTGGCACTCTTCGGTCGACGGTCGGCGCGCCAGCGCCTCCGGAACGCGGCCCGGGAATCACTGACGATCCCGGCCTTCAGCGCTCCTGTCGACTGTAGTTCCTGGGTACTCGGCGGCCTGTGGCCCGCCGAGCTGGCGACACTCACCCCGGAGACCGCCCCGCTGGCCGACTACCTCAATGCCGATCTGCAGCGCATCGCGCAATCGGCCAACGAGAAGCTCCACGCCATCAGTCGCTCCGATCTGGCCGGCCCGGCACGCCAGGCCGCGGAAACCCGGGTTATCAACGTCGCCAGAGCTTTCGCCGTCCTGCGGGTTGAGTCGACGGTGCGCCAACTCCACAAGGAAGCTCTGGACTTCGGCGGGGAGTACGTCAGCCTCAACGCGGCCCCGGCCCCGGCTCCGGTGGTGCGCCCCGCCGAGGCCCCGGTCGAGCCCGTGGCAGCGCCTCGCTCGCCCGAACCGCCCGAACCGCCTTCGGAGAAACCTGCCCAGCGAGCCCGGCATCGGCTGCCGAAGTCCGACGCCGCCGTCGTTCCTGAGGTAGCACCACTCGATCCGCCCCCGGTGACTGTGCCGCCGGCTGCGGTGACGTCTGAGCCCTCCGAGACGCCACCGCAGGCACCGGAGATCGTCGAAGTGCCCGCGACGCCGGAGGTATTGGAACCGGAACGCTTCTCGGAGCCATACGCCCCGCCGACGGCCGTGATCGACAGCGCCCAGGACCAGCAGCCGCCGACGGCCGCATTCCCGACCGAAGCCATCGACGTCTCGCCGGTCGAGCCGGTCGAGCCGGTCGTTGCCCCACCGGTCGAGCCGATTGTTGTCCCGCCGGTCGAGCCGGCTCCCACCGCCCCGCATCCACCCGCGGCGGCCCAACCCGAACCCGAACCCGTCGCGCCGACGGTCGCGGAGTCCGGCGAACAACGACTCCAGCGCCTACTGGCCTTCGTCGCCCGTCAGGAACCCGGACTGCGCTGGGCCATCGGAGCCTTTGCCGACGGCACCACCCGCCTGGTCACCGACATCGCCTACGGATGGGTCCCGTCCGGGATCGAGCTGCCCGATGGGGTGCAACTGCTCGAACCCGGCCGCCGCAATGGCACCGCCACCGAGATGCTGGGCAACCCGACGGAGTCGGCCAGCTACAGTCCCGGCGACCGTCTCGGTTGGGCCAGTGATTTCGCCGTCACCGAGACCTCGGTAGCGCCCCGCAAGCTGGAGCCCATCGACGATCTCGGCTGGCGACTCAGCGAGGCCACGCACTGGCGCGAAGGACTGCCGCGGATGGCCAATACCCTGGTGAAGGCAGGCGCCGCCGGTACCGGGGTGGTCGACGCCGAAATCGACTTGCTACGTGTGCATCTGGACACCATGCGTTACCAGCTGTTGGCGCAGTATCCCGACTCCGACTCCGCCTTGGTGCTGAATTGCATGCTGTTGGCCGCCTCCGAAGGCATGGCGACCGGAGACACCGTTTCGGCCAACTACCACTACAGCTGGTTTCAGACGCTCACGGCCCCGCCCACGGGCCCGTGGGATTCACAGATTTAACGGGCATCGATGAATTGACGCTGTTCATGCCGGCTGGACATACTTAGCCAATGTCGGGGGCGGAGAGCCGCGCGGAACTCAGCGACAAGGACCTCGTGGAGTCCGTGTTGCGGGATCTGCGTGAGGCCGCCGAGAAATGGGAAGCGCTGGTCGCCGAGGCCGAGAACACAACCTACAGTGTTGATCTCGGCGACGTCCGTGCTGTGGCCAACGCCGACGGCCGGCTGCTCGAGCTGACGCTGCACCCGTGTGTGGTCAGCGATTACACCCACAGCGAGTTGGCGGATCGGCTCAATCACGTCTTCACCGCACTGCGTGAGGAAGCCCAGTCCGACTTCGAGACCCGCTACGGCACCAGCCCGGTCTGAGCGGCCCGCAGTCCTACCAGTTCAGCGCGGCCATCTCGCGTTTGGTGTCGCACACGGCGCGCACCGCGGAGTCGATGTCGACGGCGGTGATGGTCTTGAGGTCGTCGATCGTCACCGGCTGCCCGGCACGTTTCTGGGCGGCCACCCGAGTGTCGCGGGCCAGTTCCGCTTCCTCGATCACGTTGCGGGCGAACCGGCCGTTGTGCATGACGTTGATGCCGTGCTCGCCGCGTGGGCTGACGTAGCCGCGGATCGTGGTGACCATCGCCAGGAAGCGTTGGCGTGCTTCGGGATTGAGCACGGTGGCCCGACTGGAACCGTAGCGCTCACCGATCTCGACGATCTCTTCGGGGGTGTAGGACTCGAACCGGATCTTGCGGTTGAACCGGCTGGCCAGACCCGGGTTGACGGTCAGGAATTCATCGACCTGGTCTTCGTAGCCGGCGGCGAGGAAGCAGAAGTCGAAGCGGTGCTTCTCCAGCGCGATCAGCAGCTGGTTGACGGCCTCCATGCCGATCATGTCCGGAGTCCCGTCCTGGTGACGTTCCACCAGCGAATAGAACTCATCCATGAAAAGGATTCCGCCCAACGCCTTTTCGATCAGCTCATTGGTCTTGGGCCCGGACGATCCGATGTGCTCGCCGCAGAAGTCCGAACGGCGGACTTCGGTGATCTCGGGGTTGCGCACGATACCCATGCCGGCGTAGATCTTGCCCAACGCCTCGGCGGTGGTGGTTTTGCCGGTGCCGGGCGGGCCGACCAGCAGCATGTGGTTGGTCTGGCCTTCCACGGGCAGGCCGTGCTCGAGTCGCATGGCACGGATTTCGAGCTGGTCCTCCAACGCCTTGACCGCACGCTTGACCTCGGCCAGACCGACCTGCTTCTCCAGCTCGGCACGGCCCTGCTCCAAGAGCTCAGCGCGGCGGTCCAGCGCGTTGTGTTCGTCGAGTTCCGCGCGGCTCTTCGCCGAACCCGCATCCCAGCGGTCGGTGCGACTGTCGATGATCTGTTCTTCGGTGACCACCAGGCGCAGATTCGGTTCGGCCAGCGCGGCCTTGGCCGGCTCGGTCAGCACACCGTTGATGGCGGCCTTGGACAGCCAGACCTGCGCCTTGTCCTCCTCGCCGAGCTGGCGGTGCACCATGCCGCGCAGATAGGCGAGATCTGCGGCCAGCAACGGGATCTCGCTGGGGTTGAGCGACGCGGTGAGCACACCTGCCGGGAATCGTTCCGAGGAACGCGTCTGCCCGGTGATGTCGACGCGGTCCAGCCAATCCAGTGCCACCCGGCCCTGGCCCAGGTGCGCGGCCGCATAGCCGGCCAGTGCGCACACCGATGCGGTGACCGCGGGCATGACGATCGCCCGGTCGGGGAGTTCTTCGGCGGCGACGGTCAGCAGATCCGGCCAGCGCTGGGTGACGAACATCAGGTAGGCGCGGCCGAGCTGATGCCACTGGTGGTTGATCCAACTGTCGAGCAGGGCTTTGTCGGCCAGCAGGGCGTCGGCACCTTCGTATTCACCGGCCACGGTCAGCGCCGATGCCAGGGCTAGACCCACGTGCGAGGCGTCGGTCACCGTGATCGACAGATACGGTCCCAGCGGGATCTGGGCGGCCAGGTGCCGGCCCAGCCGGGTGGTCTCCTTGTGCAGCCAGTCGCTGTTGGCGTAGAGACGCTTGAGCGTGTCCAGCTCGGTGTCGCCGCAGGCGATACGGCCCAGCCAGGCGTCGGCCATGGAGGGGTCGGCCTCGGTTGCGGCGACGAAGTCGGCTAACGCGTCGGGGGTGCCGTAGCGCCCGTCCATGCTCACCATGGCCCGATCGAAGTGTCGACGGGCCGCCAGCAAGTCACTCAATGTCTGTCGTCCTCTGTCGCGCGTCCAGGGTCTCCGGCTGACAACCGATGCGATGCGGTGTCATCGCGACGACATCGGGGCCAGCGCCTCCGGGCTGCAGTACCGGTTTTCCGCCCGGAACAACTCCACCGTAGCCAGCCACGATTTCCCGGCGGCCGCAACCCGTACCGCGTTCCGGTCGATCTGCTCGATACTCACCTCGACCGCGTCCGGTGGCGGCGGCGGTGTCCCGGGGGGTGCCACGGTGATCACGGTGGCCGGCCGCGGCGACGGCGCTATCGGCCCGTCCACCACGCTGACGGTGGTGCGCGGCGTGGGCCGGGATTCGCCGACCACAGCCACTTCGGGCATTCGGACGCTGGCCCAGCGGGCCTTGTCCCGGGTGTGCACGCAGACCCGTTCGCCGGCGCCCGCGGCCCGGATGACGATGCGCTTGGCGATCAGGTCCTCGGCGGCGATGAAGACGCGGCTCAACTCGCCGGAGTCGGTCAGCGGCACCATCAGCCGGTCGCCGTTGGCCAGCTTGCCGATCAGGACGCCCGACGGACCGATCTCGATGGGCAGGCTGGCCGGTAAGCGGCCGGGCCGCAGACCGCGCAGCTGTGGGCGAGGGGCGCACATGTTGGCCTCCAGCGCAGCGGCCTGCTCCCCGTTGAGCCGGTGCAGCACCACTGACGGGGGAGTCGGGGCCGGCTGCGGTGTCTGCAGGGTCACGGTGGCCGTACACGTCCCGTCCGGGAACACCGTGACGTTCTGGATCACCTCATCGACCGGCAGGGTCCACGCCTGCGCCAGCAGCTGGGCACTGATGTCGCGGGCCGGATAGGCATAGGTCGTCACCCAGCCGCCCTCGGTGCGCAGCGTCTTCCAGCGCTCGGCGCCGGCCAGCAGCGAACCACCGCCGAGGCGCCGATCCAGTTCGACCAGGTCGCTGGCGGTGGCCACCCGGGTGCGCAGGCCCTCGCAACGCAGCAGGCCGGCAATCCGTTGCGCGACGGCGACCGCGGTGGCACCTAGCGTCGTGCGCCACCGCAGCGCCGCGGTGTTGTCGATGACCCGCAGTCTCAGCAGCAGCCAGGTCTCCCGCTGACCGGCGTAGGGCGGGGTGCCGATCTCGGTGTCGTAGACCCGGGGGTAGTCGCCGGTGGTGGCCCGGCGGGCTCCGATGCTGATCACGCTCATGGACTCCAGGACCAACCCGAGGGCGTGCCGCAGCATCGGCAGCAGCTCGGCGACGTCCACGACGTTGTCGGTCTCCACGTTCACCGATCCGGTGGCCACGGTGGCCGCATGCGCCCGGCCCAGCAGGTGGACTGCCACCACCGCCACACCGTCCTGGATACGGACCCCGCCGCCGGCGCGGTTGTTGGCCACCGTGATCGGCTCGCTCCAGGCCGCCTTTGCGGGGCGTCGCAACCACAGCAGTGCCCACGACCACGCCGGCTGCCCCCACCAGGGCACCAGCACCACCAGCACCGCCAGCACGACCGCCACGGCGACACCGATCAGCCCGCCCAGCGCCCAGCCCGCCAGACCGCACAGGGCGATCGTCGTCGCGCAGAGCAGCCGCCGGTTGCTCGACGGCGGGAACCCGGTCAGCCCGACCCGGTTCTGACTCACTTGGTGGCCCTCCGGATCCGCGCGGTGATCGCGGCCGCCAGAACGGTCGCGGCGATCACGCCGAGAAATGCCAGGGCAACGGTGCGGGCCCGATGGTCCGGCGGCGGTGGCGGCGGGGCCGGGGTGATCACCCGCTGCTGCGAGCCTGGTGCCAGCGGGTCACCCGCCGGCACGTTGAAGGTCAGCGCCGCGACCGGGTCGACCAGCCCGTAGCCGACCCGGTTGTCGACGCCGGCGGGCGGATTGTGTGCGGTCTGCATGATCCGGTTGATGACCTGATGTGCGGTGAGCTGCGGGTATTTCGCCCGCACCAGGGCGGCGACGCCGCTGATGTACGCGGCCGAGAAGCTGGTGCCCCAGAACGGCATGTTCTTCTCGCCCACCCGGATCGGTGGGTAGGCGTTGACCGGGACACCGCCCTGCGGGGATAGGCCCATCACGTGGGTGGCCGGGGCGGCCACCCCCACCCAGGGGCCGGCCATGCTCTTGTCGATCGGCGCCCCGGTGGCGTCCACGCCGCCCACGGACAAGACGTAGTCGGAGAACCACGACGGGCTCGAGATCACCTTGACCTGGTTCCAGTCCCGGGGGTCGCTCGGGTTCAGCGGGTCGAACATCGGGTTGTCGGCGCAGCCGGCTTCGCCGACATTGCCGGCGGCCGCGACGATCACCGCGTCCTTGACCGTCGCCGCATACCAGAGGGCTGCGCCCAGCACCTGCTGGTCGAGCCCGGCCGCCACCTGAACGCAGGACGTCACCGAGATGTTGATGACCTTGGCGCCCATGTCGGCCGCGTGGACGACGGCCTTGGCCAGCGTGGCCAGCGTGCCCGCCTTGACCCGCTCGTCGTCGTAGCTGAACCGCTGCGGGTTGACCGGCTCAAAAGCCCGCGACGACTGGCGAATCGAGATGACGGTGGCGTGCGGGGCCACCCCGACCACACCGTCGGGAGCGCCGGGCGGCGGCGGCGGGACCGCCGGCTCGTCCTCGGTCTGGGGATCGGCCGGCCCCGATGCCGGTGCCACGGCACCCTCCGGCGGTGGGGGCGGCGGCGGTGGGGGTGGCGGTGCCACCTGGGTGATGGTCACCGGAGCTGGGAGCGGCGGCGGGGCCGGTGGGCCGGGCACATCAGCCGGCGGCAGGGGTTCGCCGATACTTGGCGGAGGACCGGCCGGCGGGGGGAACGCCGGTACTTCCGGCATCGGGCGGGGCATCGGCAGCACGCCGAGCGGGGCCGCGGCGATGATCGACGCGGCGATGGTGCCGTGCGCATCGCAGTCCTGCAGACCGCCCAGGCCCTCAGGGCCGCCCATGATGTAGTCGCCGCCGGCAATCGCCGGCAGCCGAGGGTTCGGTGTGACGCCGGTGTCGATGACGGCCACCGGCACGCCGTTGCCGGTGGAGTACTGCCACGCCGCGGCGATCCCCAGCATGTCGAAGCCCGGTGCCAGCTGGGCCACATCGGGATTGCTGACGGTGATCGGCACACTGCACGAGTTCGAGCGGCGCATCGGCTGGTCCGGCCCGGGCACCCCGTCCGCCGGCACCAGGGCCGGATCGACGGACGGCGGCTCGATGGCCTGCGCCAGTGGGGGGCTGCTCGACAGGCTCACCAACAGCATCACCGCGGCGACCGCTGCCCCGCGGGCGCGCACGGGGTTCAGTTGCGCACCCACACGAACAGTCCTCCCAGCCAAGCGCCAAGCACCCCCACCACGATGAACGCCAGTACTTCGAGCCATTCGACGGCCAGCCGGATCCAGGGCACGAACTTGGTCTCGGGGACCAGCAGGCCGGCGGCCACCCCGAGCCCGGTGAAGGCCGCGATGGCGGCGGCCGGCCACAAGAACCCCCCGGCGGTGTCGCCCGGGTTCGCCAGCGCGTACTTGACGATTCCGGTGAGTACGGCCGCGCACGCCCCGCCCACCAGGGCGATCGCTTGGACGCGGCCGGCGAAACCGCGGCCCTGGGTGATGAACAGGCCCGCCACCAGACCGCACAGCGCCAGCGCACCACGCGGCCGGGCCCCGCCCGGTTCCAACACCATCCAGACCGCGATCGGCAGCGCCGCGGCGATCGCGACACACATCCCGACCTGCACCGCGTTGATCAACCGTGCCGAGGCCGCGATCGCGGCGCCGCGTGCCGAGATGTCGACCAGATCGTCCTCGTCGTCCTCACCGTCCTCCGGACTGACCGGGGAGACCGTGTCGATCGGCATGTTGGCGCGCCGGGCGAACAGATCCCGCCCGGTGATCGAACCGAAGTACGGCGGCCGCACCCGGGCAACCCACAGCGCGATCGTCGGCGACATGCGCAACAGGATCAGCAGGCCCAACAGCATGCAGATACCGATCACCTGCGGCGATACCGGATGCCACATCCGCGCTGCCGCCACCGCCCCGCCGACCCCCGCCGCGGTGACGATCGCGGTGGCCACCGCGGTCTGCGAACGCAACAGCACGCTCAGCCCGATCGCGCCCAACGCCAGGACCGTCACCCCGATCAACAGGTGAGGCGCACCCAGGGCACCGGGTGCCGCGCACAATGCGGCGCAGGACAGCGCGAGCACGGCCAGCCAGCCGAATCCACTGAACAAGTCGTCGCGTGCCGGCCAGTTCCGCCGGATCACCGTGGCACCCAGTGCCAACAGTGCGCCGAGGCCGGCCAGGACCGCCGCCGGCGGCCAACTGTCGCTGAACATCCGGGCCCGAACCGCCAGCGTCGACAGCACGACCACCGCCATGGCCATCAGCCCGATCGCGGTGTGTGCGGCGGTCAACGCGGTGACCGGGGCGAACATCCGATCGACCTTGACGTTGAGCAGCCGCGTCACGGTCTGCTCGTCGGCTTTGTGCCCACACTCCTGGCACTTGATCTCGGGTTGCGCGCCCAATCGGCGGGCCGTCGCGGCCAGCGCGCTCGACAGCGACTCGTACTGCGGCTCGAACGAGTCGCCACCCACCGCGGGGACCAGAACCAGGGTGTCGCCGTCCTGTACGCCCAGGTCGTCGAGGCTGCGAGTGATGTCCAGCCGGACCCCGTTGACCTTGTGCAGTTCGTAACTGCCCGGGGGGAGAGCCACCCCGTCGAAACCGTGGTGCCGCAGATCCTCGTCGAGCAGCTCGACCATTCCCTCGAAGAATTCCTCCACCGGAATACCGGCCGGGAAGACCTGGGACACGAGGTGTTTGTCGTAGGCGAGACTTACCGCACAGCGTGCCGGAAACGCGACTTTAGCTGGTGTCGGAGAAGTCACCGTGCTTACCTTTCGGTGTCGGGCACGAACTTGTCGGCCAGACCGGCGGTTATTTCAAATAACCGCAGCCGGGTCTTCTTCTTCACCTCGTTGTGGACGTCGATGATTCCGCCCTTTGCCAGATGGGCGTCATGCGGCATGACCTCCACGGTGGCTCCGGTTTTGCTGAACCGTTCGGTCAGATAGGCCACCGCGGCGCTGTCCTCACCCGGCGCGGAGTGGTTCAGAATCACCGTGGACCGTGACACCAGCTCGTGGTAGCCCTGCGAAGCCAGGTAGTCCACCGCCCGCAGCACCGGGCGGGACTGGTCCGCGGTGATCCCGGAGACGAAGACCAGCGTGTCGGTGTTCTCCAACACCGGCTTCATGACCGGGTGCTCCAGGTCTGACGAGGTGTCGACCAGGATCACGTTGTGGGTTCGCCGCAGCCGCGACAACACCCCGCTGAACATGGCCGGGACGAGCGGGCGCAGCTGATCAGATGTGCGGTTGCCGGCCAGGACATCCAGGCCGACGGCGTTTTGCCCCAGGTGTTCGCGGATATCGGAATATCCCTGCACGTCGGTGTCGCTCAAAACGGCCGAGTAGTCGCCGGGCGGGTGCTCGTCGATGCGATCGGACAGGGTCCCGAAGCCCGGAACAGCGTCAATCGCGATCACATTTTCCGGTCGGCATTCCCGGAACACGCTGCCGATAGCGGCGGTCATCGTCGTCACACCGGTGCCGCCTTTTCCGGACACCAACGTGATCACGTACTGACGCCGGATGTGCCGACGAATTCTATTGCGCAAATCACGGTAATGACGTTCGCGCGGAGATTCGCCGGGATTAATAACTTTCGCCGATGCGACATAGATCAGTTTGCGCCAGCCAGAGCCGGGCGGAATCTTGCGCGGTGTCGCCAGGTCGGAAATGCGCATGGAGTCCGATACCGAATCCCGGTAGCGGTGGCTGGATGCCGGATCCCATCGCCCGGATGAGCCTTCGTCAGGCATATTCTGGCTATTCCATGGGCTCGTCACGTGCGTGATGTTAACACGGCTGCTGATTCCGTGTTTGCAACGTTTCTGACGGAGGACGGTAATGCACGGTAATGGTGAAGATGTGAATTCACTGTCATACAACGCGCCGATGTGAATGCCAGTCGGCACCGGCTGGGAGTCGAGCGATGAGCCGCAGGATGGCGTTGGCGACGTCGGCACGCGTCCCGGGGGAGACGATCTGGTAGCGACGGCCGCCGTTGTCGATGTTCTCCACGCAGACGCGGCCCGACGGGGTGTCCGAGATCAGCACCGCCGTGTCCGCGATAGCCATCCGCGCCAGTTCCTCGGGACCGGCACCCGGCTGGATCGCGACGATGTTGGCCTGCCCGGACACCTCCGGGTCGGCGGCCAGCGCCACGATCTGCTGCTGGTCGATCTCGAGCCGTTGTGCGGCCAGGTATCGACGCAGACTGTCCTGGTCGCGGACCCGCTCGAGCAGCTCCTTGGTGTCCAGGGTGACCGGCCGCAGCTTGGCGGCCTCGGTGACGCCGCACAACCGCTCGATCTGGCCGACCAGCAGATCGCCCGCGGCCGCCTGGTCGGTGGCGCTGCCGGCGGGATAGAGCCGCACCTCTTGGTCATGGCGTTCGAGCACCACCCACCAGGAGGCGAACCGGCTGATCGAGATGCGGGTCATGTGTTGCGGATCGCCGGTGGGACGCCCGGGGAAATGCAGGTTCAGCATCAGCGCGATGTCGCGCCGCATGATCACCGTCAGCCATTCCCGGACCATCGGGTCCACTTCGCCCTGGTCATCGAGCACGCCGATCGCGGTGAGTTCCTCGGCGATCGGGTGCCGCAGTGCCCGCTCGGCGGTGTCCAGGCGGGGCAGCAGGGGACGCAGTCCCAGTTCTGGACAGAGCGTCTCGATCCCGGTGACGGCCTGCAGCACCCACAGCCCGTCGAGCGTCGTAGTCAGCACGTCACCCTCGTCTCACCTGTGGTTGCGGTAGTCGGCCTGACACACGAAATGGGGCATCTGCGCCGGTCGCGCAGACACCCCACCTCGGCGACGATCGGACCGATCAGAAAAGCGACTGGATCGTCTGGTCGGTCGAAATGGCCCCTTCCAGCACGGAGCCGATGGTGGAACCGTGCTGACCGATGGTCTCGATCAGGCCCTGCAGGCCGGACAGCATCTGGGCCTGGGCTTCGAAGAAGCCGGTGGCACCGTGGCCGGCGAAGTACTCGGTCAGCATCTGGGTGAGCTGGTGGGAGTCCTGGTGGATCTGGTCCAGGGTGCCGGCGCTGCTGATCACGCCGTGAGCGTGATCGCCTACGGCGCCGGGGTGGTAAGTAATGCCGTCACTTGCAGCCATGGGAATCGGTGTCCTTTCAAGTACGGGGGTCGAGGGCTAGGCGGACTGTCCGCCGAACAGCGAGTGGAAGGCGTGCTCAGAGTGGGATTCGTGCGATTCCATCAGGGCGGCGGCCTGGTTGAGGCCCTCGGTCAGACGGGTGCCACCGATGAGGACTTTCTGCATGTCCTCGTGGATCTGCGCGGCGGTGGCGTACGAGGCCTTGGCGCCGCCGCCGTCCCAGGTTGCTGCGCCCAGGATGTTCTCGTGGTCGGCCAGGTACTGGTTGGCAATCGCCTGCGCGTGTTCGATGTGCTGCGACAACTTCGACGCGGTGTTCCGCATCAGTTCGGGCGTGACGACAATGGCTGCCATCGGTTCCTCCTCGGTTGTAGAACAACCCCCCCGGGTTCGGCGGGATGTAGCTGGCGGTAGTGTATTGGCTCCTCTCGGATGTGTCGATTCACCCTGTATTCAGCAAACGCCCAGGTCACACCCGGTCGTCGACAACTCGCACGGTGTTGGTCCGGTCGGAGGACCGGTCGCCCTGACCTTTTCCGCCCGCCCCGGCGCCGTGAGCCATGGGCATGCCACCCATGCCTCCGGCGCTGGTGGTCGTCACCCGTTGAGACTCGACGGAGCCCAGCGCGCCACTGGGCCGCAACCCCACCGGGCGCCCGCCGCCGGACTCGAATGCGCTCACGGGCCGGGTGAACGCTGATACCGGCGCGCCCGCACCGCCGCCCCCGAAGCCACCCGCGCCGGGCGCGGAGGTCGCATTGGCCAGCATGGCCGTGGCCGGCATGCCGCCGGCTCCCGCCGGATTGAGAGCGCCGCCCAGCATGCTCGGGTTCATGAACATGCCCATCAGGGACTGCATCGGGCTCATCATCGACTGGGGCATCTGCATGAGCGACTGCGGCGCTTGCATGAGTGTCGAGCCGATCTGCTGGACCGGTCCCAGCATCGAACTCATCTGCGAGCCCATGCCCTGGGCGGCGTTAGCGCCCTGGCCGGCGGCGTTGCTTGCCGTGGACGTACCGGTGTACGCGGCGCGCATGGCACCACCGGCCGCGGCCTGCGATGCCGCTTGGCCGACGGCGCTGGCCGCAGCCGCAGGAGCCGCGGGTGAAGCGCCCATCCCGGCCACTGGAGCGGGAACCGTCAGGCTGGAGATGAGCGCGGTCAGTACCGCGCCGTAGGACGCACCCACGGCGGCGTTGTTGGGCCAGAACAGCCCGAAGTACTCGAACTCGAGCGACGTGATGCGTGGCGTCAGCGCCCCGAGCACCGACGGGTTGATCCCGTAGTCGGTGGCGGTCTCGATCCGGTTCTCCTCGCACTCCTGCGTGGTACGCATGCTGCCGTAGGCCAGCTGGTAGGCCTCGACTGCCGCCGCGACGATCGGCGCCTTGACATCCACCCAGCCCGCCAGCCCGTGCAGGGCCACGTTCAGCAGGGTCGCGTTGAGAACCGATCCCTCCGATCCGGCGCCGATCCAACCGATCGAGGTCAAGGCCGTGTTGACCGCCGAGGCGATTCCCGACGCGTGGTGGGCCACACCCAACGACGTCCATGCCGCCCCGTTGGTCAGCATGGTCGCAACGCCCGCGCCGGATTTGAGCAACATGTCGTTGGTCTCCGGTGTGCGGGCGGCCCACCCCGGGTCGGCCACTGATTAGCCGCCGAGTGCGACGGTGGCGGCTCGCAGCGCCTCGGTGGCTCCGTACACACCCGAGGCGGTGGCCTGCGCACCGGAGAACAGGCCGCGCTGCGCCGAATGTTCGGCGACGATGCCCAGGTACTCGCTTCCGGATGCCAGTAGGGCGGCCTGGAACGCGATGGAATCGGGGTCGTTGCCCATCGGGAGAACGCCCAGCAGGGCCGGGCTGGCCGCTGAGGCGGCTGCCTCCGTTTCCGCGGTGATTCCCGCCTCGACGCCCGATGACGCCAGGACTGCTTCCGGTTCTACAGAGAACATAATTTCCTCCCCTTTGCCTCATCAGCCTCATCGCTGATATGCCGACGTTGGCAGGTCGGAGTCGATCGTAAACCGATATCGGGCCGCCGTCACTTCACGATGTAAATACCGGTTATTGCTGCTCGAAATCGTGGATCATCGACGAGGGCACTCCGACCAGCACACCTTCCACTTCGGAATCGTTGACCAGTAATCCCCGGCCCGCGGGCAACGCTTGGGCCCGCACCATCCGATTGACCTTGTTCTGCGGGTCGTTGTCCATGAACAAAGTGGGCACCTTGGCGGCGCGTTGCGTCTTGACCCAGGGGTCCATCTCCAGCTGGCCGAAGTTGGACGAGTTCCTGGTGGTGAACACGTGCAGCCCGATCTGGCGGCCCCGCTCCATCAGCTTCCACAACGCCGCGCCCACTGGGGGCTTGGCCGGATGGATCTGCGCCGGACGCAGATCCTGCACGTCGTCGATCAACACGAAATGGCGGGGCCCCTCCCAGGGCTTGAGCGCGCGCAGCTCCTCCTGGCTCAGGCCCTTGGCGGGCAGCCGGGGCAGCAGAACCTGCTGGGCCAGCGTGGTCAGCACCTCGTCGATCTCGTCCTGGTCATAGGCGTAGGCATTGACGTAACCGGCGCCCTGCAGGTCACGCAGCGGTCCGGTCTTGGGGTCGACGATGGTGATCTGGGCTTCCTGCGGGCTGAACCGCGCCATCACCGCTTCGCCGATTGCGGCCAGGGTGGCGCTCTTGCCGCATAGGGCCCGCCCCAGAATCATCAGCCCGGGATGTTCGGACAGCATCAGCGGCACCGGCAACAGATCGTGCTGCTCGCCGATCATGAACGCGATCGACGGGGCGGTCTGGGCAGGCGGACGCTGTGCCACGTCGTAGGCCAGGATCTCCGACAGCGCCACCGCGGGCGGCAGCCGCTTGAGCGTGGCGTGCTTGGTCACGCCCGCGACCTCGGCCACCCGCGTCCCCAGTTCTCGGGTTCCGATCCGGGCGCCATCGTCGGTGGCCAGCTCTGGCACCCCGATGAGCATCTCGTGCAGCGACTCGGTCAGACCGAAGCCGGGCCGGTTCACGGTCCGCTTGGCGGCATCGCGGGCGTCCAGAGACGCCGTGCCCATCTCGTTCTCACCCGGGTTCTGCAGCCGCAGCTGGATGCGCACGTCGGAGTTCTGCAGCAGCGTCTGGCGCTGGCCGTGGATCCAGCCGGAAGCACTGGTCATCAGGTGCACTCCGTACTCGGGACCGACACCACTGAGCGCGATGATCCGGTCGCCGAGCATGGTGTCGGCGGCGTAGAGGTCGGAGAAGTCGTCGATGACCAGGAACACGTCGCCGTACGGGTCGTTGGGATCGGTGCCCGCGAGGCTTTCGCCGCCGGAACCGAAGCGCCGGTCCCGGAACTCGTTGATGTCGATCTTGTCCCGGCGGAAGGTGTCCTGCCGGGCACTGATCAGCGCGGCCATGGTCGCAACGGTGCGCTCCACGCCCTCGCGGTCGGCCGGGGAGACGATGTCGGCCACATGCGGCAGTGTCTCGGCGTAGCCCAGCGTGGCGCCGCCGACACAGAAGAACGTCAACCGCGCCGGGGAGTACATCAGCGCCGCCGAACACATCAGCGTCATCAGCGTCGTCGTCTTGCCGCGGCTCTTGGCGCCGACCACCATCACGTTGCTGCGCAACACGTCGACGCAGTGAACCAGTTGCTGGGCGTCCTCGGGGATGTCTTTGACGGCCAGCGGCCACACCAGTCCGGGGTTGCGGCCGTAGTCGACGTCCCACGGCTTGCCCCGGTAGCGGGCCACCAGCTCATCGACCGACTCGGAGATCTCCAACGGCGGCAGCCACGGCAGGTGCGGTGCCTTGCGGTCGGCGGCGATCAGGGACTCGCGCAGCACGTCGACGATCTTCTTCTTCTTGAAGCCGTCGGCGTGCAGAAGGAACTCGTCTGGCTCGGCGTCGGTGGCCGACATGTCCTGCAGCGCTTGGGCGTCCGCCTCGTCCAGCGGCTGGTACTGCCAGGTGTAGAGCCGCGGCTTGGTCAAGGTCATGTCGAGGGTTTTGCCCGTCGACGACTTGCGCTTGGGGACGACGAACGGCGCCGACAGGTAGAAGCAGCGGAACGGGTCCAGGTCGCGCGGGCCGACCTTCAAAAGGCCGAAGCCGTTCTCTTTCGAGGGCAGGTGATAGGCGGCGTCCGAGCCGATCACCTCGCGGCTGTCGTCGCCGGACTCGGCGCGCAGGGCCACCCGGAAGGCGATGTTGGACTTGACTTTCTGCAGCGACGACAGGTCCAGGCGCTGCCCGCCGAGCATGAAGAAGACGTTGGCGCCGCGGCCTTCCTGACCGATGTGGATGATCAGGTCGATCCACTTGGGATGGTTCTGGAACAGCTCCAGGTACTCGTCGATCACCACCAGCAGGATCGGCACCGGCTCCAGGTCCCGGCCGGCCAGCCGGATCTCCTCGTAGTCGTTGGCGTCGCGCGCGCCGACGGAGTTGAACAGGCGGTAGCGCCGGGCGATCTCACCGTCGATGGCGCGGCGCATCCGTTCGGCGAGGTGCCGCTCGTCCTTACCGAGGTTGGACAGGGCCGCCGACACGTGCGGGATGCCGAGGATGTCCTGGGCCGCGGACTCGAACTTCATGTCGACGAAGATCACGTTGAAGGTCTCCGGCGAGTGCGTCAGCGCGATGCCGTACACCAGGGACAGGAAGAACTCCGATTTGCCCGAGCCGCTGGTGCCGATCACCACGGAGTGGAAACCGAAGCCGCCGAAGTCTTTTGCGCGCAGCACGACGTTCTGCAATTCACCGTTGGGCTTGGCGCCGACCGGGATCTCAGCCCAGCGCTCGTCGCCGCGACTGCGCCGCTCGGCCCACAGCCGGTCGACGTTGAGCTCGCGCGCGTCGTCGATTCCCAGCGCCCGCAACAGTTCCAGGGCGCCACTGCCCGCGTCGGCGACGTCGACGCTGGCCGTCGGCGACCAGCGCGCCATCGCCCGCGCGTAGCGGTAGGCACGCGGCACCGACAGTTGATCCGCGTGGGCGAAGAACTTGCCGCCGGCGCGCAGCATGGGCCGTGCAGGATTGCCGGTCACCTCGAAGATCTCGTCGCGGGCGAATCCGACACCGTTGCCGAGCCGGGACGCGACCCGCAGCACCGTGATGCCTTCCTTGCCGACGCGCCCGACGACGCTTTCCCAGGCCTCGGGGCTGCCGGTGTTGTCGTCGACGATCACCCAATGCGGCCCCAGATCGTGCCCGTCAGCGCCGGTCTCCAATGCCGAGCCCATGGTGGTGGGACTCGGCGCTGACGGTGGCCGCCAGGCGCCGCGTTTGCCCTTCATGTGCAGGTCGGCGCCGAGCGTCGCCTCGAGTTCGGTGGGGCTGGTGAACACCAGGCGCCGCCACCCGCAGGCGTCGAACAGCTCGTCGTGCTGGTTGTGCGGGAGCCAGACCATCCACGACCACAGCTCGGGGTGCCGGGTCACCACCATCAACTTGACGTCCAGTGGATTGTGAAACACCGCCAGCCCACTCAGCACCGAACGCAGCAACGAGCGGACCCCGTCGAGGTCCTCGCCGACGAAGCTGAAGCCCGGGCGGGCGCGCAGGTTGACCACTTTCGCGATGTCGCGGATCTTGCGTTGTTCGAGGATGAAGTCACGCAACGCCTGGCCGGTGACCGGCTCCAGCTCCTCGTCGATCGGGATCTCCGGCCACTGCACCGACAACACCGAGTCGGGGGCGTGCTGCACGCCGACGCCCACCCGCACATCGAGGAAGTCCGGGTCGGAGCGGCGACGTTCCCACATCTGCGGTCCGCCGATGACCGCGCCCAGGTCTTGCGGGTTGGAGTGCACCAACTCCTGGGAATTGCGCTGGGCGCAGACCGCTTTCTGGATCTCGTCGCGCTCGCCGTCGAGGGAACGCAGATAGCTGCGGCGGTTCTTCTCCTGCTCACCCCAGCTGATCTTGCGGGCCCGGCCGAATCGCCCGGAGAACATCAGCATGCCCAGGCCTGCCATGCCCACCATCGGGAACATGCCCGAACCCAAGCTGCGCACCCCGGACACGTAGAGCATGACGATGGTGCCGATCAGCGCGACGATCAGCGCGGGCATGCCGATCATCACCCACAGGTTGCGTGGCTCGCGTTCGGGAAGGGCGTCCGGCGCGCGCGGCGCGACCCGCACCGGCTTGGGCTCGGGCACCTGAAGACGGACCGGAACGAATGCGCGCTTTGACATCGCCTCAGTGCCCTCCCGGGACGCCCTGCTGATTGTTGGGGACCACCGGCTGCACCGCACCGGCTGAGGTCACGGTGTCGCGGGCCAGCAGGGCGGCATGCCGCGACAGTTCCGGACCGGTCGCGAAGGTGCGCAGCAGCGGCCACGGAGCCTGCTGTGCCGACCCGGGATCCAGGCCGAGGCCCCGCAGGGTCTCGCTCTCGCCAGCGATGCCGAACCGGACACCGTTGGGCGACACCCAGAACAGGGTTTCGCGGGAATCGGAGTCGAGCAGTTCGCTGGTCGAGGTGACGAAGTTCGTTGCGCCCGGCAACACCAAGACCTGGTTGGCCACCACCGAGGTGGGGCTGCGGTCATCACGTACCAACCGGACGATCCGGTTGTCCATCGCCGGCGACACCGGCAGCCCGCGCCCGCTGTAGAGGGTGATCCGCGCCTGTCGGTCTCCGGAAGCCTTCTCCCAGCCCACGCACGTGGTCGGATCGGCGGCGGTGTCGACGAACTTGAGCCTGCTGCCGGGGTAGTACTCGACGGGCAGCGTGCCCACTTCCGGGATGTTGACCAGCTTGTCGGGGCTGACCACCAGAGGCGCCACGGACCCGAACGAGTTCGCGCTGCGGATCAGGTCGGCCACGAAGCTGGTGATCTTCTGGACCCCGTCGGGCACCAGCACGTAGAACTGGGAGCCGCCGCCGGCCGTCCGGGTCTCCAGCACCGCCCCGACCTGGGACCCGGGCACCCACTGCGACGGCGTTCCTGCCAGGGGGATCACCGGGACGCGCAGCGGCTCGGTGCTGGGCAGGGCGTCGAACAGTGCCCGTGACATCTCCACCGGAACGGTGATGCCCGGGTCGATGCCGAGGCTCAGCGTGATCGCCCGATCGGCGGGATCCACCTGGGACCGTTTGCCGCCCCAGATGACGTAGGTGGCGCCCTGGAAGCGGGTCAGCACGGCCGCGCCCGGGGCCAGTGGCGCGGCGCGGCCGGCCGTGCTCAGCGGGCCCGCAATCGAGGTCACCACGGGGGGTTCGGCACGGCGCGGGGAGCCCGCGGTGTCGCAGACGGCCCAGGCGGAGGGGGCGCCGGTGTTGGCGACCAATGACGCCGGGGCACCGGGGATTCCGATCGTGGGGCCGGTCGGGTATTTGGCGATCTCCGCGGGTTTGACCCAGGTGGGCACCTCGGCGTGGCCGACCGCCAGCCGCGCCGAGGTGATGTTCAGCGCCGGGTACAGCCGCCCGTCGATGCGCGCATAGATCGCACCGGAGTCGCGGTCGCCGACGATCGATGATGTGCGCACGATCCCGGCCGGACGCAGCACGTTCAGCAGCAGCATCCAGCCCATGCCGATGAAGATCAGGACGATAGAGAGCACGATCGCGGCGGTCTGTTTGCGGTCGTCGTGCTTCATGCGCACCGAGAATTTGGTGGTGGCGGCGCGCAGTCGTCGGTTGTAGAACAGGTGACCGGAGTTCTGGTCCCGGTTCGACAGACTCAGCGGCATGCTCTGCTACCCCTAACGACGCACGCTCGGCGGCGCCGCCCCCTGCGGCGACAAAGCGCACCGCGACGACATTACTGGCCTTGGCCAGCGGGAACCAGTCACTTGCGCACACGCGATGAGGCCGACGCGCGTACCTTTTGCGCTATGCCGGACAAGTCGGGTGCTTTTGCGGAGGCAGCCCGGGCACGCGAAGAGCAGTTGGCGCAGCGGTTGGCGACGTCGGTCGAGCTCGACCGCTCCTTCGAGGGGATCCTGCGCGGCGCCCACCAGAACAACCTGCAGGCGCGGGCGCGTCTGGACGCGCTGGAAGCCGAGATTCGCCAGAGTGCCGCGAGTTGGCCCGGTCTGGACACCCCGGCCGGTGCCCGTCAGTTCCAGGCGTATCTGACGGGCAAGACCCGGGAGATCCACCGGATCGTGGCCGACGCATCAGCTGATAGTCGGCAGCGCGCCGCTCAGGTGCTGGCGTTGACCGGGCGGTATCCGGGCGGCCGGAAGACCAGTCCGCCCCGCACCACGAGTCCCACGCCCGAGCCACCGGCGTACGACCCGGGAAATGGCGCGGATGATTAAGTCTCGAGCAGCAGTCGATATCGCAGTCGTCTTAGGCGCCACCATTTTCGCGTTAGGAGCGGTTGGTTGCGGTTCAGTGAAGCGTCGAGGCAGCCGGGTTGCTGTCAGCTGATGGCTTCGGCCGCAGGCCAAGCACGCGCCAGCCGCTGGTCCGTGGTGAGCAGCACCAGATCTGCCGTGTCCGAAAGTTCCACGTAGAGGGCGTCGGTGAGGCGCAGAATCTCGCGCCGCGCCCACGCTCCAGCAAGCAACGGGGAGAGTTCGTGCCGAGTTACCGGTGCCCGTCGTAGCTGATCCAGTGCCGCCCCGACCTGAGCAACGGTCAGCACGCCGGCGCGTTGCATGCGCCCCAGCGCCGATAGCACCTCGGCATCAAAGTGCGCCGGCGCGTGCATCACTGTGCCGGCCAGCCGCGCACGTACCGATGTGAACCGATCCTGGGTGCGAGCAAGTAGGTCCACCATGGCACTGGCGTCCACGACCACCTGCTCTGCCGGCGAACCGGAGAGCGGTTTCACGCTCCGAGCTCATCGCGGGCGGCGTCGAGCGCAGTCAGCACGTCATCGTGTCGAGCGCTTGTGCTCCAGGCCTCTAGCCCGTCAAGCCAGCTGTCGGTCGCGGAATTCTCCAACTCAGCGCTGATCGCGGCCTGAGTCAGCGCCGAGATGTTCAGTCCCCGCGCCCTGGCTCGCTCCGCCAAATCGTCGGGAACATACACGTTCAGCCGAGCCATGCGCACCAATATACACACATGGTGTTCGCGGCGGATGATCCGACCAGGGGACGCGGAAGCGGCCGCCCGCGCATTCGCCCTCAACGGCTTCGCCGACCGACGCCGCAGCAGTGGCGTGTCCCCCGCCGGAGTCCAGCGTGCCGTCGACGCCGTCAAGAACGGGACCTCACCAAGGGAGTTCTTCAGCCAACTCGCGAACGCCTCTGATGCCGTCGGTGGCGGCGTGGAGAAATACGGGGAAAGTCTGCCAACGGGGCGGCACTGGCTCGACGCTGACGCATTTTCCAAGGCCGACGCCGAGGCGCTGAGGAAGTTCGGCAGGGGCCTGGGGGGTACGGCTACCGGATTGGATGGTCTACTGACCTTAATGGACGTAAGGGACGGCAAAATCTCGGCCGGTCAGGGCGTGACGGAATTTGGTGGCCGCTGGGCAGGAGGCGCAGCGGGTGCATGGGGCGCTGGAGTTGTGATGTCATTTATAGCCGCCCCCGAGATAGCCGTTCCCTTCGCTGTGGCAGGCGGGATCGTCGGAGGTTCAAAAGTAGGCCAAGGGATCGTGGATGCCGCCCTGGGGTACTGATATGAGTAACGCCTTCATTATTGCTGCAGGTCTGTGCATCGTAGCCGGTGCGTTCTTGGATTACCTCAAGGTACCGCTGGAGTCGAAACGCCGCATCTATTGGTGTTTGGCAGCCCTGACAATGCTCTTTGCTGTTCTTGCCGCCTACCCCGATCCGGCAACGATTCTGGCCGCGATCGGCGTGATGTTGATTGCAACAGTTGGCTGGGCATATGCCCACACTCCATACATTCGAATCCGCGGCACAGTCTACGCGTTTCAACCGCTCCACAAGAATGCCGAGTCCGAAGGCGATTCGGCGAAACTCCAGCGCCACGAACAGATTGCCACCCCGCCGAAGATCTGGTGGATCATCGCGGGATTCGGGCTCGCATTTGATGTTGCGGTGTGCAGTTCCTTTCTGCCCGGGCGCGAAGGGTTCAGTTTTCACAACGATCGTGAACTGATCCTGTACATGCTCGGCTTCTGCCTACTGTTTGCAGTCGGCATGGGCTACGGCGAGGCGAAGTTCCGCTATCCGATCGCGCAGGGACAACGCCTCCAGTTCTTCATCGCGTCGGTCTCATCGGCCGGTTTGTTCGCCGTGGTCTACCTGTCGGTCTACCATCTAACGTCCAAGGCAACGAGACACCGCGACAACTAACTAAGTCGCCGGCGGGCTCACTTCGACGAATCGTCTTTGTCCACAATGCGTTTCAGCGGAGTGATGCCGGGATGACCGGCGTCCTTCGCGACCGACTTGGTCACCGGCACATTGGGCGGGGCCGTCGTGCGGCCCTTGACGGGCTGGCCGTTGGGCACGCCGGGGGCGGCGATCCGCTTCGCGTCGGTCTTGTCGTCTTTGCCGCCCTTGCCGCCGGCACCGGCCCCGCCGGGCATCATCGGCATCATCCCGCCGCCGCTCCCACCCGCGGTGGGTGCGCCGCCTGCCGGGCCGGCCGCACCGGCATTGGCCAGAGAGCTGGCAGGCGTAGTCGGCGTCGAAGTCCCCGGAACCGGGGGCGGGCCGAGGTTACTGGCCGGCGTGGTGCCCACGCCCAGCCCGCCCCCGCCGCTTCCGCCGGAGCCGAAATCCCCACCGCCCAGGCCGGAGTCGGGACTGATGCTCGAGGCCAGCGTGGTGCCGCCGAGCCCCGCCTTGCCCAGCGACGACGCGGCGCTCATCAGCGGCGACAACGCACCCTGGCCGGCCTGCATCAACCCCTGGGGCAGCTTGCTCACCGCGCCGAGGGCCCCGCTGAGTGCGCTGGTGATGCCCTGCATCGCGCCGTTGACACCCTGCATGGCCCCGCCCATGGCTTCCTGCGGTGATTGCTGTGCCATCAGCGCGTCACCCTGGGATGCGACGTTCTGGAACTTCGATGCCGCGTCGGCCTCGTGCTCGCCGAACTTGCGTACGGCATCAGCTGCGTGGCCGGTGCGGTCTCGGTGATCGTTGGCGAGTTCGGTGTTCTCCTCGACCAGGTTCAGGTTGGTTGCGGCGCCGAAGGCGGCCATCGTGGCGTCGACCGGGGACGATCCACCGTCATGGACCGGTCCCGGGGGGATCGCCGCCGGGGGCTGAGAGAGCGCAATGTGCAAGAAGTCCGCACCGTAATGCCTTACGAAGTCGTCTGTCACGGCGTAACACCTCCATGCCGTACTGCCACTGCCAGATACCACGCCAGGTGGTAGCGGGCGAGCTCTTCGCTTCCGTCGATCAGGGCGTCGATGGCCGCCAACAGCATCCAGTCGGCGACGTCCCGCGGGGCATGCTGCGGATAGGCCGACAGTACTCGCGCCTGCGTGTCGGCGACTACCTGCCGGAACAACGCGATCTCGTTGTCGGCGACCCCGGATCTGCGGGCCACGGCGCGGGCCACAGTCTGCACGATCCGCGGTAGGCGGTCATTGGTGCCGGTGATGTCGATGAGCGTGGGACCGAGTTCGTCGACGTGCTGCCCATAGCGGGCGCGCTCCCCGCTGCCGGGAATCGGATCGTTCGGGCCGGCCTCGGTGACGTAGGTGTTCGGTTGATGGGCGGCGGCGGCGATCACCGCACCCAGCAGATCGACCGCGCTGGTATCGCGGCGACGGTGGGCCGGATCCAGCAAAGTGAGCCCGGGCGGGAGTTTGACGGTGGGCGGAATCCAGCCGCCGGCCAAGTCGGTGGCCAGCACGGTGGTGGTCTCGTCGTCGCGAAGACCGGCCGCCCAGGCCAGCTCCGGCGCCTGGCGGGCCACGGCGTCGACTTTGCGCTGCAGATCCTGATGTTCGGCCAGGCGCCGGGCGGCCGTACCGGCTCCGGCTCCGGCCGTGCCCCCGGCGCCCATGCTTCCGGCCACCGATGCGCCGGACTGACTGGCTGCGCCGGGCGTTGGCTTGCCCGGTGCCGGACGATCGGTGGCGGAGGTGACCGTTGGTCCCCCCGACGTTGGCGTGGTGGCGCCGCCAGACGGGGGTGGGGGAGTCGGGCCCGCAGGTCCGGCAGGCGCCGTGGGCGCGGCCGGGACGGCTCCAGCCGCTGGGCGCAGGTCTGCTCCGTAGCCGGGCAAGGGGCCCGACGGGGCCGCCGGGCCGGCGCTGATCGGCCCCGACGATACGGAGGCCGGGCTCGCTGTCACGGGCGCCGCCGTCGGTGCTGCCGGTGTCGCGCCGGCGGTGGGGGCCGACGGGGCGATCTCGGTGTTGGGGCTCGCCAATTGGGCCATGTTGCCCAGCGCACCACCCGCCATCGGCGTCACCGACGGTGAGGGCGGAATCTGCGATGGCTGCCCGAACCCCCCGGAGCCGGCTCCGCCCGGCGCCAATGGCGATGGCGGCCCGCCCGCTCCCGCAGGGCCGCCGCCCGGCATGCCGGACGCGAACGCCTGGGCCGGCCCGCCGCCCGGGAGGCCGGGTGGCATGCCGCCACCGCCGGGGCTGCCCAGGCCTGACATGCCGGAGGTCATGGGTGAGGGGACGCCGCCGCCGCCCAGCGCCGGTCCGCCGGGTATGCCGCCGCCAGTTCCTCCTGCGGGTCCCAATCCGGTGCTGCCTGTGGGGCCGGGGCCTCCTCCGGAGCCGGGGCCTAACCCGGTGCTGCCTGTGGGGCCGGGACCTCCTCCGGCACCGGGGCCTAACCCGGTGCTGCCTGTGGGGCCGGGGCCTCCTCCGGCACCGGGGCCAAGCCCTCCGCCGCTCCCCGGGCCGCCGGCTGGGTTGAAACTGACCTGCGCCGCGCCCGATGTGGCACCGCCGCCAGGTTCGTGACCAGCGCTTGACGCGTCGGGTGAGCCGACTAAGCCGGGCGAGCCGACGCCCGCTGGGTGGACCGTAGATTGCCCGCCTGAACTCGGTTCGCTAGTGGGCGCCGGTCCGGCCGAACCTGCTTGGCCAACTGGGTCGTTGCCGCCTGCGCCGCTGTTGGCGCGGCCTTCCGGCAGAAGGAGGTCGTCCACGCTCCTGGGAATTGGGCGATCATCCGCGTACCCCGCGCCAGGCGGGAATGGAAGCTGGTCGGTGCCGGCGGCCTTTCTGCTCAGTTCTTCGCTGGTGGGCGGTTGCGGCGGTGGCGTGCCGAATTTCGCGCCGTTATTTTGCAGCCAGTTCTGGGCGTCGCCTTCGATGCCCAGATCATTGAACATCTGCTGGGTTGCCGCAATGATCTGGCCGTTGGTCTCTGAACTGTGTTCGGCGGCTTTACCGTTGGCTTCGACGATTAGTCCGATGGCTTCGGTCATTGCCTCCGGTGTATTTTTCGCTACCAGGTCGTCGATTCTTGGGTTGTACTGATTGGCGATATTCGTCAAGTTTTGGCGGAGGTCATTAACGGCCTTGACGACGCTGTCGCTAGCTGTTTTTTTGCTCCGACAGTGCTCGGCGGCGTTCGTCAGACGGTTGTAGCCGATACGTAGCCGTATCAGCTCGTCCTCCGTGGTTCGTCCACTGTTCCTTGCGCTTAGGCCGTTTGTGAAATCCCGGAGTTCGATGGCTTCGTGCTCTTTGGCGTCGGATTGACTAGACCAGTGCTGGATCCCCTGCTCGGGTCGGGTCGGGGGTCCGGGCCACCACACACCTACCAAGTAAGACGACCATTTACCTGGCGGTAGATCAGCTGGTGAATCAGTCACCGCACAAATCTTTCAGTACGCGTTCTTTGGCGTTGGCGGTGTTCACGACATTATCGAATTGAGGATCGCCGGCCTTGCCGCTGGAAGATTCAATAACTAGATCCTGGTAGGCTGACTCAACGGCTTGGGCTGCGTCGCGATATGTGGGATCCAAGGCTGGATTCGCAGTAGCGCTCTCTAGGACCAGCGCGCCGTTAATCAAAGCGATACGTCCGAGACCCGCGTCGGGCCCGTTGGTCTCGATGTGTATCGCGTTCATAGCAGGTTTGAACTGACCACATAAGTCGGTCTTGGCGGCCGTCTTTTGGGCCGTCGAATAGGTCGGGCTGGCCGGGGCTCGAGTGAGGGCCACGATTGCCAGGATCATCGAGGCAATACCCAACAGCGCACCAAGTGTCGCGAATACTAGGGCTAAACGAGGGCGTGGCTGAGCCAGGGAAGGTGCCGACCAGGAGGGCGATGGCATGGTCACATTGCGGATGGTAGCCCTCAACGCGATTTCGCGTTTACATCCTGATCGAGACTGCGTTCGGTCGGCAGGCGGGCGTCCCTGGGCCGCTTGAACGTAACGGCAGGGGGAGCGCGTTATCTGGCGCCTGGGGACGGTCTACTTGACGCTTCAGTGGGTACGGTCTCGGTGTTCGAATCGGACATGCGCGTCGCGCGAGTGAGTTGTGTAGGAGCCGACATCGCCGCATCGGCGTACCTTCGAACGGTGTCGGCGTCCCAGCGAGATGACTAATTGCCGCAAAGCTCGGTCATCACGCGGGTCTTTAGCGTTTGCGTCCGTAACCACTGCTTCGAGTTCCGGGTCTCCGCCTTCTTACCTGTAGCGACTGCCACGAGCGTTTGTTAGGTGAGCGCGAGGGCGCGGACTGCATCGCGATACTTAGGGTCGAGGGCGGGGTCCGCTGCGGCCGTCTCAAGGATCAGGGCACCGTTGGTTGGGGATAGCCGCCCGAGCGCAACGTTATTAGGCGTGTTCGTTTCAATGTGTTCCGCGTGAGCGGCAAGGTTGTAACTGTCGCAGAGACGCTTTTTGGCGTCGGCTTACTGCGAGGCCGTGTAATGCGGGGCTGACGCGTCGGCTGCGCGGTTTAGCGAAATGATCGCGACGGTCAACGCAGCGACTGATAGCAACGCAGCAAGCGTCGCGAATACCGCAGTGGATCGCCGGGGTGACGGGGCGGGAGACGGTATGGGCCAAGGAGGTGGTGTCATGGTCACATTCCGGACGGTAGACCTCGGCGCGATATCACGATTACAACCTGATTGCTGAACTGCATTCGTTCAGTCGAGGGAGCAACTGAGAACATGTCGCGTGCTGATCGGCCACGGATCACTAGTACACCGGCGCAGGAGAGGGCTCACTACAGAGGAACAAGGACGAGCTGTCGCGGCGCGGACTTAAGTTCCTGATAGGCGCAGTCCTAATTGGTTATGCGGCGCACAGCTCCTGCATCGCGTAGGTTTTGGTAGTTGTGTCGGCAATCGCAACGTTATATTGATCAATCGTCGCTGTATTGCCCATAGCAGCTTGCGTCTGGTACGCCATAGCCAAAGCCTGCGCACCGGCGCGGTACTTGGAATCGATTGCTGGGTTTGCGGCGGCCGACTCCAGAATCAACGCACCGTTGGTTAGCGAATTGCGGGCCACTCCTGGATCGACGTCGGGGATGTTCGTTGCAATGCGGACTGCCAGCGCTGCGAGCTTGTACCTTTCGCACAGATACGCCTGCCCGGAAGCTTGTTCAGCGGCAGTGAAAGTGGGAGTGGGTGGCGCTGTTGGCCGAGACAGCGCAACGGCCAGGGCGGCGATTGACAGCATCGTGTTGGCTATCAGCCCGGCGGCCAGGAGTGTCGGCGGCCAACGCCGGGGACGATCCGAAAGTTGCCCCGGCCAGGGTTGTGTCGTCGTCACGGTTCATATCGTAACGTCGACGGAGACCCTCTAGTTGAGATGCGAGTTGGGTAGCCGAACAGACGAGCGACGCTTAAGGATGCACAGTCAGGTGGCAGCGCATCGAGTCTCCATCGCGGACGTCTTGCCCGCAGTGTCAGCCAGCGCCTCGGCATATTGATCGGGAGTTGACGTCAGCCCCATCGCTGCCTGCGTCAGGTATGCGGTGGCTAACGCTTGGGCCGCCTCCCGAAACCCGGAATCTAGAGCGGGGCTGGCCGCAGCTAGTTCAAGCATGGCCGCTCCATTCGTTAGGGCATCGCGAGCAACCCCGACGTTTCCATCCGGGTTGTTCGTTGCGGTGTGCACTGCCCGTGCGGCGAGATCGAACCTCTCGCACATGTGACTCTGCGCAGCAGACTGCTGGCCCGATGTGTACGCGGGTTCCGGGCTAGGTCGCGTCAGCAACATGATCAGGACCCCGGCCGAAACGACAGCGTTGATTAGCAACAAGAGCAGGAGAGGTATCCGCGCCCGCGGAGTAATTGGACCTACCGTCGATACAGGCGAGGGAGGGAGCACATCATTCAGCCTATCCCTGTGTGCCACTGGAGGCAGCAATTGCCGGCCGTCCGCTTGGATTTAGGCTGGGCAGAAAGAGATTCTGGTGCGCCGGCTTGAGAAGTAGCTTTGCTTAGCGCTGATTGGTTTGTTGACCAAGAGTCGAGGTTCCACGAAAGCAGGACGCGAGCGACCGTATCGTCGGTGAGATCTACACGGACGGAACGCGCTGCCCTGGCTAGTTCTTGTGCGATTGCTACTGCGCGGTGTCAGATTGACCAGCTGGTGACAGATGGACTGAAATGGATTCCCCGCGTGCAGCCCGTCACTCACTGCACAGCGCCGTCATTACGCGGTCCTTGGCATTCATGTCGTCAACCGAGGCGAGGTACTGGTCCCGCGTTGCCATGCCGGCTGTACCCAGGGCTGCTGTCGTTTGGTAACTGCTAGCCAGTGCGCGAGCGGCGTCACGATCGTTGGCTTCCAATGCCGGATCCTGGGAGGCGGCGTACAACATCAAGGCACCGTTCGAAAGTGCGACTCGTGCTAATGCGGCCTGGCCATCAGGGTCGCTGGTTTCGATATGCATCGCATGGCCAGCCAGCTTGTACCGTTCGCACAACTGCGTCTTCGCTTCGGCCTTCTCTTCCGCGGAGTAAGTCACCACAGAATGCGTCGGCCTGGATAGGGCAATGACAACGCCAGCGATGGCCACCGCGGCCGTTGCAATAAGACCGACCGTGAGCGCGACGAACTGCCATCGATGGGGGCGAAGAGGGGGCGGAACAGGCGAATGCGGGGTCATCGCGCCCTCTACCGCCCCAACGGCTTATAGAACACCAGCCCATTGCCCTTGTTGTCGTAGACCACCGCCCGGCGCTCGTGGGCATCGTCGTAGGGGCCCTTGACGATTCCGCCACCACTGGCCTCGATGGCTTTCGCCGCACCGTCGACGTCGTCGGTCTTGATGCCGACCACCACCTGCCCGTGGATGGGGTGGTCCACCGCGGTCGCCAATGCCAGCGTCACCGACCCGCCGTCGAGCGCGGCGAAGTGCGCGCCGTCGCGAAACTTCAGCGGCATGCCCAGGGTCTCGCTGTAGAACTTGATCGACTCGTCCAGGTCGTCGGTGGACAAGACGATCATCCGAATGTCGTGGTCGCTCACTGCTACCTCCTGTGGATTCGGTCTCGATCCAGGCTAGGCCCGGGATAGCGTCAGCGGGTGGGTAAACGCCTTGCCGCTTTGGTCATAACGCTCGTTCTCGTCGCACTGCTGGTCAACGCCATGGTCACCGACCGCATCGCGCGGGCTGCCGAGCCGTTCGCGCAGGGGCGGGTGCTGGAGCTGCCCGGACCGGATCTCAACGTCCGCGAGTACGGCCCGGGTGGGGACCGCGCCATCGTGCTGCTGCACGGCTATTCGGCGTCGATCCAGTGGTGGGAGGCGGTGGCGCCCGCGCTGGCAAACACATCGCGGGTGGTCGCGATCGACCTGGTCGGCCACGGCGGCTCCGAGGCCCCGAGCGACGCCGCCCCCTACCGCGCCGAGTGTCAGGCGACCGCCGTACACCAAGCGCTCGATGCCCTGGGGGTGCGGCACGCCGTGCTGGTCGGGCATTCGATGGGTGGGACGGTGGCCACCGCCTTGGCCGAAAGCGCACCGGAGCTGGTGGACCGCGTGGTCGTCTCCGACACTCCCGCGGCGCTGGGGATGACTGCCATGCCCGCGCTGGGCAACGCGGTGTGCTGGCCGGTGCTCGGCGCCGCGGTCGACAAGTTGCGCAGCGTCGATGCCGTCGACAAGAGCTCGCTGCAGACCGGCTTCGCCGCCGACTTCCCGGTTCCCGCGTTGGCCTACCGTTCGTTGAAACGAATGACCCACAACGCATTGTGTGACGCCAAGACCGCGAGCCGTATCAACGAACAGCAAGCGGTGGCCGACCGGCTGGCGGGGCTGGGCAAGCCGGTGCTGGTGGTGTGGGGTGACAGTGATGTGCTGACCCCGACCGTCCAGAACGTCGACCGCTATCGGCAGGCCGGCCTGCAGCCGGTCGTCATCGCCGGATCGGGGCACAGCCCCCTAGTCGAGAAACCCAGTGAATTCGTCAGCACGATAAACGAATTCGCCCGCGGGGCCAAGAAAACCTAGGTCCGCCAGGTCTCGCGTGCCACCCGGTGGAAGTTGCCGCCGAGCACGGCATTGATGTCGGCATCGGCCCAGCCGCGTACCGAAAGGTGGTCACCCAGGCCCAGCCAGGTCTCCGGGGGCATCCACTGGATCGGGCCCCAGCGGGTGTAGCTCTCGTCGAACAACTGCGGATTAGCGAGCAGCTCGGCATTGAAGTCGGCGTGGTCGAAGGAGTAGTCGGTGCTGACGCCGACATGTTCGATGCCCACCAGTTCTACCGCGTACTCCAGGTGGTGCGCTACGGCGTCGAGGGTTGGGGTGTTGGGGCCCAGGAAGATTCCCACCGCGGTGATGCCGACGACGCCGCCGGTAGCCGCGCACGCCAGGGCCTGATCGTCGGTGATGTTGCGCGGGTGATCCCACAGGGCCCGCATACACGAATGGCTGTAGACGACGGGGCCGGTCGAAACCGCACACATGTCCAGGCCGGTGCGGGCGCTGCAATGTGAGCCGTCGGGAACCATGCCCACGGCGTTCATCTCGGCCACGATCGCGCGGCCCCACGCGGTCAGTCCGGAGTCCACGGCGTCCAGACAGCCGCTGCCGGCACGGTTGGCGTGGTTGTAGGTGGGCAATAGCGTGCGGACCCCCTGCTCGGCCAACACGGCAAGGTTGGACAGATCGTCGTCGAGCGGGTTGGAATCCTCCAGGTCGAACACCACCGCGATCCCGCCGGCGCCGGTGATCGCGTCGACGTCATCCAGTCCGGCCGCGACCGTCAGGCCCGGGTGAGCCTCGATGGCGCGACGAAAGTGCCGCAGCAGGGCCAAGGTGTCGGCCAAGCGCTGCGGTACGTAGCCCACGTTCACCGACAGCAATGCGCCGCCGGAATGCTGGTAGCGGGTCAGCGGGGCCACCTCGGCACTGTCCTGCAACGGCAGGCAAGTGTGCTGGTCCCACAGCAGCGTGCTCATAGCCGCTGATCTTGCTCTGCGCGCCGCCCGAATGCGACGCATTAACCTAGCCCCATGGCAATCGACTCGCGGCCCGCGTTGAAATCGGACATCCCCTCGCTGGCGCAGGCGTTGGGACGCGCGTTCTACGACGACCCGGTATCGATGTGGCTGCTTCCCGACGACGCGGCCCGCACCGAGCAGTTGACGACGTTCTTCGGCACCTCCACGCGGGTTCATCACCTGGCGGGCGGTGGCGTCGAGGTGGCCGACGACGGCGCAGTCGTCGGGGCGGCTGCGCTGTGGGACCCGCCCAACCGCTGGAAACAGTCGATCTGGTCGCAGCTGCGCATGGTGCCGTCGTTGTTCCGGTCCTTCGGCTTCCGGCTTACCCAAGGCCGCGCACTGACAGACCTGTTGGACGCCAACCACCCCGAAGAGCCGCACTGGTATCTGGCGGTGATCGGCAGTGACCCGGCTGTGCGGGGACGCGGCTTCGGGCAGGCCGTCATGCAGCCGCGGCTCGATCGCTGCGATGCCGAACTCTGCCCGGCCTATCTTGAGTCCAGCAAGCACGAGAACGTGCCGTACTACGAGCGTTTCGGCTTCCGGGTGATCGGCGAGATCAACGTCCCCCACGGCGGACCGACACTGTGGAAGATGTGGCGGGAGCCGCAGGCTCCGTAGCGGTCAGTCGCTGACCGAGCCGCCGAGTCGTTCGGCGGCGGCGAGGTAGTCCTCGACGAACTCGAACACGACGTCGCGCGCGGGCTTCACCTTGTTCATCAGCCCGACGCCCTGGCCGACGAAATAAGTGGACAGGGCTTGGGCCCCGGGGTGTCCGGTGGCGGCCAGCTTGTCGATGCGACGCAGTGTGGGTTCGGCGATCATCGACTGCAGCGGTAGCGGCAGGGTCGGGTGGCCCTTGTCGTTGGGTCGCCACGCATCAGTCCAATCGGAGATCAGTTGGCGTGCGGGCTTGCCGGTGCGTCCGGTGGAGCGAATGGTGTCGCGCGACGTGGCCGCGAGCATCTTCTGCACGGTGTGCGGAGCCGTTTCGGCCTCCTCGGTGGTGAGCCACACCGAACCCGTCCACGCGCCGGCGGCGCCCAGCGCCACGCAGGCCGCCATCTGTCGACCGGTGACGATCCCGCCGGCGGCAAGCACCGGCACGGCGTTGTCTATGGCTTCGATGACTTCGGGAACGACCACCAGCGTGGAGACTTCGCCACAGTGGCCGCCCGCCTCGGTTCCTTGAGCGACGATCAGATCGACCCCTTGTGCCACCTGCTTGAGAGCATGCTCCTTGGCGCCTACTAGGGCCGCGACGGGGATGTCGTTGTCCTTGCCGGACTTGATCATGTAATCCGGCGGCACGCCGAGCGCGTTGGCCATCATGCGGATGGGATGGGCGACCGCGACTTCGAGCAGTTGCTCGCCGTTGCTGCCGGAGAGCATGGCAGATCCCAACCGGGGCTTCTCGTCGGGCTCAATGTCGTGCTGCGCCAACAGTTCTGCGATGAACGCCTTGTACTCGTCGGGGATCCGGTCGGATAGTTGGTGGCCGGAAAGGTTCTCGCCCTTGCCTTCGAATTTGGCGGGCACGATGATGTCGATGCCGTAGGGCTTTCCCTTGACCTGCTCGTCAATCCAGGAAAGCTCCTGATCCAACTGCTCCGGGGTGTAGGCGGCGCCGCCGAGCACGCCGAACCCGCCGGCGTTGGTCACCGCGGCCACCACGTCGCGGCAGTGGCTGAAGGCGAAAAGCGGGAAGTCGATGCCGTACTGCTCGCAGATGGGGGTCTTCACGGCCGCTCCTTTGTTCAACTGGGATCGAGAACGGGTCCGGGTCCCGCGGTGTGAGGTAGCTACCGCGACGTTAGCGCAGCGGCTTCCGGCCGAAACACCGATGCCGCCAGGTCAAAGACCTGGCGGCATCGGTGTGCGAGGAGCTGTCAGCCCACCAGCGCGTCGAGCAGCCCGGACAGGTCGGAGCCCCCGAGGTCGGGCGTGTACTCGGCGCTTCCCGGCGGGGGCAGCGGTGCGTCGGTCGGCTCGATGGTCCCGGATCCCGTCAGGTAGCCGACACCGTGTGCCATCCATTGGAGCGTGTCCACCGACAGACCACCGAAGAAGCCGTTGATCTCCTGGGCGAATTGGGCCAGTCCGCTGATCAGGAAGATGTCCTGGTCGACGATCCCCTGCAGGAACTTGTCGATGTCGGTGACAACGCCGTTGAGCAGGTACGGGATGGTGGCGACGACGGTACGGAGGCCCAGGGCCAGGTCGTTGCCGATGTTCGGGTAGCCGTACATCGCGATCGCGTCGGTGAGCGCCTGCTTGAGGTCGACGGGGGTGACGAGGCTGTTCAGGACGTCCGGGTCGAACGCCATAGAGACACCGTCGAAGTCCGACCGCATCGGGATGCCGAACAGCGACAAGATGGTCGGCGTGATGTCGGCGATCGAGTAGTTCAGGTTCTGGCTGCCGTCGGACGCATCATTGCCGGCTTGGTCGAAGATCACGAATTGCGTTGTCTCGTTGGGCGACTGGAAGCCGTGCCCAAAGCCCAGCGACTGCTGGTGGCCGTGGTCGGTGGTGATGATGATTGACCAGTCGTCGCCGGTGATCGCCTTGACGGCGGCTACTGCGGCCAAGATCTCTTGGATGTTACCTGCGACATTCACAAGGCCTTGGGCGTATTCGGGTGACCCGCCGCCGAATTCGTGTCCCATCTCGTCGACCTGTCCCTGGTAGGAGAACAGGAAGCTCGAGATGTCGCCCGGGTTGTTCTGCGTGGCCATGATCTGGGCGATGGTCTCCGCGGTGACGGCCGCGTCGGCGTTAGCCCAGGTGGTCTCCATCGGAATGTAGGTGTTGCTGTCGGCCTGGTAGCCGCCCGCTGCGGCGAGTTGGTTGAGGTAGTCCCAGTCGGAGATTATCGAGGTGTTGATCTCCGGCTTGTGGTACTCGATCAGGTTGAACACCGTCGGCCACAGGTTGTACGGCTCGGACTCGAACAGGTTGTTGATCACACCGTGCTTGTCGTCCCACACACCGGTGAGGATCGTCGACCACGACGGGCCGGAGATCGTGGTGTGGTTGACCTCGGTCGCGGCGCCGGTGATGCCTTGGTCCATCGCGGTCTTGAAACCGCTGTCCTCGTTGTAGGCGTACTCCAGGATCTTGGAGAGGTTGACTCCGTCGACGCCGATCAACAGCACGTGCTCGGCGGCGAGCAGCCAGTCGGCCGTCGTTGCGGACAGCCCCACCGGTGACCCGACGGCGGCACCCGTTCCGGCAACCAGGCCGGCGACGGCCACCCCACTGAGGAACTTCTTGATTGTTGTCACGATCGGATTCCCTCGTCGAGTAGTGCAGGCCAATGGGCGCAAGACTAACAGTTACCCAGCTAAAACTCAGCTTTCTGCCCGAAATCACTCATTTGAGCAGGGTGTTACTGAGGAGGCCTGTGGGTTATTTCACCAGGCGAGACAGGCGTAAGCGCAGCTGTATCAGCTCAGCAGTGCGTCCACATCGAGGAAGGCGTCCAGGTCGGGGGTGCTAACGGCATGGTCAGCCAGCAAGGCCTCCAGCGATCCGGTGAACTCGGCGGCGCCCGGCAGTGGCAGGGGTGCGTCGTTCGGCGGGATGACGCCGGCCCCGGTGAAGTACGCGACCACCCGGCCGATATCGGTGAGTACGTCGGCGGTGGCGGCGCCGACGGTCTTGAGCGCCCACTGCGTGCCCTCGGCCAGCCCGCTGATCAGGAAGATGTCCTGGTCGACGATCGACTGCAGGAAGTTGAGGATGGGCGGGAGAGCGTAGTTTTCGAGGAAGTAGCCGGCCCCACCCGCCAGCGCCCGGATGCTGAGCATGATGTCGGTGCCGATGTCGGGGTAGCCGTAGCTGTTGATCGCGTCGGTGAGGGCCTGTTTGAGATCGGCTGGGAAGACGATGCCGTTCAGGATGTCCGGGTCGGTCTGCATGGGGACCCCGTCGAAGTCCGAACGCATCGGGATGCCGAATGCCTGCAGGATCGTGGGTGTGATGTCGATGGTCTGGTAACTCAGGCTCTGACCGCCGGCCTGCGCTTCATTTCCGGCCAGCGACAACATCACGAAACTCGATGTCTCGTTGGGCGACTGGAAGCCGTGGCCGAGGCTGAATCCGAACAAGTCCGGGTTCTGCTGGTGGCCGTGGTCGGTGACCGCGATGATCGTCCACTTGTCACCGGTGGCCGCTTCGGCCTGGGCTACCGCCTCCAGGATCTCCTTCCAATTGGCTCCGACGTTGATGACGGCGTCGCGGTACTCGTCTGACCCGCCGCCGTACGAGTGCCCGGCATGGTCGACCTGCGACTGGTAGGAAAACATGAAGGTGTCGATATTCGGGTTGTTGGTGGTCGCCAGGATCCGGGAGATGGTCTCCTGGGTGACCAGCGCGTCCATCTCCGCCGAGGTGGAGCCACCGGTGATGCCGATGATGTTGTCGGCCGGGTAGCCGCCGGTCGACGCAATCTCGGTGAACAGGCCCCGGCCGGAGATGACCGTGGTCTCGATCTCCGGCTTGTTGTACTCGAGCAGGTTGAACACCGACGGCCAGGTCGTGTACGGCTCGGGCCGGTAGACGTTGCTGACCACGCCGTGCTTGTCGTCCCAGACACCGGTGAGGATCGTCGACCACGAAGGTGTGGACATCGTCATATGGCCTGCGATGGTGGTGGCCGCGGTGATGCCCCGGTCCATCAGCATCTTGAAGCCGCTGTCGTCGTTGTAGGCGTACTCCAGGATCTTGTCCAGGTTGGTGCCGTCGGTGCCGAGCAGCAGCACGTGTTCGGCGGCGAGCATCCACTCGGCGGTCACGGCAGACAGACCCAGCTGCGTCCCTACTGCCGCGGCTCCCGTTCCAGCAACCAAGCTGGCGACGGCCGTACCGCACAGAAACTGCTTCACCTTCGTCACGGTCGGGTCTCCTCGTTGAAGTGATTTGGTGTGGCGCCGTCGGCTTCGACGGATCAGCCCAGCAGAGCCTCGACGTCGAGCAGCTGCGACAGGTCGGTGAACTCGGCGCTGCCCGGCAGCGGCAGTGGCGCATCCTCGGGCGCGATTCCGCCCGACCCGAGCACATGCGTGATTCCCATTGCCAGGGTGTTGGTCACGTCGACCGTCAGACCGCCGAAGAAACCGTTGATCTGCTGGGCGACCTCGGCCAGCCCGCTGATCAAGAAGATGTCCTGGTCGGCGATCGATTGCAGGAATGCGTCGATCTGGGTCACAAACTTGTCGAGGAAGTACGGCACGGACCCGGCCAGAGTCCGGATGGCCAGCGTTATGTCGTTGCCGATGTTCGGGTAGCCGTACATCGCGATGGCGTCGGTGAGCGCCTGCTTGAGATCGACGGGGGTGACGAGGCTGTCCAGGACGGTCGGGTCGAATGCCATTGAGACACCGTCGAAGTCCGAGCGCAACGGGATGCCGAACAGCGACAAGATGGTCGGCGTGATGTCGGCGATCGAGTAGTTCAGGTTCTGGCTGCCGTCGGACGCATCATTGCCGGCTTGATCGAAGATGACGAACGACGTCGTCTCATTGGGCGACTGGAAGCCGTGGCCGATGCTGAGACCGGGCAGGGTCACCGTCTGTTGGTGGCCGTGGTCGGTGGTGACGATGATCGACCAGTCGTCGCCGGTGATCGCCTGTACCTGAGCGATCGCGGCCAGGATCTGTTGGATATTGGCCCCGAGATTGATGATGGCCTGCATATATTCTTCGGACCCGCCGGCGAACGAGTGCCCGGCGTGATCGCCCTGCGACTGGTAGGAGAACAGGAAACTCGAGATGTCATCGGGGTTGTCCGCGGTGCCGAGGATCTGGGCGATGGTCAACGCGGTGACCAGCTCGTCGCTGTCGGCGGGGCTGTCCCCGGCCGGGACGAAGATGTTGTTGTCGACCGGGTAATTGCCGGCGTCGGCCAATTGGTTGAGGTACTCCCAGTTGCTGATGATCGTGGTGTCGATCTCCGGCTTGTTGTACTCGATCAGGTTGAACACCGACGGCCACGCGTTGTACGGCTCGGGCCGGAACAGATTGTTGTAGACCCCGTGCTTGTCGTCCCACACGCCGGTGAGGATCGTCGACCACGACGGCCCGGAGAGGGTGGTGTGGTTGGTCAGACTTGCGGTGCCGGTGATGCCCTGGTCCATCGCCGTTTTGAAGCCGCTGTCGTCGTTGTAGGCGTATTCCAGAACCTTGGCGAGGTTGACACCGTCGAGGCCGATCAGCAACACGTGCTCAGCGGTAAGCATCCAATCGGCGGTCACCGCCGACAGGCCCACCTGCGTGCCTACTGCCGCTCCCGTTCCGGCAACCATGCCGGCGACGGCCACACCGCACAGAAACTGCTTCACCTTCGTCACGATCGATATCCCTCGCCAGAGTTACGCGGACCACTGGGCGGCAAGCCTAGCAGCTGACCCCCAGGAAAAACTCAGCTTTATGCCCAATTTTGCTCATTTACCCAGAAAGTTACTGAGGAATCTGGATTAACCGTCCAGATGTGACGCCGTAGAACGACTCCGGCTAGAGAACTTTCGCCCCACTGAGGAACGTGGCGCGAAACTGCATCACCCGGTATGGCCAACCTTGCGCGGTGTTCCACTGCGACACCATCAGGCCCACCCCGCCGGTGCGATCCACCCGGGAACCGGGCAGCACATAGCCGCCGTAGAGCTGCGCGACCCGGCCGCGTGCGTGATCTTCGTCGTCCCAACCGCTCCCAACCAGCGGGCGCTGCAGCGGTGACCCGGTCAGTTCGGCGGTGGGGGACTCCAGCACTCGGTAACCCAGCGCGTAGCGCGACGATACGAACCCGCCCAGTACCCAGGTTCCGGGCGCCAGCCGTCGCAGCGACAGCTCGCCCCACGTCTCGCCAGGCGGGGTGATGGGCATCGGGGCTTGGCCCCAGGCCCGGCGCTCGCCGCGGTAGCCCCAGCCCGAGTACTTGCTCGGATCTCCAAGGTGGGCGGGACGCACCCTCCGCAGGATGACGCCTTTGTCGCGCTGGAAACCGGTCGAGACCACATACACCCAACCGTCCTCGGGGTCGTAGTCCCAGGACCAGCATTGGGCGTACCCGCCATGCAGTCGCGCGGGGAACCGCGCCCCCATGCTGTGCCAGGTGATTCCGTTGTCGGCCGATTGCCAGATCTCGGTCCACGCCACCTTGCCGAACCCGCGATTGACGATCGCGTGCAGGTAGAGCGTCTGCTCCACCCGGAGCAGATCCGACGGGATCACGGTGCTGATGGCGTTGCGGTCCAGCCGTGAGGCCGGTTGGCGGTGTCGGTAGTGCCACAGCTGGCGGGCGTAGTGCGCATCAGGTCCGCCGGCTCGCTGGTAGCGCACCCGGTGGGTGGCGTCACCGGTACCGATCAGGATCACCGGGGATCGCCAATCGCCCTGGCCGACCCGCTCGCCGGCAAAGGTGTCACCGAACACCGACACCAGGGTGCCGTCAGGTGCCAGTACCGAGGCGCCCAGGTCCGCACACGTCACGCCCCACCGATCGGTGATGCCTGGACCGGTGATGTCGGCCAGCTTCCCGGGGGTGTTCCGTGCGGCGGGGCCCACCGCTCAGGGCTTGCTGCGCCAGCCGCCTGCGGCGACCGCGATCATCCGGAGTTGTTTGACGGCAACGTGTTTGATCTCGGCGAGGGTCTCGGCATCGGGGGCGTCCTCAATGGCCTCCGCGGTGACGATCATCGCGTTGACGAACAATCCCGCCAGGACGTTGAGATCCTCGGCGCTCCAAGCATTGAACCCGGGGAAACGCGCCAGATCCGTGGCCAGCTCGGAAGTGATCAGCCGGATCTCGGTGCGGATCGCATAGCGCAGCACGGTCATCCCGCTGAAGCGTTCCCGATTGATGAATCGCCAGTACTCGTGGCGGGAGGCGACGCTGTCGACCAGGACTTCGACCGAGGACTCGATGACTCGACTGGGGTCCACCCCACCGGTCCGGGCGTCGCGCAGCGTCTCGCGCAGTGCCCGGAACGATTCGTCGATCAGCACCAGGCCCAGGGCGTCCATCGACTCGAAATGCCGGTAGAAGGCGGCCGGCACGATGTGGGCGGCGCGCGTCACCTCGCGCAGGCTCAGTGCGCTGAAACTGCGTTCGTCCAGGAGCGTGAGCGCCGCGTTGATGATCGCGCGACGGGTGGCTTCCTTGCGTTCCTCGCGCGAAACGCGCTCCGGCCGTTCTGGGCGGGGCGTGCGTTCGGGACGGGTGACACGGGGAGGCCGTTCCGGCCGAGCTGGCCGCGCGCGCCCCGACCGTGAATTCGGCGTACGACTGTTCACTGTTGTGAAGCGTAACACAGCGGGCAAATAGCCCTTGACTCGTCGTGAACAAGTGTTCACTGTGTACATATGTTCACTCAAACTTTGACGCGGCGGGTTCTGGGCTCCAGCCTGGTCGATCTGCTCACCGGTCCGCACGGGGTCGACCGCTACACCGAGCTGGTGTCGCCGACGTGGACCCAGAACGACGCCCGTGCCCGGGTCGTCGCAGTCCGGCGCTCCACCCCGCGCAGCGTGACCCTGCTGCTGGAACCCAACGACGCGTTTCCCGGCTTCAAGTCGGGACAACACGTCAACCTGTCCGTCGACATCGACGGGCGCCGGCGCACCCGGTGCTACTCGCCGGCAAGCGCAGAAGGCCAACGGCTTCTCGAGCTCACCATCGGCCGCCACGAAGGGGGCCTGGTCTCCGAGCACCTGTACCGCAACGCCCGGCCCGGCATGGTCGTCGGACTGGAGAAGGTCGGCGGCGATTTCGTGCTCCCCGCCATCCGGCCGCGCCGCATTCTGCTGATCTCCGGTGGCAGCGGTATCACCCCGGTGATGTCGATGCTGCGCACCCTGCAAGCCGAGCAATATGCGGGCCGGGTGAGCTTCATCCACTACGCCCGCAGCCGCGAAGAGGCCTGCTACCACGACGAGCTCGCCGCCATGCCCCGAGTTCGGGTGCTGCACGGCTACACCCGCACTCCCAACGACGGCGACCTGCAGGGCTACTTCGATGCCGAGCATCTTCAGGCCGCGATGCCGAACCCCGACGCGGTGTACGTGTGCGGGCCGCCGGCCCTGGTGGCGGCGGTGCGCGAGCAGTGCCCCGACACGATCTCAGAAAGCTTCGTGCCGCCGGTCTTCACAGTTCCGGCCAACCCGTCCGGTGGGCAGGTCAGCTTCCTCGGCAGCACCGTCTCGGTGGTCGACGACGGCCGGACCCTGCTGGAGCAAGCCGAAGCCGCTGGCCTGCAACCGACCAGCGGATGCCGAATGGGCATCTGCCACAGCTGCACGTGCCGCAAAACCGGTGGTGCGGTGCGCAACCTGATCACCGGCGCGATCTCCACCGCCGAGAGCGAAGACATCCAGATCTGCGTGTCAGTGCCCGTCGGCGACGTCGAAATCGATCTGTAGAAAACGAAAGGAGCCAACCATGACGCAGTCAGTCCTCGAGCAGCCGCAGACCGAGCAGCCGCAGGCGCTCGAACAAACCCAGGCGCTCAAGCGATCGGACCTGCCGGCAAACCTCGACGCCTTCGGTGCCGAGCTCGATGCCCTCCGTCAGCGCGTCCTGGACGACCTCGGCGAGCGCGACGCCGACTACATCCATCGAATCATCAAGGCGCAACGCACCTTGGAGGTCGGCGGTCGCGCCCTGCTCTTCTTCAGCATCATCCCGCCGGCCTGGCTGGCAGGGACGGTGATGCTGGGACTGTCGAAGATCCTCGACAACATGGAGATCGGCCACAACGTCATGCACGGTCAGTACGACTGGATGGGCGAACCGGCGTTGTACGGCAAGAATTTCGAGTGGGACAACGCCTGCCCGGGCGACCAGTGGCGGCACTCGCACAACTACATGCACCACACTCACACCAACATCGTCGGTATGGACCGGGATGTGGGCTACGGCATCCTGCGGATGAGCGACAAGCAGCCCTGGGAGCCCTACTTCTTGGGTAACCCGCTCTACGCCTTCCTGCTGATGGTGCTGTTCCAGTACGGCGTGGCGGTGCACGAGCTGGAGACCGAACGCATCCGGGCCGGCGAGATCGGTTTCGCCGACAAGAAGGAGATGCTGCTTGAGACCTGGCAGAAGGTACGTCGCCAGACCCTCAAGGACTATGTCGCGTTCCCGCTGCTGGCCGGGCCGTTCGCGCCGCTGGTGTTCGCCGGCAACCTAACCGCCAACCTGATGCGCAACGTGTGGTCCTACACGATCATCTTCTGTGGGCATTTCCCGGACGGCACACAGGAATTCACCATCGAGGAGACCGAGAACGAGTCTCGCGGCATGTGGTATTACCGCCAGATCCTCGGTTCGGCGAACCTGACCGGCGGCAAGTGGTTCCACATCTTCAGCGGCAACCTGTCGTTCCAGGTGGAGCACCACCTGTTCCCCGATCTGCCGGCGCACCGCTACGCCGAAATCGCGCCGCAGGTGCGGGAAATCTGCGAGCGCTACGGCGTGCCGTACAACACCGGCCCGCTGCTCAAGCAGTTCGGCAGCGTGGTCCGCAAGATCTGCAAACTGGCGCTGCCCTGGAACTGAGGGGGCTAGTCCACCCCGACGGTGACTTCCGTCGACTTGATGAACACCGTCGCGGGCTGGCCGACCTTGAGGGCGAGGTCGAGGGCGGCCTCGCGGGTGACCGACGAGGTGATCACCTGCTCGCCGCCGTCGAGCCGGATCTTGACCACGGCCATGACGGCGCCCACTTCGAGATCGGTGATGGTTCCGGTGAGTTGATTGCGCATGGAGAGCTGCATGGCGGTCCTCTTCGATTCTCGGTGCCCCGACAGATCAACGGTAGATCAGGCCCGCGGGCCCAGCAGCGCAATCGACGCGTCGATGGCCGGCTCGGTGATGACGCCGATGTCTTTGCCGTCTTCGACGGCCAGTGCGGTCAGCTCGCGCAGGCCGCCCAGCAGAATCACCGCCAGCGCCGGACTCAGCGCCGGCAGATTCGCGCGGCGAAACCCGGGGCTGCCGCTGAGTTCGATCAGCAGGTTCGACATCAGCTCCAGGCCGCGACGCTGGGCCGGCCGGGCCACCTCGCCCAGTGACGGCATGTCGCGAATCCAGCTCAGCGTGATGGCCGGGCGAGCCCGAATCTGGGCGACGTAGGCCTGTACCGCCTGGCGGATCTGGACCTGCCAATCGGCCTCGGGGTCCACCTCGGCCCGGATCCGCAGCGCCAACTCCTCGTTGTCCACCCGCAGCAGTTCCAGGAGGCACTCTTCCTTGCTGGCGAAGTGGTCATAGAAGGTCCGTTTAGAGGTGCGGGCCGCGCGGACAATCTCAGCGACGGTGCTGGCCCGGTAGCCGCGCTCGGCGATCGAATCGGCCAGCCCGTCGAGCAATCGGTGCCGGTAGGGGTCGGCAGCGTTGGCCGCCGGGGTATCGACTGTAGGCATCGTCATCGCCGCACCTCCCTGCGCGTGAGCCTTGCCACTTGTTGGTACTTAAGAGTACCGTGTCACGCAAGCGTTGGTACGCATCGGTACCAGATCTCACGTCGGGAGGCGTCGCATGACCCACACGATGGCCGGCACGGCCGCGGACACCGTCGAAACCCCGGAATCACCGGCGATCAACCTGCCGCCCAGCGCGCGCGGGTTCAAGCTGATAGCGGGAGTGCTGTTCATCCTGTCCCGGCGCCGAGTGCTGCAACGCCTGACCGCCAGATACGGCGCCGCCTTTACCGTCGAGGTCCCGTTGTTCGGGCCGACCGTCATCGTCACCGAGCCCGACCTGGTCCGGCAGGTGATGCTGACCAATCCCGAAGATCTGGGCAACATCCAGCCCAACCTGTCGCGGGTACTCGGCTCGGGTTCGGTGTTCGCGCTCGACGGCGCGGCGCATCGGCGCCGGCGCAACTTGCTGAGCCCACCGTTCCATGGCAAGAGCGTGCGCGCCTACGAGCAGATCATCGTCGAGGAGACCCTGCGCGAGATCGCCGAATGGCCCACCGGAAAGCCCTTCGAGACCTTCGGTCCGATGAACCGGATCACCCTGAACGTCATCCTGCGGACCATCTTTGGAGCCCAAGGCGCTGAACTGGATCAGCTGCGGGCGCTCCTGCCCAAGTGGGTGACGCTGGGCTCTCGGCTGGCGGCCTTGCCGATTCCGATTCGCCGGTACGGTCGGTTCACCCCATGGGGCCGGCTGGAGGCATGGCGTGCTCACTACGACGTCATCCTGGACAAGCTGATCGCCGATGTCCGAGCCGACCCTGATTTCGAGAACCGATCCGACGTGCTGACGCTGCTGTTGCGTAGCAACCACGAAGACGGTACGACCATGACCCGCCAGGAGATCGGCGACGAGCTGCTGACCCTGCTTGCTGCCGGCCATGAGACCACGGCATCCACCATGGCCTGGGTCTTCGAGCGGCTGAGCCGCTACCCGGAATTGCTCGACGAACTGACTGCCGAAGCGGACGCTGGTGGAAACACGCTGCGGCGCGCCACGATTCGGGAAGTGCAGCGGGTGCGCACCGTGATCGACTTCTCCGGACGGCATGTCTACGCGCCCAGCATCCAGATTGGCGAGTGGGTGATTCCGCGCGGCTACTCGGTGATCGTCGCCATCAACCAGGTCCACCAGAACGCCGCCGCGTTCGATGATTCGCAGCGGTTCGACCCCAAGCGCTACATCAACGGCAGCCCGTCAGCGTTCGAGTGGATGCCGTATGGCGGCGGCACCCGGCGCTGCCCCGGCTCGACCTTCGCGAACCTGGAGATGGACGTGGTGTTGCGGACGGTGTTGGAGCGCTTGACCATCGAGACCACCACAGCGCCCGGCGAGAAGTACCACTCTCGCGGCGTGGCCTTCACGCCCAAGAATGGCGGACGGATCACGGTGCGCCGCCGGGACTGACCCCGGTTAGCGCTGCGGCTGCAGCTGCCAGTTCGGCCGGATGTAGTGGCAGGTGTAGCCTCCCGGGAACCGCTCCAGGTAATCCTGATGCTCGGGTTCGGCCTCCCAGAAATCCCCCGCGGGACTGACCTCGGTCACCACCTTGCCCGGCCAGCGTCCGGAGGCCTCCACGTCGGCGATGGTGTCCAGCGCGATCTGGCGCTGCTCGTCGTCGAGGTAGAAGATCGCCGAGCGGTAACTGGTGCCGACGTCATTGCCCTGCCGGTTAGGCGTGGTCGGGTCATGGATGGCGAAGAAGAACTCCAGCAGGTTGCGGTAGTCGGTAGCCGTGGGGTCGTAGGTGATCTCGATGGCCTCGGCATGGGTGCCGTGATTGCGGTAGGTGGCATTCGGAACATTGGGGTCGCCGGTGTAGCCGACTCGGGTGCTCACCACGCCGGGCTGCTTGCGGATCAGATCCTGCATGCCCCAGAAGCAGCCGCCGGCCAGGATCGCTCTCTGGAAATTGGTCATGCCCCGATTATCCGCAGCTATCGGTGACCCGCCAGCGGATAGGAACGATAGCTGGTCAGCACGGCGCTCGGCTCGCGGTGCGGTGGCGCCTGCGCCGTCAACTCGGGGAACCGGTCGAACAGGGCGAGCAGGCCCAACCGGATCTGCATGCGGGCCAACGGCGCGCCCAGGCAGACATGCGGGCCGAACCCGAATCCCAGGTGGCCGGTCTGCGACCGGGCCAGGTCCAGGCGGTCGGGGTCGGAGAACACCGCCGGGTCCCGGTTGGCGGCCGCCAACCCGAGCAGGATCGGGGCACCGGTCTCGATCACAGTGTTCTTCCCGTCACCGACTTCGATCGGGGCGCTGGCCACCCGGGAGATCATCAGGGCAGGGCTGATCATCCGGACCAGTTCGTCAACGGCGTGCGGGGAGTCGGCCAGCAGGCCGCGTTGCCCCTTCTCCTGGATCAGCAGTTCGGCCGCCCCGGTCAGCACGGCCGTGGTGGTGTCGTGCCCGGCCGACAGCAAGAAGATGGCGTTGTGCAGCAGCTCGTCGTCGGACACCGGCAGCCCGCTGGTGGCCACCACCGACAGCAGGTCATGGCCGGGAGCGGCACGACGCAGCACCAGCAGATCGGCGAGCAGAGCCTTCATTCCCGCGGCGGCGTCGTCCGCGGCAGCGAACGCGGTCCGAGATGCCGCCGGCTCCAAAGCCCCGATCAGCGCCATCGACCAGGTCGCCAGGTTGTCCAATTCGCTGTCGGGAACCCCCAACAGCGTGGCGATCGCCCCGAGCGGCAATGGCTTGGCGAACTCGGCCACCAGGTCAAAGCCTCCTGGGTCCAGCCCCGCCGCCAAAGACTGGGCCCGGGAAGCGACTTCGGCCTCGAAGGAGGCCAGCGCGCGCGGCGTGAACGCCCGCGACAGCGGCGCCCGCAGCCGGCGGTGATCGTCACCGGACCGGTAGAACAGGTTGTGTTCCACGTGGGTCAGGTACGGGCGGCCCGGATCGAGCTTGTTGCGGTACAGGTTTCGCCGGTCGGTGCTGACCCGCTCGTCGCGCAGCATCGCCAGCACGTCGGCGTAGCGGGTCAGCACCCACAGCCCCTGGCTGTTGCGGTGCACCGGCTCGGCTTCGGCGAACCGCCGCTGATACGTCAACGGATCGACGTGCAGCTCCGGGTCGCGGAAGTCGAAGTCGAGCGTGGCCATCAGGTGCGTTCAGCGATCCAGGACGCCACCAGATCCGCGCAGATCGTGCGGCTGTCCGTCGGCTGCTCCAGGTAGTGGTCGCCGGGGATGAAATGGAGCTGCTTGTCGGTACTGGCCAGCGAGTCGTGGATGTGGTGCGCATCGCTGGGGAAGACACCGGTGTCCGCGGTGCCCTGGATCACCAACGAGGGCAACGTGATCCGTCCCAGGTGCGGTGCGCCCTGACAGAACGACGTCTGCAGGCTCCACATCGACAACCAGGTCCGCAGCGTGCAGTGCGCGGCGATGTTGTACGGCGCGCGGTTGGCGCGCCGCGGGTCACCCAGGTAGCACGAGTTCAGCGGACGGTCCGACGGGTCGAGCGAGGCGTCGAGGTAACGCGGGTCGGCCCACACCCGGTGCACCGAGAAGGAGCGGTCGTAGGTGCCGCCGGCCTTGAGCCGCTTGAGTTCTGCCTGCGCCCACGCGGTGATCCGGTCATTGCGGTCGCGCTGGGCCTGGCGGTAGCGGGCGATGAATTCCGGGGTGTAGGGCGGCGAGTTCTGCTCGGCGTACATGTCCAGAGTCGGGTCACACGACAGCGGGTCGGTCTCGTCGGTCACCGACGGGTCGATCCACGCGGTCAACACCTCCGGGCGCCCGGCGTGGGCCTGGGTGGACACATAGAGGTCGCCGGGCGGTAGCGCATTGACCGCATCCGGCACTGGGCCGCCGCCGACTCCTGTGATGTGCGGGTCTACGGACTGCGACTGGTAGGCGGCCATCAAGGATCCACCGCCGGAGTTGCCGAGCAAGACGATCGTCTCGACGCCGGCTTGTTCGCGCAGCCACTGCACGCCGGCGGCGATGTCGAGCAGTGCGTGCTCAAGCAGGAACAACGACTCGCCGCTGCGATACCGGGTGTTCCAACCCAAGAAGCCGTAGCCGCGTTCGGCAATGAGCGGCGCCAGGTAGTGCTCGGCGAAGTCCACGTTGTAGTGGCTGGCGATCACCGCCACCTTCGGCTTAACGCCGGCCGGAGTCCAGTACAGCCCCTGGGCCGGGTGATAGCCGGCGGGGTTCACGCCCGCCGATGCCGAAGTGAGCGAAACGAATTCGCGGGTTACTGCCACTGCGTTACTCCTTTGATCATGAATCCTGACCCCGCCAGCTCACTGAGCGATACCAGGTGTCAGTGAGCGTCTTGATTGCTGCTTCTTCGTCGAGTTCGCGGCCGGCGACATCGCCGCCTGCCACCAGCCAGACATAGGTGAAGTGGTTGAGCATGGCGACGATGGCCGACCCGACCAGTTCCGGGTCGGCGTCGGTCGCATAGCCCTTGCGCTGCGCCATTCGCACCGTCTGTGCCACCCAGTCGATGGCGTCGGCGCACATCTCTCGCCAGCGCTGGGCGAACGCGTCGTCAATCATCGCCAGCTGGAACACCCCGACCATGACCCCGAGGTGTTCGCGGTAGGTGTCCCAGTGCGCGCGCACCGATTCTTGGATGATCGCGTGCAGATCCTGGCCCGGGTGCAAGGCCTGCACCGCACGGCTGCGGGCCATGGCCCGAAAGTCCTCGGCCAGCGACGCCAGCAATTCTTCCTTGGACCCGAAGTAGTGGTAGAACGACGCCGGCGAGCGTTTGGCGGCAGAGGTGATGTCGGTGATCGTCGTCTTGAAAAAACCCTTGCGGGCGATCACCTCCCGGGCCGCCCGTTCCAGGCGAGCCTGGGTGTCGCGGCCCCGGATGGTGGGGCGGGCGGCCGACCCGTCCGCGGCCTCGCCGTCCATGGGTGTCACACCGGTTCCGTCTGCTCTAGGTCGGCGACCAGCTCGGCCAGTCGGCGTTCGCCATCGGGCGTCTGGCCGCCCGCGGCTAGGAAGCGTTGCATCTTCGGCAGCGCCGCACCGCGGGCCAGCATCCGGGCGAACGCGGAGCGCTCCACGGCCAGCCCCGTGGCGAAGTCCGGGGCGGCCAGGGTGGCCTTGACGTCGGCGATGTCGGCCAGGGGTACCGAGGCGATGCGCTGCACCAGTCGGTCCAGGAAGGGACCGACGGCGTCCGCGTCCAGGGCCCGGTTGATCAGCCCGTAGCGCTCGGCGAGATCGGCGTCGAGGTCGTCATGGCCCAGGATGACTTCCAGTGCCCGGCCCCGTCCCAGCAGACCGAGCAGGTGCTGCGGACCCGAACCGGCCGGGATCACACCGACGCCGGTCTCGATCTGGTTGAACAGCGCGCGGCCGGTGACCCCGAACCGCAGATCGAGGTTGACCAGCAGTTCCATCCCGCCGCCGGCCACCCGCCCGGCGACCACGCCGATGGTGACCGGGTCGAGAGCCCGGAATGCGCCGACCAGATCCTGGAAGGAACCGCAGGCGGCCTCGGTGTTCTCGGCCGAGGCAGCCAGCAGCGCGAGATCGACATGGGCGATGAAGAAGTCGGGGTTGGCGCTTTCCAGAACCACCACCCGCACGTCACGGCCGGCGGGCGAGCGCAGCCAGTTCACCAGTCGCCACAGGTCACCCATCATGGTGGCGTCCATCAGATTGATCTCGCCGTGGCTGATGCGGACCCGAGCCACCCGTCCGTCGTGGCTGACCTTCAGCGACGCCAGGGAATCGACGCCCACGATTGCCCGATTCAGCCGAGCTGGGTGGTGGTCGTCTTGGACGTGACCACCTTGGGGTCAGCGGCGCGTTCGGTGCTGTTCAGCAGCTTGTGCGCCTGCTCCGGGTCGGGTTCGAACCCGGGGGTGTCGCGGCAGAGCTCGATCATGATGCCGTTGGGGTCCAGGTAGTACAGCGAGTGGCACCAGCCGTGGTCGACGTCCATCAGCGCCTTGATGCCGGCGGCATCCATGCGTGCCCGGACTTCGTTCTGCTTCTCTTCGGTGGCCCGGAACGCGAAATGGTTCACCCAGACCGGCAGTCCGTTCGGGCGGGACAACGAGCTGGACCAGTCGGGCTTCTCCCCGACGCCGTGCAGGTCGAAGAATGCGATGCACGAACCGTCGCCGAGGTCGTAGAAGACATGTCGGAAGAAGCCTTCCTGCAGGTGCTCGACTTCGGTATGCACCAGCGGCAATCCCAGCAGGTCTTCGTAGAAGTGGTTCGTGGCCTCCAGGTCGGCGCAGGCGTAGGCGGCGTGGTGCAGACCGACGGCGGGCTTGGGGGACGTCACTGGCTGCCGAACCTCCTCACGGCCCGCGGTGGGCCGACGGCGTCACCGTAGCACTGTTCTCGAATATAAACCCAGATTCGATTCTGGGCGCGGACTCTCGACAACCTGGTTAGAACGTGTTCTAGTTCTTGACATGACGAAACCGCAGTTCAGCCGCGCAGAACTCGCTGCCGCATTTGATGTGTTCGAGCAGACCGTCGCTCGCGCCGCCGAGACTCAGGACTGGGATGCGTGGGTGGCGCACTACACCCCCGACGTCGAATACGTCGAGCACGCGATGGGCACCATGCACGGCCGCGACGAGGTGCGCAGCTGGATCCGCAAGACCATGTCGACCTTCCCGGGCAGCTACATGACCGAGTTCCCGGCACTGTGGACCGTCATCGACGAGGATGGCGGGCGCATCATCTGCGAACTGGACAACCCCATGCGCGACCCCGGCGACGGCACCATCATCAGCGCCACCAACATCTCGATCGTCACCTATGCCGGCGACGGCCTGTGGTCCCGCCAGGAGGACATCTACAACCCGCTGCGCTTCGTCGCCGCGAGCATGAAATGGTGCCGCAAAGCCCAGGAGCTCGGCACCCTCGACGACGAAGCGGCCGCCTGGATGAAGCAGTTCGGAGGAAACGCATGAGCCGCAAGCCCAAGCTCGTCATCGGAGCCAACGGATTCCTGGGATCGCACGTCACCCGCCAGCTCGTCGACGCCGGAGAAGACGTACGGGTGATGGTGCGCCCAAGCGCCAACACCATCGCCATCGACCACCTCGACGTAACACGGTTCCACGGCGACATCTTCGACTCGGCCACCCTGGCCGAGGCGATGGCCGGCTGCGACGACGTCTACTACTGCGTCGTGGACACCCGCGCCTGGCTGCGCGACCCGAGCCCGCTGTTCCGCACCAACGTCGAGGGCACCCGCAATGTCTTGGAAGTTGCAAAAGACGCCGACCTGCGCCGATTCGTGTTCACCAGCAGCTACGCCACGGTGGGTCGGCGTCGCGGTCACGTCGCCAACGAGGAAGACATCATCAACCCGCGCGGGCTGACGCCCTATGTCCAGTCCCGGGTGCAGGCCGAAGAGCTGGTGCTGCGCAGCGCCGAAGCCGGCCTGCCCGCGGTCGCGATGTGCGTGTCGACCACCTACGGCGACGGCGACTGGGGTCGGACCCCGCACGGCGCGTTCATCGCGGGAGCGGCGTTCGGCAAGTTGCCGTTCCTGATGAAAGGGATCGAGCTGGAAGTGGTCGGGGTCGACGACGCCGCCCGCGCGATGATCCTGGCCGCCGAGCGTGGACGCAATGGCCAGCGTTACCTGATCTCCGAACGGTTGATCGCGCTGCAGGACGTGGTCAAGATCGCGGCCGACGAAGCGGGAATGCCGGCGCCGTCGCGTTCGATCTCGGTGCCGGCGCTGTATGCGCTGGGTGCACTCGGCAGCCTGCGTGCGAGCCTGACCGGTAAGGATGCCGAGCTGAGCTTGAAGTCGGTGCGGATGATGCGCGCCGAAGCCCCAGTCGATCACAGTAAGGCGGTGCGTGAGCTCGGCTGGCAGCCACGACCGGTTGAGGAATCGATTCGGGAGGCGGCGCGTTTCTGGGTGAAACTGCGCAACGCCAAGAAGCGAGGTTCGCCGGCATGACACACGGACATTCAGGCAGACGACCGATACACATCCCGACTGACGAGTACCCGATCACCGTGACCCCGACCGGGCGGCAGGTCACGGTACGGATCGGCGACGAGATCATCGCCGACAGTGCCAACGCGCTCACCCTGCAGGAATCGAATCACCCTGCGGTGCAGTACATTCCGATGTCCGATGTGCGCCGCGACCTGCTCAGTCGAAGCGCGACCACCAGCTACTGTCCGTTCAAGGGGGATGCAGCCTACTTTCATGTCACCACCCCGGCCGGCCAGACGATCGCCGACGCGATCTGGACCTACGAGCAGCCGTTTGCGGCGGTTGCGCCGATCGCCGGGCACGTCGCGTTCTACCCCAACAAAGCCGACATCAGCGTCGCTGAAGTCTGAGGCGCAAGAGCTTCCCTAGAGCCCCAACAATTGCCCGGCGAACCGGGTGTCGGTGTATTCGCGAACCGAGACGATCCGTCCGTCTTGGGTGTCGACGATGTACGCCAGCGGGCTGTCATAGTGCGAACCGTCGGCGGCATGACAGTCACCCAGCGCCTCGATCACCACGGTCTCGTGTTCGTTGATGCACCGGACCAGCTCCAGGTTGATCCGCAAGCCGAGGCGGCGCTGTTCGACTTCCAGCCGCAGCTCATCCTTGTCGACGGCCTGGCGGGTCAGGATGCTCCACCAGGTGAAGTCGTCGCTGACCAGCGCAAAAATGTCGTCCAGGTCGTCGTCGCCGGAGATGCCCTGTAAGAACATCCACGCCAATTCCGCCTGCGGATCATCGAACGGGGTGGCCATTTCTCCATCGTGACCGGGCGGCGGGGAGCGGTCAACGAGGACAGGCGATCCTTATGATCGCGTCATCAGTAATTCGCTTTCTCGTACCGTCGCTTTTCCCGGCCCGGCCAGCCCGGCGCTGACGCTGGCCCCACTGCGCCGCGGGCCGGGTGACCCCTGCCTACAGGTGGTGGACGAGGCCATCTGGCGAACCAGCCTGATGCCCAGCGGCCCGGTGACGGCGCGCATCGTCCAGGTGGCGCCCGATGCGGTGGATTGTGCGGCCTGGGGTGCCGGCGCCACGGAGTTTCTTGACGGGGCACCGGGCTTGTTGGGCGTCCACGACGACGCGACCGACTTCGCGCCGACCGATCCGACGGTGATCGCTGCCTATCGGCGCGTGCCGCACCTGCGCCTAGGCCGCACCGGCCGGGTGCTCGAGGCGCTCATCCCGGCTGTGCTCGAGCAGCGGGTGCCGGGTGCTGACGCATTTCGGGCCTGGCGCCTGCTGGTCACCGAGTTCGGCTCGCCGGCTCCCGGTCCGGCGCCGGCGCGAATGCGGGTGCCGCCGTCGGCGCAGACCTGGCGGACCGTCCCGTCCTGGAAGTTCCATCGTGCCAACGTCGATGGCGGGCGGGCGCGCACCATCGTCGGTTGCGCGGGGCGAGCCGATGCCCTGGAACGGCTGGCTACCCGCCCGGCAGCGGAGGCGCGGGCGGCGCTGATGTCGTTGCCCGGCGTCGGCGAGTGGACCGCGGCCGAAACCGCGCAGCGAGCGTTCGGTGATGCCGACGCTTTATCGGTCGGGGACTATCACCTAGCGACGATGATCGGCCGCACCCTGCTTGGCCTGCCGCTCGACGAGGCATTCACCGACGAAGCCATGGTCGAACTGATGGAGCCGATGCGGCCGCACCGGCACCGCGTCGTTCGGTTGCTGATCGACAGCGGGCTCGCCGTCAGCAAACGACGGGGGCCGCGTCTGGCCCTGCAGCGGATCAGCTCGCTGTAAACGACGTGCCGGGCGGGTCGTCGGACGCTGTGGCAAACCTCCCGCAGTCGAGCGCGTCGAGCAATTGGGCGGCGATCCACTCGAACGTGGAGGCTTCGCGCGGCAGCAGCGCCTGCTCGTAGCCGATCAGCAGGTAGATCGCCCAGTTTGCGAACAGCTGCGCCTGACGTTTGTCGCGGAGGACTTCCTGCGCCGATTCGAAGAGGATGTCGAAGCGTTGCTGATCCACTTCGGCCTGCACCGCGTGAACCCGGGCGTCCGCCGAGCTCCAGGAGCGGATGGCCGCTTCGGCCCCGTGCGGCAGGGTCAGGCCGATCTGAATCAGGCTGTCGAGGCGCTGCCGCGGGTCGGGTATCGCGCGTACGAACTCCACGTGCTGGAGGGTGCGCTCATCCAGCCAGTGTTGGACCAGGTCACGGGTGTAAACCGGCCAGCTGGTGAAGTAGTGATAGAACGAGCCCGTCGTCACGCCGAGCCGGTTGCAGACTTCGGCGAGCTTGAGGCCGCCGTAGCCTAATTCGGACAGCACTTCGAAACCGGTCTCGAAGTACGCCTGTCGAGAGAGAACCGCGCCCATAAGTCGACTTTAGTTCGCTGGGCGCAGTTGGCATACAGCACAGCTGAGTCTTAAGTGAATATTCGTAATTTCGATTTTTCTGGGGTTGCGCGCTATGCCGTGCCACACTTGTGCAGTGCGGGATGCGGTTTTTCGCAGGGTGGGGCGCCCCCGCGGGGCGCGATCTGGCGTGACCAGAGAGCGCATCGTGACCGCCGCCAGCGGCGTCTTCGGCGAATTCGGCTACCACGCAACGACGTTCCAGGCGATAGCGGAGCGGGCACAGCTGACCCGCCCGGCGATCAACCACTATTTTCCAAGCAAGAACCTGCTCTATCAGGCGGTTCTGACGCAGGCTGAGACCTTGTTCGCGCACGCCGTCGATCAGGCGCGCACCGAGCCCACCCTGGTCGGACAATTGTCTTCGGTCATCGTGAGCTTCACCCAACTCGGCGAAGATGACCGAACCGTGGCGGCGTTTGCCGTCACCGCGGTGGTGGACGCTCAGCGAGACCCGGTGTTGAAGTCGTTGGTCGGCGACATTCAGGGCCCCCCGCGGGCGTTTCTGGCCGAGGCGCTCACCGAAGCCATCAACCGGGGAGAGTTGGTCTCGACCTCGAGTATGGGTGAGCTGACCGAGATGCTGTTGGCTGTGTTGTGGGGCATCGCCTTCTATGTGTCACTGGTCGGCAATCAGGCGGCAGCGGCCGGGGTGGTCGCCACACTGCAGGCGCTGTTGACCCAGGAACTCTGGCAGTTGCGTCAGCCAGCCGACGGATAAAGTTAATAGCCCGGCTAACTTTCATCGGTAGTATCGCGTGCGACAGCGGCCGCGACCAAGCGAGGTAAACCGATGAGCGCACTCCGTACCCACGACGACACCTGGGATATCGCCACCAGTGTCGGCTCGACGGCGGTGATGGTGGCCGCCGCCCGCGCATCGGAGACGGCCAGCGCCGATCCGCTGATCAACGACCCGTACGCCAAACTCCTGGTCGCCGGTGCCGGTACCGGGATCTGGGAGATGCTGCTCGACGACACGTTGGTCGACAAGGTGGAGGCCATCGACGCCGAGGTCGCTGCGGTCTATCACCACATGCGCAACTACCAGGCGGTCCGCACCCATTTCTTCGATGCCTTCTTCGCCGACGCGGTCGCCGCCGGCATCCGCCAGGTGGTGATCCTGGCGTCCGGGCTGGACTCGCGCGCCTACCGGCTGGACTGGCCGGCCGGCACCACCGTCTATGAGATCGACCAGCCGAAGGTTCTGGCCTACAAAGAGCAGACTCTGACGGCCAATGACGTGACGCCGGCGGCCGAGCGTCGCACCGTGCCCATCGATCTGCGGCAGGATTGGCCCGCCGCATTGACTGCCGCTGGCTTCGACCCCGCGGCCCCGACTGCATGGCTGGCCGAAGGACTGTTGATGTACCTGCCCGCTGAGGGGCAGGACCGGCTGTTCGAGCAAATCACCGAGCTCAGCGCGTCAGGGAGCCGGATCGCGGCGGAGACCGCTGGCAACCACCGCTCCGACGAGCGGCGCCAGCAGATGGCGGAGCGCTTCAAGAAGATCGCCGAGACGGTAGGCCTGACGCAGAGCCTCGACATCCAGGATCTGATTTACCAGGACGAGGACCGCGCGTCGGTGCGGGGATGGCTCGACGAGCACGGCTGGCGGGCCGCCTCACAGCCGTCGACCGCGGAGATGCGCCGGTTGAACCGCTGGGTGGACGTGTCGGTGACGGACGACGCCGACGCGTTCTCGGAGTTCGTGACCGCAGTGCGCGGCTGACTCGGCATACCCGACCCGACATAGCGGACTCGATTCATCCCCCGTATACAGAGAAGGCCTGGAAGTTTGGCGCTAGGCCTTTTCTAGGTCTGTTCTAGCGTGGCGATCGAATCGAGGAAGGAAACTGATGTCCGGAGTGCAGGATCGTGTTGTCGTCGTCACCGGAGCCGGTGGTGGGTTGGGCCGCGAATATGCCCTGACCTTGGCCCGCGAAGGGGCCTGTGTGGTGGTCAACGATCTCGGTGGTGCTCGCGACGGCACCGGTGCCGGGCACAACATGGCCGACCAGGTAGTCGCTGAGATCAAAGAGGCCGGCGGCCGGGCCGTCGCCAACTACGACAGCGTTGCCGACGCCGAGGGCGCGGCCAACATCATCAAGACTGCGATCGACGAATTCGGGAAGGTTGACGGCGTGGTCAGCAACGCCGGCATCCTGCGCGACGGCACCTTCCACAAGATGACGTCGGAGAACTGGGACGCCGTGCTGCAGGTGCACCTCTACGGCGGATACAACGTGGTCCGCGCCGCGTGGCCGCACTTCCGCGAGCAGAGCTACGGCCGCGTGGTCGTCGCCACCTCGACCAGCGGACTGTTCGGAAACTTCGGGCAGGCCAACTACGGTGCGGCCAAGCTCGGCCTGGTCGGCATGATCAACACGCTGGCCATCGAGGGCGCCAAGTACAACATCAAGGCCAACGCGATCGCCCCCATCGCGGCGACCCGGATGACCGAAGACATCCTGCCGCCGGAGGTGCTGGCCAAGCTCAAGCCCGAATACGTCGCACCGGTGGTGGCCTACCTGTGCACCGAAGAGGTTGCCGAGACCGGCTCGGTGTTCATCGCCGGCGGCGGCAAGGTGCAGCGGACCGCGCTGTTCGAGAACGCCGGCGCCACCTTCGAGAACCCGCCGTCGGTCGACGAGATCGCGGCACAGTGGTCGACGATCGCCGACCTTTCGGCGGCCAAGGCGGCCAGCTTCTCGCTGTAACCTCTGGTCAGGTTCGGGACGTGGCGCGCTGCTTTAACCGAGCAGCGCGCCACGCAGCCTGTCGACGTCGGTGGTGGTGACCTCGGCGGCCCGCAGGAACCCGTCGAGCGAGCCGAAGTTCTCCTCGATCGAGCGTTCGGCGGCAGCCAGATAGTCAGCGCGCACACCGAGCACCTCGTCGGACAGACGCGCTTCGGTGAAGGTCAGCACCTCCGGGGTGATCTCGGCCTCGGGCCGTGACCGAATCATCTCCATGATGCGGTCACGCAGCACCGACACGGCGGTGTTGCTGCGCAGGTAGTCCTCGATGACGGCGTCGCGGTCCACCCCGGCCGCGCGTAACACCACCGCGACGACGAATCCGGTGCGGTCCTTACCGGCGAAGCAGTGCGCCAGGACCGGCCGGCCTTCTGCCAGCAGTGACACCACCCGCTGCACCGCCCGGCGGGACCCGGCGAGGGTGGGGAAGCGCTCGTACTCCTCCAGCATGTAGCGGGCGGCGACGTCGGCGGCGGAATCCTCGTCGGGCTTCTCGGCCATCATGTTGCGGAACGCGTCCTCGTGCGGAGCCGAGCTGTCCGGTGATTGGTCGCCGGCCAGATCCGGGAAGGGCAGCAGGTGGATGCCGACACCGGCGGGCACCAGGCCCGGTCCGCGGCGCGTCACTTCGCGCGGTGACCGCAGATCGGCTACGTCGGACACCCCGAGTCGCAGCAGTTCTTCGCGGCCCCGATCTTCGAGGCGACTCAGTTCACTAGACCGGAACAGGCGGCCGGGGCGCAACGCACCGGTGGTCTCGGCGACGTCGCGAAAATTCCACGCCCCGGGCAGATTCGGCTGGGAGGTCACCCGGCCACGATAGGACACCATGCTGGTGGCTTGGCCGATCAGACGTGAAACGGCCCCCGATCCGGGTGGATCAGGGGCCGTCAATCAGGTTCGTTGTGGCCGTTTAGACCGGCGGGTAGTTCTGCGGGGGGTAGCCGCCACCGCTTTCGACGCCGCGAATGCCCCAAGTCAGGTACTTGAAGAAGAACTCGGCCTCGTCGCTCAGCTCGTAATCCGGATTCGGATCGTAACCGTAACCAGGACCCATGTCGTCAACCCCTTAGCTTGGATTTCCACTAGTTTAGTCGGCCCGTCAACGCTGCAACAGCGGACTGCCTAGAATCCTTCCAACCAGTTGATTGACACGCCGATGACACCGGCCTGGCCGAAGAGTGAGTGGACATGGCAAACGGCAAGGCTACGCCGGGGGGATCTTCCCAGGCCCCATCTCGTCGCGAGGAGCTGCTCGCGGTCGCTACCAAGTTGTTCGCGGCCCGCGGCTACCACGGCACCCGGATGGACGACGTCGCTGACGTGGTGGGGTTGAACAAGGCGACGGTCTACCACTACTACGCCAGCAAGTCGTTGATCCTCTATGACATTTACCAGCAGGCCGCGGAACGAACGCTGGCGGCCGTCCACGACGACCCGTCGTGGACCGCGCGTGAGGCGTTGTATCAGTACACCGTGCGTCTCCTCGACCAGATCGCGGTCAATCCCGAGGGCGCGGCGGTCTACTTCCAGGAGCAGCCCTACATCACCGAGTGGTTCACCGAGGAGCAGGTGGCCGAGATCCGGGAGAAGGAAGCCCAGGTCTACGAGCACGTGCATGGCCTGATCGACCGCGGTATCGCCAGCGGCGAGTTCTACCCGTGCGACTCGCACGTGCTGGCGCTGGGCTACATCGGTATGACGCTGGGGGCTTACCGCTGGTTGCGGCCCAGCGGCCGGCGCAGCGCCAAGGAGATCGCCGCGGAGTTCAGTACGGCGCTGCTGCGGGGGCTGATCCGCGACGAGACGATCCGGGTCGAGTCCCCGTTGGGTGTGTAGAACCGCGAGGTCGTACTAAGGCGGAGGTCTATCGCGCTGGGCGAGGTTGTAGGCGCGTTCGGCCGCGATGCATCGGAGCCGATCTTGGCTGCGGGTGCTCTTGCGCCTGGGCATCATGACGTTGCGATCCGCCGATGACGCGGGAGCGCTGGCCGGTGGCGCGGTGGTCGGCAGACACAGGCTGGGAAACAACAGGCGGCTACCGGGTTGCGTGGTGTAGGTGTGGCCGGTGGGGCTGGTCCATTCGATGGTGCCGTTTGGGTGCTGACGGTCGCTCCAGCCCCCGCGGCCGGTCCAAAAGGTCTTGAGCAAGTGGTGTTTTCGGCATAGGCATCGCAGATTGGCTGGGTGGGTGGCGCCACGCGGGTGGGCCACGGCGTGGTCGATGTCGCAGTAACAGGCGGGCTGGTCGCAGCCAGGGAATCGGCAGGTGAGGTCGCGGGCCCGAACGAAAGCGGCCAGCGCTGTCGAGGGCCGGTAGTGCGGTTCGGCCGGTAGGTCGGCCGGGTCGCGCAGCGGTTTGACGGTGGCGCCGTTGTTGACGAGCTGGGCCAGGAGCGGTGCGGGTACCGTACCGCCGCCGATGATCTGCCCGGAGCGCACTGGGGGTTTGCCAGCCGGGACGGTTGACGGCTCTTGGCCGTTGCCGAATCGCGGATCGGCCGCGGTGTTCAGTGCGGTCTGGTCGGCGAGAACGTAGACGGTGACGTTGGCGGCCCGGGCGTCGGTGCCGGCAGCCGGGCAGTCGCTGTTGCCGCAGGCGCAGGCCAGGGTGTCGCCACCGTTGGCCAGGGCGCCGAGGGCGTCGGCGCGGCGTTGGGCCAGGGTGCGGGGATCGTCGTCGCAGACGGTATGGGCCAATTGGGTCAGGCGCCGTTCGAGTGCGGTGGCATCGGTGGCAAACAACCTGCCCCACAGCCCGGTGGTGCCGTTTTCGCTGTTGCGGGTGTCGACGACAATTTCGCGGCCGCGGGCGTCGCGCTCTTGGCGCCGAACGGCGTCGGGGTCGTACCGGTCGATCAGGGCGTCGATGGCCGCAGCGGTCTTCGCCGCCGACAGGGGCCCCAGGCCGGTGGCGATCGCGGCGAGCTCGGTGTCGACGGCGTTCAGCAGGTACGGGTTGGTGATCAACGTGGTGCGCCAGACGATCGTGGCCACCAGCCGGCTGTTGATCACCCCCTCGAGAAACAGTGCGGCCACCTTCGGCAGCCGTTCCCGCAGCGCCGTGGCCAGATACATCTGCGACGACGCCATCCCGTGGCTGATCTGCTCGGCAGCGCCGACCTCGGAGGCTGCGGCATCCCAGTAGTCGCATGACCAGCGCGACCGGTTCACCGCGTCCGTTCCGCGGGTGCGTCGAGCGACTAATTCGCCGATGGCGGCCAGGCGCCGCGCCGAGGCGGCGGCCTCCACCCGAGCCCACCCCGAGATGGCCGCCGCCAGGTCTTTGTCGTCGGCATCGGCCAGGGACTCCGGCTCCGGCAGATGTTCTTCGAACACATGTTCGATCGTACCCGAACCGGGCGACAGGCGGCGCCGCATCGGTCTGGCTCAGGCCCCCACGGACTTGAGGTTGCGGTCTAAGAACTCGAGCTGATCCGCGACAACCCGCTCGAAGGCGTCGCCGACGTAGATGTCGAAGTGGCCTTCGGGATATCTCTTGACGGTGCCGCGGGGCGCCTTCGCGGCATAGCGCAGGGTCGGCTCCGGCGGGGCGACCGAGTCGGTGTCGCAGACGCAGAACAGAATCGGGCACGACACTTTGGCGGCCAGCCGGCCCGGCCGGTAGGCGAGGATCTTCACCCCGATCCGCGCGGCAACCTCGTTGCGCAGGTTCTGCCCCTGCGGCACCAGCTTCAGGTAACCCGGGTAGGAGTCCGGTGTGCTCATCAGCGCAACCTCTCCGGGACGACCGGCGGTCGCCACCATCACCGGGCGATTGCCGAGCCGGGCCGCAGCCAGATCCCGCAACGCCAGCAGGCTGATCCGCGCGATGGTCAACGGCGGAATCGTGCGCGCAGAGGCGATCCCATCTGTGAACGGGCATTGCGCCACCACCGCCGCCACCCGTAGTCGCGCCGCGGTGGCGATCACGTGGCCGCCACCGAACGACGTGCCCCATAGGCCGATCCGGTTGCGGTCGATACCGGCGAGGGTGTGCGCGAAGTCCACCGCGGCGGACCAGTCCGCCAGCTGCCTGCCCACATCGAGCACCTGGCGGGGAGCGCCGTCGCTGTCGCCGAAGTTGCGGTAGTCGAACACCAGGCAGGCGTAGCCGGCCGCGGCGAACCGCTCGGCATAGGCGTCGAGCCGCATGGTGCGTACCGCGCCCAGGCCGTGCGCCATGACCAGCAACGGCGCGCCGCTAGAGCCGGGGTCGGCGGGGCGGTACAACCAGGCGCTGATGCGGTCCGCGCCCGACCGAAACGAGACGTCTTCGCGGGTAGCCATGCTTAAAGGTAGCCCCGGGTGTGGTAAACCGGCTTCGTGACCGGGGCGGTGACTCAAAGCCAGTTTCGGAGCCTTTTGCAGAGCGTGGCGGAAGTGGTGGGCCCCGCCTATGTCACCGACGATCCCGACGTGCTGGCCGGCCGGAGCGTTGACTACACCGGTCGTTACCGGGGCCGGGCGAGTGCGTTGGTGCGTCCCGGATCGCCCGAGGAAGTCGCCGCGGTGCTGCGGCTCTGCCGTGACGCCGGCGCACACGTCACCGTTCAGGGCGGGCGCACGTCACTGGTGGCCGGCACCGTCCCCGAGCACGACGACGTGCTGCTGTCCACCGAGCGGCTGAACACCGTCGGTGAGGTCGACGTCGTAGAACGACGGGTGAGTGTGGGGGCCGGCGCCACGCTCGCGGCGGTGCAGCGGGCGGCGACCGATGCCGGGCTGATCTTCGGTGTAGACCTCACCGCCCGGGATACCGCCACAGTCGGCGGCATGGCCTCCACCAATGCCGGCGGGCTGTATACCGTGCACTACGGCAACATGGGCGAGCAGGTACTCGGCCTGCAGGTGGCACTGCCCGATGGCGCACTGCTACACCGACACAGCGCGGTGCGCTCGGACAACACCGGCTACGACCTGCCGGCATTGTTCGTCGGCGCCGAAGGAACCTTGGGCGTCATCACCGGGCTGGATCTGAGACTGCATCCCCTCCCGGTCCACCGGGTCACGGCAGTCTGCGGCTTCGCGGAGCTGCAGGATCTGGTCGATGCGGCGCGAATCTTTCGCGACCTCGACGGCATCGCGACCCTGGAGTTGATCGACGCCCGGGTCGCCGCACTGACCGGCGAGCGACTCGGGATTGTCGCCCCGGTGCGCGGTGACTGGCTGCTGCTGGTGGAACTGACCGGCGACACCGGCCAGACCGACCGCCTCGCCGACCTGCTGGCGCAGGTGCGGTTCTGCGACGAGCCGGCGGTGGGTGTTGACCTTGCGACCCAACAGCGGCTGTGGCGGGCTCGCGAGGCGATCGCCGACGTTTTGGGTGCCTTCGGGCCGCCGTTGAAGTTCGACGTGTCGCTGCCCTTGGCGGCGGTTGCCGGATTCGCCGCGGCGGCGAGCACGGTGGTGCGAGAGCATGCACCGGAGGCGATCCCGGTGCTGTTCGGCCACATCGGTGAGGGCAACCTGCACTTCAATGTGCTGCGTTGCTCGGCATCGGCCGAGGCGGGCCTTTACGCGGCGATGATGACGCTCATCGCCGACTGCGGCGGCAACGTCAGCTCCGAACACGGGGTGGGCAGCCGCAAGCGGGCCTATCTGGCGATGTCGCGCGGGCCGGACGACATCGCCGCGATGCGGACGATCAAGGCCGCGTTCGATCCGACCGGCTACCTCAATGCCGCGGTGCTCTTCGACTGAGCCGATGGCGACGACCCGCCGCGCCCGGCTCCGCAGGCTCCGCCGAGCTTGCGATCGCCGCTAGCGGTGCTTGATGCCGACGGCCTGACGCAGCTGGGCGAGGAACTGCTCGGAGTCGTCGCTGCGAATGATGTAGTGCGAGATGGCGATCCGGATCGCGGCGGCCGCTTTCACCGGGGCGTCCGGACCGGTCAGCATCCGCTGCAGGCCCTCGCGCATCGGCACGATGATGCGGGAGAAGTCGGCGAGTACGTGCTTGGGCTCGATGTCGATCATTCGTACACCCGTGTACGAGTGCTGGTAGTCAACGATGAAACGCAGTGCGGCGTCGAGCTTTTCGGTCCCCTTTAGTCCTTCGGTGGCGCGGGCGATGCCGCTGTCGAAGATGTGCCGCTCGTAGCGGGAGAATGCTGAGATCAGCTCTTCCTTCGACGGGAACCATCGATACAGTGTCGGACGGGAGACCCCGGCCTGGGAGGCCACCTCGGACAGGCTGAGCTTCGTCATCCCATTGCGCCCGAGCACCTCGGCGGTGGCCGCGAGGATCCGCTGCCGGGTCGAGCTGTCGGGGCCGTCCACCGTGCTGCGGGTCATAGCGGAGACTTTACAAAAAATAGCGATAGTGTCACGCTGGTTCGGTGCCTGGACATCGTTCCTCACCGTCGCGGGCCTCCCGGATCGGGCCGTAGGGCAATTATTGTGATCGAAGCGCCGCAAGTCACGTGCGAGGAACGCACGCATCCGCCGCGAGCCGTGATGATCGTCATCGAAGCAGCCGGGATTGCCCAGGTGGCCGCGGCTCAGTTGGCCGCTCAAGGACACCTGGTGCTGCTCGGCGGTCGGCGAATCGAGGAGTTCGAACGGTTCGCGGCGCAGCTTCGAGACCGCGGCGGCAGCGCGTTCGCCGCCTACCTCGATCTCGCAGAGCCGCGTTCGATCAACCAATTCCTCGCCGCCGCGCACTACCTCATCGGCACCGCGGACGTGCTCATCACCGATGTCGGTCTCGCCGGACGGGCGGGCGAGGGCCCGGACAGCGCCGGAGTGGGGGCGCAAATTCTTGCCACCCGGGTGATTCCGGCCATGATCGCCCGAGGCAGCGGGGACGTCGTGCTGGTCGGCCCCGAGTTGGCCGGGGTGAGCTGCGCCGCCGCCCAGCGCAAGGTTGACGCTTGGCTGGCGGCCTTGGACGCGGAGTTCGTCGGCACCGGGGTACGGGCATCGGTGGTCCGGTCGGCCCAGGCGGGTGCCTTCGCGCGTACCGCTGAGGCCGGCCGCCTGCTCGCTGGGATGGCCACCGAGTCGCGGCTGCGTCTCGTCGAAATGCTGCCCGGCGCGGGAGCGGCCCGCTAACGGGGGCGCACCAGGACGGACTGTTGAATGCCCGCCACCGCGCCCTGCTGATCGAACAGGGTGCCGATAGTCGTCCCTATGCCGTCGGGGCCGTAGTTGGTCTCGGCCCGGATGCCGATCCACTCGCCGTCGGGAATCCGGTGCACGTGCACCACCAGGTCGGTGTTGAGGAACGTCCACTTCCTGATGTCGAGCTTGGTGCCGACCCCGTTGGCGTCGTCGGCCACAGCGAACAGCCGTTGCAGCGGGGTCATGGATTCCCCCTTGACCAGGTCCACGATCGGTGAGATCCAGGATTCGCCGGCGCCCGGGGCCAACGGCGTGGTCAACCACCGCCAGTCCAGACTGTGCACGTAGTTGCGGTCCCAGTTCTGCTGCATGTTGTTGCTTTGTGCCTCACTGACCGGCCGCAGCGGCGGGGCCGAGGCGTGCTGCAGGTCGCCGGTGTCCAAGGTCTGCAACCGCCAGCCGGACGCACGGGCGACGGGTCGCGGCAGCTGGTCGGGGCCGGGCGCCAGCATCTCGGCGCTGACCAATTCGATCTGCTTGCCAGCCCGGTCGACCTGGCCGCGCACCCACAGCGCGCCTTCGGCCGGCACCGGCCCCAACAAGTCGATGCTGACCCGGCTGAGTCGGGTATCGTCGCGCGGCGCCACGCGCTCCAGTGCCCGCACCAGCAGGGCCGAAACCGGTGCGGCGTGCTGGATCTGGGCCGACCACGTGCCGCGCACCAGATCGGTGGCTCCGAACTTCTCTCCCCGCGGATCGGCGGCATCCAGCAACTCGTAGTAGGCGTCGGTCATCGAATCCCTTTCAGGGCAGTCCGGCGCCGGGAATCTCCACAGTCACCGTGTCCAGGCGCGAGTTGCGGGTGCCGATCAGGTGCTTCGGGTAGGCGGTGGAACTGGACAGCAGGAACAGCGTGCGGCGCTTCGGCCCGCCCAGCGCGCATGCGATCGCGGCCCGCTCGCCGGTTGCGATCCGGTCTGTCACCACACCGCCCTGGGTGATGCGCTCGAACTGATTGGCCAGGGTCATCGCCGTCCAGACCCCGCCGGCGGCGTCCAGCGCAATACCGTCCGGTGGTCCGTCCAGCCCGTCGGCGAACACCCGGCGGTCACGCAGTCCGCCGTCGGCGTCGATGGTGAACTGGGTGAGCCGGCGGCCCATCGACTCGGCGACGATCAGCGTGCCGCCGTCCGGGGTGATCGCCATTCCGTTGGGAAAGTCGAGATCCTCGGCCACGAGGTGGACTTTGCCTTTTGGGGCGTCCGGATCGACGCGCACCACCACGCCGCCGGAGTAGGCCTGCGACCCGATGTAGGCGCGGCCGGCCGCGTCCACCACCATGTCGCCGAGGTCGGCGGGCACCTGGTCGCTCAGGTCGACCAGCGTGGTCACAGTGTCACCGTCGTAGCAGAGCACCTGGCGGTCGGAGGCCGAGGCGATCAGCAGCGATCCGTCCGGCCGAAACCCCAGCCCGCTGGGGGTGTGTCCCGGCAGTGGCACGGTGGTCATCGAGCCGCGCAGGTTCACGGTGTGGATCGCCTCGCCGAGCATGTCCGAGAACCACAGCAGCCCCTCGAACCAGCGCGGGCCCTCCCCGAAGCAGAAGCCGCCGGCCAGCGGTGCGGGGGGCGACGTGGAGCCCGGGTTGTCCTGCTGTGAACTCGTTTCGGCGATGCCCAACACTGTCGCCCTCCTGTCCGGCGGCCGCGGGTGCGGCCAGAGCCTACTTTACAAAATCCGGCTCAAGTGTCACGCTCGCGGAATGTCTGAAGCAACCGGGACCACCGAGACTTCCCCCGCGACGAAATGGTCGGTGAGCGGCCTGCTGGACCTATTCGAGGTGACGGAGGACGGCCCGGACCGGTTCACCGGTGCGACCGGCCTGGCCGGCGACGACGAGCGCCAAGTCGTGGAAGGCACCCAGCTGCTGGCGCAGGCCATCGTCGCGGCGGCGAAACGCTTCGGCGACAAGTCCGTCCGATCGGTGCACGCGGTATTCGCCCGGGCTCTGCTGGTGGGACCGGCGGCGGAATACGTGATCGACGTGGTCAACGAGGGTCGTTCAACGGCCACCGCAGTGATCTCGGTGCTGCAGAACCAGAAGCGCTGCGCGACCATCACCGTGCTGGCCGATGTCCCGTCGGCCGACGTGATCACCCACCACCTGCCGCGGCCCGATGTAGCCGGCCCCGCGCAGGCCAACCCCTGTGTCATGCCGATGACCGGACGTGAAGTGCGCCTCGTCGACGTCGTCGACGTCAACAGCCCCGACGAGGTGGGCCCGCCGGAACTCTATGCCTGGCTGCACTATGAGCCCATTCCCGCCCGCGACGACCTCGCCAAAGCGCTGATCGCTTACTTCACCGGACATTTGGGCATCTCGACAACGATGCGCGCACACGCCGGGATCGGCACCAGTCAGTCGCACCTGACGGTGTCCACCGCTCCCATGACGGTCACGGTGAGCTTCCATGAACCGGTGCGCTGGGACGGCTGGATCCTCTACAGCCATGAAAGCACCCAGGTGGGTTCGGGCATGTCCTACGTTCGCGGCACCGTGCACACCGAGGACGGTGCTCTACTCGCCTCGTTTACCCAGGACGGCCTGATCCGGCCGCTACGCACCAGCGACAACAAGATCGCCGAGCACTCTCGGTTATAGGCGTGGGCGCCCGGCCGCGGAGGGTAGTTCAGCGAAACCGCCGACGAGCGACAGATCAAAGCTGAATAGACCTGCGATGGGCGCACTCTCGGGCGGCGGGTCCGGGTAACTCCAGGCCACGTCTGGTACGACGGTGTCTCCGACGACCGCGGACCAGTAGCGGGCGTAGCCCTTGTAGTTGCAGTAGCTCGACGTCGTCGACGCCTGCAACAGATCCGTGCGGACGTGGTCGGAGGCGACGTACAGCCGCGGAACTAGGGCCGTCTCGAACAGGATCACGGTGTCATCGGTGTCCACCAGGGGCACTCCGTCAACGTCGACCCGCAATGCGCGCCGGGTGGGTCGGCAATCGACCCGGTGATAGGGGTTCGGCGGGTAGTGCACCAGCCGCCGGCCCTCCTCGAACCAGGCGTCCACGGCGTCCCACGGCACCTGCACGAAGCCCGCTGCCTCGGGCAGCGCCCGATGCGGAAGATCGCCGACGGCATCCGCGGGGAAGGCGTAGCCCAGCGGCTCGCCCTGGCGATGCACCAGCAGCGCGCTTTCGGTGTCGATCACGGTGCGCTCACCGCGGATCGCCCGCACGCGGCGCGGATGCGGTTCGACATACACCAGAGCGCCGGTGATCTCCGGGGCGAACCAACCGGCGCGCTCGGTACTCAACGGGCCGTGTCCGGCAACCAGACTCATTTCACTCCTACCCGTGTTCGCCTCATTCGGCTTTACAAATTTAGCTTCAACTGTAATATCTCGGAGAAGTTGTGCTGCGCGGCCGGACAGTTCGCCCGGCCGGCGGCACCGTCTGAGATTCTCACGACGAGCTGGGATGATGCGATGACGAGTACCGCTGCGGCGCTGGATTCCTTGGCGCAGGACCACTACCTCCGCTACCGCCTCGATGTCATCGCCCCCGATGTCGCCGGCCTGGTGCGCGCGGCCGGCGGGTGGCTGTATCACCGTGCGTCGACCGGCTGGGACGTGCGGGTGCTGGTGCCACCGCACCAGGATCTCCGGCCGTTGCAGATCCTGGGCCTCAATACGGCGGACCTCGAGACGGAGCTGTCTGCCTCCGGCAGCGATACACCCGGGCACAGCCTGGCGGTGGTCGCCGACTCGCTCACCGCCGATCCCCGAATCAGCGCGCGGATACACCACGCGCTGCGGAGCAGCCTGACCGAGGTCGTGTTGTGGGGCGAGCGCTGGCCGCTGGAGGTCAGCCATCGGCTCAGCACCGTGCAGCACCTGCCCACCGTGGCGGGCCAGGCGTTCAAGCGGCAGGCGTTGGCTGCCGCCGATGTCGGGCACGCGGACCCGTTCGACGGTCCGGAGATATTCCGTAGCGACCAGAAGCATTGCCTGCCGGTCAATTCCGACCTGATCCCGGTCGGCTGATGCGCAAGCACTACGACCACACCCTGCTCTACCTGCACGAGACGATCGATCTGGGCCGCGGCGTCAGCGACGACTTCACCCGCAACTTCACCGAGATCTACCAGCCGATGATGACCGAGCTGGGTGCCCGCCTGTTCGCGTTGTGGGAGTCCACCGCCTACAACGGGCACTGGCCGCAGGTCACGATCATCTGGGAGATCGACGCGTTCGCCGACTACGCCCGAATCGGGCGGGCGCAGAACCGCGGTGGCAGCCACGCCCAGCGCGCGGCCGAGTGGTCGGCCTACCTCGCCGGCATCGGAGCATCGGGGGAGGGCCGCATCATGTACCCCGGCCCGCACAACAAGACCCTGTCTGCGCTGTGCGCGGCCGACTTCGACGCCACCGTGGTCATTCAGGAAATCATGCAGACCAAGCCCGGTCGACAGGACGACTACATCCGGGAACTGGAGCGGCTGTACGTGCCGTGGTCGGAGAGCACCGGAAAGCGCTGGCTCGGTTCGTTCACCACCACGTTCCGCTACAACGAGGTCATCCATTACTGGGCACTGGACGGCGGCTGGGACTGCTTCGCCGAGCATTACCCGTCGTGGAAGGACCATCCGCCGGCGGAGATCGTGACGTGGATGAGCGTGGCGCCCGCATTACGCGACGGCTGGGAGGACTCGATCCTGCAGGCCCTGCCCCCCTCGCCGCTGCAGCGAGACGCGTCGTGACAAGCGTTGCCGCGCCGGAGTTCTCCTACGATCCATTCGACCCGGCGGTGATGGCCGACCCCCTCCCGTACTACCGGGTGCTGCGCGATCAGCACCCGATGTACTACGTCCCACAGTGGGATCTGTACGCCCTGTCCCGCTTCGAGGACATCTGGGATGTGCTGGCGCTCAGTGACGGCACCTTCGTGGCCTCGGAGGGAACACTGCCGGCGGCCACCGTGCTGGCGCACCACAACGATGGACCGGTTCCGGACCCGCCGCTGCACCCGCTGCCGTTCCACGCCGTATTCGACAAGCCGATCTATGACGACATCCGTCGGTTGCAGGCCCCGGCGTTTCGGCCCCGGTCGGTGGCCGACTGGGAAGACCGCATCCGTACCTTGGCCAATCAGCGCCTTGATGAGCTGCTTGGCCAGGGCCAGTTCGACTTGACCTGTGACTACGGCGGAGTCGTGGTCGCTCAGGTGGTCTGCGAGCTGTTGGGCATTCCGATCGATTGCGCCGCAGAGGTATTGGCAGCGGTGAACGCCGGAAGCCTCGCGCAGGCGGGCAGCGGGGTGGACACGGCTGCGGCGCGGCCCAACTACTTGCAGTACCTCATCCCGGCCGTACAGCGCCGGCGCGCCGAGCAGGGCCCCGGCGACCTGCCGATCGTCGACGGGATGCTGGCCTACCGGCTACCGGACGGCACCGACCTCGATGACATCGAAGCTGCGACGCAACTGCTGTGCATCTTTATCGGCGGTACCGAGACCGTGCCCAAGATCGTCGCGCACGGGTTGTGGGAACTGGCCCGGCGCCCGGACCAACTGGCCGCGGTACGGGCCAATCCGGATGACACGGTGCAGCTGGCACGCGAAGAGATGATCCGCTATTGCGCACCGGCGCAATGGTTCGCGCGCACCGCCCGCAAACCGTTCACGCTGCACGGGGCGACCGTTGAGCCGGGCCAACGCATCATCACCCTGCTGGCGTCGGCAAACCGCGACGAGCGCCAATACCCTGACCCCGACGAATTCCAGTGGGACCGACCGATTAAAAGATCACTGGCGTTCGGACGCGGACAGCACTTCTGCATCGGCTACCACCTGGCCCGACTGGAAGTGACCGTCCTAGTGCAGGAATGGCTGCGTCGAGTTCCGAACTATCGGATTCTCGACGACGGCGCGACCCGGCTGCCGTCCAGCTTCCAATGGGGCTGGAACACCATCCCGGTGGAGGTCTAAAGCATGTGGGCATACCGGTTGATCGCGCCCTATCAATTCGAGAAGATCGAGGCCCCCGATCCACGCGAGCAGCAGCTAGGCGCGGGGCAGGTGCTGCTGCAGTTTGTCGCCGCCGGGGTATGCGGCAGCGACCTGCCGGCCTTCCGCGGCGCGCAGGGCAGGTTGGCCGGTGACGACGGCGCCCGGGCCGCGGAGAAGCTCGGCTTCCCGATCCACGAGATCGTCGGTGACGTCATCGCCAGCCGGCATCCGCTGCACCAACCCGGTGACCGGGTCGTCGGTTGGGCGTCGGGCTTCGACGGACTGATGGAACAGGTGATCAGTGACGGCGACGGACTGGTGGCCTACGACCTGGCGTTGGCGCCCGCCCAAGCCGTGGGCCTGCAGCCGTTGGCGTGTGTGCTCTACGCCGTCGAACAACTGCCCGACCTGGCCGGGCGCCATGTCGCGGTGATCGGTCAGGGGTCGATCGGTCTGCTGTTCAGCGCTGTCGCCAAAGCCGCGGGTGCGCGGCGCGTCACCGGTGTGGATCCGGTCGATCGCCGAGAGGTGGCGTCCGCCTTCGGGATTGACACCGTGGTCCAGGCGACAAGTGACCGCTGGGTGCACCACCTGGACGCAGCAGACCGCCCGGAGATCGTGATCGAGGCGGTCGGCCACCAGGTTGCCACCTTGGGTCACGCCATCGAGGCGGTCGCTCCCGGCGGCACGGTGTTCTACTTCGGTGTCCCCGACGACGACAGCTATCCGATCAGCATGCGCACCATGCTGCGCAACAATCTGACGTTGATGTCCGGAATCACCCAGGATAGGCGGCGGATGCTGGAGGTCGCAGGTCGATTCGCCGCGGAGCATCCAGAACTGTTGGGCGACTACGTCACTCACATCTTCGGCTGCCATGAAGCCCAGGCCGCGTTCGAGTTGGCGAGTCGACCGGTGCCGGGCCGCGTCAAGATCGCGATGGTCGCATGACGTCGGCGCTGCATGCCGCCCTGGCGGACCGGGCCCCGCTCTGGGGCGGCTGGGTCACCGGGCCCACGGTGCTGGGCCCGGAGGAATTCGCCCGCGCCGGCTACGACTACGTAGGATTCGACGCCCAACACAGTTACCTCGATGACGCCGACATCGCCGCCATGCTGCGGCACACCGAACACCTGCCGATCGCCACCGCGGTCCGACTGCCCAACGCCGATGCCGCCCCTATCGGACGGGTGCTCGATGCCGGCGCCGACGCGGTCATCATCGCGCTGATCGAGACCGCCGAGCAGGCGGCCGCCGCGGTGGCCGCTACCCGCTATCCCCCGACGGGGACCCGCAGCTTCGGGCCGCTGCGCCCCGGCCTGGGCCGCGATCTTGCCGGTCTGGAATCGCGAGCGGACGTCTTCGCGATGATCGAGACCGCCGCGGCCCTGGGGGACGTGGAACGGATCTGTGCGGTGCCCGGCCTGGCCGGCATCTACGTCGGACCCGTCGACCTGGCGATCTCGATGGGTGTCGACGTCTCCGAATCCACCACGCACCCCGACCTGCTCGCGGCGATGACACGCATCCGGGGCGCGGCGGCGGAAGCGGGCGTGATCGCGGCGGTCCACGGCGGATCGGGCGCGGCGGGGGCGGTGCTGGCCGGGCTGGGCTTCCAGATGATCACGCTGGCCGCCGAGTCCCAGGCACTGCGCCGGGGAGCCCTCGAACATCTCGACGAAGCGAGGGGCCGATGAGCTCGGCACGGGTCGCGTTGGTCACCGGCGCCGCCCGCGGCCAGGGTTGGGCGATCGCCGAACGACTGCGCGCCGACGGATTCGCCGTAGTGGCCGGCGACATCAACGAGGCCGAGCTGAATGCCGCCATTACTGCGCGGGCTGACGACGCACTGATCGGCGTCCACCTCGACGTGACCTGCCCCGAACAATGGCACGCCGCGGTGGCAACCACCGTCCAACGGTTCGGGGCGCTGACCGCGCTGATCAACAACGCCGGCACCCTGCACCGTGCGGCGATCGCCGATGAGACACCCGAAGACTTCGAAAAGGCCTGGCGGGTCAACTGTCTGGGCGCATTCCTGGGAATCCAGGCGGCGCTGGACCAGCTGCGGACGGCCGAGGGCGCCGCCATTGTCAACACCTGCAGCACCGGGGCGATCCGTCCCTTTCCGCAGCACAGCGCCTACGGGTCGTCGAAGTGGGCGCTGCGCGGCCTGACCCAGACCGTCGCCGCGGAGCTCGTCACGGCGGGCATCCGGGTCAATGCGGTGTTCCCCGGGCCGATCGCCACCCCGATGCTCGACGAAGTCACCCAGCAGCGCCTGGCCGCGGTGTCGGCGGGCGGCCGGCTCGGCCGGCCGGTCGAGGTGGCTGACGCGGTGGCGTTCCTGGTTTCGCAAGCCGCGTCGTTCATCACCGGCGCCGAGCTCGTCGTGGACGGCGGCCAGTGCCTGCAGATCCGATGAACATCGGCATCATCGGCGCCGGGCCGGGCGGGCTGGCGCTGGGAATCCTGTTGCAGCGTGCGGGATTCTCCGACTTCACCATCTTCGACCGGGAGGACGGTGTCGGCGGCACCTGGCGGATCAACACGTATCCGGGGCTGGCCTGTGACGTCAAGTCACACCTGTACTCCTATTCCTTCGACCTGAATCCGCACTGGTCGCGGCAGTGGTCGCAGCAACCCGAGATCCTGGCCTATTTCGAGCGGTGCGCCGCCGACCACGGCCTGGCCGCGCACCTGCGGCTGCGCACCGAGATTCGCTCGGCCCGTTGGGAAGAAGACCGCCGCCAGTGGTGTCTGACCACCGACACCGGCGCGCAGCATCGGTTCGACGTGGTGGTCTCGGCCGTCGGGCTGTTCACCCAGCCGGTGCTGCCCGATCTGATCGAAGAACAGCCCTTCGCCGGCACCGTGATGCATTCGGCGCGGTGGGACCATTCGGTGCCGATCGCCGGGGCGAAGGTCGCCGTGCTCGGGACGGGTTCGACCGCGGCGCAACTGCTGCCGGAGCTGGCCGAGGTCGCCGAGAAGGTGTACTCGCTGCAGCGGTCACCGACCTGGATCCTGCCCAAGCCGGACCGGCGCTACACCCCGCGGGAGCGATGGGCCTTCGCCCGCATCCCATTGGCCAAACGGCTGTACCGGATGCGACTGTGGCTGCGCAGCGAGTCGAACATCTCGGTGATCGAGAACGGCAGCGACAAGACCCGGGAGTTCACCGATATCGCGCGAAAACTCTTGGACAGCACCATCGCCGACGAGCAACTACGCCAAGCGCTCACCCCGGATCACCCGCTGGGCTGCAAACGTCTGGTGTTCTCCTCGGACTACCTGCCCGCGCTGGCCCGACCCAACGTCGAAGTGGTGACCAGCCCGGCCCGGGCCCTGCGCTCCCGATCGGTGGTCACCGAGGACGGCACCGAGTGCGAGGTCGACGTGGTGGTCTGCGCCACCGGATATGCCGCTGCGGACTACCTCGGTCAGATCGAGGTGACCGGGGAGGACGCCACCACGCTCAAGCAGGCCTGGCGGGACGGGCCGCGTGCTTACCTCGGTATGGCGATGCCCGGGTTCCCCAACTTCTTCATGCTCTACGGGCCCAACACCAACGTCGGCTCCAACAGCGTCATCTTCGTGCTGGAAGCCCAAGCGCGCTACATCGTGCGGGTGCTCAAACACCTTCGGCGCACCGGCAAGTCCTACGTCGCCGTGCGGCCGGCCGCGCTGGCCGACTTCATCACCAAGATCGACCGGTGGATGCACGGCACCGTGTGGACCACCCGCTGCAGCAACTACTTTCGTGCCGCCAACGGCCGGGTGGTCACCCAGTGGCCGCGCAGTGCCGGCGCCTTCTGGGCGATGACCCGCCGATTCCGGGCCGCCGACTTCACCTTCGAACCACCAGTCAGTGCGGATCGAAGGTGATGATCTGACGTACCGCGGTGCCGTCGGCGAGTGAGTCCATGGCCTCATTGATCTGCTCCAGCGGCACTGTCGCCGACACCAGCCGCTCGACGGGGAGCCGGCCCGCTCGCCACAACTCCACGAAGCGAGGGATGTCACGCGCGGGGACCGCCGAACCCAGATAGCTGCCGATCAGTGAGCGTCCTTCGGCGACCAGACTCAGCGGGGACACACTGATCCGGGCGTCCGGCGGCGGCAGGCCGACGGTGATGGTGCGCCCGCCCGGCGCGGTCAGGCCGATCGCGGTCTCCAGCGCGGCGGGGTGGCCCGCCGCCTCGATCACCACCGGGGCGCGCACGCCGGCGTCGAGTGCCTGCTGCGGCGTGTAGGTGCGGTGCGCGCCCAACGCGGTTGCGGCGGCCATCTTGTCCGGCAGCCGGTCGATCGCGATCACCTGCACGCCATCGTGGGCCAGCGCGGTCAGCACCGCGGCCATCCCGACCCCGCCGAGCCCGACCACCGCGACGGTGCCACCGGGCGCCGGACGGCCGACGTTGAGTACGGCGCCGCCGCCGGTCAGTACCGCGCAGCCCAGCAGGGCGGCCACTGTCGGCGGCACGTCGTCGGGAACCGGCACCGCGCTGGCCGCACTCACCACCGCATGCGTGGCGAACCCGGAGACACCCAGGTGGTGGTAGACGGTCTGGTCGGCGCGGTGCAGCCGCAGCCCGCCGCCGAGCAGAGTGCCCGCGCCGTTGGCGGCGCTGCCGGGCTCGCACGGCGCCATGCCGTCGGTGGCGCACGCCGCGCAGTACCCGCAGCGCGGCAGGAAGGTCAGCACCACCCGCTGGCCGGGGCGCACCCCGGTGACCCCGGCGCCGACCGCCTCCACGATGCCGGCGGCCTCGTGGCCGAGCAGCATCGGCACCGGTCGCACCCGGTTGCCGTCGACCACCGACAGATCGGAGTGACAGACCCCGGCGGCCTCGACGCGCACCAGCAGCTCGCCCTCGCCGGGCGGGGCCAGCTCCACCTCCGTCACCGTCAGCGGGCGCGAGGCGGCGTAGGGGCGAGGCGCACCGATCCGCTCCAGTACGGCCCCGCGGATCGCGATCATGCTGGAATACAACCATGAGTGTCCCGCCCGCGCCGGAAGGGTTGACCAGCCAGGACTTTCCGGTGCACTGGCCGGTGCTGACCCGCTGGGCCGACAACGACATGTTCGGCCACCTCAACAACGCGGTGTACTACCAGCTGTTCGACACCGCGATCAACGGCTGGATCGCCGCCCATGTCGATATAGACCCGGTCGCGATGCCCGAGCTGGGGGTGGTCGCCGAATCGGGCTGCCGATTCCTGGGCGAACTCGCCTTCCCGGACCGGCTGGCGGTGGGGCTGGCGGTGACCCGGCTGGGGCGCAGCAGTGTCACCTACCGGCTCGCGGTGTTCCGCACACCGGATGACGCCGGCGCCGTCCCGCTGGCCGCGCTCGGGCACTGGGTGCACGTCTATGTCGACCGCACCACCCGGCGGCCGGTGCCGATCCCCGACGGTATTCGCGCGTTGCTGGCCACCGCCCAGGTTTAGCTCGGCGGCAGTTTCGTCGGTGGCTATGCTCGGCGGGTGCCGCTCGTGAGTAAGACCGTCGAAGTCGCCGCCGACGCCGCCACGATCATGGGGATCGTGGCCGATTTCGAGGCGTACCCGCAGTGGAACGAAGAGGTCAAAGGGATTTGGGTGCTGGCGCGCTACGACGACGGCCGGCCCAGCCAGCTGCGGCTGGATGCGTCCTACTCCGGCTTCGACGGCACCTTCATCCAGGCGGTGTACTACCCCAGCGCGACCCAGATCCAGACCGTGCTCCAGCAGGGCGATCTGTTCAGCACGCAGGAGCAGCTGTTCTCGGTGGTCGAGATCGGCCCCACCACGTTGCTCACCGTCGACATGAACGTCGAGACCGAGATGTCGGTGCCCAAGCCGATGCTCAAGAAGGCCTTCAGCAACGCATTGGACTACCTGGCTGACAATCTCAAACGGCGCGCCGAAGAACTGGCTTCGGGCTAGCACGAAGCGGGAGACCCGAATTGAGCCACCCAACCGTCGACCCCGCCGAGCAGCCCTACCGCGCTCGTCGACAGAACTGGGTCAACCAGCTGGACCGGCACGCGCTGATGACACCGGACGCCCCGGCACTGCGGTTCCTGGGCCAGACCACCACCTGGTCGCAGCTGCGTGATCGGGTTGGCGCGCTGGCCGACGCCCTGAGCCGCCGCGGGGTTCGCGCCGGTGACCGGGTGATGATCCTGATGCTCAACCGCACCGAGTTCGTCGAGTCGGTGCTGGCCGCCAACATGCTGGGCGGGATCGCGGTGCCGGTCAATTTCCGGCTCACCCCGCCGGAGATCGCCTACCTGGTCACCGACTGCGAGGCCAGGGTGCTGATCACCGAACCGGCACTGGTGCCGGTCGCCGCCGGTGTGCGAGAGCTGACCGGACTGCTGGACCACGTGGTGGTGGCCGGCGGTTCAGCGAGGCTCGACGGAGGAGAGGCGAAGCTGGGACCGCCGCATGAGCCCGGAGCGCCGGCCGATGAGGCGGCGGGCCTGCTCGCCTACGAAGACCTGATCAGCGAGACAGGCGAGCCGCACGCCCCGGTGGACATCCCCAACGACTCACCGGCCCTGATCATGTACACCTCGGGGACCACCGGCCTGCCCAAGGGAGCGGTGCTCACCCACACCAACCTGGTCGGTCAGACGATGACCGCGCTGCACACCGCCGGAACCGGCACCTCCGACGTGGCCTTCATCGGTGTGCCGTTCTTCCACATCGCCGGTGTGGGCAACCTGTTGCCCGGCATGTGGCTGGGCATCCCGACCGTCATCAACCCCCTCGGCGCTTTCGACGCCGGCCAACTGCTCGACGTGCTGGCCGCCGAGAAGGTCACCGGCATCTTCCTGGTGCCGGCTCAATGGCAGGCGGTCTGCGCCCAGCAGCAGGCCAACCCGCGCGACATCCGGTTGCGGACCATGTCGTGGGGTGCGGCGCCGGCCTCCGACGCCTTGCTGCGACAGATGGCCGAGACCTTCCCCGGCACCAAGATCCTGGCGGCCTTCGGGCAGACGGAGATGTCGCCGGTGACCTGCATCCTGCTCGGCGAGGACGCCACCAGAAAGCTCGGTTCGGTCGGCACGGTCATCCCGACCGTCTCGGCCCGGGTGGTCGACGAGCAGATGAACGACGTCGCGGTCGGCGAGGTGGGCGAGATCGTCTACCGGGCGCCCACCCTGATGAGCGGCTATTGGAACAATCCGGAGGCCACCGCCGAGGCCTTTGCCGGCGGCTGGTTCCACTCCGGCGACCTGGTCCGGATGGATGAAGAGGGCTACGTCTGGGTGGTCGACCGCAAGAAGGACATGATCATCTCCGGTGGCGAGAACGTGTACTGCGCCGAAGTGGAGAACGTGCTGGCCGATCACCCCGATATCGCCGAGGTCGCCGTCATCGGCCGCCCGGACGAGCGATGGGGCGAGGTACCGATAGCGGTCGCCGCGCTGTCCCGGGCCGGCCTCACCCTGGCCGACCTCGACGATTTCTTGACCAAGCGGCTGGCGCGCTACAAGCACCCCAAGGCGCTCGAGATCGTCGACGCCCTGCCCCGAAACCCGGCCGGGAAAGTGCTCAAAACGGAACTGCGCATTAACTACGGGACGGCTCAGGGATCCGAGCGGGGCAGCACCCCAAGCGATGCCGCGCGAAACACCGATGAGTGAGGTGGCGGCACGTTACTCTCCGGTAGGAAGCCCGCGTAGGTTCCGCCCGTTCGATGTCCTTCTCACGGAGACATCAGGTATGGTCCGATGGTCGCCAAGGGCACTTCGGGCCGATAAGGTGACGCGGGTCTCGCTGAACGACGGACGGGAGAAGACACTGTGCGACGCGGTTCCTTGCTGAGTCGTGCGGCGGGATTTCTGGTGAGGGGGGTGGTGTGACGGCTCCAGCGCGTCCTCGTGTCGCCGACTTCCTCCGGGATCGGGTGCTGCCGCCGCTGATCATGGTCGGCGGATTCTTCAGAATGTGTGCCCTGACCGCCCGCGCGCTTTTCGTACGCCCGTTCCAATGGCGCGAGACCCTGCAGCAGGGCTGGTTCATCACCAGTGTCGCCATCATTCCGACCATCGCGGTCGCCATTCCGCTGACCGTGCTGCTGGTCTTCACACTGAATATCCTGTTGGCGCAGTTCGGTGCTGCCGACGTTTCCGGCGCCGGCGCCGGTATCGCCGCCGTCACCCAGTTGGGGCCGCTGGTCACCGTGCTGGTGGTCGCGGGCGCCGGCTCCACCGCGATCTGTGCCGACCTGGGTGCGCGCACCATCCGCGAGGAGATCGACGCGATGGAGGTACTCGGCATCGATCCGATCCATCGACTGGTGGTCCCCCGGGTGATCGCCGCGACCGTGGTGGCCTTGCTCCTCAACGCCTTGGTGATTGTGATCGGCTTGACCGGCGGCTTCCTCTTCGGTGTCTACCTGCAGAACGTGTCCGGCGGCGCCTATCTGTCCACGCTGACTCTGCTCACCGGGCTGCCCGAGGTGGTCATCTCGACGGTGAAAGCCAGCGTGTTCGGACTTATCGCGGGCTTAGTCGGCTGCTATCGCGGACTTACCGTCCGCGGCGGCTCCAAGGGTCTGGGCACCGCCGTCAACGAAACAGTCGTGCTGTGCGTGCTTGCGTTGTTCGCCGTGAACGTGGTGCTGACCACCATCGGCGTGAAGTTCGGAACGGGGACCTGACATGTCGACATCGACAGTAGTTCGGGGACGCTTTCCCGGGCTGGTTGCGAACTACCAGCGCTACGTCGGGATGGCCGGCCGCGGACTCGAAAGAAGCGGCCGGCTCGGCTGGTTCTCGGTAACCGCCCTCCGGCAGATCCCGTGGGCGCTGCGCCGGTACCGCACCGAGACGCTGCGTCTGGTCGCTGAACTGGGCATGGGCACCGGCGCCATGGCCGTGATCGGCGGCACCGTCGCCATCATGGGCTTCGTGATGCTGGCCGGCGGCTCGCTGATCGCGATCCAGGGCTTCACCTCGCTGGGCAACATCGGTGTGGAGACCTACACCGGTTTCGCCGCGGCCTTGGTCAACGTCCGTGTGGTCGGCCCGGTCAACGCCGGTATCGCCCTGGCTGCGACGGTCGGGGCGGGAGCCACTGCCGAACTCGGCGCGATGCGCATCAGCGAGGAGATCGACGCCCTCGAAGTGATGGGGATCAACTCGATCGCCTACCTGGTGTCCACCCGCGTGGTGGCCGGCTTCACCGTGATCATCCCGCTGTACGCACTCGCGCTGATCATGGCGTTCGCCGCACCGCAGATCGTCACCACACTGTTCTTCGGACAGTCGTCGGGTACCTACGACCACTACTTCCGAACGTTCTTGCGGCCCGACGATGTGTTCTGGTCGTTCATTGAAACGATCTTGATCGCGGTGGTGGTCATGGTCACCCACTGCTATTACGGCTTCAACGCCAGTGGTGGTCCGGTCGGCGTCGGTGCCGCGGTGGGCCAGTCGATGCGCCTGTCCCTGATCACGGTGCCCACAGTCGTGCTGCTCGCAGCGTTGGCGCTCTACGGCGTCGACCCCAACTTCAACCTAACGATGTGACGCGTATGGCAACCGGGAAGCAGAACAAAGTGCACAACCCGCCGTTCCGGCTCGCGGGCGTGGTGACCTTCGCCGTCCTGGCGCTGATCGGCGGCCTGGTCTACGGCCAGTTCCGTGGGGCCTTCACGAAGACGACGTCGCTGACCATGGTCGCCCCGCGCGCCGGTCTGGTGATGGACCCGGGCGGACCGGTGACCTACAACGGCGTCCAGATCGGGCGCGTGGCCGACATTGCGCCGACCGAGTACGAGAACAAGCCGGCCGCCAAGTTCACCCTCGACGTGAACCCCAAGTACCTCAAGCTGATTCCGTCCAACGTCAAAGCCGACATTTTGGCTACCACGCTGTTCGGCAACAAGTACGTGTCGCTGACCGCCCCGGAACACCCGGCGCGGGAACGCATCACCAGCAAGAACATCATCGCGACGTCGGTGACGACGGAGCTCAACACGCTGTTTGAGACCATCAACAACCTGTCCGAGCACGTGGACCCGATCAAGCTGAACCTGACGCTGCACGCCGCAGCCGAGGCGCTGACCGGGTTGGGCGACAAGCTCGGCGAATCGCTGGTCAACGGCAACGCGATTCTCGACGACGTCAACGCGCGGATGCCGTCCTTCCGCCGCGACCTGAAGGGTTTCGCAACCCTGGGCGAGGTCTACGCCGACGGCGCACCGGATCTGGTCGGCTTCCTGGACTCCTCGGTGGTGACCGTCAAGACCATCACCAACCAGCAGAAGGAACTGGACGCCGCGTTGCTGGGCGCCGCCGGGGTGGGCAACCTCGGGGCGGATGTCACCCAGCGGTTCGGGCCGTACTTCCGTGCGCAGTTCTCCGACCTGGTCTCGGTGTCGGCGCTGTTGGACGAGTACAGCCCGGAACTGTTCTGCGCCATCCGCAACCTGGCCAATGGAGGACCCAAGGTCTACGACTTCCTGGGCGGCGACGGCTACTCGCTCGCCACCAACAGTGAGCTGGTCGGTCCGGCCAACCCCTACATCTACCCCGAGAACCTGCCGCGTTACAACGCCCGGGGTGGGCCCGGCGGTGCGCCGGGCTGCTGGCAGGAGATCACCCACGACTTCTGGCCGGCGCCTTACCTGGTGGCCGACACGGGAGTCAGCCAAGCGCCCTACAACCACTTTGATACCGGATCGCCCCTGGCCATTGATTACGTCTGGGGTCGCCAAGTCGGGGATTACACGATCAACCCATGAACATCACCAGAACCGCCCTCAAACTCGGCGCCGTCGGCTCGGTGCTGCTGCTCTTCACGGTCGGCCTCGTCGTGGTCTTCGGGCAGATCCGGTTCGACCGGACGGCCCGCTACTCCGCGGAATTCAGCAATGCCAGCGGCCTGCGTCAGGGGCAGTTCGTGCGTGCCTCCGGGGTGGAGATCGGCAAGGTCAAGAGGGTCCGACTGGTCGACGGCGGCCGTCGGGCGGTGGTGGACTTCGACGTCGACCAGTCACTGCCGCTGTTCCAGTCGACCACCGCGCAGATCCGCTACGACGACCTCATCGGCAACCGCTACCTGGAGCTCAAACGGGGCGAGGGTGAGGGCGCCGACCAGCGGTTGCCCATCGGCGGATTCATTCCTGCTTCCCGTACCGAGCCGGCGCTGGACCTGGACGCATTGATCGGCGGTTTCAAGCCGGTGTTCCGGGCGCTGGACCCGGAGAAGATCAACACCATCGCGTCCACCATCGTCACGGTCTTCCAGGGCCAGGGCGGCACCATCAACGACATTCTTCAGCAGACCGCTCAGCTGACAGCTCACATCGCCGACCGGGATGCGGCGATCGGCGAAGTCGTCAAGAACCTCAACGTCGTCCTGGACACCGCGGTTCGCCATCGCCAGACCTTCGATGAAACGGTCGACAACTTCGACAAACTGGTCAAGGGTCTGAACAGCCACGCCGACCCGCTGGCGAACGGCACCGCGGAGTTCGGTAACGCCGCCGGCAATCTGGCGGATCTGCTGGCCGACAACCGCACCCAGTTGCACAGCCTGTTCCCGGTCGCCGGTCCGGAGCCGCCGGACCGGCTCGCCGATGTCGACGAGCTGCTGCAGAAGATTCCGAGGGCGTTGAAGTTGATCGGGCGCACCGGGGTCTACGGTGACTTCTTCAACTTCTACCTCTGCGACGTGACTATCAAGCTTCCTGGATTGCAGCCGGGCGGGCCGGTGCGAAACGCTCGGTTGTGGCAGCAACCGACGGGGAGGTGCACGCCTCAGTGAGGACTCTGGAACCGCCCAACCGGGCACGGATCGGCATCATCGGTGTCGCCACAGTGGCGTTGGTAACCCTGGTGGGGCAGACCTTCACCACGGTGCCGATGCTCTTCGCCGAACCGAGTTACTTCGGACAGCTCTCCGATAGCGGCGGCCTGAACGCCGGCGACAAGGTGCGCATCTCCGGCGTGGACGTCGGCAAGGTACAAGATCTGTCGATCGAGGGCGACCACGTGCTGGTGAAGTTCTCGGTCGGTGCCAACCCGATCGGCAGCGACAGCCGGATCGGGGTCAAGACCGACACCATCTTGGGCCGCAAGGTGCTGTCGATCGAGCCCAAGGGTGAGCGCCGCATAGCGCCGCAGGGTGTGCTGCCGTTGGGCCAGAGCACCACCCCCTACCAGCTCTACGATGCGGTCTTCGACGCCACCAAGGCCGCCTCCGGCTGGGACATCGACACGGTCAAGAAGTCGTTGAAGGTGCTGTCGGAGACGGTCGATCAGACCTACCCGGACCTGAGCGACGCGCTCGACGGCGTCGCGAGGTTCTCCGACACCATCGGCAAACGTGACGACGAGATCACTCACCTGCTGGCACAGACCAACCAGGTCGCGAGCGTTATCGGTGACCGCAGCAACCAGATCGACGCGCTGCTGCGCAATACTCAGACCCTCTCGGCAGCAGTGAACCAGCGCAGCCAGGCGATCTCGGCGTTGCTAGGCAACATCGCCTATTTCGGCGAACAGGTTCAGGGCCTGGTCCGCGACAATCCGGGTCTGGATCTGAACCACGTCTTCGAAGAGGCCTCCACCATCACCGACATGCTGGTGCGGCGCCAGGATGACCTGCGGGAGATGTTCACCATCCTGGGCAGGTACCTGACGATCGTGAACGAGGCGATGGCATCGGGCCCCTACTTCAAGGTCTCGACGCTGAACCTGATCCCGTACTGGATCCTGCAGCCCTGGGTGGACGCGGCGTTCAAGAAGCGTGGCATCTCGCCCGAGGAATTCTGGCGCAACGCCGGCCTGCCGGAGTTCCGTTACCCCGACCCGAACGGAAATCGGTTCGCCAATGGTGCACCGCCGCCCGCTCCGCAGGTGCTTGAGGGCACCCCCGAGCACCCCGGGCCGGCCGTCGCGCCCGGTTCGCCGTGCTCGTACGCACCTGCCGCGGGCATGTTCCCGACTCCGGGCAACCCGCTGCCATGCGCCAACTTGGACCCGAACGACGGCCCGTTCGGACGGAGCGGACCGTACCCGGGGCCGACCGATGTGTTGGTCTCGCCGCCCAACCCGGACGGCATCCCGTCGTCGCCGGGCATCTCGATCGCGGGTCGTCCGGGCGAGACGCCGCCGGTGGTGCCGGGCACGCCGGTTCCGATGCCCGACGCCAACCCGGGCGGGCGTTCGGAGCCGATGGGCCCGGTCGCCGGTCCGGCTCCCGCCAACCCGGGCGCGGCACCCCCACCGGCACCGCGGGCACCCGGTCCGCCTGTTCCGCCTGGACCCGGCAACCAGCTACCGGCACCGTTCATCACGCCTGGTGAAGGCGGCAACAGCCAGCCCGGTGGCGGCGGTGGCGCAAGAGGGAGTGAGCGTCCGTGAGTACCGTCTTTGATGTTCGCAACCTGCGACTGCCGGAGCGATCGCGGACGACGGTGATCGTCGGGTCGCTGCTGTTGGCGCTGGCCCTCGTTGCCGGCTTCGGAGGAGTGCAGCTCTTTCGCAAGCTGAACAGCACCAGCCTCGTCGCCTACTTCCCACAGACCGACGCGCTGTACCCCGGTGACGCGGTGCAGATCATGGGTGTCCGGGTGGGAGCGATCGACAAGATCGAGCCGGCCGGCGACAAGATGAAAGTCACCCTGCACTACAACAACAAGTACAAGGTGCCCGCCGACGCCAAGGCGATCATCTTGAACCCGACTCTGGTCGCGTCGCGGACCATTCAGCTGGAGCCGCCGTACCGGGGCGGGCCGGTGCTGGCCGACAAGGCCGTGATCCCGGAGGAGCGTACCGAGGTCCCGGTGGAATGGGACACGCTGCGCAACGATGTCACCAACATCATCGACAAGCTGGGGCCGACGGCGGAGCAGCCCAAGGGCCCGATCGGTGACGCCATCGAATCCTTCGCCGACGGGCTGGCCGGCAAGGGCACGCAGCTCAACACCGCTTTCAACAGCCTGTCGGACGCGCTGACCGCCCTGAACAAGGGCCGGGGTGATTTCTTCGCGGTGGTACGCAGCCTGTCGCTGTTCGTCAAGGCGCTGGACCACAACGACCAGCAGTTCGTCGCGCTGAACCATGATCTGGCCAAGTTCGCCAGCAACCTGAACAGCACCGACCAGGCACTGGCGACCGCCACCGACCAGTTCTACGCGACGATGACGATCGTCAAGGCGTTCCTCAACCAGAACGCAAAGCCATTGGTGCACAGCATCAACAACGTGGAACAGGTGACCACCGCCATCACGCAACCGGAAGCGCTGGATGGTTTCGAGACCGCGCTGCACATCCTGCCGAACGTGCTGGCTGGCGTGGACGAGATCTACCACCCGGCGCAGGGCATGGTGCTCAGCTACCCGGTTATCGCAAACTTCGCGAACCCGATGCAGTTCCTGTGTAGCGCGATTCAGGCCGGCAGCCGGCTGGGTTACCAGGACTCCGCGGAGCTGTGCGCGGAATACCTGGCGCCGATCGCCGACGCGATCAAGTTCAACTATCTGCCGTTCGGTATCAACATCTGGAACAGCGCGTTCACCACACCGAAGGAGATCGCCTACTCCGAGCCCCGGCTGCAGCCGCCGCCCGGATACAAGGACACCACTGTCCCGGGGATCTGGGTGCCCGACACCCCGTTCTCGCACCGCAACACCCAGCCGGGCTGGATCACCGCACCTGGGATGCAGGGCGTGCAGCCCGGCCACGACACCGAGCGGCTGCTCACCCCGGAGTCGCTGGCGCAGTTGATGGGTGGCCCCGACCCGGCACCGGTGGAGTCGCAGTTCCAGACCCCGCCCGGCCCGCCCAACTCCTATGACGAATCGCCCGGCCCGCTGCCGTTCATCGGCCAGCCTCCCGGGGTGGGTCCGATCGCGCCGCCTCCGCCGGGCCCGAACGTGATTCCGGGGCCGGTGGCACCGATGGCGCCGCGAGGTGACGGCTGATGAGACGGAGGACAGCGATGAACACGGTCGGCCGGCGCGGCTGGCAGGCGCTCGTGCTGCTGATGGCCGCGCTGACGTTGACGTCGTGCAGCAGCTGGCGCGGTATCGCCAACGTGTCGTTGCCGGGCGGTCCGGGCAGTGGCGCCGGTGCCTACACGGTCTACGTCCAGGTGCCCGACACCTTGGCGCTCAACGGCAACAGCCGGGTCCTGGTCGCCGATGTGTTCGTGGGCGCGGTCGAGCGGATCGAGCTGAAGAACTGGGTCGCCACGCTGAAGCTAAAGCTGAACAAGGATGTTCACCTGCCACGCAACGCCACGGCGAAGATCGGTCAGACCAGCCTGTTGGGTTCGCAGCATATCGAACTGAAGTCCCCGGACAACCCGGAGGGCGAACTCAGAAACGGTGACACCATCGGACTGAGCAATTCGACGTCGTACCCGACGATCGAACGGACGCTGGCCGGTATTGCCCTGCTGCTGCAGCGCGGCGGGTTGTCGGACCTGGACACCATCACCACCGAGTTCGCCGCGCTGTCCAACGGGCGCGCCGACCAGATCCACGCCTTCCTGACCAAGCTGGACACCTTCATCGGCAACCTCAACGACCAGCGTGAGGACATCACCCGGGCGATCGACTCCAGCAATCGGTTGCTGAGCTACTTCGGTGCCCACAACGACACCCTCGAGAAGGCCTTGACCGACTTCCCGCCGCTGTTCAAGTACTTCAACGCGCAGCAGGGGATCTTCATCAACGCCGTCGAGGCACTGGGCGCGATGGGCACCCAGGTCAACACCCAGATCGCGCCCGCGCGGTCCGACCTGCACAAGGTGCTCACCTCGTTCCAGTGCCCGGCGCGGGAACTCCGTAAGGCGTCGCCGTATCTGCCCGACCTGCTGCAGGTGATGATCACCGCGCCTTACCACGTCGACGGTGCCTTTAAGGCGGTCCGCGGTGACTTCATCAACACCTCGCTGATGGTGGACCTCACCTACGCGTCCATCGACAACGCGATCCTGACCGGTACCGGGTTCTCCGGAATGCTGCGGGCACTGGAGCAGTCCTTTGGCCACGACCCGGAGAAGATGGTCCCGGATGTTCGGTACACGCCGAACCCGGCAACCGCACCCGGCGGTCCGTATGTGGAAAGGGCTGACCGGAATTGCTGAAACCTCAGATCAAGCGTCAACTGGCGATCTTCAGCGTCCTGACCGCGGTGGCGCTGCTGGTGTTGGGCGTTTACTACCTGCGGTTGCCGACCTTGGCGGGCCTGGGCCAGTACTCGCTGAAGGCGGACCTGCCCGAGGCGGGCGGCCTGTACAAGACCGCGAACGTCACCTACCGCGGCACCATCATCGGCCGGGTCACCAGTGTGGAACCGACCGAGACCGGGGCGCAGGCCACCTTCCAGATCGCCAGCAAATACAAGATCCCCGTCGACGCCGGTGCCAACGTGCATTCGGTGTCGGCGATCGGTGAGCAGTACCTGGATCTGGTGTCGACCGGTAATCCGGGCCAGTACCTCAAGCCGGGCCAGACCATCACCAAGAGCACGGTCCCGTCGGCGATCGGGCCGGCGCTGGACACCGCCAACCGCGGACTCGCCGCGCTGCCGGCCGGCAAGATCGCGGCCCTGCTCGACGAGACGGCCACCGCCGTCGGGGGCCTGGGACCGTCGCTGCAGCGGCTCGTGGACGCCACCCAGGCCATCGTCGGTGACTTCAAGACGAACCTCGCCGATGTCGACGACATCGTGGAGAAGTCGGCACCGATCATCGAGAGCCAGGTCGACTCCGGCGACGCCATCCACCAATGGGCGCGCAACCTGAACGTTCTCGCCGGCCAGGCGGCCAGCCGAGAAGACACGGTCAAGCACATCGTGTCGGATCTACCGCCGCTGATCGACCAGGTGCACACGGTGTTCAACGACACCAAGGACACGCTGCCCCAGCTGATGGCGAACGCGTCGATCCTGACCGAGATGGCCAAGCGCTACAACCGGAACACCGAGCAGGTACTGGTCTTCCTGCCGCAGGCCGGCTCCATCATCCAGACCGTGACTGCCACCAACCCGGGCCGGGGCTCGATGGGCGTTGCCCTCGGTGCCGTCCCCGGCCCCATCTTTCCGGTGCCGGTTCCGGGCCTGAGCCTCAACACGCCGCCGCCGTGTCTGACCGGCTTCGTCCCGGCATCCCAATGGCGGGCGTTCGCCGACACCAGCCCCGCCGAACTACCGGACGTCTCCTGCCGGATTCCGCAGGACACGCCGGCCAACAGCGTTCGCGGGGTCCGCAACATCCCGTGTGTGGACGTACCGGGCAAACGCGCAGCGACACCCAAGGAGTGCCGCAGCGACAAACCGTACGTCCCGCTGGGCACCAACCCCTGGTACGGCGATCCGAACCAGATCCGGAACTGCCCGGCGTTGGGCGCGCGCTGTGACCAGCCGGTCGAGCCCGGCCACGTGATTCCGGCGCCGTCGGTGAACACCGGCCTCAACCCCCTGCCGGCGGACATGGTGCCGCCGTCGCCGCCGCCGGTGAACGACCCGCTGTCACGGCCGGGGACCGGTAGCGTGCAGTGCAACGGGCAACAACCGAACCCCTGCATCTACACCCCCGGTGGGGGACCAGCCGCGATCTACAATCCGCAGAGCGGCCAAGCGGTGGGGCCAGACGGCGTCGAATACTCCGTCGAGAACTCGATGAACATAGGAGACGACGGATGGAAGGGGATGCTGGCACCGTTCCGGTGAGCACGGACGAGGACCAGCAGACCGCAGATACCTCGGCCTTGGGCACTGAGGGCACTGAGGACGCGGTGCCGGTGGACTCGCAGGAGTCGGCCGACTCGGTGGCAGTAGACGCCGAATCGGCGCCGTCGCGTCTTGGCCGTCGCCAGCAGGTGGGGATCTGTGTGCTGTTGCTGCTGTTGGCCGCCGGGTTGGTGGCAGCCGGCTTTGTCGGCCTGCGCGACCACGTGGCGAGCCAGGCGCTGGCCCGCGACAATGCCGAAGCGATCGCCGCGGCCAAGGAGTGCGTGGTGGCCACTCAGGCGCCAGATGGGCGGGACATCGCCCTGGCGCAGCAGAAGATCCTGAACTGCACGACCGGCGAGTTCCGCACCCAGGTCGCCCTGTACGCGGAGATGTTCGTGCACGCCTACCAGGCGGCGAAGGTCCACGCCGAACTCACCGAGATGGGCGCCGCGGTGGAGCGGAACAACCCCGACGGTTCGGTCGACGCCCTGGTGGCTTTCCGGGTCAAGATCGACAACATCGAGACTCAGGGCAAAGAGGTCGGTTACCGGCTGCGGGCCCGGATGGTCCGGGAGGACGGGCAGTACCGAATCGCGAAGCTCGACCAGGTGGCCAGGTGACCGACCCGCTGGCCGACGCGCCGCGCATCGAACCGGCCCGGTGGCGCGCCCGCGCGACGGCGCTGGCGATCGACCTGCTGCCGGGTTCGGCAGTGATGGTGACGATGGGCATGGCCGCCCTGTGCTTCCCGTTCGGGGGACCCTGGTGGTGGCTCGCGACCATCACCGGCGCCTTGGCGTTCTTGGCCACCGAGGTCAACCGGATCCTGTTGCCGGCGATCAAGGGCTGGAGCCTGGGCCGCGCGTTCACCGGAATCGAAGTGGTGCGGGGCGGCGAAGGGTCGGCTCCGGCCGTCGGTGCGGCCCGGTTGTTGCTGCGCGAGGCGGCGCACCTGCTCGACACCGTGCCGGCTCTGCTCGGCTGGATCTGGCCTTTGCGGGACCGCCGCGGGCGTACTTTTGCCGACCTCGTGGCCCGGACCGAGGTCCGCCCGGCCGACCCACGACAGCCCCCGGCGAACATCCGGGTCGTGACCATGGCGGTGTTCGTGGCCGCGGCCGCCCTGAGCCTCGTCGGTGCCGCCACGGCCTACGCGGTGGTCTACCAGCGTGACCACAAGTCGGATCTGGCCCGAGCCCAGATCGCCCGGCAGGGCCCGAAGATCGTCGCGGACATGCTGTCCTACGATCCCGAGACCTTGCAGGGCGACTTCGACCGCGCGCAGTCGCTGGCCACCGACAAGTATCGCGAGCAGCTGGTTCCGCAGCAGGACGCGATCCGCAATGCCAAGCCGGTTCCGAACTTCTATCGGGTCACCGATGCGGCGGTACTCGACGCCGCCCCGCACCGTGCCACGATGCTGCTGTTCCTGCAGGGCCAGCGTGGAACAGCCGGCAAGGAACGTCTGATCAGCGCCACCGTCCGGGTGGCGTTCGCCGAGGCCGCGGGAACCTGGCGCGTCGATGATCTCGCCGTCGTCAGTAAGCCGCTGCCGGCCGAGGGGGAGCGATGAGTCCGCGCCGCCGCGTCGACACCGACGATCAGCCGCTCTTCGTCGACCGGGCGGTGCCCCGGCGCCGGCGGCTGCCGATGGTGATCGCGAGTTCGCTGGTGGTGGCCGCCGCTGCCGTCGCGGTCAGCGCGGTGACGCTGGTGACCCACGAGCAACACCGGCGAGCAGCCTTGCGGGACGTCGAGGCGCTGGCCGCGGTGGAATCGTTCATGACGATGTTCACCTCGCCGGATCCGTTCCATGCCAACGACTATCTGGCCAATGTCATGGACCATGCCACCGGGGATTTCGCCCAGCAGTATCAGGAGAAGGCCAATCAGATCCTGATCGCGGTGGCGCGCAGTGAGCCGACCACGGGAACGGTGACCGCGGCCGGTGTCGAACGGTGGAACGACGAAGGCAGCGTCAGCATGCTGGTGGCTGTTGAGAACAGCGGCAAGTCGTCCGACGGCAAACACGATGTCAAGGTGGCAACCCGATGGTTGGCGACAGCGCAGAAGGAAGGGGACCAGTGGAAGATCAGCAATCTGAACCAGGTGCTGTGACCGAAGAGCCCGACGCCGCCGACGTAGATCTGGAAGCCGAAGCGGAGGCCCAGGAGACGGTCGAGGAGACGGCCGAGGCCGAGGCGGTCGAGGCCGAGACGGCGGCGGACAAGCGCCCGGTCCGGCGCAAATTCGGTGTGCGGCTTGCGGTTGCGGTCTCAGCCGCGGCCTTCGTCGGCGCCGCCGCATTCGCGGGCGCGGCAGCACAGCCGTATCTCATCGACCGGGCCGAGGTAGCCACCAAGCTCGACATCGCCCGGACCGCGGCCAGGGCGATCCACACGCTGTGGAACTACACGCCGGACAACATGGATTCCCTTCCGGACCGCGCCTCGGTGTATCTCAGCGGCGACCTGGAAGCCCAGTATCGGAAATTCATCGACGCCATCGCAGACAGCAACAAGCAGGCGAGGGTCACCGACACCACCGAGATCGTCGGTGCGGCCGTCGAGACTCTGGACGGGCCCGAGGCCACGGTGATCGTCTACACCAACACCACGGCGACCAGTGAACTGAGCAAATCGATCCCGCAGATCAAGTACCTGACCTACCGGCTCTTCATGAAGCGTGACCAGAACCGCTGGGTGGTCACCAGGATGCCGACCATCACCTCGCTGGACCTCACCCCGCGTCTGCAGGGCTGAGCGCGGGCCGGGTCGAGGGTAACGGGGGGGAGCATGCCGATCGCGTCGCCGTTGTCACGACGGCGCACGGTGGTGGCCTTGCTGTTGTTGACGTTCGCCACCGGCCTCGTGGACGCGATCAGCGTGCTGGTGCTGGGGCGGGTGTTCGTCGCGAACATGACCGGCAATGCGATCTTCCTGGGGTTCCTGTTCGTCCCCGGCACCGGCTTCGATCTGACCGCCGCGATCGTGGCGGTCGGCGGATTCCTGATGGGCGCGGTCATCGGGGGACGGCTGTTCCGGATCTTCGGTGAACACAGCCGCCGGCGCTGGCTGACGGTTGCGCTCGGTTTGGAGGCGGTGTTGCTGCTGGCGCTGGCGGCGCTGGCTGGAATGGGTGTGTTGGGCTACTACAGCAACAGCAAGCTGCTCTTGATCGCCGGCCTCGCGGTCGCGTTCGGTGTGCAGAATTCGACTGCCCGTCAGTTCGGTATCCAGGAGCTCTACACCACGGTGCTGACCTCGACGATCGTCGGTATCGGGGTGGACAGCCGGCTGGCCGGTGGGACCGGCGACCGCGGAAAGCTGCGCTACGGCGTCGTTTTCGTGATGATCCTCGGCGCCATTGTCGGCGCAACGTTGACCCACGTTGTGGTGGCGCCGGTCATCGCCATGGCCGGGGTCGTGGTCGCGGCGAGCTTGGCGTTGTTCCGCTACGGCTGATAGGCCCGAGCGCGCTCAGGACCCGCCGTACTCCGGGCGCAGGATCGAGCTGAGCGCCGACAGCGGGATGTGCGCCTGCACGTTGCCACCGTCCATGTACCACTGCATCTGGTTGTACTGAATCGGGCTGTCGTGGCTGACCGGGTAGTCGGGCATGTACAGAATCAGCTCGTCGGGGGTGAGAGCCCAAGACCGGTAGCCGCCGGAGAAGACCTTGTCGGGTGTAAAGCGCTCCGGGACAAAGGGATAGTCTCCCGGGCGGTGTTCCCAGAATGCCCGGTCCAGCGCCTCGGTGATGTAGGGCTCGCCCAGTTGCGGGATCGTCGCCAACGGGTCGATCCCGGGTTTGGTGATGTCAGCCAATTGCAGTTGCCGGCCACCGGCCCCCATGTCGAACGTGAAAGTCCGGTAGGCGTTGTTGATGTAGGGACCGTCGGAGTGGTAGTCCTCGTGGAAGACCGCGGTCAATGCATTGCCGTGCTGGAAGATCTCGTAGTTCTCGTTTCCCCAGCTGTCGGCCACCATGGAGGCGCCTTTGGTGCGCCAATTGGTGAACAACTTCGACAGGTAGTCGCGGATCGGGGGTCCGGCGATCGGGTGGTCGACCAGGTCCCCGGGCACCGCCATCCGGATATAGCGGGTGGCCAGCCGCTCCGAGTGCACATCGGTAGTGCAGTACTGCCCGTCCCAGTTGCCGCCCAGCCCGCTGCAGAACGACGGCGCCGAAGCGCCGGCGACCGGTGCCCCGGACACCGTGGCCACCGCAAGTGTCGCGGCGAGCATGCCCGTCACTAGCCGGGTCGCCCACATAGCATGCCTCCTAAGGCAATTCGACTTTGCTCGCCAGCCACCGGCCGTCGACCTTCTGCATCGTCATCTTCATCCGGGCGCGGTCCACTCGCGGGTCGGGCCGCATGGTGTTGGTGATGGTCTGGTTGACCATCACCAGCACCACAACGGTGTCCTTGGAACCTGACTGCACGGCCGACTCGACCACCGTGCCCTGTGCCCTGGCCTTGTTGTCGATCAGCAGCTGCCGCAGGTTGACGCTGGCTTTGGTGTAGGTGTCTTTGAACTCCCCGGTTGCACCGTTGAGGACCGCGTCGAAGTCGTCGTCGACCTTGTCAGAGTCGATGCTGGTCAACACCTGGGCGTAGTCCACCGCTGCCTGTCGTCCGGCGGCTTCCGCGCTCGAGACCCGATGCTGTTGCCACAACTGCCAGCCGAGCCCGATGACCAACCCGAACACTGCCAGATAGGCGGCCGCGACGAGCGCCATCCGCCACGGGACCCGACGCCTGCGCACCGGCGGCGCGGCTGTCTCTTCCACGTCCTCGGGGGCGGTCTCGGCGGTCGGTTCGTCGGCGGTGCTCACCGCGGCATCTCCTTGAGCATCAACGAGGCGGCTCGATCAGCAGGGGCGGACCGCCGTAGGGGGTGGGAATCGTATAGCGGCCCTTGGGTGTCGGGTCGGTGGTCGCCGCCAGGTCTGCACCGGGCGGCGGTCCCGCGGTGTCATCGCCGGGTGGGCGTGGCGCATTGTGGGCGCCGCGCACCAGCACGGACTGGTCGGTGTCACGGCAGTAGCCGTACAGGAACGGCTCCGGGTAGTCCGCCGCAGAAGGGGGCCGCCGCGGGGTCCCGTAATCGCAGGTGTAGCGAGGATAGAGGTCGGCGGTGAACCACAACCCGTTGTCGTGGAAGGCCGTACCGAGCGCCTCCAGCGTCGAACCGCGGTAGGCGGGGAACAACGCATTGAGCGCCGGAGTCCGGACATAGAGCAGCTGAGCCGCGGTGGTCAGGTTGCCCAGCAACCCGACCATGGTGTCGGAATTGTCATCGAAGAGTCCGTCGACCGCCGACAGCATCCCGGGCGCCTGGTCGACCAATCGATGGTAGCCGCCGATCATCCGGTTGATGCCCGTGAGCACCTTGTCGAGGTTCTCGGTCGTCACGGCCACCCCGTTGTTGACATCGCTGAGCATGGTGAGCGCCACCCGGCTCGACTTCAGCAGGCTCACCGTCTCCGGCAGCACCGAATCCAGGGTGGACAGCAAAAAGGTGCCGCCGTTGACGATGTCGGTCAGCTTCTGCGGACCCTCGTCGGACAGGCTGAGCTCCTTTTTGATCAGGTCGAGCTTGCGCGGATCGGTTTGCGCCAGCATGCCGTTGGCGTCGGCGAGCAACTGCGACATCGGGATCGGGGTTGTGGCGCGGTCCCGCGAGACGACGCTGCCGGCGGACAGGAACGGTCCGGTCTCCGACGGGGGCTCGAAGTCGATGTACTGCTCACCGGCGGCTGACAGGCCCGACACGCGCACCGTGCTGGCCGCCGGAATCTTCACCGTCGAGGAGATGTTGGCGACCGCATCGACACCGGTACCGCTGACCCGCAGCGACTCGATCCGGCCCACCGGAACGCCGCGAACCGACACGTCCTGGTTGGCCAGCAGCCCACCGGAATCCGGCAGCGCGATCGTGATCTGGTAGGTCGAGCGGGCCGGGTTCACCCGCAGCGCCCCCACCAGCAGGTAGCCGGTCGCGACCACCAGGGTCATCGCCAACGCGAGCCCTGACAGCAGGTTCTTTCGCCGGTCGCCGGCGCGGACCAAGCCGACGATGCGCCGGCTGAGTGCCTCGATCATGGTGTCGGCCCTGGTCCCGGCGGGCCGAGCTCCGCTGCTGCTACATCGCCCTCCGCCGGGGTGGGAGGTATCGGCGGGCCGACCGCGGTCCACGGCGCCAGCCCCATATCGGAGTCCGGGCCGCGCCCCACCACGCGCTCCTGTAGTCGCCACAGCGCGTACTTGATGGAGCCGGCCAGCTTCGCCCAGTCGTAGCGCTTCGGGCCGTGAAATGCTGGGTCTCCTTTGAAGCCGGCGTCAGGCATCGACCCCCACACCAGCCTGTCAAAACCTGCCCGTAACGAAACCGCCGACCCAGCTGTCATCTTGATGATCGGCGCCTGCAACCGGTTCAGCGCGGCCAGACTGGTGTCGGGGTCGATAGCCACGTCGTTCCATGCGCCAGCGAGCACGTTGGCGTCCTTGATGAAGCTGTGCCCGGAAGCGTCGGTCCCGGCAATCGACGGGAACCGGGCCAGCTGCTGGCTGGTCGCGCCGAGTTGCTCGACGAGATCGGCCAGCCGACCGGTGTTGTCCACCAGCGTGTCGGTGGCCGGACCCGCCGCGTCGAGCACATCGGTGAGCGCCGCGCTGCGGGCATCAAGCCGGTCGGCAAGCCGGCTGGTCTCACGCAGCGCGGTCTCGATCTCACCGGAGCGGGCGTTGAGTTTTGTCAGCAGCTCATTGGACTGGTTGATCAGCCTGCCGAACGCCTGGCCCTGATCGCCGGTCGCCTTGCCGGCGCCGTTGACGATATTGGTGAAGTTCTGCACAGCCCCACCGTTGACCAGAAGCGCCGCCGAACTCAGCACCGATTCTACCGTAGCAGCCGACGCGGTGAACTCCAGCCCGATGATGTCGCCACCCTTGAGCAGCGGCGTCGACGGGTCGACCTGAGTCGGCGGTTTGACCGCCACGAAGACGTCACCGAGCGGGGTCGCCGACCGCAATTCAGCCGTGCTGCCCAACGGAATCCGGACACCGTCCATGATGCGCAGCGTGGTGACTGCAGTGTAGTTACGGGCGACTATCGACTCCAGCTGGCCGACATCGGCGCCGGAGAGCTTCACCTTGGCGTGCCCGGGCAGATTCAGCGCGTTGGCGAACACCGCGGTGATGAGATAGCCGCCGCTGCCGATGCCGGGAGCTGGCAACGGCAGACTGTCCAGCCCACTGGTGGTGCAGCCAGCAGTGATGACCGCGTTGCACAGCAGCGCCAGCGTCGCCCTGGGCGTTCGTTTCCGTCGCAATGCCATCGCCTACTGCCCCATCATCGAGAGTCCGTCGAGGACGTACGTCAGCCCGAAGTCCGGGCCGTAATCCGCCAAGGTTCCGGTGCCGCAGCCTAATTGCCGCAAATGCATCATGTTGCACAGCTCCTTGGTGCTTTGACTGTCGACCAGGCTCTTGTCGACCAGGGTGTGAGCCCGGATCGCCCCGTTGTTGGTGTCGACGGCGTTGTAGATGTTGTCCAGCGCCAGCGGTAGCAGGTCTATTAGCTCCGCCAGGTCGCGCTGCTTATCCACGAGGGTGGTTACGGCAGTGTCGCCGTTGAGGATGCTCTGCTTGAGGTTGTCACGGTTGGCTTGCAGCAGGGCGGTCGCCTGCGTGATGATCTCGTTGAACTTACGCCCAGTGCGTCCCGCCCCGAAGTCCTCGTCGGCGAGCATCTGACTCAATTGGCGGGTGGTGGAACCGAATTGACGCAGCCTCGCGTCATTGCGGGCCGCCGCGTCCATCAGCGAGCTAAGATTGACGATGATCGAGGTCAACTGATCACCGGTCGCCTCGCCGCGGTCGGAGCTCAGTCGCAACGCCCGAGACAATTCGCTCAGGGCCGACTTGATCTTCGCGCCGTTGCCGCCGGCGATGTCGGCGGCGGCGTTGATCACGTCGGCTACCGGCCCGTTGCCGTTGCCGTCGCCGCTGAGCGACTTCGAAACCCTGTCGAGCATGTCAAGCACACGATCGAATGCCACTGGTGTCCGGGTGCGGTTCAGCCCGATAGTGGTGTGGTCGGCCAACACCGGACCGCCGGTATAGGCTGGCGTCAGTTCGACTTGCCGAGCGGTGAGGATCGAGGTGTTGATGGTCACCGCGTGCACGTTGGCTGGGATCTTTACGTTGCGGTCGACGGTGAACTCGGCCTCGACGTACCCGCCCTTCGGGGTGATCTTGGTGACCTTGCCCACCGGCATTCCGAGCACCGCAACCACATTGTCCTCGTAGAGGCCTGCGGCGCTGCCGAATTGGGCGGTGACGGTGATGTGTCCGCCGAACGGGTTGAGGTAGTAGGCGGCCACGGCAGTGACGAGCAGTACTCCTGCGGTCAGCGCACTCACCAGCGCGGCGACACGGCGGCGGCTGCGGGTGGCGGTCGGCGGGGCGCTCATTTGCAGTCCTTGAAGTACTCGATCATGCCGAACTGCTTGGCGCGGCCACTGATCGCGCACATCCACGAGTCGATCGCCATCCCGTTAACTAGGTAGGTTTCGAAAGCCGGTCCGTAGCCGGTGGCATTGGTCAGACCCCGCAATGGCGGCGGTGCGGCCTGCAGCAGGCTGCGCAGCAGGTCGTCATGCTGGCCGAGCATGTCGGATAGCGCACGCAGGTTGGCCAGCATGTCGTCGAGCATCGTCCGGTCGCTGACCACGATGTTGTTCAGTTGACCCACCAGACTGGTCAGCGCAGCCAGCATGGCGTGGAAGGTGTGCTGTCGCGCTACCAGTTCCCCGAGGAAATCCTGGCCCTGATCGACCAGGTTGCCCAGGTTCGTCTGCTGGTTGTGCAAGGTGTTGGCCACCCGCTGGGTGCTGGCGAGCAGGGTGCCGAGCTGATCACGCCGGTCGGCGGTGATCTTCGACAGCGTGTGCAGATTGGCCATCGCCTGTGGAACCACCGGGGGCAGCCCGCTCAGCTGTTGGCCGAGCACGGCCAGGGACTGGCCGAACTGGTCGGAGTCGACCTGGTCGAATGTGGTGGTGGCGTCCTCTAGCAGCGACTCCAGCGAATAGGGCACCTCGGTGTGGGCGAGCGGGATCCGTTTGTCGGGCAGCGAACCCGGGCCGTCGGGTTCCAGTCGCAGGTAGCGCGACCCGAGGATCGTCATCACCTGGATTTTGGCCCCGGTGTCTTTGCCCAGCGGAATGTTGTTGCGCACGGTAAAACCGGCCTCGACGTGATCGCCGGCGAGCCGCATGCTCGTTACCCGGCCCACCTCGATGCCCGCGATCACGATGGGATTGCCCGGCGCCAGCGCCGCGGCCTGGGCGAACTCCGCGGTGTAGCGGGTGTAGCCGAAGCCGGCCAGCTTGACCAGCAGCGCCGCGGCGACGACGACCGCGACAACCGCCAATGCCGCGAACCCCAGCCAGGTGGTGTTGTAGGACTCCAGTGTCCGGGAGCGCCACCTGCGGAGCGACTGATTATCCATTGACGGTGTTCCTGCATCTCGGGGTGTGCCAGGCCAGGTTCTTCATGGTGATGGGCGTGGCGTTGCCGGGCGTGGCGGCGTTGACGATGATCGTGGTGATGTCGTTGAGGCCGGGAAAGAACCCGGTGATGTTCAGGTCGCAGACATACGTGGAGCCGTAGGCGCCGTCCCCGAGTACCCGACCCAGGCCTTTGAGCAGCAGTGGCAGGTTGTCGCCGGTGAAAGCCAGCTGCGGCTCGATTCCGGCCATGTGCTTGGAGAACCCGGGTTCCCGGTTGATCATCTCATCCAGGGAGGGGAAGACCTCGTCGGCGATCGTCGACAGCTGCCGGGTCACCTGGGCCAGGGAGCCGACCGAGGACTGCAATGCCGGGCGACGCGAGTCTAGGTCGGCGACCGCTCGCCGGGCCTGCGTCAGCGCGTGGTCCAACTGATCGTTCTGCCCGGCGATGGTGCCGGTAAGCCGGTTCAGGCTGGTGATGAGGTCGCCGAGCACCTCGTCGCGCCCGGCCAGCGTCGCGGTGAGCGTCGACGACTGATCCACCAGTGCGGTGATAGACGCCTGGTCGCCTTGCAGCGACTCCAGCACACCCCGGGTCAGATCGTCGGCCTGCTTGGGATCCAGCAGCGACATCAACGGTTTGAAGCCGTTGAGCAGCGCGCCGACGTCGAAGGACGGTTCGGTGTGGTCCACCCCGATCACGCCGCCGCGGGGCAGCACTCGTTCGTCCCCCCCGGTGTACTCGCCGTCTTTGCCCAGCGACAGCCCGAGATAACGCTGCCCGATAATGTTCTGGTAGGTCACCGACGCGACGGTGTTGGCATACAGCTTCTGGTTGCTTTGGACGATGAACGAGACCTTCGCTAACTTCCCTTCCAATGCCACCTCGTCGACCCGGCCCACCCGGACCCCGGCCATCCGGACGTCGTCGCCTTCGCGCAGGCCGTACACATCGGTGAACACGGCCGCATACGGCGTCGTCGCACCAGAGACGTCGCGGCGCAGCGTGGCATAGACCAGCCAGGTCAGCACCATCGAGACGACCATGAAGATGGACAGTCCGATCAGCGGGCCGCGGAATCTCATTTGTGGCCTCCCGTGTCGGCGGGTACGAACGAGACCGCGTTACCGCGGGCGACCGGGCCGAGCAGCAGCTGCGCCGCCACAGATGCCGGCTCACGCTGGCCGGTGATCAGGCCCAGCTGGTTGCGTTCGGCCTGGCTGCCGACCGGACCCACGTTGCCGCCGAAGGCCGCGGGGGCCGCGGGCGCCATCGGGGAGGCCGGCTGCCACTCCGGTGCATGCGGCAGTGACGGGATTGGCGGCTCGGGCGGAGGCGGCGGGCCGAGGTCGAGCGGGTCGCCGGTGCTGGGAATCCGGGGGGCCGGGCCGGTCCACCACGGCAGCGGCGGGTTGGTGCCCTCCAGGCTGCGATTCGGGTTGACCAGGGGCGGTCCGACGGCACGGAGGTTCCCATCCGGGCCGATCTCGGTGCCCGCCGGCGGTTCCAGGCCGGCCGGGAAGTGGTAGTTCTGCGGCAGCATGTTCTCAGGCAGCTCGGAACGCACCTCGATCATCGGCGCGGTGAAGCAGCTCGGCCCCTTCAGCTCGCCGTACTGCGGGCAGTCCGCGCGGGTGTAAGTGTGCATCGGGGTGAACGACAGGTTGAACCGCGTGTTCTTGGAGACGAGGTCGGGGTCGTAGAAGTGGTCGAAGAATTTCTCGGAGAGCCGATTGACCCGGGTGAAGATCGGGACGTACTTGTCGGCGTTGTTGGCCAGCACGCCAACAACGGGCGTGAGGTCGTGGGTGATCTGGATCAGTTGGTCGATGTGGTTGTCCAGGGCTTCCCGGGCCACACCCACGGTGTGCTGGCCACCGCCGACCAACGAGGCCAACTCGGCGCGCTTCTGGGCGAACGCGCGCATCGGTTCGACGGCCTGGTGCAGCGCGTCGACGAGGTCGGGAGCGGTGGACTGCAGGCCATGGGTGGCATCGAGCAAGGCCGAGACGGTCGATGGGCCGGGGTCGGTGGCGACGATGCCGTTGAGCTGATCGAGCAGCCGGGACATGTGCGCGCCCGCATTGAGCAACGCGACGCGCCGATTGTCGGTGGCCGCGCCGACGGCGGCCAGGATGCCCAGACTGTGGTCTTCGCGCCCGCGACCGGTGGCGGCCAGGATGTCGCGCAGTTTGGACACGGTGGTCTGGAAGATCACCGTGGACAGTTCGCCGTTCTCGGCGATGTGGGTGCCGGTACGGATGGTGGGTCCACCGGTTCCGGAGTCCACCAGCTGGATGGACGAGACCGCGAAAACGTTGGACGGCACCACGCGGGCGGTCACCGAATGCGGGATGTCCTTGGCGTAGTCGGGCTTGAGGTTGATGTGTACGTAGTTGGGTTTGCCGTAGGCGGCGGGGATCACGTCGGTGACATTACCGACTAGCAGGCCATGGTACTTGACGTCGGACTGGGCCGGCAGCCCGTCGCCGACGTTGATCAGGTCGGCCACCACCCGCACGTAGGAGTTGAGCATGCCGGTGGACTTGGCCAACAGGCCGCCGGTGGTCAGCGCGATCACCAGCAGGACCGCGATCCCCGCGCCCAGCAGTTGCTGTTCGGAGGGGCCGCGGCCGTCGGTGTCGAGCGAGTTGGCCATGTCAGCCACCGAACCTTGCGCCGGCGTCGATGCTCCACAGCGCCATCGTCAGCAGCATGTTGACCATGATCACGATCGTGATGGAAGCCCGCATGGCCCGGCCGGAGGCCACCCCGACGCCTTCGGGTCCGCCGGAGGCGTAGAAGCCGTAGTAGCACTGCACGGTAGAGGCCAGCCACACGAACACCACGCACTTGAGCACGGAGTAGACGATGTCCTTGCCGCTCAACATCATTGTGAAGTAGTGCGTGTACGGGCCGATGGAGCCGCCGCCGATGATGCCGGTGACCAGCTGGCAGGTCAGGTAGGTGATCGCCAGACAGGCCACGTAGAGCGGGATCACCGCGATGGTCGCGGCCAGCAGTCGGGTGGTGACCAGGAACGGAATGGGCCGGATCGCGATCGAATCGAGGGCGTCGATCTCCTCGGCGATTCGCATGGCGCCGAGCTGCGCGGTGAAGCGGCAACCGGCCTGCATCGCGAACGCCATCGAGGCCATGATCGGTGCCAGCTCGCGGGTGTTGACCAGTGATGAGATGATGCCGGTCGCGGGCCCCAGCCCCAGCAGATTCAGAAAGTTGTAGCCCTCGATCGCCACCAGCGCACCGGCGGTGAAGCCCAGGACGATCGCCACCCCAGCGGTGCCGCCACCCACCACGATGGAGCCGTTGCCCCAGGCGATGTCGGAGAGCAACCGCAGAAACTCCTTGCGGTAGTGACGTAGCACGGTCGGAACACCGGCCGCGGCGCGGCCGAAGAACACCAGCATGTGTCCCAAGCGGATGGTCGGCTCGGACGCCATCCGGTAGGCGCGCAGCAGCGGGCGCGCGAATGCCGGGACATAGGACGACGCGGTCATCTCACAGCCCCGTCCGTGGGTAGAGCACGTTATAGAGCTCGCTGATGCCGACATTGACGATCATCAGAACCAGGATCGACTCGACCACCGAAGCGTTCACCGAGTTGGCGACGCCGGCCGGACCGCCGCGGGTGGACAGTCCCTTCTGGCAGGACACCACCGCGACGATCGCGCCGTAGACCACGGCCTTGATCAGCGCGACGATCATGTCGCCGGTGGTGGCGAACGAGGAGAACGTGGCCACGAAACTGCCGGGCGCGCCCTTCTGGAAATACACGTTGAACAGGTAGCTGGCCAAAAAGCCTACGAAGCAGGTGATTCCGGTCAGCGCTACGCCGATCATGATGGCCGCGGCGAAGCGGGGGACCACCAGCCGACGGATCACCGAGACGCCCATCACCTCCATGGCGTCGGTCTCCTCGCGCATGGTTCGCGAACCCAGGTCGGCGGTGATGGCCGACCCGACCGCGGCGGCCATCAGCATGGCCGCCACCAGCGAGGCAGCCTGCCGGATGACAGCGAGCCCGGCAGCCGCGCCGGCCAGTGAGGTGGCGCCGACCTGGTTGGCCAGCAGCGCGAACTGAATGGAGAGCGTGACCCCGATCGGCAATGCGACCAAAACCGTCGGCAGCACAGCGGTGTTGGCCATGAAGGCGCTCTGCCGGACGAACTCGCCCCATTGGAATCGGCCGCCGAACAGGTCGGAGAAGAAGTACTGCACGGTGCGCACCGCCAGGACGCACTGTTCGCCGACGGTGGTCAGCGAGGCCAGCGGGTGGCGGTTGACATAACCGGCGGTCCAGTCCTGGATGGCTGCCACTCCGTCGAGCGCAGGCTCGGCGGCGAGGTCGCGGTCGTCCTGGGTGGTCATTTGTCGCCGATCGTGGTCGTGAGATCACCTGAGGTTGCCGTTCGCGGGTGCGGCAGATGATCCATGGCGGCCACCATAGTCAGCGTTCGTACTCCGCGGTAGGGTTCGGAACTTCTCGGACCAACTGGTGGGTAGATAAAAAGGATACGCATGGCTACCAAGGGGGATGAGCTCATGGGGTCTCGCCGCGACCTTTCATCCGGACATGATGTCGGACACAATGCCCCGGCAAGGGCGCTTCAGGCAACATGACTCCGGTTATGGCGGAGTTACCGGCCAGTAGCACGCGTTTTCGTGGTTTTGGCATCCTCGTGCGGGCGTCGATGGCGATACTCGACCGGGACAAGCGCGAGACGTGGAAGGAGATCGGGGCGGTGCCGAAGCGGGCAGGGTGGACCCAGATCGCTGCCACAGTCGCGTGTGCGACGGCAGTCACCGGTGTGCTGGCACCGGGTTCCGCGCTCGCCGACCCGGATCAGCCGCCGGCGCTTCCGGGATTCACCCCCGCGCCCACCGACTGGTCTCCACACATGGACATCTGGCCGTACAGCACCTTCACCTATCAGGTGACGCCCGAGATGATCGGCGGCATGTCGGATTCGTGCCAGTGGTTCAACGCGCAGTTCGACCCGTTGATGGGGCAGATCAACGCCTTCAACCGCAACCTTGCCGACCACCGCGACGCCTACGCCGGCGTGCAGTCGCAGGCGGATGCGGTGGTGGCCAACATCGACCGGTCGACCGGCTTCCTGGGGCCACGACTGCAGCCGTTGACCATCCGCAACACCCCCGACAACTTCGGTCCCTACTCGCCGATCTACGGCGGGGAACAGCTGACCGGCGTGCTGTTCCAGCTGTCGCGCATCGCCGACAGCATGCGCAAAAAGCAGCCGGCAGGCTTCACCCGCCCACACATCGACTCCGCAATCGGATGGGCCAACGCCCTGCGGAATTCCCGGGCCTGCACCTAAGCGGCGATTGCAAGCGCGGCGAAGCCGGGCGCTGCAGGTCGCCGCCATCAAGCGAGAACCCGCGGGAGCGGGTTGGGGTAGGTTCGGGGGGCGTTGCGGCCGGACGGCCCCCAGCAGGCGGACCACGAGAGGTAGTTCAGGTGTCGGACCGTGAGGACGAGCAGGCGGCTACCGAAACCGAGGCCGTGGAACCGGCGGTCGAGACCGTCGACACCGAGACCACGGACACCGAGACCGCCGATACCGAGTCCGCCGAGGGTGCGGTCGACGAGTCCGCCGACGAGTCCGCCGACGACTCCGCCGACGAAGCCGACAAGCCCAAGCAAGGCATCGGCGGCCTGAAGCCGAACCGGCGGTGGGTCGCCGCGGCGGTCCTGGCGCTGGGCCTGATCGGGGCGGCCTACGAGGGCTGGCTGCTGTTCGCCCACCACCAGCGCACCGTGGCCGCCGCGCAGGCGCTGGAGGCAGCCGAGAAATACACCCTGGCGCTCACCAGTGTGGACCCCACCGCGATCGACAAGAACTTCGCCGAAATCCTCGACGGAGCCACCGGTGAGTTCAAGGACGTCTACAGCGCGTCCAGCGAGCAGCTGCGCCAACTGCTGATCGACAACAAAGCGTCCGCGCACGGCACCGTCATCGACTCGGCGGTCAAATCCGCCAGTAAGAACAAGGTCGAGGTGCTGCTGTTCGTCGATCAGTCGGTGAGCAACAAAACCGCACCCCAAGCGCAGATCGACCGCAGCCGCATCGTGATCACCATGGAGAAGGTGAACGGCCGTTGGCTGGCCGCCAAGGTCGAGATGCCCTGACCGCGGGGGGTTCTGAACTGTTCGTCAGAATGTGATTATTCGTGATCGAATGTGTGTTTCATTGAGTGTGTGAAATTGGCTGAGTGGGCGCGGATACTGGGGGTGCATCCGCAAACTGCGTATCGGTGGTTCCGGGAGGACCGGATGCCGGTGCCTGCTCGCCGGCTGGAGTCGGGGACGATCTGGGTCGACGTGGCCGACATGTCGGCTGCCGGCCGCACGGTCGTGTATGCGCGGGTGTCTTCGCACGATCAGCGTGCGGACCTGGAGCGCCAGGTCGCGCGACTGACGCAGTGGGCTACCGCCAGGGGGTATGTGGTGGGCGAGGTGGTGTGCGAGGTCGGGTCCGGGCTGAACGGGAAACGGCCGAAGATCCGGCGGGTGTTGTCCGACCCTTCTGCCAGTGTGGTGATTGTGGAGCACCGTGACCGGCTGGCCCGTTTCGGAGTCGAGCATCTCGAAGCCGCGTTGTCCGCGCAGGGCCGGCGCATCGTGGTGACAGATCAGGGTGAGACCGAAGACGATTTGGTGCGCGACATGATCGAGGTGCTGACCTCGATGTGCGCGCGCCTCTACGGTCGGCGGGGAGCGCGTAATCGGGCGATGCGGGCGGTGACGGCCACCAAGCATGTCGGGGCTGGTGTGGATGGCTAGGTTCGAGGTGCCTGAGGGCTGGGTGGCGCAGGCGTACCGGTTCGGCCTGGATCCCACGCCAATTCAGTTGCGGGTGTTGGCGTCTCATGCTGGTGCGGCACGGTTCGCGCATAATCACATGCTCGCGTTGGTGAAAGCGGTAAACGATCAGCGGGCCGCCGAACGGTCCTACGGCATCGCCGAGGATCAGTTGACCCCGGTGTTGGGGTGGTCGTTGCCGGCGTTGCGCAAGGTCTGGAATCAGCGCAAAGCCGACTGTGCTCCGTGGTGGGGCGAGAATTCGAAGGAGGCCTACAACACCGGGCTGGATGGGTTGGCACGCGGGCTGGACGCGTGGTCGAAGTCCCGCAAGGGCCAGCGCGCTGGCCGCGCGGTGGGCTTCCCGCGGTTCAAGTCGGCCCGTGCTCGGCGCTCGGTGCGGTTCACCACCGGGGTGATTCGCATCGAGGCTGACCGCCGGCATGTCAGCCTGCCGCGGCTGGGTGCGGTGCGCACCCATGAATCGACCCGCAAGCTGGCCCGTCGCATCGAGGCCGGCACGGCGCGGATCTTGTCGGCCACCGTGGGTCAAGACAGTGCCGGGCGTTGGCATTGCGCGCTACAGACCATCGTCGCCGCCAAGACCCGACCCGCGCACGCTCTGCGGTCGGTGCATCCCGTCGTCGGGGTTGATGTTGGGGTGAAAGCGGACAGTCTGCTGGTCGTGGCGACACCGGACGGTGTCGAGGTCGATCGGATCCCGGCGCCGAAGTCCCTGAGCGCGGCGCAATCCCGGTTGCGGGCGTTGCAGCGCCGAGCCGCCCGCCAACACGGCCCCTATGACCCGGCCGCCAGGACCAGGCGGGCTCCGTCGATGCGGTGGCGGCGCACTCAGGCCCGGATCGGGCGCACCCATGCGTACGCCGCGGCGGTGCGCCGCGACGTACTGCACAAGGCCACCACCGTGCTGGCCCAGCAGCACCAGGTCGTGGTGGTCGAAACTCTGAACGCCGCGGGCATGCGCTCCAAAGGCGGCGCTTACAAGCGCGGGCTCAACCGTGCCCTCGCCGATGCTGCGCTGGCCCAGATCCGGGGCATGCTGGGCTACAAGACACAGTGGTACGGCTGCCATTTGGTGGAGGCCAACCGATATTTTCCGTCTTCGAAGTTGTGCACGGCGTGTGGGAGGCGAAAGCCAAACCTCACCCTCGCCGATCGAGTCTTCGCCTGTGACGAATGCGGTACGCGGGTCGATCGTGATCTGGGTGCTGCAATCAACCTCGCCCGACTCGGCGTACCCACACCCGTGGGTGAACGGAGTCCCGCCGGGAGTGGCCCGGTGGCAGGACGTGGAGCCACGCGTGAGACCGAACCCGCGCCAGCGGGCGACGCCGCCGGTGATGAAACGTCAACCCCGCACCACCACCCGGTGGATCAGACGGGGACCGCCTCACCGCAAGGCGAGGCTGCCTGATGAACGAATGCACTCACATTCGCTCACCAAAAGGCAACGGCTTAACGGCCCAGCCGCCTTTCCATCGCCCAGATCAACACCTCCGACGGCGCGACCGCAGCCAGGCGTTGACCACCGCCGCCGGTGAAGCGGACCGCGTCGCCGGCATCCAAGGCGCCGGCTCCCTCCAACTCGACACCGCCGAGGGCGACGAACAGGTGCACGTACGGGGCATCGGGCACCTCGACGCTGTCGCCGGACTGCAGCCGAGCGGCGTAGAGGGTCGCGTCGGCATTGCCCACAGTGATCGCGGCGTCCTGGTCGCGGCCTGAGGCGACGGTGACCAGCCGGCCGCCCGCCAACGCGTCACCGATCTCCTGCTGCTGATAGCCCGGTGGACGCCCCGGTGAGTCCGGCATGACCCACATCTGCACGAAATGCACCGGTTCGGAAGAAGATTCGTTCTGCTCCGAATGGAGAATGCCGGTGCCCGCCGACATCCGTTGCGCCAGACCGGGATGGATGACGCCTGCGTTGCCGATCGAATCGCGATGGCTCAACGCGCCGGACAGCACCCAGGTGACGATCTCGGCGTCGCGGTGGGGGTGGGTGTCAAAGCCGGCACCCGGTTCCACGACATCATCGTTGTTGACCAGCAGCAGCCCGTGATGGGTGTTGTCCGGGTCGTAGTAATCGTTGAACGAGAACGAATGCCGCGAGTTGAGCCACGGCGCCCGAGTGGCCGCACGGTCGTCAGCCCGTCGCACCTCGAGCAGGCCGGTCATGACTTCCAAGGTTAGCGTGCCAATGCGGCTGGTTCCGCTGGTCGCAACCGGTTAGCCTCGGTCGGGTGAGCCGCCCCAGCCTGCAGCACCTCCAGGTGGACGGCCTCATCGCGGCGGCCGGCGGCGACCCGTGGGCGATCGACGACAGTCTGCAGGCCGGCAGCCCCACCCAGATCAACTTCCTGGCCCAGGCGTTCCACTCCGCCGCAGGCTCGGCCACCTCGGCCGAGGAAACCTTTGTCACCGCCCAGCAGCACTTCGAGCAGTACAACCGGGAGAACGGCGAGCAACCGATCAACAACAGCGCCGAGGTGCAGCGGGTCAAGGACGGCCTGCACGCCACCAACCAACAGCTCGGCCAGATCGCGGCCGACCTGGAGACCATCGCCGCCGCCTTGGCCCAAGCCCGCACCGCCTCGCTGGCCAACATCACCGCGCTCAACGCCAACCTGATCGTCCTCGACGCCCGCATCGGCGTGTACCTGGAGCAGGAGAGCCAGGGCCACGACCACGACGCGGACATCGCCCAGTGCCGCCAGTTGGCCGAGGACGACACCGAGACCGCGCTGCACAACGCCACGGTCATCCGCAACGGCTACTCCAAGACCTTGCAACAGGCCTTGACGAACCTGCGGGTGCGGGACGGCTACGACCCCGACATCGCGGTGCGCAAATTCGACGCGGACGCGCCGACACCGCCACCGGGACCGGTGCCCGACGACCCGAAACAGTTCAACGACTACTGGAACAGCCTGACTCCTGGACAGAAGGACTGGCTGTATAACTCCGACCACAACATCGGCAACCATCCGGGCATGCCCTGTGATCCGCCGGATCATCTGGGCTACGACCACTACAACAAGCTGCACCTGGCCGACGAACTCAGCCGGGCACAGGGCGCCGCCGCGCAGGCCGACGCGTTGAAGAACCAGCACCCGGACTGGGCTGCCGGCAACAACATCCCGCGACCCAACGAGCCGGGAGCGATCTTCGCCGACCGCGTCGCCTACGAGAATTGGCAACGTCAGTACGACGCGGCAAGGGACGGCGCGAAGTACCTGGACGACCTCAAGGCCGTCGATTCCGCCGTCAGTGGCAGTCCAGACCGCAAGTTGATGCTGCTGGACACCCACAGCGGCACCCAGGCCCGCGCGGCCATTGCCGTCGGTGATCCGGACAAGGCGACCCATGTCTCGGTCACCACGCCCGGGCTGAACACCACGGTGCACGGAGGCATCGGGAATATGACCGAAGAAGCAACCAACGTCAGACGGGAAGCATTGCGGCAATTACGGTTCGAGCCGGGACGCGAGAGCGATACCGTCTCGACGATCGCCTGGATCGGGTACGACCCGCCGCAGGTTCCCGGCTTCGACGACAAGACCGCATCGCTGGCCGGACTCTGGGGCGTCACCCACGACGACCTCGCCAGAGCCGGCGCCCACGATCTGGCTCGCTTCTACGACGGCATCCAGGCCTCGCACCTGGGCGGCCCCGCCGACCTGACCGCGATCGGGCATTCTTACGGGTCGCTGACCACCGGACTGGCCCTGCAGGAGCCCGGCGATCACGGGGTGTCGCGGGCGCTGTTCTACGGGTCTCCCGGCATCGAGGCGTCCACACCGGGGGACCTGCACCTGCAGCCTGGTCAGGTGTTCGCCATGGAAGCCCCCGACGACAAGATCCAATGGGTCTACGACGCCAGAGCTGTCGGCCAGGGCATTCCGATCATCGGCACCTACCTCAACAACGAGCTCGGCGACTTCGGGCCCAACCCGGCCACCAACCCCGAATTCACCCGCTTGGCCACCGGACCCTCCACAGTGACCGACGGCCACGGTGGCACCATCACCCTGCAAGAGGCTCACGGGCACAGTGACTACCCCCGCTTCCCCGACGGCGGAGGCCTTCGGACGACCAACTACAACATCGCCGCGGTCCTCGCCGGCCTGGGCGACAAGGCGGTTCAAGGAAATTGATGTTTCACCAAGTGTCCCCACCCCAGCCGCGACGATGCCTGTTCGCTGTCTTGGCCATCGTCGCACTAACCGCAGGATGTCACGTGTCCCAACCATATGAACCCACTCCGCCCAGCGTCGCCGCCGAGGCCTTGGCCGTTCTCAAGTCGTTGCCGTCGTTTGAGGACACTCAAACTCAGGTAGCCGCCACGATGAATGAAATAACCGCCGCCGCAAAACAACTCATCCCGTCCATCGTCTGGGAGACCCTGGACGAGGGAGATGGCGGAAATTGCGAGCGGCCATATGAGCAAACCGACGGTAAGCGTTACTTCCTGCCGGACGCGGTTGCCCGGGATGTCACGGTGTCAGAGCAGGCCTGGGCCAAGCTCGAAGAGGCCGCCAAGGCGGCGGCCGCCAAGCTGGACGCCACCGAGATTCAGGTCATGCAAGATCAGCCGGGCAATCACGACGTCGGGTTCTATGGCCCCACCGGTCTTTTCATCAAAGTCGGCTATCGGGGAAACCTCGTGGTTTCCGGCTACACCGGCTGCCGGCTGCCGCAGGACAAGAAGTAACCGCCTACCAGTCCGATTCGTCGAACGTGATCACGCCGCGGATGTTCTTGCCGTCGACCATGTCGGCGTAGCCGGAGTTGATGTCCTCCAGCTTGTAAGTCGTGGTGATCATCTCGTCGATCTTGAGCAGCCCGGACTTGTACAGGCCCACCAGCTTAGGCGTCTCGATGTGCGAGCTACCGCCGCCGAAGATGTTGCCCTTCAACGTCTTCTGCAACATGGTGAACAAGAACAGGTTCAACTTGACGTCGGCGTCGACCATCGAGCCCATGCCGGTGACCACGCAGGTGCCGGTCTTGGCGGTCAGGGTCAGCGCCTCTTCGATGTACTCGCCCTTCATGTCGCCCACCGCGATGATCACCTTGTCGGCCATCAGGCCCCAGGTCTCCTCCATCACCGGCATGATCGCCTCGGCCATGGACGGGTAGACGTGCGTGGCGCCGAACTTGACGGCCTGATCACGCTTGAACGCCACCGGGTCGATCGCGATGACGCGCCGCGCGCCGGACAGCACCGCGCCCTGCAGGGCGCTCATACCGATGCCGCCGACGCCGACGATGATCACGGTCTCGCCGGGCTTGACCTCGGCGACGTTGGTGGCCGAGCCGAAGCCGGTGGGCACAGCGCAACCCATGATCGCCGCGGTCTCGAACGGCACGTCCTTGTCGATCTTGACCACCGAGTCCTGATGCACGGTCATGTAGGGCGCGAACGTGCCGAGCAGGTTCATCGGGGAAACTTCATGCGAACCGGCGTGGATCCGGTTGGTGCCGTCGGCGATGGCCTTTCCGCCCAGCAACACCGCGCCCCGATCGCACAGCGAACGGAAGCCCTTCATGCACGGCGGGCAGTTGCCGCAGGCTGGGATGAAGGCCATCACCACGTGGTCGCCCTCTTCCAGGCCCGTCACGCCCTTGCCGACCTTGGTGATGACCCCGGCACCCTCGTGGCCGCCGAGTGCCGGCAGGCCGATCGGGGTGGCCCCGGTGGTCAGGTGATAGTCGGAGTGGCACATGCCCGCGGCGTGCATCCGGACCTGGACTTCGCCTTCAACCGGGTCGCCCAGCTCGATCTCGTCGACCCGCCACGGCGAGTTCAGCTCCCACAACAATGCGCCCTTGGTCTTCATGACCGGCCATCATAGAACACGTTTCAGAAGCGGCCCTGACGGGTGCTCTTAGCTGGGAGAATGCTGTCCTAGCTGGTCTTGTGTGGAATGCCCACCGACAGGCCTCCGTCGATCACCAGGTCGGCCCCGGTCATGTAGGAGGACTCGTCGGAAGCCAGGAAGACCACCGCGGTGGACACCTCCGCCGACTTGGCGCCCCGGCCCAGCGGAATCTGCAGCGAGTCATCGGGGATCGCGATGGTCATCCGGGTGCGGATCAGCCCGGGCAGCACACTGTTGATCCGGATGTTGTGCGGCGCCAGTTCGACAGCGGCGGCCTTGGCCAGCCCGCGCACTCCCCACTTCGAAGCGACGTAGCCGTACAGGCCGGCGGTGCCGCGCATCCCTTCTACCGACGAGATGTTGATGATGGAGCCGCCGCCGGCTGCCTTCATCGGAGCGACGGCGGCGTGCATGCCCAGCATGGTCCCGGTCAGGTTGACGTCGAGAACCTGCTGCCAGGCGGCCAGGTCGAAGTTTTCGAGGGCGTTGTATTTGGCGATCCCGGCGTTGTTCACCAAGACGTCGAGGCTGCCGAAGGCATCGACCGCGGCCTGGGCGGCGGCTTGCCACTGCTCGGGCTGGGTGACGTCGAGACGGACGAAGCGGGCGGTGTCGGCCCCCAGCTCGTCGGCGAGTTTGCTGCCCTCATCCTCCAGAACGTCACCGATCACGACCTTGGCGCCCTCGGCGGCCAGCGCCCGGGTGTGTGCAGCGCCCATGCCCCGCGCGCCGCCGCTGATCAGCGCAACTTTGCCTTCGACTCGTCCCATGGCTGGCGAGGTTACCTGGGCGGACACTTTGCCCGTTACGCTGCCCTGATGGCATCCCCCGGCTCTGGGACCCGCACCGAGCGAACCTTCGAAGGCGTGCGGGGGGTTCCGATCGTCTACGACACCTGGACGCCGGACACTCCGCCGCGCGCCGTGGTGGTGCTCTCCCACGGTTTCGGCGAGCATGCCCGTCGCTATGACCACGTCGCGGAACGGTTCGCTGCGGCGGGGCTGGTGACCTACGCGCTGGACCACCGCGGACACGGGCGCTCGGGCGGCAAGCGCGTGCTGTGCCGCAGCATCGCCGAATACACCGATGACTTCCACACCTGCGCGGGTATCGCCGCCCGCGAGCACCCCGGACTGCCGCGGGTGGTGCTCGGGCACAGCATGGGCGGGGCGATCGTGTTCAGCTACGGCGTCGACCGCCCCGACGACTACCAGTTGATGGTGTTGTCCGGGCCCGCGGTGGCTATGACCGACACGGTGTCGCCGGGGTTGGCCTTCGTCGCCAAAGCGGTCGGGGCTATTGCGCCGAGCCTGCCGGTGGAGAAACTCGACAGTGCCCTGGTCTCGCGCGACCCGGCGGTGGTGGTCGCCTACAACGAAGATCCACTGGTGCACCACGGTCGGGTGCCGGCCGGTGTGGCGCGGGCGCTGATCAAGGTCGGCGAGACCATGCCGACGCGGGCGCAGGCGCTCACGGCGCCGCTGCTGGTGGTGCACGGCGCCGACGACGGTCTGGTGCCCGCCGAAGGCAGCAGGCGGCTGGTGGAGTGCGTCGGCTCGAACGATGTGCGGCTGACCGTGTATCCGGGGCTTTACCACGAGGTATTCAACGAGCCGGAGCGTGCGCAGGTGCTCGACGACGTGGTGGGCTGGATCGACGCGCATCTGTGAGTTGCTGTCGGCGCGGCGTCGCCGCTGTCGGTTAGCGTGGCGGCCATGAGCACCGACGACAAGATGTTGGCGCGGATCGCCGCACTGTTGCGCCAGGCCGAGGGCACCGACAACGCCCACGAAGCCGATGCGTTCATGGCGGCGGCGCAGCGGCTGGCCACCGCGACCTCGATCGACCTGGCGGTGGCTCGCGCGCACTCCGCCACTCGGACAGCGGCCACCGCGCCGGTGCAGCGCACCATCACCATCGGCGAGCCCGGCGCCCGGGGGTTGCGCACCTATGTGCAGCTGTTCGTGGTGATCGCCGCCGCCAACGACGTGCGCTGCGACGTGGCGACCAACTCGACCTACGTCTACGCCTACGGCTTCGCCGAGGACATCGACGCCACCCACGCGCTCTACGCCAGCCTGGTCGTGCAGATGGTCCGGGCGTCGGACGCCTATATCGCCACCGGTGCGCACCGCCCCACCCCGACCATCACCGCGCGCCTGAACTTCCATCTGGCCTTCGGCGCTCGGGTCGGCCAGCGGCTGGCCGAAGCCCGCGACGAGACCCGACGCGATGCCGAGAAGGACCGGAGCCGGCCGCCGGGTACCGCGATTGCGTTGCGCAACAAGGAGGTCGAGCTGCGCGACTTCTACCGCGGTACGTCCAAGGCGCGGGGCACCTGGCGGGCCACCCGGGCGTCTGCGGGCTATTCGTCCGCGGCACGACGGGCCGGGGATCGGGCTGGGCGCACAGCCCGGCTGGGCGAGAGTGCTGAGCTGTCGGTGGCGCGGTCCGCGCTGGAGCGGTGAGCGCTGGAACATTGAGTGAGGGCGCTTCCGAGCGCGACGGTCAGCGCGCCAAGGTCTATGCCGCGGAGGTCTTCGTTCGCACCTTGTTCGACCGAGCTGCCGAGAGCGGCAGGCGAAGTGTGGAGTTCTTCGGCGCCGAGCTGACGTTGCCGCCCGAGGCCCGTTTCGGTTCGGTAGCCGCCGTCGGGCGCTATGTCGAGGACGTCATGGCGCTGTCGCCAGTGCGCGCTCGATGGCCGGATGCTTCTGCGCTGACTGTGCGCGCCCGCCGTGGAACCACGGCGGCGCACTACGAAAAGCTCAGTGCAGCAGGCGTTATCGCCGTACCGGATCAGCGCGGCGTGGACTGGGCATTGCGAGAACTGGTGGTGCTGCACGAGATTGCGCACCATCTGTGTGACGCTCGACCGCCGCACGGCCCGGAATTCGTCGCAACGTTCTGTGAGCTGGCCGAAATGGTGATGGGCCCGGAATTGGGCTATGTGCTGCGGGTGGTGTTCGCGAAGGAGGGTGTGCGTTAGCGGCGGCGCTCAAGGGGTCACGCCACGGTCATGAGATCACCTCGAAGGCGATCGGCATGAATCGCTCAATCACTGATTGAATCGGCGATTGAATCGTGCTTTGATGCTGCTATGACACGCATCGAGACGTCCACTCGCGAGCATCTGCTGAACGTGACCGAACGACTGTTGCTGGAATCCGGCTATGAGGCGGTGTCGGTGCGTGCCGTGTGCGCCGCCGCCGGAGTGAATCCGGCTGCGGTGCACTACCATTTCGGATCAAAGGTCGGTTTGGTGACGGCGCTTCTAGAGACCCGATTGGGCCCGCTGTGGGCAGATGCGCTGCCTGAGGTGACGGCGGATTGCGCGATGTCCGTCGATACCGCGGTGCGGATCGTGGTGGATCCGATCGCGACGTTGGCGGCTGATCCGGCAGGTCGGCTGTACCTGCACTTGTTGGCGCGCCTGCTGCTGGCCCGCAATGAAGTCGCGTGGACAAAAAGATGGTTCACGGTGACACCCTGGGCACGCATTCTGTCCGCCCAGGTGGCTGGATTGAGTGAGCGGGACGCCGTGCACCGGTGGATGCTCGCGTTCGAATTGATTTTCGTACAGTTCGGCGATCCTCTGGCCGGCGACCGTCGACTCACCGAGGAGAAGGTGCGGAACCTACGGGACTTCGTGGCCGCGGGTCTGTCGGCGCCGGTGGCGGGCTCGTGAATGCCGTGGCGGCCGACGTCTTCGGTCAGGCGGCACTGGGGCCGATCACGTTGCGGAACCGCGTCATCAAAGCGGCGACCTTCGAGGCGCGTACACCAGGCGGGGCAGTCACCGAAGACTTGATCGACTTCCACCGTGCTCCGGCGGCGGGTGGCGTGGGAATGACGACGGTGGCCTATTGCGCGGTGTCGCCGGAAGGGCGAACCGAACGCGACCAGATCCTCATGACGCCGGAGGCGGTCCAGGGACTGCAGCGCCTAACCGACGCCATCCACGCGGAGGGCGCCGCCGCGTGCGCCCAACTCGGGCATGCCGGACCCGTGGCAAACGCCAAGTCCAACGGACTTCCGGCCGTCTCCCCGAGCAGATTGTTCAGTCCACTGGGTATGGCGTTCACCCGCCGCCCCGATTCCGGGGACTTGCGTCGAGTGGTTGCCGACCACGCGAGGGCGGCCAGGGTGGCGGTTTCTTCCGGATTTGACGCTGTGGAGCTGCATTTCGGACACAACTACCTGGTCAGTGCATTCTTCAGTCCGTTGTTGAACCGTCGAAGTGATAGCTACGGCGGGAGCCTGGCGAATCGCGCTCGGTTAGCTCGAGAAATTGCCCTTGCGGTTCGAGAAGAGGTTGGGGATCGCATCGCTGTCACGGCGAAACTCAATATGGAAGACGGCTTCTCCGGTGGCCTGCACACCGAGGACGGCCTGCAGATCGGTCGATGGCTGCAGGACGACGGTGCACTGGACGCACTTCAGCTCACAGCGGGTAGTTCGCTACTAAATCCGATGTACTACTTTCGCGGCCGAGCTCCCCGTACCGAGTTCGCCGGAGTCTTCCCGCGGCCGCTGAGCTGGTTCTTCGCCATCGCTGGCCGGGGCTTCCTGCGTCGGTATCCGTTTGAAGAACTCTATCTACTCGACACGGCTCGCCAGTTCCGACGGGAATTGACCATGCCGTTGATTCTGCTCGGCGGTATCACCAATCGTCGCAGCATGGATCTGGCGATGAGCGAAGGCTTTGAGTTCGTGGCGATGGCCAGGGGTCTGCTGCGGGACCCGGGTCTGGTCAAGCGGATTGACGCTGACGCAGATTCCCGTTCCCTGTGTACGCATTGCAACACCTGCATGGTGACGACCTTCGAGCGGACCCGTTGCGTCTTGCGCCCGATCGGGATGGACCGGGAGCCCTTGTGCCCACCACGATCTCCGCGGTGCTGAAGCGTTTCCGAAGCGGGCGTTTCATCAGCCCCTGGCGCCTAGATGGTGGTGTACACCAAGAGCAGGCGTCCGGTGACGCACAACGGTCGAGGTTGTGCGTCACCGGCGCCGCCTGTCTGTCGTTAGCTCTTGACGGGTACCAGCTCGTCGCCGCAGGTGCAGCGGTAGGCCTGCCCCGAGCCAGAGCAGTGGCACGCCGTCTCGATGCGGACGCGGCAGCCGCAGCCTTCGTGGCCGCACGTCAGCAGGGTTCCATCCTCGTAGTTCGCCATGTGTCACACCTTCCTCTGTGATCCCCGGCGGCGGCCGGGTGCCCTGACTATATACCCCATAGGGGTATGGGGTAAAGAAAAATCAGGAGCCAGAATGGCGATCGCGGGCTAGCGTGGATGAAGTGACTGAAAAGCCCACGCCCCGCGATGTTGATGCCCTGCTGGACAACCTGTTCGCCGGAGAAGACCCGGCACTGACCGCGGCGCTGGCCGCCAGCGACGAGGCCGGACTTCCGCCCATCGCAGTCTCGGTACAACAGGGCAAGTTCCTGAATCTGTTGGCGGCCGCGGCCTGTGCCAGCCGAATCCTGGAGATCGGCACGCTGGGCGGCTACAGCACCATCTGGCTGGCGCGAGCTGTGGGACCGACTGGCTCGGTGGTGACGCTGGAGTACGAGCCCAAGCATGCCGAGGTCGCACGCGGCAATCTGGACCGTGCCGGCGTCGGTGATCGGGTGCAGATTCTGGTGGGTGCCGCCCTGGAGACCCTGCCGACGCTGACCGGCGAGCCGTTCGATCTGGTGTTCATCGACGCCGACAAGGAGAACAACGTCGGCTACCTGAATTGGGCCGTGCAGCTATCCCGCCCCGGCTCGGTGATCGTGGTGGACAACGTGATCCGCGATGGCGCGATCCTGGATCCGCGCTCCGACGACGCGACGGCGCGCGGCAGCCGGGACGTGTTGGAGCTGATGGGCACACACCCGCGGCTGCGGGCCGCCGCCCTGCAGACCGTCGGGTCCAAGGGCTGGGACGGCTTCGCCCTGGCCGTGGTCGATTAGCAGTGGCCGACGGTCGGTTGGCGGCGAACATTTCGTTGCTGGCAAACGGCGGCCGGGCGTAATCTTTCATCAGATGGATGGGTGCAGCTGGCACCAAACCGCCTGTTAAATAACAGAAAGGTTACGAAATGAGTACAGTCCATTCATCAATCGAACACCACCCCGATCTGTTAGCTCTGCGGGCACGGTACGAGCGCGCCGCCGAGTCGATGACGGCTCAGGGAACCTTCGGATTGACGCTGCTGGCGGCCGTCTACGGGGCGGCATCCCCGTGGATTGTCGGATTCGAGGCGACCACCAGGTTGGCCATCACGAACCTGGTCGTCGGGCTCTGCGTCGCCTTCCTGGCGTGCGGGATGGCGGCGGCGCTCGATCGCATGCACGGGCTTGCGTGGACCCTGCCGTTCTTCGGGGTCTGGTTCATCGTGTCGCCCTGGATCCTGATGAACGGATCACCGAGCGCCGAGATGATCTGGTCGAACGTGATCACCGGTGCGCTGATGACGATCCTCGGCCTCAACGCCGCGTATTTCGGTATGCGGGCGCGCAGTGAGTCAGCCCGGCACACCTGACGAACCGATCGCGAATAGTCCCCCCGCAGGCGGGTGGGCCCCACTGGCCGCCGACGGCTAGCCGCAGACGGCGCCGTTGGCGGCGGAGCCCACCAGCTTGCGGTACTTGGCGAGCACGCCGGTGGTGTAACGCGGCGGCGGCGGCGTGAAACCCTGGGCGCGGGCAGCGAATTCATCCGGATCCGCCACCACGTCCAGGGTTGCATTAGCCACGTCGAGGCGGATCTTGTCGCCGTCGCGCAGGAACGCAACCGGTCCGCCGTCCACCGCCTCGGGGGCGATGTGGCCGACGCACAGGCCGGTGGTGCCGCCGGAGAACCGCCCGTCGGTCAGCAGCAGGACGTCCTTACCGAGACCGGCACCCTTGATGGCCCCGGTGATCGCCAGCATCTCCCGCATACCCGGGCCGCCCTTGGGGCCCTCGTAGCGGATCACCACGGCGTCGCCGGCGCTGATCGTGCCGTCTTCCAGCGCGTCCAGCGCCGCCCGCTCGCCGTCGAAAACCCTTGCGGTGCCTTCGAACACGTCGGTGTCGAAGCCCGCGGACTTGACCACCGCACCCTCGGGCGCCAGCGAGCCGCGCAGAATGGTGATGCCGCCGGTCGGGTGGATCGGGTTGGTCAGTGCGTGTAGCACCTTGCCGTCGACGACCGGGGGATTGAGCTCGGCGATGTTCTCCGCCATCGTCTTTCCCGTGACGGTCATGCAGTCGCCGTGCAGCAGACCGGCTTCCAGCAGGGTCTTCAACATGACCGGCACCCCGCCGATCTTGTCGATGTCGTACATGACGTGCGCCCCGAACGGCTTGACGTCGGCCAGGTGCGGCACTTTGGCGCCCACCCGAGAGAAGTCGGCCAGGGTCAGATCCACCTCGGCCTCGCGGGCGATCGCCAGCAGGTGCAGCACCGCGTTGGTCGATCCGCCGAACGCCATCACCACCGCGATCGCGTTCTCGAACGCCTCTTTGGTCAAGATGTCGCGTGCCGTGATGCCACGGCGCAGCAACTCCACCACGGCCTGACCGCTGGCGCGCGCATAGCCGTCGCGGCGCCGGTCGATCGCCGGCGGGGAGGCGCTGCCGGGCAGCGACATGCCCAGCGCCTCGGCCGCGCTGGCCATGGTGTTGGCGGTGTACATGCCGCCGCAGGCGCCCTCGCCGGGACAGATCGAGCGCTCGATGATGTCGACGTCCTCTTGGGACATCAGCCCGCGCGAACAGGCGCCGACCGCCTCGAACGCGTCGATGATCGTCACCTCGCGCTCGGTGCCGTCGGACAATTTTGCGTAGCCCGGCATGGTCGATCCCGCGTAGAGGAAGACTGAGGCCAGGTTCAGGCGTGCCGCGGCCATCAACATCCCCGGCAGCGACTTGTCGCAACCGGCCAGCAACACCGAGCCGTCCAACCGTTCGGCGCACATCACGGTCTCAACGCTGTCGGCGATCACCTCGCGCGAGACCAGCGAGAAGTGCATGCCCTCATGGCCCATCGAGATGCCGTCGGAGACCGAGATGGTGCCGAATTCCAGCGGGTAACCACTGGCCTGAAGGACGCCCTCTTTGGCGGCCTTGGCCAGCCGGTCCAGCGACAGGTTGCAGGGCGTGATCTCGTTCCATGACGACGCCACACCGATTTGGGGCTTGGCGAAGTCGTCGTCGCCCATGCCGACGGCGCGCAGCATGCCGCGGGCGGCGGTCTTCTCCAGGCCGTCGGTGACGTCACGACTGCGCGGTTTGATGTCGACGGACGCCCCGGCGGCGTTGGTGCTCGGCGAATTCACCAGCTCAGTATGCCGGTAGGGCCGGACCGGGCAAAACGAATAAATACCCCAAGGGGGTATGCGCTAAAGTGGGCGCATGAGATCGGTTCTTACCGTCGTCGTCGCGGCCACTGTCGGCATGGCCGCCGGCGGTTGTCACCACGCGCCCACTCCGGCGCCCGAAGCGTCGTCCAGTGCGGCAGGCATGGCCTCCGGCAGCCCCGCCGACGTGAGGTTTCTCGAAGACATGGTGATCCACCACCAGCAGTCCCTGGAACTGGCGGCCATGGTGTACAGCCAGAGCGGCAACCCGGCGCTGGTGGCATTCGCCGATCAGAGCGCAACCCAGCAACGCACCGAACTGCAGGGTTGTCAGGCGCAGCTGTTGCAGTGGGAGGTCCCCGGCGGGCACTCCGAGCAGGCCCGGGACGCCGACATTCCCGGCATGGTGGACAAGGCCGCCATCGACAAGCTGCGCAGCCTGCGCGGACCGGCATTCGACACCCTGTGGCTGCAAACGATGATCGCCCATCAGCGTGGTGCGATCACGCTGGCGCAGAACGAGATTCAACATGGTGAGAGTCCCGAGGCGATCAGTATCGCGCAATCGCTCCTGCCGTTTCAGCAAGCCGAGATCAACCAGATGAACCAACTGTTGGGGGCGCCATGACCACCGATGCTCCGGGATACTCCCCGCGCAAAGACAACTACGCCAAACGGATGCGCCGCATCGAGGGCCAGGTGCGCGGCATCGCCAAGATGATCGAAGAGGACAAGTACTGCATCGACGTCCTCACCCAGATCAGCGCGGTCAACAGTGCGCTGCGGTCCGTGGCGCTGAACCTGGTCGACGAACACCTGGCGCACTGCGTCAGCGGGGCAGTCGCAAGCGGCGGCCCGGAGGGCGACGCCAAACTCGCCGAAGCCTCGGCAGCGATTGCGCGGTTAGTTCGTTCCTGACCCTCGCGCCGTTACCATGTGAGCCAGCAGTTACCGGGAGCGCCCTGCGCCACACACCACTCGACGCTGCCCCCAATACATGACTGTTGAAACCGGAAATGCCCGCTTGAGGCCGTGGACGCCACAGACCACGGCGCGGTTGGCGATTCTGTCGGCCGCGGCTTTCATCTACGCCACCGCTGAGATCCTGCCGGTCGGTGCGCTGCCTGCGATCTCGGCCGGTCTGGACGTCAGCGAGGCGCTGGTCGGGACGTTGCTGGCCTGGTACGCGGTGGTGGCCGCAGCGACGACGCTTCCGCTGGTGCGCTGGACCGCGTTCTGGCCGCGCCGCCGGGTGCTGCTGCTCACCCTGATCTGCCTGACCGCTTCCCAGGTGATCTCGGCGCTTGCGCCCAACTTCGCCGTGCTGGCCGGCGGCCGGGCGCTGTGCGCCGTCACACACGGCCTGATGTGGTCGGTGCTGGCGCCCATCGCCACCCGACTGGTGCCGCCCAGCCATTCGGGCCGCGCGACGACAGCGATTTATGTCGGCACCAGCCTCGCGCTGGTGGTCGGCATCCCCCTGACCTCGGCAATGAGCCTGCTGTGGGGATGGCGACTGGCCGTCGTGGTGATCACGGTGGCGGCCGCGGCCATCACCTTGGCAGCCCGATTGGCGCTGCCGGCCCTGGTGCTCAGCACCGACCAGCTGGCGCTGGTCGGCAACCATCACCACCGCAACGGGCGACTGGTGGCGGTGAGCGCGCTGATGCTGATCGCTGTCACCGGGCACTTCATCTCCTACACCTTCATCGCGGTGATCATCGGTGACGTGGTCGGCGTGCCGGGGGCCCGCCTGGCCTGGTTGCTCGCGGCGTTCGGGGCCGCCGGGTTGATCGCGATGCCGCTGCTGGCCCGACCCGTCGACCACCGACCCAAACTGGTCACCGGCGGCTGCATGGCCGCGATGTCGGCGGCCTTCGTAGTGTTGGCGGCGCTGTCCCTCGGCGGGCACCACACCACCGGGACGACGGCGGTGGGGGCGGCCGCGATCGTGCTCTGGGGTGCGATGGCGATGGCGGTATCGCCGATGCTGCAGTCGGCGGCGATGCGCACTGCGCCCGACGACCCCGACGGCGCGTCGGGGCTGTACGTGACGGCGTTTCAGGTCGGCATCACCGGCGGCTCGCTGGCCGGCGGGCTGCTGTTCGAGCGGGCCGGGACCTCGGCCATGTTGGTGGCCTCGGCACTGCTGGTCGGCGTCGCCGCAGTCGGTATCGCGGCCAGCAAGCGCCTGTTCGTCGTTCCCTGACGTTCCTGGAGCGGTAACGTTCGCCACTCCGGCCTTTATCAACACTGCTGGTCAGGCGCATTGGCGCTCGGATCTCGCGCCGCATCCCACCCACTTCGAGAGTTAGCTGGCAACCATCCTGTGAGACACTGGGATCAAGATCGTGACCGGAGGTAGGTAGATGTCGGGATGGAAGCTCGCGCAGTTCGGCGCGTGGCTCAGCGCGGCTGGCTTGGCCGCGAGTCTCACGCTCGGTTGCGGATCAGCCCTGGCTGATCCGCCGCAGCAGCCCGGCGATCCGGCCGCAGCGGACGCCGGGCCGGCCGACCCGGCCGCGCCGCCGCCCCCGCCGGAGTTCCCGCAGTTCCCGCCGCCTCCGCCGGAGCTGCCTCCGCCGCCGCCACCGCCGGGCGAGCCGCCGGCGTTCCCGCCACCGCCCGAGCTCGCACCCGGGTTACCCGCCGCGCCCGAGGGCGTCCCCCCAGGTCCGGACCCGCAGGCAGTTCCGGCCGGCTCGGCAGACCCGGCAGCCCCGGGGCAGCCCGGTGCGGTGCCGGCCGCCGCTTCTGGACCGGTCGTGGGACAGAACCCGGAGCCGTTCACTGGCACGGCGCCGTTCCTGCCGCCGTCGTTCAACCCCGTCAACGGCTCGATGGTGGGTGTCGCCAAGCCGATCATCATTGACTTCCAGCGGCCGATCGCCGACAAGGCAATGGCCGAGCAGGCCATCCACATCTCGTCGAACCCGCCGGTGTCCGGCAAGTTCTACTGGATGACACCCAGCCAGGTGCGGTGGCGTCCGCTGAACTTCTGGCCCGCCCACACCGTCGTCAACATCGACGCAGGCGGTACCAAGTCGAGCTTCCGCACCGGTGACTCCCTGGTGGCCACTGCCGATGACAAGACGCACCAGATGACGATCACCCGAGACGGCAAGGTGGAGAAGACCTTCCCGATGTCGATGGGGATGAGCGCGGGTGGGCACGAGACCCCCAACGGCACCTACTACGTGCTGGAGAAGTTCCCCACGGTGGTGATGGACTCCTCCACCTACGGCGTTCCGGTGAACTCCAGTTGGGGATACAAGCTCACCGTGCAGGATGCGGTCCGGATCGACAACAGCGGCGGCTTCGTGCACAGCGCGCCGTGGTCAGTGGCCGACCAGGGCAAGCGCAATGTCAGCCACGGCTGCATCAACCTCAGCCCGGCCAACGCCAAGTGGTTCTACGACAACTTCGGCAGCGGCGATCCCGTCGTGGTGAAGAACTCCGTCGGTAGCTACACCAAAAACGACGGTTCCCAAGACTGGCAGATGTAAGGCGCACCCTCGACCGCGAGTAGTCGCGAAAGCCCCCATTTCAGCTTGAAAATGGGGGCTTTCGTTGGGGGCACCTCCCGCTTGCGGGGGACCGCTCGCGCCGTAAGAAGGGGACCGTCAGTTCCAGATCCGGACGCGGGATGCGGGCTCGAGGTAGAGCGCGTCGTCCGGCGTGACGCCGAAGGCGTCGTAGTAGGCGTCCATGTTGCGGATCACCCCGTTGCAGCGGAACTCCGGCGGTGAGTGCGGATCCACGGCCAGGCGCCGGATCGCTTCGGCGTCACGGGATTTCGTGCGCCACACCTGCGCCCAGCCGAAGAAAACGCGCTGCGTGCCGGTCAAGCCGTCGATCACCGCAGCCTCGGTGCCGGCCAGTGACAGCTGGTAGGCGAGCAGGGCAATGGAGAGCCCGCCCAGGTCGCCGATGTTCTCGCCGACGGTGAACGCACCATTCACGTGGCGGTCGCCGTCGAGTTCACGCGGCACATAGTTCTCGTACTGGGCGATCAATGCGCGTGTGCGGGAACCGAATTCGTCGCGGTCGGCGTCGGTCCACCAATCGATCAGGTTGCCGTCGCCGTCATACTTGGCGCCCTGGTCGTCGAAACCGTGCCCGATCTCGTGGCCGATCACCGCGCCGATACCGCCGTAGTTGGCCGCGTCGTCGGCGTCGGCGTCGAAGAACGGTGGTTGCAGGATCGCGGCGGGGAAGACGATCTCGTTCATCCCCGGGTTGTAGTAGGCGTTGACGGTCTGCGGTGTCATGAACCATTCGTCGCGGTCCACCGGCTGGCCCAACTTGGCCAGTTCGCGGTCGTAGTTGACCGCATAGCCGCGCAGGTAGTTGCCGTAGAGGTCGGCGGGGTCGGTGACCAGCGCGGAGTAGTCCCGCCACTTTGCGGGATAGCCGACCTTGGCGGTGAACTTGTCCAGCTTGGCCAGCGCCCGCTCTCGCGTTTCCGGGGTCATCCAGTCCAGGTTGGTGATGCTGACCCGGTAGGCCTCGCGCAGATTCCCTACCAGCTCGTCGATGCGTGCCTTGGCGTCCGGCGGGAAATGCTTTGCCACGTAAAGCTTTCCGACGGCGTCGCCCATCAGGGACTCAACCACGGACACGCCGCGCTTCCAGCGGTCCCGGATCTGCTCGGTGCCCGACAGTCGGCGTCCGTAGAACTCGAAGTCCTCGGCGATCAATTCCTCGGTCAGTAGCCCGGCGCGCGCATGAATGACCCGCCACCGTGCCCAGTCCTGCCAGTCGGCGAAGTCCGCGCTCTCCCACAAGGCGGCGAAGGCCGTCAGGAAATCGGGTTGCCGCACGACCAGCTCGTCGGCCGCCGCGACGGCGACGCCGAGAGCGCCCACCCAGCCGGCCCAGTCGAAGCCAGGCGCCTCGACCGGCAGCCCGGCGAAGGTGCGCAGGTTGTAGGTCAGCTCGGCGTCGCGGCGCTTCACCACGTCCCAGTGCGCGCCCGCCAAGCGGGTCTCCAACGCCACAATGCGTGCCGCGGTCGCGGCGTGCTCGTCCGGTTCCCCGCCGTAGACCAGAGCGAACATCGCTGCGATGTGCCCCGGGTAGGCCGCCAGGATCTCGGCGTGCTGCTCCTCGCGGTAGTAGGACTCATCGGGCAGCCCGATGCCCGACTGGTTCAGGTGCAGTAGGTAGCGAGTCGAGTCTTTCGAGTCGGTGTCCACGTAGAGCCCGACGCCGCCGCCGATCCCCGTGCGCTGGCCTGCGCCCACCACCCGCGCCAAGGCCTCGCGGTCACCGGCATTGTCGATCGCGGCCAGCTCCTGACGCAGCGGCTCCACCCCGCGCTCGCGGACAGTCTGCTCGTCGATGAAGCTGGCGTAGAGTTCGCCGATCCGGCGCTCGTCGGTATCGGCCGCGTCCGCGCCCGCCGCGGCGGGTTCACGCGCCGATCCCAGCTTCGCCTCTCCTGCGTCGAACCTCGCTGAATCGGCGGCTTCGTCGAGCAAGTCGCGGACCTGGCTCTCGGCCCGATCAAACAGAGCGCGAAAGGCTCCGTCGGTGGCACGGTCCGCCGGCATCTCGTAGCCGTCGAGCCACCGGCCGTTGACATGACCGAACAGATCGTCCTGCGGGCGGACACCACTATCTATATAGGTGAGATCAAGGCCGGAACGGGTGGCTGGTGAGGTCACCGTCCCATCCTTCCACGACGGATGCTGCAGCTCTCCTGTAGCGTCACCGCCATGCCTGACGAGCAGCAACCCGACGACGCCACCGAGGTGGATGCTGAGATCACCGAGCTCGACGACGTCACTGTCGAGAGCGCCGAGGACCCGGCCGCCGCAGAGCAGGTCCACGAAAAGGCGCCAGCGAAGGCCGGCAAAAAGGGCACGCACGCCCAACCGGCGGCGGCCTCAGGCGGCGGCCTCTCCGGCTACGGATGGGGCTCGGTGGCCCTCGGCGTGGTCGCGGTGGCGGCGTTGATCTTCAGCCTGATCACCTGGTACGAACACCACGAGGATGTCAACGAGCGCGGCTATCGCAGTCGGGTGCTGCAGACCGCCGCCAGCTGGACCAGCGTGCTGATCAACTTGAACGCCGAGAACGTCGAGAAGGGCATGGCGCGGCTGCGCGACAAGACCGTCGGCGAACTCAACAGCGAATTCGACGCCGCCTTGGCGCCCTACCGTGACGTGGTGCAGCGAATCCAGTCGCGCAGCAGCGGCCGGATCGAAGCCGTCGCCATCGAGCTCGAGCACCACGATCTCGACGAGCCGGCCGCGACCGGAGCCGACAAGCCGTCGAACCCCGGCCGTACCGATCCGGTGATGGTGATCGCCACCTCGATCGCCGAGAACGTCGGCGGCAGGCCCCAGACCGTGCACTGGGCTCTGCACCTCGACGTCACCGACGTCGCCGGCAACATGATGATCTCCCGATTGAGGTCGATTCGATGAGCAAGCTGGAACTCTTGAAAACGCAATCTCTGTGGCGGGTGGTGGCCGTCGACATCGCCGCGCCGCTGGCCGCGGTCGGCGGCCTGCTGCTGGTCGGGCTGACGCTGGACTGGCCGGTCTGGTACGTGTCGCTGTGCTCGGTGCTGATCCTGCTGATCGTCGAGGGCATGGTCGTCAACTTCGTGCTGCTGCGCCGTGACGCGGTCACGGTCGGCACCGACAACGAGCGGCCCGGTCTGCGCTTTGGGGTCGTCGGCCTGGCCGCGGCCGCGCTGGTGGCCGCAGCAGTGCTCGGATACCTGCGCTGGACCGTTCCGGACCGTGACCTGGAGGTCGACTCGGTTGAGGCGGTCAAGACCGCCGTCGCCATGGCCGAAGCTGCGGCCACGGTCTCGCCGGCCAACCCGGACGCATCGATCGAGAAGGCTGCGACCTACATGGTCCCGGACCGGGTCAACGCGTTCCGGGAGAGCATCGGCCGGACCGCCACCGACATGGCCAACCGCAATATCGCGGTCGAGGCGCAGACGCTCAGCGCCGGTGTCGAGGCGCTCGGGCCGTCGGCCGCGCGGGTCGCAGTTGTGATGCGCAGCGTCCAGACAGTGGCGAACCAGCAGGTCAAGCAGTCGGTCGTGCCGGTGCGGGTGACACTGACCAAGCGCGGCGGTCAGTGGCTGGTCCTGGAGATGTCACCGATCCACGCTCGCTGACGCGGAAGGCGCAGCGCCCGGCGTCAGACGATGTCGGGCGCCTCGCGGGTCTGCAGCTTGACGAAGCGGTCGGACAATCGGCGCATCCGGATCATCAGCGAGGCCGGCGGGCTGACCGTACCGCTGAGGTATTCACCGAGCGTGTCGGCTGGGACACCGACCCGTGAGGCGAACTCGTGCTGGCTCAATCCCGACCGCTCGATCAGCACCCGCATGTGACGCGCGACCTCCGCGCGTTCGTTGGCCTCCAGGTGGGCCCGGGTGCGGGCCAGGACCTCCGACAGGGCCTTGGCGATACCGAAGGATTCGGTGCCCTCCAGCACCTCTTCGACCTGGCGCGCGGTGCGGCCGTAGGGATCGCGCTTGAGTGCCACCACGATGAGCTGCCAGGTGGAGATGTCGCCGGTCTGCAGCGCAGCGCGGATGGCCGACGTGGGCCAGAACTCGACCGGCCGGTCGGTGTCGCCGGACGGCTGCCGGGGCAGCGGCCCACGGCGTCGATCCGCGGCCAACGTCACCTCGCCTCCTCCAGCATCGCCACGGCAACTGCCAGGCAGCGCCCTTGGACGTGTTCCCAATCCGTACTCGCCCCAAGCGCATCGTCGCCGGAGGTGTAGTCGCCGCGTGCGGTGGGCTCCGGATCGGCGAGTCGACATACCAGCTGGGTGGCCATCCAGTGTCCGTCGGCTGGTTGACCAGAGTAGTACGCATCGATTCCGCGGAGGGCCCCAGCAACGGTTTTCGGGCCCAGCGCATCGGCGAGCTCAGCCAGCCCGGCGTAGTCGCGCGAGCTGTTGCGTGCCAGCACCAGGTAGCCCGCCAGGCGTAGCGTTTCGGCGCCGGTGGGGATCTGTAACCGGTCTCCGGTGGGCAGTTGGACGGCGGCGGCTTCCATCGGACGGCACCGGGTCAATGCCGGAACATCGAGCCCGATCTCGGTGGCCGCCCATGACTCGGTTTCCAGGGCGTCGAGGGCGATGGCGAGCCGGCGGCGCCACACGGTGACCGGATGAACCGGACGGATGGTGCGGGGCTGCGCCCGGACGGTACCGGTACGCGACTGCCAGCCGCCGGTCAGCCGGGCCAGCGCATGGCTGACCATGGTGCCGCCGGAGGGGGCCGGCCCGGTAGCGACCGGCACCGCTTGGATCTTGCTGGTGGCCATCTCGGCGATGCCGCAGCCGCGCAGTGCCAGCGGGTCGCTGACACAGACCGCGTCGGGCACCAGCCCTTTGAGCCGGGCCGCCGACTTGACCACGACACGAAGGTCGGCGCTGGGGGTGATCAGGGTGGAGATGTCATCGGGGATGACCACGACGTCACCTAAATCGACTGTGGGTAGGGGCTTTTCGAAGTCGACCGACGGCAGGATTCGGGCCAGCCAGCGCGGCAGCCACCAGTTCCACTCGGCGAACATCGCCATCAGCGCCGGAACCAGCACCAACCGCACCACGGTGGCGTCGACCGCGATCGCCACCGCGCAGGCCACCCCCAGCTCGGCGACCAGCGGCATCCCGGCAAACGCGAATCCGATGAACACCGCGATCATGATCAGGGCCGCGCTGGTGATGGTGCGTGCGCTGGTACTCACCCCGTAGGCGACTGCGTCGTGGGTGTTACCGGTCTGCAGGAAACGCTCGCGGATGCGGGTCAGCAGGAAGATCTCGTAGTCCATCGACAAGCCGAACGTCATCGCCAGCACGAGTGGCGGAATGAACGTGTCGATGGAACCGGTCGATGCGAAGCCGAACCGTTCCAGCCAGCCCCACTGGAACACCATCACCAGGCTGCCGTAGGCAGCCGCCACCGACAGCACCGTCATCACCACGCCCTTGAGCGCCAGCAACACCGATTGGATGGAGACCAACAGCATCAGGAAGGCGATCAGCGCCACGAAGACCAGCACCATCGGTTCGGCCGCTGCGACCCGGTCGTCGAAATCCTTGATCAACGCTGTCGGTCCGCCGACATCCACCTGCACCGCCGGCGAGCCAGCCGCCTCCGGCAGGTGTTCGCGCATCCAGTCGACGGTTGTCCGAGCGGCCATGTCCTCGGGATCGACGGACAACACCGCGGACAGCAGGCCGCTGCTGTTGTCGTCGCCGAAGACCGGCGGCGACACCGAAGCGATGTTGGGGGCCTGCGACATCTCCTGGCGGATCGCGGCAAACGTCTCGGCATGGGCCGGCGCCGATGCGTCCGCGCCGGGGATGGTCACCAATACCCGGATCGGTCCCAGCGCACCCGGGCCCAGGGCTTGGGCGGCCGCGGCCACCCCGCCCCGGATCTCGTGGGAGGAGTCGAACTGGCGAAGCATGCTGTTGCCCAGCGACAGCGACAGCGCCGGCGCCGCGAGCGCCAGCAGGAATCCCGCAGCCACCAACGCCGAGGCCCAGGGACGTCGCATCACCGAAGCCGTCCAGCTGGTCCAGAACCGTGATTGGACGGTCTGGGGGCTGCGCGCCCAGTGCAGCAGCGCCGACCGCTTGGCCACTGCCCGGCCGAACACGGCCAGCACCACCGGTGTCAGGCTGACCGACGCCAGCACCGCCACCGACACAGCCAGGATCGCTCCGGTCGCCATCGACACCAGCACCGGTGTGTTGATCAGATAGATCCCGGTCAGGGAGGCCACCACGGTGAGACCCGACAGCACCACCGCCAGCCCCGACGTCGCCATGGCCGCGTCGACGGCCTCCTGCGGTTGCCGGCCGGCCCGCAGTTCCTCGCGATAGCGCATCAGGATGAAAAGCGAGTAGTCGATCGCCAACGCGATCCCGAACATTGACACCGTGGACGTGACGAACACCGACATCGTGGTGAACAACGACAGCAGATAGACCAGGCCCATGGTGACGATCACCGTGCCGATCCCCAACGCCAGCGGGATTGCGGCGGCCGCCAGTGAGCCGAACACGGCCAGCAACACGACCAGCACGATCGGCAGATTCCATCGCTCTGCTGCGCCGATGTCCTGCTTGGTCTTCGCCGACGCTGCGGCGCCGAGTGCGCCCTGCCCGATCACGTAGAGGTTCACCGAACCGTTTTCGACCCGGCCGGGATGTTCGCCTTCCACGCCCAGCTTGGTGCGCAGCTTCTTGGCGACATCGACCGCGCCGGTGTTATTGAAGTCCACTCGCAGGGACACCACGTACGGCCGGTCGGGCCGCGGCGGCGGCTGCGTCGTATCCGGCAGCACCGTCACGCTGGGAACTTCGCCGGCGGCCCGCTGGAGCAGCGCGACGGCGTCTTTCATGTCTCGGTAGGTGGCATCGGCGCGGGGTGCGGCCACCAAGGCCAGCGGTGAGGCGCCCTGCTCGGGAAAATGGTCCTCGAGCTGGTACTGCACATGCAGCGACTGCGATCCCTGAACCTCAAAGCCCCCACCGGTGAGATGGCCGGACTGGGTGGCGGCCAGGTAGAGCGAGGGGATCACAGCAAGTAACCACCCTGTGAAGACCACCCAGCGGAATCTGCGCAGGTTGCTGCTGAAGCGCATCATGAACTGCTGGATTTCGTCTCTCCCCGCTCTCGCCCGCACTGGTGCGTCGCGTGCTGCGAGCCTACCGCAGCAACCGATTGCGCTGGCCGTTTCTGTCGCCTCTGAGCTGCTCCGATGCCGTCCGGGAACCACACTGTGACCAGCCTGACCTGTGCTCGGGTGGCGGCATCAAGTGGTTACTGTCAGGATGGGCGAAAGGCCGTCTTTCGATCTGCCGTTGCTGCCGGGGGGCATCGCGCGCACACAGACCATCGTCGAAGCGTCGTCCGCAATGTGGCGGGACTCGTCGGGGCCGATCGGAGATCTCGCCAGTCGTGAGGAGAATTCGTGAACATCACCCACGCCACCGTGCGTCGCAGTCTGCCGGGCAAGGGGGTCCTTGCCGCCGTGCCTGTCATTCTTGGCGGGGCCGTCACGGCCGCGCTGCTGGCCACCCCGTCGGCGCCCTCGGCGACCGCCGCCAAAGACCCGTGTGTGGCCAGCGAGATCGCCCGGACCGTGGGCAAGGTCGTCACTTCGACCGGTGACTACCTGGACTCGCACCCGGACACCAACCAGGTGATGACCGGTGCACTGCAGCAGCAGCCCGGCCCGCAGACGCTGGCAAACCTGAAGGCGCACTTCGATGCCAACCCGAAGGTCGGCGACGACCTGGCCAAGATCACTGCGCCGGTTCAGGAGGTGACTGACCAGTGCAAGCTGGCGATCAGCCTGCCGCAGGTGCTCGGGCTACTGCAGGCCGTGCAGGCTCAGGGCGGACTGCCGGGTGGCGGCCTGCCTGGCGGCCTGCCCGTGGGCGGCCTGCCGGTGACCGGCCTGCCGGTGAGCGGACCTCCGGCCGGTGCGGTGACCCAACCGATCGCGGTTCGCTGAGGACCGGCGCGTACTCGTCGGTGTCGTGGTCGGCCGCGTTGTCGGTGCGGAAGACGCAGAAGAACACCACCCAGCCGGCGGCTGAGATCAGCACCCAGCTGATCATCCGGTAGATCAGCACGGCAGAGATGGCGTCTGGCAAGGTCAGCCCGCTCGACACCAGACCCGGCACCAACACGGCCTCCACCACCAACAAGCCACCCGGGATCAGGGGAATCGTCCCCGCCGCGCGGGCCGCGGCGTAGGCCACCGTCAAACCGGCAACCGACGCCCGCCCACCGGTGGCATAGGCGGCGCACGCCAGGCAGGCGACGTCGGCGACCCAGTTGAACAGTGACCAGCCGAACGCCGTCGACAGGTCCCGGCGGCCCAGGCTCACCGACTCCAGTTGGCCCAGCAGCCGGCGCCAGGTCGCCAACCCGGCGTCGGTGGGCCGGGCGCGCATCGAGTTAAACCAGGACAGCACGCGAACTCCGATGCCGTCGATCAGCTCCGGTCGTGAGGCCACCGCCTGCGCCAGCAATAGCAGCGCGATGAACCCGCCGAGGGTGAACAACAGTGAGAACGGGTTGCTGCGCGCACCGAGGAGGAACGCGCCGCCGAGGCCCAGCACGGCCAGCCCGACCGCCTGCAATACGCCCGACATCACCAGCTGCCATGACGCCACTACCGGGGTCGCGCCCCAACGGCGTTGCTGCCGGTACAGGAAGGTTGCCGACAGCACCGGGCCGCCGGGCAGGGTGGTGCTGAGCGAGTTGGCGGCGTAGAAGGCGGCCTCGGACTGCCGCTGGGACACGTGCACGCCGGCCGAGCTCAGTAGCGTCCGCTGGATCTGCGCGAAGCTGTGCATCGATGCCGCCGCGGCCACCACCGCTCCGACCAGCCAGCGGGCGTCGGCACGACCGAGACTGCACCACGCGGCGGAAACCTGGTCCCACACCAGCACGAGTTCGACCGTGAGCACGAGCGCGACCAGACTCGCCACGACTGGGCGCACCCACCGGGATTTGCCACCGGCGCGCTGTGGAGCCGCGGGTTCTTGCCCGCCGACGCCATGAACGACGACGTCGGGATCGACGCGGTCGTCCGAAACGGGGGCGTGGGGCACGAATTTAAAGGTTAGCCGCGGTAGGTCGATATTCAGCTACCTGATGTGCACCCGCTGCGGCATCGTTACGCTACCGGAATGTCAGCCAGCGCAGACGAATCCGTACATCCGACGGTGCGCAAGGCGGCGGCCTGGGCCTGGCGCCTGCTGGTGCTGTTCGCCGCGGCGCTGCTGGTGCTGCTGATCATGCGGCGCCTCGAAGTGATCGTCGTCCCGGTGGCCATCGCAATGATGATGTCGGCGCTGCTGCTGCCCGGCGTGGACTGGCTGTCCAAGCACGGGGTGCATCGGGGGCTTGCGGTGTTCCTGCTGCTGCTCGGCGGGCTAGCAGTGCTCGCCGGGCTGCTGAGCTTCGTGGTCGACCAGTTCATCGACGGGGTGCCGGAACTGGTCGAGCAGGTCACCCAGGTGATCAACTCGACCCAGCACTGGTTGGTCGAGGGTCCACTGCACCTGAGCAGTGAGCAGATCGACAGCGCCGGCGACACAGTAGTCAACGGCCTGCGCAACAATCAGGCCAAACTGACCAGCGGCGCGCTGTCCACGGCAGAGACCATTACCAAGATCATCACCGGCGCCTTCGTCGTGCTGTTCACGCTGATCTTCTTCCTCTACGGCGGCCGCAATATCTGGCAGTTCACGGTGAAGTTCTTCCCGAGCCAGGTGCGCGAGCGGGTGCACGCTGCCGGCATTGCGGGATTCGAATCACTGATCGGCTACGTGCGGGCTACGTTCCTGGTGGCGCTGGTCGACGCCCTCGGCATCGGCATCGGCTTGGCTGTGATGGCCGTGCCCTTGGCGTTGCCGCTGGCCTCATTGGTGTTCCTGGGGGCTTTCATCCCGCTGGTCGGTGCGGTGCTCACCGGGTTGCTGGCCGTGCTCGTCGCCCTGATCGCCAAGGGCTGGATCTACGCGCTGGTCACCCTGGGGCTGATCATCGCGGTCAACCAGCTGGAAGCCCATGTACTGCAGCCGCTGGTCATGGGGCGTGCCGTCTCGATCCACCCGCTGGCGGTGGTGTTGGGCATCTCCACCGGCGGAATCCTGGCCGGCATCGTCGGTGCGCTACTCGCCGTCCCGACGATCGCCTTCATCGATCGGGCGGTGCGAGTACTGGTCGGAGCCTCGGACCCCGACCCGGACACGCCGTACCCCGCGGATCCCGATACGCCGGACTCAGAAGCCGACGACGTCAGTACCGACCCTCCCGACGCAGCAGTTCAGCAGCGCTGAGACCGCCGGCGGCACCACGCCGCTGGGGGCTCTGCGGGTTGTCTGCCGCGTCGTCGCCGGGTTGATCGCCGACCGCGGTGAACTTCTCGGTGGCCGGGTTCTCGGGGTCCGTTGCGGGGCCCTGAGCCGGGATCGCCGTCGTGGGAGCGTTCTCGGTGTTGTCTCCGCCGGTAGGTTTGGGCAGCGACCGGGTTCGCTCGTCGGACGCCTCCGGCTCAGTACCGCGTCGGGCCTGCGACGTGTCACGGCCGCCGCGCAGTTCACCCAGCCACGACTCGATTTCGCGTTCCTCACCCGGTCCCGCGGATTCCTTGGCGGGGGACGTCACCCGCTCGGTCGCCGGGTCGGCTGCCGAGAAGCGGGTGGTAGGCGGCTCGGCCGGGCCGGTGTTGATCCGATTGGTTCGGGCGTTGGACGGATGGCCGCTCACCGGCCGGGTCGGAAGCTGCTCCGCGGGATGACGTGCCGGGGCAGCGCGGCCCGGGGAGGGGTGCGTGGGGTCGTGCGTCGGGCGCGGGGCGGCCGCACCTGCCGGGGCCGGTGCGACGGTTGCCGTCGCGGGGCGGCGGGTCACCCGGCGCCGCTCGTCGGGCAGCCGGATTTCGCCCAGACCGATCCGGTTCTGCAGGCGCTTCATCCAGCGTGGTGCCCACCAGCAGTCGTCGCCGAGCAGCTTCATCACCGACGGCACCAGGAACATCCGGACCACCGTGGCGTCCAGCAACAGTGCCGCCATCAGACCGAACGCCAGGTACTTCATCATCACGAGGTCGGAGAACACGAACGACGCGGCAACCACGGCGAGAATCAGTGCGGCCGCGGTGATCAGCCGGCCGGTGGTAGCCGTGCCGATCCGGATCGCCTCGGTGGTGGACATCCCGGATTCTCGTGCCTCCACCATCCGGGAGACCAGGAACACCTCGTAGTCGGTGGCCAGGCCCCAGCCCACCGCAACGACCAGCGCAATCACCACCACCATCAGTGGAGTCGGGGTGAAGTTCAGCAGCCCGGCGCCGTGCCCGTCGACGAACATCCAGGTCAAGATGCCCATCGTCGACCCGATCGTCAACGCGCTCATCACCGCGGCCTTCAACGGCAGCACCAGGGACCCGAACGCCAGGAACATCAGCAGCGTTGTCGTGATCAGCAAGAGCGCCAACATCAGCGGCCCCTTGTCGACCATCGCATGGATGCTGTCCTGTTCGAGCGCGGGTGTTCCGCCGACCAGTACGTCCAGGCCCTTGGGTGTGCTCAGTGCGCGCAGCGCCTTGATCTTCTGCGCGGCGTCGTTGCGGTTGACCAAACCGTTCTCGATCACCCGGACCGAGGGAGCCTTAGAGGCCCCGGGAAGGTAGGGGCGTTCCTTCCACATCTCGGCGGGATCATCATCGGGAACGACGAATCCGCTGATCGCCATCGCGCGGTTGCGGATATCAGCAACCTGCTGGTCGGTGACCGGTTTGTCGGTATCGCTCGTGATTACCAGGGTCAGCTTCTCGGTACGGAAGCCCGGGAAGATCTCGTCGAAGTGCTCCTGGGCCACCCGGGCGGTGTTGTCCGGCGGCAGATACTTTTCGCTCATCCCGCCGAACGACAGTTTGCCCAGCGGGATGATCAACAGGATCATCGCGACCACGATCGGGATCGCGAAGGCCAGCGGTCGCTGCATCACGTAGTTGACCAGCTTGCCCCAGAACCCGCCCTCGACTTCTTCGCGGGTCTTGGTCTTCTGGGTCTTCTCGGCGAACCAGCCGATGATGCGGTTGGAGAAGTCCCATTCCCGCAGGAACGGAATGCGGTACAGGGTGCGGACCCCGAGTGCGTCGACGTTGGTGCCCAGCACACCCAGAATGGCGGGCAGCAGCGTGATCGACAAGATGGCCGCCAGTCCCACCGAGGCGAAGAACGCGTAGGTCAGCGAGTGCACGAAGCCCTGTGGCAAGACCAGCAGGCTGGCGCACGAGACGATGATCAGCACCGCCGAGAACACCACGGTGCGCCCGGCCGTCATCACCGAGCGCCGTACCGCAGCCTCGGTGTCGTAGCCCTCGGCGATCTCTTCTCGGAATCGGCTCACCACGAAGAGGCCGTAGTCGATCGCGATACCCAGGCCGATCAGCGAGACCACCGGTTGGGCGAAGAAGTGCACCGGCCCAAAATGGGTGGTGAGCTGCAGGATGCCCGTCGCCCCGGCGATGCTCAATCCACCGACGATGACCGGCAGGCTGGCGGCGATCACCCCGCCGAACACGAAGAACAGCACCACCGCCACCAACGGCAGCGCCAGCACCTCCATACGCTGTTGGTCGCTGGCGATAGTTCCGGTCAGGGCGTTGGCGATCGGTTGCAGGCCGCCGAGTTCGACCTTGCCGCCGTCGAGCTTCTGCAGATCCGGCTCGACAGCCTGGTAATTCTTGAGGATGGTGTCGTCGTCGTCGCCCTTGAGCTGGATCGACGCGAACGCGTGCTTCTTTCCTGCGTCCGCCATGTTGGCCAGCGCTTCGGGATTGGTGAAGTAGCCGACCCAGCTCATGATCTGATCGGGGTGGTCATTCTTGACCTTGTTCAGCCCATTCTTGGCCGCGTCGAACCATTCCGGGTCGTCGACCGTCTCGCCCTTGGGCGCGGTGAAGACTGCCACCACATGGCTGGTGCGGTCCCGGCCGTAGACCTCGTCGCCGACGATCGAAGCCTGCACTGACTGGCTGCCATCGTCGTAAAACCCGCTCTGGGTGACGTGGTCGCCCAGGCTCATTCCGTAGACGCCGCCACCCAGGCAAAGCGCCACCATCACGCCGATTACGATGAATCGGTAGCGGTATACAGTTCGACCCCACCAGGCGAACACCTATACGCTCCTTACTAAGATCTGTGGAGAAATCTTTCGGACCCGCGCGCCCCTTGTTTCGGGCTCTCCAGTTGTCACTCTCGCGAGTTCAGTAGGGAGCTCAGCGGCCGGAACGGCTGGAGCCACGCCCCCTGTTCTGGCAGCGAATCCAGGCTGATCCGCGGCAGCCTCTCCCGGAACACACCAGGAATGTCCTCCAGGTCGACAAACTCCAAGGTATCCGAGGCTAGCGCCCAGCTCGCATGTTCGCGAAATCCGAGCACAGAGGCGGCTATACCGAGACTGCAGAGTTCTTCCAGCGGTTCCCGGAACGCCTGACCGTCGGCGGAGGCGACTGCCACCGCCACCAGTCCCTGTTCTTTCCGAAGCGCGATGTGTTCGAGCATGTCGGAGTCGACATCGCTGTCCTCATCGATCTTCGGCTTGGCGAAGACTGCAAAACCCACGTTACGCAACGCTTCGACCCAGGGCCGGACGACGTCGGCGCTGCCCGGGGCGATATTGGTGAACACGGTCGCTTCGGGCTCCACCCTGACCTGCGGGTGCAACGCCGCCACCTCGGCTGTGCGGTTGAGCAGCCAGCGTCCCAGTGCGTCGAAACGGGGTCGCTCCACGCCGGTCGGACGACGGCCCAGGATCGCGCCCAGGCCCATGTCCAGGTTCGGGGCGTCCCACACCAGCAATACCCGTTGCGTCGGTGGTCCCTCGACGGTCGGGTCGGTCCCGGTGGGCTCGGCGTCCACTCCGACTTTCAGGTCGGGGCTGGTCATCAGACCCGCTCCCAGACGAACTCGTTGATCGCGCTGCCCGCAGTGCGGCCCTTCGCCTCGTACTTGGTGGTCGGGCGAGCGACCGAGATCGGCAGGGTGGCGTCCCCGAAAGGATTGGTTACCCGGCGCAGGCCCGGTTCGCCGTCGCCGGACTCGGCGATCTGCACCGCGTAGTCGGCATGGTCGGTGGCCGCGTGCAGGATTCCGCCCGGCTGCAGCCGATCGGCGATCAGCGCCATGGTGGCCGGCTGCAACAGCCGCCGCTTGTGGTGCCGGGCCTTGGGCCAGGGGTCGGGGAAGAAGACGCGCACCCCGATCAGCGATGACGGGGCGATCAGGTATTCGAGCACGTCGAGGCCGTCGCCGCGCAGCAACCGGATATTGCTCAGCTGTTCGCGGTCGATCGCGCACAACAGTTGCGCCAGCCCGCGCTCGTAGATTTCGACGGCGATGACGTCGAGGTTCGGTTCGGCCTGTGCCATCGCCACCGTGGAGGTCCCGGCTCCGCAGCCGATCTCGAGCACCAGGGGAGCGTCGCGGCCGAACCAGCGCTGCGGGTCCAGCGGCTGGGGGCGGTCGGGACCGTCCGGCGGAACGACCTCGGCGCCCAGGTCGGGCCAGAGCCGGTCCCAGGTCTGGCGCTGACCGTCCGACAATGCGGAGTGCCGGTAGCGGACGCTGAAGTTGCGGAAACGGCGTGGAGCGGGGGTGTCGACGCCAGGGACGTCCGGTGCTGACTCGACGTCGCGCTGAGCATGCATGCAGTCCATGGTGGCCCATGGACGCCTCTGTACCCACTTCGCGGTCCACATTGATACCCAACAGTTGCCTACGGTGGGCCCCTGGGCGGCATAGGCACGCGGTGACTCGCGTCGCGGCGGAGCAGCTGACACCATGGGCCCCCGGGGCCGAGCGCGCAGGGAGGCAGGGCCGTGACACAGGGGCACCAGCTCTTCGCCGACGAGCTGACCGCGCTGGCCATGCAGAACTCCGACCCGCGACTGGCGATGATCGCCGCAGACATCGCTGCGCCGTTGCAGGTCGCGGTGCGTGGCCGTCGCGGTGTCGGCCGGCGCACCGTTGCCGCGGCGCTGGCCGCCGCCGGGGTGCTCGTCGCCGAGCAGCCTGCCGCGTCCGAAATCGCCGACTTGTCCGTTCATGTCGTGGCTGAGGTGATCAAGCCCGAGGACACCGCCGCGCTGCATGCCGCGCGTCGGCACCCGGTGCTGGTGGTGCTGAACAAGGCCGACCTGCGCGGCCATGTCGGTGTCTTCGAGGTCGCTTGCGCGACCCGAGGGCCGGTTGAACCGATGTCGGCGTTGTTCGCGCTGGCCGCGCTCGGCAGTGGGCTGGACGAGGCACTGTGGGAGGCGCTGGGCCGCGTCGCCGCGCGGCCCGCCGACCTGCGCTGCGCCGAGCAGTTCGTGAGCCGTCCGCACCCGGTATCGCGCCAGACCCGCGAGCGGCTGTGCGCCACCGTCGACCTCTCCGGGGTCGCGGCACTGCTTGAGCTGGCCGAGAGCGGTGGAACCGTGGCACAGGCGCGCGCCCGGATGCGTCAGCTCAGCGGTGTCGATCATGTCGTCGCTCGGCTGAAGATGATGGGAGGCGCCGTCTACCACCGGCGGATGTCGGAAGCGGTGATCCGGCTGGAGGCGATGGCGGTCGGGGACAGCCGCATCGACGAGTATCTGAACCGCGACGCGACGATCGCCGCTCGGCTGACCGCGGCGGCGGCTGCGATCGACATCCCGAACGAACCCATGCTGGCGCGGGCCCGCCGCTGGCAGGCGCACCGCAGCGCGCCGGTCAACGCCGCCCAGCGGTCCTGCTCCGCCGACATCGCCAGGGGATCGCTGCGGGCCTGGGCGGCGACACGGGACCGCCCATGACCGCCTCGGGTGCAGATTCAGTCGATCCGGACCCCACCACCGGTGTCGACGCCCTCATCGCGGAGGTCGCTCCCGAAGTGCGTCCACCGGCGGTGCGGCGCTGCGACGTGGTGGTGGTGACCGGCCCCTGGCTGGCGGGGGTCAGTGCGATGACTCAAGCCCTGGCCGACCGGATGCCGCAATGGCTGGTGATGGAAGCCACCGAACTAGCCCCGGGGGAGGTGCCACTGGCGGTGGTGTTCGTGGTGTCGGCAGCCGCCGCACTGACGGAGTCGGACTGTGCGCTGCTCGATGCCGTGGCCGCGCACACCGATGTGGTGATCGGCGTGGTCTCCAAGGTCGACGTCCACCGGCAGTGGCGCGAGATGCTGGTAGCAGCCCGCGAAACCCTTACCGGCCACGCGCCGCGCTACCGCGACGTGGCATGGGTGGGGGCAGCCGGGGCACCCGAACGCGGCGACCCGCGGATCGACGACCTGATCGCGGAACTGACCCAACAGCTGGAGGAAGGTGACGCCCCGCGGCGTAACCGGCTGCGGTCTTGGGAGTTCCAGTTGCGCACCGACGCCGAGCGCATCGACCGCGACGCCCGGGCGGAAGGGCGCCGCGCTCGAGTGACGCAACTGCAGGAGCAGCGTGACGAGGTGGTGCGGCAGCGGCGAATGTCGAAATCGGAGCGCGTGATCGCTCTGCGCAGCCGCATCGCCCAGGCCCGCGTGCAACTCTCCTACTTCGCCAGCAAGCGGTGCGCCTCGGTACGCGGTGAGTTGGGCGAAGACGCGGCGGGTATGACGCGCCGCCGGTGGGCCGAATTCGAGTCCTATGTCCACGACCGGCTGACCGAGGTGGTGGCGGAGGTCGATCAGGGGGTCACCGACCATTTGGCCGACGTCGCCCAGGAACTGGGGTTGGCCGCCCACGAACCGTCGGCCGGGTCGGCGGTGCCACTGCCGCAAGTCGACTCCGGCAAGCCGCCGTTGGAGTCCCGACGGTTGGAGACTCAGTTGATGGCGGTGCTGGGGATCGGCTTCGGGCTGGGCGTGGCGTTGACCTTGAGCCGGGTCTTCGCCCACCTCGCGCCGGGACTTGCCGCGGTGGGTGCGGCCGGATGCGCCATCGCCGGGGTGGTGGCCACGGTGTGGGTGGTCAGGATTCGGGGGCTGTTGCGCGACCGGGTGGTGCTCGATCGGTGGGTGGGACAGGCCACCAGCGCAGTGCGGTCCTCGGTCCAGGAGCTGGTGGCTCTGCGGGTGGTGGCCGCCGAGTCGGTGCTCACCGCAGAGCTTGCCGGGCACAACGAGACCGAGGCCGCGCGCGTCGCCGACCGCGTTGCCGCATTGGACCGGGAACTGCGTGAGCATGCGGCCGCCACGGCACGTGCTGCCGCGGTACGTGATCGCAGGCTGCCGGCGTTGCGGCGCGCGCTGGAAAATGTGCGCGCTGAGCTGGGTGAATCAGGCCCGGTAGACGCCGCCGTCACGGACGACAGATAGCTCGAGTTGCGATTGTTTCGATCCGTGTAGCTATTGACGGTAATCTCTTATTTAATGACGGTATAAGAGGTGACAGCGGCGCGCAGCTGCGGCAACGCCACCGAGTGACACAGGTTACACAGGAGAGCTCAATGACCTCAGCGACCATTCCCGGTCTGGACACCGCCCCGACGAAGCATGGCGAGTTGCTGGCCTGGGTTCGGGAGGTCGCGGAGCTCACCCAGCCCGACCGGGTGGAATGGTCCGACGGTTCCGAGGAGGAGTGGAACCGGCTGATGGCCCTGCTGGTGGAGTCCGGCGCGGCGGTCAAGCTCGACGAAGAGAAGAAGCCCAACTCCTACCTGGCGCTGTCCGACCCGGCCGACGTCGCGCGGGTCGAGTCGCGCACCTTCATCTGTAGCCGCACCCAGGAAGGTGCCGGCCCCACCAACAACTGGATGGACCCGGACGAGATGCGGGCCACCATGACGGAGCTGTACCGCGGTTGCATGCGCGGCCGCACCATGTACGTCATCCCGTTCTGCATGGGCCCGCTGGGCGCCGACGACCCCAAGCTGGGCGTCGAGATCACCGATTCGCCCTACGTGGTGGCGTCGATGAAGGTGATGACCCGGATGGGCACCGCGGCGCTGGAGAAGATCGGCACCGACGGCGCCTACGTCAAGGGCCTGCACTCGGTCGGCGCCCCGCTGGCCGATGGCGAGCAGGACGTGCCGTGGCCGTGCAACTCCGAGAAGTACATCACCCACTTCCCGGAGACCCGCGAGATCTGGAGCTATGGCTCGGGTTACGGCGGTAACGCGCTGCTGGGCAAGAAGTGCTACGCGCTGCGGATCGCGTCGGCGATGGCCCACGACGAGGGCTGGCTGGCCGAGCACATGCTGATCCTCAAGCTGATCTCGCCGGAGAACAAGGCTTACTACGTCGCGGCGGCGTTCCCGTCGGCCTGCGGCAAGACCAACCTGGCGATGATCCAGCCGACCATCCCGGGCTGGCGGGCCGAGACCCTCGGTGACGACATCGCGTGGATGCGGTTCGGCAAGGACGGCCGGCTTTACGCGGTGAACCCGGAGGCGGGCTTCTTCGGCGTGGCGCCGGGCACCAGCCGCAGCTCCAACCCGAACGCGATGATCACGCTGGAGCGCGGGAACACCGTCTACACCAACGTCGGCCACACCGACGACAACGATGTGTGGTGGGAGGGCATCGACGGGGAAACCCCGGCGCACCTCACCGACTGGAAGGGCAACGACTGGACGCCCGAGTCGGACACCCCTGCCGCGCACCCGAACTCGCGCTACTGCACCCCGATGTCGCAGTGCCCGATCCTGGCGCCGGAGTGGGACGACCCGCAGGGCGTGCCGATCTCGGCGATCCTGTTCGGCGCCCGTCGCAAGACCACGGTGCCGCTGGTGAGCCAGGCCCGCGACTGGCAGCACGGCGTTTTCATCGGCGCGACCATGGGCAGCGAGCAGACCGCGGCCGCCGAGGGCAAGGTGGGTGCGGTGCGCCGCGACCCGATGGCGATGCTGCCGTTCATCGGCTACAACGCCGGGGACTACATGCAGCACTGGATCGACACCGGTAAGCACTCCGACGAGTCGAAGCTGCCGAAGGTGTTCTTCGTCAACTGGTTCCGTCGTGGCGACGACGGCCGCTTCCTGTGGCCGGGCTTCGGCGAGAACAGCCGCGTGCTGAAGTGGATCGTCGAGCGGGTCGAGGGTAATGCCGGCGGCCAGGAGACCCCGATCGGCACCGTGCCCAGCGCTGCCGACCTGGACCTGGACGGCCTGAACGTGACCGCCGCCGACGTGGACCAGGCGTTGATCGTTGACGCCGACGAGTGGCGCGCGGAGCTGCCGCTGATCGAGGAGTGGTTCGAGTTCATCGGCGACAAGCTGCCCACCGGCCTGCGCGACGAGTTCGAGGCCCTCAAGCAGCGTCTGGGCTAGTAGCTCCGTTTCGAATACTTTAGCGAGCCGCACTCAGGGGATTCCCTGAGTGCGGTTCTGTTTTCTCCGGGTACGGGGGCCGGCTCGCGCGACTGACGCCCCCACTTGACAGCCGTCAAGTTTGGCCCCAGTACAGTCAGCCCATGCAGATTCGCGAACATCTCGATGCCGAGAACCCGGCCGTCATCCTGCACCCCTCGGGCACCATCGTCACCTTCGGTGAGTTGGAAGCCCGGGCGAACCGGTTGGCGCACTTCTTCCGGGCCGCGGGCCTGGTGGAGGGCGACGTCGTCGCGATCATCATGGAGAACAACGAGCACATCCACGCCGCGATGTGGGCGGCACGACGCAGCGGCCTGTACTACGTGCCGATCAACACCCACCTGACCGCTGCCGAAGCCGCGTACATCATCGACAACAGCAACGCCAAGGCGATCATCGGCTCGGCCGCGCTGCGCCAGACCTGCGCCGACCTCGCCGAGCACCTCCCGGCCGGCCTGCCCGGTCTGTTGCTGATCGCTGACGGCGACCTGGACGGCTGGCAGCGATACCCGGAATGCGTTGCCGACCAACCGGATACACCCATCGATGACGAGATCGAGGGTGATCTGCTCCAGTACTCGTCGGGCACCACCGGGCGACCCAAAGGCATCAAACGGCCGCTGCCGCACCTGCCCCCGACCGAGGTTCCTGGGCTGATGGCGATGCTGGTCTCGGTATGGATGGGCCCGGGTGCGGTCTATCTGAGTCCCGCCCCGCTATATCACACCGCGCCGTCGGTGTGGTCGATGCAAGTGCAGGCGGCCGGGTTGACCACCGTCGTCATGGAGAAGTTCGACGCCGAGTCCGCGCTCGAGGCGATCCAGCGCTATCACGTCACCCACGGACAGTTCGTGCCCGCGCACTTCACCCGGATGCTGAAACTTCCTGCGGAAGTTCGGGATTCGTATGACGTCTCCAGCCTTAAGCGGGTCATGCACGCCGCCGCGCCGTGCCCGGTGGAGATCAAGCAGCAGATGATCGACTGGTGGGGGCCGATCGTCGATGAGTACTACGCCTCATCGGAGGCGCACGGCTCCACGCTGATCAGTGCCGACGAATGGCTGAAGCATCCCGGCTCGGTGGGCAAGGCGATGTTCGGTGCGGTGCATATTCTCGATGAGGACGGGAATGAGTTGCCGGCCGGGCAGGCCGGCGAGATCTACTTCGAGGGCGGCAATGTTTTCGAGTACCTCAACGATCCGGACAAGACCGCGAAATCTCGCCATGCGCAAGGCTGGACAACCGTCGGCGACGTAGGCTACCTCGATGATGAGGGCTATCTGTACCTCACCGATCGGCGCCACCACATGATCATCTCCGGCGGGGTGAACATCTACCCGCAGGAAGCGGAGAACCTGTTGATCACGCACCCAAAGGTGTTGGACGCCGCGGTGTTCGGGATTCCCGACGACGAGATGGGTCAGAGCGTGAAAGCGGCCGTTCAGACCGTCGACCCGGCCGACGCCACGCCCGCGTTCGCCGCGGAACTACTCGATTGGGTACGGGATCGCTTGGCGCACTACAAATGTCCGCGATCGATTGCGTTCGAGGAGCAGTTGCCGCGCACCGACACCGGCAAGCTCTACAAGAACGAACTGGTGGCCAAGTATTCGGCGTGATGCCGGCCAGTCGGGGCGCGGTTAGGAAGCGATGCCCGGCTGACCGGGGGCGCCTTGACTGCCCGCCTGCCCGTGGACGGTGCCCGGTCCGGCGGCACCGCCGGGGCCACCTGCACCGGCGGTAGACCCGTCGCCGCCATTGCCGCCTGCGCCGCCGTCGCCACCGTCACCGCCGAAGCCGATTCCGTGGCCGCCGTCGCCGCCATGGCCGCCGGTCCCGCCGGTCCCCCCAACGCCAATGGCATTGCCGCCGTTGCCCGCCGTACCGCCGTTGCCCCCGTCGCTGCCGCTGGTGCCGACTGTCACCGGGGTGGCACCGCCGCCGGCCCCGCCGTCACCGCCGCGGCCGCCCCGGCTGCCGGTACCGGTGGCCGTGCCGCCGTCACCGCCGTGACCGCCCTGCCCGCCTCCGGCCACGTCGCCGCTGCCGCCGATTCGGCCGCCGTCACCGCCGTGGCCCCCGGACCCGCCGGTAGTGCTGTTGCCGGTCGCCGCCCCGCCGTGGCCTCCGATGCCGCCCGCACCTCCGCCACCGGACAGCTGGCCGCCGTCGCCTCCGCGGCCGCCGTTGCCCCCCGCTCCGGCCGTCCTACCGTCGCCCACCGCGGCGCCGCCGTTGGCGCCATCCCCACCGGCGCCCCCGCTGCCGTACAGGTAGTTGCTGTCGCCGCCGTTACCACCGTTGCCGGCCGAACCGCCATCTTCGGCGCCATCGCCCCCGCGCCCGCCATTGCCTCCGTTGCCCCACACTTCGCCGCCATTACCGCCGCTACCTCCGTCAGCGCCCAACCCACCTGCGCCGCCGTCACCGCCATTGCCGAACAGGCCGGCGCTGCCGCCGTTACCAGCAGCGACACCCTCGAGGTCCGACGACCAACCGTTGCCCCCGTCGCCGAACCACAGGCCGCCGGCGCCACCGTCTGGATGCTCCGCTGTCCCATCGGCACCATTGCAGATCACGCCGCAGCCGCCGTCGGCCAGCGGTGCGAACAGCGGGTTGACCAGGTTGTCGAACAACTGGCCGGCCGGACTGTCGATCCAGTCCTGCATGGTCTCGTGCAGCCACTCGTAGAGACCGGCTGTACCGGACGCATCGGCGGCCAGTGCCAGCACGTCGCTGCCGCTGGGATCTGGGCTCGCCAAGCTCCAGACGGTGGGGTCCAGCCAGGCCAGGCCCGCGGCCGATGCGCCCGTGTCTTGGTCCGTCACCCCGAGAAGCGGGCTGAGCAGATCGGCGATCCAATCGAACTCGTCCGCGTGTGCGTACGGCGCTAGACCGACCGGGGCCAGGCCGAAAGCGGCCAGTGCCGTCAGCGCGGGAACGCTCCGTCGTACGCGGCGACCTGGCGCGGCGGGATGCGCCTGGCGATCCTGTGTGGCCTTACTGCGGTGAAGCGGCATTGCTGAGCAACCTTCCGGGAGCGCGTAGTGCGAAGCGGACGGTAGGCGCCCGTCCGGGTGGACCTTTCGCGGCAGGTCAGGCCGTAGCCCGAGGAATGACTTGCAGTCTATGTATCTGAACCAAACCAGCCGATTGGTATGACTTTATAGCAATTGACCGTATGTTCAAGTGGACAACGGTTGGCTCCAACGCTACTGTCAAGCACCGTAGGGGGACGGGCACAGTTTCTGTTAAGCCCAAACAAAGATTTAGTCAAGTTCAGAAGGGGTGGGCCAACGGTGGCACATATTCGGCGCGATAGTCAGAACACTCAATCCGCAACGCGGCGGCGCGACCGTGCGATCGGGGCGGCAGCCTCGGTCGGAGCGTTCTTGGCGTTCGGCATGGCGCCGCTGGCGTCCGCCCCTTCGGCACAGGCCGATGATTTCGGTCTTGACGCGTTCTGGGACATGTTCGGCGTCGGCGACAGCAACACCTCGGGATTCGACCTGTTTGACGGCTCCGCATGGGGCGTACCGGGCGCGGCCGACGGTGGCCTGTTCGACGCTGACTTTGCCCAGATGTGGCAGGACAGTTTCTATCTCCCGCTGCACGCCATGATGCAGGACTGGATCACCAGCGACTTCGGGTCGAGCGTCAACGGTGTGGTCAACCAGCTCTTCGCGCCCTTTACCGACGGCTTCTGCGGGATGATCTGCAACGGCGCCGACGGTACCGAGACCAACGTGGACGGGCAGGCCGGTGGGTTGTGGTTCGGCGACGGCGGCAACGGCTGGACCTCGAACCTGGAGGGCATTGCCGGCGGTAATGGCGGGCACGCCGGCGGTATCGGCAACGGCGGCGATGGCGGCGCGGGCGGCCTGGGCGCCGACGGCGGCAACGGGGGCCACGGCGGCGAGATGTGGGGCAACGGCGGCGACGGCGGCGCCGGCGGTGACGGCACCGCCACGTTGGACGCGGGTAACGGCGGCAACGGTGGCTCGTCGGGGCAGGCCCAGGACTTCTTCGGCATGGGCGCGTGGGGTAACGGCGGTAACGGTGGGGTCGGCGGCGCCGGCTGGACCGGTACCAACGGCTCCGCGGGCAGCGGTTCCGGGGGCGCCGGTGGTGACGGTGTGGCCGGTGGCAACGCCGGCAACGGTGGCGCTGGCGGGGCTGGTTCCTCGTACGTCGGCATCGGCGGCAACGGTGGTGCGGGCGGAGTCGGTGGCGCCGGCGGCAATGGCGGCAACGGCGCGGCCGGTGATGCTGGCACGTTCGCCAACAACGGTTCTGGAGCGGGCGCTATCGGCGGCAACGGCGGTAACGGCGCCGTGGGTGGCAAGGGTGGTGCCGGCGGTGCCGCCGGTACCGGTGGATCCGCCAACGGCACGGTCGGTGCGGCCGGCAACGGTGGCGTCGGTGGTAACGGCGGCCTCGGTGGCGACGGCGGTACCGGTGCCGATGGCCTCGCGGTGAACGGCGTCGGCGCCAACGGTGCGGCCGGTGGCAACGGTGGCGCGGGCGGTAACGGTGGTGCCGCGGCTGCCGGTGGTGCAGCAGGTGGAGCCGGGGCCAGCGTGGGCGCTGCCGGTGTCGACGGCGACGGCGGTAACGGTGGTAACGGCGGCAACGCCTCCGCTGCTACCGGTGGCCAGAACGGTGTGAACGGATCGACCGCGGCTGGCGGCGGCATCCTGGACCCGGCAATCCCGGCCACCAGCGGTGGTAACGGTGCCGCCGGTGGTAACGGTGGCGCCGGCGGTGCCGGTGGCGGCCAGGCCGGTAACGGCGGCAACGGCGGCAACGGCGGCGTCGGTTCCGACGGCGGTAACGGCGGCCACGGCAGCGTCGGGGTCCACGAGGACACCGACTCGGTGCACGGCCTCTACCACGCCCCCGGTAACGGTGGCGCCGGTGGTGCCGGCGGTAACGCCGGTGCGGCGGGTGCGGGCGCGGCCAACGGCAACGACGGCATCATCGGCAACGGTGGTAACGGCGGCAACGGTGGCGTCGGTGGCGACGTCGCGGACGTGCGGGACTACGCCTCGGTTGAGGGCCCGGGTGGTTCCGGAACCCTGGGACCGCAAGGTCAGGCTGGTGTGGGCGGTAACGGTGGTGCCGGTGGGTCCGGCGCAACGGGCGGTAACGGCGGCGCCGGTGGTAACGGTGGTAATGACCTGTACGCCGGTGGCACCCACGGCGGCAACGGCGGCCAGGGCGGCGCCGGCGGTGAGGGCCTGGCGAATGCCGACGGCACCGGTGGTGTCGGTGGCGACGGCGGTGCCGGCGGTAACGGTGGCGACGGCAGCAACATCCGTTGGGGTGACCCGGACTGGAACACCACCTCCGGTGACTCTTCCTCGGGTCCGATCGACGGTGTCCACGGCGGCGTCGGAGGCGACGGTGGCGCCGGCGGTACTGGTGCCAACACCGGTGGAAACGGTGGCAACGCCGGAAACGGCGGCAACGTCCTCACCCCGGCATTCGGTGACGACGGCCTCAACGGCGGTGCCGGCGACACCCCGGGTACCGGTAGCACCGGCGGTACCGCAGGCACCGGGGGTGCCGCGGGTGCCGGTCCTGACGCCGGTAGCGCCGGTCAGGACGGCACCCCGGGCGTGGTTCTGCCCTAGCCGTCCAGGCCGCACAGAGAAGCACCCCGCACAATCGTGCGGGGTGTTTCTCGTATGAATACTTCGCCTGAACGCACTGGCTATATCCCGCCGCGAGCAACCAGTTGTGCCGCAATCACATTGCGTTGTATCTCATTAGTGCCCTCGCCGACGATCATCAGCGGTGCGTCCCGGAAGTAGCGTTCCACGTCGTATTCGGTCGAGTAGCCGTAGCCGCCGTGGATGCGTACCGCGTTCAGCGCGATCTCCATCGCAACTTCCGACGCGAACAACTTGGCCATGCCTGCCTCCATGTCGCAGCGCTGCCCACTGTCGTAGCGTTCTGCGGCGTACCTGGTGAGCTGGCGGGCGGCCGTCAACTTGGTCGCCATGTCGGCCAGATAATTACCCACGCTTTGGTGCTTCCAGATCGGCTGGCCGAAACTCTCCCGTTGTTGGGCGTAGGCGAGTGCATCTTCGAGTGCGGCGGTCGCCACGCCCAGGGCCCGTGCCGCCACCTGGATGCGGCCGGTCTCCAGTCCCTTCATCATCTGGGCGAAGCCGTTGCCGGGCGTGCCTCCGAGCACCGCGGACGCCGGCACCTGGCAGTCGTCGAAGCTCAGCTCGCAGCTCTCCACACCCTTGTAGCCCAACTTCGGCAGGTCGCGTGAGATCGTCAGCCCGGCGCTGGGATTCTCCACCAGCAGCACCGAGATACCGCTGTGCCGCGGCGTGGCCTTCGGATCGGTTTTGGCCAGCAGCGCAATCAACCCGGAGTAGCGGGCATTGGAGATCCAGGTCTTGGACCCGTTGATCACCAGCGTCTCCGGGTCGGCCGACGCTACTGCGGACGTCGTCAGGTTCTGCAGGTCGCTGCCGCCGCCGGGTTCGGTCAGGGCCATGGTGGCGCGCAGCGCCCCGGTGGCCATCGCCGGCAGGTATCGCTGCTTCTGCTCGTCGGTACCGAACAGGGTCAGCAATTTGGCCACCACGGTGTGGCCGCCCATCGCCCCGGCCAGGCTCATCCAGCCGCGGGCCAATTCCTGTGTGACCAGTACGTAGCACGGCATCGACACCGGGGTCCCGCCGTACTCCTCGGGAACGGCCAGGCCGTAGATGCCGAGGTGCTTCATCTGTTCGATCCACGCCTCCGGGTAGGCGTTGGCGTGCTCGACATCGCGCACCGTCGGCTTGACCTCCCGGTCGATGAACTGACGCACGGTTTCGACCAGGATCGACTCTTCGTGGTTCATCGGATCACCGTATGTCAGGATTTTCTCGTGACCAGCGGCCCCTACTTCGACGAGCTCCAGGTCGGTCAGGTGTTCGACGAGGCTCCGGCGATGACCCTGACGGCCGGTGCGGCCGCGCTGCATCAGGCGATCCTCGGAGACCGGCTACGGCTGCCGCTCGATGCCGAACTGTCCCGGGCGGTAACCGGGGCGACGACGCCGCTGGCCCATCCCGGGCTGGTCTGCGACGTCGCGATCGGTCAATCCACCGTGGTCACCCGGCGCGTCAAGGCCAACCTCTTCTACCGGGGCCTGGCCTTTTTCCGGTATCCAGTGATCGGCGATACCATTTTCACCCGTACGGAAGTCGTTGGACTGAAACAGAATTCAGTTAAGCCCGGGCGTGAGCCCACCGGTCTGGTAGCGCTGCGGATCACCACCATCGACCAGGTGGACCGGCTGGTGCTCGACTTCTACCGCTGCGCGATGCTGCCGCTGAGTCCCGGTGCCTCAGACATCGAGGCTGCTGGCCACAGCGATGACCTCTCTGCTATCGGTACCGGCCTCGCGGTGCCGCCGGACGTGACCGCTGAGTGGGACGCTGCGGAGTTTCGGCAACGGGTGCCGGGACCGCACTTCGACCCCGGACTTGCGGGTACGGTCCTGACCAGCACCGGAGACGTGGTCTCCTCCGCCCCGGAGCTGGCTCGATTGACCCTCAACATCGCTGCCACCCACCACGATTCGCGAGTGGCCGGGAAGCGGCTGGTCTACGGCGGGCACACCATCGGCCTGGCGCTGGCGCAGGCCTCTCGGCTGCTGCCGAACCTGGTCACGGTGCTGGGCTGGCAGTCCTGCGATCACACCGCGCCGGTCTATGAAGGCGACACTCTCTACAGCGAACTGCACATCGAATCCGCCCGCGACAACGTGTTGGAGTTGCGGTCGCTGGTCTACGCCGCCGGTACCGCCGGTGAGTCGGATCGCCAGGTGCTGGACTGGCGGTTCACCGCCTTGCAGTTCTGAGGATCAATTCCATTTGCGTTTGCGAGACTGCGCGCTAGTGCGGCAGGTCGCGGAATGGGGCGTCGCGGTAGGGGTCGGGCTCCTTGGGCAGGCCCAGCACCCGCTCGCCGATGATGTTGCGCTGAATCTGGTCCGTGCCGCCGCCGATCGAGGTGAAGTAGGCGTTGAGCGCCCGGAAGGTCACCGCGTCGCCGACCGGATTGTCCGGACCAGTGAGCATCGACTCGACGCCGACGATCTCGGTCTGGACCCGGGCAGTCTCGTGCAGGATGCGCGACATGGCTATCTTGCCCAGTGCCAGCAGGGTGGCCGCCTCGGCGCGATCGGCACTGGTTTTGGCGCGCTGATTGTTCCAGCGGTTCACCGTGGTCAGCGCCTGTATGCGGGCGATCTCCTGGCGAATGTGGGAGTCGGGAAGACGCCCGGCGTCGCGGGCCAAATCGACTAGGCCGCTGGACTTCTCCTTGCGGCGTGCGGTTCGCGCCACGTCACCCATCAGCCGACGCTCGTAGCCCAGCGCGACCTGCAGCACCGACCATCCTTCGCCCGGCTCGCCGATCCGGTTGGCATCGGGAACGCGGGCGTTGGTCAGAAACACCTCATTGAACTCTGATTCGCCGGTGATCTGGTGGATCGGCCGGACCTCTACGCCGGGCTGGCGCATCGGCAGCATGAAAAAGGTGATCCCGTTGTGCTTGGGCACATCCGGGTTGGTGCGTGCCACCAGCATGCCGTAGTCGGCGGTGGTCGCGAACGACGTCCAGACCTTCTGCCCGTTGACGATCCAGTCGTCACCGTCGCGCTCGGCGCGGGTGCGCAGGCCGGCCAGATCCGATCCCGCTCCGGGTTCGCTGTAGAGCAGGCACGACTTGGTCTCGCCGCGCAACGCCGGTGGCAGCAGCCGGTGCTTCTGTTCGTGCGAGCCGCGGTCGTGGATCGTGCAGGCGAAAAGGTCGGCCCGGTCGTGGCCGGTTCCTGGAGCGCCGACAGCGGCGAATTCGGCTGCCACCACGCGGGATTGACGGTCAGTCAGGCCGCGGCCGTAGCAGTCCGGCTCCCAGCTCGGAGCGGTCCAGCCGGCGGCGAGAATCGCCGCGGCGAAGGTGGCTCGGTCGGTACCGGGTGACCAGTTGGCGGCCAGCCAGTCGCGGACTTCCGCGCGTAGTGCATCGTCGTTGCGGTCGGGCAGCGTCATCTCACGCTCCGATCTCTTGCAGGTAGCGCTCTCGGTGCCAGGATGGGCTGCCGAACAGGTGGGCGTCGCTGCGTGCCCGGCGCAGATACCGGTGAGCGGGATGTTCCCAGGTGAACCCGATTCCACCGTGCACCTGAATGTTGGTGGCGCCTACAAAGACAAAGGCATCCGAGCAATACGCCTGGGCCAGTGCGAGATCTGCGATCCAGTCGGCAGAACCGTCCGCGCCGGCGGCAGCCACATGGCGAGCGGCCGTCACCGCCGACTCGGCCTCCAACAACATGTCGGCGCACAGGTGCTTGACGGCCTGAAAACTGCCGATAGCCCGGCCGAACTGGAAGCGGGTCTTGGCGTAGTCGCGCGCCATCTCCATGGCGAACCGGGCGGCACCCGCCTGCTCACCGAGCAGTGCCACCGCCGAACGGTCCAGCGCGGCGGTCAAGGTGGTGACACCGGCTCCGGCCGGGCCGACTGCCGTCGCCGGAGCGTCCGCCAACCGGACCAGACTCAGCCGTCGGGAGGGATCGACGGTGGTCAGCGGTTCCACCGTCACGCCCGGTCCGGCCGGATCGACAGCGAAGATTCCGGGGCCGTCCTCGGCGTCCGCCAGAACGTAGAGCAGGTCCGCGGTGTCCGCGTCGAGCACAAACCGCTTCTCGCCGCAGACCAGTCCGTCGCGGGCCGTGGTAGCCGGTGTCGCGGGTGGACGGGTCGAATCGCCCTCGGCGAAGGCGACCGCGACCCGGGTGCGTCCGGCAGCGATACCCGGCAGGACCGCTTCGCGTTGCGCCGGGTCATCCACTGCCATAAGAAGATTGACCGCAAGCACCGCCGTCGACAGGTACGGGCCGGAGAACAGGACCCGACCCAGCTCTTCGGCGACTACGCCCACCTCGACCAATCCGGCACTGGCGCCCCCGTACTGCTCGGGCACTAGTAGGCCGAGTAGGCCCATCGCCGCCAACTCTGACCAGACATCGTCGTCGGGCGAGCGTTTGGTCATCAATTCCGCGACCGCGCCGCGCAGGGCCCGCAGTTCTTCGGGGCTGGAGCCGGCCACCGTCACGCCGTCCGGCCGAAGGCGTTGCGCAGGCTCTCGCATTGGGAGTCGAAGAACGCCCGCGAGACAGCGACTTTGGGCATCAGCAGGTCGAACCCGTGGAATGCCCCGGGAACGGTCTCGACCTCGCAGGGCACACCGGCTTGACGCAGTCGCTGCGCGTAGGCCAGATCCTCGTCGTGGAACAGATCCAAGGTGCCCACCCCGATCCAGGCCGGTGCCAGCCCGCTCAGGTCGGCACGCCGTGCAGGCACCGCCACCTGCGGATCCGCGTCGCCCAGATAGGCGGTCCAGCCGAACAAGTTGCTCCGCGGATTCCACAGTCGATAGCTCCGATTGGCCGGCAGCGCCGCGCTACGGTCATCCAGCATCGGGTACACCAGCAGCTGCAGCACGGGGGAGATCGCGCCGCGGTCGGCGGCCAACTGCGCCAGGGCGGCGGCCAGCCCGCCACCGGCACTGGCGCCGCCGATCGCGATCCGGGCCGAATCGACCCCGGGCAGCTCGGCGAGCCGGGTCAGCGCCGCCCAGCAGTCTTCCAGTGCGGCGGGATAGGGGTTCTGCGGCGCCAGCCGGTAGTCCACCGACGCGACCGTAGCGCCCAATTCCACGCTGAACCTGCGACAGAGGCGGTCATCCTGGGCGGCCGTGCCGATGACATAGCCGCCACCGTGGATCCAGAGCAATGCCGGTGCCGGGTCGGCGACGCGATTCGGCGGCCGAAAGATCCGAACGCTTGCCCCCGAGGGCAGGCCCAAGACCTCGACGTCGCCGGGGATGTGCCGGCCCTGGATCCCGGTGAGTGTCTGCAGCACCGGCAGTGTTCGACGCCCGATGCCGCCACGCGGCAGGAATCGGGCAGTTCTGCGCAGATCTGGATGGAACCCGCTGCTTACCATCGGCTCAGTATTACCGGCGCCGGATCGGCGGCGCCGTCAACCCACCCGATTGCGACCGCCTCCGAACCCAAACGCGGTACCCTGCGCCAATGACGGGACGATCGCAGACCCCGGAGACCGGGCTCGACCTGGCCGGCCGGCTGCGTTGGCTGATGCGAGCTCGGCCGAGCGACTACCTACTGGCGCTCAGTGTCGCCTCAGCATCCTTGCCGGTGGTCGGGAAGCACTTGGAACCCCTGGGCGGGATGACCGCGATGGGGGTATGGGGCACCCGCCACATGCCGGAGTTCTTCTCACATGCCGCCAAATCCTGGCTGGCCCCGGGGGCCGCGGCCACCCGCAAGCAGGAACGTGAGCAGACCCCTGCGGTCAGCGATGCCGCGCTGCGCGGGGTGGTCTCGGCCGCCGACCTCGACATCGACTGGCCCGAACCGGAGCAGGCTCCGCCGGTGGTGAAGGCGTTGCAGCATCGCCGGCACATCTATCGCTCCGGCGTGCAGTACGGCAGCGATCCTGCGCAGGTGCTCGACGTGTGGCGGTCCAGCGAGCTGCCGGAGGGTCCGGCGCCGGTGCTGATCTACGTTCCCGGCGGCGCCTGGGTGCACGGCAGCCGGCTCTTGCAGGGTTATGCGCTGCTGTCCCACTTGGCCGAGCAGGGCTGGGTGTGCCTGTCGATCGACTACCGGGTCGCGCCGCACAACCGGTGGCCGAGCCACATCGTCGACGTCAAGACCGCGATCGCCTGGGCGCACGCCAATGTCGACAAATTCGGCGGTGACCGCAATTTCGTTGCCGTGGCAGGAGCCTCGGCCGGTGGGCATCTGGCCGCCCTGGCGGGGCTGACCGGCAGCGCGGTCCGCGACGCCGAGTTCGCCGACCAACTGCCGGCCGGTGGGGACACCTCCGTGGACGCCGTGGTGGGTATCTACGGCCGCTACGACTGGGAGGATCGCTCCACCCCCGAACGGGACGCGTTCGTCGACTTCTTGGAGCGGGTGGTGGTCGGCCGGTCGATGCGGCGCCACCGCGACATCTACCGGCAGGCCTCCCCGATCGCGCGGGTGCATCCGGACGCGCCGCCGTTCCTGGTGGTGCACGGCAGCGCCGACACCGTCATCCCAGTCCAGCAAGCCCGTAGCTTCGCCGACCGATTGCGGGCGGTATCACGTTCCAAGGTCGGGTACCTGGAGCTGCCCGGAGCCGGGCACGGTTTCGACATGACGGATGGGGCCCGCACCGGGGCGGTGAGCACGGCAATCGGTTTGTTTCTCAACCAGATTCACCGCGACCGCGCCACGGTCGGGAGCAAACAGATCATCTGAACCCGCCCGCCACGGTATGGTCCCTGCATGGCGAGGGGTGTGGGGTGAAGCGGCTCACCGGGTGGGATGCGGTTCTGCTGTACAGCGAGACGGCGAACGTGCACATGCACACCCTCAAGATCGCGGTGATCGAGTTGGACGCCGATCGGCACGGGTTCGACGTCGAGGCCTTTCGGCGGGTGATCCACGGTCGGCTCTACAAGTTGGATCCGTTCCGGTACCAGCTGGTGGACATTCCCGGCAAGTTTCACCACCCGATGTGGCGGGAGAACTGCGAAGTCGACCTGGCGTATCACATCCGGCCGTGGTCGCTGCCCGCTCCGGGCGGGCGCCGTGAACTCGATGAGGCCATCGGCGAGATCGGCAGCACCCCACTGGACCGTAGCCGGCCGCTGTGGGAGATGTACTTCATCGACGGCCTGGCGAACAACCGGATCGCGGTGGTCGGCAAGATCCACCACGCCCTGGCCGACGGGATCGCGTCGGCGAATCTGATGGCCCGCGGTATGGATCTGGTGGCCGGCGGGCCAAACGAGCGCGACTCGTATGAAACCGATCCCGCCCCTACCGGCGGGCAGTTGGTGCGGTCGGCATTCCGCGATCATTTCCGGCAGATGGGCAAGATCCCGGCGACCATCGGCTATACCGCAGCCGGCATCGGTCGGGTCCGGCGCAGCACCCGCAAACTCTCTGCCGATCTGACCCGCCCGTTCACCCCGCCGCCGAGCTTCATCAATCACGTGCTCACGCCCGAACGCCGCTTCGCCACCGCGACGCTGGCGCTCGCCGATATCAAGGCGACCAGCAAGCAGTTGGGGATCACCATCAACGACCTGGTGCTGGCCATCTCGGCCGGGGCATTGCGCACGCTGCTGCTGCGCTACGACGGGAAGGCGGATCACCCGCTATTGGCGTCGGTGCCGATGAGCTTCGACTTCTCTGCCGACCGGATCTCCGGCAATCGGTTCTCTGGAGTGCTGGTGGCCTTGCCGGTCGACGTGGCCGACGTGCGGGATCGGATCGCGAAGGCCCGGGAGGCGGCTGATCTGGCCAAGGAAGCCCACCACCTGGTCGGGCCGGAGCTGGTCAGCCGGTGGTCGGCGTACCTGCCGCCGGCGCCCGCGGAGTCGTTGTTCCGGTGGCTGTCCGGCAAGGACGGTCAGAACAAGGTTCTCAACCTCAACATCTCCAATGTTCCCGGTCCGCGAGAGCGCGGTAGGGTCGGCGGCGCGCTGGTCACCGAGATCTACTCGGTGGGGCCGTTGACCGCCGGCAGTGGCCTGAACATCACGGTGTGGAGCTACGTGGACCAGCTCAACATCTCGGTGCTGACTGACGGTGCCACCGTTAAAGATCCGCATGAGGTGACCAACGCTCTGGTCGACGAGTTCGTCGAAATCCGCCGTGCTGCTGGGCTTTCCGAGAAGCTGACGACCGTCGAGACCGCGATGGCGCCCGCTTAGGCCTCAGTCGGACGCCGCCAGCGCCTGCAATTCTCGCCGCAGCACCTTGCCGGTGTTGTTGCGTGGCAGCGCATCCATGATGATGATGTCGCGCGGCACCTTGTAGCCGGCCAGATTCTCGCGGACGTGCTGTTTGAGTTCGTCGGGTGACGCCGAAGCCCCGGGCGCCAACACCACGAAGGCCACCAGCCGTTGCCCGTAGTCGGCGTCGTCGACACCGATCACCGCGGCCTCGGCGACGGCGCCATGGGTGATCAGCGCCTTCTCCGTCTCGATCGGGTAGACGTTCTCGCCCCCGGAGACGATCATCTCGTCATCCCGGCCGACCACGAAAAGCCTTCCAGTGTCGTCGAAGTAGCCCAAGTCGCCGGACGCCATGAAACCGTCGTGGAACATCTTGGAGTCGCCGCCGGTATAGCCGTCGAACTGCGAGGAGTTGCGGACGAAGATCTGCCCGGTCACCCCGACCGGAACCTCGACGAAATCCGCATCCAGGATCCGGATCTCGCTCCCTGGGGCCGGGCGGCCGGCCGTGTCGGGCGAGTAGCGCAGGTCCTGCGGTGTCGCCAGCGCGATCATGCCGGCTTCGGTCGCGTTGTAGTTGTTGTAGACCACGTCACCAAAGCTGTCCATGAACGCCGTCACCACATCGGGATGCATCCGTGATCCCGATGCTGTCGCGAATCGCAGTGACTTACAAGGATATTGGTCTCGAATATCATCCGGCAGCGCCATGATCCGGTCGAACATCACCGGTACGACGCACAGTCCAGCCGCGTGGTTGGACTCGATGAGTTCCAGGGTGGCTTCGGGGTCGAACTTCCGCCGGGTGGCGATCGTGCAGGCCATGGTGAGCGCCAGTGCCAGCTGCGAGAATCCCCAGGCGTGGAACATCGGCGCGGCGATCACCACGGTTTCCTCGGTGTGCCAGGGGATCCGGTCGAAAATCGCTTGCAGGTCGGCGATCCCGCCTCCGCCGCGCCCGGAGCGGCGTGCCCCCTTGGGGGTGCCGGTGGTTCCGGAGGTGAGCATCACCAGCTTGCCGCTGCGCGATGCTTTGGCCGGTCGACGTCCGGCGTTGGCGTCGATCAACTCGTCTGCCGTCAGGCCGGGGACCTTACTGTCGGTCCAACTGACTACCCGCGTGCACCCCGAGTCGACCGGAACGGCCAGATCCACTGCGGCGGTGAACTCTTCGTCGTAGAAGATCAGGTCGACGCCTTCACGGGCGACGACTTCGGCCAGCGCCGGCCCGGCGAAGCTGGTGTTGAGCAGCAGCACGTCGGCGCCGATCCGGTTGGCGGCCGCCAGCGCCTCGATGAAGCCGCGATGGTTACGGCACATCAGAGCGATCGCCCGAGGCGTCCGCCCGGGCAGCCGTTGCAGGCCGGCGGCCAGCGCGTTACACCGCCGGTCGAGCTCGGCGTAGGTACATGTGCCGCGCTCGTCGATGATCGCCGCGCGGTCGCCACACCGCTGGGCCGCCATAGCGATCCCGGTAGTGGTGGTGCCGCCCTCTGCGGCGGCCGCGGCGGCAATCCGAAAGTATTTGTCCGGGCGCATCGGCGCCAACAGCCCGGCCCGGCTGAAGGTCACCAGCATCGAGCCGACCCGGTTGAGCGAGTCGAAGAGGCCCATCCCGCTCAGCCCAGGATCGGCAGACGGCGTTCGCTGGCGAGCTTGTCCAGCGCCTTTTGCATGACAGCACGCACGTGTGCGTCGACGAGGTCGATATCCGGGTCCTCGCCGAACTCCGCGACGATGTCGATCGGCTCGCACACCTGCATGACGATCTTGGTGGGCAGCGGCAGGTTGACCGGCAACACCGCGGACAGGCCGAACGGGAAGCCGAACGAGATCGGCAGAATCTTGACCCGCATCAGCTTGTCCAGACGCAGCGCCTTGGCCAGCCCGGTACCGCGGGACAGGTAGAACTGGCTTTCCTGGCCGCCGATCCCGACCGTCGGCACGATCGGTACGCCGGCGTTGATCGCGGCGCGGATGTAGCCCTTGCGGCCGCCGAAGTCGATCTTGTTCTCTTCCAACGTCGGCCGGTAGACGTCGTAGTCGCCGCCGGGGAAGACCACCACCACGCCGCCGGAGCGCAGCGCCTCGTCGGCGTTGGCATGGTTGGCCGGGATGAACCCGGTCTTACGGAAGAAGTCCGCGGTGAAGCCGGTGAAGATCAGGTCGTGGCTGAGCGTGTAGACCGGGCGCTCGTAGCCGAACGTGTCGTAGAAACCGGTGGCGAACACCGGGACGTCCATCGCGAACAGCCCGCCCGAGTGGTTCGACACCACCAGTGCGCCGCCGTTCGGGAATGACTCAAAGCCCCGCACCTCGGCCCGGTGATAGCCCTTGATGAACGGCCGCAACAGGCCCATGACCCGTTCGGTCAGACCGGGATCCCATTTCGTGATGGGCCGGGGAACGTCGTCCGACCAGTCATTGTCCGGCGTGTCCACCACGGCCCCCTCAATTGAAACGTGTTCTAGTTTTACCCATATTACCGGCTCAAACCCGCTAGTGGATACCATCAGCAAACTGTTCTTGGTGGCCCGAGGGGAGCTCCGCATCGACCTGCAGGCGTACTTCGACCGCATCGGCTATCGCGGTGGCACCGAGCCGACGCATGAGACGCTCACCTCCCTGGTGTCCGCACACGTCCGGCGCATTCCGTTCGAGAATCTCGACCCCTTGATGGGTGTACCGGTGATCGACCTCAGCCCGGCGGCACTGAGCGCCAAGCTGGTAGCGCGACGCCGCGGCGGCTACTGCTACGAGCACAACAACCTGATGTGCGAGGTGCTGTCCGGACTCGGCTTCGGGGCCGAGCGGCTGGCCGCGCGGGTGGTGTGGATGGCCCCGGAAGGGCTGGAAGGCCCGCCGAGCCCTCAGACTCACCAGGCCTTGGCGGTGACTATCCCGGGCTCGGACCAGCTCTATCTCGTCGACGTGGGATTCGGTGGGCAGACCCCGACCGCACCGATCCCGATGGTCCCCGACGAAGTTCAGCAGACGTCGCATGAGCCGTTCCGGCTGCGCCGGCACGGCAATGACGCGGACGAGTTGGTGGTGGAGACGCTGATCGGTGAGCGCTGGCGGCCGCTGTACATCTTGGGCCTGCGGCCACGGCCGCTGATCGACATGCAGGTGGGTAGTTGGTATGTGTCCACCTTCCCCGAGTCGAATTTTGTCGTCGGCCTCAGCGCGTCCTTGGTGACCGACGATGCCCGCTGGAACCTGCGTGGTCGCAACCTCGCCATCCACGCCGGCGGTGGCACCGAGCGGATTCGGTTCGACGACGCCGCCCAGGTGTGCGCGGCCCTGACCGACCGATTCGGTATCGACCTGGCCGGTTTGGGCGATGTCGAAGCCAAAGTGGCTTCGGTACTGGACACCTGATGGTCAAGATCACGTTGGCGGGCGCCGTGGCGGCCGCGGGACTGGCCCTCGCCGGCATCGCGTCGGCCGGGCCGATGCCGGGCATTGAGTTGCTGGACGACAACAGCAGCTGTACAGCGGGTTTTCTCACCCAGGACGATGCCGGCGGCTACTACCTGCTGACCAGCGGTCACTGCGACTCACACGACGGATCGCAGTGGACCGATATCTTCGAGACGCCGCTCGGCATCATCACGGCCAGCGAGGACAACGGCGAGGACCGTGACGCCGCGATCATCCGGCTCGACCCCGACGCCGGCCGACCCAACCCCAAGATCGCCGGCCGTTATCCGGTGGCCGGTGTGCTGTCGGCCGATCAGATTCACGTCGGGATGACGATCTGCAAGGTCGGCGCTCAGACAGGTGAGACCTGCGGTCCGGTGACCGCCGTCAACGGCAACCTCGCGGAAACCCGCGTGTACAGCACCATCGGTGACAGCGGCAGTCCCGGCTTCGTGGTCAACCCGGACGGCAGCGTCAGCGCGGTCGGGATTCTGCAGGGCGGACCGGTGGACGACGACTCCAGCACCGACTTCGTCTTGGTGGAGCCGATCCTGCGCCAGTGGGGATTGCACGTGGTGCGTTAGAACGTTGCGATTCCCGCGACCAGCGCATCGCCAAGGTGCATGCTGGAATGATGGGTCACTTCAAGAGCAACGTGCGCGACCTGGAATTCAATCTGTTCGAACTGCTGGGGCTGGAGCAGTGCCTAGCCGACGGCGAGTTCGGAGATCTCGACGGCGACACCGTGCGCCAGATGCTGGCCGAAGCCGCCCGGCTGGCCGAGGGGCCGGTGGCCGAGTCCTTTGCCGCCAGCGACCGCCATCCACCGGTGTTCGACCCGGCCACTCACCACGTCACCCTGCCCGAACCCTTCAAGGAATCGTTGCGGGCCTGGAAAGAGGGTGAGTGGTTCCGGATCGGCCTGTGTGAAGAGGTCGGCGGGGTGCCGGCGCCGTCGATGGTGTCGTGGGCGATCAACGAACTGGCACTCGGCGCCAACCCCGCGGTGTTCATCTTCATGGCCGGTCCGATTTTCGCCAACATCCTCTACGGCCTGGGCAACGAGCAGCAGCGGCACTGGGCTTCCATGGCGATCGAGCGGAACTGGGCCGCCACTATGGTGCTCACCGAACCCGACGCCGGCTCCGACGTCGGAGCGGGCCGCACCAAGGCCATCGAGCAGCCCGACGGCACGTGGCACATCGACGGCGTCAAGCGATTCATCACCAACGGCGACACCGACGACCTGTTCGAGAACATCATGCACATGACCCTGGCCCGTCCCGAGGGCGCCGGGCCGGGAACCAAGGGGCTCAGCCTGTTTCTGGTGCCCAAGTTCCTGCCGGACCCCGAGACCGGGGAGCCCGGGGAGCGCAACGGAGTGTTCGTCACCGGGCTGGAACACAAGATGGGACTGAAGGTTTCGACCACCTGCGAACTGACCTTCGGTCAGCACGGCATTCCGGCGAAAGGGTGGCTGGTCGGCGACAGCCGCAACGGCATAGCCCAAATGTTCCGGGTCATCGAGTATGCGCGAATGATGGTGGGAACCAAGGCGATTGCCACGCTGTCCACCGGCTACCTCAACGCGCTGGAATACGCCAAGACCCGTATTCAGGGAGCCGACCTGACCCAGATGACCGACAAGACCGCGCCGCGGGTGTCGATCATCCATCACCCGGATGTGCGGCGCGCCCTGATGATGCAGAAGGTCTATGCCGAGGGTATGCGGGCGCTCTACCTCTACACCGCGGCCCACCAGAACCCGCAAGTCGCCATGCGGGTTTCGGGCGCCGACGCCGAGATGGCCGAACGGGTCAACGACCTGCTGCTTCCGATCGTCAAGGGCGTCGGTTCGGAACGGGCCTACCAGTACCTGACCGATTCACTGCAGACATTCGGCGGCTCGGGTTTCCTGCAGGACTACCCGATCGAGCAGTACATCCGTGACGCCAAGATCGATTCGCTGTATGAGGGCACCACCGCGATTCAGGCGCAGGACTTCTTCTTTCGCAAGATCGCCCGCGACCGCGGTGTGGCGTTGACCCATCTGGTGGCCCAGATAGACGCATTGCTCGACGACGCCGACAGCCATAAGGAACTGGCCGATTCACGCAAGTTACTGGCCGCCGCACTCGACGACGTACGGGCGATGGTGGCCGCCATGACTGGATACATGTTCGGCTCACAGCAGGAGGCCCGGGAGCTCTATCGGGTGGGCTTGGGCTCGGTGCGATTCCTGCTGGCCGTCGGTGATCTGGTGATCGGCTGGCTGCTGATGCGTCAGGCCGAGATCGCGCTGACTGCGCTGGATCAGGGGGCGTCCGGCGACGATCAGCACTTTTACCGCGGAAAGGTGGCGGCGGCAAAGTTCTTCGCGGCCAACGTGTTACCCCGGCTTGGTGCGGATCGGCGCATGGTGGAGAGCGAGGACCTCGCGTTGATGGATCTCTCCGAGGACGCGTTTTAGTCAAAGCGTCACGCAGTGGACACCCACACTCGGAAGTACCGGCTACCCGATCGCGGCTATGCCATCGTTCGGTGGGCACATGAGCTGGACAAGGGGCGCGGCGCCGTCGTGGTGGAACCCGACATCGAGGGCATCCGCCGTCCTGGTGGTGCACTGACTTTCGTCGATGCGGCACCGTTCAAAAATGCGCCGGACGGGCCGCTGTCGGTGTTGCGCGAACTGCTCGATCTGGAAGCCCTGGAGCTGCGCGCCTGGAGCAGGCGCGGGTTCGCCAGGTTGCACAAGCGCGCCGCGGCCAAACAGGCCGAGCGGATCTGCCGGGAGCAGGGCAGTGAAGCCGCCGTCGACTGGGTGCTGGCCAATGCCACCACCGATGAGGTGGATCTCGATGAGCTGCGGGACCGGCTCGGTGCGCGGCTGTACACCGCCGGCGGGCGCGACGAAGACTTCTACCGCGCCCAGGTAGGGCGCTGCATTGAGTGCCGCCGACGGCGCCAGCACAACGGCTGAGCCGCGACTCAGCTGCGCCGCTGCCGAACCTTGTAGGTCGACGGCCACGACACCCGGGTGTCGTCGCCCAGCAGTGGGGTTCCCTTGGTGCCGACGGTGACGTTGTAGGCCTGTTCGCCGGGGCCTACTTCACGGTTGGCGTGTTCGGTGGCCAGGTAGTACAGCTGGTCGATCTCCAAGTCGACGAACGCGACAAAGCTGGTTTTACGGACCGCGTCGCCGAAGCCGGCGGTCATGCGATCCGCCATAGCGCGCGATGCGATCACCGCCGCGGCCAGGACCCCGAACGGAATGACCCAGCAGCACAGGTAGCTCAGCGGCGTGCCGGCGTCGGGCAGCAGGATCGCGGGGATAACCGCCGAGACCGATGTTGCCGTCACCGCGCCCAGCCAGATCCACGTCACCCGATTCACGACGGGGCCGAACAGATCGGATTGCGCCACCGCCGCCGGCAGATCCGCCTTCACCACGGCTTCCACCACGGATCTGCCCAGCGCCGCGCTGGCGAGCAGCGTCGCAAGCAGCCCGGCGAAACTCAACGCCAGCACCCAGCGTTGGGCCCCGGCGAACACCGCCGGCAGCACCGCCAGCACCGCGAACGTCGCAACGGCCCCGATACTCACGGGCCGTGCCGACGAGTCGCGGCTGGTGACCACGACGGTGAACGCGACAGCCAGCGCCACCACCGCCGCGATCACCGCCGGCGTATTTCCCACCAGCACCCAATACACCGCCCAGGGTGCAAACCACACCAGCACGCCCACGCACGGCAGTATAGGGGCTTACCGTTGCGGCAACGGCAGCGTTCAGCCCTCCAGGGTGTAGCCCATCGGCATCAGCACACTCTTCTGCTGGGTGAAGTGCTCCACGCCCTCTTTGCCGTTCTCCCGGCCGATGCCGGAGTTCTTGTAGCCGCCGAACGGACAGCACGGGTCGAAGGCGTACCAGTTGATTCCGTAAGTCCCGGTGCGGATCTTGCTGGCGATCTCGATCCCGCGCGGGACATCGGAGGTCCACACGCTGCCGGCCAACCCGTACACCGAGTCATTGGCGATCGCGATCGCGTCGTCCTCGGTGTCGTAGGCGATGATCGACAGCACCGGTCCGAAGATCTCCTCCTGGGCGATCGTCATCGAGTTGTCCACGTCGGCGAACACCGTCGGCTCCACGAAGAAGCCGCCGTCCAGTCCCTCCGGGCGGCCGCCGCCGCAGACCAGCCGAGCACCCTCCTCGATGCCCTTGGCGATGTAACCCTCGACCCGCTCGCGCTGCTTCTCACTGATCAGCGAACCGATCTGGGCGCCCGGGTCATCCGGCAGGCCGACCGGCAGCGCGGTGACGAAGTTCTTGACGGCCTCCACGACTTCCTCGTAGCGCGAGCGCGGCGCCAGGATGCGGGTCTGGGCCACACAGGCCTGGCCGGTGTTCATGATCCCGGAGAACACCAGCATGGGGATCGCCGATGCCAGGTCGACGTCCTCGAGCACGATGGACGCCGACTTGCCGCCGAGCTCCAGCGTGCACGGCTTGAGCAGGTCCGCGGCGCGCTTGCCGATCTCCTTGCCGACGGCCGAGCTGCCGGTGAAGGAGAAGATGTCCACGCCCGGGTTGGAAGTCAGCGCCTGACCGGTCTCGGCGCCGCCCGGCACCACCGATAGCACGCCTTCCGGCAGGCCCGCGTCTGCGAACGCCTGCGCCAGCAGGTTCGCGCTGAACGGCGTCTCGGCGGCAGGCTTGAGCACCACCGTGCAGCCGGCCAACAGAGCCGGCCCCAGCTTGTTGACCGCCAGGAACAGCGGCACGTTCCATGCCACGATCGCGCCGACCACGCCGATCGGTTCGCGGCGCACGATGGTCTGGCCGTAGGCGCCGGTGCGGATCTCTTCCCAGCTGACCTCGTCGACGGCGGGGCCGGCGAAGAAGTTCAGGGAGCCCAGCGAGCTCATCCAGTGCATGGTCTCGACGCTGAGCGGGGGCTGGCCGGTCTCGGCGCCCAGCAGCGCGGTGAACTGGTCCTTGCGCTCTTCCATCAGCTTGATCGCGGCGGCGATGACCGCGGCCCGCTCGGCCGGCGGGGTCGACGGCCACGGGCCGGAGTCGAACGCGGTGCGGGCGGCGGCGACCGCGGCGTCCACATCGCCCTTGGCTGCCAGCGGCACCTTGCCGACATACTTGCCGGTGGCCGGGCTGTGAACTTCGATCACCCGATCGGTGGACGGGGCGGTCCACTTGCCGCCGATGAAGAGGGTGTCGTATTCGGTGATGCTGGAGTCGGTCATGGGCGTCACCCTACCTAGCCGACCGGCGGATTAGAACACGTTGCAGTCAATCCGTTAGTCCGGCTGCAGCACCAGCACCAGATTGCTCACGCCGAACTCACGAATGCCTGGCACTTTCGTCATCGACCACGCCCATCGCGGGTGATAGCGGGGGAAAGCCGCGGCCAGGGCGCCGGTGTGGCGGGCCCAGTCCAGCCCGTCGGCGGCCGACACCGCGAACAATGACGAGCCGTAGTTGTTCTTCGGTGGGTGGCCGTGCCGGCGGGTGTAGCGCCGGGCGGCTCGCTGCCCGCCCAGATAGTGCGTCAGGCCCATCTCGTGGCCGCCGAACGGACCCAGCCACACCGTGTAGGACAGCACCGCCAGCCCGCCGGGCCGGGTGACCCGCAGCATCTCGTTGCCGAGCTGCCAGGGGCGCGGCACGTGCTCGGCGACGTTGGACGACAGGCAGATATCCACGCTGGCGTCGGCGAACGGCAGGGCCATCCCCGACGCCCGTACGAACGTTCCCGCTTCGCCCGTGGGCTGCGGGCCTGCCGCGTGCATTTCCCCTGGGTCGGGTTCGACACCGATGTAACGCAGTCCGGCGCTGGCGAACGCGGTCGCGAAGTAGCCCGGCCCGCCGCCGACGTCGAGCACGGTCTTGCCGGCCGGATCGTCGCCGCACACTCCCCGCCACAGCTCACTGACCATGGCGGCGGTGTCGTCCGCCAGCGCACCGTAGAAGCGGGCCGGCGCGCTCTGCTCGTAGCGGAACGCCGACAGCAGGCGCACCGAGCGGGCCAGGGTCGCGCGTCGCGCGAACAGGTCGGTGGCAGCCACCGAGCCAGCCTAGAACTCCGCCCAACGTGAAGGTGGCCGCACGCCGGGGCCCGAACGGGCAGCCAGCTTCACACTCGGTGGGGCTGCGAACGGGCCGACTACCCTGGTCGGGGTGTCCGCCGTCCGCTCCGTCCTGCTGCTGTGTTGGCGTGACACTGGGCACCCGCAGGGTGGTGGCAGCGAGACCTACCTGCAGCGCATCGGTGCCGAGCTGGCCGCCGCCGGCGTGGCGGTCACGCTGCGCACCGCCCGCTACCCAGGCGCGCCCAAAAACGAGGTCGTCGACGGCGTGCGCATCAGCCGGCGCGGCGGGCCCTACACCGTGTATCTCTGGGCGCTGGGAGTGATGGCGGCGGCGCGCATCGGCCTTGGACCGCTGCGCGGGGTGCGACCCGACGCGGTGATCGACACCCAGAACGGGCTGCCGTTCCTGGCCCGGCTGATCTACGGGCGCCGCGTCGCGATGCTGGTGCACCACTGCCACCGCGAGCAATGGCCGGTGGCTGGGCCGGTGCTAAGCCGGATCGGCTGGATGGTGGAGTCGAGGCTGTCGCCCTGGCTGAACCGGCGCAATCAATACCTGACCGTGTCGCTGCCCTCGGTGCGCGACCTGATCGAGCTGGGAGTGGGTCCCGAGCGCATCGCGGTGGTGCGCAACGGCCTCGACGAGGCGCCGCCGGCGACGCTGACGCAACCGCGCTCGCCGACGCCGCGGGTGGTGGTGCTGTCCCGTCTGGTGCCACATAAGCAGATCGAGGACGCGCTGGACGCGATCGCGGCGCTGCGTGCCGAAGTAGCGGGCCTGCACCTCGATGTCATCGGCGGGGGTTGGTGGAGCGATCGGCTGGCGGAGCACGCCGCGGAACTCGGGATCACCGACGCGGTCACCTTCCACGGCCACGTCGACGAGCTCACCAAACACGAACTGGTGCAACAGGCCTGGGTTCACGTATTGCCGTCGCGCAAGGAAGGGTGGGGCCTGGCCGTCATCGAGGCGGGTCAGCACGGTGTGCCCACCGTCGGCTACCGAGCCTCCGGTGGGCTGTCCGATTCGATCGTCGACGGGGTCACCGGGTTGTTGGTCGACGACCGCGACGAGCTGGTCGAGCAACTGCGGCGACTGCTGGCGGACGCTGTGTTGCGCGAGCAGCTCGGCGCCAAGGCACAGGACCGCAGCGCCGAATTCTCCTGGAGGCAAAGCGCCGAAGGCTTGCATACGGTGCTGGCGGCCGTCCGGCAACGTCGCTACATCAGCGGCGTGGTGTGAGGCGATAGCTCGCTAAGCAGTACGCGGCCAGGGTTGGAGCTGCTCGATTTGAGCGGCGAGACCTAGCAGGGTCCGCTCCGACCCGGGTTTTCCTACCAACTGCACGCCGACCGGCAGGCCCCGGCGGTCGAGTCCGGCGGGCACATTCATCGCGGGCCAACCGATGATGTTCCACGGTGCGGCGAAGGGGGCGTAGCGAGCGTTGCTGACCAGCGAGGCCAGCCAGCCCCGCTGCGCCCAACGTCGTGATCTGATCGGCGGTTGAGCCAGTGTCGGCGTGACCAGGACGTCGGTGTCGGCGAAGAATTCCAACGCGCGCTGCCGCCACACTTCGCGTCCCCTGGGGTTCGCCAGACCCCGCTTCACGACGGCGTCTCCGATCCGCACATGGATGCGGTTGCGGCGCTCCAATAAGGAGGCGTTCGCCGAGACGTGTGCATCGGCTGCAGCTCCCGCCGTCCACAACGCCAGTGCGGTCGTGTTCATCAGCGTGGCCGGGTAGCGCGGGGTCGCCGACCGAATGAGGTGGCCGCCGCGAAGAAGATCGGCAGTCCGATGGACCGCCTCAGCCCAGCCTCGTGCCACCGGCGTCGCGAGGCTGGGAGCCGAAGTCGACACGGCGATCCGCAGCGTGGGCGGATCGATCAGTGCCGCGGCATCGGGATCGGCTGCCAGGACCGAGAACATCAGCGCGGCATCTGCGACCGTGGTCGTAAGCGGTCCGTTCTCCGACATCCCTCCCCAGGACGCGTGCGCCTCGCCGACCGGCACCACACCGTGACCAGGCTTGAGGCCGACCAATCCGCAGCATGCAGCCGGGATCCGAATCGAACCCATGCCGTCGTTCCCGTGGGCCACGGGTACCGCTCCCGATGCGACCGCAGCCGCGGACCCCCCGGACGAGCCTCCGGGCGTCCGTTCCGGATTCCAGGGATTGCGGGTGACGCCGAAGGCCGAATCGGTTGCTCCCCAGATGCAGAGCTCGGGAACGCGCGTCAGCCCGACGATCACCGCGCCGGCAGCGCGAAGGCGACGAACGACCTCGTGATCGGTTGTTTGAGGTGCCGCGCTGGTGGCCAGCGAGCCGTCCCGCATTGGTTCCCCGGCGACGGCGATGTTGTCCTTAATGGCAATCGGAACGCCCGCCAAAGGAAGCGAATCGCGATCGTCGCGGGCGTCGATCGCGTCCGCCTCGGCCAGCGCAGCATCGCTGCGGATCACCTGCCACGCGTTGAAGGCCGGCTGGGTTTGCTCGATCCGGTGCAGCGCTTGCTGGGTGGCGGCTCGGGCCGTCAGTGATCCGCTTTGAACTGCGGCCGCAATCTCGGTCGCGGTGAAGTCCACGCCGAGACCCTATCGCCTAGCGCTCCTCAGTCGGCGCCGATTCCTACCGGTTAGCAGGCTGCTTCATACTGGGCTAAGAGGTTGTGCAGACACGTGGAGGTGCACCGGTGACCGACGACCGCCCCGCTCCTGTCCTGCTCTACGACGGTGTCTGCGGAATCTGCAATCGATCGGTGCAGAGCATCCTGCGGTTCGACCGGCGCGGCACCCTGCGATTTGCGGCGTTGGAAAGTGACTTCGCGCGCGCGATCATCGAGCGTCATCCGGAGCTGCGCGACGTTGATTCGATGGTCTTCGTCGACAACCCCGGCCGGCCCGATGAGCACATCGATGTTCGATCCGGGGCGGCCCTGCGGGTGCTGAGCTATCTGGGCGGCCCCTTCCGGCTGCTGCTCGCGGCCCGCATCATCCCGGCAGGACTGCGTGACTGGCTCTACGACCGCTTCGCTGCCGTCCGCTATCGGTTGGGTGGCAGGCGCGACACCTGCCCTATCCCCGGGCCCGGTGTACGGGCCCGCTTCCTGGACGCCTAGGTGACTGTCCCGGCATATCTAGTCGACACGTTCACGACGGTCAGATTCCGGGGGAACCCCACCGGTGTCGTGGTGCTGGATGGTCCCGCCGACACCGCGTGGATGCAGGCGGTGGCTGCTGAGTTCAACTGCCCGGCAACGGCATTCATCGAACCGGCCAAAGGTGAGACCGGTCCGCGAGCGCTGCGGTGGTTCAGCCCGGTGGCTGAGTTAGCGTTGTGCGGTTCGGGAACCCTGGCCAGTGCCCATGTCCTTGGTGGGAATCAGTCCTTCTGCGTGGGCGAGCGGTTGCTGTCCTGCACGACGGGTGCTGATGGTGCGATCAGCATGGAATTTCCGGCGGACCCGGTGCGCGCCGAGTCGCCGACGGCCGATCTGGTGGCCGGCCTGCCCGGGGTGAGCATCCGCTCGGTGTGGCGGGGAAGTATGGACGTGCTCGTGGAAGCCGGATCGGCGGCCGAAGTCCGTGCGCTGGTACCGGACCCGGCGTCGCTGGCGAAGGTCGACGCTCGCGCCGTCGTGGTCACGGCAGCCGGTGACGGCGGCGCCGACATCGTGAGCCGGGTGTTCGCGCCCCGTTTCGGGCTGTCCGAGGATCCGGTGACCGGCTCTGCGCATTGCACTCTCGCCTCGCTGTGGGGCAGGCGCCTCGGGGTCGAGGAGTTCTCGGCCGAACAGGCTTCCGCGCGAGGCGGGCAAATGCGGGTCCGCCGTGACGGCGACCGTGTCATCCTGACCGGTCACGCCGTGACCGTCTTCAGCGGCGAACTTCGCCGCTAACCGCGCAGGCGTCGTTGAATCAACGGCGCCGCCAGACCTCCCGCGCCCGCTACCAGCATTGCCAGCCACACCAGGTGGACGGCTATCGCGGCGCGGCGCGGTCCGGCCGATGTCTTCGGCCCGCGACCGCCGACCCGGTGGACGGTCAGGTCAGAATCCCGGTAGGCCACCGGCAGGCGGGTCAGAGTTTTTGCCGCCGAGCCTATTTCGCCGTCGACGTCGGATTCCGTGACCACCCAACCCACCCCTTTGACGCCGAGCGTGGCGGGCTCAGCTCCGGACAACAGTGCCTCCTGCACCTCGCGGGCATGGCTGCCCTCCCCGGGCACCGTGTGTCCGCCGACGGTCAGGTCGCCGGTCGTGAGCACCTCGGCGCGCACCCACCGGGGCAGCGGATCGAGCACCGGAGCCGGCCCCGCCCAGATGAAGTGGCGCATGGTGTCGGCCGGCAGCACGGCGACCGGGCGCGGATCGGCGTTGATCTTGGCCGCCACCGCCGCCCAACCGGGCGGGTAGTGCACCGGCGTGACCCGCCCGGCCACTCCCCAGGCCAGGTCGGGCAGGACGACGATCAGCGCGACGCAGCACACCAGCGCCGCCCGCGCCGGCGGCAGTCGGTCCCGCAGCCCCACGACCGCCCCGGCACCAGCCAGTAGGTAGCCCGGCACCGCCAGCGCAACCCACTTCTGACCGTCGCGCAGCACCCCGAGCCCAGGTGCGATCTCCGTGGCCCAACGCAACAGTGCGAGCCCCGGCCCGGTGGCCAGAAGGCTGAACGTCAGCACCGTCGCGCCCGCCAGGATCAGCAGCGGCCGCACCGCGGGCAGGTCGCGCACCGAGGCCCATCCCAGTCCCAGCACCCCGATGAACGCCGCCGTCGCCACTAGCGCAAAAGCGGTTCGTCGCGAACCGGGCACCGCCTCGGCGTTCCAGATCCCGCCGAGGCCGGCGAGGCTGCCCAGGGTGCCAAGCCCCGGCTCGGCGCGGGCCGCGAAGGCCGCCACCCCGGCCGACTCGCCCTGCGCGGACCCCGGGCTCAGCACCACCGCCATCAGCCACGGCAGCGCGGCGGTCGCCGCGATCGCCACCGCGCTGGCCGCGCACCACCAGCGCGGCGGCCCGGACCCGGGCGCCGCGACACACACCAGCGCCACCACCGCCGCCAGCAGCAGCCCGGTGGGTGTCAGGCCGGCCAGCGCCAAAAAGAACACCAGGCCGAACAGCCGCATGGGCCCGGCGGTTCGGCGAGGCTCGTCGGAGTCGGCCCCCGGGCCGGCGGAGGTGAGGTGAAGCCGGGACCGCCGCATGGGCCCGGCGGTTCGGCGAGGCTCGTCGGAGTCGGCCCCCGGGCCGGCGGAGGTGAGGTGAAGCCGGGACCGCCGCATGGGCCCGTTTGCGCCGTCGCGCAACCCCAGCATCGCCGCCGCCACCCAAGGCAGGCAGCCGTACCCGACCAGCAGGCTCCAATGGCCCTGCAGCAACCGCTCGGCGACATACGGGTTCCAGATCGCCACCGTGATCGCCACCAGCTGACCGGGCAGCCCGGCCTCGGGCAGCACGATCGCCACCAGCCGTGCGGCACCACATCCAGCCAGCCACAGACCCACCAACAGCAGCGCCTTGACCACGGTGCCGCCGTCGATCAGTCGCGACGCCAGCGCCACCGCGAAGTCTTGGGGCACTGCGCGCGGGGCCGCCTCACCCAGCCCGAGGGCCGCGCCGGTCAGATATGACCGCGGCGTCGAAACCGCGTCTCGCAACAGCAGATAACCCGGGCGCAGCAATGGCGCCAGGATGAGCAGTGTCAGCCCGAGTGCATAGCACGGCGCGACCCAGCGCCTGGCTCGCACCACCGCGGAACTACGGCTGGTCGGGAGCCGGATCCGGGGTGCCCCGGTCCGGGGGGCTCGACTCCGGTGGTGTCGCCGGGCGGTCCAACTGGGGACGTTGCGCCGGGATCTTCTCGGTCTCGGCCTCGGCCCCGGACGGGCGGTCAGCCGTGGGTGCCTTGGGCGCGAAACCGCCGAAGAATCCGCCGTCGGAGCCGTGCCGGTCGCCACGGCCCAGTGCGGCCTCGGCCGGCAGGCTGAACCAGCCGACCAGGACCCCGCCGATCAAGCAGATCAGCCCCGCCGCGGTGAAGGTGATCGGCAGGACCCGGGACCACAGTGCCACCCGGTCGCGTTCGTTGCGGGCCGCGTTGACCTGCGCTTCGATGGTGTCCTCGGAGCTGGTGACGGTGTAGTCGGCCAGTGCGATCTCCGGCTTGAGGGCGTCTCGGGCGTAGTAGTGGTTGGCGTGCAACTTCGACTTGACGATGGTGCCCGAGACGGGGTCGACCCACATGGTGCGCTGCGCGGCGTAGTAGCGCGTCATCGTGACATCTTCGTCGGGGTCGGCGCCTTCGATGTTCCAGAGCCGGGCGGGGGCGGTGATCTCACCGTCTTCGTCGTGGCCGTACAGCGACGGGTAGCGCACCGGCTCGGCCAGGGTGCCGTCGCCGTCGTAGCCGACGTTCTGGACGAACCGGTAGGTGGTCAGCCCATTGACGTCGTCTTCGCCTTCGTAGTTGGCCTCGTAGGCCTTCTGCGCGATCGGATCGAAGTATTGGTAGGACTGCTTCTTGGTGTCGAAGGGGAACCGGTAGGACAGACCTTCGTGCGGCAGGGCGATGTTGGTGGGCGGGCTCTCGTCATCAAAGTTGCGCGGCCGCTGCACCGAGCCACCCGGGTGGGTGTCATCCGAAATCGCCTCGGCGGTCGTGCGGTTCAGCGTCACGGTGTCGACGATGGCCAACAGCAGCCCGGTGTCCTTCTGCCGGTCCGCGCGCCGTAGCGACGAGCCGACCTGCAGGGTCACCACGTCGGCGTTGGCGGGCGACTCGACACCGATCTGTTGCTGGGACACCAGCGGCACGTCCTGATCGACGACGGCGTGTTCACTGCCGAGGGACTCCGGGTCCAGCGCGGCGCCGCTGCCGTTGCCGATCAGCGTGATGTCGATGTCGAGCGGGATCTTGGCGATTCTGCCCGCGGTGTAGGTGGACAGCAGCAGTGCCGCGACCATCAGGGCGGCGCCGAGGCCCATGACTGCGCATGCCGCGATACGCATCATGATTGCTCGGTTCACGTCGCCGCATCCTCCTTTTGTCCCCGTACCCAAATTTGTTTGACCCTAACAGCAGCGGCGGCAACAGCTACTGTGTGTCCATCGATGCCTCGGTCCCAAATCAGATGAGTCAGCAGGTGGGTGGCGTACGCAGCTTCCTGCCTGCCGTCGAGGGTATGCGTGCCTGCGCGGCTATTGGGGTGGTTATCACGCACGTCGCGTTCCAGACGGGACACTCGTCGGGGATCAGCGGCCGGCTGTGGGGTCGTTTCGACATGGCCGTCGCGGTGTTCTTCGCGCTGAGCGGTTTTTTGCTGTGGCGTGGCCATGCGGCGGCCGCGCGCGGACTGCGTCCGGCACCGCCGACCGGTCATTACCTGCGGTCACGCCTGGTACGGATCATGCCGGCTTACCTGGTGTCGGTGGTGGTGATCCTGGCGCTGCTGCCCGATGCCGGCGACGCCAGCCTCGTGGTGTGGCTGGCCAATCTCACGATGACGCAGATCTACGTGCCGCTGACGCTGACCCCGGGCCTGACCCAGATGTGGAGCCTGGCCGTTGAGGTCAGCTTCTACATCGCCTTGCCGTTGCTGGCGCTGGCGGCGCGGTGGTTGCCGGTGCGCGCCCGAATACCGGCGATTGCCGGCGTGGCGCTGCTCAGCCTGGGGTGGGGTTTCCTGCCCATCCACACGCCCTACGGGGTGAATCCGTTGAACTGGGCGCCGGCCTACGGCTGCTGGTTCGGGGCGGGCATGCTGCTGGCGGAGTGGGCATACAGCCCGGTCGGGCGGGTGCACCGGCTGGCCCGCCGGCGGCTGCCGATGGCGTTGCTGACCCTGGTGGCGTTCGGCGTGGCGGCCTCGCCGCTGGCTGGGCCGGAAGGGTTGACCTCGGCGACCGTCGGTCAGTTCATCGTGCGCACCGCGATGGGCGGAGTACTGGCGTGGGCGCTGCTGGCGCCGCTGGTGCTGGACCGGCCCGACACCCCGCACCGATTCTTGGCCAGTGCGCCGATGGTGACCTTTGGCCGCTGGTCCTACGGGATCTTCATCTGGCACCTGGCGGCCCTCGACATGGTGTTCCCGGTGATCGGCCGATTCGCGTTCACCGGGGACATGGCGGTGGTGTTGGCGCTGACGCTGGTGTTCACCGTCGCCATCGCTGCGGTTAGCTATGCCCTGGTGGAGCAGCCGTGTCGCGAGAAGCTACGGGGCTGGGAGAACCGGCATCCGCCGGAGCGCTCCGATGCTGATCAGGCGGCCTTGCCCGACGGGGTGTACTCGGCGGAGTCGCTGGTGAATTCGGGCGTGCCGTAGGCGGCCAGCCGTCGCTTGAGCAGTCGGAGGATGTACGCGTTGGTCAGCCGGCGCAGGCCGGGGGTGCGTACGGCGCGTTGCACCACCAGCAGGCGGCCCGTCACGAACGGAGCCGTGCACGCGATCCGCGCGTAGTCGCCCGCGCTGAGCGTGACGCTCATCTTCTTGGCCACGTCGCGTTTGCCGCCGCAGAACGTCTTGACGAAAAAGGCCTTGCTGTAGCTCTTCTCGACCGCATCGGCGATGCGTTCGCTCAAGGTGTTCTCTTGCCGTAGGTAGGCGGCCATGGTCGAGCGGACCAACTCCCCGCAGGTGGAGTCGTCGAAATCGTCGCGCAGCAGCGCGGCACGGGCGCTGAACACCCGAATGATCTCAGCGGGCGTGGTCGGCAGCAGCTCCTCGGGCAGGCCGAGGAGTACGCAGCGGTAGCGGGTGAACTCGACCTGGGCGCGCTCGCTCGGCGTGAATTCGGTGCGTCCTTGGCGGCGGGCGTCCATCGCCAGCACGAAGAGGTTGATCATCCCGGCCGGCATCTGGTCGATCTGGGGAATCGGTAGCCCGTAGACGTCGATGTCCCACTTCGGGGATCGCTTGAGCGCGTTGAAGCGGACCATCGAGTGCATCAGTCGCACCATGGCCGCCGCCTCGAACCCCGGGCCGTGCCGGTCCAGGGCGCCGGGCAGCGTGGTGACGGCGAAGAAACTGGTGGTCTCGTTGACTCGACCGGCGGCACGCTTGCCCGACAGTGCGCCGGTCAGCGCCATCGGCAGCGCGGCATAGGTGTTGAGGAAGGTCGCGATGAACGCTCCGCGGACGACGAACGGTGCCAACAGCGCCATCGGGAGCCGGGAGTGCTCTGCGCCCTTGTGAACCAGGTCCATGTCCAGCCAGTCCGGGGTGGACTCCATGTCGGCGATGAACGCGGCGAGCTCCGGCGGCGCGTCGGGCACCGCGTCGACACCGTGGCGGCAGGCCTGCTTGAGCATGCCGATCAGAGTGCTGACGCTGTACTGACCCATCAATGCGGCGTAGGAGTCCGACACCACATCGCCCAGCCAGGTGGCCGTGGTGATCAGTTCGACGGCGGCGTCGTCGGCCAGCAATTTGGCCCGGGTGGCGGGGTTACCCGGCAGCGAGGAGACGTCGTCGGGGGAGGCCGCCGTGCGGTAGGGCTGCACGTCGAAGTCCAGATTGCCGTAGAGCTCCGGCAGCAGCTCGGCCTGACGGCGGACCCGCTGATGCAGCTCGGGGTAGTGCGTGGGCATCCAAGACCTCCGATAAACGACAGTACTGCTGCACGATGGCACAGTTTCATGTAATTGTGTCACGATAACAGGTGGGAAGACCCGCCGGCAGGCTCGACGGCCCACCTCGCCTCGGCCCCAGCTCGCCGCACAGCATGACAGGATGAACGCCATGGCCGGTCCGGCAGCAGTCAAGGTCGGCGACCCCATGAGCGGCACGGCGGGCGCCATCCTGGAGGCCGCTCGGGTGGAGTTCACCCGGCATGCATTTCGCCGGGCCAATATCGATGCCATCGCCCAGCGCGCCGGCGTGAGCCGGCGAACGCTGTACCGGCACTTCCCCACCAAAGAAGCGCTGTTCGAGCAGCTCGTCGAGACCGATACCCAGGCCCTGTTCGTCGAGCTCGGCAACGCCGCCCGCGCGCAGGATGCCCGCGGCGCCATCGTGGAATGCTTCACCCTCGCCATGCGCCGCATCACCGAGAGTCCGCTGGCTACCGCGGTCATCGAAAGCGAGCCGGAGCTGCTCATCGGAGTTAACACCCCCAGCGGTGAGAAGGCCCTGGTGCGTGCAAGCCATCTGGTCGCCGCAACGCTGCGGCTCTGCGGGGTGACGATGCCCGACGAGGCGGTCCTCACCACCGCGGAGATCTTGGTGCGCCTGGTCGCATCACTGCTCACCAACCGGGCCGGAGTGCTGGACATCAATGACACGGTCGCCGTCCGCAACTACGCCCAGACTTACCTCGCCCGGCTGGTCTGGTAGCGCGTTACGCCAGCTGCCCGGCCGGTGTGTAATCGTTTGCATCACTGGTGAATTCGGGCTTGCCGTAGGTCTTGAGTCGACGTTTGACAAGCCGCACCAGGTAGTCGTCGGTGAGCTGGCGCAGTGCCGGGATTCGGCTGGCGCGCCGCACCACCAGCAGGCGCCCGACGATGAACGGCGCCGTCACGCCGATCCGCAGGTAGTCGGCCAGGCCGATTGACACCCCTTTGTCCTTGGCGACGGCGCGGTCACCGTTGCAGAAGGCCTTCGTGAAAGCGGCTTTGCTGTAACTCTTTTCGACGGCGTCGGCGATGCGTTCCCATCGGGTGTCGACGGGCCGCAGATACGCGGCCATGGTCGAGCGCACCATCTCGCCACAGGTGGCGTCGTCGAAGTCTTCACGCAGCAGTGCCCCACGGGTGTGGATGAGGTGGACGATCTCGGTCGGCGTGGTCGGCAGGAGTTCCTCGGGCAGACCGAGTAAAAACGCTCGGTAGCGGGTGAATTCGACGACGGCGCGCTCGCTGGCGCTGAATTCGGTGCGCCCTTTCCGCAGGGCGGCGGTGGCCAGCAGGTAGAGATTGATCATTCCGGCCGGCATCTGGTCGACCTGGGGGACGGGGACCCCGTAGACGTCGACGTCCCACTTCTCCGAGCGTTTGAGCGCGTTGTAGCGGACCATCGAGTGCATCAGCCGCACCATGGCGGCCGCTTCGAAGCCCGGGCCGTGGCGGTCCAGGGCCCCGGGCAGCGTGGTGACGGCGAAGAAGCTGGTGGTCTCGTTGACCCGGCGCGCGGCGCGACGGCCGGACAACGCGCCGGTCAGCGCCATCGGCAGTGCGGCGTAGGTGTTGACGAAGGTCGCGATGAAGGCGCCCCGGGTGACGAATGGCGCCACCAATGCCGCCGGGAGGCGGGCGTGCCGCGCGCCTTCACGCACCAGATCCATGTCCAGCCACGGGGGCGCGGCTTCCATGTCGGCGATGAACGCCACCAGCTCCGGCGGCGCGTCGGGCACCGCGTCGATGCCCTCGCGGCAAGCCACCTGGAGCATGTCGATCAACGCGGGCACGCTGTACTCGGACATCAGCGCCGCGTAGGGGTCGGCCACCACGTCGCCAAGCAGGGTTGCCGTACAGATCAGTTCGACGGCTTGCTCGTCGGCCAGGTAGGGAGCGCGGTCGGCGACCCACTCCGGCAGCGCTGAAAGATCGCCCGGATCGGTGGTGGTGCGGTAGGGCTGTACGTCGAAGTCGATGTCCCCGTAGAGGCCCGGCTGCAGGTCGCGCTGACTGTGAACACGGCGCGCAAGCTCGGGGTAGTGCGTGGGCATCCGGCCTCCAGTAACTAACAAATTGTTAGTTACAGAAGTAACAGTGTGGTACTTATGCTGTCAACTATGACTTTGGGGCAGTCACGGCGGCGAATGACGGCCGAGGCCAGGCGTAGCCAGATCCTCGATGTGACCCACGCGATCGTGGATGCCGAGGGCTTTCACGCCGCCACGCCCAACCGGATAGCCCGCGAGGCCGGGATCAACCGATCGCTGCTCTATCAGCAGTTCGGTGACCCCGCCGGCCTGTTCGTCGCGCTGATCGATCGCGAGGCCGCGCGGGCGGGCGCCCAGTTCGCCGAGGTCATCGCCGAAGCGGCGGAGCCGGGCGGGAACGGCGATCTGGCCGGCAGATTCGACAGCGTGGTCAAGGCCGCCGACGCCTGCCCGGCGACCTGGCGGCTGTTCCTGTTCCCGCCGCAGGGCGCGCCGCCGGAACTGCATGAGCGTCTTGCGGAGGCGCAGGAAGTTGTTCGTGCTTATCTGGCGGGTGAGCTGCTGCGCAGCTACCCGGACCTGCCCGATCCCGATTACACCGCCCGAATGCTGCACGCAGCCGCACGCGAGCTTCTGCAGTTGCGCCTCAGTGATCCCGATGCCGCCACCCATGAGCGGTTGCACGCGCTGGTCGGGTCGTTGGCGCTACGGGTTGCTGCGCCGGCGCGGTGAAGTCCCGGACTCAGTAGCCGCCGGAATGCTCGAAGATCTTGCGCGGGTTGTCGACCAGCATGGTGTGCAGCTGCTCCTCGGTGACGCCGCGCTGCCGTAGCGCCGGAATGACGTCATTGTGGATGTGCAGGTAGTGCCAGTTCGGTGCGGCTACCGAGCTCAGGTCGCCGGGCAGCGCGTCGAAATAGCAGTTGGCGTCGTGGGAGAGCACCATCTTGTCGGCGTGGCCGCGCTCGCACATGGCTGCCACCGTGTTCACGCGCTCCTCGAACGGCAGGATCAGGTCGATCCCGAAGCGGTCCATGCCCAGATACGATCCGGCCGCGATCAGTTCCTCCAGGTAGCCCAGATCGGTGCTGTCCCCGGAGTGCCCGATCACCACCCGGGACAGGTCGACGCCTTCTTCTTCGAAGATGCGCTGCTGCTCCAGGCCGCGGCGAGTGCCGGCGTGGGTGTGCGTGGAGATGGGCGCGCCGGTGCGGCGGTGGGCGTTGGCCACCGCGCGCAGCACCCGCTCGACGCCGGGAGTCACGCCCGGTTCGTCGGTGGCGCACTTGAGGATTCCCGCCTTGATCCCGGTGTCGGCGATGCCGGACTCGATGTCGCGGACAAACATGTCGGCCATGATCTCGGGTCCGTCCAGCATGGTTCCGGGTCCGCGATAGTGGTAGAAGAACGGCACGTCGTTGTAGGTGTAGATACCGGTGGCCACCACGATGTTCAGGTCGGTGCCGGCGGCCACGCGGGCGATCCGTGGGATGTAGCGGCCCAGTCCGATCACGGTCAGGTCGACGATGGTGTCGACTCCGGCGGCCTTCAACGCGCTCAGTCGGGCGATCGCGTCGGCCACCCGGGCGTCCTCGTCGCCCCAGGCGTCCGGATAGTTCTGGGCGATCTCGGTGGTCATGATGAACACGTGCTCGTGCATCAGGGTGACGCCGAGGTCAGCGGTGTCGATGGGCCCGCGCGCGGTGTGGCATTGCGACATGGCTCGATCGTATGGAGATTGGCGCGGCGGGCGGTTGCCTTCGCCGAGAATGCCTAGTGGTGCTCCAGCAGATTGTCGCGGATCCGCGCGTAGGAGTGGGTGAACAGTTCCACCTCGCGCGGACTGAGCGAGTCGAACAGACCGGCCCGCACCGCGTGCACATGGCCCGGCGCCGCCGCACGCAACTTGTCCATGCCCGACTCGGTGAGTTCGGCGTACTGGCCGCGCTTGTCTTCTTCACACTTGACCTGGTGGACCCAACCGGCGTCGGTCAGCCGTTTGACCGCTCGGGTGACCCCGCTGCGGGTCGTCACGGTGATGTCGGCCAACGCATTCATCCGCAGCCGGCGGTCGGGCGCTTCGGACAGCAGCGCCAGGATCTCGAAGTCGGACAGGCTCAGTCCTGAGTCGCTGACCAGTTGTCGGTCCAGGCTGCGCAGCAGCAGGCGCGTGCTGTCGAGGTAGCCCCGCCACATCTGCTGCTCCTCCTCGGTGAGCCACAGTGTCTCCATGAGGCCTAAATATAGTTGACCAAACCACAATCGTCCAGGTGAACAGCCGCGTTAAGCGGCCAGATTATGCGGGAATGAACTAGGAACTAGTTGCGTTAGCAACTATCAGCTAGAGTATGACCAACGCACAAGGAGGGCCTGCCGTGACGAGCACCGGTATGCAGTTCGGCATTTTCACCGTCGGCGATGTGACCGTCGACCCGACCACCGGTCGCGCGCCGACCGAAGCCGAGCGGATCCGGGCGACCGTGACGATCGCCAAGAAGGCCGAGGAGGTCGGCTTGGACGTCTTCGCCACGGGTGAGCACCACAACCCGCCGTTCGTGCCGTCGTCGCCGACAACCCTGCTGGGTTACATCGCGGCGCAGACCGAGCGCATTCAGTTGACCACCGCTACCACCCTGATCACCACGAACGACCCGGTCAAGATTGCCGAGGACTACAGCGTGCTGCAGCACCTCGCCGATGGCCGGGTGGACCTGATGCTGGGGCGTGGCAACACCGGACCGGTGTACCCCTGGTTCGGCAAGGACATCCGGGCCGCGCTGCCGCTGACGGTGGAGAACTATCAGTTGCTGCGCCGGCTGTGGCGCGAGGACGTCGTCGACTTCAGCGGTGAATACCGCACCCCGCTGCACGGCTTCACCCTGGCGCCGCGTCCGTTGGACGGGGTTCCCCCGTTCGTCTGGCACGGGTCTATTCGCACTCCCGAAATCGCCGAGCTGGCCGCGCACTTCGGTGACGGCTTCTTCGCCAACCACATCTTCTGGCCGGCGTCGCACACCAAGCGGATGGTGCAGCTCTACCGGCAGCGCTTCGAGCACTACGGCCACGGTGGTGCCGACCAGGCGATCGTGGGCTTGGGCGGTCAGGTGTTCCTGCGGCCCAACAGCCAAGATGCGGTCAACGAGTTCCGGCCGTATTTCGACAACGCCCCGGTCTACGGGCACGGCCCGAGCCTGGAGGAGTTCAGTGAGCAGACCCCGCTGACGGTGGGCTCGCCGCAGCAGGTGATCGACAAGACCCTGGGCTTCCGCGATTACGTCGGCGACTACCAACGCCAACTGTTCCTGGTCGACCACGCGGGTCTGCCGTTGAAGACGGTGCTCGAACAGCTCGATCTGCTGGGTGAGCACGTAATCCCGGTGCTGCGCAAGGAGTTCGCCATCGGACGCCCCGCGCATGTTCCCGGCGCGCCGACGCACGAATCCCTGGTCGAGGCGGCGCGGCGATCCGAGATTCAGGCGGCGTCATGAAGTTGACCGTGATCAGCGGCGGCCTGCGTGAGCCGTCGTCCACCCGGCTGTTGGCCGACCGGCTCGGCGCGGCGGTACGCGCCGAGCTCGGTTTGGACGATATTGAAGTCGACATCGAGGTCGTCGAGCTGCGTCACCTGGCTCGGGCGATCACCGACGCGATGCTGACCGGATTCGCCGCACCGGAGCTGGAGGCGGTGTTCGACGCGGTCGCGGGCAGTGACGGGGTGATCGCGGTGACGCCGACATTCAATGCGACGTTCAGCGGGCTGTTCAAGTCGTTCTTTGACGTGCTGCCCGAGCAGACCCTGGATCAAACGCCGGTGCTGATCGCGGCGACCGGTGGTACCGAGCGCCATTCGCTGGTGCTCGACCACGCCCTGCGGCCAATGTTCAGCTACCTGCACGCGCTGGTGTCACCCACCGGGGTGTACGCCGCGACGTCCGACTTCGGCGCGCAGGGGCTGTCTGAGCGGATTGCCAAGGCGGCCAGGGACTTCGCTGGGCTGCTGGAACTACGCGGGGCCCGTCGCAGCGATACGGCCAGTGCAGAACTCAATGAGATGCAACGCTTGCTCGCAGGCGCATAGAAAAGGAGAGATGGCAATGACGAAGTTGGCGGTTATCTACTACTCGGCCACCGGTCACGGCACCAAGATGGCCGAACGGGTGGCCAAGGCGGGCGAGGCGGCGGGCGCCGAGGTCCGCGTACGCCACATCGAGGAGACGCGCGACCCGGAGACCTTCGCCCACAACCCGGCGTGGAGCGCCAACTACGCGGCAACCAAGGACCTGCCCGCGGCCACCGGTGACGACATCGTCTGGGCGGACGCCGTCATCTTCGGCTCGCCCACCCGATTCGGCTCCCCCTCAGCGCAATTCCGCAACTTCCTGGACGGGCTGGGCGGGCTGTGGGCCAAGGGTGCGCTTGCCGACAAGGTCTATGCCGGCTTCACCTCGAGCCAGACCGCCCACGGCGGGCAGGAGGCCACGCTGTTGAACCTCTACGTGTCGCTGATGCATTTCGGCGGCATCCTGGTCCCGCCGGGCTACACCGACCCGATCAAGTTCGCCGACGGCAACCCCTACGGCGTCGGGCACATCACCGGCCCGAACAACCAGAACGAGCTGGACGAGCCCACTCTGGCCGCACTCGACCACCTGGCCACCCGGGTGGTCGGTGTCGCCGCCAAGATTGCGGCGGGGTGATCTGCCGGCGTCAGGCCACCCACACCGTCTTGAGGTTGCAGAACTCCCGGATCCCGTGGCCCGAGAGTTCCCGGCCGTACCCGGATCGCTTGATGCCGCCGAACGGCAGCTCCGGGTAGGACACCGTCATCCCGTTGATGAAGACCTGACCGGCCTCGATCTCGTCGGCAAACCGGCTGATCTCCGCCTCATCGCGGGTCCAGGCATTGGATCCCAGTCCGAACGGGCTGGCGTTGGCGATCTCGATGGCCTCGTCGATGTCGGCGGCGCGGTACACCGATGCCACCGGGCCGAACACCTCCTCGGTGAAGAGCGCCATGTCACGGCTGATGTCGGTGATCACGGTGGGCGGATAGAACCAGCCTGGGCGGTTGAGTCGCTTGCCACCGCAACGGATTACCGCGCCGGCCGCGGCGGCGGCATCGACCTGCTGCGCGACCTCGTCGCGGCCCGATTCGGTCGCCAGTGGTCCGACATCGGTGTCCGGATCGGTCGGGTCGCCGACCCGCAGCGCCGACATCTGGCTGACGAACTGCGTGACGAAGTCGTCGTAGATGTCGGTGTGGACGATGAATCGCTTTGCCGCGATGCACGATTGGCCATTGTTCTGCACCCGCGCTGTCACTGCGGTGCGCACCGCGGACTCCAGGTCGGCCGAGGGCATGACGATGAACGGGTCGCTGCCGCCCAGCTCCAGCACGGTGTGTTTGACCTCGTCGCCGGCGATAGCGGCCACCGAACGCCCGGCGGGTTCGCTGCCGGTCAGGGTTGCCGCCGCCACCCGCGGGTCGCGCAGCACCCGCTCGACGGCACCCGAGGAGATCAGCAGAGTCTGGAAGCAGCCATCAGGGAAACCGGCGCGGCCCAGCAGGTCGGCAAGGTACAGCGCGGTCTGCGGCACATTCGAGGCGTGCTTGAGCAGACCCACGTTGCCGGCCATCAGGGCTGGGGCGGCAAAGCGGACTGCCTGCCACAGCGGGAAGTTCCACGGCATCACCGCCAGCACCACCCCCAGCGGCTGATAGCGGGCGAACGCCTTGGATGCGTTGACCTTCGACGCGTCGGCGACCTCGTCGGCCAGCAACTCCGCGCTGTGGTCGGCGTAGTAGCGGAAGCCTTTGACGCACTTGAGCGCTTCGGCCTTGGCCGAAGTCAACGTCTTGCCCATCTCCAGTGTCATCATGGCGGCGACCTCGTCGGCTTCAGCCTCCAGCAGATCAGCGGCGGCGTGCATCCATCTGGCGCGCTGAGCGAAATCGGTCCGGCGGTAGTCGACGAAGCGATTCGCCGCGCGCGTGATCGCGGCATCGACTTCCGCGTCGCTGGCGGCGGTGAACGTCTTGACCGTTTCGCCAGTGGCCGGGTTGGTCGTGGCTATCGGTGTTGCGGGCACGCGGGCCTCCTTCGAAAGCGCTGCGGTGTGAGAGTGCATGTCCAGCCTGCCACCATCGAACCGCGTAGGCTCGCCACGAGCCAGCGTCAGTACATCGATACGGGAGTCGCCCGATGCGTTTCAACCCACCGCCCAATTGGCCGCCCCCGCCACCTGGCTGGGCGCCGGATGCCGACTGGGCGCCGGATCCGACGTGGCCGCCCCCGCCCCCGGGCTGGGCGCTGTGGGTGGAGGACGACGCTGTCGGCGTGGCTCCCGGCGGCTATCCGGCCTATGGTGCGCCGTGGCCGGTTCCGGCGCCTGAGCCCAGGTCACGCAAGGTGTTGTGGTTGTCGCTGGGCGCGGCCGCAGTGGTGGTCGCGGTGGTCGCCGGGCTGGTGCTGAGCCTGGGCGGCCGACTCACGGCTGAGGACAAGCCGTCTCGGAAACCTGACATCAAGGATCTGACTTCGGAGATGTTGGTGGAGCGGTCTTCGTTCCCGGACCCGTCCGGCGGAAAGTGGATCAGCGGGGTGAACAGCGCCGGCGACGCCCCCTCGGACATGCCGAATCTGACGGTCGACCCGCCCGAATGCGCCGACTTCTACTCCAGTCCCTCCTCCGCCACGCAGACCGCGACGGCGACGCTGGCCAAGCTGCAGCCCGGCGGCTTGCACACGATGCGGGTGCGACTGGCCCTGACGCCAGACCGTCCGAACCTCAAGCGGTTCGTGGAGAAGTGCCAGACGTTCAAGCAGACCTTCGAACAGGGTGGTCGCTCGGTGACCACCGACATCCAGATGAACCCGCTGGATGCGGACGGGGTGCCGCCATGGGCGGTCGCGACCGTGATCACCAGTGCCAGCAAGGCCGCCATCCGGTTGCCGATCTCGATCACCGCCTCCACCATCTCCGGCTACTACCGCGGGGTGCTCGTCGTGGCGACCAGCAACGACATCGGGTTGCGGGTGGAGAGCGACGGATCCGATGACGCCACGCACGCCGAGGACCTGGTGAAGCTGTTCAACACGCAGATCGAGAAGCTCGAAGCCGCGCAGTAGCTGCGTCCTCCCCCCAGATGCCACGTGGGCCCCACCGGCCCCGTGGCGGAACCATGTGGTGCTGTTCGAATTCGGCTATCGCATGCGCTATCGCCTGTTGGTGGGCCAGGTGGTGATAGCGCCGCCGATATCCGAATCGAACAGCACACTATGTCGGGCCGACGGTGCGCACGGGGCCGGTGTTGCGCGAGCGGCCTATGGGCGCTGGTCTGCTTCGCCCGACTCCATCGGCTGGGCTTATTGCGGTGGCCCGCTGCCCTCGACTCCGTCGAGCTTGCGACCACCGCGGGCGACCACCGCGGGCGACCACCGCGGGCGACCACCGCGGGCGACCACCGCCGTGGCCGCCAGGACCGCCACCGAAATCAGGGCCGCCAGCTGTACCCCCGCCGAATGGCCGGCATAGCCGTCCACCGACCGCCAGGGATGCCGGCACAGGATTGCACCCGCCGTGATCAGGCCGCCGGCGCTCAATCCAAGCCGGGCCACATCGAATGCGCGCTGCCTATGCCGCAATGCGAACAGCAGCACCATCGCGGCGCCGAACACCGCCGCCCCCGCGGTCCCGGCGATCAAGAAGCCGACCGTCAGCGCACCGGTCGCCGCCGCGCGCCGGCTCGGCCCCCACGGCGCTACCGGCGGGCCGGGATCGCGGACCCGCCGCACTGGCCACCAGGCCAGCAACGCGAGCAGCGGTAGCAGAGCCAGTCCGCCGGCCATCCCGAGCCGGTACATCCGATTGGGCCCAAACGTCAGCGTGATCGGCCCATCGGTTCCCGCGGGCAGCACAAAGCCCTGCTGCCATCCATTGACCGCCACCGGAGCCAAGCGTGTGCCGTCCGAGGTGCGCGCCACCCACCCGCCGTTGATGCTCTCCGGAACGACCAGCACCCGAGCGGATGGCGCGGGGGGCACCGTCACCTCACGCCGGTCCGCGCTCCACGTGCCGAGCACCGCCGGTGAGGTCGCGGCCGCTCCCGTGGCCGCTGACGGCCCCGACAGCGTCGCGCCGTCGACGACGAATGCCGGTCCCGGGCTGATCATCAATTCCTGCGCGCCGGGCGGCAACGCGATCGGACGCAGATCGCACGCCTGCGCCGCCACCGGCCTGTCGTCGAGCAGCGCGCCGACAGTGGTGGAGATCGAAGTGTGCACGAACCGGCCGGCGATCGCGATGATCGGCCCATGGTCGCAGTCGACGTGGACCGCACGTGACCGGTTGCGGGCGTGATCGGCGGGGGCAACGGGACGTCCGTCGGCGCCGAGCACACTGACCTCGGCCAGCCCCGGCGGCTTGAGCTGATCGAAGCCGATCGCGGTGCGGTCGATCACGTCCTCCCACCCCAGCAGGCTGATCGTGACCGTGTCGGTGACCCGCGGCAGCAAGCGCACCTGCTGATCGTCGGATTCCCCCAGCTCCCGGACCTGAGGGCCGGAGCCCAGGTCCACGGCCACCAGCGTGGGATGCGCCGGCAGCGGGGACTGACTGGGCGTGAACCGCACGCCGGTCACCTTGACCGGCCGCGGCAGCGTGATGGTCAGGGTCGGCGGGGATCGGTGCGCGACCACTCGCTGCGACGCCGTCCACGCCGTGCCCGGGTCACCATCGGCCGCGGCATACGCCGACCCCTGCACGTCGAGCACGTCGGCGTCACCGTGGGCCCGCAAGGCGCCCGGATCAGCGATCAGGTCGACCAGGTTCGGGCCCTGACGAGGCCGCACCCACACGGTGGGGGTCACCGACATGGGCCGCGGCACGTTCAGGGTGCGGCTGAAGCTGGCGGGCTCCTCGGGCTCCAGCATCATCGACGCGGCGCAGCGCACCGCGCCGTCGGCTGTCGCGCAGCCGGTCCGGCCCGGCAAGCCCGCACCCAGGTCCCACTGCGCCACTTGAGCGCCTGCGGGCGGTGCGGGAACCAGCGCCGTGTGGCGCAGGTCGACCGGATGCGCGAAGCCCGAAGCGTCGTACTGGGTGATCGCCAAATCGGTGATGCCGAACTGCACGCCGGGGGAGCCGTCGTCGGTGCCGGACGCGGTGATCCGCACCCAGGGTGTTTCGCCGTAAGGCAGCGCAGCGATCAGGGGCTCACCGGCGCGGTCGAACCGCAACGTGGTGGTGCCGTTGATCGTGGAGATCTGTATCCGCCGCACCTGCGCGCCGACGGCCGTCGCACTGGGCGTCAAGGTGATGGTGCCGTTGGTCAGCGGGTGGTCGAAGTCCACCTGCAGCCATTGGCCGACCGCCGACTGCAGGGCGTTGGACACCCAGGCGGTTCCCGAGTCGCCGTCGATGGCGGCGGCCGGTGAGGTCGACGGCGCGACATCGGGCAGCGTGGTGGCGTCCGAGGACGAGCTGGACGCGGTCAGCCGGCCGCCGAGCCAGCCGCCGAACACCGTGCTGGCGCCGGGGGTCGGATAGTCCGGCACCCGGCTGTGGGTGTGCCGGGCGTCGCCGGCTGCGCGGATCGTCGACGAATGATCATCGACCCGCCCGTAGTCGGTTTCGCGAGCCAGGGGGGTGTCGGTGACGGTGACCACCGGTGTGCCCAAATCCGCGCGCCGGGCATCGGCGGTCATCAGCACGGGGCCCCGCGCCGGCTCTCCGCGTAATCGGCGGTGTTCGTCGAGTCGCAGCAACACCTCCGGGCCGCCGTCGACCCGCGGCATCGCGTCAAGGTCGGTCAGGTACGGCGCTCCCGGGTTTGCGTCGGCCGCGGGATCGCCGACCCGGTAGATCTCGATCGCCGGATAGGCCGGCCGCAGGCCGCTGTCGGCGACGAATCCCCGCACGGTGCCTGACCCGACGGGATCGCCGAACTGGGCCACCCGCTGCAATCCCGGTGAGCCGTCGACCGCGCGGTGCACCAGCAGTGGCCGGGCCGAGCGGGAGTTGTCGGGGTCCAGGTCGTTGCGCACCACCAGGTAGGAGATGCCTTGTCGGATCAGGGTGTCGGCCAGCCCTGCCGACGGGCGGCCGGCGGCGAACAGGCGCTGAACCGAGTCGAGCGCCCGAATGGTTTGCGGCGGCGTCAGCGGGATCGAGTCGCGCACTCCCCACGGGCCGGCTTCGAGGACCTGCAACGGTTCGTCGTGGCTGGTGCCCCAGGTCTGAGTGGCAAACGGCGCCCCCGGTGCCACCAGCACCCGGCCGGGGGTGGGGCCGCCGTTGTTGTGCTCGGCGAGCCAAGCCGCGGCGTCGCGCCAATACTGCGGCAGTGCGCTGAATGTTCCCGGCGGCGTGAGCCGCCCGGTCCAGGCCAGTGACGTCGAGACCATCAGCGCCGTCAGGACCACCAGACCGACCGCGGCCGACTTGTGGTGTTCGGGATGGACGAACGCGCGCCGCCACACCAGTGCCGGCGCGCTGCCCGGCAGCGGGATGCGGCCCAGCAGATGGGTGAGCCCCAAAACCAGCGGGATACGGATCACCGACTCGAGTTTGTGCAGGTTGCGCAGCGGCGCCCCGGCGCCGTCCAGGAAGGCCTGCACCGAGTGGGCCAGCGGCGAGCCGAGCCCACCGGCATAGCCGATAGCCAGCAGCGTCACCCCGATCAGCAGCATGGTGACCAGCCGTCCGGCGCCGGGCAAGCGCCGAGACAGCATGCCGGTCAGTCCGGCCAGACCCGCGGCCGCCACCAGGCAGGTACCCAGGACCATCACCGGACGTGTGACCAGCGGTGCCCCGGCCGTGGCATTCGGCGCGACGAACGGTGTCCAGCTGTGGGTGCCGCGCAGCATCTCGGTCAGCGACGTCCACCGGGTGGTGACGCCGGCCGATTCGATGAAGTCCAGGAACGGCGGGCTGACTCGGCCGAGCAGCAGCAGGGCCACCACCCACCAGGTGACCGCTAAGGCCAGCGCCAGCAGCCACCAGCCGGTGAACCGCCACCAGCGCCGGTTCGGGCGATGACACAGCCACCAGATGATCGCCGGCAGGCACCCCGCGAGCGTCGCGACCGCGTTTACCGCGCCCATCAACGCAACCGCGACCCCTGCCTGGCCAGCCAGCACCCGTGCGGACCGCTCCGCGGTGTCCGGGCCGGGATCACGTGGCGCCCCCAACGCCCGGATGACCGGCAGCAACACCCAGGGGGCCAGCATCATCGGCAGTGTCTCGGAAGAGATGGAACCCAACGTGGTGAGCACTCGTGGCGACAGGGCGAATGCGGTGGCGCCGATCAACCGTGCCGTCGGGGTCCCGATCCGCAACGTCTCGGCGACCCGCAGCAGGCCCCAGAACCCCACCGTGAGCAGTACCGCCCACCACAACCGCTGAACGATCCAGCCGGGCAGCCCCAGCAGATCACCGGCCAGGAAGAAGGTGCCATGCGGGAACAGGTAGCCATACGCCTGGTTCTGCACCTGGCCGAACGGCAGTTCGCTGCTCCACAGGTTGGCGGCACGAGCCAGAAACCGCAGCGGAGCGATGGTCAGATCGAGCTTGGTGTCCGGCGAGATCCGTCCGGGCGCCTGCAGCAGGCTGAAAGTCAGGGAGACGGCGCCGACCAGCCACAACCAGCGCCGGGACAACGGTGTTACAGCCTGCGGCTTTGCCGGCGGACGGTCGGGCGTTGCCGGCGTCCGCAGGTCAGCCGCGGTTGCCGTATTCCACCCTGTTCAGCACCGAGGACTGCGGGTCGCCACCGGCGATCTGCGGCTTGGTGTCTTGTTGCACCATCAGCGTGACCCCGAAGACGGCCGCCGCACCCAGCAATACCCCCACGACGATGCTTATGGCGGCCGGCACCACGAACCGAGGCATGGTCAGGCTCCTTCTGCACTCTCGTGACGTAGGTCAGGGGCGCCATCAACATCAGCCCCCGCTTGGGCCCCGACCGCCAACGTAGCACGTGGGCCTTCATGAGCCCGGCGGTTCAGTGAGGCTCGACGTAGGAGAGGCGATGCTGGGACCGCCGCATGAGCCCGGCGGTTCAGTGAGGCTCGACGTAGGAGAGGCGATGCTGGGACCGCCGCATGAGCCCGGCGGTTCAGTGAGGCTCGACGTAGGAGAGGCGACGCTGGGACCGCCGCATGAGCCCGGCGGTTCCGGCCGTGACAGCATGGTGCGATGCCTGGATCGCTGACTCGACAACTGCCCGGTCTGCTGCTGGCCGCCGCGGTGCTGCCGGCACTCGTCACGTCGTGCTCGCACCGTGACGAGACGCCCGCACCGTCGGCTGACGCCGGGGCGTCGCCTACTGCGACGGCCTCCGCGCCGGTGGATCCGGTGTGTGCACAGGTGTCGGCCCTCTCGGTCCGCGACAAGCTGGCACAGCTGGTGATGGTGGGGGTCCGTGATGCGGCCGACGCCCGTGCGGTGGTCACCGATCACCACGTCGGCGGCATCTTCATCGGCAGCTGGACCGAGCTGTCCATGCTCACCGACGGTTCGCTGAAGGAGATCAAGGAAAGCCAGGCGCCCACCGGCCCGCTGCCGCTGGCGGTCAGCGTGGACGAGGAGGGCGGCCGGGTGTCTCGGCTGTCGTCGCTGATCGGGAAGTCGCCGTCGGCGAAGGAGCTGGCGCAGGCCAGTAGCGCCGCGCAGGTGCGTGAGTTGGCCGCTGAGCGGGGCCGCAAAATGGCTGACCTGGGCATCACCGTCGACTTCGCGCCGGTTGTCGACGTGGTGGACGCCGACACCGACGAAGACACCGTGATCGGTGACCGTTCGTTCGGTTCGGATCCGGCCAAGGTCACCGAGTACGCCGGCGCGTATGCGCAGGGTCTGCGGGACGCCGGGCTGCTGCCGGTGCTCAAGCACTTCCCCGGCCACGGCCACGGTTCCGGTGACTCGCACACGGCCGGCGCGGTGGTCACACCGCCTCTGGCGCAGTTGCAGGACAACGACTTGGTGCCCTACCGCACCTTGGTCACCGAGGCGCCGGTGGCGGTGATGATGGGCCACCTGGAAGTGCCCGGGCTGACCGAGGATCCAGCCAGCCTGAGCCCGGCGGCGGTCAAGCTGCTGCGCACCGGCACCGACTATCACGGCCCGGCGTTCGACGGCCCGGTGTTCAGCGACGACCTGTCGTCCATGGCGGCGATCACCGAGCACTACGGGGTCGCCGAAGCGGTGCTGCGCAGCTTGGCGGCCGGTGTCGACATCGCGCTGTGGGTCACCACCGACGAGGTGCCCGCGGTGTTGGACCGGCTGGAGCAGGCGGTGTCGGCCGGCGAGCTGAAGCAGGAAGCCGTCGACGCGTCGCTGGCGCGCGTCACCGCGGTCAAGAAGCCCGGTACGCACTGCCACGGGTGATTCCGGCGGCACCGAGCAGCACACAAGTTACTCTTCGGTAAGATCGGGCCGAGGGGGAGCGCGGAAGGACCTCGAGGCGATGGCAGCTGGTAGCAAGCGGTTACCGCGGGCCGTGCGCGAACAGCAGATGCTCGACGCCGCGGTGCAGATGTTCTCGGTCAACGGCTACCACGAGACCTCGATGGATTCGATCGCCGCGGCCGCGCAGATCTCCAAGCCGATGCTCTACCTGTACTACGGCTCGAAAGAAGAGCTGTTCGGGGCATGTCTGGACCGCGAACTGCGCCGGTTCGTCGAGTCGGTGCGCACCGAGATCGACTTTCAGCAGCCCCCGAAAGACATGCTGCGCAATACAATTCGCGCCTTCTTACGCTATATCGACGCCAACCGGGCGTCGTGGATCGTGATGTACACCCAAGCCACCAGTTCGCAGGCGTTCGCCCACACCGTGCGCGAGGGCCGCGAGCGAATCATCGAGCTGGTCGGCCGGCTGTTGCGGGCCGGCACGCGCAAGCCCGAACCGGGCGTCGACTTCGAGCTGATGGCCGTCGCGCTGGTGGGCGCCGGCGAGGCGATCGCGAGTCGGGTCAGCACCGGCGACACCGGCGTCGACGAAGCCGGCGAGCTGATGATCGACCTGTTCTGGCGCGGCCTCAAAGAAGCCCCCGGCGGCCGCGACGGCGCCGACGCCGCCGCGACCGGATAGTCGGGCGCGGCCTCAGGCCGTGAAGAGATCCTGGATGGTCGCGGTGATTTCGCGGACCGCACCGTTGAGTGCGAGGAACTCGAAACCGGCTGCCAGCGTGCCCAATCCGACGACGCCGGCAATCGGCAGGCCGATGGCGTCGATGATGTCGCCTTGGGCGAGTTCCTGGGCGAACACCTCGAATGCATACGCCGGTGCGGTGGTGAACAGGGCGTTGAGGATGTCGGCAGTCGGCAGCAGCGTCGCGTAAGCCGACGCAGCGATGCTGCTGAACGCGTTGGCGAGTTCGCTGAGGCTGGGCAGCGCGAACGATGCGACATCGCCCGCCGAGGCGCCCAGGAAATCGGCCGCGCTGGGGAAGGACAGGTTCGACAGATCGTCGACGAAGTTGTTCCAGCCCTCTTGCGCCCCATTGCCCAGCGCGGTCAGGACCTCACCCCAGTTGAGGTCTGTCGGGAACAACTCGAACGGCGCGGCCACATTGGCCGGGCCGGAAGACCAGCCCTCGGTGATGCTGCCGTAGCCGAGGTTCACCAGGATCCGCATGCTCGGTTCCAGCAAGTCGTAGAGCGGCTCGCCGATGACTGGGATCGAACGCAGCGGCATCAACAGCGGCAGTATCTCGCTGGGAATCATGAAGTAGTGGGTGTTGCCGTCGTAACCCTCGCTCATCGGCAATTCGATGGCCGTCGCCAGTTGTTCGGCGGTCAGGCTCGGGTAGATGGTGTGTTCGTAGATGATGCCCAGGACGGCGTTGAGGTCGGCCAGGAAATTGATCGGGTACTTCGGGAAGTCGGCGTAGCCGTCGTATTCCAGCGTGTAGACCGAGGTGTCCCACGGGGTGCCGTCGGGGATGGCGCCGTTGAACGTGATGCCCAGGCTCGGGATGGTCGGGTAGCTGCCATCGGTCAAGACGTCGAAGCGCTCGAACAGGCCGCCGTTGGGATTGTTGGGGGCGCCCAGCAGCACGAAGGACAGCTGGTCGGCCGTCGGCTGTTGGTCGGGCGGCAGCGCCAACAGATCGCGCATCACGATGGTCGAAATGGTGCTGCTCTGGGAGTAGCCCAGTACGACGAGATTGTTCCCTTCGGCGATCTGCTTGTTGATCGTGTCGTGCAGGATGGTGACACCCTGGGCGACGGACGGGTCCAGTTCCAGGCTTTTTACGCCACTGTTGGGGTAGAGGCCTTCCGGTGTGAACAAGGGATTCGTCTTATCCACCGGGTAGCGCGGCTGACCGTCGAAGAACGGGGTGGCGGGATCGATGTAGCGCTCGAAGAGCGCGTCGATGTAGCTCTGGGGCGGGATCGGCAGGCCGCTGCCGCCCATGATCCATGCCTCGGTGTCCAGCAATTTCACCTGGGCCGCAACGGTTTTCCATGCCGTGGTCGATACCGGGTGCAGGGCCGGGGATACGCCCAGGGTGACGGCGGAGGTGATGGCCAGCGGTACGGCGAGCGCTTGCAGCGGCCGGCGGGTGTTCTCGAGACGAAACGTGAAGGTCATCGGTGTGTCCTTACAATGCCTCATGGCAGGGTCTTCGGGCCTGAACAGCGGAAATGACGACCGAGCCTCAGTTGACTGTTCATCTGATCAGTCAGATTAGCTGTGGCGGACCTGTTAATGCAATAGGGGAATCCCAATGAAAAATGGCACGCGGGCCGAGCAGCGCGCCGCCACGCGTCAAGCATTGGTGGGTGCGGCGGTCGAACTGCTGCGGACCGAGGGGGTCGTCGCGGTGACCACGCGCCGCGTCGCCGGCGCCGCGACCGTGTCGCAGAGCACGGTGATGTATCACTTCCCGACCCGCGATGATCTGGTGACGGCCGCGGTCGCTCAGCTCGCTTTCGAACTGGCCAATCAGGCCCGCATCCATTTCGAAGAGACGGCCGCGACCGCCACGCTGGACCTGGGCGGATATCTCGACCTGATCTGGTGCGAATTCACTACACCCCAAGCACTTTCGGTCGCCCAGTTGTGGGTGGCATGTTGGACCGACCCACAACTGGCCAAGACGGTGAAGTCGTTGGAGCAACACATCTACGGTCTGGCGGTCGCCTCCGCCGAGGCGCTACCCGCGCCGGGCCCAGGGTTCTCCGCGCGGGCTTACATGGACACCGTGATGGTGGTCGTCCGTGGGCTGGTGATGTCGATTCCGGTCTGGGGGATCGAGGTCGTCAGCGCCCGCTGGGAGGTCAGTAAGGCGACGCTGCTGAAGGCGGCCGGCCTCGCGGCCGACAACGCCTAAGACGCAATGCGGCGCGGGTTACAGCGCCCGCACTGCCCCGGTCAGGTAGGGGTAGCCCTTGGCGATATTGCGCAGCGCCAGATCCCAGCCGCCGTCGACCTTGTCGATGTAGAGGCCGGGGCTTGCCGGCAGCAGCATGGGCTTGCCGAACCGCACCGTGTAGTCCACCGCGTCCGGCAGCGCCCCTTCGATGTTGGCCAGAACCGTTGCTGCCGAGAACATCCCGTGCGCGATCGCGGTGGGGAAGCCGAACAGCTTGGCGCCGATCGAGCTGGTGTGGATCGGGTTGTGATCGCCACCGGCCGATGCGTAGCGCCGAATCTGTCCCGGGGTCACCCGCAGCACCGCGCTGGGCGGGCCCAGCTTGGGCTGCTTGGCCGGCGGCGGCTTCGGCTCGTCGGACAGGCTGGTGCGCTGCTGGTGCAGGAACGTCGTCACCTGATGCCAGGCGGGGTCGTTGCCCACGGTGATGTCGGTGACGACGTCGACCAGCAGGCCCTTGCGGTGTTCCCGCAGGTTCTCCGCCCGCACCGTCACGCCGACGGTGTCGGTGACCGCGATCGGGCGGTGGCGGGTGATCCGGTTTTCGGTGTGCACCGAACCCATCGCGGCGAACGGGAAGTCAAACCCAGTCGCCAGCTCCATCACGGTAGGGAACGTCAGCGCGAAGGGATAGGTCAGCGGGACCTGATCCGCGAAGCGCAGCCCGGTGACGGCCGCGTAGGCGGCGACGTGGTCGGGGTCGATGGTCAGCTCGTCGACTCGCAGCGTCCGGTTCGGCAGGGTTTGCGTGCGCGAAACGAACGGCAGCGCCCCCGCGACCGCGCGCACCATGTTTCTCATGCCACTTGGCTGGGCCATGCCGCTCAGGCCCCCAACATCGCTTGGCCGCAGACCCGGATGGTGTTGCCGGTCACCGCATTCGAAGCCGGGCTGGCGAAGTAGCCGATCAACTCGGCGACATCGACGGGCTGACCACCCTGGAACAGCGAGTTGAGCCGACGCCCGACCTCGCGGGTGGCCAGCGGGATCGCCGCCGTCATCTCGGTTTCGATGAACCCCGGCGCAACGGCATTGATCGTGATGCCCTTCTTGGCCAGCGTCGGAGCCAGCGCTTCGGTCAGTCCGATCATCCCGGCCTTGGTGGCCGCGTAGTTGGTCTGGCCGCGGTTACCCGCGATCCCGGCCATCGACGACAGGCCGATCACCCGACCGCCCTCGCCGATGCTGCCGTTGGCGACCAGTCCTTCGGTAAGGCGCTGCGGCGCAAGCAGGTTGACCGCCAGGACCGCGTTCCATCGTGCGTCGTCCATGTTGGCCAGCAACTTGTCGCGAGTGATACCGGCGTTGTTGACGAGTACGTCGGCCTTGCCCCCATGGTGTTCGGCGAGGTGCGCGGCAATCTGGTCGACTGCGTCCTCGGCGGTGACGTCGAGGGCCAGCGCGGTCCCGCCCACTCGGGAAGCCGTCTTTTCCAGCGCCTCGGCGGCCTGAGGTACGTCGATCGCCACCACCTTGGCGCCGTCACGGGCGAACACCTCGGCAATGGTGGCGCCGATGCCGCGCGCCGCGCCGGTGATGATCGCGACCTTGCCCTCCAGCGGCCGGTCCCAGTCGGCGGGGGCGGTCGCGTCGTCGGCACCCACGTAGAACACCTGGCCGTCGACGTAGGCCGAGCGGGCCGAGAGGATGAATCGCAGCGTCGATTCCAGGCCGGTGGCACCAGGCTTGGCGTCCGGCGACAGGTACACCAGCTGCACGGTGGCGCCGCGCTGCAATTCCTTGCCCAGCGAGCGGGTGAAGCCCTCCAGTGCACGCTGGGCGATCTGCTCGTCGGCGCTGCCGGTGGCCTCGGGGGTGGTGCCGACGACCACCAAACGGCCGCAGCGGCCCACGTTGCGCAGCAGCGGGGTGAAGAACTCGTGCAGTGCGGTCAGTCCGGCGGGTGAGGTGATGCCGGTGGCGTCGAAGACCAGTCCGCCAAACGAGTCGGCCCAGCGGCCGCCCAGGTTGTCGCCGACCAGTTCGTAGTCGTCGGCGAGTGCGGCGCGCAGTGGCTCGACCACCCGGCCCGACCCACCGATCAGCAGGGGCCCGGCCAGTGCCGGCTCGCCGACTCGGTAACGGCGCAGCGTCTCGGCCTGCGGAACGCCGAGCTGCTTGGACAGGAACGATCCGGGTGCGGAGTTGAGGATCTGGGACAACAGGTCCGAGGAGAGCTTGGGGGCCTTAGGGGGCATGGGTGCTGCCTTCCATGTGGGGACGTGCCTGGTGCGGGCCACGGTGTCGACAACGAACTTACTCCAGAGTAAGAATACTGGGTAGTATCAGCCCGACGGTCCCCGGCAATGCGGGGGACCCACCATCAGAGACGAGAGATCGTGGCATCTGCATCTGCTGCTAAACCTGCCGAGGCAACCGCCGGCACGCGACGCCGTGTCGCCGTTCTCGGGGGCAATCGCATTCCATTCGCACGCTCCGACGGCGCCTACGCGAACGCGTCCAACCAGGACATGTTCACCGCAGCGCTGGGCGGCCTCATCGATCGGTTCGGCCTGGCCGGCGAGAAGCTGGACGCGGTGGTCGGCGGGGCGGTGCTCAAGCACAGCCGTGACTTCAACCTGATCCGCGAATCGGTGCTGGGCTCGGCGCTGTCGCCCTACACGCAGGCCTTCGACCTGCAGCAGGCCTGCGGTACCGGGCTGCAGGCGGCGATCTGCGCCGCCGACGGGATCGCCGCCGGTCGCTACGAGGTGGCCGCCGCCGGTGGCGTGGACACCACCTCGGACGCACCCCTGGCGATCGGCAACGAACTGCGCCGCACGCTGCTTGCGCTGCGCCGGTCGAAGTCGAACCTGCAGCGCCTCAAGCTGGTCGGCAAGCTGCCCGCCGCGCTGGGCGTGGAGATCCCGGCCAACAAAGAATCGCGGACCGGCCTTTCCATGGGCGAGCACCAGGCCATCACCACCAAGCAGATGGGCATCAAGCGGGTCGACCAGGACGAGCTGGCCGCGGCCAGCCACCGCAACATGGCCGCCGCCTATGACCGCGGCTTCTTCGACGACCTCGTGACGCCGTTCCAGGGGCTCTACCGTGATGACAACCTGCGGCCCCAGTCCAGCCCGGAGAAGCTGGCCACGCTCAAGCCGGTGTTCGGCGCCAAGGCCGGTGACGCCACCATGACCGCGGGCAACTCCACCCCGTTGACTGATGGTGCGTCGGTGGCGCTGCTGGCCAGCGAGGAGTGGGCGGCCGCGCGCAAACTGACTCCGCTGGCGTATTTCGTGGACGCCGAGACGGCCGCGGTGGACTACGTCAACGGTGCCGACGGGCTGCTCATGGCCCCGACCTACGCGGTGCCGCGGCTGCTGGCGCGCAACGGCCTGACCCTGCAGGACTTCGACTTCTACGAAATCCACGAGGCGTTCGCCGCCACGGTGTTGTGCCACCTAGCGGCGTGGGAGTCCGAGGAGTACTGCAAGGAGCGGCTGGGACTGGATTCGGCGCTGGGCGCCATCGACCGGGCCAAGCTCAACGTCAACGGCTCGTCGCTGGCTTCGGGCCACCCGTTCGCGGCCACCGGCGGGCGGATCGTGGCGCAGGCGGCCAAGCAGATCGCCGAAGCCAAGGCCGCCAAGAAGGGTGCCTCGAAGAACAAGCCCGTGCGCGCGCTGATCTCGATCTGCGCCGCCGGAGGCCAGGGCGTCGCAGCCATCCTCGAGGGGTAGCGCCGATCGCAAGTGCGGCGGAGCCGGGCGCCGCGGGTCGGCGCCGATAACGCAGCAGGCGCGACGATCCACGTTTGACACGCGCCGTTGCCGGGTAGTCGAGACATCGGTTCGCTTCGCGTGGCTACGCGCCCCCGGTGGCAGCGCGAAGCAACCTGCCCGGTCCGCCGCTGAACTGAGGGGATTCAGCGGCGGACCGTTTGGGTCCGCCGGTTGCGAACCGCGCCGATCGCCTGATCCCACAGCAGCAGTGCGCTGGCCTTCAATTGGGCCGGCTTCGCCAGCTCCCTGGCCATCAGGGCGGTGGCCGCCGCCTTGGTCTGCGCCGATGCCTTCGAGGTGTGCCCGGAGTCGAACGGCGGCTGCGGGTCGTATTCCATCGACAACTGGATGGCCTTGGCGCGGCCCTCGCCGCCGATCTGGCCGGCCAGCCACAGCCCGAGATCGATACCGGCCGACACCCCCGCGCAGGTGACGATGTCTCCCTCGTGCACGATGCGCTCGTCGCCGACCGCGGTGGCGCCGAACGTCTTCAGCGCGGGTAGTGCCATCCAGTGCGAGGTGGCGCGCTTGCCGGTGAGCAGACCGGCGGCGCCCAGTACGACCGAACCCGAGCACACCGACGCCGTCCACGTCGCCGTCTGGTGGGCGGCGCGTACCCAGTCCAGCAGCTTCTCGTCGCGGGCATGCTCCATGGTCGTCATTCCGCCGGGGATCAGAATCACGTCGGGGGAGGGCGTCTCGCCGAACGAGTGGGTTGCCCCGACCACCAGGACACCGGAGTCCGCGGTGATCGGACCCGGCTCGTGCCACACGAAGCGCACCTGCGCATCCGGCAGCCAGCGCAACATCTCGTAGGGGCCGATGAAGTCCAGCGAGGTGAATCCGGGGTAGAGCACAATTGCGATCTGCATGGGTTTTCCTTTCAGGCGAAGGTCTTGCGGTAGTGATCGGGTGAGATGCCGAGCCGGCGAATGAAGGTGCGCCGCAGGGTTTCCGCAGTGCCGAATCCACAGCGTCCGGCGATCGCGACGACGGTGTCGTCGGTCTCCTCGAGTTGTCGGCGTGCGGCCTCGGTGCGCACTCGCTCCACGTATGCGCCCGGTGCCATGCCCACCTCGTCGGTGAAGACCCGGGTGAAGTGCCGGGGGCTCATCGAGGCTCGGGACGCCAGTTCGGTAATCCGGTGCAGGCCACCGGGTTCGGACTCGATCAGCTCCTGGACATCACGGATCGGCGCGCGACGCGAACGCGGCAGCCAAGCGGGAACCGCGAACTGGGACTGGCCGCCGGGGCGCCGCAGATACAGCACCAGCCAGCGGGCCGCGGTCTGTGCCACCTCGGTTCCGTAATCTTCTTCCACCAACGCCAAGGCCAGATCGATACCGGCGGTGACCCCGGCCGCGGTCCACACCGTCGCCGAACTGCGCACGAAGATGGGCTCCGGGTCGACGGTGACGCTCGGGAACTCGCGGGCCAGCGCGTCGGCAAATGCCCAATGCGTGGTGACGCGGCACCCGTCGAGCAGACCCGCCTGCGCGGCCAGGAAAGCACCGGTACACACACTGACCACCCGCCGGGTCTGGGCAGCGGCGCGGCGGACCCATTCGACGGTTTCCGGATCGGCCTGCACCGTGTGGACACCGACGCCGCCGGGCAGCACCAGGGTGTCGACGGGCTCGCTCGGCGCGGGTAGGGGACTCGGCGCGAGAGCCAGCCCGCTGCTGGTGGCGATCGGGGCGCCGTCGACGCTGGCCACCGTGACCTGGTAGCCGTCCTCGCCGCGGCCCTGACCGAGCAGGACGAGCGTCGCGGTGGCGAACACCTCCGCGGGCCCGAAAACATCCAGCGCCTGGATTCCGGGGTAGCCGAGGATGACGACGTCGCGTGTCATGCCATCAGTGTCAGCGGTCCGGCGCGTGGCGTCTACGACATACATCCCACAAATCAGGACAAGCCGCCCCGCCCCGGGTCCGGACCCGGAAATGCAGCAGGCCCCCAAGGGGTCTCCCCGGGGGCCTGCGCGGTCTGTGCTGGGCGTTTAGAACGCCGCTTCGTCGAGCTCCATGATGTCGTTGTCGATGTTCTCGATCACCGAGCGAGTGCTGGTCAGCAACGGCAGGAAGTTCTTGGTGAAGAACGACGCCACCGCGATCTTGCCCTCGTAGAAGGACCGGTCGGCACCCTCGGCACCGGCATCGAGCTTCGCCACCGCCACCGCGGCCTGGCGAGCCAGCAGCCAGCCGATCATCAGGTCGCCGACGCTCATCAGGAAGCGCACCGAACCCAGGCCGACCTTGTAGATGCTGGAGATGTCCTCCTGCGCGGCCATCAGGTAGCCGGTCAGCGTCGCCGCCATGCCCTGCACGTCGGCCAGCGCGGTGGCCAGCAGTTCCCGCTCGGCCTTCAGTCGGCCGTTACCGGTCTCGTTCTTGATGAACGTCTCGATCTCGCCCGCGACGTGGGCCAGTGCGGCGCCCTTGTCACGGATGATCTTGCGGAAGAAGAAGTCCTGTGCCTGGATTGCCGTGGTGCCCTCGTAGAGCGAGTCGATCTTGGCGTCACGGATGTACTGCTCGATCGGGTAGTCCTGCAGGAAGCCCGAGCCACCCAGGGTCTGCAGACTCTCGGTGAGCTTGGCGTAGGCCTGCTCGGAGCCGACACCCTTGACGATCGGCAGCATCAGGTCATTGATCTTGACCGCCAGATCGGCGTCGACACCGTGCAGCGCCTTGGCGACCGCTTCGTCCTGGAAGGTGGCGGTGAACATGTACAGCGCCCGCAGACCCTCGGCGTAGGCCTTCTGGGTCATCAGCGACCGGCGGACGTCCGGGTGATGGGTGATGGTCACCCGCGGTGCGGACTTGTCGGTCATCTGGGTCAGGTCGGCGCCTTGCACCCGCTCCTTGGCGTACTCGAGCGCGTTGAGGTAGCCGGTGGACAGCGTCGCGATGGCCTTGGTACCGACCATCATCCGGGCCTGCTCGATCACGTCGAACATCTGCGCGATGCCGTTGTGCACCTCGCCGACGAGCCAGCCCTTGGCCGGTACGCCGTGCTGGCCGAAGGTCAGCTCACAGGTGGCCGAGACCTTCAGGCCCATCTTGTGCTCGACGTTGGTCACGAAGGCACCGTTGCGCTCGCCGAGCTCACCGGTCTCGAAGTCGAACAGGAACTTCGGCACGAAGAACAGCGACAGACCCTTGGTGCCGGGCTTGGCGCCCTCCGGGCGGGCCAGCACCAGGTGGAAGATGTTCTCGAACAGGTCGTCGGAGTCAGCCGAGGTGATGAATCGCTTGACGCCGTCGATGTGCCACGAGCCGTCCTCTTGCTGGACGGCCTTGGTGCGGCCGGCGCCCACGTCCGAGCCGGCATCCGGCTCGGTCAGCACCATGGTCGAACCCCAGCCGCGCTCCGCGGCGAGGACAGCCCACTTCTTCTGCTCGTCGGTGGCGATGTTGTAGAAGATGTTGGCGAAGCCTGCGCCGCCGCCGTACATCCACACCGCCGGGTTGGCGCCCAGGATGTGCTCCTGCAGGGCCCACATCAGGACCTTGGGCATCGGAATGCCGCCGAGCTCCTCGATGACCCCGACCCGGTCCCAGCCGCCTTCCAGGTGGGCGCGCACCGACTTCTTGAAGGACTCGGGCAGCGTCACCGAGTGGGTGGCCGGGTCGAACACCGGCGGGTTGCGGTCGCCGTCGACGAACGACTCCGCGATCGGGCCCTCGGCCAGGCGGACCATCTCGCCGAGCATCTCTTGAGCGGTGTCGACGTCCAGGTCGGCGTAGTCGCCTTCGCCGAAGACCTGGTCCAAGCCCAGCACCTCGAACAGGTTGAACACCTGGTCACGGACATTGCTCTTGTAGTGGCTCACTACTTCCTCCTCATGGAATGCCACCTGTGGTTGGGTACTCAGGCTTAAGTTACCCACCAGTAACGTAACCTGAAATATACTCGCCAGTAGCCATAGTGCAAGCTGATGTGAGCTATGTCCTTTATGCGGGTAACCAACCGGTTGGTCTCGGGCTGAAAACGTGGTCGTTGGCGGCCGATCTGCCGAGGTGGAGGGGCGGCGAGTAGGGTTCTGGGCGACCAGACCAGACGAGGCGAATGAGTCCCCGGTGAATCCCCACGTGAGTTCCGCGAGCAACTTGACCCCGTTGACCCCGTCGTCGCTTCGGGAGGCCTTTGGGCATTTCCCGTCCGGAGTGGTGGCGGTGGCGGCCGAGATCGATGGCGTTCGGGTCGGCCTGGCGGCCAGCACCTTCGTGCCGGTCTCGCTGGAGCCGCCGTTGGTGTCCTTCTGCGTGCAGAACACCTCGACGACGTGGCCGAAGCTCAAGGACTCGCCGCGGCTGGGCATCAGCGTGCTCGGCGAGGCGCACGACGTCGCGGCGCGCACCCTGGCTGCAAAGACCGGTGATCGGTTCGCCGGGCTGGAGACGGTGACCAACGACGGTGCGGTGTTCATCAAGGGCACCGGCGTATGGCTGGGCAGCTCGATCGAGCAGCTGGTGCCCGCCGGGGACCACACCATCGTGGTGCTGCGCGTCTGCGAATTGACCGTCGATCCGGAGATCGCTCCGATCGTGTTCCACCGCAGCGGTTTTCGCCGCCTCGGTGGCTGAGGTCCGAGCCGCTGTAGGCGTGCCGGGGGTGCGATAACCCCCGCCGATGTGTTGCTATGGGCAGATGGCGCCCCTGCGTAGCGACCCCGTGCAGTTGAGGACCACCGCCGAGACACTGGTGGCCGAAGCAGCCACCTTCGTCCGGCGTCGACGCGCCGAGGTGTTCGGCGCCGAAGCGGCCGAGTCGTCCTCCGGCCTGGTCCAGACGAAAAGCAGTCCGACCGATCCGGTGACCGTGGTCGATACCGAGACCGAGAGCTTCATCAGAGATCGACTGAGTCGGCTTCGGCCCGGTGATGCGGTGCTGGGCGAGGAAGGCGGAGGATCCGGCGACGTCTCCGGTGCTGAACCGGGGGTCGTCACCTGGGTGGTCGACCCGATCGACGGCACAGTGAACTTCATGTACGACGTCCCGGCCTACGCGGTTTCGGTGGCAGCGCAGATCGGCGGGGTGTCGGTGGCCGGCGCGGTGGCCGACGTCGTCGGTGACCGGATCTATTCTGCCGGTGCCGGATTGGGCGCCCGAGTGACCGACCGGCAGGGAACCACCGGTCTGCGCTGCACCGATGTCAGCGAGCTGTCGCTGGCGCTGCTGGGCACCGGGTTCGGCTATTCACCCCGGCGCCGGGCCGCCCAGGCGGCACTGCTTGCCCGACTGCTGCCGGAAGTGCGCGATGTACGGCGAATCGGATCGGCTGCGCTGGACCTGTGCATGATCGCTGCCGGGCGACTGGACGCGTACTACGAGCATGGGATCAAGCCGTGGGATTACGCCGCCGGCGCGTTGATCGCGGTCGAGGCCGGGGCGCGGGTGGTGCTGCCCGGCCCGGAGATCGACAGCGGCGAGGTGTGCGTCGCCGCCGCACCCGGCGTCGCCGATGCCTTGATCGCATTGCTGCAGCGCGAAGGCGGCTGGGCTGCTATTCCGCAGTAGCCAGGTCATACGAAGAGTGTTGTGAGCGAGTTCACTTCGCGACCGGTTTATTGCCTATCACCTGTTGACCACCATTCAGCCGCGTCGGTAGAACGGGACGTGCAGAAGCGCTGAAGCTTCTGCGGCCGCAACGGCGCGGCCAGCGCCAGAGAGATGAAACCTGGCTATTAGCAGCTGGTTTCCCGGCTGATTGACACGTAACTAGTGATGGCAACGTAACGGAGCGTGTAGGTCGAAGATATGACGATTTCATTCGAGTTGGAATCCGCCGCAGATACTTCCCTGTCGATTCCCCAGGTGGCCCTCAATGACGAGGTGGCCATGCCCGTGTTGGGTCTGGGAGTCGCCAAACTGTCCGACGAGCAAACCGAGGCATCGGTGCTGGCAGCCCTGGAAAGCGGTTGCCGGCTCATCGACACCGCCGCGTCCTACGGCAACGAGGCCATAGTGGGACGGGCGATCGAGGCTTCCGGTGTGCCGCGTTCGGAGTTGTTCGTCAGCACCAAGCTGGGCACCTCCAATCAGGGCTACTGTGCTGCCAAACAGGCCTGCGAACGCAGCCTGGATCAGCTCGGTCTGGACTACATCGACATGTACCTCATCCATTGGCCGGCACCGCAACTGGGCAAATACGTGGAGAGCTTCCAAGCGATGATCGAGGCGCGTGACGCCGGCCTGGTCCAGTCGGTCGGAGTATGCAACTTCACCGAGGAACACCTGACCGAGGTGATCGACGAGACCGGCGTGACCCCGGCGATCAACCAGATCGAACTACATCCGCGGCTCAACCAGGCCGAACTGCGTGACGTCAACGCCAACCGGGACATCGTCACCCAGTCCTACAGTCCGCTGGGTGTGGGGAGCCTGCTCGATGACCCCGCGGTGACGGCACTGGCGAGCGCCCACGGGCGAACCCCGGCGCAGATCTTGATCCGGTGGAATCTGCAGTGCGGCAACGCGGTGATCTCACGATCCGGGAATCCGGAGCGGGTTGCGGCGAATCTGGACGTATTCGAGTTCGAGCTGTCCGAGGCCGACATGGCTACCCTGGACAGCCTGCATGACGGCACCCGGGTGTTGCACGACCCGATGACGTTCTTGGGAACCTAGGTCAGTCGGCCTTGCGGCGGAAGATCTTTCGACCGAGCCAGACGACCGGGTCATAGCGGTTTCCGACCACCCGTTCCTTCATCGGGATGATGGCGTTGTCGGTGATCGTGATGTGCTCCGGGCAGACCTCGGTGCAGCACTTGGTGATGTTGCACAATCCGAGCCCGGCGTCGTCCTGGGCGAAGTCACGCCGGTCGGCGGCGTCCAGCGGGTGCATGTCCAACTCCGCGAGTCGGATGAACATCCGCGGCCCGGAGAACCGTGGCTTGTTCTCCTCGTGGTCTCGGATGACGTGGCAGACGTTCTGGCACAGGAAGCATTCGATGCACTTGCGGAACTCCTGGGAGCGCTCCACATCGACCTGCTGCATCCGGTACTCGCCGGGCTTGAGATCCGCCGGCGGCTTGAAAGCCGGCATCTCGCGGGCCTTCTCGTAGTTGAACGAGACATCGGTGACCAGGTCCCGAACCACCGGGAAGGTCCGCACCGGGGTGACGGTGATCGTTTCGGCCGGGTCGAACATCGACATCCGCGTCATACACATCAATCGCGGGAATCCGTTGATCTCCGCCGAACACGATCCGCACTTGCCGGCCTTGCAGTTCCAGCGCACCGCCAGATCCGGGGTCTGGGTGGCCTGCAGGCGATGGATGACGTCGAGCACCACCTCGCCCTCGTTGACCTCGACCTCGAAGTCTTCAAGTCCACCGCCGTCAACGTCACCACGCCAGACTCGCAGGTGGGCGTTGTGTGTCATTACGCTCTCCGTCCCGGATGTTGCGCCAGCTCTTGGTCGGTGTAGTACTTCTCCAGTTCGGAGATCTCGAACAGCTCCAGCAGGTCCTCGCGCATCCCGGTCTGAGGCTCCGGGGTGATCGTGATGTCGGGGACCGCGCTACTGTCCGTGACCCGGCAGACCAACAGGGTCTTGCGCCAGTTGGCGTCCATCCCCGGGTGGTCGTCGCGGGTATGCCCGCCGCGGCTCTCGGTGCGTTGCAGCGCTGCTTTTGCCACGCATTCGCTGACCAGCAGCATGTTGCGCAGGTCGACGGCCAGATGCCATCCCGGGTTGTAGTGCCGTCCGCCGTCGACGGTGACCGCCGCGAACCGGGCCTTGAACTCGGCAAGGCGGACCAGGGCCTGCTCCAGCTCGCCGGCATTGCGGATGATGCCGACCAGGTCGTTCATCGACTGTTGCAACTCGGCGTGCAGGGTGTAGGGGTTCTCCGGTGTCCCACCGCCGGCTGGACCGTGGAACGGCGCCAGTGCCAACTCGGCCGCGGCCTCCAGCGCTGCCGGTGTCACGGCCGGTCGAGTGCCCAGCCCCTGCACGTACTGCGCCGCGCCCAAACCGGCGCGACGGCCGAACACCAGCAGGTCCGACAGGGAGTTGCCGCCCAGTCGGTTGGAACCGTGCATCCCGCCGGAGCATTCGCCGGCGGCGAACAGTCCGGGTACCGCCGCCGCGCCGGTGTCCGGGTCCACTTCGATGCCACCCATCACGTAGTGGCAGGTGGGGCCGACTTCCATTGCGTCCTTGGTGATGTCGACCTCGGCGAGCTGCATGAACTGGTGGTACATCGACGGCAGCCGGCGCTTGATCTCTTCGGGTGTCAGCCGAGAGGCGATGTCGAGGAACACTCCGCCGTGCGGCGAACCGCGTCCGGCCTTGACCTCGGAGTTGATGGCGCGGGCCACCTCGTCACGGGGCAGCAGGTCCGGGGTGCGGCGGGCCGAGTCATTGTCCTTGAGCCACTGATCGGCCTCTTGCTCGGTCTCGGCGTACTGACCCTTGAACACCGGCGGGATGTAGTCGAACATGAACCGGGTTCCGTCGGAGTTTTTGAGTACTCCGCCGTCGCCGCGGACGCCCTCGGTGACCAGGATCCCCTTCACGCTGGGCGGCCACACCATCCCGGTCGGGTGGAACTGGACGAACTCCATGTTGATCAGCGTCGCGCCGGCGCGCAGCGCCAGCGCGTGGCCGTCGCCGGTGTACTCCCAGGAATTCGACGTCACCTTGAACGATTTGCCGATGCCGCCGGTGGCCAGCACCACTGCCGGCGCTTCGAACAACACGAAGTTGCCGCTTTCACGCCAGTAGCCGAACGCGCCCGAAATAGCTCCGGTAGCTTCGTCTTTGAGCAGTTCGGTGATGGTGCACTCGTGGAAGATTTTGATCCGGGCCTCGTAGTCACCGAATTCGGCGTAGTCGTCCTGCTGCAGCGAGACCACTTTCTGCTGCATGGTGCGGATCAACTCCAGGCCGGTGCGGTCACCGACGTGGGCCAACCGCGGATAGGTGTGGCCGCCGAAGTTGCGCTGGTTGATCTTTCCGTCGGGGGTGCGGTCGAACAGCGCACCGTAGGTCTCCAGCTCCCAGACCCGCTCGGGTGCTTCCCGGGCGTGCAACTCGGCCATCCGCCAGTTGTTGAGGAACTTCCCGCCGCGCATGGTGTCGCGGAAGTGCACCTGCCAGTTGTCCTTGGAGTTGACGTTGCCCATTGACGCCGCGCAACCACCCTCGGCCATCACGGTGTGCGCCTTGCCGAACAGCGACTTACACACCACCGCAACGCTCAAGCCCTGTTCGCGGGCTTCGATCACCGCGCGCAGGCCAGCGCCCCCGGCACCGATCACGACCACGTCGTAGGAGTGCCGTTCGACTTCAACCATGAATTCTCGCTAACCCTTCGTGTGATCGCGGCACTTAGCCGACGAACCGGAAATCGGTGATGACGCCGCTGGACACCAGGGCGACGTAGAGGTCGGTGAACGCCAGCGTGCCCAGGGTGATCCAGGCGAACTGCTGGTGGCGGCCGTTGAACCAGCTGATCTTTGTCCAGAACCAGTAGCGGACCGGGTGTTTGGAGAAGTGGTTGAGGCGACCGCCGAACACATGCCGGCAGGAGTGACAGCCGCCGGTATAGGCCCAGAGCATCGCCACGTTCGCGAACAGCACGATGTTGCCCACGCCGAACCCGAACCCGCCAGGCCCGTCGTCGGAGTGCAGCGCGGCGAACGCGTCATAGGTATTGAGCGCGGCCAGCGCGAACGCGGCATAGAAGAAATAGCGGTGGCTGTTCTGCAGGATCAGCGGGAAGCGGGTCTCGCCGGTGTAGTGGGCGCGGGGTTCGGGAACCGCGCAGGCCGTCGGCGACTGCCAGAAGGCGCGGTAATAGGCCTTGCGGTAGTAGTAGCAGGTGAGCCGGAAACACAGCAGGAAGGGCAATACCAATGCTCCCAAGGGAATCCACCGAGGGAACTCCGGTAACCAGACGCCCAGGTGGCTTGAGCCGGGCACGCATGACGCACTGATGCACGGCGAGTAGAACGGCGTCAGGTAGTGGTACTTGTCAACCCAGTAGGCGCTGCCCCAGAACGACCGGATGGTCGCGTAGATGATGAACGCGTCCAGTCCGAGGTTCACCCGCAGCGGCGACAGCCACCAGCGGTCGGTGCGCAGCGTGCGATTCGCGATCCGTGCGCGAGTCGCCGAGAAGACGCCGGGACGGTTCACGGCGGGTGCGCTCATCTGGTGGGGTTCCCTTCGGCTCAGTTCGTCGGAGGGCGCCCCTTGGCCGCAAGCAGCACCCGGTGTGGGTCAGTACCTGCCTTGGCCGCCGACGCCTTCGTCGTCGACGTCGCGCCAGAATTCGCTGTCGTATTCGGTGTCGGGGATGGTGATCTTCTCGTGCGACCGCTCGGCCGCCCAGCGCTCCAAGTCCATCTCTCCGGCATCGGATTCGAGGAGTTGAACGTCGGTGAGAATGCGCTCGGCGTCCAGTTCGATGCGGCGCATTCCAGGGATGTCGCCGAAGCGCGTCTTCAGCCCCAGCACGCAACGCCGCAGGTCACCAATCAGGGTGTGCAGTTCGGCGAGTTCGGTAGTGCTCGACACCAGACCTCCTCGGGTGGTACGGATCACAGTACGTTCACCCGATGCTAGTCACACCGGGAACGGAACGTGAGACAGATCACGTTGTGCGCACGACGTGTTGGACGCCGAAAACCCCCACACACGGGCGTGTGCAGGGGTTTTCGGGTCGGACGGCGCCTAGCCGGCTTACTTGGTGATGGCGATGGACTGCGGCTGAGTGCCCGCGTACACGCCCGCTACCCGGACCGTCAGTACGCCGGCGTCATACGTCGCCGTCACGGCTTCGCTGGTGACGTGCGCCGGAACCGCGAACGAGCGGCGGAACGTGCCGTAGCGCACCTCCCGCAGCGTGCGGTTGGTGTCGGCGTCGGTCTCGGCGTGCTCATCGCGGCGTTCGCCGCGCACCACCAGGTGACCGCTGTCGAGTTCGACCGTCACGTCCTTGTCGACGTCGATGCCCGGCAGTTCCAGCCGGACCACCGCGTCGTCGCCATCCTTGGTGATCTCGGCGGCCGGCCGGAACCCGGTCGCGGCGGGCGCCCGCCAGTCGCTGGCCGTGGCGGGGCTGAAGAAGTCGCGGACCCAACGGTCGGTGTCGAAGGCGGGGCTGAAGCGGTGGCTTGAATAGGGCTTGAATGGACGTTGCCACAGAGTCGGGGTGCTCATGGGTGTCTCCTTGTGGTGGTTGCTTGCGTGCCGGTCGGGTACCGGTCCGTCACCGGGTAGAACTTGAGTCGACCGCGCTAAAGTTCCGTGTTCGCCGTGGGTGAACGAGCACTTCAGACGGGGCTGTCGTGAGGGGTCTCACAGCGGCGTGAGCAGACCGTCACACGCTTGTAACGTATGGCGATATTCCGGCAATATCGGCTTCCTAGCCTCTTTGTCATGACCACGATCGAAACCCCGCGCGCCGTGAAAGACCTTGTCGTGGTCGGACACGGGATGGTGGGACACCGCTTCGTGGAGGCTCTGCGCAGCCGGTCCGGCGGCGAGAACTGGCGGGTCACGGTGCTCGCCGAAGAATCCGATCCCGCCTACGACCGCGTCGGGTTGACCTCCTACACCGACGGGTGGGACCGATCCAGGCTGGCGCTGCCGGGCAACGACTATGCCGACGACGAGCAGGTGCGGCTGATGCTGAGCACTCGGGTCGAGAAGGTCGACTTGGCCGACAAATCGGTGCTCGCCGTGGACGGACAGCGGTACGGCTACGACACCCTGGTGCTGGCGACCGGCTCGCGGGCGTTCGTCCCCCCGGTGCCGGGCCATGATCTGCCCGGGTGCCACGTCTACCGGACTCTGGATGATCTGGACGGAATCCGGGCCGACATCGAGTGCATGCTCGAAGCCGGTAACACCCGAGCCGGAGTGGTGATCGGCGGCGGGCTGCTGGGGCTGGAGGCCGCCAACGCGCTGCGGGCGTCTGGCATTGAACCGCACATCGTCGAGATGGCGCCGCGGCTGATGCCGCAACAGCTCGACGACGCCGGCGGTGTCCTGCTGAGCCGGATGATCTCGGACCTGGGCATCGCGGTGCATGTCGGCGTGGGTACCGAGTCCATCGAGCAACTGACCCACCAGTACGGTTCACCGACCCTGCAGGTAAAACTCTCTGACGGCAACGCGATTGAGGCCGGGCTGGTGATCTTCGCCGCGGGGGTGCGCCCGCGCGACGAACTGGCTCGTGAGGCCGGCCTGGCGATCGCCGAACGCGGCGGGGTATTGACCGATCTGTGCTGTCGGACCAGTGATTCCGACGTGTACGCGATCGGCGAGGTGGCCGCCATCGAGGGTGTCTGCTACGGATTGGTAGGGCCCGGCTACACCAGCGCCGAGGTGGTCGCCGACCGCCTGCTCGAGGGTGTGGCTGAATTCGGCGAGGCGGACATGTCCACCAAGCTCAAGCTGCTCGGTGTCGACGTGGCCAGCTTCGGTGACGCGATGGGGGCGACCGAGAACTCGCTGTCGGTCGTGGTCAACGATCCGGTGAAGCGGACCTACGCCAAGCTGGTGCTCTCCGACGACGCCAAGACCCTGCTCGGCGGGATCCTGGTCGGTGACGCCTCGTCCTACGGTGTGCTGCGTCCGATGGTCGGCGCCGAGCTGCCCGGCGATCCCCTGGATCTGATCGCCCCGGCCGGCTCCGGCGACAACAAGAGGGCACTGGGGATCAGTGCGTTGCCTGGAGCGGCGCAGATCTGCTCCTGCAACAACGTCAGCAAAGGCCAGCTGTGCGACGCGATCGCCGGGGGCTGCCACGACGTGCAGAGCCTGAAGGACTGCACCAAAGCGGGAACCTCGTGCGGATCCTGCATTCCGCTGCTCAAGGAGTTGCTGGTCGCCGAGGGCGTCGAGCAGTCCAAGGCGCTGTGCGAACACTTCGCCCAGTCGCGCGCGGAGCTGTTCGAGATCGTCCAGGTCACCGGAATTCGCACCTTCTCCGAACTGCTGGAGCGGTTCGGCACGGGCCACGGCTGTGACATCTGCAAGCCCACCGTCGCCTCCATCTTGGCGTCCACCGGATCCGACCACATCCTTGAGGGCGAGCAGGCGGCCCTGCAGGACACCAACGACCACTTCCTGGCCAACATTCAGCGCAACGGCAGCTACTCCGTGGTTCCGCGGGTGCCCGGCGGCGAGATCAAGCCCGAGCACCTGATCCTGATCGGCCAGATCGCCCAGGAATTCGGCCTTTACACCAAGATCACCGGCGGGCAGCGGATCGACATGTTCGGTGCACGGGTGGATCAGCTACCCGCTATCTGGCGCAAGCTGGTGGACGCCGGCATGGAATCCGGTCAGGCGTACGGGAAGTCGTTGCGGACGGTGAAGAGCTGTGTGGGCAGCGACTGGTGCCGCTACGGGCAGCAGGACTCGGTGAAGATGGCCATCGATCTGGAGCTGCGCTACCGAGGACTGCGCGCGCCGCACAAGATCAAGATGGGTGTCTCGGGCTGCGCGCGCGAGTGTGCCGAGGCACGCGCCAAAGACGTCGGCGTGATCGCAACCGAGATCGGTTGGAACCTTTACGTCGGCGGCAACGGCGGTATGTCGCCCAAGCACGCCCAGCTGCTCGCCAGCGACCTCGACACCGAGACGGTGTTCCGCTACGTCGACCGGTTCCTGATGTTCTACATCCGCACCGCTGATCGGTTGCAGCGCACCGCGCCGTGGATCGAGGCGATGGAAGGTGGACTCGACCACGTCCGCGAGGTCGTCTGCGACGACTCCCTCGGGCTGGCAGAGGAATTCGAGGCGGAGATGGCCCGCCACGTCGACAACTACACCGATGAGTGGAAGGGCGTCCTGGACGACCCGGAGAAGCTGTCGCGATTCGTCTCGTTCGTCAACGCCCCCGAAGCCGAAGACCCCACCGTCGCGTTCACCGTGCGCGACGGCCGCAAGATCCCGTTACCCGTACCGGTCGTGCGCTCATCTAAGGAGGAATCATGAGCACCAGCAACATCGACACTTGGACCACCGCCTGCCGCTACGACAGTCTGATTCCCGGGCTCGGCGTAGGCGTGTTGCTCCCGAACGGTAAGCAAGCGGCATTGTTCCGGCTTGATGACGGCTCGGTGCGTGCGGTGTGCAACATCGACCCATTCTTCCGGGCAGCGGTGATGTCCCGCGGGATCGTCGGCGACCGCGGTGGCCGGCTTTCGGTCATCTCTCCGCTGAAGAAGCAGGCGTTCGCCTTCGACGACGGCAGCTGCCTCGATGACCCGAGCGTGTCGGTGCGGGTGTACCCGACTCGGATCACCGAGGACGGTTATGTGCAGGTCGGACAGGCCGTCGCGGAACGCGCCGTTGCCTAGCCGGTCTTAGCCGGTCTTAGCCGGCTTCCTGATCTACCTGGTCCACGGCCAGGCGATATCCCCGTTTGACAACGGTGGCGACAATGTTCTTGTCGCCCAGGGTGGTTCGCAGCCTCAGGACGGCGGTTTCTACCGCGTGGGTGCTGGCACCGTTGCCGGGCAGCGCTTCGAGCAGGGTCTGCCGCGAGACGACACGACCAGGCTGGTGAGCCAGCGCCCGCAGGGTGGCCATACTCGAGGGCGACATCGGCTTGGCCACCCCGTCGATTATCACGCAATTGCCGCGGAGTTCGATTCGATGTCCGGCGGCCTGGACGGTGTGGGTGCGCAGCCGCGGCAGCTCGTCGATGATGTGACGAGCTAACGCCCCCAAGCGCATTCGCCGCGGAGATGAAGTAGGGACGTTCAGCAGCGTCAGCGGCCGGGCCGTCAACGGTCCGACGCACATCGCGTGTACGTCGGACCGCAGAGCGAGAAGTAGCGCGTCGGAGATGCCGAGGTCGGCCGCACGAGCGAGTGTCGCCATCACGGCGGCAGCCGAGGTGAAGCTGACCGCGTCGAACTGGCGCTGGGCGATCTGCGAGGTGAGCTGGTCGAACTCCCCACCTGGGTGGGCCGGCCGCCACCGGTAGACGGGGATGGAAAGAACTTCGGCTCCCGCTCTGCGAAATTGGTCGAGCAGCTCGGGGGCGGGATCCCAGTCGCCGGTGGTGCCGTGCAGCTGCACTGCCATGCGAGCGCCGGCAATGTCGGACTTCAGGTAATCGAACATCGCTTCTGACGACTCGGATTCGGGCGACCACTCCTCAGGCAGGCCCACGGTGCGCAACGCGCCGACTGCCTTTGGCCCCCGGGCCACGATGCGGGCGGTGGTCAGGGCTGCGATCAGCCGGTCGGCGATGCCCCACCCTTCGGCCGCAGCGATCCAGCCCCGAAAGCCCATAGCGGTCGTCACAACCAGGACATCTGGCGGCGTCTCGATCAATGCTTCGGTACGTCCGCGCAGAACGACATCGTCGGTCAAGTCGATCATGGTGATAGCTGGTGCTGCGCAGACCGAGGCGCCGTGGCGCCGCAACAAGGTGCAGAGCTCGTCAGCGCGGCGCGCTGACGTCACCGCGACCCGATAACCGCTCAGCGAAGTGGACACCTTATGCCGGTGCCAACGCGGCCTGGGCCGATTGCGGGGCGAAGAACGGCCGACGTACGTACCTCAGCCAGGTCAGCGCCGCAGCACCGACATAGCCCACCAGGAAGATCCAGAACGCCGTGGTAGCCGAGCCGCTGGTGATATACGACTGGCGCAACGCCAGATTGATTCCTACCCCGCCCAACGCGCCGATTGCGCCGGCGAACCCGATCAGCGCCCCCGACATGGCCCGCGCCCAGTGCCGACGGTCGCTCTCGTGCATCCCCATTTGGTGACTGCGGGCCTCGAAGACCGACGGAATCATCTTGTACACCGAGCCATTGCCGATGCCGGACACGATGAACAGCGCCACGAAGCCGATGACGTAGCCCACCATGACGGCGCCGGACGTGGGGCCGGTGCGACTGCTGTCCAGGGTGCTCACGGCGACGAGCAGCCCCGAGGCTGCGAACAAGCCTCCGAAGGCAGCCAGCGTGACGCGGCTGCCGCCGAGTCGATCGGCGAGGCGCCCGCCGAAGATCCGCGACAACGACCCCAAGAGCGGGCCCAAGAACGCTATTTGGGCAGCGTGCAACGAGGCCTGGGCGGGACTCTGGCCGCCGCCCACAAAGCTGATCTGCAACACCTGGCCGAAGGCGAACGAGAATCCGATGAAAGAACCGAAGGTGCCGATGTAGAGCAGTGCGACGATCCAGGTGTCGAGTTCGGGAAGGATCGCACGCATGGCCGTCAGGTCTGCCCGTTGACCGTCGAGATTGTCCATGAAAAGTGCTGCGCCGATCGCGGCAACCGCGAGGACCACCAGATAGATCGCACACACCCAATACGGCTGGCGGTTGCCCACGGTTGCCAGCACCGCCAACCCGACCAGCTGGATCAGCGGAACGCCCAGGTTGCCGCCCCCGGCATTGACTGCCAGCGCCCAGCCCTTGAGTCGATGTGGGTAGAAGGCATTCACGTTGGTCATCGAGGCGGCGAAGTTACCGCCGCCCAGACCAGTCAAGGCCGCGCACAGCAGGTAAGGCCAGAGCGGCAGTCCAGGGTTGGCCAGCAGGCCCATCATCCCGATGGTCGGGATCAACAGCACCAGCGCGGAGAAGATCGTCCAGTTACGCCCGCCAAAGGCCGCGGTGGCCAGCGAATACGGTATACGCAGCAGACCGCCGGCAAGGGTGGCGGTGGCTGCCAGCAGGAACTTGTCGCCGGCGCTGAAGCCGTACACCGACTCGGGCATGAACAACACCATTACCGACCAGATCGACCAGATCGAAAAACCGGCGTGCTCAGCAATTGTCGACCAGATCAGGTTGCGCCGCGCGATCTTGTCGTTGCCGGCCTTCCAGGCCACGGTGTCTTCGGGATCCCACTGGGTAATCAGGTGTGAACGAGCCATGTGGTCACGGTAGAAATCTTTCGTTACCGCAATGCTGCACGAGATGACTCAGCCGTGAACTTCTCCTCACGGCGCTGATGGCCGCGTGTGAGGCGCAGCGGTGGTCCGGGGAGGGGCGGGAGGCAGCGCGGGTCGCCGATCAACACGGCGGGGACAGAAAGGAATTCACGGTGCCCGCGTCGGGCCGAAGCTTGCACTGACGCGGATTGTTGCCGAAAGAGTGTTATCGCACCGGAATCCGGGTGTTGGCGGTGATGAACCGGTCGGCGACGACTCGGGCGATCCCGGGATGCGTGCCCAGCGGCTCGGTCACCAGGTCCGCGCCGGCATCGCGCAGGCGGCGCTGGAAAAGGCCGTCGGCCAACAAGTAAGACGCGATCACGACGCGTGACGCGCCTTGGTTGCGCAGGTTGGCGACAGCTTCGGGGACGCTGGGCCCGCCGATGGCGGCGAATGCCACTGTGACGGGCGTCCCGATCATTCCGGACACCATCTGCGCTGCTTGCTTGAGGTCGTTCTGCGCGACCGGGTCTGAGGAGCCGGCCGCAGCGAGAACCACCGAGTCGCCGGGGCGCCAGCCTGATTCGGTCAGCCGAGCGGCGACCACCGCGGCGACACGAGCGTCGGGCCCCAGTGCCGGAGTGATCGTGACGTCGGGGTGACCGCTGGTGGCAACCTGCGTGGGAACGTCCACGCCGACGTGGTAACCGCGTGCGAGGAAGGCGGGTACGAGGATGGCCGGGCAGCCGTTTTCGGCCTCAGCGGCAAGGATCTCGGCCGGGCTGGGTCCCAGTACGTCGACGAATGCCACTCTGACCGGTTGTGCCAGCAGGGTGCTGACCCGTTCGGCGAGTTCGCCGATCATGACGACCCCGTCGGGCTGACGGGTGCCGTGCGCGACCAGGATGGGGATCATGCTGCGCCCTGCTCACTGTCGATGGCCAGTCGGTACCCACGCTTGACCACCGTGGCGACGATCTGGCTGTCGCCCAGCGCTGTTCGCAGTCGGAGCACGGCAGACTCGACGGCGTGCATGCTGTTGCCACGTCCCGGGAGTGCGCGCAGCAGGGCGTCCCGGGCGACGACGTTGCCCGGACGGTGCGCCAGGACGCGCAGGGCGGCCAGGCCGGCTGGAGAGACCGGCTTGACCATCCCATCCACGAGGACCCGGCTCTCCTCGATCTCGATACGGTGACCGGCGGCGTAGACGGCGGTACTCATGTATAAGATTTAGCCCCAGTCGATTTCATCTGTGTTACCGAGCGATTTCGGAACCGTTGCCCTATTTGGCCCGTGTTCCACGTCACGCCGAGATCTTCTCGGTGTCGACCGGAACGCCGGCGCTTCGGGTGCCTCGCGGCCGGCGGACGTACATCGCCCAGGTCAAACCCGCAACCGCGCAGTATGACGCCAGAAACACCCAGAACGCCGGTGTCTCTGACCCGGAGCTCGCGTAGGCCTGACGCAGGATCAGGTTGATGGCGACACCGCCGAGTGCGCCGACGGCGGTCGCGAAGCCGATCAAGGCGCCGGAATGTGAACGTGCCCAATGCCGGCGCTCGGTTTCGTCGGCGTCCAGCGACCGACTGCGGGCCTCGAAGATCGACGGGATCATCTTCAACACCGATCCGTTGCCCATCCCAGCCAGGATGAACAGCACCATGAACGCGGCGATGTAGATCGCGATCGTCGATGTGGTTGCGCGGCTGGTGTGGTCGTCGATAGTGCTGGTCGCGACCAGTACGGCGGACGCCAGGATCATGCCGAGGAACACCACCAGGGTGACGCGGCCCCCGCCGCGGCGGTCGGCCACCCGGCCGCCGTAGATGCGGGCCAAGGCGCCCAACAATGGGCCCAGGAACGCGATTCGCGCGGCGTAGAGGGCCGCCTCGGCGGGGCTGTGGCCGGCCTTTTCGAAAGTGACGTGCAGCACTTGGGCGAACGCGAATGCGAAGCCGATGAACGAGCCGAACGCCGCGCAGTACAGCGCCGAGACGATCCAGCTATCCGGGACCGACAGGATCGACCGAATGCTGCCCACCTCTTCCATGCCGTGGTCGAGGTTGTCCATCCACAGCGCGGCGCAGGTGCCCACCACGGCAAGCAGCACCAGGTACACCGAGCAGACCAATTCGGGCTTGGTGTTGCCGACGGTGGCCAGAACCAGGAGGCCGACGAGCTGGATGGCTGCCACCCCGAGGTTGCCGATGCCGCCGCACAGTCCGAGGGCGACGCCCTTGAGGCGCTGGGGGTAGAAGGCATCGACGTTGGCCAGCGAGGCGGCGTAGTTTCCGCCGCCCAGGCCGGTCAGCGCAGCGCACACCAAATACATCCACAGTGGTTGACCGGGGTTGACGAGCAGCAGCAGGGTCCCGACGGTCGGGATCAGCAAGATCAGCGAGGAGGCCACCGCCCAGTCGCGGCCGCCGAATTTCGCGGTGGCCCGAACGTAGGGCACGCGGACGCATCCGCCGACCAGGGTCGCGACTGCGGCGAGCAGGAGTTTGTCGCCGGCCTTGATGCCGTAGACCGATTCGGGCATGAACAGCACGACCACCGACCACAGCGACCAGATGGAGAAAGCGACATGCGTACTGGCGGTTGACCAGATCAGGTTGCGGCGTGCGATGGCGGCGTTGCCGGCCTCCCAGGCTGCGCAGTCCTCAGGATCGAAATTTGTGATGTGGCCGTTCGTCATGCGATCTCCTCGGGCTCTGGGCCACCGCTGCGCGCAGAATCTCGCATCACGATGGACGGTGTGCGAACCTACCGACCCGATCTGGCAAGTGGCAGAGCAGAACCTGAAAATGCGGTGGGCTCACCGACTGCGAGTGGCCCACATCACGTATTGGCCGCGCGCACAGGACATTTCGCCTGGTCGATCGACCGAGCGGAGAAGCGTTGCGTTCGGTTGGAACCTTCTGTCAGCTGACTGGAAGCCAAAGGTTGACGGCCTTGGCGATCTGCAGATACAGCGGTATCCCGATGGTCACGTTGTAGGAGAACGTCAGGCCCAGAGATGCGGCCAACGGAACCGTGGGACTGGCCTCGGGGATCGCCATTCGCTGCACCGCCGGCACGGCGATGTAGGACGCCGCGCCGCACAGCACCGCGAAGAGCACGTAGCTGCCGGGTTCGAAATGGGTGCCGGTGATTTGCGAGTAGGTATGGATGATGAAAATTCCGGCTATCGCAAAGAGGTTGGGCGCCAACAACCCGAAGGCGATCAGACCGCGTCCCGCCGACCGCAGGTCCTTGAGCTTGCGCGACGCGGTCATCCCCATTTCGAGCAGGAAGAGGCACAGCATCCCCTGGAACGCGGTGACGAAGACGTGGTCACCGTCCTCGATGACCGAGGCGCCCTGCAGGCGACCGACGAAGCCGATGAGGATTCCACCGAACAGCAGGTAGAGCCCCGGGTTGAGCAGCACTTCGCGCAGCAGCGCTCCGCTGGGCGGTGCTGAGGAGGTAGTCGATGTCGCAGCGCTCGGCCGGACGTGCTCCTGCCTTTCCAGCGCAAGGTCGATTTCGTCTTGGATGCCCTTGTTGTGCCGGGTCGAGGTGTGCGACCCGTTCGCCTGGGTAGTGGCGGCGACGAGCTGGCGGCTGACTTTCTTGTTGTAGCCGGGCTCGTCGGCCATGTTGCCCTGCGCGTCCATCCCGCGTGCCCGCAACCGAGACACCAGGGCTAGGGCCACGATGCAGCCCGGGATCTCCATGACGGCCAGCATCACCGGCATATAGGCGTCGAACGCTATGTCCAACGTTGCAAGCACACCAAGGCAGGTGGCGAAAGTACCGGCGGAGTCCGACCCGTAATACCCCGCGACGGTGGCTCGGTCGATACGTCTCATCTTGGTCATCCGGGTCAGCAACCAGTAGGCGACGAATCCGATGATCAGGTTGGTGGCGAAGCCCAGCACGATGAAGCCCAGGACGCCACCGATGCTCGATGAGTCGACGGTTGCGAGCTCTTCGCCGCCCCGCCAGCCGATGGCGAGCAGCAAATACAACGTCAAGCCCTGATACAGCACGTAGGGGAACTCGAACTGGATCTTCAGCAGCGGGATGAGGAAGCCCATGTAGAAGAAAAGCAACAGTGGCTTGAACAAGTTGTGGGTGAAGTTGTGCCAGAACTCGTACAGCATGAGGGTGCGTCTTTCGAGAGGGGGGCCGTGCAGGGCCGGGGCAAGCCGTGACGGTCACACCATAAGGCCACTTTCGTGGGGAGTCGCCCCGAAGTCAGGCCCCCGCGACTATTGGCAGCAGAGTGGCAGGGAGCCGCAGAATTCGGCCCTGCGCCCGAAGTGTCTCCGCGCACGGCGCGGGGGGCTGACGCGGCCGGCGCGACCGGTATGCCCAGGTCAAAGCGTTGAATACTTTCCGATCGGCGGCGAACAGTCGCAATGCCGGCATAGTCGCGCCGGTTCGCCTGTGAGGCTGACGCAATATTAAGTTAACAATCAATCCTGGCGCTGCTTGAATCGCACGGCTGATTCTTATGAACACTGCAGGGATTGTGAGCCGTCTCACTGCAGTCCCGCTCGGCCACCAGGCATACACCGGCTGTCCACGGGCCGTTAACCCGTTGTTACCAGACGTGGCCGTCCCGCCAGTCGCATGTCAGCTCGGCGGTGACGTCCAGGTCTCTACCCACCGGCATGACGAACACGGTTCCGTCCGCCTCGGGGGTGCGCACCGGACCGGTCGGTGCTAAGACGGCCGTTGGTCCACGCCACAGCAACCATCCGCGCGCGGCGTAGAGCCGGCGGCTGAAGCTTGGCGAACTGAGCGCGCCGAGCTCGAACGCGCCGCGGATCACCTGTTCGCATGCCTCAAGTACCGCGGTGCCCAGGCCCCGCTCCCGGTGATCGGCGTGGACGGTGACGGCCTCTATATAGCCGCACCGCAGCGATCTGCCGCGATAGAGCAGTTGGCGCCGGATCACAGAGCCATGGGCGATCAGGACGCCGTGGTGCCAGATCAGTGCGTGCATGCCACCGAGCGCGTGCTGCCAATCGGCGTCGGAAAGTGTGCCGCCGGAGGCTTCGGTGACCAGCCGATGGGCGCCGCGGCGGGTCTCGTCGTCCAGATCGCTGGTATGGATCAGGCGGGCGGTATGAACCTGGCCGGGCACCCGACGGGCCTACCAGGCCGAGCGCGAGGCGGGGTGCTGGCGGGGCCGAGACCAGTGCATCCGTACGGTCTGCCCGGGCTGAACCTGGGCCAACGTGTCGATGTCCTCGTCGACCACCACCCCCACCACCGGGTAGGCGCCGGTCACCGGATGATCCGGACCCAGGATTATCGGAAAGCCGTTCGGCAGGATCTGGATTGCCCCACGGTCGGCTCCCTCGGCGGGCAATTGCCGTTCCGGCCACCGGTATTCCAGCGGCATCCCCACCAAGCGCATGCCGACGCGGTCGCTGCGGTTACTCACCAGCCAATTGGTGCGCACCATGATGTCCGGATCGACGAACCAGTCGTCGCGTGGGCCGGGTGTCACCCGCAGTTCGACTACGTCGTCAGGGATGGTCGCCACCGGCGCCTGGTCGATCTCGGGGAAGTGGCCGGTCCGTTCGCCGATCTGCAGCACGTCGCCGTCACGCAACGGGGCCGGGCCGATATCGCCCATCACGTCGTAACTGCGGGAACCCAGCACCGGGGTGACATCGATGCCGCCCCGCACCGCCAGATAGCTGCGCAGGCCAGAGCGCGGCCTGCCCAAGGAGACCACCTGGCCGTCGCGGACATGCTGAATGCTGTTGGTGCCGAAGCTGGCTCCGTTGACATTCGGGTCTGTGTCGGCGCCGGTGACCGCGATGTCGACGTCTCCGCCGTGGACTCGCACGGACAACCCGCCGAATGCCACCTCGATGGTGGCTCGATCATCGGGATTGGCCAGCAGCCGGTTGGCCAGCTTGTGCGAGCGGCGGTCGGCGGCTCCGGACGGGCTGACTCCGAGGTGACCCATCCCCGCCCGGCCCAGATCTTCGACCAGGGCCAGCGGGCCGGTGTGCAGAACTTCCAGGGTGGTTGTCATGGCGGTCACGCAGCCCGGAATCGCACCGACAGGCCCGGCGTCAACAGCGCCGGGTCGGGACGGTCCAGGTCCCACAACAGGGCGTCGGTGTGGCCGATCACCTGCCAACCGCCGGGCCACTGCCGCGGATAGATGCCGCTGAACTGGCCGGCCAGCGCCACCGAGCCGGCCGGAACCGGCCGCAACTCGGCGCGGCGGGGCACCTGCAGCCTAGGGTCGCCGCCGAGCAGGTAGGCGAAGCCCGGCGTGGATCCGCCGAACCCCACCACCCAGGGCGTTGCGGTGTGGGCATTGATGACCTGGGCGACGCTCAGGCCGGTGTGTTCGGCCACCTCGCTCAGGTCTGGCCCGTCGTAGATGACATCGACCACCACGTCTGCGGGCCCATCGGGGGCGCGGGTCTGGACTGCGTCCGGGTTGACATCCAGGGTCGTCAGGCGGCGCCGGACGCCGGCCCGGTACCGGGGGGCGGCCAGTTTCACCAATACCGTGTGGGACGCCGGGACGATGTCGACAACGCCGGGCAGCGCGGCGGAATGCAGCGCCGCGGTCCATGCCAGCACGTCGGCGGTGGAGTCGAACTGCAGCAACAAGGCGCTGTCGCCGTAGTCGAGGACCACGTCGGTCTTGGTGAAATCCTGGAAATCCAATGCCACGCTCATGCCACGACCGTAGCCTCGAATGACGCCGAATAGTGACGTAGAACACAATTCTGCGGGGTATGCCAGAGGGGTCTTACTGAACGCGCAGAGTTGGCCCTAACCAGTGATCTTGGCGATCAGGGCGGGTAGCTGTTCGGCCACCAGCGGGTAGCTCAGCGGGGAGGCGAAGGCGATCGCGCCGGCCTGATCCTTGGTTGTGAAGATGCTGCGTGACTCGAACCCGGCGATGTCCGGTTCGGCCAGCAGCGCCGTGCGCTCGTCGTCGCTCTCGGTGGTCCAGATCAGCACATCCGCGCCGCCGAGCGCCGATCTGATCCGCTCGTGCTCGATCACCGTGGGCGCCGCGGCGACGGTCAACCCCATCTGGGTCAGAAACGCGGTACGCCAGCCGGTGGCGGCGCTGACATTGCCCTGGTCCAGTCGGCCGGCCAGCAGCAGCACCTTCTTGCCCTTGAAGCCGGGGCGCGCAGCGGCGACGTCGGTGAACGCGCGGTCGACCCCGTCAATCAGCGACTGCATCTGCTGGCCGCGATGCACCGCCTTACCGATGGCGGTGGCCTGAACCTTCCAGGGCTCGAAGAAGGCGTCACCACCCGACTGCGGCACGGTCGGCGCGATCGCCGACAGTTTCTGATATGTGTCGGCATCCACCCCGGCGTTAGTCGCGATGATCAGATCCGGCTTGAGGTCGGCGATCTGTGTCACCGCGATCCCGTTGTCCAAGTCCAGCACCACCGGTTTGGCATCCCCGAGCTGTCGCTGCGCCCAGGGCCACACCGCGAACGGCTGATCGCCGAACCAGTTGGTCACCGCGATCGGGACGACACCGAGCGCCAGCAGGTCGTCCTGGCCGGTGTAGCCGGCACACACCACCCGGCTGGGTGGCTCCGGGACAGTGGTCTCGCCGAAGATATGGGCGATGGTGACCGGCCCGGGTGCGCCGTCGTCGGAGTGCTCCTCCGACGAGCAGGACGCCAGAAGCACGGTGGCACCGGCCGCGCCGCAGAGGCCGAAGAAACCGCGCCGGCTCCACTGGTCTCGCATCGCGTGAGATTAACCCGCGATCAGGCGGGCTCGCCATAGCCGCCGCCACCGGGAGTCTCGATCACCAGCACGTCGCCGGGGCCGAGGTCGGTGGAGTCGCAGCCGGCCAACTCGGTCACCGAGCCGTCCGCGCGTTCCACCCGGTTACGTCCCAAGTCGCCGGTTTGGCCACCGGCCATGCCGTAGGGCGCAACTCGCCGGTGTCCGGTCAGCACGCTGACCGTCATCGGCTCACGGAATTCGATCTTGCGCACGCCGCCATCACCGCCGTGCCAGCGTCCGGACCCGCCGCTGCCGTGCCGGATCGCATACTCGCGCAACAACACCGGGAAGCGCATCTCCAGCACTTCGGGGTCGGTGAGCCGCGAGTTGGTCATGTGGGTCTGCACCACCGACGCGCCGTCGAAACCGTCGCCTGCGCCCGACCCGCAGCCGAGCGTCTCGTAGTACTGGTGGCCCGAGTTGCCGAACGTGACATTGTTCATCGTCCCGGAGCCCTCGGCCTGCACCCGCAGTGCGGCCAGCAGCGCACCGGTGATCGCCTGGGAGGTCTCGACGTTTCCGGCAACCACCGCGGCCGGGTAGGCCGGCGACAACAGGGTGCCGTCCGGGATCGTGATCCGTAGCGGGCGCAGGCACCCGTCGTTGATCGGGATGTCGTCGGCTACCAGCGTGCGGAACACATAGAGCACTGCGGCGGTGGCCACCGAAGACGGCGCGTTGAAGTTCGTCGCCAACTGCGGCGATGTCCCGGCGAAGTCGATGGTGGCACCGCGAGCTGCACGGTCGACGGTAACCCGCACCGCGATCGTCGCGCCGGAGTCCATCTCATATCGGTACTCGCCGTCGTCGAGGGAATCGATGACCCGGCGCACCGCCTCCTCGGCGTTGTCCTGGACGTGGCGCATGTAGGCCTGCACGACATCCAGACCGAAATGGGCGATCATCGCCCGGATCTCGTCGATGCCCTTCTGGTTGGCGGCGACCTGCGCACGCAGATCCGCGAGGTTGGTGTCGGGACTACGCGAGGCGTAGGTCGCCGCGGTGAGAAGGTCGCGGGTCGGTGCCTCGCGAAAGTGGCCGTCGTCGACCAGCAGCCAGTTGTCGAACAGCACGCCTTCCTCGACCACGGAGCGGCTGTCCGCGGGCATGGAACCGGGTGTGGTTCCGCCGATCTCGGCGTGGTGACCGCGCGAGGCCACAAAGAACAACACGGGGTCGCCCTCGCCCGCGGCTTCGGCGTACACCGGAGAGACGACGGTGATGTCGGGCAGGTGGGTGCCGCCGTGATACGGGTCGTTGACCGCATAGACCTGGCCGGGCCGCATCGTGTCGGCGCGGCGGGAGATAACCTCCTTGACGGTGGCGCCCATCGATCCCAGGTGCACCGGGATATGGGGCGCATTGGCCACCAGATTGCCGTCGGCGTCGAACAATGCGCAGGAGAAGTCAAGCCGTTCATGGATATTCACCGACTGGGCGGTTGCCTCCAGTCGGGTTCCCATCTGCTCGGCGATGGCCATGAACAGGTTGTTGAAGATCTCCAGCAACACCGGATCGGCCGCGGTTCCGGCGGAAACCGGCGCGGTAGTGGCCAGCCGCTGCAGCACCAGTTGACCATCGGCGGTGAGCTGCGCCTGCCAACCGTCGTCGACGACGGTGGTGGCGTTGTCCTCGGCGATGACGGCCGGCCCGACCACCACATCGGTGATCGCGGCGCGCTGGTGCAGCGGCGCGTCATGCCAGGCGCCGCCGGCGTAGAGGCGCACGGCTTCAGCGGGTTGACGGGCTGTATCGGCATCGCTGCGCCCGAACAGTTCGGGTTGCTCGGTGAGTCCGGTCGCCTCTACCGAAACCGCCTCGGCGATCAGCGCACGCTCCATCAGGAACGAGTACATGCCGCGGTGGATCTCTTCGAATGCCGCCGTCATCGCAGCGATGCCGCCGAGCTCGACCGGGATCGAGGTGTCGGTGCCCTGGTAGCGCAGGTGCACTCGGCGTATCGCGTGGGTTTGGTTGGCCGGGATGTGCTGGGCGGCGAGCTCGCCGCGGGCCTGCCGCTCCAGGTCGTCGGCGACCTCGGCCAATCCGGCGAGGGTGGTGGCGTCCAGCTCGGCCTCGACGGCGCGCTCGCGGATCACGGTGGTGTCGGCCAATCCGATTCCCAGTGCGGAGAGCACGCCCGCCATCGGCGGCACCAACACCGTGCGGATGCCGAGCTCGTCGGCGACCGCGCACGCGTGCTGTCCACCGGCACCACCGAAGGTGGTCAGGGCGTAGCGGGTTATGTCGTGTCCCCGGGCCACCGAGATCTTCTTGACCGCGTTGGACATGTTGGCCACAGCGATGCGCAGGAATCCCTCGGCAACCTGCTCGGGGCTGCGGTCATCGCCGGTGGCGGAACGGATTTCGTCGGCCAGCGCGGCGAAGGAGCGCCCGACCGTCGCTGCGTCCAGTGGTTCGTCGCCGGCCGGCCCGAACACTGCGGGGAAATGTGCCGGTTGGATGCGCCCCAGCATGACGTTGGCGTCGGTGACGGTCAACGGACCACCGCGCCGGTAGCAGGCCGGCCCCGGGTCGGCGCCCGCGGACTCTGGGCCCACCCGGTAGCGGCTGCCGTCGAAGTGCAGGATCGAACCGCCGCCGGCCGCGACGGTGTGGATGTGCAGCATCGGTGCGCGCAGCCGTACCCCGGCGACCTCGGTGGTGAACACCCGCTCGTATCCGTGCGTGGCGGTGTAATGCGAGACGTCGGTGGAGGTTCCGCCCATGTCGAAACCGATCACCGAGTCGAATCCGGCCAACGCCGACATCCGAACCATGCCGACGATTCCGCCGGCCGGACCGGACAGGATCGCGTCTTTGCCGCGGAAGTGATCTGCCGCCGCCAGCCCGCCATTGGACTGCATGAACATCAGTCGCACGCCGGTGAGCTGGTCGGCCACTTGGGCCACATAGCGGCGCAGTACCGGTGATAGATAGGCATCGACGACCGCGGTGTCGCCCCGCGGGATCAGTTTCGGCAATGGACTGACCTCACACGACAACGAGACCTGGTCAAAGCCGATCTCGCGGGCCAGATCACCGATAACCCTTTCATGCAAGGGATTTCGGTAACTGTGCAGGCATACCACCGCGCACGCGCGGATGCCGTCGGCGTGGGCGGCCCGCAGCTGTGCGGCCAAGGCTTCCAGGTCCGGTTTCTGCAGTACGGTCCCGTCTGCGGCCACGCGTTCATCGACCTCGAGGGTGCGCTCGTAGAGTTGCTCGGGCAGCACGATCTGCCGGTCGAAGATGTGTGGCCGATTCTGATAGGCGATGCGCAGCGCGTCGCCAAAACCCCGCGTGATGACCAACAGAGTCCGCTCGCCGGCGCGCTCCAGCAAGGCGTTGGTGGCTACCGTCGTGCCCATCCGCACCGATTCGATCAGCCCGGCCGGAATCGGTGCCCCGCTCTCGATCTGCAGCAGGGCGCGGATTCCGGCCACCGCCGCGTCTCGGTATTGCTCGGGATTCTCCGAGAGGAGCTTGTGGGTGAGCAGGCGCCCGTCGGGATGGCGCGCCACGATGTCGGTGAACGTGCCGCCCCGGTCGATCCAGAACTGCCAGGTACCCGCCACGGGTCACATTCTGCCGTCGGCTGCCGATGGTGGGGAAGCCGGTCCGGGACTGCACGGCTTGGTGAGTAGGGAGACAGCGAAATCGGCGTAGGTGCGTGCGGTCTCCTCGGGGGTGGCCGGACCGTCGGGGTTGAACCACTGGGGCAGCGACGTGCACATGGTCGTGATGGCGCGTCCTGCGATGCGGCGGTCGAGGACATCGGCGACGTCGACGTCAGACTCGCGCGCGGCGCGGTCGATGGCGGCGTCGAGGGTGTGCTGCAGTTGATTTCGTGAGTCGGCGATACGTTGCCGATTCGCCGCTGTCAGGCTGCGCATCTCGCTGGCTCCGATGAAGGCCAGCTTCTGGCGGTGCGTGTGGAACAGGGCAAGGGCTTCAACGACCAGCCGCACCTCCTGGAGGCCGGTTGTGGCGTCGGCGCGGGCAGCGGTGACCCGCCAGTGCAGTTCGCTCATGGTCAGGTCGAGGATCGCCACCAGCAGGGTCTGCTTATCGGGGTAGTGGTGGTAAATCCCGGGCACACTCATGCCCGCGCGCGCGGAGACATCCCGCATGGAACTGCCGTGGTAGCCGGTGTCGACGAACGCATCGATGGCAGCGGCCAAGACGCTGTCCAGGGTCAGCGGCGGAAACCGTCGCCAGTCGCGCTGCGCGGAATCGGCCACATCGCTGCGGGTGTGCGCTGGGCGGGCCGACGCTGCGGAGACGGTGCCCGCCAGGATCTGGGCCGGTGTGACACCCAGCGCCCCGGCGCACGCCTGCAGGCGTGCCACCGAGATTCCGGTCTTGCCGTTCTCGATGGCGCTGATTGTGGCGGGGCTGACCTGCAGGCACTGCGCAAGGTCGCGGACGGTCAGGCCTCTGGCCTGACGGGCGGCGCGGATCGCCGTGCCGCACTCCGGCGATCCCGCCACGGCTACCTCCAGTTTGTTCAGGATTACTGAACTATATCGCAGGGTAATGGCGCCGCTCGATGGCCGATTTTGACGGAAAATGGACTCCTGTGTCACAGTCCGTAGTGTTCGGGCCGAGTGATCGGTCGGTCATTGCGAGAGTGGTGATGGGGTGTCATGGCGATCGAGTTGAGCTACTCGGCGGAAGTGTCGGCGCTCGTCGAAAAGACGCGAGCGTTCATCGAGGACGTGGTGCTGCCGGTGGAGGACCGCTTCGGCGGGGACATCGCCGCCGCGGGCGGTGACGCCGCGGTCAAAGAACTGCAAGCGGCTGCTCGCGATGCGGGGGTGTTTGCGCCGCACGCTCCCGTCGAATACGGCGGGCTGGGCTTGAACATGTCCGACCGGGCGCCGGTCTTCGAGGCTGCCGGCTACTCGCTGTTCGGCCCGGCTGCGGTGAACATCGCCGCGCCCGATGAAGGCAACGTGCACCTGCTGGCGGAGGTGGCCAGCCCCGAACAGAAGGCGCGTTACCTCGCGCCCTTGGCGGCCGGCGACGTGCGATCCGCGTTCGCGATGACCGAGCCAGGGCCGGGCGCGGGCTCGGACCCGTCGGCGCTGACGACAAAGGCCGAACGCCGTTCGGGCGACTGGTACATCACCGGACGCAAGTGGTACATCACCGGCGCCGACGGCGCGGGATTCTTCATCGTCATGGCACGCACCTCCGGGGAGCCCGGCCAGCGCGGCGGCGCCACCATGTTCCTGGTCCCCGCCGACACTGCGGGGCTGACCGTCGGCCGACACATCCCGACCCTGGACCGATCCATGGTGGGCGGCCACTGTGAGGTGTTCTTCGATGACGTTCGGGTTCCCGAGGAAGCGGTGCTCGGCGAGGTGGACCGCGGCTTCGAATACGCCCAGGTACGTCTCGGGCCCGCGCGCATGACGCACGTCATGCGATGGCTCGGCGCAGCGCGTCGCGGCCACGACACCGCACTGTCGCACGTCGTGGAGCGTCAGGCCTTCGGCTCGACGCTCGCCGACCTCGGCATGATCCAGAACATGGTGGCCGACAACGAAATCGACATCGCGGCCACCCGAGCGCTGCTGGTGCGCGCATGCTGGGAACTTGATCAGGGTTCTAGCGCCGGCGACGCGACGTCGATCGCTAAGACATTCGCTGCCGAGGCGATCTTCCGGATCGTCGACCGCAGCGTGCAGATGTGCGGCGCGCTCGGCGTCACCGAGGACCTGCCCCCGGCACGGCTTTCTCGCGAGGTGCGTCCGTTCCGGGTGTACGACGGTCCCTCCGAGGTGCACCGCTGGGCCATCGCCAAGCGGCGTGTCGGGGCCGCCCGGCGCGCTCGCAAGGACGCCGCGCAGTGACGGCCGAAGCCCTCGATCCGGTTGCCCTACGGCGATATCTCGTCGCCAACGACGTTCCGGTTCAGGGAGAACTCACCGTCGAACTGATCGCCGGTGGCCGGTCAAACCTCACCTTCAAGGTCAGCGACGAATCGTCGGCCTGGGTTGTACGCCGGCCTCCGCTCGGCGGTCTGACTCCGTCGGCTCACGATGTGGGCCGTGAATTCGCGGTCACCGACAAGCTCTACGGCACCGGTGTTCCGATCGCGCGGCCCGTGGCACTCGACTCCGACGGCACCGTGTGCGGTGCGCCATTGACAATCACGGAGTTCGTGACCGGTCGGGTCTACCGCCACAAGGACGATCTGGACACCCTGTCCGACGCGGAACTGGCGGCCAACGCCTCGGCGCTGGTGCGGATTCTGGTGGACCTGCATGCGGTCGACTACCGCGCCGTCGGGCTCGAATCCTTCGGCAGGCCAGATGGTTTCCTGGAGCGGCAGGTGCGCCTGTGGGCTCGCCAGTGGGAACTGGTCAAAACGCCCGGCAACGATGACGCGCTGTCCGACGATGTCACGAAGCTGGCCGCCGCACTGGCCGACACCATCCCGCCGACATCGCAACCGTCGGTGGTGCACGGCGACTTCCGCATCGACAACACCATCTGCGATCCAGAACAGGCGGACGTCATCCGGGCTGTTGTGGACTGGGAGCTTTCCACCCTCGGTGACCCGCTCACCGATATCGCCCTGATGTGCGTCTACCGGTCACCGGCATTCGACCTGGTGTTCGGCCACCCCGCCGCGTGGACCAGTACACGCCTGCCGTCGGCCGACGCCCTCGCCGAGGAGTACGCACGGCTGTCCGGCCGAGACCTGAGCGACTGGAACTTCTACCTGGCGCTGGCGAACTTCAAAATCGGGGTGATCGCCGAAGGGATCACCCACCGAGCACAGCATGGCGCGAAAGACGTACAGAATGCCGGTGCGGCGGCACAGGCTGCGCCGGAATTCATCGCTGCGGCCCGAAACGCATTGAAATAACCGGAGAAAAGTCGAGAAAGGTGAGTCGGGTGAGCGTACTGGACAAGTTCCGCATGGACGGCAAGGTCGCGGTGGTGACCGGAGCGTCCTCGGGCCTCGGCGTGTATTTCGCCCGGGCCTTCGCCGAGGCCGGTGCGGACGTCGTGCTGGCAGCGCGGCGGGTGGACAAGCTCGCGCAGGCGGCCGAACTCGTCACCGCTGCCGGACGCGCAGCTCTGCCGGTGGCGACCGATGTCGCGGACCCGGCGGCGGCGACCAGGATGGTCGAAGCGGCGATGGAGCGATTCGGCCGGGTCGATGTGCTGATCAACAACGCCGGCATCGGCACGGCGCACCCCGCTACCCGGGAGACTCCCGAGCAGTTCCGGGAGGTCATCGACATCAACCTCAACGGGGCCTACTGGGCGGCGCAGGCCTGCGGGCGGGTGATGGGGCCGGGTTCGTCGATCGTCAACATCTCCAGCATCCTGGGCCTGACCACGGCGGGTCTCCCGCAGGCGGCCTACGCCGCCAGCAAAGCTGGGCTCATCGGTCTGACCCGGGACCTGGCTCAGCAGTGGGGTGGCCGAAAAGGCATCCGGGTCAACGCGATCGCACCCGGTTTCTTCGCATCGGAGATGACCGAACAGTATCGTCCGGGCTACCTGGACAGCGTCGCGCACCGCATCGTGCTGGGTCGGATGGGAGACCCGGAAGATCTTGCAGCCTCGGTGCTGTGGCTCGCCTCGGATGCCGGTGGCTACGTCACGGGACAGACCATCGCGGTCGACGGCGGCTTCACGATCAACTAGCCCGGTGGGCCGGTCAGGGGAAGCGTGCCATCCCCGGCAGGTTCTAAGGTGATCGGTGGCCAACGAGGCGCTGTGCCGTTGGTGCCCGAGAGGACCCGCTTTGTGACCGATGTCGATACCGTGCACGCAACGCAAGGGTCCGGGCTGGAGCCCGACGTCACGCGCTCGGTCCGCAGGGCATTCGGTGTTCTGGAGTGGTTGGCGCCACGTCTGGGCGCGCGCTGGGCGATCGAGTTGTGGTGTACGCCGCCGGAGGCGAAGTCGACGCGCATGCCACCGGGTGCGGGCGTCGGCGAGCCCGTGGAAGCATCTTGGTCAGGCCATCGCATCGTGGGCGAAGCATGGGGTGCGGGACCAACGGTGTACCTCGTGCACGGCTGGGGCGGATGTCGAGCGCATTTGGGCGTCTTCGTCAAACCCCTCGTCGCGGCCGGGCATCGGGTCGTCGCCTTCGACCTGCCCAGCCACCATGAATCCGGGCCGGGCGAGCTGGCACCGGGACGCACCACGATTGCCGAATGCGGGCGAGCGGTGCAGGCCATGGTGGACGCTCACGGACCCGCGCGGGCGATAGTCGCGCACTCGCTCGGCGCCAAGGCCACCGCGCTGGCAATGTCGTGGGGGACACCTGCCGAGCGGTTGGTCTTCTTGGCGCCGATGGGTGGCTTCGCCCACTACCTCGACTGGTTCGCGCGGCGGCACGGTTTCGGTCCGCGCATCCGCGACGCGTTGCACCGGCGCCTTGACCGCCGGCTGGGATTCCCACTGCTGCACGCAGACCTGCCGCATTTGGCGTCGTGCCTAAAAGATCCGCCTCCGCTGCTGATCGTGCACGACCCGGATGACCCAGACAGTCCCTTTGCCACCAGCGAGGAGCTGGCATCCGTGTGGCCGGGGGCGAGCGTGACCGCTACGAACGGCCTTGGGCGCCTGGCGCACTACCGCATCATGCGCAACCCCCAGGCGGTGCGCGCCGCAGTCGCGTTCATCGGCTCGGCGCCCGCGTTGTAAGCCGATCTCCGGCACACGCAGGTAGCCTGCGCTGGTGAGCGTCGCCCCGATTCTGCTATCGGAGCTGGGCACTGACCCGGCCGCCGTCTTGCAGCTGGTCGCCCACTTCGATGCGCTCCTGGAGTCGTCGGCCGATGCCGAGGCGGTGATCTTGTCCGCCGAAGCGGTTGCCGAATGCCCGGTGACCGTGCGGTGGACGTCGGCGACCGAGCCCGAGATCCGGCTGGAACGCGCGGGCCGCGCACCCCATCCACTCGATGAAGTACTGCTCGACCGAGTGCGCCACGCGTTGCGAATGGCGGCATCGCGGGCCGGCGAGACCGTCCGCCTGGGCGACCCAGCGCTGGTGGAACTGTTGTTGTCCGACAACGAATTACCCGCGGAGCGGGCCCGCGCGATCCGGCTATTGGGCCTCGATGAGACCCGCGAGGTCCGGGTGCTGGCGGTGTCGGCGGGATCGCCTGCAGAGGCGTTGCGCGTGGTCGTGCGCGAACTGGGCGACCAACCGGTCCGCTCGGTCACGATCGGCGCCGACACGGCGCTGCTGTGCTACAGCTCCGAAGACGCCCGGACCCTGTCGGACCGGCTCGATGCGGCGATCATCGCGGCCTTTCCGCCACCGTTGCCGGCGCAGGTGGGGCGCGGGCCGTGGGTGGGGATCGGCGCCAAGACCACCGTGTTCGCCGCCGCGGCGTCCTGGCAGCAGGCGCAGCGGGGTCTGCGATTCGCGTCGTCCACCCACTACGGGCGGCGAGCGGTCGCCTACGAACGGCTCAGTGTCCTGGAGTTGCTGGCCGACCTGCCGCTGGAGCAGGTGCTGCGGCACCACGATGTGGCGCGGATCAACGCGATCGCGGCGAAACCGGCCGGTGCGCACGACGTCGACACCACCGAGGCGTTCTGCGTGCTCGGTTCGCTGCGCCGCACCGCCACCCAGCTGCACCTGCACCACAGCACGGTGGCGGCGCGCATCGCCCACGTCGAGACGGCGATGGGCTGGGATCTGGCCGACCCGATCGATCGGTTCACCGCCACCCTGGTGCTCTTCGTGCGCCGGATCGCACTGTCATCGGCCGAGCTCACCGGCAACGGACCGACAAACGTCGGACACAATCCATGATTCGCCAGACGTATGGCGGATGACCGGCGTCGGTGGTTGCAGTGATGATGATCACCACCTGAACGAAGGAGCGAGAATCGTGGCCGTCATCGACCCCAGCCGGACCTGGGCCCCCTTGGAGAAGCGGTTGGCCGAAACCACCAATGAGCGGCACCGGGCCGCCCTCCAAGTGGTGATCGAGCACATGAAGGGCGAGGCGTCGCCCGACCTCGACCAGGTGATGGGGACGCTGAGCCCCGAGCCCGACTACCACTTCTGGATGGGCGGTCAGGATGTCGGTCCCAAGACCACCGAGGGCGTGCACACCTACTACACGGCCTTCATGGCGACCCGGACCAATGTGTTGGAGTTCGAGATCGACCGGTTGGTGGTCGACGACGACTGTGTGGTGACCGAGGGGAACATGAAGCAGCTGTACCCGGGTTCGCAGACCGCCATCCTCGGGATTGAGGTCGAGGATCCCGATGCCGACTACTTGGTGGTGTATCGGCAGGTGCTGCTGTGGCCGCTCGACGCCAACGGCAAGATCGTCGGTGAGGACTCCTACTTCGCCGGCGTGCGCAGCGTGACCCCGGTGGCCCGCGAAGACCTCCCGCAGTCCTACATCGATCTCGTTCACGCGCCCGCGGCCAATGCGTCCTGACATCGCGGGGCTGCTGCTGGATCGCCTCGGCGATCGGCATCTGGGCCTGCGCACCCGGCAACGGGATTGGACCTGGGACGACGTGGTGCGCGAGTCCGCTGCGCGGGCCGCCCTGGCGTCGTCGTTGCGCCGGGACGGACCGTTTCACATCGGCGTACTGCTGGACAACGTCGAAGATTTCGTGTTCTGGCTCGGCGCCGGCGCGCTGGCGGGCGGGGTCATCGTCGGGATCAACCCCACCCGCGGGGATGCCGAGATGGCCGCGGAGATCCGGCACGCGGACTGTCAACTGATCGTCACCGACACCGTCGGGATGGACCGGCTGCGCGGCCTGGACCACGGACTGAATCCCGACCGCTTCCTGGTGATAGACGAGCCCGGCTACGCCGCACTGCTCGACGAGCACCGGGTGGAGCCGGCTGCCGCCACGGGCGTGGGGCCGGAATCGCTGCTACTGCTGCTGTTCACCTCGGGCACCACCGGTGCCTCGAAGGCAGTCAAGTGCAGCCAGGGCCGGCTGGTCCGGATCGCCGAGATGGCCACCGCCAAATTCGGTCACGTGCGCTCTGACGTCGACTACTGCTGCATGCCGCTGTTTCACGGCAACGCGATCATGGCGCTATGGGCGCCCGCGCTGGCCAACGGAGCCACCATCTGTCTGACACCCAAGTTCTCGGCATCGCAGTTCCTGCCCGACGTGCGCTACTTCGGCGCAACGTTCTTCACCTACGTGGGCAAGGCGCTGGGCTACCTGCTGGCCACCGCCGAACAGCCCGACGACGCCGACAACGTCCTGGTTCGCGGCTTCGGTACTGAGGCGTCGCCACAGGATCAGGCGGAGTTCCTCCGCCGGTTCGGAGCCGTCCTGCACGAGGGATACGGCTCCAGTGAGGGTGGCAACGCGGCGATACCCGACCCGGCGGCACCGCCCGGCGCGCTGGGCCGTCCGGCGCATGCGGGCATCGCCATCGTCGATCCGAAGACCCGTGCCGAATGCGCCACGGCGATCCTCGACGAACACGGCAGGGTGGCCAACGCCGACGACGCGGTCGGCGAGATCGTCGACAGGACCGGGGCCCGCGACTTCGAGGGCTATTACAAGAACGACGCCGCGGACTCCGACAAGATCCGTGACGGCTGGTACTGGACCGGCGACCTCGGCTACCGCGATGAAGCCGGCTTCCTGTACTTCGCCGGCCGCCGCGGCGACTGGATCCGGGTCGACGGCGAGAACACCTCCGCGCTGACCATCGAACAGGTGCTGCGCCGGCACCCGCTGATCATCAGTGCCGGCGTCTACGCGGTGCCCGACCCGCGCTCCGGCGACCAGGTGATGGGTGCCGTCGAGGTCGCCGACCCGGACAGCTTCGACGCGGCAGCCTTCGCCGGGTATCTGGCCGCCCAACCCGACCTGGGCCGCAAGGGCTTCCCACGATTTCTGCGGGTCTCGGCCAGCCTGCCGGTGACCGGCTCGAACAAGGTGCTCAAGCGTGAACTGCAGGCGCAGCGCTGGCACACCGACGAACCGGTATACCGCTGGGTCGGGCGGGGTACCCCCGAATACACCCGCATGACCGACGAAGACAAGCGTTCACTGGACGCCGAATTCACGTCCTATGGCCGGCAAAGCTACCTGCGAGGCGAAGGGTAGAGACGATGAGCGACTCCGCGATCCGCGAGTTGGACCACGGCATACCGAAGACCCGCTATGCCCGGGGATGGCATTGCCTGGGGCTGGCCGAAACCTTCCGGGACGGTAAGCCGCACGGCATCAACGCGTTTGGCATCCGGTTGGTGGTGTTCGCCGACTCCAGCGGTGCCGTGCACGTGCTGGACTCGTACTGCCGGCACATGGGTGGCGACCTGTCCCGGGGCACCGTCAAGGGTGACACTGTGGCCTGTCCCTTTCACGACTGGCGTTGGCAGGGCTCGACCGGACGGTGCGTGCAGGTGCCCTATGCCAAACGACCGCCGCGGATAGCGCGCACGCGGCATTGGCCCACCTGCGAGGTCAACGGCCAACTGCTGGTGTGGCACGACCCGGAGGGCTCGACGCCACCGGCCGACCTGACTCCGCCGCAGATCGAAGGAATGGACGCCGGCAGGTGGTCGCCGTGGCAGTGGGATTCGGTTCTGATCGAAGGCGCCAACTGCCGAGAGATCATCGACAACATCGTCGACATGGCCGCACTTCTTCTACATCCATCACTCCTATCCGACCTACTTCAAGAACGTCATCGAGGGAACCTGCGCCAGCCAGTACATGGAGAGCAAGGTGCGGCCGGACTCCCCGGGCGCCGACAGATTGTGGGAGGGCACCTACCTGCGCTCTGAGGCGACCTACTTCGGCCCGGCCTACATGATCAATTGGCTGCACAACGACCTCGCGCCCGACTTCACCGCCGAGATCGCGCTGATCAACTGTCACTACCCGGTCACGCAGAATTCCTTCATGCTGCAGTGGGGCGTCGCCGTCCAACAGATGCCGAATCTGCCGGCGGAGAAGGCCACCAAACTCGCCGCGGCGATGAGCCGCTCGTTTGGTGCGGGATTCTTGGAGGACGTCGAGATCTGGAAGCACAAGGCGCCTGTCGAGAATCCGTTGCTCACCGAAGAGGACGGTCCGGTGTACCAGCTGCGCCGGTGGTACGAGCAGTTCTACGTCGACGCCGCGGCCGTCACCTCGGATATGACCGACCGGTTCGAGGTGGAGGTCGACACCACCCATGCGTTCAGCCACTGGGAGAAAGAAGTCGCCGCGAACCTGGCCGCCGGCATCACCGTGCCCTGATCGTGGATCAGCCCTTGGCGCCCTTCCGGCTCCACGGGCTGTAGTCGGCGATCAACTCTTCCTGGGGTGGGCGCTGAGCCTGCGCGACGTGCTGCAGGTTGATGCGGACTCGGTACCAGATCGAACTCGGACCGCGCATGCCGTCGAGCAGAACATCCTCCGGGGCAAGCTGTTTCGCCGCTGCGGCATGCCGGTCCCGCCAGACATCGAGGGCAGCCATCGCCTCGCCGCGCGTCTTGGTGCGGGCGATCTCGATCAACGGCAGCGGCGACGTCCGCCGGCCGTCGACGCTCTTGCGTGCGCCGCGGGGCGCCTTCTCCGCCGGGCCCTGCGCTTCGGCCAGTTCCAACAGTGAGTCCAGCCCGCCGATGGTGTCGTCCATGCCCGCCCACGGGTCGCCGACCTGGGCGAAGCGATCCGGCACCGTGTCCAACGTGAACGACGCCGGGTCGACGTCGGCGACCTCATCCCAATGCAGCGGCGTCGACACTCGGGCGTCATCAGTGGCCCGCACCGAGTACGCCGAGGCGACGGTACGGTCCTTGGCGTTTTGATTGAAGTCCACGAAGACGCCGTGCCGCTCCTCTTTCCACCACCGGCTGGTGGCCAACTGCGGTGCGCGCCGTTCGATCTCGCGGGCCACCGCCTGCGCCGCCAGTCGTACCTGGGAGAACTCCCACTGTGGCGCGATCCGCGCATAGATGTGCATGCCTCGCGAGCCGGATGTCTTCGGCCACGCCGTCAGCCCGTGGTCGGCCAGTACTTCACGAGCCAGCAGGGTCACCTCGACGATCTGTGACCAGCCGACTCCCGGCGTCGGATCGAGGTCGACTCGCAGCTCGTCGGGATGGTCGAGGTCGCCGGCGCGCACCGGGTGCGGATTGAGGTCCACACAGCCCAGGTTGATCACCCAGGCCAGGCCGGCCGCGTCGTCGACGACGACCTCTTGCGCCGACCGGCCCGACGCGTAGTGCAGCTCTGCGACCGATACCCAATCCGGCCGGTTTGCGGGTGCCCGCTTCTGGAAGATGGCCTCGGCGTCGATGCCGTCGACGAAGCGTTTGAGGATCATCGGCCGCCCGGCCACCCCGCGCAGCGCACCGTCGGCCACCGCCAGGTAGTAGCGGATCAGCTCGATCTTGGTACGCGGGGTGGAACCTCGTCCACCTGGAAACACCAACTTCTCCGGGTGGGTGACCACCACCCGGTGTCCCGCAACCTCCAGCGACATCCCGCCGGCCATGACGTCATGTTAATGAGAGCCCGCCATCCGCCGCCCGACGGCGATCTGCGTCACATAAGGTTGTCCCATGGCTAAGCTCACTGACCTGCCCAGTCAGGCTGCAAACAAGCTCGGTCGCTATCTCGAACGCGGTGGCGCCGAGTTGCATTACCTGCGCAAGATCCTGCAGTCCGGCGCGTTGAAGCTGGAGTCCCCACAGGTCATCGCCAGTGCACTCGCCGACGGAGCGCGCTGGGGCGAGCTGGGGATGATTCCCGCACTCAATGCCCGTCGTAACCCGAACGGCGTCGCCGTGATCGATGACGACGGCAGCATCACGTTCAAGGAGCTGGACGACGCTGTCAACGCGGTGGCCAACGGTCTGCTCGCGATGGGGGTGCGTGGCGGTGACGGCGTGGCGATCCTGGCCCGCAACCATCGCTGGTTCCTGATCGCCAACTACGGTGCCGCCCGAGTCGGCGCCCGGCTGATCCTGCTGAACAGTGAATTCTCCGGCCCGCAGATCAAGGACGTCTCCGAACGCGAAGGCGCCAAGCTGATCATCTACGACGACGAATACACCGCGGCGGTGGCGCAGGCCGAGCCCACGTTGGGCAAGTTGCGGGCGTTGGGCGTCAACCCGGACACCAACGAGCCGTCCGGCAGCACCGACGAGACACTGGCGCAGCTGATCGCGCGCAGCAGCAAGGCGCCGGCGCCCAAGATCACCAAGCACGCCTCGATCATCATCCTGACGTCGGGCACCACCGGTACCCCCAAGGGCGCCAACCGCAGCACCCCGCCCACCATGGCGCCGATCGGCGGCATCCTGTCGCACGTCCCGTTCCGCGCCGGTGAGGTGACGTCATTGCCGTCGCCGATGTTCCATGCCCTGGGCTATCTGCACGGCACGCTGGCCATGTTCTTCGGCTCGACCCTGGTGTTGCGGCGCCGCTTCAAGCCGGCCACCGTGCTGGAGGACCTGGAAAAGCACAAGGTGACCGGCATGGTCGTCGTCCCGGTCATGTTGTCCCGGATCCTCGACCAGCTGGAGAAGACCAGCCCCAAGCCGGACCTGTCGAACCTGCGGATCGTGTTCGTCTCCGGGTCGCAGCTCGGCGCCGAATTGGCGACCCGGGCCATGAAGGACCTGGGACCGGTCATCTACAACATGTACGGCTCCACCGAGGTCGCGTTTGCCACCATCGCCGGCCCCGCCGACCTGCAGCACAATCCCGCGACGGTGGGACCGGTGGTCAAGGGAGTCAAGGTCAAGATCCTCGACGACAACGGCAACGAACTGCCGCAGGGCCAGGTCGGGCGGATCTTCGTCGGCAACTTCTTCCCGTTCGAGGGCTACACCGGTGGCGGCGGCAAGCAGATCATCGATGGCCTGTTGTCCTCCGGCGACGTCGGCTACTTCGACGAGCGCGGGCTGCTGTATGTCAGCGGCCGCGACGACGAGATGATCGTCTCCGGCGGTGAGAACGTCTTCCCTGCCGAAGTCGAGGACCTGATCAGCGGCCACCCCGACGTGATCGAAGCGACGGCGTTGGGCGTCGAGGACAAGGAGTGGGGCGCACGGCTGCGGGCCTTCGTGGTTCGCAAGGAAGGCTCCACCGTTGACGAGGACACCATCAAGGTCTACGTGAAGGAGCACCTGGCGCGTTACAAGGTGCCCCGCGAAGTGGTCTTCCTCGAGGAGCTGCCGCGTAACCCCACCGGCAAGATCCTCAAGCGCGAACTCCGCGACCTGTAGGGGGCGCTTCTCGCGCTCGCTCAGGAGACGGTTTCGATCTCCCGTTTCCAGGTGGCGCCGCTGATATCGGTGAGGACGAGCGTGTAGGAATGTGCGCCGTCCCACCGGATCTGTCCGGTGTCGATGGTCAGCTGTGCTTTGGCGCCGAGCGGGACGATCAGGCTGTACGGGCCGGGTTTCACCTTGGCCACGTAGCGGTTGGCGATCGCCGCCTCGGGCAGCCGGCTGAGCTGCGCGCCATCCAGTTGCATGACGGTATTGCCGGCGGTGTCGTCGACGACGCTGACGCCGATCAGGAATGAGCCGTAGACGTCCGCGCCTTCGGTTCGGTAGAGCTGGAATTGCAGGCTGTTGCCGGCGACCCGGGCTTCGGACACCTCGATCTTCGGCGCGACCGACTTGTTGTGTAGCGGCCCATACACCCCGCCGTGGAACTGCTGGTTGGTGAACAATGCCAACGCCAAAACGGCAAACGAGCCGATGAGTATCGCTGGCGTTTTGATGGTGACCGCGCCGGACGTCAGCCAGTGGAGCCGTGTTCGCTGTGCGAACCGCGGATACTTCGCGGAAAGGACACGATCCACCGAGTAGCGTCCGCCGCCGGTCAAGAACAGCATGAAGCCGCTGGCCACGCCCAGGATGCCGATCTGCCACTCGTCGAGGCAGGTGGTGCCCAGCCAGCCGGCGCTGAGCAAGATACCGAAAGCCAAGCCCAGCACGGCCAGGCTCATGACCCTGGTGAACAGTCCGACGATCACGCAGATCCCGACGATGCCTTCCACGATGGTGAACACCGTCATGGCTGCGGCGAGCAGGCCGGGATGGGTCAGAAGATGCTCGATGATCGGGCCGATGCCAAGCGCATTCGGGAGAAAATGGTTGAACTTCTCGCCGACATAGCCAGGGACGTCCGGATTCAATTTGACATCGAGACCGACTCGTCTCCAGAAGGCGGAGAAATATGTCCAGCCGATGACTAGGCGGACGGGCAGCGCGAAAAGTGCGGCGGTATTGAAATGGCTTGCGGTGATCTTATTTTCGTCAGCAGCGTCAACGGTCACGTAAGCAGTCCTGAGGCATTCGTTCGTGGCGATTCGCCCGCCATGCTAGCAGCGCCGTCAGAACCCCAGCCGAAACCCGTTGCCCCGTCGAATCGATTGCCGAGTGTGCGTTTTCGTTGGCAAAAGAACCTTTTCGCCACCGAAACCGCACACTCGGCGCCTCTGGTGACCCTTTACGGGTCGCGGGGGAGGCCAAGCAGACGCTCGGCGATGATGTTGAGCTGGACCTCCGAGGTGCCGCCGTAGATGGTGGTGGCCCGGCTCATCAACAGGTACTCGGCCCACTTGCCAGGCAGCTGCTCACGATCGCCGATCGCGGCATCACCGCCGAACGTGCCCACCGCGAACTCGGCGTAGCCCTGTCCGGTGCGCATCGACAGCAGCTTGGACACCGCGGCCGCCGGCATCGGGTCCTTGCCCGCCAGGGTCAGCAGCGTCGAGCGCAGGTTGAGCAGCTTGGCGGCGTGCCCTTCGGCGATCAACTGGCCGGCCCGGCGCTGTTCACCGCCATCGAACTGGCCATCCCGGATGAACTCCACGAAGCCGTCGAGGCTCGCCAGGAACGGCATCTCAGAGCCGCCGATCGACACCCGCTCGGCCGTCAGCGTGTTACGGCTGACCTCCCAGCCGCGGTTCACCTCGCCGAGCACCAACTCGTCCGGGATGAACACGTCGTCGATGAACACGGTGTTGAACATCGCCCCGCCGGTGAGTTCGCGCAGTGGGCTGACCGTCACACCCTCGGCCTTCATGTCCAACAAGAAGTAGGTGATGCCGTCATGTTTGGGAGCGCTCGAGTCAGTCCTGGCGAGCAGGGCTCCCCACGAGGAGAACTGCGCGGCCGACGTCCAGATCTTCTGGCCGCTGATCCGCCACCCGCCGTCAACCTTGGTTGCCTTGGTGGTCAGGCTGGCCAGGTCCGAACCGGCGCCTGGCTCGGAAAACAGTTGGCACCAGACCATTTCGCCCCGGAACGTGGTGGGCAGGAAACGCTGTTTCTGCTCCTCGGTGCCGAACGCCACGATCGATGGGATCAGCCAGGCGGCGATCCCCATCGCCTGGCGACGCACCCGGCCGGTGGAGAACTCCTGCTCGATGATGATCTGCTCGATCGGCTCGGCGGCTCGCCCCCACGGCTTCGGCAAATAGGGCAACACCCAGCCGCCCTCGGCGATCGCGACCGTGCGCTCGTCGTGCGCCATGGCCTTCAGTGCAGCGACCTCGGACCTGATCTCGGCGCGCAACTTCTCGGTGTCGGGATCCAGGTCGATGTCGATCTTGCGCATCCCACCGGCGGTGGCGGTGTCGACCACCTGTTGCGGGTATGCGGAGCGGCTCCCGAAGGAAGCGGCCAGAATCAGTGCCCGCCGGTAGTACACACCAGCGTCGTGCTCCCAGGTAAAGCCGATTCCGCCGTGCACCTGGATGCAGTCCTGGGTGCAGTGCTGCGCCGCGCTGGGCGCCAGTGTGGCCGCCACGGCAGTCGCGAACTGCACCGTCGAAACCGCAGCGTCCCAACCATTCTCGTTTGCCTCGTCGATAGCGCGGGCGGCGTCCCAGACCGCGGCGGTGGCCCGCTCGGTGTCGGCGATCATCTCCGCACACTTGTGCTTGATGGCCTGGAACTGGCCGATCGGCCGGCCGAACTGTTCGCGGATCTTGGCGTAATCCGCCGCGGTGTCGGTGGCCCAGCGGGCCACTCCGACCGCCTCCGCGGACAGCAGCGTGGAGATCAGCGCATGTGCCCGCGCCGACGCGAGGTCACGCAGGACCGCGGCGTCGTCGATCTCCACGCCGTCGGCACGCACATGGGCGATCGGGCGCAGCGGGTCCACGCTTGCCACCGGCTCGATCTCGAGCTGGTCGGCGCGCAGCACCACCCACACCTCGGCACCGTCGACCGCCACGGGAGCCACCAACAGCGACGCTTCAGCAGCGGCCGCGACGGCACGGGCCTCACCGCGGATCACCAGGCCCGACCCCGCCACGGTGCCGGTCAGCCCCGGGTTGATCGTGTAGCTGGCGATCACCTCTCCGTTGGCCAGCCCGCTCAGCGCGGCGGCGGACGGATCGTTTGCGGCGATCAGGGCGCTGGCGATTGCCGACGGCACAAACGGCCCGGGCACTGCCCCGTAGCCGAACTCGGCGAGAACCACCGCCAGTTCCAGGATTCCGAAACCCTGGCCGCCGGCATCCTCGGTCAGATGCACACCCGCCAAGCCCTGCTCGGCGGCGGCTCGCCAGTACGGCGGCGGGTTCTGGATCGGGGTGTCCATCGCGGCGTGCAGCATCTCGGATGGCACGGAGCGGGCCACGAAGGATCGCACGGAATCGGCGAGGTCCTGGTGTTCAGAAGTGATCGCTATCGGCATTGAGACGCCTTTCAGGTGAGTACGTATAGTGAATCTAACAACCAGTCGGTTGGTTGACTACGTGGGTCAGGGACTGCCCGTCGCGCAGCCGGCGGCAGTTGTCGACAGCCGCAGCCAGGTAGCGCCCCATGGTGTCGGCGGTATACCAGCTGACATGGGGGGTCAGCACCACGTTCTCCAAGCCGAGCAGCGGATTGTCTGCGGTCACCGGCTCGACGGTGAACACGTCGAGCCCGGCCCCGGCCAGCCGCCCGCCGCGCAGCGCGTCGGCTAGCGCGGTTTCGTCGACGATCGGTCCGCGCGCGGTATTGATCAGCACCGCCTCGGGCTTCATCCGCGCCAGGGCGGCCCGGTCGATCAATCCCTCGGTGGTCTCTGTCAATGGAACGTGCAGCGAGACGATGTCCGAGGCGGCCAGCAGTTCGGGCAGGGGCCGCCAACCGGGCGTGCCGTCGTCACGGGTGCTGGTGTGCAGCACCTGCGCGCCCATGGCGGCCACGATTCCGGCCACTCGCTGGGCGATGCTGCCGAAGCCGACCAGGCCGACGGTGCAGCCGCCGATGTCGCGGCAGCGCTCGCCGAGATCGGGATCGGTCGGCCAACCGCGGACCTCGCGGGTCGCACGGTCCAGCGGCAGTAGCCGGCGCAGCACGGCGAGCATCAGCAGAACGGTGCCCTCGGCTACCGACGCGGCATTGGCACCGGGCATATTGGCCACCGCGATGCCGCGCTGGGTCGCGACGTCGACGTCGATGGTGTTGATGCCGACACCGAATTTGTGCACCAGTCGTAGTTGAGGCCCGCTTCGCAGGTCGTCGCCCGAGAGCGGTCGCAGTACGTGCCAGAGCACCTCAGCGTCGGCCAGTTCGCGGCGGAACGTGACGTCGTCGTCGGCGGCGCACCACCGGATGTCCAACCAATCAGACTCGGGTGCAACGAATTCCTCGACCTTCGGGCCGGGAATGAAGTGCGCCAGGACTCTCAACGCCATGCTCAGGAATTCTCCTCGGTGTAGATGGCCCGATAGAACACGTTGGCCAGCGTGCGAATACACGATGCGTCATCGGGGCCGCCGTCGTCGCGGGGCGTGGCGAGCTGGACGTAGCAGAACTGGTTGAGCATCGACACGATCGCCACCGCGAGCAGTTCCGGGTCGTCATTGGTGCAGTAGCCCTCGGCTTGGGCGCGCTTGACCGTTTCCGTGATGTGGCCGACGGGAACCGCGCAGATCTCCGCCCAGTACCGGGCGAAGTCGTCGTTGACCATCGCCAGCTGGGAGACGCCGACCATCTCGGCCAGCCGGTTGCGGTAGGTGTGCCAATGTGCGGCGGTGGCCTGCTCGATCCGTTCGCGATTGGTCAGCCCGTGCCGCACCACGCTGGATGCTCGCTCGGCGGCCTCGTCGCGGAATCGCAGGGCCCATTCGGCGACCATCGCTTCTTTGGAGTCGTAGTAGTTGTAGAACGACGCCGCCGATCGGCCGGCTTCGGCCGCGATGTCGGCGATGGTGGCGGCCAGCACTCCCTTGCGGGCGATCACCGCGCGCGCCGCCGAGTCGATCGCGGCTTGGGTGCGTCGACCCCGGTGGGTGGGCAACGGGTCGCGGTGGCCGGACTGCTCGGGACTGGTCGACACCGGAACACACTCCCTGTCTTGGTGGGGCTGGATCAAATCTGAATCTGATGTTAGATTCAGTTTCAGATCTTGACCAGAGGAGTGTCCGCACATGATCAAGCCGCACGGTGTCAACACCGAATTCGAAATCAGCGGGATCAACCACGTAGCGATGGTGTGCTCCGACATGGAGCGCACCGTCGACTTCTACAGCAACACCTTGGGCATGCCCCTGATCAAGTCGCTCGACCTGCCCGCGGGTATCGGTCAGCACTTCTTCTTCGACGCCGGCAACGGCGACTGCGTGGCCTTCTTCTGGTTCCGCGACGCGCCGGACCGGGTTCCCGGGATCTCCTCGCCGGCCGCCATCCCCGGAATCGGCGAGATCACCAGCGCGGTGAGCACGCTCAACCACCTGGCCTTCCATGTGCCGGCGGACAAGTTCGACGCCTACCGCCAGCGACTCAAAGAGAAGGGTGTCCGGGTCGGCCCGGTCCTCAACCACGACGAGTCCGAGTGGCAGGCCAGCCCGACGTTGCACCCGGGGGTGTATGTCCGCTCGTTCTACTTCCAGGACCCCGACGGCATCACCCTGGAATTCGCCTGCTGGACCAAGGAATTCACCGGCGACGAAGAGCACGTCACGCCCAAGACCGCAGCCGACCGGCGGGTTCCGGCCAGCACCTAGAAACTGCGTCAATACCGCGCGAGGTTGATCACCCGGTCCAGTTCGTCGATACAGGTGTCGATGGAAGCAAATAACGCGGCATTGCCGGACCGTGCCACCACCATGTGACTGCGGGCCGCTGTCGCGTGCGCGGTCGCGGCAGCGGGCTCGTCACGGGTGAGGGCGGCGGCCGCTGCGGCGAGCTCGCCGACTGTTTTCTGGACCGGTTCGTCGAGCGGTTCGGCGGTCCCGGTGATGGTGCGCGCCAATTGCACGACGGAAGTGGCCAGCAGGGACAGTTGCGCGGCCTGCCGGTCGGCGGCTCGGGTCTCGGTCCGCAGCGGCCAGCGAAACGGGCATACCCGCGCCAACTGTTCGGCGGTACCGCGAGCTTCGGACAGGCCTGCCAGACGGTGGTGCAGCTCGGCCGCGGCTGACAGCATCCAGTCGGAATCGCCGGTGCGGCTGCGTGTCTGGGTGAGGATGTCATGCACCGCCGTCAACACTTCGATCCGGGCATCGCGCAGCACAACTACCGGGTTCCGGGGGAAAATCAGGATGCTAAAGGTGGCCGCGATCCCGCCGCCGACCAGCGCGTCGAACAGCCTCTCCGTTCCGATACCGCTGTGCGGCAGGGACAACACCAGGATGGCTGAGATGACCGTCTGGTTGACGAACATAGGACGGTGCTGCAGGAAACCTCGGCCGATGAGCAACGCCGCAGACAGCGAGACCAAGACGACCACGGACATCGCGATCGGCCCGGTGCCCAGGACCATGTTCACCAAGCTGCCTAATCCGATGCCCAGTCCCACCCCGACCACCATCTCGGCTGCGAGCTGGGAGCGGACCACGTTGGTCGCCCACATGCACACCGCGGCAGCGATCGGCGCGAAGAACGGGGCAGTATGGTCGAGCACGTCGCGGGCCAAGTACCACGCCACGCCCGCGGCCAGCGCGGTCTGCAGGATCGCCCACATGGTGGCGCGCAATCGCGACGTACCGATCATGTTGCCAGCAAACAGCATCTGCGGTATCAGCGCACCACTTCCCGGTAGACCGCATCGATTCGGCGGGTCCAGCCGCGGGCATCGAGAAGCTCCAGCAAGGGGATCGCGACCCGCCGGGTGGTGTGCAACGCCTGCTTGGCTTGGGTGGCGGTGAAAGGCTGCTTCAGCGACGCCAATTCGCGCATCGCCAACGCGGGCGCAGTCGGCAGCAGCACCAGATTCTCGGCCAGGCGTAACAGCCGCCCCACCCGTTCAGCCGCCGCCAGCTCCCGGATTCCCAGGTGCAGCGCGGACAGGTCGTCGGCTTCCGGGGCGTGAAACGGGGACGCCGCCAACCTGGCCTCCAACTCGGTGATCGCGCCCTCGACAGGGCCGAGATCGTCACGGCCGTCCGGCAACCGAATCAATCCGTCGCGGTGCTCCAACCCCGCAGGGCCCACCAGCTCATCGAGCAACGCGGGATCGGGCAGCGAAAGCAGATCCGCCGCCGCGCCCCGGGACAGTCCGGCGGACAGCGGATTCCGCTCTCGCAGGTCACGCACCGCGCTCTGCAGCCGGTCCCGCCACGCGCTATACGCCGTAGCGTGCACCCACCAGCCGCCGATCACTGTCACTTCCGGCGGTACCGGGGGGAGCGCGTACCCAAGCAACTGCAGCCGACGCTGCGACACCGCACCGCGGCGAGCCACCTCGGCCAGCACCTGTCCTGGCTGATCGGCCGGATCGGTTCCGGCGAGTTCGTCGGCGCGTCGGGCCGCGTCACCGCGTCGCCGCAGGGCAGGCGGATCGGCGTCGAGCACCACCACCCCGCCCAGCACTCGACGGGCCCCCGGGTCGCGCAGTGCCAGATGATCCGAAAACATCAGCGGCAGCGGGCTTTCCAAAGTAAGGCGGGCGTGGTCGGCGTCGAGGAGCCGCAGCCGGGCGGGCACCGCGGCCGTGCCTACGTGCACCACGATGCGCTCGGGTGCCTCGGGCAGGGGGCAACCGGTGCGGTGTCGGACGTCGGCCACCATGGTGGTCAGCCACTCGTCGGAGCTGACCAGGGCGTCCCCGCGGCGCACCTCGCCGGCCGCCACCCCGCGCAGATTGACCGCGACCCGCACCGTGGGGTGCAGTTCCGAATGCGTCTCGCCGCAGCTCTGCAGCCCGCGAATGACCACCGCACGCGAATGGCCACGCCCCAGCAACTGCAGCTGATCACCGGCTGCCAACGCGCCCGCGGTCAGGGTGCCGGTCACCACCGTCCCGGCCCCGGTGATGGTGAACGAGCGGTCCACCCACAACCGAACACGCCCCGTGCTCGAAGGCTCCGGGAGCTCGGCCAGCAGGTCGTCGAGCGCAGCACGCAGTGCGTCCAGGCCGGTGCCGTCCAGCGCTGACACGGCGACGATCGGGGCGTCAGCCAGACCCGTCTGGGCCAGTTCGGCGCGCACCTGGTCGGAAACCTGCGCGACGCGTTGATCGCCGGCCCGGTCAACGCGGGTGAGCACCACCAGTCCCTGCGTAATGCCCAGGGCGGCTATGGCGTCGCGGTGATCATCGGACTGTGCCCGCCAGCCCTCGTCGGCGGCGACCACGAAACACACCACCGAAGCCGGTCCCAGACCGGCCAGGGTGTTGGGCAGAAACCGTTCGTGGCCTGGCACATCGACGAAGGCCACTCGCCGGCCCGACGGCAGCGCGGTCCAGGCGAAACCCAGATCGATGGTGAGTCCGCGCCGTCGTTCCTCGGCCCAACGGTCGGGTTCCATCCCGGTGAGCGCCCGCACCAGGGTGGACTTGCCGTGGTCGACGTGGCCGGCCGTGGCAATAACAAACATGGCCGAACGCCCCTCACCCGATCCGGTCGAGCGCGGCCCGCACCGCGGCCAGCAGCCGGTCGTCGTCGGCTTCCGGCACACAGCGCAGATCGATCAGGCAGGCGCCGTCGTGCACCCGGGGCAGCACCGCGGGATCGCCGGTGCGCAGCGCGGCCGCCGCGGCCTCGGGCAGCCGGACCGCCCAGCCCGGCAGCGGAACTCCCGGAGCTCCGCCGCCGCCGACGCGGCCGTCATGGACGACGACGGTGGCACCGACCGCGGCGGCCAGCCGGTCGGCACGCGAACGCAACTGGACGGGGTCGGCGTGCAGTGCCCGGGTCACCGGGGCGGCGGCGCCGGAGACGGTGGCCTCCAGGGCTGCCAGGGTGAGTTTGTCGGCGCGAACCGCGCGAGCCAACGGATGTCGAGCGAGCTGGGCGATGACCTCGGCCCGGCCCAACATGACCCCGGCCTGCGGCCCGCCGAGTAGCTTGTCCCCGCTGGCGGTCACGATGTCGGCGCCGGCGGCAAGCATGGTCGCCGCATCCGGCTCGGCGGGCAACAGCGGATCCGGGGATAGCAGTCCGCTGCCCAGATCGGCTACCAAGGCCACCTCGTGTTCGGTTGCCAGGGGCCGCAATTGCGCCAATCCCACCGCTGCCGTGAAACCGTGGACGGCGAAATTGCTGGGATGGACCTTGAGGATGCAGCCGGTCTGGGGTCCGATGGCCTCGGCGTAATCACGCAGATGGGTGCGGTTAGTGGTGCCGACCTCCCGCAGCCTCGCCCCGGTGGAGGCGATCAGGTCCGGTAGGCGGAAGCCGGCCCCGATCTCGATCAGCTCGCCCCGGCTGACCACCACCTCGCGGCCGGCGGCCAGCGCTGTGGTGGCCAGCACCAGGGCCGCGGCACCGTTGTTGACCACCAGCGCGTCCTCGGCGGCCGGGCAGGCCGCCAGCAGCGCAGCCCGGGCCGCGACCCCGCGTTTGGAGCGCGCGCCGGTGGCCAGGTCCAGCTCGACGTCGACGTAGCCGCTGGCCGCCACCAGTGCCTCGACCGCGGCGGCTGACAGCGGCGCTCGACCCAGGTTGGTGTGCACCACCACCCCGGTGGCATTGAGGACCGGCCGCAACGTCGTCCCCGTCTGGCCGGAAAGGCCTTCCAGAACAACGCTTTCGACTTGCTCTGGTGCCAGATCGCCGCGTCGCGCCCGATCCTGGGCGTCACGCACCAGGCCGCGGACCACATGCTCGCCAAGTCGTGCACGGGCCGCGCGAACCGGAGGCAGCATCAACAGTGCATCGGTGCGTGGAATGGCGCGGCGCGGATCGGTGTCGGTCACGGCTCCTCCTGGCGATACGCGGCTGGCGGAGGCGGACGGGAATCGAACCCGCCAGGCCGAGCTACTCGGCCTCACCGGTTTTGAAGACCGGGGAGCCCACCAGGACTCAGACGCCTCCGCTGATCAACCTAAACCTTCAGCGATTTCGGCGCGGTAATGACCGCTCAGCGGAGAAAAACGCGCCGAGACCGTGGGTAGCATGACCCCGAAGGAGGCCGTGACCATGACGAGCCAAACCAAGCCGGCGGTGGGCGGGCACATCCATGAACCGGCCGGCGTGGAGATCCACGCCCGCAATGTCGAGTTCGACTGGTCACAGACACCGCTGCACTGGATCAAAGACGAGCCGGTGGCCTCCGATGTGGTGAGCATCCTGCACCTGATCCTGCCCGAGGGCGAGCGGTGGTTCTGCGAGGTTTTCAACGAGGCGCTGCCGTACGTCAAGGACGAGGATCTGGCGCGCGCCATGCGCGGCTTCATCGGCCAGGAGGCGATGCACGCCGAGTCCCACGACAAGGCGGTGACCGAGTTCCTGGAAGCGCGCGGCGTCGACACCGGGCCCATCCTGCGGCAGTTCGAGTACTTGTTCCGCAAGCTGCTGGCACCGCGCAGCCAGCGGTTCGCCCGCACCCGCTACAACGACATGGTGCAGCGGCTGTGGCTGATCGCCGCGATCGAGCACTACACCGCGATCCTGGGTGACTTCGTGCTGAACTGCTCGTGGGACGACTACGACGTGGATCCGACGATGGCCGACATCTGCCGCTGGCACGGTGCCGAGGAGATCGAACATCGCTGCGTGGCACACGATGTGGCGAACTACTTTCACCCCGGCTACCTGAACCGTTGCCGTGCGATGGTGGTCGGCCTGGCGTACCTGGTGTTGATGATTCACCGGGCGATCGGATTCATGTGCCGCTCAGATGACACCATCAGCCATTCCTATTTCTGGTTGTGGCGTCAGTACCTGAGCGGGTCGCGGCGCAACATCCTGCCCCAGTTGCGGCAGGTGCTCAAATACACCGTCGTCTATTTCAAGCCGTCGTTCGACCCGGCGTCCATCGGCTCCACCGCGCAGGCTGTCGCCTACCTGGCGACGTCGCCGGCAGCACGCAGGGCGCGGCGTTGACGACCTCGGGACACGACGCCGCGGGATCACGATTCCGGCCGCTGGGCGAGATTCCGGCCGACGTTCCGCCGCAGCTGTACGGGCGGTGGCGCCACGACCCCCTGCTGCGGGCCTCGAATCTGCTGGCCAAGATCGCCTTCCCGGCGTTCAGCGTGTTGATGCGCCGCTGGAAACTGGCCGAGCCGGATCGCACGCGCGAGTTGCGGGTGGCCCGGCGTGAGATCGTGGCCCACGACAAAGACGTGGTGGCGTTGACCCTGGTCGCCGCCGACGGCAAGCCGCTGGCCCGCTGGACACCCGGCGCGCATCTGGACCTGCTGCTGCCCTCCGGCAAGATGCGGGAGTACTCGCTGTGTGGAGACCCCGCCGACTCCGACAGCTACCGCATCGCGGTGCGCCGCATCCCCGACGGCGGCGGTGGGTCGATCGAGGTGCACGACACGTTGCAGCCCGGCGCCACGGTCACGATCAAGGGACCCCGCAACGGCATGCCGATGGCCGTTCCCGGTTTCGGTTCGCCGGCGCAGCGTCTCCGCTTCGTCGCCGGCGGTATTGGGATCACCCCGATCCTGCCGATGATGCGCGCCGCTGAACGCCTGGGACTGGACTGGTCGATGATCTACACCGGCCGCTCGGCCGACTCCATCCCGTTCATCGATGAGGTGCAGCAGTTCGGCGACAAGGTGGCCGTCCGCACGGACGACACCTACGGGCTACCGACGGCCGCCGACTTGATCGGCGACGCGCCGGTGCCGACGGCGCTCTACGCGTGCGGCCCGCCGGCCATGCTCGAGGTGCTCCGTCAGGGGCTGATCGGCCGTACCGACGTAGAGCTGCACTACGAACGGTTCTTTGCCCCACCGGTTCTCGACGGCAAACCGTTCACCGTCACCCTCGCCAAAAGCGGCACCGTCGTCCCTGTCGACGCCGAACAGACCGCGTTGGCGGCGATCCTGCAGGTCCAGCCGGCCACCCCCTACTCATGCAAACAGGGATTCTGCGGCACCTGCCGGGTGCGGGTGCTCGACGGGGAGATCGACCACCGAGATCAGACCCTGACCGATACCGAACGCGCCAACGGCGACATGCTGATCTGCATCTCCCGCGCGGCCGGCGACCACCTCATCATTGACGCATGACCGAACTGCGATTGACCGGCTACGCCCACGGCGGCGGCTGCGCATGCAAGATTCCCCCCGGCGAGCTGGAGGAGGCGGTGCGCGGCCTGACCGGGCAGTCCGGCGAGAACGTTCTGGTCGGCCTCGACGACGGCGACGACGCCGCAGCCGTGCTGGTGCGCGACGACCTCGCCGTGCTGTCCACCGCTGACTTTTTCACCCCCGTCGTCGACGACGCCTACGACTGGGGCCGGATCGCTGCCGCCAATGCGCTCTCGGACATCTATGCGATGGGCGGACGCCCGGTGGTCGCGATCAATCTGGTCGGCTGGCCGCGGGAAACACTACCCCTGGAGTTGATGACGGAGGTGCTGCGCGGCGGTCTGGCGGTGGCGCAGCAGGCGGGCTGCCCGGTGATCGGCGGCCATTCCATCGACGACCCGGAGCCCAAGTACGGCATGGCGGTCACCGGGGTGGCCGATCCGAACAAGTTGCTGCGCAACGACGCCGCGCAGCCTGGCCTACCGCTGACCTTGACCAAGCCGCTGGGGGTGGGGCTGCTCAACAACCGGCACAAGCGCACCGGCGAGGTGTTCGACGACGCGATCGCGACCATGGTCGGACTCAACCGTGACGCCGCCGAAGCCGCACTGTCGCTCGGGGTGCGGGCGGCCACCGACGTCACCGGTTTCGGGCTACTCGGCCATCTGTACAAGATGTGCCGTGCCTCGGGGGTGGGTGCGGTGCTCGACCGATCTGCGGTGCCGATGATCGCCGGCGCGCACGAAGCGCTGCGCGATGGCTACGTCTCCGGTGGCACGCGCCGCAACCTGGACTGGGTGCGTCCGCACCTGCGCCCCGGCCCCGGCGTCACCGAGGACGACCTGCTGCTGCTGGCCGACGCTCAGACCTCCGGGGGCCTGCTGGTCGTCGGAGAGCTGCCCGGCCACCCGGTGATCGGACATACCCTGGCGGGCAGCGGAATTGACGTCGTGTGAGCTGGAACTCTGATAGGTTCCTCGATCACCATGAACCTTTCTCAGGGCAGTGTTCGCAACTCGTTCCGCGCGGTGGCCGTGTGCGCTGCCGCAGTTATCTCCGCCGGGCCGGCCTACGCTGATCCGCCGCTGCTCAACGGCGAATACCAGGGTGCCGACCAGGAGTTCGCCTGGACCATCGCCACCAGCTGTAGCCAGGCCGACTGCAACGGAACCGTCTCCAGCAATCAGGGCTGGACCAGTCCCATGAGCCTGGTCGACGGGCACTGGCAGTTCAGCGTCACCAAGCCGGACGGCGGGATCTGCGCAGACGGCAACTACGCGCCGGCGATCATTCGGGTCTCGATCGACCCGGTATCGCTCGGCGGGGTGGTCACGACCAGTTCCGATGGCGAATGCCCGGGAAGTACTTTGGCCTCCAAGCCATTTCAGCTGCACCAGCTCGGCTGAGATACTCCGGCAGGACTTAATCGGCGGTGGTGATCGAATCCCCGGTGATCCCCGCCGCCTGCCGCTCCGCCAGCCGGCGCTTCTGCGGCTCGATGGTGTAGCGCGGGTCCTTGGCCGAGGCCATGCCGGCCTCGAACACCCCAAAACGAGTCAGCGCCGAGGCGCCTAGCAGCGCCAGCCCCGACAACGCTGCCACGCTGCGGCGACGTCCGCCCAGGAGTGTCCCGACACCTCCGGCGATCGCCAACCGTTCGCTCCATCGCAGCATCGCGCCGGCCCGGCCCTGCTGCAGCGGCTCGGCGGCGATCGGGTCCATCCGATGTTCCATGGCCCTGGTGGCGATGACATCACCGAGCACCCCGAGCACGGCCAATCGCCGCGCCGGGCCGGCCTCGCGCACCGGGGTGGTCAGCATGGCCAGCCCGCCCGAGGCCAGACTTGCCGAGCTGACGAACACGAACGGCAAGTCGCGGTGCGCGCCGTGCCAGGTCGGGGTGGCGGTGTCGCCGAGCAGCACCGCGGTATAGACGGCCAGCGGCGCCGCGAACACGGCAGCCTCCAATCCGGCCGGCCCCTCCGCCGCGTGCAACACGCCGCGCAGCGGGCCCAGCGGTAACCGCTGGCCGGTCAGCCGGTCCACCTCGGCGGCCGCCGCCACCGACGCGCCCGCACCGAACCCCGACAGGATCCACGAACCCACGCTCATCGGCGACGTCAGTTTGATGGTGCGCAGCATGTTGACGAAGCGCTCTGGACGGCCGAGGTCGCTGATCAGGGCCGCCGCACTCAACACGATCGCGACCAGCGCCGCCAGGCGGGAGTTGCGCCGCAACACTTTTCGTCCGGTCAGCTGGGCGCCGGCGGCCAGCAGACCGGAGCCGCCTGCCAGTCCGCCCAGGAACAGGTAGGCGGCGATCTCGTGCGACCACGGTGCGGGTTTGACCACCGGACGGCCGTAGTAGGAGCTGAACTGCACGTCGGGGACCATCGGCATCTCACGGCCACCGTCCCCGCCGCCCCGGCGTCGGCGTCTGCCGCCGCCGCGGCGGGGGCCTTCGGACACCATGTTCATGAGCGTCCCCCCAAGAAGGCGACCGCCGCGGCGGCCAGCATGCCGGCCGCGGCCAGCGCCGATCGCTTGAACATCGTCGGCAGGTCGGCGGTGCCCACCCGCGGGTCGGGCGGTAGCCCGTAGACCTCCGGCTCGTCGAGCAACAGGAAGACCGAGCCGGTGCCACCGACGCCGTCATGTTCATTGGCGCCGTAGAGCCGGGCTTCGGTGCGGCCCTGAGCATGCAACTGGGCGACCCGCTGCCGGGCCCGCTGCACCAGGTCGTCGTGATCGCCGAACCGGATGGACTCCGTGGGGCAGGTTTGCGCGCACGCCGGCGTCTGGCCGTCGACCAGCCGGTCATAGCAGAGCGTGCACTTCTGGGCGACCCCGGTGTTGGGCACCGGTTCTGGGCCGCGGCCGGCCTTCGGCGCGGCGGTGCCGTCGGTGCGGCGCTCGATCACCCCGAACGGGCACGCCGGCACGCAATTGCCGCAGCCGTTGCAGACGTCGGCCTGCACCACCACCGTGCCGAACTCGGTGCGGAACAGCGAGCCCGTGGGGCACACGTCCAGACACCCCGCGTGCGTGCAGTGTTTGCAGACGTCGGACGCCATCAGCCAGCGGAACTGATCGGTGTCGGGCGGAGCGGCGTCCGCCGGCTCGCCGGGCATCTTCGGTAGACCCAGGTTGATCAACTGTCGGCCGGACTCGCGGGCTACCTCGATGCGGTCACGGCTCTGCTCGATGAACGCCACATGCCGCCAGGTGCTGGCGCCCAGCGCACCGGTGTTGTCGTAGGACGACCCGAGCAACTCCAGCGGGCCGTCCTGCGGGTTGTGGTTCCACTCCTTGCACGCCACCTCACAGGCCTTGCAGCCGATGCAGATCGACGTGTCGGTGAAGAACCCTTTGCGCGGGTGCTGTGGCGACCACCTGGCGTCGGCGGCGGGGTCGGTCGGCCCGGACAGTTGGCCCATCAGTCCCGCCCTTCTGGATCTATAGCAGCATTGCCGGTCTCCGGCGTTGTGCCGGAACGGCTTTGATACTCCGAGATCAGGCGCAGCAGCGCCTCACCGTGCGGCCGCCGGCCCGCCCGGATATCGCACGAACCGGCCTTCGATTCCTGGATCTGCACGTTGGGGTCCAGCGTCACCCCGAGCAGATCGTTGGCGGCATCGCCGCTGACCACCGCGTCCCCACCGACTCCCCAGTGATACGGCAGCCCGATTTGGTGCACCGTGTGCCCGCCCACGATCAATGGCGTCATCCGGTCGGTCACCAGCACCCGGGCCTCGATCGCCGCCCGCGGCGAGATGATGGTGGCCCAACCGAAGTTGTCCAGGCCTCGCTCGGCGGCCAGCGCCGGGGAGACCTCGCAGAACATCTCCGGTTGCAGCTCGGCCAGGTACGGCAGCCAGCGGCTCATGCCGCCGGCGGTGTGGTGCTCGGTCAGTCGGTAGGTGGTGAACACGTAGGGATAAACATCCGCGCCCGGCTCACCGGCGCTGGGTGCCGACAGATTGTCCTTGCGGGGGAACGTGATTCGGGCGGGATTGCGCTGCTGACGATAGACCGCGTTGGCGACCGGCGACTCCTGTGGCTCGTAGTGGGTGGGCAACGGCCCGTCCACCACGCCCTTGGGGGCAAACAACCACCCCTTGCCGTCGGGTTGCATGACGAACGGGTCGTCGCCGGCCAACGCATCCGGACCGCCCAACGCCGGATCCGGTCGAGCGCCCGGCGCGCGGTCGATCACAAAGTCGGGCACGTCATTGCCCGTCCAACGGCCGGCCGCGGCGTCCCACCACACGTAGCGTTTACGTTCGCTCCACGGCACCCCGTCCGGATCCGCCGAGGCGCGGTTGTAGAGGATCCGCCGATCAGCCGGCCAGGCCCAGCCCCATTCGGACTGGCTGGGGCTAGGCCCGCCACGAGGCACCCGGCGGGCAGCCTGATTGATCCCACCGCCGTAGACGCCGGCGTAGATCCAGCAGCCGCCGGCGGTGGACCCATCGGCGCGCAGCTCGGTGAAGCCCGAGATGCACCGGCCGGCATCGGGACCGGACAACTGATGGCCATTGATCTCGGCCAGCACGAACTCCGGATCGGGATCGCCGTGCTCATCGACCGGGTAGTCCCACACCAGATCCAACAGCGGGCGATCCCGCGGATCGGTGGAGTCGGCCAGGCGAGCGCGAATTCGGTTGCCCAGCTTGATAAAGAACTCCAGCTCGCTGATGCAGTCCCCCGGCGGAGCGACGGCCTGATGGCGCCATTGCAGTAGACGCTGGGTCTGGGTGAACGTCCCGGCCTTCTCCACGTGACTGGCCGCCGGCAGGAAGAACACCTCGGTCTCGTTGTCTTGCGAGCACAGCTCGCCGGAGGCGATCTCCGGGCCGTCCTTCCACCAGGTGGCCGACTCGATCAGGTTCAGATCCCGCACCACCAGCCACTTCAGGTGCGACATCCCCAACCGCTGTTGCCGGCCGTTGGCCGAACCGACGGCCGGGTTCTGGCCGAGCAGGAAGTAGCCCTCCACTTCGTCGTTCAGCATTCCGGTCACCGCCTGATAGGTGCCGTGTGGTCCGGTCAGCCGGGGCAGGTAGTCAAACGCCCAGTCGTTGTCGGCGGTCGCGGCGTCCCCCCACCACGCCTTGAGCAGGCTGACCAGATACGCGTCGGCGTTGGCCCAAAAGCCTTTCTGGCTCTTCGATCCGACCCGGTCCAGATACTGCCGCAGGGTGTCGTCACGCCCGGCTTTGGGCATCGGCAGATAGCCGGGCAGCATGTCGTAGAGCGTGGGGATATCGGTGGACCCCTGAATGCTGGCGTGCCCGCGCAGCGCCATGATCCCTCCGCCCGGCCGGCCCACATTGCCCAGCAGCAGCTGCAGGATCGCCGCGGTCCGGATGTATTGCGCGCCCAGGGTGTGCTGCGTCCAACCCACCGCATAGGCGAAACACGTGGTGCGTTCACGCCCCGAGTTGGCCGTCACGGCGCGCGCCAGATAGTCGAACATCGCGGTGTCGATACCGCAGACGTCGCGGACCATCTCCGGTGTGTAGCGCGCGTAGTGCCGCTTGAGGATCTGGAAAACCGTACGCGGGTGCTGCAGCGTTTCGTCGCGCTGCACGCGGGCATGTTCGAGGGCTGGCCCGCCGCTTCCGAGCGTCTCACCGAGTGAGCGCGCCGACGCGCTGGCGCCGTGCTCATGGCCACCGCCGGGCGAGCCGATGTCCTCCTCGCCGGCTCCCTGGCTTTGATAGGCCCAGCTCGACGGGTCGTACTGCCCGGTCTGCGGATCGAAGCCGGAGAACAGCCCGCCCAAGTCCTCGGTGTCGCGGAAGTCCTCGCTGACCAGGGTCGCGGCATTGGTGTAGGCCAGCACGTACTCACGGAACCACAGGTCGTGGGTGAGTACGTGGTTGATCAGCGCACCCAACAGCACCACATCGGAGCCGGCCCGGATCGGAATGTGCTTGTCGCACACCGCCGACGTGCGGGTGAACCGCGGGTCGACGTGGATCACCACCGCGCCGCGGGCCTTGGCCTCCTCCACCCACTGGAAACCCACCGGATGGCACTCGGCCATGTTCGAACCCTGGATGACGATGCAGTCGGCATTCGCCATGTCTTGCAGGGTTTGCGTCGCTCCACCGCGACCGAAGGAGGCTCCCAGACCGGGAACCGTGGCGGAGTGTCAAATACGAGCTTGGTTGTCGACCTGTATCACGCCTGCGGCGGTGAAGAGTTTCTTGATGATGTAGTTCTCTTCGTTGTCCAATGTTGCGCCGCCCAGCGAAGCGATGCCCATGGTGCGCCGCAACGGCCGGCCATCAGCGTCGTGGTCCTGCCACGCGTTGCGCCGCGAGGCGATGAACCTCTCGGCCACCATGTCGATCGCGGTGTCCAGCTCCAGCGGCTGCCACTGGGTGGCGCGGGGTGCCCGGTAGAGCACGCTGATCTGCCGGCCGGGCGAGTTGACCAGCTGTTCGCTCGCCGACCCTTTCGGACACAGTCGCCCCCGCGAGATCGGCGAATTGGGATCGCCCTCGATCTGCACGACCTTCTCGTCTTTGACGTAGACGCGCTGGCCGCAGCCGACCGCGCAATAGGGGCAGACGCTGCTCACCACGCGGTCGGCGGTAGCGGTTCGCGGCGCGATGTTGCGGGTGTGCTCGGAGGTGACCGCCGGCCCGCGGCCGAACACGTCGCCGGTGCGCAGTTGCCGGATTACCGGCCACTCCAGGAATTTTCGCTGAACCATCCCTGCAGCGTAGTCCCGCAGTGCTCGCGCGACGCGCTGTTCGGCGGCAACCTGGCGCGGCTGAGAACCCGACCGGCGATGATGGAGCGATGAGTCGGATAACGCAGCGTCGGCGGGTCAGCCGCCTCGTCGCGGGGGATGTGACGCAGCGGCCCGAGACGCTGGCGGTGGAGGAACCGCTGGAGATCCGGCTGGGCGGCGCGCCGCTCACCGTCACGATGCGCACACCGGGATCGGATGTCGAGCTGGCGCAGGGCTTTCTGCTCTCCGAAGGGATCATCGGCGGGCGTGACGATGTGGTGAGCGCGCGTTACTGCGGCGAGTCGGAGGCCGACAACACCTACAACGTGCTCGATGTGACGCTGGCGCCGGACGTGCCGCCCCCGGCGGTGGACATCTCCCGGAACTTCTACGCCACCTCCTCCTGCGGTATCTGCGGCAAGGCCTCACTGGATGCAGTCCGCCTCGCCAGCCGGTATCGCCCGGGCGATGACCCGGTACAGGTTTCCGCGGCGGCGCTGACCGCGATGCCCGATCAGCTACGCGCCGCGCAAGACGTCTTCGCCAGCACCGGCGGCCTGCATGCCGCGGCGCTGTTCGACTTCACCGCCGGCGGCGCCATGCAGGTGGTGCGCGAGGACATCGGCCGGCACAACGCCGTCGACAAGGTGATCGGCTGGGCGCTCGAGCGGCGCCGGATACCCCTGTCGGGGACCGTGCTGCTGGTCAGCGGGCGGGCGTCGTTCGAGCTGACCCAGAAGGCGGTGATGGCCGGTGTCCCCGTACTGGCCGCCGTCTCCGCGCCGTCGTCGTTGGCGGTCGACTTGGCCGGCGAATGCGGGCTGACATTGGTCGCGTTTCTTCGTGGTGACTCGATGAACATCTACAGCCGGGCCGACCGCATCATCAGCTGATTCAGCGGTTTGGCGTCACACGCAGCCACGTCATATTCCAGGGTTTTCTCCCGCAATAACGGGAGATAATGCGTCATTAGTGTCGCATTATCGATAGAGCGATTAGTGTGAGCGGACTGAGTAAGCCCTGGTCGGAAACCCGAGGAGGTGCCCGATGGCCAGTCACCATCAGGATCGAAGTCGCCGGATCAACAGGCGACTGATCAGCGCCGGCATGACGGCCGGTGCGTTCTTGGTCGCCGGATTGGCGCCGATCAGCCTCGCGCCGGCCGCGCATGCCGACCTGTGGGACCTGTTCGTCGATCCGATAGCAGATGTCGTCGACGGCGGGCCGGCTGTCGACCCGTTCGGGGACTTCGGAGATCTGGGACTGGGCAGTGCCGAGGCTGGCCCGCTCGACTTCTGGCAGTCGATCAACGACTCGCTGCAGGAATGGCTCGCCAGCGCCTCCGGCATGCAGATCGCCGAGATGATCAACCAGCCGTTCGTGTATCTGTTCGGGCGGGACCTGATCGGCAATGGCCTCGACGACTTCACCGACGCGAATACCTCGCTGCTGGGCAGCACGGGCATGTTCGGTGATCTCGGTGACGGCGGTTTCCTGTTCGGCAACGGCGGGGCGGGGGCCGCCGGTGAGGTCGGCGTGAACGACGGCGTCGGCTGGGCGGGCGGCTCGGCCGGGATGTTCGGTGACGGCGGCGATGGCGGTGCGGGTGCGGCCGGCGCGGCCGGTGGTGCCGGTGGCGACGGCGGCAGCATGTTCGGCAACGGCGGCAGTGGGGGCGCCGGGGGCGATTCCACCGGCGTCGCGGTCCCCGGCGGTGACGGCGGCGCGGGCGGTAACGCCGGCTCGTGGTTCGGCAACGGCGGCAACGGCGGCGACGGCGGCCTCGGCTTGCTGGGCGTCCAGGGGGTGTCTGCTGGGGCCGGGAGCGCCGGCGGTAATGGTGGCGCCGGCGGTAACGGTGCATCCCTGGGCTACGGCAACGGCGGTGATGGCGGTGCCGGCGGTACGGGCGGCGACGGAGCCGCGGTAAGTGGCAGCGGAACCGGCGGAACCGGCGGCGGCGGTGGCGGCGGTGGCGGCGGAGGAGGTGGCGGGGGCGGCGGCGCCTCAGGCACCAATACCGCGGGCGGCAACGGCGGACGTGGTGGCGCGGGTGGCAGTGCCGCCTTGATGTCCGGCAACGGCGGCAACGGTGGTGACGGTGGCAACGGCGGCTACGCCGGGATCAGGGGGCCCGATAGCCCCGGTGGCCAGGGCGGCGTCGGTGGCCAAGGCGGAGCGGGCAGCATGAGCGGGAGCAACGGCGAAACCGGCACTACAGGGAAGACGCCCGGCAGCCATAGCGGCGGCGGTGGCGGATGTGTCCCCAACCCCGGTGGCGGCGGCCCGGGCGGGCCGGGCAGCGGTACGGGCTGTAATTCCGGCTAGGCGCCGCGCGAAGTCTCCGGGGTCGCCCAGTCGATCGCGGCGGCGATCGCCCAGCCGAGGAGTCCGGCTACCAGGCCGAACCCGAGGTGGAACAGCGCCTTGTCGCCGATGCCTATCACCGCCGCGTGGTGGCCGCCGATAAGCCCAGTCGCAATCGGAACAGCAAGCGCGACAAGGTGTATCGGAGCTGCAGCCAGCGCGACCAGCCAGCGGCGGCTCCGCACGGCCGGGCTGGTGGTCAGCAGGTAGAAGAATGCCGCGGCGCCCAGATAGCGAACCCCGGCCCAGGGGCCGGGACCGGACTGCAGCAATACGGTGGCTGCCGTGGACACCGCACCCACCGCGAGCACCGTCTGCGGCCGTCGTGCGGTGAGGGCCACCGCCACCAGCAGGGTCAGCCACACCAAGCCGCGATGCCCGGGCAATCCCAGCGGCATCCGCATGTCCGAAGACAAGGTGATCACCACAGCAGCGGCGGCCGGGAACGCTACCTCGCGGGCCAGAGCCAGGCTGGACGGTCGCGGTGTGGTCCATGGCAGCACGGTCATCGCCTCAAGGTAGGCCCGACGGCCGGACCGCACAACCTCATCTGAGGGCCGGATCGGCCCCAGGCAGCTTGAATACGTATCGATGCATGCTTACGGTCATGCACATGCGGTCATCTGTTGGGTGCCGGTTCGGACTGGGTTTGGCGGCGCTGGTCGTTGGCATCGGAGTGACAGGGTGCAATGCCGACACCGACATCGGCGAGGACACGGCGACCGGGTTTCACCTGGTGGTCCGGCAGGACGGTCGAATACTGGACGAGTTCGACCTGGCCCGACTGGGTGGCCTGCCGCAGACCGAGATAGCCACGCCGCAATCCCACGGAAGCCCCGTGCAGGCAGGCCCTGCGGTGCGCGCGGTTCTGGACGCGGCCGGCGCCACGGCGGTCCATAGCGTTCGGTTCGAAGGACGCGACCCGGCGCAGACGCTGACCGCCGCCGAGCTCACCGACCAGGTCGTGTTGAGCTTCACCAAACGCGACACCCTCAAGCTGGCGGGCGTCGACCTCGAGCGCGACCGGTGGGTTCGCGATGTCAGCACCGTGATCGTCAACCCGTGACGGTCTTTGCCGGTGTCGATCTGCTGATCGGCATCGACGACACCGATGACCAGTTCAGTCCCGGCACTGGCCGGCGCGCCCGAGCGTTGTTGCGGGAGTTGGCCGATGCCGGCCTGGGCAGCGAGGCCGGCGCCACCCGGCATCAACTCCTCGTCGACGACAGGGTCCCCTACACCTCGCACAACTCCAGCGCGTGCCTGGCTTGGCGCAGCCCTGGTTCCGACCCACACGCAGTGCGCGACGAGATCATCGGCTTTGTGGCCGGATTCCTGGAACGGGTCTGCCCGCCGGCCGCGGATCCCGGTCTAGCGGTGGCAATTCCGGCGGATCTAGCCGACACCGGCCCGCTGGTGGACTTCGGTCGGCGGGCCAAACGGGAGGTGCTGCAGCGGGCGCAGGCCCGCCGGCTCGGCGACGCACTCGGTGTGCACGTGTCCGGACACGGCGGCACCCACGACGGGGTCCTGGGTGCTTTGGCGGCGGTCGGTCTACAACTGTCCGGCAACGACGGTCTGTTCATCACGTTGCCCGGACTCGGGAACTTGCCCACCGAGACAACCGTCGAAGAACTCCGGGCCAGCGTGCCCATCGACGACGCCCGTGACGGCAGCGGCCATCGACCCGCGCCCGGAGAACTGATCGAGTTGGGCGACTGGGTCCGGCCCGTTCTGCTGGATGGGCGCGCGGTGCTGCTCCTGGACCCGCCCGTGCACCACGGCGAAGGCCGCCGTCGTTGGCGAACCGCACCACGATCGGTGGTCAAGAAGCACTGATGTGTATCCGCAGTTACGGGATCATTGAGAGCTTAGCTCGGCATATCGTGACTGCAACAACGTAATTATCCGCAGGTATGGTTGGTGGCATATCGGCCGGAAGGGGGCTCCGTCATGGTCCTGCACGTTGTGCCCGAGGGCTTGGCCGCCACAAGCGCGGCGGTCGAGGCAATCACCGCTGCACTGGCGGCAGCGCATGCGAACGCGGCTCCGTTGATCACCGCGGTGGTACCGCCCGCGATCGATCCGGTTTCGCTGCAGGCCGCGGCGGAACTCAGCTTGCAGGGCAGCCAGCACGAGGCGGTCGCTGCGCGCGGCGCAGAGGTGCTGGGCCGCGCCGGCGTGGGAGTCGCGCAAGCTGGGGCCAACTACCAGGTAGCAGACACCATGGCGGCGTCGGTGTTTGGGCAATAGCGGTGCGGTGATGTCGGCCCCCGCCACCTGGATGGCGGCCCCGCCCGAGGTGCACTCAGCAATGCTGAGCACCGGGCCGGGGCCGGGGCCGCTGCTTGCGGCGTCCACGGCTTGGGCGACATTGAGCAGTGAGTACCTCGCTGCCGCAAGTGATCTCGCCGCCGTTCTCGGCGATTCCCAGCAGGTCTGGGCCGGTCCGACCGCCGATGCGTATGAGGCAGCGCATCTGCCCTATTTGGCCTGGCTGCAACTGGCCGGCACGCTCAGCGCCCGGACCGCCGCCCAGCACCAGGTGATCGCGTCGGCGTACAGCAGCGCCCTGGCGGCCATGCCTACCCTCGCCGAGCTGGCCGCCAACCACACCACCCACGCGGTGCTGGTGGCGACCAATTTCTTCGGGATCAACACCGTGCCGATCGCGGTCAACGAGGCCGACTACGCCCGGATGTGGACCCAGGCCGCCACCGTCATGAGCGCTTACCAAGCGACCACCGAGAGCGCGCGAAACTTGGGGCACACCAGCGGCAGCACACAAGCCGGCGTCGCAGCGGCCGGAGGCGGCGTCGGTGGTGGCGGGGGAGGCAACGGCGGCAACAGCGGAGGCGGTGGCGGGGCCTTTGACCTGCCGACACCGGCAGAGGTCTGGCAGATGCTGTTCGGCTCCGACGGTCAGCAGGTGCCCGGCCAAGGGCAGCCCAACTGGAGCCCCGCCGAATTCCTGCAGAACCTGTCCAATTTCGTCAACGGTAACGAGAAGGCGCTGGCCTGGCTGCAACAGAACTTCCAGGGCGTGCTGACTCCCGCCCAGTGGTGGCAGCTGACAAGCTACTTCGTCGCCTGGCAGACCTACCGCGCCGTCAACTGGACACTGCGCAGCCTGCGATTCCTGCTGCAGCTGTCCCCACTGCTGGCGGGCATCGGGCTGAACCTGGCGATCGGCAGCCTCGCGGCGGTGGGGCCGTCGGCCGGCCTGGCCGGATTGGCGGGGCTGGCCGGTATCCCCGCCCCGGGGGTATCGGTACCGGCGGCACCTGTTGCCGTGGCGCCGGTCATCCCGGCCGGTGTGCCCGCACCGGCGCCGAACCCCGCGACGGTGCCGGGTTCGGCAGCGCCGCCCGCCCCGGCGGCGACGTTGCCTGCCTCCGCTGCCCCCGTCGGCGCCGGACCGCCACCACCGGCGGCGCCCCCTTTGATCGGCACCGAGGGCACCTTCCACAGCTACCTGGTCGGCTGGCTTCCCTCAGCGCAGAGCGCTGCCGGCAGTGCCGGCGTGAAATCGGCCCGGCCGGCCGCCAGGGTTGGCGCCGCAGCGGCGGCGGGCGAACCGGTGGCCGCCACGGCGCGCCATGGCGGCCGTCGGCGCGGCAGATTGATCGACCCCGGCTACCGCTACGAATACCTCGAGGACGATGACCCGGGACCTGAACCGGGCTTCGCGCGGCGGACCCGCCCCAGCGCGGTGGGTTTCACCGGGACGTTCGGCAAGACCGGGTTGGCGCACGCCGCCGGGCTGGCGGACCTGACCGGAGACGAATACGGCGGAGGCCCCACTCTGCCGATGCTGCCCACCTCGTGGGAACCCCAGGGCGGACACCCACCGAGCGAATAAAAGTTAATCCGCATTCGCGGCTATTGAACTAATTAACGGTTCGTAGAACGAGGCAAATGCCGTAGCGTTGATCCTCAGTTATTGAACGGACTGACTCCCCGGCGTTCTGGTCCGGAAGTGCTGTAGCCGCTCTCACGATGCGAGCAACGAGCGGTCACGGTCTCCATGGAACCCAGACGGCGTGGGCTGCGACTAATCGATAGGTGAGAGGAGTGCGGGGATGAGTTTGTTGGATGCGCATATTCCGCAGTTGGTGGCGTCGGAGTCGGCGTTTGGTGCCAAGGCGGCGTTGATGCGGTCGACGATGGCGCAGGCGGAGCAGGCGGCGATGTCGGCGCAGGCGTTTCATGTGGGTGAGGCGGCTGCGGCGTTTCAGGGGTCGCATGCGCGGTTTGTGGCGATGGCGGCGCGGGTGAATGCGTTGCTGGATATGGCGCAGGTGAATCTGGCGGATGCCGGTTCGACGTATGTGGCGGCTGACGCGGCTGCGGCTTCTGGTTACACCGGGGTTTAGCTGGCGGGCCAGGGAAAAGGAGCAGACTGATGTCGCAGATTATGTACAACTACCCGGCGATGTTGGCCCATGCGGCTGAGATGAATGGGTATGCGGGGACGTTGCAGGCGGTGGGTGCCGACATTGCCAGTGAGCAGGCGGTGTTGTCGGCGGCGTGGCAGGGCGATACGGGTATGACGTATCAGGCGTGGCAGGCGCAGTGGAATCAGGCGATGGAGGAGTTGGTGCTTGCTTATCGTGCGATGGCCTCCACGCATGAGACCAACACCTTGATGATGAACGCGCGCGACACCGCCGAAGCCGCCAAGTGGGGCTGACAGAGCGCAAGCTCTGGCCCGTCACGGCGGGTTTCGGCAGCGTTCTTAGGCCGGTTCGCCGCGCTCACCCCGGCGTAGGGTCCGTGGAATGCCTCTAATGCGTAGTGACGGTGACAGCTGGGACATCACCACCAGCGTTGGTTCGACGGCCTTGTTCGTGGCCACCGCCCGGGCCCTGGAAGCCGCCAAGCCCGATCCAGCGGCGGTCGACCCGTATGCGGAGCTGTTCTGCCGGGCTGCCGGCGGGGACTGGGCGGCCGTGCTGGACGGCAACCTGCCCGACCATGAGCTGCTGTCCAGTGATTTCGGCCAGCACTTCGTCAATTTCCAGGGTGCGCGCACTCGGTACTTCGACGACTACTTCAGCGGCGTCGTCGAAGCCGGGGTACGTCAGGTGGTGATTTTGGCGGCCGGACTGGACTCCCGTGCCTTCCGGTTGTCCTGGCCGGACGCAACGACGATCTTCGAGTTGGATCAGCCGCAAGTGCTCGGCTTCAAGAGTTATGTGCTGTCGCAGCGCGGCATCCGTCCGACGACCGAACGGCGTGAGGTCGCCGTCGACCTACGTGAGGATTGGCCCCAGGCTCTGCGTGACGCGGGCTTCGATCCGACCAGGCCCTCGGCATGGATCGCCGAGGGCCTATTGATCTACCTTCCCGCTGTCGCTCAGGAGCAACTGTTCGCCGGTATCGATAGCCTTGCCGCTTCGGGCAGCCACGTTGCGGTTGAGGACGGCGCCCCCATGTCCCAGGACGCGTATGAAGCCGCGGTTGCGGCCGAAGTCGAGGCAGGCGACGACACCCGCAACTTCCATCGGCTGGTCTACAACGAGCAGCACGCTCCCGCCGATCAGTGGTTCGGTGCTCGCGGCTGGTCCGCGGAGGTGACGCCGCTGGCTGATTGCCTGGGTCGGTTGGGCCGCCCCGTTCCGGCGCCGGACACCGGAGCCGGTCAGATGATCCTGCGGAACTCGCTGATGTGGGCGGTCAAGAGGTAGGAGCGGTCAGCGGCCGAGGCCGAGAACCGCTGTGGAAGACGAACCCGGGATGCGGTAGCGTGCGGGACAATCGAAAATGATTTTCAATAAGGAGTCGGTGATGGGTTGGAACGACGTTGGCGCACCAGCGTCCCGTTTTTGGGCTGCAAAGCCGCCTGCGGGAGTGATGGAAGTCGCCTGCCGATCGTCTCGATCGATCTCGACAGTTAGCTTATGCAATGCTAACTTCAGCCGGGTTGGTGCAGTCAAAAACAGTGAAGGGGCGAGCCACGCATGAACAACGGTGATGCGGCTCTGCTCGCCCCACAACCGCGCGTTGATGAGGAAACCCTCAGCCGGTTCGCCACCTGCTGCCGAGCCCTCGGCATAGAGGTTTACCAGCGCAAACGTCCTGCCGACCTGGCGGCGGCGCGTACCGGCTTCGCGGCGCTGACGCGGGTCGCGCACGAGCAGTGCGACGCCTGGATCGGCCTGGCTGCCGCCGGGGATCAGTCGCCGCGGGTGCTGGCCGCGATCTCGCAGACTGCCGCGGGTGCCGGCGCCCTGCAGCGGCGCCTGGACCTTCAGCAGGGTGCTCTCGGGTTCCACTACGACACCGGGCTGTACTTGAAACTGCGCGCCACCGAAGCCGACGACTTCCACCTCGCCCACGCCGCGCAACTGGCGATGGCCGGCCGGTGTGCCGAGGCGAACGCGGTGGTTGCCGAGATCGCCCAGCGGCGTCCCGACTGGAATGACGTTCGCTGGATGGCGATCGCAGTGAACCACCACGCCGGCCGCTGGTCGGACATGGTCAAGCTGCTGACTCCGATCGTCAACGACCCTGATCGCGACGAGCTGTTCACCCACGCCGCCAAGATCGCCCTGGGTATCGCCCTTGCGCGGCTGGGTATGTACGCCCCAGCGTTGTCGTACCTGGAGGAGCCGGAAGGGCCGATCGCGGTCGCGGCCACCGACGGTGCCCTGGCCAAGGGGCTGATCCTGCGGGCCCAAGACGATGAGGAATCCGCGGCTGAGGTGCTGCAGGACCTCTATGCCGCCAACCCGGAGAACGAGCAGGTTCAGCATGCCTTGTTGGACCACAGTTTCGGGATCGTCACGACCACCGCGGCCCGGATCGAGGCCCGGACCGACCCGTGGGACCCCAGTACTGAGCCGAGCGCCGAGGAATTCGTCGACCCGTCGGCCCACGAGCGCAAGGCCGAACTGCTGGCCGAAGCTGAGCGTGAACTCGGCGAATTCATCGGGCTGTCCGAGGTCAAAAACCAGGTGCAGCGACTCAAGAGCTCGGTGGCCATGGAAGTGGTGCGCAAGCAGCACGGCCTGGCCGTCGGCCAGCGCACCCACCACTTGGTCTTCGCGGGTCCCCCCGGGACCGGTAAGACCACCATCGCCCGTGTGGTGGCCAAGATCTACTGCGGCCTGGGTCTGCTGAAGAAAGAGAACATCAAAGAGGTGCACCGTGCCGACCTGATCGGTCAGCACATCGGTGAGACCGAGGCCAAGACCAACGCCATCATCGACAGTGCCCTTGACGGCGTGCTGTTTCTCGATGAGGCCTACGCCCTGGTGGCTACCGGCGCCAAGAACGACTTCGGTTTGGTGGCCATCGACACGTTGCTGGCGCGGATGGAGAACGACCGTGACCGGCTGGTGGTGATCGTCGCCGGGTACCGGGCCGACCTGGACCGGTTCCTGGACACCAACGAGGGTCTGCGGTCGCGTTTCACCCGCAGCATCGACTTCCCGTCTTACCAGCCGCCGGAGCTGGTCGAGATCGCGCACAAGATGGCCGAGCAGCGCGACAGCCGTTTCGAGCAGTCCGCACTCGAAGAGATGCAGTCGCTGTTCGGTCAGCTGGCCGAGGCGTCGCACCCCGACGCCAACGGCGTCGCGCGGCGCAGCCTGGACATCGCCGGCAACGGCCGGTTCGTGCGAAACCTCGTCGAACGCTCCGAGGAGGAGCGCGAATTCCGGCTTGACCATTCCGAACAGTCCGGCACCGGGCTGTTCACCGATGAGGAGCTCATGACCATTACGACCGAAGATGTTCGTAACTCGGTGGCGCCGTTGCTGCGTGGCCTGGGCCTGGAGCCCAAGGCATGAGCGCGGCTCAGCCCGACCGGTCCGATGACGAGCGGCGCTCGTTCGCCTCACGGACGCCGGTCAACGAGAATCCCGACCGGGTCGAATACCGCCGCGGTTTTGTCACCAAGCATCAGGTCAGCGGCTGGCGATTCGTGATGCGGCGCATCGCCTCCGGCGTAGCCCTGCATGACACGCGGATGCTCGTGGAGCCGCTACGCTCCCAGGCGCGGGCAGTGCTGATGGGTCTGCTGGTGCTGGCCACCGTCGCCGGCGGCTGCTTCGTCTTCACCCTGATCTGGCCCAACAGTGCGGCCAACAACGACCCGGTGCTGGCAGACCGCTCCACCTCCGCGCTGTATGTGCGAGTCGGAGACCAATTGCACCCCGTGCTGAACCTGACCTCGGCGCGGCTGATCGCCGGCCGGCCGGTCAACCCGACCGTGGTGAAAAGCACTGCACTGGATAAGTTCGCCCGAGGCAACCTGATCGGCATCCCGGGAGCCCCGGAACGCATGGTGCAGAGCACCTCCCATGACGCCGATTGGACGGCCTGCGATGCGGTGACCGGCTCGACCGCCGGGGTCACGGTGATCGGCGGCCCGTTGTCCTACAACGGATCCCGTGCCGGTGCACTGGACGCGCAGCAGGCGGTGCTGGTTGACAACGGTGCCGGTGCGTGGTTGCTGTGGGACGGCAAGCGCAGCCGGATCGACCTGGCCGACCATGCCATCACCGGAGCCCTGGGCCTCAGCGAGCGGGGTTCGGCGGTGCCCACCCCGCGCCCGATCGCCACCGGACTGTTCAACGCCATCCCAGAGGCACCCGCGCTGGTTGCGCCGGTAATCCCTGGCGCCGGTGACAAGCCGGCATACGACCTGCGCACGGCTGCGCCGGTGGGCGCGGTTGTGGCGGCCCACTCCCTGGACGGCGACACGCAAGGCACCCTGCGCTATTACGCGGTGCTGGAGGATGGGTTGCAGCCGATTTCTGGGGTGTTGGCGGCGGTGTTGCGTAACAGTGATTCGCAGGGTTTGGATCGGCCGCCGGTGTTGGGTGCTGATGATGTTGCGCGGTTGCCGGTTTCGCGGCAGTTGGATGTGTCGCGTTTTCCGGAGCAGCCGGTCAAGGTGGTTGATGCGGTGTCGGCGCCGGTGACGTGTGCGCATTGGAGTAAGCCTGTTGGTGCGTCGACGAGTTCGTTGACGTTGTTGTCGGGTTCGACGTTGCCGTTGCGTGAGGGTGTGCGCACTTTGGATTTGGTGGGCGCGGGAGTGGGTGGCACCGCGGCACGTGTCGCGCTGGCGCCGGGGTCGGGTTATTTCGCGCAGAGCGTCAATAGTGACCCGGCGGCCAACGCGACTGCGGGCCCGCTGTTTTGGATCTCCGACACCGGTGTGCGGTATGGCATCAACACCGAGACCGGCGCCAATGGTGGTGATGGAGATACCGTTGCCGCACTGGGTTTGAGTGAGCCGGCTGTGCCGATTCCGTGGTCGGTGTTGTCGCAGTTTGCTGTTGGTCCTGCGTTGTCGCGGGCGGATGCGTTGTTGGCGCATGACGGGTTGGCGCCGGATTCGCGTCCGGGGCGTCGTGTTGCTGGTGAGTTGGGTGGCGTTTCTAGTGTTGGAGAGTCGCGATGAGTCGTTTGATTTTTGAGGCCCGTCGTCGGCTTCCGGTGCCGCCTGTTGATCGGGGCACGATCACGATTGAGCCGCCGCCGGAGTTGCCGCGGTTGGTTCCGGCGTCGTTTTTGCAGCGGGCGTTGCCGGTGGTGATTGTGATTTTGATTGTGGGCATGGTGATTGCCATGGTCGCGACGGGGATGCGGTTGGTGTCTCCGGTGATGTTGTTCTTCCCGTTTGCGTTGTTGGTGGCTGCGGCCGGTATTTATCGGGGTGGGGATAAGAAGGCCCGCACGGTTGAGGTGGATGCCGAGCGGGCGGATTATCTGCGGTATTTGTCGGTGGTTCGCGACAATATTCGCGGTTCGGCGGCTAAGCAGCGGGCGGCGGCGCAGTGGTCGCATCCGGATCCGGTGGATTTGGTGGCGGTGCCGGGGTCGCGGCGGCAGTGGGAACGCGATCCGCATGATGAGGATTTTTTGGTGGTGCGCACGGGCCGGCATGCGGTGGGGTTGGCTAGTGCGGTGCGGGTCGCCGATACCGCTGATGAGATTGATTTGGAGCCGGTCTCGCATTCGGCGTTGCGCAGTTTGTTGGATACCCAGCGCACGGTGCGTGATGTGCCGGTGGGTATGGATGTGACGAAGCTGTCGCGGGTCACGGTGCTCGGTGAGGGCGAGCACGCCGCTGATGAGGTGCGGGCGGCGGTGCGGGCGTGGGTGGCCCAAGCGGTGACGTGGCATGACCCGACGGTGTTGGGGGTGGCGTTGGCGTCGCCGGAGCTGGAGACGCCGGCGTGGTCGTGGTTGAAGTGGTTGCCGCACACCGATATCGCCGGCGCTGTTGATGGGGTGGGCCCGGCCCGCTATTTGGCGGCCAGTGGTGAGGAACTGGCGGGCTTGTTGGCCCCGGTGCTCGCGGGCCGCCCGCCGTTTACCGGCGAGCCGGCTGAGTCGGGTCGGCATGTGTTGGTGATCATTGATGACCCTGAGTTTGATGTGGCGGCCTCGGTGTTGGGGGCTGCGCGTGCCGGGGTGACGGTCATCGTGCGGTCGACGGCGGCGCCGAACCGTGAGCAGTATGGCGATCCGGAGCGCCCGATTTTGCGGATCACTGCCGGTGGGGTGGCGATTGATCGGTGGCAGTCGGGCGGCTGGGCGCGTTATGTCGATGCCGCGGATGCGTTGGGGGCCCCGGAGGCGGCGCATGTGGCGCGGCGGTTGTCGCGGTGGGATTCCAATCCGACGCATGCCGGGTTGCGGTCGGCGGGCACCCGGGGTGCCACCTTCACCACGTTGTTGGGTATTGCGGATGCCTCACGCTTGGATGTGCCGGCGTTGTGGGCACCGCGCACCCGCGAGGAAGAACTACGCGTGCCCATTGGGGTGACCGCGACCGGGGAGCCGTTGTTGTTCGATCTCAAGGATGAGGCCGAGGGCGGGATGGGTCCGCACGGGTTGATGATCGGGATGACCGGCTCGGGCAAATCGCAGACGTTGATGGCGATTTTGTTGTCGTTGTTGACCACGCATTCGGCGGATCGGTTGATCGTGATCTACGCCGACTTCAAGGGCGAGGCCGGCGCGGACATTTTCCGGCATTTCCCGCAGGTCGTTGCGGTGATCTCGAACATGGCCGAGAAGAAATCCTTGGCGGATCGGTTCGCCGACACGTTGCGTGGTGAGGTGGCGCGGCGGGAGTTGTTGCTGCGGGAGGCGGGCCGCCGGGTTCAGGGCAGTGCCTTTAACTCGGTAACCGAGTATGAGGCCGCGATCGCTGCCGGCCATGATCTGGCGCCGATCCCGACGTTGTTCATCGTCGCTGACGAGTTCACGTTGATGTTGGCCGATCACCCCGAGTACGCCGAATTGTTTGATTATGTGGCGCGCAAGGGCCGCTCGTTCCGCATCCATATCTTGTTTGCCTCGCAGACGTTGGATGTCGGCAAGATCAAAGACATCGACAAGAACACCTCGTATCGGATCGGGCTGAAAGTCGCTTCGCCGAGTGTGTCTCGCCAGATCATCGGGGTCGAGGACGCCTATCACATCGAGTCGGGCAAAGAACACAAAGGTGAGGGCTTTTTGGTGCCCGCCCCGGGGGCGGCCCCGATCAAATTCCGCTCCACCTATGTCGATGGGATTTATGACCCGCCACGGCAATCGCGGGCGGTGGTGATGCATGCACTGCCCGAACCGAAACTGTTCACCGCCGGCGCGGTCGACGCCGGGCACGAAACCACCCTCGTGGGTGAGATCGACGAGGAGGTGGCGGGTCCACCGCGCAAGCTGATCGCCACCATCGGCGATCAGTTGGCCAACTACGGCCCGCAAGCCCCCGCATTGTGGTTGCCGCCCCTGGACGAGCCGATCCCGCTGGCGACCACCCTGGCTTCCGCGGGGATCGCCGAGCGGGCGTTGCGGTGGCCGCTGGGTCAGATCGACAAACCCTTTGAGATGCGCCGGGATCCGCTGGTCTTCGATGCCCGCTCCGCGTCGGGGAACCTGCTCATCCATGGTGGCCCCAAGTCCGGTAAAACCACCGCATTGCAGACGTTCATTTTGTCGGCGGCGAGTCTGCATTCGCCGCGGGAGGTCACGTTCTACTGCCTCGATTACGGCGGCGGGCAGTTGCGGGCCCTCGACGGTCTAGCCCATGTGGGCAGTGTCGCCTCAGGCCTGGAGCCCGAGAAGATCCGCCGCACCTTCGGCGAACTCGAGCAGTTGTTGACGGCCCGTCAGCAGCGTGAAGCGTTCCGTGATGGCAGCATCGGTTCGCTCAACGACGGCTACGGTGAAGTGTTTTTGGTCATCGACAACCTGTATGCCTTCAGCCGCGACAACACCGATGCGTTCAACACCCGCAATCCGCTGTTGGCCAAGGTCACCGAACTGGTCAACGTCGGCCTGGCCTACGGCATCCATGTTGTGGTGACGACGCCGAGCTGGCTGGAAGTGCCGTTGGCCATGCGCGATGGTCTCGGTTTGCGCCTGGAGCTCAAGCTGCATGATGCCCGCGACAGCAACGTCCGGGTGGCTGGGGCGTTGACCCGTCCGGCCGAAGCGGTGCCGGCCAATCAGCCCGGTCGTGGTCTGACGATGGCCGCCGAGCACTTCCTGATCGCCGCACCCGATTTGGGGCAGATCGAGGCGATCAACGCCCGCCATCCCGGATTGGCCGCACCCCCGGTGCGGTTGTTGCCGACCAACCTGGCACCCGAAGAAGTCGGGGTGCTCTATCCCGCGGTCGATCATGTCGTGGTCGGGGTGCGCGAAGAAGACCTGGCACCGGTGCCAGTGGACTTCACCACCAACCCACTGCTGCTGGTGCTCGGCGACGCCAAGTCCGGTAAAACGACCTTGCTGCGCCACATCATCCGCACCGTGCGGGAGCACTCCACCGCCGATCAGGTGGCGTTCACCGTGCTGGATCGGCGCCTGCACCTCGTGGATGAACCGTTGTTCGCCGACAATGAGTACACCGCGAACGTGGATCGGGTCATCCCAGCCATGCTCGGCCTATCAGCGTTGATCGGATCCCGGCGGCCCCCCGCAGGATTGTCGGCGGCGGACCTGGCCGCCTGGAGCTACGAAGGCCACACCCACTACCTGATCATCGACGATGTCGATGCCATCCCCGACACCCCAGCCCTGACCGGCCCCTATGCCGGGCAACGGCCGTGGACCACCCTCATCGAATTGCTCTCACAAGCAGGCGATCTGGGGTTGCGGGTCATCGTCACCGCACGCGCTACCGGCTCAGCACACGCGTTGATGACCAACCCGCTACTGCGGCGCCTCAACGACCTGCAAGCCACCACCCTCATGCTCTCCGGCAACCCCGCCGACAGCGGCAAAATCCGCGGCCAACGCTTCGCACGCCTACCCGCAGGACGCGCAATCCTACTGGCCGACAACGACGAACCCACCTACCTACAACTAGTCAACCCGCAATTCAGCGAGAGCCTGACGCGCTGACGCGTATCGAATTACGGAAGGGGAAATTGTCATGACGCTCAATGTGGTTCCGGAAGGTCTCGCCGCCGCCAGTGCAGCGGTCGAGGCATTGACCGCCCGTCTGGCGGCAGCGCAGGCCAGCGCCGCCCCGTTGATCACCGCGGTGGTTCCGCCGGCGGCCGACCCGGTGTCACTGCAGACCGCTGCCGGTTTCAGTGCGCAGGGCAGCGAGCACGCCGCGGTGGCCGCTCAGGGCGCCACCGAGTTGGGCCGCGCCGGTGTCGGTGTCGGTGAGTCGGGTGTCAATTACGCCGCCGGTGACGCGGCGGGTGCGTCCACCTATTTCGGCGGCCTTCGGGGCGGCATCGGCTGATGATTTCCGCCCCGGTCTGGATCGCCTCCCCTCCGGAGGTGCATTCGGCATTGCTGAGCAGCGGCCCTGGACCGGGTCCGTTGCTGTCGGCTGCCGGGGCGTGGAATTCACTGAGCGTCGAGTACGCCTCAGTGGCAGACGAACTCACCGCAGTGCTGGGTGCAGTGCAGGCCGGCGCATGGCAGGGACCCAGCGCCGAGCAGTACGTGGCCGCGCACGCACCGTATCTGGCGTGGCTGGGCCAGGCTAGCGCGGATAGTGCCGGCGTAGCCGCGCAGCATGAGGTGGCCGCCACGGCGTACACCAGCGCACTGGCGTCGATGCCGACACTGGCCGAACTGGCCACCAATCACATGACGCACGGCGTGCTGGTCGCCACCAACTTCTTTGGGATCAACACGATCCCGATCGCGCTCAACGAAGCCGACTATGTCCGAATGTGGATCCAGGCGGCCACCACTATGAGCACCTATCACGCGGTGTCGGGTGCGGCTTTGGCGTCGGCGCCGCGTGCGGTGGAAGCTCCGCCGGTGGTCAAGTCCGATTCGGCGTTGCCCGCCGATGACACCTCCTCGAGCTCCGGGGATTTCTGGACGGATCTGTGGAACCAGCTGGTCCGGCTCTTCGAGGATCCGATCGGAACCATCAGGGCCATGCTCGCCAACCCGTCGGCCTGGTTCCCGCTGCTGTTCTTCATCGCCTACGAGGCGTTCTTCATCCCCTTTGGCTATACGTTCTGGTCGGTACTGCTCAGTTCGCCGTTCCTGTTGATGGGGATCGCAATCGGTGTGGTGAACGCGCTGTTGACGGACGATCTGCCGGAGGCAGTGCCTTCCGCCGCAACGCCGGCACCGGTCATGGTGCGCGGTGAACAGGCCCTCCCGCTGCCCGCGGCGGTGGGGCTCGGATCGGGCACGGTTCCGGCTGCGGGTGCCGCGGGAGTCGCAGGTACGCCGGCGTCCGGCGCGCCCCCAGGTGCGGTCCCCGGAACCCCGCTGCTTGCCTATTTGGTTACAGGAGCACACCCCGGGAACAGCTTCGGTCCGACCCTGACCGATCGGGAGCGCGGGAAGGCTCCCGCGGAGGGTATCCCCGCGGCCGCGGTGGGAGTGCGGGCGGCGACCCGCGAAAGCGCCCGGGCGCGGCGCCGCAAACGTGCGGTGATGCGTGACCATGCCGACGAGTTCATGGATCTGGATTCGGGCCCGGTCAGCGGCCCGGCCGATACACCGGCAGCGGGTTCTGCGGCGGGCTCGGACCGCGGAGCCGGAGGCCTGGGATTCACCGGGGCCGTGGGTAAGCGCGGCACAGCAACGGCGTCGGGCCTGGCCACGATGGCGGGCGACGGGTTCGGTCGCGGCCCAAGTATGCCGATGTTGCCTGAGACCTGGGGTGAACCCGAAGGCGTTGACCCGGAGTGGGGAGCGGAGTCGACGGGATGACGGTCGAAAAATCAGAAGTAGTAGCAGTCAGGAAAGGAGTGCAGCGATGAGTATGTTGGATGCGCATATTCCGCAGTTGGTGGCGTCGGAGTCGGCGTTTGGTGCCAAGGCGGCGTTGATGCGGTCGACGATGGCGCAGGCGGAGCAGGCGGCGATGTCGGCGCAGGCGTTTCATGTGGGTGAGGCGGCTGCGGCGTTTCAGGGGTCGCATGCGCGGTTTGTGGCGATGGCGGCGCGGGTGAATGCGTTGCTGGATATGGCGCAGGTGAATCTGGCGGATGCCGGTTCGACGTATGTGGCGGCTGATGCGGCTGCGGCTTCTGGTTACACCGGGGTTTAGCTGGCGGGCCAGGGAAAAGGAGCAGACTGATGTCGCAGATTATGTACAACTACCCGGCGATGTTGGCCCATGCGGCTGAGATGAATGGGTATGCGGGGACGTTGCAGGCGGTGGGTGCCGACATTGCCAGTGAGCAGGCGGCGTTGTCGGCGGCGTGGCAGGGCGATACGGGTATGACGTATCAGGCGTGGCAGGCGCAGTGGAATCAGGCGATGGAGGAGTTGGTGCTTGCTTATCGTGCGATGGCCTCCACGCATGAGACCAACACCTTGATGATGAACGCGCGCGACACCGCCGAAGCCGCCAAGTGGGGCTGACCCTGATGATCCGCTCGATGAGGGAAGGCAGTGATGGGTACTGAGCCCAACGCCGCCGAACTGACCGTCGAGCAAGCCTGGTACATCGCGGAAACCGTTGGTGCCGGGTCTTTTCCGTGGGTTTTGGCGATCACCATGCCCTACACGGACGCCGGGGAGCGAGGCGCGTTCATGGCGCGCCAGCGTGACGAGCTCACCCGGATGGGAGTTGTCTCGCCGGAGGGCGCGGTCAATCCGGCCGTGGCCGAATGGATTCGGGTGGTGTGCTTCCCGGACCGGTGGCTGGACCTGCGTTATGTGGGTTCGGCCGCCGGTGGGGCCCCCGAGATGTTGCGCGGCATCGTCGCGCGCCGTGACCAGAACGCCGGCAAGCCCGCCCGGACGGTTGTGGCACTGCGCAATGCGCAACTGGTCACGTTCACCGTGATGGACATCGACGACCCGCGCCTGCTGGTCCCGGTGCTCGGCGCAGGTCTGCGGCAGCGCCCGCCGGCCAGGTTCGACGAGTTCACCCTGCCGGCCCGGGTCGGTGCCCGCGCTGACGAGCGACTGCGCGCCGGCGCTCCGCTCGCCGAAGTGCTTGACTACCTGGGCATTCCCGCCTCGGCGCGGCCGATCGTGGAATCGGTGTTCACCGGATCACGTCACTATGTCGAGGTCGTCGCGGGATGTGCGCGAGACGGTCGGCATACCACCACAGAAGTCGGTATGAGCCTGGTCGACGCCGATGCGGGCCGCATCCTGGTCACCCCGTCGCAGGCCTTCGACGGCGAGTGGGTCTCGACCTTCCGCCCTGGAACCGACTTTGCGACTGCTGTCGCGATTGAACAGCTGACCGCCACCCTGCCCGAGGGCACGTGGTTCCCCGGTCAGCGACTATCCAGAGATTTCACCACCCAGCTGTCCTGAAGGCAGCGAGAAGAACGTCCTAGCAGAGAAGAAGAATAGGGAACACCAATGACCGAAGCCCCGGTGCTGACCAGCGCCGTCATGCCGATTGTCCGCATCGCGGTCCTGGCCGACAGTCGGCTGACCGAGATCGCCGTACCGGCGGAGCTGCCGCTGCGCGAAATCCTGCCGGCGGTGCAACGCCTGGTGGCCCCGGACGCCGGTGACTCCCTTGATTCGGCCGAGCCTGCCGGTGCGACGCGGCTGAGCCTGGCGCCGGTCGGGGGCGCACCGTTCAGCCTGGACGCCAGCCTGGACACCGTCGGGGTGGTGGACGGCGACCTGCTGGCCCTGCGCCCGGTGCCGGTCGGCCCGGCTGCCCCCGGCATTGTCGAGGACATCGCCGACGCTGCTGTCATCTTCTCGGCTTCGCGGCGTAAGCCCTGGGGCGCCAAGCACATTCAACGCGCGGCGTTGGCCGCTGGGACGGGGCTGATCTTCGCCGCCACCGGACTCGCGGCTGCGCACCACGCGGTCACCGGGGAGCCCGCCGGCCTGTTCGCGGCCGGGGCCATCGCCCTGCTCACGGTGCTCGCTGCGCTGCTGTGCCGTACGCGTTCCGCTGACGCCGCACTGACCCTGTCGATCGCGGCACTGGTACCGCTCGCCGCCGTGGGCACCCTGGCGGTGCCCGGGGGGTTCAGTCCGGCGCACGTGGTGCTGGGCGCCGCGGCGGTCAGCGCGTGGTCGCTGATCTGCCTGATCTTGCCGCCGGGCGGTCGTGGTGAGCGCGGGATCGCGTTCTTCACCGCCGCGGTGGTCGTGGGTGTCGGGGTGCTGGCGGCCGCTGCCGTCAAGACCTTCTGGGAGTTGCCGTTCGTAACCCTGGGTTCTGGCCTGATCACCGCGTCCCTGCTGCTGACCGTTGCCGCGCCGCAGGTTTCGGCATTGTGGGCGCGGCTGCCGTTGCCGGTGATCCCGGCGCCGGGCGACCCGACACCGTCCGCGCTGCCGGAGAGCGTGCTTGCCGACCTGCCCCGCCGGGTCCGCGTCACTGACGCCCACCAGACCGGCTTCATCGCCGGCTCGGTGCTGCTCGCGGTGCTCGGTTCGGTTGCCATCGCCTTTGCTCCCGAGGGGCTTTCAGGCTGGGCCTGGTACGTGGTCGCGGGCATCGCGGTGGCTTCGGTGCTGCGGGCCCGGGTGTGGGACTCGGCATGGTGCAAGGCCTGGCTGCTGGCCGAGCCGCACTTGACCGCGATCGCCCTGCTGGTCGGTTACGCGGCCACCGGCCGGTACACGGCCGCCTTCGGTGCGGTGCTGGTGCTGGCTGCCTTGGTGGCGGTGTGGGCAGTCGTCTCGTTGAGCCCGTCCGTGGCCTCGCCGGAGAGCTACTCGCTGCCGGTGCGCCGCCTGGTCGGCTTCCTGGCTTCCGGCGTCGACGCCACCCTGATCCCGGTCATGGCCTACCTGGTCGGAATCTTCGCCTGGGTTCTGTCTCGATGATCGTTGCCGAAAAGCCCGGTCGGAGTCGGGCGGCGGGCGGTGCCTTCCAGGGGGCCGGGATCGCAGTGCTGGCAGCATTGCTGACCAGCGCGCCGGCCCTGGCGATCACCCCGCCGACGGTGGATCCGACAGTGCCGCCGCCCAGCGGAGCGCCCGGCCCCGTCGCGGCGATGGAACAGCGCGGCGACTGCGCCAGTTCGGGTTTGCTCCCCGGCAGCAACCTCAGCGCCGCGACGGCTGGACAGCGGATGCTCGACCTGCCCACCGCGTGGCAGTTCTCCCGTGGCGAAGGCCAGACGGTGGCCGTCATCGACACCGGTGTGCGGCCGGGTCCGCGCCTTGGAGCGGTGGAACCGGGCGGGGACTACATCGGGACCACCGACGGGCTGACCGACTGTGACGGGCACGGAACCCTGGTCGCCGGGATCATCGCGGGCCTGCCCGCGTCAGATGGGTCGGACGGCTTCACCGGCGTGGCTCCGGCGGCCCGGCTGCTGTCACTGCGGACCGCCTCGGCGACGATCTCGCCGCGGCTGGGCGGCGACGACCCGCGGGCGACTCGGGTGATCACCGACATCACCGCGCTGTCGCGAGCCATCGTGCACGCCGCCGACCTCGGTGCACGGGTCATCACCATCTCCACCACCACCTGCCTGCCGGCCGACCGCAACGTCGACCAGACGGCTTTGGGTGCGGCGCTGCGCTATGCGGCGGTGGAAAAGGACGCGCTGATCGTGGCGGCCGCCGGAGACGCCGGCCAGACCGGATCGGTCGGCGGTGGCGGGGAGGCGTGCGAATCCAATCCGCTCACCGACCTGAGCCGCCCGCAGGACCCGCGCAACTGGGCCGGGGTGACGTCGGTGTCGGTGCCGTCGTGGTGGCACCCCTACGTGCTGTCGGTGGCCTCGCTGTCGTCGAGCGGCCGGCCGTCCGGATTCACCATGGCCGGACCGTGGGTCGGCGTGGCCGCCCCCGGCGAGGACATCGTCTCGGTGAGCAACCGCGAAGACGGCGGCCTGGCCAACGCGCTGCCCGGCAACCAAGGTCGACTGGTACCGCTCAGTGGCACCGGCTACGCCGCCGGCTATGTGGCCGGCGTGGCCGCGCTGGTCCGCAGTCGTTACCCCGATCTGAGCGCGATGCAGACCGCGCACCGGATCGTCTCCACCGCCCACAACTCCGCACGCGCGCCGTCGGATGTGGTGGGCGCCGGAACCATTGACCCGGTGGCCGCCCTGACCTGGGAACTGCCCCCGGCTGCGGACCCGGCTGCCTCACCCGCGAAGAAGATCACTCCACCCCCGGCACCGCAACCCGAGGACCCGGCGCCGCGGATCGTGGCCTTCGCCGGAACCGCGCTACTGGCCGGGTTGGTCGTCGCCGTCGCCACTGGCGCCGCGGCGGCCGCTCGCCGACGAAAGGAAAACCAGCTGTGAGCACGCACCGAACCACCATTCCCCGGCCCGGGCCGGCCCGGATCGCCTTGGTGCTGTTGGCCGTCGTGCCCGCGGTGATGGCGAGCCCCTGGGAGACCACCACGCAGCGCTGGGCGCTCGCCGTGGGCATCATCGTGACGATCCTGCTACTCGGCTGGTGGCGTGGCCTGCACTTCACCACGATCGCTCGCCGCCGGTTGTCGATGCTGCGTTCGCGCGGCGGCGCGCACACCGACCGTCGGGACGCTGCCGGCGCACGCGCGACCGCGGCGCTGCGGATCACGGCCTCGGCAGCCGGGAACGCTGTACCGCTGTCGCTGATCGCGAGCTACTTGAACCGGTACGGCCTGCGGGCCGATGCGGTGCGCATCACCAGCCGCGCCGGTGCCGGGGCCACCGACACCTGGATCGGCGTGACGTACGCGGCCGCGCCGAACCTGGCCGCGTTGCAGGCCCGCTCGGCGTCCATCCCGCTGCAGCGGACCGTGGACATCGCTGTGCGGCGCCTCGCCGACCATCTTCGTGAAATCGGTTGGGACACCGCGATTGTCGCCGACGACGAGATTCCGTCGCTGATCGACGCGGGTGCCCGGGAAGCATGGCGGTCGGTCGTCGACGGCACAGGAGACCACGTCGCCGCCTACCAGGTGGGGATCGACGCGGCGCTGTCCGACACGATCAGCCGAATCCAGGCTGTCAATGCCAACGAGACCTGGACGGTGTTGGAGGTCGCCGAAGCGGACGGCCAGCAGACCGTAGCCGCGGCCTGTGCGCTGCGTACCGGCTCGGCGCCCGACGGGGGCGCCCCGCTGGCCGGGCTGCTGCCGCAGCAGGGCAATCACCGCAATGCGTTGCTGGGCTTGCACCCGCTGTCCGGCGTCCGCTTGGACGGGCACACCCCGGTGTCTGGTGACGAGCTCGCCAGCCTGCGGTGGCCTGTCACGGTGGTAACAGCGGCCGCGCGCTAGCGGGGATCGCAAGCGCGGCGGGCCGCCGCCGTAGGGCTAGGGCCAGCCGGCATCAGCGGCTAGAACATGTACGGCCGTAGGAACGCAGTCATCCGGCGCAGGTAGGTCGGTTGGCTGACGTGTAGCACATGGTTTCCCGGAAACCAGTGCAGTGCGCACTGATCCCAGTGGTGCCAGAGCATTTCGGACTGCTCCGGCGGTGCCAGTCGATCGCCTAGGCCAGTGATGATCAGTCGCCGTTCCTTGGCCATCAGCGGCGGGTAGTTCAACGGCGAGTGGTAGGCCGTCGCTGCGACGAAATCGTCGCCGGCGACCTGCCCCAGCCGTTGCCCGCCCTGGAGTATCAGGTTGGCCGGAAACCAGTCGCGGATCTCCGATTCGACGGAAACCACCGGAACATTCGGGATCACCGCCTGCAGTCTGGCCTCGACAGCCGCCAGCAGGGCACTGGTGTAACCGCCCAGCGACAGACCGGTCAACGCGAAGCGGTCAACGCCGGTGGACTCCAGATAGTCGATCATCGATCGGAAGTCGTGGACCGCCTGGGCCATCGCCTCGGCGAAGCCGGACATGCCGTGCGAAAAGTAGCCGTATCCGCTGAAGGGCGAGTACTTTTCGGCGCGCCGCCCATGGAAGGGCAACGTGAACAAGGCCACGTCGTACCCGGTCCGGAAGAACCAGGGCAGCGAGAAGAACAGCCCGTTGAACAAGTAGGGCGACCCCATGAAACCGTGGATGACGCACAGTGTCGGTCTAGGGCCGTCGTCGTGACGCCAATGCTGAAACCGTGCGGTGGTGTTGTTCCCCAGGGCATTCCACGAATCGCGCATCGCCGGATTGACCGCTTCGAAACCGCTGTGGAACGAGACGTTCTCGACCGTGCCGCGGGCGATCCGCTCCGCGATCGGATTTGCCGGCCGAATTGATACCCGCGGCAGCTCCGCGGGAGCGGGAAAGGATCGGATCGGGTCGTGGTGGGACGCCAGTTCGGCGTAGAACGCCAGCCGTTCGCGCTCCTGCCGTGACTGCTTGCGGCCCACCGCGGTGGTGAGCACCGACGGGATCATCGCCGCGGCAACCATGGAAGCGACCGCGGTGCGCAAGCCGATATCGGCGAAAGCTGACGCATCCACGATCACCTTCTCCCGCAACGACAACTCGCTTCGATGCGGCAGGCCGTGTTCGCCGGCATCGGCACCGGGGACATCGGGAATCGGGATGGGCGGATCGAGCGGGGTGACGTCAGTGCTCACGGTCGCCGGCCTTTCGCGGGTGTTGGTCGCCCCGGCCCTGCGGGCCCCGGTGCGACGTCAACCGGATGGTAACTCGGTTGCGAACAGGCGCGCGGCATTGTCGTGCAGAACCCCACGTAGCCAGACGTCGTCGATGCCGGGAAGCGCGGTGATCGCGTCCAGTGCCTCACGGTAGCCGTATGGGATGTTCGGAAAGTCGCTGCCGAACAGGATCCGTTCCCCCGCGGAGCGTAAACGCGGATCCTCTCCGGTTGGGAACGGCATCAACTCGTCGACGAACGCGGTGAAAGCCATCGTGGTGTCCAGGTGCACGCTGGGTGATTCCAGGCAGATGTCGAGGAATTCGTCGTACTCGGGCATGCCCATGTGCGCGATGATCAAAGCCAGCCGCGGGTGGCGGCGCAGCAGCTGTCGAACCGGTGCGGGCCCGGTGAAGCGGCCGGGTTGTGGGCCGGAGCCGCAGTGGATGACGACCGGGACGCCGCAGTCCTCGATCACTCCCCAGACGTCGTCGAGCAGCGGGTCGGTCGGGTCATAGTCACCGACCTGGATGTGTGCCTTGAATATTCGGGTTCCAGCATCGATGGCGGCCTTAACGTAGTCGGCCGCGCCGGGTTCGGGATAGAACGTCGCCGTGGGCAGGCAATCCGGTGTGTCGCGAGCGAATTGGGCTGCCCATTGGTTGAGCCACGCCGCCATGTCCGGCTTGTGCGGATACACCAGGGAGGTGAACCGGCGCACCCCGAATGCGCGCAGCGTAGCGACTCGATTGGACTCGTCCATGCGGTAGTTGATGGGCCACGGCCGGCCGACCATCGGGCCGGCCGAATCGAAGTAATTCCACACCTTGTCCATCACCGACTTGGGCATGAAATGGGTATGGACGTCGATGATTCCCGGCAGTCCCAGCTCCGACCAGACCTTGCGGACTGCGGCAGCTTCGTCCTGCTCAGTCATGGTTTCTCCCAACTGTTTTCGGAGACGAATTCGCTCAGGGGCTGGCGGTAGGCCCACTCGTCGATCTCTAGTGCCGGCCGGTCGGGGAACTCCGGGACAGGGCCCAGGCACAGGATCGCTACGGGCTCCGCATCTGTGGGCATGCCCAGCAGCTCCGCCAGCGGAGCGGGTTCGAACAGCGACACCCAGCCCATGCCCAGCCCCTCGGCGCGGGCTGCTAGCCATAGGTTCTGAATCGCGCACGACACCGACGCCAGATCCATCTGCGGCAAGGTACGGCGACCGAAGATATGTGCCTGCCTGCCGTCTCGCAACGCCACCACCCAAAGTTCGGCGCACTCGCGGATGCCTTCCACCTTCAACGCCAGGAATTCCTGCTCGCGACGGCCCAGTGCCTCAGCGGTGCGATGGCGCTCCTCGTCGACCAAGGCATGGATCCGCTGCCGAAGGGCATCGTCGGTGATTCGGACGAACCGCCACGGCTGCATGAGGCCCACACTCGGTGCAGCATGGGCCGCCGCCAACAGGCGCGCCAGGACATCGGTGTCGACCGTGCTGCCGGGCACGAATCGGCGCATGTCGCGCCGCTCGGCGATCACCCGGTACACGGCCTGACGCTCCTGCGCGGTGAACGATGGATCAGCCACGGGATCATGGTAGGAGCCACACGAAGGGACGCTCGTCATGAAACGTTCGCAATTGCTCGACCACTTCTCCGCCGGCGCCGCCGCAGACCTCGTCTACGGCGAACCCCACCAGACCGCGGACGGAGCGACGGTCATCACCGCCGCCCGGGTGACCGCGTCGGGCCCGGACGGTTCGAAGGTGAACGCGACACCCCTCGGGGTGATGGTGATCCGCGGCGACCAGGCCAAGTGGGTGGCCGCGGTCGACGCGAATCGGATCGCATTGGTCGGGGTGCTCACCGGGTTGCTGTCCGCCGTCATCGCCTCCCTGGCGGTACTGCGCCGCCCGCCCTGGCCGGACCTGCGCGGGGGCGGAACTTCCCGCGGCGGGAACTAGCTGGTGTCGCCTTCGGCCGCGCGTGCGGCGGCGCTGATCTCGGTAGCGGCCGCGGTGGCGGTCTACGTAGTGATGTTGGTGGGTTATCGGCAGGGCTGGACCTGGCTGGCCGAGGTCGACACCGCCTCCTTGGGCACGAGCTACGACATCGCGGTCAAACACCCGATCTGGGTCCGGTTCTGGGATGGCATCTCAAGCGTTTTCGAGCCGGCGGTGTTCCGGGCGGTGGGCATGGTGGTGGCCCTGGTTGCGGTGCTGCGTCATCGGCTGCGCGCAGCGCTGTTCCTGCTGGTTTCGGTAGAGGCGACCGGGCTGCTGACGGTATTGGCCAAGGGCTCCGTCGGGCGGCCCCGGCCGGTGACGGCTCTGGTCTCGGCGACCTCGACCTCGTTTCCGTCCGGACACGCGCTGGGGGTGGCGATCGGGGTCGGCGCGCTGTTGTTGCTGGCGCTGCCCGCGCTGCGGCACAACGCCAGGGTGGCGGCGGTAAGTGTCGGCGTGCTGGTGGTGGCTGCGGTCGGGGTCTCGCGAGTGGCGCTCAACGTCCACCACCCCTCCGACGTACTGGCAGGCTGGGCGCTGGGCTGGGCTTATCTGACGGCGTGGGCCCTCGTCCTGCAACCGTGGCGGCCGCCGGAGTTGACCAGATCCGCCGGCGCGCCCCAAGATGGCCACGATGACCAGCAGTAACGCCGATCCCGTCGGTGCACTCATCTGCTCCCGTAAGGGCTGCAGCGCTGATGCGGTGTACGGCATGTTGTGGAACAACCCGAAGCTGCACACCCCGGAACGTCGCAAGGTCTGGCTGACGTGTGCCGCACACCGCGAGTACTTCCGTGACTACCTGTCGTCGCGCGGCCTGTTCAAGGCCGAGGCGCCGGTCGAAGACCTGGCGCGCCGGGAGGGGGCGTGAACACCGCGTCGTGAAAGCGGCGTCGTGAAAGCGGCGTCGTGAAAGCGGCGTCGTGAAAGCGGCCACCCGAACCCCGGCACGCCGTGAGCGGTGTTTGACCCGCCCCTGACATGCACAGATGATGAGTGAATGCGCCGACTTGTGAGCTTGTTCAGCGCTGCCCTGTGCACGGTTGCCGCGGCGCTGACCGCGGCCCCGGGCGCCCAAGCCGATGTCATTCCGTGGTTTGCCCGTTCGGTGGGCAACGCCAACCAGGTGATTTCGGTTGTCGGAGTAGGTGGTTCGGACGCCAAGATGGACGTCTATCAGCGCAGCGCGACGGGCTGGCAACCGGTGGCCGCCGGGATTGCGACTCACGTCGGCTCAGCCGGCATGGCAGCCAAGGCGAAGAGCGGCTATCCGGCCACCCCGATGGGCGTCTTCACGCTGCCGTACGCGTTCGGCACCGCGCCGAACCCCGGTGGGGGACTGCAGTATGTACAGGTCGGGCCGGATCACTGGTGGAACGGCGACGACCACAGCCCGACGTTCAACACCATGCAGGTGTGCAAGAAGGCGCAATGCGCATTCGACACCAGTGAGAGCGAGAACCTCGAAATCCCGCAGTACAAGCACGCCGTGGTGATGGGGGTCAACACCGCCCGCACCCCCGGGGACGGCGCCGCCTTCTTCTTTCACACCACCGACGGCGGCCCGACCGCGGGCTGCGTCGCGATCGACGACGCCAAGCTGGTGCAGATCATTCAGTGGCTGCGCCCGGGCGCGGTCATCGCGATCGCGAAGTAGTTCGTCAATCCTCTTCGCAGTACGACGCTCGCGCGATACTGACGAACTGCGACGCCCTGGTCAGGGTGAGGCTGGGATTGGCGTTCTTCACGGCCTTGGCCGCCTGATTGGGCGAGTGCCCCCCGGCGAGGTATTCGCACACCGAATGCCCGCCGGCGACCGCGTCAGCGGCATCGGGGTAGGAGATCCCCATCTTGTCGAGGGCGCCGAGGAAGCCGTTGTCATCGGTATCGGCACCCGCCGGCGCGGCCACACCCAGCAGACCGACCAGCGTGCAGGCGCTCACCGCGAGTATGCGGGGCAAGCGAATCGTCATCGTCGTCCTTGTCGTCAATCGGTGATCGAGTCGGGGCAGAACGCCACCTGGGAGAACGTCACGAACCGGGCGGCGTTCTTCACCGACATGCTGCGGTTCGAGATCCGCACGGCGCGTGCCGCGGAATCTGAGTGATGCCCCGCGCCTAGGTAGGCGCAGACCTCCCGGCCGACGGAGACGGCGTCAGCCGCATTGGTGTATTCGATCCCGGCCTGCTCGATCGCGCTGATGAACATGGCGTCGGGGTCCGGGTCGGCGTATGCCGGCGCGGCCAGGCCAACCAGGGCGGCCGCACCGGCCGCGATCAGGGTCCAACGTCGAATGCTCACAGTGTCAACAGCATCCATGCTCTGAATTAATCGGTAGCAGCCGCAACATGAATTGAATATGAACGGAGATGATCTGGCAAATGCCTGTGAGATGGCTGGAAATATCACAGTTCATTGACGCTCCATCCTGTTGACTACCGCGGTGTAACCCCAGGTTCACCTGAGGGGCGTTTCGTGAGCGCCGTTGAACCGTCTGAAATCCGCCGGAGGCAGGCGGCTCTGACCCAAGGGGATGCCAATGGATATGGACTACGGGGTGCTGCCCCCGGAGATCAATTCGGGACGCCTGTACGCCGGCCCCGGATCCGGTTCCATGCTGTCCGCCGCCACCGCGTGGGAGAACCTGGCCGCCGAGCTGAACACCGCGGCGGCGTCCTATGACTCGGTCACCTCAGGCCTGGCTGCCGGCCCCTGGACCGGCCCGGCGGCGACGGCGATGGCAGCCTCCGCGGCCCCGTATGTGACCTGGCTGCGGGGCGTCGGCGCTCAGGCCGAAACCACGGCTCGTCAGGCGACCGCCGCGGCGGAGGCCTACTCGACGGCGGTGGCCGCGGTGGTGCCCCCACCGGTGATTGCCGCCAACCGCGTGCTGCTGAAACAGCTGGTTGCCACGAACTTCTTCGGGCAGAACTCCCCGGCGATCGCCGAAGCCGAGCGCCAATACGCCGAGATGTGGGCCCAGGACGCGGCCGCGATGTACCGCTACGCCAGTTCCTCGGCGGCCGCATCGGCGTTGACCACGTTCAACCCGCCGCCGCAGACCACCAACGCAGCCGGGCAATCCGCGCAGTCTGCCGCTGTTGCCCAGGCCGGCGCCGCCGCGGCCGGCAATGGCGCGGCCACCGATATTTTCAGTTCATTGATTTCGATCATCGGTCAGATTTCGCCGTTCACGGGGTTGGCCACTCAGGGGCTGAGCGCCACGATGACCGGTTGGTCGGGTACGGCGAACATGCTCAGCAACGTCAACAACGGGATTGGCCTGGCCGCGTTTCAGGCGGAGAACCCCGGCGGCCTCGACGAAATCCTGCACCCGCCCAAGATCGGGCCGGCCGGTCTGGGGCTGGGCGGCCTGGGGCTGGGCAAAACGGGGCTCGGCAGCGCCGGGTTGGGTGCCGGACTGGGCAGTGTGGGGTCGTCGGCAAGCGCCGGAACTGCGCTCAAGATCGGGGCGTTGTCGGTGCCCCACGGCTGGGCGATGCCGGTCACGCTGACCTCGGCGGCCGCGCCGCTACCGGCCGCCGCGGTCCCGGCGGCGCCGGCCCTGGCCGGCGGTGTGCCCGGCGGGGCCTTCGGTGAGACCATGCTCGGCACCCTGGCCGGTCGCGGTCTGGGAGCGGCGACGTCGCGTGCGGCCGCTCATCGCCGCACCGTGGTGCCCCGTCCGCCGGCCGCAGGTTAATCCGCCACCGACATGGACTTCGCCTTCCTCCCTCCGGAGGTCAATTCCGGCCGGATGTACACCGGCCCGGGGGCAGCACCGATGCTCGCCGCGGCGGCCGCCTGGGATGCCGTGGCCGCAGAACTGGAGACGGCCGCGGTCGGCTACTCCGAGGCGATCTCGACTCTGATCGGGCACGCCTGGTCCGGCCCCACCTCGGTGGCGATGGCTGCCGCGGCGGCTCCCTACGTGGCGTGGCTGCAGGCTGCCGCCGCCAACGCCGAGCAGACCGCGATCCAGGCCAAAGCGGTTGCCTCCGCCTATGAAGCCGCCTTCGCTGCCACTGTCCCGCCGACGGTGGTAGCCGCCAACCGAACCCTGCTCGCCACCCTGGTCGCCACCAACTTCTTCGGCCAGAACACTCCGGCGATCGCCGCGACCGAGGCGGCATACGCCGAGATGTGGGCTCAAGACGCCGTCGCGATGTACGGCTACGCGGCGACGGCGATGCCGGCAAGCGCACTACCGGAACTCGAGCAGCCGCCGCAGACCACCAGCCCGGCCGGGCCCGGCTCCCAGTCCGCAGCGGTGTCGCACGCGGCAGCCGGCAATGGCCAGGCGTTGGCCCAGACGACGCTGCAGCAGTTGGTGAATCCCGCGCCCGCATCGGACCCGCCGACCTGGTGGGAGACCTTCACCTCCGAATTGGGTCAGCTGACGCCGTTCAGCAGTATCGCCAGCAGTGGACTCAGTTTCGACTCCAGCCTCTACACCGTGGTGAGCAACGGCGCCGGTTGGGGGCGGTTGGTGTACGTCCGCGGTGGGACCGAGGGTGCGTTGACTTTCGAGGGGATCGGGCCGCGCGGGGTGTTGTCGGCATCCACCGCGCCGCTGACGGGTCCGGGCGTGGGCAGGGCGATTCCGATCGGTGGACTGTCGGTGCCGCCGAGCTGGGCGACCGCGGCCCCGGAGATGAAGCCAATCGCCTTCACGCTGGCCGCGGCCGAGACTCCTATGCCGGTTGCCGCCGGACTACCGCCGGGAATGGCGTGCCAGGAGGCGATGATGGGAACGACTGCGGGCCAAGGCGCAACGCCCGACAACACCAGTCGCCGCAACCAGAAGACCAACGGCAAGAACGACGATCAGGACGGCAAGCCGATCACGACGCTGACCAATGGCAGTGGCTGGCTGGCGTCGTCCTGGGCGTATCACACCCGGCAGCGTGAAGGTCAGCCCCTGCCGACGCACTGGCGAACGGGCTAGCGCCTGATCGGCTAACCGCGATCGCGTTGTAGGTAGTGGGCGACCATGTCGAGCAACGCCCGCCGTTCGGTCTGCCAGTCAATGGGGCCGCCCATGATCATCTGCGCCAACACAATTCCCCGCAGCGCTGCCCAGATCACCTCGGCCACGCCGGAATCCGCGGGGTCGTCGGAAACCAGCCGGCCCAACATGTTGATCGCGGTGTTCATCTGAATCAGGTGCTCGTGAGACTGCTCGCCCAAGCTGCCGCGAGTGGCCCGCAGGATCTCGAACGCGGCCAGCGAAGTCGGGCTGGCATAGCAGCGCCAGGCCGTGTCGACAACGGCTTCGATGCGCTCCCGCAGTGCCAGCTCGCTGACGTCGACGGCAGACAGGCTCGTCAGCAGTTCGGCCACCCCGTCGTCGACCACGGCCATCAACAGGCCGTTGCGGTCTCCGAAGTGGTACTGGATGACCCCCCACGTGACCCCGGCCCGCTCGGCGACGTGCTTGGCGGTCGCCGCGCCGAACCCCTCTTCGGTAATGCAGCGCACGGTCTCGTCGATGATCCGGGCACGGGTGTCATCGCCGCGCTTGCGGGGCGCGCTGGTCCGCCGGGTCGGCCCAGAGGGCCCCGACGCCCGGGCGGAACCAGCAGAAATAGTCATTGTTGACTTTATAACATAGACCCAACTATTTTTTAGGCCGTGACCGAATCCAGGTATGCGTCGCTGTCCCGCGACGAGTTGGCTGTGCTCGTGCCCGAACTACTGCTGATCGGGCACATGATCGACCGTTCCGGCATGGCCTGGTGCATCTCGGAGTTCGGCCGCGAGGAAATGGTGCAGATCGCCATCGAAGAGTGGGCGGGCTCCAGTCCCATCTACACCCAGCGGATGCAGCGCGCGTTGGGATACACCGGCAACGACGTATTCACCATCTTCAAGGGCCTGCAGTTCGACATCGGTTCCCCGCCGCAGTTCATGGACTTTCGCTTCACCGTCCATGACCGCTGGAACGGCGAGTTCGAGCTGGCCAGCTGCGGCGCGCTGCTCGACGTGGAGCCGATGGGCGACGACTACGTCTTCGGCATGTGCCACACCATCGAGGACCCGACCTTCGACGCAACCGCGGTGGCCACCAACGCCCACGCCCAGTGCCGTCCGGTGCACCGGCCACCTCGCACGCCGTCGGACCGACAGCCGCACTGCCACTGGACCGTCATCATCGACGAGTCTTACCCGCCGGCCCAACCGATTCCCGCATTAGCGGTGATCAGCGAAAGCAAAGCCGCCACTTGGCAACTCGACGACATCGATGCCGCCGACGAAGGGTTGGCGGACTACTCCGGACCACTGTTGACCGACGTCGACTTCACCGCCTTCTCCCATTCGGCGCTGGTCCGCATCGCCGACGAGGTCTGCTTGCAGATGCACCTGCTTTACCTGTCCTTCGCGCTCGCGGTGCGCGCCCGGGCGGACTCCGATGAGTTGGCCGCATCAGTGGGCCGGCGCCAGCTCACCGGCCTGGCTGGGCTGGGCGCCCAGCGAATCAAGAACGCGCTGAAGCTTCCCGCGGACCTCGACGGCGCACTGCGCACCTTTGAACTGCACCCGCTGCTCAATCCGATCGGCTACGTGCGCGCCGACATCGGCGAGAACACCATCGCGGTGCACCCCTCGCCCGCACACGACGACGGTGCCTGGATCACGCTGTGCTCGCCGCAGGACGTCAATCCGCTGCAGGCCATCGCGACGGCGGTGAACCCGCTGCTGCGGGTGGAGGTCGAGGGGTCTGAGAACGAGTGGACGGCTCGGCTGACCGAGACCGACAGTGAGGCAAAAGAACTGCCCGAGGTGATGGTGACCAAGGTCAGCAGCGGCGCGGATTTCGTGTTCCGCACTCGCAAGTCGTTGCCGCTAACGGTTGTATAACCCTATGGTCTCGGCGGTGGTGGCTCGCCCCGCCGTCCCCCTATCGTGGTCACGACCGCCGTTGTCGATGCAAGGTAAGCAGCAATGTACGACCCGCAGGCCGACGATGCCACCCAGGAAGCCGAGGCAATCGGAGCAACCGTGATGGCGCCGACGGCGCCCTCGGATGCGGGTTCCGGCGTTGTGGACGCGTTCGCCTGGTCGCAGGAGGACGGCAGTGCTGGCGCCGAACCGGTGCCCTACGTCCCTTTTGCCGAGGACCCCTACTACGACCAGGATCTGAGTACCGGACGCCGTTCGACGGTTTCGGTGCCTGCTGCGCCGATCCCCGGCCGTCGGGCACCTTCGCGGCTACCTCGGGTGGCGCTGATCGTGGGCATCGTGGTGGCGCTGGTCGCGGTTGCCGGGGCGCTCTACAGCTTGACCCGCGGCCAGGACGACGAGACGCCGGTGGTTCCCGAAACCAGCGCCGTGGCGCCGCCGACCCCGACGCCCAGCACGCCGCCGCGGACCGGCGCTCCCGCGCCGCCGCCGGTGGCCACGACGTCAGCGCCGCCGCCGCAGACCACCACGGAGCCGCCGCCGCCGCCGACTACGACGACGGCGCCGCCCACCACCACGACCACGCCGCCGCCGACCAGCACCACGACAACCACGACGGCTCCACCCACGCCGACCACGACGCCGCCGACCACGACGGTTCCGCCGACGACCAGCGAACCGCCCAGCACCACGGTGCCGCCGACCACCACCGTGCCGATGACCACCGAATACCTGCGCATCCCGTTGGTGCCGATTCCGATCCCGATCACGGTTCCGCAGAACTAGCCGCGCCGGCCGGCATTGCCTGAGATCGTGGCCGGATCCGCCTTGCGCAGGCACACTGGGGTGTGGCGACCAGCGTGAAAGGGGCTCGCAATGGGCGACAACGGCGCCTTCGGATTCGACTCCGAGGATTTGGACCGAATGATGCGTGAGGCCGGCGAGGGGCTACGGGCCGCGTTCGACCGGTTCTCCGGCACGTTCGGCTCCGCCGGGGACCACCGGGCGGGCTGGGGTGCGATCTTCGCTGACCTGGCCCGGGCCGCGCGGGCCGAGCCGGCAACCGCCGGCGAGACCGGCGACGGAGTCTGGGCTATCTATACCGTCGGCGACGACGGGGCGGCGCGGGTCGAGCAGGTTTACGCCACCGAGATCGACGCCCTGCGGGCCAGTCAGCGCAATCCCGACCCGAAACGCCGGGTGCGGTTCCTGCCCTACGGGATTACCGTCGGCGTACTCGACGACAGTGCCGACGGCAGCGAGACAACCTAGAGGTGACATAGGCCACGCGGGCGGGCTTGCCTTGTTTGACACCGGTGCGGTGTGGGTTAGATTGCCACCGTGCCCGAGATGAACCGCCGCCAAGTCATGATGATGCTGGGTGCCGGCGCATTGGCCGCCGCAGCCCCCACCCCCCAGGCCAGAGCCGTTCCCGCGGTCCCTGGAGCGCCGGGCGACCCGGCCCAGCCGCCGTCGGCCCCGGCCGACCCCGCTGCGCCTGCTGCGCCTGCTGCGCCTACGGCTACCGCCAAGCCCGGGGGCTTCATCTGGCACGACGAGTTCGACGGCCCGGCCGGCTCGGCTCCCGATGCTTCGAAGTGGACGATCTCGAACCACCGTACCCCGATCCGTCGCCCGGTCGGCTGGGACCGGCCCGAGTACTTCTACCAGTACCGCGACAGCCGCAAGAACGTCTTCCTCGACGGCAAATCCAACCTGGTGATCCGGGGCACCCAAGAAGGCAACACCTACTTCGGTGGCCTGGTGCACGGCAACTGGCGCGGCGGCATCGGCACCACCTGGGAAGCCCGTATCAAGTTGAACTGCCAGACCGCGGGCTGCTGGCCCGGATGGTGGTTGTCCAACGACGACCCGGGCCGCGAGGGCGAAATCGACCTGATGGAGTGGTACGGCAACGGCGAGTGGCCCTCGGGCACCACCGTGCATGCCAACCCCTACGGCACCGCCTTCGAAACTTTCGCGATCCCGGTTGACGGCAACTGGCACAACTGGCGCGTCACCTGGAACCAGAGCGGGATGTACTTCTGGCAGGACTACGTCGAGGGCATGGAGCCCTACTTCTCCGTTCCCGCGGTCGGCATCGAGAACATCGACGAGCCGGGCCGGGAGTGGCCGTTCAACGACCCCGGCTACACGGTGTTCCCGATTCTGAACCTTGCCATCGGCGGATCCGGCGGCGGCGACGCCCGGGTGGGCAGCTACCCGGCCGACATGCTGATCGACTGGGTGCGGGTCTTCTAGGACGCCGCTGTTAGGACGCCGCTGTGCCGAGTGCCTTGGGTATCGGCGCACGTGAGCGCCAGCACGATCGGTGGCGCAGGCGCTGCTCGGATCGTCGGCTCGTAACTCGCGCCCAGGTTGGTCAGCTGCCCGGCGGACATGCGGATCGACGCGGTGCAGGCGCTCTAGAGGCGTCTACCGGGGTGACTTGAGTGCGGGTTCCGGACCGCGGGGAGTTCGTGCACTAATCGCGACGCGGGTTCTTTTGCTTCCGCCGCCTGCCGGAAACGTTAACGAAACCGGCTGTCTTTCACAGGTTCTCGAACAAGTTCGCTTCCTTGGCTACCGGTCAGTAGGGATTTGGAAGCCGTGCCCGGCTCGGCGAGTCAGTGTGTGATTTGCATCACATTATTGCGACGTTCATGTGGAATCCGTTGCAGCTCAGCGGCATTGGCGAGTGACTAGACACCCGTCAAGCTGGACAAGGTCCGGCACGAATGAGTATCGCTGAGGTAGCGTCCCACTCGCTCGCCATCTAAGGCGACGCTGAGGGAGACACGACTGCCTGACGGCAAGTCCACAGGAGGGGATTTCTTTGATGAGTCAACGTCACAACGGTGGCGCGCGTCGGCGCGTGGTGGGCGCTGGGGGCGCCGTGGGTGCATTCCTGGCCCTGGGTCTGAGCCCGCTCGCCGCAGCTCCGGCCGCCAACGCGGACTTCGACTTTGACTTCGGCGATGTGCTGAGCGCGCTCGGTTGGGACGACTCGTCCCACGGCGCTGCGGGATTCGACGGCTCGAGCTTTGACTTGGCCCTGCCTGGAGCCGCAGACAGCACTGGGCTGGAAGGCATCTACGACTCGATCTACAGCAGCATCCACTCGGTGGGCGACATGCTGATTCCGATCTTCGATGCGACCGGCATCAACACGCTGTTCGCGTTCGGTGACAGCTGCGGCTTGATCTGCGACGGCGTGAACGCGTCGCTCAGCGACGACGGTGTGCTGACCGAGGCCACCAACGGTGGTCTGCTGTTCGGTGACGGCGGCAACGGCATCGCCGGTTCCGCCGGTGGTGACGCCGGCCTGATCGGCAACGGTGGCGACGGCGGCGCCGGCGCGCTGGGTGTCATCAAGGACGCCGAGGGCAACGTGGTCGAGGGCACCAACAACGGTGGCGATGGTGGCGCCGGCGGTTCGTTGCTGGGCAACGGTGGCAACGGTGGCGTCGGCGCCGCCAATGGTGGCAACGGTGGCAACGGTGGCTCTGCGGCGCTGCTGGGTGCCGGTGGCGATGGTGGCGTCGGCGGTGCCGGCAGCACTGGAGCCAAGGGGGACAACGCAACTAACACGACGGCCGCGGAGACCGGTGCCAAGGGTGGCAACGGCGGCAACGGTGGCAACGGTGGCAACGGCGGCTCGCTTATCGGTAGCGGCGGTAACTCCGGCGCCGGTGGTGTCGGTGGCACTGGTGGTGCCGGTGGAGACGGCTCGCTCGTCAACACCACGTTCAACAACAACGGTGGTAACGGTGGCGTCGGTGGCGAGGGCGGTGCGGCCGGTGCGAAGGCTGGAACCGCGGGCATCCTCGGTGGCAGCGCCGGCACGATCGGCAACGGTGGTAATGGTGGCGTCGGTGGCGCTGGCGGTACTGCTGGGTTCGGTGCGACCGCCGGTACCGGTGGCACCGGTGGTGCCGGCGGCGACTCGACGTCGGGCAACGGTGGCAACGGCGGCGTCGGTGGCGCCGGTGGGGCTCGTGGCTCGAACGGTCTGGCGTCCGGTACGGGCGGCGTCGGTGGCGCTGGCGGCGACAGCGCCACTGCTACCGGTGGCAACGGTGGTACCGGTGGTGCGGGCGGCAGCGCTTCCGGCGGGCTCACCGCCGGCGACGGCGGCCACGGGGGTGCTGGTGGCGCCTCCGGCGAGACCGCTGGTGCACCGGGCTCCGCCGGCGCCGACAACAACGGGACCAACCCGGGTGCTGGTGGCCAGGGCGGCGCCGGCGCTGCTCCAGCAGCCGGCTAGTCGCTCGCGACAACACGCGACGGAAGCCCCGCACGCCTGCAGGCGTGCGGGGCTTCTGCCATTGAGTGCCATTGATGCCCAGGCCGCTGTAGTGGTTTCATGCGAAGGTGGCCGAGATAAATCGACGCAGCCTGATGTTGACCACGGGAATCGGCATGCTCGCCGCCGCGATGCGCCTGCCGGAGGCATGGGCACGGCCCGGGCCCGCCGATCCACTGCCCGCCGCCCCGTCGCAGACCTACCTGTTCAGCGACGAGTTCGATGGCCCGGCCGGTTCCGCGCCGGATCCGTCCAAGTGGGCGGTGGCGCAGGCCCGGGAATCGATGAAAGACCCGACATTTTGGGAGCGTCCCGAGAACGTCGGCCAATACCGCGACGATCGCAAGAACGTGTTCGTCGACGGCAAGTCGAACCTTGTGCTGCGCGCCGCCAAAGATGCCGACACCTACTACAGCGGCAAGATCCAGAGCCGGTGGATGGGCGGTATCGGGCACACCTGGGAAGCACGGATCAAGCTGAACTGCCTCACTGCCGGGGCTTGGCCCGCGTGGTGGATGGGCAACGAGGACCAGGGCGAGATCGACGTGCTGGAGTGGTACGGCAACGGCAATTGGCCGTCGGCGACCACCGTCCATACGAGAGCGAACGGTGCCGAATGGGCAACCCAACAGATTTCAATGGACTCCGCCTGGCACACCTGGCGGTGCCGCTGGGACGCCGACGGTATTCGATTCTGGCGCGACTATGTCGAGGGTGCTGCGCCCTACTTCACCGTTCCGGCGAACTCGATCGCGGATTGGCCATTCAATAACCCTGGCTACCAAGTATTTTCGGTGCTAAACCTAGCTGTGGCCGGTTCAGGCGGCGGCGATCCTCGACCGGGCAGTTATCCCGCAGAGATGCTCGTCGACTGGATCCGAGTCTCCTAAAGCGGGCTTGCCTCTCCGGTCCCGCTCGGATCGGCACCACGTTCGCGGGCTTCGAGCCAAGTAACACCTTGTTCGGCTGCTCGGATCAGCGCACCCCGCTCGCCGAAATAGCCCGCAATCAAACCGAATCCGGGCAAAGAGCCTAAGCGCTGATAGAGCTTCTTCGGGTGCGGGCGTTTGCTCACCTCGTCAAAGGTCGCCCGCAGGATGCCGGCCAATTGCCAGACCGTCCGGGTGATCACCACCGGAGTCGACGACGTGATCGACGCCAGCGGCTTCCATCCCGGCGGCGGTGTAATGGGAAGCGGTGCGGGATCGGGTTGTGTTGGTACCTCCACGGTCTCGGGCAGATGCCGCCCGCACAGCACGTCGGCGAGCAACCGCACCTGCTCACGCCGGTCGGTGACGCCATACTCGCGGGCCAGCGCGCACAACACGATGGCGTGATTGACGAATCCCGCCAGCTCGCCCACCGGGACCAGTCTGGCCAGCAATCCGAACGCCCCGGGGGAGGCGACCACCAGAGTGTTGATCGCACCGACCCGGTGCACCCACCAGTGCGCGCGTTGCTCGCGGCTCATCCGCTCCCAGGCCGCGGTGCCGGGCAGGTCCGCGGCATTGATGAGCTGTGCTCCGGCGTTCAGGGCGCGGTTGGTGACGCTGGGACCGCGACCGGCCTCGTTGCGGCGCCGCCGCAGCCGAAACCGCCGGATGCGATGGGCTAGGCCGTGCGGTGGCCGCAGCAGCCGGTGAGAGCGTTTACGCAGCCCGATCGGATCCGCCTCGGCGAGCAGGTCGAGCAGCGGGTCGATCACCGCGACCGCGCGGCCCAGTGCATCAGCGACCTCGGTGTCGGTCAGGGTGGCATGTGGCTTCGGAAACAGACCCATACCGCTGATTGTGGCGGGATCAGCCGGCGTGGGGGGCGTTTGGCGCGAGTGCGCCGCGCAGCGCGACTTCGGCCAGCCGCCGCGCGTGGTCCTCGGTGAGCGGGTAATGACCGGTCATGCGGCGAAAGATGAGCGGCCCGAACAGCAGATCGATGATGTCGTCGATAGCGATGTCGGCATCGACATCGCCGCGAGTGACTCCCCGTTGCCACAGTTCGCTGATGGCGGCGCGGCGACCGCCGAGAAAGTACTCCCGAAAATAGGCGGCGCCCGCCGGATCCTCTACGCAGGCTGCGAGCAACTGCGCGAACACGTCACCGCGGGCGCTGGTGTAGAACGCCGAGACCCGCACCACCTGTTCGGTGAGATCGCCGACGGCGCTTCCGGTGTCCGGCAAGGGCAGATCCTGGGCCATCATCGCGCCGAACGCCTCGGCGGCCACCGCAGTGCGCGACGGCCAGTGCTTGTAGATGGTGGCCTTGCTGGCCCCGGACCGGGCCGCGATCGCGTCGACGGTCGTGGCGGCGTAGCCGCCCTCGTCGAGGAGTTGTGCGGTCGCATCCAAGATCGCCTGATGGATGCGATCGCTGCGAGCGCCGGTGGGGCGGGCGAAGGTGTATTCGGCCGCCCCACCGACGTTTTCAGGCGACATCGTCGAAGTCGGTCGAAGACGAGACGTCGCGCCACTGGGCCAACTCGGCTTGGACGTGGGCGAGCTTGCCCTCGACCGCGGCGATGGTGTCGTTGCCCAGCAGCAGACGCACCGGGGGACGCTGCGATTCGACTACGTCGATGATGGCTGCTGCCGCCTTGACGGGGTCGCCGGGCTGGTCGTGGTTGCGCTCGCCCGCGGTGATGCGCATCTTGCCCGCGGGGCCGTCGGTGTAGTCGTCGATGGTGTGCTGTTGGATCTGCAAGCTGGACGAGTCGAGGAAGTCCGTGCGGAAGTAGCCGGGCTCGACCACCATCGCGTGGATTCCCAGTGGTTGCAGTTCGGCGTGCAGCGCCTCGGAGAGTGCTTCGACGGCGAACTTGGTGGATGCGTAGACGCCCCATCCCGGGGAGCTGACGAACCCACCCACCGACGAAATGTTGACGATGGTGCCGGACCGCTGCGCCCGCAGTATCGGTGTGACCGCGCGGGTGACGGTCAACAGGCCGAACACGTTGGTCTCGTAGACGGCGCGAACCTCGGCGTCGGTGGCCTCTTCGACGGCGCCCAGCAGTCCGCGGCCGGCGTTGTTGATCAGCACGTCGATGCGACCGAAGCGGTCCACTGCAGCCTGCGCGGCCTGGCGGGCTTGCGTCTCGTCGGTGACGTCCAGGGCTACGGCGAGCACGTTGGCGTTCTCGCCGAGCGCTTCGGTGACCGTTGCCGCGTCGCGCGCGGTCGCGACCACTTGGTGTCCGCGGTCCAGCAGGTCGCGTGCGATCTGCAGGCCGAACCCGCGGGAAGCTCCTGTAATGAACCAAACGCTCAATGTTCTCGCCCTTCCGTAACTGAACTGTACGTCCAGTTTAGTTAATGCGACCGGACGTTGCAAGATCTGAGTCGACGCCGCGAGATGTGCGGCTATATTCGCTGGTATCGACATCAACACCCGCAAGCTGCGCCACTTCGTGGTGGTTGCCGAGGAGCTGCATTTCAGCCGCGCCGCCACCATCCTGTGTATGACCCAGCAGGCGCTTAGCCGGGAGATCAAGGAAATCGAGGCGTCGGCCGGTGCCAAACTGTTGGACCGCACGACGCGGAAAGTGACGCTCACCCCGGCCGGCGAGATCTTCCTGGCCGGGGCGCGGGAGATGCTGGCGACGCTGGACGCCACCACCACCGATATCGCACGGGCGGTCCGCGGACTGTCCGGGACGCTGCGGCTGGGTTTTGGCCCCGGTGGCGCACTGGAGTTGACCGGCCTGATCGTCGACGAGTTCCGTCGTTGCTATCCCGGCGTCGACGTCACCATGCGTGAGTTCCCGATTGGCGATCCGTCGGCCGGGCTGGCGTCGGGGGTCAGTGATGTGGCGCTGCTGCGGTTGCCGGTGAGCACCCCCGATATTGAGACGGAATCACTGTTCGTCGACCCGGTCGTCGCGATGGTGTCCGCCAACCATCGACTTGCCGCCTGCTCCTCGGTATCGGTGCGCGATCTCATCGACGAACCGATCACGGTCACCGACACCACCGATGAGAGTCATCGTGCCTTCTGGTGTCTGGATGCCGTGCGCGAAGATGCGACCGCGGCCCGGCGCTTCCCGATCAACTCGGTCACCGAGGAGGCACAGCTGGTTCAGGCCGGGATGGCGGTCGCAATTACCAGTGCGGCAGTCACGGAGTACCTGCCGGCGCCGGGCGTGAGATGCCTGCCGATCGACGACTGGCCGGGATCTGTGGTGGCAGTCGCCTGGCTGCGCGATGAACCCAGCCCGCTGGTGGCGCGGTTCGTCGAAGTGGCTTGCGCCGTTCGCGACCGGGAGGCCGACGTGATACGCGCAATCGAGGGCCGACTGGCGGGGCGCTGATAGAGCGGGGCCGCGCCTTTGCTTCGCCAGGGTTCGTTCATCTGCCGTTGCATACGGAAAACATCGTTGACACATGACGCCGTTAGCGTTCGCGCTATGAGAATCGCCGTCACCGCGGTATTGCTGGCTACTACGCTCACGGGGGTGGCTGTGCCGGCCACGGCCGCTGCGGCGTGCGGGGATATCGGCCAATCACTGTGTACCGGAGCCATTCCCACCGCTGATGAGGTGCTCGCCGCGATGGCCGAGCTGACCGACCCGAACATCCCGGCGGCGAACAAGTCCAACATCGTCGCTCCCGGCTTCACCCCCGAGGAAGCCCAGACCATCGACGAGCGCCTGCGCGAGACCCAAGAGGCCGGACTGTTGCCCTACCACTTCGTGGTGTCCGACATTCAGCCCGCGCCGAACAATTCCGCCGGAGCGACGGTCACCTCCGTGGGGGGCTTTCATGAAGAGAGCGCGCCCGAGCCCATCGGGCTGATCAACCAGGGTGGGCATTGGTTGATCGCTCACGACACCGCAGTTACCGCGCTGGAGCATTTCTGGCACAACGCCAACCGGCCGTTTGTGCCCATCGTGCCGTGGGTTAAGTGAGCGGGTCTCCCCAGCAGGTCGGCACTGGTCAAACGTGGAGCCGATGACGGGAATCGAACCCGCGTATTCAGCTTGGGAAGCTGATGTTCTGCCATTGAACTACATCGGCACTGGTGCGCTAGCAGGCTAGCATCCGGGCCCCCACGCGCTCCGCGAGTGTGCGGAATCGTCGGCCGAACCGCCGAGAACCGAATCAAACCGCGCACTCGGTGGCCACCACGGGCTTGGTCATCCGGCCCAGCCCGCGGGCCGGGCGATACGCTCGTGCCGTGCTGCTCTCCGATCGCGATCTGCGGGCCGAAATCGCTGCTGGCCGGCTGGGCATCGACCCGTTCGACGACGCGCTGGTACAGCCGTCCAGCGTGGACGTCCGCCTCGACAGCCTGTTCCGGGTGTTTAACAACACCCGCTACACCCACATCGACCCCGCCAAACAGCAAGACGAGCTGACCACGCTGGTTGAACCCAAACCCGGCGAGCCGTTCGTGCTGCATCCCGGTGAGTTCGTGCTGGGCTCCACGCTGGAGTGCTGCACCCTGCCGGAGGATCTGGCCGGCCGGCTGGAGGGCAAGTCGAGTCTGGGCCGACTGGGCCTGTTGACCCACTCCACCGCGGGTTTCATCGACCCGGGCTTCTCCGGGCACATCACGTTGGAGCTGTCCAACGTGGCGAATCTGCCGATCACGTTGTGGCCGGGGATGAAGATCGGTCAGCTGTGTCTGCTGCGATTGACCAGTCCAGCGGAGCACCCTTACGGCAGTACGCGCGTAGGGTCGAAATATCAGGGCCAGCGCGGGCCGACGCCGTCCCGCTCGTACCAGAACTTCATCAAGTCCGGTTAGCCCTCGGACCTGACGGCCGCCCTGCGGCTGCGATGAAGCCGGTATCGGCCAGCCCTGGTGGGGGTTCGGCCCACATGCCTGGCCGATAAGCAGTAACAGGGGAGGTTTCGTGGAGATCGTTCTTGGGGTGTCGGTGGCACCCTCGGCGGTCCGCATGGTGTTGGTGGAAGGCGAGAACGCCGACGGGGTCACCGTGGAGCACGACGACTTCGACGTCGTCGACGGCGCGCAAACCGCTCCGGAGCGGGTGGTGTCGGCGATCCTGGGCACTCGCGAGGGCGCCCGTGAGGGCGGCTATGAGCTCAGCTCCACCGGCGTGACTTGGAGTGATCCGGCCGAAGCGAACGCGCTGCGCGAGGCGCTGGCCGGCCGCAAGGTCGAGAACGTGATGCTGGTGTCGGCGTTTCTTGCCGCGGCGGCGCTGGCCCAGTCGGTGGGAAGTGCGACGCGCTACGCCCGGACGGCTCTGCTGTTCGTCGAGCCGGAAGCCGCCACCTTGGCTGTCGTGAACTCTGACGACGGCTCGATCACCGAGATTCACCGCCAGTCGCTGTCGAACGACGATGAGCGTGCGGTCGGCGAGATCACCGAGTTGGCCGCCGGTGCGCAACGGCTGGAGTCGAACCCCGATGCCCTGTTCGTGGTGGGTTCGGGCGTCAACGTGGCGATGATCAAACCGGAGTTGGACAAGGCCACTCCGCTGCCGGTGAGCGTGCCGGAGGAACCGGACATGGCGTTGGCCCGCGGCGCGGCGCTGGCCAGCGCGCATGCCCCGCTGTTCTCGTCTTCTACCCGGGCAGTGGCCTGGGCGCAGGACCCGGGCACCGGTGAGCTGGGTCCGGCACTGGCCAGTGCCGGATACGCCTACATCGCGCCCGGCGGCGTCGACTATGACGAGGTGGACTACAACGCCACCAGTGACAACGAGCCGCTGGCCTACAGCGCGCTTCCGGACAGCGGCGTGGTTCTGGGCGGCGCGCTTCCGGATCTCGCCGACGATCCCGAACTCGTCGACTCTCGGATGCTCGACTTCAGCACCGGTATCCAGCCGCGGGAGCGCAAGCCGATGCTGGTCACCGGCGGGGTCGCGGCGCTGTTCGTGATCGGGGTGCTGGGCTTGGCGGTCGCGTTGGCCATCGGCATGCGGGCGGCCAATCAGCACCGACCCGACGTGCGGGCCAACGTCGTCACCCAAAAGGCACCGCCGCCGGCCGCCGTCGTCACGCCCGCACCTGCGCCTCCGCAGGCTCCGCCTGCTCCGGCCGGCGAACCGGCTCCGCCGCGGGCTCCCGCTCCAGCCCCAGTGCCCGAGGCTCCGGCTCCAGCAGCCCCCGCACCGGTGGCACCGCCTCCGCCACCTCCGGCACTCCCGCCGCCACCGCTTCCCAACCTCGGGATTCCGGGTCTGCCCGGCGGTCCGCCGCTGTTCGGCCCGCCCCGGGGCGGGTGGGGCCGCGGCGATGACGACTGGGGGCCCGGCGGTGGTCATGGCCGCGGGGGCGGTCATGGCGGTGGTCACGGTGGCGGTCATGGCCGCGGCGGTGGCGGGTTCCCGTTCAAGATCCCCGGCCTTCCGTTCTGAGTGGGCACGCGCATCCAACAGTCGTAAGATGGGCTAATAATTCGCCGGCCCTAGTGGAGGAGGTGCGGTGGACATCGTTCTGGGGGTCTCGATGGCACCGCCATCGGTACGCATGGTGCTCGTCGAGGGGGAGCGCGCCGGTGGCGTGACCGTCGACGAAGACGGATTCGAGGTGGACGCCGACGAGCTCGCGTTCCCCGACCAGGTCGTATCGGCCATCCTGGGCACTCAGGAAAGTGCACGGGAGAGCGGCTACCGGCTGGCCTCGACCGGGGTGACCGTCGCCAATCAACTGCAAGCCGGCCAGCTGCGTGATGCGCTGGCCGGTCACCGGGTCGAGAACGTGATGTTGGTGTCGGCGTTCTTGGCCGCGGCCGCGCTGGCGCAGACGGTGGGCGGGTCGGTCGGCTACGAGCGGACCGCGCTGATGTTCATCGAGCCGGACGGGGCGACCCTGGCGGTTGTCGACTCGTCGGACGGCTCGATCGCCGAGGTGCAGCGGGTGGCGCTGCCCTCCGATGACACCGCCGCGGTGGGCGCGTTGACCCGGCTGGCCGCCGAGGCGGGCCGGCTGTCGTCGCGACCCGACGGTTTGTTCGTGGTCGGTTCTGGAGTCAACGTCGGCATGGTCAAGCCCGAGCTGGACGCGGCGAGTGCCATCCCGGTCAGTGTGCCCGAGGAGCCCGAGACCGCGCTGGCGCGGGGCGCGGCGCTGGCCAGTGCCCACGCGCCGCTGTTCGACTCCTCGACGTCAGCCCTGGCGTGGGCCCGTGACCCAGGCACCGGCGTGATCGACCCGGACCTGGTCGCGCTCGGTTACGCCTACCAGGCTGACTATGACGCGACCAGTGGCGAGTACGCGCTGGCCTACAGTGCGGTTCGCGACGACACCACCGACAGCGGCTACCTGAAGCTGGTCGACGTTGACGGCTATGACGGCGCTGTCATCGAGGACGACGACGGCTACTCACCGGGTTCCGGTGCGCACCAATTCGACGACGGCAGGGCGGTTCAGCGCCGTCGGCCCTTCCTGCTGGCCGGCAGCGGCTTGGCGGCGTTCTTCGTCGTCGGGGTCTCCAGCCTGGTAGTGGCGCTGGCGGTCAGCATCCGGCCCACCGCCGCAGACCATCCGCCGCCCACCGGGCATATCGTGGTCCCCACCCAGCAAGCCCCGGCCCCGGCGCCTGTCCCGGAAGCTGCGCCGCCACCGGCCCCCGCGCCGCCACCGGCGGCCCCGCCCGTCACTGAGGTCCCGGTGGCGCGGCCGGCGCCGGCCGCGCCAGCTCCTGCACCGGCTCCGGCGGCACCGGCCCCCGCCCCGGCAGCTCCGGCTCCCGCGCCGGTGGCCCCGGTGCCGATACCGATTCCGGTGCCCATCCAAGTGCCCGCGCCGGTCGAGGCCCCGGCCCCGGCTGCACCGGTCCCCGCGCCACCTCCGATCCAGCAACCCGAGCTACCGCCGATCTTCCGGCCGCCGTCCAACGACGGAGGCAACCCGTCCTGGCTGCCGGGCAACAACAACGGCGGCGGCAAGAAGGGTGGCAACCCGTCTTGGTTGCCTGACAACGATGGTGGCGGCAAGAAGGGTGGCAATCCGTCTTGGCTGCCCGACAACGATGGTGGCGGTAAGAAGGGCGGCAATCCGTCTTGGTTGCCTGACAACGATGGTGGCGGCAAGAAGGGCGGCAACCCCTCCCCGTGGCTGCCAGGCGTCGGCAGCAACGGCGGCGGCGGAAACCCGTGGTTCCCGGGCCTCGGCGGCGGCGGCGGTGGCGGCGGCAAAGGCAACGGTGGCGGTGGCGGCGGTTCCTGGTTTCCGGGCCTCGGCGGCGGTGGTGGCGGTGGCGGCGGCAAGGGTGGTTGGCCTTTCTGAGCCCGCCCAGAATCCACTAGCCTGACCGCGTGGACTACGCCGCAGCATTGCTCGATGAGACGCGCGCGTTCGGGGAGCTGATCCGCACAGGTGATCTAGCATTGGCGGTCCCGAGCTGCCCGGAGTGGAACCTCGGCCAACTGTTCCGCCATGTCGGACGCGGAAACCGTTGGGCCGCACAAATCATCGCCGACCGCCTGGACCGTCCGCTGGATCCACGCGACGTCGTCGACGGCAAGCCTCCCGCCGAAACGGACGCAGCGATCGACTGGCTGCACGATGGTGCCCAGCGTGTGCTGGACGCGGTCGCCCAGAGCGGGTCGGATACGCCGGCCTGGACATTTCTGGGGCCGCGTCCGTCCTCGTGGTGGGTGCGCCGCCGGCTGCACGAGGCGACGGTCCACCGCGCTGACGCCGTGCAGGCGCTCAGCGGCGGGTTGGCCGACTTCAACCTGTCGGCGGAGCTGGCTGCCGACGGGCTCGAGGAGTGGCTTGACCTGGTCATTCCCCGGTTTGGCAGCGACGGCTACGGGCTGCCGCTCACCGACGGCCACAGCGTGCACCTGCACGCCACCGATGACGGCCTCGGGACGGCGGGGGAGTGGACGATCAGCCGTCCTGCCGGCGCCGACAAGCTGACCTGGTCGCATGAGCACGGCAAGGGGTCGGTGGCGCTGCGTGGTTCGGCTCGCGATCTGTTTCTCACCCTGATGCGCCGGGTAGCCGTGGCCGATACCGACATAGCGGTCTTCGGCGACGCCACGGTGTGGCAGGACTGGGTCGACCACACCGCCTTCTGATCGGGCGGTAGTTTTGGCGAGCATGAGCACATCGGAGATCGCAACGGTCCTCGCCTGGCACGACGCCTTGGCCGCCGGTGATCTGGACACCCTGGAAAAGCTGTCCAGTGACGACATCGAGGTGGCCGACGCCGGCGGCGCCGGGCAGGGCCATCAGGCATTGCGCGGGTGGGCCGCGTCGGCACAGGTGAGCGCCGGAATCGGCCGGATGTATGTGCACGACGGTGTGGTGGTGGCTGAACTGATCCCCGCGGGACCGGGTGCAGCCCAGGCGGTCGCCTTCCGGGTGGTACACGATCGCGTCACCGCGGTGTTCCGCCACGACGATCTGGACCACGCCCTGGCCGCCACCGACCTCTCCGAAGCCGATCAGGTCGACTAGCCCGCTGTGTTGAAGACGGCGACCCGCTGCGCCCGGCTCCGCCGCGCTTGCGATCGCCGTTAGGCTAAGCGGCATGCGCGGGATCATCCTGGCCGGTGGCTCCGGCACCCGCCTGCATCCGATCACCATGGGCGTCAGCAAGCAGCTGTTGCCGGTGTACGACAAGCCATTGGTCTACTACCCGCTGTGCACGCTGATGTTGGCGGGGATTCGGGAAATCCAGGTGATCACCACCGGCCACGACGCGCCTGCCTTCCAGCGGCTGCTGGGCGACGGCAGCGCATTCGGAGTCGACATCAGCTACGCCATCCAGGAGCAGCCCGACGGTTTGGCGCGCGCGTTCGTGATCGGCGCCGACCACATCGGCACCGACTCTGTCGCGTTGGTGTTGGGAGACAACATTTTCTACGGCGCGGGTTTGGGGACCAGTCTGCGCCGGCACCAATCCCTTTCCGGTGCGGTTATCTTCGCGTACTGGATGGCCGACCCCTCGGCCTACGGTGTGGTCGAGTTCGATGCGAGCGGGTCTGCGGTATCGGTGGTGGAGAAGCCGAGCGCACCTAGATCGCGCTATGCGATACCGGGGCTGTATTTCTATGACAACGACGTCGTCGAGATCGCCAGGGGCCTCAAGCCTTCCGCGCGCGGCGAGTACGAGATCACCGACATCAACCAGACCTACCTCGATCAGGGCCGGCTCACGGTCGAGACGCTGGCGCGGGGCACCGCATGGCTGGACACCGGGACTTTTGACTCGCTGCTGGACGCCGGTGATTACGTCCGCACTGTCGAACGCCGCCAGGGCCTCAAGATCGGTGTTCCCGAAGAAGTGGCCTGGCGGATGGGTTTCATCGACGACGCCGCACTCGCCGAGCGTGCTGCGGGGCTGTGCAAGTCCGGCTACGGCGACTACCTGATGGGGCTGTTGGATCGTCGGTGACGGGTGGCTCACTGGCGAATCGCGTCGGCCGCCCGCCGCAGCGATAACTCGGCGCTTTCTCGGCTGTCGCCCATTCCGACGAACATGTCGATGGTCATCGGACTGAGAATGTGGGTCAGGGCCCGGCCGTCCTGCTCGAACGTGCCGACAAGTTCCAGCAGCACCACACCGTGGATCATGCTCCAGATTCGCCCGGCCAGTTCGACGGTGTCGTCTGCGCGGATCCGGCCGGTGGAGACGATCCGTTCAACCGCGGTGACGAGTTGGTTGAAGGTCGCCGTCGCCACTGGCATCTCGGGAGCGTGAAACTTCTGTGGTGCGGCGAGCCCGAACATCAGCCGATAGCGCTGCGGACTGGCTAGCGCGAACTGCCGATAGGCGTGGCCCATGACGAAGAAGTCGGCCATCGGATCGTCGGTCTTCGGGGCGGATGCCAGAGCGGCGCCGAAACGCTCGAACGCGGCGGAGACAATCGCCTCCAGCAGGCCGTTCATCCCGCCGAAGTGGGTGTAGACGGCCATGGTGGAGGCCCCGATCTCCGCGGCGACCTTCCGGGCCTGCAATGACTCGGGGCCGGCACTGTCCAGTAGGCGGGTACCGGCCTCGATCAGACGGTCACGCGGGCTCAAATCCACCCTTGCCATGGTGCCATAACAGTGTTATACATGGTCCATAACATCGTTATGGACCGGAGGTGTCCGATGACTAATCCCTACCTGCAGGGCGGGTTCGCGCCGATCGCGCAGGAGTACACCCTCACCGAGCTGGCGGTGACCGGGGCCATCCCGGATTACCTGGATGGGCGCTACCTGCGTAACGGCCCCAACCCGGTCGGCGAAATCGATCCGGCCTTCTATCACTGGTTCATCGGTGACGGCATGGTCCACGGCGTGCGCCTGCGCGACGGCAAGGCGGAGTGGTACCGCAACCGCTATGTGCGGGGCCCGCAGACCGCAGCTGCACTCGGCGAACCGCCGCGCCCCGGCCGGCACGGCGGGGCTTCTGGGATCGGCGCAAACACCAACGTGATCGGCCACGCCGGGCGAACCCTCGCGCTGATTGAGGGTGGCATCTCCTGCTACGAGCTGACTGACGAGCTGGACACCGTCGGCACCTGCGACTTCGACGGCACCCTGTCGGGTGGGTACACCGCGCATCCCAAGCGTGACCCCAATACCGGTGAGCTGCATGCCGTTTCGTACGCGTTCAATCGCGGGAACAGCGTCCAGTACTCAGTGATCGGCACCGACGGTCGGGCGCGGCGCACCGTGGATGTCGAGGTCACCGGATCGCCGATGATGCACGACTTCTCGCTGACCGAGAAGCACGTCGTCTTCTATGACCTGCCGGTCACCTTCGACACCCGCCAGGTCGCTCAGGGCGCGGCGCCGCCGGGTCTGCGGCTACCAGTGCGGCTGATCATGTCGGCTCTGATCGGGCGGGTGCGCATCCCGGACCCGATCATGGCCCGGCTGCCGATGCCCAAGAACAGCGTGCGCACCATGCCGTATCGGTGGAACCCGAAATACCCCGCGCGGGTAGGGGTTATGCCCCGTGAGGGGGGCAATGCGGATGTTCGGTGGTTCGAGGTAGAGCCCTGCTACGTGTTCCATCCGATGAATGCCTACGACGAAGGTGACACCGTCGTTCTCGACGTGGTCCGGCATCCCAAGATGTTCGACACCGAGATGCGTGGTCCCGCCGAGGGGCTGCCCACGCTGGAGCGGTGGACAGTCGACCTGGCCGACGGCAAGGTTCGCGAATCCCGGGTGGATGACCGCGGTCAGGAGTTCCCGCGCGTTGACGAACGACTGGTCGGCAAGCGGCACCGGTTCGGCTACGCGGTCAGTATCGGCAACGGCGTGGTCCCCGATGCGACGCTGCTCAAGCATGACCTGGTCGGCGGGTCGACAGCGACGCGTTCATTCGGTGATGGAAAGCAGTTAGGCGAGTTCGTCTTTCACCCGAAGACGGCTGGCGCGGCCGAAGATGACGGCGTCCTGATGGGCTTCGTCTATGACAGCGCGACCGACACCACCGAACTGGCGATCCTGGATGCGGCCACGCTGCAGGACGTCGCGAGCATCCACCTGCCGCACCGTGTTCCTGCCGGATTCCACGGCAACTGGGTGCCGACCGGGCAATAGGGGGCGACATGACCACGAGATTCATCGCACCATCGGCTCTTGCGGTACGAGTGGGTGACGCGGAGCGGGGGAATACCGCCGATCATCTTGGTCAGGCGTTCACTCAGGGATACCTGTCGATGGAGGAATACGAGACGCGACTGGCCCGGGCGTTTGAGGCTCAAACCGCCGGAGCGCTCAGGGATCTCCTCGCCGATCTGCCTGTCGCGCAGATCATCAAGCGCGACCCGCGCCGTCGTGCGCAACGCAGCGCTGCGGCCCGACGAGGCGTTCGGATTCACCTGGGCGCTTACCTGGCGGTGTCGGTGTTGATGATCGGCATCTGGTTGGTGACTGCGGTGTTCGCCGGCGCGTGGTACTTCTGGCCCATTTGGCCGATCCTCGGGTGGGGCATCGGCATCGCCTCGCATGCGATTCCGGTTGGGGCGTGCGGGCGAGGGCGAGCCTGCAGTTAGCGTGCCCGGTACTCGGACTTTCCCGCGCTAACTGCAGCTTCGACGCGGGAGCCGACGAACTACGGCCGGTAGCTGACCAGGAAGTTGCCCAGGCGCTCGATGGCGCTGGACAGGTCGCGGGCCCACGGTAGGGTGACGATGCGCAGGTGGTCCGGCGCGGGCCAGTTGAACCCGGTGCCCTGGGTGACCAGGATCTTCTCCTGCAACAACAGGTCCAGCACCAACTGCTCATCGTTGTCGATCGGGTAGACCTCGGGGTCCAGGCGCGGGAACGCGTAGAGCGCACCGCGGGGTTTCACGCAGGAGACCCCGGGAATCTCGTTGAGCTTGCTCCAGGCGACGTCACGCTGTTCGAGCAGCCGCCCCCCCGGCAGCACCAGGTCGTCGATGCTCTGGTGGCCACCCAACGCCACCTGAATAGCGTGCTGGGCCGGCACATTCGGGCACAGCCGCATGTTGGCCAGCAGGTTGATGCCCTCCAGGAAGCTGGTCGCATGCTCCTTGGGGCCGGTGATCGCCAGCCAGCCGGAGCGGTAGCCGGCCACCCGGTAGGCCTTCGACAGGCCATTGAAGGTCAGACACAACAGGTCTGGCGCCAGGGTGGCCAAGCTGGTGTGCTCGGCGTCGTCGTAGAGGATCTTGTCGTAGATCTCGTCGGCCAGCAGCAACAGCTGGTGCTTGCGGGCCAACTCGGCGATCTGGCTGAGCACCTCGCGGCTGTAGACCGCCCCGGTCGGGTTGTTCGGATTGATCACCACCAACGCCTTGGTGCGTTCGGTGATCTTCGATTCCATGTCGGCGATGTCGGGCTGCCAGCCCTGGGTCTCGTCGCACAGATAGTGCACCGGCGTACCACCGGCCAGCGAGGTCGATGCCGTCCACAACGGGTAATCCGGGGCGGGGATCAGCACCTGGTCGCCGTTGTCCAACAGTGCCTGCAGCACCAGCGAAATCAGCTCGGATACGCCGTTACCGAGGTAGACATCGTCGACGTCGAAGCGGGGAAATCCCTCAACCAGCTCGTAGCGGGTGACCACCGCGCGCCGGGCCGGCAGGATGCCCTGGGAGTCCGAGTAGCCCTGCGCATACGGCAGCGCCTGGATCATGTCCCGCATGATCACGTCGGGCGCGTCGAACCCGAACGGTGCCGGGTTGCCGATGTTGAGCTTGAGGATGCGGTGCCCTTCGGCCTCCATCCGGGCGGCCTGAGCGTGGATCGGACCGCGGATCTCGTAGAGGACATCCTGCAGTTTGGTCGACTGCGCGAACGTACGCTGCCGTGGCTGGCTGCCGGTGGCAGGCCAGGGCATCTGGTGCGGTAACGAATGAGCGGTCACGTTGGCAATAATCCCATAGCTGTCCAATTAAAATTTGCTCGAGAAACAAGTTGGGGCCGTATGTGCACCCATACGGCCCCAACCTGTTATCTCAGCGTTTGCCCGGCGGGCGTGCCCCGCGCTGGATGCCCAGCCCCTTTACCGGCGGCTGTTCCTTGGGCGCCTCCGCTGCCGAAGCGGCCTCGGGAGCGGCCGTGGGCTCGGTGGCGGTCGAGGTGGGCTCGGCGGCGGCCGACACCGGTTCGGCGGCCGCAGCTGCCGGTTCCGCGGCGGCCGGAGCCGCCTTCTTAGCGCCCGGCTTACGGGCGCCCGCTGCCATGCCCAGGCCCTTGACCGGAGCAGCCGGAGCCGCCGGAGCAGCCGCGGGTGCGGCCGGCTCAGCCGGTGCCGCGGGTGCCGCAGCGCTGGCCTCAGCGGCGGGGGCAGCGGCCGGGGCCGCCTTCTTGGCACCCGGACGCTTGGCGCCACCGGCCATCCCGAGCCCCTTCACCGGGGCTGCCGGTGCCGCGGGTGCGGCAGCGCTGGCCTCGGCGGCGGGGGCGGCTGCCGGGGCCGCCTTCTTGGCGCCCGGGCGCTTGGCGCCACCGGCCATTCCCAGGCCCGTCACCGGGGCCGCGGCCTTGGCCTCGGCCGGCGGCTTCTCCGCCGTCGCGGTGGCCACGGCAGCCGGTGCCGGTGCCTTCTCCTCGACCTTCTTCGGAGCGGCCTTGGCGGCGGCCTCGGCGGCAGTGCCCTTGGCCGGCAACGTCACCGTGGACATGTCGAGGGACTCCAACAGCAGCTGGGCGATGTCACGCACGTCCACGCCCTCACGGCCGGAGGCTTCGATGCGGTCGTCGATGCCGTCGCTGACCATCACCCGGCAGAACGGGCAGCCGGTGGCGATGGTGGTGGCACCAGTGGCCAGCGCCTCGTCGACGCGGTCGTGGTTCACCCGCTTGCCGATGTGCTCTTCCATCCACATCCGGGCGCCACCGGCGCCGCAGCAGAACGAGCGGTCGCGATTACGCGGCATCTCGACCAGGTTGGCACCCGACGCCTCGACCAGCTCACGCGGCGGCTCGTAGACCTTGTTGTGGCGGCCCAGGAAGCACGGGTCGTGGTAGGTGACCTCCCGCGACACCGGAGCGACCGGAATCAGTCGCTTGTCGCGGACCAACCGGTTGAGCACCTGGGTGTGGTGCAGCACCGTGTATTCGCTGCCCAGCTGCGGGTATTCGCGAGAGATCGTGTTGAAGCAGTGCGGGCAGCTCGCGATGATCTTGCGGTCCGGCTTGTCCAGGCCGTCGAACACCTCGTTGAGCATCTCGACGTTCTGCGAGGCCAACTGCTGGAACAGGAACTCGTTGCCGGCACGCCGGGCGGGGTCACCGGTACAGGTCTCCCCGGTGCCCAGCACCAGGAATTTCACGCCGGCGGCGGCCAGCAGCTCCGCGGTCGCCTTGGTGGTCTTCTTGGCGCGGTCCTCATAGGCGCCCGCGCAGCCCACCCAGAACAGGTACTCGAAGCCGTCGAAGCTGTCGACGTCCTGGCCGTAGACCGGGATGTCGAAGTTGAGCTCGTCGATCCAGGAGGTGCGCTCCTTGGCGTTCTGCCCCCACGGGTTGCCCTTGTTCTCCAGGTTCTTGAACAGCACACCCAACTCGGAGGGGAACTCCGACTCCACCAGCACCTGGTAGCGGCGCATGTCGACGATGTGGTCGATGTGCTCGATGTCCACCGGGCACTGCTCGACGCAGGCGCCACAGTTGGTGCACGACCACAGCACGTCGGGGTCGATCACGCCGCCTTCTTCGGCGGTGCCTACCAGCGGGCGGACCGCCTGCTCCGGGCCAGAACCGCCGATGCGCTCGAAGCCCTTCTCCGGCACGTGGTGGCCGGCCAGCGGCTTGGCGTCGGCCAGGTCGACCTCGCCGGTCGGCATCGGCTTGTCGCCGAGCAGGTAGGGCGCCTTGGCCATCCAGTGGTCACGCAGGTCCATGATGAGCAGCTTGGGGCTCAGCGGCTTGCCGGTGTTCCAGGCGGGACACTGCGACTGGCAGCGGCCACACTCGGTACAGGTGGCGAAGTCGAGCATGCCCTTCCAGCTGAAGTCGTCGATCTTGCCGCGCCCGAACACCGCGTCTTCCGGCGGGTTGTCGAAGTCCAGGGGCTCTCCCTGGTACTCGATCGGCAGCAGCGGGCCCAAGGCGTTGGGCAGTCGCTTGAAGGTGACGTTGATCGGGGCCAAGAAGATGTGCAGGTGCTTGGAGTTCAGCACGATCAGCAGGAAGCCCAGCGCCACCGCAACGTGCAGCAGCAGCGCGGCGGTCTCGATGTTCTCGTTGGCAGCGAGCCCCAGCGGCGCCATGACCTTGCCCATGAGGTGCGACAGGTAGGCGCCCTTGCCGTACGGCAGGGTGCCGGTGTTGGCCGCGGCCCCGCGCAGCAGCAGGAAGGTCCAGACCACGTTGAGGATCATCACGAGGATCAGCCACGCACCGCCGTTGTGCGAGCCGTAGAACCGGGAGGATCGGCCGTGCTCGGTCGGGTTGCGCAGGACCCGGATGACCATGAACACAAAGATCGACAAGGTGACCGCGGTGATGAAGAAGTCCTGCATGAAGCCCAGGAAGTCCCAGTGCCCGACGAGCGGGATGGCGAAGTGGGGGTTGAACATCTGGCCATAGGCCTCGATGTAGACCGTGATCAGGACGAAGAACGCCCACATGGTGAAGAAGTGGGCGATCCCGGGGATGTTCCACTTCAGCAGTTTGGCCTGGCCGGCGACCTCGCGGACCTGGGTCTCGATCCGGGTCTTGATGTCGTTCGTCCGCTCGGCGCCGACCTTCTGACCCGACATGACCAGTCGGAAGAGCCAGAACACCCGGCGCGCGGCCAGTAGGCCAACAAGCCCCGTCATGGACAGGCCGACCACCAGCCTGATCAGCATCTGGGTATTTTCGGTCACGGAGAGCCTCTCCCATCCACAAGTTACCGATCAGTAACTTAGCTATGGTTACTGACGGGTAACTTACCGCCAATCTTGCGCAGCACCAGTTCAAGCCCTACTCGGTGCTCGCTCATAGTGCCACTCCGAGGCGGTTCAGCGCGACAAAGGCTGGCCTAACTGTATCGGCGAGCGACCGTTCGAGCGGGCTTTCGCGCGCGGTGAGGCAATGCCGAACTCAGAGCCCGGGCAGCGGGATGACGATCTCCGGCGGCCGTCGTCCCGGCGTCGGCGTGGCGGGTCCAGCCGTGGTGCTCGGTGCAGTCGTCGTGGGGGCCTCGGTCGTGGTCGGTGGCGCCGTGGTGGTGGTAGGCGGCTCAGTGGTCGTGGTGGTGCTCGGTGCCTCGGTGGTGGAAGTAGGCGGCTCGGATTCCGTCGCCGGCGGCGGGTTTTCGTCGGTGGTGGCGTCAGACGGAGCCTGTCGCGGGGCCGGGGCGAGGGGCTCTTCGGCGGGTGCGGTGGACGTCACGGAACTGGTCGCCGGGGCGGTGGGAATCGGTTCCTTGTTCACCAGCCGAACCATGCCCCACACCAGCAGGGCAATCAGGATTGCGGTCAGCACTCCCAGGCCGACCAGCGCGACTGGTCGCAGGTACCAGGGGGTTGGTGGCGGCGGCGGTTCGGTCCACTCGGCCTGGCGGCCGGTGGGCTCGCGGTATTCGCTGTAGTAGGCCGGCTCGCCGTAGTTACCGTTGCCGCCGTAGTCGTAGCCGGCCATCTGGGTCGGCTCATTGTTGGGGTCGTCCGGCGAGCGGTTCACACGCACCTAGGGTACGTGCCGCGCCTGACGAGACCCCGCGACGACGCTGGCTGAAACCCGTCAGCTGTCCAAACGGCGGCGAGCGACAAGCTCGACGACAGCTCGCCAGCCGAGCAGAAAAACGGCGGTGACCGTCGAAGCGACCAGGATGAAGCTCGTCGCCACGCCGGCGGAGGTCGCCGCGCGCAAAAGCATGCCAACCAACACCGTCGAGATCCAGACCACCACCCCGGTGGGCCAAAGCGCCGTGGGCCTGCGCCAGCCGCGCGACAACAGCCAGCCCAGCACCGTGCCGCTCAGAAACGGCCAGGCGGTGCTCGCCAAGCCGCTGAGTGAGATGCCCTCATCGTGGCTGCGCCGGCCGAGTGCGCAGAAGATCAACACGGCCACCACATCAATGCCGAGCCAGCCCGGCTTGCGCGGTGATTGCATGCGGCGAGAGTACCGGGCCGGTGATCTACCGCCTTGGCGGCAGTGTGATCACCGTCGGTATTTCGGGCACCTTGGGGATCGGCGGGATGGTGATCACCGACGGCAGGTGCGGTAGGTGGCGGTGTGGAGGCTCGCTCGCGGGAGGTGCTTGCTGCGCCGGCGGTTGCTGAGGCGGGGCCTGCCGGGGCGGCGGGGCCGCCGTCGGCGCGGTTGTGCTGGGCGCACTCGAAGAGCTGGTCGTGCTGCTACTTGTGGTGGTGCTGCTCGTGCTGCTGGTGGTGCTTGACGAGTTGGTTGCCGGGGTGGTGCCGCCGCCGGGTCCGCGGCTGGTGAGCTGGATGATTCCCCAGACCACCAGCGCGAGCATCACCGTGACAAGTCCGAACCACGCGATCAGCACCGATCGGCGGCGAAACCACGGAGTGTCCGACACCGCAGCGAAATCGGTGCCCTGCGGGTCGGTCGGCTCGTCGAAAGCGTTGTACGAGGCGTATTGGGTCGGGGCGTTGCCGGGTTCGTAGCCGGGGTTGCGCCCCGGGTTGGAGGGCCCGAAGGGAGCCGGGGGAGGGCCGGGTGGCTGTGGGCCACGTTGGCCGTAGGGCATGGACCGAGTTTGGTCCTGGCTGGGTTTGCCGGAGCCGTCCGAAGATCCGAAGCGCGCCATTTCACCGATCGTATCGGAAAGTACTGGCCGGCGACTGGGGCGAAAATCAGAAGGTATCGACGTTGTCGATGCTGACCAGCATGCCGTGGCCGGTGCGGTCGTTGGTGAACCGTGTGCCGCTGATATCGGCGTTGATCGTCCAGCCTTGCGCCTGGTAGGTGAGGTAGTCGATGGTGACCACCGGGATATCGCCCAGGTTGCCCAACACCCACTGCACGGTGCCGTCGGCGCTGACGCTGACGCCGTTGGCGTGCTGTCCATCCTTGAGGGGTGTGTTGGTGAACTGCGCTTCACAGTCGACCTGTGGTGACGAGATCTGGCAGCGCGTCCGGCCGGATTTCGTCTCGATGAACACGTAGCCGTTGTCGTCAGGCGGCAGCGGAATGCCGTCCGCGGGCCGGTTCGGTGTGGCTGGCTTGGTCGGGCTGGTCGGGCTGGTCGGACTCGGTGGGCTCGGCGGTGCGGTACTGGTACGCGGTGGCCGGAACGACGGCTCCGGCGGTCCTCCGCCGGGAGCGGCGGTCGGGTGACCGTCGACGGTGGTGCTGCAACCCGTTAGCAGCAGCCCGGCCGCCAGCGTCAGCTTTCCGGCCGTCCTGCGCTTCGACTGGTCTGGCACCCGCACTGATTCCCCCGCTGACATATGTTGCGGCCCAGCGTACGCATTCAGTGACATCAGTGGCTGTAGTGACGCGCGGTACTGCCGGTGCGACGCCCGCCGCTCCGGGAGGGGCCTGCGGTCAGGACAGATCCCGGAAGGCCAGCGCCGTACCGGCGACCGCCGCCACCGCGGCGAGCGCATAACCCACCATCGACCACCAGCCGGCGTGCAGGTAGGCGGTGACGGCCACGATCGCGATGGCGCAGAAGACCAGCGCCATTCCATACAGCGGGGGCTTGGCTGCGTAACGGTTGCGGGCCATAGGTTTTCGGGCCTTCTACTCGTCTCGGTCCGGCTGCAAGGCCGCAGCCGATGTCTGTTCGGGAGGCGTCTCGGCGAGCGCGGCCGCGGCCTGCACTCGTCCGCGCACCAGATACCAGCCGATGATCAGTGCCGGCGTACCGATGAGCAGCACTCCCCGCACGAACGGGCCGCTGCGCTGATCAAACAGCATCAGGACCAGCACGCCGGCCAGGAACGCCAAGGTCACGTATCCGCTGTAGGGTGCCAGCGGCATTCGGAACGACGGGCGTTTCAGCACCCCGGCGTTGGCCAGCCGGAGCAACCGCAGCTGGCAGGCCACGATCGTCGCCCACGCTGCCATGACTCCGACCGCGGCGATGTTGAGCACGATCTCGAAGGCTTGTCCGGGGCGCAGCGCGTTGAGGAGGACGCCCAGCAGGCCGACGCCACTGGTCAGCAGGATGCCGCCGTAAGGCACCCCGTTCTTGGAGATCTTGGCGGTGAACGCCGGGCCGCTGCCGTTGACCGCCATCGAGCGCAGGATCCGCCCCGTGGAGTAGAGCCCGGCGTTGAGGCTGGAGAACGCGGCGGTCAGCACCACCAGGTTCATCAGACTGCCTGCGCCGGTGAAACCGACCTTGGAGAAGAACGTGACGAAGGGGCTCTGGTGCTCCTTGAAAGCGGTGTAGGGCAGCAGCAGTGCCAGGAGGACCACCGATCCCACGTAGAAGATCGCGATGCGGGCCACCACCGAGTTGATCGCCCGCGGCATGACCTTCTCGGGGTTCGGGGTCTCGCCGGCGGCGGTGCCGACCAGTTCGACCCCGGCATAGGAGAACACCACCCCGGAAGTCACCAACACCAGCGGGAGCAAGCCGGTCGGCAGGAGTCCACCGTTCTCGGTCAAGAGGTGCAGGCCGGTCTCCTGGCCGTCGACCTGGTACCGGCCGCCCAGGAAGATGGTGCCGACCACCAGGAACGTCAGCAGCGCGAGAACCTTGATCAGCGCGGCCCAGAACTCCAGCTCCCCGAAGAGCTTCACCGAGATCAGGTTCATCGACAGCACCGCCAACAGGGCGATCAGGGCCAGCGTCCACTGTGGGATCACCTCGAACAGGTGCCAGTAGTGGAAGTAGCTGGCGATCGCGGTGGTGTCGACGATGCCGGTCATCGACCAGTTCAGGAAGTACAGCCACCCCGCGACGTAGGCGGTTTTCTCGCCGAAGAATTCGCGAGCGTACGAGACGAACGATCCCGGCGACGGCCGGTGCAGCACCAGCTCGCCGAGTGCGCGCAGGATGAGGAAGGCAAAGGCGCCGCAGATCGCGTAGACGATGAACAGGGCCGGCCCGGCCGAGGCGAGCCGGCCGCCGGCGCCGAGGAACAGTCCCGTCCCGATGGCGCCGCCCAGCGCAATCATCTGCAGCTGCCGCGGGGCTAGGTCCTTGTGGTAGCCCTCGTTCTCACGGGTCAGTGCAGTGGAGGGAGCAAGGTGGGAATTGGGGGCGTGTGCCATCGCGCTATTTACCGTGCCTGTCGTCGTGAGGTTCGTGCCATGGTGTCAGAGGCTGGCATGCGTAGGCCAGCTTTGATGTTCGCGACGCTCAGGGTTTTCACGGCAAATTGTCTAAGCGGGTGTCGTTTTCGGGGTCGAGATATTGGCGAAATACCCTGTTCAATTCCGGGTAGTGCGGCCTATTTCCGCGATTGCCCGCCAACCGTCGAGGCGATATGTCGTTGTTAGGCATGGGTGGTCGCCGTGGTGTCTAAATTTCCATGTAAACGACCATCGTTTCAGTAGGGCGACCTCATCGGCCCTTCTGCCAGCTGTTGATCACCTGTGTGAAACCTAATTCATCCGTCGGTATGTGAGTCAGATCAACTATGCGCCCCACCGCAGCAGGTTCGTAGGTGCCGTCCAGTCAGGCGGGGCAGGCGCCGCCGATGGCGTACCCGGCGGCCCGGCACGCCCGGGACCCCGGCCTCCTAGCCCAGGCCGGGTTCGTCGACGCCGCTTCGCCGATCCGATGGACACGGTCGAGCGGATCGCGCGCCCGCTGCTCGACGGGTGACTACGGTTGCGGTTATGGCCGATCGACCCGCGGTAGTCGCAGACGTGCACGAGATTGCCGCTTCGATGCCCCATGTCACCAGAATCGAAGGGCCGAAAGGCAATTCCATCTATCAAGTGGGCGGCAAGTCGTTCGTGTTCTTCCGTACTCCGCGGCCCGACGCCAAGAACCCCGCTACGGGTGAGGCCTACCCCGATGTCATCGTGATCTGGGTCGAATCCGACGCCGACAAACAGGCCCTCATCCAGGACCCCGCAAGGCCGTTTTTCAGCACGGATCATTTCAACGGCCATCTGTCCGTTCTGGTTCGGGAGGCAGACCTGCACGCGATCAGCAAGAGCGAACTGGCCGAAGTAGTCCAGGACGCTTGGCTTTCTCGAGCCTCGAATAGACGGAGGGCGGCCTGGCTGGCTACCCACTGCGCCGATGGTCCGGGCCGATGAGCAAGCGAATCGGTGTGGTGGGGGCGGGCATCGCCGGGCTGGCGACCGCGATCGGGCTCCAGCGTCGCGGTCACGACGTCACCGTTGTCGAACAACGGACCGACACCTCATCGGGTGCCGGCATCAGCATCTGGCCGAATGCTCTGGCCGCCCTGGATCGCCTCGGCCTGGGTGATGAGGTCCGTGCGGCGGGCGGCCGGATCACCGCGGGCGCGGCGCGCTGGTACGACGGTTCGTGGCTGCGTCGTCCCGCGGCCGAACGGATGGTCCGGGCACTTGGTGAACCGCTGGTGGTGGTGCAGCGCTCGCTGCTTCGCGACATCCTGACCGATGCGCTGACGGCGGGCAGCTTGCACTACGGGCTTGCCGCCACGGACGTCACGATGGCGGGAGGCGGTGTAGCGCTGCAACTCTCGGATGACACGGTCATTACGTTCGACGCTGTCGTCGGCGCCGACGGCATCCATTCGGTTCTGGCTCGCCACCTCAACGGTCCGCTGCGCCGGCGCTACGTCGGCTACACAGCATGGCGTGGAATCGCTGCCTATGCCCTGGATCCCGACCTGGCGGGCGAGACGATGGGGCCCGGAATCGAGACCGGGCACGTGCCGATGGGGCCGGATCTGACCTATTGGTTTGCCACCGAGCGGGTCCCCGAGGGGCAACGAGCGCCCGAGGGGGAATTGGCCTACCTGCGAGCCAAGTTCGCCCGGTGGTGTGAGCCCATCCCGAGCATGCTTGCCGCAACCGCGCCCGCCGACGTGTTGCGCGACGACCTCTACGACCGCGGAGCCGCCCGCCACTGGGCGCGCGGCCCGATCGTTCTGGTCGGCGACGCGGCCCATCCCATGCGTCCGCATCTGGGGCAGGGCGGCTGCCAGGGCCTGGAAGACGCCGCCATCCTGGCTGAATTCGTTGACCAGGCACCCGATCTGCCCACCGCGTTCGCCCGCTTCGTCGCCTTCCGTCGGCCGCGGGTGACCCCGCTGGTCCGGGAGTCGGCATGGTTCGGCAAAGTCGTCAACGCGCGGCCCGGCTTCCTCAGCGCCGCCGCCAGCCGCGCCACCGGTCTGATTCCCGAAACACTTCTGATGCGGCACCTGGCGACGATCGCCGCAGGGTCGGCGTTTGTGCTGCCGCCGACGGGAGTGCCGCGATGAGGCCAGGTTTGTGGGTTCGGTGGGCACTGTTGCAGGGGTTCCCGCGCGCGTTTCTTGCGGTGCAGGCGCGGCGCGGCGACCCGATGGCACGCTTGCTCATCGGTCCGGTGCGGGGCGGCGACCCGGAACCGCTGACCGAACAGATCCGTGCGCGTGGTCGATTGACGCGCACGCCGTTCGTCTCGGTGACGGCCGACCATGAGCTGTGCCGGGCAATCCTGCGCGATGACAGGTTCGGAGCGAGTAACCCGGCCAATATCAATCTGCCCAAGGCGACTCGCTGGTTGATCGACCGAACGGACCCGGGGCTGCCGAATCCGGCTGAGCCGCCCTCGATGCTGGTGGTCGATCCGCCCGACCACACGCGTTACCGGCGCGCGGTGGTGCGCGCGTTTACGCCTCGTGCGATCGACAAGTTGCGGACCCGGATCGTCGAGATCACCCATGAGCTGCTGGATCGGATGGAATCGGCAACGCGTCCGGATCTGATCGCCGACTTCGCGGGGCCCTTACCGGCGTTGATCATTGCCGAGATTCTCGGAATCCCCGAGGAGCAGCGGTCGCAGATGCTCGCCCGAGGTGATCGTGGCGCACCGTTGCTCGATATCGGGGTGTCGTGGAGCACCTTTCGCTGTGCCATGCAGTCCCTGCGGGAGAACGATCACGAGTTCAGCGACCACATCGAACGGTTGCGCAACAACCCCGGCGACGATATCTACAGCCAGATCATCCGCGACGGGGACCTCGACCGACGCGAACTGGGTGTGACGGCACTGCTGCTCGCCGGTGCGGGTTTCGAGACCACCATCAACCTCATCGGCAACGCGATCGTGCTGTTGCTGCGCCACCGGGAACAGTTGGCGAAACTGCGCGAGGACCCCCAATTGTGGCCGGGCGCGGTCGAGGAAGTCCTGCGCTTCGACAGCCCAGTGCAGATGACGTCGCGCAACGCCCTCTGTGATCTTGAGCTTGCGGGGTATGACCTCACCGCCGGCGAAACGGTGGCGCTACTGCTGGGCGGCGCCAACCGCGACCCCGGCGTCTTCGATGATCCCGGCCGCTTCGACGTCACCCGGGCCAACGCCAAAGAGCATCTGTCGTTCAGCAGCGGGATTCACGCCTGCCTCGGCGCCAACCTGGCCCGGATGGAAGCCACCATCGCGTTGCAGGCGTTGTTCGAACGATTCCCTGACCTGCAGCTCGACGGACCTCCGACGCCCCGCGGGCTGGCCACGCTGCACGGATTCCGGCGCATTCCGGCGACCGTCTGAGCACGGGCGCTGTCCGCCGGACCGGCGCAGGGTTTCGTCGCGGGAACAAACTGCGGACCCGGCCCGTTGACCTCTTCGACAAGTTGAGTCACAAGCACTCAAGTCTGGGTTGACAGCCAAGCTGCCGAGGGAGCATCCTTGAGCGCAGTCCGCTCAGACTAGGGATATCGTCTACCAGGGAGGAACCACAATGGCTCGTGCGGTCGGAATCGACCTCGGGACCACCAACTCGTGCGTCGCAGTGCTGGAGGGCGGCGACCCCGTCGTCGTAGCCAACTCGGAGGGTTCGCGCACCACCCCATCGGTCGTCGCGTTCGCCCGTAACGGCGAAGTGCTGGTCGGCCAGCCCGCCAAGAACCAAGCGGTCACCAACGTCGACCGCACCATCCGCTCGGTCAAGCGCCACATCGGCACCGACTGGAAAGTCGAGATCGACGGCAAGGACTACACCTCGCAGGAGATCAGCGCCCGCGTGCTGATGAAGCTCAAGCGCGACGCGGAGGCCTACCTCGGTGAGGACATCACCGACGCGGTGATCACCGTGCCCGCCTACTTCAACGACGCCCAGCGCCAGGCCACCAAGGAAGCCGGCCAGATCGCCGGCCTCAACGTGCTGCGCATCGTCAACGAGCCGACCGCTGCCGCGCTGGCCTACGGCCTGGACAAGGGCCACAAAGAGCAGACCATCCTGGTGTTCGACCTCGGTGGCGGCACCTTCGACGTCTCCCTGTTGGAGATCGGCGAGGGTGTGGTCGAGGTGCGGGCCACCTCCGGTGACAACCACCTCGGCGGCGACGACTGGGACGACCGGGTCGTCGACTGGCTGGTCGACAAGTTCAAGGGCACGTCGGGCATCGACCTGACCAAGGACAAGATGGCCATGCAGCGGCTGCGTGAAGCCGCCGAGAAGGCCAAGATCGAGCTGTCGAGCTCGCAGAGCACCTCGATCAACCTGCCCTACATCACCGTCGACGCCGACAAGAACCCGCTGTTCCTCGACGAGCAGCTGACCCGTTCGGAGTTCCAGAAGATCACCCAGGATCTGCTGGACCGCACCCGCAAGCCGTTCCAGTCGGTGATCAAAGACGCCGGTATCTCGGTGTCGGAGATCGACCACGTGGTGCTCGTCGGTGGTTCCACCCGGATGCCCGCGGTGACCGAGCTGGTCAAGGAGCTGACCGGTGGCCAGGAGCCCAACAAGGGCGTCAACCCCGACGAGGTTGTAGCCGTGGGCGCCGCGCTGCAGGCCGGCGTGCTCAAGGGCGAGGTGAAAGACGTTCTGCTGCTTGACGTCACCCCGCTGTCGCTTGGTATCGAGACCAAGGGCGGCGTGATGACCAAGCTGATCGAGCGCAACACCACCATCCCGACCAAGCGCAGTGAGACCTTCACCACCGCCGACGACAACCAGCCGTCGGTGCAGATCCAGGTCTTCCAGGGTGAGCGCGAGATCGCCTCGCACAACAAGCTGCTCGGCTCTTTCGAGCTCACCGGCATCCCGCCGGCCCCGCGCGGTGTCCCCCAGATCGAGGTCACCTTCGACATCGACGCCAACGGCATCGTGCACGTCACCGCCAAGGACAAGGGCACCGGCAAGGAGAACACGATCAAGATCCAGGAGGGCTCCGGCCTGTCCCAGGAGGAGATCGACCGGATGATCAAGGACGCCGAGGCGCACGCCGAGGAGGACCGCAAGCGTCGCGAAGAGGCCGACGTGCGCAACCAGGCCGAGTCGCTGGTCTACCAGACGGAGAAGTTCGTCAAGGAGCAGCGCGAAGCCGAAGGTGGGTCGAAGGTCCCCGAGGACACCCTGGGCAAGGTCGACGCAGCCATCGGCGACGCCAAGAAGGCGTTGGAGGGCACCGACATCGGCGCCATCAAGACCGCGATGGAGAAGCTCGGCGTCGAGTCGCAAGCGCTGGGTCAGGCGATCTACGAGGCCACTCAGGCTGAGCAGGCCGCCTCTGAAGGAGCGGGCGCTGGGTCCGGTGGCGACGACGACGTCGTGGACGCAGAGGTGGTCGACGACGGAGACACCAAGTGAGCGAAGAGAACTCACGCGAACAGTCTCCGGAGACCATCACCGTCACCGACAAGCGGCGCATTGACCCGGAAACCGGTGAGGTGCGGGAGAGTTCCTCCGGGCCGGCCCCTAGTGGGCCGGCGCCGGAGGAACGCGCCGCCAGCGACGACCAGGCCGACCAGGTCGCCGAGCTGACCGCCGACCTGCAGCGGGTACAGGCGGACTTCGCCAACTACCGCAAGCGGGCGCTGCGCGATCAGCAAGGTGTCGCCGACCGGGCCAAGGCCGCAGTGGTGACCGAATTTCTCGGGATCCTCGACGACCTGGACCGTGCCCGCAGCCACGGCGATTTGGAAGCGGGTCCGCTGAAAGCAGTGGCGGACAAGCTGACCGGTGTGCTCACTGGAATGGGACTGACATCGTTCGGCGCCGAGGGCGACGAGTTCGACCCGTCGCTGCACGAGGCGGTCCAGCATGAGGGCGACGGGACACACTCGGTGATCGGCACCGTCCTGCGGCAGGGCTACAAGCTCGGCGAGCAGGTGCTGCGGCACGCGATGGTCGGGGTGGTCGACACCGTCCCGGACGCCGGTGCCAACGGAGCGGTTGTCGACGGCGACACTGCTGAAGAGAATTGACAGGTAAGGAGGTGACGCGGCGTGGCTCAGCGCGAATGGGTCGAAAAGGACTTCTATAAGGAGTTGGGCGTCTCCTCCGACGCCAGCGAGAAAGAGATCAAGAGCGCCTACCGCAAGTTGGCCTCCGAACTGCATCCGGACCGCAACCCCAACAACCCGGCTGCCGCCGACCGCTTCAAGGCGGTTTCCGAGGCCTACAGCGTGTTGTCCGATGAGGCCAAACGCAAGGAGTACGACGAGACCCGTCGGCTGTTCGCCGGTGGCGGGTTCGGGCGGCGCTTCAACGGTGGCGGCGGATTCGGCGGCGGCAACTTCGATCGGTTCTCCACCGGCGGCGACGGCAGCGAATTTAACCTCAACGACCTGTTCGGCGCCGCCGGGCAGACCGGTGGGGCCAACATCGGTGATCTCTTCGGCGGCCTGTTCGGGCGTGGCGCGCAGCAGCGGCCCAGCCGGCCGCGGCGCGGCAACGACCTGGAGACCGACTCCGAGCTGAGCTTCCTGGAAGCCACCAAGGGCGTCGAGATGCCGCTGCGGCTGACCAGTGCCGCGCCGTGCACCAACTGTCATGGCAGCGGTGCCCGGCCAGGTACCAGCCCCCGGGTCTGCGTCTCTTGCAACGGATCCGGAGTGATCAGCAGCAATCAGGGCGCTTTTGGATTCTCGGAGCCGTGTACCGACTGCCGTGGCAGTGGGTCGATCATCGAGCACCCGTGTTCGGAGTGCAAGGGAACCGGGCGGGCAGCGCGAACCCGCACCATCAATGTGCGGATTCCCCCGGGTGTCGAAGACGGCCAGCGGATTCGGCTGGCGGGCCAGGGTGAGGCCGGTCTGCGTGGGGCGCCGTCGGGTGATCTGTACGTGACGGTGCGAGTGCGCCCGGACAAGGTCTTCGGGCGCGACGGCGACGACCTGACGGTCACCATCCCGGTGAGCTTCTCCGAGCTTGCCTTGGGTACCACGCTGTCGGTCCCGACACTGGACGGCAAAGTCGGTGTGCGGGTGCCGAAGGGAACCGCCGATGGGCGGATTCTGCGGGTACGGGGGCGCGGCGTGCCCAAGCGCGGCGGCGGAAGTGGCGACCTACTGGTCACCGTCAAGGTCGCGGTCCCACCGAATCTGGAGGGCCAGGCGCAAGAGGCGCTCGAGGCGTACGCGGCAGCGGAGCAGGCCAGCGGGTTCGACCCGCGGGCCGGATGGGCGGGTAATCGCTCATGAGCAAATCGGACAATGCCCGCACTTTCCTGATCTCGGTGGCTGCCGAGCTGGCCGGGATGCACGCGCAGACGCTGCGGACCTATGACCGGATCGGTTTGGTGAGTCCGCAGCGCAGCTCCGGCGGCGGACGCCGCTACTCCGAACGTGACGTCGACATGCTGCGCGAGGTGCAGCGGCTTTCGCACGACGAAGGCGTCAACCTCGCCGGCATCAAACGGATCATCGAGCTGACCAATCAGGTCGAGGCGCTGCAGTCGCGGGTCAAAGAGATGACGGCGGAGTTGGAGATGTTGCGCGCCAACCAGCGTCGAGAGATCGCGGTGGTGCCTAAGAGCACCGCCGTGGTGGTCTGGCAGCCGCGCCGCTAGCCGTTTGTCTCGTTGACTCTGCGTCCACCAGGCACCTCTCTCGCACTTTTGCCTGGTACACGCAGAGTCAACGAACTCGGATGGAGAATTGGGCTACGCCGGGCTGTCCAAAACGGGCCACCGGGTAGCCGCCGCGGCGCAGCGCGTCGGTGGGTGCGGCCATGGGTTCGAAACAGACCACGGCTTCGGTGGCCGGCGCATAGATCTGCGCCGCCGGATAGCCCTGGTCGAACCGCACCTCAATGCGCCGACCGCCGCCGGAGACTGCGAACACAGCTCCAGGTTCCACTTCGTCGAAACCGTGGTCGAACACGTTGTCGCCCAACAATTGTGTCGACGGCGGGTGCGGAGCGAGCGCGCCGGTCGGGATGTTGTGTGCGTCAACGATCCGGGACCGCATCGTCGGGGTCTCGATGACCCACTGCGCCCTGCGCACACCGGGAAGCTGAAGGTAAGGGTGAAAGCCGAAGCACAGCGGCACCGCCGTCTCGCTGGTGGCGGTGACCGTGGTGCGCACCGTCAAAGTGCGGTCCGCCAATGTGATGGCCAGCTCCAGCAGATGCGGGAACGGGAACGTCGCCAGCAGATCCGGGCGGGCTCCGAAGTCGATTTCCGCGGTCAACGCCGATGCCGAGCGCGCGCTCACCCGCCAGTCGGCATCCCCGGCGAGGGTGCCGTGGATCGGGGCGCCGTATTCGTCGGTGTGCACCCCGCCGACCCCAGGAGTGAGCGTTACCTCCGCGGAATCGACCCGGTAGTCGTTGCCGCTCAAGCGATTCGCCCAGGGATATAACAGCGGAATTCCCATGGTCTTCTGCTCGGCAACGTAGGCGGCCACGCCCCGGCGCTGGCCGAGCAGTTCCACGCCGTCGTCGCACAGTGACGTCCCGATCATGCCGGCGTTAGGGAAGAATGTCGCCGTCAGCGACGACGACGGATCGATCAACACGCACGGCTCGAGATCAGTCACTTCTCACTCCGACAAAGGGTCGTGTTGAATGCGTTCTGGGGGAGCCCCTTTGGCGACTAAAGCCGCCACGGTAGCCCGCGTCATCTCCGGGCCGCCACAGATCAGAATCTGGCGGTCGCCCCAGCTGCCGTAGCCGGTGACCACCTCCGCCAGCCGCCCGGTCTGCCGCACGTGCAACCCGCGCGGCGGGGTCACGTCGGGGTAGTCGGCGGCCCATTCCGGGTCGCGTGCGTACTCCGACACCGGGGTCACCGACAGCCACGGGTTGTGTGCAGCGATCTGCCACAGGGTGGGCAGGTCGTAGAGCTCGCAGGGATATCGGCCACCGAAGAACAGGTGTACCCGCGGATTCACACCCCAGCGGGTGAGGTCCATGATGATCGCCCGCAGCGGCGCCAGGCCGGTACTTCCGGCCACCATCAGCACGTCACCGGCGTCGCGGTCGACATGCAATCCGCCGTGGGGGCTGGACAGTCGCCACCGCTCGCCGGGCCGTGTTTCGTTGACGATGGCGGTGCTGACCAGGCCGGCGGGGACCGCGCGGACGTGAAACTCGATGGCCCCGGTCTCGTCGGCGGGCATGCTCGGGCTCAAGTAGCGCCACGATCGCGGGCACTGCGGCACCTCGACTTTGACGTACTGGCCCGGGTGATAGGGCAGCGGTTGGTCCAGCTGGATCCGCACGACGGCCATGTCGCGGGAGACCCGCAGGTGCTCGACGACGGTGCCGTCCCACCATGCCGGCCCCTCTTCGGCATCGGCGGCCCCGCCCATCACCCCGATGATCAGATTCAGCGCCTCGCGGGCGGCGTCGTCGACGGTCGCGGTCCAGCTGTCGGCCAACTCGTCACGCAGGGTGGCCAGAAGCACGTGGCCTACGACGTTGTAATGGCGTTGCGTCACACCGTACTTGCGGTGGTCACGGCCCAGTTGGGCCAGAAGCGCTACGGGTTCCTGTGCCCGTTGGTCGATGAATTCGCCGAGCACCCAGCTCATGGCATGCGCGAACGCGGCCCGCTGGGTGGTCAGATCGGCGGGGAACAGGTCACGCACCGAAGGGTCGGTGCCGAACCATCGGGTGAAGAACTGGGCGACTACGCCGGAACCGTCGGCCGGCACGGCAAACGCGTCATGCAGCACGCGCAACGCGTCGCGATCGTCCAGTCCCACGGCCGCGATCTTAATGCGGGCCGGCGGCGACGCCTGCTATAGCGCATGAATTCCGTTGTAGACCACCATCGCACCGATGAGTACCAGGATGACGGCGACCAGCGCGGCGTGCTGCTGCTCCATCCAGTTCTTCAGCCGGTTCAGCGCTGGGTCCAGTCGGTTGCTGGCCGCCAGGTATCCCAGAATCGGGATCAAGACCGACGATGCGGCCAGGACGACGAAAAATATGGCCGCCGGCCAACTGTCCTCGCTGCGCAGTCCAGCGCTGCCGATGGCCAGCCCGGCCGCTGCACACATGAACAGCACTTCCGGCCGAATCACGGCCAGCGCGGCGGCCGTCAGGCCAGCACGCAGCGGGGACATCGAGGTGAATGAGCGCATCCAGCGCGGCATCTCGCCGTGGCCGTGCCGGGTCACCCATCGGTAGACGCCGAACGCGATCAGCACCGCACCGACCACGATGCGCAACCACGATGCCCAGGTCGGTGGGGTCGTGTGTAAGCCGCCCAGCAGTCCGGATACGGCGATGAAGGCGGCGGTCAGGGCCGCCAGACCCACCAGCCAACCGACGAGAAAGGCCAGTCCGGTCTCGCGAGGGCGCGCGGTGTGCAGCACCAGCACGGCCGGGATGACGGTGATCGGTGAGAGCGCCACCACCAGCGCGAGCGGGATCAACGCGGTCCACACCGAAGCCAGGCTGGTCGTCATAGCAGCACCGTAGCCGACTGGATGGCACGGACCGGGCCGCGCAGAGCGTCACTCTTGCTAGATACCCATACGGGGTATAGGTTCGCAGAAGTATCTACGGAAGGCGGACATGTCACCCACGTCAGAATGTCGTGACCGGCCCCGCTGGAGCAAGCCCTCCGGACGCCGGTTCGGGGCGGCGGGAGTGGTTGCCGCGCTGACCTGCACGCTGGCCTGTTGCCTGCCGGCGATCCTGGTGGCGCTTGGCGTCGGCGCGTCGGCCGTGGCCGGTGCGGGGCACGCCGGGCACGGCACTGGCGGATCGTCGGGGTGGCTCGCCGCTGTGCTCGACATGCTGCACCGGATCAGTCCTGTGCTGCTGATCGTGTCGATCGTGCTCGTCACGGTGGCGTTCGCGCTGCGGCGCCGTGCGGCAGTGCTGCCGGCGTTGGTCGCAGGTGTGGTGCTCTACCTCAGCGTGCACGGGCAGGGCGATCCCGCCGTGATGTATGCGGGGATGGCGCTGGGCTACGGCGCCTGGATCGCGTTGTACCTGTGGACGCGTCCACCGCGCGGCGCCGGCTCGTGCCAGGAGTCAACTCTGTGACGGGGTTGCCAGGCTCAGCTCGGCGCGCACCAGGTCGGCCGCGAACTTCACCAGTTCGGCACGGCTGACGCGCAGACGGCCATCGGCCCAGTCGAGAACCAGCGTGGTGAGTGCTCCGGACAGTGCGCTGGCACTCATGGCTTGTGCGGCGGTGACGGGAGACGAATTGCCGATGCCGGATGGGCCGATCAGCGCTCCCAGTAGGCCGGGCAGGATGTCGGCGCGATGATCGGCCAACAGGCTGCTGGACTGCGGCTCCCGCAGCAGGATTCGTAGCCGACGGGGATCTTCCTCGAAATAGGCTGTCGCCCTGTCGAGTGCCACGCTGATCGGCGCCGCCTTGCCTGCGACGCCGGCCATGGTGGCGAGCAGCTCTGCGTTGCACCGGTCGTACACGGCCAGGATCAGCTCGTCTGTGTCGCTGAAGCTTTCGTAGAAGTAACGAAGGCTGAGCCCGGCGTCGCGGCACGCCGCGCGCATAGTGACGCCGGCCGTGCCCCCGGTGCCCAGCAGCTCCACCCCCGCCTCGATCAGCTGAGCCCGACGTGCCTGGGACCGGGCATCGTGGGTCTGGCCGCGCCACACCCGGGGCGCCCGTTGGCCGCCACCCATGTGCACCTCCGAATCGTGGGGAAGCTTGAGGATACGTTCCCACGCCTGCTTACATAGAGGAATCAGGCGATTCCAGTTGGCTGGAGGGTTGGGATATGTTCGACGAAGCGCGATTTCGCGAAGCCATCGCCAAGCCGCGGCTGCGCCAGCCGTTGCCGGAATATCTTCCCGGCAACCGGGCGGGCGGGAAGGTGAAGGTGCTCACCGAGCCTGAGCTCAACGCCATGACGCAGCAGTGGTTCGTCGACCTGGACCGCAAGATCGCCCACTACGCCGACCGCGGGATCGACGTGGCCTTCGCGGCCGAATGGGCCAAAAAGTATTGGTGGAGTTGGCTGATGCGGGACATGATGCTCCTATAGACGTCAAGCCGCGGTTTGGTGGGTGGTGGGTTGTTGGCGTAGGTGTTTGGTGAGGGTCCAGATTTCTCGGATGAGGTGGCGCTTGAGGCAGCGCATGATTTCGGGTTTGGTTTTGCCTTCGGTGATACGTCGGGCGACGTAGGCGCGGGTGGGTTCGTGGTATTTCATGCGGACGACGACGATGCGGTGCAGTGCGGCGTTGGCGCGGCGATGCCCGCCTCGGTTGAGCCGGTAGCGGCGGGTTTTGCCGCTGGAGGCCGGGATCGGGCAGGTGCCGCAGAGTTTGGCCAAGGCGGCTTCGTTGCGGATACGTTCGGCGTTGTCACCGAGTGCCATCAGCAGCTCTGAGGCGTTGTCGGGGCCGATCCCGACCGCGGCGGTCAGCTGCGGGGCGATCTGTTCAATGAGGGTGCCCAGTAGCTTTTCGTGCTCGGTGACTTCGTCGTTGAGGGCCAGCCAGCGTTGGGCGATGGCCCGCAGACTGTATTTGGCTGCTGCGGTCACCGAGGTGGTCGGGCCCGGCCGGAGGCTGGCGCAGCGGCGCAGCAGGGCCATGTTGGGCAGGGGTTGGAGGGTTTCGCGTAACTCGGCCGGTGCAGTGATCAGCACGGCCTTGAGTGACTGCATGGCCGTGGTGCGGGCTTTGACTGCGGCGTTCTTGGCGACTTTGATGTGCCGGATCATCTCCACCGTGCCGTCGTCGGTCTTGGGGATCGCCTCGGTGTGGCCGGCTAGCACCGCGCGAGCGGCATTTTCGGCGTCGAGCAGATCGGATTTGCCGCGGCGATGGCGGTCTTGGCGGTTGGGTCGCATCACCTCCAGCACATCGCTGCCGCTGCGACGTACCGCTGCGGCCAGGCCGCGGCCATAGGAGCCGGTGCCTTCAATCCCGAAGCTCGATGCGGTTCCGAACGTGCCGGCCCAGTCGATCAACGCGCGATATCCGCTGGTGTTCGCATCGAAGGTGGCCGTGGCCAATAGGGCGCCACGTTCATCGAGGACCGCCGCGGCGTGCAGGTGTTTATGGGTGTCGACACCGACGATGACTCGACCACCGGGGACTTGTGTTGGCATGATTGGTATCGCGACCTTTCAGCAGGGTTGTGACGCTGGCCGGTCGGGCCGGACAAGACTGTGATGGGACCTGAATTCCGGTCAGGCTCCTATGAGGTCACTGCCCGCCCGGTCAGCACCAGGGGCGCGACTGCCGAGCAGGCGACAGATCAAATCAAGGACACCCGCAAAGACGGGGTCAGTCGCTCAAGTGGGTCAACCCGCCCGACAGCCACTCAAATCTTCACAGTCGCTCAATCACGAGCTCTATACCCGGGACCTGCGCTACAAGGACCCCACCACCTTCGGCCGGATCATCGTGGGGCTCGAAGAATTCGAGCGCTACAACTTCTCCTTCCTCGACGCCATCCCGGACTGGCGCTACGACCCGCTGCCCGGGCAGGTCTATATCGACGTCACGCCGGAGGGCGAGACCCGGGTCATCGTTCGTTACATCGGCAGCGGGCACTTCAGCGGCACGCTGCGCTTCTACCCCTACGACGAGTCGGCCCCGGCCATCCACGGCGTCGGTACCTTCGTGCAGTGCACCGCGGTCGACCGGTACCACTTCAACACCGACGGACTGATGTATGAGGGCGAGACGCTGTTCGACCTGCTCGATGCCACCCAGTCGGCCGGCGTGCTGCCGTCGGATGACAGTTGGCTGTTCCGGGCCCTGATGGGCGCCTCCCGGCTGCCTAGATTGGTGCAGAACGCGCGCCGCACGCTGCGCCTGGGCTGAAACGGACCGCTGCCCGGCAAGAAAAATAGACTTGAGCGGAACAGACTCAACCTTGACGACGTTGGACAACACGACAAGCATTTTTGGCGGGCCCGTGTAGGCCCGCTCTGACCCCGAATGGAGGTGTCGTGGACTCGTTCAACCCGACCACCAAGACGCAGGCAGCCCTGACCGCGGCTTTGCAGACGGCCACCGCCGCCGGCAACCCTGAAATCCGGCCTGCCCATCTGCTGCAGGCCCTGCTTACCCAGAACGACGGGATCGCTGCGCCGCTGCTGGAGGCGGTCGGGGTGAACCCGGCGACGGTCCGCGACGAAGCCCAGCGTCTGATTGATCTGGCGCCGCAGGTCACCAGCTCCAACGCGCAGCCGCAGTTGTCCCGCGACTCCCTGGCCGCGATCACCGTGGCCCAGCAGCTGGCCACCGAACTCGACGACGAGTACGTCTCGACCGAGCACCTGATGGTGGGATTGGCGACCGGCGACTCCGATGTCGCCAAGCTGCTGACCGGCCACGGTGCTTCCCCGCAAGCGTTGCGGGAGGCGTTCGTCAAGGTGCGCGGTAGCGCTCGGGTCACCAGCCCCGACCCGGAGGCCAGCTATCAGGCGTTGGAGAAGTACTCCACCGATCTGACCGCGCGAGCCCGTGAAGGCAAGCTGGACCCGGTGATCGGTCGTGACACCGAGATCCGCCGAGTGGTACAGGTTTTGAGCCGGCGCACCAAGAACAACCCGGTACTCATCGGTGAGCCCGGCGTTGGCAAGACCGCGATCGTCGAGGGCCTGGCCCAGCGCATTGTCGCCGGCGACGTCCCGGACAGCCTGCGCGACAAGACCGTCGTCAGCCTGGATCTGGGCTCGATGGTGGCCGGCGCCAAGTACCGCGGCGAGTTCGAGGAACGCCTCAAGGCCGTGCTGGACGAGATCAAAGACTCTGCCGGGCAGATCATCACGTTCATCGACGAGCTGCACACCATCGTGGGCGCCGGTGCCACCGGTGAGGGCGCGATGGACGCCGGCAACATGATCAAGCCGATGCTGGCGCGCGGTGAACTGCGGTTGGTCGGCGCCACCACGCTGGAGGAGTACCGCAAGTACATCGAGAAGGACGCTGCCCTGGAGCGTCGTTTCCAGCAGGTCTACGTCGGTGAACCCTCGGCCGAAGACACCATCGGCATCCTGCGTGGCCTCAAGGACCGCTACGAGGTACACCACGGTGTGCGCATCACCGACTCCGCGCTCGTGGCTGCCGCCACTCTTTCTGACCGCTACATCACCGCAAGGTTCTTGCCGGACAAGGCGATTGACTTGGTGGATGAGGCCGCTTCGCGGCTGCGGATGGAGATCGACTCGCGGCCCGTGGAGATCGACGAGGTCGAGCGACTCGTGCGCCGGCTGGAAATCGAAGAGATGGCGCTGAGCAAGGAATCCGACGACGCGTCCAAGGACCGGTTGGAGAAGCTGCGTAGCGAGCTGGCCGATTACAAGGAGAAGCTGGCGCAGCTGACGACCCGGTGGCAGAACGAGAAGGGTGCCATCGACATCGTCCGTGAGCTCAAGGAGCAACTGGAAGCGCTGCGCGGCGAGTCCGACCGAGCCGAACGCGACGGCGACCTGGCCAAGGCCGCCGAGTTGCGCTACGGCCGAATTCCCGAGGTGGAGAAGAAACTCGAAGCGGCACTGCCCAATGCGCAGGCCCGCGAAGACGTCATGCTCAAGGAAGAGGTCGGCCCCGACGACATCGCCGATGTGGTGAGTGCCTGGACCGGCATCCCAGCCGGCCGGCTGCTGGAAGGTGAGACCGCCAAGCTGCTGCGCATGGAAGAGGAACTGGGCAAGCGGGTCGTCGGGCAACGCAAGCCGGTGCAGGCTGTCTCAGATGCGGTGCGGCGCAGCCGGGCCGGGGTCGCCGACCCCAACCGGCCGACGGGCTCGTTCCTTTTCCTGGGCCCCACTGGAGTGGGCAAGACCGAGTTGGCCAAGGCGTTGGCCGACTTCCTGTTCGACGACGAACGGGCCATGGTCCGCATCGACATGAGCGAGTACGGCGAGAAGCACTCGGTGGCTCGCCTGGTCGGTGCGCCTCCGGGTTACGTCGGCTACGACCAGGGCGGTCAGCTGACCGAGGCGGTGCGTCGCCGGCCCTACACCGTGGTGCTGTTCGACGAGGTGGAAAAGGCCCACCCGGACGTGTTCGACGTGCTGCTGCAGGTCCTCGACGAGGGCCGGCTCACCGACGGCCAGGGCCGCACGGTGGACTTCCGCAACACGATCCTGATCTTGACCTCCAACCTGGGGTCCGGTGGCACCGAGGAGCAGGTGATGGCCGCGGTGCGGGCGGCGTTCAAGCCGGAGTTCATCAACCGGCTCGACGACGTGCTGATCTTCGAGGGCCTCAACCCCGAGGAACTGGTGCAGATCGTCGACATCCAGCTGCAGCAGTTGGCCAAGCGGCTGGCCCAGCGGCGGCTGACCATCGAGGTGTCGCTGGAGGCCAAGAAGTGGTTGGCCCACCGCGGATTCGACCCGGTCTACGGGGCGCGTCCACTGCGCCGGTTGATCCAACAGGCCATCGGCGACCAGTTGGCCAAGATGTTGCTGGCCGGTGAGGTGCACGACGGTGACATCGTGCCGATCAACATCAGCGCGGACGGCGAGTCGCTGGTCCTGGGCTGAGACTTCCCTCACGGCAAGGCCCCTCGGAAGCAGTTCCGGGGGGCCTTGTCGTCGGCCGGCGCTCCTTTGCGGATGCGGTGTTGAAGCTGATCGGTTAGCCTAACCATTACTGAGAAATTCCGGTGTATTCCTGCACCGTTATTCATCCGGAGGGTAGCCATGTCAGCTCGTCGCCATCGCCTGGTGGGCGCCGTCGGTGCCGTGGGAGCGGTCCTGGCGCTGGGCGCACCCGCTCCGGCCGCTCAGGCTGACTGGGACGACCTGTTCCAGCCCATCATCGACGCGATCAGCTGGGTCGACCCGGGCCTCGCCGCAGACACCGACCCGGGTTCTGCGCTGTCCTCGCTGGACACCCTGTTCAACGGTTGGTACCAGGACCTCATTTACAGCCCGCTCAACAGCATCGCGCCGTGGCTGTTCGGCGACGGTCTTCCTGGCAGCGCCGTTGCCTACGGCCCGGACAGTGACAACCTTCCCGACAGCTTCACCGTCCCGATGGAGGTCAACCTCAACACCCAACCGGTGATCAACGTCTCGGTAGGCGGCGGCGCACAGACCGAGGTGCTAGTCGACACCGGCGCCGCCGGGCTGGTCATCCCGATCTGGAACATCAACCCGTTCGGCATCACCGGCCTGCCCACCGGTTTCAACATCGGCCAATTCGGCGGTGCGTTGAACTACTTCTATCTGGAGCTGCCCACCACGGTCACCTTCACCGGTGAGAACGGCGACACCGTCACCGCGGACACCACGGTGGATGCGGTGCTGTTCGCGTTCCCGGCAGACTTCAGCCTCTCGGGCGCGTGGTCCATTGAGAGCTACCTGGCCGGCTCGTCCACCGGGATCTTGGGCATCGGACCCAACGCGCTCGGACCCACTCCCGACCACATTCCGACCGCCGATCTGCCGGGCAATCTCGGTAACGGCGTGCTGATCGACCAGGCGGGCGGCAAATTGATCTTCGGGGACAACCCCTACGAGGGTGGAACAGTCATCCCCGGGGCGCCGTGGGCGGACTTGAAGGTGCAGCTCAATGACGGGCCGCTCACACCGGTCAGGGGAGTGATCGACTCCGGCGGGGTGTACGGCACCATGCCGTCCTCGGTGCTCAACGCTGCGGGCGTAACTCCGATCGACGGAAAGTTGCCCAACGGGACGGAGATCTCCGTCTACACCAAGGACGGCACGCTGCTGTACGAGTACAAGGTCAACTCAATGCTCCCGGCGCCGACCGATGAAGCCACTCGCAGCCCGATCGTGGTCGGCGGAAACAACATGAACACCGGCAACTGGCTCTTCGGTCAGCAACCGGTCTACATCAACTACGGCGTACCCGGCGGGCAGACCGTCATCGGCGGCACCCTCATCCAGCTGTGATGAGGTAACGAGTCAGAGCGCCCGTTAGACGGCCCAAAGCGATTTTTGGCGCTTTCTTGGCTAAACCCCCTGGTGGTCTGCGCCCCTGAGTGGGTTAGCTGACCGCGATTGGTTACGGCTCAGGGGATGTCCGTGACCTCATGCGGGGAGGTTTTCGGAGATGGCAGCTCGTCGACGCATCATCGGCGCGACCGCGGCGGTCGGGGCGTTTATCGCGCTGGGCGCACCCACACCGACGGCGCACGCTGACATCGATGACCTGTTCCAGCCGATCATCGACGCCCTCAGCGCGTTCGATCCCGGCATCGCGGCCGACACCGACCCGGGCTTGGCGCTGGCCTCGCTGGACACCATGTTCGACGGCTGGTACCAGAACCTCGTCTACACCCCGATCAACGATCTTGAGCAGTGGATCTTCGGTGGGGCCGCCGACGCGAGCGTGGCCGGCAGTGCCGCAGCCGCCGGCGTCGACGCAGACATCCCGAGTAGCTTCACCATTCCACTGCAGGTCAACAGCGGCACCGAACCGGTGGTGAATGTCTCGGTGGGTGGCGGTCCGGAGGCGTCGGTGCTGGTCGACACCGGCTCGGCTGGTCTGGTCATGCCGATCTGGGACATCAACCCCTTCGGGATCACCGGCCCGCCCACCAGCATCAACATCGGTCAGTTCGGCAATTCGGTGGACTACGTCTACGCGGAACTGCCCACCACGGTTACGTTCACCGACGCCGCCGGCGCCACCGTCACCAGCGGCACGACCGATGTCGATGCCGTGTTGTTCTCTTTCCCGGTCAGTCTCTCGGCGCTGTTCACCGGGTGGAACATCAGCTCCTACCTCGGCGATAACGCCGACGGTGTCTTGGGCATCGGGGCGAACGCAGTCGGGCCGACGCCCGACAGCATCCCGACCACGGCGCTGCCGGGTGCGCTCGGCGACGGGGTCCTGATCGACCAGAAGGACGGCACCCTGACATTCGGCGCCGATCCGCTGACCGGCGGAGTCACGGTTGACGGCTCGCCGAACTCGACGCTGTACGTGTCGTTCGACGGCGGCAAAACCGCCGGCCCAGTCGGTTCAATCATGGATTCCGGTGGGGTGAACGGGACGATCCCGGCAAGCCTGACCAACGGAAGCGCCGGGGACGTTCTGGCCGCCGGCCAGCAGGTCAGCGTGTACTCGGGCGACCCCACCAAGGGCGGTACGCTGCTGTACGACTACACGGTCAATTCGAACTCGTCCAACAGCCCGGTGATCGTGTCGGGCGCCTCGATGAACACCGGTAATTGGCTGTTCCAGCAGAACGACGTGTATGTCTCAACGGCCGGCGACGGGTCCATGCACATCGTTCCCAACAGCGTCGTGACGCCCTAGCGTCGCGGTGATACAGGGTTGTGACCTGAGGACATTCGTCGATCACGGCCGAGAACAGATACGCTAGGCCCAATGGTCCCGCTCTGGTTCACGCTGTCCGCGCTCTGCTTTGTCGGCGCGGCGGTATTGCTGTACGTGGACATCGACCAGCGGCGTGGCCGCAGTCGGCGCCGTAAGTCCTGGGCCCGTTCGCATGGTTTCGACTTCGAGCCGGAATCCGCCGAGATCCTGCACCGCTGGAAGCGTGGCGTGATGTCGACGGTCGGCGAGGCGCCGGTGCGCAACGTCGTGCTCGGCCAGATCCGCGGCGAGGCCGTCTACATCTTTGACCTGGACGAAGTGGCGACGGTGATCGCCCTGCACCGCAAGGTCAGCACGAACGTCGTCGTCGATGTGCGGCTCAAGGGGCTCAAAGAGCCGCGGGAGAACGACATCTGGCTGCTCGGGGCGATCGGCCCGCGGATGGTGTACTCGACCAACCTGGATGCGGCACGGCGGGCCTGCGACCGGCGGATGGTCACGTTCGCCCACACCGCCCCGGACTGCGCCGAGGTCATGTGGAACGAGGCGAACTGGACCCTGGTGAGCATGCCCATCACCAGCACCCGCGCCCAGTGGGACGAGGGCCTGCGCAGCGTTCGCCAATTCAATGACCTGCTTCGGGTGCTCCCGCCGAGCCCGCGACGCCAGCCCGCCGAAGCCGCGGCCGGCGCAACGGGGCGCCGCAACGGGCAACCTAGCCGTCCGCTGGGCTCGTCGGGCGCTGCTGAGGCCGCGGACGAGAGCGAGGCCGAGCAGCTTCCGTCGGCGTCGCGAGCGGCCGCGCCGGCGCCGGGCAACGCCGCCTCGGCTGCCGAACCGCAACAGCGCCGCCGGAGCAGCCGGGAGAGTTCCTCCGACGTGCTGCACGCGCCGGGCGGTCGCAACGGTCGGCAGACCGCGCACTATCAGCGCTGACATCCGACGACGGTTGGCACCAGCGGCTTCCGGCCTGATGGCGTCGACCCGCAGCGCCCGACTTCGTCGCGCTTGCGATCGCCGCGGGCCTGATGGCGTCGACCCGCAGCGCCCGACTTCGTCGCGCTCGCGATCGCCGCGGGCCTGATGGCGTCGACCCGCAGCGCCCGACTTCGTCGCGCTTGCGATCGCCGCGGGCCTGATGGCGTCGACCCGCAGCGCCCGACTTCGTCGCGCTCGCGATCGCCGCGGGCCTGATGGCGTCGACCCGCAGCGCCCGACTTCGTCGCGCTCGCGATCGCCGCTACGCTGACGGGCATGTCTCGCCCCGTTGCCGTGGTCACCGGGCCCACCTCGGGGTTGGGCGCCGGCTATGCCCGCCGCTACGCCGCCGATGGCTATGACCTGGTCCTGGTCTCCCGCGACGTCGAACGCCTGGAGGCGCTGGCAACCGAACTGCGGGGCAGCCACGGCGGAGCCGTCGAGGTGCTGCCCGCGGATCTGGCCGACGCCGCCGGCCGCGCCAAAGTCGCTGAGCGGCTGGGCGTCGGGGTGCGGGTCCTGGTCAACAATGCCGGGTTCGGCACGTCCGGGGAGTTCTGGACCGCCGAGCCCGCCCTGCTGCAGTCGCAACTGGACGTCAATGTCACCGCGGTGATGCAGCTGACCCGCGCCGCGCTGCCCGCGATGGTCGAGGCGGGTGCCGGCACCGTCATCAACATCGCCAGTGTCGCCGGGCTGCTGTCCGGACGCGGTTCGACCTACTCGGCCTCCAAGGCCTGGGTGGTGTCGTTCACCGAAGGACTGGCCGGCGGCCTGCACGGCACCGGCGTCGGCATCCACGTGGTCTGCCCGGGATACGTCCACACCGAGTTCCACGAGCGCGCCGGAATCGATATGGCCACGTTGCCGTCCTTCATGTGGATGGAGGTCGACGACGTGGTCGCGGCCAGCCTGGCCGACATCGCCCGCGGCGAGGTGGTCAGCGTTCCGGGCCTGCAGTACAAGGCATTGACCACCATCAGTCGACTGATTCCGCGCGGGCTGTCGCGCACGCTGACAAACACATTCGGGAGGGGCCGTGGCCGCACTTAACAACGACGAACGCGATGAGCTCGCCGCGCTGGTGCGCGAGCTGTCCGTGGTGCACGGCCGTGTGACGCTGTCTTCCGGGGCCGAAGCCGACTACTACGTCGACCTTCGCCGTTCTACATTGCACCATCGCGCCGGCGCTCTCATCGGGCGGTTGGTCCGCCAACTCACCGACGACTGGGACTATGTGGCCGTGGGCGGCCTGACGCTGGGTGCAGACCCGGTGGCGACCGCTGTCATGCACGCTCCGGGACGCCCGATTGACGCATTCGTGGTGCGCAAGTCGGTGAAAGCCCATGGCATGCAACGTCTTATCGAAGGATTCGACGTGGCCGGCCAACCGGTTCTGGTGGTGGAGGACACCAGCACCACCGGTGGGTCGGCATTGACCGCGGTGCGGGCCGTGCGTGAGGCGGGCGGCAAGGTGGTCGGCGTGGTGACCGTGGTCGACCGAGCCACCGGCGCGGCCGAGGCCATCGAGGCCGAGGGCGTGCCGTATCGCAGTGTGCTCGGCCTGGCCGAGCTGGGCCTGGACTGAACTCCCGAGGACGGTTGTGCGGAGTCTGATCGCGCTGATATCGGCGGTGGCCGTCGCCTGTGCCGCGGCCTGCGCGGGTTCCGGCGTGACCGGCCCCTACGGTGCCCAGGGCGCCCCGATTGGTACGGCGCTCACCATCTTGGGCTGGGAGATGACCCTGTCCAACCTGCGGTGGGAAGTCGACTACGCGTTGGTCGACGTCAAGGCCGAGGTCGCCGACGCCGGTGTTCCGCACGCCGCTGCCGGTGATCTGCGGTTCGGGGTGTACGGCACCCCGGCCCACCCGATCGAGGCGACCGGATTGGGCAGCTGCAAGCCGCTGGGGGAACTGGTGCCGTCGCCGCTGTCGGCCAAGGAAGCCGATCGGTTGAACGGGACCGTCTGCCTGGGTCCGCTCAAGGAGCGCAGCGCGCTGCGCGGTATGTATGTCTACTCGCCTGCCGACCGGATCAAAGACACCACGGTGGCCTATGCCGCGGCGTTCCCGGTGGGGCTGGCGCCGGTCAATCCGGGCGACACCGGCCTGGCGCTCACCGCCCAAGGCGTGGCGGCCTACCGGGCCGACGGCGTGCCGCTGGCGCCGGCGGCCCTCGGCGATCCGAAAGCGTTCACTGGCACCGGCTACATGGTGCTCAACCTGTCGGTCGACGCGGTCGCTACGCAGTACCGCGAGGACGCGAAGGCCCGTGGCGGACCGCTGATGTTGATCGCCGGACCGTCGACGCCGATGCCCGGGTTGGGCGCGGACTGCGTGGCGGCCGGATCGTCGGTGTTGATCCTGCCGGAGGCGTCACTGAACTCGGTGCACGTGCCGACCTCGCTGTGCACACACGGGGAGATCAACGCCGCGCTGCTGTATCCCTCGGTGTCGGTGGTGGGCACGCACGCCGCCGTGTGGACCACCTCGTGACCGACTCATCGGATCATCCCGATTCATGCGGCGGTCCCAGCTTGCCCTCTCCTCCGTCGAGCCTCACTGAACCGCCGGGCCCATGCGGCGATCCCAGCTTCGCCTCTCCTTCGTCGAGCCTCACTGAACCGCCGGGCCCATGCGGCGATCCCAGCTTCGCCTCTCCTTCGTCGAGCCTCACTGAACCGCCGGGCCCCACCGAGTGGTTCTCGCCGGCCAACGGTGTGGGCCCCTGGCAGGGGCCGCTGCCCAGCGACTCCCATTACGACCCGGAGCTGCTGCGCGAGGGTGACCGTCGCAACGTCGTCGATGCCTACCGCTACTGGACCCGCGAGGCGATCGTCGCCGACATCGACCGGCGGCGGCACCGGCTGCACATCGCGATCGAGAACTTCGGGCACGATGCCAACATCGGCTCGGTGGTGCGCACCGCCAACGCGTTCGCCGTGCACACGGTGCACATCGTCGGCCGGCGGCGGTGGAATCGGCGCGGCGCCATGGTCACCGACCGTTACCAGCGACTGCTGCATCATGACACGGCCTCGGAGCTACTGGATTTCGCCGCGCAGCAGGGGCTCACAGTCGTCGCAGTGGATAACGTGGCCGGGGCGGTGCGCCTGGAGCAGACCGCGTTGCCGGTCGACTGCCTGCTGGTGTTCGGCAGTGAAGGCCTTGGCATCAGCGACGAAGCCCGCGCCGGCGCGGATCTGACGGTGTCCATCGCCCAGTTCGGTTCGACCCGCAGCATCAACGTCGGGGTGGCCGCCGGGATCGTGATGCACGCCTGGATCAGCCGTCATGGCCACCTCGATCAGGCCTGGTAGGGCAGGATCAACGGCTATGGATCTCCTCTGGGCGAATCGCGCCGAAAGCGCCGAAGCCGCCGTCACCGCGAGGCATCTCAAGTCGCTCTGGCACCTGCCGGGCACTCAGCTGGGGGTGGTGGCCTGGCCACCGATCCGGCGCGCCCCGCACTGGCACTACTGGTGGCAGGCGCACCTGCTGGACTGCCTGGTCGACGCCCAGTTGCGCGACCCGCAACCTCAACGGGCGACCGCAATCAAGCGACAGATCCGCACCCACCGGCTGCGCAACGTGGGCCGCTGGACCAACGCCTACTACGACGACATGGCCTGGCTGGCGTTGGCGCTTCAGCGGGCCTGCCTGGTCACCGGCCTCAACCGACGACGTGCGCTGGGCACCTTGACCCGGCAGCTGACCGACTCATGGATGCCGGAGGCCGGCGGCGGCATCCCGTGGCGCAAGGACGAAGAGGACCTTCTGCCCTTTTTTAATGCCCCCGCCAACGGTCCGGCCGGGATCTTTCTGGCCCGCGAACCCGGGTGGCTTCAGCGTGCCCAGCAGATGGGCGACTGGATCGACGCCACCCTGATCGACCCGGACACCGACTTGGTGTTCGACGGCATCAGGGAAGGTTCGCTGGTGCGGGCCGAGTACACCTACTGCCAGGGCGTAGTGCTCGGGCTGGAGACCGAGTTGGCGGCGCGCACCGGGGAGCCGCGCCACGCCGCTCGAGTGCACCGGTTGGTGGCTGCGGTGAGCAAGCGGATGGCCCCGGGCGGGGTGATCAAGGGCGCCGGCGGCGGCGACGGCGGGCTGTTCGCCGGGATCACCGCCCGCTACCTGGCGCTGGTCGCCACCGCGTTGCCGGGGGACTCTGATGTCGACGCCGAGACACGCGACACCGCCGGCAAGCTGGTGCTGTCGTCGGCGAAATCGGCGTGGGATTACCGACAAACGGTCGACGGGCTGCCGCTGTTCGGGGCGTTCTGGGACCAGGCCGCCGAGGTGCCCCGGGCCGACGGCGCGGTGGCCACTTCCATCGCCGGTGCGGTCCGTGAGTCCGAGATCCCCGAACGGGACCTGTCGGTGCAGTTGGGTGGCTGGATGCTGATGGAGGCCGCGCACTGTGTCGCGGCCGCGGTGCCGTCGCGCTGACTCTGCGCTGAGGCTGCGGTCTACTCGGACTTTTGCGCCGTGAGCGCAGAGTCAACGTCGGAAGTCGCCGCGCCGCCGCGGCGGCTGCGGTAGGCCTTCGCCGTGGCGATGAACGCCGGGATCATCGACACGAACAGGATCACCAGGATGATCTTTTCCAGGTTTTCGTGGACGAATGGCACGTTGCCCAGGAAGTAGCCCAGCGTCGTCACCCCGGCGCCCCACAAAATGCCGCCGACGATGTCGAATGCCAGGTACACCGGGTAGCGCATGTAGGACACCCCCGCGACCACCGGCACGAACGTCCGGACGAACGGCGCGAACCGGGCCAGGATGATCGCCCACGGCCCGTACTTCTCGAAGAACGCGTGCGACTCGGTGACGTAGTGCTTCTTGAAGAAGCGGGAATCTTCCTTCTTGAACAGCGCCGGCCCGATCCGCCGACCGATGAAGTAGCCGCACTGATCGCCCAGCACGGCCACGACAGCGACCGCGGGCGCCAATATCCAGATGTCGGGAGCCAGCCCCTTGGCGGCCAGCAGACCGCCGGTGAACAGCAGTGATTCACCCGGAAGCAGGGGGAACAGCAGGCCGGTCTCGATGAAGACCACCACCAGGATGGCCGGCAGTACGGCGCCGTGGAAGATGCCCCCGGCACCCAGCCAATACATCGGGTCCAGCAGGCCCGGCATCGCGACCGCGGTGGTGCTCATGACGCACCAACATACCGGGGGCCACCGGTGAAACCGCCCCTGCGATACTCGAGGGCAGTTTCGGTCAGCTCAGAGGAGAGATTTCCCATGCCCATCGCCACCCCCGAGATCTATGCCGAGATGCTGGGCCGCGCCAAGGAGAACGCGTACGCGTTCCCCGCGATCAACTGCACGTCGTCGGAGACCATCAACGCGGCGATCAAGGGTTTCGCGGACGCGGGCAGTGACGGCATCATCCAGTTTTCCACCGGCGGAGCCGAATTCGGCTCCGGACTGGGCGTCAAGGACATGGTTACCGGCGCGGTGGCGCTGGCCGAGTTCACCCACGTGATCGCCGCCAAGTACCCGATCAACGTGGCCCTGCACACCGACCACTGCCCGAAGGACAAGCTGGACGGGTTCGTGCGGCCGCTGCTGGCGATCTCGGCGGAGCGGGTCAAGGCCGGCGAGAACCCACTGTTCCAGTCGCACATGTGGGACGGCTCGGCGGTGCCGATCGATGAGAACCTGGAGATCGCCGCTGAACTGCTCGGTGCTGCTGTCCGCTCCAAGATCATCCTTGAGGTGGAGATCGGCGTGGTCGGCGGTGAAGAGGACGGCGTGGAAGCCGAGATCAACGAGAAGCTCTACACCTCGCCCGAAGACTTCGAGAAGACCGTCGCCGCCCTGGGCGCCGGCGAGAAGGGCCAGTACCTGCTGGCCGCGACCTTCGGCAACGTGCACGGCGTGTACAAGCCGGGCAACGTCAAGCTGCGCCCGGACATCCTGGCCGAGGGCCAGAAGGTGGCGTCGGCCAAGCTGGGCCTGGCTGACGGCTCCAAGCCGTTCGACTTCGTCTTCCACGGCGGCTCGGGCTCGCTGAAGTCCGAGATCGAGGAGGCGCTGCGCTACGGCGTGGTGAAGATGAACGTCGACACCGACACCCAGTACGCGTTCACCCGCCCGATCGCCGCGCACATGTTCACCAACTACGACGGTGTGCTCAAGGTTGACGGCGAGGTCGGCAACAAGAAGGTCTACGACCCGCGCAGCTACCTCAAGAAGGCCGAGGCCGCCATGACCGAGCGGGTCATCGAGGCCTGCAACGACCTGCACAGCGCCGGCAAGACCCTGAGCAGCTGACCGGTCTCAGCGCCGAGTATTCGCCAAAGCCCCCGATTCCCACGCGGATTGGGGGCTTTGGTGTCTAGCTGCCGTGTGACTGGCAGATCTTCCACTGGTCGTCGCGGAACTGCAGGTCGAAGCTGCGCGTCGAGCGGACTCGCGGCTCGTAGGCCATAAAGGCGGTGACGTTGGCTTCGGCCTGACCGTCGTTGACCACGACCTCGTCGATGCTGGCGACAACCGGGTATTGCTTGGCCGCCGCAATGCGCTGGTAGGTGTCGTCCCAGGCCTTTTGGTCGTAGTTGACGTAGCGGTCGCGAATGTCGCCGCAGGTAAGGCTGCGCAGTGCCGCCAGATCACCGTTCTGCATGGCGATGTCGAAGTTTTGGATGGTGGCCCGCACATGCTCTTCCTGCGAGGCGGCCTGCCGAGTGTCGCGGGTCAGCCACAGTGTGCCCAGTACCGCGATGGCTGCGAGCGCCAAGATGATCAGGATCACCGCCATCACCCAGCCCCAGCTGCGGGACACGGTAGACGGCAGTTTGCCGCCGACTCGAGCCGGAATCTGTTGCGGTATCGCCTTTCCCGTCTCATCGCTCTGCTGAGCGATCAGTTCGGTGTCCGCATCGCCCACCGACGGGATGACCTCGGTGTGCCCGGCGTCGAACCCGGGAGCGGTGAAGCGGCGTTCCGGTGATCCGTCGGGTCCGGGTTCCTTGGGGGCGGCCTCGGTGGTGATCACCTCGGTGACGGCGTCGGCTTCGGCCGGTGTCTCCGCCAGGATGGCCGTCGCGGTCTCGTCGTCCGCCGAGGCGACAGGCTGGATCTGGGTGACCTGATCGTCGCCGTCGGGCTGCTCGACCGGGGTGGCATCGCCGGGCCCGGGACCCTCATCGGATGCGGGTGGGGCGGGGACGTCGTCGCGGTCGGGGCCGGATGGGTTCGGCATGGGCTGCTGCTGTCCTCCCGCTAGCGAATCTGCTGGGCGCCAGCTTACTGAGCCAGGCTGCGGATTGCCGGAGTGGCTGGCCATGTGCGGCACGGCAGAATGAACGATGTGACTCTCACCGGTGATCTTCTGCGCCCCGATCCGATCTTGCTGCCCGGCGATCCCGACGCCGAGGCCGGCCTGCGGGCCGGTCAGGACCCCGCTGTAGTCGCGGCCGCGCATCCGGCGGCCTCGGTCGCGTGGGCGGTGTTGGCCGAAGCGGCATTGGCCGAGGACAAGGCGGTCACCGCCTACGCCTACGCGCGCACCGGTTACCACCGCGGCCTGGACCAGCTGCGCCGCAACGGGTGGAAGGGTTACGGCCCGGTGCCGTACGCGCATGAACCCAACCGTGGCTTCTTGCGGTGTGTGGCCGCGCTGGCGCGTGCTGCCACCGCCATCGGGGAGACCGACGAGCAGGCGCGCTGTCTGGCTCTGCTCGACGACTGCGACCCCGACGCCCGCTCGGCGCTCGGGCTGAGCTGACCCACTAGGGCATCAGCATCCGAGTGGGCAACGACCACCCTGCCCGGCAGGTTCCACCTGCACGGTGGCGTGGGTCAGCCCGCGAGCGGCCAGCACGGCCCGAGCGTCGGCCAATACGCGGCCGGCGTCGGCGCTGGTGCCCAGGTGGGCGGTGGCCATGTCTTGGCCCGGCACCAACGTCCAGACGTGCAGGTCGTGCACGTCGGTGACGCCGTCGACGGCAGCGAGCGCCGCGCGGAGCTCGGCGACGTCGATGTGGCTGGGGGAGGCCTCCGACAGGATCCGCAGGGCCGCGCCGGCCAGCGCGAATGCCCGCGGAAGCACCCACAGCGCGACGAAGACCGCGACCACCACGTCGGCGTAGGGCCATCCGGTGGTGATGGTGACCACGCCGGCGATCAGCACTCCTACGCTGCCGACGGTGTCGGCGACCACCTCCATGTAGGCGCCGCGGACCGCGAGGCTCTCGGTCGAGTGCGATCGCAACAGTAGGGCGACGCCGATGTTGACGGTCAGTCCGGCCAGAGCGACCACGATCATCGGCACCCCGGGCACGTCCGGCGCGGTGCCGATGCGGCGGACCGCCTCGGTGAGGATGAACGTCGCCACCCCGATCAGCAGTACCGCGTTGGCGACCGCGGTGAACACCTCGGCGCGGTGCCAGCCGTAGGTGCGCGACGGTGATGTGCTGCCGCGCCGCGCCAACATCACCGCCGCCACTCCCATGAACAGGGCGGCCAGGTCGGTCAGCAGATGGCCTGCGTCGGCCAGCAGCGCCATCGAGTTGATGGTGATCGCCGTGGTCAGTTCGATGACGAAGAACGCGCTCAGGATGGCGGCGCCGACGACCATTCGAGACAGCCGGGAGTCGGTATGACGGTGATCGTGACCGGCGCCCATGGGAGGTGAATATAGGCGGACCGGCCCGCTGTCGGGCGTGAAGTCGGGTTCACGTCCGGGCGGGGAACTCAGAACCAGGAGTTCCAGAACTGCGTCAGGCTCAAACCCCACGACACCAGCAGGCGCGGCACATCGAACAGGTCGAAGAACCACAACACCATGCCGAAGAACTTCTGATTCAGCATCGGCGACGCCAGCAGCAACATCAGCAGCACCAGCAGGCCCCACTGCTGGAACGGCGCCACGGCGCGTTGGGTGGCCGGACTCAGGTGGGGCTCCAGCGCGCCATAGCCGTCCAGGCCCGGCACCGGCAGCAGGTTCAGCACCACTGCGGTCAATTCCAGGAAGCCCAAAAACGCCACTCCGGACCAGAACACCGGGTGGGCGGGGTCGTAGAGGACGCGAGTGGCGCCCAGCAGCAGCACGGCCAGCACCAGGTTGGCGGCCGGGCCCGCCAGGCTGACCAGGGTGCGGCGCCGCGGCGTCATGAACGATGTCTGCACATAGACCGCCCCGCCGGGCAGCCCGATGCCGCCCAGCACGATGAACAGCATCGGCAGCACCAGGGACAGGCCTGGATGGGTGTAGCGCAGCGGGTTGAGGGTCAGATAGCCGCGCATCTGGGCGCCGTGGTCACCGAACCGCCACGCGGTGTAGGCGTGACCGAACTCGTGCAGACACAGTGAGACCAGCCAGCCGGCGATGACGAAGACGAACACCCCGGCGTAGGCGAGCGGCCGGATCTCTTCACCGGCCTGCCACGCCAGTGCACCGCCCAGGACCGTCACGGCTACCAGTGCCAGGAAGACCGGGCTGGGCCGTACCGCCTGCCCGCGCAGCGGATGCACGTTCACGCAGTAGAAGCTAGCCGACCAGCCTCCAGTCCTCGATGTGCCGATAAAAGGTGGACCGCTTCACTGTTCGGCTGCTGTAGCTGCCGTCGCGCACCACCAGCGCGCCGGTGGTGCCCAACTGGGCCGCGCGGCCCGCCACCCAGCGTCGTACCCGGCCGCGCCGGTCCGGGACACCGGCACGCACGCCCGGCGCGGTGCCCATCGGCTCGATCAACACCTCGGCCACGTCCCCGTCGAACAGGGCGGCATCGTCGACGATTCCCTCACCGTGCAGCACCGCGGCGCCGTCCACCGGCAGCCACCGGCCCACACCCACTAGGGCAGTGCCGGCGTCGTCGCGGACCAGCGGCACCGGCGCAGCGGCGCCCCGCCGGGCCCGCCGCGCAGCCCGCCACCCGGCCGGCAGCCGGTAGGCCGCGGTGGCCGGTGTGCGCCGTTGCGGCACGTACCCGACCTCGACATCGAGCCGGTCGACGCGTAGCAGCCGGGTCAACGTCTGCGCCAGGTCCGTGTCGCCGCCTACCACCACCAACCTGCGATAACGGGCGATGGCGGCATCCATGTCGCCGGTGCTCGTATCGGCGCCGACCTGCACTGTTGGCAGCCCCCGCAAGGGGCGAGGCAGCGGCCGTCCGGCAAACAGCAAGACGACGGTTTCGGGCGGCATCTTCAGGCTCTCGGTGCCGTTAGTGGCGTTCAACACGCTCCTTGTGAATCTCTTCAGATAGGCTCAGTCACCGGCTGGACCACAGTAAGCCAAGACAGTTAGCGAGAATTCCATGCCGGCAATCGTCGTCATCGGCGCCCAGTGGGGCGACGAGGGCAAAGGTAAAGCGACCGACCTACTCGGTGAACGAGTGCAGTGGGTGGTGCGCTACCAGGGTGGCAACAACGCCGGCCACACCGTGGTCCTGCCCACCGGGGAGAACTTCGCACTGCACCTGATCCCGTCCGGGGTCTTGTCGCCGCACGTCACCAACGTCATCGGCAACGGTGTGGTGGTCGATCCGGGTGTGCTGCTCGAGGAGCTGGCGGGCCTAGAACGCCGCGACGTGGACACCTCGCGGCTGCTGATCTCCGCCGATGCGCACCTGCTGATGCCCTATCACGTGGCCATCGACAAGGTGACCGAGCGCTACATGGGCAGCAAGAAGATCGGCACCACCGGCCGCGGCATCGGTCCCTGCTACCAGGACAAGATCGCCCGGATCGGGATCCGGGTCGCCGACGTGCTCGACCACGAGACGCTGGCCCAGAAGATCGAGGCCGCCCTGGACTTCAAGAACCAGGTGCTGGTCAAGATCTACAACCGCAAGGCACTGGAGCCCCAGCAGGTTCTCGAAGATCTGCTGGAGCAGGCCGAGGGCTTCAAGCACCGCATCGCCGACACCAGCCTGCTACTGGGTGCCGCGCTGGACCGCGGTGAGAACGTGCTGCTGGAAGGCTCGCAGGGCACCCTGCTCGACGTCGACCACGGCACCTACCCCTACGTGACGTCGAGCAACCCCACCGCGGGCGGCGCCGCGGTGGGCTCCGGTGTCGGCCCGACCCGCATCACCACGGTGCTGGGCATCCTCAAGGCCTACACCACCCGGGTCGGTTCGGGACCGTTCCCCACCGAACTGTTCGACGCGAACGGCGAATACCTGTCCAAGACCGGCGGTGAGGTCGGGGTGACCACCGGGCGTCAGCGGCGCTGCGGCTGGTTCGACGCGGTGATCGCGCGCTACGCCACCCGGGTCAACGGCATCACCGACTACTTCCTGACCAAGCTCGACGTGCTCTCCAGCCTGGAGACGGTGCCGGTCTGTGTCGGCTACACCGTCGACGGCAAACGCACCGACGAGCTGCCGATGACCCAGGAAGAGTTCGCTCGTGCCGTGCCGGTCTACGAGGAACTGCCGGGCTGGTGGGAGGACATCTCCGGTGCCCGTACCTTCGAGGAGCTGCCCGCCAACGCGCGCGACTACGTGTCGCGGCTCGAGGAGATCGCCGGCGCTCAGGTCTCGTGCATCGGGGTCGGTCCCGGACGCGAGCAGACCATTGTGCGACGCGACGTCGTGAGGGGCGGCGCGTGAGCGAGGAACAGTCCGCGCAGGGCGCTGACGACACGGCAGCCGACCCCGACTACGCCAGCCACGGTGGCTTCCCCGACTACGCGGTCGTCGACCCGAGCCCGGGCTTCGAGCGGTTCGTCACCACCATGCGGCGTCTGCAGGACCTGGCGGTGTCGACCGACCCCGACGACGTCACCTGGGACGACGCCGCCGATCGCGTCGAAGCGTTGGTGGGGTTGTTGGAGAAGTTCCCGGCTTCGCAGGCCGTTGCCCCGGCCGGGCGGGCGCCGTCGATGCCGGGCATGGGCAGCCTGCTGCTACCGCCATGGCGGATCAGCCGGTTCGAGCCCGACGGCGTCTCGATGACGGGGTCCTTCAGCCGATTCCATGTAGGCGGCAACTCCGCGGTGCACGGCGGCGTACTGCCGCTGCTGTTCGACTGGATGTTCGGGATGGTGGTGCACGCCGCCAACCGCCCGATCAGCCGCACGGCGTTCCTGCACGTCGACTACCGCAAGGTCACCCCCATCGACACCCCGCTGTTGGTGCACGCCCGGATCGAGCGGGCCGAGGGGCGTAAGGCGTTCATCGGCGCCGAACTCACCGACACCGACGGCACCGTGCTGGCCGAGGCGCAGGGTCTGATGGTGCGGCTGCTGCCCGGGCAGCCCTAGCGGCGCGGCCCGCGCAGCGTCATCGACGCGAACAGGGCCAGAAACGACGCAGCCGGCACCGTGTTGGCGATGCTGTCGCGCACTCGGATGTGCGCGCCGACCGCCAGGACGAAGTACAACGTCAACGCCGCGGTGGTCAGCCGTGCCAGTCCCGGAAACCGGTGCACCGACAGCAGACCGACCGCCGAAGCGACTTTGACGATCGGCAGGACTGGCCTGATCTCTTGCGGAACCTGCACGGTGTCGAGGGCTTTGGCGATGTAGGGCACCGGGATGGCGCAGGCCACCGCGTCGGCGACTTGGAAGGCCGCCAGCCCCGTGTAGGTCTTCGGCGATGTCAGGACACTCATGGATCCGACCCTAGCCGCGGGGTCGCGCCCATCGCGAGTGGGAATCTCACGACGCGACTCGCCACCCACGCGTCGTGGAATTCCCACTCGGCGAGGGGTCCCGCTAGTCCAGATTCAGCGTCGCCTCTTCCAGATCCAGCCGGTGCAGCACATTGCGCAGCACCTGGTCGTCGATGCGACCAAGGTCGCGTTCCTTGATCAGCGCCACCCGTTCGGCCGCCAGCATCTCCAGCCGAAGCCGGCGAAACGCCGCGGCGGCGGTCTCGTCGCTGTCGTCGTGGGCGGGGTCGAAGCGCCGCAGCCGTTCCCGGGCCGCGTTGCGCCGCCGGGTGTTCAGGCCGCGCAACGCGTCGGCGGCGCGCTCGCTGGCCGGTGACGGCTCGGTCGAGGCGAGTACTTCGTCGAGCCGCTGGGCAGCGGCCAGGGCCGCCTTGTCCTGCGCGGCGGCCGCGGCGATCGCATCGGCGTGGTCCTGGTTGGTGGGCACACCCAGCCGGCGGATCACCCAGGGCAGCGTGAGCCCGTGCAGCAGCAGGGTGCCCACCACCACCACGAAGGTCAAGAACACCAATTGCGGACGCCCCGGGAACGGGTCCCCGGACAGCGTCGTCAGCGGTACGCCGAAGGCGGCCGCGAGCGACACCACACCACGCATGCCGGCCCAGGCCAGCACGAACACCTGGCCCGGGGTCGGTGCGGCTTCTCGTTGCCGGACCTTCTCCGACAGGATTCGGGGCGCGTAGGCGAACGTCACCACCCACACCGCGCGCACCGCCAGCAGCGTTCCGAACACCGCCAGAGACGCGCCGATCAGCGTCGAGAAACGCACGCCGTGCAAGTTCTGCACCACGGCGGGCAGCTGCAGTCCGATCAGCAGAAACGCCAGTGATTCCAGCACCAGTTGCACGGCGCGCCAGACGGCCTGGTCCTGCAGCCGGGTGGCGTAGTGGGCCCGGGTGAAGCGCTGCCCCAGGATCAGCGCGGCGACCACCACCGCGAGCACCCCGGAACCGTGGATCTCCTCGGCCGCCAGGTAGATCACGAACGGGGCCAGTAGCCCGACCGCGCTTTCCACCACCGGATCGGTCAGCCGGGCCCGGATGAACACAATGACGGCGCCAAACGCCACCCCGACCGCCACTCCGCCGACGGCGGCCAGCACGAAGGTCAACAGGCCGGTGCCCCAGCCGGTGGCCACGCCGATCGCCGCTGCCAGCGACACCTTGTAGACGGTCAGCGCGGTCGCATCGTTGAGCAGGCTCTCGCCGCCCAGCAGCGTCATGATCGGACGCGGCAACCCGACGCGGCGGCCGACGGCAGTCGCCGACACCGCGTCCGGCGGCGCCACGATCGCGCCCAGGGTCAGCGCCGCGGCCAGGGTCAGCTCCGGCACGGTGTAGTAGGCGACCACGCCGACGGCGACGGTAGTGGCCAGCGGCAGTCCGACGGCCAGCAGGATGATGGGGCGCCGGTTGCGGCGCATGCTGATCACGGAGCTTTCCAAACCGGCCGACCACAGCAATGGCGGCAGGATCACGAACAGCACCAGTTCGGGCCGCAGGACGATCTCCGGTACCGCTGGGATCAGTCCGACCAGCAGGCCGGTAATCACCAATACCAGGGGCGCGGACAGTCTGCGATGCCGCGCGATTGCCGCGACCAGCACCGCGGCCACCAGCGGCCCTAACAGTGCGGCGTTCACCGTCGCTGCACCTCCATCCGCTTTCCCCCTATCCTGGAGCAGCATGCAACATTGCCGTGGCACGGGGAGGGTGGGGCGGTGAACGGCGAGGTGGGTGAGTTGGCGACCGAGCGGTTGCCCGTCGACGGACCCAGCCGTACCCGGGTCGCGTTGCTCGGGTCCGGTGATCTCAGCCGCGAGCTGGTGACGGCGCTGCAGCGACTCGGCGCCGAGGTGATCGCCCTCGATCGCTACGCCGACACCGCGTTGCACGGCATTGTTGATCGCTCGGTGGTGGTCGATCTCGGTGACAACGACGAATTGGCGGCGGCCATCCGGTGGTTGCAGCCGAAATTCGTGGTGGTTGCCTCCGAGGTGGTGGCGACCGACGCGTTGACTGCCGCTGCCGACACCGGCTTCACCCAGCTAGTGCCCGGCATCCGCGGCGCCCGGTTGGCCGCAGACCCCGAGGGCATGCGGCGGCTGGCCTCCGAGGAGCTGGGGCTGCCCACCGCACCGTTCTGGTTCGCCGGCTCGGTCGCGGAACTGCGGGAGGTGGCCCAACGGGCCGGTTACCCGATGTTGGTCAAACCGGTGGGCGGTTCGCTCGGCGAGGGCCGTTCGGTGATGGTCCGCGACAGCGACATCGAGCCCGCGTGGCAGCGCGCGGTGGCGGCCGGCGCGTCGGAGACGCCGCCGCGGGTGCTGGCCGAGACCGTGGTGGAGGTCGATAGTGAGGTCACCCTGCTGGCCGTCCATCGCGATGGCCCGGACGGGCCGGCGTTGGACTTCTGCGCACCCATCGGCCACCGCAGCGTCGAGGAGCCGAACGGGCAACTGTCGGTGGAGTTTTGGCAACCACACCCGATGAGCGCGGTGGCGCTGGATGCGGCCAAGTCGATCGCCGCGCGGGTCGCTCGCGCACTCGGTGGTCGCGGCCTGTTCGGGGTGGAGCTACTGGTATACGGCGACGAGGTGTATTTCGCCGGGGTCAATGTGCGCCCGTATGACGCCAACCTGCTGACGTTGCGCACCCAGCGGCTCTCGGGGTTCGAGCTGCAGGCGCGCGGGATCCTCGGGCTGGCGACCGACACCATCATGGTCTCGCCCGGGGCGGCCCGGCTGATCTACTCGCGCCGTCCCGTCGGCACCGCCGTCGAGACCACTCCGGACAGCGTGGCGGTGGTCGCCGATGCACTCAGCGTGACTGAAAGTGATGTGGTGGTGTTCTCCCACCACGAGGGGCACCCGCGTCGGCGGCTCGGCTTGGCGCTCGCCACCGGGCCAGACGTCACGATTGCCCGTGACCGTGCGGCGCAGGTGGCGACCGTTCTGGGCAAGCTCTGGCCGTGACCCGCCGTGGCGTGAACCTGGTTCAGGTGCGAGACTTCCGCAGGTGAGCTACGCAGGAGATATCACACCTGAGCAGGCCTGGGCGATATTGCGCGATGACTCGGCGGCGACGCTCATCGACGTGCGCACCGACGCCGAATGGCGTTTCGTCGGACTGCCCGACGTCTCCGGGCTGGGCCGCGAACTGGTCTGCATCGAGTGGGTTCACTCCGACGGAACTCCCAACCACGACTTCGCCCGTGAACTGGCGGCGCGCGTCGCCGGCGGGCCGGCGATCTTCCTGTGCCGCTCCGGCAACCGCTCCATCGGGGCCGCCGAAGCCGGTACCGCGCTGGGTCTGACGCCGTCCTACAACGTGCTGGATGGTTTCGAGGGCCATCTCGACGAGCACGCTCACCGGGGTGGCACCGGCTGGCGGGCCGTCGGCCTGCCCTGGACGCAGTCATGAGCGATTCGCAACCGGCCCGCTCGGGTAGATGCGCCGGTCCCAGCGTCGGCTCTCCTTCGTCGAGCCTCGCTGAACCGTCGGTCCGCGTCCCCAAACCGCTGCCGGACGGTGTCAGTGCGGCCACCATCGGGGTGCGCGGCGGCCTGCTGCGCACCCAGTTCGAGGAGACCGCCGAGGGGCTGTTTCTGACCTCCGGATACGTCTACGATTCGGCGGCCGCCGCGGAACAGGCGTTTACCGGCGAGGTCGACCGGTTCGTCTACTCGCGCTACGGCAACCCGACGGTGTCGATGTTCGAGGAACGACTGCGCCTGATCGAAGGGGCGCCGGCGGCGTTCGCCACGGCCAGCGGCATGGCGGCGGTGTTCGTGGCACTCGGCGCGCTGTTGAAGGCCGGCGATCGTCTGGTGGCCGCGCGCAGTCTGTTCGGATCCTGCTTCGTGATCTGCAACGAGATCCTGCCTCGCTGGGGCGTGGAAACCGTGTTTGTCGACGGCGAGGACCTGGCGCAGTGGGAGCAGGCCCTATCGGTACCCACCAATGCGGTGTTCTTCGAGACACCGTCCAACCCGATGCAGTCGCTGGTGGACATCGCCGCGGTCACCGAGCTGGCGCACGCCGCCGGCGCGAAAGTGGTGCTGGACAACGTGTTCGCCACCCCGCTGCTGCAGCAGGGGCTACCGCTCGGGGTGGATGTGGTGGTGTACTCCGGCACCAAGCACCTCGACGGGCAAGGCCGCGTCCTGGGCGGGGCGATCCTGGGCGACCAGGAGTACATCGACGGCCCGGTGCAGACCCTGATGCGGCACACTGGACCTGCGCTGAGCGCCTTCAACGCGTGGATCTTGTTGAAAGGCCTTGAAACGCTGGCGATTCGGGTTGACTACGCAAATTCCGCGGCGCTGCGGATCGCGGAGTTCCTGGAGCAGCACCCGGCGGTGAGTTGGGTTCGCTACCCCTTCTTGGCGTCGCACCCGCAATACGATTTGGCGCGCAAACAGATGTCCGGCGGCGGCACCGTCATCACCTTCGAACTCGACGGGCCCCAAAGTGGCGCCAAGCAGCGGGCATTCGAGCTGTTGGACAAACTGAAACTGATCGACATCTCCAACAACCTCGGGGACGCGAAGTCGTTGATCACCCATCCGGCCACTACCACCCACCGGGCTATGGGGCCCGACGGTCGCGCCGCGATCGGACTCGGCGACGGGGTGGTGCGGATCTCCGTCGGGCTGGAAGGCACCGACGACCTCATCGCCGACCTGGATCAGGCGCTGGGATAGGCAGAAGCCCGGGATCACTCTGGGAGTGATCCCGGGGCGCTCAGTCGCCTTCGACGACGCCGGTGGCGTGCTGCGCGCGGTCCTCGTAGGCCTTGCGGGCGGCAGTGTCGAACTGCAGGAACACCGTGTCGTTGTGCGTCTTCTTGTTCAGCCAGCGACGGCCCCGATCGGGGAGCAGGCTCGCCAGGACCGACACGCGACGTCCAAAGCTGGGCACCGAGACCAGTGTCTTGGGCTTGTCGAGCACCTTGACCACCCCGGCGGCGATGTCCTCGGGTTCGACCGGCTTCTGGGCTGCCGACGGCGTTGTGCCCGAGATCAATTCGGTGTTGGTGAAGGTGGGTAGCACGGCTGAGACGTTGACGCCCTGCGGTGCGAACTCATCGGACATCGCGGTGGTCAGGCCGACGACGGCGAATTTGGTTCCGGCGTAGAGCACTTGACCGGGTACGGCCACGACGCCGGCCAGCGAGGCGATGTTGATGATGTGGCCGCTGCGCCGCTTGATCATCTCCGGGAGGACCAGCTGGCAGCCGTTGAGCACGCCGTAGAAGTTGACCTCGGTCGCCGAGCGGATGGATTCGGGTGACTGGTCGAGGAACGGCCCGACCGGCATGACACCGGCATTGTTGATCAGCACGTCGATGTGGCCGTCGCCGTCGGCACGGGCCTTGTCCAGGAACGTCGAGAACGATTCGCGGTCGGTGACATCCAGCGGGTGGCCAGTGACCTGACCGCCCGGGCTCAGCTGCTTCACCGCCTTGTCGAGAACCGCGACGTCACGGTCGCCGATGACGACTCGAGCGCCACGCGCCAGCAGGGCAGTGGCGGTGGCCAGCCCGATACCACGAGCGGCGCCGGTGATGGCAATGGTCTTACCGCGAATGTTGTCCACGACGACGAACTTAACAGGTGTCAAATTCGGTGTCGACGGTACGGGAAGGCTGCGCTCAGGCCCAGCGGGCCAGGACCTCCCCGGCGTGCTTGCCCAGGGCGGCCTGCAGCAGCGGTCCGAAGCTGATCCGCGCGATGCCGAGCGGACCGAAGGAGGCGGGGTCGGCGGTGTCGGGCGCGGCGAGCGCGTTGACCGGCTTCGGCAAGGCTTCGGCCAGGATGCGCAGGGTCGCTGCGTCATGGAAACCGACCGGGTAGAGTACGTCGGCTCCCGCGTGCGCGCATTCGGTCAGCCGCGCGATGGCCCGGTCGATGCGGTCGGCGTCGTCACCGTCTTTGCGCAGGAACAGGTCGGTGCGGGCGTTGATCACCAGGTGTGGGCCTGCGGCGTCGGCGGCTGTCCGCAGCGCGGCCACGTACTCGGCATGCTCGGCCGACGACCGCAGCCGCTTGTCTTCGCTGTGCACCGAGTCCTCGATGTTGCACCCGACCACACCGGCTTCCAGCAGGCCGTCGACCAGGCTGGCGGGCGACTGGGCGTAGCCGGACTCGATGTCGAGCGACACCGGCACGTCGACGGCGGCGGTGATCTGGCGTGCGCGGTCCAAGACCTCGGCGAACGACATACCCTCGCCGTCGGTCTTGCCCAGCGATTCGGCGACCGGCTTGCTGCCGATGGTCAGCGCGGCGAATCCGGCGCCGACGGCCAGCTTCGCCGACCACACGTCCCACACGGTTGGCAGGATCACCGGATTGCCCGGTTGGTGCAGCGCCAGGAAGGCCGCCGCCTGTTGCCCAAGAACCTCGCGACTCGTCATTTTCACAACACTGCCATGTGAGAATTATCGAGTCGTCGTCGGGCCTCGGTCCTGGCTGGTCGTTGATGAATGCGCGCCAATGGTCTTAGGCGCGCTAATCGGGTGCCGCTCGTCGGTTCCAGGTCCATCCGGTTCGTGATCGCGGCGACAGCTCGCCCGTCTCAGCGGAAGGCGCCGAGGCCGGTGAAGGCCTGGCCGAGCACCAGTTGATGCATTTCGGGGGTGCCCTCGTACGTCAGCACCGACTCCAGGTTGACCATGTGCCGAATCACCGGGTATTCCAGCGATATCCCGTTGCCGCCCAGGATGGTTCGGGCGGTTCGGCAGATCTCCAACGCGGTGCGGGTGTTGTTGAGCTTGCCGAAGCTGACCTGCTCGGGGCGCAGTCCGGCGCTGTCTTTGAGCCGGCCCAGGTGCAGGGACAGCAATTGTCCCTTGTGCAGTTCGAGAGCCATGTCGACGAGCTTGGCCTGGGTGAGCTGGAAACCGGCGATGGGTTTGCCGAACTGAGTGCGCTGGGTGGCGTAGTCGCGGGCCGCTTGCCAGGCTGAGCGGGCTGCACCCATTGCGCCCCAAATGATTCCGTAACGCGCTTCGGACAGACTGGCCAATGCGCCCTTGACGCCACGAGCTTTGGGCAGCATGGCCTCGGCGGGCAGACGCACGTCGTCGAGCACCAGTTCACTGGTGATCGAGGCGCGCAGCGACAGCTTGTGGTGGATGGTGTTGGCGCTGAACCCGGGGGTGTTGGTGGGCACGATGAAACCGCGGACGCCGTCGTCGGTGGCCGCCCACACCACCGCGACGTCGGCGATGGAGCCGTTGGTGATCCACATCTTGCGGCCATTGAGAACCCAGTCGGATCCGTCACGCTTGGCCCGGGTGGTCATGGCGGCCGGATCGGAGCCGACGTCGGGCTCGGTCAGCCCGAAACAACCGATCAGCTCGCCGGCGGCCATACCCGGCAGCCACTGCTGCTTCTGCTCTTCGGAACCGTTGTTGTAGATCGAATACATCGCCAGCGAGCCCTGCACCGACACCAGCGAGCGCAGGCCGGAGTCGGCGGCCTCCAACTCCACACAGGCCAATCCGTAATGCACGGCCGACGCCCCGCCGCAGCCGTAGCCGTCCAGGTGCATGCCCAGCAACCCAAGCTTGCCGAATTCCCGGGCCAGTTCGCGGGCCGGCAGGTCGCCGATCTCGAACCACTCGGCGATGTGCGGCATGACGTGCTCGGCGCAGAACTTGGCGACGGTGTCGCGCAGCGCGATCTCGTCGTCGGAGAGCAAGGTGTCCAGGCTCAGCGGATCGATCGGGTCGAAGGGCGCGGTGCTACCGGTTGCCATTCGTTCATCCTGCCACCCGGGGGGTGGCTTGGATCAGGTCAGCTTGCGCTGTCGGAACTCGCGCTGGGTGTCCCGGGCGCGCCCGGGGTTCCGTCGGCGCCACCGTTGCCGCCGGTCCCGCCGGCCTGACCAGCCTCGCCTTCCGCACCGCCATTGGCTCCGTTGCCTCCGACGCCGCCGCTACCGTCGCCGTTCGGGCCGATCTGGCCGCCGGTACCACCGGTGCCGCCCGCTCCGCCGTTGCCGCCGGGGCCGGTCTCGGTGGCGTCTCCGCCCTTACCGCCGTTGCCGCCGGCGCCGCCGTCGCCGCCGTTGGCAGCCGCGGTGCCGGTGCCGCCGTCGCCGCCCCGGCCGCCGGCACCGCCGGTGCCGCCGAGCTGGGTGGTGGCGTCGGTCGAGTCGTCACCCGGCGTGGTGTGGATAGCGCCGCTCGTGCCGGCATTGCCGCCGGTACCGCCGTTGCCGCCCTTGCCGCCATCCAGCCCGGTGCCCCCGTTGCCACCGTTGCCGCCCTGCACGGTGGTGCTGCCGCCGCCGGTGCCGCCGTTGCCGCCGGTGCTGCCCGCACCGATGCCGGCGCCACCGTTGCCGCCGGTGCCGCCGGCGAGGCCACCGGATACGTAGTTGCTGCCGCTGCCCGCAGCGCCGGTGCCGCCAGCGCCACCGGTGCCGCCGTTGACTCCGGCGCCGCCGGTCCCGCCCTGGCCGCCGTTGGCCATGCCGCCCGCGCCGCCGACGCCGCCGTCACCGCCGTTGCCAGCATTTCCGGCGCCACCGCCACCGCCGCCGCCACCACCGGCAGCACCGCCGCTGGGCGACGTGTCTGGAGTTTCGGGGAAGTTTTTGAAGCTGTTGAACAGGCCGCCCAAGCCGGTGCCGCCGACACCCCCGGCGCCGCCCTGGCCGGCGACACCGCCACCGCTGGTGCCCCCGGCACCCCCGGCACCGCCCGCACCACCGCTGCCGCTGAACGGGCTACCGGCTCCGCCGGATCCACCGCTACCGCCGTAACCGGCAAGCGCTCCGTCGGTGCCGTCACCACCGGTACCGCCGACGCCGCCGACGCCGCCGTTGCCACCGATCAGAGAGGACGATGCTCCATCTCCGCCCGTTCCACCATTGCCGGCGAGGGCGTCAGTGCCGCTGGCGTCGCCACCGTTACCGCCGGCGCCACCACTACCGGTTGTGCCGGAGCCACCCAACATGCCACCGCTGCTGCCGTCGCCACCATGGCCACCGTCACCGGCGAGGCCGCCGGCACCACTGGCCATGCCTCCGGCTCCGCCGGCACCGCCGTCAGCGCCGTTGCCGCCGAAAATGCTGCTGGTCGAGATCAAGTTAGTCAGCGGATTCCCGGCCAGCCCCTCGAGCTTGTCCAGTTGGGCCTGCAGTTCCTCAGCGGACTTGCCGGTGAGGGCGGCGAGCTGGGTGATGGCCGCACCGACCTGATCGGGCGAACTGGCGAGCGTGCCCAGCGAACCGGCACTGCCGCCGTCGCCTCCGTTGCCCGCGATGCCACCGGCACCGGTGCTGGCGCCGCCGGCTCCGCCGGTGCCGCCCGCGCCGGCGTGGCCGTCAACGAGGATGCTGCCAAGTCCACCGGTGCCGCCGGCGCCACCTGCGCCGGCGACGCTGCCGACGCCGGAGACCGCGCCGCCGACACCACCGATTCCACCAGCGCCACCTGTGCCACTGGAGATCGTCATCATGGCAATGCCGCCGGCGCCGCCTGTGCCGCCCGCACCCGCGGTGCTGTCGTCGCCGGTTGCGGCTCCACCGGCACCGCCGTCGCCGGCCGCACCGCCGCTGCCGCCGAAGATCGCGACGACGGTACCGCCTTGACCACCGGTGCCGCCGGCTCCGCCGGTGGCCTGGTCGCCGTCGCTGGCGCCGCCGGCGCCGCCGAGGCCGCCGCTACCGCCAGTCAGGCCGAAAACCGAGGTGGCGCCGCCACCCATACCGCCGTTTCCGCCTGCACCCCCAGTGTCGCCGTCGCCGCCGGCGCCGCCCTGTCCGCCGGAGCTGCCGACGACCCCAGTCACCTGAGATGTCGAGAAGCCGCCGTTGCCGCCGTTGCCGCCGGCTCCACCGGTCAGCCCGGTACCGCCGGCCCCACCGTTGCCGCCTTCGCCGCCGATCTTGAAGAGATAGGCTCCGCTGTGCTTGACACCGCTTTCGGGGGCAGCGCCCACGACGGTCAGGGAACCGCCGTTGCCACCGTGGCCGCCGTTACCGCCGGTGCCGTCCACGTCATCGCCGCCGGCCCCACCATTTCCGCCGATGCCGCCGAACGAGAACCACTTTCCGGCCGCGCCGCCGCCGTCGCCACCGTCGCCACCGTTACCGCCGAACAGGCCCGCGCCACCGTCGCCGCCGGCACCGCCGATACCGATCAGGGTTCCGCTGGTGCCGCCGTCACCACCGTCGGCTCCGGCGCCGCCGATACCGCCGGCGCCACCATTGCCGAACAGCCCGGCCGCACCGCCGTTTCCGCCGGCCAGTCCGGCCACCTCGGAGTCATAGCCCGCGCCGCCGTCGCCGAACAGCCAGCCACCGCCGCCGCCGGTCGGGTCGTCCTCGGTACCGGCCAGGCCGTTGCAGATCAGCCCGCATACGGAGTCGGAGGCGAACAGCGGATTGATCAGGTCGCCCAGCTGCTGCCCGAATGAGCTGGACATCCAGTCCTGCATGCCGGCGTGCAGATCCAGGTAGATGCTCTGCGTGAAGTCATCGAAACTGAACGCCGAGAAGCTGAAGTCAGCCGCTCCCACACCGTCGAACCAGGTCGACAGATCCCCGAGGCCCAGGGCATCGGGATCGAACACCGCGCTGCCGACATCGCCCGGATCGAACCAGCTGGTCGGGTCCAACCAGAAGCTCGGGTCGAACAGATCTTCCAGATCGGCGCTGGCGGTCGGCGCGAAACCCAACGGGCTCAGCCCCAATGCCAGTACGGCACCCGCTGCCAGGGTGCGGTGACGGCGTTGGGATGCAACGGATTTGCGCTGGCGCGACATTCAGGTGCCTCTCGGTGCAGCGGTCGCGGCCATAGCGCCGAACCAGATTTAGGGGTCTGCGATCCGAAATTTACCGTAACTTAACAAAGGCTGCAGTCCACTGTGGGTTCACTGCGCACCATCTGCCCAATACCTGTGAGGTCACTGTCGGTCTGGTCGGTCCGTCAGCACGTCGCGTAGCTGGTACTTCACTACTTTTCCGGACTGCGTTCGCGGCAGGGCGTCGACGAACTCCAGTCGGATCGGCAGCTTGAACGCCGCGAGCTTGTCCCTGGCGTGGTCGCGCAGCTCATCGAGCTCTAACGTTGCGCCGGGCCGTAGTACCACCACGGCCGTCACCGCCTCGCCCCACTTCTCGTGCGGGGTGCCCAGCACCGCCACTTCTGCGACGGCCGGGTGTCCGTAGAGCACGTCTTCGACCTCGGCCGGATAGACGTTCTCGCCGCCGGAGATCACCATGTCTTTCACGCGGTCGAGCACCCACACGTAGCCCTCGTCGTCGGCCTGGCCGATATCGCCGGTGTGAAACCACCCCTCGGCGTCGATCACCGCCGCGGTGGCCTCGGGATTGCGCCAGTAGCCGGCCATCACCTGCGGTCCTCGCACGCAGATTTCCCCGCGTGTGCCGGCGGGCACCGGCTGGTTCTCGAGATCGACAAGCCGCACATCCGAGAGCGGCAGTACCTGGTTGCCCGCGGCGCCGAGCTTTACGCTCACCTCGTCGGTGCGCAGCACCAAGGCGAGCGGGGCGGTTTCGGTGAGCCCGTAGCCCTGTGCGAACGGGATGCCGCGCTCGGCGTAGCGGTGGATCAGTGGCTCGGGCACGGGTGCGCCACCGCAGACGAAGCTGCGCACGCTGGACAGGTCGGTGTCGGCGAACTCCGGCCGCTGGCTCATGAACAAGAACATCGCCGGCACGCCGAACATGGTGGTGATCCGTTCTTCGGCCAGAAGTCGCAGGGCTTCGGCTGGATCGAAGGTGGGCATCAGCACGATCCGGCCGCCCTTCTGCAGGGTCAGCAGGGTGGTGACGTTGAGCCCACCGATGTGAAACAGCGGCGCACAGACCAGCGACACGTCGTTCTGACTGGTGTCGAATGTCAGTAGGGCATTGATGTTGTTCCAGAACAGGTTTGCGTGAGTGAGCATGGCGCCCTTGGGGTGTCCGGTGGTACCGGAGGTGTACATGATCACGGCGATGTCATCGGGCTCGGCGAACACTGGGTCGGTCAGTGGTGCCCGCTTGGACAGCAGTTCGTCGAGCACCTCCCAGCCCGGGACCGGCGCCAGCGCGATCACCCGGCGCAGCCCGGCCTGCCCGCGCACCGGATCGATCACCGCGGCGCGCTCGGCGTCGGTGATCAGAGTGTGTACCTGCGCATTGGCCAGGATGTAGCCGAGCTCGTCGGCGGTCAGTCGCCAGTTCAGGGGCACGAACGAGGCGCCGATGCGCGCGGCGGCGAACAGGGTGACCAGAAAGTCCGGGTGATTCAGGCCTGCATAGCCGACCCGATCCCCGCGCTGCATACCCCCGGCGGCCAATTCGGCTGCCAGCCTGTCGATCCGATTCGCGAAATCTCGGTAAGTCCAAGTGATTTCGCCGTAGGTGATGGCGGGGAGGTTCGGCGTCGCCGCCGCCCGCCGGGAGATCCAGGAGCCGAGATCGATGGGGGGTGTGTCCACCTCACGAACGCTAACCCGCTGGCCGTCGACGCAGGGTCGGTTCGCCGCATGGCCGCCCTGAGTGTCGTTGCCGCGAATTATCGATCGCAATGATTTTTTTGCCCCGAAGGTGGCTGAACTTCAATAAAAGATAGGAGCCGCGGGCGCTTTTATGTGGAAAGCCGAATTATTCGCCGTGGGTTCGGACCTGGCCATTGTGGCGCCGGTCTCAATTTCGGGCTCGACCAGGGAAAACGCCGTGCTTCCTAGGTCTGGTGACTGGCGCGGTGACGGAAAGTGAACGGTCTTTGAACATTGTTATTCGCAGGGCCTTGGGGTCGCCTAATTGAGCGAGAAACGGCTACGTTCGTCTTCGCCCGAGCGGAGCATCGCCGGGCGAGGTTTATTGAGGAAGGTCTGGGCGGATGAGCGGTCCCCGAGGTGGCGCTTTAGGCCGACTGCAGCGGGCGGCTGCCCGCACGACGGCCACGATGGTGTTCGCCGGATTCTGCCTGCTGGTTGCACCGGCGGCGCACGCCGACTTCGAGGACTTACTCGACACGGTGATCGGCGCGGCGAGCGCCGGGCCCGACCCAGTCGATATTGCCGACCTTCCCGCGGGCTCACTGGATCTGGACGCCTCCGGAGTTCTGCAGGACCCGCTGGCCCAGCTCGACCAGGTGTTGCACGGCGAGCCAGGGCAACTTATTCCAGAGCCGGCCACCGCGGGCACGCCCGCTGAGTCCAATCCGGGCGATCCCTCCGACACCAACTCGGGCGCCCCCGGCGACACCACACCGAATCCCGGAAACGGCGAGCATCAAGCCGGAAACTCCGAAAACTCCAACAATCCCACCAGCTTCCCGAAGTTCAGCATGCCCGGTGGCGGCAACGGCGGCGGCGGTTCGGGCGGCGGCGGTAACGGCTCAGGTGCCCCGGGCGCCAATAACGCCAAGACCAAGTCGAACACCAGCGCCGCCAAGCCCGGGGCGGATCTGCCGAAAGCCGAGGGCGACGGCGTCGGCTAGCGCCTGGGCTGCAGCGCCGCGACGATCGATGGCAGGCTGAACCGGTGCCCGGTTCGATCTGCGACATCCTGCCGTCCGCTGCCGCGCTGCTGGGAGTTGCGGGCGCGAGCGACCCGCTCGGTCTGCGCGAGCGCGTCGGTGACGTGCAGCGGGTGGCGGTGGTGCTGGTTGACGGGTTGGGCTATCACCTGTTGCCGCAACTGACGCAGGACGCACCCCTGCTGGCCTCGGTGCTGGCCGGCACCATCGGCCAACTGACCGAACTGTCTTGTACGTTCCCCTCCACCACGCCCACCAGCTTGGTCTCCCTGGGCACGGGCGTGCCGCCGGGCGAGCACGGCGTGCTGGGTTTCACCGTCAATGTTCCCGGAACCGATCAGGTGCTCACACACATCTTCTGGGGTGAGGAGCCGCCGCCGGCGCTCTGGCAGCCGGTGCCCACCTGGTTCGAGCGGCTGCGCGACGCCGGCGTGGCTGCCCGCGCCGTGCTGCCGGAGATGTTCGTCGGCAGTGGGCTGACCGAGTCGGCCTACCGAGGCGCGGACTTTTGCCCGGTGGCCAAGGGAGAGCCCTACGCCCAGCGGGTGGTCGCGGAGCTGGCCTCCCCGGGCCTGGTCTACGGCTACACCGCAGCACTCGACCACGCCGCGCACGTGTCGGGGATCGGCTCGGAGCACTGGCACGCCGCCGCCGCCAAAGTCGATGCGCTGCTGCGGCATCTCCTCGAGGAACTGCCAGCAGACACGGCGTTGCTGGTCACCGCGGACCACGGCGGGCTCAACGTGCCCGAGGAGGCCCGCGTCGACCTCGACGCCGACCCGGTGTTGCGCGCCGGAATCCGAGTGGTGGCCGGCGAGCCGCGGGTGCGCTACCTGCACACCGAGCCCGGCGCCACAGCCGACGTGCTGGCGACCTGGACCGAACGCCTGGCCGGGCGGGCCATGGTGCAAACCCGCGAACAGGCCGTTGCCGCTGGGGTATTCGGGCCCGTGCGAGAAGGGCATCTGGCGCGCATCGGCGACATTGTCGTGACCTGTACCGGCGGCACCGCGGTCCTGGCGACCGAACACGAGCCGCCGCAGACGGCGCAACTGGTGGGCTTCCACGGCGGGCTCACCCCGGCTGAGATGGCGATCCCGCTGCTCGCCTTCTCCCGTTGACTCTGCGCTCACCAGGCATGCCACTCGCATTTTTGCCTGGTACGCGCAGAGTCAACGCCAGCGGGTTACTCCGAGTCGCCGTACTCGTCGAACCAGTGGGCCAGCTTGCCGCGCCGGCTGACCGCCCGCAGGCGGCGTTCGGCCGACAGACGGGTCTTGCTGGTGGTGACGATCAGCAGCTCGTCGCCGACGGTGATCCGGGTGTCGGGCTGGGGCACGAAGGTGTCGCCTTTGCGGATGATCAGGGTGATCACGCTCGGATCGGGCAGTCGCAGCTCCAGCACCGAGACGTTGTGCAGCTTCGACCCCGGCTGCACCGTCATCGTCAGCAGTTCGGCCTCCAAGACATCCAGAGGCGCCGCCTCAACCTGGATCTCGCGGGTGGCGTCACGCGGGATCAGTCGCAACCAGTGCGCGAACAGACCCAGGCTGGGGCCCTGCACCACGGTGTAGACCACCACCAGGATGAACACGATGTTGAGCAGTCGGTAGCTGTCCGGGACGCCCTCGACGATCGGGAAGGTCGCGAGCACGATCGGAACCGCGCCACGCAGCCCCGCCCACGAGAGGAAGATCTGTTCACGCCAGGGCACTTTGAACCAGATCAGCGACGCCACCACCGACAACGGCCGGCTCAACAGCAGCAGTACCGCCCCGATGATCAGCGCCGGGATCAGTTCTCCGGACAACTGGCTCGGGCTCACCAACAAGCCCAGCAACACGAACAGCCCGATCTGCGCCAGCCAGCCCAGCCCCTCGGCGAACGAGCGGATGGCCGCGCGATGCGGCAGGCCGGAGTTGGCCAACACCACACCCGACAGGTAGGCGGCGATAAACCCGCTGGCGTGCAACGACGCCGCCGCCGCGAACGCCACCATCGCCAGCCCGAACGTCGCCAAGGGGTACAGCCCGGATGCCGGCAAGGCCGCCCGACGCAGCATCATCGCACCGAGCAGCCCGACGACCAGGCCGATCGCCGAGCCCGCTATCAATTCATAAAACACCCCGCCGATGGCGTGGGCCGGGTCGATCACCAGCGGCGTGGTGCTCAGCATCAGGACAACGATCGCGGCCGGCGCGTCGTTGAAACCGGACTCCGCTTCCAGCAGGCCGGCCACCCGCCGCGGCAGCGGCAGCACCCGCAAGATGGAGAACACCGCCGCGGCGTCGGTGGGCGAGACGATCGCCCCCAGCAGGAACGCCAGTTGCCAACTGATGCCCAGCAGCAGATGCGCGGCCACCGCGATGACCGCCATGCTGACCACGACACCGACGGTGGCCAGCACCGCAGCCGGCGCCAGCAATCGGCGGATGTTGGCGAAACGGGTGGTCAAACCACCTTCGACCAGGATCACCGCCAGCGCGGTGGTGCCCAGGTCACTGGCCAGTTGCACGTCGGAGAAATCCAGACCCAGCCCGTCATTACCGATCACCACCCCGACCAGCAGGAACAGCAACAGGCTGGGCAGCCCGACTCGATCCGCCGCGCGGGTGGCGATGATGCTGGCAAGCAGAACCAAGCCCCCGATCAACAGAGCCAGGTAGAGCTGTTCCAGGCTCATCTGATCCCCGTTCGGGCTGTTGGTGGCGGTCGGACCCGTCCATATGATTCGCTCAAAGTCGGCGGGTTCGTGTTATCTGTCAGTAAATCAGTAGCGCTGTCACGACCGTGTTACGCCCGGAGCGGCAGGGGACGAGGGGAGCCATCATGCGCATCGGGATCGCCGGCGCCGGCGCGGTGGGGCGATCCGTCGCACGAGAACTGATCGGCGACGGCCACCGGGTGCTGCTGATTGAGCGCAATCCGGCGCACTACCAGCCCCACACCGTCCCGGAAGCCGAGTGGTTGCTCGCCGATGCCTGCGAGCTGAGCGCGCTGCGGGAATGCGGCATCGAGATCTGTGATGTGGTGATCGCTGCCACCGGTGATGACAAGGCCAACCTGGCCACCGCGTTGCTGGCCAAGGCCGAGTTCGGGGTGGCCCGGGTGGTGGCCCGGGTCAACAACGCCCGCAACGAACCGCTGTTCACCGAAGAGTGGGGCATCGACGTGGCGGTCTCCACCCCGCGGGCGATGGTCGCCGCGGTGGAGGGCGCCATCGATGTCGGCCACCTGGTCCCGTTGATGGGCTTGCGGCGCGGCCAGGCCAGCCTGACAAAGCTGACCCTGCCCGACGACAACCCGCTGATCGGTAGGCAGGTTTGTGACATCGTGCTGCCCGAGGGCGCCGCGCTGGTCGCGGTGCAGCGCGGTGACCGGGTGATCCTGCCGCGGGCGACCGAGGCGCTGCAGGCCGGCGACGAGATGCTCTTCGCCGCGGCCAGCGGGATCGACGACGAGGTCCGGGCGGTAGTGCACGGCGCACCCGCCAGCAGAAGGGCATATTGACGCCGTGCCGCCGCGGTGGGGACCCGTGAGTACGGCGCCGAACGAGCAGGATGACGCCGGGAGCTTGGCCAGCGGAGCCGGCGTCATGGCCACGGTGCTGGCGGCCGCGCGGGCCGCGGCGGTGTCGCGCGAGCTGATCAACGACCCGTTCGCGGCGCCATTGGTGCATAAGGTCGGCCTCGAGTTCTGCATTCGGGTGGCCGATGGGGACCTCGACATCAGCCGGCTCGGCAAGGACGGCGGCTTTCCCCGGTTCGCGGAGTTCTCCGCGGCGCGAACCCTGTTCTTCGACGCGTACTTCACCGATGCCGCCCGCGCGGGCATCCGCCAAGCGGTGATCCTGGGTTCGGGGCTGGACACCCGCGCCTACCGACTGTGGTGGCCGCCGGAGACCATCGTCTACGAGGTCGATCATCCGCACGTCGTGGACTTCAAGACCGCCACCATGCGGGCCTGGGACGCCATGCCGAGCGTGAATCGTCGTGCGGTCGGTGTCGACCTACGCGGCGACTGGCCGGCTGCCTTGCGCCGGGTGGGTTTTGACGCCGCCGCGCCCACCGTGTGGGTCATCGAGGGGCTGCTGGTCTGGTACGTCCCCTCGGACGCCCAGAATCGCCTGCTCGACGGTGTCACCGGACTCAGTGCGCCGGGCAGCCGACTCGCCGCCGATCACGCGGTGCCGCCGAGCCGGCCGCAGGCTGTGCATCACGAATCACTCGTCGAACGGTGGCGCCGGCGTGGCCTGAGCCTGACCGGTCCCGGTCCGTTCTATTCCGGGGAGCACACCGACGTCGTGCGGCATCTCACCGAAAGCGGCTGGGCTACCACGCAATCCGGTATCGCTGATCTGTTCGCGTCGGCCCGACTGCCCCGGCTGTCAGACCGTGAGCTCGATGGTGCTCCGGCGGCTATCCGCTATGTTGCGGCCACCCGGCGCTGACCGCCCGACGCTATCCGGCCATGAATTCGGCGTAGGCAGAAGCCAACTCGGGCGGCAGGCCCGTGGTTTGGCATTGCCGTTGCGTCTCGCCGATGGGCGCCAGGATTCCGCGCAGCTCGTAGTACTCCTGGGGGTGAGCAGTGAAGTAGCTGCGCACGTCGGCGGCGGCTTGCGGTCGCGGCGAGTTGATGGCCTGATTGACCACGGCGTTGGCGCCGGGGTGCGCCGCCAGGTACTGCTGCGCGGAGCCGGTCACGGAGTTCACGGTGCCCGATACCCCGGCCGGACTGCAGTCCGGTGCGGCAGACGCCGACGGGGCGACGACCAGGGTGGCGGCGGTGGCGCCCAGTAGTCCGGCGCCGAGGCCAAGTCGGCGAATCATGGTGAAGCCGTGGGCTTTCGACATGGATGTTCCTTCCGGGTGGGTGAATGCAATTCCCGTCCGGAGCCCAAGGTACGCGCGGCTGGAGTGCACGCCGTGTGTCCTGGGGCACCGCCATCAGCGCTCTCGACCATCGTTTCTGGACCTGCCGCATCTTTTGGCGGCAAATGCTCCACCGGTGCGGAGGAATTGTTTAAGGTCCGCTCTTAATCTGCGGGATCAGCGCTTATGCGATCGTGACCTTAATGTTTGCTCGCACGGTCGATTGCGGCCTCAGCGGCTTCTTTGATCGGGCCATGCCAGACATCGCCGTGACCGGGTGCCAGGATCTCGGTCTCCAGCAGCGCCAGCGCACTGAGACTGCGCAGACAGTCCTCCTGGCTGTGGCTGAACAGCTCCGGCAGCAGCTGCGGTCCGGTGTGCGACAACACCGGATGACCGGTGATCAACGCGTCCCCGCTGGCCAAAACGCCATCGACCAGATACGAGCAGTGCCCCCGGGTGTGGCCGGGCGTAGGGATGGCGACCGGCTGACCAGGCAGCGTTGCGGCGATCTCGCCGGTCAGCGCTTGCGCGGACGGAATGCCCTCCCGATTCAGGCCACCGCTGCGCACCACGTGCGCGCTCCACAAAGCCCAGCTCGGCCGCCACAGCCGCGGAGCCAACGCCAGCGGCGAAACCTGCTCCAGATACTCGCGTTTGGCGTGGCCGACCTCGTCGGCGTGGCAGTACACCGGGGTGCAGTGCGCCTTGGCGAGCCAGATTGCCGCCCCGAAATGGTCGACGTGGGCATGGGTGAGCAACACCGCTCGCACATCGGCCGGGCGGTAGCCCAGGGCGCCCAGCGACGCCAGCACCTCGGTGCGATCGCCGGGGTAGCCGGCATCGATCAACATGACTCCGCTGTCATCGGTGACCAGCAGCCAGTTGACGGCTTCGCCGCGGGCCAAGTACACCCGCTCGGTCACCGGAACGAGCTCCACGAGCTTCTCACCCATGCCCGTGAGTTTAGAAAGGCGGCGGGAGAGTAGAAAAGGTGGAATGGCGGAACTAAAACTCGGGTACAAGGCATCGGCAGAGCAGTTCGGACCGCGGGAACTGGTGGAGCTCGGCGTCGCCGCCGAAGCGCATGGCATGGACAGTGCCACCGTCAGCGACCACTTCCAGCCCTGGCGGCATGAAGGTGGGCACGCCCCCTTCTCGCTGGCCTGGATGACCGCGGTCGGCGAGCGGACGAGCAAAATCCAGCTGGGGACCTCCGTGCTGACCCCGACGTTCCGGTACAACCCTGCCGTCATCGCACAGGCTTTCGCGACGATGAGCTGCCTGTATCCGCAGCGGATCTTCCTGGGTGTGGGCACCGGCGAGGCTTTGAACGAGATCGCCACCGGTTTCACCGGCGAGTGGCCCGAGTTCAAGGAGCGGTTCGGGCGGCTGCGTGAATCGGTGCGGCTGATGCGTGAGCTGTGGCGCGGCGACCGAGTGGACTTTGACGGCGACTACTACAAACTCAAGGGCGCCTCGATCTACGACGTGCCGGAGTCGGGCGTGCCGGTCTACATCGCGGCCGGCGGGCCGGCGGTGGCGAAGTACGCCGGGCGCGTCGGTGACGGTTTCATCTGCACCTCCGGCAAGGGCGAGGAGCTCTACACCGAGAAGCTGATGCCGGCGGTGTTGGAAGGTGCGGCCGCCGCGGAGCGAGACGCCGCCGCGATCGACAAGATGATCGAGATCAAGATCTCCTATGACCCGGATCCCGACCTGGCGCTGAACAACACCCGATTCTGGGCGCCGTTGTCATTGACCGCCGAGCAGAAGCACTCCATCGACGATCCGATCGAGATGGAGAAGGCCGCCGACGCGCTGCCGATCGAGCAGATCGCCAAACGCTGGATCGTCGCCTCGGACCCGGACGAGGCGGTGGAGAAGGTCGGCGAGTACGTGCAGTGGGGCCTGAACCACCTGGTGTTCCACGCACCCGGCCACGACCAGCGCCGTTTCCTGGAGCTGTTCAAGACCGACCTGGAGCCGCGGCTGCGCCGGCTGGGCTGAGCCGCCTCAGGGGCGGGTCAGGCGTAGCCGCAACCGGGGTCGGGCGCATCCTCGAAGAGCGGCGCGCCGACCGGCAACAGGTACACGGCCTGCAACACCACCGGGGTCGATCCCAGATTGCGGCCGATGTGCGCGTGCTCGGGGCCGCCGGGTTCGGTCATCGGATCGCCGGGTCTGTAGATACCGTCAAGACTGCAGTCGGCGCGATTGTGGGTCAAGGTGCCCTGTCGCACGACGCCGAACACGGTGCCGTCGTGCCAATGCCAGCCGGTGCTGCCTCCAGGTTCGATGGTGATCTCGCGGAGGAAGTAGTCCCGTCCGTCTACCGCGGTCTGCGACAGGGTCACCCCGTTGGTCTGGTCGCTCGGCGTCGCGGTCGCCGGCGGCGCCACGGCTGGCGTCAGGGCGAACGCCACCGCCACCGATAGCGCCGAAGTTCCCCGAAGCCAGCTGGTCATGCGGACACCGAATCTAGAACGTACTCATCGGCCGCACCGCGTTGGCCGTGTCGACCAGCCGGTAGCGATGCTCCTGGGTGGGCGCCAGCCGGGCCAAGGCGCGCAGCGCCATCTCCACGCCGAGCCGCAGCCCGTGCTCGGTGAACGGAAAACCCAGGATGTGGTTCGTGCTGGCCTCGTGCTCGGTCAGCCAGTCCATCGCCGCGCCCAGCACCAGCGCCCGGATCTGCAACACGCGCGGTTCGGTGTCCGGCAGCGCCTCCACCCGTCGAGCGGCATCACGGATCTGGGCTTCGGTGATCTCGCTGGACGAACGTCCCGACAGCAGCGTCACCGCACTGGTCAGCCGCGCGGTGGTGAAATGCCTTGAGGTGGCAGGAACTTCGTCGAGGGTGCGAACCGCCGCTGTCCGGTCGCCTTCCACGGAGAGGGCGCGAGCCAGGCCGAAGGCGGCTGAGATCACGCTGTCGTCGGTGTGCCACACCGACTCGTAGAAGCCGCGCTCGTCGTCGGTACCGGCCAGCTCGGCGGTGGCGGCCAGAGCCATCTTCGGCGCCAGCTCTCCGGGGAACATGTCGAGCACCTCGGTGAAATCTTTGCGGGCGGCCTCGTAGTCGCCGGTGAGCAGCTCGGCCACTCCACGGAACCAAACCAGCCGCCATCGCCAACCCACCTGCTCGGCCAACTCGTCGAGCTTGCTGGTGGCCTTGGTGACGTTGCCGAGGTCGAGCAGTGCCCGCACCTCCATCAGCGGCAGGCCGATGGACTCCGACAAGTCGATGCCATCGGACTCCAGCGAGCTGTTCCGCACGGCGCGCAGCGAATCCAGGGTCTGCACCGGTTCGCTGAGCTCCATCGACGACAACAGCGGAGCGGCAACATCGCTCGGGTCGATCAGCGGCACCTGCAAGGCAGTCACGATCTCACGTGCCGTGAGGTTCTGGGAGTGCACATGCCCGTCCAGGTAGACGTCGGTGTGCGCAACCAGCAGGTGCTCGCCGAAGGTGGACCGCGAACGGGTGAACACCGTCGACAGGCCGGGTCGCGGTGTCCCGGTGTCGCGGGCGACCACTTCGCGCAGCACGCCCATCAGCTGCGCGGACATCTCCTCGGCCGAGCTGAACCGCCGGCGCGGGTCGGGATCGATCGCCCGGCGCAACAGCCGGCGGTAGGAGTCGTATTTCTTCAGCACCGGGTCGTCGTCGGGCAGTCCATCGACGTAGCGGCCGTCACGGGTGCGCAGCTTCAGCGTCAGCGCGGCCAGGGTCCGGCCCACGGTGTAGATGTCGGTGGCCACGGTCGGGCCGGTGCGAACGATGTCGGGAGCCTGAAATCCGGGCGTGCCGTAGAGGTATCCGAACGAGTTGATGCGTGCCACCGCGCCGAGGTCGATCAGCTTCAGCTGCTCCTCGGTGAGCACGATGTTCTCCGGCTTGAGGTCGTTGTAGACCAGGCCCAGTGAATGCAGATAGCCCAGGGCGGGAAGGATTTCCAGCATGTAGGCGATGGCCTGGGCCACCGGCAGCCGGGTGCCGCGGCGCTGTTTGAGCGATTGCCCGCCGACGTACTCCATCACGATGTAGCCGACCGGGTCGCCGTGGGAGTCCGGATGCTGGACGAAGTTGAAGATCTTGACGATCGACGGGTGGGTCACCTCGGCGAGGAACTGCCGCTCGGCCATGGCGATGGCCTGCGCCTCGGCGTCACCGGAATGCACCAGGCCCTTGAGCACCACCGGGCGCTCGTTGACGTTGTGGTCGACCGCCAGATACACCCAGCCCAGACCGCCGTGGGCCACGCAGCCCTTGATCTCGTACTGACCGGCCACCATATCGCCGGGTTTCAGCTGCGGCAGAAAGGAATACGGACTTCCGCAGTGCGGACACCAGCCCTCGGCGGCACCCTTCGCGTCCCCGGTGGATCGGCCCACCGGCCGACCGCAGTTCCAGCAGAAACGCTTGGACTCGGCGACCTCGGGATCGTCCATGAGCGCAGCGAGGGGATCGATGGGGGGAACCCGGGGGATCTCAACCAGGCCACCGCCCAAGCGCCGCCGCGGCGCGACGGGACGCACCACCGTCGACTCGTGGGATTCGACCGCACCCGGGGAGTTCGGGCCCTCACGGGGGCGGAAGATCGCTTGGGTCGACATCGGCCGGCGTACCGACGACGATTCGGCCAGCACGTCCGCGCGCTGGGTGACCGGACCGTCGTCGTCCAGCTCGGTCGCGGACTGGTCTGCGTCGTCGTCGCCCTGCTTACTGCGCCGCTCCTCAGCGTCGCTGCGCTCCGCATCGTCGTGGCCCTGCTTACTGCGCCGCTCCTCAGCGTCGCTGCGCTCCGCGTCGTCGTCGCCCTGCTTACTGCGCCGCTCCTCAGCGTCGCTGCGCTCCGCATCGTCGTGGTCCTGCTTACTGCGCCGCTCCTCAGCGTCGCTGCGCTCCGCATCGTCGTGGTCCTGTTTACTGCGCCGCTCCTCAGCGTCGCTGCGCTCCGCATCGTCGCTGCGCTCCGCATCGTCGTGGTCCTGCTTACTGCGCCGCTCCTCAGCGTCGCTGCGCTCCGCATCGTCGTGGTCCTGTTTACTGCGCCGCTCCTCAGCGTCGCTGCGCTCCGCATCGTCGCGGCGCGCCATCAGTCCGAATACCTCGGTGTCGGTGGCACCGGCGCCGGTCCCAGGACCGTCAACCACTTGCGGTACAAGGTGTTCCACGTGCCGTCGCGGCGGATGCGCTCCAGCGTTCCGTTGACGAAACGCACCAGCCCGGTGTTGTTTAGGTTGATCCCGATCCCGTAGGGCTCTTCGTCCATGCTGGGTCCGACGATGTGCAGATACGGGTCCTGCGCCATCAGGCCGGCCAAGATCGAGTCGTCGGTGCTGACGGCGTCGACCTGACGCTGTTGCAGCGCCACCAGGCAGTCGGCCCAGTTCACCACCGAAACGATGATCGGGGCCGGGGTGATGTTGCGGATCCGCCGCAGCGAGGTGGTGCCCTGCGCTACGCAGACCCGCTTACCGGAGAGGTCCGCGGCCTGGCGGATCGCGGAGTCGCGCGGGACCAGTAGGCGCTGATTGGCCACCAGGTACACCGTCGAAAAATTCACCAGCTCACGTCGGCCGCAGGTGATGCTCATGGTCTTGACCACGATATCGACTTCGGACTTCTGCAGGGCCGCGATCCGTTCGGCCGACGCCAGGATTCGATACTCGACCTGCGACGGGGTGCCGAAGATGTCGCGGGCCACCTCGCCGGCGATGTCGACGTCGAAGCCGGTGATCTCACCGGTGATCGGGTCGCGGAAGCTGAACAGGTTGCTGCCGATGTCCAGTCCGACGATCAGCCGGCCCCGATGGCGGATCTTGGCCACCGCCGCATCAGCCTCGGCCTTGTTGTGGAAGGGGCGCAGGCTGGCGGTGGCGTCGCAGTCCTCGGTGCGCGGTTCGGGCGGCCGCGGCGCCTCGGGCGCCAACTCCTCCATACCGGCCGGGGTGGGTGGTGGCAGCGTCGGCATCGCGGTCGCGGACACGAATTCGGTTCGCCCGCAGCCGGTCAGGCCGGACAGCACTAATGCGGCGCTCAGTGCGCACAGCAGCAACCGGGGCCGACGGTGGATCATCATCTGTACTCGTTCAGTCGAGGCCACAACCCGAGCGCGACCGCGATCGCGGCACCCATGCTGAGTACCGCGCCCCCAACCGGGGCCACCGACAGTACCCGGCGGGCGTTGAGGACGTCACCGCGCAGCTGATTGCGACTGTGCTGCAGCGCCTTGTCCAGTGCCGCGTCCAACTGGTCGAACGCCGGTGTTGAGTCGTCGCCGCTGCCGCCTAGCGCGACCTGGGTGGCCGCCCGATAGTTGCCGACGCTGATGTAGGCGTTCATCCGGTCATTGGCCTGTCGCCACCGGGCCAGCAGCTGCCCGGCGTTGGCCAGGTCGGCCTTGTCCACCGCGTCGCCGCGCTCCAAGTACTCCTGCAGCTGCTCCTGCATGGTGTCGATGCGCTGGTAGAAGGTCTGCTTGCGGGTCTCCTCGTCGCCGCGCCGGATCAGCGACAGGGTTTCGTCGGCACGCGCCTGCTGTGCGGTGATCGCCAGATTGGTGATCTCCTTGAGCGACTCGGCACCGGTGTCCTTGGCGGTGCGGCTGCCCGCGGTGGAGATCACCAGCACCGTTCCGACCCAGATGATCATCAGCAGAATCGCCAGGCCGCCGGCGACCAACCCGGGATTGATCCGGCGTCTGGTGTGCCGGGCCAGCCAGCGGTGTGCAAACGCGCCGAACAGCACGGTGGCCGCCACCACCAGGATCACTGGGGCCGGCACCCTCGTCGACGCCGTGGTCTGCACGTCCACGGTCGCCGAAGTGGCCTGGTATAGGCGCTGGGCGTCGGGAAGGATGGTGTGCTGCATCAGCTCGGAGGCTTCCGACAGGTATGACGAGCCGACCGGATCGCCCGAGCGGTTATTGGTCCGGGCCGTCTCGATCAGCCCGGTGTAGACGGCCAGCTGTGCATTGATTCGCCCCAGTAGTTGCAGTAGCGGCTCGTCGTCCAGCCCGCCGGATGCCCTGGTCACCGCCACCGCGGCGGCGGTGATGGCCTGTTCGTAGCGTTCCCGCACCGCCCGCGGCTCGCCCTGGGCGATGAACGCGGTGGCTGCTGCCGCGTCGGCCACCGACAGTGTGGTGTAGAGCTGCCCGGCGGCATACGCCAACGGCTCGGTGTGGTCGAGCACCGTGGTCAGGGTGTTCTGCCGATTGTTGATCGTGGTGGCGGTGGCGAAGGCGCTGATGCCGCCGAGGGCGGCGAGGATGAGTCCGATGGCCAGAATGCGGCCGGGGGTGGTGGTGAAGAACCACCAGCGGGGTCTGGCCGGTTCGGTCGGCGACCGTAACCCCGCCGGCTCGGTTGACGGGTGCGCCAACTCAACGGTCACGTCTGTTCAGGCTCCATCCCTGCGGCTGATCGCGGCACCAACGATAATAAAGGGATTCTAAGAGTGAGAGCGGTGTCTGCGTGGCCTCTCGCGCCGGTTGTTGTCGAAAACGTCGCGTGATCTCGCCAGAACCGAGACCTTGCCCGTCCCGATACGCTTCCAAGCGTGCGTGGTGACGGCGATGGGTGGGCGTTTTCCGATACCGGCGTCCGCTTCTGGGGCCGGCACGGTGCGGCGGGGCTGCTACTGCGGGCTCCGCGCCCCGATGGCGCCCGCACCGTACTGCTGCAACATCGCGCCTGGTGGAGTCATCAGGGCGGCACCTGGGCGCTGCCCGGCGGTGCCCGCGACAGCCACGAGACCGCTGAAGAGGCGGCGATCCGTGAGGCGCAGGAGGAGGCCGGTCTGCCCGCCGATCGGATCGTCGTGCGTGCGGCGGTGGTGACCGCGTCGGCCAGCGGCACCAGCTGGACCTACACGACCGTGGTCGCCGACGCCGAGGAGTTGCTTCCGGTGGTGCCCAACGGAGAGAGCACCGAGTTGCGGTGGGTCGACGAACACGACGTCGCCGGGCTGCCGTTGCACCCGGGTTTCGCCGCCAGCTGGGAGTTGCTGCGCGGCTTTTGACGCCGGCGAAATACGCCGAGTGTGCGGTTTGGGGGGCTCAACGGCCGTTTTGGGTCCCAAAACGCACACTCGATGGGAAGCGGACGTCACCGGGAGCCAACCCCGGCCCGCAGCGCCGCCGCCGCGGCCCGCGGATCCTCGGCAGCGGTGATCGCCCGCACCACCACCACCCGGCCGGCGCCGGCCTGCACCACCTGCGGCAACCGCTCGATATCGATACCGCCAATGGCGAACCACGGCTTGGTCTGGCCTGTGTCGGCGGCGAATCGCACCAGCTCCAGGCCCGGTGCAGTCCGGCCTGGCTTGGTCGGGGTGGGCCAGCACGGCCCGGTGCAGAAGTAGTCGACCGGCTCGGCCAGGGCCGCACTGACCTGATCGCGGTCATGGGTCGACCGGCCGATCAGTACCTCGGGCCCGATGACCTCGCGCGCCGCCGGCAGCGGCAGGTCGTCCTGGCCCAGGTGCAGCACGTCGGCACCGGCGGCTCGGGCGATGTCGGCGCGGTCATTGACCGCCAGCAGCGCCCCGTGCCGCCGCGCGGCGTCGGCCAGGATCTCCAGCGCCGCCAGTTCGCCGCGGGCCTCCAGCGGCCCGAACCGCTGCTCGCCCACTGAACCCTTGTCGCGCAGTTGGACGATGTCGACCCCACCGGCCAGCGCGGCGTCGGCAAACTCGGCCAGGTCACCGCGTTCCCGGCGGGCATCGGTGCACAGGTAGAGCCGGGCATCAGCGAGTCGGGCGAGACGGTCGGAGCGTTTGTGCACACCGAGACGCTAGCGGCTAGCTTGGTGTGTTGACACGCGAGCAGGTGGAAGGGAGCAGCACATGCCCGGGCCCTCGCTCGGTTCGCTGGCCGTGATCGGCGGCGGCGTCATCGGGCTGTCGGTGGCGCGGCAGGCCGCCCGGGCCGGCTGGACGGTGCGGGTGCACTGCACCGGCGAACCCGGCCGTTCAGCGAGGCTCGACGCAGGAGAGGCGAAGCTGGGACCGCCGTATCAACCCGGCGCCTCCTGGGTGGCCGGCGGCATGCTGGCCCCACACAGTGAGGGATGGCCAGGCGAAGACCGGCACCTGCGGCTGGGATTGCGCTCCCTTGAACTGTGGCACGACTTCCTCGACGGGCTGCCGGCCCAGGTTGTCACCGCGCGCGAATCGCTGGTGGTGGCCGCCGACCGCGCCGACGTCGCCGACCTGCGCACCGTCGCCGACTGGCTGTCCGCGCAGGGCCACCCGGTGATCTGGGAGTCCGCCGCCCGGGACATCGAACCCCTGCTGGCCGGCAGCATTCGGCACGGTTTCCGGGCCCCCACCGAATTGGCGGTGGACAACCGCGCGGTGGTCACCGCCCTGGTGGACGCTTGCGAGGAACTCGGTGTCAGTTGGGCCCCGCCGGTGAAGGATCTCGCCGAGGTGGCCGCCGACGATGCCGTGGTGATCGCCAACGGCATCGACGCCCCGGCACTGTGGCCCGGCTTGGCGATCCGGCCGGTCAAGGGGGAGGTGTTGCGGCTGCGCTGGCGCAAGGGCTGCCTGCCGCCCCCGCAGCGGGTGATCCGGGCCCGGGTGCACGGTCGCGCGGTCTACCTGGTGCCGCGTCCCGACGGTGTGGTCGTGGGGGCCACGCAGTACGAGCACGGCCGGGACACCGCGCCGGCGGTCTCTGGGGTGCGTGACCTGCTCGACGACGCCTGCACGCTGGTTCCGGCACTGGGGGAATACGAGCTGGCCGAATGCGCCGCGGGCCTGCGGCCGATGACGCCGGACAACCTGCCGCTGGTGCATCGTCTCGACGACCGGACCTATGTCGCTGCCGGGCATGGCCGCAACGGGTTCCTGCTGGCGCCGTGGACTGCCGAACAGGTTGTGTCCGAACTACTTCCGGTTGGAGTGCAGCAATGATCATCAATGTCAACCAGAAGCAGGTGGAAGTGGCTGAGGCGACTACGGTCGCGACGCTGCTGGCTGCGATGGGTTATCCCGACCGCGGTATCGCGGTAGCGGTGGACCAGGCGGTGCTGCCGAAATCGCGGTGGGCCACCGCGTTGTCCGACGGTGCTTGTCTCGATGTGGTGACGGCGGTGCAAGGTGGTTGATGACGCGAAGCTGACCATAGCCGGGCGGGAGTTCAGCTCCCGGCTCATCATGGGAACCGGTGGGGCGCAAAGCTTGACGTCGCTGGAAGAGGCGTTGGTGGCTTCCGGCACCGAGCTGACGACGGTCGCGATGCGCCGCGTCGACGCCGAAGGCGGAACCGGCATGCTGGATCTGCTGAGCCGGCTCGGCATCACGCCGCTGCCCAACACCGCCGGCTGCCGCAGTGCCGCTGAAGCGGTGCTGACCGCCCAGCTGGCGCGTGAGGCGCTCGGCACCGAATGGGTCAAGCTGGAAGTGATCGGCGACGAGCGCACCTTGCTGCCCGACGGCATTGAATTAGTGCGTGCCGCCGAGCAATTGGTCGACGACGGGTTCGTGGTGTTGCCCTACACCAATGACGACCCGGTGCTGGCTCGGCGGCTCGAGGACGCCGGATGCGCGGCCGTGATGCCGCTGGGCTCGCCGATCGGCACCGGGCTGGGTATCGCCAACCCGCACAGCATCGAGATGATCGTCGCCGCCGCCGGGGTGCCGGTGGTGCTCGACGCCGGCATCGGCACCGCCAGCGATGCCGCGCTCGCAATGGAACTGGGCTGCGATGCGGTGCTGCTGGCCACCGCGGTGACCCGGGCAGCCGACCCGCCGGCGATGGCCGCGGCAATGGCGGCCGCTGTCACCGCGGGGTACCTGGCACGGCGCGCCGGGCGAATCCCGAAGCGGTTCTGGGCGCAGGCGTCGAGCCCCGCTCTGTGATGCGCGCCGAGTGTGAACATCGCGACGCCTCGGCGGCGTGCCGCGTCGCCAGATTCACACTCGGCGGAAGTGGCCGGTCGTGAATCGCTATGTCGCCCTCGGTAGTTCGATGGCGGCGGGTCCCGGAATCCGGCCTCGTGTCGCAGGCGCTCCGCGGGCGTCGGGCCGCTCGGCGCACAACTACCCGCACCTGGTCGCTCACGCGTTGAACCTCGATCTGGTTGATGTCACGTTCTCCGGCGCGACGACCGCCCACCTGCTCAGCGAACGCCAACACGGTGTGCCGCCGCAGATCGACGCCCTCGACGGCTCGGAATCCCTGGTGACCATCACCATCGGCGGCAACGACGTCGGCTACGTGCCGCTGCTGATGGCCGCGACTCTGCCCGGGATCTTTCGGCGGCTGCCCGCCGTCGCCGCCCTGCTGGACCCTGGGCAGCGCGAGCAGGCACTGGGCGAGGTCGAAGCAGCGCTGCGGGCCGTCGGCGCCGCGGTGCGGGACCGCGCACCGCAGGCCCGGGTGTTCTTCGTCGACTATCTGACCCTGCTGCCTCCGGCCGAGGTCCGGGCCGGGCGGTTACCGCAGGAGGTGGTGACCCTGGCCCGTCACGTCGCCGACGAGTTGGAGCGCCACACCGCCGCGGCGGCCGCCGCCACCGGCAGTGAGCTCGTCCGCGCCGGCGATGCCAGCCGGGAGCACCATCCCTGGTCGGCGCGGCCCTGGACGGTGGGAGCCGGTGTGCCGCTGCCGTGGCGCCCATGGCCCTTTCATCCCAACGCCGCCGGCATGGCCGCGGTCGCGGAGTTGGTCGCCGTGCAGTGGGGCGGCCGGGCCTGACTTCGCATCGGCTGCCTACCCACTAACGTGGGGTCGGTGGACTACAAGTCGAAGTTGATCCCTGCCCTCGGCGCCGTGCTGGTCGGTGCGCTGTTCAGCGCCGGCTGCAGCCGCACCCCGGAAAACACCGAGCAGGGAGCAGATCCCGCCGCGGCCGCTGAATTCGCCAGCAGCCTGCGCGACAAGGTCACCGTCGATGCCATGATGGCCCACCTGCAGAAGTTGCAGGACATCGCCGACGCCAACAACGGCACTCGTGCCATCGGCACCCCGGGTTACGACGCCAGCGTCGAGTACGTGGCCAGCACATTGCGGGACCACGGCTTCGACGTCGCGACCCCGGAGTTCACCGCGCGGGTGTTCAAATCCGAGCCGGGCTCGGTGCATCTCGGCGACAAGACGGTCGAAGCTCGCGCGCTGATGTACAGCCTCGGCACCCCGCCCGAGGGTGTCACTGGCCCGCTGGTCGCGGCGCCGGCCGACGACAGCCCCGGCTGCAGCGCCGAAGACTACGAGGGGCTGACGGTCAAAGACGCCGTCGTACTGGTCGACCGCGGCACCTGCCCGTTCAAGGAGAAGATGGCCGTCGCCGTCGAGCTGGGCGCGGTGGCGCTGGTGGTGGCCGACAGCGTCGACGAACCGAAGATGGGCGGCACCCTCGGCGAGCAGACCGAGGTCAAGGTTCCGGTCGTGAGTGTGACCAAGGCTGACGGCGCGATGCTGCGCGACGGACACGGGGCGATGACGGTCAAGCTCGACGCGCACACCGACGACATCCCGTCACGCAATGTGATCGCGCAGACCAAGAGCGGATCGACCGAGAACGTGGTCATGCTCGGAGCCCACCTGGACAGCGTTCCGGAAGGCCCGGGCATCAACGACAACGGCTCCGGTGTTGCCGCGGTGCTGGAAACCGCTTTGCAGCTGGGAGATTCGCCCCAGGTGCGCAACGCGGTGCGGTTCGGTTTCTGGGGTGCCGAGGAGCTCGGCCTGATCGGCTCGCGCAAGTACGTCGAGTCACTCGACGAGGAGCAACTCAAGAACATCGCGCTGTATCTGAACTTCGACATGCTGGGTTCGCCGAATCCCGGCTATTTCACCTACGACGGCGACCAGTCGCTGCCGGCGGACAAGCGCGGCCAGCCGGTGGTGCCGGAAGGTTCGGCCGGCATCGAGCGGACCATGGTCAGCTACCTCAAGTCGGCCGGCAAGGAGCCGCGTGACACCTCGTTCGACGGCCGCTCCGACTACGACGGGTTCACCCAGGCCGGTATCCCGTCCGGCGGGTTGTTCTCCGGTGCGGAGGTGAAGAAGTCGCCCGAAGAGGCCAAGCTGTGGGGTGGCGCCGCCGATGAGCCGTTCGACCCGAACTATCACCAAAAGGGCGACACCGTCGAGAACATCGACCGCGACGAACTGGCGATCAACGGCCGAGGAGTGCCCTATTCCGTCGGGCTGTATGCCCAGGATCTCACTGGCCGCAACGGGGTCCCGGTGCGCGACGACCGCACCCGCCACATCCTCACCCAGCCATGATCCGTCCGGCGGGAGCCCTGCTGGTCGCTGTCGGCGTACTGGCGGGCTGCTCGCCGGAGCCCGTGCAGCCGCCGCTGTCGAATCGGCTGGCGAGCCAGGTCACCGTGGCGGGGATGCTTACGCATCTGCAGCGCCTGCAGGAGATTGCCGACACGCACCAACGGAATCGGGCTGACGGCACGCCGGGGTTCGACGCCAGTGCCGATTATGTGGCCAACGCCCTGCGCGACAAGGGTTTCGAGGTGGTGACACCCGAGCTCATCCGGCTGGACACCATCTCGGCCGGCAAACCCACGCTGACCGTCGCCGGGGTGGGCTACCCGGTCGATCAGGCCTCGCTGCTGGTGCGCACACCGGCCGGCGGGGTCAGCGGTCCGGTGGTCCGTCCGACGCGGTCGTCGGGCTGCGTAGCGGCCGACTACCCGCCGAAGGTGCCCCGCGGGGGGATCGCCGTGGTCAGCGACGCAGGTTGCTCGGTGGTGGTGAAGCAGAACGTGGCCGCCGAGCGTGGCGCCGCCGCATTGGTCGTGGTGAGCCTGCCGAGCCGCAACGGAGCGCCGGCCGGGTTGTTCCCGCCGGAGTACTACGACCACCTCACCATGCCGGTAGCGGTGGCCGGACGCGACGGCGACCAAGCGTTACGTCGCGCGACCGGGACGGTGCGGCTGGTCTTGGACGGCCACACCGCGAAGGTCACCTCTCGGAATATCTTGGCGCAGACGAAGACCGGTTCGACCCATGATGTCGTGATGGTTGGCGCGCACCTCGACAGTGCGCCCGGCGGCCCGGGAATCAACGACAACGGCTCGGGGGTGGCGGCGGTGTTGGAGACCGCGCTGCAGCTCGGCCCGGAGCCGGCGGTGGCCAACGCGGTCCGGTTCGCTTTCTGGGGTGCCGAGGAACAACAGCTCGGTGGTTCCAGCGACTACGTCTTCGGGCTCGACCGCGACCAGCTCAACGACATCGCCCTGTACCTGAACTTCGACATGCTCGCCTCGCCGAATCCCGGTTTCTTCACCTATGACGGAGATCAGTCCGCGCTGCCGAGCCGCGACATCACCCCCGCTGACGTGCCGGTGGGATCGGGCGGTATCGAGCGCACCCTGGCCGGGTACCTCAACCTGGTGGGCGTCCGGCCCGCCGATATGCCACTCAGCAGCGACACCGACTACAGCCCATTCGTGGTGGCCGGGGTGCCGATCGGGGGCATCACCACCGGCGCTTCCCAACTCAAGACCACCGCTCAGGCTCGACTGTGGGGTGGAAAGCCCGGAGCGGCGTTCGACCCGAACTACCACGGCCCAACTGACACGGTCGCCCAGATCAATCAACACGCATTGGCGCTAACCGGTGCCGCGGTGGCGTTCGCAGTGGCAAACTATGCGCAGTCCATCGGCGGTCCCAACGGAGTCCCGGCGCGCGACAAGCGTCACCGGGCTCCGCTGGGGCCGTAGTCCCGCATTGGGCGGGCATCGGAACAAGTACAGGCGGGCTCTATATTGAATCCGCTGTAGCCCGTTTACCCGGCTGTGTTAGTAATGCTGTGCACGTGACAGAGCTGGCCTGAGTTGATCGGGGGTGGTGACCTCGCTTGGTGCCACGAACGACCCTGTCGGACGTACTGGTGCCCGCATAAAGCGGCGCCCCAAGGACCGCAAGGCGCAGATCACGCGTGCTGCCGCGGAAACCTTCAGTGCACAGGGCTACCACGCGACCAGCATGGAGGCGATCGCTTCCAAGGTCGGGATCTCCGCGCCGGCGCTGTACCGGCACTATCCCAGCAAGTACGAGATGTTCGCGGTTGTCGTCGGCTCGCTCGGCCAGCAGTTGGTCGACTCGACTGCCTTTGTCGATGAGTTGTCCGATGCTGACGTCCACAGCAACGCGCCGGCGGTGTTGGACCAGGTCGTCGACGGGCTCATCACGTCATCGATCCTCAACCGTGAGGCCAGCGGGCTGTTCCGGTGGCAGGCCCGCTACCTGCAGTCGGAAGACCAGGCCAAGCTCATGACACAGATGCACACCGTCGGTGCGCGTCTGAAACGGCCGATCAGCGTCATGCGTCCCGAACTGAACTCCTTGGAGCAGTGGACGCTGACGGTAGCGCTGGTGAGTGTCGCCGGCAGCATCATCGGACACCGGCTGCAGCTCCCGGACGACGAGATCAAGCCGCTGCTCATCGACGCGTCCCGATCGGTGGTCAGTTCGCAGCTGCCCGGAACCGACGACATCGGCGTCAATCGACCCTCGGTGTGGCGTATCTTCACCCCGGACGCCGGACCCTATGAGGCACTGTTGAACTCGGCGGTCCTGCTGTTCGGCAAGCAGGGATATGCCGAGACCGGCGTCACCGAGATCGCCGACGCCGTGGGTGTGCCGGCGTCCGGCGTGTACCGCTATTTCTCGAGCAAGAGCGACATCTTGACGACGGGATTGCAGCGCGCCGTGGACCGGATAGCCGGGGAGATGGCGGCTATCGCCGGTGTCTTCGCCGAACCGGACGAGGCGCTGCGCCGGTTGATCGAGGCGTACGTGGCGACGGTGTTCGCCAATCCCGAGTTGGCGTCGGTCTATGACACCGAGCGGGTGAACCTGGCGCCGGCAGAACGCGAACTGCTGCGTGATTCCGAGCGCGCGTTCATCGAAACCTGGGCCCGACCGCTGATGGCGATCAGGCCGGACCTGGACACGATGCACGCCAAATTCTTGGTGCACGCCTTGGCGGCACTCGTGGACGACTTGGGGCGGGTCGCCCGAGGCGGCGAGATACCGGGTGCTGGGTTTTTGGCTGGGGGACCCGGTTACGCGCAGGCCTGCTTGCGCCGGCTGATGGAGTCCATCGTGTTCGCCGGGGTTAACGACAACTGAGGAGACTACGAAATCGCCTGATTTATCAGGCGATTTCGTAGTCCTCTAGCGGGAAATGCGAGCCGTCGCGCACCGCATTGCGTACCGTGGTGGGCCGCAGCAGGGTCGCTTCGCCGCTGGGGTTGTAGTAGTAGGACCGCGACGTCGTGCAGTCTCCGGCGTAGAACACCGTGTGGTCCAGCCTTTTGGTCATGGCGTCCAGGAACCGGGTGTTGGCGGCCTCGGTGACCTCGAACGTCGTCGCGTTGCGCCGCCGCATCTCGCCGAACAGCCGGCCCATGTGCCGCATCTGGTATTCCATGGTGTTGAAGAACGACAGGCCGGAGAACCCGTATGGGCTGGCCAGGCTCAGAAAGTTCGGGAAGTGCGGCATGGACAGGCCCTGGTAGGCCTGGAACCGGGTCTCCCGCCACCACTTGCCCAGGTTGCGCCCGTCTCGCCCGACGATCTCGATCGCCGGGAAGTTTGCCTCCCACAGGTCATAGCCGGTGGCCAGCACCAGGGTGTCGATGACAGTCTTGCGGCCGTCGACGGTGACGATGCCGTCTGGCTCGATCCGCTCGATGCCGGTGGTCTCCAGGTGCACATGTGGCTTGGTGAAGCTGCGGTAGTAGTCGTTGGACCAGCTGGGCCGCTTGCAGCCGATGTCGTAGGTCGGGGTGAGCTTGGCCCGCAGTTCCTTATCGCGGATCTGGGCGAACCGGTGCATCTTGCACGCATCCATCCCGGCGATCGACAGCCGCCGGAATGCGGGGTAGTTCAACACCGCGGTCACCGTCATGAACTCCAGCAGGTAGTCGCTGATGAAGCGCATCACCCGCTGGGTGAACGGAGCCCGGGCGAACAGCTTCTGCAGCCACCCCGGAATCCGGAAGTCGATCTTGGGTGCCACCCAGATCGCGGTGCGCTGAAACACGGTCAGGTCGGCGACCGTCTTGGCCAGCTCCGGAATCAGCTGCACCGCGGTTGCGCCGGTGCCGATCTGCCCGACCCGACGGCCGGTGAAGTCGTAGTCGTGGTCCCAGGCGGCGGTGTGCACCACCTTCCCGGCGAAGCTGTCGATCCCGGCGATGTCCGGGTTGCGCGGCTGGGACAGGAACCCGGTGGCGGTGATCAGGAATCGTGCGCTGAGCGTCTTCCCGTCGCCCAGGGCCACCAGCCAGCGCTCGGCGTCCTCATCCCACTGGGCACCGGCGACCGTGGTGTTGAACCGCATGTGGCGGCGCACGTCGTACTTGTCGGCGACGTGCTCGGCGTAGCGCTTGATCTCCTCGCCGGGTGCGAACATCCGCGACCAGTACGGGTTCGGCTCGAACCAGTACGCATAGGTGGTCGACGGGATGTCGACCGCCAGGCCGGGATAGTGATTGACGTGCCACGTTCCGCCTAGATCCGCTTCACGGTCGAGCAGCACGATGTCGTCGTATCCGAGCTTCTTCAGCTCGATCGCTGCGCCCATGCCACCGAAGCCGGCACCCACGATGACGACGTCAAACTGCTCCATACTCATGAAAATTAAGGTACCTGACCCGCCGGTAACCAGCGAAGCTCCCAGGCCCTCTGCGAATGGGAGACAATGGGGCTTGCACGCTGTTCACGATTTCGGGAGGGCGGCCATGACCAGCGGTGATGCTGAAGCCAGCGACGCGGACTTGGCGGCCCAGGCGGCCCCGGTGCCGGACGTTGACGACGAGACGCCGGGCCCCGAGATCTCCGCCGGAGACCATGCCAACATCGCCGACGTGGTCGAGCAGCATCGGGGTGTGCCCACCGACGAGGACGACTACGACCGCTGAGGGCTCGCCGGTGCGGGCCCGCCCCCGGCGCCCAAGGAACGTTATGGTTAGACGCTTTAGTTAGCTGTTGGCCTACCACCGAGAGACTTGTTCTTGAGCGAGATTCGCCATCCTGCGACAACCCGACCGATCGGTCTGCTCGGCGTCGGTGCCTCTCGCCCGTCGCGGGTGGTTACCAACGACGAGATCTGCCTGCACATCGACTCCTCCGACGAATGGATCCAATCCCGCACCGGAATCAAGACGCGCCGGTTTGCCGAGGAGACCGACACCGTGGCGGGCTTGGCCATCGAGGCCGGCCGCAACGCGCTGTCCCGCGCCGGGCTCGCCGGGGCTGTGGTGGATGCGGTGATCGTCGCGACCAGCACCAACTTCCGTCAAACCCCTTCGTGTGCGCCTGCCGTCGCGGTCGCCCTCGGCGCGCAGGGCGTGCCCGCCTTCGATGTGGCCACTGGGTGCGCGGGGTTCGGCTATGCGCTGGGGGTGGCCGCCGACCTGCTCCGCGGCCGGACCATCAACACCGCGTTGGTCATCGGATCTGAGGTGCTCTCCCCGACGATCGACATGCAGGACCGCTCGAACTGCTTCATCTTCGGCGATGGGGCCGGCGCGGTCGTCGTCGGCGAGACCCCGGTGCACGGGATCGGCTCGACGGTCTGGGGCAGTGACGGTTCGAACTGTGACGCGATCCGCCAAGACATCGACTGGATCAGCTACACCGAACAGCCAGACGGCCAGCGTCCCTTCCTGCGCATGGACGGCAGCACAGTATTCCGTTGGGCAGCATACGAAATGAGCGGCGTCGGGAAGCGCGCCATCGCGGCAGCCGGGTTAGACGCCCACGACATCGACGTGTTCATTCCGCACCAGGCCAACAGCCGGATCAATGCGCTGATCGCCAAGAGCCTTGAGCTGCGCTCCGACGTCGTCATCGCCAATGACATCGAGAACAGTGGCAACACCTCCGCGGCGTCCATCCCGTTGGCGATGGAGCAGCTGCTGTCGGCCGGCCTCGCCAAGTCGGGCCAGCTGGCCCTGCTGCTGGGTTACGGGTCCGGACTGAGCTACGCGGCCAGCGTCGTCGTCCTGCCCTGATCTGTGCGGGTTCAGCCCAGCAGTCGCAATGCCGCGTCGACCGCCAACGTCGGCACATCCAACGTCTTAGACGCCAGATCGTGACGGGCGCCGGTGATCTCGACGACCTCGTGCGGCGCGGGAATCAGCGCGGCGGCAGCGCGAATCTCGGCGCCGGTGCCGAAGCTGTCCGAACTGCCGTGCGTGAACACCGTCGGCACGCCGATCTGCGGTAAGTGCTCGGTGCGGGTGCGCTCGGGTTTCCCCGGCGGGTGCAGCGGATAGGAGAACAGGGTCAGCAGGTCGACCGCGGCGTCGCCGGCCGCCACCACCATCGAGGTCTGTCGGCCGCCGTAGGAGTGCCCGCCGACGATCAGCGGACCTTCGGCCAGGCGGCGGGCATACTCGATCGCCTCGGTGATGCCCTCCCGGTCGCCGGTGCCCGACCCCGACGGCGGGCCCTTGGGGCGGCGCCGCCGGAACGGCAGGTTGTAGCGGATCGCCAGGAATCCGCGACGCGACCATTCATCGCAAAGTCGTTGCAGCATCGGTGAATCACGGTCGCCACCGGCGCCGTGCGTCAGCAACACCACTCCTGCGGGGGCGCCGTCTGGGCGGTGCGCCAGCCCGTCCAAACCCTCGATTTCCTCCAGGGTCACGAGGCGCCGGGTCCCAACCGGAACAATGGCGAGACGGGGCCGTGGCCGTGGCCCAGTGGGTAGGCGGCACGCAGGCACTCGGTCACCCAGCGCTTGGCGAACGCTACCGCGTCCGGAACGGACAACCCGTGGGCCAGCGCGGCCGCTGAGGCCGCCGCCAGCGTGTCTCCGGCGCCGTGGTCGTCGCCGGTGGCTACCCGCGGCCCGGGGAACTCCAGAAAATCCTTGCCGTCGTAGAGCAGGTCCGGGCTGTGTTCCGCGGAGGGCAGATGCCCTCCCTTGACCAGTGCCCACTGCGGACCCAACGCATGCAGCGCACGTGCGGCCGCACGCTGGGACGCGGCGTCGACCACATCGATACCGACCAGCAGGCGTACTTCGTGCAGGTTCGGGGTCACCAGGGTTGCAAGCGGAAACAGGCTGTCGCGCAGTGCATCCAGCGCGGATGACGCCAGCAGCGCGTCGCCGTGCATGGACGCCGACACCGGATCGACCACCAAAGGGATCGTCAGGCCGAGTTCGCGCCATGTTGCGGCCACCGCGGTGATGATCTGCGCCGACGCCAGCATTCCGGTCTTGGCGGCCTGGATCCCGATATCGGGCACCACCGCCGCGATCTGGGCGGCGACGGTGTCGGCGGGAACCTCATGAAAGCTTTTGACTCCCACGGTGTTCTGCACCGTCACAGCGGTAACCGCGACGCAGGCGTGCACCCCGAGCAGCGCACACGTGCGCATGTCGGCCTGAATGCCCGCGCCGCCGCCGGAGTCCGACCCGGCAACGGTGAGTACCCGCAGCGGCGTCGCCCCCGGCGGGGCCAGTGGCAGGAAACCCACTGTGCTGGATGAGTGGCGACCCGCTTCGCCCGGCTCCGCCGCGCTTGCGATCACCACTAGGAGGAGATGGGCAGGTACACCCGGTTGCCGTGGTCGGCGAACTCGGCTGACTTCTCGTCCATACCCTTCTGGATGGCGGCGTCGATGTCGTCCTGGGTATGTAGGCCGTTCTCGTTGGCGTAGTCACGCACGTCGTGGCTGATCCGCATCGAGCAGAACTTCGGGCCACACATCGAGCAGAAGTGCGCGGACTTGGCCGGCTCGGCGGGCAGGGTCTCGTCGTGGTACTCGCGTGCGGTGTCCGGGTCCAGGGACAACGCGAACTGGTCATACCAGCGGAACTCGAAGCGTGCCTTGGACAGTGCGTTGTCGCGATCCTGGGCGCCGGGATGCCCCTTGGCCAGGTCTGCGGCGTGTGCGGCGATCTTGTAGGCGATCACCCCGTCCTTGACGTCCTTGCGGTCGGGCAGGCCCAGGTGCTCCTTGGGGGTCACGTAGCACAGCATCGCAGTGCCGGCCTGGGCGATGATCGCCGCGCCGATCGCCGAGGTGATGTGGTCGTAGGCCGGTGCGATGTCGGTGGCCAGCGGTCCCAGCGTGTAGAAGGGTGCCTCGTCGCACCATTCCTCTTCCAGCCGCACGTTCTCGACGATCTTGTGCATCGGGACGTGGCCCGGGCCCTCGATCATCACCTGCGCGCCACGGGATTTGGCGATCTTGGTCAGCTCGCCCAGGGTGCGCAACTCGGCGAACTGGGCTTCGTCGTTGGCGTCGGCGATGGAACCGGGCCGCAGCCCGTCGCCGAGGGAGAACGTGACGTCGTAGCTGGCCAGGATGTCGGCCAGCTCTTCAAAGTTGGTGTACAGGAATGACTCCTGATGCCGTGACAGGCACCATGCCGCCATGATCGAGCCGCCGCGCGACACGATGCCGGTGACCCGCTTGGCGGTCAACGGCACATACCGCAACAGCACCCCGGCGTGCACGGTCATGTAATCCACGCCCTGCTCGCACTGCTCGATCACGGTGTCGCGGTACAGCTCCCAGGTCAGTTTGGTCGGGTCGCCGTTGACCTTCTCCAGCGCCTGATAGATCGGGACGGTCCCGATCGGCACCGGCGAGTTGCGCAGAATCCACTCCCGCGTCTCGTGAATGTCCTTGCCGGTGGACAGGTCCATGACGTTGTCGGCGCCCCAGCGGGTCGCCCACACCAGCTTGTCCACCTCTTCGGCGATCGAACTGGTCACCGCGGAGTTGCCGATATTGGCGTTGATCTTGACCTTGAACGCCTTGCCGATGATCATCGGCTCGAGCTCGGGGTGGTTGTGGTTGGCCGGGATCACCGCCCGTCCGCGGGCGACTTCGTCGCGGACCAGCTCTGCGGGAACTCCCTCGCGGGCGGCGATGAAGGCCATCTCGGCGGTGATCTCACCGGCCTGGGCGCGCTGCAGCTGAGTACCGCGGTCGGTCACCACACCCGGCCGCGGCGGCAGACCGCGGTGCAGATCGATCTCGGCATTGGTGTCGGTGTAGGGACCGGAGGTGTCGTAGACGTCGAAGTGCTCACCGGTGGTCAGGTTGATGCGCCGGAACGGCACTTTCATAGTGACGCCGCCGGGAGCTTCGATCTCGCGGTAGGCCTTCTCGCTGTAGGGGATGGGCCCGGTGGTGACCTGCGGCTCCACTGCAACGTCAGTCATGGTTCTTCCTCTCCCTTGCCGGCATGACCCGGTCAGGTTCGTACGGTCGACGGCCCCGGCCGTCCTCTCAGCGCACTGGTTGCGCTCCCGCGGTTTTGCGATTTCTGCACTGGCGATTCGTGCACTGCCACGCTATCGCAGCGCAGCAGTCGGCGTAAGGCGCTGCGGCCGCCGGAAGACAATTAGGTAACTGATCATTTGCTTAGCTAACATATGTGGTCGGGGTAGAGGTAGCTGGGAGAGACATGACGGCGCAGATAGAGCAGGTGAACACCGGTCTCCAAGATCCGGGCGCAGTCGCCACCGCTCGCCGCCGGCTGCGCTACGACCGTGACCACCCGCGCTACAAGTGGGTCGCGCTGTCCAACACCACGCTGGGTGTCCTGCTGGCGACCATCAACGGCTCGATCGTGCTGATCTCGATGCCCGCGATCTTCCGGGGTATCGGCCTGAACCCGTTGGAGCCCGCGAACGTCAGCTACCTGCTGTGGATGTTGATGGGCTATCTGCTGGTGTCGGCAGTGCTGGTGGTGTTCTTCGGCCGGCTCGGCGACATGTTCGGCAGGGTGCGCATCTACAACCTGGGTTTCGTGGTGTTCACCGTCGCGGCGATCGCGCTGTCGATCGATCCATTCGACATGGGGCGCGGTGCCCAGTGGTTGATCGCGTGGCGGGTGGTGCAGGGCGTCGGCGGGGCGATGCTGATGGCGTCATCGTCGGCGATCCTCACTGATGCGTTCCCGGCCAATCAGCGCGGCATGGCGCTGGGCGTCAACCAGGTGGCCGCGGTCGCCGGGTCCTTTGTGGGCCTACTGATCGGCGGCGTGCTGTCCGAATGGGACTGGCGGGCGGTGTTCTGGGTCGGGGTGCCGATCGGCGTGCTGGGCACGATCTGGTCGGTGCGCTCACTGCACGAACTCGGCGAACGGGCGCCGGCGAAGCTGGACTGGGCGGGCACGGCGACGCTCGGGCTGGGCCTGACCGTGGTGCTGACCGCCATCACTTACAGCATTCAGCCGCACGGGTCTTCGCCGACCAGCTGGGCCAGCCCGGCCGTGCTGGGTGCGCTGGGGCTCGGAGTGGCGCTGCTGGTGCTGTTCTGTTTCGTCGAGCTACGGGTTGCCGCGCCGCTGCTGGACGTGCGGCTCTTCACGATTCCCGCGTTCGGGATGGCCAACGCGGCAGGCCTGCTGTCGGCGATCGGGCGTGGCGGCATGCAGTTCATGCTGATCATCTGGTTACAGGGCATTTGGCTGCCGCTGCACGGCTACAGCTACGAATCGACGCCGTTGTGGGCGGGTATCTATCTGCTGCCCATGACGGCCGGGTTCCTGTTGGCCGGTCCGGTGGCCGGTTCGTTGTCGGACCGCCGCGGTGCCCGTCCGTTCACGGTCGGCGGCATGGTGCTGATGGCGGCGACGTTCGTGGGGCTGGTGCTGCTTCCGGTGGACTTCGACTACCGGGTGTTCGCAGCGCTGGTGTTCCTCAACGGCCTGGGTGGCGGGATCTTCACCGCGCCCAACAGTGCCGTGGTCATGTCCAGTGTCCCGGCCGACCAGCGTGGTGCGGCATCGGGCGTGCGGGCCACGTTCTTCAATGCGGGCACGTCATTGTCGATCGGCATCTTCTTCTCGCTGATGGTGATCGGGCTGGCCAACACCTTGCCGGCGGCCCTAGGTGCCGGATTGCAGCAGCAGGGCGTCTCTGCTGGTGTCGCCGATCAGGTGGCCAACACCCCGCCGGTGGGCAGCCTGTTCGCGGCATTCCTGGGCTACAACCCGATTGCCGAGCTGCTGGCACCGTCGGGTGCGTTGGCCGCGCCCGGTGTTGACGCCGAGACATTGACCGGACACAGCTTCTTCCCGCAGCTCATCTCCGGTCCCTTCCATACCGGTCTCGCGGTGGTCTTTGCCGCTGCCGCGGTCATGATGCTGCTCGGGGCGCTCGCGTCGTGGCGGACGCCGGGGCGCTACGCCGTCGAGCCGCTGAATCTGAAGGACTGACACCCGCCGACCGCCGTGCTGCCGAGTCCACGCAGCTAGTTTCGATCGCAACCACCAGCCGCAGTCGGCATTGCCTGCCGTCGCGAGAATCGGTGCCGATCGGCAACCTGAGTGTTGATAGCTGGAACAGTTGCGCCGTCGCGATCATGCACTGCCCGATAGATGTAGTTGACAATGCAACGAAAACGCCTTTAGGCTCCGATGTAGTTGACTACGCAACTACAAAGCTGGGAGAGGGGTCCGTCATGGACATCGTGATACTGATCGGCCGAATCCTGTTCGGTGCCGTGTTCGTCGGAGGAGCGCTGGGACACTTCACCCAGACCGCCGCGATGGCGGCCTTTACCGAGAGCAAGGGCATCAAGCCGGGCAAGCTGGCGGTGCTGGGCTCGGGCGTCTGGATGCTTACCGGCGCGGCCCTGGTGATCGTGGGCGCTTGGGCGGATCTCGGCGCGCTGATGTTGGCAGTCTTCCTGCTGCCGACGGCGTTCCTCATGCATCCGTTCTGGAACGAGCGGGACCCGCAGGTTAAGGCCGGCGAACAGATCCACTTCAACAAGGACGTGTCGCTGGCCGGCGCCGCCCTGGCGCTGTTCGGCTTCTTCGTCACCGCCGGTGCCGGCGCCGGACTGCAATTGACGGGACCGTTGTTCGCGTCGCTGGCCGGCTGATTCGAAACGGCGCGAAGTCCACGGCCCGGTTCTGCGCATCGGTCGCAGAACCGGGCCGTCGCGGTCTCGATCTGGTACCAAAGTGACTGGTGTGACACCTCGTGCGCAGGGGATCTGGCGGCATCGCTGCACGTCAGAGACCCTCGACACACCCGAATCGGGCGGAGTTGACCGCACCCCGTCGGTGGTGCACTATGGAGCGTGCAAGCACCTCGTTAGGTGAGGCGTCTGCACGGACATAGGCCACTGACCCCGAACGTCGAAAGACGCCCCGGGTCAGGACAGCTCCTCCCGGCTTAAGGGTTGAGCCCAAGTGGCTTCCCGGAATGGGACACGCCGTGCAGTGTCGAAGCTCTGACGAGTGGGGTGCGGTCTTCCGACAGTCGTCGGAGCTGCCCTCCTAAGCATGCGGTGAAACCGGCGCGCCACTGCGCGCCCGCGACCGAGAGGAGGTGAGGGACGAATGAGTTCCGGTGATAGTCCATCCCGATATTCAAGCCGATATTCGACATCTGTTCCGTCCCCATCCGAACGGTCGCATACCGCCTCCAGCTGAGCCAGGCCCCGGCCTCCAGCTGAGCGCGTAGCACCGTTACGCGACTAGGAGGCCATCATGGTTGCAATCGCCTACACCGACATCACGGCTCCGGCCCCGCGTGCCATCAGCACGCCGAAGAAGCTGGACAACCGTCCTGCCGCACCTGCCTCGGACCCGCTGGTCGACATGACCACGCGGCTGCTCAGTGGCCCGCTGCACCAGATGTACGCACTCCTGTGGCGCGTCGGAGTGCTGACCGTCAACAACTGAGGTCAATCGAAGACGTCTACTTAGACATCCTCCAAGGCCTCGCCGAGCTGTTCGAGTACCTCGCTGCGGTGGTTGCTGGCCAGAATGTGGCCGGCAGCCACCGCCACGGCCACCGGCCAGTCGATGATCTCGAAAGCCGCCAGCAGCGCCAACCCGCCGTAATAGGCCAATTGCTCAGGGCGCGGCACCGTCACCTTGCCGAACAGCGGCAATTCAACGGCGAATCCCTCTGCCTCGCGAATGTGGGCAACCGCCTCTCGCTGAGATGCGCTGCGCCGCGGCTTGTCCGCCATCATGAGCCTCCTGGTGGCGACGGGTCGCCGGATGATCGAGCCGCGACTGTTCCGCGGCGAGAGTCAGTGTCCCCATTGTGCACAAGGCGCAACCGCGGCGCCGGGTGACCGTTGGACGAAGCCTGCGGGCGGCCCGGTTGGCGCGGCCCGGGAACGATGAATTCCTTCGGCTTGACCGTGTCGTCCTGCGACCCCGACAGCAGTCGCGGTACCACGGCTGCGCCGACGGTGGCCACCGTCGCCGTACCCAGGGCCTGGGCCCAGCCCAGCGGCCCGATCGGTGTGCAGCCCAGAAGCTGGCTGATACCGGGGATGGTGATCAACGTCCCCATCACGCCCAGCGAGCCGACAGCGGTCGCCACCACCAACGGATCACGCGAATCCAGCAGTGTCTGCCCCAGCTGGGTTGCGACCAGCGACACCAAGGCCACTGTCGAGGCCCGCTGCTGGCGTCCGGTGACCGAAGCCAGCCCCCAGGCGCCCACCGCGGCCGACGCCGTCGTCACGCCGCGCACGGCCACCGTGCGCCACAGCGCGCGCTCGTCAGGACCGTGTCCACCAGCGGCGGCCTGTTCGTTGAGCGAACTGACCGCCAGCGCGGTGGCCGGCAACGCGTCGGTCAGCATGTTGACCAGCAGCAGCTGGCGCGCGTTCAGCGGCGAGCGCCCCGTCAGTGCGCTCCCGATGATCGCGAATGCCACCTCGCCGGCGTTGCCGCCCAGCAGCACCGCCACCGCGGCCTGCACCCGCTGCCACAGCTCGCGGCCTTCGTCCAGCGCGTCGAGAAGGGTGTCGACCCGCTCGTCGAGCAGCACCACGTCGGCGGCGGTGCTGGCCGATTCGCTGCCGTGCGCCACCACCGCGATTCCGACCGTGGCGGCCCGGATCGCCGCAGCGTCGTTGGCGCCGTCGCCGACCATCGCCGAAACCTTGCCGGTGCGCTCCAGGGTCTGGACGATCTGCACCTTGTTCTCCGGAGACATCCGGGCGAACACCACCCGATCGGCTACCGCTTGTTCTTGGCCCTTGCGGGACAACGCATCCCACTGCGCACCGCTGATCACCTGGTCGCTGTCGACCTCCAGGCCCAGCTCCCGGGCGATCGCAGTGGCGGTCAACGGGTGGTCGCCGGTGATGAGCCGCACCGGGATTTGGCGACGCTTGAGGTCGGCGAGCAGTTCGGCGGCCTCGTCACGCGGGGTATCGGACAACCCGAGCAGGCCGACGAATGTCAGTCCCTCGCGGCAGAACTCGGCGATCTCCTCGGGTTCGGGGTCCTCGCCCAGCGCGGTGAGTTGCGCGGAAGTCAGTTCCCGGCGGGCCACCGCGATCACTCGTAGGCCGTTTCCTGCCAAGGTGGCCACCGACTGCCTGACGGCCGGGCCGGCCCCGGTGCATGCCAGCACCATTTCCGGCGCACCCTTGAGGGTCAGCTCGGTTCCCCGTATCGACGCCGAGAACGGGCGCCCGGAGCGGAACGGCAGGTGTGCGGCAAGCCCGGCCGGCGCCGACGCGCCAGCCGCGTCAGCGCCCTCCACGATGGCGGTATCGGTGGCGTGCACCTGGCGGGTGCCGTTGGACACCGGCGCCGCGCTTGCCGCGAAGCGCAGCACGTCGTGGTCGGTGAAACCGGCTGCCGGGTGCACTTGCGACACCCGCAGCCGGTTCTTGCTCAGGGTGCCGGTCTTGTCGAAGCAGACCACGTCGACGCGGCCGAGGGCTTCCACTGAACGTGGCACCCGCACCAGCACCCCGGCCTTGGTCAATCGCCGGGCCGAAGACTGCTGGGACAGGGTGGCCACCAGCGGCAACCCCTCGGGGATAGCCGCGACGCTGACCGCGATCCCACTGGCCACCGCCTGACGCAACCCGGTCCGGCGGGCCATGCCCAGGCCGGTCACCAGCGCGCCACCGGCCAAGCTGATCCGCCAGGCCTTACTGGTGAGCAGGCTCAACTGATGCTGCAACCCGATCGCGGACTGATCGCCGGCGACCAGTTCGGCTGCCCGACGCCCGTGGGTGTCGCCGCCGGTGGCGGTCACCAGCGCCACCGCTGTCCCGGTCACCACGGTGGTCCCGGCGTAGACCATGCATTCGCGGTCGGCCAGATCGGCACCCGGAGTGGCCTCAACCTGCTTGACCACCGTCAGCGACTCACCCGTCAGCGACGACTCGTCGACCTCCAGATCGATCGCTTCGATCAGCCGACCGTCAGCGGGCACCACCTCGTGGGCATGCACCTCGATCACATCGCCGGGAAGCAGCTCCTCGGCCGGGATCTCGCAGTGACTGCCGTCGGGCAGGACCTTGCGTGCCGGTGGAATCTGTTCGTTCAGCAGCACGCTGAGCCGGCGCTCGGCGATGAGTCGCTGTGCGGCGGCCAGCATCGCGTTGCCGCCCAACACCGAACCGACCAGGATCGCGTCGACGGGTGAACCCAGTACCGCGCTGGCCGCGGCCCCCAGCGCCAGCACCGGCGTGATCGGGTCGGACAGCTCACTGCGCACGGCCTGGGCGAACTGCCGCAACAGTCGCGGGGGCGCGGTTGCCTGCGCCCCGCGGCGGGCCAGATCCACCGCCGCCAACGCAGCCGCCGCGGCCGGCGCATGGTGGGTCGTGGTCGGCTCCTCCAGCTCCGGCGGCGGTAACACCGCCCGTACTTGGTCGACCGACATCGCGTGCCACTCGTGCACCGCCGCCGGCCGGGGCACCGCGGCGTCCACGGCACGGCGCGCCAGCCAGTACCCCGACAGTGCGCCGGCCGCCGCGCCCGTGGTCACCGGACCCGGCCCGCTGCCGCGTACCCCGGGCAGCATCAGCAGTGAGCCCAACGCGGTAGCGCCGGTGGCGATCTCGACGCCACGGTGGCTGGCGGAGCGGGCGGCGGGCAAGGCGTGCAGCACCCGCCACGCGGCAGCCAGGTCGGTCAGCAGGACATCGGCGCACCAGGGCGGGACACCCTGTCCCGGTAGCATGCCCAGCGCGACGTCGGCCGCGGCCAGCGCGTCGACGGCAACCGCGGACAGCACCGCGACGTCATGGCCTTCGGCCTGATAGGCGGTTACCGCGGCGGCCAGCGCCTGGTCTACCGAGGCGTCATCCAGGGGCCGGATCTCGTCGAAGACCGGCCGCAGCTCGCCGAGCGCCTCGGCTTCCACCGAGACCACCTCGACGTCGGCGCGGCGCGCCTCGGTCACCACCGCGGCGGCCAGCGGGAGTAGCGCAGGCTGGAACGAGGCCTGCACACCGGGGCGCGGTCCGATGCGATGCCATCCCGGTTTGAGGTCGGCGTCGGCCAGTCGGGCCTGGGCCTGCGCCCACACGGCGCGCAGTTCGTCGTCGTCGGCGCCGCGCACCTGCATCACCCGCAACGTCTCTCCGCACAGCACGCGCGGATCGATGATCACGGTGTCGACGCGGTCGAGCTCACGCAGGCTGCCCGGCCGCAGCACCACCGTGCCGTGCTGATCGGCCAGACCACGGCCCAGGGTGGCGGCGAACGACTCGCGTGCGGTGCGGGTGGCCTTCGGTGCGGTCACCGCGGCGGCCGTGCCGGCCAGATCCGGATTCCGGGTCGCGGCGCCGATCACCCCAGCGCCCACGACTTGTGCCCAGGCGCTGCGGGTCAGGTGGCGCTCTACCGGACCCGGCGGCCGCGGCGCCGGCCGCTCCGGGACGGTCACCGGCGGATGCTCGGCGTGCTGGGCGAGCTCCGGCTCGTGGCGGCGCCAGGCCCTCGCCTCGGCGCGTTCCTCCCCAGCGCGCATCGTCTCCACCGACAAGTCCACCGCCAGCGTGGTCGGCGCGGTGTTGAGGGTGTGCACGCCGGCGCTGGCCAGTGCCAACAGCGCATCGGTTGCCTGCTTGCCGATGCGGTCCTCCAGCAGGCGGCGCACTCGCGGCTGGTAGTCGATGACGACGACGCCGGCCTCCAGGCCGAGCGGCAGGCCCGGCAGGCGCAGCAACCGGCCCACCGTCGCCGCGCCCAAGCCGGCGATGTTGGCGCCGACAGTCAAGGCGCGCAGCATCTCCGTCATCCCGTCGCCGGGCAGGCTCACCGGGGCATGACCGCTGGACTGCGGAATCCGATCCGTGCGGTACTGACTCTCGATGTCAGACACCACCTGGCACAGTTCGCGCACCGATACGACGTCGCTGTTGGCGGCCGGGTCGAGTCCGACCACCAGGCGCGACAACGGGTGGTTCAGGCGGACCGAGATCACCCCGGGCAGTGCGCGGGCACCGTCTAGGAGGGCGGTCGCCAGCTCGTCGCCGGCGGGCCCGTCGAGGCCACGGATCTCGACCCAGGCTCGTCCCTCTCCGCGGAAACAGCGGCGGGACAACACCGGGCCCCCGTCGCCGTTCGGCAGAACCGCGCCGGCTACCCCGGCAGCGGTCTGGACAGAGGCATCGATCAGCGCTGAGGTCAGTTGAACACCGAAATTCGCTGCGCGCAGCGGCCATGAGCGGCGGACGGCACGCAGGGGGGAGTCTAAATTCACTCGGTACCCGACTAGTGGCGGGTACGGGTGCGGGTGCTGCTTCCGCCGCTGCGTGATTGGCGTGCCGCCGTTTTCTTCGGCTGCGCGCTGCGACGCGACGACGTGGAGGAAGTCGACGAGCTCGCCGACTTCACCGGCTTCGTCGCCTTCGCCGGCGGCGCCGCCTTGAGCGGCCGCACCGACGCAGCGGGAGCCTTGGCCGGCGCCTTGCTGTCATCGGACCGGCCAGTCAGTTGCTTGAGCACCAGTGCGGTGCCGCCCACCGCCACCAGCACCGGCCACTCGACCAGTCCGGTCACGCCGAGGGCGCCCAGGGTCAGCGCGGCCGCGGGAGTCGAGTGGCTGCCGGTGCGCAGCCCACGCTGCACGCCGCCGGCCGCCCCCTTGACGCCGCCGATTACCCCGTTGACTGCGGCCCCGCCGATCGCTCCGGCTGCCTCAGTTGTCATAGTGACCGCGCGGTTCGCCGCTCCGGCCACCTTTCTTACCGTCCCTGCGACGGCGTTCATGGGAATTCCCTGCCCTTCAAATGAGCAAATTGGATAATCCGCCTATCTTATGCGTGATTTCGAGATCGGTCCGAAATCCACACCGAATTCATAGAACTGCGGGTAAATCAGTCCCGGCGGATCTCGACCAGCACCGGCGCGTGGTCACTCGGTGACTTGCCCTTGCGTTCCTCGCGGACGATCTCGGCGTGCGCGACCCGAGTCGCCAGCGCGGGGGAGCCCAGGATGAAGTCGATGCGCATGCCCTGCTTCTTCGGGAACCGCAGCTGGGTGTAGTCCCAGTAGGTGTAGACGCCGGGGCCGGGGGTGAAGGGCCGCACCAGGTCGAGGAACTGCGCGTCGGCCATCGCCTGGAAGGCCAAGCGCTCCGGTTGCGAGACGTGCGTCGCGCCCTCGAAGAACTCCATGCTCCAAACGTCGTCGTCCTGGGGAGCGATGTTCCAGTCGCCCACCAGCGCGATCGGCGCCGACGGATCGTCGCGCAACCACCCCTCGGCGGTATCGCGCAGCGCCGCAAGCCAATCCAGCTTGTAGGTGTAGTGCGGGTCGTTCAGGGCGCGACCATTGGGCACGTAGAGGCTCCATATCCGCACCCCGCCGCAGATGGCGCCCAACGCGCGCGCCTCTACCGCGGGATCGGCGTCGGCCTTGGCCCATGCCGGCTGGCCGGGAAACCCGACCTCGATGTCGTCCAGGCCGACCCGCGACGCGATCGCCACGCCGTTCCACTGGTTCAGTCCGACATGGGCAACCTCGTAGCCCAATTCGTGAAACGGCAGCGCCGGAAACTGGGCGTCGGTGCACTTGGTCTCCTGCATGGCCAGCACGTCGACTTCGGCGCGAGCCAGCCAGTCGGTCACCCGGTCTACCCGAGAGCGGATGGAGTTGACGTTCCAGGTGGCCAGTCGCAGAGCACTCACGCGTTTCTCCTATGTCAAGCCGCTGCTTGTTGGCAGGGCTGAGTTCGGTTGTAGTGGTCGGTGTAGAGGCGCCCGAAGACGACGCGGCACAGGCGGCGTTTGAGGCAGCGCAGGGCTTCGCGGTTGGAGTCCCCGGCGTCGAGGCGTTTGCGATAGTAGGCCTGCCCGAGTCCGTCGAGGCGGATTTGAGTGATGGCGATGCGGTGCAGGGCGGCGTTGAGTTGGCGGTTGCCCGATCGGGTCATGCGGACGCGGCCGGCGGTGTTTCCCGACCACACCGGGATGGGCGCGGTTCCGGCGTGGCGGGCGAAGGCTGCCTCACTTTTGAACCGGGCGACCCCGGCGGTTTCACCGACGAGCTTGGCCGCAGTCAGCTCCCCGCAGCCCGGCAGCGCCAACAACGCCGGGCAGACGGCACGCACGCGTGCGCTGATCCGCTTGGCCAACTCGTTGATCGCCTCGGTGAGCCGGGTGATGTCGGTGAGCTCGTCACGGGCCAGCTCGGCGACCAGGCCGTCCATGGTGGCCAGCCAAGAGCCGAGGATGGTGCTGTGCTTGGGCAGATTCAGCGAACGAGCCTTAGGTGCGCGTTCGGGGTCGAGTTCGTGTACCCGCCACACCAATCGGTTGATCATTGCAGTCCGTTGCGCGACAAGGACTTCGCGGCGATCCACCAGCAGCTTCAGCTCCCGCGAGACTTCGTCATGGGAGGCGACCGGCAGATCCGGCTCGCGCAGAAATGCCCGGGCGACCGCCAGTGCGTCAATCGGGTCGGATTTGCCTCGAGTACGTGCCGAGGCACGAGTTTGGGCCATCAATTTCGGTGGCACCCGCACCACTTTCTGGTCAAAGCCCAGCAGGTCGCGCTCCAGCCGCGCCGATAGATGCCGACAGTCCTCGATCGCCCACACCACCTCAGCCCCGAAACGTTCCCGGGTCCACATCACTGCCTCGGCATGGCCGGAGGTGGTGGCTGTGACCACCTTCTCACCCACCTTGCGTCCCACTTCGTCGACCGCGACGCAGGTGTGGGTCCGCTTGTGTACATCGACTCCAACAACAACCATGGTGGTTGCCTCCATTCACTGTGAGGTGACGGTTGGGCCGGTCGGCGGACAAACCTCAGTCGGGGGCGATGCCACGCTCCTATCAAGTCACGCCGGCCGGTCCTTCACACCCGGTGCCGACAAAACGCGTGCACGCCAACCCAAAGGCGGCAGGCACCCTACGAGCCAGACACCAGATGATCAGGATCCAACTACCGCAACGCGGCACCTCACCCTGACACTGAAGCCACCCTAGAACTATGGCGCCGACCCGCTGCGCGTGACTTCGTCACGCTGGCGATCGCCGCTGGAACTATGGCGCGGACCCGCTGCCTAGCAGCCGGGCATCGATGTAGCGGCTGCGGTGCTGGCCGGTGAATCCGATCGCTTCGAAGAACTCGAATACCGCGTCACCAGACGGCACCTGCGCGTAACCGCGGGAGGCACCGCGCTCGGCCCCCCAGGCCTGCAACGCGGCGCAGATCGCCCGCCCGTAGCCCTGCCGGCTCCGGTCGGCGGCCACCCGAACCGCCGTCAGCCCCAGCCAGCGGGTCCCGTCCGGGCCCTCGGTGACCGCACCACGCCCGACCGCCACCCCGGGAATCGAGGCGAAGATCACCGCGCCGTCGACCACCGCGGTCAACACCTCCACCGGTACGTCGTGATCGAATACCGCCAGCCAGTCGGTGTCGGGTTGGGTGCCCATGACCACGTCGCCAGTGGCCGCGCCGGCAGCGCCGAGGTTGCACACCAGGGTGCGGGTCTCGTATCGCGTAGGGATGTCCTCCGGCAGCCGCAGCAGTCGCTCCGGGACCGCCAGCGTCGCTGACAGACCCCGCTGCGCGTACCAGTCGATGATCGTCGGGATGGCGTTCGCGTGGGCAAACATATCCAGGGGTACAGCCGAATTGGCCGCGAGGTCCGCGCCGGGGCCGGCCCGGAGCAACCAACCGTCCAGCCACTGATATTCACTGCCCGGCCAGGCCAGGGCGGCGGCATGTTCGACGGAGCGGATCGCCGAGTTCTTCACCGGCCGGTCGGTCAGCCGGCGCACGTACAGCACGTCGGAATGCCGGCACTCGTGCACCACCCCGTCGGCCGAGCGGACCCGCACCAGCGGTCCGGCCTGCAGCAGATGCCCGATCACATCGCCCATCGGCGGCTCGGAACCTGGGGCGCGCAGGTAGCGCAGACTCACCCGGACGCCGATCTCAGGGAGTTCGGGTGGTTGGGACATAACGGCTCGTCAGTGACCGAACGGATCGGGCACGTCGCCCGGCATCCAGGACAGGTCGGGCACACCCCAGCCGTTGGCCTTCACCGTCCGTTTCGCGGCGCGGGCGTTCCGGCCTACCAGCATGTCCAGGTAGAGCAAGCCATCGAGGTGGCCGGTCTCGTGCTGCAGCATCCGGGCGAACAGCCCGGTGCCTTCCAACGTGACCGGGTTGCCGTCGGCGTCCAGTCCGGTGACCCGCGCCCACTGCGCCCGACCGGTCGGAAACGATTCGCCGGGCACCGACAGGCAGCCCTCGTCGTCCTCATCGGGGTCGGGCATGGTTTCGGGGCGTTCGGAGGTCTCGAGCACCGGGTTGACCACCACACCACGGCGCCGCGTGGTGGAGCGGCGGTCGTCGGCACAGTCGTAGACGAAGACCCGCAGCCCCACGCCAATCTGATTGGCGGCCAAGCCGACGCCGTTAGCGGCGTCCATGGTCTCGTACATCGAGGTGATCAGCTCGCCGAGGTCGGCCGGCAACGAGCCGTCAGCGGCGACGGGCACCGGGCTGGTCGGAGTGTGCAGGACGGGATCGCCCACAATGCGGATGGGTAGGACGGCCATGACCGCAAATCTTAGGTGGGCGGTTTAGCGAGGCTCGACGGAGGAGAGGCGAAGCTGGAACCGCCGGGTAGCTGGGCGGTTTAGCGAGGCTCGACGGAGGAGAGGCGAAGCTGGAACCGCCGGGTAGCTGGGCGGTTTAGCGAGGCTCGACGGAGGAGAGGCGAAGCTGGAACCGCCGGGTTGGTGACCGGTGGGTGTCAAGTACAGCGGCCACGGGCGACGCGCGGGGCGGGCTCCCGGTTCAACACAGCCTGCCGTGATTCAATATTCGCTCAGAACACTCCGCCGAAAACAACCGAACGTTTGCAGCGAGAGAACTTTCCGGAAGGGTCCAGGAATCGATATGGACGGCGCCCAGGCGCAGGCGAATCGCTCAGGGGACGATTCGGAACCCGCAGACGGTCTGAGCCGTCGCGAACACGACATCCTGTCCTTCGAACGGGACTGGTGGAAGTACGCCGGCGCCAAGGAAGAGGCCATCAAGGAACGCTTCGCGCTGTCAGCGACCCGGTACTACCAGGTCCTCAACGCGCTCGTCGACCGGCCAGAGGCCCTGGCGGCCGACCCGATGCTGGTCAAGCGGCTGCGCAGGTTGCGGTCCAGTCGCCAGAAGGCGCGTGCCGCGCGCCGGCTCGGTTTCGACATCACCTGAGTGCCTGACACCTTGATTCCTGGGCGTTTATAGGTCATGGCCCGCTCCTCGATACAGTGGGCGCAATGAACGACCACGTTCCTGACTCCTCTCGACTCCCGCTGCGGGCGATGGTGATGGTGCTGCTGTTCTTGGGCACCGTCTTCCTGCTGGTCGGGTTTCAAGCCCTCGGATCGTCGAGCACCGACGACGACGCCGACCACTCGACGACCGCGCAGCCCGTCACCACGACCTCGGCGCCGGCCAAACCCGAACGCCCGGCGCACAAGTCCGACGTGCGGGTCTTCAACATCTCTGAACAGGCGGGGCTGGCCGGGCACACCGCCGATCGGCTGCGCGAAGCGGGCTGGAACGTGACCGAGATCGGGAACCTCGAACTGCCCGAGGTCACCCAGACCACCGTCTATTTCAGCGACGCCGAGGGCGAGCAGGACGCGGCTCATTCGGTGGGCCAGGTGCTGGGAGCCGCCGTCGAGCCGCGCATCCCCGACGTGGCCGAGCAACCACCGGGCGTCATCGTGGTGGTCGCGGGTTAAGCTCCTCGCATGGTCACAGGACACCGCAGAGCTCTCACCGCCGTCTTCTTCGCCACCCCGGCCATGCTGTTGGCGGCGTGCAGTCCCAACCAGCTGCCTTCCGACGCGCCCGGCACCACGCCGGCCATCTGGACCGGGTCGGCGGCGCCGTCGGCCACCGAGTCCGAATCGGGTGGCTCGGGCGGCTCGGACAATCTCGTCGCGCACCTGACGACCCCCGACGGCGGCCAGGTCGCCACCGCGACGTTCGAGTTCAGCAAGGCCGGCGGCAAGGAGTTCGCCACCGTGACCGTGCGGACCACCAGCAGCGGGGTGCTGTCGCCCGGTTTCCACGGCCTGCACATCCACGCCGTCGGTAAGTGTGAAGCAGAGTCGGTGGCGCCCACCGGCGGCGCGCCCGGTGCCTTCCTGTCGGCTGGTGGGCACTTCCAGGCGCCTGGCCACAACGAGCACCCGCAGAGTGGCGACCTGACGTCGCTGCAGGTGCGCTCCGACGGCAGTGGGCTGTTGGTCACCACCACCGACTCGTTCACCAAAGCTGAACTGCTGGCCGGCGACGGGACCTCGCTCATCGTCCACGCCGACGACGACAACTTCGCGAACATCCCGGCAGACCGCTACACGCAGGTCAACGGCACGCCCGGCCCGGACCAGACCACGCTGACCACCGGAGATGCCGGAAAGCGGATTGCGTGTGGTGTCATCGGCGCCGGATAGCCCGCCGAACTGGGCTTCCTCGAGATCGGAAGCCCGAATCGAGTTCGCTCGCAGCGCCCGCCCCACCATCGGCGTGGAATGGGAGCTGGCTCTTGTCGACGCCCAGACGCGTGATCTGAGCAACGAAGCGAGCGCGGTCTTGTCCGAGCTCGGCGAGAATCCGCGTGTGCACAAGGAATTGCTGCGCAACACCGTCGAGCTCGTCACGGGTATCTGCGACAACACCGGCGAGGCTATCGAGGACTTGCGTCAGACGCTGACCACGACGCGGCCGATCGTGCACGCCCGGGGCATGGAGCTGTTCGGCGCGGGCACCCACCCGTTCGCGCAGTGGTCGGCACAGAAGCTGACCGATGCACCGCGCTACGCCGAACTGATCAAACGCACCCAGTGGTGGGGCCGGCAGATGTTGATCTGGGGCGTGCACGTCCACGTCGGTGTCTCCTCGTCCTACAAGGTGATGCCGATCATCTCGTCGTTGTTGCAGCATTATCCGCACCTGCTGGCGTTGTCGGCGTCGTCGCCGTGGTGGGACGGCCACGACACGGGTTACGCCAGCAACCGCGCGATGATGTTCCAGCAGTTGCCCACGGCGGGGCTGCCGTTCCAATTCCAGACTTGGGAAGAGTTCGAGGGTTTCGTCTACGACCAGAAGAAGACCGGGATCATCGATCACACCAACGAGATCCGTTGGGACATCCGGCCATCACCACATCTGGGCACCATCGAAGTACGGGTGTGCGACGGGGTGTCCAACCTGCGTGAGCTGGGTGCTCTGGTGGCGCTGACGCACTGCCTGATCGTCGATCTGGACCGGCGGCTGGAAGCCGACGAATCCCTGCCCACCATGCCACCTTGGCATGTGCAGGAGAACAAGTGGCGCGCGGCCCGCTACGGGCTGGACGCCGAGATCATCCTCGATGCCGACAGCAACGAGCGGCTGGTCACCGAGGATCTCGATGAGCTGCTCAACCGGTTGGAACCGGTCGCACAGCGTCTGCACTGCGCCGACGAGTTGGCCGCTGTCGCCGACATCTATCGAACGGGCGCGTCGTACCAGCGCCAGCGCCGGGTCGCCGAGGAACACGACGGCGATCTGCGTGCCGTGGTCGATGCACTGGTGGGCGAGCTCGATATCTCGTGATGGAACTGCCGATGTTCCCGCTGGAGTGGGTGTTGCTGCCCGGCGAGGAGCTATCGCTGCGGATCTTCGAGTTGCGCTACACCGTGTTGGTCGGCGACCTGATGCGCAGCGGCGATCCGCGCTTCGGGGTGGTGCTGATCGCTCGGGGTCGTGAGGTGGGCGGTGGTGAGCAGCGCAACGACGTCGGCGCGATAGCCAGCATCACCCAGTGCACCGAACTCGGGGCAGGCCGGTACGCATTGCGTTGCCTGACCGGGGAGCGGATCCGGGTGCGGGACTGGCTCGCCGACGATCCCTACCCGCGGGCGATCACCGAGGTGTGGCCCGACGAGCCGTCAGAACCGGTGACTGACAAGCAGTTCGGTGCGCTCGAAGACCGCATCGTCGCGCTGCACAAGCGGATGGCCCAAGCCGAGCGGCGCTGGGTGATGCCGGGGCGCAACAGTCTGCTGGGGGGTCGACGCCTGCGCTCGCTGGATCCGGTGCAGCGGCTGTACTCGCTGGCCTGCCGGGTCCCGATGGGGGAGGCCGACCGCTACGCGGTGCTGGCAGCGCCGTCGCTGTCCGACCGCTTCGCGGCGTTGTACGAGGCGATTGAGACCGTTTCCGCGCGAGTCGAATTCGACATCCCTCGTTGACTCTGCATCCAGGGCGGCAAAGTGCCCGAGTAGCCACCGCCCTGGATGCAGAGTCAACGGGTTTTGCTGTACACCGCGCCGAATACCGCCGCCGCTGCGGCCAGCAGAGCCGAACTGGCCAGCCAGGGCAGGATGCGTCCCGCGGAGAACAGGGCGGCATATAAGCCAGGGGCAACCGCGGTCGCAGCGGCCCACGCCGTCTGCAGCAGCGAGGCGTGTCGTCCAGACGATTCATTGGGCGCGAACGTCAGCATGATGTTCGCGCTGAGCGCGTTGCCGGCTGCGTCGGACACGCTGAAGAGCGTCAGCCCGATCGCCAGTACGGCGAAAAGAACTGCCGGTACGGCGTTTTGGATGCCGGCGAGGAGATCGATCACCAGGAAACTGATCGAGCACAGCGCGGTCGACCATGACAAGATCTGAAGGTGCGGGACCCGTGAGCCGATTCGGGCGACCCAGCGCGCCGCTATCGCAACCATGACGCAGATGAACAGGTAGGCCACCGTCGTCGACCAGGCGGGCAGGCCCACCGACAGCATGAACAGTGGCAGCGCCGTATCCATGCCGATGGTGGTCAGCGCGATGACGAACACCCCGGCGATGAATGCCATGAAAGGGCCCTGGCGCAACACGTCGCGGTAGCGCGGCGGCTCGCAGTCCGCCGACTCGTCCTCGCCGACGGCGTGGTCGATCCAACGCAGCCGCCAGAACAGCAGGCCGGTGGTGAGTTCGCCCGCGGCGATGGTCGCCACCAAGGCGGTCCAGAACCATCCGCCGTTCCGGTCGATGGCCAGGCCCGCGGTCGCCGCCAATGCGCCGAGACCGAACCCGAGCACCCGAACCGAGGTGAGCAGCGCGAACAGTTGGGTGCGGTCGTCGTGGTCGCGGGTCAGCCGCTGGACGGCCTCGGGATCGGCGGTGAAGAACAGGTTCGCGCTCAGTGCTGCGGCGAACGAGAAGATCGCCACCTCGGCCAGGGTATGGGTGCACAGGAAACCCACGAAGGCGCCGGAGGCCCCGACGCCGGCCAGCGCCATGGTTCGAAACGGACCGAACCGGTCAACCGTGCGGCCCGACACCAGCACCCCAAAAATGAGTGCGACGGTGTTGCCCAGGGTGGCGGCGACGCCGGTCCCGGTCAGTGGCAGCCCGCGCCCGAGGGTGAAGAACAAGAAGATCAGCGGCACCCACAGTCCGGCGCTGGCCATCGCGACGATGGTCGCGAGAATGAACGACCGGCGGGCGCCTAGCAGCCGTTCAGGCATCGTGTCGGTGAGCATGATCTCTTTCGTCCTCCGGGCAGACGAAGGTACCTCGGGGAACGCGGCCCATGCATCCGAATATCGGTGCTCCCGCGCGAGCCGAGCGCGCTGTCGCTGTTTTGCTGGTCGATCGATCAGCACGGCGGCAGCAGTGGGGCGGCAGGGGAGTTCCGACAAGGGAGCCGCGGCGGTGCGGGTCAGGAACCGGCAGGCGGCGGTGTCAATCGGCCCAATTGGCGGTCGATCAGTGCGCGCAGTTCGTCGTGCCCCCGGGTGACACCGACGGCGCTCTCGTTGCACAGGTTGCGGGCGGTCTGGGCGATCAGCATCGAGATCGCGGTCGGGGGAAACTCGGCCAGATCGACGCCGTTGGCGCGCAGCGCCACCGTGACGGCCGCGGTCTCGATGTCGCGTACTCGCTCGGCGTAGGCCTTGAGTTCGGCGCGGATGGCCTTGCGATGGTTGGCCAGCGCCATGAATTCGGTGTTCAGGCTGGTCATGCGTGCATCGCTGTTGATCGTCCACAGTGCACGCAGCGGATCATCGTCGGTCAGGGCGGCGCGCATCTGGTCCAGCGCGACCTCGGCGCCGGCCCGCAGCACTTCGACGAAGAGATCATCCATGGTGGGGAAGTAGTAGTAGACCAGGGCCTGGCGCACGCCGGCCTCGGCGGCGACCCGCCGTGACGTCGCCGCGGCGTAGCCCTCGTCGCGCATCAGTCGGGCCGTCGCCTCGATCAGGCGGCGCCGAGTGGCGTTGTCGGTCGATTTGGCCTTGCGCGGAGCCGTCATCAGGACAGTCCGGAGCTGCGATTGCTTGACCGTCCGGCGCCGCGCGTGGTAGGCATGACGCATTCTAGCAATTTGATCGATCGATCAGCGCGATGAGGTCGCGACGCGAGCAAAGGACGGGTGATGGTGGATCTCGCGACAGTGGATTACTTCTCCGACCAAGCGGTCACCCAGGATCCCTATGCCTATTACGACTACCTGCGCGGATGCGGGCCGGTGTTCACCGAGCCGCATCACGGCGTCGTTGCCGTCACCGGGTACGACGAGGTGCTCGCCGCCTTCAAAGACCACGAGTCGTTCTCGGCGGTCAATGCCATCGGGGGGCCGTTTCCTCCGTTGCCGTTCGAGCCGGCGGGCGACGACATCACCGAGCAGATCGAGGCGCACCGGCATGAGTTCCCGATCTTCGAGCACGTTGTGGTGATGGACCCGCCGGCGCACACCCGGGCCCGCTCGTTGCTGGCCGGGCTGCTCACCCCGAAGCGGCTGAAGGAGAACGAGGAGTTCATCTGGCGGCTTACCGATACCCAGCTTGACGAATTCATCGGTACGGGTGCCTGTGAGTTCCTGTTCGACTACGCCAAACCGTATGCGACCCTGGCCATCACGGACCTACTCGGCGTCCCCGAGGAGGATCGCGCCGAGTTCCGCCGTGCGCTGGGTGCTGGCCATCGGGAGGGGCAGCATGTGGGCTCCCTTGATGGGACTCCGGTGGGCCTCAATCCGCTGCACTACCTCGACGAGAAGTTCAGCGGCTACCTCACCGAGCGGCGGCGGGAGCCTCGTGGCGACGTGCTCAGCAGCCTGGCCGCCGCGACCTACCCCGACGGTTCAACGCCGGACCTGCTGGAGGTGGTTCACCCGGCCACCTTCCTGTTCGGCGCCGGTCAGGAGACCGTCACCAAGTTGCTGGGCGCGGCGGTGCAAACCCTGGGTGATCGACCCGATCTGCAGCAGACGTTGCGCGACAATCCGGCGCTGATCCCCGCATTCATCGAGGAGGCGCTGCGAATCCAGAGTCCTACCAAGATCGACTTTCGACTCGCCCGCAAGACCACCACGCTGGGCGGGGTGCCGATCAAAGCCGGCACCGTGCTGATGCTGTGTCTGGGTGCGGCGAACCGGGATCCGCGCAAGTTCGCCAACCCCGACGAGTTCCGGCTGGACCGCAAGAACGTGCGTGAGCACATCGCATTCGGTCGTGGCATCCATACCTGCGCCGGCGCTCCGCTGGCTCGGGTCGAGGGGCGCATCACGATTCACCGCATGCTGGACCGGATGCGTGACATCAGGATCAGCGAGGCCCACCACGGGCCCGCCGATCGGCGGCGTTACTCCTATGAGCCCACGTTTCTGTTGCGCGGGTTGACGGAGCTGCACATTGAATTCGACCCGGTGGGCTAATCCGCTGCGGCCCACTCCTGCGTGACGCGCTGCTTCTGTTCTGCGATCACCTGCATCAGCCGCGAGGCTTTCGCCCAGCCGTAATAGGCGCCGAAATGCAGTGCTACTTCGTCCATCTCGTCGAACGAGACGTCCTTGCTCTTCAGCGCGGCATAGACGTGGCTGAGGATCGGGTACGGCGCGTCCTGAAACGCCACACACGCCACGGTCACCAGGCGCCGCTGTTTCATGCCCAGCCCGGGCCGCAGCCACATCTCACCGAATACGAAATTCAGAATGCCCGCACCCGAATACGGGTCGTCGCGCACCGGGGCGAAGGGCAGGCAGTTGACGTCACGGAAGGACTGTTCTCCGACCTGTAGTCGTGCTTCGGGATCGCTCGGCGTGGTCAGCGGTAGCAGCGGCGCCGCAGGAGGAACCGGCTCTCCCCGGTCGGCGTGGATGCGTGCCCACTGTTCGTCGACGATCATGTTGAACAGTGATGCTTTGGGCCAGCCCGAGTACACCGCGAAATGCAGAACGGTTTCGCGCATCTCGTCGATCGTCACGTCGCCGTTGATCAGGGCGGCGTAGATATGTTCGCGCAGCGGCTGTTCGGTGTCGGCGGCAGCAACACACGGCAGGGCGACGAACCATCGATCCCGGCGACTCAATCCTGGCCGTTGCCAGACCTGCTCGAATACGAAATCCAGGAGGGTCGCCGCCGCGGACGTGGTGTCGGCGGGCACCGGCAGCCTCAGCAGCTCGGCGAAGGCGTGGGCACCGCGCCCCGCCTCACCGCAGGGTGACGCCGGCATCGACTTTGAATTCCAGCCCGGTCACGTGCCGGGATTCGTCGGAGACTAGGAACAGCACCGCGTTGCTCACGTCGCGCGCCTCGGTCATCACGATCGGCAAGGCGTTGCTGAAGATCGGGGCCAGATCGGAGCGGGTCTCGGCCAGCAGCCCGTGCAGCCCGTCCGGGCGCATCCCGGTCTCCACTCCGGTGGGATGCACAGTGTTGACCCGAACATTCACCGCGGCAAGCTCATTGGCCAGCGCCCGGCTCATGCCGACGACACCGTGCTTGGACGCGGTATAGGGCGTGTGCAAAGGGCTGCCCTTCAACCCAGCCACCGAGCTGATGTTGATAAGGCTGCCGCCGTGGGAAACCAGATGCGGCAGCGCCGCCGCACAGGTATTCCAGGTGCCGATCAGGTTCACATCGACAACGGTGCGCCACTGTGCCGAGGTGGTGGTGTCCCAGGTGCCGGCGGTGATCACGCCGGCATTGGCGATCGAGGCGTCCAGGCCGCCCAACTGGGCGACCCCCTCGTCGACCGCGGCGGCCAGGGCCGCGGCGTCACGCACGTCCACGACGTGGGTGACGGCACGGCGCCCGCGCTGTCGCACCAAATCGGCCGTCTCGTCGAGGTCTTCGATCGTGGCCAGCGGATAGTCGACCTCGGGAAGCGACGCGCAGACATCGACCAGGATCAGGTCGGCGCCTTCCTCGGCCAGCCGCACCGCGTGGCTGCGCCCCATTCCCCGTGCGGCTCCGGTGACCAATACCTTCTTGCCGGTGACCCGCCCGCTCATAGCTTGTTGCAGAACCCTGCGTCGACGGGCAGCGTCACCCCGGTGACGTACTTGCCGGCGTCCGACACCAGGTAGGCGATGGCCGCGCTGATGTCCTCGGGCTCGAGTAACTGCACTGGCAGCGAATTCTGCAGGTGCGGCCCGCCGCCGGGATAGTTCTGCAGGAACTCGGTCATCGCCGGGTTGACCGCCATCATGGTGTTCACCCCGGTCGGATGCACGCTGTTGACCCGAATGCTGTGCGGCGCCAGAGCATTGGCCAGCGTGCGCATCAGGCCCACGATGCCGTGCTTGGAGGCGGCGTAGCCCAGGCCGCCGCCTTGCGTGCCGCCGAATCCGATCAGCCCGGCAGTCGAGCTGGTGAACACGATCGATCCGCCGCGGTTGCCGGCGATCAGGTGTGGAATCGCGGCCTTGGCGGTGTGGAACGCGCCGACGAGATTGACGTCGAGCACGTCGGTCCACAACTGCAGATCTTCGTCGTCGGTCAGCTCGCGAAACGCCATCGTGGCGATACCCGCGTTGACGCAGACGATGTCGAGGCGGCCGAAGTGCTCCACGCCGGCATCCAGTGCCGCCTTCAGGGTCGGAAAGTCGCGGACGTCGGCAATCGAGGCGAGCATCTTGCCGCCCTGGGCTTCCACCAAAGCCACGGTCTCGTCGAGTTCTTCGCGGGAGCCCATCGGATAGCCGGTGGAAGAGATATCGGCACAGATATCGACCCCGATGATGTCGGCGCCCTCGGCGGCCAGCCGCACCGCATGGCTGCGGCCCTGCCCACGCGCAACGCCGGTGATGAACGCAACCTGCCCATTCAGTGAACCCATGCGGGCTACGGTAACCTGGTTACTCAACGGCGGCAAGGGGTTTTTAGTGGACAGTGCGGAAGACCGGATCTTGGCCATCGTGGTCGAGATCCTGGAGACCGAGGGCTATGAAGCGGTCCAGCTGCGTGAGGTGGCCCGCCGCGCCCGGATGTCACTGGCGACCATCTACAAGCGCTATGCAACCCGCGACGAACTGATCTTGGCGGCGCTGGACAGCTGGATGCAGCAGAACCGCTACTCGGGTATCGCGCCGCACGCACGCGAGCCGGGCGAATCCATCTATGCGGCGCTGATGAGCTTGTACCGCACCATCTTCGAGCCCTGGGAGCGGCATCCGGCGATGCTGACGGCCTACGTTCGGGCACGGTCGGCCCCCGGCGGTGACGCCTTGGTTCGCCGCGGCCTGGACGCGGTGGGACCCGCAATGCGGGCGGCCATGTCCGACGTCGACGAAGCCTTCATCGCCGACCTGGACGTCATCATCTCCAACCTGGTGTACGGGTTGTCCGCGCGGTTCGCCGCCGGCGAGATCGCCATCACCGATATGCTGCCCAGCCTGGATCGAGCGCTGTACTGGCTCACCAGCGGATACGAGCAACAGAGCGGCCGCTAGCTGGTGGCGCCTCGACGTACGCTGACGCTATGGCCGACATCGAGTTCACCTCGGTCGCACCGATCATTCCCGTGCGAGACCTCGACGCTGCACTGGACCGCTACCGTCGGCTCGGCTTCACCGTCAACCACTACGGCGGCCCGGCCCGATACGGATTCGCCGATCGCGGACCGGTTTCGTTGCACCTTTCCGAGTGGGCCGAGCACGATCCGCTGCGCACCGCCGCCAGTGTGTACTTCTATGTCGACGACGCCGACGCCCTCTACGCGCAATGGTCGGCGTCGGGCGTGCCGGGGCGCTTCGTCGAACCGGTCGACACCGACTACCAGCTCAGGGAATTCGCCTATATCGACCCCGAAGGCACCTTGCATCGGGTCGGGTCGTCACTGCCGGCGAAGGTCGTCAGCGCCAGCAGGGTGATCGCGGCGCCAGCGAAGCTGATCTTCGACTTCATCGCCGACCCGGCCCGGCAGCCGCGCTGGGACGGCAACGCGAATCTGGCCGAAGCCGCACCCGGCCAACGGGTTCATGCCGTCGGGGATGTCTTCACCATGACGCTGACCATGGGAACGGTCCGGGAGAACCACGTAGTGGAGTTCGAGGAGGGACGCCGTATCGCCTGGCGCCCAGCGGCCCCCGGGTGTGACCCGCCGGGGCACCTGTGGCGGTGGGAGCTCGAGCCGCTCGGGCCGGCGCGCACTCGAGTAACCCACACCTACGATTGGTCGGAGCTGTCCGACCCGAATCGTCTCGCTCGCGCCCGGGCCACCACCGCGGGCAAGCTCGCGGCCTCGTTGTCCCGGCTTGCCGCGTTGGTCGAGGTCTCCTGAACTCGGCTGTTCCGAGCTCAGCGGTTGTCGGCGAACGAGCGCAGTGCGTCAACCTGTGCGGGATCCAGTGAGGGGCGGACGTTTTCGCGTGCCGTGGCGATGTCGGCCACGGTGACGTCGGCGGCGTCGATACTGCGCCGCATCGCAGTCAGGGCAGCTTCGCGCAGCAGTGCCACACAGTCCGCGGCGCTGTAACCCTCCAGATCCGCGGCCAGCACGTCGAGGTCGACGTCGTCATGCAGCGGAACGGATTTGCCGGACACCCGCAGGATCTGGCGGCGGGCATCGGCATCCGGCGGTTCGACGAATACCAGCTTCTCCAGCCGGCCCGGACGGGTCAGCGCCGGGTCGATCAGCTCGGGCCGGTTGGTGGCACCGACCACCACCACGTCGCGCAGCGGGTTGACGCCGTCAAGCTCGGTGAGCAGCGCGGCCACCACCCGGTCGGTGACCCCGGAATCGAAGCTTTGCCCACGCCGCGGTGCCAGGGCATCGATCTCGTCGAGGAACACCAGCGATGGCGCTGAATCGCGGGCGCGCTGGAACAGATCCCGCACCGCTCGTTCACTGCTGCCCACCCATTTATCCATCAGCTCCGCGCCTTTGACGGAATGCACACTGACGCGACCGGACCCCGCTAGGGCGCGCACCACGAAGGTCTTGCCGCAGCCGGGCGGGCCGTAGAGCAGCACGCCGTGCGGAGGGTCGACGCCTAGGCGGGTGAACGTGTCCGGGTGCTGCAGCGGCCACAGCACCGCTTCGGTCAGTGCCTGCTTGGTGGCGACCATGTCGCCGACGTCGTCGAGGGTGACTGATCCGACGGACACCTCTGCGGCCGCCGAGCGCGACAGCGGCCGGATCACGCTGAGCGCTCCGACCAGGTCCTGCTGGGTGAGCTTCGGGTCCTCATCGTTGTCGCTGGCCCGCGACGCCGCCCGCAGTGCCGCCTCGCGAACCAGTGCGGCGAGGTCTGCGGCCACGAAACCCGGTGTGCGTTCTGCGATCTCACCCAAGATCAGCTCCGTGGTGGGAACCGAGATGAGTAGGGTGGCCAACAGCGCTGCCCGGGTCGCGCCGTCGGGCAGACTCAGCCGGATCTCGCGATCGCACAATTCGGGCGCCCGCAGTCGAGGATCGACATGGTCCGGAAGTGCCGACGTCGCGATGAACGCCACCCCTTCGGTGGCCACCACATTGCGCAATTCGGCGAGGATCAGCGTCGCCACCGGTTCTGACGGTTCGGGCAGCAGCGTGTCGACATCGGCGATCAGCAGCACCCCGCCGCCGTTGCACACCTGCGTCGCCGCCGACCGCACCGCGGCCAGCCGCTCATCGGCGGCCAGCGCCCCGATTTCGGGACCGTCCAGCTCGATGAGCCGGCGCCCCTCACACACCGCCCGGACCAGGGTCGTCTTACCCACCCCGGCCGGCCCCGATACCAGCACGCCGAGATTCGTCCCCGCACGCAGGGTTTTCAACAGCTGCGGTTCATCGAGCGCGAGCTTGAGCCATTCGGCGAGCTTGGCGGCCTGCGCTTCGCAGCCCTTGAGTTCGTCGATGGCGATGCGGGCCGGGACGGGCGGCTTGGCGACAGTCGTCACCGGTGCGGTGGGGGCGCTACCAAAGGTGACCAGCGAGTTGGGCTGCACACTGACCGGCCCGGCCGGATCCACACCGGTGACCGTCAACAATTCCGAGGTCCAGCTGATGCCGACGGCCGATGCCAATGCGGCGGTGGCCGCCGAGGTGGACGTGCCGGGCCCGAGGTCGCGGGGCAGCAGGGAGACCGCATCGCCGACGGTCATCACCTTGCCCAGCAACGCCTGGCGCAATGTGGTGGGCGACAACGTCTGGGAGGCCAGCGCTGACCCGCTCAGTGTCACCGAGCGGGCGCCGTAGACGGTCACCGCGGCCACGACGACCTGCGTGCCGTCGCGCAGGCCGGCGTTGGACAGTGTCACGTCGTCGAGCAGCGCCACACCGGCCGGGGCGCCCGGACTCGTCAGCCCCGCTACCGCCGACGTCGTGCGCGAACCGGTCAGCGAGACCGCATCCCACTCCCGGATGCCCAGGGCGGCAACGGCTTCGGGGTGCAGTCGTACCACGCCACGGCGGGCGTCGACGGCGGAGGTGTTGAGTCGGGCGATCAGCGTCAGGTGCCGGGAGGTGTCGACCCGGCGGTCTTCTTCGCGCTCTTGCGTGGAACCCACCCGGACATTATCGGCATAGCACCGGGCGGCCTCCCCGGTAACAGGCGGATCGTCTGCGAACGCTTGAATAGAGCCATGCGGTCCGGCGTGCTGATTTCGGCGATCTGTGCGGTCACCCTGCTGAGTGTCCCGGCCCCGGCCGGGGCCGACGGTGTATCCCCGTTGTCCGACCTGGTGGACGCCGCCGCCCAGCGGCTGCAGGTTGCCGACGACGTGGCGGCGATCAAATGGCAGACCGGCGGCGCCATCGAGGACCCGGCTCGAGTCGGGCAGCAGTTGGCGAAGCTGGCGACCGAGGCCGCTGGGAAAAACCTCGACCCCGACTACGTGCGGCGGATCTTCGCCGACCAGATCGCCGCGACCGAGGCCGCTGAGCACTACCGGTTCGCCCAGTGGAAGCTGGACCCGGCGGCCGCCCCATCCACCGCGCCCGAACTGGCGGCCTCGCGGGCGCGCATCGACGGCTTCAACGAGGTCATGCTGGCCCAGATCGGCCAGCGCTGGGAGCTGCTGCACTCACCGGATTGCGCCGGGGAACTCGGCGAGGCAACCCGAACCGTCAGCGTTACACGCCAGCTCGACGAGTTCTACCGGCGGGCGCTGGAGACGGCGACCCGGGACTACTGCCTGCGGTAGCTCAGCGACCTGGTTTGCGCAGCCGCAGCCGGGCCATCGACTGCCCACTGGGACGTCGGATGCCGCGCCGCACGCCGGGACGGCGGTTCGGCTGCGCCCGGCGGATCGCCCGCCGCGCGGCCCGGCGCTCCTTGGGGGCGTCTTCCCACGCCTCCGGGTGTGCGGCAACCCAGCGCTGGCTGCGGACCGAGAACGGAATGGTGCACAGGTAGGCCCCGATCAGCACCAGCACCAGCACGTAGGGGAACAGGAATGCCGCCGCGGCCACCAGTGCCAGCACCGCCAGCAGCACGGCGGCCAGGTGCGGCGGTACCGAGACGGCGTGCATCTTGCGCATCGGGATTCGGCTGACCAACAGCATCGACGTGCCCACCACCCAGATGCAGGTGAACCATTGCGATGTCCACCATCCGTCGCCGAACTCCAGCTTGGCTGCCAACAGGCCCATCAGGGTGATGGCGCCGGCCGGGGCGGGCATGCCGACGAAGAACTCCCGGGTGTAGGCCGGCAGGGTGGCGTCGTCGAGCAGGGTGTTGAACCGGGCCAGCCGCAACACCACGCACACCGCATACAGCAGCACCACGATCCAGCCCGCCGGCTGTGTCGACAGCAGCGTCACATAGATCACCACCGCGGGCGCCACCCCGAAGTCGACGGCGTCAGCCAGAGAGTCGATCTCGGCGCCCATCCGCGACTCCGCGTCCAGGATGCGGGCCACCCGGCCGTCCAGGCCGTCGAGGATGGCGGCGGCGGCGATCAGGGCCATCGCGAGGTGCGGCTGCCCGTCCAGCGCGTACTTGATCGACGTCAGCCCGGCGCAGATCGCCAGCACCGTCATGGAACTGGGCAGGATGTGCAGACCCACCGGGCCCCGGCTGCGGGCCTGCTGGGCAGGAGTCGTCATGACAGGTCGGCCAGGACGGTCTCGCCGGCGACCATGCGCTGGCCGACGCCGACCAGCGGCTGCGTCCCGACCGGCAGGTAGACGTCGAGGCGTGAACCGAAGCGGATCAAGCCGTAGGTATCGCCGATCGCCAGATGGTCACCGGGCCGGGTGTCGCAGAGGATGCGCCGGGCCACCAGCCCGGCGACCTGCACGGCGATCACCTCGGTGCCGTCAGCGGTGCGGATCCGCACACTGTTGCGCTCGTTGTCTTCGGCGGCTTCGGCGCGATCCGCGGACCCGAACCGGCCGGCCCGGTGCAGCACCTCGATCACCTCACCGCCGATTGGAGCCCGCTGTACGTGCGCGTCGAACACCGACATGAAGATGCTGACCCGCGGCAACGGAGTATCGGGCAGGTCCAGCTCCGGCGGTGGAGGTGCCGAGTCGACCAGGCAGACCACGCCATCGGCGGGAGCCACCACCACACCGGGACGGGTCGGTGGAACCCGGTGCGGATGCCGGAAGAACCCGGCGCAGGCGCCCGCAGCCAGCAACCCGGCGCCGCGCAGCCAAGGCTGTTTGCGGCCCAGCAGCGCCACGCCCAGCGCACTGCCGACGAAAGGCAGCCCGGCGCTGTGCATCGGCGGCACCGTCGAGCGCACCAGCTCGATCAGGTGCCGAAGACCGCCGGGATCATCTGCTGCGCGGGGGCGTCTGGCCATTGGGCCATCTTAGAAGCTGCGGTCTTTATCCGGTTTGTGCGTTGGTCCCAGGTTCGGCTCACCCGGTCAGGTCCCAGACTTCCACCTCGGTGCCAACCGGCAGCTCGGTCACCTCGTCGGCGATGTCCAGGAGGCAGTTGGCCGAAGCCAGGTAGCGCAGATGGTGCGACGCAGGCGGCCCGTAGTTGGTGACCGTCCCGGTTTCGTAGTTGAGCAGCCCGCGCCGGAACTGCCGCTTGCCGGCCGGTGAGACCAGTTTCTCGCTCAGTACCGCGGTGCGGCGCGGGCGATCCGGCTTAGACAGGCCCATCGCGCGGCGCAGCGCGGGCCGGACGAAGACCTCGAAGGACACCTGGGCGCTGACCGGGTTGCCCGGCAGCGTGATGATGGCCGCTCCGGACCCAGGCGAGCCCACCCGCCCGATGCCCTGCGGCATCCCGGGCTGCATCGCCACCTTGACGAAGTGCACGCCCTGGTCGCCATCGCGGCCGAAGACGTCCTTGACCACCTCGTAGGCGCCCGCGCTGACCCCGCCGCTGGTGATCACCAGATCCACCGCCCCGTCCCGTACGCCGTAGCGGTCGAGGACGTCGGTGAATGCGGCGGTGTCGTCGGCGACCGTCACGGCGGCCACCACCTCGGCGCCGGCGTCACGTACCGCGGCCGACAGCATCACCCCGTTGGATTCATAGATCTGGCCGGGCGCCAGCGGAGTGCCGGGTTTGATCAGTTCGGAACCGGTGGAGATCACCAGCACGCGTTGCCGGGGCCGCACCGTCAGCTCGGGCAGACCCAGTGCCGAGGCCAGGCCGGCCGCCGGCGCACTGACGAGTTGCCCCGCCCAGAGCACCGTGGCGCCCTCAGCGACGTCGCCGCCGGCCCGACGGATGTGGCGGCCCTTGGCGGTGGCGGCGTTGATCTGGACCACGTCGATGCCGCCGTCGGTGGCCTCGACGGGAATCACCCCGTCGGCGCCGTACGGGATCGGCGCTCCGGTCATGATGCGGTGCGCGGTGCCCGGTGTCAGCGTCGGGATATCGGTACGTCCGGCCGGAATATCTTCGGTGACAGGCAGACTCACCGGCGATTCGGGTGTCGCGTTGGCGATGTCGTCGGTGAGCACGGCATAGCCGTCCATCCCGGAGTTGTCGAAGACCGGCAGCGAGATCGGTGCGATCACGTCCGCGGCCAGTACCAGTCCCTCGGCATCGGCCAGTGCGACCGTGGCCGGTGGGCGGGCCTGGATCAGCTCGGTGACGGCCCGTTGGTGCTCTTCGACGGATCGCATCCCGACAGTCTGACTCAGACCGGGAAGGTGATTCCTGTCAGCTCCTGCGAGACAGCCCACAACCGCTGCTGCAACTCGACTTCGTGCGCCTGCTTGCTGGCGTCCACCAGCTTGGGATATCCGCGCTGCTCACCGATGCCGCTGGGACCGTAGTACTGCCCGCCGGTCACCTCGGGGTCGGTGGCGGCACGCAGCGTGGGCAATGCGCCCATCGCGGCGCTCTGCACGACCAGGGGCATCAGCAGGCGGTCCGCGGGGCGCAGTAGGGGTGGCAGGTGCCGGTTCAGTTCGGTGTTGGCGGTGCCCGGGTGCGCGGCGACGGCGATGGTCGAGCGGCGTTTGGCGGCCAGTCGGCGCTGCAGTTCGTAGGTGAACATCAAGTTGGCCAGCTTGGACTGACCGTAGGCCGAGATCCGGTTGTAGCCGTGCTCCCACTGCAGGTCGTCGAAGTGGATCGCGGCCATGATCCGGTGCGCCATGCTGCTGACGGTCACCACGCGGGACCCCTTCACTCGCATCATCCGCGGCAGCAGCAGGCCGGTCAGCGCGAAGTGCCCCAGATGATTGACGCCGAACTGCAGCTCGAAGCCGTCGTCGGTGCGCTGTTTAGGGGTGTACATGACGCCGGCGTTGTTGATCAGCAGATCGATGCGGGGATGGGCGGTGCTCAGGGCCTCGGCGGCCTCGCGGACCGACGCGAGCGAGCTGAGGTCGAGTTCCTGTACCTCGACGCGTGCCTGCGGGCTGGCGCTGTGGATCCGTTTCGCCGCGGCGTCACCCTTCTCAAGGTCGCGCACAGCCAGCACCACCAACGCGCCGTGCCCGGCGAGTATCTCCGCGGTGTGATAGCCGATTCCGGTGTTGGAGCCGGTGATTACCGCGACGCGGCCGGTTTGGTCCGGCACGTCTTCCGCAGCCCACTTATCCCGGCTACTCATGTGACAAACGATACTCACGTGACGGATCGTGCGCCGGATGGTTTTTCGCCGGTCGTGCGGTCGACGGTGCGGTGGGGCCTGCGTCCTGACATCCTCTCCTACATGGCGCAGCACGCAGACGGATCCCCGGCGATCAGCCTGGTCGATCCCACCAATCCGCCCAGCCCCCGAGCGCCGTTGGTCTGGGCGCTGGTCGGTGCGGTGCCCTGGTTGACTCTGGCGCTGTTGCAGCTGGGTTGGGCGATAGTCGACGAGCGGCTGGCCTGGCTGCACGGCGCCGCGCTCGCAGTCACCGCAGTGGGGCTGTTGGTGTCGGCGGTGATCGCGCCGCTGTGGCGCTACCGGGTGCACCGGTGGGACGTCAGTGACCAGGCGGTCTACACCCGCACCGGGTGGCTGGTGCAGGAGCGCCGGATCGCGCCGATCTCGCGGGTGCAGACCGTCGACACCTACCGGGGCCCGCTGGATCGGCTGCTGGGGCTGGCCAATGTGCGGGTCACCACCGCCTCGTCGGCGGGTGCGGTGCACATCGTGGCGCTGGATGCCGCCGTCGCCGACCGCATCGTGGCGCAGCTGACCGACATCGCCGCGCTGGGTACCGAGGACGCCACGTGAGTACCGCGGAGCCTGGCTGGCATCGGCTGAGCCCGCGGATGCTGCTGGTGCATCCGTTTCGGCGTTTGCGGACACGCGCCTAACCTGCTGAAAACCCTTTCTACCTGCCCTTCTGTGCCGTAGTCCGATAACGTACTTTTGCGCGTGTTGGGCAATTTGGGGCACGCCGTGGGGCACGGGTGGGGCACGGAAGGGCACGAATCTTGGGTGAGAGGGCACGCCAGTTCGGCACGATTCGCAAGTTGCCGTCCGGGCGGTACCAGGCGCGGTACCGCGGACCCGACGGACAGCGACATTCCGCGCCCGTGACGTTCACGACGAAGAAGGTCGCCGACGGGTGGCTTGCTGGGGTACAGAGCGACATCGAACGAGGTGTTTGGAAGTCGCCGGCACAGCTTGAGGAAGAGGCTGCCGAAGCGGCGCGGATCGCCGCCGGCCAGACGACGGTCCGGGAACTAGCCGAGGTGTGGCTGTCGACCATCCCGAGCTTGAGTCATCGGTCGCTGTCGGCGTCCCGAGTCAGGCGGTTCATCCTCCCGGAGTTTGGCGATCTGGCGGTCACGGATCTGACGCGAGAAATGTGCGACGAGTGGTTCGTCGATCTCTGTCCGGAACATCCCACACAGCGCCGCCGTGTGTACGCGGCCCTCAGCGCGATCTTGGGGGTCGCGATAGACCGGCAGTTGATCGCCGCGAAGCCGTTGCGGATCAAGGGCGCGCTGAACGACGTTCCGGCCCGGGAGCCGCAGACCGCGAGCGTGGCGGAAGTCGACTCATTAGCGGGTGAGATGCCGGCGCGGTTGAAGATGGCGATTCCGATCGCTGCGTGGTGCGGTTTGAGGGCGGGGGAGGTTGTCGGTTTGCAGCGGCGCGACGCGGTGGTGGACCCGGCCTCTCCGGCGCCGTTCGCGCCGACGATTCGGCTCATGCTCCGCCGCCGGGTGATCCACGGCCGCGGCACCGGCGGCGCGAAGGTCGAGGCGGGAACAAAGGCGGAGAAATCTACTGAGAGCGTGACGGTTCCGCCGCACCTGTCGGTAGCCCTGTGGAAGCACCTCCGGGATCACGTAGGACCGGCCCCGACAGCGTGGTTGTTCACCGCCGCGGGATCGGCTGACTTGCCGTGCTCTCCGGACACGCTGCGGGAGAGCTGGAACCGTGCCAGGAAGGCCACGGGGTTAGAGCATCTGACTTTTCACGATCTGCGACGGACCGGGAACACTCTCGCGGCGTTGGCCGGCGCCACTCCGGGAGAGCTGAAACAGCGGTTGCGGCACAAGACTTCAGCGGCAGCCGAGCGCTACATCGTCGCCGCGCAAGGGGCTGATGCGCAGCTGGCTGCGCGCATGAGTGCACAGCTGAGGCGGTGACAGCGTGGAGCAGCAGGGCAACGGGCAGTGTCAGCCCCCGCACGTAGCGTCGGTAACCGTGAGCACCACCGTGAATGAAACTCCCACAGAAGACCGCACCCCCATCACTGACATCGAAGCCTGGCTGGCCTCGAAAGCCCCCATCACGGAGAGCACCTTGCGGGCGCTGGGCGAGTTGCTGATCGGTGTGGTCGACAGTGGCCGGTCGGAGTCAGCGGAACGCTTCACTGCCCGCCATCTGGGGCTTGAAAATCTTGGCGATGTCCTCGACGAAGAACGTGACTTGACTACTACGTCGAGATTGACCGTCGCTCTAGCCCTCGCGGAATCGATCGTCGAGCACCAGGGCATGGTTGAGATCGGGCCGGGCGGCTATTCCGAGCCGCCCTCGTGGACCACGACTGAGGTCGGCACTGATACCTACCATCACCCGCACCGTCTCCGGGCAGCTTTCCCGGCCGGAACCGTGGCGGCCGACGCGCCCGTGGTGGTCGAAATCGACACGCGTACTGACAGCCTCAATGACCCCACTGTGACGGCCCACGTCCGCCGTGAAGATCAGGCGGTCGCGCGCCAGGTGCTGGACCAGCTGCTGGAGCGTGGGCAGATGTTGAACCCCTACCGCGGTCGAGCTCTCCGCGCCAGCTACGGTCGCGGACTGGAACTCTCCGTGATCGAACTGCCCGAAACGATCACCCGCGACAGCATCATTGCCAGCGACGAGATCTGGCGCGAGATCGATCTCGGAATCGCGGCTGTACGTGATCAACACCAGCAGCTGCGGGCCGCCGGGTTAGGCACTCGCCGGGGGATCCTGCTCTGCGGGGCGCCGGGGGTGGGGAAGACCGCGATCTCCACCGTGGTGGCGAAGGAGTTGATCGCCTCTGGATTCACCGCCATTTTCGTTGAAGCACAGGCTGGGGCGATGCTGCTGACCAGAGTCGTCGAAGAGGCGGTGAAACTCGGGGGCGGTGTCGTGCTGATTCTCGATGACCTTGACCTCTGGACCTCCGACCGCCGCAAGGGCCGGGGAGGCGGCGGGTTGAGCGAGCTTTTGCAAGCGATGGACGCCGCACCTGACACGGCCAGAATCCTCACCCTCGCATCGACGAATGACGCGAGTTCCCTTGACCCTGCGGCCATACGCACGGGACGCCTGGATTCGGCGGTGGTCGTGTCGCCGCCCGACCTGGCGGCCGCTGGTCGCATTCTCGATGCCCTGCTGGCGGATCTGCCGGGCGTTGGCGGTGTCGACACCGCCGCCGTGGCGGCCCGGCTGCCGGCGGAGACGAGCGGCTCAGATATTCGCGAGATCGTCCGCCGCGCCGTGCTCGCCGCTGGTGGTGAACCGCTGTCGACAGCGGCGCTGCTGGCGGAGATCGGAAGCGGCCGCTACAAGGCGGCGCTGCCTGGCGATGGCCGGTATCTGTGACGGATAGGTTCAGTACATGCCCGTACCCGCCACCGTGATCGACTCGCTCCGCGGATATGCCGTCTCCCGCCGTGCCGAACCGTTCGCGCTCGCCAGCGGATCCACCAGCAGCTGGTACGTCGATGTCAAAGCGGCGCTGTGTTATCCGCAGGTGTTGCGCCAGGTTTCAGCGGCGATCGTGGCGCTGGCCGCCGCAGAGGGCATCGACTTCACGCACGTTGGCGGGCTGACGATGGGCGCCGACGCCGTCGCGGTCGGAGTCGCGCTGGCTTCTGACGCGCAGTGGTTCTCAGTGCGCAAGGAACCGAAGTCGCGTGGGCACGGCCGGGCGATCGAAGGTGCCGCTCTCAGCGCCGATTCGATGGTCCTGCTCGTCGACGACGTTGTGTCGACCGGAGGCTCAACGATCAAAGCACTGGAGGCGGTCAGGGCGGCCGGCGCGACGGTGGTCGCAGCTATCCCGGTGGTGGACCGCGGAGCCGGCGCAGCGGCGGCGATGGAAGCGGCCGGGGTGCGGTACCTGCCGCTGGTGAATCACGGGGAGCTGGGGATACCGGCGCTCGGAAGCGAGTAACCGCTCATCATCGCCCCGGTCGGTAGAGGTGCACGGCGTAGAACGGTTCTCCGACCAGCGTCGGCGGCTGCAGCCGTGCGATCGCCAGCTCGAAGTCGTCGGTGTTCAGCGCCGCCTGCCGCTGCGCTTCGGCCGCCTCCTCGTGATCACCAAGGCAGTCCAGCTCGCCGTGACGATCCAGCTGCTGCGCCTCGATGAGGCTTATCCCGAGGGTGGTGAGGCCGCCCTCGTAGCCTGAACCGAGCAGCGGCGTCGATGGTGGGATGTGCTTCAGCCTCTCGACCAGTTCTCCAACGGTCTTCACGGGGCCGGTAGGGATCTCGGCTGTGTACTCCGATTCGCCGGATGCGTCGCCCGGCTCCAGACACCGGAACCAAATCAGTTTTCCCGCAATATCAGCGGTGTCGACGATGCGGTGTTTGCGGTTTTCGTTGTCGCTCATCACTGCTCCTCCTGCAGTCGGCGCGGAGCCTGGTCGTCTTCCCAGCTGATCACGACGCCGTCGAACTCGGCCCCGACGGCGGTGTCACCCGCCGACAACACCCCCGACCGTGCATAGACCCCTTCACCCCTCGGCTGCCCACGCCGCTCCTGGAGCGTCGCTGAGTCGATCCTGATCGCCCCATAGCCCCCGTGCGGCGCCGGAGCCACTACGAGGCGATCAGGGGCCAATTCTTGTAGTGCGGCGACGAGTTCCGCGACGGTGCGGAGCGGAGCGGCGGGCAACGCAACCACCCGCGTCTCCTCGCGCGTCCACCCACAGCCCGTGCACCGGCCATGAGCGTGGTCCCACATTGAGTCGGGGGCCAAATCGATTTCACCGGGCCACGTGACCGCCCCGTGATCGATCCGCACCTCCCGAAAGAACGCCTCATCAGCCAACGCGGCGAACACCCCGCCGCGGGTGATCACGCGCGTCAGGTCATGCTCCGCAATGGTCCCGTCAAAGTGGCTGACTCGGATCGTGGTCGGTCCGGTCGCTTCGACCGCCACGACCTCGTATCCGGGGATGCTCATAGTCCGATCCTCCCCGCTGGCACCGACACCCGCACGTGAAACAGCCCCGGCCGGGTGGGGCGGCCGGGGCTGCGTGGTGGGGGCGGGTCAGCGATCGAGCCGGTCCAGCGACTGGATGCCGGCGCAGAGGCCGGACCAGATCCGGTCCGCCTGCTCGGCTTTCGCCGCCCAGCTGAGCGGGCTGTCGAGGTCGTCGTCGAGCGCGCCGGACTCCTCGGCTGCTCGCATGGCCGCGGTGGCTGCGGATTCGATCTTGTACCTCAACGTCGAATACTCGGTGAAGTCGGGCTTGGCGGTGCTCGCTGTGGTTGTCATGCGCCGATCGTGCGCCGGAAACCGTTGCGCCGCAACTACCGTCACGGCTGCTGACCCGAGCGGCGCGGTGCCGATCCGGCAACGGGCGGTGGTGGTGCCGGATCCGTTGCCGGGTTCGGCGGCGGGGGCTGGCGGGGGATCGGGGTGGGATGCCGCCGCGGATGCCGGGTGGTTTGCCGGTCGCGGATGCCGTCAAAAGATTGCCGTGTGATCGTGGTCACAGTGGGTGTCCGGCGGAGGGGGTGTTTCGAAACCGCGCCCCAGGCAAGAAATTTGCAGGCGGCGTGCTAGACCGTCGCCATGGAGCGGACCAGAGGTATCCCAGGCAGGTTCTTCGAGCACAAGATTCCGGATCCGGAAAGGCGTCGTGACGTGGCGAAACGGGTCGCGAACGGTGAGCGTATCGCCGACGTCGCGGCGCGATACGGGGTCAGCCCGTGGACAGTCAGGCGGTACGCCGCAGAGTTCGCCGACGAGCTCGGAGCTGCACGATGAGCGCCGCTGACCACCTCGACGCCGCCGAGGCGCACTTGGACGCCGCTAGGGCCGCCCGCGCGGCCGACCAGGCCTCGGACGTCGCCGCCGGTCGAGGCACTGCTGCGGAGTCGAAGGCTGCCCCGGAGCCCGACGCGAAGGCTCCTGCTGAACATGCTGGTGCGGACTCGAAGGCAGCTCCGGAGCCCAAGCAAGTAGCCCCCGAGGCCAAGACAAATTCCCCCACTCGAATGTCACCCAAGACCCAGCAGGCTCTGATCCATGCCGGATTGCCGCCCTCTGCGTTGCGGAAGTTCGGCGACCAGCATCCCTTCGCCGGCGTGAAGGGACTGGCCCGCGGCCAAGTCAACGCCGGACAGTATTGGGCCAAGAAGTTGGGAGACGCCGCCGCGGGCAAGGTTCCGGCCGTTGCTGGAGCCGAGATCGCCAAGGGTGCCGCACGAGTTGGCGCCCGAGCACTGCCGTTCGTGGGAAGTGTGATCGCCGGGAAGCACGCACTGGACGATTTCCGATCCGGAAACCTCATCGGCGGAGTCTTGAACTCCGTGGGCATGATTCCCGGCCCGATCGGATGGCTGGGGATGCTCGGCGGAGCGGTCTACGACAACTTCTTCCACCACAACAACAGCGGATTCGGGCTCTGGGACGCTCCCGACGGAACCCACACCCACATGTTGCCCGCCAAAGCGGCTGATATCGCGTCACTCGCTGACGCGGATAAGGCGCTGGCCGAGGTCAACCGCGCGATCTTCGGCTTCAACGATGGTCCGACGGGGACGGTGTGGAACGAACACCCTCCCGAGGCACTGAGACTGGACACCGCCGAGGTGAAAGCCGAGACAAGCAAGTGGCTGAAGGGTGTGGCTGACGTCTACGCCCAGATCGATCGCACGCTGACCGCCAGCGGCGAACCGTACATGCTGCAATACCGGGAAAAGCTCCGGTCGCACTTCGCTGCAATGGAGAAGCTTCCCGGCCAGTCCGACCTGATCATGGCGCAACTCAACGCCGCATCCGACGGTGCGACCACTGCCTACGAAGCGATGAAGGCGACGAATCGCAGCATCCGCACGCAGCTGGTGGAACACGGTGCGATCACCGATCCTGGAACCGGCACGAGCCTGGAATCGGCACTGAAGACCATGCAGTCCACGATGAAAGGCGCGAACGACAAACTCGCCGGCCTATTCAGCCATGCGGCCCCGGCCCCACTGGTCGGAGGCGTCGCACTCGTCGGGAGCAGGAAACCAGTGGGGCCGAAGCCGACAATGCCAGCTGTTCCGGCCGGACCGGCACCCGCCGTTCCGCACACCGCCGCGCCAGCCGCTCCAGCCGAGAAGAGCGACATCGACAAGCTGCTGTCCGGGCTCAAGCAGCAGATGCCGGCCATGCCACAGATGCCTCACGCCGGTGGCGCGCCCATGGGCGGCGGAACTCCGATGGGCCACGGCGGTGGAAGCCCGCTCGGTGGTGGCGGCGGAACTCCGATGGGCCAGCAAGGGCGCAAGCTCGCTGACGACGCCGATCGCAAGACACTCTCCGACGACAAGAGAGCGGACAAGGCGAAGCTGTCCGGTGGTGACCCCGTGCAGCAGAAGGCAGCCCCGCTTCCCGGAGCCGCGGCTGCCACCGGCCCTGCTGCTGGCAAGCCCGGAGCGAAACCCGTTGCTGCAGAAATGAAGACACCGACCGAGGTGGACGTGAAGGGACACAAGGTCAGCTTCCCGGATGCCAAGACAGCTAAGCTGGCGCAGCTGCTGGCGGCTGCCGATCCGGCGCACCCGGTGTCACTGGCCGACGCCGCGGCGCAGGCGGGGCTGGTGCCGCCGACACCGGGACAAGACCCAGGACAACTGATAGCTCCCTCATCCGCCAAGCCGGGCGATGTGCTGGTAGCAGGAGACCACCGCTACCTCATGCTCGGGGATGGTCAGTTCTACGACCTCGACGCCTACAAAGTCGTTGGAGCCAGCGAATTGCCCAAGGACATGGGTTCACGCGCAGGGTACTTCCATCTACTCGACCCAGCAGCGGGCGGAGCTGCGACCGGTCCTGTCTCCGGACAGGCGCCCGCCAACGTGGCTTACCCGGTTCCGGGCGGCACCGCATCGACCGGAGTGCCGGCCGATGCCAGTCCTGCGGGTGTCAATTCCTCCGGCACTCCGGGCGTGCCGGCGCAGGGCGGTGCAGGGCCGGCCAGCGCAGCTGCCACGGACACCGGTCTGCGCGAGACTGTGCCGTCCGCGGCACCGTCGGCGATGGATCCCGGAGCGGTGAAGTGATGACGCCGAAGCTGCCGCCGATCCAGAACGCGACCCGCGAGACGCAGCTCTTCCTCCACGCAGTCGGGGCGGCGCTGGCGCAGGCCGGGCTCGCGGAAGGCGCGGTGGTGAAGCTGACGCTCCCATCGCGGCAGCCGTCGCCGGCTGCGCAGAAGCAGGTGGTGGCCGACCACCTCGCGGCTGTGATGTCCGATATGGAGAAGTATCTGCGGGCGCAAAAGACGCCCGTGACGGAGATGCCGAGGGCGACGACGGGGCGAGTGCTGGTGGAGCGAGGAGAGTTGTACGACGCGGTCAACCGCACCTACACCCCAGGGCCGGGGTTCGTGACGCTGATCAATGCAGCGGTGGCCGATGCACAAGCCGAGATGGAGAAGGAGATGGATCAGCATGGGTGACATCGAGATTCGCGGCTACGACGGCTTTCGTGCCGTGCTGGGGCAACTGGACTCGCTGACGCAGCAGATCTCGGCTCGGCGCGACGCCGGCGCGAAGGTGGCAGCCGCGGCAGCGTCGGCTGCTGATTCCGAGGGCAGTGTCGCTCCGGTCTATGTGCCGTCGCTGACGGCTCTCAGCAGCTGCATCGACGGCGCCGGAAACCACGTCGATGCAGCCGCGTCGGCGGTGGCGTCGGTGCTGGGGGAGCTGGAGATGGTGCTGAGCGGGATGCAGGGGATCGACGAGAGTGCAGCAAATGCTGTCACCAACGTCTGAGACCGTTCACGCCATCAGTACCCTGCACGCGCTGGTCCGGGTGCTGGCGGATCATGCCGTCCGGATGGGTGACCCAACTGCTTACGTAGCCGTGTATGAGGTGATCGCCATCGATCACGCCATCGACACGCTCTACCCGGTGCACGCCCACACAAAGGGGCTACCGCCGTTCAATCCCACTGCTCCGACGGTTGTCGGTGATCCGGTGACGCGCGCAGCGATTGCTGAGCTGGGCGTCGACAAGGTGATGGAGATCGACGCGTGGGTGCGCGGGACCTGGCTGAGCGTGCGTCTGTCCGCCGAGGCGCTCGTTGCCGTTTCGGAAGTGCTGCCGGGGTACCGGGGGCTGCCGCCTGAACAGGTCGCATATCGGCAAGCGGGTCGGTTGGTCGCGGCTGAAGCGGGAGAGAGTTGCGTCGGGATCGTGTGGGCCGGGGTCTGTGCCGAGGCCCGTTACCTGCGGCTTTATCGAGGCCGGCGAGTCGCCAGTGCGCGCGAGTTCGCGGTGGAGCCGGTCGTCGCCGCGGCTCGACGGGAGCTGGCCAGCGCTGAGAAGGCACGCATCGCCGACTGGGTTCCGTCCTCGCCGGTCTGGGAGCGCATCGACGCGCGAGCGGAAGAGCTGATGGCGAAAATCGCACCGGGAGAGGGAGAAGCGGCATGAGCGGTGAAATTGAAATCCAGGACCCCCACCGGTTCAACGCCTCGCTCCACGACTTGGACAGCGTCCAGGCGAAACTGCCGGAGCGAGCAGCGGAGGCACGGCAGCTGGCAGCCGAGAACGAGAACGCAGCCGCAGCAGCGACCGGTTCGGTCGCGGCCGCATACGCCGCCGTGCTCCAGGCGCTGGCCGGTGAAATGTCCGCGGCCGCAGACACCGTTGATGCGGCCCACACCCAGATGGGCAGCAGCTTGATCGAACTGCGTTCGTGGACGGGCGGACTCAAGTCGATCGACGCGGCCGAGGAAAGCGGCGTGAACTCCCTTCCGAGCCGCTGAAGTGGGATGATGGACCGATGGTCAGCCGCGCAGTAACAACTGCGGCCGCCGCCCTCATGGTGACGGCCGTAGTTTCCGGCTGCAGCACGACCGTCAATGGCTCGGCGCGGCCCAGTGCCGCATTCAAATCGGGAACGATTGCACCCGAATGGGTGGCGGTAACGGCCGCGGCTCCTGAACGCGACGCGGTGGATGGGGCGCAGTTCGGTGGAGAGGCGCTGCCTGGCGTGAAGCTCCTTCACTGGAAGGTCGACGGCCCAGGTGACTTCTGCACTATCGGCCCAGCGATCACAACAGCAGCGCAGCGGGGGTTCCTCACCGCGGCGCACTGCGGAGAGGGTGACCCGCAGCAGTACCTGCAGCGTGACCGCGACGGCGAGGACGTCACCGAGTATGTGCGGATCACGGAGGGCGAGGACGGTTTTCGGGACGGTATCGTCATAGACAGCGGAGCGCTGTGGGATCCGCCAGCGCAGGAGGCTACGAGCATCGCTGGGAAGTTTCCGATCGGCGGGGTGGTCACGGAAGCGGCCGCGCGCGAACTGCCGGCCGGAACTCCTATCTGCATTGACGGTGCGATCACCGGAGTCGCCTGCGGCCCGCTCGTCACTGCGGATGACGGAGGCGGGCTCATGCACGTTGGCCTAACACGCAACGGCGGCGACTCGGGGGGAGTCGTGTTCGTCGTTGACGGTGCCACGCAACGCGCGGCGCTGGTGGGGCTGATCAAAGGCGGTTCACGGGACCGCACCACCGTGGCCGTTACGTACCTGGAACCGGCACTGAAGCGTCTCGGAGCGCAGGCGCTCACTGCGCCGGACGCAGAGCCATTCACCGGCAGCTCGTTCAGCGCGGCTGCCGAGACCTTCTGACCAAAAGCATTGGAGTAGCAGGGTGAGCGAGTATCCGGACACCGACTTCAGCTTCCTGAGCACCGGCACCGGTGATCGCGCGAAGGGCGTTGCCCGAGGCCTTGACGCGGATGGGGGCGCAGTGTCATCCGGCGTCGCCGACCTTGACGGCCAGGCGAAGGGCTTGGGGCTCACTGCGGGGCTGGATGGACTGGTCACGACCAAAGAAATAACCGGTCGAGCGGCAATGTCGCATGCAAGCAATGCGGAAAGCGTCGCTGAGCTGAGTCAACTCGCCAGTCAGTGGCAGAGCTCGGCTCCAAAAAACGCGGACATCGACCAGGCTGACGGGTACGTCCAACTCGCTCAGCTGCTGATGATGGAAGCTGAGGAACGCAACGACCCCGTCGGCGCCGCCGATGCGGAGGCCAACTTCCGCTCAGCGGTGCAGCAGGCACAGTCGCTTCGGGCGATGCGGGAGTCCGCAGATGCCGCGTTCAACACCGGCGCCATTGCCCTGGCTGCGAAGGTCAACCAGCGGGTCGACGTCGTCAACAGCGATAGTGGCGGCACCGGCGTTCGCCGTCCCGACTCGCAGAACTCCCTCGGCGCCCTCAAACCGCCAGCACCCTCAACGCCGCGAACCCCCTCCGCTCCCGGCACCCCAGCTGGCCCCGCTCCCTCCGCGCCCGCCGGCATAGCTCCCCACACCCAGCTGTCCAAGGCGGATATGCCGCCCATGCCGCAGGTCCCGCAGGGGCAGGCCCAGCCCCAACAGCCCCAGGCCCAGCAACAGCCGCACCCGCAGGCAGCAGCGGCGGGTGGCGCCCCTACCGGCGCACCGACACCGAAACCGGCTGACCGCAAGCGTGACAGTGACGCCGCCCCGACCGGCCTGTCCGCCGCGGTCGGCGCGACGGGTGCCGGCGCTTCGCCGGTGAGCAGCGCAGCTGCACCGCGGCCCACGAACCCTGGCTACAGCCGCGAAGGCATGGTCACCGGAACCAACGTCACCGGCCGACCATCGCCGCAGGTCACGCTGTCCGGCGGGATGCCGGCCACGGCGCCCGCCACCGCTGCCGGCACCGCGGCCGCGCCGGGTGCGGGCGGCATGCCGTACGGCCCAGGCGCTGGCGGCATGGGCGCCAGCAGGGGTGGTGGCGCAGCGAAGGAAGCGCCGCGGATCGTGCAGTCGGCGGAGCCGCTGGAAGACGGGATCGTGCGCGGCGGGACGATCCTGCGCGGGGACGAACCGCCGGAGCAAAAGGCGAGTTAGCCGGTCAGTTTTCGCAGGGCGCCGCGATCGACGCTGGCTCGGCGAGGATTCGGGCGACGGCAGCCCGCTGCTTGTCCGTCAGCTGATCAAGCGTTCTGCCGACCATCGCCAATGCCCACCAAACTGTTTCGGCGATAGGGCATTTCGGGCAGGTCCTTGGGCTGACCACGCCGAAAACGCCCATGCGCGGCGGGTAGTCCCACCCAGCCGCATACGCCTCGTCCGGTGTGAGAATCTCTTTCAGGTCGCAGACCTCACATACGTGGAGCAACTTCATTCCGCCCCTCCAGCAGCCACGATCCGGATCACGATGTTGCCGCTGGGCACGGATACCGCGGCTTCGCCATGCTGATCTACCCGGGCGCTGAATCCGGCGCCGTTCAGCCGTTCCACTGTCGCCGGCACATCCGGCACGGTGAACAGCAGCAGCGCTGGTAAACACGGGTTTCCGATCGTCACCGCGAACTCGGTGCCGCCGACCGTGAGCGTGGCGGAGCGAGCGTCACTGCCGTCAAGGCGGGCGTAGGGCTGCCATTCCGGCGGTGCGGTATCGGCGACAGTGGCAAGGGTTGCGACCAGTGAGTCGGCGTCGTCGGCGCCGACGAACAAGTGCATACGGCTAAGCGAGATTGCGTCCATGGCCCGGACCGTAGGGGTGCTGGGTGACACATGACTGGTCAGGCGCGTGTCACCCAGCGGTGCCAAGCTGGAAGCATGCGGATCTCGCTGATCGTCTTGTACTGCTCCGATCTTGAGGCAGCCCACCACTTATACGGCGACGTGCTGGGCCTGCCGCTGGTCCCCGAGCAGCATGGCGATGGACCGGTGCACTACTCAGCGACGCTCGATGACGGCATGGTGATTGAGCTGTACCCGTGTGGGGATCAGCCGCCGACGCGGACGCGGCTGGCGCTCCAACTGCCGCACATCGGCCCGGCGGCCGACGCGGCGAAGGCGGCGGGGTACGTGGTGAGGCCTCAGAAATTTGGCGTGCTGGTCACGGGGCCGGACGGGGTACGGGTCGAGCTGCGAGGAGTGCCGGAGGCCTAGCCGCGGATCGCCGCGTCGACGATCCGCTGCAGCTCCGCGACGCCGACTTCACTGCTCGTGTACCAGTGCCCGGTGAAGCTCCAGCTGGGCAGGGGCGCCCGCTCCAGGACCGCAGCCACCGCGGCATCCAGCTGCTGTTCGGTTACGCCGGCCGGGGCCAGGCGCTCGACCACGAAGCGGCGTAGCTGGGCGGGCGTCACGGAATCGGTCATGCCGGCATGGTGCGCGGTGTCGGCACCGGATCATGTGCGGGGCGCGAGTCGGTGGGCGAGGAGCGCTCTTCGACGCCGACAAGGTGGACCGCGAACGGTGGGAGCGGTCAGTCGCCGCGTCGTGGGATCTCGACGACTAAACCCGCAGGTCAACACCATTACCGCGGTGCCGACCCAGCTCCGATCCCGGGGCCGCGACGGGGCCGGTTCCTGCGCACGTCGGTGGACCGCTGTCGCGGGAATACCGCCAATCCGCCGCGCGAAACCACTGCCGTCCGGTGATACTGGACGATTCAGGACGTCAGTAGGGCGGCGGAAGGAAGCGCAATGGGGCGCATTACGCGGGCAGTCGGTATCGGTGTGGGGGCGGCGGGGCTACTGCTCGGAACTGCGGGGGTGGCGCAGGCCGACGACAGATCGTTTTTGGACCTCGTTCATGCGAACGGCCTGCCGGACCGATACGGCTTTTTTGGAAACGTGGGCGACTCCGAGACATTGATGCTCGGCCACATGACCTGTGATGGAATCCGAGCAGGCATACCGGCCGATCAGGCGATGCCGCAATTGACTTGGGACACCGAGCATCTGCGTCCGATGTTGATCGACGCGTCCCAGCGGGAGCTCTGTCCGGACACCCTCCAGGGTGCGCAGTGAGGAACGCAATGGGGCGTATCGCGCGGACGGCGGGAATCGGTATCCCGGCGCTGGGACTACTGCTCGGGACAGCAGGGACGGTCCACGCTGACGAGCAGTCATTCCTTGATGGCCTGGCTGCGCACGGCATGACCTACGGTGGTGCAGCATCCATGGTCATCGGTTTAGTTTCGCCGGCGGAGGCGGTGCAAATTGGGCGAATGATCTGCGACAACATCCGATTCTCGGGAGACCCGCGGGCGGGATTCAACATGTATATGAACGCTTCGGTGCCGGACTACATGATCGACGTGGCGCAACACGAACTCTGCCCGGACACGCTCGGAACCACGCAGTGAAGATCGTGATGAGTCGGGTCGCGCGGACGGCGGGAATTGGTGCGGCCGCGGCGGGGCTGCTGCTCGGAGCAGCGGGAACGGCGGCCGCGGATGAGCAGTCCTACATGGACTACTTGTTCGCACACGGCTGGACGTATCACTACGACGTGTCGTCAGCGACGAGCGCAATCAAAGGCGGGCACATAATCTGCGACAACATCCGTTGGAATGGTGGACCGCGCAATGGCGTAAATCCGTTCATGGCGGCGTCACTCGACGACCTCATGATCGAAGCGGCGCAACACGAGCTGTGCCCGGAGTCGCTCGGAACTGCGCAGTGAAACCCGTTCTGACGATGGCGACCGTGTTTGCCGTCGCGGCGTTGCTCGGCGCACCGCCCGCCGTGGCTGACGCTCGACAGGACTTCCTCGACCAATACCACGCCCGCGGCGCGTATCAGGTCATCTCTGACGAGATGCTCATGTACTGGGGCACCAAGTACTGCCACGACAAGGCGGACGGGAATGGCGCGCTTTGGCGTCCCAATCCGCTCAATTGGCACTACTCGACGATTGATCTGGTCGAGGTTGCGGACCAGACGCTATGCCCGTGACCGTGTCAGCGAAGGGAGCTGTGATGGGACGAATTGCGAAGGCGCTCAGCGCTGGCGTGGCCGCGGTGGGGCTACTGTTCGGCACAGCGGGGGTGGCGTCGGCTGACGATGCGTCGTTCATCTCTGCCATCCACGGCAATGGAATTCGCGTACACATATTGGACGACTCGGAGGTCATCGGCCTCGGGCACTTTATGTGCTCGGCTTTGCGTGACGGCTCAAGCCTGGATACCGTGGCCGGATTCCCTGGAGGAAACGGCATTCTTGTAGACGGTCACGGTATTGCTGTTACTGCACAACAGGAACTGTGCCCCGACACCCTCGGGGGACCGAAGTGAAACTCGCTCTGGCGCTGACAGGCGTTCTTGCCGCCGCGGCGTTGCTCGGCGCACCGCCCGCCGTGGCTGACGCTCGACAGGACTTCCTCGATCAGTACCACGCCGCCGGCGCGCACCAGACATTCTCTGATGACCAGCTCGTTTACGTCGCAGAAAGCTATTGCGTGCAAAAGTCACGTAACGCCGGAGCCTGGTGGTACGGGCAACCCTGGACGCCAAAATTCTCGCCATCCGCAGTCGCACACATTGCCGACCAGACGCTCTGTCCGTGACTGTGTCAACGACAGGAACTGCGATGAAACGAATTGCGAAGGCGCTCAGCGCTGGTGCGGCCGCGGCGGGGCTGCTGCTCGGAACAGCAGGGGTGGCATCCGCGGATGATCAGTCCTATATGGACTATCTATTCGCCCGCGGTTTCACCTATCACCCGGGCGCGTCGGCCGCGTGGCAAACAATCCAGTGGGGGCAAGCGGTCTGCGCCAACATCCGAACGGACGGCAACCCGCGCGCCGGATTCAATGCGATCTCGAATGCAATGCTGACCGACCTCATGATCGAAGCGGCCCAGCACGAGCTGTGCCCCGACACCCTTGGCCAGCACCGGAACCCGCACCAGCACCTGTCGGTGAGCCGGGCTGAGGAGACGAATCGTGTGGATTAAAGCCCTGCTCGCAGCCGTGCCAGCGGCGCTGTTCCTCGCAACGCCAACGCCTCTCGCACACGCTGACGGTGCGTGCACCGCTTTGGGTTCCGACTATGACGCGTATTGGGCGTGCGCCCAGAAGATGAACGTGCACTGCACTTATACCGGCGGCTTTATAGCCACACATTCCATGACCTGCACTTACCCCGACGGCGGACGGGACGAATGCGTCGCACACACGGCTCCGCACACTGGGAGATTACAGATGGTCGACCACACTTGTACGTACATCGCGCCCGCCTCTGAGTCGGCACCGCCGCCAGGAGCAGAGCCAGCACCTGTCGGTGAGCCGAGCTAGGGATGCGAACCATGTGGATCAAAGCGCTGCTCGCCGTGGTGCCGGCCGCCCTATTCCTCGCCGCGCCAGTGCCGGTCGTTCACGCTGGCGGCGAGTGCACCGCATTAGCCCCCGACGTTGATGGCTATAACGCGTGCCTGGAAAAAATGGGGATGCGTTGCAAGGCTACTGGCGGTTTCGATCGTGTGCAGACCGTAGCCTGCACCTATCCCGACGGTGGCCGGGATGAATGCGTCGCACACTTTGCGCCATTCGGCTTCACAACATCCGTCGGAACACCTGTCGACTCCTCTTGCACGTACATCCCGCCTGGTGCTGATCAGGCACCGCCGCCCGCAGAGCCAGCACCTGCAGGGGAACCGAGCTAGGGATGCGGACCATGTGGAATAAAGCCCTGCTCGCAGCCGTGCCAGCGGCGCTGTTCCTCGCAGCGCCGGCACCGGTCGTCCACGCTGACGGTGCGTGCACCGCTTTTGCGAACGCGAACGACGTTGATGCGTACCAAGAGTGCACGCGCAAAATGAACGTGCGCTGCAAGAGCCAGGGTGTTTTTCTGGAACACTCCGTGACTTGCACCTATCCCGATGGCGGCCGGGATGAATGCATCGAGCACGTTGTGTATGGGGGTGCCGGACGGCTCGCCGACGCTGCTTGTGCCTACGTCCCGCCTGACTCCGACCCGGCACCGGCGCCTGTCGGCGAGCCGAGCTGAGGATGCGAATCGTGTGGATCAAAGCCCTACTCGTCGCTGCGCCGGCCGCCCTGTTCATCGCCGCGCCGGCGGTGGTCGTCCACGCCGACGGTGCGTGCACCGCTTTGGGTTCCGACTACGAGGCGTATAACGCCTGCATATCCAAGATGAATGTGCACTGCGTCGGTGGTCCCAGAGGTTTCATTCCGGGAGTCAACTTGACCTGCACTTACTCCGACGGCGGCAGGGACGAATGCGTCGTGCACTTCGCGTTTTTAGGTGGCGGACGGGCCGCCGACTCGGCCTGTACGTATGTTCCGCCTGGCTCCGAGTCGGCACCGCCGCCAGCGGAGCCAGCACCGGTCGGTGAGCCGAGTTGAGGAGGCAAATGATGTGGATCAAAGCTCTGCTCGCCGCTGCGCCGGCCGCCCTGTTCCTCGCCGCGCCAGCACAGGTCGCACACGCCGACGGTGCGTGCACCGCGTTAGCGAACGTGAACACCGCTGATGCGTGGAAGGCGTGCGTAGCCAAGACGAATGCGCGCTGTGGGCGCACCGGAGGATTTTTTACGGAGTCCCACGTGACTTGCATTTATTCTGATGGTGGACGGGATGACTGCGTCCTTCATTACGATTACGCGCTCGTCGGCGCAGGGCCGCTTGCCGACATGGCTTGTACGTATTTCCCGCCTGGTGCCGAGTCGGCACCCCCAGCAGGTGCAGCTCCGGAACCAGCACCCACCGCGGAACCTGTGCCGTCTCAGCCGTAACCGCAGCTCACCCGTAACGCTGCTGCGCCGCCTCGCCGCCGATCCCGAGCACGGATCCGATCAGTGCCCAGCTGTTCCGGCCGACGCGGGCGGCGGTGACGGCGGCGTGGACCGCGGGCTCATCCGGCGCGGTGGCCACGGCGCGGAGCAGGAGCCCAGTGCCGTTTGCCTGATGACGGTCGGTGTCGGGATGTCATCGCGTATGAGGTTGCCGGGAACCTAATCTGGACAGCCCGGCAACGCTACGCTGCTGTGTCGTGCGGGAAACGCGCCTCGATACAGCTCGGATCCGGGCAGCTCGCCGGGTAATCAACCCACTTTTCCTTGACACTCCGCTATATCGATGCGAGGCGCTGACGCCCAACCTCGGGTGCACGATGAGCATCAAGCTCGAAACGGAGAATCCAGTCGGCAGCTTCAAAGCACGCGGCACCGAAGTTGTCACGAGCCTGCTCGCCGACACCGGCTTGACCGCGATGGTGTGCGCCAGCGCAGGAAACCTTGGTCAAGCCCTGGCTTGGTCCGGTCGCACTCGGGGGCTTGGCGTCACGGTCGTCGCATCCCGCTTCGCTCCGGCCATCAAGCTTGAGCGCATCCGCGCGCTGGATGCCCGGTTGGAGCTGGTGGACGGCGACATTGAGATCGCTCGCGAGCGGGCAGCCGCCATTGCCCGGTATGACGGGATCCGGTTGGTCGAGGACAGTCTGGACATCGAGACGTGCGAGGGCGCTGCGACTATCGGTCTGGAACTGGTTGATGCTGCGTCTTCTTTCGATGCCGTCCTGATTGCTCTCGGCGGCGGGGCGCTGGCCACCGGCGTGGGGCACGTGCTCAAGACATTGGCCCCCGACGTCGAGGTGATCTGCATTCAGCCGGCTGGCGCACCGGCGATGACACACTCGTGGCACCAACGCCGCGTCGTGACCAGCGACTCGACCAATACGATCGCCGACGCTGTCGCCGGCCGCTTTCCCATCCCTGCCGTCCTGTCTGACCTGCTCCTGGTTGCTGACGATGCGATTCTGGTCCAGGAGGCCTCGATCGTCGCCGGAATGCGGATGCTCCTCGACCACGCCGGTCTGGTCGTTGAGCCGGCGGCCGCGCTCGGCATCGCGGCGATCCTCGAAAACCGTGACCGCTTCGCTGGCCGACACGTGGTCACTATCGTGTGTGGCAGCAATGTCGACCTAAATGCGCATCGTCGCTGGGTTCGCACGGCTTCCCTGGGGTGACTAGCGGCAGCCCCGAAGCGCTGTTAACTTTCTGTGCAGCGCTGCTACGGGAGGTGTGGGTATGGCTTCGGTGCCGATCAACTCCGCGACGCTGTCGGTTCGCCCGGCGCTGCTGGACACCCACGCCACCCAGGTGGTGAACGCCACCGAGGTGTCGCGCACCTTCGCCGCTCGTCATGCCGGCTACGTCGGCGAATGCGCGGGGGCTTGGGCCGGTGACTCCGCGGAAGCCCTGGCTGAGCTCGGTGCGCACTGGGAATCGACCGATGCGCGGCTGCACGGGCGGATCGCCGCGTTCTCCGCGGCGATGCGCGAAGGCGGCCGGATCTACACGGCGATGGAAGAAGAGCACGCTCACCGCTTCACCGTGCTGGTTCCGCGGGCACCCGGCGCGCAGTAGCCGATGACGATCACCACCGACGGCATCGACAAGTGGAATCTGGCGACCTTGGACACGGTGTTCGAGATAGCCACGGAACGCTCCGCGCGCAAGGCCGACTTCGGAGCGACGTTGGATGCCGCCGGCAACGGGCTCAAAGACTGGGAAGGTAAGGGCGGCGACGCGTTCCGCCAAGAGCTGGGCAAGCACCGCGTCGACATCACCGATCAGCAGGTCGAGGCGACTGCGATCGCGAATGCCTTCTCCTACGCGCGGTCCGAGGTCGAGGCGTGCAAGACCGAGTGGGGCGCCATCAAATCGGCAGCGGCCAGCAATAACTGGTCGATCAGCCCGACTGGGCAACTCAGCGGCCAAGTCACCGAACGCAACCGCGCCGACTTCGACACCCTGCAGCGCCGGCTGACGAAGCTGATGACCGAGGCCAACCAGACCGACCGAGACCTGGCCACCGCGATTCGCGCCGTGGTCGGTGACACCAAGCTCACGCCCGACGGTCGTCCGATCTACGGGCCGCCGATGCCGAAGGATGAGACGAAAGGCAAAGAGACACCGGCGGATCAGTTGCCGTTGCCGGCCAAGAACGGCCAGGTGCCCTCGCCCACCGAGGCGACCGCCGGCCGTCACGATCACCCCGAGTTGGGAGGCAGCGACTACCTCGCGACCAACCCGAACCCGTCGCCGCTGCTTTCCGGGCTGTCCGCGCAGGAGTGGCGTGATCGCCTGGCGAACTTCAAACCGGGTGACCCGCTGCCGGACCCGCGGACCCCGACCGGCGACCCGGCGATCGATTCATTGGCTCACGCGGCGAGTCAGCAGAACACCACCTACGCCTGGGGCGGAAACAAATCACCGGACGGCCCGTCGGTAGGGCAGGGTGATGAGGGTGATGGGGCCAACCAGTTCCACGACTGGGACCGCTACGGCTACGACTGCGGGGGCCTGGTCCGCTACTCGGTGCAGCAGGGTGCTGGCTTCGACACGGGGATGGGTACCGACGCCATCGACACCAACCCGACATTCACGCAGTCTGGCGGAAATGTCCCCAGCTCAGCCATTGCCGGGAATGCTCAGACCGGCGACGTCCTCGTCTTCGGCGGCGTGGGCGGCTATCAAGGCGGAGCCACCCAACACACCGGAATTTACATCGGGAACGGGTACATGATGGAGGCTCCGGGCTCCGGCAGCCCCGTGAGCGTTGGGGGAGTAAGTGGTCACGGGTCCGCCGATATTCTGAGGCTGCCATGAAACTCTTCGCCGCGCTGCTTCCGCTAGCTATCGTCCTGGCGTGTAGCTCTCCCGACCATCCTGCGAAGGCGGAACCCGCTGTGAACAACCAGCAGATCACTGACAGGTTCACCACGGTGATATGGCCCGCGATTGCGGCTTACAACGAGAACCGCAATCAAGGTGCGCCGCCCTCCCAGCAGTACCACGCCGTAGTCGATCCCACCGACAGCTCCGCGACCGCGTACGGTCCGCTTCGTGACGCCGTGTGGGGACTGGGGCGGGCGGGCGAGTACGAGAGTGCCACGCAGACAACTCACGGCAACGACGGCCTGACGCTCGGTCACGTCGATGTCCAGTCGGTTCAAGGCGATACCGCCACTCTGAATGTCTGCTACACCTACACCCACTGGTGGTACGTGAACATCGCCGACACCCAGCGCGCAACCGCAGCATCAGAAGCCACCGTCGGTTTGGTCAACGTCGACCACACCTGGTACCTGCACAGCATCACCGACGACCACGTCGTGCCGGGGTGCGGGGACGTCAACAGCTGACCGCGGGGTAAGGGAGAGACTGAAAGGGGCTGGGTGTCGATGAATTCGGCGGTCGCTCTGTTCATCCCCTTCGTCACTGTCGTGGCGTGCAGTCCGCCCGGTGAACCCGTGGAAGTGGAATCCACTCTGAACCAGCAGCAGATCATCGAGCGATTCACCAACGACATCTGGCCTGCCGTGGAGGGCTACCGATATGTCGGGCAGGGTAGCCCCGAATCGAAACGGTTCTGGTCGGTGCTCGAACCTGGCGAGGGCAACGGCGTGCACCGCACGGGAATGGACCTCGGTGTGGTCATGGGCGCAGACCAAGTACCCATCAGCTTTCCGGGCGGCCCACTGCGCCTGGCGAATACCGCTGTGACATCGATCAACCCAACTGATGCGACCGTCGTCGCCTGCTACACCTACACCTCGGTACCGCGCAGCGCCCCAACCGCCCCCGGGGTCTCCGCAGCTTCCGAAGCCACCTTCCAGCTGACGAACGTCGATGGCAGCTGGTACCTGCACAGCATCACCGACGATAACGTCGTGCCGGGCTGTGGAGACGTCAACAGCTGAGCAGCTGGGTAGGGCGTCAGCAGGAATTTCAGTGTCAACGTCGGTGTCGCCGATGTAGGTTCACCCCCAATGTCGAGTGGGTGCGGAGGCTGCGGTGGAGTCATTTGACGTTGTCGTGGTGGGTGCACGCTGCGCGGGGTCTGCGCTCGCTATCTATTTGGCGCGGGCTGGCATGCGGGTGTGTCTGGTCGACAAGGCCACGTTCCCGAGCGAGACGCCATCGACTCATGTGATCCAACCCCGGGGCGTGGCGGTCCTCGCCGAACTCGGCGCGTTGGACCCCGTGCTGGCACACGGCGCATCCCAACTGGACAGCTTCAGCATGGTGATCGACGACGTGTCTCTCGACGGTGTCCTTGGCGAGACGTTTCCCCATCTTGGCCTGAACGTGCGCCGCATCGTTCTCGACCACGCCCTACTGCAGGTGGCGGTGGACGTTGGCGTCGATGTGCGAACCGGATGCCGGGTTACCGGGACCCGCACGGAGGGCTTACGCGTGAACGGCATCGACACCGTGAACGGACCCATCGGTGCCGGGCTGCTGGTCGGTGCCGACGGGCGGGGTTCGGTAGTAGCTAAATCCGTGGGCGCGCGCGAGTACCTGGCAAAGCCCGGCGGGCGGATACCGGTGTGGGGGTACTTCGCAACGGGGCCACAGGAGCCACGTCTGCGTATCGGGCGCAGGGGCAACTTCTCTTTCCTGGCTAGTCCGACGGACTCGGGCCTCTACATGGCAGCCGTCGGAGTCGATCATCGTGAGATTGCCGCCTTCAACCGTGACCGAGAGGCCAATTACCGCAAGGCGCTTAGACAGTGGCCCGAACTCCATTCGATCGTCGGTGACACTGACCGTGACGGACCGCTGCGCGTCATGGCTAACTGGCACAGCTATTTTCGCGAATCAGCTGGTCCAGGGTGGGCGCTCGTCGGGGATGCCGGTCATTTCAAGGACTTCTCCCCGGGACAGGGCATCTCCGACGCGCTCTGCCAAGCCAAGGCGCTGTCGATAGCCGTTGGCAGCTCTGTCGGGTCTGCAGCAGCGCAAGATGCGGCACTGAAACGGTGGTGGAAGCAGCGCGACCGCAGTTCCTACGATATGTACTGGTTTGCGATGCAGATGGCACCGCCCGGGCCTCCGTCAGCGCTGACCGCCGAAGTCATCCGCCGGATCGCAGCCGATCCAGATGGCGCGACGACGCTACTGAAAGTTATGAACCGGGATCTACCGACCGCCAAGCTGTTCACCCCGCCACGACTGCTTGCAGCCTCATTGGCGACACTGCGTAACCAGCCCGACCAACGACGGGCGATCTTCGCCGAGATCGGCACACAGATGAGCGCCGAGATCGACAAACTCCGTGCCCGCCTTGGATCGCGACCAGCCGAACGTCCGCTAAACGTCGTCTCAAAAACGAAGGGTTGATGCGACTGAGACAAGCCGCCGCCCGTCAGCCGCAAGTCCTGCGACGATCAATCGCGTGTGTGTCTTGTAAACCTGTCTCATAACTAGTATTCTCAAAACCCATAGATCGACGGGATTGCGAGACAGGAGGGCCGGTGGCGATCATCGGATACGCGCGAGTCTCGACCACGGACCAGAATCCGCAGCTTCAACTCGACGCGCTCGCCGGCGCCGGCGCCGCGAGGGTCTACACCGACCACGGCGTCAGCGGTTCGAAGGCGCAGCGACCGGAACTCGACGCCTGCCTCGACCATCTCCGCGAAGGCGACGTCCTCACCGTCTGGAAACTCGACCGGCTCGGCCGCAACACCCAGCACGTGCTGGCCGTCGTCGACCAACTCACCTCGCGGGGCATCGGGTTCCGCAGCCTGACCGAAGGGCTGCACACCGACGGGCCGATGGGCAAGGCGATGCTGACGATCATGGCCGCCTTCGCCCAACTCGAACGCGACACCATGATCGAGCGGACCCGAGCCGGCCTCGCCGCGGCCGCGGCGAACGGGCGCAAAGGCGGCAGGCCCCGCAAGATCGACGACGCCGACGCCGCGAAAGCCCGCAGCCTCAGAGATAAAGGAATCGCGGCGACCGACATCGCCAAGATGCTCGGCGTCTCCCGCGCCACCGTCTATCGGTACCTCTCGGAAGGAACACCCGCATGACCACCACCGAAACCTCTGAGCCGCTGACCCGCTCCGAGAAGGCAGCCGTGCTGGCCGGCGTTGGCTTCGTGGCGCTGCTGGTCGGGCAGCTCGCCGGGATCACCCAGCTCACGCTGGCCGGCGGGGTCGCCGTTGCCGTCGGCGCCGCGATGGGCATGAGCGCCGGCTGGTTCGTCGGCCTGACCCCGCGGCCCGCGGCGGCGCCGGCAACGCTGGTTGGGGTGCGGATCGGGTTCGCCGGCGGGGTGTACACCGTGATCGACGACTCGGCGCCGTCGGTGACGGTTGCCCAGCGCCACGGCGGCCGGTGCACGGTGATGGCGACGGATGCTGCCGGCCGAGGTGTCCAACTGCTGTTCCTGGAACTGGACCGGGCCGGGCACGTCACCGCTGCGGCGACGGAGGAATGCGACTGGGGCGTGGCTGGGGCTGTGGGAGTCTAGGTCCATGACCAGCGACGATGCAGTGCCGGAGCGCGGCACGACCGAGGAAGAGCGGCGGGAGTGGGTGCTCAACGCGATGGGATCGTTTGCGTTGTCCGGCATGCAGCCGACGCCGATGGCCCTACGGCAGGCCCGCGAGTTCATCTCGGGGGAGAAGACGACGGCGCGACACGCCGAAACACGGCGGATCCTGCGACCCGCGCCCTACCCGCCACTGTCACACCGCCGGTACACACTCGCCCCATGACCGATGACATGACCGCGGCCGTCGCCGCTGCCGACGCTGAGATCGCCGCCCGCGCCACGGAGTTGCGGGCGCAGTGGACGGCCGAGCTGACGCGGCTACGTGAACGGTGCCGACCAGGGGACTTGGCCGAGCACAGCGAGCACTTCCTGTCGCGGCTGGAGCCGAGTGGCCCCCGATCCATGTGGTGGGCGCCGTACCGGGTGACCTCCGAAACCACGGACGCCGCAATCGCCTTGGTCGTTGACGGCGGTGTGCGCCGCTACGTCGCCGATGCGGAGTCAGATGCGCGGTACGAGATATCCGGCGGCGGAAGCTGGTCGCGGGAGATGGCCCCTTAGCTGCGCAGCCGGATGTCGGCTTCCTCCACCGTCACCACTGCGATCGTGCTGCCGTCCGGGGTGAAGAACTCGACCTCGTACGCGCCGGTGCCGGCGTGGACCACCGCGCCCGTCGCGCCGGCCGCGAGACCCTCATCGGGCAGGTCACGGGTGAGTTCGACGGAGCTGTGCTCTGGGTACATTTCACGCTCCCGGCGCCGGCGGATTCACCGCCGCGTGGACCTGCAGAAACTCCTCCACGCTGATGAATCCAGCAACAGCAGCTGCCTCGACGTGATCCCAGGTGCTGTGCGTCTTCCCTTCGTGCGGGAACGGCGCGTACTCGGGGAACGTGTACCGATACCTGCTCAGCTGATCAATCAACTGCTCACGCGGCGAGCCGTCGAGGTAGGCCCGCAGGATCAGTTCCTCGGGGGAGCCCTCAACGTCGATCACCACCCCCGCTGAGCGCAGCAGCCGATCCACCAGGGGCTCCGCCAGCTGCAGCTCCGCTGCGATCTCGTCGGGGTCCTTGCCGGCCGCGGAAAGCCGCGAGACCGTGCGGATGTCGGCGATCCGCTGCAGCCGCTCCTCAGCACGGCGGCGCATCGGCGCGCCGATGTCGATGACCGGCTCCCCGATCCGCTCGTCTCGGCGGGGAGGTTCCCGCTCGTAGGGGTCGGCCAGTTCCTGGTAATCGGCGCTGGTCAGATTCGGTTCCGGGTTCACGGCTGGCGGTCCCGCGGCGGCCGCTCGGGCCGCGGCTGCACCTGCCCCGCGGCGATCTGCGCGTCGCTGATGCGCAGGAGCGCGAGAAGCTCCGGCGTGGGCTCCACGACCGGGACGTCTGCCGTCATACCCTCGACGGTACGCCGCGGCAGTGTCGGCGGCGGCGACGGTCATGGTGATGATTTTGCTCCAGGGAGCCGACAGCGGAGCTACTCTGACCGCCATGCAGCGCGTGCTCCTTCTCCGGCGCCGCGACGGGGTCTGACCAGGACCGGCTTCCCGTCGCGGGTTTCGTCGACGCGCCGGTCTGAGTCCCCTTTCGACCAGCCGGAGCACGCATCATGACCACTTTCGTTTCCCCCGCTGATTCCATTTCCTCGGACGCTTACACGTCCACCCGCGCCATCACCACACCCGCAGGACCACCCAATCCCGGCCAGCCCGCCTGGAACACCCAGCGCGGCTCGGCGATGCCGGTCCACCGGTACCGCAGCTTCGCTGACGAGGTCGAACCCGTCACGCTGGCCGACCGCACCTGGCCCGACCGCGTCATCGAACGCGCCCCGCTGTGGTGCGCGGTGGACCTGCGTGACGGCAATCAGGCGCTGATCGACCCCATGGGTCCAGAGCGCAAGCGCCGGATGTTCGACCTGCTGGTGGCGATGGGCTACAAGGAGATCGAGGTCGGTTTCCCCGCCGCCAGCCAGACCGACTTCGACTTCGTCCGCCAGATCATCACCGAGGGCGCGGTCCCCGACGACGTCACCCTGCAGGTGATGACCCAGTGCCGTGATGCGCTGATCGAGCGGACCTTCGAAGCCTGCGCGGGCGCATCGAGCGTGATCGTGCACTTCTACAGCTCCACCTCGATCCTGCAGCGCCGGGTGGTGTTCCGCGCCGACAAGGACCAGGTGCAGCAGATCGCAGTGTCGGCCGCCCGAAAGTGCCTGGAAGAGCAGGCCAAATACCCCGGCACCCGGTGGCGCTACCAGTACTCCCCGGAGTCCTACACCGGAACCGAACTGGCCTACGCCAAGGCGGTCTGCGACGCGGTCGGCGACGTGATCCAGCCATCGCCGGACAATCCGATCATCTTCAACCTGCCGGCCACCGTGGAGATGGCCACCCCGAACGTCTACGCCGACTCGATCGAGTGGATGAGCCGCAACCTGAAGCGGCGCGACTGCGTGATCCTGAGCCTGCACCCGCACAACGACCGCGGCACCGCCGTGGCGGCCGCGGAACTGGGTTATCAGGCCGGGGCCGACCGGATCGAGGGCTGCCTGTTCGGCAACGGTGAGCGCACCGGCAACGTCTGCCTGGTGACGCTGGGGCTGAACATGTTCTCCCGGGGCGTGGACCCGCAGATCGATTTCTCCAACATCGATGAGATCCGCCGCACCGTCGAGTACTGCAACCAGTTGAAGGTGCCCGAACGCCACCCCTACGGCGGCGATCTGGTCTACACGGCGTTCTCCGGAAGCCACCAGGACGCGATCAACAAGGGCCTGGATCAGATGAAGATCGACGCCGATGCCGCCAACTCCACGGTCGAGGAAATGACCTGGCAGGTGCCCTACCTGCCGATCGACCCCCGCGACGTGGGGCGCACCTACGAGGCGGTGATCCGGGTGAACTCGCAGTCCGGCAAGGGCGGCGTGGCGTATGTGATGAAGACCGATCACGGCCTGGTGCTGCCGCGCCGGCTGCAGATCGAGTTCTCCAAGGTGATTCAGCAGCTGACCGACGGCGAAGGCGGCGAGGTCACCCCCAAAGAGATGTGGGACGCATTCGCCGACGAATACCTGAACCCGATCCGGCCCCTGGAGCGCATGCACCAGAAGCTGATCGCGGCCGAGACCGACGACGGGACCGACCGCATCGAGGCGGTCGTCAAGGTCGACGGGGTGGAGACGGAGATCGCGGGGTCCGGCAATGGACCGCTGGCCGCGTTCGTCGACGCGCTGAGCAGGGTCGGTGTGCAGGTGCACGTACTGGACTACTCCGAGCACGCCATGAGTGCCGGCGAGGGGGCTCAGGCCGCCGCCTACGTGGAGGCTCAGATCGGCGACGTTGTCGTCTGGGGCGTAGGGATCGCTCCGTCGATCACCACCGCGTCGCTGCGGGCGGTGGTCTCCGCGGTGAACAGGGCGGCCCGGGGCGGGTGAGGGGGAGGGTCTCGGGAGGGGAGGCCTTATCCCGCGGTCTCGGCCAGGCTGTCGACGATCTTCATCGTCTCGATGCTGACGGTGGTGATCCGTTTGATCAGGTCGACGATGTAGGTCGGGTCGTCGTGTTCGTCGCACCAGTCGTTGGGGTCGTTGACGATTCCTGAAGCCTTGTCGGTTTTGAGCTGGTAGCGGTCGATGATCCAGGCGAGAGCTGAGCGGGAGCCGAGCATGTAACGCTCGGTTTCCTCGGGAATGCCGGCGATGGTGACCCGAGAGTTGTAGATAATCGCCGAGTGGTCGGTCTTAGACCGCCACTTCATCTTCTCCACCCGCCAGGTATCGGGATCCTTCCGATGCGCGCCAGGCTTGAGCAGCACCTCAAGCGGATACGGCTCCACGGTCTCGTAGCCGACGTGCAGCTTGGCGAGCCTGCGGCCGGCGTCGGCCAGCTGCTCGAAGCGTTCCCGTGTCTCCGGCGTCGGGATGTGCGGAAGCATCTTCTTCAAGTCCGCGGCGTAGGCGTGCCGGTAGGCGGGCTCGTGCAACAGGCCGTAAACGTAGTAGAAGATGTCGTCTTTGCTCACTTGGTCGCCGACGGCGTCGCGGTACAGCGTCAGGATCTCGTCGGTGATGTTGTCGATGCGGCGGTAGCCGTGCTCATCGGCCTCACCGCTGACTATGTCGAACGCGAGACCGCCGTCGTCGGATTCGGCCTTCTCGAAGGTCCATCGGGGGAAGAACTGGCCGTTCTGCCCGGCCCCGAGCATCTGAACGTCGGGAAGCCGGTCGGTGGCAAGAAGTGCGAAGTCGGCCGTACCTCCAACCCCGATCGCATAGAAGCCAATGTTCGAGTGTTGAGCAGTCGGGAACATTGACGGGAGCTGGTAGACCCGGTCGTTGACGGACCGGTCCATGTAAGTCCATTGAGGGTTGAAGGGCCGGTAGGTGCTGGTTCTCACATTCTCAGTGCGCCAGCTTATGGGTACGTCGGCGGCCAGCAGCTGTTTGAGGCCAACGTTCCAGCTGATTCGACCGGCTTTCGTGAGTTCGGGATTCGAACTCAAGAAGGCCGCGATATCGGCCTCGTTTGGCCTGTTCGGCCCGGTGTGCGTGTGGAATACACCCCTTGCCTCGGCATACTGTCGGAGGAGTTCAAGCATGTTCGCCTCAAGAGAAGCGTGGGTGCAGCTGTAGCACCAGGCGTCGCGGCCGGTCTTGAGCCCGGAAGAATATGTGGCGAAGACTGTTCCCCTAGCTCCACTGCTTTTGTCTCCGATCGCAGGCCACGATGGGAATTCATCGCTTCGCTGGTTCAACCAGTCGCCGTGATCATTCGGTGTGATCGCTTGCCAGTCGAGGGAGTCGTGCTGACTTTCGCTGACGATCCGGAGCTTCTCTTCTCGACTGAGGTAGTCGCCGATGTCGCGGTAGGACACCTCGCACGGCCCGGTCCCGCTACGGTCCCTGACCCCGATGAAGATGGCGACAGTGTTGCGGCTGCCACTGCCGAAAACCTTTCCGCCCTCTCGGCGAGACAGTTCGCCAGCGGTGCGTTGGTTTCCTCGCAGGTTGTAGACGTAGATCGCGGAGTATTCGTCGGTCAGCGATAGCCGCATTCCGTCGGCGGTGTTGGCGTCGAGCCAGCCGCCGTTGGAGACGAAGCCGACGATGCCGGTGTCGCCGATGCGGTCGGTGGCCCAGCGGAAGGCTCGAATGTAGGAGTCGTAAAGGCTGTTCTTGTTGGTCGCAGACGAACGCTTCGCGTACGTGGCCGCGATTCGCCCGTCGAGGGTCGGATATTTCACGTTGGCGTTGAGATCGTTCGCACTGGCCTGGCCCACGGAATAGGGCGGGTTGCCGACAATCACGTTGATCGGGGTAGCGAGTTGCGTTTCGATGCGGGCGTTGTTGTGGGGGAACATGATCGCGTCCATCGAGTCGCCGGCTTCGCTGATTTGGAAGGTGTCGGCGAGCACGACACCGGGGAACGGCTCGTAGGCGTCGGTGTCGGCGGTCTTGCCGGCCAGGGCGTGGTAGGTGGTTTCGATGTTCACCGCGGCGATGTAGTAGGCCAACAGCATGATCTCGTTGGCGTGCAGCTCGCTCGCATACTTGCGCTGCAGATCCGCCGCGGTGATCAGCTCCGATTGCAGCAGCCGGGCGATGAAGGTGCCGGTACCGGTGAACCCGTCGAGGATGTGCACGCCCTCATCGGTCAACCCGCGGCCGAAGTGCTTGCGGGAGACGGTGTTGACGGCGCGCAGGATGAAGTCGACGATCTCGGTCGGTGTGTAGACGATCCCGAGTGCCTCGGCCTGCTTCTTGAAGCCGATGCGGAAGAACTTCTCGTAGAGCTCGGCGATGATTGCCTGCTTGCCCTCGGCGCTGCTCACCTCGCCTGCGCGGCGACGCACCGATTCGTAGAACCCCTCCAGTCGCGCGGTTTCGGCTTCCAGGCCGGTACCGCCGAGGGTGTCGACCATCTTCTGCATGGTCTTGGAGACCGGGTTGTGGGAGGCGAAGTCGTGGCCGGCGAACAGAGCATCGAACACCGGCCGGGTGATCAGGTGCTGCGCCAGCATGCTCACCGCATCCGCCTCGGTGATCGAGTCGTTGAGGTTGTCCCGCAGCCCCTGAAGAAAGTGGCCGAATGCCTCGGCTGCGGCGCCGTCGGCCTCGTCGAGGACCGCGGTGATCCGGGTGATCAGGGCAGCGGCAATGTCGGCGACGTCGGCAGCCCACTGCTCCCAGTAGGTGCGGGTGCCGACCTTATCCACGATGCGGGCGTAGATCGCCTCCTGCCACGCCGACAGGGAGAACAACGCCATCTGCTGTGCGTGGTCGGCGTCCTGATCCGTCTGGTCGCTGAGGTCGTCGAGGACGGGGCCGAGGTGCCCGCCGAGCAGTTTGTCGGTGCCGACCCCACCCTTGCCGTCGGAGCCACTGTTGAGGGCGATGGCGTTGACCATCGCGTCGAAACGTTCATCGTGGGAGCGCAGCGCGTTGAGCACCTGCCACACCACCTTGAACCGCTGATTGTCGCCGAGCGCGGTCGCCGGCTCGACACCTTGGGGGACGGCGACGGGCAGGATCACGTAGCCGTAGTCCTTGCCGTCGGCTTTGCGCATCACCCGCCCAACCGACTGCACCACGTCGACGATCGAGTTGCGCGGGTGCAGGAACAACACCGCGTCCAGGGCAGGAACATCGACGCCTTCGGACAGGCAGCGGGCATTAGTGAGGATGCGGCACTCGTCTTCGGCGACAACTCCTTTGAGCCAGGTCAGCTCGGCGTTGCGTTGCAGGGCGTTGTAGGTGCCGTCGACGTGGTGGACCGAGCAGGTCAGGTCGCGGTTGGTGGGCGAGACCTGCTGTCCGTCGTCTTCGTGGGCTTCGAGCAGCTCCTGGTATTTGGTGACCACGACCGGGAACATCTCGGCGACCTGCTTGGAGGTCTTGATGTCGCGGGCGAAAGCCACCGCGCGGCGCATCGGCGCCTCACCGGGGACGAAACCGCTACCGTCGGGTGCGGTGCCGGCGCGTTTGGCCAAACCGTTCCAGCAGCCGACCAGTTTCGAGGCATCGTCGAGGGTGAGTTCGCTGCCGTGAGCGGCGACCTGCTGCTGCAATCCGGGGGCGATCACGGACTCGTCGATGGTTAGCACCAGCACCTTGTAGTCCGACAGCAGGCCGCGTTCCACGGCGTCACCGAACGAGAGCCGGTGAAACTCCGGGCCGTAGATGCTCTCGTCGTCCATCGACACCAGCTCCGCCGAATGCGTGGCGGCTTTGTCCTGCACGGCGTCGGTGAAGACCCGCGGTGTGGCCGTCATGTACAGCCGGCGGGAGGCCTGCACGTAGTCCGGGTTGTGGATGCGCACGAAGTTCGACTCGTCATCGCCGGCCAAGGTGACCCCGGTGGTGCGGTGCGCCTCGTCACAGATCACCAGATCAAAGGTGTCGACTCCGAGCCTTTGGGCTTCGGCGACCGCTGCCAGCGACTGGTAGGTGGAGAACACCACCGTCAAGCCTTTGGCGCGTTTGCGGTGCTCCATCTCCTGCGCCAACCGTGCAGGGTCGGTGGTGACCGGGATCGGCACGTCGTGGACGTTGTAATCCTCAGCGGTGCGGGAGACTTTGGTGTCCGAGCAGACCGCGAACGCCCGCAGATCCAGTTCTGTCTGCGCGGTCCAGCCGCGAAGCGTCTGACTCAGCAGCGAGATCGACGGCACGAGGAACAGAATCCGGGCAGCCCCGCCGTTCTCTGCGGCGGTGCGCTCGGCGATCTTCAGGGCAGTGAACGTTTTGCCGGTGCCGCAAGCCATGATCAGCTTGCCGCGATCGTTGCCGGCGGCGAACCCGCGAAACACGGCGTCGATCGCCTGTTCCTGATGCGGGCGCGGCTGATGCCTGCTGGCAGGGGACAGTTCGATGCGCAGGTCACCGCCGGCGGGCCAGGCGATGTCCCAGTCGATGGGGGATTCAGCGATCTCGGCCATGCCGATGCGTTGCACCGGTTTGGTCTGATCCTCTAGGGCTGCCTCGGCGTTTTTGCCCCACCGGTCGGTGGTGGAGATGATCACCCGGTTGGTGAACGCTGTCTTGCCCGATGCGGTGAAGAACGAGTCGATGTCGGCCTTGGCCAAGGTATGGGTGGGTTCGTAGAACTTGCACTGGATGGCCGTCAAATCGCCGGTGTCGCGTTCGCGGGCCACCAGGTCGATCCCGGTGTCGGCTTTGCCGTCGCGGCCGGGCCAGTCGATCCAGCGCCACACCGCGTCGTACTGCTGTGACAGCATCGGGTCCAGCTCGAAGTAGCGCACCATCAGCTGCTCGAACTTGGTGCCGCGCTCGGAGTTCGACGGCGCCTTGCGGAACGCCTCGATCACCTCGTGAATCGAACCCATACTTCTCCTACACCTCGACGGTCGCGCTAGTAGACCTTATTCAACGAGGCCGACTCGTTTGCCGAATCAGCGGGAGCCGGTGGAGGAAGATCCGCTTCTCGGCGAGTTGCCGAGAAGCGGTCGCTAGACGTGCTTACGCTGCCGGGGTGGCGGCAGGAAACACAGACGAATTGATGCGGCTCGGCGCCTGGCGAACTCTCGCAGCCGCGGAGCATTCAGACCGGTGACCCGCAAGGAAGATCTGCGCTCTCAGGTCGACTACACGTCGGACCCGCACACCCGCCTCAAGCATGCGTTCTACCGGCGGTACATCGCATGCTGGATGGGCAAGGTCTTGCAAGGCCCGTACGCGAAGCCAGCGACGATCGTTGACGGATTCGCCGGCTCGGGTATGTACGCTGATGGCCTTGACGGTAGCTCGATCATGATCGCGAAGCTGTACCGCGAGCACATCTGCCGTCCAAACTTCCAGCCCCTCACCCATTTGACCAACGACTTGGACCCGCGGCGTTGCCAGGCGCTCGGCGAGCGAATGAGGTGCCTTCCCGTAGATGACGGGATCGCGCATGTGCCTGTCGGGCCGAAGTCCTTCGAGGAGATCGTGGGCGACGTGCGACGTAACCATGTCCAGCCGGGGCAGCAGGCACTGTGGATTATCGACCCGTTCGGGCTCAACCAGATTCCGTGGTCGATCATCTCGGAAGTCGTGAAGGTACCTAGGAACGACGCCGTAATCACGTTCATGGCCGACGAAGCGCACCGGTTCCGCACGAACCCGGCGATGGTGTCGGTGATGAACAACCTCTACGGGGACAACTCGTGGAAGAACATCCCGGACGGGCTCACCACGGCGCAGTCGAAGGCTGCGCTCGTCAACCTCTACTGCGACAAGCTCAAAGCGCTCGGGTGCCACACCTCGGCTTTTGGTGTCGATGTCGCCCGCCGGTACACGCGGTACTCGCTGGTCTTCGCGACACACCACCAGGCGGGGCTCGAATGCTGGAACTCCGCGAAGTGGTCGGCTGACCCTACGAGCGGTCGTGGGGCCAGCGCCGACACAGCGTTCCAGCCCAGCCTGCTTGAGCCCGACATCGATGATCTGATCGAGGACTTCAGAAAGCGCGTCGGCGTTCACGAGTTCACCACGCTAGTGGCGCAGGCGCAGATCCTCGGCTACACCGAACCCCACGTGCGCACCGTGCTCAGCCGACTGTTCGAGGAGGGGATGACGGTTCGGCTGTCGCCGGTGACGGCGCCGAAGAACTCGCCTTGGCCAGCCACGAGTCGTATCCAGATCTTCGAGCAGGGGCCGGATGATGACGACGAGGCCAGTGACGCCTAACCCGTAGCGGCCTCAGGCATCTCGTCCCACAGCTGCCCGTCGAGTTCACGGCCGAGCGCTTTCGGTGTACGCCCGCCCCACTGCTTGAAGAAGAACGGCACCCCGGCGGTCTGGCACGCATCGCGGATTCCTCGTGCCCAGCCCAGCTCCATCGGCCGGTAGCGGGGACCGGATTCACCGCCGGCGATCACCCATCCGATGCCGGCGAGGTCGATGCCGTCGAGCGGTCCGAGCAGTGGCTCGCACGACAGGAACCGCACCGCGGCGGGCACCTGGCGAAGATCATCGACCCGCTGCAGGACTTCGGCACTCTCCACTGACACGCCCATCCAGAGGTTGTCCGGCCAGTCCAGTTTCTCGGCCACGCGCCGCAGCCGCAGGCTGCGCTTGGTCAGCACCTGATAGGTGTGCTGCGGAGTGTCACGGCAGACGTCGAAGACGTCGCGGATGAAGTCCAACGGCACCTTCGCGTGGAACAGGTCGCTCATCGAGTTCACGAACACCACGCGCGAATTGCGCCACCGGTACGGCTCGTCGAGGGCCTGCGGATGGACGGTGACGCCGAAGCCCGGGCCGGAAGTTCTAGGGTCACCGTCGACCTGGTACTTCGCCGAGCCCATGGCTTTCAGCCGCTTCGCCAGCGTCATGGCGTAGCAGTGGTCGCATCCCGCTGAGACGCGGTCGCAGCCGGTGACGGGGTTCCAGGTGGCTTCGGTCCACTCGATCGCCGATCGATCAGCCATCGTGGTCTCCTCACCTGGGGTTTTCTGCGTCAGTCGTCACTCTATGATCAGCCACTGACCAAAAATCGTGATGATGCAGACGTGACCGGTGTGTCGTATGAGACTAGAGCTCCTCGACTACTGGCACTCGCCGGCGTGCGCTTGCCAACACTCCGGGCACACATCCGGTTCGCGTCGTTGGGACGCGTTCGCCTTCAGCGGTATCCCGGACGCGTAGTCACAATCCAGCGGCTCCATCTTCAGGCCAGGGAAATACTCGGCCTTGAACCGTCTGAGCTGCATGTCGATGTGGTGGCGCAGCCCATCGGTCATCTCGCCGCGGAAGTGCAGCAGAGCCCGGTACACGGCTTCGTCGTAACGAGCCTGCGCCTTGGAGGTCGTGAACTCACCGCCGAGCGCGTTGTGCACGCCACGGCGGCAGGAGCGCACCTGGGCGGCGCCGATATTGCGCTTTTCGGCTGCTTCCTCAACGGTCAGCCCGGCCTCCTCTTCGCGGAGGGTGTGGCCGAAATGGCACTCGGCGCGGCGGAAGAAGTTGGCGATGTCCTCGCGGTAAAGGTTAGCGGTGTCGGGCACGGGCACAAGCGTCGCACGGGTCGGGGACAGAGGCTCGGGGCGGCGGGGAGGCTGACACGGGGTGTCGATTCCGTCAGGTTGTCGCCGCGCGTCGATAGGCTCCCCGACGTGACCGTCCTCAACGAGGCCCAACGGAGGCTTCTGACGTTCGTTCAAGCGGCCAACCACGGTGGCTACTCGCCGACGCCGGACGAGGTGACCGAGTGGGTAGAACGGCCTGATCGCAAGGCGGGCAAGGTGACGAGGCGCCGCGTAGAAAAACCGTCGCTGCCGTTCTCCTCGGAGACGGCAAACGCGATCGCCGGCACGATGAAATTCAAACTGAGCGAGACGGTGGCCGAGATGGTCCATCGGCAGATGTCCGATGCCATGAGTCCAGTGATGAAGCAGATCGCCGGCTTGGTCAATCCATGGTCGGGCGAAGCGCGCATGATCGAGGAGCGAGAACCAGACGAGACACTGGTCGAGCAGGTGCTTCGGTTCCGGTGGGTCAGAACTTCAGCAACAGGAATCGGTTTGGTCTTGACGGGCCTCGGCCGCGCGCTGCTGCGGGCCGATGCAGATCTGACCACCACGGCGGAGATCACCATGCTCGGTGGCGACGACCCGCTGGCATGGGGGAGCCTGGTCGGGGCCATCGCTGAGGTCGGCGAATGCGTGGTCGTCGACCCGTATCTGAAACTGGAACATCTGCTTGTCCTTGCTCAGTTCACGAGCACTACCCGTGTGATCATGCGGCGCCCGGCCAAGGAAAACGACCTCGTCCCGTGGCGAGTGTGTCTGGCTTCGCCCGACCTCAACATCGAGATGCGGGTCGCCGATCCCAAGCTGTTGCATGACCGGTACATCGTCGGGGACACCGATGTCTACACCCTCGGCTGCTCACTGAACGGGGTAGGGCGGAAGCCCACGACCTTGGCGCCGCTGTCCGGAGAGGTCGCTGATCAGGTCCGCGTAATCGTGGAGGAATGGTGGGAAGGTGCAGAGCCGATCGGCGAACCGCCGCCCGCTGAGGAGGAGTCGGAAGACGGTGACGGAGAGTCTGATCCGGAGCTGGGCGGCTCGGTGGGCAAAAAAGGTGAAACACCGTGACGGACCGCGCCGACTGGTTTTCCGATTGAGCATTTGGCAGGCAGTCACGCCCTCCTTTCCGGCGGACGACCGTCCGAGACGGCACGGCGAGTTCAGGCGGGAGTTGCGAAGACGCGCGGCCACACTCGCCGCCAGTTGCGCCAGTCACGTTCGTAACGATCGTTCGCCCTAGTTGCTTCTGCGAGCTTGTCGGGCGGAACCCCCGCTTCCAGCAGCAAGTACAGCGTCAAGACCCAGCGCAGGGATCTCGTGATGTAGTGCATCTTCGTGAAGTCGATGTTTCCGGACTGTGAGGGCAAGCCGTGGGCCAGCGTGTTGCGCTGATTGGTCACCGCCTGTTTCCATCGATTCACTCGACCGACGCAGTCCGGAAGCACTTCGCTCACGCGAGTGGCTAGTGCCTCGATCCGAGTCGGGAACGACGGCTCGGAGAGGTATTGACTGAGCGCTTGCTCCAGTGCTTGCCGCACGTCGTCGGGCATAGTGGACGTCGCGAGCCCAGAGATCCCTGCTTGCACGGTCTCGGCGGTCCACCGCCGGTCGTCTGGATGCAGTCGGCGATGAAGGGTCTCCGCGGCAGTGCACATGTACAGCGCTTCGGCTTCGACTGTTGCGAACTCGCCGGAGTAGGCGGCGGCCAAAATCTGTGGCACGGGAGATGTCCGCTTCGCTAGGTCCAGCCAGCGGCCGATGAAGTCGGCACCTCCGGCCGCGTCCAGGGTGAGAAGGAGATCGTTCACTATGTCGCGGGGTGCCGACCGATCGATGATGTGCCCGTACACATCAGCCGAATCCCCGGCTGGCGTCGACACCGTCAACTTTCGCACGCGACTGTCGGTTCCGTGCAGGATCGTCAACAGACTTTTAATTGGGACAGCGATGTCCGAAACCACCACCGGCAGTGGCACGGTGCCTTCGAACAAGATCTCCAGCCCGGTATTCGTGGTGACTTTGAGGTCTGGCCCGTCGAGCACGGGAAAGGTCACCTGAGGGTCAAACCGTACCTCTCCCGATCGCGGTGTCGCGGTTCTTCCGGTGGTGGCGTCCGGTGGGTTGTACACCCAGTTCAAGGGCGCCATGCCCTGCTCCGATATTTGCATGCAGACACTGGACATATCGGCGAATTGGTGAAGCCCAGCGACATCCAGGGACACAGTCTGAAACTCGGTATCCTCGTCGGGAAACAGTGCGCCGGCGAGGCACCAGTCCACCTCCAGAACCTCACGGCTGTGCTGCTCTTCTTGGTTCGGTGCAGAGAATCCCAGCAACTGCCGAGTGCGACTGCGGAGGCCCCACAATGACACCCGTGCGGGTTGGTGGGCAATTGCCCCGAGAACGACGGCGTCGTCCGTGATACGCCGTTTCGGTGACGTACCGGTATGCGATCCAGGTCCGGTCTGGGTCCACGAAATCATGGGGTTGAAGCCGGGGCTTACTTCAAGTTCGACCGTTTTGTCTCCGAAGCGCAGGATCCCCGTGCGCCGAATCGAGCCGGTCTCCTCAGCTTCACTGGTCGAAAGCGAGGTCGACACCACCTGGAACTGTCCGATTGTCTCCGCGGTGTGGTCCGGAAATCGATCTGCCATCGCTCGAACCTAACTAAGCGACTCCGCCCTCCGCACCGCCCGCACCCCTGACCCAGCTCCAGGTCCTCGCGGCCCGGGTCAGCGCCGGTCGGGGTGGGGGTGGGGCACTGCTGATGACGCGATCAATTCAAGAAATTCAAGTCCGTCGAGGGCCGGGGTCACGCATCCCCCCTCTTAAAGGGGGGGATGCGCGTGACCCCCTCACGGGGGCGGTCACGGAGGGTCACGCTTTCCGTGAATTAGCAGGTCAGAGCCTCACGGAGGGGGTCACGGAGCCTCACGCAGCGATTCAGGTGAAAACAGCCCGCGTGACCCCCGCCGTGAGGGTCACGGCACCCGCACGGCCGTTACATTGACGGCGGTGTACACGGCCATTCCCGCGACGTCAGCTCGGTGAACGCTTCCGGACTCCCGCAATTTCTCCAGACGCCGGCGTGCCTTTTCTCTCTCAGCCGAGCTGGGGCGATCGGTTTCGAACAGGGCAGAGGCGCACTGTGCGGCGCTTGCCCCGCCGGGCTGCCGGCACAGGTCCAGCAGGTCCACGCCGGCGTGAACGGTCATGGTTCCGGTGGAACCATCGTGTGCGATTTCGAACGGTGCGACCTCCGTGGATGGCTGCTTGAGGTGCCGGAATTTCACCACCGGGTCTCCGGGCTCGCCGCCGAGGTGAATCACCGAACCGGCCCCGCTGGTGATCCAGATGCTTCCGTAAAGCTTCTCAATCGCGGGCGCAGCTGCGTCGGTCGTTTTCCGGTCGTGATGCAGCTCCAGCACCTCGACACCAGCCGCTAGCGTCGTTTGCCGGGCACGGTTCCATCCGGCACCGACTTCGTCGGTTGCCAGGCCGAGAGCGGCGTCCTTGAGCGAATCGATCACCACTACCTGCGCCCCTTTCTCCGCACACATCGCCGCCAGGCGATCCGGATGGGCCGCGAGATCTTCCGGCGGCGGCCCCTGCCACACGACCAACCGCTGCGCGAGCTCGGCCTCCGGGATCCCGCCGAGCTGCCGCCGCAGGGCGCGGGCGATCTGCCGTGGGCGGTCCATAGCCAGGTACAGGACCCTGTCCACCCGCTTGACCGGGTACCCGAGGAAATCGGAGCCGCCGTTGAGCATCCCGAGCACGAGGCTTCCCGCCATCGTGGATTTTCCAACGCCCTGCGGACCTGCGATCACCAGCGCCTCCCCTTCGGCCCACAGCACGTCCTCGCCAGAGCCCCACACCGCGGGCGTGGTTTCTGGGATGCTGTGGATGAAGCTGCCGCCGTCGACGAACCGTGATTCGGTGAGCACGCCTTCCCGCAGCCTGATCCAAGCCTGCGTGGAGCCGACCATCGTGGCGCCGAGGCTTCGGATTGTGAGCCCCAATCGGGTGAGCCGACCAGCCTTCGCGGCCGATGCGACCTCCGCTCGATCGGAAACGGTCATGGCCATCAGAGCAGCGATCTCGTGCTCCGAATTGGAGGGGTCCCGGGCGAGGAATGCCCGCAATTCCTCTCTCAGTTGCTCGGCCTCCACCCGCCGCTCGAACGCGGCGGCGTTGAGAACCAGCTCGTCCTGATCGGGCTCGGGCGCGATCGGTGCCGGCGGAACCGCTGCCAGCGCCGCGACGATCGCCGCTTCGGGCGCCGTCACCGCAGCCGCGATCTCCGTCCGAGTCGGCACCGCCGGCGTCGCCGCGTGGCGTGCCTGCGCCTCAATCCGGTGGGAGATACCGCCGTCGGTGTACCCGCCGTCGACGGCCAGCGGATTGCAGGTCGCGGCGAACCACCCGGCGTCGGCGTTGGCGTCCAAAACAGGCTCCGGACGAGAGGGCGCAGCGTCGGCGACGGCGTTCATGCACACCGCCCGCAGCGCATCGGCGTCGGCACCGGTGACGCTCGCAAGTTGTGCTCCGAACCGAGCCGCACGTGCTCTCTTGAGCGCTCTCCTCTCGGCTGCGTGCCGGCGTTCATCGCCCCCCCAAACTCGCTCGGCGGCTTCCACTGCCAGCGCAGCAGTGACCTCATCTGGGGCGATGCCCCTGAGGGCGGCGCCGAGCTCGTCGGCACTGATCACGGTGCCGCCCTCGAACCCGAACTCAGCGGCGAACTCGGTGGAAGCGAGCACCTCCGCTGTGCCGTCGGTGAGCAATCGAACCGCCGGCTCGCCGCTGTAGGCGAGCACCCCCGCGCTACCGGTGGTGAGCAGGTCGGGGTGCAGGTACGGATCCCATTCCGTCGACGTCCAGGGCGCACCTGCGGGTCGTGGCGGGGGTGCTGGCGTGGGAGGGGGTGGGGGTGCCGGTTCGGCGTCCCGGGCTGCGAGAACCGCGGTGAAATCGCAGGCAGTCATGCGGATTTCATCAGCACCGTACGCCACGTACATCACTCCCAGCGCATCGGCGGTGAGCAGCGGAACGGCCACGTCACTGCGACCATCTGAGCAGGTGTCGGCGGCGTGCACGGTGTAGCCAGGTGTGCTGTCCAGCGTGGTGACGCGGCAGCCGCAGGTCGGCGTGGCGCTGACGGTGGAGGCATTGGTAGTGGGTGCTTGAGCTACCATGGGAAGGTCCATTCCTTGGTGGGATCAGGACGAAAGTTGTTGCGGGAGCCGGGTTGAGGGACCCGGCTTTCGTGTTTTAGGCGTCGAGAGGGTCGTCGCCAGCCCGCACTGCGACAGTGACGCTGTCACCCCCGGGGACCATTGCCAGCCCTGCAAGGGCGATGCTGGCGGCCCGTCCAGCGGCCCGGTGCGGGACCAGAATCCGTTGGCCGTCGACCTCGATCTCGCCGCCAGAAGGCGACACATTCCACAGCGCTTCGGTGAGCGCAGAAGTGTCTCCGGCCACCGTTTTACCGGCGATCGTGACGGCTCCGTGGGAGCTACCCAGCCCCGCCGCGGTCACCGTAACCGTCACAGCTGCGGGAACCGTTGCGGTGCTTTCCAAGTACGTTTCCGCGTCCTCTGGACGGATCCGAATGAGCCGGCCGACACGGTGTGCGCGAAGCTTTCCCGAGCTGATCAGCGCCCGGATTGACTCGTCGGTCACGCCCCAGACGCGAACGAGGTCGTCGACGGTGAGCATCGGCTCGGCGGTGAAGGTGGTTGTCATGAGTGCTCCTGCGAGTTCGGTCGAGATCGGTTGAGATCGTCGTACGCACCAAGCCTCGCATGGGATTTCGCCGTGTCCAGCCGCCCGTCACGACACGCGGACAGCCGCACACCATTGCCCGATTCGCCCCGGTATTCACCGGTTCGCGACGGTCCAAATTTTCACTCCAGCAACACAAAAAGTCTTATCAACTCCTTATCGGCGTATTTCCCCCGCGGCGCGTCTGCACCCGTTCCCGCAACGGCAACGGCCCCAGCCACTGCGGCTGGGGCCGTCACTGATCAGCGACCGGTCACTCGGCCGTCATTGTGGCCGTCACCCGGCCGACACCGCCTCCTCGGCGGCCGCCGCCAGTCGACTAACTGATGTCCGATGCAGCCCCGTGGACGCCGCGACAGCCCGCAAGCTGCCGCCGTCGGCCAGCCCGGCCAGTGCCGCAGCGACCGTGGGTGCCGGCGCCTTCACCACCCCGGCCGCCACCAGCTCTTGCGCCCGACCGATGTGGACGTCAGCGCTGGTCATGGGCGTGCCGTCCAGCTGGTCGCTGCCGTCCATGTCGCGGTCACCGGGACCGGCAACGAGGTGCAGCCCCGCACTCGTACGTGCAGCGGCGACCGCGCCGGTGACCGGCTCGGCGGCCGGGTCGGTCGGGGGAGCGGCCACATCGTGGCCGTCGGCGACCGGGGCGGCCACAGTGGCCACCGCGGGGTCCAACACCAGGGCGACCGCGCTGGCGGCGGCCAGCACATCCAGCGTCACCGGCAGCAGGGCGCCGACCCAGCCACTATGCCCAGCGGCGTGGGCCAGTTGGGCAAGCGCGTCGAAGCTCATCGCGAACGCCGCCAACGACACCACCGCGACCGACACCACCACTACAGCTCGCACTCCGCCAGCTGCTCTAGCCGCTACCGGCACCGAGTGAACAGCAACGGGAAGGGCGAGAGGGGCAACGGATGCCACGGCTATCACCACCGCTGTAGGCAGTGCGGCACCGCCGTGAGGAAGCAGCGTCGCAGCCGCGATGTTGCCGGCCAGGCTAGCCGCGGTGCTGCCCAGCAGCACCCACATGAACCACTTTCTGAAGGTCATGCAACCGCTCCCATTTCCTCGAACTCCGCCAGTTCCAACATCACTTCCACCCGTCTCGCCAACGCCCTCTGCTGCCCTTCGGCGGCGATCCAGATCCAGAAGTCCGACTCGCTCCACTTCCCCTGATTCGCCTGCCGCCAAGCGATCTCCGCCCGAGCAGCCACCGCCAACGGATCGCCGATCGCCACCGAACAAGGCCCGACACCAAGCACCATCGACTCAGCCGTGACCCCGCACCACACCAACGCGGCGACCCCTGCCTCCGGCACTGTTTCAGCCACGTATTCCCCCGCAGCTCGCCTTGCCATCCCCGCGATCCTGCGGCGGTGCCGGTCCACAGCCCCCGCCGTCACGGACTCCCAATGGCTATCGACGAGTTCCCGCAGCAGCTGCTGTCCCGCCGCTGAAACCTGCTCGTGCAGGCCCCCAACGGTCTCCGGAACGAGCTCCAAGAGCACCGTGAATGGCTTTCCGCCGCGGTGCGCAGCACGCACCCGCGCCCTCGCATATCCGGCACAGAACTGCACCTGGGGACCGTGCCAGCCGCGGTCGCGGAGCCATTCGCTGACGGCTTCTCCCACGGCTTCGGCTTCGACGGCGGCGATGCCGGGGGAGTCGAGAATCGCGTAGTCGGTCATCGTGGGTCCTCCGCGATTCCGGCGCGAGTGAGGATGGCTGACCAGTGCTCGTTGACCCAGCGGATTGCTCCGTAAGGTGCGATCAGTTCCCTGCTCGCTGGGCTGATCGGCTGCTGGGTGAAGCGCATTTCAGCCACGCCGGCTGCTGCTCCCGCGGCTTGCCGGGAGAGGCCGTGCTCCAGCGCGAGCGAGTGCGCTGCCCTGCGGATTTCGGTCACGTCGCTGCTCATTCCACACCGCCTACACCGGCGCGAGTGAGGATCTCGGGCAGGTGCTCGTCGACCCAGCTGAGCACCGGGTATTTCTCCAATAAATCGCCCAGCTCCGGCCCGAAAGGCCTGGTCAGGAACCGCGATCCGGCGCAGGTGCCGGCCAGCGCGGCGGGCACTGTTCGAAATCCGTGCTCAGCGGCGAGTGCACGTGCGGCCCGGCGGACTCGAAGAGCCTCGGCGTCGACGGTGCTCACGCTGCACCTCCGAGGATCCGGCGACTGTCAATGAAGTCGTTGAGATCTGCTTCAAAAATCGTGATTTTCAAGCCGATTCTGTACGCCGGAATTTCACCCGACAGTGCCAATCTCCGCGCCGTTTTGACGGACTTCCCGATGGCCGCGGCGACGTCGTCGAGGCCGAGTCCGCGGCCTCGGTCGAGCACCGCGGCTCGCGGTTCCGGTACCGGCTCGGGGCCAGGGATGGGGGTCATATCTGCTCACTTTCGTTCTGCGCACGATGATCTCGTGCTGGTGTGACAGAACTTCCCAAACTTGGACAGGCTTGGACGAATGCGGCGCGATCGGCGCGACACGGCGCCGATTTCGCCAACTATTTCTGTGATGTGCATCACATGGTCAGCCTTGGACGGGCTTGGACAGGGTTGGCCAGACTTACCCATGAAATCCCCAAACCGACTGTCCTGCACTGATTTCCATGTCCAACCGACCGCATATCGCAGGCTAACCTGTGCTGCATCGGAAGGGCAATACCGCGGAAGGACGTGACAAAATGCTCTCTCTCATCCCACTCATCGCACTCGCTCAAATGGCCGGATTCGGCGTCGCAACCGCCGTTGCCGCGGCCGGAACCGCCGCTGCATTCGCTTTGTTTGGGGTGCTCCGGTGAGCGCCTTGCTCGCCGTCGGCGATGTCGCTGACGCCACGTCGCTGCTCGACCGGTGGCAGCTTTTCAGCGCCGGCGCGTTCCTGGTCCTCGCGTTTCTGGTGAGGGGATCCGAAGAATCAACTCCCGCTGATCGTGACCCGCACGGTCCAGTTGCGGGCCGGGTTGCGGCCCAGACCGAGCACAACAACTCGATGGCCTCTGTGTTGTTCGCGGCTGCCGTGACCATGCTGGCTTGGGGCCTCGCCGGCGGCGGTGTGGGGCTGATTGTCGGTGTCGCCGCTGGAGGTTTCGCGGCAACAAGTTTCAAGCGATCCGATCACGCCGAAGAAGCCGTTGCGGGTTACGACCTCGCTGAGCAGCAGTGGCGGCGCGACCAGCAGATCGCCGCGCAGAACCCCATTCAGCCGCCCGACCCGTATGCGCACCTGCGGCATCTGCCGATCGACTTGGTACCGCCTCCGGAGCCGGTGGTGCAGGCGGTTCCGGAGCCGCACCTGAACCCGGAACAGGCTGCGCAGCTGTACCGGCTGCAGCAGGCGACGGGTGGGTGGGAACCGCGTTCCGGCTCTGCGATCGCCGCCGTCATGTCGATAGACGGCCAGCCCGACCCGGCGCAGGCAGCGATTCTGAAAGTGGGCCGTGATCTGGGTTGGGGCCGTGTCATCACTGGTGAAGCCGGCCAGCGGTGGGAGCCGTGGGTGCATCTGGTTCATGTGCGGGAGATCAACGGTGGTGACGCCGAGCTCGTGCTGCAGATCACCCACGCAAGCATCGACGAGGACACCATGCGGAAGCACTTGCCGGCCCTCCTGCGTGCGCTGAAGGTGCGTGACGGACAGGTCGATCGGGACATCCACTCGGGTGCCTTGGTACTCACCGTGACCAACGAGAAGCCAGCTGCGCCGGCCGCTGAGACCGGTGACGGCTTCGACCCGAACTGGAGCTGAGATGGCCCAGTTTGACGACCCATTCGCTAGTTTCGACAAGCCGGAACCTGCACAGGAGCCCGCAGCAGAACCCTCACCGGAGCGGGTCATCGACTCCGAGGCCGCAGCGGACTCGGAGCGTCGGCTGGCGGCTTCAGCCGACGAATACATGCAGCTCTTGCCGGCGATTGAAGCTGCTGAACCCCTGCGCGGGACGGTGGAAACGGCGAAGCCGCTGACTGGCGTCGATTATGCGCTGGACGCGTGGACCCGGCTGATTTCGGATCGCGCAACGTCGGTCGAATGGGGCTTGAACAGCGCCGGCACCGACTTCCGGTCTCGGGCTGTCGCTGTCGGTGGGACGGTCATCCTGGAGGTCGAATGCGGCAACCCAGCGGCGCGCGAGCTGCTTGCCGAACGGCTGATCGAAATGGCCGAGCGGAGAGGAAATCTGGGCCGGTACAGCTACACCCCGGGCAGCGCTCTCGGCAGGTTCAACCTGATCCGGGAAGGCGTCGAAGACCCGACTTTCGGGTGGTGCGAGCAGAGCAAAACGTACGCCTTCTATCGTGGTGGCGACTACCGCCGCAGCATCTGGGATCTGGCCGGCCTGGCGCAGAAGGCTGACCGCGGGCTGCAGTACCCGCAGCCTGAGTTCGGCTCCGATGACCGTGGCGGAATCGCTACTTTGACCTTGCCTCCGGGCATGCTTCCGAAGCAGGTTCAGGCTGCGGAATCCGCACTGCGACAGGCCCTCGCGATGCCGGAGTTGGCGGTGACGGTCGACGGAATCCACCCGGTGATCCGCCTGAATCAGCGCCCGATCGTCAGGGAGTTCCCGAAGCAGAACCCGTTGAAAGCGCAGTGGTTTACCCGGCCGCGGACGCAGGCGGAACGGCACGCCGCCGCTGCTGATTTCGTGCTCCCGCTGGGTGTCCGTGAGGACGGTTCGCCAATCCTGATCAACCAAGATCGAACATGCCATGTTGGCATGTTTGCCGAAAGCGGTGCGGGCAAGACCGTGCTCTTGACCAGCATGGTGCGAGCGGCCGTGCTCCAAGGCGCCGAGGTAATCCTGCTGGATGCCAAATCGGGCAAGGACCTGCGGAAACTGGCGCTTGAACGGCTCCCGGGAGTTGTGCACTACAGCGCTGCCCGCGGCGGTAACGACGCGGTTTTGCACCGTGCGGTGAGGTACGCCCGCGACGAACTGGAACGCCGCCAGGCGCTGTCAGCGCGGCTGATTCAACAAGGCGTTGAGTATCGGCCTACGCCGCTGCTCATCGCTTTCGATGAGTTCCCGGCCTGGATCAATGACAAGACAAAGAGCAAAGTCAAGGAGATTCGCGACGGTGCGCTAGAGACCCTCGCGAACATGTCGTATATCGCTTCTCAGGCACGGGAATTCCGGATTTTCCTGCTGGTAGCCGGACAATTTGCTTACCGCTCAGCGTGGGATGGGGAACTGCAGGCCAACACCAGCACCCTGGTTCTTTTGGGCCAGCCGACGGAGATCAACAGGCAGAATCTATTCCCTCCTGGAGCCACGCAGCAGCGAATCAAAGAACTCGGTGACCTCATCAGCCCGAAGATGAAGGGCCGGGGCATCATCGCTGACATCCGCGATGACGGGCCGCCGCAGATCGCGATGTTTCAAGGGTTTTTCAACCCACCCGGACGCGACGCTGACGCGTTCGATGCCGCAGTTCGACAGGCCCCGCGACTGCGCCGGTTCGCTTGGCGTTTCCCACTTCCGGGCGAAAAGGGCGGTGACGGCAGTTGGCAGAAATGGACGCCCGCGACGGAGCCGTCGTCGAACAGCATCCCGGTGCAGATCCTCGACGGAACGGATGGGGTTCGTGACCCAGCGGCGGTGATCTTCGACCCGACGTCTGAGTTCTACAAGCCGGGTGCGGCGCCGCTGAGCGGTGCCCATCAGAACGCCAACTAAAGCCGATAGGAGCACCATGAGCCGCATCCCCAACCCATCCCACGAAGACATTTTCCAGTCGCGAGCCGAAGCTCCGAAGGCTGCCGCAACAGCCGTTCACGCCGTCGCCGACGCCGTCACGGCGCTGCGTCAGGTGGCGGCCCAAACCTCCGCCACCCCCGACGAAGTCATCGCCGCTGTCGGACTCTTCCGCTCCGGCCAGGCCGCAGTCGAGGCCGCCCTGCTGGAGCTGATCGGCGTCGCTGTGCTGGGCGGAGCTTCGATCAGCGCCGCGGCCACCGCGGCCGGCGTCCGCCGGGAGACGCTGGGCCGGCGCCTGGCCGGAACCGCTGCTGGAAAGCGGGGCGAGGCCCGATGAAAACACAGGCGCAGAGGCGTGACCTGGGAGTTCGCACCCCCCTGGCCATGGAATGTGAGCGCGGGAGCCACATTTCACCGGCTTATGTGATCCAGGGACAGACACAATGCGCGTCCGGGATCAGCGGATGTGACTGCGGAACAACGGAATGTGCGGCTCGGATCAGCCAATTTGTGACCAGGACGGGAGCGGTTCGATGAGCCCCCGAATCATTCATGCCCGCGACAAGAAGAGTTCCGCAGCCAGCCGCCAGTTCGTGCGGGAGGCGGCCGCGCAGCTGGTCGAAGCCGAGCAGAGCCGTCTCGAAGCCCTCCGATGGATCGCACGTGCAGAGAGCGATCCATTGAAAGTTTTGGACGCCTTGGCTGCATATCGCCGCGGCCAGAACGACGTCGACGCAGCGCTGGCAAAGGTCTACGCATCGTTGCGTCTCGGCGGGGTTTCAGCGCACGCACTGGCGACTTGCATGCGCACCCGCACGCAGACGATCAGCGCGCGCACCGACGCCTTCCCGGAGTCGCGCCGTATAGCGACTGCCAGCCGTTCTGACATTAAGAAGCTGGGCGGGGAGTACGTGATCTCCCCGCCGCCGACGCCGTCGGCCGTCATTGAGGAGCTGTAAATGGGCCGCCGAAAGCTACCGACACCGAGTGGAATCGCGTACGCGCAGGCACTTCAACCGCTGAACACTATCGCTCAATCAGCGGTCGGTTCTACCCGCTGGGACGCCGTTGTCGCCGCTGTCGTCGCCCTGCGTTCCGCGAAGGAATCGATGGCGATGACCGAGCGCCGGCTACTCGGTCTGGCGGTGTTGAGCGGCGGCCCGATCGGTGAGATTGCGACTCTGACGGGCGTCGCCCCGAGCACGCTGGCGTCGCAGTTGGAAGGCACCGACGCCCGGCTGTTGGGGGAGCGCTTGGTGCGGGATGCGGCCGGGCAGTGGGTGATCGCATGATCATCTATTTCGGGTCACGCGCGATAGCCGATGTCATACGGCCGGCGCGATACAGGGCCAGGTTCGGGGACGGCGGTTCAGGCGCCGACATAGCCGCGAGAGGCGGTTTTTCGGCTCAGAACCGGCTTTTGCGGCGGTGCGTCCGGCTTGCCCGCGATACAGACCGCGCTACAAGCCGCGATACAGACCGCGATACAGGGGTGCCTATAGACCCCGATCTCGCAATTTCGAATCACGCGGGATTGGCCTATCCCGTGCCCGTCGAAATAGCAGGACGGGAGGTGATGCCGGAACCGTGACCCGCTCGGCCTACACCCCGAATCACGACCCGAATCAGACCCTCAATCCGGAAGGAAAAGACATGACTGACCCCGACGCCGCACAGGCGGATCGCCCCCGCCACCTCGACCAGACGGTGGTGGTCGACCTGACCACCATGCAGGCCTTTTCGGTCGCCGAGTACTCGGCCCGAAACAGCAACAAGTAACCACCTCAAAAGACAGGAGAAATCACGATGACAAGCAAGACAGTTTCGAAGCGCCTGAGCGCCGACCGCGCAGCGAGGTTCCTCGACCGCGCCGTTTTGAGTGGGAATCTGCCGGCGGAGCTCGCGCAGCAATGCAGCCAGCTGGTCGCCGAAATCGACGGTGGCCGGACCGGTTCGATCACCGCTCGTGTTCAGGCCCTCGTCGATGGCGCCTGGGTGACCGCCGCCCGCTCAGCCGTGGTGTCGACGAAATCGGCCAAGGCGGCTCTGGCTGCCCTCCACGATGTGGCTGCCCTGGAGCAGTCACTGGGGCTCGCCCCGGAGCCGGCAGAAGAGCCCGTCGAAGAGCCCGCACCAGAGCCTGCACCGAAGCCGGTCGCTGACACCGACTTCGGCTTCGACAGCGAGAGCGGTTACGGCGGTGCCGCATGACGTCCCGCGTGTGGTTGAAGGGGGCGGTGGTCGCAGTTGCGGCCGCCGTCGCCGGCGGCGTCGGTTTCGGACTCGGAACCGTCTCCGGTCCGGCACCGGAGCGGGTCGTGTTCTCGGAGCAGACTCCGGTGGCGCTGCGGGTCGCTGCGGAGTCCGGGAAGCCGGTGGTGTGGAGGTCGCCGGGGGAGGAGGTTGCGGACCCGATTTGCCACGCGTGGATCGGCCTGCCGGACGGCACGGCTTGGAAAGTGCCGGAGATCGTGGTCGGGCTGGCGCAGTCACCCGTGATCCTGGAGCAGGACAACGACATCATCGAAGGATCCGGAATGGGCTGGGGATGCAAGAGGTTGCCCAGCCGCGACAGCGGGAGCCGCAGCAACGAGGTTCTTCCTCGGTCCGAGAGCGGGGACAGCAATATGCGGCTGCCTGACAGCGGCGGAAACGGAGGTGGGAAGTGAAGATCCTGAAGCAAATCCGCGGCGCACCGCGATGGGCACGGGTGACGCTCGCCGCAGTGTGGATTCTGGCGCTGGTTACGGGGTTGGTCATCAGCGGGCAGCTCGCACTGGATGCGAGCTATCAGCGCGGTTTCGAGGCGGGCGTTTCGGCGCCCGCCCCGGCACCCGCGACGGGGCCGCAGCTGCCGGAGTGGCTGCCGGCCGGCGCCGACCGCACGGCGGCGCTGGAGGCGATGGAGCGAGGGGTTCCGTTTGTCGTCGAATCACGTGATGAGGGCTTCGGCTGCGTGGCTCGACTGATGCTGCTGCCGGACGGCCGCTTGTGGTGGCTGCAGCACCCAGAATCCGGCGGCCGGGAACTCACCTGGGAGGTAGGCCGGTGGGGGCTGCCGCACATGGGTTGCGACAGCGAACAACTGCGGCCAGCTAAGGGAGGCGGACGATGAACCGGATTCGACGCATTCTCCGGGCACCGGGAAGAGCACTGGCGCGGGTACCGCGGTGGGTACGGACCATGACCGCCGCAGTGGTGGTTCTGATGTTGATCACCGGCGCGCATCAGCTGGGTTGGGACGGGCGGGGGAAGGTGGAGGAGGAGCTCGCCGCGCTGGAGGCACGACAGGTTTCCCAGGTCGCCTGGCCGCTCCCCGATTACATCAACGCTGAGAAGGCCGACCAAGCTGCTTCGGAGGGCGTGCCTTTCGTCTGGATGCACCGTGACCGCGATGTTCCGTGCCACCCCATGGTGCGGATGCCGAACGGGCAGAGTTACTACGTTCCCGCCCAGCGCTGGTGGGGGACGGAAGGCGACGGCCGGATGCTCGACACGACGATGGAGTATTACGGCTGCTCGAATACCCCGGATCGCACCATTCCGGGTACATGGCTGACGTGCGCGGAGTGGTCACCGCTGCCCAAGGGGGCGGGGATCCAGACCGCCTGCGTTTTCCGGGCCGGGTATGAGCGCAAGTGGAGCACCAGCGAGGAAGGCGGCCAGGCGCAGACTCCGTGGTGGCCGACGTCCAGGAACGCACCTGCGCGTGAGTCGTGGACCTGCCGTGGTGGTCTTGGTCCGGTGCCCGGATACATCCACTGCGACTGGTGACTCCCACCGTCACCCCACCGCCCAACCGGCCCTGCACCTGCTCCAGGTGCAGGGCCGGTTTCGTGTTCGGGGGAGGGTGCGGTTACCGGCGCCGCCGAGCCGGTGCCACGGGCTCTCCCACGGCTTCAAGATCCACCACCGCCACCCGCAGCCCGCCGGAGGGAAGTTTCCGCGCGGGAAGGTGGCCTGCGCTGATCCACCTCCGCACCGTCCAGTGGCTCACACCCATGAGCTGGGCGGCGACTTCGAGCGTGACGTAGCTCGGCTCGATTCCGCCGACGGTCAGGGCGCTGAGATCGATCTTGGACTGCTGTTGCTTCATCGGGCTCTCCGGGCATCGCAAAACATGCCCGGGGCCTCGCGTCACGGTTACCAGCGGGGAGTGGGTGACGACTTCCGGTCGGTGGCTTGCCACATGCGCAAAAGATGCCGCATCCCGCCTAGCGGTCACTATGCAACTTTTGCGGCTACCGTTCCAAGCGGGGCGCTGCGACACGCGGAGCCCCGACCACGAGATCGCAGGGCACGGGTGGGGCACGGAGAAGGTGAATGAGCGACACGCAACGCTCTGAACAGTGGCAACGGCTCAGTCCCCGGATGCTGCTGGTGCATCCGCTGCACGAAGTGCTGCGCGAACTGCCGCTGCTGATCGCGGTGGTGGTGTTCGGTTCCGCGACCGACAACCGGCCCTGGGTGCTGGCGGTGGTGTCGGTGATCGCCGTGGTGGGTGTGACGCGCTGGTTCACCACCACCTACCGCATCGAGCCCGACCCCGAGGCCGGCCGGGTCCAACTGCGCTCCGGGCTATTGCGCCGCAAGGTGCTCTCGGTGCCTCGCAACCGGATTCGCTCGGTGGAGACCGACGCCCGGCTGTTGCATCGGATGCTGGGACTGACGGTGTTGCGAGTCAGCACGGGTCAGCATGCCGCCGCGGATAGCGCCTTCGAGCTCAACGCGGTCGAGAGCAGTGAGGTCCCTCGACTACGCGCGACGTTGCTGTCCCACACCGGACAAACCGTGCAGGCTGCGATCGGATCGACTCCCGCCCCAGCGACGGTCCTGGCGCGGTGGCGGCCGTCGTGGTTGCGCTACAGCCCGCTGAGCCTGTCCGGGCTGGTGATGGTCGGGGCCGCGGTGGGTGCGCTCTACCAGAGCGGAGTCTGGGCGGCGCTGGAGGATTCCCCGGTGAGCCGATCCTGGCTGGAGGCTGCTGAACAGGTCGGTGTCCAGCAGAGCCTGACGCTGATCGCTGCCCTGCTGGTGGTGGTCTCCATGCTGTTGGCGGTGCTGCGCTCGCTGGTGACTTACGGAAATCTGGTGTTGTCCCGCAGCTCTGGGGCGGGCGGTGACGTCTTGGCGTTGAATTACGGCCTGCTGCGGGTGCGCGAACACAACTACGACATGCGCCGGTTGCGCGGCGGAACGCTGCGCCGACCGCTGCTGGTGCGGTTGTTCGGCGGCGCGCGGCTGGACGCGGCGATGACCGGCGTCAACGGGGAAGGCGAGTCGTCGATCCTGCTGCCACCCTGCCCGCGTGCCACCGCCGAGGGCGTCTTGACCGGGCTGGTCGCCGACCCCGTGGTGGTCACCGGCCCGCTGCGCAAGCACGGCCCGGCGGCGACCCGCCGACGCTGGACTCGGGCGCTGCTGCTGCCGGTGGCCGCCGGGGCCGGGCTGGCGATCGCGACGGCGTTCGTTGAACTACCGCAGTGGTGCTGGCCGGCCTGCGCGGCGGTGACCCTGGGCGCGGCGCTGCTGGCCGTCGACCGGGCGCGCGCCCTGGGGCATCGCGTCGACGCGCGCTGGCTGACGGCCCGCACCGGCAGTTGGGAGCAGCGCCGCTACTGCATTGAAACGGCGGGCATCGTCGGCTGGACGGTGCGCCAGAGCTGGTTTCAGCGCCGCGCCGGGGTGGCCACCCTGATCGCGGCCACCGCCGCGGGAGTCAAGGCGTACCGGGTGATCGACGTGCCGGCCGAGTGGGCCTGGTCGGTGGCCGCACAGGCATCGCCGTGGGTGGCGCACAGCGCCTGGACTCGACAGGGCTGAACCTCGGCCGCATGTTTTCGTCGACTGTGCGGTTTGCTCGGCCAAGCAGCGAAATCGGCAACCAAACCGCACACTCGGCGGGACGGGGGCGGAGCCAGTCGAGAGCTACGACTCGCGGTTGAGCTGCCGAATGGCGACGATCCGCGCCCGCAGCTGATCCGAGGTCGCGGCCGCCACCGGGGGGCCGCCGCATCGCCGGCGCAGTTCGTTGTGAATCCAGCCGTGTGGCTTGCCGAGGCGATGATGGGCCGCCGACACCAGTGCGTTGAGTTCATGACGCAGTTCACGCAGCTGCCCGTGGGTGGTCACCGGCACTGGAATCCCGCCGTCGTTGACCGCTTTGGACCGCCGGTCCAGCTGCTCTTCCTGCCTGCGCCGCAACAAATCCCGCATCTGGTCGGCGTCGAGCAGCCCGGGGATGCCGAGGTAGTCGGCCTCTTCCTCGCTGCCGGCCGGGGTCGCGGTACCGAAGGAGGCCCCGTCGAAGATCACCTGGTCCAGTTCGGCGTCGGCCCCCAACGACTCGAACTTGTTCTCCATCTCCGACGGCTCGTCGCGCCGGCGCTCGGCCTCGGCGAACTCGTCGCGTTCGGATTCCCGGTGCGGCTTGCCCAACACGTGGTTGCGCTGCTGCTCCAGCTCGCTGGCCAGACCCAGCAGCGACGGCACCGACGGCAAGAAGATGCTGGCGGTCTCGCCGGGCCGCCGGGACCGCACGAACCGTCCGATCGCCTGCGCGAAGAACAACGGGGTAGAGGCACTGGTGGCGTAGACCCCAACGGCCAGCCGCGGCACGTCGACACCTTCGGACACCATCCGCACCGCCACCAGCCAGGGGGTGGTGGCCGCGGAGAACTGGGCGATCTTGTCCGACGCCGTCGGGTCGTCGGAGAGCACCACGGTGGGTTCCTCGCCGGTGTGCCGTTTGAGCAGCACCGCGTAGGCGCGCGCCGCCTTCTGGTCGGTGGCGATGATCATGCCGCCGGCATCGGCCATGCCGCCCTCGCGCAGCTGGCGCAGCCGGGTGTGCGCGGCGGTGATCACCGCCGGCATCCACTCCCCGGCCGGGTCCAGCGCGGTCCGCCACGCCCGGGCGGTGTGCTCGGCGGTCAACGGCTCGCCGAGTCGGGCCGCATGCTCCTCGCCGGCGCTGTCGCGCCAGCGGGCCTCGCCCGAGTAGGCCATGAACATCACCGGGCGCACCACGCCGTCGGCCAGCGCGTCGGTGTAGCCGTAGCTGTCGTCGGCCACCGAGCGCAGGTGGCCGGCGCCGTCGGGCTCGTAGTTGACGAAGGGGATGGGGCTGTCGTCGCTGCGGAACGGGGTTCCGGTCAGCGCCAGCCGGCGGGTGGCGTCGTCGAATGCCTCGCGAATGCCGTCGCCCCAGCTTTTGGCGTCGCCGCCGTGGTGGATCTCGTCGAAGATCACCAGGGTTTTCGCGGCCTCGGTACGCACTCGGTGCCGGCTGGGGTGGCTGGCGACCTGCGCATAGGTGACGACGACGCCGTGGTATTCCGAGCTGGTCTGCGAGTCGGAGTTGGAAAACCGCGGATCCAGCGCGATGCCGTGGGAGGCCGCGGCCGAGGCCCACTGCACCTTGAGGTGTTCGGTGGGCACCACGATGGTGATTCGCTCGACGGTGCGGTCGGCCAACAGCTCAGCGACGATCCGCAGCGCGAACGTCGTCTTACCGGCGCCAGGGGTCGCCACCATCAGGAAATCTCGCGGCTTGGCGGTCAGATAGCGCACCAGAGCCCGGCGTTGCCAGCCCCGCAAAGCCCGGGTGCTGGGCGCTGCTTCAGCCCGCACCCGGTCTCCTATCTGATCGAGATGCAGTCTAGGGCAAGCCGATAGGATCGCTGGCGTGTCCACCCCGCGCGAGCCGGAATCCGTCCGTGTCGAGCGGCTCCGCGATGCGCAGGCCAAGGCCGTCGCGCTGTTCGACGAGATCGAGCGCCGCGGCATGGTCCGCCCCGGGGTCGGCGAGCGGCAGCTCTCCGATGAGATCCGGGACCTGGCTGCCGACATGTTCGGGGTGACGCGGCACTGGCATCGGCGGGTGGTGCGGGCGGGGGAGAACAGCCTGCTGCCGTTTCACGCCGACCCGCCCGACCGCGTCATGGCCGACGACGACATCGCCTACCTCGACCTGGGGCCGATCTTCGAGGAGTGGGAGGCTGACTTCGGTCGCACCTTCGTGCTCGGCGAGGACCCGGACAAGCTGGCGCTGCGCGACGCGCTACCTGGGGTATGGAGCGCGGGCCGCGCCTTCTTCGAGGCACACGCCGACATCACCGGCGCCCAGCTGTTCGACCATGTCGTCGGCCTGGCCCAGGAAGCGGGTTTCGAGTTCGGCGCTCCCATCGCCGGGCACCTGCTCGGGGAGTTTCCGCACAAGAAGATCTCCGGTGACGACGCCCGGTTCTACGTGGCACCCGGATCCGACGAGCCGATGCGCCGGACCGACCCCACCGGCCGGGTGTGTCATTGGATCCTGGAGGTGCACCTGGTGAACCGGGCCCGCGGGTTCGGCGGCTTCTACGAGCAGTTGCTCGACGTGGCGTAAGCCCCGTCAGCTGATCGGGTAGCTCACCCCGGTCAGCTCTTCGGAGACGGTCCAGAGGCGTTGTTGAACGTCGACGTCGTGTGACTTGCTGCTCGACTCGACCACCTTGGGGTACCCGCGCTGCTGACCCCAGCCATCAGGGCCGTAGTACTGCCCGCCACGCACACCGGGATCGGTGGCGGCACGCAGCGTCGGCAGGGCGCCCATGTCGGCTCCCTGGAACAGGGGCTCGATCAGCGGTGTGATCCGCGCGAGCAGTGGGGGCAGGTTGCGGGTCAGCTCGGTGCGGGAGCCTCCGGGGTGCGCGGCTGTCGCGATTGTCGTGGCGTGCGCGGCTAGGCGCCGCTGCAGTTCGTAGGTGAACAGCAGATTGGCGAGCTTGGCCTGCCCGTACGCTGCCACCCGGCTGTAGCTCCGCTCCCACTGGAGGTCGTCGAAGTGGATGTCGGCGCGGATGCGATGACCGATGCTGCTGACCGTCACGACCCGGGAGCCGGGGACCGGCAGCAGCCGATCCAGCAGCAGCCCGGTGAAGGCGAAGTGGCCCAGGTGGTTGGTTCCGAACTGGAGCTCGAAGCCGTCCTCGGTGGTCGCCTTCGGCGTCCACATCACCCCGGCGTTGTTGATCAGCAGGTCGATGCGGTCGTGGTCGGCGCGCAACTGTGCGGCGGCGGTGCGGACGGAGTCCAGTGACGTCAGGTCGAGTTCCTGCAGCGCCACGCTGGCTCCGGGGCTGCGCTTGCTGATCAGGGCCGCGGCGTCCTCGCCCTTGTCGAGATCGCGCACGGCCAGCACCACGTGGGCGCCCTTGGCGGCGAGCGCGAAGGCGGTTTCGTAGCCGAGGCCGGTGTTGGCTCCGGTGATCACGGCGACCCGACCGGACTGATCGGGGATGTCGGCGGTTGTCCATTTGGCCACGGGAGGCTCCTGAGCGGTAGGGTAAACGGGGCGGGCGCTCCGGTTGATTGCGACTATACGGAACGCACGCCCCGTTTTGTCAACCGATAGGGGCTGTCCAGTGGCTGAGCAGGCACGTCCGTTGCGCGCCGACGCGGCGCGCAACCGTGCGCGGGTACTGGAAGTCGCCTACGAGACCTTCGCGGCCGAGGGTCTGTCGGTGCCGATCGATGAGATCGCCCGGCGCGCCGGAGTCGGGGCCGGGACCATCTATCGACACTTTCCGACCAAGGAAGAGCTGTTCCAAGCGGTGGTCAAGGACCACATCCGACGCCTCGTCGATGGGGGCTACGCCCTGCTTGAATCAGACGGCCCCGGTGAAGCGCTCTTCAGCTTTCTGCGCTCGATGGTGCGGTGGGGCGCGAAGGATCGCGGTGTGGTCGAGGCGCTCGCCGGGCTTGGCATCGACGTCGGGCAGGAGGCTGAGGGGGCGTTTCTTGCGCTACTTGGGGAGCTGCTGCGGTCCGCGCAAGATGCGGGTACGGCACGTCGCGACATCGGCGCGCGCGAAGTGAAGTCGCTCCTGGTCGGATGCCAGGCGATGGAGTCCTACAACCCTGAGTCGGCCGAACGGGTGACCGGCGTCGTTATCGACGGTTTACGCGCTGTGCGATAGGGGTTCGCTGGGCCCGCGCGCCTGATGGTCCGACCTTGCACTCTCCATAGGCGAGTGCTAAAAATGACGTTGGCACTCGCGACCAGTGAGTGCTAGGTCGGGACGGTGAGGCACAGGGCCGCACCTGCGGAGCACACCCACAGCCGTCCGTCGCGGGCACTGCACCCGGCCGACAAGACGTGCACCCCCTAACCGGAGGAATCACTTCGCAATGGCTAAGCAAATTGCGTATGACGAAGAGGCCCGTCGTGGCCTCGAGCGGGGCCTGAACGCCCTCGCCGACGCGGTCAAGGTGACGCTGGGCCCCAAGGGCCGCAACGTCGTCCTGGAGAAGAAGTGGGGCGCCCCCACGATCACCAACGATGGTGTGTCCATCGCCAAGGAGATCGAGCTGGAGGACCCGTACGAGAAGATCGGCGCCGAGCTGGTCAAAGAGGTCGCCAAGAAGACCGACGACGTCGCGGGTGACGGCACCACCACCGCCACCGTGCTGGCCCAGGCCCTGGTCAAGGAAGGCCTGCGCAACGTGGCCGCCGGCGCCAACCCGCTGGGTCTGAAGCGCGGCATCGAGAAGGCCGTCGAGAAGATCACGGAAGGTCTCCTCGCAACGGCCAAGGAGGTCGAGACCAAGGAGCAGATCGCGGCTACCGCCGGTATCTCCGCGGGCGACCAGACCATCGGTGACCTGATCGCCGAGGCCATGGACAAGGTCGGCAACGAGGGTGTCATCACCGTCGAGGAGTCGAACACCTTCGGGCTGCAGCTGGAGCTCACCGAGGGCATGCGCTTCGACAAGGGCTACATCTCGGGCTACTTCGTCACCGACGCCGAGCGTCAGGAAGCCGTCCTGGAGGACCCCTACATCCTGCTGGTCAGCTCCAAGATCTCGACCGTCAAGGACCTGCTGCCCTTGCTGGAGAAGGTCATCCAGTCCGGCAAGCCGCTGCTGATCATCGCCGAGGACGTCGAGGGCGAGGCCCTGTCGACCCTGGTCGTGAACAAGATCCGCGGCACCTTCAAGTCCGTTGCCGTCAAGGCCCCGGGCTTCGGTGACCGTCGCAAGGCGATGCTGCAGGACATGGCGATCCTCACCGGTGGCCAGGTCATCAGCGAAGAGGTCGGCCTGTCGCTGGAGAGCGCCGACGTCGCCCTGCTGGGCACCGCCCGCAAGGTCGTCATCACCAAGGATGAGACCACCATCGTCGAGGGCTCGGGTGACTCCGACGCCATCGCCGGTCGGGTGGCCCAGATCCGCGCCGAGATCGAGAACAGCGACTCCGACTACGACCGCGAGAAGCTGCAGGAGCGCCTGGCCAAGCTGGCCGGCGGTGTTGCGGTGATCAAGGCCGGGGCTGCCACCGAGGTGGAGCTCAAGGAGCGCAAGCACCGCATCGAGGACGCTGTGCGCAACGCCAAGGCCGCCGTGGAGGAGGGCATCGTCGCCGGTGGTGGCGTGGCCCTGCTGCAGGCCGCTCCGTCGCTCGACGAGCTCAAGCTCGAGGGTGACGAGGCGACCGGTGCCAACATCGTGCGTGTCGCGCTGTCGGCTCCGCTGAAGCAGATCGCCTTCAACGCGGGCCTGGAGCCCGGCGTTGTCGCCGAGAAGGTCACCAACTCCGCCTCGGGCACCGGCCTCAACGCCGCCTCTGGCGAGTACGAGGACCTGCTCAAGGCCGGCGTTGCCGACCCGGTGAAGGTGACCCGCTCGGCGCTGCAGAACGCGGCGTCCATCGCGGCACTGTTCCTGACCACCGAGGCCGTTGTCGCCGACAAGCCGGAGAAGGCGGCCGCACCCGCGGGCGACCCGACCGGTGGCATGGGCGGCATGGACTTCTAAGTCTGGTTGCACGACAAGGCCCGGTCTGCCTTCGGCAGACCGGGCCTTCGTCGTCTACGTTGACTCTGCGCCTACTCGGCAAAAGTGCGAGTGAAGTGTCTGGTCAGCGCAGAGTCAACGAGGATGGGTGCATGGAGATCCTGCTGCTGGGTACCGGCAGCGCCGACGGCTGGCCGAATCCGTTCTGCCGCTGCGCGTCCTGCACCTCGTCGGCGACGCAGGTTCGCGGCCAGACCGCCGCGCTGGTCGACGATGTGCTGCTGCTGGACTGCGGCCCAGAGGCGCCGCGTGCCGCGATGCGCTTGCGGCGATCGCTGGCGCACGTTCGCCACATCCTTTTCACCCACGGCCACCCCGACCACGTCGGCCCGGCGGCACTGCTGATGCGGCACTGGACCGGGGCGGTCGAACCACTGGACGTGGTCGGCCCACCCAGTGCGCTGGAACAGTGCCGGCACTGGGTGGGGCCCGACGATCCGATCCGATTCGTGACCGTGCAGGCCGGTGACCGGATCCGGCTCGGTGATTACGACGTGCGGGTGTTGGCAGCCGCCCACGGCGCCGACATCGGCGGTGACGCAGTGCTTTACGACATGGAATCGGTTGGCGCCCGGATCTTCTGGGCTACCGATACCGGGCCACTGCCCGAAGAGACACACGCTGCGGTGGCCGGAGCCGGCTACGACGCGGTGTTTCTGGAGGAGACGTTCGGGACCTACACCGACCACGGCACCGAACACCACGACTTACCGGCGTTTGCGGCTACCGTGGCGCGGCTGCGCGACTGTGGCGCCGTCACTGACACCACCGACGTCGTCGCGGTACACCTGAGCCACCACAATCCTTCCGAGCCGGAATTGACTGCCGTACTGTCAGATTCAGGCGCCCGACCTGGGCGTGACGGTGAGGTGGTGCGAGTGGGTGCAACAGACGGTGGTGCCACCCGCACCCTGGTGCTCGGCGGCGCGCGCTCGGGCAAGTCCGCACACGCCGAGGCGCTACTGGCCCGAGAACCGGCGGTGACCTATTTGGCCACTGGCGGAGTACGCGAAGGCGATCCGGAATGGGCCGAGCGGGTGCGGCTGCACCGGGCGCGGCGGCCCGACTCCTGGCGCACCGTCGAGACCACCGATGTCGCCGAGGAACTGCGGTCAGCACCCCACGCGCTGCTGCTGGACTGCCTCGGCACCTGGCTCACCGCGCGGATGGATCTGCACCACGTATGGGACGGCGACGACGGATTGGACGACGGTGTGCTGGACCCAGTGCACGCCGATATCGACGAGCTGGTGGCGGCCTGGCGGGACTGCCCGGCACCGGTGGTGGCGGTGAGCAACGAGGTGGGCAGCGGGGTGGTCCCCCCCACCGCGTCGGGACGGCTGTTCCGTGACCTGCTGGGAGTGCTCAACGCGCGGATCGCCGCGGCCTCCGACGAGGTCGTGCTGATGGTGGCCGGGCGACCGCTCAGGCTCCCTGCGGACTGACTTTGAGGTCGACGCAATCGCTGTAACAGGGTGTCTCGCCCGGTGATTCGGGAGTGGCGACCCGGATCAGAACGGCACGGGCGGGGGAGATCGTCACACTGGCCAGCTCACCGGCATCGGACACTTGGACTGTGCCGTCGACGATGACGGTGTAGCCGCCCGGAACCGGGGGCGGCCACATCACGGTCACCTCCGCGGTGCGCGCCAGATTCGCCCGGCTGCGCCGACCGCCCAGCGCACCGATGTGCACGGTGTCGCCCCGCAGCACCGGCATCACCGGTACCGGATGCGGACGATTCTCACCGTCGACGGTGATCAGGTAGGCGTAGTCATGGCCCGCCAGCTTCTCGGCGAGCCGATCGAAATCCACGGTAGAACTCATGGATTCGAGCCTAAGCCCGCTGGCTGTCAATCCGCCTTGAGTTGTACGCAGTCATGGGCGGTGCCGACCGCCTGCTGGGTGCCGGGTTCGAACACCGGCCGGTGCAGCAGGGCCTTGGTCGGCGTCACCAGCACCGGGCCGGCCGGATCCTCGGGAAGCTCGGCCTGGCCGTCGACGAGCAACGAGTATTCGCCGACGTCGCGGGCGGGCCAGACCAGGCTGACGGCAGTGCGGCTCGACAGGTTCGCCCGGCCGTGCGACCCCACCGGCCCGATGTTCAGCCGGGTGCCGTCGAAACTCGGGGTGATCGCGGTGGTGCGGACCCGGTAGTCATCGCCGACGGTGACCAAGAACGCGAACCGATAACCGCGCAGCAGCTCGGCCAGGCGGGCGAGGTCGACGGAGCGGGCCATGGCGTCCAGGATAGTGATCGCCGCACGAGACACGTCCCAGTGTCGTGAGCCATGATGGCGTTATGGAATTTCGCTACCTGGGCAACTCCGGCCTGCAGATTTCGGAAATCACCTACGGCAACTGGCTCACCCATGGTTCACAGGTCGAAAACGACGTCGCCACCGCGTGCGTGCACGCCGCACTCGATGCCGGAATCACCACCTTCGACACCGCCGACGTCTACGCGAACGGGCGCGCCGAGGAGGTGCTGGGCGCCGCGTTGAAGGGACGTCGGCGTGAATCGCTGGAGATCTTCACCAAGGTGTATTGGCCGATCGGGCCGGCCCCGTTGGGCCGCAACGACACCGGCTTGTCCCGCAAGCACATGATGGAGGCCATCGACGGCTCGCTGCGTCGGCTGGGGACCGACTACGTGGACCTGTACCAGGCGCACCGCTACGACTCCTTCACTCCGCTGGAAGAGACCATGCAGGCCTTCGCCGACATCGTCCGGGCGGGCAAGGCGCTCTACATCGGCGTCAGCGAGTGGACCGCCGACCAGATCCGCCAAGCCCACGGACTGGCCCGCCAGCTCGGCATATCGCTGATCTCCAGCCAACCGCAGTACTCCATGCTGTGGCGGATCATCGAACCGGAGGTGGTCCCGACCTGCCAAGAACTCGGCCTGAGCCAGATCGTTTGGTCGCCGATGGCCCAGGGCGTCCTGTCCGGCAAATACCTGCCGGGCCAGCCGCCGCCGGCCGGCTCGCGGGCCACGGACGAGAAGGGCGGCGCGAACTTCATCAAACGGTTCATGACCGACGATGTGTTGACCCGGGTCCAGCAGTTGGCGCCTATCGCCGCGGAGCTGGAGCTGACCACCGCGCAGTTGGCGATCGCCTGGGTGCTGCAGAACGACAACGTCGCCGCTGCTCTGGTCGGGGCGTCGCGGCCGGAACAGGTCACCGAGAACGTCAAAGCCGCCGGTGTGCGGATCCCTGAGGAACTGTTGGCTCGCATCGATCAGGTGCTGGGCGACGCGGTGACCAGCGACGCCGAACTGGTGGCGCGCTCCACCCCACCGAACCGGCTGATCTAGGGAGTCACACCCGGCACAGGAGCTGGCTGTGCGGGATCATCAACCAGCCGTCGGGATGATCGGCCCAGTTTCGCCAGGCGTGTGAAATCGCCTGCAGCTTGGCCTGATCGGCGGCACCGCTGTCGAGCAGTTGTTCGGCGATAGCCGATTGCAGGATCCGGTCGGCCCACATGCCGCCCCAGTGCTCCCGGTCTTCGGGTGTGCCGTAACACGTCGCGCTGGTCGTCGGGGTGATGTCAGTGAACCCGGCCGCGTGTGCCCAGGCCAGTAGGCGCCTGCCCGCGTCAGGCTCACCGCCGTTGGCTCGCGCGGCGTCGCGGTAGAGCCGCAGCCAGTCGTCCAACTCCGCCGACGCCGGATACCAGGTGAACGCCGCATAGTCGCTGTCGCGCACGGCCACCAACCCACCTGGCTTACACACCCGACGCATCTCGGTCAGCGCGGTCACCGGGTCGGCAACGTGCTGCAGCACCTGATGGGCATGCACCACATCAAAACTGTTGTCGGGGAACTGCAAAGCGTGCACATCGGCAACCACGAAGTCGATGTTGTGCTGCCCTCGCTGGTCTGCGAAGGCGCGCGCCAGATCTAGTGCCTCCGGGACCGGCTCGATGGCGGTCACCCGCCCTGGCGCGACGAGGGCAGCCAGATCCGCTGTGATGGTTCCCGGCCCGCAGCCCACATCGAGTAGCTGCAGGCCCGCCGATAGCGAACCCAGCAGATAGGGCGCGGAGTTCTCCGCCGTGCGGGTGCGGTGGGCGCGCAACACCGATTCGTGGTGGCCGTGGGTGTATTTGGGCTCTGCGGGCTCAGTCACAACTTCAGACGGTACGCCGGTGAACCCGGCGGACAGTCAGGCCGGCGCGGGTTGACGGCCGCGCACCAGCTTGCCGGGCCGGGCCGCGGTCGGCTTGCCGTTCTCGGCGATGACCTCGCCAGAGACGATCGTCGCGACGTAGCCGTCGGCGGTCTGATCCAACCGGCGTCCACCTGCCGGCAGGTCATAGGTGACCACCGGCTTGTGCAGCCGCAGGTTCTGGTGGTCGATGACGTTGAGATCGGCCTTGTAGCCCACCGCGATGCGACCTCGATCGTCGAGTCCGGCGATCCGGGCCGGTGTGGACGTCAGTTCGCGGATCGCTGCCTCGATACTGAGTCGTCCCGATGCGCGGTCCCGGGCCCAATGGGTCAGCACATAGGTGGGAAAGCTGGAGTCGCAGATCATTCCGTAGTGGGCCCCGCCGTCTCCCAAGCCCAGCACGACGTCGTCGCGCCGCATCAGAGCGCCGACGGTGTCCAGTGAATTGTTTTCGAAATTGGCCAGTGCATCGAGCAGGATCGCGTGCCCGCCGTCGTCGAGCAGCCGGTCATAGACCTCCTCGACCGGCGAGACGCCGCGTGCTCTGGCCCGTGCCGCAATGCTTTTCGCTCGCTCCGGTTCGTAATCGGGGTCGTCGCCGAGCGGGAAAGTCCACTCCCAGGACTGGGCCAGGTAGGCGAGCGGGTTGGTCGGGACGATCGTCGGTCCGTCGGACAGAATCCGGTGCCGCACCTCCGGTTTACGCATCTCGGCGACCCGTTCCGCCAGCGGCAGGCGAGCGAGCTTCTGGTAGCTCGGGTACAGCACGAACGGGTGGATGCTCAGGTCCAGTCCGATCATCAGTCCGATCGGGCGGGGAAAGATCTGCGCGGTGATCGCGGCTCCGGAGCCGTTGGCCTTCTCCACCATGTCCATCGCGTCACGCCAGAGCCGTGCACCGGCATTGCCGATCAGCAAGCTGAACGTGACGGGCAGTCCTGCTTCGGTGGCCGCGTCGAAAACCTGTTGCAGGACAGGCTGGTAGGTGCCTTCGGGCAGATCCGGGACGAACTGGATCAGCCCGCCCCCGCCGTCGGCCAGGCCGCGGCTGATCGCGAGGATCTCGGCATAGGAGGCGTCATAGCTGGGGATCTGCGTGCCGGTCTTGGTGCGGTGGGTCATCAACCGTGACGACGAGAACCCCAGCGCGCCAGCCTCGGCGGCCTCTTGGGCCAGTCGGCGCATCTGTACTAGATCTGCAGGCGTGGCCGGTTCGCGGTCCACACCGCGCTGGCCCATCACGTAAACGCGCAGCGGTGAATGCGGCAGGAACGCTGCGACATCGATATCGCGCGGACGCTGGTCGACGGCGTCCATGAACTGCGGAAAGGTCTCCCAGGTCCACGGCAGTCCGTCGGTCATCACCACACCGGGTATGTCTTCGACGCCGGCCATCAGATCCACCAGCACGTCATGGTCGCCGATCCGGCACGGCGCGAAACCCACCCCGCAATTGCCCATCAGGGCCGTCGTCACGCCATGCGCCGAGGAGGGATTGAGCCGATCCGACCAGATGGACTGTCCGTCGTAGTGCGTGTGCAGGTCGACGAATCCCGGTGTGACCAGCAGTCCGGTGGCGTCGATGACGTGGCGGGAATCGCCGGATACCTCGCCGATCTCGGTGATGACTCCGTCGCGGATCGCAACGTCGCCGACGTAGGGCTGTCCGCCCAGTCCGTCGACAATCGTGCCGTTGCGGACCACGACGTCGGGGCTCATCTCGTTAATCTACGACCCTGCGGTTCCTCATGCCAGGATGTATTCCGTGATCGACCACGTGGGCATCAACTGCATCGACTACGCCAAATCGCAGCAGTTTTACGACGCGGTGCTTGGCGTCTTGGGCTACACGCGTCAGCTGGATGTCGGTGTGGCGCTCGGCTATGGACGAGACGGAAAGCCGACGTTCTGGATCGCCGACGCCAGCGCGGGTGATGCCTCCGGCCCCAACCGCGAGGTCCACGTCGCCTTCAGCGCCGCTGACCCCGAGCAGGTGCGGGCGTTCTACGACGCCGCCGTGCAACTGGGTGCCGAGTCCCTGCACGCACCGCGGCTGTGGCCCGAATATCACCCCGGCTATTTCGGCGCCTTCGTCCGCGATCCGGACGGCAACAACGTCGAGGCGGTCTGCCACCAGGCGTAGCGTCGGGCGGTATGACGGAGAACGACACAAACGCCGCTCTGCAGGTGCTGCTCCGCGACGCATTCACCCGGCTGATCGAGCACGCCGACGAACTGACTGACGGGCTCACCGATGAGGTGGCCGACTATCGGCCGACGGCGCAGGCCAACAGCATCGCGTGGCTGCTCTGGCACAGCGCGCGGGTGCAGGACATTCAGATTGCCCAGGTAGCCGGCGTGGAGCAGGTGTGGACCCGCGACGGCTGGGTGGACCGGTTCGGGCTGGACCTGCCGCGTGATGACAGTGGCTATGGGCATAGCCCCGACGATGTCGCCAAGGTTCATGCCCCGGCAGGCCTGCTGGCGGGCTATTACCGCGACGTGCATCAGCTGACTCTGGGCTACCTCGACGGCGTCACCGCCGACGAACTGGCTCGGGTCGTCGACACCCATTGGGATCCGCCGGTGACCGCGGGGGTCCGGCTGGTCAGCATCATCGACGACTGCGCCCAGCATCTGGGGCAGGCCGCGTACCTGCGGGGCATAAAAAGCCAGGGTTCTCCCCAGACTTGACACGTGTCGAGGCCCGGTGCGATCCGGGTCACAGCTCGGACTAGCATGGCGCCATGACCGCCACCAACTCAGTTGCCGCCTTCACCGGCACCGGAACCGTGTTCAGCCCCGCCACCGGGGAGACTGCCGGCGAGGTCCAGTGGACCGACCCTGCTGACGTCGAAAAGATCGCGGCCGGGCTGCGCACCGCGCAACGGGAGTGGGAGCACCGCGGCGCCAAGGGCCGGGCCAAGGCCCTGGCCCGTTTCGCTTTGTGGCTCGGCGACAACCGGGACGAGATCGAGAAGCTGCTGATCGCCGAGACCGGCAAGTCCAGCACCGATGCCGCGCAAGAGGTGCCCCTGCTGATCATGATCCTGTCGTACGTGATCAAGGTGATGGAGAAGGCGGTGGCCCCGGAGACCCGGCCGGCGCCGCTGCCCGTGATGAGCATCAAGAAGATCGCCATCCATTTCCGGCCTCGGCCGGTGGTCGGCGTGATCGCGCCGTGGAACTACCCGGTGGCCAACGCGCTGATGGATGCCATCGGCGCTTTGGCGGCCGGCTGCGCGGTGCTGCTCAAGCCGTCCGAGCAGACCCCGCTCACCGCCGAAGTGCTGCGCCAGGGCTGGCTGGCCTCCGGCGCCCCGGACGTCTTCGCGGTGGTGCAGGGTGCGCGCGAAGTGGCCGAAGCGGTGATCGACAACTCCGACTACGTGCAGTTCACCGGCTCCACCGCCACCGGGCGCAAGGTCGCCGAGCGGGCCGCCAGCCGGCTGGTGCCGGTCAGCCTCGAACTCGGTGGCAAAGACCCGATGATCGTGTGCGAGGACGCCGACATCGACCTGGCCGCGCACGCCGCGGTGTGGGGCGCAATGTTCAACGCCGGGCAGACCTGCGTATCGGTCGAGCGGGTGTACGTGCTGGAGCCTGTCTACGACAAGTTCGTTGCCGCGGTCGTCCGCGATGTCGAGGCGTTGCAGATGGGCACCGGCGAGGGCAAGCACTTCGGCGCTTTGATCAGCGACCAGCAACTCGCCATCACCGAGCGGCACGTCAAGGAAGCCGTGGCCGCCGGAGCGCGTGCACTGACCGGCGGGGAACGGGCAAACGGTCCGGGCAGCTTCTACCCGCCCACCGTGCTGGTCGACGTCGACCACTCGATGGCCTGCATGACCGAGGAGACCTTCGGCCCGACCCTGCCGATCATGAAGGTCGCCAGCGTCGACGAGGCGATCCGACTCGCCAACGACAGCTCCTACGGGTTGAGCGCCTCGGTGTTCTCTCGTGACGTCTCGCGGGCCAAAGACATTGCCCTGCAGCTGGACTGCGGAGCGGTGAACGTCAACGACGTGATCTCCAACCTGATGTGCACCACGGCACCGATGGGTGGCTGGAAGACCTCGGGCATCGGAGCGCGATTCGGTGGTGCGGACGGCATCCGCAAGTTCTGTCGGCAGGAGACCGTCGTCGTGCCGCGCACCAATGTCGGCGCGGGCGGGAACTTTTACCACAACTCGCTGAAGACGCTGGCGCGAACCAACCGGATGCTCACCAAGCTGGCGCTGGCGCGGCCGCGCCGCACCGCAAAATAGTGCGCGTCTTCACCGCGACGCTGTTCTGGCTGCTCGCCACCGCAACCCTGGTGGTGGCGCTGCCGACGGCGTGGGCGCAGTACAACCTCATCGATGCTGACGGGTACGCCCGGCTGGCGGCCCGTGCCGCGGCTCAACCGGCCCTACAAGACGCGGTGGCGGCAGAGCTGAGCGCTCAGACGGTGCAGCTGATCCGGGGGAGCGGCTTCGGCATCGACCCCTCGGAGGTACGTCAGGCCGCCCGCGAATTCACCGCTGGGCCGTCGTTTCCGGCGCAGTTCGTCCGGGTCAACCGGGACGGGCACGCGTGGCTGCTCAACGTCGGCGATCCCGGTCCCTGGGAGATCGACGTGATACCGATGCTGCGTGACGACGCGTTCGCGCAGCTGTTGTCCGACTACCCGATTACGCTGCCCGCCTCGTTGACGGTGCCGCTGACGTCGACGTCCACCGAGGTGATGCGGCCCGGCGGGTTGCACCGGCTCGCGGTGTGGGGACCGTTACTCACCGTCGTGCTGGGCGCAATGGCCGGACTGTGCGCGATCCTGACGCTGATCGCGGCACGGCATCGCGGCAGGGCCTTGGCGAGCCTGGGTGTTTCGGCGCTGCTGGTGGGTGCGGTCGGCTGGTCGGGCGTCGAAGTGGCGCGGCGCCTCCTCGACCAGGTGCTCAGCCAGGCGACCGGCGACATTCGCCGGATCACCGATGCCCTGGCTGATGTGGCCGAAGGCAGCCTGCACCTGTGGCTCAATCTGACCCTGGCGACCGGGGCGGTGTTGGTGCTGGTCGGGGTGGGAATCGCGCTGGCCGGCGGACTGCGCAAGTCCTGACCTTCGGTGGCCGGGAGAACGGCGTTGTCAGCCCTGATTGCCCAGCATCCGCCACAGGAACGAAAAGCTCAGCGCTGACTTGAACGCCGCCTGTGCGTTGTCGGCCGCGCCACCGTGCCCGCCCTCGATGTTCTCGTAGTACCAGACCCGATGCCCGGCGTCCCGCAGTGCCGCGGTCATCTTCCGGGCATGCCCCGGATGCACCCGGTCGTCGCGGGTGGAGGTGGTGATCAGCACCGGCGGGTAGTCGGCATCGGCTGAAATATTCTGGTACGGCGAGTATTTACTGATGAAGTCCCACTCGTCGGGGTCGTCCGGGTCGCCGTACTCGGCCACCCAGGAAGCTCCGGCGAGCAGCAGGTGGTAGCGGCGCATGTCCAGCAGCGGCACCTGGCACACCAGTGCGCCGAACAGGTGTGGGTAGGCGGTGAGCATGATGCCCATCAGCAGCCCGCCATTGGAGCCGCCCACCGCGCCGAGCTGCTCGACGCGGGTGATGCCGCGGTCTACCAGATCGGTTGCCACCGCTGCGAAATCCTCGGCCACCAGGTGCCGTCCGGCGCGCATCGCCTGGGTGTGCCAACCCGGCCCGTACTCGCCGCCGCCCCGGATGTTGGCCAGCACGTAGGTTCCGCCGCGCTCCAGCCACAGCCGGCCCAGCACGCCGTCATAACCCGGGGTGCGCGCCACCTCGAATCCGCCATAGCCGCCCAGCAGTGTCGCGCCGGTGGCGTTTGCCGGGCGCACCACGAAGTACGGGATCGCGGTGCCGTCTTTGGAGGTGGCGAAGTACTGGCTGACGGCGAGTCCGTCGGCATCGAAAAACGCCGGAGCCGACTTGATCTCGGTCAGTGTCCCGTCCACAGGGCCGTGTAACAGTCGCGACGGGCGATCGAATCCGCTTGAGTCCAAGAAGATCTCGTCGCCGGTGTCGTCGGCGGCCGCGATCACGGTGTTGGTGTTGGCCGGTACCTCGGCGACGGGACGCCGCTGCCAGTCGCCGGGCCTGACGACCTCCACCCGGCTGGCCACGTCGTGCAGGGTGACCAGGATCAGTCGATCGCGGGTCCACGCGTAGTGGTGCAGTGCGGTGTGGGCGTCCGGTTCGAAGATGACGCTGCACTGCGCTGTGCCGGCAAGGAATTCGTCGTAGTCCGCGGCCAACAGCGAGCCGGCCCGATAGGTCGCGGTGCCGGTGTCCCAGTCGGTGCGCAGATCGATCAGGATCCATTGCCGGTGTACCGACACCGAGGCGTCGGTAGGCGCGTCGATGCGGATCAGCTCTTGCTGCCCGGGGAGGCCGCGCAGTTCGTAGACTTCGTCGTTGAAGAAGTCGATCGCCCGCGACACCATGGTTCGTTCGAATCCCGGGGTGCGATCGCGGCCCGCGGCGACCACCACATCGGTGGCCGACCCGGTGAACACCGTCTCCGCCTGCGCCAGATCCTGGCCGCGGCGCCATCGCTTCACCATCCGGGGGTATCCGGACTCGGTCAGCGAGTCGGCGCCGAAATCGGTGCCGACCAAGACGGTGTCGTCGTCCTCCCAGCCGATCCGCGTCTTGGCCTCGGGAAGCTCGAAGCCTTGGCCGGCGGGCCCGACGAATTCCCGTGTGGCCATGTCGAATTCACGTACCACCACGGCATCCGATCCGCCGCGGGACAGCGATATCAGGGCCCGGGTGTGGTGGGGTTCGATCACGTTGGCGCCGCCCCAGACCCAATTCTCGTCGTCGGCGCGGGCCAGCTCATCGAGGTCGATGACCACATCCCACTCCGGGCTGTCGGTGCGGTAGCTGTCCAAGGTGGTGCGTCGCCACAAGCCGCGCGGGTTGGTGGCATCACGCCAGAAGTTGTAGAGGTATTCGCCGCGACGTCGTACGTAGGGGATACGAGCGTCGGTGTCGAGCACCTCGCGCGCGGTGGCGCGCATCGCTTCGAAGTCGTCGCCGGCGAACTCGTCGACGGTCGGATCGTTGTGGGAGCGCACCCAGTCCAGTGACTGCTCACCGGTAACGTCCTCCAGCCACAGGTACGGGTCGTCAAAGTCGCGGGCAGGATGCGCAGGCATGGAAGTCATTGTGACCACGACGGTAGTGTGAGGTGAGTAACACCCACGGCTAAGGAGCAGCATCGATGACCGTTTTCGCACGTCCGGGTTCCGCAGGCGCGCTGATGAGCTACGAGTCCCGCTACGGGAACTTCATCGGGGGGCAGTGGGTGGCACCGGTCGGCGGTGAGTACTTCGAGAACACCACACCGGTCACCGGTCAGCCGTTCTGCGAGATCCCCCGCTCCACGGCGGCCGACATCGACCTGGCGCTCGACGCCGCACATGCGGCCGCCCCGGCGTGGGGCAAGGCGTCCCCGGCCGAACGGGCGGACGTTCTCACCAAGATCGCCGACCGGATCGATGCGCACCGCGAGCAGCTGGCGGTCGCCGAGGTGTGGGACAACGGCAAGCCGGTCCGCGAGACGCTGGCCGCCGATATCCCGCTGGCCGCGGATCACTTCCGCTACTTCGCCGCGGCGATCCGCACCCAGGAGGGTGCGCTGAGCCAGCTCGACAACGACACCGTCGCGTACCACTTCCACGAGCCGCTGGGCGTCGTCGGCCAGATCATCCCGTGGAACTTCCCGCTGTTGATGGCCGCCTGGAAGCTGGCGCCCGCCCTGGCCGCCGGCAACGCGGTGGTGCTCAAGCCGGCCGAGCAGACCCCCGCCTCGATCCTGTATTTGATGAGCCTGATCGGCGACCTGCTGCCGGCGGGAGTCGTCAACGTGGTCAACGGATTCGGTGTCGAGGCGGGCAAGCCGCTGGCGACCAGCAACCGGATCGCCAAGATCGGCTTCACCGGCGAGACCACCACCGGCCGGCTGATCATGCAGTACGCCAGCCAGAACATCATTCCGGTCACCCTGGAGCTGGGCGGTAAGAGCCCCAACATCTTCTTCTCCGATGTGCTGGCAGCCAACGACGACTTCCAGGACAAGGCGCTGGAAGGGTTTGCCGGGTTCGCCCTCAACCAGGGCGAGGTGTGCACCTGCCCGTCGCGGTCATTGGTCCAGGCCCCCATCTACGACGAGTTCCTGGAGCTGGCCGCGATCCGCACCAAGGCGATCCGCCAGGGCGATCCGCTCGACATCACCACGATGATCGGGGCGCAGGCCTCCAACGACCAGCTGGAGAAGATCCTGTCTTACATCGCGATCGGCAAGGAGGAGGGCGCCACCACCGTCACCGGCGGCGAACGCGCCGAGCTGGGCGGTGAGCTGTCCGGCGGCTACTACGTGCAGCCGACGATCTTCGCCGGCCACAACAAGATGCGCGTCTTCCAAGAGGAGATCTTCGGCCCGGTGGTGTCGGTGACGTCGTTCACCGACTACGACGACGCCATCGCCATCGCCAACGACACCATCTACGGGCTGGCCGCCGGGGTGTGGAGCCGCGACGGCAACACCGCCTACCGGGCCGGTCGCGACATCCAGGCCGGGCGCGTGTGGGTCAACTGCTACCACGCCTATCCCGCGCACGCGGCGTTCGGCGGGTACAAGCAGTCCGGCATCGGCCGGGAGAACCACAAGATGGTGCTCGACCACTACCAGCAGACCAAGAATCTGCTGGTGTCCTACTCCCAGTCGGCGCAGGGTCTTTTTTGATGGGCCTGTTCTGATGGACGCACCGGACCGGGTGCTGATCACCGAGGCGGCCGCCGAGCTGGTGGCGCGGCTGGTGGCGCGTCACGGTCCGGTGATGTTCCACCAGTCCGGTGGCTGCTGCGACGGGTCGGCGCCGATGTGCTACCCCGACGGTGACTTCATCATCGGTGACCACGACGTGCTGCTCGGGATACTGGACCTGGAAAACGGGAGAGCCGGCATCGAAGTGCCGGTCTGGATCTCCGGTCCCCAGTTCGCCGCCTGGAAGCACACCCAGCTGATCATCGACGCGGTCCCGGGCCGCGGGGCCGGGTTCAGCCTGGAGGCACCCGAGGGCATCCGGTTTCTGACCCGTAGCCGGGCCTTCACCGACGACGAGAACACACTGCTGGAAACAATCCCGGTGATCACCGGGTCGTTACCACGCTGACCGGCGCGATCGCCGTAAAATCTGGTGGTGTGATTCCGCTGCCACGCCCCTGGTTGTTGAGCAGCGCCATGCTGGTCGGGGTAGCGGTCGGCGTCTTGATCGGGATCGGCTTGAGCCTGGTCATCACCGCTCCGCTGCGCCCGGACGTCGCGATCACGCTGGTGCTCGGCGCGCCCAGCATCGCGGGCCTGGTGCTGGTGTTCGTCTCCTCGCGCCGGTGGGTAACCGCCCTGGGTGCGTTTCTGCTCGCGATGGCGGTCGGGTGGTTCGGCGCACTGGCCGCGATTCAGGCGGTGTCGGGTGTCTGAAGCCACCGACACCGGGTCACTGCCCATGACCGAGCCGCATATGGCCCCGATCTTCGACACCGGGCCGCACCCGGTCCCGCTGCCCGGCCCGGCCGAGATGCGGGACGAACCGAACACCGGTGACGAGCCGATTCCGTGGCCCGACCCGGAAAGCCCCATGCCGGCATCCGCGCTGCCACCGGCCAAGCCACCCAAACCGGTGGTCCTCACCGGCCAATACCAATTCCTGAAGTGGTGGCAGCTGGCCCTGGTGCTGTTGGCAGTGTGGACACCGGCAGCCGGGATCGGCCTGGGACTGTTCTCCTGGTGGTACAGCCTGGCCGACAAGACACCGGCCGTCTTCGTGGTGCTGATCTATGCCGCGGTGTGCGTGGTCGCCGGGCTGATCGTGGCGATGGTGGGAGAGAAACCGCTGGTATCGGCGGTGGCAATCGCCTTGATGTCGGCGGTGTTCGCCGCCGCGGTCGCCGCGGCGCCGCTCTACGGGCACTACTACTGCCAGCATGTGAGTCGCTGCGTCGCCGGAATCATCCCGTACTGAGCCTCCGCGACGAGGGCCCGTTAGGGTGGGCACGTGACCCACTATGACGTCGTCGTTCTTGGAGCTGGTCCCGGCGGATATGTTGCGGCCATTCGCGCCGCCCAGCTGGGCTTGAACACCGCCATCATCGAGCCGAAGTACTGGGGCGGGGTCTGCCTCAACGTCGGCTGCATTCCCTCGAAGGCGCTGCTGCGCAACGCCGAGCTGGCACACATCTTCTCGCGCGAGGCCGCCACGTTCGGGATCAGCGGCACGGCCACCTTCGACTACGGCGCCGCGTTCGACCGCAGCCGCAAGGTCGCCGAGGGCCGGGTGGCCGGCGTGCACTTCCTGATGAAGAAGAACAAGATCACCGAGATCCACGGCTACGGCACGTTCACCGACCCGAATACGCTGTCGGTGGCCCTCAATGACGGTGGTACCGAGACGGTTACGTTCACCAACGCGATCATCGCCACCGGGTCGAGTACCCGGCTGGTGCCGGGCACCTCGCTGTCGGACAACGTTGTCACTTACGAGCAACTGATCCTGAGCCGGGAGCTGCCCAGCTCGATCATCATCGCCGGCGCCGGAGCGATCGGCATGGAGTTCTCCTACGTGCTGGCCAACTACGGCGTGGACGTCACCGTGGTGGAGTTCCTGCCGCGCGCGCTGCCCAACGAGGACGCCGACGTGTCCAAGGAGATTGAGAAGCAGTTCAAGAAGCTGGGCGTCAAGATCCGCACCGGAACCAAGGTCGAGTCCATCTCGGACAGCGGCGCCGGCGGCCAGGTGACGGTCACGGTCAGCAAGGACGGACAGACCGAGGAGCTCAAGGCCGACAAAGTGTTGCAGGCCATCGGATTTGCCCCCAACGTCGACGGCTACGGACTGGAGGCGGCGGGCGTCGCCCTGACCGAGCGTCGCGCCATCGGCGTCGGCGAGTACTTGCAGACCTCGGTGCCGCACATCTATGCCATCGGTGACGTCACCGGGCTGCTGCAGTTGGCGCACGTCGCCGAGGCGCAGGGTGTGGTGGCCGCCGAGACTATCGGCGGCGCCGAAACCATGTCGCTGGGTGATTACCGGATGATGCCGCGGGCAACTTTCTGCCAGCCGCAGGTGGCCAGCTTCGGGCTCACCGAGGAGCAGGCCAAGGCCGAGGGTTACGACGTCAAGGTGGTGAAGTTCCCGTTCACCGCCAACGGCAAGGCGCATGGTGTGGGCGACCCGAGCGGGTTTGTGAAGTTGATCGCCGACGCCCGCTATGGCGAGCTGATCGGCGGGCACCTGGTCGGCCACGATGTGTCGGAGTTGCTTCCGGAGCTGACCCTGGCGCAGAAGTGGGATCTGACGGCCAACGAGCTGGCCCGCAATGTGCACACCCACCCGACCATGTCCGAGGCGCTGCAGGAGTGCTTCCACGGCCTGACCGGCCACATGATCAACTTCTGACGGCGGTACGGCGGGCTCAGCTGCTGATGCCGTGGCGGTGTGGCGGCATGTGCAATTTCGGGGAAACTGCCAAGTGCTTGGAGACTGCGCGTAGTTTTGGGCGTGTCGCCGACAGGTGGACGCGACGAGGCGGTGGGGTCGCCAGAACCGCGGTCACGAGTCAATGACGGCCAACGGTCCCTGCGGGGGGATCGGGTGCCGGACTGCCAGTCATGCAGTCCTTCGTGACGCGGAGGAATGTTCAGGTGGGTGTTCAGGGTTGGTTGGTCGACTTCGGAGCGTTACCGCCTGAAATCAACTCCGGCAGAATCTATTCCGGGCCCGGTTCGGCGCCCATGCTTGCCGTCGCCAGTGCCTGGGCGGGGTTGGCCACCGAGCTGCATTCCGCGGCAGCCTCTTATGAGACGGTGATCGCAGACTTGACGAGCGCGGGTTGGCACGGCCCCTCGTCGGAGTCAATGGCTGCCGCGGCGGGACCGTATGCGGCGTGGTTGGCTGCCACTGCGGTGCAGGCCGAGCGGACAGCTGTGCAGGCCAAGTCGGCGGCAGGCGCCTACGAGGCCGCTTTTGCGGCGACGGTGCCACCGCCGGTGATCGTGGACAACCGGATTCTGACCGCGACATTGATCGCGACAAACATTCTGGGGCAAAACACCGCGGCGATCGCCGCCGCCGAAGCCCAGTATGCCGAGATGTGGGCCCAGGATGCCGGGGCGATGTACGGCTATGCGGCAGCCTCCGCGGCCGCAACCCGGCTGGGCATGTTTGCCTCACCGCCACCCACCACCGACAGCGCCGGGCATTCCGCTGCGCCGAACGCGATGGCGTCGGCCGCCGGGTCTGGGGCCGCCGTCGTGCAAAGCCTTACCGCCGGGGCTGCTGCGCCCACGACGGCTGGGGCCGGACTGACCGAGATCATGAACACTTTGACCAATGTCATCAACACGATTTCGGGGCCCTACACCCCGCTGGGCTTCGCGAGTCTGCTGAAGAGCTGGTGGCAGGTCAGCATCAGCATTCCCAACCTGGGCACCGGCATACAAAGTCTGGGACCGTTCCTCAATCCCAAGATGCCGACAGGCCTCCTGACGCCGCTGCTCTCCAGCGAGCTGCTGACCAAGCCATTCCCGCACCTGGCGACGCCGACGGCGGTGGTGGCACGGGCGGGGCTGATCGGATCGCTGTCTGTTCCGCAGAATTGGGCCGCGACCGTCCCCGCGATCCGTGCGGTGACGACGGCCTTCGATGAAGGAGCGGCCAGCACCGGTCCTGCGCTTGCCGGTGAGGCGCAGAGCGCCATGTTCGGCGAGATGGCCCTGTCGAGCGTCGCCGGGCGGGCGCTCGGAGGTGGTGCCACCACGGCGATGTCCGGGCCGGCCGGCCGGAGTGCGCCTGCGGGCGCCCGCGTGGCCGGCCGCCCGGTCAGCCGCGTGCTCGCTGGCGGATCCGGCCGCCTCACCAGCGAGGAGGTTGCCGAGGAAATCGCCACCACATCCACCGTCATCGTCATCCCGCCGAACCGGAAATAGCCCGCGGCTACGGGGCTAAGGAAGGAAAGAGCAATGGTCCTCGGGGATTTCGCCGCGCGGCCGCCGGAGGTCATCTCCGGTCAGATCTATACCGGACCGGGTGCCGGATCACTGCTGGAGGCGGCCACCGCGTGGGACCGGTTGGCCGCGGAGCTGAACTCGGCGGCGGCTGCCTATGGCTCGGTGATCGCCGGGTTGGCGGGCGAGGCGTGGCTGGGGCCCTCGTCGGTGTCCATGGCGGCCGCCGTCGCGCCTTATCTGAGCTGGCTGTCGACCACGGCCGGTCAGGCAGCGCAGGCCGCGGCCGAGGCCCGGGCCGCCGCCGCGGCCTATGAGGCGGTGCTCGCGGCCACAGTGCCACCCGCGATGATCGCGGCCAACCGCAGTCAGCTGATGTCGCTGATGGCAACCAACCTCGTCGGGCAGAACTCCGCGGCGATCGCAGCCACCGAAGCTCAGTACGGACAGATGTGGGCGCAAGATGTCGTCGCGATGATCGGGTACGCCAACGCGTCGACCGCCACCGGGACCCGGTTGACCCTGTTCACCAAACCACCTCAAACCAGAAGCGGCGCCGCGCAGGCCACCACTGCGCCTGGTACCGCTGCGGCGGGCGCCCTGCAGCCGATACTCGATCTCATCAACGACCTCACCGCGGGCTACAAGAGTTTCTGGGAGGCATTGCTGGGAGCACCTGCATCGGCCCTGTGGGAAGCATTCTTCGGTTTCGCCCAGACCATAGGCAACCAAGCGACCTGGACCAACGTCGTCAACAGTACGACCAGCCTAGGCATCGGGCAGTTCAAGAACTTCTACCGAGCACCGGTGGTCACCGTCTCGAAGTCGCCGCTGCATGCCGGACTTTCCGGGCCAGGACTGAGATCCCCGGCTGGCGGTGGGACAACCACCCTTTCGGCCAGTGCGGGCAGCGCGCCGGCGGTCGGGGCGCTGTCGGTGCCACCGAGCTGGGCAGGCGTCACCCCGGCCATCAGGCTGGCCTCCGCTGCCCTCCCGGGCGCCGGCGCGGCAGCGGTTCCGGCGGCAGGATTGCCGGCAACCCTTCCCACTGAGGCGGCATTGGGCAGTATGACCGGCGGCATGCTGGGCAGCCCAGTCGCTCGGGTCGTCAGCTCGGCCAAAGTTCCATCGAAGGTATCCACCGCCAAGCGACTCAAAGAGCCGGTTCAACTCGACCGCGTTATCGAATGTCTGCAGGAACAGCCCGACGCGGTGCAGCACTGGACCGTCGATGAAGCCGGCCTCGATGACCTCGTTGCGGAGCTGACCTTGAAACCCGGTATCCACGCGGTTCACGTCCTGGATGACGACGAAGCTGCGGTGATTCCCGGTCAGGTAGGCACGAACGCGCGCGACTACGCGGAACCGTAGTGGCGACGTGAGGAAATTTCGGCTGGTGCTTCTCGGTATCGCGACGGGGATCAGGGTCGCCGTGCCCGTGCACGCGCAGCCCACCGAGGCCGCCGACCCGACGGGCGACGATTCGGCCTTCCTCGCCGAGCTGCAGAAGGCGGGGATCGCCTATCCCGACGACAACGGAGCCGTCGAGGCCGGCAAAACGGTGTGCCGGTTGGCCAATCACGGCGAAACGGCTCTGCAGGTGCTCAATGACCTGCGAGCTGCTGACCCGGCATTGACGCTGCACGGCGCGGCGATGTTCGTGACGATCGCCGCGCGGACATATTGCCCGCATCAGCTCGACGCGCTCGATTCGTGACCGGCGCTCAACCCCCGAGAAGCGCGAAAACCCCGTATCCCACCACCATGCCGGCCACGTTCGCACAGGCGTTGACCGCGTCGTTGCCCACCCACCGCCAGCCGGTGGAAGGCTGCGTCGGCGCGCCGCAGTGCATGTCGTCCTCCACCGTGGCGCCGCACGTCGCGCAGACGAAGCGGGCCTGCACCGTGGCGCCGATCAGGGTGTCGGCCAGGGAGCCGACGACGCCGGCCGCCAGACCCACCGGCACCATCGCGAGGCCGCCGAACAGGGCGCCGAACGCGCCGACGGCCAGCGCCCCGAGCACCGTCGCACCCGAACCCAGCGGGGATACCGCTCCCGAGGTGCCCTTGGGCACCCGGGCCCAGGTGCGCAGCGACAGCGGCTCATGGGACGAGAATCGCCCGATCTCCGAGGCCCAGGAATCGGCGATGCCGGCCGCGATCCCGCCGATCGACACGGCGTACCAGAGCGGATCACCGGTGAACGCATAGCCGATGACCGGAACCAGCACCGGCAGGCCGGCATTCACCGCGACCTGGCTCATGGTGCGCATGCCCCCGGTCCGGACCGGGCGGCGATACGCGGTGAGCAAGCTGGTCAGCGAGAAGAACAACGCGGCCGGGATGATCCAAGCCCATCCGCCGAGGCCGACGGCCACTCCGGCGATCAGGCCGCCACTGAGCGCTCCGGGTAGATCCAGCCAGCGCATCCGCAGCATGAACGGCACGATGGCGCAGCCGAATACCACCGCGGCCAGCCACCGCAGCGCGTCGTCGGTCGACAGCTCCCGCGCCACGTGCAGCAGCAGCGCGACCCACGGCGTGATCAGCAGGTTGTCTGCCGCCGGCAGCACCAGAAGTTCCACAGCGGCGGTGGTCATCGCGACGAACAGCGAAACCGACACCGCCATAAACGTATTCAGTTCAAGACCGACCCGGCAGAACACCCACGACACGGCGAACGCGATGGCCACGAAGGCCACCGACCCCTCCAATGAGCGCACCCCGCCGCCGGCTTCGACCCGGTGCCTGCCGTAGCGGTCCCCGATCAGCGCCGCACCGGCGTCGGCCAGCCCCAGCACCACCACGCCGGCAGCGATGGCGACCCGATCCGGCCAGAACGCCAGCACCGCGACCAACGCCCCGGCGGCGAAGCCCACCAGTCCGTAATCGCGCGACCGGGTGCCGTCGAAGACGCCGGGGACCGGGATCAGACCGCGCTCTACGATGACCGTCAAGGCCACCGTCGCCGCCGCCAGCACGCCCGCCACCACCACTCCGTGCGACAACTGGAAGGCCGCCAGGGCGGCGAACAATCCGCACAGCGCGTGCGGGACCTTGCGGGTGACCAACGGGCTGGCCCCCCGTCGTGCCAGCGCGCGCCCGACCACGATCAGGACCGCTGCGATCAGCAGCACCCCGCCCCCGGCGACGGCCAGGTCGTGGTTCACGGTAGCTGTCACGCAGGACTACTCATCGAAGTCCAGCGGCACCCGCAGTGCGCTCAAGGTGGCGGCCAGTGCGTCGTATTGGCTGGTCAGCATGACGAATTCGATCAGTCGGGGACGATCCAGATGTTCGGCCAGCTGTGCCCAGGTGGCATCCGAGAGCGTGCGGGTCTGAACCAGTTCGTCGACGCCGGTCAGCAAGACCCGCTGCCGGTCGGTGAGCCCGTCCGCGCCGGGGCCTTCGAAGATCAGTGTCTGGGTGGCGTCATCGATACCGACCGCCCGGGCCATCCGGCGATGGTGCTGCAGTTCGTACTGGCTGTCGCGCAGGTGCCCCACCCGCAGGATTACCAACTCGGTGTCGCGGTTGGAGAGCTTGCCGCCGCGCATGAGCATCCCGCCGAACGGCAGCCAGGACCACATCAGCCGCCGGTGCTGGCCGAGGGTGGTGAACAGGTGCGCCCGGGGCACGTGCTGGCGCAGGGCGACGACTTTGCAGACCAGCCAGTTCGTGACACCGAGGTCGCGCAGGCCGGGAGAATCGGGGATACGAACAGTCACCGCTGTTGCTTTACCAGATACGGCGAGACAGTGCTGCGATGTTCGTTGAGATCCAGGTCACGGCCCAACGCGGGGAAGGCTCGCTGCGGGCAGTTGTCGTGGTCGCAGACGCGGCAGCCCACCCCGATCGGGGTGGCCGGGACGTCGTGGCCGGACGCCAGATCCAGGCCTTCGGAGTAGACCAGCCGGTGTGCGTGGCGCAGTTCGCAACCGAGCCCGATCGCGAAGGTCTTGTCCGGTTGGCCCCAGCGCGAGGCGCGACGTTCCACGGTGCGGGCCACCCACATGTACTTGCGGCCGTCGGGCATCTCGGCGATCTGCACCAGGATCTTTCCCGGGTTGCCGAACGACTCGTAGACGTTCCACAGCGGGCAGGTACCGCCGCTGGAGGAGAAATGAAAGCCGGTGGCTGACTGCCGTTTTGACATATTGCCGGCTCGATCGACCCGGACGAAGGAGAACGGCACGCCCCGCATCGACGGCCGCTGCAGGGTGGAGAGCCGGTGAGCGATGGTCTCGTAGCTGACACGGTAGAAAGCCGACAGCCGTTCGATGTCATAGCGGAATGTCTCGGCGCTGTCGTGGAACTGACCGTAGGGCAACACGATCGCCGCCGCGAAGTAGTTGGCCAGCCCGAGCCGGGCCAGCGTGCGGGAATCCTTCGAGGTGAACTTTCCCTCTTCCACCATGGCCGAGATCTGATCGTCGAATTCCAAATAGGCCAGTTCGGCGGCCATCTTGAATACACGCTGTCCCCAGGACAGGTGGTTGGAGATGTCCAGGGTGCGGGTTTCCGCGTCGTAGCGGTGTAGCACCGTTTCGCCTAGGTCAATGCGACGGTTGATGTGCACCCCGTGCACCTCGGTGAGCCGATTGGCCAGCTCGACGGCCAATTCGCCCTGGTGTCGGCGCATCCGGGTGGCCAGATCTTCTGCGGCGGTGTCGAGTTCGTGCAGGTAGTTCTGGCGCTGATAGAAGTAGTCGCGGACCTCCTCGTGCGGCATGGTGATCGCGCCGGTGCCGCTGCCGTCGGAGAAGCGCTCCTCGGTGGCCGCGGCGAGTTGGGCCGTGGTGATGCGGTAGCGGCGGTGCAGGTTGACCATCGCGTGGGCCAATTTGGGGTGGGCACTGACCATTTCGGCCACCTCGGCCAGGTCCACATCGATGTCGAGGTCGCGGTCCATGGCGACCTCGCGCAGCTCGGCGACCAGCCGGGTGTCGTCCTGGGAGGCGAAGAAGCTGGCGTCCACACCGAAGACCTCGGCGATTCGCAGCAGCACCGCGACGGTCAGCGGACGAACGTCATGCTCGATCTGGTTGAGGTAGCTCGGTGAGATCTCGAGCATCTGGGCCAACGCAGCCTGACTGAACCCGCGTTCGCTGCGCAGCTGGCGCACCCGGGCGCCGACATACGTCTTGGCCACCTCATCGAGCCTACCTGCTGCGAAGGCGGCATTCGCATTGTTGGCATGGCATGATCCGCTCAGGGAAAGACCACGGGAGCAGCGATGCAGCAGATGCAGGAGCCGATCGGCCTGGCCAAGGTTTTGATGCCGGTGCCGGACCCACATCCCGACGTGTTCGACCGACAGTGGCCGTTGCGGGTCGCCGACATCGACCGCCTGGGCCGCCTGCGGATGGATGCGGCGGCTCGCCACATCCAGGACATCGGCCAGGATCAGTTGCGCGAGGGCGGATATCAGGAGACCCACCCGCTGTGGATCGTCCGGCGCACCATGATGGACCTGATCGCACCGATCGAGTTTCAGGACATGCTGCGGATGCGGCGTTGGTGTTCGGGTACCTCCAACCGGTGGTGTGAGATGCGGGTTCGCATCGATGGCCGCAAGGGTGGGCTGATCGAATCCGAAGCGTTCTGGATCAACATCAACCGCGAGACGCAGGGGCCGGCGCGGATGTCCGAGGACTTCCTGGCCGGGCTGAAGCGCACCACCACCGTTGATCGGCTGCGCTGGAAGGCTTATCTGAAGGCCGGTGGTCGTGAGGATGCGGACGAGATCCACGAATACCCGATTCGGTTCACCGACATCGATCTGTTCGACCATATGAACAACTCGGTGTACTGGAGCGTGGTCGAGGACTACCTGTCGGGTTACCCCGAGCTGCTCGACGCGCCTCTGCGGGTCACGCTGGAGCACGACGCGGCGGTCGCGCTGGGCGACAAACTAGAGATCGTCTCCCACGTCCACCCGGCTGGATCGACTGATCAGTTCGGGCCCGGACTGGTCGATCGCACTGTTAGAACGCTCACATACCTCGTGGGCGAAGAGGTCAAAGCCCTCGCCGCGATCTTCCCGCTGTAACACGTTCTAGTCAGTACGGGCGTACTGCTAAAACCTGCGCTGACCAGTGTGGATATGTTACCGACCGGTAGCTTTTGGCCTGATTTCGCGACGGGGTTTCCTCACGGTTCTTCGCAAACTTTGCAATTTGTTCGCGATGCATGGCTGAAGTTGGCAACGGAAACGGCTGGACCTGGGGAGATGTCCTGTGTCAAGGTCGCATTAACACACCAGTGAATCGATCGGGGTGTTAGCAAAGCCGGGAAGCAATTCTCGGGTCCGGCGACCCCGGCCGATCGAGAACGCAAAGGAGCGCATCCTATGTCGACCGTTGGCACGCCGAAGAGCCCCGAGCAGATCCAGCACGACTGGGACCACAACCCGCGTTGGAAGGGTGTCACCCGCACCTACTCCGCCGAGGATGTCGTCGCGCTCCAGGGCCACGTCGTCGAGGAGCACACCCTGGCCCGTCGCGGCTCCGAGGTGCTGTGGGAGCAGCTGCATGACCTGGACTACATCAACGCCCTGGGCGCGCTGACCGGCAACATGGCCGTCCAGCAGGTGCGGGCCGGGCTGAAGGCCATCTACCTGTCCGGGTGGCAGGTCGCCGGTGACGCCAACCTGTCCGGCCACACCTACCCCGACCAGAGCCTCTACCCGGCCAACTCGGTGCCGCAGGTGGTGCGCCGGATCAACAACGCGCTGCTGCGTGCCGACGAGATCGCCAAGGTCGAGGGCGACACCTCGGTGGACAACTGGCTGGCCCCGATCGTGGCCGACGGCGAGGCCGGCTTCGGTGGCGCCCTCAACGTCTACGAGTTGCAGAAGGCGATGATCGCCGCCGGTGTCGCAGGTTCACACTGGGAGGACCAGCTGGCCTCGGAGAAGAAGTGTGGCCACCTGGGCGGCAAGGTGCTGATCCCCACCCAGCAGCACATCCGCACCCTGACCTCTGCCCGGCTGGCCGCTGACGTCGCCGACGTGCCGACCGTGGTGATCGCCCGGACCGACGCCGAGGCCGCCACCCTGATCACCTCCGATGTCGACGAGCGCGACCAGCCGTTCATCACCGGTGAGCGGACTGCGGAGGGCTTCTACTACACCAAGAACGGTCTGGAGCCGTGCATCGCGCGGGCCAAGGCCTACGCGCCCTACGCCGACCTGATCTGGATGGAAACCGGTACCCCGGACCTGGAGCTGGCCAAGAAGTTCGCCGAGGGCGTCAAGGCTGAGTTCCCGGACCAGATGCTGGCCTACAACTGCTCGCCGTCGTTCAACTGGAAGCAGCACCTGGACGACGCGACCATCGCGAAGTTCCAGAACGAGCTGGGCGCCATGGGCTTCAAGTTCCAGTTCATCACGCTGGCCGGCTTCCACGCGCTGAACTACTCGATGTTCGATCTGGCCCACGGCTACGCCCGCAAGCAGATGAGCGCCTACGTGGAGCTGCAGGAGCGCGAGTTCGCGGCCGAGGAGCGGGGCTACACCGCCACCAAGCACCAGCGCGAGGTCGGTGCGGGCTACTTCGACCGGATCGCCACCACCGTCGACCCGACCTCGTCGACCACGGCGCTGGCCGGCTCGACCGAAGAGGGCCAGTTCCACTGAGCCGAGTGGCGCCAGCCACGAGGCGAGGTGGAACCGACGGTGTGAGCCACTGAGCCGAGTGGCGCCAGCCACGAGGCGAGGTGGAACCGACGGTGTGAGCCACTGAGCCGAGTGGCGCCAGCCACGAGGCGAGGTGGAACCGAAGGTGTGAGCCACTGAGCCGAGTGGCGCCAGCCACGAGGCGAGGTGGAACCGAAGGCGTGAGCCACTAGGCCGCAAGGGAAGAGATTTCCCGGGGTGGAAGTCGGATTGCACCGCGGGGGAGTTGACAGCGCAGGCCCCGCCCAGCCAGCCTGGGCGGGGCCTGTTGCTGCCGTTGACTGAAAGGGAGACCGTGTCGATCCAACGAGTAGGTGTTATCGGAGCCGGGCAGATGGGCGCCGGAATCGCCGAGGTGTCGGCGCGTGCCGGCGTCGAGGTGAAGATCTTCGAGACCACCGACGCACTGGTCACGGCAGGCCGCAACCGGATCGTCAAGTCGCTGGAGCGCGGCGTGAGCGCCGGCAAGATCACCGAGCGCGAGCGCGACGACGCCGTCGGCAACCTGACCTTCACCACCGACCTCGGCGAGCTGGCGGATCGTCAGCTGGTCATTGAGGCTGTCATCGAAGACGACACGGTCAAGTCCAAGATCTTCGCCGAGCTGGACCGGGTGATCACCGACCCGGACGCCGTGCTCGCGTCGAACACCTCGTCCATCCCGATCATGAAGATCGCCGCTGCCACGCAGAACCCGCAGCGGGTGTTGGGCCTGCATTTCTTCAACCCGGTTCCGGTGCTGCCGCTGGTCGAGCTGGTCAGCACGCTGGTCACCGACGCGAGCGCCGCCGACCGCACCGAGGAGTTCGCCAGCGCGGTGCTCGGCAAGCAGGTGGTGCGCTGCTCGGACCGCTCCGGCTTCGTGGTGAACGCCCTGCTGGTGCCCTACCTGCTGTCGGCGGTTCGGATGCTCGAGTCCGGGTTTGCCACCGTCGAGGACATCGATAAGGCGATCGTTGCCGGCCTGTCGCACCCGATGGGTCCGCTGCGGCTGTCCGACCTGGTGGGCCTGGACACGCTGAAGCTGATCGCGGACAAGATGTACGAGGAATTCAAGGAGCCGCTCTACGCCGCGCCGCCGCTGCTGCTGCGCATGGTCGAGGCCGGCCAGCTGGGCAAGAAGTCCGGTCGGGGCTTCTACGCCTACTGATCCGCTAGTGCGTGGGGCTCACGCCAAACGCGAACCAGCACGGTTTGCCCTCCATGGGTGAGTCGAACGGCGACGCGGTGCGGGTCAAACCGCCCGGCGGTATCAGGGTCGGAACCCCGTTGAAGATGACGCAGGCGGAGTTGGTGATGAGGTCCTGTGGTGGCCGGTCACCGGGCGGGCTGTTCTGACCGTTCTGGCCGGCGGCGCGGGCCGCCTGGTCGGCGGCGTTCTGGGCCTCGCCGATGGCCCGATTGGCGATACCGGCGCCGCACGCCTGCGGGTCCTGCGGTTGCTGGCCCTGGTCGCCGTTGGCGCAGGCGTCCTGGCCCTGCCCGGGCGGCTGTTCCGGGTCGTCCGCGCTGGCCGGTGCGGCACAGCCGAGGAATGCTCCGGCGGCGATCAATGCCGACAGGACCGTCTTGGCGGCCAGCCGGTAACCCGTTGTGGCCATGGTGGGGCACCTGCCTTCTCTCGATAGGACTTCGCGTCACAACTGGTCGGTTCTGATGACCCGTTTGCGACGGTAGGAGATGCAGCCCTTGAGAGATACAGGGATTTCCCTGGAAAATGGCAGTGCCTGGTGGGGTAGGCCAGGTCGACCGGCAGACCGCGCCTACGCGTCGGCGGCCCGGCGCCACGGCAACACGGGCGACGGGTGCGGGTCGGCATTGAACTTCTCCAGTGACCCGCCCACCTCGACGATGCCGTACAACGCGCTCCAGGCGAACATGGTCAGGTAATCGATCAACTCGTCAGCGGTCATCCGCGGGCCTAGCAGCCAGGAGTGGGTGGCCAGCTGCACAGCGCCGACGATCATGTAGGACCACGGCTCGACACCGCTGGTGTCCATCTTGGCCTGGTTCATCCGGATCCGCAGCATCACTGCGAGCATCCGGGCGATGATCCGTTCGGAGTCGGCGATCACCTTGCTCTTGGCCGCGGAGCTGTTGGCCATCACGAACCGGTACGGCTCGGGCTCGGAGGCGACGGTGTCGACGTACACCCGGATGATTTCGCGGGTCAGGTCGAAGCCGTCCAGATTCGACGAGAGTGCCTTGGTCATGTTCGGGATCAGCGTGGTCTGCGTGAAGCGCATCATCACCGCGGTGGTGAGGTCGTTCTTGTCAACGAAATACCGGTACAAGACCGTCTTGGAGACGCCGATCTCTGCGGCGATCTCATCCATGCTCACGTACTGGCCGCGGCGCCGGATCGCCTCTATCGTGCCGTCGATCAGGTCGTTCCGGCGCTCGACCTTGTGCTGGTGCCAACGCCGCTTACGACCGTCGGTCTTGACGGCACCGGTACGGAGCTGATTTGCCACCATTGCCGATTCCCATTCGCTAGACGCTATAGATAATACGGGCCCGTACAGCAAACTTTGTGAGCTGGTAACAGTTACCGGCGGTCTCGACAGTGGATGATGGTGTAGTGGTGCATCCAGAGAACCCGTCGAGTTGGCCGGGCGCCGCGCAAACCGTGCAGTCGTTGGCGGAGTCGTTCGCGGGCGCCGATCCGGACGCGGATGCGGTTCGATTGCGTGATCTGCGCCGGATGAAAGTGGTGGCGCTGAGTTTCCTGCTCGGCGCCACTGTGGTCTTCCTGCTGTGCCGATGGGCGCAGGCTGACGGCACCGCTCCAGTCTGGGTGGGTTACGTCGGCGCCGCGGCCGAGGCCGGCATGGTCGGCGCGCTGGCGGACTGGTTCGCGGTCACCGCACTGTTCAAGCACCCGCTGGGTATACCTATCCCGCACACCGCGATCATCAAGCGCAAGAAGGACCAGCTCGGGGAGGGGTTGGGCACCTTCGTGCGGGAGAACTTCCTGTCGCCGCCGGTGATCGAGACCAAGCTGCGCGACGCGCAGATCGCCGGACGGGTGGGTAAATGGCTCTCGGAGCCGACGCACGCCGAACGGGTGGCCGCCGAGACCGCGACCGTGCTGCGGGTCCTGATCGAGATGCTGCGCGACGACGACGTCCAGGAGGTGATCGACCGGATGATCGTGCAACGCATCGCCGAGCCGCACTGGGGTCCGCCGGTCGGCCGGGTGCTGGGCTCCCTACTGGCGGAGAACCGGCAGGAGGCGCTGATCCAGCTGCTGGCCGACCGGGCCTTCCAGTGGTCGCTCAATGCCGGTGAAGTCATCCAGCGGGTGGTGGAGCGCGATTCGCCGACCTGGTCGCCGCGGTTCGTCGACCACCTGGTGGGCGACCGCATCCACCGTGAACTGATGGACTTCACCGACAAGGTGCGCCGTAATCCCGATCACGAACTGCGGCGCAGCGCGACCCGATTTTTGTTCGAGTTTGCCGACGATCTGCAGCACGACCAGGCGACCATCGCGAAGGCCGACGCGGTCAAAGAGCAGCTGATGGCCCGCGAGGAAGTCGCCAACGCCGCGGCGACGGCCTGGCGGACGCTCAAGCGGCTGGTGCTCGAAGGTGTCGACGACCCATCCAGTGCGCTGCGGACGCGGGTGGCTGCGACGGTGGTCCAGGTCGGAGAATCGTTGCGCGACAAGGCCGAACTGCGCGACAAGGTCGACAATTGGATCGTGCGGGCCGCTCAGCATCTGGTCGGCCATTACGGGGTGGAGATCACCGCGATCATCACCGAGACCATCGAGCGCTGGGATGCCGCCGAGGCGAGCCGGCGAATCGAACTGCACGTGGGGCGTGACTTGCAGTTCATCCGGATCAACGGCACGGTGGTCGGCTCGCTGGCTGGCCTGGCGATCTACGCCATAGCTCAACTTATGTTCTGACCTGCGCTAGCAAGTGCTTGCAAAAGTTAGCACTGAGCCGTATCGTGGCACGTGTCAGCAATTGCCAGTCCACGAAAGGGGTCACCGGTGTCGCAGGATGACAAGCTCGCCGCGGTGGTCTCCACGGCAGCGGCGGATATCGGTAGCTTCATCCGGTCCCAGCGCGAAGCCGCGCAGGTGTCCATGCGTCAGCTGGCCGACAAGGCCGGCGTCAGCAACCCGTATCTGAGCCAGATCGAACGTGGACTGCGCAAGCCTTCCGCTGACGTCCTCAACCAGATCGCCAAGGCCCTCAGGGTTTCCGCCGAGGTGCTCTACGTCCGGGCGGGAATTTTGGAGCCGAGCGAGAAGAGCGAGGTCCGTGACGCCGTCATCGCCGATGCAGCGATCACGGAACGGCAGAAGCAGGTTCTGCTCGACATCTACACCTCCTTCGTCCAGCAGAACGAAGCCGACGGTGAGGAGACGCCACCTGACTGATCCTCTGTCGTTCTCCTGACCGAATTACTACGCACGATTTCAACCCGAAAGGAACCCGACATGGCCGAGAACCCGACCATTGATGAACTGAAGGCCCCGCTGCTCGCCGCGCTCGGCGCCGCCGATTTGGCGCTGGCCACCGTGAACGACCTCGTTGCGAACCTGCGCGATCGTGCCGGCGAAGCCCGCGAAGACGCCAGCACCCGCGTTGAGGAGAGCCGCGCTCGCCTGACCAAGCTGCAGGAGGAACTGCCCGAGCAGCTCGCCGAGCTGCGGGAGCGCTTCACCGCCGAGGAGCTGCGCAAGGCTGCCGAGGGCTACGTGGAGGCTGCCAGCGACCGGTACAACGACCTGGTGGCGCGCGGTGAAGCCGCCCTGGTGCGGCTGCGCAACCAGTCCGGTCTGGACGACGCCTCGGCGCAGGTGGAGGGCTACGTCGACCAGGCCGTCGAGCTGACCCAGGAGGTGCTGGGCAACGTCGCGTCGCAGACCCGTGAGGTCGGCGAGCGCGCCGCCAAGCTGGTCGGCATCGAGCTGCCCAAGAAGGACGAGCCCGCGCCGGCTCCCGCCAAGAAGGCTCCGGCTGCCAAGAAGGCCGCCCCGGCTGCCAAGAAGGCTCCGGCGAAGAAGGCTCCGGCCGCCAAGAAGGCTCCGGCCAAGAAGGTCACCCAGAAGTAGTCGCAGTTCGACGCCCGGGACGGTGCCCGCCTAGGCTTGCAGCGTGATCGCTGCGAACCTGGTGGGTACCGTCCTTGGCGTTTTGCAGATCGCCGTCTTCGCGACGTCGGTGTACGCCTTCGTCCACGCGGCGATGCAGCGAGCCGACGCCTACACCGCCGCCGACAAGCTCACCAAGCCGGTCTGGCTGGTGATCCTCGGGGTGTGCGGGCTGCTGGCCTTGGTGCTGCAGGTAATGGGGATGGCGATCGCGGCCTGCGCGGCCGGGGTCTACCTGGTGGACGTGCGACCGCGACTCCTTGAGGTCCAAGGCAAGTCCCACTAGCCCATGCTGCGTGCGTTCGTCCTTGCGGCCTCCGGTGGCGCGGCCGCGGTGCTGGGTGCGGCACCGGCCAGCGCTGACACCGGGCTGTTCGGCTATGTCGACCACACCGAGTGGGTCAGCTACGACGGCCGGTCGAGCCTGCGGGTCTACCCGACCCCCGCTGCGCGAGCTGCGGCCCTGCGGCTCGACACCGACAGTCCGGGCGAACAGGCTTGGCGGGAGGTGCTCGCCAGCGCTCCCGACGTCGATACCCCTGGCATGCGCGACCAATTCCTCTGCCACTGGAGCTACGCCGAGTTCGCCCGACCGGGCAAGACCAGCTGGAACCTTGAGCCGTGGCGACCCGTCGTCGACGGCGTGACCATGCTCGAATCCGGATGCAATCCGGGTGCCGCCGAGGAGGCCTTCTGATGCCCACCACCCGACGGGACCGCGGCCAGGTGGCCAAACTGGTCGACCACACCCTGCTCAAACCCGAAGCCACCGCGGAGCAGGTGGTTGCCGTCGTCGCCGAAGCCGCCGAACTCGGTGTGGCCGCGGTATGTGTATCGCCGTCGATGGTGGCCATAGCGGCCGGGGCCAACCCCTCCGGCGTCCCGATCGCCGCGGTCGCAGGGTTCCCGTCCGGCAAGCATCTGTCGGCGGTCAAGGCCCAGGAGGCCGCTCTGGCCGCAGCGGATGGGGCGGCCGAGATCGACATGGTTATCGACGTCGGCGCGGCACTGGCAGGTGACTTTGCCGCGGTGAGCGCCGACATCGCCACCGTGCGTGCCGCGGTGCCCCAGGCGGTACTCAAGGTGATCGTCGAGTCCGCTGCGCTGCTGGAGTTCGCCGGCGACGCCGCTCTGGTCGCTGCCTGCCGGGTCGCCGAAGACGCCGGCGCGGATTTCGTGAAGACCTCCACCGGATTTCATCCGTCCGGCGGGGCGAGCGTGCACGCGGTATCACTGATGGCCGCCACGGTCGATGGCCGGTTAGGGGTCAAGGCCAGCGGCGGTATCCGCAGTGCCGACGATGCGCTGGCCATGATCGAGGCCGGGGCGACTCGACTGGGGTTGTCCGGCACTCGGGCGGTGCTCGACGGACTGGGGTAGCCCGGCTGGGTGACTACCCAAGTCCCCAGACCGCCGATAGCCTTTGCGGCTATGCCCGATGTGCGTGGTGCATTCGCCGACGCGGCGCGTGCGCGCGAGCAGGATTTGGCGCAACGCCTGGAGACGGCGGTCGAGGTGGATCGCGCTTTCGCCGACGCTCTGCGTGGGGCGTGCCGAAAGGCGGCGTGGGGGCGTCGGCGCCTGGACGCCATTGAGGTCGAGATCAGCGACGTCGTTGCCCGGCAAGGCATACTCGGCCTCGACACCCCGGCGGGCGCTCGGCAGTTCCAGGCATTCCTCGCCACCAAGACCAGGCAGATCCACCGGGTGGTGGACGAGGTCTCCGCCGACAGCACGAGCAGAACGGGGATACTGCGGGCGCTGCGCTATCCGATGGGCGACGGTCTGCCGTTGGCTCCTCCGATCGACACCCTCGGCGGCGAACGCCGGTGGACCGACGCAGATCTCTACCCCCATGACCCGACCGCCGCGGATGTCAAACAGGACAGCGTCGGGGACTGCTATTTGGATGCCACCATGGGCGCCATCGCCAACGCCAACCCGCAATGGATCAAAGATCGCATTCATTTCGACAGCCAGACCGGGGCTTTCGATGTCACCCTCTGGGACGGCCATGAGTGGAAGCACCTCGATGTCACCCAGGCTGATATCGACACCGACATCAGGCACAACGGTGCAAGTTGGCTCGACAACGGCCGGCCGGATGCGGCGCTGTGGCCCGCGGTGCTGGAGTCGGCGTACGCGAAACTCAAATATCCGGGACGGGATCTTTCCGATGCCCTCGGTAATGACGTGGGGATCGGGCAGGGCGGCTATGCCAAGGATGCGATGGAGGCGCTGACCGGCAACCGCGGGACGGTGATCAACCCGGAGAGCGTCTGGTTCACCAATCAGCATATAGATCAAGCGATTTCCGGTGCACTGGCGAATCATCAACCGGTGACGATCTCGACGACACCGCAAGGAGCGCCGTTGACGCAGAGCCATGTGTATGTGGTCGAAGGCATCAACGGCACCGGCAGTGATGCCATGGTGACGTTGCGCAATCCGTGGGAAACCAATGCCGGCACGCCGATCGACACCCCCGATGCGTTGGTCACCGTTCGGCTCGGCGACCTTATCGGGTCCGGGCTGCCCGGACCGCTCGGCACGCACCCGATGTCAGGCGTCAACATCGGTTCACTCGGATGAAGGCAAGCAGGGCGATGGTGATAAGCGGAGCGGTGGTCACGGGGATCGTCATAGTCCTTGCCGGATATGTCTTCTGGCAGTATCGAAGCGCCGCGCCGCCCGCGCTGGGGGACATTCGGGTGTACGCCCAGAGCACCGACCTCCCCGCCATGTCGGTGCCGGATCACGCCGGTGCCGAGAAGCAGTTGAGGGAATTCGCCGACGGCGTACAGCCCGGCTACCGCGTCGCTGACGAACGGTTTCTTGCTTCCGGGTCCCCGCTGGTCTGGGATGCGTTGCGGCACTTCATTGGGCCGTGCCTCGCCCCGTCCGGTTATGGGCTGGCGGCGGACGGTTTCTCGAGCGATTTCGCTATCGAATACAGCCTGTACGGACACAGCGGCGGGCTTCGGCGCTGGTTCAACGACGACCTGATCCTGATCGCGGGGTTCAATCGTGCGGCGGTACCGGGCGCGGCAGGCGGCGACGCCTACCTCTATGGATACTTCCGGCTCGCCCGGACCTGATGCCTTACAGCGAGTCGAAACATTGACTCGATGAAGACCCCTGCTGGATGGCGGCATTCTGGGTCGAGAATTTCACCACCACACCGGAATCGGTGACTTCCACGCTGTCGAGGTGGATGCCCAGTGGAAGGTCGTCGGTCACCTTTGCGGTCAGTTCGTCGAGGCGGCGCTGCACGGTGTCGGTGTCAAGGTCGTGGCCCAGCGCCTCCAGATCGACCACCTGTAGCGACAGTCCGTTGTTCACCAGTTGTGGCTTGACGGTCGCCTTGTTGAGCAGGCCCTTGAGTTGGACGGTGCCGGCGCCCGGATCGGCAGTGACACTGCCGGTGACGATGCTGCCGATCATCGGGACCACATCCTGGATCGACTGCTTGATGCCGTCAGCCGGCCAGGTGATGGTGCCGTCCAGCGACCCGATGGTGCCCTTCGAGACTGAAGCGTCTGAGTCCTTCTTGTCCTTGTTCAGCCGGACGTTGCGGATGTCCAGTTCAAGCCGCATGCCCTTGGCCTGCCGGATCTGGTTGCCCGCGGTCTTGACCGAGATGTGGGTGTACTCGCCGTTGAAGTACTGCGCCAGCACCGGGGGCGTGGTCCCGAAGGACACGGTGGCGCTGTCTTGCGCCTCGCATTGGACGGCTTCGGCGACCAGGCTGTTCGCCCGGTGGCGGGCGTAAAGCTCACCGCCGAGCATCCCGACCAGTGCTATCGCGAGCACCGCGGTCAAGGCCAGCAAGATCGCCGGCAGGCCGGAAAACCGATGTGTGGGTCCGGGTGCGCTCATTGTGCAAGGTTACAGATGAGCGAAGCAGGGGTCATCCGTCCGCGGAATGGAGGCGTTACGGGTGGAGAACCGCGCCACCACACCGGTCTCGGTGACCTCGATGCTGTCGGCGCGCAGACCGAGCGGATAGCGCTTGGTCAACTCCGAGGCGAACCGGTCCAACTCGGGCTGCAGCGACTCTCGCGGCAGGGTCAGGGCGCCCAGGCCGGTCAGCTTCTGCACTTGCAGGGACAGGCCGCCGTTGACGACTTCGGGCTTGACCACGACGGTGGCCAGACCGAACGCACCGCGCAGCTCGACGGTGCCGTCCTGCGCATTGGTCTTGAGGTCGGAGACCAGGTTGCCCAGGATCGGCACCATGTTCTGCACGGTCTCTTTGATCCCGGCCGACGGCCAGGTCAGCGTCGCCTGCAGAGAACCGATGGTGCCCCGCGAGTCGCCGGTGCCGTGCAGATCGACATCGGAGATGCTCAGGTCGGCCGTCATCTGCTTGGCGTCTTTGACCTGATTGCCCGCAGTGTGGATGGAGATGTTGGTGTAGTTGCCGGTGATGTGCTGCCACAAGAACGGCGGTGTCACCCCGAACGAGGCGCTGGCCTTGTCGTTCACCACGCACTCGGTCGCCTTGGCTACCTTGCTGTCGCCGATACGGCGGGCGATCAGTTCGGCGCCGATCACCCCGGCCAGCGCCAGCGCGATCACCGTGACCAGGATCAGGACCAGGGCCAGCGGGTCACGCAGCACCGAAGCCGACCGTGACGGGGCAGCCGGGGCTTCGATCACGGTGGTGGGCGCCTCGCCGGCGGACGCCGACGCCTGTGGCGGCTGCGGCACCGGGTCTGTGGGCGGCGGCACGGCGGCCTGCGAGGGAGGCGGGGCCTGCGGCGGCACGAGAGGCTGTGGGGGCGACGCGGGGATTCGGGTGGTGGGCTCTTCACGACCGCCCGCCGGCATCTGTCGGGTGGGCGACGCGGACGGCTCCGGTGGACGTGACGGCGCGGCGCCGTCTTGCGGTTCGGGTTGGTCGGCGGGGCGAGCCCAGGGTGACTCGCCGTGGGGAGGTCCGGGCGGATTGCTCACCCGCGCGATTCTGCCTTACCGACCTGAAGGAAGCTCGCACGATTGCTCAACACAGCCAGCGTCCGGCGGGCGGCAGAGACCGCGTCGAGGTCGATATCGCAGACCAGTAGCTGCGGCGATGCGCCGGCCGTGGCGATCACCTCACCCCACGGCGAGGTGATCATGCTGTGGCCCACTCCGGTCGGAGCACCCGAGGAATCCTCCAGATCGCCTGGGTCGGCTTGCCCGACCGCGACGACGTAGCTGGTCGAATCCAGCGCCCGGGCGCGCGCCAGCAGCTCCCACTGGGACAGCTTCCCGGGGCCGGCGCCCCACGAGGCACAGACCGCGATCAGCTCTGCGCCGCGGTCGGCCAGTTCGGTGTACAGCGCCGGGAACCGGATGTCATAACAGGTCGACAACCCGACACCGACGCCGTTGATATCAATCACCACTGGCTCGAAACCCGGTGCTACCGTGCGTGATTCGGTGAAACCGAAGGCGTCGTAGAGGTGGACCTTGTGATAGTGCGTGTCGGTATCGGGGCCGACCGCCAACAACGTGTTGGTGACGCGTCCATCATCGGCCGGGGTGAACATCCCGGCGACAACGGTGATCTGAGCCCGTGCGGCGATTTCGCGAACCTGCGTGGCCCACGGCCCGTCGAGCGGCTCGGCAACTGGACCCAGCGGCACCCCGAACCGGCACATCGCCGCCTCCGGGAACACCACCAGCGATGCCCCCTGGTCGGCGGCCCGTTCGGCGTAGTCGGCCACCAGCTGCAGATTCACGGCCGGGTCGGCGCCGCTGAGTATCTGCGCACACGCAATCCGCATAGCGCCAGCCTATGCCGTCGGTGTTGCGCCGCCCTGCCGCAGCCACGTCGAGGTGAACCGCTGCTCGGTGGTCATCAGCTCGGCCAACTGCCCGCCGATGAAACTCTCGATCTTGCCGCCCACCAGCGGGATGTCGACCTGCACCGTCGCGGTCAGCCGCAGCTCACAACCGCCGGCCGCGGGCGCCAGGATCGCATCGCCGGACAACTTCGCCGGCGCGCCGACGACCTTGCCGGTCACCCGGGCGCGGGCGCGCCCGTCGCGCACCGGATGCCATGTCTCGTGCCGCGCCACGTCCAGATTGCCCGGATGAAACTGGGCCGCCAGCGCGGGCAATTTCTCGCGGTGAATGCCCTGCGTGGTAGCGACGTCGACGCCGCCATCGGGGCCGACGGTCATCGAGTCCAACGCCACGACATCGGCTCCGGAGTCGGCCAGCCGGGCGCGCCAATAGTGCTCGTCGGCGAAGACGGCATACACCTGCTCGACGGTTGCCGAGTAGTGCTCGGAGAGCGTGAATGTACGCGGCATAGCTGGTCACGCTACCGTTACCGGCCGTGGCGGGTTCCGAGTTCGCGGGCGCGCGTGTCGCTGAGGCGGTGCCGTTGGCGCCCTTGACCACCCTGCGGGTGGGACCGGTCGCCCGACGGGTGATCACGTGCACCGACAGCGAGCAGATCGTGGCAACGCTGGGCGAACTCGACGCGGCCGGTGACCGTCCGCTGTTGCTCGCCGGGGGCTCCAACGTGCTGATCGCCGACGACCTCGAGGACCTGACCGCCGTCGTGCTGGCCAACGACGACATCACCATCGAGGGCAATCTGCTGCGCGCCGAAGCCGGCGCCGTCTGGGACGACGTCGTCGCCCGCGCGGTCGCCGCGAACCTGGGCGGGCTGGAATGCTTGTCGGGTATTCCCGGCTCAGCCGGCGCCACCCCGGTGCAGAACGTCGGGGCCTACGGTGTCGAGGTCGCCGACCGCCTGACCCGGGTTCTGCTGCTGGATCGGCGCAGCGGCGAGGTGCGCTGGACACCGGCGGCCGAGCTGGAGCTCGGCTACCGCACCAGTGTGCTCAAGTACTCCGATGCGGCGGTGGTGCTGGAGGTGGAATTCGAACTGGATCCGTCCGGGCGCAGCGCGCCGCTGCGTTACGGCGAGCTGACCGCAGCGCTGCGGGCCACCGACGGTGAGAACCGCGACCCGGCAGCGGTCCGCGCCGCGGTACTGGCGCTGCGGGCGGCAAAGGGCATGGTGCTCGACGCCGACGATCACGACACCTGGAGTGTCGGCTCGTTCTTTACCAATCCGGTTGTGCCGAAAGAGATCTACCGCAGCCTGGCTGATCGGGAAAGCGGCTCGGTCCCACACTGGGAAGCCCCGGGTGGGATCAAGCTGGCGGCCGGTTGGCTGGTGGAGCGGTCTGGCTTCGGCAAGGGCTATCCCGGACCGGATGCACCGGCGCGGCTCTCCACCAAACATGCGTTGGCGTTGACCAACCGAGGCGGGGCCACTTCCGCTGACATCGTGGGCCTGGCCCGCGTCGTGCGCGCCGGGGTGCACGACGCGTTCGGCATCACCCTGCACCCGGAGCCGGTCCTGGTCGGGTGCGCGCTGTAGATCCGGTGTAATCAACGTCGCAGGTGGTCAGGCCCCTCGGCCGGTATCTTGGAATGCCGTGACCCTGAACCGGCGACGTGCGTTGGCGGCGCTGGCTGCCGGGGTGGTGGCGCCGACCACGCTGGCGGGATGTTTCGGCCGGCCCGGAAAGAGCGCCGAGAACGCACCACCGTCAGCGCCAGCTCTCACGTTCGAGCCCGCCCTGAAAAGCGGAGCGGTGGCCGATGTGCTGCCCACCGCTGCGGTGGGCGTCACGGTCCGCGACGGCTGGTTTCAGCGGGTGGCATTGACCAGCCCGGCCGGAAAGGTGCTCAGCGGAACCTTCAATCGGGAGCGCACGCGCTACACCGTCACCGAGCCACTGGGCTATGACTCCGTCTACACCTGGAGCGGGTCGGTGGTGGGACACGACGGCAATGCGGTGCCGGTCAGCGGCAGCATCACCACGGTCGCACCCACCACCGTCATCGACGGCGGCTTTCAGCTGGCCGATGGGCAGACGGTGGGGGTCGCCGCGCCGGTGATCCTGCAGTTCGACGGGCCGATCGCCGACAAGGCGGCCGTCGAGCGGGCCCTGAGCGTCGTCACCGAGCCACCGGTGGAAGGCAGCTGGGCCTGGTTACCCGACGAGGTGCAGGGGGCCCGGGTGCACTGGCGCAGCCGGGACTATTTCCCGGCCGGAACCAAAGTCAGCGTCAACGCCAAGCTGTACGGACTGGCGTTCGGCGACGGCGCCTACGGGGCACAGGACATGTCCCTGGACTTCGCGATCGGCCGGCGTCAGGTGGTGCGCGCCGAAGTCTCGTCGCACCGCATCCAGGTGGTCCGCGACGAGGGCGTGATCATGGACTTCCCCTGCAGCTACGGCGAAGCCGACAAGCCGCGCAACGTCACCCGCAACGGCATCCATGTGGTCAGCGAGAAGTACGCGGACTTCTACATGTCCAACCCGGCCGCCGGCTACAGCAACATCCATGAGCGGTGGGCGGTTCGCATCTCCAACAACGGCGAGTTCATCCACGCCAACCCGGCCAGTGCGGGCGCGCAGGGAAACACCAACGTCACCAACGGCTGCATCAACTTGTCGACGGACGACGCCGAGCAGTACTTCCACAGCGCGATCTACGGCGACCCGGTCGAGGTGACCGGCAGCTCGATCGAGCTGTCCTACGCCGACGGCGATATCTGGGACTGGGCCGTGGACTGGGACACCTGGGTCTCGATGTCGGCTTTGAAAGCGAACACGTCGAGTTCCGATCAGGCGCGGACCTCACTGCCCCGCACCGCGCCGGCTACGCCGACCGACGCGCCGACGCTGTCGGGCACGCCCACGACGACGACGAGCTCGAGCCCGCCTAGTCAGCCCGGCGGTTAGGGAGGTTCGACGAAGGAGAGCCGAAGCTGGACCGCCGAATCAACTCCGGCGGTTAGCCCGGGTCGCCGATGCCTGGTCGCGTGGGCGGATGACGATCTGGTCGAGGTCCACGTGTGGCGGCCGCGAGGCCACGAACCCGATCACCTCGGCGATGTCGGCCGCCGTCAGCGGAGTCAGGCCGGAATAGACGGCGTCAGCGCGGTCGCGGTCGCCGTCGAAGCGCACCAGCGAGAACTCGGTGTCCACCATCCCGGGAGCGATTTCGGTGAGCCGCACCGGCTTTCCCAGCAATTCGCCGCGGAGTGTGCGGTGCAGTGCGCTTTGGGCGTGCTTTGCCGAGGTGTAGCCGGCGCCGCCGTCGTAGATCTCAAACGCCGCGATCGAAGTCACGGTGACCACCAGGCCGTCCCCGGACGCGACGAGCTTGGGCAACAGCGCGCGCGTCACCTGCAGGGTGCCCAACACATTGGTCTCCCACATCCAGCGCCAGTGCTCCAGGTCGGCCTGTTCCACCGACGCCAGGCCTTTGGCGCCGCCGGCGTTGTTGACCAGCACGTTTACCGAACCGCCGACCTGGTCGCAGGCCTGGGCCAGCGCGGTGACCGCGGCCGGATCAGTGACGTCGGTCACTACGGCGGTGCCGCCGATCTCGTTGGCCAGCGCGGCGATCCGATCGGCGCGTCGGGCCGCCACGATTACATGAAAGCCTTGTCCGGCAAGGGTTCTCGCGGTCGCCTCGCCGATGCCTGAGCTAGCGCCGGTGACCACGGCAATGCGCTGATCGCGCGCAGAAGTCGTCATCGCGTCAACCTTAGTGATCGTGATAGATTCTCAGCTATGTCTCGCAGTGCCCGCTTTCTGACAGCGGTCTGTCTGGTCGCCCACGGCGCGTGTTGTCGCGCGTGTTGCTGCGCCTGACCTGCTGCGAGTAGCGCTCCTTAGGAGAATCCGCCGGGTCGTAGGCGTAAACGGCCCTCATTCGGATTTTTCTCCAGAGAAGGACATCTCGTGCGCACTACCTCTCTCACCGCTCACCTGGCCAGCCACCGCAACGGTCGCCTCCGGTCCCACCCGCGCGTGGTAGCCCCGGCCCTGCAGCTCGCCGACAGCGCCGGCGCTGAGGTCTTCGCCGCGGTTCGCCAGCACGGGCCGGTCGCCCGTGAGGCCATTGCCGGCGCCACCTCGCTGAGCGTGGCCACGGTCAACCGCCAGGTCAGTGCGCTGCTGGAAGCCGGGCTGCTGCTGGAGCGCGCCGACTTGGCCACGTCCGGGGCGATCGGGCGGCCGCGTCGGCCGGTGGTGGTCAACCACGAACCGTTCCTCACCCTGGGCCTGCACATCGGGGCCAAGACCACCAGCATCGTGGCCACCGATCTGCTCGGCCGCACGCTCGACGTCGTCGAGACCCCTACACCGAACAATGGCGCGACGCCGGCGCTGGCGTCGCTGGCCGCCAGCGCGAGCCGGTATCTGACCCGCTGGCAGAAGCGCCGGCCGCTGTGGGTCGGGGTGGCCATTGGTGGTGCGGTGGATGGGGCCACCGGCCACGTGGACCACCCGCGCCTGGGCTGGACGGCAGCGCCGGTCGGACCGGTGCTGGCCGAAGAACTGGGCCTGCCCGTATCGGTGGCCTCCCACGTGGACGCGATGGCCGGGGCGGAACTGCTGTTCGGAGTGCGGCGGCCGACGGCGAACAGCACCACCAGCCTCTACGTCTACGCCCGCGAAACGGTCGGCTACGCCCTGGTGATCGGCGGCCGGGTGCACAGCCCGGCCAGCGGTCCCGGCACCATCGCCGGTCTGCCGGTGTACTCCGAACTGCTCGGGGGCTCCGGACATCTCGAGTCCACCGTCAGCGATGAGGCGGTGCTGGCCGCGGCTCGTCGGCTGCGGCTGCTGCCGGAGGGCAAGGGCGCCCTGTCGGCGGCGGTGACCACCTTGGTGCGCGAGGCGCGCGGCGGAGACGAGCGAGCGGCGGCATTGCTGACCGAGCGGGCTCGCGCGCTGGGCGAAGCGGTCGCCTTGTTGCGCGACGTACTCAACCCCGATGACCTGGTGGTCGGCGGCCAGGGTTTTACCGAGTACCCCGAGGGCATGGCCGAGGTGGAGCGGGCCTTCACGCAGCGCTCGGTGCTGTCGCCGCGCAGCATCCGTGTCACCGCGTTCGGCAACCGTGTTCAAGAGGCCGGCGCCGGCACGGTGTCATTGGGCGGGCTCTACGCCGACCCGGTCGGGGCGATGCGTCGTTCCCGCGGGCCGGTCGCCCGCGTGGTCCCGGAAGTGTCCGCCTGATCGCACCTGTAAAGATGGCTGGGTGGGCTATGGCGTCGGAGGGGTCGGAGGCAGCAGAGCCGATGTGCACCGGGTAGCGCTGCTGTCGGTACACACCTCGCCGCTGGCCCAGCCCGGCACCGGCGATGCCGGCGGAATGAACGTCTACGTCCTGCAGAGCGCGCTGCATCTGGCGCGCCGCGGGGTGGCCGTCGAAGTGTTCACCCGCGCCACGTCGTCGATCGACCCGCCGGTGCAACACGTCGCGCCCGGCGTGCTGGTCCGCAACGTGGTGGCCGGGCCGTTCGAAGGCCTCGACAAGAACGACCTGCCCACCCAGCTGTGCGCATTCGCTGCCGGGGTGCTGCGCGCCGAGGCCGCCCACGAGCCCGGCTACTACGACGTCGTGCATTCGCACTACTGGCTGTCGGGTCAGGTCGGCTGGCTGGCCGCGGATCGGTGGGCGGTGCCGCTGGTGCACACCGCGCACACCCTGGCGGGGGTGAAGAACGCCGCGCTGGCAGCCGGGGACGCCCCGGAACCGCCGCTGCGCACGGTTGGCGAGCAGCAGGTCGTCGATGCCGCGGACCGGCTGATCGTCAACACCGACGACGAAGCACAGCAACTCGTCGCCCTGCACGAGGCGGACCCGCGCCGGATAGACGTGGCGCACCCGGGCGTCGACCTCGAGGTGTTTCAGCCCGGCGACAAGCTGGCAGCCCGGCAGGTGTTGGGGTTGTCGGCAGGTGAACCGATCGTGGCTTTTGTCGGCCGTATTCAGCCGCTCAAGGCGCCCGACATCCTGCTACGCGCGGCCGCGAAACTGCCCGGGGTACGTGTCGTGGTGGCCGGCGGACCGTCGGGCAGCAGCGGTCTGGCGGAACCGGGCGGCCTGGTTCGGCTGGCGGCCGAACTGGGTATCAGTGACCGGGTGACATTCCTGCCGCCGCAGTCCCGTGCGGATCTGGCGACGCTGTTCCAAGCCGCCGACCTGGTGGCCGTGCCGAGTTACTCCGAATCGTTCGGGCTGGTGGCCCTGGAGGCGCAAGCCTGTGGGACGCCGGTGGTCGCCGCCGCCGTCGGCGGGTTGCCGGTGGCGGTGCGCGACGGGGTCACCGGGCGACTGGTCGACGGGCACGGGATCGAGGCGTGGGCAACGGCTCTCGACGAGCTGCTGCGGCTGGGTTCGGGTCCTCGCGGATGGGCGATGCGCCGGGCCGCCGTCAGCCACGCGGCGCAGTTCTCCTGGGAGCGCACCGTGGACGCCCAGTTGGCCAGCTACAGCCACGCGATCGAAGACTTCGCCGCGGCCCGGGCCGGGCGGATGCGGGTGCTCGGATCGGCGCGCCGGCCTCGCCGCTGGCCGACGCGGCGCGGGGCACGCGCGTGAACCGGCACGACGTCCAGGAGCTCATCGAGCGCACCCTGCAGGCCGCCGAGCTGACCTACTCGCCGACGCCTGGCTCCCACGGCGGGCTGCCGGGTCTGATCGTGGAACTGCCCGGCGAGCGCAAGCTCAAGACCAACACCATCCTCAGCATCGGTGAGCACTCGGTGCGCGTCGAGGCGTTCGTCTGCCGCAAACCCGACGAGAACCACGCCGGGGTCTACCGGTATCTGCTCAAGCGCAACCGCCGGCTCTACGGGGTGGCCTACACGTTGGACAACCTCGGCGACATCTACCTGGTCGGCCGGATCTCGCTGACGTCGGTGACCGCCGAGGAAATCGACCGAGTGCTCGGGCAGGTGCTCGAGGCCGTCGACTTCGACTTCAATACGTTGCTGGAGTTGGGATTTGCCACCTCGATCCAGAAGGAATGGGAGTGGCGGGTGTCCACCGGGCAGTCGCTGAAGAACCTGCGGGCGTTCGAGCACCTGATCGACCGTGACGGTGACGACGCGGGTTGAGGTCCCGCGGGTGTTCACCGACGGCCTCGTAACCTAGCCGGCCACCGATCAGTGCAGGGTGACGTCGCGATTCGCGTTGGCTTCGATGCGGCGGGCGGCGACCGCCGCGGCGTCGGCGGGCATGCTGTTCGTCGGGTAATCCAGATGCCCGAACGGGATGCCGTCAGTGCCGTCGCAGACGGCGTCATTGTGAGCGCAGTACTCGCGGGTCTTGGCCGCATACAGCGGGCCGACCCGGACCGGCGGCGCGTCGTAGCGCCGGATGAACGTCGCCGAGGGCTTCCCGAACAAGATCACCGCCGCGACGTGGTCGGCCACCACGTCGGGCATCGGTCGCGGCAGATCCGGCACCAGCTCGTCCGGTAACCCGGTCGGCACCGACTGCGCGGTCGCGTAACCGGTGACGGCCGCGCCCTGGGAGTAGCCGCCCAGGACGATCTGGGTATCCGGGCAGTCCAGCGCTGTCCACTCGATGTGGCTGCCCTCGTCGCGGATCCCGGCGATCACGCTTCGGTCGAAATCGAGACCGCTGGAAAAACCGCTGGCGGCGGCGTAGTTGACCGGATACACCACCATCGACCGGTCGGTGAGCTTGGAGCGCAGGGCGTCGACGAATGCCTGCCCAACCTTGCCGACACCGGGCGGCTCCTCGCTGCCACGGGCGAAGACCACTTCGACGTCGGCGCACGGCGTGGCGTGCGCGGCCGGCGACGCCACGGTCATCGGTACGGCCGAAACCGTCAGCAGCGCGGCGGTGAGGAGGCGGGGGAGCGGCCGCAGGCGGGACACGTGCACACCACACCCCCGATCCCGGTTGACGGACCTTCCTTCGACGGTAACCCCAATCGGCGCCCGTGAGACACTGACGCCCATGTCTGACACTGCCACCCTGGTGCTCCTGCGCCACGGCGAAAGCGAATGGAACGCCAGCAACCAGTTCACCGGCTGGATGGACGTCAACCTGACCGACAAGGGCCGCGCCGAGGCGGTCCGTGCCGGTGAGCTGCTGGTCGAGCACAACCTGCTGCCGGACGTGCTCTACACCTCGCTGCTGCGCCGGGCGATCACCACCGCGAACCTGGCGCTGGACGCCGCCGACCGGCACTGGATCCCCGTGCACCGCACCTGGCGGCTCAACGAGCGCCACTACGGTGCGCTGCAGGGCCTGGACAAGGCCGCCACCAAGGCGCGCTACGGCGACGACCAGTTCATGACGTGGCGGCGCAGCTACGACACCCCGCCGCCGCCCATCGAAGCCGGCAGCCGCTACAGCCAGGACACCGACCCCCGTTACGCCGACATCGGCGGCGGCCCGCTGACCGAGTGCCTGGCCGACGTGGTGGCGCGTTTCCTGCCGTACTTCACCGACGTCGTCATCCCGGACCTGCGGTGCGGCAAGACGGTGCTGATCGCGGCGCACGGCAACTCCCTGCGGGCGCTGGTCAAATACCTCGACGGCATGTCCGATGAGGAAGTCGTCGGGCTGAACATCCCGACCGGCATCCCGTTGCGGTACGACCTGGATGCCGACCTGCGCCCGAAGGTTGCCGGCGGTGTCTACCTGGACCCCGCGGCTGCCGCTGCCGGGGCTGCTGCGGTCGCCAGCCAGGGCGCCAAGTAGCGGTTTTGGGCCCGCCCAGTGTGAATGCCGGGTGGAGACCGGGTGAAATCTTCGCGTTGAATTCACATTCGGCGCACGTCACGGTCGAACGCTGGTCAGCTCACGGTGCGGGACTGCGTACGATTTTGCCGTGGCTGCGACCTCGGCGCTGACGCTCGCTGCGGCGTCTGCGATTCCTGCGCTGGCGGCAGGCGTGGCGGCCGGCGTGTGGCTGTCGCCGCGACTGGCCGAGCGACGCCGCAAGGCGGCGACCGAGCGATCCGGGATCACCGTTGCCGAGATGCTGCAGCAGATCGTGTCGCACGCCTCGCTGGGCATCGCGGTCGTGGACTCCCACCGCGACGTCGTCTACCTCAACGAGCGCGCCACCGAGCTGGGACTGGTGCACGGCCGGTTGCTCGACGACGAGGCCTGGGCGGCCGCGCAACGCGCACTGGCCGGCGACGACGAAGTCGTCTTCGACTTGACGGTGGCCAAGCGGGCTCCCGGGGCCACCCGGTCGGATCTGTCCGCCGTGCGCGGCTACGCCCGGTTGCTGTCGGAAGAGGATCGCCGGTTCGCCGTGGTGATCGTCGACGACCAGTCCGAGCAGGCCCGCATGGAGGCCAGCCGGCGCGACTTCGTGGCCAACGTCAGCCATGAGCTGAAAACGCCGGTGGGGGCGATGGGGCTGCTCGCCGAGGCGCTGTTGGCGTCGGCTGATGACCCCGAGGCGGTGCGGCCGTTCGCCGAGCGGGTGTTGGTGGAGGCCAACCGGCTCGCCAGCATGATCGGTGAGCTGATCGAGCTGTCCCGGCTGCAGGGTGCCGACCCGCTGCCGGACCTGGGCGTCGTCGACGTCGACGCGGTGGTCAACGAGGCGATCTCGCGGCACAAGGTGGCCGCCGACAACGCCGAGATCACGATCACCACCGATGCGCCGAGCGGGCTGCGGGTGCTGGGCGACGAACCACTGCTGGTCACCGCCCTGGCCAACCTGGTGTCCAATGCGATCGCCTACTCACCGCACGGTTCGCCGGTGTCGATCAGCCGGCGTCGTCGCGAGGGGTTCATCGAGATCGCCGTGACCGACCGCGGCATCGGTATTGCGCCCAAGGACCAGCAGCGCGTGTTCGAACGGTTCTTCCGCAGCGACAAGGCCCGCTCGCGGGCCACCGGGGGCACGGGTCTGGGATTGGCGATCGTCAAACACGTGGCGGCCAACCACAACGGCACCATCACGTTGTGGAGCCAGCCGGGCACCGGATCTACGTTTACCTTGGCGATTCCCGCATACCAAGGCAGTGTGGACCAGGAGAAGGACGAGCAGTGATGACACCCACTATCGATAACGCAGAGGGTAGCTACGGCGAAGGGCAGCGCTGATGACACATGTCTTGATCGTTGAGGACGAGGAATCGCTCGCCGACCCGTTGGCATTTCTACTGCGTAAAGAAGGTTTCGAGGCCACCGTGGTCGGCGATGGCACCGCCGCTTTGGCCGAGTTCGACCGGGCCGGCGCCGACATCGTGCTGCTGGACCTGATGCTGCCGGGGATGTCGGGCACCGACGTCTGCAAACAGTTACGCGCGCGTTCCAGTGTGCCGGTGATTATGGTCACTGCCCGCGACAGCGAGATCGACAAGGTCGTCGGCCTGGAATTGGGCGCCGACGACTACGTGACCAAGCCGTATTCGGCCCGTGAGTTGATCGCCCGCATCCGGGCGGTGTTGCGCCGCGGCGGCGACGACGAGGGCGGCGTCGGCGAGGGCGTGTTGGAGTCCGGCCCGGTGCGCATGGACGTCGAACGGCATGTGGTGATGGTGAACGGCGAGCAGATTACCTTGCCGCTCAAGGAATTCGACCTGCTCGAATACCTGATGCGCAACACCGGCCGTGTGCTGACCCGCGGTCAGTTGATCGACCGGGTCTGGGGTGCGGATTACGTCGGCGACACCAAAACGCTGGATGTCCACGTCAAAAGACTTCGGTCCAAGATCGAGGCCGATCCAGCCAATCCAGTGCACCTGGTTACCGTGCGTGGCCTCGGTTACAAGCTGGAGGGCTAAGCCTCTTGGGCCCTCTTGGGCCCTCCCGGTAGCCCCTTGATGGGGTCTCCTAACTTGCTCGGCGGGGTCTTCGTCGCCGAAAATCACGGACTGGACGCCTGACTTCTTAAGGTAGCCTTAATCAAGGTTGCCTACGGAATCCTTGGGCCCCACCCAGAACCCTTCTTCGCCAGTAACACGGGAGACGCGATCGATGAGCGGGCCGGACAGCACAGTGCATACCCTGCGCACGTTGGTGGACCTGCTGACGCAGCGCGCGGCGAAGTACGGCGAAAACCTGGCATTCACCTTCTCGCGTGACGGCGACGAGAACGAGACCAGTCAGGTGACCTACCGGGAGCTGGACCGGCGTGCCCGCCAGATCGCCGCTGACCTGCAGAGTCAGGGCGCAGTCGGTGAACGCGTGCTGGTGTTGTGTCCCCCGGGACTGGACTTCCTGGCCAGCTTCTTTGGCTGTCTGTACGCCGGAGCCATCGCGATCCCGGTGCATCCGCCCATGCGCGAACACTTGCTGCCGCGCGTCGAGTCGATCATCGCCGACGTCCAGCCCGGCTACGCCCTCACCACCAGCGAGATCGAACCCAAGATCAAGCCCGCGATCGATGGGCTGCCCGGCGGGCAGGCGCTGCGCTGGACGATCACCGACAGCGACGACACCGGCAGCGAGGCGTCCTGGGTGCCGCCGCAGATCGACGGCGACAGCATCGCGATGCTGCAGTACACCTCCGGGTCGACCAGTGCGCCCAAGGGCGTCGTGCTGACCCACGGCAACCTGGTGCACAACCTGTTGACCATCGCCGAGGCCTGGGGAGCCAACCCCGACATGCCGCATGTGACCGGCGTGTTCTGGCTGCCGCCTTACCACGACATGGGTCTGATCGGCGGCCTGCTCGAAACGATCTACGTCGCGGGCCATTCGGTCCTGATGCCGCCGACGGCGTTCATCAAACGGCCGATGCGGTGGCTGGAGGCGATCTCGCGGCACCGCGCGATGATCACTGCGGCGCCGAACTTCGCCTTCGACCTGTGCGTCGAGCTGAGCACCCCCCAGGAGCGCGCCGCGCTCGACCTGTCCAACTGGACGGTGGCGCTGTGCGGTGCCGAACCGGTGCGCACCGCCACCCTGGACGGGTTCGCCGAACTGTTCGGGCCGTCCGGGTTCCGGGCCGAGTCGTTCTACCCGGTGTACGGGCTGGCTGAAGGCACGCTGCTGGTGTCGGGTGGTTCGGACCTGCCGGTGCCGATGGTGCAGCACATCGACCGGGTCGCCCTGGGCGACAACCGGGTCATCGACGTCGCCGCCGATGACCCCAACGTGGCGACCATGGTCGGCTGCGGCAAGCCACGCGGCGGCCAACGGGTGATCATCGTCGACCCCGAGACCCGTCTGCAGTGCGCCGCAGACCAAGTCGGCGAGATCTGGGTCGCCGGAGGCAGCGTTGCGCACGGCTACTGGGGAGCACCGGAACTGTCCGCGGAGACGTTCTCCGCGACGCTGGCCGACACTGGTGAGGGCCCGTTCCTGCGCACCGGCGACCTGGGATTCCTGCATTCCGGGGAATTGTTCGTCACCGGGCGCCGCAAAGATCTGATCATCATCCGCGGCACCAACCACTACCCCAACGACATCGAACTGACCGTTCAGAACACCAATCCGGCGCTGCTGCGCGGCCGCGGTGCGGTGTTCTCGATCGCTCCGGAACCGGGCGCGGCCGAGCAACTGGTCGTGGTCCAAGAAGTGGACCCCAGCCGACTGAGCGGGGAGCAGGCCGACGAGGCCATGCAGATCATCCGCACCGCGGTCACCGAGAATCACTCGGTTCGCACCCACGCCGTCGTGCTGGTCCAGCCGTTGCAGCTGCCCACCACCTCCAGTGGGAAGATCCAGCGCAGCGCGTGCAAGCAGCAGTACCTCGACGGCGAGCTGCCGGTGGTGGCGCAGTGGCCTGCTAAGACCCCCGAGTCCCCCGCGGCGCCGCAGCCGCAGGCCCCGGCCGAGGCGCCGGCCGAATCGGGCGCCCACGGCGCGGCCGAGATCGGTGCCTGGCTTATCGAGCGGTTGGCCCAAGACCTCGAGTTGCCGATCGCCGAGATCGACCCGGCCAAGCCGTTCGCGTTCTACGGCCTGGACTCCATCCACGCGGTCCGGCTCTCCAGCGCCCTCGAGCAGTGGCTGGGCTGCGAGCTGGCCCCCACCATCGCCTACGAATACCCCTCGATCGACATCCTGTCGGCGCACTTGGCCCGGGTGGCCGGGAAAACTCCGGCGGTCCCGGATGCTGCGGCTGCCGCCGAGCGCGCCGAACGGCCCGCCGCCGACGAGCCGATCGCGATCGTCGGTATCGGCTGCCGATTCCCGGGTGCTGACGGGCCGGAGGAATTCTGGCGGCTGCTGTCGGGCGGGGCGGACGCCACCAGCGACGTCCCGGCCGACCGCTGGGACGTCGACGCCTTCTATAACCCCGACCCCTCGGTCCCAGGGACTGCGGTCACCCGCCGCGGTGGCTTCCTGGGCCAGGTCGACCAATTCGACTTCCAGTTCTTCGGAATCTCGCCGCGCGAGTCGGCGCAGATGGACCCGCAGCAGCGGCTGCTGCTCGAGGTGGCGTGGGAGGCGCTGGAAGACGCCGGCCAGGTACCGGATGAGCTGGCCGGCAGCCGCACCGGCGTTTTCGTCGGCATCTCCACCAACGACTACGGCTTCCTGCGGCTGGGCCAGCCGCAGCTCGTCGACGCCTACACCGGCACCGGCAACGCGCTGAGCATCGCCGCCAACCGGCTGTCCTACACGTTCGACTTCCACGGGCCGAGCATGTCGATCGACACCGCCTGTTCGTCCTCGCTGGTGGCCGTCGACCTGGCGTGCCGCAGTCTGCGCGACGGCGAGTGCTCCATGGCGCTGGCCGCCGGGGTGAACGTGATCCTGTCGCCGGCGCTGGCGATCAACTTCAGCAAGGCCCGGGTGATGGCTCCCGACGGCCGCTGCAAGACGTTCGATGCCGACGCCGACGGCTACGTCCGCGGCGAGGGCGCCGGGGTGGTCGTGCTCAAGCCGCTCAGTAAGGCGCTGGAAGACAACGACCCGGTGTACGCGGTGATCCGCGGCAGTGCCACCAACTCCGACGGCCGGACCAACGGCCTGATCGCCCCCAGCGGGCGGGCGCAGGAGAGCGTGGTCGCCGAGGCGTTCCGCCGGGCGGGCCTGCCGGCCGGCGCGGTCCAGTACGTCGAGGCGCACGGCACCGGCACCTCGATCGGCGACGCCATCGAGGCCAACGCGTTGGGCACCGCGCTGGCCGAAGGCCGGCCGGAGGGCAGTCGTTGCCTGGTCGGCTCGGTCAAGACCAACATCGGCCACCTGGAGGCGGCCGCCGGTATCGCCGGCCTGATCAAGGTGGCGTTGTCGTTGCAGCACCGGGAGATTCCGGCCAGCCTGAACTACAGCGAGCCCAACCCACACATCGGTTTCGACCGTCTGCCGCTGGAGGTGGTGGAGAAGCTGACCCCGTGGCCGTCGGGCAGCCGGGCGATCGCCGGGGTCAGCTCGTTCGGGTTCGGTGGCACCAACGCCCACGTCGTGCTCACCGAGGCTCCGCAGGCCCGCAGCAGCTACTACGACGACACCGCGCCGCCGCGCGCCGAGCTGCTGGCGCTGTCCGCGCGATCGCCGGAGGCGCTGACGGCGTTGGTCGGCGAGTACGAGATGGCGCTCTTCTCGGGTGGACTCATGGGCGGCGCCGCGCTGACCGACCTCTGCTACACCGCGGGCGCTCGCCGCGGCCACCACGACTACCGGCTCTCGGTGGTCGGTGACTCCCCGGCGGCGATGTTCGAGTCGCTGTCGGCATACCGGCTGGGCGAATCGCGGCCCGGATTGTCGGTGGGCCACTGCGCCCCGAGCCGACCCGGCCCGGGTGTGACGTTCGTGTTCTCCGGCCAGGGCTCGCAGTGGCACGGCATGGCGCGACAACTGCAGGCCGACGAGCCGGTGTTCGCCGACGCCCTGGCGGCCTGTGACAACGCGCTGTTCCCGCATCTGGGTCACTCGATCCTCAAGGAGCTGGCCGCCCAGGACGGTCCCGAGGAACGCTCCAAACTCAAAGACATCGGCATCCTGCAGCCGACGATCTTCGCGATTCAGGTGGCCCTGGCGGCGCTGTGGCGGTCTTGGGGCGTCGAGCCCGCCGCCGTGGTCGGGCACAGCCTCGGCGAGGCCGCGGCCGCCCATGTCGCGGGCGCGCTGAGCCTCGATGACGCAGCACGGGTGATCTGCGCCCGTGCCCGGATGCTGCGCGGCGTTCGTGGCCGCGGGGCGATGATGGTCACCGAGACCACCATGGCCGAAGCGCAGGACCTCATCGCCGGCCACGAGCGCGAGGTGGCCGTCGCCGCGAGCAACAGCCACCGATCGACGGTGCTCGCCGGTGAGCGCAAGGTGCTCGAACAGCTGATGGCCAAACTGCAGCAGCGGGATCGGTTCTGCCGCTGGATCGACGTCGACGTCGCCTCGCACAGCCCGCAGATGGAGGCCCTCGGCGCCGGCCTGCGCGGCAGCCTGGTGAAGCTGAAGCCGACCGGGCCGACCGTGCCGATGTACTCGACGGTCACCGGCGAACTGGTGGGCTCCAAGCTGTTGGACGCCGACTACTGGGTGGCGAACCTGTGCTCGCCGGTGCGGTTCTCGCCGGCGCTGCGGCGGCTGCTCGAAACCGGGCACAACACGTTCGTCGAACTCAGCCCGCACCCCATCCTGCTGACCGGGGCCCGCGAGGACGCCGAGCACCTGCACCGCAGTGCGACCCTGCTGCCCTCGATGCGCCGCGACGATGACGGCCGCTCCACCATGCTCGGCTCGCTCGGCACCCTCTACACCCTGGGGCACCGGGTGGCCTGGGATCGGATCTATCCGCAAGGCAGCCGCTGCGTTCCGGCCCCGACCTACCCCTGGCAGCGGGTGCACTCCTGGCTCAACGCCGGCTCCATCGCGGCGCCACGGCACAACGGTGCCGGTGGCAACGGCGGTGGCTGGCGCGGACCGATCCGCTCGGCCGCGCAGCCGGGAACGGTGCTGGCCGAATTGGACATCACTGCCGTCACCGCGCTCTCGGCCGAGCAGCTGGGCGAGTTGGCACTGACCGCGGCTGAGGTCGCATTCGGTCCCGGCACCCGCTCGGTTTCCGAGCTGACCCTGCGTGACGGTAGGGACCAGGCGCGCACCGTGCAGTTCGCCCTGACCGGAGACGCGTTCGACTGCTATGGCAGCGCTGGGGCGGACTGGTCGCTGCTGGCCACCGGCACCCTTTCTGCCGACCAGTCGCATACGCCGACCGTCGTCACCGCTCCGGCGGACCCGCGGGACCGTAGCTACCGGATGCGTTGGCAGCCGGCGTCTCTGCCTGTTGACGGCGAGGGCCGGCCCGCCGAACCCGGCAGCTGGCTGATCCTGTCCGACGGTCCGGTCGCCGACACCCTGCGCGACCATCTCGAGGCGCAGTCGCAGTCCTGCGTGCTGGTGGAGCCGGTCGTTGGGCTCCCCGAGATCGAGCGGATCAGCGCCGACAGCTACCGGGTCGACCCGGCCCGGCCCGAGCACTTCGCAGAGCTGCTGCGCGCCGCCTTCGGCGGCGACCGGCCGCACTGCCGGGGCGTGGTGCACCTGTGGAATCTGCTGGCCGTAGCGCCGGCTGATACGACAGAAGAGTCGCTTGCGACGGCCACCGACGTCGGATCGCTGAGCGTGGTCCACCTGATCCAGGCGCTGACGCTGGCCGGTTGGCCGGAGTCGCCGCGGCTGTGGCTGGTGACCCGCGGGGCGCAGTCGGCCGGATGGGAAGAATCTGACTCTTGCCCGCTGGCCGTCGCGCAGGCTCCGGTCTGGGGGCTGAGCCGATCCATCGACCACGAGTACCCCGAGCTGCACGCCACCGGCGTCGATCTGTCCGGCGACGGTGGGCCCGAAGAGCTGCGCGGCCTGTTCAGCGAAATTTGGTCGGACAATTCCGAGACGGACGTGGCCCTGCGCGGTCAGCGCCGCTACGTCGCCCGGCTGGAGCCCTACACGGCACCCTCGGAGCCGGCCGGCGAGCAGCGCGCCAGTGCTATCCACGACCAAGCCACCTACCTGGTCACCGGCGGGCTCGGCGCGGTCGGCGGCAAGGTGGCCGGCTGGCTGGTCGAGCGCGGTGCGCGCCACCTGGTCCTGATGGGCCGCAGCGCGCCCTCGGCGGCGGCGCAGGCGACGCTGGAAGGTCTGCGTGCCGCCGGCGCTGAGGTGACGATCGCCCAAGGCGATGTCACCAAGTCCGCCGACGTTGCCGCGGCACTTGCCACCATCGGTGCATCGATGCCGCCGCTGCGCGGTGTGGTGCACGCCGCCGGCACCGTCGACGACGCGATTCTGGCGCGCCTGGACGCGGCGAAGCTGCGTTCGGTGATGGCGCCCAAGGTTCAGGGCGCCTGGAACCTGCACACCCTGACCGCCGATGCCGAGCTGGACTTCTTCGTGATGTTCTCCTCGGCGGCCTCGGTGCTGGGTTCGCCCGGCGCCGCCAACTACGGGGCCGCGAACGCCTTCCTGGACGCGCTGGCCTGGCATCGCCAGGCGGCGGGCCGGCCGGCGTTGAGCGTCAACTTCGGCCCCTGGGCTGGGCTGGGCATGTTCACCAACTCCGAGCTGCACCGGCATTTCTCGCACTACGGCGTGGAAGGGCTGTCGGCGGAGAACTACTTCGCGGCGCTGGCGGCGCTGCTGGCCGATGGTGCGACCGAAGCGATGGTGCTCGACATCGACTGGTCGCGGTGGCGTCCGAGCGCGCAATCGCCGCTGCTGCGCGACCTGCAGATCGCGGCGGATGACAACCAAGGCGTCGGCGCGCCCGGCAGTGGCCTGTCGGGGGGCCTGTTCGAGGCCGTGCAGGCCGCCGACGCGCAGGAGCGTCAGCGGCTGTTGGAGACCTACCTGCGTGACCTGGTCGCCGGCAAGCTGGGCCTGGCTCCGGCCAGCCTCGATGTCAGCGCACCGCTGAACAGCCTCGGGGTGGACTCGCTGATCACCCTGGAACTTCGCATTCAGGTCGAGCGGGAGCTCGGTATCGTGGTTCCCGTTGCCCGGCTGTTGGACGGGCCGAGCGTGGTCAGTCTGTCCAGCTGGCTCGGTGAGCAGTTGGCCTCTGGGCCGGACCCGTCCGTGGCTGACCAAGCAACCGCGGCGCCGGATGTCGCCCCGGAAGCCGTGGGAGCCGCCCCCTCGCAGGAGTTGGAGCTGCTGGCGCAGGTCACCGAACTCTCCGATGAAGCGGTGGACGCATTGCTGGCGAAAATGATGGCCGAAGATGGGGGTAGCGCGTGACGGATCGTCCGGACGTGCCCACCGACCTCTCCAGCCTGTCGCCGGAGAAAAAGCGCGAGCTGCTTGCCCAGTTGCTGAGGGCCAAGGCGCAGGAAGCGGCATCCGAGCACGAGCTGTCCTATGGGCAGCGCTCGATGTGGTTCATGCACCGGCTGGCGCCCGACAGCGCGGCCTACACCGTCGCCTATGCCGGACGCATCGACGGCAGCCTGAACGTGCCGGCCCTGGAGCGGGCCGCGCAGGCGTTGGTGGACCGGCACCCGATGCTGCGGACCACCTACACCGAACGGGACGGCCAGCCCGTCGCCCTGGTCCACGCGCACTGGCCGCTGCGGATCGCCGCTCACAGCATTGGTGCGGATGAGTCTGAACTCGACCAGTGGGTTCAGGCCGAGATCGACCGACCGTTCGACCTGCGCACCGGCCCGGTGCTGCGGATGACTCTGCTGGCGCGCCCGGACGACCACGTGCTGCTGCTGACGGTGCACCATATCGCCGTCGACTTCTGGTCCATCGACATCATCCTCGACGAGCTGCGTGCGCTCTACGCCGCGGAACACGGCGGTGTCCCTCCAGAAGAGACCGCAGACCGCTACGTCGACTACGCCGCGCAGCAGTCCCGGATGCTGGCCGGGCCAGAGGGCGAGCGGCTTTGGGACTACTGGCACGAGACGCTCGGCGGCGAACTGCCGACCCTGGCGCTGCCCACCGATCGGCCGCGGCCCGCGATCCAGACCTACGACGGTGCGCTGCACCGGTTCAGCGTCGACGCCCAGGTCACCGCCGGGATCAAGCAGGTGGCGCGGACCGTCGGAGCGACGCCCTACATGACCCTGCTGGCGGCCTATGCGGTGCTTTTGCACCGCTACAGCGGGCAGGACGACTTGGTCATCGGTTCGCCGTTCGCCTGCCGCGACCGGGCCGGGCTGATGGGCATGGTCGGCTACGTCACCAACCCGCTGCCGCTGCGCGTCGATGTGAGCGACGACCCGAGCTTTGCTGCGCTGCTGGGTCAGGTCAAAGACACCGTGCTGGGCGCGATCGGCCACCAGGAGTACCCCCTGCCGCTGCTCGTCGAGCGGCTGCGGCCGGTGCGCGACGCCGGGCGCACTCCGCTGTTCCAGGTGTCGTTCGCCTGGCAGCAGGTCCGGCTGTTCGAAGACGGCGCGGGAACCGGTGACCCCAGCGTCCTGCACCTGGAGACCCTCTACATCGGCCAGGGCGGTTCACCGTTCGACATCACCATGCAGGTTGGCGAGCAGGGCCCCGACGACGCCCGGGAGCTCCAGCTGGCCCTGCAGTACAACACCGACCTGTTCGACGCCGCGACCATCGAAGCGCTCGCGCAGCACTTCACGTTGCTGCTGACCGGGCTGGCCCAGCCCGGCGCGGCCCAGGCCCCGGTCTCGCAGCTGACCCTGCTCACCGACGCCGAGCGCGCCGCACTGGCGGCCTGGAACGACACCGCGGTCGACTACGCGGTTTCTTCGGCGGCCCCTGGGACCTTGCACGAGATGGTCGCCGCCAGCGCCGCGCGCACCCCGGACGCCGTCGCGGTCAGCTACGACGGCCGCGACCTCAGCTACGGCGAACTGGACCGGCGGGCCAACGGCCTAGCGCATCGCTTGCGCCAGTTCGGCGTTGGCGCCGGCCCGGGACCCGCCGTGGTTCCGGTGCTGCTCGAACGCTCCGAGGACCTGGTGATCGCGCTGCTCGGCGTGCTCAAGGCCGGCGGCGTGTTCCTGCCGCTGGATCCCGCGCAGCCCACCGGCCGGATGGAGGCCATGCTCGCCGACATCCCCGAGGCCCCGGTCTGTATCACCCACCGTGAACATCTGCCGCACGTGCCGGCGGGCTTCACCGGTGCCCGGCTCTGCCTGGATCAGGCGACTCCCGGCGAGGAGGCGTCACCCCCCGAAACCGGCACCACCTCAGGCGATCTGGCCTACCTGATGTACACCTCGGGCTCCACCGGGGCTCCGAAGGGCGCGCTGAACAGTCACGCCGGCATCCGCAACCGGCTGTTGTGGATGCAGGACGCCTACCAGCTGACCGCCGAAGACCGGGTGCTACACAAGACCCCGATCAACTTCGACCCGTTCGTCTGGGAGATCTTCTGGCCGTTGACGGTCGGCGCACGGGTGGTGATCGCCAAACCCGAGGGGCACAAAGACGCCGCGTACCTGGCGCAAACCATCGTCGAACAGCGCGTCACCACCATGCATTTCGTTCCCTCGATGCTGCGCCGATTCCTCGCGGAGCCCCAGGCGGCTGCCTGTACCGGCCTGCGCAAGGTGTTCTGCAGTGGCGAAGCGCTCACCGCCGACCTGCGCGATAGCTTCTTCGCTGCGCTGCCCGCCGAGCTGTACAACCTGTACGGCCCGACCGAAGCGGCCATCGACGTCACCCACTTCCATTGCGAGCGTGGGGAAACCGAGCCGATCATCCCGATCGGAAAGCCGATCGCCAACATCTCGATCCACTTGCTGGACGCGGCGGGCAACCCGGTCCCGGTCGGGGTTCCCGGCGAACTGCACATCGGCGGCGTGGGCGTAGGCCGCGGCTACCTGAACCGACCCGAGGCCACCGCGGCAGCGTTCCTCGACGACCCGTTCAGTTCCGTTCCGGGTGCACTCCTGTACCGCACCGGCGACCTAGCCCGCTACCGGCCCGACGGCAACATCGAATACCTGGGCCGTCGCGACGACCAGGTGAAGATCAACGGCTTCCGCATCGAGCTCGGTGAGGTGGAGGCCGCGCTGGCCCAACACCCCGGTATCGCCGAGAACGCCGTGGTGGCACGCAAAGACGCCTCCGGCAACACCCAGCTGATCGCACACATCGTGCCGGTCGCTGCCACTCCCGGCACCGCTGAGCTGCGCCGCTTCCTGCTGGACTTGGTGCCGGCGGCAATGATTCCCGCGATGTTCCGCACCACCGACTTGCTGCCGTTGTCGGCCAGCGGCAAGGTGGATCGTCGGGCGCTGCTCGCCCTCGACAAGGACCTCGACGCCGCACCGGTGGAATTCGTTGCGCCCCGCGACGAGACCGAACAGGCGCTCGCCGAGATCTGGCGCGAGGTGCTCGACGTCGACCGGGTCGGCGTCACCGACGACTTCTTCGCCCTCGGTGGTGCCTCCACCCAAGCGCTGGAAGTTGCGGTGCGCGTAGGGGAGCTCGGCCTGGAACTGCGGCCGGAGTCGTTGTTCGTCTACGGCACCATCGCCGAATTGGCCGCCGAGTTCGGCCCGATCGGCGGCGCCGGCAAGACCGAGCCGGCAGCAGACAAGCCCGCGGCGCAGCCCGAACCCGCGGTGGTCGCGCCCCAGCCGGCTGCAATGCCCAAACCCGCCCCGGCACCGGTGATCAAACCCGTGCAGAACGGTCCGGCGCGCAACATCGTAATCGAGAGCCTCGGCGTGTACCTGCCGCCGCGGGCGGTCTCCACCGAGCAGGTGCTGGCCGACTGCGTCAACGAGGTGAAGATCCCGCTGGAGCGACTCACCGGCATCAAGAACCGCCGGATGGCCGGTCAAGACGAGTTCTCGATCGACTTGGGCCGCAAGGCGATTGCCGACTGTCTGTCGCGGTCGAGCTATGCCCCCGAAGAGATCGACCTGGTCATCGCCTGCAACATCTCGCGCTGCGACGGCCCGGAGCACATGTTCACCTTCGAGCCGAGCACGGCGTCGCAGTTCCGTGACCAGCTGGGGCTGACGGGCGCCGTCTGCTTCGACATCAACAACGCCTGCGCGGGCATGTTCACCGGTGTCAGTGTGGCCCAGGACTTCCTGAAGACCGGCCTGGTGCGCAACGCGCTGGTGGTCAGTGGCGAATACATCAGCCACATCACCGAAACCGCACAGCAGGAGATCGAAAGTGCGATGGACCCGCGGCTGGCCTGCCTGACCGTCGGCGACGCCGGCGCGGCCGCAGTGCTCGAACTCGGGCCCAACGACCGCGTCGGATTCCACGACCTGGACCTGGCCACCTTCAGTGAGTTCGCCAAGCTGTGCATCGCCAAGGCCACCGACGGCCCGCACGGCGGCGCCATCATGGTCACCGACTCGGTCACTCAGACCGCGATCGCGGTAAAGCACTCGGTTCCGTATGTGGCGGCGGTTATGCAGCGGCACGGCTGGCGGCCCGAGACGGCCGATCAGCTGCTGATGCACCAGACTTCCGAGGCGTCGATCAACGACGCCATCTTGACCATCAACCGGGTCTTCGGCGCCGGTGCCGCAAGCCGGGCCAACACCATCTGCAACCTCGCGGAACGCGGGAATACCGCCACCACAACGCATTTCGTTGCGTTGTATGACTACATCAACGCGGGCCGGATCAATTCCGGGGATAACGTCGTGCTGTCCATCACCGGCTCGGGACAGACCATCGGAACTGGCCTCTACACGTTCGACGACCTGCCCGACCGGATGCGCCGGGCCGCGGGCGGCCAGGGCGGCCAGGGCACTCGCGCAGGCCGCGCCGGCGGGGTCCGGCGGGAACTCCCCGCGACACCACGGGTGCGCATCGAGGGCATCGGTCTTGCCCCCGAAGGGCAGACGCCGCCCAGTTCGATCCAGTTCGCCGTCGACGCCGCCACCGCCTGTCTGGCCGACAGCGGTGTCGAGCGCACCGACGTCGGGCTGGTGATTCACGCCGGCATCTACCGCGACGACTTCCTGTCCGAGCCGGCAGTGGCCACCCTGGTGGCCGGTGAGGTCGGGATCAACGCCGAGCCGGAGTCCGCGGACGCCCCCAAGACCTTCGCGTTCGACGTCCTCAACGGTGCGGTCGGTTTCCTCAACGGCTGCCACGTCGCGGCCGGCATGATCGGTGCCGGGCGCACCGGACATGCCATGGTGCTGGCCTCCGAAGTGGAGAACAACACTCCGGAGAGCGGCTACCCGCGCAACGGCATCTCCGAGACCGGGTCGGCAATCATGCTGAGCCCCAGTCACGGACCCGAAGGCTTCGGCCGGTTCGTCTTCGGTCACCACCCGGAATATCGGGGCGCGCTGGCCACCTACACCCAGGAGCGCGACGGCCGGATGTGGCTGCGGATCGACCGCGATCCGAACCTGGCCGCGATCTATGTGAGCTGCCTGCCGTCGTCGGTCAAGGAGCTGCTGACGCTAGAAGGGCTGGCACCCGAGGACATCTCGCTGGTGTTCCCGCCGTACCTGCCCGGTGTCGCGCTGGACGAGCTGGCCGCGCACATCGGCGTGGACCGCTCGCGGTTCGTCGACCTCGAGGCGCAGGGCCAGACCAGTGACCCATTCACCTCGGCGCTGCCCTACCAGATCGCCGACGCCCGCCGGCGCGGCCTGGTGAAGACCGGTGACGTTGCGCTGATCATGGCGGTCGGCTCGGGCGTCGAGGTCGGTTGCACGACCTACCGGTTCTGATCGGCATGCGCGCATTCGTCACCGGGGGAACCGGATTCGTCGGCTCGAACCTGGTTGCCGCACTGCTGGAGCAGGGCATGCAGGTGCGGGTATTGCGCCGTTCGACCTCGCCGATGGCCGCGCTGGAGGGTTTGGACTGCGAGACCCGGATCGGCGACGTCAACGACGGCGTCGACGCGCTCACCGAGGCAATGGCCGACTGTGACTGGGTGTTTCACACCGCGGCGATCTCGGACTACTGGCGCTACCGGACGCAGACTCGGCTCTACCGCACCAACGTCGACGGCACCCGCGATATGGCCACGGCCGCCGCGCGCGCCGGAGTAAAACGTTTCGTCTACACCAGTTCGCTTGCCGCACTGGGCGTCCCGGACCGGGGGCATGAACTGGTCGAGACCGACGAGTTCAACATCCGCCCGCGGCAGTTCCCCTACGGGCACAGCAAGCACCTGGCGGAGGCAGAGCTGCAGAAGTCCGCCGCGGCGGGTCTGCCTGTCGTGATCGTCAACCCGTCGGTGGTCATCGGGCCCCGCGACGTCAACCGCATTGCCTCCGCGATGCTTGTCGAAGCCAAGCAGGGCCGGCTGTGGTTCGCCGCTCCCGGTGGCACCAACTTCGTCTCCGTCGACGACGTGGTTGCCGGACATATCGCTGCCGCCGAACGCGGCCGGGTCGGGGAGCGCTACATCCTCGGTGGCGAGAACTTGTCGTTCCGTGAGGCATTCACCGGTGCCTGCGAGCTGTTCGGGCGCCCTGGGCCTTCGGTGATGTTGCCGCGCTGGTTCATTCCGGTGGCCGCGGCGGGAGTCAGCGTTGCCCGCGCCGTGGTGGGGCCGCGGCTGCCGATCGACGCTCGCCAGATGCGGTTGTCCACGGCTGAGATCTTCGCCGATGCCAGCAAGTCTCGTGAGGAGCTGGGTGTGCCGTTCACACCCTTCGCGACCGCGCTGCGGGCCGCCCACGACTGGTACCGCGACAACGGATATTTGGACTAGTCGACTCCGTCCAGTGCGGTGTGCCGGCGTTTGCTGAACCGCCGTTCACTTGGCTGCGTCAATTCGGGTGGGCCCGTAGGTAACTCGGCTTGGAAGTAATCGAGCAAAAAATTGACGAATGCGAATATCGGGGATGAGCGGCAGTGCTAACGTCCGCCTTGCTCAATTCTTAGTTGCGGCTCAGGCGGACGCGTGGGGTGTTTGCTTGGGCCGTATCTCAGCCAAGGAGGCCGTGTGTCGGAGCGTCACCGCAATGGGGAAGTGCGTTCGGGTCGTAGGCGTCGGGCGCTTGGTGCCGCGACATCGGTGGGAGCGTTTCTCGCGTTCGGAATGACGCCACTGGTGGCGACTCCCGCGCAGGCGGACTTCGACCTGTGGGACCCGCTGTCCTGGTTCGGCGCGGACACCAGCGATACGGGACTGTCGCTCGGCCAGGAAGCCGACGTCGTGTCCGAGGTGTTGGTGGCCGGCAGCGCCGAGGCAGGAAACTGGTTGACCACCGCCTGGACGGCGTTCGATGAGCAGCTTTATAGCGCCATCTACGATCCGGTCCAGGCGATCATCGACAACCAGTCCAACTCCTGGTGGCTGGATCCGCTCAACGGCTTGTTCGCTATCGGCGACTCGTGCGGCATCGCGTGCAATGGTGCCGACGCCTACATCGATAGCGACAGCGGTCAGTTGATCGGGGCGCAGGACGGTGGCTGGCTGTTCGGCAACGGCGGCAACGGGATTGACGGCTCCGACGGTGGATCGGCCGGGATCTTCGGCGATGGTGGCGTCGGCGGTGCGGGCGCCACAGTGACTGTCGGCGGCGTGGTGGTGACCGGTGACGGTGGTGACGGCGGCATCGGCGGTCTGCTGATGGGTCACGGCGGTGCCGGTGGTGCGGGTGCGGCCGCGCGAATCGACACGCTGGGCAATGTGGTTGCCGCGGGCAACGGCGGCAACGGCGGCGACGGGCGGACCTGGTTCGGCATCGGTAACGGCGGCAACGGCGGTGCCGGTGGCCAGGGGCTCGATGCTTCCGCCGAGTACCAGGCCACCATCGGCGGCAACGGCGGCAACGGCGGCAACGCCGGCATCCACACCGGTAACGGCGGCAACGGCGGAGCAGGCGGCAGCGGTGGCGCGGGCCTGACCGGATCCGAGGGCACCGGTGAAACTGGAACCGCCGGTGCCGAAGGCGGCAACGGCGGTAGCGGCGGCGGTGGGGCATTCCTGATCGGCAACGGCGGTAGCGGTGGAGCCGGTGGTCTCGGCGGCAACGGTGGGTCCGGCGGGGCCGGCGCCAGGGGGGCGGCAGGAACCTTTGCCGATGACGGCGACGGCAAGGGCGCCGCCGGCGGCAATGGCGGTTCCGGCGGAAACGGCGGTGCGGGTGGCCGGGGCGGTGACGCCGGCCTTGCGCAGAACTTCTGGAGCGGTGTCAACGGCGTCGGCGGCGTCGGCGGTGTCGGCGGCGCGGCCGGATCGGCCGCCGACGGCGGCCGCGGTGGCGACGGTGCGTGGGGCAGCGCAGGGCCTTCCGAACTCGGTGATCGGGCCGGCGGGGACGGCGGCAACGGAGGCAATGGCGGTGAGAACGGCATCGCGGGCGCTGGCGGTCTCGGCGGCAGCAACGGTGACGGCACCAAGGCGGCCAGCGGCGACGCCGGGCAGTCTGCCGGCCCGGCCGGAAACGGCGGCCGCGGCGGCAACGGCGGCTACGGTGCGGCGGGGACGGCCGACGGATATACCGGTGGCAATGGCGGCCGGGGTGGCGATGCGGGGAGTTCGGGGTTGTACGGGGGCGGCGGCGGCCACGGCGGCGGGGGCGGCTCCGGCTACAAGGGAATCGGCGGCAACGGTGGTAACGCCGGCGACGGAGGCGACGCCGTGAACGGGACCGGTGGCACCGGCGGCGCCGGTGGTGGCGGCGGTCCGTCGGCCTGGGGCGTGCCCGGCGGTAACGGCGGCAATGGTGGCAACGGCGGCAACGGGTTGTACGGCGGCGGCGGCGGGCCGGGCAACGGCGCCAACGGCAATGGCGGCACCGGAGGCACCGGTGGAACCGGGGGCCGTGGCTCCAGCGGCAATGGCGGCGGAGCGGGCGGTGACGGCGGTAATGGCGGTGCCTTCTCCAACGAGTCCGGCGGCGCACCCGGCGGGATTGGCGGCACCGGTGGTGCAGGTTCGTCCAGCGGTGCCGGCGGCGCAGGGGGTAACGGAGGCGACGGCGGGGCGGGCGCGACCGAGTCGGGTGGCATCGGTGGCCGAGGCGGCAACGGCGGCACCGTTGGGCCCAACGGTGACGGCCGGGGTGGCGACGGCGGCACGGGAGGTAACCGGGGCCCGGATGGTTACGGCGAGGGCGGCAACGGCGGCGACGGCGGCAGCGATGGCACGCGCGGCGGCAATGGCGGGCCAGGCGGCGCGGATGGCACTCACGGAACCAACGGCGTTGATGGGTAGGTGGCTCGTGCCGTAGCCGGTCTTCGGAACCGGCTACGCCGCAAGGCCTTTCAGATTGACCGCCGGCCTAGCCGACCTGGGACAGCAGAGCTTCGGTCGGTGGGCGGCGCTGCGTCCACGGCTGTACCGATTCGATCTGCGCCGCCAGCGACACCAGGGTGGCCTCGTCGTTGGCCCGCGCCACCAGGTGCACCGCCTCGGGTACGCCGTCGGCGGCGATCCCGGTCGGCACTGAGATGGCCGGCTGACCGCTGTAGCACTGGGGGAAGGTGAACGGGATGAACTTGAGCATCCGCAGCATCGCCCGGGTTGGCCCCAGGCCCTCGAAGTAGCCCACCCGCACCGGCGGGATCGCCAGTACCGGAGTCATCAGGATGTCGAAGTCGGCGATCCTGCGCTGCGAGCGGGCGGTGATTCGGGGCTCCGCGGCGACCGCCCGGCGAGCCAACCAATCCGGGACCAGTCGGCTGGTGCGAGCCTCGGCCTGCATACGCCGTTCCAGCAGTTCGGTTTTCGGGAGCCGTTCGATTTCGTGAGCGAACCCGTTCATGAACAGTGTGAGCACTGCGGCGATCCCCATGACCGGATAGACCGGGTCGCGCTCGATGACCTCGTGGCCCATCGAGCGCAACAGCTCTGCGGTTTCCAGCACGGGGCGGCGCACCTCGTCGCTGACGGGCACCGGCACAACGGGTTTGAAGGACATCGCGATCCGCAGCGGTCGCGGATGCGTCAGTAGTGCCTCCATCAGTGGCGGAGCCGGCGGCGGCGAGGGAATCTCGTCGTCGGGCTCGGGACCGGTCATCGCGTCGTGCAGCAGCGCCGCGTCCATCACGCTGCGGGCCAACGGGCCAATGTGGTTGAGCCCGTGGAACCGATATGCCCGCTCCGGCGACTCCTTGGTGCTGACCCGGCCGCGCTGGCCCTTCAGCCCGACCAGCCCGCAGCAGGCGGCCGGAATGCGGACCGAGCCGCCGCTGTCGCTGCCGGTAGCTCCGGGCACCATGCCGGAGGCGACTGCCGCGGCTGAGCCGCCGCTGGAGCCGCCCGGGGTCCGGTAGAGATCCCACGGGTTGCGGGTCACTCCCCAGGTCGCCGATTCGCTAACCGGGTAGGCGCCGAACTCCGAGAGATGGGTCTTGCCGATGATCACCGCGCCGGCAGCCCGGAGGCGTCGCACCGCGGCGCTGTCTGCACTCGCCGGGCCGACGTCAATTCCGGTGCCGCACATCGAGGAAACACCCGCCACGTCGGTGTCGTCCTTGACCGCGATCGGCACACCGGCCAACGGCAGTGCTTCGCCGGCCGCCAGCCGCTGCTCGACGTGCGCCGCCTCGGCCATCGCCTGATCGCCCATCACGGTGCGGAAGACGTTCAAAACCGGGTCAAGGCGGGCGATCCGATCCAGATACAGGGTCACCAGCTCGCGCGGCGACACCTCACGCGCGCGCACCAACTGCGCCAAGCGCGCGACGCCGGCGAAGGCCAAGTCATCATCGTGCGCGGCAGACATCATTGCGTCCTTTCCCCCGCGGACAACAATACCCACCGTGCATTGGCGTAAAAGTGTGTCGGCGTTGGCGACACACTGAGAACTCGGCGGTTCAGCGAGGCTCGACGGAGGAGAGGTGAAGCTGGGACCGCCGCATGAACCCGAGTGGCTAGTTCCCTGCCGCGGGTTCGATGTTGTGGTTCAAGGTGAACCGGTTGGCCGGGTCCAGGCGTGCCTTGAGTTCGGCGAGACGTTGATAGCCGGCGTCACCGAATGTCGCGCGGATGCGGTCCTGTCCTTCGTCGCCGACGAAGTTCAGGTAGGCGCTGTCCGGGCCCAGCGGCCGCAGGATCTCGAAGGCCTGCCGGGCCCATGCCGTGCAGCGCGCGCTCTCGGCGGGGTCGGTCCAGGTAGCCATCAAATGGATGATGTAGGGGTGATCGCGGGCGACGATGGCCGTCGACTCCGCCGGAACTCGGCTTGCGTACCCGCCGAGCCGGATCAGGTGCAGCCGGGTCTGCGCCGAGGGGCGCGACCGCCCCAGCAGGGCGATGCGCCGGATCGCCTCGTCGGTGAGCTCGGTGACGAACAGCGACTTCCAGTAGTTCAGCCAGCCGTAGGGCGCCGTGTAGTCCAGGGCCTGCTGCCAAGTCGAGTAGTCCAGCTTGTGCTGCACGGCCACCACCGGCTTGGCCGCCACCCCGCGAACGTTGAGCAGGGCGCTCACGTCGTCGCTGCCGACCGCATCGGTGCGCGTCGAACAGGCCAGCACATTGACCAGCGACTGGCCCGTGGTGAAGTCGGAGGAGAAGTCCAGGATGGACGCAAGGTGGTCGGGTGCGTTGTCCATCTGGGCGCGGAAGTGCTTCAGGGCCGCCTCGGAATCGGCGTCGGGGTAGGACTGCACGCCGGCCACCACACCGTTGATCGGGTGCAGGCGCAGCACGAACTGCGCCACGACGCCGAAGTTGCCGCCGCCGCCGCGCAGGCCCCACAGCACGTCGGCATTCTCGGTCTCACTGACCGTCAATACCTCGCCCGATGCGGTCACCAGGGTGGCGCCGATCAGGTTGTCGCAGGTCATGCCGTGGGCGCGGGAGAGCCACCCGATGCCGCCGCCGAGCGAGAATCCGCCGACGCCGGTGGTCGACACCACCCCGCCGGGGCAGGCCAGGCCATGCTTGCTGGTGACCGGGTCCACGTCGCCCCAGGTGGCGCCGGCGTCGACGTAGGCGATCCGGGACTGCGCGTCGACCCGCACTCCGCGCATCTGCGTCAGGTCGATGACGATGCCGCCGTCGGTGGCCGAGTGGCCGGCGACGCTGTGACCGCCGCTGCGCACCGCGATCTGGGCACCGGAGTCCACGGCATAGCGCACGGCGGCGACGATGTCGTCCTGCGAGCGGCACTGCAGTACCACGCGCGGCCGCTTGTCGATCAGACCGTTGAAGACTTGGCGCACCTCGTCGTAGCGGGCATCGCCCGGGTAGACGGCGTCGCCGGTGAAACCCGGCACGGTGGGGGTGGTGGCTGTCATCGCATCCTTAACGGGTCAGCGCGGCGAGCTCACTCGTCGCGGAGTTCGGTCGCCGGAGTGGACCGAGTGCTCTTCCAGGCGGGAATGATGGCCGCGAAAACCGCGGCGACGGTGGCCAGCACCGCGTAGACCACCGCGTCGGTCCAGGGGAACACCAGCGGGGTGACCAGGCCGACGTTGACGACGGCTGCCCGCCGCACCGCCTCGGAGATGGCGATCGCGAGTACCGCGCCGAACAGTCCGCCGGCGGCTCCGGCGACGACGGCCTCGATGGTGGTGATGCTGAACACGCGCAGCCGGGTGGCACCCAGCGCCTGGATCAGCGCCACCTCGCGCCTACGGCGGATTCCGACCAGCAACAGTGTCGACAGCACCGAGATGAAGGCGATCGCGAGCAGTCCGTACTTCAGGGTGTTCAGCGGCGTGAGGTAGCGGCCGATGGAGGCCGCGATGTCGGCGGCGTAACCGTCGGTGTCCACCGCTGTCAGCGGCTGGTCGAACTGCGCGGCCTTGATGTTCTCGATGACCTGACCGGCGCTGACCCCGGATTCGGGGGTGGCGAAGATCAGGCCGGCGGGCTGAGGACCGTAGATCTGCTCGGCGACCGCGTAGGGCATGTAGATCCGGCGTCCGCCGTATTCGGGCGTGGCCACAATGGTACCGATACTCATCGCCTGCGCGTCGAGTCCACTTCCAAATACAAGAGTGTCACCGATGTGGAGTTTCTTCTCGCGCGCCAGGACGCTGCCGATGACGACCTGATTGGCTTTCTGGCTCGCCTCGGGGGATTGCCCGGCGAGTAATCCGAACGGAAATGTCGGCCGATCCTGCGCCTGAATATGCGCCAACGATCCGTCTTTGAGACTGATCTCGATTTCAGCCATCCGCTCGGTCTTTTCCACTCCGGCCACGGAGTTCAGTTTGTTGACCGTCTGCGGAGCGAATCGGGCATCAATGGGCCCGTAATCGGCGAACTGTGTCGTGGTGATGGCAATGCGGCCGTCCGCCTGCGATTCGGCGACCTTGGTGGCGCCGATATGGATCGCCACCAGGAATCCGGACAGGAGGATCGCGACCACGACGGGCACCGCGATAGCTCCGGAGATGGCCGCGGTACGTGACCGGTCCGAGCGCAGCGCGTTGAGCGCGATGGTGAGCGTGGCCCCGCTCGACTTGTCCGGCCGCGGGCGCAGGCTGGTGATCGCCTGCGCGCTCAAGTACGCCGTGGCCAGCAGGAGACCGATGAGGGCGACCACCGCCCCGGCGTCGGCGATGATGGCCTGCCAGGCCACCAGAGCCCCGGACAGCGTGGCCAGCCGCGCCGCGATCACGCCGCTCAGCCCGATCGCGAGCAGCAGCAGCGCCTTGAACCAGATCTTGCGCTGCGTGGTCTGTTCCTGGGCCGCTCTACCCGAGAGTTCGGCCGCGATGGGAGTGTTGGACGCCGACAGCGCGGGGCCGATCGCCGCACCCACCGCCAGCAAGATGCCGGCCAGCACGCCGACCACCAGGATCGCCGGCTTGAGGATCACCGGGACGGTGACGCCGACAAAGCGTTCGGTCAGCTCACTGGCGCTGGCCACGATCGGTTCGGAGATCACGATGCCGGTCAGCACACCCATCGCCGAGCCCACCGCACCCAACAGCGCAGCCTCGCTGAGGAATCCGGTCATGATCGACGCCGGCGAGGCCCCCAATGCCGACGCGATCGCGATCTCGCGTCGGCGCTCTTCCACCGAGAGGCGGGTGATCTGGGTGATCAGGATGACCCCGACGCCGATCGAGATCAGCGCGAAGATCCCCAGCAGGGGTAGCAGCACGTCGTTGACGTTGTAGCCCTTCGCGGGCTCGCTGCGGGGCTGCACGCTGTAAGTGGGCCCAAGCGTGGTCTTCAACCGCTGCTGGACCTCATCGGCCTTGGCGTCCTTATCCAAGGTCACATACAGCATGTCCACCCGGTCGCCGCGGGCGAACTGCACCTTCGCCATGCTCAGCGGCAGCACCGCCACCAGGCCGTTGTTGACGTCGTCGAGGTCGGCTACCCGCTGGAACTTCTCCACCGACAGCTGCCCGACATCGGTGACAAGGGTCGCCGAGGCGTCCAGGGAGTCGCCCAGGGTCTTCGAGATTGCCGGCGGGGGTTCGGCCTGCCCGGTCTGGCAGACCTTCGGGTCGACGATCCACTGAGCGGAGCAGTCCACGCCCAGGCCCAGTCCGAAGCTTTCCTTGCCGTCGTTGCGGATCATGGTCACCCCGCGGATGACCGGCACCACGGCGGCCACCCCGGGCACGGCCCGGGAGTCTTCGACGACGGCGGGACTGATGCCGCCGCGGGTGGCCGCTCCGACCACGCGCAGCGGGGCGGGCCCGGCGATCTGGTAGCCGACGTCTTCGACGGCCTTGGAGACGCTGGTGACCTCGATCATGACGGCCACGACGACGGCCACACCGCCGCCGAGTGAGAATGCCGCCAGTGCGGCCCGGAATGCGTGTTTACGGACGGCGCGGAAGTTGATTATCCGCAGCAGGCCGAATGTCGCGGCTAATGTTCCGCGAGCCATGTCACATTATTTGCCGCGTGAGCCATTCCGCTGTCGGTCTCAACTTCACCGTCGAGCAATGAAATCAGACGAGGGGCGTCGTCAGCTATTTTCCGGTCGTGGGTCACCAGAACAATTGTCTGGCCGGCTGCATTCAAGTTATACAACGCGTCAATGACCCGTTGGCCATTTACGGTGTCGAGATTGCCGGTCGGCTCGTCGGCGAGAATCACGTCGGGCTTCATGAAAAGCGCCCGGGCAACGGCCACGCGCTGTTGTTCGCCGCCGGACAATTCCGACGGGACGCGCTTGGACTTGGCGGCCAGGCCGACCTGGTCGAGCAGGCTCATCGCATGCGCGTGCTGGGCGCGGCCGGACTTACCCGCCAGCAGGCCCGGGAGCATCACATTCTCGACTACTGAAAGGCCCGCCAGAAGGTTGAAAGCTTGGAAGACGTAGCCGAGTGTCTGACATCGCACAGTGGCCAGCTGCTTGCGGGAGAGCTGCGAGACGCTCTGGCCGTTGATGAGGACGTCACCACTGGTCGGCATGTCCAACAGTCCGAGGATGCTCAGCAGGGTGGACTTACCCGAACCCGATGGGCCGACCATGGCGACGAATTCGCCGCGAGTTATCTGGATATCGATGTTGCGCAAAATCGGCGTGGCAGTATCGCCCTCGCCGAACTGTTTGTTGAGTTTGCGCGCTTCAAGGACCACAGGAGGCCTAAGAACGACCGGCGGCGTGTGTCCGTTCCGGTTGAGCTCCATATCCACGGTATGCATCTCGGTCCTGATCATGAATCTCCGGCGGGCGTCGTAAAATACCGATCATGCCCGCGTTGGGCGCGTTTCTCAATTCAGCACGCACTCCGCGAAGTTGGTGCGCTACGCGGCGCTATGGGCCGATCATACCGGCGTCGGTCGCCTGCCGAAAATCGTTCGGTCGTGACCCCGACCACCGGCGGCCGCCGCGCTACCTGGCCGATCCCGCTGCCAACCGGCGTTCCTGGCAACCTCGCTGCGGCGGGAAAGCGCCAGCTGACCTGCGGCGATTCGAGTCATGAATTTGCGGCCACCCAAGTGCACGATGCTCCGGTCAGGTGCGCCGAGCCGCCCGGGTGGCGGGGTGAATGGCCACCAGGCCGAGTTCGTTACGTCGCTCGCAGATCGCCGCCAGCTCGGCATAGGCCTTGGCTCCGAGCAACTCGGTCAGCTCAGGCGCCAGGCTCTGCCAGACCTGCCGCGCGCCGACGTGTGCCGCCGGGTCGCCGGTGCAGTACCAGTTCAGGTCTTCGCCGCCCGGGCCCCAGCCGCGCCGATCGAATTCGGTGATCGTGGTCTTGAGGATTTCGGTGTCGTCGGGGCGGGTGACCCAGTCCTGGCTGCGCCGGATCGGCAGCTGCCAGCACACCTCGGGCTTCATCGTCAGGGGTTCCACGCCAAGCCGGACAGCCTTGATGTGCAGGGCGCAGCCCGCACCGCCGGCGAATCCCGGCCGGTTCAGGAAGATGCAGGCGCCCTTGACGGTGCGGGTGCGCAGTTGTTGCTCACCGTCGTTCTCGTCGTATTCCAGGTAACCCTTGCGCCCCAGACCTTTGTCGCGCAGCTGCCAGTCTTCGTCGGTGAGTTGGGCGACCGCGTCATCGAGGTTGGCCCGGTCGTCGTCGTCACACAGGAAGGCTCCGTGTGAACAGCACCCGTCGTCGGGCCGGCCCGCCACAATGCCCTTGCAGGCGGCGGTGCCGAAAACACAGGTCCAGCGGGACAGCAGCCACGTGAGGTCGGCGGCGATCAGGTGTTCGGGGTTGTCGGGGTCGTAGAACTCCACCCACTCACGGGGGAAGTCCAGATCGACTTCACCGGGATGGGAGCGGTGCTGCGCGGGGGTCACGAAACTCCACGCTAGACCAGAAATTCACGTTGCCTCACCATGTCCGGGCCTCCCCCCACTAAGTTGGGTGCGTGCGATTAGGGGTGCTCGACGTCGGCAGCAACACCGTCCACCTGTTGGTGGTGGATGCCCACCGTGGTGGCCACCCGACCCCGATGAGCTCGACCAAGGCCACGTTGCGCCTGGCCGAGGCGACTGACAGTTCCGGCAAGATCACCCGGCGCGGAGCCGACAAACTGGTGTCGACGGTGGGCGAATTCGCCACGATCGCAGCGAGTTCGGGCTGCGCGGAGTTAGTGGCGTTCGCCACCTCGGCGGTGCGAGACGCATCCAACTCCGAGGACGTGCTGGCCCGGGTGCGCGCGGAGGCCGGTGTCGAGCTGCAGGTGCTCGCCGGCGAGGACGAATCCCGGCTGACGTTCCTGGCGGTGCGGCGCTGGTTCGGCTGGAGTGCCGGGCGGATCAACAACCTTGACATCGGTGGTGGCTCGCTGGAGATGTCCAGCGGTGTCGATGAGGAGCCGGACGTAGCGCTGTCCCTGCCGTTGGGTGCTGGGCGGCTCACTCGGGAGTGGTTGACCGAAGACCCACCTGGCCGGCGTCGGGTGGCCATGCTGCGGGACTGGCTGGACACCGAGTTGGCAGGTGCCGCTGCGGCCGTGTTGCAGGCCGGGCCGCCCGATCTGGCGGTCGCGAGCTCCAAGACGTTTCGTTCGCTGGCGCGGCTGACCGGGGCGGCGCCGTCGGCCGCCGGCCCGCGCGTCCGGCGCACATTGACCGCCACTGGCCTTAGGCAGCTCATATCATTCATCTCTAGGATGACCACGGCTGATCGGGCCGAATTGGAAGGGGTGAGCGCCGAGCGAGCGCCACAGATCGTGGCGGGTGCTCTGGTGGCGGAAGCGAGCATGCGAGCGCTGTCGATCGAAACGGTGGAGATTTGCCCGTGGGCGCTGCGGGAGGGCTTGATCCTGCGCAGACTCGACAGTGAGGCCGACGGTGTCACCCTGTTCGGATCCCCAGCGGGGGGCATGGCCGCGGCGCGGTCAAAGGGAGGGCATCGATGAGCGGACCCAAGCCGGACCCCCGCGACGTTGAGACGCGACCCATCTCCGTTGCCGAACTGCTCGCCAAGAACGGCAATATCGGTGCCCCGCCGGTCACCGGGCGGCGCCGGCGCCGCCGCGGCAATGCCGACGCCGTCACGGTCGCCGAACTGACCGGCGAGATCCCGATCATCCGCGACGAGGCTCCTCCCGAGGTTGACGCCGCGGCTCCGCCGTCGGCGAGTACCGACAGTGAGCCGAGCGGCGCTCTGCCCATCGGTCCGGCACCCGGCTTCGTCGAGGAGGACCGACCGTCGACCGGGCCACGTCCCGTGCAGCGGGTGGAACCCGCCGAGCGGCCCGCAGCCGAGCCGCGCTGGCCCAAGTCCCCGCCGCAGGCGCCACGTGGCAGTGGACCTGAGCAAAGTGCCTACCCCCGACCGATGCGTCGATCCGACCCCCCGCCCGTGGCAGAGAACGGCCAGCCGGACGAAGCCCTGCCGACCGGCTCGGGTGCCGAACGGATGCGGCCCGATCCGGTTGATACCTATACCGATATCGCTGTCGACGTCATGGAGAGCGACGTTCGCGATGCCGATCTGCCGACCGGGGACTCCGCATTCGTGCGGTCGTTCCTGACCAAGGGGCGCTCCGCCGGACGAGCGGGCGGCTCCGCACTGGTCGCTGACGCCGACGTTGACGGGGACGCCGAGGTTGACGGCGCCGACAGCGCAGAGGCGGCCGCTGAGGCCGAGCCGGCCGACCAGTACGTCGGCCACCCGGGCGTGGTGGGCGGCTTGCTGGTGGTGCTGCAGTCGATCCTGGCGGTGGCGTTCGGCGGCGGCCTGTTCATCGTTTTCGACCAACTGTGGCGGTGGAACAGCATCGTGGCCCTGGTGCTCACGGTCCTGGTCACGCTCGGTCTGGTGGCCGCGGTGCAGGCGGTCCGCAAGACCGTCGACATCGTCAGTACGTTGATCGCGGTCGCGGTCGGTTTGCTGGTTACGTTGGGGCCGCTGGCGTTGCACGCCAATTAGCCGTTCAGTATTACTTCGTGCGCCCTGCCATCAAGGTCGGATTGTCGACCGCGTCGGTCTACCCGCTGCGGGCCGAGGCTGCCTTCGAGTATGCGGCCCGGCTCGGCTACGACGGCATCGAACTGATGGTGTGGGGGGAGTCGGTCAGCCAGGACATCGGCGCCGTCCGGCGGTTGTCGCACAAGTACCGGGTGCCGGTGCTGTCGGTGCACGCACCGTGTCTGTTGATCTCGCAACGGGTGTGGGGCTCCAACCCGATCGCCAAGCTGGAGCGCAGCGTCCGGGCCGCCGAGCAGCTCGAGGCCCAGACCGTGGTGGTGCATCCGCCGTTTCGCTGGCAGCGACGCTATGCCGAGGGCTTCAGCGATCAAGTCGCCGAATTGGAGTCCACCAGTGATGTGGCGGTCGCGGTGGAGAACATGTTCCCGTTCCGCGCCGACCGGTTCTTCGGTGCCGATCAGTCCCGCGAACGGATGCGTCGCCGCGGAGGTGGTCCGGGAGCGGGGATTTCGGCGTTTGCGCCGTCCCACGATCCGCTCGACGGCAACCATGCGCACTACACGTTGGACCTGTCGCACACGGCGACCGCCGGCGCCGACGGGTTGGAGATGGCCCGCCGCATGGGATCGGGGCTGACGCACCTGCACCTGTGTGACGGCACCGGCCTGCCGGCCGATGAGCATCTGGTGCCCGGCCGCGGTGACCAGCCCACCGCCGAGGTATGTCAGCTGCTGGCCTCCAGTGACTTCACCGGTCACGTGGTGCTGGAAGTGACGACCTCGCAGGCGCGCTCGCCGCATGAGCGTGAGGCGCTGCTGACCGAATCGCTGCAGTTCGCCCGGACGCATCTGCTGCGCTGATCGCCGAGATACAAGGAGCCCACGCGTGACCTCATCCACGCTGTTCACCGATGCCATGACCCTGGTGCGCATCGCCGGTCATGACGACAGTGACGACGTCGCGTCGTTCACCGGTGAGCTCAACGAGCACTGGACCATCGGCCCGAAGGTGCACGGTGGCGCGATGCTGGCGTTGTGCGCCAACGCCGCCCGCACTGCCCACGGCGGCGGACTGCAACCGGTCGCGGTGTCGGCCAGCTATCTGTGGGCACCCGATCCCGGCCCGATGCAGCTGGTGACCACGATCCGCAAGCGTGGCCGCCGGGTCAGCCTCGTCGACGTCGAACTCAACCAGGGCGCGCGCACCGCGGTGCGCGCCGCCATCACGCTCAGTGAGCCGGAGCACCAGGCGCCGCCACTGCTGTCGTTCAACCCGGTGGTGCCGCTGATGACGCCGGAGCCTCCGCCCGGCTTGGAACCGATCGGTCCGGGCCACCCGATGGAACACATCGTGCATCTGGCGCACGGCTGCGATATCCGGCCGGCGCTGACCACGCTCGGCCCCCGCTCGGACGGTGGTCCGCCGGTGATCGAGATGTGGGTGCGACCCAAGGATGCCGCGCCCGACGTGCTCTTCGCGCTGCTGTGCGGCGATGTGTCGGCTCCGGTGACTTTCGCCGTCAACCGCAACGGCTGGGCGCCCACCGTGCAGCTCACCGCCTACCTGCGGGCCATCCCGGCCGACGGCTGGCTGCGCGTGATCTGCAGCTGCGTGCAGATCGGCCAGGACTGGTTCGACGAGGACCACACCGTGGTCGACTGCGAGGGCCGCATCGTGGTGCAGACCCGCCAGCTAGCGATGGTGCCGGCGCGGTAGCGCGCTTGCGATCGCCCTGGGCTGATGCGGGCGACCCGCTGCGCCCGGCTCCGCCGCGCTTGCGATCGCCCTGGTCTTATTTGCCGGGCGACCCGCCTGTGGACTGGGCTTCACCGCGCTGGCAGGCCGGGTCTGAAATGCTGTCGCCATGACCAGAATCGCGATCATCGGTGGCGGCAACATGGGCGAAGCGTTGCTGGCAGGGCTGCTGGCTGCGGGCCGCCCGGTCAAGGACCTGGTGGTCGCCGAGCGGTACGGCGAGCGGGCCCGGCAGCTGTCGGAGAAGTACTCGGTCCTGGTGACCTCGGTCGCCGATGCCATCGAGAACGCCTCCGTCGTGATCGTCGCGGTGAAGCCACAGGATGTGGACGCCGTGGTCGAGGAGTTCGCGAAAAGCGTTACCGCCGCCTCCGGGGACAACGCCGAGCAGGTGCTGGTCACGATCGTCGCCGGTCTCACCACCGGGTACGTGGAGTCCAAGCTCCCGGCCGGAGCTGCGGTGGTGCGCGTCATGCCCAATACCCCGGTCAAGGTCGGCGCCGGCGCCAGCGCGCTGGCAAAGGGCCGGTTCGCGAGCAGCGAGCAGGTCAGCGAGGTCGCTGCGCTGTTCGAGTGCGTCGGGACGGTGGCGATCGTCCCGGAAGAGCAGATGGACGCCGTCACCGCGGTGTCGGGATCCGGGCCGGCCTACTTCTTCTTGGTGGTCGAGGCACTGGTGGATGCGGGGGTGGCGGCCGGGTTGAGCCGGCAGGCGGCCACCGACTTGGCGGTGCAGACGATGGCCGGTTCGGCGCAGATGCTGCTGGAGGAGCGCGGCGAGAGCGAGGGGGCGGGAGCGGCCAACGGGGTTCTCGATACCGCCCCGACCCACCTGAGAGCGATGGTGACTTCGCCTGGGGGGACCACCGCGGCCGCACTGCGTGAATTGGAGGCCGGTGGCCTGCGGACCTCGATCGATCGGGCGGTGCAGGCCGCAAAAACACGCTCTGAGCAGCTAAGAATTACATCGGAGTAATTCACTTATTTTTCACATATTGGCTCTCACTAGTCGCAGGAACCCCATCCGTCCCGCTATTCTCCTCTATGTCTGTGCGTGTGGGCGCAGCGGAGGGGAAGCCGCTGAGACTGCACGTGCCTGATTGAAATGGGTAACGATGACGTCTGCGAACGGGCCTTCGGCGCGTGACACGACACAATTTCTCACCGTGGCTGAGGTGGCTGCGTTGATGCGGGTCAGCAAGATGACGGTGTACCGCCTGGTGCACAACGGCGAGCTGCCCGCGGTACGGGTGGGACGGTCCTTCCGGGTGCACGCCAAGGCGGTGCACGACCTGCTGGAGACCTCCTTCTTCGACGCGGGCTAGAGAGCCGGTCGACAGGTAAGCGCCCCCCGGGCGTCGCCGCACGGCGACGCCCGGGGTCGGCTGTCTTGGTGGCCTTGTGGTCGGGGCCAGGTGCGGTTTTCCGGTCCGTGCCTGCCTACGGGTAAAGTAACCGGGTCGATCAAGTTCAGCAGCGCCCATTCGGCGGCGCGGGCAGAAGCAGATAGCGGAGTTCATGGGTTCAGTCATCAAGAAGCGGCGCAAGCGCATGTCGAAGAAGAAGCACCGCAAGCTGCTTCGCCGTACCCGCGTGCAGCGCAGAAAACTCGGTAAGTAACTCCGCCCGGGTCTGTCCAGGCCCCCCGAGCCGTGGCGGGCGTGAAGTCGCCTTCACGCCCGCGCACCGGGTGTGACGTTGGCTTCACGCTCGACAACGGACCTATCGCCGGTATTGCTTTTCCGGCGTGGCCGTTAGGCTGACGGGGTGGACGAGGCCGGACCCCCGAGTGACGGCACGCGAAGTGACTCCCGGCATTACCCCAAGGTTGTGTTGGTCACCGGTGCGTGCCGGTTCCTGGGTGGATTCCTCACCGCAAGGCTCACGCAGAACCCGTTGATCAACCGGGTGATCGCGGTGGATGCGGTCATGCCGAGCAAGGACATGCTGCGCCGAATGGGGCGCGCCGAGTTTGTCCGTGCCGACATCCGTAACCCCTTTATCGCCAAGGTGATTCGAAACAGCGAAGTCGACACCGTCGTGCACGCGGCGGCGGCGTCGTACGTGCCGAGGTCTGGTGGTGGGGCGGCGCTCAAAGAGTTCAACGTGATGGGCGCGATGCAGTTGTTCGCCGCCTGTCAGAAGGCACCTTCGGTGCGGCGCGTGGTGCTCAAGTCGACCTCGGAGGTCTACGGGTCGTGCTCGCGCGACCCGGTGTTGTTCTCCGAGGACAGCACGAGTCGCCGTCCTCCGACGCAGGGGTTCCCTCGCGACAGCGTCGACATCGAGGGCTATGCCCGCGGGCTGGGCCGGCGTCGGCCCGACATCGCGGTCACCATCCTGCGGATGGCCAACATGATCGGCCCGGCCATGGACACCGCCCTGTCGCGCTACCTCGCCGGCCCGCTGGTCCCGATGGTGCTGGGCCGAGACGCGCGCCTGCAGCTGCTGCACGAGCAGGACGCGCTGGGCGCCTTGGAACGGGCCACCATGGCCGGCAAGGCCGGCACCTTCAACGTCGGTGCCGACGGGATCATCATGATGTCGCAGGCGATTCGCAGGTCAGGGCGTGTTCCGATGCCACTGCCCGGGGTCGGGCTGTGGGTCATGGATTCGTTGCGACGGGCCAACAATTACACCGAGATCAACCGGGAACAGCTGGATTATTTGAGCTTTGGCCGGGTGATGGACACGACTAGAATGCGAACCGAACTCGGGTACAGCGCCAAGTGGACCACCGCCGAGGCTTTTGATGACTACGTGCGGGGTCGGGGGCTGAACCCGATCGTCGATCCCAAGTGGGTCCGTTCGGTGGAGCGGCGAACAGTGAGCGCAGCGCAGCGCATGGGGGATATCAGCTTTACCAGGGTGCGGGGAGGTTAGCGCTATGGCTAATGATTCGAAGGCGAAAGTCATTCCGCTGCACAAGCATTCAAGTTCACTGCGCAGGCATCCGTCGGCGCTGGCGGGTCCAGCCGAACAGGCTTCGGCTAAGCAGGTCGCCGCGGTCGTCCGTGAACTCGGCGATCGTCGCGGCACCGCGGGGACCACCGGTGCCGCCGCGCCCACCCCGAGCGAATTCGCCCGCCGGGTGAGCGCGGTCGCCGCGTTCCTGCGAGAGCGGATCACCGGGGACTACCAGGTCGACGAATTCGGTTTCGACCCGCACTTCAACGAAGCCGTGGTGCTGCCGTTGCTGCGGGTGTTCTTCAACGACTGGTTCCGCGTCGAGGTCAGCGGCATCGAGAACCTTCCGCTCGATGGGCCGGCGCTGGTGGTGGCCAACCACGCCGGAGTGTTACCGATGGACGCGCTGATGCTCTCGGTGGCGGTGCGTGATCATCACCCCGAACAGCGGAACCTGCGGATGCTCGCCGCCGACCTGGTATTCGACCTGCCGGTGATCGGCCCGACCGCCCGCAAGGCGGGCCACACCATGGCGTGCACCGCCGACGCCAACCGGTTGCTGGAGGCCGGCGAGCTGACCGCGGTCTTCCCGGAGGGCTACAAGGGCCTGGGCAAGCGGTTCAAGGACCGCTACAAGCTGCAGCGGTTCGGTCGCGGCGGCTTCGTGTCGGCGGCACTGCGCACCCAGGCGCCAATCGTGCCCTGCTCGATCGTCGGCTCCGAGGAGATCTACCCGATGATCGCCGACGTCAAGCTGTTGGCCCGACTGCTCGGTGTGCCGTACTTTCCGATCACGCCGCTGTTTCCGCTGGCCGGTCCGGCGGGGCTGGTGCCGATGCCGTCGAAGTGGCACATCGCCTTTGGCGAACCGATTGAGACCACCGACTACGAGCCGGGTGCCGCCGACGACCCGATGGTCACCTTCGAGCTGACCGATCAGGTGCGCGAGACCATTCAGCAGACGCTGTACCGGCTGCTCGCCGGTCGCCGAAACATGTTCTTCGGCTGAGCTCCACGGCTCTGCTGCCTCACCAGCACCGATAGGCGCTGCCGCTCTTTGAGATTGCCGAGATTGCCGTCAGGGCTGTGCATGTCGCCGCGTCCACGACCCTGGACGCAATCTCAACGAGCTTGGACGTCTACTTCTTGCCCAGCGCCCGATCGCGCATCGCCTCGAGGGCGGCGATGGTCTTGGCCTCGGTGTCGGCGTCCTGGTTGACCGACTCGCCGAGCATGGTGACCACACTGGTCACCACCGGCTCGCCGTTCTCGTCGGTGACCTCGCTGCGGACCTCGCTGACCACCGTGCCGTGCGACTCGATCACCGAGTCCAGGTAGGTGTCGAAGAACAGCTTGTCGCCGGCCACGATCGGCCGGTGGAAGGTGAATTTCTGGTCGCGGTGCAGCACCCGGGCGATGTTGATCGGGAGGTCGAACTTGTCGAAGATCTCCAGCTGCACCTGGCGCCCGGCAACCGCCAAGAACGTCAGCGATGCCACCAGCCCCGGATGCCCGGCTTCGGCGGCAGCGGCCTCGTCGAAATGGGCGGGGTGGTCATCTTTGACGGAGCGGGCGAACTCCCGGATCTTCTCCCGGCCGACCTCGAAATAGTCCGGGAACCGGTAGTGGGCTCCGATCATCCGCTGCGACTCGGTGTGTACTGCCATGCCGGTTTACCCCTCCGCTCGCCGTGGTGCTCGGCGGCGGAAGCCTATCAGCGAGCAGGTCACGTGCGCTCGTTCCGGTGCGCCACGGTGCTTGATGCGGTCGACCGGCCCTCGCGCGCTTCGCAAGCTACCCACGCTCGTTCCGGTGCGCCACGGCTGCCGCCAGGGCCCCGCCGACAGCCCCCAGCGCCAGCGCCGACGGCACGCCGATCCGCGCCGCCCGCCGTGCGGTACGGAAGTCGCGGATCTCCCATCCCCGCTTGCGTGCCGTCTCCCGCAACGCGGCGTCGGGGTTGATCGCCACCGCCGTGCCGACCAGCGAAAGCATCGGCACGTCGTTGAAGCTGTCGGAGTAGGCCGTGCAACGCCGCAAGTTCAGCCCTTCCCGGATCGCCAATGACCGCACCGCGTGGGCTTTGCCGGGCCCGTGCAGGATCTCGCCGACCAGTCGGCCGGTGAACACCCCGTCGACCGACTCCGCGACGGTGCCCAGCGCGCCGGTCAATCCGAGCCGACGAGCGATGGTCTCGGCCAGCTCGTAGGGGGTCGCGGTGACCAGCCACACCTGCTGCCCGGCGTCGAGGTGCATCTGGGCCAACTCGCGGGTGCCGGGCCAGATCTTGTCGGCGATGATCTCGTCGTAGATCTCCTCGCCCAGATCGACCAGCTCGGACACCGGCCGGCCTTCGATGAACGCGAGCGCTTTGCGTCGACCGGCCGCGACGTCGTCGCTGTTCTCCTTGCCGGTGAGCTGAAACTTGGCTTGCGCGTAGACGAAGCCGATGACATCGCGGTAGGTGAAGTAGTTGCGGGCGGCCAGTCCACGGCCGAAGTGCACCATCGAGGAGCCCTGGACCAGGGTGTTGTCGACGTCGAAGAATGCGGCGGCGGTCAGGTCGACCGGTGCGGGCGTCTCGGACTCGGCCACATCGGCGAGCGCCCGCTCTGCGTTGGCGTCGGTCAGCGATGCCACCTCGGCCGCGGCTGCCCGGTCGGCCGGGCCCGGTGATGCCATCACCGACTCCTTCCGCGTCTGGGCTGTAGGGCCGGTGCTCCGGCCGTCATCAACCCTATCCGGCTGCACCGCCGATGACCCCCAGGTGATCGCGTAGATCACCTTTGAGGTCGAACATCGAGTAGTCGCGGAAACTGAACCGCCAGACGTCGTCGATCCGCTCGAACTCATCGTGATAGCGCCCCGCGGCGATCACCTGCAGTGCCACCGCCTCGGTCTGCTGCAGCACCGTGTAATAGGACCGGCAGGATGCGGTCCCGGCGACCTCGTCGATGTCGAGGATCGGGTTGGTGATCACGTGCTTGGTGCGCGGCGTGCCATCGGCGTGAAGGGTGACCAGCCCGCGCCACAGCTGCAGGATCCCGGCGCTGTCCAGGATGACGGTGCCTTCGGGGTCGGCTTTGATCCGGGCGTGGGCGAACAGTGCCGCAGCGCCGTCGAGGTCACCGGAGTCCATCAACTCCGCATAGCGATACAGCAGGTTGGTGATCGACACCGCGCTGGGGTTCATGGCTTGCTCTGTCCGCCGGGGTGAGGGAGATGCGGCTTATGGCCGGTCACACCGTAATTCAATTCAGCTGGAGACGCCGCGACAATCCAGAGAACCCGGTGGTTCAGCGAGGCTCGACGAAGGAGAGGCGAAGCTGGAACCGCCGCATGGACCCGGTGGCCTCGGCCGGCCGGCGACAGCCCTGCAACACTGGAACCATGACCCGCCACCAGGTACAGCTGCTCACCCGCGAGGGCTGCCCGGTCTGCGTGCAGGTGCACGACCAGCTGACCCAGCTAGCGGCCGAACTCGCGTTCGACCTGCAGGCAGTCGATGTCGACGCTGCCGCGGCGGCTGGGGACACGGGCCTGCGAGCTGAATTCGGCGACCGGTTGCCGGTGGTGCTGCTCGACGGACGCGAGCACAGTTACTGGGAAGTCGACGAGGCCCGCCTACGTGCGGATCTAGCGAGTTCATGAGGCGGTTCCAGCTTCGTCTCTCCTCCGTCGAGCCTCGCTGAACCGCTCGCTCATACGGCGGTTCCAGCTTCGTCTCTCCTCCGTCGAGCCTCGCTGAACCGCCGAATTTGGTAGGCCAGCGCTTTAGCCTCTACCGTGGAGAGAAGTTTCTTCACGGGTGACAGCAAGGAGCGGACCAGGTGATATTGCCGTGAGCGTCCTGCTCTTCGGGGTCTCGCACCGCAGCGCCCCCGTCTCCGTACTCGAGCAGCTCAGCACCGCTGAATCCGATCAGATAAAGATCGTCGAGCAGGTGCTGCAATCGCCGCTCGTCACCGAGGCGATGATCCTGTCGACCTGCAACCGGGTTGAGATCTACGCCGTCGTCGACGCCTTCCACGCCGGATTGTCGGCGATCGGACAGGTGCTCTCCGAACACTCCGGCATGTCGATGGCCGACCTGACCAAATACGCCTACGTCCGCTACAGCGAGGCCGCCGTCGAGCACCTGTTCTCGGTGGCCAGTGGCCTGGACTCCGCGGTGGTGGGCGAACAGCAGGTGCTGGGCCAGGTACGGCGCTCCTACGCCTCCGCCGAGGCCAACAGCAGTGTCGGCCGCGTGCTGCACGAACTGGCGCAGCGCGCGCTGGCGGTGGGCAAGCGAGTGCACTCGGAGACCGGAATCGACGCCGCCGGCGCGTCGGTGGTCTCGGTGGCCCTGGGTATCGCGGCCAAGCAGTTGGGCTCTGAGTTTGGCAATGACGCGCTGCAGGGACGGACCGCAGTGGTGATCGGCGCCGGGTCGATGGGCGCGCTGTCCGCGGCACATCTGGTGCGCGCGGGTGTCCAACACATCCACGTCATCAACCGTTCGCTGCCGCGCGCTCAACGGTTGGCCCGCAAGATCCGAGAGAGCGGTGTCACGGCCGACGCGGTCGCCCTGGACCGGATGGCTGCCAGCCTGACCAGCGCTGACATCGTGGTGTCCTCCACCGGAGCTGTCAGCCCCGTCGTCTCACTGGCCGACGTGCACCACGCGCTGGCCGGGGGAACCCGCGACGAGGCGACCCAACCGCTGGTGATCTGCGATTTGGGCATGCCGCGCGACGTCGACGCTGCTGTCGCCGGCCTGCCCGGGGTGCGGGTCATCGACATGGAACGGATCCAGCGCGAGCCCTCGGCGCAGGTCGCCACCTCCGACACCGAGGCCGCGCGCAACATCGTGGCCCGCGAGGTCGCCACCTATCTGGCCGGCCAGCGGATGGCCGAGGTCACTCCGACCGTGACCGCGCTGCGTCAGCGCGCCGCCGACGTGGTCACCGCCGAATTGCTGCGGCTGGATCACCGGCTGCCGGACCTGGAGGCCGCCCAGCGCGAGGAGGTGGCGCGCACCGTGCGCCGCGTCGTCGACAAGCTGCTGCATGCCCCCACGGTGCGGGTCAAACAGCTGGCCAGCTCGCCCGGCGGCGACAGCTACGCCGAGGCGTTACGCGAGCTGTTCGAGCTCGATCCGACCGCCGTGGACGCCGTCGCGACCGCCGGTGAACTGCCAGTAGTGCCGGGAGGACTTGATGTCAGCGCCGAAACCGGGTCGGCCGGGTAGACGTTTTGGGTGAAGTAATCCGCATCGGTACCCGGGGTAGCTTGTTGGCCACCACCCAGGCCGGGACCATTCGCGATGCTTTGGTGGCTGCTGGACACCCCGCTGAACTGGTCGTGATCAGCACCGCCGGGGATGTCACGTCCGGTCCTATCGCCGACATCGGTGTCGGGGTGTTCACTGCTGCGCTACGGGAGGCCATTCTCGACGGCCGCGTCGATGCTGCCGTGCACTCACACAAGGACCTGCCAACCGCTGCCGACTCCCGGTTCCTGCTCGCCGCAAATCCGCCTCGTGAGGACGCTCGGGACGCGCTGGTGGCCCGTGACGGATTGGTGCTGGGGGAGTTGCCAGCGGGTGCTGTGGTGGGCACATCGTCGCCGCGAAGGGCGGCACAGCTTAGAGCACTGGGTCTCGGTTTGGAAATTCGCCCCCTACGAGGCAACCTAGATAGCAGGTTGAACAGGGTAAGCAGCGGCGAACTCGACGCCATCGTGGTAGCCCGGGCGGGTCTGGCCCGGCTGGGACGCCTCGACGCGGTCACCGAGACGTTGGAACCGGTACAGATGTTGCCGGCTCCGGCCCAAGGGGCACTGGCAGTGGAGTGCCGCGCCGGTGATACGGCACTGGCGGAGCTGCTGGCGGAGTTGGACGACGCCGACACCCGCCTGGCGGTTACCGCCGAGCGGACCCTGCTCGCCGAACTGGAGGCGGGTTGTTCCGCACCGGTGGGAGCGATCGCTGAAGTGGTCGAGTCCATCGATGAGGACGGCCGGGTCTTCGAGGAGCTGTCGCTGCGCGCTTGCGTAGCGGCGCTGGACGGATCCGACGTGATCCGCGCGTCCGGCATCGGCAGTCCGGACCGAGCCCGGGAACTGGGCGTGTCGGTCGCGGCGGAACTGTTCGAGTTGGGTGCGCGCGAGCTGATGGCGGACGCACGGTGAAGACGTGCGTCGGAAGTGAGTGAGAAGTGACGGGGAGTACGGAATGTCTCGCCAGGTGAGCGTGCGAGGGCAGAAGCCCAAGCCGGGCCGCATTGTTTTCGTCGGCTCGGGTCCCGGCGACCCGGGTCTGCTGACGACGAGGGCACGGACGGCGCTGACGAATGCGGCGCTGGTGTTTATCGACCCGGATGTGCCCGAGGCGGTGCTGGCGCTGGTCGGCACCGATCTGCCTCCGATCGCCGGTCCGATGCCGCCGTCCCCCAAGGCGGACAAGGCCAGTGACGACGCGGCCGACGGCGCCGACGGCGACGACGACACTGCCGACGAGGCAGCTGCGACCGTTCCGGGCGGCCCCGACATCCGTCCGGCGCTGGGTGAGCCGGCCGAGGTAGCCAAGGTCCTGGCCGCCGAGGCGCGCTCGGGCACCGACGTGGTGCGGCTGGTCGCCGGTGACCCGCTGTCGATCGACGCGGTCATCACCGAGGTAAACGCGGTGGCCCGCACCAACGTTGCTTTCGAGATCGTGCCGGGACTGCCCGCCACCAGTGCGGTGCCCACCTACGCCGGTCTGCCGCTCGGTTCGTCGCACACGGTGGCAGACGTCCGCGACCCGAACGTGGATTGGGGCGCGCTGGCTGCCGCGCCGGGGCCGCTGATCTTGCAGGCCACTACCTCGCACTTGCCGGAGGCGGCCCGCACCCTCATCGAGTACGGCTTGTCGGACGGCACCCCGTGTGTGGTCACCACCTCGGGGACCACCTGCGCGCAGCGTTCGATCGAGTCCAGCCTGGGCGGCCTGACGGAGGCGTCGGCGCTGGCGAGTATCGACCCGGTCATCCTGCCCAACGGCCAGGAGACTTCGGCCGGACCGCTGGTGGTGACCATTGGCAAGACGGTGAGCAACCGGGCCAAGCTGAACTGGTGGGAGAGCCGCGCACTGTACGGCTGGACGGTTCTGGTGCCGCGCACCAAGGACCAGGCCGGGGAGATGAGCGACCGGCTGATCGGGCACGGCGCCTCGCCGATTGAGGTTCCGACCATCGCCGTCGAGCCGCCGCGCAGCCCGGCCCAGATGGAAAGGGCCGTCAAGGGTTTGGTGGACGGCCGCTACCAGTGGGTGGTGTTCACCTCGACCAATGCGGTGCGCGCCGTGTGGGAGAAGTTCGCCGAGTTCGGTCTGGACGCGCGTGCGTTCTCCGGCGTGAAGATCGCCTGCGTCGGTGAGGCCACCGCAGAGCGTGTCCGGGCGTTCGGGATCAGCCCCGAGCTGGTGCCGTCGGGTGAGCAGTCCTCGCTGGGCCTGCTGGACGAATTCCCGCCCTACGACGATGTTTTCGACCCGGTGAACCGAGTGCTGCTGCCGCGTGCGGACATCGCCACCGAGACGCTGGCCGAAGGGCTGCGCGAGCGGGGCTGGGAGATCGAGGACGTCACCGCCTACCGCACCGTGCGGGCCGCTCCGCCGCCGGCGACCATCCGCGAGATGATCAAGACCGGCGGGTTCGACGCGGTGTGCTTCACCTCGAGCTCGACGGTGCGCAACCTCGTCGGCATCGCCGGCAAGCCGCACGCCCGGACCCTGGTGGCCTGCATCGGACCCAAGACCGCCGAGACGGCAGCCGAATTCGGTCTGCGGGTGGACGTGCAGCCGGAGACCGCAGCGGTGGGTCCGCTGGTCGACGCGCTGGCCGAGCACGCTGCGCGACTGCGGGCCGAGGGTGCGTTGCCGCCGCCGCGTAAGAAGAGCCGCAGGCGCTAACGGTGACGGCGAGCGCGGTGGCCCGATGACTGCATTTCCTCGCCAACGTCCACGACGGCTGCGTTCCACTCCGGCGCTGCGCCGGCTGGTGGCTCAAACCTCGCTGGAACCAAGGCATCTGGTGTTGCCGATGTTCGTCGCCGACGGCATCGACGAGCCTAGGCAGATCCCTTCGATGCCCGGGGTGTATCAGCACACGCGTGATTCGCTGCGCGCCGCGGCCGCCGATGCGGTGGCGGCCGGCGTCGGCGGGCTGATGTTGTTCGGGGTTCCGACACAGGCGGACAAGGACAGCACAGGATCGGTTGGCGCTGCTCCCGACGGCGTGCTCAACACCGCGCTGCGTGATCTCGCTGCCGACCTCGGTGATTCCACCGTGCTGATGGCCGACACCTGCCTGGACGAGTTCACCGATCACGGCCACTGCGGGGTGCTCGACGAGCGGGGCCGGGTCGATAACGACGCCACCGTGAAGTGCTACGTGGAACTGGCTGTTGCCCAAGCGGATGCGGGAGCTCACGTGGTGAGCCCGAGCGGCATGATGGACGGCCAGGTGGCCGCGATCCGCGACGGGCTGGATGCCGCCGGGCACAGTGACGTGGTGATCCTGGCCTATGCGGCCAAGTTCGCATCGGCGTTCTACGGCCCGTTCCGTGACGCGGTTGCCTCGACCCTGGCCGGGGACCGTCGCACCTATCAGCAGGAACCCGGCAACGCCCGCGAAGCGCTGCGTGAGGTTGCCCTTGACCTCGCGGAGGGCGCCGACATCGTCATGGTCAAACCTGCGATGGGCTACCTGGACGTCGTGGCGGCGGTGGCCGGGCTCTCCCAGGTTCCGGTTGCTGCCTACCAGGTCTCTGGCGAGTACGCGATGATCGCGGCGGCGGCTGCCAACGGCTGGATCGACGGACGGTCCGCGGCATTGGAGTCCCTGATCGGGATCCGGCGGGCCGGCGCCGACATCGTGTTGAGTTACTGGGCGGCCGAAGCGGCCGGTTGGCTGGCGTGACGGCTCCCCCCGATGGGCCGCAGCCCCCGGGCAAGGCTCTTCCCGACCGTCCCGCGGACGTCGACACCGCGTTCTGGCTGTGGCTGGCAGCCCTGCCCTTGATGACGTGCGGATATGTGGTGAACCTGCTGACGGCCCCGGAGACTCCCGCGACCGCGATCACCTACCCGATCGCCGCGCTGACGGCGATCGTAGTGGTCGTGGTGGTGGCAACGTTTCTGATGCTGATGCGCTCCGGGTATCGCTGGGCACGCACCGTATTGACCGGCGGCGGGATCGCCGCGGTGGTCAATGCGGTCAGCGCGCTGTGGCACGCCGATGCCAGGCCGGCGGTCGCGATGGTCGTGGCGGTCACCGGCATTGTCGGTTCGGTGCTGATCGCCGCGGGCACCGTTCTGCTGCACCGATCCGAGGCGCACTCCTACTTCGTCCGATAGCCGGTTTAGCTGGCCGTCACAGTGACGGTGACGCTGGTGGCGCCGCTGTCCGAGGCGATGATCAGCACCGGCGCACCAGGTGCCGAGACGACGTGTCCGCCAATGACACTGACCTGATAACCGTCGGGGTAGACGATGTTCGGCACCGAGATCTCGGTCTGGGTCCCGGCGGCGAAGTGTCCTGCACCGCTGGCCATCTCGGTGGAGTAGCTGAATTCGAAAGTGCCGTTCGTGAACGACCAGGAGTCCGGGGTACCGCCCACCGCAAGCGGATACGGCTCGGACAGTTGCGTCAGCAGGTCCATGTTGATGTTCTCTTCGGTCATCGGCTGGTTCAGGTCCCAGTACCGGAGCATGGTGTAGTCCCAGAACATCCAGTTGTAGCCGTAGCTGTTGGCCGCGTTGAGGGTGTCGGCGATCGAGCCGGCGTGGGTGGTTCCGCCGTACTCGGTGATCGCCACCGGTAGGTCGTACTTCGATGCGTAGTCGTCGGCGTTGCCGTGGACGATCGTCTCCCACAGTGAGCAGCCGAAATTGCTGTCCATGAAAGCCGTTGTGGTGCAGTAGTCGTGGAATGCGAAGACGACGCGCGAATCGTCCACCTCGCCCAGGTAGGTCGGGATGGGGAGATTGCCGGAAAGGACGCTCGGTTCGATGTACAGCGGTGTGGCCGGATCGACGGAGCGAACCGCCGAAGCGAGCAGGTTGTAGAACGGGGTCAGCTGCTGGCCTTCGAAGAACGAGCCGCCGAAGATGGTCGACAGCCATGTTGAGCCCGGCCACGGCTCGTTCATCAGCTCGTAGCCGATCACGTTGGGGTCGTCTTTGAAGTAGTTCGCCACGACTTGCCACATCAGCGCGTAGTGGTTCTGCAGCCCGACGCCGTCTGGCCCGTCGGCGTTGTTCCAGAACGCATCCCAGGCGTAGTTCTCCGCGGGGCTCATGACGTAGCGGAATGGGAACGGGGTGTGGGGGTTGGGCAGGCCGCCGTCCTGCGCCGCCCATGCCGGTGCGCCGTCGCCCCAGAAGGTGGTGCCGTAGTTGTCCTGGTGCATGTCCAGGACGACGCGGATGCCGTGGTTGGACAGGGTCTGTGCGGTCTGGTTGATCAGGTCCAGATATTCGTAGTCGTAGACGCCGGGTTCAGGTTCGACTCCGGCCCAGAGGATGCCGAGCCGCACCACGTTGAAACCGTTGGCGGCCAGCAGCGCGGCGTCGGCGTCGCCGAACCCTTCGGCGGCGGGGTAGAACGGCGGGTCTTTCACTACCTCGCCGAATCCGTGCAGGACCACGACTCGTCCGTCGTTGTCGGCCAGCCAGCTGCCGGCGGTGGTGATGTCGGAGAGGCCACCGCCCGGGGCGCCGTCGAGCGTGCCGAAGTGGCCGTGGTCGCCGTGGGCGCCGAGTAGGCCTCCGCCGCCGCCGGCTCCGCCGAGGGCGGGTAGATCGCGTGGTCCGCCGTAGACGCCATCGCCGGCGTCGCCGCCGTGGCCGCCGCTGCTGAACAGCCCGACAGCACTACCGCCGTCACCGCCGTGACCGCCGTCGACGCTGGACCCACCGGCAGCGCCGTCGCCGCCATGGCCGCCATTGCCGCCGAGGCCGAAGAGCCAGCCCGTCGCGTCGCCGCCTGCGCCGCCGGACCCGCCGGCGCCCCCGTTGTAGCCGAGGTCGCCGTCACCGCCGTCGCCGCCGACACCACCGATGCCCATCACCACGCCACCCGCGCCACCGGCACCACCGGAAGCACCGAGGCCGCCGTGGCCGCCGTCCCCGCCGATGCCGAACAGTCCGCCGTGTCCGCCGCTACCGCCGGGCGTGTGGTCGACGGTGCTGTCCCAGCCCTTGCCGCCGTCGCCGAACAGCCAACCACCGTCGGTGCCGTTGACGTGCAAGTAGTCCCCATCGACGCCGTCGCCGATCAGCGCGCGTCCGGTCAGGTCGATGAACGGCTGGTTGATGAAATTGTTGATCAGTTGGCCAAGGTCGCTGTGGATCCAGGCTTCGATGCCGTCGTGGATCGGCATGTAGAAGTACTGCTCCAGCCAACCGGTCAGGTCCGCCGGATCGTATGCGGCCGGTCCGGCAGCTGCACCCGGGATGCCGAGTTCACCGAAGATGGTGTTCCAGTGCGCGGGGGCGAAGAAGGTGTCCCAGGCGGTGGGGGAGAACACCGCATCCCAGTCGAGATCGTTGGTGGTGGCGTCCAGGAAGGGTGCGATGGCTGCTTCGATCGCGTCGTCGAAGTCGGCCTGGGCTGCCGGCGCGACAGCCAGTGGCGCCAGTCCGAAGGTCAGGAAAGCGCCTGTGGCAGTGGCAAATCCGACGGTCTTTCGGATGCGAATGCGGTCCGTCATGGTAACGCGAATCTCCTAGATTGCCGGGGTAACGGTGACGGTGATGGTGTTCGTGCCGCCGTCTGAGGCGATCACCAGGACAGGGGTGCCCGGCGCGGAGACAACGTGTCCTCCGGTGACGCTGACCTGGTAGCCGTCGGGGTATTGCAGTGTCGGTACCGAGATCTCGGTTTGGGTGCCGGCGGCGAAGTATCCTGAGCCGCTGGCCATCTCGGTCGAATAGCTGAAGTTGAAGGTGCCGTCCGCGAACGACCAGGCACCAGGGGTGCCGGCGACCGCCAGCGGGTAGGGCTGGGCCAGCGTGGTCAAGGTCGCATAGTCGACGGTGTCGTCGGTTATCGGGGTGTGCAGGTCGTGGTAGCGAATCAGGGTGTAGTCCCAGAACATCCAGCTGTAGCCATAGCGGTTGGCCTCGGTCATGGTGTCGGTGATCGAACCCGTGTTGGTGGATGCGCCGAACTCGGTGATCGCTACCGGGAGATCGTATTTCGAGGCGTAGGCGTCGGCGTAGCCTTGGACGATGGTCTCCCACAGCGAGCAGCCGAAGTCGGTGCCGAAGAGGGCCGTCATGGTGCAGTAGTCGTGGAACGCGTAGACGACGTTCGAGTCGTCCACCTCGCCCAGGTAGGTCGGGATGGGCAGGTTACCGGATAGCGTGCTCGGTTCGACGTACAGCGTGGTGGTCGAGTCGACGGACCGGATAGCCGAAGCCACCTGGTCGTAGAACGAGGTCAGCTGCTGGCCTTCGAAGAATGAGTTGCCGAAGATGGTCGACAGCCACGTCGAGCCGGCCCACGGCTCGTTCATCAGCTCGTAGCCGACCACGTTCGCGTCGTCTTTGAAGTAATGCGCAACGGCTTGCCACATCTGCGCGTAGTGGTTCTGCAGACCGACGCCGTCGGGCGCGTCGGCGTTCCGCCAGAAGGCATCCCAGACGTGGTTCTCCGCGGGGTTGAGTGCATAAGTCCACGGCCAGCCGGTGTCAGGGTTGGGCAGCCCGCCGGTCTGCACCGCCCAGTCCGGGGCGCCGTCGCCGTAACCCATGGGACCGCCGAGCCCGGAGGAGTACAGATCCTGGTGCATGTCGAGCACGGTGTAGATGCCGTGGTTGGACAGCGTCTGAATGGTCTGGTTAATGGCGGCGAGGTAGTCGTAGTCGATGACGCCGGGCCTGGGTTCCACGCCTTCCCAGAGGATGCCCACCCGCACCACGTTGAAGCCGTTGGCGGCCAGCAGCGCCGCGTCGGCATCGCTGAACCCCTCGTTCTCAGCGGCGGGATAGAACGGCGCCCGCTTGTTCACCTCGCCGAATCCGTGCAGGACGACCACCCGTCCGTCGTTATCGGTGATCCAGGCGCCGGTGGTGCCAAGGTCAGCGACGCCGCCGGGAGGCAAGCCCTCCAGAGAGCCGAATTGCCCGTGAACACCGTGAGCGCCCAGTAGCGAGCTGCCGTTGCCGCCGGCTCCGCCGAGGGCGGGCAGTTCTCGGCCACCGGTGTACACGCCGTCGCCGGCGTCGCCACCGGCGCCACCGATCCCGAACAGTCCAGTCGCGCTACCGCCGTCACCGCCATAGCCACCGACACCACTGTCGCTGCTGCCGCCGTCGCCACCGTCACCGCCGATGCCGATCAACCATCCGCCGTCACCGCCGTGGCCACCGATGGCGCCCGCGCCGCCGTCACCGCCCGCCCCTCCGGTGCCGAAGAGCCCGGCCGCGCCACCATCGCCGCCGGCGACGCCGGCTTCGGTGCTATCCCAGCCTGCGCCGCCGTCACCGAACAGCCATCCGCCCGCGGTGCCGTCGGGGATCGCTGCCGTTCCGTCGACGCCGTTGCCGATCACCAGCGAGCCGAACACCGTGTTGATCACGTCGTTGACCGACTTGCCGAAGTCGCTGGTGATCCAGGCCTGCATGCCGGCGTGCACCGGGGTGTAGAGGTACTGCTGCACCCAATCAGCGAGGTCCGCCTGATCGAAGCTGGCCGTTCCGGGCACCGCGAGGGCACCCAGTTCGGCCAGCACACCGTCCCAATGGGTGGGTGCCAGGAAGGTGTCCCAGGCCGACGGTGAGAGCACCGCGTCCCAGTCGAGGGTGTTGGTGGTGGTGTCGAGGAAGGGGGCGAAGGCTGCGTCGATCGCGTCATCGAAGTCGGCCCCGGCCACCGGGGCCGACAGCGGCGCCAACCCGAACGCCACGAACGCGCCGGCACTGACACCGAAACCGACGAGGCGGCGTCGTGCCGGGTTGTTGCCCAACCGGTGAGTACGCGTGACGGAACGCTGACGAGTCATTACCTAAACCCCTGGCGACGGAATTTCTCAGGTAGCCATGACCCTGAGCAGGAATTCTAATAATTCCCTGCGTCAATCCTGGCAATCGTCAGCCGTGAAGTGAAACACCAAACCGCCGCCTCATTGACAACGCAGGCGTGCTGAATCAGCTGGTGGTCGGTCTGTTCTCCATGGCGTGGACGAGCTCGGATTCTCGGTCCCGCACCGCGAGTGCGGTGTCCAGGAACTGGGTGACCAGGGGCGAGCGTTCGCCACTGTGCCAGGCCAGGGCGATCGCCGAACCGGGCCAGTCGTTGATCTCGAGGAATTCCACCCCGGGCATCGGCATGTGGTGCATGACCACTGCGCTGGTGACCGCGATGGCCGCGCCGGCCGCGACCAGTTGCGCTTCCTCGGTGATCGAGTTGATGGGAACGAAGCGGGCCTTGGTTGACTCGTCGCGCGCCGCCTCCAGGCACCAGAAAGCGCGATAGGCCTCGTCAAGGGTGTCGCCATTGGTGATCGGATCGGCGATGAGTTCCCGCGCGGACACCGAACCCCGTCCGACGAGGTGGTGCGAGCTCGGCACCATCGCCACGACCGGATCGACGAACAAGACCTCCGTCTCGATGTTGGGTAGACCCTTCGGCAGGCGCACGAATGCCACGTCGGTGGCACCTGATGCCAGGCCTGCCGAGGAGTCGTGGACCGGGAACTCTTGCATCTCAACGACGACATCGGGGTGGCGTTCCCCGAACTCGGACAGGATGAATGGTGTCAGTTCGAGAGCGGCACCGGGGACGTAGCCCAGCCGCAGCGTGCCGGCCAGCCCCCGTGCGGCCCGGCGGGCGGCAGACGCGGCCTCATCAAGAACGGCCAGCGCCGTACGTGCGCCGTCCAGGAAGGCTTCGCCCGCGGGCGTCAACGTCACCTTGCGGGTGGTGCGCTCCAGCAACTTGGCGCCGACCAGGCTCTCGAGCTCCTTGATTTGCCGGCTGAGGGCCTGCTGGGCAAGGTGAACGCGCTCCGCGGCCTTGCTGAAGTGCAGCTCTTCGGCCACGGCCACGAAGTAGCCCAACTTGCGGGTGTTGATCTCGATGGGGCTCAGCATAGCTCGGGCAGCTTGTATCGGGGGGTCGAGCTACGCAGGTGGGCTGCCCGCAGCGCCGGTCACGGTAACGGTGACGGTGGTGGCGCCGCCGTCCGAGGCGATGATCAGCACCGGTGCGCCAGGGGCCGAGACCACATGCCCGCCGGTGACGGAGACTTGGTAGCCGTCCGGGTACTGGATCGGCGGCACCGAGATCTCGGTCTGCGACCCGGCAGCGAAGTGGCCTGTGCCGCCGGCCATCTCGGTGGAGTAGCTGAGCTGGAAGGTGCCTGAGTTGAACGACCAGGAGGTCGGGGTGCCGGCAACGGCCTGCGCGTACGGCGCTGACGTGGCTTCCAGCCTGGACCAATCGACATTGTCGCCGACGGGCGGCTTGCTCGGGTCGAAGACCAGGGCATTGCCTGGGGCGGTGCCGGTGATGGCGGGTACTCCGTTATAGGCCCACTGCGACCAGCCCCACATACGCTGGTCGGCGGCGTTCATCACCATGATCGCTTCCGCGGCGCCGTTCCCGGATCCGAACTCCGAGATGAGTCCGGGCACACCGTAGGTGGTCGTGTATGCCTCACCGTTCTCGGCCAGTAGCTCGATGTAATCCGGGCACAGTGGTGAGAGGGCCGCACTGATGCTGGTCAACATGCAGTAGTCGTGGAATGCGAAGACGCCATGTGGGTCGTCCACCGGTCCCAGCTGAGTCGGTACCGCTTCGTTGAACAGGGTGTTGGGCTCGTAGATCAACGGTGTCGTCGGGTCAACGGATCGGATGGCCGCGCTCACCTGGTTGTAGAACGGGGTCAGCTGCTGAGCTTCGTAGAAGGAATTGCCGAATATCGTTGACAGCCAAGTGGAACCGGCCCACGGCTCGTTGATGATCTCGTAGCCGGCGATGTTGGGATCGTCCTTGAAGTAGTCCGCGACGGCTTGGGTCATCCGCGCGTAGTGGTTCAGCAGCCCAACTCCGTCGGGGCCCTTGGCGTTGGACCAGAACATGTCCCAGGCGTGATTCTGCGCGGGGTTGAGTGCGTAGTTGAGTCCGAAGCCGATGTCGGGGTTGGGCAGTCCGCCGGTGTAGGTAGCCCACTCCGGTGCGCCTTCGCCGCCGAAGACGGGGCTGAAGTCGTCCTGATGGAAGTCGATGATGCTGACGATGCCGTGGTTGGCCAGGGTCTGCACAGTTTGGTTGATCGAGGCCAGGTAGTCGTAGTCGATGACGCCGGGCTGCGGTTCCACTCCCGCCCAGATGACCCCCAGCCGTACCGAGTTGAAGCCGTTGGCGGCCAAGAACGCCGCGTCATCGTCGCTGAACCCGCCGGCGGACGGCTCGTAGGGCGAGATCTTGTAGACCTCGTTGAACCCGTGCAGGACGAGGACCCGCCCATCGGCGTCGGTGATCCACGTGCCGGCGGTGGTGATCCCCGCGACGGCTGCCGGGGCGCCGTCGAGGGTGCCGTAGTGGCCGTGGTCGCCGTGGGTGCCCAGCAGCATGCTGGCGTTGCCGCCGGCGCCACCGAGGGCGGGGAGGTCGCCGGGGCCGGTGTAGGTGCCGTCACCAGCGTCGCCGCCGGTGCCGCCGTTGCCCATCAGCCAGCCGCCATTGCCGCCGTCACCACCATGGGCGCCGAGGCCGCCGTCGGCGCCGTTGCCACCGTCGCCGCCGTTGCCGAACATGCCGGCGTTGCCCCCGGCGCCGCCAGCACCGCCGGATTCGGTGTTGCTCCAGCCGTTTCCGCCGTCGCCGAACAGCCAGCCGCCGTCGGTGCCGTCGTGGTGCTCGGCGGTGCCGTCGATGCCGTCGCCGATCAGGGCGCGACCGGTGAGGGCGAGAACGGGTTGGTTGATGAGGTTGTTCAGTTGTTGGCCGACGTCGCTGTTGATCCAGTCTTCGATGCCGTTGTGGATCGGGGTGTAGAAGTACTGCAGCAACACGGTGTTGGGGTCGGCGACGGCGGGTCCGGCCAGGGCGGTGCCGGCCAGTTCGGTCAGGACGGTGTCCCAATGGGTGGGGGCTAGGAAGGTGTCCCAGGCGGACGGTGAGAGCACCGCGTCCCAGTCGAGGGCGTTGGTGGTGGCGTCCAGGAAGGGGGCGAAGGCGGCGTCGATCGCGTCATCGAAGTCGGCTTGGGCCGCGGGCGCGGTGACCATTGGTGCCAGCCCGAAGGTCAGGACTGCCCCCGCGGTCGCGGCAACACCGATGGCATGGCTGTTCAGCGGGCGATTTGCGGCGGGGCTGCTGTGACGCATCATCCTGGTGCTCATCTCCAAGTTCGCGGCAAACCTGTGTAAAACATGTATGTAGGCGGAAATCTAACTCTGCGTACTGGCGCGTAACTTAAGAATCGCCAAAACCGGCTGGAGGTCGCGGCCAGGTGCTGGGAGCTTCCCGGCCGCGTTAGGCTGACCCGACATGTCTGAGCCCCAACCGCAAGTCGCACCGCTGTTCTTCGAGCGCGGTGCCAGCTGGTATTGGGTGCTGTTCGGGCCGATCTCCGCGGGATTGCTGGTGTTGATTCAGAACTCTGGCGGCTACGGCTTTCAGCCCCTAGTTCCCACCGTGTTGTTGGTGCTGGTCTCGACGATGCTCGCCATCCAGGTGAAGGCGGCGCGTATCCACACCTCCGTCGAGCTGACGGCAGACACGTTGCGGCAGGGCACCGAAACCATTCGGGTGGCCGACATCCTGGCGATCTACCCCGAAGCCGAGCGGCCTACCGGCTGGGGCAAGCAGGAACCGAAGAAGTGGCAGGAATCCCGCGCGCTGGGCGAGCTGAGCGGGGTGCCCCGACGCCGGGTGGGCGTCGGGTTGAGGCTGACCGGGCGGCGCACGGTGCAAGCCTGGGCGCGTGATCATCGCAGATTTCGTGCCGTGCTCAGTGAACTGATTCCGGAGACGGTCCCGCCTGGTGGGCCTGCTGAAACCGACGTCGAGGACGGATCGTCCTGGTGAGGCCAGCCTCGATTCTCCGGGCCGTGGTCGAGCTGGCCTTGGCCGCCGTCGCAGCGGTCGGCTGCGCGATGAGCTGGCTGCAGGTGCGCTATCTGGTGCTCGTCGCGCCGGTCATCGATGGCGAACCGGCTACCACCTCGGTGACCTATCACCCCCGCATGCTGCTGCTGGCGTGGGTGTTGGCGACGGCCGCCGGGGTGCTGGCAGTAGTCGGCGCCGCCCGGCTGCGCCGAGCCCGCCGTGCAGGCGACCCCATATACCCCATGGGGGTATAGTCGACGGCGTGATCACCACAGACCTTCAGTTGCGGGGAATGACCTGTGCGTCGTGCGCGGCGCGGGTGGAGCGCGGCTTGAACGCGCTGGATGGGGTGCATGCCACGGTGAACTTCGCGGTCGAACGGGCCCGCGTCGAGCACGATCCGAACGTCTCGGCAGCGGATCTGGTGCGCGCCGTGGAGTCCACCGGCTACCAGGCCGCGGTGGTCGGCGCGGGCCACGAGCACTCGGACGAGCATGCCGATGTCCCGGCTGCCCAACTTCGCTCCCGGCTGGTCGTCTCGGCATTGCTGGCCCTGCCGGTGGTGGCGCTGTCGATGGTGATGCCCTGGCAATTCAGCGGCTGGCAGTGGGTGGTGTTCGCTCTGACCACCCCGATCGTGGCGTGGGGCGGTTATCCCTTCCACCTCGCCGCGTTGCGTACTGCCGTCCATCGCGCCGCCACGATGGACACCCTGGTTTCGCTGGGCACGCTTGCGGCCTATCTGTGGTCGGCGGTTGCGGTCTTCACCGGGGCGGGCCATCTGTATTTCGAGGTGGCCGCGGTCGTCACGGTCTTCCTGCTGGCCGGCCGCTACGCGGAATCGCACGCCAAACGTTCGGCAGGAGCAGCGCTGCGGGAACTGCTGGAACTCGGGGCCAAGGACGCCGCGGTCATGCGGCGCGAGGACGGTGTGCTGACCGAGGTCCGGGTGCCGATCGCGGAACTGCGAGTGGGCGACGTCATCGTGGTCCGGCCGGGGGAACGGGTCGCCGCTGACGGCGTGGTCATCGATGGCGCCACCGCGCTGGACACCTCGGCGATGACCGGCGAATCACTGCCGGTGGACGTCGCCGACGGTGACTCGGTGTTAGGTGGTTCGCTCAACACCACCGGGCTGGTGCTGGTCCGAGCCACCAAGGTCGGTGCCGATACCCAGCTGGCCCGGATGGCCACGATGGTCTCCGATGCCCAGGCCGGCAAGGCGTCAGTCCAGCGGCTCGCCGATCGGGTGTCGGCGGTGTTCGTGCCCGCCGTGCTGGGGATCGCCGCGCTCACTCTGGCTGCCTGGCTGCTGACCGGTGCATCCGTCGCGTCGGCGTTCACCGCGGCCGTCGCGGTGCTGATTATCGCCTGCCCGTGCGCGCTCGGCCTGGCCACGCCGACCGCCATCCTGGTCGGCACCGGCCGCGGCGCCCAGCTCGGCATTCTGATCAAGAACCCCCAGGTGTTGGAGGCCGTCAAGGACATCGACACCGTCGTGCTGGACAAGACCGGCACGGTCACCACCGGCGTCATGGCTGTCGGTGGTCTCGCGGTCGCCCGCGGCGAGGACCCCGACACCGTGCTGGCCCGAGCCGCTGCCGTCGAATCGGGGTCCGAGCACCCGATCGCCGCGGCCATCGTCGCCGGAGCCAAGGCCGGCGGCCTGGAGATCTGCCAGGTGACCGAGTTCGCCAGCCGTCCCGGCCACGGCGTGACCGGGGTGGTCGACGGTGTGCGGGTGGAGGTCACCCGATCGGCTGTGGCGCACGCGACCGGGACCGCCGTCGAGGTCTCGTGGGGCGGGCTGGCGCGCGGGACGATCACCCTGACCGACACCGTGCGGCCCACCAGCGCGGCCGCGGTGGCGGAGCTTCAGGCCATGGGCATCACTCCGATGCTGCTCACCGGTGACGGTGCGGCGGTGGCGCGCATGGTGGCCGGCGACGTCGGAATCGATCCGGCCAACGTCATCGCCGACGTCTTGCCCGCGGACAAGGCCGAAGCCGTCAAACGGCTGCAGGCGCAGGGTCGGCGAGTCGCGATGGTCGGCGACGGCGTCAACGACTCGGTGGCGCTGGCCACCGCCGATATCGGGATGGCGATGGGAACCGGCACCGACGCTGCCATCGAGGCCGGTGACGTGACGCTGGTGCGTGGTGACCTCGGCACGGTTCCGACGGCGCTGCGGCTATCCGCACGCACCCTGCGGATCATCCGGCAGAACCTGATCTGGGCGTTCGGCTACAACATCGCGGCGATCCCGCTGGCGGCGGCCGGGTTGCTCAACCCGATGATCGCGGGCGCGGCGATGGCGGCCTCGTCGGTTCTGGTGGTGACCAATAGCCTGCGGCTTCGACGTTTCGCGCGGTAAGGTCCGAAAAAGTCGAACAGGGGGTTTGCTCTATGTATGCACGCAACGTTTCACACGGGGTGATCGCGAAGGCAGGGGCGGTGTGCGCCGGTCTGGCGGCGTTTGCTCTGGCGGTATCCGGGCCGGCCGGAGCCGATCCGGCCAATCCCGACCCGTTCAGCCCCAGCGACTGCATCGCCAACGCGAATGCGGTCTGTAACGCCGGTCCTTATGGCCCAGACAGCCTGACCAATCCGGCCAACATAAACAGCCCGCTGAACCCGGCGAACCCGGACAACCCGGCCAATCCGATGAATCCGGCGAACCCGGAAAGTCCGATGAACCCGATGAATCCGGCGAACCCGGCCAGCCCGATGAACCCGATGAATCAGGCCTAAGGCCGCAGGCCTGCCTGCGAGTGTGCGTTTTAGCCGGTTCTTCGTGAGCGCGCCCAAAACGCACACTCGGCGAGGGAGCGCCGGGATTATGCGGCGGTTCCAGCGTCGCCTCTCCTGCGTCGAGGCTCGCTGAACCGCGAGGCTTATGCGGCGGTTCCAGCGTCGCCTCTCCTGCGTCGAGGCTCGCTGAACCGCCGGGCTCACGAATCCAGCCAGGCCAACTCGGCTGGAAGCTGCTCCCGCCAATAGGTCACGTCGTGTCCGCCGGGGGAGAACCCGCCTGCCGGTGGCGGATTCAGTTGGCCGATGAAGCTCTTGGTCGCGTACGCGAAGCTGTCCGCGGTCCCGCAGTCGACGCGCAGCGGGAACGGCGCCAGCCGCGGCACCAGATTGAACACCGAGTTCGTCCGCCAGTCATCGACGCTGTCGAAGGCACCGGCGGGCGCGCCGAAGTAGGTCATATAGATCGCCGGGCTGATGGCACAGATTCCTGCGGTGCGCGACGGACCCAGGCGGGTGCCCAGCTGCAGCGCGCCGTAGCCACCCATCGACCAGCCCATGAACCCGACTCGGGTGATATCGATGCCCTTCTCCGGCAGCATCGGGATCAGCTCATTGAGCACCATCGCACCGGCGTCCTCCCCGGAGCTGTGCCGGCGCCAGTAGGTGTTGCCGCCGTCAACGGCGACCACCGCGAACGGTGGCCGGCCTGCTGCGGTCAGCTTCGCCAGCTCTTCTTCCACGCCCAGATCCATCACCCAGGCTGCGTCGCCGTCCTTGCAGTGCAGGGCGATTACCGGCCGCAGTGGAGCGGTCTGTCCCGGCGGCCGGGCGATGATCCAGTTGGTCTCCACCCCGCCGCGGGCCGCGGACACGAACGAGCCGGATTCGCGGGTCGGATAGGTGGTACCGGTCGCCCGCGACTCGGCCGGGTGCCGCCCCGCACCCACGCCGAACAGGCCTACAGCCCCCGCGGCACCGACCCCGAGGCGCAAAGCAGCCCGGCGGGTCAAATCTGCCATGTACAGCATCATCGCGTGGCGCCTGCCCGGTTTGCCCCGGCACGCCGCGGTATTGATCAGGTTGATGCCGGTTCGTTAGGAACGTCGGGGACCGGCGGGCGGCCGAACTGCTGGCGAAACGCGTCCACGGTGTAACTCACGACGGTGGCCTCACGAGGGGCACGGACCGTCGCCGAGCGGGGGATCCGCACCATGGGGCCGAGCTGGCCGGCGTACTGGTCCGGTTTGCCGATTTTGAGCAGCCCGTCGCCGGCGCCCGCAGAGTCGGGGGCGATCTCCACCTCGCCTTCGGTGACGACGTAGATCAGGTCCTCGACGGTGCCCTGTTCCAGCAGTACCGAGCCCGGCCCCAGCCGGACCGGCGCCTGCTGCGGGCGGGTCGGTACCGCGGTCGGCGACAGCTGAATGACGATGTCGGCCAGCGGAACGATCCGGGTGTCGTGGGTCGCGACCACCACAACGCGGTCGCCGGCCGCCAGCACCCGCAACAGTTGCACGACTTCGCCGGCCCGGACGTAGTCCAGTTGCGCGGTGGGTTCGTCGGCCAGGATCAGCGGCGGATCCAGGGCCAGTGCGCGCGCCACCGCCACCCGCTGCTGCTGGCCACCACTGAGTTGCCCGGGATGGTGGGAAGTCCGATCGGCCAGACCGACTCGGGTCAGCAGATCCCGGGCGCGTTCTTGGGCGGACCACTGGGTCCATCCGGCTGCCCACATCGGGACCATCACGTTCTCCAGCGCGGTCAGGCTCGGCACCAGGTTGAACGCCTGGAAGACGATGCCGACCGTGCGCCGCCGGTAGGAGGTGATGTCGCGTCGGCCTAGCGTGGTCACATCGGTGGCGCCGAACAGGATCTGACCGCTGGTCGGGCTCAAGATCCCGCCCAGGCACGACAGCAGCGTGGTCTTGCCGCAGCCACTGGGACCGAGCACCACCACCAGCGAACCGGCCGGGACGTCCAGGCTCAGGCCGTGGATGGGACGGATCGGTTCCCCGCCGCCGGTGGCGTATTCGATGACCAGATCACGGATCCGCAGGTCTCCCATGAGTTACGGCCCTCCGAACGCCAGAACCGGATCCACGGCCACCGCGTGGCGTAGACCCGCCAGACTGGCCAGCAGGCCGATCCCCACCGCGGTCAGGACCAGCAGCGCAAACGACGACCCGGTCACCGCCACCAGCATCGGAAACAGCGGCCCGATCGACACCGCCAAGACGCCGCCGAGCACCGCCGCGGCCACCGCGACGACCACCGCCTGCAGGGCCAGCCCGGCCAGCACCATCCAGGTGGTGACCCCCAGCGCCTTGAACACCGCGAAGTCGCGGGTGCGTTCCAGCGCAGACAGGTAGATCAGGGAGCCCACGATCAGCGCGGCGACCCCCCACAGCAGCACCGACATGTACGACAGCGCCATCTGAGCACCGGCCAGCGGGCGAACCATGTCGTCGACTGCGGCGGTCCGGTCCACCACCCGGTAGCCCTTCGGCACGTGCGCGGGCGTGCCCCGCACGCCGATCGCGGAGACCACCGGTTGACCCGAATACATCAGACGTTGAGCGCCCGCCACGGTCAGGAAGCCGTTGGGTTGGCCGGCCAGCGTGGTCGACTTCCCCACCAGGCCGACGATCCGCAGCTTGTCCGCGCCCAGTTCGATCTCGTCCCCGACAGCGCGCTTGAGCGTGGTCGACATCGCGATCTCGTTGGGTTCGGTCGGCGCTCGGCCCTCGGTGAGTGGTGGCATCGCAGCCTTGGGCACGCCGTAGATATTCACGTTCAGCGGCGCCTTACCGTCCTGCAGGATGGTGTTGCCGTAGACCACCGGCAGCGCGGCGTCCACGCCGGAAATCCGGGCGACATCGCCGGCTTCGGCCTGCGGGAAACGCGACGAACCCATGAACGGCCCTACCGCAGCCGTCTGGATCAGGTAGCCGTCGATGTTCAACGAATCGGCGACATGCTCCGCCTCGACGCGGAATCCGTGGGTCAGCCCAGCCAGCACCAGGGTCAGGGCGAACACCATCGCGGTGCCCACCGCGGCGACGATGAACCGGCGCAGTCGCCACTGCAGATCGCGAAACGCGGTGATTAACATCCGCACGCGCGCATGTTATCGCAGCGTGCAGCTGTGATCGCCGTCGCGGCGGGGGGCCGGAAGTGCCTCCGCAAATCCGGAATGCCCGGTCAACCGCTAGTTTTTGGGCTACAAATACACACACGCCGCTTTCGTGCGCCCGGTGTACGCCCCAGGGAGGGGGTCGGTGATGAATTACGCTGCCCTGCCACCGGAGATCAACTCGTTGCGGATCTACACCGGACCGGGCTCCGCACCGATGCGAGCCGCCGCCGCCGCCTGGGGCGGACTCTCCGCCGAACTGCACTCTGCGGTCGCGTCGTACGAATCGGTGATCGCCGAGCTGACAGCCCAGGCCTGGCTGGGGCCGGCCTCCCAGGCACTGACGCGGGCGGCCGCGCTGTATGCGGCCTGGATGACCGCCACCGCAACCCAGATCGACCACACCACCGCACAGGCGAACGCGGCGGCGGCCGCCTATGAGGCGGCACACAGCGCGACGGTGCCGCCTTCGGTGGTGGCGGCCAACCGAACTCACCTGCTGCTGCTGATTGCCACCAATGTGTTGGGCACCAACACCGCGGCGATCGCGGCCAACGAGGCCGAATACGGCGAGATGTGGGCTCAGGACGCGGCCGCTATGTATGCCTACGCCGCGGGGTCGGCGGCCGCCACCGGCCTCACACCGTTCCAAGAACCGCCGCAGACCAGTAATCCCGCCGGACCGGCCAGTCAGGCCGCCTCGGTCGCGTCCGCCGAGGCCACCTCGTCGTCGTCGGACGTCCAGTCCCTGCTCAGCCAGCTGGCCTCGGGGATCTTCGGCTCGCCGAACAGCTCGCTGCTGCAGTCGGCGGCGGCCACGCTGCCCGGGATCGCGCAGGGCCCCGAGGACCTGCTCGTGTGGCCCAGCCTGTCCGATCTGTTGGGCGTCAGCGCGGTGTCGATGCTCTCGGTGGTGATGTCTGCTGGTGCTTGGGCGGCGGGGGACGCCAGTACCCGGGAGATCCTGGCCGAGCAGGATCAGCTGCAGCTGGTGGAGTACGAGATCCTGCGCAACATCGACCTGTTCTCCCCGTTGACCCCCTCGCGGCCGATGGTGCCCGGGGTGTCGTCGATGTCGGCGGCAATGGGCGAGGCAATCACCGCCGGGAACCTGTCGGTGCCGATCAACTGGGCGGCCAACGCCCCGGAGATTCGAAGCCTGTCCTACTCCAAGCCGCTGGCCGGACCGGGCTTCGGCGGTGCGCCGCCGGCGTCGCTGGGCGCTGCCGGCACTGCGTTCAGCCAGATGGCGCTGGCGGGCATGGGCGGCAGTGCTCTGGCGGGCTCGGTCAGTCGCGGCCGCGGGGGCACCGATGCGGCATCGTCCGCGCAAGTGCAGATGCCGCAGCGCGCGGCGGGAGACGCGACGGCTGATTCGCCCGCCGGTGACACCGAGGGCGCCCCCGGCCCGTCGATGATGGGCATCGCCGCGGAGATCCGCGAATTCGCCGAGCTACGTGACCGTGGGTTGATCACCAACGACGAGTACAACGAGCAGAAGATGCGCCTGCTGGGCCGTTAGGCCAGTTCCGTATTTGCGGCGGTTCTTCCGCAGAAATTCCGCCCTTGTGGCTCCAAGTCTCGCTGGCTAAGCTCCGGCCACTCAGAGGCGAAGGGGCGGGAAATGGTCGATCGGGACAGTCAGTGGCGTCTCGGCAGGAATCGTCACACCCTGGTGGGGGCCTGCCTGGCGCTGGGGTTGGTGCCCGCGGCGCCGGCATACGCCGACTTCGACGACCTGTTCGGGTTCGATCAGCTCTTCGACGCCGCGGCTCTGGGGGCCTCGGCGTTGCCCGACCCGGCCGATGCCACCGACGCGCTGGATCTTTCGCAGGTGGTGGGCGACGACATCTACACCTGGGCATCGGTGGTCGAGGTCGTCTTCGCCGGGCTGTTCCAGAACCAGCTCTACGCCACCATTCACGACCTCGGCGAGATGTGGATCCAGGGGCCAGGTGTGCTGTTGGACCCGATCATCAACCCGCTCTTCGCCTTTGACGGCGCGTGCGGCCTGATCTGCAACGGCGTCAACGGCACGGTGGATCACCCGGACGGTGGCGACGGCGGCTGGCTGTTCGGCGACGGTGGCAGCGGCTACAACCCGGGCGCCTCCGAAGACACCGAACTCGGCGTCAGTGGTGGGGACGGCGGCGACGCGAAGATGATCGGCAACGGCGGCTGGGGCGGCGACGGCGGGGCCAGCGCCAACGGCGGTGTCGGCGGTGTCGGCGGCTGGCTGATGGGCAACGGCGGTGACGGCGGCTGGGGCGGCGACGGGCTCGACAGTGTCTCGGGCACCGCCGGCAACGGTGGCGACGGCGCGCTTGGGGGCGACGCCATCTCACTGTTCGGCGCCGGCGGACGCGGTGGTGACGGCGGTGACGGTGGCTGGGGCAATGCCGGCGGTGACGGCGGCAACGGCGGCGCCGCGGGTGCTGGCGGCAATGCGGTGGCCGGCTTCGGTGGCCCCGGCGGCTCCGGAGGCTACGGCGGCAACGGCGGAGCCGGCACCGCCGAGCACCCGAGTGGCGGTAACGGCGGCGACGGCGGCACCTCCGGTAACGCCGGCAACCTGGTGTTCATGGGCAATGCGGGGCCCGGCGGCTTCAGCGCTCCCGGCGGCAACGGCGGAGACGGCCTGGCCGGTTCGGCCGACGGCAACGGCGGCAACGGCGGCCGCGGCGGAGACAGCGGCTCCGGCGGCTACGGCGGCAACCCGAGTCACGCTCGTGCCGGCGGTGCCGGCGGCAACGGGGGAGCTGCCGGATCGGCCACTGCCATCGCAGGCAACGGCGGTGACGGCGGCAATGGCGGTGACGGCATGCGGGGCCACCCCAACGGAGGTGAAGCCGGCGGAGGCGGCAAGGGCGGCACCGGTGGCGCCGGTGGTGCCGGAACGGCTGCTCACCCCGATGGCGGAGCCGGCGGGAAGGGCGGAAACGGGGGCAATGCCGGCGACGGCAACGCCGCGGCGACCGGTGGCGACGGGGGTACCGGAGGCGCCGGGGGTGTGGCCGGCCCCGGTGGGTCGGTCGGTCGCGGCGGCGACGGCGGCAATGGCGGCACGGGCGGTCAGGCTCCCACGCCGGGGGCGGGCGGTAAGGCCGGTGGCGGCGGAGCGGGGAACCCCGATGGCGGCGCCGGGCAGTCCGGGGCGCCCGGCAGCTGATGGGGTCAGTCGAGCTGATCCCGTTGTTCGGGAGCCTCCCAAGTGCGCGGCAGCATCGGAATGGAGGGGCCTGTGGCGCTCGCGGTCAAGGTGGTCAAACCTGTTACCGCAGAGTCGGTTTCATGACTCACGGTCCCCGAGAACCCCACCTGGCCCGCGCCGTGTTCCGCGGCCAGGGCATCCGCTGAGTCCAGGTACTCATAGCGGTTACCGGGATCGGTCAGGGCTTTGCGCTGCCGGCGGCGGCGCAGCTGGCTCGCGGGAGTGGTGCTGGTTGCCACCGCCTCGGCCGCGTCGCGGCGCTGATCCTGCGCGGGCGTGCTCGCGCGTGCCTGCATCCGCGTCCCGTTGGCCGGACCGGCGCCCACTAGGTAGGGGACGAACGCTGTCTCGGCGCCGGTGAAGGGCGGCGGCAGAGCCGGGCCGCCAGCAACGGTGGCGGCCGGGGCCAATGTCGGCGGAGCCAGGGCCGGGGGAGCCGCCGGGGCGGGAGCCGGCGGGGCGGACAGCGCCGGTGGCGCCGCGGCGGCAGCGGGCACGGGCTGTGGTGGGTTCGCGGCGGGCAGCGCCGGTGCGGCGGGAGTGTTGATGCCCGCCAACCCGGCGACACCGACCAAACCGCCCAGCGGCGACACGGGTGCGACCAAGTCGAGCATGGTCTCGGTCAGCGCCGTGACAGCCGGCGCCATCCCGAGCACGATCTCACCCGCGTAGTGCGGCGCGATCGTCATCAGGACGGGATCGCTGATCAGGCTGGTGAGCGGATTGTTGCTGGACAGGTCGGCCTGGATGGCCTCGTTGATCTCGGCGATGCGGGTGGTCCACCAGCTCTCCTGGTAGATATTGCCGAAGTCCTGGGTGGGTGCCTGGCCGGTCCGATGCTGGTGGTCGCGATGTGTCGGGGTGTTGGGATTGAGCACGGCCGGCGCGGTCGAGGCTGCCGGTGACGACGCCACCGCGGCACCGGCCACCTCCTGATACGTCGACATCGTGGTGGCCGCCTGCACCCACATCCGGGTGTAGTCGGCCTCATTAAGCGCGATCGGAATGGCGTTGATCCCAAAGAAGTTCGTCGCCGCCAGCACGGCGTGCAGGGTGTGGTTGGCCGCCAGCTCGGCCAGCGTCGGCATGGCCGCCAACGCGGAGGTGTAGGCGGTGGCGGCGGTCTGGTGCTGAGTCGCCAGCGCCATGCTGTCCGCGCCGGCTTTCGCCAGCCAGGACAGATACGGAACATTCGCCGCCACATAGGTTTCCGCGCTCGGACCCTGCCATGATCCCGCCTGCACCGCCGAAAGCATGGCGGAAAGTTCCTGTGCCACTGCGTTGTATTCGGTGCTCAACGCATCCCACATCGCGGCGGCCGCCAGCAATGGGCCCGCACCCGGGCCGCTACTCAGCAAGGCCGAGTGCACTTCCGGTGGTGACGCCATCCAGATCGGCTCTGTCATTGCCGCCTTTCGCGCGGTGGATAAGCGAAAGCCTAAACCTCAAATCTGGGCTATTTCCTGGAAGTTTCCTCGGAATGCGGGGATTGGTTGCTAATTCGTCCGAATTTATGGAATGCCATGTACCTCGGCGTGTTTATCGGGCGGGTGGACGCACCAGAAAGCCGCTCATGATCAGACTGCGGACCAGCTCAATCTGTTGCGCCACGGCCAGTCCGGGCAGTTCACCTATCTGGAACGGATCGGTGCGTCCGGAGACGAATCGCATCGCGGCCTCGTGGTCCGGGCGGGCGGTGACGATCAGCTGGGCGAACTGCAGGCCGACACCGTCGGCCGTCGTGGTCACTCGCGAGTACAGCGGTTGCTGCTTGCGCACCCAAGTCTCGGCGTCGAGCCCGACGGTGTCGACGACTTGTCCGACGACCGGACAGCGGGCACGCCGCACCAGGAAATCCTGCATGGCGCCAAGGCCTTCCGTGAGGGACTCGGGGGACTCGACGGCGGACAGCCCGGCATGGATCAGCGTGTTCAGGCCTGCCCGTACCTGCGGGTCGTCGAGGTGCCGCGCGGGCAACCGGGTGTGCACGACGTCGTCGCGCAGACTCAACAGGTGCAGGGCGTGAGTCAGCAGCGTGAGCACCGTCGGGACGTGGACGCCGACGGTCAGGTGCACCGACGGTTCGCCGCCCGTCTCGGCGGAATGCACTCGGCCTCGCGGCAGGTAGAGGGTGTCCCCAGCTTCCAGGCGCAGGTTCGTCGGGTCGGGAAGATCAGCCGGGTCAACCTCGTACATCTGTTGCATCCGGTGTGGTGGCACCGGATCGTCGCCGTAGAAATACCAGGTCTTGCTGCCCTGGATCTGCAGCACCAGCACGTCGTGGTGGTCATAGTGCGGCAGGAAGCCGGTGGCGGCCGGCGGGGTGACGTAGGCGTTGACGTGGGTCGGAAAGTTCAGCTCGACCTCGACTCCGTGGGTCAGCATCGACATGGTGCGCAGGTATTTCTCGATGTTGTTGCAGACGATCGTGTAGCCGCTGTGGGCCGCGGCGCGCACCCGCGCCACATCCAGAGTGCCGTCGGGCAGCGTGTACTGCTCGGGCTCCAGGTGATCGGCGCCGCGAACCAGGCGCACCGCGGACGGCTCGGTGGCCAATGCCGCCAGCAGCTCATCGCGCGCCAACGGCCCGCCCAGCAGGCGGTCGAAGTAGTCGGGGCGGCCCCGGGCGATGTGGTGTGGGGCGGCGCCCCACAGTTCATCCAGGAACGCCGGCACCGTCACCGGCGCCAGCATCCAGGCGAGCGGGGCTTCCGGGAGCTCCGGAACGTCGAAGCCCGACACCGGCCTCAAGCGCGGGTCAGCAACAAGGTGTGCGGCACCCCGGCGCGTCCGAGCAGCTGGCGCCACGGTGCTTTCAGCAGCCCCACCGCATCCGCGGTCGCCACCACCTGCGGGTTCGTGACAGCGAATGTCTTGCCGCCGACTTTGACCCGCCCGCCGTCGGCGGCCTGCAGGTTCTTCACCCAGTCGCGGCCGGTTCCATACGGGAGTAGCACCGCGACGCCGTCGGCGGTGTGGAACATCGAGACCGGGGTGCGGTAAGTCGCGCCGGAGCGCCGACCGGTGTGCTCAATGATCGACCACATCGGCACCCAGCCGGAGATCGGGCGAAACAGCGGATTCGTCACGACCCGGTTGAACCGGGCCCGTCTCTCGGAGAACTGCACTGCTAGCCCTGCCTGGTGAGCAGCACCGCCTGCTCGAACGGCAGCCGGGCGAAGACCCGCCTTGCCCGTGGACTCACATGCTCGGCCGCTTCTGCCTTGCTGACCACCCGCGGTTCGGTGACGCCGAAGGTCTTGCCGTGCCGGCGCATCGTGCCACCGCCGGCGGCGATGATGTTCTTCAACCAGTCCCGGTCCGGGCCATAGGTCAGCAGAATGGCCACCCCATTATCGGTGCTGAACACGGTCAGCGGGGTGCGGAAGGGCTTGCCGGAGCGCCGCCCGACGTGCTCGAGGATTCCGAATGTCGGCGCCCAGCCTGCCCACATTCGCTGGATCGGGTTGGTCACATGCCGGTTGAACCGGGCCAGCCGCTGCGGTAGTTGCATGCCTGCTATCCAACTCCGAGACCTGGGTCACCTCAACCCCCAACAACTACACCCTGTAGTCGGTGACGTCGCGCGAGCTGGGACACTGGTCGTCGTGGGTAATGCGGATCGGACCACGGCGGTATCGGAGCGGCTGTTCTCCGAGGCCTGCGCGGTCATCCCCGGCGGAGTCAACTCACCGGTCCGGGCGTTTGCGGCGGTGGGGGGCACGCCCCGCTTCATCGCCGAAGCGCAGGGCTGCTGGCTGACCGACGCCGACGGCCACCGCTACGTGGACTTGGTGTGCTCCTGGGGGCCGATGATCCTGGGTCATGCCCACCCAGCAGTGGTCGAGGCGGTCCGCGACGCCGTGGGAACCGGCCTGTCGTTCGGGGCGCCGACCCGCGGTGAGACCGAGCTGGTGGCCGAGATCATCGCGCGGGTGCCGGCGGTGGAAAAGGTCCGGCTGGTCAACTCCGGCACCGAAGCCACCATGAGTGCGCTGCGGCTGGCCCGCGGTTTCACCGGGCGGACCAAGGTCATCAAGTTCTCCGGCTGTTACCACGGCCACGTCGACGCCCTGCTCGCCGACGCCGGCTCCGGGGTGGCCACCTTGGCGCTGCCGTCGTCGCCGGGGGTCACCGGCGCCACCGCCGCCGACACGATCGTGCTGCCCTACAACGACATCGCTGCGGTCCGTAAAGCCTTCGCTGAATTCGGCAACGAGATCGCCGCCGTCATCACCGAGGCCAGCCCCGGCAACATGGGTGTGGTGCCGCCGGCGCCCGGCTTCAACGCCGAACTGCGCACGATTACCGCCGACTACGGGGCGCTGCTGATCATCGACGAGGTGATGACCGGCTTCCGGGTGAGCCGAAGCGGTTGGTGTGGAGAAGGTGGTATCGATCCCATCTCTGCCGACCTGTTCACCTTCGGCAAGGTGATCAGCGGCGGGCTGCCGGCCGCGGCGTTCGGCGGCCGGGCCGAGGTGATGGACCGACTGGCGCCGCTGGGGCCGGTCTACCAAGCCGGCACGCTGTCGGGGAACCCGGTGGCCACCGCCGCCGGTCTGGCCACGCTGCGCGCCGCCGACGACGACGTCTACACCGCACTGGACAGGAATGCCGATCGGCTGATCGCGATGTTGACCGAAGCGCTGACCGAGGCCGGTGTGCCGCACCAGATTCCGCGAGCCGGAAACATGTTCAGCGTGTTCTTCGCCGAGGAACCCGTCACTGACTTCGCTGCCGCCCGCGCGAGCGAGACCTGGCGCTTCCCGGCGTTTTTCCACGCCCTGCTGGAAGCCGGCGTCTACCTGCCCTGCAGTGCCTTCGAGGCCTGGTTCGTCTCGGCGGCCCTGACCGACGAGGCCTTCGACAAGATCGCCGCGGCGCTACCTGCCGCGGCACGTGCCGCCGCCACCACCGGAGAGCCGAAACCCTGATGGCAGAAAAAACCCGCGTCCACCTGATCCGCCATGGCGAGGTCCACAACCCCGACGGCATTCTCTACGGCCGGCTGCCCGGTTTCCGGCTCTCGGACACCGGCCGCGCCCAGGCCGTCGCCGCCGCCGACCTGCTGGCCGACCGCGACATCGTCGCGGTGATCGCCTCGCCGCTGCAGCGCGCCCAGGAGACCGCCGCCCCGATCGCCGCTCGGCACAATCTGGCCGTCGATACTGACGAGGACCTGATCGAGTCGGCCAACTTCTTTGAGGGCAAGCGGGTTTCGCCCGGCGACGGCGCCTGGCGCAACCCACGGTTCTGGTGGCACTTGCGCAACCCGTTCACCCCGTCGTGGGGCGAGCCCTACGACCAGATCGCGGCCCGGATGGCCACCGCGGTGAGCAAGGCCCGGGCTCGCGCCGCCGGCCACGAGGTGGTGTGCGTCAGCCACCAGCTGCCGGTTTGGACCGCGCGCCAGCATCTCACCGGCAACCGGCTCTGGCACGACCCGCGCCGGCGCGAATGTGGCGTGGGTTCGGTGACCACGTTGATCTACGACGGTGACCGTCTCGTCGACGTCGATTACCAGGTTCCGGCCGGCGGCTGACGATGCGGGCAGTGCTGATCGTCGGGGCAGTGCTGGCCGCGCTGATCTCGGGCTGCTCGGTCGGCGACGACGCCGTCACCCACGGCGGCACCTTCGAGTTCGTCTCGCCCGGCGGCAAGACCGACATCTTCTACGACCCCCCCGAGACCCGCGGCCGGCCCGGCCCGATCTCCGGGCCCGACCTGATGGACCCGTCGCGCACCATCAGCGTCGACGACTTCAGCGGCAAGGTCGTCGTCGTCAATGTGTGGGGGCAGTGGTGCGGACCCTGCCGTACCGAAATCAGCCAACTGCAAAAGGTTTACGACGACACCCGCGCCCAGGGTGTGGCGTTCCTGGGCATCGACGTCCGCGACCCCGAGCCGCAGGCCTCCCGCGACTTCATTTCCGACCGCCGCATCACCTATCCCTCGATCTACGACCCGGCGATGCGCACCATGATCGCGTTCGGCGGTCGCTATCCCTCGTCGGTGATCCCGGCGACCATGGTGCTCGACCGGCAGCACCGGGTCGCGGCGGTGTTCCTGCGTGAAGTGCTCGCCGAAGACCTGCAGCCCGTCGTGCAGCGGCTGGCTGCCGAAAGCACCGAGGCCGCACCGTGAGCGGCTTCACCACCACCGCCACCACCGGCCCGCTGCTGTTGGCCGTCGCCGTGTCGGCCTTAGCCGGGCTGGTGTCGTTCGCCTCGCCGTGCGTGGTGCCGTTGGTGCCGGGCTACCTGTCCTACCTGGCTGCGGTGGTGGGTGTCGATGAAGCTCCACGGGCCGGTGCACTCGAGCCCCCGCCGGGCGCCAGGTGGCGCGTCGCGGGGTCGGCGGCGCTGTTCGTCGCCGGGTTCACCGCGGTGTTCCTGCTGGGCTCGGTGGCCGTGTTGGGCATGACCACCACGTTGATCACCAATCAGGTTCTGCTGCAACGGATCGGCGGCGCGGTGACGATTCTGATGGGCTTGGTGTTCATCGGGTTCGTTCCCGCACTGCAGCGCCAACTCCGCTTCACGCCCCAGCAGTTGTCCACCGTGTTCGGGGCGCCGCTGCTGGGCGCGGTGTTCGCACTCGGCTGGACACCTTGCCTGGGGCCGACCCTGACCGGGGTGATCGCGGTCGCCTCGACCACCGACGGCGCGGGGGTGGCCCGGGGCGTGGTGCTGGTGATCGCCTACTGCCTGGGCCTGGGCATCCCGTTCGTGGCGCTGGCGTTCGGATCGGCCAGCGCGGTGGCCGGGCTGGGTTGGCTGCGACGGCACACCCGGGCGATCCAGGTCCTCGGTGGGGTATTGCTGATCGCGGTCGGGCTCGCCCTGGTCACCGGTGCGTGGGACCACTTCGTGGCCGCGGTTCGCGACGGCCTGGTCTCTGATGTCAGGCTGCCGATCTGATGACCACCACCTCTGCACCGCCGACAAACCCAAAACGGCCCCAAAAGGCGCGCTTTGGGGGGACTTTGCGTCTGCTCGCCGGCAAGACCCGCAACACCTGGCGGGCGCTGACCTCGATGGGCACCGCGCTGGTGCTGCTGGTGCTGCTCGCACTGGCCGCCATCCCCGGGGCACTGCTGCCGCAGCGCAGTCTCAACGCCGCCAAAGTCGACGAGTACCTGGCGTTGCATCCGGTCCTGGGTCCCTGGCTGAACCGGCTGGAGGCTTTTGACGTCTTCTCCAGCTTCTGGTTCACCGCCATCTATGTGCTGCTGTGTGTGTCGCTGATCGGATGCCTGACCCCGCGGACCTTCGAGCATCTGCGCAACCTGCGCGCCACCCCGGTCGCCGCGCCACGCAACCTGTCTCGGCTGCCCAAACACGCGCAAACCCAATTGTCCGGTGACGCCGAAGAACTCGGCGCCCGGATGGCCGCAGAGTTGCGCGGCTGGCGTCGGATCACCCGTACCGAAAACGGCGTCGTCGAGGTGTCGGCGGAGAAGGGCTATCTGCGCGAATTCGGCAATCTGCTCTTTCATTTCGCGCTGCTGGGGCTGCTGGCCGCCGTCGCCCTCGGACGCATGTTCGGCTACGAGGGCAACGTGATGGTCATTGCCGACGGCGGACCCGGCTTCTGCTCGGCGTCGCCGGCCGCGTTCGACTCGTTCCGGGCCGGCGCCACCGTCGACGGGACCAAGCTGCACCCGCTGTGCGTGCGGGTGAACGACTTCACCGCCGACTACCTGGTCTCCGGTCTGGCGACCTCTTTCACCGCGCATATCGACTACCAGGCCGGCGAGGACCTGCGCACCAATGAGTGGCGGCCCTACCTGCTGGAGGTCAACCATCCGCTGCGGGTCGGCGGCGTGCGGGCGTACCTGCAGGGGCACGGCTACGCGCCCACCTTCACGGTGACCTTCCCGGATGGCCAGACCCGCACCCAGACGGTGCAGTTCCGCCCCGACAACCCACTGACCCTGTTGTCGTCGGGCGCGATCCGCATCGACCCCCCGGCCGGTGTCTACCCCGATGCCAGCGAGCGCCGCAAGCACCAGATCGGCATCCAGGGCCTGTTCGCTCCGACCGAACAGCTCGACAACCGGCTGCTGTCGTCGGCGTTCCCCGCGATGAACGATCCCGCGGTGGCGATCGACGTCTACCGCGGCGACACCGGGCTCGACACCGGCCGGCCGCAAAGCCTGTTCACGCTGGACTCCCGGTTGATCGACCAGGGCCGGCTGACCAAGGTGGCCCGGTCCAACCTGAAGGCCGGCGAACAGCTCAGCCTCGATGACGGCACGAAGGTGCGCTTCGACGGGGCGGTGCCGTTCGTCAACATCCAGGTGTCGCACGATCCGGCCGAGGTCTGGGTGCTGGTGTTCGCGATGACGATGATGGCGGGACTGGTGGTGTCACTGGTGGTGCGTCGCCGCCGGATCTGGATCCGGATCACGCCAACGGAGTCCGTGCGGCCGGGTCTCTCTTCGCGCGCTGGCGCGCGCTCATCGCCCCCGACCGGGTCGACGGGACAGGCCGGTACGGTGAACGTCGAGCTGGGCGGGCTGGCTCGCACCGACAACTCCGGCTGGGGTGACGAGTTCGAGCGATTGAGCACGAAGCTCTTCGGCAAGGAGACGTAGGTGAATACGAGTCATATCGACATCGGGCTGGCGCGCTACTCCGACTGGGCGTTCACCTCAGCGATGATCGTGCTGGTCATCGCGCTGCTGTTGCTGGCCGTCGAACTGGCCTCCAGCCGGGCCCGCACGGCTGCCGAGAGCGAGCTGGTTTCCGCCGGCGGTGTGCGCTCCGACAGTGCCACGCCGGGCGTCGTGGTCCCCGCGCAGCGACGACCCCTGGGTGAGCGGGTGGGCCGCGCCGGCCTGGCCCTGGTCTATTTGGGCATCGCTCTTTTGCTGGCCTGCATCGTGTTCCGCGGCGCTGCCACCCTGCGCCCGCCGTGGGGCAACATGTACGAGTTCATCAACCTGACCTGCTTCTCCGGGCTGGTGGCTTCCGCCGTCGCGCTGCGCCGGCCACAACACCGCAGCCTGTGGGTGTTCGTGCTGCTGCCGGTGCTGATCCTGCTGACGGTTTCCGGGCGCTGGCTCTACGCCACCGCCGCGCCGGTCATGCCCGCGCTGCAGTCCTACTGGCTGCCGATCCACGTATCGGTGGTCAGCATCGGCTCCGGGGTGTTCCTGGTGGCCGGGGTGGCTAGCATCCTGTTTCTCATCCGCTCGTCGCGCCTGAGTGACCCCGACGCCCCGGGGGCCCTGGCGCGCCTGGTGCGCCGGCTGCCCGACGCGCAAACGTTGGACCGCATCGCCTACCGGACCACGATCTTCGCGTTCCCGGTGTTCGGTTTCGGTGTGATCTTCGGCGCGATCTGGGCCGAGGGGGCCTGGGGCCGCTACTGGGGCTGGGATCCCAAGGAGACGGTTTCGTTCATCGCCTGGGTCGTCTACGCCGCGTATCTCCACGCCAGGTCGACGGCCGGGTGGCGCGATTACAAGGCGGCGTGGATCAACGTTGTGGGGTTCGCGGCGATGATCTTCAACCTGTTTTTCGTCAACCTGGTGACCGTCGGCCTGCACTCGTATGCCGGAGTCGGCTAATCCAGCTGACAGATTCCTTTATGACAGCTGCGCTACCCTGCGGTTACCGACGTCCATTGACGTCCTAACCAGTGTGACAGGGGAGATACAAGTGTCCGACCATGCACCCGGTGATGTCACTGCGAGCCATGACGTGACGGATCATCCGACCACCCAGTTCCGGCCGCTGCAGCACGTCGGCGAGGCGGCTGAGGCCCCCGCGGACGCCTCGGAGTCCGGGGCCACCGGGTCGTTCAACCAGCGACCCGAAGGTGAGGAGACCCGCTCCTTCGGCGGTTTCCGCACCGAGCGCCGGTTCTCCGAACCGGTCGACCCATGGCCGCCGGCGCCTGCGGAGACCCCGTCTGGGCAGCAGTCCTGGAACGCAGGTGCATCGACCACCTGGGTTCCGCAGCCGATGGATAACCCCGCTCCGGTGTATTTCGGCGGCAGCGCCGGCGCTGGCTCCGGTCAGGCGCCGTATCGCGCCTCTGAGCCCATCGCCCCGTTCTCGGATCTGTCCACCACGTCGCTGTTGCGACAGGTCAAGCCGCCGCCAACGTCGGGCTGGCGTCGCCTGCTCTACGTGCTGTCCGGCCAGCTGATCAACGTCGGCGAGAGCCCGCGCACCATCCGCTTCAACGACTTGGTGGTGCAGGTGAACCGGCCGCTGCAGGGCTGCCACCGGATCGCGGTGCTGTCGCTGAAGGGCGGGGTCGGCAAGACCACCATCACCGCGACCCTGGGGGCCACGTTCGCCTCCATCCGAGGTGACCGGGTGGTGGCCGTGGACGCCAACCCCGACCGCGGCACGCTGAACCAGAAGGTGCCGATGGAGACCTCGGCGACGGTGCGGCATCTGCTGCGCGACGCTGACGGCATCCAGCGCTACAGCGATGTCCGCAGCTACACCAACCAGGGCCCCAGCCGCCTGGAGGTGCTGGCCTCCGACAGTGACCCGGCGGTCTCGGAAGCGTTCAGCGCCGAGGACTACGCCAGCACGCTGCAGGTCTTGGAGCGGTTCTACAGCCTCGTACTCACCGACTGTGGCACCGGCCTGATGCACTCCGCCATGTCAGCGGTGCTCGCCAAGGCCGACACCATGATCGTGGTGAGTTCGGGGTCAGTTGATGGCGCCCGCAGCGCCTCGGCGACTTTGGACTGGCTCGACGCGCACGGCCACGAGGACCTGGTGCGCAACTCGATCGCGGTGATCAATGCGGTGCGGCCACGCTCGGGCAAGGTCGACATGCAGAAGGTGGTCGACCACTTCTCCCGGCGCTGCCGCGCCGTGCGGTTGGTGCCGTTCGATCCGCACCTGGAAGAAGGCGCGGAGATCGACCTGATGCGGCTCAAGCGCGAGACCCGCGAGGCGCTCGTCGAGCTGGCTGCGGTGGTTGCCGAGGCGTTCCCCGGCGACGACCGGTTCAACCAGCACTTCGTCTAGATCGGGGCCTGGTTCGGAAATGGCAGCCTTAGGGCTGGTTGTCGCCGTGGCTGATCCGCCACAAGAACTCCGGGTCATCATCCGGTCCGATCACGCGCGTCTTCGGCCGGGCACGAATGGCACGCAGGCTGAGGTACAGCAGCGTTCCCAGAGTCAGGACGAGGAGCAGGTAGAGCACTCGCGACACCTCCTGGCGCCGAATATACCGTTAGCGTCGTTCGCGCCGGTCCAGCCCGCCAGTAGGCTTGATGACCGTGGCGACAGGTCGGGCCCCGTTGGGCCGTGCGGTACTCGATGTAGCGGTGTACACCGCGGCGCGGCTGGCGCTGGTGGTTGTGCTGACGGGGGTGATCTACGGAGTGGGCCGGCTGCTTGGACTCAGCGATTTCCCGCCGATCATCGCGGCGATGCTGGCGCTGATCGTCGCGCTGCCGTTGGGCATGTGGCTGTTCACGCCGCTGCGTAAGCGCGCTACCGAGAGCTTGACCGTCGCCGGCGAGCGCCGCCGCCAGGAACGCGAGAAACTGCAGGCCCGGCTGCGCGGGGAGTAACCGCCCGTCGTTGACCCCTTCGGGGTTGACTCTGCGTGTACGGCGAAGAAGTGCGAGTAGCCCCCGCCCTCAGCGCAGAGTCAACGGCAAGGCCTCGGTCGTGTCAATGTTTGTTGACAGACGCGGAGTGTCAAGTTACCTTGACATCATGAATGAGCCGCCGGACGCCTCCTTGGTTTCCGCTACGGATGCGGCGACCAGTGCGGACCCGGCCGTCGGCCTGCGTGGCGTGCGTGCCTTGCAGCGGCTGCAGGAGCGGTTGGAGGCCATCCATGTGGCCAATGCTCGCGAGCAGGGCTGGAGTTGGCAGGCAATCGCCGAGGCACTCGGGGTGAGCCGTCAGGCCGTGCATCAGAAGTACAACCGGAGGAAATGAGCCATGGTCTTTGAGCGGTTCAGCCGCGATGCCCGGGCCGCGGTCATACAAGCTCAGCGAGATGCGCGGGGCTTTCACGCCGACGACATCGGGCCACAGCATCTACTTCTCGGGGTGCTCCAGACCGCCGAGGGGGATCTGTCGGCGACGCTGGGGGGCTACGGGCTGACTATTGATGGGGTGCGGACACGACTGGCAGAAGCGATGGAAACCAGCGAGTCGTTCGACGCCGATGCGGACGTGCTGCGGCTCCTGGGGATCGACCTGCGTGCTGTCCGTGATGCCGTGGCGGACACCTTCGGTGCAGAGGCCTTTGACTGTGCGGTACAGCGAACAGGCCGCGGTAGCCGTCGTCGAGGGCGTCTGGCCTTCACCCGGGCCGCCAAGACGACGCTGCAGCTCGCTTTGCGAGAGGCGGTGGCGCGCAAGGGCAAAACGATCTGCTGCGAGCACATCATGTTGGGCATCTTGCGTGATGCCGATCCGGTCGTGATGGACATAGTTACCGAGTCTGCCGATCCGGCAACGCTGACAGCCGCGGTCAGCACGCTGCTGGAACGGGCGGCCTAGCGACTATCGACCTATTGGCCCAGAGTCAACGCCAAGGCCTCCGCGATCGCCCACACCAGCATGGTCATCCCGGTGTCGCGCAGCACCGGAATCAGTGCGGCGCCACCGAGCCCGGAGCGCACCGGGGCCGCGGCCCGCAACGCCAGCGGCGTGGCGATGAACCCGACCGCGCACCATGGGGTGGCCCGCATCAGGGCCAGCGTCAGCACCCCGGCCAGCGCCACCAACAGCTGAAACAGCACCCGAGTGCGGGGATCGCCGAGGCGTACCGCCAGGGTGATCTTGCCGGCCGGCTTGTCGGTGGCGATGTCGCGCAGATTGTTGGCCACCAGCACCGCCGACGACAATGCGCCGACGCCTACCGCCAGCGCGCCGCCGACCCAGTCCACCCGCAGGGCCTGGGTGTACTGGGTGCCCAGCACCGCGACGAGACCGAAGAACACGAACACCGCGATCTCGCCGAAGCCGGCGTAGCCATAGGGCTTGGACCCGCCGGTGTACAGCCAGGCGCCGGCGATGCAGGCCGCTCCCACCACCAGCAGCCACGGCGCGCTGACCAGGGCCAGGGCCAAACCGGCCAGCGCTCCGACCGACAGCGCGGCGATCGCTGCCGTGAGCACCGCGCGCGGGCTTGCCAGGCGGGCACCCACCAGGCGCACCGGGCCGGTCCGGTCGTCGTCGGTGCCACGGATGCCGTCGGAGTAGTCATTGGCGTAATTCACCCCGATGATCAGCGCCACCGCGACGGTCAGCGCCAGCAGCGCCTTCCACCACACCGCGGCGCCCAGCCATGCTGCCGCGCCGGTTCCGGCGATCACCGGAGCGATCGCGTTGGGCAGGGTGCGGGGACGAGCCCCCTCTATCCACTGTGCGAAGCTGGCCACCGCACGATCCTTGCATGCGGGAGGAGCAGAAGTTGCCCGGCGCTGACGATGCAGTGGGGGTACCCCGAGCCGCGCAGCGGCGAGGGGGACGAAGCGATGAGGAGGAAGCGGCGCGAGATGTTGGGCGTGATCGGCGGTAGCGGTTTCTACTCGTTCTTCGGTGACGATGCGCGCCGCGTCAGTTGCGACACCCCCTACGGGGCGCCCAGTGCCGAGATCACCGTCGGTTCCGTCGGCGGCCACGACGTGGCATTTCTACCGCGGCACGGCGCCGCCCACGAGTACTCGGCCCACACCGTGCCCTATCGGGCCAACATGTGGGCGTTGCGGGCGCTGGGGGTGCGACGGATCCTCGCGCCCTGTGCAGTCGGCAGCCTGACCCCGGAATTGCCCCCCGGCTCGGTAGTGGTGCCCGATCAGCTGGTCGACCGCACCCGGGGCCGCGCCGACACCTACTTCGATGACGGCGGCGTGCACGTCGAGTTCGCCGACCCGTACTGCTCGACGCTGCGGACCGCGGTGACAGGCCTGCCCGACGTGGTCGACGGCGGAACCATGGTGGTGATCCAGGGCCCGCGGTTCTCCACTCGCGCCGAGAGCCAATGGTTCGCCGCGGCGGGATTCCGACTGATCAACATGACCGGATATCCCGAAGCGGTGTTGGCTCGTGAACTGGAAATGTGTTATGCCGCAGTAGCTCTGGTCACCGACTTGGACGCAGGCGTCGACGTCGGCAGTGGTGTGAAGGCCGTCGATGTGTTCGCGGAGTTCCAGAAGAACATCGAACCGTTCAAGAAGCTGGTGCACGACGCCATCGAGCGGGTCGATGAAGAGCGCACCTGTACGCACTGCCTGCCGCACGAAGGCATTCAGTTGCCGTTCGAGCTGCCCTGAATCGACGTAGCGCGCTCAAAGGTGGGCGGCCGCGTACTCGGCGCCCTGCTCGGTCATGCCGTTGACGCCGTACGAGGCGTGTGCAAAGGGCGGTCCGCCGGCCGGGGCGCCGTTGCAGATGGTGTCGCCGTCGGCGCACAGCTCCAAGGCCTTGGACGCATACCGCGGACCGATCCGCACCGGTGGCGCACCGTTCGGCTGGAGGAACTCCGCCGAAGGCGTGCCGAACAATACGACTGCGGCAACGTGGTCGGCCACCGACGACGGCATCGGCTTGGGGATGTAGGCGAGGTAGTCGGCGGGAACTTCCTTGGGGATCTCGGCCGAGGTGGTGTAGCCGGCCAGCGCCGCACCTTGCGAGAAGCCACCCAGCACGATTCGGGTGTTGGGGCAGTTCGCGGCGGTGTTCTCGATGTGCGTGCCGGCGTCGCGGATGCCGTCGACGACGGTGCGGGCGAAGTCGACCCCGCCGCCGAAATCGTTGCTGGCGGCGTAGTTGACCGGATAGACCTCGAAGGAGCGCGCACCCACCTTGGCGTGCAGCGCATCGACAAAGGATTGACCGATGCCGCCGACGCCGGGTGGCTCACCGGTGCCGCGCGCGAACACCACCTCCACGTCGGGACAGGGCTGCGCCGAGGCGGGCGGGGCGCTGGGGGACAGCAGTGCTGCGCCGCCCAGCGCCATCGCTGTTGCCAGGTACCGGGTGATTCGCCGTGCTGTTGTTGCAGCCATTGCAGTGATGTACATCGTGACCCTCATTCGTATCGTTCACCCAACCCGGGCTCAAGAGCAGAAACGCAGTTTCGGCTACCCCTCGTCGGCGCCCGATAAACGCCTAGGTGCAGCCGTATTTGTGCTCGCCGCTGGAAGGGACTCAGTTACCGTTCGAGCTGCCCTGAACGACTTCGCCGTTCGCGGCCGAATCGTCGCTTCCCCGATAGATCTTCGGTCCGCCCGCGGGAGCGACGGTGGAAGAGTCCGTGGACCGGAAGATGCGTGGTGTGCCGGGCTCGCCGGGCTTGGGGCGGTCGTCGGTCGGCACCGTCAAGCGTCCGACGACGATTGCCACCACCAGGCCGCACAGCGCAAGGCCACACAGCACCACGTCGAACGTGCTGGTGATCTGCTGCGCGAGTCCGTTGCCGTACACCGGGTTGGCCCATGCGTTGGCGCGCTGGGCTTCCGCGAGTCGTGGAGCCAGACCGACACCCACCAGGACCCGGGCGATCGTGAAACCGAACAGGATGGCGCTCACCGACCAGATGGCCGCCGCCGGCACCGAGCTATTGCCCAGGTTGAGCCGTAGCCAGATCGCGATGACCGCAGCCACCACGTCGAAGGAGGCCATCGCCGCGCTGTCGTAGGGCGAATACGGCAGGTCTAGGCCGACCGCGACGCTGAGATCGACGACGCGCATGAGCGCCGACCCCAGACTCCAGATCGCGATGAGCAACAACGTCTTCCGGGTGGCCCCCAGCCACGTCGTCGCCGAGGCGTCGCGCGCTGCCGCCACCGCCAACAGTGCCGCGGCGCCCACCCACACCAGATAGCCCTCGAAGCCGACTCCGGCCGTGGAGGTGTTCTGCGCGATGCCGTGAAAGCCGTCGATGTCGCGGCCGATCGGCAGCACCCACACCAGGATCCCGGCGACCAGAGCGGCCCCGCCGAGCAGCACGACAGCGAGCTGGGACGCTTTGTCGCGCTGCAGAACCCACCTCGAAGCGACGACTACGGTGGCCCACGCAACCGCTCCATAGACCAGCGCGGTCGCAATGATCGCGACTTGTTGGCGGCCGAATCCGGTTGTGGAGTGGGCCTCCGGCAGGGCGTAGCGCACCCGCCAGTACAGGTTGAACAGCACACTCAACGTGGCACCGACGATCGCTGCGTAGCCGAGCGTCCGGACCGTGCGCCGCCACAGCCGCACCGGCCCGGCGAGCACCGGCTGCGCAGCCAGTAACGCTCCTGCGGCGCCCGCCAACGCGCCCGGCCCGACGCCGCCCGGGGGCCGGGGGCTTCCGCCGTAGCGGACGGTCTGCACCACGTCGGCGGCCACCACACCGAGCAGCAACACCAGATACGGCGCACAGAGCAGCAGCCGCAGCCGTCCCGCGACGGCGTGATTGTTGGGTACACGCAAGATTCCCCAGGGCCCCACGTAGGTCGCGGCGATCGCTGTCAGCGCGAGCACGGTGGCCACAGCCAGCGCGACGAACAGTCCGGGCTTGCCGGCCGGAATGCCGGCACCGAAGTACAGGCTCCACGGCAACGCCGGCGCCGCGAGCAGCAGTGCCGCAGCGGTCGCATCGCGGCCGATATTCCAGCCTCTGGTCGACTCGGCGATCACCTGCTCACCATAACCGCGGGAGGGGCATACGCCATTGAACTGCGAAGATCGAACCGCTCGATGGTCGATCCGCGCGGCTAGACTGGCTAATCGAGTGGCCGCGGAAGGAGACGCGCAATGGATGTCGCGCTCGGAGTGTCGGTTACCGGCGCGCTTGCCCGCTTGGCGCTCGTCGAATCGGACGCCTACGGCGATGCCGTGCTCGACGAATCCATGCTCGACCTGACGCGCAATCCGGTCGAAACCCTGATCGAGACGGTGACCGGAACCCACCGCATGTTGGCCGACGAGGGCCACCGGCTGGCCGCTACCCGCCTGTGCTGGTCGGACTCGGACTTGCTGGCGGAGGTTCGCCGCGCCCTTGAGGATGCGGGAGTCGAAAACGTTTCCGAGCAGCCCCAGGCGCGCTCGGCAGTGGCGTTGGCGCGCAACGCCTCGGGCGAGGACGGCGAGACGACGTGGCTGCCTGCTCCGGCCGCCGATGCGACGATGGCTGCGCCGGTACTGGCGGACGTGGGCGCCCCAGACGGAACGGCCACGGCGCTGGCCCCGGCGGTTGAGGGCGAACAGTCAGAACAACAGGAACAGCAGCTCGCGTACTCGATGACTGACGATGACTCCGAACTGCTGCCGGTGGAGTACGCCGACGCCGAGGGCGACTATGAAAGCTACGAGGGCTACGACGCCTACGGCTCCGAATACGGGGGAGACGGCGCCGAAGCCGACGAGCGGGCTGCGCCACCGCCGCCGGTGGGACGGGCGCTGCTGGTAGGCAGTTCGGTCGGGGGGATTCTGGTGGCCGGGTGCGCGGCGTTGGCCGTCGCCGTGACGATCGGCATTCGCCCGACGGCCGCATCCACGCCGTCGCAGCCACCGGTGGTGGCGCAGCCGCCGCAGGCCCAGCCGGTGCCCGGCAACTTCATGCCGGTACTGCCCGCCCCGAAGCCGGCGCGGCTGCCCGCTGTGCAGGTCCCCGACCCTAATCCTGTTGTAGCACCGGCAAACCCGGCACCGGCCATCGTTGCTCCGGCGCCGGTTCTTCCGGCTCCTCCGGCGGCGCCCGCGCCCGCACCGCCCGCGGTGATTCCGTTTCCGATTCCGATCCCGATCATCACCGGACCTGTTGGTGGTGGCGGTGGTTGGCTGCCCGGGTCGGGTGGCAGTGGTAGCGGCGGTAGCGGATCGGGTCGTGATCACAGCGGCGGCAGTCATTCCGGCGGCGATGCCGGTTCGGGTGGCACGGGAACCGGCGGCACAGACGGCAATGGCTCCGGTGGCACGGGTTCGGATGGCACTGGTTCGGGTGGTGTTGGTTCCGGCGATAACGGTTCCTCCGGTGGCCATTCCGGTGGCAGCGACTCCGGTGGTGGGCACTCGGGCGGCACCGGCGCGGGCGACGGCAGTACCGGTGGCTCCGGCAGTAATCCGGGCGGTTCCGGCGATAGCGGATCGGGTGGCCACTCCGGCGGGCCCGGCGGCACCTCTGGAGGATCCGACGAGAGCGGTTCGGGTGGTACCGGGGCGGGCACTGACTCGGGTGGACCCAGTTCGGGCGGCTCCGGCAGCGAGGCGGGTGGATCTGGCGGTGTCGGATCTGGCGGTTCGGGCGGATCTGGCGGTGATTCCGGAGGTTCCGGGAGCAGCGGCTCTGGAGGCGCTTCCTCCGGTTCCGGTGGCAGTTCCAGCGGTTCTGCCGGCAGTTCCGGCGGGTCCAGCTCCTCGGGTTCGAGCGGTGACGCCGGGGGCAGTTCCGGCGGCGGGTCGAGCGGCGGTTCTGCCGGCAGTTCCGGCGGCGGGTCGAGCGGAGGCTCAAGTGGCGGATCGAGCGGCGGGTCTGGTGGATCGGGTGGTGGGTCCGGCGGGTCGAGCGGGGGCTCAAGTGGCGGGTCGAGCGGCGGGTCTGGTGGGTCGGGCGGTGGCTCGAGCGGCGGGTCCGGCGGGTCCGGTGGTGGCTCTGGTGGCGGATCGGGTGGCGGGTCTGGCGGCGGAGACTGATCCCGCGGCTCTCGCACACGTCACAGCGTGATGCGCGCGACCATCGCCTCTACTTGTTTCCGGTCCAGCACAACCGTTGACCCATCAGGCAAGCCGAGGATTCGGTCCGTCGCGATGCCGTGCAGTTTGATTCGTTTCACGCAGTCATCGATGGCCTGTCGACGCGCCTTCGCGTCAGGCGCATCGAGCACCCGCATGACGTTCCTGCGCAAGCTGGCGGCGAAACCCTGAATCATGTCGCCGATCCCTTCGGGATCGAAGGTGTCGAACACACCTTCGTCGACCCCGTCGCTGATGAGCTTGGTCAGCACCGGTCTGAACCGGTCCTCCCACGTTTCCACGATCTTGGCGAACAGAGCGCGATTGGGCGGCGCGAAAAGCGCCGTCATCGCCGCGATCTGTTCGCCAGCCCCCATCGCCATCTTGACGTCGTAACTGGCCGCCAGCCCGCGATTGAGGCGTTCCAGGGCGTTCGTGCCCGGCTGGCCGAAGACCGGACGCAGTGCCTCCAACGCTGCATCGGCGCTGCGTTCAGCCAGTGCGATGACCAGCGCGTCTTTGGACGGAAAGTAGTGGTAGAAAGCGCCTTTCGGAACGCCGGTCACGGCCAGAAGTTCGTTGAGACTGACCTTGTCATAGCCACGTTCGAGAAACAGGGCCAGTGCCTGGTCGAGCAGCTCGGCTCGCCGGATCTCCCGGGGTTTCACGGCACGGCGCATGACGGTATTGAATCAGTCGGACTTCTTCAGCCATCCGACGTAGGTCAGGTAGACGCCGCACAGTGAAAGCAGCCCGAAGCCGGCCCGCACCGCACCGATGGCCCCGCTTGATGTGTCGGTGGCGGCTTCGGCTCCCTTGACGATCAACTGCGGTGCGGCGAGCAAGACGAATCCCCGAAGCAATAGGAACCACCCGAACAGCGAAATGATCACCGCGGCGATGCCGCGCCAATATTGGTGAAACGCAATGATGAACAGCCCGCCGCCGAACAGCAGTGCGCCCAGCGTCCACGGCCACATCGGGTCGGTCGAGAAACTCGACAGCAGGTTTCCGATACTTCCGGCTCTGAACGCGATGATGGCGGGAACCACGGCGATGAACGGCCCCAGGACGCGCGCGAAGGAGCGCGTGCGCTGCGCGGATGTGGTGGGTGTGTGCATGGTTTGCGTCCCCTTCCGCCAGCAGTGGCGAAGCGATTAGACCACCGGTCTATAAATTAGACCAGCGGTCTAAGTAAGCGCAATACCCTAGGCGGAAAACCGTTGCGCCAGTGCTTTTCGGTCAAGCTTGCCGATTCCGCGGCGGGGGAGTTCAGCCACGACATGTACCTCGCGTGGCGCTGCCGTGCTGTCCAGCGACTTCGCGACGTGGGCGCGTAACGACTCCAGCGTCGGGGGCGTCGCGCCGGTGACGACGATCGCGGCGACGACACGCTGCCCCAGCCGGTCGTCGTCGATCCCGAACACCGCGCATTCGGCCACAGCGGGATGCGTCGACAACACCGCTTCCACCGGACCGGGTAGAACCGTCAATCCGCCGGTGCTGATCGCGTCGTCGGCACGGCCCAGCACGGTCAGTAGGCCCGAGTGATCAAGGGCGCCAAGGTCATTAGTAATGAACCAGCCTGGCTCGGCGAATGGGTCCGGATCGACAGGATTGCGGTAACCCTGCGCCAGGGTCGGGCCGCCGATCGCGATCCGTCCGTCGTCTCCGATGCGTAGCCGGACGCCCGGCAACGGCTCCCCGTCATAGACACAACCGCCGGCAGTCTCGCTCATACCGTACGTGCGCACCACCCGCACTCCAGCGGCGCCTGCCGCGTCCAGAATCGGTTGCGGCGCCGGACCTCCGCCCAACAACACCGCGTCCAACTCGGCCAGTGCGGCCGCGGCCTCGGGAACGGTCAGCGCCTTGGCCAATTGGGTGGCGACCAGCGAGGTGTAGCGCCGACCGGAACCGAGCGCTGCCACCGCCGCGGGCAACCGCGTGATATCGAAACCCGTTGCGACATCAAGCTGCACGGGCGCGGTGCCGGACACCAGGCTGCGCACCAGGACCTGGATTCCGGCGATATGGTGCGGGGGCAGCGCCAGCAGCCAGCTGCCCGGCCCGCCCAACCGGTCATGGGTGGCCGTGGCGCTGGCCACGAGTGAGGTCCCGGTCAGCAGAGCGCCTTTGGGCACTCCAGTGGTTCCCGACGTCGCCACCACCAGCGCGATGTCATCGCCGATGGGATCACCCACCCGCAGCGAGGCCAGGACAGCAGGGTCGGTGTCGGGGCCTGCCGGCGTGAACGCGGCGTCATGGCCGTCCAAGACGCCCTGCAAGGCGGGCAGGACGGTGGAGAGGGCATCACCGGGTGGGATGTCCAGCGCCCGCAGGCGTGCTATGGGTTTCCTCCGTTGGTGGGGGCGTCGTCTAGCAACCAGCCCTTTGCCGCCAACCGCTCTCGCACCCGTTCGATGTCCTCCGGAGCGGGCAGTTCGTTGGTCAAGCGGGCGATCAGTACCCCGATGTCGATGCGGTCGAACTCGCCGCGGCCGATCAGTTCACGGGCGACGTCTTTGACCTCATCGTTGGTCAGGCGTCGCGACAGCAGCGCCAACAGCGGGACGTAGTCGTTCTGTGGCACACCATCGGGATACCCGGCGCGCAGCCAGGCGACGATCGAGGTGAGAAATTTGTTCATGCTGCGTCAACTTCCCCGCGCCGACACCGGAAGGAACATGTCAGCTGCAATATTACGTCTATTCAAGGCCAAACACCTCGTCCCAATGACCCCAGTCATCCCACTGCCAGCCGATGCGGTGCTCGATGAAGTCGCGGGCGATGAACAGCACGCCGGCCAGCACCACGGTGAGCAAGAGCGCGAAGATCATCCACCGCAGCAGGGTCAATCCCCGGCGGTGCTCAGTCGGTCCATCGGCTGCGGCACCCAAGCGCACCCCGATGGCGAACAAGGCCGGCAGCGCGGTACCGACCAGCAGGCCGAAGATCAGAATCTTGGCGGTGGCCACGTAGTCGAACCAGGTGCTCACGGTGTTCACGCACCGCCCCCCTCCGTGCCGATCTCGCGGGACGGAGCAGGGGTAGTGGGTTGCGGTGCAATCACTTCCAGGCCATCGGTCATATGTGCACCCCAATCGGCGGTGACATTGGTGTGGTCGACCGGGACCTTGCGGGACTGCAGCCAGATGAGCGCGGAGACACCCACCAGCAACGTCAGTCCGGTGATGGTGCCGGGGTAGCCGCCGATGCGGTGGATCAGGTGGTAGGTGCCCGCGCCGATGGCCCCGGCCAGCGGCAGGGTGATCACCCAAGCGGTCGCCATCCGGCGGGCAACACCCCAGCGCACATTGGCCCCGGGCTTCCCCAGGCCCGAACCCAACACCGATCCCGTCACCACCTGGGTGGTCGACAGCGAGTAGCCGAAGTGACTGGACAGCAAAATGATGGCCGCCGAGGATGATTCGGCGGCCATACCTTGGGGGGATTCGATTTCGACGAGCCCCTTGCCCAGGGTGCGGATGACTCGCCATCCGCCGAAATAGGTGCCGGCGGCCATCGCCACCGCACACGACACGATCACCCACAGCGGCGGCGTGACGTCGGTCTTGGAGGCCGCGCCGTAGGAGATCAGTGCGAGGAAGATCACGCCCATGGTCTTCTGTGCATCGTTGGTGCCGTGCGCCAGTGACATCAGGGCGGCGGAGAAAACCTGGCCCCGCCGGAAGTCTCGCAGGGTGCGCCCATGGGGGACTCCCCGCGTCAGGCGGTAGACCAGCCAGGTTCCGACGGTGGCAACCAAGGTCGCGGCGAGCACAGCGATCACCGTCGGCACCAGCACCTTCGAGACCACCCCGGGCCAGCGCACCCCTGCCGTGCCGGCCGCGGCCAGCATGGCCCCCACCACGCCTCCGATCAGGGCGTGTGAGGAGCTCGACGGAATGCCGAACAACCAGGTGGTCAGGTTCCAGACGATGCCGCCGACCAAGCCGGCGAACATGACTTCCAGGGTTACCAGGTTGGTGACCACCAGATCCTTGGCCACCGTGGCCGCCACTTGGGTCGACATGAACGCCCCAACGAGGTTGAGGGTGGCACAGAGCGTTACCGCGGTCTTCGGCTTGAGCGCACCGCTGGCGATCCCGGTGGCGACAGCGTTGCCGGTGTCATGGAAGCCGTTGGTGAAGTCGAAAGCCAGGGCGGTGATCACGACCGTGATCAACAGGAACAGCTCCAAGGTCACCGTGCGGATTTTTGCAGCCGCACGCCTGACTTGTCGAACCGGGTTAGGCGGGCTTGGCGCCCAGCAGGTACCAGCCCAGGTGGTGCCCCAGGAAGTCGCGGGCGATGAAGAGCACGCCGACGACCGCCACGGCCAGCACTACCAGGAAGATCGCCCAGCTGACGGCGAGCAGCAGCGGCCGGCGCCCGCCATCGGTAGCGGCGGTGCCGGTGACCGCGGGAACGCCGTTACCTGCCACGTTGACCCGGACCCCGACCGCGAACAGGGCCGGCAACAACCCACCCACCAGCAGCCCGAAGACCAGGATTTTGCACGTCGCTGCGAGGTTGAACCACTGACTCATGACCGGATGACCTCACGTGAATTGGGGTCGTCGGTGGGGACGACGGTCAGCTTGGCTCCGTCATGGCCGGTCTGGAAGGCCGATCGGAGGGCGTTCTCGACTTCGCGGCCCGCTTCTTCGGGTTGCACGCCGGGGGCGTCGAGACCGCCGGTGAGGGTGCCGTCCCATTCGGCGTTGACATTGTTGTGGTCGATGCGGGCCCGGCGCGACCGCAGCCAGATCGCCAGGACCGTGGTGATCAGCAGGACCACACCGATGGTGATGCCGGGGTAGCCGCCGATACCGTGGACCAGGCCGTAGGCGCCCGAGCCGACCCCGCCGGCCATCGGCAGCGTCACCAGCCAAGCGGCAACCATCCGTCCGGCGACACTCCAGCGCACCTGCGCGCCCGGCTTGCCGACGCCGCTGCCCAGCACCGACCCGGTGGCGACCTGGGTGGTCGACAGTGAGTAACCGAAGTGGCTGGAGAGCAGGATCACCGCGGCTGCCGAGGATTCGGCGGCCATGCCCTGCGGTGGCTTGATCTCGACCAGGCCCTTGCCCAGGGTGCGGATGATCCGCCAGCCACCGGTGTAGGTGCCCGCCGACATGGCCAGCGCGCAGCTCACGATCACCCACAGCGGCGGCAGCGTGGCCGACGTGCTCACCGCGCCGTAGGACATCAGCGCGAGGAAGATCACGCCCATGGTCTTCTGCGCGTCGTTGGTGCCATGTGCCAGTGACACCAGCGCGGCCGAGCCGATCTGACCGTGCCGGAACACCTTCTCGGACTGCTTCTCGTCGACACCGCGGGTGATGCGGTAGACCAGCCAGGTGCCCACGGAGGCGATCACCGTGGCGATCACGGTGGCGACCACGGCCGGGACCAGAACCTTGGAGACCACCCCGTGCCAGATCACCCCGTGCCCGCCGACCGCGGCGATCATCGCTCCCACGATGCCGCCGATCAAGGCGTGCGAGGAGCTCGACGGGATACCGAGCAGCCAGGTGAGCAGGTTCCACACGATGCCGCCGACCAGTCCGGCGAAGACGATCTCGAGGGTCACCAGATGGGCGTCGACCAGGCCCTTGGCGATGGTTGCGGCGACGGCGGTCGACAGGAAGGCGCCGATCAGGTTCAGGCAGGCCGACATGGTGACCGCGGCCTTGGGCTTGAGCGCACCGCTTGCGATCGAGGTCGCCATTGCGTTGCCGGTGTCGTGGAATCCGTTGGTGAAGTCGAAGGCCAAAGCCGTGATCACCACGATGATTAAGAGGAACAGATCAAGGCTCACGAGAGCATCACGGCACTGATTCTGAGGCCTCGATGGGGCGGTTGTCTAACGATCACCGTCGCGAAACGCCGGTGTATGTCGAGACGTTTCGAACTGTTTCCCCGTCGTTAACCTCAGGGCTTGCGGCGGCCGTCCTGGCGGGTATCGCGGCGCAGCGGATGGTCTTCGGGAACCTCCACGAAAATCAACGTCAGGCCGTCCGGATCGGTGACGTGCATCTCACGCAACCCCCACGGTTCGCGGAGCGCTTCCCGGGTGATGAGGACCCCGCGGCTCTGCAGTTCGGCCTGGGTGGCGGCGACGTCGCGGACCTGCAACCACAGCGCCCCCGGGAAGTTCGCGTCCGCGTGTTCGGGGTTGCCGTGCCCGGCGAGTTCGATCAGCGACTGTCCGGCGTAGAAGACCATCCCCGCGCCGTAGTCGCGGGCGATCGCCAGCCCGATCTCGTCGCGATAGAACCGCAGCGAGCGCTGATAGTCGGTGGGCCGGAGCAAGACCCGGCTGGCGAGGATTTCCATCAGTCCGCCCTCACTCGTCGACGGGCTCGATCCGGTTCCGCTTGACGATGGCGGTGGCCCAACCGGCGTTGAGGTTGTCCAGAGCGCGGAACGCCAGCGCCAGCCGCGGTGCGATGCGGATCGGGCGATATCTCGCCGCGTCGATCATCCACGCGCCGGCCTCCTGTGCGGTGAGTCCGGGTTTGCCCTGGAACGCCGCGGTGGGTGCGATCATCGGGGTCTTCACCAGCGGGTAGTACAGCGTGGTGGACTGCACGCCGTAGCGGGCCCATTCGCTGTCGATGACCCGGCTGACGGCGCTCAGTGCGGACTTGGAGCCGTTGTAGACGCCGAACAGCGGGGAGGAGTCGGTGAACACGCCCCAGGTGGCGACGTTGATGATGTGGCCGTCGCCGCGCTCGCGCATCCCCGGAGCGAACCCGCGGATCAGCCGCAGCGGTGAGTAGTAGTTCAGCTGCATGGTCCGCTCGACGTCGTGCCAGCGTTCCAGGGATTCGGCCAGTGGTCGGCGGATCGACCGGCCGGCGTTGTTGACCAGGATGTCCACTCCGCCGAAGCGTTCGTCGACGTCCTTGACCAGGGCGTCGATCGCCGCGAGGTCCGACAGGTCGCACGCGATGGCGTGAGCGGTGCCGCCGGCGGCGGTGATCCGCTGGACCAGTGCGTCGAGGTTTTCTTGGCGGCGGGCCACGGCGATCACGGTGGCGCCCGCTGCCCCGAACTGTTCGGCGCCGGCTTCCCCGATGCCCGAGGACGCCCCGGTCACCAGCACCCGCTTGCCGGCGAGGTCGACGGGCTTGGTGCCGGGCCGGTGCATCAGCTGCGCGGCGACCGGGGGACGCATGGTTGCGAGCGTGATCTGGTCGGTCAGGCGGCGCATCGGGCTTCGGCTCATGGTTAGCCAGTCTATGCGGGGCGAACCGCGCGCCTAGAAGTAGCGGGGGAACCTGCTCCAGTCCGGATCGCGCTTCTCCAGGAAGGAATCCCGGCCCTCGACGGCTTCGTCGGTCATGTAGGCCAGTCGGGTGGCTTCGCCGGCGAACAGCTGCTGGCCGACCAGTCCGTCGTCCAGCAGGTTGAAGGCGAACTTCAACATGCGTTGCGCCTGAGGCGATTTGCCGTTGATCTCCTTGGCCCACTGCACGCCGGTGGCTTCCAGCTCGGCGTGGTCGACGACCTCGTTGACGGCGCCCATCTGGTGCATCTGTTCGGCGGTATAGGTCCGGCCCAGGAAGAAGATCTCGCGGGCGAACTTCTGGCCCACCTGTCGGGCTAAGTACGCCGATCCGTAGCCGCCGTCGAAGCTGCCCACGTCGGCGTCGGTCTGCTTGAACCTGGCGTGCTCGCGGCTGGCCAGGGTCAGGTCGCACACCACGTGCAGGCTGTGCCCGCCGCCGGCGGCCCAGCCGTTGACCAGGCAGATCACCGGCTTGGGCATGAACCGGATCAGCCGCTGCACCTCCAGGATGTGCAGCCGCCCGGCGCGGGCGACGTCGACGGTGTCGGCGGTGTCGCCGGACGCGTACTGGTAGCCGCTGCGGCCACGGATGCGCTGATCCCCGCCGGAGCAGAACGCCCAGCCGCCGTCCTTGGGCGCCGGCCCGTTACCGGTCAGCAGCACCACGCCGACGTCGGGAGACATCCGGGCGTGGTCCAGCGCCTGGTACAGCTCGTCGACGGTGTGCGGCCGAAACGCGTTGCGCACCTCGGGGCGGTTGAATGCCACGCGGACGGTGGCGTCGGTGACGTGGCGGTGGTAGGTGATGTCGGTCAGGTCGGCGAAGCCGTCGACCGTGCGCCAGATGCTCTCGTCAAAAGGGTTGCTGCTCACGCCTGCGACCGTACCGGGGCGGCGGCGTCAGGTTGCCGGAGCTTGCCGGAACGCTTCCCGCAGGCTCGCGGCGTAGTCCGGGCCCTGCCCAGGTGCGGTGATCGCGTCCAGTCGGGCGATGGCGTCGTCACTGAGCACGATGTCGGCCACCTTCATGTTCTCTTCCAGGTGCGCGATCGATCCGGTGCCCGGGATCAGCAACGTGTTGGCCGAGGTGGTCAGCAGCCAGGCCAGTCCGATCTGGGCCGGGGTGGCACCGGTTTCGTCGGCGATCTCGCGGACTGTCGTGTGGTCGGTGACCTTGGGGAAGCCGGGGAACGCCGAGCCGAGCGGGAAGTACGGCACCCAGGCAATGCCCTCGTCGGCGCAGAAGTCGAGCGCGTCTTCCTGGGTGCGGTCGAGCAGGCTGTAGGCGTTCTGGACGCAGACGATGCCGGCTGGCAGGGCGCGTTGCAGCACGTCAAGGCCCACGCTGCTGATACCGATTGCGGCGATCTTGCCCTCGTCGCGCAGCGCGATCATCTCGGCCAGCTGGTCGTCGAGGTCGACGTTTTGATCGCCCTCGGGTGCCGGGGCGGGGCCGAGGTCGTAACGCCGCAGGTTGACCACCGGCACGGTGTCGAGACCCAGTTGGCGCAGGTCGTTCTCGACGGCGGCGCGCAGTTCGGCGGGCTTCTGGGCGGCGGTCAGCGGTACCGGGCCGACGCCGGTGTAGGCGGCGCCGACCTTGCTGACGATGACCAGCTCGTCACGGTAGGGCGCCAGTGCTTTACGGATGCGGTGGTTGACCTCGCCACCGGCATAGAAGGACGCGGTGTCGATGTGGTTGACGCCCAACTCGATAGCGCGGCGCAGGACCGCGATGGCGTCGTCGGTGGAAACCTTCTCGTCGAGCTGCATGGCGCCGTAGCCGACGCGGGCCACCTGATCTGTGCCGATTCGGGCGAGGCTGCCGGGCTGGAGTTGGTCTGTCATGGTGCTCCTAGTGAGACACTGGTAGAGATGCGGAGGACCCTCCGCTTAGGCAGCGTAACAGAAACGGAGGTACCTCCGCTTTGGCTGGGAGATCCGATGCCCGCCGCAACCGAGAGCGGCTGTTGGCGGCCGCCGCCGCCGCGTTCGGCGGATCCGATGGGAGTCCGGTTCCGCTGGAGTCGATCGCCCGTGACGCCGGTGTCGGCATCGGCACGCTTTACCGGCACTTTCCCAACCGCGAGGCACTGGTCGAGGCCGTTTACCGCGCTGAACTGGGCGACGTCGCGGCCGTCGCCGAACAGCTGGTCACCGGCCACCCGCCGAAGGTGGCGCTGCGTCGCTGGATGGACCGCTACGCCGGCTTCGTGGCCGCCAAGCGGGGGATGGCCGAGTCGTTGCGCGCCATCGTCGAGTCCGGCGCGATGGAGCCCAACGAGACACGTGAGCGCATCGTCGGCGCGGTCGATCTGCTGCTGCGGGCCGGCGCGCAGGACGGCAGTCTGCGCGCTGATGTGCGCGCCGACGACGTCGTGTCGAGCCTGATCGGCATCTTTTTGACCAGCGGCTCGCCCGAGCAGACTGGGCGCTTGCTGGATCTGCTCGTTGCCGGAGTGGCCGCCACCGGCTGATCACTCTGTCTACGGTGGAGTCGATGACCATCGACGTGTGGATGCAGCACCCGACCCGGCGGTTCCTCGATCACGACATGTTGGCCTCGCTGCGACGCTGGACCGGCGGTGCGATGCCCGACGAGGAGATCCCCATCGCGGCCACCGTGTCGGCGATGGACGCCGCGGGCGTGGATTTCGGGCTGCTCAGTGCCTGGCGCGGACCCAACGGCATGGACCTGGTCTCCAATGCGGAAGTCGCCGAATGGGTCGCAGCACACCCGAATCGGTTCGCGGGACTGGCCACGGTCGACCTGGACCGTCCGATGGAGGCCGTCCGCGAACTGCGCCGCCGGGTCCGCGACGACGCATTCGTTGGACTGCGCGTGGTGCCCTGGTTGTGGAACGCGCCTCCCACCGATCGGCGCTACTACCCACTGTTCGCCGAATGCGTAGAACTCGGCGTGCCGTTCTGCACCCAAGTTGGGCATACCGGCCCCCTGCGACCGTCGGAAACCGGTCGCCCGATTCCCTACATCGACCAAGTGGCACTGGACTTTCCGGAGCTGGTGATCGTGTGTGGACACGTCGGCTATCCGTGGACTGAGGAGATGGTCGCGGTCGCCCGCAAGCATGAGAACGTCTACATCGACACCTCGGCCTACACCACCAAGCGGCTCCCGGAGGAGTTGATCCGGTTCATGCGAACCCGCACCGGGCAGCGAAAGGTGTTGTTCGGCACCAACTATCCGATGATCATGCACGCCCATGCTTTGGACGGCTTGGATGAGCTCGGGCTTGATGATCAGGCCCGGGTGGATTATCTGCGGGGGAACGCCGAGCGGGTGTTCAAGCTGGACGGCGGTAGGGATTCCAGGGTCTATGGAGGTGAATAAACGGCTATGAGCCCTATCGACGTCGAGCGTTACATGTCTTCGACACTGGCGGCCCGTGGCTTCGCCATTGAATGGGTCGACTCTGATCTCGAGTACGGCGAGTCCCCAGCGTGGGCGGCCTTCTACCGCGGCCCGGACTGCAAACTTCAACTGTGCTGGTCATCTCGAGAGGGCGGACTCCATTTCTTGCTGGCTCCGTTGGATGCGCCGAATAAGTTTGGGCTTGACGATGGATTCAAAACTTGGCGCTACATGCTGGCGCTCAGTGATGTGACCGACGATCTAGGTCCGCCGCCCCTGGCGGCGGGGGACGATGCACTATGGGCTTGGAGAAAAGCCCTGTTCGACACCCATTTCGAAGCGGCGCGTGCTGCGTTATCGTCACGCGATCGCTAGTGGTTCATCAGCATGGACGACCCCGCGGACGACGGATCCAAGGTGCTTCAGCTCGAGATCGATCGGTTGTCGGCGGAGTTGGGGGTCCGCTCCATGCCGGTCGGGATGCGGACCAACGACGGGCTCAATATCGTCGTCGCCGACGCCGGTTCGCCACTACGCCTTCTACGAGCGCGGCCAGCTTGGCGTTGAGGAGGTTGGCTTGATGATGTCCTCTACTGGTACTGCAAGGGCATCGTCAGAAGGCAAGCCTCTAGGGAGGTGGGCGAACGCGCGGAACGCTTCAAATATGAATACGAGTGGCTCAGTGAATTTGATGTCGCCTGGGCCAAGAGGCGAGTCCGTGACCTTGCCGCTGTGTTTCGTAGCTGGGAGAAGCCGCAGGACATCGCCCTCCTTCCCGACATCGGCGAACCGTTGTGACCTTCGCCGGCAGCGCTTGGGATGCGCCTATGCAGCGGCGCGGGCCCCGCTAACCAAGAGTCATGCCGTCGCGATCGCCCGAACAGAAGACACAGGGGGCGCCGTATTCGCTGCCATAATCGGCGTAGGGCGCGACTGCCTTGACGACTCGGGCTGCCGTATCCGGGTCGAGTGTCGATTCGTCCGTCTCGGAATCAGACGGACGCAGTGCACCGATGCTCGCGATCAGGGGGGCCGGGCTGGCTGGATTCCCTGTGACATCGGTCGCCGGGTTGCCGTCGACGAATAAGGTGTACATCTCGTGTTCGGGAAACCCGAAGTTGAATCGCAGCACCCACCATTGATCGGATTGCTGTGCTGCATAAGGGAAGAATCTGTAGCCCGTGCGTAGCCAGTGAGGGCGCGCGTTCTCTTCGACCCGGTAGCGACCAGTCGGGGGCGAGTCACCCGGAGGCATCATTTCACCTCAGGGAGCGGACTGGCATGGCCGCTGGCGGGAATCGTAGTAACGGCGGGGAGCGGACTGATCGTTAGGTGGTCCGGTGTCTTCGGACGCCTTTGGCTTTTCGGCGACCGGCGCAACATCAATCACGCCGCCGCCTCCTGCGACCGCCGGAAACCGTCGATACTCGTCAAGATGGGTCATCCGATCGCTACGCCTAAACGACTGCCGGCGGGGGTGTGTCCGGCGGGGGTCTAAGAAAGTTGTCTCGGAGCAGGGCGAAACGATTGTAATTGCTGATTTTGCGCTGGATTGACCGCAGCAGGGGCAGGGCTTTCTCGTCGCGGATGTTGGTTGCAAAATCGAGTCCCGAGCCGACGAGGTCACTGGCCCAGGCGATTTCGGTCAGAAACAAAGCGCGTGCCCAGTCCAGGTCGAACAGGGGCTCTTTGCTTTCCAAGGCTTCAATAATCCGCTCTACGAATGAATCAAAGTCTTCTGTTCTGGGTAAGCCAATTATCGGTGCTAAGACCGAATCGGCTCGCTTCGCTGAGCCGAAGTATTCATTGAGACTTTGCACCATGAGCACCAGCTCGTCGTCGGTCAGGTCGATTGCCACCGGTTTAGGCATGGTCATGCTTTCAAGGTAGTGGATTTTCGTCTTGGTCCTCACCCAAGACAGGAGGGTGATCCGCGCGGTCCGGGAGATAGACGGGCCGCGGACCTGCCGCGGGTGAATCCCAAGGGAGTCCGCCCCCAGCGGGAAGCCGAAGTGGTCCGCCCCCGCCCGACTTGGTACTAGGTGTGGGCGGCGCCGGCAGCGCTTCGACGGGGGGTCGCCCGGCTGTCTTCGGGGAGCTCGGCGCATTTTCTGAGGGAACAACGCCGCCCGGCGTTCCGCCCGCAATTGGCAGCGGACCATCCGAAAGTTCGTTAGCGGCTATCGACGTGAGGCGTGTCGGAATCTTGCGGTCCAAGTAGTTTTGTAGGTTCGGCACCTTCGGCTTGTACACAGTTCCCGCATCTAGCCCCTTAGGGTCGCGAATCACCATCACGTTGGCCTTGGGATCGTAGAGCACTGGCGCGCCGTCGGGGGCCCGCCCGAGGACGAGATCTCCTGGGTTTTCGGCGCTTCGTTTGAATAGGTCGTAGACCGTTTCAGCCAACTGATCTTTGGTGATACCGGGAAATTCACCGATGTGCATTTTGCCGGCGTGGCCGTAAGCGATCTTCTGCGCGGCCCGCATTAGTGGATCGTTGCTCCAACCACCCGGCGGCGGCTCCGGGGCAGGGTGCGGAGCCTGCGGCAAGGGGATGCCGTTGCCTACGAGTTGGATCCCGTGTTCTTGCCGTTGAGGCGTGAGAGGTTCTTCGTCGTCGAACTTCAGGATTCCGACACCCTCTGTAACAGAGGCTATTCGGGTAGCGATCTCGTTGTCCTTGGTGGCCAGCGCCGCCACCTTGTGTCGGATAAATGAAGCGTGCTCTTGGGCGGCGGTCTGGCGGGCGGCGCGGCGCTCGGGGGAGCTGGCCTGGGAGCGATCGGTGACCGAATAGTCCTCGCCGACATCAAAACCGTTGTCGTTGGCTTCGCGGACCGCGCTAAGCACCTCCCGCTTGCAGAACTGCAATGCCTGGTCACCGTGACGGGCGATCTCGGTGGCCTGGTGCAATTGGTCAGTCGCAGTGCGCACCTTCACCATGTCGCCGTAGGTACGTTGCTGTGCCCCCTCGTTTCCGAAGCCGGTCCAGGGCGTACCGCCTGGGGCGGAGACTCGCCGGTGCACATCGGTGAACGACTCCTCCCACAGGTTGGCGGTGCGTTCCCAATGGTCGGCTGCGTCACGCAGGTAAGAGGTGTCGAGCGCCTGCACCTGCGACAACGTCAACAGCGCCCGAACGGCCGCCATCTAACACACCGTCGGCGGAACGATCGAAGTCATTCGCGCTGCTGCGTCAGCTTCGTTAACTGCGTATCCGTTTGCAGCTGCGGCCAACTTGGCGGCGGTCGCCTGCATTCGCGCCGCGCAGTTTGCGCCGGCGACGGACACCAGGGCATTGATGGCAGCGACCGTTGCGGCGCTGGACAGCGCGGAGGAAACCACACCGGCGGGTGCCGTGTTGCCCGCCAACTTGCCGGCCAACGAACCACACCAGCTCGCCTCGGCTTGCAGCGCGGCGTCGCTCACCCGGAGGGTTTGCATTACGGAAGCCTAATTCCTGTCCCTACCTGGCGCACCTCACCACCGAACCGGCACCATAGACCGATGCCGCCACCCCTCGACGACATCCTTGACCGCCTACACGTGGTGGCGCTGCCGATGCGGGTCAAGTTTCGCGGCATCACCGTTCGTGAATTGGCGCTGATCGACGGCCCGGTCGGCTGGGGGGAGTTCGGTGCATTCCCCGAGTACCAACCTCCCGAGGCGGTGCACTGGTTGGCCTCGGCGCTGGAAAGCGCCTATCACCAACTGCCCCAACCCCTGCGCGACCGCGTCCCGATCAACGCGACCGTGCCCGCCGTCGACGCCGCGCGGGTTCCCGAGGTACTGGCACGGTTCCCCGGCGCCCGCACCGCCAAGGTCAAAGTCGCCGAACCGGGCCAGACCTTGGCCGACGACGTCGCCCGCGTCGAAGCCGTCCGCGCCCTGATCCCCACCGTGCGCGTCGATGCCAACGGCGGTTGGACGCTCGATCAGGCGGTTGCGGCGGCAAAGGTATTGGGCGCATTGGAATATCTCGAACAACCCTGCGCCACCGTCGCCGAACTCGCGGAGCTGCGCCGTCGCATCGATACGCCGGTGGCGGCCGACGAGAGCATCCGCAAAGCTTCCGACCCCCTGGCTGTCACGAAAGCCGGGGCCGCCGATATCGCGGTGCTGAAAGTCGCACCACTGGGCGGTATTTCAGCGCTGTTGAAGATCGCTGCGCAGATCGGCATCCCGGTGGTGGTCTCCAGCGCGATCGACTCGGCGGTCGGTATCGCGACGGGTCTACGGGCAGCGGCCGCGCTGCCGGAACTGCAGCACGCCTGCGGGCTGGGCACCGGATCGCTGTTCGTCGACGACATCGCAGAGACACCGGCACAAGAGGACGGTTACCTGCCGGTAGAGCCCGTAGCTCCGGACCCCGCGCGGTTGCACGCCCTGGCCGCTTCACCGAAACGACGCCAGTGGTGGATCGACCGGGTCAAGGCGTGCTGTCTATTGCTGCCGCGGTGAGCACTCACACGCTGGGCAGCCGCGCGTCGATCCCATTGGCGATCGTGACGGCTTCGTCGCTGACATAGAGCTTGCACGCCAGCACGTCGATCGCCACGTTGTTGGTCACCCGCAGGGCCCGTTGACACGACCAGCCCGCGCTGTCGTCCTGGTGCTGGGTCATCCACACCGTTGAGTCGACGTCGGCGACCGTGTCGAACGTCCAGGACGTGTCCGGGTAGCCGTCCTTGGCGGTCGCGAATGTCCGCTCGCCACAGGAGTTCCAACCGCGGGCGGTCGCATCGAAGAAACTGCGTGCCGCATCGCGGGTGGCGAACACCGTCGCGGCCTGAATCACGAAGTGGTCTTGCGCACTCTCGCTGAGGGTTTGGGTGAGGGTCGCGGTCCAGTCCGCATCGGTATACACCGACTTCTCGACGGGCATCCACGCCGCCAGGCAGTCGTGGTCGGGAAACTGGCGGCCCGAATCGAACATCCGCGTCCGCGAGTCTTTGATGCGCATACCGCGCGCGCCCATGATGTCGCTGACCGTGGTCGCCTTCAGCAACAGTTCCGGCAGCATCGCAGCGGTCACCGGGCGGGGCCCGTCCTGGTCGGCTGGCACCGCCACGCCGCCGGTCACCCGTGCGCAGGCGGCCATGACGGCGGCGGCCAGCATCAGCACGAAGGCCAGTCCGACGCTCCGTATCCGCATCACCGTCCCCCAGCTGCGCAGTTGCGATCCTGACACCATAAAGCGTCGACGGGTCGCGTACCTTCACTCTGGTGACCAACCTCGCCTACGACGACCGTAATCAGGATGGGGAGCCGGTTCTGTTCATCGCCGGGCGTGGCGGCGCCGGTCGCGGATGGCACCTGCACCAGGTGCGCGAATTCCAGCTCGCCAGATACCGCCCGATCACCTTCGACAACCGCGGCATCGGTGCCACCGAGAACGCCTCGGGGTTCACCACCGAAACCATGGTGGCCGACACCGCCCAGCTGATCGAATCGCTGAACATCGGCCCGGTCCGCATCGTCGCGGTCTCGATGGGCTCGTTCATCGCTCAGGAATTGATGCTGGCCCGGCCCGACTTGGTGAAATCCGCTGTCCTGATGGCCACCCGTGGCCGCCACGACCGCGCTCGGGAGTTCTTTTATCAGGCCGAGGCGAAGCTCGCCGAGGCCGGTGTCGAGCTTCCCGCCGAGTATGAAGCCAAAGTGCGTCTGCTGGAGAGCTTTTCACCCAAGACGCTCAGCGATGACGCCGCGATCAAGGACTGGATCGCGATGTTCACCATGTGGCCGGTCAAAAACACTCCGGGGCTACGCTGCCAGCTCGACGTGGCGCCGTTGACCAACCGGCTGCCCGCTTACGCCAACATCACCCAGCCGGTGCTGGTGATCGGTTTCGGCGACGACGTTGTGACCCCCGCACACCTGAGCCGCGAGGTCGCGGACGCGATCCCGGGTGCGCGCTACCTGGAGATCCCCGACGCCGGGCACCTCGGTTTCATCGAGAAACCCGACCAGGTCAACAAGGCAGCCCTGGAGTTCCTCGCCGAGGTCGACGGCAAGCCCTTCCGGTGGGCGCCGATGCCTGCGGCGCACGACTAACCTGGTACCAATGACCAACCCCTCGACGGCACAGGCCCGCATCGTCGTCGACGAGCTGATTCGCGGCGGTGTCCGCGACGTGGTGCTGTGCCCGGGATCACGCAATGCGCCGCTGGCCTTCGCGCTGCACGACGCCGACCGGGCCGGCCGGCTGCGCCTGCATGTGCGCATCGACGAACGCACCGCCGGATACCTGGCGATCGGGCTGGCGGTGAGCGCCGGTGCGCCGGTGTGTGTGGCGATGACGTCGGGCACCGCGGTAGCCAATCTGGGGCCGGCGGTGGTCGAAGCCAACTACGCGCGGGTGCCACTGATCGTGCTGAGCGCCAACCGCCCCTATGAGCTGCTGGGTACCGGCGCCAACCAGACCATGGAGCAGCTCGGCTACTTCGGCACCCAGGTGCGCGCCGCCATCAGCCTGGGGCTGGCCGAGGACGCCCCCGAGCGGATGGATGCCCTCAACGCCACCTGGCGTTCGGCGGTGTGCCGAGTGTTGGTCGCTGCCACCGGATCTCGGACCGCGAACGCGGGGCCCGTGCAGTTCGACATCCCGTTGCGCGAGCCGCTGGTGCCCGATGCTGATGACACGGGATCGCTGCCGCCGGGCCGGCCTCACGGGCGTTCCTGGACTCTGACGCCGCCGGTCAGCTTCGACCAGCCGCTGGACATCGACCTGTCTCCGGACACCGTGGTGATCGCCGGGCACGGTGCGGGGCCGCACCCGAACCTGGCGGCACTGCCCACCGTCGCCGAGCCGACAGCCCCGATACCGGAGAATCCGCTGCACCCGCTGGCGCTGCCACTGCTGCGCCCGCAGCAGGTGATCATGGTCGGCCGGCCGACCCTGCACCGCCCGGTGTCGACGCTGCTGGCCGACCCGAGCGTGCCGGTGTACGCGCTGACCACCGGGCCACGCTGGCCGGACGTGTCGGGTAACTCGCAGGCCACCGGCACCCGAGCCGTCGCTTCCGGGGAACCGGATCCGGGTTGGCTGCGCCGCTGCGCGGAGCTGAACGCCCAGGCCAATGCCGTGGTGCGTGACCAGTTGGCGGCGCATCCGCTCACCACCGGCCTGCACGTGGCGGCCGCCGTGGCCGACGCGCTGCGCCCCGGAGATCAGTTGGTGCTGGGCGCTTCGAACCCGGTACGCGACGCCGCACTGGTCGGGCTGGGCAACGCCACGAACACCCGCGGCGTCACCGTGCGATCCAACCGTGGGGTCGCCGGCATCGACGGCACCGTGTCCACCGCGATCGGTGCCGCGCTGGCTCACGAACAACAGAACCCCGACGCCCGCACCATTGCGCTGATCGGGGACCTGACGTTCGTCCACGACAGCTCCGGACTGCTGATCGGGCCTACCGAACCGAGGCCGCAGGAGCTGACGATCGTGGTCTCCAATGACAATGGCGGCGGCATCTTCGAGCTGCTCGAGCAAGGAGATCCACGGTTCGCCGATGTCTCGTCGCGCATCTTCGGCACCCCGCATGACGTCGACATCGCCGCGTTGTGCCACGCCTATCACGTCGAATTCCAGCAGGTCGAGGCCGACGACCTGGCCTCCTCACTCGCCGAGCCCGCCGGCGGCGTGCGGGTGCTCGAAGTCAAGGCCGACCGCTCATCGCTGCGGACACTGCACGCCGCGATCAAGGCCGCGCTGTGAGACTGCCCGATTACCGGTCCAATAGGGCCTATCGAACGTTGAAGCCGTTGCTGCGCACCTTGATTCGCGGCAACGGCGCGCTGCCCCGCAACACCTGGCCCGCGCGTCTCCTGCGGTGGGCGCGCACCGGAGTGGTGATCCTGGTGTCGTTGGTGACGTTGCAGTCGGTGTTGTTGGTGGCGGGGGCGTGGCGCAACGACATCACCATCGAGCGCGACATGGGGGTGGCCGAGGCCGAGGTGCTCAACGCGGGCTTTCGGCGCTCCACCATCGAGTTCGTCACGCCGGAGCGGATCACCTACCGCCCCGAGCTCGGCGTGCTGTACCCGTCCGAATTGGCCACGGGGATGCGGATTTACGTCGAATATGACAAGTCCGATCCGGATCTGGTGCGGGTCCAACACCGTACCGCGGTGCTGGCGGTCATCCCGGCCGGATCCGTGGCGGTGATCGCCTGGCTGATCGGGATCGCGGCGTTGGCGGGATGCAATGTCGTCGAACGACGGTGGGCCAGAGCTCAGGCGTAACGCGGGGTTGGGGCCAAAAGTCCTCAAATTCACGCGAACGCCGATTTTTGCTGACGATCGCAAAAGTGCTTGTTAGGCTGCGGCGGATTTCGCGTTGTTCGTTTACTGCCACACGATGGCCCTCAACGGTGAGGAGACATTCAATGATCCGTCGTGCTGTGGTGCTCGCAGGCATTTTCGCGTTCGGAGTGGGTATCGCAACCACTCCCGTCGCCGCTGCAGAGCCGTACTACAAGAACTGCACTGAGGCCCGTAAGGCCGGTGCGGCGCCGATTCGCGAGGGCGAGCCCGGTTATCGCAGGGCGCTGGACCGCGACGGCGACGGAATCGCCTGCGAATAAACAGCGGTGGGCAGCGCTGACCGGCTACCGCTCATTCACCAGCCGGTCGAGCCAGCCGGCGTCGTCGGTGTCTACCACCGTCTTGGTCGTCAGGTCGTAGACCGTCGGGGTGCCGGGGCTCTCCGGGTTCGCCGACAGCAGCTGCACGCGGTTGAACGCGTTCATCGACGTGGCGTCCACGACCTGCTGCCCGGCGGCGATCCGATCCACTACGTGGTCGGGTAGGCCGCTTTCGCGCGCGGTGGTCGCGATGTCCTCCACGCTGGGTGTGCCGCCGTTGCGGTACAGGTCGGTCACGAACGTTTGGTAGGCACCGGCCGAGGTAGCCGGATCGGCCGCTGCCATCAGCGCGTTGCCGACGCGTGCCGAGGTGTCGTTTTTGCGGCGGGCATCCAGAAACGTCATCCACCGGTAGGTCACCGCGACGTCGCCGGCGGTCAGGTGCCGGCTCAGCGCATCACTGGAGGCTGCCTCGAACTTCGCGCACTCCGAACACTGCGGATCGCAGAAGATCTCCAGCTGTACCGGGGCGGAGGCCGTTCCGACCACCACACCGAAGTGGTCGGCGCTCCACGCTGTGGGTGCCTCCGGGTCGGCTGTCGCCGGCCCCGCCAACGCGCCGCCGAATACCACCAGTGCTGCCAATGTGCCCAGCCAAGACCGCATTCCAGCACCCTATCGAAAGGCGGGTACCGTCGACCGGGTGAGCCGCGCCAACCTGGACAAAGACCCGCACGCCGTGGCGTCGATGTTCGACGGCGTCGCCCGCCGCTACGACCTGACCAACACGGTGTTGTCGCTGGGACGCGACCGCTCCTGGCGTAAGGCCACCCGGAAAGCGCTCGAGTTGCAGCCGGGGGAGAAGGTGCTCGACCTGGCCGCCGGCACCGCGGTGTCGACGGTGGAGTTGGCCCGCTCGGGTGCTTGGTGTGTGGCCGCGGACTTCTCGGTGGGGATGCTGACCGCTGGTTCCGGTCGGCCCGTGCCCAAGGTCGCCGGGGATGCCACCAAGCTGCCTTTCGGCGACGGGGTGTTTGACGCCGTGACGATCAGCTTCGGGTTGCGCAATGTCGTTGACCACACCGCGGGCCTGCGGGAGATGGCCCGGGTGACCCGGCCCGGAGGCCGGCTGGTGGTGTGCGAGTTCTCCACCCCGACCGTGCCGGTGTTCGCCACCGCGTACAAGGAGTACCTGATGCGGGCGCTGCCGGCGGTGGCACGTGCGGTGTCATCGAACCCGGAGGCCTACGTCTACCTTGCCGAATCGATCCGCGCCTGGCCGGATCAGGCCGCGCTGGCCCAGCAGATCGGCGCGTCGGGCTGGTCGGACGTGAGCTGCCGCAATCTCACCGGGGGCATCGTCGCGCTGCACTCGGCCCGCAAACCGCTTTAACCCTCGCGAGCAGACGCGAAGGCCCCCAAAAACCACGGGATTTGGGGGCCTTCGCGTCTGCTCGCGGGATCAACCAGCCGGGTCGAAGCGGAACACCGCGATCCGGCCGGCGAGCGCCTCGACCTCGTCGGGGGTGCCCTTGTCTACCAGGCCGGCCTGCTTGAGGAATCGGGCGCCGACGGGCACCTGCACCGGAAACTCCCGCAGCACCGGGCGGGCCGCCTCCGCCGATAGTTCCACGATGCGCACCGGCCGTTCGCGGCGACCGTGGCGCAGCAGGCCCGCACCGGCCGCCCGGGCATTGAGCGCCCAATCGGCCTTGGGGAAGCCCGCCACCGTGTAGAGCTGCCCGTCGACGGTGAACGGCGTCATCGGGGTGCTGCGCGGCTGGCCGGACTTGCGGCCCGGCACGGTCAACACCATCGGCGGCCCCGTCGGGATGCCCAGCTTCTGCAGGCCGATCATCAGTTTGTTGACCGGTTTGAGCCAGCGCGGCGGCTTCGGGTCACTCATGGCGGCGCTCCCGGTCAGCCCAGGTGCGCCGAGAGTAGCCAGCCCGCGGCCGACTTGCGGCCGCCCGGCTCGTCGCGCAGCGGAACGCCGCCGAATCCGGGGAAGTCACCGGGGAACACCGCGTGCAGCCGAGCCGGCCTGATCTCGTCGATCACCCAGTACTTCGACACCACCTCACGCAGTTCGTCTTCGGTCACCGCGAACGGCGGGCCCTCGGGAATGGCGGCCTTGTCGAAGACCAGCACGAAGTACGACGCCCCAGGTGCGGCGGCGCGCACGATGGAGCGCTGGTAGCCCTCGCGCGCTGCTATCGGGATCGAGTGGAACAGCGTGCTGTCGACGATGGTGCCGAACCGTCCGTCATAGCCGGAGAAGTCGCTGATGTCGGCGACCTCGAAGGTGGCGTTGGTCAGGCCGCGCTTGGCGGCCTCGGCGCGGGCCAGGTCGATGGCGGTGGGCGACATATCGAGGCCCACGGTGGTGTGCCCGTGTTCGGCCAGATACAGCGAGATGGCGGCCTCGCCGCAGCCGACGTCAAGGACATCGCCGTGGAACTTGCCCTGCTCGATCAGTGTGGCCAGCTCGGGTTGGGGTTCCCCGATGCTCCACGGTGGTTTGGCGCCCAAGCCCATCTGCTCGGATTCGCCACGGTAGGCGGCGTCGAACTGGAGATCCAATGAATCGCTCATTACTCCGGTATATCAACGCCTCTGATACATGTCAATGACATTGATATACCCATGGCGCAGACACCGGCGCTAGGAGAACGGGCGGCGGCGGTCGATCAACCGGGACAGCCGTCCCCCGCCGCGCCAGGCCCGCGCCACCAGATCCGCGTCGTCGTCGGTGACCAGGTTGGCCATCACCCGCACCGCCACCCGCATCAGCATCGTCGAGCGCATCGCCAGCGGGCCGGTGGCCGGCAGGAACCGGGGGAACGTCAGCAGCAGCGCCAGTCGCCGGGCCACCGAGAACCCGCGCGCGTAGTGGGCGGCCAGCAACTCCGGCCACGCCTGGGTGAGGTCGGCGCCGCCCGCGTTCTCCAGTAGCTCGACCGCCAGCCGCCCGGTCTCCAGGCCGTAGTCGATGCCCTCGCCGTTGAGCGGGTTGACGCAGGCCGCGGCGTCGCCGATCAGCATCCAGTTAGGCCCGGCGACACCCGAGACCGCGCCGCCCATCGGCAGCAGCGCGCTGGCCGGCGCACGCACTGGGCCCTCGAATCCCCACTCCTCGCGGCGCAGGTCGGCGTAGTAGGACATCAACGGCCGCAGCGCCACATCGGCGGGCCGTTTGACGGTGGCCAGCGCGCCGACGCCGATGTTCACCTCGCCATTGCCCAGCGGGAAGATCCAGCCGTAGCCCGGCAACACTTCGCCCTCGGGGGAGCGCAGCTCCAGATGCGATGTCAGCCACGGTTCGTCGCTGCGCGGCGAGGCCAGATAGCCGCGAGCGGCCACCCCGTACACGGTCTCCTGGTGCCACTGGCGACCTAGTACGCGGCCCAGCGTGGAGCGGGCCCCGTCGGCAACGATCAGCGCCGTACAGGCGACCTCCGTGCCGTCGGCCAACACCACCGCGCGCACCCGCCCGGCCGAGTCGTGGTGGGCACCGACGGCTTTGACGCCCAACAACATTCGGGCACCAGCCTCCTCGGCGACCTTGCGGATGCGCTCGTCGAGTTCGGTACGCGGCGCCGCGCTGCCGGTCGACGGGAAGGAGGGGCCGGGCCAGTCCACTTCGATCTCGCCGCCGAAGCCGGACATCCGCAGACCCCGGTGCCGGATATGGCTGTCCAGCCATTCCCCGAGCCCCAGTAACTCCAGCTGTTCGACCGCTCGCGGGGTCAGTCCGTCGCCGCAGGGTTTGTCCCGCGGGAAGGTCGCCGAATCGACCACCAGCACGTCGCGGCCCGCTCGCGCCGCCCAGGCGGCTGCCGCCGACCCCGCCGGTCCCGCACCGACCACCACCACATCAGCCTGCGAACTCACACTGACCAGTATGTTGGAGCCGTGAGGACACCGGCGAACGTGGTGGCGGGGTTGGATTTCGGCGGCTTGGGTGACCCGGGTTTCGCGGACCGGGTCCGCGATGGGGTTGCCCGCATCGAAGAGCTGATGGACACCGAGTTGCGCGGTGGCGACGGCCTGATGACCGAGGCTGTGACGCACTTGTTCGACGCCGGCGGAAAGCGGTTCCGTCCGCTGTTCACGGTGCTGTCGGCGCAGCTGGGACCCGAGCCGGATGCCTGGCAGGTGACGGTGGCCGGTGCGGTGATCGAGCTGGTGCACCTGGCCACGCTGTACCACGACGACGTCATGGATGAGGCGCAGATCCGCCGCGGGGCGCCCAGCGCCAATGCGCGGTGGGGCAACAACATCGCGATCCTGGCCGGTGACTATCTGTTCGCCACCGCTTCACGGCTGGTGTCGCGGCTGGGGCCGGATGCGGTGCGGATCATCGCCGAGACGTTCGCCCAGCTGGTGACCGGACAGATGCGCGAGACCCGCGGGGCGGCCGAAGGTACGGACTCGATAGAGCACTACCTCAAGGTGGTCTACGAGAAGACGGCCTGCCTGATCTCGGCGTCGGGCCGCTTCGGGGCGACGTTCTCCGGTGCCGACGACGGCCAGATCGAGCGATTGGCCCGCCTGGGCGGGATCGTGGGCACCGCCTTCCAGATCTCTGACGACATCATCGACATCGATTCCGATCCCGATGAGTCCGGCAAGGTACCCGGCACCGATCTGCGCGAGGGCGTGCACACCCTGCCGGTGCTCTACGCGCTGCAGGACACCGGTGCCGACGCCGAGCGGCTGCGAGTGCTGCTGGCCGGCCCGGTCACCGAGGACGCGGCGGTCGAGGAGGCGCTGGGACTGTTGCGGGCGTCGGCCGGCATGGTCAAGGCCAAGCAGACGGTGGCCGACTACGCCGCGCAGGCCCGCGCGGAGCTCGCTGAGCTGCCTGACTGCGTTGGCCGGGCAGCATTGGCCAGCCTGGTCGACTACACCGTCAACCGGCACGGCTGACCACGATTGCGGAACTCGTGCGTCCTCGGCGGCGTTTAATGAGCACGATGGTCGTTCTCCAAGGAGGAAGTCGATGACCTGGCACCCGCACCACAACACGGCGAAGACGTTCTTTCTGCTGTTCGTGATGTCGGCGTTGATCGTCTTGGTGGGTCGGGCGTTCGGACCGCAGATGATGTGGGTGGCGGTGCTGTTCGCCGTGGGAATGAACGCCTACACCTACTTCAACAGCGACAAGCTGGCGCTACGGGCCATGCGGGCCCAGCCGGTGACCGAGGTGCAGGCGCCGGAGATCTACCGGATTGTCCGGGAGCTGGCCACCACCGCCCACCAGCCGATGCCCCGGCTGTACGTCAGCGACACCAACGCGCCCAACGCCTTCGCCACCGGCCGCAACCCGCGCCACGCCGCGGTGTGCTGCACCAGCGGAATCCTGCGGCTGCTCAACGAGCGTGAGTTGCGCGCGGTGCTCGGTCATGAGCTGTCGCACGTGTACAACCGCGACATCCTGATCTCGTGTGTGGCCGGCGCGCTGGCCTCGGTGATCACCGGCTTGGCCAACATGGCGATGTTCATGGGCAACCGCCGCGACGGTAACCCGCTGGCGATGCTGCTGGTCGCTTTGGTGGGTCCGCTGGCGGCCTCGGTGGTGCGGATGGCTGTGTCGCGGTCGCGCGAGTATCAGGCCGACGAATCCGGCGCGGTGCTCTCGGGTGATCCGCTGGCGTTGGCGTCCGCGTTGCGCAAGATCTCCGACGGCGTGCAGGCCGCCCCGCTGCCGCCCGAGCCGGAACTGGCCAGCCAGTCGCACCTGATGATCGCCAACCCGTTCCGCGCGGGCGAGAAGGTCGGTCAGCTGTTCGCCACCCACCCCCCGATGGCCGACCGGATTAGGCGCCTGGAGGCGATGGCCCGCGGCTAACGCGGCCCGCCTGCTGGCCCCCGCAGCCCCTGCTGGCCCCCGCACCCCATCTGCCACTTTCGCACCCGCGCTTGGGGATAGATGTCTTGTCGAATCGGATAGCGCATGCGCTACTACCGGGCATGAACCATTACACCTACCGCGCCGAATGGTCTCGCGAGCACGACGAATACGTCGGCCGCTGCCTGGAACTGCCCTTCTTGAAGCATTGGGCCCCGACGCTGCGGGAGGCTATCGCCGGTGTTGAGCAGGCCGTCGATGAGCACCTGGCCGAGTCTGACGGCGATGACCTACCGCCTCCCATCACCGACCGGAACTTCAGCGGCACCTTCCTGGTGCGGACCTCACCGTCGCTGCATGCCCGGCTCGCCGTCGAGGCCGCTGACCAGCACGTGTCAATGAACCACTGGATCGTGCAGAAGTTGGCCGACCGGCCGCCGAGTAGCCTGCTCGACTGGTGATACCGGATGCGCTATCCGATTCACACGCATCTCACCCCAGCTTCGATGGTGCGCACGTGACGCATGCTGCTTCCGCCGCGGAGCTCGATTCACTGGGAACCAGCACCGTGCCGCCGGTAGCGCAATGCTGCCGCAGCCAATCTTCAATGGCTTGCTCGGCGGCATGATCGATGTAGGTGGTCTTGATGGCAAGCGTGACGTGCGTGCCGGCGGGAATCTGTGCCAGTACGTTGGTCAGCCGGGGGAGAGCCAGGAAGGTGCACGTGCCCGACACGGTCACCAGCCACTCGTCACCGCTGCCCACGGCGGTGACCTTCACCCGGATCACCCGCCACCCGGTCAACGCCATCGCCAACGCCAGCCCGATCAGCACCCCGTGGAGCAGGTTGAGGAACACCACGCCGGCCACCGTCACCACGTAGACGATGAGATCGCCGCTGCGCCAGGCCGTCTCGATGTGAATCATCTTGATCAGCTGAACTCCGACGGTGATCAGCAGGCCCGCCAGCGCAGCAGTGGGAATCTGCTGCACCAAGCCGGCGAACGGCAGCGCGAACAGCAGGATCCACACGCCGTGCAGGAACGCTGACGCCCGCGACTTGGCGCCGGCATTCACGTTGGTGGCGCTGCGGACGATCACCCCGGTGATCGGCAGGCCGCCCAGCAGGCCCGAGGCGACGTTGGCGGTGCCTTGCCCGATCAGTTCGCGGTTGAAATCGGTACGCCGCCCGGTGTGCATCCGGTCCACCGACACCGCCGAGAGCAGGCTTTCGACGCTGGCGATCAACGCCACGGTGACCACTCCGACGAAGGCGGCAGCCCAGTTGCCGTGCGGCAGCTCGGGCAGCTGCACGGCGTCCAGCAGTGATCCGTCCAGGGTGATGCGACGCACCTCGAGCGAGAAGACCAAGGACAGCACCGTTGCTCCGGCGATCGCGACCAGCGGCCCGGGTATCCGGCCCAGGGGGCCCGTCACCGATCGCCAGGCGAGCATGATGATGATTACCAGGATGCCCAGGATCGGCTCGGCGCCATGGGACTCGATCAGCCCTTCCGGCAGGTTGGCGAGGTTCTCCCAGGCCGAACTCGCCGACCGGCCACCGAGGAGGACGAGCAGCTGCTGCAGGGTGATCGTGATGCCGATTCCGGCCAGCATCGCGTGCACCACGACCGGCGAGATCGCCAGGGCGGCCCGCGCCACCCGGCTCAGGCCCAGGAGCACCTGCAGTACCCCGGCGCCGACGGTGATAGCGCACGTCACCTTCCAGCCGAAGCGCCCGACCAGATCGGCGACGATGACTGTCAGCCCGGCCGCCGGCCCGCTGACCTGCAGCGGTGACCCGCCCAGGGCGCCGACGACGAGGCCGCCGACGATTGCGGCGATCAGACCGGCCAGCACCGGTGCGCCGGAGGCCACGGCGATACCCAGTGACAGCGGCAGAGCGACCAGAAACACCACCAGGGAGGCAGGCAGGTCATACCGCAGAATTGAGCGGGACCAGGCTGTTCGTGACTTGATTCGTGACTTGAAGTTGGCTTGCGCGGTCAGCATCCGGTAGTTCCCCTGCCCTCATAAGATATCGCTGAGATGCAGAGAAGTTATTCATGTCTTATTGCCAAATACGGAATGCGACATGTCCAGGAAGTAAACATAAGTTACACATTGGGAGCGAACCCACAGGAACCATACAGTTAGAAGCCAGAGCCGGTCACCTCATGTCCGGGCGCTTCGGCGATCAGCCCACGGTAGGCCTGCTCCACCGTGGAGCCATGGTTGATCACGCCGTCGACCTCGCGGGCGATCGGCATGCTCAGCCCGTACTGTGCGGCGAACTTCATGATCACGCTGGCAGCCCGCACACCCTCGGCCACCTGATTCATCGAAGCGATGATCTCGTCGATCGGCTTGCCGGAGCCCAGCTGCTCGCCGACATAACGGTTGCGGCTGCGCTGGCTGGTGCAGGTGACGATCAGGTCGCCCATCCCGGCCAGGCCCGCGAAGGTGTCGCGGGCTCCGCCCATCGCCTCGCCGAGCTTGGACATCTCACGCACCGAACGCGACATCACCATGGCCCGGGTGTTCTCCCCGATTCCCAGCGAGTAGCCCATGCCGACCGCGATCGCGTAGACGTTCTTCAGCGCGCCGGCCATCTCGACCCCGACCACGTCGTCGGTGGTGTAGACCCGGAATCGCTTGGTGCGGAACAGCGACGCCAGCTCGCAGGCCAGGCCGGGGTCGGGCATGGCCAGCACCGCCGCCGCGGCATAGCCCTCGGCGACCTCGCGGGCGATGTTCGGGCCGGCCAGGATGCCGGCCGGATGGCCGGGCAACACCTCGTCGACGATCTGGGACATCCGCATGTTGGTGCCCTGCTCCAGGCCCTTGACCAGTGACACCACCGGCACCCAGGGGCGTAGCTCGGTGGCCAACTCCTCGAGCACTCCGCGGAAGCCGTGTGACGGTACCGCCATCACGACGACGTCGGCGCAGTGCGCGGCTTCGGCGAAATCGGTGGTGGCGCGCAACGTGCTGGACAGTTCGACATCGTTGCCCAGGTAACGGCTGTTGCGATGGTTGTCATTGATGTCGGCGGCGGTCGCCTCCGATCGCACCCACTGCAGCGTCGGTGCACGGCGCGAGCAGATGGACGCCACCGTGGTACCGAACGATCCGCCTCCGAGCACGACAACATTGGGTGTACGAGTTGCAGCAGGCATGAGCGACAGCGTATTGCCGTCGTCACGGCTGCACCCCCGGTTTGTGAACATGTCGCCTAAACGGCGGACCAGCCCCCGTCGATCGACAGCGTGGTGCCGTGGATATTGGCGGCGTCGTCACTGGCCAGGAACACCACGGCGGACGCGACCTCGGCCACGGTGCTCATTCGTCGCGATGGTATCCGGGCCAGCACGGGTGCCACATGCTCTTCGAACTCCGCGTCGCGTTCGGTCCGGATCGGTCCGGGGGCAACGGTATTGACGCGCACGCCGGAGGGGCCGTATTCGTCGGCCCACGACTTGGTCAGCGAGTGGACGGTGGCCTTGGTTGCGCTGTAGAGCGCCGAGTTTGCCGAGCCGATCAGGCCACTGATCGAACCGACGTTGACGATCACGCCGCTGCCGCGCTGCGCCATGGCGGGCGCGAGCGCGCCGGTCAACAGGAACGGGGCGAACACATTGATCGCGAACGCATCGCGGATCTGTTGCTCGGGGACCTCCGCGGTGGGCGACGGCATCAGCAGCATGGCTGCGTTGTTGACCAGGATGTCGATCGAACCGCCCGCGGCGGCTGTCGCGTCGGCGGCCAGTCGGGTGATCTCGGGTCCGCCGGCGCCCAGATCGGCGCCGATGAACGCGGCCCTGCCTCCCGCTGATTCGATGTGCTGCACGACGTCGGCGCCGCGCTTCGGATCGCGCCCGCTGATGAGGACCGACGCGCCGGCCTCGGCCAGCGCGGTGGCGATACCGGCCCCCAGCCCGGCGGTAGATCCGGTGATCAAGGCTGTGCGGCCTGCAAGCCGCGTAGTGTTTGGACTCATGAGTCCAGATAGTTCACCTATTAAAATGGACCCGCAAGTCCAAAAATTGACCAGCAAGGGGGCGGCCACTCGGTGGCGGATCATTGAGGGCGCCGCCGCCGAGATCCGCACCAGTGGGGTATCGACGACCACGCTCGATGACATCCGGGCACGCACCCAGACTTCCAAGAGCCAGCTGTTTCACTACTTTCCCGGCGGCAAGGAACAGTTGCTACTCGCCGTCGCCGAGCATGAAGCCGAGCGGGTGCTGGTCGATCAACAGCCCTACTTGGGCGAGCTCACGTCTTGGGCGGCCTGGCAGCGCTGGCGTGACGCCGTGGTCGACCGCTACCGCCGACAGGGGCAACACTGCCCGCTAGCGGTGCTGATGTCCGAACTCGGGCGTACCACGCCGGCAGCCCAGGAGGTCACCTCAGCGCTGATCCGGCAATGGCACGCCGAGATCGCGTCAGGGATCCGCGCTATGCAACAGGGCGGCAAAATGGCGGGGCGCATCGACGCCGATTCAGCGGCAGCAGCCCTGCTGGCGGGCATCCAGGGTGGCGTCGGCATCTTGCTCGCCACCGGCGATCTCGGCTTCCTGGAGGCGGCGCTGGACCGCGGCATCGCCGCGCTGCGTACCGAGACGTGAACTATCCGGCCAGCGGGATCGCCTCCCCGGCCCGCCCGAACACCATTGATTCGGTGATCTGGTCGAACCGGAAGTCCAGGGCGTCGGCGAAGTAGTTCTGCCGCACATTCCACGGCCGCTTGGTGCCCGAGCGCGGGAGTGCATGCGGCGCGCGCAGCACGTAACCGGCCTGGATGTCCCACGCCGACTTCTCGGCCATCGGCTCGTCGCCGAGGTGCGGGTAGGCGTGGGTGTAGCCGCGAGAAGCCATGTACGCCAGCAGTTTGGCGGTTGCCCGGGCCGTGATGTCGGCACGCAGCGTCCAGGAGGCGTTGGTGTAGCCGACGCACCAGAACAGGTTCGGCACGTCTTCGAGCATGTGCGCCTTGTAGACGAATCGGTCGGTGGACTTGATCTCGGTGCCGTCCAAGCTGATCCGCACCCCGCCGAGCGCCTGCAACTGCAAACCGGTGGCGGTGACGATGATGTCGGCATCCAGATGCGCCCCGGACTGCAAGGCGATCCCGGTGGCGTCGAAGTGGTCGATCCGGTCGGTGACCATCTCGACTCGCCCGGCACTGATCTCGGCGTACAGATCGGCATCGGGAATCAAACACAGGCGCTGGTCCCACGGTTGATACGGCGGCTTGAAGTGCGTGTCCACCGGATAGCCCGGCGGCAGATTCTGCACGGCCGTGCGACGCAGGATCCACTTCAACAGCGGGGGAGTCTTGCGGGCCAGGAACCAGACGTAGCCCTCGAACAGGGCCATCACAAACCGGATGATCGGGTGACCCAGATTGCGGGGCAACAGCTTTGCGACCACGTCGACGAAACGGCTGTACATGCTCGCCGAGACCAGATAGGTGGGCGTGCGCTGCAGCAGGGTCACGTGGCCGGAGCGCTGCGCCAACGCCGGCACCAGTGACATCGCGGTGGCGCCGCTGCCGATCACCACCACCTTCTTGCCGGTGTAGTCCAACTCCTCGGGCCAGTGCTGGGGATGCACCAGCGTCCCCGCGAACGTCTCCGATCCCGGGAAGTCCGGGGTGTAGCCCTCGTCGTAGTTGTAGTAGCCGGAGCCGAAGAACACGAACCGGCCGCGATAGGTCCGCTGCGTCCCGTTGTCGTCCGCCGTCACCGTCCAGGTGTCGGTCGCCGAATCCCAGTCGGCCGCGGTGACGTGGTGGTTGAACCGGATGTGGTCGTCGATGCCATGCTTGCGCGCGGTGTCGGTCAGGTAGTCGCGGATCTCGTCGCCGTTGGCGACCCGTTCGCGCCGGGTCCAGGGTTCATAGGGCAGGCACAGCGTGAAGATGCTGCTGTCCGAGCGCACCCCGGGATAGCGAAACAGGTCCCACGTCCCGCCGATGCGCTCACGCCGTTCCAGGATGACGTAGCGGGTGCCGGGGTTGCGCTCGGTGATGCGGTACGCCGCGCCGATACCGGAGATGCCGGCTCCGATGATGACGACGTCCACGACCTCTTCGGTAGTCACGAGCCCCAGCCTAAGCACGCAGCGGCGGCCGGACCAGCGGTACCGGTTACCGGTAGTTCACGAACTGCAAGGCCACGTCCAGGTCGGCGCCCTTGAGCAGTGAGATCACGGCCTGCAGGTCGTCGCGCTTCTTCGACGACACCCGGATCTCGTCACCCTGCACCTGCGACTTGACGCCCTTGGGGCCCTCGTCGCGGATCAGCTTGTTGATCTTCTTGGCGTGCTCGGCGTCGATGCCCTGCTTGAGGCTGCCGCTGACCTTGTAGGTCTTGCCCGACGGCTGCGGGTCCCCGGCGTCGAATGCCTTCATGGAGATGTCGCGGCGGATCAGTTTCTCCTTGAACACGTCGACGGCGGCTTTGACCCGCTCCTCGGTGGAGCTGACCAGCTCGATGTTCTCCTCGCCCTTCCAGGCGATGGTGGTGTCGGTGCCGCGGAAGTCGAACCGGGTGGCCAGCTCCTTGGCGGCCTGGTTCAAGGCGTTGTCGACCTCCTGCCGGTCGACCTTGCTGACGATGTCGAACGATGAGTCCGCCACGAGACCTGTCCTCTCTTCGAGTTGTGCTGGCCGTTTGTGTCTGAGGTACATCCTCGTTGTAGTCTGCTAGGCGCACTACGGCAGGTTGCCCGAGCGGCCAATGGGAGCGGACTGTAAATCCGTCGGCGGAAGCCTACACAGGTTCGAATCCTGTACCTGCCACACCTGATCAGGCCCCCTTTCTAGGGGGCCTGATTGTTTTCACGGAGAACTGGCCGGTCGAATCCCGTGGTGCAGTTCCGCGACGTCGGGGTGGGCCCGGGTGCGGGATTTCCACGCGTTGCAACCGTAGGTGTCGAAGATGGGGTTGTCCGGATCGGCCTCCACACCCCGGGCCAGGGCGGCCAGCTCGGCCGGCAGGGTGATGCGCGGGACGGTGGCATCCAGTGCCGGGTTGAGAAAGTACGGGATAGATATCCGGTCGGTGCCGGGCTGCGGCGAGCGCACCCGGTGACGCGTGGCCCGCAGATAGCCGTCGGTCGCGACTTCGAGCAGTTCACCGATGTTGACGATGAACGCACCGGCCATGGGCGGAACGTCGACCCACTCGCCGGGTGAGCTTTCCACTTGGAGTCCTTCGGAATCCGGCTCGACGAGCAGCAGCGTCAACACGCCGGAATCCTTGTGGGCACCGACCCCTTGGCCGGCCTGCGGGCTTGCCGGATAGCGGACGACCTTGATTAGCGTCGCCGGCGATGCGGCGAATGCGTCGTCGAACAGGTCTTCGGCGGCGCCCAACGACGCCGCCCAGTGCCGGAGCAGTTGTAGGCCCACCGCAGACAGCGACCGGTCCCACGCTTCGAACGCTGAACGAAAGGATGCGGGCCGCGCGGGCCACAGGTTCGGGCCCTGTAGGTGCCAGTACCCCGCCGCTTCGGGTATTACGGGACGCTCAGGACCGATGTCGATCTGCTCGCGCCAGTCCACGCGCCCGTTCGTCAGCTCTCCGCCCAGACGTGAATAGCCCCGGAAATGCGGGCTTTTCAACTGGCTGATCTGGTTCTTCTCCGCCTCGGGCAGCTCGAAGAACTGCCGGGCCAGCGTGAGGATCTCGGCGGTCTGCTCGTCGGGTATGCCGTGGCCGGTGAGGTAGAAGAAGCCGCAAGTGTGCGTGGCCTCGCGTAACGCCAGACGGAAAGCCGCAGTGTCGGTCTCGGCGTCGGCCAGGTCCAGCACGGGCAGCATCTACAGGTCGCCGGAGTAATCGGCGGTCAGCCAGCGGTCGGGCCGGATGGTGAACAGCACGCTAGATGCGCCGTCCATGTTGGCGGCGAATGCCCGGCCGCCTTCTTGGCCCAGGTAGCGGACCGCGATGGCCTCGCGCTGCTGCAGCGGGGCCGGCGTGGCCGCGTTGACCACGGTGCCTTCGACGATCACATATTGGTAGGGCAGCTCTTCGCGCTGGACCACCAGCGTCACCGCACCGGCCTGTTCGATGAGCTTGGCCTTCCGCCGGCCGGCACCGGTATTGACCAGGATGTCGCCGCCGGGGGTGTAGTCGTACCAAATCGGGACACTGGCCGGCGGGCGGCCATCGGTGGCGGCGACGGACAACACTGCGATGTGCTTATCGGCGAGAAACTGCTGACGCTCGGGCTCGGTAAGGGGTTTGGGCATACCGGCTCGAACAGCGGTGGATGCTTCGCTATTCCACTTACACTCCGTCGGTGCCCGCCGAGAAGGAGCCCGGAATGCCCGTAGCGGATCTCGTTGTCATCGGTACGGTGCTCACGGTCAATGACGCGCAACCGACTGCCGAGGCGCTAGCTGTCACCGATGGGCGCATCGTCGCGGTCGGCGACCGCAAGGACGTCGACGCGCTCATCGGCCCCGAAACCCGGGTGCTCGACATCGGCGACGGTTGCCTATTGCCCGGCTTCGTCGAGGCGCACGGCCACCCGCTGATGGAGGCTGCGGTGCTCTCCGACCGGATCCTTGATGTCCGCCCGGTCGTCTTCACCGACGCCGACACCGTCGTGGCCCTGATCCACCAAGAGGTAGCCGCGCGCGGCACTGACGGCGCCTACGCGATCGGCTGGGACGCGCTACTGCAGCCCGGGCTTCCCGAACCCACGCTGGCTTGGCTGGACGCCGTCGCCCCGGAGCACCCCCTGGTGATCCTGCACAACTCCGGGCACAAGGCGTACTTCAACAGTGCGGCCGCCCGCCACGCCGGCCTGACCCGCGACACCCCCGACCCGGTCGGCGCGAAATACGGCCGCGACGCCGCCGGCGAACTGGACGGCACCGCCGAGGAGACCGCCGCGCTCATGCCGCTGATGGGCGAGGCGATGCTGCCCGGCGACTATCCGGCGATGCTGCGCGCCGAATGTGCGCGGCTCAATCGCGCCGGGCTGACGACCATTTCGGAGATGGCCTTCTCGCCGCGGTTTCGGCCGCTGGTTGACCATCTGCGCAATGAGCTGACCGTGCGACTGCGCACCTACGAGATCTCCAACCCGGAGTTGCACACCGACGCGTCGCCGGGGGACGGCGACGACATGGCGCGCCAGATCGGTATCAAGATCTGGGTGGACGGCTCACCGTGGATCGGCAACATCGACCTGTCGTTTCCGTACCTGGACACCGACGCCACCCGCACCATCGGCGTCGAACCCGGTTCGTGCGGGCACGCCAACTACACCGGCGAACAACTGACCCGCATCGTCGAGGCGTACTTTCCGCACGGCTGGCAGATGGCCTGCCACGTGCACGGTGACAACGGGGTCGACACCATCCTCGACGTCTACGAGGAGGTGTTGCGCCGACACCCGCGCCCCGATCACCGGTTGCGCCTCGAACACGTCGGCGCCATCCGCCCCGAGCAACTGCGCCGAGCTGCCGCGCTGGGCGTGACCTGCAGCCTGTTCGTCGACCATCTGCACTACTGGGGTGATGTTCTGGTCGACGGACTGTTCGGCGAGGAACACGGCGCACGGTGGATGCCGGCGGCATCCGCCGTCGCGACGGGCATGCGCATCTCACTGCACAACGACGCGCCGGTCACCCCCGAAGAGCCGTTGCGCAACATCAGCGTCGCCGCCACCCGGATTGCGCCCAGCGGGCGGGTACTGGCGCCCGACGAGCGGCTCACCGTCGAGCAGGCGATTCGGGCGCAAACCCTCGATGCGGCCTGGCAGCTGTTCGCCGACGACGTGACCGGCTCCCTCGAGGTGGGCAAGTACGCCGACCTGGTGGTGTTGTCCGCCGACCCCCGCACCGTCGCCCCGGAAGCGATCGCCGATCTTGAGGTGCGCGCCACCTTCCTGGCCGGCCGCCAGGTGGTCTGAAACGCGCAACCATCCGGCTATTTAAAGGAGATATAGGGGTCTAAAGCCCTCTGGCGGGCCAAGGCTGGTAAGGCTAACCTTCGTTGCATGAGCCTGCCGATGCCCGACCGCAAAACCGCTGATCTGCCCGGCCACTGGCTGTTCGCCCGTCTCGGCAAACGCGTGCTGCGGCCCGGCGGGCTGGAACTGACCCACCGGATGCTGGCCGATGCGCAGCTGGCCGGCGCCGACGTCGTAGAACTCGCACCCGGCATGGGGCGCACCGCGAGGGACATCCTGCAGAACAGCCCCGGCACCTACACCGGCGTGGAGGCCGATGAGAACGCCGCCGGCGTGGTCCGCTCGGTGGTCGGCGAACGGGGACGAGTGGTCACCGGCGAGGCATCGAAGACCGGCCTGGACGCCGACAGCGCCGACGTCGTCATCGGCGAAGCGATGCTGACCATGCAGACCAACGCGCACAAGGCCGAGATCATCGGGGAGGCCTACCGAGTGCTGCGCCCCGGTGGCCGCTACGCCATTCACGAGATGGTCCTGCAGCCCATCGACGTGCCCGAGGCCGTCAAGGACGAGGTCCGCACCGCGCTGGCCCGCTCCATCAAGGTCAACGCCCGCCCGCTGACCGCCGCGGAGTGGACCGAACTGCTCACCGACGCCGGCTTCACCGTGGAGAAGATCTCGTATGCACCGATGGCACTGTTGGAACCCCACCGGCTGATCGCCGACGAGGGCCTGGTCGGGGCGCTGCGCTTTGTGTTCAACGTGCTGCGCGATGCCGACGCGCGGGCCCGGGTGCTCAACATGCGCGCGACGTTCCGCCGCCACCGCAACAACATGGCGGCCATCGAGGTGATTGCTGCCAAGCCCGCCTGACCGGCTTGCCATGATGGACAGGTGACAACCCGCGACCGCGACGATTCGGGCCGCCCCCGCAACGCCCGCCCGCGTGATCGGCTGGGCCGCCCGCTGCCCCGCGGCAGCCAGGGCGGGGTCGAAGGTGTTCCCGACGACCTCGACCTGCCGCCGGCCCAGATGCTCGCCTATGCGCAGCTGCTGCTGGACGACGGGCTGGCGTTCAACGCCCACGAGGTGCTGGAAGCCGCCTGGAAGCACCGGCCCGCCGCCGAGCGTGAACTGTGGCAGGGCTTGGCGCAGCTCGCCGTCGGCGTCACCCACGTCCAACGGGGCAATGTCGCCGGCGCCGTCAGTCTGTTGCGCCGCGGCGCCGAACATCTGGCGACGGTGCGGCCCCCGGCCCCATTCGGGATCGATCTCGCCGGATTGCTGGGCTTCGCCGCGCAGTTGGCCGACGACCTGGCGGCCGGCGTCGAGATCGCCCCGCAGCGGCTGCATCCGCGGCTGGTCGCGTGAGCTCCCCGATTCGCTGGACGCTTGCCGACGGCCGCGACCTGCTGTTCTTCGCGCTGCCCGGCCGTGCCCCGGTGCCGGTGGCAGACCTGCGGCCGCTGTCGCCTCGTGACCCCGAGCCGTCGCAGTTGCGTTTCGACCGCACCACCGGCCAGTGGGTGATCATCGCCGCGCAGCGCCAAGACCGCACTTACAAGCCCCCCGCCGAGGCCTGCCCACTGTGCCCGGGACCGAGCGGTGAGACCAGCGAGGTGCCGGCGGCCGACTACGACGTCGTGGTCTTTGAGAACCGATTCCCCAGTTTGGCGGGATTTCGGCGCGATAATGACCGCTCAGCGGGAGAAACCGCGCCGGAACCGTTCGTCTCCGCACCGGGCAACGGCCGTTGCGAGGTGATCTGCTTCTCCGCCGATCACACCGGTTCGTTCGCCGACCTGCCGGCGGCACACGCTCGGCTGGTGGTGCAGGCGTGGCGGCACCGCACCGCCGATCTGCTGGCCCGCCCGGGCGTCGAGCAGGTGTTCTGCTTCGAAAACCGCGGCGAGGAGATCGGGGTGACGCTGGCTCACCCGCACGGTCAGATCTACGGCTACCCCTACCTGACCCCGCGCACCGCCGCGATGCTGGATCAAGCGCGTGCGCATCGAGTTACGCACGGCACCAACCTGTTCGCTGATCTGCTGGCGGCCGAGCGTGCCGAGGGCACTCGGATCGTTGCGCAGACCGACCACTTCACCGCGTTCGTGCCGTTCGCCGCACGCTGGCCGGTGGAGGTGCATCTGTATCCGAATCGGTGGGTGCACAACCTGACCGACCTGACCGATGACGAGCTCGACGACTTCGCGGCCGTCTACCGAAACCTGTTGGGACGCTTCGACCGTATCTACGACGCCCCGCTGCCCTATATGGCCGCACTGCACCAGTACCGCAGCGACGGCGCGCAGGCCGACGGCTATTTTCACGTGGAGCTGATGTCGATCAAACGCAGCGCCAACAAGCTGAAGTTTCTGGCGGCCTCGGAGTCGGCGATGGACGCGTTCATCGCCGATGTCACCCCGGAGTCCGTGGCGGCTAGGCTGCGTGGGCTGTGATCACCTACTCCGCTCCTGGTCGGGTCAACCTGATCGGCGAACACACCGACTACAACGGTGGTTTCGCGCTGCCCATCGCGTTGCCGCAACGCACCAGCGTCACCTTCACCCCAGCCGAGACTGACACGCTCACCGTGCTCAGCGACCGCGCCGACGCACCGGTGAGCATCCCGCTGAACACCACCCCCGGGCAGACCACCGGCTGGGGCGCCTATGCCGCCGGGGTGGTCTGGGCGCTGCGCGACAGCGGTTTTACGGTTCCCGGTGGAACCATGGCTATTCGCAGCGACGTACCGATCGGCTCGGGCCTGTCGTCCTCGGCGGCGCTGGAATGCGCGGTGCTCGGCGCCCTGGCTTCGGCCGCTGGTCTGACCATCGATCGGATCGAACAGGCTCGGATCGGACAGCGCGCCGAAAACGATTATGTCGGCGCCCCAACGGGTTTGCTGGATCAGCTGTCGTCGCTGTTCGGGGAGGTGTCCAGCGCGCTACTGATCGACTTCCGCGACGTCGCGGTGCACCCGGTGCCGTTCGACCCGGACGCTTCCGGGGTGACCCTGCTGCTGCTCGACTCCGGTCAGCGGCACGGCCACGTCGACGGGGAATACGCCGCCCGGCGGGCATCGTGTGAGCGGGCCGCCGCCGCATTGGAGGTGTCATCGCTGCGCGAGATCCAGCACCGCGGCGTTGAAGCGCTGGAGGCGGTCGCTGACCCGGTCGATGCCCGGCGAGCTCGACACGTGCTGACCGAGAACGAACGAGTGCTCGATTTCGTTGCGGCGTGCGCGGAGCTGGACTTCGCCACGGCAGGTGCGTTGTTCACCGCGTCGCACGCCTCGATGCGCGACGACTTCGCGATCACCACCGAGCACATCGACCTGATCGCCGACACTGCGGTGGCCGCCGGTGCGCTTGGCGCCCGGATGACCGGCGGCGGGTTCGGTGGTTGTGTGATCGCACTGGTGCCCGCCGCGCTCACGTTGAAGGTGGGCGACGCGGTGCGGGCCGCGATCTCCGAAGCCGGATACCCCGAACCGGAGGTGAGTCGGGTGTATGCGGCGGCGGGGGCGGGTTAGCCTCAGATCCCGTAATCGGGCAGGTCGAAATCATCGCGCACCGTGCCGGCAACCAGGTGTGTGAGCATCCGCAGGTTCAGTGCCCGGATCGCGAGGTTGCGAAGCCACAGGCCGAACCGTGTTCGGGTGGCGAAGAATCCGAGCAGCTGTTGGGCGTTGGACTGTTTGGCCTCGATCAACGGGCGCAGTCGCGCTTCGTAGGCGTCGAACGCGCGCCGGTGATCACCACCGGCGCGGTGCAGCTCCCCGGCCAGCACATAGGCCTCGGTGATCGCCAGGCCGGTGCCCTCACCGCCGAGCAGGGAAATGCATCCGGCGGCGTCGCCGATCAACAGCACTCGGCCCCGTGACCAGTGGTTCATCCGAACCTGGCTGACCACATCGAAGTACAGATCTCCCGGGTCAACGGCATCGAGGGCCGCCAGCAGCTGCGGGCACTCCCAGCCGGCGTCGGCGAACCGGTTGTGCAACTGGGCGTTCGGATCCGAAACGTCGGGGGAGGCGTCGCGGAACACGAACAACGCCAGAGTGCGGTCTTCGCGCAGCGCCACGCGTGACACCTGCCGCTCGGGTACCGCGTAAGTCATGTACGTCAGGTCGTCGCGGGGCCGGTAACCCTCGACGACGACGGCGGCCACCTTGCAGCCGAGATAGTGTTCGAAGTCGGCGTCCGGACCGAACACCAGCCGGCGCACGTTGGAGTGCAGCCCGTCGGCGCCGATCACCAGGTCGAACTCGCGCGGCCCGGAGCGGCCGAAGGTGAGGCGGACGCAGTCGTCGTCTTCGTCGATGGCGGTGATGCTGTCGCCGTAGATCATCTCGACGTGCTCGGCGATGGTGGAATGAATGGTATCGGCCAGGTCACCGCGCGGGAGGCTGGTGAAGTCGGAGCCGAGTAGATCCCGAAAGACGTTGGCATCCAACGTGGCGAGGGTATGGCCGTCGGCACCGACCGTTCGGACGGAGTCGATCTGGTAGCCCTTGTCCAGGATCTGCGCTTCAAGACCCATCCGACCCGCCACGGTGTAGCCAACGCCCCAGAAGTCGATCATGTAGCCGCCGGAGCGAAAGGCCGGCGCACGCTCGATCACCGTTGGGGTGTGGCCGGTGCGGTGCAGCCAGTACGCGAGCGCCGTCCCGGCTACTCCCGCACCGCTGATCGCGATCCGCATCGGCTCAGATCATTTCGTTCTCTGTCAGCCATCGCATCACCGGCCAGCCGATGAACACCGGCAGCCAGCAGGTTAGTACCCGGTAGAGCAGCACGGACGGGACCGCCAGCGCGGCGGGCACACCGAACGCGGCCAACCCACCGATCAGGGCGGCTTCCACGGCACCCACCCCGCCGGGCGTCGGCGCCGCGGAGGCCAGGGTCCCACCGACCATCGTCACGACCGTGACGGTGACGAATGAGGTGTTGCCGCCAAAGGCCTCCACGCTGGCCCACAATGCCAGCGCCGCACCCAATGTGGTGCCGGCCGCGCCCAGCACGATCAACGCCAGCCGCTTGGGCTCGCGGGCCAGATCCACCAAGTCCCCGGTGACTTCCTTGAGGCGTGGCCGCAGCGCCGTGGTCAACCATCGGCGCAGGTTCGGCACCAACAGCACGATGCCGGCCAAGCCGAGCGCCACACCGGCGATCAGGTACAGCATGGTCGCACCGGGTACGAAGTGGGACAGGTCCGTCGAGGCGCCCGCAGCGGTGGTGAAGATGACCAGCAGGATCACGTGCACGATCACCTGCACCGACTGCTGAAGCGCGACCGCGGCGGTCGCGCGCAAGGTGCTCAGGCCGCCCTTCTGCAGGAATCGGGTGCTCAGCGCCAGGCCGCCGACCCCGGCCGGGGTGGTGGTGGCGGCAAAGGTGTTGGCCACCTGCATGATCGCCAGATTGCGAAAGCTGACGAAGCCGTTGGCGCAGGCCCACAGCGCGCCCGCGGCGCCGACATAGGTCAGCGACGAGACGATCAGCCCCACCAGCGCCCACCACCAGTTCGCCTGCCGCAGTTGGGAGAAGAAGGTGGGCACCTGGCTGATGAAGGGGTAGGCCACGTACACCAGGGCAACGAGCAGGATCAGCTGAATCAGCTGGCTGCGGGTGAACCGGGTGATGGTCTTGGTCTGGATCTGATCGGTACCGGTCTGACGCTTCACCTCCTCGCGGGCGGCGGCGATCACCGTGCCGACGTCGGGGACGGCATTGCGAAGCCGCGCGGGCACCGCGGATTTGGTGAGTCGTCGCGAGGCGGCCAACACCACCGTGCGACCGAAGTGCTCGATCGCCGCTGCCACCGCCGCGGCCGCGTCGTACAGCGATGACGTCGTCACCAGCAACTGGGCGATATCGGACTGCAGCTGGGTGTCGGTGGCGCCGTACTCGGCGTTGCCGAAGCCGCCGAACAGCACCTGGCCGTCGTCGACGGTCATCTCCTTGGCACGCAGGTCGCCGTGCGAGATCTGCTGATCGTGCAGGCTCCGCAAGGATTCCCAGGGCTTAGTCACCGGCGTGGTAGCGGTGCAGTCGGCGATGGGCGTGCCGCGAGGCGGGGTGTGCGCGTACAGCGTCCAGCCCCGGTCGAGGGAGGCGACCGCGACGGTGTTGGTGTTGGCGAACCCGGTATCAGCGATGGAGATCGCCATCAGTGCGCGATGCTCCACCGCGCGGTGCAGCGAGGCGTGCAGCGGTGCGGTCTCGGTGGTGCGCAACCGGAATTTGCGCCAGAGCTGTCGCAGCGCGCCGCCGCTGCGCTGGTTGGGGCCGTACAACTCGATGATCACCGGCTGGTCGCCGACGGTGGACAGCACCAGCGGGCCGGGGCCCGCCGGCCGGATGACGGCGAGTTCGGAGACGGTGTGGCCGCGACGGGCCAGGGCGCGCACGGTGCCGTCCAACGGCACCTCCAGCGCGGGGGTGCCGACGATCAGGATCACCAACGCCCCGACGAACCATCCGACGGCCAGCCCCAGCAGTGAGCGGGCCGGGACGATCGCACTGACCACCAGGTGGATCGGTACGAACGCCAGCAACAGTGCCCACCACCAGCGTCGCCAACGGGCCGGCAGCCAGGGGCCGGAGACGGTGAGCATGGCGGCGAGCATGGCGATCCACCGCGGGTCGTCGAGGAACTGCGCCAGCGTGGTGGCCAGCCGATCGGAGAGGTCGAAATGCCAGTTCGGTGCGGCCATTCCGGTGCTGCGGATCGACAGGGACACGACGGCCAGCAGCCCGGCCACGGCATAGGCTCCGAGCAGCTTCCATTGCTTGGAGACCACCAGCCCGATCAGAATCGCGAACGGCAACACCAGGATCGCGATGCCGTAGGCGAGGTAGACCAGGTTGGCGTGGACGGGGGAGAGCACCCCGACGATCTGGGACACCGAACGCTCGAGCGACACCCATTCGTAGCGGGTGACCAGCGAGCTGGTGATGACGGTGGCCAGGAAGAGTGCGGCAAGCACCAGACGCAGAATGTCGTTGGTGCGTCGGGTCAGCGGCTGCAGCAGGTTGCCGGTGACGGCGACGTCGCGCCCCTCAACTCGCATGATCTCTTTCGGTCCGTCTCATGCCGCATCGCTCGGCGGCTCGCCACAACTTAACCGGTGAGCTGCGGTGGGGGGTTAATTTGTCGGCCGCCTCGCCGCCGCGTCATCCGGGTCGAGTCCCGTCCGTCACATCTGTCACCGACGAGAGGATATGAAGTCTGCGCCCGGCTTTGAGCGACTACAGAGTTGCAGCACTCCACCCACTGCCGCGCTGCGTCGATATGACCTACCGAGGACCTGACATAACGCTGGTTGTCGCTCCAAGGTGGGCGCACAACCGCATGGTCCGAAGCGGTGGCGGTTGGGGTTATTGAGGTGACGTCAGTTTTCTAGAGGGCGACGACGTACCGCTGCCGGGTCAGACCGGGAAGACCACCCCGGTCATCTTCTCCGACTCCTCCCACAGCCGCAGCCACAGCCGCTGGTCCTTCGAGAGCTTGTTCGACGGGCACGGTCCCATCGCGCCGCGAGACTGGTTCAGCTTCGTGGGGCCCCAGTAGGTGTCCGGATCGGCGTCGGGCACGGTCGCGGCAAACAGGGTCGACTCGGCGCCCCGCTCGGGCGGCTGGCCGACCAGTGGCAGGCCGTACTTGGCGATCAAACCGACAATGGTCTTGTCGTTGTCGAACAGGTCGGTGGTCGACACCCCCGGATGCACTCCGTAAGAGCGCAGCGGGGAGCCGGCTGCGACCAGCCGCCGCTGCAGCTCGCGGGCGAACATCAGGTTGGCCAGCTTGGACTGTGCGTAGGCCAGGTTGCGCTGGTAGGGGCGGTGCTCGTAGTTGAGGTCGTCGACCCAGAACTTGGGGGTCTGCTTGTGCGCGATGCTCGACACCGTCACCACCCGGTCGCTGATCCGGTCCAGCAGCAGGCCGGTCAACGCGAAGTGGCCCAGGTGGTTGACCCCGAACTGCGTCTCGAAGCCGTCCACGGTGCGCCGCATGGGGATGTTCATGATCCCGGCGTTGTTGACCAGCACGTCGAAGCCGCCCTGCTGGCCAGCGAAGTCGCGTACCGAGGCCAGGCTGCCCAGATCCAGCGCCGCCACCCGGACGTCACCGTCGATGCCGTCGGCGATCTCCTGGGCCTTGGCGGTGTTGCGGCAGGCCATCACCACGCTGGCACCCTTGGCGGCCAAGGTGCGGGTGACGACCTCACCCAGACCACCGTTGGCGCCGGTCACCACGAAGGTGCGGCCGGACTGATCTGGGGTGTCCGCGATTCTGAAAGACATGCTGGTCACCGTACCTGCCGGCGTCGCTCACGCCGTAGCGCTATTCGGTAGTCGGAAAGCTCATATGGTGTCCACCAGCGACAGGAAAATCAGTGCCCATGGCAAGCCGCCGGCCAAGAGTGCCAGGCCGGACCCACCGACGGCCAGGCCCAGGCCGCGCCGGCGCGGTGATCTGGAACCCAAGATCCTTGCGCCGACCAGCAGCGATGCGAAGGCCGTGATGATGAACGTGGCGGCGAGCATGATGCGATATCCGGCATGGCTGTCTATCGGAAAATGACCCAGTAGCCAGCCGACGCCGAACGCCGCCGCGAACACGAGCTGGACGACGATCGGTGCTGATCGAGTAGCCGTCCGCCAGACATCGTTGTCCTGTGCCCGAATTCGTGCGCACAGTCGATTCAGCATGTCCGTCCTTTCAGTGCAGGTGCTGCAGCACCTGGTAGATCACGGTGGCAGGGATGACGGTGACGGCGATGGTCAGGGGAGTTGCGAGGTAGCCGATGAGGATGCCGCGCCCGACCTGGCCGGCCGCGTCGGGTAGCTCGCGCATGAACAGTCCGGTCGGCACCACCACGACTGTTGCGATCACAAAGAAGAAAACGCTGGCGAACCACAACGGCAGCCAAGCCCACGTCGCGGTCTCGACGATCGCGATGGTCGCCACCGCGGCGAGGAAGCCGCGTGGTCCATAGGGAGCTGCCGGGGCAGGGGTGGTCATGACGGCTCCTTCAACAGTGGTCAGCTGGCTGGTTGCGACGACACGGATGGCGGCGCATAGACCGGCCCGAAATCATGGGCCGCCGCGTCGTCGAACGCGGCGAAGCGCGAACTGCCGACGCCGACCTCGTGGTGGATCGGCAGATTGGTGACCGGTCCCAACCAGGTATTTCCCGAGTGCGCCGGATCGATCAACACCGTGTGGGTGTCACCACTCGGCAGATCCTGGTAAACCTCCAGCGACGGGTAATTGGTACGTGTTCCGTCGATATAGACGCCGTCGTGTCCAGGGGTGAACACCAGGTCGCCGTTGACGCTGAGTCGATTGTCGCGCAGTGGTCCGTGCGCGTCCGTCGTGAAGCCGGGCACCAGAGGGTTGCCGGCGTCGTACTTGATGCGAACCGACCCGTCAGCGGCTTGCGAGACGCTGCCTTGGGGGACACCGACCGCCACTCTGCCCGGGCCGCCACTGGCGTTGAGTTCAACCGACGGGTTCTGCCGCATCACCACGATGCCGTTCTCGTAGTCGATGTAGGTGGTGACCTTGGTGTCCTCGGGATCAAAGCGCGCATCGGGACCACGATCGTTGCCGAAGTCGCGAGAAAAGAGGCCGCTCTTGACATCCCGCTGGGGGATCCACTGCGATGCGCGCACCACGCCTTGCCCCGGCACCGGATCGATCCGGGCCACCCGAATCTCGGATTGCGTCCCCTGGAACTTGGGGTCATAGGTATTGGGATCCAAGGCCGCCGCGGTAGCCCAGTCCGAGGCCGACGCCGGGTCGCGGCCGAAGGACTCCCGGAACGCGTCGATCTGATTGAGCCGGCGTTTGTCGTCGGTGGCCGGACCCCGTTTGAAGGAGTGGTCTACAGCCTGGATGGTCGGCCGCTGGCGGCCCTCGGCCGAGTAACCGCCACCCAGAGAACGCACCGACCGCGCGCGGGCCTGGCTGTCGGCGACGGTGTCGGCGATCACCTGATGAATGTCGTGGGTCTTGGCGGCCAAGAACCGCTGGAACTGGCGGGCTCCGGCGGGAGTGTCCAACGCCAGCGCACGGTGGTGGGCCAGCGCTTCGCGGATCTCGGCCTCGATGCTGTCGAGCCGTGTGCGCCCGAGCAGGGCCACCTGCGCGGCACCGCGCACCGTCGCCAGGAAAGCCCGGTCGGCCTGCATGGACCTCTGCAGTCGCCGCGTCAGGACATCCTCGCGCGCTCGCGTGGCATCGGCGTGGGCGCCGAGTTCCTCGGGCATACCGGCGACGCTAGTTCAGCGACGGCGATCCCGGTATTCACCCGAGGTTGAGTCTTGAGCGTCAGTCCTTGAAGTACACCAGCTGATGCGTGCTGGCCAGCAGCTGTCCCGCCCGTGACCACAGGTGCGCACTCTGATCGAAGTAGCCGCGCGAGAACCGGTTGGCGTGTGCGCTGGCGAGCAGGAAATCGCTTCCGAGCGCATCGATTTCGCCTTGGTCGGCATGAAAATAGGTGGTCAGGGAGATAGTGCCGGCCGGCAGGAAGCGGCCGCTGCGCAGAAACACCCGGGGGAAGAACACGTCCGACAGGCACGCCAGCGCCGCGAAGTCCAGCGGCCGGTCCTCGGCGTCGCGCACCCACAACGTGGTGGTCGACGATGCGCTGGGTTCTACCGTCTTGAGGGGCACCGGGCCGTCGGTGAAGCGCATGTCATAGCGCGTAGCCCAGACGATGGCGTCGACGAACTTGCCGGGGGCGACGTCCTCGGGAGCGGGCACACTCGGCGGGTGGCTTTCGTCGTCCGCCCAGGTGTCGCGATGCAGGCCGAGCAGCGCGGTTGCGGTGGTCTTGACCTCGTCGCCCTGGCGCAGCTCCAGCACCCAGTGCTGGTTGCTGCGGTTGGTTCGGGCGGCGCGCAGCGAAATGTCGAACTCGCCGTCGGCGATCGGTGCGGCGAAGTTGACGGTCAGCGCCAGCGGGTCGCCGATGCGCTCGGGGTGCGATTCGACGGCGCGCAGCAAGACCGCAGCGGTGATCCCGCCGAACGGCCCCACCATGTTGGCCCACTCCGGGTGGGTGACGCCACGAAAAGTCCCGGCGTCGACGGTCTCGAGCTGCATGGCACGGTCGAAGGGGTGTGAGGTCACGGGAGTCCTTACCGGTGATCGGAGCGGTCCCGGTCACGCTATCGCGGGCGTACCGCCGACCACATTCGTCCCGTCCGTAGCGTCCGCAGGTGAATAGGGTCTGTTCGATTTGGATATCGCATGCGCTACTACCGTCCCGCGGCGACACGGGTGATAGCGCATACGATATCCAATTCGAACACGACCACACCCGACGTTGCAGGGGCGGATGTGGCGCCTGGGAAATCAGCCGGGATTGGTCGCGGTGACCACCCAGGTGCGGCCCGGGAACTGCACCACACCGTCGACCCGTTGGCGGCGCAACTCGTCACGCAGCTCATCGACCGCCGCGGCCCAGCCGTCGGCACCTAGCCTGGCCTCCAGTTCGGCGCGGGCCTGTTGTCCGGTGCGGTTGGCCAGGATCAACGCCAGCCGCTCCTCGACGCCGTCGCTACCGCCGATCCCGAAGTTGCAGACCCCGTCGAACGCTTCCAACGCAATGTCGTGCCAGCCGGCATCGGTCAGGATGGCTCGCACCCGCTCGGGATTGCCGAATGCCAGCGGACCAGGCGCGGCGGGATCCAGCGCTGCCGGAGGTGATTCCAGCTTGGCGGCCAGGACGTCGATGCCCGCGGTGAACATCGGATTGTCGCCTTCGCGCCAACACACGAACGCCAGCCGGGAGGTCGGGGCCGCCGCCCGGCGGATGTTGGTGAACGCGACCACCGGATCGTCGAAGAACATCACCCCGAACCGGGAAATGAACCGGCCATACGTCGCCCCACCCGCGGCCGCACGCAAATCCATGGTCTGGGCGTCGCCGAGGCTCACGGTGGCCTCGGGGACCCGCCGGCGCGCCGCCTGCACCATCGGCTCGGAGATATCCACGCCGAACGGCATGGCGCCCAGGTCCGCGGTGCGCTGCAGCAATGTGCCGGAGCCACAGCCGATGTCGAGCACCCGCTCACCTGCGGTGATGTCGGCGGCCTGCATGACCGCGTCGGCGAACGGTGCCAGCACCGCCTCGAAGATCGCCGCGTTGTCCACCCAATCGATACCCTGCGCCGCCCAGGCCTGCTGCTGTTCCTCGTTCGCCATGCCTGAAGCGTAGGGGCCCAAAGTCAGGGTGGATGGCCCGCGGCCCATGATGTTGTTCTAGGTCAACACCCCGGCGAAGGAATCCCACATGCCCGACGCTCCGCTGCGTGACGATCACCTTGAGCTGCTGCGCCGTCGCGCGCTCACCGAGGACGCGGCCCGACCGCACGCGGTGCAGCGCCGACACGACGCCGGGGGCCGTACCGCCCGCGAGAACATCGCTGACCTGGTCGACCCCGGCACCTTTGTGGAATATGGGCGGTTCGCGATCGCGGCCCAACGCGCCCGTCGCGACATCGACGACCTCATTGCCAACACCCCCGGCGACGGCCTGCTGGGGGGAACCGCCACGATCAACGGCGCGCTGTTCGGGCCCGAACGCGGCGCCTGCGCCGTGTTGTCCTACGACTACACCGTGTTGGCGGGCACGCAGGGCGCGATCGGCCACTTCAAGAAGGACCGTTTGTTCGAGCTCATCGAACGGATGCGCCTGCCCACCGTCTTCTTTGCCGAGGGCGGCGGTGGCCGGCCCGGCGACACCGACTATCCGACGGTGTCGTCACTCGATGTGCCGGCATTCGCCTTGTGGGCCAAGCTGTCCGGGCTGGTGCCGCGTATCGCGGTGGTCAAGGGCCGCTGCTTTGCCGGCAACGCGGTGATCGCGGGTGTCTCGGATCTGATCATCGCGACCGCGGACACCTCGATCGGCATGGCGGGCCCGGCGATGATCGCCGGCGGCGGATTGGGCCACGTCGCGCCCGATGATGTGGGTCCGTTGTCCGTGCAGGCACCCAACGGCGTCGTCGACGTTGTGGTGGCTGATGAAGCCGAGGCCGTCGCGGTGACCAAACGAGTCCTCGGCTACTTCCAAGGTGCAACCGCCCCCGGCTCGGCGGCAGACCAGAACGCCTTGCGCACCCTGATTCCCGAGCGGGCACGGCGGGCCTATCCGCTCAAGCCGATCATCGAGACCATCGCCGACGCAAACTCGGTGACGTTCCTGCGGGAGCGGTTCGCGCCCGAGATGGTCACCGCATTGGCGCGGATCGACGGCCGCCCAGTCGGGATCATCGGCAACAACACCATGGTGATGGCCGGGGCCATCACCGCCGCCGCCTCCGACAAAGCCGCGCGTTTCCTGCAGCTGTGCGACGCCTTCGGGCTGCCCATCGTGTCGCTGGTCGACTGCCCCGGCTATATGGTCGGTCCGGCCGCCGAAGCAGAAGCGCTGGTACGGAGGGCTTCTCGGCTGCTGGTGGCCGGCGCGGCGCTGCGGGTGCCGCTGATCGCGGTCATCCTCCGGCGTGGCTACGGGCTGGGTGCCCAGGCCATGATGGGTGGCAGTCTGCATGAACCGGTGCTGACCGTGGCCTGGCCGGGCGCGCATCTGGGTCCGATGGGGCTCGAAGGTGCGGTCCGGTTGGGGCTGCGCAAGGAACTCGATGCCATCGCGGATGTCGATGAGCGGGAGGAACGCGTCCGGCAGGCAACCGCCATTGCGCAGGAGAATGCCAAAGCGCTCAACGCCGCAACGCTTTTCGAGATCGACGACGTGATTGACCCCGCCGAGACGCGCGGTCTGATCGTCGCAACACTGGCGGCGTCGGCCGGGTTCGGGCGAGACGTCCCACCGCGGCGGTTCGTCGACACGTTCTAAAGGCGGCCCTCTTCCTGTCTGGGGTCTTCATCTGCTAGGACGGAAAGAGGCCGGCGACCGTGACAGTTCGTCGGTGTCACACTCAGCGACGCGGAATCGTCTACATGACATGAGCAGGTACCGGAACATTCGCTATGACCGCAGCGAACACATCGGAACGTTGGCGTTGTCGCGGCCCGAGAAGCGCAACGCGATCAACCCGGCGATGCGCGCGGAGTTAGACCACCTCGGCAGCCAATTGCTGGCCGACGAGACCCTTCGCTGTCTGATCGTCACCGGTGACGGGCCCTCCTTCTCGGCCGGCATCGACCTGGTCGAAGACATGGCCGGGACGTTGACCGAGTTCGCCGAGCGACCCCTCGATGACGAGACCGTGGAGCTCGGCATTCGCGTGGCCGGGACCTTCGAGTGGATTCCCCAGCTCGGCTGTCCCAGCGTCGCAGCGGTGCGGGGGCACGCCTACGGGGCGGGCCTGCAGCTGGCAGTGGCCTGCGACTTCCGCATCCTCGCCCATGATGCCCGAGTCGGTTTGACCGAAACGCGTTACGGTCTGTTGCCCGACATGGGTGCCACGTTTCGACTCCCGCGACTGATCGGGGAGGGGCGAGCGCGAGAATTGATCCTGCTCGGCGAGGTCATCGACGCGGCCGAGGCCCTGCGCATCGGACTGGCCAGCCGCGTGGTCGGCGACGACGAACTTGATTCCGCGGCTCGCGAATTCGCTCAACGTCTCGCGAGTCAACCGCCGGTCGCGGTCCGTGGGGCGCGGCGTGCCATCGAGGCCGGCCGAACCCTCGACGACGCCGCCGGCCTACGAGCCGCGGTCACCGAACAGGCCCGCTGTTTGGCGTCCGACGAATTCCAGAAAGCCACCCCAAAGCAGACAAGGTGATTTCATGACCAGCGACCTGCCCTATATCGACGAGCACACGCTACGGATCGACGCGCCCCGCAACCGAGTATGGAGCGCCCTGCAACGCTATGTCGAGGCCATGTTGCGCGGCAACGAACGCAATCCGCTGCTCGCGCCGCTCGGCCTGCAGCCCCGCGCCGGCTTCGAGGTGGCCGAACGCGTTGAGCCGCAACGACTCGAACTGGCCGGACGGCATCGCTTTTCGCGCTACCGGCTGGTGTTCGAACTCACCGACGATCAGGCCGGTGCGACGCGCGTGCACGCCTACAGCTACGCGGCGTTCCCCGGACTGCACGGCGGCATCTATCGCGCCCTGGTGATCGGGACGCGGATGCACGTCGTCGCGACGAACTACCTGTTGCGGGGGATTCGCGCGGCCGCGGTAGCAACCGGGTAGAAGCGGGGTTCGCCGATCACGCCGCCGAGCGCAGATCCCGGTCACCGCTGGCCGGCTGCGGTTGCGGCCGATCTCGCAACGGCGTCCACCCGACGTAGGTCAGGTACAGCCCGACCAGCGCGAACAGCACGTACGCGGCGCGCGGCCACCCCTCGGCGCGCATCGCGAGGTTCGCGCTTGACATGCCGGCGTAGGGAAACACCGTCAACGAAAGCCCCTTGAGTAGGGTGATCCAGCCCGTCACCGAGACGCAGATGGCCGCAGCGCCGTGCCAAAGCCGGTGCAGGGTCACCACCGTCAATCCGGACAGCAGGGTGAACGCCCCAGCCTCCCACAGCAACAACGGATCGGGTCCGAAGTCCGAGGCCTGTGCCCACGCCTGCGGGGCACCGGATAGGGCCGCCGCGGTGACGATGACCAGGAACGGACCGATAACGCGGGCGAACATCCGCGTGCGGGCCTGAGATTCCTCCGACACACTCATCGCGCTGCCCTCCTGGACCTGGTTTCACCAGGTTACGAGCATTGTGTGCCGCGTCAGCGGCCGGTGGTGGTGTCCAGTGTCAGATCCCAGGCCGACAGCCACGGTGTGATGGTCTGGGCGATCGAGAAGGGATGCGGGTCTTCGCACTTGGGCTCGGAGTAGGTGCCATCGGACACCGCGATGTAGATGCCGACCGCCTCGGCGGCACCATCGTCGCGCAGTCGGTACACCGGCCCGCCGGAGTCGCCGCAGGTACCGCCGGCTTCAAACCGGACCTTGTTCGCCTCGCTGGCCACCACCGGACCGCACACCGGTCCGCCGCTGCGGATTCCGTAGTGACACAGCACATCACCGACGGAGACATACTCGGCTACTCCGACCACCGGATGCCCATCGATGACCGAGGTCAAGGGAATCTTGCCCGGATCGTCCAGGGTGATCAGCCCGATGTCGTAGTCATCCCAATTGCTGCCGTCGCTGACGGTCTCGGTGAAGGTGCCGATGGTGCGATAGGCGAAGGCGCCGCCGTGGCGGATCACCACGTGCCCGGGGCCGCCGCCCGGGTTGCAGTGCCCGGCCACCAGCAGCCCGGGCCGGCCGTCGCGGGTGTGCACCAGGAATCCGGTGGTGCAACTGATGCCCGCCGCATCGCCGCCGGGGGAGACGTTGATGCCGATGCCAGGCCCGATCGCGTGCGCCATCGGGATCGGGACCAGTGGGTGCGCCGGGTGGGTGCGATTCACCTGGTACAGGCCGATGAAGATCGCGGCGACGACGACGGCGGTCCCGATCCGCCATGCCGCCGTCTTCACCGTTTCCCAGCGGCCCCGTTCCGTCACCGTGGCAACGGTAGCGGTTGCGTAGGCTGGCCAGATGGCGTCCCCGATATTGACCGCCGACTTTGCCCGCGAGTTCCCCGAACTCGCGCAGCCCTGGCAGGCCGCCACTCCGCCGGAGCCGAAGCTGCTGGTGCTCAACGAGAAGCTGGCCGCCGAACTGGGCTTGGACCCGGCTTGGCTGAAAAGCGCCGAGGGCCTAAAGCTGTTGACCGGTACCAACGTTCCCGAGGGCGCCACCCCGGTGGCCCAGGCCTACGCCGGACACCAATTCGGCAACTACGTGCCCCTGCTCGGCGACGGGCGCGCCCTGCTGCTCGGCGAACTCGCCGGCGACCACCGCCGCGACATCCACCTCAAGGGTTCCGGGCCGACTCCATTCGCCCGCGGCGGCGACGGTTTGGCCGTCGTCGGTCCGATGTTGCGCGAATATGTCGTCAGCGAAGCCATGTACGCACTGGGGATACCCACCACCCGCTCGCTGGCGGTGGTGGCCACCGGAGCACAGGTGCAGCGGGAGGCGCCGGTGCCCGGGGCGGTACTGACCCGCGTCGCCGCCAGCCACCTGCGGGTCGGCAGCTTCCAGCTGGTCGCCCAGCAGGCCCGGGCCACCGGCGACCTGGGGTTGCTGCGCCGGTTGGCCGACTACGCGATCGCCCGGCATTACCCTGATGCCGCACAGGCCGAAAACCCTTACCTCGCACTGTTTCAAGCGGTCGTCGAAGCCCAGGCGTCGCTGATCGCACGCTGGATGCTGGTCGGCTTCGTGCACGGCGTGATGAACACCGACAACATGACCATCTCCGGGGAGACCATCGACTACGGGCCGTGCGCATTCATGGAGGCCTACGACCCGGCGACGGTGTTCAGCTCCATCGACCACGCCGGGCGCTACGCCTATGGCAACCAGCCGCTGGTCGCGCAGTGGAACCTGGCCCGGTTCGCCGAGACCATCCTGCCGTTGTTTGCCGCCACCGAGGAGCTGGCGCTGTCGGTGGCGGTGGAAACCCTCGAAGGGTTCATGCCGCGCTATCACGGCTTTTGGTCGGCGGGGATGCTGGCGAAGTTCGGGCTGTCCGCCAGCGTGGAGGCCGCTGCGCTGATCGACCAGGTATTGGCGCTCATGACCGACAACCAGGTGGACTACACCTCGTTCTTCCGGAAGCTGGCCGCTGCCGGGCGCGGGGAGACCGACGCACTGCCCGCGGTGTTCGGCGACTGGCTGGGGCACTGGCGGGCCATGCAGCCTGACGTCGAGGCGATGGACCAGATCAATCCGGTCTACATCGCCCGCAATCACCTGGTGGAGCAGGCGTTGACGTCGGCGATGCGCGGCGATCTGACGCCGGTGGAACAGTTGCTGGGCGTGATCGCCGAGCCGTACCGGCAGCGGGAGGGCTTGGAGGAATACGCCGCGCCGGCACCGCCAGAATTCGGTGCCTACCGCACGTTCTGCGGGACCTGACGGTCGCGGCCCATCAATCCGGGGTGGACAGCGCGGCCTCGTGCGTACTTCCGTGGGCCCGATGCGCGCCATGATGGGCCGGCACGTGCGGGGTCCGCAGTCCCGGCGGCGCGGCATGGCGGCCCGCCCCACCGCCGTTCTCACTTATCTCGAAGCGCCGCGCCAGCCGGGCCAGCGGACGAGGTGCCCACCAGTTCCAACTGCCCATCAGATGCATGAACGCCGGCACCAACACCATGCGGATCAGCGTGGCGTCCACCAGCACCGCCAGCGTCAGCCCGAGGCCGAGCATCCGCATGAACGACACCTGCGCGGCGATCAACGCGGCGAACGAGATCGACATGATCAGCGCCGCGGCGGTGATCACCCGGGCGGTATGCGCCAAGCCCTGCGACACGCTCTCGTCGTTGTCGGCGCGGGTGCGACCCGAGGCCAGCCAGTACTCCCGGATCCGGGACACCAGGAACACCTCGTAGTCCATCGACAGCCCGAATGAGATGCAGAACAGCAACACCGGCACGTTGGCGACCAGCATCCCGGTGGGGGTCGTGCCCAGCGCACCCAGGTGCCCGTCCTGGAATATCCAGACCAGCGCCCCGAATGCGGCGCACAGCGACAACACATTGAGGATCAGGGCCTTGATCGGCAATACCAGGCTGCCGGTCAGCAGGAACAGCAGCCCGAAGGTGATGACGGCGATCAGCCCCAGCACCTGCGGCAGCCGGTCGGTGATCGCATTGACACTGTCCCGGTTGATCTGTGCCAGCCCACCCATCTGCACCGGCCGCTGGTCCGGGCCCGGCACCTGATGCAACAGATCGAGCTGGGTTTCGGAGCGCTGCGAAAACAGCGGGGCGGTGCTGGACACGGTCAGCAGCACGGTGTCGTCCTTGACGCCGGTGGCTGCCGAGGGATCGCCCACCCGGCTGCCGGCGACGAAAGTGCCGGTCGGTGCCGACACCGAGGACACCTCCGGAACCCGGGACAGCTCCGCGGCATAGCGGTCCAGCTCCCCGGGCGCGATGCCGTTCGCGTCGCGAACCACGATCGGTACCGCGCGGTCGGAGTCGTCGGCGAAATCCTGGCGAAGCGCGTCGCCGACCTGGTGCGCCGACGCGCTGCGCGGCAGCACCCGGTCGTCGGGGTAGCCCCACTTCACCCCGAGGAACGGCACTCCGACCGCCACCAGCAGGGTGACCACCGCCAGGCCGATCGGAACCGCGTGGCGGGAAACGAATCTCGTTGACCGGTACCAGAATCCTTCTTCGATCGGTTTGGCGACGGGCTCGGGCCGCCGCAGCAGCCGCCGAATCGGGCGACGCAGGTTCAGCGCGTCGAGCCGGGGTCCCAGCAGGGCGATCGCCGCCGGCGTCACCACGATCGCCGCGATCGCCACGAACGTCACCGTCGCCACCCCGGCGTAGGCGAACGACTTGAGGAAATACATCGGGAACAACACCATGGCCGCCATCGACAGCGCGACGGTGATCGCCGAGAACAACACGGTGCGACCAGCGGTGGTCATCGTCCGGATCAGCGCTCGATCGGGGGCAACACCCTCGGCCAGTTCGTCGCGGTAGCGGTTGATGATCAACAAGGTGTAGTCGATCGCCAGCGCCAAACCCATGGCGGTGGTGAGGTTCATCGCGAAGATCGACACATCCGTGCCCAGGGTGATCAGTCGCAGCACCGCCATCGAGCCGACGATCGCGAGTCCACCGAGCGCGACCGGCAATGCCGCCGCCAACAGACCGCCGAAAACCCACACCAGCACCGCGAAGCTCAGCGGGATGGCGATCGACTCCATCAGCAGCAGGTCATGTTGATTCTGGTGATTGATCTGGGCATAGACCATCGCGCCGCCCCCGGCGCGAACGCTGACCCCGTCTCGATCGTGGGCCACCTGGTCAGCCAGGGTGCGGGCGTACTTCTGTGCGTCGTTCTCGCCGCCGCGCAGGTTGGCCACGATCAGACCGGCGGAGCCGTCGGTGCTGGTCAGTCGGGCTGCCGCCGATGGCGGGTCCGTCCATGGCGAGGCGACGTTGAAGACGTGCGGCGAGTGCTGTAGGACGCCGGCGATCTCGGTGCCTACCGTGCGGGCCCGCTCGCTGTCGGCTCCGTCGGGCGAACTCACCAGAATCAGCAACTGCTGGTCGCTTTGGCCGAACTTGTCGGTCAGCAACTGGGTGGCCTGCGCGGATTCCGAACCAGGATCCTGAAAGCCCCCCGCGGACAGGCTGTCGGCCACGGGAATCCCGAACACCGCGGCGGCGACCATCACCAGCCCGGCCAGGACTAGGACGCGGCGTGGAGCGGCGAGGGCCAGCAGGGCGATCCGGTGCAGCACGTAGTGACCTTCCGCCGAAATGGTCCACCGGAGGTGCCGACGGCACCCCTAACGACAAGATACGTAGTGGATGGCGCGGGCGTTCAATATTCGCCGGCTATGCCGTGGCGTTGAACCACGGCCGCGGCGGCACCGTGACCTCGACATGAACAACACTCCGACCGTGGCCGCCGTAGCCGTGGAATTCCCTTCTCACCAGCACCGTCAGGGCGAGGTGATGGCCGCCCTGTCGGACTTCGCCGGTCCAGACTTTCAGCGCTTCGCCGCCCACAGTGGTGTCGCCACCCGCCAGCTGGCGCTGCCGTTGGCGCGCTACCCGAAGCTCAGCGGCTTCAGCGAGGCGAACGACGAATACCTTGACATCGCTCTGGATCTGAGCGAACGAGCACTGCAGGCTGCGCTGGATCGCGCCGGGATCGCGCCGTCGGAGGTCGATGTCGTGTTCTCCACGACGGTCACCGGTTTGGCCGTTCCCTCGCTGGAGGGGCGGCTGGTGACGCGGATGGGCCTTCGTTCCGACGTCAAACGCATCCCGCTGTTCGGCTTGGGCTGCGTCGCCGGCGCGGCGGGCCTGGCACGGGTCCACGACTACCTGCGTGCCTTTCCCGACCATGTGGCGGCCCTGGTCGCCGTCGAACTGTGCTCCTTGACGGTTCAGCGCGAAGACCTTTCGGTGGCAAACCTGGTTGCCGCCAGCCTGTTCGGTGACGGCGCCGCGGCGGTCATCGCGACCGGTGCCCGACGCTCGGCGCGCGGGCCGAGGCTGTTGGCGACGCGAAGTCAGACCTACCCCGACACCGATGACGTGCTGGGGTGGAAGATCGGCAGCGAGGGGTTCAGCATCGTCTTGTCGGTGGAGATCGCCACGATCGTTGAGAAATACCTCGGCGACAATGTTCGTGAATTCCTGGCCGATCACGGCCTGGTCAGCGATGACATCTCGACCTGGATCGTGCACGCCGCCGGCCCGAAGATCATCGATGCGATCGAGAACCTGCTGCACCTGCGGTCGGAGGCGCTGACGCCGACCCGAAAGTCGTTGCGTGACCACGGGAACCTGTCCTCGGTATCGGTCCTGGATATCCTCGACGGCATCGAATCCGATCCGCCGCCGCCTGGATCACTGGGGCTGATGATCGCGATGGGGCCGGGTTTCTCCGCCGAACTCGTCCTGTTGGAGTGGTAGGCATGTACTACTTGCTGGTCCTGGCGGTGGGCGTTGAACGGCTCATCGAGTTGGTGGTGGCCAAAAACAACGCGCGGTGGGCGTTCGCCAACGGCGGCGTCGAATTCGGGCACAGTCACTATCCGGTGATGGTCAGCATCCATTCGGCGCTGCTGGTCAGCTGCGTTGCCGAGGTGTGGGTGTTGCACCGACCATTCATCCCCTGGCTGGGCTGGCCCATGTTTGCGGTGGCGGTTTTGAGTCAGGTGCTGCGCTGGTGGTGCGTGCGTACGCTCGGCCAGCGTTGGAATACTCAGGTGATCGTTCTGCCGGAAAGCCCGCTGGTGCAAGGCGGGCCGTATCGCTGGATCCGTCATCCCAACTATGTGGCAGTGGTACTCGAGGGGTTGGCGCTGCCGTTGATCCACACCGCCTGGCTGACCGCACTCTGGTTCGGCCTGGCCAACGCGGCGGTGTTGCGGGAACGGATTCGGGTGGAGAACGTCGCGCTGGGGTACCGGTGATCGGCTTCGACACCGACCTGCTGATCGTGGGTGGCGGGCCGGGGGGACTCGCCGCGGCGTTATGTGCGCGACAGCAGGGACTTTCGGTAGTCGTTGCCGATCCCCGGGCCAGCCCGATCGACAAGGCCTGCGGCGAGGGCCTGATGCCGGGCGGGCTGGCCGTGTTGAAATCACTCGGGGTGGACCCGGTCGGTATGCCGCTGCGCGGCATCAACTATCTCGACGAGCAGCGCCGGGCCGAGGCGCGGTTTCGCAACGGCCCGGGGCGCGGCGTGCGACGTACGACGTTGCATGCCGCCATGACAGATCAGGCCAAACAGAACGACGTCGACTGGATCGCGACCAAGGTCGACGGCGTAGTCCAAGATGCCGAGGGGGTCACGGCGGGCGGCCTTCGGGCCAGGTGGCTGATCGCCGCCGACGGGCTGCACTCGGTCGTTCGCCGCGCCGTCGGGATCTCCTGCGCCGCGGGCTCTCCGCGGCGCTACGGGCTGCGCTGGCACTACCAGGTTCCGGCGTGGTCCGAGTTCGTGGAGGTGCACTGGTCACGGTGGGGCGAGGCCTACGTGACGCCGGTGGAGCCGGGCCTGGTGGGGGTGGCCATCTTGTCGCCGCACCGCCCGCAGCTTGACTGGTTTCCGTCGCTGGCCGCCCACCTCGGCGACGCGCAACGCGGCCCTGCCCGCGGCTGCGGACCGATGCGGCAACTGGTTTCGCGCCGCGTCACCGGACGGGTGCTGCTGGTCGGTGACGCCGCCGGCTACGAGGACGCGCTGACCGGTGAGGGCGTGAGCCTGGCCGTCAAACAGGCCGCAGCCGCGGTGGCGGCGATCGTCGATGACAACCCCACGTCCTACGAGCGCGCCTGGCACTCGATCACCCGCCGCTATCGACTGCTCACCCGGGGTCTGGTGCTGGCCAGCGCGTGGCAGCCGGCCCGACGGGCTGTGGTCCCCGCCTGTTGTGCACTGCCGGCGGTATTTGACCGCGCGGTGCATCTGCTGGCGCATTGAGTGTCCGCTCGATGGCGGACAGCACCATCTGAGTGGAGCCGCGGGAACCGATGGTGATGCGCACGGCGCCGTCGGGATAGTTGCGCACCCGCAGTCCGCTGTCGGCGAAGACTTCGCTCCACGGCCGGCCCATCGCCGGCAGGTACACAAAGTTCGCGTGGGAATCGGTGGTGTACACCCCGGATGCCCGCAGCCGGGCACGCAGATAGCCGCGTTCGGCGACGATATGGGCGATGCGCTGCTCCAGTTGTGCCCCTGCCTGATAGGAGGCCGCCACCGCCACCGTGCAACCGGCGCTGATACCGAACGGCAGCTGCATCGACCACAGCAGGCCGGCCAGCTTAGGTGCCGCCAAGGCGTAGCCGATCCGGAGCCCGGCCAAACCGTAGGCCTTGGAGAAGGTGCGCAGCACAATCACATTCGGGAAGCGCGCAATGAGCCTCGGGACGTCGATGCGCTGGTGTGGGGCAACGAATTCGATGTAGGCCTCGTCGAGCAGCACGATGGTGTCGGCAGGAACGTCGGCGACCAGCCGTTCGACGTCGGCGACGGTCTCCAGGGTCCCGGTCGGATTGTGCGGGCGGCATAACACCACTACCCGGGCATCCCTGGCGGCCCGGGCCATCGCGGTCAGATCGAGATGGCCGTAGCCATCGAGGGGGACGTCCACCGCGGTCAGGCCGGCCATCTGGGCGAAAGCGGGGTAGCCCTCAAAGGTGGGCTTGCTCAGTACGATCCGCTCGCCAGGAGCCGCCGCCGTCTGCAGCACCCGCATGGCCAGCCCGGACGCTCCCGGTCCGAGCGCAACATTCTCCTCGCTCACCCCGGCATGCTCGGCCACCAGTCGGCGTAGCCGGGTGGGCAGGAATTCCGGATACCGGTTGGCCGCACCGATGAAGTCGACCAGCGCCGCGCGCACCGCGGGCAGCGGCGGTAGCGGGTTCTCGTTGAGCGACAACGCATACGGGTCGACTGCCGGCGGTAGTGCGCTACAAAGCTGCGTAGTACCCGAATCCGCTTGCGCCGCAGAGGTCATTGTGGTCGTCCGCCCCAACGGATGGCCGCCGCGCCGGCGAAGTCGCCGGCGTGTGCGAAGCCGGCCATCACCACCACCTCGCCCGGCTGCACCCGGTTAGTGGTGATCGCGCGATCCAGGTTGATCGGGATGCCGGCGCCGAACAGGTTGCCGCACTCATCGAAGGTGTCGACATGTCGTGATTCGGGTACTTCGAGCGCTTCGCGCCAATTGCGCAGAAATACCCGGTTGGGCTGATTGGTGACCAGCAGCCCAATATCCGCGGGAGACAGGCCGTTGCGATGACAGACCGCGAGGGCGACTTCGGGAACCTGCCGGTTACCGCGCGCGAGCACCTTGGTGATCTTGTCTTCGGTGAAACCGATGTAGGCGGCACCGGGCCCGGGCTGCCACCACTTACGGGGCGGGTCGGTGTTGTAGGTCATGTCGCCGGCGTACTGGCCGTAGGTCCGGCACTCGGCATCGAGGATCGGCGACTGATCTGATCGGGTCAGCAGCCCGACCGCGGCGCCGTCACCGGGAACCGACGCCTGCGACTTGGGCCGCACGGCGGGCTGATCGAAGACCTGGCCGGCCGCGTTCTGCGCGATCGCGATCAACGCGGATTGCCCCGCGCCGGCCGCCAACAACTGCCGGGCCACCCCCAGCCCCAGCACGAAAGCCGCGCAACCGCCGTTGTGCAGATCCAGCACGGTAGACGGACGCATCCCCAACCGGTGGGCGATGCCGCCGCCGGCGCCGCAGAACGGGATGTCCGGCAACTGAGTGTGGGTGATCAAGATATCGACGTTCTCGATGACCTCGCGGCGGTGGCGCTCGATGATGCCCTGCGCTGCCTGCTCGATCATGTCGGCCGCCGTCTCGTCCTCGCCGACGTGATGGCGGAATCGGGGCGCGCGGAACATCAGGTTGTCGCGCAACGCATCCGACTCGGCGTACTGCGTGTAGTAGTCGGCGCCGATGGGTTCACCGGGAAGATAGCTGGAGACATCGATCAGGCTGACGGCAGATTGGTCCATGATTCGCCTCATCGCATCCAGAACGGGGTGACCGGCAGGCCGTTGTGGTGCCGGTATTCGGCAATGGCCTTCAGATTCTTCAGTTCCAGCAGATGACCGGCACTGAACATGTCCCAGAAGTCGCCCACCCAGACCGGGCGCTGGGGTGGCGCGGTGTCCGGATAGGGGTTGTGGTCGTAGAACGGGTGGTGGCAATTGGTCCACAGCACAACCGATCCGGGCTTGTTCAGCACGACCTGGGCGTCCACGATCCGGATCAGGTAGATCATCCACAGGTGGTCGGGCTGATCCCAGGCGCAGTGGTAGTCCACCGTGAGGGCCTGCCGGTTGGACACGGTGCGGGTGTAGATCTTGGTCTCCGACCCCAGTCGGTCGTAGGCGAGCCAGAGGTCTGATTCTTCGATGGGGGTGAAGCCACGCAGGCTGTAGGTCCACTCCTCCAGGCAGCGCGTATCGGAGAGGTAGTCGAACAGTTCGTCGGGCGGACAGTCGATGTAGTCGTTGACGGTGCAGTAGTCGCCGAACACCACGTCGTGGGGGTAGACCGAGTGCATCATCTCCATGATGATCGGGGTGGCGACCTCCCGGGGACTGGTCTCGACCCGCACCAAGCCGTCGATGGGCTCGGGCGTACCGGCGTGAACGCTGATATCAGCGAGGGCTGGTAGCGACATCGAATTGATCCTCCTCGTGGGTTGGAATATTGCCGTTACGAGCTACTGGCGCAGTGGCTTTCGGCGACTCGACGGCAGCGAGGAACGGTGCGAAAGGCGGTATCTCGTCGGCGGCGCACTCAACGCTGATCACCGAGGGCCCCTCCCGGTCCAACGCCGATTCCACGACCGCCTCGAATGTTCCCGGGTCGTCGACGTCGATCGCGCTGAGCCCGGGGAACATCGACGCCAGGCCGTCACCGAGCTGACTGGGAGTGAAGCGGTTGTAGCTGTAGAAGCCGTCGTAGAACAACTGCTCGCGGGTGACGCACATGGCGTGCGCGTTGTTGTTCAGCAGTACGAACAGCACCGGGAGGTGGTACTGCACGGCGGTGTGGATTTCCATGCCGTGCATGAAGAACGCGCCGTCCCCGGCGATCACCACGGTGCGCCGGCCGCGACCGAAGGCCGTCCCGATCCCGGCCCCGAAGCTGTAGCCCATCCCGCCCATCCCCAGTGCGACCAGGAAACGGCCGTCGCGCCGCGGCGGCAGGTAGTGGATGGCCGCAGCGCCGGTGTTGCCCGCATCGACGACGATGTCGGTCCCGGCGGGCAACGCGCGGTCCAGCACGGCCATCGCGTCGCGATAGCGCACTCCCGGGCCGGCGTAAGGCGGGGGATTCAACTCGGTGTGCGGCACCGTCTCGGGCACCCGCAGCCACCTGGGGCGTCCGGCACCTGAGAGCTCGCGGTAGATCGACCGCAGGGACGTCCGCAGGTCAGCGGTCTGCACGTGCGTACACGGAACGTACGGGGGTGCCGAGCCGAGCGACACGGTGCGCACAGTGCCCAGCGCCGCGTCCAGGCCGGCGCGAGCGGTCAGCGTCAGCCGGGTGCCCACCACCAGGCACACCGCGCTGTCGGTCAGTGCGTCGGCGACCGACGGGTGGCCCATGATGCCGGCCACGCCCAGCGCCGACGATGCGCCCAGTCCCGAGGTGCCCGAGACATCTTTGGCGTCGGGGACGCACACCACCCGGGCGCGCAGCAGCGCCCGCAGGTTCTCGAGGTCGGTGCGTGCGTCGTCGCGGGCCACCTGTTCGCCGGCGATGATCGTGACCGGTCCGTGGGCGTTGCGCAGCGCGTGAATGATCGGATGCGGGTCACTGATGACGACGGGATCGCCGCCGGTGTCGTCGCCGTTGCGGTACGGGCTGGCGGTGACGAACCCCTGCTGAACATTCTTGGGCAGCAACAGCACCGCGGGTCCGCCGCTGCGTGCCGCGGCGATCGCCCGGGGCAGTGTGGCCACGATGTCTTCGGGGTTCATCACCCGCTCGCAGAAGATCGATACCGCCGAGAACAGCGCGTGCGCGTCGAGTGCACCGTTGCGTCCACTGGTGTCTTGAAAACTTCCTCGACCGTCCAAGGTGGTCGGGGCCTGGCCCACCAGCGCCAGCACCGGAACGCGACTGGCCAATGATTCGCCCAGTCCGGCAACCAAGTTCAGGGCGCCCCCGCCCGATGTCGCGGCGACCACACCCAACCCGGCGCCACTGCGGCTGTAGCCGTCGGCCATGGTGGCGGCCGAGAACTCATGCTTGGCGAGCACCGCGGTGATGTCGGGACGAAAATACGCTGCGTCGTATAGGTCTTCGATGTTCGCGCCGTCGACGCCGAAGATGTGACCGACTCCCGTCGCCGCCAGCTGGGCGACGATGAAATCGACCACGGAAGCGATCCTGGACATCTGCCCGCCTAACTCGTGACGATGTCATTGACACGGTTTGCGGCGGGCATTAGTTCACAGCGTGCGCTCCAGCAGGACCTGGCCGTTGTCGGCTGACACCACTTGGACCGAGGCGATCTGATCCGACGGTGTCGAGATGCTGCCGGCCGGCGTCGCGGTGTGCCCAGGCTCGGCGACCCAGGTCGCCAGTCGGGTCTGGCTGCCGTCGCGGCCGACCACCACCAACGCCAGGGTGTCGTGGTGAGCGTTCACCGGTGCCAGGCAGACGCAGCTCAAATCGATGTAGCTGCCCCAGGATTCGTCCCTGACCGCGACCGTCGAGGCTAGCGCCGTCGTGCCCACCTGCGCCATCGGCACCGCATCGTGCTGCGGGGACGGCGTGGTCGATGAGGTGATACCGAGCAGGACACCGATCCCGAGTACGGCTGCTGCCGCAGCCGACGCCGTCCACGTCATCAGCCGGGTGCGTCGGCGCCGCCGGTGCACCTCGGTCAAAAGGGCCGGCAGCAGGTAGGCCGGTGGGGGCGGCTCCGTGTCGGACTCGTTGATCGCCGCCACGCAGTTGCCGTCGAGCTGCGACAGCAGGGCGGGCACGCCGCTGATCTCGGTGACTGCCTCCCGGCACTGCCGGCAGCCGGCCAGGTGCCCCTCGAATTCTCGGCGGTCGGCCGCAGACAGCGAACCGAGCACATAGGCGGCATCCCACATGGCGTATGGGTGCTCACTCTCGACCGGCCCGCAGGCCGAGCCGAATTCTCGCGGCGACGTCATCGTGTCACCCCCATCTCCTGCAGGGCGAGTCGCAGAGCCCGCACCGCGTAGTGCAGGCGTGATTTCACCGTTCCCTCGGCGATCCCCAGGTCTTCGGCGGTCTGTCCGGTACTCCAACCACGGTAGTAGGACCGTTCGATCACCGCCCGGTGCTCCGCCGACAGGTGGGTCATGGCGTCGGCGATCAACATCCGGTCCAGGGCGGTGTCCACCTCGTCGCGGGTGGGTTGCTCAGGCGTGGTCGTCTCATCGAGCGTGGCGACCACGTGGCGGTACTGGGCGCTGCGCCGTTCGTCGATGATCATGTTGCGCGCCACGGTGCACATCCAGGCCCGAGGGGAGCGCTCGGTATCGCCGATGACCTCCGGATGCTGCCAGGCGCGCAGCAGCGTCTCCTGCACCACGTCTTCGGCACGGCTGGCGTCGCCGGTCAGGCGCAGGGCGTAGCGCCATAGCACCGCGGCGTGCTCGTCATAGAGCGCTTTCATCAGCGCGGCTTCGTGGTCTGGCGGTATGCCGATGCGAGGCAAGCTGATCACCTCCTGCCTAATGACACGACGTGGGGGCCCGTCGGGTTCATGTTTTGGCCCTTCAGTCAGGGATCCAGCTCCCGTGAAAACCGTGCGGAACGCGCCGCGGCAGCCGCACCCGGGCGACGGGTTCGGCGTCGAACTCCGACGCGTTGAGGATCACCAGTTCGCTGCACCCGCGGACCGGGCTGTAGACGTAGCTCAGATACCAGCCGGCCGATTCGTCGGTCTGCCCCGGCGTGGGAGCGAACACCGCCTCATCGGGGGCGCCGGCCATGCCGTTGACGCCGAACCGGTGGACCTCGGCGCTGTCGCGCGCCAGGTCGTAGCGGACCAGGCCGTCGGTGCCGACGGTGACCGCGTAGCGGGCCTGCGCGCCCACCCGCCGGTCGTCGACGCGGGGAAACTCGATGTCACGGTCGTCGAGCTGAACCTCGGCCACGACGCCCGCGTCCAAGTCGATCGTCCAGCGCCATAGTGAGGCGTCGGTCTCGAAATCGCTGTTGTCGCGCCAGATCTCCGGGTAGCGGACCACCTGGAGCACGATCGCGTCGCCCTGGGCCGATGACACGTCGAACGCGTTGGCGATGTGGAAGACGTAACACGGGTTGATGTCGAACCAGCGAACCGGGCCATAGGGGTCGTCGCGGCGCAGCACTCCCAGGCGGGCGCCGTAGTCGTCGTCCCACCGGTAGGGCGGATCGCGTTCGATTCGTCGGGTGAGCGCAACCTGCGGATTGAACACCAACGGCAGGTCCAGGAACACCACATGCTGCGCGGTCAGCGCGAAGTCGTGCATCAGCGTCAGCCCGGGAACATTGATTGGACGGCGGACCTGGACCGCCCCGTCGGCACTGGCGCGGTAGTAGTTGATGTGCGGGTGGGTGAGGTCGCCGTATCCGAAGAAGTGCAACTCGCCGGTGATCGGACAGACCTTGGGATGCGGCGCCATGGAATCGGTCAGCTGGCCGGCGAAGTCGTAGGCGCCGAGCGTGTCCAGCTCGGTGGAGATCTCGTACGGCAAAGCGGTGTCCATCAGCGCCAGGGTCTTACCGGCGTGCCGGATCACGTGGGTGTTGGCCGCGCTGGAGTGCAGATTGCGGCTGCCGTCGGCGTTGAACAGCGGCAGGGGGCGTTCGAAGCTTTCGGTGCGCACCCAGCGGTTGCGGTACCAGGCGGCCCGGCCGTTCTCCAGCCGAACCCCGTGCACCATGCCGTCGCCGGTGCACCAGTGCCCGCCCGCCTCGCGGGGATTGGGGCCGTTGCGCAGATACCAGCCGTTCAGCTCTGCAGGAATGCTGCCGTCGACGGACAGATCGAACTCGGTGAGCTCGTCGGGGACCGGAGCGTAGTTGCCGGGGCGAAAGACCGGGAAGACCGTCTCCGGCGGCTGAAGAACCGCCACCGCAGCACCGGAGTCGTGGCCGTTGACCTGGCGGGTGACACCGGTGGCGACGGCCGTCGCGCCGTTGGATTGCAGATCAGATTCTCCGAAGTCCTCTTGATCCAGCAGCGACAACACCGCCGGCATTTCGGACAGCTCCGTGACGGCGTCCTGGCACAACAAGCAGTCGTCGAGGTGCGTCTCGAATTCGCGATAGTCGGAATCCGAGAGTGACCCCAGCACGTAGGCGGCATCCCACATGCCGTACTCGTGGTCAAACGTCATTGCACCGTTCCCATATCTCGCAGTGTCTGTTGCAGTGTCCGTAGCGCGTAGTGCAGCTGGGTCTTCACACTGCGTTCCGCGATGTCCAGATCGACCGCGATCTGCTCGGTGCTCCATCCGTAGTAATAGGCACGACGTAGCAGGGCCCGGTGTTCGGCAGAGAGCTGCGCCAGCGCGTTGGCGACCATGGCCCGGTTCGGCGCGAGGTCGCGGTGCATGGCGCTGGAAGCGCTGCTCAAGCGGGGCCGGGCCTGGTCGTCGGTGGTCATGGCGGTTCAGATCCCGCCCGTACGCGCAGAACTGGCCGGCCGCGGCGTGGCCGCGGTCGAGAATCGATCTGTCGCTGGTTTTCCTCTACCCATGCACCAGCCTCCCGGAAGTGACACGGGGCAGCGTCCCGTCCGGTTCAGTGTCGCGCGCGGGAGACGGCTGCGGTAGAGGCTCTTTAGGTCGTGGTTTACGTGCTGGTGACCAGCGTCAGTTGCCAGGCCTGCAGCCACGGCTTGATCAGCTGCGCGACGGAGGACTCGCGCGGCTCAGCGCAGGCCGTCTCGGGATCCTCACCGTCGGACTCCGCGGTGAGGATGCCGACCGCTTCGGCGGTGCCGTCCGGGCGCATCCGGTAGGCGGGGCCGCCCGCGTCGCCGCAGGTGGTCGCCGCGGCGAACCTGACCTTGCCCTTCTCGCTGGCGGAAACCGGTCCGCACATCGGCTCACCGCTGCGGACGCCCAAATGACAGAGCGTGTCGCCGATGTTGACCCGCTCGGCCACGCCGCTCACTGGATGCCCGTCGATCTCGGAGGTCAGCGGGAACTTGTCGGGATCGTCCAGGGTGATCAGGCCGATGTTGTTGCCATCCTTGCCGTCGTAGACGCTCTCGGTGAAGGCGCCGACGGTGGGGTAGAGGGCACCGTTGTGGATGGACACCGTGCCGGAGCCTCCAGGCTTGTTGCAATGCCCCGCCGACAACAGTCCCGGCCGGCCGTCCTTGCTGCGTACCAGGAAACCCGCGGTGCAGCTGGTGGCCTCGGAGCTGCCGGTAGAGGACACATTGATGCCGACCCCGGGTCCGATCGCCTCGGCCGGCGGCTGTGGGATGAGCTGCTGCACCGGCTGGGCGCGGCTCACCCAGACCATGCCCGCCAGGACTGTCAGTGCGCCCGCGACAACGGCTAGGCGCTTGAGCAGGGTTTTAGGCGGGGGTCGTCGGAAGGCGGCCATTTAGGCGAGGGTACCGAGGGTGGGGTGGGTGTGCAGGGTATGTCGGGTGGGCGCCCGGGGTGCGGGGGATGCGCCGAGCGAGGGGAGGTCGGAGGGGGTTGCGTCGGGCGGAGTGAAGGAGGCGTGGTTCTGTGACCCAGCGGAAGGTCGGCCTGAGGCCAACGGCTCGCACATGAGATTCATCCGGTCACCGACTTGATCTACCCAATGGCGCATTTTGGTGGACGCGTCGATAATTGATGCTCGGGTGCATTACTGGCATTGTATCGGGGATGCCTGCCCCATTCACGACAGACCTCTGCGGCTACCGGGTCGACAAGGAGGGCAACCTAACCGCGAATCCGAACACATCTGACGCGGGCGATGCCCAATCAATCGAACTTGGTGGCGCGTTGTTTGAGCAGCTTGGGATTGCACCAGACAAACCGGCGCCGCTGGGCCCTGGCGCAGACATGGAGATCCAGCTCGTCAGCCACCTTCGCAATCTGCGCCCTGATCTGAACATCGGACGATCGCGAGCGGCACGCGAGTTCAGCCAGTACGCGCATTTAGACGTCTTCCGCAACTTCCGCAGGAATTTCGGAGATCTAGGGCCTGCACTCGACGATTTGCGGTTGCGTGTGCTTGCGCTCGATCTCGGCGTCCACCGAGACCGCATTGAGGAGGATTTGAGGAACTTGTATAACAGCACTGAAGCTCAGGCAGCGCTGGTGGATGACCTCGACGAGCAAATGCCTAAAGAGTCTTTGTTGAAGATTGACATTTCGATCGCGATTCCGCGTCAGGATGATCTTGATGAGCTCGCGATCGCAATCTCATCTAAATGGTCGTTAAGGACAGATCGTGCCCAGGACTGCGTGTCTCAAGGGAATAAACTTGTCTCTCAGAGGCGCGGCATGATGCCGCATTTTGGTGTTTTAACGATCGAACCCAGGCCGTCGATGCTCAAGATTCTCGCCGACGGGTCGGGCGCCGTCGACTATGTATATCACCTAGATCTGCCGGCCTTGGAGGCGGCGATAGAAGCGGTCGCAAAGGACAAGCCGAGGCGGTGGTCGCCGCACCAGACCTTTCGTCGTCTCATGAAGCAACGGCGACTCCGAGACTTCGATCAACTTGTCTGTGAAGTAATGCGAGTACCGTCACCTAGCCGAGCATCTTCTTGAATTCCTTCGTGGTTGCAGATGTTAACCGGACTGGTGCGGCATTTCCGATCTGTTCCGTAATCTCGATCTTTGATCCACGCCACACAAATGTGTCGGGGGAAGTGAACCGCCCCGGCAAGTTCGGAGGTGATGTGCCCCGGAATGCATTGAGTCGGTTTGCTTGACTTTCTGGCCGCGATGTCCGCCGAAGGAGCTGTGTTCACGCCCAAGCGCTGTCCTGAGGAGTTCCGCCGCATGACATTCGAGCTGGTAGCTGCTTGCGGCCACCGTCCCCTAGGTCGCTGCGAAGGCATCAGTGACCCAAACAGGTCCGCCGGCGAAAACAGGAACTAATCGACACCGGCCACTGTCCTAGGCTAAGTAGCCACAATATACCTATGCCCAATATATGCACGGTTCCACCTACGGCAGGAGTCTCTTGGGTAGATCCGGGGCGAGGACTGCACGCTCGTCCTGATGAGCAGCGGCCCAGCACTGGCCGTCTAGGGCGAAGTAGGGGCGATTGTCGGCCTCGGACACCAGAGTTAGACGCACTGCGATCCACTCGCCCTTAACTGGAACAGGCAGTTTCAGCGCGGTGGCAATCGCGGGGTGTGAATCTTGGTGGCCGAGTATCACGATGCCTTCTGCTCGAAGGTGCGGGCGGGCGTCACGGACGCGTTTCGGCGCGTCGTCCTGCTGTCCTACAGTGACGACGGTTTGGCGGCCGACGATCTGCCCCTGAACCTCGCGGAACAGCTGTTCCACCCTCTTTTGGCCCGAGCTGGGGAACGAGAAGATGCGTCCTCGGGCATCCGCGTTCAGGTGCAGCAGGAGGTTTCGTGGTAGATCGGTCTGCAGGCCATCCCACAGCCAGTAGACGGCATCTGCTGACGACTCGGCGAGGCGTCGCTTGTTGTCCCGGTTGTAGGCGCGGACCGTATCGCCGTTGTCGTCGGTCTTCCAACGCAGAGACTCGTCGGTGACGGTCATCAACCCAGCAGCCCAGCGGCTCGTCGTGTCGTCGAACCATGTGAGAAGTGCGGGGTGGTCAGCCTTGCCCTGACGATCACCGTGATCGGCGCACAAGTACATCTCCATCGGGATCTCCCAGCCCCCGAGGTCTTTGGAGAACTTGCAGTCGATGTCTCGGCCAGCTATCTGCCAGTCGAGATGATCCCCGTTGCGGAACTCGAACTCCTTGGTCAGATTCACCTCGACTGCGGTGCCCAAGTATGTCTTCTCTGTCTTAGACAGGTGCTGGTAGGCCCAGCGACCGGTGCGCTGTCCATCGAGCAGCTCGTCCAGGGAATCGCGCAGGGCCCACCGGAAGCGTTCGCGAGCATCCGGCGCGTCATCGAACCAGTCCACGATTGGCCGCAGTGAGGGCGGCACGTACTGTTCCAACCCGCTCTCCAGAGTCCACGCTCGCGGCATCCTGCCCATCGGTCCGGTGGGTGCCGGGTGCGTACGGAAGATGTTGCGGCGCCGACGAAGTGCCTGTGCACGGGAATCCTGTGCGGCCGTTGCGGGACGGTCGTCAAACAGGGGATGAGTTCCGTCGGTCACAGATACGGTCGTAGGTGCTGCGCGATGGCTTGGGCGAGACCGACGGGGACCGCGTTGCCGATTTGGCGGGCGATTTCGATTTTGGTCCCGCACCACAGGAAGTCCTCTGGGAATCCTTGCAGCCGTGCGGCTTCGAGGTGAGTGATCGGCCGATTCACCCGGTTACGTCCCCGAGCGTCCCATTGCGGGTGTAGGTAGGCGCCCTTTTCGGGTTTGTAGAACTCGGTGCGGATCGTGTGCGAGGGGAAATTCCACTGCATTCGACCCATGACGTCCGTGGTACCAGTCGGCTTCTCGCGCCAGCAGCGCGGCAGCAGGTGCTCGGGCACATCGAAGCGTCCACCGCCGGGCGGGACATGGTCGTAGCGCTGCAAGGAAAGCGCTGTGGGGTTGCGGCCGATATGTAGGTCAAGCCCCTTGAAGACTCCCGGGACCGTTTCGCCGAAGAATCTGGTGGTGCTCGCGGGCAGGCTGGTGGTTGAGGGACGGGCCGGCAATCCCTTGATTCGCGTCTTGGTGCCGCTCCACGGTAGGAGTGCGGAGCTGGCAGCTGGATTCCGGGCGTGTGTTTGCTCGGGCAACTCAATCCGGCCTACGCGAGAGCCGATGACGATGGTTCGGATGCGCCGCTGGGCGACGCCGAAGTCGGCGGCATTGAGGTGGCCATAGCTGAGGGTGTAGCCCTTGAGAGATCCGCTCTCAGTCTCGGCGAGAAGGAGTTGGAACTCCGGCGACTTCATGAACCGGTCGACGTTCTCGATGACGAAGACCTTGGGCTTGGCGGCACTCACCACGCGCAGATACTCGCGCCAGAGTTGGTTGCGCGGGTCGTCGATGTCTTTCGATCCCAGGTTGGAAAATCCCTGGCAGGGCGGGCCACCGATCACGACATCGGCCGTGGGTATTGCATTCTTTTTGACCGACTTGATGTCGCCCCAGACCGTGTGGTCTTCGCCGAAGTTCGCGGCGTAGGTCGCGGCTGCGTACAGGTCGAACTCGACCGACAGCACGGGGGCGTATTTCTCGGCGACGAAGCCCGCCGTCATGCCTCCGCAACCCGCGAACAGGTCGATCATGTCCACCACGAGGCGATGTTATCGGCCGGTGCCGACAGTGTCCGGTATCGACTCACCCAACACGGCCGTCACCTCTGGTTATGGCGCGTATGGCCCTGCTGTCGGGTCACACTGGAACGGTGACGGAGTCGTGGGCGTCCAGTGAGCACGCACGGCGCACCATGCGGGCCAACCGCGGCAGAGACACTAAGCCCGAGCTTGCAGTGCGTCGGTTGGTGCACGGAATGGGCCTGCGGTACCGCGTCGACTTCCCGCCGCTCCCTTCAAACCGTCGAATGCGTGCCGACCTGGTGTTCACTCGAGCTCGGGTCGCGGTGTTCATCGACGGATGCTTTTGGCACGGGTGTCCTGAGCACCACACGGTGGCCCGTACAAATGCGGAGTTCTGGGCTACGAAGGTGTCGGGCAACCGCACCCGTGATGAACGGACGAACGCCGTGCTGAACGAGGCGGGCTGGACCGTCCTTCGGTTCTGGGAACACGAAGATCCGAGTGCCGCGGCGCGGGCGATAAGGGATGCGGTTCGTGGCGACTGAGCCGCGGTCAGATTCGTTGCTCGGCTTCGGACGATTTCACCTGTCGTTGCATCGTCGGGTAGGTCCCTGGGGCGGTGGGGTTTCGGTCCTGAGGTGGCTGGGGCGCTTGGTCTCTGGTGTGTAGCTGAGGGCTTCCGGGTGGGTCATTGCGCAGCGCTCAATGACTTACTGACCAAAGTGATTCAGAGCAAGGGTCACCACGCGATGACCCAAGCCCATTCTGCGCCGGTGCTTCAGCTTGACGCGTTGAAGTTTGCTGATGCCGAGGCGATGTTCGCCGAGGTGATCCGCGGCGGGCCGCAGGCGCTGATCGAGGGTGAAGCCATGGAGGGATCGGCGCCGACCACTATCAGCGCAGCCGAGACTGCACGGCGCGACGCAACGGGCACCGACCCAAGACGGTATCGATGACTGTCGGGGATGTGGAGGCGCAGATCCCTAATCTGTGGGCAGGGCCCCGAAGGCCAACAGAGCTGCTATATCCAGAATAGGGTGGCCCTATGTCGAGCATCCTCCATACTTATTGCTTCCGCTCGCCTTACGGCGTGATATAGTCGGCCTATGACTACAAGTAGCAGCGCCCCTGGGGAGCGCATAGTTAAGGTGCCTTTCCCTGTCGCTCTTATAAGGCGGATGGATGAATCCATCGTGGCCGGTCGGGGCGGATTCCGGACTCGCGCGGAGCTGATGCAGGAAGCTGTCGAGAACCTCCTGAACGAGCTGGACTACCCGGACGCGCCCCCGGAGATACGCGTATCCGACGGCGCCTTCGAGGGCCTTCCGCTTCCTGGTGGCCCGACTGACGAAGTCGGATTTCTGGGTCCTGCGTCCGACGAACCGGTCATCGCAACCCGAATCCACCGGCGCCGGTCAGCAGACACAGCGCCGATGGCTCGGGACGACGAAGACCTCGAGCGCCGCCTCCTCGAACAGGTGGTGGCTGGCCTTCCGTCGTGGGAACGCAACGAGCTCACCCTGAAGGACCTGGCCGGGACGGCCCTAGTATCGCCGGAGCGCAAGCCGAAGGTCATCGCCCACGGAGCGGTCCAGACGGACGACGAACCCCTTTTGGGTCTTCATAGCCGTGACTATCCGTCGGTTTGGGCACTTCAGCGTATGGCGCGGTACACCACCGATGGGCTGAAGCCCTTTGAAAAGTGCCGCGACGAGGTATTAAGAGCCGCCTGGTATTTCGGTGGGGAGCTCAAGTCCCTGGAGCGGTACGGCGCGAGATTGCGCAAGCTGACTGTTCTTTTTCCGACGAACATCGCCAAGCAGCCTTCGGCGGCACGCGGGTTCCAGTCATTCGCGGTCGGTTCCGTAACGAGGTCCAGGATGACAGGTCTGCTGGTGGGATCGGGGCCCCTCTTCGCATGGGGTGCGATTCAGGCGGAGGACACACCGGATATGCCCGCTGGGCTAACCGAAAGCGGATGGCGGCTGATCTCCGAGTTGGATGGTCTCTCTTTGGATCTGCCGCATCCGCTGGAGCTCACCGACGTTTTCATGGCCTACCTCGCTGAGCATGCACCTGCCGACCGCTGGGGCTTCGACTATCTGCTGCGCGGTGTTGCCGAACTGCCTACGCGGAACGAACTGGTGGAACGCTTTCGGGCGGCCGGTCCGAAATGGTCTGACGCCGAGGCGAGTTCGGTCGCGCAGGGATATATCGCTCGATCGCGTGAATGGGGGCTGGTGGAACCCAGACTCGTGGACGGGCGCTACTGGCTGACCGCCGGTGGCCGCGAACTTCTCGAGCGAACTAACGCGATGGACCTGGCAAGTGGGAGGCAGAAGTGAAGCGCAGCGATGACAGCGCGAACAAATAGTAATTAATTCAAGTAGCAGATGGAGGCACAAATGGCCAACGTAAAGATCCAGAAGGTAATCATCGAAAAGGCCCTGAATGCGTCGACGTTCGAGGAAGCCAAGGCGGTCGCGGACCTCCTGGTGGCCAACGGCGCGCCGTACGAACGGCCCGTCGGCGACCGTTACAACAACTTCGGTCTGCTGGCGCCCAGCGGGTCGTCGTATGAATACAAGGCCTTGGAGTTGGTCACCAACTCCCAGGACTCGGTTCTGGAGAGGTTGGCCAGGAAGCGCCTGGGCGGTCTCGAAGACGTTCCCTATCTGAGCCCCGCGGACGCAGCCCGCGAGCTGCTGGGAGAGCTGAACTATCAGCAGCAGGCTGACATGGTGACGGTTTCCATTCGCGAGTCCGATCCGCCGGCCCGGTCCAGCAAGCGGGTTACGATCGTCAACCGGGATTTCGGTTGCGGGATGGAACCGGCCGCGGTGCCCGCCACGATCTTCGCTCTGGGATCCAGCCACAAGACTTCGAGGAACTGGCAGCAGGGTGCCTTCGGTGTCGGCGGCGCCAGCACCTACCGCAACGCCAAGGCGGTGGTTCTCGTCTCCCGCCGCGCGCCGGAAATGGAACCGGCGGAGGACCGCATCACCGTGGCCGTCGTTCTGTGGGAAGCTAAGGGCAAGGGTCAGTCGGCCTACTACCAGGTCACCACTGAGTGGGCAATCGGTCGTGATGCGCAGCCCTGGTCGGCCCCGGCCAGCGTCTACCCTGAGTTCGAAGCTGGCACCTACATCGCGCTGATCTCGTACGGGGTAGAGGGATTCCACCGCGCTCGTTCTGGTGACGAGCGGTCATTCGACACCGTCTTGAACACCCGGCTGTTCGAACCCGTCATCCCGGTGAGGTTCACCAACGAGATCACCCGCGGCAAGAACGAGTATCTGCGTGGGCTGGGCCGGCGCCTTACTGACAACCCCAGCGACGACCGGCTCACGGACGACGACAAGGTGCTGTATAGCTACGGCGGCAAGACCTACCACCTGCCTGTGACGTACTTCGTGTTTCCGAAGGGCAAGGATGCCAGCGGAAACGAGTTGCCCGGGGCCCGTCGCAAGTTCGTGGCCAAGAACCACGCCCTGGTTTTCACTTCGAACGGCCAGGTCCACCATCACTGGACCCCTGAGCAGTTCAAGGTGCGGACCGACCTCGGGAAGCTGGCAGACCGCATCCTCGTGGTTGTCGAGACCGACAACCTGCCCATCGAACTCCGGACCGCGCTGTTCACCCCGGATCGGTCACAGATGCTCGCCAGCGATGCGGCAATCCAACTCGAGGATCAGGTCGCCGACTTCCTCAATAGCTGGAACGCCCTCACGGAGATCAACAGCCAGCTTGTGCGCGAAGCGATTTCGGCGGCGAGCGGGGGGGCGTCCGGCCTTGGGGTGAGCCGCAGGATCGCTGAGGCCTTGAAGGTTAAGGGTTTCGGGATGTCGGGCGGCGGTAATGCTGGCGGTGGCGGTGGTCAGGGCAAAGGGGGGCCGCGGCCGCGGAAAAAGGTCGAAACCTACGCTGATCCGACGACCATCGAGGGTCCCGACAGCATCGTCGTGGAAGACGGCAAGGTCCGGTACCTCCAGTACATGATCAACGCGAAGGACGACTTCCTCGACAACGGCCGCGGCCAGCTGACCTTCCAGACCGATCACCCCGAAATCAACCCGGACGAGCACATCGTGATCGGACGTCTCCGCGACGGCTACGTGCGCGTGCAGCTCCAGGTTCCCGAAGGCGCCGCAGAAGGCCAGTTCAAGCTCGATGCGCGGCTTGAGTGGCAGAAGGCCAGCGGTGGTGTCGGTCCCACGATGGCTTACACGACGAAGTTGGAGGTCGTGGACGAGATCGGTAAGGGCGGTGCCGGCGGCGGAAATAAGGGTGGTAAAGGTGGCTCGGGCGGTTCTCAGGTCGCTGTGATCTGGAAGACGCCCGAGGAATACGGCGAAGGACTGAACAATGCCATCCCTGGATTAGTGGACGAGATCAAGGCAGCGGATCTCGCGACGAATACGGAATATGCCGAGCTCGCCAAGCTCGGTGACACCATGATCCCCACCATCGTGCTGAACTCGACCTACTCTCCGCTGAAGGGGTATCTCTCGGCGCGTGCCAAGAAGTTGACCGAAGAGGGCGCCAAGGAAGCCGCCGACCGTTACGCGGTGGGCACCGGCCTGGGGCTGCTGTTTCTGCACGAGGAGCACAAGAAGATCGCCAAGTCGGGTGGCGCCCCGCTCTCGGAGGAGTACGTCGCGGCGGAGAAGCAGGCAATCGCCAAGGGCATCTTGGCCACGATGCCCGCGTTCGACACCATGGTGAAAGAAGCTGGCATCGAGGGCTAGTTATGCTGACCACGGACGTTAGGTACGGCGTGGCGTGGTGACATAGCGAAGACCTCCGAGTGAGGTGCGGGCTGCGAAGAACGCTACTTCTTCGAGAAGCTCACCGCCGACGACACCGCTCCCGGCTGCACATCGAACCGTTAAATTTGGCCATCGAGCGTCCCAATGTCGCAGTGCTGTAGTAGACCCTGTGTGAGCTTCCGGGTCCTTGGGCGCACACGGCGATAGATGTCGGCCATTCAGTTCGACTCCGAGGACTTGAATCTGATAACCCGCGTTGCGCAATACGTTTCGTAAACTGTGTGCCTGATGTCAGTAACACGACGTCGAGGCGCACCCCGCCAATCCCCCGCCCCACCTTCGGCCCCTGCGACCATGTACCGATGACCGCAACACTCGTCGCCAAGAACGTCGCCGGCGGCTTCGCGCACCGCACGCTGTTCGAGGGCGTGGACCTGACCGTGGCACCGGGCGACGTCACCGGTGTCGTGGGTGCCAACGGCGCCGGCAAGAGCACCCTGTTGCGGATCCTGGCCGGCGATCTGGAGCCGCTCGAGGGTGCGGTCAACATCGCCCCGGCCGATGCGTTCGTCGGTTGGCTGCCGCAGGAGCACGAGCGGGTGGCAGGCGAGACCGTCGCCGCCTATATCGCTCGCCGGACCGGCTGCGCACAGGCGGCGCAGGCCATGGACGCCGCGGCCGCAGCCCTGGCCGATCCAGATCTGGCTTCCGCGCATACCGATCCTGCCGACGCCTATTCCATCGCGCTGGACCACTGGCTGGTCACCGGCGCGGCGGACCTGGACGACCGGGTGCCGGCGGTGCTGGCCGACCTCGGACTGGACTCCGAGGCGGTGCAGCCCGAGTCGACGCTGATGACCGGGTTGTCGGGTGGGCAGGCCGCCCGGGTGGGCCTGGCCGCGCTGATGCTGTCGCGGTTCGACATCGTCCTGCTCGATGAGCCGACCAACGATCTCGACCTGGACGGGCTGGCCCGGCTGGAGCAGTTCGTCCGTGACCTTCGTGGCGGGGTGGTGCTGGTCAGCCACGATCGGGAGTTCCTGGCCCGCAGCGTCACTCGTGTCCTGGAATTGGATCTGGCGCAGAACACCACGACCGTCTTCGGCGGCGGATACGACAACTATCTCGAGGAACGCGAAATCAACCGCCGGCACCGGCGCGAGCAGTACGACGAATTCGCCGAGAAGAAGGCCGACCTGGTCGCACGCGCCCGCGTCCAGCGGGAATGGTCCAGTCAGGGCGTCCGCAACGCCATACGCAAGGCGCCGGACAACGACAAGATCCGCCGCCGGGCCGCCACCGAGTCCAGCGAGAAGCAGGCGCAGAAGGTGCGTCAGATGGAGAGCCGGATCGCCCGCCTGGAGGAGGTCGTCGAACCGCGCAAGGAATGGACGCTGCAGTTCACCATTGGGGCGGCTCCACGGTCGAGTTCAGTGGTTGCGACGCTCGACAATGCCATAGTGCGGCAAGGCGATTTCGTTCTCGGGCCAGTGTCGCTCCAGGTGGATGCCGGCGAGCGGATCGGCATCGTGGGCCCCAACGGGGCGGGAAAGTCGACGTTGCTGCGCCTGCTGCTGGGCCGTCAGCAGCCCGACGCGGGCCGTGCAAGCCTGGGGGCCAACGTCGCTATCGGTGAAATCGACCAGGCCCGCGCCGATTTCACCGGCCCCGCCCGGCTGGTCGATCGCTTCGAGCAGCGGGTCCCGGACTGGTCGACCGCCGACGTGCGAACCCTGCTGGCGAAGTTCGGGCTGACCGCCGACCATGTGGAGCGCACGGTAGATGACCTGTCGCCCGGGGAGCGCACTCGCGCCGGCCTCGCATTGCTGCAGGCCTGCGGCACGAACGTGCTGGTCCTCGACGAACCGACCAATCATCTCGATCTGCCCGCCATCGAACAGCTTGAGCAGGCACTGGAGACGTACGACGGCGCGCTGTTGTTGGTGACCCACGACCGACGGATGTTGCAGAACGTCCGGTTGGACCGCACCTGGCGGGTCGAAGCCGGGACTGTTACCGAGCTGTAGCCGGGCGGGTGCCGGCCGCGCTCATCGGGCGCCGCCGGCTCGCTGAACAGCGTCGGCTCCGCCACGCACGCCGTTGCACTGCCGGGACATCGATTCCGAGCCTTAACCGTTGCAGCACACGGGCAGGATCGGCCGCGCCGCGGAAGCCGGATCTGCTCGGCGATGTCATCTTCGTGCAGTGGGCCGTGCCCGATGAGAATCGACGACAGGAGCCCGACGGGATCGAACGGCTCGGTCATGGCGGTCACGGTAGGGACGAAGCAGTCGGGGCGCACGTCACCAGATCGGCCGGTGTGGAGAAGTTTCCGCGGAGGGGCAAGCGTGTCGAGTTCCCGGTATTCGGATCGCCACTGACCCCGCTCCGGGTCTGACATAACGTGGCGCGTCGCTCAGAGGCGGGCAACGGCCACATATGTCCGGTGCCGCGGACGGGACACGTTGCCCAGCTCGCCCCAAAAATTCCCCCGGCTTTCCGGTGAATGGGATGGGACTGGCATTTTCCTTAGAGATATGATGTGGTGTAGACCACGTTGGAATCGTTGATGTGACGTACACCACAGGAGACAAGGGCGATGACCACTTTTCTGAGCGGCTTGGCTGCCACCGCTGCCACCGCGACCGTCGGCGCCGGGATGATGGGTCACGCCACCCTGGCGTTGTGCGTCGGTCTGGTGTCGGCGGCCTTCTTCGCCGGCCAAATGTGCTGAGTCGCGAGATGGGCGCGCTTTCGCGCGCATGACGTCCCGGCAGCCATAGGTCGCCGGCATATATCCCGATGCCCCGCGGTGGTGTGGGGCGCCGACAACTATCGTCGAGCGATGACACCCGAGGAGCGGCTGACCGCGCTCGAACAGATCGAGGCGATCAAAGCCCTCAAGCACCGCTACTTCCGGGCGTGTGACGCCAAAGACCCCGATACCTTCCGGGCCTGCTTCATCAATCGTGGGGCCGACATTCATTACGGCCCCCTGGGCGGGTTCGATGACGCCGATCAGATCGCCGCGGTATTCACCAAGATCGCGCTGCACAAGGTGGACGGCAAACCGGTGATCCTGGACATGCACCACGGCATGCACCCCGACATCACCCTCACCGGGCCCGGCACGGCCACCGGACGTTGGACGCTGAAATTCCGCCAGCTCAACATGATTGAGCGCACCGAACGCCTGCTCACCGGCGAATACGACGACGACTACGTGATCGAGGACGGCGCCTGGAAAATGGCCCGCAGCCACTTCCGCCAGCTCTGGGTGATCACCCGACCGCTCGGCGACGACACCATTGTGGAGATCTGAGATGAGCACCCGAATCGCCTTGGTCACCGGCGCCAGCCGCAGTGTCGGCAAGGGCATCGCGCTGGCGCTCGGCTCGCAGGGCTGGACCGTCTACGTCACCGCGCGGCACCAGGGTCCACTGGACGAGACCGCCCAAAGCGTCACCGAACGTGGCGGGCTCGGCATTCCCGTGCAGTGCGATCACCGCGATGACGGCCAGATCGCGAAGTTGTTCGCCCGCATCGCCGACGAGTGCGACGGCCGGCTGGATCTGCTGGTCAACAACGTCTGGGCCGCGCCCAAGGGGTTCGCCGGATTCACCGAGAAGTTCTGGCAGCGTCCCCTGTCGGACTGGGACACCCTGGTCGGGGTGGGCCTGCGTGCCCACTACGTCGCCTCGGTGCATGCCGCGCAGCTGATGGTCCCGCGCGGTGCCGGCCTGATCGCGAACATCTCGTCGTTCGGGACCCGCGGGCACCTGCACTCGGTGCTCTACGGCATGTCCAAGGCCGGGTTGGACAAGATGGCCGCCGACATGGCCGTCGAGCTGACCGGAACCGGGGTGAGTGCGGTATCGCTGTGGCCGGGCCTGGTGAAAAACGAAGTCATGCAAGGCTTCATGGCTCGTGGCCTGGACAACTTCCAGGGTTTCCCGCTGGCCAACGCCGAAACCCCGGAGTTCATCGGCCGCGTCGTCGCCGCCCTGGCGAATGACCCCGACCTAGCCGCCCGCAGCGGGCACACCCTGATCACCGCCGAGACCGCGCTGGACTACGGCATCACCGACCTCGAAGGCAACCAGCCGGACTCGCACCGCACCCTGTTCGGCGGCGGCCCGCTGTATTGACGGCGCTACCAGGGACTCGGCGCGTAATCCTTGAGGAAACACCCGTACAGATCTTCGCCGGCTTCCCCGCGCACGATCGGGTCGTAGACCCGGGCGGCGCCGTCGACCAGATCCAACGGGGCGTGGAATCCCTCCTCGGCCAGTCGCAGCTTGGTGGGATGCGGGCGCTCATCGGTGATCCAGCCGGTGTCCACCGCGGTCATCAGGATGCTGTCGTTCTCCAGCATTTCGGCTGCACTGGTGCGGGTCAGCATATTCAGCGCGGCCTTGGCCATGTTGGTGTGTGGATGGCCCGGGCCCTTGTAGCGGCGGCTGAACTGCCCCTCCATCGCCGACACATTCACCACGTACTTACGGTGGGCCGTAGCCGCCGCCATGGCCGGGCGAAGTCGGCTCACCAGGATGAACGGCGCGGTTTGGTTGCACAGCTGCACCTCGAGCAGCTCCAGGGCGTCGACCTCGTGCACCCGCTGGGTCCAGCTGTTCACCGCGGCGGTGTCGGGCAACAGCCCACCCGCGTCGATGGCGACGCCGGCGGCGATCCGCTGCGGGGAGGCGCTGCGGGCGGTCAGGGCGAGTTCGGTCAGCGCGTGCGGCTCCTGGTGCGCGGCGAGGCTGCCGGCCAGGGCCGCCGGATGGGCGTCGCTGACGTGGTCGAAGGTGATCACATCAACCAGCTCGCCTGCGGGGGTGCGCTCGGCCTCGATGAGGGCGGCATACGAGCCGGGTGCGCGCCGCACCGTCTGCGCCGCGTTGTTGATCAGGATGTCCAACGGGCCCTGGGCGGCCACCGTGTCAGCCAGCGCGACGACCTGTGCCGGGTCGCGCAGGTCGATACCCACCACCTGCAGCCGATGCAGCCAATCGGCGTGATCGGGCATGGCGGCGAACCGGCGCACGGCATCGTTGGGGAACCGGGTGGTGATGGTGGTGTGTGCACCGTCACGCAGCAGCCGCAGCGCGATGTACATGCCGATCTTGGCGCGCCCGCCGGTGAGCAGGGCGCGGCGGCCGGTCAAGTCGGTGCGAGCATCGCGCTTGGCCCGGCTCATCGCGGCGCAGCCCGGGCAGAGCTGGTGATAGAACGCGTCCACCTGCGTGTAGTGGACCTTGCAGATGTAGCAGGCCTGCGAGCGCAGCAGTGTGCCCGCCGACGCCCCGACCGTGGCAGACACCAGCGGAATGCCCTGCGTCTCGTCGTCGATTCGGCCCGGCGCCCCGGTGGCCGTGGCGGCGATGACGGCGTGATCGGCGGCGGCCACTGCGTCGCGTTTGGCGTTCCGGCGGGCCTTCTTGAGCGCCTTGAACATGCGCGCGGTGGCTCGGCGCACCGCGACGGCGTCGGGGTGCTCGGCCGGCAGCGAGTCGATCTCGGACAACACCTGCAGGCAGGTCGCGAGTTTCTCCGGGTCGATGACGGTCACGCCTGGTAAGGGTACGGCCCCGTAACGACCGGCAAAAACACGACAGACCCACGAACAGGGTCAAGGTAGTGCCACGCGGCCAGATCGTCAGGTAATCTAACGACCGTTCTACGCGCGGAACTCAGGTTCCGTATCGGTTGGCGACAGGTTTTCTTCGCCTGAATTGGGCGTTGCGCGAGCCGGGTTGCCCCGTCTGGATCTGATCGACCCGAACGACCGAGAGGCATGCACCCGGTGTTCCGATTAATGAGGCGGTTCTGGATTCCGCTACTGCTGGTGGTTGTCGTGGCACTGGGTGGGTATGCCATCTCCCGGATTCGCGCATCTCTGGGCCACCAAGGCCCGAACCTGGCAGAGGGTTCGGCGATCACCGAGAACTTCAATCCGAAGCACATCACCTACGAGGTCACCGGTACCGGTGGGACCGCGAACCTCAACTACCTCGACGAGAATGGGCAACCGAATCTCATCGAAAACGCGTCGTTGCCTTGGTCGTTCACGATCGTGACGACGCTGCCGTCGATGTCGGCCAACATCATGGCCCAGGGTGATCGCGACACCCGCGACCTTCGATGCCGGGTGACCGTCGACGACGAAGTGCGCGACGAGCGCGCCAGCGACGACACCATCAAACCGTTCATCTACTGCTTGGTGAAATCCGTATGAGCGAGCCGCAGCCCCACCGCCCCTTCTTAGGCCGGATGGTCCGGGTCTTCTCGCTGCCGATCATCTTGTTCTGGGTGCTCCTGGTGATCGTCCTGGGCGCGGTGATCCCGTCACTGGGCGAGGTCGCGGCCACCCGGTCGGTCCCGATCAGCCCTACCGGCGCGCCGTCGTACGCGGCGATGCTCAATATCGGCAAGGTGTTTCAGCAGTACGACTCGGACTCCACGGCGATGGTCGTGCTCGAAAGTGATGAGCCGGTCGGCGAAGCCGCGCACGAGTTCTACGACCAGATCGTCGCCAAACTCGAGGCCGATCACGAGCACGTGCAAAACGTTCAGGACTTCTGGAGTGATCCGCTGACCGCGGCGGGTTCACAGAGCGTGGACGGCAAGTCCGCCTACGTGCAGATCTTCCTCAATGGCTCGCAGGGCACCACCGAAAGCCACGAGTCGGTGGCGGCGGTACGCGACATCGTCGCGTCGGTACCCCCGCCGCCGGGCATCAAAGCCCATGTCGCGGGCAACACGGTCCTCAACGCCGACACCAGTGTGGCCGGGCATCAAAGCATGCATCGGCTGGAGTTCGTGTCGGTCGCCATCATCATCGTGATGCTGCTCGCCATCTACCGCTCGGTGGTGACGATGCTGATCTCCATGGTCGCCATCGGCCTGGGACTGTTTGCCGCCATGAGCGTTACGGCCGCCGCCGGCAACATGAACATCGTCGGCCTGACCCCGTATGCGGTGAGCATGGTGACGATGCTGTCCATCGCCGCGATCACCGATTACCTGATCTTCCTCCTCGGCCGATATCACGAAGAGCGAGCGAAGGGCCTCGATCCCGAAGAGGCGTTCTATGTCTCCTACAGCGGCGTCTCGCACGTCATCCTGGGTTCGGGGTTGACCATCGTCGGCGCCTTGATGTGCCTGAGCATGACCACGCTGCCCTACTTCCAGACCATGGGCCCGCCCTGCGCGATCGCGATCCTGGTCGTCATCGCCGCCTCCCTGACACTGGCCCCGGCGATACTCACCGTGGCATCGAAGTTCGGGCTACTCGACCCCAAACAGAAACTGTCGACGCGGAACTGGCGCAAGGTCGGAACCGTCACGGTCCGCTGGCCCGTCCCGGTCATCTTGATGAGCAGCGCGCTTGCCGTCGTGGGCTTCATCAGCCTGCTGACGTATGTGCCGCAGTACAACGACCAGAAGTTCACTCCCGCCGACATGCCGGCCAACCTGGCCATGGCGGTCGCGGACCGGCATTTCTCCCAGGCCCGGATGAACCCCGAACTGTTGATGCTCGAAACCGATCATGACCTGCGCACCCCCGCAGACATGCTGGTGATCGAGAAGGTCGCCAAGAGCGTCTTTCGCATGCGGGGCATCGATCGGGTGCAGACCATCACCCGCCCGCTGGGCGCACCGATCGAGCACAGCTCGATCCCCTTCCTGCTCGGCGCGCAGAACGCCGGCACCCTGCAGGCCGCGAAGTTCAACAATGACAACTCGGCTCAGATGCTCGAACAGGCCGACGAGATGAGCAAGACCGTCGCCAACATGGAGCGCATGTACGACATCACCAAGCGCATGACCGAAGTCACGCACAGCATGGTCGCCAGGACCCACGACATGGCGGACACCACCGATCAATTGCGGGACCATATCGCCGATTTCGACGACTTCTTCCGGGTGTTCCGCAACTACTTCTACTGGGAACCGCACTGCTTCGACATCCCGATCTGCAACTCACTGCGATCGATCTTCGACACCATGGACGGCATCGACCAACTCGACGAACAGATCCAGAATCTCACCGTCGACATGGACCGCCTGGACAAGTTGCTGCCGCAGATGTTGCCGGTTCTGCAGAACACCATCGACTCGATGACGACGATGCGCGACTTCATGCTCGCGACCCACAGCACCATGGCCGGAACCCAGGCCCAGCAACAGGAATTGGCCAAAGGCGAGACGGAGATAGGCCTGTACTTCGATCAGGCCAAGAACGACGATTTCTTCTACATGCCGCCGGATGTGTTCGACAATCCTGACTTCAAGCGTGGCATCAAGATGTTCATGTCGCCAGACCACAAGTCGGTCCGGATGATCATCACCCACCAGGGCGACCCGGCCTCGGTGGAGGGCATCGCACATGTCCGGGACCTCAAAGACGTTGTCGCCGACGCCCTCAAGGGCACCCCGCTGGCCAGCGCGAAGGTCTCGCTCGCCGGTACCGCATCGCTGTACGCCGACATGCAGGACGGCGTCGTCATCGACCTGATGATTGTGCTGATCGCGTCGCTGATCCTGATCTTCGCGATCATGCTGATCATCACCCGCAGCGTGGTGGCCGCCCTGGTGATCGTCGGCACCGTGGCGGCATCCTTGGGTATCGCGTGTGGATTGTCGGTGCTGCTCTGGCAGGACATCCTGGGCCTGGGCGTGCAGTGGATCGTGATCCCGTTGTCGATGGTGATCCTGCTGGCCGTGGGTTCGGACTACAACCTCCTGGTGGTCTCGCGCCTGCGGGAAGAGATAGCCGCCGGGCTCAACACCGGCATCATCCGAGGTGTGGGGGCGACGGGGCGTGTCGTGACCGCGGCGGGCTTGGTGTTCGCCTTCACCATGATGGCGATGATCGTCAGTGACCTGCGCGTGGTCGGCCAGCTCGGTACGACGATCGGTATCGGCCTGATCATCGACACGTTGATCGTCCGGGCGTTCATGACACCGTCGATCGCTGCGGCGCTGGGTCGCTGGTTCTGGTGGCCGCTCAACACTTTTGAGATCACCAGGCGCGGCCGTAGCGGACCCGAACCGCAGCCGGCCGAAGACAACACCGCGCCCATTCCGCAACCCACGTCGTAGGTGCCCGGCGATGGCAGACACCGAATCGAAGTTGCGCAGGCGCACCGATGGGCGACTCGATCGGTCGCGTGACCCAGCGATCCTCGATGCCGCCTTGGCCGCCCTGGCCGAGAACGGCTACGACGACACCAACATGAACGACATCGCCGCGCGCGCCGGCGTCGGCAAGGCCGCCATCTACCGCCGCTGGTCGTCGAAGGCCGCGCTGATCGCCGATGCGCTGGTGTACTGGCGACCCGACCTGATGGACGACGACGTCGCCGACACCGGCAGCCTGGCCGGCGACTTCGACGCGCTGGTGGGACGGATGGCGCGCACCGACGACGCGCTGATCCCCAACGACGTGGTGTTGCGGGTTGCGGTCGAGGCCGCCCACGATCCACACCTCGCCACCGCACTCGACGACATGCTTCTGCTCAAGGGCAGACGCGTGGTGACCACCATCCTGCAGCGGGCCGCCGACCGTGGCGAGGTGGCACCCGGCCGTGACTGGTCGCTGATCGCCGATGTGCTGGCCGGAGTGGGTCTGATCCGGGTCATGAGCGGTCAGAGCTTCGACGCGAAGTTCGCCCGGCAGGTCATCGACACGCTGGTCCTTCCCGCCGTCCTGGCGGCGAGCGCCGATTAGTGATTCGCTCCAGGTCGCAAATACAATCGCGGGCGCAATGACCGAGATCTCCGCTGAAGCGGGCCGCCGCAGAACCTTCGCCGTGATCAGCCACCCCGATGCCGGCAAATCGACCTTGACCGAGGCCCTGGTGCTGCATGCCAAGGCCATCACCGAGGCCGGCGCGGTGCACGGCAAATCCGGCCGTCGTGCCACGGTGTCGGACTGGATGGAGATGGAGAAAGCCCGAGGCATCTCCATCACCTCGACGGCCCTGCAGTTCCCGTACCGCACCCCCAAGGGGCAGGACTGCGTCATCAACCTGCTCGACACTCCCGGCCACGCCGACTTCTCCGAAGACACCTACCGGGTGCTGACCGCCGTCGACTCCGCGGTCATGCTCATCGATGCCGCGAAAGGCCTTGAGCCGCAGACCCTCAAGCTGTTCCAGGTGTGTCGCCATCGTCGGATCCCGATCATCACGGTGATCAACAAGTGGGACCGGCCCGGCCGGCACGCCCTGGAATTGATGGACGAGATCCACGCCCGCATCGGGCTGCGCCCCACCCCGCTGACCTGGCCGGTTGGCATCGCCGGAGAATTCGACGGGGTGCTCGATCGCCGGTCCGGGAACTTCATCCGGTTCACCCGCACCGCCGGCGGCGCCACCGCGGCACCCGAGGAGCACATCGCCGCGGCCGACGCGCATGCCGCGGCCGGCGATGACTGGGATACCGCGGTCGAAGAGTGCGAGCTGCTGAGCGCCGACGGAGCCGACTTCGACCGCGAGGCGTTCCTGGGCTGCACGGCGACACCGGTGCTGTTCACCTCGGCGGCCTTGAACTTCGGCGTGAATCAGCTGCTCGACGTGCTCACCGAGTTGGCGCCGGCGCCCAGCGGGGCGCTCGACGTCGACGGCGGCCGGCGCGCCACCGACGCACCGTTCAGTGCCTTCGTGTTCAAGGTGCAAGCCGGAATGGACTCCGCGCACCGCGATCGCATCGCTTTCGCGCGGGTGTACTCGGGAACCTTCGAACGTGGCGACGTGCTCACCCACGCCGCGAGCGGCAAGCCCTTTGTCACCAAGTACGCCCAGTCGGTGTTCGGCCAGCAGCGCTCCACCTTGGACACCGCCTGGCCCGGCGATGTGATCGGGTTGGCCAACGCCGCCGCGCTGCGTCCCGGCGACACGCTGTATTGCGATGTGCCCGTGCAGTACCCGCCGATCCCGAGCTTCTCGCCCGAGCACTTCTCGGTGGCGCGCAACGTCGATCCCAGCAAGCACAAGCAGTTCCGCCGCGGCATCGAGCAGTTGGACCAAGAGGGCGTGGTGCAGGTGCTGGTCTCCGATCGCCGTGGTGAGCAGGCGCCGGTGCTTGCCGCGGTCGGCCCGATGCAGTTCGAGGTGGCCGCACACCGCATGGCCAGCGAAATGGGCGCGCCGATCACGCTGGAGCCGCTGCCGTATCAGGTCGCGCGGATCGTGGACGCCGCCGACGTCGACTTCGTGAACAAGCAGTCGCTGGCGGAAGTCTTGACCCGCACCGACGGCGTGCACCTGGTGCTGTTCTCCAACGCGTGGCGGCTGCAGGGTTTCCAGCGCGACAACCCCGATGTGCAGCTGCGGTCCCTGGTGGCCGCCGAGGGCTAGTTCGACCGCTAGGTGCGCAGCCGCACCATGCGTGTCGTCGAACTCTCGTCGAGCTCCACCAGGTCCGAGTAGGACCGCAGGAAATCACTGAAAGACTTGTAGCCCAGGGCCTTCTCGCTGAACGACGGGTCCATGCGCTTCATCTGGGCCTTGACCGACGAGTTGTGCAGCCACTCGACGTCGTCTTTCTCCAGGCCGATCTTCAGGGCGCGGATGAGCAGCCCGGTGGCGGTGTCCTGCGGATCCGGTTGCGGCTCCTCGGGCTCCTCTTTGGCTTGGCGGGTGCGGCGCTTGGGTTCGGCGTCTGCCTCGGCGGTGACCGGCGCGGGCTCGAACACCGGCACGCCGGGCAGCGCGTCGTAGCTGACGAAGTCGTCGCAGGCCGCGGCCAGGGCGCGGCTGGTCGAGCCGGCCACGCCGATGCCGACGACATAGCGGCCCAACCGTTTACAGCGCTGGGCCAGCGGGATGTAGTCGGAGTCGCCGGCCACGATCACCACATGCGTCAGATCCGGTAACCGGAACATGTCCTCGACCGCATCGACCGCCAACCGGATGTCGGCGCCGTTCTTGCCGTAGGCCGCGGCCGGGAACAACTGCACCAGATCGACCGCTCGCCCCACCAGCTGCGCACGGTAGCCGGTGTTGACCTCCGCCGACCAGTCGGCGTAGGCGCGGGTGAGCACCAGCGTCCCGAACGACGAGGCGAAGTCGATGATCGCCCCGACGTCGACGGTCGCCCGGGCGAGGCGTTCGGGATGCTTGGACAGGCCCTTGGACTTGTCCTTCTGAAACGAACTGCGCCCGTTGACCTGGTCGTAGCGCGAGATCACGATGTTGTCGAAGTCGAGGTAGACCGCGACGCGGGTGTCTCCGGATTCCGTCATGGTCTCAGTGTGACGCACCACCGGCCCCATCCATAACGGCTTGGCGGGGATGGGGGAGGTGCCCACCTTTGAGCGACAACCGCGAGTGCGTCGCGGGGTGGGTGCAATTACGCGCCGGGTTGGGGTGACGTTGTCGCGCAGAGGCGGGCAAATGTCCACATGGTCCGGCCCGGCGGCCCGCCGTCGGCGACGTGCCTAACCGGCCCGGTACCAGCGCGGAATCAGCTCCGGGTCCGGCAGCGGGTACTGCCCGAAGAACCCGCGCGGGTCGCCGCGCAACACCTGGGCGTTCTGAACGTCGGCGCGCTGGCGGATTTCGCTGAGCCGGGTCCATTCGGCGGCGCGGTACGCGGTGTAACTGCGCATCAGCCGGCGCGTGACGATCACCAGCAAGGTGATCACGGCGCCGGCCAGAATGAGCCAGCGCAGCCACCACAGCAACGCGATGAACACGAGAATGGCGAAGCCCGTTCCGTTGCTGCCCGACTGTTTGCGATTCCCCATGGTCGCGACGGTAAGCCTGGGGTGTGACAGATCGGGGCGACTAGCGACCCGGGGAAACGGTCGGCAGGCCGATGGCTTCGGCGGCCGCGAGCAGGCGTCCGTCGTAGGCGACGAACGCCGTCAGCCTGGCGCCGAACACCGCGTGGCTGGTCGCCAGATGGATGGCGTCCAGGGATCGCAGCGTCGGGTCGGGTAAAGCCGCAGCGGCGGCCCGAACCACCTCGTTCACTTCGTAGCGGGAGACCCGTGCCAGCGTTGCCGGGACATCGACCAGCAACGACGGCTCCGCCCGTCGGATAGCGCGAGGCAGTTCGGCCTCGATCAGCGTTGAGGACACCCATGGCGTTGGCTGCTGTGCGGCAAGCCAGTCGACCAGCGCATCACTCTCCGGTTCACGCCGGATGAGCTTCACCAGAGCCGACGTGTCCAGATACAGCACTAGTAGCGCTCGTCATCCCGCATCTCGCGGAGCAAATCCCCTGCCTCGTGATCGGTACGAACCGGACCCGTTGGGCGAGGCACCGGCCCGCTGACGGTCGCCGGGTGAAGTTGCCCCGCCTTGATCATCTCGGCCAGTGGACTGTCCTGGGCGGGGACAAGGCGGGCGACTACCGTTCCCCGCTCGGTGATCTCCAGATGCTCGCCGCGCTTGACCCGCGCCAGTACACCGGCGGTGTTCTGGTTCAGCTCGCGTACCGGCACTTCAGACATGCTCATAGGGTACTACGAATTTGTAGTACACGGCCAGGACTCACGCCTCCCGCAGCCGCAGCGCCAGCCCGGACGCCCGCACCACCCGGCGGCCCAGCGCGGCCCGCACCGAGGCCTCCGAGCCCACCACGCGCACTTTCGACTTGGCCCGGGTCACCGCGGTGTAGAACAACTCCCGGGTCAACAGCCGTGACTCGACGGGCGGCATCAACACGGTCACTTCGCCGGCCTGGCTGCCCTGGCTCTTATGGATCGTCATCGCGTACATGGTCTCGACGTCGGCGAGCCGGCTGGTCGCGAACTCCAGCGGCCCGGATGCCGTCGCGATCACCGCGCGCAGCCCCTCGTTGCGGACCACCACCGCTCCGGTGTCGCCGTTGCGCAACCCGAGCCCGTAGTCGTTGGCGGTCACCAGTAGTGGTCGGCCGGCGTACCACTCGGTCCACATCGGGTCACCGGTCTGCTCGGCCACCCACCGGCGGATCTGCTGGTTCCAGTGCTGCACTCCGTGCAGGCCCGCTCGGTGCGCACACAACAACCGATGCTCGTCCAACGTCGCCGAGGCCGCCGCGGCATCACCGAGCAGCGCGGCCTGGCGCACCGCCAGCGCGTGCGGCACCACCAGCGCCGCCAGTCGCTCGGCCACGTCCACAGCGCTGTCGGTGTCGATCCACTCCACGTGTTCGCCCCCGGCGGCCAGCAGCGCGACCGCCTTATCGGCGTCGCCGTCGCGGATCGCCACCGCCAGCGCACCGATCGACTCGCCGAACCGGTGCGACGTGCGCAGCGTCGCCACCCGGGTGTCGGGCCGCGCCGCCAGCCCGTCCACCAGATCGGCCAGCACCGCACCGGCTTCCACCGACGCCAGCTGGTCGGCGTCGCCCACCAGAATCAGCCGGGCATCCGGGCGCATCGCCTCCAGCAGCCGGGCCATCAGCGTCAGCGACACCATCGATGTCTCGTCGACGACGATCACATCGTGCGGCAGCCGATTGGCCCGATCGTGGCGGAACCGCACCGAGCTGTCCGGCCGCGAACCCAGCAGGGTGTGCAACGTGGTCGCGCCCAGCCCGGCGAGCCGCGCCTGATCCACCGGCGCCAGCTCGGCCACCTCCGCGGCGACGGCCTCGGTCAGCCGGGCCGCCGCTTTACCGGTCGGGGCGGCCAACGCGATCCGCAGCCCGGGCGTGCCCGACCGTTCGGCATGCTCGGCCAACAGCGCCAACAGCCGCGCCACCGTAGTCGTCTTGCCGGTGCCCGGCCCACCGGTGAGCACCGTAACCGACTGCGACAGTGCGATTTCGGCGGCCGCACGCTGCTCATCGAACTTGCCGGACGGAAAAAGTCGCTCAAAGGCGGGCAGCTCCGCCGGCGCCGTCCCGGGCGCCGACAACGCCAGCAGGTCCGTGCAGACCTGCTCCTCCTCGCGCCAATACCGATCGAGGTAGAGCAGCCGGCCGTCATAAAGCCGCAGCACCTGCGCCTGCACCAGCCGACTGTCCCGCACCGCCGCCAGCCATGGCTCCGGCTCCGGCCAGGCCACCTCCGCGGCGTCGGTGTCGGCGGCCACCGTCGACAGATCCAGGCACACCGACCCGTGCCGCAGGGCGCGCACGGTCAGCGCCAGCGCCAAGCCCACCGTCTCGTCGGGCTCGCCGCCCAGTGCCGTGATGCGTTGGGCCGCGTGCACATCGGCGGCATCCAGCACACCGGCCTGATTGAAGTCCCGCAACAGCCCAGTGCCGCCGGAGGCCACCCGCCACTCCAACAACTCGCTCATGCCGCCCGCCTCGCGTGCAACAGATCCGACAACGCCACCACCAGTGCCGTCGGTGGCCGCCAGTCGAACACCCCGGCACGGTGCCCGCCGAGCGCCGGGGTGTCCGGTCCGCACATTCCGCGCACGAACAGATACAACACCCCGCCCAAGTGCTGCCCGGGGTCGTAGCCGGGCAGCCGCCACCGCAGGAAGCGGTGCAGCACCGCCGTATACAGCAGCGCCTGTAGCGGGTAGTCCGAATGCAGCATGGCGGCGGTGAGCCGGTCGAAGCCGTAGTCGGCGGCGGTGTCGCCGAGCCGGTTGGTCTTGTAGTCGACCACCAGGAAGCGCTGCTCGGGCACCCGCAGCACCACATCGATCGACCCGGACAGATATCCGCGCAGCGGCTGGCCGCCCAGGGCCTCGGTGGCCAGCCGGTCGGCATACGGGGCGAACGGGTCGTCGGCGGGCAGGTGCTCGCGCAACAGCAATCCCACCTCCGCCAGCCGCACGTCCAGCGCTACGCCGCGAACATCTCCACCGGCCAGGGGAATCTCAAAATCCAGCTCCCGCAACCGGTCCCGGGTGCCGATCTCGCGCAGTGTCAGCCCGTCGGCCAGCGGCCCCAGCGGAGTGTCGTGCATGGGCACCAGCGCCGCCGCCAGCGCGGCCGGCTCGGCGTCCACCGACCACCAGGCGGCGTGCTGACGCACGTGGGCTTCCAGCTCGGCGGCCAAGTCGGCGGCGAACGGATCGGCGGTCTCCAGCACGGCGTGCACCAGCGAGCCGAACGCCGCCCCGGCGGGCAGCTCGGCCATCGGCGAGATCAGATCCGCCCCGACCGGCGGCGGCGCCACCGCTACGGGCACGTCGTCGGCCTCGTCGTCGCGGGCGCTCAACTCGGGTTCACTGTGCACCCCAGACGCCCCGCCCTCGGTGACCTCACTGGCATGCCGGATCAGCCCCGAATACGACGTGCGACGCCACCCGGTGTCGATGTGGCGGTGGAAATGCCGCGCTTCCAAGCCATCCGGAGGCTGCGCCGGAACGACCGGTGCCAACGGGGCGATCACCGAGTCCTCGATGACCAGGCCGCCGGCGGCCTCCCACTCCCGGAAACAGGACAGTGCTTCGTCATCGGTGGGTTTGGGCTCGCAGCGATCCGGCACCGGTGCCTCGCCGCGGCACCGGCCCCGCAGCAGCCGGGACAGGCCGCCGTTGGGCTCGTCGTACGACGCCGCCCACCACGCCACCACCTGCGACTGCGCGCGGGTCAATGCCACATAGGCGAGCCGAATGTCGTTGCGGGCAGCCTCGGCCAGGCTCAGCCGTTGCACATCGGTGTGGTCGAAGCTGTCCGGGCCGCCGACGTGCCGGCAGCGGACACCGCCGTCGTGATAGAGCGGGATGGCCTCGTCGAACATGTGCCGGTTGAACGCGAACGGCAGGTACACGATCGGGAACTGCAAACCCTTGGCGCCCCACACCGTCAGGATCTGCACGGCAGCGGCGTCGGAGTCCAGCCGACGATTGTGCTGCCCGCCGCCGTTTCCTTCGGTGCACTGCCGGCGTAACCAATCCCGTAACGCCGGCAGGCCCAGCCGGTCGCGGTGCGCGGCCTCATGCAGCAGCTGAGCCACATGCGCCAGATCGGTCATGGTGCGTTCGCCGCCGTACTCGCCGAGCAGCCGGCGCTTCAGGCCGGCCAACTGCGCCGCCTCGAACACCGCCGCCGGCCCGTGCAGCCGCAGCTCATCCGCCCAGTCCCGCAACGTCGACGCCACCTTGTCGGTCAACGCGTCACCGCCGTCGGCCAGCGTGGCGGCGGTATAGCCGAAGAACACCGTCGCCGCGGCGGCCCGCACCAACCCGCCGCGGTGGGTCGCCTCGAACGCCTCCAGCAGACACAACCAGTCGGCGGCCGCAGCCGAGGAGAACACATCCGCATCGCCGGTGAACACCGCGGGAATCCCGGCCCGCAGCAAGGCCTCCTGACAGGCGGCGGCGTCCTTGCTGTTCTCGACGATCACCGCCACGTCACCGGGGGTGATCGGCCTGCCGTCGAAGGTCGCGCCGCTGGCCCACAAGGCGGCGACGTCGGCGGCCAGATCATCGGGAATGTGGCGGCGCAGCTTGGGCATCGGGACAACGCGGTCTGAGCTGACGCCGAACGCCGCGCGGCCGACCACCCGCAGCCGGAACGGGGCGGTGCTGGGCGCACCGACCAGCCGAGACCCGCCAACCGCGGCCTGGACATCGTGCACCACGATCTGCGGGTCACCCAGCGCCGCACCGCCCATCACCGTCTGCAGCGCACCGACCAGGGCTGAGTCGCTGCGCCAGTTCACCGCCAGGGTGCGCTGCTGCCCGGCGGTGCGCGCCGCCTGCAGGTAGGTGTAGATGTCGCCGCCGCGGAACCCGTAGATCGCCTGCTTGGGGTCGCCGATCAGCACCACCGCCGAATGCCCGACGAAGCCGCGTTCGATCACCTGCCACTGGATCGGGTCGGTGTCCTGGAACTCATCGACCATCACGATCGGCCAGCGCTGCCGCATCCGTTCCCGCGCCGGCGAATCCGCCGGCTCCAGTGCGGCGGCCAGCCGGCGCAGCAGGTCGTCGTACCCCAATACGCCGAGCCGGCGCTTGCGCAACTCCAACTCCGTGCACACCGCGTCGATGAATCGCAGCCGCACCTGCGCCACCGAACCCGGTTCGGGATCCTGCGGGCGCAGTTGGGCATACGGGTCGGAGACCACCACCCGCGCGAGTTTCAGCGCGTCGGCGTAACTGAGCGCCACCTCGTCGCGCTGCGTCCCGAAGTTCGCGAGGTACAGGTCATCCACGACCTGGATCACCAGGTCGTCAAGGCTTTCCACCAACTCGACGCCCGCGCTGGTGTCACCGGCGATGCCGAGTGATTTCAGCACCAGATGACAGAACTGGTGGGTGGTGGCGATGGTCGCGGCGTCGAAGCCGGCCAGCGCGTCACGCAGCCGCCGGCGGCGCACCTCGCGATCCTCCGCGCTGCCGCTGCACAGATGCGCGACAAGATCATTGGGCTGCTGCGTGCTGGTGCCGTCGAGGGCGGCCAACGTCTCCACCAGCTGGCGACGCACCCGGTCCCGCAGCTCCCGGGTGGCCGCCCGGCTGAACGTGATCAGCAGCATCTCGTCCAGCGTGGCGTGCCCCTCGGCCAGATAACGGGTCACCAGACCGGCCAAGGTGAACGTCTTACCAGTGCCGGCGCTGGCCTCCAGGACGGTGGTGGTGGCGCGGGCGGGCAGTGGGCCCAGCAGGTCGAAGCGTTCCATCAGCGCACCGGCCGTTCCGCGCGTAGCAGCGGCAGCCACAGCCGGGCCGCCAGCGCGCCCAGTCGGGTGTCTTCGCCGTCGATCTCCTCACCCGGACGAGGCGGGCCCTGCAACACGGCGAACGGCGCGCGTGGCCCCCAGACCCGGACGCTCGCGGGCTCGGCGTCCTCGCCGGGGTAGCGCTGCGTGGCCCATTTGCTGCTCGCGTACCAGACCGGGTCGCGGCCGGCGTGGCGCTTCTCGGCCCACGCGAACGAAGTCTTGATCGGCAGCGGCAGCGGTTCGCAGCGCCCGATGTCGTAGAGCCACACCAGCTCCCGCAATGTCTCCATCGGATTGGGTGGCGGCCCGAGCAGCCGCTGCAGGGCGCGTTCACCGTCGCGGGCCCGGCCGATGCAGCGGGCGGTCCATTCCACGCCGGGACGCTGGGCGGCCAGTGCCACCAGCGGGATCCAGGCCTGCAACAAGTGGGTGTCCCGCAGCTTGGAGTAGTTGACCGACACGGTAGTCGTATCGAACACCGGGGTGACGGTTCCGGTCAGCCGGCGCCCACCGCCGAGATCCAGATCGATGTCGTAGGTCGCGGGCGCACCGACACGATGCTCGAGCGCCGCGGCCGCCAATTGCACCACCCGGTCCCGAATCTGTTTGGCGGTGCGCCAGCCCAGCTGACCGGGCGGCAGACTGCCGCGCCGCCACTCGGCCTCGATGGCCTTGGCCGAGTCGACCCCCAGCAGCATGTCGTGCAACATCCGATTGCCGACCGCCCATTCGCCAAGCGCGTCGATCTCGACGGGCATACCGTCTTCGACCTCGTCGACCTCCCACGGCAGCGTGTAGTTCAGCGCACTGAAAAACCCCTTGACCGGATCCTTGAAGAACTTCAGCAGGTCGACGAGCGCAACGTCGCCCGGCGGCGGTGCGGGCAGCGGGTCGGTGATGAACTGCGCTGCGTCACGGCGGGTTCCGGCGGCGGTTCTGGCGGCCAGCGGGACGGTCGGGTCGAAGGTGAACGGCACGTCGGGGATCAGCCGGCCGGGCTCGACGTTCTTGACGTCGAACGGCTGCAGGGGATGTTCCACGATGAGGTGCTCGCGCACCGGTTCGGGCGTGGTCTGATCCAGGGCGTCGATCAACTCGGCTAGCGGCACTGCGGGCGGGCGGAGGTGGCCGGTGTGTTCGTCGGCGCCGGTGTAGGTGATCACCAGCTTCTCGGTGGCCGCGGTGATCGCGTCGAGCAGCAATTGCCGGTCCTCGGAACGGATGTCACGTTCGCCGGTCATCGGGCGCCGCGCCAGCACGTCGTCGCCGTCGGGAAGATTCAGTCGGGGGAACACGCCGTCGTCCACGCCCAGCAGGCACACCACCCGGTGCGGCACCGACCGCATCGGCACCATGGTGCACACCGTGAGCGTTCCGGTGCGGAAGTTGGCCCGGGTCGGGCGCCCGGCCAGATGCCCGGCCATCAGCACGCGGACATCGGGCAGCCGCAGCACGGTGTCGCTGCGGGCCGCGGCGTCGGAGAGCACTTGCGTCAACTCGCGCTGCAGATGCGCGCTCTGCCAGGCCTCACTGCCGGCGTCGGCCAGCTCGGCGACCCCGTCGCGCAGCGCGGTGACCCACTCCGCCAGCGGGCGCGTTCCGTCCAGCTTGTCGACCGCCGACTGCAACCGTGCGACGAACTCGGCCAGTTTCCCGGCCAGCTCCACCTGACTGCTGCCGACGTCGTCGAGCGGCAGCGCGGTGTCCAGCCAGGCCTGCGAATCGTCGGACATCGCCACCCCGGTCAGGATGCGGTCCAGCCCGAATCGCCAAGTGTTGTGCACGATGTGGGACAGGCCGTACCGCTCGCGGGTGTGCGGATCGAAACCCCATCGGATGTTGGCGGTACGCACCCAGGTGGTGATCTGGGCCAGATCGTTGTCGGTGAAGCCGAACCGCGCCCGTACCGGGTCGGTGTGGGCGAGGTTGAGCACGGCGGTGGCGGTGGCGCGGCTGCCGGCGATCTCCAGCAGTTCGGCGGCCACCGCCAGCAGCGGGTTGGTCTGGGTCAGCGCCCGGTCGGCGAGCTGAACCCGCAACCGGTGCGCCGGGTGGGTGTCCCCGGCCAGCTCGCCCAGCCCGAAGTCGGCGACAATCAACGGTGCGTAGGTTTCGATGTCGGGGCACATCACCACGATGTCGCGGGGCTCCAGCGTCGGATCGTCATGCAGCAGCCCGAGCAGCACTTCGCGCAGCACGTCGACTTGGCGGGCCGGGCTGTGGCAGCTGTGCACCTGCACCGAGCGGTCGGATGCGGCGCGGCTGCGGCCCTCGGGGCGCAGCGCGTTGGCGCCCAGATCGGATTGCAGCCAACCCAACAGCGTCTCCGGGTGCGTTGCGGCACTGAGGTATTCATCGCTGGCGGGAGTCGCCGGCAGACTGCGCTGCAGCTCCCGCAGATCACGACCCAGGGTTTCCAGCAGCGGGTGGTGTGCGCTGCGCCGGGTGTCGTCCTCGGAGCGCGGCAGGGCGCCGTGTACGTCACCGAGCGCCTGCCACAGCGCATCGGAGGGGTGCGGCAGCCACAGGTGCAGGTCGTGGTGGGTGGCCAGGGCGTCCAGCAACTCGATGTCGGTGCACGCCAACCGGGTGTGTCCGAACAGTGACAGCCGGGCCGGCAGCGTCTCGGTCGGCCCCTGGCGCAGCCGCGCGACCGTATCGCGGTGCCGAACGTGCGGAGGATCGATCCCGACGGCAGCCGCCAGCGCGCGCCACAGCGGCGGCTGCCAACCCAAGTCGTCGGGCAACGCTGCACCGGCACCGTCGGTGGCCTGACCGGCGCTCCAGTCGACGAGCAACTGCGGTCGCTGACGGGCGTAAGCGGCGAACAGTCCGGCCAGCCGGCGCGCCACCGCATAGCGCCGGCCGCGGCGCAGCTCACCCTCCGGACTGGGGTCGGCGTGGCCCAAATGCTTTGCCAGCGTGGCACACCAGGGCTCGTCCAGGTTCGCGTCGATCACCGCCAACAGCGGCCAGGTCATGGCATCCGGGGACCACGGATCGTCGTCGGCAGCGCCGGTGATCTCGGCGATCAGCGAAACCGGGCTGCGAAACTCCACGCCCGCGCACACCCCGTCGCCCCCGGGCCCGGCGCCCAACACATGCGACAGCCGCTGGGACAGCCAGCGCTCCACCCCGCGCGCCGGCACCAGCACCAGCTCCTGGGCGAACGGGTCGGCCGGCGGCGTCGCCAACAGCGCACCCAGGCCGTCGGCGAGGACGTCGGTGCGCTCGGCGCGGTGCAGGTGCAGTCCCATCGCGGCCACCATAAACCGCGACCCCGACGCTTGGGCTGAACCATCGGCCGGTCGGGTTCGTGGTGCCTTACATGAGGATCTACACGCTGGTAATCGCCGCTGTCGCCGCACTGATCGTCGGGCTGGTCGCCCCACCGGCCGCCACCGCCGCCGACGACCGCCTGCAGTTCACCGCCACCACCATTGACGGGACCGCTTTCAACGGTGCCAGCCTGCAGGGCAAACCCGCGGTGCTGTGGTTCTGGAGACCGAGTTGCCCGTTCTGCAACGCCGAGGCACCGTCGGTGAGCCAGGTCGCGGCCGCCAACCCCCGGGTGACCTTCATCGGGGTGGCGGGGCGCTCGGATGTGGCGTCGATGCAGGACTTCGCGGCCAAGTACCACCTGAACTTCACCAATCTCAACGACGCCGACGGCTCGATCTGGAAGCGTTTCGGGGTGCCGTGGCAGCCCGCGTACGTCTTCGAGCGCTCCGATGGCGCCTCGACCTTCGTGAACAACCCGACGTCGGCGATGTCGCAACAGGAGTTGTCGGACCGCGTCGCGGCGCTGACGTAGGTGAACCAGAACCTGCCGGCGCTGGCCTTCGCCGCAGGCTTGGTAGCGGCCCTGAATCCGTGTGGGTTCGCGCTGTTGCCCGCCTACCTGGCATTGGTGGTGCGCGGTGAGCGGGCCGGCGGACGGGCGGCGGTGGGTCGGGCGTTGGCGGCCACCGCGGCGATGACCCTGGGCTTTCTGGCGGTGTTTGGCGCCTTTGGGCTGCTCACCGTCACCGTGGCCACGCGGGTGGAACGTTATCTGCCCTACGCCACGGTGGTGATCGGCCTCGTGCTGGTGGCGCTTGGGGTTTGGCTGCTGGCCGGCCGCCGGCTCGCGGTCGCCTCGTTCGGCGGACGATGGGCCCCCACCGCTCGGATCGGATCGATGCTCGGCTACGGGGTGGCCTATGCCTGCGCGTCGCTGGGCTGCACGATCGGCCCGTTTCTGGCGGTCACCGGGGCGGCCCTGCACGGTGGCCGCGACGCCGTGATCGCTTATCTGGCCTATGCGGCCGGGTTCGGACTACTGGTCGGGGTATTGGCACTCGCCGTGGCGCTGGCTCGCTCCGCGCTGATCGACCGGATGCGCCGAATCACGCGCTACGCCAGCCGGATCAGCGGCGCGCTGTTGGTGGCCGTCGGACTCTATGTCGGCTACTACGGCTTCTACGAAGTTCGCCTGTTCGAGAGCGACGCCAGCGCCGACGATCCGGTGCTGGCCGCCGCGGGCCGGTTACAAGGCACGCTCGCGGGGTGGGTGCGTCAGTACGGGGCCTGGCCGTGGCTGGCGGTGTTGGCGATCCTCCTGGTGGGCGCCTTGCTGCGGGCCCGCCGCCCCGGTCGTTGACACCCCGCCCGCCGGTCGCCCTCGTTAGGCTGGAAACCGTGAAAGCCGTCAGTTGCAGCAACAGCGAACTCGAGCTCGTCGAACTACCTACCCCCGTCCCGGCCAGAGGCCAGCTCCTCATCGACGTGCTGCGGTGCGGTATCTGCGGATCTGATCTGCACGCACGCCAGCACTGCGACGAGGTCGCCGATGTCATGGCCGCGACCGGATACGACGGCTTCATGCGCTCGGATCAGCAGGTGGTGCTCGGGCACGAAGTCTGCGGCGAAGTACTCGACCACGGTCCCCGCACTCGAAAGGCGCCGCGCCCCGGCACCCGAGTAGTCGCACTACCGCTGTTGCGGCGCGGTGACGCTGTCCATGCGATCGGGTTGTCGGAATCGGCGCCGGGCGGCTACGCCGAGCAGATGCTCGTCGAGCAGTCGCTGACCCTGCCCATTCCCAACGGCCTGTCGGTGGACGCGGCCGCACTCACCGAACCGATGGCGGTCGCCTGGCATGCCGTGCGACGCGGCGAGGTGCGCAAGCGCGACGTGGCGATCGTGATCGGCTGCGGACCGATCGGCCTGGCGGTGGTGTGCATGCTCAAAGCCCGCGGTGTGCGCACGGTGATCGCCAGTGACTTCTCGCCCGGCCGCCGCGCGCTGGCCAGCCGCTGCGGCGCCGACATCGTCGTCGACCCGGCACATGATTCGCCCTATGCCGCGGCCGCGGGCCACGGCCACCTGGAGAAGGCGCCGGATGCGCTGGGCTTGGCGGTGGGCACCGTCGAAAAGCTGTACAAGGCACGGTTGCCCTGGTGGCATGTCTGGCGGGCCGCCGAAGCCGTCGGCGCCGCCACACCCAACCGCCCGGTGATCTTCGAGTGTGTGGGGGTGCCCGGTGTCATCGACGGCATTATCGCCGGCGCGCCTCTGTTCTCCCGGGTGGTCGTGGTCGGCGTCTGCATGGGAACCGACGCGATCCGGCCGGCGATCGCGATCAACAAGGAAACCGACCTGCGGTTCGTATTGGGATACACACCAATGGAATTCCGAGACACCCTGCACATGATCGCCGAGGGCAAGGTCGACGTCTCGCCGTTGATCACCGGCACCGTCGGACTGGGCGGGGTGGCGAACGCGTTCGACGCGCTGGCGGACCCGGCCCGGCACGCCAAGGTTCTGATCGATCCCAAAAGCCCGGTGCTGGAGGTCCAACGGTGACGGCGGGCATCAAGCGCATCGCGATCAGCACTGGTGGCGGTGACGCGCCAGGCCTCAACGCCGTCGTCTACGCCGCCACCCTGGCCGCCCGACGACGAGGCTGGGACGTGGTCGGGATCCGCGACGGCTACAACGGGCTGCTGCTCGGCGACGACTATCCCGATGGCGGATTGATCGAGCTGACCCGTAACCGGGTGCGCGGCATCATCCACCAGGGCGGCACCATCTTGGGCAGCACCAACCGCGGCAACCCGATCGCCTACCCGGTGCAGCAGCCCGACGGCAGCTGGAGCGAACAGGACCGCACCGACGAGTTGCTCGAGCGCTTCGCAGAGCACGAGATCGATGCGTTGATCACCATCGGCGGCGACGGGTCCCTGGCGATCGGACACCACCTGCACCAGGCTGGGCTGCGGCTGGTCGGGGTGCCCAAGACCATCGACAACGACCTGGAGGGCACCGCGGCGACGTTCGGTTTCGACAGTGCGGTCGATTTCGCCTCCGAGTGCATCGATCGGTTGTTTCCCACCGCGACCTCGCACAGCCGGATCATCGTGGTGGAGGTGATGGGCCGCTACGCCGGCTGGATCGCGCTGCATGCCGGGCTGGCGTCCGGGGTGCACGCCATCTTGCTTCCGGAGATCCCGTATCGGCTCGAGCCGGTGGCCGAGCTGATCAACGAACGCGCGCAACGTGGTTCAACGTATTCCATTGTCTGCGTGGCCGAAGGCGCCAAGCCGGTGGGCGGAGAGCTCACCGTGGCGGGCAAGGCGGTGGGTCAGGCCGAACGTCTGGGCGGTGTGGGCGCCAAGGTTGCCGCTGAACTCGAGGCGCTCACCGGGCGCGAGTCGCGTGCCGTGGTGCTCGGGCACCTGTTACGTGGCGGTTCGCCGTCGTCGGTGGACCGGCTGCTGGGGCTGCGGTTCGGCGCTGCGGCGGTGCGGGCCCTCGACGAGGGGCGCAGCGGGGTGATGGTGGCGCTCAACCCGCCGACGGTGGATTACGTGCCGTTGGCCGAAGCTACCCGCCGACAGAAAACCGTTCCAGTGGACTGTGATTCGATCGAGACCGCGCGCGATCTCGGGATCAGGTTCGGCGACGAGAGCCTGCACGATGACTGAGGCGCCACGCCATCGCGGCGACTACGGCATCGACGGGTCGTTTCACCGGGTGCCGCTGGGCGGGCAGCTCGCCGCTTTGGCGGTCGGGTGCGCCGCGCTGGCGATCTACGGCGGCATCGCCCTGGCCCGCGGTCCACTGTGGGCCGGCGCAGCGGCGTTGGTCCTCGACGTCGCCGTCCTGACCCAGGTCGGACTGTATTGGCATGCGACGCGGGCCGGCAAGTTCAAGGTGTGGGACGACGTCCTCGATGGGCTGCGGCTGCGCGGCGACGAAACCGTGCTCGACATGGGATGCGGTCGAGGTGCGGTGTTGTGCGCCGCGGCCAAGCGGCTGCCCGACGGCCGGGCGATCGGGGTCGACCTGTGGCAGGCCGATCAGACCGACAACTCGGCTGATGCCACCCGGGCCAACGCCGCCCTGGAAGGCGTCGCCGACCGGATCGAGGTGCGCACCGGCGACATGACTGCGCTGCCGCTGGCCGACGCCAGCGTCGAGGTGGTGGTGTCCAACCTGGCGATCCACAACATCGGGTCTCGCGAGGGCCGCCGGCGTGCGCTGGCGGAGGCGGCCCGGGTGCTGCGGCCCGGAGGCCGGTTGGCCATCGCCGACCTGTGGGAGATCCGCCACCACGCCGCCCAACTGCGTGAAATGGGTTGGCCCGACGTGACATGGCGCAACCTGGGCTGGCGAATGTGGTACGGCGGGCCGTGGACTTCGACCCGGCTGGTCACCGCGACGAAGCCGGGCTGAGCGTCGGGCTCGGTCACGTCCGCCTCAGGCGTCACGCGGGAGCGGGGATGTGGCGTGTGCCCGCCTCTGAGCGACAAGCGGCGTTATGTCAGGCCGTGGCGGGGTGCTGGTGGAGAATCGCGCCTCGGCGAGCGCAACGCGAGTTGACATAACCGGCGTTGTCGCTCAGAGGCGGGCACACGCCCACATCATCCGTGCTGTGACAGGTGGGTCTGTGGGCAGGCGGGCCTGTGACGGGTGGGTCTGTGGCAGGCGGGCCTGTGACTGGGTGGGGCAGTGCGCTCTCGGGCTCAATACGCGACGGTAAACCCGTGCCGCAGCACCAGATCCGCGGTCACATCCGGGCGCTCCGCGAGCGGCCAGCACTCGACCGTGAATGCCCCGACGTCGAAGAACGCATAGTTGACCGACGTCTCCGGGGTGGTGCGTGAGCGGTAGACGATCGCGTCCGGGCACTCGTCGGGCTCGGGCCACCAGCGCCGCAGGGCATCTGCCAGGTGTTGGCAGGTGGCCCACACCGCGTCGTGCTGGCCGGTGCTGATCTGGTCGTCGACGCCGAGCGCATCCAGGTTGCGCTCGGTGCGCAGATCGAGCACCCGCAGGTGTCGGGCGGCGGAGAGTCGCACCAGGTGGTGGCGGGCGTGATCGCCGGGGATCATCAGCCCGGTCAGTCGGTAGCGTTCCCGGAACGCGCCGACGAGATCGGTTGCCGCGTAACGGGTACGGAACCCACCCGACGGCGGATCGAAGCGATAGCGCGGTTGGCCGAAACCGCCCCACGTCCACTGGTCGGGAGGCTCGGCATCGAGGCGCCACAGCTGTGAGCCGGCGGCGATCCGTCGGCGGCGCAGCCCGCTGGGCCGGGCATCGGGCAGGGGCGCCCGATAGCCGGCGGGGAGTTCAGGCACCGAGTGAGGTCAGCAGTCGACGCGCGGCCGGCGCGGTCTCGCTGTGGCGCAGCGCCTCGGCGATCGAGACGCCGCCCAGTTCGTCATGAGTGAGCCGCATGATGCGGTCCGCAGCCAACGGGTCGGTGGTGAACCGGCCCAGCAGCTCCAAGATGTCGGGCAGCTCGGGGCGCAGCCGGGCGTCGTCGAATTGCCAAGCCGGGAACCAGGTCTGGTTGCCGATGGCCGCGCCGATCAGCTTGCCTCGGCTGCGCAACCGGTGCACCGCCTGCGGTGTGCCCAGCCGCAGCAGGTCTTGAACCTTCGGGGTGGGCAGCGCCCCGGCGACGAAGTCGTCGACGAGGGCGGCGCGACGCTGATCGTTCAATGCGTGGGCGGCGATGCGCTCCAAGGTGCCCTGGGGGGCGGTGGGCGCCTCCAGCAGCGCGTCGAGGACGAGGGCGAACCCGGCGTCGGTGCGGGCGCGTTCGGCGACCTGACGGGCGATCGGGGCGACGGCGGTGGGCATGCGCCCAATACTACCCGCCGCTGCTCAAGATTGAAACAATCGAAACAATCATCCGGTGGTGGGCCGGTGTCGGCGTCGCAGCGCTCGCCAGCCCAGTGCGCCGGCCACCAGCGCGACGATCACCCCCAGCAGCGGCCAAACCCCCAGGGCGTCGACCTGATCGGCCAGCCAGGACTGCACCGCGCCCGCCGTACCGACCACCGGATCATCGGCATCGCCCCCGGCGAAGTACAAGCGGATTTCGTAGTAGCCGTAGTAGCTGACGTACAACCCGGTCAGCAACACGATCAGCCCGGCGATGCGTCCCACATATGGCAGCACCCGCCGCATCGCGGAGCTGGCGCTAGAACCCGCCACGGCCACCGCCAGCGCCGCAACGCCGACGGTGATGCTCATACCTGCCGCGTAGGCGATGAACGCCAACACCCCGGCCAACATCGAACCCTGCCGAAACGTCGTGCTGATCACCGCCAGGAACGGCGCGATCGTGCAGGACAGTGACGCCACGGCGTAGCCGACGCCGTAGCCGTACATCGAGCCCAGCCGCGCCGTGGGCGTCCCACCCGCTGTACCTGGCAGCAGCAGTGGGACCTCGCGGCCGGCCAACAGCCAGACGCCCATCGCCAGCAGTGCCATGCCGATCACCACGGTGGCGAACGGCAGATACTTCTGCGCCGAAGCGATCAACGGCGAGACGGCCAATCCGAAGATCCCGAACACCGTCAGGAATCCGGTGGCCATCACCAGGGTCGCCAGCGCTGCCCGGGCCAGTGCGACCGGCCGTGAGGTGTCTCGGCTGGTGGCGATCACCAGACCCAGATAGCCGGGGAGAAACGCGAATCCACACGGGTTCAGCGCCGCCACCAGCCCGGCCCCCAGGGCAAAGCTGAGTGCGGCGGTGTCGATCACGAACCCGTCAGGACCTGCAGCCGCCGGTTCAGCTCGGCTTCGGCCAGCGACCCCGTCACCACCTCGATCCGGCCGTCCGGCCTGATGAAGGCGTACGCCGGTTGTCGCGTCACCCCGAACCGCGCCCACACCGCGGCGTCGGTGTCGGCCAACTCGGTGAACTCGTCGACGCCGTACCTGTCGACGAAGGCCCGCAACGCGTCGAGCCGGTCCTGCGCGCCCACGCCGACGAACGTCACTTTGGGATGTGCGGCGGCCAGTCGAGCAACCATCGGTGCATCCCGCTGGCAGAGCGGACACCAGGGCGCCCAGAACCACAACACGGCCGGTCGGCCGACCAGGCTTGCGCCGGAAAACGGTCGGCCGTCGAGCGTTTGAGCGGCGAAATCAAGTTGGGTGTTCTCGGCCCGGGTTTGCGATCCGCAGCCGAAGAGCAGTACGGCTATCGCCGCCACAGCCATGAGCAGTACGGCCGATTGGCGACGCCCAAAGGCCTTGTCTCGCGGCATACCGGCGAGTATGCCACCGCAACCTGCGGGGCTAAGGTGCTGCCATGGCACGCGGACGCCTGGAGCACACCGCCGACATCGCTGCGCCGCCCGAAACCGTTGCGGCGTTTCTGGCCGATCTGGTCAATTACGAAGCCCTGCACCCGATGCTGGTGGACGTGCGGCAGATCCCCGGCGGCGCCGACGGCGTCACCCGATACCTGGCCCCGCATCGCATGCGCCTCTGCGGAATACCGATCCGGTTCACCTGCCGGGTGGACCTGCGCAAAAGCGCGCCCGGCGAAATCCGCACCCACACCCTGCAGCGGCCCAGCATCGAGATGTGGTCGACCATGACGGTTCGCCCGCATGCCGGCGGCACCAGACTGCACGAACTGGTCGACATCAGTGCCCCAAGGGTGTTGATGAAGACCGTGCTGCGCGACGGCGGCAGCTCCCACGCCGCGATGTGGGACAACCTGCGTCGCTATTTCGAACAGTGAGCGAGGCAGGCATGCTGGAAGCCATGAACCGAAGCCAGATCACCGAGCAGATCATCGCCGCCCGCCTCGCCAAGGGACTGACGTGGCAGGAATTGGCCGACGCAATCGACAAGCCGGTCGTGTGGACCACCTCGGCACTGCTGGGCTCACATCCCATTCCCGCCGAATCGGGCAAGATCCTCGCGAGCCTGCTCGGACTGGACCCGGAGGTGGTGCCGGTACTGGCCGCGGTACCGATGCGCGGCGGGCTCACTGGGCCGCCCACCGACCCGACCATCTACCGGCTTTATGAGGCGGTGGGCGTGTACGGCCCGGCGATCAAAGAGCTGATTCACGAGCAGTTCGGCGACGGCATCATGAGCGCGATCAACTTCAGCATGGACATCGAGCGCAAGCCCCATCCGGGAGGCGACCGAGTGGTGATCACCTTCGACGGTAAATTCCTTCCCTACGAATGGAATTCAGCGGACTGAGCGCCAGTCGATGGCCACCCGTCCAGCCCGCGACACCCACCCGCTGACCGCCGACCTGGTGCTGTCCGGCGGGGGAGTGCGCTTCGTCGGGCTGGTGGGAGCGGTGGTCGCTCTGATGGACGCCGGCTACTCGGTACAGCGCATCTCCGGGGTGTCCGGCGGCTCGGTGGTGGGCACGATTCTTGCTGCCGCCGCCCAGGGCGACCAGCTGACCGCGGCGCAGGTCAAAGACCTGGCGCTGTCGGTGCCGCTGCATACCTGGCGCGACGCGGGGCCCCTCCCGTTGGTCGGGCCGGTGTGGGGGTTCCTGCGCGACAGCGCCCTGTATCGCGGCGACGTCGCCCACGATTGGATCCGCAGCGAACTGGCGAATCTCGGGGTGCGCACCTGGGGAGATCTGGGCTATCACGCCGAGAACCTTTTGCCCGAGCGGCGCTACCGCGCCGTGGTCACCGTGACTGACGTGACGACCGGGCAGCTGGTTCGGCTGCCGTGGGACTACCGGCGGGTGTACGGGCTCGATCCCGACGAGCAGTCCGTCGCCGATGCGGTGCGCGCCTCGATGGCCGTCCCGTTCTTCTACCGGCCGGTGACGCTGACCAGCGCCGCCGGGCTGCGCTCCACCCTGGTCGACGGCGGGGTGCTGTCGAACTTCCCGATCTACACCTTCGACCGGCTCGACGGCCGAGCACCGCTGTGGCCCACGTTCGGGGTCACCGTGGTCCCGGAGATATCCGACGGTATCGGTGCCATGGTTCCGGTGCTACGGCCGCTGCGCCTGTTCGGGCAATCGCTGCTGCTGGAGAACCTGATCAGCACCATGTTGGTCGGCCACGACCAGACCTACCTGAACCAGCCGTGGGTCAGTGTGCGGGCCATCAAGGTCAACTCCACCGATGTCAGCGTGCTGGACTTCGACATCTCCCGGGATCGGTTGGAGAAGCTCTACGAGAACGGTTACGCCGCGGCGAGCGAGTTTCTGTCGAGCTGGGACTGGCCGGCCTACCTACGGCGGTTCCGGGCGTCGCACTACCCCAGCGTGGGCGCAACCAAGGACACCGCCGGTAGCGACTGATGCCCGGCGGTTCCAGCTTCAGGCTCAGCTGGGCTCAGCTGCGATGCTTGCCCAACTCCGCGCTGGGGTCGCCGAGCCGCACCGTGATGTCGGTGTTGCCGGCCGCCTCCAGCTGCTCGCGACCACGAAGGCGGTCCTGGATCTCGCGGGCCGCGCCGTTGATCCGCTCGATCTCGCCGCGGAACACGTCCGGGCGGGTCTCTTTGCTGGCGTAGTGGAAGTAGCTGAGCAGACTGCGCAGCAGCTCCAGCTTCTGCTTCTCGCGCTTGGCCAGGTCGTGTGTCGTCATCAACTCGACCCGCCGCACCGGGGGCAGGTCACCCCAGTCGAGGACCACCTTGTTCTCGTACCGGGGTTGCTTGCCCCGCCGCCCGAACCAGCCCTTGGGCTCGTCGGGGCTATCGGCGTAGCTGACCGTCCCGGTGAACCGTGACTCGATGCCCTCACCGAGCTCGGCCCGGTCGATCGCCGAATCCCACACCGTTCGCCATTCCTGGTTCGGCGCCAGCACGGTCAGTTCTTCGGGCAGTTGCAGCGCGACGACGTCGGCATAGCCGTCCGAGGCGGTTTCGTAGCGGGCCACCGTCGGGGGCTGGTCGAACGCGAACCGGATGTCGTAGGCGGCGGTCTTGCCGAAGTTACGGACCACCAGCTCGATGACGTGCCAATCGGCGGCGTGCGGCTCCATGAACATCGCCACGTGCGGGCGGGTCTGCTCGGCGGCCAACCGGCGGTTGCGCTGCAGTTGACGGTTCAAATAGAACAGCGCCAGCACGGTGATAGCGATGGCCAGCCAGGCGGCCCAGGCCAGCCAGGTGTCCGCGCCCGCATGCGCGACGTTGTACAAGCGGTCCTCAACTGATCCCATCAGCTATCCCCTCATCCGCCCATCAGCATGCGCCACCGGTCCAGGCTTCCGGCGCTGAATACGTAGTTGGATCGCTTCACCTCGGAAAGTGCCGCGCTCGGGTCGGCCGAATACCAGTGGCCGGGGAATACCGTCGGGTCGCCCGGCAGGGCCGCCAACTGCTGCAGGCTGCGATACATCTCATCGGAGTCGCCGCCCGGGAAGTCGGTGCGGCCGCAGCCTTCCAGGAACAAGGTGTCGCCGGCAACCAGCCGACCGTCCAGCAGGAAACACTGGCTGCCCGGGGTGTGTCCGGGCGTGTGCAGCAGCTCGATCTCGATGTCGCCGATGCTCACCTTGTCGCCATGTTCGTGCGCGGTCAGATCCGACATCGGAATCTCGGTCACCCGCGAAACCCACTGTGCTTCATGGGTATTCACGTGTACCGGAACGCTGGCCCGTTCCAGCAGTTCGGCCAGGCCCTTGAGTTCGAAGCCCATCATCCTGCCGCCGACGTGATCGGGGTGGTGGTGGGTGACCAGGACGCCGGACAGGTGCATACCGTCGGCCTCGAGCGTGTCGAGCAGATCGCCGGCGGCGTAAGCCGGGTCGACCACGACGGCGTCGCCGGTCTGCCGGTCGCCGATCAGGTAGGCGAAGTTGCGCATCTGGGCGGCCATCGGGTCACCGGCCGCGAAATCGCGTCCGGAGAGCAGCTGGCGGAAATACAGCCGGTCGGATTCGGGCACGCCCTCCAGCCTAAGGCAGCTGCGATCGCGATCGCGAGCGCGGCGAAGCCGGGCGCTGGGGGTACCTCCCGCTTGCGGGGGACAGGTCGGCGCCGAAAAGTTCCCACTACGCCAACGGGGTCTGGCCAGCGTCTGTCGTCGCGGTTTGGTGACCTCGTGGCCAAGGTTGTAACCTTCTACAGGCTTGCAGCACCGGAAAGGGTCGCTGTAGGCGAAGGCCCCCTTAGCTCAGTCGGCAGAGCGTTTCCATGGTAAGGAAAAGGTCAACGGTTCGATTCCGTTAGGGGGCTCGGTGGACGCCAGTCGGTGCGCCGACTAGCGCCGATCGGGGCGGTGTAGCTCAGCTGGTTAGAGCGCACGACTCATAATCGTGAGGTCGGGAGATCGAGCCTCCCCACCGCTACTGCAAGCAATACGACATGTGAAGAAGGACGACAGACGTGGCCTCCAGTACTGATGTGCGGCCGAAGATCACCTTGGCCTGTGAGGTGTGCAAGCACCGCAACTACATCACCAAGAAGAACCGCCGTAACGACCCCGACCGGCTGGAGCTGAAGAAATTCTGCCCCAACTGCGGCAAGCACGAGTCGCACCGCGAATCTCGCTAAGTAGGCCGAGCCGTGTCGTTGGCAGACCGTCTGGCCGGGGCGCAGTATCGCTATCCCGACTTCTACGAAGTAGACCGGGAGAAGATCCGCGAGTACGCGCGCGCGGTCAAAGCGGCGGATCCGGCTAGTTTTGACCTGCGGGCGGCCGCCGATCTTGGCTATGACGGCCTGGTTGCCCCGCTGACCTATATCTCGGTTTTCGGGCACATGGCGATTTCGGGTTTCTTCGAATACTGCGGTGTCGAGGTCTCTGACGCCCAGATCGTCCAGGTCGACCAGAAGCTGGAATTTCATCAGCCGATCAAAGAGGGCGACCGGCTCTACTGCGACATATCGGTGGAGTCGATCCGCCGTGCGCACGGTACTGACATCATCATGACCAAGCAGGTCGTCACCAATCACGCCGGTGAGATCGTGCAAAAGACGTTTACGACGCTGGCGGGTCGCGCCGGCGATGGAGATAAGGGTTTCACCGATGGCGTTGCGTGAGTTCAGTTCGGTCAAGGTCGGCGATCAGCTGCCCGAGCGGGCCATTCCGTTGTCGCGACAGGATCTGGTCAACTACGCCGGCGTCTCCGGCGACCTGAACCCGATCCACTGGGACGACGAGATCGCCCAGCAGGTGGGCCTGGACACCGCTATCGCTCACGGCATGCTGACCATGGGCCTCGGCGGCGGCTACGTCACGTCGTGGGTGGGGGACCCGGGCGCGGTGACCGAGTACAACGTGCGTTTCACCTCCGTGGTGCCGGTGCCCAACGACGGTAAGGGCGCTGAGATCACCTTCAGTGGTCGGGTGAAGTCGGTAGACCCCGAATCGAAGACGGTGACCATCGCGCTCACCGCCACCACCGGTGGCAAGAAGATCTTCGGGCGGGCGGTCGCTTCGGCCAAGCTGGCTTAGGGGAAAGCGCAGCGATGGCGATCAAAACTGACATCAGGGGGATGATCTGGCGGTACCCGGAGTCGTTTGTGGTGGGCCGCGAAAAGATCCGCGAGTTCGCGCGATCGGTAAAGGCTGAGGACCCGGCCTGTTACGACGAGGCCGAAGCCGCCAAGCTGGGCTACGACGCACTGGTGGCGCCGCCGACCTTCGTGGCCATCCTGGCGAAGCTGGTGCAGTCCGACTTCTTCCGCCACGTCGACACCGGCTACACGACCATGCAGATGGTCCAGGTCGATCAGGGCTTCAAATTCCTCAAGCCGATCAAGGCCGGCGACAAGCTTTACGCCCGGATGGAGATCGCCTCGGTCAATGAGCGTTTCGGCGCTGACATCGTCACAACCCGCAACATCGTGACCAACCAGGACGGTGACACCGTGCTGGAGGCGTTCACCACGATGATGGGCCACGACGGGGACGACTCGGTCAACCTCCGGTGGGATGCCGAATCCGGTCAGGTCGTCCGAACAGCCTGATTAGTAACTGGCCCGGGCGGCGAGGTACACTCGGACTTCGGGGTTTTCCCAGCATTAGCGCGCTTTCCGTGAGGCGAACGGGGGGCGCGCGAATTGTGTGAGCCGGAGACGGCGCACGGGTAAGGCTTCCGAACCCGCAGGTTGGTACGCCAACCGCGAAGGGGCGTAGCTCAACTGGCAGAGCAGCGGTCTCCAAAACCGCAGGTTGCAGGTTCAAGTCCTGTCGCCCCTGCTGACGTGCCATGGTGGACACTGGACACCATGCGCGGTACGGCAATGAGGTAAGCGCGAACAACGAAGGAGCATGCGGTGACCGACGAGCTCGACCGTCCCGACGCCGCAGCCGACGGCGATAGCGATGCCGAATCCGGCAGCAGCAGTCGCACGGCCGTGGTGAGCAGGCAGGTCGGCGACCCGCTGCGGCCCACCGGCAAGCGTTCGCGGCGGCGTGGTGCCGGTGGCGGCGGCGACGACGTGGAGTCCACGGCTACCGAATTGGACGCGGAAGACGCCGCGGATGCCGAGAAGGCCAAGAAGAAGGCGAAGAAGAAGGCCGAAGGGCCTTCCCGCAACCCGTTCGTCTTCGTATTGAACTTCCTCAAGCAGGTCGTCGGCGAACTTCGCAAGGTGATCTGGCCGAACCGCAAGCAGATGGTCACCTACACCGCGGTGGTGCTGGCGTTCCTGGTCTTCATGGTGGCATTGGTCGCCGGGGCAGACTTCGGATTCGCTCGGCTGGTGCTGCTGGTGTTCGGCGAGTGAAGTTATAGGAAGGACTGACAACCGTGACTACCTTCGACGGCGACACGCCCGCGGGCGAGCCGGTCGACGTGACGGAGGCCGCTGAGGACTCCGCGGTGGAGGCCACCGAGTCCGCCGAGGCTGAGGCCCCTGAGGACTCCGAGGCCCCTGAGGGCTCCGACGCCTCCGACGCCCCCGAGGCGGCCCAGGATGAGCCGGCCGAGGAACTCGACCCCGCGGTGGCGCTGAAAGCCGAGCTGCGCTCCAAGCCGGGCGACTGGTACGTCATCCACTCCTACGCGGGGTACGAGAACAAGGTGAAAGCCAACCTCGAGACCCGCGTGCAGAACCTCGACGTCGGCGACTACATCTTCCAGGTGGAAGTGCCCACCGAAGAGGTCACCGAGATCAAGAACGGCCAGCGCAAGCAGGTCAACCGCAAGGTGCTGCCGGGCTACATCCTGGTTCGGATGGACCTGACCGACGACTCCTGGTCCGCGGTGCGTAACACGCCGGGCGTTACCGGATTCGTCGGCGCCACCTCGCGCCCCACCTCGCTGCCGCTGGACGACGTGGTCAAGTTCCTGCTGCCGCAGGGTGCGGCGAAGAAGCAGGCGCGTGGCACGGCGGCCGGCGCGGCCGCCGGCGGCGCCGTTGAAGGCGGTCTGGAACGGCCGGTCATCGAGGTCGATTACGAGGTTGGCGAGTCGGTCACCGTCATGGACGGCCCGTTCGCCACGCTGCCCGCCTCGATCAGCGAGGTCAACGCCGAGCAGCAGAAGCTCAAGGTGCTGGTGTCCATCTTCGGTCGCGAGACACCAGTCGAACTGGCCTTTAACCAGGTCTCCAAGATTTAGTACGTAGGAAAGGAAACACCCTCTCATGGCCCCGAAGAAGAAGGTCGCCGGGCTGATCAAGCTTCAGATCAAGGCTGGCGAGGCCAACCCCGCGCCGCCGGTCGGACCCGCGCTTGGTCAGCACGGCGTGAACATCATGGAGTTCTGCAAGGCGTACAACGCCGCGACGGAAGGCCAGCGCGGCAACGTCATCCCCGTGGAGATCACCGTCTACGAGGACCGCAGCTTCACCTTTGCGCTCAAGACTCCGCCCGCGGCACGGATGCTGCTGAAGGCCGCCGGTATCGCCAAGGGCTCGGCTGAGCCGCACAAGACCAAGGTCGCCAAGGTGACCTGGGACCAGGTGCGCGAGATCGCCGAGACCAAGAAGGCCGACCTCAACGCCAACGACATCGAGGCCGGCGCCAAGATCATCGCCGGTACCGCCCGCTCCATGGGCATCACCGTCGAGTAGTAGCACCCCTCGTCGAATAGACCTGAGCACGACGAAGCGGGCCGAGTAACGAGGCCCAGCGCAGGAGTGCGAAGGGCTCATTCGACGAGAAGCAAGTACGTGGGAGGGCCAGCTTCGGCCCGTCAACCACAACCAACCATTTGAGATTGGATAACCAATGAGCAAGACCAGCAAGGCCTACCGCGCCGCCGCCGAGAAGGTGGACCGTGACAACCTCTACACTCCGTTGCAGGCGGCCAAACTCGCCAAGGAGACGTCCTCGACCAAGCAGGACGCCACCGTCGAGGTCGCCATCCGGCTCGGTGTTGACCCCCGTAAGGCCGACCAGATGGTCCGCGGCACCGTCAACCTGCCGCACGGCACCGGTAAGACCGCCCGGGTGGCGGTGTTCGCGGTCGGTGAGAAGGCCGAGCAGGCCATCGCCGCCGGCGCTGACGTGGTCGGCAGCGACGACCTGATCGAGAAGATCCAGGGTGGGTTTCTAGACTTCGACGCCGCGATCGCCACCCCGGACCAGATGGCCAAGGTCGGGCGCATCGCCCGCGTGCTGGGCCCGCGTGGTCTGATGCCCAACCCGAAGACCGGCACCGTCACCCCCGACGTCGCCAAGGCCGTCTCCGACATCAAGGGCGGCAAGATCAACTTCCGTGTCGACAAGCAGGCCAACCTGCACTTCGTCATCGGCAAGGCGTCGTTCGAAGAGGCAAAGCTGGCGGAGAACTACGGCGCCGCCCTCGACGAGGTGCTGCGGCTCAAGCCGTCGTCGTCCAAGGGCCGTTACCTCAAGAAGGTCACCATCTCGACGACCACCGGCCCCGGCATCCCGGTGGACCCGGCCGTCACCCGCAACTTCGCGGCTGAGTAAGACTCCACGAAAAAGCCCCCGCACGCTTCGGCGTGGCGGGGGCTTTTCCGTGTGGCTTCTTGAGCCGGTGGAAGCGGCTAGGGCGCTTGCTTGGCGTAGGTCACCAGGCTGACGTCCAGCGACTCATCGGTGAAGTAGTACTCGCAGCCGCGCAGGTACTTCATGTAGCGCTCGTAGACCTCTTCGGACTGGATGGCGACCGCTTCGGCGTGGTGGGCCTCCAGTGCGTCGCCCCAGATCCTGAGCGTCTTGATGTAATGCGGCCGCAGCGAAAGCGCCTCGGGCACAGTGAAACCGGCCTTCTCGCCGTGCTCCACCATCATGTTGGTGGTGGGCAGCCGACCGCCCGGGAAGATCTCGGTCAGGATGAACTTGATGAACCGCGCGGTCTCGAACGTCAGCTTCTTGCCCCGCGCGTTGAGCTCGTAGGGGTGGAAGCTCACACTGCTCTGGATCGTCATCCGGCCGTCGGCCGGCATGATGTCGTAGCTGTTCTTGAAGAAGCTGTCGTAATTCTCGAAACCGAAGTGCTCGAACGCCTCGATCGAGACGATCCGGTCCACCGGCTCGTCGAACTGCTCCCAGCCCTGCAGCAGGACCCGCCGTGACCGGTCCGTGTCGATGTCGTCCAGCAGGCTCTGCGAGTAGGCGTGCTGATTCTTCGACAGGGTCAGGCCGATGACGTTGACGTCGTACTTCTCGACGGCGCGCTTCATGGTCGCACCCCAGCCGCAACCGATGTCGAGCAGCGTCATCCCCGGGCGCAGGTCCAGCTTGTCCAGGTTCAGGTCGAGCTTGGCGATCTGGGCTTCTTCCAAGCTGGCGTCCGGCGGCTCGAAGTACGCACAGCTGTACATCCGGGTCGGGTCCTGGAACAGCGCGAAGAAGTCATCGGACAGGTCGTAGTGGGCCTGGATGTTTTCGAATTTCGGGCGCATGTCTGCGGTCCGGGTCGATTTGTCCACCATCTGTGACTGGTTGCCTTCCTGATGAAACCCGCTGTGACCGGCCGTGATAACCGCCTTGTCGTTCCGTGCCGGTCAACTGTTGCAGCTTAGCGGGTCGGGGGTGAATCGGTTGACGTGAAATGTAGCCAAGCCGGAACCCGCGGCAGGCCGATCCCGACTATTTCTGCAGCGTGTACTGGTGGACGCTGGTGTTTCCGTTGCGGAACAGTTCCACGCACCCGTTGAGGTACTTGTCGAAGCGGTCGTAGGCCTCCTGGCCCTGCACCTCGATCGCCCGCTCCTTGTTTGCCGCCAACATCGCCGCCCAGTCCTGAAGGGTGCGGGCGTAGTGCGGCCCGATCTCGTCGTCCCGGGTCACGGTGAAACCGGCGTCGGCGGCGTACTTGCGCGGCAACCACGCCGACGGAAGCTGTCCGCCGGGGAAGATCTCCCGCATGATGAACAGCGTGAACTTGGCCAGCGACATGGTCATCGGAATGCCCTTGGCCTGCGCCTCGTCCTGACCGCTGATCGCGGTGATCGTGTGCAGCAGCATCCGGCCGTCGGCGGGCAGCGCGTTGTAGGTGATGTCGAAGAAGTCCGCCCAGCGGTCGCGGCCGAAGTGCTCGAACGCGCCGATCGACACGATCCGGTCCACCTTGTCGGTGAACTCCTCCCAGCCCTGCAGGCGCACCTCGATGTTGCGGTTGGTGTCCACCTTGGACAGCTTGTCGATGGCGTACTGGCGCTGCTCGCCACTGAGGGTGAGCCCGATGACGTTGACGTCGTACTTCTCCAGGGCGCGCTGCATGCAGGCACCCCAACCGCAGCCGATGTCGAGCAGCGTCATGCCGGGCTCCAGGCCCAGCTTGCCCAGCGCCAGGTCGAACTTGGCGATCTGCGCCTCGTCGCAGGTGGTGTCCTTGTCCGGGTAGAACCCGCAGGTGTAGCCCATCGTCGGACCTAGGAACAGCTCGTAGAACTCATTAGAGATGTCGTAGATCGACTGCAGTTCCTCGTACTTCGGTTCCAGCTTGGGCATGGCTCAGTTCACTCGCGATCTTCTCAAAATGGGGGGGAGAGTGTGCATAGACTACCGTTGCTCGTCTGTCATGAGCACTTCGGTGTGGTTTTGACCACTGAGTGGCCATCGAGCGGGGTTACCGGGCGGCGGCAAATGTCGTGGTCAGCTCGCTGATCACCGGATCCCACAGCTCTTCGGGTAGGTCGTGGCCCATGCCCTCGAACAGCACCAGCCGGGCGCGATCGATGGCGTCGGCGACTGCCTTGCCTCCCGAGGGGCGCATCAGCTTGTCGGCCAGACCGTGGATGACCACAGTCGGTGCGGTGATCAATCGGTCATAGGCGGCCAGGCTGCCGCTGGCCAGGATGGCGCCGAACTGCCGGGCGATGCCCCACGGGTAGTAGCTGCGTTCGTAGGCCTCGATGATGTTGGCCCGAAGTTGGTCTTCCGGTGCCGGGTAGCGCGGACTGCCGATGATCCGGCTGGCCCGCACCGCGTTGTCGATGATGACGTCGCGGGGGGAGTTCGGTGACGGACCGGTCAGCAGCGCCATCAGTGCGCGCGGTGCCGGCGGGGGAAGGAACCGCCGGTTGTTGCTGGAGAAGATGACGGCCAGCGAACGGGTGCGGGGCGCGAACCGTGCGGCGAACACCTGCGCGATCATTCCGCCCATGGATGCGCCGACCACGTGCGCCTGTTCGATCCCCAGGTGATCCAGCAGGGCAGCGGCGTCGTCGGCCATGTCCTCGAGCGTGTAGACGGCCGGGCTGGGTTTGCCCAGCCAGAATCGCGCCATCCGGGGGACCAATGCGCCACGGGCATGTTCGCGGCCCAGCTTGCTGGACAACCCGACGTCGCGGTTGTCGTAGCGGATCACCCGCAGGCCCTGGGCGACCAGCTTCTCGCAGAACCCGGTGCGCCACAGCAGCAGCTGAGCGCCCAGACCCATCACCAGCAGTACCGGCGGATCCTCGGGGTTGCCCAGGTCTTCGTAGAAGATCTCCAGATCGCCCGAGCGGGCGGTGCCGCTGCGCATCTCCACCACGGTCAGACTCCCGGGTCGTCGTTGTCTTTGTGCTCGCGGCTGACGTCGACCATGAAGTTGGCGAAGTAACCGGTCAGCTGTGGGTCGGACATCATCTGCCAGCGTGGCGCCAGCAGTTTCATGTAGCGCTCGACATAGAGGAACTGCTTGCCGATGAGCACCAGCTCGCGCGGCAGCTTGACGTCGTAGGCATCGGCCAGCGCTCCGAGCTGCTTGCCGATCTCGGCGTAGGACATGTCGCCCAGCGATTTCATCGTCAGCGGGGTGGCGAACGCCTCGAGGTCCTTGGCGGCCTGGCCCTCGGGTTTGACGGTGCCCACCGCGCCCATCAGCACCACGATCTTGCCGGCCGCGGCGTGGTCCTTCTTGACCAGCAGTGCGTAGACCAGCTCGCGCAGCAGCCACCGGGTGCGGGGGTCGATGCGGCCCATGATCCCGAAGTCCAGGAACACCACCCGGCCCTCGTCATCGACCAGCAGATTGCCGGCGTGCAGGTCGCCGTGGAACAACCCGTGCCGCAGCCCGCCCTCGAAGGTGGAGAACAGCAGCGCCTTGACCAGCTCCACGCCGTCGAACCCGGCCTTGCGGATGGCGGGGGCGTCGTCGATGCGGATGCCCGCCACGCGCTCCATCGTCAGCACCCGCTCGCTGGTGAAGTCCCAGTGCACGTCGGGCACCTTGATGTTGCGGCCGAGCGGGGAGGCATGCAGGTGCGACACCCAGGTCTGCATCGACTGGCCCTCGATACGGAAGTCCAGCTCCTCGGCGAGGTTGTCGGCGAAGTCGGCGACCACATCACCGGCCGACAGTCGCCGGCCCAACTTGGCCAGCTCCACCAGCTGGGCGAAGCGTTTGAGGATCTGCAGGTCGGCCGCGACCCGTCGGCGGATGCCGGGCCGCTGGATCTTGACCACGACCTCCTCGCCGCTGTGCAGGGTGGCGAAGTGCACCTGGGCGATCGAGGCCGACGCGATCGGGGTCTCGTCGAACTTCGCGAACAGCTCCTGCGGTTCGGCGCCCAGTTCCTCGACAAAAAGGGCATGTACCTCGGCCGGGTCGGCCGGCGGCACGGAGTCGAGCAGGCCGCGGAACTCCCGAGACAGCAGTTCGCCGAACGCGCCGGGGCTCGAGGCGATGATCTGGCCGAACTTGACGTAGGTGGGGCCCAGGTCGGCGAACGTCTGCGGCAGCTCGCGGATCACCTTCTGCTGGATCGGCCCGGGCCCGAGCAACCGGGTGAAGACGCGGGTGGCGGCGCGGGTGAGCTGCCAGCCCGTTGCGCCGATGCGGGCCGCCTCAACCGGCAACGGCACCCGGTCCAGCTGGGCCACCTGGCGGGGTGGGGTCGAACTCATTGCTGCAGTCTGCCAAATCACCGGCGGAAGTTCTCCGCCAGCGCACCGCCTTACGCCGTGGCGCCCGGTCGCCAGGGCGTCAGCCATGCGGTCGGCTCGGCGCCCTCGAACCCGGCGATCAGTTCGTACATGGTGGCGCCGTCGATGCTTTCCCGGATGATGTCGGCGTGCCCGGCATGCCGGGCGAGCTCGTTGATCAGGTGGTGGAACACCCAGCGCACCGTCCACGCGTCGACGTCGGTGGGGAACCACGGTGCGTCGCGCGGCACCGGCACCGCGGCGTCGAGGTCGGCGGACTCCAACAGGCGCAGCGTCTCGGCGTTCTGCGCCGCGAACGCCTCCAATGCGCCGGCCAGGGTTTCGTCCTGCCGCAGTACGTACTGGTCCTGATATTCGCGGGCCCGCTCCTCGCCCGGCCGGCTGTCCGCGGGCGGCGCGGCCGGTGCGGCGGCGACCCGGGACATCCAGGTGTGTTGCATCCCGGTGGCGTGTTTGATCAGCGCACCGATCGACAAGGCGCTGGCCGTCGGGGTGGCCCGGGCCTGCTCATCGGTGAGGCCGTAGGCCACCGCGAAGTAGGCGCTTTGGTGGTAGGCCACAAATTCGCGCAGCGCGTCGCGTTCGTCGGTCACCGGCGGGGCAAGTCCGGGCATGGTCAGTCCTTTCGATCGGGTCGGTGCGCGTACAGATCGCGCAGGCAGGCGATTTCTGCTCCGTGATGGATGGCTTCACGGTGGATGTGCAAGACCAGCTCCGCCATGGTGCGCTCGGCCCACGGCCCCTCCGCCGCACCGATGGGCCGGGCCAACGCGGACTCATCGAGGCCACGCACCCCGGCGATCCAGCCCGCGTAGGCGTCATCGAGCTGGCGCAGCGCGGTGGCGGCGTCGAGGGCGTAGGGCCAAGTCGTAGTCGGCCGGTGGCCCGCCGAAATGGTGGTGGTTGCGCATGGCGAACACGCCGATGATCACGTGCGCCATCCGCCAGGCGATGGTGGTGAACGGCGCCGGCTCGGGTGCCGGGAAGGCGAAGTCGATGCCGCCGCGGCGCACCGACCAGCAGCCGGCCACCGGCTCCCACAGGTACTCGTCGTCGGTGAGGCCGTCCAGGCGCGGTCGCAGTTGGTTCGTCCAGTGCCAGTCGAGCTGGTCGGCCAGCAAGTCACTCCAGGCGGGCATGACCCGAGCCTGCCAGCCGCGTCCGACATTTGGCCACGCGCACCGAATGCCGCCGGTCGTCGAAAGGCTCCGCTCGGCGGGCGCGCATCCGTAGGTTTGTGTCATGCGGATCCTCGACGTCGAATCGACCGAGAAGTTCGTCGGGCCGGCTGAAGCGCCCGTGCAGCTGGTCCGGGTCGACTACCGCGACGCCGAGGTGGTGACCCCGCTGCGGATCGACGGCGACGGGCTGGCCGGTGAGGCCCTAGCCGAGCCCGGAAGCGGTGTCGTCGAGGTGCCGGTGATCGTCGACGACCCGGTGCCGGGGCAACAACGGGCCGCCCAGGTCAACGGCAGCAGCTTCACGTTCACCGTCGCCGAACCCGGTTGGACGATGTTCATGATCGGCCACTTCCACTACGACCCGGTGTGGTGGAACACCCAGGCCAACTACACCAGCGTGTGGACCGAGAGCCCGCTCGGCGCGTGCCGGCAGACCAACGGCTTCGATCTGGTGCGCGGCCACCTGGACTGGGCCCGCGACAACCCCGAGTACAAGTTCGTCCTGGCCGAAGTCGACTACCTCAAACCGTATTGGGACACCCACCCGCAGGACCGGGCCGAGCTGCGCCGGCTGATCGCCCAAGGCCGGGTCGAGGTGGTGGGCGGCACCTACAACGAGCCGTCGACCAATCTCACCGACGCCGAGACCACGATCCGCAACCTGGTGGCCGGGATCGGCTTTCAGCGCGACATCATGGGTGCCGCACCGGCCACGGCCTGGCAGCTCGACGTGTTCGGGCACGATCCGCAGTTCCCCGGGCTGGTCGCCGACGCCGGACTGTCCTCCAGCGCCTGGGCGCGCGGGCCCTTTCATCAGTGGGGTCCGATGGCCGATCGGGGCGATCCGCGCCGCATGCAGTTCGCCTCCGAGTTCGAATGGATCGCGCCGTCCGGGCGCGGCCTGCTGACCCACTACATGCCCGCGCACTACGCGGCCGGCTGGTGGATGGATGCGAACACGACCCTGACCGCCGCCGAGGACGACGTCTACCGGTTGTTCACCGAGATGAAGAAGGTCGCCGCCACCCGCAACGTGCTGCTGCCGGTGGGCACCGACTTCACCCCGCCGAACCGCTGGATCACCAAGATCCACCGGGACTGGAACGCCCGCTACACCTGGCCGAAGTTCGTCTGCGCCGTGCCGAGCGAGTTCTTCGCCGCAGTGCGCGCCGAACTGGACCAACGCGGCGCGTTCCCGTCTCCGCAGACCCGGGACATGAACCCGATCTATACCGGCTGCCATGTCTCCTATATCGACACCAAGCAGGCCAACCGGGCCGCCGAGCAGGCGGTCCTGGGCGCCGAGCGTTTTGCGGTGTTCGCCGCGGCCCTCACGGGCGTGGACTATCCGGAGGCGGCACTGGCCAAGGCCTGGGCGCAACTGTCCTACGGCGCCCACCACGACGCCATCACCGGCTCGGAAGCCGACCAGGTCTATCTGGACCTGCTGACCGGCTGGCGCGACGCCTGGCAACTGGGCGCCGACATCCGCGACAACGCGCTGACGGTGCTGTCGGGTCTGGTCGATACCGGCCCAGGCGACAGTGCAGTGGTGTGGAATCCGACGGCGCGCGACCGCACCGACATCGTCACCGTGCACCTAGAGACGCCGCTGTCGGGCGGGGCGCGCGTGGTCGCCCCCGACGGCACCGAACTGCCTGCCCACGTCGAAGACGGCGGCAGCACCGTCAGCTGGCTGGCCCGCAGCGTGCCGTCGCTGGGCTGGCAGGCCTACCGGCTTACGCCCACCGCGGACGCCGACGGCTGGCAACCGGTGGCCGGCACCCGCATCAGCAACGAGCGCCACCAGCTGTCCGCGGATCCGGATCGCGGCGGTGGTATCACCTCGTGGCGCCACCAAGGCCGCGAAATGATCATCGAAGGGGGCCTCGGCAATCAGCTCGCCGTCTACGACGAATACCCGCGGCACCCGCAGTCCGGTGAGGGGCCGTGGCATCTGGTGCCCAGCGGCAACCTGTTCACCTCCGCGGTCGCGCGCGACGTGACGGTGCAGGCCTACCGCGGACCGCTGGGGGAGCGGCTGGTGGTGTCCGGACGGATCCGCAACGTGCTGACCTACACCCAGACCCTGACGCTGTGGCGCGGCATCGACCGGGTGGACTGCTCCACCACCATCGATGAGTTCACCGGCGCCGACCACCTGCTGCGGCTGCGCTGGCCCTGCCCGGTGCCCGGCGCGCTGCCGGTCGCGGAGGTGGCCGACGCCGTCATCGGCCGCGGCTTCGGCCTGCTGCACGAGCCCAGCGGACGTTCGGTGGACACCGCACAGCACCCGCGGACCCTCGATACGCCCGCCAACCGCTGGTTCGGGCTGTCGGCCACCGCGCGGGTCAGCGTCGGCGACAGCAGCCGGGCGGTCTCGGTGGCCGAGGTGGTTACCGCCGGCGTGCCGGCACGCGAGTTGATGGTCGCGCTGGTGCGGGCCGGGGTCACCGCCACCTGTTCGGACGCCGCCGGACCGCGTTACGGCAACCTCGACGTCGACTCCAACCTGCCCGACACCCGAATAGCGCTGGGCGGGCCGGACCGCAACGCCTTCACCCGGGCCGTGCTGGAAGCCGCCGAGCCGGCCTACACCACCGAGCTGCGACGCCAGCTCGACCGGCACGGCCGGGCCCGGGTGTGGGTGCCGGCCGAAAAACCCCTCACCGAGGCCTGGGTGCCCGGGGCGGACCTCACCGGCCCGCGCGCCCTGCCGGTGCTGGTGATCGCCGGCCGCGACGACGACACCTTGGTGGCCGAGATCGCCCGGGTGGCCGACGACCTGGCCGCCGCCGAGATCATGGTGGAGCAGGACGTGCGCGCCGAGATGGCGCCCTTCGAGGCGCGCACCGTCGCACTCATCAACCGCGGCATGCCCAGCTTCGCGGTGGACTCCGCGGGCACGCTGCACACCGCCCTGCTGCGATCCTGCACCAGCTGGCCGTCGGCGGCCTGGGAAGACGACCCGCGCCGCACCGCGCCCGACGGCAGCGCCTTTCAGCTGCAGCACTGGACGCACACCTTCGACTACGCGCTGGTGGCCGGCGACGGCGACTGGCGGCAGGTGGCGATGCCCGAGCGCAGTGCCGAATTCGCCGACCCGCTGCGGGCCGTGGCGGTGACCGGGGGTGAAGGTCGGCTCCCGGCGCGCGGCTCGCTGCTGCGCATCGACCCCGCCGAGGGGGTGGGTCTGGGAGCGCTCAAGGCGGCCGGCAACCCGATGGCGCGCGGCAGCGTGCAGCCCGTCGACCCGAACACCGTCACGCTGCGTTTGGTCGAGGCCCGAGGCGCCGACGCCGCTGTCACACTGCGTAGCGACCTGGGCCCGGTGACCGTGTTAGGGCGGGCCGACCTGCTGGAGCAGCCGTGCGAGCACCCCGCGCCGGACCGGCTGCACGGCTACGAGATCGCCACCGTGACCGCTCGCCTCGATGTCGAAAACGTGCGCGCCGCTGGGTCATTGGGGCCCGAATCCGAGGCTGCCCAACCGCTCTACGCCCGCTATTGGCTGCACAATCGCGGGCCGGCGCCGCTGGGCGGTCTGCCGGTGACCCCGGCGCTGCACCCGCACCGAGTCGACGCGGACCCGGGCGCACTGCTGAACCTGGAGCTGACTGTGGCCAGTGACTGCGTCGACGCGACCCTGTCCGGTGCGGTGACGTGGCAGTGCCCGGCCGGCTGGGTGGTTGCGCCGGCTGAACAACCGGTGCGATTGGCGGCTGGGGAGCACGTGCGCATCCCGGTGCCGGTGACGGTTCCCGCCGACGCTGCTCCGGGGCTCTATCCGCTGCGCGTTCGACTCGATCTCTGCGGTGACGCGCCGCGGGCTTGGCGTCAGCCGGTCGAAGACGTGGCGGTGGTGCGCGTCGGCGATCCGGGCTCCGACCGGCTGCTGTATGTGGACGACCCGTCCGCGGTCGAAGTCACCGCCGGACGCTCTGCCCGGCTGACCGTCCTGGTCGGCACCGACGCGCATGCCGACCTGGCGGTCGAGGCCCACCTGATCAGCCCCTGGGGCACCTGGGACTGGGCCGGGCCGCCGGCGCGGGGTGCGGTGGTGCCGGCTGGTGGCCAGGTGGAGCTGAGCTTCGATGTCGCCCCGCCGGTGTGGGCGACACCGGGAAGCTGGTGGGCGCTGGTCCGGGTGGGCGGAGCGGGTGCGCTGGCCTATTCGACCGCGGTGCCACTGGCGGTACTGGCGCCCGTCACGGTGGGTGTCGACTGATGGCCGCGGTCCTCGCGCTGGATGTCGGTGGCACCAAGATCGCCGCCGGCCTGGTCGATCCGGACGGCTCCCTGACCTACGCTGCCACCCTGCCCACCCGGGCGGACCAGGGCACCGAGGTGGTGTGGGCGGTGGCGGCCGAGCTGATTGAGAACGCCCTGGAACGGGCCGGTGGGCGGGTGGCCGCCGTGGGCATCGGCTCGGCCGGACCGATCGACGTCAACGCCGGAACGGTCAGCCCGGTCAACATCGCGGGCTGGCGCGGATTCGCGCTGCGGGACCGGGTGGCCGCCGCGGTGCCCGGGGTTCCGGTCCGATTGGGCGGTGACGGCGTCTGTATGGCGCTCGGCGAATACCTGCACGGCGCCGGGCGCGGCACCCGATCCATGCTGGGCATGGTGGTCTCCACCGGCGTGGGCGGCGGTTTGGTGGTCGACGGCGCCCCGTTGCACGGCCGTACCGGCAACGCGGGCCACGTCGGGCACGTCATCGTCGATCCCGACGGCGAGCGGTGCCGCTGCGGTGGCCGCGGCTGCGTGGAGACCATCGCCTCCGGCCCGGCGATGGTGCGCTGGGCGCTGGCTAACGGTTGGACGCCGGAAGCATCTTCAGCAGACGCCAAGGCGCTGGCCGCAGCCGCCGACGCCGGTGACCCCGTGGCGCTGCGGGCTTTTCGGCGTGGCACCGACGCGCTGGCGGTGATGATCACCTCGGTGGCGGCGGTGTGCGACCTGGATCTGGTGGTGATCGGCGGGGGAGTCGCCCGCTCCGGTGCCTTGTTGTTCGGCCCGTTGCGGGCCGCGCTGGCCGAGCGTGCCGGGTTGGACTTCCTGGTCGGCCTGCAGGTGGTGCCCGCCGAACTCGGCGGCGACGCCGGGCTGGTGGGGGCGGCCGTGCTGGCCACCCTGGCCTGACTCGGCTTAAGAGGTCTGCGTGGTCGCGTGGCTGGGGAGGGCGCAGATCGCGTCCAGACCGAAGACCCTGTTCAACCGGCCGAAGGCCAGCCAGGCTCCCAGCGACATCGTCAGTTCCACGGCCTCACGCTGGTCGTAGTGGGCCTGGAAGCGGGTCCAGAACTCGTCGTCCAAGCCGTGATGGTCGAGGACGTAGCGTTCCGCGTACTCCGCGGCCAGGCGTGCCCTGTCGTCCAGGCGGTCTGTCGTGCGCCACTGTTCTACTGCCTCGGCGAACTCTTCTTCCACCTTGGCGCCGTCGCGTTCCGTTCGCCAGTCCTGGCAGAACAGGCAGCCGTTCAACTGGGCTATGCGCAGTCGGGCGGCCTCGAACTCGCGCAGGCCCAGCGTCGAGTGGGCGTAGACAGCCAGGGAGAAGTTCGCCGCCGCGGGGCCGATCCCGGGGACAAGGGAACCCCAGACGTATTCGATGGCGTCTTGGCCCTCGGGGATGTCGATGTTCACTTCGTGCCTCCGAAGGTTCGGCCGGGGATCCAGCGCAGCGGGACGTCGAGGGCGTCGTACAGTCCGGGTTCGGCGGCGACCAGCCAGTCGATGGCGCCGACGATGCGGCCGACCGCGGTGGCGTTGCCGCCCTCGGAGCGGTTGCCGTTCTCGGTGGCCTCGACGGTCACCTCCACCCGGGGGCTGCCTTCGATGATGACGCGATGGGCGCCGTCGTCGCCGTCCGGCGGCTGCGGCCAGTCGGGCGCGCAGGCCGGATGAATACGGGTGACGTGTTCGATAACGATGCGGGCCTCGCCGTCGACAATGCCCTGGACCTCGAACCGCACCGCGCCCTGGGTGCCCGCCTCGAAGTCGCCCATCGCGGCGGTCGTGACGGTGGTGTCCAGGGCGCGGCGTTCGACATGCTCACGTACGTCGTCCAGTTCGACGCCCAGCGCGCGGGCCATCAGCCGGATCTGCCCGCCCCACACCATCGACGGGACGGTCGCCATCAGCATCGGCGGCTCGTAGTCGAGCGGGTGCCCCATGCCGACGAGGTGGCGGACGGAGTCCGGCTGGTCGTAGGTCGTGTAGTCGAAGATCTCCTGGCAGCGGATCCCGTCGACACGGGCGGCGAGCCCGCTGACGAGCAGCGGCAGGATGTCGTTGCCCCAGCCGGGATCGATGCCGGACACGAACAGCGAGCCGCCGCCGTCGGCGATGGCCTTCTCGACGGGTTCGCGCACTTCGGGCGGGGCGCTCCGGTGGTCGTACAGCGCATAGAGGGATGGTGTGACGACCGCAGCACCGGCGCGGATCGCGCGGCAGATGTCGGCGAGGGCGTCGTCGGGGCGGATGTCGCCGGAGGCGGCGTAGACGACGGCGCGCGGGCCTGCGGCGAGCGCGGCTTCGACGTCATCGGTGGCGGCGACGCCGAGCGTGCGGTCGAGTCCACCGAGATCGCCCGCGTCGCGGCCCACCTTGGCCGGGTCGTGAACGATGACGTGGGCGAGTTCGAGTGCGGGGTGGGCGTCGACGGCGCGGATGGCCAGCCGTCCGACGTTCCCGGTGCCCCAGATGAGGGTGGGGATAGTGTCGCTCATCACAGGAGCCTAGCAAGCGATTGGTTGGTCACTGGAGCGCGGAGTCAGCGCGAAAGGTGGACGCGACCCCACTCGCACAGCTGGCCCAGTACCGGGGCCAACGTCTTTCCGTATTCGGAGATCGAATAGTGCACGCAGGGCGGCACGGTGCCGGCGTCGTGGCGCTCGATGATCCCGTCGGCGACGAGCTCGTGCAGATGGCGGATGAGCATTCGTTCGGTGATGCCCGGGATGCTGCGACGTAGCTCCGCGGTGCGCAGGGGTCCGTCGGCCAGTCGCCACAGGATGGTGCCCTTCCAACGGCCGTTGATGACCGACAACGCGGCGTCGATCGGGCAGTCACTGACGATTGTCTTCGATGCCGCCACCAGCGCTCCTTATGCTGACTAATTTGTCAGTACCTTGTTTTTTGTCAGCATAGCTATCACAGTCGATTGTGTGAAGCAGATTCTGGAGATAATTGCGCTGATGGCGGTCGGGAGCCTGGTGGGTTCGGAGTTCGCGGTGGCGGCGTTTCTTCGTCCGATCCTCGGGCGCCTGCCCGACGAGGCCTTCTGGGCTGCCCGCGGTGACGGCGCCGGGTTGCTGGGGAAGGTGATGCCGTTCTGGTACCTGACCTCATTCGCGCTGCTGGTGGGTGTCGCCGTGGTCGCGGGCTCGCAGCGCTGGATCGTCGGTGTCGGCGCAGGCCTGATGGTGGCCGTCGTGCTGCTGTCGGTACTGGTGCTGGTCCCGATCAACAACAAGATCGCGGCGTGGCGCACCGTCGACGAGGGGTCCCGGACGCTGGCCGCGCGCTGGGATCGGCTGCACTGGTTGCGCGTGGCGATGCTGGTGGTGGTCTTCGTGTTGCTCGCGATCGGCGTCGTGAATGCCTAGCGGCCGCCGGGCCGGTGAGCGCCGTTTTGGCTGATCGGCCCTCGTCACGCTATGGTGTGTGGCGATCCACCAAAGACCGTCGGTCACCGAGCAATCGGTTGAAGGTCCGGGAGCATCCCGGCGGCCCACGCAGGAGGACGAGGCACCGGCACCGCCGGCACACAGTGTGACGCCCCGACCGCATCCTGCGTCGGGGCGTTCGTTATTTCCCGGGTGGAGCAAAACTTGAGACAACAACAGCGACACCGAGGAGGTATGCATGGCGCGGGCTGACAAGACCGCCGCCGTCGCGGAGATCGTCGAGCAGTTCAACGGCTCGACCGCCACCGTGATCACCGAGTACCGCGGTCTGACGGTTGCGAACCTGGCGGAGCTGCGGCGTTCGCTCAGCGGTGCGGCAACCTACGCGGTGGCGAAGAACACCCTGGTCAAACTGGCCGCGGCCGAGGCCGGAGTCGAAGGACTCGACGAGCTGTTCGCGGGCCCGACGGCCATCGCGTTCGTTCAGGGCGAGCCGGTCGACGCCGCCAAGGCGATCAAGAAGTTCGCCAAGGACCACAAGGCGCTGGTCATCAAGGGCGGCTACATGGACGGTCGCGCGCTGACCGTCGCCGAGGTGGAGCGCATCGCCGACCTGGAGTCGCGCGAGGTGCTGCTGGCCAAGATGGCTGGCGCCATGAAGGCCAACCTGTCCAAGGCCGCCGGTCTGTTCGCCGCCCCGGCGTCGCAGATGGCCCGCCTGGCAGCCGCACTGCAGGAGAAGAAGCCTGCCTCGGAAGCCGCCCCTGCAGCACCTGCTGCCGAGGCTCCGGCCGAAGCTCCCGCGGAGGCCGAGGCCCCGGCCGAGACCGAGGCTCCGGCGGAGACCGCCGAGGCTCCGGCCGACGCCGCCGAATAACTAGGCACAACCCCAAACCCAACTTCCCTAACCGGAATCAGAAAGGACCGAAATCATGGCCAAAATTTCCACCGAAGAGCTGCTCGACGTCTTCAAAGAGATGACCCTGCTGGAGCTGTCGGAGTTCGTGAAGCAGTTCGAGGAGACCTTCGACGTCACCGCCGCGGCCCCGGTCGCCGTTGCCGCCGTTGGTGCCGCCCCCGCCGCCGCTGAGGCCGGCGAGGAGCAGAGCGAGTTCGACGTCATCCTGGAGTCGGCTGGCGAGAAGAAGATCGGCGTCATCAAGGTCGTCCGCGAGGTCGTGTCCGGCCTGGGTCTGAAGGAAGCCAAGGACCTGGTCGACAGCGCTCCCAAGCCGCTGCTGGAGAAGGTCGCCAAGGAGGCTGCCGAGGACGCCAAGGCCAAGCTCGAGGCGGCTGGCGCCACCGTCACCGTCAAGTAGTTCGTTCTACAACAGAAGCCCCCGGAACCCGCGAGGTTCCGGGGGTTTCTGCTATCTGCGGGCTATTGCGGGTTGTTCAGCTCGGCCCGGGCGCCCGCCGCGGCCAGCGACTGTGCCGCCCGCTCCGGGGTGTCGCCCAGGGCAACCAGCAGACTGAGCGTCATCGGGCTCAACACCTGTATCGCCGCGACCAGCCCGTCGTTCACGTCGCCGAAGAAGCCGGCCAGCTCCAGCATCATGAAGCCGTGCATCACCGTCCAGAACTGCGCGGCGGCCGCCACCACGGCGGTATCGCTTTGCGCCACTGTGAGCCGACCCGCCTGTATCGACCGGTGGACGCCCCGAACCAGGTGCGCGAAGCTGGGCACCTCGACGTCGATCTGGGCGGTACCGAGCGTGAGCATGTTGTGAGCCGGCGCATTGATGCCGTGCGCGCTGGTGCTGCCGAACATCAGCCGGTAGAGATGCGGCCGTCCGATCGCGAAATTGCGGTAGACGATTCCGGTGGCCAGTAGGTCGGCGACCGGATCGTCGGTGGCGGGGATCGTCAGCGCCACATCGAACTGGCGGAGACCCTCCTCAGCGATCGCGGCGATCAGTTGCGGCATCCCGCCGAAGTGGGTGTAGACCGCCATCGTTGAAGTCCCAGCGGCGCTGGCTACTCTGCGGGTCTGCAACGCGTCTGGTCCGTGTTCGTCGAGCAACCCGAGGGCCGCGGCCAGCAGATCCTCGCGTACGGTCCGCTCGGGCTGCGAAGTCACGGTTGCCATCGTTTCACAGTCCGCGTACGGTACCCATAACGTTGAAATAACAATGTTATAGGAGTCGGTATGACCACCAGCCAGGCAGCCTCCGTCGCGAATCCCTATTTAGAGGGCGTCATGGGGCCGGTGCAGACCGAGCTGACTGCCACCGACCTCCGCGTCACCGGGGAGATCCCGGACTATCTCGACGGCCGCTACCTGCGCAACGGTCCCAACCCGGTGGCCGAAGTCGATCCGGCCACCTATCACTGGTTCACCGGCGACCCCATGGTGCACGGTGTGGCGCTCCGCGACGGCCAGGCCCGCTGGTACCGCAACCGCTGGGTGCGAACGCCGGCGGTCTGTGCCGCGCTGGGCGAACCGCGCCCGGCCCGGCTGAACGTGCGGGCCGGGATGCAGTCCGTCGGCCCCAACACCAACGTGCTCGGCCATGCCGGCAAGACGCTGGCGCTGGTGGAAGGCGGCGTCGCCAACTATGAGCTCACCGAGGAACTCGACACGGTGGGCACCTGCGACTTCGACGGCACCCTGGCCGGTGGCTACACGGCGCACCCGCACCGTGACCCCGCCACCGGTGAGTTGCACGCCGTGTCCTATTCGTTTGCGCGGGGCAAGACCGTGCAGTACTCGGTGATCGACGCAGGCGGGCGGGCGCGGCGCACCGTCGATATCGAGGTAACCGGGTCGCCGATGATGCACGACTTCTCGCTGACCGAGAAGTACGTCGTGGTCTACGACCTGCCGGTCACCTTCGACTCGGCGCAGGTGCTGCCGGTGAGCATGCCGCGCTGGCTCAAGGCGCCCGCGCGGATGGTGCTGAGCAGCCTGGTCGGCAGGGTTCGGATGCCCAGTCCGATCACCGCGGTGGTCAATCGCGACACCCGGCCGCCAGGCGGGCTGCCGTATTCGTGGAATGCCGACTATCCGGCGCGCATCGGGGTGATGCCGCGTGAAGGCGAAGCCCAGGGATGGGTCCGGGCGGGGGAAGCGCAGGTGCGGTGGTTCGACGTCGAACCCTGCTATGTCTTCCACCCGCTCAACGCTTACACGGAGGTCTCGCCGACCGGGCAGGAACTGCTGGTGCTCGACGTGGTGCGCTACGCGAAGGTCTTCGACGTCGACCGGCGCGGCCCCGGCGACGCCCCGCCCACCCTGGACCGCTGGACGATCAACCTCGACACCGGCGCGGTGCGCACCGAGTCGCGCGACGATCGGCCGCAGGAATTCCCCCGGATCAACGACTCGCTGCTGGGGACCAAGCACCGCTTCGGGTACACCGTCGGGATCAACGGTGGCTTCATCGGGGATGTCCAGGCGGAGATGTCGACCACGCTCTACAAGCACGACTACCTGACCGGCTCGAGTATCACCGCCCCGATCGACCCACAGCTGGTGCTCGGCGAGATGTCGTTCGTGCCGAGGCCTGGCGGTCGCGACGAGGACGATGGCATCCTGATGGGAATGGGTCACCACAGAGGTGATGAGGAGGGGCAACTGGTGATCCTCGACGCCGCGACCTGTGAGTCGGTGGCCACGGTGCGCCTGCCGCAACGGGTTCCGATGGGCTTCCATGGCAATTGGACACCCACCGACTGAGGCGGACCGCCGATAAGGGTCGCACCTGTGCGCTACAGTGGCCCAAGCCACAAGCCAGTCGTGGCACGAACAGACGTTGCGGAAGGACCTCACTAATGGGTGTCGCCATCGAGGTACAGGGGCTTACCAAGTCCTTCGGATCGGCCCGGATCTGGGAAGACGTCTCCATGACGATTCCCGAGGGAGAGGTCAGCGTTCTGCTCGGGCCCTCCGGTACCGGCAAGTCCGTGTTCTTGAAGTCGCTGATCGGCCTCTTGCGCCCCGAGCGCGGTTCGATCGTCATCGACGGCACCGACATCCTGCAGTGTTCAGCCAAGGAGCTCTACGAGATCCGCACGCTGTTCGGCGTGTTGTTCCAGGACGGCGCGCTGTTCGGCTCGATGAACATCTACGACAACACCGCCTTCCCGCTGCGTGAGCACACCAAGAAGTCCGAGAAGGAAATCCGTGACATCGTCATGGAGAAGCTCGAGATGGTCGGTATGCCCAACGACGGCTACAAGTTCCCGGGTGAGATCTCCGGCGGTATGCGCAAGCGTGCCGGCCTGGCCCGGGCCCTGGTGCTCGACCCGCAGATCATCCTCTGTGACGAGCCGGACTCCGGTCTGGACCCGGTCCGTACGGCGTACCTGAGCCAGCTGTTGATCGACATCAACGCCCAGATCGACGCCACCATCCTCATCGTTACGCACAACATCAACATCGCGCGCACCGTGCCGGACAACATGGGCATGCTGTTCCGCAAGGAGCTGGTGATGTTCGGGCCGCGTGAGGTGTTGCTGACCTCCGACGAGCCGGTGGTGCGCCAGTTCCTCAACGGTCGGCGTATCGGCCCGATCGGTATGTCCGAGGAGAAGGACCAGGCGACCGCGGCGGCCGAGGAGGCCATGCTGGCCGCCGGCCAGAGCGACGGCGGCGTCGAAGAGATCGAGGGCGTGCCGCCCCAGCTCAGCGCGACCCCCGGCCTGCCGGAGCGCAAGGGCGTGGCACGGCGCAAGGCCCGGGTGCGCGAGATCCTGCACACCCTGCCGCCCAACGCCCAGGCCGCCATCCGAGACGAGCTCGAGGGCACCCACAAGTACGCCGTCCACGAGTTCCCGGCAGACGAAGAGGCTCCCACCGCGTCGATCCCGACCCCGCCTGGCTGAGACTTTCCCGTCCCTGCCGGTCCTGCGCCGTGTCAGCTCTTGACGGACGGACCTAAACGGTCCAATCTGGTCACCAGCACACGTGCGGAGAGCCCGGCGGAGATCAGCCAGCACCGATAGGGCCCCGGGATATCGCAGTTGAGGATTGCGTCAGCCTGCGCTATTGTTGGACGTTGCGCTGGCTTCCTCCTGCCCATCCCTTACCCGCACCCGAACACCGCAGTACCAGCCTGAGTCACGTTTATTGGCTCGTTTTGGCTTGTCACCTCGTGGTTTGGCTGTGCGTGAGACCGGACAGAACGTTCGCCAGCCGAACCAACGGTCGAATATTCGCAGCGAACGGGGCCCGGTGAGAGCCGGAATCCGCTGGCCGCATTAGGTGCTGGAAGGATGCATCTTGGCAGTCTCCCGCCAGAGCAAAAAGAACGCTTCAGGTACTACCACCCAGAATTCTCCCAATAGTTCTGTGCCCGGAGCCCCGAACCGGGTCTCCTTCGCCAAGCTGCGTGAACCCCTCGAGGTTCCGGGTCTGCTCGATGTGCAGACCGACTCGTTCCAGTGGCTGATCGGGGCGTCGGAGTGGCGCGAGAAGATGACCGCGCAGACCGGTTCTGCGCCCAAGGGTGGCCTCGAAGAGGTTCTCGAAGAGCTGTCTCCGATTGAGGACTTCTCCGGCTCGATGTCGCTGTCGTTCTCCGACCCGCGGTTCGACGAGGTCAAGGCCCCGGTCGAGGAGTGCCGCGACAAGGACATGACCTACGCGGCCCCGCTGTTCGTCACCGCGGAATTCATCAACAACAACACCGGCGAGATCAAGAGCCAGACGGTGTTCATGGGTGACTTCCCGATGATGACCGAGAAGGGCACCTTCATCATCAACGGCACCGAGCGGGTGGTGGTCTCCCAGCTGGTGCGGTCGCCCGGTGTGTACTTCGACGCCAACATCGACAAGTCCACCGAGAAGACGCTGCACTCGGTGAAGGTGATCCCGGGCCGTGGCGCCTGGCTGGAGTTCGACGTCGACAAGCGCGACCTGGTCGGCGTTCGTATCGACCGCAAGCGCCGCCAGCCGGTCACCATCCTGCTCAAGGCGCTGGGTTGGACCTCCGAGCAGATCCGGGAACGCTTCGGCTTCTCCGAGATCATGATGTCGACGCTGGAGAAGGACAACGCCGCCAGCCCCGACGAGGCGCTGCTGGACATCTACCGCAAGCTGCGCCCGGGCGAGCCCCCCACCAAGGAATCCGCGCAGACTCTGCTGGAGAACCTGTTCTTCAAGGAGAAGCGCTACGACCTGGCGCGGGTGGGCCGCTACAAGATCAACAAGAAGCTGGGCCTGACCGCCAACCCGGGCGAGTCGCAGCCGACCACGCTGACCGAAGAGGACATCGTGGCCACCATCGAGTACCTGGTGCGTCTGCACCAGGCCGCTCAGGATGGCGTATCGGCCACCATGACGGTGCCCGGCGGCGTCGAGGTTCCCGTCGAGGTCGACGACATCGACCACTTCGGCAACCGGCGGCTGCGCACCGTGGGTGAGCTGATCCAGAACCAGATCCGGGTCGGATTGTCGCGCATGGAACGTGTCGTTCGGGAACGGATGACCACTCAGGACGTCGAGGCCATCACGCCGCAGACCCTGATCAACATCCGCCCCGTGGTCGCCGCGATCAAGGAGTTCTTCGGCACCAGCCAGCTCTCCCAGTTCATGGACCAGAACAACCCGTTGTCGGGTCTGACCCACAAGCGCCGTCTGTCGGCGCTGGGGCCGGGTGGTCTGTCGCGTGAGCGGGCCGGCCTGGAAGTTCGTGACGTGCACCCGTCCCACTACGGCCGGATGTGTCCGATCGAGACCCCGGAAGGCCCCAACATCGGTCTGATCGGATCGCTGTCGGTGTACGCACGGGTCAACCCGTTCGGCTTCATCGAGACCCCGTACCGCAAGGTCAACGACGGTGTGGTCAGCGACGACATCGAGTACCTGACCGCCGACGAGGAGGACCGCCACGTTGTGGCGCAGGCCAACTCGCCGCTGGAGGACGACGGCCGCTTCACCGAGGACCGCGTTCTGGTCCGTCGTAAGGGTGGCGAAGTCGAGTACGTGTCGTCGTCCGAGGTCGACTACATGGACGTCTCGCCGCGCCAGATGGTGTCGGTGGCCACGGCCATGATTCCGTTCCTTGAGCACGACGACGCCAACCGTGCCCTGATGGGTGCCAACATGCAGCGTCAGGCGGTTCCGCTGGTGCGCAGCGAGGCACCGCTGGTGGGTACCGGCATGGAGCTGCGTGCCGCGATCGACGCCGGCGACGTGATCGTCGCCGACAAGACCGGTGTCATCGAAGAGGTGTCTGCCGACTACGTCACGGTGATGGCCGATGACGGCACCCGGCAGACCTACCGGATGCGCAAGTTCAACCGGTCCAACCACGGCACCTGCGCCAACCAGCGTCCGATCGTCGACGCCGGCCAGCGTGTCGAGGCCGGCCAGGTGATCGCCGACGGACCGTGTACCGACAACGGCGAGATGGCCCTGGGCAAGAACCTGCTCGTGGCGATCATGCCGTGGGAAGGGCACAACTACGAGGACGCGATCATCCTGTCCAACAGGCTGGTCGAAGAGGACACGCTGACCTCGATCCACATCGAGGAGCACGAGATCGACGCCCGCGACACCAAGCTGGGCGCCGAGGAGATCACCCGGGACATCCCGAACGTCTCCGACGAGGTGCTGGCTGACCTCGACGAGCGCGGCATCGTCCGCATCGGCGCCGAGGTCCGCGACGGCGACATCCTGGTCGGCAAGGTCACCCCCAAGGGTGAGACCGAGCTGACGCCCGAGGAGCGGCTGCTGCGCGCGATCTTCGGCGAGAAGGCCCGCGAAGTCCGCGACACCTCGCTGAAGGTGCCGCACGGTGAGTCCGGCAAGGTCATCGGCATCCGGGTGTTCTCCCGCGAGGACGACGACGAGCTGCCCGCCGGGGTCAACGAGCTGGTGCGCGTCTACGTCGCGCAGAAGCGCAAGATCTCCGACGGTGACAAGCTGGCCGGTCGTCACGGCAACAAGGGCGTCATCGGCAAGATCCTGCCGGCCGAGGACATGCCGTTCCTGCCGGACGGCACCCCGGTCGACATCATCCTGAACACCCACGGTGTGCCGCGTCGTATGAACATCGGTCAGATCCTGGAAACCCACCTGGGCTGGATCGCCAAGACCGGTTGGAACATCGATGTGGCGGCCGGCGTGCCGGACTGGGCGGACAAGCTCCCCGAGGAGCTGTACTCCGCTGGGCCCGACACGCGCACCGCGACTCCGGTGTTCGACGGTGCGCGGGAGGCCGAGCTACAGGGCCTGCTGTCCTCGACGCTGGCCAACCGCGACGGCGAGGTCATGGTCAACGGTGACGGCAAGGCGATGCTGTTCGACGGTCGCTCCGGTGAGCCGTTCCCGTACCCGGTGACCGTTGGCTACATGTACATCATGAAGCTGCACCACCTGGTGGACGACAAGATCCACGCGCGTTCCACCGGCCCGTACTCGATGATCACCCAGCAGCCGCTGGGCGGTAAGGCGCAGTTCGGTGGCCAGCGGTTCGGTGAGATGGAGTGCTGGGCCATGCAGGCCTACGGTGCGGCGTACACGCTGCAGGAGTTGCTGACGATCAAGTCCGACGACACGGTCGGCCGTGTCAAGGTCTACGAGGCGATCGTCAAGGGCGAGAACATCCCCGAGCCGGGTATCCCGGAGTCCTTCAAGGTGCTGCTCAAAGAGCTGCAGTCGCTGTGCCTCAACGTTGAGGTGCTGGCGAAGGACGGTGCGGCGATCGAATTGCGCGAAGGCGAGGACGAGGACCTGGAGCGGGCAGCCGCCAACCTGGGAATCAACCTGTCCCGCAACGAATCCGCTTCGGTGGAAGACCTCGCTTAATTACCAGCTACTAAACCCGCAAGGGGAAAGGGAGTTACGTGCTCGACGTCAACTTCTTCGATGAGCTCCGCATCGGCCTGGCGACCGCGGAGGACATCCGGCAATGGTCTTACGGTGAGGTCAAGAAGCCGGAAACGATCAACTACCGCACGCTCAAGCCCGAGAAGGACGGCCTGTTCTGCGAGAAGATCTTCGGACCGACTCGCGACTGGGAGTGCTACTGCGGCAAGTACAAGCGCGTGCGCTTCAAGGGCATCATCTGTGAGCGCTGTGGCGTCGAGGTGACTCGCGCCAAGGTGCGCCGTGAGCGGATGGGCCACATCGAACTGGCCGCTCCGGTCACCCACATCTGGTACTTCAAGGGCGTGCCGTCGCGCTTGGGCTACCTGCTGGACCTGGCGCCCAAGGACCTCGAAAAGATCATCTACTTCGCGGCCTACGTGATCACCAGCGTCGACACCGACATGCGTCACAACGAGCTGTCCACGCTGGAAGCCGAGATGGTCGTCGAGAAGAAGGCCGTCGAGGACCAGCGGGACGCCGACCTGGAGGCCCGCGCCCAGAAGCTCGAGGCCGACCTGGCCGAGCTGGAGGCCGAGGGTGCGAAAGCCGATGTGCGCCGCAAGGTTCGCGACGGCGGCGAGCGTGAGATGCGTCAGCTGCGCGACCGTGCCCAGCGTGAGCTGGACCGCCTCGACAACATCTGGGACACCTTCGTCAAGCTGGCTCCCAAGCAGCTGATCGTCGACGAGACCGTCTACCGCGAGCTGGTGGACCGTTACGGCGAGTACTTCACCGGTGCCATGGGTGCCGAGTCGATCCAGAAGCTCATCGAGACCTTCGACATCGACGCCGAGGCCGAGCTGCTGCGCGACATCATCAAGAACGGCAAGGGGCAGAAGAAGCTTCGTGCTCTCAAGCGCCTCAAGGTGGTCGCCGCCTTCCAGCAGTCGGGTAACTCCCCGATGGGCATGGTGCTCGACGCGGTGCCGGTGATCCCGCCGGAGCTGCGTCCGATGGTGCAGCTCGACGGTGGTCGCTTCGCGACCTCCGACCTCAACGACCTGTACCGCCGGGTCATCAACCGCAACAACCGGTTGAAGCGTCTGATCGACCTCGGCGCCCCCGAGATCATCGTCAACAACGAGAAGCGGATGCTGCAGGAGTCCGTCGACGCGCTGTTCGACAACGGCCGTCGCGGCCGGCCGGTCACCGGACCGGGCAACCGTCCGCTGAAGTCGTTGAGCGACCTGCTCAAGGGCAAGCAGGGCCGGTTCCGTCAGAACCTGCTCGGTAAGCGTGTCGACTACTCGGGCCGTTCGGTGATCGTGGTCGGTCCGCAGCTCAAGCTGCACCAGTGCGGCCTGCCCAAGCTGATGGCGCTGGAACTGTTCAAGCCGTTCGTGATGAAGCGACTGGTTGACCTCAACCACGCGCAGAACATCAAGAGCGCCAAGCGGATGGTGGAGCGGCAGCGCCCCCAGGTGTGGGACGTCCTCGAAGAGGTCATCGCCGAGCACCCGGTGCTGCTCAACCGTGCACCCACGCTGCACCGCCTGGGTATTCAGGCCTTCGAGCCGCAGCTGGTGGAAGGCAAGGCCATTCAGCTGCACCCGCTGGTGTGTGAGGCCTTCAACGCCGACTTCGACGGTGACCAGATGGCCGTGCACCTGCCGCTGAGCGCCGAGGCGCAGGCCGAGGCCCGCATCCTGATGCTGTCGAGCAACAACATCCTGTCGCCGGCCTCGGGTCGTCCGCTGGCCATGCCCCGACTGGACATGGTTACCGGTCTGTACTACCTGACCACCGAGATCGAGGGTGACACAGGCGAATACACCCCGGCTGCCAAGGACCGCCCGGAGACCGGCGTGTACTCCTCGCCGGCCGAGGCGATCATGGCCGTCGACCGCGGTGCGCTTTCCGTGCGGGCCAAGATCAAGGTGCGTCTGGACCAGCTGCGGCCGCCGGCCGAGGTGGAGACCGAGCTGTTCGGCGAGAACGGCTGGCGTCCGGGCGGGTCCTGGATCGCCGAGACCACCCTGGGCCGGGTGCTGTTCAACGAGCTGCTGCCGACCGGCTACCCGTTCGTGAACAAGCAGATGCACAAGAAGGTTCAGGCCGTCATCATCAACGACCTGGCCGAGCGCTACCCGATGATCGTGGTCGCCCAGACCGTCGACAAGCTCAAGGACGCCGGCTTCCACTGGGCCACCCGTTCGGGAGTCACGGTCTCGATGGCCGACGTGCTGGTGCCGCCGCGCAAGAAGGAGATCCTCGACTCCTACGAGGAGCGTGCCGACAAGCTGGAGAAGCAGTTCCAGCGTGGCGCGCTCAACCGCGAAGAGCGCAATGAGGCGCTGGTGGAGATCTGGAAGGAAGCCACCGAGGAAGTGGGTCAGGCGCTGCGTGACCACTACCCGGCCGACAACCCGATCATCACGATCGTCGACTCCGGTGCTACGGGTAACTTCACCCAGACCCGGACGCTGGCCGGCATGAAGGGTCTGGTGACCAACCCGAAGGGTGAGTTCATCCCGCGCCCGATCAAGTCCTCCTTCCGTGAGGGCCTGACGGTGTTGGAGTACTTCATCAACACCCACGGCGCCCGAAAGGGATTGGCGGACACCGCGCTGCGTACCGCTGACTCGGGTTACCTGACGCGTCGTCTGGTCGACGTTTCGCAGGACGTGATCGTGCGCGAGCACGACTGCGGCACCGAGCGCGGCATCATCGTCGACTTGGCCGAGGCCCAGGCCGACGGATCGCTGATCCGCAACGCGTTCATCGAGACGTCTGCCTACGCCCGCACGTTGGCCGTTGACGCGGTCGACGAGAAGGGCAAGGTCGTCATCGAGCGCGGTCACGACCTCGGCGACCCGTCGATCGAGGCTCTGCTGGCTGCCGGCATCACAAGCGTCAAGGTGCGTTCGGTGCTGACCTGCGCCACCGGAACCGGGGTTTGCGCCACCTGCTACGGCCGATCGATGGCCACCGGCAAGCTGGTCGACATCGGTGAGGCGGTCGGCATCGTTGCCGCCCAGTCCATCGGTGAGCCCGGTACCCAGCTGACCATGCGTACCTTCCACCAGGGTGGTGTCGGTGACGACATCACCGGTGGTCTGCCGCGTGTGCAGGAGCTGTTCGAGGCCCGGATTCCGCGTGGCAAGGCGCCGATCGCCGACGTCGCTGGACGGGTGCAGCTCGAAGAGGGCGAGAAGTTCTACAAGATCACGATCGTGCCGGATGACGGTGGCGAGGAAGTGGTCTACGACAAGCTGCCCAAGCGTCAGCGGCTGCGTGTGTTCAAGCACGAGGACGGCTCGGAGCGGTTGCTGTCCGACGGCGACCACGTCGAGGTCGGCCAGCAGCTCATGGAGGGTTCGGCCGACCCGCACGAGGTGCTGCGTGTGCAGGGCCCGCGTGAGGTGCAGATCCACCTCGTCAACGAGGTCCAGCAGGTCTACCGCGCCCAGGGTGTGTCGATCCACGACAAGCACATCGAGGTGATCGTCCGGCAGATGCTGCGCCGGGTGACCATCATCGACTCGGGCGCCACGGAGTTCCTGCCCGGTTCGCTGACCGAGCGCGCCGAGTTCGAGACCGCGAACCGTCGTGTGGTGGCCGAGGGCCTGGAGCCCGCGGCCGGACGTCCGGTGCTGATGGGTATCACCAAGGCGTCGCTGGCCACCGACTCGTGGCTGTCGGCGGCTTCCTTCCAGGAGACCACCCGCGTGCTTACCGATGCGGCGATCAACTGCCGCAGCGACAAGCTGCAGGGCCTGAAGGAGAACGTGATCATCGGCAAGCTGATCCCGGCCGGCACCGGCATCAACCGGTACCGCAACATCGCCGTGCAGCCCACCGAAGAGGCCCGGGCCGCTGCGTACACGATCCCGTCCTACGAGGATCAGTACTACAGCCCGGACTTCGGCGCCGCCACCGGTGCCGCGGTTCCGCTGGACGACTACGGGTACAGCGACTACCGCTAGCTTTTTGTAGCGCGAGCAGACACAAAAGCCCCCATTCCGTGCCGGAATGAGGGGCTTTTGTGTCTGCTCGGCGGGGTGCGGCAGCTATCCACAGGGGTGACTTTCCCGTTGGTCGCGATCGGGCCAACCTCGGCGGATGGCAATTGACGAGACGTCTTCGCAGCCCATGGCGGTCTGGCCACCACCCGCCAGCTCCTCGAGGTGGTCAGCCGCAAAACCCTTGAGTGCCACGTGCGGGCGGGCCGGGTGGTGCGGGCGCGCCGCGGCGTCTACGCGGCTGCCCAACCCGACATGTTCGGTCAGCTCGCCGCATTGGACCTAGCCACCGGGACGCGGATCGTCGCTTGCCTGGGCACCGCAGCGGCGCTTTACGGTTTTGACACCGAAGCCGATCCTCGGTTGCACGTCCTCGACCCGGGCATCCGTCTACGACCCACGGCCGACATCATGGTCCATCAGCGCCTGGGCGCCCCGTTGCGGAGGATTGGGGGGCGGCTCGCCACCGCTCCGGCGTGGACGGCGATCGAAGTGGCGCGGACGTTAAGGCGGCCGCGCGCTCTTGCGACCTTGGACACCGCGGTGCGCATCGGGGCATGCACGCCATCGGAGTTGACGTACGCGCTCGCGGAGCAGAAGGGCCGTCGGGGCATCGTCAAAGTCCGGGAATTGTCCGCATACATCGACCGACGGTCCGAGTCCGCGATGGAAAGCGAGGCCCGGCTGGTGTTCATTGATGGTGGCCTGCCCAAGGCCGAGTTGCAGTACGAGATCGCCGACCGCTGCGGTGACGTCTGGCGTGTCGATTTCGCTTGGCCGGAGGCGCGATTAGCCGCCGAGTACGACAGTATCGACTGGCATATGGGGCCGAAGGCCCTATTGCATGACCGCTTGAAGATCGCGCGATTACAGGAATGCGGTTGGCTATCGGTTCCCATGACGGTAGGCGATGTTCGCGGCGATCCGATGGGGCTGGTGGCGCGCATCAATATGCAGTTGGACCAGCGTCTGGCCGGGTGATTTCTTCGGCTGAGCAGACATATAGGCCCCCTTTGGCCGCTGGAATTGGGGGCTTTCATGTCTGTTCGCGGGTTGGGGGAGGCAGGCCCGCCGGGTTGCGGCCCGCCAGCAGAGCGGGTTGCATCGTTGAGATGGGGGACGAAGTCAACCGCACCGCCTATTCCCGCGCCCAGCGCCGCCAATACCGGCACAAGATTCAGGAGTGCCTGGATGTTTTCGAGACGATGCTGGCGCAGGCCAGCTTCGAGTGTGAGCCGCCGCTGACCGGTATGGAGATCGAGGGCAACCTGATCGGCGACGACTATCACCCGGCCATGTCGAACGCCGGCGTGTTGTCCGCGATCGACGATCCGGCGTTTCAACGCGAATTGGGTTCCTACAACATCGAATTCAATGTGCCGCCGCGTCAGTTCACCGCGCGCGCGGCGCTGGATCTGGAAGCCGAGGTGCGTGCCAGCCTCAACGACGCGCAGGCCAAAGCCCGGGCAAACGACGCAGGCATCGTGATGATCGGCATCTTGCCGACCCTGATGCCCGAGCATCTGGCCGGTGACTGGATGAGTGATTCGGCGCGGTACGCGGCACTCAACGATTCGATCTTCGCCGCGCGGGGCGAAGACATCGACATCGACATCGACGGCCCCGAGCCGCTGAACCTGCATGCCGAGAACATCGCACCGGAATCGGCGTGCACCAGCATGCAATTGCACCTGCAGGTCTCGCCGGCCGACTTCGCCAACCATTGGAATGCCGCCCAGGTACTGGCCGGCCCGCAACTGGCGATCGGGGCCAACTCGCCCTACTTCTTCGGCCACCGGCTATGGGCCGAGACCCGCGTCGAGTTGTTCGCGCAGTCCACCGACACCCGGCCCGACGAACTGAAGAACCAGGGGGTACGGCCCCGGGTGTGGTTCGGCGAGCGGTGGATCACCTCGATCTTCGACCTGTTCGAGGAGAATGTGCGTTACTTCCCGTCGCTGCTGCCCGAGGTCTCCGAGGAGGACCCGGCGGACGAGCTCGCGCAGGGACGCACCCCGCAACTGGCCGAGCTGCGTCTGCACAACGGCACGGTGTACCGCTGGAATCGCCCGGTATACGACGTCGTCGGCGGAAGACCCCACTTACGGGTGGAGAACCGGGTCCTGCCATCGGGTCCCACGGTGGCCGACATGGTGGCCAATGCGGTGTTCTACTACGGCTTGCTGCGCAGACTGGCCCGCGAACAGCGCCCGCTGTGGACTCAGATGAGTTTTGCGGTGGCGCACGACAACTTTCGCCGGGCCGCGCGCCTCGGCATGGATGCCCGGCTGTTCTGGCCGGACCTGGGCGAGGTGAGCGTGGCGGAACTGACTCAGCGCGACTTGTTGCCGCTCGCCCGTCAAGGGCTCGAGGAGTGGGGCGTGGCCACCGAGGTGATCGACCGGTTCCTCGGCATCATCGCCGACCGGGTGGCAACGGGACGCAACGGCGCCACCTGGCAGGTGTCGACGGTCCGCGCGCTGCAGGCGCAGGGCCTGAGCCGGCCGGCCGCGCTGGCGGAAATGCTGAGCCGGTACTGCACGCACATGCACACCAACGAGCCGGTCCACACCTGGCCGACCGAACTGGGTTGACTAGGCTGGCCGCCGTGTTGATCGGATCCCATGTGCGCCCGCAGAATCCGCTGGCTGCCGCCGAAGCCGACGGCGCCGACGTGGTGCAGATCTTCCTCGGTAACCCGCAGAGCTGGAAGCCCCCCAAACCGCGCGAGGATGCGGCGCAGCTTCGCGCGGCGGCGCTGCCGATTTACGTGCACGCGCCGTATCTGATCAACGTGGCCTCCCCGAACAACCGGGTGCGCATCCCGTCGCGCACCATCTTGCAGCAGACCTGCGACGCCGCCGCCGACATCGGCGCGGCCGCGGTGATCGTGCATGGCGGGCACGTGACCGCCGATGACGACGACCCGCAGGCCGGGTTCGCGCGGTGGCGCAAGGCGCTGGACCGCTTGGAGTCAGGCGTCCCGGTGTACCTGGAGAACACCGCCGGCGGTGACTATGCGATGGCCCGGCACTTCGACACCATCGCCAAACTGTGGGACCACATCGGCGACACCGGCGTCGGTTTCTGCCTGGACACCTGTCACACCTGGGCGGCCGGGGAATCGCTGCCCGACGCCGTGGAGCGCATCAAGGCGATCACCGGACGCATCGATCTGGTGCATTGCAATGACTCCAAGGACGCGCCCGGCTCCGGACGCGACCGGCACGCCAACTTCGGTGCCGGCCAGATCGACCCGGACCTGTTGGTCGCGGTGGTCAAGGCAGCGGGAGCTCCGGTGATCTGCGAGACCGCCGAGGAGGGCCGCAAGGCCGACATCGCATTCCTGCGCGATCGGCTGAGCTGACGTGCAGCGTTGGGTGGGCCGAGGGTAACCAAAAACATCCGATCTGACTTATTTATCGCACAAAGAGCGACATTGGGTCGGTAGTGTGCTACAACTTTGCTAGGCGCCGTGACCGCGGCAGCTGTGCACACGTCTCAGGACTGGAGGGGGTCCAAATGCCTGAGCGACACCGGAATGGTGTGGGGGGAGTGCGCAGCCCTTAGTCCGGCGCCCCAAAACGACGGCGGTCACAGCCTGGAACCTCCCGACCCCGGGCCGTGACCGCCGTTTTTTGTTCGCCGACACCAATTTGATTACACCCATTGTGCGTGCGTGCAAAAAATGTAATATTCGGCTATGGCCGACACGCATATCGTCACCAACCAGGTCCTTCCGCTGGAAGGCTATAACCCGGCGTCGTCCCCGGTCCTCATTGAATCGCTGATCCGCGAGGGCGGTCAGTGGGGCGTCGACGAGGTCACCGACCTCGGGGCGATATCCGGGTCCAAGCAGGTGCAACGCTGGGGCGAGCTCGCCGACCGCAACCGACCGGTGCTGCACACCCATGACGTCGTCGGTAACCGGATCGACGAAGTGGAATACGACCCGGCCTATCACGAGCTGATGCGCACCGCGATCGCCCACGGCCTGCACGCCGCGCCATGGGCCGACCCGCGACCCGGCGCGCACGTCGTCCGCGCCGCTCAAACCGGGGTGTGGACCGCCGAGCCGGGCCACATGTGTCCGATCTCGATGACGTACGCGATCGTGCCCGCGCTGCGTAACAACGCCGAACTCGCCAAGATCTATGAGCCCTTGCTGACCAGTCGGGTCTACGACCCCGAGCTGAAGGTGCCGGCCAGCAAGGCCGGTATCACCGCCGGCATGTCGATGACCGAGAAGCAGGGCGGCTCCGACGTGCGCGCCGGAACCACCCAGGCGGTCCCGAACGGTGATGGCAGCTACACCCTGATCGGGCACAAGTGGTTCACCTCCGCGCCGATGTGCGACGTGTTCCTGGTGCTGGCGCAGGCGCCCGGCGGATTGAGTTGCTTCTTCCTGCCTCGGATCCTGGCTGACGGCACCCGCAACCGGATGCGGCTGCAGCGGCTCAAGGACAAGCTCGGCAACCACGCCAACGCCTCCAGCGAGATCGAGTACGACGGCGCGACCGCCTGGCTGGTGGGCGAGGAGGGTCGTGGGGTCTCGGTCATCATCGAGATGGTCAACCTCACCCGCCTGGACTGCGCGCTGGGCAGCGCGACCAGCATGCGAATGGGCCTGGCTCGTGCCATCTACCACGCCCAGCACCGAAAGGCGTTCGGCGCCTATCTGATCGATCAACCGCTGATGCGCAACGTGCTGGCCGATCTGGCCGTGGAGGCTGAGGCCGCCACCATGGTGTCGATGCGGATGGCCGGTGCCACCGACAAGGCGGTCGGGGGCGATGAGCGTGAGGGACTGTTGCGTCGGATCGGGTTGGCTGCCACCAAGTACTGGGTGTGCAAGCGCGCCACCCCGCACGCCGCCGAGGCGATGGAGTGCCTGGGCGGCAACGGTTACATCGAGGATTCGTTGATGCCGCGGCTGTACCGGGAGGCGCCGTTGATGGGCATCTGGGAGGGGTCGGGCAACGTCAGCGCCTTGGACACGCTGCGCGCCCTGGCCACCCAGCCCCAATCGGTGGCGGTGCTCTTCGATGAGCTCGCCGAGACCGCCGGGCAGGATCGTCGGCTCGACGCGCATGTCGAAGCGTTGAAGACCCGACTGGCGGGCTTGGGCGCTGACGTGGTCGCTGCCCAGTACCAGGCGCGCAAGATCGCCGAGGACATCTGCCTGGCGCTGCAGGGCGGGTTGCTGGTGCGCCATGGCCACCCGGCCGTCGCCGAGGCGTTCCTGGCAACGCGGCTCGGCGGCCAATGGGGTGGTGCATTCGGCACTCTGCCGGCCGGCCTCGACCTCGGGCCGATCCTCGAGCGTGCGCTGGTCAAGGGCTGACCCGGCATGCGCCATCACATCGCCCCGGTCGAGTTCGACAACCTGCGGACGATGACTTACGAGGTCACCGACCGCATCGCCCGGATCACCTTCGACCGCCCGGAACACGGGAACGCGATCACCGCCGACACCCCGCTGGAATTGTCGGCGCTGGTGGAACGCGCCGATCTGGATCCCAACGTGCACGTGATCCTGGTGTCGGGGCGTGGCGAGGGATTCTGTGCCGGTTTCGACCTGGGTGCCTACGCCGAAGGCTCGTCGTCGGCGGGCGGGGAGAACTACCGGGGCAGTGTGCTCGACGGTAAGACGCAAGCCACCAACCACCGTTCGGATCAGCCGTGGGATCCGATGATCGACTACCAGATGATGAGTCGATTCGTCCGCGGCTTCGCCTCGCTGATGCACGCCGACAAACCCACCGTGGTCAAGATCCACGGCTACTGCGTGGCCGGCGGCACCGACATCGCACTGCATGCCGATCAGGTGATCGCGGCATCTGACGCCAAGATCGGTTACCCGCCGATGCGGGTGTGGGGGGTGCCGGCGGCCGGACTGTGGGCGCACCGGCTCGGCGACCAGCGCGCCAAACGCCTACTGCTGACCGGAGATTGCATCACCGGAGCTCAGGCCGCCGAATGGGGTCTGGCGATCGAGGCTCCGGACCCAGCTGATCTTGACGAGCGCACCGAACGCCTGGTGGCCCGTATCGCCGCGATGCCGGTCAACCAACTGATCATGGCCAAACTCGCCCTCAATACCGCACTGCTGCAACAGGGCGTGGCCACCAGCCGCATGGTCAGCACCGTGTTCGACGGGGTGGCGCGACACACGCCGGAAGGGCACGCCTTCGTCGCCGACGCGGTGCAGCACGGGTTCCGTGACGCAGTGCGGCACCGCGACGAGCCGTTCGGGGATTACGGTCGAAAGACCTCCGGGGTTTAGGGGGTCACCTGATGTCCGGCACAGTGCGTATGACGGCCCGCTCGGTAGTTCTGTCGGTGCTCCTGGGTGCCCACCCCGCGTCGGCCACCGCGGCTGAATTGCTACGACTGACAACAGATTTCGGGATCAAGGAAACAGCCTTGCGGGTGGCCCTGACCCGGCTGGTCGCTGCCGGAGACCTGATCCGATCGGTCGAAGGGTACGGACTGTCCGAGCGTCTGCTGGAGCGCCAGCGTCTACAGGACGCGGCGCTGAATCCCCAGGCGAGGAGCTGGGACGGCAACTGGCTGGCCGTAGTGATCACCACCATCGGCTGCGACGCGCGAACCCGGGCCGCCTTGCGCTCGGGGCTGGCCGAGCGGCGGTTCGCCGAGCTGCGCGAGGGATTCTGGATGCGCCCGGACAACATCGACGTCGAGCTGGGGGAGAGCCTCGGCGGGTATACCCGGCTGCTCACAGCGCGTGACGAGAAGCCCGCCGAATTGGCCACCACGCTGTGGGATCTGGCGGGGTGGGCGCAGACTGGCCACGAGTTGCTCGCCGCGATGGCCGCCGCCGAGGACATACCAAGCCGCTTCATCGTCGCCGCGGCCATGGTCCGCCACCTGCGGCGCGACCCGGTGCTGCCGCCCGAACTTCTTCCGGCGGACTGGCCAGGGACGCGAATCCGCAGCCGCTACGCGGAGTTCGCCGATGAACTGGTCGCGCGACGCGACGCGGACCGGGAGGCGGTGCTGCGATGAGTGCAGTGCGCGTGGAGCGCAGTGGCCCGGTCACCACGGTGATCTTGGATCGACCGCATGCCCGAAATGCCGTCGATGGCCCGACCGCCGCGGCGCTCTATCAGGCCTTCGACGAATTCGACCGCGATGCGAGCGCATCGGTGGCTGTGCTGTGGGGAGATCACGGAACCTTTTGCGCCGGAGCCGATCTCAAAGCCCTCGGTACGCCGAACAGCAATCAGACCCATCGCAGCGGGCCGGGGCCGATGGGTCCGACCCGGATGATGTTGTCCAAACCGGTGATCGCCGCGGTCAGCGGCTACGCGGTGGCCGGTGGCCTGGAGTTGGCGCTGTGGTGCGACATGCGGGTAGTCGAGGCCGACGCGACCTTCGGCGTCTTCTGCCGGCGCTGGGGCGTACCGCTCATTGACGGCGGCACCGTGCGATTGCCCAGACTGATCGGCCACAGTCGCGCCATGGACATGATCCTCACCGGCCGAGCGGTGAACGCCGAGGAAGCTCTGGCGATCGGACTGGCCAATCGGGTTGTCCCCACCGGAGAGGCGCGCCGCGCAGCAGAGCAGCTGGCCCTCGAACTAGCCGAGCTGCCGCAGGGTTGCCTGCGCTCGGATCGGTTGTCGGCGCTGCGGCAGTGGGGCATGACCGAATCCCACGCGATGGACTCCGAATTCGAAAGCATCGAGCGAGTGGCCGACGAGGCGTTGCGCGGGGCGGGCCGCTTCGCCGGCGGGGCCGGCCGCCACGGCGCTAAGGCCTGATAGGCCTGACGCCGGCGGGAAGCCGACTCCCCGTCAGCGCTTGTCGGCGATGGTGTTGCCGGACCCGCGGTTGTCGACCTTGGGATCGCCGCCGCGATAGGTGATGGAGTTATTGAGCCCGGTGATCGTCAGTGTCTTGTCGATGCGCTCGATGGTGATGCGGTTGTCGGCACCGCCTACGTTCACCGCTTCGCAGCGGCCGCGGACCGTCAGCTTGTTGTTCGAACCGGCCACGTTCAGTGATTTGCCGTCGGCGCAGTCCAAAGCCGATGTCGCTCCGAACGACTCGTATCGGATCGTGTTGGCGAACCGGCCGTCGTAGTTCTGCGAGATCCGCGAGGACTTGGGTGGCGCCTCCGACTCGCAGCCGGTGAGTACGACTGCGAGCAGCGTCATTCCACCGGCCAGCAGCGAGCAGAGATTTACCCGGAGAACGTGGGTCACGCCGCTACGCGTTGGAGCCGGTTGGTCATCCCCAGCTCTCGTCCGCGGTCGAACAGCAGCGGGTCGCCATTGTGGTAATAGACGATGGTGTCGTTGCCGTAGACCGTGACGTCGTTGACGATCGTGTCGGCGATCACCGTGTTCTGCGAGCCCTGCGTGGTCACCGCCCAGCAGGTGCCCATTGCGTGGATGGTGAGGTTGACGCCGTTGATGAACAGCGTCCCGCCGTTGCAGTCCAGGGTGTGGGTCTCGTGCACCCCGTAGATGTGGATGTCGCCGGGCACCGCGTGCGCGCTCGCGGCTGCCCCCAGTGAACCGGCGGCCAGACCCAGCAACGCACTCGCCAGCGCGGTCCATTTCATCTCCGAGCCCCTCTCACCGGACGCAATCTCGGCAAAGCTTACGTCGCACTGGCTGGCGCGTACTCGGGTTCCCCTACTAATCGGTCAATTAGAGTTCTGTGCTGATCTCCTCCTGCCGCACCCTACGAAGGGCCTACGCCATGTCAGCTCGACCAGAGCCGCCCGCCGCGGGGGGGCGCTCGCGCGCCAACGGCAAAGCGGGGGCGCGCCCGGTCAAGCTGAGCCGCGACGTCATCGTCAACGCGGCCTTGAATTTCCTGGACCGCGAGGGCTGGGACGCGCTGACCATCAACGCGTTGGCCACCCAGCTGGGCACCAAGGGCCCGTCGCTGTACAACCACGTGCACAGCCTCAACGACCTGCGTCGCGCCATGCGGATGCGGGTCATCGACGACATTCTGGAGATGTTGACCCAGGTCGGGCAGGGCCGCGCCCGCGACGATGCGGTGCTGGTGATGGCCGGCGCCTATCGCAGCTATGCCCATCACCACCCGGGCCGGTACTCGGCGTTCACCCGGATGCCGCTGGGCGGCGACGACCCGGAATACACCGCCGCGGCCACCCGGGCCGCCGCCCCGGTCATCGAGGTCTTGGCGTCCTACGGGCTCGAAGGCGACCGTGCGTTTCACGCGGCCCTGGAGTTCTGGGCGGCCATGCACGGATTCGTTCTGTTGGAGATGACCGGCGTGATGGATGACGTGGACACCGACGCCGTCTTCTCCGACATGGTGCGCAGGCTGGCCTCGGCGATGGACAGCCGCACCCAGTAGTCGCGCAGGTGTGGGAGGGGCCGCGGGGGAGGCTGGGCACGCGCTTTGACCTGCCGGAGTGCTGCCGGGTATTGTGGTAGCTCGTGCCTGGCCACCGAGGCGCGTTTGGTGACATAACGCGCGCGCCTGGCCCAATTCGCATGTCCATTATGCAGCGGAGTGATTCGCAGCGGCCCATGCGACACGCCCGACCGCGGGGTAGCGGTGGGGCACAGACCGCAGGATTTAAAGAGTTTTGAACAGCGATACAGGAAGCCGGTAGATGCCAACCATTCAGCAGCTGGTCCGTAAGGGCCGCCGCGACAAGGTCGCCAAGGTGAAGACCGCGGCCCTCAAGGGCAGCCCGCAGCGACGGGGCGTGTGCACCCGCGTGTACACCACCACCCCGAAGAAGCCGAACTCGGCGCTTCGCAAGGTGGCGCGCGTCAAGCTGACCAGCCAGGTGGAGGTGACCGCCTACATCCCGGGTGAGGGTCACAACCTGCAGGAGCACTCGATGGTGCTGGTGCGTGGTGGTCGTGTGAAGGACCTGCCGGGTGTGCGCTACAAGATCATCCGCGGCTCGCTGGACACCCAGGGAGTCAAGAACCGCAAGCAGGCCCGCAGCCGCTACGGCGCGAAGAAGGAGAAGAGCTGATGCCGCGCAAGGGTCCCGCTCCCAAGCGTCCGCTGGTCAACGACCCCGTCTACGGGTCGCAGCTGGTCACCCAGTTGGTCAACAAGGTGCTGCTGGACGGCAAGAAGTCGCTGGCCGAGCGCATCGTCTACGGCGCTCTCGAGCAGGCTCGGGACAAGACCGGTACTGACCCGGTCGTGACGCTCAAGCGTGCGATGGACAACGTCAAGCCGGCCCTCGAGGTTCGCAGCCGCCGCGTCGGTGGTGCCACCTACCAGGTTCCGGTCGAGGTGCGCGCTGAGCGCTCCACCACGCTGGCGCTGCGCTGGCTGGTGAGCTTCTCGCGGGCTCGCCGGGAGAAGACCATGATCGAGCGCCTGGCCAACGAGATCCTGGACGCCAGCAATGGCCTGGGTGCTGCCGTCAAGCGCCGTGAAGACACCCACAAGATGGCCGAGGCCAACCGGGCGTTCGCGCACTACCGCTGGTGATTACCCCGGCATGACAGCCGGGCACTTGCGACAACAAGGCAATTGAAGTAACCGAAAGAGTGGGAAGACTGCTGTGGCACAGGATGTGCTGACTGACCTGAACAAGGTCCGCAATATCGGCATCATGGCGCACATCGATGCTGGTAAGACGACGACGACCGAGCGGATCCTGTACTACACCGGCGTCAACTACAAGATCGGTGAGACGCACGACGGTGCCTCCACGACCGACTGGATGGAGCAGGAGCAGGAGCGCGGCATCACCATCACCTCCGCCGCGGTGACCTGCTTCTGGAACAAGAACCAGATCAACATCATCGACACCCCGGGCCACGTCGACTTCACCGTCGAGGTGGAGCGCTCCCTGCGTGTCCTTGATGGCGCCGTCGCAGTGTTCGACGGCAAGGAGGGCGTGGAGCCGCAGTCCGAGCAGGTGTGGCGGCAGGCCGACAAGTACGACGTGCCCCGGATCTGCTTCGTCAACAAGATGGACAAGCTCGGTGCGGACTTCTACTTCACCGTGCGCACCATCGAAGAGCGCCTCGGTGCTCGCCCGCTGGTGATCCAGCTGCCGATCGGCGCGGAGAACGACTTCGAGGGCATCGTCGACCTGGTCGAGATGAACGCCAAGGTGTGGCGCGGCGAGACCAAGCTCGGTGAGACCTACGAGACCATCGAGATCCCGGCCGACCTGGCCGACAAGGCCGACGAGTACCGGACCGCTCTGCTGGAGGCAGTCGCCGAGACCGACGAGGCTCTGCTGGAGAAGTACCTCGGCGGCGAGGAGCTCTCGACCGAGGAGATCAAGGGCGGCATCCGCAAGCTGACGGTCTCTTCGGAGCTCTACCCGGTGCTGTGCGGCAGCGCGTTCAAGAACAAGGGTGTCCAGCCGATGCTGGACGCGGTGATCGACTACCTGCCGTCGCCGCTGGACGTCGAGTCCGTGCAGGGCCACGTGCCCGGCAAGGAAGACGAGGTCATCAGCCGCAAGCCCAGCATCGACGAGCCGTTCTCGGCGCTGGCGTTCAAGATCGCGGTGCACCCGTTCTTCGGCAAGCTCACCTACGTCCGGGTGTACTCGGGCAAGGTGGAGTCCGGCACGCAGGTGGTCAACTCGACCAAGGGCAAGAAGGAGCGGCTGGGCAAGCTGTTCCAGATGCACTCCAACAAGGAGAACCCGGTCGACTCGGCGTTCGCCGGCCACATCTACGCGATGATCGGCCTGAAGGACACCACCACCGGCGACACGCTGTGCGACCCGAACAACCAGATCGTGCTGGAGTCGATGACGTTCCCGGCACCGGTCATCGAGGTGGCCATCGAGCCCAAGACCAAGAGTGACCAGGAGAAGCTGAGCCTGGCCATCCAGAAGCTGGCCGAAGAGGACCCGACCTTCAAGGTCCACCTCGACCAGGAGACCGGTCAGACCGTGATCGGCGGCATGGGCGAGCTGCACTTGGACATCCTGGTGGACCGCATGCGCCGCGAGTTCAAGGTCGAGGCCAACGTCGGCAAGCCGCAGGTGGCCTACAAGGAGACCATCCGCCGCAAGGTGGAGAAGGTCGAATACACCCACAAGAAGCAGACGGGTGGCTCGGGCCAGTTCGCGAAGGTCCTCATCGACATCGAACCGTTCACCGGCGAAGACGGTGCCACCTACGAGTTCGAGAACAAGGTCACCGGTGGCCGCGTGCCCCGCGAGTACATCCCCGCGGTGGACGCCGGAGCCCAGGACGCCATGCAGTACGGCGTGCTGGCCGGCTACCCGCTGGTCAACATCAAGGTCACCCTGACCGACGGTCAGTACCACGACGTCGACTCCTCCGAGATGGCCTTCAAGGTGGCCGGCTCGCAGGCACTGAAGAAGGCTGCCGCTGCCGCGCAGCCGGTGATCCTGGAACCGATCATGGCCGTTGAGGTCACCACGCCCGAGGACTACATGGGCGATGTGATCGGCGACCTGAACTCCCGCCGTGGCCAGATTCAGGCCATGGAGGAGCGCAGCGGTGCGCGCGTCGTCAAGGCGCAGGTGCCGCTGTCGGAGATGTTCGGCTACGTCGGAGACTTGCGGTCGAAGACCCAGGGCCGGGCGAACTACTCCATGGTGTTCGACTCCTACGCCGAAGTGCCGGCGCAGGTGGCGAAGGAGATTATCGCGAAGGCAACGGGCGAGTAACTAGCTTCCCGCCCGTGCCGCTACGGTGGCACAAACCAAAAAAGATCAATCCTGCTGTAACCCAGCACCAACAAGTCCAGGAGGACAAGAAGTGGCGAAGGCGAAGTTCGAGCGGACGAAGCCGCACGTCAACATCGGGACCATCGGTCACGTTGACCACGGCAAGACCACGCTGACCGCGGCTATCACCAAGGTTCTGCACGACAAGTACCCGGACCTGAACGAGTCGCGTGCGTTCGACCAGATCGACAACGCTCCCGAAGAGCGTCAGCGCGGTATCACGATCAACATCTCCCACGTGGAGTACCAGACCGAGAAGCGGCACTACGCCCACGTCGACGCGCCGGGCCACGCCGACTACATCAAGAACATGATCACCGGTGCCGCGCAGATGGACGGCGCGATCCTGGTGGTCGCGGCCACCGACGGCCCGATGCCGCAGACCCGCGAGCACGTGCTGCTGGCCCGTCAGGTCGGTGTGCCCTACATCCTGGTGGCGCTGAACAAGTCGGACATGGTCGACGACGAGGAGCTCCTCGAGCTCGTCGAGATGGAGGTCCGCGAACTGCTGGGTGCCCAGGACTTCGACGAGGAGGCCCCGGTGGTCCGGGTGTCGGCTCTCAAGGCCCTCGAGGGTGACGAGAAGTGGGTCAAGTCCGTCCAGGACCTGATGGAGGCCGTCGACGAGTCCATCCCGGACCCGGTTCGTGAGACCGACAAGCCGTTCCTGATGCCGGTTGAGGACGTCTTCACCATCACCGGTCGTGGCACCGTGGTCACCGGTCGTGTCGAGCGCGGCGTGATCAACGTGAACGAGGAAGTCGAGATCGTCGGCATCCGTCCGGAGACCACCAAGACGACCGTCACCGGTGTCGAGATGTTCCGCAAGCTGCTGGACCAGGGTCAGGCCGGTGACAACGTCGGTCTGCTGATCCGTGGTATCAAGCGTGAGGACGTCGAGCGTGGCCAGGTTGTGGTCAAGCCCGGCACCACCACCCCGCACACCGAGTTCGAGGGCCAGGCCTACATCCTGTCCAAGGACGAGGGTGGTCGCCACACGCCGTTCTTCAACAACTACCGTCCGCAGTTCTACTTCCGCACCACCGACGTGACCGGTGTGGTGAGCCTGCCGGAGGGCACCGAGATGGTGATGCCCGGTGACAACACCGAGATGACCGTCAAGCTGATCCAGCCTGTCGCCATGGACGAGGGTCTGCGGTTCGCCATCCGTGAGGGTGGTCGTACCGTCGGCGCCGGCCGGGTCGTCAAGATCATCAAGTAGTTCCTGCGCAAGCAGTCGTAAAATCCCCCTTTTCCTCGGAGGAAAAGGGGGATTTTGCGTTTGCCCGGCAACGCAGTGTTAGACGCTGGTGACGTGATGTTGTGGCGATACGTCAAGGCGCAGTTGCTCGTCCTGTTGTGCGGGGGCCTGGTCGGCCCGATTTTCTTGATCGCCTACTACGCCATCGGCGAATACGAGATGACGCAGTGGATGTACTACAGCGGGATCGCGATCACCGTGGTCGATGTGCTGGTGGCCCTGGCGCTGACCTATTTCGGGGCGCGATCGGCCAGCGATGCCGCGCTGCTCGAGCGCGACGGGGTTTTGGCGCTCGCGCAGATCACCGGCATCACCGAGACCGGTACCCGGATCAACGATCAACCGCTGGTCAAGTTGCAGTTGCACATCACCGGTCCGGGTTTGGCGCCGATGGATCGCGACGACCGGGTCATCGCCAGTGTCAGCCGATTGGGCAACATCACCGCCCGCAAGCTGGTGGTCCAGGTCGACCCGGTGAGCGGCAAGCACCGGATCGACTGGGAACGCAGCGCGGTGGTCAACGGGCTGGTGCCTGCGCAGTTCAACGTTGCCGAAGACGGCCAGACCTACGACCTCAGCGGGCAATCCGGCCCGCTGATGGAGATCCTGCAGCTGCTCAAGTCCCACGGCGTGGGTCTGAACCAGATGGTGGATGTTCGGTCGAATCCCGCTCTGCGACAGCAGATCAGCGCGGTGGTGCGCCGGGCGGTCGCCCAGCAGTCGGCGACAGCCGAGCCGGTAGCCGCGCCGGCAGGCGAGCAGCCGTCTGTCGGTGAGCGGTTGCAGGAACTGTCGGCACTGCACGCGGCGGGCACGGTGACCGACGAGGAGTACGCGCAGAAGCGGGCCCAGATCATCGCCGACCTCTGAGGGGACGGAATTAGAACACGTTCCATATACAGCTGCTAGCCTCGTCGAGTGAGCGAGAGCCAGAACCACAATCTGCAGGGCAAGGTGGCCTTTGTTACCGGTGCGGCGCGCGGCCAGGGCCGTTCGCACGCGATCCGGCTGGCGGCCGCCGGCGCCGACATCATCGCCGCCGACATCTGCGCCCCGGCGTCGGACTGCATCACCTACCCGGCGGCCACGCCCGAGGAATTCGCCGAGATGGTCAGCGCGGTCGAGGCCCACGGCCGCAAGGTGCTGGCCCGCACGGTCGACGTCCGTGACGATGCCGGGCTGCGCAAGCTGGTCGACGACGGTGTCGAGCAATTCGGACGCCTCGATGTGGTGGTGGCCAACGCCGGCGTGCTGAGCTGGGGCCGGCTGTGGGAGCTCACCGACGAGCAGTGGAACACCGTCATCGACGTGAACCTGACCGGCACCTGGCGCACCATCCGGGCGGCGGTGCCGGCGATGATCGAGGCCGACAACGGCGGTTCGATCGTGATCGTGAGCTCGTCGGCCGGGCTGAAGGCCACGCCGGGCAACGGCCACTACGCGGCGAGCAAGCACGCCCTGGTGGGGCTGACCAACACGCTGGCTCTCGAGGTCGGGGCACACCGGATCCGGGTCAACTCGATTCACCCTTACTCGGTGGACACCCCGATGATCGAACCGCAGGTGATGGCCCAGATCTTCACCGAGCGCCCCGACTACCTGCACGCGTTCCCCCCGATGCCGCTCCACCCGCAGTCGTTCATGACCCCTGACCAGGTCTCCGACGTGGTGGTTTGGCTGGCCGGCGATGGCTCTGGAATCCTGACGGGAGTCCAGATCCAGGTCGACAAGGGCGCGCTCAAGTACTGATCGTCCCTGGCCGGGAGAAACAGGGGGATCGTGGTGCCCGACAACGGGATCGTTATCGTCGGCGGCGGCCTGGCGGCTGTCCGCACGGCCGAGGAATTGCGGCGCGAAGAATACGCGGGGCCGATCACGATCGTCTCCGAGGAGACTCGCCCGCCCTATGACAGGCCGCCGCTGACCAAAGAGGTGCTGCGCGGCGAGCGCGACGACACCACGCTCGAGCCCCCGGAGTTCTACGCCTCCCACGACATCACCCTGCGGCTGGGCTGCGGCGCACGCAGTGTGGACACCGCGGCGCAAACGGTGTCGCTGGCCGACGGCACCGTGCTGGGCTACGACCAACTCGTGATCGCCACCGGCCTGGTGCCGCGGCGTATCCCGAGCTTCGGCGACCTGGACGGCATCCGCGTGGTCCGGTCGTTCGAGGACAGCCTGGCGCTGCGCGAGGATGCGGCCGGCGCCAGCCGCGCGGTGGTGATCGGCGCCGGATTCATCGGCTGTGAGGCGGCGGCCAGCCTGCGCAAGCTGGGCGTGGACGTCGTGCTGGTCGAACCGCAGCCCACCCCGCTGGCCGCCGTACTCGGTGAGCAGATCGGCGAACTGGTGGCACGGCTGCACCGGGCCAACGGTGTCGATGTTCGCAGCGGCATCGGCGTCGCCGAGGTTCGCGGCGCGGGCCGCGTCGAGACCGTGGTGCTCACCGACGGCACCGAACTGACCGCCGACGTCGTGGTGCTGGGCGTGGGTTCGCGGCCGGCGACCGAGTGGCTGGACGGCTGCGGGGTTGATGTCGACAACGGCGTGGTGTGCGACGCGACCGGGCGCACGAGTGCGCCGAACGTATGGGCCGTCGGCGACGTCGCGTTCTGGCGGGGCCGCGACGGGCACCAGGTGCGCGTCGAACACTGGAGCAATGTCGTAACCCAGGTACGGGCGATGGTTCCGACCATGCTGGGCCGGGAGTCGCTGCATGACGTGGCGGTGCCGGCGTACTTCTGGAGCGACCAGTACGACGTGAAGATCCAGTGCCTGGGCGAGCCGGAGGCCACCGACACCGTGCACCTGGTCGAGGACGACGGTCACAAGTTCCTGGCCTACTACGAGCGCGACGGTGTGCTGGCCGGTGTGGTCGGAGCGGGCCGGCCCGGCAAGGTGATGGGCGCGCGGGCCAAGATCGCCGCGGGGGCTCCGATCTCCGAAGTGCTTACCTGACGCAGGTCAGTGGGGATCGGACCGCCCCACAAGCACGATCATTACCAGTCAACCGTTGAGATTGCCTCTAGGGCCGTAGCTTTCGTCGATCCACGACCCTAGGTGCAGTTTCAAACGTGCTCTGGTGCTGTCGCTGGGAGAACGCTATTCTCTGTATGGAGATTGCGAGGTGCCTGCGATGGCGGATGGACAGGCAGCACTGCTCGACAGCGTCCTTCTGGGGCGATGGCTTGACGCCCATGGTGCCCCCGACTCGCCTGGCCAGGGCGAACTCCCCCTGTTGGAATCGCTGAGCGGCGGCTCGCAGAACACCCTGTACCGCGTGCGTCGCGGCGAGGCCACGATGGTGCTGCGGATGCCGGGCGCCCGGGCTGACTCCGCCCGCATCGACGGGCTGCGGCGCGAGATCCGCCTGGTGCGGGCGCTGGCGGGGACCGACGTCCCGCACGCGCAGTTGATCGCCGCCGACGACAGCGGCGAGCTGCTCGGCGCCCCGTTCTACGTGATGGCCGAGGTGGACGGCTGGAATTCGACCGGCAACGCCTGGCCCGCGCCATTCGACACGGATCTGAGTGCTCGCCGTGGCCTGGCCTTCGAGCTGGTCGAGGGCGCCGCGCGACTTGGTCGGGTGGACTGGCGCGCGCAGGGACTCGACGGGTTCGGCCGCCCGGACGGCTTCCATGAGCGCCAGGTGGACCGCTGGCTGGCCTTTTTGGACAGCTACCGGGTGCGGGACCTGCCGGGCCTGGACGAGGCCGCTGACTGGTTGCGCCGTAACCGGCCGGCGCACTACACGCCGGGAATCATGCACGGCGACTACCAGTTCGCCAACGTGATGTATGCCCACGGCGCCCCTGCGAAACTCGTCGCGATCATCGACTGGGAGATGACGACCATCGGCGATCCGCTGCTGGACCTGGCCTGGGCGCTGCTGGGATATGACGGCGAAAACCCGCGTACTCAAGGGTATTACGCCGATCTCGCGGGGATGCCGACCCGATCGGAGTTGCTGGAGCGCTACGAGCAGGTCAGCGGCCTGTCCACCGAGAACATCGACTACTACCTGGTGCTGGCCAACTGGAAGTTGGGAATCGTGCTGGAGAAGACCTACGCCGCCTCGATCACCGGTAACCGGGTCGATCCGAAGATCGCCGCCGCGATGGGTCCGATGATCCCCCAGTTGATCAGCGCCGCAGCCGAACTCGCCCGTTCCCTACCGGCCAAGCGGGGCTGACATGGGGTATGCGGATTCGCTGTTCGACCTGACCGACCAGGTCGTGCTGGTCACCGGCGGCAGCCGCGGCCTGGGGCGCGAGATGGCGCTGGCGGCCGCCCACTGCGGCGCCGACGTGGTGATCGCCAGCCGCAAACTCGAGGCATGCCAGGCCACCGCCGCCGACATCGAGGCCGAGACGGGGCGCTCTGCTTTGCCCTATGCGGTGCACGTAGGGCGCTGGGATCAGCTCGACGGCTTGGTCGATGCGGCTTACGAGCGGTTCGGCCGGGTCGACGTACTGGTCAACAACGCCGGCATGTCTCCGGTGTATGGCAAGCAGACCGACGTCACCGAGAAGATGTTCGACGCCGTGGTGAACCTGAACCTCAAAGGCCCATTTCGGTTGTCGGCGTTGATCGGTGAACGGATGATGGCTGCCGGCCGCGGATCGATCATCAATGTCAGCACCCACGGCTCGCTGCGCCCGCACCCGTCGTTCATTCCCTACGCCGCGTCCAAGGCCGGCCTCAACGTCATGACCGAAGCGCTGGCCCAGGCGTTCGGCCCCACGGTGCGGGTCAACACCTTGATGCCTGGGCCGTTCTTGACCGACATCTCCAAGGCGTGGAACTTCGGCGAAGCCGACAACCCGTTTGGCGCCGCCGCATTGCAGCGCGCCGGGAATCCGCCGGAGATCGTCGGGGCAGCACTGTTTTTGATGTCGGACGCCTCCAGCTTCACCACCGGTTCGATCGTGCGGGCCGACGGCGGCAGTGTCTGACCTACCGTAGAAGGAGCGGAAAATGGCGTGGGACTTCTCTACTGAACCCGAGTTCGAGGCGAAGCTCGACTGGATCCGGGCGTTCGTGCGTGACGAGGTGGAGCCGCTGGAGGTGCTGTTTCCCGGCTGCGAATACCTGCCGCTGACCGACGAACGCCGCCGGATTGTTGACCCGCTCAAGGACCGGGTGCGCGAACAAGGCCTGTGGGCCCCGCATCTGGGGCCGGAGTTGGGCGGCCAGGGATTCGGGGCGGTCAAGCTGACCCTGATCAACGAGATCCTGGGCCGGTCGAGCTGGGCGCCGATCGTGTTCGGCACCCAGGCGCCCGACACCGGCAACGCCGAGATCCTGGCCCGGTTCGGCACGCCAGAGCAAAAGGACAGCTATCTGGCCGGGTTGCTGTCGGGGGAGATCTTCTCCTGCTTCTCCATGACCGAGCCGCAGGGCGGCGCCGACCCGCGGGTGTTCACCACCCGGGCCGTCCGCGACGGCTCCGGAAAAGACGCGCCGTGGGTGATCACCGGCCGAAAGTACTTCTCCTCCAACGCCTCGGTGGCCTCGTTCTTCATCGTGGTGGCCATCACCGACCCGGACGTGCCGGTGCACCGCGGAGCCTCGACGTTCTTGATCCCGGCCGGAACCCCGGGCCTGGTCATCGAAGCCACCCATCACCTGGTGGGATCGCATCCGCATGAAGCCGGCCATTCGCTGGTGCGCTACGACGGCGTGCGGGTCCCGGCCGATGCGATCCTGGGCGAGCCCGGCCAAGGCTTCCTGATCCTGCAGAGCCGGCTGGCCGGCGGGCGCCTGCATCACGCGATGCGCTCGATCGGGGTGGCCCAGCGGGCCATCGACATGATGGCCCGTCGCGCCAAAAGCCGCTTCACCCAGGGCAGTTCGTTGGCCGACAAGCAGCTGGTGCAGGCGTTCATCGCCGACTCCTACGCCGAGCTGGTTCCGTTCCGGCTGACCGTGCTACACGCGGCGTGGCTGATCGACTCCGGCGACGAGAAGGCGGCACGCGCCGAAATCGGGGTCTGCAAGATCCTGGCGTCACAGGTGCTCAAATCGATCGGGCTGCGCGCGATCCAAGTGCACGGCGCGATGGGCCTGACCGAACAGTTGCCGCTGACCAATGTGCTGTTGGGCGGGGTGGCGCTGGGGCTGGCCGATGGCCCCACCGAAGCGCACAAGGTAAACCTGGCCCGGCTGCTGCTCAAGGACTACGACGCCGAGGACCCGGAGTGGCCCAGCGAATTCCTGGACAACCGCATCGAGGCCGCGCGCGCGAAGTACGGCGACCGCCTTGACCGGATTCCAGCGGTGCCATGACCACACGTGTCGACGCCGCGGTGCACCGCGCGCTCGACGACCGTCAGCGCGAGGCCACCGCCGAGGTGGAGCGGATTCTGGCCGCGGCGGTGACGGTGCTGCAGCGCAGTGCGCCCGATCCGCCCCGGGTGTGCGACATCGTCGCCGAGGCGGGCTCGTCGAACAAGGCGTTCTACCGCTACTTCGCCGGTAAGGACGACGTGATCCTGGCCGTGATGGAGCGCGGTGTAGCGCTCGTGGTGTCCTACCTGGAGCATCAACTGGCCAAGGAGCCAACGCCGCAAGCTAAGGTCGCGTGCTGGATCCGGGGCGCCCTGGCGCAGCTTTCCGACCCGCACCTGCTGAGCCTGAGCCGCGCCGCCAGCACCCAGCTGGCGGTCAGTGCCGACCGGCCGCGCTCGGATGAGGACATCCTGGCGCCGTTGCGTGACCTGCTCACCGCACCGATCAGCGCGCTCGACGGCCAGGACCCCCGGCGGGATGCCGATCTGGTCTTTGGCGCTACCTTGTCGACCATGCGTGGCTACCTCAATGCCGGCCGGCGACCGAAGCGGGCCGATGTGGATCACCTGGTGTCGTTTTGCCTTCGCGGACTGGGGGTGGCCTGATGCGCGCGATCGTCTGCGAGCAGTACGGGCCGCCGGAAGATCTGGTGCTGCGGGAGTTGCCCGACCCTACGCCCGGACCCGGCACGCTGGTGGTCCGGGTACGGGCTGCGGCGGTCAACTTCCCCGACGTGCTGCTGATCGACGGCAAGTACCAGCTCAAGATCCCGGCACCGTTCACGCCCGGCAGCGAGCTGGCCGGTGACGTGATCGCCGCCGGCGACGGGGTGCCCTTCGCGCCCGGCGACCGGGTGGTCGGCACGTCGTTTGTGGGAGGTTTCGCCGAGCAGGCGCTGGTGCCCGCCGCGGCGGTGAGTGCCATCCCCGACGGCATCGACTACGCGGCAGCGGCCGGATTCGGAGTCACCTACCGCACGGCGTATCACGCGCTGCGCTCGGTTGCCCAAGTCGCAGAAGGCGATTGGGTGGTGGTGCTGGGCGCTGCCGGCGGTGTCGGGCTGGCCGCCGTCGACCTTGCGGTAGCGATGGGTGCGAAAGTGCTTGCCGCGGCCTCCAGCCCGGAGAAACTGGAAGTGTGCCGCCAGCGCGGTGCGGCCGCGACGGTCGACTACGACCGCGAAGACCTCAAGTCGCGGATCCGCGAGATCACCGGCGACGGCGCACAGGCCGTGCTCGACCCGGTCGGCGGTTCCTACGCCGAGCCGGCGCTGCGCAGCCTGGCCCGCGGCGGGCGCTTCATCACCTTGGGCTATGCCGCCGGATCGATCCCGGCCATCCCGCTGAACCTGGTGATGCTCAAGGGCATCACGGTGCAGGGCATGGAGATCCGGACTTTCGCCACCGATTTCCCGACGGAGAATGAGCGCGATCTGGCCGAACTGCAGCAGCTGTTCGCAGGGGGCAAGGTCAGCCCCTACATCGGTGCCCGCTTCCCGCTCGCGCAGACCGCGACCGCTTTGCGCTACGTCGCCGACCGCAAAGCGGTCGGCAAGGTCATCATCGACGTCTGACCCAGATCAGGGTGTTGTGCGTCGTCACACCGTCGTTGGTGGTCGTCACCGACAGCGTCAGCCGATCGCCGTCCACGCGTGCCTGCCGCAGCTGCGGACTCGCCAGCAGCTCCGGCAGCATCGAGACGCTGACTTCGTGATGCACAGTGGCGGTGTCCTCGTCGACCCGGAATCGGCCACCATAGGCGATGTAGGCGGGTAGCGCGGCGTCCGCACTGCCGGTCAGCTGCGCGGACATATAGCCGTCAGCGGTGTAGAGGATCAGACCGCGCGGCGCCGTGCCCAGGGGGTGTGACACCGCGCCGGTGCCGGCGTCGAGGGACTCGAACGACGACAGCTCCCAGCCGCCCAGCAGCGCCTCTCGCAGAGTGCTCATCAGGGCATGATGACGGTTCGGGTCACCGGCTCGGCGGCGGCCTGGCGGCTGCGCAGCCCGCGCTGCAGGGCGGACAGCAACGCGTCGCGGGTCTCGCGGGGATCGATGAGCTCGTCGAAGCCGAGCTGCTGGGCGGAGTGATACGACGCCTGCAGCTCGGTGTCGCGCAGCTTGGCGGCTAGATCTTGCCCGGCGTGCGTGGCCGAGCTGAGTGCGGCCGCGCTCATCGCGCCCATCGTCGCCCCGGGATAGGCGAACGTCGCCACCTGGGAGTCGAATCCCAGCAGCGACATCACCATGGAACCGAAGCCGTAGGCCTTGCGCAGCGTCAGATGCAGTTTCACGGTGGTGGCCGCGGTTTGGGCGGCGAACATCCGCGCGCCGGCTCGCAACACCCCGGCGCGCTCGGAGCGGCTACCGGGCAGCATGCCGGGGTTGTCGGCCAAGAACACGATCGGCAGGTGGAACGAATCGGCCACCATGATGAAGTGCGCCGCCTTGTCCGCGGCGTCGGTGTCGATCGAGCCGGCCAGCACCTGCGGCTGGTTGGCCACCACCGCGACCGGATGGCCGCCGAGATGGGCCAGCGCGCAGATGATCGCCCGACCGAATCGCGGCTGCACCTCGAACCAGTCGGGCCGGTCGAAGACGACGTCGAGCACCGACCGCATGTCGTAGACCCGGCGGTTGTCACGCGAGACGATGTCGAGCAGCTCGGGAGTGGGCCGCGATTGCGCGGCCGCGTCCGGCGACAGCGCCGTGGGGTAGGACCATGCGCTGGACGGGAAGTAGGACAGATACCGGCGGATGTCGTCGAGCACCGTCTCGTCGTCGGCGCCGAAGTTGTGCACCACGCCGCTGTTCAGTGCGACCTCGGGACCGCCCAGGTCCTCCTTGGTGATGTCTTCGCCGGTGGACTCTTTGACCACCGGCGGGCCGGCGGTGAAGATCGCACCGTGCGGGCTCATGATCCGGAAGTCGCAGACCGGACCGACCAGGGCGCCGTGTCCGGCCGAAGGGCCCATTACCGCGGCGACGGTCGGCACCTTGCCCGAGCATTGCGCCTGGGCCAGCAGGTCGGTCGGGGTGCGCCCATAGTGCTCACCGGTGGGCCGGAATCCGGCGCCCTCCAACAGCATTACCAGCGGGATCTTGTCGCGCAGCGCCAGTTCGGCGATCCGGTAGCGTTTGGCGTTGCCGCCGGGACCGATGCTGCCCGCCAGCGTGGTGAAATCCTCGGCGCCCACCATCACCGGCGAGCCGTTGATCAGCCCCGAGCCGACCACGATGCCGTCGGCGGCGATCTGCCCGCCGACCATGGTGCCCAGCTCGCGGAAGCTACCCGGGTCCAGCAGGTGCCCGATTCTGGCGCGGGCGTCGAGCTTGCCTTTGCCGTGGTGTTTGGCCACCCGCTCGGGACCGCCCATGGCCCAGGTGTGCTGGCGCCGCCGGTCGAGGTCCTCCAGGGTCTCCTGCCAGCCGTTCGTCATCTGCGGCGCCTCATTTCGTTGACCATACTGAAATTCTTACTGTAGCGTCTCCCGGCGTGGGCGGAATTGGCCGCCCGGACGGGCATTGACTATGAGTTCCCTTGCGCCGGAGTGCGACCGATGACTTCCCCACGGCAGATACCGCGCCATCCGCACGACGTGACCAGCCAGTGGCTGTCGGCCGTGTTGAGCGCCCGAGGCGGACCGGTCGAGGTGGCTTCGGTCGACGTCACCCCGGTCGGCACCGGCCAGACCGGAGCCACCTATCGGGTGGCGGCCCGCTACACCGACAACCCGGGCGACCTGCCGGCCAGCTTCGTGATCAAGCTGCCGGCCGGCGACGACGCCGTGCGTGATCGCGTGGTCCTGGGCTATCGCAGTGAGTGCGCTTTCTACAGTGAGGTGGCCGACGGCGTCAAGATTCCGATACCGCAGTGCTTCCACTGTGAAATCACCGATGACGCAACCGAGTACGCCCTGCTGCTCTCCGATCGAGCGCCGGCGGTACAGGGCGATCAGCTCGCCGGTTGTGGTGAACGCCAGGCTCGGCTGGCGGTGACCGCCCTGGCCGGGTTGCATGCACCCACCTGGTGCGACCAGCGCTGGCTGACCTTCCCGGGGCTGGCCATGACCCAGCTGGACGAGGCCGGCGCCAAGGGCATGGGTGACATCGCCCGGATGTGCGCCGAGACATGCGTGCAGCGGCTCGGCGCCCAGCTCGGCGACGCCGATTGCGCGACATTGACCGCGGCGCTGGACCTGATCACCCCGTGGGTGTCGGCGCCGCTGGGCCGGTTCGCGTTGATCCATGGCGACTATCGGCTGGACAACATGCTGTTCAGTCCCGACGGGGAGCAGGTCTGGGTGGTCGATTGGCAGACGCTGGGTGTGGGGCTGCCGACGCGCGATCTGGCGTTCTTCACCGGTACCAGCTTGGCGCCCGAGCTGCGCAAAGAGATCGAAGCCGACCTGGTCACCGACTATCACAGCGCGCTACTGAGCCACGGCGTCAGCGACTACGACCGGGAAACCTGTTGGCAGGACTACCGGTTCGGCGCGCTGCAGGTGCCGCTGATCTGCGCGCTCGGGCTGGTGTTCGCGACCGATACCGATCGTGGCGACGACATGTTCGTCACGATGCTGCAGCGCGGATGTCAGGCGATCCGCGATCTGGGCACTCTGGAGCTGGTGGGCGAGCTGGCCGGCTGAGCCCGATGGTCCACGCCCAAGAAGGAGAGGTCGGGGTCTGATGGATTCTCACGTACAGGGGCGGGCCTCGTCGGGCCCGCCCGACGGTGATTGGCTGGGAACGCCGTACCTGACGTTTCGGCGGGAGGGCCCGATCGCGGTCTGCACCCTGGATCGCCCCGAGGCCCGCAACGCGATGACGCCGGCCATGTACTTCGGCCTGCGCTACGCGGTGGGCCGAGTCAATCAGGATCCGGAGCTGGCCGGGCTGTTGATCACCGGGACCGCAGACGTATTCGCCCCCGGCGGAGACATGGGCGGCGGGGGAGCGGACGACTGGCTCACATTCGGGGCCGCGCTGGGTATGGACATCACCCCGTTCGACACCCTGCGTAGCTCGGTCAAACCGGTGGTCTCCGCGGTCAACGGACTGTGCCAGGGCGGCGGGCTGCAGATCGCGCTCTGCAGTGATGTGGCCGTGGTCAGCGACCGGGCCACCTTCCGGGTGCCCGAGCTGTTCCGCGGCATCGCCGACACCTATTACAGCCAGATGCTGGCGCGGGTGATCGGGCCGGTCCGAACCCGCGATCTGATGTTCACCGGCCGCACCTTCGGCGCGCAGGAAGCTCTCGACTGGGGCATGGTGGCACGTGTGGTTCCGCACGAGGAACTGGCGGACACCGCCCGTGACGTGCTGGCACAGTGCTGCCGCACCGCGCCGGCCGCGCGCGCCGTGGTCAAGTCCAGCCTGGACTCCTACCTCGGCCTGTTCGACCGGATCGGGATGAACACCAGCCTGGGTGCGCCGGAGGCCGTCGAAGGGTTCCGCGCTTTCAAAGAGCGCAGGTCACCGGCGTGGGTGCACCCCGATCTACGGGTCGACGGCCGGCTATAGATGATTCATTTGCTCCAAACGAGAATGAGTGTGCATAAAAACTAGAATCGAGTATCGCAGAATCCACGAATCGGATAGGATTCACGCGCACTGTCTCGGGAGGAGCCTGTCGATATGGGGATGAAGGACCTGATCCGCTGGTCCCCGGAATCGGCGATGGTTCGCCTGGCGGGGCCGATGGAGGCGGTCGGCGGGCTCTTCACCATGTCGGTGGACGCCGTCAGGTTCTTGTTCAAGCGCCCGTTCCAGGCCCGGGAATTCATCGAACAGTCCTGGTTCGTCGCGCGCGTCTCGCTCGCGCCCACGTTGCTGGTGGCCATCCCCTTCACCGTCTTGGTCAGCTTCATCCTCAACATCTTGTTGCGCGAGCTCGGTGCGGCCGACCTGTCCGGTGCCGGTGCGGCGTTCGGCGCGGTCACCCAGGTCGGGCCGATGGTGACGGTGTTGATCGTGGCGGGGGCCGGGGCCACCGCGATGTGTGCCGACCTGGGGTCGCGCACCATTCGCGAAGAGATCGACGCCATGGAGGTCTTGGGCATCAACCCGGTGCAGCGGCTGGTGACACCGCGGATGCTCGCCGCCGGCTTGGTGGCGTTGCTGCTCAACAGCCTCGTGGTGATCATCGGCATTCTCGGCGGCTACGTGTTCTCGGTGTTCGTACAAGACGTCAACCCGGGCGCGTTCGCGGCCGGCATCACCCTGCTGACCGGGGTGCCCGAGCTGGTCATCTCCTGCGTCAAGGCAGCGCTGTTCGGGCTGATCGCCGGAATGGTCGCCTGCTACCGCGGCCTGACGATCTCCGGCGGCGGCGCCAAGGCCGTCGGCAACGCGGTGAACGAAACGGTGGTGTACGCCTTCATGTCGCTGTTCGTGGTCAACGTGGTGGTCACCGCGATCGGCATCAAGATGACGGCGCGCTGAGCCGTGGCACTTCGTGCTCTGTCCGCCGTCTACCCCGGTGTCACCCGGCAGCTCCGGCGACCGATCGCCGCGATGGGGCGCATCGGCGACCACACCCTGTTCTACGGCAAGGCGATCGCCACCACACCGTTCGCGTTCGCGCACTACCGCCGCGAGGTCATCCGGCTGATCGCCGAGATCAGCATGGGCACCGGCACGCTGGCGATGATCGGCGGCACCGTGGTGATCGTCGGCTTCCTGACCCTGGCGGCAGGCGGCACGCTGGCGGTGCAGGGCTACAGCTCGCTGGGCAACATCGGCATCGAGGCCCTGACCGGCTTCCTGGCGGCATTCATCAACGTGCGCATCTCGGCCCCGGTGGTCGCCGGGATCGGCCTGGCCGCCACCTTCGGCGCCGGTGTCACCGCGCAGTTGGGCGCCATGCGGATCAACGAGGAGATCGACGCGCTGGAATCGATGGCCATCCGCCCGATCGCCTACCTGGTCAGCACCCGCATCGTCGCCGGGCTGGTGGCGATCGTTCCGCTGTATGCCATCGCGGTGATCCTGTCGTTCGTGGCCAGTCGCTTCACCACGGTGTTCTTGTTCGGGCAGTCGGCCGGCCTCTACGACCACTATTTCCGCACGTTCCTCAACCCCATCGACCTGTTGTGGTCGTTCCTGCAGGCCTTCTTGATGGCGATCACCATCTTGTTGATCCATACCTATTTCGGCTACTTCGCCGCCGGCGGTCCGGCCGGGGTCGGCGTCGCGGTGGGCAACGCGGTGCGCACCTCGCTGATCGTCGTCGTCTCGGTGACGCTGTTGGTCTCGCTGTCGGTCTACGGGGCCAGCGGCAACTTCAATCTGGCCGGGTAGCTGTCGGCATTTCCGCACGTCGCAGTAGTGGTATTGGCATTCTCCTTTTTTGCAAGTACCGTATCCATCGATGAGCGACCCAGTGCAGACCTCCTCAGGGATCCCGCTGAAACCGGTGTACGGGCCGGGCGACCGGCGCGGAGAGCCGCCGGCGCCGGGGACGTATCCCTTCACCCGCGGAAATTTCGAGTCCGGCTACCGCGGACGGTTGTGGACCTTCCGGCAGTACTCCGGCTTCGGCACCGCCGAGGAATCCAATCGGCGCTACCAATACCTGCTGAGTCAGGGCGGCACTGGACTGTCGGTGGCGCTGGACCTGCCGACGCAGTGCGGCTACGACTCTGACGACCCCGAGGTCGGCGAAGAGGTGGGCCGGGTCGGCGTGGCGGTGGACACCCTGGCCGACGCCGAGATCCTGTTCGACTCCATCCCGCTGGACAAGATCAGCACCAGCTTCACCATCAACGGCACCGCCGCCATCCTGCTGGCGTTCTACGTGGCGGCCGCCGAGCGTTCCGGGGTGCCGCGGGCCAAGCTCACCGGCACCATCCAGAACGACATCCTCAAGGAGTACGCCTCCCGCGGCACCTGGATCTGGCCGCCCGAACCGTCGCTGCGGCTGATCGCCGACACCATCGAGTTCTGCGCCGCCGAAGTGCCGCGGTTCAACGCGATCTCGGTGGCCGGAGCGCACTTTCGCGACGCGGGCGCCAACGCGGTGCAGGAGATGGCCTTCACCCTCGCTGACGGTGTCACCTACTGCGACACCGTGGTGGAGCGCGGCCGGATGAGCATCGAGCAGTTCGCCCCGCAGGTTTCGTTCTTCTTCTACACCCACGGCGACTTCTTCGAAGAGGTCGCCAAGTACCGGGCCGGCCGGCGGCGGTGGGCCACGATCGTGCGGGAACGCTACGGCGCCTCCAGCGACAAGGCGTCGATGTTCCGGTTCGGCTGCGTGGCCGGCGGTGCGTCACTGTTCGCCCCGCAGGCCCAGAACAACCTGGTTCGGGTGGCCTACGAGTCGATGGCCGCCGTGCTCGGCGGAGTCCAATCGATGTTCACCGCCGCCTGGGATGAGCCGTTCGCGCTGCCGAGCGAGGAGTCCGCGACGCTGGCGCTGCGCACCCAACAGATCCTGGCCTATGAGACCGGCGTGACCCGGGTGGCCGATCCGCTCGGCGGCTCCTACTTCGTCGAGGCGCTCACTGACGCCACCGAAGAACGCATCATCGAGATCATGGCCGACCTGGAGAACCACGGCGGCATGGTCCGGGCCATCGAAGACGGCTACCTGCAGGGCCTGATCGCGGACGAGGCGTTCAAGATCCACCACGAGATCGAGTCGGGCAGTAGGCCGGTCGTGGGCGTCAACAAGTTCACCAGCGACGAGCCGGCACCGGAGATCGCCACCTACGAACTGGACGCCGAAGGCCGTGACGTCCAGCTCAAGCGGCTGGCGCGGGTCAAGGCCGACCGCAACGCCGACGACGTCGCCGCCACCCTCGCGGCGCTGTCGCGCGCCGCCGAGGGCGACGTCAACCTCATGCATCCCCTGATCGACTGCGCCAACGCCTACTGCACGGTGGGTGAGATGGTTTCGGCGCTGAAGAACGTCTGGGGCGAGTTCCAGCAACCGGTGGTGTATTGATGACTTCTCCGCACTCTCCCTCCGCAGCCGTCCCGGCCCGGGTCTTGGTCGCCAAACCCGGTCTCGACGGCCATGATCGCGGGGCCAAGATCGTCGCCCGGACCCTGCGCGATGCCGGCTTCGAGGTCATCTACACCGGCATTCGGCAACGCGTCGAGGACATCGTCGCCACCGCCCTGCAGGAGGACGTGGCGGTGGTGGGGCTGAGCATCCTGTCCGGCGCGCACGTCGCCTTGACCGGTCGCATCGTCGAAGCGCTGCGCGCCGCGGACGGCGGGGACATCGCTGTCGTGGTCGGCGGCACCATCCCGCAGGGCGACGTACCCAAACTGTTGGAAGCCGGTGCCGCGGCGGTGTTTCCCACCGGAACGTCTCTGGATGATCTGGTGACCGGGGTGCGCGACGTGGTTTCGAAGGCGGAGGCGCGCTAGCTATGCGACTTGGGGTGATGATCGGCGCCGAACGCGGCGATATGGCGCGCAAGGTCGCCAAGCTGATCTCCGACATCGAGTGGGCCGATTCGGCGGGGCTGTCCACCGCGTGGATGCCGCAGGTGCCCGACGATTTCGATCTGCTGACCATGGTGGCGCTGATGGCATCGCACAGCACCCGCATCGAACTCGGCACCGCCGTGGTGCCTCTGCAGGCTCAGCACCCCATCGCCCTTGCCCGCCAAGCGCTTTCGGTGCATGCCATGTCCGGCGGCCGGCTGGCTCTGGGTGTTGGGCCGTCGCACCACTGGATCATCCGGGACATGCTCGGCCTGCCCTATGACAAGCCGGCCGCCTACACCAGGGACTACCTGCAGGTGCTGAATGCGGCCATCGCCGGCCCGGGACCGGTGGACGTCGAGAACGACCACTTCACCGTGCACAGCCCGACCGCGCTCGGTGCCGACACCAAGATGCCGGTGCTGGTGGCCGCGCTGGGCCCGGTGATGTTGCAGATCGCCGGCGAGCACGCCGACGGCACGTCGCTGTGGATGGCCGACGAGAAGGCGATCGCCGAGCACATCGCCCCCAAGATCAACAAGGCCGCGGCCGATGCGGGCAAACCGCAACCACGCATTGTCGCCGGCATCCCGGTCACCCTGTGTGCCAACTCCGAGATCGAGGCCGCCAAGGATCGTGCCAACCGCATCCTGGCCGAAGCCGAGACCTCGCCCAACTATCAGCGGCTGCTGGACCGCGGTTCGGCCCGCAATGTCGGCGACCTGTGCGCGGCCGGCGATGAGGAATCGATCCTCAAGCGGTTCAAGCAGTTCGCCGACGCCGGGGTGACCGATCTGTCGGTGCGGCTGCTGCCGATCGGCGACACCCGTGATGAGCTGATCGCCTCCAAGTACCGCACCCGCGAGGTGATCGCCGAACTCGCCAAGGCGGTCTAGGTGAGCGGACCGCTCGCGGGGATCCGCATCCTCGAAGTGGGGGTGATGCTGGCCGGCCCGTACGCCACCATGCTGCTGGCCGACCTCGGCGCCGAGGTCATCAAGATCGAACCGCCGGGCGGGGAGATCTCCCGCCAGGTCGGCCCGAGCTACTTCGCCAGCCTCAACCGCAACAAGACCAGCGTCCAGCTGGATCTGGCATCCGAGGCCGGACAGGCGCGGCTGGGGGAGCTCGTTGCCGAATCCCATGCGCTGCTGGTGAATATGAAACCGTCGGTGATCAAGCGACTAGGACTGACCTACGAGGCGCTGTCGCACTTCAATCCGAAGATCGTCTGCGTTGCGCTGACCGGGTTCGGCCTGGATGGCGGTGACGAGCCGGCCTTCGACTACGTGATCCAGGCCGCCACCGGGATCGCGGCGATGACCGGCGACCCGGATGCGCCGCCGACCCTGCCGGGCTACTCCTCGGCCGACAACTCCACCGGGCTCACGGCGGCACTGGGACTGCTGGCGCAGATCGTCAGCGGCCGCGGCGGGCAGGTGGAGGTGTCGCTGCTGGATGTGATGCTGTCGCAACTGAACTACCGCGCGTCGGCCTATCTCAACGACGGCGTCGAACCCCAGCGTCACCCGCACGGAGCGCACTCGTATTACGTACCCGCACAACTTTTCCCGACCGCTCAGGGGTATCTGGCGTTGTTCGTCACCCATGACGGGTTCTGGAAGTCGTTCGCCACGGAAGCTGGTTTAGGGGCCGGCATCGACGGTTTCACCACGATGGCCGAACGTGCGGCCCGCCGTGACGAGGTGCTGGCGGTGGTTACCGCCGCGCTTGCCGGCGACACCGCGGCGGGCTGGGAGGCGCGGTTGCGCCCGCTGGGCATCCCGGCGGCGGCGGTGCGCACGCTGCCCGAGGCGTTGAAGGAACATCCCGAAATGGTCGTCACCGCAGGCGATTTCCGGCTGATTGGCAGCCCGATCCGGGTCGCCGGGTACGAACCGTCCTACCGGCCGCCGCCGGCTTTGGGCGATTAGCGCTCCGGCGCCGGCTCAGATCGTGACGATCGATGCCGACGCCGTGCCCGGTGCGCCGTAGACCTGCGCGAATCCCACCTTCGGGCCCCCGGGCACCTGCCGGTCACCGGCCTGGCCGCGCAGCTGTAGCACCAACTCGTGCAGCTGTCGCAGTCCCGAGGCGCCGATCGGTTCGCCGTTGGCGATCAGCCCGCCGTCGGTGTTGACCGGCAGTGACCCGCTGATCTCGGTCGCGCCGTCGGCGAGCAGCTTCTCCTGGTCGCCGTCGGCGCAGAAGCCGCACTCGGCCATGTGGATGATCTCGGCGCCGGCGTCGGTGTCCTGCAACTGGACCACGTCGACGTCTTCTGGTGTCACGCCGGCCTTTTCGAAGGCAGCCCGGGCGGCGTAGACCGTCGGTGACACGTCCTCGGTGATCGGAGCCGACGTCGCGTGTACCTCGTAGGCGCCGTAGGTGCGGGTGCGGATCTCGGTGGCCTGCAGGTAGACCGGCTTACCGCTGAAACGGTGTGCGATGTCGGCGCGACACATGACCACTGCGGCCGCACCCTCATCCGGTGCGCAGAACATGAACTGAGTGAGCGGGTAATTCAGCACCGTCGAGTCGAGGATGGCGTCCTCGGACATCGGCTTGCGCCGAAATGCGTTGGGGTTCAATGCGCCGTTGCGGAAGTTCTTGGCGGCGACCTTGGCGAGCGTGCGCTGGGAGATGCCGTGGTCGTGCAGGTAGCGGTTGGCTTTCATGCCGAAGAACTTGGTGGTGACGAACTGACCGTTCTCGGCGTACCAGGCCGGCAGGGCCAGCTTGGCCGGGTCGTCGGTGAACGCGCCGCGGGGGTGCTTGTCCATGCCGATCGCGATGCCGATGTCGTATTTGCCGGACCGGATGTTGTCGGCGCAGACCTGGGTGGCGGTGGCCGCGGTGGCGCAAGCGTTGAACACGTTGGTGAACGGGATGCCGGTCAGGCCGACCAGCCGTGTGACCGCATCGGGATTGGAGATCTCGTAGCTGCCGCCCACACCGAACTGGATGTCCTTCCACTGCGCCCCGGCATCGGCCAGGGCCAGGTGGATCGCCTCGGCGCCCATCTGCATCGCTGACTTGTCGAAGCGGCCGAAGGGGTGCAGGCCGACCCCGATGATCGCCACATCGTTGTTCGCTACCGTCATTGTCCAGGTCTCCTTAGACGGGCTGGAATGCCCAGGTGAGAATCTCGGTTCCGTCGTCGTCGACATAGAACGGCACCATGGTCAGTTCGACGTTCATGCCGAATTTCAGCTTGGCGGGGTCGGATTCGGTCAGGCGAGCCTCGACCTGGACCACGTCGCCGAGTCGGACCAGCCCCACTCCGTAGGGAGCGAAGCCCTCAGCGGTCTCGCCGCCGGCATAGGGCAGCTTCGGGACGAAGCCCTGAGTGGTCCAGGCCTCCAAGGTGCCTTGGCGGGGCAGCAACAGGTCCTGCATCTGCGGGCCGCTGCATCGCGGGCAGTGATCCTGGCGGGGCCACACGGTGGCTTGGCAATCCGCGCAGTGGCTGCCGATCAGGGCCAGGTTCTCGTCGGGCCAATTCGTGACGTCGGGAGCGAGGGCCTTACGCATCGGCGGCGGTCTTCCAGGCGGACACGCACAAAGTGGAAATCACATTCTCGATTAGAGCATACGTGCGTACTGCTAGGGAAGTCTGAACGGGCCCTCCGGGGCGTGCGGCGGCGGTACCGGTTGCGCGAGGGTGCGCGGAATGTCAGTTTCTTGCGGCGTGTCGCGTGCAAACACGCACGCTCGCGTTAGAGAAGCAGGGGCTACTTGGCGAGGCCGTGGGCGCAGAAGTCCCAGACCTCATCGGCGGTGATCGGGTGGGCCGCCGGATCGTCCGATTCGGCACTGGACTGTGCCACGAACATGACGGTCTGCATGATCATGGCCGCCATCCGCCGGGCGTTGACGCCCTTGCGCAGCTCACCGGCCGCGTCGGCGGCTTCCATCAGTTCGGTGAGCAGCGTCAACAGCGGGGTGAAGGCCACCCGCACTTCGGTGGGATGGGAGACCAGCAGGCGCGGCGCGAAATCGGTGAACAGCGGCCGCTTGGCCGAGGGGTCCGGTCGGGACAGCTCGAAGAGCAGCTCGACCGCCACCTTCAGCTGCTCCAGCGGCTTGCTCTGGCCCTCGGTGGCGGCACGGATCTGGTCGGAGGTGCGCACCAGGGCGTCTTCGAAGAGTGCCAACAGCAGCTCGTGCTTGCCGTTGAACTGCAGGTAGAAGCTGCGCAGCGACTGCCGGGAGCGTTCGACGACCTCTTGGACGGTGAAGTCGGTGCTGCCCTTTTCGATGATGATGGCTTGGGCTGCGTCCAGGAAGCGCTGAACGCGCTGGGCGGCCCGCAACCGGGCGGTCTTGATCGACCGCTCGACCGCCCGCTGCTTCCAGACGGGCTCTTCTTCCGGGTTACTCACCAGCGGCTCCGATGGTTGCCTTTTTGGGAGAACACGAATGCACCCTACCGGAGAACAGGCCCGGATTGACGTGGGCTGTCGTGGCGCTGCCATCCCGGTGGGGAAGATGGTAACTTTCCTAGCATGAGAAGGGCATTCTCATCAGTTGTCGGCGCAACCTGAAGGACGCTCATGTACATCGACTACGAGGTCGCCGATCGGATCGCGACGATCACGCTGAACCGGCCCGACGCCGCCAACGCCCAGAACACCGAGTTGCTCGACGAACTCGACGCGGCCTGGACGCGTGCCGCCGACGACGATGACGTCGCCGTCATCGTGTTGCGCGCCAACGGCAAACACTTCTCCGCCGGTCACGACCTCAAGGGCGGCGGCCCGGTGCCGGACAAGATCACCCTGGAGTTCATCTACAAGCACGAGTGCAAGCGCTACCTGGAGTACACGCTGCGCTGGCGCAATGTGCCCAAGCCGTCGATCGCCGCGGTGCAGGGCCGCTGCATCTCCGGTGGGCTGATGCTGTGCTGGCCCTGCGATCTGATCATCGCCGCCGACGACGCGCAGTTCTCCGACCCGGTGGTGCTGATGGGCATCGGCGGCGTCGAATACCACGGGCACACCTGGGAACTGGGGCCACGCAAAGCCAAGGAGATGCTGTTCACCGGTCGGGCCATGACCGCGCAGGAAGCCGAGCAGACCGGCATGGTCAACCGGGTGGTGCCGCGTGAGCAGCTGGACGCCGAGACCCGCCAGCTCGCCGAGCACATCGCCACCATGCCCTCGTTCGCACTGCGCCAGGCCAAACGTGCGGTCAACCAGACCCTCGACGTGCAGGGTTTCCATTCGGCGATCCAGTCCGCGTTCGACATCCACGAAACCGGGCACGGCAACGCGCTGTCGGTGTGCGGATGGCCGATTCTGGTGAACCTGGACGAGATGAAGTCTCAGGTCAAATAGTCACTCCGCCGGATCCGGCCTCACGGTTTGGTTCGCGGGGAATCTAACGATTGAGGCGAGCGGCGCCGCATGGCACCGTGGTACCCACATGTACCGACGGTGTGGAAGGTGTTGGAGTGGCCGAGAAGACGACCGAACCGGTGCGGCTGCCGCCGGTAGCGCCGATCCCGAAGCCGCTGGCGGCACTGCTGTTTCTGACCGCTCGCAAGACCGCGATGCGGGCATTGGGGAAACGCTACGGTGGCGCGTTCTCGCTGCGCCTGCCGATCGTCGGACATGCGGTGGTGCTCAGCGATCCGGTATTGGTCAAAAGCTTGTTCACCACCCATAGCGACCTAGTGGGTCGACCCGGCAATCTAGGGGCGGTCTTAGGGCCGGGTTCGACCTTCAGTCTGAACGGTGCCCCGCACCTTCGGCGCCGCAAACTGTTGGTGCCGCCGTTTCACGGCAAACGGATGAGTGGCTACGAATCCATCGTCGAAGAGGAGGTGCTGCGCGAGATCACAACGTGGCCGCAAGGCCGCGAATTCGCCACCCAACCATCGATGATGCGCATCACGCTCAATGTGATCCTGCGTGCCGTATTCGGTGCTCAAGGAGCCGAGTTCGACGAATTGCGCCAGGTGCTGCCGACTTTGGTGGCGTTGGGGTCGCGGTTGGCGGTGCTGCCACCGCGGGCCCGACGCGACTTTGGCCGGCTGAGCCCGGGCGGGCGCTACCGCGACTATCGGCGACGCTACGACGCGTTGATCGCGAAATTGATCGACACCGCGCGTAACTCGCCCGACTTCGCGGACCGAACCGACGTATTGGCCTTGCTGCTGACGGCCCGTTACGACGACGGGCAGCCGATCAGTGACGTGCATATCGCCGACGAGCTGCTGACCTTGCTGGCTGCCGGTCACGAGACGACGGCGACCACGCTGGCCTGGGCGGTGGAACGGCTCCGCCGTCACCCGGACGTGTTGAATCGTGTGGTCGCCGAAGTCGATTCCGGCGGATCGGCCCTGCTACAGGCGGTGGTCTGGGAAGTGCAGCGGACCCGATCTGTCGTCGAGGGGACCGGGCGCATCACTCGTACGCGGATCAAATTGGGCCCGTGGGTCATTCCGGAGAACCACGCGGTGGTGGTGGCCTTCCGGTTGGTGCACTTCGCCGAGGACAACTTCGCCGATCCCGAGGTCTTCGACCCGGATCGGTTCGTCGGTAATCCGCCCGACACGGCACTGTGGATCCCCTATGGCGGTGGGGTGAATCGTTGCGTGGGCGCCGCGTTCGCGAACATGGAGATGCTGGTCACGCTACGTACCCTGTTGCGTCACTACGATCTCGTTCCGACCACGGCCAAGGGGGAGCGTCACCATTCCCGAGGTGTCACTACCGCCGCGGGGCGCGGCGGTCTGGCGGTGGTGCACCGGCGCGAAACCGGCGCGCCGGTGGTCGCTGACCTCAGCGCAGCTGGGAACGCAGCTGGCGTTTGAGTACCTTGCCGTAGCTGTTCTTGGGTAGCGCGTCGACGAACTCGTAGCGCTTGGGCCGTTTGAATCGCGCGATACGTTCCAGCAGGTGACTGTCCAACTCGGCGGCCGAGGCGTCGCCCACGATGAAGGCGACCACGATCTCGCCCCACTCGGGGTCGGGGGCGCCCACCACGCCGGCCTCGCTGACGCCGGGATGGCTCAACAGTGCCTCTTCGACTTCGCGCGGGTAGATGTTGCTGCCACCGCTGATTACCACATCCTTGGAGCGGTCGCGCAGGGTGAGGCATCCGCGGGCATCGAATGAGCCTTTGTCGCCGGTGAACAGCCAGCCGTCCCGGATGGCCTCGGCGGTGGCGTCCGGGTTGTTCCAGTAGCCCGTCATGACGACATCGCCGCGGCAGACGATCTCGCCGACCTCGCCGACGGGTGCGGGGGTGCCGTCGTCGCGCAGTACCGCGACCTCGACGCCGGTGCGCGGCCAGCCGACCGAGCCCAGGATCGTGTCGTCGCCCAGGTGGTCGGTGCGGCTGAGACCGGTGATCGTCATGGGGGCTTCGCCCTGGCCGTAGAGCTGGGCGAACACCGGCCCGAACGCCGTCATCGCCCGCTTCAGGTCCCCGAGATACATCGGCCCGCCGCCGTAGATGATGGTGCGTAGGGCGGCCGGGCGCCCCCGGCCGGTGGCTACCAGCCTGCCCACCATCGTCGGCGCCAAAAAGGCGGTGGCGCCACGATGATGCCCACACAGGTCGAGGAATTCGGTCGCGTCGAACGAGCCCGATGCCGGTATCACCTGGCGGGCTCCGCGCAGTACGTAGGGCGCGATGTAGAGCCCCGATCCGTGCGACATCGGCGCGCCGTGAATCAGGCTGCAGTCGGCGTCCGGGTCATCCAGGTCGGCCAGATGCGCCAGCGTCATCGCCATCAGATTGCGGTGGGTGAGCATGGCGCCCTTGGAGCGCCCGGTGGTGCCGCTGGTGTAGAACAGCCACGCCAGCCGGGACGGATCCGGGTTGACCTCGTCAATGGGAGGGCAGGCCAGCCGGTCCAGGTATGTTGCGCCGCCGATGGTCTCGACGGGCGCTGCAACGAGGCCGACCAGCCCTGGCGCCAGCTTCGGCGACGCGAAGACCAGCGCTGCATCGGCGTCGCCGATGATCTGGGCCATCTCCCGCGGGTGCAGCTTGTAGTTGAGCGGAACCACAACGCAACCGGCCGCCCAGGTCGCGAACATCAACTCGATGAGCTCCGGCCGATTCTCGCTGGCGATCGCGATCCGGGCGCCGGCACCCGCCACCCGGCCCAGCGATGTCGCCAGCCGTCGTGCGCGATCGGCCAGCTCGCTCCAGGTGTGCAGCCGGTCCTCGCCGTGGTACACCGCGCCCCGCTCGCCGAACCGGGTTGCGGCCTGGGCCAGCACCGTGAACAGGTTCACCGCTGCACCCAGTCGGAGTCGAGGCCGAAGTCCGACAGATATTTGGTCGAGCTCCACCCGCCGTCGACCACGATGGTCTGACCGTTGATGAAGGAGCCGGCCTCCGAGCACAGGAACGCCACGGTGCCCGCGATGTCGTCCACCCGGCCCAATCGGGGAGACGGCGTCATCTCGGTGTTGAGCCTGCGAAACCGGTTGTCGGACAGGCGTTGTTCGACCATCGGGGTCACGGTGACTCCGGGGGCTACCGCGTTACAGCGGATGCCCTGGGCGCCGTACTGGCAGGCGATGTGGGTGGTCAGCGCGGTCAGCCCGCCTTTGGCGGCCGAGTACGCCCCGCCGCGCAGCCCGCCCACCACGGCGAAGGTGGAGGTGATGTTGATGATCGCCGATCCGGGCTGCAGGTGCGGCAGCACGTCGCGTGCCAGCCGGAACGGCGCCCGCAGCATCAGATTCAGGAACTGGTCCAGGGTCTCGTCGTCGGTCTCGTGCAGCGGTTTGGGGCTGCCGATACCGGCATTGTTGATCAGATAGTCCACCCGGCCCCACCGGGACAGGGCGGCGTCGAGTATCTGCTGTGGCGCCTGCGTGGTGGTCAGGTCCACCGCAACGGTGGCGATTCGGTCGGGATCGATTCCGGATTCCTGTAGCTCGGCCGTCAAACCGGCCAGGCGTTCGGTGTCGCGGCCGGTTGCCAGCACCGCCATCCCCGCCTCGGCAAGCTTTGCCGCACAACCGAACCCGATTCCGCTGCTGGCCCCGGTCACGATCGCCACCTGCATGATCTACTCACCTACCTCTGCGTGGGACAGCTCTGCCCGGATCTGCTGCTTGACCACTTTGCCGGCATCGTTTTTGGGCAACGCATCCCAGATCAACACCTGCTCAGGGGTTTTGAACAGTGCGACGCCGTGTTCGGCCAGCATGGCGCGCAGCTCGGCGACACCCGGAGGGGTCTGGCCGGCCGGCACGATCACCGCGCAGGCACGTTCGCCGGTACGGGCATCGGGTATCCCGACCACCGCGACCTCAGCGATCTGCGGATGACCGATCAGGATGTCCTCCACCTCGCGCGCGGAGATGTTCTCGCCGTTGCGGATGATCACGTCCTTGAGCCGCCCGGTGACGAGCAGGTAGTCCTCATCGACCCACCGGCCCAGATCGCCGGTCGCGAAGTAGCCCTGTTCATCGAAGCAGCCGAGCTCGTCGTCGCGGTGCTGGTAGCCCAGCAGCATCTGCGGGCCGCGGACGTAGATCTGTCCTTCGCCAGGTGGAGCGCCGGGGTGAGGGACCAGCTTGATGTCGGCGATCCCGGGTCGACCGTCGGTCTCCGCGGCGTGGGCACGGTCGCGGGGGCCCAACGATCCCACCGTGCTGACCGGAACCTCGCTGGACCCGTACACCCGGGTGACGACGGCGGTGTGAAAGTAGCCGGCCGCGTCACGGATCAACGATGCCGGGACCGAGGCACCGCCGCAGACGAAGAGCTTGAGATCGGGCAGGCGGGTGCCGGCGTCGCGTGCGGCGGTGAGCAACTGGGCCAGAAACGGCGTCGCTCCCGCCACGTGGGTGCAGTGCTTGGCGAGCATGAGCGCTACCGCGGCATCGGGATTCCAGGTGTCCATCAGCACGGCGGTAGTGCCCAGCAGTAAGGGGACTTCGAACGTGTAGATCGATCCGCCGATGTGGGCGATGGGGGACGGAACCAGGAAACGATCACCGGGCTCGATCATCCAATGCCGGCCCAGCTGGCAGATCAAGGCGTTAATCGAATTATGACTGTGCAGAACACCTTTGGGATGCCCGGTGGTGCCAGAGGTGTACAGCAGCATGCGGGCCGCATCGGCATCCACGGTCGGCAGCGCGACGGGTTGCCCAATGCCGTGCAGCAGGGTGCGGTAGTCGGTGTGCCCCGTCGAGGCCCCACGCACCACCACCACCTCGGGCGGATCGGCAAGGTCCGCGGTCACCCGGGTCAGCATCGCCGCGTAGTCGTGACCGCGGAACCGCTCGGGCACGAACAGCATTCGGGTGCTCGAGTCGGCCAGGATGAAGGCCAGTTCCGCATCGCGCAGCGACGGCAGGATCGGGTTGATCACCATCCCGGCCAGCGTTGCGGCCAGATACACCGCGGCGGCCTCATGCCAGTTCGGCAGCATGAATGACACCACACTGCCGGGGGTCATCCGCTCCAGCATCGCGCCGGCCAGTGCCGTCGCCTGCGCGTGCAGCTCCCGGCAGGTCAACCGGGTGTCGCCGTCGATCACCAGCACCCGGTCCGGGGTCTGCTCGGCAGCCTCTCGCAGGGTGTCGGCCAAGGTGGTCGAGACCCACAGGCCCGCAGCGCAAGCGTCGGCGGCCTGCCCGGCGGTGCGGCGGGAGGTCACGGGCCGCTCGGTCCGGGCACCCGGTGCAGCGTCATCGAGTAGCGATAGTCGTCGCCGGCATGGGTGTTCACCGTCACCTGGGCGATCTCGCCCTCGGAGGTGGTGTAGCTGCGCTGCATCTGTAGCCCGGCGGTGCCAGGTTCGACGGCCAGGGCAGTGCTGAGTTCGGGGGTGATGATCACCGCCCGGATGTGCTGGCGGACCTCGACGACGCTGACCCCGAACACGTCCTCGATCAGTGGGAAGATCGGGCCGGAGTGGCGCTGCAGCAACCGGCCGACTCCGGCGAACGCCCGGTTGATGTAGTACTCGGTCCGACAGATCGGCGCGGCCTGCCCCTGAGCGCGCCGGTTGCCGCGCACAGCCAGCCATTCGGTGCCCACCGGCAGCCCGGTGCGTGCGGCGACATCCGCGTCGAGGGTGACCATGGCGTTGGAGTCGATCTCGAACCGTGCGCCGGCCGCGAAGGCCACCAGGTCATCGATCGAGACCACGTCTTGGGCGTAGCAGTTGGTCGCGGCGCGGGGGATCACCACGGTCCCCGCGCGGGGACGGGAGACGACGAGGTTGTCATCGCGCAGTCGTCGCAGCGCCTCGCGGACCGTGTAGCGGCTGACGTTGAACCGTTCGCACAGTTCATGTTCGGTGGGCAGCTGCGAACCGATCGGATAGATCCCGTCGGCGATCTCCTTGCGCAGCGTCCGCGCGACCTTCAGATAGCGGTGGTCGGTCACGAGCCGACCGGGTGTAGTGCCAGCACGCTGCCGTCGCCGTCGGCCGAGACGAACAGGGTGCCGTCGCGACCGCGTGCGATACCGGCGAACGGGCCTTGGGGGCCGGAGAACGGCGGCATTCCGTTGAGCGGTTTAGGTGTCACGCCCGGTGGCGGCCCGATCGGTAGCCCCTCGGCGATCACCTGCTGTGTCCCGGTGTCGAGGTCGACGGCGAGCACTTGGCGGGTTCCTGCGTCGACGACGTAGAGCGTCCGGTCTGCCAGCGCAATCCCTTGCGGCCGAACAAGTCCGTCGACTACCGGCGCTGCCCCCGAGCCGCTGACGCGCAGCACCCGGCCCGCGCCGGATTCGGCCACCAGGTAGGACCCGTCATGGTCGATCTCGATCCCGACCGGACCGGCCAGGTCGCGGGCCAACACTTCCACCGCGCCGGCGCGCACGCCCAATACCCGGCCGGTGCCGAACTCGGTGACCGCGATACCGGCGGGTCCCACCGCCACCCCGTAGAGCTGGTCGAAGCCGTCGGCGAGCACCTCGCTGGACGAATGCGCCGGCACATAGCGGGCGACCTGCCCGCCGGAGGTGGTGACGACGAATTCGCCGGGGCCGACGGCGGCCACGCCCCGCACGAATCCGGGGTAGCCGGGGCTGAACAGCATGCCGAGGGTTTCCAGCCGCCCGCCTGCACTGACGGCGTAGAAGTAGGTGCCGTCGGCGACAAACAGGGCGCCGGCCTCATCGATGGTGAGATCCAGCGGCCAGTTCAGCCCGCCCGGCAGCACCGTGGATGTCTGCCCGGCGCCAGCGATCTCGGTGATCTCGCCGGTGAAGTTGGAAACAATCAGTCGCCCGTCGACGAAGGTGCAGTTGTCCAGTCCGGGATGCAGCTGCGCCAGCACGGTGGATGTACCGGTGCGCGGATCGATGCGCAGTACCTGTCCGCTGGCGGCTTGGGTGGACACGATGAAGCCGTCGGCGTCGAACTTCACCGAGTCCGGTACGCCCAGATCGCCCGCGACCCGTTGCGGGGCGGCGTCGGTGGCGAATGGATCGATGCGCCAGATTTCGTTGGCGGTCATCACCGGGAAGTACAGCAGGCCGTCCGGCCCCACCTCCATGGCGTTGGGCGACGGCAGGTCCTCGGCCAGGATGCGCTGCGCGCCGGTGGCCCGGTCGAGTTCCATCAGGCGCCCGCCTTCGCGGCATTCGCCGACGAACAGTCGGTCTTGGTGCACGGTGATGCCGTTGGCGCAGGGCAGGTCGTCGCGCAGGACACGGCTGCGGCCGGAGGCGTCGAGCGCGCTGACCCGGGCGTCCATCACCTCGGTGGCGTACAACGTGCCGCTCGCATCGAAGGCGACATCGTCGGGGGCGACGACGTCGCCGCCGCGCGCGCTCACGACCGCCAACTCGCCGGTGGTCACGTCTAATGCGCTGATCTGACTGCCGGTCACCTGCGCGATATAGACCCGCCCGTCCGGTCCGGTTCGCAGCCCGTTGGCGCCGAACAGCCGACTCGGTTCGGTAACCCGTTCCAGCCGCCAGCCCGGCGCCGCGGCGGGGGTGCCGGCCAGCTCGCGTGGGCGTGGCAGGGAGGCAGTCATGACTCCGGACGTTATCAAGCCCAGTTAGTCCAGACAATAGTCCGCAGGAGGGCGGCAATCCGACCTTGACGCATGAATAACCCCTGCGGAATAGTGTTCTGCATTACGCAGAACGGAGTATTTTGTCCGAACAAATGATGGCGGGCGACAACGGGGCGGCTGGGGAGGCTCCGGCGCACGGGCCGCTGAGCGGGGTTCGAGTGGTCGATCTGACGACCATGGTGATGGGCCCGTACTGCACGCAGATCATGGCCGACATGGGTGCCGACGTCATCAAGGTCGAGCCCCCGGAGGGGGACGCCACCCGCTACATCTCGGCCGGTCCCGCACCCGATATGAGCGGGGTGTTCGTCAACGTCAACCGGGGCAAACGCAGCGTCGTGCTGGATCTGCGCACCGTGGCCGGACGGACCGCGATCACCGCACTGATCGGCCGGGCCGACGTGTTCATCCACTCGATGCGGGCCAAGGCGATGGCCAAACTGGGCCTGGGCTATGCCGAGGTGGCCGCGCTCAACCCGGGGATCGTCTACACCAACTGCTATGGGTACGGGCGCCGCGGCCCGGCCGCCGACCGCCCCGCCTACGACGACACCATTCAGGCCGAATGCGGGCTGCCCGCGGTGCAAGAGCAGCTCACCGGCCGGGCCGACTACGTCGGCACCATCATGGCCGACAAGATCGCCGGATTGACCGCCCTCTACGCCACGATGATGGCGCTGTTCCACCGGGAACGAACCGGTCAGGGCCAGGAAGTCGAAGTCGCCATGTTCGAGACCATGGCCTCATTCATGCTCGTCGAACACGCCAACGGCGCGATGTTCGACCCGCCGCTGGGCCCGGCGATCTACCCGCGCACCGTGGCACCCAACCGGCGGCCCTACGAGACCAGCGACGGCCAGATCGCCGCGCTGATCTACAACGACAAACACTGGAACGCCTTCATCGGTGCGGTGCAGCCGCCGTGGGCTTGCGACCAGTACGCCACCCTGGCGCAGCGGGCCCGGCAGATCGACACCATCTATGGGCTGGTGGCGCAGACCATGAAAGAGCGCACCACCGCCCAGTGGCTGGCGCTGTTCGAGGAGCTGGAAATCCCAGCGGCCCCGCTGAATTCGCCCGGCGCACTGTTCGACGATCCGCACCTCAACGCCGTGGGTCTGTTCGAGACCGTGGACACCCCCAACGGCCCGGTCCGCTTCCCCGGGGTGCCCACCTGGCTGTCGCGGACCCCCGGCCGGGTCGCCGGCGCGGCCCCGGAACTCGGCGCGCACACCGCGGCGGTCTTCGCCGAACTCGGACTCGAGCAGGAAACGGCATGATGCTCGACTTCGACATGGGGACGCGCGCCGGCGAACTACGGGTCCAGCTGCGCGAACTGATCGAACGCGAGCTGCCCGAACGCTTCCCGGGTGCGTTCACCGACGACCCCGCAGACCTTGCTGCAGCGCAACGGTTCTGCCGGGTGCTCGCGGAGCAGGATCTGCTGTGTCTGTCCTGGCCGGAGGAATTCGGCGGGGCGGGCGCCTCGGTGTGGGAGCAGACCGTGGTGCGCGAGGAGATGTGGGCACACCATGAGCCGCGCGGGGCGCAGTACATGGGGGTGAACTGGGTCGGGCCGATCATCATGCGGCACGGCACCACCGAGCAGCAGCGCCGCCACCTGCCGCCGATCGCCGCCGGCGAGGTGATCTGGTGCCAGGGCTTCTCCGAACCCGAAGCCGGGTCCGATCTGGCCTCGTTGCGCACCTACGCCCGCCGCGATGGTGATGGCTGGCTGATCAACGGCCAGAAGATCTGGACCTCCTACGCGACTATGGCGCAGTGGTGCTTCCTGTTGGTGCGCACCACCCGGGTCGGTGAAGGGTCGGTCACCAAGAAGCAGCAGGGCCTGACGGTGTTCCTGGTCCCGATGGACAACCCCGCCATCACCGTCCGGCCGCTGGGCACCATGATGGGCCCGCATCACCTCAACGAGGTGTTCTTCGACGACCTGCGCGTCACCGATGCCGACGTACTCGGCGACCTCGACTCCGGTTGGTCGATCGTGGCCGACGTGATGGCCTTCGAGCGAGTCGGAATCGCTCGCTACGCGCGCTGCGAACGGCTGCTCGCCGCGGCACCGCATGCCCTCGGGCCGCGCTGGGAGACCCTGCCCGGCGAGGTGATCGCGCGATGGGTGCGCATGCTCACGCACTGCCGGCGGGCCCGGCTGATGGCCTACCGGGTGGTGTCACTACAGGCCAGTGGCCGCATAGCTCCCGGTGACGCCGCCGCCTACCGGATCGCGGTCACCCGGCTGGACCAGGAGAGCGCCGAGGTCCTGATGGAGATCGCCGCCGAAGTCCCCGACAGCCCGCAGGCACAGTGGTATCGCCAGGAGGTCGAAGACCACTGGCGCTACTCGCAAGCGGCCACGGTGTCCTCGGGCAGCATCGAGATGCAGCGCATCCTGCTGTCGCGCGCCCTGCTGGCGGAGGCGCGATGAATCTCGAACTCGGGGCGGACGCACAAGAATTCGGGCACGCGGCGCGCCGCGCCTTCGAAGCGGCCGGCGGCGACGATCTGGTGCTGCGCGCTGACGCCGACCCCAGCCTGCGCGAGCAATTGGTCGGCCCGATCCTGCGCGGGTTGGGAGCCGACGAGCTGAAGCCCCGCGCCGACGGCGAAGAACTCGAAGCCGCCGCCGCGCTGTGTCGCAGCGCCGGCTACTGGGCGCTGCCGTACCCGGTGGCCGAATGCCTTTCCGCACCGGCCGATCTCGATGTTGACGGGCTGATCGTGGTCGCCGACCATGCCCCCGCCGGCGTGGTGGCCGGACTGTCGAAGCGCTGGGCCACCGTCACGCTGGCCGGGATACGCAGCACCGTGGTGGGGCAGTCGGAGGCTCGACCGGCCCTGGTGGCGGAGCTGACCCTGGCGCGGCTTGACGACGCCGGCGCCGGGGATGTCGCACTGGCGCTGACGCTGCCCTGCTGGACGCTGCTGGGAATGCTGGACCGGGCAATGGATCTGACGATCTCCCACGTGCGGCTGCGCGAACAGTTCGGCCAGGCGCTGTCGGCGTTTCAAGGCGTGCAGTTCCAGCTCACCGACGCCGAGGTGGAGCGCGCCGGGGTGGACATGCTGGCCAAATACGCGCTGTGGAGTATCGCGACCGGGCAACCCGAAGCCACCGATGACGCGCTGGCGCTGCGATCGGCGGCGCTGGAAGCCGCCGAAGTGGTGTTCCGCATCTGCCACCAACTGCACGGCGCCGTCGGGTTCTGCGATGAGACCGCACTGTCGTGGCTGTCGCGCTACAGCCAGCCGCTGCGCCGCCTGCCGTGGGGGCTGTCGGCCACCCGCGACCGGCTGGCGCGCCGCGCTCAACAGACCGGACTGACGGGACTCTACGCATGAAATACGAGCTGCCCCAGGAAATCACAGTGACCGGCGACGGCCCGGTCCGCACCGTCACGATCAACCGGCCCGACGAGCTGAACAGTGTCAACGCCAACCTGCACTGGGGCCTGGCCAACGTGTGGCGCCAACTGGCCGCCGACAAGGCGGTCCGGGTCGTGGTGCTGACCGGCGCCGGGCGGGCGTTCTCCGCCGGCGGCGATCTGAACTGGATCACCACCTTCCTCGACGACGAAGCCGCCCGAGACGAGAGCATCCGCGAAGGGGCGCAGATCGTCGAAGAGATGCTGCGCTTCCCGCTGCCGATCATCGCGGCCGTCAACGGCCCCGCCGTCGGATTGGGCTGCAGCGTGGCGGTGCTCTGCGACATCGTGTTGATTTCGCAGAGCGCCTACCTTGCTGATCCGCACGTGGCGGTCGGGTTGGTCGCAGGCGACGGGGGAGCCGCCCTCTGGCCGCTGCTCACCCCGATCCTGCGATCTCGCGAATACCTCTACACCGGCGATCGCATCGATGCCGCCACCGCTGTCGAGCTCGGACTGGCCAGCCGCACAGTGGCACCCGAAGAACTGCTGCCGCAAGCACATCAGCTGGCCACCCGGCTGGCGGCGCAGCCACCCGAGGCGCTGCAGGGCACCAAGCGGGTGGTCAACATGTATCTGTCGCAGGTGCTGGCCGGGCCGCTGCAAGCCGGGTTCGCCGCCGAGGTGACGACCATGAAGTCCGACGAACACCGGCAGCGCTTGCTCGCCTTCGCAGAGCGGGCGAGGAAAACATGACCGCCGACAACGACTTTCGCCTTCACGTGCGCCAGTGGTGCCGCGACCACATTCCCGCGGACTGGCGCCGCGCCCAGACCGGCGTGAGCGAGCGCGAGTTCGTCGACTTCCAGCGCAGCTGGTTCGCCACCCTGCACAGCGCCGGGTTCGCGGTGCCGCACTGGCCACGCGAGTGGGGCGGCGGCATGTCGGTGGCCGATCAGGCGGTGCTGTATCAGGAGTTGGCAGCCCACGACGCGCCCCGGCTGGTGCTGGCGTTCGTCGGCATCCATCACGCCGCGGCCACCCTGCTGGCGGCGGGCACCGAGGAGCAGCGCCGCCGGCATCTGCCGGCGATCTGCGACGGCGAGATCTGGGTGCAGGGCTTCTCCGAACCGGAGGCCGGCTCCGATCTCGCGTCGCTGCGCACCACTGCCCGGCGGGTGGGGGAGCGCTACGTCGTCAACGGCCAGAAGCTGTGGGCCAGCGGCGCGAGCCACGCCCAGTGGTGTCTGCTGCTGGCCCGTACCGACCCGGACGCTCCCAAACGCAAAGGCATCTCGTATTTCCTGCTCGACATGGCCAGCCCCGGCGTGCAGGTGCGGCCGATTCGCAATGCCGTCGGTGACCAGCATTTCTGCGAGATCTTCCTCGATGACGTGGTGATCCCGGCGGCCAACCTGATCGGGGCGGAGAACGCCGGCTGGCAGGTGGCGCAGGCGACCCTGGGCGCCGAACGCGGGATGACCATGCTCGAGCTCGCCGAACGATTGGGCTGCGCCGGTTTTCGGTGGCTGGTGCAGTCCGCGCCGAGCGATGACCCGGTGGTGGCCGACCGGCTCGCGCAGCTGGAGACCGAGATCACCGGCCTGCGCGGCATGTGCCGTCAACTGGTGCACGACGTCGAAGCCGGCTCCGCCGGGCCCGCCGACGCCTCGATCGTGAAGCTTTTCTACAGCGAGCTACTGCAGCGGCTCACCGATTTCGGTGCCGAGATCGGTGGGCCGGCGGCCCACACCGCGCTGAGCAAGCCGCTGTCCAGCGGCTGGGAGTCGGGATCGTGGGTGCTGGACTTCATCGGCTCGTGGGAGTGGACCATTCCCGGCGGCTCCAGCGAGATCCAGCGCACGATCATCGGCGAACGCGGTCTCGGCCTGCCGAGAGAGCCGAGCATGCCGTGACCACAACCGATTTCGCCGAGCTGCACGACGACCTGCGTGCGGTCGCCGCCGATGTGCTTGCCCGAGACGCTGGCTGGGAGACGCTGGTCGCGGCGGGCTGGGTCGGGCTGGAAGTACCCGAGAAGCTGGGCGGGTCGGGAGCGAGCTTCGCCGAGGTCGCGGTGATCTGCCAGGAGCTGGGCCGGGCTGCGGCGAGCACCTCCTACCTCGGTGGCGCGGTGCTGGCCGTCGGCGTGCTGAACACCGTGGCCGACAGCGCCGTTCGTGACCCGCTGCTGGCCGGGATCGCCGACGGCACCATCCGCGCCGCCGCGGTGCTGGGCGAGTTCACCGTGTCCGCCGACGGCCGACTGACCGGACATGCCGACTTCGTGCCGGACGCCGCCGAGGCAGACCGGCTGCTGGTGCCGGCCATCGACGCCACCGGCGCCGACGTCGTGGTGGTGGCCGGGGGCCTGTCCGTCACCGCGCAACCGCTGCTCGACGAGACCCGCAGCGTCGCCACCGTGACCGCCGACGGCATCGAGGCCGACGGGGTGCTGCGCTCCAACGGAACAGCGGCGCTGCACAATCGGGCCGCGGTCGCAGTGGCCTGCGACAGCCTCGGCCTGGCCGAGGCGATGTTGGCGGCCACCGTGGACTATGCGAAGACCCGCACCCAGTTTGGCCGGCCCATCGGCTCGTTCCAGGCGGTCAAACACGCCTGTGCGGACATGTTGGTGAAAGTCACGGTGGCCCGCACCCTGGTGCGTCAAGCCACAGCAGCGGTGGTGGACAACGCACCCGACGTCGACGCGGCCGTCGCCATGGCCAAGTCCTACAGCTGTGCGGCCGCCGTCGACGTGGTCGGCAAAGCGCTGCAACTGCACGGCGGCATCGGCTACACGGGGGAGAGCGGTATCCACGTCTACCTGAAGCGCGCCACGTTCAACCGGTCGCTGTTCGGATCCCCGGCAGCGCACCGTCGTCGTCTCGCTCAACGGTATTGACAAGTCAAGCAAGGAGTTTCGACTGTGGGTGTGCCCGTCTATCGCCGGATCCTAGAACTATTCGAGGCCGAAGGTGTCAACACGCTGTTCGGCATCCCCGACCCCAACTTCGTGCACATGTTCGTCGAGGCCGAACAACGGGGTTGGTCGGTGGTGGCACCGCACCACGAGGAGAGTGCCGGCTTCATGGCCGAGGCCGCCTCGCGGATGACCGGCCGGCCGGGCCTGTGCATCGGCACCCTGGGACCGGGGGTGGCCAACATCGCCGGGGCGATGATGTGCGCGCGAGTGGAGAACTCCCCGGTGGTGTTCCTAGGCGGGCAGCGCGCCCGCATCACCGAGCGCCGGGTGCGGCGCGGGCGCATCCAATTCGTCCGTCAGGAAGAGCTTTTCACGCCGTCGGTGAAGTACAGCGCGTCGATCGAATACGCCGATCAGACCGACGAGATCGTGCACGAGGCTATCCGCCGCGCCATGTCGGGCACTCCCGGTCCGGCCTACATCGAATATCCGTCGCACGTCATTCTCGAAGAGCTCGACGTCGCCGATCCGCCCGAGCCGCACCGCTACCGGCTGGTGAATCAGCGAGCCGGCGCGCCCGAGGTTGAGCAAGCCGCCGAGATCATCCGCAAGGCGTCCAGCCCCATCCTGCTGGTGGGCCACGGGGTACACACCTCGCGCAGTGCGGCTGCGGTCGCCGAGCTGGCCGAGTTGATGGCCTGCCCGGTGATCCAGACCTCCGGTGGCACCGCGTTCATCCCGGGACTGGAAGAACGGACCTTCCCGTACGGCTTCTCCACCGCGGCCGTCGAGGCCGTCGCCGGCTCGGACGTCTGCGTGGCGCTGGGCACCGAGCTGGGCGAGCCGGTGCACTACGGCACCACGCGGCACTGGGCCGACAAGAACGCCGAGCGCAAGTGGATCTACGTCGAACAGGACCCGCTGGCGATCGGGGTGAACCGGCCGGTGGACGTAGCCCTGGTGGGTGACCTGCGCGGTATCGTTCCGCAGTTGGTCGAGGAGCTCAAGGGCAATCCCCGCGTCCCTTCCGGCGACCTGGACCGGTGGATCAAACAGGACGCCGACCAGCTGGCCGAACTGGCCGAAACCGCACCGGCTGGTCGTTCCCCGGTGCACCCGGCGCGCTTCGTGGTCGAGGCCACTCGGGCATTTCCCGCCGACGGCATCATGGTCCGCGATGGCGGCGCGACGGTGATCTTCCAATGGACCTATTCGCAGGCCAAGCCGCACGACGTCATGTGGAACCAGAACTTCGGGCATTTGGGCACCGGGTTGCCCTACGCCGTGGGCGCCTCGGTCGCCGAGGGCGGCAAGCGGCCGGTGATGCTGCTGACCAGCGACTCGGCGTTCCTGTTTCACATCGCCGAGCTGGAGACCGCGGCCCGGCTGGGACTGCCGTTGGTCTGCGTCGTGGGCGTGGACCACCAATGGGGCCTGGAAGTCGGCGTCTACAAGCGCACCTTCGAGCAACCCTCGCCGCAGCCCGGTGTGCACTGGGGCAAGGATGTCCGGTTCGACAAGATCGCCGAGGGCATGGGCGCACGCGGGGAGTTCGTCGACGACGAAACGCAGATCGGGCCGGCCATCGAGCGTGCCTTCGCCGCCGGCGGTACCGCGGTCATCCACGTCTGCATCGACCCCAAGGCCAACTCCGAGGAGATGCCCAACTACGCCGAGTTCCGTACTTGGTACGCCGAAGGAACCCAGTAAACGAGAATGCTATTCTCGTTTCCGGCTAACAACGTGCACGCGCTGATGGGCTGGAGGAAACCATGTCCGGCGGAATGAGCTTCGAACTGACCGAGGATCAGCAGCTGATCCGGCAGTCGGTCGCTGAACTCGCGGCGAAGTTCGACGACCACTACTGGATGGCCAAGGACCAGGCGCACGAATTCCCGCAGGAGTTCTACGACGCTGTCGCCGGCGGCGGCTGGCTGGGCATGACCATCCCCGAGGAATACGGCGGCCACGGTCTGGGCATCACCGAGGCCACCATCCTGGCCGAGGAAGTGGCGCGATCGGGAGGCGGGATGAACGCCGCCAGCTCGATCCACATGTCGATCTTCGGCATGCAGCCGGTCGTGGTCTTCGGCTCGGACGAGATGAAGGCCGAAACCCTGCCCCGCATCGCCCACGGCGACCTGCACGTGTGCTTCGGCGTCACCGAACCGACCGCGGGCCTCGACACCTCCCGCATCACCACCTTCGCCAAGCGCGACGGTAGTGATTATGTGGTGAACGGCCGCAAGGTCTGGATCTCCAAAGCCCTGGAGTCCGAGAAGATCCTGCTGCTGACTCGCACCACCCCGCGTGACGAGGCGGCCAAGCCGACCGACGGTCTGACGTTGTTCCTCACCGACATCGACCGTGACCACATCGACATCCGGCCGATCACCAAAATGGGCCGCAACGCGGTGTCGTCCAACGAGGTGTTCATCGACGACCTGCGCATCCCGGCCGAACACCGGATCGGTGAAGAGGGCAAGGGCTTTTCCTACATCCTGCACGGGCTCAACCCGGAGCGCATGCTGATCGCCGCCGAGGCGCTGGGCATCGGCCGGGTCGCGCTCGATCGTGCGGTCAAGTACGCCAACGAGCGGGTGGTGTTCGACCGGCCGATCGGCATGAACCAGGGCATCCAGTTCCCACTCGCGGACTCGCTGGCCCGCCTGGACGCGGCCGAACTGATCCTGCGCAAGGCCACCTGGCTCTACGACAACGGCAAGTCCTGCGGCCGCGAAGCCAATATGGCCAAATACCTCTGCGCCGATGCCGGTTTCGCGGCCGCCGACCGGGCGCTGCAGACCCACGGCGGGATGGGCTACTCGGAGGAATACAACATTTCCCGGTTCTTCCGGGAGTCCCGCCTGATGAAGATCGCCCCGGTCAGCCAGGAGATGATCCTGAACTTCCTCGGCTCCCACGTGCTCGGCCTGCCGAGGAGCTACTGATGGCCGGCTACTTCGACCTGACCGGGCGCGCCGCGGTGGTGACCGGGGCGGCCGGAGGCATCGGCTCGGCGGTCGCGGCCGCGCTCGCCGAAGCTGGGGCGGCGGTTCTGGTCACCGACGTCGACGGGGATGCGGCAGCCTCGGTGGCCGAACGGATTTCGGCCTCTGGTGGCCGGGCCGCATCGGCGGCGCTCGATGTCACAGACCGGGACTCGGCCGAGGCGGCCGCCGCCAAGGCCGCGGAACTGGCCGACGGAAAGATCCACATCCTGATCAACAATGCCGGAGTGACTCGCCCGGCGATGTTCGAGAAGTTGACCGCCGAGTCGATGCGGCTGCTGCTCGATGTGCACACCATCGGCGCCTTCAACTGCACCCACGCGGTGCTGCCCTACATCCCCACCGACGGCACCGGCCGCATCGTCAACGTGACCTCGGCGGCGGGCCTGACCGGCACCCTCGGGCAGGTCAACTACTCGGCGGCCAAGGCGGCGCTGATCGGCTTCACCAAGTCGCTGGCCCGGGAACTGGCGACCAAACAGATCTGCGTCAACGCGCTGGCACCGCTGGCGGCGACCCCGATGACCGAGACCATCCGCACCAATGAGAAGTTTGCGGCCAACATGATGAACCGCATCCCGATGAAGCGCTGGGCCGAGCCCAGCGAGGTCGCCGGCGCGTTCGTCTTCATGGCCTCCGATGCCGCCTCCTACGTCACCGGCCAGGTCTTGCCGGTCGACGGCGGCATGGTGATGTGATGCCGCAGGCCTCAACCGCGCCGCTGGCCGGCATCACGGTGGTGGCGCTGGAACAGGCGGTGTCGGCGCCCATGTGCACCCGCGCCCTGGCCGACTTCGGCGCCCGGGTCATCAAGGTGGAAAACCCCCAGGGCGGCGATTTCGCCCGCTACTACGACAACGTGGTGCACGGCCAGGCCGCACACTTCGTCTGGGTCAACCGAGGCAAAGAGTCGCTGACCCTGGACTTGAAAAGCGAAGCGGGACGCGAGGTCCTGCACCGGCTGTTGGACCGCGCCGACGTGCTGGTGTCCAACCTCGCACCGGGTGCCACCGCGCGTCTGGGCCTTTCCACTGAACAGATGGCGCAACGGCACCCGAGCGTGATCGCCGTCGAGATCGACGGCTACGGTACCGGCGGACCGCTGTCGCACAAGCGGGCCTACGACCTACTGGTGCAGGCCGAATCGGGGGTGTGCTCGGTGACCGGCAACCCGGGCGCCCCGGCCAAACCGGGCCCGCCGGTCGCCGATGTCACCACCGGCCTCTACGCGGCGCTGTCGATCATGGCGCTGCTGGTCGGCTGCAAAGGAGCAGGTGCCCAACCGGATTCACCGGCACCATCGGTCAGCGTCAGCCTATTCGACACGATGGCCGAGATGATGGGCTACCACCTGACCTACGCGCGGCACTCCGGCATCGACCAGCAGCCGCTGGGCATGAGCTCACCCGCGGTGGCGCCCTACGGCGCCTATCCGACCGCGGACGGGCACACCGTGGTGCTGGGCACCACCAACGACCGCGAATGGCAGCGGCTGGCCCGGGAACTGCTGGGCCGCAACGATCTCGCCGATGATCCACGCTTTGCCGGCAACGCCGACCGGGTCGCGAACCGGGCGATCCTGGACGAGGCGATCGCCGCGTGGTGCGCCCGCCACGACCTGGCCCACATCCAGGACGCCGCCGACGCCGCCGGGATCGGCAACGCCCGGTACAACACGCCCAGCGACGTGCTGGCGCATCCCCAACTGGCTGACCGCGATCGCTGGCACACCATCGATACCCCGGCCGGCGCAATCCCGTCGCTGTTGCCGCCGCCGGTGATCTCCGGCTACCAGCCGCCGATGGGGGCAGTGCCGGGCCTGGGTGAGCACACCGAAACGGTGCTGGACGAACTGGGTCTGACCGGCGAGGAGATCGTCGCCCTGCGCGCCGACGGTGTCATACGGCAGGCTGGGCGCTGATGGCTTCCGACGAAGTACTGCTGCGCGCCGACCGTGATGGCGTGCGGACGCTGACCCTGAACCGGCCCGCCCGTAAGAACGCGATCAACCCGGAGTTGTGGCGCGTGCTGCGCGACGCACTGCGCGACGCCGCCGACGACCCCGACCTGCGTGCCCTGGTGATCACCGGCGCCGGCGGGGCGTTCTGCTCGGGCGCTGACATCGGCACACCAGATGAGGTGCACCCGGTGGAGAAACTGCGCCGGTTGTCCGACGTCGCACTGGCCCTGCACGAGTTGACCATCCCCACCATCGCGAAGGTGACCGGCGTCGCCGTGGGGGCCGGCTGGAACCTGGCGCTGGGCTGCGACCTGGTGGTCGCGACACCGGAATCGACGTTCTGCCAGATCTTCTCGAAGCGCGGGCTCTCGATCGACCTGGCCGGATCCTGGTTGCTGCCCAAACTCGTCGGGCTGCAACAGGCCAAGCGGCTCGCACTACTTGCCGAGACCATCGACGCCGGCGAGGCGCAGGCGCTGAACCTGGTGACCTGGGTGGTGGGCGCCGGCGAGATCGACGAATTCGTGGACGAGCTCGCCGACCGGCTGGCCGCCGGCCCGCCGCGAGCGTTGGCGCAGACCAAGGCGCTGCTCAACCAGGGCGCCGATGCCACCCTGCCCGAGGCCCTGGCCAATGAGGCGCGGGCGCAGATCGTGAACTTCGCGGGCACCGATGCCGCGGAAGCCTATGCGGCGTTCGCCGAGAAGCGTCCGCCGCGCTTCACCGGCGGGTGGCCGCCGAAGTCAACGAGATCGGAGTAGTCAGATGCGACCCACGGTGATCGTCGGAGCGGTGCGCACCCCTGTCGGAAAGCGCAACGGTGGGCTGGCCGGCACGCATGCCGCAGACCTGTCCGCGATCGTGCTCAACGAACTGATGGAGCGCACCGGAACCGACCCCGGCATCGTCGACGACGTGGTGTGGGGCTGCGTGTCGCAGGTGGGCGATCAGTCCTCCAACATCGGCCGGTACGCGGTGCTGGCCGCCGGCTGGCCAGAACACGTCCCGGCAACCACCGTCAACCGGGCCTGCGGCTCCAGCCAGCAGGCGCTGGACTTTGCGGTGCAGGCCGTGATGTCGGGCCAGCAGGACATCGTGGTCGCCGGCGGCGTGGAGGTGATGAGTCGGGTTCCGCTCGGCGCGGCCCGGGCCACCGGCGAACCCTTCGGCCCGAAAGCACTGGCCCGCTATGACGGTTTCGTGTTCAACCAGGGCGTCGGCGCCGAGATGATCTGCGAGAAATGGGGTTTCGACCGAGCCCAGGTCGATGAGTATTCGGCGCGCTCGCACGAGTTGGCCGCCGCCGCCCAGGACATCGGTGCGTTCCGCGATCAGATCGTCCCGGTCGCGACCGACGGCGGCGTGGTGGACGCCGACGAAGGCATCCGCCGCGGCACCACCGCCGAGAAGCTGGCCGGGCTCAAGCCGGCCTTCCGTGCGGACGGATTGATCCACGCCGGCAACTCGTCGCAGATCTCCGACGGCGCCGCAGCGCTTTTGGTGATGAGCGAGGACGAGGCCACCCGGCGCGGGCTGACCCCGCTGGTGCGCTACACCGCCGGCGCGGTAACCGGCGCCGACCCGGTGCTGATGCTCACCGGGCCCATCCCGGCGACTGCGAAGGTGCTCAAGCGGGCCGGACTGGGCATCGACGAGATCGGCGTCTTCGAAGTCAACGAGGCCTTCGCCCCCGTGCCGATGGCGTGGCTGGCCGAGACCGGCGCCGACGCCAAGCGGCTCAACCCACTCGGCGGGGCGATCGCATTGGGTCACCCGCTCGGTGCATCGGGGGCGGTGCTGATGATCCGGATGATTCACCACATGCGCGACAACGGGATTCGCTACGGCCTGCAGACCATGTGCGAAGGCGGCGGCACCGCCAACGCCACGATCGTCGAGCTGTGTGGTTAGGGGACTGTTCATGCGGCGCGACCTGTTCACGCAAGACCACGAGTCATTCCGGGCCTTGGCCCGAGACTTCGTCGAGAAGCACGTGGTGCCCGAATACGCCAACTGGGAGAAGGCCGGCCGGATGCCCCGCGAGGTGTTCGAGCACCTGGGATCGCTGGGGATGCTGGGGATGGCCATTCCCGAGGAGTACGGCGGCGCGGGCGTCGAGGACTATCGCTACAACGTTGTGCTGCAAGAAGAGGCGGCGCGCGCCCTGGTCACGCTGTCCACGGTGCGCACCCAGCTCGAGGTGATCCTGCCGTATTTCCTGCACTACACGAACGACGAGCAGCGGGCGCGCTGGTTCCCCGGGATGGCGGCCGGCAAGCTGCTCACCGCGATCGCGATGACCGAGCCCGGCACCGGATCGGATCTGGCCGGGATGCGCACCACGGCCGTGCGAGACGGCGACGACTACATCCTCAACGGCGCCAAGACGTTCATCACCGGCGGCATCCAGGCCGACCTGGTGATCGTGGTGGCCCGCACCTCGACCGACCCCGACAACCGTCGCAGCGGGCTGACCCTGTTGGTGGTCGAGGAGGGCATGGCCGGCTTCGAGCGCGGCCGCGAGCTGGACAAGATGGGCTGCAAGGTCCAAGACACCGCCGAGTTGTCCTTCACCGATGTGCGGGTGCCGGTGGCCAACCGGCTGGGGGCCGACGGCGAGGCCTTCAGCTACCTGGGCCACAACCTCGCCCAGGAGCGGCTCACGGTGGCGGTCGGGTCGGTCGCGCAGGCCCGCTCAGCCCTGGCCGCGACCATCGACTACGTCCAGAACCGCAACGTGTTCGGTTCGCCGGTCGCGTCGTTCCAGAACACCAAGTTCGAGTTGGCGGCGGTCTCCACCGAGATCGAGGCGGCCCAGTGCATGCTCGACCGGGCGGTCGCCGACCACGTCGAGGGAGTGTTGTCGGGCGCCGACGCCGCCCGCACCAAACTGTTCTGCACCGAGATGCAGGCCCGGGTCATCGACCGCTGCCTGCAGCTGTTCGGCGGCTACGGCTACATGATGGAATACCCGATCGCCCGGCTGTACACCGATGCGCGGGTGGCCCGGATCTATGCCGGGACCAGCGAGGTGATGAAGATGATCGTCGCCAAGTCGCTGGGTTTGTAGGCCGGGACCCCACGTTTGTGAGCGCGTAACCAAAATTTGTTTGATGAGACCCTTGTCACAGCAGGCCTAACCAACCTACTGTGTGTTCACTTGGTTGGTTAAGCGAAGGAGACCGGTGACGTCACCCCGGCCGTACGCCACACTCCTCGCCAAAGGCGAGGACCGCAGGCAGCGGATTCTGTTGGCGGCTGAGCACCTGCTGGCGCGTAATGGCTGGCGCAACACCTCGCTGGCGCAGATCGCCCGCAACGCCGGCGTCAGCGCCGCCGGCCTGTTGCACCATTTCGCCTCCAAGGAGCAGCTGCTGCACGCGGTGCTCGATGCCCGCGACGCCGACGACGACATTCACGCCGACCGCAGCGGCGACCTCATCGAGGAGATCCAGCGGGTTGCCGAGCGGTTCACCCGGGCGCCCGAGCTGGTCGGCACGTTCACCGTGCTGCTCGCCGAGAACGTCCTGCCCGAGGCGCCGCTGCACGACCGGATGCTGCACCGGTACCGCAGCGCGCTGGAGATCGTGGCCGACCTGATCCGGCGCGGCATGGACGACGGCCGCTACCGCACAGACCTCAACGCGACCGCCAAGGCCGCGGAGATTATCGCCTTTATCAATGGAATGGAGATGTCATGGCTGCTGGATCCCTCAATACCTCTGACCGAAGTGTTCGCGGGGTACGCGGAAACGTTGGCCCGCGACTTCGCTCCGCAGGAAAAGGACGCCCGGCGGTGAGCGGGGCCGGGGAGCAGGACATGCGCTACCGGTTCGACATCGTGGGCCGCAGCGTCGTCGACGTCGTGATGGCCGCCGGCGGCTGGCTCTATGACCGCGCGACGGCCGGCTGGGACGTCACGGTCTTGATCGATGACGCCTCCAAGGAGCAAGACACCCGGCCCCTGGAGATCCTCGGCGCCAAGGTGCTGGACCTGGCATCGGTGCTCACCCAGTGGGAGCACTGGCCGCACCCGCAGACCATCGCGGTGTGCGCCGAGATGTTCGACGGCCACGCTCAGGTACGCCAGGGCGTGATCGACGCCCTGGAGCACAGCAGCACCGAGGTGACGTTGTGGGGCGACGTGCCGGCCGAATTGGACAGCGACGTCGACGCCCGCCACCATCGGCTCAGCGCGGCCGCTCGCGCCTTCAAGGCGCAGGCGCTGCGTGCAGCCGGCATCGACCCGGCGAGTTCGCACGCCTGGGACGCCCACATCGAGACGTTCCGCTGCGGGCCGGCGGCATGTACCTCGGTCGCGGCGGACCTGAGCCCAGCCAGCTGAGGGGCGCGGGCAGCGCGCGACCGAAATGACGCCTGACCCACTGGCCCGCTCCCTGGTGCTGGTGACCGACTATCGGGTGCCGGATCCGGCCAAGGTCTGGCCGCTGATGCAGCGACACCGCGACAGCCTTGCCCACCTGGGCGCCCATCACGTGCTGGTCTACACCTCGACCGTGGATCCGGGCCGGGTGCTGGCGGTGATGGCGATCCACGCCGCGCAGCCGGTGGTCGACCTGCTGCGCGATGAGGCCTTCATGGCCTGGTTCGACGCCGTCGGCGTCAGCGACATCCCGGCGGTATTCGCCGGATCATTGGTGGAGCGCATCGATCTCACCGACCCGCAGCTTGAACCGCCGGGTGTCGTCGTCGCAGCAGTGGCCGAAGTCGGCGACACCCAGGCGTTGATCTCCCACGTTCATGCCACCGAGAAACACTTCACCGCGGCCGGTATCCGAAAGATCCTGATATTCCAGGCCTTCGACAACCCGCGCGAGATCTTCATGCTGCAGGAAGCGGACGACGAGCTCGGCGCCGGGCAGTGGATCAACGAACCCGAATTCGCCTCCGAGTGGATCACCCGAGCCGGCGTCGGGATCTACCCGCCGGTGTTCGTCGGGCGCCTGGCGCATCTGATGCGCGTCGGCGACGAATCCGAAGCGGCCGACGAGCCGGCCAGCTAGTCGCTGGCCGGCAGCGGCTTGGCTTCCTTGATGCTCAGCGGCACGGTACCGATGCTCAAGGTTCCGGCGCCGGCCTTGGTCACCAGCACCTCGGCGCCGGCGTCGTCGACGTAGCGCTTGCCCATCACCGCGCCGCCCGAGAAGTCCGGGTCCAGTGTTGCCCCACCGGAAGTCGTGTCGTCCAGCGGCACCATCGGGGCGCCGCCGGCGCGCAGATCATCGAGGCTGTCGGCGGTCTTGACGACGATGACCTGGGTGTCGCAGACCTGACTCTTCAGGCGGGTGCCGGACTTGATCATTGCGCCCCTTCGGCATTGGCGGTTTGCAGTGCGTCGATTTCAGAGACGAGTTCCCGGCGTAACACCTTGCCGGTCGGGGTGGTCGGCAACTCCGACCGAAAGACGATCCGGTCCGGGGTGCGGGATCCGCGCAGCTGCTGTCGAACATACTCGCGCAAGGCCTCGGAATCCGGCGACGCACCCGGTACCGGTACCACGCACGCGACGATGATCTGTCCCCACTCCGGGTCGGGCGCGCCGACCACCGCGACTTCGCGCACCTCGGGATGTTCGACCAGCACGTCCTCGATCTCGGCGGGGGCGATGTTCTCCCCGCCCCGGATGATGGTGTCGTCGGAGCGCCCAACGATGAACAGATAGCCGTCCTCGTCGAGCACAGCAAGGTCGCGGGTGGGGAACCAGCCCTCGGCGTCGAGCACCGATCCGATGCCGGTGTATTTGCCCGAAACCTGTTCGCCGCGCACGTACAGCTCGCCGGGTTGTCCGGCTTCGAGCACCCGGCCTTCGTCGTCGCGGATGACGGCTTCGATCCCGGGCACCGCGCGCCCGACCGACCCCAACCGCTTGCGGACGGCTTCCTGGGTGGACGCGTAGGCGGTTCGGTGGTCTTCGGGGGTCAGCACCGCGACCGTCGAACTGGTCTCGGTCAGACCATAGGCATTGACGAAGCCGACTTCGGGCAGCAGGTCCAGTGCCCGGCGCACCAGCGGCAGTGCCACTTTGGAGCCGCCGTAGGCGAGGTTGCGCAGAGTGGCCAGCGGGGTCGGGCGGGATTCCAGCTCGGAGACGATGCGCTCCAACATGGTTGGGACCACGGTCGCGGTGGTCACCGCCTCGGTGTTGACCAGCCGGATCCATTCCGAGGCGCTGAACCGGCGCAGATAGACCGCTTTGCGACCGGCGTAGAGATTGCTCAGCGCCGCGCCGACGCCGGCGATGTGATACGGCGGAACGCAAATCAGTGCGGCATCCGACGGATCCGCGGAGCCGAACTCGACCGTCTGTGTCACGTAGCTGGTCAGGTTATTGTGCGTCAGCTCAACGGCTTTGGGCGCCGAAGTGGTCCCCGAGGTGAACAGCACCACCGCCACGTCGTCGGGGTCGGGCCACTGTACCGTGGGCGTGGCGGTCTGAGCGCGGGCGCAGAAGGTGTCGGAATCGATTACCGCGACGCCGATATCGCCGGCCTCGCCGATCATGTCGCGGTATTCCTTATCGACCACGACGAGCGGCTGCGGCAGTCGCTCGATCAGCTCGCGCAGCGCTTGGCCGCTGAGCCGGTAGTTCAGCGGTGCGAACGGCCGCCCGGAGCGCGCCGCGGAGAACAGCAGCAGCGGCAGCATGTCGCCACCCATCCCGACGTAGGCCACGCTGCCGGCGCCGGTCTCCTCGATCACTCCCGCGCCGGCGTCGGCGAGGGCGTTGAGCTCCGCGGTGGTGTAGCGGGTGGTCTCGGAGACGACCGCAACCCGATCCGGGTCGGCGGATACCGCCATCTCCAGCAGCAGCGAAATGCTCACCGTTGCGCCCTCCGAACAGCCATGAGAACGACATTATCATTTTTCGGTAGTTTCGATATCGTACGGGCCGTGGCAACACCGCCGCTGGGTACGCTCACGTGCAACATGATCGAAACGGTCGACCTGGAAGCCGCTGTGCCCGACGCCGCGCCCGGCGCCGGGATCGCCATCGCGACAGGTGCTCGCTTCGACACCGCGCACGCCGAACACTGGCTGCAACACGCCACCTTCACCCTCACCGAGTCCGCGACGACGGACCGCCGGGTGATCACCGTCGCCTCGGTGCCCGAGGCGCTGGCCGAGGTCGCCGAGCGCTGCGCGCGCTGGCCGCAAGCCGCGGCGATCTGCGACGACGTGCTTCGCGCGGTGGACCCGGGGGCGCCGGCCTGGTCCGGGGTGGTCACCGAATCGCTGGCCTACTCGGTACTGCAAGCCGGCCCGGAGTTCGCCGACTGGCTGGCGGCACGCGGCCCGACCACCGTGCCGAAGATCGCCGACCCGCTGCTGCTCGACCGAGACGGCGACACCCTGCGACTGCGCTTCAACCGGCCGCAGCGCCACAACGCCTTCGACAACGCGACGCGGGCCGTTCTGCTCGACGGACTGGCCGTGGCCGCGGCCGACCCCGCGATCGACGAAGTGGTGCTCAGCGGAGTCGGACCGTCGTTCTGCAGCGGCGGCGACCTCGCCGAGTTCGGCGGGTTCACCGATGTGCCCAGCGCCCACGTGGCCCGCACCCGGCACAGCCCGGCGCTGGCGCTGGACGCGCTGACCGCTCGGCTGGGCGCGCGTTGTCGCGCCGAGATCCACGGCCAGGTGCTGGGCAGCGGCCTGGAGATGGCCGCCTTCTGCGGCTGGGTGCGAGCACACCCGGCCACGGTGCTGGGTCTGCCCGAGCTGAGCCTCGGGCTGATCCCGGGCGCGGGCGGCACGGTCAGCGTCACCCGCCGCATCGGCCGATGGCGCACCGCTTATCTCATCCTGTCCGGCCGCACCGTCGACGCGGCGACCGCGCTGCGATGGGGCCTGGTCGACGAGATCGTGTCGTGACTGCCGAGCAAGCCTGGGGTGCGTCCGGGCTGGCCTGGCTGACCGGTCAGCCCGACGGCCGCCCGGATTTCTCCCGGGCCGCGGTGCTGCAGCGCGCCACACACGTACTGCGCCGCTTCAGCGCTGCGACCGGTGTGGGGGCCGATGCCGCGGAGCTATTGGCCGGGCGAGCCGGGCTGCTGGGCTGGACGCGTTCCGGGCGAGTCTCGGCCGGGGGAGCCTCGCGGTTGCTGGCCGCAGCAGACGGGAGGTGGGCGCTCACGCTCTCGCGCGCCGACGACCTCGACGCGGTGCCCGCCCTGATCGAATCCGAGTGCTCCGATCCATGGGCGGGGATCACCGGCTGGTCTTCGGCGCGGCCGGTGGCCGAGGTCGTGGCGCGGGCGCGGCTGCTGGATCTGCCCGCCGCCGCGCTGGGCGAGACCGCCCCCGGAGCGCCGGTGGTGCGCCGAGTCGGCCCGCCGGGCCCGGCCCGCGGTCTGGCCGGTGCGCTTGTCGTCGACCTGACTTCGCTGTGGGCCGGGCCGTTGTGCGGGCGTCTGCTCGCCCAGGCTGGGGCGACGGTGATCAAGGTGGAAAGTCCGTCGCGCCCGGACGGCACCCGCGTCGGAACCAGCGCCTTCTTCGACTGGATGAACAGCGGAAAGCTTTCCTGCGCCCTGGATTTCGACCGTGATGCCCGGGATCTGGCCCAGTTGTTGGCGGCCGCCGATGTGGTGTTGGAGGGCTCGCGACCGGCCGCCCTGGCCCGCCGCGGCCTGGGCCCGCTCGACGTGGCCGGCCGGCCCGGACGGGTATGGCTGCAGATCACCGCGCATGGTGCCGAGCGCGGCTACGTCGGGTTCGGCGACGACGCCGCGGTCGCCGGCGGCCTGGTGGGTTGCGACGCCGATGGCGGCCCGGTGTTCTGCGGAGACGCCATCGCCGACCCGTTGACCGGGATCGAAGCTGCTGCGGCGGTAGCTGATTCGTTGGCGCGCGGCGGCGGCGAGGTGATCACGGTGGCGCTGGCCGCCGTCGCCGCCAACTACGCCGCCTCGCCGAAACACGCTCCGGCTGGTGAGGTTTCGGCCCTACCGCCGCCCTGTCCCCGCATCGAGGGCGCCGGGCCGGCGCTGGGTGCCGACAACGCCCGCATCCGCGATCTCATGGCGGCGCGGTGCTGATCCAGCGAGCGGTACTGCTCGACGGGTCGCGGGTCGACATCCGGCTCGGCGACACCATCGAGGAAATCGCACCGGCATTGACGGCACGCCGCGGCGAAGACGTCCTCGACGTAGGCGATGCGACCGTGATTCCCGGACTGCACGACCATCACGTGCACCTGCGGTCGGCGGCCGCGGCGCTCGATTCGGTGTGCCTGGGTCCGCCGCAGGTGCGCACCCTCGACGAACTGGCCGTCGCACTGCGGGCCGCTACCCCCGGCTCCGATGGCTGGGTGCGTGGCTACGGCTACCACGAATCCGTCGCCGGCGAACTCACCGCCGCACTGCTGGACCGCTTCGCACCGCAGTTACCGGTGCGGGTGGCGCACCGCAGCGGCGCGCTGTGGGTGCTCAACTCGGCCGGCCTGGCCCGCACCGGGATGGCCGACCGGCCTGACGGGCGACTGCTGCGCGCCCACGGCGATCCCGCGCCCCGGCTCCCACGCCGCGAACCCTCGCTGGCCCGGTTGAGCCGGCAGCTGGCGGCCCGCGGCGTCACCGGAATCACCGACGCCACCCCAGGCCATGGCGACGCCGACATCGCCGCGTTCGCCGGCGCGCGCGGCGGCGGCGAACTGCTGCAGCGGCTGCACTGCATGGCGCCGGCCGGGGCCGCCGCTGCCTCCGGGATCACCCTCGGGCCGGCCAAGATCATCCTCGACGACGCAACCCTGGATCTGGATGCGCTGTTAAACACGGTGTCCGACAACCACGCTCGCGACCACGGCGTGGCACTGCACTGCGTCACCGACGCCCAGCTTACCGTCGCCATCGCCGCATGGCAGGCCGCCGGAGCGCACCCCGACGACCGCATCGAACACGCGGCGGTCGTACCCGAGGACCGGCTGGTCGACCTCGCCGCACTCGGGATCACCGTCGTCACCCAGCCCAACTTCGTCGCCGAGCGCGGCGACGACTACCTCGCCACCATCGAACCCGAGTGCCAGCACGAACTGTGGCGGGTTGCCTCATTGCAGCGCAACGCGATTCCGGTGGCGCTGTCCACCGACACGCCCTTCGGCGACGGTGACCCGTGGGCGGCCATGCGCGCCGCTGTCCACCGGACCACGCCCAGCGGCGCCGTGCTGGGGCCGGGGGAGCGGATCTCGGCTGGTGCCGCCTTGCAGGGGTTCACCGGCCATGGCGATCGGCCCGCCACACCGCGCCGCATCGCCGTCGGTGAGCCTGGTGACCTATGCGTGCTCAGCGGTGATCCGCTTGCCCTCGACGCCGACCTGGTGGCGTTCACGATCGTCGCCGGTGCCGTGGTCCACGGCGGTCGGTAGCCTGGCTAGATAGTTTGCGAGTTTCGAGAGAGGCATCGATGACGCGCACGGACAGTGACAGCTGGGACTTGGCCACCAGTGTGGGGGCGACCGCGACCATGGTGGCCGCGCAGCGCGCCCTGGCCACCTCGGGACCGGACAAGCTGATCAACGACCCCTGGGCGGCGCCGCTGGTGCGCGCGGTGGGCATCGACTTCTTCACCCGGATGGTCGACGGCGACATCCCGGTCGTCGAAGGCGGCGAGTTCGACCCGATCCGGATGGGCCACGGCATGGGCGTGCGGACCCGATTCTTCGACGAGCACTTCCTGTCGGCGACCCGCAGCGGCATCCGGCAGGCGGTCATCCTCGCCTCCGGGTTGGATTCCCGCGCCTACCGGTTGGACTGGCCGGCGGGCACGGTGGTCTACGAGGTAGACCTGCCGGAGGTGATCGAGTTCAAGACCACCACGTTGCGTGATCTGGGTGCCGAGCCGACCGCCGAGCGGCGCACCGTGGCCATCGATCTGCGCGACGACTGGCCGACCGCCCTGCGGGCCGCCGGATTCGATCCGCAGGCACCGACGGTGTGGAGCGCCGAGGGGCTGCTGATCTACCTGCAGCCCGACGCCCAGGACGCCCTGTTCGACACCATCAAGTCGTTGAGCGCACCGGGCAGCCGGGTGGCCTGTGAGTTCATCAGCGACACGTCGGTCTTCGCCAGCCCGGCCTGGCGCGAACACCGCGAGAAGATGTCGGCGCTGGGGTTCGAAGTGGAGATCGGCGACCTGATCTACCACGGCGAGCGCAACCACATCATCGAGTACCTGACCGGCGCGGGCTGGACGGTGACGGGCCGCCAAGTCCGCGACCTCTACGCCGAGTGCAGCCTGGAATACGGCGATGACGAACTGGCGATCGCGTTCGACGACATGACCTACTTGAGCGCCGTTTTGCCTGGGCCCGCGGTATGAAAAGGGTCACAGCGGGTGGGCGGAAGACGTTGACCGTCGGATGTGGTGTGTGGTGCCCCCAGCAGGGCTCGAACCTGCGACCTGCGGATTAAAAGTCCGTAGCTCTACCAACTGAGCTATAGGGGCCGTGCTGGAACAGAATACTGCCTGCCCGATCGTGCTCGATGAGGGCCGGGTTTGAGGATTCGGGCTCCTGTGCCCTAAGCTAGCCAAGCTCCCAACGTGAAGCGTTGTGAGTGCCTCGGAGAGATTCGGTTCTGGCCCCCATCGTCTAGTGGCCTAGGACGCCGCCCTTTCACGGCGGTAGCACGGGTTCGAATCCCGTTGGGGGTACTCGCAAGCGGCGGAAATGCCGGGAGTGAAGCAGTACAAGCAAGGCCCTGTGGCGCAGTTGGTTAGCGCGCCGCCCTGTCACGGCGGAGGTCGCGGGTTCAAGTCCCGTCAGGGTCGCTTTTATTACGGCGAGGCACCTGGTGCCTTCCGGCCAGGTAGCTCAGTTGGTACGAGCGTCCGCCTGAAAAGCGGAAGGTCGCCGGTTCGATCCCGGCCCTGGCCACAGAGTGAACCACCTGGTGACGGGTGGTTTTCTGGTTTCTGGGGGCGTTTGCTGCGGCGTTCCCGATGACCCACAGTGACCCATTCCGAATTTAATCCCCGGTCCGGCGACCCCGATGACCCACGACGCTGGTGACTTCGCGTCCTTCTCCTTCGGCTGCTCCGTCGTGATGGCCGAGAGCACCGTCGCGGCCTCGGCCAGGGAGTCGTTGTGGTGGAAGCGGCTGTGGCGGTGGTTGAACGGTCACCGCTACTGACCGTCCGCAGATAGGAGCCCCGTCTCCGGGAATGGGAGGCCAAGATTGTGCGTGCGTGGGTTACCTTCACACGACCGATAGGGGAAACAGATGGCCGACATCGAAGTGCACCGCCCCGAGATCCTCGACTTGCTCCGGGACGCCGACTGCCACTACGGCAACACTCTGCGCGACGAAGAGGCCGGACTGTCCGTCCCGGAGGCCGCCGCCAAACGTGACGGGGTGAAGCCCAGCCGGATCATCGAGTTGCGTCGCGCGGTGCACCAGGTAGCCGGCGGCGAACATTCCCGCGTCACGAAGTGGGCCGAGCACGAAGACGCGGTGTTGCGGGCACTGCTGCACTTCGACGCCACGATGACACCGGAGCTGCGCCGGTACTTGTACGCGAGACTGGCAGCGGTGCAGTCGGAGTTCGGTTTGCCGACGACCACTGAGAAGCTCGCTTGCCGGACCCGCGGCGCGCAGGCGCGGCGCACGCGGGTAGCTGCGCCGAGCGTTGAACAGCTCACGGCTCCCGAGGCGAGCCCGGAACCGGACCCCGCAACGGACCACTCCGGGGCGATCGACACCGATCCGGCATCGGAGGTCTCGACAGCGGTCGACGAGGCGGGCGAACTGGGGTACGCCAACGCCGAGGACAACCAGCTCGTCGACGCCCTGGCCATGGAACGGGCTCTCGAGGAGGCCAAGCGTCGGTGGCCGACTGCGACGGTCGAGCGGATGCCGCACAACAACCCCGGCTACGACATCGAGGTGCGCCACCCGGCCGGCGACATCCACTTTGTCGAGGTGGAGGGAAGCCGCTCGCCGGACCCCTGCTTCTTCATCACGGCCGGTGAGGTGACGTACTCGCGGGCGCACCCGGATCGGTACTCGCTCTGGATCTTCCACGCGATGGACCTTGAAACGGGAACCGCGACGTTGACGGCACATGACGGGCCGGTCACTGAGACGCACTTCGACCTGCGGCCGGTGCAGTACCGGGGGCGGTTCACGGGGGCTGGCTGAACCGGTCGCCTCGACGACCACAACCCGCTGCGCAGTAGTCCGGAGAGGACAGCACTGCCCGGCCGCTTCGGCCACGGCTGGGACATCATGTAGGCCATCGCGGATCGGGAAGCGCGGACCAACTTCGATCTCGGTCCGTGCTACCGCGACGGACTGCACCCGCCCACCAAGGCCGGTCGTCAGCAGTGCCGCACCAGCGGTCCGGCAAGCCGCGCGGACACTGGCACCAGTCGGCCGACCTCGGGCGCGTCACCGCCGACAGTTGCGCGAGACGAGACCGCCGCCGCGGAGGTTCGCCAACGTCGTGCGGTCTCAGCCCAGCGGTACCGACCCGACAAGGTCCAACTCCTGCTGGTGGCGCAGGCACCGCCTGCCGCCGACGACTGCTACTTCGACTTCCCCCATGTGGCGACACTTCCGGTCGGTGGCCCGGGCCATCCTGCCGCACACCGAACCCACCCGGACAACAAGGCGTCCCTCCTGGCCCAGCTGCGGGATCGTGGTGTGTTCCTGATCGATCCACCCAGTTATAACGCGAGTTCGTCGTCCTCGTCGAGGTCCTCGCCTGGCGGTGTCTTCCCCGCCCACAGCGCCGCGTCCTGCCGGCGTAGGAACTCTGCGTAGTCGGCCTCCGCCCGCTCCGACTCGTACCGCCTGTTCTCCTTCTCACGGCGGCGTTCCTCCCGCTCCCGAACGCGCTCATCGAACGCGGGACGGTCGCTGACCCACAGCTGCGCCATCGTCCGGCAGTCGGGGCACACCTCGTCTTCGGCGGTGTCGAACGGCACCGGGAACACCAGCCGAACCCGCCGGCCACACGCGGCCTCCTCGGAGCGGTAGGACTCCAGGAAGATCGGCTCGTGCGGCTTCGGCTTGTCCAGCCACTCGGGTCGATGCGTCCATCGCGGCTGCACGCCGGGCGGGTCGAACAGCAGCGCGTGCACGGGGCCGATGTCGTCGGGCACCTCGGGGTACCTGCCCAATCTGTCCTCGCCGATGGCGTACCTGCGCGCCGCTGCCCATGACCCGGGAACCTTCACCTCTCCAGGGTGACACCTGATGCCGACAACTTCGCGGAGGTCAGCCGCCGCCGCTCGAACCGGCTATGCCAGAGCGACGTTAGCGGCGTACTCGGAATGCCCGCCGACGATGTTGGACACGTCGTGGTCGATCAGGTTCGCGTGGGATGCACCGAACCCGCGGCGGCCGACCGCGACGCTCCCGCCCTGAGCCACCGTGTACAGGATCTGGAGCACCTTGTCCCTGGTCGAGTGGTAGTTGTTTACCTCACCCGAGACTCCCTCGCTGAGGGTCCGCCAATCTTGATTGCGCCCGACCGCGGCGCCCAGGGTGTGCATGGCCGTGATCCTGGGTCCGCCGGACTTACCGGCGAGGGTCTGCGCGGCGACGATCATGGCGCGTGCGCCCAGGCTGTGGCCGACCAGTATGAACCCGTCACTCTTCGTACGAGCGATGATGCCTGCTAGCGCGACACCGGTTCGGTCCGCCCGCACCTTCGCCACGTGCCATGGGTTCTTCGCCAGGTCCAGCGCGATGAGCGCCGGAGCGACCGGCCCCAACTTCTTCGCAGCGGCTTTGCCCGCCTTCGCTGCGGCTACGGCGGCCGCTCCGATTCCCTGCTTCACCCCGAGATTCTTCGCCACCAGAATCCCTAGTGCGGCAAGCTCCTTGCTTCCCCAGCGGAGCTTGTAGATCGGTGCGTCCGGGTACCGCTTCTCGGCCAGTTCCACCATGGCCCGCCAATCGGTCGACTTCTCCGTGGTGAACCCTCGGGCCAAAATGACGGGTGTCCCGGTGCCGGGGCGGAAGAGTTCGATCGCGAACGACTTGTCCTCGCCGACATATGCATTGGTGAAACGCATACCGACCGCCGAGCCCAGCGCTCCGCCGACGGCGGCCACCACGTACGTTCCGCCGACCATTCCGAGACCACCTGCGGCGACCGCGCCGCCTCCGAGAAGCGCGAGCCCCGCACTCCCGGCGGCGGCACCGTTGAGGCCCAGGAACATCGACCCGATGGCACCGCCGATCGCCGGCGCCGCCACGATTCCAGCGGGGATCGCGAACCCGGCGCCCAGGACACCCGCCGCCGCCATGGTGGTGCCCTTCGCGAGATTGGGCTTGTCGTACTGGAACAGCTGCTCGTAGTCCTCGAGAGCCTCGATCGTCTCGGTCGCCCTCTCGAAGCTGGGAATCTCGTGCTTGTGCTCGGCGCAGAACCGCGGCGTGCGTACGGCACCGAACCGCCGGACCGCCATGTTGGTACACGTCGGCGCGACGCAGCGGGCCGTCGGCGAACCGCAGGATGAGCAGAGATAGGCGGTCGTCAGCCCTGTGGCCTCGACCTTGCGGTGGTCCGTCAACTCGAAGCACGCCGAGCACCAACCCTTGCGCACCTCGGTACCCAATCGATCGATCAGCCCCGCGATCTGCTCGATCACCTTCTCGTGCCCATCGGCACGCTTGCGCAACTCGTCGCTTCCATCGGCCCCGTCGGAGCGTCGATACGCGTACTCGAGTTTCGCGTACGACCAGGCATTGTGCACCAGAGCAACGTTCTCGATCATCACTGCATCGCCGGTTCGGGTGGGCTCGACATCTTCCAGACCACCTGACACGCGAAGAAGCCGACCCTCCAGTGATCGCACCTCTGACTGGATCAACGCACCCGACGGCTCCGAGTAACGAACAAACCTCACCGGCTTCCACCCTTCCAGAACGACAGAGCAGCACCACTACCGCCAGCGCCGGTATCGACGCGTCGACCGCGGAGTTGTGACTGCCATGGGTCAGCGTATTTCAGCGTTCTGACAGGTTTAGCGACTGCGTATCAGCGTGCGGACTAGAAGCGCCGCGGACTTGATCGTTCTTCGGGCGCCGCTCTGGACGAACAAGTCGCGCTCCGAGGTTTTGCTGCCGCTCACGGCCCCGTGGCGGTGGCATGGTTGCTGGGGTTGTTGGCTGCCCTCGTGAGTCAGTCCGCCGAGCGCGTATGGACGCGAGGTACGGAAATCGTCGCGGTTGCCTCCTCGCTCCGAGAGGTGGAGAGTCCATCCCGCTGCGATTGCCTCTGAAGGGAACCATGCCACGATGGCGAAGGGCGTGACACTCAAAACTGAAGTGCTGCAACACTGTTTGAAACTCTTACTGCATGAACTTCAAGTCCGCCTTGATCGCCGCATTGGTCGCCGGTGCTGCCGCGCTGTCCGCGTGCGGTGCGCCGGAGAAGCCCGTGCGCGTCACCCCGGCCGCAGCGGCCGTCACCACGGCGCCGGTGCGGGTGCCGACGCCGGAGTGGGTGAACGTGGACGGCAAGGGCAACTACGAGCCGTTCGGTTACACAGCTGCCGCCGGTATGCGCATCCTGCACAATGGCACGGACGGCCGCGAGAAGATGTGCTCACCGGTCGCGACGTGGTTGAACGGCACTGGAAAGCGGAACGCGACCGCATCTTCAACCTTCCGCTTGGGCAAGGACCACCGCCGTACTGCGTGTGGCTACCGCCCGGCCGGAGAGCTGTGGGAGCGGATCTACGGCGGCTGTTGAATGGCGCCACCCAGTCGCCAGCCGTTCCGCCGCGAGTGGTTCGCCTCCGAACGCGCTGCGCAGCGTCGGATCGCACGGTCACTCACCCGTGACGCGAACAGCGGCGGGGAGGTTGCCGAGGACGTGATCGACGACCGTCAGACCCACCGGCACGCGAGTTACGGCGGCGGGTGGTGGGACTGAAACCGACTGCGCACTCAGTACGCCCCGCTCACCCAGACGTAGGCGCCTCCCCCTGCCGACGTGCAGGTGAGGACCCCGTCAGAGGCTTCGAGCCGCGCCTTGGCGCCCGGGTTCGTACAGGGCTGCCCGATCGCGTCCCATCCGATGGTGGGGAGAGGCGGGGCGTTCTCGTCCACCCAAATCAGGTTCTCTCCGCTGCATCCGAACCTCCCGTCAGGTGACGGTGCACCTGGACTGGTGCACGGCATGCCGGCGGAGATGGACGGGGACGCCGCCGTCGTCGTCACCAGGGTCGGGGTCGAAGTGACCGCGGGCGTCGCCGGCTTACCCTCCCCGACGTAACCGCTTCCGTCCCAATGCAAGTCCGTGTCGGTCCATGTCCCCGCGGCACACGAGGGTGTGCAGTCGTTCTGGTGTTCGCGAAGCACGTATCGTCCGTCGACGCCGGGACCGATCAGCTCGGTGTCGAGCATGTCCTCACCGATGGTCCTGAACCCCTGTGCGGTCGGGACCAAGACCAGAACCATTGCAGGGTTGTGAGCTCCGCCGCCGTGGTAGCGAATGAAGAGATTGCCGGTCAGATCGGTCGCTGGCTCGGGAAACTCGAACCCGTAGCCGAACTTGACGGGAATCGGCATGAGAACCGAGCCGGCAGCGGTCACAGCGGAGACGCAGCCGCCGTCGCCGGCCGCGGCGCCGTACGACGGTGTCTGAGGGATGACGAAAACCCGCATCCGGCCCAGATAGGGATGCTCGAGGTCGTGGCGAGCGGTGGCGGTGGTGCCTGGGCAGCCTGCGTTTGGTGATGGGCTGTCGGGCAGCGGCGCGGCCTGCGCCGATGACGGCGGCGTGTTCACCGGAGGGGTTACGGCGGCCGTTGTCGAAGTCTCCGCCGGCGCCGCGGCTTCGTCGCTCCCGCCTCGCATCGCGTACACCCCGACCGCCGTCGCAGCGACCGCCAACGTCGCCGCCACCGCCGCGGCGATGGGGACCGTCCTGGACTTCGGCTGCGGTGGCGGCGCGGCCTTCGCCGCGGCCTTCCGCACCTGCGTCGGCGCGTTCGACGGCTGCGTGGCCGCGGCAATGGTCGGCGCGAACGCCGCGACGTCGCCGCCGGCGGCCTCCTGCAACGCCGACACGAACTCCGCGCACGACTGGTACCGGTCGCCCGGCTCCTTCGCCAGCACCCGCTCGAAGACTCCGTCCATCGACTCCGGCAGATGCGGGTTGACCGCGGCGATGGACGGCACCGGCTTCGTCAGGTGTGCGGACATCGTCGACGCGATCGAGGTCCCCGTGAAGGGCGGCCGTCCGGCGAGGAGATGGAACGCGGTGCAGCCCAGGGAGTAGATGTCCGAGCGGTTGTCGACCTCCTCGCCCTCGATCGCCTCCGGCGACATGTACTGCATCGTGCCGATGGTCATACCCGTCGAGGTGAGGCTCGTGGACTCACCGGCCGCCTTCGCGATGCCGAAGTCCGCCAGCTTCACCGACTCGACCTCGTCGCCGTCCATCGCGAGCAGGATGTTCGCCGGCTTCACATCGCGGTGGGTGATCCTCTGCTTGCGCCAGGCGTAGTCCAGTGCGGCGCCCGCGCCGCCGACCAGCTGGACCGCGAGGCCGGGGTCGAGGGCATCCTCCTTGATCAGCTCGGAGGCGTCGGTACCGTCGACGTACTCCATCGTGATCCACAGCCGGCCCTCGAACTCACCGCGGTCGTGCAGCGTCACGATGTTCGGGTGGCTCAGCTGCGCCAGCAGATCGGCCTCGCGCTGGAACCGGACCTTGAAGTCGTTGCTGCGGGAGACCCCGGCATCGAGCAGCTTCAGCGCGTCCTGCCTGGGCAGGCGCGGGTGCTGGACCAGGAACACCTGGCCCATGCCGCCGGCGCCGAGCTGACGGATGACGCGGTACTCCACGATCTCGGTGACGTCCACGAGGAGAGTGTGGCAGGCCCGGCGCCGGGCTACCCGCGTCCTCGCGCACCGCACCCGAGTACGGCTTCAGTCGATTCGGTCCAGCGTCCTGTACACCGCGTCATCGTTCCGTCGGCCGACGAGGCGCACGTGTACGACGTCGTCGAGAACCCGGTAGCAGATGCGGAACTCGCCGAAGTCGATACGTCGGTAGCCCGGGTGATTGGACAGGTGCCTGGCGTCGGCGGGGTAACAGTCCCGGCCGAGGTCGTGGATGCGGCGCCCCAGCTGACGAAACCGCTTGGCATCCAAGCCGTCGAGGAACTTCGTCACAGCCGGGTCCAACCGGAGGTCGCTCATTCGATTCCCCGCTCGGCGAACCAGCGTCGAGTCTCCTCGATGGTCATGTAGTCGTCCCGGTCAGATCGGTCGATGAGGTCGTCGAACACGACTCCTACCGGCGCGACCGCGAGCGCTGTGAACGACCCCTCGTCTATCTCGTCAGCGAGTGCGTATGCCTCGTGGACGACGGCGCCCAGCAGGTCTCGCACCTGTTCGTCTCCGGCCGCTCGGCGCTGGTAGTGCAGCGCCGCGTTCGCGAGCCGGCCGAAGAACTCGAACTTCGTCATGTGGTCGATGGCGTCGTGCTTCTTGAACACCTGCCACAACTCGGCGAACAGCCAGCTCAACTCCGCGGCGTGAGGCGTAACGACGTACTTGTACTCGGAGTCGGCATCCGGCTGGTGGAGGGCCACGACAACACTCGCACCACCCCAGAGTTTCGCCCTGTGCCAGGCGCCCTGGGCAACGGCTTCATCCAGTCGCTTGATCCCGCTGTAGAGCTCATCGACATCGGCCACAGCAACTCAGGCTAGTCCCGCTCCCTGCACGATACCTGCTGTTCGAGGGGCTGAGAGGTGGTGCGGGTGCGAGCCGGGCACGGCGGTGCGGAAGCGGCGGACTCAGGGCGCGGCGCCGCTGGTCCGCGTCTCCACTGGCAGCGGAAGGAGAGCCTTGGGACGCGGTTCAGTCCGCGAAGGGAAAGTCTGGTTCCGGGACTGAACCGCTCGGATCCGCGTAGATCGACTGCAGGCACATGTCGATGACCGGAAGCAGCAGGGTTCGCCACGTCTGCGTCTTCTGCGTGATGAATTCGATTCGGTCATGCCACCCAGAGGGGTCCGGCCCACCGAAGAGCGCGATGCTGTAGAACATCAGGCCGCGGCTGCCGCCGCTTGTCATCGTGCTGTGGGTGTACGGGTCGCTGGCCTCCTGAAACGCGAGGCGGTTGTCGAAGAAGAACATCCCGATCTCGTAGCGGAGCCGCAGGCTGGTCGGGGGTGCCACGATCAACCCCGCGGTGTGTTCAACCGCCGGCTGGAAGTTGCAGTGCAGCCACAGAATCGGCTTCCCGGGGCGTAGTGCCGGGTGGCGAGGACGGTCGTCGGCCGGGCCAGGCTCAGGGACAACGGCAAGCGGCAACGAGCGTGTGTACTTCGCCTCCGGATCCACCTTGCCCCTGGAGTCTGGTAGGTCCGCGGTCCACCCGTGGGCATCGAGTGTTTTGAGGCTCTCGGCGGCGGCAGCCCAGGCGTTGTCCCGCTCGACCTGCTCCGGGGTTCGGTCGGCCTTCATGCGCTGCTCGTGGGCGACAACGGGGGCGGGTCTGCTTGCGATGGCCTGTGGAGCGGCCAGGACCGGAGTTTCCCGCAGCAGCGTCGTCCTCAGCGTGTCGTTGGTCGCCAAGTCCCACAGGCCGATGCGGAGGTCGAAGCGGGCTTGAAGCAGCGCGCGGGCGGCCTCCAGCGGTGCGGGGTCGACCCAGCTGCCGTCTTGAAGGACACCGGTCACGTGGAAGTCAGCTTCCACCGGCACAACTGGAATCTGACTCAGATCCCAGTTGTAGGGCGGCAGGGGCGTGTCCAACGTGTGCTGATACCGGCCTTCGGCTACCCACTGGATGTAGCCGTCGAGGAAGACCGTTGCGGCGTGGGTGTGCGGCGCGACGATGACGAGATTGTCGTGCGATAGCCACGTCTTCTCGAAATTTGCGTAGTCGCTCGCGGACATGGCGTTGAACCAGTACCAGCCCCAGGTGTCCACCACCACTGCGGCGTCCTGGTCGTCTTCCCACATCTGCGACATCTCCACTAGCCGCCATCTACCGGCGTGCTTCTTCGGAGTTCGAACCCCGCCCGGGAGCACGCTCGACATTCTGCGGCGCAGCACAGCTCCGTTGGGGTTCGGAGACATCAGGGTTCGTGGGCCACCGATGTTGGCGACGGCATCGGCGCCTCGGGCTTCGAGAAGGGGAAGCACCACCGACGACGCCGTGTCCCACCACAACTCGGAGGTCGAGAGCGTCTTGAGCGGGATAGACGAGTGTGTGTCGTCGGCGAACGGCTGACGGGAATCGAGTTCGTCGCCGCCGTCGGTGGTGTAGCGGCCACCGATCAGGATGATCGTCGCGACGTGCGCCGTGAGCTTGACCGTCATGCGTCCTTCACGGCCAGAAGTTGGTCAGCGAGCGCAGGAGTCTCCGCGGCGGCGATCGCCAGAGACTCTGCGTCTGTCCCGGTCAGGCCGTGCAACTCGATGAATCTCCGGGCGCACGTCACCAACTCCGATTCCGCCTCGCGGCCTGCGGTGTCGAAGACGCCGCCCTGTTCACCGATCGAACTCACGACCTCGGACTCGCCGGAGTTCGTGTGTTGCCGCACGTGTGTCGGCTCCGGTGTGGGGTCGGTGACGATCATCATCGGCGGCGGCAACAGGTCCGGTTGATCGGTCACCTTGCGCGCCATGTCGATCAGTCGGCCGTCGGCCGGGAAGTAGACGCGGCCGTGGTCGTCCACGTTGGCTGGATCGGTGCGCACGACACGACCGACGATCTGCCGGAACGACAGCAGCGTGAGCCGATTCGTCAGGTACACCACGACGCGGAGACGTCGGATGTCGATGCCCTCCGACACCATGTTGACGGCCACCAACCACGGATCGTGGGAGATGCCGAACCGATGGATGGCGTGGGCCGGCGCCGGGTCGTTCTCGTCCTGTATGGTCGAGCAGGCCATCACCGGGCGTCGGCCGATGATGTTGTCCTCAAGGTGCTGGGTCACGCGCGCCGCATGCGTGCAGTCGACGCACACCACCAGCCCGGCGGCGTCTGAATCACCTTGGCTGCGCAGCGAAATCAGATACTCGTTCGCGTCGCGCAGCATCTTGTCCGCGATCGAACCGTCGGCGATCCACTCCAGCGCTCCGCGGAGCCGCATACGTTCACCGGCCTCGGTGAGGGCGCTGTCATCGAAACTCACCGTCTCCAGTTCACCCTGCGGGGTGCGGAACGTCGTCCTGCCGCGGGCCTCCACGAACTGCACCGGCCGACACGCACCGTCGCGGATGGCCTCGTCGTACGAATACCGGAAGTGCGGCTTGGCGTTCCCCTCGTGCGTGGGGACGAACACGATCGGGTCGCGGCCCGTTCGGAAAGGTGTGCCCGACAACGACAGGATCGCAGCGGCGCCCTGCGCGAAGGCGAACTGAGCAGCTGCGCCCCACGACGCGTCAGCGCCGGCGTGATGGACCTCGTCGAAGATCACCAGCGTGCGATGACCCGGGTCGGTCACATGGGCCAGGAACATGTCCGGAGCGGCACACAACGACTGGTAGGTGGTGATCGCTCCGAGCCAGCGGTCACCGATCGGGTCCACCGCGCGCCAACGCCCCAGCCCGTGAAGCGGCAGCGTGGGTGTGTGTGGCACAGACGGACTCGCCGCAGACCGCCACCCGTCGGCGATGCCGACCGTCGGAACAACGATCAGAAGCCGGGAGATGTCACCGGCCGCCACCATCTGGTAGGCGACCTCCAGACCGAACCGCGTCTTACCCGCGCCGGGACACGCCTCGACCAGGACCGGTTCCGCTCGTAGGGCCTGCAGAACGGCCGGCAGCGCCTCACGCTGCCATCGCCGTAACACCCCTGAACCCGGACGCAGCTTCGCTGGATCGAAGCGCTGAGCGATGACATCCTGCGGCTTGGAGCCCTTGCGGAGGTTGCACGACCCGCACAGCGCCTGGAGATTGTCGAACGAGGTGCGGCCACCCAAGCTCCACGGGTGTATGTGATCGCCGTGCATCAGATCCGCCGGGATGGCGCGCCTGCACAGCTTGCACACCTGTCCTTGTAGCTCCCAGGCGCGCCGCACCTCGGCCCGGGTGAACGTCCTGCGCGGATCGAGGGACACCCCGACTCCGGCCGGCTGCTCTGAATCGGAGGGCTCGGTCATCCGGCAGACGCTACGACATCACGACGACACTCGATCGCGACATCCTCAACACGGAGCGAGACCCAACGAGTAGCCGCCGGCAGGGGCCCGCGGACGCACACAGGTTTTCCAAACTGAAGGGACCACGACATGCAGCGGCGACCCGGCCCACCCTAGACGCTTGATCGGGTCGCGGCGACGGTGGGAGTGACGACGCCCGAAACGCCCAAAATGTGTCACAGAGATGTCACAAGACCTGTACCCGATCCCGGAGGCTGACGGACAAAACGCCTGGTCAACGGCACCCACTGATATTGCCCGGCCTGGGCAAACGTGCCCGCCTGCGAACTGAAAAGCGGAAGGTCGCCGGTTCGATCCCGGCCCTGGCCACTTCAGGGGCTATTTTCCCTTGGCGCTCAAGATCACCCGACGTTTATTCGTCTTCCATGCCCGCCGCCCGATCCAGACTTCGGCCACCCGGGTGTGCCCAGTGGTGGCACCTTCGCGGGGTATCGGATCTCCTGCGCATGTGGAACGGGCGAGGTAGAACCCGTAGCCGGCCTTGGCGATCTAGACAGCAGGTCGGCCCCGCCAGGGTTCCGCAGCACGTACCAGACCATCGCTAGTCGTGACGTTGTGGGACGCGGCCAGTCTCCCGACGCAGGCTCTCCAACTATAGTTGTGTTACTCTAACTTTAGTTGGAGAAGGGGTGCGGGTGATGCAGCTGAACAAGCCGTTCGCCACGGTGACACCGACCCTGGATGGCGACGTGCTCGCCGTCCTGGCGAGTGCAGACGTCACGTTCACGATCAACCAGGTCCAGCGTGTCCTCACCACCGCGTCAGGGGAAGGTATCCGCAAGGTCCTCAACCGCCTCACCACACAGGGCGTGGTCCTGCACGACCAAATAGGTAGAACCCACACTTACCGACTCAACGCCGAGCACCTCGCGACCGAGCCCATCAAGGCGTTGTCCCGGCTGAATTCCACGTTCCTCAGTCGCCTCGAACAGCACCTTGCCGGGTGGGGGACGACGCTGCGGTACGCCGCGGTGTTCGGATCGGCCGCGACCGGGCGCATGAAGCTCGACAGTGACATCGACCTGATCCTGGTGCGCGGGACTGGCTCCACCGATGACGGGGACGAAGTGTGGGAGCAGCGGTTGACCGAACTCGCCCGACTGGTCACCGCATGGACCGGCAATGACGGCCGCATCGTCGAGTACGTCGAGGATGAGTTCCACGCTGCGGCCACCGCCGGTGAGCCCCTGCTAGATGACGTGTCGAAGCAGGGCCTGACCGTCGCTGGGACACGGGCCTGGTTCAACGCGCAGCTGCGCCACGCGAAGGGGTCCTGATGGCGGGGCGGCGGAACTGCGACTCCGTGGTCACCGCGGGGCGTCTGTCCAAGGCGAACGAGTTCTTCGACGCCGCGGAGCATCTCGGGAAGGAGATGCCCAACGCGGCCGGGGACCTCTACGTGGACGCGGGTATCGCCGCCTCGGACGTGATCTGCTGCGTGCGCCTCGGCGAGCACTCCAACACCGGTAACCACAGCGAGGCCGTTGCCTTGCTCAAGCAGGCAGACAGCGGATCCGAGCGGCATCTCAACACCCTGCTCAACTTGAAGAACAAGGCTGCCTACATGCATCAGGACCTGACCGTCGCGGAGCTGAAGAAGATGAACCGTGCAGCGGAGTACCTGGTCGAGGCTGCCAAGCAAGCAGTGGCCGCTCGGGGATAGTTCGGGGTGGGGCTCCGGCTTTGTGGAGCGAACCCGGCTGGCCACAATCGATTCACAGGCGGAGGGCGCTGTGTGATCAGCGAGCCGGCCAGCCGGCCATCACATTCGCGTCAACCCACGCCGAGTCGAACCGGCCTCGCCGGATCAGGCCCCTAGACTGGCCCGCTGTGCACCCTGCCTCGACTCGACGAGCGACGGCGATCCTCATCTCCGCCGTGATCGCCTCCGCCGGGCTGCCGTCCGCCGCAGCGGTAAGTGACAAGATCCAGCTCGGCGGCGGTGCCGCGATCGTGCTCCACGACGACACGCTGTGCACGCTGACCGCGATGGGGCACGACAGCGCCGGCCGGCTGATCGGTTTCACCGCCGCGAACTGCGGTGGGCCGGGCTCGTCCGTGGTCGTCGAGGGGGCCGAAGACCACGGCGGCGTGGGCACGGTGGTGGCCGCCGACCAGGGACTGGGCTACGCGGTGATCGAGTTCGATCCGGTCAAGGTGAAGCCGATCGGCGATTACGAAGGCTTTGGGATCTTCGGCCTGGGCCCGAAAGAGCCCAATCCCGCCGCCCCAGAACCTGCAGGCGCAGAACCTGCCGCCCCGGAACCCGGCGCGGAACCCGCGGCCCCAGAGCCTGCCGCCCCAGAACCTGCCACCGAAGAACCCGCCACCCAAGAACCCGTCGCTGCGGAACCTCCGGCCCCGAAACAGGCCTGCAAGCTGGGCCGCGGCACCGGCCTCAACTGCTACGACATCGGGCCTGCCGGCGTAGACACCGCCGGTGAAGAGTGGTGGAAGCCCGGTGATGACGGGTCGCCGATCACCATCGACAACTTGCTGATCGCCATGGTCCGCGATGGAAGCTTCCCGACCGCGCCGCCGGACCAGTCGGGCCCCGGGATCGTGATGTTCAAGGCGATCCTCGAGGACCTCAACGCCAAGGGCGGCCCGGGCGCCGGGTTCGGCCTCGGCTAAGCCTTAGGGCCGCAACGTCTCCGGGCAGATCTCGGCCTGCGCCGCCTGAATCTGAACGTCGGCGGCTTCGGGGCTGTAATAGAAGGTGTTGGTCAGCTGGCGCACCAGGTCACCCGGCGAGATGCCGGCACGGTAAGTCCCGGTATGGCCATACATCCGCAACTCGGCGCAGATGTAGTGCCCTGAGGTCACTTTGACGTGGTCGGCGACCGGGATCGCCACCGGGGCGGCGTTGACCCGGGCCAGGTAGCTCGCGTCATCGGCGTGGGCGGCCGGCGCGGCGGTCAGTGCCGCGGCGGCCAGCAGGGGTGCGGCAATCCGGACGGTCACATGCATGACCTCCATCGTGCCACCGCGAACCGGCGAGGGGGCGACTCTCGGGCGGCCCAAATCCCCACGCATCACCGCCCGCCTGGTTAGGGTGCCTGCCATGGCAGTCAAGGATTCCCGCGAGGTGGTTATCGAAGCGAGCGCGGAGGAGATCTTCGAAGTCCTCGCCGACGTCGAGTCTGTTCCGTCCTGGTCACCGCAGTACCAGAGTGCTGAGGTGCTCGACACGTACGACGACGGTCGTCCGCGTCGGGTGCGGATGAAGATCAAGGCGGCCGGCCTCACCGACGAGCAGGTCGTCGAATACAGCTGGACTGACAACAGCGTCGGCTGGACCCTGGTGTCGGCCGGTCAGCTCAAGGCGCAGGACGCCAAGTACACGTTGACCCCGCAGGGTGACAAAACCAAGGTGCGGTTCGACATGGACGTCGACCCGTCGATCCCGATCCCGGGGTTCCTGCTCAAGAGCACGCTCAAGGGCGGCATGAAGACCGCCACCGACGGCCTGCGCGACCAGGTGCTCAAGATCAAGAAGAGTCGCTGACACCACCTGCGATGAAATCCCGCAGCCAGGAGGGCTCGGCGTTAGGCTCGATCTAGTGGCTGTTCGAGCATCGCGGGAAATTGTGATTGACGCGCCGCCGGAGAAAATCCTCGACGCGCTCGCTGATGTGTCCGAGTTGGCTTCGTGGTCGCCGGTGCACAAGCGGATCGAAGTCCTCGACAAGTACGAGGACGGCCGTCCCCATCACGTGCTGGCCACCATCAAGATTCTGGGTTTGGTGGACAAGGAGATCCTGGAATACCACTGGGGTCCGGACTGGATGGTCTGGGATGCCAAGGCAACAGCCCAGCAGCGCGCCCAGCACGTCGAGTACACCCTGACTCGTGAAGGCCCCGACAGCACGAGGGTGCGCTTCGATATCACGGTCGAGCCGTCCGGGCCGATCCCGGAGTTCATCGTGCGGCGCGCCAGCAAGCTGGTGCTGAGCATCGCCACCGAACGGCTGCGTCAGCAAATCATGGGAGACGACGCCACTACCGAGCAGTAGCGGGCCCGTCGCGCAGCGTCTCCAGCCGCCGGATCGCCTCGTCGATGGTGTCCTCACGTTTGACGAAGGTGAACCGCACCAAGTGATTCCAGACATCGGGGGCCGTGGCTTCCGAACCGGACACACAGAACGCCGACAGCGGGATAGCGGCCACCCCGGCCCGATGTGGCAGCTCGGCGCAGAACGCCGTGCTGTCGTCGTAGCCCAGGGGGCGGGGATCGGCGCACAGGAAATAGGTGCCGAAGCTGTCGTGCACTTCGAATCCGATGCCCCGCAAGCCGGCGGTCAACCGGTCGCGGCGGGCCTGCATGGTCGCGCGCAACGCCGCCACCCAGGCGTCCTCGGTGTTGAGCGCCAGCGCCACCGCCGGCTGAAACGGCGCACCGCCGACATAGCTCAGGTACTGCTTGGCGGCCCGCACTCCGGCCAAAAGCTCCGCCGGTCCGCACGCCCACCCGATCTTCCAGCCGGTGCAGTTGAACATCTTCGCCGCGCTGGAGATGGTGATGGTGCGCTCCGCCATCCCCTCGAAGGCGGCCAACGGGCGGTGGGTCCGTTCGGCGAAGACCAGGTGCTCATAGACCTCGTCGGAGATCACCAGCAGATCGGCCTGCACCGCGATGCGCGCGATCTCGGCCAATTCGGACTCGGTGAACACGGTGCCGGTCGGATTGTGCGGTGAGTTGACGATCAGCGCCCGGGTCGCGGGGGTGATGGCGCGCCGCAATGCGTCGGCATCCAAGGCGAATCCGCGCCCGTCGGGCACCAGCGACACACTGACCCGTCGTGCCCCGGCCATGGCGACCACCGGTGAATAGGAGTCGTAGAACGGTTCGAGCAGCACCACATCGGAACCGGGCTCCACCAGCCCGAGCACCGCGGCGGCGATGGCCTCGGTAGCCCCTACTGTCACCAGGACTTCGGTGTCGGGGTCGTAGTCGATCCCGTACTTGCGGGCGCGCTGCCCGGCGATGGCTTCACGCAGGGCGGGGATGCCGGGCCCGGGCGGGTATTGGTTGACGCCGTCGGTGATCGCGGACCGCGCGGCCTCGAGCATCGCGGGCGGTCCGTCCTCGTCGGGGAAGCCCTGGCCGAGGTTGACCGCGCCGATCCGTGCGGCCAGCGCCGACATCTCAGCGAAGATCGTGGTGGCATAGGGCTCCAGTCGTGAGACCATCCGCGCCGTCATGAGACCCGAGCCTAAAGCGCAGGCGAGGAGCCCGAAGGAGCGGCCGGAAGCAGGCCTCCAGATGGACCAACCATCCGGTTGATAGGCCACCCTGTTAGGCTGGGAATTCGGGGACTACGCTCCGACCAAGACGCAGTCGATCCGCATCGAATACCAAATACTGAAGAGGAATCGCCCATGTCCGAAGAAGCCTTCATCTACGAGGCCATTCGCACCCCGCGCGGCAAGCAGCGCGGCGGCGCGCTGAACGAGGTCAAGCCGATCAGCCTGGTCGTCGGCCTCATCGAGGAACTGCGCACCCGCCACCCCGACCTGGACGAGAGCCTGATCAGCGACGTCGTTCTGGGCTGCGTCTCGCCCGTGGGTGACCAGGGCGGCGACATCGCCCGCACCGCGGTGCTGGCGGCCGGTCTGCCCGACACCGTCGGCGGCGTGCAGCTCAACCGGTTCTGCGCCTCCGGGCTCGAGGCCGTCAACGTCGCCGCGCAGAAGGTGCGCTCCGGCTGGGACGACCTGGTGCTGGCCGGCGGTGTGGAGTCGATGAGCCGGGTGCCGATGGGCTCCGACGGCGGCGCGATGTTCTCCGACGTGCCCTTCACCTACGACAACTACATCGCCCCGCAGGGCATCGGTGCCGACCTGATCGCCACCATCGAGGGCTTCTCGCGCGAGGACGTGGACAACTACGCGTTGCAGAGCCAGCAGCGTGCGGCCGCGGCCTGGTCGGGCGGCTACTTCGCCAAGTCCGTCATCCCGGTGCGTGACCAGAACGGTCTGCTCATCCTGGACCACGACGAGCACATGCGCCCCGACACCACCCTGGAAGGCCTGGGCAAGCTGCGCACTGCCTTCGACGGCATCGGCGCGATGGGCGGCTTCGACGATGTGGCGCTGCAGAAGTACCACTGGGTCGAGGGCATCAACCACGTCCACACCGGCGGCAACAGCTCCGGCATCGTCGACGGTGCCGCCCTGCTGATGATCGGTAGCGAGAAGGCCGGCGCTTCGCAGGGCCTGACCCCGCGCGCCCGCATCGTGGCCACCGCCACCACCGGTGCCGACGCGACCATCATGCTCACCGGCCCCACCCCGGCCACCGTCAAGGCACTGGACCGGGCCGGGCTGACCGTCGATGACATCGACCTGTTCGAGCTCAACGAGGCGTTCGCCTCGGTGGTGCTGAAGTTCCAGAAGGACCTCAACATCCCCAACGAGAAGCTCAACGTCAACGGTGGCGCCATCGCGATGGGTCACCCGCTGGGCGCCACCGGCGCCATGATCACCGGAACCATGGTCGACGAGCTTGAGCGTCGCGGTGCCAAGCGTGCCCTGATCACGCTGTGCATCGGCGGCGGCATGGGCGTGGCCACCATCATCGAGCGCGTCTGAGAGGGTTTGTAAAAAATGGCAGAGAACACCATCAAGTGGGACAAGGACGCCGACGGCATCGTCACGCTGACCCTGGATGACCCGACCGGGTCGGCCAACGTCATGAATGACCATTACCGCGAGTCCATGCACAACGCGGTGCAGCGCCTGATCGAGGAGAAGGATTCGGTCACCGGTGTAGTCGTCACCAGCGCGAAGAAGACCTTCTTCGCCGGCGGTGACCTCAAGGCGATGATCCACGTCGGTCCGGCCGACGCCCAGGCCGTCTTCGACCAGTGCGAGGGTATCAAGGCCGACCTGCGCGCCCTGGAGACCCTCGGCAAGCCGGTCGTGGCCGCCATCAACGGCGCCGCCCTCGGCGGTGGCCTGGAGATCGCGCTTGCGTGTCACCACCGGATCGCGGCCGACGCCAAGGGCAGCCAGCTCGGCCTGCCCGAGGTCACCCTGGGCCTGCTGCCCGGCGGCGGCGGTGTCGCCCGCACGGTGCGCATGCTGGGCATCCAGAACGCCTTCATGAACGTGCTGGCCCAAGGCACCCGCTTCAAGCCGGCCAAGGCCAAGGAGATCGGCCTGGTCGACGAGGTGCTGCCCACCGTTGAGGAGCTGGTGCCCGCCGCCAAGGCGTGGATTAAGGCCAACCCCGACGCCGGAGTGCAGCCGTGGGATGCCAAGGGCTACAAGATGCCTGGCGGCACCCCGGCCACCCCGGCCCTGGCGGCCATCCTGCCGTCGTTCCCGGCCCTGCTGCGCAAGCAGGTCAAGGGAGCCAACATGCCCGCGCCGCGCGCCATCCTGGCGGCCGCGATCGAGGGCGCGCAGGTGGACTTCGACACCGCCAGCCGCATCGAGACCCGCTACTTCATCTCGCTGGTCACCGGCAACGTCGCCAAGAACATGATCCAGGCGTTCTTCTTCGACCTGCAGCACATCAACGGCGGCGGCAGCCGGCCCGAGGGCATCGCGCAGACCCCGATCCGCAAGATCGGTGTGCTCGGTGCCGGGATGATGGGCGCCGGCATCGCCTACGTGTCGGCCAAGGCGGGCTACGACGTGGTGCTCAAGGACGTCTCCCTCGAGGCGGCCCAGCGCGGCAAGGGCTACTCGGAGAAGCTGGAAGCCAAGGCTCTCGAGCGAGGTCGCACCACCGCTGAGAAGTCGCAGGCGCTGCTGGACAAGATCACCCCGACCGCCGACCCGCAGGACCTGGCCGGCGTCGACTTCGTGATCGAGGCCGTGTTCGAGAGCCAGGACCTCAAGCACAAGGTCTTCCAGGAGATCGAGGACATCGTCGAGCCCAACGCACTGCTGGGATCGAACACCTCCACGCTGCCGATCACCGGTCTGGCCACCGGCGTGAAGCGCCAGGAGGACTTCATCGGAATCCACTTCTTCTCGCCGGTTGACAAGATGCCGCTGGTGGAGATCATCAAGGGCGAGAAGACCTCCGACGAGGCGCTGGCCCGGGTGTTCGACTACGTGCTGGCCATCAAGAAGACCCCGATCGTGGTCAACGACAGCCGCGGCTTCTACACCTCGCGGGTGATCGGCACCTTCGTCAACGAGGCACTGATGATGCTCGGCGAGGGCGTGGAGCCGGCCAGCATCGAGCAGGCCGGTCTGCAGGCCGGCTACCCGGCGGCTCCGCTGCAGCTCTGCGACGAGCTCAACCTGGAGCTGATGCAGAAGATCGCCATCGCCACCCGCGAGGGTGTCGAGGCGGCCGGTGGCACGCTGGCCAAGCAGCGGAACGAAGAGGTCGTCGACAAGATGATCGAAATCGGTCGTCCGTCGCGCCTGAAGGGTGCCGGCTTCTACGAGTATGTCGACGGCAAGCGCACCGGTCTGTGGTCGGGCCTGCGGGAGACGTTCAACTCGGGCAGCTCCACTCCGCCGCTGCAGGACATGATCGACCGGATGCTCTTCGCCGAGGTGCTGGAAACCCAGAAGTGCTTTGACGAGGGCGTGCTGACCTCGACCGCCGACGCCAACATCGGCGCGATCATGGGCATCGGGTTCCCGGCGTGGACCGGTGGCACCGCGCAGTTCATCACCGGCTACCCCGGCGGCAAGGCCGCCTTCGTGGCCCGAGCCAAGGAACTGGCCGCCACCTACGGCGACCGGTTCAACCCGCCGGCATCGCTGCTGTAATCAGGTGACAACGTGGAATCCCCCGGAACCCCGCGGTTTCGGGGGATTCTGCGTTTTCTCGACCGCCAGGTGAGCGTCGGGGCGCTGATCGAGGCGGCGCTGTGGCTTGGCCTGGTCTATGTGATCGCCGGCGTGGTGTGGCTGTTCTTGCACCCCGACGGCGTCGAACGGCTCCAAGCGCAGGCCGAGCGGCAATACGGCATACCACCGTCGAGCGTCTACGAGGTGGCGACGGTGACCTCGGTGGCCCTGTGGCCGGTGATGCTGCTGCTGCCGGCCGACGTCTGCGTGCGCTGAGCCGAACGCTGGGGGCTTAGATCGCCCCCAGGTCTGCTGAAATCCAGTGCTGGGGACGCAGATAGATGACCACCTGCTCGCCCAGTTCGGCCAGCGCGTATTCGAGGAACTTCTCGGCCCGTTCCGGTGGCAGGTAGCGGTGGGCCAGTTCGGCGTGCAGCTCGTCGCTGCCGGGCTCGATGCGGCTGACGATGCCGTCGACGGCGACGTAGCGCAGCGTCGGCTCGGTGCGTTCCACCATCAGCGAGAAGCTTCCAGCGGCCTCGATGAGCTTCGTCTTGCGCGACCCGGCGCCGGTCAACACCCAGGGTTCGCCGCCGGGAGCGTACTGGTACCAGATCGGCACCGTCAGGGGGCCGCGCCCGGCACCGGCGTTCACCGACAGCGCGGCGATGTGCGGCTCGGCCAGAAATTGCTCGCGTTCGTCCTTGGACAGGCCCATGTTGCGAGGCTAGCCGCGATCGGCGTGGGTTGCCTCAGATCGCCGGACCGAGCAGGTCATCGGCGTCGCGGATGATGTAGCCGTAGCCCTGCTCGGCCAGGAACCGCTGCCGGTGCGCTGCGTATTCGGCGTCCAAGCTGTCGCGGGCAACCACCGAATAGAACACGGCGCCGCCGCCGTCGGCCTTGGGGCGCAACAGCCGGCCCAGCCGCTGGGCCTCCTCCTGGCGCGAGCCGAAGGTGCCCGAGACCTGCACGGCCACCGATGCTTCCGGCAGGTCGATGGAGAAGTTGGCCACCTTGGACACCACCAGGGTGGAGATCTCACCCCGGCGGAAGGCATCGAACAGCTTCTCGCGCTCGGCGGTACGCGTCGAGCCCTGGATCACCGGGGCGTCCAACTGCTCGCCCAGTTCTTCGAGCTGGTCCAGATAGGCGCCGATCACCAGGGTCTGCTCGCCGGGATGCTGCTTGAGGATCGAGCGCACCACCGCGATCTTGGAGTGCACCGTCGAGCACAGTTTGTAGCGTTCCTCGGGTTCGGCGATGGCGTAGGTCATCCGCTCGCTCTCGGTCATGGTGACCCGCACCTCGATGCATTCGGCCGGGGCGATCCAGCCTTGCGCCTCGATGTCCTTCCACGGCGCGTCGTAGCGTTTCGGGCCGATCAGCGAGAACACGTCACCTTCGCGGCCGTCCTCCCGGATCAGCGTCGCGGTCAATCCGAGGCGGCGGCGGGACTGCAGATCGGCGGTCATCCGGAACACCGGCGCGGGCAGCAGATGCACCTCGTCGTAGATGATCAGCCCCCAGTCGCGGCTGTCGAACAACTCCAGGTGACGATACTCACCCTTGGTGCGCCGGGTGATCACCTGATAGGTGGCGATGGTGACCGGCCGGATCTCCTTGCGCTCCCCGGAATACTCGCCGATTTCCTCCTCGGTCAGCGACGTGCGCGCCACCAGTTCGCGCTTCCACTGTCGGCCCGCCACGGTGTTGGTGACCAGGATCAGCGTGGTGGCCTTCGCCTTGGCCATCGCCGCGGCACCGACCAATGTCTTGCCGGCACCGCAGGGCAACACCACCACCCCCGAACCACCCGACCAGAACGAGTCCGCGGCCATCTCCTGATAGTCGCGCAGCTGCCAGCCGTCCTGGGCCAGGTCGATCGGATGGGCCTCGCCGTCGACGTAGCCCGCAAGATCTTCCGCGGGCCAACCGATCTTGAGCAGCATCTGCTTGACCCGGCCGCGCTCACTGGGGTGAACCACGACGGTGTCGTCGTCGAGGCGGGCACCGAGCATCGGCGCGATCTTCTTGTTGCGCAGCACCTCCTCGAGCACCGCGCGATCCAGGCTGACCAGGGTCAGGCCGTGCACCGGGCTCTTCACCAGCTGCAGGCGCCCGTAACGCGCCATGGTGTCGACGATGTCGACCAGCAGCGGCTGCGGCACCGCGTAACGCGAATGGCTGACCAAGGCGTCGACCACCTGCTCGGCGTCGTGGCCCGCGGCGCGGGCGTTCCACAACGCCAGCGGCGTGATGCGGTAGGTGTGGATGTGCTCCGGGGCGCGCTCGAGCTCGGCGAACGGCGCGATGGCGGCGCGCGCCGAACCGGCCTGTTCGTGATCGACCTCGAGCAGCACGGTCTTATCGGATTGGACGATCAACGGCCCGTCGACTCCGCTCACGGCGCTGCTCCTCCTCATCGCTGGCGCTCTGCATCGTCGGCAGCGCGCATGGGCCCATTATCCGGAGTCGACCGACACGGTGCTTACGGCGCCGAATCTTCGCCTGCCGACGACACCGACGTGATGCGGTGGATCGCGAAATCCTTCATCTGCCCCGACGTCGAATCGAACGCCACCAGCCGCCCACCCAGCACCTGGGTGGGCGCCACTTCACGCTGGGTGGCCACCCCGGCGGCGTCGACGTAACCGATCATCACCGTGGCCCGCTCCAGCGCCGCGCGCTTGAGCATGATCATCGCGGTCACCGGGTCCAGCCGGATGTTGTCGAACGGCGCCGACGTCACCGTGCGCAGCACCCGGACCAGCGCAGTCAGGCTGTCGTCACCAGGACCGGCGTGCTGCCGGTGCCCGCGACGCTCCGCCGGGGTGTGCACCCGCATCCCGCGCGGCCGGATATCGACGATCGTTCCGGTGGCATCCTCGGCGGCCGGGGCGAAACCGGCATCGCGCAGCGCCGCCAGCACATCGGCAAGCGGAGCCTGCGCCACCGCCACCGTCGGGGCCAGCAGCCGCAGGCACAGCGCCTCGGCGGCCGGAACGGCGACCGCCTGGGCCAGCAGCGCGGGGTCCTCGCAGCGCACGAAGGAGGCAGCCAACCCGATCCGCAGCTGGCCGTGCCGGCGCGCGACGTCGTCGATCAAATAGCTGAGCCCTTGCGGCACCGGGGTCTTGGAGTGCTTCTCGAAGAACGCCCGCAGCCCGGCACCGGTACGGCCCACGTCCAAGGCGGACCGGATGGTCTGTTCGGAGACCCGGTAGACCATTGCGGCACCGGCCGATTCCACGGTGGCGACGACGGCCAACTCCTCGGCGAGTTCACGTTTCAGCGGCCCCGGCACCACCACGGTCAGGTCGGCCTGCACCAAGAAGTGGTCGATCGGCTCGGGCAACGCCTTGGCCATCGCGGCAACCGCGGCGGCATCATCGGCGTCGGAGGCAGCGCCGTCGGCGCCGGCCGCCAGCAGGATCCGGCCGGGGGAGCTGAGCGCGCCGCGGCCCAGCACACCCAGGGCGTGCGCCTCGTCGAGCAGCTCGCCCACCGGACCGGGCTGGAGCCGGTTGGCCCAGCGCGGCCGACGCCAGATCAGCGCCTGCGACGCGGTCACCGTGTCGACCCCGGCGCCCACGGGCAGCTCGGCGAGCATGCCCAGCAGCAGCCGGCGATCCAGCGGGGCGGCGGTGGAGAACAACGGGGTCGACAGCGCCGCCCGGGGTTTGCCGTCGGCGCCGCGGCTACCGATCAGACCCGGCCGGGCCGCCAGATCCAGCCAGGTGGCGGCCAGCAGATGCCAGCGCTCCGCGGTGGACTGCTCGGCGAACCGGTCGGCGAGCACCGTCGGCGCCCAGTACGGGCCGTCGGCGTCGGGCCAGTCTCGTTGATCAACGCTCACCGGGTCGGGGAAATCGGCTGCGATCAGCCGCGCGGTCGCCGCGACCTCCAGCAGCAGACCCAGCCGGATCTCGTCGACCCCGGTGGCCTTGGCCAGTCGCTTGACCTCGCGCACACCCAGCCCGCCGCTACGCAGCTCGGGCACCGGTGTTTCGCCCAGATTGGCCAGGATCACGTCGAGTTCGCGCAACACGTCGATCACCGCGCCGGCCGCGGCCGCATCGACATCGGCCGCCGTGGTCTGCGACACCACCGGGTCGGGCTCATGCAAGGTGATCGGGCCGGGCTGCTCGCCCCGCAGCACCTGACCGACGAGGCGCGGCAGGATCACCGTCTCGTCGTCGACGCGACGCAGCAGTCCGGCCGCCAGCAGCCGGGGCACCGGACGCTCCACGGGTGCGTCGGGCGCGGCGTCGCGGGTGCGCCCGATCGGGGAGCCGGTCAGCAGCTTGTCCAGCAGGTCACGCTGCGAAGCGTCCAGATCGGCGATGGCATCGTGGAGTGCGGCGATGTCGGCATCACCGTCTACCGGTTCTTCTCGCGTCACCTGACCCGGATGCCAGGGCAAACCAGCGCCGGCCTCGGCGACGACGCGCACCACCCCGTTCGGTTCGGACGCACCCCAACACAACGCCCGCTCGATCAGGCCGGTCAGCGCTTCGGTCACCGCGTCGGCGGGGGCGCGCTCGCCGAGCAGGGCCAGCAGATCGGCGACCGGCACGCCGGTGCCGTCGGCATGCAGTTCCAGCAGCGCATCAAGGACGGCGAGCCGCAGGAAGTCCAGCTCGTCGGTGGCGGCGCGGACCGACTGGCGGGCCTGGGCTCGCGCGGCCAACGCAGCGATACTGCCTGGCGGGGGTTGGGCGAGGTCGGGCCGTAGCTTCAGAAGCCGGATCAGATCCTCGTCGGGCAGGTCGGCCAGCCACGACCCCAGTGGGACACCCCGGGCGCGTTCGGTCATCGACGACCAGCGTAAGGCCCAACCGGTGAACGTCGTCGATCGCGACCTGTCAGAATGGTGCCGTGGCTGGAAACCAGGACAACAAGAACCGGTACGTCGACAACGGTTGGCCGAAGACCGACGGCGAACCCGCCGTCAGCGAGCTGCGCACCGATCGGACTGGCGCACTGTCGCCGTTCGGGGACCTCGTGTTCCCGCTGCCGTCCGACGAGCTGCCCTACCTGCATCCGGTCACCGTCGTCAACCGGTAGCGGTGACGCCATGACCGGGCCGCTTTCACACCTCGATGACCGGGGCGCGGCCCACATGGTCGACGTCAGCGCCAAGGCGACCACCAAGCGTGTTGCGGTCGCCGGCGGCGTGCTGCGCACCACCGCTGAAGTGATCCAGCTGATCTCGGCCGGCGGACTGCCCAAGGGCGACGCGTTGGCCACCGCCCGGGTGGCCGGCATCATGGCCGCCAAACGCACCAGCGATCTGGTCCCGCTCTGCCACCAACTGGCCCTGACCGGAGTCGACGTGGACTTCACCATCGGCGAATCCCAGATCGACATCACCGCCTCCGTACGCACCACCGACCGCACCGGGGTCGAGATGGAAGCGCTGACCGCGGTCAGCGTGGCGGCTCTGACCCTCTACGACATGATCAAGGCCGTCGACCGCGCCGCCGTCATCGACAGCATTCGGGTGCTGAGCAAGGACGGCGGCCGTACCGGGGCCTGGGAGCGTTCGTGAGCGCCCGGACCGCCCGAGTCATCATCGCGTCCACCCGCGCGTCGGCCGGGGAGTACACCGACCGCACCGGGCCGATCATCGCTGACTGGCTGACCCAGCGTGGCTTCGCCGAGGTGCAGCCGGAGGTCGTGCCGGACGGCGAGCCGGTCGGCGCCGCCTTACGCGCCGCGGTGGCCGACGGGGTGGACGTGATCATCACGTCCGGGGGAACCGGTATTTCGCCGACCGACGACACCCCGGCGCAGACGCTGACGGTGCTCGACTACCAGATCCCCGGCCTCGCCGATGCCATCCGCCGGTCCGGGCTGCCGAAGGTGCCGACCTCGGTGCTGTCTCGTGGTGTGTGCGGGGTGGCCGGCCGCAGCCTGGTGGTCAACCTGCCCGGGTCCTCAGGTGGGGTCCGCGACGGGCTTGGCGTGCTCGCCGACGTCCTGGATCACGCCTTGGACCAGCTCGCCGGCGGAGACCACCGGTGACCGCCTCCGGCGCGCTGATCCTGCGGGCCGCGATCACCGAGCAGCCCATCGTGCTGTCCGAGCACGAGGAACTGGTGGGCCACCGGGCCGCGGGAGCGATCGTGGGATTCGTCGGCATGATCCGCGACCACGACCACGGCCGCCAGGTGACCCGACTGGAGTACTCCGCGCACCCGTCGGCAGAGCAGGTGATGGCCGAAGTGCTGGCCGAGGTTGCCGAGCAGGCCGTCGGGGTCCGCGCGCTGGCCGCCAGCCACCGGATCGGGGCGCTGCACATCGGTGACGCCGCCCTGGTGGCCGCCGTGGCGGCCGATCACCGCCGAGAGGCGTTCGAGGCCTGCGCGCTGCTTGTCGACACCATCAAGGCGCGGCTGCCGGTATGGAAGCACCAGTTCTTCGCCGACGACACCGAGGAGTGGGTCGGCTCGGCCTGATGGTCGCGTGAACACAAAAACGGGGGCCGGTTATCCGGCCCCCGCTTTTGTAGGAGTTTGTTACTACATAACCCGGCTGGGCTGCAGCGCGAACGCGTCCAGCGCGTCGTTGCCGCTGATGTTCTCCGACCGAACGGCCTGCCACAGCTGCTGGTGGAAGCCGACCGAGACCGCTTCCTGACGGTTGCCGTCCTGAGCCGGAGCCGGAGCCACCTCGTCGCCGGGCGCCGGGGCCTCGGGTGCCGGAGCCTCCGGGTTCCACCAAGGAGCGGGAGCCTCGGGGGCCGGCGGCGGGACATCCTCGGCGATCGGGGCCGGAGCCTCGGGGGCCGGAGCCTCCGGAGCGGGAGCCTCAGGAGCCGGCGGCAGGTCTTCGGCGATCGGGGCCGGGGCCTCGGGGGCCGGAGCTTCGGGGGCCGGGGCCTCGGGGGCCGGAGCCTCCGGGAACCAGCCGGCGGGAGCCGCCGGTGCGGCGCCTTCGGCGGGAGCCGGAGCCTCGGGGGCCGGAGCCCACCACGGTGCGGGCTCGGGAGCGGGCGGGGGAGCGATCGGGTTGTCCATGGCGACGGTCTCGCCGTTGACATCCGGGTTGTCGATCGGGGCGTCGGCCGGCGGCGTTGCCGGAACCTCGCGCTGCGATGCGCCGGACAGCCCGCGGCCGCAAACCGGCCAGGCGCCACGGCCTTGAGTTGCCAGCACGTGCTCGGCGATAGCGATCTGCTGCTCGCGGCTGGCCAGGTGTGCCGACGGGGCGTACTTGCCACCACCGTGCGCGCTCCAGGTGCTCGGCGAGAACTGCAGCCCGCCCTGGTAGCCGTTGCCGGTGTTGATACCCCAGTTGTTGCCGGATTCGCACCGGGCTACGTGGTCCCATTCGTCATCGGTAGCCGCGGCTGCGGTCCCGGCGAGGGCCAGGCTACCGCCACCGATCACAGCTCCGGTGAAAGCGATTTTCGCGATGTTGACGTTCGATTGGGTGGGCTTGCGATGCCGTCCACTCATACGGTGGTGAATTCCTCTCTGTCTACGCCTGCGAGGTCAGCGTCGGGTTCGGACAGGGGGGACTGCCCGGCCTTGATGCACTCGGTGCGTCGTCGGCTTCACCCCGAGAGGCCGGTTAAGGCCTCAGGGCCGCTCACGGCGGACCCGGTGGGTCCCCCGCCTCCATCCATCAGGTATTTGTGGTTTTCTTCGCCCGTTGGATGGAGCTCGGCGCTACGGGTGAAGAAAGGTGGATCGATCGGAAGATTTTCGATACACCCGGAGATGTACCGTAACCGCTCTTACCCGCTGAGTCACCCAGGACGCTCCCGGGTGTTTTCCTCGTCGGTTCTTCTCAAACCACCAGGAACGGCCCGCGTTTGTGCAGGTCAAAGCCAACTCCATCAAGCTGTTGTCGGCTCGTAATCAATTCGTTATGTGACGTAGATCATGCTTAGCCACCGGGTCTGATTCGGCGGTCCAGCTTCGGCTCTCCTTCGTCGAGCCGGCTAACCACCGGCAAACGGCGGCAGTACGTCGACTGTTTCGCCGGGCTGCAAAGCGGCCTCGTGGTCGCGCACGGCGACCCCGTCGCGTAGATAAGAGCACCGACTCAGCACTGCCGCCAGCCGTTCATTACGGGCGGCGAGGGTCTGTGCCAAGGCGGCCACTCCGCCCCCGGCGGGCACGCTGACGGTCTCCGATTCGGCTCCGGCCGCGGCACGGGCCGCGGCGAAATAGCGGACCGTCACCGCGACGCCGGTGTCGGTGACGTCGGTCTGATGGGTCATCGATCAACCGCCGATCGCGCTCATCGGGCGATCCGGCTGGATGAAATCCGGATCGTTGATGCCATGGCCGGCCTTCTTGGTCCACATCGCGGCCCGCCACGCCTGCTCGATGGCGGCGTCATCGGAACCGTCTCGCAGTAGGGCGCGCAGGTCGTACTCCTCGGCGGCGAATAGGCAGTTGCGAATCTGGCCGTCGGCGGTCAGTCGCGTACGGTCGCAGTCTCCACAGAACGGCCGCGATACCGAAGCGATGATTCCGAACGTGCCCGCCGGTGTCTCGGGGCCCTCGTCGACCAGCCAGACTTCGGCCGGCGCCGAGCCGCGCGGTTTCGGATCGGGCCGCAGGGTGAACCGGGCCTGCACCGCCTCCAGCAGTTCCTCAACGCTGAGCCCGGCGTCACGGTTCCAGTTGTGGTCGGCGTCCAGCGGCATCATTTCGATCACCCGCAGGTGGTAGCCGTGCAGTAGGCAGTAGCGCAGCAGGTTGATGATGTCGTCGCCGGTGATCTTGGGATCGAGCACGGCATTGACCTTGATCGGCCGCATGCCGGCCTGCGCGGCCGCGTCCAGGCCGGCGAGGACGTCGGGCAGGCGGTCGCGCCGGGTGAGCTCGGCGAAGTGGACGCGGTCGACGGTGTCCAGCGACACGTTGATGCGGTCCAGCCCGGCCGCTACCAGGGCGCCGGCTCGGCGTGCCAGGCCCAGGCCGTTGGTGGTCAACGCGATCTCGGGCCGCGGGCGCAGTGCCGCGGCGCCAGCCACCACACCTTCGAGATGGCGGGCCAGCAGCGGCTCGCCACCGGTGAACCGAATGTCGGTGATGCCAAGTCGGTCGACTCCGATGCGCATCAGCCGAATCAGCTCGTCGGCGCTCAGCAGGTGCCGGCTGGGAATCCAGTCCAGTCCCTCGGCCGGCATGCAATAGGTGCAGCGTAGGTTGCAGCGGTCGGTCAGAGAGATCCGCAGATCGGTGTGTACCCGCCCGAAGGTGTCCACGAGCGGCCCGGTGGTCGGCATCTGCGCGGCGACGGCACGCTCCACGGCTTGGTGGAAGGCGGCCTTCCGCGCCGCCTCCTGTTGGTCCGCGTCGGCGGCATCCGCATGCGGTGGCGGAGTGCGCAGACCCGCTTGCCTCAACGTCATATCCGTATCCGATTCGGTCGGCCGGGGAGCGACCGCATCGACTTCGGTGTCCGGTCCTGGTCTCCTCCAGCGGCTGCACCAGCCTACCGAGGAAACCTGGGTGTTTTGCGGGTCTCTGTCCTAGTAAGATCGGCTGCTGACGCGTCCTGCGCAGGCGGGACGCTTCCTTTATGTCCCCACGTACGTGATCAAGCAAGACAAGCAGGTGAGACCAGTGCCGACCGGCAAGGTGAAGTGGTACGACGCCGCGAAGGGCTTCGGCTTCCTGTCCCAGGAAGAAGGTGAGGACGTCTACGTCCGCTCCTCGGCCCTGCCGGACGGCGTAGAAGGTCTCAAGGCAGGCCAGCGGGTCGAGTTCGGCGTCGCCGCCGGCCGTCGCGGGCCGCAGGCGCTGACGGTGAAGCTGATCGACCCCCCGCCGAGCCTGTCGCGGACCCGACGCGAGGCGGCGCCGGCTGTCGAACACCGGCACACCCCCGACGAGCTGCACGGCATGGTCGAGGACATGATCACCCTGCTGGAAGGCACCGTGCAGCCGGAGCTGCGCAAGGGCAAGTACCCCGACCGCAAGACCGCTCGGCAGATCTCCGAGGTGGTCAAGGCCGTGGCGCGCGAGCTCGACGCCTGAGCCCAGGCCCGTACTGGCGGTGCCGATCGTCGCTGACTGACTACTGAAAACGCAGCAGCGACATCGCGCTGTCGAATCAACTGGTCTGACCACCAGACCTCTGTCCAATTTGGTGCTAGTCTGCGCGGTATGACCCTCAAGCCGATCACCCGGCAGTCGATCCCCGACGAGATCTTCGGCCAGCTCGCCGGCCAGGTGCTCTCCGGTGACCGGACTCCCGGCGACACCCTGCCGAGTGAGCGAACCCTGTCCGAGGCGCTCGGCGTATCGCGTGCCGCGGTCCGGGAGGCGCTGGGCCGTCTCGACCGGGCGCGCCTCATCCAGGTCCGCCAGGGCGGGTCCACGGTGGTGCGCGACTTCCGCGCCGAAGCCGGGTTCGATGTGTTGCCGTTGTTGCTCGTGCACGGCGGCGACGTCGACCGTGCCACCCTGGCCAGCCTGGTCGAGGCCCGCGCCATCATCGGTCCGCAGGTGGCCGCCCTGGCGGCAGCCCGCGCCACCGACGACGCTCGCACCCGGCTGCGTGCCATGGTGGACGAGCTGGAAGCCGAATCAGAACCCGTGCAACGGATGTGGCGTGCTCTGGGGTTCTGGGAAGTCATCGTCGACAGTGCCGAGTCCATCGCTTTTCGGCTGCTGTTCAACACGCTGAATCAGGCGTACGTGCCCGCACTCGACGCGCTGGTCAACGTGATGGCAGCCGAGGTCAACGACATCGAGCACTACCGCGCGCTTGCCGATGCCATCGCCGCCGGGGACGCCGACGCTGCGCGGCTGGCCGCTGCGGCGATGCTGGAGCTGGGCAGCGCCGCATTCGGCGCGCTCGCCAACCAGTTGGAGGGTCGGCCATGACCCGCAAGCAGTTGACGCTGGGTGAGGCCTTCGCCGAGTTCGTCCGGCACCCCAGCCCGTGGATGCTCCTCACGTGGGCGGGCGCACTGTGGGTAGTGCGCCTGACAGTGGGCGGCTGGTCGGTGGGCGATGCGGTCATTGCCGTTGCGCTGGTGGCTTTTTCGCCCGTCGGGGAGTGGTTGATCCACATCGGAATCCTGCATTGGCGTCCGCGCACTCTGGCGGGGATCACGATCGACTCGCGGCTGGCCCGTGACCATCGGCTGCATCATCGCGACCCGCGTGACATCCCGCTGATCTTCATTCCGTGGCCCAGCTTGATGGTGATCATCGCCCTGACGCCCCTGGTTGTGCTCGCTTTCAGCAACACCGGGAAAGGGCTGACGTTCGTTCTCACCGTCGCGACGTTCCTGGTGTTCTACGAATGGATTCACTACCTCGTCCACACCGACTACAAGCCCCGCCATGCGATCTACCGCGCAGTGTGGCGCAACCACCGGTACCACCACTTCAAGAACGAGAACTACTGGTTCACCGTGACCAGCTCCGGCACCGCCGATCGGCTGTTGGGCACCTATCCGGATCCGCGCGCGGTGGAATCGTCGCCGACGGTGCGAGACCTGCACGCAGCGTCGATAACCGGATGACCAGCCGCGCCGCCGGTGGCTGCGGCCCGCTACCGGCGTTTGGTTTGACACCAACTGGTTAATCCTGCGAAAAGCAGCGGTTCTCCGGCGGTTGCTGGTTCAGGAGGTGTCCGACATGGCGCAACAGATGCAAGTCAGCGAGGAGCAAGCGCGAGCCGTTGCCGAAGAATCTCGTGAAAGTGGCTGGGACAAACCATCTTTCGCCAAAGGTCTGTTCCTCGGGAAGTTTCCGTTGCCGCTCATCCACCCGTTTCCGCGGCCGTCCGATCAGGATGGCGCGCGCACCGAGGAGTTTCTGGGCAGGCTGCGGGAACTTCTCGACACCATGGACGGCGCGGTTATCGAGCGTGACGCACAGATCCCCGACGAATACGTCAAAGGACTGGCCGGGCTGGGCTGCTTCGGGCTGAAGATCCCCGCCGAGTACGGCGGTCTGGGCATGTCGCAGGTCGCCTACAACCGGGCCCTGATGATGGTGTCGAGCGTGCACCCCAGCCTCGGTGCGCTGCTGAGCGCTCATCAGTCGATCGGAGTACCCGAACCACTCAAACTGGCCGGTACCGATCAACAGAAGAAGATGTTCCTGCCGCGTTGCGCGGCCGGGGCGATCTCGGCATTCCTATTGACCGAACCGGATGTGGGCTCCGATCCTGCTCGGCTGGCCTCGACTGCGAGACCGATCGAGGACGGTGCGGCCTACGAGCTGGACGGGGTCAAACTGTGGACCACCAACGGCGTGGTGGCCGAGCTGCTGGTGGTGATGGCGCGGGTGCCCGACGGCAACGGTCACCGAGGAGGAATCAGTGCCTTCGTGGTGGAAGCCGATACTCCCGGGATCACCGTCGAGCGCCGAAACAAGTTCATGGGGCTGCGCGGCATCGAGAACGGCGTGACCCGGCTGCACAAGGTTCGGGTGCCCGCCCAGAACCTGGTGGGACGCGAGGGCGACGGTCTGAAGATCGCGCTGACCACGCTCAACGCCGGCCGCCTGGCCATTCCAGCGATGGCCACCGGATCGGCGAAATGGGCTCTGAAGATCGCTCGGCAGTGGTCCCGCGAGCGGGTCCAATGGGGTCGGCCGGTCGGCGAGCACGAGGCCGTGGCCAAGAAGATCGCGTTCATCGCCGCGACCAGCTACGCGCTGGAAGCGGTCCTGGAGCTGTCCGGTCAGATGGCCGACGAGGGCCGCAACGACATCCGGATCGAGGCGGCGTTGGCCAAACTGTGGTCCAGCGAGATGGCCTGCATCATCGCCGATGAGCTGCTGCAGATTCGTGGCGGCCGCGGTTATGAGACCGCCGAGTCGCTGGCGGCGCGCGGCGAGCGTGCGGTACCGGTAGAGCAACTGATTCGCGATCTACGGATCAACCGGATCTTCGAAGGGTCCAGTGAGATCATGCGGCTGCTGATAGCCCGCGAAGCCGTCGACGCCCACCTGAGCGCCGCCGGCGAGCTCGCCAACCCCAAGGCCAGGTTGGGGCAGAAAGCCAGATCCGCCGCCGGGGCCAGCCGCTTCTACGCAAAGTGGTTGCCGCAACTGGTATTCGGGGAAGGCCAACGTCCCATGGCATACCGCGAGTTCGGCGAGCTGGCCACGCACCTGCGTTTTGTCGAACGCCATTCACGCAAGCTGGCGCGCAACACCTTCTACGGCATGGCCCGGTGGCAGGCCGGCATGGAGAAACGGCAGGGGTTCTTAGGGCGGGTCGTCGACATCGGGGCGGAGCTGTTCGCGATGGCCGCGGTGTGCGTGCGCGCTGAGGCCCAGCGGGTGGCCGACCGGGCCGAGGGTCAGCAGGCCTATCAGCTGGCCGACGGATTCTGCGCGCAGTCCCGGCTGCGGGTCGAGGCGTTGTTTGCCGCGTTGTGGACGAACACTGACCGCGCCGACGCCCGGTTGGCCGACGCAGTACTGCAGGACCGTTACCTCTGGCTGGAGGATGGCATCCTTGATCCGTCCGAGGTCACGGGACCGTGGATTGCCCACTGGGAACCGGGTGCTTCCACCGAGTCGAACTTGGCACGCCGGTTCCTTCCCACCCCGTAGATCCGCTCCTTCGTCGAGCCGCGGGAGCTAAGCTGCGGCACCACGACCTGATCCGTCCGGAACGGAGGGAGCATATGTCCACGCCCTACCTGCCAGAGCCTCATCCACCAGGCCCCATTCCGGCCGGCCCACCGAATCTCGGCCCCGCCCCGCAACCGACCGCGCCTCCCGTCGTGCCGAAACGCGCCCAGACCCACCAGTTTGCGTTCGACGGCGGCGCGGGCACCTACCTGGGCACTGCGGTCTTGGCCTTCTTGATCACGGTGCTCACTCTGGGGATCTGTTACCCGTTCGGCCTCGTGCTGCGGGAACGGTGGCGTGCGAAGCACTCCTACATCGAGGGCCGGCAGCTCGCTTTCACCGGAAGTGCCTGGGGACTGTTCGGCATGTGGTGGAAGTGGCTGATCTTGATCATCATCACGGTGGGGATCTACGGGTTCTGGGTCGGACCACGCCTGGCTCGGTGGAAGTGGGAGAACACCTCCTGGGCGCAGCACACCCCGGTGTGAACCCGCACGCGGCCCTCGAATCGTGGCACCCTGGTAGGCATGGCCAGCTACCTCGCCGGCGGCGATTTCAAGCGCGATACCAACTACATCTCCACCCGGATCACCGCCGACGGTCGTGATGGGTATCCCGTCGAACCGGGCCGGTACCGACTGGTGGTCGCACGGGCCTGCCCGTGGGCCAATCGCACAATCATCGTGCGGCGGCTGCTTGGCCTGGAAAAGGTTATCTCCATTGGGTTTTGTGGCCCGACTCACGATCAGCGCAGCTGGACGTTCGATCTGGACCCCGGTGGCGTCGACCCGGTGCTGCAGATTCCTCGGCTGCAAGACGCGTACTTCAAACGCATTCCTGACTACCCCAAGGGGATCACGGTTCCGGCGATGGTCGACGTGCCCACCGGTGCGGTGGTGACCAACGACTTCGCCCAGATGACCTTGGACTTCTCCACCGAGTGGACGGCCTATCACCGCGACGGGGCGCCGCAGCTGTATCCCGCACCGCTGCGCGACGAGATCGACGAGGTGGCAAGGCGGATCTACACCGAGATCAACAACGGGGTCTACCGGTGCGGTTTCGCCGGCACCCAGGAGGCCTACGACGCCGCCTACGACCGGCTCTTCACCGCGCTGGACTGGGTCAGCGTCCGTCTGGCCGATCAGCGATACCTGGTGGGGGACACCATCACCGAGGCCGACGTGCGATTGTTCACCACGCTGGCCCGGTTCGACCCGGTCTATCACGGACATTTCAAATGCAACCGGCAGAAGCTGTCCGAGATGCCGGTGTTGTGGGCCTATGCCCGGGATCTATTCCAGACGCCCGGGTTCGGCGACACCATTGACTTCGTGCAGATCAAACAGCACTACTACATCGTGCACGCCGACATCAATCCGTCGCAGATCGTCCCCGACGGGCCGGACCTGGCGAATTGGCTGTCACCGCATGGACGAGAAGCGCTGGGCGGCAGGCCGTTCGGGGAAGGAACGCCGCCGGGTCCGGTGCCGGAAGGCGAGCAGGTGCCGGCCGGCCACGGCGCGTCGAACGTGTAATGAGGGCGAGATTCAGCGCGATTTTCGTACTCATTACACGTTCGGCGAATCAGTGACGGTCGCTCCGGCCCCAGCGCGTGCCCACCGCCCACTCGGCGTGTGACGCCGTGAATAGCTCGCCGGTTCTGGCGTCGACGATCAGGGTGGGCAGCTGCACCACCAGCCCGCGCAGCAGACCGCGCTGCGGATCCACGGTGGGGACGGTGACCGCCAGGGTGCTGCCCGCCGGATATGTCTCTTTGGTGGTGTCGTCCGGGTTGTCGTAGAGCCGCCATAGCTGCCACGGAGCTCGCCCGATGGTCTCGTCCACCGACAGCTGCACCGGATGACGCGAATCGACCGCCAACGTGCCTTGCGCTTCGGTGAGCAGGCACTCATCGAGGTTGAGCACGTTGCAGTACATGTACGGTCCGGTGCGGGTGAGATGCCCGTTGGAGTACGCGCTGATCTGCGGCGGCAGCGGCTCCTCGGCCCGGGTGAACCACCAGGTGCCGAAGCCGGCGAGCGCCGCGGTCACCACCGTCAGCACCGCCACCAGCACGGCCGTCGAGCGTTTCACTCCTACATCACCCCTGTCTTGCCGGATCGAGGCGGGCACCGTCCTGCTCGATCAGCACCGGCCGGTTGCCCCCCAGGCCGGGAATCAACGAGTCGCCGTGGAACGACAAGATGGTCTGGGCCAGACCGGGGATCAGCAGAGCGGTGATCGCGGTGAAACCCACCCACAAGTCGGTATATACCAACACGCCCAGTGCACCGCCCAACACCCAGGCCAGTTGCAGGGTGGACTCGGTGCGGCCGAATGCCGAGGCCCGTGACTCTTCGGGCAGGTCGTCCTGCAGTGCTGCGTCCAGCGACGCCTTCGAGATCGCACTGGCTCCCGACGTCACCAATGCGGCGATCGCCGCCATCACCAGGGTCCCGGCCACCGCTGCCGCCAGCGCGACAGCGGTCACCGCCATGGTGCAGCGCACCACCAGCACGGCGGGGCGTCCCAGTTGCAGTCGGGCGCTGGTGAAGTTCCCGGCGAAATTGCCCAGACCCGCGGCCGCCCCGATCAGCCCGAGAATGCCCAGTTGCACCCAACCGCCGGCGTTGTGCTGTTTGGCCACGAACGCCGGGTACAAGAACAAGAACCCGACCATCGCCTTGATGGTGCAGTTGCCCCACAGCGCGGCGATGATGTTGCGGCCCAGCGGTTGCCGCAGTGGCTGGCTCAGCGCCCCGCCGGCCCGCCGGACCTGTTCGGGCCAGCTTCGCGGCCGTTCGTCGAAGCGGTAGCTCAAGGTGGTCGGGATCTCACCGGCGGTCACTTCCACCCATCGCGGGATCCGCATCGACAGGACCGCCCCGGCCACCGAGACCGCCACGAGCACCAACAATGCCCCCGGTAGCTGTAGCAGCCGGGTGAAGATGTACTCGGCTGCCGCGGCGACGCCGCCCCCGACGATCGTGCCGCCGAGCAGACCGAACATCGTCAGCCGGGAATTGACCCGCACCAGATCGATCGACGGCGGCATGACCCGTGGCGTCACCGCGCTGCGCAACACCGTGAACGACTTCGACAGCGCCATCATCGCCAACGCGCACGGGTAGAGCACCCAGGAGCCGAAGGTGCCCGCCACACCGTCGTAGTTGGCGATCAGCACCAGGGCCAGCAGGGTTCGCAGCGAGAACGACATGGCCAACGCCGCGCGCCGGCCATGCTGGACGCGATCCAGGGCGGGGCCGATCAGCGGCGCGACCACCGCGAAGGGCGCGATTGTCACCAGCAGATACAGCGCCACCCGGCCCTTGCTCTCGCCGGCGGCCGCCGCGAAGAACAAGGTGTTGGCCAGCGCGACGGCCATCGCCGCGTCCACCGCGAAGTTCGCGACCACCGGCCAGGTCAGGGCGGTCAGTCCGGATTTGTCGGCGCCGTCGGCGGTGGCGGCCCGTTGCACCAGCCCATACATCCGCGAGCCCATTTCGCGACTACGCGCCGCGGCGGCGCGGGTGACCGTGACGCGATCGCTGGCGCCCGCCTCACCCGGAGCCTCGGGACGACGAGGTGTGCCGGTGTGTTCGCGCAGCGGTGGCAGGTACCGGTTGTCGCTGGGCATGGGCTTGCGCTGCCGCTGGTCACCGGTGTTGTTGCTGGGGTAGTTGGCCATGCCAGGATGCTGTCCGGCCGAGCCGTTGCGCGTACCTCGGCCGGAGACCGGTGACGGACGGCTGCGCCGGCCCGGTTCGGGGATATCGCGACGCCGTGCAGACACATCCGCGATTCTTCCCTATGTCCGCCGCACGACCGCGTAGGCCGTGATCGTGCCTGCATGTGGCTGATGGAGCCGCGCTGCGGCAGTATAGGGACGTCATTGAACGGAAGGGACCCGCGTGACCGGACCCAGCGCAGAATCAGCCACTGCGACCATCGCCGTGCCCACGGTGCTGGCCGAGGCCGTCGAGCAGGCCCGCTCGGCCGTCGCCGAGTTCAGCGGCGCCGACACTGTCGGCGAGCACCTGGGGGTCGACTACGAAGACCCGACCGCCGCCACCCACCGGTTCGGTGCGGTGCTGCCCGGTTATCAGGGCTGGCAGTGGGCGGTCGTCGTCGCGGCGATCCCGGGCGCCACGGAGCCCACGGTCAGTGAGGTCGTGCTGGTGCCCGGCCCCACGGCCTTGCTCGCGCCGGAGTGGGTGCCGTGGGACCAGCGGGTGCGTCCCGGCGACCTGGGGCCGGGGGATCTGCTGGCGCCGCCCGCCGACGACCCGCGGCTGGTGCCCGGTTACACCTCGAGCGGCGATCCGCAGCTCGACGAGGTGGCCGGCGAGATCGGTCTGGGCCGACGGTGGCTGATGAGTCCGGTGGGCCGCGCCGAGGCGGCGCAGCGCTGGCACGACGGCGAGTACGGCCCGGATTCGGCGATGGCACGGTCCACCAAACGGGTCTGCCGCGACTGTGGCTTCTATTTGCCGCTCGCCGGTGAGCTGGGCACGGTGTTCGGCGTTTGCGGTAACGAAATGTCCGCCGACGGCCACGTGGTCGACAACCGGTACGGCTGCGGCGCACACAGTGACACTCCGGCGCCCGCGGGCACCGGTTCCCCGGCCTACGAGCCCTACGACGATGGTGTGCTGGAGATCGTCGACGTCGCAACGGTTCCGGCCGCCGAGGTCACCGAGCCGGCTGAAGCCGAGACTGAGACGGGTGCCGAGGTGACCGAAGACGTGGCCGAGCCGGTTCGGCCGGTGGCCGAAGGCGAAGCCGAGACTGAAGCGGTTGAGGCCGTCGTCGAAGCCGAGTCCGAGGTTCCCGCCGTAACAGCAGCGGCGCCGGAACCGGCCGAAACCGGAACCGACGCCGAGGCTGATGCAGCAGAGACTGTCATCGAAGCGTCCGCCGACATCCCCGACGCCCCAGGGGAAGCCGAGGAGCCGGGCGAGCCGGAGACGTCCTAACCGAAGTTGAACAGGTACTCGCCCGGGAGCACGAAGAGCATGTTGAAGGCGGTGTTGACCACCGCTCCCGGTAGGCCGACGACGTAGTTGACGATGTCCAGCGGGATGGTGGCCGCCTGACTGAAGGCCATGCCGAAGTCGAGGTTGATCAGGCTGGTGAACAAGTTCTCGAAGTCGTTGAACAACGTGAACGGCAGGCTGATAAAGCGGTTGAACAGTCCCACGGCCGCTGCCACTTCGGCGTTGAACAGACCGACGATGTCGAACGCGTCGGCAGCGCCGGGAACGTCCAACGCATTGGCCGCGCCCGGCAGGACTTCGGACAGGTCGAAAGTGTCCGGCACATTGAGTTCGTCGGCAATGCTGGACATATCGAAAGGCGCGAGCCCGGCGAGGGTGTCGAAGCTGTCGACGACCGCGTTGGCGGCCAGCGTCACTTCAGCCGAGACCGCGGCCACAGCGCGCGTGCTGATTTCGGGTGCCGCGGCCACCGGGGTCAGGCCGGTGGCCACCAGGGCCGTCGCTGCGATGGCGATGCTCGGCAGTCGCACTGCGGATTTCACGGTTTCCATGGATTCCTCCCAGTATCCCGCCCATTTCAGGGGACGTTACTCCGCCGCCACAGGGGCGTCAGGTGTTCTCTGCGGCGGCCTTGATCTTGCTCAGTGAAGCGTTCATACCCTCGACCAGCTCACGTTCGAAGGTGGGCGTCCCACCCATAAACTTGCCCACCAAAAACGCGGAGACCGCGGTGGTGTTGCCGTTCTCGACGTGCCGACTCTCGACGACCCGAGTCCCGGTGGCGGTCGGCTCGAGTTCGTAGGTCCACACACTGTGGTTCTCGGTGACGCGGAAGGCCAGTTTGCGCTCCGGGATGTACTCGGTGATGACGGAGCTGGTGGGCCAGTACATCCGTCCGCGTCGGTTGAAGTTGATCGTGCGGGTTCCCTGGCGCACCGCACCGAGCGGCTTCATCCACCGGCACTGCGGGCTCCACTCGGGCATCCGGCGGAAGTCGGAGATCAGTGCCCAGACCTTGGCCACCGGTGCATCGATGTCGACCTGTGCCGTCAACAGTGGGGCTGCCATGGCGTTCCTCCTCGAATCGTCGGTTCGTAACTCTATTCGTGTTCCAGCCCGGTTTGGGCTCCGCGTGCGCCGCGTCGTGCCGCGCCGCGTTGCACCAGAAAAATTGTGGTGCCCACCATCCCGACGCCGAGCCCCGCCAGGCTCACCGGCCGCCACCCCTCCAGTGCGGGCACCGTGAACGCGGCGATGGTCGCGCCGCAGAAACCGGCGACGCCGGTGCCTATCACCGGCCAGATCCGCAGCAACGCGATCGGCAGCGGTGGCGGCTGAGGGGTGGGCTCCGGGGAGTGCTGAGGGGTCATCGCCGTCGACGTTAGCGCCTCGCCGGTAAAGTTCCCGCAGTGGCCAGGGTCGTCGATGTTGTCGATATCGATGACCCCAGCGATTCCCGGCTGGATGACTTCCGCGATCTGAACAGCATCGATCGTCGCCCGGACTTGCCCACCGGCAAGGGGTTGGTGATCGCCGAAGGGGTGCTGGTGGTGCAGCGGATGCTGGCATCGCGGTTTACCCCGCGGGCGCTGCTGGGCACCGAACGGCGGCTGACGGAGTTGACCCCCGACCTGACCGCACCCGACGCCCCGGACGTTCCGTATTACCGGGTGTCCGCCGAGGTGATGGCCGAGGTGGTGGGCTTCCACCTCAACCGCGGTGTGCTGGCCGCCGCCTCGCGGGTGCCCGAGCCGTCGGTGGCTGGTCTGGTCGCCGGGGCTCGGACGATCGCGGTGCTCGAAGGCGTCAACGACCACGAGAATCTGGGCTCGATCTTTCGCAACGGTGCCGGGTTGGGTGTGGACGCGGTGGTGTTCGGCAGTGGCTGTGCCGATCCGCTCTACCGGCGCTCGGTGCGGGTCTCGATGGGGCACGCCCTGTTGGTGCCGTTCGCCCGTTCGGCGGACTGGCCCGGTGATCTGACGATGCTGCGCGAGCAGGGTTTCCGGCTACTGGCGATGACTCCGGACCCGCGAGCCGAGCTCTTGTCGAACGCGATGACGAAGGTGCGCGACGAACCGGTGGCCGTGCTGGTCGGCGCGGAGGGGCCGGGCCTGTCGGAGCGGGCGATGCGCGCCAGCGACATGCGGGTCCGCATCCCGATGTCGCGGGGAACCGACTCGCTCAACGTCGCCACCGCTGCCGCGCTGGCCTTCTACGAGCGCATTAGGCTGCCGGAATGACGTCCACTCCCAGCACGCCGTGGGGGACGGGGCTGACTGTGGCGGGGTTCGTCGCGGCGGTGACCGGCACCGCGATCACCGTGTTGAGCCTGGGCCTGTTGCGCGTCCATCCGGCACTGGCGGTGGCGCTCAATCTGATTGCGGTGGGCGGGCTGGCGCCCACGGTGTGGGGCTGGCGACGCACTCCGGTGCTGCGCTGGTTGGCGTTGGGCGCCGGAATCGGTGTGGCGGGTGCGTGGCTGGTGCTACTGGCGCTGGCTGCTCAGCGCTGACCGGTCGAGCGCACCCCGAGCAGGACGTCTTCCCAGCCCGGGACTTCGGGCTTGCTGCGGCGGGCGCGGCTCCCCGCGCGCTGCTGCACCGGCTCCTCTTCGACCACGGCGGGGGCGGCCGGAGCCTCGAAGTCCAGTTCGGCCACCGCGGCGACCGGCCGCAGGGGACGCCCGAATCCGGGGTCGATCAATTCCATGGCCGCGTCGTCGACAGCGGTCACCGTCCCGCCGTGCGCGCCCGGAGTGAACCGGAAGTGCGCGACATTGTCCGAGCGGCCGGCCTTCCAGGCCAGCTGCACCGTCCAGCGTCCGTCGTCGTTGCGCCACGCGTCCCAGCTGCTGCTGTCGGAGCTCAAGCCCCGCGTCACCAGCGCGGAGGTGACGACTTCCAGCAGGGTCGGTACCGCTGGGCCGTCGGACAGCACCGGGTGGGCAGCGGTTGCGAGTTCCGCGGCCCGGGACCGCTCCAGCAGCACCGGGTGGGCGAAGCGCTCCACGCGGGCGACGTCCACACCGGCGGCGGCAGCCACCTGTTCGACCGAGGCTCCGGCGCGGATGCGTGCCTGGATGTCTTTGGGGCGCAGCATGCTGCCCGCGTCGGCCGGATTCTGTCCGACGCGATGACCCTCGCCGCGCACAGCGCCGCGCAACCGGTCGTCGATACGCACCCGGAACATCTCGGTGTGGTCTTCGCCGTCCCCGGCGCTTTCGCAGATGATGTGCTTGCCGTCGACGTCGAGGCCGATGGCCCTCAGTTCCCGCATGACTTCTCCTTGCGAACGCCCGGTTACGTGCGGACTCTAGTCCAGTGAACGGCCCCGCCCGTCGTGACACGCGGGCGTTATAACGATCCGATTACGGCGGTTCAGCGAACCTCGACGAAGGAGAGGTGAAGCTGGGACCGCCGCTTGGACCCGGCGGTTCAGCGAACCTCGACGAAGGAGAGGTGAAGCTGGGGCCGCCGGGCTCAGGGCACTGTGCTGGGCGGGCCGCCGGGCTCAGGGCACTGTGCTGGGCGAAGCTCAGAGGCGCTCGACGACCCAGTCCACGCACTGCGTCAGCGCGCTGACGTCGTCGGGGTCCACCGCCGGGAACATCGCCACCCGCAGCTGGTTGCGGCCCAGCTTGCGGTAGGGCTCGGTGTCGACGATGCCGTTGGCCCGAAGCACCTTGGCCACGGCGGCCGCATCCACCTCGTCGACGAAATCGATGGTGCCCACGACCTGCGAGCGCAACGCCGGGTCGGCGACGAACGGCGTGGTGAACGACCGCTCCTCGGCCCACGAGTACAGCCGCTGGGACGAGTCCGCGGTGCGCTTGACCGCCCAGTCCAGCCCACCGTTGCCCAGCATCCAGTCCAGCTGCTCGGCCAACAGCGCCAGGGTGGCGATCGCCGGGGTGTTGTAGGTCTGGTTCTTGGTGCTGTTGTCCACCGCGATCGGCAGGGACAGGAACTCCGGCACCCACCGGCCGGACGCGGCGATGGCCTCGATGCGGGCCAGCGCGGCCGGGCTCATGATGGACAGCCACAGCCCGCCGTCGGAGGCGAAGTTCTTCTGCGGGGCGAAGTAGTAGGCATCGACCTCGGTGATGTCGACCGGCAGGCCGCCGGCACCCGACGTCGCGTCGATTACCACCAGGGCGCCATCGGCACCCTCGGGCCGGCGCACCGGCACTGCCACTCCCGTCGAGGTCTCGTTGTGCGCCCAGGCGATCACGTCGACCGACGGGTCGGACTGCGGCTCGGGGGCGCTGCCCGCGTCGGCCTTGATGACGATCGGGTCGCCGACGAAGGGGTTCTTGGCCACCGCCGAGGCGAACTTCGCGCTGAACTCGCCGTAGGTCAGGTGCAGTGACCGCTTGTCGACCAGCCCGAACGCCGCGGCATCCCAGAAGGCCGTGGACCCGCCGTTGCCCAGGACCACTTCGTAGCCCTCGGGCACCGAGAACAGTTCGCGCAACCCGGAGCGGACGCGGCCGACCAAGTCCTTGACCGGCGCCTGACGGTGGGAGGTGCCGAACAGCGGCGCTGCCGTGGTGACCAGCGCGTTCAACTGCTCAGGGCGGACCTTCGACGGCCCGCAGCCGAACCGTCCGTCAGCGGGCTTGATGTTGTCCGGGATCGTGAGCTGCTCAGCCATGGTCTCTAGCGTAGACAGCGGTCGGCGCGACCTCGCAGGGCAGGTTTATTGTGACGTGGATCACCCAAGGTGCTCGACACCTGTCACGCCCACAGTGTTGATCCGGAGTCTGGACGGGTACCCAGTACCTGCGGTACCGTTGTACATAAGCCTACTAAATGTAAACGACTGCTGGAGGTGTCTCCAATGGCTCAGAAAGCCGCTCGAACCCGAATCGTGCGCCGGTGGCGAGCCAACATGGAAGTGACCGACGACGCGAACTACGTCGAGATCCTCAACACCTTGTCGGAAGGGTCGGTGCGCCGGAACTTCAATCCGTACACCGACATCGACTGGGACACTCCGGAGTTCAAGGTCACCGAGAACGACCCGCGCTGGATCCTGCCGGGCACCGACCCGATCGGTCGGCACTGGTGGTACCAGGCCCAGCCTGAGGACGTCCAGATCAAGATCGGTATGTGGCGCCAGGCCAACGTCGCCAAGGTCGGGCTGCACTTCGAGTCGATCCTGATCCGCGGCCTGATGGAATACGCGTTCTGGACGCCCAACGGCTCACCCGAGTACCGCTACTGCCTGCACGAGGCGGTGGAAGAGTGCAACCACACCATGATGTTCCAGGAGATGGTGAACCACATCGGCGCTGACGTGCCCGGGATGCCGCGGTTGCTCAAGTGGGTACAGCCGTTCATTCCGCTGGTCGCCGGACCGCTGCCGATCCCGTTCTGGTTCGGCATCCTGGCCGGCGAAGAGCCCATCGACCACATCCAGAAGGCCATCCTGCGCGAAGGCAAGACCCTGCACCCGATCATGGAACGGGTGATGGCCATTCACGTGGCCGAGGAGGCGCGGCACATCTCGTTCGCGCACGAATATCTGCACAAGCGCATTCCGAACCTGCCTCGTCGTAAGCGGTTCTGGCTGTCGCTGTACGTGCCGATCGTGATGCGGATCCTGTGTTCCGCGATCGTGGTGCCGCCCAAGGCGTTCTGGACCGAGTTCGACATTCCGCGCGAGGTCCGCAAGGACATCTTCTTCCGGTCGGCCGAGGCTCGACAGATGTTGCAGGACATGTTCGGCGACGTCCGGATGCTCTGCCACGACACCGGTCTGATGAACCCGATCGCCAAGTTGGTCTGGCGGATCTGCCGCATTCACGGCGCACCGTCCCGGTTCCGCAGCCAGCCGCAGCGTGCGCATCTGACGCCCGTTGCCGCCTCGGTCGCATAGCGCCGCCCTCAGGTCATGCCGCACGTAATTACCCAGGCGTGTTGTAACGACGCGTCGTGTGTGTTCGCCTGCCCGGTCAACTGCATTCACCCCACGCCGGACGAGCCCGAGTTCGCCACGTCGGAGATGCTCTATATCGACCCCGATGCGTGTGTGGACTGCGGAGCCTGCGTGCGGGCCTGCCCGGTCGACGCGATCGTCCCGCACACCAAGGTGATGGGCGAACAGTTGCCGTTCGTGGAGATCAACAAGTCGTTCTACCCGGAACGCCCTGCCGGGGTGAAGCTTCCACCGACCTCCAAGCTGGCGCCCATCCTGCCGGCCGCCGAGCTACACCAGCGCGGCAAATATCCGCTGACCGTAGCTATCGTCGGCTCCGGCCCGGCGGCCATGTACGCGGCCGACGAACTGCTGACCCAGCAGGGCGTGCTGGTGAATATGTTCGAGAAGCTGCCCACCCCTTACGGGTTGGTTCGGGCCGGCGTCGCCCCGGATCACCAGCGCACCAAGCTGGCCACCCGGTTGTTCGACGAGATCTCCGCGCGCCGTGGTTTCCAGTTCTTCCTCAACGTCGAGGTGGGCAAGCACCTGAGTCATGCGGACCTGCTGCAGCACCACCACGCCGTGCTGTACGCCTCGGGTGCGCTGCACGACCGGCGCCTTGAGATCGATGGAATGGGGCTGCCCGGAACGGGCACCGCGACCGAAATCGTCGGCTGGTACAACGGGCATCCCGAGTTCGCCGACCTGCCAGTCGATCTGAGCTGCGAGCGGGTGGTGATCGTGGGCAACGGCAACGTCGCCCTCGATGTGGCACGCGTGCTCACCGCCGACCCGGACCGACTGGCGCGCACCGACATCGCCGACTACGCGCTGGCGGCGCTGCGGGGCTCGGCTGTTTCCGAGGTGGTGATCGTCGCGCGACGCGGCCCAGCGTCTTCTGCGTTCACCCTGCCCGAGCTGGTCGGGCTGACGCAGACCGCTGAGGTGGTCCTCGACGCCGAGGACCATGCCCGGGTGCGTGATGACCTGGCGACGGTGCAAGACACCTTGACCCGGCAGAAGCTGGAGATCTTGAGCAAGCTGGGTGACGCGTCGGCACCGATCACCCGTCCCCGGATTCGATTCGCCTACGAGTTGACCCCGGCCCGAGTTGTCGGTGATGACCGTTGCAGCGCAGTGGAGTTCACTGTCACCGGAACCGATCAGATGCGACGTATTGACGCCGGCCTGGTGCTGACTTCGATCGGTTACCACGGAACGCCCATCGCCGACCTGCCGTTCGACGACGCCGCCGGCGTCGTCCCCAACGAGGGCGGTCGGGTGATCGACCCGGCGACCGGTGAGCGAGTTCCGGGTGCGTACGTGTCGGGCTGGATCAAGCGCGGTACCAACGGGTTTATCGGCTCCAACAAGTCTGACTCGCTGAAGACCATTCAGACGCTGGCCGCCGACTACAACGCAGATCTGCTGACGGAGCCGATCGCCGGCCCGCGGGCAGTCGCCCGGATGGTGCACGCCCAGCAGCCCGATGTCATCGACGCCGCCGGTTGGAAGGCCATCGACAGAGCCGAAGTCGCCCGCGGCGAAGCGCAAGACCGCCCGCGGGTGAAGTTCACCCGGGTGCCGGACATGCTCGACGAGGTCAAAGACCACTCGGAACTGCCGCTGCTGCAGAACCTGCTCCGCGCGCTGCGGCGCAGCTGAACCATCTAACCCTCGGCCACCGCCGAGCGTGTACTCAGCGCGAAGAATCCGCCGCGCAGAATCTCGCGCTGGTTACACGTTCGGCGTAAGGGCGGGCGGGTTCACGCTGTGGTGACGTGCTCCCAGCCCGCAACGGATTCCGCGCTGCGCGGACCTGGCCCGACGTAGATCGCCGACGGGCGCACCAGCTTGCCCAATCGCTTCTGCTCCATGATGTGGGCGCACCAGCCCGCGGTGCGGCCACAGGTGAACATCGCCGGCATCATGGCCGGCGGCACCTCGGCGAAGTCGAGGATCACCGCCGCCCAGAACTCCACGTTGGTCTCGATGGCGCGATCGGGGCGACGCTCCCGAAGCTCGGCCAGCGCCGCCTGCTCCAGTGCGGCAGCCACCTCAAAACGCGGGGCCGACAGCCGCTTGGCGGTGGCCCGCAGCACTCGGGCGCGCGGGTCTTCGGCACGGTACACCCGGTGTCCGAAGCCCATCAGCTTCTCGCGCCGGTCCAGGATGCCCTTGACCACCGCGCGCGCGTCACCGGTGCGCTCCGCCTCGGCGATCATCGGGATCACCCGCGCCGGGGCGCCGCCGTGTAGCGGGCCACTCATCGCGCCGATCGCGCCGGACAGCGCCGCGCCGACGTCGGCCCCGGTGGAGGCGATCACCCGGGCGGTGAACGTCGAGGCGTTCATGCCGTGTTCGGCCGCCGACACCCAGTAGGCGTCGATCGCCTCGGTGTGCCGCGGGTCGGGCTCGCCGCGCCAGCGGGTCATGAACCGCTCAGTGATGGTGGAGCACCCGTCGATCGCCTGCTGCGACACCGCGGGCTCCTGACCCCGAGCCGACTGTGCGACATAGGACAGCACCATCACCGAGGCGCGGGCCAGCTGGTCGCGGGCGGTGGTGTCGTCGGTGTCCAACAACGGCTCAAAGCCCCACTGCGGCGCCAGCATCGCCACGCCGGCCTGGGCGTCGACCCGGACGTCGCCGGTGCGTATCGGCAGCTCCAGCGGCTCGGCGGGTGCCAGCGGACGGCTGAAGTCGCCGTCGACCAGCAGGGCCCACACATCGCCGAAGCCGACCTTGCCGGCCAAGTCCTCGATGTCCACGCCGCGGTAGCGCAGCGCGCCGCCGTCCTTGTCCGGTTCGGCGATTTCAGTAGTGAAGGCAACCGTGCCTTCCAAGCCGGCGACAAAGTTCTCCGGGACCGCAGCAGTCATACCGTGGATTCTTCCACCCCGGCGCCCAGTCGTTGCTACCGGCCGGTAACGACGGCTGGTCTGCGGCTGGGCGTAGCGTTGTGCGGTGCACAGGACCGGCCCCGACAACGAGCACTTGGCGGCGATGAGAGTGGAATACCAGGAGAAGGACAACAGCGGCGACCTCGACGCGGACTGGCTCGAGGACGGCTGGGAGGTTTTGCTGCGCAACTGGATCGGCGACGCCGAGCGCGCCGGGATCTCCGAACCCAACGCCATGGTGCTGGCGACGGTCGAAGCCGGCCGCCCGGTCAGCCGCTCGGTGCTGTGCAAGAACCTCGACGAGAACGGTGTGACGTTTTTCACCGACACCGACTCCGCCAAGGCTGCCGAGCTGGCCGCGACACCGTACGCATCGGCCACATTTCCCTGGTATCAGCTGGGCCGCCAGGTCCACATTCGCGGACCGGTCACCCAGCTCGACGAGTCGGTCAGCGCCGAGTACTGGTCACACCGACCGCGGGCGTCCCAGTTGGGTTTCTGCGCCTCGCAGCAGTCGCAGCCCATCGAGTCACGGGCCGCACTGCTGGCGCAGTTGGACGCTGTTACAGCCCAATTCTCCGGCGCCGAGTCGATCCCCGCGCCGCAGAACTGGCGTGGCTACCGGATCGCCCCGGAGGTGGTGGAGTTCTGGCAGGGCCGGGAAGGCCGGTTGCACAACCGGATTCGGGTGACCGGCGGGCGGGTGGAGCGACTCCAACCGTGAGTCCGGTGTCGCCGCGGTGAGGATTTTCGCCGACACCACCCCGTTGCGCAGCCCCGACTTCCGACGGTTGTGGGTGGCCGGTATCCCGACCGTCATCGGGGCGAACCTGACCATCTTCGCGGTCCCGGTGCAGATCTATGCGCTGACCCGCAGCTCGGCCTACGTCGGGCTGTCGGGTCTGTTCGCGCTGGTCCCGCTGGTCGTCTTCGGTCTGCTCGGCGGCGCCTGGGCCGACGCCATGGACCGCCGCAAGCTACTGATCATCGCCTCCTGCGGGCTGGCGGCCGCCTCGCTGCTGCTGTGGATCCAGGCCGCGGCCGGACTCGAGAACGTGTGGGTGGTACTCGTCCTGCTGGGTGTGCAGCAGGGGTTCTATGCCGTCAATGCCCCGACCCGGTCCGCGGCGATTCCGCGGCTGGTGGCCGGCAGTGATCTGCCGGCCGCCAACTCACTGAACATGACCGTCATGCAGTTCGGCGCGATCGTCGGGCCCCTGCTGGCCGGGCTGCTGCTCGGCTGGGTGGATCTGTCCACCCTGTATCTGATCGACGCCGCGACGTGCATCTTCCCGATCTGGGCGACGTTCCGGCTGGCTCCGATGCCGCCGGCTGAATCGGTCGGCCCGTCCAGCTTCGGGATCGCGGCCGTGCTGGACGGGTTCCGCTACCTGGCCGGCAACACCGTGGTGCTGATGTCGTTCGTGGTGGACCTGATCGCGATGATCCTCGGCATGCCGAGGGCGCTGTTCCCGCAGATCGCGAGCGCGGACTTCGGCGGGCCGGTCGAGGGCGGCACCACCATGGCGCTGCTGGCCGCGGCGATGTCGGCCGGCGCGGTGCTCGGCGGGGTGTTCTCGGGGTGGTTGCCGCGGATCACTCGTCAGGGCCTGGCCGTCGTGGCTGCGATCGTGGTCTGGGGCGGGGCGATGATCGGTTTCGGGCTCGCGGTCGGGCACGGCGGCGGGCACGCCGGTCGGGCGCTGTGGGTGGCGCTGGCGTTCCTGGCGGTCGGCGGTGCCGCGGACATGGTCTCGGCGGCGTTCCGGTCGACGATGCTGCAGCAGGCCGCGTCCGACGAGATCCGCGGCCGGCTGCAGGGAGTGTTCACCGTGATCGTCGCCGGCGGGCCCCGGCTCGCCGATGCGGTGCACGGTGCCGCCGGGGCGGTGGTGGGGACGGCCGCGGCGTCCGCCGGCGGCGGGGCCCTGGTGGTGGTGGGCGTGGTGCTTGCGGCCCTGGCAGCGCCCGCTTTCCTGCGCTATCGGCGGCCGGGCGATGTACACCGGGAGCCGCCACCGTCACGCCGATAGGGGATACCTCGGCCCCGGGCGGGCGCGCTGGCCTGGAACCGACTACCTTTTCCTATACACGCCCAATCTGGTCAGCCGAATAGCGCAAAGGGGTTCCTTGTGGCCGCAACCGATGACACCGCCACTCTCCGGTATCCGGGCGGCGAGCTAGAACTGCCGATCGTTAAGGCGACCGAGGGGTCCGACGCTCTCGCCATCGGTTCGCTGCTCGCCAAGACCGGCTACACCACGTTCGACAATGGCTACGCCAACACCTCGCCGGTCAAGAGCGCCATCACCTACATCGACGGTGACGCCGGCATCCTGCGCTACCGCGGCTACCCGATCGAGCAGCTGGCCGAGAAGTCGACCTTCATCGAGGTCAGCTACCTGCTGATCTACGGCGAGCTGCCCACCTCTGACCAGCTGGCCGCGTTCACCGGCCGGATTCAGCGGCACACCATGCTGCACGAGGACCTGAAGCGGTTCTTCGACGGCTTCCCGCGCAACGCCCACCCGATGCCGGTGCTCTCCAGCGTGGTCAACGCGTTGAGCGCCTACTACCAGGACTCGCTGGACCCGTCGGACAACGACCAGGTGGAACTGTCGACCATCCGGCTGCTGGGCAAGCTGCCCACCATCGCCGCCTACGCCTACAAGAAGTCGGCCGGCCAGCCGTTCCTGTACCCGGACAACTCGCTGAGCCTGGTGGAGAACTTCCTGCGGATGACGTTCGGCCTGCCGGCCGAGCCCTACGAGGCCGACCCCGAGGTGGTCCGCGCCCTGGACATGCTGTTCATCCTGCACGCCGACCACGAGCAGAACTGCTCGACGTCGACGGTGCGGTTGGTGGGCTCCTCGCGGGCCAACCTGTTCACCTCGATCTCCGGCGGCATCAACGCGCTGTGGGGCCCGCTGCACGGCGGCGCCAACCAGGCGGTGCTGGAGATGCTCGAGCAGATCCGCGACCAGCAGAACGGCAACGTCACCGACTTCGTACGCAAGGTCAAGAACCGCGAAGACGGCGTCAAGCTGATGGGCTTCGGCCACCGGGTCTACAAGAACTACGACCCGCGGGCGCGCATCGTCAAGGAACAGGCCGACAAGATCCTCGGCAAGCTCGGCGGTGACGACGAACTGCTCAACATCGCCAAGGACCTCGAAGAGGCCGCGCTGACCGATGACTACTTCGTCGAGCGCAAGCTCTACCCGAACGTCGACTTCTACACCGGCCTGATCTACCGGGCGATCGGCTTCCCGGCTCAGATGTTCACGGTGCTGTTCGCGCTGGGCCGGCTGCCCGGCTGGATCGCGCACTGGCGCGAGATGCACGACGAGGGCGACAGCAAGATCGGCCGGCCCCGTCAGATCTACACCGGCTACACCGAGCGTGACTACGTCGGCATCGGCGGACGGTAACCACCATGACTAATCCGGCCAAGCCGCAGATCACCGTTCCGACCGGCCCGGCACCCGCCGACCTGGTCATCGAGGACATCGTCGTCGGGGAAGGTCCCGCGGCCGTCCCCGGTGGGGTCGTCAACGTGCACTACCTCGGCGTCGACTACGACAGCGGCGCGGAATTCGACAGCTCCTGGAACCGCGGCGAATCCCTGGAGTTTCCGCTGGACGGGCTCATCGCCGGTTGGCAGGACGGCATCCCGGGCATGAAGGTGGGCGGCCGGCGTCAGCTGGTGATCCCGCCGGAGCTGGCCTATGGGCCCGCCGGAACCGGGCACCCACTGGCCGGCAAGACCCTGGTCTTTGTGATCGACCTGCTCGGCACCCGCTGAGTGCGTGCCCGGCTGATCGGGGCGGCGCTGCTGACGGCGCTGCTCGCTGCGGTCGGTTATGGCCTAGCCGAACGCGCACACCAACCCGTCGCCGCCCCGCAGCCCGCCGCCGCGCCGGCAGCGTCGGTGCCGGTGTCGGTGATCCGTCACGGCACTGAATTCACGCTGGCCGGAGACGTCGCCGATCCGGCAGCCAAACGGGAGCTGCTGGATGCGGTGATCACCTCGAGCGACGACATCACCGTTGTCGACCATCTCGTGGTGGCTCCCGGTGCGGTGACCATCGACTTCTCCGGCGCGGGCCCGGTGTTCGAGGCCGCCGCGGGCATCGACGATTTCACTTTTGCGATCACTGGCGACACCGTGACGCTGGGCGGGACCACCGCGAAGACGGACGAGGCGGCCGCCGTGCAGGCCGCGGCCGAAGACGCCTGGGTGCGGGCCCGCATCGTCAACGAGCTAGCCAGCTCCCAGGGCGGGGAAAAGTCCACCAAAAACGACTAACTGCCTCCATTAACAAATCGAAGCTCCTACACTCGCGGTGTCCTGGACTCGCGGGTGTTTTTCGGTTGTCAAGGAGGATCCATGCCAGGCTCAGAAAACCCCACTGTGACTGGCTGGCGAAAGGTCTCGCGGTTCTACCGCCGGCCTCCCGGTGTCGGCTGGGTCTTGGCCCTGGCGGCAATTCCGTTGTTGCTGGCCCTGATTGGCTACGGAATTACGGATCGCTCCAAACTCGACATCAACGGGCCGAACATCAGTACGCCGGACGTCGCCGCGCCGACACTGTCGCTGTCGGTGCCGAGTGTGAGCCCGCCGGGGCGGTCCTTCGCCCCGCTGGCGATTCTGCGCAACGGCAATGTCATCACCCTCAATGGGGATCTTCCTGACATCGGCATGCGAACCGGACTGCTCGACATGCTCAAGGGAGTGTTCGGCGGTGGTGTGCAGCTGGTCGACAATCTCAACATCAAGGCCGGCGTCACCGCACCCGACCTGTCCAGTCTGGGATCGGTGTTCAAGGCCGCAGTGTCCATGCCGGACTTCAAATTCAAGATCGTCGACGACACCGTCACTCTGCTCGGAACCGCGGCGTCCGACGCGGTCAAGTTTGCCGTCGAGGCGGCATCTAAGGCGGCGTGGCCGAACCTGAAGCTGGTCAACGACATTCGCGTCTCCAAAGGTGAGACGCAGGCGGCCCCGAGTGCAACCGAGGTGCCGGCCCCGGCTCCGACACCGAAGCCCACTCCGGCTCCGGCTCCGGCGCCGTCGGGCAGTGCCCCGGCCCATACTCCGGCACCGAGCCCGGCCGGCGACTGCAGCAATCTGCAGGCCGACATCACCGCGCTGATGAGCACGCCGGTCAGGTTCGTCACCAATGGCTACACCCTGTCGACGGGCACCAAGGAGCAACTGGCCCGGGTGGCGGAGAAAGTGAAGGGTTGTCACAACGCCCGCGTCGCGGTCAACGGCTACACCGACAACACCGGCAACGACCGAATCAATGTGCCGCTCAGCGCAGCCCGCGCCAAGTCCGTCGCCGACTTCCTGGTGTCCCACGGCGTCCCCGCCAACGGCGTCACATCCAAGGGATTCGGCTCGGCCGACCCGATCGCCAGCAACGCGACACCCGACGGTCGTGCTCAAAACCGTCGCGTCGCGATCACCGTGAGCTAAGGAGAAACTGCAATGGATTTCGTCATTCACTGGCTCTGGTATCTGCTGGCATTCGCGGTCGGGTCGGCGGTCGCCTGGTTGCTCACCGTCGTCTCGCTCCGCCGCACCAGCAAGGAAGACGCCGTTGCGGCGCTTCCCGGCTCGCGTGAGATAGGAGCCCACTGATGCACGGCGTCAATTGCTGGCTGATGGGACTGTCATTTCTGTTGGGTCTGCTGTTGACATTCGCCTTCACCATCCGGCGGGTCAAACGCGAGGTGCCGGTATCGGTGGCACCCGGTGCCGCCGGTCCCGCGGCGAGCGCGCCCACCGCCCCCATCCCGGCCGCCGGGGCGAGCACCGGTTCGGGCGCGACGGCGAAACTCGCCGGCGGCACACTTCCCTCAGAGGCCGAGACCAGCGCGATGGCGATCGGCGAAACGCCCTACGGCGCGGGCTCGGCACGCGCCGGTGCCGGCGGCGACGGCCCGACGGGCTGGACGATCAAGGGCAACGAGGACTCGATGCTGTACCACACCACGGACAGCCCCTGGTATGACCAGACGATCGCCGAGGTGTGGTTCGCCGAGGAGAGTGCCGCCGCCGCAGCAGGATTCACCCGGTGGGACAAGGGCCGATCTAACAGCGGGACCGCCAAGCTGGTCGAAGTCGAGGAGGTGCCGCCGGGCCCGTTCGGTCCGGGTTCGGCCAAGGCCGGCCCTGGCGGCAGCGGCCCGGTGGGCTGGACGGTCAAGGGCAACGAGGACTCGATGCTCTACCATGCTCCGGCAAGCCCGGCCTACGACGCGACGATCGCCGAGGTGTGGTTCAAAGACGAGCAGACCGCCGCGGCGGCCGGCTTCCAGCGCTGGGACACCTGGCGCAAGGACAAGAAGAAGAAAAAGTAGTGACGATCCGGGCGTAGTGCGCTCAGCTCGGCGGCGGAAGCCGCAGCAGCAGACGTACTCCGCCCAGCGGACTGTCTTCCAAAGACGCCGTGCCGCCGTGCAGTTCGGCTTGTTGCGCGACCAGGGCCAGCCCGAGGCCCGACCCCGAATGCGATGCCGTCGACCCGCGGGAGAACCGCTCGAAGACGATGCGGCGCTCTTCCTCGGGAAGCCCCCCGCCGTTGTCGTCGATGGCGATCTCCACGCCCTCGCGTGAGGTGACCGCCGACAATTGCACTTGGGTCGCGCCGCCGTGCTTGACCGCGTTGGCGATCGCGTTGTCCACGGCCAGCCGCAGTCCGGCGGGCAGCCCGACGATGATGCAGGTCGGCGACGGCACCAACGAGACGTTCAGGTCCGGGAAGACCCGCATCGCGTCGTGGGCCGCCCGGTCGAGCAGATCGGTGATGTCGACCGGCACGTGATCGTCGGAGGTGGACAGTTCGCCCTGCGCCAGCCGCTCCAGAGCCGACAGCGTCGCCTCGATCCGAGTCTGGGTCCGCACGACGTCGTGCAGCACCTCTTTGCGCTGGTCGTCGGGCAGGTCCAGGGTGGTCAGCACCTCGAGGTTGGTGCGCATCGCGGTCAGCGGGGTGCGCAGCTCGTGGGAGGAGACCGCGGCGAAGTCACGCGCGGAGGCCAGGGCCTCCTTGGTCCGATCCTGCTCGGTCCAGATCCGCTGCAGCATGCCGCGCATCGCCTCGGCGATTTCCACCGCCTCGGTGGCGCCGCGCACTTCGATGTCGGGCCGTTCATCACCGGCGTCGATCGATCGCGCCTGCTGCGCCAGCCGTCGCAGGGGCCGCACCGCAAATGCCGTCAGCAGCCAGCCCAGCAGCGCGGCCGCTCCGATCGCGACGGTACAGAGCAGGATCACCCGGCGGTGCAGGTTGTTGGTGTCGGCGAGGGTGGCGTCGTAGGTGGCGCCGACGGCCAGCGACCGTGGCCCCGGTCCGGGGATGTCGACGGTGCGCACCCGGTAGCGCACGCCGTCGATCTCGGTGTCGGCGTAGCCCGGTTCCAGCTCCGGCAGTACCACGGAAGAGTTCGACGTCACTTGGTTGGCCCGTCGCAGTGTGATGACGGCATCGGTGGCGCCGGCCGACCGGGGCAGTTCACCCAGGCCGATCAGCGGGACGGTCAGTCCGGCCGCCTCGTCGAGCCGGCGGTCCAGCCAGTACTTGCGGTCGTTGGTGATACCGACCCACACGATGGCGCCGATGATGACCGTCACGATCGCGGTGCCGATCGCCGTCACCAGCATCACCCGGGTCCGCAGTGACGGTGTTCTGGCGAAGATGCGCCGCAGCAGCTTCATGACGTTCACGCCTGCACTCACTGCGTTCGCAGGACGAAGCCGACGCCGCGCACGGTGTGCAGCAGTCGCGGAGCGCCGCCGGCCTCGAGCTTGCGGCGCAGGTAGCCGATGAACACGTCGACGACGTTGGTGTCGGCGGCGAAGTCGTAGCCCCAGACGAGCTCGAGCAGCTGCGCGCGCGACAACACCGCAGTCTTGTGTTCGGCGAGCACGGCCAACAGGTCGAACTCCCGCTTGGTCAGGTCCACGTCGACGCCCTTGACCCGGGCGCGGCGGCCCGGGATGTCGACCTCCAGCGGGCCCACGGTGATGGTCTCCGAGGAGGAACTGGCCGCCGACCCGCGCCGCCGCAGCATTGCCCGAACCCGGGCCACCAGCTCGGCAAGCACGAAAGGCTTGACCAGGTAGTCGTCGGCGCCGGCCTCGAGGCCGGCCACCCGGTCGTCGACCGAACTGCGCGCGGACAGCACACAGACCGGCACGTCGTCACCCATGGCCCGTAGTGCCGTCACCACACTCACCCCGTCGAGCACCGGCATGTTGATGTCGAGCACGATCGCGTCGGGGCGGGCTTCCTTGGCGCTGCGCAACGCCTCGGCGCCGTCCGCCGCCGTCGCCACCTCGAAGCCGGACAGTCGCAGTCCGCGTTCCAGTGAGGCGAGCACGTCGGAGTCGTCATCGACGACCAAGACCCGGGGGGAGGCAGCGGGGTTGTCCATGGTCGCCATTTTGCCTGAACATGGCTAGCAAGCGCGGGATGCGCCGCGGGTCGCTCCGGTCAATCTAGGGTCGACTGCGTGAAACCGGCGTCCGCGCTGCGCAGCCTGCTGCCTTATCTGCGCCCCTACCGGGTGCGTTGGGTCGCCATGGTCACCGTGGCCGTGCTCAGTCTGGTCGCCACCGTAGTTATCCCGCTGATGACCAAGGCCGTTATCGACGGACCGGTGCAGCACCGGGACCAGCCCGGACTGTGGGTGCTGGGTACAGCGGCGACCGCGCTGGGGGTCATCGAGGCGCTGCTGTTGTTCATGCGGCGCTGGTTGGTCGCGCCCACCACCATGGGCGTGGAGGCCGACATCCGCAAGGATCTGTACGCGCGGCTGCAGATCCTGCCGATGACCTTTCACGGCCGCTGGCAGTCCGGTCAGCTGCTGTCGCGGATCATGAACGACCTGTCCGCCGTGCGGCGCTTCCTGTCGTTCGTGGTGGTGTTCCTGGTGCTCAACACGGTGCAGATTCTGGCGGTCACGACGATTCTGCTGGTCCTCTACTGGCCGCTGGGCGTGGTGGTATGCGCGTCGCTGATACCGGTCATGCTGGCGGTGCAGCACTTCCGGCGCCAGTACACCCGGCTCACGCGGCAGGCGCAGGACCAGGCCGGCCAGGTGGCCACCGTCGTCGAGGAGTCCGCGCTGGGCCTGCGCACCGTCAAGGCGTTCGGTCGTGAGGACTACGTGTTCGCGCGGTTCGACGCCCAAGCCGCAAAGCTGCGCGACCTGGGCGTGGAGAAGGTGGTGGTGTCGTCAAGGTTCTGGACCCTGTTGGAGGTTATCCCGAACTTCACGCTCATCGGGGTGCTCGCGGTCGGCGCGTACGCCGCCGGGCACCACCTGGTCACGATGGGCACTCTGGTCGCGTTCGTCACGTTGATGCTGTCGCTGATCTGGCCGCTGTCATCGCTGGGCTTCCTGCTGTCGGCCACCCAGGAGGCGATGACCGCCGCCGACCGGATCACCGAGATCTTCGATGCGCCGCTCGAGATCACCGACGGGGACGACCCGGTGCCTCCAGCGGGCCGACTGGAGTTACGCGATGTCGGATTCCGGTTTGCCACCGAGGCGGGCACTGCTGGCCCATGGGTGCTGCGCGGACTCAATCTCACCGTCGAACCCGGTGAGACGGTCGCTCTGGTGGGCGCCACCGGCTCCGGGAAGTCGGTGCTGGCGATGCTGCTGTCCCGGCTCTACGACGCACAGGAGGGACAGATCCTCATCGGCGGCCGGGACATCCGGACGCTGACGTTGGCGGCGCTGCGCTCGGCGGTGGTGACCGCCTTCGACGACCCCACCCTGTTCTCGATGTCGGTGGCGGACAACCTGCGGCTGGGCCGGCCCGAAGCGAGCGATGCGGAACTGGCCCGCGCCATATCGACAGTTTCGGCTGATTTCGTTTATGACCTGCCGTCCGGGCTGGACACCCGGATCGGGGAGCAGGGCATGAGCCTGTCGGGCGGGCAGCGTCAACGGCTGTCGCTGGCCCGGGCCCTGGTGGCGGCGCCGACGATCCTGGTGCTCGACGACACGCTCTCGGCCCTGGATGTGCACACCGAGGCCGCGGTGACCGATGCACTGCGCCGGGTACTGGGTTCTGGCGGCGCCGCGGGCCGCACGCCGATCACCGGGCTGGTGGTGGCCAACCGGGCATCCACGGTGGCGCTGGCCGATCGGGTGGCGCTGGTCGAGGACGGGACCATTACCGCGGTCGGTACCCACGCCCAGCTGCTGGCCGAGGTACCGCGGTACCGCTATCTGCTGGCGGCAGACGACGAGCTCGACGACGGTGCCGAACACCTCGTCGACTGGGCGCGACGGTGACGGCTGAGCCGGACCGGGCCGCGGCGCGGGCCCTGCTCTGGTCGTTGTTGCGCCCGTATCGGTTCGCGGCGCTGCTGATGGTCGTGGCCATTGTGGTGGAAAACGCTGCCCGGCTTGCGGTTCCGGTGCTCGCGCAGCGCGGAATCGACCGGGGAATCCCGCCGATTGCCGCCGACGGCTCGATCCGGCAGCTCAGCCTGATCGTGACTGTGCTCGCGGTGGTGGTGTTCACGCAGGCAATCAGCCGGATGATTTTCCTGCAGTGGTCGGGCACGATCGGGCAGCGGATGCTGCTGGAGCTGCGGCGGCGAGTCTTCTGCCAGTTTCAGCGCCTGGATGTGGGATTTCACGAGCGCTACACCTCGGGCCGGGTGGTCAGCAGGTTGACCAACGACGTCGACGCCATCCAGGAGATGCTGCTCACGGGGTTCGACGGGCTGGTCGGCGCCGCGCTCACCATGGTGGGCACAGCCGTGCTGCTGGTCGTGTTGGACTGGCGGCTGGGCCTGATGTGCCTGGCCGCTTTTCCGGTGCTGGTGGTGTTGCTGCGATGGTTCCGGGCGGAATCGTCGAAGAACTACACCGCGGTGCGCGAGCACGCCGCACGGGTGATCGTGCAGTTTGTCGAAACCATGACCGGGATCAAGGCGGTACAGGCCTATCGCCGTGAGGCTCGCAATCAGGAGATCTTTACCGGAGTCGCCGAGCGCTACCGTGCGGTGAACGAGAAGGCGTTCAGGCTCGTCGCGATCTTCGCGCCCGGGGTCAAGCTGGTCGGTAACCTCACCACCGGTGTGGTGCTGCTCTACGGAGGCTGGCGAGTACTGCACGGGCACATGACGATCGGAACTTTCACCGCGTTCCTGCTCTATCTACGGATGTTCTTTGAACCGATGCAGGGCATCTCCGAGTTCCTCAACATCTTCTCCTCGGCGACCGCGGCGCTGCAGAAACTGGCCGGCGTGCTGGCCGAAACGCCCGCCGTCACCGACCCGCCCGAGCCGCAGTGCGTTCCCGGTGAGGTGCGCGGTGAGATCGATTTGTGTGACGTGCATTTCGGCTACCGGGACGACCAGTCGGTGCTGGCCGGCCTGTCGCTGAGCATCCCGGCGGGGCAGACCGTTGCGCTGGTCGGCAGCACCGGAGCCGGTAAGTCCACCATCGCCAAACTGATCGCCCGGTTCTACGACCCGGTCTCGGGAGCGGTGACGCTCGATGGCGTCGACCTGCGCGCGGTCAGCCAGGCGGCGCTGCGGCGCCACGTCGTGATGGTCACCCAGGAGAATTTTCTGTTCACCGGCACCGTCGCCGACAACATCCGGTTCGGCCGCCCCGGCGCGACCGACGCTGAGGTGGCCGCCGCGGCGACGAGCGTGGGCGCCGATGCGTTCATCACCGCCCTGCCCGAGGGCTACGACACCGACGTCGCCAAGCGGGGCGGGCGACTCTCGGCGGGCCAGCGGCAACTGGTCGCGTTCGCGCGCGCCTTCCTCGCCGACCCGGCAGTACTGATCCTCGACGAGGCGACGTCCGCACTGGACATCCCCGGCGAGCGGATGGTGCAGAAGGCGCTGCGCAGCGTGCTGGCGGGTCGGACCGCGCTGGTGATCGCCCACCGACTCTCCACGGTCGAGATCGCCGACCGGGTTCTGGTCATCGAGGGCGGGCGCATCGTCGAGGACGGGCCGCCGGCCGAGCTGATCCGCGCCGAGGGTCACTACGCCGCGCTGCACGACGCGTGGCTGCGCTCGTTGGCCTGAACCGCGAGTGCGAGCGCTCGACAGCGGGGGTTAAATCCAGGCGAATTTAAATCAAACGACATGCGGACACCGGCGTTTCGACTGCAAAGATTCCGCAAACGCCGTCGGTTTCGGGCTCACCACGTGCTTAGGCTTTCCGCCGTGATCGTCACATCGAACGTTAAGGCCGTCAAGAAGGCCGAAGCTGCCAGGGCAGCTGCGTGATCGGTTCACCGACCGCGCAGGGATTGGCGTTGGCGTCGGCCACCAGCTTCGGGATCAGCGACTTCGTGGGCGGTGTCGCGTCGCGTCGAGTCGCCGCGCTTCGCGTGGTCTTGGTGTCCACCCCGGTCTCCATGGTGATGCTCGGCATGCTCGCCCTGATCGGCGGCGGGCACATCACGACGAGCACGGTCGTCTTGGGCATGCTCGGTGGACTCAGCCAGGCCCTGGGCATCTGGTGGTTCTACGCGGCCATGGCCACCGGCCCGATCTCGGTGGTATCACCCCTGGCCGCGGTGGTGGATGCCAGCGTGCCGGTATGTGTCGGGCGGATGCTGGGGGAGCGGCCCGGGATGCTCGCCAGCGCAGGTATCGCGGTGGCATTGGGTGCGGTGGTGTTGATCAGCTGGCACGCCGGCGACGACGGCGTCCATCGGCCGGGGCTCAGCCACCGCGTGCTCTGGTTGACGGTCGCCTCGGGGGTGGCCCTGGGGCTGAACTTCGTCTTCCTGGACCGCACTCCAGCGGATTCCGGCCTGTGGCCCCTGTTGTTCGCACGTGCCGCGGCCACCGTCCTGGTGATCGCCGTCGCGGCGATGAGCCGCAATCTCAGCGTGCCGACGGGCATACCGCTGCGGCTGGCGTTCCTGATCGCACTGCTCGACACCGCCGCCAATGTCACCATGCTGTTCGCGTTGAAACTCGCGCTGCTGTCACTGGCCAGCGTGCTGATCTCGCTGTACCCGGCCGCCACGGTGATCTTGGCGGTGGTCCTGCTGGGGGAGCGAGTGCGTTTCCGGCAGGTGATGGGGATGGTGCTGGCCGGAGTGGCCGTAGCGATGATCACCGGCTAGGGAGATTCGGCAACCCGATCCGACGGTAGCGCTCCAACCGGGCCGCCATCCGCTGCTCGGCGGGCACCCCGCGCAGGGCTGACAGTTCGGCGGCGATGGCCCGTGACATGCGCTTGGCGAAGTCGATCGGCTCCTCGGCGGCATCGGGGTGCTCGCCCACGACCACATCGACGATCCCGTGCGCCTGCAGATCCGCCGACCGGATGCCCTGCGCGGCGGAGAGTTCCGGGGCGTGCTCGGTATCGCGGAACACGATGGCACTGGCGCCCTCCGGGGGCAACGGCGCCAACCAGCCGTGCAACGCCGCCAGCACCCGATCCGCGGGCACCATCGCCAGCGCCGGTCCGCCGCTACCCTGGCCCAGCAGCACCGACACCGTCGGTACCTCGAGGGTGACCAACTCGGCCAGGCAGGCCGCGATCTGGGCGGCCAATCCGCCCTGCTCGGCCTCCACCGACAGCGCCGGGCCCGGGGTGTCGATCACCAACACCAGCGGCAGTCGCAGGCCCGCGGCCAGCGCCATGCCGCGGCGGGCATCGCGCAGCGCCACCGGATCGGTCAGCCGATCTGCGCCCCGCAGCTGCCCCAACACCACGGTGGGTTGGCCACCGAAGCGCGCCAACGCCAGCAAAATCGTGGCACCGCGTTCGGTGCTGCCGGTGCCCGAGAGGAATACCCGTTCGGTGGCGCCGTGCCGCAGCAGAAACCCGACGCCCGGCCGATCCGGACGCCGCGACGCACAGACGGAGTCCCACGCCGCGATGTCGGGAATCGGCGCCGGGGCCGGTTTCGCGGGGGCCGGTCCTGGATCGTCGAGCATCACCTTCAACGCCCGCGAGCAGGTGCGCCGCAGCCACTTGAGCGGGATGACGCCGTCGATGACGCCGTAGGCCTGCAGGTTCTCGGCGGTTTGGACGCCCGGCGGGAACGCGGCACCGTAGAGCTGCTCGTAGACCCGCGGCCCCAGGAAGCCCACCAGTGCCCCGGGCTCGGCCAACGTGACATGCCCCAGGGAGCCCCACGACGCGAACACCCCGCCGGTGGTGGGGTGGCGCAGGTAGACCAGGTAGGGCAGGTGAGCGCGCTTGTGCAGCTCGACCGCGGCGGCGATCTTCACCATCTGCAGAAATGCGACGGTGCCCTCCTGCATCCTGGTGCCGCCCGAACTCGGCGACGCCAGCAATGGCAGGCGTTCGGCGGTGGCCCGCTGGACTGCTGCGGTGATCCGCTCGGCGGCCGCGACCCCGATGGAGCCGGCCAGGAAGTCGAAGTCGCTGGCAATCACCGCGACCCGGCGGCCGTTGATGCGGCCCTCGCCGGTCAGGACGGCCTCGTCGCGGCCGCTGGCAGCCCGGGCCGCCGCCAGCTCGGCGGCGTAAGCCGCACTGGTCGGCACGGCCACCGGCGCGGCGTCCCAACTGAGGAACGAGCCGCGATCCAACACCGCATCGCGCAGTTCATCCGCCCCGGTCCGGCTCACAGCTCGAGCGTAATTAGGCTGGTTCGTCATGATCGGTGTTACCCGCGATGAAGCCGTCACGACTATCGAGTTGCAGCGCCCGGAGCGTCGCAACGCCTTGAACTCCCAGCTCGTCACCGAGCTGCGGGAGGCGGTCTTGGACGCCGCCACCCACGACGTCCGGGCCATCGTGCTGACCGGGCAGGGCACGGTGTTCTGCGCCGGAGCGGACCTGTCGGGGGACGCGTTCGCCGCCGACTACCCCGACAAGCTGGTCGCGCTGCACCAGAGCATCGCCGACGTCCCGGTGCCGGTGATCGGCGCCATCAACGGCGCGGCGATCGGCGCCGGCCTGCAGTTGGCCATGGTCTGTGACCTGCGAGTGGCGGCCCCCGAATCGTTCTTCCAGTTCCCGGTCGCCAAGTACGGCCTGGCGCTGGACAACTGGAGCATTCGGCGGCTGACCTCGCTGGTCGGCTACGGGCGGGCCCGGGCGATGATGCTGACCGCGGAGAAGCTGCCCGCCGACGCGGCACTGCTGACCGGGATGGCCAACCGGATCGGCACCCTTGCCGACGCGCAGGCCTGGGCGCACGAGATCGCCGGGCTGGCGCCGCTGGCGCTGCAGCACGCCAAGCGGGTGCTCAACGACGACGGCGCCTACGAAGAGCAGCAGCCAGTGCACAAGGAGCTGTTCGACAAGGCCTGGGGAAGCCAGGACGTCATCGAGGCTCAGGTGGCGCGGGTGGAGAAGCGGCCGCCGAAGTTCCAGGGCGCCTAACGGGGGACCGGCGCGGTGACCGCAAACGCGGCGGAGCCCGCGGGTCGCCACCATAGACTCGTCGTCATGCTGCGTGGGGCACTTCGACTGGCGGGAGCCACAGCGTCGCTGGCCGCTGGTGGCTGGACGCTTCGTGCGCTGCGCGGTACGCCCGCCGCGTTGGGCGCGGCACCCACCGCGATCAATGCGGTGGCCACCCGCTCCAGCAACTACCGCGACGGCATCTTCCACAACATCGAACGCGCCGCAATGGTCAACATGGACCGTGAGCAGCAGCGGCTGATGGTGCGGGAGCTGTTCGCCGATCGCATCGGGCGACGGCCCTCGGCGCCGATCCCGCTGGAGGTGCCCGACTTCAGTGTCGACGTCGAGCCGCTGGCGATCACCTGGCTGGGACACGCGACGGCACTGGTGGACATCGACGGTTACCGCGTACTGACCGACCCGGTCTGGAGCGAACGCTGCTCACCGTCGGATGCGGTCGGGCCGCGACGGCTGCACCCCCCGCCGGTGGGGCTCGGGGCGCTGCCCGCGGTCGACGCGATCGTCGTCAGCCACGACCACTACGACCACCTCGACATCGACACCGTCACCGCGCTCGCCCGCAGCCAGCGCGCGCCGTTCATCGTCCCGTTGGGTGTCGGGGCGCACCTGCGTGCGTGGGGCATTCCCTCGGACCGGGTGATCGAACTCGATTGGGACGAGAACACCACGCTGGGCGAGCTGACCGTGACCTGCACCCCGGCGCGGCATTTCTCGGGGAGATTCCTGACCCGCAACCAGACCCTGTGGGGGTCGTGGGTGATCGCCGGTCCCGACCACCGGGTCTACTTCGGCGGCGACAGCGGCTACACCGGCAGCTTCGGCACGATCGGCGCCGAGCATGGCCCGTTCGACGTCACGCTGTTGCCGATCGGGGCCTACAACACCGCCTGGCCCGACGTCCACATGAACCCGGAGGAAGCGGTCCAGGCGCACCTTGACTTGAATGCCTCGCCGTCGGGCCTGCTGGTGCCGATTCACTGGGGCACCTTCCGGTTGGCGCCGCACCGCTGGGCCGAGCCGGTCGAACGGCTGCTGGTCGCCGCCGACGCCGCGGGGATAGCGACGGCAGTGCCCAGGCCCGGCGGTTCAGTGCGGCCCGGCGCCGCCGCGCCTATGGCGTGGTGGAGGCTCTAGCGCCATGACCAGGTGGGCGGCTACGGCCGGGGCCACTGTGCTGGCCGTTGCTTTGAGCGCGTGCACCCCGGCGGCGACTCCGGCCGCGCAGCACGACACCCCGCCCAACGAGGTGTCCGGCGTGGACATCCCCGCGGGTCGCGTCGATGCCGCAGTTGCCCAACTCGACGGCCTGGCGCAGGACCTGATGACCAGCACCGGAATACCCGGTCTGGCGGTCGCGGTCGTCCACGGTGGGAAGGCCGTGTACGCCAAAGGCTTTGGTGTGCGCGACACCCGCAACGGTGACGGACCGGACAATGAGGTCAACGCCGACACGGTGTTCCAGCTGGCCTCGATGTCCAAACCCGTCGGTGCCACCGTCGTGGCACAGCAGATCAGTGCGGGGACCATCGCCTGGGATACCCCGGTGGTGACGCAGCTGCCCTGGTTCGCGCTGTCGGACCCCTACGTCACCGACCACATCACCATCGCCGACCTCTACGCCCATCGGTCCGGGCTGCCCGATCACGCCGGCGACCGGCTCGAAGACCTCGGCTACGACCGCCGGGAAGTGCTGCAGCGGCTCCGATATCTGCCGCTGGCCCCGTTTCGCAACAACTACGACTACACCAACTTCGGACTGACCGCCGCCGCCGAGGCGGTGGCCGGTGCCGCCGGCGTGCCCTGGGAGCAGCTGTCGGCCGACGTGCTGTACCGACCGCTGGGGATGGCCTCGACCAGCTCCCGCTACGCGGACTTTCTCGCCCGACCCAATCGCGCGCTCACCCACGTCAAGATCGACGACAGTTATCAGCCGCGATACCAACGCAATCCGGACGCCCAGTCACCGGCCGGCGGAGTCAGTTCCTCGGTGAACGACATGGCCCGCTGGCTGGCGATGGTGCTGGACAGCGGCAGCCACGACGGCACCCAGATCATCGCGCCCGAAGCGTTGCTCCCCGCGATCACGCCGCAGGTGATCAGCGCCCCCGCCGGAGTCGGCACCGCCCGGCCAGGGTTCTACGGCGAGGGATTCAACGTGTCGATCACCTCGTCGGGGCGCACCCAGTACGGCCATTCGGGCGCTTTTCTGCTGGGCGCCGCGACCGCGTTCTCGGTACTGCCGTCGCAGGACGTCGGAATCGTCGTGCTGACCAACGCCACCCCGATCGGGGTCCCCGAGACCTTGATCGCCCAATTCCTCGACCTGGTCCAGTACGGCGAGATCCGCGAGAACTGGCCGACGCTGTACCGACAGGCGCTGGCGCCGATGTCGCAACCCGAGGGCGCGCTGGTGGGTGTCCAGCCACCGGCCCATCCGGCTCCCGCCCGGCCACTGTCGCAATACGTCGGGGAGTACGCCAACAGCTATTGGGGACCGGCCACCGTCACCGAGGACCACGGTGCGCTCGATGTGACGCTCGGGCCGCAACATCAACGATTCCGGTTGAGCCACTACGACGGTGACACCTTCACCTTCACCCTGCAGGGCGAGAACGCTCCGCACGGAACGATATCGAAGGCCACCTTCACCAAGGACGCGGTGGAGCTGGAGTACTTCGATCACGACAAGCTGGGAAGGTTCACCCGTTGACGACAGCGCGAACCGCAGGTCTCACCGACGCGCAAGTCGCCCAGCGGCGCGCGCAGGGCCAGACCAACGACATCCCTGCCCGCGCCGCGCGCAGCGTTCTCGAGATCATCCGAGCCAACGTCTTCACCCGGATCAACGCGATCCTGGGTGTGTTGTTGGCCATCGTGCTCACCACCGGCTCACTGATCAACGGGCTGTTCGGGTTGCTCATCGTCTTCAACAGCGTCATCGGAATGGTGCAGGAGATCCGGGCCAAACAGACGCTGGACAAGCTGGCCATTGTCGGCCAGGCGAAACCATTGGTGCGCAGGCAGTCCGGGACGCAGCAGCTCCCGCCGGGACAGGTGGTGCTCGACGACGTCATCGAGCTGGGCCCCGGCGACCAGATCGTGGTCGACGGCGAGGTCCTGGAGTCATCCGACCTGGAGGTCGACGAGTCCCTGCTCACCGGTGAAGCCGACCCGATCGGCAAAGACCTGGGCGACCACGTGATGTCGGGCAGTTTCGTGGTCTCCGGCAGTGGCGCCTACCGGGCCACCCGGGTGGGTCGCGAGGCGTACGCCGCCAAACTGGCCGAGGAGGCCAGCAAGTTCACCCTGGTGAAATCCGAACTGCGCACTGGTATCAACCAGATCCTGAAATTCATCACCTACCTGTTGATCCCGGCCGGGCTGCTGATCATCTACACGCAGTTGTTCACCACCGACGTGGGCTGGCGGGCATCGGTGCTGGCGATGGTGGGCGCCCTGGTGCCGATGGTGCCCGAGGGCCTGGTGCTGATGACGTCGCTGGCGTTCGCGGTCGGGGTCGTGCGGCTGGGGCAACGGCAGTGCCTGGTGCAGGAACTGCCCGCGATCGAAGGCCTGGCCCGCGTCGACGTGGTCTGCGCCGACAAGACCGGCACCCTCACCGAGAACGGGATGCGGGTGTCGGAGGTCGCCGAACTCGATGGCGGGCAAGGCCTTCCGGTACATCAAGCGCTGGCTGCGCTGGCTGCCGAAGACGCCCGCCCCAACGCCAGCATCCAGGCTATCGCCGAGGCGTTCCCGACATCGCCGGACTGGACGTCGAGCGCCTGCGCGCCGTTCAAGTCGGCCACCAAATGGAGCGGTGTCTCCTTTTCCGAGCACGGCAACTGGGTGATCGGGGCGCCCGATGTCCTGCTCGAACCGTCCTCGGCGGCCGCCGAGCAGGCCGAACGGATCGGCGCGCGCGGCCTGCGTGTCTTGTTGCTGGGGGTCTGCGACCAACCCGTCGACCATCCTGAAGCGCCGGGACAGGTGACTCCGGCGGCGCTGGTGGTGCTCGAGCAGAAGGTGCGCCCGGACGCCCGCGCGACGTTGGATTATTTTGCCGCGCAGGACGTGTCGGTGAAGGTCATCTCCGGCGACAACGCGGTCTCGGTGGGCGCGGTAGCCGCCGATCTGGGGTTGTCCGGAGAGGCGATGGACGCCCGCAAACTGCCCACCGAACCGGATCGACTGGCCGGTGCGCTGGAGGAACACACCGTGTTCGGCCGGGTGCGCCCCGACCAGAAGCGGGCCATGGTGCACGCCTTGCAGGCGCGCCATCACACGGTGGCGATGACCGGCGACGGCGTCAACGATGTGCTGGCGCTCAAGGACGCCGATATCGGTGTCGCGATGGGGGCGGGCAGCTCAGCGGCTCGATCCGTGGCCCAGATCGTGTTGCTGGACAACAAGTTCGCCACCCTGCCCTACGTGGTGGGGGAGGGGCGCCGGGTGATCGGCAACATCGAGCGGGTGGCGAACCTGTTCTTGACCAAGACGGTGTATTCCGTGCTGCTCGCGTTGCTGGTCGGGCTGGTCGGGCTCGCGTCGGCACTGTTCGGCACCAAGCCGTTGCTGTATCCGTTCCAGCCGATCCATGTCACGGTCGCGGCGTGGTTCACCATCGGCATCCCCGCGTTCGTCCTGTCGCTCGCGCCGAACAATGAGCGGGCGCACCCCGGCTTCGTACGGCGGGTGATGAGCGGGGCGCTGCCGGCCGGCGTGGTGGTGGGCATCGCCACGTTCGCGTCCTACCTGGTGGCATACCGCGGCAGCGAGGCCACCGAGGTCCAGCAGATCCAGGCCTCCACCAGTGCGTTGATCACGTTGCTGACCACAGCCGGATGGGTGCTGGCGGTGGTGGCGCGGCCCTATCAGTGGTGGCGGCTGCTGTTGGTTATCAGCTGCGGGTTGGCCTACGTCGCGATCTTCGCCATGCCGCTGACCCGGGAGAAGTTCCTGCTCGACCCCTCCAACCTGGCACTGACGTTGCTGGCGCTCGGCATCGGCGCGCTCGGCGCGGCCGCCATCGAGGCGATGTGGTGGGCCCGGGGCGGCATGCTCGGTGAGCGGCCGAAGTTGTGGCGGGAGTCGGCAGCGACCACAATGACCCAGCGATAAACCGCGACACAAGGGGAAAGCACGACATGGCCAAGCTGTCCGGATCCATCGACGTCCCGCTGCCTCCCGAAGAGGCCTGGGCGCACGCCTCGGATCTGTCCCGCTACAAAGAGTGGCTGACCATTCACCGGGTATGGCGCAGTGTGCTGCCCGAGACCCTGGAAAAGGGCACGACGTTGGAGTCGATCGTCGAGGTCAAGGGCATGCTCAACAAGGTCAGGTGGACGATCGTGAACTACAAGCCGCCCACCGGCATGACCCTCAACGGTGACGGCAAGGGCGGGGTCAAGATCAAGCTGCTCGCCAAGGTTGCGCCGGAAGGCGACGGCTCCAAGGTCAGTTTCGACGTGCACCTGGGTGGTCCGGCCCTGTTCGGTCCGATCGGCATGCTGGTGGCCGCCGCGCTCAAGGGCGACATCAACGAGTCGCTGCGCAAGTTCGTCACGGTTTTCGCGCCGAACTAATCGGTTGCACGCCGCGCCGTCCCGCCGCTAGGGTGGCGGACGTCCCTGCACAGGAGGTCATGGAATGACAGGCATCGTCGGTCTCACGCCGCCGTCCGCGCGCTGATCACCGCCGAGTTGCCGTAGTCCGGTCCCGGTTGTCAGCGCTCCCGCTGACCTTCCCGGAGACCACATGTCCTTCCCTTCTTCTGACGCTCAGGCTGTCGTCACGCTGAGCGATGTCGGCTTCACCTGGCCCGACGGCAGTGCCGCACTGGCCGGCGTCACCGGCTCGTTCGGTATCGGCCGCACCGGCCTGGTGGGAGCCAACGGCGCCGGCAAATCCACCCTGCTTCGGCTCATCGCCGGACAACTGCGGCCGACAACCGGGCACATCACCACGGCCGGGCAGGTGGCCTACCTGCCGCAGCTGCTCACCCTCGATACCAACGCCTCGATCGCCGAGTTGCTCGGCGTCGCCGATCGACTCGCCGCCCTGCGGGCCATCGAAGGCGGCGACGCCGCCGAGGCCCATTTCGAGGTGGTCGGCGACGACTGGGACATCGAAGCCCGCGCCGATGCGGCACTGCGCGACATCGGGTTTGGGGCCGGCGACCTCGATCGCCGAGTCGCCGAACTTTCCGGCGGGGAGGTCATGCTGGTGGCGTTGACCGGGCTGCGGCTGGCGGCCGCCCCGATCACCCTGCTCGATGAGCCGACCAACAACCTGGACCGCGCCGCGCGCACCGGGCTGGCGCGGCTGGTCGAGACGTGGCCGGGCGCGCTCATCGTGGCCAGCCATGACACCGCGCTGCTGGAGCAGATGGACTGCACCGCCGAGCTTTACGACGGGCGACTCACCACATTCGGTGGCCCCTACAGCGCCTGGCGGGCCCACCTGGAGGCCGAACAGGCCGCCGCCCGGACGGCTGCCCGAACCGCCGAACAGGTGGTCAAGGTGGAGAAGCGCCAACGCGTGGAAGCCGAGACCAAACTCGCCCGACGCAACCGGGCGGCCCAGATCGCCCAACAGAACAAGCGCGCCGCGAAGATCGTGATGAACCAGAACGCTGCCAATGCCCAGGTCTCGGCGGGCAAGTTGCGCGGGCATCTTGACGGTCGGGTCCGTGACGCCCAAGCCGATCTGGACGCCGCATCCGCCCGGGTTCGTCGCGAGGAACACATTCGCGTCGATCTGCCCGATCCGGAGGTGCCCAACAGTCGCCGGCTGGCCGAGCTGCCGGGAGCCGATGGACCGATCATCGTGCAAGGACCAGAACGCATCGCCCTGGACGGGCCGAACGGGGTGGGCAAGACGACGCTGCTGCAAGCACTGCTGACGGGCGATGCCGGGCGACTGCTGACCGACCGGGTCGGCTACCTCCCGCAACGCCTGGATCACCTGGACGACACCATGTCCGCGTTCGACGCGGTGTCGGCGGTCTCGGGCAGGCAGCCGCAGGCGGTACGGGCCCAACTGGCCCGGTTTCTGCTGACCGCCGACTGTGTGGCCCGGCCGGTCGGCACCCTGTCCGGTGGTGAGCGCTTCCGCGTTGCGCTGGCCCAACTACTGCTCGCCGATCCGCCGCCGCAGCTGTTGCTGCTCGATGAGCCGACCAACAACCTCGATCTGGACAGCGTCGGTCAGCTTGTGGACGCCCTGGGAGGCTATCGCGGAGCGTTCATCGTGGTGAGTCACGACGACGAGTTCTTGGCACGGCTCGGCCTGACGCGAACGTTGACGATGCCGCGCAGCCGCGTGCTGGTTGATGCGAGCTAGTGTCACAACATGACTCGCTCGCGTCCCGGTTGGCTGATTGCGCTGTGCGCGGCCCTGCTGTCGGCCAGTGCATGGCTGCCGTGGCTGACCACGTCGGCCAACGGCGGCGGGCATGCCAGTGCGATCGGCGGCAGCGCCGGTGCCATCGCGCTGCCGCCTCGCTTTGGTGTCGGTCAGCTGATCGTGCTGCTCGCCTCCGTTCTGCTGGTGGCCGGCGCGATGGTGGCCCGGGAACTCTTCACCCGGTTGGCCGCGGTCGTCGCAGTGCTCGACTCTGCGCTGATCGCCGCACTGGGCATCTGGTACTACCGGCTGAACGTCGCGGCGCCGATCACCGCCGGCTATGGCCTCTACATCGGCGCCGTCGCCGTGGTGGGTGCGCTGGGCTTTTCGGTGTGGGCGCTGGTCACCGCAGTGCGGCGATGACCTCGGCGAAGGACTCGGCGCGTTCGTGAGCCGGACACGTGCCGGGCCTGCCGGGGACTGTCGTAGTGCTGTGTCATGGTGACGTCATGACGCAGTCGAGGTCGGTAACGACGGCCGAGGTCCTTGAGCGGGCCCAAAGGTTTCCTCGACTGCGCTATATGGGCTCGAAATACCAACTGCTGCCGCACCTGGAGCGGTTGTTTGCCAATCTTGGCGGTGAAACGGCCGTCGATGCGTTCTCGGGCTCTGGGGTGGTCTCGTACCTGTTGAAGGCACAAGGATTCTCGGTCACGAGCAACGATTTTCTGGCGTTCCCCGGCATGATCACCCGCGCGACTGTTGCCAACTCGTCTGTGCGACTCAGCACTGCGGACATTGACCTGATCTGCGGACCGGCTGCCGATGACCGTGACTTCATCCAGACCAAGTTCGACGGGCTCTACTACACGCCGCACGATCGTGCGTTCCTCGATTCGGCGTGGTCGCACATCGATCAGCTGACCGGATTCAAGCGAGACATCGCGATCTCCGCGCTGGTGCTCTCCGCTGCTCGACGCCAACCTCGCGGGGTGTTCACCTTCACCGACTCCACTAAGTACGCGGACGGCCGACGCGATCTCCGCATGACACTGCGCGAGCATTTTCGGCGCGCTGCCGCGGAGTACAACGCCGTCGTGTTCAGTAACGGAAGCAAGAGCCGCACGGTCACCGGCGATATCTTCGACCTGGACGTCGAGACCCCGGACCTGGTGTATCTGGACCCGCCCTACGCGCCGCCGCGTGACGACGCCGACTACATGAAGCGATATCACTTCCTCGAAGGATTGAGCGTCTACTGGCGCGACGTCACGATCATGGAAGAGACAAAGACCAAGAAGATAGCCAAGAGATTCACCCCGTTTGCCTACAAGCGCACGATCGAAGACGCGCTGCTGCGGACCTTTGAGCGTTTCGAGGATGCGGGCGCGATCGTGCTGTCCTACTCTTCGAACGCGCTTCCCGATGCCAGCAGGATCGTCGACCTGCTCGGCAAGGTGAAGACTGACGTCCGCAAAATCGCCGTCGACCACAAATACAGCTTCGGAACGCACTCGGCGGCCACGCGCCGCGATGTGTCCGAGTACCTGTTTGTCGGAACCAATGCATGAGCGACGCCGTTCCGTTCCCTGATTACCTCGGTGCACTCGGGCGTTTGAGTGCGCACATCGATCCGCTCGCCGCTACGCCCGAGACCGACGCTATCCGTCGCGCGGTCGTGTCGCTGGCTGCCCTGCCTACGATCGATCGCGCGTCACTCACGGCCTGGGTGACCGCCCACCCCCATGACGTACCCGTGCTGGCACTCTTTACTGGTCTTGGCCAGGAGAAGCTCAAGAATGCGCTCAAACATGAGTTTGATACCTCCGGCTGGGTGCGGCTGGCCCGCACCCGAGCCTTGGAGCTGATCGACTGGCTCGACGACGCGTACTTTCTGGTGCCGCAGACGATCGCGCAACTACACGCGCAGTACGGAGCCGCGGATGTCCTCATCGCGCGTGCAGGCACCCGGGCCGCGGCTGCCGCTGCCGGGCAGCAGGGGCGTCACGTAGAAGACGAGATCGAAGCCGTCGTCAAGGGACTCGGCCTGCCTTATGAGACGCGCACGCGTTTCGTAGGGCGCAGCGGGCGTACCGCTCCGTGTGACCTGGTCATCCCTAACGGCAGTGCCGCGGAGATCGTGGTCGCAGCGAAGGGCTACGACTCGACGGGGAGCAAGCTCACCGACGCGGTGCGAGAGATCGAGGAAATGGCAGAGGTTCGCTCGCCACGGCAGTTTGTGATCGCAGTGATTGACGGGATCGGCTGGAAGAATCGCGTCTCGGACCTGCGGAAGATCCACCAGCTCTGGGACGATCGGGCGATCGACGGCATGTACACGTTGAGCACCCTCGACAAGTTCCGCAGCGATATCGAGGATGCTGCCCGGCTGCGAAAGTTCTTGTAAACAAATCACTCTCGTGCACAGGAAATAGGCGCTGGTCACCGCAGCGCGGCGATGACCTCCGCGAAGGCCGCGGCGTGTTGCTGCTGGACGGTGAAGTAACTGATCCCGTAGCGGCGGCGGCGTTCGCGCAGCGTGTCGGCCATCTCGTTAACCGATCCGGACAGCACCGCGGGTGAGGCCAGCAGTTCCTCGTCCGACAGTGTCGGCGCGAACCGGCGGGTCAGCGACAAGTTGGGCGTCCCGGAACCGTCGGTCGGCACCGCCGTGATCGCCAGGTTCAGTTCGAGGGCATCGAACCGGTTGCCGGCGGCCGCGCGGACGAAGTCGATCCGCTCGGCCAGCGAATCGTCGGCGCCCTCCACCCGCGACCCGGTCAACCCGATGATGTCGGCGTGGCGCGCTGCCGCCGTCAGCAGCCGGTCCCCACTGCCGGCGATCAAGATGGGCACGCGCGGCTGGTGCGTCGCCACGTATTTCGTCACGTGCTCGAGGTACTCGACGCGGCGACCGGCACTGGGAAAGGGCAACTCGGCGGCCTCAAACTCCGCGCGCACGTAGCCCGCACCCAAACCCACCTCCAGCCGCCCGCCCGAGAGCACGTCGGTGTCGGCGATGTCGCGGGCCAACAGCGCCGGCTTGTAGAAGCCGGCGTTGAGCACGTAGGTGCCCACCCGGATCGTCGAGGTGGCCGCGGCAGCGGCGACCAGGACCGGGAAGGGTGCCGGGGCGCCAAGATGGTCGGGCACGTGCAGGACGTCGAAGCCGGAACCCTCCAGCCGCCGCGCGGTCTCGGCGAGCTCGGTCGCCGACCGGATCGGGTTCAGGCCCACGCCGAAGCGAAACTGCTTTTCCACCAACTACCTCCTCAACCGGCTTTGCCGAGTGCAGGCCCCGCGGTCAGCGTGCCGGCCGCGACGGCGCGGGCGCGGGGCTGGGTGCCGGAGACCGGGTCTCGCCGCTCGCCGACTCTTCTGGTTGCGCTGCAGGGAAGACCCACTTGCCCGACAAGATGTCCTTTTCCGGTTGATAGAGCCGGACCATGTAGTTCCATCCCGGTGTGGTGGGCAGGCAATTGGCTGTGTTGTCGTCCGAACAACCCCCGAACTGCACGGTCACCGATCCGTCCGCCGCCTTGTCCGCGGTGATGTTGTTGACCGAGTACGCCTGCTGGGAGTTCTCCGTGAAGTAGCCGTTCTTGTTGTAGACGGTGACCGACCAGAACGCTTTCACCGGAACGTCTTTGACGGTCAGGCGGTACACCGTGTTGCCGTCGTTGCGGGCCGGGGTGACATTGAGGTACAGCGCCTCCTTCTCGGAGTTACCGCCCCACGCCGCGGCCGCCCCGATCAGGTGCCGCACCGGGTCCGTGTCGGCCTCGGTGCCGAACATGCCCCGGGTGTCGGGGATGGTCTGGGCCAGCTCCAACAATGCGTCGGTGACCTTCTTCTGGCTGACCGGATCCCACCGGGGCACGTCGAAGCTGCCGGTGTCGTCTTGTTGCGCGGTGATCGCGTCCTGCAGGCGGTGTGCTGCGGCCAGATCGGCGGGATCGTTGGGATCGGCCAGGATACGAATGGCGACGGCCACGTAGCGGGTACCGACATGTTGTTGATCCAGGGTGTGTTCACCGCCGCCGTAGAACATGTCCGTGACGTACTCGTCCTGGTTGATCACCTGCGCCGACATGTACCGCTGACCGGGATCGGGCAGGGTCAGGATGACCGGACTGGCCTGCAGGTCGAACACCGCAGCCGAATACAAGGTGTCCCGGTTGGAGCGCACCACCAGCTGCCTGTCGACCGGGGTGACGTCGCGCATGTGGAAGAAACGGCCGAAACCGTTCTCGTTGACGATGTTGGTGAATTCCTGGTCGGTGACGGCCCGCACGAAGTTGTCCGGCGACACCAACACCATGCCGTTGGGAGTGCTGCGCGGGGCCAGGTGCGCCACCGGATCGGTGCCGGTCTTTGTCACCGTCAGCCCGCATCCGCTCAGGACCAGTGCCGTCGTCACGGCGCCGAACGCAGAAAGCCATCGCATGGACATGCAGCGCAACCTACCGGTCGATACCCGTTGATGTCGGCATCCGGTTTGGCGACACGATTCGCCGCAAACTGTGCGACGACTATTGCACCTCTTCCGGTCCGCACGTATGGTCCCAATAAAAATCAGCCGTGATTAAAAAGAGAAAATGGTTAACGAGATCGGGGGAGTAGTGGCCGTGGACATGACCGGCAACACCGAAGCGCACCGCCCTTCGCGGGTTTCGGCCCGGCTCCGCTCCTCGGGTCGCGCACGGCGGCTGGCGACCGCCGCAGTGGCGGTCGGCGGCGCGCTGTCAATGGTGATGGGCACCCCGTTGGGCACCGCCGGTGGCTCCGCACCTGCGGTGATGCTGACCGCGGGATACCAGCAGGCCCTCGATGCCCTGCTCGATGCCATGAAGCAGGCACAGGCCTACGACCTGTCACTTCCCTATGCCTCGCCCGGCGACGCGGACACGCTGATGACGATGCTGCGCAACACCAACTACCAGCTGATCACCACCGGATTGTCGCGGGTCACCGAGCTGTTCAACGGAGTGTTCTTCCAATCGCCCGAAGTGGTCGCGGGGAACGTCGCCGATTCGCGCCAATATTTCGACTACTTCACCCCCGACATCAACTACCACGTCACCGCGGGGCTGGCTCCCGGTGCGACCTACGTGCTCACCGGAACCCTCGGCGGGGCAACCGAGCACATGTCGATCAGCACCATGGCCGTCACCGGCGCCACGGCCCACACCATCGAGGACCTGGAACTCAACCACGGCCTGGTGGTCGACGACAAGGGCAACTTCACCATCTACATCGGGCCGGAAGCGCCAGCGGGTGCGGTCAACTTCTTGGACTCCACTGACGCCACCGTCGGCGGCGCCGCGTCCCTGCTGATTCGCGATATGACGGGCGACTGGGCCAAGGGTCCGGCCAGCATCAGCCTGCAGTGCGTGGCCGACTGCCCGCCGTTCTTCTCCATCCCGGCCGGCGGATTCTTCCCCACCGAAGGTGGTGGAACCGACGTGCCGACCGAGCCGGCCAAGATCGGCTCCGTCGACGACGTGTTGAACATGCTGTTCAACGCCTTCGCCCAGATCGTCGTGCCGTTCAACCAGCGCAGCATCGAAGGTGGGGCATCGGTGGGTATGGAGGTGCCCCCCAACACGATGATGACGCTGGCACCGGAGACCAGCTACGGAGTCGGTCTGGAGTCCGCGGTCGTCACCGGCGGCAACTGGGATCTGGATTCCGGTGAGGCGCTGATCCTGAAGGTGCCGAACGTGGAGGCGGCCTACAGCGGCATCGAGCTGATGAACGTCTACGGCGGTGCGCTGCCCTACGTCATGGCCCAGACCACCCTCAACCACACCACCACCTTCCATTCCGACGACGGCTACACCTACTACGTCATCAGCGCGACGAATCCGGGCGTAGCCAACTGGCTCGACACCGGCGGACTCGCCACGGGTGAGATCTTCGCGCGCTTCGAGAACGTCGACGATCGTGACGCCGCGATCGGCCTGGGGGTGACGGCGCAGGTGGTGCCGGTCGGCGACATCGCCCAGTACCTGCCCAGCGACACCCCGACCGTCAGCCCGGAGGAGTTCGCCGCCGACATGCTCCGGCGGGTGATGTCGTATGACTACGGCATGGACGTGTCCCGGATCCACGCCCAGCCCGCCTGGGTGCTGCAGCACCTGGAGCTCAACGCGCTGTCGGCGCTGATGGGCCGCGATAACTTTGAGCTGGTGTTCGGCAGCCAGCCCTCCACTCCGATCGAGCTGCGGTTCACCGACGCGCTGACCCCGGACTGGGATGCCGTCATGCGCAGCATCATGGACCACCCGATGGAGAGCCTGACCTCCGTGTGGAACGCCCTGCCGGTGCTGACCAGCGACATCACTCTGCCGATCACGTTGGCGCTGGCCCAGACCGCCATGTCGGTGCTGATGCCGCAGATGTTCATCACGGCCATCGACGACGCGCTGTTCAACCCGAACACCAGTATCTTGGCCGGGCTGCTCAACGCTCGCGACGACTTCGCGACGGTGATCCTGAGCGGCAACGACGACTGGCCGACCGAACTCAGTGCCCAGGCGGCCCAGCAGTGGGCCAACATGTCCGACCTGATCGCCAATACTCCGAGCTTCAGCCTGGCGGATCTGTTCGGCTGATCCCACGGTGGTGCGAGTCTGTCGACTTGCTGTGGCTCTGAAACGTATTAGCTGGAGCTTCTTGACGACCTAGCGATGCCTGAGGACTGTCAGAGCCATGGCTCTTCGGCGTCTGAGGATGGGGATGACGGGCGCGGCCAGCGCGTTTGTGGCGCTGGGACTGGGACAGCTGGCGTCTGCGCCCGACGCCCATGCCGACGACTTCGACATGCTCATCGACCAGGTCCTCAATGTGATGACAAGTTTTCTGGAGCAGGACTCGGTCAGCACGGTGTTGGGTCCGCAAGCGGATACCGAGCTCGTCAGCTGGCTGGGCAGCCTTGATCCGGTCGGCACCGCCAGCGCCGAAGCACAGGCGATGAGCCAGAACCTGTTGGTGAACCCCAGTTTTGAGACGGCCGATCCGTCTGGGTCGGGCTACAGCGGGGTGACCATCCCGGGCTGGACCGAGACCGGCACCCCGACCGTGATCGCCTACGGGACCCCGGTCGGTTATCCGTCGCCGGTGTCGACTCCGTTGCCGACGGTGTCGGGATTGTTCGGTTTTCCGCAGACCGCGCCACCGGGCGCCGGTGACAACTTCGCCGGCGGCGGACCGGTGGGCACGTCCACCGTCAGCCAAACGGTCGACCTCACCGGTGCGGCCGGAACGCCGTATGCGCTCAGTGCGGATCTCGGTGGCCAAACGTGGAACCCGTCGTATGCCTCCGTGCAGGTCAGCTTCCTCGACGCCAACGGCAACGTGGTGGGCACTGGCTCGCTCAACCCCGTCACGGTATGGGATCGCTGGGGTTTCACCGGGTTTGAGCAACGTGAGATCACCGGGACTGTCCCCGACGGCGCCGTCTCCGCCAAGGTGACCACGACTTTCACCGACGAAAACCAGTACCTCGGCGACTACAACGGTGCCTACGCCGACAACGAGTCGTTCACCGTCGGCGATCCCAGCCTTACCGCCGCGCCGCTGGTGGCACCGGAGTCCGACGTCGGACAACTGGACCACGTGTTCGTCATCTACATGGAGAACAAGGGTGCCGCCGACATCGTCGGCAGTCCCAACGCGCCCTACATGAACAGCCTGATCAACACCTACGGCTATGACGACAACTACTACGCGCTGGGCCACCCCAGCGATCCCAACTACTTCCGGATTCTGGGCGGATCGGACTTCGGCATCGACTACAACTCCGCCTTGAACTCCATTGACGCACCGAACCTCATGCAGGAAATGGATCAGGCGGGCATCTCGTGGGCCGGCTATGCGCAGAGCATGCCGACCGCCGGTGACCTCGTGTCATCCGGTGACTACTCCGCCGACGAACTGCCGTTCGCCCAATTCGGTTACGTCTACGGCAACGCCCCGGATTACCTGCAGGACCACCTGCTTCCGCTGACACAGTTGTCCACCGACCTCGCTGATCCGAGCACGTTCCCCGGATTCACCTGGATCGCGGCCAACGAGGACAACAACGGGGAAGGCCCGGTCGACTCGCTTAGTGGCGTTCTCCAGTTCATCGCCACCCAGCTTGGAGACCATCAGTACAACGTCGCGGCCGCCGACCAGTTCGTCCAGCAGGAGGTCTCCACCATCGAGAGCTCGAAGACGTGGACCGACCCGAACGAGAAGGACGCGATCATCATCGTCACGGACGAGGACAACAACAACCTCTCACTGGGCTTCGGTAACCAAGGCAATAACGTTCCGATGATCGTCATTCCGAGCGCGGGTGCGGTGACGTACGGGGGGATGCAATCCGGCAACTTCACCACCGATGCCTATTACAACGAGTACAGCCTGATGGCCACCATTGAAGACGCCTTGGGTCTGGCCCCGCTCACGGCCAACGACATGTACGCCCAGGCCATGAACGCCTTCTGGAAGTAATGGTTGCGCCCCCGGCGCCTACACAACACACGCACTTGGTGCCCCCGGCAGTGTGTGATTCCAGGACATCGGAATAGCGTGTCTCGAGACATCGGAATAGGTGCTGGGCACACCGTCGAGCGGTGTCGAAAGCCCGTCTGGTCATCACCGCCGTCGTCATCGAGGGACGCAGCCAATCCGAGGTCGCCCTCGCATACGGAGTCTCCCAGAGCTGGATTTCCCGTCTCGTTCGCCGTTACGCCCTCGAAGGCGAGTCCGCGTTCGAACCCCGCTCACGCCGACCACACACCAGCCCAGCACGGCTACCCGAGAACACCATCGAACTGATCTGCACCCTGCGAGCGGAACTGGCAGGCAAAGGCCTCGACCACGGACCGGCGACCATCGCCTGGCACCTGCGACACCACCACGGCATCACCGTGGCCCACAGCACCGTGCACCGTCACCTACACGCCGCCGGACTCATCGACCCCCAACCCCACAAACGGCCCAAATCCTCCTACACCCGATTCGCCGCCGAACAGCCCAATGAACGCTGGCAGGCCGACTTCACCCACTGGTGGCTCGCCGACGGCACACACATCGAAATCCTCGACTTCATCGACGACCACGCCCGCTACGCCCTCTCGGTCACCGCCCACCACCGCGTCACCGGCTCCATCGTCCTCACCGAATTCCGCAAAACCGTTGAACACCATGGAATCCCATACTCAACACTGACCGACAACGGCATGGTCTTCACCACCCGCCTGGCCGGCGGCAAGGGCGGGCGCAACGCATTTGAAACCGAACTGCACCGCCTGGGCGTCCAACAGATCAACTCGACCCCCAACCACCCCACCACCTGCGGAAAAGTGGAACGCTTCCACCAAACCCTGAAGAAATGGCTCAAAGCCCAACCGCGGGCCACCACCGTCACCGAGTTGCAAGCCCAACTCGACGCCTTCGTCGAGGAATACAACCACCGGCGACCCCACCGCAGCCTGGCCCACCACGCCACCCCAACCGCGGCCTACACCGCCCGTCCCAAAGCCGACCCAGCTAACCGCACCGACACCCACAACCGCGTCCGACACGACCGCGTCGACACCACCGGAGCCCTCTCCCTACGCCTCAACGGCCGGCTACACCACATCGGCGTCGGCCGAACCCACGCCGGCACCCGAGTCCTCATGCTCATCCAGGACCTCGACATCAGAGTCATCAACGCCGCCACCGGCGAACTCATCCGCCAGCTGACCCTCGACCCCACCAGGGACTACCAACCACGCGGAGTCCCACCCGGACCTAAACGGAAAAAGCCCCGAACCTAATGGGCGGTTTCTAGGGGTCGTCGCAACACTGCTGGTTAGTTGGCCAGTAGTAGATCACGCAGGCGCTCGGCTGGGGTATCCCAGCCGAGCGTTTTGCGTGGGCGGCTGTTGAGCTCTTGGGCGACGTGTTCGAGGTCTTCGGGTCCGTAGATGCTCAGGTCGGTTCCTTTGGGGAAGTACTGCCGCAGCAGTCCGTTGGTGTTCTCGTTGCTGCCACGCTGCCAGGGGCTGGCCGGATCGCAGAAATAGACGGCCATGTCGGTGGCCATGCTGAACTGCTTGTGCCCGGCCATCTCGGCGCCTTGGTCCCAGGTCAGTGACCCCCGCAGATGTGCCGGCAGGGTGCTCATAGTTGCGATCAGTGCATCGCGCACGGTCTCGGCGTCATGCCCGCCCGGTAGGTGCAGCAGCATCGTGTAGCGCGTCGTTCGCTCGACGAGGGTGCCGATCGCGGTCTGGTTCTTCTCCCCGGTGATCAGATCGCCTTCCCAATGCCCGGGGATCGCACGGTCTTCGACTTCGGCGGGGCGGTCGCTGATCATCACCATCGGGTCGGTGAACCGCTGATAGCGTTCGCCGTCTTTGCGGTGCGGTTTACGTCTCGTTCGTCCGGTCCGAAGTGCTTGCTGCACTTCTCGTTTCAAGCCACCTCGGGCCTGGAAGTAGAGGGCCTGGTAGATCGTTTCGTGGCTCACCCACATGCTCTCGTCGTCGGGATGATCCCGGCGCAGGCGGCGCGAGATCTGCTCCGGTGAGAGCTTGCGCGATAAGCCTTCCTCGACCGCCTCCCGCAGGACCGTGTTCACCACCAGTTTGGACCCCTTGGGCCGCGCCCGGGCCGCCACTGCCACACGATCGGCCTGATACGGCAGGTATCGGCCATCAATGCTGTGTCTGCGGACCTCCCGCGAGACGGTGGAGACGTTCTTGCCGATCCGGTCGGCGATCGCCCGCAGCGAATCCCTCCCGAGCAGGCCCTCGGCGATCGCTACCCGATCCTCGATCGACAGATACCGGCCGTCAATCGCCGGCGGCCCGGTGTCATCGCAGGTCACACTGGTCACAGGCTGTTTGTAGACGGTGCCGTGGTTGTAGTCCACGACCCGGCCATCGGGATAGATCCGCGTGTTGTTGACGTGGCGAATCCCCTGGCGCCAGTCCCGCGCGGTCCGTACGTTCACACCGACCTCACGAGCTGCCTGCGCGGTTGACCAGCCGGCCGCGAGCAGCTCCATGCAACGACGTTTGGCCTCGTCCTTGCCCTTCGGCGGGATCTTCTCGGTGGTGACCAGACCCTCGACGACCAATATTCGACGCGCCACCGAATGCGATACCCGACAGGCTTTTGCCGCCTGATTGATCGAGCCCGTCTTGTCGAATACGGCCACGATGATGTCCCGATCGGCAACCCCACGCTGATCACCACGCTTGCCAGGACCCCGGGCCTGCCCGGCCGGCCGGCCGATGGCCCGCAGAATCGCATAGCACCGGTCACGGGACAGGCCGACCGCGACCGCAGCCTCCTTAACCGGAACCCCAGCATCGACCAACTTCGCTAGCTGGTCACCGAACCGCGCACAGTCCTCCAAAAACGACATGGTCGCCGCAACCTCTCAATCGAGAGTGTTGCGACGACCATGTGAACCCGCCATGCAGGTTCAGAGCTATTCCGATGTCGTGCGACATCACAATGGTGCCCCCGGCAGGATTCGAACCTGCGACACCGGCTTTAGGAGAGCCGTGCTCTATCCCCTGAGCTACGGGGGCGGGGGACGTCTTTGAATACCTGACTAAAATCCCGCCGATCGGCGTGACACCAGCGGATTCTAGCGGTGTCCGGGGCGTCCCGGTGCCATTCCGGACGGGCCAATACAAAGTGGCGGCCGGTCACGGTGTGGCGGGTGTGAGTTTAGCTGGCATGACAAATGCCACGCGACGTCTGGGCGGCCGTGGTCGACGTGCGATGACCATCGTCGTGGTAACAGCGTTAGGCGGCTCGCTCTTCGGGTTGTCGTCGTCGGTGCAGATAGGCTGCGATGGCGTTGCGGCCGATGGCGAATCCGAGCATGACGGTCAGTTGTCGCACGGCGCTGTAGGCGATCATGCGTCCGCCGTAGAGGGTACGGTCGAGGGTGTTGTTCAGCGATTCGCTATCTTCACGCCAGCCGTAGCAGCGGTCGTAGACACTCTCGCCGTCATCGGTCTTGACGTGCTGGCGCAGGTGTTCGGCGCGGTTGTGGCCGCGGGCGCAGTCCTCGGCGGTGGTGTCGATGCGTTCGCGGTGCACGGTGCCGCACGACGGGGTCGCGAATTCCAGATACCAGCGGTGGCTACCGTCGGCGTTGCGGCGGGAGAAGATCTTGCTGGTCGGGCAGGTCTGGAGGTGTTTGTGTCCGGTGTCGAGGACCTGCCGCTCGCAGATGCGGCCATCGGCGGTCCACAGCTCGTGGGACTCGCCGCATTTGCAGTCAATGCGGTCGAGTGCGGTGGGCTTTCGGGTGCCATCGTGCACCGGTGAGAGCACGGTGAGACCGCGTTTCATGCAGTGGTCGATGTGCTTACCGCGGAATGCCCCGTCGTAGCAGACGCCGTCGCAGCGGCTGTCTGGGTCGGCGATGACGCGGTCGATCATGTCCACGGCGATGCGGGCTTCACCGCCGTAGCCCTTGCCCGCCGGCACGGCGTCGACGTCGAGGACCACACGGTTGTTGCGGACGTTGTCCGGTCGGGTGCCGAGTAGCACGAATTTGGTGCCCCAACGAAATTCGCTGTCATATTCGCCGTTTTGGACCTCGATACCGGCGTGCACGGTGCGTCCGCCCTGTTCGGCCCACCGCTCGGCGGTGATCTTGCGGACCGGCGCGGCCACCACGGTGCCATCGCCGACGACGTATTGTCCGCGGGCGGGATCGGTGTGCGACACCGTAGCGGCGGGGTCCAGGCAGCCGAGCTCGATGGCCAACCGGCGGGCCAAAGGCCGGAACGCGTCGAGCAGCTCGTTGGCGTGCTCGTCGAGCAGGTGTTGGGCGTAGTTGTGGTGCCAGCGCTGCGGGGGGCACCGCCGTGCTTTCGGTGCGTGATGGGCAGCGGCGTGATGGCGGATCGAACGCCAGTAGGCGGGGTGAGCCATCGCGCGGGCGGCTTTGCTGTGTGAGCCCAACACCCCGGCCAGCGCCTTGTGCAGCACATACACCCAGGACGGATAGTGCGGGAGCCGACCCGGAGTGCCAGGCTCATGCACGGGCAGCGTTTCAGCAAGTCGATAGATGAGTTCGCTGGACGCGACGGCTTCGATGGTGTCGATCTCGAGCAGGGTGAGATCCATCGGTGTGGCGATCCGGTGCAGCTGACGCTGCTGAATCCGCCCGGCGCCATAGGCGTCGGCCTGGTCGGGCGTCGCGGGTTTCCTGCTCACGGCGGATCACCCCCCGTCGTGCCAGTCGTAGCCGATCAGCGCCGCGGTGGCGTCCAGCGACGACGCGCCGACGCGGTGGGCGGCATCTTCGATCCGGCCGGTTCGGTCGAACTCACGTCGGGCGGCATAAGCGGTCAGCGATGCGGGACGGATGCCCGAGTCCTCGGAGAGCCCGGCGCGGGACAGGATGTCGCGCACCGTGACGCAGACGCGGGCTTGTTTATGGGCGTCGCTGCCGCCGGCGGCGGTGCACAACACCGGCGACGCGGCCGATGTAGGTAGTGGGCCGGTGAGGTAGTCGGCGCGTTCAGCGAGCACCCGCACCGACCAGGTGTCCAGCGGCAACACGCGCGGGCGGTGTTTGCGCGATCCGTGCGCCCCTACGGTCGCGGTCTGTGGGTCGATGTCGGCGGCGCTGATGTGCCCCAGCTCGGAGGTGTGCGCGCCGGCGAGCAGCAACGCGGCGGTGGCGGCGTGGCGGGTCGGGGTGGCGTGTTCGGCGAATAGCCGCACCAGGGCGGCCTCGTCATTGGAGAGTGGCCGCTGTGGGGACGATTGCCGGGCGGGAACGTCGATGTCGGTAGTGGGGTCATCGAGGGTCAACCGCAGACGACGGGCGCTGCGGTAGAACGCCCGAAGTGCTGCGCGCCGGTTATGCATCGTTGCAACCGCCGCGTCTGACACGCAGCCATGCCGGGCCCGTCCTTTGGCGGCAACGAATTTCGCGACCAGCGCCGCATCGACGGCGGCCAGCGTGGTGGTGTCGTGGGCGGCGGCGAAGCGGGCGAACCGGCGCAGCAGCAACCCGAACTTGTCCAGGGTCTGCGCGGCCAGCACGCCGTCGTCGATCCAGGCGCCGATCACCGTCTGCACGGCCGTGTCTAGGCTGCCGTCAGCCATGGCGGGCCCCCAGCGCAACGGCAGGGTCAGCTGCTCGCCGGCGCTCACCATGGCGCGGCACCTTCGATGACTGGTTGTGCACGTCGCCTCCGTCCATATCGGTGCATGTATGCACCATTTGAGCAGAGGGGTCTGACAAGTCGTGCCGGTGCGACGGCATCGGCGGTTATCGTGGGCGCATGCCGCGCAGCAACGCCGACCGGCCACCGGTGGCCTACGTGGCCTCGGGGGCGTGGCCGGATGCCGAATTGGTCGCCGATGCCCCGGCGTCGGCGTTCGCCGCGCAGGGCCTCGCGCGTGCGCTGCGCGCGGCGATGGCCGAGGCCGCGACGGGTCAGCGCGCGCTGGCCACCACCAGCGGGGTCGCCCATACCACGATTGGGCGCATCCTGGCCGGCACGGTGCTGTGCGATATCGGTTCGCTGGCCCGGCTGGAAGACGCCCTGGGCCGGACGATCTGGCCCGAGCATGGCCGCACTCCGAACCGCCGCAGCGTGACCCGGCGTGCTACCGCCTAACCCACCGATGCCGTCCGTCACATGAGGCAGGTTACATTCCTGTGATTTGATTGCGCCCGTAGCGCAACGGCGTGTTGCGCTTGACTCGTGTTCCATGTTCCAGAACACTGGGGCTCGCGCGCGCACGCGCGCGCGTCAGCGTAGCCGGGAAGTGGGTGCCAAGCCATGGTGAAGACTCCGAGGTCGTTGATCGACCTGATTGATGTTGCAGTGAAGCGGCACGGTGGCGCGTCGGGACGCCGGCTGGCGGAGCTGGCGCAGAGCGCCGGTCACGATATCTCGCACGCGACCCTCAACCGGCTACGGCAGGGTACCTACGCGACCCGGCCCTCGGATGCGTCGATCCGGGCGATCGCTTATCTGGCCGATGTCTCGGAGAACACCGCATTCGCGGCGGCGGGAGTGAGCGCCCCCTCGGATGTTGCGTATCAGCCGCCGCGGGAAGCCCAGCGGATGAGCACCCGGCAGCGCAAGGCGCTCGATGAGTTGATCCGCGCCTTCACCGCCGGCGAGGCCCCGGCCGCCGCCGGGGCGGATTTCGGCCGGTTGCTGGCCGCGCGGGAAAACCTGCAGGCCGCGCTGGCCGACACCGGCCAGCCAGCGGCGGCCGAGCGGCTCGCCGAGGCGGCGCGCGACGCGGTGGCACGCATCGACGAGGTCATCGATGCGCTGTTCGCCGCGTCGACCGACCAGGACGCACCCGATGGCGCACCATGGTCACAGTTGACCGTAGGACAGGGGGACGGCGGACCAGCGCACGCAGTCAGGTAGAGCCACTCGCGCACGGCGGTCGGCAGAAGGGGCGGTGTTGTGATTCCGGAGTTGGACCCAACGCACGGGTTGTTGCCCCCCGGCCGATATCGTGCAACCCGGATCGAGGTGCGTCAGCGCTTCGTCGACGGGCGTGGCGCTCATCGACAGAGGCTGTGGCAGGATTGGGAGTCTGCGACGAACCTGCTGCGCCGACACGTGCACGTCAACGCCGCGTGGCTTTACGGGCAATTCCTTTCCGACGATCCCGAACCACAGGTGGTGTCCTGTGCGTACTGGGCCGAGGACCTTGAGCTGGCCAAGGCGCACCTGAACCCCACCAGCGTCCACACGCTGGCAGCCTTTGCCCAACGGGGTAAGGTCCGCCGCATTGTCGGAGTGCAGGTGGACACTCAACTCCTCGCCTGGCACTGCCAGCCCGACCCGAACACCGAGGACCGCTATCTGACCCCGTACCTTGAACGCCGCGGGCAGGTGGATGATTACCTGCAGCGAATACGATGCGGCACACGCGGTTCGATCCCGGCGCGGGACGACGCCTTGCCGCGCCGCGGCTATGTGGAGGTGATCGTCGATGACTACCAGTGACAGCGACGAACAGCTGGACCGGATGCAGGCCGCGATCCTGGCCGCGATGGCCGGCGACGACTCACCGACTTGGACCACGCCTGACGACCTGTCCCGGATCAGCATCGAGGCCCTGATCGACGACGACGACGGCCTGGGCCGCACCCGCGCTTCGCGGGGCAACATCCGCATCACCGGCGAAGGGGTGACCGGTGCGTCGGCACGGGTGTCGGAGGTGGCGCGGGTCATGACCGGATTTCAGCGGCTGGCCACCGCGGTCGGCGCCGCCCAGCAAGGGGACAAATCATTGGGGCGCCAACCCAACGCCGACGTGCGCCACCGCACCGATCTGCTGCTGAAGGCCTCACCCGGCCCGGGTTCGATCGTGCTGACGATCATGCCGGCAACCTCGCCGATCACCGAAACCGGACACGGGGACGGCAAGGTCGGCATGTTCGCCGAACTCGAAACCACCGACCAGCTGCTCGACACCGCGATCGGGGCGGCCATCGACGTATTCACCGCCGGCAATGACATTGGCCCTAGCCCGGCGAACTCGGTGTTCGTGCGAGAACTCGGCGAGATGGGGCCCCGTACCGCCTCCGCGGTGCGCGATTTGTCCAAGACGCTGGACCGCGCCGGATTCGACATCGAAATCGACTGGCAACAACCCGAACGCACCACCCGCAGGGTCACCGTATCCGCCGCCGCGGCCGCCTACATCGCGACCACCGTCGAAAACGCCAACCTCGATGAGCAGTACGTCGAGGTCATCGGCGAATACCTCACCGTCAGCGCCGTATCATCCTGGCTGATCCAACAAGACGACGGCGACACCGTCACCGTCAAACTCGGCCGGATCGGCGGACACGAAACCCGCGGACTCGCCGTCGGCGACAGGGTACGCATCGACGCGATTATGAAGATCGAAACCACGCCAGGCGGCGCGGTCAAAACCACGTACACCGCCCAAGCCGTCCACCGCCTCGGGGACGAGCAGTCCTAGCGCCCTCGTTGAGATGTACTGCGCGGCCTACTGATCAGGGCGTCCGTCGTGGCGGTGGCCGCCGCGCGTTGTCGGCGTGGTACGCCGGTCTCCACCGGGCCAAACCGGCCGCGCTTCTCGCGACACGCTGTTTCATTAAGCGCGATAATATCGCATCATCGCGATATTATCGCGCCGTGAGAAACATTCAGCATCTCGTACATCGGATATCGCCGCTGGTCGAACCGCTCCATGACGCCTTCGGCCATGCACGGCATCGGCTTGAGGTGCTGGGCATCACCACCGGTGACGACAAGCGATGGTTACGGACCGCGCACTACCGCAGCGAGGTCTTCGACTACTTGAGCGCGCACGCGGTCGACAGCTGGTCCATCGATTGGAAGCGGCATAGTCAAAACGGCGCTATCCACCTCATTCACTCAGGCAGTGACTTAGCGATACGGCTCCTACGTGAGGCACCCACTCCCGGCGGTGTGCCGTGCGCCGGATCCAACACCCGCCGCCGTGCCTACTATCGCAACCGGCCGTGCGCGCAGCTGGCGTTGTGGGGGGCGTCCAAAAACCTCTCCCACAACCTGCTGACATTATGGGATGAATGCGACGCCGAGGTCTCACTGCGAGTCGTGCGCCCCATAGGGCCAGGTAGCTCGCACCGCGGTGTGCCGATCGATTTGTCGGCCGACCTCCCGCGAACGCAAACTGACTTCGAGGCAATGCGTTTCGAGGTCCTAGACGAAGACCTTGACGAGACCACGGTCAGCTACGACGAGGAGGACGGCAGTGGCGGGAGCGCCTAGCCCCGGTGCCCGGCTAAACGACCTTCGCGAACTGCTCCAGCTGACACAAACCGAACTGGCTCAGAAGGCCGGTGTACCTCAATCGACGATCTCCGCGGTCGAAAGGGGCGATCGAGAGCTGTCGCCAGCATTGGTTGCTACAGTCTGCGCGGCCGTGCGAATGCCGCTGTCGTTCTTCGATTCGGTGTCATCGCCCGTGGACCCGGCAGCAGTGCATTTTCGTAAGACCGCCGGTGCGGGCGCCAAAGCTACCAGGGCTGCGCTGCGCTGCTTCGAGGAGCTACAACGCATTGCCAGTCGACTTATGGAGGCATCGGAAAGAACGCCGTTAGCTCTTGAACCGGTCACCGCTGATATCACCGCCGCGGATATCGAAGGTATCGCAACGGCTACCCGGGATGAACTCGGGATTCCGCGGAACCAACCCATTACGCATGTCATGCGTGCCGTTGAGCGTGCAGGGGCGGCCGTTGCCCCGCTGGTTCGACTCGGGGCGGAACATCCAGCGTTTGATGGCCATTCCGGGATGTCCAGAGCAACACCGAAATCAGCACTGGTGATGTACACGCCGACGAGTGCCGGCGACCGGCAGCGGTTCACAGTCGCGCATGAGCTGGGCCATTTGAAGCTGCATCACCACCGGGACGTGGGTGACGAGCGGTTACGCGAGAAAGAAGCGCACCGCTTTGCCGGCGCGTTCTTATACCCGAGCGAAGTAGCCGCAGCCGATATCTCAGAGTCACTGAGCCTTAACGGATACGCGCGCATCAAGGCCCGCTGGGGGATCGCGATACAGGCATTGATCCAGCGAGGCCGGGATCTGCGTCTTATCTCTCCCGATCGGCATAGGTCGCTGATGATTCAGGTGTCATCAAGGGGATGGCGCAAACATGAGCCGGTCGAGGTCGGGGTTGAAGAACCAATTCTGCTGTGGCACATGCTATCGTCGACCTACGGGGATGCGCCGTACATGGCAGCGTCGCATACCTTCGGCATCGACCCCGAGCGACTAGAACTCTGGATACCAAACCGTGCGGCTTCCCACACCCTGGGCGGCGACGTTCTGCCACTGATTCGAAGACAGCGAGCGTGACTCGACCAAGGCGCGCCCGACCGGCAACGGTGAATCCGCAGGCCCCTGGTACGGGGTAGGCGGCGTAGGCGATCATCGGCCCGGGCGCGGTGCTCGGTCGCGTGCGTGTGGTGTACTGCTGCCCACGGGACACCAGTCAGCAGGGCGCGAGCACCAGCACAATTGCCAGGACCACCAAGCGCGGATGGGTGTGGCCCCACATCAGGGGGCAACGGTCGAGGCCGATCATTGCCTCGACGAGCCTGAAGCGCCATGAATCATCCCAGGGCCACACGGGTGGTCGGGGTTCCCGCCTTCGTCGTGGTCGTGGTCACGAGGCTGTTTTGCTAGCCGGTTCCGGCGAATAGGCCGGTAAGGTGCGCCTTTGAGCCCAGAGCATAGTTCGGGCGCTGAGGGAAGTCGCAGCCGAACAGCGCGGCCTGGGGCGAAGGCGTGAGCTGCCCTCGGCAATGTGACGATGCCCAAGGCCTTCGCGCGGCACGGCTCGTGCGACGGCGGGCCGCGAGTTCATCGCCGGCGGTGCTGCAGATCAGCGGACCAGAGCTGGCAGACCGGTAGGTCCGCCGCTGTCTGGCGGTCTTACCTAATGGTCGCCCATCGGGCGGCGCTCACCGGTGCAGCTGGTCGGTTCCACGAGCAGCAGTGTCGAGCGTTCACCAGCGCGGCGAGCACGGCGGCGGCGGATGATGAAGACTGTCGCGGCGGCGATGAGGACGGCGAGGGTCCCGGCGATGATGAGGGCGGCGGGCGAGTGCAAAGAGTGGGCAACGGTCCGCCAGTTCGCGCCGATGGCGTAGCCGGCTCCGGCCAGTGCCGTGGTCCAGGGCAGGCATCCCAGCAGGGTGTAGATGCCGAAGCGGGCCGGTCGCATACCGGCGAGCCCGGCCGGAAGCGAAATGAAGCTGCGGATGACCGGCAGCAGGCGCCCGTAGAACACCGAGGCGGCACCGTGGCGGGCAAACCATCGCTGCGCTCGGTCGAGGTGGGCCTTGTTTAGCCACCGGTGGTGGCCCCAGCGGCGCAGGGCGGCCCGGCCGCCGTAGCGGCCCGCCGCCCAGCCCAGATAGCTGCCGGCCAGGTTGCCGGCGGTGCCGGCCGCGATCACCAGCGGGAGGTCCATGTGTATGCCGGCCACCGCGCCGCCGGCCAGCGCTCCACCGAGCAGCATGGTGGCCTCGGAGGAAATCGGGATGCCGGCCGACTCGGCCACCATCAGCGCAAAGACCGCGACCAGCCCGAAACTGATAACGAATTGCTGCATGAATCCCCTTTCAGGGCAGCCCCCATGGTCGCAGGAGCTCGGCTGTGGCCGGGTCGCGGCAAGCAGCGTCCGACACCCGCGGATCCATAATACATGTTGATATTGCAATGTTTAGATGTTAACGTCAGCGGCGAAGGATTGAGCGGTATGCCAACTGGGGCAGAAGCGGAACGAAAGGTTACTGATCGCAATGTATGGATTGTTGGCGAAAGCGGGGGCCACGGTGGTCACCGGGCTGGTCGGGGTCAGCGCCTACGAGGTGTTGAAGAAGGCGCTCGGGAAGGCGCCCGTTCGCCGGGCCGCCGTCGCAACGACGGAGTTGGGTTTGCGCGGGACGCGGCGCGCCGAGGTCGTCGCGGAGTCGGCCCGGCTGAAGGCCTCCGATGTGATGGCCGAGGCCCGCGAGCGTATCGGCGAAGAGGTCCAGCCTCCTGCCGCCGCTGACGTGCACGACCACGACCACGACCACTGATGGCGTCGGTGACTGCTGCCAACCATGCCGCGCTGACGATCGTGTCGGATGCGGCTGTCGATGATCCTGCTTTCGAGGTGGCTTCCGATGCGGCCGGGCGGATGCGGGTCACGGTTGCGTGGGTCTGTTCGAATTCGCGTCGTGCCGTGGCGGTGGAAGAGTCGGTGGGCCGCCAGCCCGGGGTGCGGGCAGTGCACGCCTACCCACACACCGGATCGGTGGTGGTGTGGTACTCGCCACGGCGCGCCGATCGGCCGTCGCTGCTAGCGGCGATCGCCGCGGCTGAGCATGTGGCCGACGAGATGATCCCCGCGCGCACGCCGCGATCAGCTGACGTCCGCAACACCGATGTGCTGCGCATGGTCATCGGCGGGGCGGCCCTGTTCCTACTGGGTGTGCGCCGTTACGGCTTCCGGCGGCCGCCGATGCTGGGCCCAACCGGGCAGTTGGTCGCCACCGGGGCAACCGTCTTCATGGGCTATCCGTTCCTGCGCGGCGCGCTGCGGTCGCTGCGCTCGGGTCGCGCGGGCACCGACACGTTGGTCACTGCGGCGATCATCGCCAGCCTTGTCCTGCGCGAGAACGTGGTCGCGCTCACCGTGCTGTGGCTGCTCAATATCGGTGAGTATCTGCAAGATCTGACCGTGCGGCGCACCCGGCGGGCGATCTCCGAGCTGCTGCGCGGCACCGCCGACACCGCGTGGATCCGTACCGCCGACGGCACCGAGGTCCAGGTGCCGATCGACACGGTGGAGATCGGTGACGAGGTGATCGTGCACGATCACGTGGCGATCCCGGTCGATGGCGAGGTCATCGACGGGGAGGCGGTTGTCGATCAGGCCGCGATCACCGGGGAAAACCTGCCGGTCAGCATCATCGCGGGGGCAGCGGTGCACGCCGGGTCGGTGGTGGTGCGCGGACGGTTGGTGGTACGCGCCCGCGCGGTGGGTAAGGAAACGGTGATCGGCCGCATCGTTACCCGCGTCGAGGAGGCCCAGCTCGATCGGGCGCCGATCCAGACCGTCGGGGAGAACTTCTCGCGGCGCTTCGTGCCCGCGTCGTTCCTGCTGTCGGCACTCACCTTGGTGCTCACCGGCGATGTCCGCCGGGCGATGACGATGCTGCTGATCGCCTGCCCGTGCGCGGTGGGGCTGTCCACGCCGACGGCGATCAGTGCGGCGATCGGCAACGGGGCGCGCCGCGGCATCCTGATCAAGGGCGGCTCGCATCTGGAGCGGGCGGGCCAGGTGGACGCGATGGTGTTCGACAAAACCGGCACGCTCACGGTGGGACGCCCGGTGGTGACGAATATTGTTGCACTGCATAAGGGCTGGCAGCCCGAGGAGGTCTTGGCCTATGCCGCCAGCTCGGAGATCCACTCGCGTCACCCACTGGCCGAGGCGGTGATCCGCTCGACCGAGGAACGCCATATCAGTATTCCGCCGCACGAGCAATGCGAGGTGCTGGTAGGGCTGGGGATGCGCACCTGGGCCGATGGGCAGATCCTGCTGCTGGGCAGCCCGTCGCTGCTGCGCGCCGAGAAGGTCCGGGTGTCGAAGAAAGCCACAGAGTGGGTCGACAAGCTGCGCAAGCAGGCCGAAACCCCGCTGCTGCTTGCGGTGGACGGCACGCTGGTGGGGTTGATCAGCCTGCGCGACGAGGTCCGTCCCGAGGCCGCTGAGGTCTTGACGAAGCTGCGAGCCAACGGAATACGCCGGATCGTCATGCTCACCGGCGACCATTCCGATACCGCCGCCGCGGTTGCGGGCGAACTCGGCATCGACGAGTGGCGCGCCGAAGTACTCCCCGACGACAAACTCGAGGCGGTACGCGCGCTGCAGGCAGAGGGGTACGTCGTGGGGATGGTCGGCGACGGGGTCAATGACGCCCCGGCGCTGGCGAGCGCCGATATCGGGATCGCGATGGGGTTGGCCGGAACCGATGTGGCCGTCGAGACCGCCGATGTCGCATTGGCTAACGACAACCTGCAACGCCTGCTCGACGTGCCCGACCTGGGCGCACGTGCCGTCCAGGTCATCCGGCAGAACTACGGCATGTCGATCGCGGTCAACGCCGCCGGGCTGCTGATCGGGGCCGTCGGCGCGCTGTCGCCGGTGCTCGCGGCGATCCTGCACAACGCGTCCTCGGTGGCTGTGGCCACTAACAGCTCCCGGCTGATCCGCTACCGCCTCGCCGGTAACGGATCGCGTGATGGCGGGGTCCAGTCCACCGAGACGGAGGGCGGTCGCCAGCGGCGGGGCGGCGCGATGGTCTCGGTCTCGTCGGCGGATCTAGAACCGCCTCGCTGACGGTCGCCTAACGTCGGCGTGTGTGTGGTGAGCGTCGCGCACCGATGAACGGGGTGCCTACCGCCAGTTCCTGGCGGTAGGCACCCTGGCCTGGGGGTGTCGACCGCCTACAATCGAGGTCACCCGGGGTCCTACCGGGTGATGAGTGGGGTTTTGGCGGCGGCGCGCTGCTGCCGAGCGGGTAGGTGTGGCGGTCGTGGGTCCCGCCGCCGTGGCCTGATCATAAGAGCAATCAAATGCAGATAGTGGGGTTGTGGTGGCTGACTTCGATCCGGCGGGCGGTCCCGCCGAGTTGGTCGACGACACATGCTGTGCGGAATCGGGGCACGCTGCGCCGGCACCGGTTGTACGCGACGCAGGATGGCTGCGGGACGCCCGATGGGCGCGGGGGCTGGCGTGGATCAGCCTGGTGTTTCTGGCCGTGGAGGCCGTCGTGGGCTTGTGGCAGGGGTTGGCGGCTGGGTCGGTCGCCCTGACCGGCTGGGCATTGGGCAGTGTGGCCGAGGCATTGGCCGGCGTGGTGGTGATCTGGCGGTTCACCGGTTCGCGGACCCTGTCGGCGACGGCCGAGCGCCGCGCGCAAATCGGTGTGGCGGTGTCGTTTTGGCTGACCGCCCCCTACATCGCCGCCGAATCGGTCCATCACCTCTTCGGTGAACGCCACCCCGAGGTCAGCGTGATCGGCATCGTGTTGACCGCGTTCGCGGTGCTGGTGATGCCGGTCTTGGGGCGTGGCCAACGCATCCTGGGTGCCCGGTTGGCCTCGGCGGCCACCGCCGGGGAGGGCGCGCAGAACTATCTGTGCGCAGTGCAGGCCGCCGCGGTGCTGACTGGCCTGGCGGTTACCGCCAACTGGTCCGGCGGCTGGTGGCTCGATCCGGTGATCGGGCTGGGCGTTGCCGCCGCCGCGGTCTGGCAAGGTTTTCGGTCCTGGCGGGGTGAGGACTGCGGCTGCTGACCCACGGGCTGGTTGCGTCGTCGCGGCCGAGATGCTGGTGGATCAACCGGCGTGAAGCGGGCCGGCGCAGCCAGGACCACCTGCCGCTCGATCCTGTTGCCGCGAGACTCGATCCTGTTGCCCCGAGAGGGGTTTGTCGGCGGCCCCGAGCAGATAATCGCCACGGATGCGGGTGATCGACCCGAGGACCACGAGGCCGCACCGGGTGAGTTCGTCGAGGAACTGTTCGACGGTGAACCGGTCGTCGCAGGCCAAGGCATGAGCGGTGACTTCTTCGAAGTAGAACCGCCCACCCGGTCTCAGCACCCGGGCGACCTCGGCCAGCGCGTTGCGCCAGTCCGGGATGTGGTGGACGACCCCGAAGTCGAACACCGCATGATAGCTCGCGTCGTCGGCATCCAGCGCCGCACGCAGGTCGGTCGCGCTGCCCTGGGCGAGCCGAACCCGGTCGCCGTAGCGGGCCAGCCGCCGGCTCGCTCGTCGGATCATCGCCGGGTCCAGATCCACCGCGTCGACACGGGTGGCGCCGAACCGCTCCAGCATCAGCTGCGTGCCGTATCCGGAACCGCATCCGATCTCCAGGGCCCGCGATCCCGGGATGAGCCGACCGCCGCATCGCGCCAGCAGCGGCGCTTCATAACAGCTTTGCAGCCAGCGCCGCGGCAAGCTGTTCACCAGCGCGGTTTCCGCCCGATCCATCAACATCTGCTGGCCCTGCGCACACCCAGTCGCGGCGTCAGGACAGCCCGACTCGGGGAACGAAACGCCCGACCGCGGCGGTGTAGGCGTGGTACTGCTGATCGTGCACGGTGCGAAGGTAGGGCTCTTCAACACCGCGGACCTGCAGCTCGATCGCGGCGACCAGCAGCGCGAAACCGGCGAGCGCAAGCGGATTGGGCGCCACGAGCACGGACCCGGCGGCGAAAACCAGCATCGCGGAAAAGATCGTGTTGCGGACCACCGCGAACACACCGTGGCGCACCAACGTCGTTGCCTCGTTGGGGTCGACCCCGATCCGCCAGGACTCGCCCATGTCGTGCTGCGCGTAGACGGTTGCGCCGATGCCGGCCACAGCGACCACAACGCCGGTCGTCTGTATCCACGTCGCGAGCAACACCTCGAGCGGGAAAAGCATGCCGGCCAGTTGAAGCAGCGGCGCGGCGACACCGATGACGACCGCCGCGACGAACCCGACGCCGGCGATCCACTCCAGCGATCCGAACCGGCCGCTGACACCGCGAAAGCCCGTCGATCCGGTCATGCGCCACTGCCGCCAGCTGCGCCACCCGAACCCGAGCACACCGAACACGAGATAGAGCACCACTGCGATGAGAGCCATCAGGAAACTCCTCCGACCCAGCACATATCTACACATAGTAATGTATGCATGTTATGGTGGCTAGTCGAAGCCTCACATCCGTCCTTCGGCGCTTCGAGCGGTCGTCGGAGGGCACCACGCGCCAGCGGCGACACCGGCGGGCAGCCGCGACTCAGACAATTAGACAAGTGGTCACGTGGTCGTAAGCTTGCGTTGTTAGCGTTGCGCCCGCCGCGGACCACCGGACAGGGAGCGATGATGCCGCATACGCCGACGCCCGCGCCGTGGGCCCCGCGGGTACTGGTGCTCGGGTACAGCGGGCTGCTGGCCGGGGTCGCCGGGTTTGTCAACGCGGTGGCCCTGCTGGTGTTGGCGTTCCCGGTGGGCAACCTCACCGCGGTAACCACTGAGTTGGGCATGAACACGGGCAACCCGAACCCCTGGTTGTATGAAGGCCATGTGCTCGCGGCGATCCTGTTCGGGTTCCTGGGCGGCACCGCGGCAGCGGGCGCGGTTCTGGCGCCCACCCACACCGACACCGGCCCGCGCCATGCCGCGGTGCTGGTAGCTGAAGCCGCGCTGTTGTTGCTTGCCGCGATCGGGGTCGAGGAAACCGTGGTCCAGGCGACACTTTCCACGTTCGGCGTGGAGCGAACCGTGGTCCAGGCTGGACTTGCCGCCGCGGCGCTGGGACTGCAAAACGGCGTGACCTCAAGCTTGGGCGGGATGGCGATCCGCACCACGCACTTCACCGGCACCATCACCGACCTCGGGCTGATGCTGGGCCGCAGCCGCCGGCACGGAATCGAGAAGTGGAAAACAGCCGTCCTTACCGCGACCTTGCTGCTGTTCCTGGCCGGCGGCGCAGCCGGGGTACTGACCGGTATTTGGTTCGGCGGCTACGCGCTGATCATCCCCGCAGCGGTCTGCGCGGCCGTCGCGGCGGCAAGCCTGCTGCATGACCGCAGACGTCGCACATCCCGTGCTTGTGCGACCGCCGAGCCGGCGCGGACCGATGCCCGCTGACCGCGTCCCCGCTCAGTTGCCCTTCCCGCGTTCAGGCGTTGGGATCCTGCGGGAGACATAGCCGCGGTGCCAGGCGCATGACGAATCGTATGCACACATGCATATGTACGCATTTTTAGATAGACTCCCGGCAGTCGATCGGGAACCGGCCGGAGAGGAGCCGAGAAGTGGAAGACCAGCGCGGATCACGGGAAGCGAGGGAGTCGGCGCTGCTGTGCCCGCGGTGTGCATCGCAGATGCTGCCGGTACAGCGGTTCGGGGTGACGATCGATCAGTGCACCGGCTGCGGCGGCATCTTCCTCGACCTGGGGGAGATTGAGCAGCTCACCGAGGCCGAGCGCCGGTTCTACGCCGCCCAACAGCAGCCGCAGCAACCGCCGCCAGGCGGGTATGTGCCGCAGCCCTACCCGGCGCCGCCGATGTATGCCGAACGCCCCCGACAGGGCGGCTTTCTTGGCGGCTTGTTCAGCGGCGGAGGCTACTACGGGGGGCGCCATGGCGGGCACCACTGACGGCGGCGCCGACGCTACCGCGTCGGCGCCGCGACCTGCCCACGACTCCGGTGCTGGCCGCACCGACGACACCGGGCACGATCACGGCCACGGGGCGTCGGCGGACGCGGACCGCAGGTGGCTGGGGATCGCGCTGGGCTTGATCGTCGCGTTCATGGCCGTCGAGGTGGTCATCGGCCTGGTGGCGAACTCGCTGGCATTGATCTCCGATGCCGGGCACATGCTCACCGACGCGGCGTCGATCGTGTTGGCGCTGATCGCGATCCGGCTGGCGCGGCGTCCGGCGCGGGGCCGCTATACCTACGGGTTCAAGCGGGTGGAGATCTTGTCCGCGCAGGCCAACGGGATCACTCTGCTGCTGCTGACGGTGTGGTTCGTCTACGAAGGGGTGCGCCGGCTGATCACCCCGCCGGAGGTTGCCGGCCCGCTGGTGCTGTTCACCGCCCTGGCCGGGATCGTCGTGAACATTGCCGCCACCTGGTCGATCAGCCGGGCGAACCGCACCAGTTTGAACGTCGAGGGTGCTTTTCAGCACATCCTCAACGACCTGTACGCGTTCATCGGCACCGCGATCGCCGGGGCGGTGGTGTGGGCCACCGGCTTCGCCCGCGCCGACGCTATTGCGGCCCTGGTGGTGGCGGCGTTGATGGCCAAAGCGGGGTGGGGCCTGGTCCGCGAGGCCGGGCGGATCTTTCTAGAGGCCGCCCCCGCAGACCTGGACCCGGCCGAGATCAACGACAGGATCGCCGCGATACCCCAGGTGGTCGAGGTGCATGATCTGCACGTGTGGCAGATCAGCTCCGGTCAGCCGGCGATGTCGGCGCATGTGCTCGTCACCGGCGAAGCCGACTGCCACGCGGTCCGCTCCCGCATGGAAACGGTGCTGCACAACGAGTTTCACGTCGAGCACACCACCGTGCAGATCGACCACGCCACCCCTGATGGCCACACCCGCGTCCGAGGGCTGCGCCCAACCGCGCGGGCCAGTGCCCGCCCATAATCCGGGGTAGCGCGACGTCGTGGCCGCGCGTGCGGCCCCGGCCGGCATACATGTCACCTCGCGGCGCCGCATACCGGCGTTCTGGCTGTCCACCACCATGACTGCTGCGGTTGCGGTGGGCAGATCTTGGTCGGTGACCGTGGGGAACCGCGGATTATGTCGGTTGTCGCGCTGGCCGGCCTGTCGCGGCAATAGTCGTCCCACCGTCACCGTGAGGCGGTCGGGTGTCTTGGGTTGGCCCGGTAAGTGATTTGATGCGTCCGGCGCGCACGCCGTTGGCGATGACGACGACCTCGGTGAGCTCGTGCACAAGCACGACCGCGGCCAGCCCGAGCGTTCCGAACAGCGCCAGCGGCATCAGCACGGCGATGATACCCAGGGATAGTCCGACATTTTGCAGCATGATCTGCCGGGAGCCGTGGGCGTGGTGGAGTGCTTGGGGCAGGTGGCGCAGGTCTTGGCCCATCGGGGCGACGTCGGCGGTTTCGATGGCGACGTCGGTTCCCATGGCGCCCATCGCGATGCCCAGGTCGGCGGCGGCCAGGGCCGGTGCGTCGTTGACGCCGTCGCCGACCATCGCGGTGGGCCGGCGGGCACGCAGCTGCGCGACCCGGTGGGCCTTGTCCTCCGGGCGCAGTTCGGCATAGACGTGCTCGATCCCGGCCTGGGTGGCCAGGGCGGCCGCGGTGGCGTGGTTGTCGCCGGTGAGCATCGTCACCTGATAACCGCCGGCGCGTAACGCGGCGATGACCTCGGCGGCTTCTGGGCGTAGTTCGTCGCGTACGGCGATGGCGCCGAGCAGCACATTGTCGCGTTCGACGAGAACCGCGGTGGCCCCGGCTTGTTGCATGCGCGCCACCTGATCGGCGAGGTCGACGGGGTCGAGCCAGCCGGGCCGACCCAGACGGACGGCATGCCCGTCGAGGCGGCCGGTCAGCCCGGCCCCGGGGATGGCTTGCACGTCACTGGCGGCGGCGGTCGGCGCTGGGGTGGCGGCGAGGATGGCCGCGGCCAGGGGGTGTTCACTGCGGGCCTCCAGCGCGGCCGCCACCGCCAGGACCTCCTCGCGGGTGGCGCCGTTGCTGGTGGCGACGTCGATGACGGTGGGCCGGTTGGCCGTCAACGTTCCGGTCTTGTCTAGGGCGATCGCGCCGATGGTGCCCAGCGCCTCCAGCGCGGCGCCGCCCTTGATCAGTACACCGAGTTTGGAGGCGGCGCCGATGGCCGCCACCACGGACACCGGCACTGCGATGGCCAGCGCGCACGGGGACGCTGCGACCAAAACCACCAGAGCGCGTTCGATCCAGACCAGCGGGCTACCGAAGACGCTGCCAACCCCGGCGATCAGCGCCCCGGCGATCATGATGGTTGGCACCAGCGGTCGTGCGATGCGATCGGCCAGCCGCTGGCTGGTGTCCGTTGTCATTTGATCTGAGGCACTCGTGGCCGTTTGACCTGCGGTGCCTCAGGTCAAATGACAATCCCGATGGACTGAGTTTGCCATGCTATCGGTGGTGAAACGTGCTCGTTTTGGTGGCGGTTTGGAAGTCGACACGTCCAACAGTTCAGCTATCCGGTTCACGTCCCGACAGACGCACTCCGCTGGCATGAGTTCGTGGAAGCGGCTCACCTTCGATGCTGCGGCAGCGAAGTGCGCCGAGGCCTCTTCCAGAAAGGCGATTTCTTTGGCCTGTTGGGCGACGGTCGCTCGTAGCCGCACCAATTCTGCGCGCTCCTGCACCGAAAGCGGTTGTCCTGCAGTGGGGTCCGTCCACTGGGTGTCGGTGCTGCGGACCTTGGCCATCCGCCACCGCTCGTCACGCACCCACGTGTACAGCAGATCCTTGTGCAGGTCTAACTCACGGGCGACCTCGGCAACCCGTCGGTGCCCATCGATCACCATGTGCGCGGCCTTAGCCCGATACTCGGGGGTAAACGAGCGCCGCCGTGGTGGCATTTCCGCATCCTCCGTAACGCCCTCAAGCTGTGATGTCAACTACCTGAGCGGCCGTTGCCGGGGTAACTGTCGACCGAAGCGGCGTAGCCGCAGCGAGTTGGTCACCACGCTGACCGAGGAGAACCCCATCGCGGCACCCGCGATGATCGGGTTCAGCAGGCCGAGCGCGGCAAGGGGGATGGCGGCGGTGTTGTAGCCGAAGGCCCAGCCAAGGTTCTGGTGGATCGTGCGCAGCGTGCGCCGCGAGAGCTGGAGCGCGAGCACCGCACCGTCGAGCCGGTCGGCCATCAGGGTGATGTCGGAGGCTTCGATGGCCACGTCGGTGCCGGTGCCGATCGCAATGCCCAGGTCGGCCTGTACCAGGGCGGGGGCGTCGTTGACGCCGTCGCCGATCATGGCGACTACCCGGCCCTCGTCCTGGAGTCGCCGGACCTCGGTCACCTTGTCCTGCGGTAATACCTCGGCCAGAACCTGGTCGATGCCGACCTGTTGGGCGATCGCGGCCGCGGTGCGGGCGTTGTCGCCGGTGATCATGGCGACCTGCAGCCCCATGGCGTGCAGTCGACGGATCGCGTCGGCGGCGTCGTCCTTGATCGTGTCGGCGACGGCGAGCACACCCACAACTTCCCCGTCTTGGCCGACGAATACCGCGGTGCGGCCCTGCTCTTCGAGCTCCGCAGCTGCCGCGGCAAGGTGCTCAGGCAGCAGCAGATCGTGCTCGTCGACGAGCGTGCGCCGCCCGATCAGCACGGGTCGGCCGTCGATTTCGGCGCGCACCCCGAGCCCGGCGAGGCTGGCGAACGCGGTGGCGGCCGGAACCTCCAGTCCCCGTTCGCGCGCGCCGGCGGCGATCGCCGCGCCGATGGGGTGTTCGGAGCCGGATTCGACCGCTGCGGCGATCCGCAGCACCTGATCACGCTGGTGTCGCTGGCCGGCGACAACATCGGTGAGCCGCATCTGGGCGCGGGTGAGGGTGCCGGTCTTGTCGAACACCACGGTGTCGATCTTCTTGGAGGCTTCCAGCACCTCGCCGCCCTTGACCAGGATCCCCAGGTCCGCGCCGCGGCCGGTGCCGACCATGATCGCGGTGGGGGTGGCCAGGCCCAGCGCGCAGGGGCAGGCGATGATCAGCACCGCCACCGCGGCGGTCATGCCGGCGACCGGGTTGGCGGCGATCAGCGTCCACCCGGCAAACGTCGCGACGGCAACACCGATGACGGCCGGCACGAACACCGCCGAGACCCGGTCGGCCAGCCGCTGGACCGGGGCCTTACCGCCCTGGGCCTGCTCAACGAGGCGGACGATCTGCGCCAGCGCGGTGTCGGCGCCGACGGCGGTGGCCCGTACGGTCAGCAGCCCGTCGGTGTTGACCGTCGCCCCGGCAACACGGTCACCCACCGATTTCTCGACCGGGACGGACTCGCCGGTCAGCATCGACTCATCGACGGCGGCGCGCCCGTCGGTGACCTCGCCGTCGACCGGGATCTTCTCGCCGGGCCGCACCCGCAGCAGGTCTCCGACTTGCACCTGATCCACAGGGACGAGAATTTCTTGTCCGTCGACGAGCAGCCGGGCTTCCTTAGCGCCCATCTCCAGCAGCTTGCTGATCGCCTCCCGCGTCTTGCCGTGGGCCCTGGCCTCGAAATAGCGGCCCAGCACGACGAACGCGATGATCAGCGCCGCGGTGTCGAAGAACAGCGGGCCACCGGCGAGCAGCTCGTAGGTGGAGTAGCCAAACGCGGTCAGTGTGCCCAGCGCGATCAGCGTGTCCATGTTCGCGGTCCACGCCCGCGCCCGCTGCACCGCCCCCTTAAGGAACGGCCACCCCGCAATGAATTGCACCGGCACCGTCGCGGCGAACGCCAGCCAGCCCGCCCACGGGTAAGCGCCGAACAGCATCGGTGCCGACATCGACACCAGCCCCAACGGCCAGGCCAGCCACACCCGCCGCCACCAGGCCCGAATCCCGCGTCTGGCCTCCTCGCGCGGCGACGGCGGGGTCGCGGCGGCCGGCTCGAGGTGATAGCCGATACGATCGAGCGCCTGCCGCAGCCGCTCGATCTCCGGCGGCCGGTCGAGCTCGTCACCGCGCGGCCCCAGCAGCGTTCGCGCGATCCCCCCGACGACCTTGCCCACAATGCCGCCGCTGCCGACATCGGCCGAGTGCGGGACACGCGCGGGCACTGACGCCGCGGGAATGTGCTCGGCATCGGCGATCGCCGACACGATGGCCGCGGTGTCGCACCGGCTGGGCGAATACCAGACCACCACCGATCCCGTGCGCGGATAGGCCTGCACGGCGCGCACACCGCTCACCGTGGCGACCGTGTCCTCGATCGCAGCGGCACGGGCCTCATCGAACTCAACCCCGGTGGCGCGCACATGCATGCGGCCCGCCGCGGCGGATACCACGACCGGCGTGGCACCGGCATCCGGAGTAGCTTCAGCGGTCAGCATCATCAGGCTCACTGGTTGTCATCCGGGTCGCGTCGGCCGCCGCTGGCGGTGGGACTTCCTCCCCGAGGCTTTCGACCGCCTCGGCCAGCACGTCGGCCACCGTCAAGCGAGCCCGCTCGGCGGTCTCCCTGGTCTTGCGCTCGGTCGTTCGCGCAACGCGCAGACCCCAGGCGGTAGCCTTGACCGTTGCCTTGCGCCACGGAGCCTTCGCCAATGCCGTGTGCAGCGCCGCATAGGCCGCAAACGCCACCGCGTGGCTCACCGGCGGCGCCGCCTTTCCCAATACTCCCTGCCGCACCATCGCGAACACTCCCTTCCTCATCGTTGCCCCGTCAAGCGGTGACGAACCCATCCTTGACCTTCCAGTGCACTGGAAGGTCAAGGATGGGTGACATGCAGATCGGCGAGCTTGCGAAACTCAGTAACACCAGCGCGAAAACCATTCGCTTCTACGAAGACTCGGGGTTGCTGCCGCCTCCGGCGCGCACGGCGTCGGGGTATCGCGACTATGGGCCCGAGTTCGTGGACCGGCTGCGGTTCATCCATCGAGGCCAAGCGGCGGGGCTGACCTTGCAGAAGGTGCGCCAGATCCTGGCGATCCACGACCGGGGCGAGGTGCCGTGCGGGCACGTGCGACAAGTCCTTAGTACCCGTCTCGACCAAGTCCGCGCGCAGATCGCCGAACTTGTCGCCCTCGAAGGCCACTTGCAGACCCTTCTCGACTACGCGGCGCACGCCGCGCCCACCGAACACGACCAGTCCACGGTGTGCTGGATTTTGGAAAGCGACCTGGATGCCGAGGTCCCCGTCGACCTCAGCCGTCCCCGCGACGAGACAGCGGGCGCCGGTGGCGGATAGAAGGCCTGACCAAGACGGCAGCGACGTGCCCGGGCGGTCATGGACCGATGTGTGGTTGCCGGCAGTCCTGCTGAGTGTGGCAGGGGTGGGCTGGTGGTGGTCGGTGGTCAGCGCCCGCGGCATGGGCGGCGACACAATGACCATGGACGGCGACTCAGGAATGTCCATGGGGGGCCAGTCACCGATGTCGTTCTCCGCGTTCCTCATCGCGTGGGTGGCCATGATGGCGGCGATGATGCTTCCCGCGGTCGTGCCCGTGGTTCGCTCCTACGCCCGCGCCGCCGCGGCTCCGGCGCTCATCTTCGTCGCCGGATATTTGGCGCTGTGGAGCGCCACCGGCATCCCTGCCTTTGTCGCGTGGAGCCACTTCACTGGACCGGTGGCGCACGGATCTGGGTGGGCCGGCCGCCTGGCCGGCGCGGTGGCCGTCGCCGCCGGGCTGTATCAGCTCACACCGCTGAAGGCGACCTGCCTGCGGCACTGCCGCTGGCCGATGCCGTTGTCTCTGCCGCCCGGCCAGCGCCCCGACTACGGTCTGGCACGGGCGCTTGTTGCCGGCGGCCGCTACGGCATGTTTTGCCTAGGCAGTTGCTGGATGCTGTTCGTACTCCTGATCGCCCTCGGCACCATGCAATTGGCGTGGATGCTGTCGCTTTCGGTGGTGATCTGGCTGGAGAGAACGGCCCCCTTCGGCGACCGGGTCAGGCGCTGGACAGCGGCGACGCTCGTAGTTGTTGGCGTTGCGCTGCTGGTGCATCCCGCATTTGTCAGCCACCTCGTCTAATGAAACTCGTCATCACCACGACGCAGCAACCGTGGCTCAAGGCCCTGGCCACGGGCCCAGTAATGGGTTGGCTGGCCAGGTTTGTCGCGTCGTCACCTGGTCGATCAGTCGTTTCCGGCGGCGGGCAGAAGTTCGGCGATCAGGGCGTGGACGCGGTTGGCGATGTCGTCGCGGATGGAGCGGACGACCTCGAGGGGTTGGCCGGCGGGGTCTGGCAGTTTCCAGTCGCGGTAGGTGATGCCCGGGTAGTAGGGGCAGGTGTCGCCGCAGCCCATGGTGATCACGACGTCGCTGGTCTGCACGGTGTCGGCGGTGAGCACCGTGGGCGTGTTGGCGGTGATGTCGATGCCCCGTTCGGCCATTGCGGCCACGGCGGCCGGGTTGATCTGGTCGGTGGGTTCGGTGCCCGCGGAGCGGACTTCGATGCGGTCGTCGGCCAGGTGGGTGAGCAGTGCGGCCGCCATTTGGGAGCGTCCGGCGTTATGCACGCAGACGAACAGGACGCTGGGTTTATCAACCATCAGCGGGCACCGCTTGGCTCGGGTTGTGGTCGAAACAAGCGGGTGCGCAGCGCCAAGGACACGTAGACCAATCCGACCAGCACGGGTACTTCGATGAGTGGGCCGACGACCCCGGCCAAGGCTTGCCCGGAGGTAGCGCCGTAGGTGGCGATCGCCACGGCGATCGCGAGTTCGAAGTTGTTGCCGGCGGCGGTGAACGCCAACGTGGTGGTGCGCGGGTAGCCGACCTTCAGGACGGCGCCGAGCAGGTAGCCGCTGGCCCACATGATGGCGAAGTAGGCCAGCAGTGGCACCGCGATGCGGGCGACATCGAAAGGCCGGGAGGTGATTTGGTGGCCCTGCAGGGCGAACAGGATGACGATGGTGAACAACAGCCCATACAGTGCCCACGGGCCGATACGGGGTAAAAACTGTGACTCGTACCAGGGCCGGCCCTTGGCCCGTTCACCGAGGCGGCGTGACAGGTACCCGGCCAGCAGCGGGATGCCCAGGAAGATCAGCACGGATTTGGCGATCTGCCACGGCGAGACCTCGATCCCGGTCTGGGGCAGGTGAAGCCAGCCGGGCAGCACCGAGAGGTAGAACCAGCCCAGCGCGGCGAACATGAGGACTTGGAAGATCGAGTTCAACGCGACCAGCACCGCGGCGGCTTCGCGGTCCCCGCAGGCCAGGTCGTTCCAGATGATGACCATGGCGATGCAGCGGGCCAGCCCGACGATGATCAACCCGGTTCGGTATTCGGGCAGATCGGGCAGCAGCAGCCAGGCCAGGGTGAACATCACCGCCGGACCGATCAGCCAGTTCAACACCAGCGAGGACACCAGCAGTTTGCGGTCGGAGGTGACCTCGCCGAGCTGGTCGTAGCGGAGCTTGGCCAGCACCGGATACATCATCACCAACAACCCAAGGGCGATGGGCAACGAAACCCCGTCAACCTCGATAGCGCTGAGTTCCGCTCCCAGGCCTGGCACCAGCCGCCCCAACAACAGGCCGGCGGCCATCGCTACCCCGATCCACAGCGGCAAGAACCGGTCCAGTGTGGAGAGCTTGGCGGCCACTGCGGGTGCAGCAGTCGATACGGCGGTGTCACTCATAGGTTTCTCTCCCGATGCGCGAACGGTCAGCCGCTTCGCTGGCAACTATCAACGTGAAGTGGGTTGGGGTGTGAGGGCGCGGTCGCGTTGTCTGCGGCTGCCTCAGTCAGACGATGCGGCGGGTTTGGTGGCGCGGATGATCGCGCCGTGCATTCCTTCGGCCACCTGGTGGGTGAACGTCACTGAGGCATCGACGAATCCGGCCGCGGCCAGTCCGTCCAGATACTCCTGGCGGGACAGTGCCCCGGCGATGCAGCCGACGTAGGAGCCGCGTTCGGCGCGCTCGGCCGCGCTGAGGTGGTCTTCGGCGACGACGTCGGAGATCCCGATCCGCCCTCCTGGGACCAGGACGCGGAACATCTCGGCGAGCACGGCGGGTTTGTCGGCGGACAGGTTGATCACGCAGTTGGAGATCACCACGTCGACGGCGGCGTCGGGCAGCGGGATGTCCTCGATGGTGCCCTTGCGGAACTCGACGTTGGCGGCGCCGGCCTTGGCTTTGTTCTCCTCTGCGAGGGCCAGCATTTCATCGGTCATGTCGACTCCGTAGGCAAACCCGTTCGGACCCACCCGGCGGGCCGACAACAACACGTCGATGCCGCCGCCAGACCCGAGGTCGAGCACGCGTTCACCGGGGTGTAGGTCGGCGACCGCGGTCGGGTTGCCGCAGCCCAGGCTGGCTGCGAGTGCGTCGGCGGGAATAGCGGAGTGCTCGTCGGCGTCGTAGAGGCCGGCGCCGAAGATGGTGCCGATTTCGGCCGAATCGCTGGACCCGCAGCAGCTCGCCGCGGTCAGCACCTCGCTGTTGGTGGCGCCGCCGCCGATCGCGGTGGCGGCCGCACCGTAGCTGGCCCGGACCTGATCGCGCAGTTCGTTGTGGTCGGTGGTCATCCGACCCCACTCCTTTCATCGACAGCTATCTATGGGTGCAGTGTGCACGAAGCATCGATACCTGTCAATGCGTGTGTCATACTAGGGCCATGCCCGCCACGGTCACGTCCCCAACCGATCGCGATGACTCGGGCAGTCTTGCGGCGTGCTGCAGCCCGATCATTGACGGCGTGCTGGACGCGGTGGCCGCCGAGCGACTGGCTGGCGTGCTTAAGGCGCTGGCCGAGCCGACCCGGCTGCGGCTGGTGTCGCTGATTGCGGGCCATGAGGGCGCCCAGGCGTGTGTGTGCGACCTGACCACCCCGGTGGGGCTATCCCAGCCGACCGTATCGCACCACCTCAAAATCCTGGTCGAGGCCGGCCTGCTGGAACGCACTCAGCGCGGCAAATGGGCCTACTACCGGTTAGTGCCCGCCACCCTGGATGTGCTCGGCGGGGTGTTCGCCCGCGCCAGCCACCGGTGACACGCATCCACTTCGCGGCTGAATGTGCGCGGTTAGTCGACGGTTAGTCGGGGCTAAACAGGGCTAAACACGCTTTGTCTTGGCGACTTGCATGCTGGCGCTAACTTCAGTCGCCCTGCGGCCGTCGGGTGTCTTGTGTTGCCCCGAGAGGGGTTTGAGGCGCCCGGCGCGCATACCGTTGGCGATGACGACCACTTCGGCAAGTTCGTGGACCAACACGACGGTAGCCAGGCCGAGGGTTCCGAACACCGCCAGCGGCATCAGCACTGTGATGATTGTCAGCGATAGCCCGACGTTTTGCAGCATGATCTGCCGGGAGCGTCGGGCGTGGTCTAGTGCTTGGGGCAGGTGACGCAGGTCTTGGCCCATCAGGGCGACGTCGGCGGTTTCGATCGCGACGTCGGTTCCCATGGCACCCATTGCGATTCCGAGGTCGGCGGCGGCTAGGGCAGGTGCATCGTTGACGCCGTCGCCGACCATCGCGGTGGGCCGCTGGGCGCGCAGTTGTGCAATCAGGGCAGCCTTGTCTTCGGGGCGCAGTTCGGCATAAATGTGCTGGATTCCAGCTTGGGTGGCCAGCGCCGCAGCGGTGGCAGGGTTGTCGCCGGTGAGCATCGCGACCTGGTAGCCGCGGTCGCGCAGTCCGGTGATGACCCCGGTGGCTTCTGGACGTAATTCGTCGCGGACGGCGATGGCACCGAGCAGCTGTCCACCGCGTTCGACGAGAACCGCTGTGGCCCCGGCTTGTTGCATGTGCGTCACGTGATCGGCAAGGTTGGCGGGGTCGATCCAGCCAGGCCGTCCCAGTCGGATGGCTTGCCCCTCGAGGTGGCCGGTCAGCCCAGCCCCAGGAACGGCATGCACGTCACTCGCGGCGGCCACCGGCGCTTGGGCAGCGGCGAGCACGGCCGCGGCCAGGGGGTGTTCACTGCGGGCCTCGAGCGCGGCCGCCACCGCCAGCACCTCCTCGCGGGTGGCGGCACTGGTGGTGGCGACGTCGATGACGACCGGCCGGTTGGCGGTCAACGTTCCGGTTTTGTCCAGGGCGACGGTGCCGATGGCGCCCAGGGCCTCCAGCGCGGCGCCGCCCTTGATGAGTACGCCGAGTTTGGAAGCGGCGCCGATGCTCGCTACGACGGTGACGGGTACCGCGATGGCGAGCGCGCATGGGGAGGCTGCGACCAGCACCACCAGTGCGCGTTCGATCCAGACCACCGGGCTACCGAAGACGCTGCCGGCCCCGGCGATCAGCGCCCCGGTCATGATGATGCCGGGCACCAGCGGCCGCGCGATGCGGTCGGCCAGGCGTTGGCTGGCGCCTTTGCGGGCTTGTTCGGCTTCCACGATGTGCACGATTCGCGCCAGCGAGTTGTCCTCAACGGTGGCGGTGACCTGAACCTGCAGCACTCCGGACCCGTTGATCGACCCGGCGAACACCTCATCACCGATTCCGGCCTCTACCGGCACCGATTCGCCGGTGATCGCCGAGATGTCTAGGGCGGTGTGCCCGGCACGAATAATGCCGTCGGTGGCCAGGCGTTCCCCGGCTTTGACAATCATCTGATCGCCGACGCGCAGTTCGGTTGTGGCGATCTCGGTTTCGACACCGTCGCGCAGTACGGTGGCCTGGTCCGGCACCAGCGCCAGCAGGGCGCGCAGGCCGCGACGGGTGCGGGCCACCGCGTATTCCTCCAGGCCCTCGCTAACCGAGAACAAAAACGCCAGCATGGCGGCCTCACCGACCTGACCGAGTCCGACCGCGCCGAGCGCGGCGGTGGTCATCAACGTGCCGACACCGAGGCGGCCCTCGGCCAGTCGCTTAGCGGTTGAAGGCACAAACGTCGAAGCACCCACCGCGAGCGCCACGACTTTCAATCCCAGTGCCACCGGCCCGAATGGAGTCAGCCACGCCGTCACCAGTGAGGCGCCCAGCATCACCCCGGAGAACGCGGCTCGCCGCAGCTTGGCGACGCCCCACAGCCGCTGCGACCCGGGCTGGCCGGTGTCGTGGTCACAGCAGCCGCCGCTTCCTTCCCCTGACCGTTGGGAAACCATGTCAGCGTGCCCACCTGATCGCGTCCGCGAGCTCCAGTCGAGAATTCGCTGCACCAGACCGGGGTTGCGCCCATCGACCGAGTGCGGTGCCCGCGGGGGCACCGACTTCGCAGGGATGTGCTCGGCGTCGGCGATCGCCGACAAGATGGCCGCGGTGTCGCAGCGCTCGGGCGAATACCAGACCACCACGGACGCCGTGCGGGGGTAGGCGTGGACGGTATCCACACCGGCCACCTTGGCGACCGTGTCCTCGATCGCGACAGCTCGCATCGCGTCGAAGTGAAACCAGGGCGCATGCACACGTATCCGTCCGGCGCCCGCGGACACTACGCTCAGTGCGGGCCCGGTATCGGTGGACGCTCCAGTAGTCTGCACGATCAACCTTCCTCGTGGATACGGGCGAACCGATTTTCGCCACAATCGGCCGTGGACTTACCCCGCCGCCGAGAAACCGGCGACGGCTCGTCACTCAGCAGCAGTCGTCATCGTCGGTCTTGGCGCCAACCGGCGCAGCGGCATCCTCGCCGATGCGTTCGCGGGCCTCGGCGACCACGTCGGCGACTTTCAGCCGGGCCGACTCTGCTGCCACTTCTGCGCGTCGGGTTCCGCGCAGACCCCACTCGGTTGCGGTGACCGCGGCTCGGTGCACCGGAGCGGTTCCCACGGCCTTGCGCAGTATTTCGTAGGCGCTCACCCCGACCAGCCCGGTGAATACCGTCCCGGCCGCTCTAGCCATGAGTCCATGTGAAGCCACTGCTAACCCCTTCTGTTCGTTCATCTCACTGCGATTGAGCTACTGCGATCGTCGAGTTACCCGAGCAATCTCGGTCATCGACCAACGGGTAGCTCGGCTGCTGCCGACATGACGTGCTCGTCGGCACAGGGTTGGTCGGTATCCACCGCGAGAACAACCTGGACCAATTCGCCCAAGGCCCGGGCGAGGTGGCTGTCGGCCAGCGCATAGCGAACCTGCCGACCCTCATAGGTGGCGATGACCAGCCCACAGCCCCGCAAACACGACAGGTGATTGGACACATTCGACCGCGTCAACTCCAGGTGTGCAGCCAGCTGGCCCGGATAGCACACCCCGTCTAGTAGGGCCACCAGAATCCGGCACCGTGTCGGGTCCGCCAGCGCCCGGCCCAGCCGGGCCAGCGCCGATTCCCGCCTCTCACACGTCAGCATGTACCAAACAGTACAGTAGATGCTGATATAACAGCAAGGGCTGAATTGTGTGGTACCGGTTCGCAAGCCCGCCGTCAGCCATGACATCACTCAGCTGGCCCGTCCCTGGAACGCTTATCGGCTGGTCGTGGGGTCCGCGCGATTTGCGTTGTGTGCGCGGCGTACGGCGCTGAGCTGTTGATCGTGGATCCACTGCTCGATGGGTCGGGTGTGGTCACGGCGCTGGGGAAACCGGCGTCCGATGCTGACGTAGACCGCGTCGACTACGCGAGTTCGCGCGGGTGTTGCTGCCACGCTGTTCCAGATCCGGACGCGAGCATCGGCCAGGATGGCGGCCAAGGCGATCAGGTCGGGGTAGGCGGCGATATGCGTGTCAACGTCGTCGGGCGGCAACTCCGAGGGGCTTGTGCTGCGTGCCCACCAGCGGCGGATCCGCGCGGCATCCTTGACTGCGAACCGTGCGGTGCCGTTGTGACGGCGATGCAATCGGGCATGGTGCTGCGCGGCGGCCAGGACGAGGGGTGTGCAGTGCAGGTCGCGTTGATCTTCGAGGGTGTAGGTGCCCGGGCCGATCCATCGGCGGTGGCGGCGGCAGACGGTGGCGTAGTCGGGTAACCAGCAGTAGACAGGCTCGTAGACACCGCGGCGTGCCATGCAGAGCCGGCAGGCGGGCCGCGCGTGGCGGCGTTGGCGGGGTGGGGTCGCGGTCGCGGTTGGCCAGCCCGATGAGCCGGGCTTGAAGGGAGGCCACAGGCTGGCTGCTGACGGTTGCCAACCAGTCCGGCCGGGGACGGCAGATCGCAGGGCCGTCGGCCAGGTAGCGCCGCAGCTGCCGGGGTTCCAGGTGGTTAGCGTGCGCGAGGCGATCAAGATAGGACTGCACGGTTTCTGCGCGAAACGGTGTGACGGTTCGCGGTAACGGCGCCGTAGGCCCGATAGGCCACACCGGCCGGATCGACGCCTCAGCTCGCATGGCGTTGCGCCGATGTTTGGGCCGCGTAGTCGATGAGCACGGTGTCCATCAGATCTCGGGTGCCGCTCTCGGTTTCGTCGAGCATGCTGCGGATCGCCGCCGAGCGGATCAGGTGCGCCAGGCTTCCGATCATGCCGCCGGTGCGTTGATGCAGGTACTTGGCCTCGGCGACCAGCGTTCCGGCGTTGTGGCAGTGCAACCGCAGCGTGCCTTCCATCGCGGCCACCAACGACTTCCATTCCCCGGCATACGGGAACGGGCTGGTGTTGATCACCCCGCAACGCCCGGCCAACTGGCGCCCGCGGGTGCCAGTGAACACCCCGGAGAGCTCCACGTCGATGCCCGCGTAAACGAAGGTGGCAGGTAGGTGTTCGGTGAAGTACTTCAGGTGATCGGACAGTTCCTCGCCGGCGCGGGTATCGAGGTTGAGGTTGTGGATCTCGTCGACGATCACGATGTCGGTGCGGGCGTCGATGAGGACCTGGCAGACGGCGTCGGCGATGTCGGTGACATTCATCCGCGGTTGCATCGGCGGAAGGCCCAGAAATCGGGCGAACTCCATCGCGAGTTTGCGCGGCGAGCCTTTCGGCGGCGCGGTCACGTAGACGACCGGGATCCGGGACTTGTCGGCGAATCGTGTCCGGATCCGCAGTTCGTGAAACCGGCCGAGCTGTTTGACCGCGGTGGTCTTCCCGGTCGCGGCCGCCCCGGAAATGATCAGCCCGCGCCGGGCGCCGATCTCGCGTTGGTTGAGCAGGGTCAACAGCCGGCCTTCGTTGGTGATGCGCTGGATCGCCGACGTGGTGACCACAACCAGTTCACTGTGGTGCGCTACACGGGCTTCGTTGTAGCTGGTCCGCTCGGTCTCCGACAGGGCGCTCCACTGCGCATCGGGCAGCAGGGTGAACTCGGGCGGGTCTGCATCAACGAAACGGCGCCAACCCTCCAGCGTGGTGGTGGGTTGGCGCCGGTCCTCGAGTTGGCTCACCGGCGCAAACGTGTTCACAGCCGCCACGATTCAGCCTCCTTGCGTGCATCGAACACCGGAAGTGGAATGACCTGCGCGATCTCGATGTCCTCGCCGTCCTCCCCGCTGCCTGGTGGCTGGACCAAATAGTACAGTCAACGCTGATATAATGGCAGGAGTTGAATCACCCTCCGATGCTCACGAGCCCGGATTCTGGCCGCCTACGGCGGCGTCTTCGTTGCCGGTTCGCCGGCCTGGGGCCGTGCTCCTCGATGGGTTGCGGCCCGGCCACTGGGATGTGATTGGCGCCCTGTCTGCCTGGTCGGCGTTGCCGTGATCGTGTATGCGATGCGGCCACTAACTTTCGGCCGCAACCGCCCGTCGTAGCGCGGCAAATATCAACTCGCGGGTGGGCAGGTCCAACCGACAGAAATCCCCTGTCGGCGGCTGATCGGGACACATCACATCGGTCCCGTCGATCAGCACCGACGGTGACGGAAACGGGCCGACGCGCTCAACGATCGCCGTATCGATCCCGAGTACGGCCAGACAGTCGACCAGCAATTCATGGGCCGCTGCCGCATTTGGGCAGTCTGAGCTGCTCAGAATCTCAACACGCATTCCACGGCCCTCCAACATCCTCGGCAGCGGCACCTCACGTGAGTCACTTTCCGCGACCCGCTGACAGTTGTAGCCCGGGCTCGACACGCCGGGTAGCTCGGCCGTCGCGGGTACGTCGTGGCAGGCGCAGTCCGCGGCGGCGAGCTCGAGGCGGCTCGCCTTCGATCCCGCGGCCGCAAAGTGCGCCGAGACCTCTTCCAAAAAAGGCGATTTCCCTTTCCTGCCGGGCAACGGTCGCCTGCGGCCGCACCAATTCCGCGCGCTCCTGCACCGAACGCTGCTGTCCACGACCGGAATCAGTCCGTTGAGCGTCGACAGCCCCGCCGACACCGCCTGAACCGGACTCCGGGCCGAATGGTCGCAAACTGCCCAGAACACAACGGACCACGCGTTCCCAAATCGACGCGATCACGTTTCCACGGCTTCGCGCCTACCACTGTCTACCAGGAGCTCGAACTTTTTAGACACGTCCCCGGGGGCGGGGCCTAGCCATGTAGGCGCTGGAACCCATAGGGACAGCTCATGGTAGTCGGCGAGCTGGCGTTTGTAGGTATTGGGCTCGCGACTTTCGTGCCTCCGGAGGTCACTCGGTGGCCGTGGTTTTGCTCCGCTGGTAGTGCCGGCGCGCTTTCATGCGGTTGCCGCAGATGGCCATCGAGCACCACCGGGCAGTGTTGGGCTTGCTGCGATCGATCAGGAACAGCTGGCATTCGGAGTTGGCGCAGGGGCGCAGCCGGCCGGGACTGGAGATCCGTAGGCCGTCCCACGCGAGTATTACGCGCGCGACGGCTTCGGAGTTCTCGCGCGCGGACAAGGTCCAGGCGATGCCGTCGTCAGACATGACAGGGAATAGCGCAACGCCGTGGAGGAATGGCTGCAAGGTCTGCGGTGCCAGCTCGCCACGCACCACCGCCTGCAACGCGTCCCGGACCTCACGGAGTTCCTGAAGCTGCCCCCCGGTGAGCGCGATGCCGTGCGCGGTCAGCCAGGCCTGCGCGCTGGCCTGATCGTCGAACTCATCGTGTGGCACGCCATCGATGACCGGAGTGCTGTTGAGCAGGTCCAGGAGCAGGGCCTCATCGACGGGCCCAGCCGCAACAATTTCCACATAACCTCCAAAAAGCTATTGACAGGTTACACCATGAGTGCTTGACTCCTAACTATCAAAATCTATTTAAGGGGTTAGCAATGGTTTCTTCTACCGAGCACCGGTACGCCACGGTCGGCGGGCGACGCTTGTTCTACCGAGAGGCGGGAAGCGCCGGCGCGCCCGCGATCGTTCTGCTGCACGGCTTTCCGACAAGTTCGTACATGTTCCGGGATCTGATCGGCCGCCTGGCGGACGACTACCACGTGATCGCCCCGGACTACCTGGGCTTCGGCTATTCGGACATGCCGTTGATCACCGAATTCGACTACACCTTCGACAACCTCGCGGAACTCACCCAGGGGCTGTTGGATCACCTCGGGCTGGTGCGCTACGCGATCTACGTCCAGGACTACGGAGCGCCGATCGGCTGGCGGCTGGCGCTGAGCCGGCCAGAATCCATCAGCGCGATCATCACGCAGAACGGCAACGGCTACGACGAGGGCTTCGTCGAGGACTTCTGGAGGACCGTCTGGGCCTACCAGCATGAGCAGACCGCGGCGACCGAGGCGGCCATCCGCACAGCGCTGGATGTCGAGTCGATCAAATGGCAGTACCTGACCGGCGCACCGGATGAGTCCTTGGTCAGCCCGGACACCTGGACCTTGGATGCGGCGCTACTGGCCCGCCCGGGCAATGACGAGATCCAGCTCAAACTGTTCCGCGACTACGCCACCAACCCGCCGATGTATCCGGCATTGCACGACTACCTGCGCACCAGCGGAGTTCCAGTGCTGGCCGTTTGGGGACGAGACGACCCGATCTTCGGCCTGGAGGGGGCTCGGGCGTTCGCCAGGGACGCGCGCAACCCCGAAATTCATCTACTCGACGGCGGCCACTTCTTACTGGAGACCGCCGCCGACGAAGTCGCCGAGTTGATCAAAGGCTTCCTGCGCCGGAGGGGCAGCGACACCCCTAGTCGAAACAACTAACAATCCAACAACATTCACCAGGAGATGGCACAAATGACTACCACCAAGACGCCGGCTCTCCCCACTGCGCCCGCGGCGGTGCGAGAAGCCGCAGGCGGCCCGACCATGCGGGCCATCATTCTCGACGGGTTCGGCGACCTCGACGTCTTGACCTACACCGACATCCCCAAGCCGCTGCCGAAACAGGGTGAGGTCGTGATCAGGGTCAAGGGATTCGGCATCAATCACGCCGAAATGCACATGCGTCGCGGCGAGTGGGCCGAGGCCGCCGAAGTCAGTGGTATCGAATGCGTCGGCATCGTCGAGGCCTGCCCGGGAGGTGAATTCCCGGTTGGCGCCAAAGTCGCGGCGTTGATGGGCGGACTCGGCCGCACCATCAACGGCAGCTATGCCCAGTTCACTCGGGTGCGCGCGGAGAACGTCGCGCTGATAGAGGCGGAACTGCCGTGGGATCAGTTGGCCGCGCTGCCGGAAACCTACGCCACCGCATGGACCTGTCTGTTTCGCAACCTCGACCTGACGGCCGGGCAGACCGTCGTGATCCGCGGGGCGACATCGTCTTTCGGTCAGGCGGCGGTGAAGCTGGCCGTGGAGGCCGGTGCACGGGTGATCGCCACCACCCGCAACCGGAACCGGTTTGGCCTGCTGGCTTCCCTCGGGGTCGACCGCGCCGAGCTCGAGATCCCCGATCTGAGTGCACACATCGCCGAGGCCAAGCACATCGACGCCGTCCTCGACCTCGTGGGCAACAGCACCATCCTTGACTCCCTGAACATGCTGCGCCGGGGCGGCACGGCGTGTTTGGCCGGCTGGCTCGGAGGACTGGATCCGATCGCTGACTTCAACCCATTGCTGCAGATGGCCAGCGGAGTCAACCTGAGCTTCTTCGGAAGCTTCGTGTTTGGCACTCCCGGTTTTGCGCTAGCGGATGTCCCGCTGCAAGACATCGCCGACAAGGTGCGCGATGGACGCCTGCAAGCCGCGCCCTCCCGTGTCTTCTCCTTCGACCAGATCCGCGAAGCACACCGCGTCATGGAAGCCGGCGAAGCCGGAGGCAAAATGGTGGTATTGGTCGACTGACATCCAGGCAAGTAGAAGGATGCACCCATGAAGATCGCGGTTGCCGGCGGTACCGGCAAGACCGGACGCAAGGTGGTCGAGCATCTCCACAGCCAGGGCCACCACCCGGTGATCCTCGCCCGCGCGCACGGGGTCGACCTCCTGGAAAACACCGGAATCGACGCCGCGCTCGACGGTGTCGAAGCCATCATCGATGTCGTCGACTTCGCGACCATGAACGCCAAGAAGGCACAGGCCTCCTTCGGCGCAGCCACCGCCAATCTGCTGGCCGCCGCGCAGCGCCATGGAGTTCGCCACCACGTCGCACTCTCGATCATCGGTATCGACCGGGCGACCAGCGGCTACTACCAAGGCAAGCTGCGGCAAGAGGAGCTGGTGAAAGCCGGTGCCGTCCCATGGACGATTCTGCGGGCCGCCCAATTTCACGAATTCGCCGACCAAGTCCTGGCACAGGTACCCGGCCCGATCGCCCTGGTGCCGAAAATGAAATCGCAACCCATCGCGGTCAGCGAAGTCGCCGCTCACCTGTGCGGCCTGGCGACCGGCGAACCGCAGCAGATGGCACCCGAACTCGCCGGCCCCCGCGTGGAATCGGTCGTCGACATGGTTCGCCAGTTGGTCCGGCACCGTGGGCAGCACCGGCCGGTCATCGGACTGCGTATTCCCGGTGCGGCTGGGAAGGGCATGGCCAACGGCGCGCTGCTGCCGACCCAGCCGGGACCCCGCGGCCACCAAACCTATGCCGAGTGGCTGGCCGCGCTCACACCGGACAACAGGTAAGGAAAGCGGATGTCACAAACGCGCCCGCCGCGCCGTCTACCGAGCATGAACCTCATCGTGCATCGCATATGCCTGCTCCTGCTGACGATCGTGGGCCTCAGTCTCGGGGTGTGGGCATACTTCGCTCCGCTGAACTGGTACAGCACATTCCCCGGCATGGGCATGCGCTGGTTGCCGGTGCTCGGCCCGTACAACGAGCATTTCGTGAAAGACGTCGGCTCCTTGTTCTCCGGGCTCGCGGTGCTCAGCGCCCTGGCGCTGTACTACCTGCGCAACCGGCCCGTCGTCGTGATCACGGGGGTCAGCTGGTCGGTCTTCAATGTGCTGCACCTGATCTACCACGTCGGCATGCTGCACATGTACGGCCCGCGTGATGCGGTACTCAACGTCGTCAGCCTCAGCCTGCTGCTGGCGTTGTCGCTGATCCTGCTCATTCCCGCACGCAGCCCCGCCACCGAGGACCACGCATGACATATGACTACGACGTTGTGGTGATCGGTTCGGGATTCGGCGGCAGCGTAGCGGCGCTGCGGCTGACCGAGAAGGGTTATCGCGTCGGGGTATTGGACATGGGGCGCCGCTGGGCGCCCACCGATTTCCCGCCCAACAACTGGCACGTGCGCAAGGCGATGTGGGCACCGAAACTGGGCTGCTTCGGCCCGCAACGGCTGACCGTGCTGGGCAAGACGTTCATCGCCAGTGCCGTCGGGGTCGGCGGCGGATCGTTGATCTACGGCAACACCCTCTACGAGCCGTTGGAACGGTTCTTTCATGACCCGCAGTGGGCGCACATCACCGACTGGAAATCCGAGCTGGCGCCGTACTACGAACAGGCTCGCCGGATGCTCGGGGTGACGCCCACCCCGCACACCACTCCGGCCGATGAGGTGTTGCTGGCGGTGGCGCGCGATCTGGGGGTCGAGGACACCTACCACCCCACCAACGTCGGAGTCTTCTTCGGCGACGAGCCCGGCAAGACCGTTCCGGATCCGTTCTTCGGCGGGGCAGGCCCTGACCGCGCCGGCTGTATCGGCTGCGCGCAGTGCTTCACCGGTTGCCCGCACAACGCGAAGAACACCACCGAGACCAACTACCTGTATCTGGCCGAACATGCCGGCGCCCAGATCCATCCGATGACGATGGTCACCGACGTGCGCCCCGACGGCGATGGCGGCTATGTGGTCAGCACGGTGCGCACCGGCCGGTGGGTGCGCAAGCTCAAGCGGGACTTCACCGCCGGCCAGGTGGTGTTCGCGGCTGCCTCGCTGGGCACCCAGCGGCTGCTGCACCAGCTGCGCGACACCGGATCATTGCCGCATCTCTCGCCGCGGCTGGGTGAGCTGACCCGCACCAATTCCGAAGAGGTGCCGGTGGTGTTCACACCCGATCGTGACGACTTCGCCCAAGGCGTGGCGATCACCTCGTCGATCCACCCGGAGGCCAACACCCATGTCGAGGTCTGCCGCTACGGCAAGGGCTCCAACCTGCTGTCGATGATGGGCACCCATCTGATCGACGGCGGACCGTGGCGATTTGCCCGGCTGATGCTGACCATCGCACGCCACCCAGCGATGATGCTGCACAGCATGTTCCCCCGCAACGCCTCGTCGCACTCGATCATCGTGCTGGTGATGCAGTCCCTGGACAACTCGCTGACCACCTACCGCAAGCGTGGCCTGTTCGGCACCCGCATGACCGCGAAACAAGGTGTGGGCGAACCCAATCCGGACTGGATCCCGACCGCTCACGACGTGGCGCGCCGGATGGCCGAAAAGGTCGGCGGAATGGCGGGTGGCACCTACCTCGATGCGCTCAATATCCCGTTGACGGCGCACTTCATCGGCGGCTGTCCGATCGGCGAATCCGCGGATACCGGGGTCATCGACCCCTATCAGCGCGCCTTCGGGCATCCCGGCGTCCACGTAGTCGATGGGTCGGCGATCACCGCTAACTTGGGCGTGAACCCGTCGTTCACCATCACCGCGCAAGCCGAACGGGCGATGGCGTTGTGGCCCAACAACGGTGAGCCGGATCCCCGCCCGCCGCTGGGACAGCCGTATCGGCGCATCGCGGCGGTGGCGCCGCACCACCCGACCGTTCCAGACGGTTCCCCCGGTGCGCTGCGGCTGCCGCTGTCACCGGCCTGAGGGCCAAGGCCCAGCCGAATGCCGGCCCTGCTGTGGTATCGCCGTGATCTGCGGGTAGACGATCTGCCGGCCCTGTCAGCGGCGGTTGCCGACGGCCCCGAGGTGCTGTGTTGTTTTGTTCTGGACCCGCGGCTGGAGGCCTCGTCGGGGCAGCGCCGGCTGCAGTTCCTCGGTGACTGTCTGCGCCATCTCCGCGACGACCTCGGCGGCCGGCTGCTGATCACTCGCGGGCTCCCACAGCAGCGGATCCCGCAGCTGGCGGCGGCGATCTCGGCGACGGCCGTGCATGTATCGGAAGATTTCGCACCGTTCGGGCGCCGCCGTGACGAGCAGGTCCAAGCCGCCCTCGGCGAGATCCCTTTGGTGGCCACCGGTTCTCCCTACCTAGTCTCACCGGGCCGCGTTGTGAAAGACGACGGCAGCCCCTATCGGGTCTTCACACCATTCTTTCGGCGGTGGCGCGAACACGGCTGGCGCCGTCCCGCACTGTCGCGGCCCGAACCGCCGCACTGGATCGACTCCACAGAACTGTCCAGCAAGACCGCGCAACCGGTGGAGATCCCCGACCTCGGGCACGCCGATCTGCCGGCCGGGGAGGTGGCCGCGCGTGACCATTGGAAAGCGTTTGTGGCCAACGGGTTAGACCGCTACCACCAGGACCGCGACTTACTCGGCCGCGACGGGGCAAGCCGGATGTCGGCCTACCTGAAATTCGGCAACATCCACCCGCGCTCCATGGCCGCCGATCTCGACCCGCACAGTCCGGGAGCGACAGCGTATCTGCGGCAGTTGGCTTTCCGGGACTTCTACGCCGCGGTACTGCGCCACTGGCCACGCAGTGCCTGGCAAAACTGGAACAACGAGTTCGACTCGATCCAGACCGATTCCGATGCGCAGGCCCAACGGCTCTTCGAGCGCTGGAAGGCCGGGACAACCGGCTTTCCCCTTGTCGACGCGGGCATGCGCGAACTGCTCGCCACCGGATTCATGCACAACCGCGCGCGCATGATCGTGGCCTCGTTCTTGGTCAAAGACCTGCACCTGCCCTGGCAATGGGGTGCCCGTTGGTTCTTGGATCAGTTGATCGACGGCGATCTGGCCAACAACCAACACGGCTGGCAGTGGTGCGCGGGGACCGGCACCGATGCATCGCCGTACTTCCGGGTATTCAACCCGACGCTGCAGGGCCGAAAATTCGATCCCGACGGGGCCTACGTGCGTCGCTGGGTTCCGGAGTTGGCCGATGTCACCGATGCCCATCTGGTCCGGCAAGCGCGCCCACCGGATTACCCCGAGCCGATCGTCGACCACGGCCGCGAGCGAGCCGAGGCGCTGCGCCGGTATCAGCGGATCAGCACGTAGCGCTACCGGCACGCCCCAACAGATGCCGAAGCAGCGGCTCGAGTTCGGGGGCACGGAACCGGTGCCCGGCCTCGCCTAGGCGCGCCGGCAGCACGCGCTGGCTCGCGCAGGCAAGCTCACGCGCGCCCTGGGCGCCGAGCAGCAGGCGCGGCCCCAGGCCCGGCACGGGAAGAATGGTGGGCCGGCGCAACACGCGTCCCAGGGCCTTGGTGTAGTCGCTGTTTCGTACCGGCTGCGGAGCAACGGCGTTCACCGGTCCGGAAAGTCCGGTGTCCCACAGGGCCCGGTGATAGACGTCGATCAAGTCGTCGATCCCGATCCAGGACAGCCACTGCCGGCCGCTGCCCAACCGGCCGCCCAGACCCGCGGCGAACAGCGGCCGCATCAGCCGCAGCGTCCCGCCGCGCGGCGACTGCACAATGCCGGTGCGAACACGAACAACGCGCGCCCCGGACTGCTCGGCCGGCGCCAGGGCGTCCTCCCAGTCGGCGACGACCTCGGCCAGATAGCCGTCGCCTCGTTGGCTGTCTTCGGTGAGAACATCGTCGCCACGGTCGTAGCCGTAATAGCCGACTGCCGAGGCGCAGATCAACGCGGTAGGCCCAGTCTCGGCGACCAGCTCGGCGAGCTTGCGCGTCGGGCCGATTCGGCTGTCGCGGATCACCCGGCGATGTTCGGCGGTGAAGCGTCCCGCGATCGACGCGCCGGCCAGATGAACCACCGCATCGACGCCGGCCAACAGATCACGAGCCGGATCGTCGGGATTCCACTGCCGGTCGTCGGGATTGCCCGCGGTGCGCCGCACCAGCCGGATCACCCGATGGCCCCCGGTGCTCAAAAACGCCGTCAGCGCCGAACCCACCAGCCCGGACGCGCCGCTGACCGCCACGGTAAGGGGCTGTAGGCCATGGGCTTTGGCGCGCTGGTGTGCTGCGAGGTCATCGGCGAGCTGGCGATGCCGATAGACGAACATCGGCCGTAGCAGCGCTCCGGGAACCGTGGTGTCCACCCGGTCGGTCATCAGCGTCCGGCCGTCGCCGAGCTCGTCGAACTCGTGGATGTGCTGCCACTTCATCACCAACCTCGCCGGTAGCGATGCCAGGCCGCGGCTGCCGAGTTCGTCGGCAAACTGCCGGGGCGGGTCATAGCCGCTCGCCTGGTGTTCGGCCACCCAGCGCAGCCCGCCGGGCAGGGCAAGCTCGGCGGTTCCGTCGCGCAGGGACTCGGCTTCGCGTCGCAAGCGCATCGCCTGCCACGGCGGACTCAAGCGGGTGAAGGCTCCTGGTCTGGCGTGCCAGGCGAACACCTCGTCACGCGGTGCCTCGATCTCGCTGGAATAGACCAGACCCATGTCCCGACGCTACCTGGATCGAGCAGTCCGCCGCTGCTGCTAGCCGTACTGCTTACGCAGCTGCGGCTTGACCACCTTGCCGCTGGCGTTTCGCGGTAGGGCCTCCACCAGCACCAGCTCCTTCGGGTGCTTGTAGCGGGCCAGGCGTTCGTTGAGGAACGGTTCGAGGTCCTCCAACGTCAGCGGTACCTCACCGGCTGCTACGGCGACGATGGCCACCGGGACCTCGCCCCACTTGTCGTGGGCACGCCCGATCACGGCGGCCTCCTGGATGAGTGGGTGCTCGAACAGGACGTTCTCCACCTCGGCGCAGTAGATGTTCTCGCCGCCGGAGATGATCATGTCCTTCTTGCGGTCGACGACGTAGACGAAACCCTCGTCGTCGACGCGGACCAGATCACCGGAGTGGAACCAGTCGCCGGCGAACGCCTCAGCGGTCGCTTCGGGTTTGTTCCAGTAGCCCTGCATCATGGTCGGCCCGCGGTAGACGATCTCGCCGATCTCACCGGGCGCCACGTCGTTCATGTTCTCGTCGACGACCCGTGCCGAGATGGTCGGGATCACCTTGCCCACCGAGCCGAGTTTGCGGATCGCGTCGGTGCCCTGGAGCACGCAGGTGATCGGTGACATCTCGGTCTGGCCGAACACCGCGACGTTGAGCGCGTCCGGGAATGTCTCCGCCATGGCCCGCAGCACGGTGTCGGACGCCGGCGCCGCCCCCCAGCTGATCACCTCGAGGGCCAGGTCTCGTTGCCGCACAGTCGGATCGGCACAGATGACCTGCCACTGCGCCGGCACCAGGAACACCGAGGTGGCGCGCTCGCTCTCCCAGGCGTCGAGGGTGTCGGTGGCGTTGAACGCACCGAGCGGGTGAATCACCGTCTTGGTGCCCAGCATCAGGTTGGGTGCAATGCTGCCCAGGCCGGCGATGTGGAACATCGGTGCGGCGCAGAAGTACACGCTGTCTGGGCTGATCTGCAGGGCCTGGATGCAGGTCAGCGACTGGGCCAACAGGTTCGAGTGGGACAGGATGGCGCCCTTGGGACTTCCGGTTGTTCCCGAGGTGTACATGATCAGCGCCGGGGTGTCTTCGGGGACATCGGCGCCGGGGTGCGGGTCGCCGGGCTCGGCGATCAGCGATTCGTAGTCATCGCCGAGAACCACGGCCACATCGAGGCCGGGGGTGTTCTTGCGGACGGCCTCGATCAGCGGTGCGAGCAGTTGATCGGTGATGACCGCCTTGGCGCCACTGTCGGAGACGATGTAGCTGATCTCAGGGTCGGTGAGCCGGAAGTTGACCGGTACGGCGATGGCGCCCAGGGCGTTGATCGCCAAGGTCGCCTCGATGTATTCGGTGTGGTTGAGCATCACGATCAGCACGCGATCACCGAAGGAGATGCCGCGCCGGAACAGTGCCCCGGCCAGGCGCTCGGAGCGATCGTGTAGCTGTTGCCAGGTGGTGTCGTTACCCCGACAGCGGAAGGCAACGGCGTCGGGACGCATCTCGGCGTGGTTCGCCACCTGATTCATCCAGTGGTTGCGGCGAGACCGCAGCGGCTGAGCAATCATTCGCCGAACACCGCCTTCCGCTTCTGCAGCATCGCGGCGGCGCCTTCGAAGAAGTCGGGGGAGCCCAGCAGCTCCACCTGGCCGGCCTTCTCGCGAGCCAGCGCAGCGTCCAGCGATGCGAGGTTGGTGGCGTTGAGCGCGCGTTTGGTCAATTCGATGGCGCGACGCGGTCCGTGGGCCAGCTTCTCGGCGGCCTCGTTGACCCGGGCGTCCAACTCCGCCTCGCCGAGCACCGCGTTGATCAGGCCGGCGTCGCGGGCGGCAGTCGCCGACAGGCGCTCACCAAGCAGTGCCATCTCGTTGGCAACGGCCCGCCCGGCGGCGGCCGCGACCAGGGCGGTGGTGCCGCCGTCGGGCATCAGGCCGATGTTGGTGAATGACAGCAGGAAGTAGGCGCTCTCGGCGGCGTAGATCAGATCCGCGGCCAGCGCCAGACCTACCCCGACACCGGCGGCCGGCCCGTTGATCCGCGCGATCACCGGCACCGGAGTCTCGGCGACCGAGGTGACCAACCGGGACGCGCAGTCCATCACTTCCTCGGGACTGACGCCGCCGGCCGTGGCCGACAGGTCGGCGCCGGTGCAGAAAGCTTTGCCTTCGCCGGTGATGACGATGGCCCGCACACCGGGGTCGTCGGCGGCGCCGGCGATGACGTCACCGAGGCCCGCCATGGTGGCGTAGTCGATCGCGTTGAGCCGGGCGGGGTTGGTGATCGTCACCCGCAGCACCCGACCGTCGCGGGTCGCGGTGAGTTTGGCGGTGTTCTCGGACACGGTCAGACCTGCCCTTCGATGAACCGGGATTGCAACACGTCACTTCCTCCGTGGATGAAAACGTAAATTGTGGTTAACGTATGGGCGGCGGGTCCAACAGTCAACACGGGGGGTGAGAATGGCTGCGTCCATGGCTGCGGGATCGCCGACTGCGGTGCAGCGCCGCCCCAAGGACCGCAAGGCGCAGATCGTCCGCGCCGCAGCCCGCGCGTTCAGCGAACACGGCTACCACGCGGTCGGCGTCGACGAGATCGCCGCCGAGGTCGGTATCTCCGGCCCTGCGCTGTATCGGCACTTCGCCAACAAATACGCGCTACTGGTCGCGACTGCCCAGTACACGGCGGGGGTCCTGGTGACCGCAGCCCGATCCGCCGACGATCTGAGCCGGCCGGCGGCGGAGCGGTTGCGCGCGATCACCGCCGCGCTGATCGAGACCACGATCGGGACCCGACGCGAGGGCGCGTTCTACCGGTGGGAACGGCGCTACCTGCAGCCCCCGGACCGCAAGGACATTCGCGCCGGCTACGACGCGCTGAACGCCACGATCGCCGAACCACTGGCGGTGCTGCGCCCGGAACTCCCCGAGGCCGACACCGCGATCCTGGCCGCTGCGGCCCTGAGCGTCATCGGCAGCATCTCCGCGCACCGAACACGTTTGCCTGCCGCTGCGCTTGCGGACCTGCTCGGCGAGCTTTGCTGGGCGGTGCTCACCCTCGAGCTGCCGCCGGCGCCGTCGGGCCCCGCGCCGCGCCGGCCGGACCGGGGCCTGCCCAGCACGTCCAAGCGGGAACGGTTGCTCGCCGAGGCCATCCGCATGTTCGGCCAGCGCGGCTTCTACGAAGTCAGCATCGAAGAGATCGCCACCGCCGCCGGACTGAACGGCTCCAGCGCCTACCGCTACTACCCGAGTAAGGCCGCCTTGCTGGCCGTCGCCTTCCATCGGGCCAACGGCCGGGTGCTGATGGCCATCACCGATTCCCTGGCCGAATCGACCAGTCCGCAGCAGGCGGCTCTGCGCATCGCCGAGCGCTATACCGCACTGGCATTCGCCGCGCCCGAGCTGATCAACATCTATTTCGCCGAGTTCGCCAACCTGCCCGAGCCCGATCAGGTCGAACTGCGCGGTCTGCAGCGGCAGAACGTCGACGAATGGGCGCATCTGGTGAGGCAGGTCGGCGCAGGTGACACCGAAGCGGTGTTCCGTGTCCATGCCGCGCTTGCTCTAGTCGTCGATATAGGACGCATGGTTAACTTCGATGATCGAGACGAACAGCGGTCCCGGATCCATGCCTTGATGGCGGCGGTGCTTTTCGGCAGCGGCATCCGGTGATCCCGCGCGACTGCGCTGGCTACGATCGAACGATGACTGCCACACCATCGGGACAGCGAAGTGCCGCTACCGCTGCGCGAGGGCTGGCCGGGCTGCTGCTGGGTGCCGGGGCAGGGCATTTCGTGTTCCCCCAACCGTTCGACGCGATCGTTCCGCCGGAGCTGCCGGGCAGCGCCCGGATGTACACGTACGCCTCAGGAGTCGCCGAGCTGGTCATCGGTGCCCTGCTGTTGTCGCCGCGCACCCGCCGCAAAGCCGGGCTGGCCGCGGCCGCGCTGTTGGTTGCGGTGTACCCGGCGAATATCCATTCGGTCCGGTTGTTCTGGGGCAAGCCCTGGTTGAGAGCGGGGGCGATCGCCCGCCTGCCGCTGCAGATTCCGATGATCATCGCGGCACTGCGGGTGTGGCGCGCCGGTTAGTCCGATCTGCGCCGGTGGATTCAGGAGGCATGGGTGGCCTACATCAAGGCGACCGAGCGCGAGGGGCAGATCGTCGCGGCCGCGATGCGCGTGCTCAGTGAAGTCGGCGTAGCCGGCACCACGTTGCGCGGGGTGGCCGCTGAAGCCGGGATCCCGTTGGGCACGTTGCACTATGTCTTTCCCTCCAAGGACCAGCTGCTGCGGGCGGTGATCGCCGCGGTCATGGACGACGTCGTGGACGCGGTGCGCACCGATCTGCAGCTCGACCGGGGAGTGGCCCACGCGCTTCGCCAAGGCGTGACGAACTTCTGGAGCACGCTGGTCGAAAGCGACACCGGGCTGCAGATCATGCAGTACGAGCTGGCCATGTACTCGGTGCGCAGTGAAGGCTCGGGTGGTCTGGCCCAGCTGCAATATGAGCGCTACACCGCGCTCGTCACCGACTTCTGTGACCAGGCCGCGCAAACGGCGGGGGAGCGCTGCGCCGTTGATTTCGACAGCCTCGGGCGGCTCGCCCTCGCCCTGGTGGACGGCCTGATCGTGCAGTACGTGACCAACCCGGACCCCGAGCGGGCGAGGCGCGATCTGGACCACGCCGTCGACATGGTCGTGCAGTTCGCTGATCCGCAGCCCATTGGCACACGCCCGCACCACGCCGGCTGATTCCTTCGACCGCTGTCTGACTGGCAGCCCGAATCCTTGACTCGGTCGGTTGACCGACTTAGATTGTGAGGCGTGACGACAGGCGGCGCGGCGGTGTCCACGACGGTGGTCGTGGTGGGTGCGGGGATGTCCGGCTTAACGGCTGCCCGCGATCTGCACCGTGCCGGTGTCGACGTGCTCGTTGTCGAGGCCGCGGACCGGCTTGGCGGACGGGCCATGACCGAGACAAGCGCCTTGGGCTCGCGAGTGGACCTCGGCGGTCAGTGGATCGGCCATGACCACCACCGAATCAAGGCGCTGGCTTCCGAGTTGGGCGCCACGGAGTTCGCGATGCACACCCGGCCATTGCCCGTCATGGTCGACGGATCGCGCCGGCTGCGCGCCGCGGGTCCGTCGATGCTGGCGGCCGGGCTCGTTCTCGTCGCCGTCGAAGTGTGGTCCCGTATCGCTAAGACGCAACGGTGGAACGCCACGACGGTCGAGGCCTGGCTGCGCGGAGTGCCGGGACGTGCTCGTCGGCTGCTCGAAGTGCTGGCATACATCTCATGGACCGCTGACCTTGACCGCTTCTCCGTTCATGCGATGGCGCAGTGCATTCGCCACCAGGGCGGACTGCGGACCATGTTGGCGACGGCCGGCGGCGCGCAGGAGTCCTTGATCGCCGAGGGGATCGGCACGCTGATCGAGGGCCTTGCCGCCGAACTCGGTTCGCGAGTGCTCCCCGGCCACCGGGTCACGGCGATCGTGCGTAATGGCGAGGGTGTCACCATCCGCACAACCGCGGGTGAGATCCGTGCCGCGAAAGTCATTGTGACGGTTCCGCCGCCGCTTGCCGGACGGATCACCTACGACCCGCCACTCCCGCCTAACCCTGCCGCATTGGCGTCCGAAACCTATATGGGTTCGGTGTACAAGGGTGTGGCGGTCTATCCGCGCCCGTTCTGGAGAGACCGGGCAGGCGGTGAGTTCCTGGTCTTGGACAGGCCAGGCAGGGCGGTGTTCGACACCGGCGCGCCTGGTGGTCCGGGACACCTGTGCGTCCTTGTGGGGGGACCAGAGGCGCGCGAGCTCGATCGACTTGATGCCGTCGAGCGGCGCAATGCCGTGCTCGGTGCGCTGGCCCGCTACGTCGGACCCGACGTGCTCGAACCGGCCAGCTGGCATGAAAAGTCCTGGCACCTCGATGAATACGTCGGCGGCGGTTACCTCGCTCTGGCCCTGCCCGGGACCAGCGCCGGAATCCCGCCGATCGGATGCACCCCGACCGGCGACATTCATTGGGCGGGTTCCGAGACGGCGCGCGACCACGCGGGTTACCTCGAGGGCGCCATCGAATCGGGCACCCGGGTGGCGCGTGAAGTGATCGAGTCGCTATCGGGTTCCCAGTGACGTTCTGCCAGTTCAGATCTGGCGTTGTCCGTAGCGGCGGCGGAATTTCTCGACCTGACCGGCGGAGTCGACGATCCGGCTGTTGCCGGTCCAAAACGGGTGCGACGCCGCGCTGATCTCCACGATCACCAGCGGGTAGCGGCGGGTGCCTGTCGGGGTGGTCCACTCGATGGTGCGGTCGCTGGTCGCCGTGGAGCGGGTCAGGAACGCCTGGCCGGTGGTGGCGTCCTGGAAGACGACGGGGTGGTAGTCGGGGTGGATGCCGGGTCTCATCGTTGGTCTCCGTCGCGGGTGCGGTACAGGGAAAGGTCGGCGGTGGCCGTTGAGGATTCGTCGCACGGATCCTGGTGGTGGTCGCCGAACGGGTCGGGGAAGTCGGCCCACTGATTCGGTCTGCGTAGCTCGTCGTCGGTGAGCAGCGCCTCCGACAGCGCCTCGCGGATCTGCTCGGGGCGGGCGCCGCAGACCAGGATCACCAGCGAGGTGTGCCGGTCGCCGTAGCGGTGGTCCCAGATCAGATCGGCGAACGCATGGCGTTCGGGCGACACGCGGGCGGCCTCCTCGGCCGTCATCGCGGCCAGCCACTTGCCGACCGCGGAGGTATGCAACCCACCGCCCGCCGACTCCAGCCAGATCGCCCGCTCGCCCCGGTTGGCCAGCCACAGCCGCCCGCGCGCCCGGATTACGCCGTCGAGCAGGGCATCGAGGGCGGTGTGTAGGCGCTGGGGGTGAAACGGCCGGCGGGCGTGAAATTCGATCAGCTCAACCGGGCCCTCGGCCCGTAGCGGCGGTTGACCGGCCAGCAACGGGGCGTGCGGATCATCGCCGCGACCGCGGCGGGCGCCGTCGTCGAGATGGGTCAGTGCCTGTTCGAGGCGGTCGGTGCCGGCGGTGATGCGTGCCAGCGGAGCCAACCGGCGCAGTACCGCCAGCGCGGTCGGGTCCGGGTGGTAAACCACCAGGGCATCGGCGGATTCGGCCTGGCCGACCACCACCTGCGCCACGGTGCGGCCGTCGTCGAGTTCGTCGTCGCCGAGTGCTTGCGGCAGCCACGCCGCGGCATCGAGACAGGTGACAACCGCGGCGACGCTCACGTCACGACCGGCCGGGCCGTCGATGTAGCCCGGTCCGACGTGGACCCGCACGTGGCGGATCGCCCAGCAGATGGGCTGCGGCTCCAGCCAATCGGGCAACTGCACGACGATGCGCTCAACGCCGGCGCGCCGGTGCAGTCGCCGCAACAGCACCAGCAGGTCATTACGCAGCGTGCACGACACACAGCCGTGCGCCAATTCCAGGGCTAACGTCGTGGCGGCCGCTGTCGTGCTGGTGGTTTCGCGAACCACCACATGACCGTCCAGGCCATAGGCGACGGTCACGGTGCCCGTCTTGTCCTGCAGGGCTTTGGTCGCTGCGTCGGTGCCGTACTGCCCGGCCACCAGGATCGCCGGAGTCCGCATCACCCTCCTATTGAAAATCATTGTCATTAAGGCCGTCTCTACGGTAGCGTTCGGCGCATCGCTTGTCGACAATCATTTTCAATAAGGTTGAGGAGGTTCCGTTGTCTGCACGCTGCCAAGTCACTGGCCGGGTGCCCGGATTCGGGAATGCGGTGTCGCACTCGCACCGCCGCACCCGGCGCCGCTGGTCGCCGAATATCCAGGTCAGGACTTACTATCTGCCGTCGCAGGACCGCCGGATCCGGCTACGGGTCAGCGCGAAGGGCATCAAGGTCATCGACCGGGACGGCATCGAGGCCGTGGTGGCCCGGCTGCGACGCGAGGGGCAGCGGATCTGATGGCGCGCACCGACATTCGTCCCATCGTCAAGCTGCGCTCTACCGCGGGTACCGGCTACACCTACGTCACCCGCAAGAACCGGCGCAACGACCCCGACCGCCTCGTGTTGCGCAAGTACGACCCCGTCGTCCGTCGCCATGTCGACTTCCGGGAGGAGCGCTGAGTCATGGCCAAGAAATCCAAGGTCGTGAAGAACGAGCAGCGCCGAGCGCTGGTGGCCCGCTACGCCGAGCGGCGCACTGAGCTCAAAGAAGTCATTCGTTCGACGTCGAGCAGCCCGGAACAGCGATTGGCCGCCCAGCGCGCACTGGCTCGCCAACCGCGCGATGCCAGCCCGGTGCGGCTGCGCAACCGCGACAACGCCGACGGGCGTCCCCGCGGCTACCTGCGCAAGTTTGGACTCTCGCGAGTGCGCGTGCGCCAGCTGGCGCACCAGGGCCACCTTCCCGGCGTCCGGAAGGCGAGCTGGTAGATGGCGATCAAACCCAAAGAGTCGCGGCGTGTTCCGCGGAGCACGGCCAGGTCCGCCAAGCCGAATCTGCTGGCCAAGCTGGGCGTGACGGCGGTCGACTACAAAGACACCGCCACGCTGCGCATCTTCCTCTCTCCGCGCGGCAAGATCCGCTCGCGTAGCGTCACCGGACTCACCGTTCGTCAGCAACGCCAGGTCGCGTGCGCTATCAAGAACGCGCGGGAAATGGCGCTGCTGCCGTATCCGGGTGTCGTTGCCGAGTGATCGGTTGAGGGCTCCGCGGCTCAGCCGATGTGGAATACCACCTCTAGGGCTAGGAATCCGAAGACGAGCAGCCCGAGGATTCCGGCGAGCACCGGAAGGATAAGTACTGGGTCTTTCATGGGTCGAGACGCTATACAGCCGCCGGTTGTAAAAAAGGGAAAAGTGTTGCCGATCACGCCATCTCGGGACTTTGGTCTGTGATCGTCGTCACTGCGATCGGCGGCAGTCGGTCAGGTGTAGGCGACGTGGACCCGGTGGATATGGCCCTCGAATGGGAATGGTGCGCGTGCCCGGTAGTCCAGGGATACCGGTGAGCCCAGGCAGGTGCCGATGTCGAGGCAGTCGTTGGCGGTGAACAACAGCGGTGCGCTGACGGGCACCTGCCCTTCGGCAACGGTGTCGCCGTTGACCGCCACGGTGATGTGCAGCGGTCCCGCCGGGCGCGGTTCTGCGTACTGCGTGGTCACGGTGATCGTGGCGCGGCCGGGCGGCACTTTGCCCGCCGTGCGGATCTTGGTGCGCGACAGGATGAACAGGTTGTACTCGTAACAGAGATAGCCGTCGTCGAAGTAGCACGTCAGGCCGCCGGCGCCGGCCCCGAGGGCATAGAGCACACCGTTGGCGTCGGCCGGGATCTCGGCGTCGATGGTGACCACGTTGTTCTTGTTGCCGAGCGCGGGCGCGCAGAATTCGGGCATCCGCACGGTGTCGCCGGTGAAGTCCCACTCGGTGTAGGGCGGGGCGATGCGCAGCTCCGGGTGATAGACCGGCACCCACAAGCCACCGCCGACGGGTAGCACCGCGTTGCGGGCCGCCTCGACCATGAACATCTCGCGCAACTGGGCAAGCTTCTCGGGGAGCTGCTCGGCCAAGTCGTGCGCTTGTGACCAGTCCTCGTCGAGGTTGTAGAGCTCCCAAGCATCGTCATCGGGGGTCCAGGTGGCGATACCCGGCGGTTGGCCGGGCACCCACGGCAGCCGGGGGCCGCGAGCCGACGCCATCCACCCGTCGTGGTAGACGGCCCGGCTGCCCATGATCTCGAAGTACTGGGTCTTCTTGCCGCCGGGCGCATTCCGGTCGGTCAGGGTGCGGGCGAAGCTCGCTCCGGCCAGCGGCATCTGCGGTTGCCCGTGCACTGTCATCGGTGCCTCGATACCCACGACTTCGTAGATGGTCGGCACGACGTCGTTGCAGTGCAGGAACACCGGCCGCGGCGCCGGGTCGGCGGTGACCTTCGCCGGCCAGCGCACCACCATCGGGTTGCGGGTGCCGCCCAGATGTGACGCCAGCAGTTTCATGCCCTTGTACGGAGTGGAGCCGGCCCAGGCCCACGCCGCGTGGTACTGGTTGTCGACCAGCGGAGAACCCAACACGTCCAGGCCGCCGAGTTCATCGAGGGCGTCGATGTGCTGGCGGACCGTGGTGGGAATCCCGTTCTGGGCCAACAATTCCGAGATGGTGCCGTTCTGGCCCTCGCCGGAGGAGCCGTTGTCGCCCCAGATGTAGAAGAACAGGGTGTTGTCGGCGTAGCCCAGCGCGTCGAGCTCGTCGGCGATGCGTCCGACCTGGACATCGACGTGTTCGGCGTAGCCGGCGGCGACCTCCATCAGGCGTCGCTGGAACGGCTTCTCATCCTCGGGGATGTCGTCCCAGGCGGTCAGGGTCTCGTCGCGTTCGGTGAGCGAACAGTCCTGCGGAATCCAGCCTTTGGCCTTGGCGCGTTCGAACACCCGCTGCCGGTAGGCGTCCCAGCCGTCGTCGAACCTGCCGGCGTACTTATCCGCCCACTCCTTCATGATGTGGTGCGGGCCGTGCAGGCACCCGCTGGCCCAGTACATGAAGAATGGCTTGCCGGCGTTGAAGGCCTTGTGCCGGCGCAGCCAGGAGATGGCGTCGTCGGCCAGGTCCTCGGACAGGTGATAGCCCTCTTCGGGTGTCCTCGGTGGGGCCACCACGGTGGTGTTGCGAACCAGGTTCGGCTCGTACTGCGATGCCTCGCCGGCCAAGAATCCATAGAAGTATTCGAAACCCAAACCGGTGGGCCAGTTTTCGAAGGGGCCGGCTGCGGTGGTCTCCTCCGCGGGAGTGTTGTGCCACTTCCCGAAAGCCGAAGTGGCGTAACCGTACTGCTTGAGCACTTCGGCCACCGTGGCGCTCGACGCAGGGATCTTGCCGACGTAGCCGTCCCAGTCGTTGGCCAATTCTGCGATCTGGCCGTTGCCGATCTCGTGGTGATTGCGTCCGGTGAGTAATGACGCCCGGGTCGGTGAGCACATGGCCGTGGTGTGAAACCGGTTGTAGGACACGCCTTGGCTGCAGATCCGGTCGAGGGTCGTGGTGTTCACCTCACCACCGAACGTGGACGGCAGCCCGGGGCCGGCATCGTCGATAAGCACGATCACCACATTGGGTGCATCGGAATGCAGCCGTTGCGGGGTCGACCGCGGACTGTAGGTCGACTCCTGCAGGGTCCGGCCTGCGACACTGCCCGAGCCGACCGGCGGGAAAGGCAACACCGCGCCGTTGGGCAACACCGGAGCCACTACCTGATCGCCCAACGCCAGTCTCCTTACCTCGGCTGCACCGTCTAAGGCCTCGAAGACATCCTCGTATGCGGCCGACCGTTCAGCTACTCGAACCGCCTCGCGGCGGGTCGGGCGCCAGGCTGCCGTCCGGGGCGATGTGGGCGAAGATCTGCTGAAGCAGGGTCAAGATGTGCGGGTCATCCACGGTGTAGATGTGGTGGCGCCCGTCACGCCGTGCATTGATCAACCCGGCCAGCCGCAGCTTGGTCAGGTGCTGGCTCATGGTGGCGACATTGACGCCGGCGCGGCGCGCCAGCGTTGTCACGTCGTAGGCATCCTGGGCGGCCAGCCACATCACGTGCAGGCGTGCCGGACTGCTGAGCAGCGCGAATGTGCTCGCGGCAGAGGCCAGTTGGGGTGGGGTCGGTTCGTCGGGCCGGTTGACTGAACTGATTTCTTCGGGCGGCCGTTCTTCATCTTTAGCCATGTCGGCATTCATTTTGTCTCAACCCCCATGGCGGGATTCGCCGAACAACACATTCGCATAGTTGCGCAATTGCCAAAGTGTCGCCAGAATTGGGCAATCCCGCGGCACCTAGGCCGCCCGGCGGGTGTGACTTAAACCCGCTGTCAGAACCACAGGATGGGTTGCTGCCGAATTGATTCCGACCTCGTTGCTGCTGCGCCCGGCCACCCTGGGACTCCGTGCAGCCTCAGCCGTAGTCGGCGCCGCCGTCCGCAGTGCATCGGCCACCACCGAGGCGGTCGGGGCCATCACCTCGGCCGGACTGCAGGTCGCGGCGCTGCCAGTTCGTGAAGCGAGTCGGGTGCTCTCCGGCGAATCCACCACGGCGACGCTGACCTGCAGATGCTGGCGCGGGGAGAACCGCGCCTGGATCGAGGTCCGCGGCTTGAGCGAATCCCCCGAACTCGGGCAGCGGGTGCTCGACACGCTTGTCGCCGAACCCGGTGTGGTGTCGGCGCGGCTGAACCGCCCGTTGTCGCGGGTCGTGGTGGAACTCGCGGTCGACGGCGAGCAGGTATCACTCAACGACCTGTGCCGCCTGATCGCCGGGGTCGAACGCGGCCACCGCCGCTCCGACGACACGCCGGCTCCGACCGGCGCAACACCGGCTACCGTCCTGCCCGGCGACGGGTTGCTGCTGATGGCCCGGGGCGTGATGGTCGGCGTGAATGCCGCCGGGCTGGCCATCGCAGTCGCCGGGCGCGCGCTGCGGCTGCCCCAGGCGCCGATCACCGTCGACGCCGTCGCGGCGCTGGCCAACTACCAGCCGTGGCTGCGTCAGCAACTCGCCGAACGAATCGGCCGTGGCCCGGCCGACACGGTGCTGTCGCTGATCTCCACCGGAGCGCGGATCGCCACCCTGTCGCCGGCCACGCTGGCCGTGGACTTGGCGTTGCAAGGCGTCAAAGCCGCTGAATCTCAGGCCGCGGCGCAGGCCTGGGTCCGCCACGAGCCGCACCTGGCCCGGCACGCCGACCAGGCGCAGCTACACGTGCCCTCGCGGCCGGTGCCCCTCCCGGAGGGAGCGGTCGACCGGCACGGACGGCGAGCGGGCTACGTCCAGTTGTTCGGTGCCGGCCTGGTGGGAGTGCTCACCCGCAACGTCACCACGGCGGCCACCGCAGCCGTGGTCGCCGGCCCGAAAGCCATGCGCACCACGACCGAATCGTTCGCGGCCACCCTGAGCCGGGCGTTGGTCGAACAGCACTCGGCGTTGCCGTTGCGCCCCGAGGGCGTGCGCCGACTCGATCGCGTCGACTCCGTCCTCATCGATCCGCGGCTGCTCTGCACCGCCAACGCGCGTCACCCACTGGCTGCGGCGCTGCTGGCCGAGGCGCGCGCCTCCGGCGCGGAACTGGTCACCCTCGACGTGGAGGCCCTCGGGGAACTGCGTCCCGCCTTCGACGAGCTCGCGCCGGTCGCTATCGGGGCCGACGACGGACAATTCGACCAGGCGCTGGCCGCGGCGCTGACGGCACGACAGCGAGACGGCCGCACCGTTGCGGTGCTGACGTCGACCGGCGCACAGGCGCTCGCGTGCGCCGACGTGGCCCTGGGGATCCTGCCCGATGACGCGGCGACGGCGCCGCCGTGGGAAGCGGATCTGCTGCTGGCCGACATGGCCGGCGCCTGGCGGGTGCTGCACGCGATACCGGCGGCGCGCGCGGCCGCGCAGCGCGGCATCTCGCTGTCCACCGGCGCATCGACGATCGGTGCACTGCTGATGGTTCCTGGCGTGCGGGGTGGGCGGGGCCCTGGTCCGGTCACCGCCGGGGCAGCCTCCGGACTGTTGTCCGGGTACCTGCTGGCTCGCCAGGTCGCTCGCACCCCGGCGCCGCGACCCGCACCGGCTTTTCAGTGGCATGCGATGTCGCTCGACGAGGTGCGCACGATCCTGCCGGTTCCCGACGCCGCCTGCGCCGCCGGCGAGCTCGACGCCGCGCCGCCGCACATGGCGTGGCAGTTCATCAAGGCGGTGCGCGCCGAACTGTCGGATCCGCTGATGCCGGTGCTGGCGCTCAGTTCGGTGGCCACCGCAATGCTGGGCTCGCCGGTGGACGCGTTGATGGTCAGCACCGTGTTGATCGGCAACTGCATGCTCGCAGCAGCACAGCAACTGCAGGCCGAGAACCGGCTGAACCGGCTGCTGGCCCAACAAACTCCGCCCGCCCGCACCGTCGAGCCGGGCACCGACCGCTACACCGAGATCGTTGCGGACCGCCTGATCCCCGGCACGGTGATCGAGGTGCGCAGCAACGAGGTCGTGCCCGCCGACGCGCGGCTGATCGAGGCCACCGACCTCGAGGTCGACGAATCCTCGCTCACCGGCGAATCACTGTCGGTGGACAAGCAGACCGCGGCTGTGCTGCCCGGCGCCGAACTCGCCGAACGGCGCTGCATGCTCTACGCCGGCACGACCGTAATCGCCGGCACCGCACGCGCCGTAGTGACCGCCGTCGGTGCCGACACCCAGGCCCGGCGTGCCTCCGAGCTGGCCGCCGGGGATCTGCCGGTGGTCGGCCTGCAGCATCAGCTGAGCCAGCTGATGAGCCGCGCGTTCCCGGCCAGCGCCGGTGGCGGTCTGATGGTGGGTCTGCTGGGAATGCTGCGCGGCGGGGGACTGCGCCTGGCCCTGGGCAACGCGATCGCGGTCGCCGTGGCGGCAGTGCCCGAGGGCATGCCGCTGATGGCGACGCTGGCCCAACATGCCTCGGCTCAACGCCTGACCGATTCCGGTGCGCTGGTCCGCATTCCCCGCTCGGTGGAAGCCCTGGGCCGGGTCGAGGTGGTCTGCTTCGACAAGACCGGCACGCTGAGTGAGAACCGGCTGCGGGTCACCCGGGTGTATCCGGTCGCGGGTTACAGCGACGACGACGTGCTGCGGTCCGCGGCCAACGCGGCGCCGGCACCCGAGGGGGACCCGCACGCGCATGCCACCGATCAGGCGGTCACCGAGGCGGCGGCCGGGATATCCGATGGCGGGGCACCGCTGTGGACCATCACGGACGCGCACCTGCCGTTCCGCTCCGGCCGGGCGTTTTCGGCGTCGGTGTTGGGCAAGGAGCTGATGATCAAGGGAGCCCCGGAAGTGGTGCTGGCCGCCTGCACCGGCCTCGGGCCGGACAGCGACGCGCCGGTCGCCGAACTGGCGGCCGGTGGTCTGCGGGTGATCGCGGTGGCGCAGCGCCGGCTCACGGCCGCACAGGTGAAGTCGCTCGCCGACGACCCGGACGCCCTCGCCGGGTTGTGCCGGGCTGGGTTGACCCTCACCGGTTTCCTCGGCATCTCCGACACCCCGCGCGCCGAAGCGCCGCAACTGCTCGCCGACCTCGCGGACCGGGGCGTCGGGATCCGGCTGATCACCGGTGATCACCCCGTCACCGCCACCGCGATCGCCGCGGAACTGGGGGTACCGGTCGCTGCCGATCAGGTCATCACCGGAGCGGAGTGGAATGCGCTGTCGCGCAAGGATCAGGAACGCGCGGTCGGCGAGCGGGTGATCTTCGCCCGGATGTCCCCGGAGAACAAGGTGCAGGTGGTGCAGACCCTCGAGCGCAGCGGACGGGTCTGCGCCATGGTCGGTGACGGCGCCAACGACGCGGCGGCGATTCGGGCCGCCAGCGTGGGCCTCGGTGTGGTTGCGCGCGGCAGCGACTCGGCGCACCTCACCGCCGACATCGTGTTGACCGACGGGCGCATCGGTGCCCTGGTGGATGCCATCGACGAGGGCCAGCGACTGTGGCGCGGCGTGCAGTTGGCGGTGACCGGCTTGCTCGGCGGCAACGTCGGCGAGGTGATCTTCGGCGTCATCGGCACCGCGCTGTCGGGGACATCGCCGCTGAACAATCGCCAACTGCTGCTGATGAACATGCTGACCGACGCGCTGCCGGCCACCGCGGTCGCGGTCAGCACCCCCGCCGGCTCCTCGCATCGGGTCGTGCACGGCATCGACGAACGCAGCCTGATGCGCGCCGTCGCGGTCCGCGGGGCGATCACCGGGGCCGCGGCCAGCGCCGCCTGGGGGATGGCTCGCCTTTCTGTTTTACCGGGCGCTCCCCAACGCGCCGCCACCGTCGCATTGATCACCCTGGTCACCACGGAGCTTGCCCAGACCCTCGTCGACTCCCACGCACCGTTGGTCTTGCTCACCGCCGCCGGTTCGTTCGCGGCGTTCGCGGCGATGATCAGCCTGCCCGGAATCAGCCAGCTGCTGGGTTGTGTCCCGGTCGGACCGCTGGGTTGGTCGCAGGCTCTGGGAGCCACCGGCGCCGCCGTCCTGGCGATCGCCGCAGCGCCGCACGTGCTGCCGGCCCGGCTGCGCGAGGCCTCGGAGACCAGCACCGAGAGCACGTCGGGCCCGCTGGCCACGGTGCAGGTGCTGCGGCCGGCAAGCGCCGAGGTCGCCGAGGTGATGGCCGTGGGTGGGTCTACCGTGAGGGTCAGCCGTACCAACTGACCAGCGGAGGCGTGGCATGCACCCATTCCGGCAAGCCGTCGAGGCCCGTGACACCGCGGCAATCGAGGCGCTGCTGTCCGACGATGTCGTGTTCACCAGCCCGGTGGCGTTCAAGCCCTACCCGGGTAAGCCGGTCACCGCGGCCATCCTGCGCGCGGTGATGCGCGTCTTTGAGGACTTCCACTACGTGCGGGAGATCGGCGACGCCGGAGGGCGCGACCATGCCCTGATCTTCGAAGCGTTGGTGGACGGCAAACGGATCACCGGATGCGACTTCCTGCATTTCGACGACGACGGCAAGATCGACGACTTCGTCGTGATGGTCCGGCCGCTGTCGGCGGCTACCGCGCTGGCCGCAGCCATGGCGGAGCAGTTCGAGCAGATCACCCGGGAGGCCGCCGCGTCGCAGGGACACGACAGCTCCGGTGCGTGAGCAGGCACCAGTAGTCGCAGCCGTCGCCGTGGGCGGAGCGATCGGCGCCGGTGCGCGCTACGGGGTCGCGCTGGCAATGCCCACCCCGGCCGGCGGATTTCCTTGGGCCACATGGGTAACCAACGTGAGTGGATGTGCGCTGATGGGGGTGCTGATGGTGGCGATCACCGAACTGTGGGTTGGACATCGCCTGCTGCGGCCGCTGCTGGGCACCGGCGTGCTCGGTGGATACACCACGTTCTCCACCTTCGCCGGCGACGTCGACACCCTTGTCGCTGCCGGCCATCCGGTCCGGGCCTTGGTCTACCTGATCACCACGCCGGTGGCAGTGTTGATCGCGACCTGGACCGCTGCCAGCCTGACCCGTCGTCTGATCATCAGGAGGACAGCATGAGCGAGCTCACCGGACGCGCCTTGCGTCTGACGGTGTTTCTCGGAGAGAGCGACACCTGGCATCACAAGCCCGTGTACAGCGAGATCGTGCACCGGGCCCGTCGAGTCGGTCTGGCCGGTGCCTCGGTGTTTCGCGGCATCGAGGGCTACGGCGCGTCCTCGGCCATTCACACCACCCGGCTGCTGTCGATGTCGGAGGACCTACCGGTCTCGGTCATCATCGTCGACGCCGCCGAGCGGATCCGTGCTTTCCTGCCCGAGCTGGACGAACTGGTCACCGAGGGGCTGATCCTGCTGGACGAGGTCGAGGTCATCCGCCACGTGGGGCGCACCCCCGCCGGCCAGTGAGCTGGCTGCTGGTCATCGCCGGCGCCGCGCTGGGGGCGCCGCTGCGGTACCTGACCGACCGATACGTTCAAGCCCGCCACGATTCCACTTTCCCGTGGGGAACGTTCACCGCCAACGTGCTGGGCAGTCTGGTCCTGGGCGTGCTCATGGGCGCCGCGAGCACCGGCGACCAACGGCTGCACCTGTTGGTCGGCACCGGTCTGTGCGGCGCGCTGACCACCTACTCGACCTTCTCCTACGAGACCCTGCAGTTGGCCGGCGTGGGTGCGCGACTGTACGCACTGGCCAATCTGGTGCTCACCTTGACCTGCGGACTGGGCGCCTACTACGTCGGCAATGTCGCGGCACAAGCGATTTGAGCGTGACGGTGACGGTTAGGCGACGCTGCCGAACCGCTTCCAGCATGAAGTGCCACAATCGTGCCGACAGTGTCCGGTGGTGCCCGCCCCATCCTTTCCAGGAGTAGCCATGTCGTTCTCGATAGAGCTCAGCGATGACGTGATCGAGGTGCGGGACTGGGTCCACCAGTTCGCCGCCGAGGTCGTCCGCCCGGCCGCCGCCGAATGGGATGAGCGGGAAGAGACGCCGTGGCCGGTTATCCAGGAGGCGGCCAAGATCGGCCTGTACTCACCGGAGCTGTTCGCCACTCAGGCCGCCGAACCCAGCGGGATCGGCATGCTTACGGTGTTCGAGGAGCTGTTCTGGGGTGACGCCGGCATCGCACTGTCGATTCTGGGCACCGGCCTGGCGGCAGCGGCCCTGGCAGGCAACGGAACTCCCGAGCAGTTGGGCCAATGGCTGCCCGAGATGTTCGGCACCGCCGATGACCCCAAGCTCGGGGCCTTCTGTTCCTCGGAACCGGATGCCGGATCAGACGTCGGCGCGATCCGGACCCGTGCCCGCTTCGACGAAGCCACCCGCGAATGGGTGCTCAACGGCACCAAGACCTGGGCCACCAACGGCGGCATCGCCAACGTGCACATCGTGGTCGCCTCGGTCTATCCCGAGCTCGGCTCGCGCGGCCAGACCAGCTTCGTCATCCCGCCCGGCACTCCGGGCCTGGCGCAGGGGCAGAAGTTCAAGAAGCACGGCATCCGGGCCTCGCACACCGCCGAGATCGTCCTGGACAACGTCCGCCTGCCCGAGGACATGATCCTCGGCGGTCGGGAGAAGTTCGAAGAGCGCGTCGCCCGCGTCAAGTCCGGCGCCTCGGCCGGCGGGCAGGCGGCGATGAAGACCTTCGAGCGCACCCGACCGACCGTCGGCGCGATGGCGGTCGGGGTGGCCCGCGCGGCCTACGAGTACGCCCTCGAATACGCCTGCCAGCGTGAGCAGTTCGGGCGCAAGATCGGCGAGTTCCAGGCCGTGGCGTTCAAGCTGGCCGACATGAAGAGTCGCATCGACGCCGCCCGGCTCATGGTGTGGCGGGCCGGGTGGATGGGGCGCAACAACAAGGCCTTCGACAACGCCGAGGGCTCGATGGCCAAGCTGTTCGCCAGTGAGACCGCCGTCTACGTCACCGACGAGGCGATCCAGATCCTCGGCGGCAACGGCTACACCCGCGACTACCCGGTCGAGCGGATGCACCGCGACGCCAAGATCTTCACCATCTTCGAAGGCACCAGCGAGATCCAGCGGTTGGTCATCGCGCGAGCGCTGACCGGCCTGCCGCTGCGCTGACGGCCCGGCTCCGACGTCAGGGCGTGTGACCGGAGAAAACGAAGCGGGTGCAGTCGGTCGGGAACGCGAACCAGGCCAGCGCCCGCCGCGGGATGATCATCCGCAGCCCGCCGCCGTCCGGCCCCGCCCAGGCATCGGCAGCGGGAGCGTACTGCGGATGGTATTTCTCAAACGCGCTCGCCAACCGGGCACCGAGGTCGCCGGGGTCTGCCGAGGTCGCGGTGGAGACTCCCTCGACGATCACCACCTGCGTACCGCTTTCCAGCGTCAGGGTGCAGGCCGGGTTGTCCTGCAGGTTGCGCGCGTGGCGGGTGGTTGGTGCGCCGTCGTAATAGAACCGGCCGTCGAGCCACACACCCCAACGCGGCACGGAGTGTGGGGTGCCGTCCGGGCGCACCGTGGTCAGCCAATAGTGCTGTGACACAGTCAAGTGCTGTTCGACTTCTGGCCAGCTCAACAAACCCTCTGTCGAACTCGGCAACCCGTAGCCCTCCGGCAGGACGGGACGTGTCGCGGCGGGGCCGGGATTCAGTTCCATGCCCCGCAGGCTAGCTGTGACGTCCGACAGGGCCGCCCCAGCTGCGCAGTGCGAGCTAGCCGGCCGTCTTCCCGTTGTCGGTCATGTAGACCGCGCCGTGCACCGCGGCAGCGGCATCGCTGGCCAAAAAGGCGATCACTTCGGCCACGTCACTCGGGGCGCTCATCCCGCGCGGCGAGGCAACCCGCATGATCAGGTTGACGTCGGCGCCCTCAGGGAGCTGGAAGTTGGTCACCTGCGGGGTCAGCATCCCGCCCGGGCAGACCGCGTTGACCCGCAGCTTCTCTGCGGTGAACTCCACGGCCAACGCGCGAGTGAGCCCGACGAGTCCGTGCTTCGCCGCGCAGTAGCCCGCCGAGTACGCCTGCCCTTCCACGCCGGCGATCGAGGCGACGTTGACGATGTTGCCGGCGGTCTCCAACAGGTGTGGCAGCGCCGCGCGGCACAAGAAGAACGGTCCGTTGAGGTTGACCGCCAGATCGTGGGCCCACTCGTCGTCGGTAACAGCCAGCGTGTGGCGCATCTGATGGGCGCCGGCGACGTTGACCAGCACATCGAGTCGACCGAACTGCGCGACGCATTGCTCGACGGCCGCCGCACAGGCCGCCGCGGTGCTGATGTCGGTGGGGGCGTACTGCCCGCCGGGTACGTCGGCGAATACCGTGGCCAGCCGCTCGGCGTCGCGCGCCAACCCGAACACCGTCGCGCCGCGTCGGGCCAACAGTTGGGCGGTCGCCGCGCCCAGGCCCGACGACGCGCCGGTCACCAGCGCCACTTTGCCTGACAGATCGGTCATTTCGACTCTCCGCATCACCCAGTCGACCGGCACCGCGGCGCAGCCGTCTACCGTCCAGTTATGGCTTCAGTATCAGTGATCACCGGAGGCGCGGGCGGCATGGGTCTGGCGACGGCCAAGATCCTGGGCCGGGACCACACGGTGGTGCTGTGCGATGTCCGGCAGGAGCGGCTGGACTCGGCGCAGGCCGCCCTTGCGGAGCTCGGCATTGCCGCGACCGCCGTCAACTGCGATGTCACCGACCGTGGCGCGGTGGCTCGCTTGTTCGACACCGCTGCCGGTCTCGGGACGCTGAAGTCGGTGATCCACACCGCAGGGGTGAGCCCGAGCATGGGCGATGCCGAATTCGTCATGCGGACCAACGCGTTCGGCACGCTTGTCGTCAACGAGGCGTTCTATGACTTGGCAGGGGACGCCCACGGCGACGGCGCGGTGATCGTCAACGTGGCGTCGATGGCCGCGCAGCTGCTGCCGGACAAGGCATACCCCACCAAGCAGTTTCCGCTGGCGTACCGCGACGGCGACGCCTTCGTGGCCGCGATGACGGCGTACTGCAACAACGCACCCGAACAGATGCGCTCGGGATTCTCCTACACGGTCAGCAAGGCCTTCGTGAAGTGGTACTGCGCTTCGCAGGCCGAGCGCTTCGGCGGCCGCGGGCTGCGCATCGTCTCGGTGTCGCCGGGCAACATCGACACCGAGATGGGGCGGCGCGAAGAGAAGGCCGGGGTGGGCATGATGATGCCCGATGCGCTGATCCCGCGGTGGGGTACGGCCGAGGAGATGGCCGAGCTGTTCGCCTTCTGTGCCGGAGACAGGTGCGCCTATCTCACCGGCGCCGACATCCTTGCCGACGGGGGAGTGGTTGCCTCGATGCGGGAACGCGCCCGGGTGGCCGCTGAACTTGGGTAGCGTGCCGTTGAGGGCAAGGGGGCGCCGATGCACTACACCCGCACTGATCCCATCGCGGCCCGTCCCAGCGAGGTCTGGGCCGTCCTGACCGACGTTGAGCGTTGGCCGGACTGGACGGCATCGATGCGTGAGATCGTCCGCCTCGACACCGGTCCGCTGCGAGTCGGCAGCACCGCCCGCGTCCGGCAACCCACCGGTCGGCCGATGGTCTGGACCGTCACTGAGCTGGTCCACGAGCGGTCTTTCACCTGGACGGCGTCGACGGCCGGCATCCGATTCACCGGCTTTCATGAGCTGACGCCGACCGGGTCGGGGGTGCGGGCCGCGCTGACCTTTACGGTGACCGGTCCGATGGCCTGGCTGGCCGGCCTCCTCGCCGGTGGCCGGATTCGTCGTTACGTCGACATGGAGGCTGACGGGCTCAAGCGGCGCTCGGAAGGCCACGCGGCGCCCTAAGCGGCTCGCCGTCATTTACCCAGGGTCGGCAGCCGCAGCAGACGACGGAAAGCGGGTTTTCACCGCGGGATGTACCGAAACAGCTAAGTTAACGGTTGACACGCGTCGGCGCGACTGCCTAACGTGGGACGAAACCTACGGGACCGTAGGTTTGGCTGGGGGGCCAATCGACAGCCCACCTGTCGATCAGGGAGGGGACCAAAAAACTATGGTGAATGTCCAGACGGCACTGCTTCACGAGCTCGAACCGATTGTCGAGCAGAACCTCAACCGTCATCTCAAGGCCGCCAAGCCGTGGCTGCCGCACGACTACGTGCCGTGGAGCAAGGGACGCGACTTCGCATTCCTCGGGGGCGAGGACTGGGTTCCTGAAGACTCGCCACTGGACCCGGTCGCCAAGGCTGCGCTGCTGGTCAACTTGCTGACCGAGGACAATTTGCCGTCCTACCACCGCGAGATCGCCACCACCTTCGGCCGGGATGGCGCCTGGGGCACCTGGGTGGGCCAGTGGACCGCCGAGGAGGGCCGCCACAGCATCGCGCTGCGTGACTACCTCATCGTCACCCGCGGCATCGACCCGGTGAACCTCGAGAACATGCGGATGCAGCACACCGTCGCCGGCTATGACTCTGGCGGTAAGTCAGCGCTGGGTGTGCTGGCGTACGTGTCCTTCCAGGAACTCGCCACCCGGGTATCGCACCGCAACACCGGCAAGGCCTCTGGCTGCCCCCTCGCAGATCAGTTGCTGGCCCGGGTTGCACTCGACGAGAACCTGCACATGGTGTTCTACCGCAACCTGATGCAGGCGGCCCTGGACATCGCCCCGGACGAGGCGATGTGCGCCATTCGTGACGAGGTGCTCGGTTTCTCGATGCCCGGGATGAACATGCCTGGCTTCCAGGAGAACGCCATCATGATCGCCAAGGCCGGCATCTACGACCTGCGCATCCACCACGATGACGTCATCCAGCCGGTGCTGCGCTTCTGGAAGATCCACGAGCGCAACGACTTCGGTGCTGTGGGCGAGGAGGCTCGTGAGCAGGTCGTCGGCTTCATGAAGATGGTCGACGAGCGGGCTAACTACTACGAAGAGAAGGCCAAGGCGCGCGAGAGCGTCTCCGCCTGATCGATGCCGGAGCTAGCCCGCTAGGTCGATGGCCTAGCTCCGCTTGATCGAGGTGTAGTAGGTCGTGTCGGCCATCGACACCGAGTCGGCGCCCCGTGCCGGCGTCGGACGCCCGTACTGCGTCAGCAGCTCGGTCATGGTCTGGCCGGTCGAGGTCCAGCCCAGGGGCTTCAGGTACTCGGCGACGTCGTTGCGATCGCCCTCGTAACCGAGTTCGGAGAACTCCAGGTCGAAACCGTGGGCCCGCCATTTCTCGGTGGCGCTGCGCATCATTTCCCGGGCCTGTTCATGCTGGGCGGCTGAGATGTTGGGAATGGCCTCGGTGGCCAGCCGGCTGCCCTCGGCGCTCAGTGCGGTGATGTTGTCCAGTAGCCGGTCTTGTGCTTCCGGCGGGAGGTAGCCGAGCAGCCCCTCGGCGATCCAGGCGGTGGGCCGGGTGCGGTCGAAGCCTGCCTCGATCAACGCGGCCGGCCAGTCATCACGCAGATCGACTGCGACGCCACGGCGATCGGCAGTCGGCTCGGCGCCCAATTCGGCCAGCGCTGCGGTCTTGAAGGCCAGCACGGCAGGTTGGTCGATCTCGAAGACCGTCATGCCCGACGGCCAGGTCAGGCGGTAGGCCCGCGCGTCCAGACCCGATGCCAGGATCACCGCCTGGTGAATCCCGGCCTGGGTGGCATCGGCGAAGAATGCGTCGAAAAAGCGGGTGCGAGCCGCCATCGCGTCGGGCATCTGCCCGAGCTTCCAGCCGGATTCGTGGTCGTCGAGATCGGTGCCCGCCAGGTCGCCGGCGGCCCATTTGGTCAGGAAATCAACGCCGACGGCCCGAACCAGCGGCTCGGCGAAGCGGTCGTCGATCAGGGGATTATCGGCCTTGGTGGCGATTGCCCGGGCGGCGGCGACCATCGTCGCGGTGGCTCCCACGCTGGTGGCGAGGTCCCAGGTGTCGTTGTCGGTGCGTGCCATGAGCGCTCCTTGGAATGATGGGCAAGGCAATTTGCTTAGCCTAGCAATTAATTAGGTCATATAACAAACGTTAGGAACCGGATGGTTGTTCCCGGTCCGCGGCCCAACTCGCGGGCAGCATCGGAATCGTCGGGCCGCTGCCGAAGGCGTCCTCGTCCAACGTCGTCAGGCCGGTTGCGCGTTCCCCGGCGCCGTTGAAGTGGGTTCCGGCCAGGCCCAAGGCGCCCGCGTTGCGGTCGGACGCCGTCGTCGACGGTGGGGGCGGCGGCGCATCGGGTGCGACCGGGTCGGAGCCCAGGGCCATGGTGCTGCCGGGCTCCTTGGCCGCGGTGCGGCGGCGACGACGAGCCGGGCTCGATGCCGCCCGCCGGGTCCGAGCGCCCGCGGCAGGAGCCGTCTCCCGGTCATTGAGGGTGGGCCCGAATCCGTTGTCGGGACCGTTTCCCGCCCGAGTCGCCGCGCGGACCGCCGGAGCGATGGCTACGGGTGTGGGGACGAAGGCAGGAGTGGTGGGAGTCGGGGTGGTGGCAGTGACCGAGGTGGCGGGCGTCGGTGAGCCCGGGGCGAATCCTGCCGCCGGCACATCATCGGGTGGTGGCGCCACGAACATCGCCGGCACCTTCGCCGCGACCACCATGACGGGTCGTGCCACCCCCGCGACCACCGGCGCCATGGGCGAAACGCTCGCGACCTGGGGCGCCGCGACGTTGAGAGCCGCGATAATGCGGTTCACGATCTCCACGATGATCGCGATGATCGGGCCGTCCAGGATGTCGGCGATCTCGAGGAAGATCGCCAGGGTTTCGTACAGGGCCGCGACGGCATCGGCCGGGTTGCCGCCGGCGCCGCCGTCATCATCGCCCCCGCCGCCGTCCTCGAACGCCAGGATCGGCGGCGGCGACGGTGTGTGAGGCACCGATGCCAATGCCGTTCCCGAAATCGCTTGATAGGTAGCCATTGTGGGGCGGCCTGGATCCACATCCGGATGTAGTCGGCTTCGGTGAGGGCGATCGGGATGGTGTTGATGCCGAAGAAGTTCGTCGCCACCAGGATCGCGTGCCTGGTGTGATTGGCCGCCAGCTCGGCCAGGGTCGGCATGGTGGCCAATGCGCTGGCGTAGGCCGCGGCGGCAATCTCATGCTGGGTGGCGGCGCGCGCGCTGTCAGCGCTGGCCTGGGTGAGCCAGGCTGAATACGGTTGATGGGCAAGCGCATAGCGTTCTGCGCTTGGGCCTAGCCAGATCCCGGCCGCCACGGCGCCCAACGTGGTGTTCAATTCCGCTGCTGCCGAGGCGTATTCAGAGCTCAATGCCGTCCACGCCGATGCGGCGGCCAGCAGTATCCCCGGGCCCGGTCCGCTGCTCAACAGCGCGGAATGGACCTCCGGCGGCGAGGCCAGCCATGTTGGCGCAATCGCATGCAATTCGCCCATCAACTCCTTCGACGACGAACTCCTTCGACGACGAACGCGCAATCGCCACGCTAAGGGCGGCTGTCGACGAGGGCGGGAAGTGCGGGCGGCGTAGGAGTTAACGTCGCAAGAACGCTCGGCAGGACGGGTGGGCCTGTCGCCTAGCGGAGGGTCAGATAGATCAGCGCCACATTGAGCGACCCGATCACCAGGGTGACGGCCCAGCCGAGTGCCGAGGTCAGTGGCCGGTTGGCGTCGGCACCCATCAGCGCCCGGTCGCCGGTCACCCGGATCAGCGGTACCAGCGCGAACGGGATGCCGAAAGACAACACCACCTGCGAGATCACCAGCGCCCGAGTGGGCTCGATTCCGAGAGCCAGGATCGCCAGTGCCGGGCCCAGCGTGATCAGCCGGCGCCAGAGCAGCGGAACCGACACTCGCAACAGGCCCTGCATGATCATCGCGCCGGCGTAGGCGCCCACCGAGGTCGATGCCAATCCCGAGGCCAGCAGTCCGATCGCGAAGAACAGGGCGACGGTCGGGCCCAGGGTGTTGCCGACCGCGGCGTGCGCGCCCTCGATGGACCCGGCGTCGTCCAGGCCGCGCAGATTGGTGGCGGCCACCACCAGCATGGCTAGGTTCAGCGTCCCGGCCGCCAGCATCGCCAGGCCGACGTCCCAGCGGGTCACCCGCAGCAGTCGCCGTCGCGCCGGTCCGGGTTCGGGCTGGCCGTGCCGGTCGCGCGCCAGGCCCGAGTGCAGGTACACCGCGTGGGGCATCACCGTCGCGCCGAGGATCGCGGTGGCCAGCAGCACGCTCTCCGTGCCGTCGAAACGCGGCATCAGGCCCGCTGCGACATCCGCGGGAGCCGGTGGCGAGACCGCCAGGCTGGTCAGGAACCCGATGGCGATGATGATCAGCAGCCCGCTGGTCACCTGCTCGAAAACCCGCGGCCCGCGCCGGTCACCGACCGCCAGCAGCGCCATCGACACCACGCCGGTGATGAGGCCGCCAAGCATCAGAGGTAATTCGAAGATCAGGTTCAACGCGATCGCACCGCCCACCACTTCGGCGAGATCTGTTGCCATGGCCACCAATTCGGCTTGCAGCCAATAGGCGATCCGGGCCGGTTTACGGCTATGGGCGCCGATCACCTCCGGCAACGAGCGTCCGGTCACCAATCCGAGCTTGGCGGACAGGTACTGCACCAGTGCGGCCATGATGTTGGCCGCGACGATGACCCAGACCAGCAGGAAGCCGAATTTCGCTCCCGCGCTGACGTTGGCGGCCACGTTGCCCGGGTCGACGTAGGCGATGGCAGCGACGAAAGCCGGGCCGAGCAATGCCCAGCCCGGCTTCAGTCGAACCGCGGTGTCTGCGGCCACCGCCACCCTTTCCATCCGGATCAGCGAACAGAAAAATCAGGGTAGCCGCAAAATCGCCGCCGGTCCGCGGTCCCGGCGGCGCTGGGGTCAGCCGGCGCTGTAGAGGCCGCGGCCGGTGACCAGCGGCAGGTCCAGCGTGGTCCGGATACCCGGCTCGGCCGCAACCACGGCGGGAATAGCGTTGACCACCCGCATCGCGGTCGCCACCAGGCCGGCGTGATTGTGGTCGCCGTTGGGGCTGGACAGGCACAGGTCCAGTGCATACGACGGCTCCCCGGTCACTTCGACGCGGTAAGACCCGCCGGGCTGGGCCGGCTGCGGCCAGTCTGGGCACAGATCCTCGCGCAGCCGGGTGACGTGCTCGAGGACCACGGCTGCCTTGCCGTCCACCATCCCGCGCACCTCGAACCGCAACGCCGCGGCAGTGCCTTTCGCGATGTCACCCGAAGAGATGGAGAAATCCTCCGGTGCGGGCACCCGAATGTGGGACTGTTCGACCGAGTCGAGTTCCAGGCCCAGGCCGGCGGCGAGCTGGCGCACCACCGAACCCCACGCCAGGCTGAGCACACCCGGCTGCAACAGCATCGGGGTTTCGTCCATCGGCTTGCCAAAGCCCATCACGTCGAACATGACGGCGGCGCTGTCGTAGGTGGCGTAGTCGACGATCTCCATGCAGCGGATCTGCTGGACGCTCTGGCAGGTGCCGGCCAACGCCAGTGGCAGCAGATCGTTGGCGAAGCCCGGGTCGATGCCGTTGACGAACAAGCTCGAACCGCCTTGCCGCGCAGCCTCTTCGATCGGGGTCAGCATCTCCGCCGGAATCACCAGCCACGGGTATTGCAGGAACACCGCGCTACTGCCGACCACGTTGATACCTGCGGCCAGGATGCGCTTGAAGTCCTCCAGTGCCTCGACGAGCCGATTGTCGGCCAGCGCGGTGTAGACCACGCAGTCGGGCTTAGCGTCGAGCACCTGCTGCAGATCGGTGGTCGCGAACACCCCGGTCGGCGTGTTCACCCCGGCCAGTTCCGCAGCGTCTTTGCCGGCCTTGGCGTCCGAGGACACCCACACCCCGGTCAGTTCGTAGTCAGGGTTGGTGATCAGCGCTTTGAGCGCGTGGACACCGACGTTGCCGGTGCCGATCTGAGCAACACGCAGTGTCATCGTTCGCCACTCCTCCTCATCGCTTCGCTCTGCATCGTCGTCGCGTTAGTCATAGGTCAGCAGTTCCTCACAGGTCCGGGACGGGCAGGTCAAGGTTCGGGAAGGTGATGCCGCCGTCGACTTCGAGCACCTTGCCGGTCAGGTAGGCCCCCGCCGGTGACGCCAGATACAGGGCGGCGGCCGCGATCTCCTCGGGGTCACCGAGGCGACGCAGCGGCGTGGCCTTCTCCATCGGAGTGCGCAGCTCCTCGTTGGAAGCCACGACGTTCAGCGCCGAGGTCATGATCGATCCCGGGGCGATGCCGTTGACGCGGATCTTCGGGCACAGGTCCAGCGCGGCCAGCCGGGTGTAATGGGCCAGCGCGGCCTTGGCCGTGCCGTAGGCGGCGAACCCGCGTCCGGGCACCCGCCCCATGGTGGAGGTGATGTTGATGAACGAGCCGCCGCCGGAGTGCTCCAGCATCAGCGGCACCGCTGCGATGGTCAAGGCGTGCGCCGTGGCGACGTTGAACGTGAACGCGTCCTTGAGATCTTTGGTCGACGTGGTGAGCAGCGTGTTGGGCATCGTTCCGCCGACGTTGTTGACGACGATGTCGAGCCTGCCGAACGCCTCGACCGCTTCGGTGGCCAGCTTTGCCGTCTCCTCGGGATGAGCGAGATCGGCGACGACGATGTGGGCACGACGACCCGCCGCGCGGACCTGTTCAGCGACGGCCTCTAGTTCAGATTGGGTACGAGACGCGATCACCACGTCGGCGCCCGCCTCGGCGAACGCGACGGCGATGGCGGCGCCCAGGCCCCGGCCAGCGCCGGTAACAACAGCTGTTTGATTATCGATTCGGAATTTGTCGAGTATCACGGCGTCACGCTAACAAGGAATCGGCGTGAGCTGAACCCCTTTATTGAAACACGTTCTAATTCGATGTTTGATGACTGTCCGCGGGTTTTGACGGCGGCATTCTATGGTTGATGCCGTGACTTCGAACCTCGACCTTCCCGGCGCCTCGACGTGGTCGCCGCGCGAGGTCGAGCTGTTGGAAATCACCTTGGCGCTGCTGCAGGAGAACGGCTACGACCGGCTGACGGTCGACGCGGTCGCGGCCACCGCGCGTGCGAGCAAGGCCACGGTCTACCGGCGTTGGCCGTCGAAGGCGGAATTGGTGTTGGCCGCGTTCACCGAGGGCATCCGCCAGGTCGCGGTCCCGCCCGAGACCGGCACGCTGCGCGGTGATCTGTTGCGGCTGGGGGAGCTGGTCTGCCAACAAGTCGCGCAGCACGCCGGCACACTGCGTGCGGTGCTGGTGGAAGTGTCGCGAAACCCAGCGCTGAACGAGGTGATGCAGAGTCATTTCGTCGATCAGCGCAAGGCGTTGGTCCTGTACATCCTGGGGCAGGCCGTCGACCGCGGAGAGATCGAAGCCGACGCCATCGACGACGACCTGTGGGACGTGTTGCCCGGATATCTGATTTTCCGGTCCCTGGTCTCGGGTCGGATGCCCACGGCGCAGACTGTGGCGAACCTTGTCGATCAGGTGGTCTTGCCGGGGCTTACGCGCCCCGCCCACTGACTTCGCCTTTCACGAAATCGCGCCGCCGCGCACTATTGAACCGTACGGTTCCGTACCGTACGGTTTATTTCATTCGAGCAGCCCACCGATACCGGGAGGCTTCCGGTGAAGAGACCGTCGCTTTTCCCACTGGTCCGGCGCGGGTGGATGGTTCTGGTGGCGGTCGCGGTAGTCGCCGTCGCGGCGTTCTGCGTGTATCGACTACACGGCATCTTCGGCTCGGGTGACACCACATCGACCAGCAGTGACGCTGCCGAGGACATCGTCCCGTTCAACCCCAAGGACGTCGTCTACGAGGTCTTTGGCGCCCCGGGGGCTACAGCCACCATCAACTATCTCGATGTCAACGCCGCTCCGCAGCAGGTCGTCGACGCCCCGCTGCCCTGGAGATATCAGGCGACGACGACCGAACCGGCCGTCATCGCCGATCTGCGGGCCCAGGGCGACGGCGACACGCTGGGCTGCCGCATCGTGATCGACGGCGAGCTCAAGGACGAAAGGACCTCCGACGCCGTGAGCGCCTACATCTTCTGCTTGGACAAGTCCGGATGAGCGAGCCGGGCCGGCGGCCCTTCTGGCCACGCACCATCCGCGGCCTGGCGCTGCCCATCGTGCTGTTCTGGGTGGCCCTGGCCGCCGTGACGAACAGTCTCGTGCCCCAACTGGAGGTGGTGGCCGAAGCCCACAACGTGGGGATGAGCTCGCACGACGCGCCGTCGTACCAGGCGGCGAAGCGCATCGGAAAAGTGTTCCAGCAGTACGACACCGACAGCGCGGCGATGATCGTCATCGAAGGCGATCAGCCGCTGGGTGCCGAAGCGCACCGGTTCTACGACACCCTGGTCGCCAAGCTGCAGGACGACACTCACCACGTCCAACACATTCAGGACTTCTGGGGGGATCCGCTGACCGCCGCCGGCTCGCAGAGCAACGACGGCAAAGCCGCACTGGCGCAAGTGTTTTTGGCCGGAAGTCAGGGCGAGACGTTGGCCAACGAGTCGGTGGCCGCCGTCCGCGACATCGTCGAGCGCACACCGGCGCCGCCCGGCGTCCACGCGTACGTGACGGGCGCGGCCCCGCTGGTCGCCGACCAGTTCTCGGTCGGCAGCGAAGGCACCAACAAGGTCACCGCGATCACCTTCCTGGTGATCGCGCTCATGCTGTTCGCGGTCTACCGCTCGATCGGCACCACTGTGCTCGCACTGCTCACCGTCGCCATCGAAATGGCCGCCGCGCGTGGCTTCGTCGCGTTTCTCGGCTACCACGAGATCATCGGACTATCAACGTACTCAACGAATCTGCTGACCCTACTCGCGATCGCCGCGGGTACCGACTACGCGATCTTCATCATCAGCCGCTACCAGGAGGCGCGCGCGGCCGGTGAGGACCCGGAGACGGCGTTCTACACGATGTACCGCGGCACCGCCCACGTCGTGATCGGCTCGGGCCTGACCATTTCCGGCGCCGTGTACTGCCTGACCTTCACCCGGCTGCCCTACTTCCACACCCTGGGGCTGCCCGCCGCCATCGGCATATTCGTCGCGCTGATCGCCGCGTTGACCCTGACGTCGGCGGTGCTGACGCTGGGCAGCCGGTTCGGATTCTTCGAGCCCACCCGTGCGATGCGGACCCGCGGCTGGCGCCGGATCGGCGCCGCGATCGTCCGGTGGCCCGGACCGATCCTGGTGGTGGCCTGCGGCGTGGCCCTGATCGGTCTGCTTGCCCTGCCGGGCTACAAGACCAGCTACGACGCCCGGATCTACATGCCGGATCGTGCCCCGGCCAACATCGGCTATGCGGCAGCAGAACGCCATTTCTCGCAAGCCCGGCTGAACCCCGAACTGCTGATGATCGAAGCCGACCACGACCTGCGCAACCCGGCATCCTTCCTGGTTTTGGAACGCGTCGCCAAAGCGGTGTTCCACACGCCGGGTATCGCCAAAGTGCAGTCGATGACCCGCCCGTTGGGCACCCCGCTCAAGCACACGTCGATACCGTTCTCGGTCGGACAGGGAAATGTCGCCCAGACCCAGAATCTGAAGTACCAGATGGACCGGGCGGCCGATCTGCTCAAACAGGCGGCCGAAGCCGAGAAGTCGATCCACACGCTGGAACAGCAATATGCGCTCCAGCAGCAGCTCGCCGACGCCACCCATTCGGAAACCCAGAGCTTTCACGACACCGTCGACCTCACCAACGAACTGCGTGACCAGATCGCGAACTTCGATGACTTCTTCCGGCCCATCCGCAGCTACTTCTACTGGGAACCGCACTGTTTCGACATCCCGGCATGCGCGGCGCTGCGCAACGTGTTCGACCTGCAGGACGGCATCGACAAGCTCAGCGAGAAGCTCGGACAGCTCACTACCACCTTGGACAAACTGGACGCCCTGCAACCGCAGCTGGTGGAGCTGATTCCGTCCCAGATCGAAAGCCAGCGAGTCAACCGCGACCTGGCGCTGAACAATTACGCCACCAACTCCGGGATCAGCGACCAGTCCGCCGCCGCCAACGACAACCCGGCCGCCATGGGTCAGGCCTTCGACGAAGCCAAGAACGACGACTCCTTCTACCTGCCACCGGAAGCGTTCGACAACGCCGAATTCAAACGCGGGATGAAACTGTTCATGTCGCCGGACGGCAAAGCGGCGCAGATGATCATCACCCACGAGGGTGACCCGGCGACCCCGGAGGGCATCGCGCACATCGACTCGATTCGCGACGCCGCCAAGGAAGCGGTCAAAGGGACCCCGCTGCAGGGTTCGCACATCTATCTCGCCGGCACTGCCTCGACCTACAAGGACATCGCCGACGCTGCCAAATACGACCTGCTGATCGCCGGGATCGCTGCGCTGAGCCTGATTCTGCTGATCATGATGATCATCACCCGCAGCCTGGTCGCCGCGATCATCATCGTGGGCACCGTTGCGCTTTCGCTGGGCGCCTCGTTCGGACTGTCGGTGTTGGTGTGGCAGTACCTGTTCGGCATCCATCTGTACTGGATCGTGTTGGCCCTGGCCGTCATTCTGTTGCTGGCGGTGGGCTCGGACTACAACCTGCTGTTGATCTCGCGGTTCTCCGAGGAGATCGGCGCGGGCATCAATACCGGGATCATCCGGGCAATGGGTGGAACCGGTTCGGTGGTGACCGCTGCCGGGCTGGTGTTTTCCGCGACCATGGCGTCGTTCATCTTCAGTGACCTGCGGATCCTCGGCCAGATCGGCACCACCATCGCGCTCGGCCTGCTGTTCGACACGCTGATCGTCCGGTCGTTCATGACGCCGTCCATCGCGGCGCTGCTCGGGCGCTGGTTCTGGTGGCCGCAACGGGTGCGTCAACGGCCCGCGGTGACCGCGAGCTCCTAAGCTCAGGCCTTCTTGGCCGCCGTTTTCTTGGCGGGCGCTTTCTTAGCGGCTGCCTTTTTGGACGGGGCCTTCGCGGCGGGTTCCTTCACACCGGCTGATCGTTTCTTCACGCTGGCCTCGAGTTTGGCCAGGAGGTCGGAAACGTCTTCGGTCGCATCCAGTTCGGCGGGGCGCTCCTCGGGGGTGAACGCCTCGTCGCCTTCGAGTTTGGCCGCGATCAACTCGTGCAACTGCTCCTGATACGTGTCGTGGTAGCGATCCGGGTCGAAATCGTCGGCCATCGACTCGACCACCTGCCCGGCCATCTTCAGCTCGGCCGGCTTGATCTCCACCTTAGTGTCCAGCGCGGGGAAGTCGGGGTCGCGAATCTCGTCTGGCCACAGCAGGGTGTGCACCACCATCACCTCGCGCTTGGAGAAATCCTTGACCCGCAGCGCCGCCAGCCGGGTTTTGTTGCGCAGCGTGAAGTGCACGATCGCCACCCGGTCGGTTTCGGCTAGTGTCTTGGCCAGCAGCACATAGGATTTGATCGATTTTGTGGCGGGCTCCAGAAAGTAGGAGCGGTCATACAGCATCGGGTCCAGGTCAGCGGTCGGGACGAACTCCAGTACGGCGATCTCATGATCGCGCTCCTCGGGCAGGTTCGCGATGTCGTCGTCGGTGATCACCACCATCCGTCCGTCATCGGACTCATACGCCCGCGCGATGTCGCCGTAGTCGACGACTTCGCCGCACTCCTCGCACACCCGCCGGTAGCGGATTCGCCCGTGGTCCTTGGCATGCACCTGACGGAACTTGATGTCATGGTCTTCGGTGGCGCTGTATACCTTCACCGGCACGTTGACCAGACCGAATGCGATCGAACCCTTCCAGATGGAACGCATGAGGCCAGTATGCCCACGCGAGAGTGCCGATAACCTGCTTTGGCGCGACGTAGGTTGGTTGCATGGTCGCTGAGTCCGTCCAGACCCGGGTCAAGCTGACCAACGCCGACAAGGTGCTTTACCCCGCTACGGGCACCACCAAGGCCGAGGTCTACGACTACTACACCCGCATCGCCGAAGTGATGCTGCCGCACATCGCGGGACGCCCGGCGACGCGCAAACGCTGGCCCAACGGTGTCGAGCAGGCGTCATTCTTCGAGAAGCAGTTGGCCGCCTCGGCACCGGGCTGGTTGGCCCGCGCCGACATTGCGCATCGGTCCGGGATCACCACCTATCCGATCATCGAGGACCTCGACGGCCTGGCCTGGATCGCCCAGCAGGCTGCACTGGAAGTTCACGTACCGCAGTGGCGTTTCGAGGCCGAGTGGACCCACGGTGGGAAGGTAGTCAAGCCTGGACTGGCGACGCGCCTGGTCTTCGACCTCGACCCCGGCGAGGGCGTGACGATGAGCCAACTCGCAGAAGTGGCGCGAGCCATCCGGGACCTGATGTCCGAGCTGGGGCTGGACACCTTTCCGGTCACCAGCGGCAGCAAGGGAGTGCACCTGTACGCCGCCCTCGAGCGCCCGGTGAGCAGCGCTGGCGCGGCCACGGTAGCCAAACGCATTGCACAACAACTCGAAACCGCGATGCCCGAACTGGTGACGGCGGCCATGGCCAAGAAGCTGCGGGCCGGCAAGGTGTTTCTCGACTGGAGTCAGAACAACGCGGCCAAGACCACCATCGCGCCGTACTCGCTGCGCGGCCGAGACCATCCGACGGTCGCCGCCCCACGCACTTGGGCCGAGCTGGACGACCCGGGCCTGCGCCAGCTGCGCTTTGACGAAGTGCTGGACCGCGTTGAGCGCGACGGCGACCTGTTGGCCGGTCTGGACGGCCCCCTGGAAGGCCAAGATCGTCTGGCCGTGTATCGGGCCAAACGTGACGCGGGCCGGACCCCCGAACCGGTACCGGCCGCGGCCCCGGAGCCAGGTGCGGGCAATAGCTTCGTCATCCAGGAGCATCACGCCCGCCGGCTGCACTACGACTTCCGGCTGGAGCGCGACGGGGTGTTGGTGAGCTGGGCGGTGCCCAAGAACCTCCCGGAATCCACGTCGGTCAACCATCTCGCGGTGCGCACCGAGGACCACCCGCTGGAATACGGCAGCTTCGAAGGCATCATCCCCAAGGGCGAGTACGGCGCGGGCACCGTGCGCATCTGGGATTCGGGCACCTATGTGACCGAGAAGTTCGAGGACGGTGCCGAAAAAGGGGAGGTGATCGTCGTGCTCGCCGGCAGCCGGATCTCCGGGCGATACGCACTGATCCGCACTGGCGGTGATCAGTGGCTGGCGCACCGGATGAAAGACCAGCAGGCATTCACCTTCAACGAGCTGGCCCCAATGCTGGCCACGCACGGCTCGGTGGCGCGGCTGGACCCAAGCCAATGGGCTTTCGAAGGCAAGTGGGACGGCTACCGGCTGCTAGTGGAAGCCGAACACGGTCGGCTGCGGCTGCGCGCCCGCAGCGGACGCGACGTGACCGGCGAATACCCGCAGCTGCCGTTTCCGGCCGCCGACTTAGCCGAGCACCACCTGGTGCTCGACGGCGAACTCGTCGCGCTCGACGACGACGGTGTCCCCAGCTTCGCTGCCATGCAGAACAGCGCCCGTTCGACGCGCCTGGCGTTCTGGGCTTTCGATCTGCTCTACCTCGACGGGCGCCCGCTGTTGCGGGTGGCCTATCGGGACCGTCGCCGTCTCCTGGAAACCCTGGCGCGCGGAACCGATCTGGTGGTCAAAGATCTGTTGACACCCGACGGTGCGAAGGCGCTCGAGCAGTCCCGCAAGCTGGGCTGGGAAGGGGTGATCGCCAAGAAGTGGGATTCGCCCTATCAGGCGGGGCGCCGTTCGACGGCGTGGGTCAAGGAGAAGTACTGGCGGACCCAGGAGGTCGTAATCGGCGGTTGGCGGGCTGGCGAGGGAGCGCGCGGCGGGGGGATCGGGTCGCTGCTGATGGGCATTCCCGAGGGTGACGACGGCCTGCGGTTCGTCGGCCGGGTCGGTACGGGTTTCACCGAGCGCCAGCTGGCCGCCCTGAAGAAGATATTGGTGCCGCTCCGCGCCGGCGAATCACCTTTTGGGGCACCGCTTCCCGCACCGGACGCCAAGGGCGTCACGTTTGTGGAACCGACCGTGGTCGGCGAAGTGCGCTTCAGTGAACGCACGGCCGATGGCCGGCTGCGCCAGCCCAGCTGGCGCGGACTGCGGCCCGACAAGACCCCGGATGAGGTGGTGGGTGAGGATTGACCGGTGCGGTGGGTGACCTATCGAAGTCAAGACGGTGAGCGCACGGGGGTCCTGGACGGGGACGTGATCCATGCGCTGCCGCCAGGTGTGACGTTGCTGGAGCTGATCAGGCTCGGGTCGGATGGTCTGCGCGACGCCGGTGAACGGGCGTTGGCCGCGCCGTCGGCGAGGGTGCGGGCTGATCAGGTGACGCTGATGGCGCCGATCCCGCGTCCGCCATCGATCCGCGACAGCCTGTGCTTCCTGGACCACATGCGCAACTGCCTGGCCGCGACCGGCCGCAGCCGCGACCTCGACGACACGTGGTACCGAATCCCGGCGTTCTATTTCGCCTGCCCGACAACGGTTCTGGGGCCCTACGACGATGCGCCCATGGCGCCCGGCAGTGTCTGCCAAGACTTCGAATTGGAGGTCGCCGCGATCATCGGCACGCCCGGCGCGAACCTGTCGGTGGAGCAGGCCGAGCAGGCCATCATCGGTTACACGATATTCAACGACTGGTCGGCGCGGGACCTGCAGGCTCAGGAGGGCGTGCTGGCGATCGGGCAGGCCAAGGGCAAGGACAGCGGGGTCACCTTGGGTCCCTACCTGGTCACCCCCGACGAGCTGGAGCCCTACCGTCGCAACGACAGACTCAGCCTGCACGCCACTGCGATCGTCAACGACGTGATCGTGGGCATCGGGTCGACCGAGGCCATGGACTGGAGCTTCGGCGAGATCATCAGCTACGCGTCGCGCGGAGTGCCGCTGGAACCGGGTGACGTCTTCGGGTCTGGCACTGTGCCGACCTGCACCCTGCTCGAGCATCTCGATCCCGCGCTGCCGCAACCGTTTCCGGGCTGGCTGAGCGACGGTGACGTGGTGACCCTGCAGGTGCAGGGCCTCGGCGAGGTACGCCAGACGGTGCGCGCCAGCGCTGCGCCGATACCGCTGGCGGAGCGCCCGCGCCCCTAGGACGCCTAGGACGCCTAGCTCGCTCTGACGGTCACCTGGATGGTGGAGGCCCCGTCTGAGGTGATGATCAGCTGCGACGCGTTGGGGCCAGAGGTGACATGTCCGCCGGTCACGTCGACGGTGTAGCCGTTGGGGTATTGGTTGGGGGGAACCGAGATGGTGGTCTGGGAGCCGGCGCCGAAGGTGCCGGATCCGTCGGCCTGGTCGGTGGAGTAGCTGAAGGAGAAGACACCGCCCGAGAACGACCACGAGGTCGGGATGCCCGAGATCACCTGCGGGTAGGGCTGGGACAGGGCGTCGAGTTTGTCCCAGTTGACGTTGTCGCCGACCGGTGGCTTGCTGGGGTCGTACACCAGCGCCTGGTCCTCCGGTGAGATGCTGGTGATGTCCTTGCCGGAGTAGGCCCATTCGGCCCAACCGAACAGCGCCCGGTTGGTGGCCTGCAGGCTCGCTTCGATGGCTCCAATGTTGTTGGTAGCGCCGAATTCGCTGAACCAACCCGGGATATTGTGGGCCTGGGTGTAGTCCATCGCGTAGTCGAGGACGACGTCGGCGTTCCAGTCGCAACCGAAGCTGGTCCCGGGGAACAGCGAAGCCGTGAGGCAGTAGTGGTGGAACGAGAAGGCCGAGTTCGGGTCGTCCACCGTGCCCAAATTCGTCGGCACCGGCAGGCTGCCGAAGAGGGCGGGCGGTTCGAAGAACACCGTCTTGTTCGGGTCGACGGATCGGATGGCCGCGTCGATCTGGTTGTAGAACGGGGTCAGTTGCTGGGCTTCGAAGTACGAGTTGCCCAAGATGCTGCCCAGCCAGTGCGTGCCGGCCCACGGCTCGTTCATGATGTCGTAGCCGGCGACATTGGGATCGCCCTTGAAGTAGTTCGCGACGGCCTGCCACGACAACGCGTAGTGGTTCTGCAGCCCGATCCCATCGGAGGCTTTCGTGTTGGCCCAGAACGTATCCCAGGCGTGGTTCTGCGCCGGGCTCACGGGGTAGGTGAACGGGAAACCCAAGCCGATGTGAGGTAGTCCGCCGTTGAAGGTGGCCCAGTCCGGAGCGCCCTCGCCGCCGAACTCCTCGTTGTAGAGGTCCTGATGCATGTCGAGAACCGCCACGATGTTGTGCCGCGCCAGCATGTCCACGGTTTCCTTGACCGACGCCAGGTAGTCGTAGTCGATGACACCGGGTTGGGGCTCCACCCCGGCCCAGATGATGCCCAGGCGCACCGAATTGAAGCCGTTGGCGGCCAGGAATGCGGCATCGTCGTCACTGAACCCGTCGCCAGAGGGCGCATATGGGGCGACCTTGTAGACCTGGTTGAGGCCGTGCCAGATGACGACCTGGCCGTCGGCGTTGGTGAGCCAGCCGTTGGACGCCTCCACCACAGGGGCAACGGTGCCGGTGATACCGCCGGGCAGGGCACCGAATTGGCCTACGGCGCCGTGGGTTCCATCGAGCAGGCCGGCCACACCGCCGACGCCGCCTAGCGCGGGCAGTCCAGCCAGGGTGGCGCCGTCACCGGCGTCGCCGCCGTGGCCGCCGTTGCCGAACAGCCAGCCGGCGGCTCCACCGTCACCTCCGACGGCACCAGCCCCGCCGTCGCCGCCCGCGCCGCCGTTGCCGAGGATTCCGACGGCGGCGCCGCCGTGGCCGCCGGCGACACCGTCGGTGGTGCTGTTCCAGCCGGCGCCACCGTTGCCGAAGAGCCAGCCGCCGTTCTCGCCGTCGGGGTGGTCTTCGGTGCCGTCGGCACCGTTGCCGATGACCGTGGAGCCGAACAGCTGGTTGATGGCGCCGTTGACCTGGATGCCTAGGTCGCTGTCGATCCACTTCTCGGCGAGGCTGTACAGCCCGGCATAGGGGTCGAAGGCGAAGGCGAAGGCTGCGCCCGGTTCGGCCAGCGCGGCAAAGGCGGCGTCCCAGTGGTCGGAGGACAAGAAGGTGTCCCACGCGGTCGCGTCGAACAGGGCGTCACCGTCCAGGGTGCCTTCGGTGGTGACGAACGGGGTGACCAACACGTCCATCATGTCGTCGAAATCAGCCTGAGCGGTCGGGACGACGGGGGCGAGGGCCAAAAACGCGGCGATTCCGACAATCTTGCTGCCCACAACCTTGCTGCGGTGACGAGACATCCCGGCAAACCCTTCTCATGGACAACAACCGATGCTGAAGTCTGTCTGAGAAGGTAAACGAGTTACTTACCCTGCGCAAGGTAACGGCGGGGAGGCGTGGGCACCGGTGGGTGGCCCAGTCCGAAGTGATCCGCCGTTACGCCCTGGGGCGCCGCCTAAGTAGCCCTCACGGTCACTTTGATGGTGGCGGCGTCGGAGTCGGACGCGATGGTCAGCACCGGCGCGTTGGGGCCGGAGGTGACGTGTCCACCGGTCACATTCACCGTGTAGCCGTTGGGGTATTGGCTGGTCGGAACGGAGATCGTGGTCTGCGATCCTGCTGCGAAGGCCCCGGTGCCGTCGGCTTGGTCGGTGGAGTAAGTGAAGGAGAAGACTCCGCCCGAGTAGGACCACGATGTCGGGATGCCCGAGATCACCTGCGGGTAGGGCTGGGACAGGGCGTCGAGTTTGTCCCAGTTGACGTTGTCGCCGACTGGCGCCTTGGTCAGGTCGTAGACCAGAGCCTGATCGTTTGGTGAGGTACTGGTGATGTCGCCTCCGGTGTAGGCCCATTCGGTCCAACCGATCAGATGCTGATTGGCGGCGTTCATTCCGGCGGTGATGGCCGGGATGTTGTTGGTGGCGCCGAACTCGCTGAGCAATGCCGGAATGTTGTGCTCCTGCGCGTAGTCCATCGCGAACCCGAACGAGAGGTCGGCATTCCAGTCGCAACCGAAGCTCAGGGTCGGGAACAATGCGTTCACCATGCAGTAATGGTGGAACGAGAAGACGGTGTTGTCGTCGTCGACCGTTCCCAGGTGGTTCGGCACTGGCAGGCTGGCCTCGAGGGTGGTGGGTCCGAAGAACACCGTCTTGTTCGGGTCGACGGAGCGGATGGCTTCGGTGATCTGGTTGTAGAACGGGGTCAGTTGCTGGGAGTCGAAGTAGGGGTTGCCCAACAGGCTGCCCAGGGTATGAGTGCCTGACCACGGCTCGTTCATGATCTCGTAGCCGGCCACGTTGGGGTCGCCTTTGAAGTAGTTGGCGACGGCCTGCCACATCAGACCGTAATGATTCTGCAGCCCGATCCCATCGGGTGCTTTGTCGTTGGCCCAGAACGCGTCCCAGGCGTAGTTCTGGGCCGGGCTGACGAAGTAGCTGCCCGGGAAGCCTGCCTCGATGTTGGGCAGCCCGCCGGTCAGGACGGCCCAGTCTGGCGCACCGTCGCCGCCCAGGCTGCCACTGTAGAGGTCTTGGTGCATGTCGAGGATGGCGACGATGTTGTGGTTGGCCAGCATCTGGACGGTCTGTTGGAGCGACGCGAGGTAGTTGTAATCGATGACGCCCGGTTCTGGTTCCACCCCGGCCCAGATCACGCCCAGGCGTACCGCGTTGAAGCCATTGGCGGCGAGGAAGGCGGCGTCGTCGTCGCTGAACCCGCCGGCGGACGGTTCGTAGGGGGCGATCTTGTAGACCTGGTTGAGCCCATGCCACATGACGACCTGGCCGTCGGCGTTGGTGAGCCAGCCGTTGGACACCTCCACCACGGGGGCGACGGTTCCGGTGATGCCGCCGGGCAGTGCGCCGTAGTGGCCGACGTCGCCGTGGGTGCCGTAGAGCAGGCCGGCCACTCCGCCGACGCCGCCCAGCGCGGGCAGTCCAGCCTGGGTGGCGCCGTCACCGGCGTCGCCGCCGTGGCCGCCGTTGCCGAACAGCCAGCCGGCGGCTCCACCGTCACCTCCGACGGCACCGGCTCCGCCGTCGCCGCCCGCGCCGCCGTTGCCGAAGAGCCCGACCGCCGAGCCGCCGTGGCCGCCGGCGACACCGTCGGTGGTGCTGTTCCAGCCGGCGCCACCGTCGCCGAAGAGCCAGCCGCCGTTCTCGCCGTCGGGGTGGTCTTCGGTGCCGTCGGCACCGTTGCCGATGACCGTGGAGCCGAACAGCTGGTTGATGGCGCCGTTGACCTGAATGCCTAGGTCGCTGTCGATCCATTTCTCGGCGAGGTCGTGCAGGCCGGTGTAGAAGTCCAAGGCCAACGCGGGGCTGGGCTCGGCCAGCGCGGCTAAGGCGGCGTCCCAGTGGCCGGAGGACAAGAAGGTGTCCCACGCGGTCGCGTCGAACAGGGCGTCACCGTCCAGGGTGCCTTCGGTCGTGACGAACGGCGTGAACAACACGTCCATCATGTCGTCGAGGTCGGCGTGAGCGGTCGGGGCGACGGGGGCGAGGGCCAAAAACGCGGCGATTCCGACAACCTTGCTGCCCACAACCTTGCTGCGGTGACGAGACATCTCGACAAACCCTTCCCTGACGCGCCTGTTTCTGAGGCCTGTCTGAGAAGCTAAATGAGTTACTTAACAACGCGCAAGGGTGTGGCGGAAAAGGGGTGCGATTCGATGCCCCGCTGACGCGGCCGTACCGCTGCTGGTCTTGCGGTTATAGCTGGTGGGCGCGTTGCGACGCCGTAATGGCTGAAATCGCGCGATAGTTCGCGACGACAACTATTTCGGAAGTCCGATCAACATTGGGTCGCGGCACGGATCCATTGGCGACGAGCTTCGCTCTGCCCGGCCTCGGCTGCTGCGGCGCGAAGCAGGCGGATAACCCGCTGGTGGTCGCCGTGGCCGACTTGTGGTTCAACCGGTAGATACTTCTGTGTCTTCATGTGTGAATACCCCCTGCAGGTCACGCAACGAGAACTGCAGTACCCGACCGCTGTGGGTGGGCGGTCAGTGCACGTATTGGTCAACGCCGGCGGCGACGAAAACTATCCCGATTCAGCCGAATAAAACGGTGCGGGTGCACACATGCGAGCGAAGACGTGACGGGCGTCACCCCGCCTTGGCGATGACGTGCTCGGCGAATCGCTCCAGGTTGCGGATCTTGGTGTCCAGCGGCTCGGTGTCGGGACCGACGATGTAAGGCACCCGGAAGCCGACGATGACGTCGGTAACGCCCTTGTCCTCCAGGCGCTTGATGCCGTCGAGGGTGAATCCGTCGACCGAGATCACGTGGATCTCGAACGGGTCATCGGCGCGGCCCTCTTCCTCGCGGAGCTGCTTGAGTCGGGTGATGAGTCCGTCGAGCTCGGCCGGGTCGCCGCCGCCGTGCATCCAGCCGTCATGGCGTGCCGCGCGGCGCAGTGCGGCTTCGGCGTGGCCACCGATCAGGATCGGGATCGGCTGCGTGGGGGCCGGGGTCATTTTGGTCTTGGGGATGTCGTAGAACTCGCCGTGGAACTCGAAGTAGTCGCCGGTGGTGAGGCCCTGGATGATCTCGATGCACTCGTCCATCCGCTTGCCGCGCCGGGCGAACGGCACGCCCATCAGTTCGTAATCCTCCGGCCAGGGGCTGGTGCCCACGCCCAGTGCCAGCCGGTTGTTGATCATCGCGGCCAGCGAGCCGGCCTGCTTGGCGACCAAGGCCGGCGGGCGGATCGGCAGCTTGACCACGAACGGGGTGAACCGCAGCGTGCTGGTGACCGCGCCCAATGCTGCGATCAAGACGAAGGTCTCGATGAAGGCCTTGCCGTCGAGGAATTCCCGGTTGCCGTCGGGGGTGTAGGGATATTTTGAGTCCGATTCGAACGGGTAGGCGACGCTGTCGGGGATCGTCATGCTGTGGTACCCGGCGGCCTCGGCAGCTTTGGCGAGCGGAACGTAGTAGCTCGGGTCGGTCATCGCTTCGGCGTAGGTGAACCGCACGTCGTCTCCTCGGTCTTTCGGTGGTGGGGCGCTGTTCTCTGCATAGCAGACTGGCCCGCCGCGACCGGAGTGGGGGGAGTGCGTTCACATACGCGGCGGCATCGCGACCTCGACGTCCTCCAAGGGATACGGCGGATATCCAGCGGCGCCGATCACGGTCAGTGTTCCCCACGGTGTCCGCTCGGCGACGCGCCCTTGCGCGGTGTGGTCGCCAATCCGGATGCTGACCTTCGAGCCGGTGACGCTCGCACCAGGTAGGTCGTTGAAAAACATCCCCTGCCAATGGTATTGGCCATCAATGGGATCGAAGTGGCCGGTCAGGCGGACTTGCGTCGGGTAATCCTCGCCGTTGAGGGTGAGAACCGCTGGGCCATCGTAGGTTTCTGCGTTCTCCAAATCAACGCCACCGCGCCCGGTGAGGTAGAACCGGGAGATCCCCCGGGTCGGCAGCACCGGGTGCACCCGCAGCCGTGGCGAGCGAGACTCGATGCGGCTGGCCCCGCTACGTCGTAGAGCATCGACGAGCCGGGCCACATACCGGGCCTGCCGATGGGTATGGGGGCCGGGGATGTGGAATCGGTTTGGGACTCCATGCCTGGCGACAGCGTCGTCCGTTGAGGCGGCGGTTCCGATCAGCGTTCGGGCAGTCAGCTCTTCACCGTCGGCGGTGGTCACTGTCCAGGTGTCGGTACCGCTGTCGAATCGGGTGGTCACGCCCGTCGCATCGACGGCGCGGACGCCGTCTATCAACCCGTGCAGGGGTGCCGGGTCGCCCAGCACCACCACGTCGAGGACGTCGTTGCGGCTCACAGGAATCCGGCCCGCCGCCACATCCGCCGGGCCAGCCCGCCCATCAGTCCGACTTCGGTGAAGAACGCGGCCAGCGGCGCGAACGACGAGCGGGACGCCGCGTGGAAGTGCGGGTTGGCCCGCGCTACCCGGCTAGCTTCGCGACCGTCCAGCCCGACTCGGTTGTAGACGACCGGCAGGGTGAACAGGTGGCGGTAGAACGGTCCGCCGACGCCCTGCAGGTTGGCCAACAGCATCCGGCGGTAGCGGGGCATCGCCGGGACGCTGCGCCGCAGACCGTCGCGGGCGTACTGAATGTGGCGGGCTTCCTCGGTGACATGGATGCGCATCACCCGCCGCACGATCGGCTGCAGGTCCGGGTCGTCGAGGATCTGGCGCTGCAGCGCGTCAAAGATCTCCTCGCCGACCAGTGCCGCTCCCCACAAGATGCTCCCGCGGAACAGGAACGGAAGCGCGTTGATGACGATGCGTTGATACAGCCGCGGGCGTACCGGCACGCCGCCGATCCGGTCGATGGTCTTGCCGAACATCAGCATGTGGCGGGTCTCGTCGCCCAGTTCGGTCAGCGAGTAGTGGGTGGTGCGTGCGGTGGGGTTCTTGTGCATCATGTCGCGCAGCAGTGCCTGGTTGAGGATGTTCTCGAACCAGATGCCGGCCGACAAGACATTGACCAGCTCCTGGCGTGACATCTCGATCTGCTGTTCGCGGGTCATGGACTCCCACAGGCCGGTGCCGTAGAGGGTGCACATCCGTGGCGGCAGGAAGAACTTGTCCTCCTCCAGTGGTGCGTTCCAGTCGATGTCGACGACCGGTGCGTAGGACTTTTTCACCGAGCCCTTCAGCAGGCGCTCGGCAAATTCCTCCCGGGTCGGTTCGCTCGGCCGCACCACAGTGGTCATGACGCAATCCCTTCTCGTTCGGACTTCAAAAGCTAGGAGCCGCACCAAGACATGTCAATACCGACGGTACCGGATACCGCCGGTTCTTTGTGTGATGCCCGTCACGCGGCTTGGCCTGGCCGTATCTGTGGGGTGCGGGCCCGCGCCGAGGCTGCCGGGAGCTGGCTTTAGTTGGGTCTGGGGGCCCGGGCTTCCGGCCCGACGCAATCGAGAAAGTCAGGTTCTCGTCGATTGCCCCGTGGCAAGATCTGCCCATGGGACCCTTCCTGCTCCGCGCCGCGCTGACCGGACTCGCCTTGTGGATCGTCACGCAGATTGTTCCGGGGATCGAGATCGTCGGCGGCGACACCACGCTGCAACGGGCGGGCATCATCTTCGTCATCGCCTTGATCTTCGGGCTGGTGAACGCCTTCATCAAACCGGTGGTGCAGCTGCTGTCGATTCCGCTGTACATCGTCACCCTGGGGCTGTTCCACATTGTGGTCAATGCGCTGATGCTCTGGATCACCGCGTGGATCACCGACAAGACGGCCAAACACTGGGGCCTCTACATCGCCGATTTCTGGTGGGACGCGATTTGGGCGGCGATCGTCTTGTCGGTGGTGGGCTGGGTGTTGTCGCTCGTCGCCGGACGCATCGCCCGATAAACGGGCAGACTCGGGGACATGCCGGAGCTGCCCGAGGTCGAAGCACTCGCCGATCATCTGCGTCGGCACGCGACTGGTTGCACCATCGGCCGGATCGACGTGGCGGCGCTGTCGGTGCTCAAGACGTTCGACCCGCCGCCGACGGCCTTGCACCGTCAGCAGGTGACCGGCGCGCACCGCTGGGGCAAGTATCTGGGATTGCAGGCCGGTGAGCTGTTCTTGATCGCACACCTGTCCAGGGCGGGTTGGCTGCGCTGGTCGGATCAGCTGGCGGCGGCGCCGCTGCGCCCGGGTAAGGGACCGATTGCGCTGCGGGTGCACCTGGGCGTCCCGGGGCAGGCCCCCGGCTTCGATCTGACCGAAGCCGGCACGAGCAAGAGGCTGGCGGTCTGGTTGGTCGACGACCCGGCAAAAGTGCCAGGCATCGCCACCCTGGGGCCGGATGCGCTGGCGATCGACGCCGAGGAGCTGGCTGGATTGCTGGCCGGCAATACCGGTCGCATCAAAACCGTCCTGACCGATCAGAAGGTGATCGCCGGAATCGGCAACGCCTACAGCGACGAGATCCTGCACACCGCTCGGCTGTCGCCGTTCGCCACCGCCGGCAAACTGTCGACGGCTCAACTGGCCGCCCTGCACGAGGCCATGCACACCGTGCTGACCGACGCCGTCACCCGCTCGGTCGGTCAGCAGGCCGCCACCTTGAAGGGCGAGAAGCGCTCCGGCCTGCGGGTTCACGCCCGAACCGGGCTGCCGTGCCCGGTGTGCGCCGACACGGTTCGGGAAATATCTTTCGCCGATAAGTCATTTCAGTACTGCCCCACGTGTCAGACCGGCGGCAAGGTGCTGGCCGACCGACGGATGTCGCGCCTGCTCAAGTAATTCTTCGACGTGCCTTCGACAGCCTGCGGCCGCCGATAAGCTGCCCTCGTGACCCGTCAGAAGATCCTCATTACTGGTGCCAGTTCAGGGCTGGGCGCCGGCATGGCCCGCGTTTTCGCTGCGCAGGGACGTGACCTGGCCCTGTGCGCCCGCCGGACCGACCGACTTGATGAACTGAAAGCCGAACTGACAGACAAGTTTCCGGGAATCAATGTTGCGGTGGCCGCGCTCGACGTAAATGACCACGACGCAATACCCAAGGTGTTCAATCACTTCGCTGCCGAGCTGGGTGGATTAGACCGGGTCATCGTCAACGCCGGGATCGGCAAGGGCGCCCCGCTCGGCTCCGGCAAGCTGTGGGCCAACAAGGCCACCGTTGAAACGAACTTGGTGGCTGCGCTGGTGCAGATCGAGACCGCGCTAGAGATATTCAAGTCTTCCGGCAGCGGCCACCTGGTGCTGATCTCATCGGTGTTGGGCAACAAGGGTGTTCCGGGCGTCAAGGCCGCCTACGCCGCCAGCAAGGCTGGGGTGTCGTCGCTGGGGGAGTCGCTGCGTGCGGAGTACTCGCGCGGCCCGATCAAGGTCACCGTGCTGGAACCGGGCTACATCGAGTCGGAGATGACCGCGAAATCCGCGTCCACCCTGTTGATGGTGGACAACGAATCCGGCGTCAAGGCCATGGTGCGTGCCATCGAAAGCGAAACCGGCCGGGCCGTCGTTCCGTCCTGGCCGTGGGCCCCGCTGGTATGGCTGCTGCGCCGGTTGCCGCCGCAGTACACCAAACGGTTCGCCTGACCGGTTCCCGCTCGGGTCAGCGGGTCATCCACTCCAGGGCTTTGGCTCGCCGGCGGTAGATCAGCAGCACCGCCTTGGCGATCAAGAACGCCACGGCCACCCCCATCAGCAGCGTGGATACGGCGTAGGCGCCGTACTCGGCCCCGCGGTGGTAGCGATCGTTGACCAACAGGGTCAGGGTCTGCGAGTGTCCCGGCAAGTTCGATGACACCATGATGACCGCGCCGAACTCGCCGAGTGTGCGCGCCGTGGTCAGCACCACGCCGTAGGTCAGTCCCCACCGGATCGACGGCAGCGTGACCCGCCACAGCGTCTGCCACGCATTGGAACCCAGTGTCGCTGCGGCCTGCTCCTGCTCGACTCCGATCTCCACCAGCACCGGCTGGACCTCGCGCACCACGAACGGCAGGGTGACGAAGATGCTGGCCAGCACCATGCCGGGCAGCCCGAAGATGATCTTGAATCCCAAGTTGTTCTCGACGAACCCCAGTGCCCCCGAAGACCCCCACAGTGCGATCAGGGCGACCCCGACGATGATCGGCGAGACGGCGAATGGCAGGTCCAGGATTGCTTGAAGGATTGATCGACCCCGGAATCTGTTGCGCACCAGAAGAATCGACGTCGAAACCCCGAACAAGGCGTTCAGCGGAACCACGATGATCACCAGTAGCAGCGACAGTTTCAGCGCCGAGATCGCCGCTGGGGTGCTGATCCAGGCCCAAAATTGAGTCAACCCATGCTCGAACGTTCGGTACAGAATCACCGACACCGGCGCGATCAGCATGACACCGATATAGGTCAAGACGGTGAAGCGCAGCAGGTGACGCTTCTCCAGCCGCGCCGTCACTCGGCCTCCTCCTCGCGCTTTGCCGCCCGCCCACCCACGGTCCGCAGCAACACCAGTACCGCGAATGAGATCGCCAACAACACGATGGAAATCGCCGCCGCACTGGTGTGGTCGTCGTTCTCAATCAGCGAGCGAATCCACTGCGACGACACCTCGGTCCTGCCCGGCACGGCACCACCGATTGTCACGACGGAGCCGAATTCGGCCACGCACCGCGAAAACGCAAGTCCGGCACCGGTCAACAACGCCGGCTGCAACGACGGCAGCACCACTGTCTTGAAGGTGACCAGGCGCGTCGCGCCGAGGGCCGCAGCCGCCTCCTCGACATCGCGGTCGATCTCCATCAGCACCGGTTGGACGGCACGGACCACCAGCGGCAGCGTGACGAAGGCCAGTGCCATCGCGACGCCGGGCGGGGTGTGCTGCAGATGGATGCCGATCGGACTGGAGTTGCCGTAGAGGGCGAGCATCACCAAACTGGTGACGATTGTCGGCAGCGCAAACGGCAGATCGATCAGCGCGTCGATCACTCCCTTTCCGACGAAGTCGTCGCGCACCAAAACCCAGGCGGTCGCCAAGCCGAACACCACGTCGAGCACGGTGACCAGGACCGAAATCGTCAATGTCACGCGGAACGATTCGAGTGCCGCATGCGAGGTGACGGCCAGCCGGAAGCCGTTCCAGCCCCTGCCGCCGGCCTGCCACGCGATGGCGACCAACGGCAGCAGCACGATCAGCGACAGCCACAGCGTGGTCACTCCGATGCGCAGCGGCGTGATGACGGACCGGCTCGGGGCGGCGGGCAGGGCAGCGGTGGCGTCCACCACCTCCGTGCCGGGGTCGACCCGCTGCGCCGGGTCGAGGGGAGTCGCGACTGTCATCGGCCGGATCCGAAAGAAGAGTGCATGCTGGCCTTCCAATGCCCGAGATGTTCGGCACCGGTCACCGAAAGTGACTACCGAGAATTAGCGAGTGGCGGGGGAGTCAGCGACAACAGTGCACAAAGCCCGCGAAGCCACCCCCGAGGGCGCCGCGGCGGCCGAACGCCCCAGTGGCGCACTGCCCAACACGGGATGGCATCTGCATGGCGCGTAGCTTAAGGAAACCTGGACGCCGAAATCTTCGTCGTGCCGCGATAGGTTTTCCGGCCGGAATGCAGTCTGTCGCACTTCAGCAGGCCGAGATCGCCGCCCGGCGGCAAAAAGTCAGCGTGAGGGAAACTCCGAAGGCTGTGGCTACTTCCAGTCCCAGACCGACATGTCGCCTGCCGGGTAGTTCATGCAGATGTCGGTGGTGCGGGCGGCCACGCCTTTGTTGTTGAAGAACAGCTTGGCCCAGTTGGGCCAGCGCCACGACATGGGCTCGAAAAAGGCGTTGGTGGCGGTGTCCTCGGAATATTGGCGGCGGCCCGCGTAGTCCATGGCGAAGAACCAGTGGATGCGGTCCCGGGCGCCTTGCTGGTCAGCGGCGGGCTTGTTGTTGTAGTCGATCATGTAGCGCTCGTAGTAGACCGGCGTGACGTCGCGGGCTGCGGCCATGATCTGTTCGGCGGAACAGGGTGTGTGCAGGATCCGGCTGGGGATCGGGTAGTTGTCGGTAGCGTCGGCGGCAACGACACCGGCGGTGGTGACCGCGCCGAGCAGGGCTGCGGCGGCGATGCCGAGGTGGACTGCATACTTCACGCCAGGGCCTCCTCGGGCTGTCGTTGGACGGGATCGGGCCATTTGGCGGGAACCGGACGCTGGCGCACCAGCTGCGGCCACCAGAACCACTTGCCCAGCAACGCCGCGATCGACGGCGTCATGAACGACCGCACGATCAAGGTGTCGAACAACAGGCCCAGACCGATGGTCGTACCGATCTGCCCGAGGATCACCAGGGGGCTGAAGATGAAGGCCGCCATCGTTGCCGAGAACACCAGACCGGCGGCGGTGACGACAGAACCGGTGCCGCCCATCGATCGGATGATGCCGGTGTTGAGGCCCGCGTGCATCTCCTCCTTGAAGCGGGACACCAACAGCAGGTTGTAGTCCGCTCCCACCGCCAGCAGCAAGATGATGGCCAACGGCACCACCACCCAAAAGAGGTGAATCCCGAAGATGTACTGCCACACCAGGACTGACAAACCCACCGACGCCCCCAAGGAGAGTACGACGGTGCCGACGATGACGAAGGCGGCGACAAGGCTGCGCGTCACGATCACCATGATCAGCAGAATGAGAGCGACTGCAGCCAACGCCGAGATCAGCAGGTCGTACTTCATTCCCTCTTGGATGTCTTTATTGGTCGCGCCGATACCCGCGACGTAGATCTTGGCGTCTGACATCGGTGTTGCCTTGAGGGCATCGAACACCGACTCCTTGATGGCGTTGATGTGCGGAATCGCCCCGGGATTGGCGGGATTGCCCTGATGGGTCACGATCATCCGCGCCGCCTTGCCGTCGGGCGACAAGAACAGCTTGAGGCCGCGCTTGAAGTCAGGGTTGTCGAAGGCCTCCGGCGGTAAGTAGAAGGTGTCATCGTTCTTGGCATCGTCGAACGCCTTGCCCATCGCAGTGGCGTTGTTCAAAGCTTCTTCGCTCTGGGTGTTGATGCCGCCGGTGGTCGCAAAATTCGACAGTGTCAGGTCGCGGTTGCGCTCCTGAATCGCGATCTGCGGCGGCAACAGTGCCACCAGCTGTGGTTGTAGCGCGTCGAGGTTGTCGAGGCTGGCGGTGATGTTGCCGAACTTCTCGGACAGCTCCGAGATCCCATCCAGCGAGTCGAACACCGACCGCAGCGCCCAACACATTGGAATGTCGAAGCAGTGCGGCTCCCAGTAGAAGTAGTTGCGCAGGGGGCGGAACTGGTCATCGAAATCGGCGAGTTTGTCGCGCAGCGCGTTCATCGTCGTGACGGTGTCGTGGAACGCCTCAGTCTGTTCGTGGGTGACCGCAGCGCTCTGCTGCTGCAGGGCCAGCTGTTGCCTGAGCACGGCGATCGTGTTGTCGATCTCGCCGGCCTGCTTCAGCAGATCATTGGCTCTGTCCTTCTGGTAGTCGAGGTTCATGATCTGGCTCGCGCTCGATGCGCTGATCTGGAATGGAATGGAGCTGTGCGTGATCGGCGTTCCGAGCGGTCGCGTGATGGACTGCACCAGTGCGATTCCCGGCGTGTGGAGCACTGCCTTGGCCGCACGTTCGAGTATCAGCATGTCTGCCGGGTTGCGCATGTCGTGATCGGTCTCGATCATCACCAGCTCGGGATTGATTCGCGCTTCGGTGAAGTGGCGTTCGGCGGCTTCCATTCCGACGACACCGGGTGCGCTGGCGGGGATGTAGGGCCGGTTGTCGTAGCTGGTCTGGTAGCCGGGCAACGCGAACACGCCGATGAGCGCAATCATGCCGGTGACCACCAGGATCGGCCCGGGCCAGCGCACGATGGCGGTGCCGATCTTCCGCCAGCCCCGCGTCCGTTGCGCGACCTTGGGCTCCATCAGCCCGAACCGGGTGGCGATCAACAACACGGCGGGCCCCAGCGTCAGGGCGGCCGCCAGGGTCACGAGAACACCGATGGCAGCCGGTATCCCGAGTGTCTGGAAATAGGGGAGCCGGGTGAAGCCCATGCACGCGACCGCGCCGGCGATGGTCAATCCCGATCCGACCATGACGTGGACGGTGCCGCGCCACATGTCGTGGTAGGCCGCGATCCGGTCCATCCCCTTGCCACGCGCCTCTTGGTAGCGGCCGACGACGAAGATCGCGTAGTCGGTGCCGGCGGCAATAGCCAGGAGCGTCAAGAGATTCGTCGCGTAGGTGGACAGGCCGATGACGCCGGCGTGGGCGAGGACCGCGACGACGCCGCGGGCCGCCGCGAGCTCGACGGCAACCGTCAGCAAGACGATCCCCATCGTCACCACGGAGCGGTAGACGAACAGCAACATGAGGCCGATGACCAGGAAGGTGATGGCGGTGACCTCGTTGGTGCCGGCGCTGCCGACCTCGAAGTTATCGGTCACCAGTGGCGACGCGCCGGTGACATAGGCCTTGATTCCCGGCGGGGGCGGCGTGGCGTCGACGATCTTGCGGACTGCGTCGACGGATTCGTTCGACATCGCTTCGCCCTGGTTGCCGCGGAGATAGATCTGGGTAAGGGCCGCTTTGCCGTCCTTGCTCTGTGAGCCGCCGGCGGTCAGCGGGTCGCCCCAGAAGTCCTGGACGTGCTCGACGTGCTCGGTGTCGGCCTGCAGCTTCTTCACCAGGCCGTCGTAGTACTCGTGCGCTTCGGGCCCCAGTGGCTGATCACCCTCAAGCACGATCATTGCCGCACTGTCGGAATCGAATTCGCCGAAGACCTGCCCGATGTGTCGCATCGCGAGAATGCCCGGCGCGTCGGGCGCGTTCTGCCCGACTGAGCGCTCCCAGCCGACAACCTCGAGTTGGGGTGCGATGGTGTTCGAAACGGCGGCGATGGCGATCCAGATCAACAGGATCGGTACGGACAGTCTCCGGATGAGCCGGGCAGGCGCCGAGTCGTTGTGGGCGTCGCGGGCGGTGTCGGCGTGCTGGCCGCTCATGCGGTCTTGTCCAGGCACGCGATGTATCCGTTCACGTGGTTCGTAGACCTTTCATCCGTGACGACGCCGTTGACGGTGATCCGGCAGCCGATGGTGTTGCCGTCGCCCTGTGCGCGAAGGTCGGCGTACATCGTCGGGTCGTCGGTGGTCAGCGCCTGTGACCACGGCAGCGGGACGTTTTCGACGCGTTGCGGCTGGGCGTTGATGTCCAGAAAGTTGATGGTGGCCACGGAGCCGGGCGAACCGAACACCTCGAACAGCACCTGTTTAGGGTTGTAGCCGGTGTTCTCCAAGGCCTCCGAGCCGGGCCTCGAGATCTCGTTGTTCGAGCCGAAGATGCCGCGCAGTCGGTCGACACTGAACCCGACCAGAGCGACCACCACGACCGCCACGATCGCCACCCACTGCCGGCGGACCAGTTTGGTTACCGAAAACTTGTTCACAACAAAGCCTTTCGATGCCGCGCTGACGATCTCGCCGAATGCGGTGCGGTGAAATTGTCACGTACGATGAAACGGTACGGTACCGTGCCGATGGATCGCAACTTGCTTGACATCTGCGCGAATGGCTGCTCTCGCGGAACCCCCGCGGTGCACGGGGTAAGGGGACGACGATTTCCAAGGACTGTGGCGACGACTCGGTGTGCCCGTGGAGCGAGCGGGAGGCCGAGCTGCTGGCGACCACGCTGGAGTTGCTGCAGGAGCATGGCTACGACCGACTCAGCGTCGAAGCCGTGGCGATCAGGGCCAAGGCCAGTAAGGCCACGATGTACCGGCGTTGGCCGACGAAGGCGGACCTGGTGCTCGCAGCGTTCATCGAAGGCACCCGCGCGTCGGCCAGCCCGCCGAATACCGGCTCACTGCGTGGCGACCTGCTGGAGATCGGCCGTTGGACCCGTGGCCAAGCGCTGGAACACATGCGCACAATGCGCGCGGTGCTGAACGAGATGTCACACAGCCCCGCCTTGCAAGAGGTGATGCAGCAGAAATTCGTCCAGCATCGCAACCTTGTGATGGACACCGTGCTGCCCGATGCCGTCGCGCGCGGCGAGATCGAGGCCTCGGCGATCAACCAGGAGATCTACGATCTACTGCCGGGCTACCTGGTGTTCCGGGCACTGGTTTCCGATCGGCCGCCGACGGAGGAAACGGTTCGTGTTGTGGTCGACGAGGTGCTGCTGCCCAGCCTGCGGGCCAAGACCGGCGGGCAACGGCCGACTTAGCCACCGCCGGGCAGTCGCAAATTACGACGAAGCCCGGCCCCGTTCCGCTCGGTAGCGGCGCACCAGCGCGTCGGTGGAACTGTCGGTCTGGGGCTGTGGGGATGCGTCGTCGGTGAGCACCGGCAGCAGTGCCTTGGCCTGCGTCTTGCCCAACTCCACGCCCCACTGGTCGAAGGAGTCGATGCCCCACACCACACCCTCGGTGAAGACCTGGTGTTCGTAGAGGGCGATCAGCTGGCCCAGCACCGACGGGGTGAGCTGGGTCGCCAGAATCGAGGTTGTCGGGCGATTGCCGGGCATGACCTTATGCGGCACGACGTCCGCGGGGGTGCCTTCGGCGGCGATCTCCTCGGCGTTCTTGCCGAACGCCAGCACCTGGGTCTGGGCGAAGAAGTTGCTCATCAGAAGGTCGTGCATGCTGCCGGTACCGTCCGCGGTGGCCAGGTCGTCGACGGGTTGGGAGAAGCCGATGAAGTCGGCCGGTATCAGCCGCGTGCCCTGATGCAGCAGTTGGTAGAACGCGTGCTGGCCGTTGGTTCCTGGCTCGCCCCAATAGATTTCACCGGTATCGGTACTGACCGGCGTGCCGTCGGCTCGGGTCGACTTGCCGTTGGATTCCATGGTGAGCTGCTGCAGGTAAGCCGCGAAGCGGTCCAGATCGCCTGCGTAGGGCAGCACCGCGCGGGATTGGGCGCCGAAGAAGTTGGAGTACCACACCCCGATCAGGCCCAGCAGCGCCGGCGCATTGGATTCCAAAGGCGCGGTACGGAAGTGCTCGTCGACGATATGGAAACCGGACAAGAACTCCGCGAAGCGCTCCCGGCCGATGACGGCCATCACCGACAGTCCGATCGCCGAGTCCACCGAGTACCGGCCGCCGACCCAGTCCCAGAACCCGAACATGTTCGCGGTGTCGATGCCGAACTCCTCGACCAACGCAGCGTTGGTGGAGACCGCCACGAAATGCTTGGACACCGCGGCGTCGCCCAGCGCGGCGGTAAGCCAGCGGCGCGCCGCAGTGGCGTTGGTCAGTGTTTCCAGGGTCGAGAACGTCTTGGAGGCGACGACGAAAAGTGTGGTGGCCGGATCCAAGCCGGCCAGTTTCGCGGTCAGGTCTGCCGGGTCGACATTGGAGACAAACCGTGCCGAGATGCCGGCGTCGGCGTAGTGGCGCAACGCCCGGTCCACCATCACCGGACCCAGATCCGAGCCGCCGATACCGATATTGACCACGGTCTCGATGCGTTTGCCGGTGGCGCCGGTCCACTCGCCGCTGCGCAACCGGTCGGTGAAATCGCCCATCGCGTCGAGCACCGTGTGGACGTCGGCCACGACATCCTGGCCGTCGACGTGCAGATCGGCGTTACGCGGCAGCCGCAACGCGGTGTGCAGCACCGCTCGGTCCTCGGAGGTGTTGATGTGCACCCCGGCGAACATCGCATCGCGCCGGTCCTCCAGACCGGCCGTCCGGGCCAGATCGACCAGCAGGCGCACGGTCTCGGAGGTGATGCGGTGCTTGCTGTAGTCGATGTAGAGATCACCGACGGTGGCGGTGAACCGTGTCCCGCGTTCGGGATCATCGGCGAACAACTCACGCAGGTGGGTGTCGGCGATCTGTTGGTGATGTTTGCGCAACGCGTTCCAGGCCGGGGTGGTGGAGATGTCCGGGATCTGGGAAACGGGGCTCATACCCCGACATTAGCGGCGGGTCGCCGGCGCCGGTGCGGCGCCGGACGTACAGCGGCGATCGCAAGCGCGGCGGAGCCGGGCGCAGCGGGTCGTCGCCGTCAGGCCCGCGGCGATCGCAAGCGCGGCGGAGCCGGGCGCAGCGGGTCGTCGCCATCAGGCCCGCGGCGATCGCAAGCGCGGCGGAGCCGGGCGCAGCGGGTCGTCGCCATCAGGCCCGCGGCGATCGCAAGCGCTAAGGCCTAGTGGCCAAGCCGGCCGCGGCCGAGCCGCAACAACAACATCGCCAGGTCCTTGCCGTCCTGGCCGAGCTCGCTGTAGCGCTCGAGGACCTTCATCTCGCGGCTGTGCACCAGGCGGGTGCCGCCGGACGCCATCCGGGCCTTACCGATCTCCTGCGAGACCTCGGTGCGGCGCTTCACCGCGGCCAGGATCTCGGCGTCGAGCCGGTCGATCTCGTGGCGCAGCTCGTCAATGTCGGGCAGCTCTTGGGGTTGGGCAGACATGATCAAAACTCCAGGTTCTCGCTGTTGGTGGTTTCTGGTCCCATCGGCGATCCGGCCTCACACAACAGACGAGCCCCGGGTCGGCGAAGCGGACCGCGGGGCTTGGCGTTGCAGCTAAACCACGGGCACCGCTGACCGGTACCCGTAAAAAAATCGACGCTGCATGTCGAGCACGAACCGAGTCTGCCACTAAGGGTCGTGCCAGCGCAAAGAGTGTCGCCGGGCGGCGGTACGTTGGGTTGCGATATGACAGTGCACGCGACTCCGCAGACCGATCACCTCCTCGATGGGCTCAATCCGCAGCAGCGGCGGGCCGTGCTGCACGAGGGCTCCCCGCTATTGATCGTGGCTGGAGCCGGCTCGGGCAAGACCGCGGTGCTCACCCGGCGCATCGCCTATCTGCTGGCCGCCCGCGACGTCTCGGTGGGCCAGATCCTGGCGATCACCTTCACCAACAAGGCCGCCGCTGAGATGCGTGAGCGGGTGTCGAGTCTCGTCGGACCCCGGGCCCGGGTGATGTGGGTATCGACGTTTCACTCCACCTGCGTGCGGATCCTGCGTAATCAGGCCTCGGTCGTCCCCGGCCTGAACTCGAACTTCTCGATCTATGACGCCGACGATTCGCGGCGGCTGCTACTGATGATCGGCCGCGACATGGGCCTCGACGTCAAGCGGCACTCGCCGCGGTTGCTGGCCAATGCGATCTCCAACCTGAAGAACGAACTGATCGACCCGGACCGGGCGCTGGCCGACCTCACCGAGAGCTCCGATGACCTGAGCCGGGTGGTGGCTTCGGTTTACACCGAGTATCAGCGCCGGCTGCGCTCGGCCAACGCGCTCGACTTCGACGACCTGATCGGTGAGACGGTCGCGATTCTGCAGGCGTTCCCGGAGATCGCTCAGCACTACCGGCACCGATTCCGGCACATCCTGGTCGACGAATATCAGGACACCAACCATGCCCAGTACATGTTGGTGCGCGAGCTCGCCGGCCACGGCGGGCAGTCCGACGACATCCCCCCGGCGGAACTGTGCGTGGTCGGTGACGCCGATCAGTCGATCTATGCCTTCCGCGGCGCCACCATCCGCAACATCGAGGATTTCGAGCGCGACTACCCCAACGCGACCACCATCCTGCTGGAGCAGAACTACCGCTCCACGCAGAACATCCTCTCGGCAGCCAACGCGGTGATCGCCTACAACTCCGGGCGCCGGGAGAAGCGACTGTGGACCGACGCCGGTGACGGCGAGCTGATCGTGGGCTACGTTGCCGACAACGAACACGACGAGGCGCGGTTCGTCGCGCAGGAGATCGATGAGCTGACCGACTCGGGCGCGGTCAACTACAGCGACGTCGCGGTGTTCTACCGCACCAACAACGCGTCGCGGTCGCTGGAAGAGGTGTTCATCCGCAGCGGTATCCCGTACAAAGTCGTTGGCGGCGTGCGCTTCTACGAACGCAAAGAGATCCGCGACATCATCGCCTACCTGCGAGTGCTCGACAATCCCGGCGACGCCGTTAGCCTGCGGCGCATCCTTAACACCCCACGCCGCGGTATTGGCGACCGTGCGGAGGCGTGTGTATCGGTGCACGCGGAGAACACCGGTACCGGATTCGCCGCCGCGCTGGCTGCCGCCGCCGAGGGCGGCGTCCCGATGCTCAACAGCCGTTCGCAGAACGCGATCGCCGCCTTCGTGGCGATGCTCGAGGAGTTGCGGGCGCACCTGAACACCTGCGACGACGACCTCGGCTCTCTGGTGGAGCTGGTGCTGGACCGCACCGGCTACCGCACCGAGCTGGAGGCCTCGACCGATCCGCAGGATCTGGCCCGCCTGGACAACATCAACGAACTCGTCAGCGTCGCACACGAATTCAGCATCGACCGGGCCAACGCGCTCGCCGACCAGGACAGCACCCTCGAGGAGGATGTGCCTGATGTCGGGGTGCTGGCGGCGTTTTTGGAGCGGGTGTCGCTGATCGCCGACACCGACGAGATCCCCGAGCACGGGTCAGGCATGGTCACCCTGATGACGTTGCACACCGCCAAAGGGCTGGAGTTTCCGGTGGTGTTCGTCGTCGGCTGGGAGGACGGCATGTTCCCGCACATGCGCTCACTGGGGGATGCCCGCGAGCTGTCCGAGGAACGCCGGCTGGCCTACGTCGGCCTGACCCGGGCGCGGCAACGGCTGTATCTGAGCCGGGCCAAGGTGCGTTCGTCGTGGGGCCAGCCCATGTTGAACCCGGAGTCGCGATTCCTGCGGGAGATCCCGCAGCAGCTCATCGACTGGCGCCGTACCGACGTCACCGCCTCACCGAGCGCTCCGGTCAGTGGCGCCGGCCGGTTCGGGACCCCGAGACCGGCGCCGAGCCGATCGGGCAACCGGCCGTTGCTGGTGCTGGCGCCGGGGGATCGGGTCACGCATGACAAGTACGGCCTGGGCCGGGTGGAGGAAGTCTCCGGGGTGGGGGAGTCGGCGATGTCGCTGATCGACTTCGGCAGCTCCGGGCGGGTCAAGCTGATGCACAACCATGCGCCGGTGACCAAGCTTTAGCTCGCCGCAGTCGGCTCGCCGTCGGCTTAGGAGCCGGGCCTGAATCGGCAGTCCAGCTTCGCCTCTCCTCCGTCGAGGCTCGCTAACTGCCGGGCTTGAATCGGCGGTCCAGCTTCGCCTCTCCTCCGTCGAGGCTCGCTAACTGCCGGGCTTGAATCGGCGGTCCAGCTTCGCCTCTCCTCCGTCGAGGCTCGCTAACTGCCGGGCTTGAATCGGCAGTCCAGCTTCGCCTCTCCTCCGTCGAGGCTCGCTAACTGCCGGGCTTGAATCGGCGGTCCAGCTTCGCCTCTCCTCCGTCGAGGCTCGCTAACTGCCGGGCTTGAATCGGCGGTCCAGCTTCGCCTCTCCTCCGTCGAGGCTCGCTAACTGCCGAAGAGCCAGCGTCTGGTGGCCGGGTGCAGTGCTGTCGCAACGGTGGCGACCTGGATGACCGGGATGACGTGCACGATCCCCGGCACGCGGGCCCCCGCCAGGAACAGGCTGGCGTACGTCAGCAGGGCGACCACCGCTCCGACCGCGATCAGATAGCGGCCGACTGGGCGCCGCAGCAGCAGCATGATCACGCCGGACACCGTCGTCCCGGCGAACACCAGACTCAAGAAGCCGACCGCGACGCAGAACAGCCGGTCGGTGTGCCACCAGCTGGCGATCAGATCGGTGGAGACCACCGAGGTGGCCCAGCAGCCGATCAGGGCGAGCACGCAGGCACTGATCGCGACGCCGGCTGACGGGAATCGCACCGGCAACACCGCCGGGCTCGGCTGGATGGCCGGCGGTATTCGCCCTGAGCTGGTGACGATTGGGATGGCGCCGGTGGGTGCCCGGCGAATGATGCGGCTAGGAGAACTCGCCGGATCGGTCCCGGCGGGTCTGGCGCCGGTCGGTGGCTGGTGGCGGTCGCTCACCATATCCAGATTAGGCGAAATTGATTCCGCGCTTGGCGAGCCAGGAAGCCGGGTCGATCCGGTTGGTGCCGTTCTGCAGCACCTCGAAGTGCAGGTGCGGGCCGGTCGAGTAGCCGCGGTTGCCCATCTCGGCGATCTGGTCGCCCGCCATCACCCGCTCGCCGACGCTGACCAGCGACCGGTTGATGTGGCCGTAGAGGGTCACGGTGCCGTCGGAGTGGCGCAGCTTGACCAGCATGCCGTAGCCGGCGCTGGGGCCCGATTCGATCACCACGCCGTCGGAGGCCGCCAGGATCGGGGTGCCGATGGCGTTGGCGATGTCGATGCCGGCGTGTAGCACGCCCCAGCGGTAGCCGAAGTTCGAGGTGAACGCGCCCTGAGTGGGTGCGACGAACAGCGGGCGTTGCAGCCGGGCTTCACGCTCGGCGCGCTCCTGAGCGAACGCCACGCCCTTGGCCAGCTCCTCGTTGTGCACGACGACGTTGGCCGCAGCTTTGACCGTGATCATCTGCAAGCCGTGGCTGGACGTGGTGGTGGTGCCGTCGTTCAACGTGGTCTTGCTGGCCGCCAGTACGGCGGGCCGGGCGACGGTCTCGCCGGACTGGTGGGTGGCGGCGTGCGCGGCGGCAGCGGCCGCACCGGCGGCCATCGCCGCGATCATCACGCGACTCTTGACAGCGCTGGCGGGCTGGCTGCGGTGCTTTCCGCGGCGCGGAGCCAGCTGGGCCGCCTCGTGCGGGCGGTAGTAGCTGTCCGAGTAGCCGCCGCGGGGGAACGCCAGCCGCAGGACCGGCATGTTGTCGGTGTCGGTCATGTCGTCCAGCTCAGGGGCCAGCAGCACGTCCGACGCCTCGTCGAACACGTCTTCGCTGAAAGCGTCTTCGGGCCAGCCGAACTCGTTGAACGGAATGATGTCGGTGACCTCGGTGGGGCTGGGTACCGACGGGCGGATCACAGCTGCCGTAGCGCCGTTTCGACGTCGAGGGAGAGTCCCACCGGAAACCGGACGCATCGGTGCACCGTGCTGCATCAGCCTGGAAGTTCCTCTGGTCGTGATCAGAACGTTATAAAGACCTGGACCTGGTGACGGTAACCACTCCCGCTGGGGCGTGGCAAGCTATCGGCCAAATCCCGCCGTTAATGTGAAGCGAATCACGTTTTTCTGGCGGTGAGATGTGCCACAGCAGTGGTACGCGAGGAGGGAACCCCGCCGCACTCTCGATACAGTGCCTCGGGAGCTAAATCTCTCACAATCCGACAGTGCCGGCCTTCCGGCTACCCGTAATAAGACAGTGAGCCCATGGATCTTTTCGAGTATCAGGCGAAGGAGCTGTTCGCCAAGCACAACGTGCCCACCACTCCCGGTCGAGTAACCACCTCGGCTGAGGACGCCAAGGCCATCGCCACCGAGATCGGTCGGCCGGTCATGGTCAAGGCCCAGGTCAAGGCCGGTGGCCGCGGTAAGGCCGGTGGCGTCAAGTACGCCGCCACCCCGGACGACGCCCTGACCCACGCGCAGAACATTCTCGGTCTGGACATCAAGGGCCACATCGTCAAGAAGCTGCTGGTGGCCGAGGCGAGCGACATCGCCGAGGAGTACTACATCTCCTTCCTGCTCGACCGCTCCAACCGCACCTACCTGGCCATGTGCTCGGTCGAGGGCGGAATGGAGATCGAAGAGGTCGCCGCGACCAAGCCGGAACGGCTGGCCAAGGTGCCGGTGGACGCCGTCAAGGGCGTCGACCTGGCGTTCGCTCGCTCGATCGCCGAGCAGGGCCACCTGCCCGCCGAGGTGCTCGACGCCGCCGCCGTGACCATCCAGAAGCTGTGGGAGGTCTTCGTCGCCGAAGATGCCACCCTGGTCGAGGTCAACCCGCTGGTTCGCACCCCCGACGACCAGATCCTGGCGCTGGACGGCAAGGTCACCCTGGACGGCAACGCTGAGTTCCGGCAGCCCGGCCACGCCGAGTTCGCCGACTTGGACGCGACCGACCCGCTGGAGATCAAGGCCAAAGAGCACGATCTGAACTACGTCAAGCTCGACGGTGAGGTCGGCATCATCGGTAACGGCGCCGGCCTGGTCATGTCGACGCTGGACGTCACCGCCTACGCCGGTGAGAAGCACGGCGGCGTGAAGCCGGCCAACTTCCTCGACATCGGGGGCGGCGCCTCCGCCGAGGTGATGGCCGCCGGCCTGGACGTCATCCTGGGTGACAAGCAGGTCAAGAGCGTGTTCGTCAACGTGTTCGGCGGGATCACCGCCTGCGACGCGGTGGCCAACGGCATCGTGTCGGCGCTGGGCATCCTCGGTGACGCCGCGACCAAGCCGCTGGTGGTTCGCCTGGACGGCAACAACGTCGAGGAGGGCCGGGCGATCCTGGCCGAGGCCAACCACCCGCTGGTGACCGTCGTCGCCACCATGGACGAGGCCGCCGACAAGGCCGCCGAGCTGGCTTTCGCAGCCGGAAAGGACGCATAAGTCATGTCGATCTTCGTCAACAAGGACAGCAAGGTCATCGTCCAGGGCATCACCGGTGCCGAGGCGACCAAGCACACCGCGCGGATGTTGGCCGCCGGCACCCAGATCGTCGGCGGTGTCAACGCCCGTAAGGCCGGCACCACCGTCTCGCACAAGGACAAGGACGGTAACGCCGTCGAGCTGCCGGTGTACGGCAGTGTCGCCGAGGCCATGAAGGAGACCGGCGCCGACGTGTCGATCGCCTTCGTGCCGCCGGCCTTCTCCAAGGACGCCATGATCGAGGCCATCGACGCCGAGATCCCGCTGCTGGTGGTCATCACCGAGGGCATCCCGGTGCAGGACAGCGCCTACGCCTGGGCCTACAACGTGGACAAGGGTGAGAAGACCCGGATCATCGGGCCGAACTGCCCCGGCATCATCACCCCGGGTGAGTGCCTGGTCGGCATCACGCCGGCCAACATCTCGGGCACCGGCCCGATCGGTCTGGTGTCGAAGTCGGGCACGCTGACCTACCAGATGATGTACGAGCTGCGGGACTTCGGTTTCTCCACGGCCATCGGCATCGGCGGCGACCCGGTGATCGGCACAACCCACATCGACGCCATCGAGGCGTTCGAGAAGGACCCGAACACCAAGGTCATCGTGATGATCGGCGAGATCGGCGGCGACGCCGAGGAGCGGGCCGCGGCCTACATCAAGGCCAACGTCACCAAGCCGGTCGTCGGCTACGTGGCCGGGTTCACCGCGCCGGAGGGCAAGACCATGGGCCATGCCGGCGCCATCGTGTCGGGCTCGTCGGGCACTGCGGCCGCCAAGCAGGAGGCCCTGGAGGCCGCCGGTGTGAAGGTGGGCAAGACCCCGTCGGCCACCGCGGCCCTGGCTCGACAGATCCTCGAGAGCCTCTAGCAGTTTCTGCCGAGCAGACGTGAAAGCCCCCATTTCAGCCTGAAATTGGGGGCTTTCGCGTCTGCTCGCCTTCGGAAGGTGAACCATGAGCATTGATCCCCGCACTCCCGTCGTCGTCGGCGTCGGGCAGGCCGCCGAGCGCATCGACGACGCCGACTATCGAGCGATGTCGCCGGTGGAGCTGGCCGCAGCCGCGGCGCAGGCAGCGTTGGCCGACTGCGGGGCGAGCTCAGAGCAGGTCGCATCGGCCATCGACGCGGTAGTGGCCACCCGCCAGTTCGAGATCTCGATTCCGAAAGCCCCTGCGCCGCTGGGCAAATCCAACAACTTCCCGCGGTCCGTCGCGCGTCTGATCGGCGCGGAGCCGGCCCGTGCGGTGCTGGACAAGGTGGGCGGTCAGGGGCCGCAGAAGCTGCTCACCGAGTTCGCCGGCGAGATCGTGGCCGGCACCGCCGACGTGGTGCTGCTGTGCGGGTCCGACGCGACCTCAACGCTGCGCCACTTCGCCAAGGCCGACAACAAGCCGGACTTCACCGAGACCATCGACGGCCAGCTCGAAGACCGCGGCTTCGGCCTGGAGGAGTTCGTCGAGCACTACACCGTCATCCACGGGCTGACCGGTGCCCCGGTGCAGTACGGCCTGCTGGAGAACGCCCGGCGTGCCCGGCTGGGCATGGGCACCGCCGACTACTTGCAGGCGATGGCGGAGCTGTTCGCGCCGATGACCAAGATCGCCGCCAAGAACCCGTTCTCGGCCTCGCCGGTGGAGCGCTCGGTCGACGAGCTGGCCACCATCAGCGCCGGCAACCGGATGATCTGCGACCCCTATCCGCGACTGCTGGTGGCGCGCGACCAGGTCAACCAGGGCGCCGCGGTACTGGTGATGTCGGTCGAGGCCGCCCGCCGCCTGGGCGTGCCCGAAGACCGCTGGGTGTACCTGCACGGCCACGCCGACCAGCGCGCCCAGCGCCTGCTGGAACGGCCCGACCTGAGCGCCTACCCGGCCGCCATCACGGCCACCACCGAGGCGCTCGAGATGGCCGGGATCGGCTTCGACGACATCGCGGCCATGGACCTCTACAGCTGCTTCCCGGTCCCGGTGTTTGCCATCTGTGATGCGTTCGGCCTGTCCGCCGATGACCCTCGCGGCCTGACCCTGACCGGCGGGCTGCCGTTCTTCGGCGGCGCCGGCAACAACTACTCGATGCACGCGATCGCCGAGGCCGTCGCCTCAGCGCGAAGTGTCCCAGGGCAATTCACGTTCGTCGGGGCCAACGGCGGCATGATGAGCAAGTACGCGGCCGGGGTGTACTCGACCACCCCGGTGCCGTGGAAGGCCGATCGCAGCGCCGAGCTGCAGGCGCAGGCCGACAACGCAACCGCTGTGCCGGTCACCGAGAGTGCCCAAGGCCCGGCCACCATCGAGACCTACAGCGTCCGTTACGACTGGGACACCCGGACCGGAATCGTCATCGGCCGATTGGATGCCGACGGCACCCGGTTCCTGGCGACCACCGAAGACGAAGACCTGGTGGCCTTGTTGTCCGACGGCGACCCGCTGGGCGCCCCGGTGACGGTGCACGCATTCGACTACGGCAACCGCTGCTCGCCGCGCTGATTCCCCACCACCGTCCCGCCGCGAGGGTGCACAGAATGCCAGCACAACGGGCGTGTCGCCGGACAAACACGCACCTTCGCGCGGAGTGGGGCTCCCGCGCTAGGTGCTGAACGTTAGGCGCTGAGGCCCAGCTTGGCGGCCAGGCGCTCCACGTAAGCCGCCACCTCGGACTCGGACTTGTCGGGCAGACCGAACAGCGTCTCGGTGACACCGATCTCGGCCCAGTGCGCCAGCTTCTCGGGCACCGGCTTGAAGTCCAGCGCCACGATCTGCGGTGCGCCGTCGCGGCCGGCGGCCGCCCAGGTGTCCTGCAGCAACTTGACCGGCGCGTCGATGTCGAAGTCGCGCGGCGTGGTGATCCAGCCGTCGGCACTGCGAGCGATCCACTTGAAGTTCTTCTCGGTCCCGGCCGCACCGACCAGCACCGGAACGTGCGACTGCACCGGCTTGGGCCACGCCCAACTCGGGCCGAAGTTCACGAACTCGCCCTCGTAGGACGCCTCCTCCTCCGTCCACAGCGCCCGCATCGCCTCCAGGTACTCCCGAAGCATGGTGCGCCGACGGCCGGCCGGCACGCCGTGATCGGCCAGTTCATCAGTGTTCCAACCGAATCCGACACCCAGGCTCACCCGCCCACCGGACAGGTGATCCAGGGTGGCAATCGACTTCGCCAGCGTGATCGGATCATGCTCGACGGGCAGTGCCACCGCGGTCGACAGCCGCACTCGCGAGGTCACCGCACATGCGGCCCCCAGGCTTACCCACGGGTCCAGGGTGCGCATATAACGGTCATCGGGCAGGGACTCGTCGCCGGTGGTCGGGTGAGCGGCCTGTCGCTTCACCGGAATATGCGTGTGTTCCGGCACATAGAAGGTGGTGAAGCCGTGATCATCGGCGAGTTTGGCGGCCGCCGCCGGGTTGATTCCACGGTCACTGGTGAATAGCACGAGCCCGTAATCCATAGCCCCGATTAGAACGTGTTCCTGTTCGGCGGGCAACGGGGGGTCCTTGTCGCGCAGTGTTGACCCACCGACTCGGCCCGCAAGTGCGCTAGCGTGGATGGTCGAAGCGCGCCGCACCGCCCACCAGCGCCCTGCCCACAAGCACAGGAGAGGTCATGACCTACTCGCCCGGGAATCCCGGCTTCCAACCTTCTCAACCATCAGGCTCGTACGGACAACCGACCCCGTCGTTCGCGAAATCGGGTGGCGAAGTCGAGAGCAAAGTGCCGCAATACCTCCGAATCGCAGTAGTTGCGTTGGGCCTGGGTGTCTATTTGGCGAACTTCGGCCCGATCGTGACGATCACCGACGTCGACTACCCTCTGATCCTCAGCGACGCCGGCCACACCGTTCCGCTGGCGGTGCTGGCCGCACTACTGGCCGGTGCAGCCCTGCTGCCCAAGGCGAGGAGCTACACCGCGGTGGTCGCCGTGGTCTCGGCACTGGGTGCGCTGCTGGCCATTTCGACCGTCGCCGATGCCAGCGGCAGCTACACCATCGGCTGGGGCCTGTGGCTGATCCTGATCTTCAGCGTCCTGCAGGCCGCCGCCGCGGTCGGATCGCTGCTACTGGAGGCCGGCGTGGTCACCGCGCCGGCGCCGCGTCCCAAGTACGACCCGTACGCCCAGTACGGCCTGCCGCCGGGCGGCAACTACTACGGTCAGCCCGGCCAGCAGGGTTATGGCCACCAGGGACACCAGGGACACCAGGGCCAGCAGGCTCCGCAGCAGCCAGGCTACCCGTCGTCGTACGGCAGCTACCCGTCCGCACCGTCCAGTGGCGGCTTCGGCGCGCAGCAGGCACCCTCGTCCCCGTCGACGGGCGGCTTCAACTCCGGCGGACAGCAGGCGGCACCCCAGGGGCCGCCGACCCCGCCGACCGGCTTCCCCTCCTACAACTCGCCGTCGTCCGGTGGGTCGGGGAGTGCGTCGACCGGTGGACACAGCGCAGCCGGTTCGGATCAGAGCTCGACGGGTGGCCAGCAGTCGCAGGGCGGCTCCACCTCGTCGGGGCCGGCGCAGCCCTAACCCGCGCCCGCGCGCCGAGTTGAACGTGCTCGCAGCGTGACATCGGTGACCGGCGGCAAACCAGGTTCGAATCCGACCCGCGACCTGCTACGGGTCGCATTCGGCCCGTCCGTCGTAGCTTTGACGGTCATCGCAGCGGTGACGCTGCTGCAGTTGCTGATCGCCAACAGTGACATGACCGGCGCCTCGGGTGCCATCGCCAGCATGTGGCTGGGCGTGCACCAGGTGCCGATCTCGATCGGCGGCCGTGACCTAGGTGCGCTGCCGCTGCTGCCGGTGCTGCTGATGGTGGCCGGGACAGCCCGGACCACGGCGCAGGCCACCGCCCGTGGGGCCTCCTGGTTCGTCATCCGCTGGATCGTGGCCTCCGCGGTCGGTGGACCACTGTTGATCGCAGCGGTCTCCTTGGCGGTCATCCACGACGCGGCGTCGGTCATCACCGAACTGCAGACCCCGCATGCCCTGAGCGCCTTCGCGCACGTCTTCTTTATGCATGCGATCGGCGCGGCGCTGGGAGTGGGGACGCGGGTGGGCCGGCGGGCGCTGGCCGAGACCCGGCTGCCGGATTGGCTGGCGGACTCGGTGCGAGCCGCGATCACCGGCATGCTGGCGCTGTTCGGCCTGGCCGGGGCGGTGACGGTGCTCTCCCTGCTCTGGCACTGGGGGACCATGCACGAGCTCTACGCGATCACCGATTCAGTTTTCGGCCAGCTCAGCCTGACCCTGCTGGCGCTGCTGTATGTGCCCAATGTCCTCGTCGGCGCTACGGCGATGGCGGTCGGCTCGAGTGCGCACATCGGCCCCGCGCTGTTCAGCGCCTTCACCGTTCTCGGCGGCGACATCCCCGCGCTGCCGATCCTGGCTGCGGCGCCCACCCCGCCGTTAGGCCCCGCGTGGGTGGCGCTGCTGATCATCGGCGCGGCGTCCGGAGTGGCCGTCGGGCAGCAGTGCGCCCGCCGGCCGCTTCCGCTGCTTCCGGCACTGGCCAAGGTGGTCGCGGCGGCCTTCATCGCGGCGGTGTCGATGGCCATACTGGGCTTGGCCGGTGGGGGACGGCTGGGCAACTTCGGCGACGTCGGGGTCGATCAGCTGACGTTCGGGCCCGCGGTGTTCGGCTGGTTCGCCGCGATCGGAGCGCTGACGGTGGTGATGATCGGCGGGGTGCGGGCTGATGCGGTGGTCGGCGAACAACGTGTGCTGCCACCGGCCCCGGAGCGGCCCGTGGAGCGCGAAGGCGTCCCCGAACCGGGTCCGGCGCCCATCGCCGACGTCGATTCCGAGGACCTCGTAGTAGTCGGGGAGCCCTTCGAGGCCGACGAGGTGTTCGACGCCGACTTCGAACCGGGCTTCCAACCAGACGAGGTCAACGATGGCGGCGAGTTGAATTGGACGCCAGAACCCGAGCCGCCGCGACCGTTCCGGGCGCACGCGCCGACGCAGCCGCCGGGCCCGCTGGAAGACCCTGAAGACCTGATGTTCACCGACGACGACGGATACGACCGCTAAATCGAGGACTTCAGTCCCTTATATATGTCGACTCTGGCTGATCGGATGGTAGTGCCGACCGTCCGAACTCCAGGGGGACGACATGACCGACGTCGTGGGCACCGAGCCCGCCGGCAAGAACGGCCCGTCTGGCACGTCCAGGCGGCGGAACCTGCACATGCTGGCCGGAGTCCGGGCCGAGATGCTGACCGGCCTGATATTGCCGCCGGGCCATGAGCGGGTGCTCGACGTGGTGGTCTTGATCTGGGTGGACGGCGTCGAGGCCGGGATGCAGATGATCGAGCCGTCGCCGCAGTCGCGCACCCCCGGATTGACCGATGACCTGGCGGAGTCCCTCTACGACGAGCTGGAGGGTGCGGGGTTCTGCAGTGAATACGACGAGTTCCCCGAGTTGGACGACCCCGACTTTCAGGACCTGGCGTATGGGCGGGTCAGCAAGCTCGGCAAGATGACACAGCCGATCGGCCATCCCGAGGTCACCTGGGACATGGTCGAGATCTGGACCGACGGAGTGGCGGCCGCGCTTCGGGTCGCCCGGGACCGAGCGCAGCCTCGCTGAACCGCGGGGGTTTGGCGGCCAGCTTCGCTAGGTTCACAATCACCACTGTCGATGGCGGTGACCCGCGGCGACCGGCTTCGCCGCGCTTGCGATCACCGCGCCGCCGATGGCGGTGACCCGCGGCGACCGGCTTCGCCGCGCTTGCGATCACCGCGTTAGGCTCAGTCACCGTGCAACCGATCCATGTGGCTCCCAGCGTCCCCGCCCGAATGGTGGTGCTGGCTTCGGGCACCGGGTCGCTACTCGAGTCCCTGCTGGCCGCCGCGGTAGACGACTACCCCGCGCGGGTGGTCGCTGTCGGTACTGACCGGGACTGTCGCGCGGTGGAGATCGCCACGGCGGCGGGGTTGCCGGTGTTCACCGTCCGAACGGGTGACTATCCGAACCGAGCAGCATGGGATCTCGCGCTGACCGAGGCCACCGCGGCTCACAGCCCGGATCTGGTGGTTTCGGCGGGCTTCATGAAAATCCTGGGCTCGCACTTCCTGTCCCGTTTCCTGGGGCGCACCGTCAACACCCATCCGGCGCTGCTGCCTTCCTTCCCGGGAGCGCACGCGGTGCCCGAGGCGTTGGCCTACGGGGTCAAGGTCACCGGATGCACCGTGCACCTGGTGGACGCCGGGACCGACACCGGCCCGGTGCTGGCCCAAGAGCCGGTTGCCGTGCTCGACGGCGACGACGAAGACTCTTTGCATGAACGCATCAAGAAAGTGGAGCGCAAGCTCCTGGTTGACGTACTGGCCGCATTGGCGACCGGCGGCGTGACTTGGAACGGACGAAAGGCAACCCTAGGATGACCGACGGCAAGCGACCGATTCGTCGGGCGTTGATCAGCGTCTACGACAAGACCGGACTGGTTGACCTGGCCGCCGGCCTGCACGCCGCCGGCGTGGATATCGTCTCCACCGGATCCACCGCCAAGTCGATTGCGGCCAAGGGCATTCCGGTAACGCCGGTGGAGCAGGTGACTGGCTTCCCCGAGGTGCTCGACGGCCGAGTCAAGACTCTGCACCCCCGGGTGCACGCCGGGCTGCTGGCCGACCTGCGCAAGCCCGAGCACGCCGCGGCGCTCGATGAGCTGGACATCGCAGCGTTCGAGCTGGTGGTGGTCAACCTGTACCCGTTCAGCGAGACCGTGGAGTCCGGCGCTGGCGAGGACGAGTGTGTCGAGCAGATCGACATCGGCGGGCCCTCGATGATCCGGGCGGCCGCCAAGAACCACCCCAGTGTCGCCGTGGTGGTCGACCCGCTCGGCTACGACGGTGTGCTGGCTGCGGTCAACGCCGGCGGCTTCACCCTCGAAGAGCGGAAGCGCTTGGCGTCCCTGGCATTTCGGCACACCGCCGAATACGACGTCGCGGTCGCCAGCTGGATGTCGTCGACGCTGGCTCCCGAAGAGCCGCGCCAAGCACTGCCGGAATGGTACGCACGCACCTACCGCCGCGCCGCGCAGCTTCGCTACGGCGAGAACCCCCACCAGCAGGCCGCTCTCTACTGTGACGCCGGTGCGTGGCCGGGCTTGGCTCAGGCCGAGCAGCTGCACGGAAAAGAGATGTCCTACAACAACTTCACCGACGCGGACGCAGCGTGGCGGGCGGCGTTCGATCACGAAGAGACCTGCGTGGCCATCATCAAGCACGCCAACCCGTGCGGCATCGCGGTCTCGGCGACCTCGGTGGCCGATGCCCACCGCAAGGCGCACGAGTGCGACCCCCTGAGCGCGTTCGGCGGCGTCATCGCGGCCAACACCGAGGTCAGCGTCGAGATGGCCGAGTACGTCAGCACGATCTTCACCGAGGTGATCATCGCCCCGGCCTACGAGGCCGGGGCCGTGGAGATCTTGTCGCGCAAGAAGAACATCCGGGTGCTGTTGGCGTCCGAGCCGCTGCGCGGCGGCACTGAATGGCGCCAAATCAGCGGTGGGCTGTTGATGCAGAGCCGCGACGGTCTCGACGCACCGGGCGACAACCCGGCGAACTGGACACTGGCCACCGGGGAACCGGCGGATGCGGCCACCCTGGCCGACCTGGTCTTCGCCTGGCGGGCCTGCCGCGCGGTCAAATCCAACGCGATTGTGGTCGCGGGCGACGGCGCCACCATCGGCGTGGGCATGGGCCAGGTAAACCGGGTCGACGCCGCCCGGCTGGCGGTGGAGCGCGGGGGCGAGCGGGTGGCCGGTGCGGTCGCTGCCTCGGATGCGTTCTTCCCGTTCCCCGACGGTCTGCAGACGCTGACCGCGGCCGGGGTGAAGGCGATTGTGCACCCGGGCGGCTCGGTGCGCGACGACGAGGTGACGGCGGCGGCGGCCGAGGCCGGGATCACGCTGTATCTGACCGGGGCACGGCACTTCGCGCACTGAGCTAAGGCCCGTCGTCGTCGGCACCGGAACCGTTGTCGCCCAGCAGTTTTTCGGGGTGATGGTAATGGTTGACCCGAGGTTGACCGTGGTCTAGGTGTGGCGGCGGCAGGGTTTGGGTGGTGCCGTCGTGGCGTTTGCGGGTTTTCCAGCCGCCTGAGGTCATGAGTTCATGGTGGGGACCGCAGCGCAGGGTCAGGTCGGTGACGTCGGTGCGCTTGGTTTTCGCGTAGTCGTCGTCATGGTGGACCTCGCAGTAATAGCCGGCGACCGGGCAGTTGGGGTGGCTGCACCCGCGTTCCTTGGCGTAGAGCACGATTCGCTGCCCCGGCGAGGCGAGCCGTTTGGTGTGGAACAGCGCCAGTTCTTTGGCGCCGTCGTAGATCCGCAGGTAGTGGTGGGCGTGGCTGGCCATGGCGATGACGTCGCGCATGGGTAGCCAGGTGCCGCCGCCGGTGTGGGCTTTGCCGGTGCTGGCTTCCAGGTCGGTCAGGGTGGTCGAGACGATGATGCTGGCCGGTAATCCGTTGTGCTGCCCTAGATCTCCGGAGGCGAGCAGGGCGCGGCCCATGGCGGTGAGGGCGTCGTGGTTGCGTTGTGCGGCACTGCGCGAATCGGCGTCGATTCCCGCCTGTGAGGGCGTGCCCTTCACACAGGGGGTGGGGTCATCCGGGTTGCACATGCCGGGGGCGGCCCAGCGGGCCAGCACCGCATCCCACGTGGCGCGGGCTTGGGGATCGAGGAATCCTTTGATGGGGGTCATACCGTCACGGTTCTGGGGTCCCAGCACCACACCACGGTGTTTGGCGCGCTGGTCGTCGCTGTAGTTGCCGTCGGGGTGCAGGTAGTCGGCGAGGCGTTGGGCCAGTTTGGCCAGTTCGTCGGGGCGACACTGCCCGGCCAACCCGGCCAGCTGGTGCTCGGCCTGGGTCAGGGTGCCCGCATCAGTGTCGTCGGGCAGGTAGTGGAAGAACGAGCGAATCACGCCGATGTGGGCGGCCCCGACCCGCCCCTCCCGCTGCGCTGCCGCCACTTCCGGCAATACCGGTTCCAACGGTTCACCGGTCAGCGTGCGGCGCGGCCCCAGCTCCGCGGCATCACTGATGCGACGGGCGGCTTCGCCGCGGGCGATGTGCAGCTCGTCCGCCAGAACCCAGCGCGCTTTCCCGCCCAACTCCACCGGATCGGCGGCGGCTACGTGGTTGACCATCGGATGCTCCACTGCCGGCAACCGGCGCCGTAGCACTTCGCAGCGCCTCAACAGCGCCACGCATTCCCGCGGGGTCAACGCATCGAAATCTAGTTCCAGCGCTCGATCGAGATCCGCGGCCAGCGCGTCGAACACCTCGACAATCGCTTCCCGGGAATTCGAACGCATGTGCTAATACTAGTGCGCCCTTGCGGGCATTGGCGCCGGTAGAACGCGAATCTGTGGAGTAAGTCCGAACTGGGGATAACGGCCCGGAGGGGCCTAACCCTTGACAGAAAGATTGTATGCGCTCACTATCTATCTCAACTTCGAAGTGGGGAGACCTGGTGGCCTACGACCTGATCATCCGCAACGGACTGTGGTTCGACGGCCTGGGCAACGCCCCCCAGGTCCGCACCCTGGGCATCCGCGACGGCGTCGTCGCCGACATCGTTGCGGGGGAGCTGGATGAGACCGGCTGCCCGGACGTGATCGAGGCGGCCGGCAAATGGGTGGTCCCGGGCTTCATCGATGTGCACACCCACTACGACGCCGAGGTGCTGCTGGATCCGGGTCTGCGGGAATCGGTGCGCCACGGCGTCACCACGGTGCTGCTGGGCAACTGCTCGCTGTCGACGGTGTACGCCGAGTCCGAGGATGCCGCCGACCTGTTCAGCCGGGTCGAGGCGGTCCCGCGGAAATTCGTGCTGGACGCGCTGCAGTCCAAGAAGACCTGGTCCACGCCCGCCGAGTATGTGCATGCTCTCGAGGAGTTGCCACTCGGTCCCAACATCAGCTCCATGCTCGGCCACTCGGACCTGCGGACCGCGGTGCTCGGCTTGGACCGCGCGACCACCGACGGCGTCGTCCCGACCGATGCCGAGCTGGAGAAGATGGCTGCCCTGCTCGACCAAGGCCTCGAGGCTGGACTGTTGGGCATGTCAGGGATGGACGCCCCGATCGACAAGCTCGACGGCGACCGGTTCCGGTCCCGGGCACTGCCGTCGACGTTCGCCACCTGGCGTGAGCGCCGGCGGTTGATCAAGGTGCTGCGCAAGCGGGGCCGGATGTTGCAGAGTGCTCCCGACGTCCGAAACCCGTTGACGGCGTTGAACTTCTTCCTGACTAGCAGTGGAATGTTCGGTCGGCGACGCGGGGTTCGAATGAGCCTGCTGGTCTCCGCGGACGCCAAGTCGGCGCCGGGCGCGGTCCGGGTCTTCGGTCCCGGTGCTCGGCTGCTCAACGCCCTGCTGGGCTCCAGCGTGCGATTCCAGCACCTGCCCGTGCCGTTCGAGTTGTATTCCGACGGAATCGATCTGCCGGTGTTCGAGGAATTCGGCGCGGGAACCGCCGCGCTGCATCTGCGCGACCAGTTGGAGCGCAACGCGCTACTGGCCGACACCGAGTACCGGCGCCGGTTCCGCAAGGCCTTCGACCGCAAAAAGCTGGGTCCGTCCTTGTGGCACCGCGACTTCCACGACGCGGTGATCGTCGAATGCCCTGATGCCGGCCTGGTCGGCAAGAGCTTCGGGCAGATCGCCGAGGAACGCGGGCTGCACCCCTTGGATGCGTTCCTCGATGTGCTGGTGGACAACGGCGAACGCAACGTCCGCTGGACCACGATCGTCGCCAATCATCGGCCCAAGCAGCTCGACAAGTTGGCTAACGAACCGGTTATCCATATGGGGTTCTCCGACGCCGGAGCGCACCTACGCAACATGGCCTTCTACAACTTCTCGCTGCGCCTGCTCAAGCGCGTCCGCGACGCCGAGGCGGCCGGGCGGCCGTTCATGAGCGTCCAGCGGGCGGTATACCGGCTGACCTCCGAAGTCGCCGACTGGTTCGGGTTCGACGCCGGCACGCTGCGCCCAGGCGACCGCGCGGACTTCGTGGTGATCGACCCGGCCGGTCTGACCGATGCCGTCGACGGCTACCACGAGGAGAAGGTGCCGTTCTACGGCGACCTGAGTCGGATGGTCAACCGCAATGACGACGCGGTGGTGGCTACCGGCGTTGGCGGCACCGTGGTGTTCCGCAACGGGCAGTTCTGCGACGGCTACGGCACCACCGTGAAGTCCGGCCGTTTCCTGCGCGCCGGATCCCGTGAGCTGCAATCGGTCTAGCGCATGGCCAGAACCCAGCAGGAGCGCCGCGAGACCACCGTCGCGCGCCTGCTCGACGCCAGCATCTCCACCATCTCCGAGATCGGCTACGCGCGGGCGTCGGCCAAGGTGATCGCCGCTCGCGCCGGGGTGTCCGATGGAGCGTTGTTCCGCCACTTCGGCACCATGGGTGCCTTCATGGCGGCCACTGCCCAGGAGGTGCTGCGCCGTCAGCTGGACTTGATCGGCAAGCAGGTGGCGGAGATCCCGGCCGACGGCTCGGCGTTGGAAGCGGTGTTGACCGTACTGCGTGATCTGACGGCGAACTCCAACAACGCGGTGGTCTACGAGTTGCTGATCGCCGCACGCACCGACGAGAAGCTGCGGTCCACGCTGTCGGAGGTTCTGGACGAATACCGCGCGAAGATCTACGACACCGCCCGTGGGTTTCCCGGCGCCGACGCATTTCCCGAGGACCTGTTCCCCAACGTGGTGACGCTGCTCACCAACACCTTCGATGGCGCCGCGATCGTACGGACTGTGCTGCCGCAGCCCGAGATCGAGGCTAACCGCATTCCGTTGCTGCTGAAGCTTTTTGAGGACTGGAGTGAACGCCGGACGTCTTAGGCACTCTCGCCGCTGACGGACGCCGAGCCGGCATCTCTCGGTGCGGCCGCCGTCACGTGGTCCACGAAGTCGGCGATCTCGGCAACGGCTCGGCGGGCGTCGGGATTGAAGTCGAAGGTGAGCTGGAACATGTGCAACGCACGGTCCCAGACCTGAACCCAGTTCGGCACGCCGGCGGCGGTCAGCTTGTCGGCCAGCACGAACGTGTCGTTGCGCAGCATCTCGTTGTTGCCGACCTGCAACAGGAACGGTCCGAGCCCGCGCAGCTCCGCCTCCGGCGGCATGACCGGCAGCTCGCGGGTGCCGTTCACGGTGGCGAACACCCGGTAGATGAACATGAACGCCATGAACGGGAAGAACGGGTCGCGGTGGGTGCGGGCGGCCTCGCGTTTGATCTCCATGTCCGACGACGTCAGCGCTGACATCAACACCTGACCGGCGGGCGCCGGCAGCCCGGCATCTCGTGCAGCGATGGCGGTGTTCACCGCCATCAGGCCGCCTGCCGAATCTCCCGCCACCACAATGTGTTCTGCGGTGAATCCAGCGTCCAGGACCCGGCGGTAGGCGCACAGACCGTCGGCGACTGCCTCGTCGATTCCGGCCAGCGGGGCCAATCGGTAGCCGACGTTGAACACCTTCGCGCCGGTGACCGCGGAGAGCTTGCTGGCAAAGCGGCGATGCGAATTGAGGCCCAGTGTGACCAGTGCCGAACCGTGGAAGTAGACGATCACCCGGTTTGAGTCGCGCGCACTCGGTGCCACGACCCATTCCGCCGGACAGTCGGTCAATCGCTCCGGTGTCACCTCGGTGCCCGGCAGCGCCCGGATGTAGCGCATCGGCTGGTCGATGAGGTCAAGGCGTGCCCGCTGCAGGCCGGCGGGCCAGAACCGGTTGACGACCATGCCGACCAGGGTCAGCACGGCGATCGAGGTGCGCAAAAAGATCGCCGCGGCCGCAGCCAGTAGTCGGGCCTGCCAGGATGCCGGACCGAAGTAGGTCTGAGCCGGTCGTTCGCGCCATTCCGGAAAGTTCACAGTACCCAGGGTATCGGGTATTGGGCGCCTGGATAAACGCAGGACATCGTGACGGACTTTCATGCCCGTCGTAGCGTGGAGTGGTGACCGCGCCGAATGCCCCGCACGACCTGCCCAAGACTCTCGGTGAGCTGCGTGCTGCCGGCCACCGTGAGAGGGGGGTCAAACAGGAGATCGCCGAGAACCTGTTGGCCCGACTCGGCAACGGTGACGACGCCGCAGCCATCTGGCCAGGCATTTTCGGCTTCGAGGACACCGTGCTGCCGCAACTTGAGCGCGCGTTGATCGCCGGTCACGACATCGTGCTGCTCGGCGAGCGCGGCCAGGGCAAGACCCGGCTGCTGCGCGCATTGAGCGGATTGCTCGACGAGTGGACCCCGGTGATCGCCGGCGCCGAGCTTGGCGAGCACCCGTATTCGCCGATCACGCCCGAGTCGATTCGTCGGGCGGCCGAGCTCGGTGACGAGCTGCCGGTGGCGTGGCGCCACCGCAGCGAGCGCTACACGGAGAAGCTGGCCACCCCAGACACCAGCGTCGCCGACCTGGTCGGCGACATCGACCCGATCAAGGTGGCCGAAGGCCGCAGTCTGGGTGACCCCGAAACCATCGCCTATGGCCTGATCCCGCGGGCGCACCGCGGCGTGGTCGCCGTGAACGAACTGCCCGACCTCGCCGAGCGCATCCAGGTCGCGATGCTCAACGTGATGGAGGAACGCGACATCCAGGTGCGCGGCTACACGCTACGGCTGCCGCTGGACGTGCTGGTGGTCGCCAGCGCCAACCCGGAGGACTACACCAACCGCGGCCGCATCATCACCCCGCTCAAGGACCGCTTCGGCGCCGAGATCCGCACCCACTACCCGCTGGAACTCGACGCCGAGGTCGGCGTGATCGCCCAAGAGGCGCATCTGAGTGCGCAGGTACCCGACTACCTACTGGCGGTGTTGGCCCGATTCGCCCGCTACCTGCGGGAGTCTCGCTCGGTGGACCAGCGCTCCGGCGTCTCGGCGCGCTTCGCGATTGCCGCCGCGGAGACGGTGGCGGCCTCGGCGCGCCACCGCGGCGCGGTGCTGGGCGAAACCGACCCGGTGGCCCGAGTGGTGGACCTGAGCACGATCGTCGACGTGCTGCGCGGCAAGCTGGAATTCGAATCCGGCGAGGAGGGGCGCGAGCAGGCCGTGCTGGAGCACCTGTTGCGGCGGGCTACCGCCGATACCGCATCGCGGGCACTGGGCGGGATCGACGTGGGACCGCTGGTGGCGGCGGTCGAGGACGCGACGGTGACGACGGGAGAGCGGATCTCGGCCAAAGCGGTGCTGGCGGCGCTGCCGGATCTGCCGGTGATCGACGCCGTCGCGCAGCGCCTGGGCGCGGAATCCGACGGCGAACGTGCCGCGGCACTTGAGTTGGCCCTGGAAGCACTGTATTTGGCCAAGCGCATCGACAAGACCTCCGACGAGGGCGAAACCGTCTATGGCTAGAAGTCACGCTTCGCGGTATTCGGCCTACTCCGGTGGGCCGGATCCGTTGGCGCCGCCGGTCGATCTGGCCGAGGCGCTGGAGGAGATTGGCCGTGACGTCATGGAGGGGACCTCTCCGCACCGGGCCCTGCAAGAGCTGTTGCGGCGCGGCACCAAGAGCATGACCGGCGCCGATCAGCTGGCGGCCGAGGCGCAACGCAGGCGTCGGGAACTGTTGCGCCGCAACAACTTGGATGGCACGCTAGCCGAGGTCAAAAAGCTACTCGACGAAGCGGTGCTCGCTGAACGCAAAGAGCTGGCCCGCGCACTCGACGACGACGCCCGCTTCGCCGAGATGCAGATCGAGGGGCTGTCGCCGTCGCCGGCCAAAGCGGTGCAGGAGCTCGCCGACTACAACTGGCGCAGCGGCGAGGCCCGCGAGTCTTACGAGAAGATCAAGGACCTGCTCGGCCGCGAGATGCTCGACCAGCGTTTCGCCGGCATGAAGCAGGCGCTGGAAGGGGCCACCGACGCCGACCGGCAACGGGTCAGCGACATGCTCGACGATCTCAATGACCTGTTGGACAAGCATTCTCGTGGCGAAGACACCGCGCAGGACTTCGAGCAGTTCATGGACTCCCATGGCGAGTTCTTCCCGGAGAACCCGCGCAATGTCGAGGAGCTGCTGGATTCGCTGGCGCAGCGGGCGGCCGCCGCGCAGCGCTTCCGTAACAGCCTGAGCGCCGAGCAGCGTGCCGAGCTGGATGCCTTGGCCGAGCAGGCATTCGGCTCCCCGGCCTTGCAGCAGGCGCTCGGACGCCTGGACGCGCATCTGCAGGCGGCTCGGCCGGGCGAGGACTGGACCGGCTCGTCGGAGTTCTCCGGCAACAACCCGCTCGGCATGGGGGAGGGCGCCCAGGCCCTGTCCGATATCGCCGAGCTCGAGCAGCTTGCTGAGCAGCTGTCGCAGGCGTATCCGGGCGCGAGCATGGACGACGTCGACCTTGACGCGCTGGCCCGTCAACTCGGCGACCAGGCCGCCGTCGACGCACGCACGCTGGCCGAGCTGGAACGTGCGCTGCTCAACCAAGGGTTTCTGGACCGCAGCTCTGACGGGCAGTGGCGGCTGTCGCCGAAGGCGATGCGCCGGCTCGGCGAAACGGCGTTACGTGATGTGGCGCGGCAACTTTCGGGACGTCGCGGCGAACGCGACCACCGTCGGGCCGGGGCGGCCGGCGAGCTGACCGGGGCGACCCGGCCCTGGCAGTTCGGCGACACGGAGCCGTGGAACGTCACCCGGACCCTCACCAACGCGGTACTGCGCGAAGTAGCCGAACCGGGCACGGCCGCCACTCGCGGCCGGCTGTCGATCAGCGTGGAGGACGTCGAGGTCTCCGAGACCGAGACGCGCACTCAGTCCGCCGTTGCGCTGCTGGTGGATACGTCGTTCTCGATGGTGATGGACAACCGTTGGCTGCCGATGAAGCGCACCGCGCTGGCGTTGAACCACCTGGTCAGCACGCGGTTCCGTTCAGATGCGTTGCAGATCATCGCCTTCGGGCGCTATGCGCGCACGGTGACCGCCGCGGAGCTGACCGGGCTGGAAGGTGTCTACGAGCAGGGCACCAATCTGCACCATGCGCTGGCGCTGGCCAGTCGGCACCTGCGCCGTCACCCCAACGCCCAGCCGGTGGTCCTGGTGGTCACCGACGGGGAGCCGACGGCGCACTTGGAGGACTATGACGGCGCAGGGGCGGGTTCCGCGGTGTTTTTTGACTACCCGCCACACCCGCGGACCATCGCCCACACCGTGCGGGGCTTCGATGACGTCGCCCGACTCGGTGCGCAGGTGACGATCTTCCGGCTCGGTGACGATCCCGGGCTGGCCCGCTTCATCGACCAGGTGGCGCGGCGGGTCCAGGGCCGGGTGGTGGTTCCGGAACTCGACGGTCTGGGCGCTGCGGTGGTCGGGGATTACCTGAGGTCGCGCCGCCGCTAAGTGGCACGCGGCCCAGGGAGTTACCGGGACAGCAGGCGGCGCTTTTGTGCGGCGAACTCCTCGCCGGTCAGATAGCCGGCGTCGTGCAGTTCGCCGAGTTCGCGGATCCCAGCCGCCAGCTCCACCACCGAGGTCAGCGGGGAATGCGCCGCTGCCACCGCTGTTTGCTCCGCCGAATCCGAGGACGGCTTGCCGGACCCTGCGGACGCGACGGCAGCAGTCGCCTTGCCGCCCTCCGAGCGGCGCTGGTTCATGGCGCCGGCCAACGCGCTGCCGCCCATACCGGCCAGGGCCATCTGGCCGAATGCCGTGCCCAGCCCGGCCGGTGACGTGGCGGCGGCGGCGCCGAGCGGCGTCGAGAAGCTGGCGTGGCGGATCTCGGGGGCGACCTCGGCCCAACTGATGGGCGTTGACAGCGCCCCGAGCGGGAACGCCTCGCCCATGGACACCACGACCGCTTCGTGGGGAATTCGGAGGTTCTCCATCGACGGCAGTTCCTCGTGCACTCCCAACTGGTCCAGAGCGTTCAAGATGCGTTTCTGGCCGGCCCGGAGGATGTCCTGGGTGTCGAAGATCTCTTGGGAGTCCTGCTCGGCGAAATGCATTGCCGCGCCCGCCAGGAAGACACCGAGGATCGACATCGGCAGGGCGATCCCAAGGGCGGTCTCGTCGGCGATGACGGCCATCCAGTCGAAGAATCCAGACGGGAGGTCGCTCGGCAACGCTACGCCGGGCAACCCTTGGGCGGCCTCCGCCGAGCCGGGCCCGGTCAGCGTGGAGGCCAGTCGAGACGACACCGTCTGCGCGAGGTTGGCAGCGGGATTGCCCTGAGCGGCGGTCTGGCTGATTGGTCCCGCAGGGTTACTGGTCTGCGGCGGCGGCGCGAAGGGCTCCAGCTCTCTGGCGGTCGTCGACAGGGCCGAATAGCTGTACATCGCGGTCGCGTCCTGCGCCCACATCTCGCCGTATTCGGCTTCGGTGGCCGCGATTGCGGCGGCATTCTGGCCCAGCACGTTGGTGGCCAACAGGGTCAGCAATCGTGCACGGTTGGCCGCGATGATCGGCGGGGGAACCGTCAAGGCGAACGCAGCCTCGTAGGCGGCCACAGCCGCTTTCGCTTGCAGGGCAGTCTTTTCAGCCTGAGTTGCGGTGGTGTTCAGCCACGTCGTGAACGGGGTAGCCGCAGCCGCCATCGCCGCCGAGGACGGACCCGACCAAGCCGAGCTGGTCAACTCGGCGACCACCGATTCGTAACCTGCTGCCGCCGTGTGCAGTTCGGCCGCCAGTCCGCTCCAGGCAGTCGCCGCGGCGAGCATCGGCCCCGAGCCGGCGCCGAGGTACATGAGACCGGAGTTGACTTCCGGCGGCAACGCAGCGAAATTCATTCGCGGTGGATGCCGGTAGCGGCGGAGCCGGGCGCTGCGGGACGCCGCGCTCGGGTTGCGGCGTTCGCAAGCGCGGCGGAGCCGGGCGCTGCGGGACGCCGCGCTCGGGTTGCGGCGTTCGCAAGCGCGGCGGAGCCGGGCGCTGCGGGACGCCGCGCTCGGGTACAGCGGTCCATTGCAGTTGCATCCCTCCGGTCACGGTTCGGTGGTGTGGTCCGTTCGATCTAACTCGCCCGGCGCTTCACCAGGGGGCTCGACACTCCGGGCGGCAAACACCTCGACCAAGGGGTCAAAGCCGACGATGCGCTGGGCGTACCACCATTCTCCGAGCCCGAAGCGGTGCCTCGCCATGGTGTTTGACACCCATTCGCATGTCAGGGCGACCCGTATGGACATTGCGTGCCGGGCAGACCAGGGTGGTGGTATGAGCCGTTGGACTGGGCTCGTCGACCGATTTCGGCGGCGGGCGAGCGCGCCCGCGCGGGGGTTTATTCGGCGTGTCGTTCTGATCAACGGTTTGGTCTTCACCTTCGGCACCTTGGTGCTGGCCATGTCGCCCGCCACCGTTTCGGGGCCTGTCCGATTGGCCGAGATCCCGGTGCTGGTCATTGGGCTGGCAGTCGTGGTGGGGGCCAACGCCCTGCTGTTGCGGTCAAGCCTGGCCCCGCTGGACCGGCTCGCTGCGTCCATGCGACGGGTTGATCTACTCCGGCACACCGACCGGGTGGACGATACCGGCGACAGTGATCTGCACCACCTGATGGCGTCGTTCAACGCCATGCTGGACCGGCTGGAGACCGAACGCGCCTCCTCGAGTGCCTTGGTGCTTGTCGCGCAGGAGAACGAGCGGCAGCGGATCGCCAGGGAGTTGCACGATGAGATCGGCCAAACCCTCACCGTTGCCCTGCTCACCCTCAAACGAGCCGTCGACGCCGCGCCGGATGGAATACGCGGTGACCTCGCGGACGCGCAGGAGATCGTGCGGGCAAGTCTCGACGAAGTGCGCGGCATTGCGCGTCGGCTGCGCCCGGATGCGTTGGAAGACCTCGGCTTACAGAGTGCACTGCAGGCGCTGTGCAACCAGTTCACCCAGGCGAGCGGCATCGATGTGGTCAAAGACATTGGTCCGCAAGCGGAACGATTGAATCCCAACGTGGAGTTGGTGTGCTATCGCATAGTGCAGGAGAGCTTGACCAATATCGCCCGGCACTCCGGCGCGCAGAAGGTGTGGCTGGATTTGCACGTCGATGCAGCGGGGGAGCTGACCCTGCGGATCTCCGATGACGGTACGGGCGGGATGAGCGCCGAAGGCGCGGGTATCACCGGAATGCGCGAGCGCGCCCTGCTGGTGCACGGCACCCTGACCATCACCTCGTCGGCCGAGCAAGGCACCGAAATCCGGCTGGTGGTGCCGGGCCGACCGGGGGTGGGACGGTCATGATGCCGACCCAGCCGGCACGCATCCTGCTGGCCGACGATCACGCCCTGATGCGCAGTGGGCTGCGGATGATTCTGGACGCCGAGCCCGACCTGTCCGTCGTCGCCGAGGCCGCCGACGGCGCAGAGGCGCTCGCGGCGTTACAGGACACTCCCGTCGACCTGGCCATTCTGGACATCGCGATGCCGCGGATGACGGGACTGCAGGCCGCCCGCGAGATCAACCGCAACCATCCCCACGTGCGGGTGCTGATGCTGTCGATGCACGACAACGAGCAGTATTTCTTCGAAGCCCTCAAGGCCGGCGCGTCGGGCTACGTCTTGAAGTCGGTAGCCGACCGCGACCTGCTCGAGGCGTGCCGGGCCACGATTCGCGGTGAGCCGTTTCTCTACGCCGGTGCGGTGACCGCCCTGATCCGCGACTACCTGCACCGGGCGCGGCACGGCAATACGTTGCCCGAGACCATCCTCACGCCCCGGGAAGAGGAAGTCCTCAAGCTGATCGCCGAGGGCTTCTCGGCGCGGGAGATCGCTAAGACGCTCGGCATCAGCGCCAAGACGGTCGACCGCCACCGGACCAACACCCTGCAGAAACTGGGCTTGCGTGACCGCCTCGCGCTCACCCGGTATGCAATCAGGACCGGGTTGATCGAGCCGTAGGCGGGCGCGTCCGTAGCGGCGTTCGCAAGGGCGGCGCAGCCGGGGGACGGGACGCCGCCACCAACTATGGGTGTTTCACCCCCCGCCGAATGGGGGTTGTATTCCATGGCGCGCGGCCGCCGCACCACACAAACTGGAATCAGTGGTGGTGGGAGATGGGTGCGGCCGTGTTCTGAGCGCGTCCGCGGTCTCCTCACGATTGGCCACGACTGAACGCATCGACTTAAACGAAACGGCCCGTGGAGCGTGATGCTGGCGATACTGCTTGCCCATGTTGTTGGCACCGCTGCCGCACCAGCGTTGGTGCGCAGGTGGGGCAGGGCGGCGTTCTATCCGCTGGGATCGATCCCGCTGGTATCGCTGGGTTGGGTGGTGGCGAACTGGCCGGCCGGCCCGGCCGCCGACCATCGCGTCACGGTGCCCTGGGTGCCCGGACTGTCGATGGACATCGCGCTGCGGTTCGATTCATTGAGCGCGATCATGTGCGTGCTGGCGCTGGGGATCGGCGCCCTGGTCTTGTTCTACTGCGCCGCATACTTCCGGCCGGTCGGGGCGCATGGGACCGATCCGCGGCTGCCCAGCTTCGCCGCGAAGATGGTCGGTTTCGCCGGAGCGATGTTCGGGCTGATGGTCGCCGACAACGCACTGGTGCTCTACGTCTTCTGGGAAATGACGACGGTGTTGTCGTTCCTGCTGATCGGTCACTACGCCGAACGTGCGGTCAATCGCCGCGCCGCCATCCAGGCGTTGCTGGTGACCACCGCCGGCGGGCTGGCCATGCTGGTCGGCATCATCATGCTCGGCAACGCCGCGGGCACATACCTGTTGTCGGAGCTGGTGGCCCATCCCCCGTCGGGCACCGTCGTCACCGTTGGGGTGCTGCTGATCCTGGTCGGCGCGCTCAGCAAGTCGGCGATCGTGCCGCTGCACTTCTGGCTGCCGGGCGCCATGGCGGCACCGACACCAGTCAGCGCTTACCTGCACGCCGCGGCCATGGTCAAGGCCGGGATCTATCTGGTGGCGAGGCTCGCCCCGGGGTTCGCCGATTCGCCCGGATGGCGGCCCACGCTGCTGATTCTGGGCTTGGCCACCGCGCTGTTGGCCGGATGGCGGGCTGTGCGCGAGTACGACCTCAAGCTGCTGCTGGCATACAGCACCGTCAGCCAGCTGGGCCTGATGATCGTGCTGGTCGGAGCCGGCACCGGTGACCTCATGCTGGCCGGGCTGACCGCCATGTGCGCGCACGCGGCGGCCAAGGCCACCCTGTTCATGGTGGTCGGGATCATCGACCATGCCACCGGCACCCGCGATCTGCGTGAACTGGCCGGACTCGGACGCCGTTGTCCGGCGCTGTTCGTGATCGCCGCCGCGGCCGCCGCCAGCATGGCCGGAGTACCGCCGTTCGTGGGCTTCATCGCCAAGGAGACCATCTTCGGCGCCGAGGCACAGTCCACGGTCCTGGGCTCTGCCGGTCCGTACGTGCTGGCCGCGGGCGTGCTCGCCTCGATGTTCACCGTGATCTACAGCGTGCGGTTCGTGTGGGGCGGCTTCGCCAGCAAGGGCCGGACCGTGCCGAGTGCTCCCGTGGCCGAACTGCACCGACCGGAAGTGTCCTTCCTGGCACCTCCGGCCGTGCTGGCCGGCGCCAGCCTGGTCTTGGGGTTGTGTGCGCTCACCCTCGACACCGTGTTGCGCAGCTACGCCGACACCATGCCCGGCGGAACCGGCTATCACCTGGCGCTGTGGCACGGCGTGGGTCTGCCGGTGTTGCTGTCGGCACTGGTCCTGGTGGTCGGCACCGGTGTGTTCGCCGCCCGTGGCCCGCTGCGTCTGTCCCGGTTGCGCCGGCTGCCGATGGGCAAGGCGGATCGCATCTATGACGAAGTCCTTCGGCTGCTCGATGTGGCAGCGGTGCGGCTGACCGGTATCACCCAGCGGGGCTCCCTGCCGGTTAACCAGGGGATGATCTTCGCGACGCTGGTGGTGCTCCCGCTGACGGCGCTGGCATTGGGCGCGCGAAACCAGGTCGAACTGCACCTGTGGGACACCCCGCTGCAGTTGACCGTCGCGGTGCTGGTGGTCGCCGGCGGGATCGGCGCGACCATGGCTCGCAACCGGCTGTCCGCGGTGTTGATGGTCGGGGTGACTGGTTACGGGTGCGCGGCGGCATTCGCTTTCCACGGTGCGCCCGACCTGGCCCTGACCCAGCTGCTGGTCGAGACCGTGACCCTGGTGATCTTCGTGCTTGTGTTGCGCACGCTTCCGGCGGAGGCCGAGCGACCCACCATGGCGCTGAACCGGCTGCCGCGCATAGTGCTGGCCGCCGCGGCAGGCGTCAGCGTCGCGGTGCTGGCGGCCTTCGCGATGGCGGCGCGCACCCGCGACGGCGTGGCCGAAGCGTTGCCCGAAGCGGCGTACGTCCGCGGCCACGGAGCCAACACCGTCAACGTGCTGCTGGTCGATATCCGAGCCTGGGACACCCTCGGTGAGATCTCGGTGCTGCTGGTCGCCGCGACCGGTGTGGCCTCGATGGTGTTCCGCAACCGCCGATTCGGCCGGGCACCACGGATTGCCGATGCCGGCACGCCGCGCAAGACCGCGGGCATCACCACGCCCTACAGCCCGGCGATCGGGTCCACCACCTGGCTGCGGGGCAGCGCTTACCACGATCCCAACGAGCGGTCGCTGGTGCTGGAGGTCGCGACGCGGGTCATCTTCCCGCTGATCATGGTGGTCTCGATCTACTTCCTGTTCGCCGGGCACAACTATCCCGGCGGTGGCTTCGCGGGCGGGCTAGCCGCCGGACTGGGGCTGGCATTGCGCTACCTGGCCGGCGGTCGATACGAGCTCGGCGAGACACTGCCCCTGGACTCCAGCAAGATCCTGGGTGTGGGGCTGGCCTTGGTCGGTGGGACCGCGCTGGCGTCATTGTTCCTGGGGGCGCCGGTGCTGTCCTCGGCGGTGCTGAGCTTCACGTTGCCGGTGGTGGGGCACGTCGATGTGGTGACGTCATTGTTCTTCGATCTGGGCGTGTATCTGGTTGTGGTCGGCATGGTGCTCGATGTGCTGCGCAGCCTGGGCGTGCGATTGGACCAGGAGCTTGAATCGCATCCCCCGACCCGACCGTTGGCAGGAGTGTCATGACCGCCCATCTGATTCCGTTGCTGATGGCCGCCGGGCTCACGTCGTGCGGGGTCTACATGTTGCTGGAACGCAGCCTGACCCGAATGTTATTGGGCCTGATGATGATCGGGAATGCCATCAACCTGCTGATCATCGATGTCGGCGGACCTGACGGGAATCCGCCGATCCTCTGGGCCAGCTCCGGTAAGGAAACCGACGCCGACCCGCTGGCTCAGGCCATGGTGCTGACCTCCATCGTCATCACCATGGGCGTGGGCGCGTTCGTGCTAGCCCTGACCTACCGCTCTTACAACCTGACGACCACGGACGACATCGGCGACGACCAGGAAGCCACCCGCGTCTCGCAGCTGTCCGACGAAGAGGTCATCGCCGCCGAACCGGAACAGGGCGTGCCAGTGGCCGCCGGTGACCTCGACGCCGTTCCCGAAAGCGAGGTGTCACGGTGAGTCTCGCCGCTGTCTTGATGCCGCTGCCGGTGTTGCTGCCCACGCTGGGCGCGGCACTGACGCTGATCGTCGGCCGTCGTCCCCGGCTCCAGCGCCCGATCACCATCGGTGTGCTGTGTGCGGTGGCCGCGGTCAGCGCGGCGCTGCTGTATCTGACCGACCGCAACGGCACCCTGGTGCTGCATGTCGGAGGCTGGGGTCCGACCGAGCAGAAGGTGGGGCCGCTGGGCATCAGCCTGGTCGTCGACCGATTGTCGGCACTGATGCTGGTGGTGTCGGCGGTCGTGTTGCTGGCGGTCATGGTCTATGCCATCGGGCAGGGCGTGCGCGACGGCGACGACCGCCAGCCGGTGTCGATCTTCCTGCCCACCTATCTGACCCTGGCTACCGGCGTCTCCCTGGCGTTTCTTGCCGGTGACCTGTTCAACCTGTTTGTCGGGTTCGAGATGCTGCTCTCGGCGAGCTTCGTCTTGCTGACCATCGGCGCCAGTGCCGAACGCATCCGCGCCGGCATCGGCTACGTGATGGTCTCGATGGCCTCGTCGTTGGTCTTTCTGTTGGGCATCGCCCTGGTCTACGCCTCGACCGGAACCTTGAACCTCGCCGAACTGGCGACGCGGACCGGCGCGCTGCCCAGCGGCACCCGAAGCGCGGTGTTCGCGGTGCTGCTGGTGGCGTTCGGCATCAAGGCCGCGGTGTTCCCACTGTCGGCGTGGTTGCCGGACGCGTATCCCACCGCGCCCGCCCCGATCACCGCGGTCTTCGCCGGGATTCTGACCAAAGTCGGTGTGTACGCGATCATCCGGGCGCACTCCCTGCTGTTCCCCGACGGCGGCCTCGACTCGGTGTTGCTGGTCGCGGCGCTGTTGACCATGCTGATCGGGATCTTCGGTGCCATCGCGCAAAGCGATATCAAGCGGATCTTGTCCTTCACGTTGGTCAGCCACATCGGTTTCATGATGTTCGGGGTCGCGTTGTCGAGCCAGCTGGGTATGTCGGGCGCGATCTTCTACGTAATGCACCACATCATCGTGATGACCACCCTGTTCCTGGCGGCCGGACTGATCGAACGCCAGGGCGGCGCCTCGTCGCTGCACCGGCTGGGCGGTCTGATCGCCAATCCGTTGTTGGCTTTTGTGTTCCTGATTCCCGCGTTCAATCTCGGTGGTATTCCGCCTTTTTCGGGCTTCATCGGCAAGACCGCCGTGCTGCAGGCCGGGGTAGGTGACGGATCGGTGCTGGCCTGGTGCCTGGTGGGCGGCGCGGTCGTGACCAGTCTGCTGACGTTGTACGTGCTGGCGCGGGTGTGGACCATGGCGTTTTGGCGCCGCCGCGTCGACGCCCCCGAGGGAGAGCTCGTGCTCGCCGCTCCGCCGGTGCTGCTTGACGACGTCGGCGACGTTGCCTACAACGACCGTGATGACGTCGGAAAGATGCCGACGTGGATGGTGGTCCCGACCCTCGCGCTGATCGTGCTGGGTCTGTCGCTGAGCGTCCTGGCAGGTCCGATTTTCGCCTACACCGAGCGGGCGGCCGCCGAGGTTCTGGACCGGGGCGAATACATCTCGACCGTGTTGTCGGTGGGTACACCATGAGGGCTCTCGCGCTGAGGATCTTCGCGGTGTCGGCGCTGGCGACCGTGTGGGTGCTGTTGTGGGGCCGCTTCACGATCCCCAACATCGTCACGGGGATCGTGGTCGCGATCGTGATCATGGTCTTGCTGCCGATGCCCCCCGTACCGGTGCAGGGCCGGGTGCATCTGGTGCCACTGGTGAGGCTGTTGGGGCTGTTCACCTGGTACCTCATCGAGTCCAGCATCCAGTTGATGTGGCTGGCGATCCGACCCGGACCGCCGCCGCGCACCGGGGTGCTACGGGTGCCGCTGACCATCAAATCCGACCTGGTTTTGGTGCTGGCCGCCAACATCACCACGTTGATTCCCGGATCGATGGTGCTGGAGATCGATCAGGTACGCCGGATTCTGTATTGCCACGTGATCGATGTCGGGTCTGCGCCAGCGGTCGAACGTTTCTTTCAGCAGGTCGCGCAGGTTGAGCGATTGTTGATCGCCGCCTTCGAGCGTGACGACGAGTGGCTGCCGGCGGGGGTGGACGCATGAACGTGATCTGGGGAACGGCGGGTGTGCTGTTGGGCTTCGCCGCCGTCATCACGATGTATCGGCTGCTGGCCGGCCCCAGTACCTTGGACCGGCTGGTGGCGCTGGACACGCTGGCGGCAATGACCATGTGCGGTATCGGTATCTGGGCTGCGGTCAGTCGCGACACCACCGTGACCTACAGCCTCGCGGCACTGGCGCTGGTCGGCTTCATCGGGTCGGTGAGCGTGGCACGCTTCCGGGTGCCTGACGACGCACCTGACCTGGGGAGGCAATCGTGATCCTGCTCGACGTGCTCGCCGGCGTGCTGGTGCTCGCCGGTTCGGTGCTCGCGCTGACGGCGGCCATCGGGGTGGTGCGGTTCCCCGACACCTTGGCCCGGATGCACTCGGCGACCAAACCGCAGGTGTTGGGCCTGTTGCTGGTGCTGTTCGGTGCGTTGATCCGACTACGCGGCAGCCACGATGCGGGCATGGTGACGGTGAGCATCCTGTTCACCCTGATCACCGCGCCGGTGGTCGCACACCGGGTGGGTCGGCTGGCCTACCAGGAGCAGGACATGACCGAGGTGCTGAGCGTTGACCAGCTCGGCGAGCTGACCGAGGACGATCAGCTGCCGCTGTGAGCGGGGCGCAGCACCGCGACCAGGAAATCGGAGTCCGCGGTGAAGGGCCGCAGGTCCCAGGTGGCCAGCAGGAGATCGGTCGCGAAACCGGCGGCCGACGCGTCGCGCAGGAACTGATCGAAGTCGTAGTCCCGGTTGGCGCCGAAGCCGATCACGGTCCGGCCGTCGTCGGCGCAGTGGACGCGCAACCGGCGCAGGATCTCCGCGCGCGTGCTCGGGGCGACAAATGCCATGACGTTGCCCGCGGACACGATGAGATCGAACGGTTCGGAGATGCCGCGGGCGGGCAGGTCGAGCTCGGCGAGGTCGCCCACGAGATAGCGCGGTCCGGGATAGTCCTTTTCGGCGGCCTCGATGAGCTCCGGGTCGACGTCGACACCGACCACGTCGTGGCCGCACTTGGCCAGGACGCCGGCGACTCGGCCGGGGCCGCAGCCGGCGTCGAGGATGCGGGCGCCACGGGAAGCCATCGCGTCGATCAAGCGTGCTTCGCCCGCCAGATCGTTACCGGCGCGGGCCATCTCGCGGAAGCGTTCGATATACCACTGCGAATGCCCGGGATCGGCGGCGACTTTCTGCATCCAGAGGCTCTGCTCGACCATGAGTGCATTCTCCCAGGGGCGTCACGGGGTGGGCAGGCGGACTTCCAACGAATCCAGTACTGCCTGCTTGGCGGCGATGTAGTGGGGGTTGTCGGCGTCGGTGGTCTGCAGGGTGACCGTGATGACCCAGATCCGGGCCTTGGTGTTCTGCACGGCGATGAGCAGGCCGGTCGCGGGTCGGCCCTGCAGGTTGTAGGTGATCGTTCTGCTCGGAAAGCCCGACACCGTGCCTGGGATGTCGGTGTCGAGCTCGCCGATGACGGCGCTCACCGCGGCGCGTTCCTTGGCCAAGGCCTGCGCCGGCAGTGCGACCTGGCCGGTGAGGTCCTCCATCGTCACCACCGCATTCGGGGTGAAACCGTGCCGGCGCAGTTCCTGGCTGTAGAGCACGCCGCGCACCGGCGGTGAGTCATTGCTGGGCAGGAACTCCCAGCCGGGAGGCCGCGGGAGGGTGATCGTCGGTTCGTCGACGTCGCGGGGATCCAACGTGATCGATCCCTCGCCGGGTGGGCGACCAGAATTTTCCACTGCCAACTCCTTATCGCCCGGGCCGCCAGAGCTTGCGGAGGTAGGCGCCGCCGAAGCCGAGGTAGGAGAAGACCGCCCCGGCGGCGACCGCACCGATCAGGTCGGACGTTTGGGGATTCTTCATCGAGCTGTAAAACGCGATCGCGAACAATGTGGCCGACACCATCGGTCCGATCAGCCAATAAAGCCACTTCGACATCGCGTCCTTGCGGGGGTCCACCGGGATGGCGATGAGAAGCATCACCAGCAGGGCGACCCCGATGATGCCGTTTGCGTTAGTGATGATCAATCTCCCTTACCGGTGTGCCGAAGTCAGCCGAACAAGCCATGCCAGACATTCGAAATTCCTTCGCCCACTTCCTTGCCGAACTCGCTGCCGACGAAGCCGCCGACTACCGCTCCGGTGCCGGCACCGAGGACCGCTCCGATGGCGGTTCCCGGCCCAGGACCGAAGAAGGTGCCGACGACCGCCCCGATTTCTGCACCTGTCTGGGCTCCCAGCCCGGCGCCCACCAAGCCTCCGGTGACATCACCAACGGTCTTGGGGACCACATCGACCGCGGCGGTGGTCCAGGGGACGCCGTTGTTCAAATCGTTGTTGAACTCCATGGCCCCGTTCGCCACGGTGACGACGTTCCCGAAGAAGCCCAGGCGTTTGCCGAACTTCTCGACGCCCTCCATGGCTTGGGAAACCGGGACACCGCCGGGAATGGCGGGGCTCGGCGACCCGCCCGGAGCGAATGCCGGCAGGTCTGGCCGGACCCAGGGAGCATTTGCCTGCCCACCGGCCGCGGCGAGGCCATCCCCGACGTTCCCCCACTTGCCGTTGATCTCCGTCGGCTTGGTCGGGGTAGGTGGCGGGCCCTGCGGCCGGGTCATCACCGGCGTGCCCGGTGGCACCCACGGCGGTGGGGTTGCCCCGGCGCCGCCGTCCCCGGCTTTACCGTCCGGCGTTCCGGGGGCTTGGCCATTGGCGCCGCCATTGCCGCCGGCGCCGCCGTCGGCTCCCGCTGGGGTACCGCCTGCGGGCGGTGTCTGCCCGGCGCCGCCGTCGGCGTGGCCGTTGGGCGTGCCGTTGGTTGGGCTGGCGGTCCCCGGAGCGCCGTTGCCGGCTGCGGGCTCGCTGTCGGCGTCGAACTTGCGGACCACGACGTCTGGGTCGTAGCCGTCCTTGACGCGCAGGTTGGTCAGAGCCTGTTTCAGTGTCTTGGAGTAATCGTTGCGGATAAACGTCTCGTTGTGCAGGGCCGTCTCGGTGTCGGCCTTGGCTGCCCGACGAACCTCCTCGATATCGGCGTTGCGATCCAGGCCCTGGCTCTCCAGGTCGAGGTAGTGGCCGATCAGATAGTCGGCGGTCCCCAGGTTCTCATTCAGTGACTTGATGTTGCCGCGGGAGGTTCCGCGGGCTTGAGCCAGTGCGGCGGCGATGGTCTCGAGGTCGGCGGCGATCTGTCCGAGTTGCTCGTTGGTGGCGTGCAGGCTGTCTTTGACACGCTGGACTTCGGCGCCGTTGTTGATGGGTTGCTCGCCGTTTTCGCGGTTGTACTGCGTGAAGTGTTCTTCGGCGGTGCGGAAGGACTCTTCGGCGGCGGTGGCCGAACCGGCGGCGGAGTGGAAGGCCTGGGCCAAGAAGTTGATCTGGGTGGGGCTGCCGGCCTGCAGACTGTCGTCGATCGCCCACGGATCACCACCAGCCTGCGCGACGAGTTCGTCGACGTTCAGGTGCTGCAGGGTGGGACGACTCACTGTTGGGGGCCGGCGACGTCCCGCAACAGTTTGGCGTTGTGGTTGTCCATCTCGGTGAAGCCGGCGGCGGCGGTGCGCACGTTCTCGGCTATGCCGGTGAGGTTCTGGTGGTGGCCCTGCAGGGCGTCGCGATGACTGTCCTTGGCGCTGCCCAACGCGGCGTGGAAACCGTGCGCGTCATCGAAATCGCCGAACATTTTGGCGGTCACGCCGGCCACGTCGAGGCGCTGAGCACCGTCGTTGGCGTGCCCGCCGGCGTCGTCGGACACGTTTGCTCCGGTGCGCAACACATGGGGGTTGACGTGCATCGCCTGCCACCTTCCGTCCGCTTGTGTCGAGGTCAAAGCCTACCGGCGGGGGCTGAACCGTCAATTCACCCGCAGCAGATCGGCCAGCAGCAAGGGAAAACCCTGTTTCGCCACCGGGGGGCGAATCCTAGATTCGGCCTAACGGGATTGCGGGCGGAAGGCCGGGAGAAAAGGAGCGCCAGCCGTGAGCCTGAAAGGTGTTGTCGTTGCGGCAGCCCTGGTCGGCACCGCCGTCGAGGTGTTCAACCCGAGCGGGCCGGGACCACTGTCGGGTTCCTACACCATGACCATCACCGACGGCGCCGGAATCGTCCGGGCCGGGTCGGCCTACCCCTGGTTCTTGTCCCCGTGCGGCCCAGGCTGTCTGAACGTCCGCGACACCGCCATCGGCTGGGACAAGGATGCCCACCTCGAGGGCAATAGGTGGGTATGGACCATCGATGACGGGAAGCTGACCCATTCCTTCGATCAGAAGACCCTGGCCGGGAAACTGGCCGGCTCGTCAACCACCATCTGGTGGGTGTTGACCAAGAACGCCTGACAGCGGCCCGGTCACACCAGCGGGCGACCGGCGCGGATACGGCGGTCGAGGTCCCACAGGATCAGGTTGAAGGGGAAGCCGCGCAAGAACTGCGGTAGCAGGTTGTTGATTCCCCGAAGAACGCCCATCAACCGGTCGAACCGGCGTTGCTTGTCGGCGTCCCACGGCAGCTGCATCTCGTCGCGGAAGCGCTGCGGCAGGAAACCGGTTGTGATCAGCAGCGCGAGCCGCTCGTTCGCCCGCTGCAATGGGCCGGGCAGGGTCAGGCCCCGCAGCCGGCTCGCCGCGATCGGCTTCAGGTACTCGCGAACGGCGTCGTCGATGTGGACCTTGTCCAGCTGCTCCTGCCAGTACCGGTCAAAGGCGGCCCGGTCGGCGGGCCACATGTCCTCAGGCACCTGCAACATGGTGGCCATCGCCTTGCCCTCGTTGCGGTAATGCCGGTCGGCATGCTCGTCGTCCATCTCACCGAGGAAGATGCGGTGGATGTCGACGTTGCCCTTGTAGAGGCAGGCTCCCACCCACAGCTGCAGGTCACGGTCGAATGCGTTGTACTTCACCGGGCTGTCGGCGGTCGAGCGAACCTGGCGGTGCGCACTGTTGACCGCTTCGCGGAAGGCGGCCTTCTGCGCGTCGCTGCCTTGGGTGGAAACCACCAGATAGGTGAACGTGGTGCGAGCTCGCTTGATCGGATGCAGGTCCACCCGGCCGCTTTCGACCTTGCTCTCCATCACGCCGTAGCCCACCCCGGGCCGCGCCAGTTGCATGATCACGTTGGCGGGGCCGGCCAACAATGCCACGCCCATCATCATGTTGTCGTCACAGGTGACCTGTGGCAACCACGAACGTCGGCGTGGGGCGGGGTGCGCACCCAGCGAGTCGTTCACCGAACGCTCCACCAAGGGAACCGGCTCGCTGATTGTCATTACTGCACCTCGCTAATTGTGAGAACGTCGGTTTCCTGATATTGCCTAGCTGAGAGCCCGGTGTCAAGATGGTGGACGTGGTTTCCGCCGTTCCCGAGCGCCCCTACCGAGGTGTGCAAGCAGCCGACCGGCTGGCCGAGCGCCGGGAACGCCTGCTAGCTGCCGGTCTCGACGTGCTGGGAGCCCGCGAGTTGGTCGAGTTGACCGTGCGAGGGATCTGCCACCGAGCCGGTGTGGCGTCGCGGTATTTCTATGAGAGTTTCGCCGACAAGGACGAGTTCGTGGCCGCGGTGTTCGACCGGGTGGTCGGTGACTTGGCGACCAGCACCCAGGCCGCCGTTGCCGCGGTGCCTTATGCCGAGCAGACCCGGGCCGGCATGGCCCATCTGGTGTCTGCCATTGCCGGGGACGCCCGCGTCGGCCGAATGCTGTTCAGCACGCAGCTGACCAATGCACTGCTAGTGCGCAAACGCGCTGAATCCAGTGCACTGTTCGCGATGTTGTCCGGCCGCCACGTGCAGAACGTCTTGCGGGTGCCGGGCAACGACCACATCAAGGCGGTCGCGCATTTCGTGGTCGGCGGGGTGGCCCAGACAATCAGTGCCTGGCTGGCCGGGGATATCAACCTGGCGCCGGACCAACTGGTGAACCAGCTGACCGCGCTGCTGGGCCAACTCGACGATCCGGCCCTGTTCCGGGGCTAGTTTTATGGCGGCGGCCCGCTGCGCCCGGCTTCGCCGCGCTTGCGACCACCGCTAGGCCGATGGCGGTGGCCCGCTGCGCCCGGCTTCGCCGCGCTTGCGACCACCGCTAGGCCGATGGCGGTGGCCCGCTGCGCCCGGCTTCGCCGCGCTTGCGACCACCGCTAGGCCAGCGCTTGCGCTATCGCATCGAAGGCGCGCAGGGTGTCCGACAGCATCCGGGAGTCGGCTGCGTAGGACTGGGTGGAAACCTTGGCGGCGACCACCTCCGCGGCCCGATCGACGTAGATCAGCTGGCCGCACATGCCTTGGCACAACACCACGGTGTTGCCCGGATAGGGGAACCACACCTGATTGCGGTACATCCCGCCGGGCATTCCGGTGTCGTCCGGGCTGGCGGCGAACGCCTGACGTGAGTCCGGACCGCCGTCGAGCGTGTCGGCGATCCACGCCGCCGGCACCACCTGCCGGCCGGTCAACGAGACACCGTCGCGGGAGAACAGCGACCCGAATCGGATCAGGTCGGTAAGGCAGGTGCTGATGCCGCCGTCGAAGAATCCAGTGCCGACCGGGTCCACGCCGATGGTGGCGTCACATTGCGCACCGATGCGGCTCCACAGCAGTTCCGACATCAGATCGGGCATCCGCTGGCCGCCCGCGACCTCGCAGATCCAGCCCAGCACGTCGGTTTCGCATGACCGGTATTCGAACGCGCCGCCGTGTTCCGACTTCTGCCGCAACGTCAGCAGGAAGTCGCGCAGGGTGGCCGGACCGTCCTCGCTGCCTCTGGGGGCCCAACCGACGGCCTCGTCGAGGGCGTGTATCTCCGCGGTCGGGTGCAGGTAATTGTCCGAGAAGGCGATACCCGATCTCATATCCAGCAGGTGGCGCACCGTCGCCCCGGCGTAGCCGCAGTCGGCCAGGGCAGGCACGTATGAGGTGACCGGTGCATCAAGGGCGATCGCCCCAGTACCGTGCAGCGCGCCGACGACCGCGGCCACCATCGACTTGCTCACCGAGAACAGCAGGTGCCGGGTGTGTGCGCTCATTGCGCCCCGGTACTCCTCGGCCACCAGCGCGCCGCGGTGGGCGACGGCCCACCCGTCGGTCGCGGTGGCGTCCATGACGGCACCGACGGTCGTGACGGCCCCCTCGCTGGTGGTCACCGGGACCTCGGCCAGCTCGGCGCCCGTCGCGGGCCATGCCGCGACGGGCCCGGTCCCACGCGCAATCACCGCAGTCGCCACGAAGTCTTCGACGTGCTGAAACGACCACTGCGAATACGGGTCGGACAGCCAGTTTTCTAGGGAGATCCCGGCCGGGCGGTGACCGGGCGCGACGGCGCTCACGCGCGTGCGACGAGCCGGGAGACGATCGGCGTGGCCGGGGCCAGCGGGGTGGAGGCGAACTGCGCCTTGAGGCCGTTGACCCATCGTCGGCAGCGCTCGGTGAGCTGATAGTCCGGGGTCTGCAGGTGCCCGCGGGTGACGAGCACACCGAGTTGAGCGCCCTGGCAGCGCAAATCACCCGGTGCCGCCACCCGCATGTAGAAGGCCTCGGACTCGTCGAGCAGGGTGGCCCAGTCATTGCCCTGCCGGGCGAAGGAGGCGCGCCCCTCGTCGTCGAGGCGCCACACTCCGGTGCGCGGCGTCGCGGTGAACAGTTCGACGTCCGAGGCGGTCTCCGAGAGGATCAGTTGACCCCAGACCTCGTTGTCGCCGTAGCCGCGTTCCCAGCGTGCGTTGATCTCGTCGATGTCGAGTTCGTAGTCGACATCCATGTACTCGAGCAGGTGGAACAGGAACAGCGGGATGTCGGCGTAGGCCTCGGTGGTCAGATTGGTCATCGGGCTCGCCCCGGACAGCCGCGGGTTGACCTCGCCGAGGTAGAGCTCGTCGGCATCGAGATCGTGCAACAGGTCCACTTCGAAGTAGCCGCGGTAGCCTTCGCGCTTCAGGACATCGCCCAGCTTGCGCACCATCTGGCGCGCGATGTGCTTCTGGGCGGGCGGCAGGGCCTCGCGCCAGACATCGTTGCCGCACCAGCTGCCCTTGTTCGGCGTCAGCTCCGGGTAGCCGACCAGACTCGTCATCGCGGGGCCGATCACCGTGCCGTGGCGGGTCACCGCACCTTCGAGACATATCTCGACGTTGCGAATGCGCTTCATGACTTTGATCTCCTGGTCGACCAGGTTGCCGGCGCAGTGGTCCCAGTCGCCCCGGCCGCACACGAAAAACGTCGCGCTGCCGGCGTTGCCGTACGCGGCCTCGACCACCAGGTCATCGCCGAGGTCGGCGCTCTGCGCCAGCGCCACCAACTCGTCGTAGGAGCCCACCCGGCCGATCGCGTGCGGCACGCTCGGCACACCCGCTTCGTCGGCCAGGCGCGTCATGACGATCTTGGAACCGAGGCGATGGCGAAGTTCAGCAGGGGGGTGCATGACGTTGAGCCCGGCCTGGCGCGTCAGGGCCTGGGTCTCCTCGTCGAGCATCACAAAACAGGCCCGGCCGCCGGGGCCGCGTCGGGCGATGAAGTCGAGCGTTTCGGAATCACGCAGCAGGTGGTTGCAGACGTCTCCCATGGAGTCGAAGTCGATGCGGTCACGGCGCCGGGGTACGAACACTCGCGAATGGGCGCCCTCGAAAGAGTCGAAGTAGGTCAGGTAGAAGAAGTTTCGAACCCAGCGGTCGATGCCCAGCAGGTTGAACGGGGTCGGCGAGATGAAATACAGCGGTGCGGTGTTGGTGTGGAAGAACGCGCGCACGTCGGAGATGCCGTTCAGACAGCGGCGCGGCGCTTCCATGCCCAAAAGTGTGCGCCTGCTCTAGCGCACGTGTCGAGGTCGATGCGGCCCGGCGTCAGCTGCGACGTTTGCGGCTCTTGCGCCGAATGCCGACCCCGCCCCACAGCGAGAAGCCGCGCACCTTCACCGTCGGTGCACCGGGGGTGCCGGTGCCTTCGACATGCTGGTCAAAGCCGCCCATCACGCCATAACCGTGGATGTCGACGTTGACCTCGGGCGGCAGCAGAATGGTCTGCCCGCCCATGATGGAGTAGGCGTTGATCTCGACGTCCGGCGAGGTGAAGTCGGCGTAACGCAGGTCGATCACGCCGCCGCCCCACAGCGAGAAGGTGGTCAGCCGCTTGGGCACGTTCCACCGACCGCGCCGCTCGAAGGAGCTCATGATCGCCAGCAGCAACGTCGACGGCGCGGGTTTGCAATCACCACCGCGATGCGGGCACACCGAGGAGCCCGGCAGGTCGGCACGCAGGCCGTCGAGCTCGTCGTAGGTCTGCGCCGCGTAGGCCTTGGCGAGCCGCGCCTCGTACTCGCTCATCGGCAACTGACCCTGCGCGACGGCGTCGCCGAGCACCTGCGCCAACTGGATCCGGTCGGTGTCAGCGGCGCGCGACTGGGCGCCAGTGGTGTCGACGCCGCGCCGGGTTGAGTTCCTCATCGGATACGTAGCCTACGACTAACCGCGTTTGCCGCAAGCTGGGTTCCCCAAAGTGGGGTTACTGAGCCCAGCTGGGTGGGCGCTTCTGCAAAAACGCCAGCATCCCTTCCCGCGCCTCATCGGAGACGAACATCCGCGCCGAGGCGACGCTGAGCGGCTCGGCGTCCCGGTCGAACCCGGCCAGTACCGCCGCGGTGGTCAGGGCCTTGGAGGCGGCCAGCCCCTGCGGGGACCCCAGCCGCAGGTTGGCGACCAGGTCCGCGACCGCCGCTCCGACATCGTCAGTCGCCAAGGTGATCAGCCCGATCGCCGCGGCTTCGACCGCGCCGAACTTCTCGCCGGTCAGGTAGTAGCGGGCCGCGGCCCGCGGCGCCAGCTTGGGCAGCAGCGTCAGCGAGATGATCGACGGCGCCACGCCGATGCGGGCCTCAGTCAGCGCGAAGGTGCTGGCCGGCCCGGCGACCGCGAGGTCGCAGGCGCCGACGAGCCCCATGCCGCCGGCCCGTACGTGCCCGTCCACCGCCGCGATCACCGGCCGTGGGCACTCGACGATCGCCCGCAGCAGTGCCGCCATTTCGCGGGCCCGGTCCGCGGCCAGGTCTCCGGGACTGGCATCTGGGTCGCCGGTGGCCTCACTCAGGTCCGCGCCGGCGCAGAACGTGCTGCCGGTGTGGCCCAGCACCACCACCCGCACGTTCGGGTCGGCCGCCGCGTCGCGCAGCCCGGCATGCAGCTGGGCGACCAGCTTCGACGACAGCGCGTTGCGGTTGTGCGGGGAGTCCAGGGTGAGCCGGGCCGAACCGTCGCCGGTGTCTTCCGGCCCGGCGTAGGAGACGAGCGTGTCCATCAGGACGACCTCAGTAGCTTCGAGGCAGGCCCAGCGAGGTCTGCGCGACGAAGTTGAGGATCATCTCCCGGCTCACCGGCGCGATCCGCGCCAGCCGGGACGAGGTGACCGCCGCGGCGATGCCGTACTCCTTGGTCAGGCCGTTGCCGCCGAGCGACTGCACCGCCTGGTCGACCGCCCGAGTGGATGCCTCCCCGGCGGCGTACTTGGCCATGTTGGCCGCCTCGGCCGCGCCGAAGTCGTCGCCGGCGTCATAGAGCGTCGCGGCCTTCTGCATCATCAGCTTGGCCAGCTGGATCTCGATGTGGTTCTGGGCCAGCGGATGCGACAGGCCCTGGTGCGCGCCGATGGGGGTCTTCCACACCTGGCGGGTGGTGACGTAGTCGACCGCCTTGCCAATCGCGAAGCGGCCCATGCCGACCGCGCTGGCCGCGCCCATGATGCGCTCGGGGTTCAGGCCCGCGAACAGCTGCGCGATGGCGGCGTCCTCGGAGCCCACCAGCGCGTCGGCCGGCAGCCGCACGTCGTCGAGGAACACCTGGAACTGGCGCTCGGGGCTGACCAGTTCCATCTCGATCGGCGTCCAGCTCAAACCGGGGGTGTCGGTGGGCACCACGAACAGTGCGGGCCGCAGGTTGCCGGTCTTGGCGTCCTCGCTGCGGCCGACCACCAGCACGGCCTGCGCCTGGTCGACGCCGGAGATGAAGGTCTTCTGGCCCTTGAGGATCCAGTCCGACCCGTCGCGGCGCGCGGTGGTGGTGATCTTGTGCGAGTTCGATCCGGCGTCGGGCTCGGTGATGGCGAACGCCATGGTCAGCGAGCCGTCGGCGATACCGGGGATCCACCGCTTCTTCTGCTCGTCGGTGCCGAACTTGGAGATGATGGTGCCGTTGATGGCCGGCGAGACGACCATCATCAGCAGAGCGCAGCCGTTGGCCGACATCTCCTCCATGACCAGCGACAGCTCGTACATGCCGGCGCCGCCGCCGCCGTACTCCTCGGGCAGGTTGACACCGATGAAGCCGAGTTTGCCTGCCTCGTTCCACAGTTCGTCGGTGTGCTCGCCGGCGCGGGCCTTCTCCAGGTAGTAGTCCTGGCCGTAGTTGCGGGCCATCGCCGCGACCGACTCGCGCAGTGCACGCCGTTCGTCGCTTTCGATGAAGCTGGTGTCGCTCATGGGAGTTCTCCTTCTGCTGATGTTTCGAGACTTTCGACACGGGCCAGCACGGCGCCGACCTCTACTTGGTCGCCCGGCTTGACGTCGAGTTGGGTGAGCACGCCGTCGGACGGCGCGCTGATGGTGTGCTCCATCTTCATGGCTTCCAGCCAGATCAGTGGCTGGCCCGCGCTCACCTGATCGCCGACGGCTGCACCCAGCCGAATCACGTTGCCGGGCATGGGCGCCAGCAGCGATCCCTGCGCGACCGCCGACTCTGGATCGGGGAATCGGGGCAACGCGACCAGGTGGACACCCCCGGCGGGGGAGTCGACGTAAACGTCGGAACCGTACCGGGCGACGGTGAACGTGCGGGCGACGCCGACCGGATCGGCCAGCACCACTTCATCCGGAGTCGACGAAATCAGGGTGACTTCGGCGCCGTTGACGATCAACCCCGTTCGGGTGAAACGGTATTCGATCCGATGTTCGGTGCCGGCGTCGTCGAGGTAGCCCTTGGACTGAAAACCCGAGGCCAGGTTGCGCCAACCGCCGGGAATGGAGCCGAACACCTGCGCGGTGGCCCGATTGTGTGCGGCGTCGGCCAGGGCGGCCGCGATCGCACTGGTCTGCACTGTGGCGGCGTCGGCCAGTGGCGCCGACAGTTCCGTTAGACCGTGGGTGTCGAAGAACGCCGTGTCGGTCGCCCCGTCCAGGAAGGCCGGATGGCGCAGCACGTTGACCAGCAGGTCACGGTTGGTGCGAAGGCCGTGCAGCCGGGTTCGCGCCAGCGCGCCGGCGAGCACGGTTGCGGCCTGCCGACGGGTTGGCGCGTAGCTGATCACCTTGGCCAGCATCGGGTCGTAGTGAATGGACACCGTCGACCCGCCGACGATGCCGGAGTCCAGCCGGACGCCGGTGCGCCGGGACAGCGTCTCGAACTGTGCCGCCACTCCCGGAACGTCGAGGGCGTGCACGAGCCCGGCCTGCGGCTGCCACCCGTGGGCGGGGTCCTCGGCGTAGAGGCGAACCTCGATCGAATGCCCCTGCGCGGCCGGCGGTTCGGCGTCCAGACGGGCCCCGTCGGCCACCGCGATCTGCAGTTCGACCAGGTCGACACCGGTGGTCTCCTCGGTGACCGGATGCTCGACCTGCAGTCGGGTGTTCATCTCCAGGAAGTAGAACTCGCCGCGGGAGTCGGCCAGGAACTCCACGGTGCCCGCGCCGGTGTAGCCGATCGCGCTGGCGGCCAACCGGGCAGCCTCGAACAATTTGGCGCGCATCCCGGGGGTGCGTTCCACCAACGGCGAGGGCGCCTCCTCGATGACTTTCTGGTGGCGGCGCTGAATCGAGCATTCCCGTTCACCGACCGCCCACACCGTGCCGTGCTGATCGGCCATCACCTGCACCTCGATGTGGTGCCCGGTCGGCAGATAGCGCTCGCAGAACACCGTCGGGTCACCGAACGCCGAAGCGGCCTCACGTTGGGCTGCTTCCACTTCGCTTGCCAGGGCAGACAATTCGCTGACCACCCGCATGCCGCGGCCGCCGCCGCCCGCGGAGGCCTTCACCAGCACCGGCAGTTGAGCGGCGGTTACGGTTGCCGGGTCGAGTTCTTCGAGAACCGGCACCCCCGCGGCGGCCATCATCTTCTTCGACTCGATCTTGGAACCCATCGAGGTCACCGCGGCTACCGGCGGTCCGACCCAGGTCAGACCGGCGGCCTGCACGGCGGCGGCGAAGTCGGCGTTCTCGGAAAGGAATCCGTAGCCGGGGTGGATGGCGTCGGCGCCGGCGGCCTGAGCCGCGGCGATGATCGCCTCGGCGGACAGGTAGCTGGAGGTCTGCGGCAGGCGCACCTTCGCGTCGGCTTCGGCCACGTGCGGCATGCCCGCATCGGGGTCGGTGTAGACCGCGACGGTGCCCAGGCCCAGGCGACGGCAGGTGGCGAAGACCCGTCGGGCGATCTCGCCGCGATTGGCCACCAGAACGGTGCTGATCATCGGAGTCCTCACATCCGGAAGACGCCGAAGTTCGACGTCCCCTCGATCGGGCCACTGGCGATGGCGGACAAACACATTCCCAATACAGTGCGGGTATCGCGCGGGTCGATCACGCCGTCGTCGTAGAGCATCCCCGACAGCACGAGCGGCAGTGACTCGGCTTCGATCTGGCCCTCGACCATGGCACGCATGGCGGCGTCGGCCTGCTCGTCGACCTGTTGCCCGCGGGCCTCGGTGGCCGCCCGGTTCACGATGGACAGCACGCCCGCGAGCTGCGCCCCGCCCATCACCGAGGACTTGGCCGATGGCCACGCGAACAGAAAACGGGGATCGTAGGCGCGCCCACACATGCCGTAGTGCCCGGCGCCGTAGGAGGCGCCCAGCAGCAGCGAGATGTGCGGCACCGTCGAATTGGATACGGCGTTGATCATCATCGAGCCGTGCTTGATCATGCCACCCTCTTCGTAGTCCTTGCCCACCATGTAGCCGGTGGTGTTGTGCAGGAACAACAATGGGGTATTGGAGCGGTTGGCCAACTGGATGAACTGGGTGGCCTTCTGGGATTCTTCGCTGAACAGCACGCCCCGCGCATTGGCCAGGATGCCGATCGGATATCCGTGTAGCCGTGCCCAACCGGTCACCAACGAAGACCCGTAGAGCGGCTTGAACTCATCGAAGTCCGAACCGTCGACGATCCGGGCGATCACTTCGCGGGGGTCGAACGGGATGCGCAGGTCGGCAGGCACGATGCCGATCAGCTCTTCGGAGTCGAACAGCGGCTCGGTCACCGGCTTGGGCTTCGGGCCCTGCTTGGCCCAGTTCAGCCGGGCCACGATCCGTCGACCGATCCGCACCGCGTCAAGCTCGTCGTTGGCGAGGTAATCACCCAGCCCCGAAGTGCGCGAGTGCATCTCGGCGCCGCCGAGTGATTCGTCGTCGGACTCTTCGCCGGTGGCCATCTTCACCAGCGGTGGTCCGGCCAGGAATACCTTGGACCGTTCCTTGATCATCACCACGTGATCGGACATGCCGGGCACATAGGCTCCACCGGCGGTGGAGTTGCCGAACACCAGCGCGATAGTGGGGATGCCGGCGGCCGACAGGCGCGTCAGGTCGCGGAACATCTGACCGCCCGGGATGAAGACTTCCTTCTGGGTGGGCAGGTCCGCTCCGCCGGATTCCACCAGGGAGATCACCGGAAGCCGGTTCTCCAGGGCGATCTTGTTGGCCCGCAGGATCTTGCGCAGCGTCCAGGGGTTGGACGTGCCGCCCTTAACCGTCGGGTCGTTGGCTACGATCATGCACTCCACGCCTTCGACCGCGCCGATCCCGGTGACCAGGCTGGCCCCGACCTGGAAGGCGCTGCCCCAGGCGGCCAAGGGGCACAGTTCCAGGAACGGTGAGTCGGCGTCGATCAGCGCCTCGATGCGTTCCCGGGCGGTGAGCTTGCCGCGGGAATGGTGGCGCTCGACGTACTTGGGTCCGCCGCCGGCGAGTGCTTTGGCGTGCTCGGCGTCGATCTCGGCGAGTTTGTCGGTCAGCGCCTGTGCCGCCTCGTTATAGGCGGGGGAGTTGGGGTCGAGGGTGGACTTCAGGGTGGTCATAGCCACCCCCGACGATGCAGAGCGGAGCTTGCGGAGTGATGAGGAGGAGGGGGAGTAATCATGATTGGTATCCCAGCGTCTTGGCGGCCAATGAGGTCAGGATCTCGGTGGTTCCACCGCCGATACCGATGATGCGCATGTCCCGATACTGACGCTCCACCTCGGACTCGGCCATATAACCCATGCCCCCGAACAGCTGCACCGCCTGGTTGGCCACCCACTCTCCGGCCTCCACCGCGGTGTTCTTGGCGAAACACACCTCCGGGATGAGGAAGGCTTCACCGGCCAGCTGCCGCTCGACGACGTGGCGGGTGTAGACCCGCGCCACATCGATGCGGCGGGCCATCTCGGCCAGCGTGTTCTGCACCGCCTGCCGCGAGATCAGTGGCCGGCCGAACGTCTCGCGGTCCCGACACCACGCCAGAGTCAGGTCCAGGCAGCGCTGCGCGCTGGCATAGGCCTGCGCGGCCAGCCCGACCCGCTCGGAGACGAACGCCGCGGCGATCTGGGCGAAGCCGGTGTTCTCGACACCGACCAGATTGGCGATCGGAACCCGGGCGTCGACATAGGACAGCTCGGCGGTGTCCGAGGATCGCCAGCCCATCTTCTCCAGCTTGCGACTCACCTCAAACCCCGGCGTGCCCTTCTCGACCACCAGCAGCGACACCCCGGCCGCTCCCGGCCCACCAGTGCGCACCGCGGTGACGACGTAGTCGGCGCGCACGGCGGAGGTGATGAAGGTCTTGGAGCCGTTGACCACGTAGTGGTCGCCGTCCAGGCGTGCCGTGGTGCGCAGGTGCCCGACATCCGAGCCGCCGCCGGGCTCGGTGATGGCCAGCGAACCGATCTTCTCGCCGGCCAGCGTGGGGCGGACGAACTCCTCGATCAGCCGCGCATCGCCCGAGGCGATCATGTGTGGCACCGCGATACCGCAGGTGAACAGGGAGGCGAACACCCCGCCCGGTGCCCCGGCCTGGTGCATCTCCTCGCAGACGATCACCGCGTCGGCGCCGTCGCCGCCACTGCCGCCGACCTCCTCGGGGAAACCCGCACCCAACAAGCCGACCTCGGCAGCCTTGCGGTGCAGGTCGCGCGGCAGTTCGCCGGAGCGTTCCCACTCGTCGACGTGCGGCAGAATCTCGCGCTCGACGAATCCACGCACGGTCTTACGCAGAGCCTGGCGCTCGGCGGTATTCCAGATACTCACAGTTCCCCTTCTGACAGCAGCTGCTCGGGTATCTCGAGGTGACGGCTGCGCAGCCATTCGCCCAGCCCCTTGGCCTGCGGATCGAACCGAGCCTGGTAGGCCACGCCCTGCCCGAGAATGCCCTCGACGACGAAGTTCAGCGCGCGCAACTTCGGCAACAGGTGCCGGGTGACCGGCAACTCGGCGGTCTCCGGCAGCAGGTCGCGCAGCTTTTCCACGGTCAACGTGTGCGCCAGCCAGCGCCACTGCGCGTCGGTGCGTACCCAGAGCCCGACGTTGGCCGAACCGCCCTTGTCGCCGCTGCGGGCGCCGGCGATCAGCCCCAAGGGCGCGCGCCGGGTCGGGCCCGCCGGCAACGGATCGGGAAGATCGGGCTCGGCGGCGGCCGCCAGCTCGAGCGTCTCGGTGGCGGCGGAGATGTCCACCCGGGTGCCGTCGGCGTGCACGGCGACGTGCGGCACCTGCGTGGCATCGACATAGCCGGGGGTGAAGACCCCGTAGACCTGGCCGTCACCGGGCGGGGCGGTGACGCAGAACCCGGGATAGCTGGCCAGCGCGAGCTCGATGCCGGCCGCGGAGAACTTGCGGCCCACGTTGGCCGGGTCCGGGTCGCGCACCACACAGTGCAGCAGCGCGCTGGCGGTTTCCTCGGTGTCGGCGTCGGGGTGGTCGGTGCGCGACAACGTCCACTCCAGTTCGGCCGGCCGGACGGTCATGGCCGCCTCGAGCTGGGTGCGCAGCAGCGCGGCCTTGGCCTCGATGTCCAGGCCGGTCAGCACGAAAGTGGTGGAGTTGCGGAAGCCGCCGATGCTGTTCAGCGACACCTTGTAGGTAGGTGGGGGCGCCTCGCCGGTCACGCCGGAGATCCGCACCCGGTCCGGGCCGTCGGCCGACAGTTCGATGCTGTCCATCCGGGCGGTGACGTCGGGGTTGGCGTAGCGGGCGCCGGTGACCTCGTAGAGCAGTTGCGCGGTCACGGTGTCGACACTGACCAGTCCGCCGGTGCCGGCGTGCTTGGTGATCACCGATGAGCCGTCGTCGTGGATCTCGGCGAGCGGGAATCCGGGGTGCAGCATCTGCTCGGTGGGGATCTCGGTAAAGAAGGAGTAATTGCCGCCGCTGGCCTGGATGCCGCACTCGATGACGTGGCCGGCGACCACGGCACCGGCGAGTCGGTCGTAGTCCGTGCGGCTCCAGCCGAAGTGCGCGGCGGCGGGTCCCACGATCACCGACGCGTCGGTGACGCGGCCGGTGATCACCACGTCGGCGCCACCGGTCAGACACTCGGCGATGCCCCAGGCTCCCAGGTACGCGTTCGCTGTCAGCGGACTGCCCAAACCGAGCTCGGCGGCGCGGGGGAGCAGGTCATCACCCTCGACGTGGGCGACGCGGGCCGGAACGCCCAGGCGCTGCGCCAGCTCGCGCACCGCGTCGGCCAGGCCGGCCGGATTGAGGCCGCCGGCGTTGGCCACGATGCGAACGCCCTGGTCGAGGGCCAGTCCGAGGCACTGCTCGAGCTGGGTCAAGAAGGTCTTGGCGTAACCGCGCTCCGGGTTCTTCATCCGGTCGCGGCCCAGGATCAGCATGGTCAGCTCGGCCAGGTAGTCGCCGGTGAGATAGTCCAGCTCGCCACCGGTGAGCATCTCGTGCATGGCGGCGTGGCGATCGCCGTAGAACCCCGAGCAGTTACCGATTCGAACGGCTGCTGTCATCCCCAAATCCCATCCCTCAACCAACCGGTAGGTTAGCCGGTACCGCCGGTGCCGCGTCAAGGCGCATCGTCACCGATCGGAGCTATTTTGGAGCCGACGCTGGTCACCGGCTATCCTTTCGGATAGTCCCGCCGCTGGTATCGAAGCGGCACTATGCCAACAACAGGAGAGGCTCGACCATGGCCGTGCCGAAACGCAGGATGTCGCGTGCGAACACTCGTAGTCGCCGCGCGCAGTGGAAGGCTGAGGCAACCGGCCTGGTCAACGTGACGGTCGCTGGCCGCGCGCACAAGGTGCCGCGTCGCCTCCTCAAAGCCGCGCGCTTGGGCCTCATTGACCTCGATCGCCGTTAAATAGGCACCGACACGACCGGCTCCTGACCCTCCAGATCGCCTTTCGGATGATTGGATAGCACCCATGGCTACCCGGGTACTGGTTGTTGATGACGATCGCGCTGTGCGCGAGTCGTTGCGCAGGTCTCTGTCGTTCAATGGTTACTCGGTCTCGCTGGCCACTGACGGCGTCGAGGCGCTCGAGGCGATCACCAGCGACCGTCCGGACGCGATGATCCTGGACGTCATGATGCCGCGGCTCGACGGACTGGAAGTCTGTCGCCAGCTGCGTAGCACCGGTGACGACCTGCCGATCTTGGTCCTGACGGCCCGAGACTCGGTGTCCGAGCGGGTCGCCGGCCTCGATGCCGGTGCCGACGACTACCTGCCGAAGCCGTTTGCGCTGGAGGAACTGTTGGCGCGGATGCGGGCGCTGCTGCGCCGCACCACCGCCGAGGACCTGTCTGAATCGGTCGCGATGTCGTTCGAGGACCTGACGCTGGACCCGGTGACCCGCGAGGTCACCCGCGGCGACCGGCAGATCAGCCTGACTCGCACCGAGTTCGCCCTGTTGGAGATGTTGATCGCCAACCCGCGTCGGGTGCTGACCCGCAGCCGGATCCTCGAGGAGGTGTGGGGCTTCGACTTCCCCACCTCGGGCAACGCGCTGGAGGTCTACATCGGGTACCTGCGACGCAAGACTGAGGCCGAAGGTGAGCCGCGGCTGATCTACACCGTGCGCGGGGTGGGTTACGTGCTGCGCGAGACTCCTCCCTGATGCAATCCTTCCGCCGTCGACAGGGTGAAGAGGCGAAGAAGACCTCCCTGTCGCTGCGCTGGCGGGTGATGCTGCTGGCGATGTCGATGGTGGCATTGGTGGTGGTGTTGATGGCGGTGGCCGTCTACGCCGTGATCTCGGCTGCGCTCTACAACGACATCGACAATCAGTTGCAGAGTCGCGCGGAGATGCTGATCGCCAGTGGTTCACTGGCTGCCGATCCCCGCAAGGCGATCGAGGGCACCGCCTACTCCGACGTCAACGCCATGCTGGTCAACCCGGGCCGGTCGATCTACACGGCCAATCAGCCCGGTCAGCGGCTGCCGGTCGGACAACAGGAGAAGGCCGTCATCCGCGGCGAGCTGTTCCTGTCGCGCCGCACCGCATCGGGCCAGCGGGTGCTGGCCGTGCACCTGCCCAATGGCAGCACGCTGCTGATCTCCAAAAGCTTGGCACCCACCCGGGCGGTGACGATGAAGCTGCGGTGGGTGCTGCTGGTCGTCGGCGGGGTGGGTGTCGTGGTGGCCGCGGTGGCCGGCGGCATGGTCACCAGAACCGGGCTCAGACCGGTGGGCCGCCTGACCGAAGCGGCCGAACGCGTGGCGCGCACCGATGACTTGAGACCGATCCCGGTCTACGGCAGCGACGAATTGGCTCGCCTCACCGAGGCGTTCAACGCCATGTTGCGGGCCCTGGCCGAGTCGCGGGAGCGGCAGGCGCGACTCGTCGCCGACGCCGGACATGAGCTCAAGACCCCGTTGACATCGCTGCGCACCAACGTCGAGCTGCTGATGGCGTCCGCGGCTCCGGGCGCCCCGCAGTTGCCGGAGGAGGAGATGGCCGAGCTGCGTGCCGACGCAATCGGTCAGATCGAGGAATTGTCCACTCTGGTAGGCGATTTGGTAGACCTCACCCGCGACGACCAACGTGAGGTCGCCTACGAGCAGGTCGACATCACCGAGGTCGTCGACCGCAGCATGGAGCGGGTCCGGCGGCGCCGCAACGACATCGAATTCGATATCCAGGTCGTTCCCTGGCACGTCTACGGCGACGCCGCGGGTCTGTCCCGTGCGGTGCTCAACCTGCTCGACAACGCGGCCAAGTGGAGCCCGTCGGGTGGGGTCGTGGGCTTGCGGATGCGGCAGCTCGACCCGACGCACATGGAGATGGTCGTGTCGGACGAGGGGCCGGGAATCCCGGAGAACCAACGGGAATTGGTCTTCGAGCGCTTCTACCGGTCGGACTCCGCGCGTGCCATGCCCGGGTCCGGGCTGGGCCTGGCGATCGTCAAACAGGTGGTGCTCAAACACGGCGGGGCGATCACCATCGGGGAGACCATCCCCGGCGGGCACCCGCCCGGAACATCGTTCCGGATGGTGCTGCCCGGCGGTCCGACATCGGCGGAAATGCCTGTCGGAGCAGTCACAGGCGGTTCTCAGTCCACGTAGGCATGGTGGTGAGGCAACGTCGCCGCAGTCGTGTCCCTAGGAGTAGGCAACAAACATGACGAATTACCCCGGGTACCTCCCGCCGCCTCAACAACCGGAACGGTCCAACCCGGCCGGTGCAGCGGCGGGGGACCAACGCGGACAGTCCGGTTATCCGGGCCGGCCCGCCCAGGGTTCGTACCCGCCGCCCTACGACTGGCGTTACGCCCCGCACCAGGGGCAGCAGCAGTCCGCCTATCGCTCCGCCTACGACGCCTCCTACGGCCGTCCCGGCGTGCCGAGCGGTCCGGGTGGTCCGAGTGGTCCGGGTGGTCCGGGTGGGGCACAGCCGAAACGTTCCCGGACGGGTTTGGTGCTGGGGGCGGTGGCGATCGCGGCGATGTCCGGCGTGATGGGCGGTGTGGTCGGTTCGGCACTGCACTCCGATCACAAGCCGGCCGCCACCGGAAGCCACCTGCCGAGCATTCAGGCACCGGGTGTGCCGGCCGCGGTGAATCTGCCGGACGGCTCGGTGGAGAAGGTCGCGGCGAAGGTGGTCCCCAGCGTCGTCATGCTGGAGACGGACCTGGGCCGTCAGTCCGAGGAGGGCTCGGGCATCATCCTGTCGGCCGACGGGCTGATCTTGACCAACAACCACGTGGTGGCCGCCGCTGCCGCCAAACCCGACCCGAGCACCAAGCTTGACCCGGGCGGCAAGCCTGACGGAGCTCCCAAGGGCGCGCCGAGGACCACGGTGACCTTCGCCGATGGCCGCACCGCGCCGTTCACCGTGGTGGGCACGGACCCGGCCAGCGACATCGCCGTGGTGCGCGTGCAGGGCGTCTCGGACCTGACCCCGATCACGATCGGCTCCTCAGCGGACCTGCGGGTGGGTCAGAACGTGGTTGCGGTCGGGTCGCCGCTTGGCCTGGAAGGCACCGTGACGACCGGGATCGTCAGTGCCCTCAACCGGCCCGTCTCCACCAGCGGCGAAGCCGGCAACCAGAACACGGTGCTCGACGCGATCCAGACCGATGCCGCCATCAACCCCGGCAACTCGGGCGGTGCGCTGGTCAACATGAACGGCGACCTGGTCGGGATCAACTCCGCGATCGCCACCATGGGCGGCGATTCCGCCGAAGCGCAGAGCGGTTCGATCGGCCTCGGCTTCGCGATCCCGGTGGATCAGGCCAAGCGGATCGCCGACGAACTCATCAACTCCCCGGACCACACCGCGTCGCACGCCTCGCTGGGGGTGCGCGTCACCAGCGAGCGCAGCCTGCACGGCGCCAAGGTGGTCGAGGTGGTGCCCGGGGAGGCGGCCGCCAAGGCCGGTCTGCCCGAGGGCGCGACCGTGACGGCTTTCGACAAGCGCCCCATCGGCAGCGCTGACGCGCTAGTGGCCGCGGTGCGCTCCAAAGCGCCCGGCGACCAAGTGACGCTGACCTACCTGGACGCGGGCGGGGCATCCAAGACCGCGCAGGTCACGCTCGGTAAAGCGCAGCAGTGACGGGTTGGTGACTCCGACGGAGTACATGCGGCGGTCCCAACTTCGCCTCTCCTTCGTCGAGCCTCGCTGAACCGCCGGGAACCCGCGATATACGGTTGCACCCATGGAGCAGTCCCGAGAACTCGCCGGCCGCGCCCTCGTCGTCGTTGTTGACGACCGCACCGCCCACGGCGATGAGGACCACAGTGGCCCGTTGGTCACCGAATTGTTGGCCGAAGGCGGATTCATGGTCGACGGTGTCGTCGCCGTCGCCGCCGACGAGGTGGAGATCCGCAACGCGCTGAACACGGCGGTGATCGGCGGGGTCGACCTGGTTGTATCGGTGGGCGGGACTGGGGTCACCCCGCGCGACGTCACCCCCGAAGCCACCCGCGAGCTGCTGGACCGCGAGATCCTCGGCATCGCCGAGGCGCTGCGGGCCTCGGGGCTGTCGGCCGGCATCGCCGACGCGGGGCTGTCGCGTGGCCTGGCCGGCGTCTCGGGCAGCACCCTGGTGGTCAACCTGGCCGGGTCCCGGGCGGCGGTCCGCGACGGGATGGCGACACTGAACCCGCTGGCCGCGGCGATCATCGGCCAACTGTCCAGTCTGGAGATCTAGGCGACCATGCCCGGACTCGAAGAGCACCAGTCGTCGTCGGACGAACGCGATCCCGACGACGCTCGCGAGGCCGAAGAACGCGAGCGCTGGTTGCGGGACAACATCCCGCCGCATCACGGTTGAGGTTCGACTTCGCGAAATCCCCCGTACGGACTCCACAGCGGCTATTACGGTTCGCCGTAGGCGGCGTGGCGCCGCTTCGCAGTGCATCCGTACGGAAGGGGATTTGCGGTGCTCAAGGGGTTCAAGAATTTCCTGATGCGCGATGACGTCATCACGGTGGCCATCGGTCTGGTGGTGGCGCTGGCGTTTTCCAACCTGGTCAAGGCCTTCACCGACAGCGTGATCAACCCGCTGGTCTCGGCCGCGCAGCCCGACACGTCCGGGCTGGGGCTGGGTTACCAATTGGGAGCCGAAGGCAACGAGGCGACGTTCATCGACCTCGGCGCATTCATCTCCGCGATCATCTACTTCATCGTGTTCATGGCCACGATCTACTTCCTGATCGTGTTGCCCTACAAGCACATCCAGAAGCGCCGCGGGAACACCGTGTTCGGCGACCCGGCACCGACCAAGACCTGCCCGGAGTGCAAGTCCGAAATCGCCGCCGACGCCAACAAGTGCAAGTTCTGCGCCAGCGTGCAGCCCGCCACCGCCGCATAGCGGTTTCAGCGCAGGGTCAGGGTGACGGCCTGACCGAGCGTGGCGCCGGCCACCGCCACCGCAGCGGTGGCCGGCAACGCCACCAGGACCACCCGGTCGTCGTGATTGTGCTTGTCGGACACCAGCACCACGATCCCGCCGCTGGCCAGCACCCGGGCGGCACCCGGCGGGCCGGCGACGTCCTCGGTGGCTGCCGTCACGACGTCGACCACGTCGCCGGGGCGCACCAGATCGATCAGTGCGGCATCGGCCGGATGCACGCCCACGATGCGGGCGTCGGGTCCGGCGGCGGCCTCGGTGAGCCGGCGGCCCAGCACACGGACATCGGTGAGTATCTCGCCGCGGCGGGCCGGAGCCGCCAGCGTGGACTGCAGCACCGCGGCCATATCAGTGGTAGCGCCGTCGGGAACTGTTTGAGCCGAACGGCTTTCGAGGGAAACATCGTCGAGAGTCAGCGTTGAGCCGGGCGCGATGTCGCGACTTGCCACCACGACGTCGAGCCGGTCGCCTTGCGGGTTGGAGCGCAGCGCCGTGACGCCGGCCAACACGACGAGGGCTCCCGCGGTCACGCGCCGCGCCCGTACGGTGCGAGTCCAGTCCGGGCGCAGTGCCAGTGAGATCCGGCTGATCAGTGTGGGGTTGAGCGAGTCGCCCATGGCGTCACGCTAAGCGGCCGGCGCGCCGCGGTTCGTCGGCCCGGGGCCGGGCTGTGGATAACGAACTACGCCGAGGTGGTCGCCGGTGCCGACGACGTGGTGCTGGACTTGGCGCTGTCGCTGGACTTAGTGCCGCTGTCGGCCGATTTGGTGCCGCTGTCGCCCGAGCTGCTGCCCGAGTCACCCGACGTCGAAGAGCTGGCAGAGCTGCTGCCATTGCTGGAACCGTTGGACGTTGACTTCCCAGACTTGCCCGCTTCGCGGCTGTCGTTGCGGTAAAAACCACTGCCCTTGAAGACCACGCCGACCTTGCCGAAGATCTTGCGCAGTCGGCCGTTGCAGTCCTCGCAAGTGGTCAGCGCATCGTCGGTGAAGGCCTGGACCACGTCGAAGCGGTTGCTGCACTCGGTGCAGGCGTAGCTGTAGGTGGGCACGTGAACCTCCGTGGATCGAACAATCGGCTTAGCACTCTACCGTGCTAAGTGCTAGAACCACTATGTGGCCTTCCTCATTCCAGGGCCACTCAGCCCAGTGCCACCAGACCGAGCCCGGGCGTCACAGCATGCGTCATCGGCACGTCGTGGGCCTCCGCGGGCAGCTCGTCGAGAAGCTCGGCATCGCGAACCACCGCTACCAGCGGAATCTGCGGCCTGCGCCACTGCAGCGAGCGGTCGTAGAAACCGGCGCCGCGCCCCAGCCGCGCGCCCCTGCGGTCGACGGCCACGGCCGGCACCACGATCAGGTCCGCCTCGGCCAGCGCGTCGGCGGTCAGCCACGGTTGCGGTGGTTCGAGCAGGCCGAACCGGGCGGTGGTGAGGCTTTCGGGCCGGTACTCGCCCCACAGCAGCGCCATCGGGGTGCCGTCGTGCTCGGTGCGCACCACCGGCAACAGGACGCGCGCGCCGCGACGGGCCAGGCCAGTGAGCATCGCGGTCGAGCCCGGCTCGCTGCCCACCGGCACATAAGCGCAGACCGTGGTGGCGTCGCCCGCGGCTCGCGCCAGGTGCTCGGCCAGCGCTGCGGCCTCGGCATCGTGCACATCGGGGGGTACCGCGCGTCGGTCGGCGAGCAGCCGCGCCCGCAACGCGGACTTGGCGGCCACCACCGCGTCGTCGGTCACGGCAACCAGACTGTCAGCAACGGCTCGCCCACCGCCAGCCGAAGAGGTGAAGCGGATTGCGGTTATCGTGTGAGCAATGCCCACGCCGAAGGTCCCGATTCCGCGCACCGCCATTGTGCCCGCGGCAGGTTTGGGCACCCGTTTTCTGCCCGCGACCAAGACCGTGCCCAAAGAGCTGCTGCCGGTCGTTGACACCCCGGGCATCGAGCTCGTCGCCGCCGAGGCGGCCGAAGCCGGTGCCGAGCGGTTGGTGATCATCACCTCCGAGGGCAAGGACGGCGTGGTCGCGCACTTCGTCGAAGACTTGGTGCTCGAAGGCACGCTCGAGGCTCGCGGCAAGAAGGCGATGCTGGCCAAGGTGCGCCGCGCCCCGCAGTTGATCAAGGTCGAGTCGGTGGTGCAGGCCGAGCCGCTGGGCTTGGGGCACGCCATCAGCTGCGTCGAGCCCACCTTGTCCGACGACGAAGATGCCGTCGCGGTCCTGCTGCCCGACGACCTGGTGCTGCCCACCGGAGTGCTGGAGACCATGTCAAAGGTGCGTGCTCGCCGGGGCGGCACCGTGCTGTGCGCGATCGAGGTCAGCCCGGAGGAGGTCAGCGCCTACGGCGTCTTCGACGTCGAGCCGCTGCCCGATGGTGACAACCCGGACGTGATGCGGGTCAAGGGGATGGTCGAGAAGCCCAAGACCCAAGACGCACCGTCGACGTATGCCGCGGCGGGCCGCTACGTGCTGGACCGGGCCGTGTTCGACGCGTTGCGGCGAATCGACCGCGGAGCAGGCGGCGAGGTGCAGCTCACCGACGCGATCGCGCTGATGATCGCCGAAGGCCATCCCGTACACGTCGTTGTGCACCGGGGGTCGCGACACGACCTGGGAAATCCGGGCGGCTACCTCAAAGCTGCGGTTGACTTTGCCTTGGACCGCGATGACTACGGTCCGGATCTGCGCCGGTGGTTGGTGGCGCGGCTGGGCTTGGCGGAGAACTGAGCTGACGTCTGCCCGAATTGGACCTCGGCTGCAACGGAGAAAGGCACACCGTGCGTTCGGTTGAGGAGCAGCAGGCCCGGGTTTCGGCTGCCGCCGTGGCGCCCCGCCCGGTCCGGGTGGCGATCGCCGAGGCGCAGGGCTTGATGTGCGCTGAAGAAGTGGTCGCCGAGCGGCCGATGCCGGCATTCGATCAGGCTGCCATCGACGGTTACGCGGTGCGCAGTGTCGACGTCCTGGGCGCCGACGCGATCGGCGACAGCTCCGATGGCGCCGGGCGCGATGATGCCTCCAACACCGTGGTCACTTTGCCGGTACTGGGCGTCATCGAAGCGGGCGCGCGCACTCCCACCCGGCTGCAACCCAAGCTGGCCACCCGGATCCAGACCGGGGCGCCCATGCCCACCCTGGCCGACGCGGTGCTTCCGCTGCGCTGGACCGACGGTGGGACCTCCCGTGTGCGGGTGCTGCGGGGCGTGCGCCCGGGCGACTATGTGCGCCGGGTCGGCGACGACGTGCAGCCCGGCGATGTCGCGGTGCGCGCCGGCACGGTGGTCGGGGCGGCCCAGGTGGGGCTGCTGGCCGCCGTCGGCCGCGATCGCGTGCTGGTCCACCCGCGCCCCCGCCTGTCGGTCATGGCGGTGGGCGGCGAACTGGTCGACGTCAATCGCACACCCGGCAATGGGCAGGTCTACGACGTGGACTCCTACGCGCTGGCCGCGGCCGGTCGCGACGCGGGCGCGGAGGTCAACCGGGTCGGCATCGTCAGCAATGACCCCAAGAAGCTGCGCGAGACGGTCGAGGGACAACTCAATCGTGCCGAGGTGGTGGTGATCGCCGGCGGCGTCGGGGGTGCCGCGGCCGATGAGGTGCGCGCGGTGCTGGCCGATCTCGGCGACATGGAGGTCGCCCGGATCGCGATGCACCCCGGTTCGGTGCAGGGATTCGGCCAGCTTGGCCCCGAAGGGGTGCCGACGTTCCTGTTGCCCACCAACCCGGTGAGCGCGCTGGTGGTGTTCGAGGTGATGATCCGCCCGCTGATCCGGCTGTCGCTGGGCAAGCGTGAGCCGATGCGCCGGATGGTGCAGGCCCGCACCCTCGGGCCGATCGCTTCGATGCCCGGCCGCAAGGGGTTCTTGCGCGGCCAGCTGATGCGTGACGAGGACACCGGCGAGTATCTGGTGCAGGTGCTCGGGGCCTCTGGCGGCACCGCGTCACATCTGTTGGCCACGTTGGCCGAGGCCAACTGTCTGGTGGTGGTTCCCGAGGAGGTCGAGCAGATCGCGGCCGGCGAGTTGGTGGACGTCGCGTTCCTGGCTCAGCGGGGCTGAGCCCGAGTCCATGTTGGTCAATCTGTGGCCGTTCAAAGCCGTCGAGCATCCCGGCTGGCCGAGTGTGCTTGGGCCCCTGCGGGTGCCGGCGGGCGTGATCCGGCTGCGGCCGGTGCGGATGCGTGATGGCGTGGCGTGGAGCCGGATTCGGCTGGCCGACCGCGCCTACCTAGAGCAGTGGGAACCCAGCGTGGAGGTGGACTGGGTGACCCGGCACGGTAGCGCCTCCTGGCCGCCGCTGTGTTCGAGTCTGCGCACCGAGGCCCGCTATGGGCGGATGCTGCCGTACGTGATCGAGCTCGACGGCCGATTCTGCGGCCAGCTGACGGTGGGCAACATCGCCCACGGAGCGCTGCGCTCGGCCTGGATCGGGTATTGGGTGTCCAGCGCGGTGGCCGGCGGGGGAGTGGCCACTGGGGCGGTGGCACTCGGGCTCGACCATTGCTTCGGGCCGGTACGGCTGCACCGGGTGGAGGCCACCGTCCGGCCGGAGAACGCGGCCAGCCGGGCGGTGTTGGCCAAGGTCGGTTTCCGTCAGGAGGGGCTGCTGCAGCGCTACCTCGATGTCGACGGAGCGTGGCGCGACCACCTGCTGGTGGCGATGACGATGGAGGAGGTCGCCGGGTCGGTGACCTCGGCGCTGATTCAGTCCGGCCGGGCTGCGCGGGTCTGACGATATTCGGCCGAGCTGTTACCCGTGTGGTAGTTGTGACTGACGAGGTCAGCGAGTAAATTACAACTGTGTAATTGGTTCGGCGCGTCGTCCGAGGTCGTGTGGCTCTCACACCTAGCCTTGGCTCGGAAAGGAGCAGGCCAACCATGCCCAGCATCCCGCAATCATTGCTCTGGATCTCACTGGTCGTTCTCTGGCTGTTCGTACTGGTGCCGATGCTGGTCAGCAAGCGTGACGCGGTCCGTCGTACCAGCGACGTGGCCTTGGCGACCCGGGTATTGACCAGTGGGTCCAGCGCCCGGCTGCTCAAGCGCGGCGGCCCGGCCACCGGACACCGCAGCGACCCCGACTGGCAGCACAGCGTCGACGACATCGACGAGGTCGACGACATCGATGACGTCGACGAGGTCGAGGGTGAACCCGCCGAGGGTGGCTCGCGGGTGTTCGTCGCCGCGGCCGCGGTGTTCGTCGCCGCGTCGGAGCCGCAGGTCGGTGAGCAGGCCGAACTCGACTACTTGGACGTCGACGTTGTCGCCGACGACTCCGACGAACTGCCGCTGTCGGACGCGGGTCTGGCGGCCGAGGTTGAGGCGCAGGCGCGCGCCGACGCCGAAGCTCAGGCCGCCGCTGAGGCGGAGGCTCGCGCTGCGGAGGAGGCCGCCATGGCGGCCGAGGCCCTGGCGGCCAAGGCGGAAGCCGAAGCCGACGAGGAAGCCGACGAGGAGCCCGCTGCCGAGGGCGAGACCGAAGCCGATGGCTACGAGTACGAATACGTCGAGGACAGCTCCGGGCTGGAGCCTGCGGCGGAGTCCACCCGGGCGGGCGCAGCCGGTCTGTCGGCCCGCGGTCGTCGGCCCCGTATCGACACGGCTGCGGCGGTCAGTGCGCGCAAGTACGAGTTCCGCAAGCGGGTGTTGATGTCGCTCGCGGTCGTCCTGGTGCTCTCGGCGCTCACCGCCTTCACCGTGGCGCCCACCGCGTGGTGGATCTGTGGCGGCGCCGCGGGCGCGACGGTGCTCTATCTGGCCTACCTGCGCCGTCAGACCCGTATCGAGCAGCAGGTGCGGGCTCGCCGGGCGCGCCGCGCCGAGCGGCCGCGTATGCAACGCGAGAGCGTCCACACCGACGCGTTCGAGGTGGTGCCGTCACGGTTGCGCCGCCCGGGGGTTGCGGTGCTGGAGATCGACGACGAGGACCCCGTGTTCGAGCACCTGGAGTACACATCCAGTGCCGACCGGTACGGATGGCGCGGCGACCTGGCGCGCGCGTCCGGTCAATAGGTCTCGGTTTCAGGGCACGGGCTAGGGGCTGGTAATCTCCTAGCGGTCAGGGGCTATAGCGCAGTTGGTAGCGCGTCTCGTTCGCATCGAGAAGGTCAGGGGTTCGATTCCCCTTAGCTCCACAGAGTTTGTGAAGATCAGGTCGTCGCGCCCGGTCAGTTCAGCCGATCGGCCTTGCGCACATGTTGATCCGCCAACATCGCCGCGATTTCGAACAGTCGTAGCCGGCTCTGGGGGCGAAGCCCATTCTGCGTGTCGATAATGCCGCCTTGGGCAAGGTGCGAGTCGTACGGCATGTACTCGGCATGGATCTCGGCCTCGGTGAACAGATCGGTGAGGTAGCGTCGCGCGTTCGGACTGGCGTGGTTACGGCTGTTGTTGAGGATGACCATCGAACGCGCCAACAGATCGTCGTAGTCCATTGCGCGCAGCAGATCGATGGAACGGGCGACCGGCAGGGCGGTATCGCCGGTAAGTCCGGACACAAAGATCAGCGCGTCGCAGGTATTGAATACCGCCTTCATCACCGGATGCTCCAGATTGTCCGACGTGTCGATCAGGACGACCTGGTGAGTGCGGCGAAGGCGGGCCACCGCTTCGTTCAGCATCGACGGAAAGAGCGGACGCGGCTGGTCCGACGTTCGATTGCCCGACAGCACATCCAAACCGATGTTGTTGTGGCCCAGGTGTTCTCGGATATCGGTGTAACCCCGAACGTCGATCTTGGTGATGATCTCGGTGTAGCCGTCAGGTGAGCGTGTGTCGATCCGGTCGGCCAACGTCCCGAAGCCTGGTGTGGCGTCGATCGCCACGACGTTGTCGGATCGACATTCCCGGAATATGCCGCCGATACAGGTGGTCATCGTGGTCTTCCCGACGCCGCCTTTACCGGATACCACGCCGATCACCAAGTTTTTGTGCATCCGCTGACCGATCTGGTCGCGGAGTGCACGGAAATGCTGTTCAAGCGGTGATTCCCCGGCGTTGATGCCGTGGAACGAGGCGGCATAAACCAGCCGGCGCCAGCCGGAGGCCGGTACGGCTTTCCGCGGCCCGGGCAGATCCGGCATATGCAGGATTTCGGAGATCGGGTAATAGCGACGGGGACGGCGGCCCGCCTCGTTTCCGATCCGGTGCGCACCTGCTCGATTCGGACGCCGATGCGAACCCCGTTCCGTGCCGGCAGCGCCCCAATCGGGCAACTGCGGTGACGGTCGGTGCAGGTCGGTCACGCAGCATTAGTAGCACGGGTGGTCAAGCGCTTATCACCAATCTTGGTCAGCACAACAGAACTGTTTGCCGGCCGTTACAGTTCTGCAGCTAATCCGGTACGGCGGCAGTCGCAGTGGCTATCCCAGGTTCGGGTTTCTTCTGTCGGGTGCGGCGGCAACGACGGTCAGTGGCCGTCCGTACGCCCAAGCGCAACAGCGTCTTCAATGAGCCGGCTTAACTCTTCGGCGACTTGGTCTAGTGGTTCGATGCTTCGATGAGCCCGACACATGGCGACGGTGCCCTCCACGGCTGCAACGATGAGGATCGCGAGGCGTTCGGCGTCTGCTGACTTCACGCCGTGCTCGCGCAGCGAGTCACCCAGGATGCGGGTCCAATTGAGAAAGGCCGCACTGGCAGCTTCGCGAGGGCGACCGTGCTTGTCGGGGAGGTCTTCTACCGACACCGACAAGACCGGACATCCTGCGTGGAAGTCACTGTCGAGGACCACTTTTCGCCACATGGCCAGGAAGGCTTTCAGGCCGGCCAGGGGGCCTGCCTTCAATTCTTGGGTGAGCATCCGGGCGGTGATGTCGTCGGCCCACCGCACCGCTTCGGACGCCAAGTCGTACTTGCCGCCCGGAAAGTAGTGATAGGTCGAGCCCAGGGGGGCGTCGGCGTGCTTGGCCAGCTCGCGCACGCTGGTGGCGTTGAGTCCACGCCTGCGGATCATGTCGGCTGCGCCGATCACCATCCGCTGGCGGGACGCCGCTGAGTCCTCCGGCATCGCCGACCTCCCTTGCTATAACGACCGTCATAGTCTAACGTCCTCGATCTATAACGAGTGTTATAAGGAGTGGGTATGCGCAGTTTGATGTTCGTTGGTCCCCGTCAGCTTCGATTTGATGAAGTCGATGAACCCAAGATCGTTGATGCGGCGGACGCATTGGTGCGCCCTATCGCCGCTACAACATGCGACCTTGACCATGTCGTCATTGCCGGTCGCACTCCCTTCTCCGGCCTTGGGCCATTTCCGCTGGGACACGAGTGCGTTGGCACCGTTGTCGAAGTGGGCCCCGAATGTAGAAGCGTCGCCGTGGGAGACGTTGTCGGGGTCGCCTGGCACATCGCTTGCGGGACTTGCGCTCAATGCCGACTCGGCCACACGGCACGTTGCACGCTTCATGGTGAGGCTCAATACGGGCTCCCCGTAAACGGATTCTGGGGCGGCACATTCTCCGAACTGATCCGCGTTCCCTACGCCGATTTCAACCTCGCCCCACTGCCCGCCGGCGTTGACCCGGTGCACCTTGCGTCCATCGGCGACAACCTCGCGCTTGGCTGGGAGACCATCATGCCGACCGTCGCGGGGATCGAAGATCCGGAGATCGCCATCTTCGGCGGTACGCGATCGATTGGCCTTTACTGCGTCGATGTCGCTGTGCACTGCGCGCGAGCGCGCACTGTCTACTACGACGACGATCCTGGCCGGATGGCAGTTGCAGCGCAGCTGGGGGCCGAAGTCCACGACATCAGCGGCAAGCGCGAGAAAGACTTTCACCTTGCGGTGGATGCCTCTGCCGACCCCGAGCGCTTGCGCAAAGCGCTGCTGTCAGTGATGCCCGAGGGCTACGTCAACAGCGTTGGCATCTACTTCGAAGATGTCGCACTGCCGTTGCTCAATCTCTACCTGCGAGGCGTCCACTTCCACAACGGCAAAGGGCACGCGCGACCGAACATGACGCCTACCCTGGACGCGATCGCCGCGGGGACGTTGCATCCCGAACTCGTCACCAGCGGGACCTACGCCTGGGCTGAGATGCCCGACATACTCACATCCCCCAAGGCCGGCAGCAAGCCAATCTTCGTGCTGGACGACTGATCTCCATGGCCCGGGGATGCTTACTCAATCGCGCCCGGAGTCGGCGGGGGCGCGGAATTCTCGGGCGGAGGGGGCAGTGGTGCCGGGTCCGGCATGTGCCCCGGCTCGTCGGGGAGAACGTTGTCGGCGCGGACCTGGTAGGTCTCCTGGCTTGAGATGTGGGTGCTGACCCAGCCGCCGGGGTAGTAGGTGCAGTTGCTGTAGTACCTGCTGTTAGAGCAGCGACTGGTCGCGTTTTCATAGTGGGCCGGAATCCCGATGATCCGGTCGCGTGTCCAATAGCCGTCCGGCCGGATCGGCGAATCGCAGATCAGGCGCGTCTCTCTGCCCAGAAAGCCCCAGGGGCGGGAATCGCAGTTGGCGGGGATGTCGGCGCGGGCCACCGGGGGACTGTAGGCGTCCATGAAGGCAACTGCGCCGAAGGCGACGATGCCGATGATTGTTCTGAATATCGGATGGGTGGACATGGGGAAGTAATCCTTCGAACTCGGCTTACAACAACACACGCTCGGACAGATCAGGCAAACGGTAGTTCACCTGTTGTTCACCGTAGCGTTACTTTACGTTCACCGCGATTCGAAGGTGGAGGGCAGGCATTACCGCTGGTAGAGACCCGGTGCGCGGTCGTCAATCTCCGCTGGGACCCTGCTCGCGCGCGGCGCGGCCGGCTATTGCGGAAGTGCGCAGATCGAAGAGCGAGCCGACCGGCTCGTCGCTTCGGCATGCTCGATTTTGTCGGACTGCTCCGTCGGCACTAAGGGTGTGTCACCACGTACGTCGGGTTGGTCAGCTCGGCACTGATTTCCGCGAGATCGAAAGGGCGATCCAGCCGCGCGCGCAGCACCTTGGGGTCGATGAGCAGGTCGATCTCGGCGGTCTGTCGGGCGATCAGCCGCCCGATCAGCGGGTAGATGCGGCGCATGATCGCCCGTTCCCCCGACGTGCAGCGGGACGCGCAGTATCCGACATGGCCGATCTCGTCGGTCAGAATCTCGCTGTAGAGCAAGTTGATTCGTTCGGCTACTTCAGGTTCGTCGGCGAACAGTGCAGTGCCGGAGCGACGTAGCTCGTCGAACATGATGCAGCCCGCCATCTCGGCGGCGCCGACGAACAGGAAGCCGAGTCGCTCGGGGGTGAACACGCCGGTCTTGACGAACTGCCGCATGACGAATGGTGGTGGGACAACCTGAAATGGCAGGCCGAATACGTCGAGCGCGTATGCCAGCAGTCTGGTGTGGTAGTGCTCTTCCAGCTCGAGGTAGACGTTCTCGGGCGGCCGATTGTCGTCGCTGTTGCGTCCGTAGGTCTCGCCCAGCCCGACGCCGAATCGTTCGGCTTGGTTGAGCTTCGCCGTCGCCAACAGAAACAGCATGGTGCGGTCCAGGCCGGGCTCGGGTCGCCGGCGCCGTAGATTGCGAAGAAAAGTCGGTCGGTCAACGGTTTTCGCTGACCGCACGGGAGTGGCTTCAACGCTACCGAAGAACTCTTCGCGATTGGCAAGCCGTCGATTCAACAAGTCGGCTTCCCCGTCGCGCTGACACAAGTAGTCGCGATAGCCGTCAATCCCGGTGCCGTTCATCGGACCTCCATTCCCTTGACGATCGTTGACACGTACCGATCCAGCAGTGCCGGATCGTGGACCCCGGTGGATAGCAACGCGAAAAGCCCAGTAAGGAAGAACGTCCCGAGTTCGGCGGCGTCGCTTTCCTGGGGAACCTGGTTGGCGGCCCGTGCCCGCTCGATGAGCTCCACCAGGAACTCCGCGAGGGGGTGCTGTGTCAACTCATCCTCGACGGGACGGGTCGAGGAGAAATGCAGGCCGAGCATGTCTTGGAAGACCTCGGCCCCCAACCGCTGCTTGGCGCGCAGAACATGATGGACGAGCTGGGAAAGTACCGACGCCAGGTCGCCGTTGGCCTCGGCTAGTTCGCCGATGATCCGAGTCTCCTCGTTGCGCTCGACCTCGATAAGGACGTGCTCCTTGGTTGGAAAATGAAAGTAGAACGTGCCCCGGGCTACGCCCGCTGCGTTGGCGATGGCGCTGACGTCTGCACCGGCGAGTCCGTACTGGCGGATCTCCGATACTGCGGCCTCAAACAGCCGCGACCTCGTCTCGAGTCGACGGGCTTCGCGGGCACCGCTGGCTTGCGATCGGGTCTTCTTGATTGCCCGGGCGGTCGTCATGGTCGAACGCTAGCAACATTCATTGACGACCGTCAATGACAATCGTCAGCAAATATTCGGAGAATCGACAGCCGACTGAGAACGCGGGAGCGGTGTGCTTTCCTTCGGGGATGGGCATGACGACATCCAGAGCGGGAGGCCACCGTGTCTAGCGCTCGTGACGCCTGGCGGCTGCTGGAGCCCTTGCACGCGGTTGTCTACTTCTCGCCGGAACCCTTGGCTGCACTCGACGCGGCCGGCTATCGCGGATTCTGGATGGGCTACTTCGCGGGCCGCGCCGCGCCACTGGGTGCGGTCGGCGCCGAAGTCGTGCATGCGGCGTTCTACAACTTCTCCTTCGAACGCGTTGCCAAGGCATTGCCCGCCGCATGGGGTTTCGCGCCGCCCGAAGCCGCGCTGCAAGCGCGGGTAGAAGGTGCGGTCGCCGCATTGCGGCGCCAACTCGCGGCCTTGGCGGACGGGCCGGAGGTGGCTCGTGCGGCCGAACTCGCCGCACGCGCGGCGGACGCGGTGCCACTCGCCGGCCGGGTGCTTGGCGCTGCGAATCATGCACTGCCGTGGCCCGATCCGCCGTTGGCGCGGCTGTGGCACGCGGCCACCGTGCTGCGAGAGCATCGCGGTGACGGCCATATCGCAGCACTTCTGGCCGCCGGCATCGAGGGCCGCGAATCCCACGTGTTCCACGCCCTGGCCTCGGGCGCACCGCGCCAGACCTACACCGTCGCCCGCGACTTCACCGATGACGAGTGGAACCGGCTGACGAACGCACTGCGCGACAAGGGGCTTGCCGCCGCCGAGGGGCTCACCCCGGACGGCGTCCGGCTCAAGGCGCAGATCGAAGAACAAACCGACCGGCTCGCCGCCCCGGCATATGAGGCGCTGACCGAGACCGAACGACACGACCTCATCCGCGCGCTGCGGCCGCTGACCCACGCCGTCGTGGCGGCCGGCGAGATCCCGCTTGATTCGCCGATGGGCCTTGATCTTCGCCCACTCTCGAGCGGTCGTGAGCGGTAGGATTTCTCACGTGGCTCAGTCTGGTCGGCCGGTCATGTCCTCCTACGAGCGCAAGCAATGGGGCGCGCTGCTGGAGGCGGCCACCGGCACCGAATCCCCCGGATGGTTCGAGGGCCTAAGCCAGGGCATCGCCGATCGCGCCAAAGACGTGGTCTCCCAAGTCCGCTCCGGGGTGGAGCAGGTCCCGGGCGCCACCGCGGCAATCGGCAAGGTGGACCAGCTCACCACCAAGGCATTGGAAGCCCTGCACACGGTGCTGGTCGAGCGCGGGCTCAATTCGGTCAAGCCGGCCAACGTCTTTGCGATGTTCGCCGATGAGGGCCTCACGGTGCGGTCCTACGGCGAGGTCAAGAGCCTCGACCTGAAACACTGCGACCGCTCGGTCCCGCGCCGCAAGGAGCGCTATGTCGCCCTGGCCATTGCCGAAGGTGCGGCGTCCTCGCTGGCGGTGACGGGTTCGGCGGTGACCAGCGCCGTCACAGGCGGCACGACCATGACCGTCGCCGCCTCGGCCGTAGTGGCGGACGTGACCGCGGTGCTGGTGGGGATGGGGCGGATCGTGGCATTGGTTGCGGCCCATTACGGTTACGACGTCCGCGAGCCCGACGAGCAGGCATTCGCCTCAGGGGTGATCGCCTATTCCACCGCCGGCAATTCCGCCGAGAAAGCCGCAGCGCTGGCGTCGCTGTCACGCTTGACTCAGCAGATGATGCGTCAGGAGTCGTGGCACCAACTGCAGCCCCAGCAGGCGGACAACGTGATCAGCCAGGTCTCCATGGCACTGGGGTTCCGGCTGGCCAAACGCAAGCTGGCGCAAGCGGTTCCGATCCTGGGTGCGGTGGTCAACGGCGGGCTCAACGCCCGCATCGCGCAGCAGACATTCGAACGCGCCCAGCAGGCCTACCGGCTGCGGTTTCTCACCGAGAAGTACGACCTCGACGCCGGACTGTGGGCGCCGACGGTGGCCTCCGGCGGCGACGTCGACATCCCGCTGGTCGACGAGATCCTTGACCGGTCAGCTCGTCGACTCCAGCCCGGCGATGAAGATCTCCAGCAGCCGTAGGACGGTCGACTCGAAGTCGGTGACGATCGGTTGGGGCGAATCGGGGTTCGTCCAGGCCCACGCGGTGCCGGTGAAGGCGTGCACTGCCGCGGTCAGGGCGCTGAGCTGGTTGTCGGAGAGCGGTAATGAGGGGTGCAGCGCCGCACCGAGGCGTCGTTGTGCGTCGTTGGCCTGGGACGCCAGGACACGCATCTCGTCGGGGCTGAGCTTGGCGATCAGCGCGGGCGAGGCGGCGATGAGGTCGCACAGCACGGGGTGAGCGGCGAGCGTGTGAGCCAGGGCTGTCGCCGGGGCGGTGTGCGGCAGTTCGCCGTTCAGTGCGTCGATCCAGGCCAGGTGCTCGTCATGCATTACCCGCAGCAGCAGCGCCTCCCGTGATCCGGCGTAGCGCAGGATGCCCGACTTCGCCAGTCCGGCCGCCGCGGCGACGTCGCCGAGCGTCAGTGCGGTGGCCCGGGAGTGGGTCAGCAGCTCGCGGGTGGCGGCGGTGAGCTGCGCCAACCGGTCTTGGCGCTGCGCCTCGTTGCGGGCGCGGGCGAACGGCAGGCGAGGGGATGCTGACACCGTCACATAATAGAACAACGTTCTGTTATCGTGTCGGCCATGGTTCACCGCTACGAATGCGTCATCTCGAGCCGGACAACGGCCGCGCCGCAGACCCTGTTCGATCTCGTCGCTGATGGCGCCCGCTGGTCGAAGTGGGCCGCGCCGTTGATCCCGTATTCGACCTGGGAGTCGTTGAGCCCGTCCGGCGATAGCGGCGTGGGCGCAATCCGGGCCGTCGGACGGCGCAAGCGGCCGACCCGCGAGATGGTGACCATCTACGAGCCGCCCGGCCGGCACGGCTACACCATGCTCGTCGATGGTCCGATCCGTGATTATCAGGCGCAGGTGACGTTCGTCGAGGACGCCGGCGGCACCCAGGTGACGTGGCGTGGTCGGTACGAGACGCGTTGGCGCGCCGTGGGTATGGCCTACTGGCTGGTCTTGCGAGTGGTGCTCGGAACGCTGACGCGCAAGCTGGTGGCCGCCGCCGAACGTAAGGCTGTCTAGGCCGACGAATCAGTGCAGGGTGTCAGGGCACAGTTCATGCTGCGCGATGTCGATCACCGGGCGCAGGTTGACGGTCAGATCGTCGACCATGGACGGTCCACCGAATGACGGGCGACGCACGTAATCGTTGACGACCTGGTCGACAGTGGAGCCGGCCCGCAGTTGGTTGCAGAACCGGTGGCCGGCCGACAGTCGAGCGTTGGGCGGACCGGACTTGAAGACGCCGTTGGCGTCGAGTGCCGCGAGATAGCTGGCGTCGTCGGCGTAGGCCGGTGCGCTGCCGAGCAAGGCGATGGCGGCGCTCCCGACGAACACGGCCGCACCCAGAATCCGATTCATACCGGCGATGCTAAGCGATAAGGGGGCGAAAGCACGTTGACTCTGCGTCCATGGCGGAGAAGTGCGAGAGCACCCCGCCATGGACGCAGAGTCAACAGGGGCTAAATGAGGCCCAGTGCCGTCATCGCGTCGGCGACCTGGATGAAGCCGGCGATGTTGGCACCCAGCACGTAGTTGCCGGGGGCGCCGTACTCGTCGGCGGTCACCAGGCAGCGGTGGTGGATGCTCTGCATGATCGCGGCCAGGCGCTGCTCGGTGTACTCGAAGCTCCACGAGTCCCGCGATGCGTTCTGCTGCATCTCCAGCGCGCTGGTGGCCACACCACCGGCGTTGGCCGCCTTGCCCGGGGCAACGGTCACACCGGCTTCGCCGAACAGCTTGACGGCCTCCGGGGTGCACGGCATGTTGGCACCCTCGGCGACGATCTTGCAGCCGTTGCGGGCCAGCGTGGCGGCGTGGTTGCCGTCGAGCTCGTTCTGGGTGGCCGAAGGCACCGCGATCTGGCAGGCCACGTCCCAGATGGAGCCGTCGCTGACGAACTGCGTCGCCCCACCGCGGGCCTTGGCGTAGGCCTCGATCCGCTCGCGCTTGACCTCTTTGATCTCCTTGAGCAGCTCCAAGTCGATGCCCTTCTCATCGACGATGTAGCCGCTGGAGTCCGAAGCGGCCACCACAGTGCCGCCGAGCTGGTGGATCTTCTCGATGGCGTAGATGGCCACGTTGCCCGAACCGGACACCACGGCCCGCTTGCCCTCGAAGGAGTCCTTGGAGGTCTTGAGGATCTCGTCGGCGAAGAACACCGCGCCGTAACCGGTCGCCTCGGTGCGGACCTGCGACCCGCCCCAGCTCAGGCCCTTGCCGGTCAGCACGCCCGACTCGTAGCGGTTGGTGATGCGCTTGTACTGGCCGAACAGGTAGCCGATCTCACGGCCGCCGACGCCGATGTCACCGGCCGGGACGTCGGTGTACTCGCCCAGGTGGCGGTAGAGCTCAGTCATGAAGGACTGGCAGAACCGCATGATCTCGTTGTCGGAGCGGCCCTTGGGGTCGAAGTCCGACCCGCCCTTGCCGCCGCCGATGGGCAGGCCGGTCAGGGAGTTCTTGAAGATCTGCTCGAAGCCGAGGAACTTGATGATTCCCAGGTAGACCGAGGGGTGGAACCGCAGGCCACCCTTGTAGGGGCCCAGGGCCGAGTTGAACTCCACCCGGAAACCCCGGTTGATCTGCACGTCACCGTTGTCGTCCAGCCACGGCACCCGGAAGATGATCTGGCGCTCGGGCTCGCACATCCGCCGGATGACGGCGCGGTCCACGTACTCGGGGTGCTTGGTCACCACCGGGCCGAGGCTGCTGAGCACCTCGAAAACGGCCTGATGGAATTCGGCCTCACCGGGGTTGCGCCGCAGCACCTCGTCGTAGATGTCGTGCAGCTTCGGATTCAGTTCGGTCATATTGGATGATCTCTTCCTCGCGTGTCGCAGTCAGCGGCCACAGGCTAGCGGCCGGAATCGCTAACGCCGAATCCTGGCCGTTACGTCATTGTTAAATCATTAACATTCGCGGGGTACCGGTTAACCTAGGTTGGCGGACTAGGGGCGGAGCACTTCAATGGTGATGTCGCGGTGGGACCCGATTACCGCAGCACCCGATGGAGCCTTACCCGCCGCTGACCTCGCGGAGATGGAGATCTTCGCCGGGTGTTCCGCGGCTGATCTGGCGCCGCTGGCCGCCGGATTGCGCCCCTTGCAGGCTCCCGCCGGTGCCGAACTGATGCGGCAAGGCGAGCAAGCGCTGTCATTCCTCCTGATCTCATCGGGATCAGCCCAGGTCAAGCATATCGGCGACGACGGCGCCGTGGTAGTCAACGAGGTGACGGCCGGGATGGTGGTCGGTGAGATCGCCCTGCTGCGCAAGGGCCTGCGCACGGCAACCGTCACCACCTCGACGCCACTGACGGGCTGGATCGGTGACGAGCAGGCCTTCAACCAGATGGTGCACGTCCCCGAGGTCATGGGTCGGCTGGTGCGCATCGCCCGCCAGCGCCTGGCCGCCTACCTCACCGCCGTGCCGATCCGGGCCCGCGACGGCACCGAACTGCTGCTGCGGCCGGTGCTGCCCGGCGACAGCGCCCGAACCGTGACGGGCCATGTCGAATTCTCCGGTGAGACGCTCTACCGGCGGTTTCAGACCACCCGGACCCCGAACCCGGCGCTGATGCATTACCTGTTCGAGGTCGACTACGTCGATCACTTCGTGTGGGTGATCACTGAGCTCGACGGCTCGTTCGTCGCCGATGGGCGATTCGTCCGTGACCCCGAAAACCCGACCTCCGCCGAGATCGCGTTCATCGTGGGTGACAGCTACCAGGGCCGCGGCATCGGTACCTATCTGATGGGCGCGGTGGCCGTGATCGCCAGGCTCGAGGGCATCGAGAAGTTCACCGCGCGGGTGCTCTCGGAGAACGCGCCCATGCGCGCCATCCTCGATCATCTGGGCGCCTACTGGGAGCGTGACGACCCGGGTGTTGTCACCACAGTGCTCGACGTGCCCGGCGAAGACCAGCTGCCGTTCGACCGTGCGATCGCCGATCAGATCAAAGAGGTTGGCCGCCAAGCGATCCAAGCCGTGGGGTAACCGCTGCCAACGGCCCAGGTCGCGTTGGGTAAATTGGCTGCGATGTTGACCCTTCGCGCGGTACTGGCCATCGGCTGCGTCTGCCTGCTTGCCGCTTGCAACTCCAGCCCTGCCGAGGTGTCCGCCGACATCGGCAAGGTGGTCGACCTCAAGTCGTCCTTCGGCCCCGAATTCGAGGCTAAGGCCATCCCACGCACCGGGATCGACCCCAAGCTCCTGGCCGGCACCGCACTTCCCCCGGGCCTGACCTTCGATCCGGCCGACTGCTCGAAGTTCGCCATCAGTCAGCAGCTGCCGCAGGGCGTGCAGGGAAACATGGCCGCTGTCGCCGCCGAAGGCCAGGGCAACCGATTCATCACCATCGCCCTGGAGACCTCCGAGCCGGTTTCGGTCAGCGAACCGGGCCGCACCTGCCGGCGGATCGGCTTCTCCGGGGGCGCGATGCGTGGCCTGATCGAAACGGTCGAGGCGCCGCACATCGACGGGGTGAAGACGCTGGGCGTGCACCGGGTGATCGAGGCCGTCGCCGCCGGCAAGTCGCGCATCGGTGAGCTCTACAACTACTCGGCCTACTTCGGCCCCTACCAGGTGCTCGTCACCGCCAACCCCCTGGTGCAGCCGGGCAAGCCCATCGCCCCGGTCGACACCGCCCGGGCCCGCGAGCTGTTGGTGGCCGCGGTCGACGCGATCCGCAACTAGCGCGTTCGGCTAGCGCACGCCGCGCGGACGGAACTGAATGCTGATCCGCGGGCCGGTGGGCGTCGCCGTCTTGGGAATCGAGTGCTCCCATGTCCGCTGACACGAGCCGCCCATCACCACCAGGTCGCCGTGGTGTTGTGCCAACCGCAGGGCCGCGCCGCCTCCGCGCGGGCGGAGGGCCAGCGTGCGGGTGGCGCCGACGCTGACAATCGCGACCATGGTGTCTTGGCGGGCGCCGCGGCCGATGGTGTCGCCGTGCCAGGCCACGCTGTCGCCTCCGTGGCGGTACAGGCACAACCCGACCGTGGTGAACGGCTCGCCGAGTTCCCCGGCGTAGATGTCGTTGAGCCGGCGGCGCAGCTTGGCGATGACCGGGTGCGGCACCTCGCCGGTGGCCAGGTCGTGGAAGCTCACCAGCCTGGGAACGTCGAGCACCCGGTCATACATCCGGCGGCGTTCGGCCCGCCAGGGAATGACCGACTGCAGTTCGCTGACCAGTTCGCTGCTTTCCTCGGAGAGCCAGCCGGGACGAACGTCGAGCCAGGCGCCCCCATCGAGCTGTCGGCGTTCGCTGAGGTCGAACAGCGACTCCTGTACCGGTATCGCCACGCCCGCAGCCTATCGCACATCCGTTCGATTCGTCGAGATTGCGTCTACGGCTGTTGGCGGCCGGTTTTCACGACCCAGTACGCAATCTCAACGGGTGGCCGCGGCGGACGAATGCCTCCGACAGCCGATGCAGGATGAACCTCCGGCTATGTTCGGCCACCACCTGCAGGTCTATCCACCCCTGGCTGTCGAGCAGCTCAGCACGCCCGATGCCGTGGACGTACTGCGCCCGATCCGTGCTGTGGTGTTTACCCTCGTAATCCAGGCCGATCTTCGGCTCGTCGTATCCCATGTCGATGAAGGCGTTGTTGAAGCCGTCGCTCACGCGGATCTGGGTCTTGGGCCGCGGAAGCCCGGCATCGATGAGCAGAAGCCGCAGCCAAGTCTCTCTGGGCGACTCGCCGCCGGGGTCCATCAGGTCGAGTGCAAGCACCGCTCGACGCAATCCGCGCGCCTTGCGATGACGCTCGATCAGCACCAGGACGTCTCGAGCCTGAACTCCGGTGGCACGGCTCAACGAATCGAGGTGCTGCACGGCCAGGTCACGGGGTAGATGCCGGCCGAGGTCCAGAGCGGTACGCGCCGGGCCGGTCACCAGCATCCCGTCGATGTCGACTAGCTCGTCGGCGTCGATGCGCTCGTTGCGCACGATGATTCCCGTCGGTGGCCGTCCGTTGCGCCAGATCATCTCGATCGGCGTAGTCGTGTCGATCCACCGGGCGCCGTGCAGTGCCGCCGCGGCACGGCCCGCGATCACGCCCTTGCGCCCCGACCACAGCCAGGCGCCAACGGTATTGGCGCGCAATGTCGGTGGCACGTCCTTTGGCAGGTAGACGTCGGGAAAGAGCGCGGAGTAGTTCCACCGCAGGGTGCCACGAGTGAGGCCGTCGGCCAGCGCCTCGGTTCCCTTGAACACCTCGAACATGGGTCGATGGTGATGACCGCCACCGACATCCGGGGGCCCGCGCGTTGAGATTGCGCACACGGCTGTGGATAAGCCTCAGTGGCAGCCCTGGGCGCAATCTCGAGGACCGGGCACTGGCCAATGGCGCTAAGACCAACTGGGCAGCCAGATCTCCATGTTCCAGGTCGCCGGGGAGATCGGCACCCCGGTCAGAATCGGATACAGCCAGGCGAAGTTGGTCAGCACCAGCGCCACGTAGCCCGACACCGCAAGCAGCCCGAGCGCCCAGCGCTCCTCGGTACGGTTTCTGCCGTCGTTGATGATGTCGACACAGATCAGGGCCAGCAGCATCGCCAAAAACGGCGCCATCGGCACCGCGTAGAAGAAGTACATCTGCCGGCCGATGTCGGCGAACCACGGCAGCCAGCCCGCGCAGTAGCCCACCAGCGCCGCGGCGTAGCGCCAGTCGTGGCGGACCAGGCTGCGCCACAACGCGTAGCCCAGCACCGGCACGGCCAGCCACCACATCGCCGGCGTGCCCACCAGCATCACCGCCTTGACGCAGGACTGCGCTCCGCAGCCGGGAACGTCGTGCTGGTCGATCGCATAGAGCACCGGGCGCAGCGACATCGGCCACGTCCACGGCTTGGACTCCCACGGATGGTGGTTTCCGGCGGCATTCGTCAGCCCGGCATGGAAGTGATACGCCTGATAGGTGTAGTGCCACAGTGAGCGCAGCGCATCGGGTACCGGGAATCGACTCTCGAATCCGATCGACTGGCCGGCCTCGTGGCGGTCCACGCCGGTCTCGGAGGCGAACCATGGCGCATACGACGCCAGATACACCCCGAACGGGATGAGCGCCATCGCGTACGCGGTGGGGATGACGTCGCGGCGCAGCGTCCCCAACCACGGCCGGCGCACCCGGTACTGCCGGCGGGCGGCCACGTCGAACGCCAGCGACATCGCGCCGAAGAACACCACGAAGTACAGGCCGGACCACTTGGTGGCGCAGGCCAAACCGAGCAGCACCCCCGCGCCGAAGCGCCACCAACGCACCCCCAGCCGGGGGCCCCAGGGGGTCGCGCCGCAGCGCCCGTCGGTCAAGACGGTGTGCATCCGCATTCGCACTTGGTCGCGATCGACGATCAGTGCCCCGAACGCGGCCACCACGAAGAACGTCAGGAAGCCGTCCAACAGCGCCGTGCGCGCGGCGACGAAGCTGACCCCGTCGCCCACCAGCAGCAGCCCGGCGATCCCGCCGGCCAGCGTCGAACGGGTCATCCGCCGCACGATCCGCACCAGCAGCGCGATCGCCAACACCCCGAGCAGCGCGCTGGTGAACCGCCAGCCCAGCCCGTTGTAGCCGAACAGCGCCTCACCGAAAGCGATCAGCTGCTTGCCCACCGGCGGGTGCACCACCAGGCCGTAGCCGGGATTGTCCTCGACACCGTGGTTGTGCAGCATCTGCCAGGCCTGCGGCGCATAGTGCTTCTCGTCGAAGATCGGGGTGCCGGCGTCGGTCGGGGTGTACAGGTTCGAAAATCGGGTCACCGCGGCCAACAGCGTCACCCCCGCGGTGACCGCCCAGCCCCGGACCCGGTCGGTCGGCCCGAAATCGGCGACCGGTACCAGCAGCCCCGGGCTGATCACCGGAGCGGTGCGCTCCGGCACGGCCGCGGGCCTGGTAGCGGTCGGAGCGCTCATTCCGACGATCGTAGGCTGTGCGCCATGTCCGATGGTCGATTGCTGCTGGGTGCCACCCCGTTGGGCCAGCCCGGTGACGCGTCGTCGCGGCTGGTCGAAGCGCTGAGCACCGCTGATGTCGTGGCCGCCGAAGACACCCGACGGGTGCGGGCGCTGGCCAAGTCTCTCGATGTGCAGATCGCCGGCCGGGTGGTCAGTCTGTTCGACGCCAACGAGGCGACGCGGGTGCCGACCCTGCTTGCCGAGATCGAGGCCGGGGCCACCGTGCTGGTGGTCAGCGACGCCGGGATGCCGCTGATCAGCGACCCGGGCTACCGCCTGGTGTCCGCGTGCGCCGAGGCCGGGCTGGCGGTGACCTGCCTGCCCGGGCCGTCGGCGGTGACGACCGCCTTGGCGCTGTCCGGGCTGGCCTCGGAGCGGTTCTGCTTTGAGGGTTTCGCGCCCCGCAAGCAGGCGGCGCGACGGGCGTGGCTGGCCTCGCTGGCCGACGAACGGCGTACGTGCGTGTTCTTCGAGTCGCCGCGGCGGCTGGCCGACTGCCTGCGTGACGCGGTCGAGGAACTCGGCGGGGACCGTCGCGCGGTGGTCTGCCGCGAGCTGACCAAGACCCACGAAGAGGTGCTGCGCGCGACGCTGGCCGAGCTGGCCGATTGGGCTGTCGACGGCGTGCTGGGGGAGATCACCGTGGTGTTGGCGGGGGCGACCCCGCGCGCCGACCTGGCGACGTTGGTGGCCGAGGTGAACAAACTGGCCGGTGAGGGGATGCGGGTCAAGGACGCCTGCGCGCAGGTGATCGCCGACGTGCCCGCCGCGGTGTCGCGACGCGAGCTGTATGACGCGGTGCTGCGGTCTCGCCAGTAGCCGATAGCCGCCTACGACGCGGTGCTGCGTTCTCGGGAATGACCGTCGGCGACGATCGGGGCGGCCTTGTGCAGGCACTCCTGCCACTCGGCGTCAACGTCGGAGTCCGCGGTGATCCCCCCGCCGACCCCCAGCACAGCGCCGCCGGCGGCGTCGAACTCCACGGTGCGGATCGCGACGTTGAGTTCACAGCCGGCCACCGGTGACGCCAACCCCACCGTGCCGCAGTAGGCGCCGCGCCGCGACAGCTCCCACTGCGAAAGCAATTGGCGGGCACGGTGTTTGGGGGTGCCAGTCACCGATGCGGGCGGGAACGTGGCATCCAGCAAGTCCGCCATGGCCAGCTGTTCGGGCACCCGGGCCGAGACCGTAGAAACCAGGTGCCACACACCCGGAGCGGGACGCACCGCCAACAGTTCGGGCACGGTGACCGTGCCGGTGATCGCCACGCGGCCGAGGTCATTGCGGACCAGGTCCACGATCATGATGTTCTCCGCGACGTCCTTGGTCGAAGCGCGCAGCGCCGACGGGCGGGCATACAGCGGCAGGGTGCCTTTGATCGGACTGGAGTCCACGACCTGACCGCGGCGGCGCAGGAACAGCTCCGGTGACAGCGAGGCCACCGCGCCCCAACCGCCCGCCACGTAGGCCGCACGCGCCGGGCCGGTGCGCGCCACCGCGTCGGCGAAGAAGTCCAGCGGGGCGCCGGTGACGGTTCCGGTAAAGCGGGTGCACACGCAGGCCTGATAGACCTCACCGGACCGGATTGCCTCCAGACAGGCCAGCACTCCGGCACGGTGCGCTTGGCGGTCCGGGGTCTCCCAGTAGATGCGGCAACCCCGGTCCGGGGCGGGAGTCGTCAGCGCCTCGGCCAGCCAGCTCGGCATGGCCGCTCCGGACAGGCTTTCGAACCACCACTGCCCGTCGGTGATGTCCTGACGCAGCACGCAGTCGGTCCAGCCGCCGGCAGCCTCCGGGATGCGGGGCCCCAGTCCGTCGGCACCGGCATCGGGGTAGGACAGATAGCCGATCCAGCCCCCACCCACCACGCCGGCCGCTGCCCCGGCGGGGTCATGCGGCGGTCCGCCGGGACCACAGAACACCTCGCCGGGTCCGACCGGCTCGACGGCCACACTGGGCGCGATCACCGCGCGTGATCCGAACCACTCCCCGGTCAGTGCGGCCGGCGACGGCAGCCCATGCCGCTCGGTGGCATCGCCGACCCGACGCAGCACCTGTGGGGCTGCGCCCAAGTCGCCGAGCCGCTCGATCCGCACGGCACTAGCTTGTCAGACGTCTGCGCCTCGGGTGATCTCGCGGGCGGCCGCCACCGCCGCCAGCTTGTCCGGGTTGCGCATCGCGTAGAAGTTCGTGATTAGCCCGTCGACGATCTCGACGGTGAACACGCCCTCCAGGCGATCGGCGCTGTAGAGCAGCACCGCGGGCGCGGAGTTGCAGACGCCCATGTCCACCCGGACGTCGGGCATCTGTGCCCCCTGCCGCAGCAGCCCGATGACCGTACGGGCGACCTTGTCGGCGCCCACGACCGGCCGTCTGGCCGCGCTGGCCTTGCCGCCGCTGTCGGCGGTCCACACCACGTCGGGCGCCAGCATCGACAGCACGGTGGTGAGGTCCCCGCCCGCCGCCGCGGTCATGAACTCCGCGGTGACCCGCGCGCTCTCCTCCGGGTCTATTGGGGCGTAGCGGGGTCGCCGGGCCTGAACGTGGTTGCGGGCCCGGTGCGCGACCTGACGGGCCGCGGCCGCGGATTTGCCGACCGCGGCCGCGATCTCGTCGTAGTCGAACCCGAACACTTCACGCAGCACGAACACCGCGCGCTCCTCGGGGCGCAGCGTCTCCAGCACCACCAGCATGGCCATCGAGACCGATTCGGCCAGTACGACGTCCGCCGAGGGATCGTGCTCGGTGAGCAGCAGCGGCTCGGGCAGCCACGGCCCGACGTACTCCTCGCGGCGTCGAGCGCCGGCCCGCAGGGCGTTGAGTGCCTGACGGGTGACCAGGCTGGCCAGGTAAGCCTTGACGTCGCGAACCTCGGCCAGATCGACTTCGGCCCAGCGCAGGTAGCTGTCCTGCAAGACGTCGTCGGATTCGGTTGCCGAGCCCAGGATCTCGTAGGCGATGGTGAACAGCAGCGGCCGGAGCTCGGTGAACCGTTGGGCTTGTTCGTTTTTCACACCGCCGCCTCCTGCTCGCTCCGGGCCGCACGGGTGCCGGCCTTCATCCAACGGTAGGAGCCCGGCTTAGCCGCCTCGTCCCGAATCCACTTGACCGTGTATTTGCAGATCGACTCCTTGACCACGGCGCCAAGCCGGCCGCCGACGAACGCCTTGATCGGGGTGTCATCGCGGCGGGACAACTGCACGGTCGCCGCGTCGCGCCCCACGCTGATGCACTGGGCGGCGAACGCCTGGTCCAGCGCGACCGGTGAGGTGCCGGCGATGCGGGCCAACACGGTGTTGGCGGCTTGGGCGCCCAGCGGCAGGGCGGCCTGGCAGCTCATCCGCAGCGGCCGGCCCGAGGGGGCGACGGCATCCCCGGCCGCCACGATCCACGGGTTGTCGACACTGGTCAGGGTTTCGTCGGTGAGCAGCCGGCCCAACGCGTCGGTGGCCAGTCCGCTGGCCGCGGCCAGGTCCGGCACGCCGAAGCCCGCCGTCCAGACCGTCACTGCGCTGGGTAGCACGGTGCCGTCCCGCAACACCAGAGCGTCGGCGCGCACCTCGGCGACGACCGCGGCCTCGCGAACATCGACACCCAGCTTGCGCAGCGCCTTGGCCACCGAGCGCCGGCCCGCCGCGTGCAGTGACGGTCCCAGCATCTCGCCGCAGACCAGGGTCACCGGCCGACCCTGCCCGGCCAGTTCGGAGGCGGCCTCGATTCCGGTCAGTCCACCGCCCACCACCGTCACCGGGGCGTCGGGCGTCAACTCGTCGAGCCGGGTCAGCAGCCGGGTGGCATGCTCCAATTCGCTGATGGAGTAGGCGAATTCGGCGGCTCCGGGAACCGCCGGGGTGATCGCCCCGGTGCTGCCCACCGCGTAGATGAGGAAGTCGTAGCGCAGGATGGTGCCCGACGCCAGCTGGATGCGCCGATCGGCGGCGTCGATCCGGGTGGCGGAGTCGACCAGCAGCCGGACTCCGTCACCGAGCAGTTCGGGGTAGTCGATGGTGGCCGTGCCGGTGCCGGCAACGTACTGGTGCAGCCGGATCCGCTCGACGAATGCCGGGCGCGGGTTGACCAGGGTGATGTCGACGTCCGGGTGCTGGCGCAGCCGGTTGGCGGCCAGGGTGCCGGCGTAGCCGCCGCCGATGATGACGACCTGGATGCGGGTCATGAGGTGCTCCTGTCTCTTAGGGGTTATGCCCTCAAGACACCGCACGCCGACGAGATGTGACAGCTTGTGGCCCAGATCACTGGCCCGTTGTCACGCTCAGGGTTGGTAGCGCGGGAACACCCCGGACGGCGCCGGTAGCGTCAGGCCCGGTGTCAAGCGCTCGGGCACGGCGGTGAACATCCGCTGCTCGCTGGTCTGGCCCAGCAGGTCCAGCAGCTTGCCCGCCGATTCGGGCATTACCGGCTGCACCAGCAGCGCGGCGATTCGCACCGCTTCGAGCGTGGTGTACAGAACCGTGCCGAAGCGGGCCTGGTCGGCCGCCGACTCGCTCTTGGCCAGCTTCCACGGCTCGTTGGCCGAGAAATACCGGTTGGCCGCACCCAGCATCTGCCAGATCGCCTCTAGACCCAGGTGCATGGACTGCGTGCCGAACGCCGACCGCATTCTCTCCAGCAGCGAGTCGGCCAGTGCCAGCAGTTCCTCGCCGTCAGCGGCCTGAGCGGTCGGCGCGGGCACCACCCCGTCGAGGTTCTTGGCCACCATCGACAGCGAGCGCTGCGCCAGGTTGCCCAGCTCGTTTGCCAGGTCGGCGTTGACGCGGCCGATCATCGCCTCGTCGGAGATGCTGCCGTCCTGGCCGAATGGGATCTCGCGCAGCAGGAAATAGCGCACCTGGTCGACGCCGTACTTGTCGACGAACTCGACCGGGTCGATGACGTTGCCCACCGACTTGCTCATTTTCTCGCCGCTGTTGAGCAGGAAGCCGTGCGCGAACACCCTGCGCGGCAACTCGATTCCGGCTGACATCAAAAAGGCCGGCCAGTACACAGTGTGGAACCGGATGATGTCCTTGCCGATCATGTGCAGATCGGCGGGCCAGTACCGGCGGAACGATTCCGAGTCGGTGTCGGGGTAGCCGACGCCGGTCAGGTAGTTGGTCAGCGCGTCCACCCAGACGTACATGACGTGGTCGGGGTGTCCGGGCACCGGCACGCCCCAGTTGAACGAGGTGCGCGAGATCGACAGATCCCGCAGCCCGCCGGAGACGAAGCTGACCACCTCGTTGCGGCGCACGTCGGGGGCGATGAAGTCCGGGTTCGCCTCGTAGTGCGCCAGCAGCCGGTCGGCATAGGCCGAGAGCCGGAAGAAGAAGGTCTGCTCCTCGGTCCAGGTCACCGGCGCACCCGTCTCGGCGGCGACCCGCGAACCGTCCTCGGCCAGCCGCGTCTCGCCTTCGGTGAAGAAGCGCTCGTCGCGCACCGAGTACCAGCCGGAGTAGGCGTCCAGGTAGATGTCGCCGGCGTCGACCATGCGCTGCCAGATCGCTTTGGACGCCTCCAGGTGATCGGCGTCGGTGGTGCGGATGAACCGGTCGAAGGAGATGTTGAGCTTCTCCTGGAGCCGCTGGAACACATCGGAGTTGCGCCGCGCCAGATCCGCGGTCGGGATCCCCTCGGCGGCGGCGGTCTCGGCCATCTTCAGCCCGTGCTCGTCGGTGCCGGTCAGGTATCGCACGTCGAACCCGTCGAGCCGGTGGAACCGGGCGATCGCGTCGGTGGCGATGTACTCGTAGGCGTGGCCGATGTGCGGGTCACCGTTGGGGTAGGTGATCGCGGTGGTGACGTAGAAAGGCTTCGTTCTTCTCATCACTCGCCACCTTATTGTGTGCGGGTGAGCTCGAAACGATCAGCCAAAACTCCGCCGCCCGCACCGCAGGAGCTGAGTCCGCTGGTCGACGCCCACACCCACCTCGACGCCTGCGGCGGCGCCGACGCTGCGTCGGTACGCGCCATCATGGACCGCGCGGCCGCGGTCGGGGTGCAGGCGGCGGTGACCGTCGCCGACGACCTGGCGTCGGCTCGCTGGGTGATCCAGGCCGCCGACGCCGACGATCGGGTCTACGCAGCGGTCGCGCTGCATCCCACTCGCGCCAATACGCTCACCGACGCGGCGCGCTCCGAGATCGAGGCGCTGGCCGCCCACCCTCGGGTGGTGGCGGTCGGGGAGACCGGCATGGACCTGTACTGGCCCGGGCGTCTGGAGGGCTGTGCGGACCCGCAGATCCAGCGCGAGGCGTTCGCCTGGCACATCGACCTGGCTAAACGCACCGGCAAACCGCTGATGATCCACAACCGCGACGCCGACGCCGCCGTGCTCGATGTGCTGCGCGCCGAAGGCGCCCCGGAGACGGTGATCTTCCACTGTTTCTCGTCGGGTCCGGAGATGGCTCACACCTGTATCGACGCCGGCTGGATATTGAGCCTGTCCGGCACCGTCAGCTTCAAAAATGCCCGCGACCTGCGGGAAGCGGCAGCATTGATTCCGGATGCGCAGCTTCTGGTGGAGACCGACGCGCCGTTTTTGACTCCGCATCCGTACCGCGGTTCACCGAACGAGCCCTACTGTCTGCCATACACTGTCAGGGCGCTGGCCGAGCTGTTGGGAAGATCGGCAGCCGAGCTGGCGCAGGTCACGAACCGCAACGCCCGGCGGGTGTATGGGCTGGGCTGAGGGTCGAGCAGATCACATTTGGTTGCCGACCGCGTGTCGGTTCGTTACCGTTCCGTTATCGAACCTGGGGCACCGCAAGGGCCCCATTGCTGTGCCTTCAACGTCGTGAGGTTTTTGCCTTGAATGCTTGGACCAGGCTGCATCAGGCGCCATCGCCGATGCTGCGGTTTCTGGTCGGCGCTTTGCTGCTGGTGCTGACCTTTGCCGGCGGCTTCGCGGTCGCCAGTGCCAAGACCGTGACGCTGGACGTTGACGGAACCCCGATCACCGTCACCACTATGCGGTCGCGGGTCATCGACGTCGTCTCCGAGAACGGCTTCAACCTCGGCGAGCGCGACGACGTGACCCCCGCCCGCAACGCGCAGGTGCGCGACTCCGACACGATCATGGTCCGCCGCGGCCGGCCGCTGCAGGTGTCGCTGGATGGGCGCGAGCCCCAGCAGGTGTGGACGACGGCGCTCTCGGTTGACGAGGCGCTGGCCCAGCTCTCGATGACCGACACTGCCCCCGCTGCGGCGTCGCGCGGCAGCCGCGTCCCGCTGGCCGGAATGGCGCTGCCGGTCGTCAGCGCGAAGACAGTCACGATCGACGACGGTGGTGTGGTGCGCACCGTGCACCTGGCCGCGCCCAATGTCGCCGAACTGCTGGCCGCCGACGGTGCCCCGCTGGAGCAGGCCGACAAGGTCATCCCGGCGGCATCGTCGCCGGTCACCGAGGGTATGCAGATCCAGGTGACGCGGATCCGGGTCAAGCAGGTCACCGAGCGGGTGCCGCTGCCCCCGCCGGCCCGTCGTATTGAAGACCCGACCATGAACATCAGTCGGCAGGTGGTCGACGACCCGGGCACCCCGGGCACCCAGGACGTGACCTACTCGGTGGCCACCGTCAACGGCGCCGAGACCGGCCGCCTGCCGGTCGCCAACGCGGTGGTGGATCCGGCCCGCGACTCGGTACTGCGAGTCGGCGCCAAGCCTGGCACCGAGGTCCCGCCCTCGGTGTACGGAGCGGCCTGGGACCGCATCGCCAACTGTGAGTCGCACGGAAACTGGGCGATCAACACCGGCAACGGCTTCTACGGCGGCGTGCAGTTCGACTACGGCACGTGGGTGGCCAACGGCGGCCTGAAGTACGCGCCGCGCGCGGACATGGCTACCCGCGAAGAGCAGATCGCGATCGCGGAGGTCACCCAGGCCCGCCAAGGCTGGGGCGCCTGGCCGGTGTGCAGCGGGAGGCGCTGACCATCGGGCTACTCGGGGCCGGTGACATCAGGGCCCTGGCAAACGAACTCGACCTGCGGCCCCGGAAATCGCTGGGGCAGAACTTCGTTCACGACGCAAACACGGTGCGCCGGATTGTGGACGGCGCCGGTATCACCGCCGACGACCATGTCCTCGAAGTCGGGCCCGGGCTGGGCTCGTTGACCCTGGCGTTGCTCGAGCACGGCCCGACGGTGATCGCCGTCGAGAAGGATCCGGTGCTGGCCGCCCGATTGCCGCAGACCATCGCCGAACACGCGCCCGCTGACGCGGCCCGGCTCGAGGTGCTCGGCGCCGATGTCTTGACCCTGCGCCGCGACGAGGTGGCGACCGCGCCGACGGCGGTGGTGGCGAATCTGCCTTACAACGTGGCGGTTCCGGCGTTGCTGCACCTGCTGTCGGAGTTCGGCTCCATCCGCACCGTGACGGTCATGGTGCAGTTGGAGGTGGCCGAGCGACTGGCCGCCGAGCCGGGGGGCAAGGACTACGGGGTGCCCAGCGCCAAGGCGCGGTTCTTCGGTGCGGTGCGTCGTTGCGGCACGGTACCGCCCAGCGTGTTCTGGCCGGTGCCGCGGGTGAATTCCGGGCTGGTGCGCATCGACCGGTACGACGCCGCTCCGTGGCCGGTCGATGATGCATTTCGTCGACAGGTCTTCACTTTGATCGACGTCGCGTTTGCGCAGCGTCGCAAGACTATCCGCAACGCGTTCGCCGACTGGGCGGGATCGGGAGCGCGGTCTGCCGAGTTGTTGGAGGCCGCGGGCATCGATCCGATGAGCCGCGGCGAGACACTGGCGATCGACGATTTCGTGCGCCTGCTTCAGATCTCGACAGGCTTGGGCGGCCCGGCGTGCGACAGCAGCGCGCGGGACAACTCCGCGACGAAGTCGGCGCAGGACTCGTAGCGGCGCGCCGGAAACTTCGCCAGCGCACGTTGCACCACCACGTCGGCGGCTCGCGCCGCCGGACCGAGCGTGTCGGACAGCGGCGGCGGTAGCAGCCGCAGGTGCGCATCGGCCAGATCGGCGGCGCACTGAGCGGGGAAAGGTGGCGCTCCGGTAAGCAGCTCGACAGCCGTGCAGGCCAAGGCGTATTCGTCGGTGGCTGCCGACGGGGCCTTGCCCTGCAGGATCTCCGGCGCGGTGTAGGGCAATGAGACTTCGGGGCGTTCGGAATGTCGGGCCCGGTGCCACACGTCTTCGACGACGGCGTGGGCCGCTCCGAAATCGGTCAGCACCGCACCGCCCCGGCCGAAGTCGGCGTGGATCAGGATGTTGGCGGGCTTGACGTCACAGTGCACGATGCCGCGACGGTGTGCGTAGTCGAGCGCGGCTGCGATCTGGGCCAGCGCGGCCAGGCGGTCATCGAGGGTGCGGAGACCGGTCGCCTTACCGCCGTCGACGTACTGCATCGCCAACCAGAACGGCCCGTGTCGGTACACCGCGACAATGTGGCGGTGCTTGAGGGCGTTCGCGAACGCGAACTCGCGGTCCAGCCGGCCCTGCTCCGCGGGGGAGCGGTGCGACTCGTCGAGGACCTTCAGCGCCACTGGCACGTCGGGGCTGCTGCGGTGGTGGGCCAGATACACCCCGGCGTGCCCGCCGTGGCCGACCTCCCGCTCGATCAGGTAGCCGCCGTAGTCGCCGGCTGCGTTCATGACCTCAGATTAGGGCGCGCACAGCTACCTCGCAGAAAACTGAGAGTAGCATGATCGAATAGCTAAAAAGCGATGACATTTCGCTGGCGCGAGGTGAATAATCGACCCGATTGCATCAGCATCCAGGAGGCCGCCATGACAACTCTGTCCCATCGCAAACTGAGTTCCATCGGTGCCGTGCCTCTGACGCTGACCGCCATTGCCGCCCTCGGTGTCGCGCCGGTGGTGGCGCCCACCCTGGCCGCGACTGCCAAAACAGTGGTCGCGCAAACGACTTTGCTGGACACCGAATCGTGGATCATGGGCGGCAGCGGGCTGCCGATCCCGCCGCCGCAGTACCTGACCGCCCTCACCGATCGGTTCATCTCGCCGGAGACCCCGAAGTTCGAGGGCCAGCCCACTTTTCAGGTGGACGCCACCAACCCGTTGTTCACCCCGGAGGGTCTCTACCCGCTGACCGGCGTGAAGACGCTGCCGCTCGACACCTCGCTGGCCCAGGGCTCCACCATCCTGTACCAGAAGATCATGGAAGAGGTCGGCAAAGGCAATGACCTTGTCGTACTAGGCTATTCGCAGAGTGGTGTCATCAACGGGCTGGTCATGGACCAGCTGCTGGCCCTGCCCGAGGACGAGCGTCCGACCTCCGATCAGCTGTCGTTCGTGACGCTGGGCAGCCCGGCCAACCCCAACGGTGGCCTGCTGTCCCGCTTCGACGTTCCCGGGGTTCCGCTGAGCCTGCCCGCCCTCGGCGTCACGTTCAGCGGAGGTGCACCGTCTGAGACGCCTTGGGAGACAGCCAATTACATCCAGGAGTACGACGGCTTCGCGGACTTCCCGAAGTACCCGCTGAACTTCCTGGCTGACATCAACGCCTTCCTGGGCATCATGTTCATTCACGGCACCTACCCCTCGCTGACCGACGCCCAGCTGGCGACGGCGATCGAGTTGGACACCTCCGGCGACTACACCGGCAACAACCAGTACTTCATGATTCCCACCGAGGACCTGCCGCTGCTGCAGCTGTTGCGCGGCAACGCATTCGGCAACGCGTTCGCCGACCTGTTGCAGCCGGCCCTGCGGGTGCTGATCAACCTCGGCTACGGCAACATCGAGCACGGTTGGGACCAGGGCCCGGCGGACATCTCCACGCCGTTCGGACTGTTCCCCGACGTGAACCCGATGGACGTGCTCACCGCACTGGTCAACGGTGCCGAACAGGGTTGGAATGACTTCATCGCCGACCTGCAGAACATGGGGTCCGGCAGCGCGACCGACCTGTTCGGCCTGGACGGTGGCGGCCCCGCGGACTTCTCTCTGCCGAGCCTGATGGATGTGGTCAACACCCTCAGCGGTGCCGCGGCGACCTTGTACGCGACGTTGCTGCCGACCGCCGACATCATCAATTCGCTGATCACCACGCTGCCGGCCTACAGCGCGAGCCTGTTCTTCAACGAGCTGATGTCCGGTGATCTGCTGGGGGCGATCGGGATGCCGCTGGCGGCCACCACCGGGTTGGTCACCATGGCCGGCGGGTTCGAGGTGGAGGTTCTGATGAACGCCTTCAGCTCGATCAGCGCCGACTTCGCCGACCTGTTCTCCTGATCGATCGGGATTCTCGGCCCGGAGCCCGGGTGCTGGGCCCCCGGGGACCGATAGTCTCATCGGCGTGACCGCATCCGACGGCAATGCCGCCACCGAATGGTCCCCGACCGGTTCGGTGACGGTGCGGGTACCGGGCAAGCTCAACCTCTACCTGGCCGTCGGTGACTGTCGCGATGACGGTTACCACGAGCTGACCACCGTCTTCCATGCGGTTTCGTTGGTCGACGAGGTGACCGTCCGCGACGCCGACGTGCTGTCGTTGCGGGTCAGCGGCGAGGGTGCCGATGTGCTGCCCACCGATGAGCGCAACCTGGCGTGGCAGGCCGCCGAGCTGATGGCCGAGTATGTAGGCCGGGCTCCGGACGTGGCCATCAGCATCGACAAGTCCATTCCGGTGGCCGGTGGCATGGCTGGCGGCAGTGCCGACGCCGCGGCGGTGCTGGTCGGCATGAACGTGCTGTGGGAACTGGGCGTACCGCGCCGCGACCTGCACTCACTGGCCGCCAGGTTGGGCAGCGACGTGCCGTTCGCGCTGCACGGCGGCACGGCGTTGGGCACCGGGCGCGGTGAGGAACTGGCGACGGTGCTCACCCGCGAGACGTTCCACTGGGTGCTGGCGTTCGCCGACCGGGGGCTGTCGACGCCGGCGGTCTTCAAAGAACTGGACCGGCTGCGCGACACCGGGCGCAAGCTGCCCGAGTCGGGCGATCCCGAGCCGGTGCTGGCCGCGTTGGCCGCCGGCGACCCACAGCGGCTGGCCGGATTGCTCGGCAATGACCTGCAGGCGGCGGCGATCAGCCTCAACCCTGACCTGCGCCGCACCTTGCGCGCCGGCGTGGAGGCGGGTGCCCTGGCCGGTGTGGTGTCCGGATCCGGTCCGACGTGCGCGTTCCTGTGCAGTTCGGCGCAGTCGGCGGCGGACGTCGCCGTCGAGCTGTCGGCGCTCGGGGCGGGACGGGCGGTGCGCGTGGCCAGCGGTCCGGTCTACGGCGCCCGAGTGGTGCCGTCGTCGGTCAGTGGGGCCTGACCGCCACCCCGCTCCGCTAGCAGATTTGCCCGCGGATTAAGAGGAGTTTAAGATGGCCCGCGGTGATTATTTGCGGCCAGGACAACCTTGCCACCCAGACGCTCGCCGCTCTGGTGGGCCGCGCATTACGGTATCGAGATCTAACCGCCACCGAATTGTGTGCGTGTGCCTCTCGCGGAGTGGTCAACAGCAGGTGGAACATGAAATCTGAGCCCGTATGGAAAGTACTGGTGCCGGCTAGGAGGCCGTCGTGAGCAGGTTTACCGACAACATGTTCCGTAGTGCCCGGGAGTCGTCCAAGGGCATGGTTACCGGTGAGCCGCACACGCCCGTCCGGCACACCTGGGCCGAGGTCCATGAACGCGCCCGGCGTATCGCTGGCGGGCTGGCTGCGGCCGGCGTCGGCCCGGGCGACGCCGTCGGCGTGCTCGCCGGTGCCCCTGTCGAAATCGCCCCCACCGCCCAGGGTGTATGGATGCGCGCGGCGAGCCTGACCATGCTGCACCAGCCCACCCCCCGTACCGACCTCGCGGTGTGGGCCGAGGACACCATGACCGTCGTCGACATGATCGACGCCAAAGCCGTCATCATCTCCGACCCCTTCATGCCGGCTGCCCCCGTGCTGGAAGAGAAGGGCCTGAAGGTCGTCACGGTCGCTGACCTGCTGGCCGCCGAACCGATCGACCCGGAAGAAGCCGGTGAGGACGATCTGGCGCTGATGCAGTTGACCTCCGGCTCGACCGGGTCGCCGAAGGCCGTGCAGATCACCCACCGCAACATCTATTCCAACGCCGAGGCGATGTTCATCAGCGCTGAGTACGACGTCGAGAAGGACGTCATGATCAGCTGGCTGCCGTGCTTCCACGACATGGGCATGATCGGCTTCCTGACCGTGCCGATGTACTTCGGCGCCGAACTGGTCAAGATCACCCCGATGGACTTCCTGCGGGACACCCTGCTGTGGGCCAAGCTGATCGACAAGTACAAGGGCACCATGACCGCGGCCCCGAACTTTGCCTACGCGCTGTTCGCCAAGCGGCTGCGCAAGCAGGCCACGCCGGGCCAGTTCGACCTGTCCACCCTGCGGTTCGCGCTCTCGGGTGCCGAGCCGGTGGAGCCGGCCGACGTCGAGGACCTGATCGACGCCGGTAAGCCGTTCGGGCTGAACCCGGCCGCTATCCTGCCGGCCTACGGCATGGCCGAAACCGTCTTGGCGGTGTCGTTCTCCAAGTGCGGTGCGGGCCTGGTGGTCGACGAGGTCGACGCCGACCTGCTGGCTGCGCTGCGCCAGGCGGTGCCCGCCACCAAGGGCAACACCCGCCGACTGGCCTCGCTGGGGCCGCTGCTGGAAGGCATCGAGATCCGGATCGTCGACGAGCACGGCAGTTCGTTGCCGCCGCGCGGGGTCGGAGTGATCCAGCTGCGCGGTGAGCCGGTGACCCCGGGCTACCTGACCATGGCAGGCTTCCTGCCGGCGCAGGACGAGCACGGTTGGTATGACACCGGCGACCTGGGCTATCAGATGGAGGACGGCCACGTCGTGGTGTGTGGCCGCGTCAAGGACGTCATCATCATGGCGGGCCGCAACATCTACCCGACCGACATCGAGCGGGCCGCGGGACGCGTCGAGGGCGTCCGCCCGGGCTGCGCGGTCGCGGTGCGCCTGGACGCCGGGCACTCACGTGAGACGTTCGCGGTCGCGGTGGAATCCAATGCCTGGCAGGACCCGGTCGAGGTACGCCGTATCGAGCACCAGGTCGCCCATGAGGTGGTCACCGAGGTCGACATGCGGCCCCGCAACGTCGTGGTGCTCGGGCCGGGCAGTATCCCCAAGACGCCGTCGGGCAAGCTGCGCCGGGCCAACTCCGTCGCGCTGGTCACTTAACCCACGCCGAGCAGTCGCGAAAGCCCCCAAATCCGTTCCGGATTGGGGGCTTTCGCGACTGCTCGTGCTACTAGCCCCAGGCGTGGACGACGTTCTGGGCCGGTTCCAGCCCCAGTTCGATCAGCAGCTCGGTGGCGTCGGCGGACTGCTCGCAGATCGTCGGTAGCTCGTCGCGCTCCCGGGCAGTGAACGCCTGCAGCACGAACGCCGCCGGATCTTGGCGGCCGGGTGGCCGGCCGATCCCGAGACGGACCCGTTGAAAATCCTTGCTGCCCAACACGGTCGCGATCGAGCGCAGGCCGTTGTGGCCGCCCTCGCCGCCGCCCTGCTTGAGCCGGATCCGGCCGAAATCCAGGTCGAGATCGTCGTGAATCACCACGACCCCGCCGGTGGGCACTGAATAGAACTTGGCCAGTGGGCCCACCTGGCGGCCCGACTCATTCATGTAGCAGCGTGGCCGGGCCAGCACCACCGAGCGCCCGCTCAGGCGCCCGGTGGCCACGTCGGCACCCGACTTCTTGTGCAGCTTGAACGGCGATCCGATCCGCTCGGCGAGCAGGTCGACGACCATGAAGCCGACATTGTGCCGGGTGCGGGCGTAGGTCGGGCCCGGGTTGCCCAGGCCGACCACCAGCATCGGTGGTGACTCGGCCACGCGGTGCTCGGCTTACTCGGACTCGGCGGCCGCGCCCTCGGCGGCCTCCGCGCCGGCTTCCTCGCCCGCAGCCTCGGCCTCGGCCGGCTCCTCGGCGCTCGGGGCCTCGATCACGTTGACCAGCAGCAGTTCGGGGTCGGAGACCAGGCTCACGCCGTTGGGCAGCTCTAGGGCGCCGGCGGTGAACTGGGTGCCGGCCTCGGCGCCCTCGATGGAGACGGTCAGCTGCTCGGGAATCGACAGCGCCTCGGCCTCGATCTCCACGGCGGTGGCGTCCTGGGTGACCAGGGTGCCGGCCGCGGCGTCGCCCTCGATGACGACGTTGACCTCGACAGTCACCTTCTCACCGCGACGCACGACCAGCAGGTCGGCGTGCTGGATGGTGCGACGGATCGGGTGGATCTCGAGTGCCTTGGTCAGCGCCAGCTGCTCCTTGCCCTCGATGTCGAGGGTGAGTACGGCGTTGGTACCGGAGTGGCGCAGCACGGCCGCGAAGTCGTGGGCCGGAAGCTCCAGGTGCTGCGGCTCGGTGCCGTGGCCGTAAAGGACCGCGGGGACCCGGCCTGCGCGGCGGGCCCGGCGCGAGGCGCCCTTGCCGGTCTCGGTCCGCACCGAAACGGTCAGCTGGTTGGTGGTCGGGCTCTTAGCCATGGGGAACTCCTTGGTTGCTACGGCGTGCATGAGGCACGGCCAGATCGCGACAACCATCTAGGAGGTCCTCGTCGATAACGGCGGCCAAATGGTGGCCGCCCTCGCCGTGACGCCTGGTCAGGCTAGCGCATCGGCAGCTCAGAGCGGAAATTGAACCCCGGTGAGCTGCGCAGACAGCTCCCACAGCTCGGCGGCCGTGGAGCCGCGCTTGGCCAACAGACTGCGGCCCACCGGCCCGCTGCGACCGACAATGCCGAAGCGCGGACCGATGAAGGTATTACCGGACAGATCCTGCGACGCCGCGTAGAGAGTCTGGCGCGCCCCGAAATCGGGGCTGGTGGCGAACAGGCCGTTGCCGAAGGTGCGCATCACCAGGTCGCCGATCCGATTGCCGGTCTGGCCCTGCAGGTTGGTGCTCGAATAGCCGGGATGGGCGGCCAGCGCGCGCAGCGGTGAACCCGCGGCCACGAGCCGGCGTTGCAGTTCGCTGGTGAACAGCAGATTGGCCAGCTTGGCCTGGCCGTAGGCCAACCACGCCGAATACCGCCGGGACTCCCAGTTCAGGTCCTTGAGGCTGAGGTAGCCCATCCGGTGCAGCGCTGAGGACACCGTCACCACCCGGTCGGTGAGCTTGGGCAACAGCAGGTTGGTCAGCGCGAAATGACCCAGGTGGTTGGTGCCGATCTGGCTCTCAAAACCGTCGACGGTCTTGCTGTAGGGCACCGCCATGATGCCGGCGTTGTTGATCAGCACATCGACGGCCGCGGTCTCCTCGGCGAACTGCCGCACCGAGGACAGGTCCGCCAGATCCAAGGCGCGAACCGTCACGTCACCCGGCATCCCCGCCGCGGCGGCCTGGCCCTTGGCGGTGTTGCGGACGGCCAGGGTCACGGCGGCGCCGACCCGGGCCAATTCGCGTGCGGTCACCGCCCCCAAACCGCTGTTGGCTCCGGTGACGATGACGGATCGCCCGGCGAACGACGGCAGATCGGTGGCGGACCAGGAGGCCATGGCTGACACTCTAACGAGGCGCGCCCCCGTGTGCCGGGATGTCGATCGGACTCAGGAGCGACGTGAAGCAGTGGACCACCCTCGGATTGATTGTCATGATGCTGGCCGCAGTGAGCGGCTGCGGTAACCGGGAGTCGGCCGAACCCGCCAGCCCGGTGCCGGCCCAGTCGGCCGATCAGGTCCGTGAGATCGCGAAACAGGCCTACGTCTACGGCTTTCCGATGGTGGACTCCTACCGCATTCAGCACGCCTACTTCGTCGACAAGTCGGGTCCGCAGTACAAGGGCGACTGGAACCAGACGCACAGCACTGCAAGGGTTTACACCCCCGATGACACCACCGTGCAGACGCCGAACTCCGACACGCCCTACACGATGCTGGGCACCGATCTGCGGGCCGAGCCGTTGATACTGACAGTGCCGCCGATCGAGGAAGGCCGCTACTACTCGCTGCAGTTCATTGACGCCTACACCTCTAACTTCGCCTACGTCGGCAGCCGCACCACCGGCAATGGCGGCGGCCAGTACCTGCTGGCCGGCCCCGGCTGGAAGGGCGACAAGCCCGAGGGCGTCGACGAGGTGATTCGCTCCGACACCGACTTCGCACTGGTCATCTATCGCACCCAGTTGTTCGACCCGGCCGACATCGACAACGTCAAGAAGATCCAGGCCGGCTACACCGTGGAACCGCTGTCGGCCTACCTCAAGCAGTCCGCGGTGAGCGCCCCGCCGGTGGACTTCATTGCGCCACTGACGCCCGACGAGCAGAAGACCTCACCGAGGTTCTTCGAGATCTTGAGCTTCCTGCTGAAGTACGCGCCTGTCGTGCCCGGGGAGCAGGATCTGCGGGCCCGATTCGCCAGCATCGGCATCGGCCCCGACGGCACCTTCAACGCCGATGAACTCAGCGCCGAAACCCGCGACGCCGTCCAGGCCGGGATGGCGCAGGCCTGGGCGGAACTCAACGCGTTCAAGAAGGACAAGCTGGACACCGGCCAGGTGACGTCGGCGCAACTGTTCGGCACCCGGGAGTTCCTCGCCGGTAACTACCTGTACCGGATGGCCGGTGCGGTGCTCGGGATCTACGGCAACACCGCGCAGGAGGCCATCTATCCGGTGGTGGCCGTGGACTCCGACGGAGCGCCGCTGAGCGGGGCAGGAGGCTACACCCTGCGGTTCGCGCCCGAAGCGCTGCCACCGGTGAACTCGTTCTGGTCGCTGACCATGTACAAGATGCCCGAAAGTCTGTTGGTGGCCAACCCGATCAACCGGTATCTGATCAACTCGCCGATGCTGCCGGGTCTGACCCGCGATCCCGACGGCGGAATCACCGTCTACGTGCAGAACCAATCTCCCGGCGCGGCCAAGGAATCCAACTGGCTGCCCGCACCCGAGGGGCCGTTCCAGATGATCCTGCGGCTGTACTGGCCCAAGGAAGAAGCGCTCAACGGCGCCTGGGCACCGCCGAAGGCGGTGAAGAACTAGGCGGACCCGCTTAGTTGCAGTTGTTGGCGTGCACCCAGCGGCCGTTGTAGCCCACGCAGGTGTTGATCGGCGGAGGCGGTGGCGGCGGTGGCGGAGGCACGTCTTCGGGCAGCGGTGCGTAGTAGGCCGGCGGTGGCATCGGGTCGGCGCATCCGCTGACGTACACCCGACGGCCCACGCCGACGCAGCCCGCACTGGCGGTGCCGGCCGGGGTGAACACGACCACGGCGCCCGGCAGGCTGGTCAGGGTCAGTGCCGCGACGACCCAGATCCGGCGTGCCATCACTGGTCCAGCAGCGGGCGCTCGGGCTGGGGCAATCCGCAGCGGGCGCGGAAGTCGGCCAGCGGCTGGCGCAGCCCCAGCAGGTCGGAGTGGGCCTGCGGGTTGTCGGCGAAGAAGCTGCGAACCGCCTCGGGCACCTCGTCATCGGGCCGGTTGTGCAACCCGGTGTAGAAGTCGTTGACGTCGGGATGCGCGTAGAGGTAACCCGACGTCGAGGCGGCGACGCCGGTGGCCACGTTGGCCATGTCGGCGGCGGTGCAGCCGGGCTGCGGGTCGGCCAACGCCACGGCCGGCGTCAGCAGGCCGGTCGTGACGGCGATTACGCCGAAACCGGTCAGGCTCAGCGATGACAGGCGAACGAGCGACATGGCGGAACTCCCTTCAACGGGTGCGTCACTTTAACAAGACCTGACTCCGGTCGGGGCTACTTCGCGGCGACGGTGAAGCCCTTCATGATCGCCTCGACGTCGGTGGCGTTCTTGGGCGCCTCGTCGGCCGGGGCGGTGACCGCCAACTGCACCAGGTAACGCTGTTCGGCCGGCGCCGAACCGGTGGCGATCACCATCCGGAACCAGCTGTGCAGGCGTTGACCATCCATGTCGTAGGTGCCCTGCACCATCGATGACGGGAAACCTTGGTAGTCCTCGTTGGAGGCGTCCAGCAGCCGGAAATTCGGCGAGAGCTGGGCGTCGACCACACCGTGCCGGATGGCCTCTTTCGAGTCGAAGTTCCCGTTGAGTTTGACCACACTCAAAATCGCCCGGGGGAACTTCTCGCCCTTGCCCAGGACCAGCGTGGTGGCCGGCAGCATCGGGTTTTCTTTCTTCGTCCAGCCCGGCGGCGTGGGGATCGACACGGTCAGGTCGGTCGGTGCGTTGGGGGCCACCGCCTCCGCGGCCACGCCCTGGTCCTCTAGGTAGCGTCCCACGGTGACCGGAGCCTCCGGTTCCGACGAGGTGGTGGTCGTGCTGCCGTTGCCCCAAATCGACTGATAGTCAGGGGTTTTGGCACCGCACCCGGATGTGGTGCTGGCCAGGACCGCGCACGCCAATGCCGCGACCGTCAAGCGCAGCGGGGTCACAGGATCTCGCGGACCGCGTCAATCGGACGAGCCAACCGGGTGCCGTTACCGGTGACGACGAACGGCCGCTGGATCAGGATCGGGTTGGCGGCCATCGCGTCAAGCAGTTCGTCATCGGATGCATCGGCCAGGTTCAGCTCGGCGTACACCGCCTCGCCGGTACGCACCGCGTCGCGCACACCGATCCCGGCGGCGCTGATCATCTCCGCCAGCTCCGCACGTGACGGCGGGGTCTTCAGATACTCCACGACCGTCGGCTCGATACCGTTCTCGCGCAGCAGCTCCACCGTCTTGCGTGAGGTCGAACAGCGCGGGTTGTGATAGACCACCGCGTCGGTCATGTCAGGCGTCCCCATCGAATAGCCCGGTGACTGAGCCGTTTTCGAACACAGCCCGGATGGTGCTGGCCAGCAGCGGAGCGATCGACAGCACGGTCAGCGCCGGGAACTGCTTGTCCTCGGTGATCGGCAGCGTGTTGGTGACGATCACCTCGCTGGCGCCGCAGGCCGCCAACCGCTCGGATGCCGGGTTGGACAGCACGCCGTGGGTGGCGGCGATCACCACATCCACTGCCCCCGCTTCGCGCAGCAGGCCGACCGCCCCGGCGATGGTGCCGCCGGTGTCGATCATGTCGTCGGTGATCACACAGGTCTTGCCGGCGACCTCGCCGACCACCCGGTTGGCTTTGACCTGGTTGGGCACCCGCGGATCACGGGTCTTGTGAATGAAGGCCAGCGGCACGCCGCCCAGCGAGTCGGCCCATTTCTCGGCGACCCGCACCCGGCCGGAGTCGGGGGAGACCACCACGACGTCCTTGCCGTTGTTGAGGTAGTTGTCCCGGATGTAGCCACACAGCAGCGGCTGGGCCCGCATGTGGTCGACCGGGCCGTCGAAGAAGCCCTGGATCTGGTCGGTGTGCAGGTCCACCGTGACGATCCGGTCGGCGCCGGCCGTCTTGAGCAGGTCGGCGACCAGCCGGGCCGAGATCGGTTCGCGGCCGCGGTGCTTCTTGTCCTGGCGGGCATACGGGTAGAACGGCAGGATGGCGGTGATCCGCTTGGCGCTGCCCCGCTTGAGCGCGTCGATCATGATCAGCTGTTCCATCAGGTGCTGGTTCAGTGGCGCCGGGTGAGACTGCAGCACGAAGGCGTCGCAGCCACGCACCGATTCGTCGAAGCGCACGAAGATCTCGCCGTTGGCAAAGTCTCGGGCGGTCTGCGCGGTAACCGGGACGTCCAGTTCCTTGGCGACCTGATCAGCCAGCTCCGGGTGCGCACGACCAGCGAAGAGCATCAGGTTTTTGCGATTGTCTGTCCAGTCGTGGCTCACGTGCTGCCCCCGCCGTAGGAGATTGTGGATTTCGGTCGAGTTAACTCGGGCCTTATGGTACGTAGCCCGGCGTGCGATTTCGCCTCGGGCTGCCTCAACGCGATCAAGCTCACGATGTCAGATCGGGTGGAGTCTGGTCGGCTTCTTCGGCGTTATTCGCCGACTCGGCCGCCGAAGCGGCCTGGCTGCCGGGCCGCTTGCGCTGCACCCAGTTCTCGATGTTGCGTTGCGGGCCGGCCGAGACCGCCAGTGCGCCCGGCGGCACATCATGGCGCACCACGGTCCCGGCGCCGGTGTAGGCGCCGTCGCCGATGGTGACCGGTGCGACGAACATGGTGTCCGAGCCGGTGCGCACGTGCGAGCCGACCGTGGTCCGCCGTTTGGTCTGGCCGTCGTAGTTGACGAACACGCTGGAGGCGCCGATGTTGCTGTGGTCGCCGATGTCGGCGTCGCCGACGTAGGTCAGGTGCGGAACCTTGGTCCCGGTGCCGATGGTGGAGTTCTTGGTCTCGACGAACGCGCCCAGCTTGCCGTCGGCGCCCAGCGCGGTTCCGGGACGCAGATAGGTGAACGGCCCGACCGTCGCCCCAGCGCCGATCGACGAAGATTCGGCGTGGCTGCGGATGACCGACGCCCCGTCGCCCACCGTGACGTCGCTCAAGGTGGTGTCGGGCCCGATCGTGCAGTGCGTGCCGATGACGGTGCGGCCGAGCAGCTGAGTTCCGGGTGCGACGGTGGTGTCGCGCCCGATGGTCACGTCCACGTCGATCCAGGTGGTGGTGGGGTCGACGATGGTGACTCCAGCCCGCTGGTGAGTGGCCACCAGGCGGCGGTTGAGTTCGGCGGCCAGGTCGGACAGTTGCACGCGATCGTTGACGCCGGCCACCAGGGCGGCGTCGTCCACGTGGCGTGCATGCACCACCTGGCCGTCGCCGCGGACGATGCCGATCACGTCGGTGAGGTACAGCTCGTGCTGGGCGTTGTCCGAGCCCAGCCGGCCCAGGGCGGAACGCAGCTCGGCGATGTCGAAGGCGTACACCCCGGCGTTGACCTCGCGGATCTCCCGCTGCGATTCGGTGGCGTCGGCCTGTTCGACGATCGCGGTGACCTCACCGTCTTGGGTGTGCAGGATGCGGCCGTAGCCGGTGGGGTCGGCCAGGGTGGTGGTCAGCACGGTGACCGCGGCCGGGGCGGTGCGGTGGGTGTCGATCAGTGCCTGCAGTGTCGCGGTGTCCAGCAGCGGAATGTCGCCGGAGGTGACGACGACGGTGCCGGTGAAGTCGTCCGGCAGGGCCGAGAGGCCGCACAGCACCGCATGCCCGGTGCCCAGCTGCTGGTCCTGCAGCGCGACGTCGATGCGGCAGTCCAGGGTTTCCGCCAGCTCGGTGACCGCTCCAGTGATGCGCTCGTGGGCGTGGCCCAACACCACCACCAGCTGGCGGGGCCCGACCCCGGCGGCCGCCTGCAGGCAGTGCGCTAACATGCTGCGCCCGCCGAGCTGATGCAGCACTTTAGGGGTGTCGGAGACCATCCGGGTGCCGGCTCCGGCCGCCAAGACGATGACGGCGTCCTGGCCGGCCGCGGGGCCGTCTCCTGACCGCGGGGGAGCGTGTTTGTGCGTCGACACGCCGCCTAGCCTGTCATTCTGTGCACGCTCGCGCCAAAGGGGTGGACAAATCTGAGCTCCGTCGCCAGGACTCGAACCTGAACTATCTGAACCAAAATCAGAGGTGCTGCCGATTACACCACGACGGATCGGTGTTCCGCAGTGACTTTAGTCCGACGACGGCGAGGGCCGCCCGCGGCCCGAGTAAGAAGTCGGACAATCCGGTCTAGTCCAACGGACTACCCTGGTCGCGTGGCTGGTCTGGATAAGGACGGCCGGGCGCCGCGAGCCCGGATGACAGGTAGCGAACGCCGTCACCAACTCATCGATGTCGCCCGCTCGCTGTTCGCCGAACGCGGGTATGAGGGCACGTCCATCGAGGAGATCGCGCAGCGGGCCAATGTGTCCAAGCCGGTGGTCTATGAGCACTTCGGGGGCAAAGAGGGGCTCTACGCCGTGGTCGTCGACCGCGAGATGTCGGCATTGCTGGACGGCATCACCACGTCATTGACCAAGGCGACCAACAATCAGTCCCGGTTGCGGGTGGAGCGCGTCGCGCTGGCATTGCTGACCTATGTCGACGAGCACACCGACGGATTCCGCATCCTGATCCGCGACTCGCCGGCGTCGATCAGCTCCGGCACCTACTCGACCTTGCTCAACGACGCGATCGGCCAGGTGTCGTCGATTCTGGCCGGCGACTTCGCCAAGCGCGGTCTGGACCCGGAGACGGCGCCGCTGTATGCCCAGGCGTTGGTCGGTTCGGTGTCGATGACGGCGCAGTGGTGGCTAGACGTACGCGAACCCAAGAAGGAAGTGGTGGCCGCGCACCTGGTCAACCTGTGTTGGAACGGACTGACTCACCTGGAGTCCGACCCGACCCTGCACGACGAATAAGGCCTGTACCGCAACGCAAATCGTCGGCCGGCGCCCCACCGCCTAGAATTGCCCACATCATGACCGCACCGGGGTACCAGACTGTCCAAAACCCGATTGCGGGGCTCGTAGACCTGGCGTTGACCGCGCCGGCTTTCGCCGAACTCATCGAGCGTGCGGGCGATCCGCCCGCCGAACTGGCGCTGGTGGGTCCGGTCGGTGCCCGGCCCTTCACCGCCGCCGCGCTGGCCCGCACCGGCGCGCTGTTGGTGGTCACCGCCACCGGCCACGAGGCAGACGACCTGACCGCGGAGCTGCGCGGCGTCTACGGCGACACGGTGGCCCTGTTCCCCTCCTGGGAGACGTTGCCGCACGAGCGGCTCTCGCCCGGGGTGGACACCGTCGGCGCCCGCCTGCTGCTGCTGCGCCGGCTGGCCCAGCCCGACGACGCCCGCCTGGGGCCGCCCCTGCGAGTGGTGGTGACCACGGCCCGGTCGCTGCTGCAGCCGATGACCGGCCAGCTGGACGCGATCGAACCGGTCATGCTGGCCGTCGGTGACGAGATCCCGTTCGAGGCGGTGATCGCCCGGCTGGTCGAGCTGGCCTACACCCGGGTGGACCTGGTCGGCAAGCGCGGCGAGTTCGCGGTCCGCGGCGGCATCCTCGATCTGTTCCCGCCGACCGCCGAACATCCGGTGCGCATCGAGTTCTGGGGCGACGAGGTCACCGAGATCCGGCCGTTCTCGGTGGCCGACCAGCGCTCCATCCCCGAAGTCGAGGTCGGCACCGTGGTCGCGGTGGCCTGTCGGGAGCTGCTGCTCACCGACGATGTGCGAGCGCGCGCGGCCGAGCTGGCCCGCGATCAGCCGCACACCGAGAACGCCGTCTTGGGCACCGTCGGCGAGATGCTGTCCAAGCTGGCCGAGGGCATCCCGGTCGACGGCATGGAGGCGCTGGGCCCGGTGCTGCGGCCCGGCCCGCAGGCGCTGCTGACCGACCAGCTGCGCCCGGGCACGCCGGTGTTGGTCTGCGATCCGGAGAAGATCCGCGCTCGTGCCGCCGACCTGATCAAGACCGGACGCGAATTCCTGGAGGCGTCCTGGTCGGTCGCCGCGATCGGCGGCGACGCCCCGATCGACATCGAAGCGCTCGGCGGGTCGGGATTTCGTGAGTTCGCGCAGGTGCGCCAGGCGGCGCTCGACACCGGGCATCCGTGGTGGACGCTGAGCCAGCTGCCCGACCCGGACGCTACCGAACTCGACGTGCGTCCGTCGCCGTCGGCGCGCGGCCGGCAGCGCGACATCGACGAGGTCTTCGCCATGCTGCGGGCGCACATCGCGACCGGCGGACGGGCGGCGGTAGTCGCCCCCGGCGTCGGCACGGCCCGCCGGATCGTCGAGCAGTTGGCCGAATCCGAGACTGCGGCAACGCTGTTGGATGCGGGCGCCACCCCGCAGCCCGGGGTGGTCGGGGTACTCAAGGGCCCGCTGCACGAGGGCCTGGTCATCCCCGGCGCCAACCTGGTGGTGGTGACCGAGGCCGACCTGACCGGCAACCGGGTCAGCGGGCCGGAAGGCAAGCGGTTGGCGGCCAAGCGCCGCAACGCCGTCGACCCGCTGGCACTGACCGCCGGCGACCTGGTGGTGCACGACCAGCACGGTATCGGCAAGTTCGTGGAGATGACCGAGCGCACCGTCGGCGGGGCGCGACGCGAATACCTGGTGCTGGAGTACGCATCTGGCAAGCGCGGCGCCAACGGTACCGACAAGCTGTACGTGCCGATGGACTCGCTGGATCAGCTGTCCCGCTACGTGGGCGGGCAGGCACCGGCGCTAAGCCGCCTGGGCGGCAGCGACTGGAGCCAGACCAAGACCAAGGCCCGTAAAGCGGTCCGTGAGATCGCCGACGAACTCGTCGCGCTCTACGCCAAACGTCAGGCCGCGCCCGGCCACGCGTTCGCCCCGGACACCCCGTGGCAGGCCGAGATGGAAGACGCGTTCGGGTTCACCGAGACCATGGACCAGCTCACCGCGATCAGCGAGGTCAAGGCCGACATGGAAAAGCCGGTTCCGATGGACCGGGTGATCTGCGGCGACGTCGGCTACGGCAAGACCGAGATCGCGGTGCGCGCGGCATTCAAAGCGGTTCAGGACGGTAAACAGGTCGCGGTGCTGGTGCCCACCACACTGCTGGCCGACCAGCACCTGCAGACCTTCAGCACCCGGATGGCCGGCTTCCCGGTCACCGTCAAGGGACTGTCACGGTTCACCGACGCACAAGAGTCCAAGGCGACGGTCAACGGCCTGGCCGACGGCTCCGTCGACGTGGTGATCGGCACCCACCGGCTGCTGCAGACCGGGGTGCGCTGGAAGGACCTCGGCCTGGTGATCGTCGACGAAGAACAGCGGTTCGGCGTCGAGCACAAGGAACACATCAAGGCCCTGCGCACCCACGTTGACGTGCTCACCATGAGCGCCACCCCGATTCCGCGCACCCTCGAGATGAGCCTGGCCGGCATCCGGGAGATGTCGACGATCCTCACCCCGCCCGAAGACCGCTATCCCGTGCTGACCTACGTCGGCGGCCACGATGACAAGCAGGTCGCGGCCGCACTGCGCCGCGAGCTGCTGCGTGACGGCCAAGTGTTCTACGTGCACAACCGGGTCAGCTCCATCGACGCGGCCGCCGCCCGGGTGCGCGGCCTGGTGCCCGAGGCCCGGGTGGTCGTCGCGCACGGCCAGATGCCCGAAGAAATGCTGGAAACCACGGTCCAGGGCTTCTGGAACCGGGAATACGACATCCTCGTGTGCACCACCATCATCGAGACCGGCCTGGACATCTCCAACGCCAACACCTTGATCGTCGAACGCGCTGACACCTTCGGGCTCTCCCAGCTGCACCAGCTGCGGGGCCGGGTGGGACGCAGCCGGGAACGCGGCTACGCCTACTTCCTCTACCCGAAGGAGAGCCCGCTGACCGAGACCGCCCACGACCGGCTGGCCACCATCGCCCAGAACAACGAGTTGGGCGCCGGTATGGCGGTGGCGATGAAAGACCTGGAGATTCGCGGCGCCGGCAACGTGCTGGGAGTGGAGCAGTCCGGGCACGTCGCGGGGGTGGGCTTCGACCTGTATGTGCGGCTGGTCGGCGAGGCCGTAGAAGCATATAGAGCGGCCTTCAACGGCGAGACCATCACCACCGAAGAGGTCAAGGACGTCCGGATCGACCTGCCGGTCGACGCCCACCTGCCGCCGGAGTACATCAACTCCGACCGGTTGCGGCTGGAGGCCTACCGCCGGTTGGCCGCTGCCCCCGATGATCGGGCGGTCAGCGCCGTCGTTGAAGAACTATCCGACCGCTACGGACCGCTTCCCGAGCCGGCCGGCCGGCTGGTGGCGGTGGCCCGGCTGCGGCTGCTGTGCCGCGCCGCCGGGATCACCGAGGTGTCCGCGGCGTCGGCGACGACGCTGCGGCTGGCCCCGATGACGCTGCCGGACTCCGCCCAGTTGCGGCTCAAGCGGATGCATCCGTCGGCCAGTTACCGCGCCACCACTGCCACGGTGCAGGTGCCGATCCCGCGTGCCGGCGGTGCCGGCGCGCCCGTCGGTGCGCCCCGTATCCGCGACGTCGAACTCGTCCAAATGGTGGCCGATCTGATCTCGGCACTGGACGGCAAGCCGCAGGGCCTTATCGACGTCACCGGCGCGGTGCCCGCAGTACGGTAACCACGATGACCGTCGTCCTGGTCGACCCCCGCCGGCCCTCGCTTGTCCCGGTCGAAGCCCTCGCGCTGCTCGCCGGTGAGATCGTCTACACCGAGGAACTACCGATCGTGGTGCCGTGGTCGTTGCCGGCGGCACGATCGGTGCTCTCCGGCGTTGAAGCCCCGGTGCTGCTGTCTTCGGACCGCAACCATCCCGACGTGGTCGCTCGCCTGGAGGCCGGGGAGGCGCTGATCGCGGTGCCGGACGCGCCACCGGGGGAGCGGCTGATCGACGCGGTCGCGATCATGGACCGGCTGCGCACTACCGGCCCGTGGGAGAGCGAGCAGACCCACGACTCGCTGCGCCGGTTTCTGCTTGAGGAGACCTACGAACTGTTCGACGCGGTCCGCAGCGGCGATGCCGACGAACTGTGCGCGGAGCTCGGCGACGTGCTCCTGCAGGTGCTGTTCCACGCCCGCATCGCGGAGGATGCGCTGGAGAACGCGTTCGGTATCGACGACGTCGCGGATTCACTGCTGCGCAAGCTGAGCAATCGGGCGCCCGCGGTGCTCGCCGGCGAGGAGATCTCACTGGCCGAGCAGGTGGCGCAGTGGGAAGAGCGCAAAGCTCTAGAGAAAGCAGCGATCAAGCTCAGGGAATCGATTCTCGACGATGTGCCGACCGCGCAGCCGGCCTTGGCATTGGCTCAAAAGGTGCTGCAACGGCTCGCCCGCGCCGGCGTGCCGGCAGATCTGATCCCCGAGACGGTCACCACCGTCACGGTGGCCGCCGACATCGATGCCGAAAACGACTTGCGGGCAGCGGTTTTGGAACTCATGGACACCGTCCGGGCGGTGGAAAGGGCGGTCATCGGCGAGCCCACCGAAGAGCAGTGGCGCGCCCACTGGCCGCAGCCCTAGCCTCCCGCTCGGGCCGGCCGGTCTCCTCAGCCGTCACTTTGGTCGCGGCTACCGAGGGTATGGAGATGTGCCCGCCTGTGAGCGACAACCCGGTATTTCCGCAGGTGGCTGTGCGTTCCGGTATTCACGAACGTCACTGTCATCTCAAAATCCCCCAATGTCACGCTTTTGCCGCGGGCTCAGGGGTGCCCGCGTCGTAGCGACAATGGCGATGACGGTGTGCGTGGGAGCCCTGATTGTCGCTGTTAGGTGGGGCGCCCCGCCCCTCAGCGACAATCCGCGGGCGGATGGGATACGCGGGGAACCTGGTGCAGATGGGGCGCGAGCTAAGGCGCCTTTCCGACGCCCACCTGGGCCTTTGTATGTCCTGTCGCTCACAGGCGGGCACATCTCCATACCCTCGGGAGCCGAGACAGGTGAGGCGGGTGGGGCTCCAACCGTCAAGGCTCGACCGACTGTGTTAGCGCTGCGAGTCAGAGACCTCGCCCCAACTGCCCGGCAGCATCGGGACCCGCGGCTCGGTGTCGAGACCCTCGCCGCTGAGCACAGCGATCCCGGAAGCCTGACGGCTGGTCCCGGCCGCGGTGCCGGCGAAGCCCAGCGGGCCGGCACCGGAATCCGAGGCGCTGGCCGCGCCCGCCGGTCCATCCCACTCCGGCGTCACACCGATATTCATATCCATGTATTCGTCGCCGAACCCGCGCTGCTTGGCGCGCTGCCGCTGCCGGCGCTTGGCGGCCAGTGCCTGCGCCGTGGCTTCGCCGGGGGCGCCCTGGCTCTCCGACGCCTCTTCGTCGGCACTGCGGGAACGCCGCGCACCGCTGGAGCTTCGCGCCGACGAGGAGACACCGCTCACCAGGTACAGGCAAGAGGTCGGCCCGAATCCGACGCCCGGTCCGCCCCCAGCCCCGCCGCCGGCCGGCATGCCGGCACCCGCAGTGGCCGGAGCAGTGGGGCCGGCGGAGGAGATCGGATCCGCGCAGGCGCACGCCTCGGCTCCCGCGGGCACCGGGGCAGCCGCGGCGACCGGAGCGCCGACACTGCCGCCCACCGGCATCGGCGGGGTCGGCTCGACCGGCTGGTCGAGCCCGACCGCACCGATCGCGCCCAGCGCGCCGAGCCCGGCGGCCGCGGCGAGGGCGGGCGCCGCGGCCATCACGATCGGGATCGCCATCATTACTGCCATCTGGCCCAGCGGCCACAACAGCATCAGGGTGTGAAAGGTGAACCAGCCCAGGGCCCCGGCCAGAATCGGGGACATCCCCGGGATCCCCAGCAGCATCTGGGTGACCGAGCTGGCAAACGGAAACGCCTCGATCGGATATCCGTCGACACCCAACTGCGCCCACAACCACTTGGCGATCGGGTCCGCAAAACCCATGTTGAACTGCGTGATCAGGTCCTTGAGCTGCTGTTCCCAACTGGGGGCGGCAGCGGCCTCGGCAGCCCCCGGGGCCACGATCGGCGGCGCGGGCGTCGGAGCCGGAACCGAGGCCAGCGCCGCTCCCGCGACGCTCTGGTAGACGGTCATCATCTCCGCGGCCTGCACCCACATGCGGGCGTAATCGGCTTCGTTCAGCGCGATCGGGACGGTGTTGATGCCGAAGAAGTTCGTCGCCACCAGCGTGGCGTGCACCGCGTGATTGGTGGCCAGCTCTGCCAGGGTGGGCATACCGGCCAGCGCGGCGGTGTAGGCCGCGGCCGCGGTCTGGTGCAGGCCGGCAGCGGCGGTGCTCTTGGCGGCGCTCTCGGCCAGCCAGCTCAGATAGGGGGCGTGCGCGGCCGCGTACTGCTGGGCGCTGGGGCCCTGCCAGGCGCCCTGCACTCCGGCCAGTACCGCGTCGAGTTCGGCGGCCACCTCGGCGTATTCCGCGCTCATCGCCGAGTACGCCGACGCCGACTCCAGCAGCGGACCGGGTCCGGGACCGGCGCTCAGCAGCGCCGAATGCACCTCCGGCGGCGACGCCAGCCAGACCGGTGCGGTCATCGAACACCTCTTCCTCACGCTTGGTGATCTTCAAGTCGTCAATCAGTAGTCGCGTGGTGGGGCGATTCGGTTCCTTGGGAATGCCCCTTTGTTTCCAAGCGCCGAATGAGCGACTATGGCGGCATGCGGTGCGAGGTAGTGCGCGAGACCCTGTCGTCGCTGCTCGACGGCGAGCAGCAGGAGCTGCCGGCGCAGCAGGTCGATGCGCACTTGGCGTCATGCCGCAGCTGCCGGCGCTGGCTGGTCGGCGCTGCCGCCCAGGCCCGCCGGCTCACTGACCTCAACACCGACACCGAGATCGACGCAGGTCCCGACCTGGCCGCCCAGATTCTGGCGGCCGCAGGGGTGACATCGGTCACCGCCGAGAATCCCGACGACAGCCTCTGGTCGCGGTGGGGATTTCGACGCCCGGCGCTGGTTGCCGTCGGGGTGCTCCAGGTGGGGATGGCGGCCATCCAGATCGCCGGCGTGGACTTCGGCATGGTGTCGGCGCACGGACACGGGCACCCTGCTGCCACCGGCGCACATTTGCTGCATGAGTCCACGGCGTGGTTGTTGGCGCTCGGCGGGGCGATGATCGCCGCCGGGGTCTGGCCGTCCGTGGCGGCCGGCGTTGCCGCGATCGCCGGGGTATATGCCCTGGCATTGGGCGGCTATGTAGCTGTCGACGCCTACCACGGTCAGGTGACGGCGGCTCGTATCGCCAGCCACCTGCCGGTGCTGATCGGCTTGGCGTTCGCTTTGCTGGTGGCGCGGCAACGCATCGGTGACGCAGGCCCGCGCCCGGCCCGGTGGGACACCGAGGGCGCCACTGGCGGGGCCGCCCCGGCGGCGGCCGCCGGTCGCGGTCGCCGGCGTCATCTGCGGTCGGTCAACCACGCTGACAGCTCTACGACCATGCGTCGTAATAGCGCCGCGACCCCCGGTCTAAGGTTGACGTTCATGGCGGGAGCTGACCGGGTCCAAGGCGACTCTGACGATGCTGTCACCGCCCTCGCCGTTGCCGCCGCGGCCGGCGATGCCCGTGCCCTGGAGGCCTTCATCAAGGCCACTCAGCACGACGTCTGGCGATTCGTGGCCTACCTGTTCGACGGTGTCAGTGCTGACGACCTGACCCAGGAGACCTTCCTACGGGCGATCGGCGCGATCCCGCGGTTCGCCGGCCGTTCCAGTGCCCGGACCTGGCTGCTGGCCATCGCGCGGCGGGTGGTGGCCGACCACATTCGCTACCTCAAGGCGCGTCCGCGCACCGCACCGGGCGTCGACCCCGAACTGCTGCTGGACCGCGACCGGCCCGCCCGCGGTTTCGAGGACGTGGTCGAGGTGACCCAGTTGATCGCCGGTCTGTCGCCCGATCAGCGCGAAGCGCTGCTGCTGACCCAGCTGTTCGGGCTGTCCTACTCCGACGCCGCGGCGGTCTGCGACTGCCCGGTCGGCACCATCCGGTCTCGGGTCGCGCGCGCACGTGACGCGCTGCTGGCTGATCCGGAACGCGGTGAGCTGACCGGTTAGTCGGCGGTTTAGCGAGGCTCGACGCAGGAGAGCCGACGCTGGAACCGCCGTATAGACTCGGCTGAATTCGCGCTGGCAGAGCCGGTTTTTGCGGCACACGCGGGCGGAACGGGCGGTCGGTGGTGCCTCGCTCATGGCCTAGTCATGGAACGATGGACGCAAAACCATAGCTTCGAGGTTGGGGAGAGCGGTGTCGGCGCTACGTTGGCTGCGGACGGCCGCCGTCGTCGGCGCGACGGCCGTACTGCTGGCATCCAGTTGCAGCTGGCAGCTCGGTAATCCCATCCCGCAGGGCGTGCCACCGCCCCCCGGAGACCCGGTCCCGCCGGTCAGTACCGACGTCGCCTCGGGCCGGCCCGCCGACCAGCTCTATCAATGGGCCGCGGAGCGTGCCCCGATGCTCGGCATCCCCATCACCGCACTGGAGGCCTACGCCTACGCCGCGCGGGTCGCGGAGGTGGAGAACCCCAACTGTCATCTGGGCTGGACCACACTGGCTGGCATCGGCCAGATCGAGAGTCATCACGGCCACTACAACAACGCCACGGTGGCACGTAACGGAGACGTGCGGCCCAAGATCCGCGGGGTCCGGCTCGACGGCTCCGGAGGCAATCTGCACATCGTCGAGGACCTGCAACCGGACCTGGCCGACGACGACGGCGTGGTCCGCGCGATGGGCCCCATGCAGTTCATCCCGGAGACCTGGCGGCTCTACGGGGTCGACGCCAACAACGACGGCGTAGTCAGCCCCGACAACATCGACGACGCCGCCCTGTCGGCAGCCGGCTATCTGTGCTGGCGCGGCAAGGACCTGGCCACTCCCAAGGGCTGGATGACGGCGTTGATGGCCTACAACGAGTCGGAGATCTACGCCCGCGCAGTCCGGGATTGGGCCGCCGCGTACGCGGCCGGTCGCCCGCTGTAGTGGTGTCCGGTACGGAGTAAGGCGACGTACAGCTAGGCTCCCAACAGGCCTCCGATAGAACACGACGGCCAGCCCCACCCACGCTCAAGGAGAAGTCAGTGCCCATCATCCAGCAGGTCGGCGCCCGCGAGATTCTCGATTCCCGCGGCAACCCTACGGTCGAGGTCGAGGTCGCGCTGGAAGATGGCACGTTCGCCCGGGCCGCAGTGCCCTCCGGCGCATCCACCGGCGAGCACGAGGCCGTGGAACTCCGCGACGGTGGCACCCGCTACGGCGGCAAGGGCGTGCAGAAGGCGGTCACCGCGGTACTGGACCAGATCGCGCCGGCAGTCATCGGAATCAGCGCTGACGACCAGCGGCTGGTGGATCAGGCGCTGGTGGACCTCGACGGCACCCCGGACAAGTCTCGGTTGGGCGCAAACGCCATGCTCGGCGTCTCGCTGGCCGTGGCCAAGGCGGCCGCGGACTCCGCAGCGCTGCCGCTCTACCGCTACCTGGGCGGCCCCAACGCCCACATCCTGCCGGTGCCGATGATGAACATCCTCAACGGCGGCGCCCACGCCGACACCGGCGTCGACGTTCAGGAGTTCATGGTCGCCCCGATCGGCGCCCCCAACTTCGCCGAGGCGCTGCGCTGGGGCACCGAGGTCTACCACTCGTTGAAGGCAGTGCTGAAGAAGCAGGGGCTGTCCACCGGGCTCGGTGACGAGGGCGGCTTCGCGCCCGACGTCGCCGGCACCACCGCGGCGCTCGACCTGATCAGCACCGCGATCGAGGCCACCGGGCTCAAGCTGGGCACCGATGTCGCGCTGGCCCTCGACGTCGCGGCCACCGAGTTCTACACCGAGGGCAGCGGTTACGCGTTCGAGAAGCAGAACCGCACCGCGGCCCAGCTGGCCGAGTTCTACGCCAAGCTGCTCGACAGCTACCCGCTGGTGTCCATCGAAGACCCGCTGTCCGAGGACGACTGGGACGGCTGGGTGTCGTTGACCTCCGCGATCGGGGACCGGGTGCAGCTCGTCGGCGACGACTTGTTCGTCACCAACCCCGAGCGGCTCGAGGAAGGCATCGAGCGGGGTGCGGCGAACGCACTGCTGGTCAAGGTCAACCAGATCGGCACGCTGACCGAGACCCTGGACGCGGTGACCCTCGCCCACCACAGCGGCTACCGCACCATGATGAGCCACCGCAGCGGCGAGACCGAGGACACCACCATCGCCGATTTGGCGGTGGCGGTCAGCAGCGGCCAGATCAAGACCGGTGCCCCGGCCCGCAGCGAGCGGGTGGCCAAGTACAACCAGTTGCTGCGGATCGAGGAGGAGCTCGGCGACGCCGCCCGTTACGCCGGCGAGCTGGCCTTCCCCCGCTACGCGCCGGAGAGCAAGTAGCCGCCAGGGGCCGCTGCCATGTCCGATCCGAAACGGCCTGACGCCAAGCGGCGTGCCGCGACGTCGCGGCCGGGACGGGGCGGGGAGAACGGACGTGCGCACCCGCGCCGGACTCCGCCGGTACGGCGGGGGGCCGGCGCGGCGCGGACCCCACCGCCGTCACCGGCCGGTGCGGTCAAACGAGCCATCGCAGCGGCGGCCGAGCAGAGCTCGGAGCTGCGGGTCGGCTTCACCGCCCGGCGGGCGGTGATCCTGGCCGCGGTGATGTGCGTCCTCACGCTGACCGTCGCCGGGCCGGTCCGTACGTTCTTCGCCCAACACGCGGAGATGAAACAGCAGTCCCAATTGGAGACCACCCTGCACCGCCAGATCACCGATCTACAGCAACAGAAGGCCAACTTGGACGACCCCGCGCACATCCGGGCGCAGGCCCGTCAGCGGCTCGGTTTTGTCATGCCCGGCGAGATCCCGTATCAGGTCCAGCTGCCCGCGCCGGCCGAGGTGCCGGGCGAGCCGGGTGCCGAACCCCTGGCCGCGCCCAGCGGGGATCCCTGGTACACCGCGCTGTGGCACACCATCGCCGACGCGCCGCACCCTCCTCCGCCGCCGCCGGTACCGCCGTGGGTTCCGGTTCCGCCCGCACCGGTGGTGCCCGTTGGTTGATACCGCCGACCTGGACGCGGTGGGCCGGCAGCTGGGCCGAGAGCCGCGCGGTGTCCTGGAGATCTCCTATCGGTGCCCCAATGGCGAACCCGCCGTGGTCAAGACGGCCCCGAAGCTGCCGGACGGAACACCGTTTCCCACCCTGTACTACCTGACGCACCCGGCGCTGACCGCCGCGGCCAGCCGGTTGGAGTCGTCGGGCTTGATGGCCGACATGACCGAGCGACTGCGGCACGATCCCCAACTCGCCGCCGGCTACCGGGCCGCTCACGAGTCCTATCTCGCCGAGCGGGATGCGATCGAAACGCTGGGAACCACATTCACCGGCGGGGGCATGCCGGATCGGGTGAAATGCCTGCACGTGCTGATGGCGCATTCCCTGGCCAAGGGCCGCGGCGTCAACCCGTTCGGTGACGAGGCGCTGGCCATCCTGGCCGCCGAGCCGGCGATGGCGGGGATTCTCCGGCCCCAGGACTGGCTGTGACTCGCCTCGCGGGAATCGACTGCGGCACCAACTCGATTCGGCTGTTGATCGCTGAGCCGGTCGACGGCCGACTGCGCGACATCCACCGGGAGATGCGCGTCGTCCGGTTGGGGGAGGGCGTCGACGCGATCGGGAAATTTGCCCCCGAGGCGCTCGAGCGTACCCGTGCGGCGTTGGCCGACTACGCCGAGTTGCTGGTGGCACACGGTGTTTCACGCGTGCGGATGGTGGCGACCTCGGCCACCCGCGACGCGGCCAACCGTGACGTGTTCTTCGACATGACCGCGCAGGTACTGGGAAGCGCCGTTGCGGGGGCGGTCGCCGAGGTGATCACGGGCCAGGAGGAAGCCGAGCTGTCCTTCCGCGGCGCGGTAGGCGAATTGGACAGTGCCGACGGGCCATTCGTGGTCGTCGACCTCGGGGGTGGTTCCACCGAGGTGGTGCTGGGTGATCCGGACAACGGGGTGTCGGCGAGTTACTCGGCCAACATCGGCTGTGTCCGGCTGACCGAACGCTGCCTGCACTCCGACCCGCCTACCGCCGAAGAAGTCGCCGCTGCGCGCGCGGTGGCCAGCGAGCTGCTCGGAGCGGCGGTACAGGCGGTGCCGGTGCAGCACGCCCGAACCTGGGTGGGTGTGGCGGGCACCATGACCACGCTGTCAGCCCTGGCTCACGGAATGACCGAATACGATTCGGCCGCAATACATCTGTCGCGGGTCGGCTTCGATGATCTGAGGGCGGTCTGCGATCGCCTGATCGGCATGAGCCACGCCGAACGGGCCGCGCTGGGGCCGATGCACCCCGGCCGTGTCGACGTCATCGGCGGTGGCGCGATCGTGGTTGAGGAGCTGGCCCGCATCCTGGCTGAGAGCGCCGGAATCGCGGAGTTGGTGGTCAGCGAACACGACATCCTGGACGGCATTGTGCTGTCGATCGCCTAACGATCCGCCTGCGGGCCGTAAAGGCGTAAAGGTCGCCTCCTCGAGCGTTAAGAAAGCGTCAACGATCTCCGTCGTGCCTGGTCGCCGGGTCTAGCTTCAGGTCAGACCCGGTCGGGTTCTCGAGAACGGAGAGCACGTGGCTGCCGTGGCCTACCTACTGTTGACGGCGCTGATCTTCGCCCTGCTCGGCGCGACGCTGAAGTTGGTTGAGCGACTGTGAACCTCGCCAATGCCGTTGGTCTGACGCTGGCTGTCACGGTGGTGGCGCTACTGGTGGCTGCACTGCTGTTCCCGGAACGGTTCTAGTTGAGTACGACAGCCGCGGGGGTGTGGTTCCTGGCGTCGTTGGCGGTGGCGCTGGTAGCGGTGCACCTACCGTTGGGCGACTACATGTATCGGGTCTATAGCCGTGAAACGCACTCCCGCAGCGAGCGATTCATCTACCGGTCGATCGGGGTCAACCCGGAGTCCGAGCAGACCTGGGCCGGTTACGCGCGCAGTGTGCTGGCGTTCTCCGCCGTGTGTGTGGTGTTCCTGTTCGTTCTGCAGCTCATCCAGGGCAGACTTCCGCTGCACCTGAATGATCCGGCGACATCGATGACTCCGGGTTTGGCGTGGAACACCGCGGTCAGCTTTGTCACCAACACCAACTGGCAGGCCTATGCCGGCGAGTCGACGCAGGGGCATCTGGTGCAGATGGCCGGTCTGGCGGTGCAGAACTTCGTCTCCGCCGCGGTCGGCATGGCGGTCGCCGTCGCGTTTGTTCGCGGGTTCGTTGGCCGGCGCGCCGCTGCGCTGGGCTCATTCTGGGTTGACCTGGTTCGCGGCACGCTGCGGATTCTGTTGCCGATCGCCATCGTCGGCGCGACGGTGTTGATCGCCGGCGGGGTCGTCCAGAACTTTCACCTCAATGATCAGACAATCGGGACTCTGGCCGGTGCACCGCAGACCATTCCGGGCGGCCCGGTGGCCAGCCAAGAGGTGATCAAGCTACTCGGCACCAATGGGGGCGGCTTCTACAACGCCAACTCCGCGCATCCGTTTGAGAATCCGACCGCGTGGACCAACTGGGTCGAGATCTTCCTGCTGGTGGTCATAGCGTTCTCGCTGCCCCGCACATTCGGTCGAATGGTGGGCAACGCCAAGCAAGGCCACGCGATCGCCGGGGTCATGGCCGTGATCGCCCTCCTCAGCGTCAGCCTGCTCGGCTGGTCGCAGCTGGCGCATCACGGCACCGTCCCGACGGCCGTGGGGGCCGCGACGGAAGGGATCGAGCAGCGGCTCGGCGTGGCAGACTCGGCGGTCTTCGCCGCGGCGACCACGCTGACCTCCACTGGCGCTGTGGATTCCACCCACGACTCCTATACCAGTCTGGGTGGCCTGCTGACGATGGTCGACATGCAGCTTGGGGAGGTCGCCCCCGGCGGTGTCGGATCGGGCCTGTACGGCATCTTGGTTCTCGCGGTGATCACCGTGTTCGTCGCCGGGTTGATGGTCGGAAGGACCCCGGAATACCTGGGCAAGAAGATCAGTCCACGCGAGATCAAGCTGGCGGCAAGTTATTTCCTGGTGACCCCAGTGGTGGTGCTGTGCGGAACGGCCATCTCGATGGCGTTGCCGGGCCCGCGCTCGGCTATGACCAATGCTGGACCGCACGGACTCTCCGAAGTGCTCTACGCGTTCACCTCCGCGGCCAACAACAACGGTTCCGCGTTCGCGGGCTTGGCAGCCGACGGGACGTGGTACGAGACCGCGCTGGGGGTGGCGATGCTCATCGGCAGGTATCTGCCGATGATCTTGGTGCTTGCACTTGCCGGGGCGTTCGCTGCACAGGGGCAGACACCGCAATCCGTTGGCACACTGCCCACCCATAAACCCCAATTCGTCGGCATGGTCGTCGGGGTGACACTCATTCTGGTCGCCCTGACCTTCCTGCCGGCACTGGCCTTGGGGCCACTCGCTGAAGGGCTGCATTGAAATGCGCTCGGCCACAACTGTCTCGCAACCGTCGGCGCTCACCGGTCAGCGGCGGGTGTCCGGCGGGCTGCTCGACCCCGCCCTGCTGCTGGCGTCACTACCCGCGGCGTTGCGCAAGCTCGACCCCCGCAGCCTGTGGCGTAACCCGGTGATGCTGATCGTCGAGGTCGGCGCGGTGTGGTCCACGATGCTGGCCATCGGTGAGCCGACGTGGTTCGGCGGGCTGATCGTGTGCTGGTTGTGGCTGACCGTGGTCATTGCCAATCTGGCCGAGGCGGTCGCCGAAGGCCGCGGGAAGGCGCAGGCCGACGCGTTGCGAAAGTCCAAGTCCGACACCGTCGCACGCCGGATACGCGGCTGGACGCCCAACACGCCCGGCATCGAAGAACCGGTTGCGGCTCCGCTGCTGCAACGCGGCGACTTCGTCGTCGTCGAAGCGGGACAGATCATCCCCGGCGACGGCGACGTGGTGGAGGGCATCGCGTCGGTGGACGAATCGGCGATCACCGGGGAATCGGCGCCGGTCCGGCGGCGACCGTTCCGCGGTCACCGGTGGGACCCTGGTGTTGTCGGACCGGATCGTCGTCCGAATCACTCAGAAGCCAGGGCAGAGCTTTGTCGATCGGATGATCGCCCTGGTTGAGGGCGCCAACCGGCAGAAGACTCCGAACGAGATCGCGCTGAACATCTTGCTGGCCGCGCTGACCCTGATCTTCGTGGTGGCGGTCGCAACGCTGCAGCCGTTGGCGATATATTCCAAGGCCAGCAACCCGGGCGTCGCAGACACGTCGGCGCTCGACGGCAACGGTGTCACCGGCATCGTCTTGGTGGCACTGCTGGTCTGTCTGATCCCCACCACGATCGGTGCGCTGTTGTCGGCCATCGGCATTGCCGGCATGGACCGGCTGGTGCAGCGCAATGTGCTCGCCATGTCCGGCCGGGCAGTCGAGGCCGCCGGTGACGTCAACACGCTGCTGCTGGACAAGACCGGCACGATCACGCTGGGCAACCGGCAGGCATCGGAATTCCTCCCGATCTCCGGGGTGACCGCCGCCGAACTGGCCGATGCCGCTCAACTGTCCAGCCTTGCCGACGAAACCCCCGAAGGCCGCTCCATCGTGGTCTACGCCAAGGAGGCCTATGGGCTGCGAACCCGGACGCCGGGCGAGCTCACGGCAGCGTCTTGGATCGAGTTCTCCGCGGTGACCCGGATGTCCGGGGTCGACATCAGCGGGCGCCAATTGCGCAAGGGCGCCGCCAATTCCGTCAGTGACTGGGTGCGCGGACACGGCGGTGACATCCCGGCAGAGCTCGGCCGGATCGTCGACGGCATCAGCGCCGCCGGCGGAACGCCGTTGGTGGTTGGTGAAGTGCTCGTCGGCGGACCCGCCGCGGTGCTCGGTGTGATCCACCTGCGGGACGTGGTGAAGCAGGGTATGCGTGAGCGGTTCGACGCGATGCGCCGGATGGGTATCCGGACCGTGATGATCACCGGCGACAATCCGTTGACCGCCAAGGCGATTGCCGACGAGGCCGGGGTCGACGACTTCCTCGCCGAAGCCACCCCCGAAGACAAGCTGATGCTGATCAAACGTGAGCAGCAGGGTGGACGACTGGTAGCGATGACCGGCGACGGAACCAACGACGCACCGGCGCTGGCGCAGGCCGACGTCGGGGTGGCGATGAACACCGGCACCAGCGCCGCCAAGGAAGCCGGCAACATGGTGGACCTGGACTCCGACCCCACCAAGCTCATCGAGATCGTGGAAATCGGCAAACAGCTGCTGATCACCCGAGGCGCCCTGACCACCTTCTCGATCGCCAACGACGTCGCCAAGTATTTCGCGATCATCCCAGCGCTTTTCGTAACGATCTTCCCCGGTCTGGGTCTGCTCAACGTGATGAGGTTGCACAGCCCGCAGTCGGCGATCCTGTCGGCGGTGGTCTTCAATGCGCTGGTGATCGCGGCGCTGATTCCGCTCGCGTTGCGCGGGGTTCGCTACGTTCCGGGCAGCGCGTCGAAGTTGCTCAGCCGAAACCTCGCTGTCTACGGCCTGGGCGGGATCGTGGCCCCCTTCATCGGGATCAAGCTCATCGACCTGCTGGTTCAATTGCTGCCGGGGATGGCGTGACATGAGATCTGCGGGCTTGATTCGGGGTCACTGGGCCGCGCTGCGTGCCCTGCTCGTTTTCACCGTTGTGCTCGGCGTCGGCTACCCGGTTTTGGTCTGGCTGGTGGCGCAGATCCCGGGCCTGCACGGACGTGCAGAGGGTTCATTGATCACCGACGCCGCTGGTCGACCGGTCGCAAGCGCACTGATCGGGCAATCGTTCACCGACGCTGCGGGCCGGCCACTCCCGCAGTATTTTCAGGGCAGGCCGTCGGGGGCGGGAATCGGCTACGACGCCTTGGCCAGCGGAGCGAGCAATCTGGGCCCGGAGAGCATCGTCGACATGCCCGATCGGCCGAGCCTGCTCACCCAGGTCTGCGCCCGCAGTGTGGAAGTTGCCCAGACCGAGGGCCTGGCAGTCGGGGCAGGAGGGCGGCCGTTCTGCACTGCCGGTGGGCGGGGCGCGGTGCTGGCCGTGTTCGGCCCGCGCGGCCCCAACGGCACCGTCGCCCGCCCGACCCGTGTGGTCAGCGTCAACGAGCCGTGTGCCCCCGGGAGTGCGCAGTTTGTGTCCGGCTATCGCGGCGTTCGGGTGGAATGTGCCCGGCCAGGCGAGGATTACTCGGCCGGCCAGATCGTCCCGATCCGGGGCGCCGCGGCCGAGCACCCGCGGGTTCCCGCCGACGCCGTCACCGCCAGCGGCAGCGGCCTGGACCCCGATATCTCACCGGCCTACGCCGAGCTCCAAGTCGACCGGGTCGCGAAGGCCCGGGGGATTCCCGCCGAACAGGTCCGCGCCGTGCTCCGTGCGCACCGGAGCGGGCGACTGCTCGGGTTCCTCGGTGAGACCCGCGTCAACGTGGTCGCGGTGAACTTGGAACTCGACCACGAGCATCCTGTTCCCGGCTGCTGTTTCGATGGATGATTCTCCGGTGAGTGCTTATAGCTCGCGCGGACGACGCGGGGAGTTGCGCATCTATCTGGGTGCGGCCCCCGGCGTCGGCAAGACATACGCGATGCTCGGCGAGGCCCACCGGCGCTTGGGCCGCGGCACCGACCTGGTGGCCGCTGTGATCGAGACGCACGGTCGGGTAAAGACAGCGGAACTGCTGCAGGGCATCGAGGTGGTCCCGCCGCGCCTGATCGACTATCGGGGAAGGCGTTTCCCCGAGCTCGACGTGCCAGCGGTGCTGGCACGTCGACCGCAGGTGGTGCTCGTCGACGAGTTGGCCCATACCAACACGCCGGGCAGCGTGAACCACAAGAGGTGGCAGGACGTCGAGGAATTGCTCGCTGCGGGGATCACGGTGATCTCTACGGTCAACGTGCAACATCTGGAGAGCCTCAACGACGTCGTCGCGCAGATCACGGGGGTCGAACAGCAGGAGACGGTGCCGGATTCGTTCGTCCGTCAGGCGTCGCAGATCGAGCTCGTCGACATCGCTCCGGAGGCGCTTCGCCGAAGGCTCGCCCACGGCAACGTCTATGCGCCGGAGAAGGTCGACGCAGCGTTGTCCAACTACTTTCGAAGTGGAAATCTCACCGCGCTACGGGAATTGGCGCTGTTATGGGTGGCCGACCAAGTGGACGCCACGCTGGCGAAGTACCGCGCAGACAAGAGGATCACCGCCACTTGGGAAGCCCGCGAGCGGGTGGTGGTGGCCGTCACCGGCGGCCCGGAGTCGGAGACGCTGGTACGGCGCGCCTCGCGGATCGCATCGAAGTCCAGCGCCGAATTGCTGGCGCTTCATGTGCTGGCCGGCGACGGTCACTCGGCTGTACCCACTGCGCGGATGGGAAAGATTCGTGAGCTGGCGGTCAGTCTCGGTGCGTCCCTGCACATCGTCGTCGGCGACGACGTGCCGACCGCGCTGCTGGATTTCGCCCGGGAAGTCAACGCGACCCAGCTTGTGCTCGGCACGTCGCGGCGGTCCCGCTGGGCGCAGTTGTTCGACGAGGGCATCGGCCCGGCGGTGGTGCGGCGGTCCGGCAAGATCGATGTACACATCGTGACTCATGAAGAGTCCAAGCAAGTTTCCCGATTCGCACCGATTTCACCGCGGCAGCGGCGTGTGCTGCCGTGGCTGGCGGCGGTGCTCGTGCCGTCCGCGGTCTGCGCGATCACCGCGACATGGCTGGATCCGGTGCTGCGCCTCGGTGGCGAGAGTGCACTGTTCTTCGTCAGCGTGCTGGCGGTGGCCCTGCTCGGCGGCGTGGCCCCAGCAATACTTTCAGCGCTGATATCCGGTCTGCTGCTCAATTACTTCCTGATCGACCCCCGGCACAGTTTCACCATCGCTGAGACCGATTCGGCGGTTACTGAGATCGTGCTGCTGTTGGTGGCGGTTGCGGTGTCGGTGCTCGTGGATCGCGCCGCCGAACGCGCCCGGGAAGCCGGGCGTGCATCCCAGGAGGCCGAGTTACTGGCTCTGTTCGCCGGCTCCGTACTGCGGGGCGCCGACCTCGAGACGCTGCTGGAACGCGTCCGGGAGACGTATTCCCTGCGGGCGGTGAGCATCCTGCGGAGATCCACGATCGACGGCCAGCAGGCCGGCCAAACGGTGATCGCGGCAGCGGGCAACGACCCGTGTACGAGTGTCGACGCTGCGGACACCGCCATCGACGTCGGCGACGACGAGTTCTGGATGCTGATTGCCGGCCGACAGTTGGCGGCGCGTGATCGACGCGTGCTGTCCGCAGTGGCCAAACAGGCGGCCGGATTGGTCAGGCAACGTGAGCTGACCGACGAGGCAAGTCGATCCGAAGCTGTCATGCGAGCCGATGAGCTGCGCCGCTCGCTGCTGTCAGCGGTCAGCCACGATCTGCGTACACCGCTCGCCGCGGCGAAGGCTGCGGCGTCGAGTCTGCGCGCCGACGACGTCGGGTTCTCGCCGCAGGACACCAGCGAATTGCTGGCCACGGTGGAGGAGTCGATCGACCAACTCACCGCTCTGGTCGGCAACCTCCTCGATTCATCCCGGTTGGCCGCCGGAGTGGTACACCCCGAGCTGGGCCGGGTGTACCTGGACGAAGCCGTGCAACGGGCTCTGGTCAGCATTGGCAGGGGTAACACCGGCTTCTTCCGCTCCGGCATCGACCGCGTCAAAGTCGACGTCGGCGACGAGGTGGCGCTGGCCGACGCCGGACTGCTGGAACGGGTGCTGGCAAATCTCCTGGACAACGCTTTGCGCTATGCCCCCGATGGCCCGATCCGGGTCAGTGCGTGTCAGGTCGGTGATCGGGTTCTGATCAACGTCGCCGATCAGGGGCGTGGCCTACCGCCGGGCGGGGAGCGCCTGTTCGAGCCGTTTCAGCGGATCGGCGATCAGAACAACACCACCGGGATCGGGCTGGGCTTATCGGTAGCACGCGGGTTCGTCGAGTCGATGGGCGGAACGGTCTCCGCCACGGAGACGCCGGGAGGCGGCCTCACCATGGTGGTGGATCTGGCCGCGCCCCCAGCGACGTGACTATGACGCGTTATGCGTGCTTCCAGACAACCTTGTCGATTCCGGCGGCGTCGCGGTAGACGACGCTGTCGGGCGCGGTGCCGTTCTTGACATCGAAGTAGAGCCGCCCGCTGGTCTGGCTGCCTGCGGCGATCGGCCCGTTGGGCAGGCCGTCGACCTCATTGCCCTTCATCACCGCGAACGTTGAGCTGTTGACGGCGCGTGCGTTGAAGTCAGCGATGTTCGGAGTGGGCGAACCGCTTACCGCCCGGGCCGTCACATCCGAGTACCAAATGCCGTCGTTGTGCCCGCTGGGTTGCAGGTCGTTGACGGTGTAGGCGATGGCCCCACCCGGGCTCTGAATCTCTTGGGTTTGACCGAATCCGACCACCGTCGGGTCCGCAGAAGCCGGTGCCACCGCAAGCATTCCGGCCGTCGTGAGGCCGGCCGCTGCTACTGCCGCCTTCTTGGCGATCTGGGAGAACATCACGGTAAAACTCCTTCCGCTAGGTTCTCCCAGGCATATCCGCGCCGGCGGATTTCAAAACCTCAAAAAATCACACTTCGAATCGATAGCCCATCCCTGCCTCGGTGAGCAGGTGTTTGGGGTTCGACGGATCGTTCTCGAGTTTGCGACGCAACTGCGCCAGATAGACCCGAAGATATTGAGTTTCCTTTGCGTATGCCGGGCCCCAAACCTGGGTGAGTAACTCGTCACGGCCGACCAGCTTTCCCCGGTTTCGCACCAGCATCTCCAGCATGCCCCATTCGGTGGGAGTCAGATGAACCTCGCCGCCGTTCTTGGTGACTTTCTTGGCTGCCAGATCCACTGTGAACGAAGCGGTCTCCACGATTGGCTGGTCGGTTTCGGCGGTCGCGGCGTTGCGTCGTGCGGCGGCGCGCAACCGAGCCAGGAATTCGTCCATTCCGAATGGTTTGGTCACGTAGTCGTCGGCACCGGCGTCGAGCGCCTCCACCTTGTCGGCCGAGTCGGTGCGAGCGGACAGCACGATCACCGGCACGGTCAGCCAGCCCCGCAGTCCGGCGAGCACCTCGATGCCGGAGATGTCGGGCAGCCCCAGATCGAGGATCACCACGTCGGGGCGTTGCTCGGCGGCGGCACGCAGGGCACCGGCGCCGGTCGCCGCGGTGACGACTTCGTAGCCGCGCACTGACAGGTTGATCTTCAGTGCGCGCAGAATCTGCGGCTCGTCGTCGACTACCAGGACTCGTGTGCTCATCAGCTCTCTCCCGCCGGTGCGGCCAGGTCTACCACCATGGTCAACCCGCCGCCTGGTGTTTCTGTCGCCGAAATGGTGCCGCCCATCGCCTCAGTGAAACCCCGTGCCACCGACAGCCCGAGACCGACGCCGCTGGTGTTGTCGCGGTCGCCGAGGCGCTGGAACGGATCGAACACGTGCGCTTCGCCGCCGCGGGGCAGCCCGCGCCCTTCGTCGGCGACATTGATCAGGATCCGGTCGCCGACTTGGCCGGCTGTCACCCGCACCACGCTGTCGGAGGCGTAGCGCAGTGCGTTGTCGATCACGTTGGCGAGCACACGTTCCAACAAGCCGACGTCGGCCATCGCGACAGTCGGGCCCACTTCGACCTTCACCTGGTCGAGCCCGCGTCCGAAGATGTTGCTGCGCTTACCGATTCCGATCAGCGCGCGCTGCACGACCTCTTCCAGGTACACCTTGGTCAACTCCGGCCGGATCACACCCGCGGCCAGGCGTGAGGAGTCGAGCAGATTGCCCACCAGGCCGGTGAGCTGATCGACTGATTCCTCCACCGTGGCCAGCAGTTCGGCGGTGTCGTCGGGGGAGAAGTCCACGTCGTCGGCGCGCAGACTCGACACCGCCGCCTTGGCCGCCGCCAGTGGGGTGCGTAGGTCGTGGCTGACCGCCGACAACAGGGAACGGCGCAGCTCGTCGGTCCGCATCACCGCGTCAGCCCGACCGGCCTCGGCGGCCAATTCCTCCTGACGGACCAGTCCGGCCGCCTGCCGAGCCACCACCGACAGCACCCGGCGGTCACGGGAGGCCAACTGCCGGCCCACCATCAGCATCCAGAACTCGTCGTCGCCGACGTCGATCGCGGTGTCCGCGAGATCTACCGAGGTGCACGGATTTTCGCCGACGGAGGCGACGACTTCCGGAGTTGCACTGCTGGTTGGGACGCGGACCAGGCTTACCGCTCGTTGCGCGTAGGTCTCGCGTACCCGCTCCAGCAGGGTGTCCAGGTCCGCGCCGCGCAGCACTGACCCGGCGAACAGCGTCATCAACTCCGCTTCGCGGGACGCGCGGCCGGCTTCCCGGGTTCGTTTGGCTGCGCCGTCGACCAGGGCCGCCACGGCGATGGCCACCAGGAGCAGCACGACTTCGGTCACCGCGACGTCGTGCTCGGCAATGGTGAAATCACGCCGGGGCGCGAGCACGAAGTAGTTCAGCAAGGCTCCGGACAGCAACGCCGACAACACGGCCGGGGCAATGCCGCCGAGCAGGGCCACCACCAGCACGCCGACGAAGAACAGCGCGCTCTGGCCGGCGTCGAAGTAGCGTTCCAGCCAGCCCACCATGATCGCGCACATCAGGCACGGCACGATGACGGCGGCCAACCAGGAGGCTGCGCGCCGCTCCCGCGGCGAGATCGACACTCCGCGGAAACTCGGCTTGGCGTCCTCGTAGGTGACGATGTGGACGTCGATGTCGCCGGACTGCTGCACCACCGCCGCACCGACACCCTCGTCGAGGATGCGGGCCCAGCGGGAGCGGCGCGAAGTGCCGATCACCAGCTGGGTGGCGTTGACGTCGCGGGCGAAGTCCAGTAGCGCGGCCGGCACGTCGTCGCCGATCACGGTGTGCAGCGAGGCGCCCAGGCTGATCGCCAATTGGCGGATCTTGCCCACCCGGGGTGCCGGCGCACCCGAGAGGCCGTCGTCGCCCAGGACATGCAGCACCAACAGGTCACCGCCGGCCTTCGACGCGATTCGTGAGGCCCGCCGGACCAGGGCCTCAGACTCCGGGCCACCGGTCACCGCCGCGACGATGCGTTCCCGTGCCTCCCAGGTCTCGGTGATCTTCTTGTCGGCGCGGTAGCGGGTGAGCGTCGCGTCCACCTGCCCGGCCAGCCACAGCAGAGCCAATTCCCGTAGGGCGGTTAGCGTCTCGCCGCGGAAGTAGTTGGCCAACGCCGCGTCGACCTTCTCCGGAGGATAGACGTTGCCATGGGATAGCCTGCGGCGCAAGGCCTCCGGGGCGACATCGATGAGCTCGATCTGTGCGGCTTGGCGCACGACCGCGTCAGGGACGGTGTCGTGCTGGGTGGTTCCGGTGATCTTGGCGACGACGTCGCTCAGGCTCTCCAACTGCTGCACGTTGACGGTGGAGACCACGGTGATTCCGGCGGCGAGCAGTTCTTCGATGTCTTGCCAGCGTTTGGGATTGCGGCTGCCTGCGGGATTGGTGTGCGCGAGATCGTCGATCAGGACCACTTCCGGGTGGCGGGTCAGCACCGCGTCGACATCGAGTTCCCCGCCGGGCTCGCCGATGATCTCGATGCCCTGCAGCAGCTCCGCGGTCTTGCTGCGACCGTGGGTCTCGACCGCGGCAGCGACGACATCGGTGCCACGGTCGGTGCGGCGGTGTGCTTCACCGAGCATCGCGTAGGTCTTACCGACCCCGGGCGAAGCTCCGAGGTAGATGCGGAGTTCTCCCCGTGGTTCTGCAGGCTGCCCGGCTTGTCTCACGAGACTCACCAGACCATCATCGCGGCAACCGACGGCATCAGCCAGCGACGACAGGCCGCACCATCACAGTCGGTTTGAACCCATACCTGGGGTTGCTCAGGCCGGCCCCGCTGCGGCCGGCCGATGCCACTCCAGGCACGCCGGCCCCCACGGTGTTGACCGTGCTGCCGGCTTCCTCGGCCTCGGTCCAGCCGTGGCTGACCAGGGTGGCAGTGCTCTCGGGGATCGAAGTGGCCGTTGTCGGGACCGCCGCCGGCCAACTCTGAGGCACCGAGAGTCCGCCCACCGGGGCGGCCATGCCGCTGCCGGCGAGCACCGGGGCGCGGCCCAGGGGCGTCGCTGGCGGCGTGGCTACCGAGTCCACCAGTAACGGTGAAGTCACCGCCTCTGCCGCACCGCCGTGGGCGATGGCGATGGCGCTGGCGATTCCGGCGAACGCGTGCCACGCGCCGGCGTTGGTCAGTGCCGAACTGTAGGTCTGAAGCCCGTTCCAGATGCCGATGTTCTGGGTCGAGTTGATGAAGTTGGACAGGAAGTCGGTCAGCCCGCCCTGGGCCGGCCCGGCGGCCAACGGCGCGGCCAGGGTCTGCATGGCGGTCGGCAACCCCGACACCAGCTGCGACAACCCGTTCTGTGCGCTGCCGGCCGAGGCCTGGGCGACAGCTGCACCCTGACCGGCGATCCCGACCGGGTTGGTGCTGGGAGCGGGTGAGCTCAGCGGCTGCAGCGTCCCGGCAAGCGCTGAGGAGGCCGCGTAGCCGTACATGGCCAAGGCGTCCTGGGCCCACATCTCGGCGTACTGCGCCTCCACCGCCGCGATTGCTGCGGTGTTGAACCCCAGGAAATTCGTCGCGACCAGCGCCGCGAACTGTGCCCGGTTGGCGGCGACCACCGCCGGGGGCACCGTCATCGCAAACGCCGCTTCGTAGGCGGCGGCCGATGCCGACGCCTGGGCGGCGGCGTGCTCGGCGGCGGCGGCCGTGGTGTTCAACCACGCCACGTAGGGCCGGACTGCGGCGGCCATCGCCGCTGCGGCCGGGCCCCGCCACTCTTCGTCGGTCAGCGTCGAGATCACTGACTCATAGGAGGCCGCTGTCGTGGCCAGCTCGGCGCCCAGCGCGTTCCATGTCGTGGCGGCAGCCGTCATCGGTGCGGCCCCGGCGCCCGAGTACATCCGAGTGGAGTTGATCTCCGGGGGCAATGCTGCGTAGTCCATGTCGTGGAAGTCCGTTTTCTCTAGTCGGTTTCGGCCAGGCTCGGTTGCCGCTAGACGATCGGCTTGCGCGGCATCACGACCGGCTTGACGCCGTAGCGAGGCCGGCCGAACCCGGGGCCACCACGATCGGAAGAGGCGACTGCCGGTGCCCCGGCGGGCATCGTGGCGGCGCCGTGCGGCTCGGTCGGAGTCGGGCCTGCCGCGACCAGCGGGCGCGGCTCGGCGGCCGGTGCGGCCTCGGCGGCCCACCCCGGCGGCGTTGACAGCTTGTTGAGGCCGTTGCCCTGGCCGGCGGCCCCGGCGACCGGTGCGGCGGTGGCGGCACCGGGCGTGCTCTGGGAGACCAGGTTGCCCTGGCTGACGCCCTCGACGTGGTGAATGACGCCGGACGGGTTGGTGATGAAGCCGGTGCCCAGGCCGGTGAATGCCGAGGCGGCGGAGCCGATGTTCGTGCCGTTCATCGTGGCCAGGATCGCGGAGTTGCTGGCGACTCCGCCCAGCCCGAATGTCGGGTCGGCGACCCCCGAGCCGGTGCTGCCCAGAGCGGAGCTGGCGGTGCCCAATCCGGCCGCTGCCGAGTTGGCGGTCTCGGTCTCCCCGTAGGAATCAGCGCTGACGCGCAGGGTGTGAATGAACATCTCCTGCATTGCCGCGGCCTGCGCGCTGATCTGCTGGTACAGGGTGCCGTAGGCGGAGAACTGGGCGGCCTGCAGTGCGGAGACCTCGTCGGCGGCGGCTGGGGCCAGCCCGGTGATCGGGCCGGCCGCGGCCGCGTTCTGGGCGTTCAGCGCCCCGGCGATCGTCGCTAGATTGCCGGACGCCGCGGCCAGCGCCTCGGGCTGGGTGGTCAGGAACGACATGACATCTCCTCGGCGGATACGAGCCGGACCCCAGCTGGGCTCGGTCACCGTCCACTGTTTCGTCGGACTCCCGACGGCCAGAGGTCGTTAACGAGTTCTTTACGGTCTCGCTCGGATTATTGACGGTTTGCTTTCAGGTCCAGCTGGAGCCCACCGCGGCGTCGGTGTGGGCCATGTTGTTGCCCGCCGACTGCACCTTCTGACCATGGGCGTTGGCCTGCTCGTAGATGACCTGGAAGTTTCGCCCGAGCGCGGTGATGAATTCCTGGCAGGCCACCGAGCCGGCGCCGCCCCAGAAGTCCCCGGCGGCGAGCACGTCGTGCACGATCGCCTGGTGCTCGGCCTCAAGGGCTGCGGCCTGGGCGCGAATCAACGCGCCGTGTGCGTCGACGTCGCCGAACTGGTAGTTGATAGACATCTGAATCATCGCTCCTTGTGTTAGCTACTCAAGATCTGCTGCGAGGCAGCTTCCTGCTGTTCGTACTGGTTAGCGTCCCGGATCAGTCCGTCGCGCACACCATGCAGCATGTTGACGATGTTGCTGAACGCGGTCTGCATCTGGCCCATGGTGTCGTAGGACGTGCGTTCGGCCAGCCCGCCCCAGCCGGCGCCGGAGATGCTGGTCGCCTGGAAATTTTCAAGCCCACATCCGCCGGGCTTCGTCCTCCACGGTCTGGGCGTGCGCATCGAATCGGGCCGCCGTCGAACGCATGGCGTCCGGGTCGGTCATGAAACGTGTGGTCATTGCGGTAACTCCTTGACTTGTTGGTTGTGGTCTTGCGGCGTCAGCCGGCTAGGACCGGATGTGCGACGACACTGGGTTTGAACCCGTACTGAGGCAGATTCCCGCTGGGGCCACCGCGGCCGGCCCCCGCCCCGATCGGCAAGCCGGCCGGTACGGCCGAGGTCCCGTTTGCTGCGGGCATGGTCATGCCGGCGCTTGGGAGTGCCGAGACGGTGCTGGTGGGGGCTCCGGCAGCCCAGTTCTGCGGCACCGACAACATGCCGACCGAACCGGCTTGACCGAGGGCCGCCGATACCGGCGCGCCGCCGAATGCACTCAGCCCGGCCAATCCGGCTGGGCCCAGCGAAGCCACCGGGGCCACCGCGCCGACTGCCGAAGTCAGTCCGCCGGCAGCCGCGGAGCCGGCCGTCCCCAGCGATGATCCCGCGCTGCTGCCGAGACTGCTCAGGAAGCCGACCGCGGTCGACAGTGTGCTGGCGACGTTCCAGGCGCCGGTGTTCACCATCCCGTTGATGCTGTCGGTGATCTGGCTGTTGTCGAACAGGCTGCCCAGGATCCCGGACAAACTCGACGAGGCGGACGAACCCGCGCTGCCCTGGGCCGGTGAGGCCAGACCCTGCAGCACGCTGGGCAGCACCGAGACCAGTTGGCTGGCCTGGCTGTTGCCCGCTGCCGAGCTGCCCGCGGCCTGGGAGACCGCGGCAGCCTGGCCGGCCAACCCGGCCGGGTTGGTGGCCTGGGCCGGTTCGGCGAACGGCGTCACCTGCGACGCGGCGGCCGAACCGGTCGCGTAGCCGTACATGGCTGCGGCGTCCTGGGCCCACATCTCGGCGTAGTGCGCCTCGGTGGCCGTGATCGCCGGGGTGTTCTGTCCCAGGATGTTGGTCGCGATCAGGGCCATCAGCAGGCTGCGGTTGGCCGCGATCACCGGCGGGGGGACCGTCATGGCGAACGCGGTCTCGAATGCGGCCGCGGCCGCGGTGGCCTGGGTGGCGGACTGCTCGGCCTGCGCGGCGGTGGTGTTCATCCACGCCACGAAGGGAGCCGCCGCGGCGGCCATCGACGCCGACGCCGGACCGGCCCACAGCTCACCGGCCATCCGGGCGATCACCGCCTGGTAGGCCGCGGCAGTCGACCCCAACTCCACAGCCAGAGTCCGCCAAGCCGCTGCGGCGGCGATCAGCGGTGCCGCGCCCGGCCCGGTGTACATCCACGCGGAGTTGACTTCCGGTGGCAACGCACCGAACTCCATCATGTTCTTGAGTTCCTTTGTCTTGCTTGGTTTTGCTTGACTCAGCGCGCTGCGATCGCGTTGGCGGCCTCGGTCGCCTCGTATGCTGCCGCGCTGGTCGTCAGAGTGGTGACGAACATCTGGTGAATCGCATTCGCCTGGGCACTGACCGCTTGGTACAGGCCGGCGTGCGCGACGAACTGTGCGGCGGTCAACGCCGACACCGGGTCCGCCGCTGCGGGGATCACGCCGGTGGTCGCTGGGGCGGCTGCCGCGTTCTGGGCGGCCATCGCCGAGCCGATACCGGTCAATTCGCCGGCCGCGGCCGTCAGCTCTACCGGCTGCGCGCTCACGAACGACATCAACATCACCATCTCCTAACCGATCGAGCCGGCACGGTGCCGGCCACGAGATCCACCGTGCCGCAACGGTGCTCGGTTAGCTGTTGCCCTTACGCGCTCTTAACGCAGCGGAATCGAACCTTGATGAGTCCTTGATGTCTAGAAACGGAAAAACCCGACGCAGCCCCCTCTGCTGCGTCGGGTTTCCCGGTCTTGGGCTGACGTTACGCCCAGCTGGAGCCGACCGAGGCGTCGGTGTTGGCCATGTTGTTGCCGGCCGACTGCACCTTCTGACCGTGGCTGTTGGCCTGCTCGTAGATCACCGCGAAGTTGCGACCCAACTGCGCCACAAACTCCTGGCACGCCACCGAACCCGCACCACCCCAGAAATCACCGGCAGCCAGCACATCGTGCACGATCGCCTGGTGCTCAGCCTCCAACGACGCCGCCTGAGCACGAATCAACGCACCGTGCGCATCCACATCACCGAACTGGTAGTTGATCGACATGTTCGTGGTTCTCCTTCTAGCTCGACAGGATCTGCTGCGAAGCAGCTTCCTGCTGCTCGTAGTGGTTAGCGTCGCGAATCAGACCATCACGCACACCGTGCAGCATGTTCACGATGTTGCGAAACGCGGTCTGCATCTGACCCATGGTGTCCATCGAGGTCCGCTCCGCCAGACCACCCCAGCCAGCACCAGAGATGTTGGTCGACGACGCCCACATCCGGCGAGCCTCGTCCTCCACCGTCTGCGCGTGCACATCAAAACGGCCCGCCATCGAACGCATCGCGTCCGGATCAGTCATAAAACGTGTTGCCACTGTTGTGTCTCCTTTTCTGCGGGTTCCGCTGTGTGGTGAGGGGGTTTATCCGGCAACTACCGGGCGGGCCATGACGGTCGGCTTGAAACCGTAGCGCGGGGTGCTCAGACCGAAGCCGCCGCGTTCTGCGCCCATCGGCATCCCGCCGGGCATGGCCGCCATCGACTCGATCTCTTCGGGGGCGGCTGCCCAGCTGCTGCCCTGCAAGGCATTGGCCGTATCGACGGCACTGGCGGCGGGCGCCGCTGCGGCCCACGTCGGTGGCGTGGACAGCTCGCCGACCAAGGTGGCCTGACCCACGCCGGCCGACACAGACGGTGCGCTCGCGGTGAATGCGGACGCGCCGCCCAGCGCGCCCAGGCTGCTCAACGGGCCACCCGGGGCCAGCAGGGCGCCGATGCCGGCACCGGCGGTACCACCGCCGAGGGCGTTGAAACCGCCACCGGAGAAGAACGTGGTCATGGTCGGAATCAAACTTGCGGGGATGAATGCCGCGGAGGTTCCCGTAAGGCTCATCGTGCCGTTGAGCGGGTAAGTCATCAGCGACACCACACCGTTGATCGAGGCGTTTCGGCCGATGGCTTCGAGCAGTCCGGCGAGCGTGGGCGGGGGCAGACCGGCGTCAGCGGTACCAGGCGAGGTCAGCGTCTGAAGCGTGTTGGGCAGCGACGAAATCGCCTGCGCGGCCTGCGCGCTGTTGTTGGCGGCGGTGTTGCCGGTGGCCTGCCCGACCGCGGCGGCCTGGTTGGCCGTCCCGTCCGGGTTGGTGGTCTGGTTGGGCTCGCTGAACGGTGTCACCTTGGTCGCCGTCGCCGAGGACGCGGCGTAGCTGTACATGACATCGGTGGCCTGCGCCCACATCTCGAAATACTGTGCGTCGCTTGCCATGATGGCGGCCGAGTTCTGGCCGACGACGTTGGTTGCCACCAGTTGCTTCTGCTGGGCGCGATTGGCGGCGATCACCGCCGGGGGAGGGGTTGCCGCGTGCGCCGCCTCGAACGCGGCCGCTGCGGCGGTGGCCTGGGTGGCCGCCTCCTCGGCCTTGGCCGCGGTGTCGGCCATCCACGCCAGATACGGCTTGGTGGCCGCCGACATCGAGGCCGATGCCGGGCCCATCCACTCCTCGTCGACGAGTTGGGTGATCGTCGTTTCGTACGACGTCAACGCCGAGGAGATTTCGGCGGCCAGTCCGCGCCAGGCGGAGGCGACCGTCATCATCGGCGTGGAGCCGGGACCGGCGTACAGACGCCCGGAGTTGATCTCCGGCGACAGCAGTGCGTAGTCGATCATGGTTGCTCCTAGACCACCATCGGCTTGGGCATGAATTTGGGCCGGAACCCGTAACGCGGCGTGCCGTAGTTCATGCCGCGCTGCCCGACGCCGGTCGGCACCGGAGGAGGCATGGAGGCCATGTTGTTGTGGGTCTCGGTGGGGACCGCCCAACCGCCGGGGCCGCTGGTCAGCGCCGCAGCGCCCGGGGTGGCTGCCGCCCAGCTCGCCGGCGCCGAGAACGATGTCCCCACCAGGGAGGCCTTCCCCATCCCGGCGGTGACGGCCGGGGTGACCGCGCTGACCCCGAACGCGCTGCTGACGCCGCTGGACAGGCCGCCGCCGAGCGCACCAAGGGCACCGAGTGCACCACCGGGGCTCAACGCCGCCCCCAGGCCACCTCCGAGCGCGCTGCCGGTGGCGGAGGTAAACCCGCCGCCGGTCAAGTTACCGATAAGGCTTGGCAGCAGCGCGGACGGGATGTAGGCCGCTCCGGTGCCCGCGGTGTTGAACAGGTTGTAAACCGGGGTGCCGAACATGTACGCCCAGCCGTTCACCGGGTCGTTGTAGAGGAACTCGATGATCTGCTCGAGCCAGTCGGTCGATGCCGCCGGGGAGGCCATGCTCTGCAGGGCGTTCGGCAGCGACGAAATCATCTGCGCCGTCTGCGCGGTGCTGTTGGCGGTGCTGGAGCCGCCGGCCTGACTGACCGCAGCACCCTGGTTGGCCAACCCGGCCGGGTTGGTGTTCTGGGCCGGCTCGTTGAACGGGGTGACTTGGGTCGCGGCGGCCGAGCCGCTGGCGTAGCCGTACATGGCCGCGGCGTCTTGGGCCCACATCTGCGCGTAGTGGGCGTCGAGAGCTGCGATCGCCGGGGTGTTGATGCCGAGGATGTTGGTGGCGACCAGCGCCGCCTGCTGCACCCGGTTGGTGGTGACCGCCGCCGGGGGCACCGTGGCCGCCCGAGCGGTCTCAAATGCGGCGGCGGCGGAGGTGGCCTGGACTGCGGCCTGCTCGGCCAGCGCGGCGGTGTTGTTCATCCAGGCGATGTAGGGCGCCGCGGCCGCGGCCATCGATGATGAAGCCGGGCCGAGCCATTCCTCGCCGGACAGCTCGGTGATCACCGTCTCGTAGGAGTGGGCGGCCGCGGTCAGTTCGGCGGCCAGTGCGCGCCAGGCCGCCGCGGCGGTCATCATCGGGGTCGAGCCCGGTCCGCTGTAGATCCGCCCGGAGTTGATCTCGGGGGGCAATGCTCCGTAATCCCACATGATCTCCGCCTAACCCGCCGCCGCCGCGTTCGCGGCCTCGGTGGCCGCGTACGACGCGGAACTGGTCTTGAGCGTGGCCACGAACATGTCGTGAATGGCCGAGGCCTGCGCGGCGACCGTCTGGTAGAGGCCGGCGTGCGCGGCGAACTGCGCGGCGGTCAGTGCCGAGACCTCGTCGGCGGCCGCGGGCATGACGCCGGTGGTCGGGGCGGATGCCGCGGCGCTTTGCGCGTTGAGCGCCGCGCCGATCGCCTGCAGGGTGCTGGCCGCTGACGCCAGTGCCTCCGGCTGGGTGGTCACGAAAGACATGGGTTTCTCCTTACGGCGCCCGGTGACTAACCGGCTCCTGGCACCACCGTGGCGTATGACTGGCCGATTGTGAAAGCTGGTTAACCGCTTCTTAACCGCGGTGTCGGAACTCTTTACATGCACCTCAGTGGAGGTGCATTCGCGGTGTGCGGGGCGTCACGATTTCATGGGTCGGCGGCCGAACGACGGCTTGGATGCAAAAGCCGTGCGTGGCGGGATTGGGCGTTCGCCGAAGGGCTTTCGCGTCGCAGTGGCGTGGTCCAGCTCACAGTGACGTCCTGGGCGTGGGCGCGGCCATTTCGGCCCCGCCTGGCTGGCTGTCAATTGGCTTGATGGACAACATTTTTAGTCCGCCTCGCTTCACCGCGCCGGCCGCTCGTTTCGGGGCGGTGAGGGGGCGGTAACGCGGATTTAACATCCAGATCCGGGGGAGTAAACGGTGCGTAACACGCTATTAACGAATGCTCAGCACACTACGAGCTATGAATCGGTTTCTGCTGCTAGCGGGCCTCACCGCCCTGGTCGGTCTGGCGGCCCCGGCGCACGCAGAGCCGGTCGGCAGCGACGCCGCCTTCCTCACCCAGCTGACCGGGGCCGGTCTGAGCCACAAGGGCTCCGACCAGGTCGCCATCTCGGCCGGCCACTCGGTGTGCCAGCTGATGGACGCCGGGCTCACCCCGATGGACACCGTGGTCGCAGTACAGACCACCAACCCCGGCTTCACGCTGCAGCGTGCCGCGGAGTTCGCGCGGATCGCCGCGCAGAACTACTGCCCCGAGCACGCCTGATTTCTTCACCTTTTCGGAGTGCCGGTAGGGCGCTGGCGAGGCCGTCGCGTTAGATTCGCCGCGAGCCCCCATAGCCCAATTGGCAGAGGCAGCGGACTTAAAATCCGCACAGTGTCGGTTCGAGTCCGACTGGGGGCACGGCGTTTGTGCTGGTAGATGGCTTTTCTCGAAGCTAGATGAGCTAGTTGCCCACAGGAAATCCGGCGAGAGTCCGGCCAGTGGGCTACAAGGCCGCGCCGTAGCTAATTCGAGTACTGAGGTACGGGTACGCCCCGAGTTCGGCCCGAATATGCCCCTGGACGCCGGGGTGAGGCCGGGGTGCAGGCGGGCGGTTAGACCGCGCCGCCGCAGCCGCCAGGCGGCGCGAGCGTTCCGCTGGGGAACGCGTCGTCAATGACGCAGTTCATCTCGAAACGCGGGGTGGCGAAGGTGCCACCGGTCATCGCCACGTTGTGCCAATAGCTGCCGTCCGGGAACTTCTCACCGTTGCACCAGGCGACGGCGAGGATGCCGCCTTTGCCGCCGGGGCAGTCGCCCGTCGTGAGGTTGGGCTTCTGAGACGGGTCCGCGTGTGCGGTTCCGACAAAGAGAAACACCGTCGTTGCGGCGACCGCCGCTGCTGCGAAGAGTCTGGCGATCTTCACCCTGACCTCCATTGCTCCGAGTTGATTCGCCCCGCGCCCCGGCGGGTCTAGCGCGATCTAAGCAAATCGGTCGTCCCGGCAGGAGCAAAACCTCCAACCCCGGTCTGTGGGTACAACCGGGGCGGGGGCGGGCGCAGGCGCTAACCCGCCCCGGTTGCGTCTAGGAGGCCGCTGATTCGCGGCCTCATCTGGCCGTAGCCGGGTGAACCCGGCGACCGTGGGCTACCCGGTGCGCATGGCCACCGCGCGGCTACCGCGCCACGGGGTCGCCGGGATAGCCGCGTGCCTCGTTGGGTGGCCGGCGTTTCTGCCGGGGAGTGAGGGATAGCCCGTGCAGTTCCACCGGTGGACACTTCGGCATGTACTGGCCGCCGCGCGACGGCGGTAGCCCGTTCGCATGTGGCGCTACCAGACCCTCGCCCCACGACATCTCCGTGTCGCCGGTTTCGGCTTGGCCGGTGAGCGGGTCGCGTGAGCTGGCGTAGAACTGCTTTTTCCTGGGCGGCGGTTCCCGCCAAGGCTCGGGGGCATGAACACCGGCCACGGTTACGTCGCAATCGTCGTCGGCGCGGTGTAACTGGCATTGGCCGTGATCTGACAGACCACGGCGGCTCCGCGATGACGAGTGCCAACACCGAATCCACGGGCGAAGAATGAATCTTGCAGCGGATAGCCGACCCAATGGCCAGGGATGTGTCGAAGTCCTTGGTACGCCGGGTTGATGTGTTCGCGGAAGCCTACCGGGTTGGCTTCGCTACCCGGCCCGCCGGTCGCCACCAGGGCCACATAGCCCTTCGGCACGTAGTTGCTCTGGATCAGCAAAGCGGACCCGTATGAACCCCACACCTGGAGACCGTTGAACTCGGCGTTGGGGATTGGGCCGTGGACCGTCTCGTTGGAGATCCACGCAGGCATCAGAGCGCTGGGGATGAAGTCGTGCTTCGGCAAAGGCGCGCCTGTGCGGTACTCGACTCCGGCCCGCCACGAGGTCACCGCGGCATCCTCAACGTCCAACGGGTTCATCATCAGCAAAAGCGTTGCGCTATTTGAGGTACCAGGCACGCCGTAGCCGTGCTCCTGCACGTGGCGAATCAGATTCTCGGCATCGGCCGCGTCCAAGACTGTTGAACCGCTGGTGAGGTAGTGGGAGTGGGTGCCATCGAACGTCTGGCCCAGATACGGCGGGGGCGCCATGCCGTCAGCGTTCCACAGGCCGTAGCAGGTGTGGCCCCACTCATTGGGCGCGGTCGCCGGGTCGAATAGACGGTTAAGCACAGTCCCGTTTGTGAGCTTGTTGTCTGCCTCAAACACCCTGGTGACCTGCGCCTGAACTTGCTCCGCCGTAGCCTCTCGAAGGAATTTCCATGTTGCGCGCAAGCTGATGTCGTAGTCCTTGAATGAGTATCCAAGTTTCAGAACATCGCTCGGCGGGCGGATCGCGCGGGGCACGCCAAACTCGGTGGCTTCTTCAAACGAATCACTGCTGATGCTCTGCGGGATCGCATCAGCTACGTTGATCGTGCGGTAGCACAACAGGTTGGCGATGCTCGACCGTTCGGCGTTCCACAGCTCAAGAACCTGCTGCACTTCGGCCCAGATGTCATTGAGGTCAACACCGTCGGCCGTCTGATTAACGAGAACATCGCCCGCTGTTGAAATGCCCTTAGCCATCGCGGCCTCCTGAAGCTGTCGGTGGTCGGGCCGAACGCTACGCCAGTACCACGTTGCGCGAGAGCCGATTACCGGGCCACTGAGCGACGGTCGGCGGACGGTGGCCGACGCCGTCATAACTTCGGCGAGCCGGGGCGGGTCGCGGCTAGGCTCGACGGTAACGCTGAATAGCGTTGCGGCGGCGTGATATACCGCCGCACTACCGACGCTGATTGCAACGGAGGATCACATGGCGCGAGCGCCCATCAAACACCAACCACCGCCCGGGGTCGTGTTATCGACCGTCCCGACGATCCGGGGCCGAGCTGGGGCGTACACCTGGCTCAATGATGTCTTGGGGGTACCGGTGCGGCTGAACTATGTGCGCTCCGCAACCGCCAGGGGCGAGATACCGGCGACCAAAATTGGTGGCGCTTTAGTCTTCTCAACCCAAGCCCTATTCGACTGGATCATGTCACTCACCACGGAGGCAACCGCATGAGCACAATTGACCGCGCCCGCCGCGACTACCTGACGGCGAAGTTTCCCGGCCTCACCGCCCTGCGGCCCATGAGCCCCAACGCCAACACACAAGTACGGGCGACTGACCGGGCCGAACAGATCATCGAAAGGGTATGGGGCGACCGGGGCAGCGATGGCGGCGTGCTGTTCGATCCGGCGCGGGCACCCGCCTTGGCCGAGTGCGCTGATGCCGCAGCAGCCGATTACCACCGACGAGCCGCCAGCGGTGAGCTGCACTGGGATACCGGCGACGGCCTACGCGGCGACTACAACCCCGACGCCCCCGCTGAGCAAGGCGTAGTGCGTATTTGGCGCGTCGACAGCAACCACGTGGACATCGTGCGCGAGCGGTGGCGTGACGCGCCTGGCCGGCGGTGGGGAACCGTTGGCTACACGGCGGGCATGTTAGGGCACGACGTCGAGATGCTGGACTACCACGACTGCGCGGAGCACGGGTGCGATGGCGATTGCGACTTGCGGTGCAATCTGCACATCGCCAAGGCGTGCGGTGGGCCGACGCGGTTACTGCCGGTGGACCGGGGGGCGTTGGTGTTGCTGTTCCGGTGTTGCCGGAACTGTGAGGACTCGGCCGGCACGACGGCAAGCACCAACTTGCAGATCGCCCTCATGGAGGTCCATGACCGCCTGGCGATTAAGCCGACGACCCCAGCACCACCCGCGCGTACTGAACCCCGGCGGATGCGGATGAGGTGGCGGGCCGCGATCCGGCGATGGCTGCGGCGGCGACTGTAGGGGTCGGTCCCGTGGCCTGTGCGCAACCGGACTGACGACCGGATGAGCCGGGGTGGTGCGGGTCGTCTCCTGTACACCGAACAGGCACCCTAAGGCAAGGGGAAAAACGGTAGCGAGTCGCGGCGTTCTTCTCCATGGGGGGGCTGGACCCGGCGACAGGTGCGAGTCCGTGCGTGGCAGCCAGGGACGCGGAATGGCGTTCTCGTCTCGCCGGTGAGCCATTGCCGTTTGGCCCGGTTCGGCCCACGTTTGCTCGCTCTGGCGAAAACCCTCTCTGCGGCCACTCGGACTGGTGGCCCGGTTCGGCCCAGTCCGGACTGTACCGACCAATAGGAATTCTGTTGCAGCAGTACATATTAGGCCAGAGTGGACCGAAACTAGATTGCCTTGCAAACTGTTTCGAGATGGCGTAGGTGTTATGGGACGCCCGTGGAATGGGTCCGTGGGCATGAGGAAAGGAAGATCAAGATGACAACAATGATCAGGAACGGACGTGCACCAACCGTTGAGGATCGGTTAGGCCCCGGCGAGCGATTCGAGTGGGCCTACAGGGACGAACCTCCCCGGAGCCTCAGCGCGAACAGGGTGAATGGCATCTGGCTTGTTACCAAGATGGGTGCCTACGCTGACACCGCGGCGCTCACAGACAAGCTGATTGAGATGGTGCAGCACCACGATCGGAATGGCCTGACGCAAGTCAGATTGAGCCTGTGGGCACCGTGGTGACGTCCTAAACCGGTTTCGCCGCTGTCGAGTTCGCCGGTCTAAAGGTCAGCGGCGCGGCGACGGTTCAAGTAGTATCGGAGTTCGGACCGGCTCTATGCGGGCCGGTGAGCGTTAAGTCTTGGCGGGCGGGCTCTTTCAACTTCAATTGAAAGAGCGAAACGTTCAAATGAAACACGATGACCCGGTGCTCACCGAGCAGCAGCTATTCGAGTACCTGCGCTACGAGCGCGGATTAGTCAGCGTCAGCCGTAATAGCGTGAAGTACGCCGTACTGCGGCGAGAAATCACACCTACGCAAATCGGTTGCAAGAACTGGTTTTCCAAGCGCGACGGTGACGCGTGGATTGAGTCGTGCAAGAGTCCTGAACCGAGCATATTCACGGGCGTCCACGCGGGCCGCGCAGCGAAATCCCATGCAGCCGAGTAAATCGAAATCCCCGGCACACTTTGGCGGGCGCACCGGGGACACCGAACAAACGAACCTGAAGGATCAAGACAGGCGTACCCGATGATACCTGAGCCCGCCACCCGCCAAGACCCCGCCAGCGATGGCGAATACACAGCGTATGACGTGCTTACTGCACTCGGATTCACTGCCCGCGAACGGGTTCCGATATGCACCCGTCTCCCAGGCGAGCCGTTCAGGTCACGACTATCTGCGGTAGGCGACTTGGCCGGCTGGCGTCCAGCGCAGGACCGCGACGTGTGGTTTGGTGTGAACCCTGTTGGGCGGCATGTGCGACAGGGACGCAAGGGCGGTGAAGGTGACATCACCCGCGTGCGGGCGCTGTTCGCCGACTTTGATGTCAAACCGGGCAAAAGCCTCGACACACTCGACCAATGCGGCACCGCGGCACGGACTCTCGCCGACTACCTGGGCGCATCTCCGGTGGCCCTGATCGAAAGCGGCCACGGGCTACAGCCGATCTGGCGTGTCGGATCACCACGCGGCGACAGCAACGTCATCGACCGCGACCGAAGCCGCGATGAGCTCCGCGAGATCTGGTGGCGCTTCGGTGCGGTCGCCCAGGAGGCCGCGCGCAGTGCGATGTGGTCGCCGGATGGCGCGCAGAATGCCCGAACCATCGACGGCGTGTTCAACCTGGACCGGGTTCTGCGGTGCCCCGGCTCGGTGAACTGGAAGAACCCCGACGAACCGGTGCCGGTACGTACCCGGCTGTACGCAGGCGGGCCGGTGGCCCTGCGCGGCTTGGTGGACCGGCTAGATCGCGACGGGGTGCGGCCACTGGCGGCGGTACGCCCGACTGATGCGACGGTGGAGACGAGCTGGGGCGAGGCAACCGAATGGGTAACGCGACAACCCGGCGCGGAACTTCCGGTAGCCGACCTACAGCAACTCTCGCCGAACCGAGCGCTGGGCATGTACCTGGACACGGCACAGCTGGTGCGGGTGATCGCGGACGGCGATGGCGGAGCACATAGGACCATGGTCGCCAAGGTGCTTCATGCGGTCTACTGCGCCCAAGAAGGCCGGGCGGGCCTGGTTTTGGCGCTCAACAATATCGGCAGCGCCTACCTGGAAGTGATGGAAGCCCGCGCGTGTGGGGAAATGGCCGGCGATGCCCGACCGCTGGCGACAGCGGTGCGCGAGATTGAGTCGGCGGTCGTCGGAGCGGTGGCGAAAGCGCGAGGCCGAACGGCACCCCGTGTAAGGGGACGACATCCCCGCCGACCTGCCAGACCGCGCCGTCCGATCCGAGGACGGTGCGTGTGAGCGCCGAATGGGACCCGAGACAAGATGACGAGTTTGCCGCCTTTCTACGCGCCGAGCGACTAGCCCAAGCCGCGCACGCCGAGGCAAGGCGACTGGAAGCTGCTCAAGCATGGTCTGCGCCGCCCTACCCGGCGTCGGCGTATGAGCAGCTTGCCCATGAACCGCCCGACGTTGACTGGATTTTCGGCGATCTGTGGTCCGGGATCGCCCAGGTCAACGCACAGAAGAAGTCCGGTAAGACCACGCTGTTGATGAATGCCGCGGCATCGCTGGTGACCGGCGAACCGTTCCTTGGGCGGTTTGAGGTGGCGGTCGAATCTGATTGCCGCGTGGGCTACTTGAACATGGAGCTGACGAAGGGCCAGTTCAACCGGTGGCTGGCGGATATGGCTCTGCCCGACGATGGGCTGAAGCGGTTAGTGCCGTACCACGGTCGGGAGGATGGTCGGCTGGACCTGACGAACGATGCTGCCGCCGAGTGGGTCGTGCGCTGGCTGCGGGACACCGGGATCAGCGTTCTGATCATGGACCCCTTGGGATCTTTCTACGACCAGCCCAGCGGCGGTGACCCGAACGCGGCCTACTTGCGGTGGTGGGCGCGGCTAGAGCACGTGGTGTTACAGGCCGGTCTGCGGGGCGTCTTGATCGCGCACCACACCGGCTACTCGGAGGACGGCGGCAACCGCGCACGCGGGGCGAGCGCGATGATGGACAAGCCCGACGTGAACTTGACCTATCGGTACAACGTGGGCGACGGCAGCCACACCGACGCGCCTGTTGACTCCAAGCGATACCTCAGTGCTTTTGGTCGCGACGTGGACGTACACGAGTTTGAGGTTGGCTACCACCCGACGACACGACGGTTGTGTGTTACCGGCGGCGGAGGGCGGATCGACGCCGAGGCAGAACGCCAAGCCGAGCGGATGCGCGATGAGGTGCTGCGCGCGGACGCGGCTGACGAAAAGCCGAACAAGGGTGCGCTGTACGCCGCTTTGGGGTGGGAGTTGGGCGGTCGCGGCAAGGCGAGGTACGACCGATTCTACAAGTACGCGATCGACCAGAAACAGTATGTGAAAACGGTGGCGGGTAAGGGGCGCGAAGTCCTCCATGTGCCCGGCGACGGCAGGCCTGAATGGCGGTTCAGCGTGAACCTGAGCCGGAAAACAGGCGAGGGCGAGGCGTCATGAGGAAACTTCAAATGCGCTGGTCACTGACATGTTTCCGAAATTTCCGCCCAAGGAGGGGTCGGGGGCGGGGCTTACTAGATCCCGAGAGGCCATGTAACACAGTATGTTTCCGAATTTTCCGAGTTTCGGGAAACTTCGGAAAGACGTTGTTTCCGCCCTTTAGGGGGGAAACATCTTTCAAGGGGGCTACAGGTCGACATGAAATTTCCGTCGCCACGCGGAGAACCCCATGAACATCTACACGCCCGTCGAAACGCCGTATTGGCTGCAGCCCAACCGGATTAACCGGCGCGGGCACTTGACCCGGCCGCGCCGGAACCCGAACGCGCCGCCCCGGCCTGTGGACTACACCCGACCCGGTACCCGATGAGAAGAGAGAGCGAACGATGAAAGAAACCAATAGCAGCCGTAACCCATCCATGGCGCCCAAGGACAGCCGCGAAGCGACCACGGACTTCAAAACCGGCGCGATGCGGTGTACTGCTAGAAGCTCGCGCACCGGCGAGCCATGCAAACGCCCACCCATGCTCGGCGGGAACGTCTGCTACCACCATGGCGGCGCAGCGCCCCAAGTTAAAGCCAAGGCGCAGAGGCGCTTAGAGCAATCCTGCGACTCCCTCGTGCAGAAGCTCTTGGGGATGGCGCTCGACGGCGACGTGCCGGATCATGTCGCCCTTGCGGCGATCCGCGACGCCTTGGACCGCGCAATGGGCAAGGCGACCGCAACCGTTGAGGTTTCGGCGAAGCCCGCTTGGGAAGAGGTCATGAACGACATCGTGGGGGTCGCGCATATCACGCAAGCGGAGTCCCAAGCCCGTCAAGGCCTGCTGCCCGACGAGCCTCGCGCCCTGCCCGCGCCCGATGATGACCTCGCGGTGATCGACGCGGAAGTGGTCGATACCGCCACGGATCGTGGCCCTCGTGGGCGAACGCCCGCCGACCGGCCCGACGACCCCACCGGCCCCGACGCAACGGCTACGGGCCATGTACGCCCGCCGGGGCGGGAGCTGGCGACGTTGGAGGACGCGACCGCCGACGCCGCCGCCGCGAACAGGGCAGCAGCTCGCTTGGGGCGGGTCCGGCGAATGCGCTAAGCAGCGCAGAACCGCAGGCCAGAGGCTATTTGTCGGTTCGCTGGCGTAGCGTAAACGCCGTAATGACCGTTTCGGCGGTTTAGGCGAAACAAGGAGGACCGATGAGACCACTACTCGTCGCCCTAACCATCGCGGGCGCTGCCTTGGTAGCACCGGGCGTAGCCAACGCGGACCCGGTGCCGTTCCCGTACTGCGCGTATGACCCGACCGGTAACGCGGGCTCATGGAGCGACCCATGCCAGCCGGTCGGGTTGCAACCCGATGGCCGGTACAACCCGCCGGCCATGCAGTGGGCACCGGCCACCGACCCCGATACCGGCCTGACCCAAAACCCCTACGTCGCGGGCGGTGGGCAGTGGTGACCGGGGCGAAGCCGCTGCGCGTGGTCGGCTACGTGCGGGTGTCTACCGCCAAGCAGAGCGACACGGGCCACGGCCTCGGCGCGCAACACCAAGCGCTGGAACATTTCTGCGCCACGCATGGCTACGAGCTGCTGACCGTGACGAGCGATGTGGTCAGCGGTTCGGCATCAGATCGCATGTACGGCAGGGAAGTTGCGATAGCGGCTATCGAGTCGGGCGTGGCCGACGCGCTGCTGGTGCGGGCGCTAGACCGCGCGACCCGCGACCAGGAGGACGCCGCGAAGCTGTTCAAGCGCGCCGAGCGGAACGCCTGGCGGCTGATGGACTGCGATAAGGCCGACAGCGGCGACCCCAGCCAGCGCCTACTCGCGGACATCCGCATAGCGGTAGCCGCTGAGGAACGTCGCAAGATCAGCGAGCGAACCCGCGAAGGTCTCGCCAAGGCACGCAAGTTCGGCACGAAGTCGGGTAGGCCGCTGGGCCGGCCAGTTGAGGTAGCCCCCGCCCTGGCCGAGCAGATCACGCACATGCACACCCGCGACGGTTTGAGCGCCAACATGATTGCCCGACAGCTCACCGAGCGCGGGATACCCACGCCACGCGGCGGGGTGCGGTGGTACCCGACGACGGTCAGCGACATCCTCAAGCGCGCCAACAGAGACGGGGCAGCAGCATGATTGTCTACCCGGTCGGCACACGAGTTCGCCTGCTAACTCCGCACGAGCCGTACACCGGTCAGGTGGGCACGGTTATGAAGCACTTCGATGACGGTGAGGGCGGGCTGGTGCATGTCCTGCGGTACAACCCCGACGAGCCACCCCAGCCGCAAAACCTGAGCTTTCATCTCGCCGACGAGTTGGAGCCCGAGTGACAGCCCCGCGTCGTAGCTCGCGGGCGGTGGTTCGGCGGACGGCACTCGGCGTCCCGTACGCCGCGCCTACGCCGGTGCCGAACCCGGCTCGGCCCGCCGGGGTCGAACCCGCCCCGCAACCACGCAGCGGCCAGGACGGCCCGCCGGAACCGACACGGGTGCGAGCGCCCGACCGGCGCGCGAAGCTCACCGAGGACGACGTGCGGGAGATTCGCGCGGACTACGCGGCGGAGCGCTGGTGCATCAAAGACTTGGCGGACATCTACGGCGTGACCCAGCCGACCATGAGCGCGGTAGTCCACCGGCGCACCTGGCGGCACGTCACCGACCAATCAACCGAAGGGAATTGACCAATGGCCTACATACGGGTCCGAGAGACCAAGCAGAAGCGCAAGGGTAAGCCGGTGCGCGCATACGACGTAGTGGACCGGGTGCAGGTGATCGACCAGTTCGGGTTGCCTATCCCGGCGAACCCGAACTGGCCCAACGGCCCGAAGCAGATGCGCTCCTGGCAGGAGACTTACCCGACGCGTGAGGAGGCGGAAGCACGGCGTGATGAACTTAACGCCGCCAAACACACCACCGGCACGGCGGCGCTGGCTGAACAACGTAAGGCTGGTGACCTACCGCTGGGCCACTACGCACGGGCCTGGCTCGATACCCTCGCTCCAAGAGTTTCGCGGGGCAAGTTGAAGCAGGCGACCGCCGACGAGTATGCGCGTTTGCTTCGATGCTATGTGTTGCCGGAGTTGGGGAGTACCGCCGTAGCACGGATCAACCCGGCGCGCTGTGAGGCGTTCCTCGCGGCCCTGGTCCGGCGGAGCAGCACCCAAGGAAACGGTGAGCCGCTGAGCCCTGGCACGGTGAAGCACGCGTGGGACATGCTGCGGCGTGTACTCAAGTACGCTGAGAAGCACGGTGCAGTTCCCAAGAATCCCACCGCCGCAATCGATTTCGGCGGCAACGGTGCGGTTGGCGATCGTGAGGGTTTCGAGCACCACCCGTTGACCCTCACGCAGGTCGGCGTGCTCGCGGCGGCGATCAGTGGGCACTCACCCGCCGACTACATCGGCCCTGCGCTGCCTTCATACCCGGTCTACGGGCTGATGGTGGAGTTCATGGCGCTCACGGGTTTACGTGCGGCCGAGCTGAGCGGGCTGGAGGTCGGTGACATCGTGTTCGCGCCGAGTGGCGACCCGACGCAGGTCAACGGTAACGTGCGCGTTCGGCGGGCTAAGTTCCGGCGCGGTGGCCAGTGGGTTATCGGCACCCTGAAAACCAAGAACAGCCGACGCACGGTGCGGTTGGAGCCGGGTCTCGCGGGGAAGATAGCGGCCTACCTCGCGGAGCACCCCCGCGCCAACGAGCCGACCGCGCCGCTGTGGCCGAGCCGGAAGAACGGCGGCGGGTACCGGGCGACCGGACAGCGGTACGCGGTGCCGCTGGATTGGTCACAGCCGTTGGCGATGGGGACGTTTTACGACACGATCATGAAGCCCGCGCTGGAAGCAGTCGGTTTGCCCGCGAGTCGGCCTGCTAGGGCTGCGACCGCCACAGCCCCGGCCCGCCCAGCGGTACGCGGGGTACGAGTCCATGACCTCCGGCACACGGCGGCGGTCCTGTGGCTGACGGGAGCAGGCGGGTTGGTCACCCCGGTCCACTACATGCGGGTGGCTCAGTTGCTCGGGCACGCAACCCACACGGTCACCCTCGACACGTACGGCGACTGGATCGAGGACGACAAGACGACCCCGGCCCCGTTGCCCGCGTTGCCTACGACGGGACTGGCCCCGGTGGTGAATCTTGCTGCGAAGCAAGCGAATTAGAACGGCGGTTCGGAAATATCGAGTTCGTTTAGGGCTTCTTGGAGTGCGGCCTCTCTAGCCTTTTGCTTTTCACCCTGCGAGACCAGGGTATACAGATTTTCCAGGTTGACAGGTTGACCCCAACCGCTGTCTTCAATCGTGTCTACGAGGCTGCCATGGGCGTCGTAAAGCTCGAAGTAGTAGGGCTTTTGGCCGTCGCGATCCCGGGAGAAAATTCGCATCGACGTTTTCGTGAGATTCAGTTCGTACACATCGGGTTCAGGCTGTTCCCATAAGTCGTGATCAGCCTCTATCGCGGCACGCGTGCGTGCGGCGAGCCCATCGATCAGGTTCTGAAGGCGCTGATGGTAGTAGTCGTCCTCGATGCTCACTTCGGCTCCTTCACGGTCTGCTGCGCGGATAGAGCACCCAGATTCGATGTCACTTCAGCCATCGTCTTCCGCATCCGGCTTGTCTCCTTGGCCCAATCGGTTTGGGCATCGAATCCAGGGAACTTGTGCTTTAGGTTCGTTGCGGCAATCACTGATGCTTGAATATCTTTCATCGCAGCCGCCTCCGCTTCGACGGCGTCGTCAAGATATTCGCGGCAAGTGCTGGCGTGCCATCGCCAGTCTTGGAGCAGGTGCGCCAAGAGGGTCAGCGATTGATCTAGGATTGCCCGGTCCACCGCCTCCTCGACCGTGCGAAGCTGCGGGAGCAGTACGGCGACAGACGTAGTCTTGAACTGGCCGCGTGCACTTTCAGCCGCGGTCTTGGCGGCCTCCGCCGCCGTCTCGGCGTTCTCTGCCGCAGTCTTGGCTTGACCGATCTGGTAGAAGGCGAAGCCGAAGCCGGTAACGCCGATGGGAACCGTCAGGTAGAAATTCGCCCACTCGAAGACATGCTTCGTGGCTTCCTGCCAGGACACACGCCTCCCCTGCTGTAGTGCGTAACGACTGGCCAGTTTACAAAGCAACGCCGACCGATGGTCCGCAATGCGGCAGTGCGCCGTGCGGCAACCTAGCTAACACCGAAAATCCGGCGAGAGTCCGGCGGCCACGGGCGTATCGGGGCCGTACCCGAGCCGTACTCGTGTCGTACTCTAGCCGTGTGCTGAATGGGTCAAAGCAGCAGGTGCAGTTGCTATTTGAGTTAGCTGACAGGCCATCTACCAGGGGTTACCCGACCCGCTCAATAAGCCGGTCGTCCGTTCTTAAAATCCGCACAGTGTCGGTTCGAGTCCGACTGGGGGCACGGTGTTTGTGCTGGTCAGCGGGTTGATGGCCCGGGCTCACCCGGGGGGAGCCCTTGGTGCCACCAGAGCTAGACGCGCGCAGGTTGCGCGATTGCCGAGGAGTGGTCGTCGACCATGGTGAGCTCGTCGAACGGATCGTGCCCACGCAGCACCGCATCGACCTTTGCCTTGTCCACGGTGTGTGTCCACGAGCCGACCAGCAGGGTTGCTACGGCGTTGCCGGAGAAATTGGTCACCGCCCGGGCCTCGGACATGAACCGGTCGATCCCGACGATCAGGCCGACCCCGTCGAGCAGATCGGAGCGGTGGGCCTGCAGGCCGCCGGCCAACGTGGCCAACCCGGCGCCCGTCACACCGGCGGCGCCCTTGGAGGCGACGATCATGAACACCAGCAGGCCGATCTGCTGCCCGACGGACATCGGGGCGCTCAGCGCCTCGGCGATGAACAGCGCCGCCATGGTCAGGTAGATCGCGGTGCCGTCGAGGTTGAACGAATACCCGGTCGGCACAACGACACCGACGGTGCTTCGGTCGACGCCCAGGTGCTCCATCTTGGCGATGAGACGCGGCAGCGCCGATTCCGACGAGGAGGTCGAGAAGATCAGCAGGTACTCGCGGGCCAGGTACCGCACCAGCTTGAAGATGGACACCCCCGACACCGCGCGCAGCAGAACGCCGAGCACGCCGAACACGAAGAGCGCGCAGGTCACATAGAAGCCCAGCATCAGCGTCAGCAGTTGGGTGACGGCGGTCCAGCCGGTTTGTCCGACGACGTTGGCGATCGCACCGAAGGCGCCGATCGGTGCCAACCACAGGATCATGATGAGCACTTTGAAGACGAGCTTCTGCAGGTGCTCGATGCCACGCAGGATCGGTTCACCGGAGCTGCCCATGCCCTGCAGCGCGAATCCGACCAGTAGTGCCACGAACAGTGCCTGAAGCACGCTTCCGGCGGTCAGCGATGAGAAGAGCGTCTCGGGGATGATGCCCTGCACGAAGTCCATGAGTCCGCCTGACTTGCGTGCCTTCTCCGCGAGTTCGGCGCCTTTACCTGTCGAGTTCTCGGCCAGGTGCATGCCGCTGCCGGGGTGAATCAGGTTGCCGACCACCAGACCGATGGCCAATGCGACCGTGGACATGCCCAGGAAGTAAACGAAGGCCAGGCCGCCGACCTTCCCTACGGTGGTGGCCTTGCGTACCGAGCCGATCCCCAACACGATCGTGCAGAAGATGATGGGGCCGATCATCATCTTGATGAGGTTGACGAACATGGTGCCGAGCACCCCGACGCTCTTGCCGACCTCGGGTGCCACGAGCCCGACCGCTATGCCGACGACGACGGCCGCGATGACTGCGATGTAGAGCCAGTGCGTTCGGTCGCGACGCTGTGGGGGCGACGGCTCGGATCGCGAGTCTGCAGACACGGTCATCGGTGCCACCTCCAGTTGACGTCGATTGCGCTGCAACGAGCATCTTGAATCCCCGGCGTTTCCGGACGCTCAGGGGATTGAGAACTCAGCAGTTTGCTGGGTTCGGACCTGACTGTAGTAAAGGGCTTCTTACTCGGCCGGTGGTGTGTCGGCGCAGTAGCTGTTGATGCGGCGGTGATTGAACCAGTCCGCCCATTCTGGGGTGGCTACTTCGACTTGGTCGATGGTGCGCCACGGGCCGCGGGTTTTGATCAGTTCGGTCTTGTAGAGGCCGTTGATGGTTGCGGCGACGGCGTCGTAGCTGTCCCCAGCACGTTCCACTGAGGGGGACATACCGGCGATGGCAAGGGCGGTAACGGCCCGGCGTACGTCCAAGGCCCCGTCGCGGTCGTCGGCAGCGACATCTACGAACTTGATCGCGACGGCGATGGTGTGGCGTGCGAATCCTAGGTCTGTGGGTCTTCTGCCGGCCCCGCTTCACCGCCTGACCGGCACCTTTGTCCGGCTCATACCCGCCAGTCCGAGAATTTGCAAGAGTCTTTGGCAGGACGTGCGGAATTTCCTGGTGGGAGTCCTTAATTTCTTATTCAACATTTATCGCGGGGCGCATCGCCCGTTGTCTAGAGAGGCAATAAGGCCTGGTCAGAAGCTGTAGCAGCGGTTGCTGAACAGCTCTGAACTGCGGTTTTGCCCGGTGTGACGTGGGACGGTTGGGATTAGTCTGCGACGTCGATCACAATAATTCGGTCATTTTCCTGTTACCTCGAATTCACCGCTAGGATCGACCGGACGCCCCGCCCCGGCCATCCCGGTCTCGATCCGGCCGCACTGCGGCAGCCGCGGGGGCGCGAGGGCAGTGACGATACGAACGACGATACGAACGAAGCGATGCGAACAGTGGTTGATAGGAGCGATGTGGACGACGTGCCGGCTTATAGATTGGCCAACGCTGCCTCCCGCGTCGCGAACACCGTGACACTGGACCGCGGCCCGATCGGCGGCATCGCGGTCACCGCGGACGGCCAGCGCCTGCTGGCCACCAACTACGGCGACGACACCGTCTCCATCATCGACACCGTCAGCTGCAAGATCGTCAACACCGTCTTCCAGGCCGACGAGCCGTTCTCGATCGCCGCCGGCCCCGCCGGCACCGGCTGGGCCTACGTCACCGCCGGTTCGACCGCGCTGGATGCCGTGCTCGCAATCGACGTCGACACCGCGCAGGTCGCCGGGTGCTACCCGGTGGCGATGGACATCGGCGACCTGGTCGCCGACCCGACCAGCAGCCGCGTCTACCTCACCCGTACCGGCTCGTCCGGCGTCGACGTGCTCGCGCTCGACGCGGCCATGCGTCCCGCCGCATCCGCCGCGGTGTCCGGGCACCCCGGGGCGGCAGCGGCCGGCCTGCGGATCAGCGCGGACGGCCGACGGCTGTACGCGGCGGTCCGCCAGCCCACCGGTGACATCGTCACCGTGCTGGACCGCGACCTGAACATCCTCGACACCATCCGGATCGGCGCGAGCATCATCGACGTCGCGGTCAGCCCCGACGGTGCCCGCCTGTACGTGGCGACGTCGGGCCCCGACGGTCGCAGCCGCGTACACCTCGTCGACGCCCGCACCCACGCGGTCAGCGCCACCCGCGTCCTGGAGGCCCAGCTGATCCAGCTGATCGCCGGGCGCGACGGCCAGCGGGTCTACCTGGTGACCGACGGAGCCGTCCTAGTGCTGTGTGCGCGCACCAACGAGCCTCTCGGCACGCTGCCGGGCATCACCGAGCCGTCCTGCGCCGCGGAGAGCCCGGACGGCAGCCGGCTCTACATCGCCGGGTTCGACGGCAAGGTGACCATCGCGTCGCTGGCCGACCTGCCGGCCCCGTCGGCGTTGCTGCACGAGCAGCTGGAGCTCGACGACGCCGTCACCCGCATGCTGCAACTCGAACCCGCGGTGTAACCCACGCCACGTTCGGAATGGTGGCGTGATCGAATAGGCCGATGCACAGCACCATGCAGCACTGGCCGCTGACGGTCGGCGCCATCTTGAACCACGTCACCGCCGTCCACGGTGATCGCACCGTCACCACCGTGGCCGACGACGGATATCGGGTCACCACCTATCGCGAACTCGGTCGGCAAGTGGCCCAGCTGGCCAATGCCCTGCGGCGTCTGGGTATCACCGGCGACGAGCGGGTGGCCACCTTCATGTGGAACAACACCGAACACCTGGCCGCCTACCTGGCGGTGCCGTCGATGGGCGCGGTGCTGCACACGCTGAACATCCGGCTGTTCGCCGAGCAGATCGTCTTCGTCGCCAACGAGGCCGAGGACCGGGTGATCCTGGTCGATGGGTCGCTGGTGCAGCTACTGGCGCCGGTGCTGGCGGAACTGGAAACCGTGCACACCGTGATCCTCGTCGGGGACGGTGACGTCGCGGCGTTGGAAGCCTCCGGCAAGACCGTGCTGCGCTACGCCGAACTGCTGGCGGCCGAGGCGCAAGAGTTCGACTGGCCGGTCATCGACGAGAACTCGGCGGCCGCCATGTGCTACACCAGCGGCACCACCGGCAACCCCAAGGGCGTGGTGTACAGCCACCGGTCCAGCTACCTGCACGCCATGGCGGGATGCACAACCAACGGCACCGGGATCGGCGCGATCGACTGCGTGCTGCCGATCGTGCCGATGTTCCACGCCAACGCCTGGGGCCTGCCGTATTCGGCGCTGATGGCCGGCGCGGATCTGGCGATGCCAGACCGGCATCTGGACGCCAAGTCGCTGGTCGCCCTCATCGAATCGCAGCGGGCCACCGTGGCCGGTGCGGTGCCGACCATCTGGAACGACGTCATGCACTACCTGGAACGTGAACCCGGCCATGACATCTCGTCGTTGCGGCTGGCGGCCTGTGGTGGCTCGGCGGTTCCGGTTTCGCTGATGCAGGCGTTCGAGCAGCGGCACAACGTTCAGGTGCGGCAGCTGTGGGGCATGACGGAGACCTCGCCGATGGCCACCATGGCTTGGCCGCCGCCGGGCACCCCGCCCGAGCAGCACTGGGCGCTGCGCGGCACCCAGGGCCGGCCGGTGTGCGGGGTCGAGACCCGCATCGTCGACGACGAGGACGCGGTGCTGCCCAACGACGGCGAGGCGGTCGGCGAGCTGGAGGTGCGCGGCGCATGGATCACCGGCGCCTACTACCGCGGCCAGGACGAGTCCAAGTTCTCCTCGGGCTGGCTGCGCACCGGTGACGTCGGCCGCATCGACGCGCAGGGCTTCATCACGCTGACCGACCGGGCCAAAGACGTTATCAAGTCCGGCGGGGAGTGGATCTCCTCGGTGGAACTGGAGAACGAGCTGATCGCCCACCCCGACGTCGTCGAGGCCGCGGTGGTCGGGGTGCCCGACGAGCGCTGGCAGGAACGGCCGCTGGCCGTGGTGGTGACCCGCACCGGTGCCTCCGTCAGCGGCGCCGAACTGCGAACCTTCCTGTCCGACAAGGTCGCTCGATGGTGGCTGCCGGAGCGCTGGACGTTCGTCGAGGCGATCCCGCGCACCAGCGTCGGCAAGTACGACAAGAAGACCATCCGTGCCCGGTACGCCGAGGAGCAATACCAAGTGAGCGAGGTGCATAACTGATGAGCCTGCGTGTCATCCAATGGGCAACCGGAGGGGTGGGAGTCGCCGCGATCAAGGGCGTGCTCGAGCATCCCGACCTGGAGTTGGTCGGCTGCTGGGTCCACTCGAAGTCCAAGAGCGGCAAGGATATCGGGGAGATCATCGGCACCGAACCGGTGGGTGTGACGGCCACTGACAGCGTCGACGAGATCCTGGCATTGGATGCCGACGCGGTGATCTATGCGCCGCTGCTGCCCAACCCCGACGAGGTTGCGGCGCTGCTGCGTTCGGGCAAGAACGTGGTCACCCCGGTCGGCTGGTTCTACCCGACCGAGAAGGAGGCCGGCCCGCTGGAGGGCGCGGCGCGCGAGGGTGACGTGACTCTGCACGGTGCCGGAATCGGCCCGGGAGCGGCGACCGAGTTGTTCCCGCTGCTGCTGTCGGTGATGTCCACCGGTGTGACATTCATTCGCGGCGAAGAGTATTCGGACCTGCGCACCTATGACGCACCGGATGTGGTGCGCCACGTGATGGGCTTCGGCGGGACCCCGGATAAGGCGTTGAGCGGTCCGATGCAGAAACTGCTCGACGGCGGGTTCCGTCAATCGGTGCGGTTGTGCGTGGACCAGCTGGGATTCGCTGCCGACGAGGAAATTCGTTCCTCGCAGGAGGTGGCGGTGGCCACCGCGCCGATCGCTTCGCCGATCGGGTCGATCGAACCCGGCCAGGTGGCGGGACGGCGGTTCCACTGGGAAGCCACCGTCGGCGACGAGGTGGTGGTCCGGGTCACCGTCAACTGGCTGATGGGCGAGGAAAACCTCGACCCGCCATGGACTTTCGGGCCGGCCGGCGAGCGCTACGAGATGGAGGTGCGGGGCAATCCCGACACCTTCGTCACCGTCAAGGGCTGGCAGCCCGAAACCGTCGAAGAGGGGTTGATCAGCAACCCCGGCGTGGTGGCAACCGCGGCGCACTGCGTCAACGCCATCCCGGCGACCTGCGCGGCCCCGCCGGGCATCGCCGGGTTCTTCGACCTGCCGCTCACCACGGGCCGGGCCGCTCCGCACTTGGCGCGCTGAGCGCTACCCTCGGCTGATGGCCCTGGTTGTCGAACAGTCTCGGACGGTCCGTGTGACCGTCGCTGACGCGTTCGCCGGAACGTTGCCATTGCCGCTGCCCGAGCTCTTCCGCCGCTGGTACGGGCCGATTCCGCCGATCAAAGAAGTCCGGGACCAGGCCGATGAGTGGGGCAGCGTCGGGCAGACCCGCACCGTCCTGCTGACCGGTGGCGGCAGCATGCGCGAGGAGCTGACCGAAATCGATCCGCCCCGGGCGTTCGGATACCGGCTCACCGACATCACCGGGCCCATGGCGCCATTGGTGGCCTACGTCGAGGGCCGTTGGCAGTTCGCCCCCGCTGGTTCGGGCACCACGGTCACCTGGAGTTGGGTCATCCACCCGCGGTCGCGGCTGGGCGCGCCGTTGCTGCCGGTGCTGGGCTGGCTGTGGAAGGGCTACGCGCGCCAGGCGTTGGCGCGACTGTCCACCCTGCTGGAGGGCTGAGTCCGCCGATGTGCCGACTTTTCGGGCTGCACGCCGGCACCGACGCCGTCACCGCCACGTTCTGGCTGCTCGACGCCCCGGACAACCTCGCCGAGCAGAGCAGACGCAACCCGGACGGCACCGGGATCGGCGTCTTCGACGCCAACGGCGTGCCGCACCTGTACAAGGAGCCGACAGCGGCCTGGCAGGATGCTGAATTCTCCACCGAGGCAAACGAACTGACTGGAACGACGTTCGTCGCGCATGTGCGCTACGCCACCACCGGTGCACGGGACGTCGCCAACACCCATCCCTTCCTGCAGGACGGCCGGATCTTCGCGCACAACGGCGTGCTGCGTGGCCTCGACACCATCGAGGAACGACTTCGCGAGATCGGCACCGCGGATCTGGTTGGGGGACAGACCGATTCCGAGCGGATCTTTGCGCTGATCACCGGTTGCGTCCGGGCGCGTGACGGAGACGTCGGTGCCGGCCTGCGCGACGCGGTCGGTTGGCTGGCCGCCAATGTGCCGATCTATGCGCTCAACATCCTGCTCGCCACGGCCACCGACATGTGGGCGCTGCGCTATCCGGAGACTCACGAGCTGTACCTGCTGGACCGTCGCGATGGATCCGCGCCGGTCGGGCTGGATCTGCAGACCTCGCGGATCCGGGCGCACTCCGCGCAGCTGCGAGGCCGCCCGGCGGTGGTGTTCGCCAGCGAGCCGATGGACGCCGACCCGCGCTGGCGGTTGATCGCCCCCGGGGAATTGGTGCACGTCGACGCCGCGCTGAGGATCACCACCGAGCTGGCCTTCCCCGGTGCTCCTGCTCGGCAACTGTGCCGAGAAGACTTGACCGCCGCAGCCCAGGAGGCTCAACACCCCTGGAAAGGAACGAAATGACAGTCAAACGCGCCCTGGTGCTCGGTGGCGGTGGGGTAGCGGGCATCGCCTGGGAGACCGGCGTCTTGTGCGGCATCGCCGACGAATCACCCGACACCGCAACCGAACTTCTCGAATCCGCGGTGCTGGTGGGCACGTCGGCGGGCTCAGCGGTGGCCGCCCAGATCGGCAGCGGGCTGAGCCTGGAGCAGTTGTTCGCCCGTCAGGTTTCGAAGACCTGCTCTGAGATCGATCCCGGTGTGGGTGCCGATGAGCTGACCGAGCTGTTCGTGGCGGCGATCACTGAGCCCAACACCACCACCGCGCAGAAACTGCAAGGCATCGGCGCGGTTGCCCTGGCGGCGCAGACGGTTGCCGCGCCGGTGCGGCGGGGCATCATCGCCGACCGTCTGCCGTCACACGAGTGGCCGGAACGCGCGCTGCGGATCACCGCGATCGACATCGACACCGGGGAGCTGACGGTCTTCGACCGCGACTCGGGGGTGGAACTCATCGACGCGGTGGCGGCCAGTTGTGCGGTGCCGGGTGCCTGGCCTCCGGTGGTGCTCGGCACCCGGCGCTACATGGACGGCGGGGTGCGCAGCACGGTCAACCTCGATGTGGCCGCCGATTGCGACGAGGCGGTGCTGCTGGTGCCCACCGGTGGCGGCGTCGACGGGGAGATCGCGGCGTTCGCCGGTCGCGTATGCGCGGTGCTGGCCGACGATGACGCGATACGCGCCTTCGGCGGCAATCCGCTCGACCCGGCCTGCCGGTTGCCGTCGGCGCACGCCGGCCGCGAACAGGGCCGACGGCAGGCCGGCGCCATCGCCGAGTTCTTGGCTAACGGCTAGCGACGATCGCAAGCGCGACGGAGTCGGGCGCTGCGGGTCGTCGCCATGGGCTAGCGCCTACAGCGATTTCGCGGCGTCGAGAGCGCGGGCGGCAAGCTCGCGACCCACGTCGATCAGCTCCGCGGCGCGGTGGAAGTCCAGGCTGCGGCAGGCCACGCGAGGCACCTCGATCAGCAGATCGGGCGGGTGCGACGCGAGCTGATGGCGGGCCAGTGCTGCCTGGGCGATATCGATGGTTCGGTTCATTACCTCGAAGCTGCCGAGCTTGGGCACCACCTCGGGAGTGGCGTCCTCGTCCTCGCCCGGCCCATGCGGCGGTCCCAGCTTCGCATCTCCTGCGTCGAGACTCGCTGAACCGCCCGGTTCGGACTCGCCACTGCTGAACCGGTCCAGGATCGCCCGTGCCGTCGGCCGGTCCAGCAGAGACCGTGCTCCGCTGGTGTCCAGCAGCGCAGAGGTACTGCGCCACATGCGATTCAACCGGCCAGCCGGCACGTCCCGCTCGGAATCTTGGGCAGCAGGGCCGGCGGCAGTCGGGTCGCCGCCGTTGAGGCTGACGGCCAAGGTCAGGTCGGCGTTGACGGCGCTCAGCGGGGCCATCGGCAGCGGGTCGAGGATGCCGCCGTCAGCGAGCAGGCGTCCATCGACCACGTGCGGTGCGATCACGCCGGGGATGGCGATCGAGGCTCGGATGGCGGTATCGACCGGGCCGCGCTGCAGCCACACCGATCGGCCCGCGATCAGATCGGTCGCCACAGCGGTATAGGGAATCGGCAGCTCTTCGATGTCGATGTCGCCCAAGATGTCGCGGACGACATCGAGAATCTTCTCCGCTCGCAGCACCCCTGCCGCGGTGAACGACGGATCCAGCAGCCGCAGGACCGCGCCCTGGGTCAGCGACTTGGCCCATTCGGCGAAATCATCGAGTCGATCGGCAGCCTGCAGCCCGCCCACCAGCGCACCCATCGACGATCCGGAGATCCCCACGATGTCGTAGCCGCGGTCGCGCAGCTCGGCGATCACCCCGATGTGGGCATAGCCGCGCGCACCGCCGCTGCCCAGCACCAGCGCCACCCGGGGCGCCCGGTGCGCGCGGGATTCCGCAGCAGAGGTCATATCCACCATTTTGCGGGCTGTACCCCGCCGGTTCTTTCCGTCATTGCGATTACAACCGTAATACCGACAGGAAACAGCAGGTCGCAGTGGGTATTTCTGTGCTGGGTGGGCCGGAACCTCCGCCCCGCAACTGACGCGCCGGTGCGTGCGGCGCGGCGCCCGGATAGCATGGCCGCTGTGATGGAGCACGTCGGATTCCAGGGTTGTTGTTGCCGCAGCTGAATGCTGCCGCCGATCCCTTTCTCGAATCCAGCCCATCCTCTTTGGAGTTCTCACCATGGTTATCGCCGATCCCATCGCGCTGCGGCGCCCGGCCGCCCGGCCGCGCGCGTTGCGCCTTCCCGACCTCTTGCAGACCACCGACCTGGCCGCCGACGCGGTATTGCAGGGCCGCTACAACCACCTGCTGCCCGCCTCCGGCCTGCCCGACGACCAGCGTTGGTTCGCCCGAATCCACGGTGACGAGCGGCTCGACATCTGGCTGATCAGCTGGGTCCCGGGGCACGCCACCGAACTGCACGATCACGGTGACTCGCTGGGCGCGCTGACCGTGCTGTCCGGCTCATTGGACGAGCTCCATTGGAATGGTCGCGAGCTGGCGCAACGACGCCTGGACGCCGGGGACCAGGCCGCGTTCACCCAGGGCTGGGTGCACGACGTCGTCTGGGCGCCACCGACCGCCCCGCTCGAACCGGCCGCCCCGACGCTGAGCGTGCACGCATACTCGCCACCACTGGTGGAAATGTCCTACTACGACGTCGCGCAGGACCATACTTTGCGTAGGCAGCGCACCGAACTCACCCAGCACCCGGAGGCGTCATGACCGCAACGCACGTCACCAGCCGCATCGATCTGCTCCTCGAATCGGCTCGAGCCAAGCTGCACCGGCTGACCGCAGATGAGGTGCCCGAGGCGCTGCGCAACGGCGCACACCTGGTCGACATCCGGCCGGCGGCCCAGCGCGCGGAGGAAGGCCAAGTGCCCGACGCGCTGGTGATCGAACGCAACGTGCTGGAGTGGCGCTGCGACCCGACCAGCGACGCCCGGCTGCCACAGGCGGTCGACGACGACGTGCAGTGGATCATCTTGTGCTCGCAGGGCTACACCTCGAGCCTGGCCGCGGCGGCGTTGCAGGACTTGGGGCTGCACCGCGCCACCGACGTCATCGGCGGCTATCAGGCCCTGGCTGCGGTCGGGGAGCTGGTGGAGCCGGCCCCGCTGGCCGCGCTAAGCGTTGGAGTGCAGCAGGGGGCGGAGCCGTTCAGTCTTCTCCGGGGTCCACGACGCTGGATGTAGGATCGCCGCCCACGCATCGGCGGCGTCGGCGACGTAGCTGTGGCCATGACCGTCGGGCACGTCGATCGCCACCGCCATGTCGGCAGAGACCTGCAGGAACGTCACGATCGGGGTCCAGTGCACCTGCGGCAGCACGTCGTAGCCGCGTGGCTCTCGCAGCCAGTCGGGCTTGTGGTACAGCAGATCCGGATGCCACCAGGCGATCGGGTCGGAGGCGTGCTGTAGGTAAACCACTCGCGGCGTATCCGGTGCGCCCCAAGGGGTGTCGGGACGGGCCAGGTCTTGCGGGCGAGCGACGAACCGCACGGCGCGGCCGTCGTGGTAGATCGGCAGCCATTGCGGGGACCCAGGATCGCGGTTGATGGTCAGGTCGGTCCAGATGGTGTTCTGAAAGGTCGGACCGGAAAACAGCGCACCGTCGGTACGCGCCAGCACATTGTTGAGGCTCATGAAGGAGGCCTCGCCGCCGAAGGAACCGAGGCTTTCGCCGAACACCACCAGTTTGGGGCGCTGGGCCTCCGGCAGGGCCCGGATCTGTTTGTCGACGGCTTCGAACAGGGCCTGGCCGGCCTGGCGCGCGTTCTCCTTGTCGACCAGGAAGGACAGCCAACTGGGCAGGAACGAATACTGCATGCTCACGATCGCGGTGTCGCCGTTGAACATGTATTCCAGGGCCGAGGCCTCCGCCTCGTTGATCCAGCCGGTGCCCGTCGTGGTGGCCACCGCCACCACCGCGCGGCTCAGCCCGCCGGTGCGGGCCAGCTCGGCTGCGGCCAGCTCAGCGGTCTCCTTGATTCCGTGGGCCGAATTCAGGCCGGCGTAGGCACGAATCGGTTCGGTGGCCGGTGCGCCGTTGAACGCGCTGAGCTGGGCGACGGTGGGCCCGTTCGCGACGAAGATGCGGCCCTGATGGCCCAGCGACTCCCAGGACGCCAGCGACTCCGGTCCGCCCGAGCGCAGCCGGGTCGACGGGGCGGCCCGGTCGGGGCTGGTCTCCTCGTTGACCGAGGCGAAGGTGCTGTTCATGACGTGCATAGCGGTCTTGAGCACCAGACCGTTGAGCACCGCCACAACCAGAGCCACCAGTAACGACACTGCGACCACGGCCGAAACCCGCGGCGGGGCAACGCGTTCGAGCTGGCGCACCAGAAAGCGGATCAGCATCCGGATCAGTTGGCCGATCTCGACCAGGATGAACAGCGTGACCACCGCGATCGCGCCGGCTTGCGGGTAGTTGTACCAAGTCAGGTGCGGCACACCCATCAGGTCGCGCATCTGGTCCTGCCAGCCGTGGATCGTCCACACCACCCAGAGATGGATGACCGCCGCGACGGGAATCAGCACCCGCCACGCCCACCGCGGGGCCGGCGGGCTGGTGTCCTTCGAGCGCATGTAGCGGACCAGCCAGACGCTGAACACCCCCAGGGCATAGCCGATGGCCCCCGAGCCGCCGCTGACCAAACCCTGGAACAGCGGCCCACGGGGCAGCAGCGACGGCGTCAGCGACAGCCACAGAAACACCAGGCCCATCGCGGTGCCGGTGAACGTGTAGTGGCGGACCCACCAGGGTGCGCGCGCGATCGCCTCCGGGGGTGTTTCCGCGGTTGCGGTGTCGGTGGCTGTCGCGCTCATCGGGAGCTACTCAGCGGTGGGTGAAATTCGGTGCGCGCTTCTCGGTGAACGCCGCCATGCCCTCGGTCTGGTCGTCGGTCGCGAACGCCGAGTGGAACAGACGGCGCTCATAGAGCAGCCCTTCGGCCAGGGTGGACTCGAAGGCCCGGTTGACGGCTTCCTTGGCCATCCGGGCCGCCGACAGGCTCATCCCGGCGATGGTGGCGGCGACCTGGCCGGCCTCGGCCAGTAGGTCGTCGGCCGGCACCACGCGGGACACCAAGCCGGATCGCTCGGCCTCGGCGGCGTCGATGGTGCGGCCGGTCAGGATCAGGTCCATCGCCTTGGCCTTGCCGATGGCCCGGGTCAGGCGCTGCGAGCCGCCCATGCCGGGCAGCACACCCAGCTTGATCTCCGGCTGGCCGAACTTGGCCGTGTCGGCGGCGATCAGCAGGTCGCACATCATCGCCAGTTCGCAGCCGCCGCCCAGGGCGTGCCCGGCCACCGCGGCGATGGTCGGGGTGCGTACCGCGGCCAGCTTGGACCAGGCGGCGAAGAAGTCGGCGGCGAACACCTCGGCGAAGCTCAGATCGGCCATCTCTTTGATGTCCGCTCCGGCGGCGAACGCCTTGGCGCTACCGGTGATGATGATGGCTCCGATGCCGGGGTCTGCGTCGAATTCAGCTGCGGCGGTGGTGACTTCGTTCATCACCTGGCTGTTGAGGGCGTTGAGTGCCTGCGGCCGGTTCAAGGTGATGGTGCCGACGCGTCCATCGCGGTCGACAAGAATGGTTTCGTAAGTCATGGGTTCTCCTTAGAAGGTCAGGTCGGGTTCGGCGGGAACGAAGTAGCTCTCGATATCGGCGGCGCTCACCTCGGCCAGCGTCGCCGGGGACCACTGCGGATTCCGGTCCTTGTCGACCAGCTGGGCGCGGATGCCCTCCACCAGATCATGCGAGCGCAGCGACGCGCACGACACCCGGTATTCCTGGATCAGAACGTCTTCCAGGGTGGTGAGCCGGCCCGCCCGGCGCACCGCCTCCAACGTCACCGCGCACGCGACCGGGGAGCGGGTGCCGATCAGTTCGGCAGCGGCGTTGGCGTCGGGGCTGGCGTGGCCGGCCAGCGCATCCACGATCTGCGCGACGGTGTCGTGCGCGTAGCACTCATCGATCCAGTCGCGGTGTGCGGCAAGCTGACTCGCTGGCGCGTCGGTTGCGTGTGCGGCCAGGGCGCTGTCCACTCCATCGGCGATGATCGCCGCGGTGAAGGCCTCCAGTGCCGCGTGCGGCACGTAGTGGTCGGCGAAACCCAGGGCGATGGCGTCCGGGCCGGAGAACGGTGCGCCGGTCAGGGCTACGTGCAGACCGAGCCGGCCGGGGGAGCGCGAGAGCAGATAGGTGCCGCCGACATCGGGGATGAAACCGATACCGACCTCGGGCATGGCCATCTTGGTGGTGTCGGTGACCACCCGGGTGTTGGCGTGCGCCCCGACTCCGACACCGCCGCCCATCACGATGCCGTCCATCAACGACACGTACGGCTTTCCGAATCCGCCGATCCGCGCATTGAGCAGGTACTCGTCGTACCAGAATCGTCGCGCATCCGCGCCGTCGGATTTGGCGCTGTGATAGATCGCGACCACGTCGCCGCCGGCGCACAGTCCGCGCTCACCGGCCCCGGTGAGTACCACCGCCGTGACCGCCGGATCCTCGGCCCAGATGGACAGTGCCGCGGTCATGGCGGTCACCATCGGAAGGTTCAGCGAGTTGATCGCCTTCGGACGGTTGAGTGTCAGCAGGCCGACCCCGTTGTCAACGTGGGCCAGGACCTCGTCAGATTCACCTGTCACGCCTTCGCAATGTAGATCCCTACGCGCGGTCACTGATCCGCGGGTAAGGTTTGGCAGCAGAGCGGCCTGAACGCCGTCGGGAACTCCGGCGGGTCGGGAAACGTTGATTTGAGTATTCGTAACCCTTCGCTTCACAGCCCCAAGAGAGGATCGGGACGGTGCGGGAGACCAGCAACCCGGTATTTCGTTCGTTGCCCAAACAGGGCGGCGGCTACGCGCAGTTCGGAACCGGTATGGCCGGTGCGACTCAGCAGGTGGGCCAGACCTACCAGGTCGACCCGTCATTGGCGCAGTACCAGCAGCGGGAGGTCACTCGCCCGCTGACCATCGATGACGTCGTCACCAAGACCGGCATCACGCTGGGTGTGCTGAGCGTGGCGGCGATCATCTCCTTCTTCATGGTGTCGGCCAATCAGGCGCTGGCCGGGCCGCTGACCTTCGTCGGCGCGTTCGGCGGCCTTGCCGTGGTGATGGTGGCCATGTTCGCCCGCAAGCAGGACAACAAGGCGGTGGTGCTCAGCTACGCGGTGCTCGAGGGCCTGTTCCTCGGCGCCATCTCCTGGGTGCTGACCGCCTTCACGGTGGGGACCGGCAACGCCGGCTCGATGATCGGACAGGCCGTGATGGGCACCCTCGGGGTGTTCGGCGGCATGCTGGTGGTCTACAAGACCGGCGCCATTCGGGTCACGCCGAAGTTCACCCGGATGCTCGTCGCCGGCATGTTCGGTGTGCTGGCCCTGATGATCGGCAACCTGGTGCTGTCGCTGTTCGGCGTCGGCGGCGGTGAGGGCCTGGGCCTGCGCAGCGGCGGGACGCTGTCCATCATCTTCTCGCTGGTGTGCATCGGGATCGCCGCGTTCAGCTTCCTGATCGACTTCGACGCCGCCGACCAGCTGATCCGCGCCGGCGCGCCGGAGAAGGCGGCCTGGGGCATCGCACTGGGCCTGACCGTGACCCTGGTCTGGCTGTACCTGGAGATCCTGCGGCTGCTCAGCTACTTCCAGAGCGAGTGACCCGCTAGCTTTTCCCGTTGACTCTGCGCTGACCAGGCAACCTACTCGCACTTTTGCCTGGTACGCGCAGAGTCATTTTTTGTGTCGGTGGCCCCGGGCAGCATGCCGACATGGGACAGCCATTCATCGGTAGTGAGGCATTGGCGGCCGGGGCGGTCACCTGGCACGAGCTGGAGAAGTACTACCGCTCGATCGCGCCCAACGTGTATCTGGACAAGCGCGTCACACTCGCGCTGCGACACCGCACTGAGGGAGCCTGGCTGTGGTCGCATCGTCAGGGGGTCGTCTCCGGCTTGGCGGCATCCGCCTTGCACGGGGCGAACTGGGTGGACGACGACGCCACCGTCGAACTGATCTGGCGTAACGCGCGAGCCCCGCACGGGATCAAGACGCGTGCTGATTTGATCCTCGATGGCGAATCTCAGCACCTCGCCGGCGTCGTCGCCACCACTCCCGAACGCACCGCTTTTGACCTGGGCCGCCGCGGCCCGTTGCGTCAGGCGGTCGCCAGGCTCGACGCGCTGGCCAACGCCACGCATTTCAAGATCGACGATGTGGCGCGGCTGGCGTCGCGGCATCGTCATACCCGCGGCCTGCGCCAACTGGAAGCCGCGCTGTACCTCGTCGATGCCGGTGCGCAGTCACCGAAGGAGACCTGGCTGCGGCTGTTGCTCAGCGACGCCGGGTTCCCTAGACCCCAGACCCAGATCCCGGTGCTGGGCCCCGACGGTTATCCGAAGTACTTCCTCGACATGGGGTGGGAAGACGTCACGCTCGCGGTCGAATACGACGGCGATCAGCACCGCACCAGCCGCTCACAATTTGTGAAGGACGTCGAGCGTCTGGAGTACATCCGACAGGCGGGCTGGACGCACGTCACGGTGCTCGCCGAACACCGGGGCTACGACGTGGTCCGCCGCGTCAGGGAAGCCTGGGATGCCCTAAAACGACGTTGACTCTGCGCTGACCAGGCGAGTTACTCGCACATTTGCCTGGTAGGCGCAGAGTCAACGGGAATACGGGAACTAGGAGAGCCGCTCGACCACCATGGCCATGCCCTGGCCGCCGCCCACGCACATGGTCTCCACGCCGAACTGCTTGTCGTGGGTCGCCAGGTTGTTCAGCAGGGTGGCGGTGATGCGGGCGCCGGTCATACCGAACGGGTGGCCCAGGGCGATCGCCCCGCCGGACACGTTCAGCTTGTCCTCGTCGATGCCCAGCTCGCGAGCCGAGCCCAGCACCTGTACCGCAAAGGCCTCGTTGATCTCGAACAGGTCGATGTCCGAGACCGACATCTTGGCGTTCGCCAGCGCCTTCTTGACGGCTTCGATCGGGCCCAGACCCATGATCTCCGGCGACAGGCCCGACACCCCGGTGGACACGATCCGGGCCAGCGGCTTGAGACCCAGCTCCTTGGCCTTGGTGTCGCTGGTGATGATGACCGCGGCGGCGCCGTCGTTCAGCGGGCAGGCGTTGCCGGCGGTGATCGTGCCGTTGGGCCGGAACACCGGCTTGAGCTGGCTGATCTTCTCGTAGGTGGTGCCGGCGCGCGGGCCGTCGTCGGTGCTCACCACGGTGCCGTCGGGCAGCGTGACCGGGGAGATCTCACGGGCGAAGAAGCCGCTGTTGATGGCCTCCTCGGCGCGGTTCTGGCTGCGCACGCCCCAGTGGTCCTGGTCCTCGCGGCTGATCCCGGTGTGCAGTACCACGTTCTCGGCGGTCTGGCCCATCGCGATGTAGACGTCCGGCAGCAGTCCGTCGGCGCGGGGGTCGTGCCACTCGGTGGCACCGGCCGCGGCGGCCTCCGAGCGGGCCATCCCGTCGTTGAACAGCGGGTTCTTGCTGTTCGGGGCGCCGTCGGCAGCACCGATGGCGAACTGCGAGACGGTCTCCACACCGGCGGAGATGAACGCGTCACCCTCGCCGGCCTTGATCGCGTGGAACGCCATCCGGGTGGTCTGCAGCGACGACGAGCAGTACCGGTTCACCGTGGTGCCGGGCAGGAAGTCGTAGCCGAGCAGCACCGAGACCACGCGGCCGATGTTGTAGCCAGAGGCGCCGCCCGGCTGGCCACAGCCCATCATCAGGTCGTCGATCTCGCGCGGGTCCAGCGCAGGCACCTTGTCCAGGGCGGCCCGCACCATCTGGGCGGCCAGGTCGTCGGGCCGCATGGTGACCAGGGATCCCTTACCGGCCCGGCCGATCGGCGAACGCGCAGTTGAGACGATTACAGCTTCAGGCACTTCTGGCTCCTTGAGATCGGGTAATAGAGCCGAATCTAGCCCGACGAGGCCACCACGCGGGAATCGGGCCGGTCCAGCACAGCGCAGAGCGCCGGGATCATTTGGCCCGCCGCCAGGGCGTAGCCCGCCGCCGACGGGTGGTACTGGTCGGCGGCGAACAGCAGTTGCGGGCTGTCATGAAATTCTCGTGCCCGGAAGTCGGCGAAGGGCACGGCGATACCGCCGGCTGCTTTCACCGCCAGGGTCTGCGCCCGGGCCAGCTGGCACGCCCGGGCGTGTGCGACCCAGCGCAGCGGTCGCGGTATCGCGCTGATCGCCCCGAACTTGGGGCAGGTGCCCACGATCACCACCGCGCCGCTGGCGCGCAGTCGCTTTACCGCGGCGCGCAGGCGCTGCACCGAGCCGGCGATGCTGTGCAGTGCGGTCACGTCATTGGCGCCGATCATGATCACGGCAACGTCCGGTGGCGGACCCGCGACAAACATCGCGTCCACCTGGCCGGCCAGGCCTTTAGAGGTGGCGCCCACAATTGCCTTAGTGCTCAACCGAATCCGCATACCGGTGCGCTCCGCCAGTGCTTTGGCGATCAACGCGCCGGGAACCTCTGCCCCCGAATGGCAGCCATACCCGGTCGCGGTGGAGTCGCCGAAAATCATCAGGTGCAGGTCGACATTCGCCCCGCGGCGAAAAGGCTGAACTTGCGCGTCGTCGGGACCGTATAAACCGTCAGCACGCGGTGGAAGATCCCAAGCCTTGGGGATCGTCTGACGGGCCCGGTCGGCCTGGCCCGCCAGAAGATTGCGCACACCCAGATAGAGGGTGCCGCCAAAAGCGACCACGCCCGCAGTGGCCAGCGTGACCGTCGACTGTCGCGTTGCCCCGATCGCCATGTCGGTGATTTTAGGGAAAGGACGCCCGTGTCACCTGAGCGCAGCAAACAAATATGGTCACGAAGCGGACCCGATGCAGTATCGGAACGAATCATAAGATTTCTTCTCAATTTTTCGCGTGTGACGATAAGTGGTACCGCGTTGGCTGTGCCGGCCCGGGCCGGCTGGAGGGAGTGTCCATCATGACCGCACCCGACACAATTCCCAGCTCCTTACGTGTTCGCACCCGCCTGTATCCCAGTCCGCGACCCTACCGTTACGGCCGTCACGACGGGCTGCCCGTCGAGGTTTCCGAGGAGTCGACCAGCGTCGAGGGCCGGATGGCATGGCTGGCGGCCCGGGCCACGATTCGGCCGGTTCTCTCGGTCGGCAGCTACCTTCCGCGGATGCCATGGCCGTTCGGATTGCTCGACTTCGCCGCTAAGGCGATGTTGCCGGCGCCGGGCACCATCCGCGCCACCATCCGGCTGCCGCGTTGCAAGGCGCAGATGGTGCGCGCTGCCGGTGTCCTACCTGCCGACGGCACTCGTCGCGTCGTGCTCTACATGCACGGCGGGGCCTTTCTGGCCTGTGGGGCCAACACCCACGGCCGGCTCGTCACCAAGCTGTCGAAGTACGCCGACAGTCCGGTCTTGGTGGTCGAGTACCGGATGATCCCCAAGTACTCCATCGCCGACGCGGTCGACGACTGTTACGACGCCTACCGCTGGTTGCGCCGTCAGGGCTACGAGCCGGACCAGATCGTGCTGGCCGGTGACTCGGCCGGCGGTTACCTGTCGCTGGCGCTGGCCGAGCGACTGTTGGACGAAGGCGACGAGGAAGTGCCGGCCGCGATCGTCGCGATGTCGCCGCTGCTGGAGATCGCCAAGGAAGCCAAGAAGGCACACCCCAACATCCACACCGGTGCGATGTTCCCGCCCAAGGCATTTGACGCGTTGGTGGAACTGGTGGAAGCCGCGGCCCGCCGCGACCGCACCCACGGCAGTGAAGTTCTCGAACCACTGCAGCACGTCCGGCCGGGACTTCCACGCACCCTGATCCACGTCTCCGGCTCCGAGGTGTTGCTGCACGACGCCCGTCTCGGCGCCAACGTCCTCGCGGCCGCCGGTGTACCGGTGGAGCTGCGGGTGTGGCCCGGCCAGATTCACGTCTTCCAGCTCGCCGCCCCGTTCGTGCCCGAGGCGACCCGCTCATTGCGTCAGATCGGCGAATACATCCGGGAAGCCACCGGTTGATCCGCCCGGTTGATAAGGCCCGTCTCGCTGAACCGCTGGATCGTAGGGCGGTTCCAGCTTCGGCTCTCCTCCGTCGAGCCTCGCTGAACCGCCGGGTCGTGGGGCGGTTCCAGCTTCGGCTCTCCTCCGTCGAGCCTCGCTGAACCGCCGGGCAAATAACCTGAGACGATGGCAGGCATGCGGATAGCGAGCCACATCAGTGAACTCATCGGCAACACTCCACTCGTCGAGTTGACTTCGATCGTTCCCCCCGGCGCCGGCCGGGTGGTGGCCAAAGTCGAGTACCTCAACCCGGGTGCCAGCTCCAAGGACCGCATCGCGGTGAAGATGATCGACGCGGCCGAGGCCAGCGGTGCACTTAAGCCCGGCGGCACCATCGTCGAACCCACCTCCGGCAACACCGGCGTCGGCCTGGCTCTGGTGGCCCAGCGCCGCGGCTACAAGTGCGTGTTCGTCTGCCCGGACAAGGTCAGCGAGGACAAGCAGAACGTGTTGCGGGCCTACGGCGCCGAAGTGGTGGTGTGCCCCACGGCAGTACCCCCGGACGACCCGGCCAGCTACTACAGCGTCTCCAACCGGCTTGTCGAGGAGATCGACGGCGCCTGGAAGCCGGATCAGTACTCCAACCCCGCAGGCCCTGAGAGTCATTACGAGACCACGGGTCCGGAGATCTGGGCCGACACCGACGGCCAGATCACCCATTTCGTCGCCGGGATCGGAACCGGCGGCACCATCACCGGCACCGGCCGCTACCTCAAAGAGGTGTCGGAAGGCCGGGTGCAGATCATCGGTGCGGACCCCGAAGGCTCGGTGTACTCCGGTGGCACCGGCCGACCGTATCTGGTGGAAGGAGTCGGCGAGGACTTCTGGCCGGCCGCCTACGACCCGAGCATTCCCGACGGCATCATCGCGGTCTCCGACGCCGATTCGTTCGACATGACCCGGCGCCTGGCCCGGGAGGAGGCGCTGCTGGTCGGCGGCTCCTGCGGGATGGCCGTGGTGGCGGCCGTCGAGACCGCCGTCAAGGCCGGCCCCGACGCACTGGTCGTCGTCCTGCTGCCCGACGGCGGGCGCGGCTACATGTCGAAGCTGTTCAACGACTCCTGGATGTCGTCCTACGGGTTCCTGCGCTCGCGGCTGGACGGTTCGACCGTGCAACCCACGGTCGCCGACGTGCTGCGGGCCAAGTCGGGCGTGCTACCGGACCTGGTGCACACCCACCCGGCCGAGACTCTGCGCGACGCCATCGGGATCCTGCGGGAGTACGGGGTGTCGCAGATGCCCGTCGTCGGGGCCGAACCGCCGGTGATGGCCGGAGAGGTGGCCGGCAGCGTGTCCGAACGCGACCTGCTCTCCGCGGTGTTCGAGGGCCGCGCGAAGCTTGCCGACGCGGTGTCGCAGCACATGGGACCGCCGCTGCCACTCATCGGATCCGGCGAGGTCGTCGGCGTCGCCGCCACCACGTTGGCCGAGGTCGACGCGGTGATGGTGGTCGAGGACGGCAAACCGGTGGGCGTCATCACTCGCCACGACCTCCTGGGCTTTTTGTCCGACGGGCCACGCCGCCGATAAGGCGTTCACGTTCACTGTCCTGCGGTAGCGTTTGGACCGTTCACCGACACGACCCGAAAGGGTGGAGATGACCGATTTTCCGCCGCCCCCGCAGGGCAACTACCCACCCCCGTCCGGTGACTTCCCGTCGCAGGGCAACTACCCGCCGCCACCTCCCGGCAATTACCCGCCGCCTCCGGGTAACTACCCCCCGCCGCCCCCTGGCAACTACCCGCCCCCGCCGCCCGGGAACTACCCCCCGCCGCCGCCGGGCAATTACCCGCCCCCGCCTCCGGGCTACGGCGCGTACCAGGGCGCAGCCGGAAACCCGGTGGGCCAGCTGCCGCAAGAGGCCTACACCTCGTGGCTGACTCGCGTCGGCGCCTACTTCATCGACTTCCTCCCGATCCTGGTGCTCTACGGCATTCCGTCGATGATCGCCGGAACCACCGCCGACAAGGAGTGCATCACCAGCTCCGACGGATTCGCCTGCACGGTCACGCCGTCGAGCACCGGCGCGGCACTGATGTTCGTCGGCTGGTTGGCCGCACTCGCCTACGGGATCTGGAACTACGGCTATCGGCAGGGCACCACCGGATCGAGCATCGGTAAGTCGGTGCTGAAGTTCAAGGTGGTCTCCGAACAGACCGGTCAGCCCATCGGGTTCGGGATGTCGATCGTGCGCCAGTTGGCACACATCATCGACGGCGCGATCTTGTGCATCGGCTACCTGTTCCCGCTGTGGGACGCCAAACGCCAGACGATCGCTGACAAGATCATGACCACCGTCTGCTTGCCGATCCGTTGAGTCAGAAACAACCCCACAGCAATACGGGCCTGTCCACCACGGCGATCCATGCCGGGTTCCGTCCGGATCCGGCAACCGGGGCCGTCAACGTACCGATCTACGCCAGCAGCACCTTCGCCCAAGACGGCGTCGGCGGCCTGCGTGGCGGATTCGAGTACGCGCGCACCGGCAATCCGACCCGGGCCGCACTGGAGACCGCGCTGGCCGCGGTGGAGCGCGGCCGATTCGGTCGGGCATTCGGTTCGGGGATGGCTGCCACGGACTGCGCGTTGCGGTCGATCCTGCGCCCCGGCGATCACCTGATCATTCCCGACGACGCCTACGGGGGCACCTTCCGGCTGATCGACAAGGTCTTCACCCAGTGGGGTGTGGCGCACACCCCGGTGGCGCTGTCCGACCTGGACGCGGTCCGCGAGGCGCTCACCGACAAAACCAGGCTGATCTGGGTCGAGACTCCTACCAACCCGCTGCTGTCGATCGCTGATATTGAAGCCATCGCAGCGATAGGCCACGGCGCGGGCGCAAAGGTACTGGTGGACAACACCTTCGCCTCGCCCGCGCTGCAGCAGCCGCTGACGCTGGGCGCCGACGTGGTGTTGCATTCGACCACCAAATACATCGGCGGCCACTCCGACGTGGTGGGTGGTGCGCTGGTCACCGACGATGAAGAACTCGACGCGGCTTTCGCGTTCCTGCAGAACGGGGCGGGCGCCGTACCGGGTCCCTTCGATGCCTACCTGACCCTGCGCGGCCTGAAGACCTTGGTGCTGCGGATGCAGCGGCACAGCGAGAACGCCGCCGCCGTCGCCGAATTCCTCAACGGGCATCCCGCGGTGAGTCGAGTGCTCTACCCGGGCCTGGCGGAGCACCCCGGCCACGATGTCGCCGCGGCACAGATGCGCGGGTTCGGCGGCATGGTGTCGGTCCGGATGCATGGTGGCCGGGCTGCCGCCGAGAAGCTGTGCGCCGGAACCGAGATCTTCATCCTGGCCGAGTCGCTGGGCGGGGTGGAGTCGCTGATCGAACTACCCGGCGCGATGACGCATGCGTCGACGGCGGGTTCGCAGCTCGAGGTTCCCGACGACCTGGTGCGCCTGTCGGTGGGCATCGAGGACATCGACGACCTGATCGACGACCTGAAGCAGGCGCTGGACTAAAGCGACGAGCCCCGAATCGGGGCTCAGGGGCTCAGGAGTGGTAGGGCTCCGCGCTGACCAGGGTCACCTTGACGGTCTTGCCGCTGGGCACCGTGTAGCTGCGCTCCTCGTCGACCTTGGCGCCCAGCAGGGCGTGGCCAAGCGGCGAGTTCGGTGAATACACCTCGAGCTTGTCGTCGTTGACGCCCTCCTGGCGGGTGGCGATCAGGAACGTCTCGGTGTCGGACTTGTCGCCGTCGTAGAAGACCTTGACGACCGAGCCCGGCAATGCCACGCCGGACTGCGTCGGAGCCTCACCGACCTTGGCGTTGTTGAGCAACTCCTGCAGCTGCCGGATGCGGGCCTCCTGCTGGCCCTGCTCCTCACGTGCGGCGTGATAGCCGCCGTTCTCGCGCAGGTCGCCCTCTTCGCGGCGGTCGTTGATCTCCGCGGCGATCACCGGACGGTTCGCGATCAGCTGGTCGAGCTCCGCCTTGAGCCGGTCGTGTGACTCCTGCGTCAACCAGGTCACCTGGGTGTCCGTCATCTCACTGTGCTCCTTGTGTCGTCGGATCCGGCGCCATTGGGCAGCGGGGCGACATCGTTCTCGTGCATCGTTCTAATGCAGCAATACACGGTCCCAGCTGGAACCGTGTATCCGTACAGGGTACCACCGCGGCATCATGGCGATCGTAAGTAATCGGGGACGTCGCTGCCGCAACCGTAGACGTCGCCCATGACAGGTTGCTGGGAGGATTTCACGGTCGTGGTCACCTGCACGGTGGCCGACTCCGACGGCGGAATCAGCACTTCACGGCGGCCAGTCTCGCTGCCGTCGCTGGATCGGACCCGCACGATGCAGGCCGCCGGAGTCGACGGGTCTGATCGAGTCACGCTGAACTTAACCGAGACCGTCTGGTCGTCGAGCACCTCATAGCCGTACAACTCGCCCTTGACCTCGGCGGTTGCGAAGCGCTGGTAGCCCACTACCGCGATGGCGGCGACAGTGGCGATCGCCAGCGCACCCAGGGCGATCGCCAGCAACCGACGGGGCAGGGCACTGCCCTGGGTATCCCCGTATCGGGCCGGCTTGGAGTCGGTCATCGTGAGGTGTGTCCCATGGTCAACGGTGGATTCGGGAGCGATTACCGCGCCCGCCGCAGGTGGTGTAACGATGGGGGCCGGAAACCATCTGGAACTATAGGCGTCCGGTCCGGGGTTCCGGCAGGAGGAACCTGGAGGGAACGGGGAATGTGCGCATGAGTGGACTGCGGCTGATGGCGGTGCATGCCCACCCCGACGACGAGTCCAGCAAGGGCGCGGCCACGGTGGCCCGCTACACCGCCGCTGGGCACCGGGTGATGGTCGTGACCCTGACCGGTGGCGAGCGCGGCGACATTCTCAACCCCGCGATGGACCTGCCCGATGTGCACGGCAACATCGCCGCGGTCCGGCGCGACGAGATGGCGAAGGCCGCCGAGATCCTCGGGGTGGAGCACCACTGGCTGGGCTTCGTCGACTCCGGCCTGCCCAAGGGCGACCCGCTGCCGCCGCTGCCCGAGGACTGCTTTGCGCTGGTGCCGCTGGAGGTGTCCACCGAAGCACTGGTGCGGGCCGTGCGCCAGTTCCGTCCACATGTGATGACCACCTACGACGAGAACGGCGGCTACCCGCACCCCGATCACATCCGTTGCCATCAGGTATCGGTAGCCGCGTTCGAGGCCGCCGGCGACCACCGCCGCTACCCGCAGGCCGGTGAGCCCTGGAATGTCTCCAAGCTCTACTACAACCACGGGTTCTTGCGGCAACGAATGCAGCTGTTGCAAGACGAGTTCGCCCGCAACGGTGAGGTCGGCCCGTTCGCGAAATGGCTCGAGCACTGGCAGCCCGACCACGACGTGTTCGCCGACCGGGTGACCACCCGCGTCGAATGCGCGGACTACTTCAGCCAGCGTGACGACGCACTGCGTGCGCACGCCACACAGATCGATCCCAACGGCGACTTCTTCGCCGCGCCGATCGAGTGGCAGCAGCGGCTCTGGCCGACCGAGGAGTTCGAGCTGGCTCGGTCCCGGGTGCCGGTTACTCTGCCGGAGACTGACCTGTTCGCCGGGATCGAGGACAACGGATGAACCATGCTGTGCTGACCGTGTTGTGGATGGCGGCGGACGACATCTTGGCCGATGGCGTGCCGCGCGACACCGGGCCGGACTTCGGTAAGGCCAGCCCGTTCGGGCTGTTGGTCATCGTGCTGCTGATGCTCGGCACATTCGCACTGGTGTGGTCGATGAACCGGCAGCTCAAGAAGTTGCCGGAATCGTTCGACCGCGACCACCCGGCCGCCGACCAAGCCGCCGACGAGGGGACCGTCGGGTCCGCTTCGCCCGAGGATCTCCCGGGCGACGACGAGCCGGGATCGCCGCCGCGGCAGTCGTAGCGCTAACAGCTCCCCAACACCGGGTATCGCGTATGCGACTGCCGGATTAACCTTTGCCCCTTCAGGTTTCGTCACTATCGCGGCTGTCGCCGACCCTAGCGCCGCGTGAGATGATTGCCCTGCCCGCGGATTGGGAGGAAGGTTCGGGGTTGGCCATGCTCGCAGATCGCTCACCAGGGTTGGCGGTATCGCCGGTCATCTTGATGGTGTTACTGGTCGGCCTGCTCAAGGTTCCGGCCGTGCACGCCGACGCGGTCGACACCACGTTCCTAGGCGCACTCAACTCCAAGGGCATCGACTTCGCCAACGGCCAGTCTGCGGTCATCGCCGGGCATGAGGTCTGCGACGAGCTCGACAGTGGCCGGCAGAAGAACGACGTGGTGTCCGAGGTGATGCAGAGTAGCCAGCTCGACGGCTATCACGCCGGCTTCTTCGTGGGGGTCAGCGTCAGCGCGTTCTGCCCGCGGCATCACGGCTAGTTCTGCTCAGCCCGCCGAGGGCGGCTTGGGCATCACCGGGCCTCGCAGCTCCAAACCCACTTCCAGGTCCTCGTACTTCTGCTGTTTGCGCTTGCGCCAGCCACTGCCCGCGGAATTCGATGGCGGCACCATCGGCGGCATGATCGGCGGGACGCCGGCGAACGTCGTGGACTGGCTTGCCGGCAGCGGTGTCGCCGAGGACGCCAACTGCACCGGTGCCTGTGTCGCGGCCAGAAACCCCGCCGCGGCGGGTGGCACGGTCAGTGGGCCCAGCTTCACCCCGACACCGATTGCCGCCGCGGGCATTTCGGTGAGGCCGGCGGCGCCCAGCGCGCCCAGCCCCCCGAGCGGCATCGCCGGGATCAAGGCGGACTCGCCCTCGGCCAGGCCCTGCGCCATGGCGGTGTTGACGTTCTGCAACGCCTGCGCTGAGGTGTTCTGGGCGAGGTAGCTGAGCAGGTTGATCGGGAAGCCGGACGACACGAACTGGTTGGCATAGGTGTTCGCCAGGCCCGTCCAACTTGCGTTGGGGTCGAATGCGGGCAGTGGCGACTCCAATGACGCCAAAGTCGAAGCAGCAGAAGTAGTCCCACTACTGGCTGTCGCGGGCTTCGGGGAGCTGAACGCGGGAAGTGTGGTGGCTTGCGCCGAAGCCGCCTGATAGCGGGTCATCGCGGCAGCGTTGTTCGTCCACATGCCCAGATACTGGCCCTCATTCTCCGCGATAGCCGCGGAGTTGGTCCCGAATCGATTGGACGCCAGCAGTTGCACCCGGCGAGTGCGGTTGGCCTTGATTGCTGTGGTCGGGGCCACCGCCGTGCGGACCGTTTCGAAAGCGGCGGCGGCTTGCTGCATCGAGGCGGCGGTGCGCCGGCACTGCTGTGCCGTGGCACGCAGCCACACCAGGTAGGGCTCGACGGATTGCACCATTGCAGCCGCGGAACGGCCGCGCCATGAGTCCACCAACGACGACAGGGCGGCGACATAGTCGTCGGCGTATTCGTCCAGATAGGTGCCGAGCTGCCGCCACACCCCCGACGCCTCGATGAGGGATCTCGCGCCGGGTCCGTTGTGGACCAGCGCGGAGGTGACCTCGGGGGGAGCGGTTACCGACTGCATACCCGTGGTGGCGGCTCGTTTAGGCGATCGCGCTGATGGCGGCCGAGAGGCGTGACTTCAACGCATCGGGGATGGGGACGTAGCCGTGATCCGCCAGGTCGTTCTGGCCGTCGCCGATCGCGCTCTGCAGGAAGGCGCGCACCGCGCTTCCGACCTCTGGATCGGGATACTTCGAGCAGACGATCTCGTAGGTGGCCAGCACGATCGGGTAGGCGCCGGGCTGGTTCGGCCGATAGAAGGAGATGGTGTCCAGCGCCAAGTCGTTGCCTTCGCGGATGAACCAGGCCGACAGGATGGTCTTGCCGACGGATTCCGCACTGATCGACACCGGATTCGGGCCGGCTGAGGTGATGACGTTGGCCATGCCCAGGTGGTGGCCCTGGGCGAAGGACCACTCGGTGTAGGTGATCGACCCCTCGAGGTCGGCCGCAGTCGCGGCGACTCCTTCGTTGCCATGGGCGCTCTGGCCGGCAGCGCCGTTGAACGTCCGTCCGGCCCCCTTGCCCCAGGTGCCCGCGGATGCGGTGTCCAGGTAGCGCTGGAAGTTGTCCGTGGTCCCGGACGCGTCGCTGCGCGACACCACCCGAATCGGCAGGGCAGGCAGGTCGGTGCCGGTGTTCAGGGCGGCGATCGCGGGATCGTTCCAGGTGGTGATGGTGCCGTTGAAGATGTTGGCGGCGGTGGGGCCGTCCAGGTTCAGCGATGTCACGCCGCCCAGGCGGAATGCGATGGCAATGGGCCCGAACACCAACGGCAGGTTCCATACCGGCGCACCGCAGCGCTGCTGGGCGCGGTCGTATTCACCCTTGCTCAGCGGCGAATCAGATCCTCCGAAATCCGTTTGGGCGGCCATGAACTCGTCGATACCCGCACCGGATCCGTTCGCATGGTAGGTCAGGCTCTGGCCGGGGCAGGCTTGGCTGAACGACGCGACGAACCGCGTCATCGCGTTGGACTGAGCGGTGGATCCGCTGGCCGTCAGGTTCGCGCGCCCGCCACAGTCCACGCCGGACGACGGGGCTGGTGCCGCGTGGCTCGGTGCGGTCGCGTCATGGCCCCCGCCGCACCCGGACAGCAGCGCAGCGCCCACGGCCAGCAAGCTCGGTACGGCACGTCGATTGATGTCAATCACATCCCTCGGGTCGTCTCATCGGCGAATGCTAGCAATGGTGTCGCCCCTCAACATTGGTGCTCTACAGGAGAATTCAAGAGTTCAGCAACCGTTTTCGAACTTGTCATGAGTTGTACGGACATCGTCCGCGTGTGGGGCTCAGCGCCAACTGGCGTCGAACAGGATTAGCGTGGATGGATGGCCAACCGTCTCGCAGCGTCCGCCAGCCCCTACCTGCGTCAACACGCCGACAACCCGGTGCACTGGCGGGAATGGACGCCCGAGGCGCTGGCCGAGGCCGCCCGACGCGACGTGCCGATCCTGCTGTCAGTCGGCTACGCGGCCTGCCACTGGTGTCACGTGATGGCGCACGGCTCCTTCGAGGACACCGAAGTCGCCGCGGCCATGAACGCGGGTTTCGTGTGCATCAAGGTCGATCGGGAGGAGCGCCCGGATATCGACGCGATCTACATGACCGCCACCCAGGCGCTGACCGGGCGCGGTGGCTGGCCGATGACGTGTTTCCTGACCCCCGACGGCCGGCCGTTCTATTGCGGCACGTACTACCCCAAAGATGCGTTCCTGAACCTGCTTTCGGCCATTACCGCCACTTGGAACGAGCGCCGTGACGAAGTCGAGGAGGCCTCGGACAACATCGCCACCGAGTTGCGCGCGATGGCCGCCGGACTGCCGGGGGAGGGGCCGCCGGTCGACGCGATGCTCTGCGACGCGGCGGTGGCCGCGGTGCTGCGTGACGAGGACATCACCCACGGTGGATTCGGTGGTGCGCCGAAGTTCCCACCGTCGGCGCTGCTGGAAACCTTGCTGCGTCACTACGAACGGACCGCGACCCGCCCGGCGCTTCAGGCCGTGGAGCGCACGGGTGCGGCGATGGCCCGCGGCGGTATCTACGACCAGCTCGCCGGCGGCTTCGCCCGCTACAGCGTCGACAATGCCTGGGTGGTACCGCATTTCGAGAAGATGCTCTACGACAACGCGTTGCTGCTGCGGGCCTACGCACACTGGGCCCGGCGCACCGGCGATCCGCTGGCCACGCGGGTGGCCGCTCAGACTGCCCGTTTCCTGCTGGAGGATCTATCCGACAGCGGGATGTTCATCTCGTCGCTGGACGCCGACACCGACGGCCAGGAGGGCTTGACCTATGTGTGGACACCCGAGCAGCTGACCGAGGTTCTCGGCGCCGACGACGGGGGCTGGGCAGCAGAGGTTTTCGGAGTGACTTCAGGTGGCACCTTCGAAGCCGGCAGTTCGGTACTGCAGCTACTGACCGATCCCGATGATCCCGAGCGGCTCGATCGGGTGCGCCAGCGACTACTGGCCGCTCGGCGGTCCCGACCCCAGCCCGGGCGCGACGACAAGGTGGTGACCGCCTGGAACGGCATGGCGATCACCGCGTTGGCCGAAGCGGCCGTGGCACTGGGTGATCCGAGCCTGGCTGCCGCGGCGCAGGAGTGCGCCGGCAAGCTGCTCGACCTGCATCTGGTGGACGGTCGGCTGCGGCGGGCCAGCCTGGGCGGCCGGGTGGGGGACAGCGCCGCGATCCTGGAGGACTACGGCGCGCTGGCCACCGGACTGCTCAGCCTGCACCAGCTCAGCGGTGAGCAGAGTCTGCTCGATGCCGCCGCCGGCCTGCTGGACACCGCGCTGGCCCACTTCGCCGATCCGGACTCGCCCGGGCGCTGGTTCGACAGTGCCGACGACGCCGAAACCCTGATGCTGCGCCCCAGCGACCCGATGGACGGCGCCACCCCGTCGGGGGCGGCATTGATCACCGAGGCGCTGCTGACCGCGGCTCACTTGGTGTCCACCGACCGCAGCGAGCGCTACCGCCAGGCCGCCGTCGACGCGCTGGCTGCGCACGCCGCGTTGCTGGAGCGGGCGCCGCGCGCGGTCGGGCACTGGCTCGGTATCGCCGAGGCCTCCGTGCGGGGTCCGCTGCAGATCGCGGTGGCCTGCGACAGCCCGGACTCGGCACTGTTGGAGCAGGCGCGCAGGCTGGCCCCCGGCGGGACGATCGTGGTCGGCGGAGCGGCTGACTCATCGGAACTGCTGGCCGGGCGAGGCCGGGTCAACGGTGCCGACGCCGCCTACGTCTGCCGGGGCCCGGTATGCGACCTGCCGGTGCGCAGTGCGGCGGAGTTGGCGGCCGCCCTTGGGGTGCCCGCGAATCCGGCATCCGTGTAACGTGCGGCACATGACGAGCGCACCCGAGCGGGCACAGGCCATCACCGAGACCGTCCACCGCTACATCGAGCTGGTCGGCGGCGGCGACGCCGATGCGCTGGTCGAGCTCTATGCCTCCGACGCCACCCTGGAGGACCCGGTCGGCGGCGAGGTGCACATCGGCCACCAGGCCATCCGCAACTTCTACTCGGCCATCACCGGGCTGGACCGCAAGTCCGAGCTGGTGACGCTGCGGGTCGCCGGCAACGAGGCGGCGTTCCACTTCGCGCTGACCATCACCAACGGTGACCACCGGATGCGCATCGAGCCGATCGACGTGATGGTGTTCGACGGCGACGGCAAGATCGCCGGGATGAAGGCCTACTGGTCGGCGGAGAACATCACCCAGTTGTAGGCCCGCGCGGCGACTACAGCACCGCGAACCAGATCGCGATGTACTGGCAGATCGCGGCCACAGCGGTGCAAGCGTGGAAGAACTCGTGGTAGCCGAACGTCTCGGGCCACGGATCCGGCCACTTCAGCGCGTACATGATCGCGCCGATGCTGTAGAGCGTTCCACCGACGGCCAGCAGCACCATCGCCGCGACACCGGCGTTGTGCATGATCGTCGCGATGAAAAAGGCTGACACCCAGCCCAGCAGCAGGTAAAGCGGCACTCCGACCCATTTCGGGGCGGTCGGCCAGCACAACTTGAGCACCACGCCGGCCAAAGCGCCACCCCACACGATCGCCATCACCAGCCGTTCCTGGGCGCCGTGGTCCATCGCCAGCAGGGCGAACGGGGTGTAGGTGCCGGCGATGAAGATGAAGATCATCGCGTGGTCGAGCCGCTTCATGCGGATTCGGGCGGCGACAGACTTCCAGGTGATCCGGTGATAGGTCGCGCTGACCGCGAACATGCCCACCACCGAGATGGAGTAGGCCAATGTCGCCAGGCCGGCTTCGAGCCCGGCCAGCGACCAGGCAACCGCGGTCAGGGTGATCCCGGCGATGACGGCAACGATGGCCGACACCAAGTGGATCCACCCGCGTGCCCGCGGTTTGGTGTGCGGCGCGGTGAGGTCCGCCGGCAGCTCGTTCGGATTCGGCTCGGCGATGGTGTCGGTGTGGGTGCTCATGGGCCTTCCTGAACTCCACGCGGATCCCGGACTGATTCCCGTCATTGCTTTCAGATCACAGTAGTCTGGGTTTTTGTGGCAATCATCCCGGCGCGCTTGAAAGAGCCGCTGTACCGGATCTACGAACTGCGTCTCCGGCAGGGCCTGGCGGCGTCGCGGTCGAACCTGCCCCGCCACATCGCCGTTCTCTGCGACGGTAACCGCCGGTGGGCGCGCGATGCCGGCTACGACGATGTCAGCTACGGCTACCGGATGGGTGCGGCCAAGATCGCCGAGATGCTGCGCTGGTGCGCCGATGCGGGCATCGAGATGGCCACCGTCTACCTGCTGTCCACCGAGAACCTGCAGCGTGACCCCGCCGAACTGGCTGCGCTCATCGAGATCATCACCGATGTGGTGGAGGAGATCTGCGCGCCCGCAAACCGGTGGAGCGTGCGCACGGTGGGGGATCTGGCGCTGCTGGGTGAAGAACCAGCTCGTCGCCTGCGTGAGGCTGTCGAGAGCACGGCGACCAACGATGGCGTGGCCTCGCGCCTGCACGTCAACGTCGCAGTCGGCTACGGCGGCCGGCAGGAGATCGTCGACGCCGTGCGTGGCCTGCTCGGCAAGCAGCTAGCCAACGGCGCCACGGCCGAGGAGCTCGTCGACGCGGTGACCGTCGAAGGCATCTCGGAGAACCTCTACACCTCGGGCCAGCCGGACCCGGACCTGGTGATTCGCACCTCCGGGGAGCAGCGGCTGTCCGGTTTCCTGCTGTGGCAGAGCGCCTACTCGGAGATGTGGTTCACCGAGGCGCACTGGCCGGCGTTTCGCCGGGTCGACTTCCTGCGCGCGCTGCGCGACTACAGCGTGCGGCACCGGAGATTCGGGCGGTAGCGAGCCGTGGTGGTGTTGTCGGCGCTGGTCTTCACCCTGAGTTGGTGGCTCGGGATGTATCTGTTGGCGCGAGACCCGCGCAAACCGGTGCTGGTGCTGGCCGCGGTCGGGTTGTGCGGCTTTGCCGCCGTGGTGGCCGCCGACGCGGTCCGGGCGGTGTGGCATCCGGTGCTGCTCGGGCGGGTGGAGATCTACCTGGCGGTGGTTCCCGGGGTGGCCTGGTTCGCGGTGCTGCTGGAGCTGGCCCGGCCATGTGATCGCTGGACCGGCCGGGCGCGCGACGCGACGTTCATCGGCGCGGTTGCGGCTGCGGCACTGGTCGGAGCGACCTGGGCCGGCAGCGTCGAAGGTCCGCCGGGGGCCGGACATTGGCTGCTGTTCGTAGTGATCTCGGTCTCGACGCTGGCGGCGATGGTCAAGGCGCTGATCCGGCCTGCGCAGCCTGGTTCGGTGCTTGGGGTGGCCGCCGTCGCGACGCTGTTCTTTGCCCTCGCCAACGCGATCCTGATCATCCCGCTGGGCATGGTGCCCAGCGGCATCGCGCTGGCCAGCACCGGCGTCGACGTGCTTCTGCTGGGCCTGGCGGTGGCGCTCTGGGATGCCTTCGACGAAGGCCAGGCGCTGCGGCTGGACATGCTGCGGTCGTTTCTTGCCTGCGTCGCGATGGCGGCGTTGCTGGGTGGGCAGGCGTTGATCGGCTTGTGGTTGACCCGGCCCGAACCCGTGGCGCAGACCGCGCTGACGGTGCTGCTGTTCACCACGATCGCGGTCGGGATCGAGGTCCAGGTGTTCGTCGACCGGCTGGCCGGGCTCTGGGACCGGCTGGCGTTCTGGCGCTCCCCGGCGTTGCGCGCCGACCGTGCCGTGTTGCGCGGCACCGAGGCGGCGCTGGCGCTGCGCTCGACCGGCCCGCTCGACGACCTCGACGAGGAGACCTTCGTCCGGCTGACCCGCCGGGCGTTGGGGCACTACGGGGACCTGTCGAAGCTCGTCGCCAGCCCGCTGACCGCGCTACCGGTCATCGACGAGCGATTGGCTGCCCGCGGCGCGCCCGATGCGCCGCTGGAACGAGCCAACGAACTCAAGGCGCTGCTCGCCGACCGGATCGCCGCGCTCAAGCCCCGTGACTGCGGCGAATTCGGCACCACCGAACAGTGGCGGCATTACAACGCCCTGTATTTCCCCTACGTGGTGGGCGTGCGCGCCTACGCGCAGAACGCCACCGCGGCCGGCCTGGACCCCACGGCGCGCCAGGCCTGGCAGTGGCTGGTCACCGAGGTGCCGCAGCGTTCGCTGCACAACTGGCAGAACGCCGGGGCCCGCGTGATCGCCGCCGACCTGCGGGGCCGGATGACGGTGTCGCCGGCTCTCTGACCTGCGCTTGGCAGTGCTTGGCAGTGCCACGGGTCGATGTGGCAGCGGTTGCGCCGCAGGGTCGAGGGTGTCCGCACCACACTCGAAGGGAGTTTCCTCATGACCGCCATCACCACCCCGGTCCTGTCCGACTCGACCGACTCGCTGTTGCGCTTCGCACTCCGCGCCGACGCCGCCATCATCGGTGCCGTCGGTCTCCTCGGAGTGATCGCCGCCCGGCCGATGGCGGCGCTGGAGGGCCTGACCCCGGCCCACGAATACGCGCTGGCCGCGTTCTGCGTTCTCTACGGCGCCGTGGTCTATTTCCTGTCCGCGCTGCCGGACCTGCGTCGCGCGGGTATCGCTGTGATCGCCGCCAATGTGGTGTGCACTGTTGCGGCTATCGCGGTGGTGGAGGCCGGCGTGCTGCCGCTGACCGGAATCGGTGTGGTGGCGACGTTGGTCAGCGCGGCCTACACGGCGTTCATCGGGTGGGTGCAGTACCGCGGGCTGCGCCGCCTGGGCTGAGTTGCCGCCCACTCAACGTGTCGCTGCGGCCGTCACCGTCTACAGTTCACTCCCATGAAGTGGCGGCTGGCGGCGACGACGCTGATCCCCGGAATCCTGATCTACGCCGCGGCGCCGGCGCAGGCCGACGAGAAGACCTACCTCAGTTACCTTGAGTCGCACGGCTTCAAGTATCAGAACAGCCCTGGCCTGACCACCCCGTCGGGGGCGGTGCAATTCGGCAAGATCATCTGCGAGAACCTGCGGAAGGGGCGCCCGGCCAAGGACCGGTTCGGCACGAAGGTCGCCGACGGTGTCACCAAGGTCATGATCGACGGGGCGCAACGTGAGATGTGCCCGGACACCTTGGCGGCCGCCGCCAACCCGACACCGACGCCGGCGGTGCCGCCGCCGGGTGCCGGCGAACCGCCGTCGCCGGGGCCTGAGGTTCCGCCGCTGGCCGACCAGGCGCCGCCGCCCGGCTTCCCGCCGCCCCCGGGCTTCCCGCCCCCGCCGGGTTTCCCACCGCCGCCGGACTTCCCGCCGCCGCCGGGTTTCCCGCCGCCGCCGGAGCCTGCACCCGCACCCGCCGGGGAGCTGCCGCCACCGCCGCCGGAGCCGGCGCCCCCGCCGGGACAGCCGCAGCCGGGCACCGCGACGCAGCCCTAACGCCGCGCAGACGGCGGCGACCCGCAGCGCCCGGCTCCGCCGCGCTTGCGATCGCCGCTAGAGCTTGCGCAGCCGAAGCCTGTTGATGGAGTGATCGGCGTCCTTGCGCAGCACCAGGGTCGCTCGCGGCCGGGTGGGCAGGATGTTCTCGATCAGGTTGGGCCGGTTGATCGAGCGCCAGATGTCGCGCGCCGCGGCCACCGCCTGCTGGTCATTCAGGGCCGCGTAGTGGTGGAAGTGCGAGTCAGGGTTGGCGAACGAGGTGGAGCGCATCGCCAGGAAGCGCGAGACATACCAGTGCTCGATGTCTTCCACCCGGGCATCGACGTACAGCGAGAAGTCGAACAGGTCGGAGATCATCAGCGTCGGCCCGGTCTGCAGCACGTTGAGACCTTCGAGGATCAAGATGTCGGGGTGGCGGACCACCTGCTTGGCACTGGGCACGATGTCGTAACTCATGTGTGAGTAGACCGGCGCGCACACGTAGTCCGCACCGGACTTCACCGAGGTGACAAACCGCATCAGCGCGCGACGGTTGTAGCTTTCCGGGAACCCCTTGCGGTGCATCAGGTTCCGGCGCTGCAACTCGTGATTGGGGTAGAGGAACCCGTCGGTGGTGACCAGGTCCACCCGCGGGTGGTGGTCCCAGCGGGCCAGCAGCGCCTGCAGCACGCGGGCCGTCGTCGACTTACCGACCGCCACGCTGCCGGCTACTCCGATGACGAAGGGCACCGGCCGATCGGGATTCTGGTCGTTCTCGGCACCCAGGAACTCCGCGGTGGCGGCGAAGAGCTGTTGGCGGGCGGCGACCTGCAGGTGCAACAGACGCGCGAGCGGCAGATAGACCTCTTCGACCTCCAACAGGTCGACCTGCTCGCCCAGGCCGCGCAGCGCGACGACTTCTTCTTCGGTAAGCGGCATCGGCGTAGACATACGCAGTGTCCGCCATTGACGTCGGTCGAACTCCACGTAGGGAGTCGGCTCGCTAAGCCGCCGCATGACCATACAGTCTTGCAGTAGCCGCGACGGTTAGCCTGATCGGGTATGGAGCCCGCCGAATTGATCCGTGAATACCTGTTGCTCGGTCTGCGCTTTGACCGCATCGAGCAGGGTTATGTCGACGCCTTCACCGGCGATCCCGAGCTGCAGCGGCTTGTCGCCAACGAGCTGATGCCCAATCCGTCCGACCTGGCCCGCCAGGCCGAGAAGCTGGTTGCGGCACTGCCCGGCGGTCTCGATCCGGCACGTGCTGAGTACTTGCGGGTGCACCTGCGGGCGCTGGCGTGCGCCGGGCGCAAGTTCGCCGGGGAGCAGGTCGGCTTCATCGAGGAGGTGCGCGACTACTTCGACCTGCCGGTCATCGTCAAAGGCGACACCGACCGCTACCGCCAAGCCCACGCCCGGCTGGACGAAGCACTGGGCGGCACCGGACCGCTGGCGGAGCGGATGGCGGCGCACCGGCGGGCCGAGGAGATTCCGCCGGAGCGGTTGGAAGCGGCCATCCACGCGTTCTCCTCGGCACTGCGTGACCGGGTGCGGGTGGACTTCCCGCTGCCGGAGTCCGAAACCATCACCTACGAGGTGGTCACCGACAAGCCGTGGTCAGGATTCAACTACTACCGCGGCGACTACCGCTCCACGGTGGCGGTCAACGCCGACCTCAAACAGCTGATGTCGAACCTGCCGCGGTTGGTGGCCCACGAGTCCTACCCGGGTCATCACACCGAGCACTGCCGCAAGGAGGCCGGGCTGGTCGAAAAGCTCGGTCAGGCCGAGCAGACCATCTTCCTGGTCAACACGCCGCAGTGCCTGATGGCCGAGGGCTTGGCCGACTTGGCGCTGTATGCCGCGGTCGGGCCGGGCTGGGGTGCCTGGGCCGCGGAGATCTACGCCGATCTGGGTCTGCAGTTCGACGGTGTGCGGGCCGAAGCAATCTCTGAGGCGGCCGCGGCGCTGGCCGACGTCCGGCAGGATGCGGCGCTGATGCTGCACGACGAACATCGCGACGCCGACGAGGTGGCCGACTACCTGCGCCGCTGGCTGCTGGTCACCGATGACCGGGCTCGCCAGAGCATGCGGTTCCTGTCCTCACCGCTGTGGCGGGCCTACACCTCCACCTACGTGGAGGGCTACCGGCTGCTGCGCGGCTGGCTGGACGCGGCGCCGCCCGGGGTGAGCCTCACCGAGCGGTTCCGGCGGCTGCTCGACGAACCGTTGACGCCGTCGACCCTGCGGGCCGACTGACGCCCCCCGGACCGGACCAGACCGGGCCGGTCGGGTGAGTGTGTGGATTTACACACCGGACCTCGTGATTTGCGGATAAATCCGCACCGTCGACGCCAGGGGAGCGTTCGCTGGCCTGCGGCAATCGAGCGAAGGTCCGCGTGCCAAACTGGAGTGCGTGACTGCCGCACCGAACACCCGCCCCGCATCCACCATGTCGACCCCGCTGGCCGACCTCGACCCCGACATCGCCGAGCTGCTCGGCAAGGAGCTGGGGCGTCAGCGCGACACGCTGGAGATGATCGCCTCGGAGAACTTCGTGCCGCGGGCGGTGCTGCAGGCACAGGGCAGCGTGCTGACCAACAAGTACGCCGAGGGCCTGCCGGGCCGGCGCTACTACGGCGGGTGCGAGCACGTCGACGTGGTGGAGAACATCGCCCGCGACCGTGCCAAGGAACTGTTCGGCGCCGACTTCGCCAACGTCCAGCCGCACTCGGGTGCGCAGGCCAACGCCGCGGTGCTGCAGGCGCTGATGGAGCCCGGCGACCGCCTGCTGGGCCTGGACCTGGCCAACGGGGGACACCTGACCCACGGGATGCGGCTGAACTTCTCCGGCAAGCTGTACGAGAACGCCTTCTACGGGGTGGACGCGGTCACCCACCGCGTTGACATGGACGTGGTGCGCGCCCAGGCGCTGGAGTTCAAGCCGAAGGTGATCATCGCCGGCTGGTCGGCCTACCCGCGCGTCCTCGACTTCGCGGCGTTCCGGTCCATCGCCGACGAGGTCGGCGCGACGCTGTGGGTGGACATGGCGCACTTCGCCGGGTTGGTGGCCGCGGGGCTGCACCCGTCGCCGGTGCCGCACGCCCAGGTGGTGTCCACCACGGTGCACAAGACCCTCGGCGGCCCGCGGTCCGGTCTGATCGTCGGCAAGAAGGAGTTCGCCAAGCAGATCAACTCGGCGGTCTTCCCGGGCCAGCAGGGCGGCCCGCTGATGCACGTCATCGCCGCCAAGGCCGTCGCGCTGAAGATCGCCGGCACCCCGGAGTTCGCCGAGCGCCAGCAGCGGGTGCTCTCCGGCGCGAAGATCATCGCCGAGCGGCTGCTGGCCGCCGACGTGGCCAAGGCGGGTGTCTCGGTGGTCAGTGGCGGTACCGACGTGCACCTGGTGCTCGTCGACCTGCGCGACTCGCCGCTGGATGGCCAGATGGCCGAGGACCTGCTGCACGAGGTCGGCATCACCGTCAACCGCAACGCCGTCCCGAACGACCCGCGGCCGCCGATGGTCACCTCCGGGCTTCGGGTGGGCACCCCGGCGCTGGTCGCTCGTGGTTTCGGCGACGCCGAGTTCACCGAGGTCGCCGATGTCATCGCTACCGCGCTGGCGGCAGGTTCGGCCGCTGACGTGCCGGCGCTGCGGGCCCGGGTCGCCAAGCTGGCGCAGGACTTCCCGCTGTACGACGGCCTGGAGGACTGGAAGCTCGCCTGACAGCACGGGGTCGCCCGCGTTTGGCGGGAACACGCCGTACCCCGAGTTGACAGGATAGTGTGAATTCGGGTTACAGTTACTTTCATGGCTGAACGTCCCGTTGCTAATGCACTGATCCGCGAGCTGGAGCCGGTGGTCGACGCGAACTTGGTCCGACACATCGACACGGTCGACCCGTGGTACGCGCACGACTTCGTGCCGTTCGAGCAGGGCCAGAACTTCGCGTTTCTCGGCGGCAAAGACTGGGACCCGTCGCAGGTCACGCTGCCCAAGCTGATCACCGACGCCTGCGAGATCCTGCTCGTCGAGAAGGACAGCCTGGCCGGCTACCACCGTGAGTTGGTCGAGCACTTCATCCTCGAGGACAAGTGGGGGCGCTGGATCGGCCGGTGGACCGCCGAAGAGCACCTGCACGCCATCGCACTGCGCGAGTACCTCATCGTGACCCGGGAGATCGACCCCGACGAGAACGAGCGGGTGCGCATGGAGCACGTGCAGAAGGGCTACCGCGCCGACCGTTACAGCCAGGTCGAGACGCTGGTGTTCATGGCCTTCTACGAGCGTGCCTGCGCCGAGTTCTGCCGCAACCTGGCCGACAAGACCGATGAGCCGGTGCTCAAGGGGCTGATCGGGCGGATCGCCGGCGACGAGGAGCGTCACGAGGAGTTCTTCGCGAACCTGGTCGCGCACTGCCTGGACTTCGTGCACGACGAGACGGTGGCCGCGATCGCGGCCCGGGCCGCCGAGCTCAAGGTCGTCGGCGCCGACATCGACGCCTACGCCGACCGGCAGGCCGAACTTGCCGAGGCCGGCATCTTCGGGCCCGACCAATTGCGTCGGGTGATCTCCGACCGAATCAGCGCTTGGGGCTTGGCCGCCAACCCCGACCTCAAGCCGTTCGTCATCGGCTGAAAACTCCGGCGCGCCTGCGCAGCGCGCACGCGCCGACGGGGGTACCGTCGCAATCGATGGCTAGCCACACGCTTCGCTGTCTCATCGGCACCACCGGTCGTGATTACGACAGGACCGGCCCCGGTTCTGTGCCGTGCCCCCCGTCGAAATGTTCGCGCGGGGTCGCGCGTGCCCTCACCGCTGGAGCGCTTAGTGCCTGAAATCCGGACGTACGTGCTCGACACCTCCGTACTGCTATCGGACCCGTGGGCTTGCACCCGGTTCGCCGAACACGAGGTTGTCGTCCCACTGGTGGTCATCAGCGAGTTGGAGGCCAAACGCCACCATCACGAGCTCGGCTGGTTCGCCCGCCAGGCGCTGCGCATCTTCGACGACATGCGGCTAGAGCATGGACGGCTTGACCAGCCCATTCCCGTTGGGACACAGGGCGGTACGTTGCACGTCGAGCTCAATCACAGCGACCCGGCGGTGCTGCCGACCGGGTTCCGCACGGACAGCAATGACTCCCGGATCTTGACCTGTGCGGCCAACCTGGCGGCAGAGGGACGCCGAGTCACATTGGTGAGCAAGGACATTCCGCTGCGGGTCAAGGCCTCCGCTCTCGGTCTGGCCGCCGACGAATACCACGCCCAGGATGTCATCGTCTCCGGCTGGACCGGGATGGACGAGGTCGAGGCGTCTGTCGAGGACGTCGACGCGCTGTTCGACGAGGGCGAAATCGACCTGGCCGTTGCTCGGGACCTGCCGTGCCACACCGGAATCCGGCTTCTGGCCGGCAGCTCACATGCCTTGGGCCGGGTCAACGCGGCCAAGCGGGTGCAGCTGGTGCGCGGCGACCGGGAGGCGTTCGGACTGCGTGGACGTTCCGCCGAGCAGCGGGTGGCGCTGGATCTGCTGCTCGACGAATCGGTGGGCATCGTCTCACTCGGCGGCAAGGCCGGCACCGGCAAGTCCGCGCTGGCGCTGTGTGCCGGCCTGGAAGCAGTCTTGGAGCGGCGCACCCAGCGCAAGGTGGTGGTGTTCCGCCCGCTCTACGCCGTCGGCGGCCAGGAACTGGGCTATCTGCCGGGCAGTGAGAACGAGAAGATGGGGCCCTGGGCTCAGGCGGTGTTCGACACCCTCGAGGGGCTGGCCAGCCCGGCGGTGCTCGAAGAGGTGCTGTCGCGCGGCATGCTCGAAGTCCTGCCGCTGACGCACATCCGGGGCCGCTCGCTGCACGACTCCTTCGTGATCGTCGACGAAGCGCAATCGCTGGAGCGCAACGTGCTGCTGACCGTGCTGTCGCGCCTGGGCACCGGCTCGCGGGTGGTGCTCACCCATGATGTGGCGCAGCGCGACAACCTGCGGGTCGGGCGGCACGACGGGATCGCGGCGGTGATCGAGAAGCTCAAAGGCCACCCGCTGTTCGCGCACATCACCCTGCTGCGCAGCGAACGCTCGCCGATCGCCGCCCTGGTCACCGAGATGCTCGAGGAGATCAGCGGACCCGACATGGGCTGAGCCCCCGGTAGGCTGCCGGGGTGGCAAAACCCTGGCATGTCGGTGTTGTTGCGATGGCCGTTGCGGTGCTCGGCGCCTGCACCAGCCATGTCCATGAGGCGTCGGCCGAGCCGGTGGACTGCGCCGTGGACAAGTGTGTGGCGCTGACGTTTGACGACGGTCCCTCGCCCTACACCGATCGGCTGTTGGGGATCTTGAACGACGCCGGTGCGCGCTCCACGTTCTTCCTGATCGGCAACAAGGTGGCGGCTGATCCGGCAGGCGCCAAGAGGATCGCCGATGCCGGCATGGAGATCGGCAGTCATACCTGGGAACACCCGAACATGACCACGATCCCGGCTGCGGATGTGCCCGCGCAGTTCTCCAAGGCCACCGACGCGATCCGCTCCGCCACCGGCATCACGCCGACGCTGTGGCGCCCACCGGGAGGGCTGACCGATGCGGCGGTCAACGCGCGGGCCGCCGAGGCCGGGCAGGCCGCGATCCTGTGGGATGTCATCCCGTTCGACTGGATCAACGACGCCGACACCAATGCCACCCGCTACATGCTGATGACCCAGATCAAGCCCGGGTCGGTGGTGTTGTTCCACGACACCTACTCGTCCACCGTGGATCTGGTCTACCAGTTCCTGCCGGTGCTCAAAGCCAATGGCTACCACGTGGTTACGGTCAGCCAGCTGCTCGGCTCGCGCACGCCGGGCAGCGTGTACGGGGGCCGGGAGAACGGCCCGCCGGTCAACGCACTGCATGACATCCCGCCGGCCGACATCCCCGGACTGCCCGCGACGCCGTCGCCGCCACCGATGCCGAACTTCCCGATCACCGACATTGCCGGGGCCAATTCCGGGGGACCCAACAACGGGGCGTGACCGTGGCCCCGATCCGAGTCTTGTCGGTGTGCGTCTCGCGGACCGACATTGGGCGAAGAGCCGTTGTGCTTGCGGCACATCGGCTGTACTGGCGGATGAGGTAACTCAGAACGACAGGACGGAGCCGAAGTGAAGGTATCCCGGTCGCAAGGCAAGGTGCGCCAGGCCCTGGTCCTATTCGGCGCGGTGTTCGGTATCGCGGTGCTGAGCAATGGTGAGGCAAGTGCCGACGGCCCAATTCAGCTGAGAAGCCGGCTAGGAGATGTGTGTCTGGACGCCCCGGGTATGGGCATTTTCAGCCCGGTGGTGATCAACCCTTGCAATGGGATGGACTCCCAGCGCTGGAATCTCACCGATGATGGACGACTCGAGAGTGCGGCTTTCCCCGGGCAGTGCCTGACTGTGGAAGGTTCGGCGGCGGCGCATGTCCTGGCCTGTTGGAACAGTCGGCGTTGGACCATCGAGCCCAACGGTCAGATCACGGCCGTTCTTGGTGGTTGCCTCGCGGTCCTCGGCGGCCCGGGTCCTGGGACTTGGGTGTCCACCCGCATCTGCAATGGCGCACCCGAGCAGGGGTGGGATGCCGCTACGTGAGTTGGGGCGCGACGACCCGCTCTCGTCTAGCGACGTGGACCTATTGACACTTTGACACAAAAAACTATTCTTTGTGTCAAGCGAGCCGAGGAGGCCACAGATGACGGCAGTGATCAGTCATGTCACCAGCATCGACCCTGCCGCTCGGGTTCGGCCCGAGGTGATGGCCCAGTTCCGCAGGCACTCCGGCAGCGTGCTGTCGGGCCTGTTCGGCGCCGCGGCGTTCGACGAGGTGGCGTTGGTGCCGGTGGCCGCCGCGGTGGACAAGACCGGGCGCTTCGAACGCAACTTCACCGACCGCGCCATCCGCAGCGGATTCTCTGCCCTGCTTGCCATCTGGGGTGATGCCGAGGACCGCGCGGCCGAAGGCGAGCGACTCAAGCGGATGCACCGCGACGTGCACGGCCACGGCAAGGGCGACTTCTCCGACGTCCGCTACAGCGCGCTGAACCCGCGGCTGTGGAACTGGATTGCCGTCAGCGGCATGTTCGTGACCCTCAATTCGTTCACCCCCGTCACCGGCATCAAATGGAACGACGCCGAGCGGGAGGCGGCCTACCAGCAACTGGTCGAGGCGTTCAGCGCTCTCGAGCTGCCCGGCAAGGCCGGCAAGTTCCCCGTGACCTATGTCGAGGCCGCCGAGTACTACGACCAGATGGTGCAGACCGACCTGGCGGCCAACCCGTTCTTGGATCGGGTCACCGCCGGGCTGGGCAAGTTGCCGTTGCCGTCGGCCCTGCCGGCCCCGGTTCGGGCCGCGGCTGCTCCGCTGTGGTCGGTCCTCAGCGCGGGAGCCGGCCGCGTGGTCAAGATCTGTTCGTTCGGGATCATGCACCCCGGGGTTCTGGAGCTGACGGGTTTCCGGTGGCAGCCGCACCACGACGTCGAGTTCAACTTCTACACCCAGCTGCTGCAGATGGCGTGGCGGGTGTTGCCCGATCGCGTCGTGCTGGTGCCGCTGGCCTACAACCGGTTGCAGTACGAGAAGCTGGTGAAGATGCACCGCTCGGTCGCGCTGGATTCCTTTGCGCCGCCCGGCGGCTGCCCGATGGGATGACACACTGGTGCCGATGACATCGCGACGCAGTACCGCGAGCCCAGCCGAGCAGGAGGCGGCCATCCTCAAAGCGGCCGCCGAAGAAGTCGGGCTGGTCGGGGTGGGCCGCGCCAGCCTTGATGTCATCGCCCGCCAGGCGGGGGTCAGTCGCAGCACCTTGTACCGGCGCTTCCCGACGCGCGACGCACTGATCACCGAGCTCGGTCGCCGGGCCTTTGACAATGCGATGGTTCAGCTGCGCACCGTCGCGGTGGACTCCGGGCCGAAGAACGCGGCGGTTGCGGCGTTTCGCGCCGGATTGCGGCTGCTCACCACCGATCCGGTGGTGCGGAAGCTGCTGCGGCTGGACGCCGGTGTGCCGACGATGGCCGGGATGTACCAGGAGGCCGAGGCATTCCTGGACAGCGCGTCGAGCGCGATGGCCAAGGCGCTACGCGCCGCCGGAGCCACCATGCCGGACACCGACTTGGTGGCTGCCGCCGAACTGCATGTGCGCCTGGCCGCTTCGATCGCCCAGGTGTCGACGTCGGTGCTCGACCCGGCTGACGAGCAGGCGGTCAGCGCTTACGCGAAAAAGTATCTGGCGCCGCTGGTCTGGTAGTGCTAGCGCGCACTTAATGACCTGAATGCGACGGCAGGGACAGCGCTACGGCCGTGCTCGTGGTCCAGGTTCGGGTGCCGAGCAAGGCATCGAGGCAGCGCAACACGGATGCGTTCTGAAGTGCTGGAGCTATTTGCCGTTTTCGCGAGGTGTTATGGCGATGAAGATTGCTGCAATCCTGATAACATGTCTGACATTTAATATAAATGGGTTCGGAGCCAGATGGAGGCCACATTGGCGAAAAAGCGGACTGGTATTCGCGAGGCAAGTCGGGTGCAATGCATCTTTTGTAGAGCCAAACCGCCCCTTACGCGTGAGCATATCTTCGGGGACTGGCTCCGAGGCCTCGGCTACTCCGGTGAAGGTATCCACGAGATCCAGCGGGACGATGGCAGCCAGCCGATTATTCAATACGCAGGAGTGTTCAATAAGAAACTCAAGATAGTATGTGCCAAGTGCAACAACGGATGGATGAGTCTGGTTGAAGAGCGCGCGAAGCCGCTGTTCATAGAGATGTTCAACCGGGCTTCTCTGCCTGATGAGTCGCAGTCGCGAATTGTATTCAATAATGCCGACCAACTCACTCTTGCCCGATGGGCATTTAAGACGGCAGTTGTGTCCCATTATGTCAATGGGCGATTGCGATTTCCGGTCGAACATCGTGACGAATTCTATTTGACAGGAAATCCGCCCCAGCATGCTCAAATCTGGATCGGCGCTGCTTCCATCCCAGATGACCCGGTTCGCGGTGAGCATCTTGCCGAGGTGAAATACAAGCCGGTGGAGTTAACGGTACGGCAAGGCGCGTCAGCGAGCGTCCAGGCCGCCTACGAATGGCAGCTACGATTGCTTAATGTCGTCTTTGTTGTGATGGGCAGTGTCAAAGACGCGCGTACGGGTATCGCCGCAAAGATCAGCCCGTCTGAACTGCTTGGACTTGTGATCACCCCGATCTGGCCAGCGAATCAGGGTGACATCATGTGGCCGCCGCCAGTCAGTGTAGACGGTATTGGCGGTATGGCCGTGCTTACTCAGGCTCCCGTGATCAGCTGAGGCACCCTCTGACCAGGGAGGACCTTCACTGCCGTGTGGCCAGCGCGCCGATATCCGCTTTCGCCGCAAGTGCCTATCGGCCCCAGCTCTGATTCCGTCGAGTCGACTAGCGCTAGCGCGGGATCTGCCTGTGCTGAGCCGGTTTCGGGGCGGAACCGAGCCGGAGAACGACGGCGGCCGAGGCCAGCGAGAAGGCCCCGACCACCCAGAGCGCGGCCTTGCCGTCGCCGGTCAGATCGGTCAGCCAACCCGTGACGTAGGGCCCGCCGAAACCGCTGATGTTGCCCAGCGAGTTGATCAGGGCGATGCCACCGGCCGCCGCGGTCCCGGTGAGAAACGTCGAGGGCAGTGCCCAGAAAACCGGCATGGCGCACATGATCGAGCACGTCGTCACGGTGATCGCGACCATGGCCAGATATGGGTTGGACATATACAGCGCCGCCGGAATGCTGATCCCGCCGGCGATCGCGGGGATCGCCACGTGCCAGACACGCTCGCCCGTCCGGTCGGCGTGGCGTGCCCAGGGCACCATCACGACCGCGGCGATGGCGTAGGGGATGGCGGTCACCAGACCGCGCCCGATGATGCTCAGGTGGCTGCCGTACTGCTGCTGAAATCCCGAGATGATGGTCGGCAGGAAGAATCCAACGGCGTACAGCCCGTAGACGATTCCGAAGTAGACGAACGCCAGGGCCAGGATCCTGGGGTGGCTGAGCGCCTTGCGCAGCGGCCAGTGCTGACCGGCCTCGGCCGCCGCTCGCTCGTCGGCCAAGGTGGATTCCAGCCACCGCCGCTCGTCGGCGTCGAGCCAGTCGGCTTGAGCGGGGCGATCAGTCAGGTAGAGCCAGCACACGAACGCCAGCGCAATGGCCGGCACTCCCTCGACAAGGAACATGAACCGCCACCCGGCCAGGCCGAAAACACCGTGGCCCCAGTCGATGACGAGCGCAGACAGGGTGGCGCCGATGGCCGTCGACACCGGCACCGACACCATGAACAGCGAGACCGCCCGGGACCGGTGCTTCGCCGGGAACCAGAAGGTGAGGTAAAGGATGATGCCCGGGAAGAAGCCGGCTTCGGCCACGCCCAGCAGGAACCGCAGCGCGACGAGCGTCGCGACGTTGGGCACGAAAGCGATTGCAGTGCTGACGATTCCCCAGGTCAACATGATGCGGGCCAGCCAGCGTCGACCACCGAACCTGTGCAGCGCGATGTTGCTGGGTATCTCCAGCAACAGGTAGCCGAAGAAGAAGATCCCCGACGCGAAGCCGAAAGTGGTGGCGGTCAGGCCCAGTTCGGCGTTCATGCCGTTGGGCCCGGCGAAGCCGATATTGACCCGGTCCAGGTAGTTGACGAAGAACAGCAGCGCCAGGAACGGGATGAGCCGACGAGAGACTTTCGCCAGCGTCGCCCGGCCCAGCGCGGCCGCGGCGGGGTCAGGGTTCATCCGCGGCCTGGCGGATTAGTCCTTTACCTTGGCCATGGCCAACACGTCGAGGCGCTTGTCCAGCTCGGCCTCCGACAGGTTCTCGCCGATCAGGCCGCGGTCGATCACGGTCTGGCGAATGGTCTTGCGCTCCTTGAGGGCCTGCTTGGCCACCGCGGCGGCCTCCTCGTAGCCGATCGCGGAGTTCAGCGGTGTCACGATCGACGGGCTGGACTCGGCCAGTTCGCGCAGGTGCTCCTCATTGGCGACCAGTCCGACGATGCAGCGCTCGGCGAACAGGCGCGAGACGTTGGACAGCAGCGTGAAGGACTCCAGCATGTTGCGGGCCATCATCGGGATGTAGACGTTGAGCTCGAAGGCACCGTTGCCGCCGCCCCAGGCGATCGCCGCGTCGTTACCGATCACCTGCGCGGCCACCTGGGTGACCGCCTCGGGCAGAACGGGATTCACCTTGCCCGGCATGATCGAGCTGCCCGGCTGCAGATCGGGCAGCTGAATCTCGGCCAGGCCGGTCAGCGGACCCGATCCCATCCAGCGGATGTCGTTGGCGATCTTGGTCAGCGACACCGCGATGGTGCGCAGCGCGCCCGATGCCTCGACCAGGCCGTCGCGCGCCGCCTGGGCCTCGAACGAGTTTGCGGCGGTACGCAACTCGGTGATCCCGGTCTCGGCGACCAGCACCTCGACCACCTTGGCGCCGAAGCCGTCCGGGGCGTTCAGGCCGGTGCCGACGGCGGTGCCGCCGATGGCCAGCTCACCCAGGCGGGGCAGGGTGGCCTGCACACGCTCGATGCCGGCGGCGATCTGGCGGGCATAGCCGGAGAATTCCTGACCCAGGGTGACCGGGACGGCGTCCATCAGGTGGGTGCGGCCCGACTTCACCACGGTGCGCCACTCGACGGCCTTGGCGGCCAGCGCGTCGTGCAGCACCTGCAGCGACGGAATCAGGTGGCGCACTGCGGCTTCGGTGGCCGCGATGTGGGTGGCGGTCGGGAAGGTGTCGTTGGACGACTGCGACATGTTCACGTCGTCGTTGGGGTGCACCGTTACGCCGTTGGCGGCGGCGATCGAGGCGATCACCTCATTGGTGTTCATGTTCGAGCTGGTGCCCGAGCCGGTCTGGAACACGTCGATGGGGAACTGGTCGTCGTGCTTACCGTCGGCGATCTCGGCGGCGGCGGCCTTGATGGCGGCGGCCTTCTCCGGGGCCAGCAGACCCAGGTCGGCGTTCACCTGCGCACACGCGCTCTTGAGCAGGCCGAGCGCCCGGATCTGGGTGCGCTCCAGGCCACGCCCGGAGATCGGGAAGTTCTCCACCGCGCGCTGGGTCTGTGCGCGCCACAGCGCGGTCACCGGTACCCGGACCTCGCCCATGGTGTCGTGTTCGATGCGGTATTCGATCTCGCTCATAGCTTTTCCGGTCCTCGCTTGACGGTTAGGGCAGGGGGTAGGCGGCGTGGGAGTCGCCGGTGAAGTCGACGGCCGAGTACTCGTTGAGCTTCGACAGCCGGTGGTAGGCCTCGATCATCCGGACGGTGCCGGACTTGGAGCGCATCACGATCGATTGGGTGGTGCAGCCGCCGGGGTAGTAGCGCACGCCCTTGAGCAGGTCGCCGTCGGTGACGCCGGTGGCACAGAAGAAGACGTTCTCGCCGGAGACCAGGTCCTCGGTAGTCAGCACCGCGTCCAGGTCGTAGCCGGCGTCGATGGCCTTCTGCCGCTCGGCGTCATCGGTGGGCGCCAGCTGGGCCTGGATCGCTCCGCCCATGCAGCGGATCGCGGCGGCGGCGATGATGCCCTCGGGGGTGCCGCCGATGCCGGCGAGCATGTCGGTGCCCGAGTTGGGCCGGCACGCGGAGATCGCGCCGGCCACGTCGCCGTCGGTGATCAGCCGGATGCGGGCGCCGGTGGCCCGTGCGTCGGCGATGAGCTGGGCGTGCCGGGGCCGGTCCAGGATGCAGACCGTCATGTCGCGGGCGGACAGGCCCTTGACCTTGGCGACCGCAGCGATGTTGTCCGCGATCGGCTTGGTGATGTCGAGCACGTCCGCGGCCTCCGGGCCGACGGCGATCTTGTTCATGTAGAACACCGCCGACGGGTCGAACATCGCGCCGCGCTCTGCCACCGCCAGCACCGAGATGGCGTTGGGCATGCCCTTGCTCATCAGTGTGGTGCCGTCGACCGGGTCGACGGCGAAGTCGCAGTCGGGGCCGTCGCCGTTGCCCACTTCTTCGCCGTTGTAGAGCATCGGCGCGTGGTCTTTCTCGCCCTCGCCGATCACCACGACGCCGCGCATGGACACCGAGTTCACCAGTTCACGCATCGCGTCGACGGCCGCGCCGTCGCCGCCTTCCTTGTCGCCGCGGCCCACCCAGCGGCCGGATGCCATGGCACCGGCCTCGGTCACCCGCACCAGCTCCAAGGCCAGGTTGCGGTCTGGGGCTTCGCGTCGCGTGGGTCCCGTCATGCCAGTCACGGCTGTTGATTCTCCCAGAACCAGATCAGCACTAGCGAGCTGGGATACTGGCGTCCGTGACCACAGAGCCCCAACCGGCGCCCAAGCCTGCCAAACCACGCATATTGCAGGACTGGCGCGACATGTTCTGGTCGCTGGTGCCGCTGGTCTTGGCCTGCGTCGCGCTGGCCGGTCTGGCCGGGACGTGCGCGTTTCGGCCGGGTGGCATCACCGCCGGGCCGGTGCCCTCCTACGACGCCGTCGCCGCACTCAAGGCCGATGCGCAGACCCTGGGATTCCCGGTCCGACTGCCGCAGCTGCCGGAGGGCTGGCAGCCCAACTCCGGCACCCGCGGCAGCATCACCGACGGGCGCAGTGACGCTAAAGGCCAGCGTTTGCGGGCGGTCACCTCGCGGGTGGGCTACGTCAGCCCGACCGGGATGTATGTCAGCCTGACGCAGAGCAACGCCGACGAGGTCCCGCTGGTCGCCTCCATCAGCCCCGGACTACACCCGACCGGGTCCGAGGACGTCGACGGCACCCGCTGGGTGGTGTACCAGGGCGACGGCGATCCGGTGTGGACCACCCGGTTGGCCGGAAAGGCCGGGGCGGCCCAGCTGGCGATCTCCGGTGCTGGCGGCCCGGAGCTGTTCCGGACCATGGCGGCGGGCGTGCAGTCCCAGCCGCCGCTGCCGGCGACGCGGTAGCTAACTGTCTGAGATCGCGACGCCGGTCCAGCTTCGCCTCTCCTCCGTCGAGGCTCGCTAACTGTCTGAGATCGCCACGCCGGTTCAGCTTCGCCTCTCCTCCGTCGAGGCTCGCTAACCGTCTGAGATCGCCACGCCGGTCCAGCTTCGCCTCTCCTCCGTCGAGGCTCGCTAACCGTCGGTCAACAGTTCCTCGCCGGTCTCCTCACTGGAGAACGCCGCCAGGTACACGTCGATGGTGGTGACGATGATGATCATCAGCACCGGACCGATCACGATGCCCCAGAAGCCGAACATGGCGATCCCGGCGAAAACGGCGAGCAGCATCAGCGCGGAATTGAGCCGGGCGTCGCGCGGCACCAGCACCGGGCGCAGGAAGTTGTCGATGTTGGTCACCACGATCAGGTGGAAGAAGAACACGAACAGTCCGCCGATGACGTTGCCGAACAACGCCATGCCGATGCCGAACGGCATGGTCACGATGCCCCCGCCGAGCGGGATGACCGACAGCGCGGTCAACAGGATCGCGAAGATGAAGAACGCCTGGTGGAATCCGCCGATGTAGATGGAGGCGGCCCCGGCGACGCCCTGGCAGAAGGCGATGACGAACTGGCCGCCGACGGTGCCGCGCACCATCGAGCCCATCTTGGCCAGGTAGAGGTCGGTCACCTCGCCGCCGAGCGGGTTGAGCCGCCGGATCAGGGTGTGCAGTTCCTCGCGGTGGGTCAACAGCGCCAGGAACACATATAAGAAGATGATCGCCGAGGTGACCGCGCCGACCACCCCGCCGACGGCGCCCTGCAGCACATGCAGCAGCAGCTCGCCGCCCTTCTGCGCCACGTTCACCATGGCGCCGCGCAGCGATTCCATGGTGAGCTCGACGTGCACGAACGGCACCTTGGCCAGCGCGCCGTTGATGAACTTCAGCACCTTGTCGCCCAGGGCGTTGGGGTCGGTGGCCTGCACCCATTCGGCGACCTCGCCGACGGTGCGTGATATCTGCACGACGGCCAGAAAGACCGACAACCCGACCGGGACGATGACGGCGACCAGGGCCGCCAGCAGGGTCCCGGTGGCGGCCAGTCCGGTAGACACCTTGCGGTTGAGCAGCCGGAACAGCGGGTTGAACAGGTAGGCGCCGACCGCGGCCACCACGATCAGCACGAAGTAGGTGCGCAGGAAATAGGCGCCGAACATCAGCGCGATCACGGTGAAGACAGCCAGCGCGCGTCGTTGGGTGGGAGTGAATTCGTGGTTCATGGGCGTGGGTCACTCCACTTGTCGGCGATGGCCCGCCACGGGTCGGCGAACCGCTTGCCGCTGCGGTAGTAGGGGGAGCGGGTTCGCAGTATTGCGCGGGCCAGGGGAGCGACGGGTCGCAGCAGGTGACGCTGTGCGCCGGCTCGGGCCGCGGTCTCGGCCAGCATGTCCGGCCAGGAGTGGTGCTGAAAGCCCAGTGCCTCTTGGGCTCGGCTGGAGTCCATCCAGTCGGTGTTGAACCAGTCGTCGTCGCGATCGGGGTTGCCCGGCAGGCCAGCGGGTAGGCCGTTGACCAGCCCCATCGCACCGGCCATGGCCGGCGCGACGTCGCCCTGGACCTGGCGGTGCGAGTCATCGCCGCCGATCAGCAGGGTTTCCCCGACGACGGGCGCGGTAGTGGCCGCGACGAACGCGGATGCGACATCGCGGACATCGACGGTCTGCAGCCTGCCGTCGGTGGGGAGCAGCTGCTCGAAATAGAGGTTGTCGAGCTTCATGTAGGAGCCCGGGTCCACGGTGATCACCCCGCCCAACCGCAGGATCACCCAGTCCAGCTGCGAGGCACGCACCAGCTTCTCGGCCTGGACTTTGTGGTCGCCGTAGACGTCGGCGGGGTTGGTCGGGGTGTCGGCGGTCAGCACGCCCGAGACAGTGTGCGGGTTGCGCGACCCGTACACCGCGATGCTGGAGGCCTGTACGAATCGCGGCGGTTTAGCGAGGCTCGACGGAGGTTCGGGCTGCGCAGCGGCGGCCGCCAACAGGTGCCCGGTGGCCTCGACGTTGACGCGGCGCGCCAGGTCGCGGCGCATGTAGATGAACGGTGGGATCACCGCGGCCAGGTGGATGATCGCGGCCGGCCGGACAGCGCCGACGAGAGCGTCGACCGCCACCGGATCGGTCAGATCGGCGTAGCGCACTTGTACCGATGCCGGCAGTGCGGCGACCGCTTTGCGGTTGGCCGGGATGTCGAGGTCGGTCGCGACCACGGCACGGCCCTGGGCGGCCAACTGCCGCACCACCGCGGAACCGACCAGCCCAAATGCGCCAGTGACGAGCACCGTGTCCATGAGCCCCCTCTATTGGAAAGTGTTCTCGCGATTTTGCAATACGTAGCTGGTCAGGGTGGATAAGTCTATTCTTTTCCGGTCGGATGAAATTCCGGATCGGCGGCGTAGCGATGAGCGGGACAATCACGTGCCGGACCTGCGGCAGGCAACCGCTGGGGGATGCGCGGTTTGCGTTGGCTGAGACGGTCAGGTCAGGGCGGAAGTCGTGCGTTTGTCGTGGCCTTTGACCGCCCGTCCTGCGGCGATGCGGACCCTCGAGACCGCCATCGTGGCCTCGGATGTATCCGGAATCGTTGTCCATGGTGCCTCGGGTGTGGGGAAAAGCCGGATCGCACGTGAGGCACTGTCTGCCGCCGAGTCGCGGGGCAGTGAAACTCGTTGGGCGGTAGGCACATCTTCGGCCCGCGCCATTCCACTCGGTGCGTTCGCGGCGTGGACACCGCCGGGCGTCACCGACACGGTTCAGTTGTTGCGGGAGGTGATCGAATCGCTGGTCTCCGCCCCTACCGGCGCGACGGTTGTGGTGGCAGTCGATGACGCGCATCTGCTCGACGACCTGTCGGCCTTCGTCGTGCACCAGATCGTGCAACGGGGCATGGCGAAGGTGGTTCTCACCGTGCGCGACGGTGAATCCATTCCCGCTGCGGTGCACGAGATTTGGGCGGCTAGCCGGTTCGAACGGCTCGACCTGCAGCCGTTGTCGATCGAGGAAACGACCACGCTGCTATCGGTGGCTATGGCGGGACCGGTGGACCTTGACGCGGTTCAGCGACTCTGGAAGCTGACTCGCGGCAACGTGTTGTATCTACGTCATATCGTCGAGCAGGAGGTGGCCGACGGCCGGATCGTGCAACAGCGCGGCTACTGGCGGTGGATCGGGGATCCCATCATGCCGCTCAGCTTGGTCGAACTCATCGAATCTCGCTTGGGAACCTTGCCCGGCCCGATCAGCGATGTGATCGACACACTGGCAGTTGGGGAGCCAATCGATCTGGCCACCCTGACCCGGGTCACCAGTCCTGTCGCGGTTGAGGAGGCCGATACTCGAGGCCTGATCACGTTGGAGTCCATCGTCGGCGGTGTTCAGGTACGGGTCGCGCATCCGCTCTACGGTGAAGTGCGCCGCACCCGCGCGCCGGCCACCCGGCTGCGGCGGTTGCGTGGAGTGGTGGCCGCTGAACTCGCCGCGGCCGATGATCGAGACGACATTCAGGTGGTGGTGCGCCGCGCCACCCTGAGCCTTGACTCCGACCTCGTCCCTGACGCCGAATTGCTGGTCAGGGCGGCTAGTGGCGCCGTCTGGTTGGCGGACCTGGCCCTCGCCGAACGGCTCGCCGGAGCGGCGATCCGTGCCGGCGCCGGACCGGAGCCGAGTTTCGTTCGTGCACACGCGCTGTCGTGGCTGGGCCGTGGACAAGAGGCTGACACTGTGCTTGCCGAGATCGCCGTCAGCGACTTGGCCGACGGCGAGCGCGGCAGGTTGGCGTTTCTGCGGGCCAGCAACATGCTCTGGGCACTCGGTGAGCCAGAGCGCGCGAAGCAAATCATCGATGAGGCGTCGCGCGACGTACCGCAGCAGGCTCGCAGCTACGTCGATGCCTTCCTCACGGTGTACTGGTTTGCCGTGGACCGCCCGGATATGGCCGGGCAGGCCGCCGAAGTGTTTGACATAGAGAAGTTGCCCGCGGTTGTCGGCGCTGAGATTGCTTGGGTGCTTGCCGCCATCGCCGCGGACGCGGGGCGCACGGCCGAGGCCGTAGCCACTGCCGAGGCCGGTTATAGCGTCGCTGCCCGTTCTCTTGACGCTCCGCAGATGAGTTTCAACATCGCCGATGCACAAATCGGCGCCTTGCTGATGGCGGGACGGATCGGCGATGCCGTTGAGGCGGCCGAACGGGTCGGCCGGCAGGCCGCCCAGCTACCGGGGGCCGCGCAATCGCTTGGTGTCGCCGTGGGGGGTCTGGCGGCCCTGGGTGCCGGCCGTCTCGACGCCGCGTGCCGACTGCTGGAGCAGGCGGAGGCAGGATTGTCCGCCAGCCATGCCATCGGTTGGGGATACCGCTATCTCGTGCCGGGAATCACCGCGTTGGCCATGCGTGGTGCCACCGACGAGGCTGCCGCTGCCCTGGCCACGCTCGACAAGCTGCCACGTCCGTTCCGCTTGCTCGATTGTGACCGGAGCCTGGCCCGGGCGTGGGTGGTCGCCGCCCAGGGCACAGTCAAGGAGGCCATCGCCGTCGTAAGGTCGGCGGCCGAAAAGGCCGCGTCCAAGGGCAATTCGCGGCGGAAGTGATCTGTCTGCAGACCGCCGCTCAGTTCGGGGATCGCACTGGTGCCGACCGATTGCGTGAACTCGAAGCTGTCGTCGAGGGGCCGCGGGTAGGTCTGGCCGCACGGTTTGCCGCTGCGCTCCGCGACGGAGATGCCGCGGAAATGGCCCTGGTGTCGCAGGACTTCGAGCGGATGGGGGATCTGGTTGCCGCGGTCGATGCTGCCGCCCAGGCAGCGATCGGGTATCGCCGCCAAGACCTGCGGGGAACAGCATTGGTCTGCGCGACCCGCGCCGCTGCCCTGGCCGAACAATGCGGAGGCGCGAGCACCCCGGCGCTGCGCCAGGCCGCAGAACCCCTACCTCTGACCGATCGTGAACAAGAGATCGTCATGTTGATCGGCGCGGGATTGTCCAATCGGGAGATTGCCGAGCGACTGACCGTCTCCGTTCGTACTGTCGAAAGCCACATCTATCGAGCCATGTTGAAGACGGACACCAATGGCCGTGACGAACTCGCCGCGCTGCGACCCCGCCGTAGGTAGATCGGAAGTCTGCAGTAGTGCACCACTGAACTACACCCGCCCTGTGCCCGTGATGATTGGTATGGAGGGGTCGATACCAGGTACAAAGCGGGGAGGATTGACATGATTGCCCCACGATCGTCCGGTCACGATTGGGCCAAAGACGGCACCTTGCTGCGCGTTGACTGCGAGCCCGGTATCGGCTGGGTCGCAACGCACTATGACCTGAATCTGCAAGTCATCGAGCTGTACAGGGGCTCCGTTGAAGACGTGCACCGGACCGCGTTGCGGTGGGCGCAGGCATAGCTGGTTAGCCGTGGACCCGGGTATTGGGGCATGACGCCACCTCGAATTCGTTCGGCGCCAATGACGTCTGCAAGATCAGTTCGCTGCGCTTCGCGTGTGCGCCCCAGCGGAATCGTCGCGCGGAAGCCTGGGCGGAGTTCCGTACTGCGCTAGTGCAACCGGGGGAGATTGCAGTGGTCCACTACTGCGTTCTCTGTGTCGGATACGAGTCACGATTCTCCGATCACAGCGCAGCAGAAAGAAGACCCATCATGTCCACGTTGTCTGCGGTACACGCCCATCCGTTGCACATGCCGCACATCAAGCACTTTCATGCGATCGAAGCCGTCGGCGCGATGTTCCACATTGGAACTCGGCCGGAACGGATCCACTACCCGCCGGACCTGAACTCGTTTCTCGAGAATGCCGCGTTGGCACGAGAGATGCGCCGACTGTGACGGCGCGAAGGACGATGAGGGGGACACCGACCTCGCCGGTCGCGATGCTCACCGTAAGTGCGATGGCGGCCGGCGCCAGTGTGATCGCCGCCCCCGCAGTGGCGGCACCGCCAGACTTCCAGGACCGCGACATCCAACTCGCCAGCGGTGGAACGGCGTTGGTGTACGACGGCAGCGGTGGCCCGATGCTGCCGCCGCCGCAGTTTCTCGATGCGATCAACACGCTGTATCTGCAGCCTGGCGGATTCACCGGCACGATGCAGGCCGCGTTGCTGCCCAACGAGCTCTATCCGATCACCGGTGTCAAGAGCATGGGATTCGGGGCGTCGGTGAGCCACGGACAACCGATCATGCTCTCCGACATCCAAAACCAGATCGCCGCAGGCGGGGTGACGTCGGAGAATCCCCTCGTGGTTTTCGGCTACTCGCAGAGCGCCGCGGTGGCCTCGCAGGTCATGCCGCAGCTTCGCGACGCGGGCGTCCCCAGCGACCTGGTGCACTTCGTGCTGGTGGGCGATGTCAACAACCCAAACGGCGGCCTGTTGAACACCTTCGATTCTCCGGCCGGAAATAGCTGGGCCTTCACCGCCGCGAACTTCCCGTTCAGCCCACCGACCCCGTCGGATCTGTATCCGACCGACATCTACAGCCTCGAATACGACGCCAGCGCCGACTTTCCGCATTACCCGCTGAATCTGTTGTCGGTCCTCAATGCCCTGATCGGAAACTTCACCCAGCACTTCATCTATGCCAACCTCACCCCGGAGCAGATCGATAGTGCGATTCTGCTGCCGGGTTCCGCGGCGCTGTCCGGGGAAGGCCTCACCGACTACTACATGATCCCGAGCGAGAACCTGCCGTTGCTGATGCCGCTGTTGTTTCTCCCAGGGATCGGCAAGCCCCTGTATGACCTGCTGGAACCCGTCACCCGGATCCTGGTGAACCTGGGCTACGGCAGCATCGACGAAGGATGGAATCAGGGGCCGGCGAATGTCCCCACGACGTTCGGGTTGTTCCCGCAGATCGACCTGGGGCAGCTTTCTACGGCACTGGGCAACGGCTTGCAGCAGGGAATCAACGACGCCCTCAACGCCATTGCGAATCCGGTCAGCTATGAAGAGCAGGTCGCGCCCTGGCTGCCGTTCGCGGAGTCGATCTACACCCACGGATTCGCGCCGGAGAACCCGACATTTGAGGATGTGATGGAGGGCATTCTCACGCTCGCCGGCTTCCCGGTTTCCGATGTGACGCTCAATTCACCGGTGGCCGACATCATCACCATGATCAACAGCACGCTGGCCTACGACTACTCAGCGCTGCTGCCCGCCGCCGACGCGGTCGGTGCGCTGTTCACCAGCCTCCCGGCGTACGCCGCGAACATCTTTGTCGACCAGCTTCTGGCCGGTGACCTTCTTGACGCGATCGGGCTTCCGCTGGCGGCTTATTCAGGTCTGGTCCCGTTCGATCTGTTGCTCGGTGCTCCACCGGCGCTGTTCGCGGCGATCGGCACCCTGGACAACTTCATGGAGCTGTTCTCGTAAACGCCCTCGCGTGGTCGATGTGTCCTTCGTAGCCCAGCGATTCCGCCATGGCGCGGTAGCGGGTCGCCAGTTCGGAGTAGGCGACTTCGTCACCGCGCGTACGGGACAGCAGTGCATTCAGTCGCAGCAGCGTGATCTCGCACATCGCCGAGCCTTGACCTGCCGGCAGGTTCGCCAGCCAGCCGACTATCTCTTCGGCTTCGGCCAGGTCGCCCTCGGCGCCGCGCTCCAGCAGGGTCTCCACCAGGACGCCGGCGCCCCAAACTCCGTAGAAAACGTTGCCGGCATTGCGCAATTCGTCGACCGCTGAGCGCATCGCCGCGATGGCAGCATCGCGGTCGCCGCTATGCGCGGTCTCTCGGGCGGCCCACACGTCGGTCACCGGGATGAGGAAGAGTGCGCGCTTGCGCAGCCAGATGGCGCGGCTCTGAAGGATCAGTTCCAGCCCCCGATGACGGTCAGCTGCGGTGTCCCGCGTGATGAGCACGACACCTAACGCGTAGCCGGCCAAACCCATTGCCCGATCGCTGCTGGCCCGTTGGGCGGATTGCACCGCCTCCTCGCACGCGCGTTCCGCCGAGGCGCTGGGCCGAAGCGTCCCGTGTTGCATCGCGAAACCGTAGGTCCAGGCGACGGTGCTGCCGAGGGTTTCCGCATTGCTGCGTCGGGCCATGTCGACCGCTTCGTCAAGGTCTTGCGACCAACCGGGAAGGCCCAGCCACCATCGGGCGGTACCGCGCCATGCCGACGCGATCGCCAGGGGTGATCCCACACCGAAGTTGGCGCCCCTGGCGGGATCTCCCTCGGCCAAGTCGACGATGGTCTGCGACCAGCGCAGGATCTCACCGAACTCACCGACACAGAGCCAGTTGACGAAAGCCATGAACGCCAAGCCCATAGTCGGGGAGCGATCGCCCATCGACTCGAACAGGGCCATCTGTTGCGATGCGAGCAGCGCGCCCTCGCGTGAGCGGCCCGCGTAGAGCAGTTCGGTGGCCAGCGCGGTCATCCCGATGGCCAGCGACGCCTGGTCCCCGGCCGCGCCGCATAACTCTTGCAGTTCCTCGAAGCGACTGCGGCTCTCTTGGACTTCTCGGGCTTGCCAGTCGGTGGCGCACAACATGGTTCGCGGGGCGATGCGCATCGACAAGTGTTCGGGGTCCTCGGGAGGCAGTGCATCGGCGATGCGGCGCGCCCGCTCCCAGCTACCTCGGGCCGCGACCAGATCGCGGTTAGTGGACCACGCCCCGGCCCGCATGTGCCAGGTGTACGCCTCGCGCAGCTCGCCCGCAGCCTGCAGGTGTTCGGCTATTAATGCCGCGTTGTCGTCCATCGATCCAGGCGCGCGCTCTTGGATCGCTGCGGCCAGCTTCCGGTGCCATCGGGCGCGATCGGACTTGAGCTGCGATTCGTAGACCACCGTGCGGATCAACGGATGCCGAAAGGCGTACTCGGCACCCGCGGTGAGATCAACCTCGTCGATCAGCTCCGTCGCGAGCAACTCGTCGAACACCGCGTCGACGCCCAGTGCGGGCAACAGCTCCGCGCCGAAGCGCGCCCCGATCACCGAGGCCGCGTTCAATGTTCGTTTGGCCCCGGTGCTGAGCTGGTCGGTGCGCGCCTCAATGGCCGCCTGCACCGTGGGTGGCACCGTGACGTCCGCGGCCCTCGTGCGGCAGACGTAGCCACCGTGTTCGCCGGACAGCGCTCCGCGCTGGGCTAGCTCGCGCACCATCTCCTCGGCGAAGAACGGATTCCCGGCGGCTCGCCCGGCGATGATCGCGGCCAGCTCGCCGACCGACGGATCCGATCCCAACAGCTCGCCGGTCAACGCCGTGATGTCCGAATCATCCAGCGGGGCAAGGACTATCTTCTGTGCATCGGGTAGCTGTGTCAGCGCGCCGCGGTAGTCGGGGCGGTAGGTGATCAGCACCATCGAGGGGGTGCGGGGGAGAACCGCCAAGAAGTCCGCGATCAGAGAATCGCTGACGGCATCGATCCAGTGCGCATCCTCGATGATGAACAACGTCGTTTCGGTGCGGGCCAACGACGCGGCGTTGATCAGCGCGGTCAGTCGGCTGCGTCGCGTATCCGGGTCCATCTGGGGCAGTGCCACATCGGGATCGGCAATGCCCAGCAGATCGTCGAGCAGCAGCAGGTCCTGCGTATCGGCGTGCCCAAAGCGGTCTCGGACCCGCGTGCGGGCGTCCTCGCCGCGTCGCCCATCCACGCCGACGCTCGCCCTCAGCAGCCTCGATACGGCGTGGAACGGGATGCCGCCGGCATGCGACTCGCAGAACGCCCACACCACCTTCACTCCTCGATCGGCTGCGGCCGCCGCGACCTCCCGGGCCATCCGGCTCTTCCCGAGGCCTGGAGCTCCCACCACATTGGCCACTCCGCCGTGACCGTGGATAGCGCGGTCCACCATCGCCGCGACGGCGGCCAACTCTCCGTGCCGGCCGATCAGGCTGGACTCCGCACGCCGGATCACGCGATGCCGCTCGGCCATGCCCAACAGCCGTCGGGCGGGTACGGGTTCTTGGGTGCCTTTGATTCGAACCCATTCGACATCACCCAGTTCGGCCGTGCTTTCGACGAGCGCGGCTGTCGACGTGCTCAGCATGATGCCGCTTGGTGGCGCGACCGACTCCATCCGTTGGGCTATCCCGACCTGTTCACCCACCGCGGCGTAGCCAAACTGTCCCGACCCGATCCCGCCCCCGATCACCTCGCCGGAGTTCAACCCGACCCGCAGTCGTAGCTCGATACCGTCGCGTTCGGCGACCTCGACAGCAAGCCGCTTGGACTCCTCTTGAACATCCAAAGCCGCCAGACAGGCCCGCACGGCGTGGTCTTCCACGGCGACGGGGGCCCCGAACACCGCCATGATCCCGTCGCCCGTCCACTGTGCGAGCGTGCTCCCGTAGCGCTGTACCACCGCCGCGCAGCGGTCGGCGAGGTCGGCCATGATCTCGCGCAAGCGCTCAGAACCCACCGCCGCGGCGATGTCCATCCAGTGCACCACGTCGGCGAACAGCACCGTTACCTGCTTGTATTCGGCAGGTGCCGGTGCAGTTGCAACTGCCGTTCCGCACTCGTGGCAGAACTTGAAGGCCGCGGGCAACCCAGTGCCACACGAACTGCACACCAAGGCTGGCAGTTCCGATAGCGGCCCAACGCCGTTCACGTCGCTATCGTGTCACCGCAGACCCTTGGCTGGGTACCGCGTTCAGCAAGAAACTTCCCACCAGAAACTTCCCCGTGGTGACCTGGGACTACTCCGGGTGCGGCTCGGCGACCACCGTCGCCAGGTGCGGATGCGCCTCGGCCTTGACCTGCTGGAAGAGCTTCTTGTAGTACGGCATGCAGTCGGCCATCGCCTGCTCGGTGGTGAACAGCGGCTGGTAGCCGAGGTCGCGGCCGGCCTTAGCGATCGAGAAGTAGTTGTTCAGGTAAAGCCGTTCCACCGCACCGGGTTCCAACATGGGCTCGGGCAGGCCGAACCGGAAGTGCAGCCACTGCCAGGCGAACATCGTGTCGCGCACCATCCGGCCGGAGACCCGGATCTTGGGCCAGCGCTCGCCGCACGCCTCCATGACCGGTCGAGCGAACTCGAACATGTTGATCGGTTCACCGTCGTTGATGAAGTAGGCCTGGCCGGGCGCCGATCCGCCGGGCACCAAGTGCTGAGCGGCCAGGATGAAGCCGTGAATCAGGTTGTGCACGTAGGAGTTGTCGAGCTTGGCGTGCTTGCTGCCGACCAATACTTTGACGTGACCGGCGACCACGCTTTCGAACAGCTTGCGGAACATGGTCTGGTCACCGTCGCCCCAGATGCCCGACGGCCGGATTGCACAGGTCAGCATGCCGTCGATGCCGTTCTCGCCGAGCACGAACTTCTCCGCGACCACTTTGGTCTCGGTGTAGAGGTCGTTGAACTTGGTGGTGTAGGCCATGGTTTCGTCGCCGCCCGAGATGGCCTTGCCGCCCATCACAACACTGTTGGAGGCGGTGTAGACGAATCGCTTCACCCCGGCCCGCTGTCCGGCCTGGACCAGGTTCTTGGTGCCGTCGACGTTGACCGCGAAACTGCGCCGGCGGATCTCGTCGGTGACCTTGGCGCCGCCCTGCAGATCGATGATGGCAGCGGTGTGGAACACGGTGTCGATGTTGGCGACCGCCGCGGCCACCGTCTGCGGGTCGCAGATGTCGCCTTCGAGCTTCTCCAGGTTGGGGTGGTCGGGGAGGCTCGACGGCGCGCGGTCGAAGGAGCGCACTTGGTAGCCGCGTTCCAGCAGCGTCTTGACGAAGTTGGTTCCGACGAAGCCGGAGCCCCCGGTGACCAGTACCCGGCCGAGTTCAGTAGTCAGTGCAGGATCACCCATCGGGCGAGCATAACTGAACGTGTTTCAGTTCCCGTGGTCTTGTAAAGAGGGAAGTCACGCGCGGTCGTCGTCGGCGGGCTCGGCGTCCAGCGCTTCCTGCACCCGGCGCCGGGCTCCGGCCAGGTGCTCTTCACACCGCTTGGCCAGCTGCTCGCCCCGTTCCCACAGGCTCAGCGACGCGTCGAGATCCATCCCGCCCTGCTCCAGGCGCTGCACCACGTCGATCAGCTCGTCGCGGCATTGCTCATAGCCAAGCTCACTAACGGGTGTCACCGGATCGGCTTGCTCAGCTGCCATCGCTGGGTCCTTCAAGAAGTCGCCCCTCACTCGTCGCCGCCACGGCCCCGTCGGCCACCCGGATTCGCAGTCGGGTCCCGGCCGCCGCATCGTCGACCGAGCGCAGTACGCGCGGCCCCGCTGCGCCGACAGTTTGGACGACCGCGTAGCCGCGCGCCAACGTCGCGGCCGGGCCCAGGGTAGCCAGCCGCGCCGCCAGATGGCCCACCCGTTCGCTCTGCACGGCGATCAGCCGGCTGACATCACGCCGCACCGCGGCCAGGGCGCGCTGGACCTCTTCGCCGCGCTCGGTCAGGGCGCGCAGCGGGTCGGCCAGCACCGGTCGGCTACGCAGCTGCATCAGCACGCGGTCCTCACGCACCACCCAGTTACGTACCGCCTGCGCGCTGCGTCGCCGCAGGTCATCGACCAGCGCCTGCTCGGCCGCGGCGTCCGGAACGATCCGCTTCGCCGCATCGGTGGGGGTGGCCGCGCGCAGGTCAGCGACCAAATCGCACAACGGGCTGTCGGGTTCGTGCCCAATAGCGCTGACCACCGGGGTCCGGCACGCCGCGATGGCCCGGCACAGGGTTTCGTCGGAGAACGGCAGCAGGTCCTCGACGCTGCCGCCGCCGCGGGCCAGCACGATCACCTCCACGGCTTCGTCGGCGTCCAGGTCGCGCAGTGCCTCGACGATCTGGGCGACGGCGGTCGGTCCCTGCACGGCGGTATTGCGCACCGCGAAGCGCACCGCCGGCCACCGGGTGCCGGCCACCGTCATGACATCGCGCTCGGCGGCGCTGGCGCGCCCGGTGATCAGCCCGATCGTGCCCGGCAGGAACGGCAGCGGCCGTTTGAGGCGCGGATCGAACAACCCCTCGGCGTCCAGCAGCCGCCGCAGCCGCTCGATGCGGGCCAGCAGCTCACCGATGCCGACGGCGCGGATCTCACTCAGGCGTAGCGAGAAGGTGCCGCGGGCGGTGTAGAAGTTGGGTTTGCCGCAGACCACCACCTGGGTGCCTTCGGTCAGCTTGACCGGCGCTGAAGCCACCATTTCGGGGCTGCACGTCACCGTCAGGGACATGTCGGCGGCCGGATCGCGCAACACCATGAACACGGTCCGCACGCCCGGGCGCAGATTGATCTGGGTGAGCTGCCCTTCCACCCACACCGAACCCAGCCGGTCGATCCAGCCCTTGACCCGGATGGCAACCGCGCGGACCGGGAACGGGTTTTCGGCGGATTCGCCCGGCGCGGGGTCGGTCACTTCGCGGTGGTGCGGGTGATCCTGTTGGCCAGCAGCGTCTGGAACGGTGCCCGGGCCTTGGTGGCCTCTTCGTAGGCGAGCAAGGTCTCCAGCTCGTCGAGGCTGAGCGACGCCAGCCGGGCCCGCAGCTGGGCCAGGGTCAGCGAGCCGTAGTCGAGCTCGTCGACCAGGTCGGGGGTAGGCACCGTCGGGTCCGCGGCACCGTTGCGGCCGGCCGGGGCCTCATTGTCGGCGGATGCGTTCGGCGGGGTGGCCCCGTCTTCGCTGAACGAATAGAGGGCGAAGCGGCCCTCGGTGCGCGGGTCGGTGTCGTCGTCGAAGGTCGCGGCACCGCCGTCGAAACTGTCCTCGATGTCGTCATCGAAGGTTGCCCACTCCGGCTGCTCATCCTTCGGCGGGAACAGCGACTCGAGAGTGGTGTCGCCCTTGTTGACCAGATCAGCGACGCCTTGCTGCCAGCGCATCACCGCGTGCGCGGCCTGGCTGGCCAGCGTCATCGGGTAGGTCAGGATGGTTTGCGGCAGCTTCAGGGTCTCCTCGACCGCGACGGTGGCCGCGCCGACCAGAAGCCGGACTCCAAAAGGTGCAGTTGCCATGGCCCCCAGCCTGCCTTACCTGCCGGTCATCTCCAAGTATTGACCGGCATGACGCGAGCTGGCGGTCTCGTGTCGGCAGACCGTACGCTGGTTGCCATGCCCCAGACCGTCGACGTGGAGATCGCCTACAGTTCAGCCGCGGTGGGCGGCGCCCCGGTCGGCAAGCGGGTGCTGCTGGCGGAGCCACGCGGGTACTGCGCGGGCGTGGACCGGGCGGTCGAGACCGTCGAGCGGGCCCTGGAGAAGCACGGCGCCCCGGTGTACGTGCGTCACGAGATCGTGCACAACAAGCACGTGGTGGACACCCTGACCAACAAGGGTGCGGTCTTCGTGGACGAGACCGATCAGGTGCCCGAAGGCGCGATCGTGGTGTTCTCCGCCCACGGCGTGGCCCCGACGGTGCATGAGACGGCCGCCGAACGCAGCCTGCGGGTGATCGACGCGACCTGCCCGTTGGTGACCAAGGTGCACAACGAAGCCAAGCGATTCGCCCGCGACGGCTACGACATCCTGCTGATCGGTCATGCCGGCCACGAAGAGGTCGTCGGGATCATCGGCGAGGCCCCCAACGACGTGCAGCTGGTCGACGGCTTAGATGCTGTAGCCGCCGTGACCGTCCGCGACGAGAACAAGATCGTGTGGCTGTCGCAGACCACGCTCAGCGTCGACGAGACCATGCAGACGGTGCTCAAGCTGCGCGAGCGATTCCCGAACCTGCAGAATCCGCCCAGCGACGACATCTGCTACGCCACCCAGAACCGCCAGACCGCGGTCAAGGCGATGGCCCCGGAGTGCGAGCTGGTGATCGTGGTGGGTTCGCGGAACTCCTCGAACTCCTGCCGCCTGGTCGAGGTGGCGCTGGGCGCCGGTGCCCGCGCTGCCCACCTCGTCGACTACGCCGAGGATATCGACCCAGCCTGGCTGGCTCCCGAAGCAGGCGAGGTGCAGACCATCGGCGTCACGTCGGGTGCGTCGGTGCCGGAGATCCTGGTCCGCGGGGTGCTGGAGCGGCTTGCCGAGTATGGCTACGGCACGGTGTACCCGGTGGCCACCGCCAACGAGACCCTGGTGTTCGCCTTGCCTCGCGAGATCCGGCCGGATCGCCGGTAGATCGGATCGCCGTCGGGCGGCGTCGATCGCAAGCGCGGCGTCAGCCGGGCGCTGGGGGTCGGCGCCATCGGGCACAGCTAGACGTCGTACTCCCAGGAGTCGACTTCATCGCGCGGTGGACGGGAGCGGCCGCGGGTCGCCGCATCGGACTCGTTGCCTCCTGACCCGCGGTAGCGCACCTGGGAAACGGGGTGGCGAGTGCCGGTTCCGTTGCCGCGCCCCTCGGCGCCAGACGGCGCCGGTCGGCGCCGGGGCATCGACTCGGGCGCATCGGAGGGGCGGTAGCTGCGCGGATGCGGATCCCGATTAGTCCTCGACAGTGAGTCAGCTGAGCGCGACCCGTCTTGGGGCGGACGCGGCCTGCGTCGCGGCTCGTCTTGCCAGTCGGGCGCCGGACGCCGGCGGGGCTGGCGCTCGTCGTGCGCCTCGGGAGCGGGGCGTCGCCGCCGCTGCATGGGCTCGTCGCGTCCCTCGGCTGCCGGACGGCGACGCGGGCGCGGGTGCTCCGCGGCGCGGGCGGCGTCGATGTCCGGCCGAACGTGCCGGGAACGCGTCGGCGCCGAGCCGTTGGCCGCGGCGCGCCGCTCGGTGGAGCGGGTCCGGGATCGGGACCCAGAACCCTGGCGCGCGGCTCGGCGGGCTTCCGCGGTGGCGCGGCGGGGACGCTGACCCGGGCGCTCCTCGCGGGAAGCCGGCTTCTCGATGGCGTGCGCGGGGTTGCGGGTGAGGGCGGAGGTGAGCATGGCGCCGATGCGGTCGCTGAGTGTGGCCGCCTTCGGGGTGGCGTCGTCTTCGGTATCGCGGGCCTCGCGCTTCGCGGTTCCGCTCAGCATCCCGAGGTACCAGCGGACCATCCCGATCAGCAGCACGGCCGCCGCCGTGAAAAGCATCAGTGGGAATCGTTCGATCAGGGGATAGCCGCAGTTGATGACGATGGCCTTGAGGCCGGGGAACCCGCCGCCGCGCAGCATCCAGTACGCGCTGGGCACGCTCACGAACAGGATCAACGGGGGTTGGACCACCGTCGTGAACACCGCCGATTGCTGCACCATGAGCACCGCGGCGATACAGCCCATCGCGTAGAGGGCGGAGAAGACGATGGTCAGTTCTTTGTCGCCGGAGCCGGCGTCGAACGCCACTCCGATCGCGGTCGCGACCACCGCCACCGCCACGGCACTCCACCACGGCAAACCGGCGATGCTCGGCAAGATCGAACGGTGGTCAGCGGCCACTGCCGACTTCTCCCGCGCTACTGCCACACACTGACGGTACCGGCTGGCGGCGGCGGGGGCGCACGGCGGCACGCCCCGGGCCTTAGACTTGGCTACCCGTGAGCCTGAGTCTCGGAATCGTGGGGTTGCCCAACGTTGGTAAGTCGACCCTGTTCAACGCGCTGACACACAACGATGTGTTGGCCGCCAACTACCCGTTCGCGACGATCGAGCCGAACGAGGGTGTGGTGCCGCTGCCCGACCCCCGGCTGACCAAGCTGGCCGAGATATTCGGCTCCGAGCGGATCCTGCCCGCGCCGGTGACGTTCGTCGACATCGCCGGCATCGTCAAGGGCGCCTCGGAGGGGGCCGGGCTGGGCAACAAGTTCCTGGCCAACATCCGCGAGTGTGACGCCATCTGTCAGGTGGTGCGGGTCTTCGCCGACGACGACGTGGTGCACGTCGACGGCAAAGTGGACCCCGAGGCCGACATCGAGGTGATCGCCACCGAGCTGATCCTGGCCGACATGCAGACCCTGGAGAAGGCGGTCCCGCGGCTGGAGAAAGAAGCCCGCAACAACAAGGACCGCAAGCCCATGCACGAGGCCGCGGTGGCCGCCGCGGCGATCCTCGACACCGGCAAGACCCTGTTCGCCGCCGGGGTGGACACCGCGCCGCTGCGCGAGCTGAACCTGCTGACCACCAAGCCTTTCCTCTACGTGTTCAACGCCGACGAGTCGGTGCTCACCGATGCCGCGCGGGTCGCCGCGCTGCGCGAGCTGGTGGCCCCGGCCGACGCGGTGTTCCTCGACGCCAAGATCGAAGCCGAACTCGCCGAGCTCGACGACGAGTCGGCCATGGAGCTGCTGGAGTCGATCGGGCAGAGTGAGCGCGGTCTGGATGCGTTGGCGCGGGCCGGTTTTCACACGCTGAAGTTGCAGACCTACCTGACCGCCGGGCCCAAGGAGGCGCGGGCCTGGACCATCCACCAGGGCGACACCGCGCCCAAGGCGGCCGGGGTGATTCACACCGACTTCGAGAAGGGCTTCATCAAAGCCGAGGTGGTCTCCTACGACGACCTGGTCGAGGCCGGATCGATGGCCGCCGCCAAGTCCGCCGGCAAGGTGCGCATGGAGGGCAAGGACTACGTCATGGCCGATGGGGACGTGGTGGAGTTCCGGTTTGGAACAACGTCTACGTCCAAGGGCTGAGTCGTCACCCGCCGTCCCAGCGTCTCGGTCTCATTGACGGAGTGTCACGACCACGACAAGACGCCGCCGCGACGGACGGCGCATGCAATGATCCACACCTGTAGTCGAAACGGGACGGCAGAGGGAGGGACGCAGCGTTGCCGATTCCAGCTACGAGCGGTCAGTACGCGGTACTGCCTGCCGGTCGGCACGCCGCCACCCTCGATGAGGTCTACGAGGCGTTCGTGGTGAACGCGCCGTTTCGTCCACGCCGCGAGCTGATCTTCCGTGCGTTGACGCTGTACATCGACCTTGTGTCACCTCAATTCAGCACCTGCCGGTTCTGGATCAACGGCGGGTTCGTCACCCACAAGACGTGGGCTGAACCGGAGGACGCCGACGTGGTTGTTGTCGTACCTTCAGGAGAACATTCCAAGGTGACACAGCCCACCTTCATGCCGCTGCTGACGTTGGGCAGTAACGCGGGCGACAAGGTGCATCCGATGGGCGGGTTGATCGATGGCTTCGTCGCCGCAGCGGACAACCCGGCGGCACTGATGACGTGGGATCTCATGTGGTCATCGGTGCGGGATGAGCAGCACAATGTCGTTACGGGCGTCAGCAAGGGGTACTTGGAGGTGAGCGTGTAGTGGCAACCAATGACGAACTGGTGGCGTCGCTGGTGGATGCACTGCGCTACACCTCGGGTGACCCCAGGTCAGACCGCGTGCTGCATGAGTCCATACGCGCGGGAATCGTCCGCGACGACGCCAAGCTCCTCGACATCTTCGAGCGTGAGGTGGGGCCGGAGCAGGCCGAGGTTGACTTGCACCTCGCTGGCCCCGGCATAGAGCACAACGCGGCCAACGCCCGGCAGTTCTCTCGGTTCGTGAGCGGCATCAGCGATGCGGTCAAGGAGACCGCCAAGGCCCGAGTGGGCCGAAACCGCTACCGCGACAACCTGATGATCGAGGGTGCGACTCCAGGCAGCGTGAGGGTGGTGCTTCGTGTGGCGACACCGGAGTTGCCCGAGGGCCAGGTGGCGGATGCGGAGACCGTGGCTTTGGCGTCCAGCGTCGACTCGGACGCGCTGCGCACCGTGGCGTCGATCCTTGCGCACGCCAGCGACCCCGACCTAGACACACCGCTGGCCGCCGAGATTGCGGAGTTGCCGATCAAGGCCAGGACCGCCCTCAAGCGGGTGGCGAACGCTTCCCAGCACGGCGGCTGGACGGTGCAGGGCATGATTCGCCAGCGTCACGTGGGTGCCGCCGACCTGGCGCTGACCAACGACGGTGCGATTCGGCTGCGAATCGAACTGGAGGTGGCCCAGGAGACCCGCCGCCGCGAGACGCTCACCGGCACCATCGACGGGTTCCGGTGGTCGCTCGGCACCTTCTACTTCGAGCCGCTGGATGCACCTCGGATTACCGCTGGCGTGACGGAAAGCCGTGTGGCGCAGGAGGTCACCCGCCTGATGGAGGATCCGAACCTGCGCATCTCGGCGGACTTCGACGTGGTGGAGTCCTACCTGCCAGGCGACCAGACGCGCTCACGCATCAGCCGAGTGCTCACCGGAATCCGACCTCTTGGTGAGCAGGGACTCATGGGGTTCGAGGTATCGCCTGATGCGGAAATCAGCCACCGCGCCGACGAACCGCCAGCGCTCGGTCCCGGTTCCGCGACCTAGCCGCGACCCCACCGCTGTGCGCTCCCGCTCGCGCGCGAACGCCACCACGGCGGTTCGTTGCATGGCCTGGCGGCGTTCGCTCGGCACAGCGGCACACAGCTGCCAGATTGGTGTACGCCCTGCTCAGCTGTGGCAGCAGCCATCGCAGCCGTGAATCCCGATGCCGTCGTACGGGTTCTGCGGCGGGTGCGGGTCGTCCATGACATCAGCGCTCAGGGCCGGACGCCACCGCTTGCGCGCCTGCGCCCAGAACTCGAATTGATCAGGATCGGGGTGCCCGATGCCGTGCGGGCACCGTCGCTCGAAGATGCCCCGGTCATTGCGCCACACCAGCGGCCAATCCCGCATGTGGTGGTCGCTGGGGTTGTGCACCACGCACCGACGACCGGCGCAGTTGTCCATCGGGTGCACGTTCTCCAACAGCACGCCGCCAACGTCGGTGATGAATGGCTCCACGGTCACCGCCCGCCGATCCGGCGCGTCATCCAGCTCGGCGGCGGTGGCATCCGGCCCTCGCGGGCGCGGCGCATGGCGTCGATGGGAGTCACGAATCCGCACTGTTGCCCGGCGGAGCGGGCAAGGACATCGAAGGCCACCACCGCCGCGGCCACCCTGTCGGGCTGGTGCTTGCCTGCCTCCCACGTCACGGCCTGGTCCTCCAGCGCGGGCAAGAAGCCAGCGACCCGGCACCGGCCGGTCTCCAGCGCGGCCAGCAGCTCCGCCGAGCGGGCCACCGCATCGCCTTTGCCACGGCCAGAGCCTTTCGGCGGCCAGCCGGTGACCTTGATGGGCCGGTCCAGCCTGGCCCGCCGCAGTGCCTCGGTGACAAGCCGGACGTAGGTAGTCCCGGCGGCGAACGCCTCGACCGCGATCTCGCTGGCTCCGGTGTCCATGGCCAGGTCCACGGCGCGGCGCGCCCACTGGTCGCTGGTGAAGTGCCCCGAAGTGTCGGCGATCAGTGCAACGGAGCCGTCGGCGCTCAGGCTGGCGGCGATGATGCCGGTCTCGTCGCCCTCGCCGGAGTCGGCTGGGTCGACGCCTACGACGACCTTGACGGGTCCACGCGGTGCAGCCGGTAGCCGCCAGTCGTCAAGCCATTGTCGCCTGATCAGCCCGCCTTCCGGCTCGGAGGGCACGCCGAGATACAGTGCGGCCCAGGCCCGGCCGCCGACGGCGCGCTTGATCTCGGCGAACTGCTCGGCGGTGCGTCCGATGGCCGAGGTCATCGCCACGCCCGGCGGGCGGCCCAGGGCATCGGGCACGCCCGCTGCGCTGATGGCAGGGACGTTGACGTGCCGCCAGCGGCTACCCGGTTCGGCCAGCAGTTCGCCGGCCAGGTCGAACTCGCTCCACCTGGTCATCACGATCACCGCCGACCCACCGGGCATTAACCGGGTCATCAGGCTGGAGCGGAACTCGGCCAGCAGCCGCCGCCGGTAGGCGGGCGAGTCGGCCTCAGCCGCGCCCTTGACGGGATCGTCCACGCACAGCACACCGGCCCCGAAACCGGTTGTTGCGCTCAGGATTCCGCCTGCCAACATGCCACCACGGTGACCGGACACCCGCCAGCGGCCCACCGCCTGCTTGTCCTCGGCCAGCTCGATGCCCAGCTGGTCGCGGTGCTCGGCGATCAGCCGCCGCGCCTCCCGTGAATGCTCCTCGGCCAGGGCGTCGGCGTAGCTCTTGACGATGATCTCGGTGTCGGGGTTGCGCGACAGCAGCCAGACCGGGAACACCTGACTGACCAGCAGGCTCTTGCCGGTACGCGGTGGACAGCACAGGATGAGCCGCGAGTCCGGCGTCTGTACGGCGCGCACCAGCTCGTCGCTGATCAGCCGGATGGTCGGGGTCACGTGATAGCCGGGGATCAACCGGCGGGCCAGCTCGGCCGGTGAATCGGGGCGCTGTCGCCCCCGTGCGGCCTGGAGGGCGCGGGCGGCGGCCAACGCGGCTACCGGGTTGGCAGCGGTGGTCACGCGACGCTTCGCCGTGCGCTGGAGTCGAAACCGGCGCTCGCGGCGTCCCAGAGGTCCGACCGCCGCCACTGATGGCCGCATCGGTCACAGCAGTATTCGCAGATCAGCCGCTTACCGCCGTTCCAAATCACGGCGTCCGGCTCGGTCATTGCGGCCAGGCGGGTGCAACGGTCGGCCTGGTCTCCTGGCGGGCAGCACGCCGGGCAGTAGTCGCCCATCCACGTGTCGTAGAACGGATCGACGTTCGGTGTGGTGCTGGTCGTGCCGCTCATGGTGTTCTCCCTCGGTGGTTTTCGTTGGGGCTGGTGTCGTTGGCCGGTACACCGCGCCCCCGAGGCCAAGGGGCGCAGTGAAACCGGCTGCATCAGGCGGGCGCGGCCTGCTTGGCGGTGTCGTGGGCCAGCGGCGGCACCGAGCGCAGACCGGCGCGCAGGTTGGCCAGCTGTGTGCTGGTGCTCCCACCGCCGTCATCGACCCCCAGCGCCGCCAGAACGTCGGCCTCGAACACCTCGCCGTCCCGGTGGAGTTGCTGGGCGGTGCGGATGACTGCGTGCCAGCACCGCTCAAGCAAGGGCGTAATCCCGGTGCCCAGATGCGTTCCACCGGAGGCGATCAGCACCTGGTCGTCCTTGTAGCCGCCACGCGACAGGACGGCATACGTCTCGGCCTGCGTCGGGCGGCGACCGGCACGCCAACGGGCCACTGCCCACGGCCCGGCGTAAGCGATCTCGGGGTCGCGGCCGTGGGGGCGGTCAGCGAACGTGGTCGTCCCTTGCTGGCCCCACACACGGCTGTCTGAGGCCACCGCGCTGCGCAGCTGCGCACCGAGCACCACTCCGGCGACGGCATGGGCTGATTCGTGAACACACAGCTCCAAGTGCCCACGCTCGCGGGCGGTCAGGTCGGCCAGGGTAAGCCGCCGCCGGGGTTGTCCGGTTCCGGTCATCGGGTGTTCCTCTCGGGGGTTAGTTGGTCGATGGGCTGCGGAGTTGGGTCAGCGCCGGGAGGGTGCGGCACATAGCTGCGGACCACCCTCCCGGCGTCGGCCTTCGCAATGACAGAAGACTGAATATCGTTGCTGGACAATAGATTCCGTCTAATACGTTCCCTGGCCTTGTCCGATCTGGCCTCCCAGCGCGCCTGGCCGGCATCGACGTAGCGGGCAAGGCAGCCGCGGCACCGCCACCCATGGACGCTGCCCGCGTACTGGAGCACCGGCCCACCGCACTCCCAGCAGCTCGGACCTGCGTAAGTGGCCTCGCAACCGGTCTCGGTCATCATCGTCATCACGGTTGTCACGGCGCAGGCTCCGGCGTGGTGATGGTGACGGCGGCGATTGCCGCCTCGTAGCCGATGACGACGGTGCGTTCGGCAATGGCCACGAACAGGTTGTCCCCGGTGGCCATCGTGGTTCTGACCTGCGGCTCATCGCGCCAGCCGTAGGGCTGGCTGGTGGCCACGATCATGTTCTCCAGGCCCTCGACGTAGCCGCCGCCGAATATCCACACGTGGCCCAGCGGTGAGGTCCAGCGGGTGCCGGACTTGAGCACCAGGCCGAACTCCTGGCTGGCCCACTGCGCCCCGGCGTGGAAGAACGTCAGCGTGTTGGTCAGCGCCGCCGCGGCCTCCAGATACCCCACCGCCTGCTTGAAGCTCGCCGCGGTCTGGGGCGTACCCAGGTCGGCGGCATCGAGCTTCAGGCGTTCGGCGAACTCCCGCTCGGCCATGACCTGCTCCTCCAGGCGGAGGATTTGGGCCGCGTTGGCGATGACCTCGGCCCGCGACGGTGCGGTCAGATCACACTCGTCAGCAGCCCACAACACCATCGGCTCAAAGGCGTCCAGGATGTCGGGCCGGTGGCCTTGCTTGAGCTGGCCGGGTGCGGGGTCACCGCACCATGGCGCATTCCAGACCCCGGCGCTCTGGCCGTTGGGGTAGCTGTTGCCGCGGACTTCCACGCCGTGCAAGTGCCGCGACGGCTGGTCCGCGCCGATCTCGGTCCAGGCGGTGGAGGTGTACAGCCCGAAGGCGGTTGGATTGACCGGCGGCGCTTCAAAGTGCAGCGGCAACGGGTGGTCGTAGGTCTGGACAGGGAAGTCAGGCAGGCCGGTGGTCATGGGGTTACTCCCATCTCCGCGAGCACTGCTCGCGGGTCGGTCGGGGTGGTGCTGGTGGTGGGCTCGGGGTGGTCCTGGGCGGTGTCCAGGCGGCGCTCCAGCTCCAGCGCGGCACGGTCAAGTGTCTGGGCCAGCAGTCGTGCCAGCCGTTCTGATCGGCTGGTCTGGCCGCGCAGTTCGTTGGCGTTGGGCGGGTACGCCCGGCCCAGCAACGCCGACAGCGGCCCATCGATGTCGTCGGCCAGTGCGGTCAGCACCGCCGCCCAGCTGCCCGCGTCCAGGGATTCGCGGCTGATCTCGGGCAGGGCCGGTCGCGGCGCGAGGTCGATCAGCGTTGTCATCGCGTACTTGCGCTTGCCGGGCTCGTTGGCCAGGTGCGCGGTCTTGGCGTGGGCGTCGGCCTCAGCGATCCACCCCACGATGACGCCGACCAGCTCGTGGGTCGCTTCAGCCAGCCAAGCCACCGGCAACCGGAACCGGGCTGAACTCGGCGCGGCGGCAACCCGTTCGGCCAGTGGCCGAACCACGTCGGCGATCTCGCGGGCAAGGCTCCAGTCCCCGGCGTAGTGGCCGACGGTCAGTCCGGTGCGCCGCCGCTCGCGCAGCTCGGTCTGGGAGTACCGCCGCGGTGGACGCTTGGGCGCACCGGGCAGGCTGGCCAGGTGGGCGGGCGTCCCGAACCGGCGCACGGCGCGCTGCGCGATCATCGGGCCACCGCCTGGTCGTCGGTGGCGGCATCGGCGGCGTACCGGTCGATGAGGTCCAGCAGTTCGTCGGCCTGCTCGGGGCTGCTGCCCTCGCGGATCAGAAACGCCCTCGTGCGCCACCAGCTCAGCGCCGTCCGCGCCTCCTCCACGCGAGGGCCGTCGGTCTCGCCGCGGCTGGCCAGCACGCCCAGCCGGGCGCGCCAGGACTCCATGCTGCGGGTGCGGGGGTGGGCGTCGGTGGTGCTGCTGGCAGAGGTGGTCACGACGGCCAGTGTGCCACTAAGCCATGCAAGTTACATACGAAATATGTTGCGGCACAATACCTCCCATGTCGGGTAAGTGATTGCGCCGGGCCTACAACGTGGGAATTTGGCGCGGCAGACGACAAACCCCGGCCCGTAATTGGGCCGGGGTCAGTCGGTGTGTCGGGCGTGTCAGTCAGCGTTGTTGGCGAACGGGCGGACACCGTGCTGGGCGCGGAACGCCGCAATCATCGCCCTCTCGGCGTTGCGCGCGTCGGCATCTGCGGTGACCCGCCACCCAACGATGAGGTTGCCGTGGTCTGCTAGGTGCCAGATGCGCCGCCCGCCAGAATGTCTCGCGCTGCCACCGGCTCCATAGCGGCGGAACTGACGCACGCGGCGGTGCAGACCGTCCTGTTTGGACCCGAGGCTGGCCATGCCGATATAGACCAGGCGCTCGTGCGGTACCCAAGCGTCCTCCAGCACCGCGACCGGGACGGGCGCATCACCGCGATAGGGAGCGTCTTTGTGGAACTCGGGAGGGGCATCGGTGGGCCTCACGACGACATAGACGCCCGCCTCCTTCGGCACATCGGCGCTGGCGAGGCCCTGGAACGTGAACCATCCGGTGAAGGCTGTCAGGTCGAGGGGATCGGTCATCATGGCAGCTCTCTCGGCTGGCCGCCGAGCAGTCTAGTGATGACGGGTTCCAGCCGGTAGTAATCCATCTCGACTTCGCGAAGGGCTTTTACGGGCGCCTCATCTACGTACCAATACAGCTGAGGCGGAGTCTGTTTCGCGTACTTGATTGCTTCTTCGATTGTGAACAGCCACACCGCATCACGCGACATATCGACGCAGGCAAGCCACTGCGCTTTGCAGTCAATCGGAAAGCGCCAGCCCAACGACGGCTTGCCGGTTCCGCCTGCCGGTACCGGCTTGAGTTTCGTCTTGACCTGAATCGTGGCGGCCGACTGCTGGCCCGGCACGTACATCACCAGGTCGATGCCTGAGTCGGTGGTGAGTCGGGCGCTGTCGATGCCCAGCTTGAGCAGTTGGTACTGGACGAGCAGCTCACCGGCTGCGCCGATTGCCTGCGTGCCCAGCTTGATCTCGGTCATGCCACGGCGTCCTTTGCAGCTGCGCGGTCGTGGTCAAGTTGTTCGGTCACGGCCACTCCGGCTTTACTGTCGAGCACGCGGCGAACCTGGGCGGGATGCCAAGTCCGGGAGCCGCTGCCGGTGTGGATGCCGTCGGTCATGAGGTCGGCGGCGATAGCACGGAGCGAGGCACCGTCGTATGCCTCGCGGCAGATGCGCTCGACTACCTCGGCGGGCAGCTGTGAGGGCTTGCCCAGCTGCACGCCCTGTGCTTTGCGCTCGGCCAGGGCGTCCCTGGTGCGCTGGGCGATCATGTCGCGCTCGAATTGCGCGAACACCAACAGCATGTTCATCGCCGCGCGGCCTGCCGGGGTGGCGGTGTCCATCATCATGTCGGCGGTGGTGACCACCCAGCCCTCACGGGTGGCGAGGTGGTCCAGGTCCAGGGCGTCCTTGATGGACCGGCTGATGCGGTCCAACTTGGCGGCCAACAGGATTGACGCCCGGCGGCCGGCCAGCGCGGCCAGGGCCTCGCTCATGGCTGGGCGTTTGGACGGCAACGTGGTGCCGCTGACCCCGGCGTCGGTGAACCACTCCACGACGGTGATGCCGCGGGAGGCGGCGTGCTCCTCGATGGTGCGCCGCTGGGCATCCAGGCCCAGGCCACTGTCGGCCTGCTCGTTGGTGGACACGCGCAGGTAAGCAACGGCGGTGCCGGTCGGGGCTACAGGGCGGGTGCGGGTGACACGCTTGGTGGCCATGCCTACACCTTAACTTCGTAATAGTGACGGGCGTCAGTGTTACGAAATATGTGGGCTAGATCTGCCGCAGTGCGCCGATGAGTGCGGCAAGGCGCGCGTGTTCGGCTGGCGTGGCCTCGATTTCGTCGCGCTCCACGCCGTCGAGCAGCCGGGCCAGGATGTCGGCGGCGTCATCGAGCTTGGCCAGCCGGTCCCGGTCGGATTGCTTCACCCCGGCCATTCTCCAGGTTGCAGGTCAGAGCCGCTGAAGACCGCCGCTCGGCGACCAGCCGCGCAATGGGTCGTACTCGTCACGCCGTCCTGGAGGGATGGGAGTCGGCTCCGGCACGGGCTGAGGCTCCGGCTCGGCATCGGCCATGCCGGCGGCCATGGGCTCGGTGGCGTCAGCCACCACGGTATCGCTGGCGGCGCTGTGTGCCTCGCTGGCGGCCGAAACGGCGTCCGGTGAGGCATTGGCCGGGCTGACCGGTTCCCCGGCACGCTGGCGCGCGACGGCCAGCCATTCGGCCAGGGCGTCGGCGGGCACGCCATCGAGAGCGAGCACCTGGCGCGCGATGTCTACCTGGAGCGGCCACAGCGGATCGTCCGGCCCGGCCACGGTGCCGAACAGCGCCCGGCACTCAGCCGCGGCGGCGGCCTCCAGGTCGGCCGGGGCCAGCTTGCCGTCGGCCACGTCGCGGGCGACCGAGGCGGCAGCCTTGATCGCGTCCTCGGGGGTCATGGTGGTCATCGGGTGATCTCCTCAATCTCGGCGTCGATGATGTTCCCGCCGTCCAGGGCGGGCGGTGGTTCGCGGTGGGCGACCAGCGCCAGCAGCTCGGTCTCCAGCCGGTCGATGATGGCCGCCGGGTCGGCGGACACCTTCACGTCCACCTGCTGGGCCGTCTGGACGTGCAGCCCGTTGAGCCGGGCGTCCTTCTCGATCATGTCGGCTATGGCCTTGGCGGTAGCGACCAGCGCCTGGGAGTCACCGCGCTGCTTGGCGGCGGCCAGCTCGGCGAACAGAACCGACTTGGTGATCCGCAGCCCCTCGCTGGCTGAGCGGCGCGCGGCCTCCGGCGACTCCGGCGCGGTGCGCTCCAGGTGTCGGCGCACGGCCACCTGCGCCGAGCCGCGGTTTCGGTATCCGAGGGTCTCGCTGATCTCGGCCCACGTGCGTCCTACCGCACGTAGCCGGAACGCCTCCTCGGCGCGGGCGCGGGAGTCCTGGCGGTTCATCGTCGGTGCCATGTCGCCATTGTGTCGCCACTGCGTGCAGCCGCCGCTACGCCAGCGCGGGGTCTGTCGCGCAGCCCGTCCCGCAGCCTCGCTCGGCGCGCTCGTTGTCGTTGTCACTGCCCCTTCGGCTCGTATTGGCCCCCCTCCTATAGGGAGGGGCCGATACTCAATAAGGGAAGGCCCCTAATCAGCCCCTCGGACGGGGCCGATAGAAAGCGCTGGTCAGAGGCGGTTTTCTGCACCTATTGGCCCCTATCGGCCCCAGTGCGGGGGCCGATACAGAATTGGCTATCAGCCCCTCGAAAAGGGGCCGATAGAAACCGCTGGTCAGAGGCGGTTTTGGGGGTTATCGGCGTATCGGCCCGCATCGGCCCTCAAACGCGGGGCGCACACGGGCCGATGTCCGCCGCGATGGTGCCGCCGGGGTCGGAGTCATCGCCCGTGTAGTGCGGATCGCGCGCCTTGGGGTCCAGCCGGTAGAGCTTGGCCCTGCCCTGGTGCCGCCGCGTGACCAGCCCGCGCTTTTCAGCCAGCGCCAGCGCCTCGTCGGTGGTCTCCTTCTTGCCGCCGACCGCTGCCTTGATCGCGGTGACGTTCATCTCGTCGCGGCCCTCGGTGGCGTTGTCGGCCAGCACGTCGAGCACGGCGGTCAGACGCTTCTCGACATTCTCGCTCTGGTGCGTCGTGGCGCGGTTGCCGCCCACGTAGGTCAACCGCCCGGTGGCCTTGTCGAACGACAGCAGCCCTTCGCGCACCGGCTCGTCCGCATCGCGCACCTTGTCGGTGGAGAAGTAGCGCGGCTGGAGGGGGTGGTCGTCGTCGCGCACGATCTTCCAGTTGGCGTCGGACCACCCCAGCAGCGTGGAATCGCCCCTGGCGCGCTCGTTGGCGTGGCCCATGTGGTGATGCACCAGCACGTCGTCCACACCCGCCGTCGTGAGCATCTCGGTCAGCGGGTACAGCAGCTTGCCCATCTCCCGGTTCTCGTCCAGGCCCATCGCCTCCAGGACCGGCTTGAGGCAGTCAAACACCACGAAGTCGCAGCCGAGGTCGGCCAGCCGCCGCGCCCACATTTCGCGCAGCCGGTCGTTGCCCAGGTCGAACAGCCCGGCCTGCCCGCGCAGGTTCACCACGTCCACGACCGCCGAGGTGTTGGTTACGCCCTGGCGGCGCAGCCACCGCTTGAGCATCCCTTGGGTCATCTCGTTGTCGATGATCACGATGCGCGACGCGCGCTGCGTGACCTCGAACGCGCCCAGGAACGCCTCGCCGTCGGCCAGCGAGCGCACCAGATTGCCGCTCAGGGTGGTCTTGCCGCCGCCCGCCGGAGCCGCGCACAGCACCTTCGCGCCGCCCGACGGCCACACGCCCTCGATGCGGAACCGCACCGGGTCGTCGTCGGTGTCCAGCAGGTCGGCCAGGCTGGTGACCGGCGGCAGCTCGATCTCGGCGATGTCGTTGGCTGCGAGGCGTTTCCGCGCCTCGCGGTCGATCCACAGCTGGGACGCGCGGTCGAGGATCTTGCGCTCCGTTGCCTCGTCAGCGGCGGCGGTGCCCTCCGTGTCGTCTGTCCCGCCGCCCGGCGCGGCATCGGCCTTGCCGAAATCGGCCGGCAATTCGTCGGTCACGGCCAGGGCGTCGCTGTCGGTCAGCTCGATGCCGAGCGCGTCCATGGCGGCCTCCAGGTTGTTGTCGTAGTGCAGTAGCGCCACCGCCTGGAGCTTGCTGAATGCGTGCTTGCCGGTCGCGGCGATGCGGCCCGCCCATGGCTCGCCGGGGTTGTCGGTCCAGACGTAGAACGGCGGGTCCGGTGAGTCGGTCCACTTCGCGCAGCCCGGCTCATGCGCGGTGGCCGATTTCGGGTTGCCGTGGACGCCGGGCGCGGTCCACGTCGGGCACCCACAGCCGTCGGCCTTGCCGACTGGCATCCACTCGGCAGGCTCCAGGATCGCCGCCCAGCCCACGCCAGCGCCCCACCGCGCCACCGGGTCGTCGGCGGTGTCGGCGCGGGCCTGGCCGAGTTGCGCCGCATTGGCGTAGGACCGACCGCGCGCGGTGATCGCCTCGGCCAGCCACCCCGGCAGCGCGTAGACCGGCGCGCCGGTCGCGGTGTAGGTGCCCTCCGGTCGCACGCTGGGCGGCGTCAGCACGTAGTTGCCCGCGCCCCAGATCACCGAGTAGCCGTCATCGCCGCCGACCTTCATCGACCCCGGTGGTCCCGGCGGCAGCTCGACGCCCTCGGGCACCGCGAAGTAGAAGTGCCCGCCGTCGCGGTGGACCAGCGTCACGCCGTCCGGCCCCAGCTGGCCCGGCGTGCGCACCGTCGGCACGGTCGCGGGGTCGGCCTGGGCGTCGGCCAGGAACGCAACGAGCTGCGCGTCGGTGTCGCAATCGACCACGACCAGGCGGCTGCGGCCCAGCGACACCGCGACGTTGACCTCCACCTCGCCGCCGAACACCCCGACGTAGCGGTCCAGGTAGGTGTCCAGTACGGCGGTCTCGGTGGTGGCCAGGTGAACTCCGGCGGGCGACTTGAGCGTCTGCGGCCTGGGATGGCCCGCAGCCCGCGCCGCCTCGCGGAAAGCACGGTCGTCGGCGGTGCGCTTCTGCGGAGTGCGCACGTCGGCGGGCCTCTTGCTGGCCGGGTAGACCAGCAGCGGCGCGCAGTCCAGGCCCGCAAGCGCGTGCAGAAAGGCCCGCACGTCGTCATGGTCGTCGGCCTTGGGCGCATCGGCCAGCAGTGCGGTCAGGAGGCGGGCACGGTCGGCCTCAGCGGCGTTGCCGCCCTTGGGGCTACTCTGGGTCACGTTGATCCTTTCATCGGGGTCGGCACGCCGGATCCTTCGTTGGGGTCTACACGGTTGGTTGGCAGAGGTGCCGTCCGGCACACGCGAGTCGAGGCCAAAACGCTCGCGCCGGGCGGCATCGCTGTTTTCGGGTGTCAGTCACGGTGCGGCACAACGGGCACCAGCAGCGCGTCGACATCGCTGACCTTGACCCGCAGCGCGGAGTTCGGCCCGGTGCGGTAGGCGGGCAGTACGCCGTCGCGGACCCGGCCACGAATGGCCCAGTACGACAAGCCCACCCGCTCACCTGCTGCGCGCAGGCTGATGAACCGGTTCCCCTCGGTGGGGGCGGTGGCGGCATCGGTCACGGTTGACCTCCTCTCGATATGTGCAAGCGTGGCAAACGGGGGTGCAGACGCCCGGCCAGCGCGGATGAGTTACCCGACATTGATAGGCGTTGTGCGCCATCCGATTACGCGGTCAGGAACGCTCACGCGGCGCCGCCGGTCAGGATGGTGCGGATGCGGGCGGCCTGCTCGTCGGTCAGCTCGGGGGCGGCGTCGACCAGGGCGCGGATGACGGCGCGGTGATCGTCACGCGGGGCCTGCTCGTTGCGGTTGCGAATCCAGGCGTCGACCTCGGTGGGGTCGAAGTACAGACGCCGGTTGACGCGGTGGGCCGGTAGACCTTCGGCATGGACGAACTTGCGGATCGTCTGATCGGACAGGCCGCCCAGGCGCGTACCGACTTCGGCGGTTGTGAGGTAGCCGCCAGCGGCGGCGATGGTGGGTGCAGTCATCGTGCGGAACTCCGAATACTCGGCTGGTTCCGCACGTATCCCTGAGCCGGGACGCCCTGCGCATCCCTCTGGTTAACGTGCGTGGACACCGCTTCCGGTGCCCGCGTTGCTGTTGCTACCTCCCCGCTAGGCGCATCGGGCACCGGCGGTTTCGGTGCCCCCGACTCATCAGGGCCAATCAATGCCGGGGGTCATCGCCAAATATAGCTTGTTAGCGCCCGCGATGGCTAGCGAGGTACACCGGAACCTGTTGTACGACAGACAAACCCGTCAAAGTCGGGTAACTCATGCGCCCCCGCCGGGGACGGGCTCAGCGACGCCAGTCGATGCGGATCGTGTTGGGGTCAAACGTCTTCGATCCGCGCGTGCCGCGCCGGAGTCGTACCTCGCACAGTGCGTCAATCACGCTGCGGCGGGCCATCAACGATGCCGCCATGAATGCCTCGGAGGGGTGGGGCGCGGCGAGCACGTCATCGAGCGCACCGCCGCCGGGCTGCACCGCCTTGATCTTGCGGTCGACCTCGGCCAGCTGCGCGCCGATCTTCTCCTTCTTGGTGCGCCACCGCCTGGCGTCGATCAGGTCGTCGTCGTAGTCGGCATCAACCTTGGCCAGGCGCGCCCGTAGAGCGTCCTGCTCAGCCCGCAGGGGCGCGGTGTTGGCCTTCGGTGGTGCCAGCCGCTTGCGGGCGTCAGGGCGGCGCAGGCGCTCGGCTACTACCGCCGTAACGAACTCGTCCACACCGCGCGCCCGCGGGGCGTCCTGGTCGTCGTCGGCGGTGATGATCTGCCGGATGCGGTCGTAGTCGACCGGCCCGTGCGCACGGTTGACGCACGCCGCCTTGCACCGGTACCGGCCACCGCTGAAACTGACCACCGGCTGGTCGCAGGTGGCGCACAAGAACAGGCCGCTGCCCAGGTGTTTGCGTTCGGTGCCTTGCCGGTTGGTGATCCGCCGGGGGTCAGTGAGGATGGCCTGCACAGCGTCGAACACGTCCTCGGACACCAGGGCCTCCCAGGTGCCACGGGTGACCGTCAGCGCCTCGGTCACCTCACCGTTCCGGCGGGCCTTGCGGGCGTCGGTCTCGGTGGCAAGGCGGTTGTAGATCGACCGGCCGCAATAGCGCGGGTTCGCCAGGATGCCGTAGACGCTCGTCGGGTTCCAGGGCTTGCCGCTGCGGGCGCTGGTGCCTTCGTTGGTCAGGGTGCGGGCGATGCCGCGCAGCGACTCCCCGGCATGGAACAGCTTGAAGATGCGCCGCACCAACTCGGCCTCGTCGGGCACGACCTCGCCCCTGGACGTGTAGCCGGTGAGCCGTGTGCCCAGCGGTGGGCGGCCGAGGTTGGCACGCTGCACCGCCGCCGCCTTCTGTCGTGCGCTCTTGCGTTCGACCTCGCCGCGCGCGAACGCCATGCGCACCCGCACGAAGGTTCGGCCCGCGTCGGTGGTCAGGTCGGCCTCGCCGTTGGCGGTCACCAGCGCCAGGCCGTTCTTCTCGGCGGCGTCCAGCCAGTCCTCCATCTGCCGGGGCTGGCGGGTGAGGCGGTCCATGTCGTAACAGACCAGGGCGTCGAATGACCCGGCGTCATACGCCGCCACCAGCGCGTCGTAGCCGGGCCGGTTCTTGCGGGCGTCACTCGCGCTGATGCTGTTGTCCACGAACTCATCGACAACCGTCCAGCCGCGCAGGCTCACGATCTGCTGGCACAGCTCGCGTTGACGCTCGACGGCCAGTCCTTCGCCGGTCAGATCACGGGAAATGCGCAGGTAGAGGGCGGCGCGGCGGGTGGGAGCGGTGGTGGCGTCCATGTGTCCACCATAACGTTTATTGACACTGTGATGTGGTCGAGTTTCGGTTCAACGTGTGACGTCTGGTTCACGCTGACGGTTTAACGAAGATGCCGGCCGGTAGGGCGCCACGGCAAAGAAATCCTCATCCAGCGGCCCGGAGTTCCGTCATCACGCCAGAACTCTGTACATGACAACGCTGCCCTTGGCTGAGGTGCGGGCAAATCTGTCCAAGCTGGTCGACGAGGCCGTCCGCACGCATCAGCGCGTCGAAGTCACCCGGCAGGGACGTCGAGCGGCAGTCCTGCTCAGCGCTGACGATTACGACTCGATCATGGAGACGCTGGACATCCTCAGCGACGCAGCCGCCATGGCCGCGGTGCGGGAGGCGGAGGCCGACATCGCCGCTGGGCGCCTCTACTCCGCCGACGAGGTTGAGGCAGAACTCCGCGCGAAGGGCATCGTGAAATAGCGGCATATCGGATCGAGCTGACCCGACGCGCTCGCAGAGGCCTGTCTGAGGAACTGCCTGAAGAGGTCGCGGCTGCGTGTTGGGAGTTCATCGTGAATGTGCTTGCGCACAACCCGTTACGGGATGGCGCTGCACGGTGAACTCGCAGGCAGGCTCTCCGCCAGGCGCGGGGATTTCAGGGTGATCTACGAAGTTTTCGACGATAAAGTGCTCGTTCGGGTTATCGACGTGCGTCACAGGCGAGACGTCTATCGATGACACCCAGGCGCGGCTCTGTGTGTCAGGTGGACCGACGCAGGAGATTGGGCGTCGGTGCCGGTCGTCAGCCCTGCGTCAGCGCCCACGCGTCAATGTGAGCGGGCAGCTTGGACTGATGCTTCGCCAGTACCCGCTGCAGGACTCGCGATAGAACGGTGTCAAGCATTCGGCCGAGCGATCCGCCTAGTGCGGGCTTGCCAGTGATTCGGCAGGTGTAGCGGGTTCCGCCGGGCACTTCCTCCAGCGTGTCGGTCGTGGTTGAGGGAAATCTCGATTCGGTGATCCGAAATTCCATCACCCGTGGGGCCTCTACTCGGACAAAGACACCTGTCCACTTGTCGGTAATGCCCAGCGATCGGCTCACGCCATGCCACAGATCGCCGGGGGCATACGGCGGCTCCTTGCCTGCATCGACGGAGACGATTCCTGGCAAGACGTTGCCGATGTTGTCCGGGTGGATGATGTAGTCCCAGACCACTTGTGGCGGGTGGGTGAGGACAACCGATGCCGTTATGTTGGGCATAGCTCAAAATACGCTCATCGCAGCCACTACGGCGTGGGTTGGACTGGCGACTTCCGCCGGCTGGCGCCACAGGGCTACGGTTGCTTAATGGTCGGTGTCGAGGGTGCCGGCGCTCGGCGAAACGTCGACCGGCGCACCGATGATCTGGACGAACGTGAGCACGCTGTAGCCCGCCGTGAATCCGAGCAGTCCCGGCGCGAGTTGATCGCCGACGAACGAGACCGGGTCGCCGACGAACGGGACCGTATCGCCGACGAGCGTGAGCAGGCGGCCGATGAGCGCGAGCAGCGAGCGGACGAGCGTGAAGGCGCCACGGAGCAGCGCGAGCGTGAGCGACTGGAGCGCCTCGACGAACGCAACAGTCGCCAGGAGGCGGCCGCGAAGCGGGACAACGCCGAGATCAGGCGTGCCGTGGCAGAAACCCGCCGGGCGATCCAGGAACCTCCGCTGTAGCGACACTGTCGTCGCAGAGCGGTGCGCTCAGTTGATGATCTCGTCGAGCCCTTCTGCGCGCAGTGCAGCCAATCGGTCGTGCCACTCCTGAAGTGCTTCGGGCGTCAGCCGCGGCCAGTCGTGGATCTCTTCAACGACCCGCAGCGGTTCGCTGCTGCGGTAGGACCGGGTTGGATTGCCGGGGAACTTCTTGTCGGTGACGTTCGGATCGTTCTCGTATGCACCGGTCGGTTCGATCCGATACACCCGCGGCGTCCCGTCGCCGGCCGCGAGTTCGGCGGCCAGCCCGGCTCCGTCGCGCAGGGCGGTGAAATAGATGTGGTTCATGACGATTTCGGGCCGGTAGTTGGAACGGAAGCCCGCGAGCAGTAGGTCCCCAACCGCTAGTGCTGCTTTGGTGCCGTGGAAGAACGGGCCTTCGTCATCGATCGCGTCCATCGGTTAAAGGGTAGCGAAGCCCGGGGGACTGCCGTTTTCCCCGTGACGGCGCGGCGCGCGGAATACGCTCGCACGATGATCTATCGCTGGTTGGTACGCAGGCAGGCTGCGGCTGGGTGGCAACGACTGTCCGAGCAGCGGTTCGACGAAACTCCACTCGCCGATGACATGCACTTTGTCTTCCTCGGCGACCATGAATTGGCCGCCGACCTTCGCGGGGCCGAGACGGTACGCAATTGGCTGCGCGATCAGCTGCTGGCCCGGCTGCCGAACCTGCGGTTCGTAGTCGACGAGACCGTGGTTGAAGGCGGGCCCTGGTCGACCCGGGTGGCGACCCGCTACCACACCGAGCAAGACGGCCGGCTCATCTATCGCGGCGTCTACTTCGGGCGGGTGGTGTGGGGCAAAGTCGTTGAAGAGATCATTCTTCCTGACACCAAAGCGCTTTCGGCCGCCCTTGCCCGGTAGCCTTGCGTCGGTGCGAATTCGAGACTGCGTCGGCCCGGCCGAATATCCCCGGCTGGTGGCGATCTGGCGCAGCGCCGTCGATGCGACGCACGACTTTCTGACAGAACCCGACCGCGTGGCCATCGAGAGTCAACTGGCCGATGCCTACTTCCCGAGTGTTCGCCTGACTGTCGCTGAGATCGACGGTGACCCTGTGGGTTTCGCCGGCACGGCGGGGGAGCGCCTGGAGATGCTGTTTGTCCATGCTGATGCCCGCGGCCGCGGGGTCGGTAGCGCACTTCTGGAACACGCGACCGCCGAGCACGGAATCCGCTTGGTCGACGTTAACAAACAGAACGAGCAGGCTGTCGACTTCTACGTTCGACGTGGTTTCGTCGTCACGGGCCGCAGCGAGCTTGACGACGCGGGCCGGCCATATCCGTTGCTGCACATGGAGGCACTGCTCACACCGGTCCTGAGCTACCTGGACGATCACCGGCCGGGAGACCTCGCCGGGGCCTATCTCTACGGTTCGGCAGCAACCGCCGGACTGCGGCCGGACAGCGACATCGATCTATTGGTCCTCACGCGTACGTCGCTGACGGAGCCCGAGCGATCGTCGCTGGCTTCGATGCTGCTGAGTGTGTCCGGGTGGCGCGGGCACGCAGCCCAATTCCCCGAGGTCGCCGACCGTCGGCCGTTGGAGCTGACCAGCCTCGTCGTGGCCGACGTTGATCCGTTGCCGCAGACACCCCGCCGCGACTTCCAATTCGGCGAATGGCTGCGGGCCGAGCTGCTGGACGGCCACGTCCCACCTGCCGTTTCCGATCCCGACGTGGTGGTGCTGCTGGCCACCGCCCAGACAGCTCACCGAGTGTTGCGCGGCGAGTCGCTCGAAGCGCTCGTCGCTCCGGTGCAGCCCGAGCTTCTGCGGCAGGCCCTGCTCGCGTTGCTGCCCGAGCTCCTGAACGACCCGGCAGGCGAGGAACGGTTCTTCTTGCTGACCTTGGCCCGCATGCTGATCACGATCGAGACCGGGCAGATCGTCGCCAAGGACGTTGCCGCTCAACGGGTCGCACCGAGATTGACCGGACCCGATCGTGCGCTGCTGGAGCTCGCCGGGCAGGACTATCTCGGGCTTGTCCATGTCGATTGGCGCGACCACTACGACCACGTTGTGGCGCTGGTACCGATGCTGGTGGGCCTGATCCGACAGGCCGCCGGCGTCGCGTCTGGCGGCTGAAACCGGACAGCCCGATCACGCTGATCGAAACCAGCGCGACGACGTGACGGCTACCAGATGACGGCGAGCCCGGCGGCCGTCAGGGCCAGGGCGCCTGCGGCGTAGAACAGCGGGCGAGGGGCTTCCCCGCCAGATTTGCGCTGCCGGGCCCGGCCGATGCCCAGCACGGCACCGAGGGCGATCAGGATCACCAGCTTGATCTCGATCTTGGGGTAGTTGAGCACCACACCGGCGGGCCAGGGCGCGGCCAGCGCCAGTCCGGTCAGCAGCGACAGCACTACGCCGTAGTCCATCACCGGGGTGAGCTGGAAGCGTCGTGCCGCGGCTTCGGCGATCAAAGCCCCGAACGTCACCGCGAATCCGACGATGTGCAGCAGAACTATTACGTGCCGTAGTACCTCCACGTCGCTCAGGCTAGCCCCTGGCGGCGGCAAATGGTATTCCTTCCGACGACCGAGTGTCGCGTCGTTCGCGGCCCGGTCGCCGGGGTCTCTACCCTTACCGGCATGACTTCTTCGACAACTCGCCTGGCAGCCGTCGTCGCCGCCACCAGTGATCCGGCTGCCGCCGACCCCGCCGGCTCCCAGGTCGTCTTCCGTGCTTCGGCCGTCGCGCACGACGCGGTTGCCAGCACCATCACCATGGGCCGCTACAGCGTCGAAGTCGATGAACCGCCGGCGCTCGGCGGTGAGAACACCGCCCCCAACCCTGTCGAGTACTACTTGGGATCACTGCTGTCCTGTCAGGTGGTCACCTGGCGGTACTGGGCCGAGAAGCTGGGTATCGCGGTCGACGAGATCACCGGCCGCGCCGAAGGAGACCTCGACGTGCGCGGGTTCTTCGGCCTGGACGACTCGGTGCGCCCCGGTTTCAAAGAGGTGCGGGTGGTCGTCACCGTGACCGGCCCGGAAACCGAGGAGCGGTACCGGGAACTGCACGAAGTGGTCGAAAAACACTGCCCGGTACTGGATTTGACCACTAACGTCACTCCGGTGCGCAGCACGCTGGAAATCGGGTAGCGGCCATGATCTTCATCGTCGTCAAGTTCGGGGTCAAGCCGGAGTGGGCCGAGCGCTGGCCGCAGCTGGTAGCCGGCTTCACCGAGGCCACCCGTGCCGAGCCGGGCAACCTGTGGTTCGACTGGTCGCGCAGCCTGGAGGACCCGAACGAGTACGTGCTCGTCGAGGCCTTCCGTGACGGCGACGCGGGCGGCGCGCACGTCAACAGCGACCACTTCAAGCAGGCCATGGCCGACATGCCGCAGGCGTTGGTGTCGACACCGAAGATCATCAGCCAGCAGATCGACGCCACGGACTGGTCGGCGATGGGCGAGCTGACGGTCTAGCGATTTCGGCGCGCTAACTCCCGCTGAGCGGGAGAAACCGCGCCGAAATCGCAGTTAGCGCACCACGACGATCTCCCGGCCCAACTGATAACCGGGGCTCAACGGCAAGATGTCACCGCTCCAGAACGACCCGGGGTCGAACCAGTTCGAATTCTTGTCGGTCGACAGCAGCCCCATCTCCTCGTAGGTGATGGCCACCGTCTCGGCGCAGTAGGCGGTCTGCAACGCGACCTTGCTGTTGCGGGCCTTACGCCGCTGGCTGATCTCGTGGACCTTGCGGTCCAGGAACGGGATGCCGCGGGTCCAGTCGCTGGCCGTGGGCAGCCGCCCCCGCAGCCACCGGCCCGTCAGCCGCGCGGTGGTGGGAAACGCGGTGCCGTCCATCCGCGCGATCGCCTGCAGCAGGTGGTTCTCCTGCTTGCGGGTGATGGTCCCGCTGAGCTGGCGAAACCAGCAGCGTTGCTCGTAGCGGCCCATCCACTGCTCGACGGCGGCCCGAGCGTCGTTGAGCTGCACGCCGCGATGATTGGTGCCGGTCCAGAAGTCGTGCAGCTTGTCACCGAGCTCGGCATGCCAGATCAGCGGCGGCAGGTCATCGAGGGCCACCGTCATCCCGACGTGGTTCACCGGAGAGTTGGACAGCGTTTGGATGGCGCGGTCCGGGCCGGAACGGCCCCGGAACAGCCAGATGTCGCCGGTGCGCGTCTCCGCCAGCGCCCGCTCCAAAGTCACGGTGTGTTCGTCCACGCTCAGCACCATAAAGTGTGAGCGTGCGCAGCATCTGGAAATGGATCGGCCTGGCGGGCGTGGTCGGGGTTGCCGCCGGAGGAGTGCTGGTGGTGCGGGACCAGCGGCGGCGACGGGCCTACACCCCCGAGGAGATCCGCGCGCGGCTGCATGAGCGGCTGGCCGAGGCCGGCGGTGAGGAATAACGCGGACTACTCCGTGGTGACGTCGACGGCATAGAGGCGGTGCGTGCCGGCGAAGCCCTTCAGCTCGGCGTCGCGGCCGGCGCCGACAGCGATGTCGTCGCATTCCTTGACGGCGTCGCGCACCGGTCCGCTGATCAGGATCTGGCCGCCCTCGGCGGCCGCGGCCACCCGAGCGGCCATCGCCACGTTGCGCCCGAACAGGTCATCGCCGCGGCGCACCGAGCGGCCCATGTGCACCCCGATCCGAACCCGGATCGGGTGCTGCGGTTTGCGCCCACGCCGCGACGCCAACGCGTGCTGGATGGCGATGGCGCAGCGCACCGCCTGCTCGGGTTGCGCGAACGCGATCATGAAGCCGTCGCCTTGGCTCTTGACCACATGCCCGGCGTGCTGCGTCACCAGCCGCTGCACCATCTCGTCGTGCCGGGCGATCAGCTTCACCCACGCGCGATCGCCGATCCGCTCGTTGAGCGCGGTGGATTCCTCGATGTCGGTGAACAGCACCACCACATGCCCGTTCGGCGTCAGGCGGGCCAGATCGGGTCGTTCCACCTCCGCCCAGTCCGCGAGGTCTTCGATCGAACTGCGCACGGCCGCACCAAACCCGTGTTTGCGCACCAGGTTCGCGGTCTGCCACACGGTCTTGACGGCCTCACGTCCGCCGGCCAGCAACAGGTTGCGGGTGTCGACCTGACCGCGCAGCGCGTCGACCTCGGCTTGGGCCGACCGCAGCTGTCGGGTCAACACCGCCAGGGCGACGGCCTCGACGACCGCCACCGCTGCCAGCACGCCGGCCGCCAGCAGCGTCGGTGTCAGCCATCCGATCCCGAACATTCAGCCGGACACGAACTCGACGACGGCCGCGCTGAAGGCGTCGTTGTCGTCACCGGCCGCGGTGTGCCCGGCGTCGGACAACTCAACCAGTCGCGCGCCGGGGACCTTGGATAAGAAGTCCGCGACACCTTCGGCGCTGACCACGTCGGACAGCTTGCCGCGGATCAGCAGGATCGGGATCTGCAGCCCCATGGCGGCGGCCTCGATCTTCTCGGTGCGCAGCGCCGGATCGTCGCCGGGTTTGGTCATCAGCGCCGGATCCCAGTGCCAGTACCAGCGGCCGTCGCGGAACCGCAGATTCTTCTTCAGCCCCTCGGGGCTACGGGGCTTGGCCCGGTGCGGCAGGTAGGCGGCCACCGCGTCGGCGGCTTGCTCCAGAGAATCGAAGCCATCGATGTGGCTGAACATGAAGTCGCGGATCCGCGCGCTGCCGTCCTTCTCGTAGCGCGGCACCACGTCGACCAACACCAGCTTGGTCACCCGCTGCGGCCCGGCCTCATCGGCCACCAGAATGCCGGTGAGTCCGCCCATGCTGGCCCCGATCAGGGCCACCGGCCGGCCGATCGCGCCGATCACCGCGACGGCATCGGCCGTGAGCGTCTCGATGGCGTAGTCGGCGTTCGGTGCGCGGTCACTGTCGCCGTGACCGCGGGTGTCGAGCGCGACGACGTGATAGCCGCGGTCGGCCAGGATCTGGCCGGTCTTGTGCCAGGAGTGTCGATTCTGTCCGCCGCCGTGCAGCATCACGATCGTCGGATGTTCGGCGGCTTCGGTGGCGCCCCGGTTCCACTCGTCGGCGACCAGCGTTACTCCGCCGACGCCGTCGTACTCGACGGTCTGGGCTGTGCGCATCTCAAGATGGTAGATAGTTTGGACGACAGGGCGGACTAAAACGCCTGCTTGGCCCGGTCTGGGGGTATGTGATGAGTGAACCGCGGTGGATCGACGTGTCTACGCCCGGGGTCGCGCTCAAGGCACTGAGTTGGGGGACACCGGGTGACCCGGTGGCGTTGTGCCTGCACGGGTTTCCCGACACCGCCTACGGATGGCGCCGGTTGGCACCGCGCCTGGTCGCGGCCGGTTGGCATGTGGTGGCGCCGTTCATGCGGGGCTACGCGCCGTCGTCGATTCCCTCTGACGGCAGCTACCACATCGGCGCTCTGATGGACGACGCACTGCGCGTGCACGCCGCCGTTGGCGCGACCGGTCGCGACGTGGTGATCGGTCATGACTGGGGCGCGATGGCCGCCACGGGCCTGGCTGCGTTGCCGGACAGCCCGTTCACCAAGGCAGTGATCATGTCGGTGCCGCCGCCGGCGTCGCTGCGTGCGGTCCGCGGGAAAGACCGGCTCACCCTGGCCAGCTACCTGCCGGCACAACTGCTGCGCAGCTGGTACATCAGCTACTTCCAACTGCCGTGGCTGCCCGACCGATCCGCCTCGTGGGTGCTGCCGCTGTTGTGGCGGCGCTGGTCGCCCGGGTATGCCGCCGAGGAAGATCTGCGGCACGTCGACGCGGCCATCGGAACCCCGGAGGGCTGGCGTGCCGCGCTCGGGCCCTACCGGGCGCTGCGCAGCCTGCGGGCCCCCGATCCCTACGCCGAGCTGCACCAGCACTGGCTGCAGCTCCCACGCCTGCAGACCCTGTACCTGCATGGGCGCACCGATGGCTGCATGTCGCCGGGGTTCACGCAGTGGGTGCAGCCGGCGTTGCCTGCGGGCAGTGCGGTGGCCGTCGTCGAGAACGCCGGCCACTTCCTGCAACTCGAGCAGCCCGACGAGGTCGCCGATCGGGTGCTGTCCTTTCTGTCCCGATGAGCAGGGTCTGACCTATGCGTGGACGCCCGATGACGGCGATCGACGCGCAGTTCTACTGGATGTCCGCGAAGATCCCCAGCGACCAGTTCCTGCTGTACGCGTTTGCCGGGGTGCCGGCCGATCTCGATGACGCCATTGCAACCGTGCTCGACCGAGCCCGAATGATCCCGGACCTGACCATCCGGGTCGCCGATGCCGGTGCGCTGCGTTACCCGCGGTGGGTGCCGCTCACCGTGCCCAGCGAGGACGTAGCCGTGATCCAGGAAGCCGGTGACAGCTGGTCCGGTTGCCTGGATGCCGTCTCGCGCCTGACCGACGACCAACTCGACGTCCGGGTGGCGCCTTGGCGGTTGCACGTGTTCGCGCCGGTTCACGACATTCCCGGGCACCGCGGCTCGGGCACGGTGGTGGTGCTGCAAGTGGCGCATGCTCTCGCCGACGGTGGGCGGGCTTCCGCGTTGGCTGCTTGGCTGTTCGGTCGGTCCGCACCGGTGCCCGGGGTGCCGACGCCGGGCCGGGGTTTCCTGCCGTGGCGCGCGGTTGTCGCGGCGCGGGCCCACCGCAGCCGCGTCGAGGACACTGCGGCGGGTCTCTTGCCGCCCCCAGTCAGCGACCGTCCGGTGTTGGCCACCAATAACCGGCCGGCCGGCGGCCGGACAGTACGCACCCTGGTGCGGCAGCGCGCGGAACTGAGCGCACCGACCGTCACCGTGGCCGTGCTGTCGGCGGTGTCGACGGCATTGTCGGAGTATCTCGATGAACCCTGCGAGGATCTGGGTGCCGAAGTGCCGATGGCCAAAGCCGGTGAGCGCCAGGCCCACAACCACTTCGGCAATATTCCGGTCGGGCTGTACCCGCACCTGGGCCGTGATGCCCGCTGCGAGCGGATCGCCGCCGACGTCGCCGGGGGCCGGCGACGCGGCCAACACCCGGCTTCGGCGGCGGCCGATCGGGCCTTCGCTGCGACGCCCGCGGCGCTGCTGCGCTGGGGCATAGCCAATTTCGATCCCGACGTCCGGCCGGAGCGGGTCACCGGCAACACGGTGGTCTCCAGCGTGCACCGCGGCGCCGCGGACCTGCGTTTCGGCGCGGTGCCGGTAATGCTGACCGCAGGGTTCCCGGCGCTGTCCCCGGCGATGGGACTGACCCATGGTGTGCACGGCATCGGCGACACGGTGGTCGTGAGCGTGCATTCCGCCGAGTCGGCGGTCAGGGATATCGAGGTATATCTGCGACTGCTGGACGCCGCGTTGTAGTTTGGGCAGATGGTCACTGCTGCTGATGTCGCATTGCTGCTCTTGCGCCTGGTTCTCGGTCTGACCATGGCGGCGCATGGGTTCAACAAGTTCTTCGGTGGAGGACGAATCCCCGGTACGGCGGGTTGGTTCGAAAGCATCGGCATGAAGTACGGCAAGTTCCAGGCGGTGACGGCGGCAACCGCCGAGATCGCTGCCGGACTGGGGCTGGCGGTGGGGCTGCTGACCCCGATCGCCGCCGCCGGATTCGTCGCCCTGATGGCGGTGGCGGTGTGGACCGTGCACCGCACGAACGGCTTCTTCGTGCTGACCAACGGCTGGGAGTACAACTTGGTGCTGGCCACCGGCGCCGTCGTGGTGGCGATGCTCGGACCGGGTTATCTCAGCGCCGACCACCAGATCTTCTGCCACTGCTGGAAGAACGGCTGGCCGGGCCTGTGGATCTCGGTCGGCCTCGGCCTGGCGGGCGCCATCGGCCAGCTGGCACTGTTCTACCGCCCGGGCGGAGCCGACACGACCGGCGAGTAAGGCAGCCCGCTGCCGGCGTTCTCGTCGACGACCACCCGCCGGCCCAGAAACGGGAACGCCCGCTGCGGGCACGCTTCGCGTTCGCAGATCTTGCAACCCGCACCGATCGGTACCACGGTGGCCGCGTCGCCCAGGGCGACGCCGGTGGAGTACACCAGCTTGTCGGCATGCGCCAGATCGCAACCCAACCCGACGGCGAAAGTCTTGTGCTGGCCCAGATAGCCGCGCCCCTCGGGCGGCGTGGTGGTGGCGATCCAGAAGTACTTGCGGCCGTCGGGCATCTGCGCCACCTGAGTGACGATCCGGCCAGGTTGGCTGAACGCGTCGTGCACCACCCACAGCGGACAGCTTCCACCCACCCGGCTGAAGTGAAACGCGGTGGCTGACTGGCGCTTCGAGATGTTGCCCGCCTTATCGGTGCGCACGAAGATGAACGGCACTCCGCGACGTCCGGGCTGCTGCAGGGTCGACAGGCGATGGCACACCGTCTCGAAGCCGACCTCGAAGCGGCGTCCCAGCAGATCGATGTCGTAGCGTAGATCGGTGGCGGAACGCTGGAATTGCCGATACGGCAACAGGAACGCTCCGGCGAAGTAGTTGGCCAACCCGATCTTGGCCACCCCGCGGGACTCCGGGCTCAACGACTGGTCTTGCGCCACGATCTCCGACATCAACTCCTGTTGAGTCAGCAGTGCCAGCTGAGTGGCGATCTGGAAGGCCCGCTGACCGGCCAGCAACCAATGCGCGATGCGCAGCACCCGAGTCGCCGGGTCGAAGACCCGCTTGGTCCCCGCGGGCAGGTCATCGACGATCGCCACGGTGATGTCGAATCGTTCGGCCATCAGCACCGACAGCTGAATATCCAAGCCGCCGAATCGCATACCTGTCTCGATGAACAGCCTCTCGGCGGCGTTGTCGAGTTCACCGATGTAGTTGTTGCGATCGTAGAAGAAGTCGCGGACCTCCTCGAACGGCATCGGCCGCGACACAGTCTGCGCCGAATCGCCCGAGATCTGTGACCGGTAGGACTCCAATTCCTCGGTGGCCCCGCGTAGTTGGCGATGCATGGTCAGCAGACTGTTGCCGATGTCGGGCATCCGCGCGACGAGTTCCTCGATCTGACTGTCACTGGCGGCGTGTTCGCCGGCCGTTGCGGTGAACATGTCGCGCAGATCGGCCACCAGCCGGGCATCGGCGTCCCCGGAGAAGTACTGCGCGGGCAGGCTGAACCGGTCGGTGAGCGCCAGCAGCACCGGTACGGTGATCGGCCGCTGGTCGTTCTCGAGCTGGTTGACGTAGCTGGTCGACAGGTTCAGGGCGCGTGCCAGGGCCACTTGGGTCAGGCCGCGCTCCTCACGCAGGCGTCGCAGCCGGGCCCCGGCGAAGGTCCGGGTGGTGGGTGCCATGTCACGCAGCGTAACCCGCCAAGACATTCGCAAGGTTCGCAATTCTGGCCAACTTAGGACGCATTAATACGCATTTCCCATGCATACCGGGGTTTACCTGCCGTGCGTAGGGTGTGGAATATGCAGCTACACGACGTGAAAACCCGCCGCAGTGCCGATGACTTCCCCCGCTCCGAGCACCTCGCCTGGAAGATCGCGCAAGTGGCCGCAGACCCGGTGGCCGTTCCCGACGACACCGCGGCGATGGTGATCAACCGGATCATCGACAACGCCGCCGTCAGCGCTGCCTCGGTGCTGCGCCGGCCGGTGACGGTGGCTCGCCGGCAGGCTCAGGCGCACCCGTCGAAGCCAGGCGCTGCGGTCTTCGGTATCGAGGGCACCTACTCCGCGGAGTGGGCCGCCTGGGCCAACGGCACCGCGGTGCGTGAACTGGACTTCCACGACACCTTCCTGGCCGCGGAGTACTCGCACCCCGGCGACAACATTCCCCCGCTGGTGGCAGTAGCCCAGCAGCTCGGCCTGTCCGGCGCCGACCTGATCCGCGGCCTGGCCACCGCCTACGAAATTCAGGTGGACTTGGTCAAGGGAATCTGCCTGCACGAGCACAAGATCGATCACGTCGCGCACCTCGGCCCGTCGGTGGCCGCCGGAATCGGCGCCATGCTGCGGCTGGACCCCGAGGTGATCTACCAGGCGGTCGGCCAGGCGCTGCACCTGACCACCGCCACCCGCCAGTCCCGCAAGGGCCTGATCTCGAGCTGGAAGGCCTACGCGCCGGCCTGGGCCGGCAAGGTCGGCATTGAGGCCGTGGACCGGGCGATGCGCGGTGAAGGCGCACCGGCCCCGATCTGGGAAGGCGAAGACGGCGTCATCGCGTGGATGCTGTCGGGCAAAGACCACACCTACCAGGTGCCGCTGCCCGGCCCCGGCGAGGCCAAGCGCGCAATCCTGGACACCTACACCAAGGAGTACTCCGCGGAGTACCAGAGCCAGGCGCTGATCGACCTGGCCAAGCGGCTGCGGGAGCGGATCGGCGACTTGAGTCAGGTGGCCACCATCAGGCTGCACACCAGCCACCACACCCACTACGTGATCGGCACCGGCTCGGGCGACCCGCAGAAGTTCGACCCGGACGCCTCGCGGGAGACCCTGGACCACTCGGTGATGTACATCTTCGCCGTCGCGTTGGAGGACGGCAGCTGGCACCACGTGCGGTCGTACTCCCCGGAGCGTGCCCACCGTCCCGACACCATTGCGTTGTGGCGCAAGATCTCCACCGTCGAGGACCCGGAGTGGACCCGGCGCTACCACTCGAGCGACCCGAATGAGAAGGCCTTCGGTGCCCGTGCCGAGGTGACGCTGGCGAGTGGGGAAGTGATCTCCGACGAGCTCGCGATCGCCGACGCGCATCCGCTGGGGGCCCGGCCGTTCGAGCGTAAGCAGTACATCGGCAAGTTCACCGAACTCGCCGAGGGCATCGTGACCACCGCCGAGCAGGAGCGGTTCCTCGCCGCCGCAGAGGGTCTAGCGGGGCTTTCCGGTGCTCAGCTCGGCGAACTCAACATCGTCGTCGAGCCCGCGGTGCTGGAGCAGGCGCCGGCGACGCCCGACGGGATCTTCCGGTGAGTGGGCTGCTCGGCGCCGCCGCGGCCCCGTCGGACAAGCGGGCGGCATTTCGGTCCGGCCTGTATTCTGGTCAGCTGCAACGGTTCCCGGGCGCGTTCTCGCCGCTGGTCGCCAAGCTGGTGGCCGAGATCGGATTCGAGGGCGTCTACGTCTCCGGCGCGGCGCTCTCGGCCGATTTGGGGCTGCCGGACATCGGGCTGACCACGCTGACCGAGGTGACCGGGCGCGGCGCCCAGATCGCGGCCGCCACCGACCTACCGACCTTCATCGATGCCGACACCGGCTTCGGCGAGCCGATGAATGCCGCCCGCACCATCACGGTGCTCGAAGACGCCGGGCTGGCCGGGTGCCACCTCGAAGACCAGGTCAACCCCAAGCGGTGCGGCCACCTCGACGGCAAGGCCGTGGTGCCCGCAAGCGAGATGGTCAAACGGCTGCGGGCCGCGGTCACCGCGCGCCGGGACCCGAACTTCGTCATCTGTGCCCGCACCGATGCCGCCGGCATCGAAGGGCTTCCCGCCGCGATCGATCGCGCGAAGGCCTACGCAGACGCCGGAGCCGACCTGATCTTCACCGAAGCACTACAGGGGCCGGCTGACTTCGAAAAGTTCCGCGCCGCAGTCGATGTGCCGCTGCTGGCCAATATGACCGAGTTCGGCAAGTCGGAGCTGCTCACCGCCGCGCAACTGTCCGACCTCGGCTACAACGCAGTGATCTACCCGGTCACCACGCTGCGGCTGGCGATGTTCGCCGTCGAAGTAGGACTGCGCGAGATCGACGCGGCTGGAACGCAATCCGGGCTGCTGGACCAGATGCAGCACCGCAGTCGGCTCTACGAGCTGCTGCGCTACGCCGAGTACAACCAGTTCGACTCGGAGATCTTCAATTTCACGATTCAAGGAGGCAGACGGTGACCACCGCGGACATCCACAAGGGACTCGCCGGCGTCGTCGTCGACACCACCGCCATCTCCAAAGTGGTGCCGGAGACCAACTCGCTGACCTACCGCGGCTACCCGGTACAGGACCTGGCCGCCAACTGCAGCTTTGAGCAGGTCGCCTACCTGCTCTGGCACGGTGAGCTGCCGACCGACGCCGAACTGGCACTGTTCTGCCAGCGTGAGCGGGCGGCCCGGCGGGCGGACCGGTCGCTGCTGTCGCTGGTGGAAAAGCTCCCGGAGAACTGCCACCCGATGGACGTGGTGCGCACCGCGATCAGCTACCTGGGTGCCGAGGACGCGGAAGAGGACGACCCCTCCGAGTCCGCGAACTTCGCCAAGGCGCTGCGGATGTTCGCGGTGCTGCCGACGATCGTCGCCGCGGACATGCGCCGCCGGCGCGGCCTGGACCCGATCGCGCCGCACAGCCATCTCGGCTACTCGGAGAACTTCCTGCGGATGTGCTTCGGTGAGGTGCCCGAACCGGTGATCGTGCAGGCCTTCGAGCAGTCCATGATCCTCTACGCCGAGCACAGCTTCAACGCGTCCACCTTCGCCGCGCGGGTGGTCACCTCCACCCAGTCCGACATCTACAGTGCTGTCACCGCGGCCATCGGCGCGCTGAAGGGTTCGCTGCACGGCGGGGCCAACGAGGCGGTCATGCACGACATGATCGAGATCGGTGAACCGGAGAGGGCCGCAGAGTGGCTGCACGGCAAGCTGTCTCGCAAGGACAAGGTGATGGGCTTCGGTCACCGGGTGTACAAGCACGGGGACTCCCGGGTGCCGACCATGAAGGCGGCACTGGAGCAAGTCGCCGCCAAGCGTGACGGCCAGCGCTGGTTGGACATCTACCAGATCCTGGAGGCCGAGATGTTCGCCGCCACCGCGATCTTGCCCAACCTGGACTTCCCGACCGGGCCGGCCTACTACCTGATGGGCTTCGACATCCCGATGTTCACCCCGCTGTTCGTGATGAGCCGCATCACCGGATGGACCGCGCACATCATCGAGCAGACCGCGTCCAACGCGCTGATCCGCCCGCTGAGCGCCTATTCGGGAAGTCCGCAGCGCGTCGTCGGCGCGGTCTGAGGTTCGCCCCCGGGGGGCTACGATCCGGGAATGTCGCAACTGTTCCCCGATTACCGCCCGCTCTGGGAGACCGACCAGCACCGCGAACTGCGCAAGCACGCCGCGGAGTTCCTGCGCAAGGAAGCCACCCCGCATCAGGAGCGCTGGGTCGCCCAACACGGGGTGGACCGCGAATTCTGGAACAAGGCCGGTGACGCCGGGCTGCTGGGACTGGATCTGCCCGAGGAGTTCGGCGGAGCCGGCGGCGACTACGCCATGCACTCGGTGGTCCAGGAAGAACTGGTCTACGCCCACGACCAGTGCTTCGGCTTCTCAGTGCATTCACCGATCGTGGCGCACTACCTCTACGCCTACGGCAACGACGAGCAACGCAAACGCTGGCTGCCCAAGGTCATCAGCGGCGAGGCGGTGCTGGCGATCGCGATGACCGAGCCGGGCACCGGGTCGGATCTGCAGTCAGTGCGCACCACCGCGGTGCGCGACGGCGACCACTACGTCATCAACGGCTCGAAGACGTTCATCTCCAACGGGACCCACTGCGATCTGCTGGTGATCGTCGCCAAGACCGACCCGTCCCAGGGGGCGGCCGGGGTGTCGCTGATCGTCGCCGAGACCAACGGATTGGCCGGGTTCGAACGTGGCCGGGTGCTTCAGAAGATCGGCCAGCACGGCCAGGACACCCGGGAGCTGTTCTTCACCGACATGCGGGTGCCGGTCGCCAACCTGCTCGGGGAGAAGGAGGGCCTGGGCTTCTACCAGCTGATGGACCAGCTGGCCCGGGAGCGGCTGATCATCGGGACGCTGTGCGCGGCGCTGGCCGAGGCGGCCGTACTGGAGGCCATCCGCTACTCCAAGGAACGCGAGGCGTTCGGCCGACCCATCGGCAACTTTCAGCACACCAAATTCGTGCTGGCCGAATGCAAGACGGAGACGCTGGCGATCAAGACCCTGGTCGACTACGCGATCAGCCAGTACGTCGGCGGCAAGAACGACCCGATGACCGCGTCGATGGCCAAGCTGTTCGCCGCCGAGAAATCCGACCAGGTGGTCGACAAGTGTCTGCAGATCTTCGGCGGTTACGGCTACATGGCCGAGTACCCGATCGCCAACATGTACACCGGTTCGCGGGTGAACCGGATCTACGGCGGCACCAGTGAGATCATGAAGGAGATCATCAGCCGATCGCTGTGAGCTCCAGGTGCTCGAGGCGTCGCACCAGCAGGCTGTGCAGCCATCTGCCGGCCCCGGCGAGGCTGATATGCGAGGTGCGTGCCAGCAGTTCGCCGATCACGATCTTGGCCTCCAGCCGTGCCAGGGCGGCGCCGACGCAGAAGTGCGCGCCTTTTCCGAAGGCCAGGTGACTTTGCGGCGGGCGGTCTACGCGAAATTCGTTCGGCTCGGCGTAGCGCGACGGGTCCCGGTTGGCCGCGCCCCACAGCAACAGCAGGCGGGAACCGGCCGGCAGGTCCACCTCGCCGAGGCTGGTGTCGCGGCGGACGTGCCGGTAGTGACCGCGGAACGGTGACTCGCACCGCAACACCTCTTCGAGGAACGGGCCCAACAGCTCCGGTGACTCGCGAACCCGACGCTGAACCTCCGGGCGCGTCGCCAACGTCCACGCGGCCGACCCGATCAGCGATGCCGTCGATTCACCGCCGGCGCTGAACAAGGTGATCATCATGACCTGGGCGGTGAGGGTGTCGAGTGCCCCGGTGGCGCAGGCGGTGGCCAGATCGCCGAGCAGGTTGTCTTGCGGGTCCGCGGCCGCCCGTCCGAAGTGATCGGTGATGTAGCCCGCGAGCTCCATGACGGCGATACCCGCGCTGGCGAGTTGCTCGGCGTCGACCAGCCCCTCCACCACTTGGGTTCCGGCGTAGCCCCATGCCGCCAGCCGATCCACGTCCTCGTCGGGCACACCGATCAGCCGCGCCACGATCATCATCGGCAGCCGGTTGGCGACGGCGCTCATCCACTCGATGCGTCCATCGCGGACGCCGTCGTGCCATAGCTGGTCCATCGTCTCGGAGATGAACGGCTCCACGGCGCGAATCCGCTTGGCCGCCAGCTGTGGCACCAGCATCTTGCGGTGCGCGGCGTGCGCCGGGTCATCGGCGGTGGCCAGCACATGGGTGGGGTCGCCGAGTCCGGGCATCGGGAACGTGGCCACTGTGCCGTCGGGTTGATAGAGCATCGTCCCGGTCAGGTTTGAGGAGAAGTCCTCCGGCCGCCCGACGGCTGCGGTGACCGCATCCCATCCGCACACCGCATAGAACCCCGAGTCGCCGACCGGATGGACCGGCGCTTGCGCGAGCATCCGCCCATACAACGGGTACGGGTCTTGAATACACGCGTCGTCGAACAGGCGCAGGCCCATCTGATCTGTCTCTACTGACATGGCTCTAGGCTGCTCAGGGCGTGCTACCTGCGTCAATGCGCTGCGCGAAGTTGAAAGCCGCCGTTGGAGCCGACTGCCGGGGAACGTCTCAGAGCGCCCCGCGGACCTGCAGACACGGTGAGAATTCAGTCCGTTTTTGTCTCACGCTGAGATAAAGTTTGCAGGCGAAGGGAGCACGCGATGACCGGGCATGACTGGCTGGTGGGAGAGGACCGCCGTGCCGCCGGAGCCGAACGCATCTACGCCGCCGCGATGGATCTGGTGATTCGCGACGGGATCGATGCCCTCGACATCGACGTCTTGGCCGCCCGGGTGCATTGCTCGCGCGCCACCATCTATCGGCACGCCGGCGGCAAGGCCGAGATTCGCGATGCCGTCCTGGCCCGGGCGGCCGCACGCATTGTGGACACCGTGCGGCAGGCGGTCGCCGGGCGCAGCGGGGCCGATCGGGTGGTGGCCGCGATGGCGGCGGCACTGCAGCGGATCCGCTCGGACCCGCTAGTCCAACCGATGGTCGGCTCGGTGCGCGGCGCGCAGGAGATGACCCGACTGGCCGCATCGCCCATGGTCGCCGGTTTCGCCCGCGATCTCAGTGGTCTGAGCGAGGACGATCGACAGGCTGCGCAGTGGGTCGTGCGGGTGGTGCTGTCGCTGTTGTGTTGGCCCATCGAGGACGCCGCGGCCGAGCAGCAGATTCTGGAGCGCTTCGTGGCCCCGGCCTTCGACACGAAAAGTTGATCGAGACCCGAACTTCTAGAACGCGTTCTAATCTGACCGTCATGGGATTTCTCAAGCAGGACACCCCGCAGATCGACTTTGCGGAATGGAGCAAGGGCACCCGCGCCGAGAAGATCATGCCGATGGCACGGCACTGGGCCGAGGTGGGTTTCGGTACTCCGGTTCTGCTGCACCTGTTCTACGTCGTCAAGATCGCGGTCTACGTCCTGGCGGCCTGGTTGTTGGTGCTGACCACCACGGGAATCGATGGCTTCACCAATGTCGCGCACTGGTATGCCGAGCCCATCGTGTTCGAGAAGGTCGTGTTGTACACGATGTTATTCGAGGTCGTCGGCCTGGGCTGCGGCTTCGGACCGTTGAACAACCGGTTCTTCCCGCCGATGGGCTCGATCCTGTACTGGCTGCGACCCGGCACTATTCGGCTGCCACCGTGGCCGAACCGCATTCCATTGACGAAGGGTGATAGCCGAACGCCGTTCGATGCGCTGCTCTACGGCGCCCTACTGGTGCTGCTCGTCATCGCGATCTTTTCCGATGGAACCGGCCCGGTGCCCGCGCTGGGAACGACGGTAGGGGTGCTGCCGGCGTGGCAGATCTGGGCCGTGTTGATTGTGCTGGCGGTGCTGGGTCTGCGGGATAAGGTTGTGTTCTTGGCTGCCCGCGGCGAGGTGTACGCCTCGTTCACCGTCGCGTTCCTGTTCGCCGGCTATGGCGTCGATCTGATCCTGGGCGCCAAGCTCGTCTGTCTGGTCATTTGGTTGGGCGCGGCGACGTCCAAGCTCAACAAACACTTCCCGTTCGTCATCTCGACGATGATGAGCAACAACCCGCTGTTTCGACCGCGGTTCATCAAACGCAAGTTCTTCGAACACTTTCCGGACGATCTCCGTCCGGGTTGGCGCTCGCGCTGGCTCGCGCATTTCAGCACGGCCGTCGAGGGACTGGTCCCGCTGGTGTTGTTCTTCAGTCACGGCGGCTGGACCACGGCGATCGCCGCGTTCGTCATGCTGTGCTTCCACTTCGGCATTCTGTCCGCGATTCCGATGGGCGTGCCGCTGGAATGGAACGTCTTCATGATGTTCTCGGTGCTGGCGCTGTTCGTCGGCCATCCGGGTGTGGGGCTGACGGACATGACGACACCCCTGCCAATACTGCTGTTCGTCGTCGTCGCGGGAACTGTCGTGCTGGGGAATCTGTTCCCGCGCAAGGTGTCCTTCCTGCCCGGCATGCGCTACTACGCGGGCAACTGGGATACCACGCTGTGGTGTATCAAGCCGTCAGCCGACGCGAAGATAGCCGAGGGAATCGTGTCGATCGCCAGCATGCCCGCCGCCCAGTTGGAGAGGTTCTACGGCAGCAAGGAAGCAGCACAGATCCCGATGTACATGGGGTACGCCTTCCGCGCCTTCAACACCCACGGTCGCGCACTGTTTGCCTTGGCCCACCGCGCCATGGCCGATCAGAACGAAGACGACTATGTCCTCACCGACGGCGAGCGAATCTGCAGCACCGCTCTCGGATGGAATTTCGGTGATGGGCATTTCAGCAACGAGCAGCTGGTCGCCGCGCTCCAGAAGCGCTGCGGGTTCGAGCCCGGTGAGGTGCGCATCGTGATGCTGGACGCGCAGCCGATTCAGCGACAAACCCAGCAGTATCGGTTGGTCGACGCCGCCACCGGTGAGTTCGAACGTGGCCACGTGAAAGTGGCGGACATGGTGGTGCGTCAGCCCTGGCAGGACGACCTGCCGATCTACGTCGACGAGGACGAAAAGGTGTGACCCAGATAACTGGTACAACCAGTTGACCAGTGTGGCGGGGTGCCTGACCATGTAGACCATGGACCTGGCGCCCATCTCCCGCACCGCACTCTCCGACACGATCTTCGTGCGGCTCGTCGAAGAGATCCTGACCGGTCGTCTGCCCGCCGGCGAGCCGCTTCCGTCGGAACGTGAATTGGCGCTGACCCTGCAGGTCAACCGGCATGCCGTCCGCGAAGCGCTCAAGCGGTTGCAGCAGGCGGGGCTGGTCCGGATCAGCCACGGGGGAAAGACGCGGGTGCTGGACTGGCGGGAAAGTGCCGGCCTGGACGCGTTGACCGGATTGGCTGTCGCCGGGGCGATTCCGGCACGCCAGATCATCGGCGACGTGGCGGTGATGCGCCGCTCGATCGCCGCGGACGCCGCACGACTCTGCGCCCGGAACGCCTCGGAGGACCAGCGCGCCGCGATCATCGCGGCCGCCGCGGAATACCCGACCGCCGGGGATCTCACGGAGGTCAGCGACGCCGACCTGGCGTTCTGGATCGCCGTAATTGACGCCTCCGGCAATATCGCTTATCGGCTGGCGCTCAACACGCTGGTCGCCGCCTACGACGAGATCGGCCGCGACGCCATCTACGCGCTGGGGGCCGCCGAGTTCGCCGACCGCAGCGCGCACATCGACCTGGCCGCTGCGATCGCCGCCGCCGACGAGGACGCCGCGTACCGCCTCGCCGACGAGCTGCTGACCCGATTCGTCGCGGCCTGCCAGGCCGGCGCCGAGGGAGAGGAATAGCGGCATGTTCGACCTCATCGCGCACGCCATTCCGGTCTTCGTGCTCTGCCTACTGCTGGAAGCCGTGTCGTTCGCCGTGCGGCCCGACGACGACGAGCGCGGCTACGAACTACGCGATACCGGCACCAGCCTTTCGATGGGCATCGGCAACGTGATCATCAACATCGGCTGGAAGCTGGTGGTGCTGGCGATCTTCAGCGGGGTCTACCTGCTGGCCCCGGTTCACCTGCCGGCCAGCAATCCGCTGACCTGGATCGCGCTGTTCGTCGCCGACGACGTCGCCTACTACTGGTATCACCGCACCCACCACACCATCCGGGTGTTCTGGGCCAGCCATGTGGTGCACCACTCCAGCCAGCACTACAACCTGTCCACCGCACTGCGTCAGACCTGGACGCCGTTCACCGCGGTGCCGTTCTGGATCCTGTTGGCGTTCGCCGGATTCGCCCCGTGGATGATCCTGCTGCAACAGTCGGTCAGCCTGCTCTACCAGTTCTTCATCCACACCGAGCGGGTCGGCAAGCTCTGGCGGCCAATCGAATTCATCTTCAACACCCCGTCGCATCATCGCGTGCACCACGGGGCGAACGTCCAATACCTCGACAAGAATTACGGGGGAATCCTCATTGTCTGGGACCGGCTGTTCGGCACCTTCCAGCCTGAGGACGAGCGCGTCGTCTACGGCTTGACCAAGAACATCGACACGTTCAACCCGGTGCGGGTGGCCACCCACGAGTACGTCGCGATCTGGCGCGACATCCGCGCGGCCCGCAGTTGGCGTGCGGTGTGGGGCCACCTGTTTCGCGGCCCGGGCTGGCAGCCCTCGGGCTAGGGGCGGGGCTTGACCCACTCGTCGTAGAACGGCGGCATCGCCGACGCCCGGGAGGTGAACTGCGCGTCGCGTTTCTCCAGGAAGGCGCGCACGCCGTCGGCGCCGTCGCCGATGCTGGTGTAGAACATCGCCAGCGAGTCCACCCGGTGCGCCTCGACCGGGTCGGGCTGCGCGGAGTTGCGGTAGAGCATCTGCCGGATCAACGCGAACGAGACCGGCGAACGTCCCTTGGTCCAGGCGTCGGCCACCGCCCGCGCCTCGGCCAACAGAGTCTCCGGTTCGTGAATGGACTGGGCGATTCCGCAGGCGTGCGCGTGCTCGGCGTCGAGGATGTCAGCGCGGTAGAGCAGATCCAACGCCGTTGGCACGCCCACGATACGGGGCAGGAACCATGTCGAACACGCTTCCGGGGTGATGCCCAACTTCCCGAACACCAGACCGAAACGCGCCTTGGTCGAGAACAGCCGGGCGTCCATCGCCAGCATCATGGTGGCGCCGATCCCGACCGCGGCACCGTTGACCGCGGCGATCACCGGTTTGCGACAGCCATAGATCGCCAGCGTGACCCGCCCGCCGGTGTCGCGCACCCGGGCCAGCTCCGGATCGTCGAGGTCGGCCATCGCGGCCAGTGACGGCGACTTGGACTCGTCGAGCCCGAACACGTTGCCCGAGCTGGACAGGTCCATCCCCGCGCAGAACGCGCGTCCGGAGCCGGTGACGATCACCGCGCGGACGGCGTCGTCGTCGTTGACCTCGACGAAGGTGCGCTCCAGCTCCTCGGCCATTTCGACGGTGAACGCGTTGAGATTGTCCGGTCGGTCCAGGTACACGGTGAGAATGCCGTCTTCGACCTCGTGGCGCAGCGTGTTGAACTCCATCAACCGAGGCTAGTTGCACCGATCTGTTGACTCTGCCCCCGGGGGAGATTCGACACTGGAGCGCATGCCGACACTGTTGCCCATCGGGGACTTCTCCCGGATGACTTACCTGACCGTCAAGGCGTTGCGGCTCTACCACGAGCGCGGCCTGTTGGCTCCCGTGCAGGTCGACCCCTCATCGGGATACCGCTACTACAGCCCGGACCAGCTGCCGATCGCCCAAGTCATCCGCCGACTGCGCGATCTGGGCATGCCGCTCGACGAGCTGACCGAAGTGGTCCGCGCCGAGCAGGTCACCGACCGCAACCGGGCCATCGTGGCTCACCTGCAACGGCTCCAGGACCGACTGGCGCAAACGCAGGCCAGCGTGGAATCGCTGCGGGCGCTGCTGGAAGACGCCGGCGACACCTGTGACGTCACCTACCGGTCGGTGCCGGCGACGCTGGCGGCCGCGGTCGTCGACCAGGTCGCGATGGCAGACATCGACGACTGGTGGACGCAGGCGTTCACCGAGCTCGACGCCGCGGTGGCCGATGACGTTCCCGGGGTTCGCGGTGCGTTGTACTCGGCGGAGTTCTTCGAAGCCGGCAGGGGAGAGGTGATCGCGTTCCGGCCGGTGAGCACCGCCATGGCCCGGGGCAGGGTGCGAACGCTGGAGATTCCCGCGGCGGAACTGGCGGTCGCGGTGCACCGCGGGGCGTTCGGCGAGCTGGACCGCACCTACGCCGCGCTGGGCACCCATGTTGCCGAACGCGAACTGGGTGTCGACGGACCGATCCGCGAGCACTACCTGGTGTCCGGCTACGACACCGACGACGAAACAGCGCATCGCACCGAGGTGTGCTGGCCCATCTTTCGCACCAAATCCTGACCCACGACAAGGAGTTCACCCATGGAGATCACGCTGCACACTGTCACCTTCGACTGCGCCGACGCCGGCAAGCTGGCGCGGTTCTGGTCGCAGCTGCTGGCCCGACCGGTCGACGAGGGAGCCAGTGCCGAGATCGCCTCGATCGGCATCTCAGCGCAGACGCCGCCACGCCTGGCGTTCGTGCAGGTGCCAGAAGCCAAGCAGGTCAAGAACCGGGTGCACCTCGACCTCGTCGCGGCGGATCTGGCTGCCGCGGTCGAGCGGGCCCTGGAACTGGGCGCCGCCCGGTTGGCCGACCATGCCGAGGGCGGCTACCGGTGGACCACACTGGCCGACCCCGAGGGCAACGAGTTCGACCTCGTGACGGCCTGACATGTCTTTGCTGACAAACGCATTGGTCGCCACCGGACCGACCGCCGAGCATCGCGACGCGATGGCCCTCTACGGGTGGTTGGTCGGTGGCCGCTGGGATCTTGACATCACCTGGTTCGGCGACGAGGGCACCCGCCACGTCTCGGGCTGGATGATCGCGGACTGGGTGCTCGACGGGCGAGCCGTCCAGGACGTCTGGCACGCCGAAACTCTCTTTCACGGGACCACACTGCGCGTCTATGACCCCGCCGTCGACGCCTGGCACATCCAGTGGACCGAACCGCAACTGGGACTTCGGCTGCACCAACTGGGCCGGGCCGACGCGGACGGAATCGTGCAGGACGGCGCGCTGCCGGACGGTTCCGCCATCCGATGGAGCTTCCGCGACATCGGCCCGGACTCGTTTCGCTGGCGCGACGAACGCAGCGACGACGGGCGCACCTGGGTGCTCCAGCAGGAGTATCTCGCCCGCCGCCGCTGAATCCGGTGTCAGGCGGTGACAGCGTCTTTCGTCTCGGCACGCGCGAGGAAGCGGGGCGCGATGCCCGCCGCGGTGGTCGCGATCGCCGCCGATCCCAGTGCCTGAGCCCAGCCGATCGGACCCAGCGGGGTGCAGCCCATGAACTGGCTGATCCCCGGGATACTGATCAATAGCGCCATGGCCGCGAACGAGCCGGCCGCGGTGGCCACCAGCACCGGCGAGCGCGACTCCAGCAGGGTCTGTCCCAGCTGGGTGGTCACCAGCGCGACCAGCGCCACCGTGGAGGCGCGTCGCGGAAAGCCGGTGGCTCGCGCCATGAACCAGGCGGCCAGGGTGGCACTGGCCGTGGTCGTGCCACGCAGCGCCACCGCCCGCAGTAACGCCTTCTCGTCGGGCCCGCGCCCCCCGAAGGGCATCGGGCGCCGGGGCTGGCTGATCGCCAGCGCGGTGGCCGGGAAAGCATCGGTCACGATGTTGACCAGCAGCAGCTGGCGGGTGTTCAACGGTGCCTGACCGGTCAGGGCGCTGCCGATGATCGCGAACACCGCGCCGCTGGCGTTGCCGCCCAACAGCACCGCCACCGCAGCCTGCACCCGCTGCCACAGTTGGCTGCCCTCGTTGAGCGCGTCCAGCAGGGTCTCGATCTTGCCGTCGAGCAGCACCACGTCGGCCGCGGTGTGGGCGGCGTCGCTGCCCTGGGCGACGATGCCGATCCCGACGGTGGCGGCTCGGATGGCGGCGGCGTCGTTGGCGCCGTCGCCGACCATCGCCGACACCTTGCCGCTGCGTTCCAGTGCCTGCACCACCTGCACCTTGTTCGCCGGTGACATCCGGGCGAACACCACTCGCTCGGCCACCGCGCGCTCCTGCTCCTTGCCCGACAGCGTCTCCCATTCCGAGCCGGTGATGACCTGCTCGGCGGTGAGCTGCAAGCCCATCTTGCGGGCGATCGCGCGACCGGTGGTCGGGTGATCACCGGTGATCATCCGAATGGGCACCTGCCGGCGGTGTAGCTCGGCCAGCAGGCCGGCCGACCCGGCGCGCGGGGTGTCGGAGATGCCGACGAATCCGACCAAGGTCAAACCGCCGGCGCACTGCTGAGCCATGGCCGCAAGCTGGGCTTCGGGGTCGTCGGGATCAGCCGAAAGCGATTGCAGTTGAGCGGGGCTGAGCTCGCGTCGTGCCACCGCAAGGACCCGCAGACCCTCGTCGGCCAGCTGCTCCACCACGTCGTCGATGTCGGCCGCGACGTTCTCGCAGGCCGCGAGCACCACCTCGGGCGCACCCTTGATCGTCAGTTCGGTCCCGAACACCGATGCCGCGAACGGGCGCCCGGAGCGGAACGGCAGATGGGCGGCGGGTGCCCCAGATGCGATGGCGCCGGGCACCGACGCAGCCGCCGCCACGATCGCGGCGTCGGTGGCGTCGACGTGGCTTTGCCCCTTCGCCGACGGCGTAGCACGTACCGCGCACCGCAGCACCTCGCCACGGGAGTGATCGGCTGCCGTGCGCACCTCGGTGACCCGCAACCGGTTCTCGCTCAGTGTGCCGGTCTTGTCGAAGCACACCACGTCTACGCGGCCCAGGGCCTCCACGGAGCGTGGCACCCGCACCAGCACACCGGACTTGGTGAGTCGCTGCGCCGAGGCGTGCTGAGCCAGCGTCGCCACCACCGGCATGCCCTCAGGGACGGCGGCGACGGCCACCGAAACACCTTGGGCCACCGCCTGCTGCAGCCGGGTACCGCGCAGCACCCCCAGCGCGCTGACCAATCCGCCGGTCATCAGGCTCAGCGGCCAGGTCCGGTTGGTGATCTGGCCGAGCTGGTGGCCCAGCCCGATGTCGCCGTGTCGACTGGTGACGAGGTCGGCGGCGCGCCGCACCTCGGTGTCGGATCCCACCGCGGTCACCAACGCCAGACCCGTCCCGGCCGCCACGGTGGTGCCGGCGAAGAGCATGCAGCGACGTTCGGCCAGTTCCGCACCCGGGGTGGCGTCGAGCTGTTTGGTCACCGGCAGCGATTCACCGGTCAGCGACGCCTCGTCGACCTCCAGCTTCTCCAGCTCGATGACGCGGGCGTCGGCCGGCACCACGTCGTCGGGTCCCACCTCGATCAGATCCCCACGCTGCAACTGCTCGGGGAGCACCTGGACGCGTTCGCGTGTGCCGTCGGGCCGGATCGTCACCTTCCAGGCGGGTGGAATCTGGTCGGCGAGCAGCCGATTCAGCCGCAGCTCGGCGCTGAGCCGTTGACCGGCGGCCAGCACGGCGTTACTGGCCAGCACCGTGCCGACCAACAATGCGTCGATGGGGGAGCCCAGTATCGCGGTGGCCGTGGCGCCCAATCCCAGCACCGGGGTCAGCGGGTCGGACAGTTCGTCGCGCACCGCGTCCAGGAATTGCCAGAACACCGGGCGTTCGATGTCCGCGGCAGCGCTCGGGGCAGAGGTGGGCTCCGCCGATCCGGCCAACGCGGCACGCACCTGCTCCACCGACATGGCATGCCACTCGTCGACCGGAACCGGCCGGGGCAGCGGGGCGTTGACCACCTTGCGTGCCGACCAGTAGCCGGACGCCACACCCGCCGCCGCTCCCAACACCACCGCTTCGGGCCCGCGGCCCCGGACGGTCGGAATCAGCAGCAGCGAACCCATCGCCGAAGCGCCGACGGACAGTTCGACACCGCGGCGACTGGCCGCCTTGGCCGCGGGCAGGGCATGCAGAATTCGCCACACCCCGGCCAGGTCATCGACGATCAGGTCCGCTTCCAACGGTTGCGGCTGGCTGTCGTCGGGAAGGATGCCCACGCCGAGATCGGCCGCCGACAGTGCCTGGGTGGCCGCCGAGGAGATCACTGCGACGGTGTGGCCTTCCTGTTGGTAGTCGTGCACCGCATCGAAGAGGGCGTCGTCGATCGAATCGCCTGTCATCGGCGCGAATTCGTCGAACGCGGGCCGTAGCGCACCGAGGCCGACGGAGTCATCGACGGTGATGGTCTGTACGTCGGCTCGCTGTGTCTCGGCGAGCGTAGCGGCCGCCAGTGGATGCGGCGCCGGGGCGAAGAGCGCCTCGGTGACGGGACGCCCCTTGCTACGGCGCGTGCCGGGCACCGGGTGCCAGCCAGGCTGCAGGTCGCCGGCCGCCGGCATCGCCTGGGCGCGCTCCCAGACTGTCAGGTCCTTCTCGTCGCCACCGCGTAGTCGCACCAAGCGCAACGACTCGCTGCGCAGCACTCGCGGATCGAGAATCACCACATCGATCCGATCCAATCGGCGCAGGCTGTCCGGGTCGATCTGCAGCGCCTCGTCGTTGTTGGCCAGTCCGCGACCCAGTGTCGCCGCGAACGATTCCTGCGTGGAGCGGGCGGCTTTCGGCACGGCGACCAACGCGGCATTGCCGGCCAGGTTCGGGTCGCGGCTGGCCGCACCGACCGCCGCCGCGCCGATGGCCTGGACCCAGGTGCCGCGCTGCAGGTGTTGTTCGATTGGGCCGACCGGGGCAGGTACCGGACGTGCGGCTGACTGCGTCTCGGATCCGGTGGTGGGGCGGGCCAGTTCGCGCCGGGACCATGCCCGGGCGTCGGCGCGCGTTTCGGCTGCCTTGAAGGTGTTGATCGCCAGGTCGATCGCCAGAATCGACGGGGCGACGGCGAGCGCGTTGGCCGCGGTGGAGGCCAGCCCCATGGCAGTGTCCGTTGCGCGTTTACCGATGCGTTCCTCGAGGAGTCGGCGCAGCCGCGGCTGGTGGTCCAGGGCGACCACGGCGCCTTGGACACTGGCCGGCAGGCGCGGAAAGCGCAGGACACGTCCGGCCAGTGCGATGCCCAAGCCGACGGCGCTGATACCTGCCATCGCCGCGGTGGAGACCGCCAACAATCCGTCGCCCGGTGCGGGGGCGCCGCGGGGCGCGCGACCGTCGGCGACATTGTCGAGTTCGTTGTCGAGTTCGTCGTCGATCAGCGGGACGGCGGTGATGGTATCGAGAGGCTCGTCGGTTGCCGGTTCGACATCGTCGATTAGGGCAGGTATCGAGGGGGGCATCGGTCTCCTTCGCTCGGCGACCGAATCTGCAAGGAAAGCCCGCGGAGCCTTCGGTCGACATGGTCAATCGTCCGAAGGTCTCGCTCGCGAAAGTCCTGGGTCCGCTGAATGACCGGGCGGGTGGAACCCGCCGTATTGACGACCATTCACATCCGCCACAGGTGTGGCGGGTAGGAACTACTCCCCTTCACGCTCGAAGGTAGGTCCGGTAGGCGGCGACCAGCTGAACGCCGACGAGACCCCACTTGAAATGCCGGTGAATTACTGCCATTTCCAACAGATCTGGCGGCGCCGGCACGGCTGTTGCCGGTTTACGCGTGCGGCGACCAGTAGGCGAGCATCTCGGCGAAGGTGTCGAATGCCGGTCTCGAAATGCCGTAGGGAGCCTCGAAGTGCAGGCTCAACGGGTAGCCCAACTCGGCCACGCCGTCGATGACCCGCTTGTACAGATCGAGCAGCTGCCGGCGTTTGGCGTCGGGTTCGCCTGCGGCCAGAGTCCGGACGAAGGCCTGTTCGGCGGCGACGGCCTCGTTGCCCGGATCCTGAATCAACCAATCGACCAGCCCGACCTTGCTCTCCATCTTTGGCACGAAGCCGAACGACAACAGGACCTCGGGCCGGTGATCACTGACGTTCTTGAAGTCGCGAAGGAATCCGACAATCGCGTCCGAGTAGAGCAGCTGCGTCATCCCGAAGGTGGCACCCCGGTCACATTTGAAGTCGAAGCGTTCGCGCTCGCCGTCCCGGGTCGGGATGAGGATGACGCCCCGGTTGTCGACGAGATCGTCGAACTTCGACAGCGCGTCGGTGGGTGCGACGCCGCCGCCCTCACCGTCGTTCAGCGTGCGGGGGACACCGACGAAGATGATTCCGTCGAACCCGGCCTGGCGCAGGCCTACCAGTCGCGTCCGCAGCGCCGCCTCGTCGAGGAATGCGGTCACCTGCGTGCACAGTCCACGTACGCCGGGCAGTTCGGGACGGATTGTCGACCAGAATTCCGGGACATCGAGTTTGGGTTTCATCTCGATCGGCCGATCGTCGTCCTCGGGGATCAGCCCGGGGATCATGACGTGACCGATCCGGCCCGCGATACCCGCTTGGTCCGAGAGCTGCAGGACCTTGTAGGCCTCTTCGCGGGCGTGCTCACACCCACGATCGGTGTTGGGCGGCACCAATTCCAGTGCGATGGTGTTCAACGGCACCAGGGGACTCCGTTCTCATGGAAAGGACATGTTGCGCCCCAGAAATGGCTCTGGGGCGCAACATGTCAGACGGTCACAGGCCGGTGCGGGCTTCCTTGGCCGCGGCAACCATATGGGCCAGCGATGCCGTCACCTCGTCGGGCTTGCGCGTCTTGAGACCGCAGTCGGGGTTCACCCAGAGGCGTTGCGCCGGAACAGCATCCAGCGCCTCGCGCAGCGAAGCAGCCATCTCGTCGGCGCTCGGCACGCGTGGCGAGTGGATGTCGTAGACACCCGGTCCCACCCCGTTGGAGAAGCCGATCGCGTTCAGGTCGTCGAGCACCTCCATGTGCGAGCGCGCCGCCTCGATCGAGGTGACGTCGGCATCCAGGTCGGCGATCGCACCGATCACCTCGCCGAACTCCGAGTAGCACAGGTGGGTGTGGATCTGCGTCGCGTCGGAGATGCCCGAGGTGGACATCCGGAACGAACCGACCGCCCAATCCAGGTAGGCCGCCTTGTCGGCGTCGCGCACCGGCAACAGCTCGCGCAGGGCGGGCTCGTCGACCTGGATCACCGCGATGCCGGCGGACTCCAGATCCACCGTCTCCTCACGGATCGCCAGCGCCACTTGGTAGGCGGTGTGGGCCAGCGGCTGGTCGTCACGGACGAACGACCAGGCCAGGATGGTCACCGGACCGGTGAGCATGCCCTTGACCGGCTTGTCGGTCAGCGACTGGGCGTAGGTGGCCCAATCAACTGTCATCGGCTTGGGCCGCGTCACGTCGCCGAACAGCACCGGCGGGCGCACGCAGCGACTGCCGTAGGACTGCACCCAGCCGTTGCTGGTGGCGAAGAAGCCCTCGAGCTGCTCGGCGAAGTACTGCACCATGTCGTTGCGTTCCGGTTCGCCGTGCACCAGCACGTCGAGCCCGAGGTCCTCCTGCAACTTGATGACGGCGGCGACCTCCGCCTTCATCCGGTCGGTGTACTCCGCTTCGTTGATCTCCCCGGCCACCAGGGCCGCGCGGGCCTTGCGGATCTCCACGGTCTGCGGGAACGAACCGATGGTGGTGGTCGGCAGCGGCGGCAGGTGCAGCCGCTCGTCCTGGGCGGCGCGGCGTGCCTCGGCCGAACCGCGCTGGATACCGGCCGCCCGGATCTCGGCGATCTGGGCGCGCAGCGCCGCGTTGTTCAGTCGCGGGTCGGACTTGCGGGAGGCGACCGCGGCGTTGGACGCGGCGATCTCCGCGGCGACCGCGTCCCGGCCCTCACGCAGGGCGCGGGCCAGGGTGGCCACCTCGGTCACCTTCTCGGCGCCGAACGCCAGCCAGCTGCGCAGTGCGTCGTCCAGGCCGGTCTCGGGCTCCAGCGAGTAGGGCACGTGCAGCGTCGAGCACGACGTAGAGACAGCCACCGCCCCGGCGGGGCCCAGCAGTGACGCCAACTTGGCCAGCGCGGCCTGCAGGTCGGTGCGCCAGATGTTGCGGCCGTCGACGATCCCGGCGACCAGAATCTTGGAGGCCAGTTGGGGGACCGATGCGATAGCGGTGTTGGGCCCGTAGACCAGGTCCACACCGATCGCCTCGACCGGGGTGTTGGCCAGCGCGGGCAGCCCGGCGCCGGGGTCACCGAAGTAGGTGGCCACGAAGATCGCCGGCCGGTTGCTCAGCCCGCCGAGGCGGCTGTACACCTGCTCGGCCAGGGCCGGGGCGTCCGCGGAGATATCGGTCACCAGCACCGGCTCGTCGATCTGCACCCATTCCGCGCCGGCGTCGGCCAGTTTGGCCAGCAGCTCGGCGTACACGTCGGTCAGCTCTTCGAGACGCGAGATCGGCGCCGGCGCACCGCCGACGGCCTTACTGAGCAACAGGAACGTGACCGGGCCGATGATCACCGGTCGGGCCACGTTTCCGCCGAAGCCCTGCTCCTTGGCCTCGGCGAGCTCGGAGAGCACCTTGGCGGGGTTGAGGGAGAACGTCGTGTCCGGGCCGATCTCCGGAACGATGTAGTGGTAGTTGGTGTCGAACCACTTCGTCATCTCCAGCGGAGCGATCTCGGCGTTGCCGCGGGCGGCGGCGAAGTAGCGGTCGAGCTCGTCGGCGACGCCGGCCACCCGGGCCGGGAGTGCCCCCAGCAGTACCGCGGTGTCGAGCATCTGGTCGTAGTAGGAGAACGTGTTCACCGGTACCGAGTCGAGCCCCGCGGCGGCCAGTTGAGCCCAGGTGTCCCGGCGCAGGCCAGCGGCCACCTTCTTCAGCTCGTCCTGGCCGATCCTTCCGGCCCAGTAGCTTTCGGTGGCGCGCTTGAGTTCGCGGCGCGGTCCGATTCGCGGTGAGCCGAGAACGGTGGCGGTAAAAGGTTGAACGGTCACGATTTGATCCTTCAATCGACGAGGGTGGGTCAACGCCAGCAGCCGCCCAGCTGATCCGGTCCCGTGCCTATATATAAAGCACTATAACCCTCAAAACCAGACGCCTATTCCGCGAGGCGTTGATCCGCCGGGCGCGGCGCGCCCAGCACAACGGGCAGGTATTCGGACTCGCAGGCGCGCACCGAGGTGCACCTAATGGCCGTCGCTTCCCAGTCGGTGGGCTAACCCGTGACCAGTGCTTATGACGGCGGTCGTTCCTGCATACCGCTGCGGGACAGTCCCGGATTCTCACCGGGTTCCCTCTTGCGCTCCACGGAAAACTGCGTAAACTGCGGTGCGCTCGATGCCGAGGCCGCCTGGCGGCGACAACGGCAAACCAGTTGCGTGATCGAGATTACTCGGCTCGACCGGCCGCGAGTGCCTCCGGGATCGGGGTCTGGCCGTCGTTGAACTCGACGGTGCGGCCGATAGTCGACTTGTCGGCCAGGCAGGCCGCGATCGTCAACGCGACGTTGCCGCGAGAGACCTGGCCTTTAGCCGTGTCGGGACCGACGGCGATTTTGCCGGTAGCCGGGTCGAGAGACAGCCGGCTGGGGCCCAGCACCGTCCAGTCCAGGTCGCTGGCGCGTAGGTGGGCGTCGGCGGCGGCCTTGGCCTGCGCGTACGGATAAAACGGATCGGCTTCGGGAACGCCGTGATCGGGGCCCGCGCCGAAGTAGGACACCATCACGAAGCGCCGCACACCGGCTTTCGCGGCGGCGTCGATGCTGCGAATGGCGGCGTCACGGTCGACGGCGTAGGTGCGTGCCGGGTTTCCGCCGCCGGCGCCGGCGGAGAACACCACCGCGTCGTGGTCTGCCATGAGTCGGGCGAGACCGTCGGTGTCGAGCTGCTCGATGTCGGCCACCACCGGGACCGCACCGGTGACCGCGACCTCTTCGGCGTGGTCGGGGTTGCGGAACACCGAACTGACTTGATCGCCGCGGGCGGCGAGGATGGGGGCCAGCAGCAGGGCAATCTTGCCGTGGCCGCCGATGATCACGATGCGTGCCATGGATCCGACGGTACGCGGGAGCCCCCGGAGTGACCCCCGCTGACGCCGGCCGAGCGCGCCCGTCGACAATCGAGGCAACAAGACCCCGAATTGATAAAGGAGCACCCATGGCTGAAGCCGTCATCGTCGAAGCGGTGCGCGCGCCGATCGGCAAGCGCAACGGCGGACTGTCCGGGGTACACCCGGCCGAGCTGTCCGCCCAGGTGCTCAACGGGCTGGTCAACCGGGCAGGCGTGGACCCGGCGCTGGTCGACGACGTGATCTGGGGCTGTGTCATGCAGGCCGGTGAGCAGGCCCTGGACATCGGCCGCACGGCGGTGCTGAGCGCGGGCTGGCCGGAGACGGTGCCGGCGGTGACCGTGGACCGCCAGTGTGGCTCCAGCCAGCAGTCGGTGCACTTTGCCGCCGCCGGTGTGGTCGCCGGACACTACGACGTCGTGGTCGCCGGCGGCGTCGAGTCGATGTCGCGTACCCCGATGGGCTCCTCGCTGGCCAACGGTGGCCGTCCGTACGGGGACTCCTTCAAGGCGCGCTACAGCCAGACCCCCAACCAGGGCATCGGTGCGGAGATGATGGCCACCAAGTGGGGCCTGAGCCGTACCGCGCTCGACGAGTTCGCGCTGGCATCGCACGAAAAGGCCGGTGCCGCACAGGACGCCGGCGCGTTCAAGGACGAGATCGTCTCGATCACGGACCCCGAGGGCAACGTCATCAGCGAGGATGAGGGCATCCGCCGCGGTACTACCCTGGAGAAGATGGCCCAGCTCAAGCCCGCTTTCAAGGAGGACGGCGTGATCCACGCCGGTAACTCCAGCCAGATCTCCGACGGCTCGGCGGCGCTGCTGTTCATGTCGGCGGCCAAGGCGCGCGAACTGGGCCTGACCCCGCTGGCCCGGGTGCACACCGCGACGCTGGCCGGTGCCGACCCGGTGATGATGCTGTCCGCGCCGATCCCGGCGACCCAGAAGGCGCTGCAGCGCTCCGGCCTGAGCATCGACGACATCGGGGTGTTCGAGGTCAACGAGGCCTTCGCCCCGGTGCCCATGGCTTGGCTCGCCGAACTCGGTGCCGACCCGAAGAAGCTCAACCCCAACGGCGGTGCGATCGCGCTGGGTCACCCGCTCGGCGGCTCCGGTGCCCGGATCATGACCACCATGCTTTACCACATGCGCGCCAACGGAATTCGCTACGGACTGCAGACCATGTGCGAAGGCGGCGGCCAGGCCAACGCGACCATCCTGGAGCTGCTGTGAGTACTGGTGCTGCTGTGAGTGACGCGGCCGTTCTGGTAGAGCGGCGCGGGAACGTCCTGCTGATCACGATCAACCGGCCCGACGCCCGTAATGCGATCAACGGCGCCGTCAGTGCCGGCATCGGCGACGCCTTGGCGCAGGCTCAAGACGACGATGAGGTGCGCGCGGTAGTGCTCACCGGAGCCGGCGACAAGTCGTTCAGTGCCGGAGCCGACCTCAAGGCGATCGCCAACCGGGAGAACATCTACCACCCCGAACACCCGGAGTGGGGTTTCGCCGGCTTCGTGCAGCACTTCATCGACAAGCCCGTCATCGCGGCGGTCAACGGCACCGCGCTGGGCGGCGGCACCGAGATCGCGCTGGCCAGCGACCTGGTGATCGCCGAGCAGCGCGCCCAATTCGGGCTGCCCGAGGTCAAGCGCGGTCTGATCGCCGGTGCCGGCGGGGTGTTCCGCATCATCGATCAGCTGCCCCGCAAAGTTGCCCTGGAGCTGCTCTACACCGGGGAGCCCATCTCGGCGGCCGACGCGGCCCGCTGGGGACTGGTCAACCGGGTGGTCGAGGACGGCGGAGCGCTGGAGGCAGCACTTGAGTTGGCCGAACGGATCACCGTCAACGCGCCGTTGTCGGTGCGGGCCAGCAAGCGGATCGCCTACGGCGTCGACGACGGCGCCATCCCCGGCGAAGTGGACGGTTGGGCTCGCACCGGCCGGGAGTTCTCCGCTGTGCTGCGGTCCGAGGACGCCAAGGAGGGCCCCCGGGCGTTCGCCGAGAAGCGCGCACCAGTGTGGAAGGCGCGTTGAGCGGCGTGCCCGAGCCGCTTCTCATCTCCATCCGCGGGCGCGCCCCGCAGCTACACCCGGAGTCCTGGGTGGCGCCCAACGCCAGCCTGATCGGCCAGGTCAGCCTGGCCGCTCGGGCCAGCGTCTGGTACTCGGCGACACTGCGCGCCGAGGTCGAGCCGATCGAGATCGGGATCGACACCAACATCCAGGACGGCGTGACCGTCCACGTCGACAAGGAGTTCCCCTGCCGAGTGGGGGCGCACGTCAGCGTCGGGCACAACGCGGTGCTGCACGGTTGCACCATTGAGGACGACTGCCTGATCGGCATGGGAGCGATCGTCCTCAATGGCGCCGTGGTGGGGGCGGGCTCGCTGGTCGCGGCCGGTGCCGTCATCCCGCAGGGGATGGTGGTGCCGCCGCGGTCACTGGTGTCGGGGGTGCCGGGACGGGTGCGGCGCGACCTGAGCGAGGCCGAGGTCCGTAACAATCGGCACAATGCCGCGGCATACCGGCGCTTGATCGAAGTCCATCGAGCGAACTAACGCATTCGGGCCACCGGCCGCCGTTTCGCCGCTACGTTTTAGGGACGTTGCACAACCCGCCGCTGAGGGGACGTCCTGCATGACCCAGATCAGTCCAACCCGCCCCGGCCTGCTGCGTGAGATCACCGACATCATGACCAAGGTCGCCCTGCCCTATCACGAGCCACGGGCAGTGGTGCAGCGGCGGCGTGCCGTCGTCGGAGTGGTCGTGGTGATCGGCGCCGCGGTACTGGCCGCCATGCACAGCAAACTTCCAGGCGATGCGGCGTTCTACTGGCTGTCGCTGGTGTTGGCGGTGGTCTGGACGGTGGGGGCGGTGGTGGCCGGCCCGCTGCACCTGGGCGTGTTGCGGTTCCGCGGACGCAACGAGCGGCCGGTGTTCACCGGTACCGGTGTGGGCCTGGTGCTCGGCGGGGTGTTCCTGCTGGGCGGGCTTGCGGTACAAGACATTCCGCCGATGGCCGATCAGGTGGTCGCGATCTTGGCCTACACCACCGAAGTCTCCTGGCGGCTGGTGGTGCTGATCGCCCTGGTCAACGCGATCGCCGAGGAGTTGTTCTTCCGCGGCGCACTGTTCAGTGCGTTCGGTCGCCGGTCCCCGCTGGTGTTTTCCACCCTGCTCTACGTCGCGGCGATGATGGCCGCGGGCAACCTCATGGTGGGGGTGGCCGCGCTGGTGCTCGGTACCGTCTGCGCCCTCGAGCGCCGCGCTACCGGTGGAGTGCTGGCTCCGGTGCTGACCCACCTGGTGTGGGGGCTGGTGATGGTGCTGGCGCTACCCCCGATCTTCGGGATGTAGGCACCGATCTCAGGAGTCGGTGAAATTGGGGGAGCGCCGCTCCTGAAAGGCGCGGGCGCCCTCACGGAAGTCGTGGGCGTTCAACAGGATTGACTGCCCGACGTATTCGCGGTCCAGGGTGGCATCCAGCTCGGTCAGGGTCGCAGTGTTGATGGCGTGCTTGGTCTTGGCGAACGCCGCGGCGGGGCCGGCCAGCAAGTCGGCCAGCAGCTTGTCCACCTCGGCGTCGAACTGCTCGGCCTGGTACACCGCGCTGATCAGGCCCCATTCCAGGGCGTCGGCGGCCGACAGTCGTTCGGCCAGCAGCGCCAACCGCATGGCGCGGGTCCGGCCCACGGCCGCGGCAACCAGTGCGGAGGCGCCACCGTCGGGCATCAGCCCAATCTTGGTGAATGCCAACAGGAAAAAGGCCTTGTCCGAGGCCACGATCAGGTCGCAGGCCAGCGCCAGCGACACACCGATACCGGCCGCCGGGCCCTGCACGACGGCCACCACCGGCCGCGGCAACGCGACGATCGCCCGGATCGCACGATTGGCCTCGACGATGATCTCGGTTGCCAGTTCATCGGTTGCATCTTCGGCACTGATCCCGGCGCCGGAGCAGAAGCCGCGCCCCGCCCCGCCGAACCGCACCGCGCGCACCCGCGGGTCGCGCCCGGCGGCTTCCATGGCGTCGGCGATACCGGCCAGCACTGACGTGGTTACCGAGTTGAGGCTCTCGGGGCGGTCGATGGTCACCGAGAGCACCCCGTCGGTCAAGGTGACGGACACGCCCGCCACCGGGGCCAGGGTGTCGATGCCGGAGTCGATTGCAGTCATGGCCCTCACCCTAGGATGCACATCACACAGGCACACGACGAGGAGGCAGATATGGCGGGACCACTGGCGGGGCTGCGGGTCATCGAACTGGCCGGGATCGGACCGGGACCGCACGCAGCGATGATCCTCGGCGACCTGGGCGCTGACGTGGTCCGCGTGGAGCGACCGCCGAAATTCGGTGGCGGGGCCAGCAAGGACACCATGCTGCGCAACCGGCGCTCGGTGACCGCCGACCTGAAGTCGCCGGAGGGCCGCGACCTGGTGCTGCAGCTGGTCGCCAAGGCCGATGTGCTGATCGAGGGTTTCCGGCCGGGCGTCACCGAGCGACTCGGTCTGGGCCCGGAGGACTGCGCCAAGGTCAACGAGCGGCTGATCTACGGCCGGATGACCGGCTGGGGACAGACCGGCCCGCGCGCCCAACAGGCCGGCCACGACATCAACTACATCTCGCTGAACGGCACCTTGCACTCCGTCGGCCGCAAGGGGGAGCGCCCCGTGCCGCCGCTGAACCTGACCGGTGACTTCGGCGGTGGGTCGATGTTCCTGCTGGTCGGCATCCTGTCCGCGCTGTGGGAGCTGCAGCGTTCCGGCAAGGGCCAGGTGATCGATGCGGCGATGGTCGACGGGGCCAGCGTGCTCTCGGCGATGATGTGGAGCTTCCGCTCGCAGGGGCTGTGGAGCGACGAGCGTGGTGTCAACATGCTCGACACCGGTGCGCCCTACTACGACACCTACGAATGTGCCGACGGCAAGTACGTGTCCGTCGGCTCGATCGAGCCGCAGTTCTACGCCGAACTGCTGGCCAAGCTGGAGCTGGACCCCGCCGAGTTGCCGGCGCAGAACGACGTCAGTGGTTGGCCGGTGCTGCGGGAGAAGCTGACCGCGGCGTTCGCCGCCCACGACCGGGACCACTGGGCCAAGGTGTTCGCCACCTCCGATGCCTGCGTGGCGCCGGTGTTGGCCTTCAACGAGGTGCAGGCAGATTCGCACATCACCGAGCGCGACACGTTCTACGACGTCGACGGTTACTTGCAGCCGATGCCGGCGCCGCGGTTCTCCCGCAGCGTTCCCGACGTCCCGACGCCGCCTGCCGTTCTGGGAGCCGACAACGAGTCCATCCTGAGCGACTGGGTATAGTCCCGACCAACCAGACGGTTGGGATTGAGAGGGGCCAAGAGAGTGCAGATCAAGGACGCGGTAGCCGTTGTCACCGGCGGTGCCTCCGGGTTGGGACTGGCGACGGCCAAACGCCTGCTGGATGCGGGTGGCCAGGTCGTGGTGATCGACCTCAAGGGCGAGGACGTGGTCTCCGAGCTCGGTGACCGGGCTCGCTTCGTGGAAGCCAACGTGGCCGACCCCGAGGCGGTCGGCGCGGCCCTGGACGTCGCGGAATCTCTTGGCCCCGTGCGGATCAACGTCAACTGTGCCGGAATCGGCAACGCGATCAAGACGCTGAGCAAGGACGGCGCCTTCCCGCTGGATGCCTTCAGCAAGATCATCCAGGTCAACCTGATCGGCACGTTCAACGTGCTGCGGCTCTCGGCCGAGCGGATCGCCAAGACCGAGCCGATCAACGGCGAGCGTGGCGTCATCATCAACACCGCGTCCGTCGCGGCGTTCGAGGGCCAGATCGGGCAGGCCGCCTACTCGGCGTCCAAGGGCGGCGTGGTCGGTATGACGCTGCCGATCGCCCGTGACCTGTCGCGTGAACTGATCCGGGTCTGCACCATCGCTCCGGGCCTGTTCAAGACGCCGCTGCTGGGCTCGCTGCCCGAGGAGGCGCAGAAGTCGCTGGGTGCGCAGGTGCCTCACCCGTCGCGGCTCGGTGACCCCGACGAGTACGGCGCCCTGGCCGAGCACATCATCAACAACCCGATGCTCAACGGCGAGGTCATCCGCCTCGACGGTGCCATCCGGATGGCACCCCGATGAGCGGTTGCGCGAAGAGCATCAAGCAGAGCTAGGAGTCCTTATGGCCATTACAACGAAGTTCACCGAGACGTTCGGGGTCGAGCACCCCATCGCCCAGGGCGGCATGCAATGGGTGGGTCGCGCGGAGCTGGTGGCGGCGGTCGCCAACGCCGGAGCGCTGGGTTTCCTCACCGCGCTCACCCAGCCGACGCCGGCCGACCTGGCCAACGAGATCGCCAAGACCCGGGATCTCACCGACAAGCCGTTCGGGGTCAACCTGACCATCCTGCCGGCGATCAACCCGCCGCCCTACGACGAGTACCGCCAGGTCATCGTCGACGCCGGCATCAAGATCGTCGAGACCGCCGGCTCCAACCCGGCGCCGCACCTGCCGATGTTTCACGACAACGGAATCAAGGTGCTGCACAAGTGCACCTCGGTGCGGCACGCGGTCAAGGCGCAGAGCCTGGGCGTGGACGGCATCAGCATCGACGGCTTCGAATGCGCCGGTCACCCGGGTGAGGACGACATCCCGGGCCTGGTGCTGATCCCGGCTGCCGCGGCGCAGATCGAGATCCCGATGATCGCCTCCGGCGGTTTCGCCGACGCCCGCGGCTTGGTCGCGGCGCTGGCTCTGGGCGCCGACGGCGTCAACATGGGCTCGAGGTTCATGTGCACCGTGGAGTCCTGCATCCACCAAAACGTCAAGGAAGCCATCGTCGCCGGCGACGAGCGCGGCACCGAGCTGATCTTCCGGTCGCTGCACAACACCGCTCGGGTGGCCAGCAACGCGGTGTCCCGCGAGGTCGTGGAGATCCTCAAGAACGGCGGTCAGTTCCCCGACGTCCAAGAGCTGGTGGCCGGTGTGCGCGGTCGCCGCGTCTTCGACGAAGGCGATGTCGACGCCGGGATCTGGACGGTGGGCACCGCGATGGGACTCATCAACGACATCCCGACCGTCGACGAACTGGTGTCGCGGATGGTGTCCGAAGCCGAGGAGATCATCCTTGGACGCCTGGGCAGCATGGTCGAGGACGAGGACGAGGAGAACGTCGCCTAGTCGTGTTTAGGCCGTCGGCCTGACGCTTTACCTGCGCCGAACGTGCATCTGGTGCGAAGATCCCGCAGATTTTCCGCACTGGTTGCACGTTCGGCGTTGTCGTTCAACGACACTGGGGGTCGCAGCCCTTTGCGTTATCGGCCGGCTGCCGCGGCGGCGTAGCGCACGGTGTTGCGTTGGGTGCCCAAGTCGATCGCACCGTCATCGGTTGCCACGCCGGCCTCGACGATGTCGCCGTCGCGCAGGTAGCGGGGATTGCCGGCCTGCCGCTTGAAGAAGGCCTTCCACTTCAGTGCCGGCGGCAGCAAGGAGCCCAGGATCTCGATCGGCTTGGGTGGGGCGCTGAGCGCGGTGCCGGCCGGGGTGCCGGTCAGGATCAGATCTCCGGGCGTGAGATTCTGAAACCGAGTCAGGCTCTGCAGGGCTTGCAGGGGCCGATACAGCATGTCGCCGTCCACAGTGCTGTCCTGCCGAATCTCGCCGTTGACCGCCAGGCGAAGGCGCAACTGCCCGAAACGTGCCCAGTCTGCGGCGCCGAGCAGCACCAGCGCCGGGCCGACCGGGGTGAATCCGGGGTAGGACTTGGCCTCGTAGAACTGGGTCTGCGGCAGTTGGACGTCGCGGGCCGACACGTCGTTGGTGACCACCAGGCCGGCGATCAGCTGCGGCAGGTCGGCCTCGGAAATCGTTGCACCGACCGGGATGTCACGAGCTATGACCAGGCCGATCTCGACCTCGTAGTCGAGCAGGCGGACATGGCTGGGCTTGACCACGTCGTCGAACGGGCCGGTGATCGACGCGGAGGACTTGCGGAAGAAGGTCAGCGGCACCGACGCCGGGTTCATGCCGGCGTCTTTGATATGCGAGACGAAGTTGGTCATCTGGGCGATCACCCGGCACGGCGCTGTCACCGGGGAAAGCAGGGCAAGGCCCTCGACCGGGACGACGTCGTGACTGCTCGCAGCGGCTTCGATGGCGGCCCGATCGGCCAACAGCGCCCCGGTGGTGGTGGCGCGTGTGTCGATCCGGGCGGCTCCGGCCGGGGTGCGCACCCACCAGCCCTCGGCGGTGCGAAGTACGGAAACGGTCATGAGGAGGCAACTTTCAGTAGGCCGGCCAGACGGCGGACGTCGAACTCGTTGTCGCCGCGCAATGCGGCCAGGATCGCGCTCGCCTCATGGGGCGCCGTGCGCACCTCGGTGCCGAGGAAGTTCTTGCTGGCTGGCGGTCCCCACTGAGCCAGCCCGGACGCGGTGAAGGGCGCCCAGCCTGGTTCCACGGTGTTGTCGAACATGTCACCGTCGGTGAAGTGTTCCACCAGAAAACCTTCGGGGTCACGCCAGTAGTCAAAGATCTGGCTGCCCTGGATATGTCGGCCGACTCCCCAAGACCGTTGATATCCCATGTCTTTGAGGTACTCGCCGCCGGCGGCCAGCGCGTCGAGGTCGCAGACCTGGTACGCCGAATGCATATAGCGGTCGGCTGGGCCCAGTGCGATCGCCAGGGTGTGGTGGTCGGCCGGGGTGCTGCCCCGGTCGCAACGGATGAAGCTCATGGTCGGTCCACGATCGCGCTGCCCGGGGAAGTACTGAAAGTCGCTGACGATCATCCCGAGGGTGTCCAGGTACCAGTTGAGCGTCTGAAGGTATCGGGTGCTTTGCAGTACCAGGTGTCCGAGGCGTTGCACGATCGCCGGTGAGCGCGGGGGGCGCTGGGGGGCGTTGACTCTCTGCAGATCGCGGCCGAAGTTCAAGCTCTGCGGGGTTTGCGCCGGTAGGGCGTCGAGCTGGTGGGTGGACGATACGACCCGAACGCTCAGGCCGTTGGGATCGAGCAGGTCGACGCTCGCCCCACCGAGTGATTCCGGCAGCGGGGTGATGCGGCCGTCGGTCGCGGATGCCAACCGAGTCAGATCCGCCGTGTCTTGTGCGCGAAACGCCATGCCGTGAAAACGGTTTCGGCTCCCGCGTCGGATGATCACGCACGGTTCGGCGGCGTCCGTGCCGCGTAGGTGCAGTTCCCGCTCGGTCTGCAGTGCGGTGGCGAACCCGAATGCGTGGGCAAACTCCTCGGCTCGCGCCAGGTCGGGCTTTTCGAACTCCAGCCACGCCAGGTCCGCGACTTTGATGATCGGCTGGGTTGACCTACCGACGTGTTCACCTCGGTGCGCCCCCTGGGTGCTGTGCAGAGTCATTGTCCGGCGTTCTCGGCGAGCAGGCGCAGCGCGGTGCTGTAGAGGGCATTGGCGTGCATATCGAACATCTCGATGAGGTCCACGGCGGCGTCGTCGACTTCGTTGGCGATGAACAGGCCGTCAGCGCCCGCGATCGCATAGGTGACCAGCTGACGCATCTGGGTCTCGGTGAGCCCCGGGGTGAGTTCGCTCAGCGTCTGGGTCAGCGCAACGGCCGTCTGGGTGCGGGCCTGGATGAACATCGCCCGCGCTCGCGCCTCGATGGGCCGGCGTTCCAGTGCCAGCATCAGTCCGAGTCGGATGAAGTCCGGTGATTCCAGTAGGGCCTTGGCGATCTGCATCGCCAACCCCTGAACTCGCTCGTGTGCCGTGCCGTCGTCGGGGACCCGCCAGGCGTTGAGCCAGCTGGCGAAGCTGCGTTCGATGACGGCGGCGATCAGGTCGTCCTTGTTCTTGAAGTGCCAATAGATCGAGCTGGCGGGCAGCTCGCACTTAGCGCTGACCAGGGCGATGCTGGTGCCTTCGTAGCCGCGCTCGGCGGCGATCTCGGAGGCGGCGTCGAGGATGCGCTCACGGGACAGCTCGCCGTCAACCCGTTTGCGCCGCTGCGGCTGGGATGTTGTCGCCATCGGGCCTCTCTTCGGGTCTTGACTCTGTAGTGATCGCTACATTACCGTAGCGATCACTACAGGACAAGTTTTTCGGAGTCGAGAGCGGGCATCGTGACGACAGACACCTATGACGTGGCGGTTATCGGCTACGGGCCAACCGGCGCCACCGCCGCGAACCTCTTGGGTCGACTCGGTCTCAAAGTGCTTGTCGTCGAACGTGATCCCGATATTTACGGGCGTGCGCGGGCGATCTCCACCGACGACGAGGTCATGCGGATCTGGCAGTCCGTCGGCCTGGCGGAGCGGCTGCAGCAAGACATGCTGCCGGATCGGCCGCTGAACTTCGTCGACGCCAAGGGGGTGCCTTTCATCGATCTGAAAATCGAACCCCGCGGGGCCGGGCATCCGCCTCAACAGTTCCTCTACCAGCCCGCGGTCGATCGCGTGCTACGCGAGGGCGTGCAGCGGTTCGCCGACGTCGACATCCTCCTGGAACACGAATGCTTGCGGGTGCTGCCGAGAGACAACGAGGTCGAGCTCATGCTGGCCGACCTGCGCAGCGACACGATCAAGCGAGTGCGGGCGTCGTACGTGATTGCGGCCGACGGCGGGTCGTCGCCCACTCGTGGACAGTTGGGCGTCGGTTACGCCGGGCGGACATACAGCGAACGGTGGGTTGTCATCGACACCAAGGTGCTTAACACCTGGGACGGCTATGACCGGCTGCGGTTCCACTGCAACCCGGCCCGCCCCACCGTCGACTGCCCCACACCACTGGGTCACCATCGCTGGGAGTACCCGGCGCGTGATTGCGAAGACGAGCGGACACTGCTCGACGAGACCGCGATCTGGAAGGTGCTGGAAGACCAGGGCATCACCCCCGAGCACGTCAAGATTCTGCGGGCGGTGATCTACAGCCACCACGTCCGGACCGCTGACCGCTGGCGGGTGGGACGGATATTCCTGGCCGGCGACGCCGCCCACGCCATGCCGCCCTGGATCGGCCAGGGCATGTCCGCCGGAGTGCGTGACGCGGCCAATCTGTGCTGGAAACTCGCGGCCGTCATCAACGGCCAGGCCCAGGAGTCGCTGCTCGACTCCTATCAAACCGAGCGCAAGCCGCACGTCACCGAAACCACCCGCCGGGCATGCATGGTGGGACGAATCATCACCGAACGCAGCCCGGCCCTCGCCGCCGTTCGCAACCATGTCTTGCGCGCCCTGTCGCGGATACCCGGGCTGAATACCAGGTCCCAGAAACTGATGTGGATTCCCGACGCCCGATACGCCGACGGGTTCTTCGCCGCCGGCGGGCGCCGCGCGATCGGATGGCAGATCCCCCAACCGTGGGTGACCGACGACCAGGGCGCGACCGTTCGACTCGATGACATCCTCGGCGGACGATGGGCGATCGTGCACACCGGTGCGCTGCCTGCGGGCACCACCGCGTGGACTGAGCTGGGCGTGCCGGCGATCCGTGTCGACGAACCGTCCTTGCTGCACTGGCTGCGAGCCAAGAAGGCGAGCGTCGTCGTCCTGCGCCCCGACGGATTCGTCTATGCCGCAGCCAAATCCGGAGAGTCCCTCCCGGCGCCGCCCGCAGGGCTCGCCCCAATCACGACTGGAGTCACCGCATGACCACCGCATTGACCGAACACACTGTCACCGTCGCCGGAAAACCGATCTTCTTTGCCGAAGCGGGAGCCGGACCTGCGGTGGTGCTGCTGCACGGCGGGGGACCGGGCGCCTCCGGAGTGTCCAACTACGCCCGCAACATCGACGCACTGGCGCAGCACTTCCGGGTCATCGTCCCGGACATGCCCGGCTACGGCCGCTCGGTCAAGGAGGTGGATCAGCGCGACCCCTTCGGCTGCCTCGCCGACATGATCCGCGGCCTGCTCGACGAACTCGGGCTCGACACCGCACATCTGGTCGGTAACTCCTACGGCGGGGCGTGCGCGCTGCGGCTGGCCCTGGACACTCCGGCACGCGTCGGGAAGCTGGTGCTGATGGGCCCCGGCGGGATCGGGACCACCCGCGGTGCACCGACCGCCGGGCTGAAAACCCTGTTGGCCTACTACGGCGGCGACGGCCCCAGCCGCGACAAACTCGCCAGCTTCATCCGCACCTACTTGGTCTACGACGGCGCCGCGGTCCCCGACGACCTGATCGACCTGCGCTACGCCGCCTCCATCGACCCGGAGGTGGTTGCTAACCCGCCGCTGCGCCGGCCGTCGGGACCGACGGCGCTGCGCACGCTGTGGCGGATGGACCTCACCCGCGACAGCCGGCTTGCAGACCTGCAAACACCGGCCCTGGTGCTCTGGGGCCGCGACGACAAGGTCAACAAGCCTGCCGGGGGGCCGATGCTGCTCAACCTGATGCCCAACGCCGAGCTGGTGATGACGTCGCGTACTGGCCACTGGATGCAGTGGGAACGTGCCGAGCTGTTCAACCGCCTGGTCACCGAATTCCTCGGCAAGCCCTCGGTGTTCGAGCAATGATCTTCGGCAAAGTTCACCTCGGCTATGTGGTCGTCGAGACCGCCAAGTTCGCCGACTGGCGGCGCTTCGGCTGCGACGCCGTCGGCATGCACGTGGACGAAACCCTGCCCGACGTCATGCGCTTCCGCCTCGACAACCACGACTGCCGGTTCCTGCTGCAGCGCGGCCCCGCCGAGGACGTCACCGCCCTGGGGTGGGAACTCGACGACCATGGCAGCTTCGAGGAGATCCTCTCTCGGGTCACCGGGCATGGCGTCCCGATCACCGAGGGGACCGCGGAGCAGGCCGCGCTGCGCGGCGTCGAACGACTGGTGCGGTTTCCCGGCCCCAACGGGTTGACCCAGGAGATCTTCGTCCGGGCCTCGACCAGCCCCTCGCCGCTGAACATGCGGGTAGGCGGCGGATTCGTCACCGGAGGCGCCGGGATTGGGCACGTCGCGATCACGACGACAAAGCCGCATCGGGTACGCGGCTACTTCAACACCGTCTTCGACGCCCGCCTCAGCGATCTCATCGACGAAACGATCAGCGGCCTGAAGTTCAAGATCCGATTCCTGCGGGTCAACCAGCGGCATCACTCGGTGGCGATCGCCGCGGTGAATCGGCTGCCGATCAACCCGATCCGCACACGTATCCAGCACCTCAACATTCAGGTCGCCGACCTCGACGACATGACCGCCTCCTACCAACGCGTCAAGGAACTTGGCTTCGACATGGCGCTGGGGGTCGGACAGCACACGAATGACCGCGAACTGTCCTACTACGCGAGGACCCCGTCGGGTTTCGAGTGGGAAGTGGGCTGGAACCCCATCGTCGTCGACGAGAACACCTGGGAGCCGACGACCCATCAGGGCATCAGCATCTGGGGGCACACTCCAGAGGGGCAGACCATCATCGGCAAGCTCGCACAGTTCAAGGCCGCGGCAGCGTCGCTACGGCACCGCGAAGACACGGTCGTGGCCCTGTCCGGGGCCGGCATCCCCGACAGTCAATGAGGAGGCGGACATGCTGCGCATCGACACCCACCACCACCTGATCCCACCCGACTACCGCACAGCCCTGCGGAAAGCCGGGATCGACGAAGCCGGGGGACGGGCGCTGCCGGACTGGAGCCCCGAAGCGTCGTTGCAGACCATGGCCGACCTCGACATCGGCACCGCGATCCTGTCGGTGTCCACCCCCGGCACCACTTTTCTGCCCGCTGTCGCTGACGCCGCCGCGCTGGCGCGCGAGCTCAACGACTACACCGCGCAACTGGTCTTGGAACATCCCGGCCGGTTCGGCTTCTTCGCCACCATCCCGATGCCGCACCTGGATGCGTCCGTCGCGGAAACCGTCCGCGCGCTCGACGAGCTCAAGGCCGATGGCGTGGTGCTGTTGGCCAACAATGCCGGCGTATACCTGGGCCAAGAAGGGCAGGACGAGCTATTCAAGGCGCTGGATGAGCGCGCGGCCGTGGTGTTCATTCACCCGGCCGACCTGCCCGGACCGGTGATACCCGGTGTCGCCCCGTTCGCGGCCGACTTCCTGTTGGACACCACGCGGGCCGCTTACCTGTTGGTGCGCAACGGTATTCGTCGCCGATTCCCGAGAATTCGTTTCCTGTTGAGCCATGCCGGGGGTTTCGTTCCGTATGCGAGTCATCGGATGGCGGTCGCCATCACGGCCGACACCGGCCGAAGTCCGGCCGACGTCCTCGACGATTTCGCTGGCTTCTACTTTGATACTGCGCTGTCATCCAGCGCCGCTGCGCTGCCGAGTCTGCTGGCCTTCGCTCGGCCCGGGCATGTCACCTTCGGATCGGACTGGCCGTTCGCGCCGAGCGCCGCCGGGCGATTGTTCGCTGCTGGTCTGGAGACGTATGCCGGTCTGGATCGAGCCGGCCGCGATGCGATCGACCGGACAAATGCTGTGGGGCTGTTTCCTCGGTTTGGCGTGGGTGCCACGCAGATCCGCCAACCGGTAATTCAGAGGGTGCGGCACTCGGCCAGTCGTCACGTTGTGCGGTCCCTGTCGCGCATGATCAGCCGAACCTGAGACGTCGTCCGCAAGGCGGCGACCTGTGCGCAACCGCACCATATTGAAAGGCGCCGCTGTCGCGGCGCCGATCAATCAGCTGGCCAGCGAATGCAAGCCGTCGAACTGCTCCGAGGTGTCGCCCTCGACGAGGAAATCGCCGTGGTACAGGGCCTCGAAGTCAACCTTGATGACGTCGGCACTTGAGTCGTCGATCCACATGACCCTGAGCTTATTGGTCACTATTAAGGAATCATTGAGTCACGTTTCGGGAAATGGTGGCAATACTACTGACCGGTAGCCTTTGTAGGGCCTGTGCTCGGGACGTGCCTGCGACCCGCTGCGCCCCGCTAGGGTGGCTGCCATGAGCGCACCGGACACCTTGGACAACCCGCTGTTCGCCCGGATCTGGACCTTCATGTCCAGCCGCGAGACCGACTGGTTGCGGGACCGCCGCCGAGAGAACCTCGAGGGTTTGTCCGGGCGGGTGCTCGAGATCGGAGCCGGCACCGGCAGCAACTTCGGCTTCTACCCGGACACCGTGACTGAGGTGGTGGCCGCCGAACCCGAGTCACGGCTGCGGGATGCCGCCGTATCTGCTGCTGCGGCGGCGTCGGTGCCGATCACCGTGGTGGCGAGCACAGTGGAGGCCTTGGACGCCGGGGAGCCCTTCGATGCGATCGTGTGCTCGCTGGTCTTGTGTTCGGTCGATCGTCCCGAGGACGTGCTGCGCCAGCTGTTCGCACTGCTGAAGCCCGGCGGCGAGCTGCGCTACTTCGAGCATGTCGCCAGCGCCGGGATGCGCGGCGGACTGCAACGGCTGGCCGACGCCACCTTCTGGCCCCGCCTGTTCGGCAACTGCCACACCCACCGCGACACCGAGCAGATGATCACCGCCGCCGGCTTCGTCGTCGACAGGGCGCGGCGTGGGCATCAATTCCCGGCGTGGGCGCCGGTGCCGGTGTCGGAGTTCGCGCTGGGCTCGGCCAGCCGCCCGGCCTGAATCGGAGTCAGCCCAGCAGGAAAGGCAACCGCTGTGCCATTCCCGGCAGTGCCGCCGAGGCGGTGGTTTGCAGAAAGACCGTGGCCCGCTCCGACAGCGGCGTCGGCTCCGGGTTCACCTGGATGACGGTCTTGCCCAGCTCCAGCGCTCGTTCGGGCAGGCTGGCCGCCGGATAGACCACCCCGGACGTGCCGACCACGATCAGCGCATCGGCGGCGTCGACAGCCTCGACCGCTGCGTTCCACGGCTCGTCGGGAAGCTGTTCGCCGAACCACACCACGTCCGGGCGGATCAAGCCGCCGCACTCGCACTGCGGGGGCATGATTTCGAGTACGGGCTCTGCCAGCTCCGGCAGCTGCGTGTCGTGCGGTTGCTCGCAGTCCGAGCAGCGGAAGGTGAACATCCGGCCGTGCAGATGGTGAACCGAGGAACTGCCGCCACGCTCGTGCAGATTGTCAACGTTCTGGGTGATGACCTGGACATCAGCGTGCTGCTCCCAGTCCGCGATCGCAGTGTGGCCCAGGTTCGGCTCATAGCGGCGGGCCAGCTGGCAGCGCCACACATACCAGCCCCACACCAGTTCCGGCTGCCGATTCCAGCCATCGATGCTGGAGACCTCGTAGGGGTCGTACTGCGACCAGAGCCCCTTCTCGTCATCGCGGAAGGTAGGTATCCCGCTCTCGGCTGAGATTCCTGCGCCACTGAACACCACCACCCGCACGCCACCAAGATAGCGGGATACTGGCCAAATGGACTTCGCCGACCTGCTGAAAGCCGACGTGCATGCCGACGTGCCGCTGTTCGAGCAGATCAGGGTTGCGCTGATCGAGGCGGTCCGGGCCGGATCCCTGCCCGCGGGAACCCGGCTACCGACGGTGCGCGAACTGGCGAAGCAACTGGGCCTGGCGGTCAACACCGTCGCACGCGCCTACCGCGAGCTGGAGGCCGGCGGCGTCGTCGAGACGCGGGGCCGATTCGGCACCTTCGTGGCCAGCAGCGACCCGGCCGAGGCGGCCATGACCCAGGCGGCAAGCGCTTTCGCGGCTACGGCCCGCGCGGTCGGTTTGAGCAAGACCGATGCGCTGCGCTACCTCGACGCGGCCTTCGACAGCGGCGGAAGCGGTGCTTCTTAGCCGAATTCGAGCAGGGTCAGGGACGGACGGACCGGATCCAGGACGCGCAGCCGATAGGCGCTCGAGAGCAGGGTGTTGAACAGCCACCCGCGCCCGGCCGGCAACGGCAGATCGCGAACGGCCCGGATGCCGGGCATGGTGTTCACCAGATCAGCAGCCTCGCTCACCGACAGGTTGAACGGCATCGGCGGCGCCTTGTACCGCAGCGAGGTCCACACCCCGCGGCGAATCAGCATCGCCATCAACGGCGGCGGCACATCGAAGAGCAGCCGCCCGCCCGGGAAGCGGCGGGCACACTCGGCGATCAGGGCGAGCGACTGCTCAGGCTGCAGGTACATCAGCAGGCCCTCGGCGCTGATGAACACGCCCTTGTCCGGATCGACCTGGTCCATCCAGCTGTAGTCCAGCGCGGATTGGGCGCACACCGAAACCTGCGGCGACGCCGGCAGCAGCCGGGTGCGGATGTCGACGATCGGTGGGAGATCGACGGTGAGCCAGCGGAACGCGGCGTCGGGAATGCTTGCGCTCACCCGCCAGAAGCTGGTCTGCAAACCCTCGGCCAGGGCCACCACCGTGCCCGACGGGTGCTGGTGCAGGAACTGCCGGGTCTGGTCGTCGAAGGCCAAGGCGCGCAGCGCGATGTCTTGACGTGTCGGCCCGAATTTCGCGAAATCGAAGTCGATCGACTCGGCCAGGCGGATCGCCATCGGGTCATCGATGATCCCGTCAGAGCGGCGGGCTTCTGTCGCCCGAGCGTTCAAGGTCAGCAACGCGGTTTCGGAGACCCCGGTCAGGGTGACTTTCTGTGCCTGGCTCACGTCTGCGACCTTACCGGTGCGCGCATTAGCGCAGCATTTTGTTCAGAGTGCGCAGGTTGCGGGTGGTGGTGGTCGACTTGTACCGCTTGTTACCCATCGTCTTGCCCACCGTGCTGGTCAGGGTGTCGCCCTTGGGGATCTGCCAGTAGATCACCCGGTCCCCGAGGGTGATCTTCTCCTCGGCATCGGCTGCGAGCCCGGACAGTTCGGTCAGCGCCGCGTCGTCGGCGACGAACGTGACATAGGAGTGCACGTCGGGGACCTCGGGTTCGAAGGGATAGGCAGCCACGATGTCGCGCACCGTCTCCACGTCGTAGACCAGCACCCAGGCCTCGTAGCCGAAGCGCTCCCGCAACGCCGCCTCGGCGGCGGTACGCACCTTCGCGGCAGTGGCGGGCGAGTCCAGCAGCACGTTGCCGCTGGCAAGGAGGGTGCGGACCTCGGAGAATCCGGCGGCGGTCAGCGTGGCGGCGACCTCGGCCATCTTGAGGTTGACGCCGCCGACATTCACGCCGCGCAGAAACAGGGCATACCGAGTCATGAGGCGACCTCCAATCGGTGCAAGAACGATGGCAATAACCCGACGCGTCGGTAGGCTTCGATCATGGGACGTCAGGTATTCGACGACAAGTTGCTTGCCTTGATCAGCGGGAACTCGCTCGGCGTCTTGGCCACGCTCAAGAAAGACGGGCGCCCGCAGCTTTCGAACGTGCAGTACTACTTCGACCCGCGGTCTCTGGTGGTGCAGGTGTCGGTCACCGAACCGCGAGCCAAGACCCGCAACCTGCGCCGGGATCCCAGGGCGTCGCTGCTGGTCGATTCCGACGACGGCTGGTCCTATGCCGTCGCCGAGGGCGATGCCCAACTCACGCCGCCGGCCGCCGCCCCCGATGACGACACCGTCGAGGCGTTGATTGCGTTGTACCGCAACATTGCTGGGGAGCATCCGGACTGGGACGAGTACCGCCAGGCCATGGTGACCGACCGTCGCGTGGTGTTGACGCTGCCGATCCACCACCTTTACGGCATGCCGCCGGGCGTGCGCTGAGCATCTCCCACCGGTAGGCCATGCGCTGGGCTAGGCTCCTGGGTATGCCCGAATCAGATTCCGCCGCAGACGAGAACAAGCGCAAGTTCCGGGAGGCGCTGGAGCGTAAGAAGGCGAAGTCGGCGGGCGGCTCCGACCACAAGGACGGCGGCGCCAAGCAGTCGCGGTCGCACGGGCCGGTCGAGAGCCGTCGGGAATTCCGCCGCAAGAGCGGCTAGTTCGGGCCGTTACTGCACCGGGCAGGCATACTTGCGGGCTACGTCCATCACCCGCTGGTTCGCGCCAGGCCCAACGACCCCTTGCGCAGCGAGTTCCAACCCGATGTAGCCCGGAAGTCCGCCTTCGCATGCCTGGTGGGCGAGACGCCAAGCGGTGTCGGGGTTCAGGTTGAACCCGTTGCGCTCCAGACCCTGCATGTAGGTGTCGAATTCCGGGGTGCCCTGCTCCGGTATCGCAGCGGCCGTGGCCGCCAGGCATACAGCCGTAGCCATCGCTGCGATCAGCGCTGCCGCTACACGTCTCATGGTCCTTCTCCTGAAGATGCATCCGCTCGGGGTGTCTACACGGTTGCACACTCCACCGACACAGACCAACGGAACGCTTTAGTTGGCTGGGGTGGACCGCTGTCGGCTTAGGCGGTCTGGACGCAGCACGAGCGAATTGCCGTCAAGCACGAGGTAAAGACGAGGGGAAACCCTGTATCCGCTGGGCGTCCGTTCGGCAAAAATTCGTCTGCACGGTGATGGATGGAGCACCGACGAGCGGGCGGGGAGACTTACATGACGACGAAGCGGGTTGCTGGTCTGATGGCAGCGTTGGTCGGCGCAGCGGCGGTGGGGTTAGCGGCTCCGGCGTCCGCCGAACTGTCTGACGGCACTTACGACATGGCCAGCGTGGACGGGAAGCCTTCGGACGGTCTGCAGATGGTGGTCACCTCGTGCGGTGCCGGTTGCAAACGGACAACGATCCACGGCGGTGCTCCCCTTGATTACCACTTGGAAGGAACTACATGGAGTTCCGTCTTGGACGGAAACGGACTCTTTTCGACGATCGACAACGATTCTCTTGTTTATCATCCGGCAAGGGCCGGTTTGTCTTCGTGACGCGGCAGCTTGTCAAGGTTGACTGATCGCGTGAACTGAACTCGCGGCCTTGTTTCCTGCTGCATTCGACGACGGTTACGCTCTCCTATGGTGGTGTAACGCGGACGTTGGACCGTCCGCGCTCTGTCGAGAGGTGGCTGGTGACTCCGAAACTCTGCCTCGTTCAAGACCCCGAGGCCGACGCGCTGCTTTCGGGAGACCCGTTCGCGCTGCTGGTCGGAATGCTGCTCGATCAGCAGATCCCGATGGAGGTCGCGTTCGCCGGCCCGAAGAAGATCGCCGACCGGATGGGTGGGCTGGACCCGCACGACATCGCCGCGCGCGACCCTGACGAGTTCGCCGCGTTGTTCGCCGAAACGCCTGCGGTACACCGGTTTCCGGGTTCGATGGCGGGTCGGGTCCAGGCCCTGGCCAAAGCGATCGTCGATCAGTACGGCGGCGACACGACCGCACTGTGGATGGTCGGTGATCCCGATGGCGCCGAGGTGTTGAAGCGACTCAAGGCACTGCCCGGCTACGGCGAGCAGAAGGCCCGGATCTTTCTGGCCTTGCTCGGCAAGCAGTACGGCGTGACCCCGTCGGGATGGCGGGAGGCTGCCGGGGCATACGGTGAGCCCGGAACACATCTGTCGATCGCTGACGTCGTGGATGCGTCGTCGCTGCAGCAGGTGCGGTCCACCAAGAAGGCCCAGAAATTGGCTGCGAAGCAGGCCCGAGAGAGTAAGGGAAAGGCGACGACGTGAAAACTCACCTGAATTGTCCGTGTGGCGAGGCGATGACTGGCACGGACGAGGACAACCTCGTCGAGGTGGTGCAAAAGCACCTCGCCGATGTGCACCCCGGTATGGAGTACGACCGGGACGCCATCTTGTTCATGGCCTACTGACGCCGTCGTCGGGTCCTGCGGCGCAGGACCACTACGACGCCCGCGATCACCACGATCACCGGCAGCCAGGGCAGTAGGAAGCCCGCGACCGAGATCAGGCCGTGGGTGAACGACAGCAGGGCATGCCAGCCGTGGCGAACCGACGCGACGAATCCGGGCGAGGTCGACTCGAACTCGGAGGCCAGCGAAACGGTGAGCGTCGCGTAGCTGATCTGGTCACCGAGCTGGGTACGCTGCGCCCTCAGGCTGTCGAGGTCGGCCTGCCGTGAGGTCAGCTCCTTCTCGGCCTGCAGCAGATCGGCCGTGGTGGAGGCGGACTTCATCAGCGTCGTCAATCGGTCCACCGACGCCTGCAACGCAGCAACCCGCGCATCGAGGTCGACACGCTGTCCGGTGACGTCGTCGTGCCGCAACGCGATCGACGAGACATCCCCCAGTTGCTTTGCGTCGTCGAGGAATTCATCGACCTTCGCGGACGGAATGCGCAGGGTCAGCTCGGCGGTGTGGGACTGACCCGGTGCTGTGCTTTCGGTGCGGTCATCGACGCGGCCGCCGAGCTCGGTGGCCAGATCGATGAGTCGGTCCACCGATCCGCCGACGTCGCCCACCGCGATATTGAGGCTGCCGGTGGTCACGACATCCCGTTGCAGCTGGTGAGGCGGCGGGCTCATCGGCGCCGGTGCGGAAACAGCGTCCGCGGACGGCGACCGTTCCGGCGACGGTCGTTCCCCGGCGCAACCGCTGATCGCCAGGAGCAACATCGCAGCCAAGCCGACCAACAACGTCCAAGGTGTCGACGTGCGGGGGACGGTCATGGGCGTCAGGGCACCACCGTCGAGCCGATGGTCGGCAGGAAGTTGCACTGGTGGTCCTTGGTGCTGACCTGACCGAAGATCGTCGACATGATGCTGCCCGAACCGGTGTCGACGATCGCCGTCAGCGTCGTCGGCCCCTCGGGGTTGATGTCGGTGCGCGGCTGCAGGGTGGCGCTACCGGACTTACCAGTGGTCAGGTTCACCCACGTGACGTTCAGCGGCAGCTTCTGCGTCTCGGCCGGGCCGGGGGTTCCCATGGCGGTGAACACGTAGGCGGTCTGGCCGGGCTTGGGGCCGGGGGTCGGAATCGTGGCCGGGCCGGCCACCGACAGCGCAGTGGCGATGACGTTGCCGCCGTCGGCCTGGCAGTTCTGGCCGATGGAGGGGTACATGAAGTCCTGGGTCGGCGGGGCGTCGGGGCCGAATCCGGGAGTGGCCGCCGTCGCCGCGTCGGGTGCCGGGGCGATGAAGGCGGCTTCGGGGGCTGCCGGGGCCGCATCGGGGAGGGCCTCGGCGGGTGCGGGCAGGGCTTCGGGCGCGTTGGGTGCGGCCTGCGGCATCGGTCCCACCGACTTGGCCGGGTCGACGCCGCTGGGCAGGTGGGCCACCAGCCCAGGTGCCGAGCCGGCCGTTGGCACGTGATTGCTCGGCAGTGCCTCGGGCGGCGACTGCACGAACTGCGCCACCGAGTCGGCCACCTGCCGCGAGCCGGCGGGCGTGTTGGAGTTGCCGGTGAATGCGGCGGCCGCGGCCATCAGCAGCGAGGTCGCCCCGGCGGGGTCAGCGGCGGCCTGCTGGATTACCGGGCTCAACTGCTCGATGGCGGGAAGCCCAGGAAATCCGGCGGTGGGCAGCGGCAGTGCCGGCATGGCCGGGTCGGCTGTAGCCACACTGGCCAGCCCCAGGCTGCCGAAGACCAGCACGGCTGACGAGCCGGCGGCGATGGCCGCCTTGGCGGCGGTGGCGCGCTGCGTCGTGAAATGCGTCGTGGCGAACAGCGTCCGGAGGCGCGACATGACTTCCCCAATCGTCGGCAATGGCTTGCTGAAAACCGAAGTTAGCTTGTTGCTGGTGATGCTCAAGTGACACGTGTGTCATTTATGGAACCGTTACGGACCCGAACCGCGACGGTGATCTGGCGGCCGTTCGCTAGAGTCGTGCCGGTAGACACCACCTTGAACACCTGGGCCACCCCGCCTGCGCGTTCGCTGACGACTCGCCTGACTGCGTGGGCCCCACTGCTGCTGGCGGTCAGCGTCGCGGCGCGGCTCGCCTGGACCTACCTCACTCCGCACGGCGCCAACTTCGTCGACCTGCACGTCTATATCAGTGGCGCGGCCGCGCTGGCTCAGCCCGGCGCGCTGTATGACTACGTCTACGCCGACCAGACCCCGGATTTCCCGCTGCCGTTCACCTACCCGCCGTTCGCCGCGGTGGTGTTCTACCCGCTGCATTTCCTGCCTTTCGGGCTGGTCGCGCTCCTGTGGCAGATCGGCACGATGGCCGCTCTGTACGGCGTGGTGCGGCTGTGTCAGCGACTCCTCGGCGAAGCGGCCTCGCTGAACCGCTCAGCTGATGCGGCGGTCCCAGCTTCGCCTCTCCTTCGTCGAGCCTCGCTGAACCGCCGGGTCGCGATGTTGTGGACCGCCGCGGGGATCTGGACCGAACCGTTGCGCAGCACCTTCGACTACGGCCAGATCAACGTGATCCTGGTGCTGGCGGTGCTTTATGCCGTCTACAGCCGCCGCTGGTGGGTGTCGGGGCTGTTGGTCGGGCTGGCCGCCGGGGTAAAGCTGACTCCGGCGATCGCCGGGGTCTATCTGGCCGGGGCCCGGCGCTGGGCCGCCGCGGTGTTCTCGGCCGTCGTCTTCGCCGGCACCATCGCGGTGTCAGTGTGGGCCACCGGCGATCAGGCCCGCCGCTACTTCACCGAGTTACTCGGTGATGCTCATCGAGTAGGACCGATCGGAACGTCGTTCAACCAGTCCTGGCGGGGCGGGATCTCGCGCATCCTCGGACACGACGCCGGTTACAGCCCGCCGGTGCTGATCGCGATCGTCGTCACCGCGGTGCTGGCCGTGCTCGCCTGGCGGGCGCTGAACAGTACTCCCGCCGGACCCGATGTCCTGGGGTCGTTGCTGGTGGTCGAGCTGTTCGGGCTGCTGGCGTCACCGATCTCCTGGACCCATCACTGGGTGTGGCTGCTGCCGCTGATGATCTGGCTGTTCTACGGGCCGTACTCGGATCGCCCAGGCGCCCGCATCCTGGGCTGGGTCTGGCTCGCGCTCACCCTCGTCGGGGTGCCGTGGCTGCTGAGCTTCTTCCAGCCGACGATCTGGCAGGACGGCCGGCCCTGGTACCTGGCCTGGGCGGGCTTGGTCTACATCGTCGGAGCGCTGGTCACCTTGGGCTGGATGGCAACCAGGCGGGTCACGCCGCGAGAAGCCGGTTGATCTCGCCCGCCATCGCCACATCCTTGTCGGTGATCCCGCCTTCGGAGTGCGTCACCAGAACGAACGTCACAGTTCGCCAGCGGATATCGATGTCGGGGTGGTGATCGGCCGCTTCGGCACGTTCGGCGACCCGACGCACCGCGTCGATCCCGGCCAGAAACGAGCCGAACTTGACCGAGCGCCGCAGCGTTCCGTCGGCGAGCTCCCAGCCGTCGAGCTCGGGCAGCGCCGTATTCACCTGATCGTCAGTCAACAAAGCCATACCCGACGGTAGGACGGTATAGCCTCACACGCCATGTCACCCCAGATCGTCGTCGCCGGAGCCGTGCTCGCCGAATCGGCGGCCGGGCGCACGGTGCTGATCGCGCAGCGGCGTCGCCCGCCAGAGCTGGCCGGTCGCTGGGAACTGCCCGGCGGCAAAGTCATGCCCGGTGAGAGTGAATCCGCCGCGTTGGCCCGCGAGCTCGGCGAAGAGCTGGGGCTGGATGCCGGCGCCATCATGGTGGGGGAGCGCCTCGGTGCTGATGTGCCGCTGAACCCCCAGATGCTCTTGCGTGCCTACCTGGTCAGGCTGACAAGCGGCGAGCCCCAGCCCCATGACCATCAGGCCCTTCGCTGGGTGACGGCTGTGCAACTAACCGACGTTGACTGGGTACCTGCTGATCGCGCTTGGCTGCCGGAGCTGGCTCAGGCACTCTGGTGAAAAGGCTCTGTTAAATCTTCCCGACGGATTAGGTCGTCGAGCGATATATCCCGCTACGCTGGTGTTTCGGGCCCGATATGGCGCGCGGCGGTGGCTCCGGCCTACGTGAAATCCGTCGCGAGGCGCGGCGACCCGCGAAGGAGAATCCGGAGATGACACGCGCAGCGCGACCGCCCACCACGGGAATCGGTGGCCCACTCGAAGAACTGCTGGAACGCAGCGGCCGGTTCTTCACCCGGGGACAGATCTCGTCGGATCTGCGCACCGTCACCCACCGGGGCGGGCGGGAGGCCGACACCTTCTACCGGGACCGCTGGAGCCACGACAAGGTGGTCCGGTCTACTCACGGGGTCAACTGCACCGGGTCGTGTTCCTGGAAGATCTTCGTCAAGGACGGCATCATCACCTGGGAGAACCAGGCCACCGATTATCCCTCGGTGGGCCCGGACCGTCCCGAGTACGAGCCTCGCGGCTGCCCGCGCGGCGCCTCGTTCTCCTGGTACTCCTACTCGCCGACCCGGGTGCGTTACCCCTACGCGCGTGGCGCGCTGGTCGAGATGTTTCGGGAGGCCAAGGCGCGCCTGGGGGACCCGGTGCTGGCCTGGGCGGACATCCAGGCCGACCCCGAGCGTCGTCGGCGCTACCAGCAGGCCCGCGGTATGGGCGGCCTGATCCGGGTGACCTGGGCCGAAGCCACCGAGATGATCGCCGCCGCCCACGTGCACACCATCAAGACCTACGGTCCGGACCGGGTAGCGGGATTCTCCCCGATCCCGGCGATGTCGATGGTGTCGTTCGCCGCCGGGTCACGCTTCATCCAAATGCTCGGCGGGGTGATGACGTCCTTCTACGACTGGTACGCCGACCTGCCGGTCGCCTCGCCGCAGGTGTTCGGCGACCAGACCGATGTCCCGGAATCCGGGGACTGGTGGGACGCGGCCTACCTGATGATGTGGGGCTCCAACGTCCCGATCACCCGCACGCCCGACGCGCACTGGATGGCCGAGGTCCGCTACCGCGGCACCAAGGTGGTCACCGTCAGCCCGGACTACGCCGACAACACTAAGTTCGCCGACGAGTGGATGCCGTGTGCGGCCGGAACCGACGGCGCGCTGGCGATGGCGATGGGCCACGTGATCCTCACCGAGTGCTACGTCAAGCAAGAGGTGCCCTTCTTCACCGACTACGTGCGCCGCTACACCGACCTGCCGTTCCTGATCAAGCTGGAGGAACGCGACGGCCGACTGGTTCCGGGAAAGAACCTGACCGCCGCCGACCTGGGCGGGGATCTGGCGGACGTCGAGAACGCGGCGTTCAAACCGGCCCTGCTGGATGAGGCCACCGACACCGTTGCGGTGCCCCACGGCTCGCTGGGCTTCCGCTGGGGCGACGACGGCATCGGCAAATGGAACCTGGACCTGGGCGAGCTGCGGCCGGCATTGACCGTCAAGAACCCGAAATTCCTTAACGGCGATCAGCCCGCCGCGCTGGTCTCGCTGCCCGGTTTCGACACCGTTACCGGCCACGGCACCATCGTCGAGCGCGGGGTGCCGGTGCGTCAGGTCGGTGAGCACCTGGTCTGCACGGTGTTCGACCTGATGCTGGCCAACTACTCGGTGCGCCGGCCCTGGCTGCCCGGCGAATGGCCGACCGGCTACGACGACGACACACAGGTCAACACCCCCGCGTGGCAGGAGTCGATCACCGGGGTCTCGGCCTCGCAGGCGATCCGGATCGCGCGCGAATTCGCCCGCAACGCAGAAGAATCCGGTGGCCGGTCGATGATCATCATGGGCAGCGGCATCTGCCAGTGGTTCCACGGCGACGCCACCTACCGGGCGGTGCTCGCGCTGCTGATGCTCACCGGATCGATGGGACGCAACGGCGGCGGCTGGGCGCACTACGTCGGCCAGGAGAAGGTGCGCCCGCTGACCGGGTGGCAGACGATGGCCGCAGGCAGCGACTGGACGCGCCCGCCGCGCCAGGTGCCGGGCACCTCCTACTGGTATGCCCACACCGATCAGTGGCGCTACGACGCCTACGGCGCGGAGAAGCTGACCACCCCGCTCGGACGCGGCCGATTCGACGGCCGACACACGATGGACATCCTGGCGTCGGCCACCGCGATGGGCTGGAGCCCGTTCTATCCGCAGTTCGACCGGTCCAGCCTGGATGTCGCCGACGAGGCCGACACCGCCGGCCGTGACGCGGGGGAGTACGTCGCCGAGCGACTCGCCGCCGGTGACTTGAAGCTGTCGGTCACCGATCCGGACAACCCGGTGAACTGGCCGCGCGTGCTCACGGTGTGGCGGGCCAACCTCATCGGCGCGTCCGGCAAGGGCGGCGAGTACTTCCTCAAGCATCTGCTGGGCACCGACGCCAGCGTGATCGGCGAGCCGCCCGCCGGCGGGGTGAAACCGGCCGATGTGCGCTGGGACAGCGACATTCCCGAGGGCAAGCTCGATCTGCTCATGTCGATCGACTTCCGAATGACCTCCACCACCCTGATGTCCGACGTCGTGCTGCCGGCGGCCACCTGGTACGAGAAGGCCGACCTGTCGTCGACCGACATGCACCCCTACGTGCACTCGTTCAGCGCGGCGATCGACCCGCCGTGGGAGACCCGCAGTGACTTCGACGCATTCGGCGCGATCGCGCGGACGTTCAGCGCATTGGCGGTTAAGCACCTGGGCGTGCGCAATGACGTCGTGCTGACCGCGATGCAGCACGACACCGCGGATGCGATGGCCTATCCCGACGGAACCGAGCGTGACTGGTTGCGCAACGGCGAGACGCCGGTGCCCGGCAAGACCATGCCCAAAGTGACTGTGGTGGAGCGTGATTACACCGCCATTGCTGACATGTGGCAGTCCCTTGGACCGCTGGTGGACACCTTGGGGCTGACCACCAAGGGCTACACCGTGTTTCCGCACGAAGAGGTCGAGGAATTGGCCGCCAAGTTCGGGGTGATGAAATCCGGTGCCGGCACCGGGCGCCCCGCGCTCACCACCGCGACCCGGATGGCCGACACCGTGCTGGCGCTGTCGGGCACCACCAACGGCCGGATCGCGACGGAGGGTTTCCGGGAACTGGAGAAACGCACCGGCCAGCGGCTAGCGCACCTGTCCGAGGGCAGCGAGGAGAAGCGGATCACCTACGCCGACACCCAGGCGCGGCCGGTGCCGGTGGTCACCAGCCCGGAGTGGTCCGGCAGCGAGACCGGGGGACGGCGCTACGCCCCGTTCACGATCAACATCGAATGCCTCAAGCCGTTCCACACCCTGACCGGCCGGATGCACTTCTACACCGCGCACGACTGGATCGAGGAACTCGGCGAACATCTACCGGTATACCGCCCGCCGCTGGACATGGCGCGGCTGTTCGATGCCCCCGAACTCGGCGAGACCGGTGACGGCATCGGGATCACCGTGCGGTACCTGACCCCGCACTCGAAGTGGTCGTTCCACTCCACCTACCAGGACAACCTGTACATGCTGTCGCTGTCGCGCGGCGGCCCCACCATGTGGATGAGCCCGGGCGATGCCGCGAAAATCGGTGTCAAGGACAACGATTGGATCGAAGCCGTCAACGTCAACGGCGTCTTCGTCGGCCGTGCGATCGTCAGTCAGCGGATGCCCGACGGCGTGGTGTTCGTCTACCACGTGCAGGAGCGCACCGTGGACACTCCGCGGGCCGAGACCAACAACAAGCGTGGCGGCACCCACAACTCGTTGACCCGGATCCGGGTCAAGCCCAGTCACCTGGCCGGTGGCTACGGCCAGCACGCGTTCGCATTCAACTACCTGGGACCGACCGGCAATCAGCGCGACGAGGTGACGGTGGTGCGGCGCCGCAGCCAGGACGTGAGGTATTAGTGCGATGAAAGTAATGGCGCAGATGGCCATGGTGATGAACCTGGACAAATGTATTGGGTGCCATACCTGTTCGGTGACCTGCAAACAGGCCTGGACCAACCGTGGGGGCACCGAGTATGTCTGGTTCAACAATGTCGAAACCCGCCCCGGCGGTGGCTATCCGCGGACCTATGAAGACCAGGGCCGCTGGAAGGGCGGTTGGACGCTGGACAAGAAGGGTCGGTTGCGTCTGCTGGCCGGCGGCCGGCTGCACAAGCTGCTGAATATCTTCGCCAACCCCAACCTGCCTGGCTTGAAGGACTACTACGAGCCGTGGACCTACGACTACGAGAACCTGACCGCTGCGCCGCTGGGCGACACCATTCCGGTTGCGGCGCCGAAGAGTTCGATCACCGGCGAGCCGATGAAGATCCAGTGGGGACCGAACTGGGACGACAACCTCGCCGGCGCACCGGAGACCCTGGTCAACGACCCGATTCTGGCGAAGGTCAGTGACCAGGTCAAAAGCGAGTTCGAAGAGACCTTCATGTTCTACCTGCCGCGGATCTGTGAACACTGCCTGAATCCGTCGTGCGTGGCATCGTGCCCGACCGGGGCCATCTACAAACGTGAAGAAGACGGCATCGTGCTGGTCGACCAGGACCGCTGTCGTGGTTGGCGGTTGTGCGTGTCGGGGTGCCCGTACAAGAAGGTGTACTTCAACCACAAGACCGGCAAAGCCGAGAAGTGCCATTTCTGTTACCCGCGTATCGAAGTCGGCCTGCCCACGGTGTGCTCGGAGACCTGCGTGGGGCGGCTGCGCTACATCGGCCTGGTGCTCTACGACGCCGACAAGGTGCTCGAGGCGGCTTCGGTCGACGACGACACCCACCTGTATGAGGCGCAGCGCGGCGTGTTCCTGGACCCGACCGATCCGCAGGTGATCGCGGGCGCACGTGCCGAGGGGATCTCGGACGCTTGGATCGAGGCCGCGCAGCGGTCGCCGATCTACGCGTTGATCAACACTTACAAGGTGGCGTTGCCGCTGCACCCGGAGTACCGGACCATGCCGATGGTCTGGTACATCCCGCCGCTGTCGCCGGTGGTCGACGCCGTCAGTCGCGACGGGCACGACGGGGAAGATCTGGGCAACCTGTTCGGGGCGCTGTCCGCGTTGCGTATTCCGATGGCCTACCTCGCCGAACTGTTCACCGCCGGCGACACCGGTGTGATCGAGGATGTGTTGCGCCGGCTGGCGGCGATGCGCTCCTACATGCGCGACATCAGCCTGGGCCGCGAGACCCAGCCGCACATACCCGCCTCGGTCGGTATGACCGAGGAAGAGATGTACAACATGTACCGCCTGCTCGCGATCGCGAAATATGAAGAGCGTTACGTGATTCCCACCGCCTACAGCCAACAGGCGCACGACCTCGAACACCTGGGCTGCTCGATCACCGGCGGACCGGAGGCGTACGAGGAGGATCCCTTCGTCGGCACCGATGACGTCGCGAAGACGTCGTTCCATCTGGTCGAGAACGGGCACGCGCAGCGGCCGCGAGGCCGGACCAACCTGCTCAACTGGGGCGGCGGCGAACAGGCCGTGCCGGAGATGTTCCCGGAGCACCAGTGAAGCGATTCATTCACTCCCTGCGACGCCCGCCCGATGGACCCGCCGACCGGGCGGTGTGGCAGGCGGCGTCGTTGCTGCTGTCCTACCCCGACGAGCAACTGCCGCAGCGGCTCGACGCCGTCGAGGCATTGCTCGCTCACGCCGGCGCGCCGGCGGCGAATCTGTTGCGGCGCACGGTCGCCGCGCTGCGCGCAGCGGACCCGATGACCGCCGCCGTCGACTACGTCGAAACCTTCGACATGCGGCGGCGCTCGACGATGTTTCTGACCTACTGGACCGGTGGTGACACCCGCAACCGGGGGATGCAGATGCTGGCCTTCGCCACCGCCTACCGCGAGGCCGGCGCTGAGCCACCGGTGGGCGAGGCGCCCGACCACCTGCCGGTGGTGCTGGAGTTCGCCGCGACAGTGGATCCGCAGGCCGGCCGTCGGCTGCTGCTGGCGCACCGCACGCCGATCGATGTCCTGCACCGTGCGTTGAGCGAAGTTGGGTCGCCGTATGCCTTCGCGGTGGGCGCAGTCTGCGAGACGCTCCCGGCGGCGACCGATCAGGAGGTGCAGAACGTGAGTCAGCTGATGGCGTCCGGTCCGCCCGCGGAAGCTGTTGGGCTTCAACCCTTCACGGCAGCTGTTTCGCTCGGGATGCCGAAGGTGCCGATCCGATGACCGACGTCACCCTCACCAGCCCCGCGGAGCTGTGGTGGGACATCGTGCCGTACTTCGTGCTGGCCATCGCGGGCGTCGCCACCTGGTGGCGGTACAAGTACGACAAGTTCGGCTGGACCACCCGCTCGTCGCAGCTGTATGAGTCCAAGCTGCTGCGGATCGGCAGCCCGATGTTCCACTTCGGCAGCTTCGTGGTGATCGCAGGGCACATCATGGGCCTCTTCGTCCCGGAGTCGTGGACCGAAGCGCTGGGCATGAGCGACCGGCTCTATCACCTGCAGGCGCTGATCCTGGGACTGCCCGCCGGCATCGCCACGCTGATCGGGGTGGGGCTGCTGATCTACCGGCGTCGTACCGAGCGCTCGGTGTTCAACGCCACCAGTGTCAGCGACAAGCTGATGTATGCGGTGCTGGTGTGCGCGCTGGTGGTCGGGATGAGCTGCACCCTGATGGGCACCACGACCTACGGCGAGGAACATGACTACCGGCAGACGGTCTCGGTCTGGTTCCGGTCGATCTTTACGCTCGATCCACGGGGCGATCTGATGCTGCAGGCGCCGCTGTATTTTCAGGTTCACGTCATGATTGCGTTGACTTTGTTCGCGCTGTGGCCGTTCACTCGTCTGGTGCACGCTTTCAGCGCGCCGATCGGGTATCTGTTTCGGCCGTACATCGTCTACCGCAGCCGCGACGTCGCTAGGAGGAATCAGCCGATGGGTTCACGACCGCAACGGAGGGGCTGGTGAGAATCCGCGCGGCGCTTATCGGCGCGCTCGGCTGTGTCTGCTTCGCAGCGCCGGCTCAGGCCGATCCCTCCGAGACCGACACCGCTTTCCTGGTGTCCTTGCGGGCGGCCGGTATCACCTACAACAACGCTGACCAGGCCATCATCACCGCGAAGATGGTGTGCGGGTTCATCGCCGAAGGCCAGCCCAGCCCGCAGGTGCTCGAGGGCCTCAAGGCGCGAAACCCCGGCCTGACGACCGAGCACGGAACCCAGTTCGTGGGGATCGCCGCCCAGGTCTACTGCCCCGATCAGCTGGTGCGCAACGGCACCTAGTGCGCGCCCTGGCGGGTCTGTCGGTCGCGGGGCCGGAGCTTCTCCAACTCATCGGTGATCAGTGCCTCGATCCGGCCGGGTGGGAACCTGGCGGGTTCGCTGACCGCATGCAATGCCAGGCCGTCGACGAGGGCGCAGAGCACGTCGCACTGCGCCGCGGGGTCGAAATCCGTCCGCAGCGAGCCGTTGCGTTGGCCGTTGGCCAGCAGTGACCGGATGCCGTTGCGGATCGCCCCGTAGCGAGTCTGGAAGGCGGCCGCGAACGCGGGCTCTGTCTCCGCGCTGGCGAGTACCTGGGCGTAGAAGCGTGGCATCACCTGCTTGGCTTCGGTGGTAGGTAGCGGGATCACGCACATCCGGCGGAGCCCTTCGAAGGTGTCCGGCATCGCCAGCGCCTGGGCAAGCAGATCCTCGAACGGGCCGAGAACGGCGTCGGCGGCGGCCACCAGCAGCTCTTCCTTGCCGCTGAAGTGGTGCATCACTACACCGGTCGTGTAGCCGATCTCGCGGGCGATCGAGCGCAGCGAGGCGCCGGACAGTCCGTCGCGGGCGATCACACGCACCGCGGCGTCGGCGACTTCGGCCCGCCGGGCACCGGTGGACGGCGCCGCTGGCCGCGACGCCGGGGCGGATTCGCTGAGGGACATCGACTTGCTCCGGGGGCTTGACAACGGGAAAAACCTGACCGAGCATAACACTCGTTACGATCATCACAACTGTTATGAGGTAAAGGTCATGCAGGTAACCGAGCAACTGAAGCAGGACTTGGCCGTCGAGGGGGCCGTCGTCGCCCGGGGCCTATTCGACGCCGAACAGCTGCGCCGGGTCCGGCAGAGCTACGACTACGGGATCGCCCACCCGAGTCCGCAAGCCAAACGCGTCTATCCGGGCACCCCCGACGAACACTTCAACGAGTACGGCAACCCGGACAACATCGAGCAGTACCTCATGCTGATCAAGGACCTCGGCCTCGCCGACTTAGCGGCGTCGCTGTGGGACTCCGAACACGTCTGGTTCCTGGGCGAGGAGCTCTTCATGAAGAAGGGCGGCAAGGCCGGCCGCTCACCCTGGCATCAGGACACCTCCTACATGCCGGCCAACGGTCCGCACCTGCTCAACATCTGGATCAGCTTCGAAAAGCTGCCAAGGCGCAATGCGCTCGAGTTCGTCCGGGGTTCGCACCTCGGAACCCAATACGACGGCACCTCTTACACCGACCCGTCCGATCCCACCAAGCCACTGTGGGGCAACGGTGAATGGCCTCAGCTGCCCGACATCCAAGCCGACCGCGCCCAGGACGCCGCGTCGTGGGACGTCGTCTCCTGGGACCTGGAGCCCGGCGACGCGCTGGTGTTCCACTCCGGGATCCTGCACGGCGGTGCCCCGGTGACACCGGACTGCCCGGACCGCCACACCTTGGTCTTGCGCTTCTTCGGCGACAAACTGTCCTACCGGCCGTTACCGTCGACCAAGCCCGACTTCGGACATGACATCAGCGGCCTCAACGACCCGACGCTCAGGCCGGGCGACCCATATCACCCCGAATACTTCGCCCAGCTGCGCTGAACCGGCCCCTGAATCGGACAACCTGAATCGGACAAGGAGCAACCATGAAGGTCGTGATTCCCGAGTGGATGAAGCCGATCTACACCAATTTTCACTACGCGCCGGCCGTAGTCGTCGGAGATCAGCTGCGCTGCTCGGGCATGATCGGCATCCGGCCTGACCTTTCGGTGCCGGAAGACCCCACCGAGCAGATCACCCTGGCCTTCGAGAATCTGCGCGGTCTGCTCGGCGAGGTGGGCCTGACCTTCGCCGACGTCGTCGAGATGACCACCTACCACGTCGGGCTCTCGGAGCAGATCGACAAATTCATCGCCGTCAAGGACGCCTACGTATCTGCCCCGTACCCCGCCTGGACAGCCGTCGGGATCTCCGAACTGGCCATCCCGGGGGCGGTGGTTGAAATTCGGATCACCGCACAGCTGAGCTGAGCTGCGCGCGCCGGCGGGGCTCGGCATAAAGTTACAGACGTGCCACTGCCTGACGAGGTCTATTCCCGACTGCTTGCGTTCCGCACGCGGTTGCGGCGCTTTGAGCGGTGGAGCGCCGACCAGGCGCAAGCGGCCGGACTCACCCCCGCGCAGCACCAGTTGCTGCTGGCGGTGCGCGGCCACAGCGACTCGCGGGGGCCCACGGTCGGCGACATCGCGGAATACCTGCTGTTGCGTCACCACAGTGCCGGAGAGCTCATCCAGCGCGCCGAAGCAGCCGGGCTGGTCACGCGGGTCCGCGACAGCGGCGACCAGCGGGTGATCCGGCTTCAGCTCACCGAAACGGCGGCGCAGTGCCTGCAATCGCTGACCGAACTGCACCTCAAGGAGCTCGAGAGGTTCTCCGCGGAGTCCCCGCTGGGGTTGTGACCTTCATTGCTCTAGGCTTCACGTTTTCGCGATTGACAGGGTGCGCTGGCAGAATCGCCCGGTGAACTTTCGTAACGTCGCCATCGTCGCGCACGTAGACCACGGCAAGACGACTCTGGTCGACGCCATGCTCCGCCAGTCGGGCGCCCTGCAGGAACGCGGTGAGGCGCAAGAGCGCGTCATGGACTCCGGGGATCTGGAGCGGGAAAAGGGCATCACGATCCTGGCCAAGAACACGGCCGTGCATCGCCACCACCCCGATGGAACCGTCACCGTCATCAACGTGATCGACACGCCGGGCCACGCTGACTTCGGCGGCGAGGTGGAGCGCGGGCTGTCCATGGTCGACGGCGTGGTCCTGCTGGTCGACGCGTCCGAGGGGCCGCTGCCGCAGACCCGATTCGTGCTGCGCAAGGCGCTGGCCGCGCACCTGCCGGTGATCCTGGTCGTCAACAAGACCGACCGACCCGACGCCCGCATCGCCGAGGTGGTCGACGCCAGCCACGACCTGCTGCTCGACGTGGCCAGCGACCTCGACGACGAGGCACAGGCCGCCGCGGAACATGCCCTGGGATTGCCCACGCTGTACGCGTCGGGCCGGGCCGGGGTGGCCAGCACCACCGCGCCCGCCGACGGTCAGATTCCGGATGGCGACAACCTCGACCCACTGTTCGACGTGCTGCTCGAGCACGTCCCGCCGCCGTCGGGCGACCCGGAGGCGCCGCTGCAGGCGTTGGTCACCAACCTCGATGCCTCGCCATTCCTGGGCCGGCTCGCCCTGATCCGGGTCTACAACGGCCGCATCCGCAAGGGCCAGCAGGTCGCCTGGATGCGTGAGGTCGACGGCGAACCGGTGACCACCACCGTGAAGATCACCGAGCTGCTGGTCACCGAGGGAGTCGAACGCAACCCGACCGAAGAGGCCGGAGCCGGGGACATCGTCGCCGTCGCCGGTATCAGCGACATCATGATCGGTGACACCCTGGCTGATCTGGCCTCTCCGGTCGCGCTACCGCGCATCACCGTCGACGAACCGGCGATCTCGGTGACGATCGGCACCAACTCCTCGCCGCTGGCGGGCAAGGTCTCCGGCCACAAGTTGACCGCGCGGATGGTCAAGTCGCGTCTGGACACCGAGCTGATCGGCAACGTGTCGGTCCGGGTGGTCGATATCGGTCGCCCCGACGCCTGGGAGGTGCAGGGCCGAGGCGAGCTGGCGCTGGCCATCCTCGTCGAGCAGATGCGCCGAGAGGGCTTCGAGCTGACCGTCGGCAAGCCGCAGGTGGTGACCAAGAAGATCGACGGCAAGGTGCACGAGCCGTTCGAGCACCTGACCGTCGACTGCCCCGAGGAGTACGTCGGCGCCATCACCCAGCTGGCCGCAGGCCGCAAAGGCCGGATGACCGAGATGGCTAACCACACCACCGGATGGGTGCGGATGGAGTTCATCATCCCCAGCCGCGGCCTGATCGGTTGGCGCACCGACTTTCTCACTGAGACTCGCGGCACCGGTATCGCCAATGCGGTGTTCGAGGGCTACCAGCCGTGGGCCGGCGAGATCCGCGCCCGGCACACCGGGTCATTGGTGTCTGACCGGGCCGGGTCCATCACCCCGTTCGCGCTGATCCAGTTGGCCGACCGGGGGCAGTTCTTCGTCGAGCCGGGCCAGGACACCTACCAAGGCATGGTGGTGGGGATCAATCCTCGGGCCGAGGACCTCGACATCAATGTCACCAAGGAGAAGAAGCTCACCAACATGCGGTCGTCGACGGCCGACGTGATGGAGACACTGGCCCGACCGATCGAGCTTGATCTGGAGCAGGCGATGGAATTCTGCGCGGCCGACGAGTGCGTCGAGGTCACCCCCGAAGTGGTCCGGGTCCGCAAGGTCGAACTGGACTCCACGCTGCGGGCGCGCAGCCGCTCCCGGGCCAAGAACCTCTAGGTTTGGGCGCGGTTTTGCGCGCTGCTCGACGGTCTTCGCGTCGAAATCGCCGCCCAGATACCCTGGTGGCCGTGCCGAGACCAGCCCGCCGCGCCCATGTCACGGCGGGGGCACTGGTTTCGGCAACGCTGCTGGTACTGACGCAGGCCATCTCGGGGTGCACGGTGAACCCGCCGCCGGCACCGCAGAGCACCGAGACGCCGAAGAGCACAGCGCCGCCGCCTCCGCGAATCAGCCAGATCATCATGGGCATCGATTCCATCGGGGCCGGCTTCAATCCCCACCTGCGTTCGGACCTGTCGGCAGTAACCGCGGCGATCAGCGCGCTGGTCCTGCCCAGCGCATTTCGGCCTGTCCCGGACTCCAGTACGCCTACCGGCTCGCGGTGGGAGATGGATCCGACGCTGTTGGTATCGGCCACCGTGACGTCCGAGGCGCCGTTCACGGTGACCTACCGGATTCGGCCCGAGGCGTCCTGGACCGACAACGCGCCGATCGCCGCCGACGACTTTTGGTACCTGTGGCAGCAGATGGTCACCCAGCCCGGTGTCGTCGATCCGGCGGGCTATGACCTGATCACCGGTGTGCATTCCGTCGAAGGCGGCAAGCAGGTCGTGGTCACCTTCGCCAAGCCGTACCCGGCGTGGCGGGAACTGTTCAACAACATCGTTCCGGCGCACATCGTCAAGGACGTGCCGGGCGGTTTCCCAGCCGGCCTGGCTCGGGCCCTGCCGGTCACGGGTGGTCAGTTCCGGGTGGAGAACATCGACCCGCAGCGCGACGCGATCCTGCTTGCCCGCAACGACCGCTACTGGGGCCCGCCGGCCAAGCCGGACCTGGTCTTGTTCCGCCGCGCCGGGTCAGCGGCAGCGCTGGCCGACTCGATCCGCAACGGGGACACCCAGGTGGCTCAGGTGCACGGCGGCTCGGCGGCGTTCGCGCAGCTGTCGGTGATCCCCGGGGTACAGACCACCCGGGTGGTCACGCCCCGAATCATGCAGCTCGCGCTGCGGGCAGCGGAACCCAAGTTGGCCGATGTGCGGGTTCGCCGGGCCATTCTCGGTCTGCTCGATGTGGGCCTGCTGGCCACGGTGGGCGCCGGCAGCGACAACACCGTCACCTTGGACCAGGCCCAGATCCGTACTCCCAGTGACCCCGGTTATGTGCCCACCGCACCGCCGGCGATGTCCGAATCGGCTGCGCTGGCACTGTTGCAGGCGGCCGGCTACCGAGTCGAGAAGGATGCGCCGCCGTCCGCGCTGGTTCCCCCCGTCGGCTCCGCCACCGGTGTGCCGCACCCGCCGGAGATCACCCGCGGGCGGATCAGCAAGGGCGGGGAACAGCTGTCTCTGGTCATCGGGGTGGCGGCCAACGATCCGACCTCGCAGGCCGTGGCCAATACCGCTGCCGACCAATTGCGCAACGTCGGTATTGCGGCCACAGTCCTCGCGCTGGACCCGGTGAAGCTCTACCGGGAAGCGCTGGTCACCCACCAGGTCGATGCGATCGTCGGTTGGCAGCAGGCCGGCGGTGACCTGGCGACGCTGCTGGCCTCGCGCTACGGCTGCGGTGCCTTGGCTCCCACGACCGTGCCCACCTCGGTCAGCCCGGTGCCGGGGACGTCGGCGACTCCGGCCTCGCAGTCCCCAGCGCCCGCGCCGGCGCCGGCCACGACCACCTCGAAGGTTCCGCCTCGCTCCGCCGCGCCCGGGGCGTTGATTCAGGCTCCATCGAACATCACCGGAGTCTGCGACCATGCCATCCAGGCCGAGATCGATGCGGCTATCGATGGCAGCAAGTCCATCGGCGAAGTGATCGCCGCTGTCGAACCCCGGCTGTGGAACATGGCGACGGTGCTGCCGATCCTGCAGGACACCACGATCGTGGCGGTCGGACCCAGCGTGACCAACGTCAGCCTGACCGGGGCGGTCCCGGTGGGCATCGTCGGCGAGGCCGGAAACTGGGTCAAGCTGCCCTAGCGATATGCCCAGGCGTTAGGCTTGCTCTGGCTGGTGATCCACGGGGGAGCAACAGGTGGAAGTCAGCCGGAATCGGCATTAACGACGTCTTGCGCACAGGCAATTCTTGGGTAAGATTAAGCAAACCTGCGCTGGACTCGTCGGAGGGGGATTTGTCAATGGAACACCTCGCTCACCGCTGCGCCACAGTCGCGGCCACAGCACTTGGTGTCGGAAGTCTGGTCGCAGTGCTGACGTCGATGACCCCGGCGCTGCCCGAGGTGCAGATTCGCGACGTCGACCTGGCCGCGGCCAACGTCGACGTGAGCCCGGGCCTGGACGTCATCGAAAATCACGTTCGCCCGGACATCGTCGGCGGCGGCGCCGACGCCCAGGAGATCAACCTGGGCTCTCTGCTCTTCGGGAGCGGCGACGGTGCCTACGGATTCGGCTCGACGTTCCACGGCGGCGAGCTGGACGAGAGCGTGTTGAACGAGTTGACCGGAGGCAGCTTCGACCCGCAGAACCTGCCGATCGGGTTGCCTTCTTTCACGCCTGACCTGGGTGGGGTGGAGATCCCGGGTGTCGGGGCGTTCAGCGGCGGAACCGCGCAGGTTGCCAACATTGCTGCGGCCGACGTGGCAACCGGCTTCAGCCTCCTCCTGCAGGCGATCCCGGACGCGCAGCAGGCGATGAACTCCGCCATCATCGCGATGGAGGCGGAGTTCAACAGTGCGCTTGTCGCCGCCCAGCAGGCCGCCGCCGATCGGCTGTTCGGCGACAACCCCGAATTCAACGACGTCGTGAACTGGATCTTCAGCATCAACAACACGGTGCTGGCGCAGAACGAAGCCGCGTTCAACGAGCTGTTTGGGATCAGCTTCGATACCCACGGCAGCCTGCTCGGCCACTTCGACCCGGCGATCCTCGACACCGACTGGACCACCCTGCTCGGGTTCGGTCCAGACGAGTTCAACGACATCGTCAACGCGATTCAGGGTGACAACCTTGCGCTGCTGTTGGGCAGCATCGACTGGGATGGGTTGTTCGGCGGCCTGTTCTGATCGTTGTGCGGGTCGCCGACCCATTCGGCGTGCGGCGGTAGGGTTTTGGCGTGTCGGATCCGATTCCACGGTTGCTGTTCGTGCATGCGCACCCCGATGACGAAACCCTGACTACCGGGGCGACGATCGCCCATTACGCCGCCCGCGGCGCCGACGTGCGGGTGGTCACCTGCACGCTGGGGGAGGAGGGCGAGGTCATCGGGGACCGTTGGGCGCGTCTGGCGGTGGACGGGGCCGACCAGTTGGGTGGCTATCGGATCGGTGAGCTGACCGCGGCGCTGCAGGCGTTGGGAGTCGGCCCGCCGCAGTTTCTCGGCGGCGCAGGCCGCTGGCGTGACTCGGGGATGACCGGCACGCCGGCGCGGGCGCAGCAGCGGTTCATCGACTCCGACGACGCCGAGACCGTCGGGGCGCTGGCAGCCATCGTCCGTAAGCTACGACCGCACGTGGTCGTCAGCTACGACCCGAACGGCGGGTACGGCCATCCCGACCACATACACGCCCATCACGTCACTACCGCGGCGCTGGCCGCGGCGGCTGAGGACGGCTCCGAACCGGGCTGGGCCACGCCGAAGTTCTACTGGACGGTGACCGCCGGCAGCGCCCGACGAACCGCCCTGGAAGGGCTTCGAGACACCGATCGGCTGCCGCATTGGACGGTGGCCGATGCCCCGGACGCGCAGGGGGTCGGGGACTTCTCCGACGACCGGATCGATGCGGTGATCGAGGCCGCGGAGGCACGCGCGGCCAAGGTGGCAGCCATGAACGCTCACGCCACCCAGATCACCGTCGGGCCCAGCGGCCGGGCGTTCGCGTTGTCGAACAACGTGGTCCAGCCGGTTTTGGACGCCGAGCATTACGTCCTGGTTGCCGGTGATCCCGGTCCGCGAGACGACCGGGGATGGGAAACCGATCTCCTGGCCGGACTTCAGCTCGATGACGACGGTCACAAGGTAGGCTCCTGCTGAGCAGTTTTTGTAGAGGCACGGACTTAGGTGGTTTAGGCATGGATCCCGATCTGGACCCGAACTTGGAGCACTGGCAGTGGTGGCTCGACAGCTATCAGTGGATGGTTGGTTCGTTGGTCAGTCAGCTGGAGAGCATCCCCACTTGAGTCCCGTCGCGTCGCTCACCGAGCCCGCGATGCCCACTGATCCGCCCGCATTCAACTTCGTCGTGCTGGCGTTGCTCGCCCTCGACGGCGCGCTCTGTGCCGTAGCCACCGCACTGCTGTTGCCCGCGCACATCGGTGCCGTCCCCTTTCCGCTCAGTGCCCTGATCGGGGGCCTGGTCAATGCCGGCCTGGTGTGGGTGGCGCAGCGCTGCACCGCGTCGCTGCGGTTGGCGGTGCTGCCGCTGTGGACCTGGTTGTTGACTATCGCGCTGATGACCCTCGGTGGTCCGGGCGACGACCTGATCTTCGCCGACCGCGGCGTGATGGCCTATGGCGTGTTGCTGATGATCGTGCTGGGCAGCGCGCCGCCCGGGTGGGTGCTGTGGCGGCGTCGCCAGGCGCTGACCGCGCTCGCGACGGCCAGGCAGGCCTGACGGGCCGCCGGGCGGGAGTGCGCCCTGGGCTACCTGGAAGGCCCGGTTGGCGCGGCGGCTACTGTGGCGCTTATGGCATGCGCGAGATTCCGGATGCGGGTGACGCGCGGATGACGAACTCGTCGGCACTGCGCCGCGTACTGCGGCGCGCCCGCGACGGCGTGCTCCTCAATGTCGAGGAAACCGCGATCGCCATGACCGCGCGTGGCAGTGACCTGGCCGACCTGTGTGCGAGCGCCGCCCGGGTCCGAGACGCCGGTTTGGTGTCGGGAGGCCGACGCGGACCGGGCGGACGGCTGCCGGTCAGTTACTCGCGCAAAGTGTTCATCCCGGTCACCCACCTGTGCCGCGACACCTGCCATTACTGCACCTTCGTCACCGTTCCCGGCGTTCTGCGGGCCCAGGGCAAGCAGATGTACCTGGGCCCCGACGAGATCCTCGACATCGCCCGCCGGGGTGCCGAGTTGGGTTGCAAGGAGGCGCTGTTCACGCTGGGCGACCGACCCGAGGATCGCTGGCCCGAGGCGCGGCAGTGGCTCGACGAGCGCGGCTATGACAGCACGCTGGCCTACGTACGGGCGATGGCCATCCTGGTGCTGGAGGAGACCGGCCTGCTGCCGCACCTGAACCCAGGGGTGATGAGCTGGTCGGAGATGTCGCGGCTCAAGCCGGTGGCGCCGTCGATGGGCATGATGCTCGAGACCACGTCTCGGCGGCTGTTCGAGACCAAAGGACTGGCGCACTACGGCAGCCCGGACAAGGACCCGGTGGTGCGCCTGCGCACGCTGGCCGACGCGGGCCGACTCTCGATCCCGTTCACCACCGGCCTATTGGTCGGCATCGGTGAGACGCTCGCCGAGCGTGCCGACACCCTGCACGCGATCCGCAAGGTGCACAAAGAGTTCGGGCACATCCAGGAAGTCATCGTGCAGAATTTCCGGGCCAAGGAGCACACCGCGATGGCGGCGGTGCCCGATACAGGTTTCGAGGACTTCCTGGCTACGGTGGCGGCGACCCGGCTGGTGCTGGGCCCCAAGATGCGGGTGCAGGCACCGCCCAACCTGGTGTCGGCCGAGGAATGCCTGGCGCTGATCGGCGCCGGGGTCGACGACTGGGGCGGGGTGTCGCCGCTGACCCCCGACCACGTCAATCCCGAGCGGCCCTGGCCGGCACTGGACGACCTGGCCGCGATCACCGAACAAGCCGGCTACGACCTGGTGCAGCGGCTTACCGCTCAGCCCGACTACGTGCTGGCCGGTGCGGCGTGGATCGATCCGCGGGTGCGCCCGCACGTGGCGGCGCTGGCCGATCCGGACACCGGCTTGGCCCGCGACATCAATCCGGTCGGGCTGGCCTGGCAGGAGCCCGACGAGGTGCAGTCCGCCGGCCGGGTGGATCTGCACACCGCGATCGACGTCGACGGCCGGGCCACCGAGACGCGCAGTGATCTGGGCAGCGCTTTCGGGGACTGGGAGTCGATCCGCGAGCAGATTCATCAACTGGCGGCTCGTGCGCCCGAACGTGTCGACACCGATGTGCTGGCCGCGCTGCGTTCAGCTGAGCGCGACCCGGCCGGCTGCACCGACGCCGAGTATCTGGCATTGGCCACCGCGGACGGACCGGCTATGGATGCCGTTGCCGCACTGGCCGACTCGCTGCGTCGCGATGCCGTCGGCGACGACGTGACCTACGTGGTCAACCGCAACATCAACTTCACCAACATCTGCTACGTCGGCTGCCGGTTCTGTGCGTTCGCCCAGCGCAAGGGGGACGCCGACGCGTTTTCGCTGTCGAATGCCGAGGTCGGTGAGCGGGCCTACGAGGCGCATCTGGCCGGCGCCACCGAGGTCTGCATGCAGGGCGGCATCGACCCGGAGCTGCCGGTCACCGGTTACGCCGATCTGGTCCGCGCGGTGAAGGCGCGGGTGCCGTCGATGCACGTGCACGCGTTCTCTCCGATGGAGATCACCAATGGGGTGTCCAAGAGCGGCTTGAGCATTCGGGAGTGGCTGATCAGTTTGCGTGAGGCGGGGCTGGGCAGCATTCCGGGCACCGCCGCCGAAATCCTCGACGACGAGATCCGCTGGGTGCTCACCAAAGGCAAGCTGCCGACCTCGATGTGGGTGGAGGTGGTCAGCACCGCGCACGAGGTGGGGCTGCGGTCCAGCTCGACGATGATGTACGGCCACATCGATTCCCCGCGGCACTGGATCGGGCATATGCGGGTGTTGCGCGGCATCCAGGACCGCACCGGCGGTTTCACCGAGTTTGTGCCGTTGCCGTTCGTGCATCAGAGCTCGCCGCTGTACCTGGCCGGCGGGGCGCGGCCTGGCCCGAGTCATCGCGACAACCGTGCGGTACACGCGTTGGCGCGGATCATGTTGCACGGCCGTATCCCCAACATCCAGACCAGCTGGGTCAAGTTGGGTGTGGAGCGCACCCAGGTGATGCTCAACGGTGGAGCTAATGACTTGGGCGGCACGCTGATGGAGGAGACCATCTCGCGGATGGCCGGCTCCGAGCACGGATCGGCCAAGACGATCGCGGAGCTGACGTCGATCGCCGCAGGCATCGGCCGTCCGGCCCGCCAGCGCAGCACCGACTACGCGCCGCTAGCGATCTGACCCTATTGCGATTTCGGCGCGGTTTCTCCCGCTGAGCGGGAGAAACCGCGCCGAAATCGCCTTAGAGCCGGGCGGCCAGCTCGGTGCCCTGCTTGATGGCCCGCTTGGCATCCAGCTCCGACGCCAGTGCCGCCCCGCCGATGATGTGCGGGCTCACGCCGTGCTGACGCAATCCGTCCTCGAGGTCGCGCACCGACTCCTGTCCGGCGCAGATCACCACGTTGTCCACGGCCAACACTTGCGGGCGTGACTTGTTCGGGCCGTAGCTGATGTGCAGCCCGTCGTCATCAATGCGGTCGTAGTTGACCCCGGAGAGCTGCTGCACGTTCTTGGCCTTCAACGATGCCCGATGGACCCAGCCGCTGGTCTTGCCCAACTTGCGGCCCTGGGCGCCCGCGGTGCGGGCCAACAGGTAGACCTGGCGGGCCGGCGGCGCCGGGTCCGGCGGCAGCAACGCGCCCCTGGCCTCCCAAGGGTCGGCGGCGCCCCATTCGGCCTTCCACTCCTTGAGGTGCAGCGTCGGTGAGCAGTCGGGGGAGTCCAGGACCAGGAACTCACTGACGTCGAAACCGATTCCGCCGGCGCCCACCACCGCCACCGACGGGCCCACCGGTCGGCCGGCGATCGCCTCGGCGTACGTCATCACCATCGGATGCTCGATGCCCGGGATCTGCGGGATCCGCGGTTTGACCCCGGTGGCCAGCACCACCTCGTCGAAACCGGTCAGCTCGTCGACATGAGCGCGGCTGCCCAGGCGTACCGTCACCGCGTACTTGTCCAGCATGGTGGTGTAGTAGCGGATCGTCCCGGCGAACTCTTCTTTGCCGGGAATTCTTCTGGCCAAGTCGAATTGGCCGCCGATGAACTCGTTCGCCTCGAACAGCGTCACCTCGTGGCCGCGTTCGGCGGCCGACACCGCCGTGGACAAGCCGGCCGGCCCGGCGCCCACCACCGCGATGCGCCGGCGCCGCCGCGTCGGACCAAGCACCAGCGTGGTCTCGTGACCGGCTCGGGGGTTGACCAGGCAGGAGACCTTCTTGTGTACGAAGGCGTGGTCCAGGCAGGCCTGATTGCACGCGATGCAGGTGTTGATCTCATCGGCACGGCCGTCGGCGGCCTTGCGCACCCAGTCGGGGTCGGCCAGCATCGGTCGGGCCATCGAGATCAAGCGCACCGAGGTCTCGGCGAGGACCTGCTCGGCGGCCTGCGGCATGTTGATCCGGTTGGATGCCACCACCGGGATCGTGAGGTGATCGGCGACGGCGCTACTGATGTCGACGAACGCATTGCTCGGGACCGAAGTCACGATGGTCGGCACCCGCGCTTCATGCCAGCCGAAGCCGGAGTTGATCATGGTGGCGCCGGCGTCCTCGACTTCGGTTGCCAGCGTGAGGATCTCCTCCCAGCTCTGGCCATCCTCGACGTAGTCGGCCATCGACATCCGGTAGCAGATGATGAAGTCGTCGCCAACAGCCGCGCGTGTGCGAGCCACGATCTGCACCGGGAAGCGGCGCCGATTGGCCGCACTACCGCCGTAGCCGTCGGTGCGCCGGTTGGTGCGCGCTGCCAGGAACTGGTTCAGCAGGTAGCCCTCGCTACCCATGATCTCCACACCGTCATAACCGGCCTCGCGGGCCAATTCGGCGGCTCGGGCGAAGTCGGCGATCGTCGACTCGACCCCGCGGGTGGTCAACGCCCGCGGCCGGAACGGATTGATCGGTGCCTTGATGCTTGAGGCGCTGACCGAAAACGGGTGGTAGGCATAGCGTCCCGCATGCAGAATTTGCAGCGCGATCTTGCCGCCGGCATCGTGCACGGCGTCGGTGATGCGCCGATGGCGTCGCGCGTCGGCGCGGGTGGTCATTGCCGAGGCGAACGGCAGTAGCCAACCTGACCGGTTCGGGGCGTATCCGCCGGTGATGATCAGCCCTACGCCGCCGCGGGCGCGTGCCGCGAAGTACTCGGCCAGTTTGGCGGTGTCGCCGGCGCGGTCTTCCAGGCCGGTGTGCATCGAACCCATGACCACCCGGTTGGGCAGGGTGGTGAAACCCAGGTCCAGCGGGGTCATCAAGAGCGGGTAGGGATTGGTGGTTTCTGTTGTCACAGTGGCCCCTTCACCTCAGTGCCTGCTCAACCTCGTCAAGCCAGTCAATTGCGCTCTCCTCCGCCCGAATGCCGCCGCGCAGCACCAGGTACTGATGTAGCGCGGCGCCGGTCAGCGATCGGGGATCCGGGAACTGCTTCTTCTCCAGTGCGCGGTAGACGTCCAATCGCTCGCCACGTTCGGCGCGCAGGGCAAGCGCCTGCTCGCGCACCGTGGCGCGGTCGCTGTGGCCGGCGCCCCGGATCTTGACGGCCAGTTCGCGCAGCCGGTTGTCCACCACCGAGCTTCCGCGCCCGGCCAGTGGGGCCGCGATCCAGCGGGCCAGCTCCGCGCGGCCGGCCTCGGCGACGGTGTAGACCTTCTTGTCCGGGCGGCCTTGCTGGGCCACCTCGGTGACCTGCACCCAGCCGTCGGCCTCCATTGCCCGCAGCGTCCGGTAGATCTGCTGGTGAGTGGCGCTCCAGAAATAGCCGATCGAGCGGTCGAAGCGGTGCGCGAGCTCGTAGCCCGAACCCGACTGCTCGCTCAACGACACCAGGATCGCGTGCGGAAGTGCCACGTGGGGCAGCATAGGCAGCCGTGCACCACCTATGCAACTTGTTGCACAGCAACTGAGTGCATAGCCGCCCTGGCCCCGATGGGCCGTGGTGGTCGCCACGCCGCAGCGGCCTCTACTATCAGGACCGATGAATCCGCCCTGCGTCGCCGCAGCCTCGTGAGTCCCGTGCGCGGCGGCAGATCGGCCGCACTGCCGACATTTCCCTGGGACACCCTGGCCGAGGCGACGGCGCTGGCCAAGGCGCATCCCGACGGCATCGTCGACCTGTCCGTCGGCACCCCGGTCGATCCGGTGGCCCCGGTCATCCGCGAGGCACTGGCTGCGGCTTCCTCCGCGCCGGGGTATCCCACCACCGCCGGCACTGCGGCGCTGCGCGCCTCGGCGGTCGCCGCACTGCAACGGCGTTACGGGATCACCGGCCTGGCCGAGTCGGCGGTGCTGCCCGTCATCGGCACCAAAGAACTCATCGCCTGGCTGCCGAGCCTGCTCGGCCTCGGCGACCAGGATGTGGTCGTGGTCCCCGAACTGGCCTACCCGACCTACGAAGTGGGTGCCCGGCTGGCCGGGGCGCGGTGGGTGCGCAGCGATGCCCCGCAGTCACTCGACGGCCCGCCGCCGGCCCTGGTGTACCTGAATTCGCCGAGCAACCCGACCGGGGCGATCGCGACCGCCGACGAGCTGCGCGCCGTCGTGGGCTGGGCCCGCGAGCACGACGTCCTGGTGGTCTCCGACGAGTGCTACCTGGGCCTGGGCTGGGACTCCGAGCCGCGGTCGGTGCTGCACCCGGCGGTGTGCGACGGCGACCACCGCGGCCTGCTGGCGGTGCATTCGCTGTCGAAGACCTCCTCGCTGGCGGGGTACCGAGCCGGTTTCGTCGCCGGGGACGCCGTGGTGGTGGCCGAACTGCTCGCGGTCCGCAAACACGCCGGGATGATGGTTCCCACCCCGATTCAGGCCGCCATGGTCGCGGCCCTCGACGACGACGCCCACGAGCAGCAGCAGCGTGAGCGCTACGCCCGCCGCCGCGCGACGCTGCTGCCGGCGATGCAGGCGGCCGGCTTCACCATCGAGCTGTCGCAGGGCGGGCTCTACCTGTGGGCCACCCGCGGCGAGGCGTGCCGCAACACCGTCGACTGGCTGGCCCAGCGCGGCATCTTGGTAGCGCCCGGAGAGTTCTACGGCCCGGCCGGCGCCCAGTACGTGCGGGTGGCGCTCACGGCCACCGACGAGCGGATCGCCGCGGCGGCGGCCCGGCTGGGTTAGCCGCCCGGCGCGCCGCATTCAACGGTGAGAATCCGCTCGATCGCGTCGTGCTCCGCCTGGGTCACCCACAGGCCGTAGCCGGACTTCACCGCTACGATCCGCGAGACGTAGGCGCAGCGATAGGACTTGTTGGGCGGTAGCCAGGTGGCTGCGTCGCCGTCGCCCTTCTGCTCGTTGATCGGGCCGCTGGTGGCCTGCAGGTTCAGCGGATCGTTGGCGAAGTTGCGGCGGGTGAGCTCATCCCACTGCTGGGCGCCCTTCTGCCAGGCATCCGACAACGCCACGACATGATCGATCTGCACCGCCTGGGAGGTATCCCGACCGCGCCGGAAAGCGATCGCGGTGCCGGTGTAGGGATCGTTCAAGACGCCAGATGTCACCACGCAATCGGCGGTGCCCGGTTTGAACTCGATGTCGACCAGGTCGCGGCGCAGGATGTCGTTGCGGGTGTCGCAGCCGTTGTGCCCGCCGGGCACCGTGACGTCGTCGCTCCACGCCTGGCCGAACAGGACGCGCGAGTAGCCGGTCTTGGGGGCTCGGCCCTTGATCGGCAGCGCGTCGAGCACGGCCAACTCGGCGGATCCGTCGGCGGCCCCGACCGGAACCGGATCCGCGGTAGCGGCCGGCGCCACGACCAGCAAGGCCGCGGTCAGCGCGGCAAAACAGCCCGACCACCTGCGTCGCTGGTCGACCACGGCACCTCCACTCCCGGCGGCTTAGCGAGGCTCGACGAAGGAGAGGCGAAGCTGGAACCGCCGCATGAGCCCGGCGGTTCAGCGAGGCTCGACGAAGGAGAGGCGAAGCTGGAACCGCCGCATGAACCCGGTGAACAGTCGCGGACGCTACCAGCTGGGCCCGACACGAGCGATGCGCGCTGATCGCCGCGCGCCATAGGCTGAGCGGATGCGCATCCATCCCGAGGTCGCCGAGGCGCTGGCCGCCGGGCGGGCCGTGGTGGCGTTGGAGAGCACGATCATCAGCCACGGTCTGCCGCGTCCGGACAATCTGCGCATTGCCCGCGCCATCGAGCATGCCGTCCGATCCGCGGGCGCGGTACCGGCCACCATCGCGATCATCGACGGCCAGCCACACATCGGCCTCGACGATGATGCGCTGCATCGCATCGCCATTGGGAGCACGGCGATCAAGATCAGTGTCCGCGAGATCGCGATGCTGGCAGCGGTGGCCGGCGACGGTGCGACCACGGTCGCCGCGACCGCGCACCTGGCGGCGGCAGCCGGCATCACGGTGTTCGCCACCGGCGGGTTGGGCGGTGTGCATCGCGGCGCACAGCACAGCTACGACGAGTCCGCGGATCTGACCACGTTGTCGCGCACCCCGGTGCTGGTGGTGTGTTCGGGCGTGAAGTCGATCCTGGACATCGGTGCGACGTTGGAGCGGTTGGAGACGCTGTCGGTGGGGGTTATCGGCTACCGCACCGACCGCTTTCCGGCCTTCTACCTCGCCGACTCCGGCCACCCACTCGACTGGTGGGTCCAGACGCCCAAACAGGCTGCCGCGGTGCTGCGGGCTCGCGACCGGCTGGGCACCGACGGCTACGGCCTGGTGCTGGCCAACCCGATTCCCGCCGACGCCGAGCTGGACCGCGAACTACATGACCGGGTGCTGGCTGAAGGATTGGCAGCCGCGCGGGCCGCGGACATCCACGGCAAGGACGTCACCCCGTTCCTGCTGGACTATTTCCACCGCGAGACGCACGGCGCATCGGTGGCCGCCAACGTCGCACTGGTGCTGGCCAATGCGCGGGTGGCCGCCGAGATCGCCGTGGCCTACGCCGCCGGGTGACCGAGCGCGGCAGCGTATCTGGGCGCATCCTGGGTTATGGACGCCATCACCGAAGTACCGGTTCCGGTCAACGAGCCCGTCCACGACTACGCCCCGGGCTCGGCGGAACGCACCCGACTGCGCACCGCACTGGCCGCGCTCGCCGACCAACCCCGCGACTTGCCGCACATCATCGCCGGCCGGCATCGGATGGGCGACGGTGCGCGCATCGACATCGCCCAGCCGCACCGACACGCCGCCGTGCTGGGCACGCTGACCAACGCTACCCACGCCGACGCCACCGCCGCGGTCGAAGCCGCCGCCGCGGCCAAGAGCGACTGGGCGGCAACCCCGTTCGACGAACGCGCGGCCATCTTCCTGCGTGCCGCCGACCTACTGGCCGGTCCGTGGCGAGAGACCATCGCCGCCTCGGGCATGCTCGGCCAGTCCAAGACCGTCTATCAGGCCGAGATCGACGCGCCGTGCGAACTCATCGACTTCTGGCGGTTCAATGTCGCTTTCGCCCGCCAGATCCTGACGCAGCAACCCATCAGCAGCCCGGGAGTGTGGAACCGCAGCGACTACCGGCCGCTGGACGGCTTCGTCTACGCCATCACCCCGTTCAACTTCTCCTCGATCGCCGGCAACCTGCCCACCGCCCCGGCGCTGATGGGCAACACGGTGATCTGGAAGCCGTCCGTCACCCAGACCCTCGCCGCCTACCTGACCATGCAGCTGCTGCAGGAGGCCGGATTGCCACCGGGGGTGATCAACCTGCTCACCGGTGACGGCTACGCGGTTTCCGAGGTGGCGCTGGCGGATTCGCGGTTGGCCGGAATCCACTTCACCGGCTCGACGGAGACTTTCCGCGCGCTGTGGCGACAGGTGGGCGCCAACATCGACCGATACGGCAGCTACCCACGACTGGTGGGGGAGACCGGTGGCAAGGACTTCGTGGTGGCGCATGCTTCGGCGCGGCCGGACGTGCTGCGTACTGCGCTGATTCGGGGTGCCTTCGACTACCAGGGGCAGAAGTGCTCGGCCGCCTCGCGGGCATACATTCCGCGCTCGTTGTGGCGGCGATTCGGCGACGACCTGCTGGCCGCCACAGCGGAGCTACGCTACGGCGACGTCACCGACCTGACCAATTTCGGTGGCGCGCTGATCGACGGGCGGGCGTTCGCCAAGAACGTGCGTGCTATCGAGCGTGCCAAGGCCGCCACCGGAGTCGAGATCGCGGTCGGCGGTGAATACGACGACAGCGTGGGTTACTTCGTGCGGCCCACAGTGCTGCTCTCCGACGATCCGGCCGACGAGATGTTCAGCACGGAGTACTTCGGCCCGCTGCTGTCGGTGCACGTCTATGCCGACGAGCAGTACGCGCAGATTCTCGACCTCATCGACACCGGATCGCGCTACGCGCTGACCGGGGCGGTTATCGCAGAGGACCGGCACGCGGTGCGTACCGCGTTGCAGCGGTTGCGGTTTGCCGCCGGGAACTTCTACGTCAACGACAAACCGACCGGTGCGGTGGTGGGGCAGCAGCCGTTTGGCGGGTCGCGCAACTCGGGAACCAACGACAAGGCGGGTTCACCGCTGAACCTGCTGCGCTGGACGTCGGCGCGAACGATCAAAGAGACCTTCCTTCCGCCCACCGAGCACGGTTACCCGCACATGGCGATGCCGCCGACCTGATACCCTGGGGGGTATGAGTCATTACCAGGAAGTCCTCAACGAGCTGAACCCGCAGCACCGCGACCTTCGGCAACAGATTCCCGGCGTCTACCAAGCGTTCGGCGAAATGAGCAAGGCCACCTTCGAATCCGGCGCCTTGGAGCGCAAGGTCAAAGAGCTGATGGCGATGGCGATGGGCGTGGTGCAGGGCTGCGACGGCTGCATCGCCTCACACGCACGGGCGGCGGCACGCGCCGGTGCCACCAAGCAAGAGGCCGCCGAGGCCATCGGCGTCAGCATTCTCATGCACGGCGGGCCGGCCACCATTTACGGGGCTCGTGCCTACACGGCGTTCTGCGAATTCGCCGACGACACGGATTAACGATTCTGCGTCGAGCCGGCCGGGTCAGCTGCCGATCACCTTGGCGATGCACAGTTCCGGTTCGACGAACGGTTCCAACTCTGCGCTGCCGCCGGGAGCGTTCTCGGCGTTGAGCAGCCCACGCAGCAGGCCCCGGTGCATGGCACAACTGACCTCGGGGTGTACTCGGGCCAAGTCGCGAACCGGGCACGCGTGCAGCAGAATCGTGCGCCGGCGGTCGTTGTCGTCGCCTTCGGTCGCCGCGGTCAGTTCCGCGCCGAACCCCATCCGCGCGAAAATCCCGGCGATCCGGTCGGCGCACTCGTCGATACCGGCGGCCGATCCGTTCGGGGCGGCGGGGCTCTCGGCGGCGGTGTCGTCGGAGGCCAGGATCCGGTCGGCCCAGCGCTGGCCCGCTCGTTCGGCACGCTCCTGGCGCTCAGCGGCGGTCTCGCCGAGCTCCATGGCCAATATCTCGGCGAGGCTGCGGTAATCCAGCCGGTCGCGGACCGCCACGTAGCCGGTGCGAGGCCGCCCGACGCCGTCGCGTTTGATCCGGGTCCGGGCGACCGCCCCGTCCTCACACAGCGCATCGAGGTGGAAGCGCACCGTGGTGACGTGCAGGTTCATCCGCTCGGCGAGCTCGGCGGCGTCGACTGCACCACTGGCAGCGCCCACCAACCGCAGCACTCGGTCTCGTTGCTGGTTGCGTGGCAACCGCTGACTGCGAGCGGTGCCCTGCCGCTGGGCGGACTGGTCGTGCATGGGGGTACCTCTCCTTGAGGGATTGCCCATAAATTAAGGGAACTGATTCGTTGATACCACTTGTGGGGGTCGGCCGCTGTCCGGTCGCTCGGCCGGGCCGGGGGTGCGGACGGGGTAACGTCCCCCAGATGCTGCTGACCTCGCTGGCTGCCGACGGCGCGAACGCCCCGGACATCGCCGATGCGGTGCGTATCGACAACACCCAACTGAGCCGTGCCGAGTTGAGTGCCGCTTCCGCGGCGGTACTCGAAGACCTTGCTGGTGCGCCGACGGTCGCGGTACTGGCCACCCCTACGGCGCAGACCGTGCTGGCGGTCACCGGCTGTCTGCTTGCCGGGGTACCGGTGGTACCGGTCCCCGCTGACGTCGGCGTCGCGGAACGCCAGCACATCCTGCGTGACTCGGGAGCGCAGGCCTGGCTGGGGGACCGGCCCGACGACCTCGCCGGCCTACCGCACTTCCCGGTGCGCGCCGGATCGTCGCACCAATTGCCCGAACCGGATTCACGCGGCGAAGACGACACCGCGCTGATCATCTACACCTCCGGCACCACCGGCCCGCCCAAAGGCGTGCAACTGAGCCGGCGGGCGCTGGCCGCGGACCTGGACGCACTGGCGCAGGCCTGGCAGTGGAGCCCCGATGACGTGCTGGTGCACGGCTTGCCGATGTACCACGTGCACGGCTTGGTCTTGGGCCTGTTGGGTTCGTTGCGGGTGGGCAACCGTTTCATACACACCGGAAAGCCGACGCCGGAGGCATACGCGGCTGCACGCGGCACGGTGTATTTCGGGGTGCCCACCGTGTGGTCGCGGGTGGTGGCCGACGCGAGCGCTGCCGCGGCGCTGCGGCCCGCGCGGTTGCTGGTCTCGGGCAGCGCGGCGCTCCCCGTCCCGGTGTTCGACGCCCTCGTTGCCCAGACCGGTCATGCCCCCATCGAGCGGTATGGCAGCACCGAGTCGCTGATCACGGTGAGTACCCGGGTTGACGGCGAGCGGCGCCCGGGATGGGTGGGTCTGCCGTTGCACGGGGTGCAGACCAAGCTCGTCGCGGATGACGGCGCCCCGGTGCCGCACGACGGCGCGACGATCGGCCGGCTCGCGGTGCGGGGGCCGACGCTGTTCAACGGTTATCTCAACCGGCCCGACGCCACCGCCGAGGCGTTCGACGCCGATGGGTGGTACCGCACCGGGGATGTGGCGGTGATCGACGGCGACGGCATGCATCGGATTGTCGGCCGCGAATCGGTCGATCTGATCAAGACCGGCGGCTTCCGGGTCGGGGCCGGAGAGATCGAGACGGCGTTGCTGGGTCATCCCGCGGTTTCCGAAGTGGCCGTCGTCGGATTGCCCGACGAAGACCTGGGGCAGCGGATCGTTGCGTTCGTCGTACCCTCGGCCGGCGGCGCTGCGCAGCCCAGCGACTTGATCGACTATGTCGGTCAACAGCTGTCGGCGCACAAGCGGCCTCGCGAGGTACGGCTCGTGGATGCCTTGCCGCGCAACGCGATGGGAAAGGTGCTCAAGAAAGCGCTGCTGACGTAGGCTCCGCTTGCGCGAATCGAAACCAGAAGGGTGGGCCCGTGAAGCCTAGGAACCGATTCAGTCTCGCCGCTGTCACCGCCCTCGCCTGCGCGGCGGTCCTACTCGGCGGCTGTTCGGCGGTGGACAAGGTCATCAACAAGGGTGGCGACACCACCTGCGGAGAGTTCAACGGCCACACCGACGAGAAGCAGCGCTCAGAGATCTCCAAGATGCTCAAGGACCGAAAGGGCGGCGAGCCCTCGAACCTGGAGCTGTCGGGAACACAGGTGGCGGTCAGCGCTTACTGCAAGACGATCGGGAAAGACAGCGACAAGATCAGCAGGGCGATGCTGTAGCGCTCATTCGCGGCTGCGGTCACCGCAGGGGCCTGCCGGTTCCCAGCTTCGCATCGCGCACTGGACTCCGTCGTCATCGAGCGGGGCCACCGGCAATGGCAATTGGTCACTGCGACAGCGCATCCCGTCGATAAGGATGGCCACGAAACGACGCCACAGGTGTGCGTCGACATGGCCCGCGAACTCGCTCACGGTGCCGGCCAGCAGACCGAAGATCGGCATATCGGTATCGGACAGTTCCGGGCGCAGGCGACCGTCGATGCGCGCCCGTTCGACGAGGCGCTTCTGAACGGGAATGAGTCGCTCCTGGGCGGCTGTCACGCGATCGCCGCCGTATGACTTGCTGAAGGCGATCTCCCGCAATCCCCGGTCGGTCGCGGTGATCTCACACATCTGCTCGACGTACCAGACGAACCCCTGCCAGGGATCTGGTTGTTGCAGAGCTGCTTCCGCCAAATCCGCCAGCTGGTTCAGGCCGTCTTCGAAGATCGCCTCGAGCAACTCCTCTTTGCTGGCGAACCGTCGGTAGACCGTGCCCACCCCTACGCCCGCATGGTGAGCGACATCGTTGAGGTTGGGCTCCAGTCCCTTGCTGGCAAACAGGTCGCGGGCCGCTTCCAGGATGCGCTTCCTGTTGCGCTCGGCGTCCTTGCGCAACGGGCGGTCCGTCGTCTCACTCACGTTCACCTGCCAAGTGTAATCGGCACAACATTAAACCGGATTGACTTAATCCGCTTACTTAATTAGCTTAGCTACCTGGAGCGGAGACGGCGGCCGGCCTGGTCAACGTCGGGGAAGGCAGACGATGAAAAGGCTGATCAGCCGGGTTTGGCTGCCCGCTTTGATCGTGACGGCTGTTGCGGCAGGAGCTGTCACGGTCGCCCAGCTGCGGACCGTGTTCGGTGCGCATCCGGTCGTGGTGACCGACTTGTCTTCGGACAACGCCGAGGACTTCAACCCGAAGTTCGTGACATACGAGATCTTCGGCTCGGGCACCACTGCCGTCATCAACTACATGGACCTCGAAGGTAAGCCGCAGCGCGTCACCGATGTGGCGCTGCCGTGGACCCTGACTCTGCAGACCACCTTGCCCTCGGTGATGCCCAACATCCTGGCCCAGGGCGACGGCGACAGCATCAGCTGCCGGGTGACCGTCGACGACGAGGTCAAACAGGAAAGGACGGCTACCGGAGTGAACGCCGAAACCTTCTGCTTTGTGAAGGCCGCATGAGCGCGCCGACGGCCGGAGCGCCGACCGAACCCATTCCGGCAGCGCGTCACGCTGCGCGCCCGCGGCTTCCCCGATTCATCCGGAAGTTCGCGGTGCCGATCATCCTGGCCTGGATCGCCTTCGTCGCCGTACTGAACATCGTCGTGCCGCAGCTCGAGGAAGTCGGCAAGATGCGTGCGGTGTCGATGAGTCCCAACGACGCACCGTCGATGATCGCTACCAAGCGCGTCGGAAAGGTGTTCGAAGAGTACGACACTTCCAGCTCGGTGATGATCGTGCTCGAAGGCGAAGAGCCGCTGGGGGCGGCGGCACACGAGTTCTATGACCAGATGGTGCGCGATCTGCGTGCCGACACCGCCCACGTGCAGCACGTCCAAGACTTCTGGGGCGACACACTGACTGCCAAGGGGGCACAGAGCGCCGACGGCAAGGCTGCCTACGTTCAGGTCTACATCGCCGGTGACCAAGGGGAGACGCTGGCCAACGAGTCGGTGGACGCGGTGCGCCACATCGCGTCCGAAGGGCCCGCCCCGGCCGGCGTGAAGGCCTACGTGACGGGGCCGGCGGCAACAAGTTCCGACCAGAACCACGTCGGCGACAAGAGCATGGAAACCATCGAGATGCTCACCTTCGCCGTCATCACGGTGATGTTGTTGGGCGTCTACCGATCCATCATCACCACGCTGATCGTGCTGCTGATGGTCGTCTTCGAACTGTCGGCCGCCCGAGGACTGGTGGCATTCCTGGGATTCCACAACCTGTTCGGCCTCACGACCTTCGCGACCAACATGCTGGTGACGTTGGCCATCGCCGCCTCCACCGATTACGCGATCTTCCTGATCGGTCGATATCAGGAGGCGCGCAAAGCCGGCGAAGATCGAGAAACCGCTTATTACAGCATGTTCCACGGAACCGCGCATGTGGTGCTGGCCTCCGGGCTGACCATTGCCGGGGCCACCTTCTGCCTGCACTTCACTCGGCTGCCGTACTTCCAGACGATGGGTTTCCCGCTGTCGATCGGCATGGTGATCGTGGTCGCCGCGGCGTTGACCCTGGGGCCCGCGGTCATCTCGGTGTGCAGTCGCTTCGGGCGTGTGCTGGAACCCAAGCGCGTCAGCCGGTCGACCGGGTGGCACCGGGTCGGTACGGCCACCGTCCGCTGGCCCGGCGCGATCCTCGTGGCCGCCGTCGCCGCCGCGCTGATCGGCCTGCTCACGCTGCCCGGATATCACACCAGCTACAACGACCGCATCTACCTGCCCGATGACGTCGCGGCGAACGTGGGCTACTCAGCGGCGTTCCGGCACTTCTCCCAGGCGAAGATGAACCCGGACCTGATGATGATCGAAACCGATCGGGATCTGCGTAACCCGGCCGACTTCCTGGTGATCGACAAGATCGCGAAGGCCCTCAAGAACGTGCACGGCATCGCCCAGGTGCAGACCATCACCCGCCCCGACGGGGACCCGATCAAACATTCCACGATCCCCTACACCGTCGGCCAAAGTGGCACGGCCCAGTTGATGAACAACGACTATATGCAGACCAACCTGGAGAACCTGCTCAAGCAGGCCGATGATCTGCAGGCCAGCATCGACTCGATGACCGAGATGATGAGCATCCAGCAGGATCTGGCCGAGGTGTCGCAGCGGATGGCCGACAAGATGTCCAACACGGCCGTCGACATCGGCGAAATGCGGGACCACATGGCTGATTTCGACGACTTCTTCCGGGTGTTCCGCAACTACTTCTACTGGGAACCGCACTGCTTCGACATCCCCATCTGCCATGCTCTGCGGTCGATCTTCGACGCCCTGGACGGCGTCGACACGATGTCCGGTGACTTCGACGAGCTGGTTCCCGACATGCAACGGATGGCCGAGCTGATGCCGCGGATGGTTGCGGTGATGCCGGCGCAGATCCAGTCGATGAAGAATCAGAAGCAGACGTTGCTCAACCAGTACCAGGTGCAGAAAGCCCAGCAGGACCAGAACATCGCGATGCAGGAGAATTCCACCGCGATGGGCGAGGCGTTCGACGCCGCCAAGAACGACGATTCGTTCTACCTGCCGCCGGAGGCCTTCGACACCGCCGACTTCAAGCGCGGCATCAAGCTGTTCATGTCGCCGGACGGTCATGCGGTGCGGTTCACCATCATTCACCAGGGTGACCCGTTGACTCCCGAGGGAATATCACGTGTCGAATCGCTGAAGGTCGCGGCGGCCGACGCGATCAAGGGAACGCCGTTCGAGGGGGCCAAGATCTACCTCGGCGGCAGCGCGGCGATGTTCTACGACATGCAGCAGGGCGCCAACTACGACTTGCTGATCGTGGCGACGGCCGCACTGATCCTGATCTTCATCATCATGATGGTGTTGACCCGCGCGGTGGTCGCCGCGACGGTGATCGTCGGCACGGTGGTGCTCAGTCTCGGTTCGGCGTTCGGGCTGTCGGTGCTGATCTGGCAACACATCGTGGGCATTCCGCTGCACTGGATGGTGCTGCCGATGTCGGTCATCGTGCTGCTCGCCGTCGGTGCGGATTACAACCTGCTACTGGTCTCGCGGATCAAGGAGGAGATCCACGCGGGCCTGCACACCGGGCTGATTCGCGCCATGGTCGGCACCGGTGCCGTGGTCACGGCCGCGGGTCTGGTGTTCGCCTTCACCATGGCCTCCATGGCGGTCAGCGCCTTGATCGTGATCGGGCAGGTCGGCACGACCATCGGGCTGGGTCTGCTCTTCGACACCCTGATCGTTCGGTCGCTGATGACACCGTCGGTTGCGACCCTGCTCGGGCGCTGGTTCTGGTGGCCGCAGGTCGTGCGTCCTCGGCCGGTTCCGCAGCCCTGGCCGCAGCCGATCCAGCGGGACCCCGCGAAGGAGGAGCAGGCGCTGGTCTAGTTGGCGTGCAGGTCCTCGTTGAGGGCGATGCCCTGGCCGTCCCGGGCCACCACCTCGACCGCGCCCGTCTGCGAGTTGCGGCGGAACAGCAGGTTGTTGCCGCCGGCCAGATCGCGGGCCTTGGCCGTGCTGCCGTCGGGCAGGGTGACCTTGGTTCCGGCGGTGACGTACAGCCCGGCCTCGACTACGCAGTCGTCGCCCAGCGGGATGCCCAGCCCGGCGTTCGCGCCCAGCAAGCAGCGCTTGCCGATCGAAATCACCTGGGTCCCACCGCCAGACAGCGTGCCCATGATCGACGCGCCGCCGCCGACATCGGAGCCGTCGCCGACCACCACGCCCGCCGAGATGCGGCCTTCAACCATCGAGGCGCCCAGCGTGCCCGCGTTGAAGTTGACGAAGCCTTCGTGCATCACCGTGGTGCCGGATGCGAGGTGCGCACCCAGGCGCACCCGGTCCGCGTCGGCGATGCGCACGCCCGAGGGCAGCACGTAGTCGACCATGCGGGGGAACTTGTCCACCCCGTAGACCGTCACTGGGCCGCGCCGGCGCAGCCGGGCACGCGTCGACTCGAAGCCCTCGACAGCACACGGCCCGTAGTTGGTCCACACCACGTTGGTCAGCACGCCGAACAGTCCGCCGGCGTTGAGTCCGTGCGGCACCACCAGCCGGTGCGAGAGCAGGTGCAGGCGCAGGTAGGCGTCGTAGGCGTCGACGGCGGTGTCGTCCAGCGCGCCGATCACGGTGCGCACCGCGACCGTCTCGGTGCCGCGGTCCTCGTCGGCACCGAGCAGTCCGGCCAGTTCGGCGGGCACGTCGCCCGCGGCAAGGCGGGTGGTCCCGGCTTGACCCGAACCGCCCAACTCCGGTGCGGGAAACCAGGTGTCGAGCACGGATCCGTCTGCGGCCAGCGTCGCTACCCCGACGCCCGAAGCTCCAGTCACGCTGGTCAGGCTACGTTCTCCGCGCGAGAAGACGCAAAAGCCCCCTGCGGACCCGAAAATTGGGGGCTTTCACGTCTGCTCGGCGGGGAAACGCACCCACTAAGCTGAGTCTGTGCTGGACCTGCGCTCCGACCCGATTGCCCTGACCGCAGCGCTGGTGGACATTCCCAGCGAGTCGCGGCACGAAGCGCGTATCGCCGACGAGGTCGAAGCCGCGCTGCGGGCGCAGGCGCCCGGGTTCGAGATCATTCGCGACGGCGACGCGGTGCTGGCCCGCACCCACCTGGGGCGCCCGAACCGGGTGCTGCTGGCCGGGCATCTGGACACGGTGCCGGTGGCCGGCAACCTGCCCAGCCGGCGCACCACCACCGCCGACGACGGCGACGTCCTGCACGGTTGCGGCACCGTCGACATGAAATCCGGTGTCGCCGTGTTCCTGCACCTGGCCGCCACCCTCACCGAGCCCGTGCACGATCTGACTTGCGTGTTCTACGACTGCGAGGAGATCGAGGCGGCCGCCAACGGGCTGGGCCGCATCGAACGCAACTTGCCGGACTGGCTCGCGGCTGATCTCGCCATCCTCGGTGAACCCACCGGCGGCTACATCGAGGCCGGCTGCCAGGGCACGTTGCGGGTCGTCGTCACCGCGACCGGGACCCGGGCACATTCGGCGCGGTCCTGGCTGGGCGACAACGCTATCCACAACCTGGGGGCGGTGCTGAATCGGCTGGCCGCCTACCAGCCGCGCAGTATCGACATCGATGGCTGCGTCTACCGCGAGGGCCTGTCGGCGGTGCGCATCGAAGGCGGGGTGGCCGGCAACGTCATCCCCGATGCCGCGAGCGTGACCGTGAACTTCCGCTTCGCCCCCGACCGCACGCCCCACGAGGCGCTGATCCACGTGCAGGAGGTTTTCGACGGCCTGCACGTCAAGATCGAGCAGACCGACGCCGCCGCCGGCGCGCTGCCGGGGCTCACCGCACCCGCCGCCGCCGCGCTGGTGGCCGCCGCGGACGGACAGGTTCGGGCCAAGTACGGCTGGACCGACGTGTCCCGGTTCGCCGCTCGCGGCATCCCCGCGGTCAACTACGGCCCCGGTGATCCCAACCTTGCCCACACCGTCGACGAGCGGGTGCCGGTCGGGCAGATCAGCGCGGTGGCCGACCTGTTGCGCGGCTTCCTCAGCTCTTAAGCCGTTCCAGCGCGCTTCGGCCGAACGCGCAGTCGACCTCGTCGCACAGCCGGGCCAGCGGATCCACGGCCCGGGCATCGCCGAGCTGGGCGGCGGTGTCCCAGGCCTGCAACGCCACCGCCCACTGCCCGGTGCGCTCGGCCATCCGGGCGGCCTCGCGGGCCGCGGTGATGGCGCCGTGCTGATCGCGCATGCCGGCCCGCTGCCACGCCCGCGCCACCCCCAACTCCGGCGCGAACAGCGCCGATTTGGTGCCGTGCCGGGATTCGGCCCGGCTCAACGCCTTTGCCGCGCCCGCGATGTCGGCCTGGCGGGCCAACGCGGTGGCCAGCAGCGTCAGCGACAGCGGTCCCCACGAGTAGCCGGTACGTTCCAGCGTGGCCGCGGCTGGTGCCAACAATTTGGTCGCAGCGCCGTACTCTTCGGCGGCGATCAGCACCTGCGCCACCAGCACCTCGCCGATCGCCCGGCCAGGCTGGGACAGCTCGGCGAAATCGGTGAACTGCCAGGCCAGTTCGCGCGCCTCGGCGAGGCGGTCGGCCATCAGCAGTGCGGTGATCTCGGCCAGCCCAACGGTGAACCGCAGCACCCCGGGATGTTCGGCGTCCAGCGCACGGCGCGCCAAGGGGCCGACATCGTCGAAGCGGCCGGATCGCGCCGCGCACAGGGCCGCGGCGCTGCCCGCCCAGGCCACCGCCATGTCGTCGGCGGCCGGGTCGGCCAGGACCGCGGTGGCAGCCTCGACGGCGCGACCGATGTTGCCGGCGTTCATCGCGAAGGTGGCGCCGAGCGCATCCAGGGTGATGCGCGGGGCCGCGCCGGTCACCCGACCACGTGTGGCCGCCAGGAAGGCGGTGGCGCGTTCGGGCTCGCCCAACATGAAGAATTGATTGGCGGCCCGCGGCAGCGCCCACGCCATCAACTCCGGCTCGCTCAGACCGGCCGGGTCGACGGCCGCCAGCACCGCGTCGGCGTCGCGCCCGCGGCCCTGCCAGCCCAGCGCGTGCGCCAACGCCAGGCGGGCCGCCAGCTCATCCGACCGGTCCAGGGCGTGACGGGCCAGCCGCTCACCCAGTTGCAGGTCGCCCAGTCGCAACGCCTGCTGGGCGGCGTCCACCACCGCGGCGGCGGGCTGGGGCGCGTCGCTGTCGGCGGCCAGCGCCGCCAGCCGCAACTGCTCGCCGACATGGGCGCACGGCCGGGCTGCCAGCGCTCCGACCACATCGCTGCGCCGGGCACGCGCCTGGTCGACTCCCAGCGCGCCGCGGGCCCGCTCGGCGAACAGCGGGTGCGCGGTGTAGACCACCGGGTCCGGTTCGCGGCCGCCGCGAGCGCGGGTCTCCACCGCGCCCAGCTCCTCGGCCTGGCGGACCGCGTCGGCGCTGGTGAGGCTGATCAGGTCGACCAGCGCCAGCGGTTCGAAGACGGCCAGGTAGTCCAGCACCGCACGCGCGTCGGCCGGCAACCCCGCCACGAAGGCATCCACGTCGCGACCGGCCTCACCCGCCTCAGCTGAGGCGGTGATGTCGATGCGAGTCAGCAGATCGTCGCCCCACAGCGCGGTGATCGGCGGCGGAGGCGCAGGCGAGCAGTCGGCGCGCCCGGTGACGATCACCCGGGCCGTCCCGGTCAGCGCCAGTTGATAGACCAACGTCGCCGACAAGATGTCGAGCAGATGGGCGTCGTCGACCACCAGCAGCAGTTCGCCCCCCGCATCGACCAACGACGCGCGTGCCGCCCGCAGCAGCGCGGCGGGCTTGCCGATGTCGGCCACCTGAACCAGATGGCTGAAGGCGCCGAATGGCACATCGCGCTCGGCGGGGGTGCCGATCACCCAGCACGCCCGGGTCCCGGGATGGCGGTCGGCGTAGTCCTCAGCCGCCAACCGGGCCAGGGTGGACTTGCCGCACCCGTCGGGTCCGAGCACCACCGCGCCGGCCCGGGGCCCGCCGGCATCGAGTGCTGCGGTGAGCTGATGCAACGCCGCCGAATGCTCGGGGACGTTCCACCGGATCGGCATCGCCGAGAGTTTACGGTCTGAGCCAACGGCCCGATAGCCTTTCGGTGTGCGGTCGAGCGAATGGGCGGTCTGTGTCTACTGCGCGTCGGGCCCCAGCGATCCGGCACTGCTGGCACTGGCCGCCAAGGTCGGTGCGGCAATCGCCGAACGGGGTTGGACGCTGGTGTGGGGAGGCGGCAACGTCTCGGCGATGGGTGCCCTGGCGGTGGCCGCCCGCGAGCGCGGCGGGCGCACCGTCGGGGTGATCCCCAAGGCGCTGCTGCACCGCGAGGTGGCCGATGTCGACGCCGACGAGCTGATCGTCACCGACACCATGCGCGAGCGGAAGAAGGTCATGGATGACCGCGCCGACGCGTTCCTGACCCTGCCCGGCGGCATCGGCACGCTGGAAGAGCTGTTCGAGACCTGGACCGCCGGGTATCTCGGCATGCACGACAAAGAGGTGGTGCTACTCGATCCCGATGGCCACTACGAGGGGCTGTGGACGTGGCTGTCAGGGCTGATCGACACCGGTTTCGTAGCCCGGCGTGCGATGGATCGTCTGCTGGTGTTCGGCGAGATGGAGGCGGCGCTGGACGCCTGTTCACCCGGTACCGCCGGTACCGGTTAAGCTCTCGATTTTCGGCGAAATGAGGCGATAACGTGTCCGACCACGACTCCGGCACCGTCACCCAGGTGGGACTGGTCGACGTTCTGGCCCGCACCCCCCGCCTGCTGGCCGACGGGCCGACCATCCTGCGCGGGCTGTGGACCGGGCTGCGAGCTCGCCCCACCTCCAAGGCCTCGATCGGCAAGGTCTTCCAGGACCGCGCGGCCCAAGTCGGTGATCGGGTCTTCATCCGGTTCGGCGAGCAGCAACTGACCTATCGCGAAGCCAACGAGACCGTCAACCGCTACGCCGCCGTGCTGGCCGCGCGCGGCGTCGGCCACGGCGATGTCGTCGGGATCATGCTGCGCAACTCCCCGGACGCGGTGTTGATGATGCTGGCCGTCGCCAAATGCGGTGGGGTCGCCGGCATGCTCAACTACCACCAGCGCGGTGACGTGCTGGCCCACAGCCTGGGCGTGCTGGGCGCCACCCTGCTGATTGCGGAGTCCGACCTGGTCGATGCCGTCAAGGAGTGCGGCTGCACCGACGCGCCGGTGACCATCGAGGAGTTCCGCCGGCTTGCCGCCACCGCACCGGACGGCAATCCCGCCTCCGTCAACGCGGTGCTGGCCAAGGACACCGCGTTCTACATCTTCACCTCCGGCACCACCGGCTACCCCAAAGCCAGCGTGATGACGCACTACCGGTGGTTGCGTGCGCTGGCGACCTTCGGCGGCGTGGGGCTGCGGCTGCGCGGCAACGACACGCTGTACTGCTGCCTGCCGCTGTACCACAACAATGCGCTGACGGTCGCGGTGTCGTCGGTGCTCAACGCCGGTGCCACCCTGGCCCTGGGCAAGTCGTTCTCGGCCTCGCGGTTCTGGGACGAGGTGATCGCCGCGGACGCCACGGCCTTCGTCTACATCGGCGAGCTCTGCCGGTACCTGCTCAACCAGCCCGCCAAGCCCACCGATCGCGCGCACAAGGTGCGGGTGATCGCCGGCAACGGGCTGCGGCCGGAGATCTGGGACGAGTTCACCCACCGGTTCGGCATCAAGCGGGTCTGCGAGTTCTACGCCGCCAGCGAGAGCAACAGCGCCTTCCTCAACGTGTTCAACGTGCCGCGCAGCACCGGCGTCTACCCGCTGCCGCTGGCCTATGTGCAGTACGACCCCGACACCGGCCTGCCGCTGCGCGGCGCGGACGGCTGGGTGCAACGGGTGCCTGCCGGCCAGCCCGGACTGTTGCTGAGCCCGGTGAACCGGTTCTCGCCGTTTGACGGCTACACCGACCCGGAGGCTAACGAGAAGAAGCTGGTGCGCAACGCTTTCCGCGACGGCGACTGCTGGTTCAACACCGGTGACCTGATGCGCCCACAGGGCATGGGGCACGCCGCGTTCGTCGACCGGCTCGGCGACACCTTCCGATGGAAGGGCGAGAACGTTGCCACCACCCAGGTCGAGGCCGCGCTGAGCGCCGACGACGCGATCGAGGAGTGCGCCGTCTACGGCGTCGAGGTGCCCGGGACCGGCGGCCGTGCCGGGATGGCCGCGGTCAAACTGCGCGACGGTGCGACCTTCGACGGGGCGGGGCTGGCCGCCGTGGTCTTTGACCAGCTGCCCTCCTATGCGGTGCCGCTGTTCGTGCGGGTGGTGCCGTCGATGGCCCACACCACCACGTTCAAGAGTCGCAAGGTGGAGCTGCGCGAGGAGGGCTACGGCGGCGGTGGTGCCGTGATCGAGGACCCGCTGTACGTGCTGGCCGGCCGCGGCGAAGGCTACGTGCCGTTCTACGCCGACTATCCCGGCGAAGTGGCCGCGGGAAAGCGTCCGCAGGGCTGACCTTTCTGCTTCTGCGCCGAAACCGACGTTTTGCAGGCCGCTACTCGGACTTTCTCTGCAAAACGTCGGTTTCGGCGGGTCAGGGCTGACGATTGCGGTCCCACATCCACCAGGCACCATGGAGCAGTGCAGTCCCACTTCTGCGGTCGCCCGGCGGCGGCTGATCGAGCGCTGATCATGGCGATCATCAACCGCACCCCCGACTCGTTCTACGACGCGGGCGCCACGTTCACCGACGAGGCGGCCAAGTCCGCCGTGCACCGCGCCGTGGCCGACGGCGCCGACGTCATCGACGTCGGCGGGGTCAAGGCCGGCCCGGGGGAGACTGTCGACGCCGACACCGAGACCGCCCGGGTGGTGCCGTTCATCGAATGGCTGCGCAGCGCCTACCCCGATCAGCTGATCAGCGTGGACACCTGGCGTGCGGAGGTGGCCAAACGCGCCTGCGCGGCCGGTGCCGACCTGATCAACGACACTTGGGCCGGGATCGACCCGGACCTGCCGGCAGTGGCCGCCGAGTTCGGGGCGGGGCTGGTCTGCTCGCACACCGGAGGCGCGAAACCGCGCACCCGTCCCTTCCGGGTGAGCTACGGCACCAGCGTCGACGGGGTGGTGAAAGCGGTGATCAGCGAGGTCACCGCGGCCGCGGAACGGGCGGTGGCGGCCGGGGTGGCCCGGGATCGGGTGCTGATCGATCCCACCCATGATTTCGGCAAGAACACCTTCCACGGGCTAGCGTTGTTGCGACATACGGAGGATTTGGTCGGTACCGGATGGCCGGTGCTGATGGCGCTCTCCAACAAAGACTTCATCGGGGAGACTCTTGGAGTGGGTCTCACCGAACGACTGGACGGAACATTGGCGGCCACCGCGATGGCGGCGGCCGCTGGAGCCCGGATGTTTCGGGTTCACGAGGTCGGGCCGACCCGGCGCGTACTGGAGATGGTGGCATCGATCCAGGGCGTGCGGGCCCCGACCCGCACAGTAAGGGGACTGGCTTGACCGACATGGTCTGGGCCCCGGGTGACACCCGGCTGGCCGAGCGTACCTGGACCCGGCCGCAGTGGACGGTGGCCGAGCTGTTGGCTGCCAAGGCCAAGACCGGTCGCAGCGTCTCGGTGGTGCTGCCCGCGTTGAACGAGCAGGCGACCATCGAATCGGTCATCGACAGCATCACGCCGCTGGTCGACAACCTGGTCGACGAACTGATCGTGCTGGACTCCGGCTCCACCGATGACACCGAGATCCGCTCCATCGCTGCCGGTGCTCGCGTCGTCAGCCGCGAACAGGCCGTCCCGGAGGTCGCGCCGCAGCCCGGTAAGGGCGAAGCCCTGTGGCGGTCGCTGGCGGCCACCAGCGGCGACATTGTGGTGTTCATCGACTCCGACCTGATCGATCCCGATCCGATGTTCGTGCCCAACCTGGTCGGGCCGCTGCTCAGCGGAGACGGCGTCCACCTCGTCAAAGGCTTCTATCGGCGGCCGCTGAAAGTCAACGGCACTGAGGAGCCCACCGGCGGTGGCCGGGTGACCGAGTTGGTGGCCCGACCGCTGTTGACCGCGCTGCGCCCCGATCTGGGCGCGGTGTTGCAGCCGCTGGGCGGTGAGTACGCGGGCAGCCGCGAGCTGTTGGCGTCGGTTCCGTTCGCACCCGGCTACGGGGTGGAGATCGGGCTGTTGATCGACACCTACGACCGGCTGGGCCTAGAGGCCATCGCCCAGGTCAACCTCGGAGTGCGCGCACATCGCAACCGCCCGCTGTCGGAGCTGGCGGTGATGAGCCGCCAAGTCGTCGCCACGTTGCTGTCGCGGTGCGGCGTCCCGGATTCCGGGGTAGGCCTCACCCAGTTCGTGGCCGACGGCCCGGACGGGATGGACTATCTGCCGCGCACCACGCCCTTGTCGCTGGTCGACCGGCCACCGATGAACACCTTGCGCCAGCGCTGACCGGGTTGCCACTATCGATGCCGTGACACTGGTGTTGTTGTATCTCGTTGTGCTCGTCCTCACCGCGTTGTTGCTGTTCGGGGTGGCCAGCACGCTGTTCGGCCGGGGTGAGCAGCTGCCGCCGCTGCCGCGGGCGACGACGGCGACCATGCTGCCGGCCTCCGGGGTCACCGGTGCCGATGTCGACGCGGTCAAGTTCTCCCAGGTGCTGCGCGGCTACAACACCGGTGAGGTCGACTGGGTGCTGGAGCGCCTCGGTGCCGAGCTCGACCAGCTCCGCGGCGAGCTCGCCGCGGCGCAGGCGGCCGCCGAGACGGCAGCGGAGTCGAGTTGAGCGGCGTGCCCGACGATGGCCAGATCCGGTGCGGCTGGGTCGACGCCGCCTCGGAGCTGTACCGCGACTATCACGACCAGGAGTGGGGACGTCCGGTGCGGGACTCGACCGCACTGTTCGAGCGGGTCAGTCTGGAAGCGTTCCAGAGCGGATTGTCGTGGCTGGTGATTCTGCGTAAGCGGGAGAACTTCCGGCGCGCGTTCGCCGATTTCGACGTGGAGACCGTCGCGCGTTTCACCGACGCCGATGTGGCCCGACTGATGGACGACGCCGGCATCGTGCGCAACCGAGCCAAGATCGAGGCGACGATCGCCAACGCCCGCGCGACTATTGATCTGGGCTCCACTGATTTGGCGGACCTGTTGTGGTCATTCGCCCCGCCGCCGCGTCCGCGCCCGGCGGACCTGTCGGCAATTCCGGCGGTCACGCCGGAATCGACGGCGATGGCGCGCGAATTGAAGCGTCGTGGGTTCCGATTCGTGGGGCCTACGACCGCGTATGCGTTGATGCAGGCCACGGGCATGGTCGACGACCACGTCCGGGCATGTTGGGTGCCACCGGTAACCGTCTAGATCCACTAAAATGCACTACGGAATCGGGTCTTGTGCACGCGCCGTCGTCGATAGGGGAGAATGGCGGAGTGAATTTGCAGTTCGATGCCGGACGCTGCGACTGCCGTGCACACCCGGCGCAGATCATGGGCACGGCTTGCGGGCTGGTACCTGGAGGGAGCACTCGATGGCGGCGATGAAGCCCCGGACCGGCGACGGTCCGTTGGAAGCGACCAAAGAGGGGCGAGGCATCGTGATGCGAGTACCGCTTGAGGGCGGTGGACGACTGGTCGTCGAGTTGACTCCCGATGAGGCGGCCGCGCTCGGCGACGAACTCAAAGCCGTCACCAGCTAACTTGTGACGGTCGGGGGCTAGCGGCCCGCCTGCCGGTAGACCGCCAAGGTCTGCTCGGCCACTCGCGCCCAGGAGAACACCTCCTCGCAGCGACGCCTGCCGGCGTCGCCGTAGCGCTGCGCGCGGCCCGGGTCGGTGATCAACGCGTTGACCGCTGCGGCGAGTCCGGCGTGATACCCGTCCGGATCGGCGGCGTCGTAGTGGACCAGGGTGCCGGTCTCGCCGTCGGTGACCACCTCAGGGATGCCGCCGACATCGGAGGCGACCACGGCGGTGCCGCAGGCCATCGCCTCCAGATTGACGATGCCCAACGGCTCGTAGACCGATGGGCACACAAAAACCGTTGCCGCCGCCAGTAATTCGCGGATCTGCCGAGCGGGCAGGGTCTCCTGTATCCAGAACACCCCGCTGCGGGTGGCGGCCAGATCGGCCACGGCGGCGCTGACCTCGTCGGCGATCTCCGGTGTGTCAGGGGCGCCGGCGCACAACACCAATTGCGTGTCGGGGTGGAACCGGTGGGCGGCGGCCACCAGATGCGCCACCCCCTTCTGGCGGGTGATCCGCCCGACGAAGGCCACCATCGGCCGGTCGGGGTCGACACCGAGTTCGGCCGGCATCGAATTGGCGCCGGTGGGCTGCGGACGCCAGACCTCGGTGTCGATGCCGCTGTAGATCACGTGTACGCGGTCCGGGCGCAGCTCCGGGTAGACCCGCAGCAGATCGTCGCGCATGGCCGAGCTGACCGCGATGACCGCGTCGGCGGCGATCGTGGCCTCCTTCTCGGCCCACGACGACACCCGGTAGCCGCCGCCCAGCTGTTCGGCTTTCCAGGGGCGCAGCGGCTCCAGCGAATGCGCGGTCAGCACATGCGGGATGTCGTAGAGCAGCGCTGCCAGCCGGCCGGCCAGCGCGGTGTACCAGGTGTGGGAGTGGGCGACATCGGCCGTGCTGACGGCGTCGACCATCGTCAGATCGGCCGACAGCGTCCCCAGCGCCGGATTGGCGTCGCGCAGCGCCGGATCGGGCTGATGCGCGTGCGCGCCCGGCCGGGGCGCACCCATGCAGTGCACGTCGACGTGACACAACCGGCGCAAGGCCTCCACCAGGTTGGTGACGTGCACACCCGCGCCGCCATAGATCTCCGGAGGGTATTCCCGAGTCAGCATCGCCACCCGCATAACCGGCACGGTAGCGGTCGCCGATCACCGGCCGCGCAGCGGATCGATCGGTGATTTTTTTGTAAAGAACGTTCGCCAATCGTGCGGTCAACCTGGCAGGGGTTCGCAGTGGCCGATAGGTTTGTGGCCATGAGGGAAGCGCCGCATGTGCTGGGCATCGTCCTGGCCGGTGGGGAGGGCAAGCGGCTGCACCCGCTGACCGCGGACCGCGCCAAGCCGGCGGTCCCCTTCGGGGGTGCCTACCGGTTGATCGACTTCGTGCTGTCGAATCTGGTCAATGCGCGCTACCTGCGGATTTGTGTTCTGACGCAGTACAAGTCGCATTCGCTGGACCGGCACATCTCGCAGAACTGGCGGTTGAGCGGCCTGGCGGGGGAGTACATCACCCCGGTGCCCGCCCAGCAGCGCCTCGGCCCGCGCTGGTACACCGGGTCCGCCGATGCCATCTATCAGTCGCTGAACCTGATCTTCGACGAGGACCCGGACTACATCGTGGTCTTCGGAGCCGACCATGTGTACCGGATGGACCCCGAGCAGATGGTCCGCTTCCACATCGCCAGCGGGGCCGGGGCGACTGTCGCCGGGGTGCGGGTGCCGCGCGGGGAAGCGTCCTCGTTCGGGTGCATCGACGCCGACGAATCCGGCCGGATTCGCGGTTTCCTGGAGAAGCCGGCGAACCCTCCTGGCACACCCGATGATCCAGACAGCACGTATGTGTCGATGGGCAACTACGTGTTCACCACCAAGGTGCTGATCGATGCGATCCGCGCCGACGCCGACGATGACCACTCCGACCACGACATGGGCGGCGACATCATGCCGCGTCTGGTGGCCGACGGAATGGCTGCGGTCTACGACTTCTCCGACAACGAGGTGCCCGGCGCCACCGAGCGGGACCGCGGCTACTGGCGTGACGTCGGAACCCTGGACGCGTTCTACGACGCGCACATGGACTTGGTGTCAGCGCACCCGGTGTTCAACCTGTACAACAACCGCTGGCCGATTCACGGCGCGACTGAGAATCTGGCGCCGGCGAAGTTCGTCAATGGGGGCTCGGCGCAGGAGTCGGTGGTGGGCGCCGGCAGCGTCATCTCGGCGGGATCGGTGCGCAACTCGGTGCTGTCGTCGAATGTGGTGATCGACGACGGCGCGATCGTGGAGGACAGCGTGATCATGCCCGGGGCCCGGGTGGGCCGCGGCGCGGTGGTGCGCCACGCCATCCTCGACAAGAACGTCGTGGTCGGCCCCGGCGAGATGATCGGGGTCGACTTGGAGAAGGACCGGGAGCGGTTCTCCATCAGCGCCGGCGGTGTGGTCGCCGTCGGCAAGGGCGTGTGGATCTAGCTAGCGGCGATCGCAAGCGCGGCGGAGCCGGGCGCTGCGGGTCGCCGCCATCGGGCCGGGCTAGAACGGTTCTTCGGCGCCGCCGGGGTTGCAGCCGTTAGCGAGCAGGTTCAGTGAGCTCACGTCCGGACGCCACGGCTCCAGGTTCCAACTGGTCTTACCGGGCTGGATGAACTCGGCGAACTGCCAGTGGCACAGGAACTGCGCGCGCATCCCGGCGTTGTTGGCCTCCGGGTTGCGCTTGACGACCTCCGCCCAGGCCTGCTCGCCCTGGCGCAGGGTGCCGGGCTCGCCCGCCTCGGTTCGGCCGGTCTCGGTCGGATAGACCCGCAGGCTCTCCTTTTGGTCATCGCCGTAAGTCACCCACTGGGTGTTCGCGACGTACGGCGCCGCGCTGATGCCCGCGGCCCCCAGGAAGCCGCCCGAGCCGCCCAGGCCACCGGCGCCGCCTTCACCGCCGAGGCCGCCGTCGCCGCCGCGCCCGAACGCCCACCCACCCGCGCCGCCGTCACCGCCGGCGCCGCCGTTGTCGTCCTCGTCGCCCTCGCCACCGACGCCGCCGTCGCCTCCGCGACCCAGCCACCAGGCACCTGCGCCGCCTACTCCGCCGTCGCCGCCGATGTTGCCCTCAACACCGGTGCCCCCGGCGCCGCCGGTGCCGCCGGTGCCTAACAGCATCCCGAGCCCCACGCCGCCGGTGCCGCCGACCGCGCCCGCGCCGCCGGCACCCCCCGCTCCGCCCAGGCCCATGAACCAGCCGCCGGCCCCGCCGTCGCCGCCGGCGGCACCGACACCGCCCAGCCCGCCTGCGCCACCGTTGCCGAAGAATCCTGCGTCGCCGCCGGCACCGCCGATGCCGTCGATACCCACGACGCCGGCTCCGCCGTCGCCGAACAGGAAGCCGCCATCACCGGCGTCGCCGAACCAGCCCCACTGACCGAACAGGCTGGTGTTCACGCCGTCGAAGCCGTCGATGCCGTCGCCGATCAGGTCGCGGCCGAACAGTGTGGCAAACGGTGCGTTGATCAGGCCGAGGCTCAGCTCGCCGAACGGGCTGGCGATCCACTGCTGCAATCCGGCGTGCAGGGGCGCGTAGATGTATTGGTTCACCAACTCGGCGGTGTCGAGTGACTGACTCGGGCCCGGCAGGGCCAGCACGGCGTCGATGACGTCGGAGAACAGCTTGTTGGTAGCCGGATCGAGTTGGTCGGTGAAGGACTGGACCAGCGCCATCAGGCTGCCGAGGTCGAGCCCGCCTGCCGCACTACCGGCGACGTCCACCGGCGCGGCGGCATCGAGCAGCCAGTCCCAATCCGCCTGCGCGGGGGCGGCGGCCAGTAGCGGGGTGAGGCCGACGATCAGGGCACCGGTCGCTGCAGCGGCCGTCCGGGTGGGGGAGAGAGTGCGACCACCGCTGCCGCCTCGCACGCGTGAGCGCATGGCCACCGACCTCCCTGAGTCCCGTTAACAGCTAGAGCTCAGGGAACTATAAGTCAATTGCGTGGCTCGCGGTATCGGAGCCGGGAGTAGCGACTACCAGAGGTAGGGCAGCAATCGGTACCGGACCCGGTGGGTGTATTCGCGGTATCCGCTGAGCTCCTGGGTCAGCAACTGCTCCTCGTCGAGGATTCGCACCACCAGCATGGGCACGCTGATCACCGTGCCGGCCAACCCCCAGTACGAGCCGAGCGCCGGCGCGAGACCGGCCATGGTGACCAGCAGCGAGAAGTACATCGGGTGTCGGACCAGGCCGTACATGCCGGTCGATATCACCGGCTGGTTGTCCTCGATGGTGATGTTGGCCGCGGCGTAGCCGTTCTCTACGACGGCCAGGATGCCGAGACACAATCCGATGACCACCACGACCTGGCCCAGCACCGATACCGCCGTCGGCGCTGTGGACCAACCGAAGCGGTGATCCAGCGCGCTGACCACGAACACCGAACCGAATGCCGCGATCAGGGCGGTGCTGGCCAGCTTCTGCGCGAACCGGGTTTCGGCTTTCGGCCCGCCCCGTAGCCGCCGCTGCAGCACCGCCGGGTTCGTCAGACCCCAATAGATGCAGCAGGCGATGCTGATGACGGCGTAGATCGCCAGGAACACCCAGGCCTGCCAGTAGTCGAAGGTGCCTGCCGGCCAGAACAACAGCAGGCCGTAGACGACCGCCGCGATCAGCCCGTAGCCCACACCTTGACCGATTGCCTTGACGTTCATGCGCGTCTCCTTCTGCGTCTCACCACACATAGGGCAGCAGCCGATAGCGCACCCGCTCGGTGTACTCGCGATAGCAGCTGAGCTCGTGAATCAGCAACTGCTCCTCGTCGAAGATGCGCACGATCAGCAGGGCCATGCCCGGTAGCAGCAAGGCCAGCCCCCAGTAGGAGCCGAGCGCGAGTGGGACACCGGTCATCAATGCGACGTTTCCGGTGTACATCGGATGGCGCACCACCCCGTAGAGGCCGGTGGAGACCAGGGTCTGGCCGGCTTCGACCGTGACATTGGCTGCCGCGTAACCGTTCTGGATGACCACGACCATGGCGAGCACCAGCCCGACCGCCACCAGAGCATCGCCGAGCAGGCAGACCGCCGTCGGGACCGCCGACCAACCGAGGCGGTGATCGACCGCGCTGAGTACGAAGAGGGCGGGAAAACAGATGAAGATGGCCGTGATGACGATCCGTTGCAGTGGCCGCGTCTCTGCCCGCGGGCCGACCTGCATCCGCCGATCCAAGGCGGCCGGATTGGTGCGCATCAGGTAGACGCTGGGAATCCAGGTGGACGCGGCGAACACCGCGAGGAATACCCAGGCCTGCCAGTAGTGCAGTGTCCCGGCCGGCACGAACAGCAGCAGCCCGAAGGCGATCAGACCCAAGGTTGCTGAGAACAAGCCTTTACCAATGGTTTTCACGTCCTCCTCCTCACGTCGTGAGATCTCTGCGTCGGAAAGCCTGCACGCCCAGGCCGATCAGTGCGGTGTCGATCGCCAACAGCACGATCAGCGGCGCGACGGTGAACGTGCCGTCACCGACCAGCGGGATGTGCGCGAACGGTTCGAAGTCGAGTACCCACTGCGGCAGACCGGAGATGGAGCCGAGCAGGTACAGCGCGACGAACCCGGTCAGCACCGCCCACGCGGCGGGCGTGACCCTCGGGACGAGCCCGAACAAGGCGACCGCCACAGCCGCCGGTAGCCAGACCGCCGGCATCTGCACAGCAGCGCTGCCCAGCACCACCGGCAACTGCTCGCCGATGTCACCGGCAGCAGTCCCGTAAACGATTCCGGCCACCAGCCCGGCGGCGAGCATCGCGAACATCGATCCAGCCAGTGCGGTCACCAGATGGCTTGCCAGCCAACGGTTTCGCGACAGCGCTCCGGCTAGCAGCGTCTCGGCGCGCGTCGCGGTCTCCTCCTGGTGCAGCCGAAGTACCAGCGACACCGCGAACGCGGCGGCGACCATACCCAGCATGCTGAAGGCCACCGCGACGAATGCGTGCTCTAATGCCGCGGTGCCGCCGAGTCGGATGACGACGTCGCGGGCGCGGTCACTGCCCACCTCGTCGCCGATACCGTGCACCACGCTGCCGACCAGCAATCCGTAGAGCAGCAGGCCGGTCGTCCACAACAGCAGCACCCCGCGGTCGAGCCGCCACGCCAGGCCGAACGCACCGCCCAGTGTCGGCGCCGCCCGGAGCGGGCCCGGACGATCGGCCAGCAGCCCGGCGCCGACATCACGACGGGCGGCCAGTCGATAAGCCAGCCAGATGAGTGCACCCGTGATCGCCAGATGTAGCAGCAGCACCCACCAGCGGTCACCGGCGTAGGGCCGGACCTGCAGCGACCAGCCCAGCGGCGACAACCAGGACAGCCCGCCCGATCCCGCATCACCCACGGCGCGCAGGGTGAAGGTGCCGGCCAGCACGCCGAACGCGGCGCCGCGGGCGAACCGGGCGCTGGGCGACAGCTGGGCGGCGACCGCGGCCACGGCGGTGAACACCAGCCCGGAGCAGGCCAGTGCCGCGCCGAACGCGCACGACCCGGCCGCCGGCACTTCGGTGGTCAGCAGTCCCGCCGTCCCGATCACGCCGGTGGCCACCGATGCGCCGGCCGCCAACAGCAGTGCACCGGTCAGCCCGGCGTAGCGGCCCACCGCGGTCGAGTCGATCAACTCGGTGCGGCCGGTCTCCTCGTCGGCGCGGGTGTGCCGGATGACGGTCAGAATCACCGCCACTGCGATCAGAAGGTGGAAGATCCCGGCCTTCCAGATGCCCACCGCGCCGAGGGAGTCGTTGTAGACCTGGCCGTACATCGCGCGTTGCGCCGGGCTGGCCATGATGGTGGCCGCCAGGCCGGCGCGGTCGGCGGCGGTGGGATAGATCGCCTCGATGCTGGCGATGTAGACGCTGGCCAGCGGCAGCGACAACAGCAGCACCCAAAGTGGCAGCACGATGCGGTCGCGGCGCAGGTATAGCCGCAGCAACCCCAGCGTGCCAACGAGATTCGATCGGCCACGGCGGTATTGCGGTGACGCGGACTGCGCGACGAGGGTGGTCATGCCCGGACCGTGTCGTAGTGACGCAGGAACAGCTCTTCGAGCGTCGGCGGCTGGCTGGTGAGGCTGCGCACGCCGGCTGCGCCGAGCACCGCGATGAGCTCCGCGAGGCTGGCGCTGTCGACCTGGGCGTGCAGCACGGTGCCGGTGTATCGCACGTCTGCGACGCCCGGGATGCGGGTCAGATCACCGGGGTCGCGCATGAGATCGGCCTGAATTGACGTGCGCCGTAGGTGCCGCAGGGATTCCAGTGCACCGCTTTCGACCACGCGCCCGGCCCGGATGATCGTCACCCGCTGGCACAGCTTCTCGGTCTCGGCCAGGATGTGGCTCGAGAGCAGAACGGTGGCGCCGCGACGGCTCGCCTCGGCGACGCACTGCTGGAAGACGTTCTCCATCAAGGGGTCCAGGCCGCTGCTGGGCTCGTCGAGCACGAGCAGCCGGGCGTGCGAGGAGAAGGCGGAGATCAGCGAGACCTTCTGGCGGTTGCCCTTGGAATAGGTCCGGGCTTTCTTGCTGGGGTCTAGGTCGAAGCGTTCGATCAGCTCGTCGCGGCGGCGCTCATCGATGCCGCCGCGCATTCGCGCCAACAGGTCGATGATCTCGCCGCCGGTCAACGATGGCCAGAGCGTGACATCGCCGGGCACGTAGGCGATCTCGCGGTGCAGCTCGACCGCGTCGGTCCACGGGTCACCACCCAGAAGCCGCACGGTTCCGCTGTCGGCCTTCACCAGGCCCAGCAGGATGCGGATCGTGGTGGATTTGCCGGCGCCGTTGGGGCCGAGAAAGCCGTGCACCTCACCGCCGTAGACGGTCAGATCCAGTCCGTCGAGCGCCTTGACCTGGCCGAAACTCTTCTCCAGGCCCCGGATTTCGATTGCCGGCCAACGGTTGTCAGGTCGCATCGGTTCCCCCTTGTTCGGTCGCCAGGAAAGCGTCGTACATGGTGCGGTCGGTCATCAGGCCCTCGGTGTACAGCTCGAGTGCGGGTAGGACCATGTCGCGGGCGTAGTCACGCAACACGGCGCGCAGATCAGTCGGGTTCTCGTGCATCTGCAGATACAGCAGGAATCCGCCGCCGTTGTTGATGGCCAGGAAACGGGCTCGGGCTTTCGGGTCGCGGCTGGGTTTGAGGGTCCCGGCGCGTACACCCTCGTCCAGGTAGCCCTCGGCGTTGTCGATCATCCGGCGCCACAACGTGTTCGCCAGCTCGCTGCCGGACTGCATGCTGCGGACCAGGTAGGCCATCATCGGCGCATAGGACTCGATTTCAGCCATCGCGGCGAACCAGGTTCCCGGGTCGGCCGAGCGCATCGCCTCGGATTTGCCGCTGCGGATCTCTTCGGCGACGAACTCGTCGCAGGCCTTGCGCAACCCGTCTTTGGAGCCGAAGTGGTGGATGACCAGCGCGGCGCTGACTCCGGCGGCCTCGGCGATGGCCCGGATGCTCACGCTGAAACCGTGCCGCCCGAACTGGTCGATGGCCGCATCGCGGATTTTCGCCGTAGCCGTCAGGTCCGCTGAACGCATGTTCAATACGCTAAACACGCGTTCAGTCGGGTGTCAAGGCCTTTGGCCCCGGCCGCACCGGGGGAATTACTCGCGGGGGAACTAGTCGCGGACGGCGGCCAGCAGGCCGTCTCCCAGCGGAATCAGCGCCGGGGTCAACCGCTCGTCCACGGCGATCAGTCGGGCGGCTTCGCGCACCGCGATCACCTCGGCGTCGTTGGCGCTCGGATCTCCGGCCCGGCCGCCCAAGGCGGCCCGGTGCACTACGACCACGCCGCCGGGTCGCAGCAGTCGCACGGCCTCCAGCACGTATTCAGGCTGGTCGATCGGGTCGGCGTCGACGAACACCAGGTCGTAGGACTCGTCGGCCAGTCGGGTCAGCACCTCTTGGGCGCGGCCGCTGATGAAGCGGGTCCGGCCGGGACCGATGCCGGCGTCACCGAACGCCTGCTTGGCGGTGCGCTGATGCTCGGGCTCGATGTCGATCGTGGTCAGCACACCGTCTTCGCCCATGCCCGACAGCAGCCACAGTCCGCTGACGCCGGCCCCGGTGCCCACCTCGACCACCGCCTTACCGCCGCTGAGCTTGGTCAGCAAGCTCAGCAGCGCCCCGACCGCGGCGCTGATCGACGCGACGCCGATCTCGCCGGCCCGATCGCGGGCGGCCGCCAAAACCGCGTCCTCGGTCATCGAGTCCTCGGCGTGCGCCAAAAGTGCGTCGGCTCGACTGCGCGGCTCCCCGGGAGTGTCGTCGGTGCTGGCCATGTCCGCAGCGTAGGACAAAGGCGTTTCGGCCCGCGCACCGGCGCGCCCGCCCGACACGCCCGGGCCGGGGGCCGTGTCCGAACTGTTACCTGGACGTATAACCGCAGTGCTCGGCGTATTCGAACACAGGTTCACAGTCGGCGTTCAGTGACAGCACAGAGCTGACATACAGCGATAGGCAACGGTATCGGCATGGAACGAGGTATGAACCGGCCTCGAGACGCTCGGAATACGAGGGGCCCGTTGCGCGTTGACCGCGATAGTGCGCTGCCGTCGCCTGACGGCGGACCTGAGCTAGAGGACGCAGCCATAACAGCCATAACCACTTTGCTGCCCCCGGTCGCCATGTCGCACCCGACCACTCACTCGGACCGTTACCCCGACACCGACTGGGTCGAATCGTCCGAGGAGCCGCAGGGCACTGCGGTGTTCGATGCCACCGGAGATGTGGCGGCGATGCCGTCTTGGGACGAATTGGTGCGCCAGCACGCCGACCGGGTCTACCGGCTGGCTTACCGGCTCTCCGGAAACCAGCAGGACGCAGAGGATCTCACCCAGGAGACCTTCATCCGGGTATTCCGGTCGGTGCACAACTACCAGCCCGGAACCTTCGAAGGTTGGTTGCACCGCATCACCACGAACCTGTTCCTGGACATGGTGCGCAGGCGCGGCCGGGTCCGCATGGAGGCGCTGCCGGAGGACTACGACCGGGTGCCCGCCGACGAGCCGGACCCCGAGCAGATCTACCACGACGCACGGCTGGATCCCGACCTGCAGGCGGCGTTGGACTCGCTGGCGCCGGAGTTCCGGGCCGCGGTCGTGCTGTGCGACATCGAAGGTCTGTCCTACGAAGAGGTCGGTGCCACCCTTGGTGTGAAGCTGGGCACCGTGCGCAGCCGCATTCACCGGGGCCGGCAGGCCCTGCGGGACTATCTGGCCGCCCGAACCGCCCAGCGTGATGGTTCAGCCTTCGGCGGTGCCGCGGCCGGCTGAGCCTCGGCCGACGGTTCAGCGAGGCTCGACGCAGGAGAGGCGAAGCTGGGACCGGTGCGTCAACGCCGCCTCGGTTTCCACGTCTGTACGCGGTATCGCGCTACATTCTTATTGGGTCTTTATTCGGCCCGATCGAGTGCTGATGTGGGGATGCGATAGGAGAGGAGTCCGGTGTGACGGACCGCGGAGGTGTCTTCCGTCGCGCGTTCTCCTGGCTGCCCGCTCAGTTCGCCTCGCAAAGCGACGCGCCGGTCGGTGCTCCGCGGCAGTTCGGGTCCACCGAACACCTCTGCAGCGAGGCGATCACCGCCTATGTCGACGGCGAACTGCGGATGAACGCTCACCTGCGTGCGGCCCACCACCTGTCGCTGTGTCCCGATTGCGCGGCCGAGGTGGAGTACCAGGGCCGGGCACGCTCGGCCCTGCGCGATTCGCATCCGATCCGGATCCCCTCCGCGCTGCTCGGCCTGCTGGCCCAGATACCCGACTCCCCGGCCGATTGCACGCCTGACGAGGCCACCAGGCCGATGCCTGCCCCGTTCGACGATGGCAAACCTCAAGAACGCCGCAAACGTCGGTAAGGTGGATCTCCAGCGGCGTCAGCGCCCGGTGATGCTGTGCTCGCGGAGCCTGGAAGCGCCCCAGGGCTGGACCCGGAAGAGGAATAGGTGAGCTCCAACAACGAGAACGCCGGCGGTAACCGCTTGGCTCCGCGACCCGTCTACCGGCCCCCCGTGGACAATGCGTCCAAGAAGGCCTTCGGCCGGCCCGACGGGGTGCCTGGTTCGTTCACTCCCGCCGACGTACGGCCAAAGAAGTACCGCGAGCAGGGCGAGTTCACGCCGCGGGACCTGCCGCCGGACCCGGTGCTCAAGGAGGCCTTCGGCCGGCCGTACGGCACCGGCCCCTCGTTGCAGCGCCATCCCGCCGACGCGGGCGCGCTGGGCCGTAACGGCAAACCGGACGGGTTGGAAGACACCGGTGACCCGTGGCGTGACCCCGCCGCCGGTGCCGCGCTCGGCTCGCCGGCCGTGGTTCCGCCCGTACCGCGGGCAGCCGGCGAGTTGGGTGGCCGTCTCGGCGTGCGCGACGTGCTGTTCGGCGACCGGATCTCCTACCGTGCACTGGCTACGCTGGCCGCGATCGCGCTGGCGATCGGCATGGTCGGCGGCTGGGTCGGACGTACCACCGCCCAGGTCGTCGAGGCTTTCACGACGTCGAAGGTGACGCTGTCGACCAAGGGCAACGCCGAGGAGCCGGCCGGGCGGTTCGCCAAGGTCGCCGAGGCCATCGCCAACTCGGTGGTGACCATCGAGTCCGTCAGCGACGATCAGGGCATGCAGGGCTCGGGTGTGGTCATCGACGGCAAGGGCTACATCGTCACTAACAACCACGTCATCTCCGAAGCCGCCAACAACCCCAGCAAGTTCAAGACGACGGTGGTGTTCAACGACGGCAAAGAGGTGCTGGCCAACCTGGTCGGCCGCGACCCGAAGACCGACCTGGCCGTGCTCAAGGTCGACAACGTCGACAACTTGTCGGTGGCCCGTCTCGGGGACTCGGACAAGATCCGGGTCGGCGACGAGGTGATCGCCGCGGGCGCTCCGCTGGGTCTGCGCAGCACCGTGACCCACGGCATCATCAGCGCCGTACACCGACCGGTCCCGCTGTCCGGCGACGATTCCGACACCGACACCGTCATCGACGCGGTGCAGACCGACGCCTCGATCAACCACGGCAACTCCGGCGGTGCGCTGATCGACATGGACGCGCAGCTGGTTGGGATCAACACCGCCGGAAAGTCGTTGTCCGACAGCGCCAGCGGCCTGGGATTCGCGATCCCGGTCAACGAGATGAAGACCGTGGCCGAGGCGCTGATCAAGGACGGCAAGATCGTGCACCCCACGCTGGGGGTGAGCGCTCGCTCGGTCAGCAACGCCATCGCGTCGGGCGCGCAGATCGCCAACGTCAAGGTGGGCAGCCCGGCAGAGAAGGGCGGCATCCTGGAGAACGACGTGGTGGTCAAGATCGGCGACCGCAGCGTCGCCAACGCCGACGAATTCGTCGTGGCGGTCCGCAATCTGACCATCGGCAAGGAAGCGCCCGTCGAGGTGGTCCGGGATGGGCGGCACGTGACGCTGACGGTGACCCCCACCCCCGACGGTTAGAGTTCGCCTCGATGTTCGCGAATGTCGGCTGGGGCGAGATGTTGGTCCTGGTGGTGCTCGGGTTGGTGATCTTGGGTCCGGAGCGGTTGCCGGGAGCGATCCGGTGGACCGCTGGTGCGCTGCGCCAGGCCCGGGACTACGTCACCAACGCCACCGACCAGCTGCGCGACGAGATCGGCCCGGAGTTCGATGACCTGCGGGCTCCGCTGAGCGAATTGCAGAAGTTGCGTGGCATGACCCCGCGCGCCGCGCTGACCCGCCATCTGCTGGACGGCGACGATTCGCTGTTCACCGCGGTCGGTTCGCTGGCCGCAGAGGCCCGTCCGATGCCGCCGATCCCGGCCGTGGTGCCCGAGCCGGGTGGGCCGGCTCCCTTCGACACCGACGCCACCTAGAGCAGGCTCAGCGCCGGGAGCCCCCGGTGTCCAGACCCAGCGACATCCCCACCAGTCCGCGCCGGCGGGTGGCCAGCTGATCGGCGATCTGACGCAGCTCCTTGCCCGCCGCCGAGTCCGGCGACAGCACCACCGGGGACCCGGAGTCGCCGCCGGTCACCATTTCGCTGTCGATCGGCACCTGGCCGAGCAGCGGCACATCCCGGCCCATCGCCCGGGTCAGCCGCTCGGCCACCCGCTCGCCGCCTCCCTCGCCGAACAGGTGCATGGTGGACCCGTCGGGCATGGCCAGTCCGGCCATGTTCTCCACCACCCCGACGACCTGCTGGCGGGTCTGCAGGGCGATCGCCCCGGCCCGCTCGGCCACCTCCGCGGCCGCCTGCTGCGGCGTGGTCACCACCAGGATCTCGGCCGACGGCACCAGCTGGGCCACCGAGATCGCGATGTCGCCGGTGCCCGGGGGCAGATCCAGCAACAGCACGTCCAGGTCGCCCCAGTAGACGTCGGCGAGGAACTGCTGCAACGCCCGGTGCAGCATCGGGCCCCGCCACACCACCGGCGTGTTGCCCTGGGTGAACATCGCGATCGAGATCACCTTCACGCCGTATCCGATCGGCGGCATGATCATCGAGTCGACTTGGGTGGGCAGGGCGGTGACGCCCATCATCCGCGGCACCGAGTGGCCGTAGATGTCGGCATCGAGCACCCCGACGGACATGCCGCGTTCGGCCAGCGCGACCGCGAGATTGACGGTCACACTCGATTTGCCGACCCCGCCCTTGCCGGAGGCGATCGCGTACACCTTGGTCAGCGAGCCCGGCTGGGCGAACGGGATGACCGGTTCCTTGGCGTCGCCGCGCAGCTGTTTGCGCAGCTCGGCGCGTTGCTCGTCGCTGAAGACATCGAGGCTGACCTTGACGGGTCCGGTGCCAGGCACGTCGTTGATCGCCGTCGTCACGTTGCTGGTGATCTCGGCTTTCATCGGACAGCCGGCGATCGTCAGGTAGATCGTGACGTGGACGCTGCGGTCGTCCGCGATCTCGATGCTTTTGACCATGCCCAGATCGGTGATCGGACGCCGAATGTCGGGGTCCAGCACGGTGCCCAACGCTGCATAGATGGCGTCGTGCAGGGCTGCAGTGTCATCGTGATTCTCGGACATCGCAACCGAGTCTAAGGCAGTACGGCAGGGCCTTTGCCTGTGAGATGCGTCAGGCCGGCGGGACGGCCTGCGGCCCATCCTGCGGTGCGCCGGCCGGCGCCGGTGGCGGCGGCGCGCCCGGTACGTCCAGCGGGGCCGGCGCGACGGCGTAGGCCGGCATCGGCGCGGGCGGGACCGGAGCCTCCGGGGGGCCGAAGGGAGCCGGCGGCACGCCGTTGGGCGGTACTGGTGCGGCCGGGACGGCTTGAGGCTCCAGACAGATCATCCGGCAGGCCGCCGAGGGGCGCGGCAGCTGCTGCTGTTGCTGCTGCTCGGGCGAGGACATCCACGGGGGCAGCCACGGCAGGTTCGCCAGCTGGGATTCCAAACTCGGCTGACCCAGGTCGATCAGCGACGATTCGGCTGGGTGATCGAGCCGCGACATCCCGTGCAGGCTGAGTGATTCCGGCCCGAGCCCTTCCGGGTGTTCCAGGTGCTCCAGATGCAGGTCCGCGATCGGCGGCGCCGGGCCCACGATCGGCGGCAGGTCGACGGGAGCCACCCCGGTGGCATAGGCCGCCGCCCAACCCATCACGTTCTCCGCGTAGGCCATCGAGTTGTTGTAGCGCAGGATCGCGGTCAGAACCTGCGACTGTTCGCGCAGGTTCATCCCACCGCTGCACAGGTACCGCGCTGCCGCCAACGTCGCGTCGTAGACGTTCTGCGGGTCCGCGCGACCGTCGCCGTCGCCGTCGGCGGCATACCGCGACCAGGTCCCGGGCAGGAATTGCATGGGGCCCAGTGCGCGGGCGTAGACCACCCGGCCGGGGGCGCTGCTGGCCACGATGACTTCGTTTCCTGGCAGCGTGCCGTCCAGCGCCGGCCCGTAGATCGGTTGCAGCACATTGCCGCGCGCGTCGGTGGCCCCGCCGTTGGCGTGCCCGGACTCGATACGGCCGATCCCGGCCAGCAGGTTCCAGCTGATCCCGCATTCGGGTTCGGCGACCGCCATCTGCCGCTCGGCATTTTGGTACGCCGCCAGCGCCGTCTTGGGGATCCCCAAGGTGCCCGGTGCATAGACGACGGCCGCCGGTGGCGCCGACGGGGCACCGGCGGCCACGTGCAGATTCGGTTGCGAGCGGGGGATCGCGACGACGGAGGGGCCCGAGTAGCGGCCGGACGTGTGCACCGATGCCGCCAGCGGGGTGATCGCAGCGTTGCGCAGCGGCAGCGAGCTCGACGGCGAGCGGGGCGTGGCACCCACGGCGCCGGCGAATACCAGCGGGGTGATGAACGCCAGGCCGAAGGCAGGTCGCAGGGCCGAACGGGCCGCCCGCCGCACCTTGGCGGCGCGGGACACGCGTTCCGGTGCGCCGCCCCCTATTGGCACTCGACCGCCCCTTGTCCGCTTCGAAATAGTCTCGTGAAACCGCTCGGGCTTCGTGAACTAGGTCACCATACCCAACACGCGTCCCGCTGATGACCGTTATCTGGTCTGCGTCGCCTGTCAGGACGGTCGGTGCGGAGACTCCGAGCTAGCGGAGTCGGGCTCAGGCCGCAGGGATTCCAGCAGTTCCCGGACCCGCTCGAGCTCATGGTGCAAGTAGTCGCGAGTGGCAACCTCGCCGACTGCCAGCCGCAGGGACGCCAGTTCCCGAGCCAGGTACTCGGTGTCGGCTTTGGTCTGTGCGGCGCGGCGGCGGTCCTCGTCCAAGCTGACCCGGTCACGGTTCTCCTGCCGGTTCTGGGCCAGCAGGATCAGCGGAGCGGCGTAGGCGGCCTGGGTGGAAAAGGCCAGGTTGAGCAGGATGAACGGATAGGGGTCCCACTTCAGGCTGACCGCGTAGACGTTCAGCAAAATCCATCCCACCACCAGCACGGTCTGAATGGCCAGGTAGCGCCCGGTGCCGAAGAACCGCGCCACCGATTCGGTGAACCGGCCCAGCGCGTCGGGATCCATGTTCAGGCTGGGCAGCCGCGAGGTGCGGGGCGTGGAGAGCCGCTGTGATGTTGAGCGGTCGGTCACGACGGCCTCCCGGCGAGTTTCGGTCCCAGGTCCGGCTCGGGTGTTTCGCGCCAATCATCGGGCAGCAGGTGGTCCAGCACGTCGTCGACCGTCACCGCGCCCAGCAGGTGATTCTGTTCGTCGAGCACCGGCCCACAGACCAGGTTGTAGGCGGCGAAGTAGCGGGTCAACTCCGCCAGCGACACCTCGGGGTTCAAAGCCGGCAGGTCGGAGTCGACGAACCCGCCGATGAGCTCGGCCGGCGGCACCCGCAGCAGCCGCTGCAGTGCGACGCAGCCCAGGTACCGGCCGGTGGGCGTGGCGGTAGGGGCTCGGGTCACGAAAACCAGCGACGACAGCGCCGGGGTGAGGTCGGGGTCGCGGACCCGGGCCAGTGCCTCGGCGACCGAGGTGTCCGCGGTCAGCACCACTGGGTTGGTGGTCATCAACCCGCCCGCGGTGTCGGGGGAGTGTTCCAGCAGTCGGCGAACCGGATCGGAGTCGTCGGGGTCCATCCGCGCCAGCAGAGCTTCGGCCTCGGTCGGGTTCATCACGCCCAGCAGGTCCGCGGCGTCGTCGGGGTCCATCTCCTCCAGCACGTCGGCGGCCCGGTCGGCGCCCAGCTGGCCCAGTACGACGGCCTGACGTTCCTCGGGCAGCTCCTGCAGGATGTCGGCCAGCCGCGCGTTGTCCAGGGCGTTGATCACCTCGTAGCGCCGCTTGGGCGTCAGCTCGCGGATCGCGTCGGCGACCTCGATCGGTCGCCAGCCCTCGAACTGTTGCAGCAGTTGCGCGACGCCCTGCCCGGGCATCGCCAGCGCGGACGGGGTCAGGCCCTGCACGTTGTGCCAGTCGACGATGTGTACGGCGGCGCGCCGGCCCAGCCGCCGGGAATGCCGCACCGCGATCCGGGTCACCAGCCAGTCGCGGGTGCGGCTCTGTTCGATGGCCAAGTCGGTGATCGCCACATCGACGCCGGCCAGCTCGGGCAGCTCCGGGTCGGTGACCCGGACCTTGGTGTCCAGGACCTGGCCGAGCACGAGTGCTTCACCGGGCCGCTGATTGAACTTGCGCAGGGACACCGTTCCGGTGTTGAGGGTGACGGCATTGGGCTCGATCGACGCCACCCGCAGAATCGGCACGAAGATGCGTCTGCGGGTGGGCAGTTCGACCACGAGTCCCAGGACACGCGGCTGCTGACGCACGATGCTGAGGCTGACGACCACATCGCGGACCCGACCGACGGATTCGCCGAACGGGCCTAGCACCAGCATCCTCGCAAGTCGCGCTGCGTAAACCCTGTTGCTCGACGCCATGGTTGAAAGGGTAGGAGTATTTAGGTGACCAACGTGTATCGCCCCCGCCGTACTTGCCTGTCGGTACCTGGCAGCAGCCAGAAGATGATCGACAAGGCCAAGGGCCTATCCGCAGATGAGGTCTTCCTCGACCTGGAGGACGCCGTCGCTCCAGCGGCAAAAGAGCAGGCCCGGACCCTGGTCGCCCAAGCGTTGACCGCGCCGGACTGGACGGCGCCGCTGCTCGGGGTGCGGGTCAACGACTGGACCACCCCGTGGACGCACGCCGACCTGATCGAGGTGGTCTCGGCGGTCGGTGCCGCTGGCAGCCGACTCGATGTGATCGTGCTGCCGAAGGTGTCGGACGCCTCGCATGTCCAGGCTCTCGATCTGCTGCTCACCCAACTGGAGACCATCCACGGGCTACCGGTCGGGCAGATCGGCATCGACGCCCAGATCGAGGACGCGCGCGGCCTGATGAACATCAACGCGATCGCCGCAGCGCCGCGGGTGCAGGCCTTGGTGCTCGGACCGGCCGATCTGATGGCCAGCCTCAACACCCGCACCCTTGAGGTCGGCGAGCAGCCCGAGGGATACACCGAGGGCGACGCCTACCACCACGTCTTGATGACGATCCTGGTGGCGGCGCGCGCCCACGGGGTGGCCGCGGTCGACGGGCCGTATCTGAAAGTGCGTGACGTTGAGGCCTTCCGGCGGGTGGCCGGCCGTTCGGCCGCACTCGGTTACGACGGCAAATGGGTGCTGCACCCCGACCAGATCGCAGCGGGCAACGAGATCTTCAGCCCGCGTCAGTCCGAGTACGACCACGCCGAGCTGATCCTGGAGGCCTACGCGTGGCACACCTCGCACGCCGGCGGTGCTCGCGGTGCGGTGATGCTCGGTGACGAGATGCTCGACGAGGCCAGCCGCAAGATGGCGTTGGTGGTCGCTGGCAAGGGCCGGGCGGCCGGAATGCGCCGTGAGGCACCGCCGTTCACGCCGCCTTCGGCCTAACGGGGCTGGGGTTTGCGCTGCACCCTCGCGCCAGCCCACAGCGGTAAGCGCCCGCCTTTGAGCGACACGTCGTGATGGGTTCGTTGAGGTACTCGACGTTGTCGCTCAGAGGTGGGCAACTGTCCTCGTCCCACCCGGCGGTCGGGGAGCCTCGGTAGGGCGCCTAGTTCAGGGCGATCATCGCGAGAATGAGCGAGAGTGTCACGGCGACACCGCCTATCGCGGTACCGGCCACTGCCATGCCGTGGCCGGCCTCACCGGTCGACTTGATCTGGCTCAATGCCACGCCGCCGAGGATGACACCGGCGACCCCCAGCGGCCAGAACACCAGGCCGAGTAGCGAGACCACCAGTGAACTGACCGCCAAGACGTTGGTCTTCTGCGCCTGGCCCGGATTGAAGTAGCTGCCCGGATACGGCGTGCCGTAGCCCGACGGCGGGTAACCGGGGGGATTGCCGTAGCCCGCGGGAGGGTATCCGGGCGGGGCGCCCACGCCTGGGTACTCGCCCGGAGCGGGCGGGGTGGGCGGCAGATAACCTCCGGGCGGCAGATAATTGCCGGGCGGCGGGGGCGGCGGGTAACCGCCCGCACCCGGGGGCGGCGGGGGGAAACCCGGCGGGGGATAGCCGGGCCCCGGCGGGTAGCCCTCGAAGCTCGGCGGGTACGGCCAGCCGCCCTGGTCGGGCGCGGGCGCACCCGGGTCCGCCCAGGGCTGGTCGGCATTGCCTCGTGGATTCTCGCCAGAATCCCCGCCGTGAGCTGTCATGCTGTTCAACCTAGCCGATGCGCCGCGACCGGCCTGTCGTCCGACAGCCGCTTCCCGGAGCGAGGAGAGAGAAATCCCATGACCAGCCCCTTCCAGCCCGGACAGACTCCCGATCCACTTGGCGCTGCAGGTGCGCCGGGGCGCCGTGACGTGGGCCGGCTGCCCACCCCGCCGAAAGGCTGGCCGATCGGTTCCTACCCGACCTACGCCGAGGCGCAGCGCGCGGTGGACTATCTGTCCGATCAGCAGTTCCCGGTGCACCAGGTGACGATCGTCGGCGTGGACCTGATGCAGGTCGAGCGGGTCACCGGCCGGCTCACCTGGCCCAAAGTGCTGGGTGGTGGCGTGCTGACCGGAGCCTGGCTGGGCCTGTTCATCGGCCTGGTGCTGGGCATCTTCAGCGACAACCCGACACAGGCACTGGTGACCGGCCTGATCGCCGGGGTGTTCTTCGGCTTGATCACCTCATCGGTCCCCTACGCGATGGCCCGCGGTACAAGGGATTTCAGTTCGACCATGCAACTGGTCGCGGGCCGCTACGACGTGCTGTGCGACCCGCAGAGTGCCGAGCAGGGTCGGGATCTGTTGGCGAAGCTGACGCTCTGACTCGGCGTTGTTGCGTAGCGCGGTCAAGCGGCCTTACCGTCGTGGCACGAAACGGCAACGGGAGGCGGGTGGCGTGGCGAGTCGGCGCGGTCGCGTACGGCGGCTGGGCGCGGCTGCGCTGACCGCACTGACCGTTGCGTCGGCGGCATCGGCCTGCGGTTCGTCCGGGCCGTCCGCCGATGTCCCTGTGATCAGCGTCTATACCCCGGCCAACGACACCGCGACGTTCCGGGTGATCGCGGCGCGCTGCACCCACCAAGCCGATGGGCGATACCGGGTGCAGCAGTTCAGCCTGCCGCGCGCCGCGGACGACCAGCGCCTGCAACTGGCCCGTCGACTGACCGGCAACGACCGCACCTTGGATGTGATGGGCCTGGATGTGGTGTGGACCGCCGAGTTCGCCGAGGCAGGCTGGGCGTTGCCACTGGCTGAGGATCCGGCCGGCAAGGCCGAGGCCGACGCCGCAGCTGACACGCTGCCGGGCCCGCTGGCGACTGGACGCTGGCGCGATCGGCTCTACGCCGCACCGCTCGTCACCAACACCCAATTGCTCTGGTACCGGCCGGATCTGATGAAGGCCGCGCCGTCCACCTGGGACCAGATGATCGCCGAGGCGGCCCGTTTGCGCAGCGCGGGCCAGCCCAGCTGGATCGCGGTGCAGGCCAAGCAATACGAGGGCTTGGTGGTGTGGTTCAACACGCTGCTGGAAAGCGCCGGGGGAAGAGTTCTCGGCGACGACGGGAAGACGGTCACCCTCACCGACACCGCTGAGCACCGGGCCGCCACCGTCGCCGCGTTGCGGGTCATGAAGGCGGTGGCGACCGCTCCGGGCGCCGACCCGTCGATCACCCAGACCGATGAGGGCACCGCACGGCTGGCATTCGAGCAGGGCAAGGCGGCGCTGGAGGTCAACTGGCCCTTCGTGCTGCCGTCCATGCTGGAGAACGCCGTCAAGGGTGGGGTGGGATTCCTTCCGCTGCAAGGGCGTTCGGATCTGGCCGGCAGTATCGACGGCATCGGCGCTTTTGCGCCCAGCGACGAGCAATACCGCATTGCCTACGAGGCCAGCCGCAACGTGCTCGGGTATGCGCCGTATCCGGCGGTGTTGCCGGGGCATCCGGCCAAGGTGACCCTCGGTGGATTGAACCTGGCGGTGGCCAAGACCACCCGGCATCGTGCTGAAGCGTTCGAAGCGGTGCGTTGTCTGCGAAACGCCGCGAACCAGAAGTATCTCGCAATTGAGGGCGGACTGCCCGCGGTGCGGGCCTCGGTATACGCCGACCCGCAGTTCCAGGAGAAGTACCCGCAGCACAACGTGATCCGTCAGCAGCTCACCGATGCTGCGGTGCGGCCGGTGACGCCGGTCTATCAGGCGGTGTCGACCCGGATATCGGCCACGCTGGCGCCGATCAGCGCCATCGACCCGGAGCGCACCGCCGAGGAGCTCACCGTGCAGGTGCAAAAGGCCATCGACGGCAAGGGACTGATCCCGTGACCCGCGCCAAATCTCGCGCCGAAGACGTCCGTTCACAGCGCCGGCTCGCGGTGGCGCTCGTCGCGCCGGCGGTGATCCTGATGCTGGCCGTGACGGCTTATCCGATCGGTTACGCGATCTGGCTGAGCCTGTTGCGCTACAACCTGGCCACTCCGGACGACACCGCGTTCGTCGGGCTGGCCAACTATCAGACCACCCTGACCGACTCCTACTGGTGGACCGCCTTCGCGGTGACGCTGGGCATCACCGTGGTCTCGGTGGTCTTCGAATTCGTCTTCGGCCTGGCGCTGGCTCTGGTGATGCACCGCAGCCTGTTCGCCAAGGGTATGGTGCGCACGGCGGTGCTGGTGCCCTACGGGATCGTCACCGTCGCGGCCGCCTACAGCTGGTATTACGCCTGGACGCCCGGGACCGGCTACCTGGCCAATCTGTTGCCGACCGGCAGCGCGCCACTGACCCACCAACTGCCGTCGCTGGGGATCGTGGTGCTGGCAGAGGTGTGGAAGACCACGCCGTTCATGGCGCTGCTGTTGCTGGCGGGGCTGGCACTGGTGCCCGACGAACTGCTCAAGGCCGCCCAGATGGACGGTGCCGGCGCCTGGCGGCGACTGGTCACCATCATTCTGCCGATGATGAAACCGGCGATCCTGGTGGCGCTGCTGTTCCGCACGCTCGACGCTTTTCGGATCTTCGACAACATCTACGTGCTCACCAACGGCTCCAACAGCACCGGCTCGGTATCGATCCTTGGCTACGACAACCTGTTCAAGGGATTCAACGTGGGTCTCGGGTCGGCGATCTCGGTGTTGATCTTCATCTGCGTGGCGCTGATCGCGTGGGTGTTCGTCAAAGTGTTCGGTGCCGCGGCACCGGGATCGAGCCAGAAATGACCGAGCTTCGCCGGCGCACCGCGTGGCTGATCATCGACCTGGCCGTGGTGCTCTACGCGCTGGTGCCGGTGCTGTGGATCTTCTCGTTGTCGCTCAAGCCCACATCAACGGTCAAGGACGGCAGATTGATTCCGTCCACCGTGACCCTGGACAACTACCGCGGCATCTTCGCCGGTGACGTGTTCGGCTCGGCACTGATCAACTCGGTGGGCATCGGTCTGATCACCACGGTGATCGCGGTGGTGATCGGGGCGATGGCCGCCTACGCGGTGGCTCGCCTGGAGTTCCCCGGTAAGCGGCTGCTGGTCGGGGCGGCCCTGCTGATCGCGATGTTCCCCCAGATATCGCTGGTGACACCCATTTTCAACATCGAGCGCGCCACCGGGCTGTTCGACACCTGGTTGGGATTGATCATTCCCTACATCACCTTCGCGCTGCCGCTGGCGATCTACACCCTCTCGGCGTTCTTCCAAGAGATCCCGTGGGACCTGGAGAAGGCAGCGAAAATGGACGGCGCCACACCCGGGCAGGCGTTCCGCAAGGTGATCGCGCCGCTGGCGGCGCCGGGCATCGTCACCGCAGCGATTCTGGTGTTCATCTTCGCCTGGAACGACCTGCTGCTGGCGTTGTCGCTGACGGCGACCAAAGCCTCGGTCACCGCGCCGGTCGCGATCGCCAACTTCACCGGCAGTTCGCAATTCGAGGAGCCGACCGGATCGATCGCGGCGGGGGCAATGGTGATCACCGTGCCGATCATCGTCTTTGTTCTAATCTTCCAACGACGGATCGTGGCGGGACTCACCTCCGGCGCGGTGAAGGGATAGGCCGATGGCAGAGATCGAACTCCTCCACATCACCAAGAGCTACCCCGATGGCGCAGTGGCGGTGAAAGATCTGTCGCTGAGCATCGCCGACGGTGAGTTCATCATTCTGGTGGGGCCCTCGGGCTGCGGAAAATCCACCACGCTGAACATGATCGCCGGCCTGGAGGAGATCTCGTCGGGGGAGTTGCGCATCGGGGGTGAACGCGTCAACGAACGCGCACCTAAGGACCGCGACATCGCGATGGTGTTCCAGTCCTACGCGCTCTACCCACACATGACGGTGCGGCAAAACATCGCTTTCCCGCTGACCCTGGCCAAGATGCGCAAGCCGCAGATCGCCGAAAAGGTGGCGGAGGTGGCCAAGATCCTGGATCTGGCTGAGCTGTTGGATCGCAAGCCCTCACAGCTCTCCGGCGGCCAGCGTCAACGGGTCGCGATGGGGCGGGCGATCGTGCGGCACCCCAAGGCATTTCTGATGGACGAGCCGCTGTCGAACCTCGACGCCAAGCTGCGGGTGCAGATGCGCAGTGAGATCGCCCGGCTGCAGCGCAGGCTGGGCACCACCACCGTCTACGTCACGCACGACCAGACCGAGGCGATGACGCTCGGGGACCGGGTGGTGGTGATGCACGGTGGGATCGCCCAGCAGGTCGGCACACCCGACGAGCTGTACGAGCGGCCCGCCAACCTGTTCGTCGCCGGTTTCGTCGGTTCTCCGGCGATGAACTTCTTCCCGGGCACGCTGACCGCGACCGGCGCACGCCTGCCCATCGGTGAGGTGCCGCTGGATGCGGCGACTCGCGAATCGATCGGCAAGCATCCCGCACCGGGCGGCGGGGAGGTGGTCATCGGGGTACGCCCGGAGCATCTGGGCGATGCCGCGCTGCTCGACGAGGCACAGCGTGGTCGCGCGGTGAAGTTCGCGGCCCGTGTGGATCTCGTCGAATCGCTGGGCGCCGACAAATACCTGTATTTCACCCCGAACGAATCCGGCGACGCGCCAGCCGAAAACAACCTGGTGGCCCGGGTTCCCGCTGCATCGAAGGCGGGCGGCGGGCAGCCGATCGAGTTGGCGCTGGACCCCGACAAGGTGGTCGTGTTCGACGCCAAGACCGGAGTGAATCTCAGCGTCGCACCGGCTGGGCGGTGACCCGCTGGTGAGCGACGACCTGGACCGGGTGCGTGAGCATGTCCGGCGGCACTTCGCGGGCGTCGCTGCCGAGCCCGACACCGCGAGGGTGACGTTTCTGGGTGTTGAGCCCATCGAGGTGTTGCGATTCGGGCCCGGACCCGACCGGATGGTGCATTACGTCTCGGCCGGTTGCTCGCGCCACCCGATGGGTGACCCCGGCCAGCTCCTCTCCGACCCGGTGCATGGTCCCCGGGCCGAAATCGTGGTGAGCCTGCGTTCCTCGGGTTCTGACACCGGGCTGGCCCGCAGCCTCGCCGCGGTGGCGGCCGCGCCGGTGGTCGAAGGCGTGGTGCTGGCGCCCGATGCCCTGATCGACCTCGGGGGTCCGTTGTGGACGGGGCCTTCGGGTCCGGTGCCGTTCACCGCGGTCTTGTTGGGCGACAGCGACATCGCCGAACTGGCGCTGGAGCCGCCGCGGGAGCCGGTGCGGTTCTTGTCGGCCATCCCGATCACCGCGACCGAGGCAGCGTGGGTGCGGCTCAAGGGCGCCGAGTCGATGCGCGAGGCCTGGCGCGCTGACGGTGTGGACGTCTTCGACCCGGGCCGTCCGGCGTCCCAGCCTCAGTAACCGGGACGCTCAGAGCCAGCCGTTGCGGCGGAACGCGCGGTAGAGCACCGCGGAGATCACACACATGCCCGCCACGACCATCGGATAGCCGAATGCCCAGTGCAGCACCGGCATGCGGTCGAAGTTCATGCCGTAGATGCCGGCGATCATGGTCGGGACGGCGATGATGCCGGCCCAGGCCGACATCTTGCGCATGTCGGTGTTCTGCTGCATCCCGACCCGCGCCAGCGCGGCCTGCACCAGCGAGCTGAGCAACTCGTCGTAGCCGGCGATCTGCTCGGCGGCGCGGGTCTGATGATCGGCGACGTCGCGCAGATAGCGCCGCACTTCTTTGGAGATCAGATCCCGGTAGTCGGTCTGCATCCGCTCAAACGGCACCGACAGTGGCGCGACCGCACGCCGCAACTCGACGACCTCGCGCTTGATCTGGTAAATCGGTTCGACGTCGGTGCGGGTGCCGGGCGCGAACGCTGTCTCCTCGATGACGTCGATGTCGCTTTCCATGAGGTTGGTCACTTCGACGTAGCGGTCCACCACGTAGTCGGCGATGGCATGCATCACGGCAAACGGACCCAGCCGCATCTGCTCGGGATCGGTGTCCATCCGCTTGCGGACTTGCGCCAAGCCGCTGTGCTCGCCATGCCGGACGGTGACCACGAAGTTCTTGCCGACGAAGATCATGATCTCGCCCGTTTCGACGATCTCGCGCGGCAGCACCGCCGATTCGTGCGGTACGTAGTTGACGGTCTTCAGCGCCAGGAACAAGGTGTCGTCGTAGCGCTCCAGCTTGGGCCGTTGATGCGCCTGAACAGCGTCTTCGACGGACAGCGGGTGCAGTTGGAAGGTGGCGGCGACGCCTTGCATCTGGGCCTCGCCCGGTTCATGCAGGCCAACCCAAACGAATGCTTCTTGGCCACCGGCCTCGATCTCGCGCACTTTGGCCCGTGCGCCGGCGGGGGTGAATTCGCCGGGAATCCGCTCGCCGTCTGCATAGACACCGCAGTCGACCAGCACTCGGGGTGTCGGGTCTTGCAACGCCGTCATGGCCGCTCTCCCTCCGGCGCAGGTGCCGGTCAAATGCTACGCGTCTGGCGCCAACGTGCACGGTGAGTGCGATCCAGGGCGGGAGGTCCCGAACTTTCGGCGACGACGCCGGTGCGCTAGTTTCGACCCGGACCAAAGCCAGACCAGCCGAACTCGTTCGAGGAGCACTTGACGTGAGCAAAACCCCACTCAAGGTGGCCGTCACCGGCGCCGCCGGCCAGATCGGCTACAGCCTGTTGTTCCGCCTGGCCAGCGGCTCGTTGCTCGGCCCCGACCGGCCGATCGAACTGCGCCTGCTGGAGATCGAGCCTGCCCTCAAGGCGCTCGAGGGTGTCGTCATGGAGCTCGACGACTGTGCCTTCCCGTTGCTGTCGGGTGTGCAGATCGGCTCGGACGCGAACACGATCTTCGACGGCGTCAACCTGGCGCTGCTGGTCGGCGCCCGCCCGCGTGGTCCGGGCATGGAGCGCAGCGACCTGCTCGAGGCCAACGGTGCGATCTTCACCGCGCAGGGCAAGGCCCTCAACGCGGTCGCGGCCTCCGACATCCGGGTGGGTGTGACCGGCAACCCGGCCAACACCAACGCGCTGATCGCGATGACCAACGCCCCCGACATCCCCAACGAGCGCTTCTCCGCGCTGACCCGCCTGGACCACAACCGGGCCATCTCGCAGCTGGCCGCCAAGACCGGTGCCAAGGTCACCGACATCAAGAAGATGACGATCTGGGGCAACCACTCCGCGAGCCAGTACCCGGACCTGTTCCACGCCGAGGTCGGCGGGCGTAACGCCGCCGAGGTCGTCAACGACCAGGCCTGGATCGAGAACGACTTCATCCCCACCGTCGCCAAGCGTGGCGCGGCGATCATCGACGCCCGTGGTGCCTCGTCGGCGGCCTCCGCCGCGTCGGCCACCGTCGACGCAGCGCGGAGCTGGCTGCTCGGCACCCCCGACAACGACTGGGTGTCGATGGCCGTGGTCTCCGACGGCTCGTACGGTGTGCCGGAGGGCCTGATCTCCTCGTTCCCGGTCACCACCTCCGGCGGTGACTGGAGCATCGTGCAGGGCCTGGAGATCGACGACTTCTCCCGCAGCCGGATCGATGCTTCGACCGCTGAGCTGGCCGAGGAGCGCGAGGCCGTCACCGGCCTGGGCCTGATCTGAGGCGCTAAGCCCGGCGGGCGACTTCCTGTGCGAGCTGCACTCGGGAGGTGAGCCCGAGCTTGGTATAGACGTGCGTCAGATGCGTCTGCACGGTGCGCGGTGAAACGAAGAGCCGAGCGGCAATGTCTTTGTTGGACAGTCCGTCGCTGACCAGCCGGGCGACGTCGAGCTCGGTCGGGGTGAGCGATCCCCAGCCGTTGGCGGGGCGTTTGCGTTCCCCGCGCCCGCGCAGCGCGTAGCCGATGGCGTCCGCGGTGGACAGTGCGGCGCCCTCGGCCCAAGCGGAGTCAAAGGTGTTGTCGTCCATCGACTCTCGAAGTGCGGTCAGCCAGGTATGCCAGTCGGCGTCGTGGATCTTCAGCCGGACGTTGCCGGTGCGTGCCCGGATGCCGTGGGCGGCGCCGAACAACCGGGCGGCTTCTTGGGTGCTGGCAGCGCGAGTCGCCGTGGCGCCCAGGCACTCGAAGATCTCGGGCACCCCGGTCTGTGCCTTGATGCCGGCGGCGATCGTGAGTGCTTCGTAGAGGTCGCGCTCGGCCCGCTCGGGTTCGCCCTGGGCGATGGCAACGCGCGCACCCGGGACGAGGCTCATCATCCGGTACCACCCTGTGGTTGCGGCGACGCCGTCTTCGGCCCACCGCGCAGCGGCAGCTAGATCGCCCAGTGCCACAGCGGTCTCGGCCCGGCACCAGCGGAATATGGCGGCGATCTGGTCGTAGACACCGATGTGGTGCCACATCCGCTCGTGGGCATGTGCCGCTGCCGCCGCGTCGCCACCGGCCAATGCCACCAGCCCCACTGCCATATAGGCGACGCCCTCGTGCACGCCGCTGAGTTCGGAGCCGGTTTCGATCAGTGCCGCCAACACCTCGTCGGCCTGGCCGACCTCGCGCCGAAAAGCCAACGCCAGAGCCATGTTCTGTAAGCCCAGGAATCGGTTGAGCAGGTCTGCCGCGCCGTCTGCCTCCACGATCATCTCGCGACAGCGCGCGATCTCCCCGGCCAGATCGCCTTGCATGTAGCTCGCCATGCCTTGCCAGTTGCGGCAGTAGCGTGAGTTGAACTGGTCGCCAATGGAATCGGCTAGGTCGCGCCCCTGTTGGCCGATCGCGAAGGCGCCATTGAGGTCACCGGTGACCGCGGCTGCGTAGGTCTGCCAACCGAGAATCTGGCTCAGCCGCCAGCGGTCATCCAGTGCGCGGGCCAGCTCGATCGCTTCGGCGAAGTACGGCGCCGCCACTTCCGCTTTGTAGGCGGCAATGCTGACGCAGGCGGTCAACGCCCGGGCCAGCAGCGCCGGATCGTCGAGGTCCCGCGCGATCGCGACCGCCTCCTGCGCTTCGTCCAAACTGTTCAACGCGAGGCCCCAGGCGTTGAGCAGCGCGTGATCGGCCAAGGCCCGGGCCCGTACCGCACGTGCCAGCTCGATACCTCGTGACGCACTGTCGCGCAGCGCGGCGTCAAACCAGGCCACGCCTTCGGCGATGCGGCCGTGTCCCAGCCAGAGTGGAAGCAGGGATGAGGCCAGGGTCAAGGCATGCTCTGGCTCGTCGTTCTCTTGGCTCCACGCGAAAGCAGCACGGAGATTGTCGATCTCGGCGTCCGCTCGCGCCAGCATCAGTTCGTGCCCGTCATGCGGCGGGTTGTCCAGTGCGGCCGCCATCGCGGTGTAGTGGTCGCGGTGACGGGCGCGAATGGCGTCGGCTTCGCCGGACTCGCCCAGCTTTTCCATGGCGTACTGGCGCACCATCTCCAGCATCCGGTATCGCGTTCGGCCGCCTGCGTTTTCAGCGATCACGAGCGACTTGTCCACCAACAGGGTGAGTTGGTCGAGCACCTGATGGCTCGCGATGGCGCCGCATCCGGCCACGGCCTGGGCGGCGTCGAGACGAAAGCCATCCATGAAGGCGGCGAGTCGCCGGAACAACACCCGCTCGGGATCGGTGAGCAGGGCATGCGACCAGTCGACGGAGGCGTGCAGCGTCTGCTGGCGACGAACCGCGCGGCGCGAACCGCCGGTGAGCAGCCGGAACCGGTCGTGCAGCCCCTCGAGGATCTCCTCGAGCGACAACGCGCGCACCCGCGCGGCTGCGAGCTCGATCGCCAGTGGCATGCCATCCAGGCGCCGGCAGATCTCCGCGATCGCGGCGGCATTGTCGTCGGTGATCTGAAAGTCCGGACGGGCGTGGCGGGCTCGGTCGGTGAACAAGGCGATGGACTCGTCGGCCAGTGACAGCGAGGGCACTCGCCAGACCACTTCGCCGTCCACCGCGATCGGTTCTCGGCTGGTGGCCAGGAACGTCACTTGGGAGCAGGCGCCGAGCAGGCCGAGCAGCAGCGCTGCGGACGCATCGAGGAGATGTTCGCAGTTGTCCAGCACCATCAGCAGATGCCGCTCGCCGACGCACCGGATCAGCGTGTCCATCGCGGAGCGATCCGGCTGATCCGGCAGTCCTAGCGCCCGAGCCGCGATCATCGGCACCAGCTCCGGATCGGTGATCGGCGCCAGATCCACGTAGCAGATGCCATCGGCGAATTGGTCCGCCAGCAGGCCGGCGATCTGTACCGCGAGCCGGGTCTTGCCTGCACCCCCCGAACCGGTCAACGTGACCAACCGACCCTCGCCCAACAGCGCCCGGACGTCATCGATCTGGGCGCCACGTCCGATGAAGCTGGTCAGCTGCGGGGGCAGATGGGTGGACGCGACGGCCGTGGATGCCCGCAGTGGTGGAAAGTCGTTGCTCAGATCCGGGTGGCACAGCTGCAGCACGCGTTCGGGACGGGGCAGCCCGCGCAGCGGGTAGCTGCCCAACTCGATGAGCCACGCACCGTCGGGAAGCCGGTCGATGACCAGGGCTTCGGTGATTGCCGACAGGACGGTTTGGCCGCCATGCCCCAAGTCGCGGATGCGGGCGGTGCGGTTGATGGTCGGCCCGATGTAGTTGCCCGCCTCACTGGTTTGGCCGCGCAACTGCACCTCGCCGCTGTGCAGACCGATGCGGAGCCGAATCGGTGCCAGCGGTGCGCGTTGGAGCGCCAAGGCGCAAGCGACCGCGTCGCTGGCCCGGGCGAACGCCGCCACGAAGCTGTCGCCCTCGCCCTGCTCGACGGGTCGCACCCCGTCATGGGCGGCGAGGACCTCGGCGAGGGTGTGGTCCAGGCGCGCGATCGCGGCCGTCATCTGTTCGGCCTGGGTCTCCCAGAGTCGCGTGGAGCCTTCGACGTCGGCCAGCAGCAACGTCACCGTTCCGGTCGGGAGTTCGCTCACGCCCAACTCACTCCAGTTCGCCGCCGGCGTGTCCGTGCGTTCGCTCATGTTAGCCAGCATGCGACCCGCCAGGCCGGCAAAACATCAGCGAAAGCGCGTAGATGCCCATGCGGGATGCGCTGGCTGCCCCCAGCCGATCGAAAGAATGCAAAGCCAGCGAAGTACCCTGGACTATCGATGCCCGAGAACCTTGCGATGAACAGCTCGCCGATCGTCATCGGAGACGAAGAGATCTTCGAAGCCCACACGGGCGGGAAGATTTCCGTCGACCTCAAAACCCCGCTGGACACCCAGCGCGCGTTGTCGATCGCCTACACCCCGGGGGTGGCGCAGGTCAGTCGCGCCATTGCCGCGGACCACACGCTGGCGGCCCGCTACACCTGGGCGCACCGGCTGGTAGCCGTGGTCAGCGACGGAACGTCGGTACTGGGGCTGGGTGACCTTGGCCCGACGGCGTCCCTGCCGGTGATGGAGGGCAAGGCCGCGCTGTTCAAGACGTTCGCCGGCCTGGACTCCATTCCGATCGTGCTGGACACCAAGGACCCGGACGAGATCGTCGAGACGCTGGTGCGGTTGCGCCCGTCGTTCGGTGCGGTCAATCTGGAGGACATCTCCGCCCCGCGATGCTTTGAGATCGAGCGGCGCGTGATTGAGGCGCTGGACTGCCCGGTGATGCACGATGACCAGCACGGCACCGCGATCGTGGCCTTGGCGGCTCTGCTGGGTGCGGCCAAGGTGCTCGACCGCGACATCGCGTCGCTGCGAGTGGTGGTTTCCGGTGCCGGCGCCGCCGGTGTGGCCTGCGCGAACATCCTGCTGTCGCGGGGCGTCTCGGAGATGATCGTGCTGGATTCGCAGGGCGTGCTGCATCCGGAGCGCTCCGGTATGAACGACGTCAAGCTTGAGCTGGCGCAGCGGACCAACCCGCGTGGTCTGACCGGCGGCCTGGCCGAGGCTCTGGCCGGCGCCGACGTCTTCCTGGGCGCGTCCGGTGGCGTGGTGCCCGAGGAGCTGATCGCGTCGATGGCGCCGGGTGGCGTGGTGTTCGCACTGTCGAACCCCGATCCCGAGATCCACCCTGACCTGGCGGCCAAATACGCGGCAGTGGTGGCGACCGGCCGCAGCGATTTCCCGAATCAGATCAACAACGTGCTGGCCTTCCCCGGGGTGTTCCGTGGTGCGCTGGACGCCGGTGCGCGCCGCATCACCGAGGCGATGAAGTTGGCTGCGGCCGAGGCGATCTTCTCCGTCGTCGCCGACGAGCTGGCGCCAGACCGTATCGTGCCGAGCCCGCTGGACCCCCGGGTCGAGCCGGCCGTTGCGGCCGCTGTTGCGGCGGCCGCCGACGCCGCGTCGTAGAGCGCACGGTGCCCAGGCCGCTAGGACATCACCTGCGCCGCCTGGCGCTCGGATGCGCAGCTGTGCTGCTCGCCGGTTGTGGTGCCCATCCGGGGCCGCCGCCGCTGAGTGTGGGAATGTCGCCGGATCCGCAGTCGCAGGTCCTGGGCCATCTGTATGCGAGCGCGCTGCGCGGTACCGGTGCCGTGGTGCGGCTGGAGTCCGTCGCCGATCCGGTAGCCGGGTTGGATGCGGGGGAGTTGACTGTCGTTCCCGGTTTCACCGGCCGCTTGTTGGCGACGTTCGCACGCGATTCGGCGGCCCGCTCCGATCGGGGCGTCTACTGGGCGTTGGCCGGCGCACTGCCGGAGGGTCTCGCGGTCGGTGACTACGCCATGACCGCCGAGGACAAGCCCGCATTGGCCGTGACGAAGGCGACCGCGACCGCGTGGGGCGGCACCGACCTGCCCCTGCTCGTCAAACATTGCACTGGGCTGACGGTCGGCGCTGTCGCGGGCGGGTGGGCGCCGAATGTGGTGGGCCGTTGCAGGCTGCCGAAGGTACGCGAATTCCCTGATGACGCAGCGCTGTTCGCTGCGCTTCACGCCCGCCAGATCACCGCGGCGTGGTCCAGTACTGCCGATCCCGACGTGCCGGAAGGGGCCGTGCTGCTCACCGACGCGCGCCCCGCACTGGTGCGCGCCGAGAATGTGGTGCCGCTGTATCGCCGAAACGAGTTGACCGAGGCCCAACTGCTGGCGGTCAATCAGGTGGCCGGCGTGCTCGACACCGACTCACTGACCGATATGCGCCGACAGGTGGCCGACGGCGCCGACCCACAGGGTGTCGTGGACGCTTTCTTGGACGAGCATCCGCTGGGGCGCTAAGGGCGGATGTGTCCAGGGCGCGTGACCCCTAGTTGGGCCTGAATCTGGGGATGACGAACGAGAACAGGCGTTGGTATCGGGAGCCCAGGAGCCGCACCAGCAGGTCCAAACCCCGCGCGTCGTTTCCGATGAGCACGCGGGCGCGGTTCTTGCGGACGCCTTCGAGGATCACTCGGGCGGCCTCTTCGGCGGTGGTGGAGGCAAGCCGGCGGTCGAAGAAGTCGGCCATTGCCGCGGCGTCCAACCCTTCAGCGACGGTGGCGTTGCGGGCGATGGCGGTCTTGATGCCGCCCGGGTGCACCGTGGTCACCTTGACCGGGTGCTTGGCGATGGCCATCTCCTGGTTCAACGCCTCGGTGAAGCCGCGGACCGCGAACTTCGCCGCGTTGTAGGCGGCCTGGCCGGGCATGGACAGCAGCCCGAACAAGCTGGAGATGTTGATGACGTGCCCGTCGCCGGATTCGATCAGGTGCGGCAGGAAGGCCTTGGTGCCGTTGACCACGCCCCAGAAGTCGACGTCCATCACCCGTTCGATGTCCTTGAACGGGCTGATCTCAACGTCTCCGCTGAACGCGATGCCGGCGTTGTTGTAGATCTGGTTGACCTTGCCGAAGTGCTCTTTGACCTCTTCGGCGTAGGCGAGGAACGCTTCGCGCTCGGTGACGTCGAGGCGGTCGGCCTTGACCCGCACGCCCAGCGCGGTCAGCCGCCGCTCGGTCTGGGCAAGCCCCTCGGTGTCGACGTCGCTGATCGCCAGCTGCGCTCCGGAGCGGGCCAGCTCGATGGCCAGCGCTTGACCGATGCCCGATCCGGCACCGGTGACGACGGCGACTTTCCCGGCGAATCCCTGCATGTGCTCTCCCCAACGGTTGGTGGAACACCGAGTTTATCCGGTACCGCCGGTACTGGATTAGCTGCCCTCGGCGAGCGTGCGCGGTTGCTGGCCTCAGCCGAATGCCGAGCGCTGCCCATTTCTCCTCGGCGTTCGGCTTCGTGCCTCAGCCGAATGCCGAGCGCTGCCCATTTCTCCTCGGCGTTCGGCTTCGTGCCTCAGCCGAATGCCGAGTCGATGATCTCCTGCTGCTCGACCGCATGCACCTTCGATGACCCCGACGACGGTGCCGACATCGCGCGCCGCGAGATCCGCTTGACCCCGGTCAGCTTCTCCGGCAACAGTTCCGGCAGCTCCAGACCGAACCGCGGCCACGCGCCCTGGTTAGCCGGTTCCTCCTGCACCCAGAAGAACTCCGTCGCGTTCGGGTAGCGGTCCAGCGTCTCGGCGAGACGGCGCTTGGGCAGCGGCGCCAGCTGCTCGATCCGCACGATCGCGATGTCGTCACGGCCGTCCTTGGCCTTCCGCGTGGCCAGCTCGTAGTAGAGCTTGCCGCTGGTCAGCAGCACCCGGGTGACCTTGCTGCGGTCGCCCACACCGTCCTCGTAGGTGGGTTCCTCGAGCACCGAGCGGAACTTGACGTCGGTGAAGTCCTTGACGTCGCTGATCGCGGCCTTGTTGCGCAGCATCGACTTCGGCGTGAACACGATCAGCGGCCGCTGGATCCCGTCGAGGGCATGCCGGCGCAGCAGGTGGAAGTAGTTCGACGGCGTCGACGGCATCGCGATCGTCATCGAACCCTCCGCCCACAGCTGCAGGAAGCGCTCGATCCGCCCGGAGGTGTGGTCGGGGCCCTGACCCTCATGGCCGTGCGGCAGCAGCAGCACCACGTTGGACAGCTGGCCCCACTTGGCCTCACCAGAGCTGATGAACTCGTCGATGATCGACTGGGCACCGTTGACGAAGTCGCCGAACTGCGCCTCCCACAACACCAGGGCATCGGGGTTGCCGACGGTGTAGCCGTACTCGAAACCGACGGCGGCGAACTCGGACAGCGGCGAGTCATAGACCAGGAACTTGCCGCCGGTCGGGGTGCCGTCGGCGTTAGTGGCCAGCAGCTGCAACGGGCTGAACTCCGCACCGTTGGCCTGGTCGATGATCACCGAATGCCGCTGCGAGAAGGTGCCTCGGCGGGTGTCCTGTCCGGACAGTCGGATCAGCTTGCCTTCGGCGACCAGCGAACCCAGGGCCAGCAGCTCGCCGAACGCCCAGTCCACCTTGCCCTCGTACGCCATCTCGCGGCGTCGCTCCAGCACCGGCAGTACGCGCGGATGCACGGTGAAGCCCTCGGGGATCGCCATGAATGCGTCGCCGATGCGGGCCAGCATCGCCTTGTCGACCGCGGTGTTCAACCCGCGCGGCACCTGCTGCTCGGACTCCACCGACTCACTGGGCAGCGCGGCATGCTTTTCCAGTTCGCGGATCTCGTTGAACACCCGCTCCAGCTGGCCGTGATAGTCGCGCAGCGCGTCCTCGGCCTCCTTCATCGAGATGTCGCCACGGCCGATCAGGTCTTCGGTGTAACTCTTGCGAACGCTGTTCTTGGTGCCGATCACGTCGTACATGTACGGGTTGGTCATCGACGGGTCGTCACCCTCGTTGTGCCCGCGGCGGCGGTAGCACAGCATGTCGATGATGACGTCCTTGTGGAACTTCTGCCGGAAGTCCACCGCCAGCCGGGCCACCCAGTCGCACGCTTCCGGGTCGTCGCCGTTGACGTGGAAGATCGGCGCACCGATCATCTTGGCCACGTCGGTGCAGTACTCGCTGGAACGCGAGTAGTCCGGCGCTGTGGTGAAACCGATCTGGTTGTTGACCACGATGTGGATGGTGCCGCCGACCCGGTAGCCGGGCAGCAGCGCCATGTTCAGCGTCTCGGCGACCACGCCCTGGCCGGCGAATGCGGCGTCGCCGTGCAGCATCATCGGCACCACCGAGAATGGCGGGTCTTCGTCGGTGCCCAGCGCGCCCCGGCCCAGCAGGTCCTGACGGGACCGAACCAGTCCCTCCAGCACCGGGTCGACGGCCTCCAGGTGTGATGGGTTGGCGGTCAGCGACACCTGAATGTCGTTGTCGCCGAACATCTGCAGGTACACCCCGGTGGCACCCAGGTGGTACTTGACGTCGCCGGAGCCGTGCGCCTCGGCCGGGTTGAGGTTGCCCTCGAACTCGGTGAAGATCTGCGAGTAGGGCTTGCCGACGATGTTGGCCAACACGTTGAGCCGGCCGCGGTGCGGCATCCCGATGACAACCTCGTCGAGGCCGTGCTCGGCGCACTGGTCGATGGCGGCGTCCATCATCGGGATGACGGTCTCGGCGCCCTCCAGGGAGAACCGCTTCTGGCCGACGTACTTGGTCTGCAGGAAGCTTTCGAACGCCTCAGCGGCGTTGAGCTTGCTCAGAATGTATTTCTGCTGCGCCACAGTCGGTTTGACGTGCTTGACCTCGATACGCTCCTGTAGCCACTGCTGCTGCTCGGGCTCGAGGATGTGGGTGTACTCCACGCCGACGTGGCGGCAGTAGGCGTCGCGCAGCACCGACAGGATCTCGCGCAGCTTGCGGATGTCACCGCCGGGCAGACCCTCGACTTTGAATTCCCGGTCCAGATCCCACAACGTCAAGCCGTGGCTCTGCACATCCAGGTCTGGGTGGCTGCGGAACCGGGTGTTGTCCAGGCGCAGCGGGTCGATGTCGGCCATCAGGTGGCCGCGGTTGCGGTAGGCGGCGATCAACTCGACGACGCGGGCGTTCTTGTCGACGACCGAGTCCGGGTTGTCCGTACGCCACCGCACCGGCTCGTAGGGGATGGACAGTTCGAAGAAGATCTCATCCCAGAACGCGTCCGAAAGCAGCATCTCGTGCACGGTGCGCAGGAAGTCTCCCGATTCCGCGCCCTGGATGATGCGGTGGTCATAGGTCGAGGTCAGGGTGATGACCTTGCCCACCCCCAGTTCGGCGATGCGCTGCTCACTGGCGCCCTGGAACTCGGCGGGGTACTCCATCGCGCCGACACCGATGATCGCGCCCTGGCCGGCCATCAGTCGCGGCACCGAGTGCACGGTGCCGATGGTGCCGGGGTTGGTCAGCGAGATCGTCACCCCGGCGAAGTCCTCAGCGGTGAGCTTGCCGTCGCGGGCCCGACGCACGATGTCTTCGTAGGCGTCGACGAACTGCGCGAAGCGCAGCGATTCCGAGCCCTTGATGGCAGCCACCACCAGGGAGCGCTTGCCTCCGGCGCCCTGCAGGTCGATGGCAAGCCCCAGGTTGGTGTGGGCCGGTGTGACGGCGTTCGGCTTGCCGTCGACCTCGGCGAAATGCCGATTCATGTTGGGGAACTGCTTGACCGCCTGCACGATCGCGTAACCCAGCAGGTGGGTGAACGAGATCTTGCCGCCGCGGGTGCGCTTGAGCTGGTTGTTGATGACGACGCGGTTGTCGATCATCAGCTTGGCCGGCACGGCGCGCACGCTGGTGGCCGTCGGCACCTCAAGGGAGGTGGACATGTTCTTGACCACGGCCGCTGCGGCCCCACGCAACACCTGCAGCTCGTCGTCGGCGAGCGGCGCGGGAGCTTGCGAGGGGGCCGGCTTGGCGGCCGGGGCCGGTTTGGCAGCGGGGGCCGGCTTAGCGGCCGGGGCCGGGGCGGCAGCGGCCGGTGCCGCGGGGGCGGGTGCTGCGGGCGCCGGGGAAGTCGGCGGAGCCGGCTGCGCAGCCGGCTCCGGGCGGGTCACCGCTGGTGCGGCCGCACCGTCACCGCGTTGCGCGTCGGGCTTGTAGTCGGCCAGGAACTCGTGCCAGCTCGGATCCACAGAGGAGGGATCCTCGCGGAATTTGCGGTACATCTCCTCGACTAGCCACTCGTTCTGACCGAAGGGTGAACTGATACCGCTCACGACAGCTTCTCGCCTCGATTCCTGGTCGTTCGGCGTGGCACTTGCGCCCGCGCCCGCCTGCCTCATAAAGGCTAGCCCCTCGGAGATATTCCGCCAGGCTCGCGGCCGCTTGTCCGGCGGCCCCCGGTCCCGCCGACGGTTTACGCGGAGTGGGCTGGAGAGTCTGGGCCGTCGTGCAGGGCCGGCACCAGGTGCAAGTTAACCGGCCAGCGGTGGGCCGGGGTGCCGAACGCCTTGCGGGCATTGCCGATGATCTTCTTGCCCATTAGCCGGTTCCCGATGGCGCCGATCACAGCTCCCAGGCCGACGGGCAACAGCTTGCCGAACGCCAGCGCCCCGCGGCGCAGGGTGAAGCGCTTGACGAAGTACCGCAGCAATCGAGAGTTCAACTCCTTGACCGCCGGGAGCGGCAGCGCCGCGACACCCGCAGAACCTTCGGCGAGCCACGCGCCGCTGGTGCGGCCCGGGCCGAGCAGGTCGGCGAGCGCGCCCTTGCCCTGGTCGCCAACCAACACCGCCAGCACCAGCGCGCGACGCCGATCCCGGTTGTCCACGGGAATGCCGTGGACCTCCGCGACGGACAGTACGAAGAACGCGGTGGCCTCCAGGAATACCGCGGTCTCCCCGGCTACCGCCGACAGCGCCATCAGGGTGCCGATCGCCGGTACCGCCGCGGTGGCGCCCACCGCAGCGCCGCTGGCTGTCGCGGCCGCCAGGTAACGCTTCTCCAGCTTTGCTATCACCTGGGCCGGGTCGGCATCGGGATCAGTTCGCCGCAGGCGCTCCACGTAGGCCCGCACCGCCGGACCCTGCACCCGCTCACTGCGCTCGATGACCCGCGCCAACACCCGGGCCGCCATGCTCGGCTTCTCCTCGTCGGGTTCACGCGGCGGGGCCTGCGCCGGGCGTCGCCGTCGAAAGATGCCCATGGCTGCCTCCCGTTTGGACTCGGTGGTGTTCAGGCTAACGCGCTGGTGATTGTTTACCCGTTCAACGGACGCGGTCGTCATCCCGCAGCGAACAGCACCACGGCGCTCCGAGTTGTTCCCGGCATCATCTGTCCGTAGCGTCGCAGGGAGGTGGGTTGATGCCCCGAACAGCACAGCGCAGCGACGGGAGGGCGGCGCTTGAGCAGCACGTATGACGATCCGGAACGCGCGGATATCGCGCGTTCCGGTCCGGCGCGCTCGGCTGATCCGGTCAACCCGTGGAACGCCCTGTGGGCGATGATGCTCGGCTTCTTCGTGATCCTGGTGGATTCCACGATCGTGGCCGTCGCCAACCCGAGCATCATGTCGGCGCTCGACATCGGCTACGACACGGTGATCTGGGTTACCAGTGCCTACCTGTTGGGCTACGCGGTACCGCTGCTGGTCGCCGGTCGTCTCGGCGACCAATTCGGGCCCAAGAACCTGTACCTGATCGGGCTGGCGGTGTTCACCGCGGCATCGCTGTGGTGCGGTCTGGCCGGGGGCATCGAAATGCTGATCGCCGCCCGAGCCGTCCAGGGCATCGGTGCCGCCCTGTTGACCCCGCAAACCCTGTCGGTGATCACCCGCACGTTCCCTCCGGAGCGACGCGGCGTGGCCATGAGCGTGTGGGGCGCGACCGCCGGGGTTGCCACGCTGATCGGGCCGCTGGCCGGCGGCGTGCTGGTCGACCGGCTGGGCTGGGAGTGGATCTTCTTCGTCAACGTCCCCATCGGTGCCATCGGCCTGGTGCTGGCGATCGTGCTGATACCCGAACTGCCGGTGCACCGTCATCGCTTCGACATCCTCGGCGTGGCGTTGTCGGGGGCCGGAATGTTCCTGTTGGTCTTCGCCCTGCAGGAAGGTGAGTCGCAGGGGTGGGCGCCGTGGATCTGGGCGCAGATCTTCGGCGGCATCTGCTGCATGGCGGTTTTCGTCTACTGGCAGGCCGTCACAGACGGCGAGCCGTTGGTACCGCTGCACATCTTCCGCGACCTTGACTTCGGGCTGGCCAACGTCGGTGTGGCCGTCATCGGTTTCGCGGTCACCGGGATGGTGCTGCCGGTGATGTTCTACGCGCAGGCGGTGTGTGAGATGTCACCCACTCGTTCCGCGCTGCTGACCGCCCCGATGGCGATCGCCAGCGGAGTGCTGGCACCGATTGTGGGAAAGATCGTCGACCGCGCTCACCCCCGGGCGGTGGTCGGATTCGGTTTCTCGGTACTGGCGATCGGGCTCACCTGGCTGTCCATCGAGATGACACCGGTGACCCCCATCTGGCGGCTGGTGCTGCCGTTTGCGGTCATCGGGGTCGGAATGGCATTCATCTGGTCGCCGCTGGCGGCCACCGCCACCCGCAACCTTCCGCCGCATCTGGCCGGTGCCGGTTCCGGGGTCTACAACGCGACGCGCCAGGTCGGGGCGGTGTTGGGCAGCGCGGGTATGGCCGCCTTCATGACGTCGCGGATCGCCGCCGACCTGCCGCCGATGCCGGGTGGCCCGCACCCCGAGCATGCGTCCGCGGTCCTGGAACTGCCCGAGTTCCTGCACGAGCCGTTCGCGGCGGCGATGTCGGAGGCGACGCTGTTGCCGGCATTCGTGGCGCTGTTCGGTGTGGTGGCCGCGCTGTTCATGGTCGGTTATGTCATCGACCCGGCCCGCCGGATGACCAGCCGGAGCGACCGCGGCACCCATGCCGACGATTTCGGTGACTTCGACGACTTCGATGAGCCGGACGACTTCGACGACTTCGACAACCTCGACGAGGACCCCGATCGGGCCAGAGCCCCTGAACGCGTCAGCGTGTCCCGACGCTTCCACGTACCGAAGGCCGAACCTGAGGTCGACGTACGCACTGACCGGATCCCGGTTGTCGCGCCGAGGGCTCCTCAGGCCCGTCGTGCGCCGGACCCCGCCACCGAACCGCTGACTGTCGAGATTCCGCCGGTGCCGGCGGTGATTGCGGAACCCGAGCCGGTAGCACTGCACCACAACGGTTTTGACGTGGATGCGGAACACCAGCCACATCCGCTCACCAACGGGGCGGCCGTGCCCGACGTGCTGGCCAAATTCGGGATCACCGGCAACAGCCCCACCCGCCGAAACCGGCACTACCGCGAGGACCCCGACGACACCGATGCCTTCGGGCGGCACTCGCGGCGCGATAGTTGGTTCTAAGGGCCCGACCGGTTACCGGGTGGTGTTGCCGACGATGTCCACGCCGTTGCCGTTCCAGTGGAATTTCACGATCCCGGCCAACCCCGGTATGCCGCTGGCGTTTCGCAGCACCACCGTGTCGCCGGTGGACTGCGCCACGTCGATCCCGCTGAACCCATAGGTATCCGGCACGGCTTGGGGAAGGAATTCGCCGCGGTGAAACAGCACCGCGCGCGTACTCGGGTGTTCGGCATTGGTGTTGGCCTTGACGATCACCGCCGAGATATCGGCACAGGCGTTGTAGTTGCCGGCCAGTGGCTCCGGACTCCATGGCTGCTTGCTGCGCGGATCGGCGGGCAGCTCGGAGACCGCCTTGGCGATCGCCGGCGCGGCTAGGTTGACGGCGCACGGATCGGCGGGGGCCGGACTGTTCGACGTGGCAGGCCCGGTAGTGGCGGGGGGTGATTCCGGCGGTGCAGCGGCCGGGCTGGTGTTCTCCGGGGTCTTGGCGACGGTGGAGTCGCCCGAACCGCAACCGGCCAGCAGAGCTGCGGCCAGTGCGGCGATCAGTACTGAGGATTTGGCGGCACTCGGCACACCGGGCACCGTACCGTCGCCCGGCCGGCTTCCCGGGGAGGCGCGGCCGAGCACCGATGTCGGTCGCCCTGCGCCGGGCAATCAACAGTGGCGGTAGGAGGGCCGCTTTGCCCGTAGACTGCTAAGCGCTATGACCTCGCCTGATGCCCCCGCTGAGCCGTTCCCGGACACCACTGGTTCCCTCGTTGACCCGCCCACCCCAACTTTCGCTGACCTGCAGATCCACCCCTCGGTGCTGAAGGCCGTCGCCGACGTCGGTTATGAGACGCCCTCGGCGATTCAGGCCGCCACCATTCCGGCCTTGCTGGAGGGTTCCGACGTGGTCGGGCTGGCCCAGACCGGCACCGGCAAGACCGCCGCGTTCGCGATTCCGATCCTGTCCCGCATCGACACCACGAGCAAAGCCACCCAGGCGCTGGTGCTCGCGCCAACCCGCGAGTTGGCGCTGCAGGTCGCCGAGGCGTTCGGGCGCTACGGTGCGCATCTGCCTCGGATCAATGTGCTGCCGATCTACGGCGGCGCTTCCTACACCGTGCAGCTGTCGGGTCTGAAGCGCGGCGCGCAGGTCGTGGTCGGTACTCCGGGCCGGGTCATCGATCACCTGGAACGCGGCAGCTTGGACTTGTCGCACCTGGATTACCTGGTGCTCGACGAGGCCGATGAGATGCTGCAGATGGGATTCGCCGAAGACGTCGAACGCATCCTGGCGGACACCCCCGAGTACAAGCAGGTGGCGCTGTTCTCGGCGACCATGCCCTCGGCGATTCGCCGCATCACCAGCCGTTACCTGCACGACCCCGTCGAAGTCACCGTCAAGGCCAAAACCACCACGGCGGAGAACATCTCGCAGCGCTACATCGAGGTCGCCGGGCCGCGAAAGATGGACGCCCTGACTCGGGTGCTCGAAGTCGAACCCTTCGAAGCGATGATCGTCTTCGTCCGCACCAAGCAGGCCACCGAAGAGGTTGCCGAAAAGTTGCGTGCCCGAGGATTTTCCGCGGCGGCGATCAATGGTGACATCGCGCAGGCGCAGCGGGAACGGACCATCACCGCCCTGAAGAACGGCAACATCGACATCTTGGTCGCCACCGATGTCGCCGCCCGCGGACTGGATGTGGACCGGATCTCCCATGTCGTCAACTACGACATTCCCAACGACCCCGAGGCTTATGTGCACCGGATCGGGCGCACCGGACGAGCCGGACGCTCGGGAACCGCGCTGCTGTTCGTCAACCCGCGGGAACGCCACCTGCTGCGGCTGATCGAGAAGGTGACTCGGCAGAAGCTGATCGAGTCCGAGCTGCCCAGCGTCGAGGACGTCAATGCACAGCGGGTGGCCAAGTTCGCCGACGCGATCACCAACCACCTCGGTGCGTCGGGCATCGAATTGTTCCGGCGCTTGGTCGAGGACTACAGCCGCGAGCACAACGTGCCGATGGCCGACATTGCCGCCGCACTGGCCCTGCAGTCCCGCGACGGCGAGGCGTTCCTGATGGTGGAACCGCCGCCGGACAAGCGACGCGAACGCGCCAAGCCGGACCGCGACGGCGGACGAGACGACCGCAAAGGCGACCGCAAAGGCCCGCCGAAAGACGGATTCGCCACCTACCGGATCTCGGTCGGCAAGCGCCACAAGGTCAACCCCGGTGCGATCGTCGGGGCACTGGCCAACGAGGGTGGACTGCACCGCAGTGATTTCGGCAGCATCAGCATCAAGGTGGACCACTCGCTGGTCGAGTTGCCCGCCAAACTATCCGGCAAGACCTTCAAGGCGTTGGAGCAGACCAGGATTCAGGGTCAGCTGATCAACCTGCGTCGCGAACGGCCGTCTGGTAAACCCGATCGGCGCGGCGAGGGCGGGTACCGGAAACGGACCGAATGACCCTGCCGCGCGAGGACGTGGCCCAGGGCGGGCTTGAGCAGGTCGCCCAGGTCGATCGGGTCGCGTCGCTGACCGGTGTGCGTGCGGTGGCGGCGCTCCTGGTGGTAGGTACGCATGCGGCCTACACCACCGGCAAATACACCCACGGCTATGCAGGGTTGCTGGGTTCCCGGATGGAGATCGGCGTGCCGATCTTCTTCGTGTTGTCCGGCTTTCTGCTGTTCCAGCCGTGGGTGCGGGCTGCCGCATTGGGACGACCGGACCCGTCGGTGCGCCGCTACGCCTGGCACCGGGTGCGACGGATCATGCCCGCCTATGTCGTCACGGTGCTGCTGGCCTATGTGATCTACCACTACCGCACCGCCGGTCCGAACCCCGGCCACAACTGGATCGGGTTGCTGCGGAACCTGACGCTGACCCAGATCTACACCGACAATTACATGTTCGGTTATCTGCACCAGGGGCTCACCCAGATGTGGAGCCTCGCAGTCGAAGTCGCCTTCTACGTGGTGCTGCCCCTGCTGGCTTACGTGACATTGGTCTGGCTGTGCCGCCGGCAGTGGCGGCCGGGTCTGCTGCTGGCCGGGCTGGTCGCGGCCGCGGCGCTCACACCGGCCTGGTTGACGCTCGTGCACACGACCGGCTTCCTGCCCGACGGCGCCCGACTGTGGCTTCCGGGTTATCTGGCGTGGTTCGTCGCCGGGATGATGCTCACGGTGCTGCAGGCCATGGGCGTGCGCTGCTACGGCTTCGTGGCAATTCCGTTGGCGCTCGTCTGCTATCTCATCGCTTCCACACCGATCGCCGGGGAGCCCACCACCTCGCCGGCGAAACTGTCCGAGGCGCTGGTCAAGGCCGGGTTCTACGCGGTGATCGCCGCGTTGATGGTGGCTCCGCTGGCGTTGGGCAATCGCGGTTGGTACGCACGGCTGCTGGCGAGCCGGCCGATGGTGTGGCTGGGGGAGATCTCCTACGAGATCTTCCTGGTTCACCTAGTGCTGATGGAGGTGGTGATGGTCGAGGTGCTGCACACCCCGGTCTACACCGGCTCGATGCTGGCGCTGTTTGTGGTCACCATGCTGGTCACCGTGCCGGTGTCCTGGCTGCTGCACCGGCTCACCCGGGTGCGGAGTTGAGCCGTCCCGGCCGGATCCATGGACACATTCCCGGCCGGAACCATGGACACATTCCCGGCCGGACCCATAGGCACAGTTGCCCGCCTTTGAGCGACTGTGAAGATTTGAGTGGCTGTCGGGCGGGTTGACCCACTTGAGCGACTGACCCCGTCTTTGCGGGTGTCCTTGATTTGATCTGTCGCCTGCTCGGCAGTCGCGCCCCTGGTGCTGACCGGGCGGGCAGTGACCTCATAGGAGCCTGACCGGAATTCAGGTCCCATCACAGTCTTGTCCGGCCCGACCGGCCAGCGTCACAACCCTGCTGAAAGGTCGCGATACCAATCATGCCAACACAAGTCCCCGGTGGTCGAGTCATCGTCGGTGTCGACACCCATAAACACCTGCACGCCGCGGCGGTCCTCGATGAACGTGGCGCCCTATTGGCCACGGCCACCTTCGATGCGAACACCAGCGGATATCGCGCGTTGATCGACTGGGCCGGCACGTTCGGAACCGCATCGAGCTTCGGGATTGAAGGCACCGGCTCCTATGGCCGCGGCCTGGCCGCAGCGGTACGTCGCAGCGGCAGCGATGTGCTGGAGGTGATGCGACCCAACCGCCAAGACCGCCATCGCCGCGGCAAATCCGATCTGCTCGACGCCGAAAATGCCGCTCGCGCGGTGCTAGCCGGCCACACCGAGGCGATCCCCAAGACCGACGACGGCACGGTGGAGATGATCCGGCACATCAAAGTCGCCAAGAACGCCGCAGTCAAAGCCCGCACCACGGCCATGCAGTCACTCAAGGCCGTGCTGATCACTGCACCGGCCGAGTTACGCGAAACCCTCCAACCCCTGCCCAACATGGCCCTGCTGCGCCGCTGCGCCAGCCTCCGGCCGGGCCCGACCACCTCGGTGACCGCAGCAGCCAAATACAGTCTGCGGGCCATCGCCCAACGCTGGCTGGCCCTCAACGACGAAGTCACCGAGCACGAAAAGCTACTGGGCACCCTCATTGAACAGATCGCCCCGCAGCTGACCGCCGCGGTCGGGATCGGCCCCGACAACGCCTCAGAGCTGCTGATGGCACTCGGTGACAACGCCGAACGTATCCGCAACGAAGCCGCCTTGGCCAAACTCTGCGGCACCTGCCCGATCCCGGCCTCCAGCGGCAAAACCCGCCGCTACCGGCTCAACCGAGGCGGGCATCGCCGCGCCAACGCCGCACTGCACCGCATCGTCGTCGTCCGCATGAAATACCACGAACCCACCCGCGCCTACGTCGCCCGACGTATCACCGAAGGCAAAACCAAACCCGAAATCATGCGCTGCCTCAAGCGCCACCTCATCCGAGAAATCTGGACCCTCACCAAACACCTACGCCAACAACCCACCACCCACCAAACCGCGGCTTGACGTCTATAGGAGCATCAGATCGCAGCGGGCTCATCTACGCACCCGCAGTTGTCGCTCAAAGGCGGGCAACTCTCCTATTCCTCTGAGCCGACCGGCGCCGGCCTGAGTCGCTCCGGCGCAACGACCACCGGTACCACGAACTGCGTCAGCATTTCCCGCTCGTCGTCGGCGTCGCGGCCCGGGAAGCTCAGCATCGACGTCACCACCCGCACCACCCATCGCGCGCGTTGGGCAACCGCGTCGTTGTCTTCGGTGTCCAATGCGGACAGGAACGACGCGACCATCACGGTGATGACATCGGACTGGGCGGCCATCGCCGCACCGATCGGTGGCCCGGTCTCGGCGAACCATGACACCAGCGCCGGATTGCCGCGCACCAGTGCCAGCGATTCGGTGATCCCGGCGACCAGCCGATCCGCCGGGTCGTCGATGCCGGCCAGCCGTCGGGTCAACTCTTCATAAAGTGCATTGGCCCACCGGTGCACGTAGGCGGTGTGCAACGCGTCGCGGCTCTCGAAATACCGATACAGCGTGGCGCGGGAACAGCCTGCAGCGCGGGCAATCTCAGTCATGCCCACCGATGAGGGGTCCTGTTCGGCGAACAGCTTCTCGGCCGCATCGAGAATCTTCTCGGCGGCCAGCTCACCGCGCTGATCGGACAGCCAGGCCCGCCCGGCCATCATGATCCGACGGTGAAGGGAACCGACATCGGACGTCGCACGTAGCTGCCGCCGGCCCAAACGATCCCGGACTCGTCGATCGTGTAGTTCGGGCAGCGGGCCAGCAGTTCCTCTAACGCCACCCGCGCCTGCATCCGGGCCGCCTGGTTGCCGATGCAGTGGTGGGCGCCGTAGCTGAAGGCGAGGATCTGGTGCGGCTTGCGTTGCACGTTGAGTTCGGCGGCGTCCGGCCCGAACTGGCGTTCGTCGCGGTTGCCCGAGCCGTAGAGCAGCAACACCTTGCGGTCCGCCGGAATCGTGGTGTCGCCGATGGTGACGTCGCGGGTGGTGGTGCGGGCCAGCCCCTGAACGGGGGAGGTCAACCGCAGCATCTCCTCGACGGCGTCGCGGATCAGCTCGGGTGAGTTCACCAGCAGCTGGCGCTGATCGGGGTGTCGCTGCAGCAATTGCACTGAGCCGCCGAGCATTCCAGTTGTCGTGTCGTTGCCGCCGGTCACCATGGTGAAGGTGAACGCGAGCACCGATAGCAGTCCCTTGATGTCGCCGTCGGCGCCCATTCCGGCTGCCACCAGGTGCGAGACCGTGTCGTCTTGCGGGTCGGTGCGGCGGCGTTCGATGAGGCCGCTGAAGTAGGCCATCATCTCGCCGATGGCGTCACCGGCCGAGGCCACGCCGTCTTCGCTGACGGTGGCCGCGACGACCGCCTCGGTCCAGCGATCGAATTGGCTGCGGTCCTCCTCGGGCACACCCAGGTAGTGCGCGACCACCATCGACGGCAGCGGCTTGAACAGCTCGGCGACGATGTCGCCGCCGCCGTTGGCCTGCAGCCGCTCGAGGCGCTCGACGACGAACTCGCGCACCTTGGGCTCGAGCAACTCGACCTGCCGCGGCATGAAGCCACGTGCCACCAGCTTGCGAAACTCGGTGTGTACCGGCGGATCCTGCATCACCATCGGCGGGTTGTCGGCCAAGCCGATCATCTCCAGCTCGCCGTAGTTGACGGTCAGCCCTTGCGCGGAGGAGAACGTCTCGTGGTCGGCCGCGGCGGCCCAGATGTCGGCGTGCCGGGACAGCACGTAGTAGTCCTGATTCGGCGCGTTCTCCGGGACCACGTGGTGGACGGGGTCGTGGTCGCGCAGGGCGGCGTACATCGGCCAGGGATTGGGCCAGGTGTCGGCGTTGCAGAGTTCAAATTTCGGATGAGACAGCGTGGTCGTCATGTCTCATTGATACGACAGTAGGACGGTGGTGTCAATGGTCGAGTGGGAATTCCACGACGCGACGCGCCGGGGGAGCGTCGGCGGATTCACACTCGAAGCGGGCTAGTCGGAGCGGGTGTGCGGACAGGAGCGGCTAGATCCCCGAACCCGGGTTGAGGATGTTCAGCGGGTCGAGCGCGGCTTTGACCCGCTGGTTCAGTGCCATCACGTCGGGGCCGAGCTGCTCGGCCAGCCATGGCCGCTTCAACCGCCCCACGCCGTGCTCACCGGTGATGGTGCCGCCCAGCGCCAGTGCCAGATCCATGATTTCGCCGTAGGCGAGCTCGGCGCGTCGCACGTGGTCGGGATCGTTCGGGTCGTGCACGATCAACGGGTGCGTATTGCCGTCACCGGCGTGCGCGATCACCGAGATCAGCAGTCGGCGTTCGGCGGCGATCTTCTCGATACCGGTGATCAGCTCCGCCAGCCGCGGCACCGGCACGCCGACGTCCTCCAGCAGCAGCGGGCCCTGCGCCTCGACCGCTGGGATGCAGAATCGCCGGGCCGCGACGAAGCCCTCGGCTTCGACCGGGTCGTCGGTGGAGAACACCTCCTTGGCGTGGTGCTCGGTGAACACCTGGGCCATCAGCTCGACATCCTCGGCGCCCGCGTGGCCGCGCTCATCGGAGGCCGCCACCAGCATGGCCGCCGCCTCGCGGTCCAGGCCCATGCGCAGTTGGTCCTCGACGGCGTTGATCGCCGCCGCGTCCATGAACTCCAGCATCGACGGGCGCAGCCGTCCCGACACGTCGAGCACCGCTTCGGCCGCGGCGGTTACCGAGTCGAAAGTGGCTACCACCACAGCCGATTTCGGCTGAGCCGGCAAGAGTCGCAGGGTCACCTCGGTGACCACCCCGAGGGTGCCCTCGCTGCCGACGAACAGCTTGGTCAGCGAGAGCCCGGCGACGTCCTTGAGGCGGGGCCCACCCAGGCGCACCGCGGTGCCGTCGGCCAGCACCACCTGCAGGCCCAGCACATAGTCGGTGGTCACGCCGTACTTGACGCAGCACAGGCCGCCGGCGTTGGTGGCGATGTTGCCGCCGATGCTGCAGATCTCGAACGACGACGGGTCCGGCGGATACCACAGTCCGTAGGCGGCGACGGCCTTCTTCACCTCGGCGTTGAACAGGCCGGGCTGGCACACCGCGGTGCGGGTGACGGGGTCGACGGTGATGTCGCGCATCTTCTCGGTGCACAGCACAATGCCGCCGTCGATCGCGGTGGCGCCGCCCGACAGGCCAGTGCCCGCGCCGCGAGTCACCACCGGTACCCGATGGGCGGTGGCCCACCGCATCACCGTCTGCACCTCTTCGGTGCGCAGCGGGCGCACCACCGCCAGGGGCTGGCCCGCTAACGGGTCCAGTGCGTTGTCCTGCCGGTAGCCCGCGGTGATCGTCGGATCGGTGACCACCATGCCCTCGGGGAGATCGGTTATGAGCTGGGTCAGTGCGTCGGCGTTCACGCAGGTCATCCTAGGAGGTGAAGTGAGTGTTTAGCGGCGTTGAGGCGCGCTGACCCGTTGGCGATGCGCGCTGCTTCAGGCGCAGGTTCCGGCGACGACGCGCCCGTCGTGCAACACCCACCGGCGCTCGGGATGGGCGGCGACCGCCTCGGCCACCCCGGCGGCCTCCACGACGACCAGGTCGGCGCGACACCCTGGCTGCAGGCCGTAGCCATCGAGTCCGAGTACGGCTGCTGCCGAGTCGGTGATCAGTGAGGCGGCATAGCCGAGCTCATCGTCGGTCATCAGGGAGCCCTCCAAGCCGATGATGGTGGCGCGCTCCAGCATGTCGCCGGTGCCGTAGGGCCACCAGGCGTCTCGGATGTTGTCCGAACCGGCGAATACCCGCACCCCGTGGTCGCGTAACCGCAACACCGGCGGCATGGTGCCGGCCGGACCGTTGGTCAGGATTGCCACACCGGCGGCGGCCAGTGCTGTTGCGGTGCGGTCGACTTCGTCGCCGTCGACCTGACCGAGCGCGTAGGCGTGGCTGACCGTGACCTTGCCACCGAGCCCGAGTGCGCGGGTGCGTTCGGCGATGGCGCGCAGCTGCCCGGTGCCGAGCGTGCCCGGATCGTGCAGGTGGATGTCGATGCCGGCGCCGTGCCGGTCGGCCAGACCGAAGACGACGTCCAGCTGGCCGTCGACATCGCCGTCGAAGCCGGCCGGGTCCAGCCCGCCGATCACCTCAGCGCCCTCGGCCAGCGCGGCGTCCAGCAAAGCGGCCACTCCCGGTGCGGTGACCACGCCGCTCTGCGGAAAGGCGACCAGCTGGATCGAGATTCGATCACGCAGGGTCGCACGGACTTCCAGCAGGGCGTGCAGTCCGGTCAACCCTGCCTCGAGATCGATGTCGACATGGGAGCGGACATGGCCGGTGCCGAGCGAGACCATCCGGTTGGCCAACGCCGTCGCCCGTTCGGTGGCCGGTACCACGATCTGGGAACGCAGCGCTTTCTCGCGTCCGATCCGCTCCCGCAGCGACCCCGCGGGCCGGTGCGGTTGCCATGGCGCGCCCAAGAATGTCTTGTCGAGGTGACAGTGGCCGTCGACGAATGCGGGCAGCAGCAGCGCACCGCCGCAGTCGAGGGCATTCTCTCCTGGCACCGGCGACTCGCTCTGGTGCGGATCGATCGCCGCGATCCGTCCGCCACGCAGCGTTACATCCACTCGGCGGCCGTCGGGCAGCAACGCATCGACCAGCCGTTCCGGGCCGGATCCGGATGGCGCAGTCATGCGGTCCACCCTGCCTGACCACGCGCAATAGTGTCCAAGACGTAATTCCCATGACCTCGATTGGCAACGCCTATAGTCAGTCGATGGAGCTGCGTCACATCCGGTATCTCCTCGCGGTGGCCGAGCATGGGAATTTCACCCGCGCGGCCGAGTCGCTGCACATCTCCCAGCCGACGCTGTCGCAGCAGATCAAGCAGCTCGAGCGCGCATTGACAGTGGAGCTGCTGGATCGCTCGGGGCGCACGGTACGGCTGACCGACGCCGGCGAGGCGTATGCGGAGCACGCTCGGCTGGCGCTGCGGGATCTCGATGCTGGCGAACGTGCGGTTCATGACGTTCAGGACCTGTCGCGCGGGCATCTGCGGGTGGCGATGACGCCGACATTCACGGCCTACCTGATCGGGCCGCTGGTGCACCGGTTTCACACCGCGCATCCGGGCATCACCCTCTCGGTCCGGGAGGACACCCAAGATCGCATCGAGGCCGACCTGCTCGCCGACCGTCTGGACCTGGGGATCGCCTTCGCGGGCCCGCATGCCGACGGGATCGATCACACCGCGCTGTTCACCGAGACTCTGACGCTGGTGGTCGGCTCGGGCCACCCCTTTGCAGCGAGAGCGACACCGCTGCCGGTCGCCCTGCTGGCCCGCGAACCGCTTTGCCTGCTCAACACCGGTTTTGCCACCCGGTTACAGATCGACGCCTACTTCTCCGAACAGGGCGTCGCACCCCGGATCGTGGTCGAAGCGGATTCAATCAGCGCGCTGTTGGCCTCGGTACGGGGCGGTGCACTGGCCACGGTGCTGCCCGACGCGATCACCCGTGAGCGTCGCTACGTGCAATCGGTTCCGCTCGTCCCGCCGTTGCCTACCCGAACCGTTGTGGCGCTGGTGCGCGCCGCGGCCTACCGCTCGGCGGCCGCGCAGGCATTCACCCGCATGCTCGAGGAAATCGCCCACCAGGTCGATTGGTGACACCTATCGCGTTCATCGAATACAAGTATTGGACTCTATAGCGGGAGCCGCGGCAGCCTGGGAGCTGACATGGACTTCGCGCAACACACCATTGAGCTTGCCCGCCGTAACGTCGAGGAGGGCGGGCGCCCATTCGCCACCGTCATCGTCAAGGACGGCGCGATTCTGGCCGAAAGCGCGAATCGGGTCGCCCAGACCAACGACCCCACCGCGCACGCGGAGATTCTCGCCATTCGGCAGGCCTGCACGGCGCTGGGTACCGAGCACCTGACCGGCGCCACCATCTACGTCCTAGCGTCGCCGTGTCCGATGTGTCTGGGTGCGCTGTACTACTGCTCACCGGACGAGGTCGTCTTCTTGACCACCCGCGAGACCTATGAGCCGTACTACGTCGACGACCGAAAGTACTTCGAACTCAACACCTTCTACGACGAGTTCGCCAAGCCCTGGGATCAGCGGCGGCTGCCCATGCGGTACGACGCACGCGACGACGCGGTCGACGTCTACCGCCTTTGGCAGCGGCGGAACGGGCGAACGCTGTCACGCGCCGGGGTGTCCAACACTCGAAAATAGCTCCGTAAACTAGTTGCTGTAACAATGATAATCGTCGAGATGGACGTGGAATGATCGCCGTCACCATCGGGCGTTCTCTGGCGAAAATACCCATATAAGCTGCGTAATTATTTCAGATTCCGACACCGGGAGCTCGTGCCATCGCCTGGTGCACTAGTTATTAGATCAATCATAGAGGGACGGGTTGTTGTGACGGACGAGATCCGATGGCTGAACGAGACCGAGCAGCGGATGTGGCGCGGGCTTCTGGACAGCACTCGGCTGCTGCTGCGGGAACTCGATTTTCAGCTGTTCGCCGACGGAGGGATCACCTTCGCCGATTTTGAGGTATTGGTGCTGTTGTCCGAAGCGCGGCGACGCCGATTGCGGATGGGTGAGATCACCGAGGCGGCGGTAACGACCCGTGGCGGGACCGCCGGGGCGGTGAGCCGATTGGCCAGGGCGGGCTGGCTGCGCCGCGTCGGATGCGAGGAGGACAAGCGCGGATTGTTCGCAGAGCTGACCGACTCAGGGCTGGCGAAATTGGAGTCGGTATCGGGCGGGCACGCTGACACGTTGCGACGCAACCTTTTCGACCTGCTGAGTGCGCGTGACGTGGACCTGTTCACGCACGCGTACGCACAAATCCGCGCCAACTTGTTGGAGAGCTCCGATCCGCGTTCCGGCTGACCCGACTCCGCACGCCCGCGCCGTGCCGGACTGGGCATCGATTCGCCGGAGCGTGCACAGTAGACCAATGCTCAACCATCCCCGCACCGGTCAGCCGTTCGACTCCCCGGTGCCTGCCGGGGCAGGATGGCCCGGCGACCCGGCAACTCCGGCAACGCCGCAGGCTGCCGACGCCGCACAAGTGGTGCAGCTGGCTGCCCAAGCCGAGTCGATCGATGAACTCGACGCGCTGATCAGCGTCTGCCGCGCCTGTCCGCGACTGGTGACGTGGCGCGAACAGGTCGCGGCCACCAAGCGAAAGTCCTTCGCCGACCAGCCTTACTGGGGCCGGCCGGTCCCGGGCTGGGGCTCGCCGAAGCCCAAGATCGTGATCGTCGGATTGGCCCCGGCGGCCAACGGAGCCAACCGCACCGGCCGGATGTTCACCGGAGACCGGTCTGGCGACCAGCTCTACGCCGCGCTGTACCGGGCCGGCCTGGTCAACCAACCCACCAGCGTTGACGCTGCGGACGGGTTGCACGCCAATGACATTCGGATCATCGCTCCGGTACGCTGCGCCCCGCCGGACAACGCGCCGACGACCCTCGAGCGCAACACCTGCGCGCCCTGGATCGACACCGAATGGCAGCTGATCGCGCCACACGTGCGGGTGATGATCGCGCTGGGCGGCTTCGCCTGGCAGGTCGCACTGCGGATCGCCGCCGAGCAGGTGCCCAAACCCAAGCCGAAGTTCGGCCACGGCGCGGTCGCCGAACTGGGCCCGGCGCTGCGGCTGCTGGGCTGCTATCACCCCAGTCAACAGAACATGTTCACCGGGCGGCTGACCCCGGCCATGCTGGACGACATCTTTGCGCAGGCCTCTCGGTTGGCGGGACTATCCGGCTGAGGTCCGGTGTTGAGTAGCAGCGTGCGTCTTTCCGTTCTTGATCTCGTCCCGGTCCGTACCGACCAGTCCACCGCCGATGCGCTTGCTGCGACGGTGCGGCTGGCCCAGACTGCTGACCGCCTCGGGTTCACCCGATACTGGGTGGCCGAGCACCACAACATGCCCTCGGTAGGTGCCACCAGCCCGCCGGTACTTCTCGCTTACCTCGCCGCACAGACGTCGCGGGTGCGGCTCGGTTCGGGCGGGGTGATGCTGCCTAACCACGCCCCGCTCGCGGTCGCCGAACAGTTCGCGTTGTTGGAGGCCGCCGCACCCGGCCGCATCGACTTGGGTATCGGACGGGCGCCCGGGTCCGACCCGGTCACCTCCGTCATGCTGCGCTCCGGGCGCGGCGACGAAGACATCGCGAACTTCCCCGACTATCTCGACCACGTGCGGGCGATGATGAGCAGCCGCGGGGTGCAGGTCCAGCTGCGTGACGGGGACTATCTGCTCAAGGCCACTCCGACCGCCGCCGGCGAGCCGCGGTTGTGGCTGTTGGGGTCGAGCATGTATTCGGCGCGGCTGGCCGCGGCCAAGGGGCTGCCCTACGTGTTCGCCCACCATTTCTCCGGTCAGGGCACCGAGGATGCGCTGGCCTACTACCGGGAGAATTTCACGCCGAGCGAAGTGTGCGCGGTGCCGACGACGTTTCTGACCGTCAACGCATCGGTTGCCGAAACCCGTGATGAGGCAATGGCGTTGATGCTGCCCAATCTGCAGATGATGGCTCGGTTGCGGACCGGGCGGCCGCTGGGCGCGGTCGACCTGGTCGAGGACGCGCAGGCGGCAGCGGTCTCCGATTCCGAACAACGCATCATCGACAGCGGGCTGCGGCGCGCGGTTGTCGGCACACCGGCCGAGGCGACCGAGCAGCTCACCGCGCTGGCGGAGCACTTCGCCGTCGACGAGGTGATGATCAACCCGGTCGCCTCGGCGCACCGCGGCACCGACCCGGCCACCGCACCTGGCCGGGAACGCACCTGCGAGCTGTTGGCCAAGGAGCTGTTGTAAGGCCTCAGCGGCGATCGCGAGGGCGGCGGAGCCGGGCGAAGCGGGTCGCCGCCATGAACCTAGCGGCTGATGATGGTCGCCCCGTAACCGCTGGGCCGGTAGTCGATGTAGACCGGGTTCACCGAGAACGGGTAGTAGCCGCTGTTGGCCGCCCCGCCCGACGTCACATACGGACCGTTGTTCGTGGTGGTGTAGGAGTACAGCAGGGTGCTGCCATCGGCGTTGTACACCGAGATCACCGTCCCGGCCGGCACCTGAGTGCCGACCCCGAGCTGCGGGAACAGTGACTGCGGAATGCTGCCGTACATGCCGCCGGAGTCGATCGAGGTCGTGACGGCCACCGGGGGAGCGCCGTTGATGGAGATCATCGTGTCCACGTAGGGCGATCCGGAGACGGAGGTCTCGGGGTCGAGTGGGTTCGGTCCGAAAATTACTTGGCCGGTCTGCTCGTCGATGAGCACGCCCTGGTTGAGCGCACCGGGCAGCGCCGAGATGATCGTCGACGTGCCGGCATAGCCGTTGTTGGGGCCGATGCCCAGGACTCCGACGATGCCGTACTGGTTGAAGTACTGCGTCATCAGTGCGTTCGACCCGGAAGTGACCACGTTGACGCCGGTGGGGTCGGTGACAAGGTCTCCCGAGCAGGCGACCTTGTCGCAGAATCCCACCGTGGTGCTGTAGGTCTGGTAGCCGTAGCTGTTGTTGCCCAATCCGGCGTAGCTGGCGTTGCCCGACAGCAGCACGTTGCCGATGCTGCCGGGGTTGCCGACCGCACTGCTCAGAATCGTCAGGCCGGTGGAGCCGGTGTCGATCTGCACCGGCACCGGGGGGCCACCGTTGATCGAGATGTAGACGATCGGGCTGATGCCGCCGCTTTTCAGGTACAGCGGAATGGTGGCGTTGACCGGGCCCTCGGGGCCGCCGGTCTCGCCGGCGTGCCCGGTGCCGGAACCGGCCCCGCCCGCGCCTCCGGCGCCGTTGGCGCCGTTGCTGCCGACCGCGCCACCAAGACCACCTTCGCCGCCGTCGCCGCCGCTGCCACCGTTGGCGCCGAGCCCGCCGGCGGCCACCGCGCCCGCCGCTCCGCCGTCGCCGCCGTCACCGGCCGCCCCACCGTGCACGTTCGTCCCGGTCAGGGTGGCGTCGCCGCCGTCGCCGCCATTGCCGCCGTGGCCGCCCGCTCCGGCGTTGCCGCCGGTGCCCGCGTGGGCGCCCAGACCGCCGGCGCCGCCCGCTCCGGCGTTACCGCCGGCGCCGCCGTTTCCGCCGTCACCCGCGCTGGAGCCCTGTGCGTAGTAGGTGCCAGTGGCGCTGCCGCCGTCGGCGCCGGCGCCGCCGACACCGCCGTTGCCGCCGGTGCCGCCGTTGAACCCGGTGTCACCCTTGCCGCCGGACCCACCGGCCCCAGCGGCTCCGCCGTTGCCGCCGTCCCCGCCGATGCCGACCGGTGCCTTGTTGATTCCGGGCTGGGCGTAGAGCCCGGAGCCGGGCGCCCCGCCGTCACCGGCCGCCCCGCCATTACCGCCGTTGCCGCCGGTACCGCCGGCGCTGTTGTCGCCGGCCCCGCCGGTGCCGCCGCCGCCACCGGTACCGCCCCCGCCGCCGGCACCGCCGTCACCGTTGGTGCCGAACCTGCCGTGCTCACCCGCGGCGGCGTTGCCGGCGTAGGCAGAACCACCCGCGCCGCCACTGCCGCCGGCGCCGCCGTTGCCGCCGTCGAAGCCGGTGCCGCCGCCGAGCGCTCCGCCGTAACCCAGCCCGCCGTTGCCGCCGACGCCGCCGGCCCCGCCGTCACCGCCGCTGCCGTATTGCACGTTGTTGGCCACGTCCAGCGTGGCGATGCCGTTGCCGCCGCCGTTGCCGCCGGCCCCACCGGCGCCACCGGCACCACCGTTACCGGTGCCAGTTCCCTGTGCGTAGGCGCTGCTGCCGCCGGCGCCGCCTATGCCACCCGCTCCGCCGTTGCCGCCGCTGCCGGGCAGGGTGGCGCTGGGAGGCAGCTGGCTCTGGTCCACGCCGCGGCCGCCGTCTCCGGCCTTCCCGCCGGCGCCGCCGTTGCCGCCGTTGCCGTCGCCGAGCGAGTTTCCGCCGGCCCCACCCTTCCCGCCGTTACCGCCGTCTCCGGCGTTGCCGTTGCTGACGACCGGGTTGCCATTGGCTCCGTTCGCGCCGTTGCCGCCGGCGCCGCCGTTGCCTCCGTTGCCGTGCAGGCTGCCGGTCCCGCCGGCGCCGCCGTTGCCGCCGTTGGCGCCCGGGGTGACGGCGTTGAAGCCGTTGCCGCCGTTGCCGCCGTTGCCGGCAGGGGCGCCCGTGGACCCGTCACCGCCCATCCCGCCGATGCCGCCGATGCCGCCGGTGCCCGCAGCGCCGCCGGCCCCGCTGCCGCCGTTCAGGCCGCCGTTGCCGCCGCGACCGCCATCCGGATGGGCCGCACTGCCGTTGCCGCCGTTGCCCCCGTTGCCGGGATCACCACCGGTCCCGCCTTTGCCGCCGTTTCCGTTCGCGCCCTGAAGTCCCGCGGCGCCGTGTGCGGCGGTGCCGCCCGCGCCGCCATTGCCGCCGGTCCCGCCGGTCCCGCCGTCGCCGCCGTTACCGCCATTACTTCCGGCGCCGCCGGCAACGCTGCTGTTGGCGCCGTCGGATCCGGTGCCGCCGGTCCCGCCCATGCCGCCGTTGCCGCCGGCGCCGCCGTTGCCGGCGTTGCCACCGAGGGTGCCGCCCGCACCACCTACGCCGCCGTTGCCGCCGTTGCCGCCGATACCGCCGGAACCACCAGCGACACCATTCCCGGACGCATTGCTGCCGTGGGCACCGAGGCCGCCCGCGCCGCCCGCGCCGCCGTGACCGCCGTCGCCGTACACGCCGCCGTTGCCGCCGTTACCTCCGGTGCCGCCGGTGCCGGCAGCTCCCGTGGTGGCGGCAAAGCCCGCCCCGCCGTCGCCGCCATTGCCCCCGCTGCGTCCGGCCACTCCGACCGCGCCGGCAGCGCCTTGGGAACCGGTGCCTGCCAGGCCACCGGTCCCGGCCAGCCCGCCGGCCCCGCCATTTCCTGCTGCGCCGGCGTTGCCGCCGTTGCCGCCTGTGCCGCCGTCCAGGTGGGCGGCTGTGCCCGCCGCTCCGGTTCCGCCGGTGCCGCCCACACCGGCCGCGCCGCCTTGACCACCGGCGCCGCCATCGCCGTTTGCTCCGGCAGTACCGCGACCCGATGCGCCACCGGCCCCGCCGTTGCCGCCCTGACCGCCGCTTCCGCCGTATCCCCCGTCGCTGCCATTGCCTCCGGTGCCGCCATTGATGGCGAAATCTCCGGTGTGGCCATCAGTGCCAGCCCCACCGTTGCCGCCCGCGCCGCCGGCCCCGCCGTTGCCGCCCCGGCCGCCATCGCCGAACAGTGTTGACAGACTCGTCCCGCCTGCGCCCCCGCTGCCGCCGGTGCCACCGGTTGCGCCCAGGGCACCAGTCGCTCCGACGAATCCCGCTCCGCCGACACCGCCGGCGCCGCCGTTGCCGAACAGCCAGGCGACGGCGTCGCCTCCGGCACCGCCAACACCGCCGGTTTCGCCGTTGATACCGATTCCGCCTGCGCCGCCGGCGCCGCCGTTGCCCATGAATGACCCACCGGCGCCGCCAGTTCCGCCTGCCGCGCCGGCGCCACCGTCGCCGCCCGCACCGCCGTCACCGAACATGCCGGCCGCGCCGCCGTTGCCGCCGGCCACCCCGGCGGCGCTCTGGTCGAACCCGTCTCCGCCGTCGCCGAACCACAGGCCGCCGGCACCGCCGTTCGGGTTTTCTGCGGTGCCGTCGGCACCGTTGCCGATCAGGATCTGGCCGGCGGCGGTGTTGATCCAGCCGTTGACCATCGACCCGAAGTCGCTGTTGATCCAGTTGTCGATGGACGTGTGGAACGGGTCGTAGAAGAGTTGGTCAAACCATGCCGCGGAGTCGAGGGCGCTGCTATCCGCGGCCACCCCGGCGACCGGCGTGAACATGTCGATCAGCCAGTCGAAGTCCATCCCGTCGGCCTGTGCCGATCCGGCCGCGGGTGTGAGCCCGACGGCGAGGAAGGTGCCGACCGCCGCTCCGGCTCCCGCCAGGCGCCGGCGTGCTGACTTCGACTTACCCGACCCACCCTGACGACTCATCGCCCCAAAGTACTAGCTGAGTGCTACCTGAGCAAAAGTTAGAGAAGACTAACTGAATGGGGCCTCAGGTAGACGACAACGGGGTCAATGCCACAACGGGGATCGGCCGGGATGTCCGGCGCTGATAGGCCTCGTATCGGTCCGCGTTGTTGGCGTTGACCAGGCGCCACAACCGGGCATAGTCCGGGTCGTCGGGCAGCACCGGCCGCGCCGTGGCCCGCAGTCGCTTCGGCCCGACGTTGATTTCCACATCCGGGTTGGCCTTGAGGTTGTGGTACCAGCCGGGGGAGCGGGGTGCGCCGCCCATCGACGCGACAATCAGGTACGCGTCGCCGTCGCGGGCGTAGGTCAGCGTCGAGGTGCGTGCTTGGCCGGTTTTCGCCCCGACGGTGTGCAGCAACAGGTTGGGCGGCAGGCCCGGTACCTTGTGGCCGATCCAGCCGTTGGTCTGTTGGTAGATCAGGTTGTGCAGGCTGAGCGCTCGGACGCCCAGCTTTTCGATCGGGGATAGATGGTCCATACCGTCGAGTCTGCCCGCTAGTTGTCGCTGCTCGCCAGCGCTGCCCGCAGTATTGTCCCGGTGCCCTCGCGGTCCGGATCGCGGCGCACCAGCAGCCCCTTCGCGAAGGACAGTCGGTCGCCGTCCCGTCGCGGGACCACGTGCAGGTGGATGTGGAACACGCTCTGAAAGGCCGCCCGGCCGTCGTTGATCACCAGGTTGTTGCCGTCGGCGTGCAGCCCGGAGGCGCGTGCGGCCTGGGCGACCCGCTGCCCGACGGTCAGCATGCCGGCCAGGGTGGCCGCCGGGGTGTCGGTCAGGTCCACGAAGTGCTGTTTGGGGATCACCAGGGTGTGGCCGCGGGTGAACGGTCGGATGTCGAGAAACGCCAGGTACTCGTCGTCTTCGAAAACCCGCACCGCCGGCGCGTCACCGGCGACCACGGCACAGAACACGCAGGACATGCCCGCTACGTTAGCGATCAAGGCGATCGCAAGCGCGGCGGAGCCGGGCGCCGCGGGTCGCCTTTAGCGATCAAGGCGATCGCAAGCGCGGCGGAGCCGGGCGCCGCGGGTCGCCTTTAGCGATCAAGTCAGCGCACCGGCCATCGCCTCGATCGCCCGGCCCAAGATGGTCCGGGTGGTCGCGAAGTTCAGCCGCGCGAAGCCCCGTCCGCCGCCGAACGGGATACCCGGGCTCAGCGCCACCCGCGCGTCGGCCAGCAGGATCTCGGCCGGTTCGGCGGGCAATCCCAGCGCCCGGAAATCGAGCCACGCCAGGTAGGTGGCCTCAGGATGGCTGACCCGCAGGCCCGGCAGCGCTGCGGGCAGCGCTTGGCTGAGGTGGTCACGGTTGGCCCGCAGGTAGGTCAACAGGGAATCCAGCCAAGGCCCGCCGCGGGTGTAGGCGGCAAGGTTGGCGCTGATACCGACGGTGGCGGCGCCCATGGTGTGCAGCATGTTGATCCGATCCCAGGCGGCCGCGTCGCGCGGATTGGTCAGGATCACCTGGGCGCACATGAGCCCGGGCAGGTTCCAGCCTTTGGAGGCCGACATCAGCGTGATGACGGTGTCGGCGGCGGCGGGCGATACCGAGGCCGCCGCGACGTGGGGCCGGTCGTAGACCAGCGGGGCGTGGATCTCGTCGGCGATCACCCGCGCGCCGTGGCGAGCGGCGATATCCACGATCGCACTGAGCTCCTCGGCGGTGAAGGCGGTGCCCAGCGGGTTATTGGGGTTGCACAAGATCAGCGAACCGGCGCCGGCGGCGAACGCGGCGTCCAGGGCATCCAGGTCCATCAGGTAGCGACCTGAGTCCTGCTGTGTCATCGGGATTTCCAGGCGCTGACGGCCGGTCACGGTCAACAGGTCGAAGAACGGCATGTAGGCCGGTACCGGCAGCACCACCGGGCTCTCCGGGCGGGTGAGGAACTCGATCACCACCTCCATGCCCTTGAGAACGTCGGGCACCACCCGCACCCACTCCGGCTGAACGGGCCAGGCGTAGCGGTCCAGGCACCATTGGGCCAGTGCGGTGGGCAACGCATCGGAGCCCAGCGCCGGATAGCCGAACTCCTCATTGGCCACGCAGGCGCGCACCCCGTCGAGCACCGCGGGCGCGGTGGGGAAGTCCATCTCGGCGATCCACAGCGCCAGCACGTCGGGAGCGAAGTGATTCCACTTGATGGTGTTGCGGGCACGGAGTTGTTCGGGGGTCAGCGCATCGAAGACTTCAGCCACTCCGTCAGTCTGCCGCGAGATACGTTTGCGGTGTGGGGGACCCTGAGATCGAGGACTTGCTGGCCGGGTTGGAGGGCACTGCGCGTGCCGAGCGTGCCGAACTGATCGAATGGCTGCTGGGACAGGGCATCACCGCTGAGGAGATCCGCGGAAACGTCTCACCGATGCTGCTGGCGTCGCGACGCCTGGTCGGCGATGACGGCACCTACGTCTCGGCTCGCGAGATCAGTGAATCCACCGGAGTCGACCTCGAACAGTTGCAGCGTCTGCAGCGTGCGGTCGGGCTGCCGTGGATGGACGACCCGGACGCCCCGGCGCAGATGCGCGCTGACGCCAGCATCGCCATGCATGCGCGCCGCTTCATCGACGCCGGGATCGATCCCGAGCAGGCCCTGCAGACGGCTCGGTTGTTGGCCGATGGGCTGGCGCACACCGCGGAATTCATGCGCTTCACGGTGTTGTCTGCGATCGGCGAGCCGGGCGTCACCGAGCTGCAGATCGCCCAGCGGTCGCGGGATCTGGTGGCGGGGTTGGCGCCGATGTTGGGTCCGTTCGTCCAGGACATGCTGATGATGCAGCTGCGCCATCAGCTCGACATCGACGCCGTCACCGCCAGCGAACGCTTGGCCGGCGCACCGCTGCCGGGAGCGCGCCAGATCACCGTCGCGTTCGCCGATCTGGTCGGCTTCACCCGGCTCGGCGAGATGGTGCCGCCCGAGGAGCTGGTTCAGCTCGCCGAACGCTTGACCGTGCTGGGGCGCGAGATCGCTGTTCCTCCGGTGCGATTCATCAAGACCATCGGCGACGCGGTGATGTTCGTCTGCCCGGAGCCGGCACCGCTGGTCGACGCGGTGCTTCAGCTGGTTGAGGCGGCCCAGGCCGACGACACTTTGCCTCGGCTTCGTGCCGGTGTCGCCTCCGGCGAAGCGGTGAGTCGGGTCGGGGACTGGTTCGGCAGCCCGGTGAACACCGCGAGCCGGATAACCGGGGTCGCCCGACCGGGCACGGTGCTGGTCGCTGAGCCGGTGCGGGTGGCGTTGACCGAATCTGCCGACTTCCAGTGGTCGTTCGCCGGTGGACGTCACCTCAAGGGCATCAAGAGCGAGGTGAATCTGTTCCGCGTCCGTCATCGCGCCGACGACTGACGCAACGGTCCAACGCCGGCCAGCCAGTGACTAACGGCCCCTGTTGCGCCTGGGTACTTGCTGGGAGCCTGAAAGCGACAGACCCGTTGGAGGTGGCTGATGTTGGACACGACCGTGGATTACGAGGTCCTCACCGAAGCGGTGCGGTTGGCCTGTCGGGCGCCGTCGCTGCACAACAGTCAGCCATGGCGATGGGTGGCCGACGGAGGCCGGCTGGACCTGTATCTGGATCCGACTCGCGCCGTGCACGGCGACCAGTCGGCACGGGAGGCGTTGATCAGCTGCGGTGCCGTGCTGGATCACCTGCGCGTCGCAATGGCTGCGGCCGGCTGGACCGCGGAGATCGAGCGGTTCCCGGATGCCGGACAGCCGGAGCACCTGGCCTCGGTCGGATTCACGGCCGCGGACCGGGTGACCGATCTGGACCGCTATCGCGCCGGCGCGATCCTGACCCGCCACACCGATCGGCTGCCGTTCATGGCGCCGAGCAACTGGGGCCCCTTCGAGACGGTGCTCCACGACACGGTGACCGGCCCGGTGCGGCTGAGCGTGCTCGCCGATGAGCTGCGCTCAAAGCTTGCCGAGGCCTCCGAGCTTGCCGAGGCGCTACGCCTGTACGACTCGTCGTATCACGCTGAACTCGGTTGGTGGACAGCGCCGTTCGAGGTCTCTGACGGGATTCCGGAGAGCGCGCTGGTCTCGGCTGCTGAAAGCGACCGGGTGGACATCGGGCGAACCTTCCCGGTCACCCACAACCGGGAACGACGCATCGAGGTCGGCGACGATCATTCGAAGATCGTGCTGCTCTCGACCGCCAGCGACGAGCCGCGCGATGCACTGGCCTGCGGCGAGGCGCTCTCGACGGTGCTGCTGGAATGCACGATGGCTGGCTTGGCGACCTGTCCGGTAACGCATCTGACCGAGGTGCCCGCAGGCCGGGCGCTGCTCGCCGGACTGGTCGGCGGCAATGACCTTCCCCAGGTGCTGGTTCGCGTCGGTGGTGCGCCGGCGCTGGAGAAGCCCCCGGTGTCGACACCGAGGCGGCCGCTGGCCGATGTACTGCACCTGAAGCTCTGATTGGCGACCCCCGGGCCTTGGCGGCGTCCGGGGGATAGGAAAGTTGCCCGGCTTCGAGCGACTCACGCGGGTGCGTTAGTCGCGCCGCGTTGAGGCCTATCGCTCGAAGCCGGGCAACTATTCATGTGGTTCCGGATTGGGCCGTTACCGGAAAATTAGGGCAGGCCCGGACTGACAGGGGAGCGTCTACACTTCCAGCGCGGCTGGCTTTCACCCTCTTGTCCAGCTCTTCGGATTACGGTCATGTCCGAGCCTGCTTCGCAGTCGAATCTACGCCGACGACCATCGGTGGGCAATGGTTGATCTCGGCTTAATTTCCAGCCGATTTCAGCTGCCCTCGGCCATCGCCCAGTAGGCCCCGCGACGGGCCAGCAATTCGGCGTGGGTGCCCTGCTCGACGATTCGGCCGGACTGCATAACCAGGATCAGGTCCGCGTCGCGGATTGTCGAAAGCCGGTGGGCGATAATGAAACTGGTGCGTCCGGTGCGCAGCTCCCGCATCGCTCGCTGGATCAGCAGTTCGGTGCGGGTGTCCACCGAACTGGTGGCCTCGTCGAGGACGAGCAGTTGCGGCTGGGCCAGAAATGCCCGGGCGATGGTGATCAGCTGCTTCTCGCCGGCGCTGATGGCCCCGCCGTCGTCGTTGACCCGGGTGCCGTAGCCGTCCGGCAAGGTCCGCACGAAGGGATCGACATGCGCGGCGCGGGCCGCCTCGATGATCTCGGCCTCGGTGGCGCCGGGCCGGCCGTAGCCGATGTTCTCGGAGATTGTTCCGGTGAACAGCCAGGTGTCCTGCAGCACCATGCCGATTGACGAACGCAGTGCGCCGCGGTCTACGGCTGTGATGTCCACGCCGTCGATCAGGATCTGTCCGCGGTCCACGTCGTAGAACCGCATCAGCAGGTTGACCAGGGTGGTCTTGCCGGCCCCGGTCGGGCCGACGATGGCCACCGTGCTGCCCGCTGCCACGCGCAGTGACAGATCCTCGATCACCGGCACGCCGGGCCGGTAGCCGAAGCTGACGTCGCGAAACTCGACCCGACCGCGCGGGTCGGATTGGTCGAGCCACAGCGGCGTCGAAGGTGCCGGGGGTTCTTCGGCCTCGTCGAGGAAGGCAAACACCCGCTCGGCGCTGGCGGCGCCGGACTGCAGGGCGTTGAACATCGACGCCAGATTGCCCAGCGGTTGGTTGAACTGGCGCACATAGGCGATGAACGCCTGGATGCTGCCCAGGGTGATCTGTCCGGTGGCCACCTGGATTCCGCCGATGACCGCGACCGCGACGTAGCCGAGGTTGGCGATCAGCCCGGTCGCCGGTGCGATCAGCCCGGAGAAGAATTGGGCGCCGAACCCGGCCCGGTACAACTCGTCATTGCAGTCGTCGAAGCGTTGCTGTGCCCAGTCGCGGTGGCCGAAGGTCCGCACCAGGGTGAAGCCGCTGTAGGTCTCCTCCAGGTGGGCGCCCAGCTGCCCGGTGGCCGCCCACTGCGCGGCGAACAGCCGTTGCGAGCGCTGAGTGATCGACCGTACCGCCAGCAGTGTCACCGGGACTCCGGCCACGGTGATCAGGGCCAGCAGCGGCGAGATGGACAGCATCGTCGCCAGCACCACCAGCACGGTCAGCACCGAGGAGAACAGTTGACTGACCGTCATCGACACCGATGTCGCGGTGTTGTCGACGTCATTGGTGACCCGGCTCAACAGCTCGCCGCGCCGCTGGGTGTCGAAGTAGCGCAGGGGCAGCCGGTGCAGCTTGTCTTCGACGTCGCGGCGCAGCGCCCTCATGGTGCGCTGCAAGATCACGTTGAGCAACCGTGCCTGCGTCCAGACCATCAGCGCCGCAACCAGATACAGAACCATCGCCAGTGTCAGGGTGCGCGCCACCGCGGCGAAGTCGATACCGGCGCCCGGAATGACGTCCATGCGCGACAGCATCTCGGCGTAGGTGCCCCGGCCGGCGGCGCTGGCTTCGTCGATGGCTTGCTGCTTGGTGATTCCCGCCGGCAGTCCGCGGCCGATGATGCCGTTGAACACCAGGTCGGTGGCATGGCCGAGAATTCGCGGCCCGGCCACACCCAGCGCGATACCGCCCAGCGACAGACTGATGACTGCCGCGACCAGCCGACGCTGCGGGCCCATCCGGCGGGCCAGGCGCAGCGCGGTCGGCCAGAAGTTCGCGGCACGTACCGTCGGCGCCGCCACCGGTGCGGTCACTGGCCACCGATCCCGGCGGTCACCGACTGGGATTCGGCGAACTCGGCATAGGTGGGGCAGTCGGCCAGCAGCTCGAGGTGGGTTCCGGTGCCGACCATCCGGCCGTCGTCGAGGACGATCACCTGATCGGCCTGGGTAATCGTCGAGATCCGCTGCGCCACGATGATCACCGTCGCGTCGGCGGCCACCTCGCGCAGGGCTGCGCGCACCCGGGCGTCGGTGCGGGTGTCCAGGGCCGAGAAGGCGTCGTCGAACAGGTAGATCGAGGGGCGCCGGATCACCGCCCGGGCGATCGCGAGCCGTTGCCGCTGTCCGCCGGACAGGTTGATCCCGCCTTGGGCGACCGGCATCGCCAGCCCGTCAGGGTGGGCGGCCACGAAGTCGTCGCCGGCAGCGACCCGCAGTGCCGCCCACATCTGCTCGTCGCTGACGACTGCCCCCGCCGGTGCGCCGTAGCGCAGGTTGTCGGCGACGGTGCCGGAGAACAGATAGCCGCGCTGCGGCACCAGGCCGATGCCCGACCACAGTTCCTCGGGGTCGCGGTCGCGCACGTCCACGCCGTCGATGAGTACCGCGCCGTCGGTCACATCGCGCAACCGGCAGATCAGCGACACCAGGGTGGACTTGCCCGATCCGGTGGAGCCGACCACCGCGGTGGTGGTGCCGGGCCGCGCGGTCAAAGACACGCCAGAAAGGACCGAGCGGTCGGCGCCGGGGTAACGAAAGCCGACACCCTGCAGCCGGATCTCCCCGTTCCGCGACGACGGTGACACCGGTTGCGCCGGGGGGCCGACGGTCGGTTCGGTGGACAGCACCCCGGTGATCCGCTCGGCGCAGACCGCGGCGCGCGGCAGGATCGCCAGCACCATGGTGGCCATCAGCACGGCCATCAGGATCTGCATGAAGTAGGAGAGGAACGCGATCAGCGACCCGACCTGCATCTGCCCGGCATCGATGCGCAACGCGCCGAACCAGATCAGCGCGACGCTGGAGGCGTTGATGATCAGCGTGGTGGTCGGCAGCATCAGCACCTGCAGGTTCCCGACGGTCAGCGAGGCATGCGACAGGGCTGTGTTGGCCTGGGCGAACCGGCCTCGCTCGACAGGCTCGCGGGCGAAGGCGCGGATCACCCGGATGCCGGTGAGCTGATCGCGCAGCACCCGGTTGATGTTGTCGATCAGCATCTGCATGCGCCGAAACAGCGGCAGCATTCGCGACACGATCAGGTAATTCGCCAGCGCCAGCACCGGCACGCTGACCGCCAGCAGCCAGGCCAGTCCCGCGTCTTGGTGGACGGCCATCAGCACCCCGCCGATGCACATGATCGGCGCGGTGACCAGCGTGCTGGCGCCCAGCTGCACCACCAGCTGGATCTGGCGGACGTCGTTGGTGGTGCGGGTCAACAGGGTTGGCGCCCCGAACCTCGTGGTTTCGCGTTCGGAGAAGCGGATCACCTGAGCGAACACCGCCCGGCGCAGATCGCGTCCGAAGCCGGTCCCGGTGCGCGCGCCGAAGTAGACCGCGGCGATGGCGCACAGCATCTGCACGCCGGTGACCCCCAGCATCACCGCGCCGAGCCGGACGATGATCGCGGTGTCTCCGCGGACCACGCCGTCGTCGATGATCGTGGCATTGACGGTCGGCAGGTACAGCGAAGCCAGCGTGCTGATCAGTTGCAATGCCATCACCGCCGCGACCGGCCGGCGGTAGGGCCGCAGGTAGCAGCGCAGCAGCGCCAGAAGCATGGGGCTACTGTCGCACATCCGTGCGGTCGCGGCGTTGCTGTGGCGCTACGCGGCGACACAAACCGACTGGTCACCGCTGTGTCGTGGTTGACGGGCGGCGGTGCCGCTACAGTGCATCGTGTGCGGCTCAAACTGACGGTCCCGGCCCTGGCGGCCGCTGCCCTGATTCCGATGGTCGGCGGATGTTCTGACTCCGACTCGCCTGAAGCTCAGGGCGGCAGCCAGTCTGCGTCGCCGACGGCCGAGCAGAGCAATCATGGTCCGTCGTTCCCGCAATGCGGTGGCATCAGTGACGAGACGATGGCCAACCTGACCCGGGTGTCCGGGTTGATCAGCACCGCACAGAACTCGGTGGGCTGCCAGTGGCTGCTGCGCGGCGGGATCATGGGCCCGCACTTCTCCTTCTCCTGGTATCGCGGCAGCCCCATCGGTCGCGAGCGCAAGACCGAGGAGGTCTCGCGGACTTCGGTGGAGGACATCAACATCGACGGCCACAGCGGCTTCATCGCGATCGGCACCGCCCCGACGATGGGCGACAACCTGTGTGAGGTCGGCATCCAATTCAAAGATGACTTCATCGAGTGGTCGGTGAGCTTCGCGCAGAAGCCGTTCCCGGATCCGTGCGACGTCGCCAAAGAGCTGACCCGCCAGTCGATTGCGAACTCCAAATGAGCCGCCGGATCCTGGCCAGCGCGGTCGCGGTGTTGGCAGTGTTGACCAGCTTGACGGGCTGCTCCCGTGAGGTGGGCGGCACCGCGGTCAAGGCCGGCGCGGGCGACACCAAGCGCAACAACAACTCCGAGCGGCAGTACCCGAACCTGCTCAAGGAGTGTGAGGTGCTGACCACCGACATCTTGGCCAAGACGGTGGGAGCGGACCCGCTCGACATCCAGAGCACCTTCGTGGGCGCCATCTGCCGCTGGCAGGCGGCCAACCCGGCCGGGCTGATCGACATCACCCGGTTCTGGTTCGAGCAGGGCAGCCTGGACAACGAACGCAAGGTCGCCGAGTTCCTGAAGTACCAGATCGAGCCCAAGACCATCGTGGGCGTGCCCTCGATCGTGATGCGTCCGGCCGACCCGAACGGCTCCTGTGGAGTCGCCAGCGACGCCGCCGGTGTGGTCGGCTGGTGGGTCAACCCGCAGGCGCCCGGGATCGACGCGTGCGAGCAGGCTTTGAAGCTGATGGAATTGACGCTCGCCACGAACTCCTGATTCGTTCTGCCGCGTCGGCGAGTCCGACGGTTTCACTTTGAATCAAGTGGTTCGAAGTGATGGTTTTCTGTTGCAAGCGAGGTTATCTCGCTGACCTGCGGGGTCTGGTCAGGCGGCGCGTTGCTGCCTGGATCGCACGGGGTCGAGCGACATTTACACACGTCTTCAAGCAGTGCTGGAGAGCCATGCCTGTATCGACAGGGCCGCAGGCGCGGATCAGCTGGCGGTCCTCCTCAGACAGGCGATGCGTGCCGCGCGGTCCATCCGGCGTCCGATGACGACAAATTCCCGGTTTTTCATTGTTTCGCTATGGAATCGACTAGTTTCCGGTCGAACGAAACCGAGTAGTTTCCGTTTGAACGAATTAGTTCGTCGTGACGGTTCTCTCAGGGTGCTCGGAATGCCTAGCTGACCTGGTCTGTCGTGCCGGGCAGGCCTTTGCCGACCGCCATTCTCGCCCGGACGAATTCGTGGCGAGATGCCTGAATTGACACGCGTTCTCCGTTTCTGGGGCGCATCCTTCGATAACATCGCGCGCCGTGGACGAGATGCATGAACTCCAGGCAATTGCCTGGCTCCCTGGGCTCGATGGAATCGAGCAACACTGCTGGCAACAGTTTCTGGCGTGCTCGCTGAATGTCGTTGACGCAGTGAATGTATGCCTCAAGGGCGCGCATGATCTCTCGATACGTGATGTCCTGCTGCTGGAGCTGCTGAGCAGGCCCAAGCGTCGGGAGCACCGGCTGTGCGTGTTGGCGGAGGAGCTGGGTGTGACGCAGGGCCAGCTGTCTACCCAGATCCGCCGCTTGGAAGGCCACGGTTGGATCACCCGCAGCCCGAGCCCAGGCGACCCACGCGGAATTCTGCCCCGGATCACCAGTGCGGGGCATACGCGTCTGCACGCGGTGATGGAGACCTATGCGCAGGGGATCCGCGTGCACTACCTCAACCAGCTCAAGCATGAGCAAATGGTCAATCTGGTCGACAGCTGTCGGCGGATCAACGACTCGCTGAGCACCAATGGGCGCCGCAAGGGGCTGAAAGCCGCTCGTTGAGGCGAGGCCCTTGCCTCGGTACGACGACGGGCCGCGTGGGATTTGGACGTGTGGCCCGGTGTTTGTCGAATGAATTACGCGTCTACTGGTAGCTAATTAGCACGTGTTGCATTGCTTGGACATCCGGCAAATATGAAGACTGGCGTTATAAATCTACTTGGGAGTAGCTTTCGCCTTGAACTAAATGGTTCAATTCGGCTGTTATCTGGCCGGGATCGAAGTGGCTCATGACCAGTGTGTTATCCCAAATCAGACGTTGCCCGCAGGCGCCGTCGGTCGATGGATCCGCTTCGGCTGCGGACTTTGCCGGGGTTTCTTCGCCGATCTGGCGAGGCGGTTCGATACCGTCGCCCGCCGTGGAGTACGACGGTGCCGAGACACCAGCGCATCACCTGCCGGGTCTCGATGAGATCGAGCAGCGGTGTTGGCAGGACTTTTTGCAATCGTCGACTGCGCTCCTTGCCTTCATCAACCGGCGCCTGCTCGCCCGGCACGACCTGAGTCAGTTCGACTTCCTGGTGCTGGAAGCCCTTGACCGGTCAGCCGATGGTTCGGCCCGGATGGGGGATTTGGCGCAGACGATTGTGCTCGCCCCGAGCCGGTTGACCGAACTCATGCGGCGGCTGGAATCGAAGGGCTTGGTTCGCCGTAGTCGCAGCCGGACCGACGGTCGCGGCGTTGTCGCCAGCATCACCCGGGAAGGCCGAGCTCGGATGCGGCCGGCGGCCCGGACCTATGCCCAGTCGGTGCGCGCCCTGTACCTCGCCCAGATGTCGCGGCAGCAGATGATCGCATTGGGCGATAGTTGCCGTCGGGTCAACGTCCCGCTGAAGGCGGCGCAGAAAGTCCGGCGTCGCAGTGTCGGGTAGGTACCTGGAGGCTGCGTGTGCGGTGGGCGCTCGTATTCCCGCCTAGCCCCAGCATTATCTCAGCTCTTAGCCTCGTTGGGCGTTCAATGTGTTGGGCGTTGAGTTTGTGTATTCAAATTTCGGCGGCTGGCTGCCTGCCGGTCCTGCCGACTGGGATGCAAGCCGGACCAGCCGATCTCCGGGATGAATAATGAATTTCAGGTCTAGCACTGCTAGGGCCAACGGCTTCGATCGGCGACCCGTGTGACACGCTGATTGCCGCTGGGTCGCAGTTTTCAATACAAAACCGTCGCGCCTCGGTTAGCCTCGGAACGGCATAGTCCTGGGGTTGCGCTGCCCAGCACGGTGGCACGGTCGTGATCGAAATCGAAGGGGGCAAGGGCATGGGCGGAATCGTGCCTAGCCGTGTTGGGGGTAGAGCGCCTGAACTGGATTTCGCCGAGCGGAAGTCGTGGGACAACTATCTGAATGCCGTCCTGCGGGTGACGATGATGCTCAACCGTCAATTGGATGATGCGCACCAGTTGTCACTCATCGATGTGCAGCTGCTGGCCCACCTGGACAGCGCCCCGGCAGGCGGTGTCCAGATGGGTGTGCTCGCCGGCGCGTTAGCGTCCACGCCGAGTCGGCTCACCAGACAGATCCGCCGCCTCGAAGATCAGGGCTTGGTGGAGCGGTCGGTGAGTCCAGCTGACCGTCGGCGCGTGCTGGCGACCATCACCAGCTTCGGGCGAACCAGTGTGGAGCGAGCGATGATCACGTATTCCGGTTCGGTCCGCAGTCACTTCTTTGGCGCGCTGACCCGCCCCCAAATCGCATCAATGGCGGAGAGCTGTGGTCAGATCAGCCGCGCACTACAGATCTGCCAGGAAGAAGTGCCGGCCGGCGAGTTCGCCCGGCGGTCGGTGCGATGGGCTTGAAGCCAGTCGCAAGGCGAGTGGTCTGCGCGGTGCGCTAGCACGTTCCAGATCGTTGCGGCGGAGGTGAGATTGGCTAAAGCGTGGTGGCCGTTGGCGATTGGCGCCGTTACGGGTGTAGCTGGCCGTTCGACGGCTCCGCTTGAAGTCACTGTGGGGTGTGCCCTCCGCCCGCCAGCTCCCGCAGCTCGGAAACCGCCTGCGTCGCCGTCGGCGCACTCTCCGGATCGATCAGTGACTGAATCATCATGCCCAGCACCACGGCCAGCGCCACCGATCCGCCCAGCTCGGCACGCGCACGTTGCTGGCCCTCGGCAAGGCGCGCGCGCAGTTCGTCGTTGCGTTGGGCTTGCACGATCGCTTCCAGATGCGAGGTCCACAGCGCCTTGTCGGTGGTGAAGGACTCCAGCACCGCCTGCCATCGCTCCACGGCCGTGGCTGCCGGTTGCCCGTCGGGGGACATCCGGGCGTCGAGTTCGTCGAGTTCTTCGAAGAGGGCCTGCACCAGCAGGCGTTCGCGGCTGCCGAAGTGATAACCGATGGCGGCGTGGCTGACGCCGGCCGCCGCGGCGATGTCACGCACCGTCGTATTCGCCCAGCCCCGTTCGACGAGGCAGCTCTTGGCGCCTTCCAGCAGATCCTCACGATTGCCCATAAGGCCAGGTTAGCCAGGCGAGAACTCATTGCACAAATGGATTGACCATATGGATTGACCATTTGGACAAATCGGGAGTACGGTACTGGCACCAACGGATCCCGCCGGGGGTTCCGCAAGATCAGGAGGTACCGGTATGGCGCATGAAGTTGTCGAGCGCGTCGAGCAGATCGCCGCCAAGCTGGCCGGTACTGCCGAGGACAGCGAACGGCTCGGCAAGCTGTCCGAGGAGTCGGTGGCCCTGATTCGCCAGGCCGGCGTGATGAGGATGCTGCAGCCGACAGATTTCGGTGGTTATGCCGCGCACCCGCGCGACTTCGCCGAGGCGGTCATGGCGGTGGCGAAGCACTGCGGCTCTACCGGCTGGGTGTGCGGCGTCGGGGGAGTGCACCCGTGGGAGATGGCGCTGATGGACCGCCGACTGCAAGCCGAAATCTGGGCCGAGGATCCCGATACGTGGATCGCGTCCCCCTATGCCGCACAAGGCGTCGCGACCCCGGTCGAGGGCGGCTACCGATTGACTGGGCGGTGGAACTTCTCCTCGGGCACCGACCACTGCAGCTGGATCTTCCTCGGGGCACGCGTCGGTGGCGTCGACGGACCCCCGAAGGTGCTGCATGTCGTGCTGCCGCGGGCTGACTACACCATTGTCGAGGACTCCTGGGATGTCATCGGCCTGTCGGGCACTGGCAGCAAAGACATCATCGTCGACGGCGCCTTCATTCCGGGCTACCGCACCATCGACTTCGAGCACGTCGCCTCCGGTGCCAGCGCCGCCGAAGCGGCCGGCCGGACCGAGACGGTCTACAAACTGCCGTTCTGGACGATGTTCCCGCTGGGCATCACCGCCGCGCTCATCGGGATCACCGAGGGCGCGCTGGCAGCGCATTTGGACTATCAGCGCGACCGGGTGGCCGCCACCGGCACCAAGATCAAGGACGACCCGTACGTGCTCTACGCGATCTCCGAAGCCGCTGCGGAGATCGCCGCCTCACGGGTGCAACTCCTGGACGGGATCAGTAGGATGTACGACCTCGCCGACGCCGGTAAGGAGATCAGCTTCGAAGATCGGTCGCTGGTGCGGCGCAACCAGATTCGCTGTGCCTGGCGGGCAGTTGCCGCCGCCGACGCGATCTTCGCCCGATCCGGGGGCAACGCCGCGCGCCGGAACAACCCGCTACAACGGTTCTGGCGCGACGCCCATGTCGGACTGGGGCACGCCATCCAGAACCCGGGGACGATCTATCACTCCAGTGCGCTGACGGTCATGGGGGTGGAGCCGTCGCCCGCGTTGCGGGCGATGATCTGAGGCCCGCCCCGCGATCGCTGCCCCGATGCCACGGCGCCAGCTAACTTGCCCAAGGCCGGTGGCTGGTGCGCGGCGGAAGCGGGGCACCGTGATTCACCTGAGTGTTTCCTGTGGGCGGCGCCCCGGCGGACATGGAAAACGGGACCTTTCCGTTCTCAGCACTTACTTGGATCGTGTGACGTTTTAAGTGTATAAGGCCAGCTAGATTGGCCTTGATGCGAGCTCTCGGATCGCGGACGGTTTGAGGGCTGCTCGGGCCGCGACCACAGGGTTTGGTTTACTTGCGGGTAGCTTTCAACGAATTGACGTGCGTCAAAATTATTAGCCGCACAGGAACTAGAAAGCCGTCTACCTGTGTATATAGGCGTGACACGCGATTGCCGGCACTCGGTTTCTCTGATCTAAATCAGGAAATTTTTACTTTTTGCTGGACATCGCAAGTTTATGCGGAGTAGCTTTCGCCTTGTTCATGTCGGCAGTTGCCAGGCAGGGCGACCGTCGAGATGTGTCGGGCTTACGCGATATGCGGAGCACAACATAAGGAGACGGTCGTGCAGCAAACTCTTCGCCCCTACGTCACCGCCGGCATCGTGATGGTCGGGAGCGGCTTGGTCGCGGTCACCCCGGTGGCCACCCCGGTGGCCGAAGTCTCCGTCGTCCGGGATGTGGCGCTGACCGCCGACGGCGGCATCGTAGGCAGCCTGATCGGGACCTGGCAGGACGTCTGGAACGAAACCTCGGACAACGTGTCCCGGCTACTGCAGAACTACTACCTGGCGCCGAATGTCGGCTTCCAGCAGTTCCTGGCCAACCAGGGCGACTTCTGGCAGCAGGTGTTCGACGACCCGACAAACCTCAACAGCGTCATGGCGCAGATGCAAGACAACCTGGAGAAGGTACTGACCGGCTACTCGCTGGGGGGCGCGTCCGCCGAAACCATTGCGACCGTGCATAACCACATGCTCAGCACTGGAGACGGCGTAACCGACTTACTTGGCCATATCGGGTTGGTGCAGCTGCTGCCGCAGTTCCTGCCGGCCGGTATCGACCCCGCGATGGTGACACCGATCGTCAACTTCCTGTCGTCGCCGCTGAGCGGGATGATCATGGGCATGATCGGCCCGGGCATCAGCCCGTGGGTGGCGCTGCTCAACAGCATCGAAGCGAACGACAGCTTCACCGACACCCTGGCCAACATGTCCGGAGCGTTCTTCAACGGCGCGACACTGAGTCTGGATTCATTGCTGCCGCTGATCAACCACGCTGGATTCTTCCCGCCGGGGCTGAGCATGGAACACCTCGACATCGCGTTCGGCGGGTTGTTCACCCCGGGCTCGGTGGCCGTCGGACCCTACGAAGTGCTGGGTACCGGCGGGCAGGTCGTCGATTCGGTTCCCGCAGTGGGCGGCTCGATCTTCAACAGCATCGGCCTCGACCTGGGCGGCGTGCCCCTGCTCGGCAGCCTGAGCATCGCCAGCCAGGCGATCGGTCCGATCGGGGCCTGGCTGGCCTGGGACCAGACCATCGGTGCGTTGCTCGGCTCAGGTTGGGACGGCAAGGGACCCGTCGTGGTCACTCCGCCCGGTGCCGGGATCGACCTGCCCGATATTCCGGACGTCCCAGCCCCCGACATCAGCGACACCGACCCGGGGTCGAGCCTGTCCACCGACTGGCTGGGCGACTTCTTCGGACTCTTCAGCTGATTCGACGCCGTGACTCGATCCCAGACCCCAACTACTCGATAGCACTGCTTTCACACAGGAGAGGTGTTCGCACATGACTCAGCACAGCAGCAGCCGAAGTGGCCGTCACGGTAAGCGGGTGATCGGTGCCGGCAGCGCGGTGGGTGCGTTCCTGGCATTCGGGATGGCGCCGATGGTGAGTGCGCCGGCCGCTCAGGCCGACGACTTCGGGCTGGACAGTCTGATCGACTGGATCTTCGATCCGTCGCCGGCCGATGGCGGCGCCGATTGGTGGGCCAACGGTCTGGACTGGCTCACCGGCGCCGACGGGGTGTCGGCGTCGCTGGACTCCGGCGTTGCGGCCGGCGGCGCCTTCGACATGGCCAGCATCCTCGACCAGTGGTTCTACACGCCGCTGCACACCGGCCTGGAGTTGTGGATCAACAGTGACTTGGGGTCGATGGTCAACGGTTGGATCAACGACATAGCCGGGGTCTATCTGATCGGGGATGGTGCGGCAGGGACCGCGGAGAATCCCGATGGTGGCGCGGGCGGCCTGTGGTTCGGCGACGGTGGCGCGGGCTGGGACAGTGACACCCCCGGTGTCGACGGCGGCAACGGCGGGAATGCCATTGGCTGGATCGGCAACGGCGGCGCCGGCGGTGACGGGTTCGGTTCTGGCGACGGTGGCGACGGTGGGGCCGGCGGCATCTTCATGGGCAACGGCGGTGCTGGTGGCGCTGGTGGAGCCGGTATCGGCGCAGGCGGCTCCGGTGGCGATGGTGGCGACGGTGGTTTCTCCGCGGCGTGGTTCTTCGGCAATGGCGGTGTCGGCGGAGTCGGTGGCAACGGGGTCGACGGTGCGGCCGGATCCTGGACTGCGGCAACCAATCCCGGTGTAGGCGGTGTCGGCGGCAGCGCCGGTAACGGTGGCGCCGGCGGCCGCAGCGGGTACATGTTCGGCAGCGGTGGCAATGGTGGCAATGCCGGTGCCGCGGGCAACGGTGGCGCTGGCGCTGCCGGGAACGCCGAGAATCTCACTGGCGGCAACGGCGGCAGTGGTGGTGCCGGTGGCTTCAGCGGCGAGGCCGGTGCGCGGGCCTCCACTGGCGTCTACGGCTCCGCGCTGTACGGCCACGCGGGCAATACCGGAGCGGTCGGCGTCGGCGGGAACGGCGCTGCCGGCGGCGACGGCTACAAGGACCCGGTCACCGGCGATTACCTCGGCGACGGCGGGCGGGGAGGAGCCGGCGGCTATGGGGCGGGGACGGTTGGCGGCAACCCCTACGACGGGGTCAGCGGCGGTCACGGCGGAAACGGCGGTGCCGGCGGCGACGGCATCAACGGTGGTCGCGGCGGTGACGGCGGTACTGGTGGCTCCGCCGGCGGCGGCGCTGCGGCAGGCACCGCCAGTAGCGGCAACGGTGGCAACGGCGGTAACGGGGGCAACGGCCTGGCCGGCGACGGCGGGCGGGGCGGTGACGGCGGCGGTACGGGTCTGGCCAACACCAGCGGCGTCAACGGCAACGGCGGCAACGGCGGCAACGGCGGTAACGGCGCAGCCGACCAAACCATCAAGGCCACCGGCGGTGCCGGCGGTAATGGCGGCGGGGCCAACTTCGGCGGCGTCAGCGGTAATGGCGGTAATGGCGGCACCGGCTCCTACGCCGGCGGCAACGGCGGCAACGGCGGTGGCTCCAGCGGCGCCGGCGACGGGGGTAACGGTGGCGCGGGCGGCGCCGCGTCAGGTTGGAAGGACGTCAACGGCGACCAGTTCGCGGCCGGGACCGTCTTCGGTATGGGCGGCAACGGCGGTGCCGGCGGCGCCGGCGGCAGCAACGGCGGCTATGGCCAAAGCGGCGGGCTCGGAGGCAATGGTGGCGCCGGCGGCAACGGCCCCACCGCCAACGGGACCGTCGGCGTCGGGGGCAACGGCGGCAACGGCGGTGCCGGTGGCGGCGCGGTTACGGGCAAAGATGGCCTGGCCGGCGGTAACGGTGGTGCTGGCGGTAACGGCAGCGCGAGCGGCGGCAACGGCGGCAACGGTGGTGCTGGTGGCACGGCCACTACCGGGCTCGGTGCCAACGTCACCGGCGTCGGCGGCGACGGCGGCGCCGGCGGCGCGGGCGGCAACAGCGGCGGTGTGGCGATGCCCACTAACACCCTCGGCCTGACCAGCCACGCCGGTAATGGCGGCAACGGTGGCGCCGGCGGGATGGCTCAGTACAACACCCCCGGCAACGGCGGTGCCGGCGGTGCCGGCGGCAATGCGTCCGGCAGCGTGGATGCCGGCAACGGCGGCAACGGTGGTGCCGGCGGAATGGGCGGCAGCGGCAACATCGGCAGCAGCTTCCCGAAGGAGGCCGGTGGCGACGGGACGGTCGGATACACCGGCGGCACCGGTGGCGCCGGCGGGGCCGGTGGCACCGCCCAGGCCGGCGCCGGCGGGGCCGGCGGCAAGGGCGGGACCGGCGGAATGGGCGGGACCGGAGGCGCCGGCGGTAACGGCCGCGTCGATGACAACGGCAACGGCCTCGACGGCGGCAACGGTGCCGCGGGTGGCACTGGCGGTGTCGGCGGCGCCGGTGGTGCTGGCGGAACCAGCGTCAGCGGCGCCGATGGGACCGGCGGTAACGGCGGCGACGGTGGCGTCGGTGGAACCGGCGGCAACGCCGGCAACAGTGGAGTCCCCACTGGTACCGGCAAGGCAGGCTCGCCCGGAACTCCGGGAACCGGCGGGACGGGTGGCGCCGGCGGCGGCGCCGGCAGCCCGGGTGGCACGCCAGGTGGAACCGGGGCTACCGGGGCCGCCGGGCAACCGGGCACCTAACGCTGACGGAGGGGGAGCCGCGGTCGCCGGGTCTGTCACGGACTCGGCGACTGCGGTCGGTATTGCGGCGCAATGCAATCCGGATAGAGAACTGGGCTAGCGTCTGCTAGGAGCGCTTCAGGGGAGCGTTGATCTGCTCACAGGTCTGGGCGATCTCCGATACCTGCGGTCGGCTCAGCGGGCCGATGAAGTGGGTCCGGACCGACTCTGCGTAGGTATGCATGGCTTGCTCCACAACCTTTCGCCCTTTGGTGGTCATGGTCAGCACTACCCGCCGACGATCCCAGGGGTCTACGCTCCGCTGCAGCAGGCCACGCTCTTCGAGCCGACGGACATGTCTGGTGAACCGGCGTGGAAGCGACGGCAGTGACTTGGGAAGATCGCCCATCTGAATTCGGCCGGTGGGAGATTCGCCTAAGACGGCGAGCATGTCCACCTCGATCAGTGAGAGTTCGTGGACATCGCTCAACCGTTGGTCAAGCACCGCGGTCATTTGCAGTGTGGTTGCCAAATAGTTTTGCCACGAATGGTATTCGTCAGGATCAAGTTCACAGTCGTTACATCGGGGATGGCTCATAAAATGCCCGCCATCAGCCGATGCTAACGCGACATCGGGCCCCAGTCAGCCGGTTTCGTGAATCGGTGGCTTACCGCGGGACGTGAAAACTCACCAGCGCGGCCGATCCCAGCTGCACGTCCGCCCAGCTGCCACCGACGTGAAGGACGGCGATACCCGACGTCGGATATTTCTCTGAGATCCGTTGGGCTACGGCCGCATCGGTGCCCGGGCCGGCCAGTCCCAGTGCGACGTGCGACATCGCCGGCTCGTGACCGATCACCAGCAGCGTCTTGACATTGTCAGCGACGGTGTTGATCGTCGCGATCACCGTTCCGGGCGTCGCGTCGTAGAGATCGTCGACGTAGCGCACCGGTGCGGCCAGCGCGGTCCGCGCGTAGGTCTGCCGGGTACGGGTGGCGGTCGAACACAGCACCGCATCGAGGCCCGGCGCGTGAGCGCGCAGCCAGTCCCCGGCCAGGCCGGCCTCCCGGATCCCGCGCGCAGCCAACGGACGCTCGTGGTCGACCGCGCCGGGCGGATAGTCCGACTTGGCGTGCCGCAGCAGAATCAGGGTGCGGTGGGTGCTCACCCGCTCCAGGGTAGGGGGTGGTCGATATCGCCCGTGCTATCCGATTCGCAACGATCTCACCGTGGGCCCGATGGTGCGGAAGTGCCGGATGTGACGCAGGAGAATGACACACGGTCCGGGCTGGCGGACCTGCCGACCGAGGTCCACGGGCTTGTCGGTGACCCGCCATACACTCGCGATGCCCGGCCGCCGGCCCGGCGGAAAGGGACAGGACCGACATGCGATTCGTGCACACCGCCGATTGGCAGCTCGGCATGACCCGGCACTTCCTGGCCGGCGACGCCCAGCCGCGTTACTCGGCGGCCCGGCGCGACGCGGTGGCCGGGCTGGGGGCGTTGGCGAAGGAAACGGGCGCGGAGTTCGTCGTCGTCGCCGGGGATGTGTTCGAAGACAACCAGCTCGCCCCCGAGGTCATCAGTCAGTCCCTGGAAGCCATGCGCACCATCGGGATCCCGGTCTACCTGCTACCGGGCAACCACGATCCGCTCGATGCGGCATCGGTCTACACCAGCGCATTGTTCACCGCCGAGTGCCCCGACAACGTGGTCGTGCTCGACACCGCGGGCGTGCATCAGGTGCGTCCCGGCTTCGAGATCGTCGCCGCGCCGTGGCGCTCCAAGCGTCCCACCACCGACCTGGCCGCGGCAGCACTGGACGGGCTGTCTGCCGACGGCACCATCCGGGTCCTGGTTGCCCACGGCGGCGTCGACGCGCTCGACCCCGACCCCGGCAACCCGGCGCTGGTTCGGCTGGCCGGCCTGCAAGACGCCCTGTCTCGCGGCGCAATCCACTACGTCGCCTTGGGGGACAAGCACTCTCGCACCCAGGTCGGGGACACGGGCCGCATCTGGTACTCCGGCTCCCCGGAAGTCACCAACTTCGACGACATCGAATCCGACCCCGGCCACGTGCTGGTGGTCGACATCGACGAGGCCGACGGCACCGTTCGCGTGGACTCCCGCCACGTCGGCCGATGGCGGTTCATGACGCTGCACCGCCAGCTTGACACCGGCCGCGACGTCACCGACCTGGACATCAACCTCGATCAGCTACCCGATAAGGAACGCACGGTGGTTCAGCTGGCCCTGACAGGTTCGCTCAGCGTCACCGACCGGGCCGCCCTCGACGTCTGCCTGGACCGGTATTCGCGCCTGTTCGCCTGGGTGGGCACCTGGAAACGTCACACCCACCTGGTGGTGGTTCCCGCTGACGGGGAATTCACCGACCTCGGAATCGGTGGTTTCGCCGCCGACGCGGTCGAGGAACTGGTCGCCGCCGCTCGCGGCGCCGACACCGGTGCCGCCGACGACGCCCACGCAGCGCTGGCGCTGCTGCTGCGCCTGGTCGATCGGGGAGTGGCATGAGGCTGCACCGGTTGGTGCTGACCAACTACCGCGGTGTGGCGCACCGCGAGATCGACTTCCCCGACCACGGCGTGGTGGTGGTCTCCGGCGCCAACGAGATCGGCAAGTCCTCGATGATCGAGGCGCTGGACCTGTTGCTGGAGTCCAAGGACCGCTCCGCCAAGAAGGACGTCAAACAGGTCAAACCCACCTACGCCGACGTGGGCGCCGAGGTCACCGCGGAGATCAGCACCGGCCCTTACCGTTTCGTCTATCACAAACGCTTCCACAAAGCCCCCCGGACGCAACTGACGATCGTCGAGCCGCGCCGCGAGCAGCTCACCGGCGACGAGGCACACGATCGAGTCCGTGCCATGCTGGACCAGACCATGGACACCGGCCTCTGGCAGGCCCAGCGGGTGTTGCAGGCGTCGTCGACGGCGGCGGTGGATTTGTCCGGTTGCGATGCGCTGTCTCGGGCGCTGGACGTCGCCGCCGGCGACACCGCCACCCGCAGCGGAACCGAGCCCGTTCTCATCGAGCGGATCGATGCCGAGTACGCGCGCTACTTCACCGGGACCGGGCGTCCCACCGGCGAGTGGTCCAGTGCCATCGCCGCGCTGGCCGACGCCGACGCCGAGGTAGCGCGGTGCGCCGAGCTGCTCGCCGAAGTCGACGATCGCGTGCACCGGCACGCCGAGCTGTCCGAACAGTTGGCGTACTTGACCGACGAGCAGGCCGCCGCGGACGCCCGGCACAGCACGGCGCAGGCCGCCGGCGCCGCAATCACCGAGTTACGCGGCCAGCTTCGCGATGCACAGTTGATGGCCACCGCGGCCAAAGCCACCGGTGCCGCGACCGACAGCGCTCTCGCCGAGCGGCATCGGCAGCGTGACGAACTCGAATCCCGGGCGGCTGCGATCAGCCTGCTGGACCACGAGATCGACATCGCGGCCCAGGCGCAGGCCGCCGCTGATGCCGAGGCCACCGCCGCAGACGCCGTCGCGGCCGATGCCGCCCAGGCCGTGGTCGCCGCTACCGAGCGCGCCGCATCGGCCCGCCGCGTGGTCGATCAACTCGCCGCTCAAGAGGAGGCGGACCGGCTCGCTGACCGGATCGCCCGGCTGGAAGCCACCGAAGGCCAGCTCGCCGTGGTGGCGGCCGAGCTGGCGCAGATCACCGTAACCGAGCCGATCCTGCGCCGAATCGAAGCGGCGTCGGCGGCCTGCGACCGGAGCGAGGCGTCGCTGGCCGCGATCTCGGCGACACTGGAACTCACCGCGGTCGCCGACATCGATCTGACGATCGCCGGGGAACCCACCCCACTGCCCGGCGGCCAGAGTTGGTCGGCCACCGTCACTGACGGCATCGAGGTCGATCTGCCCGGCCTGCTACGTGTGCTCGTCCGCCCGGGCGACAGCGCGCGTGAAGCCGGCGTCAAACATGCTGCGGCACAGGCCGAACTCGCGGATGCCCTGGCGGCGGCCGGCGTGACTGATCTGGCGGAGGCGCGGTGCGCCGACCAGCGGCGCCGGGAACTGCTGGGCAGCCGCGACCAGTTGGCCGCCGCGCTGGCCGCGCTGCGCGGTGACGAGGAGATCGAGGCGTTGCGGGCACGGCTGACACGACTGCGCGGCGAGCATGGCGAGATCCCGACCGGGATCACACCGGAGCAGGCCCGCGCCGATCGTGACCAGGCTGAGGCACTGCGGGCGCAGGCCGCCACCGACTGCGAAGCCTTGCGCCGCGCCGCTCAGGAGACTGCGGCCCGTCGCACCGAAGCTGCCACGCGGCTGACGCTGCTGCGCGAGAAGGTTGCGGCGCAGCGTGGTGAGTTGGAGGCGGTCCACCAGCGTCTCGCCGCACAGCGGGCAACGGTCAGCGATGACGAGCTCGCGGCTACCGCCGACTCCAACGTTCAGGCGTTGCGCACCGCCGAGCAGCGGGTGACCGAGCTGTCCGAACAGCTGGGCGCCGCCGCCCCCGATGCGATCGACGCTGAACTCGCCGCAGCGCAGGCCGCGGCGCAGGAAGTGCGGGCCCGGCACGCCGAGACCACCCGCGCGCTGCACGAGGTGGAGGTCGAGCTCGCCGTGTTCGGCACCCAGGGCCGGCGGGGTCAGCTCGACGCCGCACAGACGGCGCGGGAACACACTGCGGCCGAACACGATCGGATCGGGCGTCGGGCACGCGCCGCGGCGCTGCTGCGGTCGACGATGATTCGTCACCGCGACGACACCCGCCGGCGCTACGTCGAGCCGTTCCGTGCCGAGATCCAGCGGCTGGGCGCTCACGTATTCGGCGCCGACTTCGAGGTCGACGTCGACACCGACCTGAAGATCTGCGCCCGCACCCTCGGTGGTCGCACCGTGCCCTACGAGTCGCTGTCTGGCGGCGCCAAGGAACAGCTGGGCATCCTGACCCGGCTGGCCGGGGCGGCGCTGGTGGCCAAGGAGGACAGTGTTCCGGTGGTGATCGACGACGCGCTCGGCTTCACCGACCCGGACCGGCTGGAGAAGATGGGCGCGGTGTTCGACGCGGTGGGCTCGAACGGCCAGGTGATCGTGTTGACCTGCGACCCGGATCGCTATCGCAGCGTCATCGATGCCCACCGCATCGACCTGACCGCCTGATCCCTGGAGTTATCGGGCGCCGAACCAGGTGGTCAAGGCGTCGCCCAATCCGGCGGCTGACCCGTCGCCGACCCACGCGACGTGGCCGTCCGGTCGGATCAGCACGGCATCGGGTGCCGCTACAGCGCCCAGCACCGGCAGCTCCCATGGGCCGTCGTAGTCGGCATCGAGCGCCGCTACCCGGTCAGCCCACGGGCTGATATCGAAATCCCAAGGGGCGCCGAAGTTCAGCAGAGCGCCGCGACCTTCGTGGAGCAGCGTGAAAACTCCCACGGTGCCGGCCGGCGTCGACACCTCCAGATCAGGCATCCGTCGACCCACCAGCGGATGACCGCCGCCGAGATCGTAGTGAATGTCCAAGCCGCACATCATTGCCGCGATCCGCCGGCGCGGCTCGTCGAGACTGAGCAGTTCGGCGATGGTGTCTCGCAAGGCGTCCACCCGCGGGCCGGGCTCCAGCAGTGTGCTCTGGGCCATGGTGTTGTGCAGGACGCGGGCGCCGACCGGATGACGCTCGGCGTGGTAGCTGTCCAGCAAGTCCTCGGGTGAGGTCCCGGCGAGCACCTGAGCCAGCTTCCAGCCGAGGTTCACCGCATCTTGAACGCCGGTGTTGAGGCCCTGCCCGCCTGCCGGGGAATGCACGTGGGCGGCATCGCCGGCCAGTAACACCCGCCGGTCCCGGTAGCGTTCGGCTTGCCGGGTCACGTCGGTGAACCGACGGACCCAGCGGACATTGTGCAACCCGTAATCGGTGCCGCGCCGCGAGATCAGGGCCCGGCTGACATCATCGGGCGTCGGCTCCTCGCTGGACTCCAGCTCGGGCGCGGTGACCATTACCCGCACCGGCCCGCCGGTCTCGAGGCGGAAGAACGAGTGGATGCCGACCTCGTCGCGGTGCAGGCCCCAAGGCGGCTCGTCGGCCAGGTCGCCCTCGGTGATCAGGCAGATGGCCGTCGGGTCCCAACCGGGGAACGCGATTCCGGCCATCTTGCGGATCTGGCTGCGCCCACCGTCGCACCCGACCAGGTAGGCGGCGCGCAGCGTAGTGCCGTCGGAGAGTTCGACGTCGACGCCGGAGTCGTCCTGGGCGAAGCCGATCACGTCGCGGCCGTGGTAGATCCGCACACCCAGTTCGTTGACCCAGTCGGCGAGGGTGCGCTCGACGCGGTACTGCGGCAGGCCGACGGTGTAGTTGTGCCGAGTCGGCAAGTCGCTGATGTCCAACATGATCCACGCGAAGTGACAGATCTGGCCGATGCGCCCCTGTGCCAGGAACCGGTCGACGATTCCGCGCTGGTCGAGGATCTCGATGGTGCGCGGCGTGATACCGCCCGCCCGCGACCCGGTCAGGTCATGGCCGTCGCGTCGCTCGACGATCACGACGTCGACCCCGGCCAAGGCCAGTTCGCCCGCCAGCATCAGCCCGGTCGGGCCGGCCCCGACGATCACCACCTGATGCCCGGTCATCAGTCCTTGAGGAATCCGATCACGGTGTAGTCCAGATCCGCCAGGCCCGGCGCCCCGAAGTTGGCCAGCGAACTGCGCACCGCGACATTACCGGTGGTCTGAATCAGGGGCAGGCTGAATCCCTCGGCCCACAGCAGGCTGTCGACCTCGTTGGCCCGGGCGCGAGCCAGCGCCGGATCGAGTGCCTCCAGTGTCTCCTCGATCTTGGCGTCGATGGCTGGGCTGCCGATCTTGCCGAAGTTGGCCTCCCCGTAGGAGGCGGAGATCTGGTTGAGCCCGGCCAGCGGGAAGGCGTCACCGACCCAACTGAATTGGGCGATGTCGAAGTCGCCGACGTTGACGTAGTCGGTGAAGAAGCCGCCCCCGGCCTTGGCGTCCAACTGCAGCTTGACCCCGATTTGGGCCAGGTTGTGCTGGGCCACTTGGGCGAACTGCCGCGTGCTCGATGCGTCGTAGAACAGGTGGCGGATCACCAGCGGGCGACCGTTCTTCTCCCGGAACTTGCCGTGCAGTGTCCAGCCGAGCTCGTCGAGTTCGCGTGCGGCGCGCTCGGGGTCGTAGGCCACCACCGCGCTGTTGTCCTGGTAGCCCTCCTGGCCGGCGACGTAGATGTGGTTGTTCAGCGGCACCGGGTCGGCGGTCAGGCCGCGCTGGGTGACCTTGGCGATGGTGGACCGGTCGATGCCGCGCATGACCGCCAGCCGCAGCGCCTTGTCGGACAAGATGGCGCCGGGTGCCCCGTTGAAGGTGAAGTGGTTCCAGGCCGGGGTCGGCGCCCGCCGGATCGCGATGCCCTCGGTGCGGCGCGCGATCGTCAACTGATCCAGGGTGGCTACCCCGGTGGCGTCGATGGTGTGGTTCTGCAGCGCCGGCATCCGGGCGGCCTCGTCGAGCACCAGGTAGGTGATGGTGTCGAGCTTCGGAGTCCGGCCCCACCAGGCGGGGTTGCGGGTCAAGGTGATCCGCTGACTGGTGCGGTCCAGCGTCGACAGTACGAACGGCCCGGCCGAGGGGCCCGGCTTGCTCAGCTGAGCCTTGTTGAAGGTCTGCGGGTCGCCGGTCATGCTGGCCGGCAACAGCATCGAGTTGCCCGCGAACATGCCCCGCCACTCGGCGTAGGGCTTGGCGAAGCGCATCACGGCCTGCCGGTCGTCGACGCCGCGGGTCACCGAGGCGACCCGCTCGGCGCCGTTGGTGGTCGCGATCGCGTACCCGCTGTCGGCGCCACTGGTGGCATGGATCTGGCTGGCGATGTCTTTCCAGGTGAGCGGTGTCCCGTCGCTCCACACCGCTTTCGGATTGATGGTGTAGGTGACCACCTGGGGGTTGGTGCCGGTCAGCTCCACACTGGTGAAGTAGTCGGTGTCCACCGTCGCCGAGCCGTCCGGGCCGATGGTGAATGCCCGCGGCATGGTGGCCTTGAGCATGGCGGCGTTCTCGGCCAGGTTGCCGTCGATGTGCAGCGGGTTGAAGTTCGGCGGGAACTGGGTCATCGACAGCCGCAGGTTGCCGCCGTCCCGCAGTTTCGCCGGGTCCTGCGGGTTGATGTCGCTGGCGGTGCCGACCGTGGCGGTGCCCTCGGGTGCGGTGATATCGACTGCCGCGCACCCGTTCAGCGCCAGGCCGGCAGCCAACACGGTGGCCACCACCCCGTTGACTCTGCGTCCACCAGGCACTCTTCTCGCACAACTCTTTGGTGAGCGCAGAGTCAACGTCATAGTCATAAGTGTGGCACCGCGGCCAAGAGACGCCGGGTGTAGTCGTGTTGGGGATCGCGGAACACCTGATCGGCCTCGCCCTGTTCGACGATCGCTCCGGCGTACATCACCGCGACCCGGTGCGCCAGGTGTTTGACCACCGAAAGGTCATGCGACACAAACAGGTAGGACAATCCGAGTTGCTGCTGCAGGTCCAGCAGCAGGTTGATGATGCCGGCCTGAATCGACACATCGAGTGCGGACACCGGTTCATCCAGTGCGAGGATCTTCGGCTGCAACGCCAGGGCCCGGGCGATGCCGATCCGCTGCTTCTGCCCGCCGGAGAACTCCGAGGGATAGCGCAGCGCGTCGCCGCGGCGCAGCCCCACCAGCTCTAGCAGTTCGGCGACCCGGGCATGGATGGCGGCCTTGTCGGAGCCGTTGGCGCGCAGGGGTTCCGCCAGCAGTTCGAACACCGGCAGTCGGGGATCCAGTGAGGCGACCGGATCCTGGAACACCACCTGCAGGTCACGCCGCAGGGCACGACGGCCGTCGCGCTTCAACGCGGCGACATCGGCGCCGAGCACTTCGATCGACCCGGACTGCGGCGCGGCCAGCTCCAGGATCTGGTGCAATGTGGTGGATTTGCCCGAGCCGGATTCGCCGACGATGCCCAGCGTGCGGCCCTGCTGCAACTCGAAGCTCACACGAGAGACGGCGCGCACCTCGCCGGCGCGGCGGCGCAGCACCCCCTTGGTCAGCGGGTAGGTCTTGACCAGATCGCGGACCCGCAGCACGGTGGGGGTTTCCGCCGCGACCGCAGCCGGCACTTCGGTGCGCACGCCATAGATGTCGGCAGCGCTGCGCCCGATGACCTGGTCGGTGTGAATGCAGGCCGCGGAATGGTTCTCCCCGACGCTGAGCAGTTCCGGCTCTGCCGCCAGGCAGTCGTCGGCGGCCAATGGGCAGCGCGGGGCAAAGGGACACCCCGCATCTATCCCGGCCGTCAATGACGGTGGGGCGCCCGGGATCGGCACCAGCCGGGTGCCCTGTGGGGCGTCCAGGCGGGGCACCGAACCCAACAGGCCGACCGTGTAGGGCATCCGCCGGTCGGAGTACAAGGCCTCGACCGGTGCGGCTTCGACCACCCGTCCGGCGTACATCACCAGGGCCCGGTCGGCGAATTCGGCGACCACTCCGAGGTCGTGGGTGATGATCAGTACCCCGGCACCGGTCACATCACGCGCTGTCTTGAGGACCTCGAGGATCTGGGCCTGCACGGTGACGTCGAGCGCAGTGGTGGGCTCGTCGCAGATCAGCAGGTCCGGGTCGCAGGCGATCGCGATCGCGATCACCACCCGCTGCCGTTCCCCGCCGGAGAGCTCGTGCGGAAACGCCCGCGCCCGTTGCTCGGGCCGGTTGATCCCGACCAGCTCCAGCAGCTCGACTGCCCGTCGGCGCGCCGCAGCGCGGCCCACCCGGGGCTGGTGCACTTCGATGGCCTCGGCGATCTGATCGCCCACGGTGTACACCGGTGTCAGCGCCGACATCGGATCCTGGAACACCATCCCGATCGAGGCGCCGCGGAACTTCGACATGGCGGTGTCGCCCAGCCCGATCAACTGCGTGCCCTGCAGGCGCACCGAACCGGACACCTGCGCATATTCGGGCAGCAGCCCCATCACGGCCATCGCCGCCGCGGATTTGCCTGAGCCCGACTCGCCGACCATCGCCACCACTTCGCCGGCGTCAACGTGGTAGCTGACGCCGCGCACCGCACGCACGGCGTCGCGGCCGGCGCCGAACGTCACGGCCAGGTCGGAGACTTCCAGCAGGGTGCTCATCAGCGGCCTCGCAGCGTCGCGGCGTCGGGGTCCAGGGCGTCCCGCAGGCCGTCCCCGGCGAGGTTGGCGCAGACCAGGATCGTGATCAACACCCCGGCCGGGAACAGGAAGACCCACGGGAAGGTGATGGCCGAGGCGGTGCCGTCGGCGATCAGGGTGCCCAGCGAGACGTCGGGCGGCTGGATGCCGAAACCCAGGTAGCTCAAACCGGTTTCGGCCAGGATCGCCACCGCGACGTTCAGCGCGGTGTCGATGATCAAGATGGACGCTACGTTGGGCACCACGTGGTCGATGATGATGCGCCGGCTGGAGACGCCCATATACCGTGCGGCCCGGATGAATTCACGTTCCCGCAGGCTCATGGTCAGCCCGCGCACCATGCGGGCGCTAATCATCCAGCTGAACCCGGCCAGCAACAGCACCAACAGGGCGATGTTGCCGCTGTTCTTGGTACGTGGGGTGATGATCGCGATCAGGATGAAGGCCGGCACCACCAGCAGCAGGTCGACCAGCCACATCAGCACCCGGTCGCGCCATCCACCGAAATACCCCGAGATCGCTCCGACGGTCGCGGCGATCACCGTGGAGATCAGCGCGACGCACACCCCGATCAGCATCGACTTCTGCATGCCGCGCAAAATCTGTGCCAGCAGGTCTTGGCCCAACGCGTTGGTGCCCAGCCAGTGTCGAGCTCCGGGCGGAACCAGCAGCGCGTCGTAGTCCAGGTCGGTGTAGGAGTAGGGCAGCAGGCCCGGCAGGGTGTAGCAGCCGACGAACATCACCGCGAGCAGTCCCAGCGCGCCGACCGCGCTGCGGCTGCGCAGGAACCGGCGCAGCACCAGGGTGCGCCGCGAGGCGAACTCGATCTCGGTACTCATGACACCCGCACCCGCGGGTCGAGCATCGCGTAGATGACGTCGGAGAGCAGCCCGGCCAGCAGCACCACGCCACCGGAGAACACCGTGATGGCCGCGACGATGTTGGTGTCCTGAGTCGCCACGCCCTGCACCACCCATTCGCCCATGCCGTGCCAGCCGAAGATCTTTTCGACGAACACCGCTCCGGTGACCAGCCCGGCCACCCCGTAGGCGAACAGTGTCGCCATCGGGATCAGCGCGGTGCGCAGCCCGTGTTTGAACAGCGCGCGACGGCGGGTGAGTCCCTTGGCCCGTGCGGTGCGGATGAAGTCCTGGCCGAGTACGTCGAGCATCGCGTTGCGCTGGTAGCGGCTGAAGCTGGCGGCCGCGCCCAACGCCAAGGTCAGCGACGGCAGCACCAGATGCTGCAGCCGATCGGCCAGCCCGGGCCAGAAGCCGGTGATCAGCCCGGGGGAGGTCTCGCCGGTGTAGTCGAACAGCTGGGCGCCCAGCGCCCAGTTCACCCGTAGTGCGCTGAGGATCACCAGGTTGGCCAGCACGAAGGTCGGTACTGAGAGCACTAGCAGCGCGGCCATGGTGATGACCCGGTCCGACAGTCGGTATTGGCGTACCGCCCCCCACGCGCCGGCCACCACGCCGATCGCGGTGCCGGCCAGGGAACCGACTACCAGCAGGCGCAGGCTGACTCCGACACGCCGGCCCAGTTCCCCGGAGACCGGCTGGCCGGTGACGGTGACACCGAAGTCGCCGCGCACCGCGTGCGAGGCCCAGTGCGCGTAACGCAGTGGAATCGGCTTGTCCAGGCCGAGCTCGGCGGCCTTGGCGTCGATCACGGCCTGCGGCGGACGTGGGTTGCGCTGCATGAGGCTGTCCAGCGGCGCGAAGGCCAAGGAGGTCAGGCAGAAGGTCAGAAACGAGGCGAGGCCCAGCAGCACCAGGTAGTTCAGCGCCCGGCCGGCCAGAAACCGCGTCATGGCCAAAAGGGTAGAGGTCGGCGCCGGAGCAGGCGTTGCCGGCAGAGCATTATCGAGTGATTTTTACCCGTGAAATCCGGGGGCTCCTTCACTAGGCTCCGCTGCACCGCGACAGAGGAGAAGACCTGTGACCGTCACCGATGACTACCTGGCGAACAACGCTGAATACGCGAAGACCTTCACCGGTCCGCTGCCCATGCCACCGAGCAAGCACGTCGCGATCGTCGCCTGCATGGACGCCCGCCTCGACGTCTATCGGGTGCTTGGCCTCAACGAGGGCGAGGCGCATGCCATCCGCAACGCCGGGGGTGTGGTCTCCGACGACGCGATCCGCTCCCTGGCGATCAGCCAACGGTTGTTGGGCACCCGGGAGATCATCCTGATCCACCACACCGACTGCGGGATGCTCACCTTCACCGACGACGACTTCAAGCGCTCCATCCTGGAAGAGACCGGCATCCGCCCAACCTGGTCGGCCGAGGCGTTCCCGGACCCGGTCGAGGATGTCCGCCAGTCGCTGCGGCGGATCAAGGCCAGCCCGTTCATCACCCAGACCACGTCGCTGCGCGGGTTCGTCTTCGACGTCGCCACCGGCAAGCTCGACGAGGTCACGCTGTAGCCCTCAGTGCCGAGCAGTCGCGAAAGCCCCCTCCAGGACGGGCCGGAGGGGGCTTTCGCGACTGCTCGCGGGCGAGGCCGCATAGATCACATTGACAGCAACACAGTGCGGCTGGTTGCATAGCCAGCCATAACCAACAAATATGGTAAGTCTCACCAAGATTATCGGGTATCTCTGGCAAGGAAGTCATGACCAGTAACGTCACTGCGCCCCCCGAGGCCGCCACGGCTGGGCACTATCAGCTCACGCATCTGCGCACCCTGGAGGCCGAGGCCATCCACATCATCCGGGAGGTGGCGGCGGAGTTCGAGCGTCCGGTGCTGCTGTTCTCCGGCGGCAAGGACTCCATCGTCATGCTGCATCTGGCCGTCAAGGCGTTCGCGCCGGGCCGGCTGCCGTTCCCGGTGATGCACGTCGACACCGGCCACAACTTCGACGAGGTCATCGCCGCGCGTGACGAGCTCGTCGCCCAGACCGGGGTCCGGCTGGTGGTCGCGTCGGTACAAGACGACATCGACGCCGGACGGGTGGTCGACGACGGGCCGTCGCGCAACCCGCTGCAGACCGTCACGTTGCTGCGGGCCATCCGCGAGAACAAGTTCGACGCCGCGTTCGGCGGTGCCCGCCGCGACGAGGAGAAGGCTCGCGCCAAGGAACGGGTGTTCAGCTTCCGTGACGAGTTCGGCCAGTGGGACCCCAAGGCCCAACGGCCCGAGCTGTGGAACCTCTACAACGGCCGGCATCGGGCCGGCGAGCATATTCGGGCGTTCCCGCTGTCGAACTGGACCGAGTTCGACATCTGGTCCTACATCGGGGCCGAGGAAATCGCGCTGCCGTCAATCTATTTCGCGCACCAGCGCAAGGTGTTCCGGCGTGACGGCATGCTGCTGGCCGACCACGAATTCCTGCGCCCCGTGGACGGGGAAGAGGTGTTCGAGACTTCGGTCCGGTTCCGCACCGTCGGCGACGTCACCTGCACGGGCTGCGTGGAATCCACGGCGGCCACCGTCGAAGAGGTGATCGACGAGACCGCGGTATCGCGGTTGACCGAGCGCGGGGCGACTCGCGCCGATGACCGGATCTCCGAAGCAGGCATGGAAGACCGCAAGAGGCAGGGGTATTTCTGATGGGTGCGGCAACCACGCTGCTTCGAATCGCCACGGCCGGATCGGTCGACGACGGCAAGTCCACGCTGATCGGACGGCTGCTGTTCGACTCCAAGGCCGTCATGGAGGACCAGCTGGCCTCGGTCGAGCGCACCTCCCGTGAGCGCGGCAACGACTACACCGACCTGGCCCTGGTGACCGACGGCCTGCGCGCCGAGCGCGAGCAGGGCATCACCATCGATGTCGCCTACCGCTATTTCGCAACGCCGAAGCGGAAATTCATCATCGCCGACACCCCGGGGCACATCCAATACACCCGTAACATGGTGACCGGCGCCTCGACCGCTCAGCTGGCGATCGTGCTGGTCGACGCACGGCACGGGCTGCAGGAGCAGTCTCGCCGGCACACCTTCCTGGCGTCGCTGCTGGGGATTCGCCACATCGTGCTGGCGGTCAACAAGATGGACCTGATCGACTGGGACGCCGAGAAGTTCGAGGCGATCCGCGACGACTTCCACTCGTTCGCCACCCGCCTGGACGTGCACGATGTGACGACTATCCCGATCTCGGCGCTGCTCGGCGACAACGTGGTGACCAAGTCGGACAAGACGCCCTTCTACGACGGTCCGGCGCTGCTGTCGCACCTCGAAGAGGTCTACATCGCCGGTGACCGCAACCTGGTCGACGTGCGGTTCCCGGTGCAGTACGTGATCCGCCCGCAGACCCACGAGCACGCCGATCACCGCAGCTACGCCGGCACGGTGGCCAGCGGCGTGCTGCGCCCCGGCGACGACGTCGTGGTGCTGCCGTCGGGCAAGCCGAGCCGGATCGCCGAGATCGAGGGGCCGAACGGCACAGTGGCCGAAGCATTTCCGCCGATGGCGGTCTCGGTGAGCCTCACCGACGACATCGACATCTCCCGCGGCGACATGATCGCCCGCACCAACAACCAGCCGCGGGTGGTCCAGGACTTCGACGCCACGGTGTGTTGGATGGCCGACGGCGCGACGCTGCAGCCGGGCAACGACTACATCATCAAGCACACCACCCGGACCACCCGGGTGAAGGTGATGGCGCTGGACTACCGCCTCGACGTCAACACCTTGCACCGCGACAAAGACGCGAACACGTTGAAGCTCAACGAGCTCGGCCGCGTCTCGCTGCGTTCGCAGGTGCCGCTGATGCTCGACGAGTTCACCCGCAATGACTCCACCGGCTCGTTCATCCTGATCGACCAGGCCACCAACGGGACCGTGGCCGCGGGCATGGTGCTGCGCGACGTGTCGCCGCGGACCGCGAGCCCCAACACCGTGCGGCACGAGTCGCTGGTCACCGCGACGGACCGGTTGTCCAAGGGCCGCACCGTGTGGCTGACCGGGCTGTCCGGCGCGGGCAAGTCGTCGGTGGCGATGCGCGTCGAACAGCTGCTGCTCGAAAGGGGAACGCCGGCTTACGTTCTCGACGGCGACAACCTGCGCCACGGCCTCAATGCCGACCTGGGCTTCTCGATGGCCGACCGTGCCGAGAACCTGCGCCGGCTGGCACACGTGGCCACCTTGCTGGCCGACTCCGGCCAGATCGTGTTGGTGCCGGCGATCAGCCCGCTGATCGAGCATCGCCAGCTGGCCCGTCAGGTGCACACCGACGCCGGGTTCGACTTCGTCGAGGTGTTCTGCGACACCTCGCTGGAGGAGTGCGAGCAGCGTGACCCCAAGGGGCTCTACGCCAAAGCGCGGGCCGGTCTGATCACGCACTTCACCGGTATCGACAGCCCCTATCAGCGGCCGCGGAATCCCGACGTGCGGTTGAGCTCGCAGAACAGTGTCGACGAGCAGGCCCGCCAGGTCATCGCGGCGATCGACGACCGCAAGTGAACGATCACCAGCTGGCCGCGCACCTGGCCACCGAGGCGGGCCGGCTGCTGCTGCGGGTCCGCGAGGAGCTGGCCGATGCGACTGAGGCGGAACGGAAGGCGGCCGGCGACCAGCGTTCGCACGACTTCCTGATGGCCGCACTGGCGAGCGAGCGGCCCGACGACGCGGTGCTGTCCGAGGAGGGCGCCGACAACCCGGTCCGGCTGGCCGCCGAGCGGGTGTGGATCGTCGACCCGCTGGACGGCACCCGGGAGTTCAGCGAACTCGGCCGCGACGACTGGGCCGTGCACGTGGCGCTGTGGCAATCCGGCGAGCTGTCCGCCGGGGCGGTGGCGCTGCCCGCGCGGGGCAGCACGCTGGCCACCCCGACGGTTGCCGCCCCGCCCGCGTACGCCGGCGCGCCCCGCATCGCGGTGTCGCGCAGCCGTCCGCCCGCGATCGCCGAAGCGGTTCGCGAGCGACTGGACGGCGTGCTGGTGCCGATGGGCTCGGCGGGGGTGAAGGTTGCCGCTGTGGTGCAGGGCATCGCCGATGTGTACGTGCACGCCGGCGGGCAATACGAGTGGGACTCGGCTGCCCCGGTGGCGGTGGCCCGGGCCGCGGGCCTACATACCTCGCGCATCGACGGGTCACCACTGGTCTACAACCGGGCGGACCCGCTGCTTCCCGACCTGGTGGTGTGTCGCCCCGAATACGCGCAAGCGGTGCTCGCGGCAATCAGTTGAGCCGCCAGATGGAAGAATGCTCGCAATGCGCATGTCGGCCAAGGCGGAGTACGCGGTGCGAGCGATGGTCCAACTGGCCACCGCCGAGCCCGGCGCCCTGGTCAAGACCGACGAAATAGCGGCGGCGCAGGGCATTCCCGCGCAGTTCCTCGTCGACATCTTGTCCGATCTGCGCACCGACCGGCTGGTGCGCAGCCAGCGCGGTCGCGACGGCGGCTACGAACTGGCCCGCGCGGCCACGGCGATCAGCGTCGCCGACGTCTTGCGCTGCATCGACGGTCCGCTGGCCAGTGTCCGTGACATCGGCATGGGCGATCTGCCCTACGCCGGGCCGACGGCCGCGTTGACCGACGTGTGGCGGGCGTTGCGGGCCAGCATGCGTTCGGTGCTCGAGCAGACCAGCCTGGCCGACGTGGCATCGGGCGATCTACCGGCGCACGTCGCCGACCTGGCCGCCGACTACCGCACCCAGGAGCGCCAGCGCGGCCACACGCCTGGTTAGCCGCCCGGCCGGGCTGATGCGGCGGTCCAGCTTCGGCTCTCCTGCGTCGAGCCTCGCTAACCGCCGGGTTGATGCGGCGGTCCAGCTTCGGCTCTCCTGCGTCGAGCCTCGCTAACCGCCGGTCCCGTACGGCCGGGTGAGGATCTCCATGTAGTGACCGCCGGGATCGCGGAAATACACGCCGCGCCCACCGTCGTTGCGGTTGATCTCGCCCGGGCGCTCACCTCGCGGATCGGCCCAGTGCTCCAGCCCGCGTTCGGAGATCTTGGCGTAGATCGCATCGAAGTCGGACTCGGAGACTAAAAACGCGTAGTGCTGTGGCCGGATCGGCTCACCGGCGGCCACATCGGCGTAATCGAGGCTGGCCTGGTGATCGAGTGCGACGACCGCGAAGTGCCCGAACGGCTGCGGCTCGGGCAGGCCGAACAGCTCGGCTAGAAAAGCTGCCGACGCCTGCTTGTCGTGTGCGGCCACGATCGTGTGGTTGAACGAAATGCCCATTCCTCAAGTGTCGGCCGCGCAGGCCGCCCGTGCCACAATCGCGGTCATGCAGGTGGGAATGACCATGCCAGTGATGGAACCGGACCTCGACGCCACGCTGCTGCGGGACTGGGCCCGAGCGATCGACGACGGGCCGTTCTCGTCGTTGTGTTGGGGCGAGCGAATTGCCTTCACCAACCCCGACAGCCTGACCCTGCTGGGTGCGCTGGCGGCGTGGACCGAGCGGGTGCGTCTGGTGACCACGGTGATCGTCCCGCAACTGCACGACCCCGTCATGCTCGCCAAAGCGCTGGCCACCGCCGACCTGCTCAGCCAGGGCCGGCTTACCGTCGGGCTCGGCATCGGCGGCCGCGACGAGGACTACCGGGCGGTCGGCGCCGATCCGGCGAAGCAGAAGATGGGCGAGTTGGCCGCCGCGGTGGCGATCATGCGGCGCGTCTGGGCGGGGGAGAAGCTCACCGAGTCGGTGTTGCCGGTCGGCCCGGCGCCCACCCAACCCGGCGGGCCGCCGCTGCTGGTCGGCACGATCGGCCCCAAGACCTTGCGCAGCGCAGCGGCCTGGGCCGAAGGACTGGCTGGCATCACCATGGATCTTGATGTCGCCAAACAGAACGAACTGTTCGACGTCGCCCGCGACGCCTGGCGGCAGGCGGGCCGGGCCAAGCCGCATCTGGCGACGTCGTTCTGGTTCGCGTTGGGCGATCGTGACGAAGCCCGCGATCAGGTGCGCCGGCACCTGCTGCGCTACATGAACTGGATTCCCGCCGAATATGTCGAGGCGATGGCGCCGACGACCGGCTGGGCTGGCAGCGAGGACGAGCTGGCGCAGGTGCTGCGCCGGTTTGCGGCGGTGGGCGCCGACGAGGTTCACCTCATCCCGACCAGCTCTGATCTGGGGCAACTGCGCTGCGTAGCTGAGGTGGTCGCCGAGGTCAACCGGGCCGGCTGAGCGGGCAATCCGCTGATTGCGACACCGTCACGGATGCGTCTCTATCGTTCTCTGGCAGCCACAGAAGTCCCAGAAATCACTATCGTCACAGTGGTGCGAGGCCCGGGGGCGGGTCCTGGGAAAGGTGTGACATGTCGGCGACACGTCGAATCGTCTCGGCGGCAATGGTGCCGGTCGTCGTCCTGGGGATGGTCGCCGCCAGCGAGTTCGCGTCGGCGAACGCGCTCACCTGCAACGCTCCTGAAGCCAACATCGACCCGCCGCCGGGTTCACCGACCACCGGAGCCGGTCAGCTGCCCACCGGGCGGCGGCCTCGCGGCACCAACGACTCTGCGCCGCTGCCCAAGCTGGGCCCGCTGATCGCCGCGCTGATCAACCCGAACGGCACGATCCGGCAACAGGCCGGAGTGGTCCCGCCGCAGCCGAATCCCGGTGGTCAAGCCGTGCCGAACGTCGCCCAGCCGGTGCAGCCCGTCCAGCCCGTACCGGCCGCAGATCCGGGGCTGGCGACGGCCGATGCCGCCGGCGCCATCGCCGGCGCGCAGACGTCGCTGGTGGAGTGGGTGACCGGACCCAACGGCCCCAACCAAACCCTGCAGCGCTTCGGCATCTCCGGCACCGACCTCGGAATCCCCTGGGACAATGGCGATCCCGCTAACCGTCAGGTCCTCTACGCGTTCGGCGACACGTTCGGCTACTGCCGCATCCAGGGCAAGCAGTGGCGACAGAATGTGCTGTTCCGAAGCAATGACAACAACCTGGCGGACGGGATCACGGTGGGCCCCGGCGCGGTCGGCAACAAGTACTCGGGTTCGCCACTGCGGCAGGCGAACTTCTCCAAGCAGATCCTGCCCGCTGTGCAGCTGGCTCCGCACCAGGAGGGCATGATCCCCACCGCCGCCATCGGGATCGCCGGCAACCAGTACATGAACTTCATGTCCATCAAGCAGTGGGGGCGTGACGGCGAGTGGTCCACCAACTACTCGGCGATCGCGGTCTCCAACGACAACGGCGAAACATGGGGCGTCTATCCGGGCACGGTGCGCTCGACCTCGCCGGAGAACGTCCCGCGGGCGCGTTTCGTCCCCGGTAACGAGAAATTCCAGATGGGCGCGTACCTACGCGGCAACGACGGCTTCTTGTACTCCTACGGAACCCCTTCCGGCCGTGGCGGTTCGGCGTACCTGTCGCGGGTGCCCGAGCGCGCCATTCCCGACCTGAACCAGTACCAGTACTGGAATGGGGACAGCGGATCCTGGGTGCCGGCCAATCCGGCTGCGGCCACGCCGGTGATCCCCGGCCCGGTGGGTGAGATGTCGGTGCAGTACAACACCTATCTACGTCAGTACCTGGCGTTGTACGGCAACGGCGGCAACGACGTCGTGGCCCGTACCGCGCCCACCCCGCAGGGGCCGTGGAGCGCCGAGCAGACGCTGATTCCCACCGGTCAGATCCCCGGCGGCATTTACGCGCCCTACGTGCATCCCTGGTCGACGGGTAAGGACGTGTATTTCACGCTGTCGCTGTGGAACGCCTACGACGTGATGTTGATGCACACGGTGCTGGGGTAGCGGTTCAAAGGATCGTCAGGTGTCGATCTTCGGCGCCGGGAACCGTTGTCAGAGCGATCGATTGGTCGAACGTGACGAACCTGCCGTCGTTGGCGACGGCGAGTGCCAGCAAGTAGGCGTCGGTGACCTGTTTGGAGCTGTGTACCCGGGCGGGATCGACAACGTCGGCATCGAGAACGCTCACCGCGCAGGTCCAGAACTGGTGGTAGCGGGTCCCAGTGGCCTGGGCCAGCATGCCGATGGCGTAGTTGGGCGTGACGGGATTCGGATATCGGGGTTGGCTGATGATGCGCACGAAGCCGTTCTGGGTGATCGCGCAAGATGCCCAGCCGTGGTCGATCTCGGTGTCCAGCCACGTCCGTGCCCGTTCGTGGTCGACGTGATCGCGGTCGAGCAACGCCAACAGCACATTGACGTCTAGCAATGACCGCATCTGATTCAGACGCCCTCTTCGTCGCGAAGTCGGTCGATGAGGGCATTGGAGACTGCGGTGCCGCGGTGAGGTAGCGGAGCGAAGCCGTGAAACGACTCGGACCCTTTCGTCGGGTTGTCGTGCCTGGTCAGCGCTTGCCGAGCCAACTCGGAGAGCACTTCGCCCACTGGGCGCCGCTCTCGGTGTGCCCGCTCCTTGACCGCCAAGAGCACGTCATCATCGATCGACAATGTGGTGCGCATACATCTGATGCTAGTGCATCACGGAGTGGCCCCGCGGCCTTCGCGGTGGATGATCTAAGTTCCAAGTGACCGGGTCGGTTGACTTCATTGGATTCAGGCGTCGAGCACCGCGCGCAACGCCGCACCCACCTTGGTGATGACCCCGGGGGTGTAGCCGGGGATGTTCATGGTCACCCCACCCACGCCGGCATCGAGCACTTTGGTCTTGATCTGCTCGGCGATCGACTCAGGGCTGCCGGCCACCGCCCGTTGAGCGATCGGGGCGGGAACCTGGCCAGCGGTCAGGTTGTCGCCGGCCAGCGCGGTGAGCAGCATGGTGGTCTCCAGGGTGGCCGGGTCGCGGCCGACCTCGTCGCAGCTGCGCCGGATCGCGTCCACCTTCGCAGGCAGTTGGTCGAAACCGGTGATGAGGTTGAGGTGGTCGAAGTGGCGCGCCGCCAAAGGGATCGTCTTCTTCTCGCCGCTGCCGCCGATCAGCAGCGGAATGTGGTCGCGGAAGCGCGGTTCGGCCATTGCTTCGCGGGTGCGATACCACTTGCCCTCGAACGTGGGCCGCTCACCGCGGATCATCGGCAGGGTGATCTGTAGCGCCTCGTCGAGCCGGTTGAACCGGTCGGTGAAGGTGCCGAACTCGAAACCCAGTTGGTCATGTTCGAGCTCGTACCAGCCGGTCCCGATACCCAGGATGGCGCGGCCGGCGCTGACCACGTCCAGCGTGGTGATGATCTTGGCCAGCAGGGCCGGGTTGCGGTAGGTGTTGCCGGTGACCAGGGTGCCCAGCTGCACCCGCTGCGTCGCAGTGGCCAGCGCACCCAGGGCGGTGTAGGCCTCGAGCATCGGCTGATCGGGGGACCCCAGCATCGGCAGTTGATAGAAGTGGTCCATCACCAAGACCGCGTCGAACCCGGCGGCCTCGGCCTCGCGGGCCTGCGCGATGACGGTGGGGAACAGCTCCGAAACGTCGGTGCCGTACGAGAAGTCAGGGATCTGGAAGCCAAGGCGAATCGTCACTTGATCAAGCCTAGGGGTATGGGGCAACTGGCAGGGGAGATTCTGCTGTGCGCGAATTGGGCTTAGCTATCCAGTTTTCTGTGGCGGGGATGTACCCGATATTCCATCGACTGTTTGCGTCGAAGTGGTCGGCGTTGGGCAATGTAATAGGCGGCCAGGTACAGCAGGGGGAAAACTCCGGCGGTGATGACGGAGGCGACCCCAAACTGGATGTATTGGCCGCGAGCTATCGGATAGCGCCAGCTGGCGTCGCCGTACGCGGTGACAACGGTAAGCAGTGCGGAGAACGTACCACTCATGAGGCCTACCCAGATCTCGCCTTTTCCTGTGGCGGCGAAGTACACATTTCCGGCGCCGATCGCAGTGAGTACGACGAGAGCCCACCACATGGTTGTGGCGGTGAGTAGTCCGCTGTATGAATCGGGATGTAGGTCGATCTCCTGCTGGGTGGAATCAGTTGTCGCGGGTGCATCTTCGGGATCGGGTTCTGTGATCGTCAATGCATAGATTTTTCCGCGGATCTTGATGTAGGGCGTGGCCACATAGGCTGCAACTGCCATTACCGCCGGAACTAAAATGCCCAGTACGGCTGCGTTCGTCCACGTCGGATACGTTGCCAGGGTGCCGAAAAAGCCTGCTATGCAGGCGCAACTCCAGTAGATGCGTCGCTGTGCGCTGGTGCTGATTTTGGAAAAAGACAGGAGAAATCCCACGAGGTAGCACAGGACAATTACTCCGAAGGACAAATCGCGTACCATCAGCCGCCCATCATCTTTTGCACCAATTTATCCCCGCCAAACCCGCCCGCAATTGAACCGAGAAGTCCGACAAGCACGGTGCCCTCGGGCCCTACCCACGAACCCCAAGCCGCCCCTGCGGCGAATCCTCCGAGCCATGCGCCGGCGGTGCGTCCACCTAGCTTGGGAACCTCTTCGCTAGCGGGAGCTCCGTTCAAGATATCGTTAACGGTCAGCAAACCGTCCAGACTTATACCGGCCAATGAGAGCCGCTTACCCAGCGTTTTAAGGGCGTCGGCGTCGGTCTTGGACCACGCGGGAGCGTCGCCCCAATGCCTTCCCTGGGGAAGAGCGTCCGCTTGCGAACTCAGGCCGCTGCCCAAACCACCGACCCCGCTGGATATTCCAGAGCCCGCTTCATGGATCAACTGCTGGGGAGGCTTGCCGCCTTGTACCTCGTCGAGTGCTCGCTGGATTCCCGCCGGAGAGACTCCCGCTTGGTTCAACTGATCGGCGAAGCCACGGAGGACCAGAACCCGTGCCTGGAACTCACACCGGTCTAGCAAATGGGTTGCTTGGTCAGGTGTCAGCGGTGGCCGGTTTGGATAGGCCTGACCAGATTCGAGGAAATCCTGGAGCTGTCGTCTCGCTTGGGCGCGGGTACGCGCGTCGCCGCCGAGCACCGGATTGGTTGGCAGTGGGCCGATGAATTGGGAATTCCGCAGGTCATCGAGGCGTTCCTGAGCCAGTCGCCGCGCGGTGGGGTCGGCAGCGGGATCGTCGGCGATTGCCTGATCGCGTTGCCTCGCCATGTCGGCGGGGTCAACGTTGCCGCCTGCCTGGGCCTGCGGCAGCCCGTTGCCGCCCGCTCCACCGTCGGCGCCTCCTTCGCCGAAGGTGAACTCGTGTAGTCCGGCGGTTGCGGTGGTGAGTTGGCGGGCGATCTCTTGCTCGTTGTTGACCAGGTTGGCGGCACGGGACTTGATGAAACTGGCATGATCGTCCGCGGCCTGCTCACGCTGAGCCTGCTCCGCGGCCGAGCTGTAGTAGGTCCAGGTGTCGGTGACGGAGTAGTCGTCGCCTACCCGGAAATCTTGGCGCTCAGCGGTATTGACGGCAGACAGCACCAGCGACTTGTTGCCCTGTTGGTCCTGTGCGCCGCGGTTGGCGATCCCGGCCGCGTTGCGCAGCATGTCGGCGGGGCCGTGGACTCTCACCACGTCGGCGGCGGCGCGGTGCTGGAAGGCTTGGGCACCGGTACCGGTCCACGGGATGCCGCCAGGGCTCGTGGAGGCGTCGCGGATTTCGGTGAATGCGGCTTCCCAGGTGTTGGCCAGATTGGTCCAGGCGTTGGCGTTGGTGGTCAGGTAATCCCAGTTCGCGTCTTCGATCTCGGTCAGCGTCGGAAAAGACATCGGCGGCTACCTCGGCGTCTCGAGGCCACCGGCGCCGCCGTCGACGCCGGAGCGCGGGACCAGCGGGGTGAGGCCGGCGCCGTGCTGGGGGACTGCGGCCAGGGTGGCAGCCCCGGCGTTGTCCATCGCCTCGTAGTCGTGGGCCGCGTTGGTGAGCTTTGCCGAGCTGGTTGTCATCCGTTCGCGCATCGAGGTCGCGGCGGTGCTGGCGCCGGTGTTGACGTTGCCGGCTGCTGTGCCGGTGGCCTGCCACGCGGGAGCGGCGGCCGTCGGCAGCGCTGGTCCGACCTGATCCGACAGCGACGTACACCGCTCCGCCAGCTCCCGCAGGCTGACCGGAGTGACCCGCAGGACGGGGGAGGTCATGGGAGAACTCTATTAGTGAACGACGGTTTGCGAAATTCACCGCTGAATGACTCAAAGCCCTTGACGGGGCATTTCGGCCTGGTGCCCCCGGCAGGATTCGAACCTGCGGCCTTCTGCTCCGGAGGCAGACGCTCTATCCCCTGAGCTACGGGGGCGCTCGCGTGACGCGGCGCCATGTGGGCTTTGACAGACTAGCGCATCATTGGCCGGACCCGAGAACCGGACGGATTCGGGGCCTGACCACGTAAGACCATAGGATGGGGCCTCGTGACCCCCGCCGATCTGGCCGAATTGCTCAAGAACACCGCCGCCGCGGTGCTGGCCGACCACGACCTGGACACCGCCGCGCTGCCCGCGACGGTGACGGTCGAGCGGCCGCGCAACCCCGAACACGGTGATTACGCCACCAACCTGGCCCTGCAGCTGGGCAAGAAGGTGGGCGTCAACCCGCGTGAGCTGGCCGAGTGGCTGGCTGCGGCGCTGGCGCAGGCCGACGGGGTCGCCGCGGCCGAGATCGCCGGGCCGGGCTTTGTGAATTTGCGTATCGAGGCCTCCGCGCAGGGCGCCGTGGTCGCCAACATCATCAGCGCCGGCACAAGCTACGGCCACACCGACACCCTCGGCGCACTCAACGTCAACCTCGAGTTCGTCTCGGCCAACCCCACCGGCCCCATCCACATCGGTGGCACCCGGTGGGCCGCGGTCGGTGACGCGCTGGGCCGGCTGCTGAGCACCCAGGGTGCCGCGGTCACCCGCGAGTACTACTTCAACGACCACGGCGCCCAGATCGACCGGTTCGCCAACTCGCTGATCGCCGCCGCCAAGGGCGAGCCCGCCCCCGAGGATGGCTACGCCGGCGCCTACATCACCGACATCGCGGCCCAAATCCAGGCCAAGGCCCCCGAGGCCCTGAACAGCCCGGACGCCCAGGAGACGTTCCGTGAGATCGGCGTCGACCTGATGTTCACCCACATCAAGAATTCGCTGCACGAGTTCGGTACCGACTTCGACGTCTTTACCCACGAAGACTCGATGCACACCTCGGGCCGCGTCGAGCAGGCCATCGACCGGCTGCGCGCCAACGACAACATCTACGAGAAAGACGGCGCCACCTGGCTGCGCACCAGCGCCTACGGCGACGACAAGGACCGCGTCGTCATCAAGAGCGACGGCAAGCCCGCCTACATCGCCGGCGACTTGGCCTACTACCTGGACAAGCGCGAGCGCGGCTTCAACCTGTGCATCTACATGCTCGGCGCCGACCACCACGGCTACATCGCCCGGCTCAAGGCCGCCGCGGCCGCCTTCGGCGACGACCCGGCGACCGTCGAGGTGCTGATCGGCCAGATGGTCAACCTGGTGCGCGACGGCCAGCCGGTCAAGATGAGCAAGCGCGCCGGCACCGTCATCACCCTCGACGACCTGGTCGAGGCCATCGGCGTGGACGCCGCCCGTTACAGCCTGACCCGCTCCTCGGTGGACACCCCCATCGACATCGACCTGGCCCTGTGGTCCTCGGCGAGCAACGAAAACCCGGTCTACTACGTGCAATACGCGCACGCCCGGCTCTGCGCGCTGGCCCGCAACGCCGCCGAACTGGGCCTGGCCCCCGACACCGCCAACCTCGGGCTGCTGCGCCACGACAAGGAAGGCGCGCTGATCCGCAACCTGGGAGAGTTCCCCCGGGTGCTGGAAACCGCTGCCGCACTGCGGGAACCGCACCGGGTCTGCCGCTACCTGGAAGACCTTGCCGGTGACTACCACCGGTTCTACGACAGCTGCCGGGTGCTCCCGCAAGGCGATGAGGAACCCGGCGAACTGCATGCCGCGCGGCTGGCGCTGTGTCAGGCCACCCGCCAGGTGATCGCCAACGGGCTGGGTATCCTCGGCGTGAGCGCACCGGAGCGGATGTGAACGTCCACCCCGCGGGCCCTCGCCACGCCGAAGAGATCCAGCACGACGGACTGCCGCCGCGGCCCCAGACTCCGCAGCAGCTGCTGCAGCTGGCGCCGAACGTCTGGCCGCGCAACACCGTTCGCGGCGACGACGGCGTCACCCAGATCGCCGGGGTCAAGGTCACCGACCTGGCCGCCGAATTCGGCACCCCGTTGTTCGTCATCGACGAGGACGATTTCCGGGGCCGCTGCCGCGAGATCGCCGAGGCGTTCGGCGGGGGCGACAACGTGCATTACGCCGCTAAAGCCTTCCTGTGCAGTGAGATCGCTCGATGGATCGACCAAGAGGGCCTGTGTCTCGACGTCGCCACCGGGGGAGAGCTGGCCGTTGCCCTGCACGCCGGCTTCCCGGCGGAGCGGATCACCTTGCACGGCAACAACAAATCGGTTGGCGAGCTGCAGACCGCGGTCAACGCCGGAGTCGGTCACATCGTGGTCGACTCGCTGATCGAGATCGATCGTCTGGACGCCATCGCCGCGGAGGCCGGCGTTGTGCAAGACGTGCTGGTGCGCGTCACCGTCGGCGTTGAGGCCCACACCCACGAGTTCATCTCGACCGCTCACGAAGACCAGAAGTTCGGGCTGTCACTGGCTAGCGGTGCGGCGATGGAGGCCATCCGGCGGGTGTTCGCCACCGAGCATCTGCGGCTGATCGGCCTGCACAGTCACATCGGCTCGCAGATCTTCGACGTCGCCGGCTTCGAGGTGGCCGCCCACCGCGTCATCGGGCTGCTGCGCGACGTGGTCGCCGAGTTCGGCGTCGAGAAGACCGCCCAGCTCTCGGTCATCGACCTGGGCGGGGGACTGGGCATCTCCTATCAGCCGCAGGACGACCCGCCGCCGATGGCCGAGCTGGCCGCCAAATTGACCGCGATCGTGCGCGACGAGTCGGCGGCGGTGGGCCTGCCCACCCCGCAACTGGTCGTCGAACCCGGTCGGGCCATCGCCGGGCCGGGCACCATCACGCTCTATGAGGTCGGCACCGTCAAGGATGTCGCGGTCAGCGCCACCGCGCATCGCCGCTACGTCAGCGTCGACGGCGGCATGAGCGACAACATCCGTCCGGCGCTGTACGACGCGCACTACGATGTGCGGCTGGTGTCGCGCACCCTGGACGGTTCAGACGCCCTGCCGGAGCTGGCCCGCATCGTCGGCAAGCACTGCGAGAGCGGCGACATCATCGTCCGTGACACCTGGGTGCCCGAAGGCATGGTTCCCGGCGACCTGATCGCGGTGGCCGCCACCGGCGCCTACTGTTACTCGATGTCGAGCAGGTACAACCTGCTCACCCGCCCGGCGGTGGTGGCGGTACGTGACGGGAAAGCCCGCCTTATGCTGCGCCGGGAGACCGTCGAAGACCTGATCAGCCTGGAGGTGGGGTAAAAAGTGTCCGGTTCGCAGGTGTCCGGGGCCCCGGTAGGGGTGGCAGTCCTCGGCTTGGGCAACGTCGGCAGCGAAGTCGTCCGCATTCTCGAGTCCAGCGCTGATGATCTGGCCGCCCGCATCGGCGCACCGCTGGTGCTGCGCGGGGTCGGGGTGCGCCGGGTAGCGGCCGACCGCGGCGTGCCGGCGGAGTTGCTCACCGACGACATCGACAGCCTGGTGTCGCGCAGCGACGTCGACATCGTCGTGGAGCTGATGGGCCCGGTCGAACCGGCCCGCAAGGCGATCCTGTCGGCGATCGCGCACGGCAAATCCGTCGTCACCGCCAACAAGGCCCTGCTGTCGCGGTCCACCGGGGAGCTGGCCGAGGCCGCCGAGAACGCGCGCGTGGACTTGTACTTCGAGGCCAGTGTCGCCGGCGCCATCCCGGTGATCCGGCCGCTGACTCAGTCGCTGGCCGGCGACACCGTGTTGCGGGTGGCCGGCATCGTCAACGGCACCACCAACTACATCCTGTCCGAAATGGACTCCACCGGCGCCGATTACACCGCCGCACTGGCCGATGCGAGTGCGCTGGGCTACGCCGAGGCCGACCCGACCGCTGACGTGGAGGGCTACGACGCCGCCGCGAAGGCCGCGATCCTGGCGTCGATCGCCTTCCACACCCGGGTGACCGCCGACGACGTCTATCGCGAGGGCATCACCAGCATCAGCCCGGCGGACTTCACCACGGCCAGGGAGTTGGGTTGCACGATCAAGCTGCTGGCGATCTGCGAGCGCATCACCACCAGCGATGGGCAGCAGCGGGTTTCGGCTCGGGTGTACCCGGCGCTGGTGCCGCTGACTCACCCGCTGGCCACGGTCAACGGTGCCTTCAACGCGGTGGTGGTTGAAGCCGAGGCCGCCGGCCGGCTGATGTTCTACGGCCAGGGCGCCGGCGGCGCGCCGACCGCATCGGCGGTCACCGGCGATCTGGTGATGGCCGCCCGTAACCGGGTGCAGGGCGGGCGCGGGCCGCGCGAGTCCAAGTACGCCCAGCTGGCCATCGCCCCGATCGGTGACGTGCAGACCCGCTACTACGTGAGCATGGACGTCGCCGACAAGCCGGGTGTGCTGTCGACGGTGGCAGCCGAATTCGCCGCCCACGGCGTCAGCATCGCCGAGGTGCGCCAGGAGGGCGTGGCCGATAACGACGGCCAACTGATCGGCGCTCGGATCGTGGTGGTCACCCACCGAGCTGCCGACGCAGCATTATCGAAAACCGTTGCGGCGCTAGCTGATCTGGACGCAGTCCAGCGGATCGCCAGCGTGCTACGACTGGAAGGAACAGACCAGTGAGCTCCACCCGGACACCGATCCACCGCCCCTGGCCCGGCCTGATCGGCGCCTACCGCGATCGGCTTCCCATCGGCGACGACTGGACGGCCATCACCCTGCACGAGGGCGGCACCCCGCTGATCCACGCCAAGCGGATCTCCGAGCAGACCGGCTGCACGGTGCACCTCAAGGTCGAGGGGCTCAACCCCACCGGTTCATTCAAGGACCGCGGCATGACGATGGCCGTCACCGACGCGGTCGCCCGCGGCCAGAAGGCGGTGCTGTGCGCCTCGACCGGCAACACCTCGGCGTCGGCGGCCGCCTACGCCGCCCGCGCCGGCATCACCTGCGCGGTGCTGATCCCGCAGGGCAAGATTGCGATGGGCAAGCTCGCGCAGGCAGTTATGCACGGCGCCAAGATCATTCAGATCGACGGCAACTTCGACGACTGCCTGGAGCTGGCCCGCAAGATGGCCACCGACTTCCCGACCATCTCGCTGGTGAACTCGGTCAACCCGGTGCGCATCGAAGGCCAGAAGACGGCGGCCTTCGAGATCGTCGACGCACTGGGCACCGCGCCCGACATCCACTCGCTGCCGGTCGGCAACGCCGGCAACATCACCGCGTACTGGAAGGGCTACCGCGAGTACTTCGCCGATGGTCTGACCGAGAAGCTGCCGAAGATGTTGGGCACCCAGGCTGCCGGGGCTGCACCGCTGGTGCTCGGTGAGCCGGTCAAGAACCCGGAGACCATCGCGACCGCGATTCGCATCGGCTCGCCGGCCTCCTGGACACAGGCCGTTGAAGCGCAGGTGGATTCGGGTGGGCGGTTCCTGGCCGCCACCGACGACGAGATCTTGGCCGCCTACCACCTGGTGGCGCAGACCGAGGGCGTATTCGTCGAGCCGGCCTCTGCGGCCAGCATCGCCGGACTGCTCAAGTCGGTGGAGGACGGCTGGGTGCCGCGCGGTTCGACCGTGGTGTGCACCGTGACCGGCAACGGGCTCAAAGACCCCGACACCGCGCTCAAGGACATGCCCGAAGTGACCGCGGTTACCGTTGACGCGGCCACTGTGGTCGCCGAATTGGGGCTGGCCTAGTGGTTCAGTTGTTGCCGACCGGGTTGACGGCCAGCGTCGCGGTTGCGGCGTCGAGCGCCAACCTGGGCCCCGGCTTCGACAGCCTGGGTCTGGCGCTGGGCCTCTACGACGAGGTGATCGTCGAGACGGTCGAGTCCGGTCTGGTGGTGCAGGTCGAGGGGGAGGGCGCCGGCCAGGTTCCGCTCACCTCGGATCACCTTGTGGTGCAAGGCATCCTGCGCGGCATGCACGAGGCGGGTGTCGAGGCACCCGGCATGGTGGTGCGCTGCCGCAATGCGATCCCGCATCAGCGTGGCCTGGGCTCGTCGGCGGCCGCCGTGGTCGGTGGGCTGGCTGTGGTCAATGGCCTTGTCGCGCAACTCGATCGGCCCGGCCTGTCCGAAACCCAGCTGATCCAGCTGGCCTCGGAGTTCGAAGGCCACCCCGACAACGCCGCGGCCGCCGTACTGGGCGGCGCGGTGGTTTCGTGGACAGCAAAGGCAGCCGACGGCAAGGCCGACTATGCGGCGGCGCCGCTGCGGCTGCACCCCGACATCCATCTGTTCCCGGCGATTCCGCAACTGCGTTCGTCGACGGCCGAGACGCGGGCTTTGTTGCCCGAGCAGGTCAGCCACCGTGATGCCCGGTTCAATGTCAGCCGGGCGGCGCTGCTGGTGGTGGCGCTGACCGAGCGGCCCGATCTGCTGCTGGCGGCCACCGAGGATGTGCTGCACCAGCCGCAGCGCGGTGCCGCGCAGCCGGAGTCGGCGGCATTCCTGGAGCTGCTGCGTCGGCACGGCATCGCGGCGGTGCTTTCCGGCGCTGGACCTGCGGTGATCGCGCTGACGACAGCGACCCAACTGCCCGCTGCGGTGCTGGAGTCTCCGGAGGCTCGTGTGTTCAACGTCACCGAGATGCCGGTCGGCGACGCGGTCAGGTGGAACTCCGGGGTGGCGGTACCGGGTTGAGCCGCGCAGCAAACCATCTGTTGCGTCGAGCACAGAAGCGGGCTATCCTCGGTCCCGTCCCGCATTCGCGGCATCAGCACCTGTTTTCAGAATGTGATGTCAACCGGGATGCCACCAAATTCTTCCCGTAGCTGACGGTTTGCGTTACGACGCCGTCGATACGGGCTACACCGTTAAACAGTCGACGGTGACGCGCACTCGGCGAGTCCGCTGAATGCAACCAAGCCCCTCGCGTGAGAAAACCGACGAGGGAAGAAAGGAAATCCGTGACCGAAACGGACCTCTTCACGGCTGAAGGCAGCACCGATCAGGAATCGCTGCCGACCCCCCCGAGCACTTCCGAGACCAGCCAGGATGTAGCAGCCGGCGGTAGTGACGCCGCGCCGTCCGCCCCGGAAGCTGCCGCTGCGCCGGCCACCACCGAGTCCGCTCCCGCTTCGGCGCCTGACAACGGTGCGGCCACCGCCCCCTCCGACAGCTCGCTGTCGGCGATGGTGCTGCCCGAACTGCGGGCGCTGGCCAACCGCGTCGGTGTCAAGGGCTCCTCCGGGATGCGCAAGAGCGAACTGATTGCCGCAATCCGCGAGGTCTCCGGCAACGGGGGTAACGGCGGCAGTGGCGCCGAAGCGCCGAAGACGAAGACACAGACCAGCGAGCAACCCGCCAACGGTGCCGAGCCCGCCGCGTCCAACGAGGCGGAGCCTCCCGCGGCGCCGCCGCGCCGCGAACGCCGTGGCGCCAGCCGTGCGACCGGTTCGCCCGCCGCCAACGGCGGCGAGTCCGAGAAGCCCGCCGAGCAGGACAAGCCCGCCGAGGCCGAGGCCCAGGGCGAGTCGCGCAAGCAGGGCCGCAACGACGACAAGGCCGAGCAGTCCGGTGGACGCCGTGAGCGCGAGGGCGCCAAGAGCGAGCCCAAGGCCGACGCGAAAGCCGACACCAAGGCCGACGAAGCCGCGCAGTCCAAGAACGACGACCAGGGCGGCGACCAGTCCAACCGTGGCGGTGGCGGTGGCGACGACGACGAAGGACGCGGTGGCCGGCGCGGCCGTCGCTTCCGTGACCGGCGTCGCCGTGGCGAGCGTGGCGGCGAAGGTGGCGGTGCCGGCGGTGACGCCGAGCTGCGCGAGGACGACGTCGTCCAGCCGGTCGCCGGCATCCTCGACGTGCTGGACAACTACGCATTCGTGCGCACCTCGGGCTACCTGGCCGGGCCCAACGACGTCTACGTCTCGATGAACATGGTCCGCAAGAACGGGCTGCGCCGCGGCGACGCGGTGACCGGTGCCGTGCGGGTGCCCCGCGACGGTGACCAGCCCAATCAGCGGCAGAAGTTCAACCCGCTGGTGCGGCTGGACTCGGTCAACGGCGGCCCCGTCGAGGACGCCCGTAAGCGTCCGGAGTTCTCCAAGCTGACCCCGCTGTACCCGAACCAGCGGCTGCGGTTGGAGACCTCGGGGGAGAAGCTGACCACCCGCGTCATCGACCTGATCATGCCGATCGGTAAGGGGCAGCGTGCCCTGATCGTGTCACCGCCCAAGGCCGGTAAGACCACGATCATGCAGGACATCGCCAACGCGATCACCCGCAACAACCCCGAGTGCCACCTGATGGTGGTGCTGGTTGACGAGCGTCCCGAAGAAGTCACCGACATGCAGCGCTCGGTCAAGGGTGAGGTGATCGCCTCGACCTTCGACCGGCCGCCGTCAGACCACACCCAGGCCGCCGAGCTGGCCATCGAGCGGGCCAAGCGCCTGGTCGAGCAGGGCAAGGACGTCGTCGTGCTGCTGGACTCGATCACCCGGCTGGGTCGTGCCTACAACAACGCCTCCCCGGCGTCGGGCCGCATCCTGTCCGGTGGTGTGGACTCCACCGCGCTTTACCCGCCCAAGCGGTTCCTGGGCGCGGCGCGCAACATCGAGGACGGCGGTTCGCTGACCATCATCGCCACCGCGATGGTGGAGACCGGCTCCACCGGTGACACCGTGATCTTCGAAGAGTTCAAGGGCACCGGTAACGCCGAGCTCAAGCTGGACCGCAAGATCGCCGAGCGCCGGGTGTTCCCGGCCGTCGACGTCAACCCGTCGGGCACCCGTAAGGACGAGCTGCTGCTCTCGCCGGACGAGTTCGCGATCGTGCACAAGCTGCGTCGGCTGCTGTCCGGCCTGGACTCGCATCAGGCCATCGACCTGCTGATGAGTCAGCTGCGCAAGACCAAGAACAACTACGAGTTCCTGGTGCAGGTGTCCAAGACCACGCCGGGAATGGACAACGACTGACCCGCCCGCGGAATGCGTGAGCCGCTCCCGCTGTTTTGGGGGAGTGGCAGCGTAGCTGGCATAATCGAAAACCTCAGGTTCCGGTTCACGTCCGCCCCACAGCGCGGGCGACCCGGCGGCCCACGATTGAAGAGGACACCATGAAAACTGGCATTCACCCCGCCTACGGCGAGACCACCGTGGTCTGCGGTTGTGGCAACAGCTTCACCACCCGCAGCACCAAGGAGAGCGGCCACATCGTGGTCGAGGTCTGCTCGCAGTGCCACCCGTTCTACACCGGCAAGCAGAAGATCCTGGACAGCGGCGGCCGTGTTGCGCGCTTCGAGAAGCGCTACGGCAAGCGCAACGCCGGTGCCGCTGCAACTGCAGCAGCCGACGACAAGTAGCTCCCTCACCGACGCCCGGAACGTGCCAGCACGTCATCCGGGCGTCGGCTTGCGTTCGGGGATGGAGGTGAGATGACTCAAAGCATTCAGGGGATCGACGCCCTGCTGGCCGAGCACGCCGCCCTGGAAACGCAGCTGTCGGATCCTGATCTGCACAACGATCCGACCGAGGCGCGTCGAGCCGGTCGGCGCTTCGCCCAACTGGCCCCCATCATCGCCACCCACCGCAAGCTCGAGTCGGCCCGCGGCGACCTCGAGGCCGCCCGGGAACTGGCCGCCGACGACGCGTCGTTCGCCGCCGAGGTACCGGAGCTGGAGGCACGTGTCGCCGAACTGGACACCGCCCTCACCGACATGCTGGCGCCCCGCGACCCGCACGACGCCGACGACATCGTGCTCGAAGTCAAATCCGGCGAAGGCGGCGAGGAATCGGCATTGTTCGCCGCCGATCTGGCCCGGATGTACATCCGCTACGCAGAACGTCAGGGCTGGAAGGTGACCGTCCTCGACGAGACCACCTCCGACCTCGGCGGATACAAGGACGCCACCCTGACCATCGCGAGCAAGGGCGACAGCGCCGACGGCGTGTGGTCGCGGATGAAGTTCGAGGGCGGGGTGCACCGCGTGCAGCGAGTGCCGGTGACCGAGTCGCAGGGCCGCGTCCACACCTCGGCGGCCGGCGTGCTGGTTTACCCCGAGCCCGAAGAGGTCGCCGAGGTGGCCATCGACGAGTCGGATCTGCGTATCGACGTCTACCGGTCCTCCGGCAAGGGCGGCCAGGGTGTCAACACCACCGACTCCGCGGTACGTATCACCCACCTGCCGACCGGGATCGTGGTGACCTGCCAGAACGAGCGGTCGCAGCTGCAGAACAAGGCCCGGGCATTGCAGGTTTTGGCGGCCCGGCTGCAGGCGGTTGCCGAGGAGCAGGCCCAGGCGGATGCCTCGGCCGATCGGGCCAGCCAGATCCGCACCGTGGACCGCAGCGAGCGCATCCGCACCTACAACTTCCCGGAAAACCGGATCACCGACCACCGCATCGGCTACAAGGCGCACAACCTCGACCAGGTCCTCGACGGGGATCTCGATCCGATGTTCGACGCGTTGGCAGCCGCCGATAAGGAAACCCGGTTACAGGGGACGGCATAGCCACCAGCGACGATGCAGAGCGAAGCGATGAGGAGGAGGCGGACCATCGAGCGCAGCCGAATGAGGGACGCGATCGACTCCGCCGCAGCGCTTTTCGCTGATGCCGGAATCGATTCCGCCCGCTACGACGCTGAAGAGCTCGCCGCCCACGCGGCCGGCACCGACCGTGGCCGGCTGGCACTGCTGGACCCACCGGACGACGAGTTCTACGGGCGTTACCGGGAATTGGTCGCCGCACGCAGCTCTCGCGTACCGCTGCAGCACCTGATCGGCACCGCGGCCTTCGGTCCGGTGCTGCTGCACGTCGGTCCTGGAGTGTTCATCCCGCGGCCGGAAACCGAAGCTCTGCTCGACTGGGTGCTGAAACGGATTGTGGCCCAACCGCTGAGCTCGCCCGCGGTGATCGTCGACGCCTGCACCGGTTCCGGTGCGCTGGCGATCGCGTTGTCCCACAGTTTTCCCGGCGCCCGCGTCCTCGCGGTCGAGGACTCCGAACCGGCGTTGGACTACGCGCAACGCAACTGTGCCGGAACGTCGGTAGAGTTGATCCACGCCGATGTGACCACGCTGGGGCTGCTGTCGGAGCTCGACGGCCAAGTGGACCTGATGGTCAGCAACCCGCCCTATATTCCCGACGGTGCGGAGCTAGATCCCGAAGTGGCCCAGCATGATCCGGGGCACGCGCTGTTCGGCGGCCCGGACGGCATGTCGGTGATCACCCCGCTGGCCCAGCTGGCAGCGCGATTGCTTCGCCCGGGTGGAGCGTTCGCCGTTGAGCATGACGACACCACGCCGACGGCCACCGTCCAAACTGTGCGTGACACCGGATTTTTCGACGAGGTAGTGTCCCGGCCCGACCTTACTGGGCGGCTCCGGTTCGTGACGGCGATCAGGAACGATCAACCATGACAGAGGTTTTCGACTGCGCCGACGCCGACCAGCGTGCGGCCGGAATCGCGGCGGCGATCGATGCTGTGCGCGGCGGTCGGCTGGTGGTGCTGCCGACCGACACGGTCTATGGCATCGGTGCCGACGCCTTCAACGCCGCCGGGGTGACCGCGCTGCTGGCGGCCAAACGACGCGGACGTGACATGCCGGTGGGCGTGCTGGTGGGGTCGTGGAACTCCATCGACGGGTTGGCCCTGATCGTGCCTCAGACCGCCCGGGAACTGATCCGTGCCTTCTGGCCGGGCGCGCTCAGCCTGATCGTCACCCAGGCCCCGTCGCTGCAGTGGGACCTCGGCGAAGCCCGTGGCACCGTCATGGTGCGCATGCCGCTGCATCCGGTGGCCCTGGAGGTCCTCAAGGCGGTGGGCCCGATGGCGGTGTCCAGCGCCAACGTCTCCGGTAGCTCGCCCGCCGTCGAGGCCGGCGAAGCGCAAAGTCAACTGGGGGAGTCCGTCGACGTCTACCTCGACGCCGGGCCGGCCGAACAGGGCGCCGCCTCGACGATCGTGGATCTCACCGGTCCCGAACCGCGGATCGTCCGGGCCGGACCGGTCTCCGCCGAACAGATCGGCGCGGTACTGGGGCTGGATCCGGACACGCTGACGGGAACACCGTGACCAGTCTGCTGGCCCTGGCCGACCGCGGCGCCGGCGTGCCACTGCGAGAGCTCGCACTGGTGGGCCTGACCGCCGCGATCATCACCTACTTCACCACCGGGCCCGTTCGCTGGATGGCCACCCGGATCGGCGCGGTCGCCTACCCGCGCGAACGCGACGTCCACGTGCAGCCCACCCCGCGGATGGGCGGACTGGCGATGTACGTCGGCATCGTCGCCGGGATCTTCCTGGCCTCGCAGCTGCCGGCACTGACGCGCGGTTTCGTCTATTCCACCGGAATGCCGGCGGTGGTGCTGGCCGGCGGCGTCATCATGGGAATCGGCCTGCTCGACGACAAGTGGGGCCTGGATGCCCTGACCAAGTTCGCCGGCCAGATCACCGCGGCCAGCGTCCTGGTCACCATGGGTGTGGCCTGGAGCGTGCTCTACATCCCGATCGGCGGCGTCGGCACCGTGGTGCTCGATCAGGTGTCGTCGATCCTGCTGACGCTGGCGTTGACGGTCTCGATCGTCAACGCGATGAACTTCGTCGACGGCCTCGACGGGCTGGCTGCCGGCCTGGGACTGATCACCGCGCTGGCGATCTGCATGTTCTCGGTCGGCGTGCTGCAGGACCACGGCGGCGACGTGCTGTTCTATCCACCCGCGTTGATCTCAGTGGTCTTGGCCGGGGCTTGTTTGGGTTTCCTGCCACACAATTTCAGCCCCGCGAAGATCTTCATGGGCGACTCCGGTTCGATGCTGATCGGGCTGATGCTGGCCGCGGCGTCCACCACCGCCGCCGGGCCGATCTCGCAAACCGCCTACGGCGCGCGCGACGTCTTCGCGCTGCTGTCGCCATTCCTGTTGGTGGCGGCCGTGATGTGTGTGCCGGCGCTGGACGTGCTGCTGGCGATCATCCGTCGTACTCGCGCCGGGCTCAGCCCCTTCAGCCCGGACAAGATGCACCTGCACCATAGGTTGCTGCAGATCGGCCACTCCGATCGCCGAGTGGTGCTGCTGATCTACCTGTGGACGGCGATCGTCGCCTTCGGGGCGGCCGGCACCATCTTCTTCGACCCGCGCTACACCGGGGCGGTGATGTTGGGTGCGATGCTCATCGCGATTGTCGTTACGCTCATCCCGTTGCTACGCCGGGGCAGCGCCTCGGAAGACGACCCCTACGACACGCGGTAGTAGCACCGTCTAAGATGGTGTTGTAGGTGGTTCCACAGTGCGTTCGGGCATCCGATACGCTCGGCGGGCGACTGCACGACAGTGACGCAGGGCAGATTCAGATTGGGGTGAGGCGGTGACGACACCAGCGCAGGATGCGCCGTTGGTGTTGCCGTCGGTGGTATTCCAGCCGATTCGGCTGTCACTGATCTGTGTTGCTCTGACCGCTGCCGCCATTGCTGCCGCCGCTCAATTCGGCCGACCGCTCTTCGGTGTGTTCTTCGGGCTGGGCCTGGCGCTCGGCCTGGGCAATGCGCTGCTGATTCGCCGGTCCGCGCTGAAGATCACCGCCTCCGACCATCCGCTGAAGAAGAAGATGGCGCTGAACTCGGCGTCTCGTCTGCTGGTCATCAGCGCGATCGGCCTGGCAATCGCTTACCAGTTCCGTCCAGAGGGCCTCGGTGCGCTGTTCGGACTGGCCTTGTTCGAGGTAGTGCTGGTGCTGACCACCATGCTGCCAGTGGTAAAAAAGCTCCGCGCGCAAGCGTCAGAGTCGGGCGCTGAAGGGACGGAAAATGACTGAGTCGATCCTGGCTGAGGGAGCCATCGAGGTCGGCCACCACGAGACCGCGGTATGGCCGCTGGTCGGTGAGGTCAACATCGACACCATCACCTCCACCGCGATCGCAGCGGTGATCGTGATCGCCCTGGCGCTCTTCCTGCGCGCCAAGGTCACCTCGACCGGGGTTCCCGGCGGGGTCCAGCTGTTCTTCGAGGCGATCACCATTCAGATGCGCAACCAGATCGAGGGTGCCATCGGGATGAAGATCGCCCCGTTCGTGCTGCCGCTGGCGGTGACGATCTTCGTCTTCATCCTGGTCTGTAACTGGCTGTCGGTGCTGCCCGTGCAGTACGCCGACGAGCACGGCGTCCATGAGTTGATTTCCTCCGCCGCCGCCGACATCAACTTCGTGTTGGCGCTGGCCCTGCTGGTGTTCTGCGGCTACCACCTGGCCGGCTTCTGGCGCCGCGGTTTCATCGGCCACCCGCTGCGGGTTCTCAAGGGCCACGTCGCGATCCTGGCGCCGATCAACGTGGTCGAAGAAGTCGCCAAGCCGGTCTCGCTGTCTCTGCGTCTGTTCGGCAACATCTTCGCCGGCGGCATCCTGGTCAGCTTGATCGCGTTGCTCGGTCCGGTCTTCATGGTCGCGCCGAACGCGATCTGGAAGACCTTCGACCTGTTCGTCGGCCTGATCCAGGCGTTCATCTTCGCGCTGCTGACCATCCTGTACTTCAGCCAGGCCATGGAGCTCGAAGAAGACCACCACTAGTACCACCTGCACGACCACATCAGACCTGGTAGAGCACTACCAGCTAGCAAGGAGGAATGAAATGGCAGATCCCAATCTGATCGGACTTGGTGCCCTCATCGGCGGCGGTCTCATCATGGGCGGCGGTGCCATCGGCGCCGGTATCGGTGACGGTATCGCCGGTAACGCGCTGATCGCCGGTATCGCCCGTCAGCCCGAAGCTCAGGGTCGGCTGTTCACCCCGTTCTTCATCACGGTTGGTCTGGTCGAGGCGGCCTACTTCATCAACCTGGCCTTCATGGCGTTGTTCGTCTTCGCCACCCCGATCGCCGCACAGCAGTAACGCACAAGATGGGTGACATGAGCGTTGCTGTCCTCGCCCTGAGCGAGGCGGCTGAGGAAGGCCCGAAGAAGAGCTTCCTCATTCCCGACGGCACCTTCTTTGTCGTGCTCGCGATCTTCCTGATCGTGCTCGGCGTGATCAGTACCTTCGTGGTGCCGCCGATCATGAAGGTGCTGCGGGAGCGCGAGAACATGGTCACCAAGACGCTCGCCGACAATCGGGAGTCCGCCGAGCAGTTCGCGGCCGCCGATGCCGACTACGAGAAGCAGATGGCGGCGGCGCGCCTTGAGGCCAGCACGGCACGGGACGAAGCTCGTGCCGAGGGCCGCAAGGTGATCGACGAGCAGCGGTCGGCGGCCGAGGCGGAGGTGGCCTCGACATTGCAGGCCGCCACCGACAAGCTCAAGCAAGAAGGCGATGCGGTGAGTGAGCAGCTGCAGGCCCGGGTGGAGACGTTGTCTGCCACCTTGGCCAGCCGGATCCTCGGCGTTGACGCCGAGGCACTTTCCGCGGCGAGTACGGGGCGGTAGCAACAGAGATGTCGATTTTCATCGGGCAGCTGGTCGGCTTTGCCGTCATCGTGTGGCTGCTGGTCAAGTTCGTCGTGCCACCGGTGCGCAAGCTGATGGCCGACCAGCAGGAGTCGGTCCGCAAGCAGCTGGAGGAGGCGGCAGCAGCCGCCGCTCGCCTGACCGAAGCCGGTCAGGCGCACTCCACGGCACTGGCCAACGCCGCGGCCGAGGCGCAGCAGGTCACGGCGGAGGCCCGCTCGGACGCCGAGCGGATCGCCGAACAACTGCGCAGCCAGGCCGGTGTCGAAGCCGAGCGCGTGAAGACCACTGGCGGACAGCAGGTCGGTCTCATGCGGGCGCAACTCATCCGTGAGCTGCGGTCAGGCTTGGGTGCCGAAGCTGTGCAGCGGGCGGGCGAACTGGTTCGCGCGCACGTCGCCGACCCGCAGCGGCAGTCCGCCACTGTGGATCGGTTCCTCGACGAGCTCGACGCCATGGCGCCGAAGTCCGTCGAGGTCGAATCGCCGATCTTGGTCCGGATGCGTTCGGCCAGCCGCCAGGCGCTGGCCGGCCTGCTGGACAAGTTCAGCGAGGCGGCCGGTGGCCTGGACCAGCAGGGCCTGGCCGCGCTGGCCGGTGACTTGACTGCGGTCGCCGAACTGCTCGAGCGCGAGAACGTGATCACGCGGCACCTGACCGTGCCGACCGACGACGCCGCACCGAAGGTGCGGCTGGTTCAGCGCCTGTTCGCCGACAAGATCGGTCCCGCCGCCCTGACGCTGGTGACCGACGCTGCGTCGGCCCGCTGGTCCAACGGCGCGGACCTGGTCACCGCCGTCGAGCACGTCGCCCGGCAGGCACTGCTGCTGTCGGCCGAGAGTGCGGGCACCGTCGACGAGGTGGAGGACCAGCTGTTCCGGTTCTCCCGCGTGTTGGACGCCCAGCCCCGTCTGGACATCCTGCTCGGTGACACCGCGACCCCGGCCGCTGGCCGGGTCGGGTTGCTGCGCAACGTCATCGGCAGTGGCAGCGGTGCTAACCCGATCGCGGTGGCGCTGCTCGAGCAGACCGTACGGCTGCTGCGTGGCCAGTCCGCGCATCAGGCGATCACCGAGCTTGCTCAGATCGCGGTGGCACGTCGCGGCGAGCTGGTGGCACACGTCGGTGCGGCCGCCGAGCTCAGCGACACCCAGCGCACTCGGCTGAACACCGTGTTGAGCCGGATCTACAGCCACCCGGTCCGCGTGCAGGTCGGTGTCGACCCGGCACTGCTGGGCGGGCTGACGATCTCGGTCGGTGACGAGGTGATCGACGGCACGCTGTCGTCGCGTCTCGCCGCAGCCAAGACGCAATTGCCCGACTGATCAAGACCTACCCGGACCCACCCGGTCTCAGAGCCCAATACCCATTCGAAGGCAGGAAGACGAAAAGCCATGGCAGAGTTGACAATCTCCTCTGACGACATTCAGGGGGCGATCGAGGAGTACGTGACCTCCTTCAGCGCCGACACCGCGCGCGAGGAGGTCGGCACCGTCATCGACGCCGGCGACGGCATCGCACACGTCGAGGGCCTTCCTTCGGTGATGACCCAGGAGCTCCTCGAGTTCCCCGGCGGGGTGCTGGGCGTGGCCCTGAACCTCGACGAGCACAACGTCGGTGCGGTCATCCTGGGCAACTTCGAGAACATCGAAGAGGGCCAGCAGGTCAAGCGCACCGGCGAGGTGCTCTCGGTGCCGGTCGGCGACGGCTTCCTCGGTCGCGTCGTCAACCCGCTGGGACAGCCGATCGACGCTCGCGGCGAGATCGAAGCCGAGACCCGTCGTCCGTTGGAGATGCAGGCCCCCTCGGTGGTTCAGCGTCAGAGCGTCAGCGAACCGCTGCAGACCGGTATCAAGGCCGTCGACGCCATGACCCCGATCGGCCGGGGCCAGCGTCAGCTCATCATCGGCGACCGCAAGACCGGCAAGACCGCGCTCTGTGTGGACACCATCCTCAACCAGCGCAAGAACTGGGAGACCGGCGACCCGAACCAGCAGGTTCGCTGCGTCTATGTCGCCATCGGTCAGAAGGGCACCACCATCGCCAGCGTGCGGCGCGCGCTGGAAGAGGGCGGCGCCATGGACTACACCACGATCGTCGCCGCGCCCGCTTCGGACTCCGCCGGCTTCAAGTGGCTGGCCCCCTACACCGGCTCGGCGATCGCCCAGCACTGGATGTACTCGGGCAAGCACGTGCTGATCGTGTTCGACGACCTGACCAAGCAGGCCGAGGCCTACCGCGCCATCTCGCTGCTGCTGCGCCGCCCGCCGGGCCGCGAGGCCTACCCGGGTGACGTGTTCTACCTGCACTCCCGTCTGCTGGAGCGTTGCGCGAAGCTCTCCGACGAGCTGGGCGGCGGTTCGCTGACCGGTCTGCCGATCATCGAGACGAAGGCCAACGACATCTCGGCCTACATCCCGACCAACGTCATCTCGATCACCGACGGCCAGTGCTTCCTGGAGAGCGACCTGTTCAACCAGGGTGTTCGCCCGGCCATCAACGTCGGTGTGTCGGTGTCCCGTGTCGGTGGCGCCGCGCAGATCAAGGCGATGAAGGAGGTGGCCGGCTCGCTGCGTCTGGACCTGTCGCAGTACCGCGAGCTGGAGGCCTTCGCCGCTTTCGCCTCCGACCTGGACGCCACCTCGAAGGCTCAGCTGGAGCGTGGTGCACGCCTGGTGGAGTTGCTCAAGCAGCCCCAGTACGCACCGCTGCCCGTCGAGGAGCAGGTGGTCTCGATCTTCCTGGGTACCGAAGGCCACCTGGACTCGGTGCCGGTCGAGGACGTGGGCCGCTTCGAATCGGAGCTGCTGGACCACATCCGGGCCTCGGAGAACGACCTCCTGACCGGGATCCGTGAGTCCAAGAAGCTCTCCGACGAGGCCAGCGAGAAGCTGGTTGCCGTGATCAACCAGTTCAAGAAGGGCTTCGCCGCATCGGACGGCAGCTCGGTGGTCCCCGACGAGCACGTTGAAGCGCTCGACGCGGACAAGCTCGGCAAGGAAGCGGTGCAGGTCCACAAGGCCGCGCCGGCGAAGAAGAAGTAACGCCGCTATGGCAGCCACACTTCGCGAACTACGCGGGCGAATCCGCTCAGCCGGGTCGATCAAGAAGATCACCAAGGCCCAGGAGCTGATCGCCACCTCGCGTATCGGCCGGGCGCAGACTCGGCTGGAAACGGCACGGCCGTACGCCGACGAGATCACCCGGTTGCTCACCACCCTGGCCGCCGAGGCGGCCCTGGACCACCCGTTGCTGGTCGAGCGCAGCGAGCCCAAACGGGCGGGTGTCTTGGTGGTGTCGTCCGACCGTGGTCTGTGTGGCGGCTACAACGCCAACGTCTTCCGCCGGGCAGAGGAGCTGTTCTCTCTGCTGCGCTCGGAGGGCAAGGACCCGGTGCTCTACGTCGTTGGCCGCAAGGCGCTGGCGTACTACTCGTTCCGGAACTGGGCGGTCACCGACTCCTGGACCGGATTCTCCGAGCAGCCGACGTACGAGAACGCCGCCACGATCGCTTCGACTCTGGTTGATGCCTTCCTGGCCGGCGTCGACGACGACGGCGACCACCCGGGGACCGACGGGGTCCTGGGCGTCGACGAACTGCACATCGTGTCGACCGACTTCCGCTCGATGCTGTCGCAGTCGGCTGAGGCGCGTCGGATCGCCCCGATGCTGGTGGAGTACGTGGGCGAGGAGACCGGTCCGAAGACCCTGTACTCCTTCGAGCCGGATGCCACGACGCTGTTCGACTCGTTGCTGCCGCGGTATCTGACCACCCGCGTGTATGCCGCGCTGCTCGACTCGGCGGCCTCGGAGCTGGCTTCGCGCCAGCGCGCGATGAAGTCGGCGACCGACAACGCCGACGACTTGATCAAAGCGTTGACCCTTGAGGCCAACCGCGAGCGCCAGGCTCAGATCACCCAGGAAATCAGCGAAATCGTTGGCGGTGCGAATGCCCTCGCCGACGCCGCCCGGTAAGTCCCCAAGGAAGCGAAGAAGATAATGACTGTTACCGCTGACAAGACAACCGCCGGCCGCGTGGTGCGCGTAACCGGCCCCGTCGTCGACGTCGAGTTCCCCCGGGGCGCGGTGCCCGAGCTGTTCAACGCTCTGCACGCGGAGATCTCCTTCTCGGAGCTGGCCAAGACGCTCACCCTCGAGGTCGCCCAGCACCTGGGTGACAACCTGGTCCGCACCATTTCGATGCAGCCCACCGACGGCCTGGTGCGTGGCACCGAGGTCACCGACACCGGTGCCGCGATCTCGGTGCCGGTGGGGCACGAGGTCAAGGGCCACGTGTTCAACGCCCTCGGCCACTGCCTCGACAAGCCGGGCTACGGCGAGGACTTCGAGCACTGGGGCATCCACCGGAAGCCCCCGGCCTTCAACGAGCTGGAACCGCGCACCGAGATGCTCGAGACCGGCCTGAAGGTCGTCGACCTGCTCACCCCGTACGTGCGTGGCGGCAAGATCGCCCTGTTCGGTGGTGCCGGCGTGGGCAAGACCGTGCTCATCCAGGAGATGATCAACCGTATCGCCCGCAACTTCGGTGGCACCTCGGTGTTCGCCGGCGTGGGCGAGCGCACCCGTGAGGGCAACGACCTGTGGGTCGAGCTCGAGGACGCCAACGTGCTCAAGGACACCGCCTTGGTGTTCGGCCAGATGGACGAGCCGCCGGGCACTCGTATGCGCGTGGCGCTGTCGGCCCTGACGATGGCCGAGTGGTTCCGCGACGAGGCGGGCCAGGACGTGCTGCTCTTCATCGACAACATCTTCCGGTTCACCCAGGCCGGCTCCGAGGTCTCGACCCTGCTGGGCCGCATGCCTTCGGCCGTGGGTTACCAGCCCACGCTGGCCGACGAGATGGGTGAGCTGCAGGAGCGGATCACCTCGACCCGCGGTCGGTCCATCACCTCGATGCAGGCCGTGTACGTGCCCGCCGACGACTACACCGACCCGGCGCCGGCGACCACGTTCGCGCACTTGGACGCGACCACCGAGCTGAGCCGTGCGGTGTTCTCCAAGGGCATCTTCCCGGCGGTGGACCCGCTGGCCTCCAGCTCGACCATCCTGGACCCGGCCATCGTCGGCGAAGACCACTACCGGGTCGCCCAGGAGGTCATCCGGGTGCTGCAGCGTTACAAGGACCTGCAGGACATCATCGCCATCCTCGGTATCGACGAGCTGTCCGAAGAGGACAAGCAGCTGGTCGGCCGGGCACGGCGTATCGAGCGGTTCCTGAGCCAGAACATGATGGCGGCGGAGCAGTTCACCGGCCAGCCGGGTTCGACGGTGCCGCTGAAGGAGACCATCGAGGCCTTCGACCGCTTGACCAAGGGTGACTTCGACCACCTGCCCGAGCAGGCGTTCTTCCTGATCGGTGGTCTCGACGACCTGGCCAAGAAGGCCGAGAGCCTGGGCGCCAAGCTGTGACCCGGAATCTTCTGGCGGCGAAAGGTGGTGGGTAATGGCAGAGCTTGACGTCGACATCGTCGCGGTCGATCGCAAGGTGTGGTCGGGCAAGGCCACGTTCATCTTCACCCGGACCACCGTTGGTGAGATCGGCATCCTGCCGGGACACATCCCGGTAGTTGCCGAGCTCGTCGACGACGCCATGGTGCGGGTGGACCGGGTCGAAGAGGACGAGCTGCGGCTTGCCGTGCACGGCGGCTTCCTGTCGGTGACCGAAGAGGGTGTCAGCATCCTGGCTGAGGCTGTCGACTTCACCTCAGAGATCGACGAGGCATCCGCACGGCACGAGGCCCAGTCCAGCGACCCCAAGATGGCTGCACGGGGACGGGCCAGGCTGCGCGCCCTGGGTCTAATCGACTAAGAGGCTTCAGAACCGATGAGCACGCCCATGATCTGCATGGTCGTGCTCGTCGGCGTTTTGCTGGGCGCTGTTGTTGCGCTCAGCTATCGGCTGTGGAAGCTGCGCCAAGGCGGTACGGCCGCGATCATGCGCGACCTTCCTGCCGTTGGCGGCCACGGCTGGCGTCATGGCGTGGTCCGCTATCGCGGCGGCGAAGCTGCTTTCTACCGACTTTCCAGCGTGCGGTTGTGGCCGGATCGTCGGCTCAGCCGGCGTGGCGTGGACGTGGTGGCCCGCCGCGCGCCCCGGGGTGACGAATTCGACATCATGACCGACGAGATCGTGGTGCTCGAACTCTGCGATGTCAGCCAGGATCGGCGGGCCGGCTTCGAGATTGCGCTGGACCGGGGCGCGCGGACCGCCTTCCTGTCCTGGCTAGAGGCGCGTCCGTCGCCGCGGGCCCGGCGTCAGAGCTACTGAACAATCCGAGGTCGTTGGAGCCGTTGGCGCGGACTACTTTTCGGGGCGATCGGTGCGATCGCCGCCGGGCTTCCAGAGCACGTCACCGTCGGTATTGGCCACTCGGCACAACACAAACATCAAGTCCGACAACCGATTCAGATACTTCGCCGGCAGCACCGACACCCCGTCCGGGTAGGCATCGAGTGCGGCCCAGGCCGAGCGCTCGGCCCGGCGCACTGCGGTTCGGGCCACGTGCAGCAGCGCCGCGAGCGGTGAGCCACCCGGCAGGATGAACGAGTTCAGCGGAGGCAACTGCTCGTTGTATTCGTCACACCACGCCTCCACCCGGTCGACGTAGTCGGCGGTGATCCGCAGCGGCGGGTACTTCGGATTCTCCGCGACCGGCGTGGCCAGATCCGCACCCGCGTCGAACAGGTCGTTCTGGATGTGCAGCAGCGTGGCGTTCACGGCTTCGGCGGGTTGGCCGAGTGCAATCGCGACACCGATCGCGGCGTTGGCCTCCTCGACATCGGCGTAGGCCACCAGCCGCGGGTCGGTCTTGGGCACGCGAGAGAAATCGCTCAGGCCGGTCGTCCCGTCGTCGCCGGTACGGGTGTAAACGCGGGTGATGTGCACTGCCATAGCCCAAACCGTACCGGGGGAGGGAATCGGTGCAATCCCCGCTTCGGCCGGAGCCCGGATTGGTCGGGCTGGGGCTCGCGTCGTCACTACACTGACGCAAGTGGGTGAGCGTTTCGTGGTTACCGGAGGTAACCGATTGTCCGGTGAAGTCGCCGTCGGTGGCGCTAAGAACAGCGTCCTGAAGCTGATGGCGGCGGCCTTGTTGGCGGAAGGCACCAGCACCATCACCAACTGCCCGGACATTCTGGACGTGCCGCTGATGGCCGAGGTGCTGCGGGGCCTGGGTGCCAATGTCGAACTCGACGGCACGACGGTGCGCATCACCTCGCCCGACGAACCCAAGTACGACGCGGACTTCGCCGCGGTGCGGCAGTTCCGGGCTTCGGTCTGTGTGCTGGGCCCCCTGGTGGGGCGGTGTCTGAAGGCGAAGGTGGCACTACCGGGCGGTGACGCGATCGGCTCGCGCCCGCTCGACATGCATCAGGCCGGCCTGCGGCAGTTGGGCGCCACGTGCAATATCGAGCACGGTTGTGTGGTTGCGCACGCCGAGAAGCTGCGCGGCGCCGAGATCCAGTTGGAGTTCCCGTCGGTCGGCGCCACCGAGAACATTTTGATGGCCGCGGTCCTGGCCGAAGGGGTCACGACCATCCACAATGCGGCGCGTGAGCCCGATGTCGCTGATCTCTGCACGATGCTCAACCAGATGGGCGCGCAGATCGAGGGTGCGGGTTCTCCAACGCTGAAGATCACTGGGGTACCGCGTCTGCATCCCACCGAGCACGAGGTGATCGGCGACCGGATCGTGGCAGCCACCTGGGCGATTGCCGCGGTGATGACCCGCGGCGACATCTCGGTCACCGGGGTGGATCCGGCTCACCTGCAGCTTGTGCTGCACAAGTTGCACGATGCGGGGGCGACCGTCACCCAGTCCGACAACGGCTTCCGGGTGGTGCAATACGAGCGGCCCAAGGCTGTCAACGTCGCGACCTTGCCGTTTCCGGGATTCCCCACTGACCTGCAGCCGATGGCGATAGGCCTCGCGGCGATTGCCGATGGCACGTCGATGATCACCGAGAACGTCTTCGAGGCCAGGTTCCGGTTCGTTGAGGAGATGATCCGCCTCGGGGCCGATGCGCGTACCGACGGCCACCATGCGGTGGTGCGTGGGCTGCCGCAGCTCTCGAGTGCACCCGTGTGGGCCTCCGACATCCGTGCCGGAGCCGGTCTGGTCCTTGCGGGCCTGGTCGCAGACGGTGAGACCGAGGTCCACGACGTCTACCACATCGATCGCGGCTACCCGCTGTTCGTGGAATATCTAGGCGATTTGGGCGCTGAGATAGAACGTGTAATATAGGTCGAGCCGGAGGGACGCGGACCGCGGAACTACCGGCAGTCTGGAAGTCCTTCCGGAAGCCCCGAAAAACTGGGAGTTGACTCAACTCCGAAAAGCGAGTACAGTAGCGGGGTTGCCTGAAGCCGGGCGGCGTGTTGTTTGAGAACTCAATAGTGTGTTTGGTGGTTTTTGTTTGTTGTTGTTTTTGCCATGCCTTCGGCGCCCCGTGTTGGGGGTGTGGTGTTTTTTTGATGTCAGTTTTTGACTGATGTTTTGGGATTGTTTCCAAATGGTTTTTGTTTGGAGAGTTTGATCCTGGCTCAGGACGAACGCTGGCGGCGTGCTTAACACATGCAAGTCGAACGGAAAGGCCCCTTCGGGGGTACTCGAGTGGCGAACGGGTGAGTAACACGTGGGTGATCTGCCCTGCACTTTGGGATAAGCCTGGGAAACTGGGTCTAATACCGAATAGGACCACGCGCTTCATGGTGTGTGGTGGAAAGCTTTTGCGGTGTGGGATGGGCCCGCGGCCTATCAGCTTGTTGGTGGGGTAATGGCCTACCAAGGCGACGACGGGTAGCCGGCCTGAGAGGGTGTCCGGCCACACTGGGACTGAGATACGGCCCAGACTCCTACGGGAGGCAGCAGTGGGGAATATTGCACAATGGGCGCAAGCCTGATGCAGCGACGCCGCGTGGGGGATGACGGCCTTCGGGTTGTAAACCTCTTTCAGTATCGGCGAAGCTCCAGGATTCTTCTTGGGGTGACGGTAGGTACAGAAGAAGCACCGGCCAACTACGTGCCAGCAGCCGCGGTAATACGTAGGGTGCGAGCGTTGTCCGGAATTACTGGGCGTAAAGAGCTCGTAGGTGGTTTGTCACGTTGTCCGTGAAAACTCACAGCTTAACTGTGGGCGTGCGGGCGATACGGGCAGACTGGAGTACTGTAGGGGAGACTGGAATTCCTGGTGTAGCGGTGGAATGCGCAGATATCAGGAGGAACACCGGTGGCGAAGGCGGGTCTCTGGGCAGTAACTGACGCTGAGGAGCGAAAGCGTGGGGAGCGAACAGGATTAGATACCCTGGTAGTCCACGCCGTAAACGGTGGGTACTAGGTGTGGGTTTCCTTCCTTTAGGGATCCGTGCCGTAGCTAACGCATTAAGTACCCCGCCTGGGGAGTACGGCCGCAAGGCTAAAACTCAAAGGAATTGACGGGGGCCCGCACAAGCGGCGGAGCATGTGGATTAATTCGATGCAACGCGAAGAACCTTACCTGGGTTTGACATGCACAGGACGCCGGTAGAGATATCGGTTCCCTTGTGGCCTGTGTGCAGGTGGTGCATGGCTGTCGTCAGCTCGTGTCGTGAGATGTTGGGTTAAGTCCCGCAACGAGCGCAACCCTTGTCTCATGTTGCCAGCACGTTATGGTGGGGACTCGTGAGAGACTGCCGGGGTCAACTCGGAGGAAGGTGGGGATGACGTCAAGTCATCATGCCCCTTATGTCCAGGGCTTCACACATGCTACAATGGCCGGTACAAAGGGCTGCGATCCCGTGAGGGTTAGCGAATCCTTTAAAGCCGGTCTCAGTTCGGATTGGGGTCTGCAACTCGACCCCATGAAGTCGGAGTCGCTAGTAATCGCAGATCAGCAACGCTGCGGTGAATACGTTCCCGGGCCTTGTACACACCGCCCGTCACGTCATGAAAGTCGGTAACACCCGAAGCCGGTGGCCTAACCCTTGTGGAGGGAGCCGTCGAAGGTGGGATCGGCGATTGGGACGAAGTCGTAACAAGGTAGCCGTACCGGAAGGTGCGGCTGGATCACCTCCTTTCTAAGGAGCACCATTTTTCCCCCGTCCCCGCAAAGAGTGTGGGATCAGATGGTTGGGATATTTTTCGCCGGCGCCTGTAGTGGGTTGTCGGTGGTGCAGATAGTTTCACGACAACAACAGGCTTTGAAAGATCACCAACCGGTACTGCCTCTTTTAGGGGTGGTGTCGGCCGGCGTTTGTTGGGCACACTGTTGGGTCCTGAGGCAACAGGCCTGTTTTCGCTCCTTGCGGGGGGTGGGTGTGTTGTCGCTCCATCTTGGTGGTGGGGTGTGGTGTTTGTTTTGTGGATAGTGGTTGCGAGCATCTAGCAAGCAAGGCTTGTGTCTTGTTTGTTTTTGCAATTTTTGTTTCTTGGTTTTTGTGATTTGTAAGTGTTTAAGGGCGCATGGTGGATGCCTTGGCATCGAGAGCCGATGAAGGACGTAGGAGGCTGCGATATGCCTCGGGGAGCTGCCAACCGAGCGTGGATCCGAGGATGTCCGAATGGGGAAACCCGGCACGAGTGATGTCGTGTCACCAACTGGTGAATGTATAGCCAGTGGGGAGGTAACGCGGGGAAGTGAAACATCTCAGTACCCGTAGGAAGAGAAAACAAAATGTGATTCCGTGAGTAGTGGCGAGCGAAAGCGGAGGATGGCTAAACCGTATGCATGTGATACCGGGTAGGGGTTGTGTGTGCGGGGTTGTGGGAGTGTCATGTCTGGTTCTACCTGGCCGGAGGACAGTGAGAAAGTGTTGTGGTTAGCGGAAGTGGCTTGGGATGGCCTGCCGTAGACGGTGAGAGCCCGGTACGTGAAAACCCGATACCTGTCTTGTGATGATTTCCCGAGTAGCAGCGGGCCCGTGGAATCTGCTGTGAATCTGCCGGGACCACCCGGTAAGCCTGAATACTACTCGATGACCGATAGCGGATTAGTACCGTGAGGGAATGGTGAAAAGTACCCCGGGAGGGGAGTGAAATAGTACCTGAAACCATGTGCCTACAATCCGTCAGAGCCCTCCCTTGTGGTGGGGTGATGGCGTGCCTTTTGAAGAATGAGCCTGCGAGTCACCGGCACGTCGCGAGGTTAACCCGTGTGGGGTAGCCGCAGCGAAAGCGAGTCTGAATAGGGCGTATCACATCCGTTGGGGTGTGTGTAGTGGCGTGTTGTGGACCCGAAGCGGAGTGATCTACCCATGGCCAGGGTGAAGCGCGGGTAAGACCGCGTGGAGGCCCGAACCCACTTAGGTTGAAGACTGAGGGGATGAGTTGTGGGTAGGGGTGAAAGGCCAATCAAACTCCGTGATAGCTGGTTCTCCCCGAAATGCATTTAGGTGCAGCGTTGCGTGTTTCTCACTGGAGGTAGAGCTACTGGATGGCCGATGGGCCCTACTAGGTTACTGACGTCAGCCAAACTCCGAATGCCGGTGAGTGTAAGCGTGGCAGTGAGACGGCGGGGGATAAGCTCCGTGCGTCGAGAGGGAAACAGCCCAGATCGCCGGCTAAGGCCCCAAAGCGTGTGCTAAGTGGAAAAGGATGTGCAGTCGCTTAGACAACCAGGAGGTTGGCTTAGAAGCAGCCACCCTTGAAAGAGTGCGTAATAGCTCACTGGTCAAGTGATTGTGCGCCGATAATGTAGCGGGGCTCAAGCACACCGCCGAAGCCGCGGCAATACGTAAGTATTGGGTAGGGGAGCGTCCTGCATCCGGTGAAGCCACAGAGTGATCTAGTGGTGGAGGGTGTGGGAGTGAGAATGCAGGCATGAGTAGCGATGAGGCAAGTGAGAACCTTGCCCGCCGAAAGACCAAGGGTTCCTGGGCCAGGCCAGTCCTCCCAGGGTGAGTCGGGACCTAAGGCGAGGCCGACAGGCGTAGTCGATGGACAACGGGTTGATATTCCCGTACCCGTGTGTGCGCGCCCATGATGAATCAGTGGTACTAACCACCCAAAAGGTGGTCGATCAATCCCTTCGGGGAGCGACGACTGCTGGCTGCGTGGGACCTTCGCTGGTAGTAGTCAAGCGATGGGGTGACGCAGGAAGGTAGCCGTACCAGTCAGTGGTAATACTGGGGCAAGCCCGTAGGACGTCAGATAGGCAAATCCGTCTGGCATATAGTCCGAGAGGTGATGCATAGCCGATTGCGGCGAATTCGGTGATCCTATGCTGCCGAGAAAAGCCTCTAGCGAGCTCACACACGGCCCGTACCCCAAACCAACACAGGTGGTCAGGTAGAGAATACCAAGGCGTACGAGTTAACTATGGTTAAGGAACTCGGCAAAATACCCCCGTAACTTCGGGAGAAGGGGGACCCTCATACCGTCATGGCCTTCGCGGCCGGCAGCGGGAGGGGGTCGCAGAAACCAGTGAGAAGCGACTGTTTACTAAAAACACAGGTCCGTGCGAAGTCGCAAGACGATGTATACGGACTGACGCCTGCCCGGTGCTGGAAGGTTAAGAGGACCGGTTAACCCTTCGGGGTGAAGCTGAGAATTTAAGCCCCAGTAAACGGCGGTGGTAACTATAACCATCCTAAGGTAGCGAAATTCCTTGTCGGGTAAGTTCCGACCTGCACGAATGGCGTAACGACTTCTCAACTGTCTCAACCATAGACTCGGCGAAATTGCATTACGAGTAAAGATGCTCGTTACGCGCGGCAGGACGAAAAGACCCCGGGACCTTCACTATAGCTTGGTATTGATGTTCGATGCGGTTTGTGTAGGATAGGTGGGAGACTGTGAAACTCGCACGCCAGTGTGGGTGGAGTCGTTGTTGAAATACCACTCTGATCGTATTGGACCTCTAACTTCGAACCATGAAGCTGGTTCAGGGACAGTGCCTGGTGGGTAGTTTAACTGGGGCGGTTGCCTCCTAAAATGTAACGGAGGCGCCCAAAGGTTCCCTCAACCTGGACGGCAATCAGGTGTTGAGTGTAAGTGCACAAGGGAGCTTGACTGTAAGACTGACACGTCAAACAGGGACGAAAGTCGGGACTAGTGATCCGGCACCCCCGAGTGGAAGGGGTGTCGCTCAACGGATAAAAGGTACCCCGGGGATAACAGGCTGATCTTCCCCAAGAGTCCATATCGACGGGATGGTTTGGCACCTCGATGTCGGCTCGTCGCATCCTGGGGCTGGAGCAGGTCCCAAGGGTTGGGCTGTTCGCCCATTAAAGCGGCACGCGAGCTGGGTTTAGAACGTCGTGAGACAGTTCGGTCTCTATCCGCCGCGCGCGTCAGAATCTTGAGGAAACCTGTCCCTAGTACGAGAGGACCGGGACGGACGAACCTCTGGTATACCAGTTGTTCCACCAGGAGCACGGCTGGATGGCTACGTTCGGACAGGATAACCGCTGAAAGCATCTAAGCGGGAAACCTATTCCAAGACCAGGATTCTCACCCTTTTAGAGGGATAAGGCCCCCCGCAGACTACGGGATTGATAGACCAGACCTGGAAGCACCGCAAGGTGTGCAGGGAACTGGCACTAACCGGCCGAAAACTTACCAACACAAAGAAACAAACGTGTTGCCCGCAACCACACCACAAAACACTTAAAGACCCACACCCCACCACCAAACACAAACTTGGTGACCCGAGTGAACCACCCCCACACCAGGGGGCCGTTCACCACACAGGAAAAGAAAATAGAGTTACGGCGGAAATAGCGACAGGGAAACGCCCGGTCCCATCCCGAACCCGGAAGCTAAGCCTGTCAGCGCCGATGATACTGCCCACACGGGTGGAAAAGTAGGACACCGCCGAACACAACATAGTGAAACGCCCCCCGACTCGGTCGGGGGGCGTTTCCATTTCCCCGACTAATAGTCACAGTGCTGCCCGTAAGACCTTGCACGCGGCCGGCGAGGGTACCGGCACGTTTCCGGGTGCAAGCGGCCCGATCGATCGGGCGCTACACCTGCGCGTACGGGCAACGCGGCCGGCTCCTCGTCCGGACTAGCTCGTCCGGCGGTAGGCGGCCCGCAGGTATTGCGCGTTGCGCCTGAAAGCCCTACCGTTAAGTATTAACTCAGCTAACTAACAGGGGTATGTCGGTGCGCACTCATATTTGCTTTCCCGTTGTTGCAAGTCTTGCCGCCGCCAGCTTCCTTGCCGGCGCCCCCGTCGTATCGCCGGTAGCCAAGGCATCGGCGCCCGCGTTCTCGCTGACGGGCAATGGCACGTCGCTGGGGGGCGGAGATGCGCTGATCATGGGTGGTACGGGCATTCCCCAACCGCCACAGGCCTATCTCGACGCGGTCAACACACTCTTCTTGGCTCCCCATGGCTTCACCGGCAACCTGGTATCGCAGTGGGGGCCGGAGAACGTCAGTCCGACGTCGAGCGCGGTCGGCCTCCAGGAACTGCAGAACTCGATCGCTGAGCGGCTCAACGCCGGCACAGTGACTGCCGACAACCCGATCGTGGTGTTCGGTTACTCCCAGAGTGGGGGGATCGCGGCCAACCTGGTGAATTGGTTGGTCGAGAACGATGTGTCCAACGACCTTGTCCGGTTTGTGACGATCGGTTCCATGGCCGCCGCTCGAGTCGATCTCGATGCCTACCACACCGACGTCTACAACTACGAATACGACCCTGTCGGGGTCAAGCCGATTTACGACAACCCGCTGTCGCAGCTTAATTCCGCGCTCGGGTTCATCTACGGGCACTCGGTCTATCTGAGTGCGACCCCGGAGCAGATCGCGAACGCCATCGAACTGCCGGTCGCCGACCCGGACTCGCTGACCACGTTCCACATGATCCCGTCCGAGCTCCTGCCGCTGCTGGCGCCGCTGCAGTTGCTTCCGATCATCGGAATGCCGCTCTACGAGTTGTTGGAGCCCGTCACCCGGATCCTGGTGAACCTCGGCTACGGCAGCATCGACCACGGCTGGCCGCCCGGGGACATCGACGAGTTGCCTGCCGGCGGTGGCCTGTTCCCGCCCAACATTGACTTCGGCGACCTCGTGACCGCGCTGGGCAAGGCAGCGTTCGACGGGATCAGCAACTCCATTTCCAGCTGGTTCGATCCGGCCACCTACACGCTCTACTCGCTGCAAGATCACCCGTCGTTGGCCGGAATCGTCAACGAGGGATACCTGGCGGGCTACCTCGACTCGCCGCACCCTTCGCTGGAGGAGGCGCTGACCGGGTTGTCCAACTTCTTGGCGGCGTTCACCGACACTACGCCGTATCCCATGCCCGATCCGGTCGATCTGGTTGGCTAACAAATAGTCGCTCGCAGGGCGGAAGTGCGGGCGCGCCAGTCTGTTTCGAATTGACGATCAGTCGAACAGGGTGGCGTGGCTGTGCTGCTGTTCGAGGCCCAACAGTGCCCGCTTGCGGTCGATACCGCCCCCGTAACCGGTCAGGCTGCCGTTGCTGCCAATGACGCGGTGGCACGGGACGATGATCGAGATCGGGTTGCGCCCGTTGGCCAACCCGACGGCGCGGGAGGCGGTGGGCGACCCGATCTGAGTGGCCAGCTGACCGTAGGAGCGGGTCTGTCCGTACGGGATGGTCAGCAGGGCGGCCCACACCCGGCGTTGGAAGTCGGTGCCGGCCATCTCATAGGTCAGGTCGAACTCGGTGAGGTCGCCGGCGAAGTATGCCGCGAGTTGCTCCACCACATCCGGAAATGCGGCGTCGTCGCGTATCCAGCCCGTTCGGCTGGGGGCGTGCGAATGATCCAGCATCAACAGATGGCTGAGCTTGCCGTCATTGCCTGCCAGAGTGAGCGGCCCGATGGGGCTATCGATCATGCGTTGGGTGGTCATGCAATCTCCTTCGATGCGGGGGGCCAGTCGTTCACGGCGTGGTCGAGGCTGGCCCAAAGATGCTGAGTGGCATAGGAGCGCCAGGGGCGCCAGCGAGCACTGTGCTGGATCAGGGTCTGCGGAGTATCGGGCAAGCCGTGCCGGCGGGCGGCGACCTGAACCCCGAGATCGGTGACGGGAAACGCATCGGGGTCGCCCAACCCGCGCATCGCGATCACCTCGGCGGTCCAGGCTCCGATACCCGGCAGCGCGATGAGATCGTGGCGGGCCTGTTCCCAGTCGCAGCCCGCACTCAGCCCCAGAGTGTCATCAGCCAGGCGGGAGATCAGCGTGAGCAGTGTTCGCCGGCGGGCTTGGGGAAGGGCGAGTTGCTCGGGATCGATGTCGGCGAGACGTTCCACCGACGGAAACACATGGGTGAGGTCGCCGTCGGGATCGTCGAGTTGTTGACCGTGGGCAACCACCAGTCGATGTGTATGGGTGCGCGCCGCTTTGGTCGACACCTGCTGGCTAAGCACGGCCCGCACCGCGAGCTCGGCTTCGTCGACGGTCCGCGGAATGCGTTGCCCCGGGGCCTTGGCCACCAGGGGAGCCAGATCGGGGTCGGCCGCCAGCGCCTCGACGACGGCTTCTGGGTCAGCGTCGAGGTCAAGCAGTCGTCGGCAACGGGTGATCGCGGCGGTGAGATCACGGAAATCGTCGAGCACGAGTCGGCATCGGACGTGGTCCGGGGCCGGGCGCAGGCTGACGATGCCGTTGCCGTGCGGCAGACGCAGAGTGCGCCGGTAGGCGCCGTCACGTACTTCCTCGCAACCGGGTACGGCGCACGCCGCCAGGTGCCCGAACACGCCCTCGAACGCGAACGGGGTGCGCACCGGCAGGCGCAGCGACAGGGCTCCAGGACCGAGGGCATCGTGGTCGGAGGGGGCTCGTGAGCGTGCGGCGGCGTTGCTGCGCAGCACCGTCGGCGTCGTGGCGCACACGGCGCGGACAGTGTCATTGAACTGCCGAATACTGGCGAAGCCGGCGGCGAAGGCGACATCACCCAACGGCAGGTCGGTGGTCTCGATCAGGACGCGGGCGGTCTGCGTGCGCTGGGCGCGGGCCAGCGCCAGCGGGCCGGCGCCGACCTCGGCCTGCAGCAACCGCTGCAACTGGCGGGCCGAGTAGCCGAGGTGGCCGGCAAGCCCGCTCACGCCCTCCCTATCGACCGTGCCGTCGGCGATCAAGCGCATGGCCCGTCCCACGATGTCGCCGCGGATGTTCCATTCCGGAGAACCCGGCGCAGCGTCTGGGCGGCAACGCTTGCAGGCCCGGAAGCCGGCTCGCTGCGCAGCGGCGGCGGTGGGGTAGAACTCCACATTCGGTGGTAGCGGCGTGCGCGCCGGGCAACTGGGCCGGCAGTAGATCCCTGTCGTGAGCACCGCGGTGATGAACCAGCCGTCGAAGCGGGCGTCCTTGGACTTCACGGCGCGATAGCAGCGGTCGAAGTCGTCATGCACGTTTCAACGATGACACGCGCCGGCCGACGACACTAGCGGAAAAGCGACACGACAGTGCCGGGCCGTCGGCGCCGGTGCGGGCTAGCATCGGTGCGTGGCGGCACTGGTACAGCGGTACTTGGACGGGATTCTTGCCGAGCACGCCGGGGTAGGCCATGGTGCCCTGGCGAGCTACATTCCGGAATTGGCCGAGGTGGATCCGACGGGGTTCGGCCTGGCGTTGTCGTCCTCGGACGGCTACGTCTACGAGTCTGGCGATGCCGATGTGCAATTCACTATGCAGTCCATCTCCAAGCCGTTCACCTACGCGCTCGCCCTCGACCAGCTGGGTCAGACGGATGTCGACGCGCGGATCGGTGTGGAACCCTCCGGTGAGGGCTTCAACAAGATCAGCGTTGATCAGGTAACCAATGTGCCGAAGAATCCGATGATCAACGCCGGTGCGATCGTGGCGTGCTCGCTGATACCCGGGAAGACCAGTGAAGACCGGTTCGATCTTGTCCGGGACTTCTTCAGCGCCTGCGCCGGACGCAGCCTGGACTTCGACGAGGCGGTGTATCAGTCCGAGCGAGCGAGTGGCAGCCGCAATCGCGGGATCGCTTATCTGCTGGAGAGTTTCGGCGCCTTGGGTGCCGACCCCGACGATGCCCTGGACCTCTACATCCGCCAATGTTCGCTGAAGGTCACCAGCACCGACCTGGCCCGGATGGCCGCGACCCTGGCCCGCGGCGGCCTCAACCCCTTGACCGGGCGGCAGGTGACCGATGCCGCGGTGGTGCGGCGAACGCTGTCGGTCATGGTGACCTGCGGCATGTATGACGCCGCCGGTGCATGGGTCAGTGCGGTCGGGATGCCGGCCAAGAGCGGTGTGGCCGGTGGCATCGTGGCGGTGCTGCCCGGACAGCTCGGTATCGGCGTCTATTCACCGCGGATCGACGCCAAGGGCAACAGCGTGCGCGGGATGCTGGTGTGCCGCAGCCTTTCCCAGCAGCTCGGGCTGCACTTCCTGACGGTGAGCAGCGAAGCCCATGCGGCGATTCGTGGGGTGTACACCCCACGCCCAGGCATTCGGGTCTACGAGGTGCACGGTGACCTGTTGTTCGCCGGCGCCGAACAGGTGGCCCGCACCGCGACCCGGGAATGTGGTGAGTTCGATACCGCGATCCTCGACGTCTCGCGGCTGCACACGATCAGCGAGCCGGCGCGCGGCCTGCTTGCGGGCCTCTCCGAGGAGTTGCGGGCGCTGGACAAACAGGGGCTGCTCGTCGATCCCAACGGGTCGGTAACGCCTGACCCAGATGCCTATGCCGGGCTGGTGTTCGCCACGGTCGAGGATGCGCTGGCAGCGACCGAGACGTGGGTGGGGGAGTAGGGCCGCGTTACAACGGGCTGGCCAGCACCGTGGGCGCTTCGTAGCCGCGCAACACGATCGAGTCACCCACCACCCAATGGGCCTGTTCGCTGATGCTGGCGGCGTACATGGTCTTGGCCGTGGTCAACAGTGGTACTGGATGGGTCTTTGCCAATTCGCACAGCCGGGCGGCCTCGTTGACCGGTTCTCCGATCACGGTGTACTCGAAACGCTCTTTGGCGCCGACGTTTCCGGCCACCACCTGCCCAGCCGCCACACCGATGCCCGCCCGGATCTCCGGCACCTCGTCGGCCAGCCGGTACAGGATGCCCCGGGCTGCGGCCAGCGCTTCGTCCTCGGGCTGGTCGAGATGGTTCGGCGCGCCGAAGATCGCCAGGGTGGCATCGCCCTCGAACTTGTTGATCAGCCCCTGATGGCGGTCGACCTCGTCGACGACGACGGCGAAGAACCGGTTCAGCAGGGTGACGACCTCGGTCGCGGGCTTGGCGGTCACGATCTGCGTCGAGCCGACGATATCGACGAAAATGATTGCGACATGGCGCTCTTCGCCGCCGAGTTGTATCTGCTCGCGTTCCGCGGCGGCTGCCACTTCACGCCCGACGTGTCGGCCGAACAGGTCGCGTACACGTTCACGCTCGCGCAGCCCGTGCACCATCGCGTTGAAACCGCTCTGCAGTTCCCCGAGTTCGGTTCCGTCGAACACCACCAGGTCACCTTGTAGGTTGCCCTGCTCGACGCGTCTTAGAGCCGCACGCACGACGCGCACCGGCGTTGCGGTGAGCCAGGACAGGATCAGCATGAGAAGGAACCCGAAAACCAGCGTCGTCACCGAGGCGATCAGCACGGCGACGCCGAACTGTGTCAACGTCAGGTTCTTCAGCACCACCGCGAACAACGCGGTCAGGCCGATACCCAGAATGGGGACGCCGGAGGTGAGCAGCCAGACCATCATGGTCCGGCCCATGATGCCCGACAGGATTCGCCGCGGCGGCGGACCGGCGGCCAGCGCCTGTGCGGCCACCGGCCGCAAGGCGAATTCGGTGAACAGATAGCAGGCAGTGGCAACCAGGATGCCGCAGACGCTCATCGTGAAGCCGATGATCGGGATGAAGATCTTGTCGTAGAAGCCGTACAGCACGGTGAACAACACCGTCGCGACGCCCCACAGGGCCAGCACGACCTGCGCCACTCGCCACGGGGTCAGGAAGGCATTGCGTTCGTCGTCGCGCGTCGGTGTCTGTTCCTTGATGGCCCAACGTAATTTCTGGATGGTGCGTCGGGTAATTCCATAGGTGCCGGCGACCACCGCGATCACCACGTAGGCCGGCACCAGCCCGAAGGTCAGCCACTTTGGAGCGTCGGTGAACACATTGGGCACCGGAAACGCCACCGCCACCAGCAAGACGTCCACGGCGACGCCGAGCAGGTTCGTCCCCACCATGACGATGGTCAAGATGAACTGAATACGGATCCGGCGCAGGTACTGACTTTCCGACACCTGGCCCAGTAGCCAGGAGCCGTATTCGGGTGTTTCGGGCAGCCGACCACTCTGGCGCGTGAGCATCTCGAGCGCGCGGCCCAGGCGTTGCGCGGTCGTCTTTGACGGCTTCATCGTGGCGTAAGAATAATTGCTCGGCGCGGGCCTTTAAGGTGGATCGGATGCGACTCGTGATCGCCCAGTGCACCGTCGACTATGTCGGCCGGCTCACCGCGCACCTGCCCTCTGCCCGACGACTGCTGCTGTTGAAGGCCGACGGCTCGGTCAGTGTGCACGCCGACGACCGTGCCTATAAGCCGCTGAACTGGATGAGCCCGCCGTGCCGCTTCACCGAGGAGACCGGTGGCGAGTTGCCGGTATGGGTGGTGGCGAACAAGACTGGTGACCAGCTGCGGATCACCATCGAGGAGATCGAGCATGACTCCAGCCACGAGCTGGGTGTCGACCCCGGACTGGTCAAAGACGGCGTCGAAGCACAGCTGCAGGCGCTGCTCGCCGAGCACGTCGAACTGCTTGGCGAGGGCTACTCGTTGGTGCGCCGCGAGTACATGACCGCGATCGGTCCGGTTGACCTGTTGTGTCGCGATGAACAAGGGCGAGCGGTCGCGGTGGAGATCAAGCGGCGCGGCGAGATCGACGGTGTGGAACAGCTCACGCGATACCTCGAACTGCTCAACCGTGACAGTCTGCTGGCACCGGTCAGCGGGGTCTTCGCCGCTCAGCAGATCAAGCCGCAGGCCCGTACGCTGGCCACCGACCGTGGCATCCGTTGCCTGACTTTGGATTATGACGCGATGCGCGGCATGGCCAGCGACGAATACCGGCTGTTCTGATCGCGTGGCGGAATAGGAGCGCGCAGGCGCGCGTTGGAGGACCGCATGGCACTCGATGATCTTTTCCAGCCGCTGACGGTCCGTTCGATGACCGTTCCCAACCGGTTCGCTATGGCGCCGATGACCCGCCAGGCTTCGCCGGGCGGCATTCCGGGCGGTGATGTGGCCGAGTACTACCAACGGCGCGCTGCGGGCGGGGTGGGGCTGATCATCACCGAGGGCATCCGGCTGCCCGACCCGGCGGCGGGATTCCCGGCCAGCGTGCCGACGCTGGCAGGCGACGAGGTGCTCGCCGGGTGGACGCGTGTCGTCGACAGCGTCCACTCCGAGGGAGCGACGATAGCCGCGCAGCTGTGGCACCAGGGCGTCGAGCGCCGCGACGACGACGGTGTGCAACCCGTCGGCCCGTCGGGCATCGACGGGCACGGTGAACCGCGGGGCCGCGCGCTGCGAACCGACGAACTCGCCGACATCGCACAGCTCTACGCCACCAGCGCCGCCACCGCACGAGACCTGGGCTTCGACGCGGTCGAGATCCATGGTGCCCACGGCTACCTGCTCGACGAATTCTTCTGGGAGCGCACGAATCGCCGTACCGACGGCTACGGCGGATCGCTGGCCGCGCGCACCCGATTCCCTGCAGAGGTGGTCGCGGCGGTGCGCGCCGCGGTCGGCCCGGACTATCCGATCATCTTCCGCTACTCGCAATGGAAGGGCACCGACTACGCGGCCTCCATCGCCGAGGACCCGACCCAGTTGCAGGAACTGCTCACGCCCCTGGTCGACGCCGGCGTGGATGCCCTGCATCCCTCGACGCGCAGGCACTACGTCCCCGGATTCCCCGGCCATGACAGCGATTTGAGCCTCGCCGGATGGACCAAGAAGGTCACCGGCCTGCCGGTCATCGCGGTTGGGTCGGTCGGATTGGAGACGCAGTTCCGCAGCGAGAAGCGCGGCGAGGTGATTGCGCCCGCGCCGGTCGACCGGCTGGTCCAACAGTTCGACGCCGGGGAGTTCGACGTGGTGGCCATCGGCCGCGCGCTGCTGGCCGACCCGACCTGGGTGAATCGCCTGCGACGCGATGAGCTGGACGGGTTCGGCGGCTACGACGCGGCGGCCGCACTGTCCAAATTGGCCTGATGCGGTGTCACTAGGCTGATCGGCATGGCTCGTCGCCGCAGTCCGTCGCGTCGGCAACAGCCGCTACGGCCGCTGCCGCGGCAACAACGCGTGGAGACCGGCCCCGACGGATACGAATACATCGTCGTGCCGGTCGCGGGATCGCGCGCGGCGAAGGTATATCGCTGTCCGGGTTGCGATCACGAGATCCGTTGCGGCATAGCTCATGTGGTGGTGTGGCTTGCCGAGTACGGCGACACCGCGGGCGATGACCGGCGACATTGGCATACGCCGTGTTGGGCTAACCGCAACAATCGGGGTCCGACCAGGAAGTGGTCCTAGAAGGTCAGTGCGCTTCCGGGTTCGCGGCCGGTTCGACCAGCTCGACCAGCACGCCGCCGGCGTCCTTGGGGTGGATGAAGTTGATCCGCGAGTTCGACGTGCCGCGCCGCGGTGCCTCATAGAGCAACCGGACACCCTGCTCGCGCAGCCGCTCGGAGAGCGTGTCGATATCGCTGGTCCGGTAGGCCAGCTGCTGCAGGCCGGGGCCGCGCTTGTCCAGGAACTTCGCGATGGTCGAAGACTCGTCGATCGGGGCCATCAGCTGAATCTGGGCGCTACCGACCGGGGCACCGCGCACCGCGAGCATCGCCTCGACGATGCCCTGCTCCTCGTTGACCTCTTCGTGCAGCACGATCATCCCGAGCTTGTCGTGGTACCACTTCTTGGCCACTTCCAGGTCCGGGACCGCGATACCGACGTGGTCGACCGCCGTCACCAAGGCCGAGGCCAGGGCGGGACGTACCTCACAAGGGTCAGCGACGGATTCGGTGGTCATAACGTAACGGTAACCTGAGCAGAAACATCGTGCTGCGCCGACCGGAAAGATCGGCCTTTCAGACCCGCCCGGGAGGTAGTCATGACGACATCGGTGATCGTTGCTGGGGCTCGGACCCCGATCGGCCGGTTGATGGGTTCGCTGAAGGATTTCTCCGGTAGCGACTTGGGCGCCGTGGCCATTGCCGGGGCTCTGGAGAAGGCGCAGGTACCGGCGTCGCTGGTGCAGTACGTGATCATGGGCCAGGTGCTCACCGCGGGTGCCGGCCAGATGCCGGCTCGGCAGGCGGCGGTGGGCGCCGGCATCGGCTGGGACGTGCCGACGTTGACCATCAACAAGATGTGTCTGTCGGGAATCAACGCCATCGCCATGGCTGACCAGCTGATTCGCGCCGGCGAATTCGACGTGGTGGTGGCCGGCGGCCAGGAGTCCATGAGCAAGGCTCCCCACCTGCTGCTGGACAGCCGGTCGGGCTACAAGTACGGCGACGTGACGGTGCGCGACCACCTCGCCTACGACGGTCTGCACGACGTCTTCACCGACCAGCCGATGGGCGCGCTCACCGAGCAGCGCAACGACGAGGACAAGTTCACCCGCGCTGAGCAGGACGAGTTTGCCGCCGAGTCGCACCGTAGGGCCGCAGCGGCCTGGAAGGACGGCGTTTTCGCCGACGAGGTGGTGCCGGTGAAGATCCCGCAGCGCAAGGGGGATCCGCTGGAGTTCACCGAGGACGAGGGCATCCGGGCCAACACCACTGCCGAGTCGCTGTCGGGGCTCAAGCCGGCGTTCCGCAAGGACGGCACCATCACCGCCGGCTCGTCGTCGCAGATCTCCGACGGCGCCGCCGCAGTGGTCGTGATGAGCAAGGCCAAGGCGCAGGAGCTGGGTCTGGACTGGCTGTGCGAGATCGGCGCCCACGGCGTCGTGGCCGGGCCGGATTCGACCCTGCAGTCCCAGCCGGCCAATGCCATCAAGAAGGCGATCGAGCGCGAGGGGATCTCGGTCGACCGACTCGACGTGGTGGAGATCAATGAGGCCTTTGCCGCGGTGTCGCTGGCCTCGACCCGGGAGCTGGGGCTGAACGGCGACGTGGTCAACGTGCACGGCGGCGCGATCGCCGTGGGGCACCCGATCGGGATGTCCGGTGCGCGGATCACGCTGCACGCCGCCCTGGAGCTCAAGCGGCGCGGTTCGGGCTATGCGGTGGCTGCGCTATGCGGTGCCGGCGGCCAGGGCGACGCGTTGATTCTGCGTGCGGGGTAGCGACTTCCCTACGGTTGCGTAGGTTGCTGGCGTGGCCCGTTTCCGCGTCGCGACGCCCAAGTGTGATCTTGGTCATAGCGCGGTGGCCGGGCGCGAAAACGGCCGTCGGCGGCGCCGCGAGGATGACGTGACAGACTTGACGTCGTGACGCGTCCTCGACCCCCGATCGGCCCGGCGTTGGCCGGAGCAGTGGATTTGTCCGGCCTCAAGAAGCCGGCTCAATCCGGCGGCGCCGCCGGCAACACCCCGGCTCCGCCGGGTGCCACCGAGATCACCGAGGCCAACTTCGAAGACGAGGTGCTGGTCCGCTCCAATCAGGTGCCGGTGGTGGTGTTGCTGTGGTCACCGCGCAGTGAAGCCTGCATTCAGCTCGCCGATACCCTGGCTGCGCTGGCTCAGGCGGACAACGCCGACGGGGCGCCCAAGTGGGCGCTGGCCACCGTCAACGTCGACGTCGCCCCGCGGGTGGCGCAGGTGTTCGGCGTGGACGCGGTACCGACCGTGGTGGCACTGGCCGCCGGCCAACCGATCACCAGCTTCCAAGGACCCCAGCCGCCCGACCAGCTACGCCGCTGGGTGGACTCGCTGGTGTCGGCCACCGCAGGCAAGCTTGCCGGCGGAGGCGGTGACGCTGAGCAGCCGGAGCAGGTGGACCCGGTGCTGGCGCAGGCCCGGGACCAACTCGACGCGGGCGACTTCCCGGCGGCGCGAGCCTCCTATCAGGCGTTGCTGGACGCCGACCCCAATCACGTTGAAGCCAAGGGCGCGCTGCGCCAGCTCACCTTCCTGGAACGCGCCACAGGCCGGCAACCCGATGCGCCCGCACTGGCCGACGCCGACCCGGGCAACGTCGAGGCTGCCTTCGCTGCCGCTGACGTACAGATCCTCAACCAAGACGTCACCGCTGCGTTCGACCGGCTGATCGCCCTGGTGCGGCGGACCGCCGGTGACGAGCGCACCGCGGTGCGGACCCGGCTGGTGGAGCTGTTCGAGCTGTTCGACCCTGCCGACCCGGAGGTCGTCGCCGGCCGGCGCAATCTGGCCAACGCGCTGTACTGATCCAGTGGGCTGGCGCTATTCGGGTGCCAGCCACACGGCCGACAGGGCGGGTAACACCAGCACCGCCGAGGCTGGCCGGCCGTGCCACGGTTCGTCGGTGGCCTCGACCCCACCGAAGTTGCCTTCGCCCGACCCGCGGTAGCCGACCGCGTCGGTGTTGAGCACCTCACGCCAGCGGCCCGCGCGCGGCAGCCCCAGGTGGTAGTCGGCGTGGGTGACGCCGGCGAAGTTGAACACGCAGGCCAGCACCGAACCGTCGGTGCCGTAGCGCAGGAAGCTCAACACGTTGTTGGTCGAGTCGTTGGCGTCGATCCAGGAGTAGCCCCGCGGGTCGGAGTCCTGGGTCCACAGGGCGGGCAGCGCGCGGTAGTGGGCGTTGAGGTCGCTGACCAGCCGCAGGATGCCGGGGGAGTAGCCGTCGGGCTCGATCTGGGGGTCGAGCTGGAACCAGTCGACTCCGCGCTCGTTGCACCACTCGGCGCGCTGGCCGAACTCCTGGCCCATGAACAACAATTGCTTGCCGGGATGCGCCCACTGGTAGGCCAGCAGGGCGCGCAGGCCCGCGGCCTTGTGATGGGAATCTCCGGGCATCCTCGACCACAGCGTGCCCTTGCCGTGCACCACCTCGTCGTGGCTGACCGGCAGCACGTAGTTCTCGCTGAAGGCGTAGAGCATCGAGAACGTCATGTTGTGGTGGTGGTAGCTGCGGTGCACCGGATCGTGGCCGAGGTAGGCCAGGGTGTCGTGCATCCAGCCCATGTTCCACTTCATCGAAAAGCCCAGTCCGCCCAGGCTGGTGTCGCGGGTGACTCCCGGCCAGGAGGTGGACTCCTCGGCGATGGTCACGATGCCCGGCGCGACCCGGTGGGTGGTCGCGTTCAGCTCCTGCAGGAACTGCACCGCCTCCAGGTTCTCGCGGCCGCCGTGGATATTGGGGGTCCACCCGCCGTGCGGGCGCGAATAGTCCAGGTAGAGCATCGATGCCACGGCATCCACCCGCAGCCCGTCCACGTGGAACTCGGTCAGCCAATACAGCGCATTAGCGACCAGAAAGTTGCGCACCTCCGGGCGGCCGAAGTCGAATACGTAGGTGCCCCAGTCGAGTTGCTCACCGCGGCGCGGATCGGAGTGCTCGTAGAGCGGGGTCCCGTCGAATCGGCCCAGTGCCCAGTCGTCTTTGGGAAAGTGTGCCGGCACCCAGTCCACGATGACGCCGACGCCGGCCCCGTGCAGGGCATCGACCAGCGCCCGGAAGTCGTCGGGGGTGCCGAAGCGTGCCGTCGGGGCGTAGTACGACGTCACCTGATATCCCCAAGACCCGCCGAACGGGTGCTCCGCCACCGGCAGCAGTTCAACATGGGTGAAGCCTTGTTGAACAACGTATTCGGTCAGTTCCACCGCCAGCTGGCGGTAGGTGAGCCCCGGGCGCCAAGAGCCCAGATGGACCTCGTAGGTGCTCATCGGTTCGGTCGCCGGGTCGCGCTTGCAGCGCTGCGCCATCCAGTCGGCGTCGTTCCAGGTGTAGTCGCTGGCCGTCACCATCGACGCGGTGCGCGGTGGCACTTCGGTGGCGTAGGCGAACGGATCGGCGCGCTCGGTGACCGCGCCGTCGGCCGCGTGGATGCGGAACTTGTAGAGACCGGCGGTGGGGAAGTCGGGCCAGAACAGCTCCCAGATACCCGAGGAGCCCAATGATCGCAGCGGGACGTCGTCACCTGCCCAACCGTTGAAATCGCCGATCAGGCTCACCCCGGTGGCGTTGGGTGCCCACACCGCGAAGGACACACCGGTCACCTCGCCGTCGGGCGTGGTGAAGCTGCGGTGTTGAGCCCCCATCACTTCCCAGAGACGTTCGTGGCGACCCTCGGCGAACAGGTACAGGTCGAATTCGCCTAGCGTCGGCGCGAATCGATACCCATCGGCGACTGTCTGTACCCCGGTGGGCTCGGCGAATTCGGCCGTCTCCGGGTAATGCACCTCCAATCGGTAGTCGATGAGATCGGTGAACGGCAGCGCCGCCGCGAACAGCCCGGAGCCCAGGTCGCGCATGACGAAGCGTTCGGTACCGACGAGCACTGCCATGCGCCGAGCGTGCGGGCGCAGTGCCCGGATGACGGTGGTCTTGCCGTATTCGTGAGCGCCCAGGATGGAATGCGGATCGTGGTGCTCACCGGCCAGCAGCCGGGCCAGGTCGGCAGGAGGGGGTGCCAGGTGTCGGGTCATGGTGCTCATCAGCGGCGCAGTAGCTCGATGCGGGTACCGAGGTTGATCGGCGGCATGGTGACGATGTGGGCGACCGCGTGTGCCGGGTCCAAGCGCACGTAGTTGTCCTGGCCCCAGTTGTAGTCTTCTCCGCTTATCTGGTCGCGTACCCAGAAGCGTTGGTAGTCAGGCATTCCCAGTGCCCACATGTCCAGGTGCAGGGTCGCCTGCTCAGCGCTGAAGGGGTTCAGCGTGACCACTACCAGCACGGTGTCGCCGGTAGCCGGGTCGAACTTACTGTAGGCCAGCAGCGCGTCGTTGTCGATATGGTGGAAGTGCACGGTGCGCAGTTGATTGAACGCCGGGTGCAGCCGGCGAATCTCGTTGAGCCGGGCTATGAACGGCTCTAGGGAGCGGCCTTCGGCGACGGCGCCGGCGAAATCACGGGGACGAAGCTCGTACTTCTCCGAATCGAGGTACTCCTCGCTACCTTCATGCACTGCACGGTCTTCGAACAACTCGAATCCGGAGTACACGCCCCACGCCGGGCCCAGTGTCGCTGCCAGTACCGCGCGGATGGCGAACATTCCGGGGCCGCCGTGCTGCAGGCTGGCGTGCAGGATGTCGGGCGTGTTGACGAACAGATTCGGCCGGCGGAAGTCGGCGAGCTCGGCGATCTGCTGACCGAACTCCGTGAGCTCGGATTTGGTTGTCCGCCAGGTGAAATACGAGTAAGACTGGGTGAAGCCCAGTTTGGCCAAGCCGTACTGGCGTGCCGGTGGGGTAAACGCCTCGGACAAAAACAGCACGTCAGGGTCGATGTTCTTGACGGCGGCGATCAACCAGAGCCAAAAGTCCGGGGGCTTGGTGTGCGGGTTGTCCACCCGAAAGATCTTCACCCCGTGGTCCATCCAGAACCGGACCACCCGCAGTACCTCTGCGTACAGGCCGGCCGGATCGTTGTCGAAATTCAGCGGGTAGATGTCCTGATATTTCTTCGGCGGGTTTTCCGCGTAGGCGATGGTGCCATCGGGCAGTTCGGTGAACCATTCCCGATGCTGAGTGGCCCAGGGATGGTCCGGTGCGCACTGCAGCGCCAGGTCCAGCGCGACCTCCAGGTCGAGCCGGTGAGCCGCGGCGACGAAGTCGTCGAAGCCACCGATATCGCCCAGCTCCGGATGCACCGCGTCGTGGCCGCCCTCGGCGCTGCCGATGGCCCACGGCGAACCCACGTCGCCGGATTCGGCGGTCGCGGAGTTGTTGCGGCCCTTGCGATGTACACGTCCGATGGGGTGGACCGGTGGCAGATACACCACGTCGAAACCCATCTGTGCGATCCGGGGCAGTGCCGCCGTGGCCGTGGCGAACGTGCCGTGTAGCGGGCGGCCCTCGGCGTCCCAGCCGCCGGTCGAGCGTGGAAACATCTCGTACCACGCGCCGCCGCGTGCCAGCGGCCGATCCACCCACACCTGGTGCTCGACGCCGGCGGTGACCAGCTCACGCAGCGGGTAACGGGCCAGCAGTTCGTCGAGTTCGGACGACAGTGCCGGCGCGGCCCGTGACACCGGATCGCCTGGGGCGCGCAACGCAGCAGCCGCCGCCAGCACCGGCTCACGCCGTGCGGTCGGTACTGCGGCTGCGGCGCGGGTGAACAACTCGGCGCCGATCAACAGGTCGTTGGACAGTTCGGCCGCGGCCTGACCGGCGTCCAGCTTGGCGGTCACCGCGTGCCGCCAGCTCTGCAACGGATCGCCCCAGCCCTCGACGCGGAACGTCCATAAGCCGACGGCGTCGGGGGTGAAGGCACCGTGAAACACGTAGGCGTCGAACCCGGTGTGCATGGGCAGATGCAGTGCTGAGCCTGCCGCGGTCGGCGGCGGATCACCGGGCAGCGGATAGCGGCGCCCCACGTGACGTACCACCAAAGTCGCCGCGACGGCCTCATGGCCTTCACGCCAGACGGTGGCCTTGACCGGCACGGTCTCACCGACCACGGCTTTGGCCGGGTAGCGGCCGCATGAGACGACCGGTTCGACATCGTCGACCTCGACTCGTCCAGCCACCACACTCCGTTCGTCGTCGGGCTGTATGCGCCCACGGTAGCTGTCCAGCGACATCCACCGGAACCGAGCGAGGTGTTCGCCACCGAATCGTCAGGTCTGTTCGGCAGGCTCCGCTTCGGTAAGGTAGTGAGGCGTGAAGGCCCTCCGCCGGTTCACCGTTCGCGCCCACCTTCCCGAGCGGCTGCTGGCACTTGAGCAGCTGTCGATGAACCTGCGCTGGTCGTGGGAGCAGCCGACGCAGGAGCTCTTCGCCGCCATCGACCCCGAATTGTGGGACGGGAGTGGGCGCGACCCGGTAGCGCTGCTCGGGGCGGTCAGTCCCGCGCGGCTCGAAGAGCTGGCCACCGACCAGGAGTTCACCGCCCGGCTCGATGCGCTGGCCGCCGATCTCTCGGCGTATCTGACCAGCCCGCGGTGGTATCAGCATCAGCAGGACGGCGGCGCGGCGCTGCCGACGGCGGTCGCTTACTTCTCGATGGAATTCGGCGTCGCCGAAGCTCTGCCCAACTACTCAGGCGGCCTGGGGATCCTGGCGGGGGATCACCTGAAGTCGGCGTCGGATCTGGGTGTGCCGCTGATCGCGGTGGGGCTGTACTACCGGTCCGGGTATTTCCGTCAGGCGTTGACCGCCGACGGCTGGCAGCGCGAAACCTATCCGGCACTGGATCCTCAGGGGCTGCCGCTGCGGCTGCTGGTCGATACCGACGCCCACCCGGTGCTGATCGATGTGGCGTTGCCCGGCGCCGGGCGGTTGCGGGCCCGGATCTGGGTCGCGCAGGTGGGCCGAGTGCCGCTGTTGCTGCTGGATTCCGACATCGGTGAGAATCCCCACCAACTGCGCGGAATCACTGACCGGTTGTACGGCGGCGACCAGGAGCATCGGATCCGTCAGGAGATCCTGGCTGGGATCGGCGGTGTGCGGGCCATCCGCGAATTCACCCGGTTGCAGGGCATGCCCGCTCCGGAGGTCTTTCACATGAACGAGGGGCACGCGGGCTTCCTCGGCGTCGAACGCATCCGTGAGCTGATCGCCGAGCAGGGCCTGGATTTCGACACCGCGCTGGCCGTGGTCCGTTCGGCGACGGTGTTCACCACGCACACCCCGGTGCCGGCCGGAATCGACCGGTTTCCCGCGGACATGGTGCGCCGCTATTTCGACGACAGCGGTGATGCTCTGGTCGCCGGGGTGCCCACCGAGCGGATCATGGAACTTGGCATGGAGCAGGGAGACGAACACGATCCCGGCATGTTCAATATGGCCCACATGGGGCTGCGGCTGGCGCAGCGCGCCAATGGTGTTTCGCGGCTGCACGGGCGGGTCAGCCGGGTCATGTTCAACGACCTGTGGCCCGGGTTCGACGGCGGCGAGGTGCCGATCGGCTCGATCACCAACGGCGTGCACGCGCCGAGCTGGGCGGCGCCGCCATGGCTGCAGCTCAGCCGCGACGTGGCCGCGCCCGACTCGTTCAGCGAGCCCGCGGCCTGGCAACGTCTGCAGCAGGTCGACCCGGTGACGTTGTGGTCCATCCGCTCGCAGCTGCGGGCACTGCTCGTCGACGAGGTCCGGTTGCGGTTGCTTAAGTCCGGGCTGGAACGCGGTTCTTCGGAGGCCGAGTTGGGCTGGATCGCTACGGCATTCGACCCTGACGTGCTGACCATCGGCTTCGCCCGGCGGGTGCCGACGTACAAGCGGTTGACGTTGATGCTGCGTGATCCCGATCGATTGGAGCAGCTGCTCCTTGACGAGCAGTGCCCCGTCCAGCTGATCGTCGCCGGCAAGTCCCATCCGGCCGACGAAGACGGCAAGGCACTGATTCAGCAGGTGGTGCGGTTTGCCGACCGCCCGGAAGTGCGGCATCGCATTGCGTTCCTGCCCGACTACGACATGTCGATGGCACGGCGTCTGTACTCGGGATGCGATGTCTGGCTGAACAATCCGTTGCGCCCGTTGGAGGCCTGCGGCACCTCGGGAATGAAGAGCGCGCTCAACGGCGGGCTGAACCTGTCGATTCGCGACGGCTGGTGGGACGAGTGGTTCGACGGGCAGAACGGCTGGGCGATTCCCACTGCGGACGGGGTCGCCGACGAGAATCGGCGCGACGATCTGGAGGCCGCGGCGCTCTACGACCTGCTGGCGTCATCGGTGGTGCCGAAGTTCTACGAGCGCGACGACCGGGGCGTGCCGCCGCGTTGGATGGAGATGGTGCATCACACCCTGCAGACGCTGGGGCCGAAAGTGCTGGCGTCGCGGATGGTGCATGACTACGTGGAGCAGTGTTATGCCCCGGCCGCGCAGTCGTTGCGGCGCACCTGTGAGCCGATCGACGGGGTGCCCTTCGGTGCGGCACGTCAATTGGCCGACTACCGGCGTCGGGCCGAAGCGGCCTGGCCGCACATCCAGATCACCGACGTCGACAGCACCGGCCTGCCGGATGCACCCTGGCTGGGCTCGGAGTTGACGCTGACCGCCTCGGTGCGCCTGGCCGGGTTGCGGCCGGACGAGGTGGCCGTGCAGGCGGTGCTGGGCCGAGTGGATTCCGGTGACACCCTGCTGGATCCGGTTACCGTGGCGATGTCGCACGCCCACACCGATGCGGACGGAACGGAAGTCTTCTCCACGACCAGTCGGCTACCGGTGGCCGGGTCGGTGGGCTACACCGTGCGGGTGCTGCCGTGCCATCCGTTGCTGTCCGGCGATGCCGAACTGGGACTGGTGACGTTGGCTTGAGGCCGGGGGCCCGCCGGGCTCACGGGCGGTTCTGGCCGGCGGTTCCAGGGGTGCCGGGAGTCCCATCTGCGCCGCCGTTGCCGCCCGCGCCACCGTTGCCGCCGGTGTACTGCTCAGCGGTGCCGTTCCCACCGTTGCCGCCAGTACCGCCGGCGCCGTTGCCGTTCGGGCCCACGGTTCCGCCGTTGCCGCCCTGCCCGCCGTCGCCGCCGTAGCCCCAATTGATGCCGTGGCCGCCATTGCCGCCGGTTCCGCCGGCGGTGCCGTTGCCGCCGTTGCCGCCATTGCCTCCGTCGCCGCCACCGCCGTTGTTGACATCGGCGGTGGCATCGCCGTTGCCGCCGTTGCCTCCGCGACCGCCGTCGCCGCCCGCTCCGGTGCCACCGTTTCCGCCGTTTCCGCCGTTTCCGCCATAGACGTGACCGCCATCGCCGCCATTGCCCCCGGCGCCGCCGTCGGCGCCGGCATAGCCGCCGGCCCCGCCCCGGCCGCCGCTGGTGGCGGTGGTGCCCCAACCGCCCTGGCCGCCGTTGCCACCATCGCCGCCGTTGCCGGCGGTGCTGCCGGGGGCGCCTGCTCCGCCGCCGCCTCCGCCGCCGTAGTAGCCGGTGCCATCGGCATACTCGTGGAAGATGCTGCCGCCGGCACCCCCCGTGCCGCCCTTACCGCCGGTGAAGCCGTCAACCGATCCGCCGTTGCCGCCGTTGCCGCCGGCGCCCCCAACGCCATTGGCCGGCTGCTGGGCGCCGCCGGCACCGCCGTAGCCGCCCCACCCGGCATCCCCGTGGGCTCCGGCGTTGCCGCCCTTGCCGCCGTCACCGCCGGCGCCACTCATGCTGTCGCCGCCGTTGCCCCCGTTGCCGGCGTGGCCGCCCACTCCAGCACTGCCACCGTCACCACCGTGGCCGGCGTGCAGGCCGCCCAGGAGGCTGGCGCCACCCTCGCCGCCGTTGCCGGCAGTGCCGGAGTCACCGGCACTGCCACCGTTGCCGGCGTTGCCGCCGTCGCCGCCACGGCCGTCCGGAATGCCCGGGGCGCCGGCCCCGGCAGCAAGCCCGCGGCCGCCGTCGCCGCCGTTTCCGGCGTTGCCGGCGCCGTCCGCATTGCCCCCGTTGCCACCGGCCCCACCGCTGCCACCGTTGCCGACGCTGCCGACCGGGACGCTGACGCCGTCGGTGTTCCCGTGGTAGTCGCCGCCCAGGAAGCCGAAGCCGCCGCTGCCTCCATCTCCGGCGTTGCCACCATCGCCGGCGTTGCCGCCGCTTCCGCCGTTGCCGCCGTTTCCGGCATCCCCACCGTTATGGCCCGCGCCGCCTTCGCCGCCCCAGCCACCAGTGCCGCCGGTGCCGCCCCAGCCGCCGGCACCGGCGTTGCCGCCGCTTCCGCCGTTGCCGCCGTCACCGCCGGCGCCGGCAACGCCGAACCGGATCGGATCAGACGGGCTGGCCCAGCCGAACGAGGTGCCTCCGCCTTGGCCGCCGTCGCCGGCATTGCCACCCGATCCGGCGTGGCCACCCGCACCGGTGTCGCCGCCCTTGCCGCCGTTGCCCCCGTCGCCGGCATTGCCGCCCGCACCGGCGTTGCCGACCGCTCCGCCGGTTCCGAAGAGCCCGCTCGCGCCGGAAAGCCCACCGCGCGCGCCCCAACCCCCGTATCCGCCGGCCCCGCCCTGTCCGCCGTTCCCGGCGACACTGGGACCGAAGCCACCCGCACCGCCGTTACCCCCGTTGCCGCCATCGCCGCCGCTGCCGCCGGCCCCGCCGTTACCCCCGTTGCCGAAGAAGAGTCCGCCGGCGCCGCCGTTGCCGCCGACGCCGCCGAATCCACCGGACTGACCGTCGTGGCCCGCTTCGCCGGCCTGGGCCGCGGGCCCCGCGCCACCATCGCCGCCGTTGGCCCCGCTGCCCCCGTTTCCGCCGTTGCCACCATTGCCGCCGTTGCTGAACCAGAGCCCACCCGCGCCGCCCACACCACCGGCGCCGCCCCACCCCGCTGCCGTGGCATCGCCGCCGTTCCCGCCGTTTCCGCCGTTGCCCCAGAAGATTCCGCCGGCCCCGCCGGCTCCACCGGCGCCGCCATCGCCCCCGTCGATTCCGTCCGTGCCGTCGCCGCCGTTGCCCCCGTTGCCGAACAGGAACGCGGCATTGCCCGCTTGTCCCGCTGTTCCGTTGATCGGAGCCAGGTATTCGACCGCGCTGATCTCCGCTGACGGACCGGGGCCTCCGCCGGCATTTCCGCCGTTGCCGATCAGCCAGCCGGCATTGCCGCCGTTGCCGCCGTAGTAGCCGTCGCCGCCGTCGCCGAACAGCCAGCCGCCGTCGCCGCCGTCGGGGTGCTCAGCGGTTCCGGCGGCGCCGTCACCGATGAGGAACTGGCCGGACCAGGTGTTGACCCAGTCGGCGACCTGTGTGCCCTCGGGGCTGTTGATCCAGTTGTCGATCGCGCCGTGGATCGGGGTGTAGAAGTACTGCTCGAACCATCCACCACTGTCGAGGGCGTTGGCGAGTGCTGCCTCGGGTCCGGTGCTGATGGCCCAGGACGTGGGGTCGGCCCAGGCGATCGAATCCAGCCAGGCGCCCAGGTCCCCCCAGTTCTGCGTCGGGTCGACGACGGTCGTGGATGGGTCCAGCGAGCCGAACAGGTCAAACAACCAGTCGAAGTCCGCTCCCGCCTGGGGCGCGGTCAGCATCGGGCCGAGCCCGGCTGCGGCGAACACTCCAGCGACGGTGCGAGTCCGATGTCGGCGATGTTGCGAGCGCTTGCTGTCGGCCCTTCGGCTTCGACGTGTCGTCATCGCGCACCTCCGCCCAGGGCCGCAGGTGATTCTGAGGCGTGCCTGGTGTGAGGGTGATTTTATCCACCAAGCGGGCTGGCAGTAAACAGTCAGAAAGCAACTATTACGAAGCAGCCTTCTTTTTGCTCCGCGGCCCCCTAGCAAACCTCAGGCGGTGGCAATCCTCACGGGAAGCGGGCCAGGCAGCGATCGAAGTCGCCGAGCACCCCGGTGCGGTAGGCGTCGATGCGCGAGAAGCCGGCCGGCACCGATTCGCCGTTGATGTCGCCGGCGGCCAGACCGTTGGTCAGCAGCCCGGCGACCGCCTCGTCCAGATCACCCGCGGTCAGTGCGATCCTGCCGCCGTTGGAGGTGGTGACGCCCTGAGACAGCCGGGTGGTGGCCACCCCGGTCAGGCATGCGGTGCGCAGCGCGGCCGCGGCGTTGTCGAGCACCAGGCCGCCGTGTTCGATCTGCACGCGCTGCAGGTACCGCGAGATCAGCGCCGAATAGGCGGTGTTGTCACCGGACAGCGTCGCCAACTTCTGGTCCTTGCTGGGGGTGCCCATGGTCTGCAGGGCCGGCAGGTCCACCGCGATGGTGTTGGTCGCCGGGCAATAGGAGGCCGGCGGGCTGGGGCGAGCGTCCGAGCACGACGAAGCGGTCGCGGCGTCGAAGGTGAGTTTCGGTGGCTGGGCGGGCGTGAACGCGATGTTCATCGCGTCGATGACCAACCGCACCGACTCCTCGCTGACCGGCACCTCGCCGGTCTCGTTCTGTTGCAGCTGAACCGGCAGTTCGCCGCGCCGCTGCTCGATCTCCTTGGCGTCGATGGCATTACACGAGCCGGCGCCGTCGGTGAACCCGAACTGGAATGCCGAGATCCGCTCGAAGGCCGAACCGTGTTCGTTGCCGCCGATCGACTCGTCGGGACCGAGCAACGGATCACGCAGCGCCAGCATCGCGGCCAACACGCCGTTGAGCCCGTCGCCGGTGCTCAGTGTGAAGCGCGGGGAATCCCCTTGGGCCACCCAGCGCAGGTAGACACCCGCCAGGCAGTCGGCTTGCTGCTCGGCCACCAGTGTCGGGGTCTGGCGCCGCTTGGTGATGCCGGCGGTGCGGGCAATCGCGTGGCCGTACTCGTGGGCGAGCACCATGGTGATGGCCATGTCGCCATAGGCGCTGCGCAAGGCGGGCAGCAGCAGCCGACGATCCCAGCCGATGGTGTTGTCCAGATAGCAGTAGGCCGCGTTGACCAGCAGGAAAGTCCTGCTGTCACAGAACTTTCCGCGCAGTTGCGCCGGATCCCAGGACAGCAGTGACTTCGCCGGCTTGAACTCGCCGTCGAAGGTGTTGGGATAGGTCGTGGTCCAGAACGCCTCGAGGTCGCTGACCGACTGAGCGGCGAGTTGGTCGATCCGCCCGCCGTCGGTGCCGTCGACCTCCCGGGTCGGTGGCGGGGCGTCAGGGCGCAGCCCGGTGGGGCCGTCGACGGCCTGCAGACCGCCTACCCGGAACGGGTCGGCGAACACCGACACGGGTTGCCCGTCGAGCATGCGGGCACATCCGCTCAGCAATAACACCAGTGTGCAGGCGGTGACCAGAACCGCATTAACACGGTGCCGTCGGCGGGCAGGGCGCATGGGGTACCACGATAGTGGGCTCAGGCGCCGCGCAGCCGCTTCAGCGCCAGCTGCACCTTCGCTGTGTCGGTGGTGCCCCAGAACGGCGGTAGCGAGGCCCGCAGGTATCCGGCGTAACGGGCGGTGGCCATCCGGGAGTCGAGCACCGCCACCACGCCCCGGTCGTCGTTTCCGCGCAGCAGCCTGCCGGCGCCTTGGGCCAGCAGCAGGGCGGCGTGGTTGGCGGCCACTGCCATGAAGCCGTTGCCGCCGCGCGCGGTGATGGCGCGCTGCCGGGCGGTCAGCAGCGGATCATCGGGTCGCGGGAACGGGATGCGGTCGATGAGCACCAGCGACAGCGACGGTCCCGGGACGTCGACGCCCTGCCACAGCGACAGCGTGCCGAACAGCGAGGTCGCGGCGTCGTCGGCGAACTGCTCGACCAGCGCGCCGGTGGTGTCGTCGCCCTGGCACAGCACCGGTGTGTCGAGGCGCTCGCGCATCGCGTCGGCCGCGGCTCGTGCCGCTCGCATCGACGAGAACAAGCCCAGGGTTCGACCGCCGGCCGCGGTGATCAGTGCGGTGATCTCGTCGAGTTGTTCGGCCGTGCCGGTGCCTTCGCGCCCGGGTGGCGGCAGGTGCGCCGCGATGTAGAGGATGCCCGACTTGGCGTGCGCAAAAGGTGAGCCGACGTCAAGGCCACGCCAGCGCGCGGCCTGGGGATCTTCGCCGCGCCGCAGACCCCAGTCGCCGGCCATGGCGTCGAAGGACCCGCCGACCGTCAGCGTTGCCGAGGTCAGCACCGTGGTCGCACGGGCGAACAGCCGCTCGCGCAGCAGGCCGGCGACCGACAGTGGTGCCACCCGCAGCACGGCCCGCACCGAGCCCCGATTGTCTTCGTGGCTGAGCCAGACCACGTCGTAGCGGTCGGGGATGGCCGGCTCGAACGAGGTCAGGATCCGGGACGCGGTGTCGGCGATCTCGGTCAGCGCGGCGACCGACTCCTTGCGCGCGGCAGCGGCTTTGGGATCGGCGGGTGTGGTGTCGATGGCTGCGCGGGCCGCCCCGGCGGCATCACGCAGGGCGGCCAGATAGGTGGCCAGCTCCTCGTCGAGGTGATCCATCCGGCCGGGGGTGCCGTCGTGGATCGCCGAGCCGAACGTCAGCGATGCGGCATCGAGGCGCTGGACCAGCTCGGGGGAGACCAGCCGGCCAACACGGCGCACCGCGACGCTGAGCATGGTCGCGCTCAGCTCGGCGGTGGCCACTGAGGTCACCCGGTCGGCGAGTTCGTGCGCCTCGTCGATCACCAGCAGGCGATGCTCGGGCAACACGGTGGTGTCGGAGATGGCGTCGATGGCCAACAGGGCATGGTTGGTGACGACGACGTCGGCCTCGGAAGCGACGGCTCGGGCCCGCTCGGCGAAGCAGTCGGTGCCGTATTGGCAGCGCACGGCGCCCACACATTCCCGCGCTGAGACGCTGACTTGAGACCAGGACCGTTCCGGTACACCGGGTTTGAGGTCGTCGCGATCACCGGTGTCGGTGTCTTCAGCCCACGCGGTCAGCCGCTGTACGTCGCGGCCCAAGGCGCTTGCCGCGAACGGATCGAACAGCTCGGCCTGCGGCTCGTCGTCGGATTCCTCGGCTATTCCGGTGTGGATCTTGTTCAGGCACAGGTAATTCCGCCGACCCTTGAGCAGTGCGAAAGTGGGTCGCCGGGGGAGCACTTTTTCCAGGGCGCCGGCCAGGCGCGGCAGGTCACGGTCGACGAGTTGGCGCTGCAACGCGATGGTCGCGGTCGACACCACGACGGGGTTCTCGTCGGTCAACGCCCGCGCGATCGCCGGAACCAGGTAGGCCAGCGACTTGCCGGTACCGGTGCCGGCCTGGACCGCCAGGTGCTCGCCGGTGTCGAAGCAGCGCGCTACCGCCTCGGCCATACGGACCTGACCCTCGCGTTCACTGCCGCCCAGTGCGGCTACCGCGGCGGCGAGCAGCTCGGATACGGACGGGTCAGCCATGGTGTGCACACGGTAGCCCGCTTTGGGATCTACATGCTCATCCGTCAGGTCGTGGCGGCCGAGCGGGCCACCAGATAGGTTCCGTGTCCCTCGATGACCAAGCCGTCACCGCCGAATCGCAGGACCTCATTGACGAGCCCGCCGTTCTGGTTGCGGTAGTTGATCACGATGGTGTCGATGCCCCGGTAAACGTCTTCGACCACGAAATGCAGATCCGGCATGCGCTGCAGCGCGCCGGACCAGTAGTGGCGCAGCGCGGCCTTGCCGCGGATCACGCCTGCGGTCTCGGGATACAGCTGGGCGGCCACCGGGGAGGTGAACACCACGTCGTCGTGGAAGTGCGCCAGCACCGCGTCCACGTCGTGGTTATTCCACGCCTGCACCCAGTGCTGGCTGAACGCGGTCGCGTCGATATCCATGCTTTCGCACGGTAGCGACACCGGCGTCCGCGCCCCACCCATTTTCCCGCCGGCGGCCGCTACCCTGAGGCGATGAGCAGCCAGCGATTGCCAGGCGGCGCAGTGCACGAACTACCGGATGACCTGCGGGACGGACTGTTGGTCAGCCCCACGGCACTTGAGGCGTGGCTGGACATTACGCCCTTGGCGCGCAACGAGTTCATCTGCTGGGTCGAAGACGCCAAGCAGCAGGCGACCCGCGAGCGACGGATCCGCCGCACGCGCGAGGAGCTCGAAGAAGGCATGCGCCGCCCGTGCTGTTGGCCCGGGTGCAAGCACCGGGAACGCAACGGCAAATAGGACCGCGCTCAGGCGCCGCCGGGGACCAGCCGCGTGGGGATCGCCGGCTCGCCGTGCGCGAGTTTCAGCCCCTCCCACGGCAGGCTGTGCAGCCCGGCCACCACGCGCTCGCGCGCCGCGGCCAGCGCCGTCGCCCCGGTCTCGGTCACCACGTCACCGCCGCGTACCAACGGAACCGTCAATGTCCGGGCACGCGCGTCCACCGCCGGCGGGCGACCGGCCGGGTAGATGACCTCCTCGACGGCGATGCCGCTTTCGCGGGCGACCCGCAGCGCCTGTTTGAGTCCGCCCTGCGACTCTTTGCCGGTGCTGCGCTTGTGCACCGGCTTGCCGTCCACCTCGACCAGTTTGTAGACGAACCCGGCCGCGGGCACTCCTGAGCCGGTCACCAACGCGGTGCCGACGCCATAGCTGTCCACCGGCGCGGCCCGCAGCGCCGCGATGCCGTACTCGTCGAGGTCGCCGGAGACCACGATCTTGGTGCCGGTGGCACCCAGCCGGTCCAGCTGGTCGCGGACCTGATGAGCCAACACTGCCAGCTCACCGGAGTCGATGCGCACCGCGCCGAGCCCCGGCCCGGCCGCCGCGACGGCATTGGCCACCCCGGTGGTGACGTCATAGGTGTCCACCAACAGCGTGGTGTCGACGCCCTGTGCGGCGACCTGGGCGCGGAACGCCGCCAGCTCGCCGTCGGGCCCGGTGTGCAACAGGGTGAAGGCATGCGCGCTGGTGCCCAGCACCGGCACTCCGAAACGGCGGTGCGCCTCCAGATTGGAGGTTCCGGCGAAACCCGCCAGGTAGGCGGCCCGGGCCGCAGCCACGGCGGCCTGCTCGTGCGTGCGGCGTGAGCCCATCTCGATCAGGGGCCGTCCGCCGGCGGCGTTGACCATGCGGGCGGCCGCCGAGGCGATCGCGGTGTCGTGATTGAAGATCGACAGCAGCAGCGTCTCGAGCACGACACACTCGGCGAAGCTGCCCTGCACGCTGAGCACCGGCGACCCGGCGAAACACAGCTCGCCTTCGGGGTAGCCGTCGATGTCGCCGCGGAAGCGGAAATCCGCCAGGAAATTGACGGTCTGGCGATCCAGGAACCCCGAGAGCAGACTCAGCGCGGCGTCGTCGAAGGTGAACTCGGCCAGGGCCTGAAGAAACCGGCCGGTGCCGGCGACCACCCCATAACGGCGCGCCTCGGGGAGGCGGCGGGTGAACATCTCAAAGCCGGCCCGTCGAGCCGCCGTGCCGTCGCGCAGCGCCGCGGCGAGCATGGTCAGCTCGTACTTGTCGGTGAGCAGTCCGCCGCACCGGGCCGAGTGGGTCACCCGCCAACCGTATCGACTGGACTGCACCCCACCTCGGCTCGGTATCCTGACCGGTATGGCCACGTCAGCACCGACGTCCGCCCCGGTGAAACCGCAGGGCACCGGACAGCGGCACGCCGACCCGGTCGAGGACACGGCTTCCCCCTGGGTGACCATCGTCTGGGACGACCCGGTCAACCTGATGACCTATGTGACCTACATCTTTCAGAAGCTGTTCGGCTACAGCGAGCAGCACGCGACCAAGCTGATGCTGCAGGTGCACCACGAGGGCAAGGCCGTGGTGTCGGCGGGAAGCCGTGAGTCGATGGAGGTCGACGTGTCCAAGCTGCATGCCGCCGGTTTGTGGGCGACCATGCAGCAGGACCGCTAAGACTCAACCGAAGGGAACCGGACTTCACCGTGCAGAAATGGAAGCGGGTCGAGACCGACGACGGACCCCGCTTCCGGTCTGCGCTGGCCCTTCACGAGGCGGCGCTGCTCCGGAATCTGGTCGGCTCGATCGTCGGGATGCTCGACGCACGGGAGTCCGCTTCTCCGCCAGACGAACTTGAACAGATCACCGGGATACGAACCGGCAACACCCGAACGCCCGAAGACGCCACGACACGCCGGCTGCTGCCGGATTTCTATCGCCCGGAAGGTGATGAGGACGGCTCCGCGGTCGACGCAGACGGCCTGAACGCGGCGCTGCGCAGTCTGCACGAACCCGGGATCATCGACGCCAAACGTGGCGCGGCGCAACAAATGCTGGCCACCGTCCCCGAACAGGGCGGCCGTTTCGAGTTGACCGAGGAGCAGGCCAACGCCTGGATCGCCGCGGTCAACGACATCCGCCTCGCGCTGGGCGCCGTGCTCAAGATCGGCCCCGAGGGCCCCGATCAGTTGGCGGCGGGTGATCCAATGGCTGGGCAGCTCAACGTGTATCAGTGGCTCACCGTGCTGCAGGAGTTCCTGGTGGTCGCGCTGATGGGAAGGCCCAGACGATGACAGGCATGGGTTCGATCACCGATGTCGCCGGCATCCGGGTGGGCCACCACCAGCGGATCGATCCGGACGCGACACTTGGGTCCGGCTGGGCCACCGGCGTCACCGTCGTGCTGGCGCCACCCGGGACGGTCGGTGCGGTCGACGGCCGCGGTGGAGCACCGGGCACCCGCGAGACCGACCTGCTGGATCCGGCCAACAGTGTGCGCTGGGTGGACGCGGTGGTGCTTTCCGGTGGCAGCGCGTACGGACTGGCGACCGCCGACGGCGTAATGACCTGGTTGGAGGAGCAGGGCCGCGGTGTGGCACTGGACGGCGGTGTGGTGCCGATCGTGCCGGCCGCGGTGATCTTCGACCTGCCGGTGGGCGGCTGGGATCGCCGCCCCACCGCGGAATTCGGCTACGCCGCCGCGGCCACGGCCGCCGGACCCGACGGCCAACAACCGGCTTCGGGCAGCGTCGGCGCCGGCGCCGGGGCCCGCGCCGGGGTCTTCAAGGGTGGCGTGGGCACCGCGTCGATGACGCTGGATCTCGGGGACGACGTGGTCACCGTGGGTGCGATCGTGGTGGTGAACCCCACCGGCGAACTCATCGACCCCACCACCGGGTTGCCCTGGTCGACCCTGCTCATCGAAGAATTCGGGCTGACGGCACCGCCGTCGGAACAGTTGGCGATCCTCGCCGGCCTGGAACCCAAATCCGTGTCGCTCAACACCACCATCGCCGTGGTGGCCACTGATGCCGCGCTGAGCCCGGCCGGCTGCCGCCGGGTGGCGATCGCCGCGCAGGACGGGCTGGCCCGCACCATCCGGCCCTCGCACACGCCGGTGGACGGCGACACGGTGTTCGCGTTGTCGACCGGGACCGTCGAGGTTCCGCCGCTGCCGGGAACTCCGGCCGCGATGTCCCCGGAGACGGGCCTGATCGCCGAGGTCGGTGCCGCCGCGGCGGACTGCCTGGCCCGGGCGGTGCTGTCGGGGTTGTTGTGTGCTGATCCGGTGGCCGGAATCCCGACCTACCGAGGCACCGTGCCGGGCGCATTCGCCGACCGACCCGGTGACCTTTCGGGAAGGCCGTGAGGTGGGCGTGACTCCCCGTGGGGGAACCGCACCTACACCGCGGCCCGAGGAGAAGTCCCTCTGGCGTACCGGCGGGGCCACCATCATCGCGTTCGTCGGACTGCTTTACCTGATCGAAGCCGTGGATCAGGTCGGCGGCCACCAACTGGACCGCAACGGCATTCGGCCGTTGGAGACCGACGGCCTGTGGGGGGTGCTGTTCGCCCCGCTGCTGCACGCGAACTGGGCGCATCTGCTGGCCAACACGGGCCCGGCGCTGGTGCTGGGCTTTTTGTTGACGTTGACCGGGCTGTCCCGGTTTGTGCTGGCCACCGCGATCGTGTGGATCGTCGGGGGACTGGGGACGTGGTTGATCGGCAACGTCGGGTCGTCGTGCGGGCCGACGGACCACATCGGTGCCTCCGGCCTGATCTTCGGTTGGCTGGCCTTTTTGGTGGTGTTCGGGTGGTTCACCCGCCGGATCTGGCAGATCCTGGTCGGGGTCGTGGTGCTGTTCCTCTACGGCGGAATTCTGTGGGGAGCGGTGCCGGTGTTGAACGTGTGCGGTGGGGTGTCTTGGCAGGGCCACCTGTGCGGGGCGCTGGCCGGGGTGTTGGCCGCCTATTGGCTGGCGGCTCCCGAACGTAAGACCCGGAAACTTCGTCGGGGGGCGGCTGCGTGAGCCCGATCGGAATCTTCGACTCCGGTGTCGGCGGGCTGACCGTGGCCCGGTCGATCATCGACCAGTTGCCTGACGAGGACATCATCTACGTCGGCGACACCGGCAACGGCCCCTACGGCCCCCTGACCATCCCCGAGGTTCGTGCGCATGCCCTGGCCATCGGCGACGACCTGGTGGCGCGCGGTATCAAGGCGTTGGTGATCGCCTGCAACACCGCGTCGGCGGCGTGCCTGCGCGACGCGCGGGAACGCTACGACGTGCCGGTTGTGGAGGTGATCCTGCCGGCGGTGCGCCGGGCGGTAGCAACCACCCGCAACGGCCGCATCGGGGTGATCGGGACGCAGGCGACCATCGCCAGTCACGCCTACCAGGATGCGTTCGCTGCGGCCCGTGACACCGAGATCACCGCGGTGGCGTGCCCACGCTTCGTCGACTTCGTCGAGCGCGGTATCACCAGTGGCCGACAGGTGTTGGGACTGGCCGAGGGTTATCTGGAACCGCTGCAACGCGCCGGAGTCGACACCCTGGTGTTGGGCTGCACGCATTACCCGCTGTTGTCGGGATTGATCCAGCTCGCGATGGGTGAGCAGGTGACGCTGGTGTCCAGCGCCGAAGAGACCGCCAAGGAACTGCTGCGGGTGCTCACCGAGCGTGACTTGCTACGCCCGCATGAGGCCGCCCCGGCAACGCGGGTCTTCGAGGCCACCGGGGATCCAGAGGCGTTTGCTGACCTGGCTACCCGATTTCTCGGACCGGCCATCACCGGTGTCGGAGCCGTCCACCGCCACGCTCCATTGCACTAGCCGGTGATTTCGATGACGAATAGTGAGCAAAGCGCCGGTGTCTTCGTCATGCTCGCGGCGAACATGGCACAGTAGGGAACGTGCGACTGACCGTGCTGGGCTGCTCCGGCAGTGTGGTGGGTCCGGACTCGCCGGCATCGGGATACCTGTTGCAGGCGCCGGACTCGCCGCCTCTGGTAATCGACTTCGGAGGTGGGGTCCTCGGAGCCCTGCAACGCCATGTCGACCCGGGGTCGGTGCATGTGCTGTTGTCGCACTTGCATGCCGACCACTGCCTGGATCTGCCGGGACTGTTTGTCTGGCGGCGCTATCACCCGTCAGTGGCGATCAAGCCGTTCGACAAGGGCCTGCTCTATGGGCCCAGTGATACCTGGTCGCGGATGGGCGCGGCGTCGTCGCCCTACGGCGGCGAGATCGACGACATCACCGACATCTTCGACGTCCGCGCCTGGGTAGACGGTGAGCCGGTCACCTTCGGAGAACTCAGTGTGCAGCCCGGACTGGTGTCGCATCCGACCGAGTCGTACGGGATGCGGATCACCGACCCGTCCGGCGCGACACTGGTCTACAGCGCCGACACCGGCTTCTGCGATGCGGTGATCGAGTTGGCGCGCGGCGCCGACGTGTTCTTGTGCGAGGCGTCGTGGACCCACGAGGCCAACCGCCCACCCAACCTGCACCTGTCGGGAACCGAGGCCGGGCGCATCGCCGCGGCCGCGGGCGTCGGACAACTGCTGCTGACCCACATCCCGCCCTGGACCTCGCGTGAGGACGTGATCGGGGAGGCCAAGGCGGAGTTCGACGGTCCGGTGCACGCCGTGGTGTGCGACGAGTCGTTCGACATCAAGCGGTCCTGACGCTGGCCGGATCAGTCAGTCTGGCTCCTCGCAGAGGTAGCGCTGGACGGTCGGTCCTATCCAGGTCACCAAATCCTCTACTCCGGCCGAGGCCAGCGGTTCGATCTTGAGCTGGTAGCGCGCGAATGCCAGGCCCACCATGTGCGCCGCGACGAATTCGACACGTAGCACCGCATCTTTCACTCCGAACGCGGCCGCTACGCGGTGTGCGACGGGTCCGGCCAGTGTGTCGTGGAGCAGCCTGCGTGCCAACGGTTGGACGGCCGCAGAACGCCATACCGTCAGCAGCGGATCGAAAAGCGTGCCCTCGTCGGACCGTTGGAAGAAATGCCGCACCAGTCGCGTACCGATATCGTCGGTGCTCTCCTCGAGCAGTCCGGCCAATTGGTGCAGCGGATGCTCCGGAACATCGAGAACCGAAGCGCTGAACAGGCCTTCCTTGTTGCCGAAGAAGTAGTAGACCATCGCGACATCCACCCCGGCGTCGGCAGCGATACGTCGCACAGTGGCCCGCTCGTAGCCATGGCGCGTGAAGTGGTCGCGCGCGGATTCAATGATGCGCTGCTTGTTCTGCTGGCCGCTGCGCCAGCGACCGGCGCGCCCAGGCTCCGTCACGACAGGCAGCTTACTTCAACGCCTGTTGACCTATCAGCGCGCAGCGGTCTACGGTCAATCTTGAACGCGTGTTGAAGAAAGGAGTTGGAAATGTCGAAGCGACCACTGTGGGCGAATCATCTGATCTCGGTATTGATCGCGCCCGCCACCATGACGCTGTTCATCCCCGCGGCGATCCTTGCGTTCACCGGGGCTGCGTTACCGGACCCCGCCACCGCGACTGGCCTGCTGCGGATCCTCGGCGGCGTCGCACTCATCGGTATCGGGTTGTGGTTTCTGATCTGGACGGTGTGGCTGTTCGACCGTGTCGGCGAGGGCGCGCTGGCGGTGGGGACGCCGGTCAACCTGGTGGTGCGCGGTCCCTACCGGCATGTTCGTAACCCGATGATGACGGCGGTGTTCTGCCTTCAACTCGGTGCCGCAGCGCTCGCGGCGTCGCCGTGGCTGCTCGGCTGGTTTGCGGTCTTCTGCGCCGCCGTCCTCATCGCGATACCCCTCGTCGAAGAACCCCATCTGGTCAAGCGATTCGGCGCCGAGTACCAGGCGTACCGCCGCCACGTCCCCCGGTGGATTCCGCGCGTGAGCGCGTGGGTGCCGGACCGGCAACATGGGATCGCGTCATCTGGGGTAGTGAAGGGAGTGAAGTGATGACCTTCCCGAAAGCGCTTGCCCGATGGAACCGGGTCGGGCTGAACCGGGTTACCCGCCACATAGCTCCCTGGGCGCCAGGGTTCGGTGTGATAACGCACCGTGGCCGCCGTTCTGGGCGTATGTATGAGACCCCGGTCAACGTTTTTCCGACGGCTACCGGAGTCCGGGTGGCCCTGACGTACGGCGCCGATGCCGACTGGGTTAAGAATGTTGTCACGGCGGGCGGTTGCCGGTTGCGCACCAGACGCCGGGACCTGACGCTGACCGATCCACGGCTCGTGCACGATCCAGCTCGTACGAGTGTCAGGCGTTTCGAAGCCCGGATCTTGCGCGCCTTCGACGTCGCCGACTTTCTCGACCTGACGACGCAAGCCGCGTCCGCCTGAGGCGGGCGACCGTCCCCCGCAAGCGGGAGGTGCCCCCAGCGCCCGGCTCCGCCGCTCTTGCGATCCCCGCTGTGCTTTTAGGCGGTGACCCGCTGCGCCCGGCTCCGCCGCTCTTGCGATCCCCGCTAGGGTTATCCTCAGTGTCAGGGTGAGGTGCCGCGTTGCGGTAGTTGGATCCTGATCATCTGGTGTCTGGCTCGTAGGGTGCCTGCCGCCTTTGGGTTGGCGTGCACGCGTTTTGTCGGCACCGGGTGTGAAGGACCGGCCGGCGTGACTTGATAGGAGCGTGGCATCGCCCCCGACTGAGGTTTGTCCGCCGACCGGCCCAACCGTCACCTCACAGTGAATGGAGGCAACCACCATGGTTGTTGTTGGAGTCGATGTACACAAGCGGACCCACACCTGCGTCGCGGTCGACGAAGTGGGACGCAAGGTGGGTGAGAAGGTGGTCACAGCCACCACCTCCGGCCATGCCGAGGCAGTGATGTGGACCCGGGAACGTTTCGGGGCTGAGGTGGTGTGGGCGATCGAGGACTGTCGGCATCTATCGGCGCGGCTGGAGCGCGACCTGCTGGGCTTTGACCAGAAAGTGGTGCGGGTGCCACCGAAATTGATGGCCCAAACTCGTGCCTCGGCACGTACTCGAGGCAAATCCGACCCGATTGACGCACTGGCGGTCGCCCGGGCATTTCTGCGCGAGCCGGATCTGCCGGTCGCCTCCCATGACGAAGTCTCGCGGGAGCTGAAGCTGCTGGTGGATCGCCGCGAAGTCCTTGTCGCGCAACGGACTGCAATGATCAACCGATTGGTGTGGCGGGTACACGAACTCGACCCCGAACGCGCACCTAAGGCTCGTTCGCTGAATCTGCCCAAGCACCGCACCATCCTCGGCTCTTGGCTGGCCACCATGGACGGCCTGGTCGCCGAGCTGGCCCGTGACGAGCTCACCGACATCACCCGGCTCACCGAGGCGATCAACGAGTTGGCCAAGCGGATCAGCGCACGCGTGCGTGCCGTCTGCCCGGCGTTGTTGGCGCTGCCGGGCTGCGGGGAGCTGACTGCGGCCAAGCTCGTCGGTGAAACCGCCGGGGTCGCCCGGTTCAAAAGTGAGGCAGCCTTCGCCCGCCACGCCGGAACCGCGCCCATCCCGGTGTGGTCGGGAAACACCGCCGGCCGCGTCCGCATGACCCGATCGGGCAACCGCCAACTCAACGCCGCCCTGCACCGCATCGCCATCACTCAAATCCGCCTCGACGGACTCGGGCAGGCCTACTATCGCAAACGCCTCGACGCCGGGGACTCCAACCGCGAAGCCCTGCGCTGCCTCAAACGCCGCCTGTGCCGCGTCGTCTTCGGGCGCCTCCACACCGACCACTACAACCGAACTCAGCCCTGCCAACAAGCAGCGGCTTGACATAGGAGAAACGCGTGTCCAAACGAGAAGACGGTCGCCTCGACGACGAGCTGCGCCCGGTCGTCATCACCCGCGGCTTTACCGCCAACCCGGCCGGATCGGTTCTGGTCGAATTCGGCAACACCCGGGTCATGTGCACGGCCAGCGTCACCGAAGGTGTACCGCGCTGGCGGAAGGGCTCCGGCCGCGGTTGGCTGACCGCCGAGTACGCCATGCTGCCTGCCGCCACCCACACCCGCTCCGACCGCGAATCGGTCAAGGGCCGCGTCGGCGGGCGCACCCAGGAGATCAGCCGGCTGGTGGGGCGCTCGCTGCGTGCCTGCATCGACCTGGCCGCGCTGGGGGAGAACACCATCGCGATCGACTGCGACGTACTGCAGGCCGACGGCGGCACCCGCACCGCGGCGATCACCGGCGCCTATGTGGCGCTCGCCGATGCGGTCACCTACCTGTCGGCCGCCGGCAAGTTGTCGGACCCCCGCCCGTTGTCGTGCGCGATCTCGGCCGTCAGCGTCGGCGTGGTCGACGGCCGGGTCCGCGTCGACCTCCCCTATGAGGAGGACTCGCGCGCCGAGGTCGACATGAACGTGGTCGCCACCGACACCGGAACACTGGTGGAGATCCAAGGCACCGGTGAGGGTGCGACGTTCCCGCGCTCGACCCTGGACAAGATGCTCGACGCGGCGCTGGCCGCCTGCGAGAAGTTGTTCGTGGTGCAGCGCGAAGCGCTGGCGTTGCCGTATCCGGGCGTGCTGCCGGAGGGGCCGGCGCCGAAGAAGGCGTTCGGCAGCTGACCGCGCCGGTGACGCAACTGTTGGTCGCCAGCCGCAACCGCAAGAAGCTGGCCGAACTGAGCCGGGTGTTGGAGCACGCCGGGGTCTCGGGCGTGCAACTGGTGTCGCTCGATGAGGTGCCGCCGTATCCCGAAGCGCCGGAAACCGCGGCGACGTTCGAGGGCAACGCCCTGGCCAAAGCGCGTGACGGCTACGCGGCCACCGGATTACCTTGTGTCGCAGACGATTCGGGCCTGACCGTCGCGGCGCTCAACGGCATGCCGGGGGTGCTCTCGGCGCGCTGGTCGGGCAGTCACGGTAATGACGCGGCCAACACCGCCCTGTTGCTGGCGCAGTTGAGCGACGTGCCCGACGAGCGGCGTGGCGCGGCGTTCGTCTCCGCGTGCGCGCTGGTATGGGGCACCGGTCCCGAGCGCGAGGTGGTGGTGCGCGGCGAGTGGGCCGGCAGCATCGCTCGAGAACCGCACGGCGACGGCGGATTCGGCTACGACCCTGTGTTTGTGCCGGCGGGCACCGACCGCACCGCCGCGCAGTTGAGCCCGGCCGAAAAGGACGCCGCGTCGCACCGCGGCCGGGCGCTGGAGTTGCTGCTGCCGGCGCTGCGCTCGCTGGCGTAGCGCCGCCGCGGGCTCAGAGGTTGAACTGGGCCTTGATGTTTCGGGACTGGAAGTGCTCGACGATGATGCCGAGCAGGGGAATGGTGCCCGACAGCAGCACCCCCACGGTCTTGCCGAGCGGCCAGCGGACCTTGATCGCCAGGTTGAAAGCGGCCAGCAAGTAGGCGAAGTACACCCAGCCGTGGACCACGGCGATCCAGGTCGGCGGGTTGTCCACCTTGACCACGTAGCGCATCACGATCTCGTAGCACAGGGCGATCAGCCAGATACCCGTTGCCCACGCCATCACCCGGTAGGGCAGCAGCGCGCTGCGGATCTTGTCGGCGGGAGCGGCCTGGGCGGGGGAGGAGGTCATGCGGTGTTCCTGTTCTGTCGGTCGTTCTCGGAGAGCTCGGCCAAATAGGCGTTGTACTCCCGCATCGCGGGGTCATCGGTGGGGGCAGCGGCTGCGGGCCGCTCCGGCAGCAGCCCAGCGGGTATCTCGGTCACCGTGTCTTCGGGGTGCAGCTCGGGCGGCTCTTCTTCGTAGCGGACGAACTTGCGGTAGGCGTACACGCAGAACCAGGCGAACAGCGGCCACTGCAGCGCGTAGCCGAGATTCTGGAACGTGCCGTTGACCTCTTGGAACCGGCTCCACTGCCACCAGCCCAGCAACAGGCACGCGCTGGCAGCGACGATCACCAGCACAACCAGTGCGGGTCTCCGACGCCGTGTAGTGGACACCCCATGACGGTACCGCGCGTCGGCGGGAATGCCGTCAGGACTTCGGGCCGACGAACTCGTCAAGCCGCGCGGTAGCAGCCTTCCGGTAGACGGCGATCTCATACCTGCTGTTCTGCGTCCATGGAATTCCGAGGCGATCCAGGGCAGCGCAGTACAGGCCGCGGATGTCATCGGACCGGTTGGAGAAGTGGTAGCGCACACTGCGCACGCCGCGGTCGTTGGCCACCACTCGGCAGCCGTCGCTGTCGATCAGGCCGCGGATGAATTCCTCGGTTGCCTGGTTGACCAGGGCTCGCTGCCATGGTTCCAGCCGGATCGGCCGGTGGTGCTTCTTGCCGGGACGTGCTGCGGGAAGAGACACGGCCAGTGCTTGGAATACAGGTAGACCTCGGCGCAATTGTCGGAACGCGAGTACGCTGCCGCACGCTGCCCTGATGTAACTGCGTCGATCGTCCTCTTGCACCGCTCGATGATGTCCGGGTACTTGGCATCGAGAGTGATTCTGAGACGCCATACTCGGCCGTACCGGGAGATGCAGCCGTCACCTAGGTAGAGGCCGAGCAGATAGCTGTAACCGTTCGGGGGCAGGCTGGCAAAGTCGTGGACGCAATGCGAGGAAGTGGAAGATTGGCGGCGCAAAACTTGCGGCCGGCATCTCCAGTCCCGAACGGTGCGTCGAGGAATAGAGGTCTGTCGTGCGATAGCACAGTCGTTGAGGCCCGCCGCGATAAGTCGCTGTACAGCGCCGAACTCCTCGGTGGGTCGCATGGTCCCGCCTTTCCGCCCGTTGTATCCCAACGTAGTTCGGAACACCGACAGATTTTTCGGTCGGCTGGCCCGGTAGGATTCGTACGTCCGCGGGCGTGATGGAATTGGCAGACATGATGGCTTTAGGTGCCATTGCTCGAAAGAGCGTGAGGGTTCGAGTCCCTCCGCCCGCACAATTTCGACCTGATTTCCCCGTGTCATCAGCGCACGTCGGTGCCAGAATGGACATCGAAGTCCCCACTGGATTGGTGCAGCATCATGAACCGACGGCTGGTCGCAACGGTGTTCAGTGCGGTGCTGGCGGGCGTCGCCCTGGCGTCCGCTCCCGCGGCGTCGGCCGACCCCAGCGACCAAGACCAGGTGTTCTTCGACGAACTGCAGCAACAGGGGCTGCACCCCGACTACGCCAAGCAGGTCTGCGGCAGTATCAAGTGTGAGCCGCTGCGCAGTCTGATGGTGCAGGAGGGCCACTCGGTCTGCGTGGCGCTGAGCGATTCGCCCCGGCTGGTGCCCGTCTCGGTCATCGCGAATCTGCAAGTGTCACCCGCCGAAGCGCACGCCATCATCAACGCGGCTCGGGATGCCTATTGCCCGCAGTTGCCGGATCCTTATCTACGTGTACCGGGGCGCTGATTAGTTCAACGCTCGGACACGGCCACGGGTATGGGCGTTTCCCCGAACGTCTCGGAGTCTCGGGCCTTGCGTGCGTAGATCACCACGCCGACAGCGGCCACCGCCCAAACGACGTACTGCAACGTCCACGCCAGCCGGAACGCCGCGAATGAATAGCCGCCAGCCATGGCGATAACCATCCCCATCGCCTGCATGATGAGCAGGGTGGCGATGAAGCCGCCGGTGTTGACCATGCCTTGCGCGGTGCCCAACGCGGCTGGCGGGTTGTAGGTGCGGGCGAAGTCGAAGGCCAGCATCGATACCGGCTGACCCGCCGAGATCACCAGGATCAGCACCACCAGCAACCAATGCGGCGCGGGGTGCGGCATCGCCAACAGCACCGTCCAGGTCACCGCGATCAGCGCCATCATGGTCAGCGCCACACGCGACCGGTGCCCCGGCCAGCGCCCCGAGATCGTTCCGACCAGGAGCCCCACCACGATGAAGGGCAGCACCGACAGCGTCAGCGCCGCACCCGCCACACCGCGCGAAAGACCCTGCGCGGTGGTCAGATAGGGCACCCCCCACATCAGTGCGAACACGCCGGGGGAGAAAGCGTTGCCCATGTGGGTGAAAAAGCCCGCCTTGGTCCCCGGCCGCGACCACACCGTTTTGATCTCACCGAACGCGTCGCCAAAGCTCCGCGCGTGCACGGCAGCCGGCGCCCCCGGCGGGGCGTCGCGGGTCACCGCGAGTGTCAGCATGCCGGCGAACAGACCGAGCCCCGCGGCCGAGAGGTAGGCGGCCGTCCAGCCGCCGTGCAGCAGGATTGCCAGGAACGGCACCGCCGAGAGGAACTGACCGAACTGGCCGCAGATGCCGGTCAGCTGGGTGAGCAGCGGAACACGCTTGGGCGCAAACCAATTGGGCAGCAGTCGGATGACCGAGATGAAGATGAACGAGTCGCCCAGGCCGATGACGCCGTACGCGCCGACCGCGGTGGCAAGCGAATGGGTCAGCGACAGCGTCAATTGGGCAGCGGAGAGAACAAGGACGCCGGTAGCGATCATCACTCGGGGCCCGAAGCGGTCCAGCAGCACTCCGGCCGGAATCTGCATGGCGGCGTAGACGATCAACTGCACGATCACGAACGACGACAGCGTGCTCGGACCGGCGTGGAAGCGATCGGCGGCGTCGAGGCCCGAGACTCCGAAGGTGGTTCGGTCCAGCACGGCCACCAAATAGGACAGCAGGCCGGTGCCCCACACGATCCAGGGACGCAATTCGGGCCTACCTTGTCTGTCTATTGGTCTGTCTATTGCAGGACACGGGCTATGGTCGCACACGATTTCGGCGTGGTTTTCGCCGGTGACCGGCCAAAACCGCGCCGAAGTCTGTCCTAGTCTGTGTCGCGTGATGATTTCACGGCGCGACGTGTTCAAACTCGCCGCGGCGGTCCCTGCGGCGGCCGGCTTCGGTGCCGGCGTTTCGGCGCTGCTCGCCGCCGCCGCCGAGGCGGCGCCGCTGGGCATTCTGCTGGACTATTCGGCCGGGGTCTTGTCGGCCGACGCGATCAAGGCGTCCGGCGCTGCCGGTGCTATCCGCTATGTGTCGGACCGTCGGCCCGGCGCTGACTGGATGCTCGGCAAGCCGATACAGCTGGCCGAGGCGCGTGACCTGCAGGAGAACGGACTCACGGTCGTCTCCTGCTACCAGTTCGGAAAGCAGGCGACCGCGGACTGGCTGGGCGGCCAGGACGCCGGTGTGGACCACGCCAAGCGTGGCGCACAGTTGCACACGGCGGCCGGCGGCCCGGACAGTGCGCCGATCTACGCCTCCATCGACGACAACCCGTCCTTTGAGCAGTACAAAGAGCAGGTCGCTCCTTACCTGCGGGGCTGGCAGTCCGTGGTCGGGCCGGAGCGCACCGGCGTCTACGCCAACTCCAAGACCATTGAGTGGGCCCTGCAAGACGGTCTGGGCTCCTGCTTCTGGCAACACAACTTCGGTTCACCCGGCGGTGTCGCCCATCCGGCGGCCAACTTGCATCAGGTGGAGATCGACAGGCGCACGGTCGGCGGCGTTGGTGTGGACATTAACGAGATCCTGGTGCCCCAGTTCGGTCAGTGGGTCTGACCAAGCCCCGGGCCGCCGCCCGTCCAGCAAACTAGCTCCGGGTCGGGCTGCGCAGGGCTGGGATCGCCGGGCTCGTTCGAGCTCGCAGCCTCCGGCGCCGCCAAAGCCAGTTGGCCCGCCTGATTCATACATAACGATTAGATAACAATGCAGCCTTGATCTGCGTCGTTATGGCTACTCGACCGTAACCCCACGCATGCAGGACGTTTGTCCTGGATCGTTCCAGCCGTCGTCGAGCCCCGTGATATCCGGGGCTGGGTTACCCGAGCGTAGAACTCACCAGTAACCAATTTGCTGCCGAAACGGCACAGGTTCTTATGACACTCTTACGGCTGTAGCGCGGCCGCGAACACGCGAGAACCCGCAGATGGGCCGGTCATTCCGGCAGCCGTCGATGAAGACGCGACATTAACCACGGCAGGGGAGATACATAACGTGACGATCCACGAACACGACCGGGTTTCCGCTGACGGTGCAGGCTCGGGGCGGTTCGCCAGTGCCTCGTCCGCTCTGGTGGACCGGTTGACGGGCGGCGAACCGTACGCGGTCGCCTTCGGTGGACAGGGCAGTGCCTGGTTGGAGTCGCTTGAGGAGCTGGTGTCTTCGGCCGGCATCGAGACCGAGCTGGCCACGCTGGCCGGTGAGGCTGACCTGCTGCTCGAGCCGATTGCCAAGGAACTTGTGGTGGTCCGGCCGATCGGCTTCGAGCCGCTGCAATGGGTGCGGGCGCTGGCGGCAGAGGACCCCATCCCATCGGCCAAGCAGCTGACTTCGGCGGCCGTGTCGGTGCCGGGCGTACTGCTGACTCAGATCGCCGCAATGCGGGCCCTGGAGCGGCAAGGGCTGGATCTTTCGGCCACGCCGCCCGTCGCCGCGGCCGGGCACTCGCAGGGCATCCTGGCCGTCGAGTCGCTGAAGGCCGGCGGTTCCACCGACGTGCAGCTGCTCGCGATCGCCCAGCTGCTTGGTGCCGCCGGAACGCTGGTGGCCCGTCGCCGCGGTATTTCGATTCTGGGCGACCGCCCGCCGATGGTGTCGGTAACCAACGTCGACCCCGAGCGCATCCGGCAACTGCTGGACGAGTTCTCCCAGGATGTGCGCACGGTGCTCCCACCGGTGCTGTCCATCCGCAACGGTCGTCGTGCCGTGGTGATCACCGGGACTCCCGAACAGCTGTCCCGTTTCGAGTTGTACTGCGAGCAGATCGCCGAGAAGGAGGCCGCCGAGCGCAAGAACAAGCTGCGCGGCGGCGCGGTCTTCGCTCCGGTCTTCGAACCGGTACAGGTCGAGGTCGGTTTCCACTCGCCGCGGCTGTCCGACGGCATCGAGATCGTGGCGCAGTGGGCCGCGAAGGTGGGCCTCGACGTCGAGTTGACCCGCCAGCTGGCCGACTCGATCCTGGTGGGCGAGGTCGACTGGGTCGAAGAGGTCACCACGCTGCATGACGCGGGCGCCCGCTGGATTCTGGATCTGGGACCCGGCGACATCCTGACCCGACTGACCGCGCCGGTGATCCGCGGCCTGGGCATTGGGATCGTGCCGGTGGCCACCCGCGGTGGTCAGCGCAACCTGTTCACCATCGGCGCCGTCCCGGAGGTCGCGCGGCCTTGGACGAGCTACGCCCCGTCGGTGGTCACGCTGCCCGACGGTCGGGTCAAGCTCGACACCAAGTTCACCCGGCTGACCGGTCGCTCACCGATCCTGCTGGCCGGCATGACCCCGACCACCGTCGACGCCAAGATCGTCGCCGCGGCCGCCAACGCCGGGCACTGGTCTGAGCTGGCCGGCGGTGGCCAGGTCACCGAGGAGATCTTCAACGACCGGGTCGCGGAGCTGACGACGCTGCTCGAGCCGGGTCGTACCGTCCAGTTCAACTCGCTGTTCCTGGACCCCTACCTGTGGAAGTTGCAGGTCGGCGGAAAGCGGTTGGTGCAGAAGGCGCGTCAGTCCGGCGCCCCGTTCGACGGGCTGGTGATCAGTGCCGGCATTCCCGAGCTGGAAGAGGCCGTTGAGCTGATCGCCGAGCTCAATGAATCCGGCATCAGCCATGTGGTGTTCAAGCCCGGCACCGTCGAGCAGATCCGGTCGGTGATCCGCATCGCCGCCGAGGTCCCCACCACGCCGGTGATCGCCCACGTCGAGGGTGGCCGCGCCGGTGGGCACCACTCCTGGGAAGACCTCGACGACCTGCTGTTGGCGACTTACTCCGAGCTGCGCTCGCAGCCCAACATCACGCTGTGCGTGGGCGGTGGAATCGGCACCCCTGAGCAGGCCGCCGAATACCTGTCCGGCCGTTGGTCGCAGCAGCACGGCTTCCCACTGATGCCCGTTGACGGCATCTTGGTCGGTACCGCGGCGATGGCCACCCTGGAGGCCACCACGTCGCCGGCAGTCAAGCAGATGCTGGTCGACACCAAGGGCACCGACCACTGGATCGGCGCCGGAAAAGCGCAGGGCGGCATGGCCTCCTCGCGCAGCCAGCTCGGTGCCGACATCCACGAGATCGACAACGTCGCCTCGCGGTGCGGCCGGCTGCTCGACGAGGTCGCCGGTGACGGCGACGCGGTCGCGGCGCGTCGCGACGAGATCATCGCCGCGCTGGCCGACACCGCCAAGCCCTACTTCGGTGATGTCACCGAGATGACGTACGCGCAGTGGCTACGCCGCTATGTGGAATTGGCCATCGGCGCGGGCGACTCGACCGCCGACACCGCCTCACCGGACAGCCCGTGGCTGGCCGACACGTGGCGGGAGCGGTTCGGTTCGATGCTGCAGCGTGCCGAAGCGCGGCTCAACGAACTCGAGTCCGGTCCGATCGAGACCCTGTTCACCGATTCCGAAGGCGCACAATCGATCCTGGAGCGCCCCGAGGAGGCCATCGCGGCGCTGCTGGCTCGCTACCCCGAGGCAGAGACCGTTCGGCTGCACCCGGCCGACGCGCCGTTCTTCACCCAGCTCTGCAAGACGCCCGGCAAGCCGGTCAACTTCGTGCCGGTGATCGACAAGGACGTGCGCCGTTGGTGGCGCAGTGACTCACTGTGGCAGGCGCACGACGCCCGCTACACCGCCGAGCAGGTCTGCATCATCCCCGGCATCACCGCCGTCGCCGGCATCACCCGGGTCGACGAGCCGGTCGGCGAGCTGCTGGATCGCTTCGAGCAGGCGGCAGTTGACCAGGTGCTCGCCACCGGCGTCGAGCCCAGCCCGGTGACAGCGCGACGTCGGGGCCGCACCGACGTGACCGGCCCGCTGGCCGTGCTGCTCGACGCCCCCGACGTGCTGTGGGCCGGCCGTACCGCCACCAACCCGGTGCACCGGATCGCCGACCCCGACGAGTGGCAGGTGCACGAGAACCGCACCGCCACCCACCCGTCGACCGGAGCGCGACTGGAAGTCGCCTCGGATTCGAACGTCGTGCTGAGCGTGCCGCTGTCGGGTGTCTGGATCAACATTCGCTTCACCGTGCCGGCAGCCGTCGTCGACGGGGCCACCCCGCTGGTCTCCACCGAGGACGCCGCCGCCGCGATGCGCGCGGTGCTGGCCATCGCCGCCGGTGTCGACGGCCCCGAGGCCCTGCCGCCGGTACACGACGGCTCGGCCACCGTCACCGTGGAGTGGAACCCCGAGCAGGTCGCCGATCACACCGGGGTGACCGCGACGTTCGGCGCGCCGCTTGCACCGGGACTGTCCACCGTGCCCGACGCACTGGTCGGCCGGTGCTGGCCGGCGGTGTTCGCCGCCATCGGCTCGGCCACCACCGACGCCGGGTTCCCGGTTGTCGAGGGTCTGCTGTCCCTGGTGCACCTGGACCACGCGGCGCAGCTGCTCGCCGCGCTGCCGGCGGAGCCGGCCGAATTGACCGTCACCGCAACGGCTTCGGCGGCCACCGACACTGAGGTCGGCCGCGTCGTCCCGGTGTCGGTCACGGTCGCAGCGGCCGACGGCACCGTGCTGGCCACCCTGGAGGAGCGCTTCGCGATCCGCGGACGCACCGGTGCCGCGGAACTGACCGACCCGGTTCGGGCCGGCGGTGCCGTCTCCGACAACGCCACCGACACGCCGCGCCGCCGTCGGCGCGACGTCACCGTGACCGCGCCGGTGGACATGCGGCCGTTCGCGGCGGTTTCCGGCGACTACAACCCGATCCACACCGACCGGGCCGCAGCACTGCTGGCCGGCCTGGAATCGCCCATCGTGCACGGCATGTGGCTCTCGGCCGCGGCCCAGCATGTGGTGACCGCCACCGACGGCCAAGCCCGCCCGCCGGCGCGGCTGGTCGGCTGGACCGCGCGCTTCCTGGGCATGGTCAAGCCCGGCGATGACGTCGACTTCCGCGTCGACCGGGTCGGAATCGACCTGGGCGCAGAGGTTCTGGAGATCAGCGCACGGATCGGTTCGGACCTGGTCATGTCGGCTACCGCTCGGCTGACTGCGCCCAAGACCGTCTATGCGTTCCCGGGTCAGGGCATCCAGCACAAGGGCATGGGCATGGAGGTCCGTGCCCGGTCCAAGGCCGCCCGTAAGGTCTGGGACTCCGCGGACAAGTTCACCCGCGAAACCCTGGGCTTCTCGGTGCTGCACGTGGTGCGCGATAACCCGACCAGCCTGATCGCCTCCGGCGTGCATTACCAGCACCCCGAAGGCGTGCTGTACCTGACGCAGTTCACCCAGGTCGCGATGGCCACCGTGGCTGCCGCGCAGGTTGCCGAGATGCGCGAGCAGGGCGCCTTCGTCGAAGGTGCGATCGCCTGCGGTCACTCCGTCGGTGAGTACACCGCGCTGGCCTGCGTCAGCGGCGTCTACGAGCTGGAAGCGCTGCTGGAGGTGGTGTTCCACCGCGGCTCGAAGATGCACGACATCGTGCCACGTGACGCCATGGGTCGCTCCAACTACCGACTGGCCGCCATCCGGCCGTCGCAGATCGACCTCGACGACGCCGACGTCACCGCGTTCGTCGCCGAGATCGCCGAGCGCACCGGTGAATTCCTGCAGATCGTCAACTTCAACCTGCGCGGCTCGCAGTACGCGATCGCCGGCACGGTCGCCGGCCTGGAGGCTCTGGAGGCCGAGGTCGAGCGGCGCCGCGAGATCAGCGGCGGCAAGCGCTCGTTCATCCTGGTTCCCGGGATCGATGTGCCGTTCCACTCGGAGGTGCTGCGCATCGGCGTGGACGACTTCCGCCGTTCGCTGGAGCGGGTCATGCCGCGCGACCAGGACCCGGCGCTGATCGTCGGCCGCTACATCCCCAACCTGGTGCCCAAGCCGTTCACGTTGGACCGGGAGTTCATCCAGGAGATTCGCGACCTGGTGCCGGCCGAGCCGCTCGACGAGGTGCTGGCCAACTACGACACCTGGCGCAACGAGAAGCCGGCCGAGCTGTGCCGCAAGGTCGTCATCGAGTTGCTGGCTTGGCAATTCGCCAGCCCGGTGCGTTGGATCGAGACCCAGGACCTGCTGTTCATCGAGCAGGCGGCCGGTGGGTTGGGCGTGGAACGGTTTGTCGAGATCGGGGTGAAGACCGCCCCGACGGTCGCCGGACTGGCCACCAACACGCTCAAGCTGCCCGAGTACGCCCACAGCACCGTGGAGGTGCTCAACGCTGAGCGCGATGCCGCCGTGCTGTTCGCCACCGACACCGACCCGGAGCCGGAAGATGAGCCGGTTGCCGACGATTCCGACGCTGCCGCGCCGGACGGGAGCGCTGTGCCTGATGTCGCCCCCGCCGTCGCTTCGGCTGGCGCCTCAGCTCCGGCGGGAGCTCCGCGCCCCGACGACATCGCGTTCGACGCCGCCGACGCCACCTGCGCGCTGATCGCGCTGAGCGCCAAGATGCGCATCGACCAGATCGAGGCGCTGGACTCCATCGAGTCCATCACCGACGGCGCATCGTCGCGGCGCAACCAGCTGCTGGTGGACCTGGGTTCGGAGCTGAACCTGGGCGCCATCGACGGCGCCGCCGAAGCCGACCTGTCCGGGCTGAAATCGCAGGTGACCAAGCTGGCCCGCACCTACAAGCCGTACGGCCCGGTGCTGACCGACGCGATCAACGACCAGCTCCGCACCATTCTCGGACCGTCCGGCAAGCGGCCCGGTGCCATCGCCGAACGGGTCAAGAAGACCTGGGAGCTCGGTGACGGCTGGGCCAAGCACGTCACCGTCGAGGTGGCGTTGGGGACCCGCGAGGGCAGCAGTGTCCGGGGCGGCGCCCTGGGCGGGTTGCACGAGGGCGCCCTGGCCGACGCCGCGGCCGTCGACAAGGTCATCGATGCGGCCGTGCAGGCCGTCGCCGCACGCCGCGGTGTCGCGGTCAGCCTGCCATCGGCAGGCGGTGGCGGTGGCGCGACCGTGGATGCCGCCGCGCTGGGCGAGTTCACCGCCCAGATCACCGGCCGCGACGGTGTGCTCGCTTCAGCGGCCCGGCTGGTGTTGGGCCAGCTCGGATTCGACAACGCGGTAAGCGCCCCGGCGGGTGCCACCGACAGCGAGCTGATCGACCTGGTGACCGCCGAATTGGGTTCGGACTGGCCGCGCCTGGTGGCGCCGGCCTTCGACGGCCGCAAAGCGGTGCTGTTCGACGACCGTTGGGCCAGTGCCCGCGAGGACCTGGTCAAGCTGTGGCTGGTCGACGAAGGCGACATCGACGCCGACTGGCCGCGTCTGGCCGAGCGTTTCGAGGGTGCCGGCCACGTGGTCGCCACCCAGGCGTCCTGGTGGCAGGCCCGGGCGCTGGCCTCGGGCCGGCAGATTCACGGCTCGCTGTACGCCCGGATCGCTGCTGGCGCGGAGAACCCCGGCCGGGGCCGCTACAGCGACGAGGTGGCGGTGGTGACCGGTGCCTCCAAGGGCTCGATCGCGGCATCGGTGGTCGGGCAGCTGCTCGACGGCGGTGCGACCGTCATCGCCACCACGTCTCGTCTCGACGACGAGCGACTGGGCTTCTACCGCGACCTTTACCGTGACCACGCTCGGTTCGGTGCCGCGCTGTGGGTGGTGCCGGCCAACATGGCGTCGTACTCCGACATCGACGCACTGGTCGAATGGGTCGGAACCGAGCAGACTGAAAGCCTTGGGCCGCAGTCGATCCACCTCAAAGATGCGCAGACCCCGACGCTGCTGTTCCCGTTCGCGGCTCCGCGGGTCACCGGCGATCTGTCGGAGGCCGGTGCGCGTGCCGAGATGGAGATGAAGGTTCTGCTGTGGGCTGTGCAGCGCCTCATCGGCGGCCTGTCGAAGATCGGCGCCGAGCGCGACATCGCCTCCCGGTTGCACGTGGTGCTGCCCGGATCGCCTAACCGCGGCATGTTCGGCGGTGACGGCGCCTACGGCGAGGCCAAGGCGTCGCTGGACGCGCTGGTGTCGCGCTGGAAGGCGGAGTCCTCGTGGGCTTCTCGGGTCAGCCTGGCCCACGCCCTGATCGGCTGGACTCGCGGCACGGGGCTGATGGGCCACAACGACGTCATCGTCGATGCGGTCGAGGAAGCTGGCGTCACCACCTACTCGACCGAGCAGATGGCGGCCATGCTGCTGGGCTTGTGCAACGTCGAGTCCAAGGTGGCCGCGGCCAACGCCCCGATCGAGGCCGACCTGACCGGTGGCCTGGCCGAGGCGAATCTGGACATGGCCGAGCTGGCTGCCCGGGCTCGTGAGGAGATGACGAGCGAAGCAGCGGCCGACGACGAGGCTGACGCCGGCAACACCATTGCGGCACTGCCGAGTCCGCCGCGCGGCCACACTCCGGCACCCCCGCCGGCCTGGGCCGACCTCGACGTCGACCCGGCCGACCTGGTGGTCATCGTCGGTGGCGCCGAACTGGGGCCGCTGGGCTCGTCGCGCACCCGCTTCGAGATGGAGGTCTCCGGAGAGCTGTCGGCAGCTGGGGTGCTCGAGCTGGCCTGGACCACCGGTTTGGTCAAGTGGGAGGACGACCCGACCCCGGGTTGGTATGACACCGCGACCGGTGAGTTGGTCGACGAGGCCGAGTTGGTGGAGCGCTACCACGACGCCGTGGTGGAACGCGTCGGTGTTCGCGAGTTCGTCGATGACGGCGCGATCGACCCCGACCACGCCTCACCGCTGTTGGTCAGTGTCTTCCTGGACAAGGACTTCTCGTTCGTGGTCTCCAGCGAGGCCGACGCCCGGGCGTTCGTCGAGTTCGACCCCGAGCACACTGTGGTGCGCCCGGTGCCGGACTCCTCGGATTGGCAGGTGATCCGCAAGGCCGGCACCGAGATTCGGGTGCCGCGCAAGAGCAAGCTGTCGCGCACCGTGGGTGCTCAGATCCCGACCGGGTTCGACCCGACGGTGTGGGGGATCAGTCAGGACATGGCCACCTCCATCGACCGGGTGGCGCTGTGGAACATCGTCGCGACCGTCGATGCGTTCCTGTCGGCGGGCTTCACCCCGACCGAGCTGATGCGCTGGGTGCACCCGTCGCTGGTGGCCAGCACTCAGGGCACCGGCATGGGCGGCATGACCTCGATGCAGACCATGTACCACGGCAACCTGCTCGGGCGGGCCAAGCCGAACGACATCCTGCAGGAAGTTCTGCCCAATGTCGTTGCCGCGCACGTGGTCCAGAGCTACGTCGGGTCCTACGGCGCGATGATCCACCCGGTGGCCGCCTGTGCCACCGCGGCGGTCTCGGTCGAGGAGGGCGTCGACAAGATCCGGCTGGGCAAGGCCGAGCTGGTGGTCACCGGCGGCTACGACGACCTGACCCTGGAGGCCATCATCGGCTTCGGTGACATGGCGGCCACCGCCGACACCGAGATGATGCGCGCGAAGGGAATCAGCGACTCGAAGTTCTCCCGTGCCAACGACCGGCGCCGCCTGGGCTTCGTCGAGGCTCAGGGTGGCGGCACCATTCTGCTGGCCCGCGGCGACCTGGCCGCCAAGATGGGCCTGCCGGTCCTGGCGGTGGTGGCCTACGCGCAGAGCTTCGCTGACGGCGTGCACACCTCGATCCCCGCTCCGGGCCTGGGTGCCCTGGGCGCGGGCCGGGGCGGCAAGGACTCGATGTTGGCCCGTTCGCTGGCCAAGCTGGGTGTGGGTGCCGACGACATCGCGGTGGTCTCCAAGCACGACACCTCGACGTTGGCCAACGACCCCAACGAGACCGAGCTGCACGAGCGGCTGGCCGACTCGCTGGGCCGCTCCGACGGTGCGCCGCTGTTCGTGATCAGCCAGAAGAGCCTCACCGGGCACGCCAAGGGCGGCGCGGCGGTCTTCCAGATGATGGGCCTGTGCCAGGTGCTGCGCGACGGGGTCATCCCGCCCAACCGCAGCCTGGACTGTGTCGACGACGAGCTGGCCACCGCCGGGCACCTGGTGTGGGTGCGCGAGACGCTGGAGCTGGGGGAGAAGTTCCCGCTCAAGGCCGGTTTGGTCACCAGCCTTGGCTTCGGTCACGTCTCCGGTCTGGTCGCCCTGGTGCACCCGGCGGCGTTCCTGGCGGCGCTGGACCCGAGCCAGCGCGCGGCCTACGAGCAGCAAGCCGGCGAGCGGGTGCTGGCCGGTCAGCGGCGACTCGCCTCGGCGATCGCCGGCGGCAAGCCGATGTACGAGCGGCCCGCCGACCGGCGTTTCGACCACGACTCACCGGAGAAGCGCCAGGAGTCGGCGATGCTGCTCAACCCCGCGGCACGGCTCGGCGACGGCGACGTCTACATCGGATAGCGTCACTGGTTATGGGCATCGTTGGTGTCGGGATCGACCTGGTGTCGATTCCCGACTTCGCCGAGCAGGTCGACCAACCCGGGACGGTGTTCGCCGAGACGTTCACCCCCGGGGAGCGTCGCGACGCCTCGGACAAGAGTTCGTCGGCGGCGCGGCACCTGGCGGCCCGCTGGGCGGCCAAGGAGGCGGTGATCAAGGCATGGTCGGGGTCGCGGTTTGCGCAGAAACCGGTGCTGCCGGAGGCGATTCACCGCGACATCGAGGTGGTCACCGACACGTGGGGACGCCCGAAGGTGCGACTCTCCGGTGAGATAGCGCAGCATCTGGCCGACGTGACGATCCACGTGTCGCTGACCCACGAGGCCGACACCGCCGCCGCCGTCGCGATCCTGGAGATCAATTGACGCCGAGCAGTCGTGAAAGCCCCCAAAATACTGCGTCGTAGGGTGCTTTCATGTCTGCTCGTCGTAGTGAACTGATCCAGCGAGTCCACGACGTCCTGCCGTCGGTGCGAGCCGATCTGGAGGATCTGGTGCGCATCGAGTCGGTATGGGCTGACCCTGCGCGACGACCCGAGGTGCATCGCAGCGCCCAGCGTGTCGCAGACCTGCTGAGCCAGGCGGGCTTTCCGCAGGTGCAGATCGTCGCCGAGGGCGGTGCGCCGGCAGTCATCGCGCACTATCCGCCGCCTTCGGGTGCCCCGACTGTGTTGCTCTACGCGCACCACGACGTGCAGCCCGAAGGCGACGTGGGGCAGTGGGATTCACCGCCGTTCGAACCGACCGAACGCGACGGGCGCCTCTACGGCCGCGGCACCGCCGACGACAAGGCCGGTATCGCAACACATCTGGCGGCATTCCGGGCGCACGGCGGCCACCCGCCGGTCGGTGTGACGGTCTTCGTCGAGGGCGAGGAGGAATCCGGATCGCCGTCGCTGGGGGCGCTGCTTGCCGCGCATCGCGAGGCGCTGAGCGCCGACGTGATCGTGATCGCTGACTCCGACAACTGGAGCACCGAGATCCCCTCACTGACGGTGTCGCTGCGGGGGCTGGCCGACTGCGTGGTGGAAGTCGCGACGCTGGATCACGGTCTGCACTCGGGGCTGTGGGGTGGGGTGGTGCCCGACGCGCTGACCGTCCTGGTGCGGCTGCTGGCAAGCCTGCACGACGACGAGGGCAACGTCGCGGTCGCCGGGCTTCACGAAGGCACCGCGGCACCGGTCGATTACCCGCCCGAGCGCGTACGTGCCGACACCGGACTGTTGGACGGAGTGACCGAGATCGGCTCCGGCTCGGTGCCCCAGCGAATGTGGGCCAAGCCGGCGATCACCGTTATCGGTATCGACACCACGAGCATTGCGGCATCATCGAACACGCTGATTCCACGGGCCCGCGCCAAGATCAGCCTGCGAGTGGCCCCCGGCGGCGACGCCGCCGCACACCTGGACGCGCTCACCGCTCACCTACAGCACCACGCCCCGTGGGGAGCCCAGGTGACCGTCACCCCGGGTGATGTCGGGCAGCCCTACGCCATCGACGCCACCGGCCCGGTGTACGACGCCGCGCGGGCCGCGTTCGTCGAGGCGTGGGGCGTCGAGCCCATCGACATGGGCATGGGCGGCTCCATCCCGTTCATCGCCGAGTTCGCCGCCGCCTACCCCCAGGCGACCATCCTGGTCACCGGGGTGGAAGATCCCGGCACCCAGGCGCACAGCATCAACGAGAGCCTGCACCTGGGCGTGCTGGAACGCGCCGCCACCGCCGAAGCGCTGTTGCTGGAAAAGCTGGGCGGTCAGCCCGCCTGATGATCGCTGGCCCACCGCAATTGCCGCAGACGGTGCCGGACGCTGTACGACAGCTGGCCGGTGACGATGATCCACGCCCGGTGTGGCTCAACGAGGTCGGCGGCACCACGTTCGAGGTCACCGGCGCCGCCGGGCACCGCTTCATCAAGTGGTCGCCGGCCGACAGCGGCATCGACCTGTCCGCCGAGGCGGCGCGACTGCGATGGGCGCTCGGCTACACGCAGGTGCCGCGCGTACTCGATCACGGCAGCAACGACGAGGGGCAGTGGCTGGTCACCGCGGCCCTGCCTGGCACCAATGCAGTCGCGGCGCGATGGATCGCCGACCCCGGCCCAGCAGTGACGGGAATCGGACGGGGACTGCGGGCGCTGCACGACGCCTTGCCCGTGGCGGAATGTCCGTTCGACTGGAGCGCCGAGCGACGGGTTGCGGACGCCAATCGCCGTTCTGGTCAACTGAATCCGGCCGAGTGGCCTGCTGAGTTCGCCGGACTCACCGTCGCGCAGGCGTTGCAGCGGGTAGCCGATCCGCCCCCGGTTGATCGGCTGGTGGTGTGCCACGGCGACGCCTGTGCACCGAACACTTTGCTGAACGACGAGGGGCGCCCCACGGGGCACGTCGACCTCGGCGAACTGGGGATTGCCGATCGCTGGGCCGATTTGGCGGTGGCTACCTGGAGCACTGAGTGGAACTACGGTGCCGATTGGACTGATGTGCTCCTTGATGCCTACGGGGTCCGACGAGACCAGGAGCGCATCGACTACTACCGGCTGTTGTGGACCCTCGATCCTTGATCGGCGGGCCCACAAGGGCCACTTGTGATTGCATGGGGAGATGGCGCTGAGCCCCCGCATGCCCGATCTGTCGGCGTTCGAGATGTTGGTGGCTATCGCCAGAACCGGCAGCCTTGGCGCTGCGGGGCGGGAGCTGGGGCTGACGCAGCAGGCGGTTTCGGCACGCCTGACCGCGATGGAGGCCCAGACCGGCGTGCGACTCGTAATGCGTGGTGCGCGTGGTTCGCAGTTGACTTCGGCGGGGGCGGTCGTGACGGAGTGGGCAGATCAGCTACTGGATGTCGCCGGTCACGTCGATGCCGGGCTGGCTTCGTTGCGGACCGCAAGCCGCAAGAAGATGAACGTGGTTGCGAGTCTGACGATCGCCGAACAGCTGATGCCCCGCTGGATCGTGTCCCTGCAGACCTCCGCCACACGAACCGGCCGCGAGGCACCGGAGGTCATTCTGACCGCCACCAACAGCGAGCAAGCCATTGCGAACGTGCGAGGCGGATCGGCGGACTTGGGCTTCATCGAGAGTCCGGGGGCGCTGACCGGTATTCGCAGCCGTGTCGTGGCGCACGACGACCTCGTGGTGATCGTGCCGCCCGACCACAAATGGGTGCGTCGCTCCAAAGGCGTGACCGCCGCAGAGCTCAGCCAGACCCCGCTGGTCGTGCGGGAACAGGGTTCGGGCACCCGGGACTCGCTGACGTCGGCGTTGCGTGCCGTCTTGGGTCACGAGGTGGAACAGGCACGTCCGGCATTGGAACTTTCTTCGTCGGTCGCCGTGCGTGGTGCCGTACTGGCCGGGGCCGGGCCGGCTGTGATGAGCAGGTTGGCGGTCGCCGATGACCTTGCGGTCGGCCGGCTTCGCAGCGTCGAGGTGCCAGAATTAGACCTGCATCGGGATCTCAGGGCGATCTGGACGGGTGGGCGGACGCCGCCGGCCGGCGCGGCCCGGGACCTGTTGAGCCATATCGGCGGCGCCAACCGCCTGCGCTGATCCCCGCCGAAGCTACGTGCCGTACTGCAACCACAGGGGCAGTGCGCTGTTGAGCCGCTGCATGAATTTGATCAGTCCGATCCGATACTGCCCAGATCCGAACGAGTCGATTCCATACTCGGGGAAAGCAATTCCGACCCCGAACAGTCCCGGAGCCAGGATCCCGTTCACCGGGTCGTATTCCAGCTCCCCCCACTGCGGGGTCGCGGGGAGCCGCCGGCGGGTGAAGCCGACGGTGTAGACAACGTGGCTACAGGCTTGGAGCTGCTCGGAGAACTCCTTGTCGTCTACCCGATACCGTTCCAGGCGCTCCGGATAGGTTCCGTCGATGTTCTCGCGGGCCCACGTTGCGGCATTTCCCTTCAGGCCAGTGTCGTCGAACAGGATCTGATCGCCAAGGTAGACAGCGTATTTGGTAGGGCTTCGATAGAAGTTGACGACCTTCTGCGCCTGGGTGTTCAACAAGTTGGGCAGGGCCACCATCGATGAGTGTGACGAGCCGAAGACCGCCACCGTGGCGTCGTCCAACGCCAGCTGACTGAGCTTGTCGGGGTTCAGTGCCACCTCGATCGGAATCTCTTCCAGGTGCGGATGCTGAAGCGTCTTGGGAATCGAGCCGACGGCCAGAATCACGTTCTTCGCTTCGATCTCGGCGTCCGGGGTGCTCACCAGCCACCGGCGGTTGCGCAGGGTGAGCTCGGTGGCCACCGCGCGAATGGCGGTGACGCGCTGGGTCAGGTGCTGCGAGATCCATACCAACGGATCGGCGATGAGGCCGAGCGGGCAGGTGTGACCGGGATCAATGTCGGTCAGCTCAAAGTGGGGTGCTTCGGAGAACCGGAACGCCTGCGAGCCGTTCAAGTAGTCGAGGAAGAGTGACACATGAGTGTTGCCGGGGACGGCGCGCCATTTGGTGCCGATATCACCGGCGGCAAAGTCGGGATCGATCCAGACGATCTGGTTCTCGGGGACGCCATGGTCGAGCAGCCGGCCCACCGCGGCGATACCTGCGGGACCTGCTCCGATCACTGCCCAGCTGTGCCCAGTCATCTTCCTGCCTTCCAACGGGGTAGGAGTAACGCGCCTTGTTGGTCGCTCGATCGGAGGCGCCACCCAATCCCGACCGTTGGGATTAATGCTGCGCCCGACAGTAGTCCGCGGCTAGGGGGTTTGTCCTTGTTAGCCCACAACGGTTCGTTGTGACTGAGAGATAGTCGGCCGTCTGCTCCCGATCGGGTGCGTGGCGGGCTGACGAGGCTTATCTTCACGGGACAGAAACACGGACGCGATGTCGCGACCGGCAAGGAGGCCCGCGACATCTACAAGATCGGCACCGTCTATGCCGATGCGGACGAAACGCTGGCGAAGCTGGGGTATGCCCCGAAACGCCAGCCCGGCCAGATCGGATTCACCCACCACCGATAGGCGTCAAGGCCCTTCGGCTGCCGCCTCCAACGCGGCGATGTCGAGCTTGACCATCGTGTACATGGCCTGCTTCGCCCGAAGTACGCGCTCGGGGTCTGGATCGGTCATCAACTCCGACAGCCGTTGCGGGATGATCTGCCAGGACAAGCCGTAGCGGTCGGTGAGCCAGCCGCACTGGACTTCCTTGCCGCCGGCGCTTAACGCGTTCCAGTAGTGGTCGACCTCGGCCTGATCGGCGCAGTAGACCTGGATCGAGATGGCCTCATCCAACGTGAAGTTCGGTCCGCCGTTGATGGCGGAGAACAGCCGCCCGTCGAGCTCGAACAACACTTCCAGCGGGCTGCCGTCGCGCTCGGGATTCTCCGCGCCCCAGTAGGAGACGTCGGTGACCTTTGAATTGGGAAAGATCGACACGTAGTACTCGGCGGCTTCCAGCGCCTGGGTGTCGAACCACAAACTCGTTCGGATGACCGGCATGCGCGGCTCCTTCTCGGTCGGCGGAAAAGCGACCTCAGGGGTCAGACCGACAGATCGCGCCGCAGTTTCGCGACGTGCCCGGTGGCCCGCACGTTGTACTGTGAAACACATGGGACAACAGCTATCAAGCGGCCAGCTTGTGAAGTACGTCGGCATTCACGGTCGGGCTGACGGACCGACTGGCAGGGTGTCCAGAGTGTGCCGAGCGTTTGTCAGAGTGCGTTGGGATGATGGCCGAGTGGACGACGTACACCCCGAGGACATCCGGGTATTACCACGGTGAGCAGACGACTAAGGGCGGTCGTTGGGTCTCGTGTATCCCATTTAGACGACGACAAAGCCAGCACCCGCAAGGTCTCCCATCTCGCCCAAACCGAGGAGGGCGAACGGTGGGCGCAGTCCCACGGATACACCGTGGTCGGGACGTTCGAGGATCTAGGAATCTCAGCGGGAAAAACAACTCCGTTTGAGCGGCCAGACCTGGGCAAGTGGCTGGCCCCGGAACGTCTGCACGAGTGGGACGTGCTGGTGTTCGCCAAGATCGACCGAGCGTTCCGATCTACCGCTGACTGCGTGGACTTCGCCAAGTGGACCAAAGAGAACAAGAAGATTCTGGCGTTCGCCGGCGATGGGGTAGTGCTCGATTACCTCCACCCGGCGGGTGACTCGCTCGATCAGATGATGAGCGAGTTCTTCATCTACGTCGGCAGCTTCTTCGCGGCCATCGAGTTGTCACGGTTCAAGACCCGCGCAACAGATCGGCTCGACTACCTGCGGATGACCGACCGGGTAAGCCACGGTGTACCCCCACTGGGGTACCGCACCGTCAAACACTCGAGCGGGCAGGGCAAGGCGCTCGCCCGTGATCCCGAGGGCTACAAGCTGCTGCACGAGATCAGAAACAAACTGGTGGACGAACGGCAATCGTTGACCAGCATCGCCCGGTGGCTCAATGAGCAGGGCAAGACGACGAACGTCGCCCGGTCACGGGGTGGCGGTAAGTGGTCGGTCGCCACGTTGAAACGTGTCCTGACTTCGCAGCGCACGCAAGGCTTGCGGGTGATGGCGGTATACGAACCTGCCCCTACCGAGAAGAACCCCGACAACAAGAAACGGGTAGGGGAGAAGCTGGTACTCGATCCCCAAGGTCAGCCGATCAGGATGGCCGAGCCTACTTTCACCGACGACGACTGGGCGCTGATACAGGCGGCGGTAGGTCGTCGTACGGCCAGCGGTAAGGCGCGTCAGATGACGCCGAACCCGTTGGCCGGGATCGGCTTCTGCCAGTGCGGGTACGCGTTGGCGCTGCACCGCAGGCGGTCGTCTAGCGGGAAGCTGCACACCTACGTCCGTTGTGGCCGGGCGCTGAACGGGTGCCGTGGTGCGATAACGCTTCAGATGGCCGAAGCCATCTTGGAAGAAGATTTTCTGGATGCTCACGGCGATCGTGAGATGCAGCAGCAGGTATTTGTTCCCGGTGCTGACCACAGTCAAGAGCTGGCCCAAACCGAGCAGTCGCTAGAGCGGCTGCGGTGGGAGTCCGACAACGGGCTAGTAGACGATGAGGTGCTGTATCGGTCGCGTCTGTCCTCGTTGGTTGCTCGAAAGGCCGAGTTGACCGCGAACACCGTGACGCCTGCCCGTTGGGAGTCGGTGGGCACCGGTAAGACGTTCCGTGAGCTGTGGGCCGACGAGGCCACCGACCGCCGTCAGGTTCTTCGGGACAGCGGTGTGCGGCTGGTACTGCACTTCCCGCCGCGTGGGACCACGACGCAGACCAAGGTCATCCCGTGGGAGTTGTGCCACCCCGAGGATTGGCCGGAGCCGGAGCTGACGGCAGAACAGCAGGCGATTCGGGATGGATTGGAGAAGCTGGATGTTGGCGAGGGTCTTGACGTTCGGGATGGTGTTGTTCGGGTTGTTCCCGCCCGTGGCAAGCGCTGACCCAATCCCGGCATATTGCCACGACCAGAGGTGGTGCGATGGCGATTTTGGACGCCGGGACTACTGCCCAGATTCCGGCTCATGGGTCGGCCCGTTCGGAGCCTGCCCTTCGCTCAACACCGGACCCTATTCACCAGGGGGCTTGCGTCCGAACGAAAGCAATTGGGACGACGAATAAGCGGTGTACAACGAAAGGCGGCACCGCCCGAAGCATGACGGTGCCGCCCTCTCGATCAACCGGTCACGCGAGTTGGATCAGCTTCCAGTCGACAGCCCGGTTGTTGTGGGGTGGCATGACGTTGCCCACCGCGATGGGTGCGGTCGTGCTCGGAGAGTCCTGTGACTTCCACACACCACTTTCGGGACACTTCTGCCCTGTATGTGCCAAACGGCCTACAGCCATAACTATTTTCCTTACTACTAGGGTGGCAGGACGCAACCCACCACCGTGCAGCAAGCAGATATAACTTCGGTAACAAACGTCACAAACGGCTCACCGCCGAGACGTTTCCTGATACTTTGGCTGCCTACCTACCAAGTAGAACCACAAGCCCCAGGTACCCGAAGCCCCAGGTTTTCGGACCTGGGGCTTGCTGCGTGGATTACTTTACGCCCTGGCACTCGGCATGGGGGACTGCCAAACCACATTCATAGTATTTCCTCAAAGTCCAGGTCAGGGCGACCGCGTGTCCTTACATTTGTAAGTGACATTCGCCAGGACAGGGTCGTCCAGTGTCAAGTATTGGCGATGACTTCACGGGTCTTAGGGGTAGCTTCGCCGCCCTCTTTGCCGTCAACAGCTTCGGTAAGGAAGCCCTCACGCCGCGCCCGCATGATGTGACCCTTCACAGTCGGCACAGGCTTATCTAGAGCGTCCGCCAAGGCTGTGGAGACATCCCGGCGTCGTGGTGCCAGTTGGGCGTAGGCCAGCGCCAGGCGTGCCAGATAGTCGTCGGTGATCCTGCCGTTGGCTTTGGTGTAGGCGTCGACCATCTGCTGCACGGCTTCAACGCCAATACGTGAGCGTTGCGCCAGCGGCACCCGGTATTCACGCCGTGCGAGGTCTTGAATCTGTCGAGCGGCATACAGCAGCTCGTCATACCCGAGTTGCCCGTCCTCGTCGTCCGAAGTGGTGGTGATCGTGATCTGCACCAACCGTTCGCCGTCGTAGCCGAGCGCGATGTCGGCAACGGGCATCCGCCGTATCTCCAAGGCCATGCAGGTCACTTTAACACTGGGCGGCGTCTCATCCCGCTTTGCCGTATCCGTTGACAACCGTATGAACCATATGAGACGGTGCAACGGTCGACGGTGACACAGAGGCGGAACCGCCGCCACAACGAGAGGGAGATGGGATTAGTGAGTGAAGGGAAGTTTGATCAATTGCGGCTGCTTGCTGACTATGCCGAGCTGGCGCGGCGATGCTGTTGGGACCCGCAGTTCATCGACACGGAGGACAACCCCGGTCTTCTGATCGGTCGAAGGGATGCGCGGGTCCTGGTGATGATCAACGGTTCCCCCGAGAGGGCCAGGCGGTTCGTAGGTCCGTCCCAATTCGGTTCCGATGGATACCCGTTGTTGTCTCTCACCGCGACTGCCGAAATATCCGACACCAGCGTGGTCAACGGGTGGTTGCGCGAGGGGTGCGCTGAAGCTGCCGTGTTCGACGGGGGCCGTAGCCGATGACCGGGGCGGTGTTGGTAGCCGACCCGTGTTTTCTCTACGTCTGGCGTACGCCCGATTCGCACCTAGCGGTGTACCGGTCGGTGTTGGTCAACGACACCAGCAAGTTGTTCGATCAGGTCCGCTCACTCGTCGGAGACACGGAGCCCGTTCGGTCTGAGGTAATCGAGGACGCCGACATGGTTTTCGGGCAGGCAGAGTTGCTGGTGTACCTGCTGCCGGAGTCAACGGCGGCGTGAGCACCGAGCGCCCGCGCTACGTCATCCCCAAGTCAGGGGGTAGCAGCGTTGCCAAGGGCGTACCGACCAAAGTCGATAGGTGGCGGCGGGAGAACCCGAACGCGTTCCGCACCTGGACGACTAAGCGCGGATGCGTCGTTCAGTTCTGGGGAATGAGGATCTATTACGGGCGGTGTAGAGATTGCGCGGGCCTGGTTACGGCACGGCGAAGTATCGCTCACCACAAGGACGGTCGAACGTGGACCGGCAAGTGGCCCGAGCTGTGTCACGGGTGCAGGGATGCAAAGTCAGCCTCACACAGCGACCGTGCCCGGTACAGGATGTCGGGGCTGCGCCGCAAGCGTTATGCGTTTCGCGATGAGCAGTTCCGCAAGGCTGGCCTACCTCCTGTGAGGCAGGGGGTAGCAGTCGACCCTACTGAGCCGGATGACTGGCTAGATAGTGCCTTTGACGAGGACTGATGTTCCACCTTTTTACGTAACCATGGGAGAGGGATGCCCCTGCGAGGCCATCGCAGGCCGTGGCCCTCATCGCTTTTTATTTGTCGACGTTCGATGGCCCATCGCGATAACTGATCGGAGTAGAGACGATGAACCACGTATGCAAGTCGGGTCGCCACGCGATCCGTGGTCCGCAGGACCGACGACCGAACGGTGGGTGCAAAGGCTGCGCGCTGGAAAGCGAAGCGCGCTACAGGCACTCATGCCAATCGGCGCGTAGCCGAATCCGCGCCATCGAGGATGCCCTGGCGTCCTAACACCTACAGACTTCCCGCCAAACCGGCGGGTAAGGCACAGCTGAAAACGGCTGTGCAACAACACAAGAGAAATGAAATGAAAAATGATTGCTCTATCTGACAGCAACGTTACCGAGGTGCTCATCGGAAACTGGTGGTACAAGGTGGACAGCGATTTCAAGCTGCTGCATCCATCAACCGGTGGCGTTGAATACTCGTTCAAGTTCTACCCGCGCGACGTTGACCCGTTCAACAATGCCCCGCACGTCATGCACGTCTTGCAGAGCCAGGTCGACGGGTTCAAGTACGCGGGTGACGAGTGAATGATTGAAAGCGCACTCGCCTACGCCGCTCGAGGCTACGAGGTGCTGCCCCTGCGAGGTAAAGCCCCGCTGACCACGCAAGGCTTCTACGACGCGACTACCGATACCAGGGTGATCGAACACTGGTGGACTAAATGGCCCGACGCAAACATCGGTTGCCGTCCACCGGAACCGGCGATCATCTTCGATATCGACCCACGCAACGGTGGCAGCCTTGCCGCACTTGGTGACTACCCGGAGACCCGTACCGCCCGTACGGGCTCCGGCGGGTGGCACGTGTGGTTTGCAGCGCGAGGCAAGTTTCGATCCACGCTGCTCGGCGCTGACGGTATCGACATCAAGACACAGCAGGGTTTGGTGGTCATGCCGCCGTCGATCCATCCCAGCACCGGGAAGCCCTATATCTGGTTGGTCGGCAACCCGGTGGCAGCACTACCCAAGCACCTGGTACCCCGTGTGGTGAAGCCTCCACGTCGGGCGCCCCGGTCTGGCAACGGCAAGATGACCGAGGCCCAACTGGCCGGGATCATCCGCACGATGGAAGACGCAACGGTCGACCGGAACAACACTCTGTTGTGGTGTGCGTGCCGACTCTACGAGCACGACGCCGGTCCCGACGCGTTTGTCGAGTTGGAGATGGCAGCATTGGCGACTGGTCTCGGTGACGAAGAGATCGCCCGAACCATCGAGTCTGCTGCTAGGCAGGTGGTCGTGTGACGGGCCGCGCAGAGGTTATCGACTTCGCCCAGGAGATCACCGATACGGCACAGCCCTTACCGGAGATCATCACCGAAGGCGACCGAGGCGACTACGAGGCCGAGCTACGCCGACAGCGGGTCATGTGGGCGGCGCGTGAGCAGATTAAGCAGGAGCGTGCCGAGCTGGCAGCTACGGGCCTGGTGTTCCCGGAACCGACCGGACTGGCCGACCTGTTCGCCACGGAGCCGGAACACGAAGAATGGCTAGTCGAGGGACTGTTGCCCGCTGATGGGTCGGCGCTGTTGTCGGCCCAATTCAAGAGCGGCAAGACAACTCTGGCGATGAACTTGGTTCGATCACTCACCAGGGCTGAACCGTTCCTAGGTCAGTTCGGAGTGCCTGAGCCGCAACGGGTGGCCTACTTTGACCTTGAGCTAGGGCAGTGGCGGGCACGCAAGTGGTTCCAGGTGGTAGGGCCGGACCCGGAGATGGTCAGCTACTACGACCTGCGGGGCAACGGGGCATCGCTCGACATCCGTGTTGCCAGCCTGTTTGACGCGATGGTTGGTCAGCTTGAACGGGATCGGATAGACGTTGTAATCATCGACCCGGTATCGGTGGTGTGCTCATCGGCGGGGATTGACGAGGATCGCAACTCCGAGGTACGCCCCCTGATGGATCAGCTCGACGCCGCTGTTGTTGCTGCGGGCTGCAAAAGCCTGGTGGTCGTTCACCATGCGGGGCACTCCGCACCAGGACGTGCGCGTGGTGCGTCGGCGTTCTCCGACTGGGGATCTGCGCTGTGGTCTTTGGAGCGCGACGGCGACAAGCCGGCGAAGTTCGGTGCCCGTGGCCGAGACGTGGACGTACCGAAATCGGAGCTGGCCTACGACCCGCAGACCAGGTTGCTCGCCCGACAGTGGGGAGTGCTGGGAGACCCGGCCACCGAGTTCTTCCACCGAAACCGGGGTCAGCAGTTGACCACAACCGACGTGATGGACGGGTTGGCAGTCGGCAAGGTTACTGCGATCAGGAGATTGGAAGAGGCTGACGGTTGGGAGATCACAACGCCAGCCGCAGGCAGCTCGCCTGCGATCTGGGAATACGTTGCGTTCAACCAGGACTCACAGTGTCTTGATCCGTTCTCTTGAGCACACCCCTTTACGTTCATCTACTTGCGTTTACTCACGGGGGCCTAAAGGCCCCCAGAGAAGTAAACGGTCTGGACCTGCATAAATACCGTTAGCGTTCACCGCCCAGTGAACGCAAACCACGGCATCGGCCTCGCCATCAGGCGGGGCCTTTGTCATTTCCCACAGTTAGGAGCCCCACTATGTCCGACACCCAACCCGACCCGCTGACCGAATCGCTCATAGCCCACTGGCAGGCCGGCTACGAGGCGGCTACCACCAAGCCCGATCTAGAACAGCTCGGCCAGCAGTTCGCCGAGTTCTACGCCACCAACGTCACTCACTGAGTCCCAGGAGATACATGTTCACCCTTAATCACGCCCAGGAAAACACCGCCGTCCAGCTCGTCCGCAAGGTCCGTGCCCTCGGTATCGATGTGCCCGAGCAGGTCGCCGCAGAGGCAAAGCTCTATCAACAGATTCGACGTGAAGACGAACACGTCAACCGCGCCATGCAGGCCGCAGCTCTCCGGCTAACCAATGTGCCGCTGGCCGAGTTCGACTCGGCTAAGACGGAGTTCATCACTTCAGCGGCTACCGCGTACGTCACCACCAACGGTGCCAGCGCGGCGCTGGCCGATGCGGTTGGCCGTCGTCTGACGAGTGCCGTGGATCGGGTAATCCATCAGTGGGAGAAGTCCGTGGTCGAGCTGTTCAACGCCACGGTGGCCGAGTTCGATCTGAACGGCGTCGCCGACAATCTCCCGAACCTGGGCGACAAGTTCAACAACAGTGTCCTGAGCTTTGGTCAGGCCGAAGGTGCTGCGGTGCAGGCTTGGAAAGACGCAACCGACCGGCTGCGCCCGATCTGGGATGTCTACTGCTCTATCGCGGTCTGGGATGGATACGACGCCCCGGACAACGTGACCGTCGACACCCAATCCCTAGGACTGCTTACCGCATGCCGCCTGGGCCGTCCAACGTCGTTCAACGCCGCTGGTGGGGTTGCGGTCTGGTTGGTCAGCGTCAACAGCAACACCGATAACGCGAAGCGTTGGGGTCAGCTAGCCACCTTCATCGCCCCGGTGAAGTACGGCGGCTACCCGCTGCACCTGCACACCAACGCCGAGGCAGTCGCGATCAGCGCATCGCTACGACGGCCAAGCGCTGCCGCGTAGCTCGCCCCGCCCACGCCCTGCCCGAGACCCCGGCCTAACCCGCCGGGGTCTTTTGTATCCCCGCAACCCTTGGAGATCGCCCTTGCTCATTCTCGATGAATTAATTGACGGTCACGACAATTCCACCGACACCCCGCACTGGTGCCCACACCGGACAACCGAAGCCGAGCGCCGCGAAGCTGCTTTCCAGCGGCATCTATCCAACGAGGCAGAACACGACGCCGCCGTAGAAGCGGCTGGCTACGCCACCCCGTGGTGGAGGGACGACACCAAACTGCTCGCGCTCAAGCGGGCTGGCCTGAATGGTCTCACCGATGCCGACGACATCGACCGCCGCCGTGATCTGTTCTACCGCCGATGGACCCGGCCCGATCCGCCGGCCAGTATCCCGGCCCGTTCATGGGCTGAAATCTGTCGCCGTGGGTGATCGCCCTCGGTGCGCCCGTGAGGGCTGCCAAAAGCGGGTCAACCCGAACCGGCGCAACTCAACAAGGTACTGCCAGTTCATCTGTCGTCTGGTCGATGACCAGATCGCTGAGGCCCAGCGGGTCTGCGAATACCTCGGGGGCAACGGCGATCTCTATGCAGCTGCTGTTGCGGTGGCAGATGCGCTTACCGAGCTGGACAACCTGGACTACGCCGCGCTCTGCGCCGCACGGGACGCAGGGCTGTCTGCCCACCAGTACCGGCAGGTGAAGTCAGGACAGCTCACCTAGCCCTGCTAGTGGCCTGGGTACTACACGGGGCTACAGGCACAGGCAGGGGCACACCGACCTGGCACTCACGTGTCCCTCCCTCCGCTCCCCCCGGGCCTCGCCAGGTATCAGTGCAGGTCGGGAGGGGTAGGGGCACCCTGGGGGTGTACCCCCTACCCCGCACGGGCGACCGGGCACGTATGCGTAATCAAGGCTCTGTACGGGTTTTGAAGTCGATCAGCCCTCAGAAATAGCTCATATTGCCCCCTAAGCGGCACGCAGAGCGACGTATCCCCATCCTTCGGTGTCGTCTATCCACCGATTAATTATCGAGTCTTACGCGGCCATTTGAAGGCCGTTCCCCTTTATTCATCGAAAGAACGTATGTCTGGAATATCAACTGCCGAGCGTGAAAGCCGTGAGCGGCTTTACGCGCTCGGATTGAAGAAGTGTAACGAATGCGGTGAACCGCAAACGCTGGACCAGTTCTATCCCCGGTCAGATGGCTACCGAGGCCTGAACGGAACTTGCAAGGGTTGCCGGAACCTCGCTAATAGTGAGTATCGAAAGCGCACCCCCGAACAGCAAGCGGCTAGGCAGTTGCGTTGGCGAGCCACCAACCCCGATAAATGGCGGGCAATCTCCCGACGCAGAGATGTTCGGGATAGGTGGCGTCGGCGGATTGGAGCCGCCGCATGACCCCCGGTTTTATTCGGGTCTACAGCCCCGGTGATCCTCCGTTCGCACGGGATGAGCCGGCAAAGCCTGAACTTGAAACATCTCCTACCCCCGCTTATACGCCCGAAGAACAACTAGCCAATCTGCGTGTGCTCCGTGGTCGACGCTTCAGACGCTAATAGCCCTTACGCCCCTCTGGTTGCCTCGCTGCCGGACGAATTGCGTTCGTCCGACAGTTGGTTATACCCCGGAGGTTTGTCGGCGTATATGAGTGCGCTATCTCAGTTTATCGGTGGAGACCGCCGGGTTGGCCCAGTAATGAACGCCGCAGGAATTTCGGTTGCCGATTGGCACCGTAAAGCATCGAAAGACATTAATGGCATTAAAAACTCGTGAGGACCACGCACGCCTACAGCGGGTCGTGGATGAACGAAAAGAAAAACGGGAGCGCAATAGGATCGCCCCTCCCGAGGCGTGGCTGTTCGATGGAGACTACAACCTCCGAGACCAGCTAGCTGGCTGGCGAGCACTCAAATACGAGTTCATCGAGAACGAGACCGGTATCGCTACGGTTAAACTCTCGTTGTCGCATCACCTCGCTAAATGGGTGATGAAGTTCCAGGGCCGCAAAAAGCGCAACGTCCACCTAGTCATCAATAAGCAGGGCACCCGGTGGTCTGGGTTTATGGACAACTACGCGGTGGTCCGTACTCCGGGACAAGATGCGTATATCGAAATCACGTTCAAACATGATTTCGAGCAGGTCAAACATATTTACTGTTGGGCGAATCCGTTCCTGCGTCCCGAGGTACAGTTCCCGAAAGTCTGGGTGATTTTCGGTCCTGCTAAATGGTGTTTGTTGTTGACGTTGTTCGTCAACATCATGCGACTAGAAACCTCGCTGTGGACACTCCCAGATAATCCGCTCGATATCAACGAGTGGATGGGTGGTTCGTTCAACCCGGCTAACTGGCGGAACATCGTTAAACCGTTCCCGCTTCTCGGGGATAATTCGAACACCGAGATCGTGTTTTCTCGGTTCAAGTCGTGGTTCGACGTTGCGAAGAAAATTCTTCAAGATGCCCAGCTGACGGTTGTATGTCGGCGGTATCTGCCGATGTTCGATGACCCACACCCGTTCGCTGATCTCCAAGGTGAGTTGGACAATGATCTGATCGAAGACATCGCAACGGCTATCCCGTTGCGTCCTGGCTGCCTTGTCTGGGATATCCAGGACAAATCCGGCTGGGGTTCGGAGACTGCGTTCGGTGGTTCGTTGTTGACCGGATTTATCCGGGCGATGGTGCAGATTTCGGATGACGGTTACACCGAAGGTGTCAACGTCTTTACCGGAGACCCGACGTTCCCCGATGAGTATTACCGACCGGGATTTATGGGGACCAACCCGAAAGCGCCGTGGGTGGTGTTGGAGGATGGCCCGTACACCGGCATTAAATCTTCGGAGTTCAAATACTACGAGGCTACGGCCACCTCATTTCTCGGTGGTGGTTTGTCGATGCCCGGTGTTAACGAGGGCATCTCTGCCGGCGTCAACATGCTCGGTGACTTTGTTACCTCGTTGATCAACTCGGCAATCCCAGTGGCCGCTTTAGGCGGTGGGTTCCAGATCGGCATTCCATCGCTCGGTGGGGCGATGGATGCGGTAGCTAAAATCCTCTATGAGAATACGTTTCTTGCGTTCGAGGAGACACCTACTTTACGGGCTATGCCCGGTGGTGAGAAACTCCCGCTTGCAGGTTTGGAAAGTAACCCATCATCGTTGGGGGACTTTCACTTGTACGAGGACTGGGCTGAAGGTGCGGAGCGTGCTTTCACCATCTCGATGGCGGCAGCTAAGCGGGCACGGATCTTCGCTACCCGTGCCAGGACCACCCACAAACTCAAGATGTCGGATGCTGCACCGTACTACCTCGGTGAAAGAGGTTACGGGCATTTCTGGCTGGGTGATCGTGTCGGCGTGAAGCCGTTGGACTTCCCCATCGAAGACCTGGTGTTTGTCGAGCGGGTTACCCGGATCGTCTGGGAAGAAGACGAGAACGGGCCTAAAGGCTGGGACATCGAGATCGGTTATGTCGAACCGCAAGATCCGAGTTTGAAAGCGCTCGACTTTGTTCGCGAGTTCAACTCGGGCCTTGGAACGATGGGAATTTTGTGATAGACGAAGACACGAACGAAGACGATGTGCTGGATATCCCCGGCGTTGTCCACGCGGTGGGCAACCCGGATGAAGTGGTGGTGTGGAAAACACCGTTCAAACGGGTCTCTGAGATTCTCCCGCTGTTCCTGTTCCTCCACTGTCACAATCTTGTGCTGGTCGACTCGACCACTTGTGAAGACGCAACGATGGATGGCGGGATCGCGTGGGTAGGCAGATATCTACCCGCAGCGGTCCGCCGTGACGAGGGACTAGAACCGGGGTTGCTGGCGTCGATGATCAACTCGGTAGACGCCCAGACCCCTGAGGATCGGTCGCTAAGTTGGGAAGATTCGTCGGTGCGGTGATGTAAAAAGTTGTCTATGAAACCGCTACTCGCCGCCCTGGCCCTTCCTGCCGCTGTCCTACTTGCCTCGCCGGCATCTGCGACCCCTGCCGATTTCGAGAACGCAGTACGCGAACAAGGCATCGACATCGGGATGATGGTGTTCAACCCCGGCGGGGTTGCGGCATCGGGGATGGAGACCTGTAACCGGCTTCGCAACGGGCAGACGTTGCCCGAAGTCCTGGCTGCCTACCCGAACGGGATGTTCGGGGATGGTGCCAGGTTGGTACCGCTGGCCCAGAAGACTATCTGTCCAGAAACCATCAAGTAGCCCCGACTCCGGTGGTCAGCTTGCAGGTGGTGTGCCGAACTCGGCAAGGATCTTCTTGATCTTTGTTGTTGTATGTGCAGCCTTGACGTTGTACTGGGCCTCGGCGATCTTGCCCTGCTCGTCGACAACGAACGTCGAGCGAATGACGCCCTGCACGGTCTTGCCGTACATCTTCTTCTCGCCGTAGGCGCCCCAGGCCGCCAGCACCGACCGGTCCGGGTCGGACAGCAGCGGGAAGGTCAATCCCTCGGTGTCGCGGAACTTGGCCAGTTTGGCCGGCTTGTCGGGGGAGATGCCGACGACGTCGAGGCCGGCGTCGTTGAAGTCGCGCAGGTTGTCCCGGAAGTCGCAGGCCTGCTTGGTGCAACCGGGGGTCGACGCGGCCGGGTAGAAGTAGACGACGACGCGTCGCCCCCGGTAGTCGGCCAGCGACACGGTGTTGCCGTCGGCGTCGGGAAGACTGAACGCGGGCGCTTCATCGCCGGGCGCCAGGCGTGCGGTGTCGGTCAACAACTGCCCCTTTCTGCTCGCCGGAGCATGAGACGAACCCCGGCTGCTCTAGGGTAGTTCGATAGGGGCAGCATCGGACAGGGAGGACGACAGTGGCGGAACGCGATCCCGACACGATCAAGAAGGACATCGATCAGGCCCGCGAGCAGCTGGCGTCGACGGTCGATATTCTCGCGGACCGGGCCAACCCCCGTCGGCTGGCCGACCGCGCCAAGGCCCGGGCGGTCGAGATCGTCACCCAACCTGCGGTGATGGCATCGCTGGCCGGTGTCGGCGGACTCATCCTCATCCTGACGATTCGCCGGATCCGCAACCGCTGAGATCCCCGCGCTCCGGCGCGGAAATTGGGTCTGGTGGCGTGATGCTGCCGGGACGAAGATATGGCGGTGCGCGCCCAACAGCCCCCGGCGCCGCGGCCTGACCCGATCGGCTACACGCTCAAGCGGCTGGTGCTGGGACGGCCGCTGGTCACCGGTGCGCTGCGCTCCGAGCGGTTGTCGAATCCGGTTGCGTTAGGCGTACTTTCACCCGATGCGATCTCCTCGAATGCCTATGGCGTCGAGGAGATCCTGATCGAGCTGCTGCCGTACGCCGGCCTGGCAGCCTTCGCGCTACTGCTGCCCATCACCGGTGTGGTCCTGCTGATCCTGGTCCTGGTCACCGCCTCGTATCGCCAGGTGGTGATGACCTACACCCGGGCCGGTGGTTCCTACATCGTCTCGCGGGAGAACTTCGGCCCAAAGGTGGCGCAGGTCGCCGCCGCGGCGCTGCTGATCGACTATGTGGTGACCGTCGCGGTGCAATCGGCGGCCGGCACCGTGGCCGTCGTCTCGGCGATCCGCCCACTGGGCCCCTACAGCCTGGAGATCACCGTCGCAGTGGTGATCGTGATGTGTTACGCGAACCTGCGCGGGGTGCGAGAAGCCGGCCGCACGTTCGCGGTACCGACCTACTTCTTCGCGGGCGTGCTCGGGCTGATGATCATCGTCGGCGTGGTGCGCGAGATCTTCTGGGGCTTACCGGTTTACGACGCCAAGCATCTCCCCGGGGCGGTGCCGGTGCATCAGGGCAATGGGCTGATCATGGGGGCGACGGTCCTGGTGGTGCTGCGCGCGTTCGCCAACGGCGGGTCATCGCTGACCGGTGTGGAGGCCATCTCCAACACCGTCAGCGTCTTCCAGAAGCCGCAGGGCCTCAACGCGCGGCGGGTGCTCACCACGATGGCGTGCATTCTGGGCTTCCTGCTGGCAGGCGTCACCTACCTGGCCTACCGCACTCACACCCCGCCGTACGCGGTCGGATATCCCTCGGTGCTGTCCGAGGTGGCCCGGGCGGTGTTCGGCGGCGGCTGGCTCGGGCAGGTTCTCTACGTACTGGTGCAGACGGCGACGGCGCTGATCCTGTTCACCGGCGCGAACACCAGCTTCAACGGGTTTCCGATGCTGGCCAGCTTCGTCGCCGAAGACCGCTTCCTGCCGCGCCAGTTGACCAAGCGCGGGCATCGGCTGGTCTTTTCCAACGGGATCATCGTGCTCACCGTCTTGGCGGTGACTCTGCTGGTGGTCACCGGCGGTTCGGTCAACGCGCTGGTGCCGTTCTACGCGATCGGGGTGTTCACCGGATTTGCGATGGCCGGCTACGGCATGGCCAAACATCATGTGACGCATCGGGAATCGGGATGGCGGTACAAGCTCGTCATCAATTTCTCGGCGGGGCTGTTATCCACCGTGGTGGTGGGGATCTTCGCGGTGGCGAAGTTCACCGAGGGGGCCTGGCTGGTCGTGGTCGTGTTCCCGTTGCTGGTGGTGGTGCTGATCCGGCTCAACCGGGAATACCGGGCCGAGGCCGCGATCCTGGAGCGATTCCGCACCGACCGGCCTGACTCCGTCAAATACGCCCGTCACCGGGTGATGGTCTTTGTGCATTCGCTGGATCTGGCAGTGCTCGAGGCCCTGCGGTACGGCAAAGGGCTCTACGCCGACGACCTGGTCGCGGTGCACCTGGTGGTCGACGCCGCCCATGCCGCGCAGCTGCAGCAGCGGTGGGAGTACTACGGACTGGACACCCCGCTGCGGGTGGTGGACTGCCCGGACCGCCGGCTGACGCGCACCGCCCAGCAACTGGTCGACACCGCGCGTGCCCAATACCCGGACTGCCACGTGACGGTGTTGCTGCCCCGGCGCACCTATGCGCCGCTGCTGGGTCGGCTGCTGCACGATCGCACCGCCGACAAGATCGCCAAGGCCGTGAGCGTGGTTCCCGACGCGGCGGCGACGATCGTGCCCTACGACGTGCAGTCGCGTGTGCGCCAGGCATTTCCGGATCTGTTCGAGCAGCGCGTTGTGCGCGAGGTGGGGAAACTGCAGCAATGGGTGGCGCGCCACGACCAGCAGGACGTGGACCGCTACGAGCATCCGGCGACGCCACCGGACGCCATCGCGGAGGACGCCCTCATCGTCGGCCACCTGTCCACCATCGAGGGACGGGTCAACGAGGTCGACGACACCATCAGCCGCGGCAAGCCGGTGCGTGTCGCGGTGGTCGGCGACGGCAGCGGCGAGCTGCGCGCAACATTTCATGCCGGGCGGGGCACCGACATCGCCCCCGGCGATGTGGTGGCGCTCACCGGCAAGGCGCGACAGAACGGCAATGGGCCGGTGTACATGTCGGACCCGAGCTACCGGATCGTCAAAGCCACGGAGGAGTCGACGCCGTCGCAATAAGACCGTCGCAATAAGACGAAACGGCCGGGAGGGACCCAGGGTCCCTCCCGGCCGTCGTTGCGTTCTACGTGTTCAGGAGCCGATAGGCCTAGAAGCCCAAGGCGTCCCACAACCCGCCGTCCAGCAGGTCAGCTCCGGCCGCCCCGAGGTCCGGCACCTCCACGGCGTTGACCGGCAGGTCCGCGGTGCCCACGGTGAGGGCCTCGGCTGCGCGGGCAGGCCACTGGTTCAGCAGCAGGTCGAAGATGCCATCTTCGGTGAGTATGCCGGTGAAGACGTCCTCGGTCTCGGGCACGATGTACCCGTTGAGCACGGTGTTCAGCAGGTCGGCGGGCAGGTTGAACAGCGCCTCAAGGTCGCCGCCGGCTGCAGCGGTGATGTTCTGGGTCAGTTGGTACACGGCACCGATCATCGGCGACATCATTGCGTCGCTGACCTGCTTGATGAAGGCCCAACCATCGAGCGGGCCGATGAATTCGTTCAGCAGGCTCGACTGGTTCATCATCTCGCGGGCGGGAATGGACAGCACCGGGCCCAGGGACTTGCCCATCTCTTCGATGCCGTAGAGGTACCAGATGTTGAACTCGTTGAATGCGTTGAAGGGGTCTCCCTGCGACATGTAGTCGGAGATCCGTTCCATCAGCACCTCGAGCCCCGGGTACCGGACGGGGTTGGACTCGTCGCCGTCGATCATCTTGTCGAGCGCCTCGTTGATGCCGGCGAAGCCCGAGGTGATGAAGCGAGGTGACATGCCCTCCCGCGCGTCCAGCGGGACGTCTTCCATGCCGATGATCAGCTGGGCGTAGTCGCTCCAGTTGCTGCTGTACTGGCCCAGCAGAGTGTTGACGTTGGAGCTCTCCATCAGCGCGGTCAGGTTCTCACTGGTCCGCTCGAACAGCGATTCCCAGCCGGTCAACTGCACAGCTTGCTGCCGAATGGTGTCCTGCAGGATGGGCGCCACCGGGTTGACGGCGATCAGGCTTGCTCCCGCCAACGCGATCCCGGCGGCCGCTAGCCGGGTTGGCCGGCCGCTGCCGAACCTGGTCGTTTGGGGATGTACGGCGAACTCCACAGGTGACTCCTTCAGCTTTGTCTGTGTGATTCCCTAGGGTTAGGGAGCAGAACCCTGCGAGTTCGATAATAAGCATTATCATAGGGAAACCTAACCTAACTGGGCGAATTTTTGGTGAACAGTTGGTGACATCAGCGGACTTGCCGCAGGGTGGAGCTACCATCCGCGTCCTGAGTCCAGGGAGCGCGCTCGCCCGCAGGAGTCCCGTCCAGGGGTTGTGCGTCGAGCAGTGGGCGGTGGGGCGCGGGTGCGATTCACCGGCCGCTGCAGCTACATCGGGCATCGCTTGTTCGGAGCCGGGTGCGGCCATCACGGGCCGGCGGTGCGGTAACAGCAGACCTGATCTTGGTTTGTTGAGGGAAACGGATTTCGAACCGATCGCATACACCCGCGGGTGCAGCGGAATATCGAAAAATCCTCCGAACTAAGTGCGCCGTCAGGGTTTCGAACCCCGGACCCGCTGATTAAGAGTCAGCTGCTCTACCAACTGAGCTAACGGCGCTGGGCGGTCAAGAACCGCGAAAGAGACAATAACAGGCGTCGCGCCGGGAGACGAAATCGCGACGTCAGAGCGCTCTTCTGGACGGCACAGCGGCAGTTCCGATTACCCACTAGACTGCCTGCGAGCAGTATCAGCACGGTCAGGTGGGAAAAGCTATGGGGCAGGTTGGTTTGGCGGAACGCTGCCGGGGGTTCGGGTCCCGGGCAGCGGCATTGCTGATGGTTCCGGCCGCAGTAATGAGCTTGAGCGCGTGCGGCAGTAACGCCGACGCCGAAGCGGCCAAGATCATCACCGACAAGGGCACTCCCTTCGCTGACCTGCTGATCCCCAAGGTCACTGCGTCGGTCACCGACAAGGCAGTCGGGGTCGCGGTGGACGCGCCGGTGACCGTGACCGCCGAAGACGGCGTGCTCGATTCGGTCACCATGGTCAACGAGTACGGCGCGATCGTCGACGGCAAGCTCAGTGCCGACGGGTTGACCTGGGCGACATCCGAGCAGCTCGGCTACAACAAGCGCTACACGGTCAACGCGAAGGCGCTGGGCCTCGGTGGCGTGACCAGCCGGCAGATGACGTTCCAGACGCACTCGCCGCAGAACCTGACCATGCCCTACGTCATGCCGCGCGACGGCGAGGTCGTCGGCGTCGGTCAACCGGTAGCAATTCGGTTCGACGAGAACATCGTTGACCGTGAGGCGGCCGAAAAGGCGATCACCATCACCACCGAGCCTCCGGTGACGGGCGCGTTCTACTGGCTGAACAATCGCGAGGTTCGCTGGCGCCCGCAGGCCTTCTGGAAGCCCGGAACCAACGTCGACGTACAGGTCAACACCTACGGGGTGGACCTGGGCAACGGGGTCTACGGGCAGGACAACGCGACCAGCCACTTCGTCATCGGCGACGAGGTGATCGCCACCGTCGACGACGACACCAAGTCGATGGTGGTGCGCATCAACGGTGAAGTGGCCAAGACCATGCCGGTCTCGATGGGCAAGGAAAGCACCCCGACCAACAACGGCACCTACATCGTCGGCGAGCGTTTCGCGCACATCGTCATGGACTCATCGACCTACGGCGTGCCGGTCAACTCGCCCAACGGGTATCGCACTGACGTGGACTGGGCCACCCAGATCTCCTACAGCGGCATCTTCGTGCACTCGGCCCCGTGGTCGGTGGGAGCCCAAGGCTACGCCAACACCAGCCACGGCTGCATCAACGTCAGCCCCAGCAATGCGCTGTGGTTCTACGACCACGTCAAGCGCGGCGACGTGGTGCAGATCAACAACACCATCGGTTCGCTGCTGCCCGGCAATGAGGGCCTCGGCGACTGGAACGTGCCGTGGTCGCAGTGGCAGGCCGGCAACGCCAAAGACCCAGTGCGCTAGGCGCGTTAGGCGCCGTCAGGATGGAGGCGGTCCGGCTTCCTCGCGCAGGTACTCCTCGTTGCCGTTGGGATAACCCCCGCCGAACGTGGTGATGTGCACGTGGTCGTAGTGGCCGTTGCCGCCACCGCTGGGCCCGGCCGGTGTGTAATAGGTGCCGCGCCAGATCGCGTCCTGCATGGCGAACCGACCGGCGTTCTGCCGGACGTACGCGACGATCTCGTCTCCCAACGCGATGCCCTCCGGGCTGCCGGCGTTGGGAATCATCACGTCGATGGCTAGTCCGGACGGGTGCCAGCGCTGACCATCGGGACGCACCCCGATCATGTCGTGAATCTGCGGGAACGCTTCGCTGATGCTGCGCGCGACGAGGATCGTCTTGACCTGCATGCCGCGCTCGTTGACGATCCCGGGCGGCAGCGCGTGCGGCGCCGGCATGGACCAATTGGTCACCAGATCAGGTACGGGCGGTCCCCAGTCCTGCGGAGGGGGCGGAATGTCTTCGGGCGGCGGTGGTGGCCCGTCTTCGGGTGGCGGGGGAGGTGCGTCCTCGGGTGGTGGGGGAGGTGCGTCTTCCGGGGGCGGAAGTGGTCCGTCCTCAGGTGGCGGGGGAGGTGCGTCTTCCGGAGGTGGAGGTGGCGCGTCCTCGGGCGGCGGCGGCACATCGGCGGCGGCCGGAGGGGGTGGTTCGTCGTTGTTTCCCGGCTCGGCACCGACGCCGCCAGCCAAGAACACGGCGGCCGGCAACAGAGTCGTCGCGGCCAGAACCGAGGATTTCATGCGCAGATCTACTAGTCCTTGCGTGAGCACGCAGGGCACCGTAACCAAAACGTTACCTCGACATCAACCCGGCGCGCGCAATGGCGCGCCCCAAGTCGCTGCCTAGCGGTTGGGCCGTCGCGGGTCGCGCAGCCGTCGGGCGAGGTCAGCTCGCTAGTTGACACCGGTCGCCGCAAACGTAATGTGCGAGTGTTCGCTAGGTCACAAAATCCCGAACACGGCAACGATTGCCGACACCGCATCGATGAAATCAGCCTGGGCGGCCTCGGCCAGCGGTGTGAGGGCCGACCAGGGCTGGAATGGGCCGCTGATCGCGTTCTGGCGACCTTGCTGGGCGCGATCGTGGAGTGCTTGCTGGACGGCGGACCACGTCCAGGTCGGCCAAATCGGGTTCCAACAGGTCACAGAGCGGCTGTCCGATCACCGGGAAGAGCAGTAGCGGCGACAGCACGGGGCGCAAGGGTGAATTCCTCTAAAACCCTGAGCATTGTCTGTGCGATTGCTAGGGTCGCCGGGCAGTCTCGCGCAAAACTTCGACGAGGGAATCCGATCGTGACAAAGGTGAAGCGGTTTCTGTGCGGTGCGACCGTCGCCGGCTTGGTTGCCGGAACGGGGGCGGTGGTCGGGGCGCAGACGGGGCTGTCGGCGGTGACTGCCGACTGGATGTTGGCCGCCGAGCACGTGCTGCTGATCGGTACCGACGGCACCAACCTGGACAAGATCCTGGAGTACGCCTACAACGACGGCAGCGGCTTCAAAACCGCGATGGACCAAGGCATTACCGGAACTGCGAGCCTGGTTAACCACACCACCTTCTCCGGCCCATCATGGTCGACGATTTTGACCGGGGTGTGGGACGACAAGCACGGTGTGACCAACAACCTGTTCAGCCCCGAGCCGTATAACCAGTGGCCGACGGTGTTCAACCTTCTCGAGTACTACAAGCCCGAGATCAACACCACGGTGATCGCCGACTGGGACTACATCAACGACATCGCTGCCGCCGGCGGCTACCCGGTCGACAACAACGTCTTCGTGCCCTTCGAGACCAACTGGGCCGATGCCGACGCGCTGGTCACCTCGCAGACCATCGCCCAGATCCTGGCGACCGCGGACAACCCCGACGACATCTCCAACTTCCTGTTCTCCTACCAAGTGCAGGTCGACGAGGCCGGGCATGCATTCGGTGGCGGGTCGGCCGAATACGCCCAAGCGGTCGTGAACGTGGGCGCCAACATCCAGCAGATCCTGGCCGCGGTCGCGCAGGTCAAGGCGATCACCGGTGACGACTGGTCGATCATCATCACCACCGACCACGGCCACCAGCAGTCGCACGACATCTTGGGTCACGGCTTCCAATCGCCCAACGAGACATCATCTTTCGTCATCTTCGACCAGGCTGGTGATCACGCCACCGACGGCAGCCAGAACCTGAACTACTCCACCGTCGACATCACGCCCACGATCCTGTCGCTGTTCGGAGTCCCGATGCGGTCGGACTTCGACGGCGTCTCGATGGCGAACGACCCCTCCATCCTGAACAGCATCGTCACGCCCGCGGACCTCAAGCAGGCGCTCCTCGCCGCGCTCGCGAATTACGGCTACCCCAATATCGGTAACGACATCGAACTGGCCATCCGCACGGTTGTCACCTCCATCCCGTACGGGCTCAATCTGGTCGTCACCGAGATCGACAAGCTCCTGCAATCGATCGTCGATCAGGACATCTTCCTGATCAGTGGACTGGCCCAATTCGCCCAGCAGATCAACGATTTCGTTGGCGGTCTGGTGGTCGACACGAGCGTTGCACTGGCCCGGGGCGTTGCGTTCCTGACCGGATCGGGCGTGATCGAGCCGACTGACCCGCCGCTGCCGCTGCCTGGTGCCTCGGAGTTCTCTGACCCGTGGGGGCTGCTCGCCGCAGGCGTCAACCTGTTCGCGCCCGACCAGTCGGTCGGGGATCTCGAACTGCCCTGGCTGCTCGACGCCTGATAGGTCCAGGGGACTGGCAGCGAATTGCCGTCTGTGCGGACGGAGAATCCCCTATCGAAGCGTGTCGGGGCAGATCTCATGCTGGGCGGCATCCAGCACGCCCGCAACATCCATGGCGCCGAACGGCATACGTCGAACATCATCCGGCGAAGCCCCGCCGCGAAGCATCTGACACATCTGCGTGGCGTTCGCGAACAGTCCACCGGGGAACTCGAACCGCATCGTGCCGTGGTCCTCGAGGTACTTGTAGAAGCTGTCGTAGTCCGCATGGACTGGGGGCGCCACGGCCATCAAGGTGGCGACAAACGCTGTACCCACTCCGGTCAACATCCGCACAGCAAACACTCTGACATCCTCCAGGGTTCGTAGTTGGGACATACGGTGGCACATCACGAACGACACCGCTCGGCATGCGATCTGTGCACAAGGCTCGATGAGATCTGGCCCGGCGGCCGAGGAGGGTGGGAACTCACGCGGGATTCTGCGGCATACTGCAGAAACGAGTCAGGCCCCCTCGAAAGGGGGCCCGACCTGTTGGGGTGGCTGACGGGACTCGAACCCGCGACACCCAGGATCACAACCTGGTGCTCTACCAACTGAACTACAGCCACCATTGCTGCCCGACTAGCAAGCAGCGTCGTCGATACTAACCGCTAGGGCGCTCAGCCACCGAATCGATATCGTCGGGCGCGTCCACCGGCGGACCCAGCTCCCCGGCCACCGCGGCAATGTCGCTGGTAGAAGGCCCGGGCGGGGCGACGAACGCGGTGCGGCGGTAGTACTTCAATTCCCGGATGGACTCGTGGATATCGGCCAGTGCGCGGTGCGCCAGGCCCTTCTCCGGCTGGCCGAAGTAGATCCGGGGGTACCACCGACGACACAACTCCTTGATCGAGCTGACGTCGATCATCCGGTAGTGCAGGTAGTCGTTGAGGGCGACCATGTCGCGGGCCAGGAAACCCCGATCGGTGCCGATCGAGTTGCCCGCCAGCGGCGCCGTCCTGGCCTGCTTGACGTGGGTGCGGATGTAGTCCAGCACCATCGCCTCGGCGGTGGCCAGGTCGACGGTCGACGCTCTGACCTCGTCAATCAGGCCCGACCGGGTGTGCATGTCGGTCACCACAGGGCTCATCGCGTCCAGGTCCGCGTCGTCGGCGTGGATCACCACGTCGATACCGTCGCCCAGGATGTTCAGCTCGCCGTCGGTGACCAGGGCAGCGATCTCGATGAGCTTGTCCGAGCCCAGATCCAGGCCGGTCATCTCACAGTCGATCCAGACGAGTTCGTCTCGTGCAGCACTCACAGTGAGCCAACGTTAGCCGTTCACCGCAGCCATAGGCGCACAGCGGTACAGACCGGCCAAGTAATGTCGTGACCTGTGAGTCCCGAGTCGGCGGCGAACGCCGCGCAGCAGATCGCGGCGGGCTATGTCGCAGACGGCCAGGCCCTGGAGCTGGGCACGGTCGTCATCGACGACACCGCAGACGCCTCCGCCCAGGTCCGCATCCCGCTGGCCACGATCAACCGCCACGGATTGGTGGCCGGCGCCACCGGCACCGGCAAGACCAAGACCTTGCAGGTGATCGCCGAGCAGCTGTCCGCCGCCGGTGTCCCGGTGCTGATGGCCGACGTCAAGGGCGACCTGTCCGGGCTGTCGCGGGCAGGGGAGGCCGGGGACAAGATCACCCAGCGCGCCACCGAGACCGGCGACGACTGGACGCCGACGGCGTTCCCGGCGGAGTTCCTGTCGCTGGGCACCGGCGGTCTCGGAATCCCGGTGCGCGCCACCATTTCCAGCTTCGGACCCATCCTGTTGTCGAAGGTCTTGGGGCTCAACAGCACCCAGGAGTCGACCCTCGGGCTGATCTTCCACTGGGCAGACCAGAACGGTTATCTGCTGCTGGACCTGAAGGATTTGCGTTCGGTCATCACGTTTTTGACCAGCGACGCCGGAAAACCCCAGCTCAAGAACATCGGCGGAGTATCGGCTCAGACCGCGGGGGTGATCCTGCGTGCCCTGGTCAATCTGGAGGCCGAAGGCGGCGACACCTTCTTCGGTGAGCCGGAGCTCAAACCGGAGGACTTGCTGCGCACCGACAGCCAGGGCCGCGGCATCATCTCGCTGCTGGAACTGGGTGATCAAGCCGCCCGCCCGGTGTTGTTCTCCACCTTCTTGATGTGGGTGCTCGCCGACCTGTTCACGCTGCTTCCTGAGGTCGGCGACGTCGACAAGCCCAAGCTGGTGTTCTTCTTCGACGAGGCGCACCTGCTGTTCACCGACGCCTCGAAGGCGTTCTTGCAGCAGGTCGAACAGACCGTGAAGCTGATCCGCTCCAAGGGCGTCGGAGTGTTCTTCTGCACTCAGTTGCCCACCGATGTGCCCAACAGCGTGCTGTCGCAGCTGGGCGCCCGGATCCAGCACGCGTTGCGGGCGTTCACCCCCGATGATCAGGCGGCGCTGAGCAAAACGGTGCGCACCTACCCGAAAACGAAGGTGTATGACCTGGAGTCGGCGCTGACGTCGCTGGGGATCGGCGAGGCGATCGTCACCGTCCTGTCGGAGAAGGGTGCCCCGACCCCGGTCGCCTGGACGCGACTGCGGGCGCCGCGATCACTGATGGCCTCCGTCGGCGATGCGGCGATCACCGCCGCGGCCACCGCGAGCCCGCTGCACGCCGTCTACAGCGAGACGGTGGATCGGGAGTCGGCCTATGAGATCTTGTCCGGCAAGCTCGCGGCGGGGGAGGGCAGTGCGCCGCCCTCCGACGCCCAGGGGTACGACGGTGTGCCGCCGCCACCGAAAGTGCACTGGTGGACGCGGTTCGGTCGCTGGCTCGCCCACTTCCTCTCCACCCGGGAGGGAAAGCAGGTGACACGCGCTGTCACCACCGTGGTGGTCGGTCAGATCACCCGCGGCGCAATGGGTACCGGCCGCCGTCGGCGGTGAGGGCTGCCCGGCGCATCATCGGCGTTGGATAGCAGCAGTTGCCCGGCTTTGAGCGACAACGACGGGTACGCCGACGAAGTCCGTTGCCCGGTGTCGCTCAGAGGTGGGCAAATATCTGTATGGGTCCGGCTGAGCACCGTGCTAGCCCGAATGTTCAGTCCGGGCTGACAACCACCAGGCGTTAACCCCCGCCGAGCTTTTTGTAGACCGCCCCCACAATGGGCGTGACGATGGCGCGCGGCGCGTAACCGCTCGCCATCGACATGGCCTTGGAGGTGATCCCGGGTACGACGCGCATCTTGTTGCGCGCCAACGCATCCAGCGACAGTTTCGCGGTGTGTTGGGTGGAGATCCACAAGAAATCCGGGATCAGCCGGTCAACCAACGAGGCCTCGGTGGCATCAGGCATCTCGGCGCGTACCGGTCCGGGCGCCAGCAACGTGACGTGCACCCCGGACTTCAGCAGCTCGCCGCGCAGCGACTCGCTGAACGTGTTGGCGAAAGCCTTGGTCGCGGCGTAGGTGGCGTTGTTGGGGATCGGTGAGTTGCCGGCCGCCGAACCGGAGATCAAGATGCCGCCGGCGCGGCGTGCGAGCATGCCGGGCAGCACCGCCAACACCAGGTCGTGCACCGCCACCGCGTTCAGCTGCACCTGGGCCTTCTCCGCTGCCGGGTCCAGGCCGGAGATCGGTCCGAATGTCGCGGTGCCGGCGTTGGCGCACAGCACCGAGATCTCCCGCTCGGCCAACTCGGCGCAGAACGCGTCCCGTGCCGGCGGGTCGGCGAGGTCGACCGCGCGTACCTCGACCGCGACCTGGTACTTGTCACGCAGCCGCGCCGCCACGTCGTTGAGCACGTCTTCGCGGCGTGCGGTGATGATCAGGGCGTGGCCGCGGGCGGCCAGCTCGGTGGCCAGCGCCTCACCGATTCCCTGGGACGCTCCGGTGACGACAGCGCGGGCATCTGGGCTGGGAGCAGGAATTGGCATGGGGCAATCGTAGAGTGCGAGTCATGGGAGAGCCGGGGGCGGACAAGCCGGGGCGATCCCGGATCGTGGCGTGGGCCCTGTGGGACACCGGTGCGGCCGGCATTTCCGCCATCGTCGTGACGTTCGTCTACTCGGTGTATCTGACCAGCAGTGTCGGTCGAGAGCTGCCTGGAGAGGTGTCCCCGGCCAGCTGGCTGGGCCGCACCCTGGCCATCTCCGGGCTGACCGTGGCCGCGGTCGCGCCGGTGATCGGGGTCTGGGTGGCCGCCCCGCACCGCCGTCGCGTGACGCTGGCGGTGCTGACCGGTACCGCGGCTGTGTTGACCGCCTCGATGAGCCTGATCCGTGACGAGCCCGCCTACCTGGCTCCGGGACTGTTGCTGTTGGCGCTGACCGCCGCGTGCGGCGACCTGGCCAGCGTGCCCTACAACGCCATGCTGCGGCAGCTGTCGACCCCGCAGAACTCCGGCCGGATCTCCGGATTCGGCTGGGCGGCGGGCTATGCCGGCAGCGTGGTGTTGCTGCTGCTGGTCTACGTGGGCTGCATCGCCGGCAGCGGCCCCACCCGCGGTCTGCTGCGCTTGTCCACCGAAGGCGGACACAACATTCGGGTGGCGATGCTGCTGGCCGCGGCCTGGCTGACGGTGTTCGCGTTGCCGTTACTGCTCACCGCGCACCGCTTGGCCGGCGAGAGCGAGGCGCCTGCCCCGCGGCTGGGCTTCTTCGGCGGCTACCGCCAGTTGTGGCGCGACATCACCGCGGAATGGCACCGCGACCGCAACCTGGTCTTCTATCTGGTGGCTAGCGCGATCTTCCGTGACGGGCTGGCCGGGGTGTTCGCGTTCGGTGCGGTGCTCGGCGTCAACGTCTACGGCATCTCGGCCGGCGACGTGCTCATCTTCGGGGTGGCCGCCAGCGTGGTGGCCGCACTCGGGGCCATCGCCGGGGGCCTGCTCGACGACCGGATCGGGTCCAAGACCGTCATCGTCGGCTCACTAGTGGCGATGATCGCCGCCGGCACCACGTTGATGACGCTGTCGGGCCCAGGGGCGTTCTGGGCCTGCGGGCTGGTGCTGTGTCTGTTCATCGGGCCGACCCAGTCCTCGGCGCGCACCCTGCTGCTGCGGATGGCCCAAGAAGGACGGGAGGGGTTCGAAGGGGTGGCGTTCGGCCTCTACACGATGACCGGTCGGGCGGTGTCGTTCCTGGCGCCGTGGCTGTTCTCGGTCTTCGTCGACGTCTTCGGCGCCGACCGGGCGGGCATGGGCGGACTGTGCACCGTCCTGCTGCTCGGTCTGCTGGCGCTGCTGCCGGTGCGGGTCAGCAGGGTTTGACGGCGATCCGCTTCGCCCGGCTTCGCCGCGCTTGCGATCGCCTTAGCCAGCTGCCGCGCACACCGTGAGAATCGAACCGGTGCGCTGACGGACCTGGGCGCCGTCCACCGATACCGAGCAGGTGATCTGCTCGCCGAAATTGACCACCGTGACCGCCGCAGCCGTCGTCGCCGGTGGCGTCAATGTCACCTGCTTGGTCCACGGCAGGGACACATTGAACTCGGTCTGCAAAATCCCGCCGGAATCGATGTAGGCGATGCTCAGCGCCCGACCGGTCCCGCTCACGCTGTAGACGATCGTCTCGGGCACCCCGGCGGTGGTCGACGTCGTCGGCGGCGCCGTGGTTGTGGTGCTGGGCGCGGGGGTCTTCGACGGCGACGGAGTGGTGGTGGGGATGCGCTTGGGCACCGGCGTGCTCGGGGCGGTCGGCAACGGGGTCACCGGCGTGACGGTGGCCGAATTGCGCTGCGAGCCATTGGCGATCACTAGGGCGATCACCATGCCGACCACCAGCAACACGGCGGCACCGGCCACCAGGAACAGCCAGTTCGGAAACCGCGGAGGCTCCGGCGGTCCACCCTCGCCGCCGCCTACGGGTTCACCCGGAGGGGGCTGGGGCGCCTCCCAGTGCTGCCGCGGCAATTGCTCGGTCGGGTGGGGAGCCTGCGGCGGATAACCGGACGGGTACGACGGGAGCTGTCCGGCGTAGGCCGGGTCGACGTAGGGCGGATAGCCGGAAGTCGGCGGCTCAGACGCTCCACCTCGCTGCCAGGGCTGATTTGTGCCCTCCGGTCGATACGGATCGGTCATGCCCACCTCATGGCTTGCAGGGTACCTGCGCCGGGCGTCTGCGGCCGGGACGTCGGCGCGCCGTCCTAAATTCCGGCCGCGCCCAGCGCGCTGATAGTCATCGCCCGCAACACCGCTCGCGAGCGCTCCGGGCCGGCCGACTTGGCGCCACTGGGCTTCATGCTGTGCGGGGTCGAATTCAGCAAACCGAACGCGGCGTGGGCCATCAACCGTGCATCGGCTTCGGCCAGCTCTGGGTGCAGCGCGCGCAACACGCTCACCCACACTTCGACGTACTGCCGCTGGGCGCTGCGCACCTGACGCTGCGCGGCGGCCGGCAGATGCGCCAAGTCACGGTCCTGGATCCGGATCAGGTCCGGCTCGCCGAGGGCGAAATCGAGATGAAAATCGACCAGGCCGTCCAGCACTTCCTGCGGACTATCGCCACCCGCTTCGACGGCGCGCGCCCCGGCGAGCAACCGGGTGCTGATACCGACGAGCAACTCGACCAGCAGGGCCTCCTTGCCTGCGAAGTGCCGGTAGATGGCCGGGCCGCTGACTCCTGCGGCCGCACCGATGTCCTCCAACCGCACCGCCGGGTAGCCGCCCTGGGCGAAGAGGCGTTCGGCGGCCGCGAGCAACTGGCTACGCCGGTCGGACTTCAGTCGGCTGCGCCGGTTGGCCGGCTCGTCGTTGCCCGCCGAGTTGGCCGAGATGGACTCCGGAATGGAAGAAGCCATCACGTCTCCGCTCCGTCGTGGACATCTCAGTTAATGGCCACTAACGTAACACCCGCCGCCGCGGAACACATCCGGCTTCGGGCGGCACCGGTGGAGGGGCCGATGGCAACTGCGGTACCCGCGGCGCAGAACGACTTGTCCTACGCCCGCGGCGAGGACCAGCCCGCCCTGTTGGAGACGACGATCGGCGCCACTCTCGCGGCGATCGCCGGCGTATTTCCCGAACGCGATGCGTTGGTTGACGTTCCGTCGGGTCGGCGCTGGAGCTACGCCGAGCTGCTAGCTGGTGTGCGTGGCCTGGCGACCGGCCTGCTGCAGGCCGGCATCAGCACCGGGGATCGGGTGGGCATCTGGGCGCCCAACTGCGCTGAATGGGTGCTGACCCAGTACGCCACCGCCGAGATCGGTGCGGTTCTGGTCAACATCAATCCCGCCTACCGCTCCCACGAACTGGCCTTTGCGCTCAAGCAGTCCGGGGTCGCGATGGTCATCTCGGCGGAGCGTTTCAAGACTTCCGACTACGCCGGAATGCTGCGGGAGGTGGGCCCCGAATGTCCGGATCTGCGCGAGGCGGTGTTCATCGGCGGCTCCCGGTGGCAGGAGCTGGCCGGCACGCCGATTGATTCGAAGGCGCTGACGCAGGTGGCCGCGACACTGCATGCTCAGGATCCGATCAATATCCAATACACCTCGGGCACAACGGGTTACCCCAAGGGTGCGACGCTCAGTCACCGCAACATCCTCAACAACGGCTACCTGGTCGGCGAGCTGCTCGGCTACACCGAAACGGACCGGATCTGCCTTCCGGTGCCGCTGTATCACTGCTTCGGACTGGTGATGGGGAGCCTGGCGGCGACCAGTCACGGCGCGGCCATCGTCTTGCCGGGGCCCGGTTTCGATCCGGCGGCGACGCTGCGGGCCGTGCAGGACGAGGGCTGCACCAGCCTCTACGGGGTGCCGACGATGTTCATCGCTGAGCTCGGCCTGGCGGACTTCGGCGAATACGACCTCACCAGCCTGCGCACCGGGATCATGGCGGGATCGCCGTGTCCGGCCGAGGTGATGCGACGGGTCATCGACGACATGCACATGGCCGGGGTCGCGATCTGTTACGGCATGACCGAGACCTCCCCGGTGTCAACCCAAACCCGCAGTGCAGACTCGCTGGTGCAGCGAGTCGAGACCGTCGGGCAGGTCGGCCCGCACCTGGAGATCAAGCTCACCGACGCGGTCACCGGTGCGACGGTGCCGCGCGGGCAGGTCGGCGAGCTGTGCACCCGCGGCTACTCGGTGATGACCGGCTACTGGAACGACCCGGACAAGACCGCGGCGGCCATCGACGCCGAAGGTTGGATGCACACCGGGGATCTGGCCGTGATGGACGGCGACGGCTACGTGCGCATCACCGGGCGGATCAAGGACATGGTGATCCGCGGCGGGGAGAACATCTACCCGCGCGAGATCGAGGAATTCCTCTACACCCACCCCGACATCCGCGACGCCCAGGTCATCGGCGTGCCCGACGAAACCTACGGCGAGGAGCTGATGGCGGTGGTGATGATGCGCGACGGAGCGCCGCCGCTGACCGTCGAGCGGCTGCGGGAGTTCTGCACCGGCCGGCTCGCACACTTCAAGGTGCCGCGGTACGTGCGGGTCGTGACCGAGTTTCCGATGACGGTCACCGGCAAGGTCCGCAAGGACGAGATGCGCCAGCAGGCGATCGAGCATTTGGCCGGCGGCTGACAGGGCCGCTCGAGAATGGTATTCTCTGGCATCAGTTAATGGAAATTAACTGAAATGAGGAGGCGCGAGTGGCGATAGACAAGGTCGTGGCGACGGCGGCAGAGGCCGTGGCCGACGTGACCGACGGCGCGTCACTAGCTGTGGGCGGGTTCGGGCTCTGCGGCATCCCAGAGGCATTGATCGAGGCCCTGCTACAGCTCGGGGTCACCGATCTGGAGACGGTGTCGAACAACTGCGGTGTCGACGGCGTCGGGCTCGGTGTGCTGTTGGAGCACAAGCGCATCCGCCGCACCGTCAGCTCCTACGTGGGCGAGAACAAGGAATTCGCCCGCCAATTCCTCTCCGGTGAGCTCGAGGTGGAGCTGACCCCGCAGGGCACCCTCGCCGAGCGGCTGCGTGCCGGCGGCGCCGGCATCCCGGCGTTCTACACGCCCACCGGCGTGGGCACCCAGGTTGCCGACGGAGGTTTGCCGTGGCGCTACGACGGCGCCGGCGGAGTGGCCGTGGCATCGCCGCCGAAAGAGACCCGAGAGTTCGACGGCCGAACCTATGTCCTGGAGCGGGCGATCCGCACCGACTTCGCGCTGGTGCACGCCTGGAAAGGCGACCGGCACGGCAACCTCGTCTACCGCGAGGCCGCCGCCAACTTCAACCCGGACTGCGCTGCGGCCGGCCGGATCACCATCGCCGAGGTCGAGCACCTGGTCGAGCCCGGTGAGATCTGCCCCGCCGAGGTGCACACCCAGGGAGTCTTCGTGCACCGGGTGGTGCACGTGCCCAATCCGATCAAGCGAATCGAGCGGGAGACGGTGCGCGCGTCATGACCCTGACAAGAGACGAGTTGGCCGCACGGGTGGCCGCCGAGCTGCGCGACGGCCAGTACGTCAACCTCGGCATCGGACTGCCCACTTTGATTCCCAACCACATCCCCGACGGTGTCAGCGTGGTCTTGCACTCGGAGAACGGAATCCTCGGGGTCGGTCCCTACCCGCTGCGCGAAGACCTCGACGCCGACCTGATCAACGCCGGCAAGGAAACCGTCACCACCTTGCCCGGCGCATCCTTCTTCTCGTCGTCGGCATCGTTCGGAGTCATCCGCGGTGGCCACCTCGACGTGGCGGTCCTTGGCGCCATGCAGGTTTCGGCCGCCGGCGACCTGGCCAACTGGATGATCCCCGGCAAGATGATCAAGGGCATGGGCGGGGCGATGGACCTGGTGCACGGAGCGCGCCGGGTGATCGTGATGATGGAACACGCCGCCAAAGACGGCAGCGCCAAGATCGTCGAGCAGTGCACACTGCCGCTCACCGGTGCCCGCTGCGTCAACCGGATCATCACCGACCTGGCCGTCATCGACGTCATCGAGGACGGCCTGCAGCTGATCGAGACCGCCCCGGGCGTCACCGTCGAGGAAGTCGTCGCGAAAACCGATGCCTCGCTGGATCTTTCGATGCTGTCATGACCGCACCGGCATTCGCTGACGAACACCGGCGGTTGGTCGCTGAACTCAAGACCAAGCTGGCGGCGGCCGCGCTCGGCGGCAACGAGCAGTCCCGCCAGCGCCATGTGGCGCGCGGAAAACTGTTGCCCCGCGACCGCGTTGACCGACTGCTGGACCCCGGCAGCCCGTTCCTGGAACTGGCGCCGCTGGCCGCCGACGGGATGTACGACGACGAGTGCCCCGGCGCGGGGATCATCACCGGCATCGGGCGGGTGTCCGGCCGCGAATGCGTGATCGTCGCCAATGACGCCACCGTCAAGGGCGGCACCTACTACCCGGTGACGGTCAAAAAACACCTGCGCGCCCAAGAGGTGGCACTGGGCAACCGACTGCCCTGCCTGTACCTGGTGGACTCCGGGGGAGCGTTCCTGCCCCGCCAGGACGAAGTCTTCCCCGACCGTGAGCACTTCGGCCGCATCTTCTTCAACCAGGCCACCATGAGCGCTGCTGGCATTCCGCAGATCGCGGCGGTGCTCGGTTCGTGCACCGCGGGCGGCGCCTACGTTCCGGCGATGAGCGATGAGGCCGTCATCGTTCGGGAGCAGGGGACCATCTTCCTCGGTGGACCGCCGCTGGTGAAGGCCGCCACCGGCGAAGTGGTAACCGCCGAAGAACTCGGCGGCGGAGAGCTGCACTCCAAGGTCTCCGGGGTCACCGACTATCTGGCCGATGACGACGAGCACGCGTTGCGCATCGTGCGCCAGATCGCGGCGACCTTCGGGCCGCGCCCCGAAAGCCCCTGGGATATCAGCGACTCCGTCCCGCCCCAGCATGACCCGGCCGAGCTCTACGACGTGGTTCCCCCCGACCCGCGGGTGCCCTACGACGTGCGCCAGGTGATCGTGCGGCTCGTCGACGGCAGTGAGTTCAGCGAGTTCAAGGCCGAGTACGGCAAAACCCTGGTGACCGCGTTCGCGCGCATCCACGGCCACCCGGTCGGCATCATCGCCAACAACGGAGTGCTGTTCGGTGAATCCGCCGTCAAAGGGTCGCACTTCATCGAACTGTGCGACAAGCGCTCGATCCCCCTGGTGTTCCTGCAGAACATCGCCGGGTTCATGGTCGGCCGCGACTACGAGGCCGGTGGCATCGCCAAGCACGGCGCCAAGATGGTCACCGCGGTGGCCTGTGCACGCGTGCCCAAGCTGACCGTCGTGATCGGCGGGTCCTACGGGGCAGGAAACTACTCCATGTGCGGGAGGGCGTATTCGCCGCGGTTCCTGTGGATGTGGCCCAACGCCCGGATCTCGGTGATGGGCGGCGAGCAGGCCGCCTCGGTGCTGGCCACCGTGCGCAGCGATCAACTCGACGCCGCCGGCAGGCCTTGGTCGGCGGCCGATGAGGAAGCCTTCAAGGCCCCGATCCGCGAGCAGTACGAGGTGCAGGGTAACCCGTACTACTCGACCGCGCGGTTGTGGGACGACGGGATCATCGACCCGGCCGACACCAGAACAGTGCTGGGACTGGCGCTTTCGGTCTGCTCGAACGCGCCTTTGGACCCGGTCTCCTACGGCGTATTCCGGATGTGACCCAGATGAATTCAGCCATGTTCAAAACCGTCTTGATAGCCAACCGCGGTGAGATCGCGGTGCGGGTGATCCGCACCCTGCGCCGGATGGGCATCCGATCAGTGGCCGTCTACAGCGACGCCGACGCCGGGGCGCGCCATGTGCGCGAAGCTGACACCGCGGTGCGCCTGGGGCCCGCACCGGTACTGGAGAGCTACCTGTCGATACCTAAAGTGCTCGAAGCCGCCGCCGCGACCGGCGCCCAGGCCATTCACCCCGGCTACGGATTCCTTTCCGAGAACGCCGGATTCGCGGCCGCCTGCGAGCGGGCCGGAGTGGTCTTCATCGGGCCGCCGGCCCGGGCCATCGAGGTGATGGGCGACAAGATCTCCGCCAAGAACACCGTCACCGCGTTTGAAGTGCCGGTGGTTCCGGGTATCGCCAAACCCGGTCTGTCCGATGACGAGCTGGTGGCCGCGGCAGGCGAGATCGGCTACCCGGTGCTGATCAAGCCCTCGGCCGGCGGCGGAGGCAAGGGCATGCACTTGGTGGAAGAGCCGGCCGGGCTGCGCGCGGCGCTGGCCACCGCACGGCGCGAGGCCGCCTCGGCATTCGGCGACGACACCCTGTTCTTGGAGCGGTTCGTGCTGCGGCCGCGTCACATCGAGGTGCAGGTGCTTGCCGATACCCAAGGCAACGTGGTGCACCTCGGCGAACGCGAATGCAGCCTGCAGCGCCGCCACCAAAAGGTGATCGAGGAGGCGCCGTCGCCGCTGCTGGACGCCGCCACCCGCGACCGCATCGGTACGGCGGCCTGCAACACCGCGCGCAGCGTCGACTACGTCGGCGCCGGCACCGTGGAATTCATCGTCTCCGCCGATCGCCCGGATGAGTTCTTCTTCATGGAGATGAACACCCGACTGCAGGTCGAACACCCCGTCACCGAAGCGATCACCGGCCTGGACCTCGTCGAGTGGCAGGTGCGGGTGGCCGCCGGCGAGAAACTGTCCTTCACCCAGGACGACATCACCTTCACCGGGCACGCCGTGGAAGCTCGGGTGTATGCCGAAGACCCGGCCCGCGGCTTCCTGCCCACCGGCGGGCGAGTGCTGGCGCTACACGAACCCACCGGCGCGGGGGTACGGGTGGACTCGTCGTTGCAGGACGGCACCGTCGTCGGCAGCGACTACGACCCGATGCTGTCCAAGGTGATCGCGCACGGTTGCGACCGGGCGCAGGCACTAGCGCGCCTGGATGCGGCGCTGGCCGGCACCGCGGTGTTCGGGGTGCAGACCAACGTCGAGTTCCTGCGGTTCCTGCTGGCCGATGAGCGGGTGGTCGCCGGTGACCTGGACACCGAACTTTTGGACGCCCGGTCAGGCGATTTCACACCGGTGCCCGCCCCCGATGATGTGTTGGCCGCCGGTGGCCTCTACCGCCAGTGGGAGCTCGCCGGGCGATCTCGGCGCGGTAATCACCGCTCAGCGGGAGAAACCGCGCCGAAATCGCTGTGGGGGATGCCGAGCGGATGGCGCATCGGTGCGGCGGCGCCGGTGCGCACCGAGATGCACACCCCGCTGCGCACCGAGACGGTGTCGGTGTGGGGCCTGCCCGACGCTGCGCAGGTGCAGATCGGCGACGGCGAGATCCAGAGCGCCAGTGCCCATGTGCAAGGCGACCAACTGATCGCGACCGTGGCCGGGCGGCAACGCCGCTACCTGTTCGCCGAGAACGACGGTCAACTGTGGATCAGCGACGAACGCGGAACTTGGCAGCTGCGGGAGGCCGAAGTGGTACGCGTGCACCGCGGCGGCGGGACCCGCAGCGCCGAGATCGCCAGCCCGATGCCGGGCACCGTGATCGCCGTCAGTGCCGACTCGGAATCGACTGTCAGCGAAGGTGATCCCGTGGTCGTAGTCGAGGCGATGAAGATGGAGCACACCCTGACCGCCCCGATCTCCGGCCGGGTCCAGGTGTTGGTAGCGGTGGGCGAGCAAGTGAAGGTGGATCAGGTGCTGGCGCGGCTGATCCCGGAGGAAGAGACCGAGGAAGCGAAATCATGACCACCATCGAGGCAGGAACCCTGCCGAGCCACTACCAGGACCTGCGCGACACCGTCGCCGAGTTCGCCCGCACCGTCGTCGCCCCGGTGGCGGCCAAGCACGACGAAGAGCACAGCTTCCCCTACGAAGTCATCGCCAAGATGGGGGAGATGGGGCTGTTCGGGCTGCCGTTTCCCGAGGAGTACGGCGGCATGGGCGGCGACTACTTCGCCCTGGCGCTCGCCCTGGAGGAACTCGGCAAGGTCGACCAGTCGGTGGCGATGACCCTGGAGGCCGGCGTCGGCCTGGGGGCGATGCCGATCTACCGGTTCGGCTCCGAAGAACAGAAGCAGACCTGGCTGCCGGATCTGGTGACCGGTCGCAGCCTGGCCGGATTCGGCCTGACCGAGCCGGGTGCCGGCTCCGATGCCGGCGGCACCCGGACCACCGCCCGCCGCGACGGCGACGAGTGGGTCATCAACGGCACCAAGCAGTTCATCACCAACTCCGGTACCGACATCACCTCACTGGTGACCGTCACCGCGGTAACCGGAACCCGGCCCGACGGCAAGAAGGACATCTCCACCATCATCGTGCCGTCCGGCACACCGGGATTCACCGTGGAACCGGCCTACAACAAGGTCGGCTGGAACGCCTCGGACACCCACCCGCTCACCTTCACCGACGCCCGCGTCCCCCAAGCCAACCTGCTCGGTGACGAAGGCCGGGGCTACGCCAACTTCCTGTCCATCCTGGACGAGGGCCGCATCGCGATCGCCGCGGTCGCCACCGGGGTAGCGCAGGGCTGCGTCGACGAAAGCGTCAAGTACGCCGGCGAGCGCGAGGCGTTCGGCCAGACCATCGGCTCCTACCAGGCAATCAGCTTCAAGATCGCTCGGATGGAGGCACGTGCCCACGTCGCCCGTACCGCCTACTACGACGCCGCCGCGAAGATGTTGGCGGGCAAGCCGTTCAAGAAGGAAGCGGCGATCGCCAAGATGATCTCCTCGGAAGCGGCGATGGACAACGCCCGTGACGCCACACAGATCCACGGCGGCTACGGCTTCATCAACGAATACCCGGTGGCCCGGCACTACCGCGACAGCAAGATCCTCGAGATCGGCGAGGGCACCACCGAGGTACAGCTGATGCTGATCGCACGATCGCTGGGGTTGTGACGGTGGCCGACAACGAGGGGAAGACCGTCGAGCAGCGCGGACTGTGGTTCGAGGAATACGAGATCGGCACCACCTACCTGCACCGGCCCGGACGAACCATCACCGAAGCCGACAACGTGCTGTTCACCACGCTGACCATGAACACCCAGTCGCTGCACCTGGATGCGGCGTGGGCGGCCCAGCAACCGGGTTTCCGCGGTGAGCGCCTGGTGAATTCGATGTTCACCCTCTCCACGCTGGTCGGCCTGTCGGTGGCACAGCTGACGCTGGGCACCATCGTGGCCAACCTGGGCTTCTCGGAGGTGTCGTTCCCCAAGCCGGTATTTCACGGCGACACGCTCTACGCCGAGACGGTCTGCACCGACAAGCGGGAGTCCAAGAGCCGTCCCGGCGAGGGCATCGTGACGTTGGAGCACGTCGGACGTAACCAGAACGGCGACACCGTTGCCCGCGCGGTACGGACCACGCTGGTGCGCAAGCGGCCGGTCGAGGACGGACGATGAGTAGCGTCGGACCGGCCTGGCTGTTCTGCCCGGCGGATCGCCCCGAGCGATACGGCAAAGCGGCCGCGGTCGCCGACGTGGTGATCCTGGACTTGGAAGACGGTGTGGCCGCAGCGGATCGGCCGGCCGCCCGCGAAGCGCTGCGCAGCACCCCCCTCGATCCGGAGCGGACCGTGGTGCGAGTGAACCCCGCCGGCACCGAGGACCAGGCCCGTGACCTGGAGGCCCTGGCCGACACCGCCTACACGACGGTGATGCTGGCCAAGACCGAATCGGCCGCCCAGGTCGCCGCGCTGGCACCTCGGCAGGTGGTGGCCTTGATCGAGACCCCACGCGGCGCGGTGTTCTGCGCGGATATCGCCGCCGCGGAGCAATGCGTGGCGATGATGTGGGGCGCCGAAGATCTGGTCGCGGCCATGGGCGGAGGCTCCAGTCGGCACGCCGATGGCCGGTATCGCGATGTGGCCCGCCACGTGCGCTCAAGTGTGTTGTTGGCGGCATCGACGTTCGGTCGGGCCGCGCTAGACGCCGTCTACCTCAACATCGGCGACCTCGAAGGGCTCAAAGCCGAAGCACTCGATGGCGCCGCGGTCGGATTCGCTGCTACGGTGTGCATCCACCCGAGCCAGATCGCGGTGGTCCGCGACGCCTATCGGCCCGCCCCGGAGCGGGTTGACTGGGCGCGCAGGGTGCTCGCCGCGGCGCAGACCGAGCGTGGGGTGTTCGCGTTCGAAGGACAGATGGTCGACTCCCCGGTGCTGCGGCACGCCGAAGCCATCCTGCGACGAGCGGATTGACGCACCAGGAGGACTGACAGCGCATGCGCATCACCCAGATCATCGAGACACCGGTGCGCTTGCGCGGCGAGGTCGCCAACGCCTTGGTGGATTTCTCCCGGCACACGGTGTCACTGGTCGCGGTGATCAGCGATCAGATGCGCGACGGGAAACCGGTGACCGGGGTCGCGTTCAACTCGATCGGCCGTTTCGCCCAGAGCGGCATCCTGGCCGACCGGATGATCCCGCGAGTGCTGAGCGCGAAGCCGGAGTCGCTGCTTGACGACGCCGGCCGGATCGACCCCGCGCGGGTACTGGGCGCTGCGCTGGCCGACGAGAAGCCCGGCGGGCACGGCGACCGGGCCGGTGCGGCAGCAGCATTGGAGCTGGCGTGCTGGGACCTCAATGCCAAACTCGCCGACGAGCCCGCCTACCGCACCATCGCTGAGTACTTCGGCCGCGACACCGTTCCCGCGGCTGTCCCGGTGTATGCCGCCGGCGGCTATTACTACCCGGGCGATGATTCGGACGCCGGCCTGGACCGGCTGCGCAGCGAGATCCGCGGCTATCTCGATCTGGGCTACGACGCGGTCAAGATGAAGATCGGTGGCGCGTCGACGAGCGAGGACCTGGCGCGCATCGAAGCTGTGATCGACATCGTCGGCAGCGGTGGCCGGGTCGCCGTCGACGCCAATGGCCGGTTCGACGAGGCCGCCGCAGTGCAGTGGGCACAGACGCTGATCCCGTATGGCCTGCGCTGGTACGAAGAGCCCGGTGACCCGCTCGATTTCGCATTGAATGCCGCGGTCATTGAGGCCTACGACGGCGCCATCGCCACCGGAGAGAACCTGTTCTCGGTGCGCGATGCGACCAACCTGGTTCGCTATGCCGGCATGCGGCCGGAGATCGACATCTTCCAGATGGACGCCGGACTCAGCTACGGGCTGACCGAATACGCCCGGATGATCGAGACGCTCGAACGGCACGGGTTTGATCGTCGCTTCGCCTTCCCGCACGGCGGGCACCTGATCAATCTGCACATTGTGGTGGCGCTGGGTCTAGGCGGCTGCGAGTCCTATCCCGGGGTGTTCGCACCGTTCGGCGGCTATGCGCCGGGTTGTGTACTGGCCGAGGGGACCATCGCGCCGACCGACGCCCCGGGTTTCGGGCTGGAGGAGAAGCCCGACCTGGCCGCCGTGATCGCCGACCTGGTGGGATGAGCAGATGAAGATCGCGGTCATCGGTTGCGGCGCCATGGGTTCCATCTACGCCGCCAAGTTGGCGGCGGCCGGCAATGATGTGCTGGCCGTGGATCGGTCGCGCGCGCACGTCGACGCCATCGCCGCGGGCGGCCTGCGGATCAGCGGGCCGCAGCCCGAACAGGTGGTTCGCATGCGCGCGGCCACCACCGCGCCGGCCGAGCCGATGGATCTGGTGGTGCTGGCGGTCAAGGCCGCCGACGTCGCCACCGGAGCCAATCAGGCGCTGTCCCTGCTCGGCGAGAACACGCCGGTGTTGACCATCCAGAACGGACTCGGTTCGGCCGACACCGTCGCCGACATCGTCGGCGGGGCCCGTGTTGCGGTCGGCATCGCCAGTGGATTCGGCGCCTCGCGTCCCGCCCCGGGGCATGTGCACCACAACGCGATGCGCGCCGTCCGGTTCGGCGCCTATGCGGCGCTGCCGTTTTCGACCGTCGACCAGATCGCGCGGGTGTGGTCGGAGGCGGGATTCGACGCGGCCGCGGTCGCCGACATCGCCGCCATGCAGTGGGAGAAGCTGATCTGCAACGCCGCCTACAGTGCGCCGTGCGCGCTGACCGGCATGACGGTGGGGCAGGTCATGGACGACGCAGACATGGGACCGGTCAGCCGCGCCACCGCAACCGAGGCCTGGACGGTGGCCCGGGCCGCCGGGATCGGCATCGACGTGGCAGATCCGGTCGAACATGTCCGGGCCTTCGGTGCGCAGATGCCGAACGCCAAACCATCTGCGCTGCTGGATCATCTGGCCCGCCGCGTCAGCGAGATCGACGTCATCAACGGTGCCGTGGTGCGCACGGCCGCGCAGGTGGGGGAGCAGGTCCCGGTGAACGCCACGCTGACCGCGCTGGTCAAAGCGGTTGAACATCAGTGGATAACGCCCTAGGGCTGAACACCACGCCGAGACGCGTTCAGCTCCACCCGGTAGCCGCCGGCGGCGCTAGCGTGGATTGGCATGACCGATGACAAGGCGCGGGTGGACCTGAGCGGGTCACCGCAGACCATGCTCGCGACGCTGTACGCCAAGGCGCTGGATGCCGATCTGCCCGAACCGATCCTGGGGGATCGCTACGCCAAGGACGTGGTCGCACGCATCGACTACGACTGGCGCAAGACAACCATCACCGCGGCTCGATCTCCGTCGGTGACCACCCGTGCGGCGCACTTCGACTCCTGGGCCCGCCGATTCCTGGCGGCCAACCCCGGCGCGGTGGTGTTGCACCTTGGCTGCGGGCTCGACGCCCGATACTTCCGGCTGCAACCGGGCGATGGAATCGACTGGTATGACATCGACTATCCCGATGTCGCCGCCCTGCGTCGGCAGCTGCTGCCCGATCAACCCCACAACCACGTGGTGGCGGCGTCGGTCACCGACCCGGCATGGTTCGCCGAAATACCCACCGGCCGTCCGACATTGATGCTCGGCGAAGGCCTGACCATGTACCTCACCGAATCCGACGGGGTGGCGTTACTGCGCCGTGTCGTCGAGCACGCACCGAGCGGGGAGCTGCAGTTCGATGCCTTCAACTGGCTGGGCATCAAGTCGCAATGGTCCAACGCGGTGGTGCGCAAATCCGGGGCGACGCTGCACTGGGCGATCAACGGCCCCGACGACATTCTTGCCGCGGTACCGGGCACCCGGCTCCTGCAATGGGAGCGCTGGTTCGAGTCGGCCACCTTTGCCCAACTGCCGCGCGCCTACCGGGCGCTGGGCAAGGCGATGTCGTTGATTCCGGCGGTGGCGAACATGTCGCAGTACCACCGCTACGCCTTCTGAACTGCGCAGACAAGGCGGGTCGCGAAACCATTGACGAATTACGTTACGTAATGTAATTGTTTAGGGCGTGAGTCGCCGACAGCGGATGCCACAGTGACGGCGGGCCCGGACCCGGCCCCGGCCGGTCGCGGACGCCCGCGCGATCCGCGCACCGAGCAGGCCATCACCGAAGCGGCCCGCCGACTGCTGGCCCGCGACGGCTACGACCAGGTGTCCATCGAGGCGATCGCCCGCGAGGCAGACGTCAGCCGCCCCACCGTCTACCGACGCTGGCCCTCGAAGACCCATCTGGTGTTCGACGCGGTCTTCGGTGCCTCCGAGGTCGGTGACGTGCTGACCAGCTCCGGCGACTTCGAAGCAGACCTGCGCCAATTCGTTGCCGGGGTGTTCGAGTTCTGGCGCGCACCGGACGTGGCCGCGGCGGCACTGGGCATCCTGGCCGATCGCCACCGCGACCCGGAACTGTTCATCCGCACCCAACAGCTGCTCGACGAGACGACCCGCACCGCATTCGGTGTGCTGGTCCGCGCAGGCATCGACCAAGGCGTGCTCGATGCCGACATCGATATCGAGATCGCCTATGACGCTTTGGTAGGCACCAGCTTCTACATCGCCCAAGTCTTGGCCACCGAGACCGTTGACGCCGCTGCCGACAGGCTGTGCTCCCTACTGCTGCAGGGAATGAGAAAGAAGGAGAACCGGGATGAGTGACGAGCCATCCGAGCTGTCTGAGGCCTTTGCAGGCCTGCTCGACGAGGTCCGTGCCGTCGAGCAACGCCTGCTGACCGCCGATCCGCCGCTGGAGGAGGCCGATGTCCTCGACGGCTACCGATGGGCGTTGAGCCTGCTGCGCGTCGCCTCCGAGGCCTACATCTGGGGCGATGCGGACAAGCCGATCCTGGTCGACGTGATCGGCCCCTATCTCAAGTGGGGCGGCGACAATTCGGATGCCTTCTACCAGCTGGCGCCCGTCGACCCGAGCCGCAGCTACCGGGTCACCGGCAACCGCGGCGACGCGGTCTACCTGTCCATGACCGTCTACGGCGGCCCCGACGACGGCCGCTACAGCGACCGCATCATCGACACCATCAACGACCGCGACCTCGGCTGCGACGCCGACGGCAACTTCGAATTCATCATCAGCGCGCAAGAGCAGCAAGGCAACTGGCTCAAACTGGAACCCGACGCCGTATTCATCCTGACCCGCGACTACCTCACCGACCCCGGCACCGATCGGCGTGTGCAGTGGAAGATCGAGGCGCTTGACGACACCCCGCGACGTCCCGACAGCCGGGTCGACCTGAGCCGGCGGATGCGCGCGGCGCGCACCTGGATTCGTGAACAGGCCGCCATGGCGCCCGTGCGGCTACCGGCCAACGTGCTGCAGGAGCCCTACCCGGTTCCCAGCCGCACCGTGGGCTGGGCTGCTGGTGATGCCGCCTATTCGATGGGCGCTTACGAACTGCAACCCGGCCAGGCGCTGGTCATCGACGGAACCTCACCGGAGTGTGTGTTCTGGAATCTGTGCCTGTGGAATCCGTTCCTGCACACCTACGACTACACCCGCGAGCGGGTCACCATCAACGGCGCGCACGTCACCTACGCCGCCGACGGGTCCTGGCAGATCGTGATCAGCGAAACCGATCCCGGACATCCGAATTGGGTGTCCACCGCGGGCCGGTCGAAAGGACTGATCTGGCTGCGCTGGTTCCTTCCCGAGTCCACCCCCGCCCCGCTGAACTGTCGGGTCGTCGACGTCGAAGAGCTGGCCTCGTGAGCGCCGCTACCCGCCCGGGCGCCATCCGGCTTGAAGACCTTGCCAACCCGGTGTTTCCCGAGGCCGCCGGCCCGATGCGCGACGGCCTGGCCGGTTACGGCGCGATCCTGCAACTCACACCGGAAGCCCTGCGGCAGGCCGCGATCGAACGAACAGGCCTCGACAACTGGGGCGACAATGGGTTCGCCGAACGCCTCGACGTGCTGTGCGGTTCGCTGAACGCCGAAGCAGACCTGTCCGGTGTCGGCCGGGCGATGGCCTTCGAGCAACTGGTCGGCCACCTGGTCAACCGGCTTCGGCTGGAAGATCTGATCACGGCGAACCCCGAGATCGAGAGCGTCGAGATAGAACGCCCGATCATCATCTGCGGGCTGCCACGCACCGGCACCACCCACCTGCACAACCTGATCGCGGCCGACCCGGCACTGCGCTACCTGCCCTACTGGGAGAGCATGGAGCCGGTTCCCACGCCGGGCGAACCCGATCCACAGGCCAGGCGAGACCGCTGCGCCGTCGGCCTGGATCTGATCAATACCTCGATGCCCGAGTTCAAGCGCATGCATGACATGACCGTCGATCACGCGCATGAAGAGATTCAGCTGCTGGGCAACGACATCTCCGGAATGCTGTTCGAATGTAGTTACTACCTCCCGACATTCGCGCAGCACTACAAGACACACGATCAGAGCGCGTCGTACGCCTATATGAAGCGCACGTTGCAGGCACTGCAATGGCTGCGCGGAGGGACCCGCTGGGTGCTCAAATCGCCCCAGCATCTTGAGCAGTTCCCCGCGCTGTATGCGACCTTCCCCGACGCCACCTTCGTTGTCACCCATCGGGATCCGGTCGAGGTGACGCGATCGATGGCCACCATGATCAGCTATGCGGCGCGCATGGCCTGCGACCGTCCCGATCCGGTCAAGATCTCGAAGTACTGGTTGGACCGGGCCGACGACCTGCTCACCGGCTGCCTGCGCGACCGCGACGTGCTGCCGGCGGCACAGTCCGTCGACGTGCGGTTCGAGGACTTCATGGCCGATGAGGACGGGACCGTCGCTGCCATCTACGAGCTTGCGGGCCAGCCGCTGGACACCCGGGCCAAAGACGCGATGACGCAGTTCTGCATTGAGCACCCCCGCGGGCGCTACGGCGCGGTCGACTACCAGCCGGCCGACCTGGGGCTGGATGCCGACGAGGTGGCAAACCGCCTGCGCGCCTACCGAAATCAATTCGTCGCCGACTAATGGGAGAAACCATGAATCAACCGATCTCCGCCGACGCCTGGGTCGCCACCGAACTCGGTGACCCGGCCAAAGTGCTGGCCCGCCAAAGCGTCGAGGTACGCGCGCCCGGACCCGGCGAAATCCGGGTCGCGGTCAACGCGTTCTGCCTCAACTTCAACGACATCGACATCATCCAGGGCCGCTACACGACCCTGCCGCTGCAGCCGCCGTTCGTGCCCGGTATGGAGACCGTCGGAGTCGTGGAAAGCGCCGGCCAGGGCGCCGAGCATCTCATCGGTCGGCGCATCGTCGGCATCCCGGTGATGGCCTTCGGCGGGTACGCCTCCTACGCGATCGTCGACGCGGCGACCGCTCTGGACCTGCCGGACTGGGTCAGCGACGTCGACGGCGCCGCCCTGCACTACCCGTTCCACCTGGGCTGGTTCGCGTTGCGCGAGCGTGGCCGCCTCAAGCCGGGGGAGACCCTGCTGGTGCACGCCGCCGCGGGTGGCACCGGATCCGGTGCTTTGGTGCTCGGCAAAGCGCTGGGCGCTCGGGTGATCGCCACCGCCGGGAGCGATGAGAAGGTCGAATTCTGCAAAGAACTCGGCGCCGACCATGCGATCAACTACCGCAACGGTGACTGGGTTGAGCAGGTCGTGGAACTGACCTACGGCCGTGGTGTCGACGTCGCGTTCGACGCGGTCGGCGGGGACGTGGCGGTACAGACATTCCGCTGTATGGGCCTCAACGGCCGGTACCTGATGGCGGGATTCGCCCAGGACATCGCGCTGGAGGACGGCGACTATCTCTCGCCACGACCCATCGCCTACAGCAACTTCGATGTGTGCGGGGTATGCCTGGTCTACGTCAACGACCCGGTGGCGATCCGGCGCACCCTGGGCTTCAACTGGCCGGCCCGTTCGGAGGGGCTGGAAGCGCACGCGAAGATCCTGGAGTTGCTGCGTACCGGAAAGATCCGCACCGTCGTCGGTGCAGAGGTCCCCTGGGGTGATCTGCCGAATGCCTTGGAGCGCATGGCCGCCCGCCAGACCACCGGACGCCTGGTGGTCACCACCGACCGTCCCCGGTAGGCCGCCGCGATCCAACCGATGGCTTTCGATGTCAAAGGTCACTTCCGGCTGAGCGCGTCGCCACCGTAGCCTGGCGAACATGATTCAGTTGGGGCCGCCGCCCCCGGCGCCGGTCGTCAAACCCCGCCGCCGGGGTGGACCGCGCGGGCCGGTGTTCCTGGGCGCCAACATCGTGGTGCTGGGCTGGCTGGCCCTCGCGGTCGCGTTGCTAGTTGCGCACAACGTCGTTGCGCATCCGATCTGGCTGCCGGTGCACGCACTGCTGCTCGGCGCGGCCACCAACGCGATCGTGATCTGGTCGGGACACTTCACCACCACGCTGTGCCGGGTTCCCGACCCGCCGCAGTGGCACCTGGTGGCCAAACTGGCACTGCTCAACCTCGCCGTGATCGCGACCCTGGCCGGGGTGGCCTTCAACACCGAGGCCCTGACCGGGATGGGTGGCACGGCCGTGGCCGTGGTGGCCGTCGCCCACGGTGCCGAGTTGATCGCGATGAAGAAGCGCGCCCTCTCGGCGCGCTTCGACTACCTGGTCGGTTTCTACCTGGCGGCCATCGCAGCGCTGCTGGCCGGATCGGCGACCGGTGCTGCCATGGCCTTCGGGGTGGCCCGCTGGTATGCGCGGCTGTGGACCACCCACGTGCACGTGATGCTCTACGGGTGGATCGGGCTGACGGTGGTGGGCACCTTGTTCACCTTGTGGCCCACCACAATCCGAGAGAAGATCACCCCGCGCAGCTTTGCGATGGCCAGGCGTGCGCTGCCGACGCTGACGGTCGGGCTGACCGTCGCCGCCGCCGGTCTGCTCACCGACAGTTGGTGGCTGACCGCGGCAGGACTGCTGGGTTATGCGGTCGGAGTCGGTCTGTCGATCGTCGGGCTGTGGCCAGGACGTAGCTTCACCGGACCGGCGGCCTGGATGCTGGTCGGCGCGACGGCCTGGCTCGGGGTCGCCGTCATGACCGAGACGATCCGTCTGATCGCCGCCCGCTCCGTCGACGTACTGCCCGCGTTCGTGGAGAACACCCTGTTGCCGCTGCTGGCGGTCGGATTCGTCGCCCAGATCTTGCTGGGCGCCCTGAGCCAGCTGCTGCCGATCCTGGTGGCCAACGGCCCACCCGTTCGCAAAGCCGTCATCAGCTACTTGGACCAGGGCTGGCAGGCCCGGGTGTGCGCGATCAACATCGCCGTGCCGTTGGTCGCCGGGCCGTGGCGGGCGCCGCTGCCGTTGATCGGCTGGGTGCTGGCCGCGGTCGCGGTCGCCAGCTTCGTCCTCCTGGCGCTGCGGCTCGCGCTGCCCGTGGCGCTGCGCGGCCCGCTCGATGTCGATGCGATCGCGCCGCATTCCCGAGCGGTCACCGGGGCGGTCGCCGCCGCCGCGGTGGCCGCGGTCGCCGCCGCGCTGGGGTTAGGTGTCGGCGGCTCGGCCCCCTCGGGCGCCGCCGGTGTCTCCGGTGAAGCCCGCACTGTCGACGTCACGCTGAAGAACATGCGGTTCTCCCCGGATGTGATCAATGTGCCGGCCGGAACCCGGCTGGTGCTGCGAGTCACCAACATCGACGGACTGCCGCACGACTTGCACGTCGACACCGGCGAGCACACCCCGCGGTTGAGTCGCGGCCAGACCGCGATGCTGGATCTCGGTGCAGTGCACCAGGACCGGGAGGCGTGGTGCGACGTACCCGGCCACCGGGCCGCGGGCATGACGATGACGATCCACGCCGTCGGTGGTGCCCCGCGCCACGAGCACACCGGCGGGGGACATGGTGGCCTGCCCGCGCCGACGGTCTTGGACCTGGCCGCCGACCCGTCGCCAGGCTGGACGCCGCGCGACGCGGTGCTGGCACCGGCAAAGCCGGGAGTGCACCGGGTGGAACTGCGCGCCGTCGACCGAGAACTGGAGATCGCGCCCGGTCGCCGGGAGACCCGCTGGACCTTCGGCGGCGTCGAGCCGGCCCCGACCCTGCACGGCCGGGTCGGAGACACCTTCGAGATCACGCTGATCAACGACGCGACCATGGGCCACGGAATCGACTTTCACGCCGGAGCGCTCGCCCCGGACCAACCGATGCGCACCTTGGCGCCGGGGGAGCGGCTGGTCTACCGGTTCACGGCGCACCGGGCCGGCGCCTGGCTGTACCACTGCAGCACCCCGCCGATGGCGCTGCACATCGCCAACGGCATGTACGGCGCCGTGATCATCGACCCGCCCGGGCTACCGGCAGTGGATCGGGAATACGCGTTGGTCGGCGCCCAGCTCTATGCGAGCGCACCGGATTCCGACGCCCAAACCACGGCCATCCGCGCCGGCCAGCCCGACGGGTGGATGTTCAACGGGACCGCGGCCCAGTACATGCACGCCCCGCTGCCGGCCCGCACCGGTGAACGGGTGCGCGTCTGGGTGGTCAACGCGGGTCCGGGCGACTCGATCGCATTCCACGTCGTCGGGACGCAGTTCGACACCGTCTACAAAGAGGGCGCCTGGCTGCTGCGGCCCGGCGGTTCAGCGCGGCTCGACGGAGGAGGGGCGAGGCTGGGACCGCCGCATGAGCCGAGTGACCCGTTGGCACCGGCGGGGGGAGCGCAGGCCCTCGACCTGGCGCCGGCCCAGGGCGGCTTCGTCGAGCTCACCTTCCCTGAACCGGGCCACTATCCGTTCATGGATCACGACATGCGGCACGCCGAGAACGGGGCGCACGGCATCTTCGCAGTGACGGGTTAGCCCCGGTCCGTAGAACACGCCGAGTGTGCGGTTTCGTACGTGACAAGCCGTTTTCGACCACCAAACCGCACACTCGGCGAGTAGCCACGCCGCATCGGATCACCAGGGCTTTCTGCGTTCGCTGGCATAATGAGATCAGCGTCACAAGGAGGCTCACATGGGCCAGCTGCCAGGCATTACCGGTCCGCAGGTCGCCCTGGAGCCTGTGCAGCTGATCGCGCCGGATGGGGCGCCTACCGCCGAGAATCGCTATAGCCGGGACCTGCCCGAAGAGACCCTCTGTTGGCTCTACGAGCTGATGGTGCTCACCCGTGAACTCGACACCGAGCTGGTCAACCTGCAACGCCAGGGCGAGCTGGGGCTCTACGCGTCGTGCCGCGGCCAGGAGGCCGCCCAGGTCGGCGCCGCCGCGTGCCTGCGCAAATCCGACTGGCTGTTCCCGCAGTACCGCGAGCTGGGAGTCTTCGTCACCCGGGGCATCCCGCCGTGGCACCTCGCGGCCGCCTGGCGTGGAACCTGGAACGGCGGCCTGGAGTTCACCGAGAAGAACTGCGCGCCGATCTCGATTCCGATCGGCACCCAGACGCTGCATGCGGTGGGCGCGGCGATGGCCGCCCAACGCCTGGCCGAGGATTCCGTCACCGTCGCCTTCACCGGCGACGGCGCCACCAGCGAGGGCGACGTACACGAGGCACTCAATTTCGCCGCTGTGTTCACCGCCCCGTGTGTGTTCTACGTGCAGAACAACCAGTGGGCAATCTCGGTGCCGCTGCGCAAGCAGACCGCCGCCGTCTCGCTGGCGCACAAGGCAATCGGCTACGGCATGCCGGGCATCCGGGTGGACGGCAACGATCCGCTGGCCTGCTATGCGGTGACGGCCGAGGCCGCCGACCGGGCGCGACACGGTGGTGGGCCGAGCCTGATCGAGGCCGTCACTTACCGGCTCGGCCCGCACACCACCTCCGATGATCCGACCCGCTACCGCAGTGACGCCGAAGTTGACCAGTGGGCATCACTGGACCCGATCCCGCGCTACCGCACCTATTTACGCAATATCGGCGTGTGGTCGCAGCGCCTAGAGGACCGGGTCGATGCTCGGGCCAAGCGCGTACGCAGCGAGCTGCGAGATGCCACGGTCGGGGCCGCCGATGCCGACATCGACGAAGTATTCACCTCCGTCTACGCCGACATCACCTCGGATCTGCAGCAGCAGCGTGCCGCGCTGCGCGCCGAATTGGGCAGGGGGCGCTGATGACCCAGATCCTCGAACCACCTACCCGCGCGGCGACCCCTACCGCGGCGGCCGGCTCCAGCACCCGCACCGAAGAGCTGACCATGGTGGCGGCGCTCAACCGGGCATTGCGCGATGCGATGGACACCGATCTCAAGGTCCTGGTGTTCGGCACCGACGTCGGCGTGCAGGGCGGGGTTTTCCGGGTGACCGATGGTCTGGCCGAAACCTTCGGTGAGCAACGCTGTTTCGACACACCGCTGGCGGAATCGGCGGTGATCGGCATCGCCATCGGTTTGGCGATTCGCGGCTTCGTCCCGGTTCCGGAGATCCAGTTCGACGGATTCAGCTACCCGGCATTGGACCAGGTGGTCAGCCACCTGGCCAAGTACCGGACCCGGACTCGCGGCGCGGTGTCGATGCCGGTGACCGTGCGCATCCCGTCGTTCGGTGGAATCGGTGCGGCCGAGCATCATTCGGAATCCACCGAAACCTATTGGGCGCACACCGCCGGACTGAAGGTGGTGGTGCCCGCCGATCCGTCGGACGCCTACTGGCTACTGCGCCACGCGATCGCCACTCCCGACCCGGTGATGTTCCTTGAGCCCAAGCGGCGGTACTGGGCCCGCGGGCCCGTCGACACCGAACACCCGGCGCCGGGCATCGGGTGTGCTGCCGTTCGCCGGTCCGGTACCGACGTCACGGTGCTCACCTATGGCGGCGGGGTGGCCACCGCGCTGTCCGCGGCCGACATCGGCGCGCAACAGCACGGGTGGAGCCTGGAGGTGGTCGACCTGCGCTCGCTGGTACCACTCGACTTCGACACCGTCGCGGCGTCGGTGCGGCGCACCGGGCGATGCGTGGTGCTGCACGAGGGTCCGCGCAACCTCGGCTACGGCGCCGAACTGGCTGCGCGCATCTCCGAGGAACTGTTCTACGAGTTGGAGGCACCGGTATTGCGCGCCAGCGGATTCGACACCCCGTATCCACCGGCCCGGTTGGAACGCCTGTGGCTGCCCGGCCCCGATCGGTTGCTGGACTACGTGCAGCGCGTCCTAGAGGCGCCGTGAGTACCGAGACAGTCCAGACCTTCACCGTCCCCGATCTCGGGGAGGGCCTTGAAGAGGTGACGGTGACCAGCTGGAACGTCGCCGTCGGTGATCAGATCGAACTCAACCAGGTGTTGTGCTCGGTGGAGACCGCCAAAGCCGAGGTGGAGATCCCCAGCCCGTATGCCGGCCGGGTGGTCGAGCTGGGCGGCGCGGTGGGAGACGTACTCGCGGTCGGGGCGCCCCTGGTACGTATCGACACCGGTACAACGGCCGAGCGCCCAGCCGCGCCCGCCGGGCGCGCCCCGGTGCTGGTCGGCTACGGCGCCGACGACACCTTCGACACCAGCCGCCGCGCCTGCACGTCCACCAGCGGGCGGCCCAAGGCCAAGCCGGGTGCCCGCAAGCTCGCCGCCGAGTTGGGCGTCGACTTGAGCCGGGTGCCGCCCGGACCGAGCGGCGTGATCACCCCCGATGGTGTGCGAGCAGCCGCCGGCCAGGCGGCTCCCGACGGTGAACTTCGTCCGCCCAGCCCGGTGCAGGCGGCCATGGCCGAGCGGATGACACTGTCCCGCAGCAAGATCCCCGACGCGCACGCCAGCGTGCAGGTAGACGGCACCAACCTGCTGCAGCTGCGGGATCGGCTCGTCGAGACAGGCGGCGCGACGATCACCCCATTCGTGCTGATCCTGCGGCTGTTGGTCATCGCCCTGACTCGCCACCCGGTGCTCAACGCCACCTGGGTCGAAGCGCCGCAGGGCCCGATGATCCGCACCCACCACGGCGTGCATCTGGGTTTCGGGGTGGCCGCGCCCCGGGGCCTGCTGGTGCCGGTGGTGTTCGACGCGCACCGCAAAACCACTCGCGAACTCGCCGACACCGTGGCGCGGCTGATCGCCGAGGCCCGGGCCGGCACCCTCAAGCCGGCCGAGCTGCAGGGATCGACGTTCACGGTCTCCAACTTCGGGGCACTCGGCCTCGACGACGGGGTGCCGGTGATCAATTACCCGGAGGCGGCCATCCTGGGGATCGGTTCGCTCAAACCACGGCCGGTGGCGGTGGACGACACCGTCGTCGTGCGTCCACAGCTGACCCTGACGTGCGCATTCGACCACCGCGTCGCCGACGGCGCGCAGATCGCCGAATTCCTGTGTGCGCTTCGCGATCTGATTGAAGAACCCGAGATCGCGCTACTGGATCTGTAGTCGGGCGCGGTTATTTGCGTTGTGCTGCGGCCAGTCGTGCGGCGAAATCCGGAGACTCGACGGTGGCGGCCTGCGGACCCAGTTCGGTCTGCTTGGCGAACTCGTGTTGGTCGCCCTCAAGCGCACCGGGACTGGCGGTGACGCGCATCGTCGCCTTGGTCGCCAAAACCACCTGCCGAGGCGCCGACGCGGGTCCGGCGGCCAGGTTCATTGCCGCGGTGACCGGGTCGTCGTCGACCTGCAGCGCCAAGCCGTGCCGCACCGCGGCCTCGGCGTCGAAACGCATGCCGAACAACAGGGCGGCCCGGGCCACCTGAGGACCGACCGCCCGGTGCAGCATCCAGGTGGCACCGCCGCCGGGGTGCAGACCCAACTGCTGGAAGCGGGCGTCGAACAGCGCCGCCGGACCGGCGATACGCACGTCGGCGGCCAGCGCCAGGTTCAGGCCCGCTCCCACCGCGGCACCGTTGACCGCGGCGATCGTGGGCAACGTGCACTGCGCGATCGCCATGAAACCGTCGTAGAGCGCCAACAGTCCGTCCTCTGTCGCCGCACCGAGGGCCGACAGGTCGGCGCCGGCGCAGAACGCCCGGCCCGCGCCGGTGACTACCACCGCGTGCACCCCGGGGTCGGCTTCGGCCCGCTCCACGGCGGCCCGCAGCTGCACCGACATCGTGCCGGTGACGGCGTTACGTCGGTCCGGATCGTTGACGGTGATCAGCGCTACGCGGTCGGTGACGCTGTATAAGACGAGATCGGGACGTGTCATAGCGCGATGACGCTACCGCGGTGGGGAGCGATCAGCCGATCCAGGTGACGACCCCTGCGGTCACCCCCACCATCGCGATCATGAACATGGTGAAGAAGATGAGCGCCCGTTCGTGGCTCATGGATCTGCCTTTCGCGATTTGCCCGGTCTCCTTGTCGTTCCGCGCGACGCGATGTCATGCGAACCGGGCTTGTGGCGTTCCGCCGCGGCCGACGCGCCGCTGTTCGGCGGCGTTCGATGCGTTGACGGATCGTCCTTGGTTGATCGTTGACGCTCCAGAGTAGTGGCTGGCCCGGCTGCTTGCCGAATCGCCGGTGCTAATCGCTGTGCTGCAGGGCCCGCAAGATGGTCGCGTGGCGTAGCAGGAACGTGCGTTCGTCAAGTTTCTTGCGGCGAAGCCACTCGGTGACCTCGCGGTTGTGTTTGCTTGCGTTGCAGGCGGCGCAGGCGGGGACCACGTTTTCGAGGGTGTAGCGGCCGCCACGAGAGATCGGAACAATGCAGTCGCGCTGTAATGCCGTGCTCGTCATCTGGCAGTATGCGCAGCTGCCCCACGCGTCGAGGATGCTGTCCCATTCGGTGGCGGTGAGGTCATTGTCGACACGAGCGAGCCGCCGTCGTCGTCGCGTCGCGTAACGCGCGCGAGCCGCCCCCGAGGTTTTAGCTGACGGAAACCTGCGTCGAGGCGGCATCCGGTAACGGTAGCCGGGTCGATCGCCTCTATTTGAGCTCGTCGAGCCGGCCGGCGCGTCAAGGATCAACCGAAGCCGCTGTCAAGCATCACCCGAAACACCGTCAAGCAACACCCGACACCGAAACGTCAAGCATCACCCGAAGCCATACACCGGCTGTTGCGCCCCCGGCAGGACTCGAACCTGCGACCACAAGATTAGAAGTCATGTGCTCTATCCACCTGAGCTACGGAGGCAATGCGGGTCCAGTTTATCCGCTGGTAGAGGTAGATCCGCTCCGACCGAGTAAAGCAGCTACCCGGATTCATGTGGCGGTTCCAGCTTCGGCTCTCCTGCGTTGAGCCTCGCTAAACCGCGGGGCTGATGCGGCGGTTCCAGCTTCGGCTCTCCTTCGTCGAACCTCGCTAAACCGCGGGGCTGATGTGGCGGTTCCAGCTTCGGCTCTCCTTCGTCGAACCTCGCTAAACCGCCGGGCTGATGTGGCGGTTCCAGCTTCGGCTCTCCTTCGTCGAACCTCGCTAAACCGCCGGGCTGATGCGGCGGTTCCAGCTTCGGCTCTCCTTCGTCGAACCTCGCTAAACCGCCGGTTTCCAATTCAACCGGCCAACACGGTATTTCGATTTGTGGGCAGGCATTCGATCTGGGCCAATCGACACCTGTCGCCGGGGGCAAGCGATTAGCGTTGAATGGTGCTCGTGACGTCTGTGAATCAGGAGTGGTCTGTGGTGACAGCCTCGGTGCGCCGAGCAGGTCGCGGCATTGCTGCAGCGTGGGGAGCTCGGCGTGGGTGACCTCGTGGACGCCGACGGCTTGCCCACCGAGCTCGGTGCTCTCGACTACCTGTTGCACCGCGGGGAGGCCAATCCGCGTACCCGCTCGGGGATCATGGGCCTGGAGCTGCTCGACACCACCCCGGACTGGGACCGGTTCCGGAGTCTGTTCGAGAACGTCTCGCGGAAAGTGCTGCGGTTGCGCCAGAAGGTAGTGGTGCCCACGCTGCCGACGGCTGCGCCGCGGTGGGTGGTAGACCCCGACTTCAACCTCGATTTCCATGTCCGGCGGGTCCGGGTGCCCGAGCCCGGCGGCCTGCGTGAGGTGCTCGATCTGGCCGAGGTGGCCCTGCAATCACCGATGGACATCCAGCGCCCGCTGTGGTCGGCGACCCTGGTGGAAGGGCTGGCCGAGGGCCGCGCCGCCACCTTGATGCATCTGAGCCACGCGGTCACCGACGGCGTCGGCGGTGCTGCGATGTTCGGCCGGATCTATGACCTGGAGCGCGATCCACCGGCGCGGTCGATGCCGCCGCAACCGGTACCGCAGGACTTGTCGGCAGGCGACCTGATGCGCGACGGCATCAACCACCTGCCGATCGCGATGCTCGGCGGCACCCGCGATGTGGTGTTGGGGGCGCTGTCGATGGCGGCCCGCACCGTGCGCGACCCGCTGTCGGCGGTGACCGGCGCCATCACCTACGCCCGGTCGGGTGCGCGGGTGATGAGTCAGGCCGCCGAACCCTCGCCACTGCTGCGCCGGCGCAGCCTGGCCAGCCGGACCCAGGCGATCGACGTGCGGCTGTCGGATCTGCATCGGGCCGCCAAGGCCGGCGGTGGATCCATCAACGACGCCTACCTGGCTGCCGTGTCCGGCGCGCTGGGGCGCTACCACCGGGCGCTGGGGGTACCGATCGCGACACTGCCGATGGCGATCCCGGTGAACCTGCGCGCCGACGCCGATCCCGCCGGCGGCAACCGGTTCACCGGGGTGAACCTAGCGGCCCCGGTCGGAGTCGCCGACCCGGTAGAGCGGATCAAGCGGATTCGGTCTCAGATGACCCAGCGCCGGGACGAGCCGGCGATGGATGTGCTCGGCTCCATCGCGCCGCTGCTGAGCGTCTTTCCGTCGCCGGTTCTGGAGAAGATGACCGAGTCGGTGGTCAGTGCTGACGTGCAGGCCAGCAATGTGGCGTTCTATCCCGGAGAAACCTACATCGCGGGCGCGAAGGTGCTGCGGCACTACGGAATCGGCCCGTTGCCGGGCGTCGCAATGATGGTGGTGCTGATCTCGCGGGGCGGTGAGTGCACTATCACGGTCCGCTACGACCGCGCAGCCGTCCGCGACGAGAGGCTGTTCACCACATGCCTGGTGGAGGGCTTCGACGAAGTGTTGGCGCTCGCCGGGGATCCCGCGCCGCGTTGCGTGCCGGCCTCCTTCACCGCCGGTGGCGAGTCATGACCGACGACGAAAAGTCTCGGCCGCCGCGCGACATGCGGCTGCCCGGATCGGTGGCCGAGATCGCGGCGAGCCCGCCCGGTCCCAAGATCGGCGCGTTCTTCGATCTCGACGGCACCCTGGTGGCCGGCTTCACCGCCGTGATTCTCACCCGGGAGCGGTTCCGCAGCCGCGACATGGGGCTGGGGGAGCTGTTCGGGATGATCCAGGCCGGGCTCAACCATCAGCTCGGCCGCATCGAGTTCGAGGAGCTCATCAACACCGCGTCCTCGGCACTGCGTGGCCGTTCCATCAGTGATCTCGACGAGATCGGTGAGCGGCTGTTCGTCCAGAAGATCGCCAAACGCATCTACCCCGAAATGCGCGAAGTGGTGCGGGCCCACCAGGCGCGCGGGCACACCGTGGTGCTGAGCTCTTCGGCGCTGACCATCCAAGTCGAGCCGGTGGCCCGTTTCCTGGGCATCACCAACACCCTCACCAATGCCTTCGTCACCGACGAGGACGGTGTGCTCACCGGCGAGGTAGTCGAACCGATCCTGTGGGGGCCGGGCAAGGCCGCCGCGGTGCAGAAATTCGCCGCCGAACACGACATCGACCTGCAGGACAGCTACTTCTACGCCGACGGGGACGAGGACGTCGCGCTGATGCATCTGGTGGGCAATCCGCGACCGACGAACCCCGAGGGCAAGATGGCCTCGGTCGCCCGCAAGCGCGGCTGGCCGATCCTGCAGTTCAGCAGCCGCGGCAGCGGGGTCGTCGGCCAACTGCGGAACCTGGCCGGCCTCAGCTCGATCGTCCCGGTGGGCGCCGGCGCGATCGGACTGGGCCTGCTGAGCGGCAGCCGGCGCCGAGGCGTCAACTTCTTCACCGCACTGTTCCCGCAGGTGCTGTTGGGCCTCAATGGCGTGCGGCTCAACGTGATCGGCAAAGAGAACCTCACCGCAACCCGGCCGGCGGTGTTCATCTTCAACCACCGCAATCAGGTCGACCCGGTGATCACCGCCTCGCTCGTGCGTGACAACTGGATCAGCGTCGGCAAACGCGAACTGGAGAGAGACCCGATCGCCGGTCCGCTGGGAAAGCTGACCGAGATGGTGTTCATCGACCGGGACGACGCGGCAGCGGCCGTGGAGTCTCTACAACAGGTCGAAGAACGCGCCAAGCGCGGTTTGTCGGTGGTGATCGCGCCCGAAGGGACCCGGGTGGACACCACCGGGGTGGGCCCGTTCAAGAAGGGTCCGTTCCGGCTCGCAATGGCGGCCGGCATACCGATCGTGCCGGTGATCATCCGCAACGCCGAGGTGGTCGCCGCCCGGGACTCGATGAGCGCTCACCCGGGCACCGTCGACGTCGCGGTGTTCCCGGCGATTTCGGTCGAGGACTGGACGGTCGACACGCTGCCCGAGCGGATCGCGGAGGTCCGCCAGCTGTACCTGGACACCCTGGCCGACTGGCCGGTCGACGAGTTGCCGGCCTTCTCGCCCAAGCCCGCGGCCAAGAAGGCGCCGGCCAAGAAGGCCCCCGCCAAGAAGGCCCCGGCCAAAAAGATTGCCGCCAAAAAGGCGCCGGCCAAGAAGGCCGTCGCCAAGAATGCCCCGGCCAAGAAGCCGCCGGCCCCGAAGGGGGAGCAGTGACGACATCACCGGCCACTGACCCCTCCGGCTCCACGGCATCCGCCGACACCCTGGTCTTGGCCTACGTGTCGTCGCCGATGGAGGCCGACCTCGTTCACGAGTGGCTGGAACGGTACCGGGACGGCCGCCGCGGCGACCGCATCGAACTGCTGGAGCTCGACCCGTCGCAGCGCTCGCCCGGCGCGATGGCTCGGCTGGTCGGGCACCTCGAACGCGACGAGCGGCGGTCGATCCTGCCGGTGCGGGTCTTCTGGATGCCTCGCGCCGAAGCCTCCGCTCTGAAGCGGGTGGCCGCCTTGCTGCCCGGCCGCAATCCGTATCGGCCCAGCGAACGCCAACAGCGCCAGATCCTGCGTACCGAGTCGTCGCTGGCCCGCGTCGTGGTGGGTGAGCCGGCCAGCGTCGCCGACCTGCGCAGCCAGTGGAGTGAGAACACTGTCGGTGAGAACCCGCGGGACTTCGCGCATTTCGTCACGCGCCGAGCAGTGCTGGCGCTGGAGCGCGCCGAGAACCGGATCCTGGGCCCGCAGTACAAGTCCCCGCGGCTGGTGAAACCGGAGATCTTGGCGTCCACCCGATTCCGCGAAGGACTGGAAGCTATTCCGGGCGCCACCGTCGACGAAGCCGGCAAGATGCTCGACGAGCTGTCCACCGGCTGGAGTCGGGTCTCGGTGGACATGGTCGCCGTCTTGACCCGGATGCTCAGCCGCGGCTTCGACCCCGAGATCGACTACGACGAGTATCAGGTCGCCGCATTGCGCACTGCCTTGGAGAACCACCCGGCGGTGCTGCTGTTCTCCCACCGGTCCTACATCGACGGCGCGGTCATGCCGGTGGCGATGCAGGAGAACCGGCTGCCGCCGGTCCACGTCTTCGCCGGTATCAATCTGTCGTTCGGATTGATGGGGCCGTTGCTGCGCCGCTCCGGCGTCATCTTCATCCGCCGCGGCATCGGCAACAACCCGCTCTACAAATACGTGCTCAAGGAGTACGTCGGCTATGTGATGGAGAAACGGTTCAACCTGAGCTGGTCCATCGAGGGCACCCGGTCGCGTACCGGCAAGATGCTGCCCCCCAAGCTTGGGCTGATGACCTACGTCGCCGACGCCTACCTGGACGACCGTACTGAAGATGTTCTCCTGCAGGGTGTTTCGATCAGTTTCGACCAGCTGCACGAGACCGATGAGTACGCCGCCTACGCCCGGGGCGGGGAGAAGACCCCCGAGGGGATTCGCTGGCTCTACCGCTTCATCAAGGCGCAGGGCGAACGCAACTACGGCAAGATTTACGTGCGTTTCCCCGAGGCCGTATCGATGCGCCAGTACCTCGGCGCCCCCGACAGTCAGACGGCGACCGATCCGGACGCCAAGCGGCTGGCCATGCAGAAGATGGCCATCGAGGTGGCCTGGCGGATCCAGCGCGTCACCCCGATCAGCGCGACCGGCCTGGTGTCGGCGTTGCTGCTGACCACGCACGGGCTGGCATTGACGCTGGATCAGATCCACCATTCGCTGCAGGCCGGCCTGGATTACCTGGAACGCAAGCAGACTCCGATCTCCACCAGCGGGTTGCGGCTGCGCAGCCGCGACGGGGTCCGCGCTGCGGTGGATGCGTTGTCCAACGGGCACCCGGTCACCCGGGTCGACGGCGGGCGCGAGTCGGTGTGGCGGATCGCCCCCGAAGACGAGCACGCCGCGTCGTTCTACCGCAACTCGGTGATCCACGCCTTCCTAGAGACCTCGATCGTCGAGCTGGCCCTGGCGCACGCCGGCCGCGGCGAGGGCGATCGGCTGGACGCGTTCTGGACGCAGGCGATGCGGCTGCGCGACCTGCTCAAGTTCGACTTCTACTTCGCCGACTCCGCGTCGTTCCGCGACAACATCGCCGAGGAGATGTCCTGGTTCGGTGACTGGCAGGCCCGGGTCGGCGCCGGTGGCGCCGAGATCGACGGCATTCTCTCGGAGAAGACTCCAGTGACCTCCGACGTCATGCTGCGGGTGTTCTTCGAGTCCTACGCGATCGTTGCCGATGTGCTCTGCGACGCACCGGTCGACATCGGCGAGAACGAACTGACGCAGTTGGCCTTGGGGGTCGGCCGCCAGTACGTGGCGCAGGGACGCGTTCGCAGCAGCGAATCGGTGTCCACCCTGCTGTTTGCGACGGCCTGTCAGGTGGTCGCCGATCAGGGCCTGCTGGAGCCCGCGCCGGATCTGGCGGGGCGGCGCAAAGCGTTCCGATCTGAACTGCGGGGGATCCTGCAGGACTCCGACCACATCGCCCGCATCGCCCGGGAGGCGTTTGCCGCCCGGGACATGGAGGTGCGACGGCATTGGCGGGGTATGAGCCGCTAGCGGGGCAGGCCACAACGTCGCCCGCCTGGTATGCGGCGCGGTGGGCGCGCACCATACGCTGGGAGCCATGACGGCTACTTCGGCGACCCGCGGCCGCGCGGCGATCTTGGTGCCGATGCTGGCCGGGTTGGCGATCCTCGCCGGGTGCATCGCCGCCGGGATCGGGGCGCTGTCGTTGGCCGATGCCCTGACCGCGACCGGCCTGCCCGACCCGGGCCCGGTGACCACGCTGGGACTGCCGTTCGTGCGGGCGGCCGGCGAGATGGCCGCGGCATTGGCGGTGGGATCGTTTCTGCTCGCGGCGTTCCTGGTGCCGCCGCAGGAAAGCGGGGTCCTTGACGTCGCCGGTTACCGTGCGCTGCGGTTGGGCACCGTGGCGGCGGGAGCCTGGGCGGTGTGTGCCGCGCTGCTGGTTCCGTTGACGATCTCCGATGTCTCGGGGCACCCGTTGTCGGAGTTCCTCGACCCGGCGACGGCCTGGTCGTTCGCCGGGCTGGTCGACACCGCGTCGGCCTGGCGGTGGACCGCGTTGGTGGCCGCGTTGGTGTCACTGGCGAGCCTGCCCGTGCTGCGCTGGTCCTGGACACCGGTGCTGCTGGCGGGATCGCTGCTGACCTTGATCCCGTTGGGGTTGACCGGGCATTCGGCCGCCGGCGGGTCACACGACCTGGCCACCAACAGCCTGCTCATCCACCTGATCGCCGCGGGCCTGTGGGCCGGCGGCCTGCTGGCGCTGCTGGTCCACGCGATCCGCGGCGGGGAACACGCCGCCCTGGCGGCACGGCGCTTCTCCACCGTGGCGCTGTGGTGCTTCGTGGCGATGGGCCTGTCCGGAGTGCTCAACGCGCTGGTTCGCCTGACCCTCGCCGATCTGTTGACCACGCCGTACGGCCAATTGGTGGTGGCCAAGTTCGTCGCCCTGTGTGTGCTCGGCGCCCTCGGTGCCTGGCAGCGGCGCCGCGGGGTGGCCGCACTGCAGGAAGACCCGAACAAACGCGGCCCGCTGATCCGCCTGGCGCTGACCGAGGCCGTCGTCTTCGCGCTGACCTTCGGCGTCGCAGTGGGGCTGGGCCGCACCCCGCCACCCCCGCCGACGGTGCTCAACCCGTCGGTCCCGATGGTCAAGATCGGCTACGACTTCGCCGGCCCGCCGACCGTGGCCCGGATCCTGTTCGACTGGCGATATGACGTCGTCTTCGGCACCGCCGCGATAGTCCTGGCCGGCGTGTATCTGGCCGGGGTGCTGCGGCTGCGCCGCCGCGGTGACGCCTGGCCCGCGGGCCGCACCACCGCCTGGATGCTGGGCTGTCTGACCCTGCTGTTCGCCACCTCGTCGGGCACCGGTCGCTACATGCCGGCGATGTTCAGCATGCACATGGCCGTGCACATGCTGCTGTCGATGCTGGTGCCGATCCTGCTGGTGCTGGGCGGGCCGACCACACTGGCGCTACGGGCGCTGCCGGTGGCCGGTCGCGGCGAGCCGCCCGGAATGCGGGAATGGCTGCTGGCCGCGCTGCACAGCCGGGTCTCGCGGGTCCTCACCAATCCGATCATCGCGGCGGTGATCTTCGTCGTCGGCTTTTACGGGCTCTATTTCAGCAGCCTGTTCGACTCGATAGCCGGCAGTCACGCGGGGCACCTCGCGATGAATATCCACTTCATCCTCAGCGGCTACCTCTTCTATTGGGTCGTGATCGGCGTGGACCCCACCCCACGGCCCATCTCGCCGCTGGCCAAGCTGGCGGTGGTGTTCGCCTCGCTGCCACTGCACGGCTTCTTCGGGGTCTTCCTGATGGGGATGCACAAGGTGCTCGGCGAGTGGTTCTACGGTGCGCTGGGCCTGTCCTGGCACACCGACTTGGCCGGCGACCAGCACCTGGGCGGCGGCATCACCTGGTCGGCAGGCGAATTGCCCCTGCTCATGGTGATGATCGCGCTGCTAGTGCAGTGGCATCGCAGTGACCGGCGCACCGCCAAGCGGCTTGACCGCGCCGCTGACCGTGATGACGACGCCGAGCTGGCCGCCTACAACGCGATGCTGGCCGAGATGGCCCGTCGCGACGGGTGAGCCTGGTGCCGCGACCCGCCTAGGTGATCTGACCGGCCGCGGCGCGTACCGCCGCACGCACCCGGTCGGCAACGACCTGTGCCGAGGAGGTGTCGAGCTTGCCGTCGAGATGCAGGAAGGCCAGGCCGTGCACCAAGCCCCACACGGCGGTGGCCATCGCCTCCGGATCTGTCGATGGAAACACTTGCTGCACAATGGAATTCAGATACTGCTGGATCGCGGTGACCGCATCCACCCGCTCGGCGTTGCTCGGGTCGCACTGCTCGGTGAACATCACCCGGAACAGTCCGGGTCGGTCGAGCGCGAACTGGACGTAGGCGATGGCGATTGCGGCGAGGTCGTCCGCCGTCTTCGGCGCCGGATGTGCCGCGGCCAGGTCGGCGGCCAGTTCGCGGTACCCCACCGCGGCGATCGCCGACAGTAGAGCGTTGCGGTCGGCGAAATGTCGGTAGGGCGCCGCGGTCGATACGCCGGCGCGTCGGGCAGTGGCGCGCAGCGACAGTTCGGTGGCGCCGTTTTCCTCAAGGAGATCCATAGCCGCGCGTAGCAGGGTCCCGGGCAGGTCGCCGTGGTGATAGGTCTTGGTGGACGCTGACATCTGTGGTTACCCCGTGTTGACGCCGCTTACATGAGCTCCTAACGTTAGCAGCAAGCGCGGGTAAGCGCCGCTAACATTGGGCCTTTGCGGTGACAAATCGAAGGAGACCTTGCAGTGACCTCACCCCGAACGATCGTGATCACCGGCGCCAGTGACGGCATCGGTGCCGTCGCAGCGCGTGCCTTGGCTGGACCGGAGGTCAACCTCGTTGTCGTCGGCCGCTCGGCGCAGAAGTTGGCGCCGGTCGCCTCCGATGCCGGTGCCACCGCGCTGACCGCTGATTTCGCCGATTTGGACCAGGTCCGCTCGTTGGCGGAACAGATCCGCGAACAGGTCGGCGCCATCGATGTCTTGCTGAACAACGCGGGCGGAACGTTCGCCCCGGGTCTGCGTACCGCCCAGGGGCATGAACCCAACTTCGGGATCAACCACCTCGCACCCTTCCTGCTGACCAACCTGCTGCGCGATCGGCTGGCCGCCGCCGGTGGCGCGCTGGTGCTGAACACCTCCAGCGTCGGAAACCGGTTCGGGCACGTCGACCTCGACGACCTGGACTACCGGCGCCGGCGTGCCTTCGAAACGCGGGCCTACGGGACCAGCAAGCTGATGAACATCTTGTTCACCCGCGGCATCGCCCAGCGCTGGGTTGGCGACGGAATCATCTCCGCGGCAGTGCATCCCGGTCCGGTCGCGACCAGCTTCGGGCGGGACTCCTGGTTTGTCGGCCTGCTCTACCGCACTCCGCTGCGCCACCTCGCGACGATTACCCCGGCCGAGGGGGCCACGCCGTTGATCGAACTGGCCAACCGTGGCGCCGACCCCGAGATCAACGGCGTCTATTTCGACCGCCACCGCGCCAACGGCCGCGAGAATCGGCAAGCCCACGACCCCAAGCTCATCGACGGGCTATGGGCCCGCTCCGTCGATCTCGTGGGCCTGGGCTGATCGCCACGGCTGGTGGCCGAATCGATCGACGTGCACGACTTCCTCGATCGGCGGACGCTGGGTCGGGCCGTATCGCCCGCGAGCCCAACCGATCGGGATGATGCACACCGGCACCATCTCGGGCGGCAGCTCCAGCACGCGGCGCGTGCTACGGACCAACCACAACGGCAGCGTCTGCAGTGAGGCGCCTAGGCCCACGGCTCGGCACGCCAGGAGCAGATTCTGCACCGCCGGATAGACCGAACCGTAGAACGACGAAACCCTTATCTGCGGCCACCCGACAGGCTGGTGTTTGAGGGTGCGCCGGTAGCAGGCCACCACCAGGGTGGGCAGTTCGTGGTAATGCTCACGCTGCCACTCGGACACCCGCAACTGGCGCCTCGTCGGCTCATCGGTGGCAGCGCGCCTGGCAAACCAGCCGAACAGCCTGAACGCCCGTTGGTAGCTGCGCACCAGGCGGCGCTTCTGCTCGGGATCGTTGACCACGACAAATGCCCAGTCCTGGCTGTTCGAACTGGTGGGAGCCTTGAGCGCGAGCGCAAGCACTTCGCGCAGTAGTTCCTCGTCGACGGGGTCGAAGTGCAGCCGCCGGATCGCCCGCTGTGAGCGCATCGCCTCGGCGAGCGGCATATTCAATCCCGCGAGTGCCTCGGCGGCAGCAGGGGGTACGAAGGGGCTGGGGGACGAGTCGACGGGGGTCATGGCTGCACCACCAGCGATTCGCCGTGCTCCAGGCGGGGGCCGGCGGTGCGTGCCTGCAGCCAGCTGCGGTAATGGCGAAGCGCGCGGCGCCCCAATACGGCTTCGAGGGCGTATGCGGTGAGCGGATGGACGCCGGGCCGGGCCCGCCTGCCCTTTCCCAGGCGGCGCAGCTGGTAGCGGACGCGGGCCAGAGCTACCGCTGAGGCGATCGCCTTGTCCTTGAAGCGGACCGGTTTGAGTTCGACCGCGGCGTCAGTGCCCGCGCGCCATTTGTTGGGCAGATCGGGGTCCACGGCCAGCGCGGTTCCCATACCGACCAGGTCGATACCGCCGGCGAGGACTTCGTCGGCCACCGATCTGCGGACGATACCGCCGGTCAGCATCAGCGGCAGCGGACTGGACTGGGCCAGTTCCTCGGCGAGGGTGAGGAAATACGCCTCGCGGGCCCGCGTCCGCTCATCGGCGGCCTGACCGGTCATGGCGGGGCTTTCGTAGCTGCCGCCGGAGAGTTCGACCACCTCCACCCCCAGCGGCGCCAGCAGCCCGATCACCGTCGCGGCGTCGTCGGCGTCGAAGCCGCCACGCTGAAAGTCGGCCGAGTTGAGCTTGACCGCCACCGTGAACGCGGGGGACACCGACGAGCGGACCGCGCCGACGATGTCGAGCAGCAGGCGCGCCCGGTTCGCCAATGTTCCGCCCCATTGATCGGTGCGCTGGTTCGACAGAGGCGAGAGGAACTGCGAAATCAGATAGCCGTGGGCGGCGTGGATCTCGACTCCGTCGAACCCGGCCTGCTCTGCGCGTCGAGCGGTCTCGGCGAAGCGAGCGACGGTGGCGTCGATCTGCTGGGTGGTCATCGCGACGGGCTGGGCCAGCCGCGTGCTGTTGCGGCCGATATCCACGCGGATGGCCGAGGGCCCCCATGCGACACCGGGCATATTGGCCATCACCTGTCGGCCGGGGTGGTTGATCTGCATCCACACCCGTGAGCCGCCACTTTTCGCTGCGGCCGCCCACTGCCGGAACGGCTCCAGCGGCGTTTCCGAGTCGAGCACAACGCCGGCCGGTCCGGTCAGCGCCTCGGCGTGCACCATCACATTGCCGGTGATGATCAGCCCGACACCGCCCTGGCTCCACCGCCGGTAGAGCCGGAAGATCGCCTCGTCGGGCAGTTGACCGGCGACCGCCATGTTCTCTTCCATGGCGGCCTTGACCAGGCGGTTTTCGACGACGGAGCCGTTGGCCAGGCGTAAGGGCGTAAAGATGGTGGCGGGCATCGCACACTCCGGACGTGAGTAATGTTAACAGTGCTTACGTCAGGATAGGGGTCGAAGTAAGCGCCGTCAACATCGATCCTCGGGCTAGTGCTGGCCTATTCGTGCAGCCCCGCTTCGGCGATGGCCTCGGCCTCTTGCTCGGTGGCCACCGACGGCCCCGATCCGGGCAGGCGTTTACCGGCCGTCTCCGGGGTGAACCACACCGTGATTGCGCCGATGACGCCCGCGCCCATCAAGAGGTAGGCCGGCAACATCACGTTGCCGGTTCCCGACACCAGGGTCTCGGCGACCAGGGGAGTGGTGCCGCCGAACACCGAGACCGAGATGTTGAATCCGATCGCCACCGCGAAATAGCGCACCCTGGTGGGGAACAGCGCGGGCAGCGTCGACGGCGTGGTGCTGTAGAAGCACAGCAGCATGACACCGATGAGCAGCACACCGAGCAGTCGCAGCGGGTAGCTGCCGCCCTGGCGGATCAGCAGGAAGGCGGGAACAGACCCCACGATCAGTAGAGCGCTGCCGGTCCACAGAATCGGTTTGCGGCCGATGCGGTCGGACAATTTCGCCAGCGGCAACACGGCGACCAGCATGAACACCAGTGCCACCACGATCATCGTCAGTCCGCGGCTGCCGCTGATGCGACCGACCTGTTTGAAGTACGTGGGCAGATACCCGGTGAGCATGTAGTTGGTGACGTTCTCGGCCAACACCAGGCCCATGCAGATCAGCAGACCCTTGCGCTGCCCGGTGACGGTCTGCTTGAACTGCAGCCACCCGTTGCTGTGGCCGGTGGCGGGTTGTTCGCTGAGCTGCTCGAGCTCTTCAAAGGCCGGTGACTCGTCGATGCGCAGCCGCATGTACAGCGTCACCATGGCCAGCGGCACGCCGAGTAGGAACGGGACTCGCCAACCCCAGTGCAGCATGTCCGAGACCGGCAGTTGGGTTTTGAGCACGGTCACCACCGCGGCGCCCGTGATGTAGCCGCCGAGTGTGCCCAGCGGTAGATACCCCGTCAGCGCGCCGCGGCTGCGGTCTGGGGCGTGTTCGCTGACGTAGGTCATGGCCCCGACGTATTCGCCACCGGTGGAGAACCCCTGCAAGATCTTGGTGACGATCAGCAGGATCGGGGCCCACACGCCGATCGTCTCGTACGAGGGCAGCAACCCCGTGATCGTGGTGCCCACCGCCATCAGGGTGACGGTCATGACCAAGACCCGCTTACGGCCGATGCGGTCTCCGAGCGCGCCGAAGACGATGCCGCCGAACGGCCGCACCGCGAAAGCTGCCGCCAGCGTGCCGAAGGTGGCGATCAGGCCCACCGCGCTGGAACTGTCACTGGGGTAGAAAACCTGCGCGATGGTGGTGGCCAGGAAGCCGTAGATCCCGAAGTCGTACCACTCCATGAAGTTGCCGACGGCCGTGCCCGCGATCGAGCGCTGCATGGCCGCCGGATCCGAGACCCGGATGTCGTCGCGTGCCCATGTGCTGCGGCTCGTGTGTTCACCGCTGCCGGACCGGCCTTTGGTATCCACCGCAAGCAACGTATACCAACCGCGCGCCCACTTCTCGTTGGCACCGCAAGAGCTGCCAGGCGGGGCGGTGGCCTCTACGATGGCGGGCATGCGCAGGCTCCCGGGCGTCCTGACCGTGGTCAGCGTCGCCGCTGCCCTGGTCGCCGGTTGCTCATCCGACTCCCCAACGGTCCCGGCGGATGCGTCGTCAACCGTCGTTGCGACCACGCCGCCAACCTCGTCGGCACAAGCATCCACGGTGGCGCCGTCGCCCACTTCGCCGAAGAAGTCCAGCGAGCCCCTGCCGGACGCCGCGGCGATCCTCAAGGAGTCCAGCGCCACCACTGCGGAGCTCGACAGCGTGCGCCTGTCGCTGGCGGTGACCGGCAGCATCGAGAACATGCCGGTCACAGCGCTCGACGGGGACGTGACCCAGCAGCCCGACCCGGCGGCGAAGGGCTACGCCAAGATCGCCTACCGGGGCGCGCCGGCCTATGTCGCGTTCGTCGTGTTCGGCGGCGACTTCTACGTGTCGCAGGGGAACGGCCGCTGGGTCGACTACGGTCCGGCCGCCAAGTTCTATGACGCGGCCAGCATCCTGAGCCCCGACACCGGGCTGGCCGGCCTGCTGACCGATTTCGTCGATCCCGAGGTCGAGGGGCGCGAGACGATCGATGACGTACACACCGTGCGGATCAGCGGCGAGGTATCGGCCGACGCGGCGAAGAAGATCGTGCCGCAACTGCAGGCCACCAAACGGACCGCGTGCACGGTGTGGATCGAGGAGACCGGCGACCACCACCTGGTTGCGCTGAAGCTCGCCTCCGGCGACGACGACGCCGTGGCGATCACCTTCTCGAATTGGAATGCGCCGGTGACCATCGGCAGGCCGCGGGTGTAACCGCCCGGGTTATCCCCAGTGCGCTGTTCTTCCACAGCTGCCCTCGCGTGGCCCGGTCGGCCCGGCTTTTTTGTCGGGCCCGCCCGGCCCAATGGGTGCAGCACCGGCGAGCTTGTCAGGCCCGCCGCAACCAGGAAGGAAACATCTAATGTTCGAGACAACGCTGACCGTGATCGGCAACATCGTCAACGACCCGATCCGGCGCCGGGTGGGCGAGTACGAACTGATCAAGTTCCGGGTCGCCAGCAACTCACGCAAGCGTGCTGCCGACGGCAGTTGGGAGACCGGCAACTCGCTGTTCGTGACGGTCAACTGCTGGGACCGGTTGGTCACCGGGGTGGGCGCGTCGCTGAGCAAGGGATTGCCGGTGATCGTGGTCGGCCACGTCTTCACCAGCGAGTATGAGGACAAGGACGGGGTCCGCCGTTCGTCGGTGGAGCTGCGCGCCACCGCGGTGGGCCCCGATCTGGCCCGGTGCGCGGCCCGGGTGGAGAAGATCATCGCCGCCGGCCCGGACATCCCGCCGGCTGCTGCCCACGCCGAGGAGGCCGACGACCCGGATTCCGCCGAGGACGACACCGACGCCGATGAGGGGATGGCGCTTACCGCCTGAGCGCAGCCGACAGTGGTGCCGGGGCACCCCCTAGGATGGTTGGCGAGCAAATTCGCGAGACCAGGAGGCGACACCCCGGCATGGCTGAGTTCATCTACACGATGAAGAAGGTGCGCAAAGCACACGGCGACAAAGTCATCCTCGACGACGTCACGCTGAACTTCCTGCCCGGCGCCAAGATCGGTGTCGTCGGCCCCAACGGTGCGGGTAAGTCCAGCGTCCTGCGGATCATGGCTGGGCTGGACAAGGCGAACAACGGCGACGCTTTCCTGGCGCCCGGCGCCACGGTCGGCATCCTGTTGCAGGAGCCGCCGCTGGACGAGACCAAGACCGTCCGGGAGAACGTCGAAGAGGGTGTGCCGATCAAGGCCAAGCTCAATCGGTACAACGAGGTCGCCGAGCTGATGGCCACCGACTACACCGACGAGCTGATGGAGGAGATGGGCAAGCTGCAGGAGGAGCTTGACGCCGCCGACGCCTGGGACATCGACTCGCAGCTCGAACAGGCGATGGACGCGCTGCGCTGCCCGCCGGCCGACGAGCCCGTCACCCACCTCTCCGGTGGCGAGCGCCGGCGGGTGGCGCTGTGCAAGCTGCTGCTGAGCAAGCCTGACCTGCTGCTCCTGGACGAGCCGACCAACCACCTCGACGCCGAGAGCGTGCTGTGGCTCGAGCAGCACCTGGCCTCCTACCCGGGCGCCATCCTCGCGGTCACCCACGACCGTTACTTCCTCGACAACGTCGCCGAGTGGATCCTGGAGCTCGACCGCGGCCGCGCCTACCCCTACGAGGGCAACTACTCCACCTACCTGGAGAAGAAGGCCGACCGCCTCGAGGTGCAGGGCAAGAAGGACCAGAAGCTGCAGAAGCGGCTCAAGGACGAACTCGCCTGGGTGCGCTCGGGTGCCAAGGCCCGCCAAGCCAAGAACAAGGCCCGCCTGCAGCGCTACGAGGAAATGGTTGTCGAGGCGGAGAAGACCCGCAAGCTTGACTTCGAGGAAATCCAGATCCCGGTCGGCCCGCGGTTGGGCAACACCGTCGTCGAGGTGGAACACCTGGACAAGGGTTTTGAGTCGCGCCAGCTGATCAAGGACCTGTCGTTCACGCTGCCGCGCAACGGCATCGTCGGCGTGATCGGCCCCAACGGCGTCGGCAAGACGACGCTGTTCAAGACGATCGTCGGTCTGGAAGAGCCGGACAGCGGCACGGTCAAGGTAGGCGAGACGGTCAAGTTGAGCTACGTCGACCAGAACCGCGCCGGCATCGACCCGAAGAAGACGGTCTGGGAAGTGGTCTCTGACGGCTTGGACTACATCGAGGTCGGGCAGACCGAGATCCCGTCCCGGGCCTACGTTTCGGCGTTCGGTTTCAAGGGCCCCGATCAGCAGAAGCCCGCGGGCGTGCTCTCCGGTGGTGAGCGCAACCGGCTGAATCTGGCGTTGACCCTCAAGCAGGGCGGCAACCTGATCCTGCTCGACGAACCGACCAACGACCTGGATGTCGAAACACTCGGCTCACTGGAGAACGCCCTCGAGCAGTTCCCCGGCTGCGCCGTGGTCATCAGCCACGACCGCTGGTTCCTCGACCGCACCTGCACCCACATCCTGGCGTGGGAGGGTGACGACGACAACGAGGCCAAGTGGTTCTGGTTCGAGGGCAACTTCGGTGCCTACGAGGAGAACAAGGTGCAGCGACTCGGTGCCGAAGCGGCGCGTCCGCATCGAGTGACCCACCGCAGGCTCACCCGCGACTAATGTGAGTCCGGTAGCCGTGCTGCCGGAGCTGACACACAGTCGGGAGGGGTGGGATGACGAAGTCCACCAAGGAAGCGACCGCGTGGACAACATTTCCCGATCCCTCTGAGCCGCAAGGCATTCCTGCCTGGGTCTCGACCGCCTACGTCGAGACTTATCGTGGGTCGCACAGCGACTCTTTGGTCGACGACGAACCGTCGGGTGGCACCGATCCGGCGAGCCGGGCCGCCGCCACCGCTGTCGTGACGCCGGCGCTACTGGCCGCGCACGCCCGGCTGGCGCAGGACCGGCGTGCCGGTGAGACCCGGGTTGCGGTGTATCCCGCCGACGATCCGGCCGGGTTCGGGCCGGCGCTGCAGGTGGTCACCGAGCACGGCGGCATGCTGATGGACTCGGTGGCGGTGCTGCTGCACCGGCTTGGGGTGGCCTACGTCGGGATCATGACGCCGGTGTTCACCGTGCAGCGCGATGCGGCCGGGGAACTGCGCTCGGTGGAACCGAGATCCGCCGACGGCTCCGCGGGGGCCGAGGCCTGGATTCACGTCCAGCTCTCACCCACGGTCAACCGCAACACCCTCGCCGAGACCGAACGCCTGCTGCCCGATGTCATGGCCGACGTCCGTCAGGTCGCCATCGATTCCGCGGCGATGCGCGAAGCGCTCAACGAGCTTGCCGCCGACGTCGAAGCCAATGCGCAGGGCCACTACACCGCACCGGACCGCCACGATGTCGCCGCTCTGCTGCAGTGGCTGGCCGACGGGCGCTTTGTGCTGCTGGGTTACCAGAGCGGCGTGGTGCGCGACGGGCAGGTTCACATCGAAGACGCCGCCCGGCTGGGCGTTTTGCGCCTGCGTAAGTCCTTGCGGCCCAGGCTCACCGGCAATAATCTGCTGACCTTGGCGCAAGCCACCGTGCCCAGCTACATGCGGTTCAGTTCGCACACCTATGTGGTGGTGATACGCGAGGACACCGGCGACAGCATCGTCGCGCACCGTTTCGTCGGGCTGTTCACCGCCGGAGCGATGAACGCCGACGTCTTCGAGATCCCGGTCATCTCGCACACCGTCCGCCACGCCCTGGCGTTGGCGGAGCAGGAGCCCGGCCACCCCGGGCAGCTGCTGCTCGACATCATCCAAACCGTCCCGCGGTCAGAGCTTTTCGCGATCGATGCCCAGCAGTTGCTGAACATGGCGATGGCGGTGTCCGACCTGGGTGCGCGGCGCGGAACCCTGCTGTTCCTGCGCGGCGACCGGACCGGTCGCTTCGTGTCCTGCCTGGTGTACCTGCCGCGCGATCGCTACACGACCCCGGTGCGGTTGCACATGGAGGACATCCTGATCCAGGAGTTCGGTGGGGTAGGGCTGGAGTACAGCGCCCGTGTCAGCGAAGCGCCCTGGGCGCTGCTGCATTTCATGGTCCGGATGTCCGACGATCCCGATGCCCGGCCGGTCGACACCGGCGAGGCCAACCGGGTCCGGATCCAGGCGCTGCTGGCCGAGGCCACCCGCACCTGGGGGGACCGACTGCTCGAGACGGCGGCGCAAGACTCCATTGACGCCGAGGTGGCCGAACACTATGCGGTCGCCTTCGACGAGATCTACAAGCAGGCCGTCACTCCGGCGGAGGCGGTCGGCGACATCGCGATCATCGAGCGATTGACCGCCGACTCAGTGAAATTGGTGTTCTCCGACTACGGCGAGGTCACCGGAAGTCAGTTGGCCTGGTTTCTCGGCGGGCACGGTGCGTCGCTGAGCCACCTGCTGCCGATGCTGCAGTGCATGGGAGTGGCGGTCCTCGAAGAGCGGCCGTTCACCGTCACCCGCGCCGACGGCCTGCAGGTGTGGATCTACAAGTTCAAGGTGTCCGCACACCCCACCATCGAGATCCCGGCGAGCGGCGCCGAGCGCGTCGACGCCGAACAACGATTCGCCGACGGCGTCACCGCGATCTGGGAGGGCCGCGTCGAGCCCGACCGATTCAACGAGCTGGTGCTGCGCGCCGGACTGAACTGGCAACAGGTGGTGGTGCTGCGCGGCTACGCCAAATACCTGCGCCAGGCCCGATTCCCCTACAGCGAGAACCACATCGCCTCGGTGCTCAACGACTATCCGAGCATCGCGCGGGCCCTGGTGGCACTGTTCGAGGCGCTCTTCGATCCGTCGCGCACGCAGCGCAACCGGGACGCGCAGGCGGCCGCCGCTGAGGTCGCGGCGGGCATCGACGCGGTGGTGAGCCTGGACACCGACCGGGTGCTGCGTGCGTTCGCCTCCCTGATTCAAGCCACCCTGCGCACCAATTACTTTGTCACCCGCGACGATTCGGCTCGCGCACGTAACGTGCTGGCGCTCAAGCTGGATGCCGGCCTGATCGACGAGTTGCCGCTGCCCCGGCCGAAGTTCGAGATCTTCGTCTACTCACCCCGGGTCGAGGGCGTGCACCTGCGGTTCGGTTTCGTCTCGCGCGGCGGGCTGCGCTGGTCGGACCGCCGCGAGGACTACCGCACCGAGATCCTCGGGCTGGTCAAGGCCCAAGAGGTCAAGAACGCCGTCATCGTCCCGACAGGGGCCAAAGGCGGGTTCGTGGTCAAACACCCGCCGACCCCCACCGGTAACCCGGTAGCCGACCGGGAGGCGGCCCGCGACGAAGGGATCGCCTGCTACACGCTGTTCATCTCTGGGCTGCTCGACGTCACTGACAACGTCGACCACGCCACCGGCGCGGTCAGCGCGCCGCCGCAGGTCGTGCGCCGCGACGGCGACGACGCGTACCTGGTGGTGGCCGCCGACAAGGGAACCGCCAGCTTCTCCGACATCGCCAACGGCGTGGCGCAGTCCTACGGCTACTGGCTGGGTGACGCGTTCGCGTCCGGCGGGTCGGTCGGCTACGACCACAAGGAGATGGGCATCACCGCCAAGGGTGCCTGGGAGTCGGTCAAGCGGCACTTCCGGGAGATGGGCATCGATACCCAGACCCAGGATTTCAGCGTCGTCGGGGTCGGAGACATGAGCGGCGACGTGTTCGGCAACGGCATGCTGCGCAGCGAACACATCCGGCTGCTGGCAGCTTTCGACCATCGGCACATCTTCCTCGATCCCGACCCCGATCCCGCCCGGTCCTTCGCGGAGCGTCAGCGGATGTTCGACCTGCCCCGATCAAGTTGGGACGACTACGACAAGTCGCTGATCAGCGCTGGAGGCGGCGTCTACGCACGGGACCTGAAGTCGGTGCCGGTCAGTCCGCAGGTCGCCGCCGTGCTGGGCCTCGATGAGGACGTCACCGAGCTCACCCCGCCGGTGCTGATCCGGGCGATCCTGCGGGCGCCCGTGGACCTGCTGTTCAACGGCGGCATCGGCACCTACGTCAAAGCCGAATCCGAATCCGACGCCGAAGTGGGCGACCGTGCCAACGATCAGGTCCGGGTCAATGGAAACCAGGTGCGCGCCAAGGTGATCGGCGAAGGCGGAAACCTCGGCGTCACGCCGCTGGGCCGTGTCGAGTTCGACCTTGCCGGGGGCCGTATCAACACCGATGCCCTGGACAACTCCGCCGGCGTCGACTGCTCCGACCACGAGGTCAACATCAAGATCCTGATTGACGCCCTGGTGACCGTCGGCAAGGTCGACGCCGCCGACCGGCCGGAGTTGCTGGCGTCGATGACCGACGAAGTCAGCGCACTGGTCTTGGCGGACAACACCGCCCAGAACGATCTGATGGGCACCAGCCGGGCCAACGCCGCGAGCCTGCTGCCGGTGCACGCCGACCAGATCCGCCACCTGGTGGCCGACCGCGGGCTCAACCGTGCCCTGGAGGCGCTGCCCTCGGAGAAGGAGATCGCCCGGCGCGCCGAGGCCGGACTGGGTCTGGCCTCACCGGAATTGGCCACCCTGATGGCACACGTCAAGCTGACGCTGAAAGCGGCGGTGCTGGCCACCGACCTACCCGAACAGGATGTGTTCGCCGCCCGGCTGCCGCAGTACTTCCCGCAGGTACTGCAACAGCGCTTCGGCCCCGAGATCCGCCAGCATCAACTGCGCCGCGAAATCGTCACCACCATGCTGATCAACGACGTGGTGGACACCGCGGGCATCACCTACGCCTTCCGGATCACCGAGGACGCGGGCGTCGAGCTGATCGACGCGGTGCGCGCCTATGTCGCGACCGATGCCATCTTCGGGGTCGGCGACCTGTGGCACCGGATCCGCGCTGCCGGTGAGCAGGACGGTCTGCCGGTCGCGGTGACCGACCGGATGACGCTGGACCTGCGGCGGCTCATCGACCGGGCCGGCCGGTGGCTGCTCAACTACCGCCCCCAGCCGCTGGCGGTGGGCGCCGAGATCAATCGGTTCGCCGAGCAGGTCGCCGCGCTGTCACCGCGGATGTCGGAATGGCTGCGCGGCGACGACGCCGACATCGTCGCCAAACACATCGGCGAGTTCGAGGCGCAGGGCGTGCCGCACGGCCTGGCTTCCGACGTCGCCCTGGGCCTCTACCGTTACAGCCTGCTCGACATCATCGACGTCGCCGACATCACCGAACGCGACGCCGACGAGGTCGCCGACACCTACTTCGCGCTGATGGATCGGTTGGGCACCGACGGGCTGCTGACCGCGGTCGCCCAGCTCCCGCGCGACGACCGCTGGCATGCCTTGGCGCGGTTGGCGATCCGTGACGACATCTACAATTCGGTGCGGTCGCTGTGCCTGGACGTGCTGGCGGTCGGAGAACCGGACGAGGACGGGATGCAGAAAATCACCGAATGGGAGTCGACCAACGCCTCACGCGTGGAGCGGGCGCGGCGCACGCTGACCCAGATCTACGAATCCGACCAACGGGATCTGGCGACCCTGTCGGTGGCGGCGCGGCAGATCCGCAGCATGACGCGCGGCGCGGCGTCATGAGTCCGGCAGCAGAATCCACCGGAGAGCCGGTGGGCTTTGTGGCAGCGGTTCCGGTGCGCTGGTCGGACATCGACATGTACCAGCACGTGAACCACGCGACCATGGTCACGATGCTCGAAGAGGCGCGAGTGCCCTTCCTGTCGCCGGCGTTCGCAGTCGACATCACTAGCGTCGGCCTGCTGATCGCCGAGGTCAAAGTCGCCTACAAGGGACAACTGCGGCTGACCGACTCACCGTTGCAGGTGACGATGTGGGTGTCTCGGCTGCGCACGGTGGACTTCACCATCGGCTACGAGGTGCGCTCGGTGCACGCGGCCCCGGATTCACGGCCTGCCGTGATCGCTGAGACGCAGTTGGCCACGTTCAGCATCGACGAGCAGAAGCTGGTGCGGCTGTCCGCGGACCATCGCGCCTACCTGGAGAAATTCATTCGCTGAGCGCCTGACGCTCCTGATCAGCCCTCGGTGAGCATGGCGTCGAGTAGTCGCTGAATGACGAGGCTCACGTCGGCGCGCGTCTGCTCGGGGTCGTCGGCTGTCGCGATCACCATCGCTGCTTCGTCGAGCGCGCCGATCAACACGTGGGCGAGCGCGCGGACCGGCTGGTGCGAGAGTTGTCCGGCCCTCATCGCTTCGCTGAGCAGCTGCTCGGTCATGCCCAGGCTGTAGCGCTGGGCCACGTCGCGAAAGCCGTCCCAACCCAGGACGTTGGGGGCATCGAGCAGGACGAGCTGGCGCACCTCGGGATCCTCGGCGACCACCAGCCAGTTTTCCGCGGCCGCCCGTAGCGCGGCGGCGGGGGTGGTTGCCGCGGAGGCGGCCACCGCTTCGCCGAGTCGCGCCATCACGTCGGCTTCCACGGACTCCACGACAGCCAAAAAAAGCGCTGCCTTGTCCGGGAATTGGTGGTACATCGCGCCCCGGGTCACGCCGGCGGCCTCCGCGATCTCGGGGGTCCCCACGGCCGCGTAGCCACGCGCACCCCACAGTCTGCGGGCCGCGCTCATCAGGGCAGCACGGGTGGCGGCGGAACGCTCGGCTTGCGTCCGACGCTTGATTTCCGTACAGGCTGTCGGTAAGTTATCGGCAGGTTGCACGTAACTATGTTAGGAGCTTCCAATGCCCACCGTTGACATTGACGCCGGAACAATCCACTACGACACCGCGGGCCCGCAGGATGGCCGCCCGGTGCTGTTCGTCCACGGCTACGCCATGGGTGCCTCGCTATGGGGGCCACTGAGCGCCCGCCTGGCAGCGCGAGGTCTCCGCTGCATCGCCCCGAATTGGCCGCTCGGCGCGCATCCGACGGCGTTGCGGTCCGGCGCTGACAGAACCCTGCCCGGGATCGCCGCCATGGTCGACGCATTCATGGGCGCACTCGGCCTCGAGGACGTGGTGTTGGTCGGCAATGACACCGGAGGCCTGATCAGCCAGCTGGTCGCGGTCAACCACCCGGACCGGCTGGGGGCGCTGGTGCTGACCAGTTGCGATGCCTTCGAGCATTTCCCGCCGCCCATCATCAATCCGTTCATTGTGGCTGCGAAGACCGCCATCACCTTCCGTGTTGCGCTACAACCGATGCGGCTGCGCGCGGTTCGTCATTACGCCTACGGAAAGCTGGCGCACCGCGATATCCATGACCTGGTGCGTGAGTGGGTCAGGCCCGCGCTGCGGGATGCCGGCGTCGCCGAGGACCTCCGCCTGCTCACCAAGTCGCTCAACCAGCAGACCTCCCTGGATGCGGGGTCGCGACTTCACGCGTTCACCAAGCCGGCTCTGGTCACCTGGTCCGCCGACGATCTGTTCTTTCCCGTCGAGGACGGTAGGGGTCTCGCAAGTACGCTGACCAACTCCCGCTTCGAACTCATCGACGGCGCGCGCACCTACTCGATGATCGATCAGCCGGACCGGCTGGCAGATCTGGTCGCCGAATTCGCCGGTGCCGCAACCGCTCGGCGGTGACCTGACTTCCCGATCAGACCAACCACGCGGCGGCGTTGGGCGGCAAGAGTCCCTCGGCAACTGGGGTGCTGGACAGAATCAACCGGCCCTCCGGCAGGTCCGCCGGGCTGTTCCCGGCGTTGAGCACACACACCAGTCCAGCGCGCCGAAAGACCAGCAGCCCCGCCGGTGCGTCCAGCCAATCGATCGGCGATCCCGCGAGCTCGTTTCGGCTCCTGCGAATTTCGAGGGCCTGCCGGTACAGCGACAGCGTCGAGCTGCGGTCGCTGCGTTGTCCCTCGACAGTCAGGTGTGCCCAGTCCGGCGGCATCGGCAGCCAGGTGTCGGGGTTGTCGGAGAATCCGAACGCCGGTGCGTCGCCGGACCAGGGCAGCGGCACCCGGCAGCCGTCGCGACCGCGTTCGGTGTGGCCCGAGCGCTCCCACACCGGGTCCTGCAGGGCTGAGTCGGGCAGCTCGACGTTGGGCAGGCCCAGCTCTTGGCCGTTGTAGACGAACACCGCGCCGGGCAGGGCCAACAACACCAGGGCCATAGCCCTGGCCCGGTCCAGCCCGACGGTCCCGCCGCCGTAGCGGGTGACTGCCCGCTCGACGTCGTGGTTCTCCAGGGCCCAGGTGGCGCTGGCGCCCACCAACCCCACCGCGGCCAGCGAATTGTCGATTGCACCGCGGATCTCTTGGGCATCGAAATCGGCTTGCAGCAGCCGGAAGTTGAAGGCCAGGTGCAGTTCGTCGGGCCGTAGGTACTCGGCGAACTGATCGTTGTCGTGCACCCAGACTTCGCCGACGCTCACCGCGTCCGGATAGTCATCCATGACCCGGCGAATCGCCCGGTGAATCGGGTGGACGCCGGGCCGGTTGAAACGCGGGTCGTCGTCCTGGTGGGCCAGCAGCTTCACATCGGTGACCGGCATGTCCGGCAGACCGGCCGGCTTGGCCATGCCGTGCGAGACATCGATACGGAAGCCGTCCACGCCGCGGTCCAGCCAGAACCGCAGAGTTCGCTCGAAATCGGCGAACACCTCGGGGTTGTCCCAGTTCAGATCCGGCTGTGACACATCGAACAGATGCAGGTACCACTGGCCCGGGCCGTCGGGTTCGGTGACCCGCGTCCAGGCCGGGCCGCCGAACACTGACACCCAGTTGTTGGGCGGCAGCTGGCCGCCGGGTCCGCGCCCGTCGCGGAAGAAGTAGCGGTCGCGCGCGAGACTGCCCGGCTTGGCGGCCAGTGCCTCGACGAACCACGGGTGCGCCGAACTGGTGTGGTTGGGCACCAGGTCCATCGTCAGCTTGAGTCCCCGCTGGTGCGCAGCGGCCACCAGCCGATCCAGTGCCGCGAGGTCGCCGAAGAGCGGATCGATATCACGCGGATTCGCCACGTCGTAGCCATGGTCGGCCATCGGCGACACCGTCACCGGGTTGAGCCAGATCGCGTCGACGCCGATTTCGCGCAGGTAGTCCAGGTGTGCGGTCACTCCGTCCAGGTCCCCGACCCCGTCACCGTTGCTGTCCGCGAACGAGCGGGGATACACCTGGTAGAAGACACTGTCAGCCCACCACGGGGTCTGGCCGGGGCGGTCAGGGTTTTCGCTGGCGCCCATCAGATCGGCGCGTTGACCAGGAAGTCGGCCGCCGAATGCAGGTACTGCAGCAGTTCGCCGCGGTGTGCGTCGTCGAGGGTGTCCCTGTCGATCTCGTCGATGGCCGCCACCATGCAGCGCAGCCACGCATCGCGCTGCATCGGGCCGATCCGGTAGGGGATATGGCGCATCCGCAGGCGCGGGTGTCCACGAAGCTCGGTGTAGGTGCGCGGCCCGCCCCAGTACTGCTCGAGGAACATCCGCAATCGTTCCTCGGCGCCGGCCATGTCGTCGGCGGGGTACATCGGGCGCAGGATCGGGTCCTGAGCGACCAGTTGATAAAACCGCGACACGATGGCGTGGAAGGTCTCCGCACCGCCGACGGCGTCATAAAACGAGGGTTCTTCTATCGGCTGCATCGCCCCCCATTGTGGGGCATCGCCGGTGACTGCCGGTGAACACACAGCAAATAGGCGTGCGACCAGCGCCGAATCATGGTGAACTGTTCGGCGGAGGTCAATGGTGCGACATCTAAACCGGCTGCAAGACCGGATATGAAACGTCGGGGCCACCGCACCCCCGGTGCCCCACCGGCGAGCCTGAGCGGGCTTGCCACCGCCCCATGCCTGCATTCGGTCGCCACTTCCGGCGCTGGGACCAGCAATGAAGCCGCATCGATCTGGACTCGTCGGCGGGTATTGCTGCTGAACTCCACCTTCGAGCCGTTGACGGCGCTGTCGCTGCGGCGTGCCGTGGTCATGCTGATCTGCGGTAAAGCCGACATCGTGCACGACGATCCGGCCGGCCCGGTCATCCACTCGGCGACCCGGTCGGTGCCGGTGCCCTCGGTGATCCGGCTGCGGAACTACGTTCGGGTGCCGTACCGGGCCCGGATTCCGTTGACCCGGGCTGCACTGATGCACCGCGACCAGCACAGCTGTGCTTACTGCGGCGGCAAGGCCGACACCGTCGACCACGTGGTGCCGCGCAGCCGCGGCGGCGACCACTCCTGGGAGAACTGTGTGGCCGCCTGCTCGACCTGCAATCACCGCAAGGCGGACCGATTGCTGGCCGAGATCGGCTGGACGCTGCGGTTGGTGCCCACCTCGCCCAAGGGCCAGCATTGGCGGCTGCTGGCGGTGATCCACGATCTCGATCCGGTGTGGATGCGTTACCTCGGCGAAGGGGCTGCCTGAACGTTAGCCTCGGCCGAGCCAACCGGCGACGAATCCGGCGAGCAGCACGCCAAACCCGCCCATCTCGCCGACGATCAGCAGCACCATCGACACGTGCAGCCCCGTAGAGGGGTGCTCGAACTGGTTGGTGGTATCTTGCAGGGCGCCGTGCGCGATGTAGCTGGCTATGGCGGCCAGGAAGTAGAACACGACCACCATGGCGGCGGTCAGATTCACCCAGGTCGGCCAGGCGCTGAGCTCGACGAAAACCGCCAGCAGCAGGGTGGCGAAGGAATACAGCAGCGCGGCGCGGTGTGCGATGTCGACGTAGGGATGGGCGTGGCGCTCCGGCCGGGTGACCATCTGCCGGTATTTCCAGATGCCCAGTCCCAGGGCAAGCAGGAAGGTCAGGCCTGCCGTCAGCAGGGTGATCAGCGTGTCGGTGCCCAGTGCTGCGCCGGTCCAACTCACGGTGGTGCCTCCTCAGACGTTCTGTGCGACGTTGTGCCGATAGACGTGGCGCCGATACCAGCGCCGCCCATGCCAGCGTTGGTAATGCCACACCGCGGTGGGCAGCGTTCCGCGGCGATGTAGCCAGAAGCCGGCCGGCGGCGCGAGTCGAGCCGGCTGGCTGCCCGGCGTGATCTCTGCGAGCACGACCCCTTCGCCTTGATCGGCGTGGCGTTCCGCGAGGACGGTGCCGTCCGCGCTGGCGATCAGCGTGGTGCCTTCGAAACGGCCGCGGTACCGAAGCGGCAGCCAGGGCATCGCGCAGGTCAATGTGCCGGCATGGGCGGCGTGCACCACCGGGGCGCCGACATACTGGGCGAACGCCGCCGCCGCCTGGCGCGCGGTGCCGGCGTTATTGCGTTCGAGACGGTCGAACAGGACGTGGGGCGACCAGCGGGGGATTGACCACCAGCCCGACCCGGTCATCACCAGATCCACCCGGCCGCGCAGCCGGTGCACCGTCTGTGTGCGCATCAGCTCCCAGCACACCGCGGCCCCGACCGTGTGTTCGCCTGCCGTGAGCACCCCGTCGTCGTCGCCGTTGGTGTAGAACGCGTTCTCCCACATTGTGGGCAGATCCTTGTCGTGGCGGCCCACCACGCCGGGCTCATGCGGCGGTCCCAGCTTCGGCTCTCCTTCGTCGAGCCTCGCTGAACCGCCGTCAGAATCTGCGAGCAGATAGGCGTTGCGGACGTGGCCGTCGGGATCGCGGCACAGGAAGGATCCACCGACCAGCGCGCGGTGCCGGCGGGCCAGTGTGGTGAGTAGTTCGGTGGCCGCACCGCCGGGTGGTAGCGCCGCCGTGGCCAGCGCCGGCTCGAATCCGATACCGGTGGTGAAGAACTCCGGCAGGGCGATGATCCTGGCGCCGGCGCGGCCCGCCTCATCGGCCAGCCGTTCACACGCGGCAAGGTTGGCCGGAACGTCGCCGAGTATCGCCTCCAGTTGGACGGCTGCAGCAAGAACCATGGTCATCGCCTTTCCGGAACGACGGCGCAGCCCTGGACCTCGAGCAACGTCTGCGGCAGGGACAGCCGTGCGACTCCGATCGAGGTGAGTGCCGGTCGGTGTTCTCCCACCCATGGTGCATAAACGCGGGCCAGCGCGGCCGACAAGTCGTCGATCGCGGTGCTGTAGACGGTCAGGCTCACGATCTGTGTCCGGTCGGAGCCGACCGCGGCCAGCATGGCGTCCAGTTTGTCCAGAATGAAGGTCAGCTGGCCGGCGACATCAGCCGCCGGGACGCTGATCCCATTGGTGTCAGCCTGTGCTGCAACGATTCCCGACCAGTGCACCAGTCCTGCAGTGATCACCAGTTGCGAGATTCCCAACGCGTCGAACATGGCCGGCGGCAGGTAGCCGACGTCGGGCGTGAGCCGCTGAATCATGGTTGTCCTCCTTGCCTAGTTGCTGCTTGACTCGAATCGCACCGGGTCGCCCACACGAACCGGTCCCGTGGCCGTCACGGTGGCGTACACCCCGGCGCATGCCAGCCGCCCGAAATCTCCGATGGACTTGCTGTTGTGTTTGGCGATGGTTCGCAGGGTCGCCCGGTCCAGGGGCACGTCCTTGCCGTGCGCGAGCGTGGACATCACACATCGCGGCGTGCATAAGTCGACGCTGGCTGAGACCGCCGCTCCGATGGTGAGCCGTCCGCCGACCCAGGCGTCTTCGACGAGGCCGGGTGCTGGGGTGTCGATGACCATCGTGGGCCGGTAACGGCGAGGGTTGAATCTCGCGGTGGGTTCCAGTCGCTGAAAGTGGTTGAGCGTTGAGGTCGTTATGAAATGCAGTGGTGTCAGGTCGAAGAACCTGTTGGCTTGCAGCGGGCCGTAGGTCAAGACCTCGTCGCCGTCGGAGTTCGTGGTGGTGTGGCTGTACACGCCCTCCTTGGGCAAACCGGTCGCGGCGTCCCAGACCAACTCGGTCTTGGCGTCGCTGGGAACGGCCTCCGCTAGGCGTACCGTGCGGCCGAGGTAGCGCGACATAGCGTCATCGAGGTCGGTGCCGACGTTGCGGTGAGCTTGTCCGTCGGGGAAGACGACTTCCAGGGTGGGCAACGGTTGTCCGGGCCGTGGCTCGTCGACGTAATAGGCCCGACAGGCCAGCAGGCTGCCGTACTTGCGCGGATTTTTCGCGTTGCACAGATTGCCGGTCTCGACATCGATGAAGGCGTACCGGTGATCCCCGAGACTGCCATGCATGTCGACGTAGGTGTCGGTGATGCTTCGGCCGCCGACCGATTTGATGGGGAAGCGGAAGATGGTCTTGATGCGGCCGACCACGCTGTCGGCGCGCAATTCGTCGTTCATGGGACTCCCACTGGCAGGACCCCTGCGGCCCGACGGCGCGCCTACCTCGCGAAGGAAGAAGGCGTTGCCGCACGACAGCAACGGGTGATTGTGCGATCTCCGAGGCCCGTGGGCCTCCCATGACTGCCGGGGCAGCCCTTCCTCACGCTGACTGCCAGTGCGAAGGTATGGCGCCACCATAATCGATGCCCGTTCAGCACCGGCGAGGTGGCCCTGTCGCACCGATGCTCGGTCGCTCGCCCCGCGGCGGCGCCCCATCGGGCCGGGTTCCCGCACCGTTCGATCAGCGGTGGGATACCGTCTACGGCGTGAGCGTGTTGGAAACCCTCGGCATCTTCATTGGCATCCCGGCGGCAATGTTCGCGCTGCTGGCCGCCCGGACCCTGTCGCAGAAGGGGCCGCGCGCGGCCACCTATCAGATGTCGGAGCGGTGGACACACCCGCCGATCCTCTGGTCGGCGACCGACGAGGCCATTGGCGGACACGGCCACGGCAATTCCGAGTTCAGCGTGGGGGGTGGAACCAGTGGCAACTGGTGAAGTCGTAACGATCGATCCGGCAGACCTGCCGTACGGCTTTGTGGTCACCAACAGCGGACGAGTTTCGGGGGTTACCGAACCCGGCGAGGCGTCGTTGCACTACCCGTTCCCGGTCAAGGAACTGGTGGCTCTCGATGACGCGCTGACCTACGCCTCGCGCGCCACCCAGGCCCGTTTCGCCACCTACATCGGCGACCTGGGTGCTGACACCGCCGCGCGGGCCCGCGAAATTCTGGCGAAGGTGCCCACCCCCAACGACGCCGTGCTGATCGCGGTCTCGCCGGACCAGAAGGCCATTGAGGTGGTCTACGGCGCCGGCGTGGCCGGCCGCATTGCCCCGGCTGCCGCACCGCAGGGTGTGGCAGCGGCGGCTGCGGCCTTCCGCGACGGCCACCTGATCGACGGTCTGGTCAGCGCGGTGCAGGTGATCAGCGCCGGCGTCACCCCGGCCTAGCTGCTGGCTGCACGGCCGGACGATCCGTTGGTCGCGAGCGTGAACCTGCCCGGTCCACCCGCGGGACCGGAGATCGCTTCGGCGCATGCTCTTGCTGCGCCCTCTCCGGCGCACCGGGTCTGGCTGGCGAATCTCGACCGGCACGCGGTCGGACCACGAGTGGTGACCGAAATCGTGCGTGGCCAGGGCATCACGCGGGACAGCTTCCGGGCGCTGGACGTGATGGAGCAGATCACCGACCCGGATGGCAAGAGCTTTTTCGTCATCCCCCGAACAGCCGGCGGCGACGCTGTGCGGCGCGCGGTGCTGCTGACCTACTTGCTCAATGCCGGCACCGGTTACGGCCGCTGCGGTGTTCGCAGCGATTTTCCCGAGACGCCGTACGGTGCCGCCGAGATGCGACGGATCATCGACCGCCAGCGCGCGAATCGCTGGAGCTACACGGTGGTCCGGAGCATCTGCAACACCGGCGGGTGCGTGGCCGCCACCCCGAACGGGGTACTGATGGTATTGGGCGGCAATCGGATTCACGGGTCGTTCAGCCACCGCGGCGGCACCATGTGGGGCGATCTGTTCCTGGTCAACGCCACCACGCGCGCCACCGACCCCGCCGGGCGGCTGCGCCAGATCATCGAGTCAGGCCGGCTCGGCCCGGGTGGACCGGACCTGGACACGCTGCTGCATCACGAAGAGATCCATGCCCAGCAGTGGGCTGCCCTGGGGCCGGTGCGGATGCCCGCGCGCTACCTCGCCGAGGAGGCGAGGGCGCGAATCTTCGGCGGTGTCAACAGTTTCGAGAAGGACGCCGGGCTGGCAGACGGGGGATACCGCTGATCAAGCGGTATCAACGGTGCGAGCCCGCAGCGACCGCTCCACCCCGGCCCGGCCCTCGGTGACCAGCCTCCGCAGCGCCGGCGGCACCGAAGGATCGGCCAGGAAAGCGTCGGCGGCGTCCAATCCCGCCTGGCTGACATCCCACCCGGGGTACAGACCCACCACCACGGTCTGCGCCACCTCGCTGGATCGCCGCTCCCACACACCGGAAATCGCCTCGAAGTAGCGCGCGGTGAACGGCGCCAGCAGCTCGCCCTGACCGGGCTGCACGATCCCGCCGATAATCGCGCGACCAGTGATGTTGGCCAACGTGTCGTCCTCGATCACCTGCTGCCAGGCCGCTTCCTTGACCGCGGCCTGTGGTCGGGCCGCCGAAGCCTGGGCACCCTGGCGTTGGCCGGCCGCGGTGGGGTCACGCTGGATCTCGGCGTCGATCGCCGCAGAGTCCAGCGCACCGCCGCGGGCCAGCGCCACCACGATCCGCCAACGCAGGTCGGTGTCGACGGCTAGCCCGGCCAGCCCCTGGGCGGCCGGGTCGGCGTCCAACAGCGCGGCCAGCACCGTGGTGTGCCGCTCTGCGAGCACCGAGGTGCACAGCGCGTTGACATAGGCCAGCTGGTGATCCGAACCGGGGTCGGCCTCGCGGGCCAACTCCAGCAGCCGGTCGGCGAACGCCGGCCACCCCTGCTCGGCGGCCCAGGCCGGATCGGCGTAGAACCCCAGCGCGGTCTGCGCCTGCAGCAGCAACCGCGAGGCGACGCCAACCTCGGTTTCGGCGCCGATGCCGCGTTGCACCAGCGCCAGGAAGTCCCGGGCGCGCAGCTCGGCTTCGCGGGTCATCTCCCAGGCCGCCGACCACACCAGCGTGCGCGGTAACGGCTCGGCGATGTCGGCGATGCGTTCCGTCGCGGCGGCCAGTGACTGCGGGTCCAGTCGCATGGCGCAGTAGGTCAGGTCGTCGTCATTGACCAGGATCAGCTTTCCGCGCGAAACCCCTACCAGGCCAGGCACTTCCGTACTGGGCCCGTCGATGTCGAGCTCCTCGCGGTGTACCCGCACCAACCCGCCGGAACCGGAGGGGTCGTCGTCGTAGATGCCGATGGCCAACCGGTGCACCCGCGTCTCACCGGCACCCGGGGCAGCGCCGCCCTGCGTCACCGCGAACCGGGTGAACCGGCCGTCGCCGTCGACGTCGAAATCCGCCCGCAGCGTGTTCAGGCCGGTGGTCTTGAGCCACTGCCGGCCCCAGTCGGACAGATCCCGGCCGGACGCCTTCTCCAGGGCCGCCAGCAGGTCGTCAAAGGTGGCGTTGTCAAAGGCGTGCGCGGCGAAGTAGTCGCGCAGGCCGGCCAGGAAGTGCTCCAGCCCGACGTAGGCCACCAACTGTTTGAGCACCGAAGCGCCCTTGGCGTAAGTGATTCCGTCGAAGTTCACCTCCACGGCGGCCAGGTCGGGGATGTCGGCGGCGATCGGGTGCGTCGACGGCAGCTGGTCCTGGCGGTAGGCCCAGGACTTCTCCGCGTTCGCGAACGTGGTCCAGGCGCTGGTGTATTCGGTTGCCTCGCTTTGGCACAGCACCGAGGCGAATGTCGCGAACGACTCGTTGAGCCACAGGTCGTCCCACCAGCGCATGGTGACCAGGTCGCCGAACCACATGTGCGCCATCTCGTGGAGCACGGTCTCGGCCCGGCGCTCATAGGACGCCCGGGTCACTTTGCTGCGAAAGACGTAGTCCTCCAGGAACGTCACCGCTCCGGCGTTCTCCATAGCGCCGGCATTGAACTCCGGCACGAACAGCTGGTCATACTTGCCGAAGGCATACGGCACGCCGAAGTTGCTGTGGTAGAAGCCGAATCCCTGCTTGGTCTCGGTGAACAGCCGCTCGGCGTCCATGTGCTCGGCCAGCGAAGCCCGGCAGAACAGGCCCAGCGGGATCTCACTGTGTTCGTCGCGGTAGACGTCATCCCAACGGGCATACGGTCCGGCGATCAGCGCCACCAGATACGTGCTCATCTTCGGGGTGGTCTCGAAGGTGTGCACGCCGTCGTGCACGGAGCTCGTGGCGCCGTTGGAGATCACCTGCCAGTGCGACGGCGCGGTGACGGTGACGTCGAAGGTGGCCTTGAGGTCTGGCTGGTCGAAGCAGGCGAACATCCGCTTGGCGTCGGCGGTTTCGAACTGCGAGTACAGGTACACCTCATCGTCGACCGGGTCGACGAAGCGGTGCAGACCTTCGCCGGTGTTGGAGTAATAGCACTGCGCGTCGATCTCGACGGTGTTGTGCTCGGCCAGGCCGCTCAGTGTGACGCCGACCGACTCGTCGTAGGCCGAGACGTCGAGGGCGCGGCCGTTGAGGGTGGCGCTGTGGATCGTCTCGGCGGCGATGTCGATGACGGTGTCGCTGCCGGCCAGCGCGTCGAAGGTGACGGTGGTGGTGGAGCGGAAGGTGCGCTCGCCCGGTTTGCCGCTGCCATCGGTCAGGTCCAGGGCGATCCGGTAGTTGACGACGGTGACCGAAGCGGCCCGTTCGGCGGCCTGGTCGCGGGTGAGGTTAGGAAGTGCCACGCCCGCCTACAGTAGCCGCCGGACCGTGCGGGCGGGCGCCGGACCGAGTTTAATGAGGCCATGCTCATCGCCGGTCTGACCTTCGCCGCGCTGGCCGCGGTGTTGCACGTCTACATCTTCGCGCTCGAGTCGCTGAGTTGGACCTCACCGCGCACCCGTGCCGTCTTCGGCACCACCGCAGAGGAGGCCGAGACCACCAAGGCGCTGGCCTTCAACCAAGGTTTCTACAACCTGTTCCTGGCCATCGTCACCGTGGTGGGTATCGCCGCGGTTTCGTTGGACCACAACACCGTTGGGCTTGCGCTGATCTTCGCGGGTGTCGGGTCCATGCTGGCCGCGGCGCTGGTTCTGGTGACGTCGTCGCCCGACAAGGCCCGCGCCGCCGTCGTCCAGGGCGCTTTCCCGGCGATCGCGGTCGCGCTGCTGGCCTTGAGCCTGTAACCGCGCGGTGGGCATAGATGTGTTCGGTGCCGCGTTAGACCTTCCAAACGTGTCAGTTGTTGGCTGAGAGGATCGCCCATGCCCGTGAAATCGCACGCCGAGCTCTGGTTCGACCCGCTGTGCCCGTGGTGCTGGATCACCTCCCGGTGGATCCTGGAGGTGGAGAAGGTCCGTGACGTCGATGTCACCTTCCACGTGATGAGTTTGGCCGTGCTCAACGAGGGGCGCGACGACCTTCCCGAGCAGTACCGCGAGGGCCTCAAGCACGCGTGGGGCCCGGTGCGGGTGGCGATCGCCGCGGAGCAGTTGCGCGGCAACGAGATCCTGCGGCCGCTGTATACCGCGATGGGGACCCGGATCCACAACCAGAACAACAAGGACTTTCCCGACGTCATCGCCGGTGCGCTGGCCGAGGTGGGCCTGCCGGCTGAATTGGCCGACGCCGCCACCAGCGACGCCTACGACGAGGCGCTGCGCGCCAGCCACCACGCCGGGATGGACGCCGTCGGCCCGGACGTCGGGACGCCGACCATCCACGTCAACGGGGTGGCGTTCTTCGGTCCGGTGCTGTCTCGGATTCCCCGCGGCGAGCAGGCGGGAGAGCTGTGGGACGCATCGGTGACCTTCGCCTCCTACCCGCACTTCTGGGAGCTCAAGCGCACCCGGGGCGAGGCGCCCGAGTTCGACTGACGGCTGGCGGGGGAGCAGACCGGGTCTGAGACAATGACGCCATGCGCGTCTACCTCGGCTGCGACCACGCCGGCTACGAACTCAAAGAAACGATCGTCGAGCACCTGAAGAAGGCCGGCCATGAGCCGGTCGACTGCGGGGCCTTCAGCTACGACGCCGAGGACGACTACCCGGCGTTCTGCATCGCTGCGGCGGCCCGCACAGTGGCCGACCCCGACAGCCTCGGAATCGTGATCGGCGGGTCCGGCAACGGTGAGCAGATCGCGGCCAACAAGGTGCCCGGGGCGCGTTGTGCGCTGGCCTGGAGCACCGAAACCGCGCAGCTGGCCCGCGAACACAACAATGCCCAGCTGATCGGCATCGGCGGCCGGATGCACAGCACCGCCGAAGCGCTCGCGATCGTCGACGCGTTTCTGAGCACTCCGTGGTCGGAGGCCGAGCGTCATCAGCGGCGCATCGACATCCTGGCGGCCTACGAGCGCAACCACGAGGCACCTCCGGTGCCCGGCGCGCCGGCCTGACCCGAGCACAGACTGGCCTGACATGCCGGAGGGGCACATCCTGCACCGGCTGGCCCGGCTCCATCAGCGCCGCTTCAAAGGGGAACCGGTCGCGGTGTCCAGTCCGCAAGGCCGCTTCGAATCCGGCGCCGCCCTAGTCGACGGACAGCCACTGCTGCGCGCCGAGGCGTGGGGCAAGCACCTGTTCCACCACTACGGGCGTGGGCCGATCGTGCACGTGCACCTGGGGATCTACGGCCACTTCACCGAGTTCGAGATCGCTGACGGCGGCCTGCCCGAACCGGTCGGTCAGGTACGGATGCGGATGGTGGGCGCCGAGTTCGGCACCGACCTGCGCGGTCCGGCCGCGTGTGAGGTGGTCGACGAGGCCCAAGTCGCCGACGTGATCGCGCGGCTGGGACCCGATCCGTTGCGCGGTGACGCCGACCCTTCGCTGGCCTTCAAGCGAATTGCCAAGTCCCGCAAGTCTATTGCTGCGCTGCTGATGGACCAGTCGGTGCTGGCCGGGGTCGGCAACGTCTACCGCAGCGAGGTGCTGTTCCGGCGCCGGATCGACCCCTACCGGCCCGGCGTGCAGATCGGCGAAGCGGACTTCGCCGAGATCTGGGCCGACTTGGTGGCGCTGATGAAGGTCGGGCTGCGGCGCGGCAGCATCGTCGTCGTCCGACCCGAGGATGACCACGGCGCTCCGGCGTACGCGGCAGGGAAGCCGCGTACCTACGTCTACCGGCGCGCCGGCGACCCGTGCCGGGTGTGCGGGACTGCCGTGCGGACCGCTGAACTAGAGGGCCGCAATGTGTTCTGGTGTCCGTCCTGCCAGTCCTGATGTCCAGATCGGCCAGTCAACTCCCGGCGAAAGCCCATGATTTCCAATCGGTTTAGGCGTTTCGGTGGTGGGTGACGCGGCTATAACCGACCGCATGGAATCGCTCAGCAGAATTTCCGCTGCCACCTTTGCCATTGCCGCAGGTACGGGGTTGACCGGCCTCGGTGTCGCCGCCCAAGTCCAGGCCCTGCCGGCACCGATGCCGGCCTACCACTGGTGTCCCGGTCAGATCTGGGACTCGGCGTGGGGCATGAACTGGGAGAAGAACGAATGCCACGACGATCACCATCGTGATCGGGATGGCAATGACCACAGTCGCGACTTCCGAGGCGATCAGCGCGGACCCGGCGGAATCAACCAACACGGCCCGCAGGGACCGCACCCACAACCACCCCATGGCCCACAGGGACCCGGTGGGCCCCAGCACCCCGGTGGCTACGACCACCCGGGTAGCCCAGGTCAGCCCGGGACCGGCCCCCGCTGACCTGCGGCAGCGGGCCGCACCTCAGTCGTCGTAGACCGTTTCGCGCCGGGGGCGAATCGCCACCCCGAGCGCCCGGTAGATCTCGTTGGACAACACGACGCTGCGCGGGTCGGCATTGGCCTGGGTGTGGTCGAACCGGTTCATCACATAGCCGTAGCCGATCCGGTGCTCCAGATCGGCGAACGCGAACGACCCGCCGAGGCCACCGTGGCCGAAGATCCGCCGGTTGGGCCCGTTGACGCCCTGGGCGTTGAGCATGTAGCCCATGCCCCAGCCGTGCTCGGCGACGCGGGGCCCGAGCACCAGGTCGGTTTCGGTACCGCCCTGCAGTACCCGCAGGCGGTCCATGGCGGCCCGGCTGAGCAGCTTCTCCTGTACGAGGCCGTTGTAGAACGTGGCCATGCCCAGGGCGGAGACCTGGGCGTTGGTGCCGGGGAATTCCAGTTGGCGCCAGAGCGTCAGGTCGTTGGTGGCGATCTCGTCGTCGGGGGCGAATCCCATCGCGACCGCCAGTCCCGCCTTGGGGTGGTCGTCCAGCGAGGTCGGCCGTTTCGGCGCCCCGGCCGAGGACAGCATCTCGCGGATCGTCGGCTTGCCCACCGGGTCGGCGCAGCGGTAGGGCTGCTGCTCGGCCGGCACCCCGATGTGCACCTCGGCGCCCAGCGGGCCGGCGACCTCGGTGCGCAGGTACTGGCTCACCGTCAATCCGGTCACCCGCCGCACGACCTCGCCGATGATGAAGCCGTAGGTGGTCATGTGATAGCCCTGCGCGGTGCCGGGCCGCCACCACGGTTCGGCGGCGGCCAACCGCTCGCAGACCAGATCCCAGTCGGTGACGTCACGCCAGTGCATCGGCTCGCGCGGCCCGATCGCCCCGGAACGGTGCGCCAGCACCATCGCCAGGGAGATGTCACCCTTGCCGGCCTGGCCGAACTGCGGCCAGTAGTGGGCCACCGGTACCCGCAGGTCCAATTCCCCGGCATCGGCGAGGCGGTGCACGCAGGTGCTGGTCAGGCCCTTGCTGCCCGACAGCACCGTGCTCAGGGTGTCTTCCTGCCAGGGCCGCGTGCCGTCGACGTCGGCGGAGCCGGCCCACAGATTGACGACGAGCTCGCCGTCGACATAGGCCGCTACGGCCGCGCCGAGTTCGTCGCGCTCGGTGAAGTTGCGCTCGAACTCGGACCGCACCTTCTCAAAGCGCGGGGAGCACGTCCCATGGATTTGGACGTGCCGTGTGCCGCCCATGGCGTGCCTTCCTGCTAGGGAGAATCCCCTTTCGCGGGGGCGACGGGGCGATCGGACCCGCGTAGCTTGCTTCGAAGGATAAGTCCGCGGTGACGCGTGAGTACAGCAGCCCCCGGCCCGGTTCGCATACGCCTCTGACCGGTTGCTGGTCACGAGGGGGACCCACCGTTGGAGTCCGCCGAATCGCAGGTCGGCGGACTCCAGGTGGATCCTGGTGGAGCGGGCGACGGGAATCGAACCCGCGTAGCTAGTTTGGAAGACTAGGGCTCTACCATTGAGCTACGCCCGCATGAACAGCTAGAGCGAGACTGTACCGGCGTGGCGGACCCGAAATCCAATTGCCCCGCCGTGGTGACTTCGTGGGGCGTTGGCAGCAGGTCATTGTGATCACTGATATGCCGGGCCGTAGGATCGCCTGGTCAGTGCGGGGTGTAGCGCAGCTTGGTAGCGCATCCGCTTTGGGAGCGGAAGGCCGCAGGTTCAAATCCTGTCACCCCGACCAGCAGCGCGCGCCGCACCGGCACGACCGACCACGTCAACGATATCGAGGAGTACACCCGTGAAGAGCACCGTCGAGCAGCTGACCCCGACCCGGGTTCGCATCAACGTTGAGGTGCCGTTCACCGAGCTTCAGCCGGACTTCGAGCGGACCTACAAGCAGCTGGCGCAGCAGGTGCGGATGCCGGGCTTCCGGCCGGGCAAGGCTCCGGCCAAGCTCATCGAGGCTCGTTTCGGTCGTGCCGCGGTGTTGCAGCAGGTGGTCAACGAGGCGCTGCCGAGTCGTTACAGCGAAGCCGTGACGAGCTCGGACCTCAAGCCGCTGGGTCAGCCCGACATCGAGGTCACCAAGCTCGACGACGGTGAGAACATCACCTTCACCGCCGAGGTCGACGTGCGACCGGACATCACCCTGCCCGACCTCGAGCAGCTCAAGATCACCGTGGACCCCATCGAGGTCAACGACGACGAGGTCGACGCCGAGCTCGACTCGCTGCGCGCCCGGTTCGGCACCCTGACCGGTGTCGAGCGCCCGGCCGCCAAGGGCGACTTCGTCTCCATCGACCTGGACGCCACCATCGACGGCGAGCCGGTTGAAGGCGCTGCCACCGAGGGGCTGTCGCACGAGGTCGGATCGGGTCAGCTCATCGAGGGCCTCGACGACGCCATCGTGGGACTGTCGGCCGGTGAGAGCAAGTCCTTCACCACCAAGCTGGCGGCCGGCCCGCAGGCCGGCAAGGACGCTGAGGTCACCGTCACGGTTCAGTCGGTCAAGGAGCGCGAGCTGCCGGAGGCCGACGACGAGTTCGCGCAGCTAGCCAGCGAGTACGACACCATCGGCGAACTGCGGGAGAACCTCACCGAGCAGGTGAGCCGGACCAAGCGCATCCAGCAGGCCGAGAAGGTCCGCGAGGCGACGCTGGAGACCTTGGTCGAGCAGGTCGAGATGCCACTGCCCGAGGCCGTGGTGCAGGCGCACATCGACAACGCCCTGCACAACGCGCTGCACGGTCTGGACCACGACGAGAACAAGTTCGCCGAGTCGCTGGCCGAGAAGGGCTCCTCGCGCGCCGAGTTCGACGCCGAGACCCGCAGCGAGGCCGAGAAGTCGGTGAAGACCCAGCTGCTGCTCGACGCGCTCGGCGACAAGCTGGAGATCCAGGTGGGCCAGAACGACCTCACCCAGCATCTGGTGCTGATGGCACGCCAGTACGGCATCCCGCCACAGCAGCTGGTGCAGTTCCTGCAGCAGAACAACCAGCTGCCGGCGGTCTTCGCCGACGTGCGTCGCGGCATGGCGCTGGCAGCGGCGGTGCGTGCGGCTGCGGTCAGCGACACCGCGGGCAACGAGATCGACACTGCTGAGTTCTTCGGCAGCGACGATTCAGCTGAGGCGGACGAAGCCGCCGCGGCGTTGGCCGCCGCCGAGGAAGCCGACGAGGCAGTTGAGGCCGAGGCCGCATCCGACGAGTGACGCTGTAAGCGAACGAAGCCGGTTCGGACCGCCCTGAGCCGTCCCGGTTGGTTAGGGTCGGTGCATATGAATCTCGAGAAAGCAGGTATCCCACTGTGAGCCAGCCCGGACTGAATCTCGTCGACTCGGTATACGAGCGCCTACTGCGAGAACGCATCATCTTCCTGGGGTCGCAGGTGGACGACGACATCGCCAACCGGCTGTGCGCTCAGATCCTGCTGTTGGCGGCCGAGGACCCGACCAGGGACATCTCGCTCTACATCAACTCCCCGGGCGGTTCGATCAGCGCGGGGATGGCGATCTACGACACCATGGTCCTGGCGCCGTGTGACGTCGCCACCTACGCGATGGGCATGGCCGCCTCGATGGGCGAGTTCCTGCTCGCGGCGGGCACCAAGGGCAAGCGCTACGCCCTGCCGCACGCTCGGATCCTGATGCACCAGCCGTTGGGCGGGGTGACCGGTAGCGCCGCCGACATCGCCATCCAGGCCGAGCAGTTCGCGGTCATCAAGAAGGAGATGTTCCGGCTCAACGCCGAGTTCACCGGGCAGTCCATCGAGCGCATCGAGGCCGACTCCGACCGCGACCGCTGGTTCACTGCCCAGGAAGCCCTGGAATACGGCTTCGTCGATCACATCATCACCAGCGCCCACGTCAACGGAGCCGCATCATGAACCCCGAAACCTTGCGAGCCATCGCACCGCAGGCGCGCTACATCCTGCCGTCGTTCGTGGAGCACTCCAGCTGGGGCGTCAAGGAATCGAACCCGTACAACAAGCTGTTCGAGGAGCGCATCATCTTCCTCGGCGTGCAGGTCGACGACGCCTCGGCTAACGACATCATGGCCCAGTTGCTGGTGCTGGAGTCGTTGGACCCCGACCGCGACATCACCATGTACATCAACTCCCCGGGTGGTTCGTTCACCTCGCTGATGGCGATCTACGACACCATGCAGTACGTGCGGGCCGACATCCAGACCGTATGCCTGGGTCAGGCCGCGTCGGCTGCGGCGGTGCTGCTGGCGGCGGGCACGCCCGGCAAGCGGATGGCGCTGCCCAACGCCCGGGTGCTGATCCACCAGCCGTCGCTGTCCGGAGTGATCCAGGGCCAGTTCTCGGACCTGGAGATCCAGGCCGCCGAGATCGAGCGGATGCGGACCCTGATGGAGTCCACCCTGGCCCGCCACACCGGTAAGGACGCCGAGCAGGTCCGCAAGGACACCGACCGCGACAAGATCCTCACCGCGGCCGAGGCCAAGGAGTACGGGATCATCGACACCGTGCTGGAATACCGCAAGCTGTCGGCGCAAACCGCCTGATCTTGCTTTGACTCTGCGTCCACCAGGCGGGTTACTCGAACTTCTGTCTGGTGGACGCAGAGTCAACGGCGGTAATCGCGCGGATGTCGGCGGGGCGAATCCGGCAGCAGCCGCCCACAATGCGTGCTCCGGCGGCCACCCACTGCTTTGCCAACGCCGCCGCAAACGTCTTGGGCCCCACCCAACGCCCGGCTCGCCATTGCTCCCCGCTGTTGGGGTAGACGATCACCGGCTTACCGGTGACTTCGCGGGCGATCTCGATCGCCGCCAGTACGTCGCCCGGGGCGCAGCAGTTGACTCCCACCGCGACGATCTGTGGCACCCCGGCGGCCACCGCGAACGCCTCCGCGAGCGGCTGTCCGGCGCGGGTTTCCCCGCCGTCGATCGTGTAACTGAGCCACGCCGGCACATGGGCAGCTTGGACCAGACCCACCAGGGCCGCCGCCTCATCGAGGTCCGGCACCGTCTCCAATGCGAGCAGATCGGCGCCGGCGTCGGCCAGGACCTCCAACCGAGGCCGGTGCCACGCCGCCAGCTGTGCGACCGAAAGTCCGTACCGGCCGCGGTATTCCGAGCCGTCGGCGCGGGCGGCGCCGTAGGGGCCGACCGAGGCGGCAACCCAACGCTCAGGCGCGCCGCCGGCGGCTTGGCGGGCCAGGTCCACACTGCGGCGCAACAACCCGGCGGCCGCCTGGCGGTCGATCCCGCGGGCGGCGAACCCCTCGAAGCTTGCCTGGTAGCTGGCGGTGGTCGCGATCTGCGCGCCGGCGGCGAAGAAGGCCGCGTGCACGGCCGCAATGTCTTGGGGCGCCTCAATGAGCAACCGGGCAGACCACAGCGGGTCGGAGAGGTCGGCCCCGCGGGCTTCCAGTTCCGTCGCCAGCCCCCCATCGGCGACGAGCACGGTATCGTCGGGCACGGCGAACCCCACGTTTGCCACTCTAGAGCTGGAAAGGCTCCGCCCGTCGCACAGTCGGGTAACGCCCCCGAAACGCTCACGCCACGCCAGCGCGTCACACGCCGGCTGCGGCGCCTTGGGCTATATCTTCGTGGAGCAGGCAGACGGAGCCCGTGATGAATACCAACGACGCGATTCGGCCTTATCGGTCGCCTCGCACCGGAATGAACGGGTAGCGTCGGAGCAGACACCGGCCCCCGACGACAGACGGCGAACAGGAAGTAGGTCCTAACGCACTATGGCGCGCATTGGAGACGGCGGGGACCTGCTGAAGTGTTCGTTCTGTGGCAAGAGCCAGAAGCAGGTCAAGAAGCTCATCGCAGGTCCGGGCGTCTACATCTGCGATGAGTGCATCGACCTGTGCAACGAGATCATCGAAGAGGAGTTGGCCGACGCCGACGACGTGAAGCTCGATGAACTGCCCAAGCCTGCGGAGATCCGGGAGTTCCTGGAGGGCTACGTCATCGGCCAGGACACGGCCAAGCGCACGCTCGCGGTGGCCGTCTACAACCACTACAAGCGCATCCAGGCCGGCGAGAAGAGCCGGGACTCGCGTTCCGGTGAGCCGGTTGAGCTGACCAAGTCCAACATCTTGATGCTCGGGCCCACTGGCTGCGGCAAGACCTACCTGGCCCAGACCCTGGCCAAGATGCTCAACGTGCCGTTCGCGATCGCCGACGCCACCGCGCTCACCGAAGCGGGCTACGTGGGTGAGGACGTCGAGAACATTCTGCTCAAGCTGATTCAAGCGGCCGACTATGACGTCAAGCGCGCCGAGACCGGCATCGTCTACATCGACGAGGTCGACAAGATCGCCCGCAAGAGCGAGAACCCGTCGATCACCCGCGACGTCTCCGGCGAGGGCGTGCAACAGGCACTGCTGAAGATCCTGGAGGGCACTCAGGCCTCGGTTCCGCCGCAGGGCGGCCGCAAGCACCCGCACCAGGAATTCATCCAGATCGACACCACCAACGTGTTGTTCATCGTCGCCGGTGCGTTCGCCGGGTTGGAGAAGATCGTCTCGGATCGGGTTGGCAAGCGGGGCTTGGGTTTTGGCGCCGAAGTCCGGTCCAAGGCCGAGATCGACACCACCGACCACTTCGCCGAGGTCATGCCCGAGGACCTGATCAAGTTCGGTCTGATCCCCGAGTTCATCGGCCGGTTGCCGGTGGTGGCCTCGGTGACCAACCTCGACATGGAGTCGTTGGTCAAGATCCTGTCGGAGCCTAAGAACGCGCTCGTCAAGCAGTACACCCGGCTGTTCGAGATGGACGGGGTGGAGCTGGAGTTCAGCCAGGACGCGCTGGAGGCCATCGCGGATCAGGCGATCCACCGTGGCACCGGTGCGCGCGGTCTGCGGGCGATCATGGAAGAAGTCCTGCTGCCGGTCATGTACGACATCCCGAGCCGCAACGACGTCGCCAAGGTCGTCGTGACCAAGGAAACGGTGCAGGACAACGTGTTGCCGACCATCGTGCCGCGCAAGGCGTCCCGCGGCGAGCGTCGCGACAAGAGCGCCTGATCCGGGGCGGCGCTCGTCGCCGCGCAAAGTTACTCGCCAGTACCGAACTTCTCTTAGAGTTGGCGCGCGGGTGAACGTGATGAAAACCACATTTCCGGCTCAAGTTGACCTCGAACCCCGGTGTGACATCGACATTTAACACTGAGTAACCCGAATTTCGACACGGTGTGGCGTCGTATGGTCTATAAGAGCGGTGCAATAATCGGTACTGCCAGTGACAGAAAAACTTGTGGGTGCGCCAGCCGTGCTGCGCGGGCCCGGGTGGACAGTGATGGAAGGCGGGGCCGTGGGGCCGAGTGGTAACGGAGTCGGGTCGGCACCCGGTCGCCAAAAACTCGAGAAAGTCGTCATCCGTTTCGCCGGTGACTCCGGCGACGGCATGCAGCTCACCGGCGATCGTTTCACCTCTGAAGCGGCCCTGTTCGGCAACGACCTGGCTACTCAGCCGAACTACCCGGCCGAGATCCGCGCACCTCAGGGCACCCTGCCCGGTGTGTCGTCGTTCCAGATCCAGATCGCCGACTTCGACATCCTCACCGCCGGTGACCGCCCCGACGTGTTGGTGGCGATGAACCCGGCGGCGCTGAAGGCCAACATCGGCGACCTGCCGCGCGGCGGCATGGTGATCGTCAACTCCGACGAGTTCACCAAGCGCAACCTGGCCAAGATCGGCTACGAGACCAACCCGCTGGAGACCGAGGAACTCTCGGACTACGTCGTGGTCCCGGTCGCGATGACCTCCCTGACCCTGGGGGCGGTCGAGGCGATCGGCGCTACCAAGAAGGACGGCGCCCGGGCCAAGAACATGTTCGCCCTCGGCCTGCTGTCCTGGATGTACGGCCGGGAGCTGGAGAGCAGCGAGCGCTTCATCAAGGAGAAGTTCGCCAAGAAGCCTGACGTGGCCGACGCCAACGTCCTGGCACTGAAGGCGGGCTGGAACTACGGCGAGACCACCGAGGCGTTCGGTACCACCTACGAGATCGCCCCGGCCAAGCTGCCGGCGGGCGAGTACCGCCAGATCTCGGGCAACACCGCAATGGCCTACGGCGTGATCGTCGCCGGCCAGCTGGCCGACACCCAGGTGGTGCTGGGGACCTACCCGATCACCCCGGCTTCGGACATCCTGCACGAGCTGTCGAAGTACAAGAACTTCAACGTGCTGACCTTCCAGGCCGAGGACGAGATCGCCGGCATCGGTGCCGCGATCGGCGCCTCCTACGGCGGTGCGCTGGGTGTCACGAGCACCTCCGGTCCCGGCTTGGCGCTCAAGGCCGAGGCGCTGGGCCTGGCCGTGATGACCGAGCTGCCGCTGCTGCTGATCAACGTCCAGCGCGGCGGTCCGTCCACCGGCCTGCCCACCAAGACCGAGCAGGCCGACCTGATGCAGGCGCTCTACGGACGCAACGGTGAGTCGCCGGTGGCGGTTGTGGCGCCGTGCACGCCGTCGGACTGCTTCGACGCGGCCATCGAGGCCGTCCGGATCGCGGTGACCTACCGCACCCCGGTGGTGCTGCTCTCCGACGGCGCGATCGCCAATGGTTCGGAGCCGTGGCGTATCCCGGATGTTGCCGCGATGGCGCCCATCGACCAAAACCTGGCTAAGGCCGGCGAGGACTTCGCGCCGTACGCACGCGACCCGGAGACCCTGGCCCGCCAGTTCGCCATCCCCGGCACCCCGGGCCTGGAGCACCGGATCGGTGGCCTGGAGAAGGCCAACGGCTCCGGGGCGATCTCCTACGAGCCGGCCAACCACGACCTGATGGTTCGGCTGCGGCAGGCCAAGATCGACGGCATCAAGGTTCCGGACCTGGTCGTCGACGACCCGTCCGGGGACGCCGAGCTGCTGATGCTGGGCTGGGGCAGTTCCTACGGTCCGATCGCCGAGGCCTGCCGGCGGGTCCGGCGTGGCGGTGTCAAGGTCGCGCAGGCGCACCTGCGCAACCTCAACCCGCTGCCGGCCAACCTGGGTGAGGTGCTGCGGCGCTACCCCAAGGTGGTGCTGCCGGAGATGAACCTGGGCCAGTTGGCGCTGCTGCTGCGGGGCCGCTACCTGGTCGACATCCAGTCGGTGACCAAGGTGACCGGCCAGGCATTCCTGGCCGACGAGGTCGAGGGGATCATCGACGACGCGCTGGCCGGCACGCTGGCCGACCGGGAGAACGAGAAGGCGTCGCTGGCCAGGGCCGCGGCGGTCACCATTGTGGGTACAGCAGGAGCGAATTCATGACCACCACCGAAGCTGTCGGCTCGCTCGTCGGAACCGATCTGGGACTGACCGCGCTGAGCGGGGTCCCCACCACCGACGAGCCGCAGAAGTCCAAGGACTTCACCTCCGACCAGGAGGTGCGCTGGTGCCCGGGTTGTGGCGACTACGCCATCCTCAACTCCGTCCGCAACTTCCTGCCCGAGCTGGGGGTGCGGCGGGAGAACGTGGTGTTCATCAGCGGGATCGGCTGCTCGAGCCGCTTCCCGTACTACATGAACACCTACGGCGTGCACTCGATCCACGGCCGTGGCCCGACGTTCGCCACCGGGCTGGCGACCGCCCGCGAAGACCTGAAGGTCTTCCTGATCACCGGTGACGGCGACGCGCTGTCGATCGGCGGCAACCACCTGATCCACACGCTGCGACGCAACGTCAACATCACCATCCTGCTGTTCAACAACCGGATCTACGGCCTGACCAAGGGCCAGTACTCGCCGACGTCGGAGACCGGCAAGGTCACCAAGTCGACGCCCTACGGTTCGCTGGACAACCCGTTCAACCCGATCTCGCTGGCCCTCGGAGCCGAGGCCACCTTCGTTGGGCGTGCCCTGGACTCCGACCGCAAGGGCCTCACCGAGGTCCTGCAAGGTGCGATGGAGCACCGTGGCTCGGCGCTGGTGGAGATCCTGCAGGACTGCCCGGTGTTCAATGACGGCTCCTTCGACCTGCTGCGCAAGGAAGGTGCGGAAAGCCGCATCATCAATGTCCGGCACGGCGAGCGCATCGTGTTCGGTGCCGAGGGGGAGTACTGCGTCATCAAGTCCGGTTTCGGGCTCGAAGTCGCCAAGACCGCCGACGTCTCGGCCGACCAGATCGTGGTGCACGACGCCACCCAGGCCGACTCCTCGTACGCCTTCGCGCTGTCGCGGCTCTCGGAGCAGGACCTGTCGCACTTCCCGATGGGCATTTTCCGCAAGGTCAGCAAGCCCACCTACGACGACCTGGCTCGCGCGCAGGTCGCCGAGGCTCGGCAGTCGACCGCCAACGACACCGCCGCACTCCAGGCGCTGCTGCGTGGTCGCGACACCTGGACTGTCGACTGACGTCATGACTGCCGGTCGGTTGGCCGGTGTCGTGCTGGCCGGCGGCGCTTCGCGCCGGATGGGCCGCGATAAGGCCACTCTGACCCTGCCGGGCAGGTTCGCCGGTCTCACCCTGGTGGAACATCAGGTCTCGCTGCTGGCGCTGCGCTGCGATCCCGTCTTCGTGGTTGCCGCCCAGGGCCAGGTGCTGCCGGAGCTCGCTGCGCAGGTATTGCACGACGAAGTGCCCGGGCTGGGTCCGTTGCCCGCAATCGGGCTGGGGCTGCATGCGGCGGCACAGGCCGGCGCCCCACGCGCCTTCGTCTGCGCGGTCGACATGCCTTTTCTGACAACGGATTTGATCGACGCGCTGACTTCTCCGCTGGCCGACGTCGTGCTGCCGCACGCGGATCGCGACCACTATCTGGCCGGGACGTATCGCACCGCCCTCGCCGACACCGTCGATGCCTTGGTCGCCTCCGGGGAACGCCGGGTGGGCGCGTTGATCGACGTGGCCGACGTCCGGCGGATCGTGCTGGCCGACGCGTCCCCGCTGGCCAATCTCAACTCCCCGGACGACGTCGCAGGCCTGCGGTGAGTCCTACAGCAGCAAATTAGATTTTGGGCTCAGCAAAAACGCTATTCCGTCGGTTCATGAATAACGAGATAAACCATCTTCTTATCTGCGCGAGATGCAAATAATATTGGCGTGATGGCAAATCGGTGTTCCGGCTGACCTGTCTTGGGGTTCCGGAAACGCTTGTGGCGCAAGGCAATTGATTTGGGCCTCGATACGTGTCGGACGTTGGGTCGAGCCGGATCGCGGCGTCGATTTCTCCTGGTCGAGTAACTCGCCGGTTCGATGGCCGCGGTTCTTTCGCCTGCTTGACACGCTTCGGTCGGCTCCAGTTCCATGACCTGCGACAAGTGAGGCAGATGATGCTGTTGATGCCCCTGCAGCGAGCGACTTTTGGGGCCGCGGAGGATCGGTCGACCTCAAATCCGCTCATTTCCAGTGGTCCAGCCCACAAAAAACCCGTGATCTGACTCACGCTCGCCGCGGCGCTCCGCCGCGTTGACGGAACACCTAAAGCCGGTGCTGACCTGCTGTAACCATTCTCGGCGGCGGTGTGATGGTTTCGTTATCTGTCCGAAATATTCGCGACATGCGGTTGGACTTGTCGCATGAACGTTTCGTAAGTTTCCCTCGCCCTAATGCGAGGCAAACAAATTGAATCGACGGAACCGCGTGTGAGCGGGGCCGCGGGCGGCCCCTCGAACGCCGCCGCGGTGCCGGGTGTCATCCCGGCGGGCGCACTGCCCCCGCTGTCGTGCCTGACCTAGACGGCACGTCTCGAAAACCACTTCCGCCTGGGGCTCAGGCATGCCAGCCCACTTGCACTTCGGCGCGCGCACTGCGAAAGGAACGATGTTGAAGAACGTCCGCAAGCCCCTCACCCTGGCCGCGATCGCCGGTGCCATGATCACCGGCGCGGTCGCCCTGTCCGACGCCACCGCCAAGGCGGACAGCGTCAACTGGGACGCCATCGCGGCCTGCGAGTCGGGCGGCAACTGGTCGATTAACACCGGCAACGGCTACTACGGCGGACTGCAGTTCAACGCCGGCACCTGGCGCGCCAACGGTGGCAGCGGCATGCCGCACAACGCCAGCCGGGCCGAGCAGATCCGGGTTGCCGAGAACGTTCTGCGCAGCCAGGGCATCGGTGCCTGGCCGGTGTGCGGCCGTCGCGGCTGACCATCCCGCTAGCGCTAGCGACGACGGCGCCGGGCGAGCAGCCCGGCGCCGTCGGCGTCGGAACGGACCCCGGCCGGCGAGTAGCGTCGGGCGTGTGCCTGACACGCCTCGTGAGCTCGACATCATCCTCTATGGAGCTACCGGTTTCGCCGGGAAGCTGACCGCCCAATACCTGGCCCGCGCCGGCGGCGCCGCCCGGATCGGGTTGGCGGGCCGCTCGGCGGAACGGTTGCGCGAGGTTCGCGACCACCTCGGATCGCCCGCCCAAGACTGGCCGATCGTGGTGGCCGATGCCGACAAACCGGCGACCCTGGAGGCGATGGCGGCCCGCACCCGGGTGGTGATCACCACCGTCGGCCCCTACACCCGCTATGGAATGCCCTTGGTTGCGGCCTGTGCTGCGGCGGGCACCGATTACGCCGACCTCACCGGCGAGGCGCTGTTCGTGCGGGAGAGCATCGATCGCCACCACAAGCAGGCCGCCGGCAACGGCGCGCGCATCGTGCACGCCTGCGGCTTCGACTCACTTCCGTCGGATATGAGCGTCTATGCCCTGTACCGGGCGGCCCGCGACGACGGCACCGGCGACCTGCTCGACACCGACTACGTGGTGCGAGGTTTCTCCGCCGGGATCTCCGGAGGCACGCTGGCCTCGATGGTCGAGGTCCTCAGCGCCGCGGCCAACGACCCGGCGGCCCGACGCCTGCTGAATGATCCCCACACGCTCAGCTCCGATCGGTCCGCCGAGCCCCGATTGGGCCCCGAGCCGGACCTGTTGTGGCGGCGGGGTCGGGACATCGCGCCAGAACTGGACGGAATCTGGACCGCCGGCTTCGCCATGGCGCCCGTCAACACCCGCATCGTGCGGCGCAGCAACGGACTGCTGGACTGGGCCTACGGGCGTCGCTTCCGCTACGCCGAGCACATGAGCGCCGGCTCGTCGGCCGCGGCACCGGTGCTGTCTGGATTGGCGACCGGGATCGGCAAGCTGACCTTCGGGATCGGCGGTCACCTCTTGGGGCTCGTGCCGGCCGGATTGCTCGAGCGGGTGTTGCCCAAGCCGGGCACCGGCCCCAGCCGCAGCCGCCGGGAGAACGGCTACTACCGCATCGAGACCTACACGACCACCAGCACCGGCGCCCGCTACCGGGCGGACATGGCGCAGCGAGGTGACCCCGGCTACCAGGCCACTTCGGTGCTGTTGGGCGAGTGCGCGCTGGCGTTGGCGCTGGACCGCGACGCATTGCCCGACCAGTTCGGCGTGCTCACCCCGGCGGCCGCGATGGGCGATGTGCTGCTGGCCAGACTGCCTGCGGCGGGAGTGACGCTAGAGGTTTCGCGGCTGCGCTGATCGGGGCCGATTGTTCGGGTGCCGGTCGCTGAATCTTTCCGCTAGTGTCGATTTCGACCGCTGCCCCTGGCAGCACCCCAGCGAAGAAGGTGGAATCTCATGGCCGGCCTCGACGATCTTTTCGCTCAGATCCCCATCCAGGACATCGCCAACCAGCTCGGCGCTGACTCGGGTGAAGTGGACAGCACCATTCGTACCCTGGTGCCGGTGCTGGTCGGCGGCTTGAGCGAGAACGCCCAAGACCCGGGCCAGGCCAACAGCATCGTCAACACCGCTGCCACCTTCGCAGCCCAGGGACTGCTGGACAACGCGCTGGGCGCCAGCCAGTCCGAAGGCCAGCAGGTGATCTCCACCATCTTCGGCGGCAACGACACCAGCCAGGTCGCCTCGGCGCTGTCGGGTGCCGGCGCGGGCAACAACGACCTGCTGCAGAAGCTGCTGCCGATCATTGCGCCGATCGTGCTCGCCTACATCGGCAAGCAACTGAGCGGCCAGAAGGCCGAGCCGGCCCAGGAGCAGGCCGCCGGTGGTGGCGGTCTCGGTGACGTCCTGGGCAGCATCCTGGGCGGCATGGCCGGCGGCGGCGCCGCCAAGAACCAGTCGATGGGCAGCATCCTGGGCAATGCCCTCGGCGGCAAGACCGGCGAGGCGATCGGCGGCATCCTCGGCGGGTTGCTCGGCAAGAAGTAGCGCGTCAGCGCAGAGCCCCCGAACCGACCAGGCGGGTTCACATGGTCGTCGCAACACTCTCGATTGAGAGGTTGCGGCGACCATGTCGTTTTTGGAGGACTGTGCGCGGTTCGGTGACCAGCTAGCGAAGTTGGTCGATGCTGGGGTTCCGGTTAAGGAGGCTGCGGTCGCGGTCGGCCTGTCCCGTGACCGGTGCTATGCGATTCTGCGGGCCATCGGCCGGCCGGCCGGGCAGGCCCGGGGTCCTGGCAAGCGTGGTGATCAGCGTGGGGTTGCCGATCGGGACATCATCGTGGCCGTATTCGACAAGACGGGCTCGATCAATCAGGCGGCAAAAGCCTGTCGGGTATCGCATTCGGTGGCGCGTCGAATATTGGTCGTCGAGGGTCTGGTCACCACCGAGAAGATCCCGCCGAAGGGCAAGGACGAGGCCAAACGTCGTTGCATGGAGCTGCTCGCGGCCGGCTGGTCAACCGCGCAGGCAGCTCGTGAGGTCGGTGTGAACGTACGGACCGCGCGGGACTGGCGCCAGGGGATTCGCCACGTCAACAACACGCGGATCTATCCCGATGGCCGGGTCGTGGACTACAACCACGGCACCGTCTACAAACAGCCTGTGACCAGTGTGACCTGCGATGACACCGGGCCGCCGGCGATTGACGGCCGGTATCTGTCGATCGAGGATCGGGTAGCGATCGCCGAGGGCCTGCTCGGGAGGGATTCGCTGCGGGCGATCGCCGACCGGATCGGCAAGAACGTCTCCACCGTCTCGCGGGAGGTCCGCAGACACAGCATTGATGGCCGATACCTGCCGTATCAGGCCGATCGTGTGGCAGTGGCGGCCCGGGCGCGGCCCAAGGGGTTCAAACTGGTGGTGAACACGGTCCTGCGGGAGGCGGTCGAGGAAGGCTTATCGCGCAAGCTCTCACCGGAGCAGATCTCGCGCCGCCTGCGCCGGGATCATCCCGACGACGAGAGCATGTGGGTGAGCCACGAAACGATCTACCAGGCCCTCTACTTCCAGGCCCGAGGTGGCTTGAAACGAGAAGTGCAGCAAGCACTTCGGACCGGACGAACGAGACGTAAACCGCACCGCAAAGACGGCGAACGCTATCAGCGGTTCACCGACCCGATGGTGATGATCAGCGACCGCCCCGCCGAAGTCGAAGACCGTGCGATCCCCGGGCATTGGGAAGGCGATCTGATCACCGGGGAGAAGAACCAGACCGCGATCGGCACCCTCGTCGAGCGAACGACGCGCTACACGATGCTGCTGCACCTACCGGGCGGGCATGACGCCGAGACCGTGCGCGATGCACTGATCGCAACTATGAGCACCCTGCCGGCACATCTGCGGGGGTCACTGACCTGGGACCAAGGCGCCGAGATGGCCGGGCACAAGCAGTTCAGCATGGCCACCGACATGGCCGTCTATTTCTGCGATCCGGCCAGCCCCTGGCAGCGTGGCAGCAACGAGAACACCAACGGACTGCTGCGGCAGTACTTCCCCAAAGGAACCGACCTGAGCATCTACGGACCCGAAGACCTCGAACACGTCGCCCAAGAGCTCAACAGCCGCCCACGCAAAACGCTCGGCTGGGATACCCCAGCCGAGCGCCTGCGTGATCTACTACTGGCCAACTAGCCAGCAGTGTTGCGACGACCCCTAGAAACCGGCTCAGGTTCGGGGGCTTTGTCGTCTTTCGGGAGCGCATTCCTAGAATTGAGCGGTGACTGACACTCCCAACGCCGCCAACGCCGATCACCTGCCCAAGTCGTGGGAGCCGGGTGCGGTCGAGGACGCGATCTACCAGCGTTGGGTGGATGCCGGCTACTTCACCGCGGACCCCACCAGCGACAAGCCCGGCTACTCGATCGTGCTGCCCCCGCCGAACGTCACCGGGAGCCTGCACATGGGGCACGCGCTCGACCACACCCTGATGGACGTGTTGACCCGGCGTAAGCGGATGCAGGGCTACGAGGTGTTGTGGCTGCCGGGCATGGACCACGCCGGCATCGCCACCCAGAGTGTGGTTGAACGCCAGCTCGCCGCCGACGGCAAGAGCAAGGAAGACTTCGGCCGCGAACAGTTCATCGAGAAGGTGTGGGACTGGAAGCGAGAGTCCGGCGGCACCATCGGCGGCCAGATGCGCCGGCTCGGCGACGGCGTGGACTGGAGTCGCGAACGGTTCACCATGGACGAGGGCCTGTCGCGGGCGGTCCGCACCATCTTCAAGCGGCTCTACGACGCCGGGCTGATCTACCAGGCCGAACGACTGGTCAACTGGTCGCCGGTGCTGGAGACCGCGATCAGCGATCTCGAGGTCAAATACGACGACATCGAGGGCGAGCTGGTGTCGTTCCGCTACGGCTCAATGGACGACACCCAGCCCCATATCGTGGTGGCCACCACCCGGCTCGAGACCATGCTCGGTGACACCGCGATCGCGGTGCATCCCGACGACGACCGGTACCGCGACCTGGTGGGCAGCTCACTGCCGCACCCGTTCTTGGACCGTCAGATCGCCGTGGTCGCCGACGCCCACGTCGATCCCGAATTCGGCACCGGCGCGGTCAAAGTCACCCCCGCCCACGACCCCAACGACTTCGAGATCGGTCTGCGCCACCAGCTGGACATGCCGACGATCCTGGATAAACGCGCCCGGATCACCGGCACCGGAACACAATTCGACGGCATGGACCGGTTCGAGGCGCGTGTCGCGGTGCGTGAAGCGCTGGCCGCGCAAGGCCGCATCGTGGCCGAGAAGCGGCCCTACCTGCACAGCGTCGGGCATTCCGAGCGCAGCGGCGAGGTCATCGAACCGCGACTGTCCATGCAGTGGTGGGTCGACGTCTCCTCGCTGGCCAAGGCCGCCGGTGACGCGGTCCGAGACGGCGACACCGTCATCCACCCGAAGAGCCTGGAGCCGCGCTGGTTCGGCTGGGTCGACGACATGCACGACTGGTGCATCTCCCGGCAGCTGTGGTGGGGACACCGCATCCCGATCTGGCATGGGCCCAACGGCGAAAAGGTCTGCGTCGGCCCGGACGAGACCCCGCCGGAGGGCTGGGAGCAGGACCCCGACGTGCTGGACACCTGGTTCTCCTCGGCGTTGTGGCCGTTCTCCACGATGGGCTGGCCGGATGCCACGCCGGAGCTGGAGAAGTTTTATCCGACAAGCGTTTTGGTGACCGGCTACGACATCCTGTTCTTCTGGGTCGCCCGGATGATGATGTTCGGGACCTTCGTCGGCGGCGACGCCGCGCTGCCCGAAGGCAAGGTGCCGTTCCGCAATGTGTTCCTGCACGGCCTGATTCGCGACGAACACGGCCGCAAGATGAGCAAGTCCCGCGGTAACGGGATCGACCCGCTGGACTGGGTGGAGATGTTCGGCGCCGACGCCCTGCGGTTCACCCTGGCCCGCGGAGCGAGCCCCGGCAGTGACCTGTCGATCGGTGAGGACCACGCCCGCGCGTCGCGCAACTTCGTCACCAAGCTGTTCAACGCGACCCGGTTCGCCCTGATGAACGGCGCATCGCCGGCGTCGCTGCCGCCGGTCGGGGAGCTGACCGACGCCGACCGCTGGATCCTGGGGCGCCTGGAAGAGGTTCGCGCCGAAGTGGATTCGGCGTTCGAGGGCTACGAGTTCGGGCGGGCCTGCGAGGCGCTGTACCACTTCGCCTGGGACGAGTTCTGCGACTGGTACGTCGAATTGGCCAAGACCCAGTTGGGGCAGGGGCTGACGCACACCACGGCCGTGCTCGCGGCGGTGCTGGACACCCTGTTGCGGCTGTTGCACCCGGTGATCCCGTTCGTCACCGAAACCCTGTGGCAGGAGCTCACCGGTGCAGAGTCGCTGGTGATCGCGGACTGGCCGGCCCCGTCGGGCATCGCCTTGGACCAGGTGGCTGCGCAACGGATCACCGACATGCAGAAGCTGGTGACCGAAGTGCGCCGGTTCCGCAGCGACCAGGGCCTGCGTGACCGGCAGAAAGTCTCGGCCCGGCTGACCGGCATCGACGACGCCGACCTGGCCACCCAGGTTGCCGCGGTGGCGTCCCAGGCCTGGCTGACCGAGCCGGGGGAGGACTTCGCGCCGTCGGCCACCGTCGAGGTGCGGCTTACTCGCGGAACGGTCGTCGTCGAACTGGACACCTCCGGCACCGTCGACGTCGTCGCGGAGCGTCGCCGCTTGGAAAAGGACCTGGCCACTGCGCGTAAGGACCTCGAGGCCACCTCGGCAAAGCTGGGCAACGACGAATTCCTGGGCAAGGCGCCTGAGGCGGTGGTCGAGAAGATCCGGGCCCGCCAACAGCTGGCCCGCGACGAAGTGGAGCGCATCACCGCGCGCCTGGCAGGCCTGACGTGACCGATCATCCGATCGGCGCAGGCGAGCCCAGCCCGGACGAGATCGCGGCCCTGCTCCAAGTCGAGCACCTACTTGATCAGCGTTGGGGCGAGACCAAGATCGAACCCAGCCTGACCCGCATCAACGCCCTGCTTGAGTTGCTCGGCTCGCCGCAGCGCGGTTACCCGTCCATTCACGTGGCCGGCACCAACGGCAAGACGTCGGTGGTGCGGATGATCGACGCGCTGCTGACGGCGTTCAGCCGTCGTACCGGGCGCACCACCAGCCCGCACCTGCAGTCGGCGGTCGAGCGCATTGCGATCGACGGCCAGCCGATCAGCCCGGCGCGCTATGTGGAGACTTACACCGAGATCGAGCCCTTCGTGCAGATGGTCGATGCGTCCTCGCAGGCAGACGGGGGACCGGCCATGAGCAAGTTCGAGGTGCTCACCGGGATGGCGTTCGCGGCATTCGCCGACGCCCCCGTCGACGTCGCCATCGTGGAAGTCGGCATGGGTGGTCGCTGGGACGCCACCAACGTCGTGGAAGCTCCGGTCGCCGTCATCACCCCCATCGGCATCGACCACGTCGACTACCTCGGTGAGGACATCGCCGGGATCGCCGAGGAGAAGGCCGGCATCATTCACCGCTCGTCGGACGAACTGACCGACACCGTGGCGGTGATCGCCCGTCAGGTGCCCGAGGTGATGGAGGTGCTGCTGGCGCAGTCGGTGCGTGCCGACGCCGCGGTGGCACGAGAGACCTCGGAGTTCGCGGTGCTTAGCCGCCAACTCGCGGTCGGCGGGCAGGTCCTGGAACTGCAGGGTTTGGGCGGGGTGTACTCCGACATTTTTCTGCCGCTGCACGGCGAACACCAGGCCCACAACGCGGTGCTGGCGCTGGCGGCGGTGGAGGCGTTCTTCGGCGCCGGGGCCGAGCGTCAGCTCGACGTCGAGACCGTTCGGGCGGGATTCGCCGCGGTGCGCAGCCCCGGCCGGCTGGAGCGGATGCGCAGCTCGCCCACGGTGTTCATCGACGCCGCGCACAACCCGGCCGGCGCCGCCGTATTGGCCCAGGCTCTGGCCGAGGACTTCGACTTTCGGTATCTGGTCGGTGTGGTCAGCGTGCTTGGCGACAAGGACGTCGACGGCATCTTGGCCGCGCTGGAACCGGCGTTCGACCGAATTGTGGTGACCCATAACGGATCTCCGCGTGCACTGGATGTGGAGACGCTCACCCTGGCGGCGGCGCGATGGTTCGGCGACGACCGGGTGGTCACCACCGAGACGCTTGAAGATGCGATCGACACCGCTACCGCACTGGTCGACGAATTCGATTCCGAGGGCGAAGCGTCAGGGGCCGGCATCGTGATCACCGGCTCGGTGGTCACCGCCGGTGCGGCTCGCTCTCTGTTCGGGAAGGACCCCGCATGACCGGCCAGCCAGATGCTCCCGACCCGTGGCGGGGCTTTCGCGGCGTGATGGCCGCCACGCTGATCCTCGAAGCCATCACGGTGCTGCTGGCGCTGCCGGTGGTCAGCGTCGTCGGGGGCGGTCTGACACCGTTCTCGCTGGCGTATCTGCTCGGCCTGGCACTGGTGCTGCTGCTGTTCGCCGGCATCCAGGGCCGCAGCTGGGCGATCTGGGCCAACCTGGCGCTGCAGCTGGTGCTGGTGGCCGGCTTCGTGATTTACCCCGGGGTGGGCATCATGGGCCTGGTGTTCACCGCGGTGTGGGCACTGATCGCGTATTTCCGTGCCGTGGTCTTGCGACGCTCGTGACGGAACCGGTGACCGGGGCCGGTACGCTGTCGCCGTGCCGCTGGCGACGAAGCAAGGCGGAGCGATGGATGAGGAGCGGCGCTGCATGACTGAGCGGACTTTGGTACTGATCAAGCCGGACGGCGTGAACCGTCGGCTGGTGGGCGAGATCATCAACCGGATCGAGAAGAAGGGCCTGACGTTGGCGGCCCTGGAACTGCGGCCGGTGCAGCAGGCTGTGGCCCGGCAGCACTACGCCGAGCACGACGGCAAGGCGTTCTTCGCTTCGCTGCTGGACTTCATCACCTCGGGTCCCGTGGTTGCCGCTGTGGTGGAAGGGCCGCGCGCCATCGAGGCGTTCCGGCAGCTCGCCGGTGGAACCGACCCGGTAGCCAAGGCCACCCCGGGAACCATCCGTGGCGATTTCGGCCTGGAGACCCAGTTCAACCTGGTGCACGGCTCGGACTCGCCGGAGTCGGCCGAGCGTGAGATCGCGCTGTGGTTCCCCGACCTGAAGCCGTCGGCGTCGACGGATCCCATGACGCTGGCCTGACCCCGGAGTTAGTGCCTTTCGTCCGGCTCCTGTGGATTGTGTGGGATACTGACTAACGGGTGAACGTCACCGGACCGGTTTCCGACACCCGAATGAAGACTTCGGCGAGTGCGACGGTCGCGATATGTGATGCGGCGCCGATCGCCGGTTTTCATTCAGCCAGGCACCGAGTCGGTTCAACCCGAGCCCCTCGGAGCGAGACCACCACAAGCCCGGGGAAGTGAGCCGGGCCCATAACGAGAAGTCCTCGCGTGGCCGCGTCGCAACGACGCGCCCGGGGGCTTGAGGAGACGTACGTGGCAGACCCCTCTCTTTTTAAAGGCCCTGATTCAGAGGTATCAGCAGCACCGAGCGAGCACGAGGAGTTGCCCGATCGACTGCGGGTGCACTCGCTGGCACGGGTTCTGGGCACCACCAGCCGGCGGGTCCTGGATGCGCTGACGGAGTTGGACGGCCGGGCGCGCAGCGCCCACTCCAGCGTGGATCGCGTCGAGGCGGTGCGGGTCCGCGACCTGCTGGACTCGGCCGCCGAACCCGCTGTCACCGGACTGTTCCAGGAGGCCGGCGAGGCCGAGGCAACCGGCGAGGTCCCCGACGAGCCGGAGTCCCGGCTGCTGCTGGAGACGGCACCGGAGCCGGCCGCCGTGCGGGCTGACTACATGCCGTTGTTCGTCGCACCGCAGCCGGTCGCCTTCGAGCGCCCGGTGCCGCGCGACGTCGAAGTCGATTCCGACGACGACTCCGACGACTATGGCGACGACGACCTCGGCGGTTCCGACGCCGACACCGATGACGAGAACGGCGATCGGCCCGCCAACCGGCGCCGTCGCCGTGGACGCCGTGGACGTGGCCGTGGCCGCGGGTCTGAGGGGGCGGCGGCCGAGGACGCCGACGACGAGTCCGAGGACGACGACTCCACCGCGGAATCGGAGGAGGCCGGAGACGCCGAGGACGCCGCCGACGAGGAAGGCGGTTCGGCCGAGGACGCGGGCAACCGTCGCCGTCGTCGCCGCCGTCGGCGCAAGGCCGGGTCCGGCGAGGAAGAGGACACCGGGTCGTCGGACGACCCGCCCAACACCGTCGTGCATGAGCGGGCCCCGCGCGCCAAGAGCAGCCGAGCCGCCAAGAGCGACCGCGGCACCGGCGACGACGAGATCCAGGGCATTACCGGTTCGACACGGCTGGAGGCCAAACGGCAGCGCCGGCGCGACGGGCGCGACGCCGGGCGCCGCCGCCCGCCGATCCTCAGCGAGGCCGAGTTCCTGGCCCGCCGCGAGGCCGTCGAACGCCGGATGGTGGTCCGTGACCGGGTCCGAACCGAGCCGCCCCACCAGGGCGCCCGCTACACCCAGATCGCCGTGCTGGAAGACGGCGTGATGGTCGAACACTTCGTGACGTCTGCCGCATCGACCTCGCTGGTGGGCAACGTCTACCTGGGCATTGTCCAGAACGTCCTGCCGTCGATGGAGGCCGCCTTCGTCGACATCGGCCGGGGCCGCAACGGCGTGCTCTACGCCGGTGAGGTGAACTGGGAAGCCGCCGGGCTCGGTGGCGCCAACCGCAAGATCGAACAGGCGCTCAAACCCGGCGACTATGTCGTCGTGCAGGTCAGCAAGGACCCCATCGGACACAAGGGCGCCCGGCTGACCACGCAGGTGTCGCTGGCCGGTCGCTACTTGGTCTACGTCCCGGGCGCGTCGTCGACCGGGATCAGCCGCAAGCTGCCCGACACCGAACGTCAGCGGCTCAAGGAGATCCTGCGCGAGGTGGTTCCCGCCGACGCCGGCGTGATCATCCGTACCGCGTCGGAGGGCGTCAAGGAATCCGACATCCGCGCCGACGTCGAACGCCTCCAGGAACGCTGGACCCAGATCGAGGCCACCGCGGCCGAGACCAAGGGGAAAGCCGCCGGAGCCGCAGTGGCGCTCTACGAAGAGCCTGACGTGCTGGTCAAGGTGATCCGCGACCTGTTCAACGAGGACTTCTCCGAGTTGGTGGTCTCCGGTGATGACGCCTGGGCCACGATCAACGACTACGTGGGCTCGGTGGCCCCCGAGCTGGTGTCGAAGTTGACCCGCTACACCGCGCCGACGGGCCCGGACGGCCAGGCCGGTCCGGACGTATTCGCCGTGCACCGCATCGACGAGCAGCTGGCCAAGGCGCTGGACCGCAAAGTCTGGCTGCCCTCGGGCGGCACGCTGGTGATCGACCGCACTGAGGCAATGACGGTGGTCGACGTCAACACCGGCAAGTTCACCGGCTCCGGGGGCAACCTCGAGGAGACGGTGACCAAGAACAACTTGGAAGCCGCCGAAGAGATCGTGCGGCAGCTTCGCCTGCGGGACATCGGCGGCATCATCGTCATCGACTTCATCGATATGGTGCTGGAGTCCAACCGGGACCTGGTGCTGCGTCGGCTCACGGAGGCGCTGGGCCGCGACCGAACCCGCCATCAGGTTTCGGAGGTGACGTCGCTGGGGCTGGTGCAGCTGACCCGCAAACGCCTGGGCACCGGGCTGATCGAGGCGTTCTCGACGTCGTGTCAGCACTGTGCGGGGCGTGGCATTGTGCTGCATGCCGATCCGGTGGATTCGGCCGCGCCGGGACGTAAGACGGAGTCGGGCGGCAGCGGCGGCACCACCACCAGCAGCCGCCGCAGCAAGCGCTCGAAGAAGCCGAAGGTCGACGAACCGGCGGTCGTCAAGGTTCCGGTGCACACGCCCGGTGACCACCCGATGTTCAAGGCGATGGCTGCGGCCAGCGACCGACACGATGAGTCCGACGACGAGCACGAGACCGCGCCCGACGGCGACGAGCTGGTGGTGAACCTCGCCGAGCAGGGCGCCGAAGGCGCCGAGGAGGCCGACGGTCCCGACGAGGTGGCCACGGAGTCCCTGGAGTCTGAGGTGGCCGATGAGGACCTCGCCGACACCGAGGACGACGCCGACGACGAAGACGTCGATGAGGATGCCGACGACGCGGATGTCGACGACGACGAAGACGAAGACGCCGACGACGAAGTCGATCTTGACGATGACGACGACGAAGACTTCGACGACGACCTGGATGTCATCGATGAATCTGATGAATCCGACGAATCTGATGAAGACGACTCCGACGATGCAGAAGACGCCGAGGACTTTGACGAGCCCGAGGTGGCAGTTGCGGTGGTCGAGCGTCCACGTCGTCGGCGTGCGGCGGCCCGGCCGGCCGGGCCACCGATCTAACGTACTGCCGGTTTGACCCCTTAGCCGCTGGTCACGTACCCTTGACCAGTTGTCGCCAGGCGGGAATAACCACAGCTCGGCGGACAGAACCCCAGACACCTGCGCAAGTCCCGATGGCGTGCGCGCCCGAGAAGCAGAGGTAGAAACCAACGATGGCGACGTACGCAATCGTCAAAACCGGCGGCAAGCAGTACAAGGTTGCCGTTGGTGACGTGCTCAAGGTTGAGAAGATCGAGTCCGAGCCGGGATCGTCGGTCTCGCTGCCGGTCGCGCTGGTCGTGGACGGTGCCACCGTCACCACCGACGCCGCCAAGCTGGCGAAGGTCGCGGTCACCGGAGAGGTCCTGGAGCACACCAAGGGCCCCAAGATCCGCATCCACAAGTTCAAGAACAAGACCGGCTACCACAAGCGGCAGGGTCACCGTCAGCAGCTGACCGTGCTCAAGGTCACCGGAATCAAGTAGCAGCAGGAGGCAGCGAGATGGCACACAAAAAGGGCGCTTCCAGCTCACGTAACGGGCGCGACTCAAACGCCCAGCGACTCGGCGTCAAGCGGTTCGGCGGCCAGGTCGTCAAGGCCGGCGAGATCCTGGTCCGCCAGCGCGGCACTCACTTCCACCCCGGCGTGAACGTCGGGCGCGGCGGCGACGACACCCTGTTCGCCACGGCACCCGGTGCGGTCGAATTCGGTGTGAAGCGCGGCCGCAAGTTGATCAACATCGTGCCTGTCGCCCGCGCGGAGAGCTAACCAACCGGCCCTGCGCAGCGAACGTGCACTGACTGCGAAAAAGAGCGACAAAACTCGCAGTGGTTACACGCTCGATGCGTGGGATTGGTGAGAGGAAAGCCCGATGTCCCGGTTCGTCGACCGCGTTGTCATCCATGTGCGCGCCGGCGACGGGGGCAACGGCTGCGCCTCGATTCACCGAGAGAAGTTCAAACCGCTCGGTGGTCCTGACGGTGGCAACGGCGGCCGCGGCGGCAGCGTCGTGCTGGTCGTCGATCCCCAAGTGCACACCCTGCTGGACTTCCACTTCCGGCCACACATCGTCGCGGCGTCCGGCAAGCAGGGCCAAGGCAGCAACAAGGACGGCGCCACAGGCGCGGACCTGGAGATCAAGGTGCCCGACGGCACCGTCGTCCTCGACGAACACGGGCGGCTGCTGGCCGACCTGGTGGGCGCGGGTGCCCGCTTCGAGGCGGCAGCCGGCGGACGCGGCGGTCTGGGCAATGCGGCGCTGGTGTCGCGTGCCCGCAAGGCGCCCGGCTTCGCACTGTTGGGGGAGAAGGGTGAAACCCGCGACCTCACCCTGGAACTCAAGACCGTCGCCGACGTCGGGCTGATCGGATTTCCGTCCGCGGGCAAATCCGCACTGGTATCAGTGATCTCGGCGGCCAAACCGAAGATCGCCGACTATCCGTTCACCACGTTGGCGCCCAACCTGGGCGTGGTCTCGGCCGGAGAGAACACCTTCACCGCAGCCGATGTGCCCGGCCTCATTCCCGGTGCCTCGACCGGTCGCGGGCTGGGCTTGGACTTTCTGCGGCACATCGAACGCTGCGCCGTGCTGGTGCACGTCGTCGACTGCGCGACCGCTGAGCCGGGCCGTGACCCGCTCTCTGACATCGAAGCGATCGAAGCCGAACTGGCTGCCTATACCCCGACCATGCAAGGGGATTCGACGCTCGGCGACCTGGTCGACCGGCCTCGGGCGGTGGTCCTCAACAAGATCGACGTGCCCGAGGCGCTGGAGATGGCGGAATTCGTCCGCGACGACATCGCGGCCGAGCGTGGTTGGCCGGTGTTCATGGTCTCGACGGTGAGCCGTGCCGGCTTGCGGCCGTTGACGTTTGCGTTGGCCGAGATGGTGTCGGCGTATCGGGCCGCACAACCGGAGCCGGTGGCGCGCCGCCCGGTGATCCGTCCTGTTCGCGCGGGGGAGACCGGGTTCACCGTGGAATCCGACGGCTACGGCGGTTTTCTTGTGCGGGGTACCCAACCCGAGCGCTGGGTGCACCAGACCAACTTCGACAACGATGAGGCGGTCGGCTACCTGGGTGACCGACTGGCCCGGCTCGGCGTCGAAGACGAACTGCTCAAGCGAGGCGCCACACCGGGCTGTGCGGTGACTATCGGGGAGATGACCTTCGACTGGGAGCCGACTACTCCGGCCGGGGTGGACATGACGCTGTCGGGCCGCGGCACGGACAGCAGGCTGGAGCGCACCGACCGAGTGGGTGCCGCCGAGCGCAAGGTGGCACGCAAGCAGCGCCGAGAGCATTCGGAGGACGAGTGACAGGCAGTGGCGCGCGCGAAGCGATTCGCACCGCGCGCACCGTCGTGGTCAAGATCGGCACCACCGCACTGACCACTGAGTCCGGCATGTTCGATGCGGCCCGGCTGGCCGGGCTGGCCGAGGCGATCGAGGCCCGAATGAAGGCCGGCTCGGACGTGACGATCGTGTCTTCGGGGGCTATCGCCGCCGGGCTGGAGCCGCTCGGATTGTCCAAGCGGCCCACCGACCTGGCCACCAAACAGGCCGCCGCCAGTGTGGGCCAGGTGGCGCTGGTCAACGCCTGGAGTGCCGCCTTCGGTCAGTTCGGCCGCACCGTCGGCCAAGTGCTGCTCACCGCGCAGGACGTCTCGATGCGGGTGTCGCACACCAACGCCGCCCGCACCCTGGACCGACTGCGCGCCCTGCACGCGGTGGCGATCGTCAACGAGAACGACACGGTGGCCACCAGCGAGATCCGGTTCGGCGACAACGACCGCCTTTCGGCGCTGGTGGCGCATCTGGTGGGCGCCGACGCGCTGGTGCTGCTCTCCGACATCGACGGCCTCTACGACTCCGATCCGCGCAAGGGCCCGGCCCGCCTGGTCCCCGAGGTGTCCGGACCGGATGACCTCGCCGACGTAGTTGCCAGCGAGGGCAGTCATCTGGGCACCGGCGGCATGGTGTCGAAGCTGTCGTCGGCACTGCTGGCCGCCGACGCGGGAGTGCCGGTGTTGTTGGCCGCCGCCAGTGCGGCAGCATCCGCCCTCTCCGACGCATCGGTGGGCACCGTCTTCGCGCCCCGGACGCAACGGTTGTCGGCGCGCAAATTCTGGGTCCGCCACGCCGCCGACGCCGCCGGGACGCTGACGCTGGACGCCGGTGCCGTCGAGGCGGTGCTGGCCCGCCGACGCTCCCTGCTGCCGGCCGGGATCACCGCGGTCTCGGGCAGGTTCTACGGCGGCGACGTCGTCGAACTGTGTGGCCCGGACGGGGCCGTGGTGGCCCGCGGAGTGGTCGGCTACGACGCCGCGGAGTTGGACGCCATGATCGGCCATTCCACCGCGGAGTTGGCACCGGATGCGCGTCGGCCGGTGGTGCACGCCGACGACCTGGTCGCGGTCTAGCGACTCGTTCCGCATGAGCACCGTATTCACCATCGACGGGGCGGGCTGGAGCGGATTTCTGCGGTTCATGTGCCGTGGCGCGGTCACCAAGGGCAAGACCGTCAAAAACGTCAAGTACCCCAACACCTACTTCGACGGACTGCGCTATGTCCCGGCGGTCAAAGCGGTGCAGCGGGGTGCGCAAGCACTCGACGACATGCTGACCGCCCACTTCAACGCCTCACCCGATGCCGACGACGTACTCGTCTACGCCGTGAGCATGGGGGCGCAGGTCGCTTGCAAATGGCTGCGCGAGCGGGGGCCGACCTCATCGGTCCCCACCGGCAAGGTGTCGTTTCTGCTATTGGCCAACCCCGAGCAGCCGTTCCACGGCATCTATCGGGCCGACCCGAAGCTGGTCACGTTCATGAAGCTGCCCTACTACGGCGGCGTCGGCATACCGGCGGACACCCGGTTCGCGGTGACGGACCTGTGTCGCCAATACGACGGCATGGCCGACTTTCCCAATCTGCCTGCGGCACACGTCGACTCGTTGGCCGTCAGAAACGCTCTGCTGGGACTGGTGACCGTGCACAACAACTATTTCCGGGTCAACCTTAAGAGCCCCGACAACATCTGGGTCAAGCGCGACAACCTCACCTACGTGTTCTGTCCCACCTGGCGTAAGAGGCGTCGGCGGATCGAGCGCAGCTATGACCGCTCGGCCTGGAGCTACTGATCGGTCGGCTTGAGATACAGAGCGCCCCACACGATTTCAGTCAGTGCAGTGGCGAGCTCGGAATCGTAGTCCGCGTCGCGGACCGGCAGGTTCTGCTGGCAGACCCGCTCCACCATCCAGGTGAGCGCGCTTGCGGTCGCGGCGACAGGTAAATCGCGACGAATGGAGCCGTCGGCCTGGCCGTCTTCGATGACCTGGGCCACTCGGCCGGAGATGCCGGTCAGCAAGTCCCTGTAGGTGGCGCCCACGAGTGGGTCGTAGCCGGCCATCTCGCTGAGTGCGATCAGCAGCGGTTGATGCCGCCGATAGTTGGCGATGATCGAGGCCATCGCGGCGCGGACATCGTCGGGATCGCGGCGCTGCGCCACGCCCCACCAACGCTCGGCCCCTGAGGCGAGATCGCCGAACACCTGGCCGGCCAGCCGGCGCAACAAATGACCCTTGTCCTCGAAGTAGATATAGAAGCTGGCGCGCGAGATGCCGGCCTCGGTGGCGAGTCGGTCCACGCTGAGCTCGGTGAAGCTCGCGCCGCCGCTCATCAGCCGCTCGGTGGCGTCGAGGAGGTGCCGTTCGATCTCCTCGCGCCGCTCCTGGCGGCTGTTGGGGGGCTTGCGGGTCACAGAAGCCACAGCGGTCAGCGTAACGGCATCCCCGACGTCTTGACTAGACACTTTGTCTAGACCTACTGTCAGCACGGGGCCCGGTGTGACCGGGGCCATACACCGAGGAGGTCTCGTGACTGCACCATCCGCCGCGCTGCGCAGCTACGACGCGGTCGACTTGTCCTCCCGTGCGTTCTGGTCTGCCACCGCTGCCGAGCGCGAGCGCTCGTTCGCGGTGCTGCGTGACGAGCGTCCGGTGAGCTGGCATCCGCCCGTGGAAGACGCCATGCTCAACGACGCGAACGATCCCGGCTATTGGGCAGTCACCCGCCACGCCGACATCGTCGAGGTGAGTCGCACCAACGAGGTGTTCCTGTCCGGCAAGGGCGTGCAGTTCGAGAACTTCCCCGAGGAGTTACTGGAGACCACGCAGTCGTTCTTGGCCATGGACCCGCCCCGGCACACCAAACTGCGCAAACTGGCCACCGCGGCGTTCACTCCCCGCCAGATCAGGCGCATCGAGGACTCGATCAAGGCCAGTGCCACGGCCATCGTCGACGAACTCAAGACCGCCGGCAGCGGGGCGGACTTCGTCGAGCATTGCGCCAAGGAACTGCCGCTGCGCACGCTGGCGGACATGGTCGGCGTGCCGGAATCCGAGCGCGCACAGGTGGCCCATGCCGCCGACGCGCTGGTATCGACCAACGACCCGGTATTCCTCGCCGGGCGCGACCCGCTGGCGGTGATGGGCGAAAACATCATGTACCTGCATCAGGTCGCCGGCGCGCTGGCCGCGCAACGTCGCGAGACTCCCGGCGACGACCTGTTCAGCAGCCTGGTGAATGCCGAGGTCGACGGTGACCGGCTCACCGACGCCGAGGTGTCCGCCTATTTCGTGCTGCTGTCGGTGGCCGGCAACGACACCACCCGCCAGACCACCAGCCATGCACTTAAGGCGCTCACCGAATTCCCCGAACAACGGGCCTGGCTGCTGGAGGATTTCGACCGGCGCATCGGGACAGCGGTGGAGGAGTTCATCCGCTACGCGACACCCGTGATGACCTTCCGTCGCACCGCCGCAGTCGATTACGAACTGGGCGGGCAGACCATTCGGGCCGGCGACAAGGTCGCCATGTTCTATGCCTCGGGCAACTGGGATGCGCAGGTGTTCGACCATCCCGATCGGCTGGACCTGAGCCGCGACCCCAATCCGCATCTGGGCTTCGGCGGCGGCGGGCAGCACTACTGCCTGGGGACCCATGTGGCGCGAGCCCAGCTACGCGCCCTCTTCGGTGAGTTGCTCCATCGACTTCCACGTATCGAGGCCGGTGATCCCGAGTACCTTGCGGGCAGCTTCATTCACGGGATCCGTGCCATGCCCTGCACGTTCTGACGGTGGCGCCCGGGCTGTTCCGGCCGCTACAGGCTCGGAGTGATGCTCGCGAGTTCTGCCAGCAGTTGTGCGAACCCGTCGCCGGATTCCGAGGCGGTCCCCCCGGCTTCGACGGCGGGGAATTCGAACAGGGTCAAAGACCCCAGGCCGTACACGCTGAGCACATCTTTCACGCCCGCCGAGTCAGAAAGGTAGGTGTTTGTGAACCCGTTGAGCACGGTGAATGCGTCAGCGAACCCGAGAACCGGATCGTCCAGAGAAACATTCGTGAACATCGGAGCCCCTACCATTCCCCCGACTGCGGGGACGATCGGCAGCAACAGCAGCGAATCGAGGACGGTTCCCACGTGGGGATAGGCCAGGCCGTCGACGGTGGAGGTGACCACGTACTGAGCACTGTCGTACAGGTACGGGACGTCGGAATATGAATATGTTTGGTCGAATGTGTACTCCGAGTCGGTCCCCGGGAGGAGGGCTGGGGACGGAAGTACCGTCGCGGTGTAGTACGGGAAATACTGGGACGTCGCGTCAAGGTACGGCCAGGCGTCGTCGATCGCGTCCGCGGAGGCGGCCGGGCTGGCGGCAAACGCGACCCCCAGCGCGACTCCCAAGCCGCCTCCGAGAAATCCTCTGATGCTTATCTGACGACGATGCATAATTTCCCCCTAGCCATTTAAAACAAGGCTAATTTTTAGGAAAATTACCTCTTATCAAAAATCCTGTCAAGCAGGCTCTTTCGCTTCGCGAAGGGGCGCCTGCAGGTCGGCCCCGAAGTGCCGGCCAGTGGCGTCCTTGCCGATCGCGGTCAGCACGATGACGGCGAGCAGTGTCGGCACCAGCGTGACGACCAGGGCGTATGGGTAGCCGTGCGCTGCCGCTAAGTGCTCCTGGATCGGCAGGTTGAACGCGGCGAAGAGATTGCCCAGCTGATAGGTCACGCCAGGATAGAAGCCGCGGATCGCATCCGGCGACATCTCGGTCAGGTGCGCCGGGATCACGCCCCAGGCCCCCTGCACGCAGACCTGGATCAGAAACGAGCCCAGGCACAGCATGCCCGCGGTGTGTGACAACGCGAACAGCGGCACGATCGGCAAACCCATCACCGCGGCCCAGATGATCGCGTAGCGCCGGCCCAACCGCTGTGACAGCGAACCGAAGATCAGCCCGCCGATGATCCCGCCGATGTTGTAGATCACCGCGATCCACTTGGCCGTGACGTGGGACAGACCTGCCCCGTCGGGCGAGGTCAGAAACGTCGGGTAGATGTCGTGGGTGCCGTGGCTCATCCAGTTGAACGCCGTCATCAGCAACACCAGGTAGCAGAACCGGCGGATCACCTTGGCATCGGTGAATACGTCGCGAATCCTCGTGCGGGTCAGTCGCATCCGATCGTGGGTGGCCTGCCATATCTCGGACTCCGTCACCCGATAGCGGATCAGCAGGCTGACCATGGCCGGCAGGATGGAAAGCCCGAACAGCCAGCGCCAGGACAACCCCAGTACGTCGTTCACCAGCAGCGAGGCCACCGTGGCGGCCAGGTAGCCGAACAGATAACCCTCCTGCAGCAACCCGGAGAAGAACCCGCGACGCTCGGGTGGGATCTTCTCCATGGCCAGCGCGGCGCCCAGCCCCCATTCGCCGCCCATCCCGATCCCGTAGAGCAGGCGCAGAATCACCAGCACGGTGAAGGTGGGCGCGAACGCGCACAAGAACCCCACCGTCGAGTAGAAAATCACGTTGACCATCAGCGGTATTCGCCTGCCGACCCGATCTGCCCACAGGCCGAACAGCAGCGCCCCGAGCGGACGCATCACCAGGGTGGCGGTGGTCAGAAACGCGACCTCGGTCTTGGTGTGGCCGAAGGTCTTGGCGATGTCGGCGTAGACGAACACCACGATGAAGTAGTCGAACGCATCCATCGACCAGCCCAATACGGCAGCGAGAAATGAATTGCGCTGGTCCGGGGTGAGCCGCTGCTTTGTCACCCGAGCATCGTGCCGGATTTCGCAGTGATTTACTGACGATTACCGCGACGAAATTTCGTAGGGCAGCTCCGAAGCCAGCAACGCCAGCGTCGGCGAACACCCGCCGTCGATCTTGACGTCGGCCAACTCATCGCCGCGGGTGGGGCCGCGGTTGACGATCGCGACCGGAATACCGCGCGCGGCGGCGTGGCGGACAAACCGGTAGCCGGAGAACACCGTCAGCGACGAACCTGCCACCAGCAACGCCTCCGCTTCGTCGACCACCGAATAAGCCTGAGCGACGCGTTCTTTGGGGACACTTTCGCCGAAGTAGACGATGTCGGGCTTGAGTATCCCGCCGCAGGCCCGGCAGTCGACGAAGCGGAATGACGCGGTATCGGTGACGACGGCGTCCGCGTCGGGCGCCACGGCGATACCGCCGAGCCTGCCCACCCGGTCGATGAAGCCGGGGTTGAGCTGCTCGAGCTGCTCGTCCAGCGACGCTCGGCTCAGCGAGTGCCCGCAGCTCAGGCAGACCACCGTCGCGTAGCTGCCGTGTAGATCTACGACGTGACGGCTGCCGGCTTTGGTGTGCAGCAGATCGACATTCTGGGTGATCACCCCGGTCACCACGCCCGCCGCTTCCAGCGCGGCCACTCCCAAGTGGCCGATGTTGGGCGCGGTGTCGGCCATGTGACGCCAGCCGATGTGGTTGCGGGCCCAATAGCGCTGTCGAAACACCGGGTCGCCGGTGAACTGGGCGATGGTCATCGGATTGCTCGGCGGGGAGTCCGGGCCGCGGTAGTCCGGAATGCCCGAATCGGTGGAGATGCCGGCGCCGCTCAGCACCGCGACTCGCCGGCCCGCCAGTAGCGTCAGCAGGTCGCAGACCGTCGGCTCGGTTCCGCCCACGCCGCTAGCGTAGGCACTTCGCGGCGGTCGACCTCTCAGCAGCCATGTTGCGGCACATCATCTCCAGTGCGGCGGCGCCCAGTTCGGCGTCGATGTGGGCGACGGCGTCGACCGGTATCACCACCGGAAGGTGCCGTACATAGGCGTCCAGGGCGGTGTAGAGGATGCATTGCTCGGTGACCTGGCCGGCCAGAATCAACCGTCGGGTGCCGAGCCGGCCCAGCAGGTACTCCAGCGGGGTGGAGTAGAAGGCGCTGTGGCGCACCTTGGTCATCAACCGGTCACCGGCTACCGGGGCGACGGGCCGAACCAACTCGGGTCTGCTGCCGTTCAGCGCCGACGCGGCGATCTGGGCGAATCCCGCGGTGAAGTCGCCGTAGTTGTCGTTGACGTAGATCAGGTCGACATCCTCGGCGGCCCGGCTGCGTTCCACCAGGTCGGCCAGTGGTTCGACGATCTGCGCGACGTTGTCGGCCAGCTGTTCGGCGTCGGCGTGACGGTAGGCGTTGAGCATGTCGACGACGACCACTGCGGTATCGGTCATGCCCTGGAGATACCCGAAAGCTGCACGTTGACACAGTCCAGGCGACAATGGGGGCAATGGAGCATTCTGGGGACTTCTACAACGCCTACCGGCATGGGTTCGCGCGGGTTGCCGCCTGCACGCATCACACCACGCTCGCCGACCCCGCTGCCAACGCAGAGTCGGTGCTACAGCTGGCGCGCGAATGCCACAACGACGGCGTCGCGCTGGCCGTATTTCCCGAACTCACCCTGTCGGGATACTCCATCGACGACATCGTGCAGCAGGACAGCCTGCTCAGCGCCGTCGAGGCGGCCCTGCTCGACGTGGTCGCGGCGTCGACGGAGCTGCTGCCGGTCTTGGTGGTGGGGGCGCCGCTGCGCTATGCGCACCGCGTCTACAACACCGCGGTCGTCATCCACCGCGGGCGCATCCTCGGCGTCGCGCCGAAGTCCTATCTGCCCACCTACCGGGAGTTCTACGAAGGCCGCCAGCTGGCCGCCGGCGCCGACGAACGTGGACTCATTCGGCTGGGTGGGGTAGAGATCCCGTTCGGGCCGGACCTGCTGTTCGCCGCGACCGACCTACCCGGATTCGTGCTGCACGCCGAGGTGTGCGAGGACATGTTCGTGCCGGTGCCGCCCAGCGCCCAGGCCGCCCTGGCCGGCGCGACGGTATTGGCCAATTTGTCCGGCAGCCCGATCACCGTCGGGCGCGCCGAAGACCGCTGCCTGCTGGCCCGGTCGGCCTCGGCGCGATGCCTGGCCGCATACGTCTACGCCGCCGCGGGCGAGGGGGAGTCGACCACCGACCTCGCCTGGGACGGCCAGACCATGATCTGGGAGAACGGCACGCTGCTCGGCGAAAGCGAACGGTTCCCCAGCGGCCCGCGCCGATCGGTTGCCGACGTCGACCTTGGGCTGCTGCGCTCGGAGCGGCTGCGCATGGGCACATTCGACGACAACCGCCGCCACCACCGGGATGCGGTGCAGGCGTTTCGGCGGGTGGAGTTCGTTCTGGACCCGCCGGCCGGGGACATCGGCCTGCGGCGGGTGGTCGAACGATTCCCGTTCGTGCCGTCGAATCCGCAACGACTGCAACAGGACTGCTACGAGGCCTACAACATTCAGGTGTCTGGCCTGGAGCAGCGGCTGCGCGCCTTGAACTGTCCCAAGGTGGTCATCGGGGTGTCGGGCGGGCTGGATTCGACCCACGCCCTGATCGTCGCGGCTCGGGCAATGGACCGGGAAAACCGGCCGCGCAGTGACATTCTCGCGTTCACCATGCCCGGCTTCGCTACCGGTGAGCGCACCAAGGCCAACGCCGCCGCGCTGAGCAAGGCGCTGGGAGTGACGTTCGCGGAGATCGACATCCGAGAGACCGCGAAGCTGATGCTGTCCGAGCTCGGGCACCCGTTCGCCCGCGGTGAAGCCGTCTACGACGTCACGTTCGAGAACGTCCAGGCCGGGCTGCGCACCGACTATCTGTTCCGAATCGCCAACCAGAACGGCGGCATCGTGCTGGGCACCGGCGATCTGTCCGAGCTGGCGCTGGGCTGGTCCACCTACGGGGTGGGCGATCAGATGTCGCACTACAACGTCAACGGTGGTGTGCCCAAAACCCTGATCCAGCATCTGATCCGGTGGGTGATCAACTCCGGGGAGTTCGACACCGACGTGTGCGCGGTACTGGCCTCGGTGCTCAACACCGAGATCAGCCCGGAATTGGTGCCGGCGGCTGACGGCGAGGAGATTCAGCGCAGCGAGGACAAGGTGGGCCCGTACCCGCTGCAGGACTTCGCGCTGTTTCAGGCGCTGCGGTGCGGATTCGCGCCCGCCAAGACTGCGTTCTTGGCCTGGCATGCCTGGCATGACGTGGAAGCGGGTTCCTGGCCGCCCGGATATCCGGCGGACAAGCGGCAGGCCTATTCATTGGCGGATATTCGGCATTGGCTGAAAGTCTTTGTGCAGCGGTTCTATTCGTTCAGTCAATTCAAGCGCTCAGCGCTGCCGAACGGGCCGAAGGTGTCCCACGGCGGTTCGCTGTCGCCCCGCGGAGAATGGCGGGCCCCCTCGGACATGTCGGCGCGGATCTGGCTCGACGAGATCGAACGGGAGATTCCGCAGGGGTAGGGAGGGCGTCGAGGGCAGTCTCAGTAGCGTGCGGGTCAAGAACCTCGGCACCATCCGGCGGGTGCGGGCCACACGGGACCGATCGTCTGGCAGGGTGTGAATCATGCCCACCGTCCTGATCGAGGTCCGTCGCCACTACGAGCCGGCCGAGGAAGTCGCGATCATCGATGCCGTCCATGGCGCGCTCGTGACCGCTTTCCAGATCCCGGCCAAGGACAAGAACGTGCGGCTGGTGGTGCACGAGCCGCACCGTTTTGCGGTTCCGGCGCAGCTCGAGAAGCCCGAATGCCGCACCCTGATCTCGATCGACTGCTTCTCCGGCCGGTCGCTGGAGGCCAAGCGCCTGCTTTATGCCGGGATCGTCGAAAATCTTGCCGCGCTGGGTATTCCCGCCGACCACGTGATGATCACCCTGCATGAGGTGGATCGGGAGAACTGGGGCATCCGGGGCGGGCAGGCCGCATCCGACGTCGACCTCGGATTCAACGTCGGAGTCTGAACGCATCCAGCGCTGCGGTGATCGCCTCGGCGCTCGGGGCGCAGTCCCCGGCACCGGCCGTCAGCGTGGCCAACGCCCCCGCCACGCAGGCGCGTTGCACTGCGCGTTCGACGCCGCCGGCCCATTCGGTCGCCAGCACACCGGCGAAGACGTCACCCGCGCCCGTGCTGTCCAGGGCCTGCACCACCGGAGCAGGCACGGTGCGGATGCCGCCGGGGCCGCAGTAGCGGGCGCCACGCGCGCCGAGGGTGACCACCCGGTGCGCCACTTGGTGGTGGAACCGCTCGGATTCGGATTCGTTGACCACCGCGACCTCAACGCGCTCGATGAGTCGCGCCACGTCGGTGGCCGGCGGGGACACGTTGAGTATCACGGTCGCCGCGCCCGCGTGGGCCACCTCGGCGGCCTCGGTGGCCACCGGGATCGGAATCTCCAGCTGCATCAGCAGCACGTCGCAGCCCGCGATCAGGTCCCGCTGGCCGGAATCCAGCGTGAGGGTGCCATTGGCGCCGGGGGCCACCACGATGGTGTTCTGCCCGGACGGGTCCACGGTGATGGCCGCCGAACCGCTGGGGCCGGGCGTCGTCGTCAGGCCGTCGGTTCCGACGCCGTTGCTCTGCAGGTGCCGGCGCAGCAGCAGCCCGGCGTCGTCGTCGCCGACCGCGCCCACGAACTGCACCTGCGCCCCCGCCCGTGCCGCGGCCACCGCCTGGTTGGCGCCCTTCCCGCCGGGGTGGGTGCTTCGCGCCGTGGCCAGCACTGTCTCGCCCGGAGCCGGAAGTGCGGCGACGGTAAAAACGGTATCGAGGTTCACGCTGCCCACCACGCACACCCGCGTCGCCATGCAGTCCAGCTTTGCATTCACGACCGCGGAATGTCGTGCATCCCCTAGGGTGATGAACCATCCGGTAATCGGGGAAGGGGGCGGCCGGGTGGACTCGGCAGCGTCGACAGTGGCCACGGCGCGCGGTGAGCGCCGGCACTGGCGGTTGCTGTCTCGGCTCAGCATTCAGACCAAGCTGATGTTCATCCTGCTGATCACCAGCGTCGCCTCGGTTGCAGTGGTCGGGTTCGTCGAGTTCCAGTATGGCGCACAGGAATTGCAGCGTGCGGCCACCAGCAAGTTGGTGCAGGCCCGGGAGGCGCAGCGCCGTGCGGTCACCGGCTTGTTCGCCGAGATGACCAACTCCCTGGTCGTTTTCAGCGGGGGAGTGACCGCAGCTAGCGCACTCAAGTCATTTACTGCTGGATTCGACGAGCTCGCGAATGCTGCAATCACGCCCGACCAGCAGGGGGCGATAGAGGCTTATTACCAGGACCACTTCACCAAGGCGCTGGGTAACCGGACCGGCGAGCAGCCGGACATCGCCGCGTTGCTGCCCACGGCGAACGCGCAGCGTTACCTGCAGGCCCGGTACACCGCAGGCTTTGTCGCGGAGCCGAAAAAGTCCGACGACTCCGGTGAAGGCAGTACTTGGTCGGCGGCAAATGCCCAGTTCAACAACGTCTTCGCGGAGATCGTTCAGCTCAACGAGTACCTGGATGCGTTGCTGTTGGACACCCGAGGCAACGTGGTCTATTCGGTCAACAAGGGCGTGGACCTGGGGACCAACGTGCTCACCGGTCCCTACCGCGAATCCGGTCTGCGTGACGCCTACCGCAAGGCGTTGGCGGCCAACGCGGTCAATTTTGTGTGGATCACCGATTACCAGCCCTACCAACCCAACTTGGACACACCCACCGCCTGGCTGGTATCTCCGGTCGGCACCAAGGGCACGGTCGAGGGCGTGTTGGCCTTGCCGCTGCCCAGTGCGAAAGTCAATCGGATCATGACCGCCGACCGTGAGTGGGAGGCCTCAGGGCTGGGCCACACTACCGAGACCTATCTGGCCGGTCCGGACCACCTGATGCGCTCCGATTCGCGACTGTTCCTGGAAGATCCGGAGCGGTATCGCCGAGAGGCGGTGGCGGCGGGGACCTCGGAGGCGACGGTGGAACGCGCGCTGCGGCTGGGAACCACCACCTTGGTGCAGCCGGTCGGCGGGCCGGGACTGGAGGCCGCGCAGCGTGGCCAGACCGGCACGCTGACCAACGGGTATGCCTATCTGGGCAACCGTGAGCTGACTGCGTACGCGCCGCTGACCGTGCCCAACTCGGACCTGCAGTGGTCGATCCTGGCGACCCGGGATTATTCCGATGCCTACGCCGCGGTCACGTCCTTCAGCAAGCGGGTGGTGCTGGCCACCACCGGTGTCATCTTCGCCATCTGCGTGCTGGCCATGCTGCTTGCGCGACTGTTCCTGCAGCCGATCCGCCGGCTGCAGGTCGCGGCCCAGCGGATCAGCGCCGGCGACTACAGCGCCGCGGTTCCGGCCCGGACGGATGACGAGATCGGCGATCTGACCAAGGCGTTCAACGACATGAGCTACAGCCTCCGCACGAAGGAGGAGCTGCTCGATCAGCAGCGCAAACAGAACGATGAGCTCCTGCTGTCGCTGATGCCGGAGTCGGTGGTACGGCGTTATCGCGGCGGCGAGCAGGCCATCGCAGAAGAGCATCACAACGTCAGCGTTGTCTACGCCGAACTGCATGGGATCGACCAGCTATCCACCGAGCTCTCCGCGAGCGAATTGGTGACGACCGTCGACGATCTGGTCAGGCAGTTCGACGCGGCGGCCGAAGCCGTTGGGGTCGAACGAATTCGCACCATGTACAACGGCTATCTCGCAGGTTGCGGCTTGACCACCCCGAGGCTGGATGGGGTGCACCGCATCGTCGAGTTCGCGTGCGAGATGCAGCGCATCGTTGATCGGTTCGACGTCAAAACCGGCTATCGGCTGAGCTTGTGGGCCGGCGTCAACACCGGCGAAGTCGTCAGTGGCCTGGTCGGCCGGTCCGGGGTCACGTACGACCTGTGGGGCTCTGCTGTCAACCTGGCCTATCAGTTGCGCAGGGTCACGCCGGAATCCGGCATCTACGTCACCGCCAGAGTGCGCGACATGCTGGACGGCACCGCGGAGTTCGCACTGGCCGGCACCCTCACGACCGGCGACGCCGAGGAGCAGGCCTGGCGATTGACCGATGCGCCGTGAACATTTTCGGTGCGTGGCTGTACTGGGCGCTCGGTGTCGCGATCGGCCTCCCGGTGGGCCTGGTACTGCTCACCGAAGGGCATGTGGCGCTGGCGCGCAGAGGCAGCCACCTCGCCCGACCGGTAGCTCTGGCGCGCAATTACCTGTTGCCGCTGGGCGCATTGATGGTGTTACTGGCGCAGGTCGCCGGCGTACCGGGACACGATCCGACGCTGCGGATCATCTACACCGCGTTCGGCTTCGTGGTGCTGGTGGTGCTGCTGTCCGGGCTGAATGTCACCTTTTTCCAGAGCGCTCCAAAAGGCTCCTGGCGCAGCCGGATACCGACCATCTTCGTCGACGTCGCACGATTCCTGCTGATCGGTGTGGGCCTGGCGCTGATCCTGTCCCACGTCTGGGGGGCCAGGATCGGCGGCCTGTTCACCGCGCTGGGTGTCACGTCGGTGGTCATCGGCTTGATGTTGCAGAATTCGGTGGGCCAGATCGTTTCCGGTCTGTTCATGCTGTTCGAGCAGCCATTCCGGATCGGTGACTGGCTTTCCACCCCCACCGCGCGCGGCCGGGTCGTCGAAGTGAACTGGCGAGCGGTGCACATCAGCACCGCCGACGGGCTGCAGGTCACGCCGAACTCGGTCCTAGCCGGAACCTCGTTCACCAACGTCAGTCGATCCGGCGGTGCCCACCGGGTATCGATCACGACCACCTTCGCCGTCGCGGATCCCCCAGACCAGGTGTGCGCGTTGTTGTCGCGGGTTGCGACCGCCCTGCCGATGCGCACCACCGGCGAGGCGCCGGATTCGGCGGCGCTCGGTGGTGGCCAGTACCGCACCACGGTTGCGTTGGGCTCGCCGGCCGACGATGGTGCGGCGCAGACCACCTTCCTGCGGTGGCTTTGGTACGCCGCCCGACGGGCAGGACTACACCTTGACGAAGCCGAGGACGTGTTCTCGACACCGGAGCGAGTGGCCGAGGCGCTGCGGTCAGTAGTGGCGCCCGCGCTTCGGTTGACCGAGGACGACCAGCGCGCTCTGGAGCCGTACGCCACGGTGGTCCGTTTCGGCAGGGACGAGGCCCTGCAACGGGCCGGCCAGGTGCCGACCGCGATGACATTTCTGACCGAGGGCAGCGTCCGGCTCACCAGTGCGGATCCGGCCTGGCCGGACGCCACGCTGCGGCACGGTGCGTTCCTCGGCGTCACCACGTTGACCCGGCAGCCCAGCCTGTTCGACGCGCACGCCGCGGAGGAAGTGACCGCGGTAGTGATCGACCGGGAGAACATCGAAGAACTGGTGATGACCAAGCCGTTGTTGCTGCAGGAACTGGGCCGCATCATCGATCAGCGGCGTCCGGCGGCATCTGCATAGCGGGGCCGTTTTACCTGATCGGGCGTTCGCCGATACTCTGGCACGATGAGCGTCCCCGTGCTTCCCGACCTGCGCCAAGAGGTCCACGACGCCGCCCGCCGCGCGAGGGTCGCCTCGCGTTCCCTGACGGCGCTGTCCACCGCGGCCAAGAACAGTGCGCTGAATGCCGCAGCCGATGCGCTGCTGGCCCACGCCGACGACATCTTGGCCGCTAATGACCGTGATGTTGCCGCTGCCCGTGACGCCGGCACGCCCGAGGCCATCTTGGACCGGCTGGCGCTGACCAAGTCTCGGGTTGACGGCATCGCCGCCGGACTGCGTCAGGTCGCCGGGCTGCCCGACCCGGTCGGTGAGGTACTGCGCGGCTACACCCTGCCCAACGGACTGCTGCTGCGTCAGCAGCGCGTCCCGCTGGGCGTGGTGGGCATGGTCTACGAGGGCCGGCCCAACGTCACCGTCGACGCATTCGGGCTGACGCTGAAGTCCGGCAACGCCGCGCTGCTGCGCGGCAGTTCGTCGGCGGCGCACTCCAACCAGGCCCTGGTCGACGTGCTGCGCGGCGCTCTGGAGGCTGAAGACCTGCCCGCCGACGCGGTGCAGCTGCTGTCGTCGGCCGATCGCGCCACCGTCACCCACTTGATCCAGGCCCGCGGACTCGTCGACGTGGTGATCCCGCGCGGCGGGGCCGGGCTGATCGAAGCCGTGGTGCGCGACGCGTTGGTGCCCACCATCGAGACCGGTGTCGGCAACTGCCACGTCTACGTCCATGAGGCCGCCGACCTCGACATCGCCGAGCAGGTGCTGTTGAACTCCAAGACCCGTCGGCCCAGTGTCTGCAATGCCGCTGAGACCCTGCTGATCGACAAGGCGATCGCCGCATCCGCAGTGCCTCGGCTGGTGGACGCGTTGACCGCGGCCGGAGTAGCGGTGCACGGTGACGCCGAGGACGCCGCTGCCGAGGACCACCTGCGTCGCGAATACCTGGCGATGGACATCGCGCTGTCGGTGGTCGACGGGCTCGAAGACGCGATCGACCACATCAACGAATACGGCACCGGCCACACCGAGGCCATCGTCACCACCAACATGGCGGCCGCCCAGCGATTCAGCGAGCAGGTCGACGCCGCGGCGGTGATGGTCAACGCTTCCACGGCGTTCACCGACGGCGAGCAGTTCGGCTTTGGTGCCGAGATCGGCATCTCCACCCAGAAACTGCACGCCCGGGGGCCGATGGGGCTGCCGGAGCTGACGTCGACCAAATGGATCGTGTGGGGTGACGGCCACACCCGTCCCGTCTAAGGAGCCCTAGCCCGTATGGAAAAGCCCGCCGTTCCCGCCACCCCGGCCCGCCAAGCGCCGCTGTTTTCCGATATCGACGACGTCGCCCGGCGGCTGGCCGAGACGGGGTACCTGGCCGACACCGCCACCACCACGGCGGTGTTCCTGGCCGACCGGCTGGGCAAACCGCTGCTGGTGGAGGGTCCGGCCGGGGTCGGCAAGACCGAACTGGCCCGCGCGGTGGCCGCGGCCACCGGTTCCGGGCTGGTGCGGTTGCAGTGCTACGAGGGTGTTGACGAGGCCCGGGCGTTGTATGAGTGGAACCACGCCAAGCAGATTCTGCGCATTCAGTCGGGAACCAACGGCGGCGACTGGGACGCCACCAAGATGGACGTGTTCTCCGAGGAGTTCCTGCTGTCGCGTCCGCTGCTGACCGCGATCCGGCGCACCGATCCGACGGTGCTGCTGATCGACGAGACCGACAAGGCCGACATCGAGATCGAGGGTCTGCTGTTGGAGGTGCTCTCCGACTTCGCGGTCACCGTCCCGGAACTGGGCACGATCACCGCAACGCGCACCCCGTTCACGGTGTTGACCTCCAACGCCACCCGGGAACTGTCCGAGGCACTCAAGCGCCGCTGCCTGTTCCTGCACATCGACTTCCCCGACCCGGACTTGGAGCGCCGCATTCTGCTGTCGCGGGTACCCGAGTTGCCGGAGCATCTGGCCGCCGAGCTGGTGCGCATCATCGCGGTGCTGCGCGGCATGCAGCTCAAGAAACTTCCGTCGGTGGCCGAGACCATCGACTGGGGCCGCACCATCTTGGCCCTGGGCATGGACACCATCGACGATGCCACCGTCGCTGCCACCCTGGGGGTCGTGCTCAAGCACCAATCCGATCAGGTGCGGGCATCCGGAGAGCTGCGACTGAATTAATGGACATCTGATGGTTCGCCGCACCCGCCCGTCGCAACCCCTTGCCCCGCACGGAATTCCGGGGCACCTGGTGGGTTTCGTGGAAGCGCTGCGCGGACAGGGCATTTCGGTGGGCCCCTCAGAGACCGTCGACGCCGGACGGGTGCTGACCGCGATCGGACTCGACGACCGGGAAGTGCTGCGGGAAGGGCTGGCCTGCGCGGTGCTGCGCCGGCCCGATCACCGCGACACCTACGACGCCATGTTCGATCTGTGGTTCCCGGCCGCGCTGGGCGGGCGCACCGTGGTGGTCGAGGGCGAGGAGGCTGATCCGTCGGACGCTGTGCCGCTGCCGGAGGACGCCGAGGACATGCGGGCAATGCTGCTCGATCTGCTGACCGAGAATCCCGACCTCGCCGACACTGACCCCCGCTTGTCGGCGATGATCGCCGCGATCGTCGGTGCCTACGGGCAATACCGCTCCAGCCGGGGCCCGTCTTACTCGGCCTACCAGGCGCTCAAAGCGCTGGCGCTCGATGAGTTGGAAGGCAAACTGCTGGCCGGGCTGCTCGCGCCTTACGGCGACGAGCCCAGTCCCACCCAGGAACAGATCGCCAAGGCGATGGCGGCGCAGCGGATCGCCGCACTGCGCAAGCTCGTCGACGCTGAGACCAAGCGGCGCACCGCCGAGCAGTTGGGGCGCGAACACGTTCAGATGTACGGCATTCCGCAGCTGAGCGAGAACGTCGAGTTCCTGCGTGCGTCCGGCGAACAGCTGCGCCAGATGCGCCGGGTAGTGGCGCCGCTGGCCCGCACCCTGGCGACCCGGCTGGCCGCGCGCCGGCGCCGCTCCCGTGCCGGCACCATCGACCTGCGCAAAACACTACGCAAGTCGATGTCCACCGGCGGGGTGCCGATCGACGTGGTGCTGCGCAAGCCTCGGCCCGCGCGGCCCGAGCTGGTGGTGCTGTGCGATGTCTCGGGCTCGGTCGCCGGGTTCAGTCATTTCACTTTGCTTCTGGTTCATGCTCTGCGGCAGCAGTTTTCAAGAGTTCGCGTCTTCGCGTTCATCGACACCACCGACGAGGTGACGCACCTGTTCGGTCCGGAGGCCGACCTGGCTGTGGCGATCCAGCGGATCACCCGGGAGTCGGGGGTCTATACCCGCGACGGCCATTCCGACTACGGCAACGCGTTCGTCTCGTTCGCCGAGAACTATCCGAACGTGGTGTCGCCCCGCAGTGCGCTGCTGGTGCTCGGCGACGGTCGCACCAATTACCGAAACCCAGGGGTGGAGGTGCTCTCGCACCTGGTGACCGCCAGCCGGCATGCGCACTGGCTCAACCCCGAGCCCCAGCATCTGTGGGGCAGTGGCGATTCCGCGGTGCCGCGGTACAGCGACGTGATCCCCATGCACGAATGCCGCTCGGCCAAGCAACTGGCCGGCGTCATCGACGCCCTGCTGCCGGTCTAGCCCCGCGTCGAGGTCGCGCCCTGCCGGCGTACCCGGACAACGATCAGAAAGGGTGACTCATGACGACCATCGATCCCAGCGCACCGGTGTTGGTTACCGGCGGGAGCGGCTACATCGCCAGCTGGATCGTGCGCTACCTGCTCGAGGACGGTCACCTGGTGCGGGCTACGGTCCGCGATCCCGAGAAACCCCACGGCCTGGAACACCTGCACGCGCTTGCCGCACGGCACCCGGGGCAGCTGAGCCTGCACCGGGCCGATCTGCTCGAACCGGGCAGTTTCACCGAGGCGATGCAGGGCTGCCAGCTGGTCATCCACACCGCTTCGCCGTTCCTGCTCGGCACCATCGAAGACGCCGACCGGCAACTGGTACGGCCTGCGCTCGAAGGCACGCGCAACGTGTTGTCCGCCGTCGACGAAACTCCTTCGGTGGCCCGGGTAGTGCTGACCAGCAGTGTGGCGGCCATCTACGGCGACAATGCGGACATGAAGGGCAAGACGTGCTTCACCGAAGCGGACTGGAACACCACCAGCACACCCGAGCACCAGCCCTACCCCTACTCCAAGACGGTCGCCGAGCGGGCGGCCTGGGAGATCCAGCAGGCCCAAAAGCGCTGGGACCTGGTCACCATTCATCCCTCCCTGGTGCTGGGACCGTCGCTGACCACGGCCAGCGCGTCGGGAAGCATGGACACCATGCAGCACTTCATCGACATGTCGATGGCGTTGGGTGCACCCGCGCTGCAGATGGGCTGCGTCGATGTGCGTGACGTGGCCCGCGCACACATCACCGCCGGTTACACGCCCGGGGCGCAAGGCCGCTACGTGGTGAACTCCGAAGTCGTCAGCATGCTCCAACTCAGCCGAATGTTGCGGCGGCACTTCGGTGCCCGGCTGTCTTTCCCGACCCGCGAGCTGCCCAAGTTCCTGGTGAAGCTGGTTGCGCCGGTGGCGGGGCTGACTCGCCCGTTCGTCGAGCGCAATATCGGTTGGCCGCTATGCCTGGACGGTTCGCGCGCACGTACCGAACTTGCCATCGATTTCCGGCCGGTTGCCGACTCCGTCGTGGAGCACTTCCAGCAGATGATCGACGACGGCGTGACCCGGCGTTAGCCGCCTGCGAACTGTCAGCGCGTCCGCTGGTAGACCAGCCAGCGCAACTCCATCGGGCTTTCCTCGCGCGTGGTTCGGAACGCGTCCTGCCCGCTGACCCATTCGATGTACCAGCTGGTGGGCGGCCAGGCACCCTCGGGCAGGTGCGCCTTCTCGTAGTCATGGACCGACTCGTCGGAGAGCAGCTGCAGGGGTAGGCCCGCCGACGCCTCCGCCATTTCGCTGCGGGTGTACAGACCCGAGTACACCTGCTGGCAGAACTCCCGGGCGGCGCTGTCGGGCTCGTAGCCGTCGTGCGCCAGGAAGCTGTTGAACACCAGCCGCCCGCCGGGAGCCAGGCATCGAGCGGCGAGCTCGAACAGGCTGCGTAGCTCCTCTGTGGACCGGAAATCGGTCAAGACCTCAGAAAGCACCATCATCTGGTAGTCGTCGCGCAGGTCGTCGGCGTCTTCGAACACGTCCCGCACAATGACGCGCACGTCCAAGGACTCCGCCGCCGCGTCGGTCGTGAGCATCTCGGCGAACTTCGGGGTCATCTCCACGACGTCGACCGGGTGTCCACGACGCGCCAGCGCCAGCGCGTTACGCCCGGTGCCCCCACCGATCTCGAGCACCCGATGGGCAGCCGGATTGGCGGCCTCGCAGGCAAGGTGCCACACCCGGGCGTCGGGTTCTGTACCGAACAACGGTGGTTTCCGCGTTGCCAGCCAGGCCTCGTACGCCTGTGCGACGCTGCTCCACTGGGCGCGGACCGTGTAGTCCAGGGTGGGGCCGATCGGGGCGTTGTAGGAGATGATGATGTGTGACCGCAGCGAGTGCGAATATGCCTCAGCCAGTTGGCCCCGCAGCACTTCTCTGAGACGGTCGAGTTCGGCGTCGCTGAAGGGTTTGCCCAAACCTGCGAAGACGGTCGCGCACATCTTCACGTATTCGTTGAGCATGCTCGGCACGGCCGGAAGCCTGATTTCGCCAGTGATCTGCGCCCGAGTGTGAAAACGCCTGAGCATGGCATCTTTGGTCGCCGCGGCGCGATCAATTGAGCTCAACGGAAAATCTTCCACAGACATCTTCTACACGATCGGCATCGGCTTCGCGGCAACAACCGGGGCTTGCGCCTCCGATAAGAGTACGTCGAAGCGGAAAGCAGCTCGGCGCGTCGGCCGACTACGCCGCAAGCAAGCGGTGCCACCAGCACGATCACGCCGACGAGGACCCCAAGTAAGCTGGCCTATCGTGCGAAAACGGCGGCTTGGAGTCATGGGTGGGACGTTCGATCCCATCCATCATGGCCACCTGGTCGCGGCCAGCGAGGTGGCTGATCTGTTCGAGCTCGATGAAGTGGTTTTCGTGCCGACGGGCCAGCCGTGGCTCAAGGACCGTCGCGTCACGGCCGCCGAGGACCGGTACCTGATGACGGTCATCGCCACTGCGTCAAACCCACGGTTCTCGGTGAGCCGCGCCGACATCGATCGCGGCGGCCCCACCTACACCAAAGACACCCTGCGCGACCTGCAAGAACAGAACCCCGACGCCGAGCTCTACTTCATTACCGGTGCAGACGCGCTGGCCACCATTCTGTCCTGGCAGGATTGGCCGGAGATGTTCGAGATGGCGCGGTTTGTCGGGGTGAGCCGGCCCGGCTACGAGCTCAATGGCGACCATCTCGCTGATGCGCTCGGCTCCCTGCCACCGCACGCCTTGACGCTGGTCGAAGTGCCGGCACTGGCGATCTCTTCCACCGATTGCCGCCGGCGCGCGGCAGAATCCCGCCCGATCTGGTACCTGGTACCAGACGGGGTGGTCCAGTACGTGTCCAAGCGCCGCCTCTATCAACCGACCCCCGGAGACCAACAATGACCGCGACACCCGAGGCCGTGCGGATGGCCACCGTGGCGGCCGGCGCCGCCTCGAACAAGCTGGCCGACGACGTCGTCGTCATCGACGTCTCAGCGCAGCTGGTCATCACCGACTGCTTTGTCATCGCCTCGGCGTCCAACGAGCGCCAGGTCAACGCCATCGTCGACGAGGTCGAGGACAAGATGCGCCTGGCCGGCTACAAGCCGGCACGCCGCGAGGGCACGCGGGAGGGGCGCTGGACTCTGCTGGACTACGTCGACATCGTCGTGCACATCCAGCACCAGGACGAGCGGGACTTTTACGCGCTGGACCGGTTGTGGAAGGACTGCCCGCTGGTGCCGGTGGACCTAGAGGACGCAGCCGCTGAGTCGGCGCCCGAGGACGCCTCGTGAGGATCCGCAGGTTGATCCTGCTGCGACACGGCCAGACCGAGTTCAACGCCGGCAGCCGGATGCAGGGCCAGTTGGACACCGTTCTCAGTGACCTGGGACGGGCGCAGGCGGAGGCGGCGGCGGAGGTGCTGCGCAAACGGCACCCGCTGCTGATCGTGTCCTCGGACCTGTGGCGGGCCTACGACACCGCCACCGTGCTGGCCGAGCACAACGGATTGCAGGTCCGGGTCGACACCCGGCTGCGGGAAACCCATCTGGGGGACTGGCAGGGGCTGACCCACGAAGAGGTCGACGCCGCCGCGCCGGGCGCCCGGTTGGCTTGGCGTGACGACGCCCGGTGGGCACCACACGGCGGGGAGAGCCGCATCGACGTGGCCGAGCGCAGCGTTCCGTTGGTGCGCGAGCTGGTGGCCGCGGAGCCGGACTGGGGCAGAGCCGATCACACCGATCAGCCGGTGGTGCTGGTCGCCCACGGCGGGCTGATCGCGGCTTTGACCGCGGCCTTGCTACGGCTGCCGGTGGAGAACTGGCCGGTGCTGGGTGGGATGGCCAACGCCAGCTGGACCCAGCTCAGCGGATACTCTGACGGCCCGGATTCCAACGCCGATTCAGACCAGGACGACTTCGCCGGTGTGCGGTGGCGTCTCGACGTCTGGAACGCCTCAGCACAGGTGGCCAGCGATGTCCTCTGACGCACGGACGCCCGCGCAAGCCCGTCCCACCCTGCTGGTCTTCGCCGACTCGCTGTCCTACTACGGGCCCACCGGCGGGCTGCCCGCCGATGACCCGCGGATATGGCCGAACATCGTTGCCGGTCAGCTGGACTGGGATGTCGAACTGATCGGTCGGATCGGCTGGACCAGCCGAGACGTCTGGTGGGCGTCCACCCAGGACCCCCGGGCGTGGGCGGCACTGCCGCGGGCCGGCGCGGTTATTTTCGCCACCAGCGGGATGGACTCACTGCCCTCGGTGTGGCCGACGGCCATGCGGGAATTGATCCGCTACGTGCGGCCGGCCTGGCTGCGGCGCTGGGTCCGAGATGGCTACGGCTGGCTGCAGCCCCGGTTCTCACCGGTAGCGCGGGCGGCCCTACCGCCGCATCTCACCGTGGAGTATCTTGAGATGACCAGGGGCGCAATCGATTTCAATCGCCCGGGTATTCCCATTGTGGCTTCGCTGCCGTCGGTGCACATCGCTGACACCTACGGCCGCGCCCACCAGGGCCGGGAACCCACGGTGCGCGCCATCACGGCCTGGTCGAAGGAACACGATGTACCCCTGGTGGATCTGAAGGCCGCGGTGGGCGATGAGGTCATGAGCGGGCGCGCGAATCCCGACGGCATCCATTGGAACTTCGAAGCGCACCGGTCGGTCGCCGACCTGATGCTCAAAGCCCTCAGTGAGGCCGGCGTCCCCGGCCCGTTGGGGTGACCGCCCGATGAGCGTTGTCGTCGTCACCGATTCGTCGGCCTGCCTGCCTCTCGAGGCGCGTGACCGCTGGGGGATTCGCACGGTACCGCTGCACATCCTGCTCGACGGAGCCGATCTGCGCGACGGCGTCGACGACGTGCCCGCGGACATTTATGCGCGTGAGCGCGTCACCACCTCCGGGGCGGGCCCGGAGGAACTAGCGGAGGTCTACCGGAATGCGCTTGACTACAGCGCGGGCTCTGGAGTGGTGGCGGTGCATATCTCCTCGGCGCTGTCCGGGACGTTCGGCACCGCCGAACAGGTAGCCGGTCAGATCGGGCCCAGCGTGCGGGTGATCGACTCGAAATCGGCGGCGATGGGCACTGGATTCGCGGTCTTGGCCGCGGCGCGAGCGGCCGCCGGCGGCGTCGACCTGCACGGCGTTGCGGCCGCGGCGGACGCCGCAGTGCAACGTGCTCACGCCTACATGGTGGTGCAGCGGCTCGACAATCTGCGGCGCAGCGGCCGGATCGGCAGCGCGGCGGCCTGGCTGGGCACCGCCTTGTCACTCAAACCGCTGCTGGCGGTGGAGGAAGGAAAGCTCGTTCTGGCCCAACGCATCCGCACCGTCAGCAAGGCCGTCGCGTCGATGATCGACCGGGTCTGTGATGTGGTCGGCGATCGCTCAGCGGCGCTGGCGGTGCATCACGTGGCCAATCCACAGGGCGCCCAAGAGGTGGCCGGCGCGCTGGCGGAGCGGTTGCCGGTCTGTGAGCCCGCGGTGATCACCAGCCTATGCCCGACATTGGCCCTGCATGTTGGGGCCGGCGCCGTCGCGGTGTGCGTTGACGTCGACCCGGGTGGGGGCTGAGCGCGTCAACGCCCGTTGCCTACTGCGTGGGAGCAGCGAATCTGTCGGTGTCGGTGGATTCTTCACGCGGGGTGTGTGCTGCGATCCCGCGGATGTTCTTGTTGGGACCCCATGGCCGGACCACCTGCGGCCACCAGAACCACTTGCCCAACAACGTCGCGATCGACGGCATGAAGAACGCCCGGACCACGAAGGTGTCCAGCAGCAGCCCGATTGCCACGGTGGTGCCATACATACCGATGGCTTTGAGATCGCTGAAGAACATGATGCCCATGGTGGCGGCGAACACCATCCCGGCCGAGGTCACCACGCCGCCGCTGCCCGCCATCGCCCGGATATACCCGGTCTTGAGCCCGGCGTGTATCTCCTCCTCGAAACGGGAGACCAGCAACAGGTTGTAGTCCGAGCCGACAGCCAGCAACACGATCACCGCCAGCACCAGCGTCACCCAATAGATGTGTTGGCCGAAGATGTGCTGCCAGATCAACACCGAGATGCCGAACGACGCAGCGATAGAACTGGATGCGGTGCCGAGGATGACCGCTGCGGCCACCAGGCTGCGGGTGATCATCATCATGATCAAGAAGATCAACGTCAGCGACGCCACGATCGCGATCATCAGGTCGTATTTGGCGCCGTTCTGCATGTCTTCGTAGAGGGCAGCCATGCCGCCGATGTAGACCTTCGCGTCTGCCAATGACGACTGCTTCAGGGCCTCCTGTGCAGCGATCCGTTCCGGCTCAACCCGTTTGATGCCCTCCGCGGTCGCCGGATAGGTCTGGTGCGTGACGAAGAACCGCGCCGATTTTCCGTCCGGCGACATGAACAGCCGAAGACCGGTTTGGAAGTCCTTGTTGTCGAACGCTTCTGCGGGCAGATAGAAGAAGTCATCGTTCTTGGAGTCGTCGAAGCTTTGACCCATCATGATCTGGGTGTTGCTCAGATCCTCCATCTGATCGATGAAAGCCGAGAACGTCGAGTGCACCGTCAGCACCAGGCCACGCATGATTCGCATGGTGTCGACCACGGCAGGCAGCAGTTCGACCGCCTGCGGCAGCAGGCGCGCTGTCTTGGTGATGTCGTCGGATAGGTAGTGCAGCTGCTCGGCGAGTTGGTCAATGCCGTCGGTGGCGTCGAAAGTGTTGCGCAGCGCGTTGCACATCGGGATGTCGAAGCAGTGCGGTTCCCAGTAGAAGTAGCTGCGCAGCGGGCGGAACTGATCGTCGAATTCGGCGATATGGTCGCGGATCCGGTCGGAGACGTCCACGGTGTTTCGGGTGACCTCGGCCGTGTCGTCGAACGTCCGGTCGACCTCCTGGAGATATCCGTACATCTGGATCAGCAACTCGATGTCCTTGTCGAGTTGCTGCGAGATGGTGTCGATGTCCTTGATCCGGTCCTTGAGTGTCTTCATGTTCTGGATCATCAGCTGGTTGGAGACGCTGAGTTGGAACGGAATCGAGCTGTGCTGCAGTGGAATTCCCAAGGGACGAGTGATGTCCTGGATCATCCCGATCCCGACCACCCGCATGATGTTCTTGGCGACTCGGTCCAGCACCAGCATGTCGGCGGGATTACGCATGTCGTGGTCGGATTCGACCATGGTGATGTCCGGCGCCATCCGGGCTGCCGAGAAATGTCTCTCCGCCGCGGCATAAGCCACGTTGACCGGGGTCTCCTGTGGCAGATACTTGCGGTCGTCGTAACCCGGTTTGAAACCCGGCAGGGCGACCAGACCGATCATGATGATGGCCAAGCTGGCCACAGCGATCGGCCCGGGCCAGCGCACCACCGACACGCCGGCACGGCGCCAGAACCCGCCCGGCTTGGCCTTCTTGGGTTCGAGCAGGCCGAAGCTGGTGACCACCACCAGCATGGCCGGTCCCAGGGTGAGCGCGGCGCCGACCACCACGAGCATGCCCACGGAGACCGGAATGCCCATGGTGTGGAAGTAGGGCAGCCGGGTGAAGTACAGCATCGCCGACGCTCCGGCGATGGTCAGACCCGACCCCAGCACCACCGGGGTGACACTGCGAACGGTGGTGTAGTACGCATCGACCCGGTCCTCGCCGACCAACCGGGCTTCCCGGTACCGGCCGATGAGAAAGATGCCGTAGTCCGTGCCCGCGGCGATCGCGAGCATCACCATGATGTTGACCGCGAACGTGGTCAGGCCCATGACGTTGTTGAAGCCGAGGACGGCGACGACGCCGCGGGCGCAGATCAGCTCGAGGAGGGTCAGAAACAACTGGGTCAACATCGCCGACACCGACCTGAAGACGATCAGGAGCATGATCGCGATCGCGGCGATGGTGAACAGGGTGATCTTGACCAGGCTGGAATCGCCGATCTCACGCAGGTCAGCGGTCAGTGCAGCGGGCCCGGCGACGTAGGCCTGGACCCCGGGCGGAGCGGGCGTGTCATCGATGGCCTGGCGGACCGCGACGACTGAATCGTTGGCCTCGGTCATGCCCTGGTTGCCCACCAGGTTGAGCATGATGTAGGCGGCCTTGGCGTCGGAGCTCTGCACGCCTGCCGCGGTCAGCCGGTCACGCCAGAAGTCCTGGGCATGCTCGACATGGTCTTTGTCGGCGACCAGCTTCGCGACAATCTCGTCATAGTAGTGGTGGGCGGCATCGCCGAGTTCGTCCTCGCCGACCACCACCATCATCACGGTGCTGTTGGACTTGTATTCCTGAAAGTTCTCGCCGACCAGCTTGCTGGCAACCATCGATGGCGCATCGACGGGCGCCAGCGGCGCGGAGTGCTCCTCGGAGATGACTTCCAACTGGGGGACAAGGACATTCACCAGCACGGTGAGCACGATCCAGGCGATGATGATGGGAACCGCGAAAATACGCAGCATGTGCGCGAAGAACGGCCGCTTGACGTGCGGATCCTGGTGGCGGTCCAGCTGCTCTTTGATCCGTTTGATCATCCGGATTTCACCAGGCAGAAGGTCTGGGCGTTCAGGCCGGTGGCGCGGCGTTCGTCGAGCAGCCGGTCGTCGATCTTGATTCGGCAGCCGATCTCACCGGTGTTGCCCTGCACGATCATGTTCGCCATGACGGCGGGCAGCACCGTGACCACGGTGTAGGTCCACGGCAGCGGCACGCCTACCAGCTGATGGACGTTGGCCTCGGCGTCCCAGTAGTTGATGTCGGCGGTGGTACCGGGCGGCCCGAAGGCCTCGTAAGCGACGGATTTCGGGTTGAACTGGACGATTTCGATACCGGCACCGGCGTGGGGATTGAGGTCTTCGGAGGCGAACACCTTGTGCAACCGGCTGACGATCACACTCGAGATCGCGATGACCACGATGAAGACCAGCGGAATCCAGTGCCGTTTGAGCATGCCGGCGACCGAGATTCTTCGCATCTCACCGCCTTCCGCCTGCTGATACTGCGGTTGAACGTCGGCGCTGGACGGTCTGCTCTCCGGCTTCGTCGGAAGCATCGATGGTTCCGCGAATCGCGCCCTTCGGCAGCATAACCTTCGCTTGGCTAAGGAACACAAGATCTGCGGTCTCGGTGCGGGCTGGTGCGGGGCGACTGGCGGCCTCGACTCGAGTTCAGCGCCGACGCCGCGACTTCAGTAGCATGGCCGCTGATGCACGCTCTGGGAAAAGTCGTCCGATTCGGTGCGGTGGTCATCGTGGCAGCGTTGGCGCTGGCCGGGTGCAGCGGCAAGGGCACGTCGGGCGCCTCCTCGGAGGAGCCGTCGGCCCCCGGGGCGTCTTGGACTCGCCCCGATGCGCCGCCGGATCCGCTCACTCTGCTTCGCGCCGGTGACCTCGCGATCGCGCAGGTGCCCGACAGTGTGTTGATCTTCATCGAGAGTCAGACCAGCGACGCCGGTACCTGGAAAGCCAGGGTGGTCACGCGCGACGGCACCGAGCACCAGGTCAAGATCGACTCTGACGGGGTGTCCGTGCTGGTCGGCCCCACCGCGACCGACGACAGCGACGCCGACAAGGCCAAGCGGCGCGCCAATGTGGACGGCGCCCATTTGGACTACCGCAGCGCCGTGGAACGCGTACTGCGGGCAGTGCCCAACAGTTCGATCACCGAGCTGAGCCTGCTCGACATGAACGGCACGGTCGTCTGGGAAGCCGACGTGTGGGACGACAAGCTGGCCGAGCGTGACGTCACCGTCGACGCGGCGACGGGGGCGGTCACCGCGAACCGGCCGGTGTAATTCGGCGGTCCAGCTTCGGCTCTCCTGCGTCGAGCCTTGCTAACCGCCGGGTCTGATTCGGCGGTCCAGCTTCGGCTCTCCTGCGTCGAGCCTTGCTAACCGCCGGGTCTGATTCGGCGGTCCAGCTTCGGCTCTCCCGCGTCGAGCCTTGCTAACCGCCGGGTCTGATTCGGCGGTCCAGCTTCGGCTCTCCTGCGTCGAGCCTTGCTAACCGCCGGTGCGGCCCGTGATCGGCGGCAGTTCGGCCAGCGTGACGATGCCCGGCTCTGCCGCGACCACCGCCGGCACCGCGTTGGTCACCGGCATCGCCGTGTAGATCGAGCCCAGACCGTTGAAGTTCGGCTCGTTCCAGTCCTTCGGCGGCAGGCAGTTGATGACGGTGCGCATGTTCGGCAGCCCGAACACCTGGATGACGTGGCCGTGCGCCACCGGCTTGGGCGGGGTGACCTGGTCGCCCATGATCCAGTTGAAGCCGACGCTGACCACGTTGCGAGTCCCGACCCAGCCGCGGTGATAGCCGAAAACGCTACCCACCGTGCCGGCCGGGATCTTCATGAAGCCCAGGTCGCTGTCGCCGGTCGCGGCGGTGAACTGCACGTCGAAGGTGATGCGGTCCAACGGTGCGCCGATCGCATCGGCCATCATCGCCGCGGACTCGGCAAAGACCTCGCTTTCCCGGCGGACGCTTTCGGCCAGCCCGGGGGTGTCGGGGTCTTGGGCGAATCCCATCGCTGCCATGGTGGCCGCCGACTCATACGTCGAGCAGTCCACCGACTCGGTGATCCTGATCTCGTCGACCCGCTCGCACGCCCCGGACAGCACCATGCCGACCATGTTGGTCAGCCCGGGGTGCGCGCCGCTGCCGAACATGGTGGAGTTCCCGGCCCGGCAGGCGTCCTCGATGCGCTTGCGGTCTTCGGCGCTCTGCTTGCCGCCGGTGATCCAGGCCGCCGTCGAGCACACGTTCACCCCGGCCTCCAGCAGCCGCACCAACTCATCGATGCTGGGCCACAGCGGGTTGTAACAGCACGCGTCCGGCTTCAGCGCGATCAGGGCGTCAATGTCATTGGTGGCGGTGACTCCGGTCGGCTCCGGCCAGCCGGCCAGCTCGGCGGCGTCCACCCCGACCTTGTCCTTGCCGTGCGCGTAAACCCCGACGAGCTCCATGTCGGGCCGGCCGATGATGGCGTGCAGCGAGCGCTGCCCAATGTTTCCGGTGGTCCATTGGATGACGCGAAGTGGGCGGGTGGAAACGGGCATCATGCTCCTCGGTGACGGGTGTATCCCACATTATTGGGGTGCGGTCCGAGAGTGTTTGTGGCAGCCTCGATCGGCGTGACCGGCACCCTAACCCAAAACCTGACACTGCGGACCGCTACCGAAGACGATTGGGCCGCGATGGCGGTGCTGGGCGCCACCGGATTCGGCGAGGATTGGGACGCCGAGTCGATGGCCGCCTGGCGGACCCTGACGACCCCCGACAGCTCCATCGTGGTCTGCGACGGCGATGAGGTGGTCGGAATGTCGGGCTACCTGGATCTGGAGCTGACGGTGCCCGGTGGGGCGGTGTTGCCGACGGCCGGGATCAGCTTCGTCGTGGTGGCCCCGACCCATCGACGCCGTGGTGTGCTTCGGATGATGTACACCGAATTGCACCGGCGCATTGCCGATTCGGGCTATCCGATCGCGGCACTGACCGCCAGCGAGGGCGGCATCTACGGCCGGTTCGGCTACGGCCCGGCGACGGTGGACCACGAGCTGACCATCGACCGGCGGTTCGCCCAGCTGCACGCCGACGCACCCGACCCCGGTGGGGTGCGGCTGGTCAAAGCGGGCGGCTGCCGCGACGAGTTCGCCGCGGTCTACGAGCGGTGGCGCCAGCGTGTCCCGGGCGGTTTGGCGCGCCCGATCGCGCTCTGGGATGACCTGCTCGCCGACCGGGAGAACACCCGCGAGGGCGGCACCGAATGGCTCGCGATGCTGCATCCCGACGGCTATGTGCTCTACCGCGTGCACGCCGGTGAGCCAAAGACGGTGCGAGTCGAGGAGATTCGGGCCGTGACCCCGGAGGCGCACGCCGCGTTATGGCGGGCGCTGCTCGGGTTGGACCTGATGGGCAAGATCATCGTCGAGACCCACCCAGACGATCCGATGCCGTATCTGCTGACCGATACCCGGCTGGCCACCACCACCGGGCGCTCGGACGCGCTGTGGCTGCGGATGATGGACATCCCCGCGGTGCTGATGGCCCGCCGCTACGCCGTGGACGTGGCCGAGCTGTCCGTCGTCGTGGCGGTTCGTGACGGGTTCCGCAGCGACGGTGGGAGATTCGCGCTCACAATCCGCGATGGAGTCGCCGAGTGCGCCCCGACCGAGGCAGACGCCGACGTGGATCTGGACCTGGATGTCCTGGGCAGCCTGTACTTCGGCGCGCACCGGGCGTCGGTGCTGGCCGCAGCTGGCAGGCTGCGCTGTCGCGACGAGGCCCTGGTTCGCCGACTGGACGCGGCGTTCGTCAGCGACGCCGGCGCCCAGATCGGCTACCACTTCTAGCTGCTACAGCTTGGCCAGATCGTAGCTGCTCAGGTTGTCGATGAGCACGTGCAGCTGATCCTGCGACGATCCCAGGGTGTGGTCGATCGCGGTGAGGCGGGCCGCAAGGTGGCCGACCGGGTACTCCCAGGTCACCCCGATCCCGCCGTGCAACTGGATGGCCTCCTGAGCGATGTGGCGCCCGGACCGGCCGATCTGCAGCTTGGCGCGCGCCGCGATCACCGGGTCGTAGTTGCCGTCGGCGAGCGACATCGCCGCGTACATGCTCATGCTGCGGGCCAACTCCAGCGACACGTACATGTCGGCCGCGCGCTGCGTCAGGGTCTGGAAGGTGTTCAGCGTGACCCCGAACTGCTTGCGTGTTTTGAGGTAGTCGGTGGTCAGCCGCAGAGCCTCTTCCATCGCGCCGACAGCCTCGGCGCACAGCGCCGAGGAGATGCGGATGACGGCGCGCTCGATGGCGGCCGAGGCGTCGGTCGCCTCACCCAGCGCGGTGGCCGGGGCATCGGCGAAGTCGACCTGGGACCCGCGCTGGCCGTCGAAGGTCCGGTAGGGGGCACGGGTCACGCCGTCGGCGCTTGCCTCGACCAGGAACAGCCCGGTCCCGCCGTCGGGCAACGCAGCGCTGACTACGAATGTGTCGGCGCGATCCCCGGTCAGCACCGGGTTCTTACGTCCGTTCAGCTGCCACGAATCGCCTTGCGGCGCAGCCGTGGTCGCCAACTTGCCTGCGGTTCCCCGCATGCCCGGCTCGGTGTGGGCGAACGCCAGAATCCGCTCGCCTTCGGCGACGGCGTCAAGCAGCGCGCGCTGCTCGGCGGTGCCGCGCTCGGCGATCAGCGCGCCCGGCCCGAGTGCCCCGTGTACGACGGGTTCCGGCGCCACCCGCCGGCCGATCTCGGTCAGCACCACCATGATCTCCAGCGGGCCGGATTCCTGCGGGTCGAAACCCAGACCGAGAATTCCGATGTCCGCCAGTTGCTTCCACACCTCGGGGTTGAATCCGGGGTCGGCCTCGATGACTTTGTTGCGGGTCTCGGTGTCATAACCCGACAACATCGAACGGGTGGTGTCGCGCAGCAGAACCTGCTCGTCGCTGAGTTGGAAGTCCATAGCTGTCATGCCTCCTAAAGGCCGAGAATGGTCGACGCGATGATGGTGCGCTGCACCTCGTTGCTGCCGCCGTAGATCGAGGTCTTGCGGTAGTTCAGATACGTCGGTGCTGCGTCCTGCGCCCAGGACGGCGTTGCGATGCCGTCGCCTGCCTCGAAGGGCAGAACATCGGGACCGGCCAGCTCCACGAACAGCTCGGTGGCGGCCTGCTGCAGCTGGCTGCCCTGCAGCTTGAGCACCGACGACGCCGGATTCGGCTTGCCGTCGGCGGAGTCGCTCGACACCCGCATCTGGGTGAGCTCGAGCGCCAGCAGGTCGTTCTCGAGTTCGGCGACCCGGGCGGCGAACAACGGATCGTCGAGCGCCCCCAACGCCTTGGCGCGCTGCTTGAGTTCGGCGACACGCACCTTGGTACGGGTCACCCCGGCGATGCCGGTGCGCTCGTTGCCCAGCAGGAACTTCGCGTAGGTCCAGCCGTGGTTCTCCTCACCGACCAGCTGATCGGCGGGCACCCGCACGTCGGAGAAGAACACCTCGTTGACCTCGTAGCCGCCGTCGATCAGCTTGATCGGCCGCATGGTGACACCCGGTGTGTCGACCCGGAACAGCAGGAAGGAGATGCCGGCCTGCTTCTTGGGGGCCTGCGGGTCGGTGCGCACCAGGCAGAAGATCCAGTCCGCGTACTGGCCGAGCGTGGTCCAGGTCTTCTGCCCGTTAACGATGTAGCTGTCACCGTCGCGCACCGCCGTGGTGCGCAGGCTTGCCAGGTCGGAGCCGGCCTCAGGCTCGGAGAAGCCCTGGCACCACCAGATGTCCAGGTTGGCGGTGGCGGGCAGGAAGCGTTCCTTGATCGCCTGGGAACCGAACTCCGCGATCACCGGGCCGACCATCTTGGCGTTGAAGGTCAGCGGTTCGGGCACCGAGGCCAGCTGCATCTCGTCGTGCCAGATCTGGTGCTGGGTCAGCGTCCAGTCCTTGCCGCCCCACTCGACCGGCCAGTTCGGTACCGCCAGGCCGTTGGCGTTGAGGATGCGCTGGGTGGTGACGATGTCGTCGGGAAAGTTCGAATGGCCCAACCGGCTGCGTTCGCGAATGTCAGCCGGGATCTCGGTGGTGAAGAAGGTCCGCATTTCGTCGCGGAACGCTGCCTCCTCCGCGCTCAGTGCCAGTCTCACGTCGACCTCCCGGTTGGTTGGGTGAACTCACGGTTGGTATGCACCCTAATCGTCACTTCTGCGGCCGTTCGGGGGAGGGCTTACCGTGCGCTTTTGTAGGCTGGACCTCATGAGACGGTGGGTCGTCGCGCTCTGTGTCCTGGTCTTGTCTCTCGTTTCGTGCTCGGCAGAGACCGCAGAGCAGGCCAAGTCGGACTCATCGCCGGGGGCTCGGCAGACACCGGCCCCGCGACCGGCCGCGCACATCGGCCAGACGCTGGACCTGATGCGCATCGGCGGGCAGAAGATCGCCGTGACGTTGACGGAGGTCATCGCACCGGCGACCGTCCCCAACGGCTGGGGCACGGCCGGCAAGACCTACCTCGCGACCAAGCTGCGGATCGAGAACGCCGGCACCACGACCATCGTCGGCAACACCAACAGCGACGTCACGGTGGTGGGTTCCGACGACCAGAACTACCCGGCCGATTTCGCCACCGTGACCGAGTGCAAGGACTTCGCCTACGGCTGGTTCCTGATCCCCGCCGGGTCGTCGAACACCGGCTGCGTCGTCTTCGCGCTGCCTACCGGGGTCACAGCGACGAAGGTCCGCTATGCGCCGTCGTCGGGGATCTCGCAAGACGTGGGGGAGTGGCTGAACCCGTAACCGCGGTGACGGCTAGCGTCGCAGCAGGTTGCGCACAGTCCGGGGTTGATCCACAGACCGGCTGGGATCGTGCCGTGAACGGACCGGGTTGACGGTGTCGGCGCCTACCGTCGGCGCATGGCACCAGAACTACCCGGCGAGCGGTTGCAGCGTCGACTAGGCCTGCTCCCGGAACCCGACCGTAGCGAGCACACCTCCGACGCAGACGGCGAGGATGACCCGAATTCGTTGCTGCCGCATTGGCTTCCGGACGGCGCAGCCGACGCGGGCTGGCTCGCCAAAGTGCGCGCCGACCCGGGCAAAGCCGGTGCGATCGCCTTGGCGGTGATCGCTGCGGTGGCGGTGCTCATCACGGTTTTCACCGTGCTGCGTGATCAGCCTGCTCCGGTGCTGAGTGCGAAACTGCCACCGGTGGAGATGGTTTCGACGGCCAGTCCGCGCACCGACGAAACGGCCGCCGGCTCTCCGAAGCCGCCGGCCGATCAGGTTGTGGTCAGCGTGGTCGGCCTGGTGCACAAGCCGGGTCTGGCGACGTTGTCGCCCGGATCGCGCATCGCCGATGCGCTGACCGCGGCCGGCGGAGCCCTCGACGGTGCGGATACGGTCGGGCTGAATCTGGCCCGGCCCTTAGTCGATGGCGAACAGATCGTGGTCGGTCTGGCGCCACCGGCGGGGCCGCCGGTGCTGGGCAGTTCGGTGGGTGCCGTCTCACCGGTGCCGGAAACACCCCGCACCAGCACCGCCCCAACCGGTCCAGAGCCCAAACATGAACCGGGCGAGCCGGTGAACCTCAACACCGCGACAGTCGAGCAGCTCGACGCACTGCCCGGGGTGGGGCCGGTGACCGCGGCGGCGATCGTGGCTTGGCGCGACAGCCACGGGAAGTTCACCCGCGTCGATCAGCTCGGCGACGTCGACGGAATCGGCCCGGCACGCCTGGAGAAGTTGCGTGCCCTGGTTCGTGTCTGAGCGTGACGTCGCCAGCGGCCGAACCGGTGCCGGCGGCCCGCCTCGACGTTCGGCTGGTGCCGGCGGCGGTGATGGGCTGGCTGGTCACCGCGGCCGGCATTCAGTGGCAGATCGGCGGCGTGCTGGCGGTGCTGTGTGCCCTGCTGGCTGTGGCCGCCGGCGTGCTGTGTTGGTACGCCGGACTGCGGCGGCGCCCCGGCTGGCGGCTGGTGGGTGCGGCGGTTGCCGCGGCATCGATGGCGGGGGCGGGCTTCGGATGGGCCGTTGCGCTGCGTACCGCCTCCGTCGAGCGCCACCCGATCGCCGCGCTGTACGGCACGACCGCGGTGGTGACGGTCACCCCGAGTGAGAGCCCACTGCCCGCCGGCGCCCGGCGGGTGATGTTCCGGGCCACCTTGCAGCGCCTCGACGACGTCGTCGCTTCCGGCCGGGTGCTGGTGTTCGCCTCCGGCGTCGAATTCGGCGAGGTGATGGTCGGCCAGTCGATGGCGTTCCGCGCCAAGGTCGCCCGCCCGGCCCGGCGGGATCTGTCGGTAGCTGTGCTCACCGCCAGCGATGCTCCGGTGCGCGGGCAACCCGGACCCGTCGCGCGGGCAGCACATCGGGTTCGGGCCCGGTTCGCGGCGGCCGCCATGCAAGTGCTGCCCGACGAGCAGGCCCGGATGCTGCCCGCATTGGTGCTCGGTGATACCTCATCTAGTAGGTTACAGCTACACTCCGGCTATGTCCAGTAGGGAGCCAAGATTGCGAGTCCTCGGCAGGGTCCGGTTATCGAGATCGACCGAAGAATCTACCAGCGTTGAGCGGCAGCGTGAGGCCATCGAACAGTGGGCCTCGCTGCAAGGACACGAAATCATCGGATGGGCTGAAGACCTCGACATATCCGGCGGGATGGACCCGTTCACCACACCCGGACTAGGACCGTGGCTCACCGATGAACACCTACATCAGTGGGACGTACTCGCAGCTTGGAAGCTCGACCGCATCAGCCGCCAAGCTATCCCGATGGGGAAGTTGTTCGGCTGGCTACAAGAGCACCAGAAGACCCTCATCTGCACCGCCGACTCTATCGACCTGTCCACGCCGATGGGCCGGCTTATCGCCTACGTCATCGCCACCATCGCTGAGGGCGAGCTAGAAGCTATCCGAGAGCGCACCTCGGGAAGTCAACTAAAAATCAGACAACTCGGACGCTGGCACGGTGGCAAACCCGCGTACGGCCTTCACGCGGTAGAGCGTGCTGGCGGCGGGTACGAGCTACAGGTGGACCGAGCCGCGGCCGAGGTAATCAACCGGATAGCAGACATGCTGCTGGAAGGTTCCCCCATCGGCCAGATAGCGGACAGGTTGAATCAAGACGGAACACCCACACCGACAGACCACTACCGGAGTTTGAAGGGTAAACCTGGTAAACGGACCCGGTGGGCCACACCAGCAATCCGATCAATGTTACGGAACCCGGCGCTAATCGGGCAGCGCGTCCATGTAAACCATGCCCGTGAATGCACATCGGACGGCGGAGCATGGTGCAAACGGAATTGCCCACCGCCGGAAACAGTCCGAGGGGACGACGGGTTACCGATCAAATTCTCCGAATCGGTAATGCCCGACAGTAAATGGCATCAGGTGCAACAGCGGTTAGACCAGATTGCAGGACTACAACGCAGCCCTAGGCAAGCGGGAGCGTCGGCGCTATCGGGGATCGTATTCTGCGGAGCACCTACACCGGGCGGTGGAATATGCGGTGCCACACTCCACAAATCCCGCGTCACCAGCAGGGGAGTGACCCACGATTACTACAAATGCCCGCGAACAACAGCGCGGGAAGCGATCAGGCTTGATATACCACGGTGCATTAGCTCATCCATACCAGCGGATTACCTCGAAGAATTAACCGAACAACGCTTCCTAGAGGAGGTGGGACACCTCAAAATTATCGAAAAAGTTTGGATCGAGGGGGACGGTCGAGACGAGCAACTACAAGCAGCGCGTGACGGCATAGAAGAGCTAGCAAAAGCTGCGGGTAGAGCTAAATCCGACACAGCACGGGAACTACTACAGCGACAAATAGCTAACTTAGATGAACAATTAGCAGAGCTGGAATCCGCACCGACTCGTAAGGCAGGTTGGGAGCACCGGGAAACACCAACAACGTACACCGAGGCATGGAACTCAGGAGACACCGACGAGCGCCGAGAACTACTACGCAAATCAGGGATTCGCGTAGAGGCATACCGGAGGATCGGAACTAACTCTTACCAATTCAGTCTAGAAGCCCCGCAAGATATGGTTGAAAGATTCAACCACGGAATAAGCCAAACCGATCCAGGCGATATAGCTGTGCGCTGATACTAAACAATGGACGAACCACAACTACGAACTTGGCGTCAGTTACCGAACGACCCCCGACATTGAATAACTCAGCAGCTTGGTCCCGCGCTTGTGCGGCTTCGGACGGGTAAGGCAATTTTGCCTTACCCATTTGTTGCCGTCGTTTCGCTTGCTCCGCGTAGATCCGCTCGTACTCCACAGCTGCTAGGCAATCGAAGATTGCCGGCGCTCAAGCGCGGACTCCGGTGGAGCCCAGCGCCACAGCAGCACGTTGGCTGCCGATGCTCCAGCAGATCGGGATTAGTGAGGCTGAAGCCAGTAGGCTGCGCCCCATTGCCGCCAAGGTCTCAAACCTTCCAAGTTTGGAAGGTTTGCCGACATCGGTATCCGCCCTTCAGGCTACACCTAATCGGCTAACCTCAAGACATGGACGATGTTAATGATTGGCCGACGACAGTTAAAGATATACCAGACGCTACAGATGCCGACGTGGCGGCAGCACGGATAGTCCAGACATACCCAAAGGATGAGCTACCCACCGCCGTAGCTGAATCGCCCGAAGTTCAGCGGCTAGCCGCGATAGGCGGCATACAGCTTCGCAAAAACAAAGACGGGGAATCGTACGGATACCGCTGCCAACAAACATCACAACCAGGTGTCTCAGACTTTGAGTAACGAACACCAGAAATCACTTCAACACGGACAGCGCCTTACGGAACCAATCAGCAGCACTCAAACCAGCTTGATTCATGATCGGCGTCAAACGCTGGTTGCCGCCGACAACCTGGCTCAGGGCTTGCATGTAATCGTGGAGACCGTTCGGATAAATCCACTCGTCAAACGATTTCAAGTTATCCGGCAACTCGGTCGCTTTAACCGGCGACCGGCTGCGTCTACGTGTTTTAGGTAAACTACCTGCCACCGCTAGAACACCTCCCAGGTGTCCGACGCTGCGGCGATTAACAGTTGGTTAATTCGCACTACAATTCCTGTTCTTCAAAGTTGAGGCGAGCCAAAAGCTGGCTCAACAATCCGCGAGAGAACCTAATCTCACTGCGGAGCGGGTGGATAACGAGTTGGTTGGCGCTGCCTTTGACGCACAACGGCTCGGCAGCAGCGGCTTTTTCAAACCGCGCGATGTCATCAGCGGTTCTGCAAGCAGACTCTAGGATTGCGATCTTGTGAGGCTCAGCGGTCAAATCAAACTCATCGGTAATGCGAGTCCACAGATTCGAGCCGGCGGTTTCTAGGCCGCGAGGTTTACGCACAATCAAACCTTTTGGGGAGGTCTAACACCGCGAATTTCAAGCAATTAAGCACGGTTTCTCCCATCTTTTAGTTGTGAAAAATGGGTAGCGAAAAACTCGCTACCAGCGGGCGCACGGTCGGTTGACCTGCGCCTTTTGCGTCGGCAGCTCCGAAGCTGCCTAGCGGAAATCAGAAAATATCTAGTCGAAAAAATGAAATAGTGCGAAGTGGTAGCGGAGCTACTACAGTCCTACGGGATCGAGGTGCTTCACTTGAAGCACCTGAGCACAAAACCATCACCATCCACGAGGGCGGTGGTAGAAGTCCTTCGCGGGCACGGGATGTCTACTCGGAACATCGCCGCCGTGACTGGAACACATCACTCGACTATTGCCGAAGACGTGGCAACTGTCGGAAATCCGACAGTTGAAAAGGTAATCAGCGAGGACGGCAGGGTCAGACCTGCTAAGCGTAAGAAATCACCGCCACCCAAGCCGCCCGTTGACGACGATGACGACGAGCTGACCGGAATCGGGCACATCAACGAGCATCAGGTGCTTAGCTGCTCACGTGAATATCGAGACGTTGAGAGAACTTGCAGAGCAACACGGTTGGACAGTTGAGCAACGCCCGGACGGATTCGTGGCACATAGAGACCTCGAAACCTTACTGGTACGGAACAAGGTGGAACCACTTGTTGCCGTCACAGCGCATATGGCCGTAGACGGTGAGACCCACCCAGCGGGTCTGACGTGCTACGAATCCTACGACGATGCTGCGGCACTGCTGACTAGGTAAGCCAGCAAACACTCAGAACCATCGGCAACGACGTTTTAAACCACACAGGATGTCGTCGCCGCATAACGGCCCGGTCGGGATGCGGGGGGAGGGGTGATACCCCCACCCCTCTGAACTGCTAATACTCTGACGTGCTGCCCGCACGCAGTGCGGTGACGCAGCAAGAGCGCAGCGGCCACACTGCACAGGCGAGGGGCACTAGCAAACACACGAGACACCCTCTGCCCCGACGACCACACAAGGCACTGGCTGACCTGCCAGTGCGAGGGCTAGGCCGCAGGGCTAAGCAGTACGCGGGTACGTGGAGGACGAACCCCAAACTGCACTAAACCCTGGACTGCCCACGCATCCTGGAAAGGGGAGCTGACCTGCGTACTGCCCGACCTCTCAAAGATCGAATGCAGGTAACCGGCAGGCGTCACGGTCTGACGCCGCACCACGTCGTAGAGAACTTCCAGCACATCCTCGTAGAGTTCTTCAGCCTCGGGTAGCCCGTCCTTGGAGTGGACGGTCAGCTCAACAATCGGCGTACCCAACAGCGTCGGCTCAGTCCGGTGACGGACACCGCCGGATCTGCGCAACTGGATGAGTGGAAACTTCCGGTGGCTGACATTGGGCACCCACGAAACCACTTGGCAGTCGGGGAACTCGGCTCTGAGGATCGGTGCCACCACACTGAAAACCCTTGGTAAATGGGGCACTATGACCGCTTGATCGTGTAGACAAACCGGGCGGTACGAGGGGAACAGTTGTGTCGGTTGCCGTACCCGAACACAGCCCAACGATCACCGTTCCAATCCACTTGAGATTGAAGACCGAGCAACCCGTGAGACCGGTTGAATGCCCTGGTAAACCTCATCGAGTAGACCTCCTCAGATTCAAAGCCGGTGTCGGACTGCTCAGCCCTACGAGCTGACGTGCCCGTCTGGTTCATCACCTGGAATCGTGCGGTGGTTGGGATTCCAACCGTGGCCGGCATCGTCTTCGGGTTGCCGTCGATGTCTTCGGTGAACACTTCGGGATAAACAATCACCGGTTCGTACTGGGCACCGCGATCTAGCAGAGACACGTCTAAACCTCCTGTGTCACAGCGGAAACGCGAATCGGGGATCGACCCGGCGACGTTCAAACGGTGTCCGCACTCTCGGATGAATCACGAACATCGCGGACCCAACGCCCAACAAGCCCCACTCGCGCGTAGTGATCTGTAGTTCGCCGGATGCCAGTTGATAATTCAACTGGTAGGTGTAGTCACCATCGGTTTCCGATGTGTAACCCTCGGGGTTTTGGATCACCCGTTTCACAGCGGTGGACTCCACCCGGACCACCAGCGACTCATCAAGATCGCCGTTGGTGACCTTCTCGTCTAGGTCGGGGATGCGCTGCCTGATCTCCAGCTCAACATCTTCAAGCAAGATTTCCGCTTGGGATTGCTCATCGGTTGTAAGTGTTCTGCCAAGTCGCGCAGCGACATCGGCCACTTCTGCATAAGCCAATTAGGGAACCTCCCCTAGCCAGGCAGGTGGGTTAGCGGACCCACCTGCCCGTGCCAGATTGGGAATCTAGGCCAGGGTCACCGACGCGCCGGTACCACCGGTCAGCGCGGAACCATCCATGGTCAACACACCCGGAACTGAGACGGTGAACTCACCAGCAGAGCCGGTAACGGTCACGTCATCGGCCACGATGCCGTCGTCAATACCGACGATTGCAGACTTAACCGCAGTCGCGTTGGCGTTGTGGGCGATAGTCACAGATGGGCCGAGACCGTTGAGGCTCACCGTTGCGTTACCGCCGGTTGCACCACCAAAACTCAGCGAGTAAGTGATCGGGCCGTTGACGATACGAACCACGCCAGGCTCGTTGACGAACGCAAAACCGATCCGGGAGGTAGCCCGAATCCACCGGCCATCCTGAGCGACGTTGTGGAACATCTCAACAGCCGTACCGCTGCGCTGAACGAACAGCACGTGATCCCGAGGGATACCCCACGCGACCGTGCCAGAGTCCACCTGATCAGAGACCAACACCGGCAGACCACAGACCTGAATACCGTCGTCAACAAAAGTCAAGAGCGGTTGGTTGCTGCCGGTGGCAATCTTCAACTTGCTCAACGTCTCAGCGGTTTCCGGCGAGACCACCCACGCGGTAAGCGTTGAGCCGTGCGCCAGCGCCTTGTAGCGGGCGCTGACAAAAGCATCCAGGTTGGTCACAGAACCACCGGTACCAACCACGGAGTAGCCCAGCGACAGCAGGCCGTTCGGACCCTTAGCGGTGGTATTGGCAAAGAATGCCTGGTCGACAGACCTGGCGATCTGATTGGCAAGAGCCTGCCCGATACGGTCAGCGATGGCCGGATCGGTGTCACCGACCGACTCGTTGCCAACCAAGGTGAGGCCGGCAGTTTTGGTCGGGATAACCGTGACCTCATCCGCGTTGCCATCAGCTTCGGCGATGACATCTAATTCATCGTACCAGCCGACACCGGGATCGGACTTCCACACCGGGACACTCAGTTTCGCCCGGTTGGTCGCCAAGAACGTCGCAGCGTTAGCGGCGATCGACTTAGCCTGAACAGCGAGATTAACGAGGTCGCCGTAATCCTCGGGCAACCAAGCGGCTGCCAGATCAGCACGTGTAGTGCTCAATTTGTCCTCCTAAGGACACGGCTAGGAGCGAAGCCCCGACGCCTAGAGCGTCGGCAACCCCGTTGCCTAGCGATGAAAAAAGCCACCCGGTCTAGCCGGATGGCTTCGATGAATTGGATTGACACCGCCACAGACGAGTGCCACAGGTGCGCCGCTGGCGCAGGCCAGACCCAGCCACAGACCGGGGTCCAGCGGAAAACTAGGGGTGGCTATGAAGCCACCGGGCGATCCCTCAACAAGTTGCCCCACGTCGGACTGGCCTTAACGGCGGATGCGCCAAAACCTTGGGAGCGGTCAACAGCAACGTCAGCCAACCTCAGACCTGGACGAGAACCGAGAATGTCGGAGACCACCGCAGACACTTTGTCGGGGTCAACAAACCCCGAATCGTCCAACAGCTCATCGAGTTCGATACCGCCCAACGTGAACAAGTCAGCTGGCTCGCTCAGTCCCTTCGCGGCGAGCCGTTCAGCGTCCCGGCGCTGAAGTTCCCGGACCATCGCCTGAGCCTCGTTGCGCTCCACCCGATACCGGGCCTCACGATTCGGCCTAGGCTCACCGGGGGAAACGTCCGTATTGGTGTCTAGATTCAATTCTGACGGGTTTTCACCATCTTCGGGTGTAATGACATCAGATGGAATAGTTTCGTTACTCAATTCGACCCCTGGATACTCGGAATAGACAAGCCTTTAGTAGGTTCGGGACGGCGGAAACGCCGGTCCCACAATTCACGGCGAGCCTGCAAGTCACCTTTATGCCACGGCTCATCGCCGTCCGCCTCGATAGCGGCGTTTAAGTTCTCGGTGCGCTTTACAAACTCTGCGAAACGCTCATCGCGGGATTTAGCCCACGGTGCCGTGCTGTCGTTGTGCGCCATCACAACACCTCGACATACGAGTTGTTGAAACCGGCGAGAACGTCCAACACGGTCATCGGTTTGGGTAGTTCGATGTCGTCGTGGGAGACCTCCCACTCGACGCGGCGACCGAAGCCGGATTCAAGACTGCCAATCAGATCAGATATGTAGTTCATCTATAGACTCCATTCAAAAGGTTGGTTAGATCCCTCGCGGTGCTCGGGGGAGGGTGGTTAGTGCCCTCGCTCGTCAAGCTCGACTCGGGGGATAGGTGCGCTTCGCGCAGGCTGAAAAAGTTTGCTAGAGGGCATAGGCGCTGACGCGGGCTACAAGCCCTACATATAAGAGACTTTTTCTAGAAAGTTGCCGTAATTGCCGTCATTTTAGAGTCCTACCACTAGTGACCTGCGGTTATAGATTTTTAGGTGACGGCAGTTTGACGGCAACTTTGCCCTAAATGACGGCAACTTCTAGCCAGATGACGGCAACTTTCACGGCCTAGAGGGAAAATCCCATCCGTAAGTGCCCTCGCGGTTTTTCTTTGCTGGACCGAGCACAGCGGCTACCCGTTCGTAGAACTTGTTCCGGGTCAAAGCCTGCTTGCCGTTGCCGTCTTCGATCCACAATTTGTAACAGTCGTACGTACGCGTACGTGGTGTGAAACCCACCGGCAGCGTCTCCCCATCGGCCAGCCATGCCCGGACAGGATCGGAGCGAGTGGCGAATGCCTCCCTTGCAGCATCACCCGGTGTTGAGCGTCGGATGGTGAAACCGGTGGCGGCGGCGCGGCGCAGAAGCTTGCCTGCGATAGCGGCCCGCTCTGAGAACAGCCGAGCCTCGATGGTGGTATCAGAGCCGTCAAACGTGTTGGGGAACTCGATAATTTCCCACCGCCGTAGGTAACCCTCGGACGTGTCCGACGACGTTGGAATCTGGTTGGCCGAGAAAACCGGCACGGCCCAGACGTGCGCGGCATAAGCCTGTGCGTGCTTTACGTCCATCTCCACTAGGTCACCGCCGGTCATTTGCTTAAAAGCACCGGTACTATCTAAATGCCCGCCGTCAATTTCACCGACCAGATTTATAGCCTTGGCATAGAGGCGTGCGGCGGCAAACCGGGTACTGAGTCGCTGAAGCGGAACCGCTGCCATACTCTGCCGACCAGCGATTGCCTCGATGAGATTGAGCAGCACACTCTTACCGTTCCTACCTGTACCGGTAAGCATCACCGCACGTTGTAGCGGGTTACCGGGCCTCAGGAGGTAGGCCAGGATGTCGAGCACCCGGTCGATGTCGCCGGGGTGGAGCACATCGGCCAAGAACCTGTCGAACTCTGGTGTATCCGCCGAGAACGTCGGATCAACATCGAGCTGATAGGTAACCAGCAGGTCGGGATCGTGCGGAACAACCTCGCCGTTGGTGAAGTCGAACAGGCCCACGGGCAGCGACACAAAGCGGTCATCTGGCCGATCCGGGTAAATGAACTGCTCCCCGTGCTTTAACTCAGCACGGAGACGGTCGGTGACTGTGCCCAAGTGCTTATTGCGGCGGTAAGTCTTACCCATCCTCAGCGGCAGGGTGTCGGCTACAACATTGCGATCCTCTGACCAAACACCGCCGGAGTATGACCACAAAGCTCCCGACCGGGGATCGAGACGAATGGGCCGTTCGGCTCGGATCGCCTGCGACCACCGAACAGGGTTAAAGCCCCGCGTATCCTCAGGATCAACGCCGCGCTGTATCAGCTCGGCGCAGTCGCATTCCAACTCGCCGCATTCCGGGCAGATGGGTACAGTGTTTTCCACCACCTGCAAAGGCCGGCTCATTTTGCCTGCAATGCTTCGATCTGCTCCACCAGGCTAAGCCCGATAACCCTCGCCTCATCGCGCTCGGCGATTACCGCCGCGAGTTCTTCGCGGGCCGCGTTCCGCTCAACTCGGAATCTTGCGGACTCCCTGCGCAACTGAGCGATATAGATAATCGTCTCAGGGTCTAGCTCATTTAGATCAACTGCCATTTTTCTACCTCCCATGGCACCACCGGAGCGCCATAAACAGCCCTAGAATCAATCTAGGGGGATTTTCCTAACCTTTTGGATAGGACATACCGCAGAGCCGATTACGTTGCTCTACGTTTGAATTAGCGGGCTAAGCCGCGCTAAGAGTTTTCTGCATTGCCTGAACCAGTGCGTAGGCTTCGTTCCGTCTCTGACGAAACCGACGCTGCCGCTCGCGGGCGCAGGCCAAACACTGACCGTTGCGACGGGCGGTTACATCGTGCCGCGCGCATCGAGGGTGAGCCATTATTTTCCTTGCGTGATCCGCCGCTGACGGATCGGTTGAACTGTGGACGCCACTGACGCCCGTTACTAACGGCTTGGTGAGTTTAAAAAATTGAACCTACGGCGGGAGTCTAGGGACCGCCGCAGGCCAACAAGGCAGAGTCAACCCTACTAACCTCTACCCACAACACCGCCGGAGTTCGCCAAAACTGCGGTGTTGAAATCTATGAAGGTATGAGCGCGTAGCTCTTTACCCCTCCCATGGTATATACGTCGCACTTTTAACCAAAAGTTGGAAACCACCTCATACTGTGACCGAAGTCACTGGTCGGGGATGGGCCTAGCGGCTTACCCCTCCCATGGTATATGGGTGAGTATTTTTACGTTTACCCCCGAAAGCACCCTATATTGTGATCAAGCTCACTACGGGATAGTGAAGTACGGAAGCCATATATCCGCATCAGGCGCGCCGCTAACTGCAAGCCATTCCTCACGGAGGAATCCGTCACGCACCAGGTGGCGCAATAGGGGATCGTCACCGTCGATAGGCGTACCGGCTTCCAGGGCTCGGACAACCTGCCGACCTACAAGGGTGTGAGGATCACTGTCGCCGTAGTATTCGGAAACAGCGCGAATCCACTTGGATAGGTCCATAATCTTGTTTACCCCTCCCATGGTATATACGTGTAACTTTTCGCAAAAAGGTGGGAATCAACCCTGAGTGTGACAAACGTCATAGACTGCCGTTAACCATCGTCCACGTCCCAGCTACTCTGGTTAGGTCTCTGGCCACCGGGTCTGTAACCGCCAGTTACCAAAGCGTCGCACGCGGCGAACGGCCCGACCCACCTGCCCGTGTCCGGGCAATAGGTAGCGGAACCGAAGTCATCGCTACACAACCGGTCATCGAAACACAGCGCGGGAATCGGGTCGGCGGCTGCGGTAGGCGCGGACGCCGCGCCGCCGGTCAATACCGCTGCGATAACTAGAACTCGCATCATCGGGACACCACCCGGACATCGTGAGGGTGGTAATTCTCGACCAACCCGTTATCGAGCTTGACTTTGATATACCCCTTACAAACACGGGATACCCGACCAGTCAAACCGTCAACCTGCCCCGATAACCCGACGTAACGCACGCGCTGTCCAGTAGTGAGAACCACGCCAGCAGCGTCACACCAGCCACCGACACCGCGACTCACTTGCACTCCGTGATGTCGGGGTGCGGGCTGGGGATAAACCGGCAATCACATGACGGAACGTGATAGGCAACCCCTCGAACCACCTTGCGGCCACACCGCCCATCCTCGCTGCCGGGGATGACCAGGATGGTCCCAGCGGCACACATCCACGATAAGAACGTCGCCAAATCCACACCTGCCTCTACGGCGGCAACCTCGATAGAGATCACGTCGTCTAAATCATCGAGCATCCCAAAACCCCTTCCTAGATGATTGGTGAAACCTACTAGGTGACACCTCGGCGATCACTGCCGCCACCGGCCGAGACTTTCGGGCCGCGGGGCTGACGCATCTGATGGCGGTCTCCGGGGCCAACGTGACGATCGTCTGCGGTGCGGTGCTGTTTTCGGCGCGGTTGGTTGGGCCGCGGGCGGCCGTGGTGCTGGCCGGGGGTGCCCTGGTCGCGTTCGTGATCGTCGTGCAGCCCACGGCCAGTGTGCTGCGGGCGGCGGTGATGGGGGCCATCGCATTGTTGGGGGTGCTGTCGGCGCGCAGCCGGCAGGCGGTGCCGAGTCTGGCGGCCAGTGTGCTGGTGCTGCTGGCGTTGGCCCCGCACCTGGCGGTCGACGTCGGGTTCGCGCTGTCGGTGGTGGCCACCGCGGCGCTGGTGCTCATCGCGCCGGTCTGGACGGCCCGGCTGGAGGCGCATGGGTGGCCTCGACCGCTGGCCGCCGCGGTCTGCGTGGCGTGGGCGGCCAACCTGGTCACCGCGCCGTTGATCGCCGGGATCTCCGGGCGGCTCAGCCTGGTCAGTACGGTGGCAAACCTGGCGGTGGCGGCGCTGGTCGCGCCGATCACCGTGCTGGGCAGCGCGGCGGCAGTGTTGTGCGGGTGGTGGCCGGCAGGCGCCTACCTATTGATCCGGTTCACCGGACCGGAGTTGTGGTGGGTGTGCCGCGTCGCGCGCTGGGCCGGCGGACTGCCGGCCGCGACCGTGCCGGTGCCGGACGGCCCCGCGGGGGTCGTCGGGGTGGGCGCCGCCGCAGTCCTGGTGGTGATTTGTTGGCGATGGCAGTGGTGCCGCCGGGTGCTGGCCGCGTCGGGGCTATGCCTGCTGGCGTGGTCGGCCGCGCAGGTGTTGACCGGCTGGGCGGGTGTCGGCGCAGCGTGACACGATTGGCGGGTGAGCCAATCGGTTTCGCCACTGCATCTGATCCTCGGGGACGAGGAGCTGCTGGTCGAACGGGCCGTTGGTCAGGTGCTTGCCGGGGTGCGGGCGCAGGCCGGCAGCACCGACATCCCGGTGGATCGGTTGCGCGCCGGTGAGGTGGCGGCGGGTGAACTCGCGGAGCTGCTGAGCCCGTCGCTGTTCGCCGACGAACGGGTGGTGGTGCTCGAGGCCGCAGCCGAAGCCGGCAAGGACGCCGTGACGCTGATCGAAGCAACGGCCGCTGATATTCCGCTGGGCACCGTACTGGTCGTGGTGCACTCCGGTGCGGGGCGGGCCAAGGCACTGGCGGGGAAGCTGCGGGAACTCGGCGCCGAGGTGCACGCCTGCGCCCGCATCACCAAGGCCTCAGAACGCTCCGACTTTGTGCGCGCCGAGTTCCGCGGGCTCAAGGCCCGCGTCGACGACGACACGGTGACGGCATTGCTCGACGCGGTGGGCTCCGATATCCGGGAACTGGCCTCGGCGTGTTCGCAGCTGGTCGCCGATACCGGCGGGCATGTTGACGCCATCGCGGTGCGCCGCTATCACAGCGGCAAAGCCGAGGTGAAAGGGTTCGACGTCGCCGATCGGGCGGTCGTCGGCGACGTCGCCGGTGCCACCGAGGCGCTGCGCTGGGCGATGATTCGTGGCGAACCGCACGTGGTGCTGGCCGACGCCCTGGCCGAGGCGATTCACACCATCGCCCGGGTGCGGTCCAAGTCTGGTGATCCCTACCGGCTGGCCGGCGAATTGGGCATGCCGCCCTGGCGGGTGCAAAAGGCACAGAAGCAGGCCCGGTTTTGGTCGCCGGGGACGATGGCGGCCGCGGTGCGGCTGGTGGCCGGCCTCAACGCCGACGTCAAGGGCGCCGCTGCCGACGCCGACTACGCATTGGAGGCCGCGGTCCGCGGGGTCGCCGAGTTGGCCGACCGCTGACCCAGGCAACACGAAGGCCCCTGTTCGCCAGTGGAATCAGGGGCCTACGCTTGCGGGCAATCCGCTAGGTCAGAGCTGGTTGAGCGCCTTCGCCAGCGCCGACTTCTTGTTAGCGGCCTGGTTCTTGTGGATGACGCCCTTGGTGGCGGCCTTGTCCAGCTTGCGGCTGGTCGAGACCAGCAGCTCGCCGGCCTTGTCCTTGTCGCCGGCTGCGGCGGCCTCGCGGAAGGCACGGATCGCGGTGCGCACCGCCGACTTCACCGACTGGTTGCGCAGCCGGGCTTGCTCGTTGGTCCGGTTGCGCTTCACCTGCGACTTGATGTTGGCCACGGAGTAATTCCTTCGCAAAAGCTTGAGTTGGGTTTGCCTCCCGAAGCGGGAGCAACAGCTGTTCAGGGTACCAGCTGGTTCGGTAACTCCCCAACTCGCCTCAGCCGCGGGCGGTCACCTCGACTCGATGCAGGTCGTTGCCGAGTTCGATCGGCCCGTCGAACTCCGCGGCGGCCAGCGCCCGCCATTGCTCTTCCTGCCCGGGCGCGATGGCGGGCACATAGTGGGTCAGCACCAGAATGCCCGCCCCGGCCCGTTTGGCGGTCGCGGCAGCCTGAGCCACCGAGGAGTGGTAGTCACAGATATCGCGGATGCGCTGCTGGGGCAGCAACTCGATGAGGTCGCTGCGGATGACGGTGTGCACCAACGCACCGGCTCCGGCCGCCAACTCGTCGAGGCTGTCGCAGGGCACGGTGTCGCCGGCCATCACCACCGAGGCGGTCCCGTCGTCGTCGGAGTGCTCGATCCGGAATCCGATGGTCGGTGTCACCGGCCGGTGGTCGGTGGGCGCCACGGTGATCCGCACCCGGTCGTGGTCCCAGACCTGGCCGGTGGTGTATTCCTGCACGTCGACTGGGGGAGGGGCGGTCAGATCGTCGTGGTGGGCGATGCGGTAGCCGATGTCGTGACCGAAGGCGCGCAAGGTCGCCTCCACTACCTCTGCGGTGCCCGGTGGTCCGATGATCGGCAGGGGCGGGGCGTCGGGGGTGAAGGTGGTGACCCATCGGGTGATCAGCAGATCCCCCAGGTCGGCGATGTGATCGCTGTGCAGGTGGGTGAGTAACAGTGCCGAGAGGGTGTTGGCAGAGCCACCCACCGCTGCCAAACGCTGGAGCACCCCCCGTCCGCAGTCGACCAGCAGTTGCTGGCCCCCGGCTCGGATCAGGGTCGACGGGCCGGCACGATTCGGGTCCGGGATCGGGCTTCCGGTGCCCAGCAGGGTGATCTCAATCGTCATGACGTCACATATGCCACAGATGTCGGCCGTGCGCTATGCGATCGGCTGAGTTTCGTTATCGCCACCCCGGACCGGCGTGAAATGGCCTAGCCTGGTGTGAAGCAGATCACTGCGGCGGGAGGCTTCAATGCGGATCGCGGATGTATTGCGGAACAAGGGTGCGGCGGTGGTGACCATCCATCCGGATGCCACGGTCATGGAGTTGCTGGCGGGCTTAGCTGAGCACAACATCGGCGCCATGGTGGTGATCGGGCGTGAGGGTCTGGAGGGGGTGGCCTCCGAGCGTGACGTGGTACGCCAGCTGCACGTCCACGGCGCCAGTCTGCTGGCTCGGCCGGTCTCGGCCATCATGACCCGCCTGGTGGCGACCTGCGCCAAGTCCGACTCCGCCGACGATGTCAGCATGTTGATGACCGAGCACCGCGCGCGTCACATACCGGTGCTGGAAAACGGCCGACTGGCCGGGATCGTCAGCATCGGCGACATCGTCAAGTCCCGGATGGAAGAGCTGCAGGCCGAGCACGAGCAACTGCGCGACTACATCGCCCAGGGCTAGCCGGTCGCGGCGTCAGCTCCAGGCATAGTCGCTGCGCAGCCGGGCGGCCACCACCTCGAACACCGAACGCTCCAGGATCGCGCCTTCGCGCCGGATGGATTCCTCGGGCACGTCGAGCACCCGGTCGAGCCGCACCCAGCTGACCCGGTGAGCGTCATCCCAGGTACCCGCGCCGATGCCGACCCAGTTCGTGTCCTCGGCATGCCGTTGCCTGCTGGACAGCATCAGGCCAAGCAGCATGTTGCGGTCGCGGCCGACGACCAATACCGGGCGGTCCTTCCCGCGGTCTGGCTCATCCTCGTAGGCCACCCAGGTCCAGACGATCTCGCCCGGGTCGGCGCGACCGTTGAGATCGGGGGCGTAGACGAGCCGGCGTGCCCGGTGCGCGGTGGGAACACTGCTGTCGGTCACAGGACGCCCGGCGGCGATTTCCGTAGTGGGCGCCGATGATGCGCCGCTGAGCATCTCCAGGCCGATCTTGATGCCCTGCTCGATGCCGCGCTGGATGCGCTGCTGTACCTGCGGCGCCTGCTCGAGTTGGCGGATGAACCGTGGGGCTTCGTTGAACACCAGGTTCTCCGCGAATCGCTGCACCGACTCCCATGGGGTCTTCCGCGGGGAAGCCATGCTCGAAGCATAGGCGAAAGCCGTTCCGGGCACCGGTTTCTTGGCCGCCGCGACGCCGCGGCAACGGCAGTGCTTGCTTGACGCGACCGTAAACCAAAGACACAGGAACCTGTACGAAAACTGAAGTGCCACTTGTGTTGTCCGCAGAGATGCAGCCTGGGGCGGACTACCGCCGAAAGAGAGACATCGCGAAAGGCATTGAACATGAACATGCGCAAAATCGTCGTCGTTGGTGGCTTCGCCGCCGGCGCGGCGTTTGTATTGGCGCCGTTGGCCTCGGCCGACACCGACCCGTTGGCGCCCCTCGTGAGCAGCGAGGTCGCGTCGATGAACTTTCTGTTCGGGACCGACGCATTCCTGGCGGGCGTTCCCTCCACGGACGTGACCATGGGCCCGCAGGGTTTCGAGATCATCAAGCCGGCGGACATCCCGACGGTGCAGGACGATGGCAAGACCCTGTTCGACTTCCTCGTCTACGGACTGAACCCGACAATGGCGGGGCTGGCCACCGATCCGGGTGCCTACAGCGTCTTCAACGGCGCCATGGTCCCGTTCGACGACAGCATCAACTCGCTGCTGTACGCGATGATGAACAACGGCGCTGTGCTCGACTGGGACAGCGGCGACCTGTTCGGCGGCAACAGCGCGATGGACATCGCCAACTCCGCCGGAAGTGGCTGGGAAGAGGCCGCTAACTACCCCAGCTTCGCCTGGGGTGACCTGATGGGCTACTTCGGCATCTTCGACTCCTAGCCGCAGCCCGAAGCGAAACCCCCCGAGGATGGTCTCCGGGGGTTTCGTCTTGCTGCGGCACCGTCAGGCCAGTCGTTCACTTGAAGACCTCCGTCTCATCCAATGCTGTATATCGGAGGCGCAGCCTGTGACATTAGGAACGCTCTGACGTGCACAAACCTGATCCAAGTTGGGGGAAGATAGGTGAAGAACCCAAGAAAGCCGAAGCGCAAGTGAACATTCACTTGTATTGATCACAGGTCTTTGTTAGATTTAATCCGGCTTACAGCAAAGGTGCTGGGGGGAGCCGCCGGCGGGGGTGGGGAAACCGACCGCCGGGCAGTGAGTATGAAGGGCATTTGGGGGGAATGGACATGCGGAAAATCGGCGTGCTTGGCAGCTTCGCCGCTGGTATCGGACTTGCGTTGGCGCCGTTGGCGGCGGCCGACGACTCGACCGGCTTCGACTTCAGTGCGGTGCTGGCCAGTGAGATTCAGTCGATGAACTTCCTCTTCGAGTCGCAGGCCACTTTGGCCGGCGTCGCGGACAAGGTCATCGACGCCTCAGCTGCCCAGCCCTTCCTGACTATCGACAAAGACGACGTGAACGCCACCTTGGGGACGCTGCTCTACGGCGTCAACTGGGAGAATGAGATCTCCTCCGATCCGGGTGCCTACAGCCTGCTCAACGGCGCGCTGACCGAGTTCATCGACGGCAACAACGTGCTGTTGTTTGCGATCCTCAACGGCGGCGACCAGATCGACGTCGAGAACGCGGCCGACTACCTGTTCGGATCCGACGCCGCGATCACCGCAGGTCTGGCCGGCGAAAGTGCCTGGGAGGACGCCGCCCTCTTCTTCCAGGCCGGCATGGCTGACATCGGCGGTTACTTGGCGATTGACCTGTAATTGTCGCTCGGAAACGCAAACCCCCGGAGATGGGCGGTTTCTAGGGGTCGTCGCAACACTGCTGGTTAGTTGGCCAGTAGTAGATCACGCAGGCGCTCGGCTGGGGTATCCCAGCCGAGCGTTTTGCGTGGGCGGCTGTTGAGCTCTTGGGCGACGTGTTCGAGGTCTTCGGGTCCGTAGATGCTCAGGTCGGTTCCTTTGGGGAAGTACTGCCGCAGCAGTCCGTTGGTGTTCTCGTTGCTGCCACGCTGCCAGGGGCTGGCCGGATCGCAGAAATAGACGGCCATGTCGGTGGCCATGCTGAACTGCTTGTGCCCGGCCATCTCGGCGCCTTGGTCCCAGGTCAGTGACCCCCGCAGATGTGCCGGCAGGGTGCTCATAGTTGCGATCAGTGCATCGCGCACGGTCTCGGCGTCATGCCCGCCCGGTAGGTGCAGCAGCATCGTGTAGCGCGTCGTTCGCTCGACGAGGGTGCCGATCGCGGTCTGGTTCTTCTCCCCGGTGATCAGATCGCCTTCCCAATGCCCGGGGATCGCACGGTCTTCGACTTCGGCGGGGCGGTCGCTGATCATCACCATCGGGTCGGTGAACCGCTGATAGCGTTCGCCGTCTTTGCGGTGCGGTTTACGTCTCGTTCGTCCGGTCCGAAGTGCTTGCTGCACTTCTCGTTTCAAGCCACCTCGGGCCTGGAAGTAGAGGGCCTGGTAGATCGTTTCGTGGCTCACCCACATGCTCTCGTCGTCGGGATGATCCCGGCGCAGGCGGCGCGAGATCTGCTCCGGTGAGAGCTTGCGCGATAAGCCTTCCTCGACCGCCTCCCGCAGGACCGTGTTCACCACCAGTTTGAACCCCTTGGGCCGCGCCCGGGCCGCCACTGCCACACGATCGGCCTGATACGGCAGGTATCGGCCATCAATGCTGTGTCTGCGGACCTCCCGCGAGACGGTGGAGACGTTCTTGCCGATCCGGTCGGCGATCGCCCGCAGCGAATCCCTCCCGAGCAGGCCCTCGGCGATCGCTACCCGATCCTCGATCGACAGATACCGGCCGTCAATCGCCGGCGGCCCGGTGTCATCGCAGGTCACACTGGTCACAGGCTGTTTGTAGACGGTGCCGTGGTTGTAGTCCACGACCCGGCCATCGGGATAGATCCGCGTGTTGTTGACGTGGCGAATCCCCTGGCGCCAGTCCCGCGCGGTCCGTACGTTCACACCGACCTCACGAGCTGCCTGCGCGGTTGACCAGCCGGCCGCGAGCAGCTCCATGCAACGACGTTTGGCCTCGTCCTTGCCCTTCGGCGGGATCTTCTCGGTGGTGACCAGACCCTCGACGACCAATATTCGACGCGCCACCGAATGCGATACCCGACAGGCTTTTGCCGCCTGATTGATCGAGCCCGTCTTGTCGAATACGGCCACGATGATGTCCCGATCGGCAACCCCACGCTGATCACCACGCTTGCCAGGACCCCGGGCCTGCCCGGCCGGCCGGCCGATGGCCCGCAGAATCGCATAGCACCGGTCACGGGACAGGCCGACCGCGACCGCAGCCTCCTTAACCGGAACCCCAGCATCGACCAACTTCGCTAGCTGGTCACCGAACCGCGCACAGTCCTCCAAAAACGACATGGTCGCCGCAACCTCTCAATCGAGAGTGTTGCGACGACCATGTGAACCCGCCATGGGTCTCCGGGGGTTTCGTTTTGAAGCCTCCGCCTCGCTACCCTGACTAGGCACAAGGCACTACCGCCCCCCGTTCACCAGGAGATTCCCATCAGCAGTTTCGCCGACCAGACCTTCACCGCGCCGGCGCAGATACGGAACTTCTGCATCATCGCCCACATCGACCATGGCAAGTCCACCTTGGCCGACCGGATGTTGCAGCTCACCGGCGTCGTCGACGACCGATCGATGCGGGCCCAGTACTTGGACCGGATGGACATCGAGCGGGAACGCGGCATCACCATCAAGGCGCAGAACGTCCGGCTGCCCTGGACGGTCAAGGAAGCGCGCAACGGTGCTCCCGCCGGCGACTACGTGCTGCATCTGATCGACACGCCCGGACACGTCGACTTCACCTACGAGGTTTCGCGTGCGCTGGAGGCCTGCGAGGGCGCCATCCTGCTGGTCGACGCCGCCCAGGGCATCGAGGCGCAGACCCTGGCCAACCTGTACCTGGCGCTCGACCGTGATCTGACCATCATTCCGGTGCTCAACAAGATCGACCTGCCCGCTGCCGACCCCGAGCGCTACGCCGGCGAACTGGCCCACATCATCGGCTGTGAGCCCGAAGACGTGCTGAAGGTGTCGGGCAAGACCGGCGAAGGCGTGGCCGAACTGCTCGACGAAGTGGTCAAGCAGGTGCCGGCTCCCACCGGCGATGCCGACGCGCCCGCGCGGGCGATGATCTTCGACTCGGTCTACGACATCTATCGCGGAGTGGTCACCTATGTCCGCGTCGTCGACGGCAAGATCACCCCGCGCGAGAAGATCGCCATGATGTCCACCGGTGCCACTCACGAGCTGCTGGAAGTCGGCATCGTCTCCCCGGAACCCAAGGCCACCAAGGGGCTTGGCGTCGGCGAGGTGGGTTACCTGATCACCGGTGTGAAGGACGTGCGCCAATCCAAGGTGGGTGACACCGTCACCTCCGCACGCAACGGCGCCACCGAGGCGCTGACCGGATACCGCGAGCCCAAGCCGATGGTCTATTCCGGGCTGTACCCGGTGGACGGGTCGGACTACCCGAACCTGCGCGAGGCGCTGGACAAACTCCAGCTCAACGATGCTGCCCTGACCTACGAGCCGGAAACCTCGGTGGCGCTGGGCTTCGGTTTCCGGTGCGGCTTCCTGGGCTTGCTGCACATGGAGATCACCCGGGAGCGCCTGGAACGCGAGTTCAACCTCGACCTGATCTCCACTGCCCCCAACGTCGTCTACCGGGTGATCAAAGAAGGCAAAGGCGGCGAGTCCGACGAGATCGTGGTGACCAACCCGTCTGACTGGCCGGAGGGCAAGATCCGCACCGTCTACGAGCCGGTCGTCAAGACCACCGTGATCGCGCCGAGTGAGTTCGTCGGCACCATCATGGAGCTCTGCCAGTCCCGGCGTGGGGAGCTCGGCGGCATGGACTACCTCTCTGAAGAGCGGGTCGAACTGCGCTACACGTTGCCGTTGGGTGAGATCATCTTCGACTTCTTCGACTCGCTGAAGTCGCGCACTCGCGGCTACGCGAGCTTGGACTACGAGGAAGCCGGCGAGCAGGAGGCCGACTTGGTCAAGGTCGACATTCTGCTGCAGGGCGAGGCGGTGGACGCGTTCAGTGCGATCGTCCACAAGGATTCGGCCTCGGCCTACGGCAACAAGATGACCACCAAGCTCAAGGAGCTGATCCCGCGCCAGCAGTTCGAAGTGCCGGTGCAGGCAGCGATCGGCTCGAGAATCATTGCCCGCGAAAACATTCGGGCCATCCGCAAGGACGTGTTGTCCAAGTGCTACGGCGGTGACATCACCCGCAAGCGCAAGCTGCTGGAAAAGCAGAAAGAGGGCAAGAAGCGGATGAAGACCATCGGCCGTGTCGATGTGCCGCAGGAGGCATTCGTCGCGGCGCTGTCGACCGATAGTGCGGGTCCTGCCGGAGACAAGGCTAAGAAGTAGTGACCTCGCGGGCAGGCACGATCGCGGCGGGCGCGGTGGCGGTCGTGCTGCTGGCCAGCGGGTGTACCACGGTGGTCTCCGGAACCGTCCGGCCCGCACCCGGATTGGCGCCCACGCCCGTGACCGGGATGGCGGTCCGGCAGGTATTGCTCGATGACTCTGAGCTGTCGAAGCTGACCGGCCAGCCCTTCCGCAGCGACCCCTCCATCCCGCCGCGGTTCGGCGGTCTCGACGAGCTACCCGACGCGTGGGAGTCAGCCGATCCACAAGACTGTGTCGGCGCAGCGGTTGGCGGTCAGCGCAGTGTCTACAGTGCCGCCCGGGTTCGCGACGCCGCCCATGAGTTCTGGGACAGCTCCAGCGACGACTCGCCGCTGACCGGGGTGGGCGAGGCGGTCATCGCACTGGACAGTGCCGCAGACGCCGACGCGCTCTTCGAGAAGTTCGCTCAGCAGTGGGGCAGCTGTGACGGGGTAGTGGTGACGCGGGACAGCGGGACTGACAGCGAGGCCAGCGGTGAGATCACCGACGTCGCCAACCAGGACGCGGTAATGGTGGCCACTGTGCGCACCAGTGTGGACGGTGAAGCGGGACTACGGGTTTCGCGGGCGCTCGCGGCGCGGGTGAACTGCGTCGTCGACGTCGATGTGTTTTGGTTCGTCGAGGACGATGACCACTCCGGTGCGCCGCCCGCCGGCGACTCCACGGCCGCCGACCTGGCTCGGGCGATGCTGGACAAGGTCCGCAACCTCAGCGGCTGACCCCGGCCGAGCGTGAAGCTGGCGTCACACTCGGCGAAGCGAAAGCCCTACATAGGGGCGTTCGCGGGCTGGAAACCACCGGTGGAGTCGGCCTCCTCCTCAGCCCGAATCACGTGGACGACCGCGTTGATCAGCGCCAGGTGGGTGAAGGCCTGCGGGAAGTTGCCCAAGTGCCGGCCGGTGCGGGGCTCGATCTCCTCGGCGTAGAGATGCAACGGGCTGGCGAACGACAGCAGCCGCTCGCACAGATGCTTGGCCCGGCTCACTTCGCCGATCTCGACCAGTGCCGAGACCAGCCAGAACGAGCAGATGGTGAAGGTGCCCTCGGCGCCGGACAGTCCGTCGTCAGTCTCTTCGGTGCGGTAGCGCAGCACCAGGCCGTCTTCGGTGAGTTCTTCGGCGATCGCCATGACGGTGGCGCGCACTCGTGGATCGTCGGCCGGCAGGAACCGGGTGAGCACCACCAGCAGCAATGACGCGTCCAGCGCCGTGCTGCCGTAGGTCTGGGTCAGCACGCCGCGGGAATCCACTCCGTTGGCCAGCACGTCAGCCTTGATCTCCTCGGCGATCGCCCGCCACTGCTTGGCGTAGGAGACCGCGCCCTGCAGCTCCGCCAGTTTCGACCCGCGGTCCAGCGCCACCCAGCACATCACCTTCGACGAGGTGAAGTGCTGCGGTTCGCCGCGCACCTCCCAGATGCCTCGGTCGGGTTCGCGCCAGTGCTTGATCGCCTCTTCCACTTGACGTTTCAGCACCGGCCACAGGGTCTCTGGGATCTGCTCACGAGACTTCGCGTGCAGGTAGACCGAGTCCAGCATGGTGCCCCAGATGTCGTGCTGTTGCTGGTTGTAGGCGCCATTGCCGATCCGCACCGGACGGGCGTTGTCGTAGCCGGACAGGTGGTCCAGCTCCTGCTCCACCAGTTCGTGCTCCCCGCCGACGCCGTACATCACTTGCAGCGGGTGTTGCTGCCCGTTGTTGACGCCGGAAACGTCGGCGATGAACGAGAAGAAGTCGTCGGCCTCGCGGTCCAGGCCCAGCGTGTACAGGCCCCACAGGGTGAACGCCGAATCGCGTACCCAGCTGTACCGATAGTCCCAATTCCGTTCGCCCTGAGGCGTTTCCGGCAACGAGGTCGTGGGCGCAGCCAGCAGTGCCCCGGTCGGTGAGTAGGTCAGGCCCTTCAGCGTCAGCGCGCTGCGCTGCAGATACGAGCGCCACGGATGGTCGGGGAAGTTTCCGATATTGATCCACTGCCGCCAGCACTCGGTGGTGTTCCACATCTTGTCCGCGGCCTCGGCATAGCTTTGCGGCGCAGGGTGTTTCGACCAGCTCAAGGCCACGAAGACGTCGTCGCCCTCGGTCAGTCGGGTGCGGGCTCGGGCTTCACGGCCCTCCAGGCCCAGCCGCAGATTCGTCGTCAGGCGCAGGGTCGGGTGGGCATCCGGATTCTGTCGGGCCCGCGCGATTGCCTCGCCATAGGCATTGGCCGAGTATTCCCACGTGGCGCTGGTGCGGTGATAGTCGAATGCCGGCTCGCAGCTCATGGTCAGCTCGACGGTGCCACTGACGCAACGCACCGTGCGCAGCAGGATGTGCTCGGCGTCCCAATCGGTGGGGGTCCGCCGGTGCGTCTGCGACCGCGCGTCGATGTCGTGCCACTTACCCATCACCAGCGCGTCCCGCACGATCAGCCAGCCGGTGTGGGTCTGCCAGGTGGTTTCCATGATCGGGCTGCCGGGCAGGTAGCGCCGGGCCGCGGGCACCGACACCCCGTAGGGCCCGAGCCGAAAATGTCCGGCGCTGCGGTCCAACAGGGCACCGAAAACGCTGGGGGAGTCCGGGCGCGGCAGGCACATCCACTCCACCGAGCCTGCCGCCGAGATCAGGCAGGTGTTCTCGCAATCCGAGAGAAACGCGTAGTCGGCGATCGGGGGAAACGGATTGCGGACCTGGCTTTGTGTCGCCGCATACGGCACCGGGGCAGTCGCCGATAGGGGCGGTGGCGTCGGGGCAGCGGTGTTGGTGCCTCCGGCCGGAGTGGTGACGTCAGGGGCGGTCTTGGCGGGTGCATCGCCCGGCGGGGTGTGCAGGTCCATTCCGTCATCATCTCTGGCGACATGGCGCGCGTCCACCCGGATCGGTCGATATTGGCTTCGGCCGGCGGCCCGCCAGGGGTAACGGCAACGACCCGCTTCGCCCGGCTTCGCCGCGCTTGCGATCGCGGCTGTGCCGATGGCGGCGATCCGCTTCGCCCGGCTTCGCCGCGCTTGCGATCGCGGCGATCCGCTTCGCCCGGCTTCGCCGCGCTTGCGATCGCGGCTAAGGTTATCCGGGTGGTGGGCTTTCTGAGCTGGTGGGACGGTGTCGAGCTGTGGCTGTCCGGCCTCGGCTTCGTGGTACAGACCGCGGTGGTGATGCCGGTGGTGTTGTTGCTGGCCTACGGCTTGGCCTCGGTGTTGGACGCGGTACTGGGGGAGGGAATACGGGTGCAGGAGCGTGTCCGGCACGGTCGTGACGGTGGGGCCCGCTGATGCCTCGTTCGCAGGTGACGCTGGTGCTGGTCAGCCTAATTGTGCTGGTGATCGTCACCTGGCTGCTGACGCGCTGACCAGCTAGACCCGCCGAACCGGGCCGGGGTTGCGCGCGCCGGCCTCTGTTATGCTTCCCCGCATGTTCGCAGCGACCGGTGACCGGCAGCGCCAGTTTTTGGCGTTCCCGAAGCTCGCCGTGATCACTTCCGCTGTGGCCGACCTGCACTGTTGTCGCTGATACCGCACCCGTCGGCGTACCGGTGTCGTCTTTTTTGACGCACGTTCTTTGAATCGAACGCCTTTCGCGATCCGACGGACAAGCATTCTTGCCGACGTCTAAACGGATTCGCCCGGAAAGGTCATCAATGCCCAATACCATCGCGCGCAGCATCGCGCTGGCACTGGCCGCCGCCATGGCAGTCACCACACTCGCCGGGTGTGGCGGCGGACCCAGCGATGTCGTCGGAGGTGGTGAGCGCTCTGAGGCGCACACCACCCTGACGCTGGTGGCCTACGCGGTTCCCGAACCGGGTTGGAGCAAGGTGATCCCGGCCTTCTACAACACTGAGGCGGGCGCCGACGTTCAGGTCGTCACCTCCTACGGCGCATCGGGCGATCAGTCCCGCGGAGTCGCCAGCGGCAAACCCGCTGACATCGTGAACTTCTCGGTGGAACCCGACGTCACCCGATTGGTGAAGGCCGGCAAGGTCGCCGAGGACTGGAACGCCGATGTCACCAGGGGTATCCCGTTCGGTTCGGTGGTGACCTTGGTAGTCCGGCAGGGCAACCCCAAGCACATCAACGGCTGGGACGACCTGTTGCGGCCCGGGGTCGAGGTGATCAGCCCCAGCCCGCTGAGCTCTGGATCGGCCAAATGGAATCTGCTGGCTCCGTATGCCGTCAAGAGCGAGGGCGGCAAGAACCCGCAGGCCGGACTGGACTTTATCGAGCAGCTGGTCAGTGACCATTTCAAGCTGCGCCCGGGCTCCGGTCGTGAGGCCACCGACGTGTTCCTGCAGGGCAGCGGCGACGTGCTGATCAGCTACGAGAACGAGGCGATCGCGGTCGAGCGCAAGGGCAAGCCGGTGGAGCACGTCAACCCGTCGCAGACCTTCAAGATCGAGAACCCGTTGGCCGTGGTGACCTCCAGTCGCCACCTGGACACCGTCACCGCTTTCAAGAATTTCCAGTACACGGCAGCGGCGCAACGCCTCTGGGCCGAAGCCGGGTTCCGTCCGGCCGACCCGAGCATCGCCGACGAATTCCGCCACGCGTTCCCGGACCCGGACAAACTGTGGACCATCGCCGACCTCGGCGGGTGGGAGGTTGTCGACAACTCCCTCTTCGACAAGTCGAGCGGCGCCATCACCAAGATCTACACCCGGGTTACCGGATGAGCGCGGCACTGGTCAGCGCGGAGACTCGCGCCGGCGAGGGCGGGGACCACTCGAGGTTCCGACGTGAAGGGGTGTCGCTGCGCGTCGGTGCCGCCACGGTGTGGCTGTCGCTGATCGTGTTGGCGCCGCTGGCCGCGATCGCATGGCAGGCCGGTGGCGGCGGATGGCGGGCGTTCCAACTGGCGGTCACCTCGCACGCCGCACTGCAGTCGTTCCGGGTGACGCTGACGATCGCAGCCGGGGTCACCGTACTCAACCTGGTGTTTGGTCTGTTGATCGCGTGGGTTCTGGTGCGCGACGACTTCTTTGGCAAGCGCTTCATCGATGTGATCATCGATCTGCCGTTCGCGTTGCCCACCATCGTCGCGAGCCTGGTGATGCTGGCGCTCTACGGTCCTGCCAGCCCGGTGCACGTGCACCTGCAGCACACCGCCTGGGGCGTCGGCCTGGCGCTGGCGTTCGTCACGCTGCCCTTCGTGGTGCGATCCGTGCAACCGGTGCTGCTGGAGATCGACCGGGAGGTCGAGGAAGCGGCCGCGTCGCTGGGTGCCTCCGGGCTGACTATCTTCCGCGCCGTGGTGCTGCCCGCGCTGACCCCGGCACTGTTGACGGGGGCGGGACTGGCGTTCTCGCGGGCGATCGGCGAGTTCGGCTCGGTGGTGTTGATCGGTGGCGCAGTGCCCGGTAAGACCGAGGTTTCCTCGCAGTGGATCCGCACGCTGATCGAGAACGACGACCGGACCGGTGCGGCGGCGATCTCGTTGGTGTTGCTCGGGGTGTCGTTCCTGGTGCTGCTCGCATTGCGGGTGCTGGGATCGCGCGTGAGCAAGCGGCAGGAGAGGTCCTGACATGACGTCGACACGGAAATTCCGCTATCTGTTCCGGTTCCTGGCGGTGGCCTACATCGGGCTGCTGTTGATCGTCCCGGTGTCGCTGATCCTGTGGCGCAGCTTCGAACCCGGGTTAGGGCAGTTCTTCGACTACATCTCCACGCCGGCTGCCATCTCCGCGCTGCAGCTGTCGCTGCTGGTGGTGGCGATCGTGGTGCCACTGAACGTCATTTTCGGTATTCCTACAGCATTGGTATTGGCGCGCAATAAGTTCCGCGGCAAGGGCGTGCTGCAGGCGATCATCGACCTGCCGTTCGCGGTTTCTCCGGTGATCGTGGGTGTGGCGCTGGTCGTGCTGTGGGGATCTGCGGGGTTGTTGGGCTTCGTCGAGAACGACTGGGGTTTCAAAATCATCTTCGGTCTGCCCGGCATCGTGCTGGCCAGCATCTTCGTCACGCTGCCGTTCGTGATCCGGGAAGTCGAACCGGTGCTGCACGAACTGGGCACCGATATGGAAGAAGCGTCGGCCACGCTGGGTTCGAGCTGGTGGCAGACGTTCTGGCGGATCACGCTGCCGTCGATCCGTTGGGGGCTGACGTACGGGATCGTGCTCACGGTGGCGCGCACCCTCGGTGAGTACGGCGCGGTGTTGATCGTGTCGTCCAATCTGCCCGGAAAGTCCCAGACGCTGACGCTGCTGGTGTCTGACCGTTACAACCGCGGCGCCGAATACGGCGCCTACGCCTTGTCCACGCTGTTGATGACTGTGTCGGTGTTGGTCTTGATCGTTCAGGTGGTGCTCGACGTTCGGGCCGGAAAGGGAGACAAATGAGCAACGCAATCACGGTGCGCGGGGCGAACAAGCGCTACGGCGACTTCGTCGCGTTGGATAACGTCGACTTCGCGGTCCCGTCCGGTTCGTTGACGGCGCTGCTCGGCCCCAGCGGCTCGGGTAAGTCGACGCTGCTACGCGCCATCGCCGGCCTGGACCACCCGGACAGCGGAACGGTCACCATTAATGGCGTCGACGTCACCGGTGTGCCGCCGCAGCGGCGCGGCATCGGATTCGTCTTCCAGCACTACGCGGCGTTCAAGCACATGACGGTGCGCGACAACGTGGCGTTCGGGCTCAAGATCCGCAAGCGGCCCAAGGCAGAGATCAAGGACAAGGTAGACAACCTGCTGGAAGTGGTGGGGCTCAGCGGTTTCCAGACCCGCTATCCCAACCAGCTGTCCGGCGGTCAGCGTCAGCGGATGGCCCTGGCACGGGCTCTTGCCGTGGACCCGCAGGTGCTGCTGCTCGACGAGCCGTTCGGGGCGCTGGACGCCAAGGTCCGGGAAGACCTGCGGGCCTGGCTGCGTCGCCTGCACGACGAGGTGCACGTCACCACGGTGCTGGTCACCCACGACCAGGCCGAGGCGCTGGACGTCGCAGACCGGATCGCGGTGCTGAATCAGGGCCGCATCGAGCAGCTCGGCACCCCGACCGAGGTCTACGACGCTCCGGCGAACGCGTTCGTCATGTCGTTCTTGGGCGCGGTGTCCTCGCTCAACGGGGCCCTGGTCCGTCCGCACGACATCCGGGTCGGGCGCACCCCCGACATGGCGGTGTCCGCGGCGACCGTAGACGGCGCCGACGGGGTCGGTGTGCTGCGTGCCACCGTCGACCGGGTGGTGGCGCTGGGCTTCGAGGTGCGAGTCGAGCTCACCAATGCCGCCACTGGAGTGCCGTTCACCGCCCAGATCACCCGCGGTGACGCCGAAGCGCTCGCGCTGGCCGAGGGGGACACCGTCTACGTGCGGGCCACCCGGGTGCCGCCGTTGAGTGACGTGGCGGCAGTGGGCGCGGCGGTACCGGCGTCAGGGTAAGCCCCTGCGGCCGGACTGCCGGTATGCCCTAGTAGACGTCGCGTAGGTAGCGGTGCGTCTTGATGAGCTGGTTGACATACGCGTGCGCCGCAGCGGTATCCATGTTGCCGGCGCTGGCCACCACGGCGTGCAAAGCGGCGTCGACGTCCTTGGCCATGCGTTCGGCATCACCGCACACGTAGAGCTGCGCACCTTCTTCGAGCCACCTGAAGAGCTCGGTCGAGTGCTCCCACATCCGTTGCTGGACATACCGGTTCGGTGCGTCGGCGGCGCCGTCGCGGGAGAACGCGAGGTCGAGGCGAGACAGCACCCCTGACCTGAGGTAGTCCTCGAACTCGTCTCGGTAGAGGAAGTCACTGGTCCGGCGCCGGTTCCCGAAGAACAGCCACGACCGTCCCTTCGCGCCGGCGGCGCAGCGTTCTTGCAGGAACGCTCGAAACGGCGCCACCCCGGTCCCGGGGCCGACCATGATGACCGGTACGTCGGGCCGGGGCAGTCGGAAGGAGTGGGTGGGCCGCAGGTGGACTCGCACTGAGTCGGCGCGATCGGCCAGGAACGTGGTGGCCACGCCGCCGTAGTGGCGGTCGGCGAGGCGATAACGCACGGTCGCGACGGTCAGGTGCACGTGGTCGGGGCTGACCAGCGGGCTCGACGCTATCGAGTAGTCGCGGTACTGAAGCGGACGCAGCATGTCGATCACCTCGTCCGCGGTCAGCGATCCCAGTCTGATCAGGTCGAGTACGTCTCTGCCGTAGAGCCATGAGCCCTGTGCCACACCGGCATTCCCGTTGAGGGAGGCTGCGGCATGCTCATCGCGGGTGCGTGACGCGGTCAGTTCTCGCAGCGCCCGCGATGGCGTCCGGATCTCGAGGCGATGCGTGAGCAGCGCGCCGAGGGGCTCGTCGTGGCCGGGCACCGTATGGTCGGGTCTCAGGCCGAACTCGGCCAGTATGGCGTCGACGAGGGCGGGATCGTTGGTCGGATGCACGGCCAGGGAATCGCCTGCGGCATAGGCGATGCCGGAACCGGTGAGGTCCAGCTCGTAGTGACGGACTTCCTTGTCGGATCCCGGCGCTGTGAGCAGCCGGTTGACCACTACACGGGCTTCGAACGGGTGGTCCCGGTCGGGGTTGGTCGATGGGGCCTCATCGGGAGTGTGTGCCGCTCGGCTGGTCACGACGACGCCGGCAGTGGGCGTGGTGTGCTCGGCTGACAGGAGTTTGACGACGTCGGTCGTCCAGGCCGCGGCCGGCTTGGCGTAGGAGCCGTCGATCTCGACGCGTTCGGTCAACCGGGTGGCGCCCAGCTGCTCGAGACGTTCGTCGAGCAGTCGGCCGGCGTTGCAGAACAAGTCGTAGCCGGTGTCGCCGAGGGCGAGTACGGCGAAACACAGGTGTTCCAGACGGTCGGCGGCGTCGGCGCTCAGTGCCTCCCAGAACAGGTTGGCGTTGTCGGGAAACTCGCCGTCGCCCCAGGTGGAGGTGACGACGACGAGGTGGGTGGCCGACTGCAGCTCGGTGATGTCGACTTGGTTGAGTTCGACGGCTTCTGCGGGGCGACCGGTGGTTTCTGCGAAGGCTTCGGCGAAGGACATGGCGGCGTCCTCGGCGTTGCCCATGTCGCTGCCGTAGCCGACGATCATCGAGAAATCGGGGCGGGAGTTCACAGTTGGTGCCCGCCCGAACTCGATACGGTGCTGGTGGGGACCCGACGTAGGGCCGTCCTCGGCTGGACCGCCGACATGGCGGGCCCCCGCACCGGCAGGCCGAAGCCGACCATTGCGTCCAGGATGGCCTGACTTCGCCGGAAGCTGATGGCCTCGTCCTGCTCGGTGCGGCGCGGCAGCTGAGCGGCGGCCACCACCACCGTCGATCCCAGAAGCTGCCACATCGACGAGATCGAGATCGCGCCCTCGCACACCGCGTGGAGCCGGACGAACAGCGGCGCCAAGGTTCGGTGGCAGCGGTGGGCCGCCCAGGTGGTCAGGGCCGACTCGCTCGGCAGCACCACCACCGTGTCGGTGTGAGAGCGCTCGTCCGTCCCGTTGATCCAGGGATCGTCGGGAAGTGCCCGCACGGTCGGGTCGACAACGGCCACCCAGTCGATGTCGTTGTCCCGGTCGAAGTGCACCCACAGGTTCTCCAGACCGGTGTCCCACGCGCGTCCCTCGAGTAGCACCAGGGGGAGAAGTCGGCCCAGCACCTCGTGGATCAGGCGGGCAGCCAGTACGTTTCCTGCCGCGCGTCGATCGGTCAAAGCGGCGGTCTCGTCGAAGCGGATCCGCAGGCGATCGATGGTGAAGACCGAATCCAAGGGGAACCATCGGCGCTTGTTGACGTCAGCGAGAACCGCGACGCCGTAGGTTCGTGGGCATTGCGGATGGAGCTGGCGAAGCCTGGTACACGATTCGTGCAACGCGAACCGCCGACGAATTACCATTCTCGCGATAAGGGGATCCTCGCCCGTGGACGTCACCCAAGCTCCTTACGTAGGTTAGGCTAACCATACTAAGGGTGAAGGGTGGCGATGAGCGCTGTGACGGGTTTCACTACGGAGCGGTCGTGGGCGGACCGTCGTTCGTCAGGCGGCGCTCTGTGCCGTCAGGACGTCTTCGATGCGGTCCAGCACGGTTGCGGCCACCAGGCGGTGCGCGCCGAGCGGCTCGGCCACCGGGATTCCCGCCTGTGCGGCGTAGGCGGCGACCCGGTCGGTGATTCTGCCGTGGGCCAAAAACCACGGGGCGATCATCAGCCTCGTGGCACCGCGTGCCCGCAACCGTTCGACGGCCTCGGGCACCGAAGGCTGGGGACCTTCAGTGGCGAACGCGACTTCGACTCCGGCCCAACGTGTTCCGCGAGACAACGGGGCCGCGATCGTGGCGGTCTGGGCGTTGGCCGCAGGACGCGACGAGCCCACCGCGACCACCACGACGCCCAGCTCCGGGTCGAACCGCGAGGCGCCGGCGCTCGACAGGCGTTCGCCGAGGACCTGCACCAGGCGGCTGTCCTCACCCAGCGTTGGAGCGACTCGCACGGCGACGCCGGACTCCGCGATCATCGCCGGAATATCGACGCGGGCGTGGTAGGCGCTGGCCAACAGCAGGGGCACGACGATGGTGTCGCCGCCGTTGCCGCCGGCTTCGCGCAGCACATCGCGCAGGTTCGGGCTGCTGTGTTCGCAGAACGCCACCCGCACGGCGTATTCGGGCGCGACCCGGCGCAGGTGCCCGGCGATCGCATGGGTGTTGGCCGCCGCGCGCGGATCCCGGCTGCCGTGCGCGGTCAGCACCAGCGTGGTGGTCACGAGGCGTGAAGCCCGCATTCGGTCTTGGCCAGGCCGGCCCAGCGTCCGCTGCGTGGATCGGCGCCGGCCGCCGGCTTGATCGTGCACGGCGCGCAGCCGATCGACGGGTAACCCTCGTCGATCAGCGGGTTGACCAGCACGTTGTTGGCAACGATGTAGGCGTCGAACTCCTCGTCGGACCATGCGGCGATCGGGTTGACCTTCACCAGACCGAACTGCTCGTCGAAGCTGATCAGCGGTGCATTGGCGCGCGTCGGCGCTTCCACTCGACGCAACCCGGTGACCCACGCCGAGTAGTTGTGCAGGGTGCGGGACAACGGCTCGACCTTGCGCAGTCGGCAGCACAGCGCCGGATTGGATCCGAACAGGTCCTTGCCGTGGGTCGCGTCCTGCTCCGCCACGGTCTGCTCCGGGGTGACGTTGACCAACGCGATGTCATACATCGCCTCCACCGCGTCGCGGGTACCGATGGTCTCGGCGAAGTGGTAGCCGGTGTCGAGGAACAACACCGGAACCCCCGCACGGACCTTGGCCGCCAGGTCCACCAGCACCGCGTCGGCCATGTTGGAGGCCACCACGTAATTGCAGGAGGCGGGTCCTGCTGAACCGTCGAGCCCATTCACCCCGCCGAAGTTCGCATCCGTCCACTCCAGCAGCTCGGTGGCACTGGCGCCGTCGAGCTCGGCCGCGCCCTTGGCGGCCAGTTCACGCAACTCCGCTTCGCTGTGAGGCCTCATCGCAGATCGTCTTCTTCAGCACGCACCGCCCACTGGGCGAAACGCTCACCGGCGCTGCGTTGTTTGATGAAGTTGCGCACCACCCGCTCGATGTAGTCGCCGAGTTCGTCGCTGTAGACCTTGTGCTGGCGCAGCTTGCGGCCGAACCCGCTGTCGGCGCCCAGGCTGCCACCGAGGTGCACCTGGAAGCCGGGGACCGAATTGCCGTTGCCGTCGTCGATCATCTGGCCCTTGAACCCGATGTCGGCCACCTGGATGCGGGCGCACGAGTTCGGGCACCCATTGATGTTGACCGTGACCGGCACGTCCAAGACGGCGTTGAGGTCGTCGAGGCGTTGCTCGAGTTCGGGGACCAGGCTCTGGGCGCGCACCCGGGTCTCGACGAACGACAGCTTGCAGAACTCCAGTCCGGTGCAGGCCATCAGGTTGCGTCGCCACGGCGACGGGTTGGCCGGCAGACCCAGCGCATCCAGCTCCGCCACCAGGCCGTCGACCTTGTCGTCGGGAACGTCGAGGATGACCAGCTTCTGGTACGGCGTGAACCGGGCCCGGTCGGAACCGACCTGCTCCATCAGTTCCGCGACCTTGAGCAGCGTGGCGCCGTTCACCCGACCGGAGATCGGGGCCACCCCGACCGCGTTGTGGCCGTTGCGGGTCTTCTGCACCCCCACGTGGTCGACAGTCGCGGTGTGCTGCTCGGGTGCCGGCCCGTCGATCAGCGGCCGTCCCAGGTATTCCCGTTCCAGAACTTCCCTGAATTTTCCAATACCCCAGTCCTTGACCAGGAACTTCAGCCGGGCCTTGGACCGCAGCCGGCGGTAGCCGTAGTCGCGGAACAGGCTCGTGACGGCCTCCCACACGTCGGGGACCTCGTCCAGCGGCACCCACGCGCCCAGGCGCTGGGCCAGCATCGGGTTGGTGGACAGGCCGCCGCCCACCCAGAGGTCCAGGCCGGGGCCGTGCTCGGGGTGGTTGACGCCGATGAAGGAGATGTCGTTGATCTCGTGGGCGACGTCCGGCAGACCGGAGACGGCGGTCTTGAACTTGCGCGGCAGGTTCGCGAACTCCGGGTTGCCGATGTACCGGCGCACGATTTCGTCGAGCGCGGGGGAGGGGTCGAGCACCTCGTCCAGCGATTCCCCGGCCAGCGGTGACCCGAGCAGGCCGCGCGGGCAGTCGCCGCAGGCCTCGATGGTCTGCAGCCCGACCGCGTCCAGCTGCTCCCAGATCTCTGGGACCTTCTCGATCTCGATCCAGTGGTACTGCAGATTGTTGCGGTCGGAGATGTCTGCGGTGTTGCGGGCGTAGTCGACCGAGATCTGCCCCAGGGTCCGCATCGCGGCGGCCGACAGCGCCTTGCCGTCGCAGCGCACCCGCATCATGAAGTACTTGGCCTCCAGCAGGTCAGCGTTCTCGTCGCCGGTGAAGGTGCCGTCATAGCCCTGCTCACGCTGGGTGTAGAGGCCCATCCAGCGGAAGCGCCCGCGCAGGTCGTCCTTGGTGATGGAGTCGAACCCCTGCTTGGAGTACACATCGACGATCCGGGCCTGCACGTTCAGCGCCGGGTCTTCCTGCTTGAACTGCTCGTTGTGGTTGACCGGTTCGGTCTCGCCGAGCGCCCACTGGGCCTCGCTGCGCTTGGCCTTGCTCGGGGGAGCGGTCGGAGTGGCGGTCATGATTCTCCTTCAAAGAGGAGCCGGCGGGATTGAGCGCAGTTCACCGGCGACTGTCTCCGGCGGCGCAGATCCGGCGGCCAGCTGGAAAATACAGGTGGGCGGTTCTACGACATCAAGGCAGACAGCGACAGCTGCAAACACGCTTGAAATCGATATGCCGCCGAGCCACCAAGGCAACCCCGGACGAGGTGCAGTAGGCGGCGGTCACAGCGCCGATTATGCCATGGATGCCGAAAATCTTCCTTACCGGCGCAAAGTTGTGATCAGCGTGAGCAAAACTCATCTGGTGCTCGATGCTACGGGGTCGGGCCGGGGGAGCGGATCGGAACGGTCGGGGGCGATGCGCCCCGGCGCCGGGCCACCGCAGACGACAGCCGATCGGAAGGCGGGTGGGACTAGGTGAGTATCGACTTCGGATGGGAACCGGCGTGGGAACCACTGCCGGTGGCCGACCCGCCGCCGCGCACGAGCGGCCGTGCTCAGTTGCGCCGCTGGCTGGCCGTGGCGACGCTGGCGGCCACCGTCGGTTGCGGCGGATGGCTGGCGGTCCAGCATTACCAAACCCACCTCGCCGGTGAGCAGGCCCTGGAGGCCGCAGAGGCATATGTGTTGCGGCTGAGCAATATCGATGCCGACAACGTCGATCGCAATTTCGCCGACATCACCGACGGATCGACCGGGCAGTTCCGGACCATGCACACCCGCTCCAGCGTGCGGTTGCGTCAGCAACTGATCGACAACAGGGCGACGGCACGCGGGCATGTTGCCGAGGCGGTACTGAAATCCGCCGACCGCAACCACGCCGTGGTGGTGCTGCTGGTCGACCAGGCGGTGCGCAACGCCGACAACCCCGAACCCGTGCTCGACCACAGCCGGATCCGGATGACCATGGACAAGGTCGACGGCCGCTGGCTGGCGAGCAAGGTGGAGTTGGTATGAGGAAGTTCACAGCGTTGACGGCGGGCGTGCTGCTGGTCGGGGCCGCCGAGTTGTCCGGCGCGGCGAGCGCCGATCCGATCGATTGGGAAGCCATCGCCCTGTGCGAGTCCGGCGGGAACTGGTCGGCCGATACCGGCGACGGCGGCTATGGCGGGCTGCAGATCAGCGCGGCGGACTGGGACAGCAACGGCGGGGTGGGACTGCCCTCGCAGGCCACCAAACAACAGCAGATCGCCGTCGCCAAGCGCATCATGGCCAACCGGGGCCCCGGGGCCTGGTCGGAATGCGTGCCGCGCAGTGGTGCCGCCTCGACCGTGCCGGTCGGCTCGCTGACCCACTATGTGACGACGCTCTACGAGGACACCCCCGGGACCGGCGCGCCAGCCGACTGAGGCGCCGGCGAACAGCGCCGCCCGCGACACCGTGGGATGATCGGGCCTCATGACCCCGACCCCGACTGCCGTAGCGCTGCCCGACGCGGCGCCGGCCCAGCGCGGCCACGACGGCCCGTTCGGGGTGTATGTGCACGTGCCGTTCTGTTTCACCCGGTGCGGCTACTGCGACTTCAACACCTACACCCCGGCGGAGCTCGGCGGCGCAAACCCCGACGCCTGGGTGGCCGCGCTGGACAAGGAACTGGAACTGGCCGCCGCCCGGCTGGGGCGCCAGCCGGCTGACACGGTATTCGTGGGAGGCGGCACGCCGTCGCTGCTGGGCGGCCCGCGGCTGGCGCGCGTGCTCGACCAAGTGCGCAAGCACTTCGGACTGGCCGAGGACGCCGAGGTCACCACCGAGGCGAACCCTGAGTCGACGTCGCCGGAGTTCTTCGAGACGATCCTTGCCGCCGGCTACACCCGGGTGTCGCTGGGCATGCAGTCGGTGTCGCCGCGCGTGCTGGCCACCCTGGACCGCATCCATTCGCCGGGCCGGCCGGTGGCGGCGGCGCGCGAGGCGCGTGCCGCCGGCTTCGAGCACCTCAATATCGACCTGATCTACGGCACCCCCGGCGAGACCGTTGATGATCTGCTGCGTTCGGTGGACGCCGCGCTCGAGGCGGGTGTGGATCACGTCTCGGCCTACAGCCTGATCGTGGAGGACGGCACCGCGCTGGCCCGTCGGGTGCGGCGCGGGGAGTTACCGGCTCCCGAGGGTGATGTGGCGGCGCACCGCTATGAGCTGGTCGACGCCCGGCTGCGGGCGGCGGGGATGGACTGGTACGAGGTGTCCAACTGGAGCCGGCCCGGCGCGGCCTGCCGGCACAACCTGGGCTACTGGAACGGCGGCCGATGGTGGGGTGCGGGCCCGGGCGCGCACAGTTACGATGGCGCGCTGCGTTGGTGGAACGTCAAGCACCCCAACACTTATGCGCAGCTATTGGAGCAGGGCGCGCTGCCGGTGGCCGGCTTCGAGGAGCTCTCCGAGGCCGACCGGCATACCGAGGACGTGATGTTGCGGCTGCGGATGCGTGACGGTCTGGCGCTGGCGGATCTGGGTGCCGACGAGCGTGAGCGCGCCGCGACCGCGGTTGCCGACGGACTGCTGCACATCGACGATGAGCGGCTGGTGTTGACCGATCGTGGTCGGCTACTGGCCGACGCGGTGGTGCGCTCGCTGTTGGCTTAAGGCGGGTCAGCGCGGTTCGCGGCGGTCTGATGAGCCGCGTGCACGAATCTCGACCATGTGGTGTGGTGCCCGCCTTTGCGCGACAACTGTTGCCCACGGCCGCAGCTGTCGGAAGTTGTCGCTCCAAGCCGGGCGCGCACCGTGTCGCCGAGCGGCCAGCGTTGCGGCAAATCAGCCGCTGAACCAGCCGCGGCCACCATCCCAGCTGCCGCAGATGCCCTGGATACAACCGTGGCCGAAGCCACCCTGGCCGGGAATGAAGCCGCCGCAGCCCTGCCAGCCGGCGTCATGGCCGCAGCCGCTGCCGCCACCGTTGCCGTCGGGGCCGCCGGCACCGTGCGGCTGGGCCACCACGACCGGGCCCGCCGGCGCGCTCATCGCCATCACGCCGGCCGGGGCGACGGCGATCGCCGCCGCGGCTGTCGCTACGAACATCGAACCCACGAGCTTTCGAATACTTAGCATGACTCCATATTCCATACCGGGGCCCTTGTTGCCAACCGTTGTGTGAGTACTGATACCGAATCGTGAACGCCCGTAACGCATCACTGCGATCCGTTCGCCGCGGCGGCTGTCACTGATCCGATGAGCTGTGCCCGGCCCGCCGGCGCAGGCTCACGCCGCGCGGATTCGTGGGGCGAGGCGCACGTCACTGGGTAGGTTAGGCTACATTTACTAATCGTGTCAGAGGTCGGTGTCGAAACAGTCTCCGAAGCTGCGTCGTCGGTGCTGTTACCGCCGGGCGTCGAGCCGGCTGATCTGGCTGCCGCGCTGGCCGCTGAGCTCCCGGAGGGTGACGGTCAGGAATACCTGCTCTACGAGCGTGGCGGACGTTGGACCCTGGCTGCCGGCGTGCGCGCCGCCGTCGAGCTGGACAGTGACGAGTTGCGCACGGTCCGTGACGGGGTAGTTCGTCGCGAACACTGGCGGGGTCGGCCGGCCGCAGTGCTCGGCGAAGCAGTGGACCGGTTGCTGCTCGAGGCAGCTGAAGTATTTGGCTGGGTGGCTTTCGAATTCGGCACTTACCGGTTCAGGCTGCAGGAACGGCTGGCGCCGGGCACCGCGCTGGCGCGGGTGTTCTGGCCGCAGACCCGCATCGTGGTCACCGCCGAGAAGGTCGAGCTGTTCGGCCACAGCGACCGGGCGGTAGCGGTGCTGGAGCGGCTGTTGGCCGATGGCGTTCCCGCGCTGGCCGAGCCGGCGCCGGTCGTGGTCGACGTCGACGGTGCCGGCTATCGCGATCGGGTGGCGACCGCGGTCGACGAGATCCGCGCCGGTGCCTACCGCAAGGTGATCCTGTCGCGCTGCGTCGACGTGCCGTTCGCGCTGGACTTCCCTTCGACTTACCGACTGGGTCGGCGGCACAACACTCCGGCTCGGTCATTCTTGTTGCGGCTGGGCGGGATTCGGGCGCTCGGGTACAGCCCGGAGCTGGTCGCCGAGGTGCGGGGCGACGGCGTGGTGGTCACCGAGCCGCTGGCCGGGACGCGTGCTCGCACGGGCGATCCCGCAATCGACGCGGTGGTTCGAGCCGAGCTCGAGTCCGATGCCAAGGAGATCGTGGAGCACGCCATCTCGGTCCGCACATCGGTGGACGAGATCACTGAGGTCGCCGAGCCTGGCAGTACCGTTGTTGCGGACTTCATGACCGTGCGCGAGCGGGGGAGCGTGCAGCACTTGGGGTCGACGGTGCGCGGGCAGCTGGATCCTGCCCGGGACCGGATGGATGCCCTCGAAGCGCTGTTCCCCGCGGTCACCGCGTCAGGGATCCCCAAATCGGCCGGAATCGACGCAATCCTGCGGCTCGACGAGTGCCCGCGAGGTCTGTACTCCGGTGCGGTGGTGATGTTCACGGCCGATGGTGGCCTCGACGCCGCGTTGACGCTGCGAGCGGCCTACGAGGGCGACGGGCGCTGCTGGTTGCGAGCCGGGGCGGGCGTCATCGCCGAGTCGCGGCCCGAGCGAGAATTCGAGGAGACCTGCGAGAAGCTGGCCACCCTGGCGCCATATCTGATCGCCCAGCGCTGAATCCGCGGCCCCGTCCTCTCGGTGAGATACCCTATAGGGTATAACAGGCAGCTCGGGGAGAGGACCTCACGTGCTTGATGACGAAGACAGCGTGAAGTCGGTGTTGAACCGGCTGCGCCGTGCGCACGGCCAGCTCGCCGGAGTGATCGCGATGATCGAAGGCGGCCGCGACTGTAAGGACGTGGTCACCCAGCTTGCCGCGGTCTCGCGGGCGCTGGACCGGGCGGGCTTCAAAATCGTCGCGAGTGGGCTTCGCGAATGCCTGGCCGGTGAATCCGCCGGCGGCAAGGCGCCGCTTACCGAGGACGAGCTCGAGAAGCTGTTCCTGGCCCTGGCCTAGCGGCATCCGTACGCACCAGAGGGTCAGTGCAACAGGGACTCGGTGAGCAGGCCGCTGACCATCGACTCGATGGTCGATTCGATCGACGAGGCCAAGGTGGCGGTCACGGATGCGACGGCCTGGGTGCGGAACCGCACCAGCATGCCGATCAGCTCGGCGATCTCGGTGTCGGCGGGCAAGGGTGCTCCGGGCTGAATCCGGGTCAGGACGTGCTCGGCGCCGGCTCGCACCAGCATCTGGCTGATCGCATCGATGTGCGGCAACGACTGCTCGTAGAGGTCGATCAGTTTGTCGATGGCGATGCCGTAGCCGCGGACCTCGTTAAAGGCATCGATCAACTTGGGCCGGGTGATGGTGGCCAGCGCGTCGGCCTCGTTGAGCCGGATCACCCCGAGCGCCACCAGCCGCCGCATTGCCGGCGGGTCGCCGATTCGCTGCTCGGCTTCCGCGCGTGGCATGGTCTCGGGCTGTTCGGTGGTCCAGCTACCGGCGATCGCGCTTTCCAGTCCCAGGATGTCGCCGAGGTCCTTGCCCTGCTCCCAGGCGCCGATCATCTCTTTGACGTGCGCGATGGTGTAGCCGCGGTCGAGCATCGAGGTGATCAGCCGCAGCCGGGTCAGGTGGGTGTCGTTGTACAACGCGATCCGCCCGACCCGTCGCGGCGGTGGGAGCAGATCCCGGTCCCGGTAGACCCGCACGTTGCGGGTGGTGGTGCCGCCCAGTCGAGCCAGGTCGTCGATCCGGTACTCCCGGGATGCCGTGTCGCCGCCCGGGTGGCGCACTACGATCTCGAAGAGCTGGGTCACCGCGGCCTCGATCACCTCGCGGGATTCGCGCCGCACCCGGCGGGGGATCCGCCGCAGATTCGCCAGCACCCCGGCGATGGAGTCGGGCTTGGCGGGACGATCCGGTGCGGTCATGCCACCGCGTGGTAGTCGGCGAGGCGGAAACTGCGCATCTGCCGAAGATACTGCGTTGCGAACCCCGGGTACATCGACGCGTTGAAACCGTCCTCGGTCAGGTACCAGCTGCGACAGCCCGTCATCCAGGTCGTCTTGCCCAGCCGGCGCTGAATCTGCTCGTTGTGGCGACGTTGCACAGCGTCACGCACGTCGAGGTAGCGCAGGTGTCCCCGGCGGATCGCGCCGATGGCACGCACCACGTAGTCGATCTGGCCTTCGACGTAGACCAGCAGTGAGTTGTGTCCCGGTCCGGAGTTGGGGCCGGTCATGAAGAAAAGGTTCGGGTAGCCGTGGGTCTGAATGCTCTTGAAGGCCTGACCGCCGCCGCTCCAGTCGCTGGCCAGTGACCGGCCGTCCAGTCCGGTGACCGGAAAGGGCGGGCCGGTCAGGTGTACGTCATAGCCGGTCGCGAACACGATGGCGTCCAGGTGGTGTTCCACGCCGTCGCTGGTGCGGATGCCCGATGGACTGAGAGTGGCGATCGGCCAGGAGATCAGCTTGCAGTTGTCGCGCTGCAGCGCCGGGTAGTAGTCGCTGGAGATCAGCATGCGCTTGCAGCCGGGGGTGAAGTCCGGGGTGAGCTGGCGACGTAACCACGGATCCTTGACTGTCGCGCGCAGGTGGGCTTTGCCCAGTTGAGCGACCAGTCCGCTGAGCGGGGTGTTCCATACCAGCGCGGTGGCGCTGGCCTCGTGCCCCCAGAACAGTGCTTGGCGAGCAAGCTGTTGGGCCGCTGGGACTTTGGCGAACAGCTCCTGCACCGCGGCCGGCACGGCCATGTCCAGCCGGGGGATCACCCAGCCTGGAGTGCGCTGAAAGACCTTGACGAATCCGGCTTGTTCGACCAGCTCTGGGATGATCTGCACCGCACTGGCGCCGGTGCCGATGACCGCGACCCGTTTGCCGGTGAAGTCGTAGTCGTGATCCCAGCGGGCGCTGTGGATCTTGTGGCCGGTGTAGCTATCCAGCCCGCGCAAGGCCGGGAATCTGGAGTCCGGCAGCGGTCCGGATGCCAGCACCACGGTGCGGGTCCGAAATTTCGTGCGCCCGGCCGACACTGTCCATACTCCGGCGCCCTCGTCGAAAGTCAGCCCGGTGACCTCGGTGCCGAACCGGATGTGGCGGCGCAGGTCGAACCGGTCGACCATGTCCTCTATGTGCGCACAGATCTCGCCGGCTGAAGGGTAGGCCCGCGACCAGGTGGGGTTGGCGACGAAGGAGAAGGAGTACAGCAGCGACGGAATGTCGCACGCCGCACCGGGATAGCGGGTGTCGCGCCAGGTGCCGCCGACCCGGTCGCTGCGTTCCAGAATGATGATCTCGTCGTCGCCGGCCAGGCCCGCCTCGGCCAGTTTGATTGCCGCGCCGATTCCGCTGAATCCGGCACCAACGATCAGTGTCTGGTAGATCTGCCCGCGGGCCACGTCAGGCCGCCGGTTCGTGGGTGAGCTCTTTGAACCAGCTCGGGATCGGCTTGAGCAGGCGCTTGGGGTAGAAGCCGGACAGCCACACCGCCGGGTTGGCCAGCAGGTGATATGGGCTGTCCGGGTTGGCCATCCAGCCTGAGTAGCGTTTGACCACCTGATACGCCGGCACCCGCCGGGTGTGTTCGCCGCGCTCGCCGAACTGCGTGAAACGCATCAGCGCCGAGTACAGCCGCTGGGGATCGAGTCCCATGCCGATCACCTCGTTGCGGACCCGGTTGAGCAGTGGGATCGAGATCAGCGCGCCGACGATCAGCGAAGGGGAGGCTATGGTGCCGACGAACTCGATCGCCAGCCGGCGGGCGTCGGCGTGCCCGATCATCTCCAACACTTCGAAATCGACAGCGATGTGCCGGGATTCGTCGTTGTTGATCTTCTCGAACACCTGATGGCACACCGGGTCGTCGACCTCGTCGAGCAGGAACTTGAGCAGGGCACCGTCGAGTGCGACCTCCAGCATCGGGATCACCGTGCCCAGCACCGACAGTGGCAAGTCGTCGGAGTAGTCGTCGAGCCACTGCATCGCCAACCGGATATTCACATTCGGTTCGGGCATCTCGCCGTCTTCGAGCATGCCCCAGCGCTTCATCAGCGCCAGCTCGGCGTTGGCGTGGCGTTGCTCCTCGGCATGGAAGTAGCGGTAGATCTCGGCCAGTGTCGCGGTGGGCGCCTTACGCGCCATGGCCGCGAAGCCGCGGGCGCCGATATTCTCGATCCAGCACAGGTCGGCCATGAATTTCTTGAGTTTCGGCACCATTTCAGGCCGGATCAGCTCGGCTCCCGGTGCGTCCCAGTCGATATCGGCCAGAGCCCATTGCCGATCCTTGATCTTGGCGAGCATGACGTCCATGTCGAGAGCCATCGTGATCTCCTTTAGTCGGACCTACCTGGCAATGCCGCACTGGCCCGGAATGCCAGTCCGATGGTTCGGGTGAATGTCTCCGGCGCGAAACGTTTGATGTTCCAACTGATCTTGGCGTCCAGCTGCGGCATGCAGTACAACCCGCCTCGGTCATGCGTGTCCAAGCAGTCGCGGGCAACGCGTTGGGCGGAGAGCCCGGTCCAACGCATCAGCAGGTTGGCCGCCTCACTGGATTGGGCGGTGATTCGGCCGGATTCGACGATGTTGGTCTTGACGAAGGTCGGGCACAGCACGGTGACGCCGATGCCGGTACCGGACAGCTCGGCTGCCAAGGTCTCCGACAGGGACAGCACACCGGCCTTGCTGACGTTGTAGGCCGCCATTTCCGGGGCGGCGCCGAACGATGCGGCGGAGGCGACGTTGATGATGCCGCGGGGTTGCTCGGATCGCGCCTCGCGCAGGATCGGGGTGAACACGTGACAGCCGTGGATAGGGCCCCACAGGTTGATGCCCAGCGTCCAGGTCCAGTCGTCCAGCGCCATCTCGCCGATCGGCTGCCCGCCGGCACCGACGCCGGCGTTGTTGATCACCAGGGTGGGCGGGTGGCCGAACCAGGACTGCGCGGTGTCGGCCAGCGCGGTGACCTCGTCGATCGCTGAGACGTCGCAGTGCACGGCGGTGGCGCGGCCACCCGCGCCGGTGATGGCTTCGACGGTGCCCCGGGCGGCGTCATCGTCGATGTCGCTGCAGACCACGGCGCTGCCGCGGCGGGCGAGCTCGATGGCGAACGCGGCTCCGATGCCGCTTCCCGCGCCGGTGACGACGGCGGAGGCCCCATGGCTGCGCTTGGGCGATCGGCCAAGGATCATGTGACTGAGTCAACAGCCAATGGTGCCATTAGTCAATGGCAATGTTTAGAGCCGGGCCCGGGCCTATGGACCCGAACCCGGCTCTGGTGCCGCGCGAGCGCTGGGATCTCCAGCGCCCGCGCGAGACAGGTGGTGCGGTGCTGCTAGTTGAACAGGCTGTCGAGCCAACCGAAGTCGAGCAGGCTGGCGGCCGCAGCTGCGTCACCGGGGTCGACGTCCACCTCGGGAACCGGGATGGTCGAGGTCAGCGCGTCGGCGAACTTGCCCGGCAGGAAGTCGAGGAAGTAGGACAGGGTGCCTTGCTCGGTGATCAGGCCCCACCACTGGCCGGTGTCCTCACCGGTGTCGGAGTCCCAGGTGATGTAGCCGTTGAGCAGTGCGTCGAACGGGTCCTGCGCCACGTGCTCGATACCGTCGGGCACGCCGGTCAGGTTCTCCGACAGCGCGAACATGAAGCCGATGAGCGGTTCCGTCAGGTACTTGGCGGAGGTCTTCCAGAAGCTGAAGTCGCCGAAGATCTCCTGCAGGTTCGCCCAAACATGGGTCAGGTCGGCGCCGATGCCCATCATGCCGGGCACGAACTCACCGGTGCCACGCACGGTGTGGTCGAACAGCGGCTGGAAGATGTTGTTCATGTTGAACAACATGTCCCAGTTGATCAGGTTCCAGGCATTGGTGAAGTCGCCCTGTTGAAGGAATTCCATGACCTGCGGGATGATGACTTCCAGGCCCTTGACCTGGCCTCCGCCGGACCACATGATTTCGAGGCCATCGAGCACGCCCTGGATGCTGTTGCTGGTGGTCTCGCCGTAGTAGCTGCCTAGATCACCGAGCGCGGTGAAGACCGGGTTCGGGCCCGTGAGCAGGTCCATGATGTGGTCGAGGTTCTCGCCAGTGGTAGCGGTGAGCTCGACGGCGGGCTGGTGGGCGGCCGCGCTGATCATCGGGGCGACCGGGTTGACGGCGATCACGCCGGCGCCGGCCAGGGCGACGCCCGCGGCCAGCAGGCCCGTGGCGCGGGTGTTAAAGGCGGTGCCGCGGTCGGTCGAACCGGCGGCCATGGCGAGCTGCATTGCTTCTCCTTATTGTGACCTCATCTGAAATGAGGTTCCTGTCTATGTAGAACGCGGGCTAACGTTAACCACAGCAGCAAACATCAGGCAAGCCTTGCCTTACCCTAAGTGTTGCGAGTCACAAGATAGGGCAAGCTAACCTTAGTTCGCGGTTTGGTGTAGCGTCCCTCAACATGACCGCTTCATCGCCCGATGCCATCAACGCCGCGCTGCGTGAGATCTTGCGAGACGACCTGCAGGTCGATCTCAACCGCGTGACTCCGGAGTCGCGGCTGGTGGATGATGTCGGCCTCGATTCGGTGGCCTTCGCCATCGGCATGGTCGCCATTGAGGATCGGCTGGGTGTAGCGCTGTCTGAGGAAGACCTGTTGAACTGCGACACGGTCGGCGACCTTGAGGCCGCCATCCGGGCGAAAGCCCCCGCCGACGCGTGAGCGTGCTGGCCGGCGCCCTGACCCGGGCGATGACCGGGTCAGAACACGACCTGGTGGTCTTCGACCCCGAGGCCGGGGCATGGGATCGCCACCCGTGGCAGCAGGTGCATGCCCGGGCCGAAAGCGTGGCCGCCCGGATTCTGGACGGCGACGACGCTGGGGCCGTCGGGCTGGTCGGTGAGCCGACCGCAGATCTGATCGCCGCGATACAGGGTGCTTGGCTGGCCGGCCGCAGCATCTCGATCCTGCCTGGACCGGTCCGCGGCGCTGACCCTCAGCAATGGGCGCAGGCGACGCTGGATCGTTTCCGCGGCATTGGGGTTGGCACGGTGCTGAGCCACGGATCGGTATTGGACCTGCTGCGTGCCGAGGAGACCGGTCGCGGTCTGGCGGTGGCTGACGTTGCCGCGGCCGCCGGCAGCGGTCGCTCGGTCAGTCCGGTCACTGCCGGTACCGATGTGCCCGCGGTATTACAGGGCACCGCCGGGTCCACCGGTACCCCGCGCACCGCTCAACTGTCACCGGCCGCGGTCCTGGCGAATGTGTCGGGCTTGAGCAAGCACGTCGGGGTCGATCCGGCCGATGACGTCGGCTGCAGCTGGCTGCCGCTGTATCACGACATGGGGCTGACCTTCTTGCTCAGCGCAGCGCTGACCGGCTCGGAGCAGTGGTTGGCGCCCACCGCGGCGTTCGCCGCCTCGCCGTTTCGATGGTTGAGCTGGCTGCACGACAGCCGGGCCACCATGACCGCCGCACCCAACTTCGCCTACACCGTCATCGGCAAATACGCCCGCCGGGTCCCCGAAGTGGACCTGGGTCGGCTGCGGGTCGCGATCAACGGCGGCGAGCCGGTCGACTGCACGGGGTTGGAGCGCTTCGTCGCCGAGCTTGCCAAGTTCGGCCTCGATCCCGGTGCTCTCATGCCGTCGTACGGGCTGGCCGAGGCCACCTGCGCGGTGACCGCGCCACGGCCGGGAACTGGTCTGCAGTACGACGAAATCGTCGGCGCGGCAAGCGATGACGCCGAAGCCGTGCGCAGGCATGCGGTGCTCGGAGAGCCGATTCCCGGCATGCAGGTCCGCATCAGCCCGGTGGCCGAACGCCACGAGGAGCTGCCGCAGCGCGAAGTCGGTGAGATCGAGATCCGCGGAACGTCGATGATGTCGGGTTACCTCGGCCAGCAGGCGCTGGGACCCGATGCGTGGTTTGCCACCGGCGACCTGGGCTACTTCACCGACGCCGGCCTGGTGGTCTGCGGCCGGGCCAAGGAGATCATCTCGATCGCCGGGCGCAATGTGTTTCCCACCGAGATCGAGCGGGTCGCCGCCGAAGTACGCGGTGTCCGCGAGGGTGCGGTAGTGGCGGTCGGCACCGACGGAGCCCGGCCGGGATTGGTGATCGCCGCGGAATTTCGAGGCCGTGACGAGGCCGGCGCGCGTGCCGACCTGATCTCGCGGGTGGCCTCTCAGTGCGGGGTGGTGCCCGCAGACGTGGTGTTTCTGGCGCCGGGATCGCTGCCCCGGACGTCGTCGGGGAAACTGCGGCGACTCGAGGTCAAACGCAACATGGAGGTTATGAAGTGACTCAGGTGATTGCGGAGTCGGATGGCTCGGATATCGACGCTTACCGCGGTTTGCTCAACGAGGTGTTCGACCAGCAGGTCGTGGACTGGACGGCCGAAGCAGAGGACAGCGGGCGCTTTCCCCGCAAGCTGATCGAGCACCTCGGTAGGGCGGGCGTCTTCACGCAGAAGTGGGCGGGAGCGCAGCCCACCGATGTGGCCAAACTCCTGGAACTGGCCTACGCCCTGGGGCGGCTCGGGTCTGCGGGCATCGGAGTCGGTGTGAGCCTGCAGGATTCGTCGATCTCGATTCTGCACCGCTTCGGCCGATCCGAGTACCTGAAGGACATCTGCCAGCGGGCCATTCGCGGCCAAGCGGTGTTGTGTATCGGCGCGTCGGAGGAGTCCGGGGGATCGGACCTGCAGCGGGTGCAGACCGAGGCCCGTTCCGTGCGCGACGGTTTCGAGGTGCGTGGCCGCAAGAAGTTCGTGTCGCTGTCGCCCATCTCCGATCACATCCTGGTGCTGGCGCGCAGCATGGACCACGATGAGAACAGCCGGCACGGCAACGTCATGATGATCGCGGTGCCGACCGATCAGGTGCAGGTACACGAGCCGTTCAGCAAGGTCGGGGCTGGACCCCTGGACACCGCACCGGTCGACATCGACACCTGGGTGCCCGCCGACGCCCTGATCGCTCGGCCAGGCACCGGGCTGGCCGCCATCTCCTGGGGCCTGGCGCACGAGCGCATGTCGATCGCTGGGCAGGTCGCCTCGTCGACCCAGAAGATTCTCGGCATCACCCACGCGCGGATGATGCACCGCACCCAGTTCGGTGCCACCCTGTTCGAGCATCAGGCGCTGCGGCTGCGAATCGCCGACCTGCAGGCCCGAGTCGACCTTCTTCGTCACGGGCTCAACGGATTTGCGGCCGGGGGCAAACTCGACCTGCGGACCTCCGCGGCGATGAAAGTGACCGCGGCGCGGCTGGGCGAAGAGGTGATCGCCGAGTGCATGCACATCTTCGGCGGGACCGGCTACCTGGTCGACGAGACGCCGCTTGGGCGCTGGTGGCGAGACATGAAGCTGGCCCGTGTTGGCGGCGGCACCGACGAGGTGCTCTGGGAGTTGGTGGCAGCCGGGATGCGCCCCGACTACGACGGCTACGCCGAGCTGTTCGACAGCGGGTCGTCGTCGGGGTAGCGCAGCGCCGCGTAAAGCGCCATCTTGCGATAACCCATGTCGTGTTCGCCGAGGAAGACGCCGCCGACATATTCGGCGAGCCGGCGCATGGCCGTGTTGCGGTACTCGGGTTCGAACATCATCCGACGGCACTGCGGCTCGAGCTCGAAGACATAGGACATGATGCGCGGCAACAGGATTGCCGCGAACCCACGATTGACCACCGTGGTATCGGCGACGGCGGCGTGAATGCCCAGGTCATACGGGTCGGCCGCGTAATACTTGGCGATGGAATCCTTTGCCGCCCGGTAGATCTCGATATAGCCGCCGTCTTGTCCATTCCGGCTGACGATCAACGGCCGCGAATAGCTGCCGTTGACCTGGGCGGAGAGATAGGCGTGCCAGCGCTCCGGCGGCCAGGCGGACTCCCATGTCTCGGCCAGATGAGGCCGGTTCATCCACTCGGAGATCATCTCCGCGTCGGTGTCCGGGTCTGCCACCCGGATCGTGTAAGGCTCGGCCAGCACCGGGATCGGGGGCGGCGGGACGCGGCGGACCTCGTCGGACAGGTCTGTCAGCTCGCGGTGCAGGATGGTTGCGGCGTCAGTCATAACGAGCAGTGAGCCTACCGGAGCATCTATTCGAGTAAGTGAGGGTAGGGTAACCTAGGTTCGACTTGGCGGCGGGGCGCCGAGCCCGACTCCGCGGGGTGGGCCACCGTTGGCGAAAGGACCGTGATGGCGCGCGGCTTGCAAGGTGCGATTCTGCGGGGCTTCGGTGCTCGAGACCACACCGCAACGGTGCTCGAGACCAGCTGGATCGCTCCACATTGCATCAGGGTCTGGATGCATTCACCCACCCTGTTCACCGACGCAGCCGTCGAACCCAGTGCTTGGCTGCGGTTCTGGTTCCCGGACCCGGACGGATCGGCCACCGAATTCCAGCGCGCCTACACCATCGCCGAGGGCGACGCCGAGAGCGGACGCTTCGCGGTCGACATGGTGCTGCACGAACCGGCCGGCCCGGCCACCCGCTGGGCCCGCACCGTGGAACCCGGAGCCACTATCTCGGCGATGTCGCTGATGGGCTCGTCGCGCTTCGAGGTCCCCGACGCCGACGCGCAGCCCGCCGGCTACCTCTTGATGGGGGACTCGGCGTCGATTCCCGGAATCAACGGAATCATCGGCACCGTCGCTCCCGACGTACCGATCGAGCTCTACCTCGAACAGCACGAAGACGACGATCTGCTGATCCCGCTGCGGGAGCACCCCCGGCTGCGGGTGCACTGGGTGCCCCGCCGAGACGCGAGCTCGCTGGCCGCGGCGATCGAGGCCCGCGACTGGTCGGACTGGTATGCCTGGGCCACCCCGGAAGCCGCGACGCTCAAGGCGCTGCGGACCCGGCTCCGCGACGAGTTCGGTTTCCCCAAATCCGAGATCCACGCGCAGGCCTACTGGACCGCCGGACGTGCCATGGGCACCCAGCGCGGGCCGGAAGACACCGCAAAGCCCGCGTCGACTCTGCCGTCACCAGACACAAGTGCGAGTGAGGTGCCCGGTTCATGCGGCGGTCCCAGCTTCGCCTCTCCTTCGTCGAGACTCGCTGAACCGCCGGGTGAGCGCACAGTCAACGCGAAGGGGGCGTGGCGCGCCCAGGCCGCGGGCCGGCTGCTCGGCGCGCTGAAGGTGCCGCTGATCATCTCCGGTGTCCTGCAGGCCCTGATCACCCTGCTGCAGTTGGCCCCGTTCGTGCTGCTGGTGGAGCTGGCCCGACTGTTGGTCGCCGGCGCCGACGAGTCACGGTTGTGGACGGTCGGAATCGCCGCACTCTCCTTGCTGGGCTTGGGCACCTTGCTGGGCGCGGGACTGACGCTCTGGCTGCACGTCGTCGACGCCCGCTTCGCCAGCGCGCTGCGTACCCGATTGCTGAGCAAGCTGGCACGGCTGCCGCTGGGCTGGTTCACCGCCCGCGGATCCGGCTCGATCAAGCAACTGGTCGCCGACGACACCCTGTCGCTGCACTATCTGGTCACCCACGCCATCCCCGACGCCGTCGCCGCCGTGGTGGCACCGGTCGCGGTGCTGGTCTACCTGTTCGTGGTGGACTGGCGGGTGGCACTGGTGCTGTTCGTGCCGGTGCTGGTCTACATGGTGCTGATGTCGGTGATGATGACCCAGTCCGGCCCCAAGATCAGTCAGGCGCAACGCTGGGCCGAGCGGATGAACGGCGAAGCCGGCACCTACCTGGAGGGTCAGCCGGTGATCCGGGTGTTCGGCGGGGCCGCCGCCTCCACCTTCCGTCGCCGCCTCGACGAGTACATCAACTTTCTCGTGGACTGGCAGCGCCCCTTCATCGGCAAGAAGACGCTGATGGATCTGGTCACCCGCCCGTCGACCTTCCTGTGGCTGATCATGCTGACCGGCACCCCGCTGATCGTCGCCGGCCGAATGAACCCGGTGAACCTCCTGCCGTTCGTGTTGCTGGGCACCACCTTCGGTGCCCGCCTGCTGGGTATCGGCCTGGGGGTCGGCGGTATTCGCGGCGGCATGCTGGCCGCCCGGCGGTTACAGATCGCCCTGGACGAATCCGAACTCGCCGTCGAGAAGCATGCTTCAGCACCGGTAGAAGCGCCTGGAACAGTGCGCTTCGAGGCAGTCACCTTCGGTTATCGTCCGGGTGTCCCGGTGATCCGCGACGTGTCGTTGACGCTGCGGCCGGGCACGGTGACCGCATTGGTCGGCCCGTCGGGTTCGGGTAAGTCGACCCTGGCCGCGCTGCTGGCACGGTTCCACGACGTCGAATCCGGATCGATATCGGTTGACGGTCAAGACATCCGGTCGCTGACCGCCGACGAGCTCTATCGCCGGGTGGGATTCGTCCTGCAGGAGACCCAACTGGTGCACGGGACGGTGCGCGACAACATCGCGCTGGCTGTCCCGGACGCCACCGATGAGCAGGTGCAGGCCGCCGCCCGTGAAGCCCAGATCCATGACCGGATCTTGCGGCTGCCCGAAGGCTACGACACCATGCTCGGTGCCGCCGCCGCGCTCTCCGGCGGGGAGCGGCAGCGGCTGACCATCGCCCGCGCCATCCTTGCCGACACACCCGTGCTCATCCTGGACGAGGCCACCGCGTTCGCCGATCCCGAATCGGAATACCTGGTGCAGCAAGCGCTGAACCGGTTGACCAGAGATCGCACCGTGCTGGTGATCGCCCACCGGCTGCACACGATCACCGGTGCCGATCAGATCGTCGTACTCGACCACGGCAGCATCGTCGAACAGGGCAGCCACGACCAGTTGCTGGCCGCGCAGGGACGCTACTTGCAGTTGTGGGAGACCGGCCGCGCCGCGATCACCGTCGGAGCGGAGGCGAGCCGATGATGCGCACCCTGATCCAGCTGATCCCGCACGACCGCCGCGGCCGGATGTTCGGCTACGCCGCGCTGACGCTGCTGTCGGTGGCGGTGCGGGCGGCGGGCACCGTGCTGCTGGTCCCGCTGGTGAGCGCGCTGTTCTCCGAGACCCCGAGTCGGGCGGTGGCCTGGCTGGGTTGGCTGACGGTAGCGACCGTCGCGGGTTGGCTGATCGACTTCGCATGCGCCCGAATCGGATTCGACCTGGGCTTCGCCGTTCTCGATCACACCCAACACGACGTGGCCGACCGGCTTCCCGGCGTCCGGCTGGGCTGGCTCACCGCGGAGAACACCGCGGACGCGCGACAGGCGATCGCTGCCACCGGCCCCGAACTGGTGAGCCTGGTGGTCAATCTGCTGACCCCGCTGATCAGCGCGATCCTGCTGCCGCCGGCGATCGCACTGGCCCTGCTCGGGGTGTCCTGGCAGCTGGGCCTGGCCGCCCTGGGCGGGGTACCGCTGCTGCTCGGGGCGCTGTGGGCGTCCAACCGGCTCAGCGCCCGCGCGGACGCCGCGGCCGGCGACGCCAACACCGCCCTGACGGAACGAATCATCGAGTTCGCCCGCACCCAGCAGGCGCTGCGCGCGGCGCGACGCGTGGAACCCGAGCGCAGCACCGTCGGGCAGGCGCTGAACGCCCAGCATGGCGCGGCGATGCGGCTGCTGCTCATGCAGATTCCAGGGCAACTGCTGTTCAGCCTGGCCAGCCAGGGCGCGCTGATCCTGCTGGCCGGCAGCACCACCGCACTGACCGTGACCGGCACGCTGAGCGTTCCCGAGGCCATCGCGTTGATCGTGGTGGCGGCGCGCTACCTGGAACCGTTCACCGTCATCAGCGAGCTGGCGCCGGCCCTGGAGTCGACGCGGGCCTCCCTCGAGCGGATCCGCGCAGTGCTCACCGCACCCGAGGTGACGGTCGGCCCCGGTCGCGTCCCTGCGGACGCCGGAGCGACCCGCATCGAGTTCGACGACGTCACGTTCGGCTACGACTCTGCGGGCGCCCCGGTGCTCGACCGGGTCAGCTTCACCCTGCAGGCCGGCACCACCACCGCCATCGTCGGACCGTCTGGCTCGGGCAAGAGCACCATCTTGTCCCTGATCGCCGGACTGCATGAGCCCACCTGCGGTCGGGTGTTGCTTGACGGGGTGGACGCCACCGAGCTGAACGCCCCGTCACGGCGGGCCGCCACCAGCGTGGTGTTCCAGCATCCGTACCTGCTCGACGGGACGATCCGCGACAACGTCCTGGTCGGAAACCCCGACGCCGATCAGGAAACGTTTCAGCGGGCCACCGAGTTGGCCCGCGTCGACGAGCTGGTCGCCCGACTGCCTGACGGCGCCGACTCCCGAGTGGGAGAAGCCGGTGCGGCACTGTCCGGCGGTGAACGCCAACGGGTCAGCATCGCGCGGGCGTTGCTCAAACCCGCGCCGGTGCTGCTGGTTGACGAGGCGACCAGCGCGCTGGACACCGAGAACGAGGCGGCGATCGTCGCCGCACTGAGCTCCGAACTGCGTCCGCGCACCCGGGTGATCGTCGCGCACCGGCTGGCCAGCATCTCCCAAGCCGATCGAGTGCTGTTCATCGATGACGGCCGGGTCATTGAGGACGGGACGATCGACGAATTACGCGCGGCAGGTGGACGTTTCGACGAGTTCTGGCGACAGCAAAACGATGCCGCCGGATGGCAGATCCACGCCGGTTAGCACTTAGCAGTGGTCGCAAGCGCGGCGGAGCCGGGCGTAGCGGGCCACTGTCATCGATTTAGCTGTGGTCGCAAGCGCGGCGGAGCCGGGCGTAGCGGGCCACTGCCATCGATTTAGCAGTGGTCGCAAGCGCGGCGGAGCCGGGCGTAGTGGGCCACTGTCATCGATTTAGTGGGATCATTTCAGGCGTGAATGCCGACGATGACCCCGAGGCCCGGATACGGGAATTGGAGCGTCCGCTGTCGGACTTCGCTCGACCCGTGGAACTGACCGCCCCAACAGGTGCCGTCGACGGGCAGGCGCCGTCGCGGTCGGGAAACGGCCGCGGTCTTGCCATCGTCGTCAGTGTGATCGCCGCGGCAGTGGTGGTCGCCGGCGCCGTCGTAGTGTTCCTGGCCTCCCATGACTTGACCAGCTCCGCGCCCGGGCGGCCCACCACACCCAGCGGTTTCACCCCGATACCGGTGCCGTCCGAGGCGGCGCCAGCACCCGAACCGGCGCCGCCGGTCGCAGCTTCGCCTGCTGTCCCGGTGCCGGACAGCAGTGTCACCCTCACCATCGCCGGGGCCGGGGAGAACAAGACCCTGGCCTGCGACGGCCGCTACGTGTCGGTGAGCGGGGTCAGCAACACGGTGGAACTCACCGGCCAGTGCGCCGGTCTGACGGTGTCGGGCATCGGCAACGTCATCACCGTCGACTCGACACCCAAGGTCACGGCCTCCGGTCTTAACAACCGGGTCACGTACCACTCCGGGAACCCGGAGGTGAGCACCTCGGGGTTCGACAACGTCGTCGAGCGTGGCTAGGCCGGCGAATTCGGTTCAGCCGAGCTGGCGGACCAACGCTTTCTTGTCGATCTTGCCGACCGCCGTGGTAGGCAGCGTAGGCAGTGCCGCCAGCTGATCGATGCGGACATGGGTGGCCACGCCGCACTCATCGAGGTGGCGGTTCAGCTCTGCCAACGTCAGCGGTGTGCCATTGAAAACCACTGCAGCGCAGACCTTTTCGCCCAAGTACTGATCAGACAGACCGACCGCGGCAGCCGATCTTACCGCCGGATGGAGTAGCAGGTGCGCCTCCAGCTCGTCGGCGGCGATGTTCTCGCCGCTGCGGACGATCACGTCCTTGATTCGCCCGGTCACCTCCAGGTAGCCATCCGCCAGCCGGCGGACCCGGTCCCCGCTGCGGTAGAAGCCGTCCGGGCTGAAGGATCGCGCGTTGGCCTCGGCCGCGCTGTAGTAGCCGTTGATCGTGTAGGGCCCGCGCACCATCAGCTCACCCTCGGATGCTTCGACACCGTCCTCGTCGACCACGCGCAACTCGTCGTCGGCGCACAACGGCCGGCCCTGCGTGGTGTCGAGCAATTCCGCGGCGTCGCCCGGCCGGGTGTAGCAGAGCAATCCCTCGGCCATGCCGAACACCTGCTGCAGACCCGGCGTCAGTACCTCACGAATCCGGCGGGCGTCGCCCGCAGCCAGCTTGGCGCCGCCGACCTGCAGCAACCGCAGTGTCGTGGGCTTCTGCGGCTCCCAGTCGCAGGCGTGGGCCCACAGCGTGGCAAGCGCCGGCACCAACGCGGTGACCGTTACCCGGTGGCGGGCGATGGTGGCGAAAGCCGCCTCCGGGCTGGGGTCGGCGCCGAAGACCGTGGCGGCGCCCACCGACATGGCGCCCAGCAACCCCGGGCAGGCCAGCGGAAAATTATGGGCGGCCGGCAACGCCGCGAGATAGACGTCGTCGGAGGTCAGCTCACACAGCTGCGCGCTGGCGGTGGCGTTGTAGACGTAGTCGTTATGGGTGCGGGGGATCAGCTTGGGCATGCCGGTGGTCCCGCCGGAGACCAGCAGCAGTGCCGGCGCAGCCGGATCGGGGGTGACTCGCGGCGCGGGGGAGCCTTCGGGCGCCTCGTCGATGATGAGCCGCCTCAGCCCCAGTTCGGCGGCCATCGCCGGATAGTCGAATCCCGCTGTGACGTTAGGGACCACGATCCCGACAGCCTCGCTGACCGCAGCCAGATGCCCGATCTCAGCGGCACGGTGCCCGGGCAGGCACAGTACCGGGATGGCACCCACCCGCAGCAGCCCGAACAGCGTGACCGCGAATGCGCAACTGTTGGGCAACTGCAGCAACACCCGGTCACCGGCGCCGACACCCAGCCGGTGCAGACCGGCCGCCGCGCGATCGGCGGCCGCATCCAACTGCGCATACGACAGCGTCGCGCCGCCATCGATCACCGCGGGCCGCTCGGGCCAGCGCGACGCGGCGTCGTCGAGCAGCGATGCCAACGGCCGTCCGCTCCAGTAGCCGGCCGCACGGTAGGCGGCAGCCCGCTCGTCGGGAAACGGTACGAACCCGTGCATGTGTACTCCCTGGCTTACCGGCGACCGAACCTAGATAGAGTAGCTTCGAGAAATTAGGGCAGCCTAACGAAGGGTGGAGTGGCGCCGTGGGGCCGGACGAGATACGCGCGCAGGTCGCTGACCTGCTCGGCGCCGACGCCAGCGCCGTCGATCCCGAGGCCGACCTGGTCGGACAGGGTCTGGACTCGATCCGGATGATGAGCCTGGCCGGCCGATGGCGCAAACAGGGCATTGACGTCGATTTCGCCGCGCTGGCCGCCGACCCGCGCATCGCCGCCTGGCAGGACCTGCTGGGCGACCGGGGCGAACCGGCACCGATCGCCGCGACGACGGACGAGCCGAGCGATGCCGGCGCTGCTTTTCCGCTGGCGCCGATGCAGCACGCCATGTGGGTGGGACGCGACGACGACGTCGCGCTCGGCGGGGTGGCCGGGCACCTGTATGTGGAGTTTGATGGGCGTGCTATCGATCCGGACCGGCTGGCCGCCGCCGCAGGAGCGCTGGCCGCCCGCCACCCGATGCTGCGGGTGCACTTCTCACCCGACGGCACCCAGCACATCCGGCCCGACGCCGCACTGCCCGTCGCGGTGCAGGACCTGCGTGGCCTGGACGCCACCGAGGTGGCCCAGCGGTTGGATGCCACCCGGGTGGCGAAATCACATCAGCAACTCGACGACGCGGTCTTCGAACTCACCGTGTCATTGCTGCCGGATGGAACCGCGCGACTGCACGTCGACCTGGACATGCAGGCCGCCGACGCGATGAGCTACCGCACCCTGATGGCGGATCTGGCCGCCGCCTACCGGGGCGAGACGCTGCCGGAGCTGGGCTACACCTACCGGCAGTACCGCCACGCCACCGCCGACCGCGCACCCGACGAGAACCACCGCCAGTGGTGGGCGCAGCACATCCCCGACCTGCCCGATCCGCCCAAGCTGCCGCCGCCCGCCGGCGCACCCACCGACCCGCGCCGCAGCACCCGGCGGTGGCACTGGCTGGACCCGGACACCCGCGACGCACTGTTCGGGCAGGCCCGCGCCCACGGCGTCACGCCGGCCATGACCCTGGCCGCCTCGTTCTCGCACACCCTGGCCAGTTGGTCGGACGCCCCGCGCTTCCTGCTCAATGTGCCGCTGTTCGGCCGCGAACCGTTGCACGACGACGTCGACCGGCTGGTCGGTGATTTCACCTCGTCACTGCTGCTGGATGTCGATCTGAGTCAGGCGAGCACCGGCGCGCAGCGCGCGCACGCGGTGCAGGACGCCATGCGTACCGCCGCCGCACACGCCGATTACCCAGGCCTGGCGGTGCTGCGTGACCTGAGCCGCCACCGCGGCACGCAGGTGCTGGCGCCGGTGGTGTTCACCAGCGCGCTGGGACTCGGGGAGCTGTTCGGCGACGAGGTCACCGCCGCGTTCGGTACCCCGGCCTGGATCATCTCCCAGGGCCCGCAGGTGCTGCTGGACGCGCAGGTCACCGAGTTCGACGGCGGCATCCTGGTGAACTGGGATGTGCGCGAGGACATGTTCGCGCCGGGCGTGATCGACGCCATGTTCGCCCATCACATCGCCGACCTGACTCGGCTGGCCGGCAGCGACGGTTGGTCGCAAGCAGCGCCGGCAGCGTTGCCCGCCGATCAAGCCCAGGTGCGCGAGTCGGTGAACGCGGGCAGCGCCGAACCCAGCGGGGAAGCCCTGCAGGACGGGTTCTTTCGCCAGGCCGACCGCGACCCCGAGGCGGTCGCGCTGCTGCACGGGCCGGGAGAGTTGAGCTACGGCGAGCTACGTGATCAGGCGTTGGCGGTGGCCGCAGCCCTGCAGAAGCGTGGCGTGCGACCCGGTGACACGGTGGCGCTGCTGGGCCCCAAGGGCGCCGAGCAGATTCCGGCGCTGCTGGGCATCCTGGCCGCCGGGGCGGTCTATCTGCCGATCGCGGCCGATCAGCCGCCCGAGCGCAGAGAGCGGATCCTGGCACTGGGCGGTGCCGTGCTGGCACTGGTGACCGGGGACGCGGTGCCCGCGTTGGAGATTCCGACACTGGCGGTCTCCGATGCCCTGCAGCACTCCGGTGCGGTGCAGCCGGTTCGCACCGCTCCGTCCGAGTTGGCCTATGTGGTGTTCACCTCCGGCTCCACCGGCGAGCCCAAGGGCGTCGAGGTCACCCACGACGCGGCCATGAATACCATCGAAACCCTCAGCGCTCGTTTCGGATTCGCTCCGGGCGACCGCAGCCTGGCGCTGCTGACCCTGGACGCCGACATGTCGGTGCTCGACGTCTTCGCCATGCTGCGCGCCGGTGCGGCGATCGTGATGGTCGATGAAGCCGACCGGCGCAGCCCCGAAGTGTGGGCGCAGCTGGTGGCGCGGCACCGGGTCAGCGTGCTCAACCTGATGCCGGGGGCGCTGGAGATGTTGGCCGCCACCGGCGGCGAACTGTCTTCGGTGCGTGCGGTGTTGACCGGCGGCGACTGGGTGCGTCCCGAACTGGCGCGACGGTTTGCCGCGGTGGCGCCCGGGGTCCGGTTCGCCGGGCTGGGCGGGGCCACCGAAACCGCCATCCACGCCACGCTGTGCGAGGTCGAGGGTGACCCGCCGGCGCACTGGGCCGCGGTGCCCTACGGCACCCCGCTGCCCAACATCGCCTGCCGGGTCGTCGGCGCCGACGGAGCTGACCGCCCGGACTGGGTGGCCGGCGAACTGTGGGTCACCGGGCGCGGAATCGCCTCGGGTTATCGCGGGCGGCCCGACCTGACCGCCGAGAAATTCGTCGAGTACAACGGCCGAACCTGGTATCGCACCGGCGATCTGGCCCGCTACCTTCCCGACGGCACCCTGGAATTCGTCGGGCGCGCCGATCACCGGGTCAAGATCAGCGGGTATCGCATCGAACTCGGCGAGGTCGAATCCGCGCTGCGCCGCCTGCCCGGGGTTGCCGAGGCGGTGGTGGTGGCGCTGACCGAACCCGGCGGGCGTGAGGTGTTGGCGGCTGCGGTGCGTGCCGGCGATCCCGCGGTCAGCGTTGCCGGATTGCAGGCCGGGCTGGCCGAGTCGCTGCCTGAGCACATGATTCCCCGCCAGCTACAGCTGGTTTCGGTGATTCCCTACACCGTCTCCGGCAAGATTGACCGGCGGGCGGTGACGGCCGAGCTGGCCGCAGCCATGGCCGCCGGCGACGGCTACCGCGAGCCCGCAGGTCCGCTGCAGTGCGCCCTGGCCGCGATCATCGCCGAGGTACTCGGCGGCGCCCGGGTCGGAGCAGACGACGACTTCTTCGCCCTGGGCGGCGATTCGGTGCTGGCCACCGCCGCCGTGTCACGCATCCGCACCTGGCTGGACGCCCCGGGCGCGGTGGTCGCCGACATCTTCGCCACCCGAACCGTCGCCGGGCTGGCTGCACGGCTGGCTGCTTCCGAAGCCGATCCGGGCCGGTTGGACGCGGTGGCGGAGGTGTATCTGGAAGTGGCGCAGCTCGATGCCGCAGAGGTTGCCGACGCGCTGCGATAAGGGCTGGTGGAGCACGGTCGCGGTGTGCCAGCATCGTTGATATGAAAGCGCGCCGATCGCTCGTGTTGCTCGGTGTTCCGGTGGCGATGGCCTTGGCCACGTTGCCCAGCGCACCGGTCGTCGTTCCCGCCGCCTCCGCTGCCGGCTGCCCCGACATCGAGGTGACCTTCGCTCGTGGCACCGCCGAACCGCCGGGTGTCGGCGGAGTCGGCCAGAAATTCATCGACGCGCTGCGCTCACAGGTCGGCGGGCGGTCCGTCGGGGTGTATGCGGTCAATTACCCGGCAGCCGAGGACTGGCCGCCTTCAGCGTCCGCCGGCGCCGGTGATGCGAACGCCCACGTGCAATCCATGGTGGCGACCTGCCCCAACACCAAACTGGTACTCGGCGGCTATTCGCAAGGAGCGATGGTCATCGATCTGATCACCATCGCGCGGGCATCGGTGGCGGGCTTCAACGCCGCGACCCTGTCGGCGGAGGAGGCCGAACACGTCGCTGCGGTGGCAGTTTTCGGCAACCCCACCGACCGCTACCTGGGCGGACCGATCAGCGAGATCAGCCCCTGGTACGGCGCCAAGGCCATTGATCTGTGTGCCGACGGCGACCCGATCTGCACTCCGGGCGCCCTGGCGCTGCCTTCACACGACGAGATGTTCTCCGCGCCGCACCTGTCCTACGCGCAGTCGCCGATGCCGGCTCAGGCCGCGGGCTTCGTGGCGAGCCATCTCTGACGCGGGGCCGCTACCCGATTCACCCGACTATTTCCGAAGCCCAGTACTCGCGCAGGCTGGCGATCCGCTCACCGGCGAATTCCAGGATGGCGACTTCGCGCATCCGCTTGCGCACGTTCTGGACGCGGTCGTCGAACGTCGCCTCCCACTCGGCGATCACCGTGGTGCCGTCGGTGGCGGTGTAGAGGTTGAGCAACCGGGCATCGATGTTGGCCTGACCCTCGACGACCTTGCTCTGCCAATAATCGCGGATTCCGGCTCGGGTGCGGATCGGTTCGCCCAGCACCCGCTCGTGGTAGGTGGCGTCATCGGTGAAGATCGTGACGATGAGCTCGGGGTCCTGTTGTGTCCAGGCCCGCAGGTAGGTATCGATCGTGGTGCGGACGTCCATCAGGGGAGTGTGGCCCACAACCCGGCCTCGACTTCGCCGAACGTGCACTCAGTGCGAGGAAACGGCAGAAAATCCGCGCTCAGTGCACGCTGGGCGCGGCGGAGGGGCTGGGACCGGCTCACAGGCGCCCGGATTTCCGGCCCGCCGCCGGTAGGGGTAACCTAACGCAGGGAAATTAGGGCAGCCTTTACTAATACTTGCGAGGGGATCGGATGGCCGTCGACGACACCTCGGCCGTCGCGCAGTTCCCATCCTGGATGGGCCGCTTTCCCGGCCCTGGCGCCCCCACTCTGGTCTTCCCGCACGCCGGCGGAACCGCGGTCAACTACCGCCCGCTGGCGCTGGCCCTGGCCGCCGGTGCCGACACCTACGTCATGCAGTATCCGCAGCGTGCCGACCGTTTCCGTGAGCCGGCAGCCGAAACCCTGCCGGAGTTGGCCCGCAGCCTGTTCGACGCCGCGCCTTGGCGCCAGCTCGGACCGCTGCGCCTGTTCGGCCACAGCATGGGCTCGTTGGTCGCCTTCGAGTTCGCCCGGCTCGCCGAAGAGCGCGGCATCGAGATTCAACGACTGTGGGCTTCGGCGGCCCCGGCGCCCGGCGTGGTGGCCGGGCTGCGCAAGGTGCCCACCGGAGATGCCGACCTGCGCGCCGAACTCACCCAGCTGGGCGGCACCGACCCGCGAATCCTGGCCGATGAGGAGTTCCTCACCCTGCTGCTGACCCCGGTGCGCTCGGACTACCTGGCCTTCAACCGTTACCAGTGCGCACCCGATGCCACCATTCGCGCCGACATCACTGTGCTGGGCGGGCGCTCCGATGACCGGGTCGGCGCCGACCTGCTGGAACGCTGGGCCGACCACACCACCGGCGCCTGGTCGATGTCGCTGTACGACGGCGGGCACTTCTATCACTACGAGCACATCGAGACCTTGGCGAAGCGGATCATCGCCGATGAATGATCGGCGCGAGGACCCGGTCGTCATCACCGGCCTCGGCGTCGAGGCGCCCGGTGGGATCGACACCGCCGAGCAGTACTGGTCACTACTGGCCGACGGGCGCGAGGCGCTGAGCACCATCCCCGAAGACCGCGACTGGGCCGTGCGCGAACTCATCGAGGGGTCGCATCGCGATGGCTTCAAGCCGATCTGCAACGCGGGCGGATTCCTGTCCGGTGCCGCCGAATTCGACCCCGGGTTCTTCGGTATCGCACCACGCGAGGCCGTCGCGATGGACCCGCAGCAGCGGGTGGCACTGCGGGTGGCCTGGCGCGCCCTGGAAGATGCCGGCATCAATCCCGACGAGCTCACCGGCCATGACGTCGGCGTGTACCTCGGTGCGTCGGTCACCGGCTATGGCCCGGACATGGCGCAGTTCAGCGCGCACAGCGGTCACCTGCTGCCCGGCACCGCACTGTCGGTGATCTCCGGCCGGATCGCCTACACCCTGGGCCTGGCCGGCCCGGCGATCACCGTCGACACCTCCTGCTCGTCCGCGCTGTCCGCGTTGCACCTGGCGGTGCAGGCGATTCAGACCGGTGACACGGATATGGCGCTCGCGGGCGGGGTGTGCGTGATGGGCTCGCCCGGCTTCTTCGTCGAGTTCTCCAAGCAGCACGCGCTCTCCGACGACGGCCATTGCCGGCCCTACAGTGCCGCCGCCACCGGAACGGTGTGGGCCGAAGGCGCTGGAATCTTTGTGCTGCAACGAAAATCAGCAGCGCTGCGCGACCGCCGCCACATCTACGGCGAGATCATGGCCAGCCGGCTCAACCAGGACGGTCACACCACCGGCCTGCTCACTCCCAGCGAAGCGGCCCAGCAGCGACTGTTCCGCCACGCCCTGGCCGACGCCGGCGTGCACCCCAGCCAGGTCGGGATGATCGAGGGCCACGGAACCGGAACCCGCGTCGGTGACCCGGTAGAGCTGCGCTCGCTGATCAGCGTCTACGGCACCGACACGACGGCCGGCGTCGGACCGCGGCTCGGCTCAGTCAAATCCAACATCGGGCATACCCAGGCCGCGGCCGGGGCACTCGGGTTGACCAAAGTGCTGCTGGCCGCCGAGCATCAGGCGATCCCGCCAACCCTGCACGTGCGCGACGGCTGGCACGACGGCATCGACTGGGACGGTCACGGAATCACCCTGGCCGAAACCATCACCACCTGGCCGGCCAATGACGGCCGCCGAATCGGTTCGGTGTCGGCGTTCGGGATGAGCGGCACCAATGCGCATCTGATCGTCGGGGTGGACGACGTTTCCGGGGTCGTCCCGTGCTGAACAACCACCCGACCACCTTGCCCGACGGCCGGATCCCCGTGCTGATCTCGGCACACGCCCGCGACTTGGTGGCCGCCGAGGCCGGCGGCCTGGCGCGTTACCTGCAGACCCACCCCGCCGGGGTCGCGGCCGTCGCCCAGACCCTGCGGGCCACCCGCCCGGTGCGCCGCTACCGCGCGGTGATCCGCGCCCGCGACACCGCCGAGCTCATTGCCGGCCTCGACGCCGTCTACCGCGGCGTCGAACACCCGCTGGTGGCTGGGTCGCATCAGCCCGAGACCGCGCGCACCGCCTTCGTATTCCCCGGCCAGGGGAATCAATGGCCCGGTATGGGAGCCGAGCTGCTCGGCGTCGCGGCGTACCGCGCCGAGGCGGACCGCTGCCATGAGGCCTTCGTGCGCGCCGGTCACGCCTCGCCGCTGAGCTACCTGCGCGGCACCGATGACGCCGATCCGGTGGTTCAGCGAGGCTCGACGCAGGAGAGCCGAAGCTGGGACCGCCGCACAGATCCCGTGGTGGTCCAGGCTGCCCAATTCACCCACGCCGCGGCGTTGGCCGCCACCTGGCGGCATTTCGGCGTGCTGCCCGACATCACCGTCGGCCACAGCCTCGGGGAGGTGGCCGCCGCCTACACCGCCGGCGTGGTGGACTTGGACGCCGCCGTGGCGGTGGTGGCCGCACGGGCGCAACTGACCGACCTGCTTGCCGCCAACGCGCCGGTCCGGTTCGGCATGGCGATGATCGCGCTGAACGTCGACGCCGCCGCCGACCTCATCGCCGCCACCCCTGGCTGGGTGGAGCTCTCGGTGGTCAACGGCCCCGAATCGGTGGTGGTGTCCGGCGAGTGGCCGGCCATACAGCAGATTCTGGACGCCGCCGGCCGGCGTGGCGTGTTCGCCCGCGAACTGCCGGTGCGCTACCCGGCGCACACCAGCGCCCTGGAGCCGCTGCGAGACCAGCTGACCGGGCAGCTTCCCGACGCGCAATTCCACAGCGCCCCGGTGGAATTCATCGGATCGGTGTACGGCGGCCCGATCCCTCCCGCCGCAACGTTCCGGCACTACTGGTTCGACAATCTGCGCCGGCAGGTCCGGTTCGACTTGGCCGCGGCCGCCGCGGTGGCGCGCGGCGTCACCACGTTCATCGAGATGTCGGCGCACCCGACTCTGCTGGTGGCGCTCGGCGACTCCGTCGGTGCCGCCCAGGTGCTGGGCAGTACCGACCGTGACCAGCCGGCCGGTGAGGCGCTGGCAGCCAACATCGCCGCCGCGGCGATTGCCGACCCGGGCTACCGCTGGCGAGATTTCGCCCCGCCGGATGCTCCTGCGCTGCTGCGGCATTTCCCGCACGCACCGATGCACACCAGCCGGCTGTGGGCCGGCACGGAGACGTCTGTGCCGCGCCATCGGATGCCGGTGGTCATGAGGGAAAGCTGGCTGCCGGTCACTGAGCCGCAGCAGCGGCCCGCGCGGGTGGCCGTCGTCGACTATGCCGGGCAATCAGCTGAGCTGACCGCGCAATTGGCGGCGGCACTGGACGCCGAAGTGGTCGGCCCCGCCGACGCCGAGTTCCTGGTTCTGGTGGCTCCGCTCGCCGACGCGGTCGACATCACCACGGCAACAACCGAGTTCGCCGGTCACGCGGCCAGCCAGAGCATTGTTCAGCCCGGACAGAACTGCCGCCGGGTATGGCTGGTCACCCGCGGCGCCGAGCAACTCGACGCCGATCCGTCACCGCGCCCCGGTGGCGCCGCGCTGGCCGCGCTGCACCGCAGCATCGGATTCGACTACCCCGATCAGACGTTCGCGCACCTGGACCTGCCGGTGCAGCCCACCGCCGCAGACCTGCGAGCCGCTGGCGCCGCACTCCAGTTGACCGAAACCGAGGTCGCGGTGCGCGCCGGGAACCTGGCAACCCGCCGGTTCGTCGAGTCCACCACCGCCGCAACGGCGCCGACGGTCCCAGAGACCGTGGTGATCAGCGGCGGAACCGGCGCGATCGGATTGGCCTACGCGGCGTTCTGCGCCGACCACGGCGCCCGCGACATCATCCTGCTCAGCCGCAGCGGGGCAAACGATGAGACGACGCCGCAATTGGATGCGCTGCGTGCGCGTACCGGGGCGCGCATCACCGCGATCCGCTGCGAGATCACCGATGACGCTGCAGTCGCGGCGGTCATTGCGCAATATCGACCGGTACCGGCTGGGTTGCTGGTGCATACCGCGTCGGCAGAGGCCGTGGCCGCGTCGAATATTACGGCCGAGGCAGTGCGGGACGCGTTCGGCGCCAAAGTGATCGGACTGGACAACCTGGCACGGCACTGGCCGCTGGACGCCGATGCACGCGTGTTGGTCTGCTCTTCGGTACTGGCGCTGTGGGGTGGCTCGAGACACGGGCTCTACGCGGCGGCCAACCGGATGGCGGACACGTTGGTGGGACAGCTGCGGGCACAGGGCCTGGGCGCCACCTCCATCCGCTGGGGACTGTGGCGCAGCGTGGCCGTGGTCAGCGGCGAAGAGAAGGACCGGATCGCCCGAACCGGCCTCACCCCGATGGCCCCGGAGGCCGCGATCACCGCCGGACTCCTTGCCGCGTCGCACGACCCGGCGATCCTGGCCGCCGATTTCGACCGACTGGCGGTGTTCTTCGACAGCCAGGGCGTGCCCTCGCCGTTCGATGCCTCCCTGACCGCCGCGACGGCGGACGGGCAGGCCGATCGCCCGATCGGCGAGGTGGTGGCCGACGAGCTGGTGACGGTGCTCGGCCTGGAAGGCCCCGACGACATCGACATGCACCGGGCCCTGGTCGACCTCGGCCTGGATTCACTTCTCGCACTGGACCTGCGCAAGCGCTTGGGGCGGGCCACCGGCCTGCGCGTGGCGCTCGGTCCACTGCTGGCTGGAATGACCGGAGCCCAGCTGACGGCGACGCTGACGGATGACGCAGCGCCCGCCGCGGTTACGGAAAGGACTGTGTTCACCCATGACTGACACCGGCGGTTTAGCGAGGCTCGACGAAGGAGAGGCGAAGCTGGAATCGCCGCATGACACCGGCGGTTTAGCGAGGCTCGACGAAGGAGAGGCGAAGCTGGAATCGCCGCATGACACCGGCGGTTTAGCGAGGCTCGACGACGGAGAGGCGAAGCTGGAATCGCCGCGTGACACCGTCGACCAGGCGACCGACGCCAACGAGCTGCGGCTGGAGCTGCTGCGCCGCCGTCTCGCTGAACGTGGGCTGGCCGCAGCATCTGCCGAGCCACAGACCGGGACGGCCAACGGGTCTGGGCCGCTGACCATGAGCGACGGACAGCGCCGCATGTGGTTCGTGCAGGCGATCGACCCGGACGGCGCCCTGGCCAACATCGCGGTCTCCTACCGTCTCACCGGTCCGCTGGACGGCGCCCGGCTGCAGGCCGCGCTGGCCGCGGTGGCCGCGCGCCATCCGGTGCTGCGTACCGTCTATGCCGTCGACGACGCGGGCGAACCGCACCCGGTGATCGCCGAGGTCACGCCCGGCTTTGCCACACACGACCTGTCCGACCTCGCCGAACAGGCCCGCGCGCTGCGCCTGGAAGTCTTGGCCCAGCGTGAATTCGGCACCTCGTTCCGGCTGGACTCCGATGCCCCGCTGCGGCTCACCCTGGTCCGGGTCGCACCAGACGAACACATCCTGCTGTTGGTGGCCCACCACATCGCCTGGGACGACGACTCCTGGGCGGTGTTCTTCGCCGACCTCACGGCCGCCTATACCGACCCCGACCAGTTCGCCACCCGCGCCCCGGTACCGCACCCCGCCGCTGCGGCGGGTTCCGGCCACGAAGCCGAACTGAAGTACTGGCGCACCCTGCTGGCCGACCCGCCGGATCCGCTGGAGCTGCCCGGCCCGCACGGCTCGGCGATACCCAGCACGCTGCGCGCCGGCTTGTGCACCCGTACCCTGCCGGCGGAGTTGATGTCAGACATCACCGATCTGGCACGCAGCAACGGCGCCACGCCCTACATGGTGATCGCCGCGGCGCTGTCCGCCCTGATCCACCGCTATACCGCCACCGACGACTTCCTCATCGCCTCACCGGTGCTCAACCGCACCGCCGGTACCGAAGGGGCCATTGGCTACTTCGGCAACACCGTGGTGCTGCGCGCGAAGGTTGACGCTGCTGCCCGGTTCAGCGACCTGCTGGCCCAAACCCGCGACGCCGCCCTGGGGGCCTTCGGCCACCAGGGCATCAACCTGGACCGGGTGGTGCGCGAACTGAACCCGGATCGCCGGCACGGGGGAGTGGAACGACTTACCCGGCTCAGCTTCGGTTTCCGCTCGACGCAGGGGGGCGGCTTCCAGCCGGACGGGATCACCTGCAGCCGAGCCGATTACCGCGGCAAGATCGCCCAGCTGCCGCTGGGAATCATGGTGGAGGCCGGTGCTGACGGCGCGCTGATCGAGGCCGAATACCTGCACGACGTGCTCGATGAGGCATTGGTCGAGCAGTTGCTGCGCCATCTGGTGCAGCTACTGACGGCCGCCGTGGCACAGCCTGACAAGACCGTCGGCGAGCTGGACATGCTCGGCGCTGACGACCGGGCCTGGCTGGACGCGGTCTCCCGCGGACCCGACTTCGCCCCGCCCGCAGAGGCGCCGGCCACCCTGGGCTCGCTGGTGGCCGACCGGGCCGCGGCCACCCCGAACGCCATCGCCGTCGTCGACGACCACGGCCGGTACAGCTACGCCGAGATCAACGCACGCGCCAACCGGATCGCACACCACCTGATCGCGGCGGGCATCGGCACCGAGGACAAGGTCGCGGTGCTGTTCGGCCGCTCGACGGAGCTGGTCGTGACCGCCCTGGGCATCGCCAAAGCCGGCGCTGCCTACGTTCCCGTCGACCCCGAATACCCGCCGGACCGCATCGAATTCATCCTCGGTGACGCCCGGCCGTCGATCGTATTGCGGGAACCGCTGACCGACGACGAGCTGGCCGGCCGGCCTGACACCGACCCGACGGACGCCGACCGGGTGCGCCCGCTGCGTTCGGAGAACCTCGCCTACCTCATCTACACCTCGGGCTCGACCGGATTGCCCAAGGGCGTCGAGGTATCCCACGCCCCGATCACCGAGTACCTGGTCTGGTTCGGCGGCGAATACGGCATCGACGACACCGACGTTCTGCTGCAGGTCGCCTCGCCGAGCTTCGACGTGTCGATCGGCGAACTGTTCGGCACCCTGGGAAACGGTGCCCGGCTGGTGATTCCGCGCCCGGACGGACTCCGCGACATCGGCTACCTGACCGATCTGCTGCAGCGCGAAGGCGTCACGGCCATGCACTTCGTGCCGTCGCTGCTGGGCCTGTTCCTGTCGCTGCCCGGCGTGAACCAGTGGCGCACCCTGCGGCGCATCCCGATCGGTGGCGAACCGCTGCCGGGTGAACTCGCGGACAAGTTCCACGCCACCTTCGACGCCCTGCTGCACAACTTCTACGGCCCCACCGAGACCGTGGTGAACTCGTCTCGACACAAGGTGGAAGGCCCGCAGGGCAACCGGATCGTGCCGATCGGCAGCCCGAACATCAACACCACCATGTGGCTACTCGACGATGCGCTGCAGCCGGTGCCGGTCGGGGTGATCGGCGAGATCTACATCGGCGGAACGCATGTGGCCCGCGGCTACTTCGACCGTCCCGGCCTGACCGCCGAGCGATTCGTCGCCGACCCGTGGACGCCCGGCCAGCGGCTGTACCGCACCGGTGATCTGGCCCGCCGCAACGCTGCCGGCGACCTGGAATTCATCGGCCGCGCCGACGACCAGGTCAAGGTCCGGGGCTTCCGGATCGAACTCGGCGAGGTGGCTTCGGCCATCTCGGTGGACCCCAGCGTCGGCCAGTGCGTGGTCGTGGTTTCGGACCTTCCGGGGTTGGGCCGCAGCCTGGTCGCCTACCTGACCCCGGCCGGCCCGGGCGCCGGCGAAGACACCGTCGAGATCCCGCGGATCCGGGCCCGAGTGGCCGCGGCGTTGCCGGAATATATGGCGCCGGCGGCCTACGTGGTGGTCGACGACATCCCGATCACCGCGCACGGCAAGATCGACCGGGCCGCGCTGCCCGACCCGCAGCCAATCGAGAGTACGCCCTACCGGGAGCCGCAGACCGACACCGAACACGTGGTGGCGCAACTGTTCGCCCAACTGCTCTCCCGCGACAAGGTGGGCGCCGACGACTCGTTCTTCGACCTCGGCGGCCACTCGCTGCTGGCCACCAAACTGGTCGCGGCGATCCGCGCTCGCTGCGAGGTGGAGATCGGTATCCGGGAGATCTTCGAGGCCAGTACGGTGGCCCGACTGGCCGCCGCGATCGACCGGGCCCCGACCGCACAGCCGGGCGAGAACGGGGCCGGGCGACCGCCGCTGGTCGCGGTACCGCGCTCCGGTGATCTCCCGGTCTCGGCGTCGCAGCTGCGGACCTGGTTCGCCTACCGACTGGACCCCAGTGCCACCGGCGACAACATTCCGCTGTCGGCCCGGCTGACCGGCCCCTGCGACACAGCCGCGCTGACCGCGGCGATCGGTGACATGGTGGCCCGCCACGACAGTCTGCGCACCACGTTCCGTGAGATCGACGGTCTGCCGCATCAGGTCATCAACGCCCCCGCAGCGGTACCGGTGACCGAACTGCAGTGTCCCGAAACCGATCCGGCTGCCGTCGCGGCATGGACGCGAGCCCGACTCGACGAGCAGCGCGGCACCGCGTTCGACCTGGAACGGGATTGGCCGATTCGGGCGGCACTGCTGCACCTGCCCGGCAACGAACGGGTGCTGTCCCTGGTGGTGCACCACATCGCCGCCGACCATTGGTCGGTCGAGGTGCTCTTCACCGACCTGCTGATCGCCTACCGGTCCCGCGCCGCCGGCTCCGCGCCGGGATGGGAGCCGCCGGCGTTGCAGTACGCGGACTTCGCGCACTGGCAGGGCGAACTGCTGCGTGACGAGTCCGGTCTGATCGAGGCGCAACGCCGCTACTGGATCGAGCAACTGGCCGGCATGGCCGACGACACCGGGCCGCGGCCCGACTTTCCGCGGCCCGCCACCGCCAACGGCTCCGGCGACTCGGTCGCATTCACCGTCCCACCGCAAGTACGAGCAGGGTTGGCGGCATTGGCCCGCGAGACCGGCGCCACCGAGTTCATGGTGGTCCAGTCCGCGGTCGCGGTGCTGCTGCATCTGGCCGGCAGCGGTGACGACATCCCGCTCGGGGTGCCGATCGCCGGGCGCACCGACAACGCACTGGACAACCTGGTCGGGTTCTTCGTCAACATCGTGGTGCTGCGAAACCAGTTGTCCGGCAACCCGACACTGCGCGAGGTGGTGACCCGGGCGCGGGAAACCGCGCTGGGCGCCTACGCGCATGCCGACCTGCCGTTCGACCGGCTGGTGGAGGCGCTTAACCCGGTCCGCACGCTGTCGCGTAACCCGCTGTTCCAGGTGGTGGTCCACGTCCGCGAGGCAGCCGACGTCACCCACGTCATCGATAGCGGGCGCAACGACGTTGAAGGCGATCTGGTCTTCCGCACCGTGATGCCCACATTCGACATCGCCCACGCCGACCTGTCGGTGAATCTGTTCACCACAGCGGACTCCGATGGGGAAGGCTACGACGGACATCTGATCTACCGCACCGACCTCTACGAGCGTGCCACCGTGCAGCGACTGGCCGACTGGCTGGGCCGGGTGCTGGCGACCATGGCAGGCGATCCGGGACGGGCGCTGCGCGACATCAGCCTGGTCGACGATGAGCAACGCGAGCGCATCCTGCACCAGTGGAGCCGCGGTGCCGAGATTCCCGCGGGAGATCCGCAAACCATCGCCGACGTGCTGGCGCCCAGCCGCAGCTTCGACGGCGTCGCCGTGCGATGCGCCGGAGCCGAGCTCACCTATCCGCAGCTGCATTCCCGCTCCGATCGGCTTGCTGAGCTGTTGATCGCCGCCGGCGTGGAACCCGGAACCCTGGTGGGTCTTTCGGTGCGCCGCGACCTGGATCTGCCGGTGGCGCTGGTCGGCATCATGAAGGCCGGCGCCGGCTATTTCCCGCTGGACCCGAGCTATCCGCGCCAGCGTCTCGAGTTCATGATCGACGACGTCGCGCCCAAGGTGGTCCTGGTCAGCGACGGCACCCGGGATGCGATTCCGGCCAGCGACGGTGTCACGCTGCTGTGCCTGGATGACGCCGACGTGCAGGAGGAGCTGGCCAAAGGCACTGTCGGGCTGGGCCTTCCGGTGCCGCACCCCGATGACCCGATGTACCTGGTGTTCACCTCCGGCTCTACCGGTATGCCCAAGGGCGTGCTCGGCACCCACCGGTCGATGAGCGCACGCCTGAACTGGCAGATCGCCCACTATCCGGTCAGTGGTGAGGACATCCGGCTGGCCCAGTCGTCGATGACGTTCCTGGAAGGCGGCATGGAGATGCTGGCCGGGCTGGCTGCCGGGGCGACGCTGATTCTGGCCGACGACAACGAATTCCGTAATCCCGAGGCACTGGCACGGCTGATCGTGGACGAGCGGGTGGCGCAGGTGACCGCGGTGGCGAGCCTGATCTCGGTGCTGGTCGACTCTGCACCCGAGGCCGTGCGCGGTCTGAGCCGCCTGGTGTGCAGCGGCGAGCCCGTCTCGGCGGACCTGCTGGCCCGGCTCGGCGGGGCGCTCGACCCGGATGCTCAACTGCTCAACAACTTCGGTGCCACCGAAACCTCGGGTGCAGTGGTGCGCGGGGAACTGGAGCCGCCCACACCGAAACTGGGCCGTCCCACACCCGGATCGCAGGCCTACCTCCTCGACGACGCGTTGCAGCCGGTGCCGCCCGGGGTGGTCGGCGAGGTCTACTACGCGGGCCCGCAGATCGTCCGCGGCTACTGGAAGCGGCCGGGCCTGACCTCGACCCGCTTCGTCGCCAACCCCTTCTCCAAGACGCCCGGCGACCGGCTCTACCGCAGTGGCGACCGGGCGCGCTGGACCGTCGACGGTGTGTTGGAGTTTGTTGGCCGCACCGACCACCAGGTCAAGGTGCGTGGCTTCCGGGTGGAGCTTGCCGAGGTCGAGGCCGCGTTGCGTGGCGCACCGGGAGTGGCGACGGCCGCTGCTCGTACCTGGGAGCAGCGCGGTGTCACGACGCTGGCCGGCTACTTGGTGCCTGCGGCCCCGGTCGCCGACGCGGCGGAGTTCATCGCTTCGGTGCGTACGGCCGTGGCCGCGACGCTGCCGGGCTACATGGTCCCGTCATCGTTGACGGTGCTCGACGCCATGCCGTTGACAGACTCCGGGAAGCTGAACCGGCCCGCGCTGCCGCAGCCGGCGGTGGCCACCCGCGGGGAATCGGACCCACCGGTCACCGCCACCGAACAGACCCTGGTCGGAATCTGCGCCGAATTGTTGGGTGTGGCGGCAATCGGGCGCAGCGACGGCTTCTTCGAACTCGGTGGCGACAGCATCCTGTCGGTGCAGCTGGCCGCACGGGCGCGTGCGGCGGGGCTGGACGTCGACCCGCGGATGATCTTCGAGCACCCGACCTTCGCCGAATTGGCCGCCGCTGTCGACGCTGCGGCCGCGGCCGGTGGCACACCGGAAGCCGCCGACACGGCGTTTGAGCCGATGAGCGTCTCGGGTCTGAGCAGCGATGCACTGGCCGATCTGACCGCGGCATGGGGTGATTCGCCGTGACCGAGACCTCCCAGAGGGTTGCCCCGGCGATCGAGGACGTGCTGGCACTCTCCCCGCTGCAGCAGGGATTGTTCTCGCTGGCCAAACTCGCCACCGATGACGGGGGCGGGCGCGACGGTATCGACGTTTATACCGTGCAGTTCGTCATCGATATCGTCGGCGTCGTCGACCCCGGGCTGTTGCGCCGCAGTGCCGAGGCGATGCTGGCCCGGCATGCGAATCTGCGGGCGTCCTTCTGGGACGTCGACCTGCCGCACCCGGTGCAGATCATCCCGGCAACAGCGGTTCTTCCGTGGCGCGAGATCGAAGCTGCACCAAGCGAATTCGATGAGATCGCGCGCATCGAACGCACCACGAACTTCGACCTGGCCCGCGGACCGTTGCTGCGCTTCGTGCTGGCCCAATCCGCCCCCGAGCAGTACCGCCTGATCCTCACCGTGCACCACCTACTGATCGACGGGTGGTCGATGGCGGTGTTCTTCGACGAAATGGTGGCGATCTACCGCGCCGGCGGAGTCGACCCGCTGCCCGCCCCGCGCCCCTACCGCGACTACATCGGCTGGCTGACAAGCCAAGACACTGCCGCCGCGACACAACAGTGGCGCGAGTACCTGGCCCCGTTGAGCGCCCCGACCATGCTGGCCGGCGGAGAGCGCGCCGCGGTGGGCAGCGCAGTCCCGCAGACCCACGAGGTCGCGCTGGACAGCGAGGACACCGCGCGCCTGACCGCATGGGCCCGTCGGCACGGCTTGACACTGAACACAGTGCTGCAGTTCGCCTGGGCGGTGCTGCTCGGCCGCCTCACCGACCGGACCGACACGGCGTTCGGCGCGGTGGTGTCGGGCCGTCCCCAACAGCTCACCGGCGTCGAGACCATGGTCGGCCTGTTCATCAACACCGTCCCGGTGGCCGCGTCGACGCCGCCGCGCGCCGAGGTGGTCGCGACCTGTCAGGCGCTGCAACGCGATACCGCGGCAATGCGCGACCTGGGATACCTGAGTCTGTCGACGGTGCAGCGGGCCAGCAGCAAGGCGGTGTTCGACACCTTGCTGGTTTTCGAGAATGCTCCCATCGGCTCGGCGACGGCCGGGGTCACCACTGACGATGGGGTGCGCTTCATCCCGGTGACGGTGGAAAGCCTCACGCACTACCCGCTGACGCTGGTCAGCTACCCGCCCCGCGACGGCCGGCTCACCGTGCTGCTCGAGGCGATCCCAGATGCGCTGGGGGAGTTGTCGGTTCCGGATCTGGGGCAGCGGTTGTTGCAGGTGCTGCGCCAGCTTCCCGACCCGGCGCGGCCCCGCGTCGCCGACCTGGACGTGCTGCTGCCGCTCGAGCGGGCCCGCATCACCGATCCGGTGGACCGCCGCATAAGCCGCATAAGTCCGGCCACCTCGGTGCCCGCGCTGTTCGCCGCGGCCGCCGCAGCGCATCCGGACAGCCCGGCGCTCACCGGCGAGGACCGGAGCCTGACCTACGCCGAACTGGCGGCCGAATCCGCCGCGCTGGCGCGGGCGTTGGCCGGACGCGGGATCGGCCCCGAGGACCGGGTCGCGATTGCGCTGCCACGCTCGCTGGATTCGGTCATCGCGATCCTGGCGGTGCTGCAGGCCGGTGCGGCGTACGTTCCCGTCGACATCAACCTGCCGAAGGTGCGCATCGAATCGATTCTGCGCCAAGCCGGCCCGAAGATGACATTGACTGTCGACCTGCTAGACGAGTTGCGTGCCGAAGATGCGGTGCAGATCGCGACTTCGACTGCGATCCACCCCGACTCGGCCGCCTACGTGATCTTCACCTCCGGATCCACCGGAGAACCCAAGGGTGTCGTCGGCACTCACCGCGCGCTGGCGTCGTACTTCGCCGACCACCAGCAACGTATGTACGCGCCCGCCGTGGCGCGTCTGGGCCGGCCCCTGCGCGTCGCGCACGCCTGGTCACTGAGTTTCGACGCGAGCTGGCAGCCGCTGGTCGGCCTGCTGGGTGGTCAGTGCGTGCACCTGTTCTCCGCCGACGAGATGCGTGACGCCGAGGCGATCATCGACGGCATTCGGCGGCACCGACTGGACATGATCGACACCTCACCGTCGATGTTCACCCAACTGTTCGACGCCGGCCTGCTTGATGCCGCCTCCGATCACCGCCTGACTGTGCTGGCGCTCGGCGGCGAGGCGATCGCCCCGCACACCTGGGCGCGACTGCGTGCGGCGCCCTCGACGGCGGTTCACAACTGCTACGGACCCACCGAGACCACGGTGGAAGCCGTCGTCGCCGACGTCGCCGATACCGATGTCCCGGTGATCGGAGAAGCGGTGCGCGGCATGAGCGCCCACGTACTGGACTCTGCGCTGCGTGAAGTGCCCGATGGAGTGGCCGGCGAGCTGTACCTGGCTGGAGCGCAGGTCACCCGCGGCTATCTGGGCCGCGCCGGGGCGACCGCGGCCCGCTACATCGCCGACCCGTTCCGCACCGGCGGCCGGATGTATCGCACCGGGGACCTGGTCCGGCGCCGGACCGATGGCCGGCTGGTCTACCTCGGCCGCGCCGACGACCAGGTCAAGGTGCGCGGCTACCGGGTCGAGATCGCCGAAGTCGAGGCGGCGCTGGCCGCCGCGACCGGGGTGACTGCCGCGGCGGTCCTACCCGTGCAGGGGCCGACCGGAACCCAACTGGCCGGTTTCGTCACCGGCGCGCACGTGGACACCACCCGGGTACGCGCCGAGATCGGCACCCGGCTGCCGTCCTATCTGATACCTGCCCGGATCACCGCGGTGGAATCGATGCCGTTGACCGCCAACGGAAAACTGGACACCGAGGTACTGCTGACGCTGGCCGGTCCGTTCGTCGGCGGTGGGGTAGAGGCGGCCACCGACACCGAACGGGTCCTGGTGGAGCTGCTCGCCGAGGTGTTCGCCGGCCCCGAGGGCGCGGAAGGTGACGCCCCGGGTGTCGAGACCGATCTGCGCGAGCTGGGTTTGGACAGCATTGTTGCGCTGGCGATGGTGCGGGCAGCCCGTCGGCGCAACCTGCCGTTGCGTCCGCGGACCATCTTGAGCTGCAACACGATTCGGGATGTGGCTGCCGCCTTGGACCGCGAAGTGGCCGAAGCTGACGAAGCGGCTCAGCGCGACGGATCGCAGGCGGTCGACGGGCCGATTCCGCTGCTGCCGGCCGGCCGCTGGCTCTACCAATACGGCAACCCGCGCCGGTTGGGGCAGGTCGAAGCGATTCGGCTGCCCGACGACACCGAACCGGAGCAGCTGCGGGCTGCCCTGGCCGCGATCGTCACCGCGCACCCGTTGTTGCGTGCCCGACTCGACCCGGCCGAGCTGACGCTGTACCCGATCGAGCCCGTCGATGTCCTGACCGAGGTCATGGTCGAGGCGGTCGACCTTTCGGTGGTCACCGAGCACGGCACCCGACTGTTGGAGAGCCTGGATCCGGAGAACGGAGTCATGCTGCGCGCGGTGTGGCTGCGCGCGCCCGACAGCGCGGGCGTGCTGATGCTGTGCGGGCACGTGGTGGCACTGGACCCGGTGTCGTGGCAGGTGATCCTGGGTGAACTGCATGCCGCGCTGGCCGGGGCGGATCCGCTGCCGGAGCGCAGCGGCTACCGGCGCTGGGCGGCCGCACTGAACGAGCGTGCGCAGAGCCTGGACACGGTGGACTTCTGGGCCGATCAGCTGGCCGGCGCCGACCCGGATCTGGGTGCTCGGCGGGTCGACCCAACGCGTGATCGCGCCGGTGATCTCACCGTGTCGGTGACCGTCGCCGACCCGGAGCTCACCGCCGCGCTGTCGGCCTTGCCGGTTCCGATGCATGACCTCCTGGTCGCGGCGGCCGCGCGGATGGTCACCGCCTGGCGGGCCCGCCGCGGGCAGACCGGTGCGACACCGCTGCTGGGCCTGGAGACCCATGGGCGCGCCGAGGAGGTCGTGACCGGCGTCGACACCGCCGACATCGCCGGTCTGTTGTCCGCCATTTATCCGCTGCGGGTGGTTCAGGCCGACCCGGACGGGGTGGCGCGCGCACTGGCCGACATCCCGGGCGGTGGAATCGACTACGGGCTGTTGGCCTACCTGCGTGCCGACACCGCCGAGCGGCTGGCGGCTCAGCCGGGGCCGCAGGTGCTGCTGAACTACCTGGGCCGAGTCGACCGGGCCGGTGGCGGACCGGCCGTGGCCCCCGACCTGATCGCCGGGCTGCCGTCGGTGCCCGAACCCGGTCAGGCGGTACGCCACGAGCTGAGCATCTTCGCCGCGGTGGCCGACCTTGGGGCGGGACAGGCGCTGATGACCCAGTGGCGCACGTTGCCCGATATTCTCGGCGACGCCGAGATCACGGCACTGCAAGAGCTGTTCGCCGACAGCCTGCGCGACCTGGTGGAGGAACTGCGATGAGCACACTTGCGGTGGTGGGCGCCGGAGCCAAGGCGGTCGCGGTGGCCGCGAAGGCCGCGGCATTGCGCGAGATGGGCGTCGCCGCACCGGATGTGGTCGCCGTCGAACGCACCGAGGTCGCCGCCAACTGGCGCGCCTCCGGCGGCTGGACCGATGGTGCGCACCGGCTGGGCACCAGCCCGGAGAAGGACGTCGGCTTCCCGTACCGCTCGGCATTGGTGGCCGGCCGCAACGCCGAACTCGACGAGCGTATGACCCGCTATGGCTGGCAGTCCTATCTGATCGCCACCGGCCAGTTCGCCGAATGGGTCGACCGTGGCCGGCCCGCCCCCACCCATCTGCGGTGGAGTCAGTACCTGCGCTGGGTGGCCCAGGCGGTGCAACTCAACGTGATTCCCGGCGAGGTAGAGCGGCTGGGAGTGGACGGCGCCGGTTGGGTGCTGCACACCCGCGAAACCAAAGTCGCCGCAGACGCGGTGATGATCACCGGCCCGGGGCAAGCCGAGAAGTCGATCCTGCCCGGCAACCCACTGGTGCTCTCCATCGCGCAGTTCTGGCACCGGGCTGCGGCCGACCGGATCAGCGCCGAGCGCGTCGCCGTCATCGGCGGCGGCGAGACCGCGGCATCGATGCTCAATGAGCTTTTCCGGCACCGGGTTTCAACGATCACCGTGATCTCCCCACAGGTGACTCTGTTCACCCGGGGGGAGGGGTTCTTCGAGAACGCCCTGTTCTCCGATCCGACCGACTGGACCGCGCTGACCTTGGCAGAGCGGCGAGATGCGTTGGCCCGCACCGACCGCGGCGTGTTCTCGGCCCGGGTGCAGGATGCGCTGCTGGCCGACGACCGGATTCGCCACCTGCGGGGCCGGGTCGCGCACGCGGTGGCCCGCGACGGCCGAATCCGACTCACGCTGAGCACCAACCGCGGCGGTGAGAACTTCGAGACCGTGCACGGTTTCGACCTCGTCATCGACGGCTCCGGTGCCGACCCGCTGTGGTTCGTGTCGCTGTTCGGCCAGGACACCTTGGATCTGCTCGAGCTGGGCCTGGGCGGGCCGCTTTCCGGCGACCGGCTGGCCGAGGCGATCGGGCATGACTTGGCGGTCGCGGACGTGACCCCGAAGCTTTTTCTACCCAACTTGGCAGGTCTCACCCAGGGACCCGGCTTTCCGAACCTGAGCTGCTTGGGACTGCTGTCCGACCGGGTGCTGGGCGCCCACCTTTCTGCTGCGCCACCGATACCGAGGAGATCCGATGAGCACCAATCCCTTTGACGACGAAAGCGGCAGCTTCTACGTGCTGGCCAATGACGAGGAGCAGTACAGCCTGTGGCCGACGTTCGCCAATGTTCCCGCCGGGTGGCGAGTGGTCTACGGGGGTGAACAGGGCGCCGACCGTGCGGCCTGTCTGGAGTACGTCGAGCAGCACTGGAACGACCTGCGGCCCAAGAGTCTTCGTGATGCCATGGCGGCCGAACGGGCGTAGCCTGACTCCGGTATCCGTCGTTGAAAAGGGGGAACCGTGACTGGCAGGCTTTTACTGCTGAGCGCTGCGGCGCTGGCTGCGATCGGAGTGTCCGGGGTGTTCGGGGGAGGCGTCGCCTCCGCAGAACCGGCGGCACCGCAGGACTCCGTGGCTGGTGCACCCGTCCCGCTGGAGCCCGCTCCGGCACCGCCGGCGCCCTCGGGTGTGCCGCTGCCCACAACCGGTGAGGTGTCGGGGATGCTGACCAGGCTCAGCGACGCCGGCATCGGCTACAAGGAGAAGGCCGACCTGGTCGAGAACGGCATCACCCAGCACGAAGGCCACGGGCTCGACAGCGAGCTGCGTAAGGCATACCGCGACGGCGAGCTGCCCTACAACTTCGACGTGATCAACGTCGTGCAGACCGGCGAGGGTCAGGGGCTGGCCAACGTCACCATCTCTGGCCCCAAGATGCCTGCTCCGCAGACCATCCCGCTGCAGCTCGTCGACCAAGGCCGTTGGGTGCTCTCGCACGACTCGGCGACGCAGCTGATGCAGATCATGGCGGCCCACTAGCCCGCCGCACGGGTCACAGTCAGCGATTGAGACGGCCGAACATGCCCTTCTGCGACTCGTAGAGCCCGGGGAACTCGGCGAAGAGTCGGTCGTACACTTCGTGATTGGCGGCTACCGGCTCGAATACGCCGTCGAGCGGGATCAGATCGCGTAGCTCGTCGCGATGCACGTAGCCCATGCCGATCCCGGCGAACAGTGCCGCGCCCCGCAACTGCGCGTTCAACGGATCGGCCACCCGCTCGCAGGTACGGCCGGTGACGTCGGCGATGATCTGGCACCACAGGTCCGAGCGCGCCCCGCCGCCGACGATCCGGATCGGTCCGGCGTTAGGGGCGAACCGATTCACGGACTCGAGCAGCCAGCGACTGTTGTAGGCGACTCCTTCGAGCACGGCGCGCACTAGGTCGGCGCGGGTGGTGGCCAGCGATAGGTTGTGGAAGCCGCCGCGGGCACGGCGGTCGTCGATGGGTGAGTGCTCGCCTTTGAGCCAGGGAGTGAAGATCACGCCGTTCGAGCCCGCCGGTGCCCCCGCCGCCACCGCGGTCAGGGCGTCGTAGTCCAGATCGTCGAATACGGTGTCGCGCAGCCATTGCAGCGCCCGGCCCGCGGTGTCCTGGTTGTTGACCAGCAGATAGGACGTCGGGTCGAGGCCCGCGACGGTAGCCAGCTGGTGGAACGCATCGGTCTTCTTGAACATCACCGGGCAGCTGATCCACGATGTGGTGGAAATGGTCAGGTGCAGCTCACCTTGGCGCACCGCACCCGAACCCACCGCCGCGCTGTGTAGGTCCGGAGTCCCGGTAACCACTTGGGCCGCGGGCGATATGCCGAGTTCGGCGGCGACTGACGGTGCCACCGGGCCGATGATGGAGCCGGTCGGCACCAGCGGCGGCAGCTTCGTCCGGTCGACACCGGCCATCCGCACCAGTACGTCGTCGTAGTCGAGCACCGCCAGGTTGCGGTTGTTGGTGAGCCAGCTGCCCATCATCGAGGCCCGCGACGCTGCCGCCCGTCCGGTGAAGCGCATGCCGAGGTAGTCGACCGGCTCCAGAAACCAACGGGTGGCCGCGAAGACCGCCGGGTCGCTGTGTTGCAGGTGCAGCATGTGCCCGACCGGGTCGTCGCCGCTGGGCGAGGGGACGCCGCCGTTGCGACGAAGCCAGTTGAGCAGGACCCGTGGCCGGTAGCCGGCCACCCGACCGCCGAATGCCCTGCGGCTGTACGGAGCGCCGCGGGTGTCCATCCACATCACGCAGGGGCCCACCGGGCGACCCTCGGTGTCGACGGGGATGGTGCTGGCCCATTGCCCGGTGATCGACACCCCGGCTACCTGATCACCGTGGACTCCGCTCTCGGCCAGCCCGCGTTTGGTGGCGTCGCGGATGATCTCCCACCACAGACCGGCGTCCTGGGTGGCGGCCCCGTTCGGCCCGTATTCGGTCGAGACCGTGATGAGGTCCGACCACAACACGGTGCCGTCCAACGACACGAAACCGACTTTGGGTCCACCAGTGCCGAGGTCGACGGCCAGAACGACGCGATCGACGCGCTCCGCACCACTCATAGGGGCGGCAAGGACTGCTGGGTGTCGAGGATGTGTTCCATGAACCCTTCGATGAACTCGGCCGCCTCGGCGGTCATCCCGCCAGGAACGCCGCCGTAGACCGCAGCGCTGACCGGCGCCTCGCCGGCGGCGGTCTTCTTCTTGGCGTACTCGACCGCGTCGTCGAGGTCGGCGGCGAACGCCTCCGCCACGCCGGGCTGGGTCTGGGGCCGGGTGACGGCCATGTGGATGGCGTTCGGGTACTGCTGGCCGTTGAAACGCCAGCCCTTGGGCTTCATCGCGTCGGCGACGTGATAGATGTCGAATTCGTCGGAGCGGAAGCTGAAGCAGAACGTCGGGGAGCCCAGGATCATCAGCTCGGGGTGGCTGCGCACGGCGTCCTGCATGGTGGATGCCGTCTCGAGGATCGCCTTGGCGTAGGCCCGGTAGCCCTCCCGGCCCAGCTGCACCATCGATGCCCACGCGGCGGCGATCAGCCCACCCGAGCGTGAGCCCTCGATTCCCGGCGAGTGGTATTTGCCGCCGGACCACTCCGGCAGGTAGAAGTACTGCGCGTTGCGGTAGGCCTTGTCGCGGAACAGCAGAGTGGAAGCGCCTTTCAACGCGTAGCCGTACTTGTGGTTGTCCGCGGAGATGCTGGTGACCCCGGGAACCCGGAAATCGAACAGGGGGACGTCGTAGCCCAGCTCCTGGGCGAAGGGCAGGACGAACCCGCCCAGACAGCCGTCGACGTGCAATCCCACCCCGCGCTGCTGGGCCAACTGTCCCAGTTCGGGAATCGGGTCGACGGTGCCGTAGCCGTAGTTGCAGGCCGAGCCCATGATCGCGATGGTGTTCTCGTCGATGTTGTTCGCCACCCAGTCCACGTCCGCCTGGGTGGTCTGCGGATCGATCGGCGCCGTGCGCAGCTCGATGCCGAACAGATGGCAGCCCTTGTCGAAGGCCGGGTGACCGGTTTCGGGCTTGATGAAGTTCGGTCGGGTGATGCCCCGGTGCTTGGCGGCGTGCTCTCGGTAGGCCAGCAGCGCGTGGATGATGCTGCCGGTGCCGCCGGTGGTGACCATTCCGACCGGCTCGGTGTCGGTGATGGCTTCGGCGTGCATCAGGTCCAGGGCCATCGCGATGACTTCGCCCTCGAACTTGTTGGCCGACGGACAGATATCGCGCTGCAACACATTCACGTGGGCGAACAGCCCGAACGCCTCATCGAGGAAGCGGTAGTGCTCATGGTCGCCGCAGTACATGGTCCCGGACACCTTGCCGGTTTCCCAAGTGGTGTCCTCGGCCTGCGCCATCTCACGCAGCTCCGCGAGCACTTCGTCCCGCGGCCGGCCCTGCTCGGGCAGCGTGCGGTTGACCGTGAAGCGGTCCGTGTAGGGAAAGTCGGACATGGTGAGAGCAGATCCTCCATCTTGAGGAGCCTTCGGGGTCAGAAACCCCGAGGGATCATCGTGTTGTTGTTCGCACGCGCAATAGCAGAGCTAACCACGGCCGACCGACGTGGCGTCACATCACGTAGTGCGCGCTGCGTCGTTATCACGCCGACTGCCCCGCCGCGGGCCGCAGTGAAATGCCTGAATTCATGATCTCCTGCGCATCTGAATGGCGGCTGCGGGGATAGCAAGAATTACCGCCACATTTTGTTCAATGGCCGCGGGCCCATAATGTCAAATGGCCGACGAGAATTCCAACACCAAAAATAGCCAGTATTCACAAACTTTTGTTGTTAATCGGGCGCTCGGGGATGCTGCCGTGCTAGGCCATGCCCAGGCTGTCCAGCACCGCCGCGTGCAATGCTGCGTTGCTAGCCACTGCGCTGCCGCCGTGGGGGCCGGCGGTGCCGTTGAGGTCGGTGAAGGTGCCACCCGCCTCGCGGACCAGGATGTCCAGGGCAGCCATGTCCCACAACGACAACGAGGGTTCGACCACGATGTCGAGTGCGCCCTCGGCAAGGAGGCAATGGGCCCAGAAGTCGCCGTAGCTGCGCGTTCGCCATACGGCGTCGGTCAGATCCAGGAACCGTTGACGCAGTCCCAGGTGCGCCCACTGCGTGAGACCGGCGAACGACAGGCTCGCCGAACCGAGGTCGGCCACCGCGGAGACCGACAGCCGGCGCGGCGCCTCGCCGCCGACCGCGGCGAATGCGCCCAGGCCATCCCCGGCCCACCACCGCCTGCCCAACGCGGGGGCGCTGATCGCACCGACACGCGGCACGCCGTCGTCGAGCAGGGCGATCAAGGTGGCCCACACCGGCACGCCGCGCACGAAGTTCTTGGTTCCATCGATCGGGTCGATGACCCACTGGCGGCCGCTGAAGGTCGCGCTGCCGCCGAATTCCTCGCCCAGCACGTCGTCGTCGGGCCGATCGCGCGCCAGTGAGTCGCGCAGTGCGACCTCCACCGCACGGTCGGCGTCGGTGACCGGAGTGAGGTCCGGCTTCGTATCGACCCGCAGGTCCAGCGCCCCGAATCGGTCCATCGTCATGGCATCGGCCAGGTCCGCCAGGCCCAGCGCCAGGGTCAGATCGTCATCGATGGATTCTGCTGCAATTCCCACAAGCGGGGGACAGTACCACCGGGTTGGGATATTTCCCCGCTCGCCGACGAAATAGCGGAATTATGGGATCGCGTCGCCGATATGTAAAACTGGGTGCGCGGGTTGCATTTTTCTTCGCCCGTGACTCATATCGGCACGACGCCATTTCCGCATCACCCGTGCGTGCGGTCGTCGATGCGATCAGGGAAATCCCGGTACAGCGGAGGGGGCCTGCGGTGACTACATACACGCAGACGCTGGCCGGCACCACCTACCGCTTCGACGGCCTGATCGACCTGCTGGCCAAGGCCACCCCGCGCCGATCCGGTGACGAACTGGCCGGCTGCGCCGCCGCCAGCGACGCCGAACGAGCCGCGGCGCAATGGGCATTGGCCGATGTCGGGCTGGACACCTTTCTGCGTGATCTCGTCGTGCCCTACGAGACCGACGAGGTCACCCGGCTGATCATCGACCGCTACGACCGTGCGAGCTTTTCCGCGGTGTCGCATCTGACCGTCGGCGGTCTGCGGGACTGGCTGCTGGAGGTGGCGGCCACGCCGACCGCGGCCGACACCCTGCGCCGGGTCGCGCCCGGGCTGACCCCCGAGATGGTGGCCGCGGTCAGCAAGCTCATGCGAAACCAGGACCTGATCGCGGTGGCGCGATCGGCAACGGTCACCAGCGCGTTTCGCACCACGCTGGGCTTGCCGGGCCGCCTGGCGACGCGGCTGCAACCCAACCATCCGACCGACGACCCTCGAGGGGTCGCCGCGGCCACGCTTGACGGGCTGCTGCACGGATGTGGCGACGCGGTGATCGGGATCAACCCGGCCACCGACTCGCCGCAGGCCACCGCCGATCTGCTGTACCTGCTCGACGACATCCGGGTGCGCTACCAGATCCCGACGCAGTCCTGCGTGCTCTCGCACGTGACCACGACCATCGAGCTGATCGAGCAGGGTGTCCCGGTCGATTTGGTGTTCCAATCGATCGCCGGCACCGAGGGCGCCAACCGCAGCTTCGGCGTGAGCCTCGATCTGCTGCGTACCGCCCACGACGCGGGGCGTTCACTGCAGCGCGGGACCGTCGGGGACAACGTCATGTACTTCGAGACCGGCCAGGGCTCGGCACTGAGCGCGCACGCCCACCTGGGCAGCGGAGGCCGGCCTGTCGATCAGCAGACCCTGGAGGCCCGGGCCTACGCGGTGGCCCGCGAATTCGCGCCGCTGCTGGTCAATACCGTGGTCGGGTTCATCGGGCCGGAATACCTCTACGACGGCAAGCAGATCGCCCGGGCCGGGCTGGAGGACCACTTCTGCGGCAAGCTGCTCGGCCTGCCGATGGGTGTCGACGTCTGCTACACCAATCATGCCGAAGCCGACCAGGACGACGTGGACACCCTACTCACGCTGCTCGGCGTCGCCGGCTGCAACTTCGTCATCACCGTCCCCGGCGCCGACGACGTGATGCTGGGCTACCAGAGCATGTCCTTTCACGACGCGCTCTACGCCCGCCGTGCGCTTGGGTTGCGGCCAGCGCCGGAGTTCGAGGCGTGGCTGCAGCGCCTCGGTATCGCCGACGAATCCGGTCGGGTGCTCCCGCACGCGTTGGAGAGCTCGCCGCTGCGCTCACTGGCGGCTCCGGCATGAGCCTCGCTGAAGTGGACCTCTGGCAGGACTTACGCCGCCACACCCAGGCGCGTATCGGCCTCGGCCGCTCCGGTGACGGCCAACCGACCCGTAGCGTGCTGGAGTTCCGGGCGGCGCACGCCCTGGCCCGCGACGCAGTGCGCCAACCGCTTGACATCGAGCACTTGGCGCAGCAGGTGGCCGCAGTGGGCCTCGGTGAACCCGTGGCGGTCACCAGCCAAGCGGGCACCCGTGCGGAATACCTGCGCCGCCCCGACCTTGGTCGGCAACCCAAGGATTTGTGTGAAATCCCATGCAGTACAGCGCAGGTGGGATTCGTGCTGTGCGACGGGTTGTCCCCGTCGGCGTTGACCGAACACGGTGTTCGGTTACTACGTGCGTTGGTCGAGGTGGTGGGCGCTCACCGCACCATCGCCGCACCGGTGATCGCCACCGGCGCCCGGGTGGCACTCGGCGACCACATCGGCGAAGCGATGGGCGTCCAGACCGTGGTGGTGCTGATCGGTGAGCGGCCGGGACTGTCGGTGGCCAGCAGTCTTGGGCTGTACCTGACGCACCTGCCGCGGCCGGGCCGCACCGACGCCGAACGCAACTGCGTGTCCAACGTGCACCCGCCGGACGGCCTCGGCTACCTCGAGGCTGCCCGCGTCATCGATGCGCTGATCACCGGCGCCCGGCAGCTGGGCCGTTCGGGCATCGACTTGAAAGCGGTGTCGGGAGGTGCACTGGACGGGCAGCTTCCACGCGGCGGTCCCAGCTCCGGCTCTCCTTCGTCGGGCCTCGCTGAACCGCCGGATCGAACCACGCTCGATCAACACCGGGTGTCTTAAGATCGACCACCATCGACATCAACACGCGAAAGCTGCGCCACTTCGTGGTGGCTGCTGAAGAACTGCACTTCAGTCGGGCGGCGGCGCGAGTCCACCTGGCGCAGCAGGCACTGAGCCGGCAGATCAAAGACCTCGAAGACGAACTCGGCGTCAAGCTGTTCGAACGCAACACTCGCAACGTGACGCTGACGCCCGCCGGCGAAGTCTTCCTGGAGGGCGCGCGTGGCGTCTTGGCCGCGCTGGACAGCGCCACCGCAGCAGCGGAACAGGCAGCCCGCGGGGTGGTCGGCACGCTGCGGCTGGGGTACGTACCAGGCGCCGCCCTGGAACTGACCGCACCGATCATTACCGAGTTCCGGGAACGTCACCCCGAGGTCACCATCGAGATGCGGGAATTCCAGGTCAGCGATCCATCGGCAGGATTGGCGTCGCGGGCCACCGACGTGGCGTTCCTGCGGTTGCCGCAGAGCACACCGAACATCAACACCGAGATCCTGGCGATCGACCCCGTCGTCGCCATGGTGTCGACCTCGCACCGTCACGCCGGACGCACATCGGTGTCGGTGCGCGACCTGCTCGACGATCCGATCACCCAGTCGTCCAGCGTCGACGAAGCCCATCACGCGTTCTGGAGCCTGGCCGCGGCGCGCACCGCTGCGCCGAAGGTCGACGTGGTACGCGCTGATTCGATCACCGAGGAGGCGCAGGTGGTCGCCGCGGGCGCGGCCATCGCCATCACCAGCGCGGCGGCCGCGCACTTCATGCCGGTGACCGGGGTCCGGTTCCTGCCGATCGAGGACTGGCCCGGGTCGGCGATCGCGGTGGGCTGGATCGACGACGAGCCGTCCTCGCTCGTCTCCCACTTCGTCGACGTCGCCTGTTTGGTGCGAGATCGCGAGCCTGGCATCGTGCACGGCATCGAGCACCGGCTGTTGGCGGCGTCACCGTAAAATCGAGAGCGGCCGTAGCTGTTCGAAGTAGGAGGTGAGCACCCATGGGTGTGGCCGATGACCGCCGCTTCGAGGTACTGCGTGCCATCGTCGCCGACTTCGTCGCCACCAAAGAGCCGATCGGCTCCAAAGCACTGGTAGAACGGCACAACCTCGGGGTTTCTCCGGCCACCGTGCGCAACGACATGGCCGTGCTGGAGGCCGAGGGCTACATCGCCCAGCCGCACACCAGTTCCGGGCGGGTGCCCACCGAGAAGGGCTATCGGGAGTTCGTCGACAGAATCGACGACGTCAAGCCGCTGTCGTCCGCGGAGCGCCGGGCGATCCTGTCGTTCCTGGATTCCGGAGTCGACCTCGATGACGTGCTGCGCCGCGCGGTGCGCACCCTGGCGCAGCTGACCCGCCAGGTGGCCGTCGTGCAGTACCCGACGCTGTCGGTGTCCACGGTGCGCCATCTTGAGGTGATCGCGCTGACCCCGGCGCGGTTGTTGCTGGTGGTCATCACCGACTCCGGCCGGGTCGATCAGCGCATCGTCGAGTTGGGTGAGCCCATCGACGACCACCAGCTCAGCCAGCTGCGGGAGATCCTCGGCGCCGCACTGGAGGGCAAACGGATCTCGGCGGCCTCTACCGCTGTCGCTGAACTCGCCGGGCACCTGGACGGGCGCAGCGGGCTGTCGCCCGGCCTGGCCAACGCGGTGGGGCGCTCGGCGACCGTGCTGCTGGAATCGTTGGTCGAGCACCGCGAGGAACGCCTGCTGCTCGGCGGCACCGCCAACCTGACCCGCAACGCCGCCGACTTCGGCAGCTCGCTGCGGTCGGTGCTGGAAGTGCTGGAAGAGCAGGTTGTGGTGCTGCGGCTGCTCGCCGTGCAGCAGGAAGCCGGTAAAGTCACGGTGCGCATCGGTCACGAGACCGAGGCTGAGGAGATGGCCGGCGCCTCGATGGTGTCCACCGCTTACGGGTCGCAGGGCACCGTGTACGGGGGCATGGGGGTGCTGGGTCCCACCCGGATGGACTATCCGGGAACGATCGCCAGTGTCGCAGCAGTTGCTATGTACATCGGTGAAGTGCTCGGGGCTCGCTAATCTCCGGCTGACAGAAGTTGGAAAGGGTCAGGCGTGGCACGCGACTATTACGGCTTGTTGGGCGTCGATAAGGACGCCACCGACACCGAGCTCAAGCGCGCCTATCGCAAGCTGGCGCGCACCTACCACCCCGACGTCAACCCCGACGAGGCAGCGCAGGCCAAGTTCAAGGAGATCAGCGCCGCTTACGAGGTGCTGTCCGACCCGGAAAAGCGTCGCATCGTCGACCTCGGCGGCGACCCGCTGGAGAGCGGCGGGGGCGGCAATGGCTTCGGCGGCGGCTTCGGGGGAGGCTTTGGTGGCCTCGGGGACGTGTTCGAGGCGTTCTTCGGCGGCGGCGCGGCCTCCCGCGGCCCGACCGGACGGGTCCGGCCGGGGTCGGACTCGCTGCTGCGCATGCGCCTGGACCTCACCGAGTGCGCCACCGGCGTGACCAAGCGCGTCACCGTCGACACCGCCGTGCTGTGCGACCGCTGCCAGGGCCGCGGCACCAACGGGGACTCACGCCCCATGACGTGTGACACCTGCCACGGCCGCGGCGAGGTGCAGAGCATGCAGCGCTCGCTGCTGGGCCAGGTCATGACCTCGCGGCCGTGCCCCACCTGCCGCGGAGTCGGCGAGGTGATCCCGGACCCGTGCCACCAGTGCGGCGGCGACGGCCGGGTGCGCTCGCGCCGTGAGATCAGCGTCAAGATCCCGGCCGGCGTCGGCGACGGCATGCGCGTGCGGCTGGCCGCCCAGGGTGAGGTCGGGCCCGGTGGGGGACCGGCTGGTGACCTCTACGTCGAGGTACACGAACAGCAACACGACATCTTCGCCCGCGACGGCGACGACCTGCACTGCCACATCTCGGTGCCGATGGTCGACGCGGCGCTGGGCACCACCGTCACCGTGGAGGCGATCCTCGACGGCGCCACCGAGATCACCATCCCGGCCGGCACCCAACCCGGGGCGACCATCGTGCTGCGCGGCCAGGGCATGCCGCAGGTGCGCACCGGGGTGCGCGGTGACCTGCACGCCCACATCGAGGTGGTGGTCCCCGAGCGCCTCGACAGCCACGACACCGAGCTGCTGCGCAAGTTCAAACAGCACCGCGACCGCGAGACCGCCGAGGTCCGCTCGGCGCACACGCCGAACAGCGGCGGGCTGTTCAGCCGACTGCGCGAAACCTTCACCGGGCGCTGAGCCTGCGGTGGCAGGCCTGTTCTACGTCGATGCGCTGCCCGAGGTGGGTGCGCTGGCCGTGCTCGACGGCGACGCCGGGTTCCATGCCGCGACGGTGCGCCGGATTCGGCCCGGTGAGCAACTGACCCTCGGCGACGGTGCCGGGGTGGTGGCGCAATGCCAGGTCGAGGAGGCCGGGCGCGGCGGGTTGCGGGCCCGGGTGCTGGAGCGTTGCCAGGTCGAGCCACTCAGCCCACCGGTCACCGTGGTGCAGGCGCTGCCCAAATCCGAACGATCCGAGCTGGCGATCGAGCTGGCCACCGAGGCCGGCGCCGACGCCTTCATAGCCTGGCAGGCCGACCGGTGCGTGGCCCGCTGGGACGGCGCACGCGCCGACAAGGGAGTGCGGCGCTGGCAGGCGGTCGCCCAAGCGGCCGCCGGGCAGTCCCGCCGGGCCCACATTCCGCCCGTGCACGGGTTGCTGACCGGCGCCGAGCTGGTGTCGTGGGTCCGCGAACAGGTGGCTGCCGGCACAACCGTGCTGGTCCTGCACGACGCGGCCGACGTCGCATTGGCCGACACGGTCGGGGCCACCGTGTCGGCACTGGCCCTGGTGGTGGGGCCCGAAGGCGGAATCACCGAGGCGGAGCTGGCGGCGTTGACCGGCGCCGGTGCCGTCGCCACGCGGCTGGGCCCCACCGTGCTGCGCACCTCGACCGCGGCGGCCGTCGCGTTGGGCGCGCTCGGGGTGCTCACGCCGCGCTGGGGGAGTGAATAGTCCGGCGGGTTCGGCGCCGTCGCTGAGCATCAGCGACGGCTACGCGGTGTATCGCGGCCCGGTGGGCGGCGGCGGCCCGATTCACCGCCACGGTGCGTTCCAGATCGTGGTCGCCGGGCGAGACGAAGTGGCGATGGTGGACCTCGCCGGCACCCACCATCGGGCCGCCGCGCTGGTCGTCTCGCCGATGGCGCCGCACCGCATCCTGGCCATCCGCGACCTGATCACCTACTTCATCGAGCCGCACTGCCTATTCGCCGACCGACTGCGGCAACGCTATGACGCCGGCATCGCCGCCGCCCCCGAACTGGGCGAACTGCGCGAGTCCGATGTCGCGGCCGCCTGCCGGGGACAATCGGAGGAGCTGGATCCGCGCCTGGTGACGGCGCTGGCCATGCTGGCCGGCAGCAACATCGCGATGCCGAGCCTGGCCGCCGAGATCGGCCTCTCGCCGCAGCGCCTGCGCGCGCTGGCGCGCCGGGAACTGGGGATGCCGCTCACCCGCTGGCGGGTCTGGTCACGGCTGCGCCGGGCCGTCGAAGCCCTGCAGTCGGGCATGCCGCTGGCCGAAGCCGCCATTGCCGCGGGGTTTTCCGACCAGGCCCACTTCACCCGGCAGATGCGGGAGATGATGGGCCTGACGCCGTCGGTGGTGCTGCAGGCGCTGGCCTGATCACCGTTTGCGGGCGGTATAGATCGAGATCGTCCCGTTGATGGTGGCCACCACGTCGGCTTCGCGAACATCGGTGAAGCCGGCGGCTGAAATCAGCTCCGGCAGAACACCATCGGCGTTGGGCTGGGTATCGGTCTTGCCGTCGGCGAACTGGACGAACCGAAACGCCAGGCGCATCAGCGGAGTCCGCTGCCACCCGAAGTCGGCGATCACCAGCCGCCCGCCCGGCCGCAGCACCGCGAACATCGACGCCAAGATGGCCCGCTTGACGTCCATCGGACATTGGTGCAGCACCAGAGAAGACGTCACGCCGTCCATCGACTCCGCGCCCACCGATGCCACCAGGTCGTCGCCCATCCCGGTCAGCCAACGAACTCGGCTGTGGGCATCCTTTTGCCGCGCCACCGTCAAGATCTCCGGATCGGGGTCCAGGCCCACGATGTTGGCCTGCGGCTCCACCCGAGCGGCCAGCAGCGCTAGCGATCCGGTACCGCAACCCACGTCCAGGATCGTGTCGTCGGGACGCGGCGCCAGATGCATGACGGTCAGGCCTCGCCACAGCCGTTCGCGCGTCAACGCCACCACATAGTCGAAGAACCGGGCCGGCGCCAAGCGGCCCAGGGCAGGGGTGAAGGTTTCCTCGCTCATACCCGGCAGTTTCGCCCGCGCGGCACCACCCCGTCTTGAACGAACCGCTCATCGGTGACGGTAGGCGGTAGACTCAAGCGTCCGACTCATCGCCGTCCCCACGGCACAAACCCCCAGGAAGCAGGCATCGGAAACCCCGTGACGCCCCGCGATACCCCCGCTGCCGGGCCGGCCTCGCAGGTTCGCAGCAGCGTCGATATTCCACCCGACCTGGTCGTGGGCCTGCTGGGTTCTGCAGATGAGAACCTGCGTGCCATCGAACGGCTGCTCTCTGCCGACCTGCATGTGCGCGGCAACGCCGTCACCATCTCCGGAGCGCCGGCCGACGTCGCCCTTGCCGAGCGGGTGCTCTCCGAGTTGGTGGCGATCGTGGCCGGCGGGCAGTCCCTGACGCCCGAAACGGTGCGGCACAGCGTCGGGATGCTGGTGGGCACCGGCAACGAGTCGCCAGCCGAAGTCCTCAGCCTCGACATCCTGTCGCGGCGCGGTAAGACCATCCGGCCCAAAACGCTCAATCAGAAGCGCTACGTCGACGCCATCGACGCCCACACCATTGTGTTCGGCATCGGCCCGGCCGGAACCGGCAAGACGTATCTGGCGATGGCCAAGGCGGTCAAAGCGCTGCAGACCAAACAGGTCACCCGCATCATCCTGACCCGTCCGGCGGTGGAAGCCGGTGAGCGACTGGGGTTTTTGCCCGGCACCCTGAGCGAGAAGATCGATCCGTATCTGCGCCCGCTCTATGACGCGTTGCACGACATGATGGACCCGGAGCTGATTCCCAAGCTGATGAGTTCCGGTGTCATCGAGGTGGCGCCACTGGCCTACATGCGTGGCCGGACGCTCAATGACGCGTTCATCATTCTCGACGAGGCGCAGAACACCACCGCAGAACAGATGAAGATGTTCCTCACCCGGCTGGGCTTCGGGGCCAAGATCGTGGTCACCGGTGACGTCACTCAGATCGACCTGCCCGGCGGGGCTAGGTCCGGGCTGCGGGCCGCCGTGGACATCCTCGATGACATCGACGACATCTACGTCGCCGAGCTCACCAGCGTCGACGTCGTCCGGCACCGGCTGGTGTCGGAGATCGTCGACGCCTACTCACGCCACGAATCCGAACAGGTCCAGCCGGGGCTGGCCATGAACCGGGCGTCACGGCGCGCCTCGCAAGGCAGGTCACGCCGATGAGCATTGAGGTCTCCAACGAATCCGGTCTCGACGTCTCCGAAGTCGAGCTGATCAGCGTCGCCAAGTTCGTGCTGGCCAAGATGGACGTCAATCCCGGTGCCGAGTTGTCAATGGTGCTGCTGGACACCGCGGCGATGGCCGACCTGCACATGCGCTGGATGGACCTGCCCGGGCCCACCGACGTCATGAGTTTCCCGATGGACGAATTGGAGCCCGGCGGCCGGCCGGATGCTCCCGAACCCGGTCCCTCGATGCTCGGCGACATCGCTCTGTGTCCGGAGTTCGCCGCCGAACAGGCTGCCGCAGCTGGCCATTCGCTGGGCCAGGAACTGGCGCTGTTGACCGTGCACGGCGTGCTGCACCTGCTCGGCTACGACCACGCCGAGCCGGATGAAGAAAAAGAGATGTTCGCGTTGCAGCGCCGTCTGCTCGAGGAGTGGGTCGCCGACCAGGTGGAAACCTACCGGGCCGAGACCCAGAGCGAGAAGGACCGCCGGCTGCTGGACAAGACCAGGTATTTCGACGAACCGTGACCGGAACACCGCTGCTTCTCGGCGTGATTGCGCTGATCGGTCTGGGCGGGTTGTTCGCGGCAATCGACGCCGCGGTCAGCACCGTCTCGCCGGCGCGGGTCGAGGAGCTGGTGAGAGCGAAGCGACCCGGCGCGGTCTGGCTGGTCAAGCTGATGGCCGAACGTCCTCGCTACATCAACCTGGTGGTGTTGTTACGCATCACCTGCGAAGTCACCGCGACCGCGCTGCTGGTGTTCCTGCTGCACGCCGTGCTCGGCCTGGACTGGGGCCTGTTCGCCGCCGCCGCGGCCATGGTGGTGGTCAGCTTCGTGGTGATCGGGGTGGGACCGCGCACCCTGGGCCGGCAGAACGCCTATTCGATCGCGCTGGCCGCAGCGCTGCCACTGCAAGTCCTATCGGTGCTACTCGCCCCGATCAGCCGCGTGCTGGTGGTGCTGGGGAATGCGCTGACCCCGGGCCGCGGCTTCCGCAACGGGCCGTTCGCCTCCGAAATCGAGCTGCGCGAAGTGGTCGACATGGCTCAGCAGCGCGGCGTGGTGGCAGCTGACGAACGCCGGATGATCCAGTCGGTCTTCGAACTGGCCGACACCCCGGCCCGCGAAGTGATGGTGCCGCGCACCGAGATGGTCTGGATCGAACGTGACAAATCGGCCGGTCAAGCCACGTCTCTGGCGGTGCGCAGTGGGCATTCCCGCATCCCGGTGATCGGTGAGAACGTCGACGACATCCTCGGTGTCGTCTACCTGAAAGACCTTGTCCAACAAACCTATTACTCGACCAACGGGGGGCGTGACACCACGGTGGCGCAGGTGATGCGACCGGCCGTCTTCATGCCAGACTCCAAGGCGCTCAACGCGCTGCTCGAAGACATGCAGCGCAGCCGCTATCACATGGCCCTGCTGGTCGACGAATACGGCGCGATCGCCGGACTGGTCACCATCGAGGACGTCTTGGAGGAGATCGTCGGCGAGATCGCCGACGAGTACGACCAAGGCGAAGTCGCTCCGGTGGAAGAGCTGGACGGCAACAGATTTCGCGTCTCGGCGCGGTTGCCGATCGAAGATGTCGGGGAGCTCTACGGGGTGGAGTTCGACTCCGGTCTCGACGTCGACACGGTCGGCGGGTTGCTCGCGCTGGAGCTGGGCCGCGTTCCGCTGCCCGGCGCCGAGGTAGTGTCACACGGCCTGCGCCTGCGGGCCGAGGGCAGCCGCGACAGCCGCGGGCGGGTGCGGATCAGCACGGTGTTGGTCAGCCCGGTCGAGCCCGCCGGTGAGGAGTCCGCAGTTGAGCAGTGACGTACCAGTCGTGCGCGCGTTGAACGTGCACTCACGACGACAATTCACCCGAAATCTCGTGCTGAGAACACGTTCGGCGAAAGGCGGCTCGTGACTGGATCGGATTCCGGGTTCCATTCCGGCTTCGTATGTTTCGTCGGCCGGCCCAACACCGGCAAGTCAACTCTCACCAACGCCCTGGTGGGTGCGAAGGTGGCGATCACCTCCAACCGCCCGCAGACCACCCGGCACACCATCCGCGGCATCGTGCACCGCGACGACTTCCAGATCATCCTGGTCGACACTCCCGGCCTGCACCGTCCCCGGACGCTGCTGGGCAAGCGGCTCAACGAGTTGGTCAAAGACACCTACTCCGAGGTCGACGTCATCGGCCTGTGCATTCCGGCCGACGAGGCCATCGGGCCGGGGGACCGCTGGATCATCGAGCAGATCCGCGTCGTCGCACCGCGAACCAAGCTGGTCGTCGTGGTCACCAAGATCGACAAGACCACCCGCGACAAGGTGGCCGCGCAACTGGTCGCGGTCGGTGAACTGGCGCCGGAAGCCGAGATCGTTCCGGTGTCGGCGGTCAGCGGCGAGCAGGTCGACGTGCTGATCGACGTGCTGGCCGCCGCGCTGCCCGTCGGGCCGGCCTTCTATCCCGACGGTGAACTGACCGACGAGCCCGAAGAGACCCTGATGGCCGAGTTCATCCGGGAAGCCGCCCTGGAGGGGGTGCGCGACGAACTGCCGCATTCACTGGCGGTGGTGATCGAGGAGGTGCGCCAGCGTGAAGATCGTGACGACCTGATCGAGGTCTATGCGCTGTTGTATGTAGAGCGCGACAGCCAGAAGGGGATCGTGATCGGCCGCGGCGGCGCCCGGCTGCGCGAGGTGGGGACGGCGGCGCGCACTCAGATCGAGAAGCTGTTGGGTACCAAGGTCTTTCTCGACCTACGGGTCAAAGTGGCCAAGAACTGGCAGCGCGACCCTAAGCAGCTCGGGCGGTTGGGCTTCTAGAGCGGGGGCAGCTTGGCGCGTATCGCGCCCAATCCGGGTGGCCACCGCCCGCCGCCGGGGAATCGACATTGGTAGATTCCTTGGATGCCCGTACGCAAGTCGTTGCTTGTCTCCTCGGTTGGCCTCTTGGTGTGTGCGCAAGCACTGGCCGGCTGCGGGGGAAGCCAGAAGCCGGTCGACACCACCAAGCTGTTCAACGTCCAGTCGACGTTCGGCTCGGACTTCAAGACCCAGACCAAGGGTCCGAACGACATCGACCCGAAGATCCTCGGGCCGCAGAAGATGCCTCCCGGCGTGACGTTCGATCCCGCCGACTGCGCCGACTACGCGGCCAACACCGGTCGACCGCCCAAGGGCATCCGGGGCAAGATGTCGATGGTCTCGATCCTGGGCAACGGCAACCAGCTGGTCGCTATCGCTATGCAGTCCGACTCGGACCTGCCGTATGACGACACCGACGCCGAGAAGTGCAAGCACGTCTCGTTCAATGCCGGCAAGCTCACCGGCTACCTGGACGAGGTGGACGCGCCGCAGATCGACCACGCCAAGACCATCGGTTCGCACTCGGAGATCGAGATCACCGGCAAGGACGGCCAGCAGCAGTCCCGCGAGTCCTACACCTTCACCGCCTACCTGGGCAGTGCGCTGGTGCAGGTCACCGCGAACCCGCAGCCGGTCCGCGGCCAGCCGCCGACGATGGTCGACGCCGACCGGGCGCGCCAGTTGCTGGTCGACGCGGTTTCGGCGCTGCGCGACTAGCCCATGGCGACGAAGCAGTCGGTCGGCGACGCCCGGGTGCTGATCACCGGCGGTGCGCGAGGGATCGGGGCGGCCACCGCCAAGCTGCTCACCGCCCGCGGCGCCCGCGTGTGGATCGGCGACGTCGACGAGGACGCCTGCCTGCAGACCGCCGCCGAACTCGGCGTCTGCGGTGGCCGGCTCGACGTGACCAGCGCGGCGTCCTGGCGGGACATGCTGGCGCGGATCGAGGCGTCTGACGGCCCACTGGACATCCTGGTCAACAACGCCGGGGTCATGCCGCTCGGCGCCTTCGAAGCCGAGACCGAACAGGTCAGGGATCTGATCCTGGACGTCAACATCCGCGGTGTGCTCAACGGTATGCAGGCGGTGCTGCCCGGGATGGCCCGGCGCGGCCACGGCCATGTCGTCAACGTTGCCTCAATGGCCGGCATGATTCCGGTGCCGGGCATGGTCACCTACAACGCCAGCAAGTTCGCGGCCCTGGGGGCGTCGCTGTCCGCGCGGCGCGAGTACGCCGGCACCGGTGTCGCGGTCTCGGCGGTGCTGCCCTCGGCGGTGCGAACCGAGCTGACCTCCGGCGCCCCGCTGGGCGGCGGTATGCCCACGATCGATCCCGAGGATGTGGCGGCGGCGATCTTGGCGGTGCTGCGAACCCGTGCCGCTCGCCGGTCGGTGCCCCGCTGGGTGGCGCCGGCGTGGTCGACGACCGCGTTTGTGCCGGAGTGGCTGCAGAGTCTGGCCCGGCGGCTGGTCGACGATCGGCGGGCGTTGACGTCCATCGACGCCGCAGCACGCAGTGCCTACACCGAGCGGGTGGACAGGCAGGCCCGCGCCCATCGTGGCGAGGCGGCCCCGTGACCGCGCGTGAGCCCCGCGTCCTCATCATCGGGGCGGGCGTCGCGGGAATCACCACCGCCCACGTTCTGCGGGAGCAGGGCTTCACCGATGTCACCGTGCTGGAGAAGGGCTCCGACGTCGGCGGGGTCTGGTACTGGAATCACTACCCGGGACTGCGATGCGACGTGCCTTCGCAGATCTACCAGTTCGGGTTCGCGCCCAAACCCGATTGGCAGCACGCCTGGGCCACCGGCGCGGCGATTCAGCGCTATCACCGCGACGTCGTCGAGCAGCTCGGGCTGGCGGAGCTGATTCGGCTCGACACCGAGGTGACCGACGCGCAATGGGACGAGCGTCGGCACTGGGTGGTCACCACCGCTGCCGGTGAAGAGTTGGTCGCCGACTTCCTGATCTGCGCGACCGGCGTGCTGCACCACCCGTTTATCCCCGAGATCCCCGGGCTGGCAGACTTCGCCGGGCCGGTGGTACACACCGCCCGTTGGGACGACGCGCTCGACACGGACGGGAAACGAATCGCGGTGATCGGTACCGGTTCCACCGGTGTGCAGGTGGTCTCCGCCCTGCAGCCCGATGCCGCATCGATCGCCCACTATGTGCGTTCGGCGCAGTGGATCCTGTGGGCGCCCATGTCGCTTCGGCAGGTGCCCGGCGTCGCCGCGGTCCTGGCACGCTTGCCGAAGTTGCATCGCACGCTTTACCGGCTGATGGCGTTCGGCGGATCCCGAGTGCTGACCGACGTCACGACTCGTCCCACCTGGCGACGCCGGGCGGTGCAGGCCTACGCCCGGGCCTGCTTGCGAATCCAGGTGCGCGACAAGACGTTACGGGCCAAACTCCAACCGGACTATGAGCCGTTGTGTAAACGCCAGGTGGTGTCGGGAAGCTACTACCGGGCCATCCGCGCCGATAACGCCGACCTGGTCACCGACGACATCGCCGAAGTCACCCCCAACGGTATTCGCACCGCCGACGGCACCCACCGCGACACCGACGTCATCGTGCTGGCGACCGGCTTCCACGCCCACAACTACATGCGCCCCATGCGGTTGCTCGGCCGCGACGGGATCAGCATCGACGACGCCTGGGCGAAGGGCCCCCGCGCCTACCAGATGACCGCGATTCCCGGATTCCCGAACCTGTTCACGGTGTTGGGGCCCAATTCGCCCACCGGGTCGATCTCACTGCAGTACACCTCAGAACTGACCGCTCGCTACATCGCGCAGTGGCTGGCGAAGTTCCGGACCGGCGAGCTGGCCACCGTCGAGGTCACCGATCAGGCCACCACCCGGTTCAACGATGATGTCGCGATCGCGATGGGCCCGACGGTGTGGAACACCGGCTGCAACTCGTGGTACCTCACCGAGGGCGGCAACGTGGATCTGTGGCCGTTCGACCGCGCGACGATGAAGGCGATGCTGGGCAGCCCAGATCCGGCGGACTTCCACCTCAGCTGACCCAGCCACCTGGGCTGATGCGGCCCTCAGTCTTCGCCGCGTGCCACCGGCCGGGACGGATCCGCACTCCACTGCGACCATGACCCCGGGAACATGGCCGCCGAGCGGCCACTGGCGGCCAGTGCAGCGACGATCACCGTGGCACTGATTCCCGAACCGCAGTAAGCGCCCACCGTGTCGTCGGCACCGACACCGCGGTCGGCCAGCAGTCCGGCGATCGCGTGGTCGGGCAGGAAGGTGCCGTCGGCGTCCAGCAGAGCGGTAAACGGCAGGTTCTTCGCGCCCGGGATGTGACCGGCGGCCGCATCGATCGGCTCCACCTCGGCGCGGAACCGCTCGGGGGCGCGGGCGTCGAGCAACGCCAGCGAGCCGTCGCGGGCGCCGCCGCCCGCCTCGTCGGCGGTCAGCGTAGGCCGCAGGCCTTCATAGAGGTCTTCCGGCAGCAGGGTGACATTGCCCGGCGCGGGGGAGACCTCTCCGGTTTCCAATGCGCCGCCGGCCCTTGCCCAAGCCGGCAGGCCACCGTCGAGAATCCGGACGTGCGCCACCCCTGCGGTGGTCAGCAACCACCACAACCGTGCGGACGCCGCCCGATTCCAGTCGTCGTAGACGACTACCGGCCGATCACGCCGCACGCCCCATCGGCGGGCGGCGGCTTCCAGATTGCGGCCGGTCGGCAGCGGATGGCGGCCCCGACCGGGCACGGTGTGATCGGACAACTCGTCTTCGAGAGAGACATACACCGCGCCCGGCAGGTGGCCGTCAAGATATGCCTGACGCCCGTCCGGTGCTTCCAGGCTCCAGCGGACGTCGAGGATGGTTACCGGATCACCGGCCCGCACGAGCTCGGTGAGCTCCGCGGGGGTGATCAGGACCTTGCTACGCGGACCCACCGCGGGAATTCCGCTCAGTAGTTGTTGCAGGAGCCGGCGACCTGGGTGATGGTGCCGACGTACTGCTGAGCCTCCGGCATGGCCTGGACCATGCCGGCCAGCTGCTGACGCTTGGCCGGCGGCGCGTTCAGGAACATCTGCAGCATGCCCTGGGCGTTCGGGTTGGCGTCGAACTCGGCGGCTGCGGAGGGGTTCTCCGCGACCAGCGCCTGATGCACCTGCGAGTAGCTGCAGGTGGTGTTGATGATCGGGCCGAGGTCAGGGCTCGCGGATGCGAACCCGGCTCCGGCGGAGAGCGACAGAGCCAGACTGCCAGCTGCGACAGCGAACCTGGTCAACGACAGAGAGGCCATTTTGCGGACGCCTTTCACCAGTGCACCTTTACGGGGTTATGAAGACCTAAGTCAAGACTGGCCAAGCTTAGCCGACCACCACGCAACTCGCTGAAGTCGCAGCTAGCGGCGCTTTGGGGTGGTTACGAGCCGCCGGGCTCGGTGCGCCACCACGGGGTGGGTTGCCGGGCCGCCCAGCCGTTGATGCCCTCCAACTCAGCGGCCAGCGAGACCAGCAAGCCGTCGCTGTTGGCCGGCCCCATCAACTGCACGCCGATCGGCAGTCCCTCGGAGGTGAACCCGGCCGGCACGCTGATCGACGGCCACCCCAACAGGTTCCACGGCCAGGTCACCGGGCAGGCCGCGATCATGGTGCGGTCGGTCTCCCAGCTGCCCAGGTCGTCGAATGTGTTGGCCAAGGGTGGCGGCTGGGCGGTGGTGGGCGCCAGCACCACGTCGACGATGCGGAAGATCGAGCCCACCCGACGCTGATCCTGCGCCTCGTGGGCGCGGGCCTTGCGCAGCACGGCCTGCGACAGCAGCCGGCCGGTGCGCATATTGGACAAGGTCCGAGGGTCGAGGTTGACACCGCCGCCGAGCCGGTTGCCGGCGGCCCACACTCCGGCGGTGGACCGGGACAGAAAATTCCACGACAGCCGCAGCCCATAGTCGGGGTTGCCCGGGACCACGGTGTGCCCGAGCAGCCGCAGCTGCTCGGCGGTGCGGTTCAGCGCGGCCTTGATCTCCGGATCCAGCCGAGCCGGGAACCCGGTGTAGGGGAACTGGGTCGACAGCGCGATACGCAGTTGCCCCGGTGCGGTCCGCACGTAGTCGGAGACCTTTATCGGCGGCGGTTTGTGCAAGTCCCCTTCGGCGTTGCCGGAGACCGCGTCCAGCACCAGCGCGGCGTCCTCGACGGTGCGGGCCAGTACTCCGTTGACGGTGAGCCCGTTGAACGCCTCCGCCAGCGGCCAGGTGGAGATGCGGCCGCGCTGGGGCTTGATGCCGACCAGATGCGTCCACGCGGCGGGGATGCGCACGCTACCGGCTCCATCGGATCCGATGGCTGCGGCGACCAGGCCCGCGGCCACCGCGGCGGCGCTGCCTCCCGACGACCCTCCTGGGGTGTGCCGGCGGGACCAGGGATTGCGGGTGTGGCCGAACCCGGGGCCACTGGTAAACGGCCACTGACCCAACTCGCAGGTGTTGGTCTTGCCGACGATCACCGCGCCGGCGGCGCGCAGGCGGCGCACCACCTCGGCGTCATGGCCGGCGGGCTCGATGTAGCCGGAGGCGCCGAACGAGGTGGCCACCCCGGCGATGTCGGTGTCGTCTTTGACCGCGATCGGGATGCCCAGCAGCGGGGCGCGGTGCCCCGCGGCCCGACGCCGGTCGGCTTCAGCGGCGCTGACCAGCGCCGACTCGGTGAACACCACCCGGAAGGCGTTCAGAGTGGACTGGCTGGCGTCGATGGCGTGTAGCGCCCGACGCACCAGGTCGACAGAGGTCGCCTCGCCGCTGGCCAGCTGGTAGAGCTGCTCGGTGAGGGTGGGGAAGCGGGTGCCGGACGGCGCGGGCGGGTGGGTCATCGGTGATGAGAGTATCGGCGTGCCGTACCGGTGGGTGTCGTCGAAACACCGCCTCGCGATGCGAAACTGGTCCGATGCGGCTGTACCGGGACCGGGCGGTGGTGCTGCGCCAGCACAAGCTCGGCGAAGCCGACCGGATCGTCACTTTGCTCACTCGCGACCACGGGCTGGTCCGCGCGGTGGCCAAGGGGGTGCGTCGTACCCGCAGCAAGTTCGGTGCCCGGCTGGAGCCGTTCGCCCACATCGACGTTCAGCTGCACCCGGGTCGCAATCTCGACATCGTCACTCAGGTGGTGTCGGTGGACGCGTTCGCCTCCGACATCGTCAGCGACTACGGCCGCTACACCTGCGCCTGCGTGATCTTGGAGACCGCGGAACGCCTGGCCGGTGCCGAGCGAGCCCCGGCGACGGCGTTGCACCGGCTCACCGTTGGGGCGCTGCGCGCGGTGGCCGATGGTCGGCGCCCCCGTGAGCTGGTACTGGACGCCTATCTGCTGCGTGCCATGTCGGTGGCCGGGTGGGCACCGGCACTGACCGAGTGCGCTCGTTGCGCCACCCCCGGTCCGCATCGGGCGTTTCACGTCGCGGCCGGCGGCAGCGTCTGCGGGCACTGCCGCCCGGCTGGGTCGACCACCCCGCCGATGGGCGTGCTGGATCTGATGTCGGCATTGCATGACGGCGACTGGGAGGTCGCCGAGCTTTCCACGGCGGCGCATCGCAGCCATGCCAGCGGATTGGTGGCCGCGCATCTGCAGTGGCACCTGGAGCGGCGGCTGCGGACACTGCCGCTGGTGGAGCGGGTTCAGCAGCGGGCGGCCGGGCACGATGCCGAGGCTGAGGTTCAACCCCGGGCCACCGGCAGCGACGGCTGATAGACCGGCACCTACCTGGGGATTGTGTCCGTTTCGGTGGACTATGCGGGCGTCGGCGGTAGGCTGATGCGACTTTACGATCCCTAGGTTCAATCAGGAAGGCAGGCCGAATGTTTCACGACACCGGGTGGGGGCGCTGGGCGCACAGGACGACACCGGGCTACGGAGCCGGTATCGGTGCGGCGGCCGGAGCGCTACTCGTCGTGGGAATGATCCCGGCCGTGGCTTCCTGTGCGCGGGCCGCCGAACCCGGTCCCGTTGCCGGGATTACGGCGCCGTTGCCGGCGAACGGCCCCGGTGCTGACGGCGCAGATGGGGCCGACGGCGCTAACGGAGCTGACGGTGCTCCCGGAGCCGACGGTGCCCCCGGCGCCGGTGGTCTGGGCGGCCAGGGCGGTAAAGGTGGCCAGGGCGGCAAGGGCGGCCAAGGCGGCAAGGGTGGCGCCGGAGGCCAAGGCGGTAAGGGCGGCGCAGGCGGCCAGGGCGGCCACGGCGGCCATGGTGGTGCCGGTGGTGCTGGCGGTGCCGGTGGCGCGGCGGGCCCCGGCGGCCAGCCCGGCGAGGGTGGTGCCGGCGGTCTGGGCGGTGCGCCTGGGCCGGGCGGAACGCCGGGCCAGCCCGGGCAGCCCGGCCAGCCGGGACGTGCCGGCTAAGCCAGCCGCAACCGAACCATTCCGGTGCGTTGAGCGCTCCCCAGTGGAGTCGCCTCCCGACGCGCCGGCATAAACGGCCCCCGCTAAAGTCTGATCCGATCCGGCGGGGGGCAATTCGACAAGGAGCCACAAAGAAGTGACCGAGAATCCACGTGCAGATGTCGTCTCCCGGCAGTACGAGCGTTGGACCTACCCGCCGCCCATCAACGACCTGCAGGCATGGTCGGCCAACAACTGGGAGTGGTTCGACCCGAGCCACGCGCACCGGGTGCTGTGGCCGGATCGCGAGTACCGCCCTGACCTCGACATCCTGATCGCGGGCTGCGGTACCAACCAGGCGGCGGTCTTCGCCTACAACAACCCGCAGGCGCGGGTCGTGGCGGTCGACATCAGCGCGTCGTCGTTGGGGCACCAGCAGTACCTCAAGGACAAGCACGGGCTGTGGAACCTGGAGCTGCACCAGCTGCCGATCGAGGAGCTGTCCACGCTCGGCCGAGACTTCGACCTGGCGATCTCGACGGGCGTGCTGCACCACATGGCCGACCCGAAGGTGGGCATGAAGGCGATCGCCGACCGTCTGCGGCCCGACGGCGTCGCCGGCATCATGCTCTACGCGCGCTACGGCCGCATCGGCATCGAGATCCTGGAGACGGTCTTCCAGGACCTCGGGTTGGAGCAGAGCGACGAGTCGATTCAGACCGTCCGCCAGGCCATCCGCCTGCTGTCGCAGGATCACCCGGTCCAGCCCTACCTCAAGATCGCCGGCGACCTGGCCTCGGACTCGGGCCTGGTAGACACGTTCTTGCACGGTCGGGCGAAGAGCTACGACGTCGACGGCTGCATCGATCTGGCCAACTCGGCCGGCCTGGACTTCCAGGGCTGGCTGCTCAAGGCGCCGTACTACGCCCACGATGTCGCGGTGCCGTCGGCCGGCTTCTACGACAAGGTGAATGCCTTGCCGGAGGAGAAGATCTGGTCGGTGATGGAGCGCATCCACACCCTCAACGCGCGGCACTTCTTCATCGCCACTCGGCCCGAGCGGCCCAAGAGCAGCTACCAGATCGACTTCTCGACGCCCGAGAGCCTCGACTACGTGCCGCTGTTCCGTTGGAAGTGTGGCTTGAACGGCAACGAGATCTTCCGTTCGGGCTGGCGTATGCCGCTGAACCCGGCGCAGCTGCCGTTCGTTCAGAGCATCGACGGTCGTCGCAGCATTCGCCAGATCGCCGCGGACCTGGCGCAGGCCGCCGGCCCGGGGCGCGGCAGTGCGGCGGACCTGGAGAAGTTCGGTCGCAAGTTGTTCCAGTCGCTGTGGCGTCTGGACTTCGTCGCGGTCGATCTGAGTGCCGGTTCCTGATCGTCGGTATGGCCGGTAAGCCGCCGCGGCGACCGCATGGTCGCCGCGGGCGGCGCCGGCACGGTCGGGCAGGATAGGGCGCATGGTGTTGAATCGGGCCAATCGGAAGGCTGCCTTCCCACAACTGGCCGCGGCACCCGACGACTATCCGGTGTTCCCGGACAAGTCCACCTGGCCGGTGGTGTTTCCGCAGCTGCCGTCGCCGCCGGGCGGAGGGCCGTGTCGGCCCCCGCAGCACACCTCCAAGGCTGTCGCCCCACAAATCCCCGCCGATGCATTGCCTAACCACGTTGCCGTCGTCATGGACGGCAACGGCCGTTGGGCGACCCAGCGCGGGTTGGGTCGCACCGAGGGGCACAAGATGGGCGAGGCGGTGCTCATCGACATCACTTGCGGTGCCATCGAACTCGGCATCAAATGGCTGACCGTGTACGCGTTCTCGACCGAGAACTGGAAGCGCTCCGCTGAAGAGGTCCGCTTCCTGATGGGCTTCAACCGCGAAGTGGTGCGCCGGCGCCGGGAGAACCTCAACGCGATGGGCGTGCGGATGCGCTGGGTGGGCTCGCGGCCGAAGATGTGGCGCAGCGTGATCAAAGAATTCGAGATCGCCGAAGCCATGACCGTCGGCAACGACGTCATCACCATCAACTACTGCGTCAACTACGGTGGACGCACCGAGATTGCCGAAGCCGCCCAGGCCATCGCTGAAGAAGCGGTGGCGGGGAAGCTGAACCCGAGCCGGATCAACGAGGCCACCATTGCGCGGCATCTGCACCGGCCTGACATGCCCGACGTAGACCTGCTGATCCGCACCTCCGGCGAACAGCGGTCGTCGAACTTCATGCTGTGGCAGGCGGCCTACGCCGAGTACATCTTCCAAGAGAAGCTGTGGCCGGACTACGACCGCCGCGACCTGTGGGAGGCCTGCGAGCAGTACGCCTCGCGGCAGCGCAGGTTCGGAACGGCGTGATGACGGCCCTGGCCGACCGCCTCGCCACGGTGCTCACCGAGGTGCTGGCCGTTGATGCCGAGCCCGACGGTGCGCTGACCGTCCGCCATGACGGCACACTGGCGTCGTTGCGGGTGGTGCCGATCGCGCAAGACCTCGAGTTGGTGTCGCTCACCCAGATCTTGGGGTGGGATCTGCCGCTGACCAAGAAGCTGCGTAAGCGCGCCGCCGAGCAGGCGGCGCTGAGTCAGCTCGGGACCGTCACCCTGGTCGAGAAGGATGCCGAGTCCGCAGATGTGATGCTGCGCTACAACTTTCCCGGATCGGGCCTGACCGACGACGCGCTGCGCACGCTGGTCCTGTTGGTGCTGGCCAAAGGCGTCGACATTCGGGACGCACTCAACGCCTGAGGCGTCGCGGGATCACTTCCGGCAATCGGCGCAGGTGCCGAAGATCTCGATCGTGTGCCCGACGTCGGAGTAGTCGTGCTCGGCGGCGATCCGGGCCGCCCACTCTTCGACTTCGCGGTCGCCCACCTCGACGGTGGCCCCGCAGTCGCGACAAACCAGGTGGTGGTGGTGATGCTCCGAACAGCGCCGGTACACCGCTTCGCCGGTGTCGGATCGTAGCGTGTCGACCTGGCCGGCCGTGGCCATTGCCTGCAAGGTGCGATAGACGGTGGTCAGTCCGATGTTCTCGCCGCGCTCACGCAGGGCGTCGTGCAGCTCCTGGGCCGACCGGAAGTCCTCGACGGTCTCCAGCAACGCAGAGATCGCCGCCCGCTGCCGGGTGGAGCGCACGCCGGGGGCGGTCAACGGTCCTCACCGGCATGGGCCACTGCGTCAATGGCGATGTGCGCCAAGTGATGATCGGCCAGTCGGTAGAGCACTTCGCGGCCGGAGCGTTCCCCGGCGACCACCCCGGCGGCCTTGAGGATCTTCAGATGCTGACTGACCAGCGGCTGCGGCACGCCCAGCGCGTCGACGAGTTCGTGCACGCAGCGCTGCGACTCCTGCAGCTGCAGCACGATCGCGATGCGCACCGGAGCGGCCAGCGCGCGCAGCAATTCCCCGGCGGCGTCGAGGATCTCCCGCGGTGGTGTCGCGGGGAAGGCAGGACCGGTGTGTTGGTGGCCGTCGGCCACCAGACCAGACGCTGAGGAGGGCACAGCACCACCTCCGCACGTTTTGGAAATCGTTTTCAGCTGGCCTCCACTGTTCCATGCGTGATGACGCATGTCAAAGAACGTGGGCGGTATCGATACGATGACTGATGTTTTGCGTGTCGGCGTTGCCGGCGCGGTCCCGTCAAGACAGGAGTGCACCCCCTCGTGGCGTCCATCATCGACACCGTTGCCAACCTGGCCAAGCGACGTGGCCTGGTCTTCCAGTCGGGCGAAATCTACGGCGGCACAAAGTCGGCGTGGGACTACGGGCCACTCGGGGTGGAGCTCAAGGAGAACATCAAGCGCCAGTGGTGGCGCTCCGTCGTGACGTCCCGCGACGACGTCGTCGGCTTGGACAGTGCGATCATCTTGCCGCGCCAGGTGTGGGTGGCCTCCGGTCACGTCGCGGTGTTCAACGACCCGCTGGTGGAGTGCCTCAACTGCCACAAGCGCCACCGACAGGACCACATGCAGGAAGCGGTGGCACTGAAGAAGGGGGGCAACCCCGATGACGTGCCGATGAGCGAGATCGCCTGCCCGGACTGCGGTACCAAGGGCGAGTGGACCGAGCCTCGTGACTTCAACATGATGCTCAAGACCTACCTGGGTCCGATCGAGTCCGAAGAGGGGCTGCACTACCTGCGGCCCGAAACGGCACAGGGCATCTTCGTCAACTTTGCCAACGTGGTGACCACGGCTCGGCGCAAGCCGCCGTTCGGAATCGGACAGATCGGCAAGAGCTTCCGCAACGAGATCACCCCCGGCAACTTCATCTTCCGGACCCGTGAGTTCGAGCAGATGGAGATGGAGTTCTTCGTCGAGCCGTCCACGGCCAAGGAGTGGCACCAGTACTGGATCGACGCGCGCCTGCAGTGGTACATCGACCTGGGTATCAAGCGCGAGAACCTGCGCCTCTATGAACACCCGCTCGAGAAGCTGTCGCACTACTCCGCCGGCACCACCGACATCGAGTACAAGTTCGGTTTCGCCGGGAACCCGTGGGGTGAGCTGGAAGGCATCGCCAACCGCACCAACTTCGATCTGACCACGCACTCGGAGCATTCCGGTGTGGACCTGTCGTTCTACGACCAGGCATCCGACACCCGCTACGTGCCGTACGTGATCGAACCGGCCGCCGGCCTGACCCGCTCGCTGATGGCCTTTCTGGTCGACTCGTACCACGAGGATGAGGCCCCCAACGCCAAGGGCGGGGTGGACAAGCGCACCGTGCTGCGGCTGGACCCGCGGCTGGCGCCGGTTAAGGCCGCGGTGCTGCCGCTGAGCCGCAACGCCGACCTCTCGCCGAAGGCCCGGGACCTGGCGGCCGAGCTGCGCAAGTCCTGGAACGTGGAGTTCGACGACGCCGGGGCAGTCGGCCGGCGCTACCGGCGCCAGGATGAGATCGGCACCCCGTTCTGCATCACGGTCGACTTCGACTCGCTCGAAGACCATGCCGTCACCGTGCGTGAGCGCGACACGATGTCTCAGGAGCGAGTGGCCATCGACGCGGTCTCCGACTACCTGGCCGTGCGCCTCAAGGGCTGCTGATCACTGCCCCCTGAACAGTTGCTGGGCGAGGGACGCCCGCGGCGAGACGCCACCGGTGGCCTGACGTAACCCTGTTCGGTCCGGGCCTGCCATTGGTTTGCCCCGAAGGTGTCGGGGTTCAGCGCCTCCCTGAGAGTCCGGTGCCTCGGGTTGATGTGCTGTCACAGCGCGCATTAACTTATGGAAGTCTGTATCCCGTAACGGCTTTCTGAAAGTCAAGGGTTAGTCCACACCTGGGAGGTAGGTAGATGACTATCAGTGAACGCACCACGGAACATCATCATTCACTTGGCGCCAAGGGGTGCCGCCGCAGCCGACTGATCGGGGTGGGGAGCGCGGCGGCGGCATTTTTGGCGTTCGGGATGGCTCCGTCGGCCCCGGCGCCGCAGGCGCATGCCGACGGGTTCGATTGGCTGTTGGACCTGTTCGAACCCAGCGATGTCGCGGGCGTGGCTGCCGACACCTCTGGGGTCGACGGCGTCTTCGGCGATTCGCCGTTCTGGGACCAGCTGTTGCTGGCGAATCCCGCTCTCGACCCCGCGAGTGTGATCGAGCAGTGGATGTACGCGCCGTGGCATACCGCCATGGAGGCTTGGATCACCAGTGACTTGGGCCAGCAGATCAACGACGCCATCAATCTTGCCTATGTGCAGATGAACGGCGAGGACAGCCTTAATGGTGCCTGCGGCCTGATCTGCAACGGGGTCGACGGCACCGAGACCGACCCCGACGGCGGCGCGGGCGGGTTGTGGTTCGGCGACGGCGGCGACGGCTGGGACTCCACTGTGCAGGGCGTGGCCGGTGGTGACGGTGGTGCCGCTGGATTCTTCGGTAACGGCGGCGCGGGCGGCGACGGCTGGGACTCGACCGTGGCCGGCGTGGACGGTGGTATCGGCGGTGCCGGTGGCACCGGCGGCACGGTCATGGGCGACGGCGGAGTCGGAGGTGCCGGTGGCGCCGGATACCAGGCGACGGCCAATGGCGTCGACGGCACGGCGGCCGGCTCCAACGGTGGCGCCGGCGGTATCGGGGGCGACGCCATCGCTTCGGTCTTCGGCAACGGTGGAGCGGGTGGCGTCGGTGGTGCTGGCGGTGCGGCGACTGCCAACGGGGCCAGCGGAACGGTCATCGGCGGCAACGGTGGTGTCGGTGGTACGGGCGGCAACTCGGCCGCACCCATCGGCAACGGGGGCGAAGGCGGTGCCGGCGGTGCGGGCGGTGCCGGCGGTGAAGGTACCTCCAACGGCTTCAGCGGTGACTCAACCGGCGGCAACGGCGGCAAGGGTGGCACGGGTGGTGTCGCCGAAAACGGGCACGGCGGCACCGGTGGCGTCGGTGGTGCCGGTGGCGAGGCCACGTCCAACGGCTCCCAGGGCATCGCCAACGGCGGTGACGGTGGTACCGGTGGGACCGGCGGGCAGGGCCTCATCGCCGGCACCGGCGGTGACGGTGGCGCCGGTGGCGACGCCCGGGCCAACGGCGCCGGGGGCACCGCGACCGCCGGTGACGGTGGTAGCGGTGGTGTCGGCGCCGAGGGTGCCACGGGTGCAGCAGGCACTTCCGGAGGCACCGGCGGCAAGGGTGGCGCCGGTGGTACCGGCGGCGACTCCACCACCCACGGTTCGGGCGGCGTCTCGACCGCCGGTGACGGCGGCGACGGCGGGGCTGGTGGCAACGGTGGGACCGGTGGTACCGGCGGCGCGGCCGGCGGGGCCGGCGGACAGGGCGGCGCTGCCGGCGCCGGCGGCACCGCGACGGCGACCGGCAACAGCACGGCGACCAACGGTACGGCCGGTACGGCCGGACCGGACGGCCAGCAAGGTGCTACCGGAGCAACCGCCACACCCTGACACGTAGTGGTGTAGAAGTGCCCGCACGCCTTGGCGTGCGGGCACTTTCGCTGTGGTGTCCGTTGCGGTACCGAACCGTGTGGGTGAGCCACACCGGCAGCCGCCAAGATCCGGCGACCGGTGCATGTGCTGATCGAGTTCAGTCCCCGGCGATTTCGGGGGTAGGTGGCCGGACGGGCTTGAACCAGTCGATTCGGGCGCGCCAGGACAGCACGGAGGCGTAGATGAACGCGGCGGTGCTCACGCTGGCGCAGATCCAGGTGGGCAGCGTGACCGCACTGCCGATAAGCACGCTGGTCAGCTGCGCGATGATCGCTGCGACTTTGAAGACGACCCACACCAGGTAGTACTGCGCGGCAGTCTTCGAGCGCGGATCGCTGCGCAGGGCCAGCAGTATCCGGCCGGTGAACCCGAACAGATACAGCGCGAGCGCGGCGACCAGCGCCCAGTACGCCGCGAACCACGGGCCGCCGGGAGCGAAGACATCCAGGTACTCGGGGTGCCCCCGATCGGCGACACAGAACACGACGACCATCAGCGGCAGACCGAGTTTCAGCGGCGTCGTGACGTGGCGACGCCCCAGCAAACGGGCCTGGTCCTCGTCGGTCAACCTCGCCGCCAGGTGCTCGAACATGGCCGCGACCGCGGCGAACATGCAGAGCACGGCGAGCAGGCCTGCGACGTTCCACAACCCGGACACACGGTGGACCAGCGGGTCGAAATGCGTCGGCCCCAACGGGGACATGAGCAGTCCCGCGCAACCGATGAGGACCAAGATGCGCGACGGGTTGGTGTCCCAGCGCGAACCCCAGGTGTGGCGGCGGACCCACAGGGCATACCCGCATGCCACCGGGGCCGCCGCCAACGCGACGTCGACAGGTCCGAACATGAGGCTAGAAGCGGCCGCCGCCGCCGAAGAAGCCCCCGCCCGAAGACGAGCCGCCGAACGAGGTCGGACTCCAACCTCCTCCGCCGCCACCGCCGAAGCCGCCGCCTCCGCTGAAGCCGCCGCCACCACCGGAGAGGATGTTGCCGATGATGATGCCGCCCAGCATGGCGCCGGTGTCGTTGCGGCCACCGCCGGGGTCGTTGCCGTAGCGGCCGTAGTAGGCCCGCTGCGCATCCTGTACGTCGGCCTTGGCCAGCGACTGCGCCGCGGCGGCCAGGGTGGCCGCGGCGTTGGCCTGGGTGATGGCTCCGGCGACGTCGGCGGCGCGTTTGTCGTTGGCGGCCTCGAGGCGGCGCCGTGCCTCGGCCAGCCTGGTGCGCGCTTCCGGGCCGACGCTGCCGCGACGGGTGTCGATGTATTCGGACACCGCGCGAATGCGTGACGACGCTGTGAACAGGGCCTGCTCGAGTGTGCGGGTCAACCGCTCAGCGGCCGCGCGTTCCTCGGCCACGGTGTCCAGCAGCTGGTCCAGGTCGGCGTCGGCCTTGATCAGCGCGGTGAAGGCCCCCAGGGGATCTCCGGAGGTGCGGGCCGTGGCGATGGCCTTGACCACGGTGTCACGGGCGGCGGTCAGCTCGGACTTGTGCGTGCCCACTCCGCGCTGCAGCTGGGCGGTGGCTTGGGCGATGCTGGCCTCGGCGTCGGCGATGCTCGCTGGCAGCGTGGCGACAGCGTGGCGGATGTCGCTTGCGGCGTTGTCTACTGCGTCGAGCAGGGCACGGCCCTGGCCCAGGCCCGACTCGGCGGCGCGCACCGCGTCCACCAGGTCGCTCTGTCCGCCAGTCACCGGGTGGTCGGCCAGGCTGCGCGCCCGGGTGATGTTGCGTTCGGCGAAGGCGGCCCGGTCCTGTGCGGTCTTGACGTTGCCGGACACCGAACTGAGCGCGGTGGCGTCGAATTCGGTGTGCAATTGGACGAGGTGCTGCTCGGACGCCGGAATGCGGCCGGTCAGCTCGACCAGTTGCTGGGTCAGGGCGTTGAGGCGGTCGGCGGCGTTGAGCACCAGATCGCGCAACTGCTCGAACGCGGCGCGCTGGGTCTCTAGTTCGCGGTCGGCCTTCGAGGCGGTGACGATCACCCCGGTCAGCAGGTCGCGCTGTTGGGCCGGCGTCTCGGGGATGTCATCGTCGAGCTGCTGGCGCACAGTGAAGGCGTGCTCCATGGCTGCCTTGGCCGAGGCGACGGCCTGCGCGAACGGTCGGGTGCGCTCGTCGCCGAACTCCTCGACGGCCAGCTCCAGCTCGTTGGCGCTGGTGCGCACCGCGTTGTCGACCTCGACGACTTTCTCCCGCGACAAGGCGTCCAGCGCGAACACCGGCACGTCGGACAAAGCGTTGGGGTCGGTGGGATCCACCCGCCGGGCCGCCGCCAGTGCCGCGGCGCGGCGCCGACGCCGCAGGTGGCGGACCACCAGCAGCAACACCAGGCCGGCGGCCGCCACCGCGGCCAGGGCGATCAGGATCGGTGTCCAGCTCACCTCGGTGGGTGCGGCGGCGGTGTTGAGGCCGGTGGCGGCCGCGGCGGCCGCGCCGGCCCAGTCGTTGCGGTGCAGGGCAGGTTCGATCTGGTTGCGCCGCAACGCGTCGACCTTGCTCGAGCTGATCTCGGAGATGCCGTTGGAAACCAGGAAGGCGTAGCTGCGGTCGGCGGTGGCCACGGCCAGCAGGGCGTCGTTGCTGCCGAGATCGCTGAGCCGCACCGTGCTGCGTCCCCAGTCCTCAGCGGTCTGCCCGGAGAACACGTCGACGTAGACCACCCACAGTCGGATGTGTCGGTCGGCGTAGAGCTTGTCGATCGCGTTCTGCACCTCGGCGCGCTCGGATTGTGTGAGCGCCCCGGCGCTGTCGGTGATCAAAGTGGGCAGACGCATCGGAGGCTGCGCCACGGCGCTGGGAGCTACCAGCAGCACTGCGATGAGAAACGCCAGGGCGGCGCCGGCCAGGCGGGGGATGCGCATATCGGTAAATCTATATGCGATCCGGGGGTGATCGACGCCAATTCTGCGGCCGGCCCGCCCGGTTTCGCAGCGGTCGGGTGTCGAACTTCGGCCCGCCGTGTCGTGGTCTCGGGTCGGGTCAAAATAGACTGGCGGCGGTGGCCATTAACTCCTGCGACAGCTACGACGCGCACGACCGCGAACGCATCGTGGCGGAGTCGTCGAAAACCGCCGGCCTGCCCGGAACCGGCGGCCAGCACCGCACCGACTTTGCCCGCGACCGGGCCAGGGTGCTGCACTGCGCTGCGCTGCGCCGGCTGGCGGATAAGACTCAGGTCGTCGGCCCCCGAGACGGCGACACCCCGCGCACCCGCCTGACCCACTCGCTGGAGGTCGCGCAGATCGGGCGGGGGATGGCGATCGGATTGGGCTGCGACCCTGACCTGGTGGACCTGGCTGGGCTGGCTCACGACATCGGCCACCCGCCTTACGGGCACAACGGTGAGCAGGCGCTCAACGAAATCGCCTCGAGCTGTGGCGGATTCGAGGGAAACGCGCAGAACTTCCGCATCCTGACCAGTTTGGAGCCCAAGGTTCTGGGTCCGGACGGTGCAAGTGCGGGCCTGAATCTGACCCGGGCGACGCTGGACGCGGTCACCAAATATCCGTGGCGCCGTCGCGCCGAAGACGGCTCGGTGCGGACCAAGTTCGGCTTTTACGACGACGACCGAGATGCCGCTGACTGGATGCGCCGCGGCGCACCGGAGGGACGCGTCTGTCTGGAGTCGCAGATCATGGACTGGGCCGACGACGTCGCCTACTCAGTGCATGACGTTGAAGATGGCGTCATTTCCGGCCGGATCGACCTGCGGGTGCTCGCCGACGCATCGACCGTGGCCGAGCTGACGCGTCTGGGTGACCCCCGTGGGGTGCACGATCTGGCCGCGGCGGCTCGCCGGCTCACCGAATTGCCGGTGGTGGCCGCGGTGGGTGATTTCGACGCGACTCTGTCGGCGTCGGTGGCACTGAAACGGTTGACCAGCGAACTGGTTGGGCGCTTCGCCTCCGCGGCGATCACCGCCACTCACGATGCCGCCGGCCCCGGGCCGCTGACCCGCTACCAGGCGGACCTCGAAGTGCCTGAACTGGTGCGGGCCGAAGTGGCCGTGCTGAAAACCCTTGCGGTGCAGTTCATCATATCGTCGGACCAACATCGCAGGATTCAGGCCGCCCAGCGTGAGCAGGTGCACGAGGTCGCACAGCGGCTGCTCGCCACGGCACCGGAGAGCCTGGATCCGATCTTCGTTCCAGCGTTTAACGCCGCCGCTGACGACAATGCACGGCTGCGGGTGATCGTCGACCAGATAGCGTCGTGCACCGAGGGACGGCTGGAACGCCTCGTCGCGGGCTAGTGCCATAGCGGCACCGCGGGCGAACTCAGCCGAGCTTGGCGACCTTGTCCATCATCGCCCGCACAACATCGGTGCTGCTGGTCTGCGGGTCACCGGAACCACTGGCGTTCTCGGTTCCGGTGAAGGCGATCAGGACTCCGACGATGCAGTTGTCCTGCAGCCCGATGGCACGGGTGTCCGGCGCCTTGGGACTCTTGTCGAGCACGATCGATGCGGCCAGGACGTCGTCGGTGACCCGCACGTCGGTGATGTGCATTTCGGTGCCGGGAAGGTGCGGCGATCCGGCAGTATCCGGGTCGGCTGCGTTGACCGGTTGCCCGTCGCAGTGCTTCCACTGCTCGGCGAACTTCTCGAACAGCTGCCGGGCATCTGCGGCGGTGGGCAGGGCGACCACGGCCTCCTTGACGAACATCACCCGGGTGTCGAGTGGCTTGAAGCCGTCGCGGGCGGGCTCCGGATCGATCCAGGTCTCACGCGCGTAGCTCTGGACCGGGGCGGATGCGTACACGCTGCGCTGCGCGACGTCGAGGACACCGACGCAGTCGCCGGGGGTTGCTGAGTCGTCCATCGCTTCCAAGCCGCCGTAGGACGGCGGGCCGGTGACAGTCGTGAAAGGCTGATCCAGCATCGCGGTCAGCTCGGTGCCGTTGAGCAGCACCTGCTTGACCGTCTCGCCGGTGACGCCGGCCGCACTACGCGACCGGTCGGGCAACACCAGCCAGGTCGTCACCGCGGCCGCGCCGAGCACGGCAACGGCGACAAGGGTCAGCAACCAGACCCGTTTCGAGTTCATTCACGCCCCTGACGCAGCAGTTGACCCGTCATTAAAGCATGGGCAGTCTCGACATCATGGGCTAGGCAGAAGGCGGCGACCCGCTTCGCCCGGCTCCGCCGTGCTCGCGATCGCCGCGGTGCAAATGGCGGCGACCCGCTTCGCCCGGCTCCGCCGTGCTCGCGATCGCCGCGGTGCAAATGGCGGCGACCCGCTTCGCCCGGCTCCGCCGTGCTCGCGATCGCCGCGGTGCCCGACGGCGCGCTCTAGACTGACCCAGTGCCAGGCCGTATCTCCGATCGCGACATCGCCGCCATCCGCGAACGTGTCCGGATCGAGGACGTGGTCGGTGACTATGTGCAGCTCAGGCGTGCCGGCGCGGACTCGCTGAAGGGCCTGTGCCCGTTTCACAACGAGAAGTCGCCTTCCTTCCATGTCCGGCCCAACCATGGCCTGTTCCACTGCTTCGGTTGTGGGGAAGGCGGCGACGTCTACGCCTTCGTGCAGAAGATCGAGCACGCCAGCTTCGTCGAGGCGGTGGAGCTGCTGGCCGACCGGGTCGGGCACACCATCACCTACACCGGCGCGTCGGCGACCAACATCCAGCGCGAGCGCGGCGGGCGCAGCCGGCTGATCGCCGCCAACGCGGCGGCCGCCGAGTTCTACGCTGCGGCGCTGAGTACCCCCGAGGCCGCGCCGGCGCGGAAATATCTCACCGAGCGAAACTTTGACGCCGCTGCAGCCGAGCGGTTCGGGTGCGGCTTCGCCCCGTCCGGGTGGGACGGCCTGACCAAGCATCTGCTGCGCAAGGGCTTCGAGTTCAAGGAGCTGGAGGCCGCGGGCCTGTCCCGAGAAGGGCGCCGTGGTCCGATGGACCGATTCCATCGCCGGTTGCTGTGGCCGATCCGTTCGTCGGCGGGGGAGGTGATCGGGTTCGGTGCCCGCCGGCTGTTCGACGACGACCCGATGGAGGCCAAGTACGTCAACACCCCCGAAACCACGCTCTACAAGAAGTCCAACGTGCTGTTCGGCCTGGACCTGGCCAAACGAGACATCGCCCGCGGACACCAGGCGATCGTCGTCGAGGGCTACACCGACGTGATGGCGATGCATCTGGCAGGCGTCACCACCGCGGTCGCCTCGTGCGGTACCGCCTTCGGCGATGAGCACCTCGCGATGCTGCGCCGACTGATGATGGACGACAAGTTCTTTCGGGGTGAACTGATCTACGTCTTCGACGGCGATGCGGCGGGCCGTGCGGCCGCGGTCAAGGCGCTCGAGGGTGAGCAGCAGCTGGCCGGACAGTCATTCGTCGCGGTCGCGGCCGACGGTATGGATCCCTGTGATCTGCGCCTGGCACACGGCGACGAGGCGCTACGCGACCTGGTGGCGCGCCGCACTCCGCTGTTCGAGTTTGCGGTGCGCACCGCCCTCACTGAGATGGACTTGGAGACGGCCGAGGGCCGGGTCGCTGCGCTGCGCCGCTGCGTGCCGATGGTCGCTGCGATCAAGGACCCGACACTGCGCGATGAATACGCGCGGCAGCTGGCCGGCTGGGTGGGCTGGGACGACGTCGCGCAGGTGATCGGCCGGGTGCGTGCCCGGGCCAAGAACGAGGCCAAGGGCGATGCCAAGGACAGCGGGCAGGCCCGGGACCGTCAGGCGTCTCGCGCGGCCGCCGGCCCCGCCGAACAGCCGGCGGTCGCCCGACCGAACCCGACCGATCCGACGTTGTGGCCGCAGCGTGAGGCGCTCAAAGCGGCTCTGCAGTACCCGGCCTTGGCCGGACCGGTGTTCGACACCTTGACGGTGGAGAGTTTCACCCACCCCGGTTATGCCGCGGTGCGTTCGGCGATCGACGCGGCAGGGGGGACCGCCGGGGTGGCCGGCACCGGTGGCGCACAGTGGATCGAAACGGTGCGTGAGCAGACGCCCTCGTCGCTGACCACCGCGCTGATCCACGAGCTGAGCGTGGAGGCCATCCGCGTCGACGAGGACAAGCTGCCGCGGTACATCGGCGGCGTGCTGGCCCGGCTGCAAGAGGTGTGGGTGGGCCGACAGATCGCCGAGGTCAAGTCCAAGCTGCAGCGCATGTCACCGGTGGAGCACAGCGACGAATACCACGCGCTCTTCGGCGATCTGGTGGCCATGGAGGCCTACCGGCGCAGTCTGCTGGAGCAGGCCAGCGGCGATGATCTGACCGCCTGATCGCAAGCCCGGCCGGAGGTCGGGTGTAGCGGGTCAGGCGTGATCGGCACCGCCTGATCGCAAGCCCGGCCGGAGGTCGGGTGCAGCGGGTCAGGCGTGATCGGCACCGCCTGATCGCAAGCCCGGCCGGGCGTGCGGAGCCGGCCGCGAGTGACCGGCCGTCGGCACGCTCGGGCGACGGGCTAGGCGGCGGCGGGGACCTTGTCGAAGAATCCGAGTACCTTCTGGATGCGGCCAGCGCCGTCGGTAAGGACCACGTCGAACCCGACGATCGGTGCCTCCTGGTTGGCCGGGCCGAGCTCCCAGCGGAACCGGGCCTGGTCATGGTGCGCGTCGACCGGTCCGACCAGGCGGAACTCGAAGCCTGGGAACTGTCCTTGTACAGCAGCAATGGTGGCGCTGATCGCCTCGGGGCCGTCGGCCACCGCCAGTGGGTCGACGAAGCTGGCGTCGGCGCAGAACAGTGCGTCCACGGCTGCGCGCCGGACGGTCGGGTCGCTCTCGTTCCATGCGTCGATGTAGCGCTGCGCCAAATCCTCGAACGCTGTCATGGTGTTCCTCCTTGAGGTGACTGGCCGGACCGTTCCGGCCTGGGCGTCTTCCACAATCACCGAGTAGGCCGGGCGTGTCGATTACGTCTCAGGTAGTGGTCGCGGGGCGCCCAGGTAGGCGGCCGTGGCGGCGTCGGCGGGCAAGAACGACTCGATGGCGAGTTCGGACAAGGTGATGTCGACGGCGGTGCCGAACGTCGCGATCATCGCGAGGAAGGACAGGTCAGTCTCGCCGACCCGCAGCCGCAGCGGTACGTAGACGGTGCCCGGCGGGGTTGACGTAGGCGGGTCGCCGGGATCGTCGTGCGGGAAGGCGGCCAGCTCGTCGTGCAGTGCGAGCATCTCGTCGTCGGCGCGCGCCATGGCACTGCGGCGCAGGCCGCCCAGCACGAACGCGCGCCACTGGGAGAGATTGCCGATGTGCGGCGCCATGCCCTCGGGGTGCAGGGTCAGGCGCAGTGCGTTGAGCGGCCGCTCGGCCAGCAGGGCGGGGGAGACGACCTGGGTGAGCACGCCGATCGCGGTGTTGGCGTCGAGCACGTTCCATGTCCGGTCCACAGCCAGCGCCGGGTAGGGCTCGTGGGCGGCGAGCACCTCGCGAATCGCTGCTCGGGCCGAGGCCATTTCCGGTGCGGTCAGACTGTGTTCGGGATAGATCGGGGCGAAGCCGGCGGCCAGCAGTAGCCGGTTGCGGTCTCTAAGCGGGACGTCGAGGTGCTCGGCAATGCGAAGCACCATGTCCCGGCTCGGTTGGGAACGCCCCGTCTCGACGAAGCTGAGATGGCGGGTGGAGATGGCGGCTTCGTTGGACAGGTCGAGCTGACTGACCCGCCGATGCGTGCGCCAATGCCGCAGCAGCGCGCCGAATGGGACCGGGGCGGGCATTCGGGTCGTCGTCATGCGGGCAAGTCTTCCCCAGGCTGATGGTCTTCACCATGACGTGAGAGGTAATCGCCTTCATGCAAGCGCGGGGGACAACGTGGGGGCCCACATGGTCAAAACGACCGCCGCAGTGCCCTAGCGGTCGTCTTCGGGCTCGACCGGCGTGACGATCGACGTACCGTCCTCGAGTTCGGTCAGCGTCACCATCGCCGAGTCGGGATGGATCCGGTCGGCGATGGTGCGCCGTCCCTTGTCGATCAGCGCCTTGGCGACCGGGCTGCTCGTCACCGCGTGATAGGTGCCGACAATCTGCTCGTAGCGGCGGCGGCCGGCCTTGGTGCCCATCACATAGCCGACCCCCATCACCACGACATACCCGATCAATGCGGCCCCTTAGAACAGTCGATGCAGTGCTTCCATCCTGCCTCACGCGGTGCAACGGGGGCCGGGTGCGACCCCCGTTGCACAGCGGTGGTTTCGGTATGCGCTAGAGTCTTGCAAGTCCGCGAGGACAGCAATCCCCTGTAGCTCAATTGGCAGAGCATTCGGCTGTTAACCGGAGGGTTGGTGGTTCGAGTCCACCCGGGGGAGCCACGTTTGAGACCGGCGTTAGTCCAGCCGGGGAATCACCGAAGGACCAGCCTGCGAAGGCGGCTGCTGCGGTGCGAACATCCCCGGCACCTGCTGTGACTGTGCGCCCTGCTGCTTGGCCGCACGGGCCTGGGCGAGCGCGTTGACCAGCGGGTTGTTGGCCATCATCTCGCGGCGCTCTTCTTCGCTGAGCTCGTAGATCGCCCACGCGCCCCAAGCAGCCGGACGCACGTACACGGTGACCTGCTGGCGGCCGTTGTTGAAGACGGCGGGAACTGCCACGGCCCGGTCGGTGGCCGCGAAGGTGGCCATCTCCTCGGTGATCCGCTCGAGATCAGCGGTTTCGTGCAGCTCGTAGGTGGGCGCTTGCACGCCCTTGGTGGGGGTGGCATTCAGGGCGAGGAACCACGCCATGAGAGGTACTCCTTTGTTCGGTCAGGGGTCCAGACAGCCTATAAACAGGGCTACCCGGTGGACGCACCGGCGGGCGGTACCGACAAGTGTTCGGGATGCAGCATTTCGGCGTACCGCAATTCTTCGGGGATGCCGAACCCGTCGATCAGAGTCTGTGCGTGCGGGCGCAATTTCCGGCACCGGTCATTGATGCCGCGGGTGACGGCCTTGGCTCGATCGGTGGACAGATACCGGTGCTCGATGTACCAAGCTTTGTCGTCCTCGATGACGCTGAGCGCGTACAGGTCGCACACCAGCTCGAGCAGTTCACGGGCGTCGGGATCCGCGCAGGATTCGATTCCGGCGACGAACGCCTCCAGAACGACTCGGTCGATGTGTGCGGTGGCCGCATGCAGCATGTGATCTTGGACCGCGTTGAAGGCGTCGAAGTCGCTCATCTCCTGGGACTTGGCCCTCAGCCGCCGTGCCACCGAGGTCAGCAGGTATTCCTCGCGGTCTTCGAACATGTGCACCTGGGTGCCGCGATTGAACAGGCTGCCCTCCTCCTCGCTGTCCTGTCTGGCGTCCACGATGGTCTGGATGATCGTTTCGGCCGCAGTGCGTTTGAGCACCCGATCCCCGACAGTCTCGGCCGCGAAACGCACCCATCCGACCGGGCTCATGTCGGCGATGTCATCGGCGTAGGTGGTCAGCAGCTGCTTGGCCACCAGTTGCGTCAGGACGTGGTTGTCGCCCTCGAAGGTGGTGAACACATCGATGTCGGCGCGCAATGCGATCAGCCGGTTCTCGGCCATGTAGCCGGCGCCGCCGCAGGCCTCGCGCGCCTCTTGGATGGCCCGGGATGCGTGCCAGGTGTTGGCCGCCTTGAGCCCGGCTGCTCGTGCCTCCAGTTCGCGCTGCTCTTCGGCGTCGGGCTCGTCGGTGGTCTGTAGATCATGGCAGCGGCCCACCAGCTCGTTCTGGGCGAACTGCAGTGCATAGGAGCGGGCAATCAGCGGGAAGAGGCGACGCTGGTGGACCAGGTAATCCATGATCAGCACCTCGTTTTTCGCCCCGTCGTCGCTCGGGGCGCTGAACTGCCTGCGCTGCAACGCATATCGGGTAGCGATATCCAGGGCGACCCGGGCGGCTGCACCCGCGCTTCCGCCCACCGAGACCCGGCCCCGGATCAGGGTGCCGATCATGGTGAAGAACCGCCGGCCATCGCTCTCGATCGACGACCGGTAGCTGCCGTCGGCCTCCACATCGGCATAGCGATTCAGCAGGTTCTCCCGGGGCACCCGGACGTGATCGAAGACAATGCGTCCGTTGTCCACGCCGGGAAGACCGCCCTTGTAGTGGCAGTCGGAGGTGGTCACGCCGGGCAGATCGTTGCCCTCCTCGTTGCGGATCGGCACCAGGAAACAATGCACACCGTGGTTTTCGCCATCGGTGATGAGCTGGGCGAAAACTGCCGCAACGGTGGCGGTTTCGGCGGCCCCACCGATGTAGTCCTTGCGTGCCGATCCCGTCGCGGAGTCGATCACGAATTCCTGGGCTGCCGGGTCGTAGGTGGCGGTGGTCTCCAGCGACTGCACGTCGCTGCCGTGGCCGGTCTCGGTCATCGCAAAACACCCGAGCAGGTCGAGGTCGATGATCTTCTCGACGTAGGCGCGGTGGTGGCGTTCGGTGCCCAGGTTCTCCACGGCGCCCCCGAACAGCCCCCATTGGACCCCGGCCTTGACCATCAGCGACAGATCCGACATGGCCAACATCTCGATCATGGTGATCGCCGCGCCGACGTCGCCGGTGCCGCCGTGTTCCTTGCGGAAACTGTCCGCCGCCACGCCAGAGCCGGCCATGATCCGGAGTTGTTCGGCGACCTTGGCGCGGGCGATCGCTGTGTTCGGTGTGTAGTGCGGACGAAACTTCTCATCGCGCAGAGTGGTCCGGACTTGGTTTTTCACCGTCCGCCAGCGGCCGTCCAAGGTGTCGCGCAGGGAATCGGAAGTGGTCACCTCATGCACCGTATCCAGGCGGGGCCACCGGTAAACCGGGTTTAGATTACGGATGTGCGTGGGCGGAGCCGGTTGCCGGCGTTGTGCGGTGTGCTGCTGACCGGCGGCGCTGCGCTTGCGGGTTGCGCGCCGTGCGAGACCCCCACGGCCACAGCCGGACTGCAGTATCTCGGCCAGGCTCTACTGGCGCCGAACAGCAGGTTCGCCGGAACGGTCGTGGGCGGCCTGTCCGGGATCAGCTACGATCCCGGGCGCGACTGCTACTACGTGATCAGCGACGACCGCTCGGCCAACGGGCCGGCCCGTTTCTACACGGTGCGGCTCTCGGTGTCCGACCGCGGCATCGACGGGGTGGCGATCACCGCCATGAATCCACTGTTGGACTCTGACGGGCACCCGTTTGCGCCCCAGGCGTTCGACGCGACGCCGCCGGTCATACCGCCCGACCCCGAAGGCATCGCGTTCGATGCCGGTCGGCAGCGGTTGTATTGGTCCTCAGAGGGGGAGCGGCGCACCGACGGCCCACGCGGCGCGGTGTTGGCCGACCCGTGGGTGCGTACCGCCGGCCTGGACGGCAGCTACCTCGGCCGGTTCACCATGCCGCCGCAGCTGGCGATGTCGGCGCAATCCACCGGGCCGCGCCGCAACACCACCCTCGAGGGTCTGACGGTGACCGCCGACGGACGAATGCTGTTCGCCGCAATGGAGGGCCCGGGGTACGACGACGGCCCGCTGCCGGATCGCGACCACGGCGCGCTGACTCGCATCACCGCCTACCGACTCGACGCTGGCACCGGCTCCGGCGCTCCGGTCGCCCAATACGCCTACCCGCTGGAGCCTGCGCCTGTACCGGCCAAAACCAACGGCCTCACCGATCTGGTGGCCCTGTCGGACACCGCGTTCCTGGTGATCGAGCGGGCGTTCAGTGACCGCCCTACGGTGCGACTGTTTCGCGCCGATATCGCCGGTGCCACCGATGTGCTCGATATGCCGGCGCTTGCGGGTTCAGCCGTGACGCCGATGACTAAGACTTTGGTGGCCGACCTGTCCACCACACCCGGTCTGGACCCGCTGGACAACATCGAGGGGCTGACGCTGGGCCCGCGTCTGCCCGATGGCAGGCAGACGGTGGTGCTGGTCAGTGACGACAACTTCTCGCCGCGCGAGGTAACCCAGTTCGTCGCCTTCGCGATACCCGCCGACTAGCCGGACAACGGTGATCGCCGGCGCGACAGTCTCAAGCAGACCGAATACAATCTGGCACCACGTAATTGGCGTTTTCAGAATGTCATCAGAGGTGAATGACGATTTCAAGTATAGAAATGAGTCAACTTCGTCATTCGACTGATAGCGTAACCCGGGTGTGGTACGACTGCTGGTCAGCGACGAGGCTGAGATCGCGCGTTGGCTGAGTCGACCGACCGGCGCGCCGATGCGACGCGCCAGCAGATCATCCGTGCCGCTGCGCATCAGTTCGCCCAGCGGCCCTTTCACGACGTCGGCCTCGACGACATTCTGGCTGAAGCGGAATTGACCAAGGGCGCGATGTATTTCCATTTCCGCTCTAAGCACGCTCTGGCCTTGGCTGTCATCGACGAACAACTCGCCAAGACGGGCACAGCGATCCGGGCGTTGGTGGACCGCAAGCTTTCCGGCTTGGAAACGCTGCTTGACGTGGGCTACCTCATGGCAGTCGAAGACCTCACCAGTGACAGTGCCCGAGCAATGCTGCATCTGCTCCCGGTGGTCGGCGGTGCCGAGGGGCTGCAGGCCACCGTGCTCAACAATGCGATTCAGGCGTTGAGCGTGGTGACCGAGCGGGCGATCACCGAAGGCGACGTCCTGGACCGCGATCCGCACGATGTGGCCCGGATGATGGTGGCGCTGTACCTGGGTTTGCGACAGGCCGGCAATCTTGATGAGCCCGAACAGTTCTTGCGTGAGTTGGAGCGGGTCTGGTCGGTTGTGCTGCCCAGTGTGGTGCCTGCCGATCGTATCGACTATTTCGTTCAGTTCGTTCGTCGCCGCACCGCGTTGGCGGTCAAGACCACTGCGGCGGCGAAGTCGGCGGTGCCCGAAGGGGAGGCCGGCTGATGGCGCGTCAGGTCCGGTCCGAGGCGACCCGGCGCAAGCTCCTCGATGCGGCCATCGACGTCTTCGGCGAGGCCGGCTACGTCGCTGCCGGGCGAACCGCGATCATCGAGCGGGCCGGGGTGACCAAGGGAGCGCTGTACCACCACTTCGACTCGATGGATTCGTTGGTGACCGCCATCATCGAGGGCGGCTTCGCCACGGTGTTGACCACGTTCCGGAGCATGTGCCAGCCGTCCTCGCCCGCGCTGGAGGGGATGATCCACGGCATGTTCGCCGTCACGGAGTTGTTGTCCGTCGACAAGGAGGCGCGGGCCGCGGGTCATCTGGTCTTCGCATTGGCCGAATCCAACGAATTGGGGGCTGAGGTCGGCGGCGAATGGGCGGACGCGGTCACTGCCCAGACCGCGCGCGCGATCGCCGAGGGTGACCTGTGCGAGGAACTCGATGCCCGCCAAGTTGCCGAGTCGATCACCTCGGCGATGCTCGGCACGTGGCTGCTGACGCACTACGCCGGTGACAGCATCGGCCGGGTGACCCGGATGTGGGAGACGCTGTTGCCGGCGATCGTGGTGGCCGACTCACTGCCGTATTTCCGGCAGTTCCTGGCGCGCGACGCGCTGCGCTATCAGAACGGCAGTGGCGGCGCGGCGGCCGCCGAGCGCTGACGGCGCTAGCGCTCTTCCAACCAGAGTTGCTCGGTGAGGTCTTGGAACGTGGCGAGCGCAACCCGGTCGTCGGCACGTTCGAGCGCTGACTTGCTCATCAGGGCGCGTACCGTCGAGCCGTCCCGATGCTCCAGGGAGACAACCAGATTCGCCAGCGAATGCATCACCGACAGGGCCGATTCCTCAGCCGGCGGAACCTGGCCGAAGATCTGCCGAAACTCCAGAGCCAGCACCTCTTCTTGGGTGTAGCCCAGCATGGCGGCGAACCCGCTGTTGGCGAACAAGATGGTGCCGTCGTCGGCGATCGCGAGCACCGGAACGGGGATCCGCTCGAGCGCGACCAGGGCCGGCAGCTGCCGCAGTGTGTCCATCGGTGCCAGAGGGGTTTGCGCGTTCCGCCGTCGCTCCATGTGTCTGATTATGACGGGCGCCGCGGACGGCGTGGGCAGGGTTCGCCGCTGTCGGTTGTGACCGCGGCGCGCACGATACATAGGCAGCCGACGTGATGTGACGCACAGTCTTGTATGGATTGAACACCATCCAAAAGGTATGTACTATCTCCGCTTATGCGAGGAACTGGTTTGTACGGCTCGGGCGCGCTGCGGCGTGCGCCGAGGCCGGCGAGTTCCTCCCGAAGCTTCGCCCGGGGCACCTTGAGGGGTCCGCATCGCCGTGTGTCGCCGCACGCCGAGCCGCGTTGGTGCACCGCACCGACTGCAGCGCTCGCCGGCAGGCAGACGGGGGTGCGGTTGCGTGCCACTTTCTACCGGGCGATGTTCTTGTCAGATCACCAAAGCCTGGCTGTCGGCCAGGAAAGGCATCGCCATCCAGCGTGACGCCAGCATCGCTTCGGCGGCGGGCCCCGGCACCGGGCGGGAGAACAGGAATCCCTGCGCGCGGTGACAACCGTGCCGCATCAAGGTGAGTGCGGCCGCGGACGTTTCCACACCCTCGGCGACCACCTGCAGGCCGAATGCCTCGGCCAGGGCGATGATCGCTCGCACGATCGCGAGATCGCCCGGATTGACGCCCAATTCGCGCACGAACACGGTATCGATCTTCAGGGTGTCGACCGGCAGATCCTTCAGGTGTGACAGGACGGCGTAACCGGTGCCGAAGTCGTCGATGGCGATCTGCACCCCGGCTTCACGCAGTTCCGCCAGCGTACGACGGGTGTTCTCGATGTTCTGCACCACCGCGCGCTCGGTGATCTCCAGGCACAGCGAGCCGGGACGGAGGCCGAATTCGTTGATGGTTTCCACCACGTTCTGGACGAAACCGCGGGCCGCCAACTGGACCGGCGAGACGTTGATGCGCAGGGTGGCGTTGGTCCGCACGCCGTTGGTCTGCCATTGGCTGAATTCGGCGCACGCGGTGCGCATCACCCATCGGCCCAGATCATCGGCCAGGTTGGCGGATTCGGCGATGCTGATGAACGAACTCGGCAACAGCAGCCCGCGGGTGGGATGGCGCCAGCGGACCAGCGCCTCCACCGCGACGATGGCGCCGCTCCACAGATCGACCTCGGGCTGGTAGTACAACAGCAACGACTCGTCGTCGATCTTGCCCTGCATGTGCAGTTCGATGTCCTTGCGGAACAAGCTCTTCAGCGACATGTCGTCGGTGGAGCTGACGGTCTGGTTGCCGCCGCCGCGTTTCGCGGCCAGGACGGCCTCGTCGGCGCGGTGCAGCAGACCAGCGCTGGTGTCTTCCCCGGGCAGGCCCACCGTCACGCCCACACTGACCGTGCTGTTGACCGTGTGGCCCTGGATCTCCACCCGCTCGCGCAATGCGCCTTGCAGCCGGTCGGCGAACGTCTCGGCGCTGGCCATCGACATCGGCCAGTCCGGGATGACGACGAATTCGTCCCCGCCGATCCGTGCTGCCATGGTCCGGTTCCCGGCATAGGTGCGTAGCCGCCGGGCGAAGTCCTGGATGAACCAGTCGCCGGCGGCGTGACCAAGGTAGTCGTTGATCGGCTTGAGCCGGTCGAGGTCGATGTAGAAGACGCCGACCGGGCCGGGGTTGCCGGCGACGAGGCGTTCGGACAGGTGGGCGACCAGCGCGCGGCGGTTGTGCAGGCCGGTCAGGTCGTCATGATCTGCCAGGTAGCGCAGTCGCTCCTCGGCCGCGACACGGGCCTGCAACTGCGCGAACAGCGACGCGATCGCCTCTATTGTGTTGAGTTCTTCGGGCCGCCACTTGGGTCGGCGGAACTTGACCAGGCCGAGCATGCCGATGGTCACCGGTCCGGAGATCAACGGTGCGGTGGCCACCGACAGTGATTCGATGGCGTGGTCCTTTGCCATCTGGCGCACATAGCCGGACTCGTTCGGGTCCGGCCGGATGACCGCCACCCGCTTGCCGTGCGCACAGGTGGTGAAGACCGGATCAGCGGTGGTGAAGGATACGACCGCCAACGGGTCGGGCTCCGGGGCGTCGGTGCGCGGCGGCCATTCGGCCACCAGCTTGGAGGCCCGGATCTCATGGTCGTTGTGGCGCAGGAATCCGGCGTCGACGTTGAGTTGCTCCACCAACGTCTGCAGCACACGTTCGCTGACCGCGGCAGCTGTCGATGGTGTGGTGGCCATCAGTTGGGCGGCGATTGAGGTGACCAGCGCCAATCTGTCCGCCACGATGTCCTTCCCCCGAAGACCGGCAGCCCAATGGGCGAGCCGCGAGGTGCCGCAGGGGGCCTAGGATCGCTTCGGGCCGATGCCGCTGTCGAGCATATTCGAAAAGGCGCCCAAGCTGGAAACTTCTCAGCTGAATTGCGGCTGCTAGATCGATCGGCGCGGCCCGATGGCGCCGACCCGCGGCGCGCGGCTTCGCCGCGCTTGCGATCGGCGCGGCCCGATGGCGCCGACCCGCGGCGCGCGGCTTCGCCGCGCTTGCGATCGGCGCGGCCCGATAGCGCCCGATTGCGCTAGCGGACCGGTCGGGTCGGGCCGGCCTCGGCCAGGAACCGGTGCAGCACCTCGACCGCGTCGGCAAGCGTCCGGCGGTCTTCGGCGGAAAGCCGGTCCAATTCGGGGTCCAGCGCCGCCGCCCGGTCCTGGCGTACCCGCGCCATGGTCTCGACACCCTTGTCGGTGATCCGGATCAACACGGCTCGGGCGTCGAGCGGGTCAGGAGTGCGGGTGGTCAGGCCGGCGTCCTCGAGTCGGCGCACCTGGGTGGTCATTGTCGGCTGGGAGCAATGGTCCACCGCCGCCAGGTCGGAGATCCGGGCCACGTCCAGGTCCTCGATAGTGGACAGCAGTCGTGCCTGTGCCCCTGGAATGGGCAACGCAACTCGTTGGGTAGCGAGCCGGTTGAGCCGCGAGACAATGCTGAGCAAATCGGCTCCAAGGCTGGCTTGGGCGGGGGCTACCATCGGGCGAGTATTTCACATGCGTGCACGAAAGTGGACCAGCTCGGTCCGCTCAGCGTGGGGCAGTCCGAGCGACTGGCAGAATCGACGGGTGACGAAGACCGGCCAGGGCCTAAACCGAGTCCGGGCGCGGTCGATGCAGCCCTTCGAGATTGCGCAGGCCGCTGTGATGGCGGCGCTGTGCGCGGCGACGGCGATCATCGCGGTTGTGGTGCCCTTCGCCGCTGGTTTGGCGCTGCTCGGCACGGTGCCGATGGGACTGTTGGCCTACCGCTACCGCATTCGCGTATTGATCGCCGCCACCGTCGCCGCCGCGACCATCGCGTTTCTGATCGCCGGTATGGGCGGCTTCATGACTGTGGTCAACAGCGCCTACATCGGCGGCTTGACCGGCGTCATCAAGCGCCATCGCCGCGGCCTGCCCACCGTTGTCGTGGCCTCCGCGCTGGCCGGTGCCATCTTCGGCACCGTTATGGTGCTGGCGCTGACCGTGTTGTCCCGGCTGCGTCACCTGATCTTCGACGCGATCACCGCCAATGTGCACGGGGTTGCGGCCGCTATGGCGCGAATCCCGCTGCCGGAATTCCAGCGAGCCGCCCAGGATCTGAACGGATTTCTCGGCGTGCTGCTGCACTACTGGCAGTGGCTCATCCTGGCCCAGATGACTATCGGCGTCATGATCGTCTCGTTGCTCGGGTGGTGGGCGTTGTCGCGAGTGCTGCACCGGCTCCGCGGGGTGCCCGATGTACACAAACTGGACCTGCTGGCCGAGAGCGGCCCAGTAGCGCCGGTCCCCGTCCGGCTGGATCAGGTGCGGTTCCGTTATCCGCAGTCCGACCATGACGCACTCGGGCCGGTGAGCCTGGAGGTGGTCGCCGGTGAGCACGTCGCGATCACCGGCGCCAACGGGTCGGGCAAGACCACCTTGATGCTGCTGCTGGCCGGGCGGGCCCCCACCGCGGGCACCGTTGAGCGCCCCGGCGCGGTGGGCCTTGGTGCGCCCGGGGGCACCGCGGTGGTCATGCAGCATCCGGAGAGCCAGGTGCTGGGCACCCGGGTCGCCGACGATGTGGTGTGGGGCCTGCCGCCGGGGACCAGCACCGACGTCGAGCGGCTGCTCGGCGAGGTCGGCCTGGCGGGCTTCGCCGAGCGCGACACCGGCGGCCTGTCCGGCGGGGAGCTGCAGCGGCTGGCGGTGGCGGCGGCGCTGGCGCGCGAACCCGCACTGTTGATCGCCGACGAGGTCACCAGCATGGTCGACCCGCAAGGCCGCGAGGCGCTGTTGGGGCTGTTGTCGAAGCTGGCCGGGCGCTCTGACCGTCGCTGCACCTCCTTGGTGCACATCACCCACTACAACGACGAGGCCGGCAGCGCTGACCGGACCATCGACCTGTCGGGGTCCCGCGACAACACCGCCATGGTGGAGACCGCCGAGGTCCCCGCCGCGTCCGGCGGCGGCGCACCGGGGCACGACCGCATGCCCGTGCTCGAGTTGTCCGGCGTGGGGCACGAATACGCCAGCGGTACGCCGTGGGCCAAGACCGCACTGCGGGACATCAGCTTCAGCGTCGACGACGGCGACGGCTTGTTGATCCATGGCGGCAATGGTTCGGGCAAGTCCACCTTGGCCTGGATCATGGCCGGCCTGACGACGCCGACCACCGGCCGTTGCCTGCTCGGGGGCCGGCCCGCCGACCAGCAGGTGGGGGCTGTCGCGCTGTCGTTCCAGGCGGCGCGACTGCAGCTGATGCGCAGCCATGTTGGTCGGGAAGTGGCTTCGGCTGCGGGCTTTTCGCCGCGTGACCACGCCAAGGTCAGCGCCGCCCTGGCCGCCGTCGGCCTGGACGAGGCGCTGGCTGGACGGCGCATCGACCAGCTCAGCGGTGGCCAGATGCGCAGGCTGGTGCTGGCCGGCCTGCTGGCCCGTTCGCCGCGGGCGTTGATCCTCGACGAGCCGCTGGCGGGCCTCGACGCCGCCAGTCGGGACGGCTTGTTGCGACTGCTGGAGGATCTGCGGCGGGAGAGTGGTCTGACGGTGGTGGTCATCTCGCACGATTTCGCCGGCCTGGGTGAGTTGTGCCCGCGGACTCTGCACTTGCACAACGGTGTACTGGTGCCGGCACCGGCAGGTGCGGCGTGACGGGGGAGGCGCGCAGCGCCCCTCGGCCGGTGGTCTTGCTGCGGCCGGTTCCCGGCGACTCCGCCATGCACCGATTGTGGGCGGGGACGAAGTTGATCGTGGTCTTCGGCATCTCGGTGCTGCTGACCTTCTATCCCGGCTGGGTGACGATCGGGGCGGTGGCACTGCTGGTGTTCGGCGCGGCTCGGATTGCTCGTATTCCTCGGGGTGCGCTGCCCTCGGTACCCCGCTGGCTGTGGGTGTTGCTGTTGATCGGCGGCGGGACCGCGACCATGTCCGGTGGCGACCCAGCCGGCCTGGGTGGGCTGTTGTACTTCCTGCGGATCACCGCGTTGTCGATAGTGCTGTTGGGGCTCGGCGCAATGGTGTCGTGGACCACCAATGTCGCGGAGATCGCGCCCGCGGTGGCCACGCTGGGTCGACCGCTGCGGCTGCTTCGCATTCCCGTCGACGAGTGGGCGGTGGCGCTGGCGCTGGCGCTGCGCGCCTTTCCGATGCTGGTCGATGAGTTCCGGGTGCTCTACGCCGCGCGGCGTCTGCGGCCCCGGTTCCGGCCGCGGACCCGGAGGCAACGCCGGCGCCACTGGGCCCGCGAGGCCGTCGATCTGATGACTGCGGCCATCACCGTGACTCTTCGCCGGGCCGACGAGATGGGGGACGCGATCACCGCTCGTGGTGGCATCGGCCAGATTTCGGCGTCGCCGGCGCGGCCGGGGTTGTCCGACCTGGTGGCCCTAGCGGTGGTGGTCGTGATGTGCGGGGCGGCAGTGGCTGTTGAACTGACCGTGTTAACAATGCCCTGACGGCCACGAGATCGCGCTCACGCAGGTAGCTACTCGCAGTTTTGCTGCGTCGACCCGATTCGCGGGCAGCTACCGGCGTGCGGCCGCGTTTGCGGCGTCTTGCGCTTGGCGTAGGGCAGTGTCGACGTTGGAGCGGCCGAGGAACATTTCGTCGAAATAGGGCTTGATGGCCTGGTTTCCGGCGGCAAAGCCCGCACCGCCGCCCGGGGCGGGGATGCGGGGCCCGTTGAGCACCGTGAAGAAGGGCGTGACGTCAACCCCGCGCTGTGCCCAGTAGTCGAAGTAGACCCGTTGTGCGCTGAGTACCGCCGGTATCGCCGCCCCGTGGCGCCCCAGGTAGGCGTTGCCGTCGCGGCTGCCGAGCCAAGTCAGCACCTCCCGTACCGCCGCGGGATGCGGCGATGCGGCGTTGCCGACGGCGGCGATCCCGTTGGTGACACTGACTCGTCCGGCCGGCCCGGCCGGCAGCATCGCCACCCCCCACGAGAAGGCCGCCTGCTCAGCGACGGCCGCCAGGTTGTAGGTGCCGGACTGAAAGAGCGCCATCTTGCCGGCCAGAAACTGATTGCGGGAGAAATCGCCGTTGGTGTTGGTCTCCGAGGCCGGTGGTGCCACATGATCGCCGTTGATCAACTGCACCAGGTAACCGAAGGCGCCGATGGCCGCCGGGTTGTCGAAGGCGAAGTCGTCGCCGCGCTGGAACACTCCGCCGGCAGAGCCGACGTAGTTCAGGTAGATACCCTGCGGGTCGTTGGCGGCGTTGTAGCCCCACTGCCGGATGCGCCGCTGGTCGAAGCCGGGGGAGTCGGCGCTGCGTCCGGCGTTGTCGAGGGTGAGCTGGGCCAGCAGCGGCCGCAGGGTGTCGTGGGCGCCTTGGGGATCCCAGCGCAGCTGCTCCAACTGCGCGGGAGCGATCCCGGCGGCGGCCAGCAGATCCGCGTTGTAGTACACCGCGATCCCGGCGTCGGTCAGTTGCGGGACGCCCCACAGCGTGCCGTCACGGGTGAACTGAGTGACCACCGACGGCTCCCAATCCGTGCCCGCCGCACCGATCTTCATCAGCCGTCCGCTGTCGGCGTAGCCAGCCAGGTAGGCGTTGGAGAGCCAGAAGATGTCGTCGGCACCGCCACCGGCGACATCGGTGCGCAGCGTGTCGAAGTAGGTCCCGTAGGCGACGACGTTGACGTGTACCTCGATCTCAGGGTGGCTGCGGTGGAACGCGGCGAACGACTGTCGGTAGGCGTTCGCGACCTGTTCGTCCCAAAGTCGTACCGTCACCACCGTCGTGCCGGCTGCCGACCGGTTCGATGCCCCGTCGAGTAGCACCGCCGCGGTGCCGAGCAGGGCGGCCAGGGCCACCACCGCCGCGGCGAACACGGTGGAGAACCGCGGCCGGCTCACTTGATCCCCGTAACGACGATCGACTGCACGATTCGTCGCTGGAACACTATGAACAACACGATCAGTGGAATCATCGCCACCGTGGTCGCTGCCATCACCAACGTCCACTGCGCGTTGTAACGCGACTGCAATGCTGCGGTGGCCACCGTGAGCACCCGCCACTTGTCGCCGCTGGTGATCACCAGCGGCCACATGAAGTTGTTCCACTGTGAGACCACGGTGATCAGCCCGAGGGTGACCAGGATCGGCCTGCTGGCCGGCAGCATCACATGCACGATCACGTCCAGGGTGTTGGCTCCGTCGAGTCGCGCGGCGTTGATCAGATCATTGGGGACGGTGCGGAAATGCTGGCGGAGCAGAAAGATCGCATACGGCGAGCCGAATACGAACGGCAATACCAATGCCCAGAAGGTGTTCCGCAGGCCCAGCTGCGCCATCATCAGATATAGCGGCACCACGGTCACGGTGGCCGGCACCATCAGGGTCGCCACATACACCCAGAACAACTTGTCGCGGCCTGGAAACTCCAGCCGCGCGAACGCGTAGGCGGCCAGCACCGAGAAACTCAACTGTCCCACCACGATCACCGCCGTCATCAAGGTCGTAACCGCCGCCGCCCGGCCGAACCCGGCCCCGCCCAGATCGCCGTAGTTGTCCAGCGTCGGCGGGTGCGGCCAGGACAGCGGCGAACCGGTGGCGAATTGACGCGCCGGGGTGAACGACGTCAACAGCCCGAGCACGAAGGGCGCCAGGGTGATCAGCGCGCCGATCGTCAGCAGCGCGTAGATCGTGGCGGTGCGAATGCGCTTGTGCGGAATGAGAGAAGTGCTGATCAACATGCGGTGGGGAGCTCACTGGGGTTGTCGGTAGGCATAGGCAGCGGCTTGGGTGCGGTTGTGCACGCCAAGTTTGGCCATGATGGCGCAGACGTGAGTGTTGGCGGTCTTGGTGCTGATGTAGAGAGCGGTAGCGATTTCGGCGTCGCTGCGCCCGGCGGCAAGAAGTTCGAGGACGTCGCGTTGGCGCCTGGTGAGGCCACGTGGGTCAGCGCTGGTGTCTTTGCGGCGGCGGTCGGGATTGCGGCCGCGCAGCTGGGAGAGACGCTGCTGGGTGCGCCGGGCCGCGGCGCGGGCGCCAAGCTGGCGGAAGGTGCCCAGCGCGGCCTCAACGGCGTCGATATCGCCGCTAAGTTGAGCGATGGCGGCATCGTAGGGACAGTCTCGAAGCATCCACTCCTTCGTGGCCGCGCACCAATCTCCATTGATCTCACGTTCATAGGGCGTGGCAGCGATGACGTCAATACCGGATCGGCCACCGGCTAAATGGGCCCAGCGCCGCAGGGAACCTCCGAGCCACGTGTACGCCGTGCCGGACACCGTGAGAACCTCGGCCGCGCATTGGCGGACCGCCTCGTCGTCGTCGGCCAGCCAGGCAGCCTCGGCACGTGCGGCGCAGACAGGTAGGCGCAGCAGGCTGCCCGTCGCAGCATCAAGGGCTTCGTCGAGCAGCGGCCACACGGGTTCCTCGCCACGGCGTGCCCGGATCAAGGCGACCGTGATCAACGGCGCGATCCGGTGTTGGGGCGCCAGTTCGGGCTGGGTCAGGATCTGCTCGGCCGCCAGCGCAGCAGACGTCCAGTCGCCGCCGGCCAGGTCGGTCAGCGCCTGCAGCCCCGCCACCAAGGTCTGGAACATGCCAAGTTCGCGGGTGCCGAGGTAGGCGGCGACTTCGGCGAGGTAACGCTGGGCGCGACCGAATTCGCCGCGCACGACAGCGAAGGTACCGAGGAGCACGCCCAGAATTCCGCTGTGCTCCTCGATCCCAGGGGCCGCGGCCGCTTCTCGCCACACCTCCTCGAACTCGTCCCAGCCGGTGTCGCTGCAGAACACTGTGGTTAGTGCTGCATATCCGCGGGCGTGGATCACCACGGCAGGGTCACCGAAGTGGGCGCCGAGGGCCTTCGCGCGGGCCGCATATCGGGCACAAGCGGGGTCTAAGGCAAGTGCGGCGATGTGCGCCATGTTGATCAGTGACCAAGCCAACTGGGGGGACGGTTCGAGGTCTTCGAGCAGCCGCAACGACGCGTGCGCTGCTGCCGAGGCTTCGGCGGGGCGTCCCAGCAGCTGCAGGACGTGCGATAGCCGGCGCAGATCTTCCGCCTCCTGGTGAAGATTCCCCAGCTGCTGGCGGAGCGCGATCGCCTGTCGCCATGACGACATCGCCGATTCGGCCTGGCCGCTCAGATAACTGCTGAATGCGTGCTGTTCGAGCCATACCGCCCTTTGCTCGTCGGGGATGGTGTCGACATGGCGCAGCACCAAGGCATACATGTCGGCGGCTTGCCGATGGGCGCCGAATCCTGCAGCGCGCGCGGCGGCCACCGGGCCGTAGTCGATGACCGCATCGGTGTCGCCGGCCTGTTCGGCATGAAAAGTCAACGCCGCCAGCGTGTCCGGGTCAACCGGTGGTTCCGCCAAAGCGGTCAGCGCTCGCTTGTGCAGCACCCGCCGTTGATAGGCGGGGATCTGTTCGACGATGGAACGGCGGGTCAGTTCATGGCGGAATCCCACCGCGTCGGCGTTGGCTACCAGCACCCCGGCGGCGAGGCATTCGTTCAGGGTGCCTGCGGCGCCCGGCGACACCACTTCGAGCAGGGCGGGGTGCACCCGCGGGCCGCAGATCGCTGCCGCCTGTGCGGTTTCGCGCGCAGCGGCCGACAGCCGTGCGAGTCGGCCCCGCACCGCCTCGGAAATGCTGCACGGCAGGTCGCCATCGCCCAGCGCATCAGGCCCGGCGGCCAACATCTCCGTGACGAAAAACGAGTTCCCGTCGGTAAGCCCGTACAACGCTTGGGCGTTGATGCCGCTGCCGGCGGCCAGCGCGGCGACCGCCGCGGGGGTGAGCGGGTCCAACGCCAAGCGCGTCACGGCCGCCCAGGTCGCCACATCGCCTAACAACACGGCGAGCGGATGGGTTGGGCCGATCTGGTCGTCACGGTAGGAAGCCAGCAACATCACCGGCAGTGTGTCGATTCGCCGTGCCACATGGCGCAGCAGATCCAGGGCGGCGCCGTCGGCCCAGTGCAGGTCCTCGATCACCCACACCGAAGGGGTTCCGTCGCCGACGATGCCGACCAGCCGGGCATACATCGCCTCGGTGTCTCCGGCATCGATGGCGCCGCGTATCGAGGCGGCTTGACTCGCGGGAAGGTAGGCGAGCATGTCGATGATCGGGCCCAGCGGCCGCGGGGTGGCAAGACCGTCGCACCAGCCCCGCAGCACTCGGGTGCCCGGATCGAGTGTGGCGAGAAACTGGGCTATCACCGTGGTCTTGCCCGCGCCGGATTCGCCACGCAGCAAAACCAGCTGCCCGTGCCCTCGGGCGGCGGTCCGATAGCAGCGATGAAGGTTGGTCAGCGTCGTGTCGCGTTCGAGCAGACGGCTCACCACGGCCAACCCCCCTCCCGCGTCGGGTCCGAGGCCGCGCATCCCGGAGCAAATATCAGGTAATTACCTGATGCGCCGTGGTTGGGCCGCCCAGCACACTCCCAAATGAGCGTGGCGGGCGGTCTGCCACGGACGTCAGCACACGGCCATCTGATCAGGATGCGGAATAAAGCCTAGCCCGCCAGCCGCCGCCCGCGCCCACCAAATAGCACGAAACCAGGCACGTGACCACCCACAACAAAGGAGTACCGGTGAAGCGTTCACTAACGGTTGCCGCGGCAGCGGCAGCAATCGCGGTCGTAGGTCTGTCTGGGTGCTCCAGCGACAAGAAGTCGGAATCCGCCCACGCATCCTCCTCGAGCGCCGCGAGCTCCTCGAGCGGATCCAGTGCGTCGGTCAACGTTGGGGGCGCAGCAGCAACCACGAAGGTCACCATCGACGGCCAAGACCAGAACGTCACCGGCACCACCGTGTGCACGACGATGGCCGGCGACGTCAACATCGCGATCGGCGGAGCGGCCACCGGGATCGCCGCGGTGCTCACCGACGCCAACCCTCCGGAGGTGAAGTCGGTCGGGCTGGGCAACGTCAACGGTGTGACGCTGGCATACACCGCGGGTACGGGTCAGGGCGATGCCAAGGCGACCAAGGACGGCAACGAATACAAGATCAGCGGCACCGCGACCGGGATCGACACGGCCAACCCGATGCAGCCGGTGAACAAGCCCTTCGAAATCGATGTGACGTGTTCCTAGTCCGGTCCGTCGTGTTGTAACCCCGTGGCGTCGGTCGGGGCGTGTTCAATGATGGACACGAACCGTCCAGCTAGGGGCACCAATGTCAACGCCGGCGCTCAGCATGTCACGGCAGATGCTGCGGCGTCGGCCGGTGAACGGTGCACCGATCCCCGCCGGGAGCACGAACCACCTGCGACGTAGGCTCGGCGGCTTCCGGCTCACCATGTTCGGCGTCGGCTCGACGGTCGGCACGGGGATCTTCTTTGTCTTCCCGGTGGCGGTGCCGCAAGCGGGCCCGGCAGTGATCGTTGCGTTCATCATCGCCGGAGCCGCAGCGGGCCTGGCCGCGATCTGCTACGCGGAATTAGCTTCGGCGGTGCCAATTTCGGGATCGGCATACTCGTACTCCTATGCCACCCTCGGTGAATTCATGGCCGTGGTTGTCGGGGCATGCCTGCTGCTCGAATACGGGGTGTCCACCGCCGCGGTGTCAGTTGGGTGGAGTCAGTACCTGAACAAAATGTTGCTCAATGTCTTCGGATTCTCGGTACCGCAGGCTATTTCGTCGGCACCATGGGATTCCGAAGGTGGTTTCGTCAACCTGCCAGCCATCGTCTTGGTGGCAATTTGTGCGGCTCTGTTGATCGGCGGCACCAGTGAATCGGCCAAGGTCAATGCCGTAATGGTGGTGATCAAGCTCGGTGTGCTGCTGATGTTCGCGGTGATCGCATCAACGGCGTTCAGGGCGAACCACTTCGCTGACTTCGCTCCTTTTGGATTCTCGGGAATCAGTTGGGCAGCGGGCACGATCTTCTTCTCCTACGTCGGTCTAGACGCGGTATCCACCGCCGGTGAAGAGGCCAAAGATCCCCAGCACACGATCCCGCGGGCAATCATCGCGGCACTGCTGATCGTGACCGGTGTCTATGTGATTGTCGCGGTGGCCGCGATGGGCAGCCAGCCGTGGCAGGACTTCGAGGGGCAAAGCGCGGGCCTGGCCGTGATCGTGGACCACATCACCGGAAACCGCCTAGGCAGCACCGTCTTGGCCGCGGGCGCGGTGATCTCGATCTTCTCTGTCACCTTGGTCACGATGTACTGCCAGACCCGCATCCTTTTCGCGATGGGTCGCGACGGCCTGCTGCCGGCAACGTTCGCCAAGGTCAACCCGCGCACCCGGACACCGGCAACCAACACCATGATCGTCGCGGTCGTGGCGGCAGCCCTCGCCGGTCTGGTGCCGCTTCAGCGTCTGGCCGAAACGGTCTCCATCGGGGCCTTGACCGCTTTCATTGTCGTGTCCGTCGCGGTGGTCGTGCTCCGGGTCCGGGAACCGGATCTGCCCCGCGGATTCAAGGTGCCCGGCTATCCGATCACACCAATCTTGTCGGTGGTGGTGTGCGGATGGATCATGTGCAGCCTGCACCGGTACACCTGGATCGTGTTCACCGGCTGGATAGCGGTCGCGTTGATCTTCTACCTGGTGTGGGGTCGCCGTCACAGCGCACTCAACGGTGGTTAGAACGCAAGCACAGCACGACGTGGCTCAGGTGAGGTCGTAGCTGACCCGCCGGCCCAACGAAAGTTGCTGAACGACCGTCACTGAAACCAGGACGGCGAACAGCACCAGCGCCATCACCGCGGCCCGGCCGATCGCGGCCGCCCCGAATGCCTCGTCGTAGATGCGGTGGGCGATCAGATCGGTGCGGCCGCCCGGTCCGCCGCCGGTGAGCGCGTATACGGTGTCGAACACCTGCGCCGCGCTGACCACGCCGGTGACCAGCACGAAGAACAGGGTGGGCCGCAGCATCGGCAATGTCACCCGCCAGAACCGCTGCCATCCGTTGGCGCCGTCGATACGCGCCGCCGACAGCACCTGGGTGGGGATGGCGAGGATGCCGGCCAGGAAGAACAGCGCGACGTAGCCGACGTTGGTCCACACCACCACCGCCGAAGTCACCGGCAGCGCCAATCCTGGATCGGTCAGCCATTCGATGCGGTGACCGAGCACCGTGCTCACCGCGCCGTCCGTCGGGCTCAGAATCCAGCGCCACAGAACCGCGATCGCCAACGGCGCGCAGATCCACGGCAGCACGTACACGGTGCGAAACACGGCGCTGCCGGGCAACCCGCGCGCCAGCAAGAGCGCCACACCCAACCCGAGCGCGGTCTGCAGCGGGACGACGAAGGCGACGAAAAGGACCGTCACCACAAGGGAATTGCCAAACACCGGATCGGTCAACACCGATCGCCAGTTCTCCGCGCCGACATAGCTGATCGGTCCCAGCAGATCCCAGCGATGCAGGCTCAGCCACACCACCACCAGCATCGGCAGCAGCAGGAATGCCACTACCCCGAACAGGCTGGGGGCGAGCAGCGCGTAACCCAGCGTTGCAGATCGGGGGGCGCGGCTCATAGGTGTATTTAAGCGCTTGTGTCGACTCAAAACCGGGTCTTCATCCGCTCAAGAATCCCGGGCACGCTGTCGATGGAGTAGATCTCACCCGACAGGGACGTCACCGCGCCGCGATAGGTCCCGGCGAGTTGCCAGTAGTCGATCGCGGCCGCGACCAGGTTGACCTTGACCACCTTGCGTCCCGCGGGCGTGAAGGTCACATCGAGCCGGCCGTCGCGGTCACGGACGTGCACGGTCGACAGCGGATCCTCGGAATCGAAGTCGAATCGGACTCCCGTGAGCGGCTCCACGGCACCGGGAACCCAGTTCGACGACTCGTCATCGTCGTCGCTGAACTCCGGCCGGTCGACGAAGTTGGAGCCGACGACACCGCCGGCCAGTGCGACCGCGAAGGTGCCCCACGTCCAGGACGTCGAATATGGGAATTGCGAACGATGCTCATCGAGGATGGCAAAGTCGCGGGCCCGCTCGAACACATAGGTGCGGTCACCGACGGTAAGTGTGCCGTCGACCGGAAACGGCTGCTTGAACGTGTAGTAGTCGATCGCCGACGTGAGCTTGGCGCTGAGGCTGAGCGGCGGTGCCGCTCCCTCCACATGAAGGGTCAGTGCACCGGTGATCGCGGGGCCGCGCCGGTCTGCCGCACAGTCGAATCGCACGGTGATCGCCCCCGTGTCGGCGGCGAAGTCGTACTCGAGCAGATAGCGGCGCGTCTGGACCCGGCAGCGACCACCATCCAGCAGATCGTCGGGCAGGTCCAAGGTGCCGCCCCGGAACCGCGCACTCTTCTCCACCAGGACACCGGTCGCCTGATCGCGGATGAACAGCTCCGAGGACGCCAGGTACTTCACGTCCTGCATGATCATGGCGCCCGAAATCTCGGGGTGGATCAAGGCGAATCCAACCCACTCTTTGAGACGGAACGCGCGCCAGAGGCGAGACAAGCCGCGGTGCGCGTCGACCGGGTTGGTGTGTCGGACCCGGCCGTCGAAGCGGCCGTAGCGTCGAACACCGTCTTCAACCAGTCGCTGGGGTGCCGTCACGCCGTGATCATTAATTGACACCTGTGCCGTGGTCAACCATCGGCACGTCGTTACGGTGGACTGGTGACAGCGAACCGGGGGATCGACGCCGAGTTTCTGGCCCTGCCCCGCCACGAGCTGGCCGACGCGGCATTGTCGGCGGCCAGAGCGGCCGGTGCCGAGCATGCCGACCTGCGGATTCATCGGATCGCCACCGAGGTCATCCGGCTGCGCGACGGCGAGTTGGAGACCGCCGTCGTCAACCGCGAGCTCGGCTTCGCGGTGCGGGTGGTCGTAGACGGCACCTGGGGCTTCGCCTCGCATGCCGAACTGGCGCCCGCGGTAGCGGCTGACACCGCTCGCCGTGCCGTACAGGTCGCCAAGACGCTGGCGGTGCTCAACGCCGAACGTGTCGAGCTCGCCGCCGAGCCGGTGTACCGCGATGCGACGTGGGTGTCGGACTATCTGATCGACCCGTTCGAGGTACCCACCGCTGACAAGATCGACGTGCTCGAGGACTACTCGGGTCGGTTGCTCGCTGCCGATGGGGTGCACCACGTCACGGCTTCGTTGACCGCGGTCAAGGAGCAGACTTTCTACGCCGATGTGTTCGGATCGTCGATCACCCAGCAGCGGGTGCGGCTGATGCCGGTCTGCGATGCGGTCACCGTCGGACCGGACGGATTTGACTCGATGCGAACACTGGCGCCGCCGACCGCGCGCGGTTGGGAAGCGGTTGCCGGCGACGAGATCTGGGACTGGTCGGGTGAGCTGGCCGAACTGCCGGTGCTGCTCGCCGAGAAGGTCAAGTCGCCCACCGTGATCGCCGGACCGACTGATCTGGTGATCGACCCGACCAACCTGTGGCTGACCATCCATGAATCCATCGGGCATGCAACCGAATACGATCGAGCCATTGGATATGAGGCGGCGTACGCGGGTACGTCGTTCGCCACCCCGGACAAGCTCGGCTCCTTGCAATACGGCTCGTCGGTGATGAATGTGACCGCCGACCGCACGGTGCCCTACGGGTTGGCCAGCATCGGCTATGACGACGAAGGCGTGGCAGCGCAGAACTGGGACCTGGTGCGCGACGGGAGATTCGTCGGGTATCAGCTGGACCGGGTGTTCGCGCCCAGATTGGGGCAGTCTCGTTCCAACGGGTGCTCATACGCCGACTCGCCGCACCATGTCCCGATCCAGCGGATGGCCAATGTGTCGCTGCAGCCGGGAACCGAGGACCTGACCACCGCCGACCTGATCGGCCGGGTGGACAACGGCATCTACATCGTCGGCGATCGATCGTGGTCGATTGACATGCAGCGCTACAACTTCCAGTTCACCGGGCAGCGGTTCTTCCGGATCCGTGACGGCCGTCTCGACGGGCAGGTGCGTGATGTGGCGTATCAGGCGACCACCACCGATTTCTGGAACGCGATGGAGGCCGTCGGCGGTGCCTCGACGTGGCGGCTGGGCGGGGCGTTCAACTGCGGCAAGGCGCAGCCCGGTCAGGTGGCCGCGGTCAGCCACGGCTGTCCGTCGGCGCTGTTCCGGGGGATCAACGTGCTCAACACGCGCAGCGAGGGGGGCCGGGAATGATTGGGCCACAGCAGGTCATCGACACCGCGCTGACGGCGAGCCGGCAGGGCGCTGGCAACAACACCGAGACCATCGTGCTGGTCACCGACCGAACCGAGGCGTCGCTGCGCTGGGCCGGTAACTCGATGACCACCAACGGGGTGTCGAGCAGCCGAACCACCACCGTCATCTCGATCGTCTCCGACGACGAGGGCTCTCGGGTCGGCTCGCTGTGCTCCGCCGAAGTGGATCCGGCGCTGATCCCCGAGTTGGTCGCGGCCTCGATGGAGGCGGCCGCGGGCGCACCAGAGGCCCGCGACGCCGCGGAACTGCTGGGCGACACCGCTGTCCCGGAGGACTGGGACGCCCCGGTCCCGCAGACCGGCGCGGAGGCCTTCGCCGACCTAGCCGGCTCGCTGAGTCGAGGTTTCCGAGGCGCCGACCAGCTCTACGGGTTCGCCCGCCACGAGGTGGAGACGACGTTCCTGGCGTCCTCGACCGGATTGCGGCGCCGCTTCACCCAGCCCACCGGGACGGTGGAGATCAACGCCAAACGCAATGGCGCCAGTGCATGGGCGGGGGTCAGCACCCCGGATTTCGTTGACGTGCCAGCAGATTCGCTGCTGGAGCAGCTCTCGACGCGCTTGGGCTGGGCGGCGCGCACCGTTGAGTTGCCGGCCGGGCGCTACGAGACGTTGATGCCACCTTCCACCGTGGCCGACATGATGATCTATCTCGGTTGGACGATGAGTGGCCGCGGAGCACAGGAAGGCCGTACCGCGTTGTCGGCGCCCGGCGGCGGCACCCGGGTGGGGGAGAGGCTGTCCGAACTACCCCTGACCTTGTATTCGGACCCCCATGCATTCGGGCTCGAATGCGCACCTTTCGTGGCGACCGGGACATCGTCGGAGACCGCCTCGGTGTTCGACAACGGCCTGGACATCGGTTGCGTGGACTGGATCCGCGGTGGGGTGATCAACGCCCTGGCTTACCCGCGGGCGGCGGCCGCCGAATTCGGAACCCCGGTCGCCCTGGCCGCCGACAACCTGTTGATGACGGGCGGTTCGGCCAGCATGGACGAGATGATCGCCTCGACCGAGCGTGGGCTGCTGTTGACCACGCTGTGGTACATCCGCGAGGTGGATCCGACCACGCTGCTGTTGACCGGGCTGACCCGCGACGGCGTCTATTTGGTCGAAGACGGCAAAGTGACTGCGGCGGTGAACAATTTCCGATTCAACGAGAGCCCGCTCGACCTGCTGCGCCGCGCCACCCAGGCCGGTATCGCCGAGCCGACACTGCCCCGGGAGTGGGGCGACTGGGCGACCCGGGCGGTGATGCCGTCACTGCGGATTCCCGACTTCCACATGTCGTCGGTGAGCCAGGCAACATAAGGCGTGCCGAACCCGCCGGCCACCGCTTCTCAAGACGTCTGGTCGGCAAGCGGTTCGCCGGCTGCTTTCAGCAGGGCACGTCGATCCGCATGGAAATAGGTGCATCCGGTCGTCAGTGCACACACGACAGCAGCGATCGCCAGCATCGCCGTTTCGGTGACCATGAGGTGCATGCACGCGCCGATGGTGACCCCCAGGGTGAAGCTGCCGAACAGCAGAAAATTTCCGAGCCAGTCCGCAATCGAGCCGCCGCTGATATGACGTTCGATACCTTGCGCCATCTTGACAACGGTCCCGGTCACGTAGCTCAGGGGAATCGATACCTCACCGTCTTTGACGAACGAAGTGTTGAGAGCGCCAAGACCGAACGCGATCAGCAAGATCGGCGCGATCGGAAGCTCCTGGTCCGACCAGCCGTCCAAGGTGACGTCGATTGCGGACGCGACCGTCACTGACAGGGTGGTCAAGACTGTCGAACCGTGTGCGTGCGCCACGCACAAGTGCCTGCGGCACAGCGATGCGGTCACCACCCCCAAAATGAACGCCAGCAATATGAATCCCGCGGTGATCGATACCCAGCGCTGGTCTCGAAAGGAGCCCAGCACAGCCAGCTGGCCTGTTCCCGTCATGGAAGTGACGAAGTACTCGGTGGAATGGGTGAATGCGGTGGCGCCCAATAGTCCGGCCAGTGCGCTGAGCGCCCATGATAACCGCGCTTCACCGTTGAACTTGGGTCTCATCGGCGTGAACCGCCCCTTCTTTTCGAATCGCTGCTTCATGTTTCGCCGGGCCCAACCGAGCACTGGCCGACATGTGCGCGTAAGACCACAGCTTGGCCGAAGCCAAAGATCGGCCGGGCGCAACTGCGCTCGAACTGTCTAGGGCAACCTCGATATCGACCGTGCGAACCGACGCTTTCCCGTGTGCGCTCAGCGTTTTCGGACGCCAGCGAGCAGGGGACAGGCGGCCGAAACGCATCGGCGCCGCTATCGACCTGACATCAGTTTTGTGTGGAAACCGGGCCGAACGGTATCGGGTCTGACACCCATTCTTAGGTATGCGCAAGCCGTATGGACGGTTGCAATGTGACCTCGCGGATTACTGAGTTTCGGCATTCTCATTGCGGAGTCGCAATCGGTTCACTTCGTCGAACCTGGCGAGTGCGGCGTCGAGGCAGTCTTGGTCGAACAGCTCGCAGCGATTGACCAGATCCCCATCAACGGTCATCACGGTGATATCGCGCCATTCGGCTTCGAAGCCCTTGCGTGAAATACCGTGCGCCACATGGGTGACGACGGCTCCGATGGTGCTGATTCGGTGCACCGCTGCGATGTAGATCCTGGTGTCCGGTGAATCATCCCAGGCAGCCTGCATGTATGGGATCATGTCGCCGGGCGCGAAACCCGCCCCGCGGCGGTGGTCGACGCTCACCCAGTCCGGCGTCGTCGCGGCCAGATCGCGCCGGTTGAACCCGGCATACGCACCGGTGACGAGCGACCACGGCTGCGCATAGGCGGCCGCTTCGCCGGCGAGATAGCGGGCGTCGAGTTCGGCGAGGGCGGCGTCGATGTCGTCGACATCAAAAGTCACGGTGTACTGCATTAGACCGGCGGCGTCGACTTCCATGAGATGCAACATCTCGACGGCGACCGGTCGATCGGCATCACCGACGTCGCGATAGCGGTCGCGGGTCAGTGAGAGCCGAGATCCCCGGATGGCGATGGGCTCCACCTCCAACCGCCAGGTGCCCGGAACCGTCTCCAAGGTGGCGTCGATGACTAACCGTCGTTCGGGACCGTCGAGGACAGAACGCAGACCCTTCCGGCGGTCCTCGTACCGGCCATCTTCGTTGGCAAGCGCGAAGATCGCGTCTCCGTCGCGGCGGTTGAATGCTTGGGCTACGAGGACACAGTTCCGGGTGGCTACGTTCTCCAGTACAGGCGTCGATCGGCCCAGCTCGTCGAATAGGGCGAGCGCGGCGTCGAGGTCTGCTTCATCAAATACTTCGCAGCGGCTGATCACATCGCCCTCGACCGTGAACAACACGACTTCGCGCCATTCGGCCTCGAAGCCCTCTTGCGATGTCCCGCGCACCACTTGGGTGACGACCGCACCCAAGCCATTCAGCCGGTGCACCGCTTCGCTATAGCACCCGACGTCGGGCGCGAGGTCCCACGTAGCGCGCATATAGGCGGCCAATTCACCGGGCGCGAACGCTCTTGCGCGACGGTGATCGACATTCTCCCAGTCGAGTTCGGGAAATTCGCGTTGGTTGAATGCGGCGTAGCCCGCCGATATGACCGACCACGTGTGCGCGCAGGCCACCGCTTCACCGGCGACGTAGCGGGCGTCGAGCTCGGCGATGGCGGCGTCGATGTCGTCGAGGTCGAATATGACGCGTGCGACGACTCTTTCGTTGGCGTCGATTTCGACAACGTCGAGCAGGTCGTTGCAGAACGCATCGGGTCGGTTGACATCCTCCAAGGCCCGGCCACGACTCAAGACGAGGCGTTCCCCACGAGTCGCAACGATATGTGAAGTGAGGACCACCCCGACATCAGCGATTGCCGCAACTTCTGCGACGACGGCGTCTCGGCCATGTCGGGCACCAGCATTGACCACGTGGCGACGATCCATCGTAGAACAGTCGTCGGTCAAGATCTCTGCGATTGCTGCCCAGTCCTGAGCGGCGAAGTGCGCCAGGATGCGCTCATATACGCGCCCTGCTGCATTACCCAACCGCGCCGGCTGCGGTTGCAGCTCTTCGAATCTGGCGAGCGCGGCATCGAGGTCCGTCTCGTCGAACAACTCGCAGCGATTCACAAGGTCGCCTTCGAAGGTAGCCACAATGATCTCTCGCCATTCGGCATCGAATCCCTGCTCCGACGTGCCGTGTGCCGCTTGGGTAAAGACCGCTCCGTGTGCGCTGAGTCGATGCACCGCCTCGATATAGACCCGAAAGCTCTGTGCTTCGTCCCACGAGGTGCGGATGTACGTGGCCAAGTCGCCAGTTTCGATTGTCGCGATACGGCGGTGATCGATGTTCACGCAGTCGGGTGTGAGTCGGAGTTGTTGGTTGTTCGCTGCGGCGTAGGTATGGATGAGCGCCGACCACGAGCGCGCATAGGGCGCCGCTTCGCCGGCGAGGTAGCGGGCGTCGAGCTCGGCGACGGCAGCGTCGATATCGTCGGGGTCGAAAGAGACGCTCGCCGCCAACCGTCCATCCGAATCGATCTCCCCGACGTCGAGCTGCTCGGCGAGGTATGCCTCGGGGCCTTGATGCCGGAACGAGAAGACACTCCGGGTAAGGACAAGGTACTTCCCACGCGTCGCGACATCGCTCACTTCGACGTCGGCGATACCGAGGTCGGCGACAGCCCGCATGTTGGTGAGGGCCGCGTCTCGACCGCGTCGAATTCCGGCGTTCACGGTACTTCGGTGATCGTCTTGGTAGTAATCCTCAGCCAGGAGATCGGCCATCGCGTCCCAGTTGTGGACGGCGAACTCGGCCAGGAAGCGTTGGGACACCTGGCTTGCCGCATTGTGCAATCGCCGCACCCTCTGCGGCTGCAGCTCCTCGAACCTCGCGAGCGCGGTGTCGAGGTCTGCTTCGTCGAACATCTCGCAGTGGCTGATCAGATTGCCGTCGACCGTGACAGTGTCGACAATGCGCCACTCGACGTCTAGGCCTTCTGGCGAAGTCCCTCGGGCTACGTGGGTGATCACCGCGCCGCGGTCGGTCAGCCGATGTACGGCTTCGATGTAAATGGTGTTCTGTGCTGTGTCTTTCAGTGCCACGCGCAGGTATGCCATCAGGTCTCCAGGGCCGACCGTCGCAAGCGTACGACGGTCCACGTCGGTGAAGCCGGGAACGGTCGGAGGCATCTCGCGTCGACTCATCGCAACGAAGGCCGTTGTGATCGCCGACCAGGTGTCAGCGCAGGCGGCCGCTTCACCCGCTAGATAGCGCGCATCGAGTTCGGCCAGGGCGTCGTCGAAGTCGTCAAGATCGAACACTACGGCCGCCACAACTTTCTCGTCCGAATCGAGCTCGATGACGTTAAGGGCATCGTTTTGAACTGCCTCAGGGTCGGGGCCGGAGGCCCGGACGCGGGTGAGGACGAGCCGCTCGCCGCGGGTTGCCACGGCTTCCGACATGATGATGGTGAAGCCGACCTCAGCAGTCGCCTGCAACTCCCGGATTCCGGCATCTCGGCCATATCTGATGCCGGTATTGACTGTTCGCCGACGATCGTCGATGTAGTAGTTGTCGGCCGCTGCCTCTGCGATGGCCTCCCAGTCACGGGCCGCAAAGTTCGGGTAGAACCGCTCCATCACCAGCGTTGCCTTGTTCTCCAAGCGACGCTGCGGTGGGCTTTCGTTCTGGAATCGTGCGTGCAGCGCATCAAGTTCGGCGATCGCCGCATCCATGTCTTCGACGTCGAACGATATCCGCACCGCGATCCGCTCATCCGCATCAAGACCGAACAGCTGGAGTATGTCCTCCTTCGGCGCCCCAGGGCTGACGTCTGCAGTGCCTACCTCCAACCGGGTGAGCGCGAGGCGTTCGCCCCGCACTGCGATCACCTCGTTCTTGTGCCGGACGGTGAACATCGCGCGATAACGCTTTGCTTCGCGGGTCCATTCGGTTGCCGTGAGGTTGTGAGGGCCGAAACCAACTACCTTTCGCCGACTCTCGACCAGGACGTCGGGCGCGTACAGCTGCTCAACCTCATGCCACGCCTCTCGATCAAAAGCTGCTTCGACGCGACGGACCATGCGCATGCACGCGTTGACCAGATCGACCGGCAACTCTTCGGGTGGCGGTGGTGAGGTACGCCTGCCGCCGTCGCCGAAGATCCGGCGCGCCCTGGCGGCAAGTGCCTCGGCCCCTTTCCGCTCGTAGAGCTCCGTTGCTCGCTCGGCGGCGGCCCGTGCCGCCGTTAAATCGCCCGCGGCGGCCAGCACCGTTGCCAGCGTCAGACAGGCATCGCCGTGATCGACCAAGGCGTCGGTGCGCTGCGCCAGCTCGACCGCGGACTCGGCCATCTGCCGGGCCGCCGAATGATCACCATGGCCCGTTAACAGCAGCGCCCGAAGCGTGCGCCAGGCGATCGACGCCTTCAATGCGTGTCCGGCGAGACGCTCACTCTCGGTGCACAACTCCTGCGCCTCGGCATCTCGGCCGAGAGCCAGATAAGCACGCCCCAGCAGCGCAGCGGTCTCGGCGGTGTCGGCATCCAGCCCCATCCGGCGAAAACCGTGGTAGGCCTGACGTAGATGCGGTTCGGCGCCCTTCGGGTCGTCGACAACCAGCTCAATGATTCCGGCGAACTGCTCAACTTCAAGCAAGGCATGGCGCAGGCCGATCTCGGTGACCGTGCGCCGTGCCGAGTCGATCATGCGCCGGGCGGTGGCAGCGCGGCCGCGGAAGGCCTCTAATACGGCTTGGCATCGTGTCGATGTCGCCTCGACGGCCGGGGATTCCGTGGTGATGCGCAACAGTCGCACCACGTCCAGACAACGCCCGCCGGCACGCGGCACCGGGTTCGGGCCCCACAGTGCCGCCAGGGGCGCTCCGGCCAGCACCGCATTCACCCGACGCTGTTCACGGGCGCGCCGAGCAGCGGTCAGCGCGCTGTCTAAGGCGATCTCGCAGTCGCCGATTCGGCCAAGACGCGCGAGGCATCCGGCTCGGACGGTGTGGGCTTTGGCTTCTCCTTCGGCGTCACCCAATCCGGCCAGCCTGTCGGCGGCCACGCCCAGCGCGGCCTCGATTTCGTCCAATTGTTCCGGATGGATCAGCATCGACAGCTGGCCGTCGAAGCATGTCGCCCACGCTGCCAGCCGAGCCGAATCGACTGTTGCTGCCTGTAATTGCGAGACAGCGCGGGTCGCCGAAGCCACTTCACCGGCGGCAAGCAGCGCCTCACAGCGGGCGACTAGCAGCTCGGCGCTCTGGTCGGCGCGATCGGGCAGCTCGTCGTCGAGCTCCTCCAGGGCGTGCAGCGCCTGGCCGTACAGGTCGGCCGCGCCTTCGTAGGCCAGGCGTGACATCGCCTGATCCGCCGCTCGCCGGCAGTACTCGACGGCCTTGGCCGCGTTTCCCGCCCACGCGCATTCGAAATAGTGGTACGCCAGTTCCGCCAGCAGCTCCTCGTCTGCACCGGCGCTGGCTTCCAGCGTGATGGCGATACGGTGGTGCAGTCGCATGCGCCGCACCGAGGCCAACTCGGCGATCAGCGCCTGCCGGACGAGGGCATGGTTGAACCGGTATCGACCGCCGGGCTCTTCGATGATGATGCCGGCTTTGCAGGCTTCGTCGAAGGCGTCGACGAGGTCTTGTTCGAGCGCCCGCTCCACGAGATCTACCGCGAAGCGGCTGCCGACTACGGCGGCTGCGGCAAGGGCTTTGTTGGTCGCTGCTGGAAGCCGGGAAAGCCTGCGGCTCACGGCTTCACGAACACCCTGCGGCAAGGTGTTGGGATCCCAGATTCCGCCGCTCTCGTCCACATGGCGCAGTGCCTCGATCAAGAAGAACGGGTTGCCGCCGGTGACCGACGCCAGCGCCCGGGCGAGCTGTTCGTCGTCGTACCCGGCCTCGGCGACATAGGCGGACACGTCGTCGGCACCGAGGCCGCTCAGCGCCAGGCGGTCCGCGGTGCCGTCGCGGTGAAGATCGGCGAGCATTGCCGCCAGGGGATGGGATCGGTCGAGGTCTGTGCTGCGGTAGGTCGCGACGATCTGCACCCGGGTGTGGTCGCCGAAGCGCAGCAGATGGCGCAACAGCAACAGCGTCGGTTTGGCCGCCCAGTGCAGGTCGTCGAGTATCAGCACGACGGGCGCGCTGGCAGAGGCGAGTTCCATCAACGCGACGACGGCGTCGAAGAGCGCATAGCGTTCGGTGTCGGGGTCGGCGCGCGGTGGCGCGGACAGGTCGGGCAGTACTTCGGTCAGGCCGGGAATCAGTGGAAGTAGTGCCTCAACGCCCCGCAATCCCCGCAGTCTTTGTGCGCCGATGCAGGGGACGAGCGAACGCAGTGCTTCGGCGAAGGGCTGATAGGGCGCACCGAGGTCCTCGTCGGATCGGCCGTACAACACGACGGCGCCTTGCCCGAAGGCCTGTTGTGACCATTCGCCGGCCAGGCGCGTCTTGCCCACGCCCGGTTCGCCGGCAATCAACATCGCGTGAATGCCGCCGGCGAGTGCAGCCTGCCACGCGTAACCAAGTCGCTTCAGCTCTGGACCGCGACCCACGAACCGGCCGGGGCCGGTGAATACCGCGGGGAGGTCGGGCCGCGCCAGGGGCTCGTCGACGGTCTCCTCTCGCTGCTCGGCGATTTGGAAGCGGAGCTCGAACACATGCTCCGGACGAGGCAGGTTGCGCAGCGCACGCATCCCCAGGTCGGCGAGGCCGACGTCGTCGGGCAGCGTGTCGATGACGAGTTCGGCCGTCGCGCCCGAGCACAGAATCTGGCCCCCGGCGGCCAGCGACCGCAGACGCGCGGCGCGGTTGACCGCGCGACCGAAGTAGTCACCGTCGCGCAGCTCTACCTCGCCGGTGTGCAGGGCGATCCGGATGCGGATGGGTTCGTGCAGCGCCCACGGCTCACGCAGGATTGCGTCTTGCAGCTCGATGGCCGCGGCGGCCGCCGCCGAAGGCCGGTCGAAGACCGAGAAGGTGGCATCGCCTTCGCCACGCGTTTTGATGAGCCGGCCGCCGCGGGAGGTGACCACTTGCTCGACGAGCTCGTCGTGGCGCGCGAGCGCTATCGCCATGGCATCGGCGTCGGCCTCCCACGCGGCGGTCGACCCCTCGATATCGGTAAGCAGAAAGGTCACGGCGCGAGTCACCGACGGAAGATGCTGAGTCACCGGGTAATCCAGTGCGGAGTCCTGGGCAACTATCGCGGCCTCGAGCCGTCGAAGCTCGGGTCCTGGGTCGACGCCGAGCTCGTCGGCGAGCAGCGCCCGTGCCCGTTGATAAGCGCCCAGCGCTTCGCCCTGTCGGCCGGCGCGGTAGAGCGCCAGCATCAGCTGGGCCCATCGCCGCTCACGCAACGGTGCATCGGCCACCGCGGCTTCCAGCTCGCCGATGATCTCCGCGGCTCGTCCCGTCGCGAGCAACGCGTCGGCGCGGTCCTCGACCAGGGCGGCGTGCCCTTCGATCCAGCGTGTCCGCTCCGAGACACCTCGGCGGGAATCGGGTAGTTCGGGAGTTCCGCGCCACAGGCTCAGCGCCTCCTCGAAGCGGACCACGGCCTGGCCGGTATCGCCGGCCGCCGCGGCGTCTCGTCCGGCTTTGGTGGCCCGCTTGTAGCGCGGGGCATCCACCTCCGTGGTGTTGAGGATCCAGCCCGTTCCCTCGGTGAGGACGAACCCGTCGCCCAAGGCTCGGCGCAACGAGGAGATGTGAGTCTGTAGCGCCTTGGCCGCAGTGCGCGGCGGCTCGTCGCCCCAGAGCAGATCGATCAGCGTTTCGGCCGACAGCACCGAACCGCCGTGTAGACCGAGCATGGTGAGGATCGCGCGCGGCTTGGCGCCCGGGATTGTGACCGAGGCGCCGTCGTGCCGGGCCTGAAGAGGTCCCAAAACCCCCAGCTCCACGGCTTGAATGGTAGTCACCTGGCAATCGTCGGTGGGGCGATTCAACGCGCGGTCAAGATCCAGTAAAGAACGCCGTTCGCCGCGGTCGGGGCGCCGTCGGTGACGGCTTGGCCCCCCGAGGAGCACGATGACGCCGTCGGTAAAATTTGGCGCTTATGAGCGCACGTGTGGAGCAACTGGAGTTTCAGGCCGAGGCTCGGCAGCTGCTGGATTTGATGGTCCACTCGGTCTACTCGAACAAGGACGCGTTTCTGCGGGAGCTGATCTCCAATGCCTCCGACGCACTGGACAAGCTGCGGCTCGAGGCGTTCCGCAACAAGGACCTCGAGGCCGACACCTCCGACCTGCACATTGAGATCGAGGTGGACGCGACGGCGCGCACCCTGACGGTTCGCGACAACGGCATCGGCATGTCGCGTGACGAGGTGGTGGATCTGATCGGCACCTTGGCCCGCTCCGGTACCGCCGAACTGCGTCAACAGCTACGCGAAGCGCAGAACGCCAAAGCCTCCGAAGAGCTGATCGGCCAGTTCGGGATCGGCTTTTACTCGGTGTTCATGGTGGCCGACAAGGTCGAGATGGTCACCCACAAGGCCGGCCAGAGCGAAGCCATCCGGTGGGAATCCAGCGGTGATGGCACCTACACCATCGAATCTGTCGATGACGCACCGCAGGGCACGTCGATCACGTTGCACCTCAAGCCCGAAGACGCCGAAGACGCGCTGCATGACTACACCGCGGAATGGACGATTCGGGGCCTGGTCAAGAAGTACTCCGACTTCATCGGCTGGCCGATCCGCATGCAAGTCGAGCGCCGGACACCGCCGGCCGAAGAGGGGGGCGACGAGACGGTCACGGTGGAGACCGCGACACTGAACTCGATGCAGGCGCTGTGGGCGCGCCCCAAAGACGAAGTCTCGCCAGAGGAATACAACGAGTTCTACAAGCACATCGCGCACGCCTGGGACGATCCGCTCGAGGTCATCGCGATGAAAGCCGAAGGCACCTTCGAGTACCAGGCGCTGCTGTTCATCCCGTCGCATGCCCCGTTCGACCTGTTCAACCGGGACGCCCAGGTCGGCGTGCAGCTGTACGTCAAACGCGTGTTCATCATGGGCGACTGCGACCAGCTGATGCCCGAGTACCTGCGCTTCGTCAAGGGTGTGGTCGACGCAGCGGACATGTCGCTCAACGTCTCCCGGGAGATCCTGCAGCAGGACCGTCAGATCAACGCGATTCGCCGGCGGCTGACCAAGAAGGTGTTGTCGACCATCAAGGAGCTGCAGTCGCAGCGGCCCGAGGACTACCGCACCTTCTGGACCGAGTTCGGTCGCGTCGTCAAGGAGGGGTTGCTCTCCGACTTCGACAATCAAGAGGCGCTGCTCGCGGTCAGCTCGTTCGCCTCGACCCACAGCGACTCCGAGCCGACCACGCTGGCCGACTATGTCGAACGCATGAAAGACGGCCAGGAGCAGATCTTCTACGCCACCGGTGAGTCCCGCCAGCAACTGCTGAAGTCGCCGCACCTGGAGGCGTTCAAGGCCAAGGGCTACGAGGTACTGCTGCTCACCGACCCGGTCGACGAGGTGTGGGTGAACGCCGTCGCCGAGTTCGACGGGAAGCCGTTGCAGTCGGCGGCTAAGGGCGAGGTGGATCTGGACACCGAGGAGGAGAAGACCGCGCACGAGGCCGAGCGCAAGGAGCAGGAAAAGGATTTCGCCGACCTGATCTCCTGGCTGGAGCAGACGCTGACCGAGCACGTCAAAGAGGTACGGCTGTCCACCCGGCTCACCGAGTCACCGGCGTGCCTGATCACCGATACCTTCGAGATGACCCCGGCGTTGGCGCGCATCTACCGCGCCAACGGCCAGGAGGTGCCAGTCGGTAAGCGCATCCTTGAGCTGAATCCGGGCCATCCGCTGGTCACCGGTCTGCGCCAGGCACACAGCGAGCGAGGCGCCGAGGACGCCGACCTGGCCGAGACCGCGGAGTTGCTCTACGGCACAGCGCTGTTGGCCGAGGGCGGGGCGCTGGAGGATCCGGCGCGGTTCGCCGAGCTGCTGGCGCAGCGGCTAACACGCACGGTCTGAGCTGGGCCGGCTGGCGTCTTTGGCCAGCCGCACCTCGTTCGTACAGGTTGTCTCCCCCCGCGATTGGGTGTCAGCTCCGATAGCGCAAGACGAGTTCGGCGATGAAGCTGGAAGCAGGTGGAAGCAGATTTCCACCGGGCCGGAGTCATCGTCGGGAAGTCACTCCCCGTGACCGGTGGCCACACCGCCACATGATCCGGTCCGGTTGAACCAGCGTTGGTCGATCAGCTCCATAGAACTCCAACCGCGGGGTGGGTCCGGCACCGCTGGTCGCCGATAGGACGGCAACTAGAGGGGATATGTGCGGTGTTGGATTATGGAACATCTCCCCCCGAGATCACCTCGGCCAAAATCTATACCGGCCCTGGCTCGGGACCACTGTTGGCCGCGGCGGCGGCCTACGATGCACTCGCTGCCCAACTGAATTCATTTGCTACCGGATACTTCTCGGTGATCGCCGACCTGCAGGGCGAGAGTTGGGCCGGGAAGGCATCGGCGGCGATGGCCGCTGCCGCAACGCCCTACGCCGAATGGGCGACGGTAACGGCGAGCCAGCTTGAACGGGCCGCCGGCCAGGCGCGCGCGGCAGCAGCCAGCTATGAACAAGTCCGTATCGCGGTGGTGTCACCGGTGGTGGTGACAGCCAACCGTGCTCGGCTCGCGAGCCTGGCTGCGGCCAATGTCTTCGGGCAGAACACGCCCCAGATCGCGGTCGCCGAGTTCGAGTATGCCGAGATGTGGGCCCAAGACACCCTCGCGATGTTCGGCTACGCGTCCACGGCTGCGACGGCGACACAATTGCCGTCGTTTCACGAGCCACCGCCGACGACCAACCCGGCAGGGGGTATGGCCCAGGCCGCTGCGGTGGCCGGCTCGGCGGGAGCTAGTGGCGCGTCGAACTCGCAAACCTTGCTGTCGCAGTTGCTTACGGCGCTGCCCCAACAGCTCGGCGGGCTCGCCACAGGCCAGGCTGCGGCGCTGCCCGCCCAGGCGGACCCGTTGCTGCCGCTGGAGCTGATCGAGGCCGCGAACATCCTGCTGGGGCCGACCTCTTTTGGCTTGCAGACCGCTCGGACGGTCTCGGCGATTGGCTCGTTTGCGTTGGCCGGGAATGCTTTCCTGCTGACCCATGGTGGAGCCGGTATCGGCGCCGCCGGCGCCGCCGGCACGGCGGGGCCGGTCCTGGCCAATGCCGAAACGCCGGTGGCTGAGTCAGGTGCTGCTGCCGGCGGGCACAAGGTGGTGCTTGCCCACATGGGTGGTGACGTGGCGCCGGTGGGACAGCTGACGGTGCCGCCGGCGTGGGCGGATGCCACCCCGGTAGCCGCCGCTACCAAAGACCCGGTGTGGTTGTCGGAAGCAGAGCTTGACGGTGCGTCGCCCTGGCAGGGCAGCGCGGAAACGGACGCGCCCGGAGTATCACCGGCGGTAGGCATGGGGCCGATGGCGGCAATGATGGGTGGAGGGTTGGGGCGCCAATCGGTCGCCGGCGCCCTGCGTGTCGAGCCCAGTCCGTTCAAGATGCCGCGTCCGTCCTGCGGTGGCTAGCGCATGCGCGCCCATTTGGTGAACTACCACTTAGAGTTTCGGGGCCTCTTGCGGAAACGACCGGGTAGTTGATGTTTGATTTCGGCGCACTGCCCCCCGAGATCAATTCGACCAGGATGTATGCCGGTCCGGGATCGGGGCCGATGATGGCGGCGGCTGCGGCGTGGGACGACATTGGCAGACAACTGGAATCGGTCGCAACCGGCTACTCCTCGACGATCTCCAGTCTGCAGGGGCAACCCTGGTCGGGTCCCGCCTCGGATGCCATGGCGGCGGCCGCCACCCGATATCTGGCGTGGGCCACCGCCACCGCAGCGCAGGCCGAACAGACCGCCGCCCAGATCCGGGCGGTGGCGGGAGCTTACGAGACGGCGTTCGCCGCGACGGTGCCACCGGCGGCAGTGGCGGCCAACCGCACCCAGTTGGCGATGCTGGTGGCCACGAATTTCTTCGGGCAGAATGTCCCGGCGATCGCAGCCACGGAGGCCGTTTACGCCGAGATGTGGGCGCAAGACGCCACAGCGATGTATGGCTATGCCGGAGCCTCGGCGCAGGCAGGCATGCTGAGGTCGTTCTCACGTCCGCCGGAGACCACCAACTTGGGCGGGCAATCCGCCCAACAGGCCGCGGCGACGCGCGCCGCCGCCGACGTCGTCGCCGGGGACACGCAGATGGCGCTAGCGGAGCTGCTTTCGGGCGCATCAGAACCGCCACAGATTCTCACCACGGCACCGGCGCAGCCATCACAAGCGGGCCTCGCCCAGGCCACACCACCACCGGCATCGTTGCCGATTGTCGATCAGGTGGCGGCTTTCGGCCCCACCCTCGGAGTACTGGGCGTGGCTCAACAGGTGGTGTTCACCACCGGCTCGCAGGGCATTTTCGGCATGGCGATTCTGAACGCGCAAGCCAAGGCGGCCGCCGGCGCCATGCTGGCCACCCCGGTCGTCACGGTCGATGCGCACGGCCCAGCCCTGACCGGCGTGCCCGCCGCGGTGCTGGCGGGTGCAGGAAAGGCGGTGCCGGTCGGAAAGTTGTCAGCGCCACAGAACTGGTTGACCGCAACGCCGACGGCAAGCGTTGCTGATTCGGCTGTTCGGTCACCGCGACCGGCGGCCGTCGGGGCAGCCCCGCCGGAAGCTGCGAACTCGGCGAAGCCCATGGCGGGCAACGCCCCAACCGCGGTCATGGGACCGATGGACCGTCGGGCGCCTCGCCGCGACGGTACCGCGGTGTTTCGGATGCGGGACCGCCGCTTTCGGATGCCCCGACCTCCTGGGGCCGGATGAATCCGGAGTGCGGGTTGGCGGGCATCCGCCGCGCCGCAAGTGCGGATCAGGGCACCAGCACCACTTTGCCGACGTTTTCCCGCGCGGCCAGAATGCGGTGGGCTTCCGGGGCATTCGCGAACGGCACCGTGGCATGAACGATGGGCGCTGCCGTCCCGTTGCTCAGCGCCTTGGACAGCGGGGTGATCCAGGGTCCGAGCGTGCCGCGGTCGTCCCACAGCCGCAGCATGTTCAGTCCGATAACGGTCTTGGACTGCTCCATCTGCGTGATCAGGCTGAAGCCGCGCAGCATCGCCAGCGCCTGCGGCGCCGCCCGCAGCAGCGACCGCTTCTCGCCGTGCTGTAGCGACGAAAGACCGTAGGCGACAAGGCGTCCGCCGGGACGCAACAACGTCAGCGAGCGGCGCAGCGAGGTGCCTCCGAGCCCGTCGAGCACGATGTCGTACGGCGGCAGTCCCTCCCACCAGCCTCTGCGTCGGTAGTCGATGGCGCGGTCGATACCCAAGGCGTCCAGCTGGGCGTGTTTGCCCGGTGACGCGGTGCCGTGCACGACGGCCCCAGCAGCCTTGGCCAACTGGATCGCCGCAATGCCGACCCCGCCGGCCGCGGCGTGCACCAGCACTCGTTCGCCCGCTTGCAGCGACCCGTAGCCGTGTAGTGCCGCCCACGCCGTCGCGTAGTTCACCGGGATCGCCGCGCCCTCCTCGAAGCTCATCGACGGCGGCAGGGTGACCGTATCGGCCGCGTTGGCGTTGACGATCTCGGCGTAGCCACCGAATCGGGTGCCGGCAAGCACCCGTTCACCGATGCGGGCCGGGTCGACACCCGCACCGACGGCCTCGATGGTGCCGGCCACCTCGTAGCCGACCACCGCGGGCAGCTTCGGCGCATCGGGATACAGGCCGACTCGGGCCAGGTGGTCGGCGAAGTTCACCCCTGCCGCGCCTACCGCGATCCGTACCTGCCCGCTGTTGGGCGGCGGCGGGTCGGGGCGGTCCTGCACCTGCAGCACCGATGGGGGACCGGTCTTGGTGATGACGACAACGCGCATGGGTTTCAGCCTATGGCTATTGCGTACATAGTCGGTGGTTTAGCGAGGCTCGACGAAGGAGAGGTGAAGCTGGAATCGCCGCATAAACTCGGTGGGATGGACGTTCTGGTTGAGCTGAACCGGTTGGTGGCGTGCTCGGATGGCCGGCTGGGCGCCCTGGCGCGCCAGGTATGCGGGCAGACGCTGGGCCTCCCGCCGCTGCCGGCCGAGCTGAGCGTCGATGCCTCCGACGCCGATCCGGCGGTGACCGAATTCGCCGAACAGTTCAGTGTCGATGTCTCGACGATCACTGACGCTCAGCGGGAGCGGCTGCGGGAGGCGCTGGGGGACAGGGCCTTTGATTCCGTCGTACAGATGTACATCGGCGACTTCGTGCCACGGGTGCGTGCCGGGCTCGACGCCGTCGGTGTCGCGGTGCCGTGGCCGGACACCATCGTCTGGGATCACGCCGGCCACCCTGCCGACGCGTTGTTCAACGGGTTTATGCCCGCGGTCGCCCGGTTGCGGTCCCTGGATCCGGTGACCTCTGAGGTGGTGCGGCTGCGTGGTGCGGCCCAGCACAACTGCCGGCTGTGCAAGTCGCTGCGCGAGACGACCGCGCTGGACGCCGGTGGGTCCGAGTCGCTCTATGGCGACATCGAGCACTTCGAGGAGTCCTCGCTGCTCAGTGAGGCGCAGAAGGCGGCGCTGCGCTACGTCGACGCGCTGGTCTGGACTCCGGCGCACATCGACGCCGAGGTGGCCGCCGGGGTGCGCCGGCACTTCACCGATGAGCAGGCCATCGAGCTGACGTTGGATGTGATGCGCAACGCCGGCAACAAGATTGCGGTGTCGCTGGCTGCCGACGCACCGCGCGTTGCCGACGGCACCGAGCGCTATCTGCTGGACGCCGACGGCCAGACCGTGTTCGGCTGAGCTAGGCGGAGTGCCGCGCTAAAAAGCCCAGGATGGCGTCGGCGAAGACGTCGTTGCGGTCCCCGGCGACCATGTGACCGGCCCCGGCAACATCGACGAACTCCACCTGCGGGAACCGGGCCAAGAACTCCTCGGCGTTGGTCGCGCTGACCAGGTCGCTGAGCTGGCCGCGGACCAGCAGCATCGGTACACCGCCGTCGAGGATGGTCTGCACCGCGGTGTTGAGCCGCTCGACATCGTGGATCTCCATCGGTCCCTGGTGCTCGGGACCGCTGATGAACTGCGGGTCCCAGTGCCAGTACCAGCGGTCGCCGCGCCGGCGCAGGTTGGTGGTGAGCCCATTGAGGTCGGCGGGGCGGGGCCGGTGCGGGTTGTAGGCGGCGATCGCGTCGGCGACCTCATCGAGGGAGTCGAAGCCGGACTCCATGTTCTCGGCCATGAACGCCTGCACGCGCTGCGCGCCAGAGGCATCCATGTTGGGCACGATGTCGACCAGCACCACCGCACTGGCGGCCCCCGGTGCCAGTTCGCCGCTGAGCAGCATCGCGGTGCACCCGCCGAGGGAGGCCCCGACCAGGACCGGGTCCGGCGGCAGGGTGCGCAGCACCTCGTGAACGTCGGCGGCGAAGCTGACCAATCGGTAGTCGCCCTCGCTCGCCCAATCCGACTCGCCGTGGCCGCGCAGGTCGACGGTGACCGCCTGCCAGCCGCGCTCGGCCACCGCCGCGGCGGCCCGGCCCCAGGACCGGCGGGTCTGCCCGCCGCCGTGCAGGAACACCACGGCGCGCGCGTCGGGGTCACCGTGGCGGTCGGCGATGATCCGGACATCGCCGGGCGCGTGGGTGACGAAGGTTTCCGCGGTCATCTTGGGATAGTAAGCCTAGCTTGGTAATGCTCGATCACTTGCCCGGCAAAACCTATGGTGACCTGCGGGTTCGGGGGACTACGATGGCGAGGTCGGGTATTCGGGGAGGATGCTCAGGAGGTTCGATGGCCCGCTATTTTGCCCTGGCCTACGGGGCATTCAACTACCTCGGTTTCCTCGCGGTTTTCCTGTACCTGGTCGGCTTCCTCGGCAACTTCGTCGTGCCGCGCAGCGTCGACCACGGCCCGCCGGCACCCGTCGGGTTGGCGGTGGTCATCGATGTCGCGCTGGTGGCGCTGTTCGCGGTGCAGCACAGCGTGATGGCGCGCCCGGCATTCAAGCGCCTGCTGACCCGTGTGGTGCCCGAGAGCATCGAACGCAGCACCTACGTTTTGGCATCGAATCTGGTTCTGGTGCTGCTGTATTGGCAGTGGCGGCCGATCCCGACGAGCATCTGGAACCTGACGATGCCCGCGGAGCGCGCGGTGTTGTGGGGACTGTTCTGGATCGGCTGGGCGATAGCCCTGGCGTCGACGTTCATGATCAGTCACGCGGACCTGTTCGGGCTGCGCCAGGTGTACCTCGCGTGGCGATCACAGCCCTACTCCCATGTCGGCTTTCACGCCCGGGCCCTGTACCGGATGGTGCGCCACCCGCTGATGGTGGGGTTCGTGATCGCGTTCTGGGCGACGCCCACCATGACGGCCGGACACCTGCTGTTCGCGGTCACGGCTACCTGCTTCATCCTGGTCGCGGTGCAGCTGGAGGAGCGCGACCTGGTGGCCGCGCTCGGCGAGCAATATCGGGAGTATCGCCGCCATGTGCCGATGCTCGTGCCCGGTGGTTTCAGGCGAACGGGTGCAGCGCGAATCGGCCCCAGGCCAGGAACGTGAACAACGCGATAAAGACGACGTCGCCGGCCATGTAAGTCCACTCGCTGCGGCGGAATCGAGTGGTGGCGGCACCGGCCATGAACAGCATCAGGCCGGTGGCGGCGAGCGGCACCAGCAATGGTGCCACTCCGACAGCTGCCGGCAGGATCAGGCCGGCCGCGCCGAGCAGCTTGATGGTGCCAATGGCTGTGAGGTGGCCGTCGCCGAAATCGTCGACCCAGTGCTGATTGGCGCCCAATGCCCGGTATTTGGCCCGGGGCAGCAGTAGCAGGGTGGCGCCGCCGATGGCATACGCGGCAGCGGCGACGCCGGCGATGATCCACAGGGCGGTGTTCATGGCGTACTCCTTCGTGGTTACCTCGGTCGGGTGGGGTTCGTCATTACCTATGACGGACTGCCACCACGAGAGGTAACCGATGACCACCGAAACGCAGCTGGCACAGGCATTCGAGCAGCAGCGTCATCGCCTGCTGGCTTTGGCCTACCGGGTGCTCGGTTCGGGGTCCGACGCCGAAGATGCGGTCCAGGAGGCGTGGCTGCGGCTGTCCCGCCAGAACGTTGCGGCGATCGACAATCTGCCGGGGTGGTTGACGACGGTGATCAGCCGTATCTGCATCGACATCCTGCGTTCGCGCACCGCCCGGCCCGAGGTGTCGATCGATCAGGACCTGCCGGACTTCGTCGTGACTGATGACCGCGAGACCCCCGAAGACGCTGCGGTGCTGTCGGATTCAGTCGGGCTGGCGCTGCTGGTCGTGCTGGGGTCGCTGCGACCCGAGGAACGGCTCGCGTTCGTGCTGCACGACATGTTCGCCGTGCCCTTCGTTGAGATCGGGCCGATCGTGGGCAAGTCCGCTGATGCCGCCAAGATGCTGGCCAGCCGGGCTCGCCGCAAGGTCCAGGACGTACCCGCGCCGACCGGCGATCGGCGTGCGCAGCGTGAAGTGGTCGATGCCTTTCTGGCCGCCGCGCAGGACGGGGACTTCGACGCTCTGCTGCGGGTACTCGACCCTGATGTCACCTGGCGTCAGCACACGGCGCGGGGGGTGACCGTGACAACCGGATCAGGCGCGGTCGTGGAGGCGGTCCGTCGAGGTCAGGGGGCGCGCATCGCCGCGCGTCGTGTCCTGGTCAACGGCGACCCGGGAATTCTGGGCTGGGGCCCGACGGGCCGGCCGCTGGCCTTGATGGCGTGCACGGTCCGGGACGGTCGACTGGTGGGCATCGTGTCGATCGCCGACCCGGTCCGCTTGGCCGGTATGGATCTGCCCGATTCAACCGAGGAGTCCGACAGCGACCATTAGCCAGCGTTCCCCGCGTGCCGATGAGGAAGGCCCCGCTGCCCGCGGAGCCTTCCTCATCGATTGCCTACGGCTGTTTGCCGACGTTGTGGACACGCCTGCGCCGCTTGCTGGTTGGTGGGCGATCAGTGCTCGTCGTAGTGGTCCCCGTGAGCGGCGTGACGATGACCATCGTGTAGGTAGTCCACGTGGTCGCCGTGCTGAATCGCCTCGTGGCCGCAGTCGGGGCCGTGGGTGTGTTCGGTGTGGGAGTGGGTCTGGTGCTCTGTCGTGTTCATGGCAGCGACGCTACATGACATATGCAGACATTGCAATATCACGATGATTGGACGTGTCGTCGGTGCGTGACGTGGCGGACGAGCTCGGCGGTTCCCGGACGTGGATGGGGATCACGGCGCATGGAGACGGCCCTGGCGCGGCATGGCACGATGGTTCCCGCGCGCATGCGTATCAGGGGCGGTAGCTCAGTTGGTTAGAGCCGTGGACTCATAATCCATTGGTCGCGGGTTCGAGCCCCGCCCGCCCTACCAAGTTCGTTTTTGTCTTACGTCGGGGGACGTCGACGCGCTCTAGGCGGTGTTGAGCCGAGCGTCGCCCGGCTCAACACCTCACCTAGAGATCACACGGCAAAGAACGAGTTGAACAGCGCTTGGATCAGGTCGCCGGTGTCGAGCGTTGGAATGTCGTTGAACGTGGTCAACCCGTCGACAGTCGATGTGGCTGAATCGATTTGCTCTGGTGTCAGCCCGAGATAGACCTGATGGAGTGCCAGGCCGTAGAACAGGTCCTGCCAACTTGTGTTCCCGAACAACAGGTCCCACCAGCTCTTGCCCAAGTTGTCCGCGAAGACGTCGCCTTGGATGTTGAACACTTCGGTGGGATAGAGGTCGGTGGGGACCGCGGCGGGGTTGGCGCCGAGCATCACGAAACGCAAGGCGTCGGTGGGGACGCCGGCATCAGCGAGTTGCTCCTGGGCGTAGGAGGCGATGAGGCTGCTCTGGGAGTACGTGAAAATGGTCAGCGGGTCGCTGCACACGCCCGAGGCGTCGCAGCCCATCTCGCCGGCGTTGTAGTCGGCGAGGATCGCGTCGACGAGGATGGCTTGACCCTCCGGAACGCTGCTCAAGAAGTCCCAGCTGTTGGGCATACTCAGCGCCACGGAAGACGCGACGGTGCCGCCGTAACCCAGCGGATCGAGGTACAGGTCGATCCCGTTGCTGATGTAGTTGGCAGTCGGTGTCGCAATGCCCGTTGGGCCCAGGACCAACGCGTCGGTTGAGCCATAGAGGAAGTCGTACTGGTTGTCGTTGGCGGCGTTGGCTGCACCGGCGAATGCCAACGCAGCGCCACATAGTGCGACGCCGAAGATGATTTTCTTCATCGAACCCCCTTGTTCGGAGCGCTAACTGGTGGTGTCGCCAAGTGGGTTGCACGGCAAGCGATTACGTTGCCCGACATATCCCCAGCAGATGTCGGACCGTACGCTGTGCCGCCAGCTGGCAACTGACAGGATTGTTGCAACTGGCGTCAATTTTTGCCTTGGAATTTGACAGATCCGCTGAATCAAATCCTTAGCGTCCGGCCAGCTGATGTGCTAAAGAAGGCTGCGGGCTGGCATAAGAAGACTTAGGTCCGTTCTTGAGGACTAAACCAAGTGATGGCCGGCCGTGCGGATTCGCTTTGCTCTGCAAGCGGCATGCCTAAAAGTCGCCAATTCCTGGGCTGACCAGGGTGCCCAGAGTTACCGTAGTGGCTCCTGTCATGAAATGAGTGTTGTGGGATTAGTCAGTCACTCCCGGGTCACCGTCGGCATTGCAGCACTGGCTGCGGGCGCCCTGATCGCGACGCCGTCGGTGACGCCGCCCGCTGCCGTCGTCGCGCGCGCAGTCGAGCTGACGGCCAGCCCATTCGACCCGTATGTGGACCTGATCACCAACACCTTCAACAATCTGGGCACCATCGGCGCGCACTGGCTGGAAGACCCGCTGCCCATCACGGTGCAGCTGGCCACCAACGGGTTCGACTACGCGCAGCGGACGTTCGAGGCATTCGGGGATACCGCCCAGTCATTCGTCGATGGGCTGATCAACCTGCCCGACCAGCTCGACACCCTGTTCAGTGCCATCTCGTCGAGCGATATCACCGCGGCGCTGGGCCAGGCGATCAGCATCGTCATTAGCGCCTTTCCGGTGCTGGGGCTGGTGGACCGCCTGGTGGCGATCCCCATCGACATCGTCGGCAACATGGTGAACGCGGCAATGGCCACGCTGCACGCAGTGCAGGTGCCGGTCGGGCTTGCCGCGCTCACCTCCCTGCAGGCCGTCGTCGCCGAATTCGAAACGCTCGCCCGCAATTTCGTCGATGAGCTGTCGGCCGGCGATATCACCGGCGCACTGTTCGGGCTGATCGGCGCGCCGGCCGACCTCCTCAACGCCTATCTCAACAGCGAAGCCCCAGGCCTGGCCGGACTGCTGGCGCCCTTCCAAGATGTGAACCAGACGGGTTTCGTCGATGCTTTGGTGAACTATCTGCCGCGCGCTGTCGCCGAAGCGATCGGCGCTTCGTACGCGCCGCTCGAGGGTTCGCCGGCACCGGACCTCGGCGATTTCGACCTGGGGGACTCGGGAGAGCCGAGCGCTCTACTGGCTGACTTCTGAGCCGACGGCAGGCGCGACGCATCGAATGGTGCATAGCTGACGTGAGCGTAAGCCAAGTTAATCCGAAGAATTCATTGAGTTCGATCTGTGATCGTGTCGTGTTACCACTGTGATTTCTGTTGCTCATTGTTACGGAAGTTGCCTGAGGGTTCCGGGGGTCGTAACCGTGAGGAGTTTGGCCTGTGGTGGATGGGGCGACAGTTGAGCGTTCTCGGCGCCACTTCGGATGGGCTGACACCACCAGGATCGGCGCCCGCCGGTTGCGCTGGACCGCGGTAATCGCCGTGCTGTCAGTACTTTCCGGCGGCGCCGGGGCCGCGGTGGGTTTCCCGGGGGTGGCGTCGGCGGCCGGCGCCCAGCCGCAGAGCGTGGTGGCCGTGACCACCACCGCCACCCCGGTCAGCGCGGGACTGATTGCCATGCCGGCGAACCCGGCCACGCAGTTCACCATCGTCACCCCACCGGCGAACGGTACGGCGACGGTCACCGGCGCCACCTTTACCTACACCCCGGCCAACGGCTTCGTCGGTACCGATGCCTTCAGCTACGCCACCACCGACGGCTCGGGGGTCTCGACGCCGGCCACCGTCGGTATCACGGTGATGTCGCCGTCTTCCGCGCCGCCGTCACTGGCTACCGCCTGTACCGACTTAGGCCCGGCGTTCACCCCGGTCTGTACGGCGATCGGCAGTGTCACGGACCCGCTGGTGAACGCCTGCAGCACAGTCGGTTCCGTGGAGGCATGCAGTTGGTTCGGCGGCAACAAGCACGGACTGATCAGCGCCTGCTTCGACGTCGCCACCGGGCAGCTGGCGGCGACCTGTAAGACGCTCGACGCGGCGGCGCAGCTGGTAGCCAGCCAGTGCCGGGTGATCAACGGCCCGATCGACTACTGCGCCCTGCGCAACGGCAGCCCCATCGGCGAGCGGTCCGTGCAGAACTATCTGGCTGGCCCGGTGCACAAGGCACTGGCGCAGCAGTACCGGCTGAGCCTGAGTCTGCCGCTGGGGGAGGCCCAGATACCTGCCACCCACAACTCGTTCAACTACACCAACGCCAACGTCCCGCCGACGTTGTCGGGCATGGATCCCGACCAGCTGTATTCGTTGGTCAACCAACTCGACTTGGACATGCGGTTCCTCGAGCTCGACCTGCACTGGTACCCCAGCCTGGGTGCCCCCGGCGGCTACGCACCGATCTTGTGTCATGGCTTCGACAACCACCTGGGCTGCACCTTCGAACGGCCCGCGGTCTCGGGCTTGCAAGAGATCCGGCGCTGGCTGGACGCCCACCCTGACCAGGTGATCGTCCTCTACATCGAGAATCGGCTCGATGACCCCGTCGACGACATCACCAAGTCGCTGCCGGCCGGGGCCGCGGTCATCGAGAGCACGCTGGGCAATACCTCGGCGCGTGACCTGCTGTTCCGTCCGTCGCAGGTGCAGCCCGGTTCCTCCTGTGACACCCAGCCGATTCCCATGGGCGTGAGCATGGCTCAGATCCTCGCGAGCGGCAAACAGGTGCTGCTCTTCACCAATAGCGGCTGTGGCCACAACGCGGCGTGGGATGCGCTCGGCTTCAACGACAGCAACGTCGCGGAAAAGGGGAGGCCGGTCACCGTGCAGTACCCCGACTGCTACTTCAGCAGAGCGCAATACGAGAGCTCATACACGCGGTTCTTCGACTCCAGCACGCTGGTCGACGTGCTCGCCGGTGGCGGCAATGCCCAGCCCATGACGTCCGCCGATATCCACGAGATGATGAAATGCGGTGCCAACGCGCCTGGCCCGAACTTCCTGGACCCACACGCTGACCAGCTGGCGGGCTTCGCGTGGAGCTGGTCCTACGGCCAACCGCTGTCCAGCCCCACCCAGCAGTGCGCCGTGCATAACGGCGACGGTCGCTTCCAAGCCGAGGCCTGCGGCCAATTCCTGCCCTACGCCTGCCAGGCGCCCGACGGCTGGCACATCAGCTCCGGCACCGGCCAGTTCGCCGGTGGCGCACTCGCGTGCGTCGGGCAGGGTGCCTTCGCCGTGCCGCGTACCGGGTATCAGAACGAACTGCTCAAGGCAGCCAAGGCCCAGGCCGGCGTCGACCGGGTCTGGCTCGCCTACACCGCTGGCAACGATGGCAACTGGAGCATGGGATCAACGCCACCGCCGGCCCCGTCGACCCAGCTGCGGCCGGCCACGCCGAGCCTGCCGGCGTACCCGGTGGAGCTGCCCGAGCTGCTGGGCCCGGTCACGGTGTCTTAAGGCTGCCCCGCACCTATACACCGCCAATCGTGCCATTGACAAATGGCACGATCGCTGGTGTTGTGTGTGCCGTGACGGAACCCGATGGCTTGCCCCTGCCGCCGGTACCCACGCGCGCATCGATGCGTGCCGTGGTGGCCGGCGTGTCCACACGCTGGACGTTGCACGTTCTCAACAACATGATTCCGATGAACCGACCGGGTATCGCGTTCGCGCGCGGCCTGATCGCCACCATCATGGGCGCGCTCGGCTCCATGCCGGCCGGAACCAGGGTCATTCCGGTGCGCGAGGCCGGGGTGCGCGGCGAATGGGTGCTCGGGCCCGGCGTTGAGTTCGGACGGCGGGCGGGCTACTACGTGCATGGCAGCGGATATGTGTTGTGTTCGACGCGGACCCACCGCAAGCTGGTCGCCAGGCTCTCGGAGGCAACCGGTCTGCCGATGTTCTCCGTGGACTACCGCCTGGCTCCCGAGAACCCGTTCCCGTCGGCCGCCGACGATGTCGAAGCCGGCTACCGGTGGTTGCTGGCCCAGGGGTACACCGCCTCTGAGGTCGTGATCGGTGCGGACTCCGCCGGCGGCCACTTGACCTGCGACATGTTGCTCGCACATGCCGACGAGCCGGCGTTTCAGCCGGCTGGGGTCGTGCTGTTCTCGCCGTTGATCGACCTCACGCTGAACCTGGCTGAGCAGCAGGAGAAGGTGCGGCGTGACCCCGCGGTGTCGGCGGCCTCGGCGCGCCGGCTGGTGGAGCTCTACGTGCGAGGCCAAGACCCCGACAATGTCCGTCTTCGGCTCGATTTCGGCCGGGCAGATCGGCTGCCGCCGGTGTTCACGCAGGTGGGTGGCTTCGAGATCCTCAGCGCCGACTCGCGCTACCTGGACGCCGAGATCCGCCGGAACGGCGGAGTCAGCACCTTGGAGGTATGGCCGGGAATGGTGCATGTCTTCCAGGCCCTGCCGCGGCTGGCTCCGGAGGCCAAGCCCGCGTTGCGCCGCGTGGCGGCCTTCATCGCCGGTGTCTACGCCGACCAGCGATCCGACGAGCTCGGGGCGGCACGCTGATGTTCGGACTCGACACGGTGCTTTCCCTGTTCCGCAATGATCGACGGACAGCCGACGCCAAGGCAGTGGTCACCGGCGCCGGCAGTGGCATCGGTCGGTCGTTCGCCCTGGAGTTGGCTCGCCGCGGTGGCGAGGTCATCTGCGCGGATATCGACGAAGCACGCGCAGCCGAAACGGTGGCGCTGATCGAGCAGCTGCCCACCGGCACGGGACACGCGGTGCAGTGCGACGTCTCCGACCGTGCGGCCGTCGAGCGGCTGGCTGAGCAGGCGCGGGGGATATTCGGCGGTGCGCCGACCCTGGTCATCAACAATGCCGGCGTCGGTATCGGGGGAAAGCCCGTGGGCGACATCGGATTCGAGGACTGGGACTGGGCCCTTGGCATCAACCTGTGGGGCGTGGTCTACGGCTGCGAGGTGTTCACCCCGCTGCTGCGCGAGGCCGGTCGCGGCGGAATCATCAACGTGGCGTCAGCGGCCGGATTCGCTGCCGCCCCTTCGATGGCGGCATACAACGTGTCGAAAGCCGGGGTGATGTCGCTGTCCGAGACCCTGGCCGCTGAACTCGAAGGCACCGCCATCGCCGTCACCGTGCTCTGCCCGACCTTCGTCAAGACCAACGTTTTCACCGACGGCCGGATCACTCCGGGCTCGATGAGCCTGAGTCAGCAACTGGCCCGCTGGACCGGGTTGTCCGCCGACAGTGTCGCGGCGCGCACGCTCGACGCGCACGACAGCGGCCGGCTGTATGTAGTGCCGCAGATCGACGCCACCGTCATCTGGCACCTGAAGCGACATTTCCCCGCGCTGTACGCCCGTGGCGCCGGCCTGCTCGGCCGCGTCCTGCCCAAGAACTGACCCGTCTCGCGAAAGGAATACAGCCGATCATGGCGATGAACCTCGATGACATGCTGCAGAAGATCAAGGACAAGCAGTGGGCGTTGGTCGACATCGACTGGGACGCCCCCGGAGCCGAGCTGATCGAGCCAGAGCTGTGGGCCAAGCTCAAGCCGTTCATGACCGACCTGATGTGGATCGAGAACGTCGGTGCACGCGGTTTCGCGGCGCTCGCCAAGAAGGCGCCGACGCCAACGCTGAAGAGCATCTACGAGCACTTCCACGCCGAGGAGCAGAAGCACGCGAACGCCGAGCTCGCATTGATGCGGCGCTGGGGGATGCTCGAAGACGACGAGATTCCGGCTCCGAGCGTCAACGTCCAGCTGGTTATCACCTGGCTGGACAAGTTCTCCGACGGCATGTCGCTGTCGATCCTGGGCACCGTCATCCCCATGCTGGAGGTTGCCCTGGACGGTGCGCTGATCAAGTTCATCACCGACGAGGTCAAAGACCCGGTGGCCCAAGAGGTCTTCAAGCGAATCAACTCCGACGAATCGCGTCACCTGGCGGTCGACTTCGAGGTGATGGACATTCTGGGCCACGCCAGCATGCGGAAGCTGGCCGTCGAGTTGGTCGGCAGCTGGATGAACCCGGCGCTGCTGATCGGCACGTTGAGCTATTTCCCGCTGCTGAACAAGATGCGCGACAACATCGTGGCGATGGGCGTCAACGAAGAACGCCTCTACCAAGCGATGCGCCGCTTCCAAAGCGTCGGCGAACGAAGCGCCTTCGCTCGCCGGGTGCCGATGTACCAGTTCATCTCCTGGCACGGCAAGAAGGTGATCGACCGCAGCTCGAAGTACCACTGGCTGGCCGACTCCCTGGTCAAGATCACCGGCGTCATCCCGCCCGGGCTGGTGCACAACACCCCAACCTGGTCGCAGGAACTGACCTACGAGCCGGTCGCGTAAGTAAGAGGAACGATCACTGTGACTATCTCAACAGCCATCATCGGCGCCGGCTTCGCCGGCATCGGTGCCGCCATCCGCCTCAAAGACCAGGGAATCACCGACTTCGTCCTCTTCGAACGGGGCTCGCGGGTCGGCGGGACCTGGCGCGACAACACTTACCCCGGCGCGGCCTGCGACATCCCGTCGCGGCTGTACTCCTACAGCTTCGCCCCCAACCCCGACTGGTCGCACACCTACTCAGGCAGCGCCGAGATCCTCGACTACATCGACACCATGGTCGAATCCTTCGGAATCGCACCGTATATCCGGTTTGAGCACAACGTCTCCGGGATCAGCTACGACGCGGAAGCCGGCGAGTGGACCATCGACCTGGATGGCCGGGAAGCGGTGCGCGCCAAGTCTGTCATTGTCGCCTCCGGGCCGCTGGCTAATGCCAGCTTCCCGAACATCCCCGGCATCGAGGACTACGAGGGGCACAAGATCCACAGCGCCCGCTGGGACCACGACTACGACTTCACCGGCAAGAAGGTGGCCGTGGTCGGCACCGGTGCCAGCGGCGTGCAGATCATCCCCGAACTGGTCAAGGTGGCTGAGTCGGTCAAGGTGTTCCAGCGCACCCCGGGATGGGTGCTGCCGCGGCTCAACACGGCCACCAGTGGCTGGCTGAAGAAGATCTACAAGGATGTGCCGCTGGCCGAGAAGCTGATGCGGTCCGCCTGGTTCTGGGGCCACGAGTCCGTCGCGGTCGGCGTGGTGTGGGACAGCCCCTTCACCCGGCTGGTGGAAGCCCTGAGTCTGGCGAACCTGCGCGCGCAGGTGAAGGATCCGTGGTTGCGCCGACAGCTCACACCGGACTTCTCCGCGGGCTGCAAGCGCCTGCTGATGACCAGTGATTACTACCCAGCGCTGCAGAAGGACAACTGCAAGCTGGTCACCTGGCCCATCGCCCGGTTGTCACCCAAGGGAATTCGCACCGTCGAAGGCATCGAGCACCAGTTCGACGCCATCGTTTTCGCCACCGGCTTCGAGGTGTCCAAAGCCGGCACGCCGATCCCCATCACCGGTATCGATGGCCGCGACCTGGCGTCGGAGTGGAGCAGGGGTGCCTACGCCTACCGCAGTGTCGCGGTATCGGGCTATCCGAATCTGTTCTTCACCTTCGGGCCGAACTCCGGCCCCGGCCACAGCTCCGCCCTGGTCTACATGGAGGCGCAGATCGACTACATCGTCAGCGCGATCTCGAAACTGCTGCAGTACGAATGGAAATCGCTCGATGTACGGCCCGAGGTGCAGGACCGCTACAACCAGGACATCCAGCGGCGCCTGAAGACCACCACGTGGAACTCCGGATGCCAGAGCTGGTATCTGACCGAGGACGGCTTCAACGCCACGATGTTCCCGGGTTTCGCCACACAATTCGTCAACCAACTCAAGACGTTGGACCTGGAAGACTTCAAGATCACCGCCGCGACGACAAGCAGTGACCCGGTCCTGACTGCCTAGGATGTCATAGTGACCGAGTACCGGATCGACGATCTTGCGAGACAGGCTGGGACCACCACTCGCAACGTCCGGGTGTACCAGGAGAGCGGTCTGTTGCCCCGGCCCCAGCGCCGGGGCCGGGTCGCGATCTACACCGACCGGCACTTGAAGCAGTTGCAGGCGATCATCCGTTTGCTCGGCGAGGGATTCACCGTCAAACACATCCTGAAGTTCCTGACCGGGCTGCAGCGCGGCGAAGCCTTGGTCGAGGTCCTGGATCTGGCTGATCTGGGAGAGTTGGTGACCGCGCCATGGTCACGCCCGGTGTCGCAGACCATGACGCGCGAACAGTTGGAGGCGCGGCTGGGCCGGTTAGACGACCCCCTGCTGCGGCGCCTGACCACCAGTGGAGTCATCGAGCCGACCGAGGCCGACGACGTCTACCGGGTGACCGACACCGACCAGATCGACGATCTGGCCACGCTGATGTCGCGGGGGATGCCCCTGGCTGCGATGCTGGAGACCGTGACCGCCGTCGACCAGAAGTTGGACGACGCGGCCGAACTTCTGACCCGCAGCGGACATGCCGAGGTGGTCCGCCAGCGCGGGCCCGGGTGGTTGCCGACCAATGACGAGGAACTCGCCTGGGCTGCGGATCTGGTCGACGCCATGCGCAGGGTGGCACGAAGGACGGCGCACGCCAGTCTGGACCGGGCGTTGGATGCGGCGGTGCGTGCCGAGCTGCGGCAGTATCGGCAGGCGAGCCATGGGCAAGAGGGGCGCTTGCAGGACAACGCCTGACTCCATAGGGGGAACACTGTGACCGACCGCTACGCCATCCCGTCCGTTGAGGTTCTGCAGGCCCGCGAGAAGCTGGTCCTGGATCATTTCCGGGACGAAGTGCGTCAGGACTGGGACGACGTGCTGGCCACGTTTCCCCACCCCCACTACGAGATCATCCCGACGCTCACCGTGCACGACGGCGACGCGGAAGTGCGCGGGTACTACCACGACACCCGGGTGGCCTTCCCGGACCAGAATCACGAGATCATCGCGCTGCGCCACAGCGCCGACGCGGTGATCGTCGAATTCTGGCTGACCGGAACACATCTGGGACCGCTGGGCGCTGTTCCGGCCACCGGATCACGGCACCGCACCCGCATGACCGCCTACTTCGTCTTCGATGAGCACGAGAACCTGGCGATCGAGCGCATCTACTTCGACACCCTGTCCATGGTCAAACAACTGCTCGGCGGCATCAACCTGCGCGATCCGCGCTCCTGGCCGCTGGTCGTCCGCGTCGTGCGGGGCCTGCTGCGCATGTCGGGGGCACCCGATCCCAGCCTCGTCCACACCCCGCCGGCGGATCTGTCGCGCTGAACCGCCCAGCTCTGGACCGCATGCGCCGTGCGGTCGCACAATGGATGGGTAGTGACCAGTCGACGTGACCCCGCGCGGGACGAGGAGGTCCACGAAAACCCATGTCCGACATCACTGAACTACACCAAGCGCTGCTGGCCCGCGTGCTCGGTCAGGGCGGAACAGCGCCGCTCGAATTGCGCCGGGCGGCGTATGACAATGCCGGTCTCGAGGAACCGATCAGCAGCCTGATCGACAAGGTGGCCCTGCGCTCGTACAGCGTCGCCGACGAGGACGTTGCCGCCGTCGGGGCCGCAGGCCTGAGCGAGGACCAGATTTTCGAGATCGTGGTCTGCGCCGCGGTCGGCCAGGCGACGCGGCAGTACACCAGCGCACTGGATGCGTTGGCCGACGCCACCGAAGACCGGGGAACGCGATGAGACTGGCCGTCCTCGATCGCGGCCACCGGCTACGCACCAAGGCCCTGCTGGGCATGATTCGGCTGGTGTCACGCCAGCCGGTGGTCGACGCGGTCAAACTCGCGTTCTATCGCCCGGAGTTCTACGGCGGTGGTCCGCTGACCAACGAGGCGATGCGCGGGCCGTCGGCGTGGACCATCGGGGAGCGCGAACTCATGGCCGCCTACGTCTCGAAGGTCAACGACTGCCCGTTCTGCGTCGCCGCGCACACGGCCACCTCCAACATCTGCTACGACGATGCGACCGCAGCCGCCACCCTTGCCGACCTGGACACCGCCCCGATCAGCGAAGAGCTGCGGGCCACCCTTCGCCTGCTCGGAAAGCTGACGCGCCAGCACCGCGTCGACGCCGACGATGTACACGCCGTGCTGGCGAGCGGTGTCACTGCCGCGCAGGTCAAGGACGCACTGGCGGTCGGTCTGGTCTTCAACATCACCGATCGGTTGGCCAACGCCTTCGATTTCGAGGTGGCCGGCCCAGCGGCCATGGAGGCCGGTGCACGGCATCTGGTGAAACGTGGTTACGGCTAGCTGCCGGGACTAGACTGTTGTGTTCATGGCCATCCGGCGCGCGGTGCTGGTAATCGCCGACATCGGCGGATACACCGCCTACATGAACTGGAACCGGACCCATCTGGTGCACGCCCAGATGGCAGTGGCCGCTCTGCTGGAATCGGTCATCGATGCCGCCAAGGGCATGAAACTTGCGAAGCTGGAGGGCGACGCCGCCTTCTTCTGGGCGCCCGACGGTGACGCCCAGGTGCTGGTCAGTGAGCGGTTGTCGCGGATGCATCAGGCGTTCCTGAATCGTCGGGCCCGTATCGAGAACGGCCGCAACTGCCACTGCGAAAGCTGCGAGCAGCTGATGAACCTCTCGTTGAAATTTGTTGCGCATGAGGGCGAGGTGGCCGAGCAGAAGGTCAAGCGCCACACCGAACTTGCCGGTGTCGACGTGATCCTGGTGCATCGGATGCTCAAGAACCTGGTGCCGGTTCCCGAATACGTGTTGATGACCGATGCCATCGCGCAGCGGCTGGACGAGCCGGTTCGTGCCGTGTGCACGCCGCTACTGCACGACTTCGAGGGACTGGGCCAAACGTCGACCTACTACCTGGATCTCGCAAAGTCGGGGGTCGAGCCGCCGGCGGACGCCATGGGATTTCGCGGCAGAATGCGATTTCGGTGGAAGGCGCTGCCGTTCGTGGTCGGAGCCAAGCAGCCCTGCGAGGGGTTCCGGGGCCTGGGCCGCGCCGCCCCCGAACTGTCGAAGGGCTGATGGCGTCAGTTCAGGGCCGGCTAGAGCTTGCCGGCGACGAAGTCCGCTGCCTCGTTGACCATGCCCGCGGAGATGTAGGCGCTGGCCAGGTGTTGCGGCCAGTTTGCTTCCCAGGTGTTCGGGTCGGCGGGGTTGCAGATCGGGTCGGCGCCATGGCACTGCTCGATGGTCCGGTCGTTGTAGATCGGGTTGAAGTTCGTGATGGGGCCGACCCATTGACTGCCGTTGCCGAATAGCGCCACTGCGGCGATGTGTTCGTCGGCGCCCGGTGGCAGGGGATTGTTGAAGCCGAACGCCGAGAAGGGGACCGCCAGCACCACGTCGGTGACTGCGGCGCCCAGCGAGTAACCCCCCGGAACTATCCGGGTGTTCGGGCAGCCGTTGATGGTGTTCTGGATGTGGGCGCTCATGTCGTTGGCGCCCTTGTCGATCTCATTGTCGGCGGGGTAGTTCACCGCATACAGACTGACGTATTTGGATGTCTTGGAGCGCAGCGCGCTGACGAACGCGTTGCCGATCGCGCCGGCCCCTGGTGACTCCAGGCGCCCACGGGCGAACACCACTTCTACGTCGGGGCAGGCGGCGCTGGCCGGCGCCACAGCACCGGGCGTGCCGGTCGGAATCACGACTGGGGCGGTCAGCAAAACTGCCGCCAGTACAGTGCCTCGCCTTGTGAGTCTTGATCGGCGGGCCGAGGAATCGCTCACGAAGTGGATAGTAGTGGTCTGCGATCGCCCTGTCGCCTCCAGCCGCGACCCGGTCAACTATTCGGAATCGGCCGGCCCCAGCAGCCGCACTTCCTCCAGGTCCATTTCGGCCTGCACCTCACGTAACACTATGTCGTCGATGTGATTTCGGTCGCGTAGCTCGGTGACGGCACGGCGCTTGTGCTCGAGGATGCCCAGGTGCACCCGGCGCGCCATGTCGTCACGTTCGGCGGCGGCGTTGGGCTGATCGGACACCGCCACCAGCTCGGCCTGATCCTGGTACTCCTTGAGCAGCCGACCCACCAGCTCCGGGCTGACGTCAAGTTCGTCGGCCACCCGCGGTAGCGCGTCCAGGGCGGCTTCGGCGGCGCGGGTTCGCGCCAGGTGCAACTCTTCGGCGTGCGCTGTGTCTTCGGGCATCCGTGCCCACCGCACGACCGCGGGCAGGGTGCTGCCTTGGACCAGCACCGTCACCAGGATCACAACGGTGACCACGTAGATGATCAGGTTGCGATCCGGGAAGGGGGTGCCCGCATGTGTGGTCAACGGGACGGCCAGCGCTGCGGCCAGGGAGACCGCGCCGCGGAAGCCCGCCCAACTTGACACCGCGCGCTGGCGCCAGCCCACCCGGCGGGTCCGCTGCACGGCGCGTCGGTCCAGGGTGCGCAGCAGCACGGTGGTGATCTCCGACCACGCGATCCGGGTCACGATGACCACACCGGTGACAGCGAGGGCCAGCACCGTGGCATGACGAATGCCGTCCCCGACATGGACGATCCCGTGTACCGCGCCGGGAATCTGTACGCCGACGAACACCCACAGTGAGCCATTGATCAAAAACGTTGCCATGTCCCAGAACGCGAATGCCTGCAGCCGCGAGCGGGCCCCGATCACCCGTGGGCCGACGTAGGACAACACCAGCGCCGACACCAGCACTGCGACGACGCCACTGCAGTGAAAAGTCTGGGCGAGCAGAAACGCCGCGAACGGCGTCAACACGCTCAGGGCGCCTTCCTCCAGCGGCGAGTCGATGCGGCGGCGCAGCAGCGTGACCGCGCCGCCCACCAGCAGTCCGGCCGCGATACCGCCCAGGTATGAACCGACGAAACGGCCCACCAGGTCGAGGGGTCCGATCGCGGGGCTGCCCGTGGCAACCGCGACGGTCACCGCGAACAGCACCAGCGCGGTGCCGTCGTTGATGATGCTTTCGGCGCGCAGCACGGTCAGCGGCCGGCGCGGCAACTTCTTCGCCAGGCCGGCCACCGCGGCCGCATCGGTGGGCGAGAGGACGGCGCCCAGAACCGACGCCGCATGTGGCTCCATGCCCAGCGATCGCGCCGTCCAGGACACCGCCACCGCGGTGGCGATCACCAGGCCGACGCTGACGAGCACGATCACGCGCAGGTTCGCCCGGATCTCCCGGAAGCTGGTGTTCATGCTCTCCCAGTACAGGATCGCCGGCAGGAACAGCAGCAACACGATCTCCCCGTCGAGCTGGGTTTCGCCGAAGCGGGGGATCAGACCCAGCATGCCGCCGAGCAGGATGAGCAACACCGGTGGGCCGACGCGATAGCGCTTGCCCAGAATCGTGCCGCCGACCACGGTGGCGACGAGTGTGACAACAACGACGAGGCCAAACACCATCACATCCTTGCGTGCACACCCCGGTTTGCGCAGCCCCCGGTTTCAGCCGGGCCGGGACTGCTCGAGGTATGCCGCCAGGGCGTTGGTCAGGCCGCGGCGGGCCTCGTCCAGGTCGGCGTAGGAGCCCAGCTGGCGTTCGGAGACCAGTCCGCGCATCGCACCGGGGATGAGGGCAGCCACCTCTCGCACCCGCTGGGGGTCGACTCCGAGGTCGGCGAAGGCCGCGTGGCATGTCGTCAGCCAGCTCTTGCCCCAGGAGTGCAACTCGGCCGCGGTGCGCGGATACAGCCGTTCCAATTCGCGGTGGTCGCGGGGGAGCGCGGCCCGCAGGTTCTCGATCGCGCGTGAATCCGGCGATGCCAGCCCGTCATAGAGCGTGTCGATGATGGCAGCGACCCGTTCCCGCAGCGGCGCATCCGATTTCACGCTGCCGAACGCCGAGATCGCGGCGTCGCGGCGTTCGGCGGTGCGGTGCAACACCGCCGCCCAGAATCCGTCGACGTCGCCGAATTGATACTGCACCGCGCCCCAGGTGGCGCCGCTCTCCCTGGCGATCCGGCTGGCCGACACCGCGCCGGGGTCCCCGGTGGCCAGGGAGCGCACCGCGGCGTCCAGCATCGCCTCGCGGGTCGCCAGCCCCCGCTTATTGCTGCGCCGCGTCTCTGATTGAGCCATCCGCCGAATCCTAACAACATTTACATAGCGCCCTCTATGATTCCGTTTCAATGCGCACTATGCTGCGACAGTCGGCCCGCTCGGAGACCGCAGAGAGGACACGTTGACATGGCCAAACCGCCGCTGTCGATGAACCCGACAGGCTGGTTTCAAGTCGCCTGGTCTGACGAGATCGGCGTCGGCGATGTTCACGCCATGAAGTACTTCGGCCGGGAGATGGTGGCCTGGCGGGCCGAGTCGGGCCAGCTCACCGTGATGAACGCCTACTGCGAACACCTCGGCGCGCACCTGGGTTTCGGCGGCACCGTCTGCGGCGAGGTGCTGCAATGTCCGTTCCACGGTTGGCAGTGGAACGCCCAGGGCCGCAACGTCTGCATCCCATACCAGGACAAGCCCAACCGCGGCCGGCGCATCACCACCTATCCGGTCATCGAACGCAACGAAGCGGTCTACATCTGGAACGACGCGCAGGGCCGGGCGCCGTTCTTCGACGCGCCGGATGTGTTCGCCAGCTTCGATGACCGCACCGCCGACGACTACTACCCGCAGCAGCGGCTGTTTCGCACGGGTCTGGAGCTGCACCCGCAGTACGTGCTGGAGAACGGGGTGGACTTCGCCCACTTCAAGTACGTGCACCGGACCCCGATCGTGCCGGTCTTCACCCGCCACGATTTCGCCGAACCGGTGTCCTACGTCGACTTCACCATCACCTTCGAGGGCGACGACGGTCAGAAGATCGAGGACGTCAACAGCGGCGTGGAAGCCATCAATGGCGGCTTGGGAATTGCGGTGACCAAGAGCTGGGGGATGATCGACAACCGGACCATTTCCGCGATCACGCCCGTCGACGACTCCACCTCCGACGTCCGTTTCATGGTTTACATCGGTCGGTCTGCGGGTGGCGAAGCTGATCGGGCCGAGGCCCGGGCGGCCGATTTCGGGCGCGAAGTCATCCGCCAATTCGAGCAGGACATCCACATCTGGTCGCATCAGCGCTATTCGGATCCGCCGGCTCTGGCTACCGCCGAATTTGAGGGGTTCACCGCAATCCGCCAGTGGGCCAAGCAGTTCTATCCCGACGGCATCGGTGGCAGTGCCGCCGAGGTCGCTGAAATCAGAGCTCAGAAAGGTTTCACCGCATGAACGCAGCTGCCGCACCCATCCGTGTCTTCCAGGTCGCCACCGGCAACGTCGGGACCGAGATGATCCGGCGGTTCGCCGCCCGCGATGATCTCGAACTGGTTGGCGTGCACTGCTATTCGCCGGACAAGATCGGCAAGGACGCCGGCGAGTTGGCAGGGATCGCGCCCAACGGGGTGATCGCGACCGGCAGTGTCGAGGAGATCATCGCCGCCAAGCCCGACGTGCTGACGTTTCACGGGGTGTTTCCCGACGAGGACCTCTACGTCCAGATCCTGGAAGCGGGCATCAACGTCGTGACCACCGCGGACTGGATCACCGGCTGGCACCGTGACCGCAACCATCCGCACCCGTCGGGCAAACCGGTGACGCAGCTGTTGGCCGAGGCCGCTGAGAAGGGCGGCGCGAGTTTCTACGGCACCGGCATGAACCCGGGGCTCAATCAGATTCTGGGCGTGGTGTGTTCGGCTGATGTCGCCGAGATCGAGAACATCACCACCATCGAGTCGGTGGACGTGTCGTGCCATCACTCCAAGGACACCTGGATCGAGGTGGGTTACGGTCAGCCGGCCGACGATCCAGAGATCCCCGCCAAGCTGGAGAAGTTCACCCGGGTCTTCGCCGACAGCGTGCTGATGATGGCCGACTGCTTCGATCTGACCCTCGATGAGGTGACGTTCGACTACGAACTCGGAGTGTGCACCAGGGACGTCGACTTGGGCTGGTACACGCTGCCCAAAGGTTCCTTAGGCGGCAACTACATCAAGTATCAGGGGATGGTCGACGGTGTGCCGCGCGTCGAGACGCATCTGGAGTGGCAGATGACGCCGTTCACCGAGCCGAACTGGAACATCAAGGGCTGCTACATCACCCGGGTCACCGGTGATCCCTGCGTTTACAACAAGCACATGATCTTTCCCAAGCCCGGAATTGATCTGTCCAACCCGGACAACTTCGCCTCGATCGGCATGACCGTGACCGGATTGCCCGCCCTCAACGCGATCAAGTCGGTGGTGGCGGCGCCGCCGGGCCTGCTGACCAGCGCCGACCTTCCGCTGCGCGGGTTCGCCGGGCGATTCCGCAGGTGAGCGAGGCCGGCGGGCTTGCCGCGCTGGCGCGCGGCATGCGCGAGCTGGTGGCGGCCGAGGCCGTCGCGTCCGAGCAGCGCCGCACCCTGACCGATCCCATCGTCGACGAGATGTGGCGCACCGGCTTGATGTCGGCGTTCAATCCCGCCGCCGCCGGTGGCGTCGAGCCGTCGTTCGCCGAGATGATCGAGACCTGGATCGAAATGGCATGGCAGGACGGCTCATTCGGCTGGGTCGGTATCGCCAACATGCCGTCGTCGTTCGCGGCGGCGGCGTACCTACCCGACGATGGGTTCGCTGAGGTGTTCACCTCCCACGACAATCACGTCACATTGGGCGGCCAATACTTCCCCAACGGCCAGGGCATTGCCGTCGATGGCGGCTACCGGCTGAGCGGATCCTGGAGCTTCGGCTCGGGCATCGGCCACTCCCAGTATGTGGCCGCCGGCTTCTTCCCGATGGACGACGGCGAGATGCGCTGGGTCAGCGACGGAATACCCGACATGCAGGTCGCGGTGCTCCCACGCGAGCAGATCTCTTTCAACGACGGCTGGCATGTCCAGGGGCTCAAGGGAACCGGCTCCTACGACTACAGCGCCCAGGACGTGTTCGTACCAGGGAGCCGGACCTTTCCACTGTTCTGCCGTACTCCGCTTCGAGGTGCCTCGCCGGCAGCTCGGATGGGCCTGATGCCGGTGACCGCCGCGGGCCACGCGTCCTGGGCGCTCGGTGTGGCCAAAAGCATGCTCGACGACGTGACCGAGCTGGCAGCCACCAAATACCGGATGAGCGACATGGCGGCGTTGGCCAGCCGTCCGACGTTTCAGAAAGATCTGGCACACCACGTCGCCGCGTGGCGGGCGGCTCGCTTGCTGGTGCTCGAGGCCTTCGCCACGGCCGAAACCGCCGTCGCGGCAGGCGAAGACCTCACGCCGCGACTGCGGGCCGACATGCGAGTGGCAGCCGTCTATGCCACCGATACCGCCAGAAGCTGCGCCGAGTGGGCACATCTGGCGGCCGGAACCACGGCTATCCGCGAAGGCAGCCGCCTCGAACGAGCATTCCGAGACATCTACACCGGGACCCAGCACGCGTTCATCAGCGAGAAGGTCGCTATTGACGCGGCCCAGATCTGGCTCGGGCTGATCGACGACCAGTTCGGGCTGTGAGCAGCCGCTGAATCAGGGCAGCGGGGTCCCGGAACTGCCCTCGGGCAGCGGTGTCCCGGAGCTGCCGGACGGCGGAGCTGACGGTGTGGGGTGCGCGGGCCGCGACGCCGGGGGACGAGCCGGTGCGGCAGGTGCCCGGTTACTGCCACCGTTCGCCGGGAGCTGGGAGCCGCCCGCGGGTGCTTGCGGCTGCGCCGGCGCCTGCGGAGCCGGGGCCACCCAGCGAATCAGATCGTTGCCGCCGGTCTGGTACACCATGCTGTTCGGTGCGTCGCCGGTGACGTCGAAATAGACCTTGCCGCTGGCCTTCTGGCCCTGAGTCAGGGCTGCGGGAGCGATGCCCTGTGCGGTGGGCACGGTGAACAAAGCCTGGTAGTTCTGGCCGCTGGCCGAACGGGCACTGAGGTTGGCGACGATCGGGAAAACGGCGCCCTGGATAGCCTCGTCGGTGGCGGTGGCCTCCCACAGGGTTCCACGCGGCTGATAGGGAATCGCGTCCGAGCTGGGGCGCAGATCGCTGATGGTCCAGCCGTGCACGCCGGGGCCTTCGGGCACGGTTCCCTGCGTGCCGATCGGTTGGGTTGCCGGGGCAGGAGCCGGGTCAGGATCCGCGCCGGCGATCCCGGTGCTGAGGACGCCCGCGGCGGCCAGTGCTCCCGCGGCCAGGGCGGTCGAGATGGACTTCATCGGAGTGTCTCCTCAAATCGGCTGCATGCCGACGACATTGGTACTCAAGTACTTCAATCCTAGCGAGCTGGGGACCAGGCTACCCAGGAACGAGACCGGCCCGACCTCGCGGTAGGAGGCCGGGCCGGATTGGCTATGAACTTCGGTCAGTTCGACGTGGTCGAGCCGCTCGCGCCGCTGGCGGCGGGGGTACCGGGGGCGGCCGGAAGCGGCGTGCCCTGGTTTCCGGCGGCAGCCGACGTGGTGCCTTCCGAACCAGTGCCCGCCGAGCCGGCCGTACCGGACGTGCCGGTGGCCTCCGTGGTCGAAGCGCCGGGCGCTTCCGCGGGCAGCGGCGTACCCGAGCTGCCGGCGGCGGCCGACGCCTCGGACTGGGCCGGCGTACCCGGGGTCTGCTGCGCGGATGGCGCCGGGCCGCCGGCCGAAGTCGAGGCGTCCGCGCTGCCCTGGGTCTGCGAGCCCGAGGTGCCCGTGGCGGCCGGAACCTCCGAGCCGGTGGCAGCGGCCGGCGTGCCGCCGGCTTCGGCCGGCAGCGGGGTGCCCTGGCTGCTCGCGGGCAGGGGGGTGCCCTGGCTTCCGGCAGCGGCCGGCGTGGTCTCGGTAGCGGCCGGGGCGCCCTGGGTGCCCGGCTGGGCAGGCTTGGTGCCGGTGGCCGCCGGGCCGGAAGGCCGCTGCGAACCGGTAGCCGCCGGACCCGACGAACCGCCGGCCGGAGTGGTCGGCGCGGCCGGGGTCCAGACCAGCAGGTCCTGGCCGGCGCCCTGGTAGACCGCGCTGTTGGGCACGTCGCCGGTGACGTCGAAGTAGACCTTGCCGCTGGTCTGCTGTCCCTGCGTCAGGTTGGCCGGGTTGACGCCCTGCGCGCTGGCCACCGTGAACAGCGCCGGGTAGGTCTGACCGCTCGCCGAGCGCGCGCCGAGGTTAGCGATCACCGGGGTGACGTTGCCCTGGATGGCCACGTCGGTGGCGGTTGCCTCCCACAGGGTGCCGCGCGGCTGGTAGGGGATGGCGTCGGAGCTGGGCCGCAGGTCACTGACGGTCCAGCCCTGGATGACACCGCCGTTCTCCACGGTGCCCTGGGTGCCGATCGGGTGGGTCGAGGGGGCGACGTCGCCGGCGTCCGCGCTGGCGGTCGCGGCGGTGACGGCTCCGGCTGCGGCCAACGCGCCCGCGGCTGCCACGGCAGTAGTGAAGAACTTCATTATGGGTTGACTCCTCGGTTCGACTGGATCTCGCAGGTGACGCAGGGACTCCAAGTCGAAAATCCTAACGGATTTGACAGCTGCGGTTGTTCGTGTTTCGGGATCGACGATCAGGAGTGCGAACTCCACCAGGCGTAGAACTGCTCCAGCGTGGGTGTGTTTCGTTCCGTTCGCAGTGAGCCGATCACCAGGTTGGCGTCGTTGGTCCAGACCAGTACGGGCGACCCCTGCCGCATGCCGCACAGCAGTGTTCCGGCCGTCTTGTCCGGGGTGGCGGTGCGGTGCCAGGCCCCCGGAGACTGGATCCGGCCCGGGCAGTTGACGACGGTGGTGGACTGCACCGTGTTGTCGAAGCTCTGGCGCAGCGCCGTGGCATCGGGGAACAGTGCGTAAGTCGCAGCGGGCGGGCCGTCGACGTCGGTGTTGCGACCACACGTCACTTCGGCGATGGCCCCGCCCGTCGGCGCGGACGACGTACAGGTGTCCTGCGGATAGCCCGACGGCAGCAGCTTGAGCAGACGAGCCTGCGCCTCGGCCGACGACACCGTCGTCGTGGGTTGACTCGCCCCGGCGGCGGACTGCGAGGTGTCGGTGTCGGCGGCCAGTTCGTCAGAACCCGATCGGTTCGTCATCCAGGTGATCAACCCGACGACCACGATCAGTGCCGCCCCGAGGCGCAGCAGCAGCTTGCGTTTGGCGGGGTCGTGGTGCAGCCGCAGTCGCCGTGACGCGCTGAACCAGTCGTCGGCGGCCGTCGAGACCCGGGGCAGGCCGGACTGCCCGGTGGGGCGGGCGGCGGACACGGGTTCCGGAATCGGGGCGGGCTGGACCGGCGGCGGGGTTGGTTGCACCTCGGGCGCCGGCGGCACCTCACGCACCGGGGCCGGGGCAACCTCGGCGGCCGCAGCCGGCGGTGCCGACGACTCGGCTGCTGTCGCCTCGTCCGGTACCACCGGCGGCGCGCCGGGCGGTGGCACTTCGAGCAGCGGCGGAGTCGACTGCTGACTGGCCTCATAGATCTGCAGCGTCCGGTGCTGGTCGGGCGCGCTGAGCGCCTGATAGGCCGCGGTCGCCAGCTCCGCGGCGTTGGCATAACGGTTCTGCGGATCCTTGGCCATACCTTTGGCGACGACCTCGTCCAACGCGGCCGGGATGGTCGCGCCGGCCAGACTGGGCCGCGGAATCGGTTTGGTCTGATGCGCGTTGGCCAGCATCTTGAGGCTGTCGGCTCGGTAGGGCGGCGAACCCGTCAAGCACTGGTAGAGCACACATGCCAGCGCATAGACGTCGACGGCCGGCCCGAAGTCACTGCCGGAGAACAGCTCCGGCGCCGCGTACTTCCAGCGGGCACCGGCGTTCTCGGCATCGGCCGCCTCGGCCCCGGGCGCGCCGGCCAACCCGAAATCCACCAGATAGACGAAGTCATCACCGGTCAGCAGGATGTTGCGCGGTTTGATGCCGCGGTGGATCACGCCGGCGCTGTGCGCGGCATCCAGGGCCGACGCCGCCTGCCACACCACGTTCACCGCACGCGAGGGAGGCAGTACCCCGTTGCGCTTCAACACCGCGGCCAAGTCGGCACCGGCCACCAGCGGCATATCGATGAACACCTGGCCGTCGAGCTCGCCGTAGTCGCGGACGGGGACCACGTGCGGCTCCTGAACCCGCCCGACGACCAGCGCCTCGCGCTGCAGCCATTCCCGGAACGCCGGGTTCCCGCCCAACGCCGGCGCCAGCAGTTTGAGCGCAGCGGTGCGGTCCTTCTGCGTGTCGACCGCCTCGTACACCTCACCGGTGGTTCCGCGTCCCAGCAGTCGTTTCAGGAGGTAGCGCCCCACCCGTGACCCAGCCCGCGAACCCGACGCGGTCTCGCTCATCACCGACTCCTCACGACGATATTGCCGCCAATGATTTCATCACTGAACCGCGCCGCTATCAGCCGGTCAGCGGCCGGTGAGGTTGCTGATCGTCATGATCTCCAGATTCCGGTATGCGCGACCGGTGGGTTGCACCAGATCGTGGAACCAGGTCTGCGGCTCGGCGGTGTAGGGGTTATCCCAGGAGTCCCACGGCAGGTAGGTTTGGGTTCGCCCGGCGACGAAGCCCCAGTTGTAGGCGCCCACATTGTGGCGCTTCATGATGGGCAGAATCCCGTCGATGGTGTTGCCGCGGGTACGCGCCAGATATTCGGTGCACATCATCGGCCGGCCCAAGGGCGCCAGTTCGGCGATGCGCTCACTGAACGTCGCCGGCTTGTCGTACGAGTGGAACGTGATGACGTCGGAGCTGTTGAGTTGGGTGTTGACGATCGTGCTGCCCTGACGCGAGCCTTCCCAGATGCCGCTGGTCAACGGCTGACGGGCATCGACCGAGCGGGCCCAACTGAACACCTGGGGCAGCAGGTCACTGATGTAATCCAGCTTGTCCGACCGTTCGACGGCGCTGTATTCGCGGGCCATGTTGTCCGGCTCGTTCCACAGGTCCCAGGCCAGGATCCGTTCGTCGTACCGGAACTGAGTCATCACACCGGTGACGTAGTCGTGCAGGGTGCGGTAGTAGTTGCGGTCCCCGAGCCGGTCGGCGCCGGGGCTCTGCACCCATCGTGAATTGTGGATGCCGACTCGCGGGGCCAGCTGTGGTCCGGCCTTGGGGTGCGGGTCCCAGCAGGAATCGAACAGTACGAACATCGGCTTGATGCGGTGGCGCGCGGCGACCGCAACGAACTGGCCCAGCCGGTACTGGAAACCCCGCTGATCGGCGGCCCACAGCTGGTCATGCAGGAACACCCGCACGGTGTTGAAGCCTGCCGATCGGGCCCAGCCCAACTCGGAGTCGATCCGCCGCAGATCGAAGGTGCCCGGCTGAAACATCTCGAGCTGATTGACTGCGGTGGAGGTGATGTAGTTGGAGCCGACCGGCCAACCCTGCGCCTGATACCAGCGGTTCACCCGGTCGATCGACCACCGGCCGGGGTCCGCGCCGGCGCGCGGCAGCCGGCTCAAGGTGGGACCCGCCGCCAGCAGGAGGGGGAGCCCCAGTGCCGTTCGACGCTTCACGAAGTGACCATAGCGTCCGGACCTGTCACCGGGCGTTCGAACGCGCCGCCTGTCGCCGAGCAAATCGGGCGGTGGCACCTGGGGCGACAGCGGCCACCTAAACTGGCCGACTATGTCGCAGCACCTGCAGGATAAGGTCGTCGTCATCACCGGTGCGGGTGGCGGATTCGGCAAACTGATCGCCGAGAAGTGCGCCGCCGCCGGAGCCCGCGTGGTCGGCGTGGACATCGGCGCCGAGAACCTTGCGGCGGTCTTCGACGGGATCCGCGAGGCCGGCCTGTCGGGCACCTATCAGGTCGCCGACGTCACCGACATCGAACAGATGAAGGCCGCCGTGCAGCATGCGGTGCAGACCTTCGGTGCGGTGGACGTCATCGTCAACAATGCCGGTGTGATGCCACTGGCCTATTTCGCCGATCACGACAAGGCCTGGCAGCACTGGCACCGGGCGATCGACATCAACATCAAGGGTGTGGTGAACGGCATTTCAGCCGTCTACGACCAGATGATCGAGCAGGGCCGCGGTCACGTCGTCAACATCTCCTCGATCTACGGCAACGCAGGTGTGGCCGGCTCGGGGGTCTACAGCGCGACCAAGGCCGCGGTCGCCGTCCTGTCGGACTCGCTGCGCAGCGAGGCGAAGGGAAAGATCAAGGTGACCACGGTCAAGCCGACCGGTGTGCTGGGCACCAATCTCGGCAGAGGCGTGGTCAACGGCTCCGCGATCATGGGCATCGTGGGATCCCGCGGTGAGAGCTACATGCGGTCGGTCACCGCGTTCGCCGAGGGCACCCTGGACCCTGAGCAGACCGACATCGACTCGGTGAAGTACTGGCTGATCACCCCCGAAGACCTCGCCGAGGCGGTGGTGCACGTCATCGACCAGCCCTGGGGCATCAGCATCAGTGACATCACCGTGCGAGCCAGCGGCGAAGACTACATCTACTGACCGGAGGTAGCCCGTGCCCCACTGGGATACACCGGCCTACACCGCCGCCGAGGCGGCCCGCTATCACGCCGTCGGCTGGTGGTCGCAGACCACGCTGTCGGACGCGGTGCGCCGCAACGCCCAGCAGTTCCCCGCCCGGGACGCCTATGTGGACTATCTCGGCGCGGGCTTGACGTGGCAGGAATTCGACACCGCGGCAGACGTATTGGCGGCGCGGTTGGCCGGTGCCGGAGTGCGCACCGGAGACCGGATCGCGGTCTGGCATCGCGATGCCGTGGCCATCCATGTGCTGTTCGTGGCGATCGAGCGCTGCGGGGCCATCGTGGTCGGTATCGGTGCCCGGGCCGGAACTCGCGAGGTGGCTGCGATTCTGACCGCTTCGCAGGCCCAGCTACTGATCACCGATGAGCAGCGGCACGCCGCCGCGGCAGGACTCGAGATCGCAACGCTGAGCATCGATGAGCTGCAGGCCGCCGAGATCGGGGTACCGGGTCCGCAACTCGGCGCCGATGACGTCTTCTTGATCAACTCCACTTCCGGCACCACCGGGCTGCCCAAGTGTGTGGTGCACACCCAGAATCGCTGGCACTACTTTCACCAGCTGGCAGTCGCCAACGGGGAGTTGAGCCCCGATGATGTTTTCTTGCCGATCATTCCCACGCCGTTCGGTTTCGGGCTCTGGACCAGCCACACCACTCCGATCCACCTCGGCGCCACGGCAATCCTGTTGGACCGCTTCACCGCAGCCGCGACCTGCGCCGCGATTGCTGCCCATCGGGTCACGGTATTGTGCTGTGTCAGCACTCAATTGACCATGATGATGGCGGATCCGGCTAGCCGCGAGTTCGACTTGAGCTCGTTGCGGGTGGTGTTCACCGGCGGCGAGGCGTTGCCCTACCGGCCGGCCGCGGAGTTCGAGGAGCTGACCGGGGCGAAAATCCTGCAGTTCTACGGATCCAATGAGACTGGCGTGCTCAGCGCCACCACGCTCGACGACTCGTTGGAGCGGCGGTTGCGTACCGGTGGGCGAATCGTCGGCGAGATGGCGGTCCGGTTGTTCGGCGGCGAGGACGGCAACACCGACGTGACCGACACCGGCCGTGGGCAGCCCGCCTGCCGGGGGCCGGCCACCAGCCTCGGCTACTTGAACGGCGTCGATCACGACAAGCTGTTCACCACCGACGGCTGGATGCGCATGGGCGACATCTGCGAGATCGACGCCGACGGCTATCTCAGTGTCACCGGGCGGACCTCGGATTTCATTCTGCGCGGCGGCAAGAACATCAGCGCCGCCCAGGTCGAAGACGCGGTGATGACTCATCCGGCGATCGCGGTGGCGGCCGCGGTGCCGATGCGCGACGAAGTGTTCGGCGAGAAGGTGTGCGTCTACGTCGAACTCGCGGAGGTGGCGCGCGCCGGCACCTTGGAATTGGCCGAACTCGTCGAGCATCTGCTGGCCCTCGGGGTGTCCAAAGAGCTGCTGCCGGAACGCCTTGTCGTCATCGACGAGTTGCCGCGTTCATCCGGCGGCAAGATCGCCAAGGGCCAGTTGCGCGAAATCAGCGGTCACTCGTAGCCTTCGTAAACCTGCGACGGGCCCTCGGGTGTGATGAGGTAACCGACCGTCGCGACGTGCACATCGCCGACCGGGTCGAGTTCTCGATAGCCGCCGACCACTTCGATGTCGTTATCGCGCAGCCCGATCCGAAACCCGCCCCACAGGTAGGGCACCGGGAACCACAGTTGTCTTCTGGGTAGCTCGTGCAGCACCTCGACGGGGGGATAGCGGAGCATCTGGCGCAGGTCGCCGTCGCGGAACAGGTGTTGGATCAGGTCGTCGATCACGGCGGTGAGCTGGAAGTTGAGCGCGGCGACCCGGTCGGGGTCAAGGGCGGCCGGGGGAGGCTTGAGCACCTCCAGCAGTTCGGCGGACCGTTGGTGTTCGACGGCCAGGTCATAGGCGGTGCGACCGGCGGCATCCGGCTGCGAGCGCAGCGCACCCTGCTCGATCAGCCAGGACGCGACATCGGCAGACGCGCCGTGCCAGCCGGCCTGATGCAGCACCGTCAGCCAGGTCTTGCCGCCGGGCCGCCAGGCCTTGACATCGACCACATGATCGCCGCGGTCGAGTTCCCGGATCACTGTGCTCCACTTGCCTCGTTTGGCCATGTCGGCCAGGTACAGGGCGGCCTGTGCCTGCCGGTTGCCCAGCAGCGAGCGGTCCATCACGCCCGGCCACAGCGGCGCGTTGTTGCGGATCTCGGCGTAGGTCGTCACGGTGCCATCTTCTCGCGGTTCGGGCCGCGATACCTGAAGTCGCGGCTATGGATCCTCATCCTCGTCGAGGAGTTCCTCCGGGTGGTGGAGATGGTTGATCCGCGGTGGGGCTGTTCCGTCGGTCCAGGCCAGTCGACCTTGCTCGGTGACCATCGTCTGTAGATCGCCACGGGTGGCACCGCCGTGGTCGCCGCCGCAGGCGAAATAGAGCTCGTCGGGATTGCTGCGCCCGCCGCGTGCCCAATCGGTCGAATGGTGGACCTCGCAGTGGTAGCCGGGCTCCGGACAGTTCGGTCTGGTGCATCCGCGGTCGCGGGCGTGGCAGATGATCCTGTGATCCAACGTGGCGATGCGCTTGCTGCGGCCCAGATACAGCGGCCGCTCTGAGTGGTCGTCGAAGACTGCCAGGTAGTGAATCGAGTTGGCCGCCATGCTGATCAGGTCACGCATCGGAAGGCGGCTGCCACCACCGGTGCGGGCCGCAGGCGGCATCGGGACGTCCGGGTCGGCCATCGCGCGGACCGCCTGGTCGAGGTCGGCGAGTTTGGTGACGGCGATGACGGTCACCGGAACGCCGCGGTGAGTGCCCATGGCGCCGGACTCGATGCCATGTCGCAGCGCCAGTTTGAGGGCGTCGTGGTCGCGTTGCCCCGATGATCGGGTATCGCGTTCGGTGGCGCCGTCGGGTTGGCGGTGGCCGGGCCGGACCGCAGCGATGGCTGCTTCGAGGTAGGCGCGGGTTTCCGGGTCGATGCAGCCGTTCAGCTTGCTCATTCCATCGGGACCTTGACGGCCCAGGACGAGGTTGCGCCGCCGTGCCCGGTCTTCGTCGGTGAAGTTGCCGTCGGGATTGAGGTGATCGGCGATGGCGTGACCGAGTGCGGTCACGAAGACGGCGTCCTGTTCGGTGGCGTGGCGCACCAGAGTCCTTTCGGCAGCCTCGCGATCGGCCGGTGCGACTTTCGCGGGTAGCTCGTCGAGGGCTTTCGCGACCGCCTTTATGTGGTCATCGCCGATACGGCCATCCTCGACAGCGGCGGCGACTTCGGGAAGTTCGGGCGGGGTCGGGGGTCCGGTCAGGTTGCGCCGCGGCCGGATACGGGCGGCGATGCGGAACCGGCGCCGGACCTCGGCGCGGGTGATGCGCAGGCGCGACCACAGCAGGTCCGTGATCTTGGTGTCGGCGGGCAGTCGGGGATCGTCGGGGCCGTCGGCCGGGTCGGCGATCTCGCCGAAGATGCGATAGGACAGGCCGCGATTGACTCTGTGCTGGGTTTCGAGGCGTTCGGCGACTTCCACGCGAAACGCGTTGCCGACGATGTCGGTGTCGGCGCAGCGGAGCCGGGCCTGGGCGTCGTCGATCAGTGTCAGGTCCGCGCGGATGGCTGCGCGCGCCGCCGCGGCGGGAGGGAGGACCTGATCGGGCTCGGACACACCTCCAACGTATCGAACAATTGTGCGAATACCGGAGGTCGAACGGTTGGTTGTGGATGAATCGGGCAACTGTGGATGAAACGCCCGGTTCGACGCTAGCCGGCCTCCGTGACCTGCCCCCAAACATTCAGTACTGCTTCGAGGGCATCGTGTGCGGATACGGTGATGTGGGTTTGTCCGGCAAGTTGCCGTTGCCATTCGGCGTCCGACGGCGCCGCTGTGAACAGATGCGGTTCGGGACGCCTGTTGGTCGGGCCATGTTGGTCGAAGAGGTTCGCCGCTCACGCATCAATGGCTCCGAGTTGACCCAACGTCCAGAGATCCCATAGGTCGCGTGCAGCGCGACGATCCGCCCACGTCGTCGTCCTCGACGCGGCAAAAACTGGCAGCGTGTGAACCCGGAGTGTGGCTGCCGGTGCATCCCTCAGCGCTGGATCGAGATCGAGCTCGTCGTTAACGCTCTATAGAACGCATGCCGACTTCTATCGGGATGTTCGGCGAGGCCGACGTGGACGGCATCGTAGCCATCCTGCGCGCGGTCAAAAGCCACGCCGTGCCGCACCCGGGAACTGTCAGCGGCGTTCGGTAGGGTCCGTCGGCGTGACCGCGAACGTGACCCTCAAACCGGTGAATGCCCGCCTTGCTGACGAACTGGAAGTAGCCGAACGTCAGGTCGCGGCGGCCGTCGCGCTGCTCGACGAGGGGGCGACGGTTCCGTTCATCGCCCGCTACCGCAAAGAGGCCACCGGCAGCCTCGATGACGGGCAGCTGCGCACCCTGGAAGAGCGGCTGCGCTACCTGCGTGAGCTCGACGACCGTCGGGCCGCGGTGCTGTCCTCGATCGAGGAGCAGGGCAAGCTCACCGACGCGCTGCGAAACGCGCTGCTGTCGGCCGACACCAAAGCCCGCGTGGAGGACATCTACCTGCCCTACAAGCCCAAGCGACGCACCAAGGCGCAGATCGCGCGTGAGGCGGGCCTGGAGCCGCTGGCCGACCGGCTGCTCGCGGACCCCGCACTGGACCCCCAGCAGCTCGCGTCGGAGTACACCGGCGAGGAGGTCGCCGACGCCGCGGCCGCACTGGAGGGTGCCCGCGCGATTCTGGTCGAACGTGCCGCCGAGGACGCCGAGCTGGTGGGTGCGGTCCGGGAGAAGTTCTGGTCAGCGGGCTCGCTGCGGACGATGCCGCGCTCCGAAGAGGCGGCGAAAAGTGCCGCGGCACAAAAATTCCGGGACTATTTCGAGTTCAGTGAAGCACTGGAGACCATGCCGTCACACCGGGTGCTGGCCGTGTTGCGCGGCGAGAAGGAAGATGCCTTGGCACTGGCCTTCGACGGTGGCGACAACGAGCCCTACCAGGCGATGGTCGCCAAATCGCTGGGCGTGAACATGACCGCTTCCGGCCCGGCCACGCCCTGGCTGGCCGACACCGTGCGGTGGGCATGGGACACCCGGCTGGCGTTCTCGGCGGCAGTCGATGCCCGGATGCGGTTGCGTCAACGTGCCGAGCAGGACGCGGTGGCGGTGTTCGCCAAGAACCTCAAAGACCTGTTGTTGGCAGCGCCGGCGGGCAACCGCACCACACTCGGCCTCGACCCCGGCTTTCGTACCGGGGTGAAGGTCGCCGTCGTCGACGGCACCGGCAAGGTCGTCGACACCTGCGCGATCTTCCCGCACCAACCGCAGAAGCAATGGGATCAGGCCAAGGCGGCGCTGGCCGCACTGGTGGCCCGCCATGGTGTGGACCTGATCGCGGTCGGCAACGGCACCGCGTCGCGCGAGACCGACGCCCTGGCCGCCGAGTTGATCGCCGACCTCAAGAGCGCCGGCGCCCCGGCACCGGTCAAGGCGATGGTCAGCGAGGCCGGCGCGTCGGTCTACTCGGCGTCGGCCTATGCCGCCCACGAGCTTCCCGACCTGGACGTCACGCTGCGCGGGGCGGTGTCGATCGCGCGGCGGCTGCAGGATCCACTGGCCGAACTGGTCAAGATCGAACCGAAGTCGATCGGTGTCGGTCAGTACCAGCACGACGTGACACCGGGAACCCTGGCGCGCAGCCTCGATGCGGTGGTCGAGGACGCGGTGAACGCCGTGGGCGTCGACCTCAACACCGCCTCGGCCCCGCTGCTGGCCAAGGTGTCGGGGGTGTCGGAGTCGCTGGCCGAAGCCATCGTGGCGCACCGCGACCAGAGCGGACCGTTCCGAAATCGGGCCGCTCTCCTCGACGTACCACGGTTGGGCCCCAAGGCATTCGAGCAGTGCGCCGGGTTCCTGCGCATCCGCGACGGCGACGACCCGCTGGATTCCTCGGGAGTGCACCCCGAGGCCTACCCGGTGGTCCGGCGCATCCTGGACCGCTCGGGCGTTTCGCTGGCCGAGATCATCGGCGACGAGCGAGTGCTGCGGTCGCTGAAACCCGGCGACTTCGCCGACGACCGGTTCGGGGTCCCTACCGTGACCGACATCCTCGCCGAGCTGGAGAAGCCGGGACGCGACCCGCGGCCGGCGTTCTCCACAGCGACGTTCGCCGCGGGCGTGGAGAAAGTGGCCGACCTCAAAGTGGGCATGGTCCTGGAAGGTGTGGTCACCAATGTTGCGGCCTTTGGCGCCTTCGTTGATGTCGGGGTGCACCAGGACGGTCTGGTGCACGTCTCGGCCATGGCCGATCGCTTCGTCTCCGACCCGCATGAGGTGGTGAAATCGGGTCAGGTCGTGAAGGTCAAGGTGCTCGAGGTCGATGTCGATCGGCAGCGGATCGGCCTGAGTCTGCGACTCAAAGACGAGCCGAAGGCGGGCGGCGGCGCGAAATCGGCTCCCCGGCGCGAAACCGGGAAGCAGAATCGGGGCGGGCAGCGCGACGGCGGTTCCGGCCGGAGCCGCGACAGCGGTCGCCCCAGCGGGTCGATGGCCGACGCGCTGCGTAACGCCGGTTTCGGGAGGTAGGTACGGATGGGCGCGGTAGGCACTGATGTGGCGCAGACGTTCGCCGACATCGTCGGAGCAGGCGCACTGCTCACCGGTGAGCAGATCGGCCCCGACTATGCCCATGACGAGGCGCTGGTCGGAACCCCGGTGATGCCGAGCTACGTTGCCCGCCCGCAGACCGCCGAGCAGGTTGCGGCGCTGCTGGCCGCGGCAACCGAGGCGAAGGTCCCGGTCACGGCCCGCGGTTCGGGCACCGGCATGTCGGCCGGCGCGCGGCCGTGCCCCGACGGTCTGCTGATCTCCTTCGAGCGGATGAATGCGATCCTGGAGATCGACACCGACAATCAGGTCGCGGTGGTGCAACCTGGTGTCACATTGGCCGACCTCGACGCCGCGACGGCCGAGGCGGGCCTGATGTACACCGTCTTCCCCGGGGAACTGTCCGCCAGTGTCGGAGGCAACGTCGGTACCAACGCCGGCGGTATGCGCGCGGTCAAATACGGGGTGACGCGGCACAACGTGCTCGGCCTGCAGGCCGCGTTGCCTACCGGCGAGCTGATCCGCACCGGCGGGCGAATCACCAAGCTGTCCACCGGTTATGACCTGACCCAGCTGATCATCGGTTCGGAGGGCACCTGCGCGCTGGCCACCGAGGTCACGGTGCGGCTCTACCCGCGGCTCGGGCACTCCGCCACGTTGCTGGCGCCGTTCCGCGACCTGCCCGCGGTGATGCGCGCGGTGCCGGCGGTGGTGCGCAGCGGGGTGGACCCGGTGATCCTCGAATACGTCGACAAGCTCACTCTGGCCGCGATCAGCTACTCGCAGAACCTGAACCTGGGCATCCCCGACGCGGTGCGTGAGACCGCGGAGGCCTACCTGGTGGTGGGGGTGGAGAACCGCGACCGCGACCGCCTCGACGACGACGTGGCCATGCTGGGCGAACTGCTGGCCTCGCTCGGCGCCGACGATGTCTATGTGTTGGAAGGCAATTCAGCGCATGCCCTGATCGAGGCCCGGGAGAAGGCGTTCTGGACAGCCAAGGCCGCCGGCGCCCACGACGTCATCGACGTAGTGGTCCCGCGGTCCGAGATGCACCAATTTCTCACCAAGGCACAAGGATTCGCGGGGGCGGTCGGTGCCGGAGTGGTCGGCTGCGGACACGCCGGTGACGGCAACGTCCACCTGGCGGTGTTTTGCGCCGACGACGAGGTCCGCCACCGGCTGCTGCACGACATCTTCGCGGCCGCGATGGACCTCGGCGGCGCCATCTCCGGTGAACACGGTCTGGGACGGGTCAAGACGCAGCATTTCCTGGAGCTGGAGGACCCGGCCAAGATCGCCCTGATGCGCCGCATCAAGGATGCCTTCGACCCCGCCGGGATCCTCAATCCGGGCGTGCTTCTATAGGCAGCAGATCGCGCACGCCGCATACTTCGGTGCCCGTCCAGAAAGGCAGCCACATGACTAACGGAGCACAGGCCCTGATCGCCACCTTGGTCGACAGCGGGGTGCAGGTCTGCTTCGCCAACCCCGGTACCTCCGAGATGCATTTCGTCGCCGCCTTGGACTCGGTGCCGCAGATGCGCGGGGTGCTGTGCCTGTTCGAAGGCGTGGTGACCGGTGCCGCGGACGGGTACGCCCGGGTGGCCGCCAAGCCGGCTGCCACCCTGCTGCACCTGGGGCCCGGCCTGGGCAATGGTCTGGCCAACCTGCACAACGCCCGCCGCGCGCACGTGCCGGTGGTCAACGTCATCGGGGACCACGCCACCTACCACAAGAAGTACGACGCACCCCTGGAATCCGACATCGAACCCCTGACCGACTGGACTCACGGCTGGGTGCGCCGTACCAACTCCGGTGACGACGTCGGGCGCGATGCCGCCGAAGCGGTCGCGGAGTCGATGTCCAGCCCGGCGCAGGTTGCCAACCTGATTCTGCCCGCCGATATCTCCTGGGAAGACGGGGCGCAGGCGGCCGGACCGGTCGACCCGGTCCCCGCGGCCGCTCCCGACGCACAGGCCGTCGCCGACGTCGCGGCCGTGTTGGGCAGCGGCGAGCCGGTGGCAATCCTGATCGGCGGACCCGCCGTCGCCGATGTGCGTGCGTTGGAGGCCACTGACCGGATCGTCGCCGCAACCGGGGCTCGTGCTCTGGTCGAGACGTTCCCGGCCCGGCTGGTCCGGGGCGCAGGGGTCCCGGCGATCGACCGGCTTGGTTACCTGGCCGAGCAGGCAGCCTTCCAACTCGACGGCATCAAGCACCTGGTGGTGGCCGGCACCCGGGCTCCGGTGTCGTTCTTCGCCTACCCCGGCAAGGCCAGCGACCTGGTTCCCGAGGGCTGCGTCGTGCACAACCTGGCCGGCCTCGAGACCGACGTGGTGGCCGCTCTGGAGCAGCTGGCCGAAGCGGTGGCCGCCGGGGTGCCGCCGCGGCCCGCACCCGCCGCCGTCCCCGAACTTCCGTCTGGGCAGCTCACCCCGCAGAACTGGGTGCAGGTGATCGGAGCGCTGCTGCCCGACAACGCGATCATCTCCGATGAGTCCAACACCTCGGGTCTGATGCTGCCCGCGGCCACGGCCGGGGCACCACGCCACGACGTGCTCACGCTCACCGGCGGGGCGATCGGGCAGGGACTGCCGGTCGCGCTCGGCGCGGCCGTGGCCGCACCCGACCGGCCGGTGATCGCGCTGCAGGCCGACGGCAGTGCGGCCTACACCATCTCCGCGCTGTGGACGATGGCACGCGAGAACCTCAACGTGACCACGGTGCTGATCAACAACAGCTCCTATGCGATCCTGCGCCTGGAGCTGGCCAGGGTGGGTGCCGAAGGCGGTGGCCCGAAAGCAAACGACCTACTCGACCTGTCGCGGCCGAACATGGACTTCGCGAAGATCGCCGAGGGGTTCGGGGTGCCGGCCACGGTGGCCACCACCTGCGAGGAACTCGCCGAACAGTTCCGCCGCGCCGTCGCAGAACCGGGGCCGCACCTGATCGATGCGCGGATCCCGACCCTGTTCTGAGTGTGTCGGCTTAGTTGACGCTCTGGACGGCCGTGAGCCGGCTCGCCACGAATGTCGCGGCCTCCACCGTCTTGCCGTCCTGCACGTACATCAGGTGCGGGACGACGCTTCCGCTGTCCTCGCAGTAGATATCGCCCGTCAGGCAGAAGTCGATGGTTTTCGGGCGGTAAGAGGAGGCGAGGACCGGCAGCGGGCCGCCCCACAACGAGGTGGAGTACGGGCTCGACGGCGGGCCGAACAGTGCCACCGCGACCACGTGGTTGGCCACCGGCGCCGGCAGCGCATTGCTGGACATGGCGATGACGCTGGCGCCTTGGGAGTAGCCGCCGAGCACGAGCTTGGTCTTGGGGCAGTTGGCGACCGTGGCCTGAATGTGGGCGGTGGCGTCAGACTCACCGAGCACCGCGCTGTTGCGGTAGTCCGTGCTCGCCGGGTACTCGACCGGGTAGACGTTCACGTTGAGGCCGGCCAGCTGCTCCTGCAGGGAGCCGACGAACGCGTCACCGACGTCACCGAGCCCGACGGGCTGGCCGGAGCCGCGGGCGAACACCACTTCGGCGTCCGGGCAGGGCTCTGCGGTTGCGAGGGGCAGGCCCACCGGAGCGGCCACCAGGGTTCCGGTGAGCATCGCCGCGGCCGCGAAGGTGCGAACAGTGTTACGCAAATTCATCCCTAAATGCTGACATGTCTCGCTCGCCACTGGCCTGCGGGTGGCGAATCAGCAAACCGCAAAGTCGGCCGCGCGGAGCGAAAACGGAGGTTAAAGGCGGTTTGCCGCGTACGCGGCGCCCTCGTCCGCGATGCCGTCATAGGCGCCGGGAGCGTGTGCGGAGAAGTTCAGTCCCTCGGAGCAGACCGGGTCCTCGGGCGCGCACAGCTGGATGGTCTTGGCGGTGTATGCCGGGCCGATGACCAAGGGCGGTTGGCCGAGGAAATTCATCGCCCGGTCGTTCGGGGTTCCGAAGAGCACCACGGCGGCGACGTGGTCAGCCACTTCCGGGGGCATCGGCCGTGGTATATCGACCCCTTCCACCCCGTCCGGGATGACGCTGGCGGTCGAGAAGCCCATCACCGCGGCGCCCTGCGAGAAGCCGCCGAGCACCATCTTGGTCTTGGGGCAATTCGCCGCCGTGGCCTCGATGTGGGCGGTGGCGTCACGGATGCCTTGAATGCCGGTCGGCCAGTCGTTGGTGGCCGGGTAGTCGATGGCGTAGACGTCCACCGGCCGCTCGGGCAGCCGGTTTCGGAGCGAGTTCACAAATGCTTGCCCGGTCTCGCCCAGACCGACTTCCTCGCCGGTGCCTCTAGCAAACAAAACTTGGACATCCGGACAGGGGTCTGCGAAGGCAGCGGGAGGGGTGGCGACGGTGCTGTGCAGCAGCCAAGTCAGGGCCAGAACAACACCGAGGGAGCGAAGGATCCGTCGTGGGTTCACCGGTACATGGTGACATAAGAAGCGCCTCGTGTGCAGCAGACACCCCAGGCAGTGAACATATTCTGTGGTTGCTGACCGTCGTCGTGCGACATGCTGAGTAGCTCATAGCGAGGATCTGAGTCGCAACTGAGATCGGGCCGGAAGCGGCCTTCAGTTACCGGGCGATGTCCGTCGGGTGTCCTCGGGGTGACGGCTGGCGTTCGCGTCTCCAGCAAACCCTGGAGGCGCCCGCGACCGCGAGTGCGAGCAGTTGAATCCCCAGGACCGACGCGATCAGCGCGCCGACCGACACGTCGTAGAGCCAACCGGTGAGCGCCCCGCCGACCGCGGCCGCGGCGCCCAGTCCGGCGGCGAACATCCCGTAGGCACTGGCTCGGCGCCCCGACGGCACCAAATCGGCAACCACGGCACGCAGCGTCGACTCCTGAATGCCCACCGCGGCACCCCACAGCAGCGCCCCGGCCACCGCTGCGGCGACGCTGCCGGCGAAGGCGAACACCACCACCGCAGCCGACAGGATCGGCAGAGCCAACACGACCTTGCCGCCGAACCGGTCGTAGCACCACCCCGAGGCGAGGGCTACCACCGCGTCGGCGCCCATGGTCGCCGCGTACAGCACCGGGACCGCCGCGGCTGGCAGCAAGCCATGGTTGACCAGGTGGAATGACATCAAACCGAAGGTTGTGAAACCGGTCATGGTGAGCGCGACGAACCCGCAATACCGCCAGAACGCTGCGGGCAGCCGCCGGACGTGGCCGCGTGCCGGGTGGGCTTGTGCCGCGCCGTGCTCGCGTTCATAACGCTCATAGTCCCGGGGGTCGGGCACGCGCAGGCGCAGCCAGACCAGCAGCGTCAGCGTCGCGGCACCGGGCAACGCCAACACTCCCAGCGCTGGGGCGTAGTCACCGCCGGTGAGTGCCAGGACACCGGCCACCGTCAATGGGCCGATCACCGCCCCGACCTGGTCGAGTGCCTCATGCACGGCGAATCCCCGGCCCCGGCCGGTGACGCTGGTTGCGTGCGACAACAAGGTGTCCTTGGCGGGGCTCCGGACCGCCTTGCCGACCCGTTCGGCGATCACCAAGGCGCAGGCAACCCAGAGCGTGCCGACAACACCGAGCAGCGGAACGGTGAGCACCGTCAGGGCGTATCCGGCAATCGTCCAAGCCCAGAAGCGTTGGCTCCGATCGGCCAGCGGCCCCGACACCAGTCGCAGGCCCAGCGCGGCGGCCTCGCCGATTCCGGTCACCGTGCCGACCACCAGGCCGGTCGCGCCGAATGACGCCAGCAGCGGCCCGGTGATGGAACGGGCGCCGTCGTAGACGAAATCGGCCAGCAGACTGACGGTGCCGAACACCGTGACGAACCGCCAGGCACTCAACGCCGGGCGGGATGCACCGTGGCCCGGCGCTCGCATACGACCAGATGCTAGACGTCTGCGGCAGCCCTCGGCGTGACTTCTCCGGCGCACCAACGGCGCTGCAATGCGGGGTATATCGAACATCCCTCGGTAAAATTACGTAGACCGGTGTGCTCTGACCGCCGGATGACACCGTGGATGGGACAGCATGGCGCAAGAGACAGGCCCCGCGTTGGGGATGTCCGTCGGGGCAACCACATTGGCGGCGGTCACCGCCGATCGTGCGATCACCCGTCGGCCCGTGCTGACCCTGTTCCGGGATCGGCCATCCCAAATCGGCATGCCCTCGGAGAATTCCGCGGTGAGTTCCGAACTGCACGACCGTGGGCTCGTAGTGACCGATTTCGTGGATCGCGTCGGCGGCGGCTGTCCGGTGGTGGCGAGCGACGGATCTACCCACCGTCCCGAGCAGCTGCTCGCAGATGGGTTGCATGCCTTGGCGTACGCGGTGACCGAGGGACGTCCGATTCCGCCGGCGGTAGCGGTCACCTATCCCGCGCACTGGTCACGTGACGCCGTCGGCGCCCTGCGCACCGCGCTGGGGCGGGTTTCGGAGTGGGCGCAGCATCCGGTGTCGCTGATCTCTGACACGACGGCAGCTTTGACTGCGCTGCAAGCGAACCCGGGCCTACCCGATCACGGGATCATCGCGGTGTGTGATTTCGGGGGGAGCGGAACCAACGTCACCCTCGTCGACGCGGAGCGCGGTTTCGAACCGATCGGCGCAACCCGGCGCAGCACCGTCTTTTCCGGCGATGTGATCGACCAGGCGCTGCTGGATCACGTGGTTGCCGATCTGGGTGGCAACGGCGACGGGCCTCCGACGGTGGGGTCGCTGACCCGGCTGCGCAGCCAGTGCCGTGATGCTAAGGAGCAGCTGTCGTCTGAGACGGTGGCCGAACTCGCGGGATTCCACGGCGGGGTATGGCTGACCCGGGTAGAACTCGACGAGGCCTTGCGCCAGCCGCTCGAGGGCTTCTACACCGTGTTGCAGAACACCTTGGACGACAACGAGATTGTTCCCGATGCGCTGTCGGCGATCGTGTCGGTCGGCGGCGGGGCGAACATGCCGACGGTCACGACCGGTCTGTCGCAACGCTTCGGGGTCGCCGTAATCAGCTCGCCACGACCCCAGTTGACGGCGGCCATCGGCGCCGCGCTGAGCGTGGCCGGCAATGTGGTTGCCATCCCGAAGAAGACGCCGGTGACGGTGGCGCCGCCGCCGTTCCCGGAGTCGGCGCCGCCGCCGGAGCACGCTCCGCCACCGGTGCCCGAAAGCGTCCCGGAGGTGGGACTGCAACCGTTGGTGACGCCACCGCCACCGCCAGCGCGCCCGGTGCCCGCCGCGCCGCGCCAGCCCGTCGCACCGGAACCCGAGGAGATCGGCGGCCAGGGCGGCGGCGTGGAGTGGTATCGCCGGCCGGTCCCGGTGGTGATCTTGGCTGCGCTGGTCGCGATGTTGCTGGGCACGGTTGCCGTGCTGGTGCTGCGCCATGCCGCCGACACCGGACCTGGCCCGAGCGAGCTGACGACGGTGTCGTCGACGACAACCACCACCGCACCGTCCCCGACGTTCGAGCCGCCCCCGGCGTTCGCGCCCAGCCCCGAACCCATTTCGCCGAGCCTGCCCGAGATTCCCGAGAGCTCGGCGCCGGAACCCACCGAGAGTCCGGTCAGCCCCTAGCGCTGCTTGGCTAGAACGATCAGGGCCAGCGGAATCTGCACCTGCTGGGGGTTGCTCGCGAGCCGGGCGGCGACGCCGGCCTCGAGATGACGCACGAAGTCGGCCGCGCGCGGATCGTCGGTGCCGCCGGCCAATGCGGAGGCCAGCGTGGGGAAGACGGCAGCGCTGACGAAGGCGGCCCAATGGGTGCCGAGTGCGACCGCATCGCCGTCGAGCAGGTATCGGTCCCAGAACCGGTCCTCGGCGTCGAACACCTCCAACCGCTCGATCGTCAGCGACTCGAACCGCCCCGCGGGCGCGAACGGCGCACGAAGTTCCTTCTCACTGCGGCCGAGCACCGGAATCGACATGCGGGCCACCTCATCACGAGTCAGTGCGCCATCGCGCACCTGCTCGTCAAGAACCGCGACGATCGCATCGAGCAGCGGCCCGTAACCCGATCGGCCGGCGGCATCGACGGCGGCGGTCAGCACCAGCAGCTTGCCGCCCGGACTCAGCTCCCGGCCGCGAAACGCCACGAAGTCATGCCAATCCTGGGCGGCCTGGCGGGTGTAGACGCGCCGCGCGGTGTCGTCGTCACTGTGCTCGACATGGACGTGGTCGGCGAACTCGGGCAGCTCCCCGGCGGGCCGGCGCAGCCACATGGTCGACCAGGACGTCCAGCCCAGGTTCACGCTCTGCGAGGGCAGGATCTGGCTGTAGAACGACCGGCCTATCGCCGAGGGGAAGCTGGCGGTGTCCTTGCGGGCATAGCTGTCGGGATCGTCAGCCAGCGTGGTGAACAGCGCGGTGAAGTCGTTGTCCGGCAGGTCGGTATGGACGACCAACACGGCATGGTCGGTCCGGGTTCGCCTTCGGAACGCCGCGATGGCGGCCCCGATCGGAAGCAGTGAGTTGTAGCCGGTGGCGGCGCCATAGTCGGCGACGACGATCGGCCGCGGCGCGGCGGGCAGCGGAACCGTCGCCGCGAGCTGGGCGAAAACACCGGTCGCGTGGGCCAGTCCGGCCGCCTGCAACCGGTTCGAGGGAGCGCCGCCGGGCTCGGGGCGGACCACGATGCTCGACTCTGGCATGGCACCTCCGACCCGGCGAGACCGTCATCGATATCCACCACTGACGGTAGCGGCATCGGCGATCCGTGGCACACTTCCGTAAGTGGGCGCACAGCGGGCGATCGGACGCATTCCGATCGTGGTGGCAGCCGGCCTGATGACCATTGGGGTGATCGGCTTCGTGGTCGCGCTGATTCTCAACGTCTTTGTGCTGGACCGCTACGACGCCTATGGCGAAGTGCCGATCCCGGGCTCGGGCAGGGTGCATCTGCCGGCGGGCGAGGTGACGGTCAATCTGCACACCCGGGTCATCTCAAGTCCCACCGGCGGTGGACTGCCCGTCCCACCGATCAGCGTGACGGTGACACCGCCGGACGGCGTGCCCGATCCGGAGTTCCAGGAAAGCGTCGGGATGACCACCACGGTCAACAACGACGCCCGGCGGCGGCTGTGGCGGATATACGTGGCCGAGGCCGGCGACTACCAGATCGCCACCGACGGGCAGGTCGGCGCCTATATCGCTCCGCGGCTGGCCTTCGGCAAGCCCGCCGGCCAATCGACGCTGCTGTGGGTGTTTCCGGTGATCTTCGTTCTGGGGCTCGTAGATCTGATCGCTGGTCGGATGTTGGCGGCCCGCCGTCGCCGCCCCACGGTGGAGACGGTCGGCACGGGAACGGAATTGAGCCACGACAGGTTCGTGCCCGAGGGCGAAGGAATCCGGATCGAGCAGCTCAAAACGATAACGGCGCTGCGTGATTCGGGAGCGCTGACCGAGCAGGAGTTCGCCGAAGAGAAGCGGCGAATCCTGCGCGGGCACTAGGCGCGCATCGTCAGTGGCCGCGCGCCACCCACTCGTCGTAGTGGACCAATTCGTCACCGATGCGCGTGCTGTCGCCGTGCCCGGTGTAGACGACGGTGTCGGCCGGCAGTTCGCCGAGCCGCCCGGAGATCGACGCCAGGATCGTCGGGAAGTCCGAGAACGAGCGGCCGGTCGCCCCCGGGCCGCCGCAGAACAAGGTGTCGCCGCTGAATACCGCGCCCAGCTCCGGTGCATGCCAGCACACCGAGCCCGGCGAGTGGCCGGGGGTGTGCAGCGCCCGCAATTCCAGGCCTCCGACAGTGAGCGTGTCGCCGTCGGCCACAGCCCGAAAGTCGCTGTCCGGGTGCGTCATCTGCCACAGCATGTCGTCGCCAGGGTGCAGCAGCACCGGTGCGTCGAGCGCCCGACCCAGCTCAGGTGCCACCGTGATGTGGTCGTTGTGGCCATGCGTGCACACCACCGCCACCACGTTGCGCCCGCCGACGGCTTCGATAATCGGAGCGGCGTCGTGGGCTGCGTCGAAGACCACCACATCGGAATCGTCACCGACGATCCAGATGTTGTTGTCGACTTCCCAACTGCCGCCGTCGAGTTCGAATGTGCCGTGAGTGATGACCCGCTGAATCGGACTGGCAGAGGTCATAGCACCACGACCGACCGCAGTACCTCGCCGCCGTGCATGCGTCCGAACGCCTTCTCGACATCGTTCAGCCCGATGCGTTCGGAGACGAACTTGTCCAGCGGAAGCCGGCCCTGCAGGTAAAGGCTGATCAGGGTGGGGAAGTCGCGCTCGGGCAGGCAGTCGCCGTACCAGGAGGACTTCAGCGAACCGCCGCGGGAGAAGAAGTCGATCAGCGGCATCTCCAGCTGCATGTCCGGGGTCGGAACTCCCACCAGCACAACGGTTCCGGCCAGGTCGCGTGCGTAGAAAGCCTGCTTCCAGGTCTCCGGACGCCCGACGGCGTCGATCACCACATCGGCACCGAAACCGTCGGTCAGATCCTGGATGGTCTCCACCGGGTCGAGCTCGCGGGCGTTGATGGTGTGGGTGGCGCCGAATTCACGCGCCCAATTCAGCTTGGTGTTGTCGGTGTCGACCGCGATGATGCGCCGGGCACCCACCAGGGCCGCCCCGGCGATCGCGGCGTCGCCCACACCGCCGCACCCGATCACCGCGACGGTGTCATCGCGGGTGACGCCGCCGGTGTTGATCGCGGCGCCCAGACCGGCCATCACGCCGCAGCCCAACAGCCCGGCCACCGCGGGGTCAGCGCTCGGATCGACCTTGGTGCACTGACCTTCGTGAACCAGGGTCTTGTCGGCGAACGCCCCGATGCCCAGCGCCGGGGTGAGCTCGGTGCCGTCGGTCAGCGTCATCGGAACCGAGGCGTTGAAGGTGTCGAAGCACAGATGCGGGCGGCCGCGCTTGCAGGCGCGGCACTGTCCGCACACCGCACGCCAGTTCAGGATCACGAAGTCGCCGGGCGCGACCGCGGTGACCGCCGATCCCACCGACTCAACCGTGCCGGAGGCCTCGTGGCCCAGCAGGAACGGGTAGCTGTCGTTGATACCGCCGTCGCGGTAGGTCAGGTCGGTGTGGCATACCCCGCAGGCGGTGATGGCGACGACGACGTCGTTGGCACCGGGTTCGGGAATGACGATGTCGGTCACCTCGACCGGCTTGCCCTTTTCACGGGAGATCACCCCGCGCACTGTCTGACTCATGGGGTCACCTTATGTTGCCGGTGTGGCGTCCGATGCGCTGGCTTGCGTGGCCGGCACGCCCGGGGCCGGGGTGCGGGTGTCGGCACGCAGGAAGCTCCCGGTGCGCTGCGTCCCGAGCACGCTGGTGGGCTGACCGTCGAGGACCACCGCTTGGCCGGCGATGAATACGGCGCTGACGGCTTCGTCGTTGCGGTTGACCATGCGTGACATTCCGCCGTAGTGGTCGAAGGATTCCTCGGCGTAGGCGTCGAGGGTGTCGTCGAGATGCGCGGGGTCGATGACCACCACGTCGGCGCGGTCGCCGACGCGCAGGTGACCGGCGTCGACCCGGTACCAGTCGGCGAGTTCACCGGTCAGCCGGTGCACCGCCTGCTCGACCGACAAGAACGCCTGCCCGGACTGCTGGGCGTCCAGGACGTGGCGCAGCAACCGCAGGCCCATGTTGTAGAACGCCATGTTGCGCAGGTGCGCGCCCGCATCCGAGAAACCGATCTGGATGCCGGGTTCGGCGGCGAGTGTTTTGAGCACCTCGGGCCGATCGTTCGAGATCGTGGTGTGCCAGCGCAGGGCGGTCCCGTGCTCGAGGACGAGATCGAGGAAGGCATCGACGGGATGCACTCCGCCGCGCTCGATTCCGACCTGCCCGAAGGACTTTCCGATCACCGAGGCGTCCGGGCAGGCGACGATCTCGGCGTCGAAGAAGTCGCGGTGCCAGACCCGCGGTCCATACTTGTTCTCGTAGTCCTTGCGGAAGCGTCGCCGGTAGGCCTCATCCCGCATCAACTTGTCGCGCTCGAGTGACTCGCGAAGATGCAGTGCCTCGGCTCCCGAGCCGAACTCTTCGAAGATCACCAGGTCGATGCCGTCGGCGTACACCTCGAACGGCACCGGCAGGTGCTGCCAGCGGAAATTGGCGCCCAACTTATTGAGCAGGCGCGATGACTTGATGATGGTCGGAATCGCCAGCCGGTTGCTCTTGACGTCGGCGGCGGCCAGCAGAGTGGTTTTGAGCGGCCGGCGGAATATCCCCAGGGCCTGGGCCAGCTGAGACACCACATCGAACGGGTTCTTGACGTCCGGTCCGGCCTGCAGGATCCGCCCAGTGCGGCGCAGCTTCGACTTGAGCCGACGCAATTCCTTGGGTTTGGCATACGTCGACGGCAACGTGCGCGAGCGGCAGACTTCGCCGTCCATTTTATCGAAAAGCAGCTGCTGGGAAGACATTCCGACGAATCCCGCCTGCAATGCCTCGTCCAGCATCTGTTCCATACGGGCCTGCTCGGCCGCCGTGGGACGCTCATCCGATCGGGTGGCGCGGTCCAATCCCATGGTCGCGGCGCGCATGTCGGAATGCCCGATGAGTGCCGTCACATTGGGTCCGAGCGGCAGTTTCTCCAAGCTGGCGATGTAGTCCTCACAGCTCGACCAGGTCTTGTGCGCATCGATGGTGTCGACCACGTACTGGCGCGGGATGGCCTCCACCCGGCCGAACAGGTCACCGGCATCCTGGCCGTCGACGTGGATGGTGGACAGCGAGCACGAGCCCACCAGCACCGTGGTCACGCCGTGGCGCACCGACTCCGACAGCGAAGGTGCCAGGAGTATCTCGACGTCGTAGTGAGTGTGGATGTCGAGCAGTCCGGGCATCACCCACTTGCCGGCCGCGTCGATCACCCGATTGCAGCCCGACTCGTCGAGTGGTTCGGCCGAGATGACGGCGACGTGCCCGTCGCGGATACCGATATTGCGGATCGCCGACGGCGCCCCGGTGCCGTCGAACCATCGGCCGCCACGGATCACGGTGTCAAAGCTCACGGGTATTCCTTTCCGCCGAATGCCGTTCCAGCATGTCTCGCAAGACGGGCGAAGTCTTGACATCTGCGGACATTTCTTTGATATTTGCGGACATGTCGGTGGTGCGCGGCACCGCGCTGTCGGGATACCCGGAGCTGGTCACCGAGCTCGGCGGTGATCCCGGGGCATTGCTGCTGGTTGCTGGGGTGCCAGACGGGTCCGTCGGAGCCCACGACATCTTCGTGCCGTACCGCGCGGTGATCCTGGCTGTTGAATCTGCGGCGACTGCAACGGGCTGCCCGGATTTCGGGCGCCGCCTGGCCTTACGCCAAGACATCGGCAACTTCGGGCCGCTGGGCGTGGCCGCACGCACCGCGGCCACCGTCGGCGGCGGATTCTCGATCGTGGAGCGGTTCTTGTCCGCCTACAGCCCGGCGATCTCGGCGCGCATCATCCCGGGGGCCCGTGCCGGCGGTTCAGCGAGGCTCGACGCAGGAGAGGGGAAGCTGGGACCGCCGCATGAACCAGGCGAATCGTTCTATGCGTTCGAGGTGCTCATCGAGCGGTCCCCGCCGCATCCGCAGACCACCGAACTGTCGCTGGGGGTGTCGCTGGGGATCATGCGGATGATGTTCGACGCCCCGTATGCGCCGCTGTCGGTGCACCTTCCGCACGAAGCGCTCACCCCGGTGCGCGACTATCTGGCCTACTTCGGCTGCCGGCCCTACTTCGCGCAGCCGGTGGCCGGATTCACCTTCCGCACTGTCGATCTGGACCGCCCCCTGCACCGGGACGACCAGGCGCATCAGGCGATGGTGCGCTATCTCAGTGGCATCACCGCCGAATCGCCGGGCATCGCGGGGTCGGTCCGCGCGATGGCACGCCAGCTGTTGCCCACCGGCGCCGTGAGCCTGGAGTTGATCGCCGGTCAGCTCGGCCTGCACCCCAAGACGCTGCATCGGCGGCTGGCCGCCGAGGAGACGACGTTTGCCGCGCTGGTCGACGGCGTCCGCCGCGATGCCGCCCATCGCTACCTGCGTGACACCGACATCAGCCTGGCGCACCTGACCCGTGAACTCGGCTACGCCGAGCAGAGCGTGCTCAGCCGGTCATGCCAGCGCTGGTTCGGGTGCAGCGCGACCAGTCACCGCAAGGCGGTCCGTGCGGTGACTGGGTTCGACGGCCCCGGTAGCTGATGGCGGTGACCTGTTTCGCCCGCAAGTGGGAGGTGCCCCCATCGCCCGGCTTCGCTGCGCTCGTAGTCCCCGCTGTGCTGATGGCGGTGACCTGCTTCGCCCGGCTTCGCCGCGCTCGCAGTCCCCGCTTAGGCTGGCCTGCGATGTCTGCCGCTGACGCTCTCGCCGCCCTCGACGACTGGCCGGTCGGTCACGCGGCCGCCGCGGTGATCGGCCCGAACGGGGTGCTGGCCACCCACGGCGATACCGCCCGACCGTTCTACCTCGCGTCGGTGACCAAGCCCCTGGTGGCGCGGGCGGTGCAGGTCGCGGTGGAGGAGGGGGCCGTCGAACTCGACACCCCGGCCGGGCCGCCGGGTGCCACGGTGCGACATCTGCTCGCGCACGCCTCCGGGCTCTCGCCGGACTCCGATCGCGTCCTGGCTAAGCCCGGCACCCGGCGGGTCTACTCCAACCACGGCTTCGCGGTGCTGGCCGAAGCTGTGCAGCAAGAGTCCGGGATCGAGTTCGGCCGCTACCTCGCCGAGGCGGTGTTCGAGCCGCTGGGCATGACGGACAGTCGGCTGGACGGGGGAGCGCCGGCAGCCGGTTTCGGTGGTACCTCGACCGTCGCGGACCTGGCCGCTTTCGCCGGCGACCTGCTGACCCCGGTCACGGTGTCGCCGGAGCTGCACGCCGAGGCCACCCGCGTGCAGTTTCCCGGCCTGGACGGTGTGTTGCCCGGCTACGGGCCGCAGCGGCCGAACGACTGGGGGTTGGGCTTCGAGATCCGGGACGGCAAGACACCGCACTGGACCGGTGCGGACAACTCGGCGCGGACGTTCGGCCATTTCGGCCAGTCAGGCACCCTGATCTGGGCTGATCCGGCGATCGAGCGGGCGCTGGTAGTGCTCACCGACCGCGACTTCGGGGACTGGGTCACCGGCCGGTGGCCTGAGCTGTCCGACGCCGTGGTGGCTGCGTACAGCCGGGACTAGCCAACAGGCGTCACACAAGGCACAATAGACACATACAACACTGAATACACTCCAGTTTCTGCAGCAACACTGCTCATGCTCGGTACCACCAGGTCGTTGGGGAAGACGTCCCTCGTGGATCCGAAGGAGCAACTGATGCGCGCGACGAATCAATTCGCCGACGTGACCAGCGGCGTGGTGTACATCCACGCCTCGCCCGCGGCGGTGTGCCCGCACGTCGAGTGGGCACTGACCTCGGCTTTGGGTGCCCGAAACGGCCAGGCGAAGCTCAACTGGACGCCGCAACCGGCCATGCCGGGACAGCTGCGAGCCGTGGTCAACTGGGTCGGACCGGTGGGAACCGGCGCCCAGCTGGCCAGTGCGCTGCGCTCCTGGTCGGTGCTGCGGTTCGAAGTCACCGAAGACCCCAGCGCCGGAGTCGACGGCCAGCGGTTCAGCCACACCCCGCAGCTCGGCCTGTGGAGCGGAACGATGAGCGCCAACGGCGACGTGATGGTCGGGGAGAACCGCCTGCGCACGCTGATGGCCGCCGGCGCCGACGCGCTGGCCGCCGAGCTGGAGACGGTGCTCGGCACGGCCTGGGATGATGCACTCGAGGCTTATCGTGACGGCGGTGAGGGCGCGGAGGTGTCCTGGCTCAGCCGCGGTGTGGGCTGATTTCCTCCCGCGCGCGAGTCAGGGGCGGCGCAGGATCTGCAGCGCGCCCGGCACCGCTGACACCGTCACGGGCAGCGGGGCGACGTAGTCGCCGTCGGCGTAGGCGTTGATTCCGGGGCACTCGACCCGAATCGAGTTCGCCCGCCGGGTACTCACCTCGTCGAGCAGCACATGGGTGCCTTTGAACACGGTGGGGAACAGGCGAATCAGCTTGGTTCGCGAGCCCGAGTGCACCATGGTGACGTCCAGCAGGCCGTCGGCGTGATCGGCTCCCGGGCAGATCAGCATGCCGCCGCCGTAGCTGCGGGTGTTGCCGAAAGCCGCCAGCGTCAGTTCGATGTCCAGCGGCTCATCGTCGTCGAAGGTCACCCGGAACGGCAGCAGGCGCAGCTTGGACATCTCCGCGACCATGGCGACGTTGTAGCGCATCCGGCCGTGCGGCCAGCGCATCCGGTTGACCCGGTCGCTCACCAGCGAATCGAAACCGGCCGCCATCACCGTGCCGAACCAGGACACCGCGCCGCCGTCTTCGACGATGCGGCCCAGATCGATCGTCTCGGTCTGGCCTTCGGCGACGACGTCGGCGGCGGCCTCGGGATCGCCAGTGGGCAAACCGTATTCACGGGCGTGGTCGTTACCGGTGCCGGCCGGGATGATCCCCAGCGGCACGTCGCCGAGTGCCAACGACTGCAGCGCCAGCGAGATGACGCCGTCGCCGCCGGCTACCACCACAGCGTCCGTTCCGGCGGCCAGCGCCTCATCGAGCAGCTGTCGTGCGTGGTGAGCGTCGGAACCGACGATGTGGTTGACGCTGACCCCCCGCTGCTGGAACCGTGCCAGCGCTCGCTCGGCGGCATGCCGGGCATTACCGTGCCCGGCAGCCGGGTTGGTCAGCAGCGTGATCCGTTTGATCTGACGCGACGTCATGGAATCAGTTTGCCGGGGTTGAGGATTCCGGCCGGGTCCAGCGTGGCCTTGACCGCTCGCAACACCTGCACACCCAGCTCGCCCACCTCTTCGGCCATCCACGGCCGGTGATCGGCCCCGACCGCGTGGTGGTGGGTGATGGTTCCGCCGGCCTGCATAATCGCATTGCCCGCAGCGACTTTCGCGGCCTGCCACTGGTCGATGGGATTGCCGCGCTGACCGGCCACCACGGTGAAGTACAGCGATGCGCCGGTCGGGTAGACGTGCGAGATGTGACACAGCACCAGTGCGGGCGTCCCGCTGTCGCCCAGCGCGGTGGTCAGCGCCTCGGTGACCGCTGCCTTGAGCGTGGGAACGCGCGCCCAGTCGGTGGCGGTTTCCAGTGTTTCGCACAGCGCCCCGGCGGCCAGCAGCGAATCGCGCAGGTAGGGCGCGGAGAATCGACCGTGCTCCCAAGCCCGCGCCGGTTCTTCGCCCAGCGACGTGCCGCCGTGCGCAGCCAGCACCGCCCGGGTCTCGGCGTGCCGGCTTTCGGTGTGTTCGGCGGTCCCCTCGAACAGCGTGATCGCCAGGCAGCCTCCGGTGATCTGTTGCTCGCCGATCTGCTCGGTGGTGGCCAGGTTCACGCCCGTCTCGGCTTCGTCGGAAAGTCGGATCACGGTCGGTCCGGCGCCGGTCTGCGTGACCGCGCGCAGCGCCGTGGCGCCGGTGGCGAAGTCCGGGAAGGACCAGGCCTCATAGCGGGTGGTTGCCGGCACCGGATGCACCCGCACCCGCACCCGGGTGATGACGCCGAAAACGCCCTCCGACCCCAGCAACAGCTGGCGCAGATCCGGCCCGGCAGCCGAGGCGGGCGCGCGTCCCAGGTCCAACACGCCGGCCGGGGTGATCATCCGCAGGCCGCGGACCATGTCGTCGAAGCGGCCGTAGCCGGCCGAGTCCTGACCCGAGGAGCGGGTGGCGGCGAAGCCGCCGAGGGTGGCGAACTGAAAGCTCTGCGGAAAATGGCCCAACGAGAAACCGTGCTCACCGAGCAGTCGCTCGGCCTCCGGCCCGGTCACCCCGGCGCCGAGTTCCGCCTCGCCGGAGACCTCGTCGAGGTTGAGCAGTGCATCGAACCGGCGCAGGTCCAGGCACACCACGGCTTTCAGGGCGCCGGATTCGCCGCGGAGCGGGTCGAGCCCGCCGACGACACTGGTACCGCCGCCGAAGGGAACCACCGCGATGGCGTGCTGGCTGCAGTAGCTCAAGACGGCCGCGACTTCGTCCTCACTGCCGGGCAGCAGTACCGCGTCGGGCGCATCCTGGGTGCCGGAATCATTGCGCCGCAGCAGATCCAGAGTGGACTTGCCCCCGGCGTGCAGTAGTCGTGCGGTGTGATCGGTGCGGCAGAAGCCATCGCCGACGATCGCCGCCAAGGCTGCGTGGTCAGCGTCGGTCAGTGCCGACGGCGTGAGCGAGACCTGGTTCGGATCGCGTTCCGGGGCGCTCGTGCCGTCCACCCCCAGGGCTGCTTTGAGCAATTGACGGATGCCGTCGCTCAAAGGCTTGGCCGCTGCCGGATCGCCCCAGGCGTTCCACTTCATCGGCGGGTTCAGGGCGTCGTCGGCATCGGCCTGCGTCATGCGTTACAGTATTACATATGCTGTCAACTAGTAATGACGAGCAGGTGGAGGTCGGGGAGCGCATCCTCGACGCCGCCGCGAGCTGCCTGCTCGCATTGGGAATGGAGCGGGTGACCCTGGCGGCCATCGCGCGCCGCGCCGGGGTGAGTCGCCCAACGGTGTACCGGCGGTGGTCGGACAGCCGCTCGGTGATCGCCGCACTGCTGACCTCGCGGATCACCACGGCCTGGACCGAACTCGAGCAACCGGGAACCGGGCGTGAGGCACTGGTGACGCGGATCGTCGCGGTTGCGGCGCGGCTGCGCCACGACGAGGTGGTGATGCAGGTGCTGCACCACGCACCCGATCTGGCGATGGTCTACATCGCCCAGCGGATGGGTGCCAGCCAACGGCGACTGGTCGATCTGGTGGCCGGCGAACTCGGCGGCGCCCAAGCCGCCGGCAGCGTGCGAGCCGGCGACCCGCGTGAACTCGCCGCGATGTGTCTGCTGATCACCCAATCGGCCATTCAGTCCGCGCAAGTCGTCGCGTCGATCCTCGACGAGGACGCACTCTCCACCGAACTGGCCTACACACTGAACAGGTACCTCTCCTGATGCCCGATACCGCAGCGCTCAACTCCGCTCGCCGCACCGCCGAACTGACCGCACTGGCCGACGGCGCACCCGTTGATGTCGTCGTGATCGGCGCTGGCATCACCGGTGCCGGCATCGCCCTGGACGCGGCCACCCGCGGCCTTCGGGTGGTGTGTGTGGACAAACAAGACCTGGCGTTCGGCACCAGCCGGTGGAGTTCGAAACTGGTGCACGGCGGACTGCGCTACCTCGCGACCGGCAATGTGGGCATTGCGCGGCGCAGCGCCATCGAGCGCGGAATCCTGATGACCCGCAACGCACCTCACCTGGTGCGGGCGATGCCGCAACTGGTCCCGCTGCTGGGGTCGATGCCGCGACGGGATCGGGCCCTGGTGCGCACCGGGTTTCTCGCCGGCGACGCCCTGCGCCGGCTGGCCGGCACACCGGCGACGGTGTTGCCCCGCTCGCGACGGGTCTCCGCCGAGCACGCCGTGGGGTTGGCGCCGACCGTGCGCCGCGACGGCCTCGACGGTGGCCTGTTGGCCTATGACGGGCAGTTGATCGACGACGCCCGCCTGGTCACGGCGGTCGCTCGAACCGCGGCCCAGCACGGCGCGACGATCCTGACCTATGTGGCGGCATCGCACGCCACCGGCGACACGGTACGGCTGACTGATCAGATCTCTGGTGAGTCGTTCGATGTCGCCGCGCGGGCGGTGATCAATGCGACCGGGGTCTGGGCCGCTGACATCGACGCGGCGCTGCGGCTGCGCCCGAGCCGCGGAACACACCTGGTATTCGACGCGGCCGCCTTCGGCAATCCGACTGCTGCGCTGACCGTGCCGATCCCCGGTGAGCTCAACCGGTTCGTGTTCGCCATGCCCGAGCAGCTCGGCCGGGTGTATCTGGGCCTCACCGATGAAGAGGCGCCCGGGCCGATTCCCGATGTGCCACAACCCACCTCGGCGGAGGTCTCGTTCCTGTTGGACACCGTCAACACCGCGTTGGGCACCGCGCTGAGCGCGGCCGACGTCCGCGGCGCCTACGCCGGGCTGCGACCGCTGATCGATACCGGAGAAGGCCACACCGCCGACGTGTCACGCAATCATGCCGTCGTCGAATCGGAGACCGGGGTGTTCAGCGTGATCGGCGGCAAGCTGACCGAGTACCGGCATATGGCCGAAGACGTGCTGGACCGGGCCGTGCGCCTGCGGGCGCTACCGGCCACGCCGTGTCGCACGCGGGACTTGCCGTTGATCGGTGCACCCGACAACGAGGGGTCGCACCTTCCGCTGACTGCTGCCCTGCCCGAGTCGCTGGTGCTGCGCTATGGCGGGGAGGCGGCCAACGTGCTGGCCGCTGCCACCTGCGAGCGGCCGGCAGCGGCGGTGGCCGAGGGCATCGACGTGATCCGTGCCGAGTTCGAGTACGCGGTCAGTCACGAAGGTGCGCTGACCGTGGAGGACATCGTGGATCGCCGGACCCGGATCGGACTGGTGGCCGAAGACCGCGACCGCGTCGTCGAGGTGGCAAGCGAATTTCTCACGGCTGCCGATTGAGTCGAGCCGTAACGGAACCAATTCGTATCGACTGCCTCGAAGGCCGAGGGTATCGCGCTACCGGCCGACCCCGAGGCAGCGCTGCAGCAGGCGCTGTCGGCGATCCTCGCCGTTGGCTGAAGTGCTACAGGTACCGGCGAACTCGGCTGCAGTAGTCGGCGTACTCGCGGCCGTAGTGCTCACGCATGAACGCTTCCTCGCGCAGCACCTGCCGGTTGAACAGCCACACTCCGGCGAGCAGATAGATCAGCGGAATCCAGGTGGGGAACACCAGGAACTGGCCGAGTAGCACCAGCCCGAACCCGACATAGATGGGGTTGCGACTCAACGCGAACACACCCGACGTCACCAGCTTGTCCGGGCTGTCGGTGTCGATGCCGACACGAAAGCTGCTGCCGAACGCGACCAGGCTCGCCACGAGGAACAGCAGGCCGGCGAAACAGCAGGCGACTCCGGACCACGAGATGGCCTCGGATCGCCAGAACCGCTCGGAACCCACCAACGGCCACCCGAAGGCGCCGGCGAACACCACGTAGAAGTAGACCAGCGCGAAGGGTGGGATCAGGAAGTCCTTGCGATCTGTACTCCCGAAGTGCATGGCGTCGGTTCCATTGCGTCGCAGCATGATCAGGCGAGCGAATACCAGGATGGGGCAGAGCGCGAGCGCCAAGGCGGCGAGATATCCGGGCATCGGAATCCTTTCGGTTCCAAGCGGCCACAACCAACTAATTCATCACACGATGAATTGTCTGGGGTGGGTCTACCGCTTGTCAAGGGCGACCACGCAGGATGAGATCTCGCACCGCTGAACTGGTGTGGGGCTGCCACAGCGCCTGCAGCGGCACCAGCAGCGGCTCGTCGAGGTCGACGACGGTGACGGTGCCGTCGAGGGCCGGACCGGTCGGTGCGGTGACGAACGCGACGGCGCTCTCGGTCAGGGCCGCCACCTCAGGCGGGCAGCCCTGCACCCGGCTGACCCGGTATTGCGGCTCGAATCCGGCACGCCGGCAGGCGTTGACCAGAAAGTCGCTGTAGTAAGAGGCCCCGGGCGGCGCCCACAGCGCGATCAGTTCGTCGGCGAGATCGGCGATGCGGATGCGGGAGCTCGCTGCCAGCGGGTGATCGGCGGGCACGGCGATCCGCAGCGGGTCGTAGCCGATCACTGCGCCGGCCAGTAGGTCCTGGGGCACCACGGCGCGCCGCAGCCCCAACTGCACGGTGCCTTCGCGCACTCCGGCGGTCAGCCGATCGGGAAACAGCTGCACGACCGTGAAGGAAGTGTCGGGCGAGGCGGCGATCGCCGGTTCGATCAGGGCGTAGACGTCGTGATTGCTGATCGCAGGGGAGTGTCCGACCACGAACTCATCCGGCTGGGCGCTGGCCGCGGCCCGGGTGTGCGCTGTGAGGGTTCGGGCCGCCGCCAACAACGCGCGGCCCTCGTCCATCAGGGTCTGGCCGGCGGCGGTCAAGGTGACGCGGCGCCCGGCGCGCACCAGCAGCGTCACACCGATCTCCTTCTCCAGCTGTTGCACCGAATGCGACAACGCCTGCTGTGACAGATGCAGCTGCGTGGCGGCGCTGGTGAAGCCGGCGGACTCGGCGACGGCGATGAAGTGGGTCAGGCGGCGAAGGTCCGGGACCGGGAACATCGGCCCATGCTAACTACAAACAGATTTTGTTGATCCCGCGTATAACGCTGTTTCTCATTTGTATAGCGTCCGGTTAGTTTCGTGGTCAGACACAGAAGGGGACTTCCATGAGTGATTTGACCGGAAAATCGGCAGTGGTGGCCGCGGGGGCCAAGAACCTGGGCGGCCTGATCAGCACCACTTTGGGCTCGCACGGCGTCAACGTCGCGGTGCACTACAACAGTGACAGCTCCGAGCCCGACGCCGACAAGACCGTGGCTGCGGTGCAGGACGCCGGAGCCAAGGCCATCAAGGTGCAGGGCGACCTGACCGTTCCGGCGAATGTCACCGCCCTCTTCGACACCGCGGTGGATGCGTTCGGTGGCCTGGACTTCGCGGTCAACACGGTCGGCAAGGTGCTGCGAAAGCCCATGTTGGAGACCACCGAAGCCGAGTACGACTCGATGTTCGACATCAATGCCAAGTCCGCGTACTTCTTTTTGCAGGAGGCCGGTAAGCGCCTCAACGACAACGGTTCGGTGGTGACGATCGTGACCGCGCTGCTGGGGGCGTTCACCGACGGCTATTCCACCTATGCGGGCTCCAAGAGTCCGGTCGAGCACTTCACCCGTGCTGCGGCAAAGGAATTCGGGACCCGGGGGATCAATGTCAACAGCGTCGCGCCCGGGCCGATGGACACGCCGTTCTTCTATCCGCAGGAGACCCCCGAGCGCGTCGAGTTCCACAAGTCGCAGGCGATGGGCAATCGGTTGACCAAGATCGAGGACATCGCGCCGCTGGTCCTGTTCTTGCTCGACGGCGGTCACTGGATCACCGGTCAGACCGTCTTCGCCAACGGCGGCTACACCACCAGGTGAGCCCGGTCAGTCGCGCGCCAGTGCCGCTGCCGCTTCCCGTTGGAGATCGACGAAGGCCTCACTGCTGACGTCGATCACGACGGCCTGGATGCTGCCGCCGGTGAAGGTGCCGGGATTCTGGTACTGGTCGGAGACATTGTCGCCACTGTCGTATCCGACACACAGACCGTCGCCGGCGAGGGTGAACTTGCCCAACTGGGCGCGCATCGGACCCGTGTCCACGGGGCTGCCGTCCACGTAAAGCGTGGTGGTGCCGAGGGATTCGCCGTACTTACCGGACTCCTTGCGGACGAATTCCATCCCGAGGGTGTGCTTGCCGGGCGCCAGTGGCCGCGAGACGAACTCCTGCTCGGGCTTGATGCCGAGGAAGTTGTACACGTAGTGCAGCTTGCCGTCCTTGATGAACAGCACATGCCCGCCGAACCTGGAGCCGTGGGCAAAGAGCACCCCTTGGGCGTCGCGGCTGAGATCGACGTTCGCCACGATCTTGTAGGACCGCCCGCGGATGTTGGCTGCCACGCCTTCCGGAACCGGAGCCGTGTCCGGGTAGTAGGTGTAGCGATCGCGCGGTGGTTCGAACTGCGGCCGGGTGATGGTGATCAACTCGGTTGCCGTGCGGTCGTCCAGGGGCAGGACGTAGTTGTCCTTGGCCTCCACGTGCCACGCGTCGATGAGTGCCTTGAGTTTGTCGGGATGTTGGTCGGCGACGTTCGTGGATTCGGAGCGATCTTCATCGACGTGGTAGAGCTCCCAGCGGTCGGAATCGAAATGGCCCTTGCCGCTGATCGGTGCGTGCAGCGCTGACGCCTTCCAGCCGTCCTCCCAGATTCCGCGGGTGCCCAGCATGGCGTAGTACTGCCGCTTCTTGGCGGTGGGCGCATCGGGGGAGTCGAAGCTGTAGCGCATCGACACCCCGTTGAGCGGGTACTGCTTCACGCCGCGATACTCTCCGGGCATCGGGATACCGACCGCATCGAGGATGGTCGGCACAATGTCGGTGGCGTGGTGGTACTGATGGCGCACTTGGCCTTTGGCCTTGATACCGGCGGGCCAGTGGATCACCATGGGGTCGCAGGTACCCCCGGAGAACTGCGAATAGCGCTTGAACATCTGAAACGGTGTGGAGAACGCAGCTGCCCAGCCGGTCGGATAGTGGTTGTAGGTGGCGGGGGTGCCCAGTGTGTCGAGATAGCGCATGTTCTCGGCCAGGTCATCGGGGTAGCCGTTGAAGAATTTGTTCTCGTTGACCGAGCCGTTCGGGGAGCCTTCGCCGGAGGCGCCGTTGTCGGCGCAGTAGAAGATGAGCGTGTTGTCCAACTGGCCGGTGTGCTCGAGGTAGTCGACGATCCGGCCCACTTGAGCATCGGTGTATTCGGAGAATCCGGCGAAGACCTCGGCCATCCGGGAGAACAGTCGTTTCTCGTCGGCGTTGAGTGAATTCCACGGCCGTACCGCATCAGCCGGCAACGCGACGTCGTCGGGAAGGGGATTCAGCGGTGTCAGCCGGGTGCCCTTGGGCATGATGCCCTTGTCGACCATGCGGGCCAACACCCACTCCCGATACGCCTCGTAGCCGTCATCGAACCTGCCGCGGTACTTCTCGGCGTACTCGGTCGGGCTGTGATGCGGGGCATGATTGGCCCCCGGGCAGAACCACATGTACCAGGGTTTGGACGGGTTGCTGGACCGTTGGTCGCGCAGCATGCGAAGCGCGTTGTCGGCGAGATCTTTCGACAGGTGGTAGCCGTCTTCTGGGCTGTAGGGCTGCTCGATGAATCGGTTGTCCTCGACCAGATCCGGGTACCACTGGTTGGTTTCCCCGCCGAGAAAGCCGTAGAACCGATCGAAGCCCTTCTGCAGCGGCCACTCCGATTTGCTGCCCCCGCTGGACACGTCCTCCTCGGGCACGTTGTGGTTCTTACCCACCCAGAACGTGCTGTACCCGTTGTCCTGCAGCACCTGCCCGATCGTCGCGCATTGTGCGGGCAGGCGGGCCGCCGCGCCGGGGAAGCCGTCGGAGCCCTCGGTGATCGAGGCGAAGCGGTTCACGTGGTGGTTGCGACCGGTCAAGACGCAGGAGCGGGTCGGTGAACACAGCGCCGTGGTGTGCCATTGCGAATAGGTCAGCCCGTTGTCGGCAAGGCGCTGCATGACGGGCATGTCGATTGCCCCGCCGTAGGGCGACCACGCCGCCATCCCGGTGTCGTCGTAGAGCACCACCAACACATTGGGTGCGTCCTTGGGGGCATGCTTGAGCTCGAACGGACCCCAGTCGGGCTGCGAATCGCGCACGTCGAGTTCGATCTTGCCGTTGAACCCGTCGTTGATCCCGGTGCCATAACCAGGGGCGCCGACAGCCTCACCGCTACTGCCCTTGCTTTCGCAGCCGGCCAGCGCCGAGACGCCGGCGCCGCCCACCCCCAACGCCGCTAGGCCGCCCAATATCTGGCGCCGTCGCAACATGGCGCGAGGTCGGCTGTCATCGGTCTCGGACTCACCGGTGCTGACTTGCGATGTCTCGTCGAATGACTCCATGCGAATGGAGTATTCGCCAATTGTCGGCCGGTGGATGGTGATTCGGGCCCATCCGTTGGCGGAGCTGATGCAGGGTGCTTACAGCGGGATGTTCTTGTGGCGGCCGCGGCGGGCCGGCGCCTCGGCCAGTGCCTGGGTGATCTTGCCGCGGGTGTGCGAGGGGTCGATCTTCTCGTCGACCACGCCGATGTCGATGGCGCTGTCCACTCCGCCTGCGATCCGCTCGTGCTCGGCGGCCAGCTCCTCGTGCAGTGCCTCGCGCTCGTGGTCGGGCGCGGCGGCCAGCTTCTTCTTGTGCAGGATGCCGACCGCGGCCTTGGCGCCCATCACCGCGACCTCGGCGTCCGGCCAGGCGAACACCTTGGTGGCGCCCAACGACCGCGAGTTCATCGCGATGTAGGCCCCGCCGTAGGTCTTGCGAGTCACCAGCGTGACGCGGGGGACGGTGGCCTCGCCGAACGCGTGCAGCAGCTTGGCGCCGCGGCGCACCACGCCACCCCATTCCTGGCCGACGCCCGGCAGGTAGCCCGGCACGTCGACGATCACGATCAGCGGAATCCCGAACGCGTCGCACAGCCGCACGAAACGTGCCGCCTTCTCGGCGCTCTCGGAGTTCAGGCAGCCGCCCAGTCGCAGCGGGTTGTTGGCCAGCACGCCGACGGTGCGACCCGACAACCGGCCCAGCCCGACCACCATCGACGGCGCCCACTTGGCCTGGAATTCATCGAACGGCGCGTCGGCATCAAGCAGGCCGTTCACCAGCGGGTGCACGTCGTAGGCGCGTCGCGCCGACTCCGGCAGCAGTGCGTGCAGGTCGATCTCGCCCGCCTCGGCCTTGTTGCGGTCGAAGTGGCCCTGCTGGCAGAACAACCCGACCAGGCGGCGGCCCCGCTCGTAGGCGTCGAGCTCGTCGTCGGCGACGATGTGGCACACGCCGGACTTCTTGTGGTGGGTGTCGGGGCCGCCGAGCGCGGCCATGTCGACGTCCTCACCGGTGACGCTGCGCACCACGTCGGGGCCGGTGACGAACACCCGGCCCTCCGGTGCCATCACGATGACGTCGGTCAGGGCCGGCCCGTAGGCGGCGCCGCCGGCGGCGAATCCGACCACCACCGAGATCTGCGGGACGAATCCGGAGGCCCGGATCATGGCCTCGAAGACCCGTCCGACCGCGTGCAAGGCTCGCACGCCCTCGGCCAGCCGGGCGCCACCCGAGTGCCACAGGCCCACGATCGGGCTCTGCTCGGCGATCGCGGTGTCGTAGGCGTTGACGATGTGGTCGCAGCCCTCGATGCCCATCGCCCCGCCCATCACGGTGCCGTCGGTGCAGAACGCGATGGTGCGCACTCCGTTGACGGTGCCACCAGCGGCCAGCACGCCGGACCGATCGCGCTCGTGCAGCAATTCCACGGTGCCGTCGTCGAAGAACGTCGACAGACGCAGCAGGGGATCGCGCGGGTCGAGCGATTCGCCCACCGCCTCGGGAGCCATAGTCGTCATCGCGCCTCTCCTTGGTTTTTGATCGCGGGTCTCGCTTCTGGTCCTTCTGGGGCCTTCAGTACCGACCGAAGACGATGGCGACGTTGTGCCCGCCGAACCCGAATGAGTTGTTGATCGCGTACTCGTAGTTGCCAGGTCGCGGTTCGCCCGCCACCACATCCAGGTCGATCTCGGGATCGAGGTTCTCCATGTTCCGAGTCGGCGGGACGATCTGTTCACGCAGAGCCATCACCGTCAGGATGGACTCGACCGCGCCGACCGCACCGACCGAGTGGCCGAGTGCCGCCTTGGGCGCGTACACAGCGGCGTTGCCGCCATGCGGACCCAACGCGAGGTTGATGGCGTGGCCTTCTGCCACGTCACCCACCGTGGTTCCGGTGGCGTGCGCATTGACGTGGCTGATGTCGCCGGGTGTCAGGCCGGCGGCCTGGATCGCCCGCGTCATGGCCCGACCCGCGCTTTGGCCGTCGGGGTCCGGCGCGACGATGTGGTAGCCGTCGGAGGTGATCGAGGCACCCATGATGCGGGCGAGGATGTTGGCCCCGCGCGCCTTGGCGTGCTCCTCGGTCTCGATCACCATCAGTGCGGCGCCCTCACCGAACACGAACCCGTTGCGGTCGCGGTCGAATGGGCGGCACGCGCCCTCCGGGTCGTCATTGCTGGTGGACAGCACGATGCGCATCTGGGCGAACCCGGCGATCGGCACGGCTTCGATCCGGGTCTCCACCCCACCGCAGATCGCCATGTCGGCCTCGCCGAGCACGATCTGCTGCCAGGCATGGGCGATGCCTTCGGAGCCGGATGCACAGGCCGAGATCGGGGTGATCACCCCGGCCTTGGCCTGACGATCCAGACCGACCGCAGCGGCCGCTCCATTGGGCATGTACTTCTGCACGACCAACGGCGAGACCGCCTTGAGGCCGCGTTCGCGCATGCCGTCATAGGCCCAGACGAGCTCCTCGCTGGAACCCATCCCGGTACCGATCGACACCATGAGGCGCCGAGTGTCGACTTCGGGTGAACCGGCGTGCTCCCACGCACGCCGGCTCAGCACCAAAGCCATCTTCTGCAGGTAGGAAAGCCGACGCAGCTCGGTCCGGTTCAGCCCTTCGTCGAACGACTCCGGGGTCTCGACGAGATGCCCGCCGATGCGAACCGGCAGGTCATACTCCTCGACGAATGAATCGGTGAGCTTGCGAATGCCGCTCTGGCCGTCCAGTAGCTTCTTCCAGGTGTTCTCCCCGTCCGCGGCCAAAGCCGTCGTCATGGCGTAGCCGGTGACGACGACGTTGGGGAGACCCTTTCCCGTTGCCAGCGTTGACATGGCTGTTGCGAACTTCCCTCTCTGATCCGGTGTCAGTACCGCCCAAAGGCGAGCGCGACGTTGTGCCCACCAAACCCGAATGAATTGTTGATGGCGTACTTGTAGTCGCCGTACCGGGGCTCGCCCGCAACGATGTCCAGATCGATCTCGGGGTCCGGCGTCTCGTAGTTCAGCGTCGGGGGGATGACCCCGTCACGCAGCGAGAGCACCGTCAACACCGACTCCAGCGCACCGACCGCCCCAATGGAGTGGCCCAGCGCCGACTTGGGTGCGTAGACCGCGGCGTGCTGGCAACCGGCTTCCCGGATCGCGTTCGCCTCGGCCGTGTCACCGATCGGAGTGGCCGTTCCGTGTGCGTTGATGTGGTCGACGTCCTTGGCGGACAGGCCCGCCAACTCCAACGACCGGGTCATCGCACGGCCGGCCCGCTTGCCGTCGGGGCCGGGAGCCACCATGTGGAAGGCGTCGGAGGTGATTCCGGCACCCATCAACCGGGCCAGCGGCTTGGCGCCGCGTGCCTTGGCGTGCTCCTCGGTCTCGATGATCATCAGCGCGCCGGCTTCACCGAAGACGAAGCCGTCCCGGTTCTTGTCGAACGGCCGCGACGCACCCTCGGGGTCGTCGTTGCGGGTCGACATCGCGCGCATCATCGAGAACGCCGCGATCGGCAGTGCCTCGATGCCGCCTTCGACACCACCGCAGACCGCGAAGTCCGCGTCGCCCATGACGATCTGACGCCACGCGTGCGCAATCGCCTCCGAACCCGACGAACAGGCCGACACCGGGGTGATGACCCCGGCGCGAGCGCCGAGCTGCAGGCCGACCACCGCGGCCGCACCGTTGGGCATGATCATCTGAACGGCCAGCGGGGACACCTTGCGGGGGCCGCCCTCGTTCATCAGGTCATAGGTCTCGACGATCTTCTCGCCACCGCCCAGACCGGTGCCGATCACCACGGTGAACCGGTCAGGGTCCACCTCAGGCGTGCCGGCGTTCTCCCAGAGGCGAGTGCCGAGCAGCTTGGCCATCCGCTGGACGTAGGACATGCGCCGCATGTCCAGCCGGCCCATGTGGTCGTCGACCGGATCCTTCAAGTGGCCGCCGATCTTGACCGGCAGGTCCCACTTGCTGACGAACTCGTCTTCGAGCACGTGAATGCCGCTCTCACCGGCGAGCAAGCCCTTCCACGTGCTCTCGATGTCCGCCCCGACTGAAGTCGTGGCCTCAACGGCGGTTACCACCACACTCGGGTAACCGCCGTTGGCCGTAGAAGGCTGAGAGGACACGATTAGCTCTCGGAACCGAACTTCTCGCGCAGCGCGGCGGCGGCCTCGGGGTTCTCGGCCTCGAGCTTCTGGATGTAGCCCACCACGTCACCGACGGTGCGCAGACCGGCGAGGTCCTCGTCCGGGATCTTCACGCCGTACTTGTCTTCGGTCTGAACCGCGATCTCCACCATCGACAGCGAGTCGATGTCCAGGTCGTCGACGAAGGACTTCTCGACGGTGACCTCGCTCGGCTCGATACCGGTCACCTCTTCGATGATCTCCGCGAGACCGGCGATGATTTCTTCCTGGCTGGCAGCCACTGTGTTTCCCTTCGGTTGGATCCGCACGGGGTGTGCGGGGGTGAATTACTGCGTATCTGGTTGTGCAGGTTGGAGCGGGCTTGAAAAAGGCTAGAACTCGGGAAGCCCGTCCAGATCCGCGGGAGATTTGACGGCGTGCGTCGGAGTCCCCCGAAGTTCGCGTTTCGCGATACCGGCCAGCGTGCCGGCGGGCGGAAACTCCACGATCGCCGTGACCTCCCGGGCGCGGAGCGTCTCGGTGCACAGGTCCCAACGCACCGGCCGGGTCAGCTGCGCCACCAGGTGCTCCAGTGCCTCGGCCGCCGACGTCACCGGCTGCCCGTCGCGGTTGGACAACAGGGTAGCGGTGGGTTCCGAAACGCCGGACGCCTTGACCTGCTCGACGGCGGCGGCGTAGGCCTCCAGCGCCGGTGCCATGTACTGGGTGTGGAACGCCCCGGCGGTGGCCAGCTTGCGAACCCGGGCCTTGGCGGGCGGGTCTTCGGCGAGCTTGTCCAGGGCCGGCAGCGGGCCGGCGGCCACGATCTGCCCGACGGCGTTGCGGTTGGCCGGGGTCAGGTCGAGTTGCTCGAGGCGGGTCAGCACCTCGGCCTCGTCGCCGCCGAGCACCGCTGCCATGCCGGTGGGCTCGAGAGCGCAGGCCTTGGCCATCTCGCGGCCGCGGGTGGCGGCCAGCATGACGGCGTCGTCGGGGGAGATGACGCCGGCGATCGCGTAGGCGGCGATCTCACCGACGGAGTGGCCGGCCACGATCACGTCGCTGCCGCTCACCGGGCCGTTGCGCCGCTTGACCAGCTCGGCGTGGGCCAGCAGGGTCGCCGCCACCACCAGCGGCTGGGTGACCGCGGTGTCGGTGATCTCCTCGGCGGTCGCGGTGGTGCCCAGCGCGATCAGATCCAGGCCGGCGATCTCCGACCAGGCGGCCAACTGCTCGCGGGCGGCATCGGCGCCGGCCGATTCCAGCCACGGCGCGAGCATGCCGGGGGTCTGAGATCCCTGTCCGGGAGCGAGCAACGCAATCACGTCTTTAAGAGAACATTGTGAAGCCCGGTTTGCAGGATGTCCTAGATTATGAACATTGTCTTATGTTTTTGTGGAGACCCTACAAAACTGTCGTCCGATGCGACGTGTTCGATACCGAACTGCGACAACTTTCCGTCGGCGGTGCACGCCTGTCGATGCCCAGCTGGCCGGGCCGGGGTCAGCCTTCTGCGCTGACCTGAGGCTCGTCGGCTCCAGCACCGGCTGCCAGGGACGTGGCGTACGGCATGGTTGTGGTGCTGAAGCTGGCATGCTGCGCCTGGTTGGCCAGTCGCCCGACTGTGGCGGCGACCCGCAGGACATAGGCGTCGCGCGGTACGGCTGGATCGCGGCCGGTGAAGTCGGCGACCCGCTTGAGTCGGTAACGGACGGTGTTTGGATGAACGAACAACTTGCGGGCGCAGGCCTCGATCGCACCGCCGCAGTCCAAATAGGCGTCCAGCGTCTCGGTGAGCGTGGGGCCGGCCTCGGCCAGCGGCCGCATCACGTCGGTGTGCAGGGCCGCGATCGCCGACGCATCGCCAATGAGTGCCCGCTCCGGCAGTAGCTCGCGAGCCAGCACCGGCCGCGGTGCCCCGGTCCAGCCCACGACAGCGTTCATCCCTGAGATCGCTTCGCTGGCACTGTGATAGGCGGCGGTCAGCGTCGGTGCCGTCGGTCCGATCACCACCGGACCGTCGGAGAACGCGCCGAGCAGGTCGGCGAAGAACTTCTGGGTCGGCGTCAGTGGGCCCGACACGATGGCCACCAGCCACGTGCCGTGCACGTCGGTCAGGGCGGCCCGGCCGTGGCGTTCGGCGACATCACGGACGTCTTGGCTGGCCTTCTGCCCGGCGTAGGCGTCCGGGCCCGGCGGTGCGGTGCCCACCACGACCGTGGCCGGGGCGGTGGTGTCCCAGTTCAGCGCGGCTGCGCGGCTCAACAACTCCGGACCGGTGTCACCGCGGACCACGGCGTCGACCACGCTGGCTTCCATACGGGAGTCCCAGGTGCCCCGCGCCTCCGCGGCGTCGGCGTAGGCGGAGGCGGCGGTGAACGCCAGGTCCCGGCTGTACTTGAGGATGCCTACCGTCAGTGCGGTCACCTGCTCCTCGGAGCGGGCCAGCAGCGGCACGACCTCCTCGAAGAACTCCATGGTGACCCGCACCATGTCCACGGTGTGCCGCAGCGCGATGTGGCGGGTCAGGTCCTGGGGCACCAGTGCAAACGCCTGAGCGGTGTGGCTGACGTTGCCGTGCGGGTCGCGCATCCACTCGGCGAAGTTGACCACCGCGGTCTGCACCACCAATTGGACGCTGGCTCGCTGCGACGCCTCCAATTCGGCGAAGAACGGCAACCGCTCGCCCATTACGGCATCAGCCTGGGTGGCCAGCCGGCCCGAGTAGTTCTTAAGCCGGCGCAGGATGGCGTCCGGGACGGCGCTGAGCTGGTCCAGGGTGGAGCGCGGTAGGACCGGAGTTGCCGGCTTGTCAACCATTCCTAAAAGCTACGCCTATTTTCTGGTGACAACTGACAACAAGTGGTGATTCGGGTGCGATAGTTCCCGCTCAGCGAGAACTATCGCACCCAAATCTGCGGGGCCGGCTAGGCCACCCCGGAATCCGACGTCTGCTCGGGGGCCGCCAACACGTCGTCGATCTGGTACTGCGTCGCCGCAGTCACCGCCACGGACGGGTCGATGACCCCGTCGCGGCCCAGCGCCGCCAGTACCGCCACCACGACCGACTCGGCGTCGGTGTTGAAGTAGCGCCGCGCGGCCGGTCGGGTGTCGGAGAATCCGAACCCGTCGGTGCCCAGGGTGACGTAGTTACCGGGCACCCACTGCCGGATCTGCTCGGGCACCGCACGCATCCAGTCCGACACCGCGACGACCGGGCCGGTGGCGTCCGCCAGCGCCTGTGTCACATACGGCACCGCGGCCGGGCGCTCGGGGTGCCGCAGTCGCTCGCGCTCGATGGCGACACCGTCCCGGTTGAGCTCACCCCAGCTGGTCACCGACCATACGTCGGCGGCCACATCCCAGTCGGCGGCCAACATGTCGGCGGCCCGCAGCGCCTCGGGCACCGCCACCCCCGAGGCCAGGATCTGCGCGGTCTGCGACCGCGCTTCGGCGGCCTTGCGGAAACGGTAGATGCCGCGCAGCAGACCATCGGGGTCGAAACCGTCCGGCTCGGCCGGCTGCACGTAGGGCTCGTTGTAGAGCGTGACGTAGAAGTACACGTTCTCCGGGTCCGGGCCGTACATCCGGTGCAGGCCGCTTTCGATGATGTGGGCGACCTCGTAGGCGAACGCGGGATCGTAGGAGACCACTGCCGGGTTGGTGGAGGCCAACAGCAGTGAGTGGCCGTCGGCGTGCTGCAGCCCCTCACCGGTCAGGGTGGTGCGTCCCGCGGTGGCCCCCAGCACGAAGCCGCGTGCCATCTGATCGGCGGCCGCCCACAGGCCGTCGCCGGTGCGCTGGAAGCCGAACATCGAATAGAAGATGTAGATCGGCACCATCGGCTCGTCGTGGGTCGCATACGACGTCCCGACCGCGGTGAACGAGGCCGTCGAGCCGGCTTCGTTGATGCCCTCGTGCAGGATCTGGCCGACTTCGCTTTCCTTGTAGGCCAGCATCAGGTCGGCATCCACCGAGGTGTAGAGCTGGCCGTTGCGGTTGTAGATCTTCAAGGACGGGAACCACGAGTCCATCCCGAACGTGCGCGCCTCATCGGGGATGATCGGCACCAGGCGCGGGCCTAACTGCTTGTCTCGCAACAACTCTTTGAACACCCGCACGGTCGCCATGGTGGTGGCGACCTCCTGGTTGCCCGAACCCTTCTTAACCGCCGCGTAGGCCTGCGAGCCCGGCAGCTCCACCGTCTTGGCCTGGGTGCGGCGATGCGGCACGAAGCCGCCCAGGGCGCGGCGCCGATCCAGCAGGTAACGGATCTCGGGGGCGTTCTCGCCGGGGTGGTAGTACGGCGGCAGGTACGGGTTCTCCTCGAGTTCGGAGTCCGGGATCGGAATCCGCATCTCGTCGCGGAAGTCCTTGAGGTCTTGCAGCCGGAACTTCTTCATCTGGTGGGTGGCGTTGCGCCCGGCGAAGTAGCTGCCCAGGCTGTAGCCCTTGATGGTCTTGGCCAGGATGACGGTGGGTTGGCCCTTGTGTTCGACGGCCGCGCGGTAGGCGGCGTGGACCTTGCGGTAGTCGTGCCCGCCGCGCTTGAGGTGCCAGATGTCCTGATCGGACAGGTTCTCCACCAGCGCCTTGGTGCGCGGGTCGCGGCCGAAGAAGTGCTCCCGCACGTAGCCGCCGTCGTTGGCCTTGTAGGTCTGGTAGTCGCCGTCGGGGGTGACGTTCATCAGGTTGACCAGGGCGCCGTCGCGGTCGGCGTGCAGCAGGGCATCCCACTCGCGGCCCCACACCACCTTGATCACGTTCCAACCCGCGCCCCGGAAGAACGATTCCAGCTCCTGGATGATCTTGCCGTTGCCGCGCACCGGGCCGTCCAGGCGCTGCAGGTTGCAGTTGACCACGAACGTCAGGTTGTCCAGACCCTCCAGCGCGCCGACGTGCAGCAGCCCGCGGCTCTCCGGCTCGTCCATCTCGCCGTCACCCAAGAAGCACCACACGTGCTGATCGGAGGTGTCCTTGATGCCACGGTCGTGCAGATAGTGGTTGAACCGGGCCTGGTAGATGGCGTTCATCGGGCCCAGGCCCATCGACACCGTGGGGAATTCCCAGAAGTCGGGCATCAGCCGCGGATGCGGGTAGGACGGCAGCCCGCCGCCCGGGTGGCTGTGCTCCTGACGGAATCCGTCGAGGTCGTGGGTGCTCAGCCGGCCTTCGAGGAAGGCGCGCGCGTAGATGCCGGGGGAGGCGTGGCCCTGGATGAACACCTGGTCGCCGCCGCCGGGATGGTCCTTGCCTCGGAAGAAGTGGTTGAAGCCGACCTCATAGAGCGTCGACGACGACGCGTAGGTCGAGATGTGTCCGCCGACTCCCACTCCGGGGCGCTGCGCGCGGTGCACCATCACCGCGGCGTTCCAGCGGATCCAGCTGCGGTAGCGGCGCTCGGTTTCCTCGTCGCCGGGGAACCAGGGCTCCAGTTCGGTCGGGATGGTGTTGACGTAGTCGGTGGAGGTGAGCGCGGGGATCGCCACCCGCTGCTCGCCGGCGCGCTCGAGCAAACGCAACATCAGGTAGCGGGCGCGGGCCGGACCGGAGCGGGCCAGCAGTTCGTCGAAGGACTCCAGCCATTCGGAGGTCTCGTCGGAGTCGATGTCGGGAAGGTAGGACGCCACCCCCTCGCGGATCACCCGGACCCGGTCGGATTCGGTTGTGCTGCTTGGCTTTTTGGCCTGATCCTGATCTACGGCCTCAGTGGTCAACGCAATGCTCCTTGGTTCGGAGGACAAGATGTGCCTCCCGGCTTGTGGCCAGGACGACACCGACCGATCGATTCGCCGGTCTCGTCTTTTCTATCGTGCCCCACCGGACACCCGGCCGCCGGTGCGTCAGTGCCGCTGGGTGGGCTGATCTCGGCCTGGTGGCAGGTACGCGGTAACGTTTGAAGTTGTGCTGACCCGACGGCTGACTGCCTCGCGCGCCCAGACGCGGCGACACGCTCGGGCAGGCGCGTCGGTGGCCGGTGTGGTGGCGGCATTGGCGATGGGTGTCGTGGGCTGTACCAGCATCATCGGCGGCAACCCGCAAGCCGACACCTCCGAAGCCCCGGCCTACCGCTCCTCGGTGTCGGCGTCGGTGTCGGCCTCGGAGGCCACCTCGAGCATTCGAGAGACCCAGCGTCAGCAGTCGATGACCACCCAGGCGGTCCGCGGCGCGTGCGGCCGGTTCGCCTCGAGCAGCAGCGACGCCGTCGACGTGGTGAACAAGTACGTCGAGGCGTTCAACAACGGTGGCGATATCTCCGGCACCGCCGGGCCGGCGGTGGAGGCGCTCAACCACAGCGCCGACGAGGTCGCCGCGGCGATCAACGAGAAGTTGTCGCAGGATCTGACCGACGCATTCAATACCTATGCACAGGCCGCGCGTGGCGTCGCGACGGCGATCTCATCCAAGGCGCCGGTGTCGGTGTACAACGCCCGCAAGGATGAGCTCAACCGGGCTCGGGACAAGGGGATGCAGCTGTGCAAAGCCTTCTGAGCCCGCTGATCCCGCGCCGCACGGCGAGCTGTGCAACGATGATTCACATCACACACAGCGCTGACGATCGAGGGAGGTCACACGGTGGTCGCGGCGGATAACGCCCCGAGCTTCGCCCGTAAACTGGGCATCGAGAGCAAGCAGTTGATCCAGGAGTTCGGCTGGGACGAGGACGCCGACGACGACATCCGTGTCGACGTCGAAGAGGCCGCCGGCAGCGAACTGCTCGACGAGGACACCGACGAGGTGGTCGACGTCGTGCTGCTCTGGTGGCGCGACGGCGATGGTGACTTGGTGGACACCTTGATGGATGCGATCACCGCCTTGGCCGACGATGGGGTGATCTGGGTATTGACGCCCAAGACCGGTCGTTCCGGCCACGTGCAGCCCGCCGAGATCGCCGAGGCGGCGCCGACTGCCGGCCTGATGCCGACGTCGTCGGTCAACCTGGGGGACTGGAGTGCCAGTCGCCTGGTGCAGCCGAAGTCCCGCGCGGGGAAGCGTTGATGCTGGAAGTCGGCGCGCAGGCCCCTGACTTCACCCTCAAGGACCAGAACCAGCAGCAGGTGACGCTGAGCAGCTTCCGGGGCGAGAAGAACGTTCTGCTGGTGTTTTTCCCGCTGGCCTTCACCGGCATCTGTCAGGGCGAGCTGGATCAGTTGCGGGATCACCTGCCCAGCTACGTCAACGACGACAGTGTGGCGCTGGCGATCTCGGTCGGCCCGCCGCCCACCCACAAGATCTGGGCGACCGAGAGCGGGTTCCTGTTCCCGGTGCTCTCGGATTTCTGGCCGCACGGCGCCGTCAGCCAGGACTACGGGGTGTTCAACTCCGACACCGGCTTTCCCAACCGCGGCACGTTCGTCATCGACAAGTCCGGCATCATCCGGTTCGCCGAGATGAAGCAGCCCGGTGAGGCACGCGACCAGCAGCTCTGGCTCGATGCTCTGGGTGCCCTCAAGTCGTGATCGTTTTGGGCCTGGGGTACCGGTCCGGGTAACCTGCCCGAGGCAGGGGCGCGTAGCTCAGTGGTAGAGCTCTGGTTTTACACACCAGCGGTCGGCGGTTCGATACCGTCCGCGCCCACCATCAAAACTCCAGTTCAGAGGATTTTGAACTGCATTCTCTCTCGTTCTCCAAAACCCCGTTGCGCCAACAGTGTGCCGAGGTTTTCTGCGAGGCGATGGGACCCGAAACAGCGTGTGCGCGACCTACCAAACGCCAACGAATCGGAACATACCCGAAGACGCGAAATGACCGCGACAGTGATAGAGGCGGGATTAAGCCTCAAGGTGACTGTGAGTCGGATTGCGGGGCAGGATTATTGGCCACGATCGGTACACAGTTGGAGGACATCCTCGGTGAGTCGCTCGAACACCTGATTGAGCCGTTCGAGAGGACTATGAGCGCGGTGACCCGTCTCGGCAAGGTATTAACGTCCGTCGCTTCTGAAGTTCAACCGAAAGACGTCTCGTGGCGGCCCCATGCGGACAATCTCGTCGCGGGATGGAGACTTTACTGAATGAGGAGGTGGCTTTCTCTAGGCCGGAACGCAGGATGCCTCTCGGCTCCGCCAGCCTCAAAGCGCATCGACGTTGCGCGCGGAGCTTTGAGGCTCGCGAAGATGATGCGAAAGGGTCGCACAACGGACTGCGCCAACGCCGGCGTGCTGACACACATGTGTCACGACGGTCTGCCGGCGCAGCGGCCCCCACGGCTCCGAACGCGGTGCACGACTGAATTCAGCGATCGGCTGTGCAACTCCATAGCGAGGCCACGGAGGCTATCCGCGACGGTTGCACGGAGTCGACGATTAGCCAGGTCGCAAGCTTAAATTGGCATCGAGCGGCGAAATGAGAGCAGCGATGTGCTCTTCACCGATGTCGACCTGCGCCCGAGCGCCATCGCTCGGGGCTCACGACCCGATGATGGTGGCAAGCGCAGCGGTTGCCACTATTGTTCTTCGATGACAGGCGTGTCACCGGCCGTTCCGTCTAGTATCTCCGTCGAAATTCGGGTATGTCAGCTCAGTTCCTCCAAAAGCAGGTCGAGCGCTGCAATGGCAGCATCTGCAACGGCTTTCGTCACCTCGTCACCTGAACGCAGTGCAACACCGGGGTGAACAAAATTCCGCCATTTCCTAAAGACATTATCCAATAGTTGCGCAGTGCTCGGCTTAATATAGCGCTGCGCATTTTTCGTATTGGATGGATCATCTGCGAACCCGGGGCAGCAGGCATTGATGAGGCCTTGGAAGCCAAGTTTTATAGCCTTCTCTCGTGGCAGGTTTGAGGACCGGATCGCTACGTCGAGTAGGATGCCCTCGATCGCGATTCCTGCCATCACTACTGACGCTCTATAATTTCCCGTGACGCGGCAGCGCGTCGATTCAAGGCGGTCGGCCATAACGAATTCTCGAAGAGACGGATCGATGATGCATGCAATGCCACTCTCGTCGGGTTCAGACTGAACTTCGATGAGTTGTGGAAACTCGGCGTCTGACCACCAATCCGCAGGCACTGCCCCGAATTTTCGAACAGATTGGCGATCGGTCTGGGCATCTAACGATTTCTGCCAGTGATCAAGATGGCCTTGTAGCGCTAGCGAATATGAGAGTGCATCCCATGTCAGTTTGTTAGATTCACTGGATTTAAACACAAGGCGAGGGGCGGTAACCCAGTGGCTTACTCTTTCGCCGATGAATTCATTGTATATCGGATGGCGGCTGCTATGAGCGGAATTCTGGTAAAACGAGGCGCTAAACATAGCTAAGCATGCGAGGTCCATGCTGCGCGTAAAGCGATGCTTATGGGGTCCGGTATAGGTGTCGCGAGGTGTCAAGTAAATCGATCCCTGTCGATTTAGGATGAGATATTCTGTCCGCGATTTCCTGTTAATCGCTTCGCATTCGTCTATAACGGCCTCGACTAGCTCTTTGTTGAGGGATTTTGGATCGCGAGTGCCGATTAATAGTGCGACGATCTCCTCAATATTTTCAAGCGCTGAACTTTGGAAGTTGTCTGACGGTTGGTTCAAGTTGAGGTGAAATCCAAAATAGCTATCCTGGTACCGAATTGCCTCGTATTCTGCCTCACGATCACCTTCGGCTAGATAATTTATCATCCGCAACGCGTGGTCGATTACGGGAATGGTTCGGGGTGAGCGCAGCCTATATAGATCGTCGAAATCCTTGTTCGCGATCTTGGTTGCATCGATATTTAGAGTCGCCTTGATGCGGGCGAGTAAAACCCCTGGAAAGAGTTCACCTGAAATAGAATTAATTGATCCGGTGAAGTTGCCAAATTGCGTCGGAGCGCTCGGCAGGCGTGTAAGTTCTTGGTCGAAGAGGTCTGAGCTTCGGGAAAATAGCCGATAGAACCCGTCCTTAGGTCTGAGCGCATAAGGTACGACAACGTATGGCTCGGGGATGTCGAATTGGCTCACTAACGCAGGATGGGGCTTAACGTCAAAAAATCGTCGAACTCGGGCCTCGGTCCATGAAAGTGCAGGGACAGTCGTGGCCGTGATCCACTGCACGTCCAACTGCATTTGCTTCTCCCCGGTTGTGTGGCGCATCGAGGACTTGAACCTCGCCCGCGGTAAACCGCGTCCGCCCCACGGTGGCTGCGCCCAGAGGTCACGCAAACGCTGTACGTAACGCACGGCCACCCAGCATCAACGATTGTTCGGTTCTAGTCAACGCAGGGAACCGTGTCCACACCAAGTGCCGTACAAGCTACTGCGTCGCGCAGCATGTCCGGGCTTGCGGGCCGCAAGGTGAGATTGCCACTGGCAGGGGCCCGCGGGCGGCCGGAACGACCGGAAATCCAAGTCCCCGTTGCGCCGAGAGTGTGCCAAGACGGGTGTCAACTGACGATTGAACCGTTGGCACCGCGGGGCGGCTGCGACACGCTGAACTGTAGATGCTGTGAGAATGCACAGCGCGAAACGTTCCAAGTGCGGCAATAAACCCCGTTACACACCAGCGGTCGGCGGTTCGATACCGTCCGCGCCCACCAGTTGTTTGACACCGCCGCAGATCGTCAATGCGGTGAGCATGACAACTTCTCCGACACCGGACGAACCCACTCCACCGTCGCCGCCGGTTCCTCCGCAACGGGCGCCGAGCGGCAAGTGGGGCGTACCGCCGTCGACCAGCCCGCAGCTGACTCCCACGGGACGTTCGGCGAAGCCGCCAGGCGTGCGCGCGGTGCTGTGGGCGGCCCTGCTCGTGCTGATCGGCGTCATCGCCCTGCTGATCGTGCTCTCGGCCTGAGCGCCGACGGCGAAAACCCGCTCGGGCAGGCACCTGACCGGGCGGGCATCGCTACACCGCGTGCTCAGTGTGAATGCGCGTGGCCGGCGTGCTCCAGGCCCACCTGATGCGTGTGCGGATGGCTGTGCACGGTCCCGTCTTCGTGCGTGTGCTCGTGCTCGTGCTCGACGTGCTCGTGCTCGTGAGCGTCGTGCACGTGGGTGTGCGTCACGTCGCCGTGCGTGTGCTCGTGCGCGTGCGGCGCGTGGTGGCTGTGGTCTTCACCGTGGTTGTGGTGCGACATGGGTGGCTCATCTCCCTTGTTCGATGGCGCGTTGCCTCAGTTGGGGCAACGCTTCTCCGGCGGTAGCCGGGAGATTCTTGGCGGCGCGGTGATGCGGTGGCACCCCGGGGCCGGCGTGCTCGGCGTTGAAGACGGCGTCGGTGACCAGCTGGCAGACGTGCTCGTTCTCCATGCTGTAGAAAACCGTGGTGCCCTCGCGGCGGGTGCGCACGAGCCGCGCCATCCGCAGTTTCGCCAGGTGTTGTGACACCGAGGGCGCCGGTTTGCCGACGTGCTCGGCGAGTTCGTTGACCGACATTTCCCGGCTGGTCAGCGCCCACAGCACCTGGACCCGGGTGGCGTCGGCCAACATTCGGAATACCTCGACGATCAGGCCGACCTGGTCCTCCGGCAACCGATCCGCTGGACCATTATCTGCATGCATACGCAAATAGTAAGCCTTGGGGTCCGTGGGGTGTCAACCCTCGGCTCGTCCCAAGGGCGGAGGAGGCGGTCGGTAGTGTCCTGCGGGCAGGTCGTCACGTACTAGTGGAGGTAGCCCCGATGTCGACGCAGTCCATGCGCCAGCCCATTCATTCCGGGCATCTCACGGTGGGCGCCCTCAAGCGCAACAAAGACAAGCCGGTGCTGTTCCTGGGCGACACCACGTTGACCGGCGGTCAGCTCGCCGAGCGCATCAGCCAGTACATCCAGGCGTTCGACGCACTCGGAGCCGACGCGACCGGGCTGTTGTCACTGAACCGTCCCGAGGTGCTGATGATCATCGGTGCCGGGCAGATCCGGGGATACCGGCGCACGGCACTGCACCCGCTGGGTTCGCTGGACGATCACGCCTACGTGCTGGCCGACGCCGAAGTCAGCACTCTGATCATCGATCCCACACCGGCGTTCGTGGAGCGGGCCCTGGGCCTGCTCGAAAAGGTGCCGACGTTGCGTCAGGTGCTGACCATCGGTCCGGTGCCGCCGGAGCTTGAGGGCAAGGCCGTCGACCTGGCCGCCGAGGCGGCCAAGTACGTGCCGCAGCCACTGGTGCCCGCCGACCTTGCCCCAGACCACATCGGCGGTCTCACCTACACCGGTGGGACCACCGGCAAGCCCAAGGGCGTCATCGGCACCGTGGCATCCATCACCGCGATGACCACCACTCAGCTCGCCGAGTGGGAATGGCCGGAGCACCCCAAGTTCCTGATGTGCACCCCGCTTTCGCACGCCGGCGCAGCGTTCTTCGTGCCGACGATCATCAAGGGCGGTCAGCTGGTGGTGCTGACCAAATTCGACCCGGCCGAGGTGCTGCGGGTGATCGAGGAGCAGAAGATCACCGCCACCATGCTGGTGCCGTCGATGATCTACGCGCTGATGGATCACCCGGATTCGCACACCCGCGACCTGTCGTCGCTGGAGACGGTGTACTACGGCGCCTCGGCGATGAACCCGGTCCGGCTGCAGGAGGCCATCGACCGGTTCGGCCCGATCTTCGCCCAGTACTACGGCCAGTCCGAGGCGCCGATGGTGATCACCTACCTGGCCAAGGGGGACCACGACCAGAAGCGACTCACCTCATGCGGCCGCCCGACGCTGTTCGCCCGGGTCGCGCTGCTGGGCGACGACGGCAACCCGGTGCCCCAGGGCGAGGTCGGCGAGATCTGCGTGTCCGGGCCGCTGCTGTCGGGCGGCTACTGGAAGCTTCCGGAGGCCACCGCTGAGACGTTCTCCGGCGGCTGGATGCACACCGGCGACCTGGCGCGTGAGGATGAGGACGGCTTCTACTACATCGTCGACCGCACCAAGGACATGATCGTCACCGGCGGCTTCAACGTGTTCCCCCGCGAGGTCGAGGACGTTATCGCCGAGCACCCGTCGGTGGCCCAGGTGTGCGTGATCGGGACCCCGGACGAGAAGTGGGGTGAGGCGGTGACCGCGGTGGTGGTGCTGCGTCCGGGTGTGGACAGCGATGCCGCCGCGGTAGCCGCCATGACCGCCGAGATCCAGGCTGCGGTCAAGGAGCGCAAGGGGTCGGTCCAGTCGCCCAAGCAGGTGATCGTCACCGAATCGGTGCCGGTGACCGCGCTGGGCAAGCCGGACAAGAAGGCGGTGCGCGCCCAGTTCTGGTCCGGCGCAGAGCGTTCCGTCGGCTGAGGCTCAGCCCAGCGCTGCGGCCAACTGCCGCCACTGCTCCCGCGGGAACGCGCGCGGGTCGGCATCCAGCAGCTGGACGCAGATGTGGTCGGCGCCGGCGGCCTGGTGCTCGGCGACCCGGCTGAGCACGGCCTCCGGGGTTCCCCAGGCGATGATCGCATCGAACAGCCGATCGCTGACGCTCACGATGTCGTCCTCGGAGAAACCTGACCGCAGCAGGTTGTTGGCGTAGTTGGGCAGCGCCAGGTAGGAGCCCAGCCACTTGGTGCCGATCGCGCGTGCTTCGTCGCGGCTGGTGCACAAGATCGCGGTCTGCTCGGGCAGCAACAACGGCCCGTCGCCCAGCTGCTCGCGGGCAAACCGGGTGTGCTCCGGGGTGGTCAGGTAGGGGTGGGCGCCGCGGCTGCGGGAGGCGGCCAAGTCGAGCATCTTCGGCCCCAGTGCCGCGAGCACCCGTGACTCGACCGGCACCGGCGCGGCGGCGGCGTCGAGCCCGTCGAGAAACTCGCTCATGGCGCGCAGCGGGCGGCGGTACCGCCCGGGATCTCCGGCGTCGATCAGCGGAGCGTGACTGACCCCGATGCCGAGCAGGAACCGCTCACCGTGTGCCGCGGTCAGCGTTGCGTAGGACGCCGCGACGTCGGCCGGGGTGTGCATCCACAGGTTCAGGATGCCGGTGGCGATGACCGCGCTGCGGGTGGCCGCCAGCAGGTTGCCCACCGCGTCGAACACCGGACCGCCGACGTCGGGGATCCACAGCACGCCGAAGCCCAGTTCCTCCAATTCGGCGGCCGCGTCGGCGGCCTCGCCCTGATCGCCGTAGCGCAGCGGCGCGCTCCAGATCCCGACACCCGAGATGTTCACCATGGCCCCAGGATGGCACAGCGGCGTCGGGGGCCTAGCGGCGCCGGCCGTATCGGTCGGCGAGCTTCTGCTCGACAGTCATCGGTGGCGCGGGCTCGTCCGAGCCGGGCTCGGGTTGCGTCGCGGCGCGCTCCGCCCGGCGGGCCCGCAGCTCGGCGAACGCGAAGTACCCCAGACCTATTGGCGCCAGGATCCCGAACGCGATCCACTGGATGCCGTAGGACAGGAACGGGCCGGCATCCCGGCGCGGCAGCGCGATCACACCCAAGCCGCCAGGCTGATCTTCGACGAGCTGCAGGTAGGACCCGGTCAGCGCGACGCCGGTCACCGCCGCGACCTGCTCGGTGTTGATCGAGTACACCTGGCGAAAACCGTTCTCGGTGAACGGGTTCTTGCCTTCAATTGCCCCTTGGGAATCACGCAGCCGCGCGGTGATGGTGACCTCGGCGGCAGGCGGTGCCGCAATGTCCGGCAGCCGCGAACCGCCGTCGTCGGTGTGCACGAAGCCGCGATTCACCAGCACGGTCGGTCCGCCTTTGACCGCGAACGGTGCCAGTACCTCCACCGCGGGCACTCCGTCGATCGAGCGCAACCGCACCAGCACCTGCTTCTCGGCCAGGTAGTGCCCGGTGGCGGTCACCGGCCGCCACTGCTCGTCCGGCGCGGACGAATCCTGATGCGGCAGCATTGTGGTCACCGGCACGGGTTCGGCGGTCAACGCGTGCTCGAGTTGGCTGTTCGCGCGAGACGTGGTGGTGTTCTTGCCCAGTTGCCACGGCGCCAGCACGGTGAAACACAGGTAGGCGAAGCCCAGCACCACCGCCGCCAGAGCCAGCCAGCTCGGGCGCAGCAGGAAGGCCAGGCGTCGCATCAGCCGCTCTCGCCCAACGCCAGCTGCCCGTCGACCCAGGCGTGCAGGCCCGGCAGGGCGGCCGCGATCACGGTGAACGCCTGCACGAAGTCGTCGTGGCCGCCGTAGTAGGGGTCGTCGACGTCGGGCACGGCCGCTCCCGAACGCGGGTCGAAGGACCGCAGCATCCGGATCCGCTCGGCCGGAATGCCCAGCCCTTGCAGCAGCCCGACATGGTTGCGTCCCAGCGCCACCACCAGATCCGCGGTCTCGTGGTCGGGCCCGACCTGGGCGGCGCAGTGCTCCACCGGGTAGCCGTTGTCGCGCAGCACGCGGTTGGTGCGTTCGTCGGCGCCCTTGCCGACGTGCCAGTCCGCGGTGCCGGCGCTGGTCACCCGCACGGTGCCGCCCAGCCCGCGCTGCGCGAGCTGGTGGGCGAACATCTTCTCTGCCATCGGCGAGCGGCAGATGTTGCCGGTGCAGACGAACGTGACATGCAGCATCGGCTCAGACACCGAGGACCTCCCGTAGTTCGGTGACGGTCTGCACGCGGGCGAGGGGACCGTCGGGGGAATCGAGACCGGCATCGGCGGTGTCCGCATAGTCGGTCTGGCCGTAGCCCCAGCCGACCAGCACCGTGTCGATGCCGTGCGCGGCCGCACCGTCCACATCGTGGCGCCGATCGCCCACCATCAGCACCCGCGCGGGCAGCGGCGTCAGCTGAGCCAGAGCGTGGGCCACCACCTCGGACTTCGCGGCCCGGGTGCCGTCGACGCTGGCGCCGGCGACCACCTCGAAATAGCCGTCGAGCCCGAAATGGGCGAGGATCTTGCGCGCCGTCGGCTCCACCTTGGAGGTAGCCACGGCCAACCGGACCTCGGCGGCTCGCAGGTCGCGCAGCAGTTCGGCGACGCCGTCGAACATGGTGTTCATCTGCCATCCGCGGCCGGTGTAGTCGGCTCGGTAGGCGGCGACCGCGGCTTCGGTCTGCTCGCCGAGGCCCATCGCGGCCAGCGTGTGGTGCATCGGCGGGCCGACCAGCCGGGCAGCCAGATCACCCTCGGGAATCGGCGCGCCGATGTGCTCCAGCGCGTGCCGGAAGCTGGCGACGATCCCGGCCGCGGAGTCGGTCAAGGTGCCGTCGAGGTCGAAGATGACCAATTCGGCGGTGGCGGTGCTCGTGCGCGTCACGGTCTTATTCTGGCTGATAGATCGTGACTGTTTGAATCGCTGTCTCAAACGCCACAGTGGTCACGGGATTGGGGCCATGTGGCGATGTGCCCGCCTTTGCGCGACAACGCACCGATGTGACGGCCGAACGTCGGACGATCCACACCTCATCGCATCGGTGGAATGCGGCTAAGCCACCACATCGCTGGGCGCAGCGTTGGCTTTGATGGTCCGCAGCACCTCCACTATGCCGTCGACGTCGGCCTCGTCGAAGACGGTTTCCGGCCCGGTGGGGGCGTGGTCGGTGAACGGGGATTCGTAGAGGCGCGCCGGATCCATCAGCCCGTTGTGGGTGAGCTCATCGACGATCAGGGTGACGAAGCGGACCTGCTCGACGGTGAACGCCGTGCCGTCGAGATATTTCCCGAAGGCCTCGACCGCAGCCGTCCGGTCCAGGCCCACCAGCGAGCGGATAAACAGGCCCAGGCCGTGCGCCTGTTCGCTGGCCTGGGCGATGTCGGCGGGTTCTCCGGCGCCGCTGTCGATCAGCATCTGTTCCAACGCGTGCAGGTCCGCAGTGGTGAGCGGTTTGTTGCGGCGCAGTCGCTGTATGGCGACATGGTCTTGGTGGGCCCGCAGGTAGGCGGCGGCTTTTGCCTTGAAGCGTTCCGGATTGGTGCCCGGGGTGATGTTGGGTAGATCGATCAGGGTGGCTTCGCCGAGTTCATCTTCGAAGTCGGTGTAGACGGTGTTCTGCACGGTCTTGTCGAGGAAGGTGATCAGGCCGCGGAGCCGGCGCCGGGCGTGTTCGAGCATCGGCAGGGTGACATCGATCCACCACTGGTCGCCGGCGACGTCGTCGAGCAGCTCCTGCTGGGCGGCCACCGCCGGGATGGTGGTTTTGGCGAGCAGTCCGGCGGCGATGACTTGAATCTGCTCGCGTAGTCGCTCGGCGGCGACGGCATCGGCTTCCAGTTGAGCGAGCTGGCGGCGCAGTACCAGCAAGTCGAACCGTTTGGCGGCCTCGTCGTCGTCTTTGATGGTGGAGGGCAGCCAGGCAAGATGTTCGACGACGTCGTTCGCCGCCTGGGTATCAAGCTCGGCCCACGCCGACCACTGCCCGTACTGCTCCACCCATTTGCGGTGCGGCCGGACCAGGAAGTTTTCCAGATTCATGCCGGCCACGGCGCGGTGCAGCAGCCACGCGGTGTCGACCCGTAGGCCGCGTTCGGTCTGATCGCCAGCTCCTTCGGCAGGCTCGGCTTCGCCGGCCGGTACGACGGCATCGAGTGCAGTGATCAGACCCAGTCGGGTCTCGAAAAGCCGTTGCTGCAAAGACTTCTGTGCCGAACCCTCCGAACCGGCCAGATCCTGATTGAAGAACTCGAGGTTGCCGCAGAAATCGAAGACGTAGAAGTTCTCCTTGTGCCGGGCCGGCCCGTAGAGGTCTTTGCGCAGCCGGGTGCCGCGTCCGATCATTTGCCAGAACTTGCTCTTGGAACGAACTCGCTTGAAGAACACCAGGTTCACGACCTCGGGCACGTCGATGCCGGTGTCGAGCATGTCCACCGAGATCGCTATGTGCGGAGCCTTGTCGGCGACGGAGAAATCGTCGATCAGGCTCTGGGCGTAGGTCGTCGAATGAGTGATCACCCGCGCGAAATGACCGGCGTGCTCCGGGTATTGATCGTCGAAGCGGCGCACGACGAATTCGGCATGCTTCTGGCTCTTGGCGAAGATGATGGTCTTGCCCAGCCGGTCGCCGCCGGCGACTTTGTGGCCCTTATCCATGAGGGTGGCCAGTACTTTGTCGACGGTGTCCTCGTTGAACAGGAACCGGTTGAGCTCCTCGGCGGACACCCCATCGGGTGGGTCTTCGTCCTCGCCCCAGTCCAGGGCATCCCACTGGTCGCGCTCCTGCTCGCTGAGCTCGTCGTAGCGGATGCCCCGCTCCAGGAACTTGGTACCGACCGACACACCGACCGGCGGAACCAGAAAGCCTTCGGCGACAGCCTCATCGAGGCTGTAGGCATCGGTCGGCACGCCGTCTTCGAGGTGGAACAGCCGGTAGGTGTTGTGGTCGACCTCGTCTTTGGGCGTGGCGGTCAGCCCCACCAGCAGTGAGTCGAACCAGTCGAAGATCGCCCGGTACTTCTGATATACGGAGCGGTGTGCCTCGTCGATGATGACCAGGTCGAAATACCCAGGCCCGAAAGTTCGCAGGCCCGAATCGGTGTCGTTGATCAGGTTCATCATCGTCGGATACGTCGAGGCGTAGACACGGCCGTCAGCGATTTTCTCGGTGACCAGGTTGACGGTGGTGACCGTCGGCAGATGGGTCTTGAAGGCGTTTACCGCCTGGTTGACCAGCGCGGTGCGGTCAGCCAGGAACAGCACCCGCTTGACCCAGCCGGCTTTCATCAGTTGGTCGACCAGCGCGATCACGGTCCGGGTTTTGCCGGAGCCGGTTGCCATCACCAGCAGGGCCTCGCGCTGCTTGGCGGTGAATGCGTCATCAATGGCCCGAATGGCGCGGTGCTGGTAGTGCCGCTCGACGATCCCGGAGTCGATTGGAGCCTCGTTCAGGGGCCCGCGGGCGTGGCGGCGGTGCACCAACAGTTCCAACTCGTCGCGGGTCAAGAAGCCCTGCACCTCACGCGGCGGGTAGCCGCCGGCGTCGTCCCACAGCCAATGCTCGTATCCGTTGGTATAGAAGATGACGGGCCGACGGCCGGTCATCTGCTCCAGACAGTCCGCGTACAACTTGGCCTGCTGGCGGCCGATCTCGGGGCTTTTGGTGGTGCGCTTGGCTTCGACGACGGCCAGCGGCAGCCCATCTGCCCCCCACAGCACGTAGTCGATGTAGCCGACGCCATCGTTGTTCGGCATTCCGGTGACCGGGAATTCGCGGTCGCGGGTCTCGGTCAGGGGCCACCCGGCCTCGGCCAGCAGCACGTCGATGTACAAGTCGCGGGTTTGCGCTTCGGAGTAGTCGTGGTCGTCGATCTGACGGTTGAGCGCCTGCGCGGCCTTGATCTGCTCAACCAGCCGGGCGATTTCGGCGTCCTTGGCTGCGGCCAGCTCATCTTTCTCTTGCAGCGCTTTGGCGTGTGCTTCGTCTTGGGCCCGGAAACGCTCGGCGAGCTTGGCGACTTCCGCGCGGCTCAGCGGTGCGGCCTTGGCGGCACGCGCCGGGTCGAACTCGGCTTTGAGCGGCACCGCCTGCGGGTTGGTCGAGTAGTGGAAGGCAGCCCACACCATCACGTGATGCAGCTCGCGCAACGCATCCATGGCGGGACGAGGGGCAATGGGGCGCGGTTCGTGGACTGCGGTGTTGCCCAGCTTGCGAATCAGGTTGAGCTTCTGGGCGATCCCCATGCCCGTCTTGGCGCGGAAGGCCGCGTCATTGATGCGTGCCGACAGATCATCTCGGTAGGGGATCGGCAGTCCCAGTACGTCGTAGAGGTGGCCGACCAGTTGCTCCACGGCGCGGCGGCTGTAGAAGCAGGCCGAACGGGGATCGGTGGTCGCGTAGCTTTCGGCGCGGGCGCAGTCGGCGTGCAACTCCGGCCAGCCGACCGCGTGCAGGAAGGCGAAGTTACTCAATGCGTGGCTCCGGCACTCGAAGGGCTGATTGTTGGCCCATCCGGGCAGATCAAGCTGGCAATATCACTCATCGGCCGGATCAGTGACATTGTTGCCCGGACGATGTCACTAAACGACGATGTTCGTCCACGTATGGTCGATGGCCGTGGCTGGCGGGTCCGGTAACCTGCGGCGATCACGGTTGGCGCCGCCTCCTGCTGATCAGTCAAACGAATATCGAATGAAACTTATCAACTACGGTGCGCAATGGCAGGTAGCAGGAGAGCTATGCGGGATTCTCCTTGCGCTCCATGAATTCGTGGATCGCCTCACGCAACAGCTTGGACAGACTGATATGTCTTCGGTCGGCGAGTGCTTGCAGCTTCGCGTGCAGGGTGGCAGGAACGCGGGCTTGCACCACAGGTGAGTGCGTATCGTCATCTGACAGCGATTTGCGGCCGGGTATGAGGTTGTCGGAGAGAATTGGCGTTGGTCGGAAGCGTCGCGGCACAGTCGAGCGGAACCATCCGTGACGTTCAGGCAGCTCAGGCGGAGCGGTGTGTCTGTGATCGGCCCTACGCTCTCACCCTGTGGGTCCACCAGGAGATTCGGGCAGCGACGTCGTGGCGCATATCGGTGGCCGGGCGATCACCATTGATGCGTTGATCGACCTGCTGTTACGTCACCGGCAACTCACCACAGCGGCCGGCGGCGGTGAGTACTTACTGCGGTTCTTCGAAGACCGCGCGGAGACCGTGCCTATGCCTCATCCGTATCCGGGCCTGCCGCTCTGCGGAATGAGTGATGTGCCCGCGGCAGGCATGGTGGTCAGCATCCGCCACGATACGGATCGCGCAGACGGCACGTTCGTCGCTCACGCGGTGACGCCTGGAGGCATCAATGTTGTGTTCGTAGGAAAGTCGACGGGACCGCTCAAGGTCGTGCCCGCGGGGCTCCAACATTTTCCGCTAATGCACCTGTTGATGAGCAGGATCGTGTGGGGAAATCCGTTGCCTGCTGCATGCTCACCGCCGATATCAGAATGGTTGCTGCGTGTGGCGCTCAACGATGTGGCCGCCGCACTCGACCAACACCAGATTCCTGATGGCCGGGAAGAAGCTCTGCATGTGGAGCAGATGTTGCGGGTATCGCTCAGCCGGCTGATCACGGCGGTACGAGATGCCGCCGACACTACAACCCGGCCGGCACCGATATCTGCGGAGTGGCCGCAGCTCTCCGCGTCGTTTGCGATTGTGGATGGACTCGACTGGGGCGACCTGGACGCGGGAATGCTTGCCGAGGCAAGGGGATACCACTCTGATCTGGGAATCTGGTTGGCTGCCCGCGGCATCGCAAGTCTGGAGTTGCTTGCCGCACCTGACGTGGAGGAAGCGCTGGACCGGATCGAATTCGAGCGTCCAATAGTCGCGAGCCTGCTGCGACGCGCAGTCGAGGCGTTCGCCCAGCGGTTTTCCGAAGTCGCGGATTTATCAAGCTCGCATGCGTACCGACATTGGCGTGCAGATGACCCCAACCTGCTGCTGCGATTGGTGCGCAAGACGGTAGCTGATCCGGCCTTTCGGTCGGTACGGCATTGATCGGGTATCGACGCCGTGACGGTCGGCTTGACCAGGTGGCGCGTGTCGAAGACCCGCACGGAGCGCACCATTTGGACCTGATGACCGTCGATTCCGTAGGGGCCGCCGACGGCATATTGATGATTACGAATTCCCACGGCGTTTGGCGTGCCGCGGCCCTTAACCGCGAAAATGAGCACGGCACCGCTGTCAGTGAGTCAACCGGGCAAGGCATTGATTTCGCTTCTCCCATCGGCGACGACCAATTGGCGGCAATGCTGCACCGCATCCTGACCGGACGTGCTCAAGCCGATCCGGATCAGTCGCCCCACACATGGGTCTACCGGCGTGTTCTCTACGGAGTGGCCCGCACCCTGGAAACCGGAAAGCTCGATGGCGATGACGAGCCCGAGGCTGAGGACGACCCCGAGGGTAGCGACTCGAAGGCTGACCGAGGTGGGTTGTCCTTGGCGGATCTGATCGACGGGATTCTGGCCGAACTGTTCATCCGACACGTCGGGGCCGTGGCCGATGCTCTCATCGGTGGAAGACACCTCGCCGTGGTGCCGTCCGAGACGCTGGCAGGGGACCAGCGGTGGGAGTTGTTCGCCGAGGGGATGCAGCACTTTCGTCGATTGAGCTGGTCCGACTTTCGCGTTGAGGCTTTGGCTGAGTCATGGAGAGTGGAGCTGGAGTCGGCACAGTGGTGGGGCTCTGACGGCTTGGCGCTGCTGCAGCTCAGATGTATCCCGGACGCGACCGAATCGCTCATCCGCTGTGGGTTCGTCCTTCAGCGTGCTCCGAACGGGGCAGCAGCCATCGAGCATCTCATTGCCCGCACCAAACAGGTGTTCGGCGACGATATCGCCGTGTTGTGGAGTCTGGTGCCGGATCTGCGCCCTTGAGCGCCGTTATCTGGGCGCTCAAGTCTGTGGTTCACAAAGACCGCAGATAGCCTTCATATATCCGCTCAAACGCGGCCTCACTGACTACCGGAATGCCGTATTCGCGCGCCTTTACGGCCTTGCGGCTCAGTGAGTCGGCGTCGGCAGCCACCACCAACCGGGTCGACTTTGCGACTCCGCCGGTCGTGAGGCCCGCAGCGACGATGGTGGCGATCCACTGCTCGCGGCTGCGCGCCATGTCCCCGGTGAACACCACGCGGTCACCGGGGCGCAAGGTGAACGCCGTGTTCCGTTGCGGTTCGCCCGTCTGCGCTGCGGCCCACTGCAGGGCCTGCTCCACATCGTGCGACACGAACCCGAGGACTGCCGCCACCAGATCGAGGTCGCGACGTTCGGACTCGGTAACGACGCCATCGTCGAGTGCTTCGACGGCGACTTCGCGCAGATACTGCCGGTGTAGTCGGTCCACCGTCTCGGGCCGCAATCCGGCGGACTCTGCGGCGCCCAACAACTGCCGACCCTCGCTGCGCGAGATCGACCGGTCCAGCAGCGCGTTCTCCAGCGTCAGAAGATAGGCGGCTTCGCCCTCTGGATTGCCTGGAATCCATGCCGCTTGCAGAACTGCTCGCAGCCATTCGTGGGGATCACAGACTGCCTGACCGCGCAGAACCGGTGCGACGTGCGACACCGGTCGCAGAGCTGTGGGCCAGCCGTAGGTGGCGCAACGTTGTAGGTCATCGAACCAGTCGGAGGTGTTGCCGCACATGGCCATGAGGTGCGGCATCAACTGTGCGGTGGCGCGCGCGTCGCATAGGGCGGCGTGTGCGTCGGCCAGCGGAATGTCGAAGGCTTCACAGCAGTGCGCGAGCTTGGCGGCACCGATGGTGCGGCCTGCCCACTTCATCGAGCACACCGCGGCCGGACGGTCGAGTACGGCGTAGTTGGCGCGCAACAGTTCGGCGTGCAGGAACCGCATGTCGAAGCTGGCGTTGTGCGCGACGACAGTGCGGCCGCTGAGCAGGTGCAGGATGTGGTCGCCGATATCGGCGAATTCGGGGGCATCGAGCAGGTCGCCCGCGTTGATCCCGTGTATGTGCACCGGGCCGAGGTCACGGCGCGGGTTGACCAGCGTGGTCCACTCATCTTCGATCTGCCAGTTGTCGTCGGCCAGCACGATGCCGACCTCAACAACGCGGTCGGTGCGTTCCGGCACGAGGCCGGTGGTCTCGAAATCAATGACGGCGAAAGGCATTTACAGCTCCCCTCGGAAGGCGCGGGATTGCAGGGAGGCGAAGAGGTTGTCGATTACCGCATGCTGCTTCTCGGCGATTTCCAGGCGATGAGCGACACTATGCAGGATAGATGCGTACTGCTGTTGCTCCGATATCGGCGGACAGGGGATCGGCGCAGTTCTGAGATCACCGAGGTTGATTCCTCTGACGGCTGCCCCCTTTGTGTGGCGGTCCAGCCACCGTTGAAGACTGGGTGATTCCATTGCCCCGCGCAAATAGACGGCACTTGCTGGGTCTTTGATTGCCAACCGGGCCGAGTCTTGTGTGATATTGCCCCCGTCAAGTTCTGCGGGAATGAATGCAAAACGACCGACATGGCCTCTAATTGACATCAGCAGATCGCCCGTGGCCAGTGTCGAACGGCGGTACTCGGTCGCGATCTGCGGAGTAGTGCGGCGTACACCTCGTAGATCGATACGTCCCCCTTTCATATCTGCCACTCGGACATACGGAACGCCTCCATCAATATCCGGACCAGGTTTAAGAATTCCGTAAGTCACAGGACGCTTCGCGTCTACCCACTCATTAAGGGGATGTACGGGGTACCGATGTGGGTTTGCTATGGGATCACCGAATTTATCAGAGAAGACTGCCAGCGCGAGGCCGTTGATGTGCGCTAGCGATCGGCGACGCTTGGCGCGGAGGGTGTCGGCGTGGTCGAGGATCGCGGCGATGCGGCGTTGCTCGGGGAGGCCGGGGAGCGGAATGCGGAACTGTTGAAGTGTGGCCTTGTTTAGTGTGGCACCCATCGCGGCCCTGTTTGCGCCGGTGGAAAGGTCCATGGCTTCAAGGGCTCGCAAAAGATATCCCGGCAACAGCTTGCGGTCGTCTTTGATCGGAAGGGCAGCGATCGCTTCGTTTGTGTAGAGCGGCACCCCGGCAATGGCGACCTTCCCGATACTTAGCTTGAAACTGAGGAGTACGGTGCCCGGCACGACTTGTTTTCCTTGGTTTGCCGCAATTCTGGTGATCTGTTCCTTCGTTCGTTGGACCATCAGTCCTTGGTTCATATCCGCGATGGAGAGCCAAGGTTCGCCATCGCCCCAGAATTCTGCGTTATTGCGAGAGGGTGTTCGACCGACATTGATCTCGCACAGCTCACCTAACGGCACCATCCTCACGACAGCATCGCCTTCAACTCCGCCAGTCCCTTGGCGATCTCGTCCTCCAAAACTTCGATCTCCGCGATGATCTCGAGCGGCGGCCGGTGCTCTACCTCGTCGTGGACGATCTCCTTGTAGCGGTTCAGTGACAGGTCATAACCTTGGGCGGCGATGTCGGCCTTGGGTACGCAGAACGACTGCTCGGTCCTGGCCCGCTCCAGTTCGGTGCTCGTTCGGGCACCCCATCGTGCCAACACATCAGGAAGGTCGTTGGCGTCGACTGGATTGCGCTTGTCGTCCAACGAGAAACCGTCGGCCCGAACGTCGTAGAACCACACCTGATCCGTGCCGCCGGAATCGGTCTTGGTGAACAGCAGAATCGCTGTCGAGACCCCGGCATAGGGCTTGAACACCCCCGACGGCAGCTTGACCACACCGTCGAGCTTCTGGTCCTCCACCAGCGTTCGGCGCAATTCCTTGTGTGCCTTGGATGAACCGAACAGCACCCCGTCGGGCACGATCACCGCCGCCCGCCCGCCGGGCTTTAGCAATTTCAGAAACAGCGCCAGGAACAGCAGCTCGGTCTTTTTGGTCTTGACCATTCGCTGCAGGTCCTTGGAGGTGGACTCGTAGTCCAGCGACCCGGCGAACGGCGGGTTGGCCAAGATCAGCGTGTACTTCTCGACGTCCTCGCTGGCGCCTTCGGACAGCGAGTCGCGGTAGCGGATGTCGGGGGACTCGATGCCGTGCAGCAGCATGTTCATCGAACCGATCCGCAGCATGGTGGCGTCGAAGTCATAGCCGTGGAACATGCTGGCGTGAAAGTGCCGGCGCTGCTCGGCGTCGGTCAACACGCTCGGGTGCTGCTCGCGGACATACTCGGCGGCGGCCACCAGAAAGCCCGCGGTGCCGCACGCCGGGTCGCAGATCTCGTCGGCCGGACCCGGTGCCCTCATGGCCACCATCAACTCGATGATGTGCCGCGGCGTGCGGAACTGGCCGTTGACGCCGGCGCTGGCGATCTTGGACAACAAATACTCATAGAGGTCGCCGTTGGTGTCGCGGTCGGCCATCGGGATGTCGTCGAGCAGGTCCACCACCCGCGACAGCAGCGCCGCGGTGGGAATGGTGAACCGGGCGTCGCGCATGTGCGCCGAATACGTCGAGCCGTCGCCACCCAGAGCGCGCAGAAACGGGAACACCTCGTCGGCGACCGTGCGGTGCATGACCTCCGGTGCGGTGTCCTTGAGCCGTGACCAGCGCAGCTGCTGCTGGTCGGGGCCGAAGACGATGCCCTCTGCGCTGCCGCCGCGTCGGGCCCTGTTCTCGGCAAGAGTGTGTAGATCATCAAGGCGCCGAATGAACAGCAGGTAGGTGATCTGCTCGATGACCTCCATCGGGTTGGAGATCCCGCCGGACCAGAACGCATCCCAGATGCGGTCGACCTTGCTTTTCAGTTCACCGGTTATCACGTAGTCACCTAACTCATCACGTCCGAAGCTGAACCGAACTGTATATATGCCGCGGCCGACAATGCGGCGGTCTGGAGTGAAAGACGAGTGCGCCAGGAGCGCAGAGTGGCTGTGGGTACTGTTGCACGCGTGACCGCGCGGCTGGCTGACGTCATTGACGTACTGGATGCGGCCTACCCGCCCGGGCTGGCCCACTCCTGGGACTCGGTGGGGCTGGTCTGCGGTGACCCCGACGACCTGGTGAGCTCGGTGACGATCGCGGTCGATGCCACATCGGCGGTGGTCGACGAGGTGCCCGACGGCGGCCTGCTGCTGGCCCACCATCCGCTGCTGCTGCGCGGGGTGGACACCGTGGCGGCCAGCACTCCCAAGGGCTCGCTGGTGCACCGGCTGATCCGGACCGGTCGGGCGCTGTTCACCGCCCACACCAATGCCGACGCGGCCTCGCCCGGGGTCTCCGACGCGCTCGCGGCAGCGCTCGGGCTGACCGTGGAGTCCGTGCTGGAGCCGGCGGGCGCGCGCGCCGACACCGACAAATGGGTGATCTACACTCCGGCGGAGCACGCCGAGGCGGTCCGGGCCGCGGTGTTCGCGGCCGGCGCGGGTCATATCGGTGACTACACACAGTGCAGTTGGAGTGTGCCGGGCACCGGCCAGTTCCTGCCCGGTTACGGTGCGACGCCGACAATCGGACGGGTGGGCCAGGTGGAGCGCGTTCCCGAGGACCGCGTCGAAGTGGTGGCGCCGGCGCGGGCCCGCGGAGCTATACATGCGGCGCTGCTGGCCGCGCATCCCTACGAAGAGCCGGCATTCGACATCTTCGCCTTGCAGCCGCTGCCCGCCGGGGTGGGCATCGGCCGGATCGGCAGCCTGGCAACCCCGGAGCCGTTGAGCGCGTTCGTCGCCCGTGTAGCAGCGGGCCTGCCGGCCACCTCGTGGGGCGTGCGCGCCTCGGGCGACCCCGACCTGGCGGTCTCGCGGGTGGCGGTCTGCGGCGGTGCCGGAGACTCCCTGCTGGATGCCGCGGCCGCCGCCGACGCACAGGTCTACGTCACCGCGGACCTGCGTCACCATCCGGCTGACGAGCATTCCCGCCGATCCGCGATGGCGCTGGTCGACGTGGCCCACTGGGCCAGTGAACACCCGTGGTGCGCGCAAGCCGCCGACGTACTCCGCTCGCATTTCGGTGCGACGCTGCCGGTGCGTGTCAGCACGCTGCGCACCGACCCCTGGAATCTCGCGCATGAAGGAGACCGGTCATGAAGGCTGCTGTAGCTCAACAACGTTCACTGTTGGAATTGTTGGAGCTGGATGCCGAGCTGGCCCGGATCTCGCACCGCGCCAAGAATCTTCCCGAACAGCAGGACGGCGAGCGCATTCAGGCCGAGCACACCGCGGCCGCGGATCGGCTGGCCGCGCTGGAGTTGGCCTTGGAGGACTTGGACGCTCAAGCCGGTCGATTCGAGTCGGAGATCGACGCGGTGCGCCAACGCGAGGACCGCGACCGTGCCCTGCTGGACTCGGGGCAGGCCAGCCCCAAGCAGGTCGTCGATCTGCAGCATGAGCTCGAGACGCTGCAGAAGCGCCAATCCAGCTTGGAGGACTCGCTGCTGGAGTTGATGGAGCAGCGGGAGCAACTGCAGACCCAGGCGAACGCGGAAGCAACCGTGATCGAAGGCCTGGCCGCCGATTTGGCCCGGGTACAAGAGGCGGTGGGCACGGCCCTGGCCGAGATCGAAACCACCCGCGGGCAGCGCGCCGCCAGCCGCGACGAGTTGGCCGCCACGATCGACGACGAGCTGTTGGCGCTTTATGAGCGGCAGCGGGCGTCCAGCGGGGTCGGCGCGGGACCGCTGCGTGGGGGGCAGTGCGGCGCCTGCCGGATCGAGATCGACCGCGGTGAGCTGGCCCGGATCTCCGCGGCGGCTCCCGAAGAAGTGTTGCGCTGCCCCGAGTGCAGCGCGATCTTGCTGCGGGTCAAGGACTTCGGTTAGTCCGCTGGCCGGTGAAGGTGGGGGGATGAAGGTCGTAGTTGAAGCCGACGGTGGGTCGCGCGGAAACCCGGGCCCGGCCGGTTATGGGGCGGTGGTGTGGTCCGCCGATCGCACCTCGCTGCTCGCCGAGGTCAAGGAGGCTATCGGTGTTGCCACCAACAACGTTGCCGAATACCGGGGCCTGGTAGCGGGATTGACCGAGGCGGCCCGGTTGGGCGCCGCCGAGGTCGGGGTGTTCATGGACTCCAAGCTGGTGGTCGAACAGATGGCCGGCCGGTGGAAGGTCAAGCATCCGGACCTGATCACGCTGCACCGGCAGGCCCGCGAGCTGGCGGCGAGGTTCGACCACGTCCGCTACTCCTGGATTCCGCGGGAGAAGAATTCCCATGCGGACCGGCTGGCCAACGAGGCCATGGACGCCGCTGCCGGAATCGGGGAACCTGAACCGCAGCCGGTGGAGACGGCGCCGGCGCCTGCCCCGACAGCTCCCGGCTGGACCGGCGCGACGGGAACGGCGACTCGGCTGCTGTTGCTGCGGCACGGGCAGACCGAACTGTCGGTGAATCGGCGCTACTCCGGACGCGGCAACCCGCCGCTGACTGAGACCGGCCGGCGGCAGGCCGACGCCGCGGCGCGCTACCTGGCCCAGCACGGCGGCATCGCGGCGGTCATCAGCTCACCCCTGCAGCGCTGCCGCGACACCGCCGAGGCGGCGGCGCGACTGCTTCGGTTGGACGTGGCCGTCGATGAGGACCTGACCGAAACCGACTTCGGGGCCTGGGAAGGACTGACCTTCGCCGAGGCCGCCGAGCGCGATCCCGACCTGCACCGCCGCTGGCTCAAAGACACCTCCACGCAGCCCCCCGGCGGGGAGAGCTTCGACGCCGTACAGCAGCGGGTGCAGGCCGCGCGTGACCGAATCGTCGCCGACCACGCCGGCACCACCGTGCTGGTGGTGTCGCATGTGACACCGATCAAGACCGTGCTGCGCCTGGCGCTGGACGCCGGCCCCGCCATCTTGTACCGGCTGCACCTGGACCTGGCGTCGCTGAGCATCGCCGAGTTCTATGGCGACGGGCCGGCATCGGTGCGGCTGGTGAATCAGACGGCCTACCTGTAGCCGGCGGCCCGCGCGTCAGTCGTGCAGGTGCACGCGTTCGCCGTGGGTTCCGAAGATCACGATCGCTTCGGCCGGACCGTCGACGGCACCGAACCAGTGCGGTGTCCAGGTGGAGAACTCGACCGCTTCGCCGGGCCCGATCAGGAAATCGTCGTCGCCCAGCACCAACCGGAGTCGGCCGGACAACATATACATCCACTCGTGGCCCTCGTGCACCGGCAACTCCGCGGGGCGTCGGCGGCGCATACCGACCCGGATCTTGAAGGCATGCAGACCCCCGGCCGGGCCGTGCCGGGTCAGCGGCCAATAGGTGATGCCGTTGTGGCTGTGCGAGGCGCCCCGCACCCGCGGGTCCTGGTGCTGCGGGGCGCGCAGCAAGTCGTCGGTGCTGACCGACAGTGCCTCGGCCAGCCGGGGCAGATGATCCAATGCCAGGCGTCGCTTACCCGATTCCAGCCTGCTCAACGTCGAGACGTCGATACCGGCGCGCGTCGCCACATCCTCCAGGGTCAGCCCCTGCTGGGTGCGCAGCTCACGCAGCCGACGCCGCACCAGTAGATCTACGCCGCCGTCGCCCGTGCTTGCCTGCATAGCAACCCAGGTTGCCAGCACCTTCGGTGGGACGGCAAGCACCAGTGTGGCCGCCTCCTGAAAGCCGGGCCTCAGGGTTCATTTGCCTGGATGGCAAACGAGCGTGCTGTTTCGCGCTACAGGCTGCATGCTCGATGCATGAGCGAAATCTGGGATTGCATCGTGGTGGGCGGCGGCGCGGCAGGGCTCAGCGCCGGTCTGGTGTTGGGCCGCGCCCGGCGTAACACCCTGCTGATCGACGCGGGGCAGCAGAGCAACCGCAGCGCGCACGGAATCGGCGGCCTGCTGGGCCACGACGGCCGCCCGCCGGTCGAGCTCTATCGGCTCGGCCGCGACGAACTTGCTTCGTACGGTGTGCAGATCTGGGCCGGTGAAGTGGCCGACATCGAAAGCTTCGACGGCGAGTTCGTGGTGCGGCTTGCCGGCGGTCGCGTAGAACGAACACGCCGTGTGCTGCTGGCCACCGGAATGGCCTACCTGCCACCGGATCTCCCCGGCATCGCGCAGCTCTGGGGCCGTTCGGTCTTTCACTGCCCGTTCTGCCACGGCTGGGAAGTGCGGGATCTTCCGTTGGCGGTGCTGGCCGACGGTGCCCGGGCCGTTCACTTAGCGCTGCTGCTGCGGTGCTGGAGCGACGACATCGTGGTTCTCACGAACGGTCCGGCCGAGCTCGGCGCGGACGACCGCACCCGACTGGCCAATGCCGGCGTCCGGGTAGACGAGCGGCCGGTGGCGGCGCTGGACGCGCACGACGGCGAACTGTCGGCGGTGGTGTTCGCCGACGGTGAGCGATTGCCCAGACGCGGACTTCTGGTCGCGGCGGCCCTGCGGCAGCGCGATCAACTGGCCGAGCGCCTCGGCGTGGACGTTGCGGAACCCGGTCCCGTGGCGCAGGACCCGGTCGGCGTCGATCCGTTGTGCCGCACCTCGATTCCCGGGGTGTTCGCCGCGGGGGATCTGACGGGGGAGATGCCACAGGTTGCCGCCGCGATCGCGGCGGGCTCCCGCGCCGCGGCGGCGGTGGTGCAGAGTCTGGCCGCCGACGACTACGGATTGCCGTTGCCGCCAGTCATGAACGGAAGGAACACAGACCGATGACCGACGCCGTGCGCGACCCGCGCGAATTCTGGGACGAGTTCTACGGTGGCGACGATCCGGTGTGGAGTGGACGGGTCAACGTCCAGCTCGCCGAGATCACCGCGGACCTGGCTCCGGGCCGGGCACTGGATCTGGGCTGCGGTGAGGGCGCCGACGCGATCTGGCTGGCCGAAGACGGCTGGCAGGTGGTGGCAGTCGATGTCTCGGCCAACGCGCTGGAACGGGCCTGCGCCGCTGCTCAAGAGCGCCAGGTGATCTCGCGGATCCGGTTCGAGCGCCACGATCTGTCCACCAGCTTCCCCGCCGGCCGATTCGACCTGGTGTCGGCGCAGTTCCTGCACTCGCCGGTGCCACTGGAACGCGAGGCGGTGCTGCGCCGGGCCGCCGACGCCGTGGCGGTGGGCGGGCGACTGCTGATCGTCGACCATGCCGCCGCGCCGCCATGGGCCGGCGAGCACGTGCACGAGCATCACTTCGCTACGGCCGAAGAGGTACTGGCGGGATTGGCGCTCGATGACGCGCAGTGGGAGTTGCTACGGCTCGGGACTGCAGAGCGCGACGCCGTCGGACCCGACGGCCAGACCGGCGTGCTGACCGACAACGTGATCCTATTGCGGCGTAAGGCGGCGGTGCGATAAGCGGTGTCTTTCAAGCGGCGTCGTGGAAGATCAGCCCCAGTGTGACGCGCTCACCCGAGCGGATCGGTGAGACGCCGTGGCGCACCGGCGCCGTCGACCAGCCGCGGGTGGAGCGCACCGGGCGATCGCGGGTGGTGAACACATAACCGTGCCCGTGTGGCAGCTTCACGGCCACGCCCCGAGACTGCGCACGCGGGCGCTGCTCGACGAGCAGAAACTCACCCCCGGTGTAATCGACGGCGGGGTCACTGAGATTGATCACCACCTGTAGCGGAAACACCAACTCGCCGTAGAGGTCCCGGTGCAGCGCATTCCAGTCACCGGGGCCGTAGCGCAACATCAAGGCGGTCGGTTTGGTCTGATCGGCCCGGTGACACTGGTGTAGCCACTCGTCGAAGTCGTCGGGCCAGGGCGCATCCCGGCCCAACCGGGTCGCCCAGTCCCGGGCTATCGGCAGCAGATGCGGGTACAGCGCCCGCTTGAGCGCATCGACCGGATCGGGTGCCGGCGCCGCGAAATAGCGGTACTGCCCGGACCCGTAGCGATGGCGCTGCATGTCGACCGTGGCACGGAAGCGCTCGTCGTCGGCGTAGCACCGCCGCAGCCGCGCGGCCTCGGCGGCGGTCAGCAGCCGCGGCAGCAGGGCGCCGCCGCACTCGTCGAGTTCGGCGGCGACGGTCTCCCAGTCGCCGGCATTCACTCGCCGCTCCCAGCGCGTCGCCGTCGTCGCCATCACCTGGAATCCTTCCGATCGGGTGCTATCGAGTGTGCGCCACGGCCCGCAAACCGCGCTGCGGGACGCGAATGAGTGCCGTCGTTCGGGTCGGTTCGATTAAATCGCCGTGCGCCAAATCGCCGGCGCCTGGCAACCAGCAGCTTCCGTGAACAGCGCGGTAGTAGGCCGTTTGGGGTCGTTGACAGCTAATTCCTGCACTTCTACTGTTCGGCCAACTACAGGAGGGGAGTGGCGAATGCGCGGGAGATCAGCGGTGACATGCGCATCGGGTGGGGCAGTGGCGGAGCTGTCATTGACCGGTCGGCGCGTGCGAGCACGAACGGGCTGACGCGTTGGCGAACTTCAGAGGCAGGCAGCGATGAGCGGGCCCTCCTGGACCAAGCCCGCGATCGCGGTCGGCGATTTCGTCGTGCTTGCCGGCGAGACGTTCGCGGCCATGGCGCGACCCCCGTGGGCGTGGCGTGAGCTGATCACTCAGATCTGGTTCGTGGCCCGGGTGTCGATCGTCCCGACGATCATGCTGTCGATTCCCTACACCGTGCTCATCGTCTTCACGCTCAACATCGTGCTGCTGGAGATCGGCGCCTCCGACCTGTCCGGCGCCGGCGCGGCGCTGGCGGCCGTCACCCAGGTCGGCCCGGTAGTGACCGCCATCGTCGTGTCGGGGGCGGGCGCCACCGCCATGTGCGCTGATCTGGGTGCCCGCACGATTCGCGAGGAGATCGACGCCATGAAGGTGATCGGGGTCAACCCCGTCGAGGCACTGGTCGTTCCCCGCGTGATCGCGGCGACATTCGTTGCGGTGATGCTCTATTCAGTGGTCGCGGTGGTGGGCCTGACCGGAAGTTATGCCTTCGTGGTGTTCGTGCAGCACGTCACGCCGGGCGCTTTCGTCGCCGGGATGACGCTGTTGACCGGCCTGCCGCAGGTGGTGGTTTCGCTGATCAAGGCGCTGCTGTTCGGCCTGTCGGCCGGGCTGATCGCCTGCTACAAGGGGTTGTCGGTGGGTGGTGGCCCGACGGCGGTGGGCAATGCGGTGAACGAGACCGTGGTGTTCGCGTTCATGGCGCTGTTTCTGATCAACATCCTGGCCACCGCCTTCGGTGTGAAGGTCGCGCCGTGACGGCCGCGGAGACTGCCCGGCGGGTGGGCGAACAGACCGCCTTCTACGGCGCCGCACTGGCCGCCATCGGCGACGCGGTCCGCCGCTACCCCGGCGAGGTGCTGCGGCTGATCGCGGTCATGGGGATGGGCGCCGGTGCGCTGGCCGTCATCGGCGGCACCGTGGTGATCGTCGGCTTCCTCACCTTGTCCACCGGGGCCCTGATCGCCGTGCAGGGCTACAACACCTTGTCCAACGTCGGAATCGAAGCACTGACCGGTTTCCTGGGCGCCTTCCTCAACGTCCGGTTCATCGCCCCGGCCACCGCCGGGGTGGCGCTGGCCGCGACCATCGGTGCCGGTGCGACCGCGCAGATCGGTTCGATGCGGATCAACGAGGAGATCGACGCGCTGGAAGCAATGGGCATTCGGTCGATCACCTACCTTGCCGCCACCCGGATCGTGGCCGGCGTGCTGGTGGTGATCCCGCTTTACACCGTCGCGGTGCTGATGGCGTTCTTGGCGACTCGCTTCGGCACCACCGTGATCTACGGGCAGTCACGGGGCGTCTACGACCACTACTTCTCCACCTTTTTGGAGCCCACCGATCTGCTGTGGTCGTTTCTGGCCGCGCTGTCGATGGCCACCGCGGTCATGGTGGTGCACACCTACTACGGCTTCACCGCCAGCGGTGGCCCGGCCGGGGTCGGCGAGGCCGTCGGCCGCGCCGTGCGAACCTCGGTCACCGCGACGGTGTTTGTGCTGCTGACCATCACACTGTCCGTCTACGGACAGTCCGGCAACTTCCACCTGTCGGGGTGAGTCGATGAATATCGGTACCCGCAACAGATCCCGCCGCGGCGGGATCGACCCGATCTGGTGGTCGCCGGTCCTGGTGGTGGTGACCACGGCCTTGTGCGCCATGACCGCCCTGCTGTTCTCCGGAGCGTTCCGAGGCTATGTCCCGCTCACTCTGGTCTCCGATCGAGCCGGCTTGGTGATGGAGGACGGGGCGAAGGTGAAACTTCGCGGTATCCAGATCGGCGAGGTGAGATCCATTGGCAGCCAACCGGGGACCGACCACTCTCGACTGTCCACCCTGAATCTGAAGATGTACCCACGGTCCTTCGGATATTTGCCGAGCAACATCGAAGCCGAGATCAAGTCCAGTACGGCGTTCGGCGCCAAGTACGTCGATCTGGTCATCCCCTCCGGCGGCCCCAGTGGCCAACGGCTCAAGGCCGGCGCGGTGTTGCGCTCACGCAACGTGACGGTGGAAGTCAACACCATGTTCGAGAACCTGCAGGCGGTGGTGCACGCCATCGACCCCGCCAAGCTCAACTCGGTGCTGTCGGCGGTGGCCGAATCGGTGCGGGGCAGGGGAGACGTCATCGGACGGGCGATCACCGGAGCCAACACGATGCTGACAGCGGTGAACCCACGCATGCCGACCGTGCAGCGCGACTGGCAACTATTCGGCCAGACCACCCAGGCATATTCCGTTGCCGCGCAGAACATCCTGGAAATCCTGGACTCCGCGTCCACCACCGGCACCACCCTGTCCGGCCAGGCCGGCGAACTCGACGCGCTGTTGCTCGCCGCGGTCGGATTCTCCGCGACCGGAATCGACACCATCGGCGCAAACCAGCCCGGACTGGTTCAAGCGCTCAACCTGATGGCGCCGACCACCGACCTGCTCGAGGAGTACTCGCCGACCTACACCTGCCTGTTCCAGGGGGCGCAATGGTTCCTGGAGAACGGCGGGCGAGACGCCATGGGCGGCAACGGGAGATCGGTCATCATGGATGCCGCGATGCTCGCCGGCGACGACCCGTACCGCTACCCCGACAACTTGCCTCTGGTCAACGCCCGGGGCGGCCCGGGCGGCAGGCCCAGCTGCGGCTCGCTACCCGACGTGAGCAAGAACTTCCCGGTGAAGTATCTGGTGACCGACACCGGATTCGGCACCGGCCTGGACGTTCGCCCCAACCCGGGCATCGGTTTTCCCGGCTTCGCCAACTACTTCCCGGTGACCAAGCCGGAGCCGGAACCGCCGAGAATCCGCTACCCCGGACCGCCCGCGCCCGGGCCGGAGTCGCCATGAGAGGCAATATCGGCAAGACCCTGACCTGGGTCGTGTTGTTCACGGTGACGTGCTTGGTGTTCATCTTCATCCTGGTCACGGTGTTCGGGCAGTTCCGATTCGACTCCCGGGTCGGCTACCGGGCCGAGTTCACCAACGTGTCGGGTCTCAAGGGCGGCAACTTCGTTCGCATCGCCGGTGTCGAGATCGGCAAGGTCACCAAGATGGCGTTGCGCCCCGACGGCACCGTCACGGTCGACTTCTTGATCGACCGTGGGCTGACGCTCACCGAGGGCACCCGGGCGGCGGTGCGCTACGAGAACCTCATCGGCGACCGCTACCTGTCGTTGGAGCAAGGCGCGGGGTCGGTACGCACCCTGCAACCGGGCCAAACGATTCCGCTGACGCGGACCGACCCTGCACTCGATGTGGACGCCCTCATCGGAGGATTCCGGCCCCTGTTCCGGGCGTTGGACCCCGACCAGGTGAACGCGCTCAGCGGTGAGCTGCTCAAGGTATTCCAAGGCCAGGGCGGCACCATCGCCTCGGTGTTGTCGCGGACCTCGGCATTGACCACGACACTGGCCGGCCGCGACGAACTGATCGGCCAGGTGATCACCAACCTCAACACCGTGCTGGGCACCTTCAGCACCCGCGACCGCGAGTTCGGCCACGGGCTGGACTCACTGACCCAGATGGTCCAGGGGCTGGCGGATCGCCGCACCGACATCACCAAGGGCGTGGCCTACATCAACGCCGCCGCCGGCTCGGTCGCCGACCTGATGACCGTGGCCCGCGAACCCATTCGTGATGTGGTGGTGCAAACCGATCGGGCCGCCGGCCAGGTGATGGCCGACCGCGACTATGTCGACGATCTGGTCAAGACGCTGCCCGACGCCTACCAGGTTCTGGCGCGCAACGGGCTCTACGGCGACTATTTCGGCTTCTACATGTGTGACCTGGTGATCAAGGTGAATGGTAAAGGCGGCCAACCGCTCTACTCCAAGATCATGAACCAGACGACCGGACGGTGCGCCCCGAAATGACCAGACCGAAACTGCCGCGGATCACCATCAAACCGCTGGCCGAGCGCAATCGGCCCGCGGTCGGCGTCACCGGCATACTCCTGCTGATCGCCTTGGTGGTCGCGGTGTTCAGCTACGACAGGCTGCCATTCATCAAGGGCACCTCCGACTACGCCGCCTACTTCACCGAGGCCGGCGGCATCAAATCCAACAGTGACGTCCGGGTGTCGGGGCTCGACGTCGGCCGGGTTGCCGGTCTGCGGCTGGAGGGCAACCGGGTCCGAGTGACGTTCACGGTCCGCAAGGGTGTCGTGCTCGGTGACCGGACCGAGGCCGCGATCAAGACCGAAACGGTGCTGGGCAACAAGTTCCTGGAACTGACCCCGCGCGGCGACGGCCACCTCACCGGTCCGATACCGGTCGAACGCACCACGTCCCCCTACGATCTGCCGGATGCCCTGGGAGATCTGACCGCCGTCATCAGCGGCCTGGACACCACCCAGTTGTCCTCGGCGCTGACCACTCTGGCCGAGACCTTCAAAGACACGCCACCGGACCTCAAGATGGCGCTGCAGGGAGTGGCTCGTTTCTCCGACACCCTCGATAAGCGCGACGCCACGCTACGTCAGCTGCTGGCCGACGCCAACAACGTCACCGGGGTGCTGGCGCGGCGCAGCGAGCAGATCGCCGGCCTGGTCGCCAACAGCAATGCCCTGCTGAGTGAACTGTTGTCACAACGCAATTCCGTCGACGCGCTGATGGCCAATCTGACCGCGGTGTCGCGACAGGTGTCGGCCGTGGTCGACGACAACCGACAGCAACTCAAGCCCGCCGTCGACAAGCTCAACGGCGTTCTGGAGATCCTCGATAACCGCCGAGCCGACCTGCAGCGCACGCTCTACCTGTTTCGCCGCTACGCCATGTCGTTCGGCGAGGTGCTGGGATCCGGGCCGTTCTTCAAAGCCTCAGTGGTGAACCTGATTCCGGGCCAATTGGCGCAGCCGGCCATCGAAGCCGCCTTCTCCGATCTGGGTCTGGACCCCAATGTGCTGCTGCCCTCGCAGCTGAACGACCCGGCCGTCGGCCAGCCCGGCACCCCACCACTGCCGATGCCGTTTCCGCGCACCGGACAGGGCGGCGAACCCAATCTGACCTTGCCGGACGCCATCACCGGCAAGCCCGGGGACCCTCGTTATCCCTACCGCGAGCCGTTGCCGGCGCCGCCACCGGGCGGACCGCCCCCGGGCCCGCCCGCGCTCGGCCCGGCGGCAGACGGGGGGAGCTGACGTGGGCACTCACTCCGTGGCCGGTGTAAGCCTGCCCGCCAACGGCGTGCGACTCCTGCGGCTGGCGACCGCGGCCGTATTGGTGTCGAGCCTTGTCGTCGCAGTGTTGCTGGTGGCCGGACCGCCCTGGGCGCAGCTGCGCAAGCACGTTTACACCGCCTACTTCACCAACACCAACGGGCTCTACACCGGCGACGAGATCCGCATCCTGGGGGTTGCCGTCGGCACCGTCGAGCGCATCGAACCGCTGCCGGGCACCGCCAAGGTGACTTTTTCCGTCGGCGGCCAGTACCGGGTACCCGCCGATGTGCGGGCGGCGATCCTGTCGCCGTCGTTGGTGAGCGCCAGGGCGATCCAGCTTGTCCCGGCCTACACGGGTGGTCCCGAACTGGCCGACGGCGCCAGCATCGGCCAGGACCGCACGGCGGTTCCGGTCGAGTGGGACGACTTCAGGCAGCAGCTGGAGAAGCTCACCGATTCGCTGCAGCCGTCCGACACCGCCGGCCGCAGCGCCATCGGCGCCTTCGTCAACACCGCGGCGGCCAACTTGCGGGGTCAGGGCGACACCGCACGCGAGACGGTGATCAAACTGTCGCAGGCGATGTCGGCGCTGGGCGACCACAGCACCGACATCTTCAGCACGGTCCGCAACATGCAACTGCTGGTCTCGGCGCTGACCTCCAGCAGCGACCTGCTGGCGGCGTTCAACGTCAACCTCGCCGATATCACCACCTTGCTGAACAATTCGCCCCGCGAATTCGCCGACGCCATGACGAGCCTCGACGGCGTGGTCAACGACCTACGCGGATTCATCGGCGAGAACCGGGAGGGCTTCGGCGTCACCGTCGATCACCTGACGGCGATCACCTCCGCCCTCAACGAAAGCCGCGGCGACCTCAAACAGGTTCTGCACATTGCCCCGTCGGTGTTCCAGAACTTCGTGAACATCTACCAACCGGCCCAAAGCGCGATCACCGGGGTAATGGCGCTCGGCAACTTCGCCAACACCGTCCAATTCATCTGCAGCGGAATCGAAGCCCTGGCGCGGGCGAACTCACTGCAGGCCTCGAAGTTGTGCGTGCAGTATCTGGCGCCGATCATCAAGAACCGCCAATACAATTTTCTGCCGATCGGCGGCAACCCGTTCGTCGGCACCGCGGCGCGTCCCAACGAAATCACCTACAGCGAAGACCGGCTCCGGCCCGACGCTGCCCCACAGCCGGTAGAGCCGCCCCGCCAGCCCGTCGACCCCGAGCTGGGCCTGCCCGGCCTGCTGCTGCCGTCGTCGCCACCGGAGGGCACCCCGTGAGGCGGCTCGTGGTCATCGCGCTGAGCATCACTGTCGCCTTCGGGGCCAGCGGCTGCCAGTGGCGGGGCCTGAACTCGCTGAGCCTGCCCGGCACCGGACGCGGCGACGGCACCTACACGATCTCGGCCCAGTTACCCGATGTCGTGGTCATTCAACAGAACTCACGGGTGCGGGTGGCCGACGTCAACGTGGGCAATGTGACCAAGATCGAGGTCCAGGACTGGCACGCGCTGGTGACCATGCGCATCGACAACAGCGTGCACCTGCCGGCGAACAGCACCGCCAAAGTCGGACAGACCAGCCTGCTCGGTTCGATGCATATCGAGTTGGCGCCACCGACCGACGAGCCGCCGCGCGGCGAACTGCAAGACGGCGCGGTCATCCCGCTGTCGAAGGCCGCCACCTATCCGACCACCGAGCAGACCCTGGCGTCGGTTTCGCTGCTGCTCAACGGTGGCGGACTGGCACAGCTGCAGGAGATCAACCAGAGCCTTGCTCGCGCGCTGGCGGGGCGTGAGAGCGACATGCGCAGCCTGCTCACGCAATTGGACACCTTCATCGCCGCACTCAACGATCAGACCGATGACATCATCTCGGCCACCGAGAAGCTGAACGGTCTGGTCGGCCAGTTCGCCCGACAGAACCAAACCGTCGACAAGGCGCTGACCACGATCCCGCAGGCACTGGCGGTGCTGGCGCAGGAGCGCACCAAGATCGCCGACGCCGCTGACGCGCTCGGAAAGTTCAGTGCTATCGCCGTCTCCACCGTCGAACAGAGCAGGGAGGCCCTGGTGGCCAACCTGCGCAACATCGCTCCGGTGTTGCGCTCGCTGGCCGACGCCGGTCCGGCGCTGACGCAGGGCCTGGACTTCTTGTCCACCTATCCCTGGGTCAAGAGCAACATCCCCAATTGGTTTCGCGGCGACTTCGCCAACATCAGCCTGGTCGTCGACCTGACGTTGAGCCGGATCGACAGCGGCCTGTTCACCGGAACACGTTGGGAAGGCGACCTCACCGAGCTGGAACTCCAGTGGGGGAGAACCGTCGGTCAGATGCCCAGCCCGTACACCGCCGGCAACCCGTTGGTCGCCCCCTACCACTTCGGGGGGTACTGAGGTGTTTCGACTGTCCCGCACCGTCTGGACCCAGCTGGCGATCCTGGCGACGGTCACCCTCGTCGCCGGCGGGGTGATGGCGTTCGGCTTCGTCAAGGTCCCGGCGCTGTTCGGCATCGGCCGCTACACCGTGACCGTCGAACTACCGGCGTCCGGCGGGCTGTACCCGACATCGGTGGTGACCTACCGCGGCACCGAGATCGGCAGGGTCAGCGCCATCGACGTCGACGCCGACGGCGTGCGTGCGGTGCTGAAACTGAACTCCTCGATCAAGGTGCCCGCACAGGTGACCGCCGCGGTGCACAGCCGTTCGGCGATCGGTGAACAGTTCCTCGAACTCACCCCGACCGCCGGCGCCGCCGAGCACCGGATGCTGCGTGCCGGTGACGTGATCCCGGCGGACAAGGTGCGCATTCCCGCCGACATCGCCAACCTGCTCGACGCCACCAACCGTGCGCTGCTGGCGATCCCGCACGACGATCTACGCACCGTCGTCGACGAGGCCGACAAAGCGGTGGGCGGTCTCGGTGCGGAACTGTCCCGCATCGTCGCCGGATCGACGTCGCTGGCCATCGAAGGCGGCGAGGCCGCGCAGCCTTTCGCGCAGTTGATCGACCAGACCCCACCGGTGCTGAATTCCCAAGTGGACACCGCGGATTCGATCGCGACGTGGGCGCGGCGGCTGGCGTCGATCACCGGTCAGCTCAGCGCCGAGGATCGGGCGTTTTCGGGCCTGCTCAAAGTCGGTGCCCCGGCACTCGATGAGGCCAACGCGCTGCTGGGCCGGGTGGCTCCGGCGCTGCCGGTGTTGCTGGCCAACATGGTCAGCCTCGGTCAGATCGCGGTGACGTTCCGCCAGGGCATCGAGCAACTGCTGGTGCTGTTTCCGCAGGGGACCGCGGTGATGTCGGCGATCACACTGGCCGATTCGGGCCTCAACACGCCCTATCGCGGCATCTATCTGGACTTCAACCTCAATATGAACTACCCGCCGCCGTGCAACACCGGATTCCTGCCGGCCCGCCAGCAGCGGGTCCCCAGTTCCGTCGACTACCCGGATCGGCCCGCCGGCGAGCTGTACTGCCGGGTGCCGCAGGACTCGGACCTCAATGTGCGTGGTGCACGCAATATTCCCTGCGAGAACGATCCCGCCAAGCGTGCGCCCACCGTCGAGATGTGCGAGAGCGACGAGTCGTACATCCCGCTCAACGACGGCTACAACTGGAAGGGCGATCCCAACGCCACGTTGTCCGGTCAGGCTGTGCCGCAGGACCCGCCGCGTGCCCCTGCGCCGCAGCCGCCGGTCGCCTTCGTGCCCTACGACCCGCAGACCGGCAGCTATGTGGGCCCCGACGGCAAGCGTCAAACCCGGGCCGACCTGGCCCCCCAGCGGAAGGATCAGACATGGCAGACGATGTTGTTGCCCCCGGGCGAATAGACCGCCGAGCAGCGGCAGGCGCGATCCTGGCCGTGGCGGCGCTGGCCGGTACGGTCGGCTGGCTCGGCTACCGCGACCACCAGATCCAACAGGCGCAGCAGCACCGCGAGAGCTACGTCCAGGTCGCGCGTCAAGCGGCGGTCAACCTGACGACGATCAGCTATGCGCAGGCCGACGCCGATGTGCAGCGCATCATCGATTCGACGACCGGGGCGTTCCGCGACGACTTCGGCCAGCGATCCCGGCCCTTCGTCGACGTCGTCAAACAAGCTCAGTCGGCATCGGAAGGCACCGTTACCGAGGCCGGCCTGGAATCGGTGGACGGCGACCAAGCCGATGTCCTGCTGGCGGTCTCGGTGCGCACCACGATCGCCGGGGAAGTCCAACCGGAACCGCGCCGCTGGCGGATGCGAATCAGCCTGCAAGACACCGGCGAAGGCCCCAAAGTGTCCAACATCGCGTTCGTCCAGTGAGCAGGGGGTTCACCGTGTCGAGAGCGACACTGCGGCGCTGGTCGCTGGTGGTGCTGGTGCCCGGCGTGATCCTGACGTTTGCGATTGCGGTCGGTTATTTGAGATGGCAAGACGTCTCCGCGCGGGTCGCACACGAGGTGGCCGCACAGTCGGTACAGACCGCGACCGACGCCACCATCGCGATGCTCTCGTATCGCCCGGACACCGTCGAGGCCGCGTCGGCGGCCGCCGCCGACGGGATGACCGGCGCCTTCCGCGACGAATACACCCAACTGATCAAGGAAGTGGTGGCGCCCGGCGCCAAACAGCAGCACATTTCGACTGTGGTGACGGTGCCCGCGGCGTCCTCGGTGACCGCGAGCGCGCGCCACGCGGTGGTCCTGCTCTTCGTCGACCAGGCGACCACGATCGGAAACGGGCCGCCGACCACGACCGCATCGAGTGTGCGGGTCACCTTGGACAAGGTCGGTGGCCGGTGGCTGGTCTCGCAGTTCGACCCGGTGTAGGGCCAGGTGCCACATGATGTTTGATGTGCGCCGTGCGGCGGTGCTGGCGGTCATGATTGGCGGGGCGGGGGCGTTGCCTGTTGCCGCTGCCGACAACTCGCGCCTCAACGACAGTGTCGTGACCAACGTCTACACGATTCACCACCAGGCCGGCTGCGCCGAGAAGGTGATGGTCGACCCCCGGTTGGTGCTTGCCGCCGAATGGCATGCCAAAGACGTTCTCGGACACCGGGATCTGGACGGCGATCTCGGCTCCGACGGGTCCACGCCGCAGACCCGCGGGCAGGCCGCCGGCTTCCCGGGGGCGGTGGCCGAAACCGTGGCGATCAACTCCGCGGTGGCCATCAGCGGCATCGAGATCCTCAACCGGTGGTATTACGACCCCGCGGATCTCGCGATCATGTCCGACTGCGCCAACACCGCGATCGGCGTGTGGTCGGAGAACAGCCTGGACCGATCGGTGGTGGTCGCCGTTTACGGTGCGGCGTTGCGGGGCGCCGCGTAGTACGGTGATCAGCGCGGACGAGTTGGCCGGGCGGCCGCGGCATGCGTAAAAGCGGGTCGAGGAAAGTCCGGACTTCACAGAGCAGGGTGATTGCTAACAGCAATCCGAGGTGACTCGCGGGATAGTGCCACAGAAAACAGACCGCCACCGCAAGGTGGTAAGGGTGAAACGGTGCGGTAAGAGCGCACCAGCGTTCCGGGTGACCGGGACGGCTTGGTAAACCCCACCCGAAGCAAGGCCAAGAAGGCCGCATTTCGGTGCGGTCGCGCAGGTGTTCGAGGGCTGCTCGCCCGAATCTGCGGGTAGGCCGCTTGAGGTACCCGGCGACGGTGTGCCCAGATGGATGGTCGCCGCCGCACCGCTTCGGCGGTGCGGAACAGAATCCGGCTTACAGGCCAACTCGTCCGCCTCGAGCCCTTGATCGGTCTCTTTAGCTCGTTTGGGTCGAGGTCGTCTACAGCAGTTCTGAGTACGGGGTCGACCGCGTCGCGCGTTTCGATCGTCGGAGTCGGGCCACAGGTGATTGTAGGTATCCAGAGTCTCGACCGCGGGACGCTACTTGTAGCCAAAGCTTTGCCGGGTGACTGGGTTCCCCTCCAGCGTGAATACGAGACCGTCGGGCTCAGCGGGATGTAGTTCCGTTGGCAGCGCATCGCGAACTGCCTCGGCGTGCTCCGTGGTCAGGAGCACGATCTGTTGCCGTTGGACCTTCGGCGGTTTCGTGCGGGTCGTGGCCTTCATTACCGTGCCACGATCCCGCGGATCACGCTGACCGTGGCCGGAGCCAAGTTCAGACTTGATACCCACGCCTGCGCTTCGCTCGGCATGATCACGACAGGCAAGGCGTTGACCCATGGCACCGCGAAAAACTCAAGGATGATCGGCTTCACGACGAGCGCGAGATTCGCATTCGCGGCCCTGACCTGTTGACGTATCGCAACATGTCATACTCACGACATATCGTCGACTTAGGCCAGGACCACGCAGAACGCGTAAGCATTACATGAAAAGGGGTGCGGACGATGGCAAGTGTTCACGACGTCGCGGCGTATATCCTTTCTGTGCGCGGCGGCATGTCCACCATGAAGTTGCAGAAGCTCTGCTACTACAGTCAAGGCTGGGCTCTCGCGTGGGATGAACAGCCGCTCTTTCACGAGCCCATTCGCGCATGGGCGAATGGACCGGTGGTCTACGAGCTTTTTGACAAGCACCGTGGTCAGTTTCGGGTTGGTCGCGGCTGGCCTCACGGCAATGCCACCAACTTGAAGGACTTCGAAAAGGAAACAGTCGACGCCGTGCTGCGTAGCTACGGCGGACTGACCGGGCAACAGCTGAGCGATAAGACGCACGGTGAAACCCCCTGGATTCTGGCCCGTCGAGGAACGCAGGAGGGCGCACTCTCGACGGCCGAGCTCTCGCTGCAGGCGATGCAGGAGTATTTCGGTGCGCTTGCCCATAAAGAGGCCGTCGCCCTCGAACAGGACGACGCGGTCGAAGAAGAAGCCGAAATACTCCTGGAAGACGACGAAGCTGACGAGTACATGGACTACGAGCCCCCTGATGACTACTACGCTGCCGCCGAGTATGCCGACTTCGCACCCGACGAAGACGAGAACGTGGACTACGAGCGATCGGAATTTTGGGATCGATAGGCCATAGTGACGAGTGTCGGGACTAACGCCGAAGAAGCTTTCCAAAGCTGAGGCGCGTCAGCAGCGCAAGGAAGTTCGCCGGAGCTCAGCGGCGCCCGAGCCGATCGACGACAAGCGTTTCGAGTGGTCCGCGGGCGACCTCGATCACGTCTACAGGGGTGAGTGGGACTGGAACTTGACGCCTGCCGAGACGGCTGAACTGCTCACTATTCTGGAAGATCTGGCCCGGATGACCTGGCGCGAAGTGCGGCAGTTGAACGCTAATGGGCATCGGCGACATCATGGCCAGCCTTTGGGTTCCTTGTGCCAAGCCGCGCAGAAGCGGCTCGAAGAAATTGAGCTAGACCTCGAGGAGCTGTTCAGGCTGCGTCATGGCAGCACCCTGAGGATCTGGGGTTACTTGACCGGCCCGGTGTTCCGCATCGTCTGGTACGACCGCAACCACCGGGTGTACCCGACGGAACCGAGGAATTGAATCGAGCTGGTTCCGCGGCGTGGCCTTTCTCTATCGTGGCCATCTCATTGCAAGCTTGGTGGGTGGCGAACCCCGCGGAATACATCGAGACTTGCGCATCGGTCAGAACGCCGATGCCGGCGACGCCAACCCCTACGCCGGAAAGTCGCCGGTCCCGGCGCAGCTGTGGATGCGCGGATATATGACCATGCTCACCGTTTCGTACCAACTCCACGACGTCGCGGTAGCGCTACCTCGCGGCGCGGACCGCAGCCGAATCGTGTCGGGGTAAGCACGCTGCGTATGGCGGATTCACTGGACCCAGACAGGATTAAAGAGCAATAGGCGGGGGCGGAGGACGTCGAGCGGATGATGGATCGGGTCAACGATCCGATGGACTTCGCTGCGGCGCCAAGGTCTTCGCTGGCTGGTGATGATCGGAAGGATCTCGTCGACCTGTTGGAGTCGAGAACGACAAACCCGTTCGAGCAGTAGCGGCGAGCAGTCGCCGACAGCGGAGGTTATTGAGGTTCTCATGGCCGTAGTCTGCCGACCGTCCTAATTAGCTCCCGCTGCCGTCGCAGCGGGCCGTACCCCGTTGCCGTCGACCGCGGTTGACGACGAGTCCTCGCGCACTCTACTTGCCGCGCTTGGAGGATTTTCGTCGACCGCAGTTTGGGCAGCCGTGCCCTCCACCCGCCCTGCTGTAGACGTATGACGCCCAGCTATGTCCGCAGTCGGGACAGATCCACCAGGGGCGTGCGCCGCTACCTGCTGTCACGTCTTCGGGCGTCAGCACGCCGTTCTTCTCTGAATCCCATTGCGCCGCAAGATCAGGGCGTAAAGTCGCAAGTGACTTGTCGATCCTTCGCCGCTTGATGTAGGCGGACGCGTCACTGCTGCCCCACGGTCCGTCTGTCGTGAGGTAGCTGTCATATTCGGCCACGTTGAAGTCGAGACTTCGGAGCTTCGTGAGAACTGCCTTCGCCCGCGTAACCTCACTCGAATTGAGCGCTACTACGACGTCGTGCTGGCCGATCGCCGGCAAGTCTTCGCGCACACGGATCACAGTCCAGCCTTGCTCCTCAAGGAGTCGCGTCTTGCGACCGTCCTTTTCAAAACTGTCTGGCAGCTTGTGAAATCTGTTGCCGTCAAACTCGATTACTACATTCCAAGTCGAACACACCATGTCACATTGCAGCACGCGGCCAGATGCTTCGTGAATAACTTCGTGGTTCGGGTCGATAGGTACGCCGGCGGCGAGAAGTTCATGTCGCATCCGTATTTCCTCCACGCTTGTTCCCCAGAGCGTGCACTTCGGGCACCCCCGAGCTTTGCGCCGATTGTTGATCATGGCCTGCCACTCGTGACGTCTGTCGCAGAGCCACCAAACCGTCTGACCGCTATTGGCCGTGACGTCCGAAGCGGTTAGCGCGCCGTTCCGGCTGGGATGCCACTGTGCGGCAATCTCAGGATCTAGCTCGGCGAGTGAATGTCCCGGTTCCGCGGCTCCAAAGTCGACAGCTCGCTGGCGGTCGGCACAGGAGCGGCATCCGTGACCGGTGGCGCGACTGTATATTGCAGCTTCCCACTGTTTATCGCACGTCGAGCATTGCCACCACGCCTTGCGACGGCTTTTCGCCGCCACCTGATCGGGTGTCAATGGTGCGTTGCGTATCGAGTGCCATTCCGCGGCTAGGGCGGGGAATTTCTCGGCGAGTGAGCCTTCGGGCTTAGGCGTGGCATTCGCGCGGCCTGTCCGGCGCCGACCACATCGCGGGCAACCGGCGCCGCCGCTGCCGCGACTGTGGATAATCGCATCCCATTCGTGTCCGCATGCGCGGCACAGCCACCAGGCTCGGCGATTGCTTGCTCGCGCAACCTTGTCGGGAGCCATCAGGCCGTTACGTGTCGGGTGCCATTCGGCGGCAGCCTCGGGAAAGCGGGCCGCGAAGGAGTCACCGGGCTCCGGCGATCCTGTCGCCGCCTTGCTTGGTGCCGACGGTGGCTTCGCTGCGCCGGAGGGGTAAGAGCGACCCCGGAGCGCTCGACCGCGCGCGGCGTAGGCGCACGGCGGACACTTCGCCCCTTTTGCCCGGTTGCCGATGGACGCCTCCCACTCATGCCCGCAGTTTGCACACAACCACCAGGCCTTGTCTTTCCGCGAGAAGGCGACATCGGCTGGCGTCAGGTCGCCATTGCGCGTCGGATGCCACTCCGCGGCCACCGAAGGATTTCTATCGGCAAGCGAGTTGCCCGGCTTTGGTACAGTCATGGCCCTGCTCGCGCATTTCTTGCAAGACGCCCCCGCGGCGCGATTCGAAATGGCCACCTGCCACTCGTTGTGGCAGGTGCGGCACAGCCACCACACCCTCTTATTGCTTGCGTAGCCGACGTCGACTGGCGTCAGCTCGCCGTTCAACGTCGGATGCCATTCAGCCGCTATGCCGGAGAGCTTCTCTGCCAAGGACTCACCCGGACGCGGGGCGCTTTTCGCCTTTCCCGCCGCGATGCGCCCGCACGCGGGACAGCCATGACCGCCGCGGGTCCGACTGTTAACCCGGGCTTGCCACCTGTGCCCACACTTCGCGCAGATCCAGGCGGCCTTCCACTTGCTGCCGGGAGTAATCTTCGCCGCTGTCACCGGCTCATTCGTCTCTCGATCCCACTCGCTCGCGACCTCGGGATACAAGGCCGCAACCGACTTTTCGCCGCTCGTTGGATTGGTCGTCATGCGCTCTCCGACTTTGCTGCGGGAGTTCGGGTGGTTCTTACCAATAGAACATTAGACGCGATCACATTACGGCCAGCGCGGTCGCGTCGGCGTCGAGCGTCTTTCCGCACGAGGCTGGCAAGCGAGACTTGGCTTGAAGGGTGCCGGCAAGGACTTGCAGCACGGCCCGAAACGCGGTGCTGCCGCTAACGGTTTCCGTAGCCCGGACGAGGAGGTCGAGCGCGGCAGATTCGGGATCTGGGGAGGGATACCGACAGTGATTGTTATGCGGAGAAAATAACCGCCAATATGCAAAATATGGAATATGCCGAAAACAGCGCAGATGCCCGAACCCGGGCATTTGTCGAGACTGGAACAGATCCCGCGCTGAACCGAGTAGTTGTGCGTTTCTCCGCTCGTGTGCGGATGCATACCTTCGATCGCCGCTCGCTGCGGCGGGACCGGCCAGCTGTGTCCAGTGGGCTTGCCAGGCGGCGGCCTTCGTCCGCAGTTCTACCGCAGCAAATCTAGTCGGCACCGTCAACCACCAACGAAGTCAACACTCTGAGTCGGGGTTTTGCCGCCAGCCAACACAGCTTGCAAACCCCACGCGCAAGGGCCCACTCCGGCTTACAGGCCAGCTCGTCCGCCTACATCACCCGCTTCAGCTTGCGCAGCGCGGGCCGCAACGCCGCCCGGCTCCGCGCGGCGAGGTCGACCTCACGGGCATACAACAGCCCATAGGTGAAGGTGTCCTCGCCGGCGGCCACCGCGGCATCGGCCTGCTGAAGCAGATGTTTCCGGCTGACCACGCTGTCCTGGTGGTCGCCGAGCACGGTCTGAATCGTCTTGGCCCGCTTGGCGATCTTCTTCTTGTTCGCTGCCGCGGCGGCGTAGCGCAGCCGCTTGGCGGCCTTGCGGATCCGGTGCAGTGCCGCGTCGCGGTCGGCGGCCTTCTTGGCGGCCTTCACCGCCTTGCGCAGCCGCCGGTAGGCGATGTCCACCGTGGCGTACCGCTCGGCGGCCGGCGCGCTGACCAGATCGTCGAGGCCGTCGAGCAGCCGGAAGTACCGCGGGGAGCGCATCGCGGCCAGGCTGCGCCGCCGCCCCGTCTGATAGCGGCGCAGCGAGCCGCCGACCAGCCGTTCGCCCACCGGCCCGCGGACCAGCTCCGGCGTCAGCTCGTCGAGCGCCTGCTGATAGCGCTGGGCCAAGACCTCGGCGTCGCGGGCGACACCGAGCACCGCTCCCAGCTCCTGCAGTTCGTCGAGCAGCGGCGCGTGGGCCGTCTCCTCGCCCTGCAACAGGCTGCGGATCCGCCGGATCGTCACCCGCATCTGATGAATCGCGTCGTCGGCGTCGGCGCGCACCGCCCGATCCCAGACCAGCAACTGCTCGATCTGCTCGGCCAGCGCCCGATGCAGGCGATCGGTCGGGTGCGCAGGCACCGGCGGCGCCCCCAGCACCCGGGCTAGTTTGGAGCCGTAGCCGGCCGGCCCGGCGCCGGTGTCGAGCAGCCGGTTGCTCAGCCGGTCCAGCAGCTCAAGGTCCCCGCTGCCCAGCTCCAGTTCCCATTCCCGCCAGTGCTGTTCGGCGTCATCGCCGGCCGACGCGGTGACCTGGTCGTCGCAGAACTCGGCCAGCACCTCACCCCGGTCGTCACGCAGCACCACCACGCCGCGAGCGGTGTGAATTCGGGCCACCGGTGCCAGCGGCCGATCCCGCACGATCGCCCGCACCACGTCGAGCAGTTCGTCCGGAACCTCCGGGCCCAGGGGCGCGCGCACCTCGGTGCGGGTGTCGGGCCCGGCAGGAAGTTTCAGGTGCCAACCGGCGTCGGGACCGCCGGTGCGCCGGCGCAACGTGACTCGTCGGGCCGCCAGGTCGTGCCCGGGGGTGTCGAAGTAGACGGCCGCAAGATCCTGTGCCGACACCTGCTCGACGTGGGCGACCCCGGCGATGCCGTCGAAGGACGGCGAGATCGCCGCCGCGTCAACGTCGAACTTGCGTTCCACCTCGCGAAACCGAGAGGTGCTCGGGTCGGTTGCAGACACGGCATTCAGCCTGTCACATCCGGACCGCCCGGACACGGCGGTTTAGCGAGGCTCGCCGGAGGCGAGGCGACGCTGGAACCGCCACATGAACATGGCGTTCTAGAAGCAGTGCTCCTCGGCCGGGAAAGTGCCCGCTGCCACCTCGGCGGCGTACTGCTCTGCGGCGCGGCGCAACTCGCCGCCCACGTCGCCGAAGCGCTTGACGAACCGGGCTGTCTTGCCGGCGGTCATCCCGGCCATGTCCTGCCACACCAGAACCTGGGCGTCGCAGTTGGGCCCGGCGCCGATCCCGACGGTGGGAATGGTCAGCTTTCCGGTGATCTGGGTGGCCAGCTCGGCGGGCACCATCTCCATCACCACCGCGAACGCACCTGCTTCGGCCACCGCGATCGCGTCGTGAATGGTCTGCTCGGCAGCGTCACCGCGCCCCTGCACCCGGTAGCCACCGAGGGCGTTGACGCTCTGCGGGGTGAACCCGATGTGCGCCATCACGGGGATGCCGGCCGCGGTCAGCGTGGCGATCTGGTCGGCCACCCGCTCGCCGCCCTCCAGCTTGACCGCGTGCGCGCCACCCTCCTTCATGAACCGGGTGGCGGTGGCCAGCGCCGCCGCCGGCCCGCCTTCATAGGAGCCGAACGGCAGATCGGCGACCACCAGCGCATGCGGGGCACCGCGCACCACCGCGCGCACCAGCGGAAGTAGTTCATCGATGGTGATCGCAACGGTGGTGTCGTAGCCGTAGACCACATTGGCCGCCGAGTCGCCGACCAGCAGCACCGGAATACCGGCGTCGTCGAAGATGCGGGCCGACGAGTAGTCGTAAACCGTCAACATCCCCCATTTGCGACCCTCGGCCTTCATCTGCTGCAGATGGTGCACGCGGGTTTGGGGAGCAATACGGGCAGGGCTGGGTGAAGCGCCATAAACGTGCTCAGACATCGTTGTCCCTCGAATTGTTCGGGTCGATCCTCGAAGCCCGTAACTCGGGTCCCCGGGTCGTCTGACATGCCCAGTGTGCCACCTGCCGCCGCGCAGCTGAACCTCCACGTGCAGTGGATTACCTCACACCGCCACGCGCGCAGCGCAGCAGGTGGCCGGGCTTGCACGGGCGTGCATGGCAGCATGTGGTGTCATGAGCTCGCCGACGCGCCGCGACAGGATGACGCGCACCGCCCTGACCTGCCTCGCGATTGCGATGGTGGCATTCACCGTCGGCAGCTGCACCCGGATGACGCCGGGCCACGCGGTGCTGGCCGTGCCGCGGGTCGGCCAACCGGTCCAATGGGACAAGTGCCGGTTCACCGCCGACACCAACATCAAGGTGCCCGCCGACGCCCAGTGCGGGTTCATCGGAGTTCCGGTGGACTACTCCAAACCGCAGGGCGCCGTCGCCCGGCTGGCCATGATCCGATTCCCGGCCACCAAGGACAAGATCGGCTCGTTGGTGATCAACCCGGGCGGGCCGGGGGAGTCCGGCATCGAAACCGCGGTGGGTTTGGTCAGCTCGCTGCCGCGTCAAGTCCGTGAACAGTTCGATCTTGTCGGGTTCGACCCGCGCGGAGTGGCGTCGTCACGGCCGGCGGTCTGGTGCAACTCCGACAAGGAGAACGACCGGCTGCGGGCCCTGAACCAGGTCGACTACAGCCCCGAGGGCGTGGCACGCATCGAGAGCGAGACCAAGGAATACGTCGAGCGCTGCCTGGAAAAGACCGGCAAGGAATTTTTGGCCAACGTCGGCACCGTCAACGTCGCTCGCGACCTCGACGCGATCCGCGCCGGGTTGGGCGACGACAAGCTGACCTATCTCGGCTACTCCTACGGAACCCGGATCGGCGCGGCCTACGCCGAGGCCTACCCGCAGAACGTGCGCGCGATGATCCTGGACGGCGCGGTGGACCCCAACGCCGACCCGATCGAAGAGGACCTGCGGCAGGCGCAGGCCTTCCAGGGCGCGTTCGACGACTTCGCGGCCGACTGCGCCAAGGAGGACGACTGCCCGTTGGGCACCGACCCGGCCAAGGCCGTCGACGTCTACCACAGCCTGGTCGACCCGTTGGTGGACAAGCCCGCCAAGACCAAGGATCCGCGCGGCCTGAGCTACAGCGACGCGATCGTCGGCACCATCATGGCGCTGTATTCGCCGACGTTCTGGACGCACCTCAACGACGGCCTGTCCGATCTGGCCGGCGGCCGCGGCGACATCATGCTGAGCCTGGCCGACCTCTACATGCGCCGGGACGCCAACGGCCACTACACCAACGCCACCGACGCCCGCGTCGCGGTCAACTGTGTCGACCAGCCGCCGATCACCGACCGCGCCAAGGTGATCGAGGAAGACCGGCGTTCGCGCGAGGTGGCACCGTTCATGAGCTACGGAAAGTTCACCGGCGACGCCCCGCTGGGCACCTGTGCCTTCTGGCCGGTACCGCCGACGACTGAGCCGCACACCCTTTCGGTCCCGGACCTGCCGCCGACGATGGTGGTCTCCACGACCCGGGACCCGGCCACCCCGTACCAGGCGGGCGTGGACTTGGCCAAGCAGCTGGGCGGGGGCCTGCTGACGTTCAACGGAACCCAGCACACGGTGGTTTTCCAGGGCAACGAATGCGTGGACCGATTCGCCACGCGATACCTGGTCGACGGCACGTTGCCGCCAACCGATGCTAAGTGCTGAGCGCTGATACGCTTCGCGGTATGGACCGTCAGAAGGAGTTTGTGCTCCGCACGCTGGAGGAACGCGACATCCGTTTCGTCCGGCTCTGGTTCACCGATGTCCTCGGTTATCTGAAATCCGTCGCGATCGCCCCGGCCGAGCTCGAGGGTGCCTTCGACGAAGGCGTGGGCTTCGACGGCTCGGCGATCGAGGGCTTCGCGCGGGTCTTCGAATCCGACATGGTCGCCCACCCGGATCCGTCGACCTTCCAGCTGCTGCCGTGGGTGTCCGACACCGGCCGGCAGTACTCGGCGCGGATGTTCTGCGACATCACCATGCCGGACGGATCGCCGGCCTGGGCGTCGTCGCGGCATGTGTTGCGCCGGCAGCTGGCCAAGGCCGGCGAACTGGGTTTCGCCTGCTACGTGCACCCCGAGATCGAGTTCTTCCTGCTGGAGCCCGGCCCCTATGACGGGAGCACCCCGGTTCCGGCCGATGACGCGGGCTACTTCGACCAGTCGATTCACGGCTCGGCCGCCAACTTCCGCCGGCACGCGATCGACGCGCTGGAGTCGATGGGCATCTCGGTGGAGTACAGCCACCACGAGAACGCTCCGGGCCAGCAGGAGATCGACCTGCGCTACGCCGACGCGCTGTCGATGGCCGACAACGTGATGACGTTCCGCTACCTGATCAAAGAGATCGCGCTCAAGGAGGGCGTGCGGGCGTCGTTCATGCCCAAGCCGTTCCGCGAGCACGCCGGTTCGGCCATGCACACCCACATGAGCCTGTTCGAGGGCGAGGTCAACGCCTTCCACAGCCCGGACGACCCGCTGCAGCTGTCGGCCACCGCGAAGTCGTTCATCGCCGGGATTCTCGAGCACGCCAACGAGATCAGTGCCGTCACCAACCAGTGGGTGAACTCCTACAAGCGGCTGATCCACGGTGGGGAAGCACCCACCGCGGCATCCTGGGGTGCCTCCAACCGCTCGGCACTGGTGCGGGTCCCGATGTACAGCCCGCACAAGACGTCGTCGCGGCGTATCGAGGTGCGGAGCCCGGACTCGGCATGCAACCCCTACCTGGCCTTCGCGGTGCTGTTGGCCGCCGGGCTGCGTGGGGTGGAGCAGGGTTACGAGCTCGGCCCGGAGGCCGAGGACAACGTATGGGCGCTGACTCCCGAGGAGCGCCGGGCCATGGGCTACAAGGAACTGCCCGGCACCCTCGAGCGTGCGCTGAGCGAGATGGAGAACTCCGAGCTGGTCGCGGAAGCGTTGGGGGAGCAGGTCTTCGATTTCTTCCTGCGTAACAAGCGTCAGGAGTGGGCGAACTACCGCAGCCACGTGACCCCCTACGAGCTGCAGAACTACCTGGCGCTGTAGGAGCCTCCGCAGCCTCATGGCCTATCCCGGAGCTCAGCGCCGCAAGCTGCCCAGCGTCGGGCGCCTCGGTCTGGTCGACCGGTACGCCGCGGCCGACCTGACCGCCCTGGGCTGGTACAGCGCGTACACCCAACCGCACGTCGACGTGCTCTGGGCGCTGTCGCGCGCTCCCGATGCCGACGTGGCGTTGCGCACCCTGGTCCGGCTGTCCGAAGCGCCGGGCATCGACTGGGCCGAACTGAGCGCAGCGCTCATGGCCGACCGGGGACTGCGCGGGCGCCTGTTCGCGGTACTGGGATCCTCACTGACGCTGGGCGATCACCTGATCACCCATCCGGAGACCTGGAAGCTGTTGGCCAGTCCGGTCGACTCCGACGACTACACGATCGCGCTGCCGTCGGCGGCAGAACTGCGCGCGATGTTCACCGACTGCGTTGCCGCCACCACCGACGGCGCCTACATCGATCGGCTGAGGTCGCTGTACCGCGACCGGATGCTGGTGTTGGCGTCGATAGACCTGGCGCCCACCGTCGAACAGCTGCCGGCCCTCCCCTTCGTGGCGGTCGGCGAGCATCTGGCCGACCTGGCCGACGCCGCGCTGGCGGCCGCGCTGCGGGTGGCCGAACTGCAGGTCTGCGGCCCCGACGCCGGTGCCGACCTGCCGCGGATTGCCGTGATCGCCATGGGCAAATGCGGTGCGCGGGAACTGAATTACGTCAGCGACGTCGACGTCATCTTCGTCGCCGAGGATGCCGGAGCGGTGAGTACCCGAGTCGCCGGTGAGCTGATGCGGGTGGCCGGCGAGGCGTTCTTCGAAGTGGACGCCGGGCTGCGGCCCGAGGGCCGGCACGGCGCTCTGGTGCGCACCCTGGAATCGCACATCGCCTACTACCAGCGTTGGGCCAAGACCTGGGAGTTCCAAGCGCTGCTCAAGGCGCGCGCGGCCGTCGGCGACGCCGAATTGGGACAGGCCTACATCGACGCACTGCTACCGATGGTCTGGACCGCATGCGAGCGTGAGGATTTCGTCACCGACGTGCAGGCGATGCGCCGCCGGGTGGCGCAGCTGGTACCCGCCGAGATCCGGACCCGCGAGATCAAGCTGGGCTCTGGGGGACTGCGCGATGTGGAGTTCGCCGTGCAGCTGTTGCAGCTGGTGCACGGCCGCAGCGATGAGTCACTGCATGTGGCATCCACGGTCGATGCACTGGCGGCCCTGGGGGCCGGCGGCTACATCGGCCGCGAGGATTCGGCCGACCTGACTGCCTCCTATGAGTTCCTACGACTCCTGGAGCACCGGCTGCAGCTGCAGCGGCTCAAGCGCACCCACATGCTCCCGCCGCCCGATGACGACGAGGCGCTGCGCTGGCTGGCCCGCTCCGCCCATGTCCGCCCGGACGGCCGTCACGACGCCCTGGGCGTCCTTCGCGAAGAGCTCAAAGCGCAGAACCGGCGGGTGTCGCGGCTGCACGCCAAGCTCTTCTACCAACCGCTGCTGGAGGCCGTCGGTCCGGCGGGACTGGAGCTGGCCGGGGGACTGACTCCCGGTGCCGCGGAACGGCAGCTGGCGGCACTGGGGTACGAGGCGCCGCACAACGCGCTGACCCACCTGGGTGCGCTGACCAACCAGAGCGGTCGCCGGGGTCGGGTGCAGGCGGTGCTGCTGCCCACCCTGCTGTACTGGCTGTCGAACACCCCCAACCCCGATGCAGGCCTGTTGGCCTATCGGCGGCTGAGCGAGGCGATGGCCCAACAGCGTTGGTACCTGAGCACCCTGCGTGATAGCAGTGCGGTGGCCAAGCGGCTGATGCGAGTGTTGGGCACCTCCGCCTACATCCCGGAACTGCTGATGCGGGCCCCCGATGTCATCCAGGCCTATGGCGACGGACCGTCGGGGCCCAAGTTGCTCGACACCGGCCCAGAAGCGGTGTCACGGGCCCTGATCGCATCGGCGGGCCGCCACCCCGACCCCGTGCGCGCGATCGCCTCGGCCCGCAGCCTGCGTCGCCACGAGCTGGCGCGCATCGCCTCGGCGGATCTGCTGGGCATGCTCGACGTCATCGACGTCTGCCGGGCACTGACCGCAGTGTGGGCGGCGGTGTTGCAGGCCGCCCTGGACGCGATCGTCCGGGTCAATCTGCCCGGGTCGCCCGACACCGACGCGCCGGAAGCGCCGGCGCGGATCGCGGTGATCGGCATGGGCCGACTCGGTGGGCGCGAACTGGGCTACGGCTCGGACGCCGATGTCATGTTCGTGTGCGAGGCCAACGAGAAGGCGACGGGGGTCAGCGACGCCGACGCGGTGCGCTGGGCCACGTCGATCGTTGAACAGGTCCGGGCGCTGCTGGGCACCGCCAGCGTCGATCCGCCCCTGCAGGTCGACATCAACCTGCGTCCCGAGGGCCGCAACGGCCCGCCGGTGCGCACCCTGGCGTCCTACGCGGCCTACTACGACCAATGGGCGCAGCCCTGGGAGATCCAAGCGCTGCTGCGGGCGCACTGCGTCGCCGGCGATGCGGACCTGGGCAACCGTTTCCTGCGGATGGTCGATGCCACCCGCTATCCGCCCGGCGGGGTGTCTGCCGACGCGGTGCGTGAGATTCGCCGGGTCAAGGCGCGTGTCGACGCTGAACGACTGCCGCGTGGGGCCGACCCCAATACGCACACCAAACTGGGCCGTGGCGGCCTGGCCGACGTCGAGTGGACCGTGCAGCTGTTGCAGCTGCGCCACGCCCACAATGTTCCAGCGCTGCACAACACCTCTACGCTGGAAACCCTGGACGCCATCGCCGCTGCCGGGCTGCTCGAAGAAGACGAAGTGGACCGGCTCCGGCAGGCCTGGCTGATCGCCACGCGTGCGCGCAACGCGCTGGTGCTGGTTCGTGGCAAACCCACCGACCAACTGCCCGGGCCGGGCCGCGCGCTGAACGCGGTCGCGGTGGCCGCCGGCTGGCCCGGTGGCGACGGCGGTGAGTTCCTGGACAACTACCTCCGGGTGACACGGCGTGCGAAGGTCGTCGCGCGCAAGGTATTCGGAGACTGAAGGAGGACCTCGGTGGTGGATTTCAGGGCTCGCTCGAACGTGCCGACGATCAGCGCGGACGAGAGTGGGCAACTGGTAGAGCGCTACGGACCACTGGCTCAGGCGGTCCGCGACCTGATCGACGCCACCATCCGCACCCAGGCCGACGAGGCCACGGCTCGCGAGGTGACTGCTCAGGTGCAGGAGCTGACCGAGCGGCTTCGTGGCGGAACCCTCAGCGACTCACCGGGACTGCGCTATGTCGTCGACGGACGGCCGCTGGCGTGGGGTAACGCCGTGGTGGGTCTGCGTAACCCGATCGCTCCGCCGCTGGTGATCCAGCACGGGGAGAACGGGCACTGCTGGAGCGACTTTTACCTGGGCGCTGCCTACGAGGGCCCGCCGTCGCTGGTCCACGGCGGGGTCAGCGCGCTGGTCCTCGACCATGTGCTCGGTGAGGCCGCCAGCGACGGCCTGACCAAACCGCGCTACACCGGCACGATCACGGTGAAGTACCTGCGCGGTACGCCCCTGGGGCCGTTGCACGCCGAAGCCTCGATCTACCGCAAGGACGGCGTGAAAACCTATGCCCGCGGCCATATCGCCGACGCCAACGGGGTCACCGTGGAGGCCGAGGGGGTTTTCATCACGCCGTCCTGGGCCCGCGACGGGCTCGAGTGACGGCAGGAGCGCGCCCGACGTCAGCCGCCAGCGGCATCGTCAGGGCATCGAGCAGGTCGCCGGAGGCGATCTCCTGGGCGAACAGACTCACGTTGTAGGCCGGCAGGGTGGTCAGCAGGGCATTGACCAGGTCGGCGATCGGCAGCAGAGCCGAATAGCCGTTATTGCGAGGGCAATTTGCGGCTAGGCGGCTTCGTCGCCGGGTGGGTCTGGGTCGCCTTGGAGGAGTTCTTCGGGGTGGTGGGCGTGGTTGATTTGGGGTGGTCCGGTTCCGTCGGTCCAGGCGAGGCGTCCGGTGGTGGTGGGGATGGTTTGTTGGTGGCCGTCGGTGGTGTCGGTGTGGTCGCAGCCGCAGGCGAAGAACAGTTCGTCGGCGTTGGTGTGGCCGCCGTGTGCCCAGGGTTGGGAGTGGTGCACTTCGCAGTGGTAGCCCGGTTCCAGGCAGTTTGGTCGGGTGCAGCCGCGGTCGCGGGCGTGGCAGATGAGGCGTTGATCGGCGGTGGCGATGCGTTTTTGTCGGCCGAGGTAGAGCGGGCGTTTGGTGTGGTCGTCGAAGACGGCCAGGTAGTGAATCGCTTGGGCGGCCATGGTGATCAGGTCGCGCATCGGTAGTCGGGATCCGCCGCCGGTCAGTGCCGGCGGTGGCATGGCGATGGTGGGGTCGGCGGCGGCGTGGGCGGCTTGGTTGAGTTCGGCGAGGGTGGTGGTGATGACGACGGTGACGGGGTGGCCGCGGTGGGTGCCGAGTTTGCCCGAGCCGATGGCGGTGGATAGGGCTAGGCGCAGGGCGTCGTGGCAGCGCTGCGCGGCGGTGCGGTCATCACCGGCGGCGGGGTCGCTGGGATCGGGCTGGTGGCGTCCGGGGCGTACCGCGGCGGCGATGGCTTCGAAGTAGGCGCGGGTTTGGGGGTCGAGGAGTCCGGTGAGTTTGGACATGCCGTCGGGGCCTTGGCGGCCCAGTGTCAGGCTGCGGCGGCGTGCGCGGTCGTGGTCGCTGAATAGGCCGTCGGGGTTGAGGTGATCGGCGATGCGTTGCCCGATTTTGGTGAGCACCCCGGCGTCGACTGCGGTGGCGTGGGAGACCAGGGCGGCTTCGGCCGCACTGATCTGGGGTGGGGCTACTGAGGTGGGTAGGACGTCGACGGCTTGGCAGATCGCGCGGATGTGGTCTTCCCCAATAGAGCCGGCGGCCACTGCGCTGGCTAGGGCCGGGAGTTCAGGAGGCAAAACGGCTCCGGTCAGGGAGCGTCGGGGTCGGATGCGGGCGGCCAGGCGGCAGCGGCGGGTGATCTCGCGGGGGGTGATCCGCAGCCGTTTCCATAGGGCGGTCCGTGCTGCGGCGATCGAACCGCACCCATCGGGCGGGTCGGCGAGTTCGCCGAAAATCCGATACATCAACCCGCGATTGATGCGTTCCTGGGTCTCCAAGCGGTCGGCGATATCGATGCGAAAGGTGTTGCCCACCAGATCCGTCGGGGTCGCCCGCAACACCGCCTGGGCGGCGTCAATGGCATCGAGTGCAGCGCAGACCTGCTCCCGCGCCGCCACCGCACCCAACACCGTTGCCATACCCCGACGCTAAAAACCACCCCCGACAGCCACGTCCGAAGACAGCCCTGGGAAGGCCAGCCTGTGGATCAACCCCCAACTGGGGATAACGACCCAACGGGCTGATTCCAGAAATGCGCTGAACAGGACATGTTTCTAGCTATTTGTTATGGTTTTTCTTCAGTAATATTCATGTTGCCGCTGCGGACGGCGGCGTGGTTCGGGGAGGAAGAGGGCAATGCAGATTTCTGGTGATGTCCGTCGTATCGGAGTCGGAGCTGGCTTGGTCGGTGGGGCCGTAGCGGTGGCGCTGACGGTCGGGTTGGGCGGCGCCCACGCCGGTGCGGCTGATCAGCTTGCCGGTGTCGCAGCTGCTGGCGGGGGCGCCGACTCGACTGATCTGCTGATCATCGCCAGCACGAATTTCTTTGATGCGAAAGATGTCATCGCCGGCATCGATACCTCGGAGCTGTCCGGCACATTGCTCTCAGCCGTCGAGACGGCGCAGCGCATTCCAGACATCCTGGACAGGGTTGTGTTCATCGTGGACGACAGGCTTGCGCCGGCCGAGTCCGCGATCCTCGCGCATTCCGGTTCAATATCGTCGCTGGTGGATCAACTGTTCTTCGCGCCGCTCAACCAGCAGTGGGCGGATGCCAGCGAGTCGATGCTCAATGCCGCCAACGCATTCGACAGCGCGATCGAGGACGGATCGGTCCCGGGCGCCGTCACTGCTTCATTCCAGATGCTCGGAATCACCTTCTCCGAGACGATCCCGGCCGCGATCGCGTCGATGCCCATCGTGTGGATCGGAAGCTTCCTCGACGACGTCATGCCCACGGCAGAGCTCTTCGACTTCTCGCTCTAACGGATCGCTCTCGCTGGCCGCCACTGGGTCACCAGCCGAAGACGGCGACGTTACCTTAGGTGCGTCAGACCTCAGCAGTCGTAGTACAGCGCGAACTCGTACGGGTGCGGCCGCACGCTGATCGGGGTGATCTCGTGGTCGCGCTTGTAGCGGATCCAGTTCTCGATGAGGTCGGGGGTGAATACGCCACCCTCGGTGAGGTATTCGTGGTCGGCCTCGAGGTTGTCCATCACCTCGGCCAGCGTGGTGGGCGCCTGCGGGATGTCGGCGGCCTCATCCGGCGGCAGCTCGTAGAGGTCCTTGTCGACCGGGGCAGCTGGCTCGATCTTGTTCTTGATCCCGTCGATGCCGGCCATCAACATGGCTGCGAACGCCAGGTAGGGGTTGCTGGAGGAGTCCGGGCAACGGAACTCCAGCCGCTTGGCCTTGGGGTTGGTGCCGGTGATCGGGATACGCACGCAGGCCGAACGGTTGCGCTGGCTGTAGACCAGGTTGATCGGCGCCTCGTAGTGCGGCACCAGGCGCTTGAACGAGTTGATGGTGGGGTTGGTGAACGCCAGCAGCGACGGCGCGTGGTGCAGGATGCCGCCGATGCAGTGGCGCGCGGTGTCGGACAGTCCGGCATAGCCGGCCTCGTCGTAGAACAGCGGCTGGCCGCCCTTCCACAGCGACAGGTGGACGTGCATGCCGGAGCCGTTGTCACCGAACAGGGGTTTGGGCATGAACGTGACGGTCTTGCCGTTGGCCCAGGCGGTGTTCTTGATGATGTATTTGAACAACATGACGTCGTCAGCGGCGTGCAGCAGGGTGTTGAACTTGTAGTTGATCTCCGCCTGCCCGCCGGAGCCACATTCGTGGTGGCCGCGCTCCAGGGTGAAGCCGGCGTTAGCCAGGTTGGTGGTCATGGTGTCGCGCAGGTCGACGTACTGGTCGTTGGGGGCGACGGGGAAGTAGCCGCCCTTGGGGCGGGTCTTGTATCCGCGGTTGGCCCGTCCGTCGGCCTCGGTCGGCGAGCCGGTGTTCCACCAGCCTGAATCCGAGTCCACCTCGTAGAAGGTGCCGTTCATCTGCGAGTCGAAGCGCACCGAGTCGAAGATGTAGAACTCGGCTTCGGCGCCGAAGTAGGCGGTGTCGGCGATGCCAGTGCTGGTGAGGTAGTTCTCGGCCTTGCGGGCAACGTTGCGCGGGTCGCGTGAGTACGGCTCGCGGGTGAACGGGTCGTGGACGAAGAAGTTGAGGTTCAACGTCTTGGCGGCCCGGAACGGATCGATCTGGGCGGTGGAGAAGTCGGGGAGCAGCATCATGTCGGACTCGTGGATGGACTGGAAGCCGCGGATCGAGGATCCGTCGAAGGCCAGCCCGTCTTCGAAGACGCTCGCGTCCAGCGTGGACGCGGGGATCGACAGATGTTGCATCTGACCGGGCAAGTCACAGAACTGGATGTCGACGTACTCCACGTTCTCATCGGCGACGAGCTTGAGAATGTCGTCGGCCGTCTTGTCGGTCACAGAAGTGTTCTCCTCCGCTGGTCGCCCCGGTCGGACGCTGAGGTTGCCGGTGCTGACGTTACGCAATCGCGGCTGGACCCTGCGACGCCGGGTCGGATTCGCCGCCCGCCTATCGTAGGGGCCATGAGCCGCACGTTCTCCTCGTGGCTGTCCGGGCCGGAGTCTGCCGGACCCAGCCGCCCCGACAACGCCCCGGGACAGGGCCTGGGTTTGCCGCCCAGCGGCCCCGGATCCCTGGCTCCGATGGGGCGCCGCATGGTGGCCCTGGCCCTCGACTGGCTGGTGGGCTACGGACTGGCCGGACTGGGCGTGGCAGCGGGCGTGGTAACCCCCGAGTATCTGGCCACCGTGGTGCTCGGGATCTGGCTGGTCCTCGGGGTGGCCTCGGTGCGGCTGTTCGGTTTCACACCGGGCCAGTACGCCTGCGGGCTGCGAGTGGTCCCCATCGACGGCCCAGGCCTGGGCGTGGGTGTCGGTCGCGCCGCGATCCGCGGATTGCTGATCGCGCTGGTGGTCCCGGCGTTGTTCGCCGACGCCGACGGCCGTGGCCTGCAGGACCGGGCCACCGCAACCGCCGTGGTGCGCAGCCGCTGAATTTCTGGCGGCCAGCTAGCGCCGGCGCACCGCGCGCTGAACGCCACGCACCTTCGCGCCGCCGGGCAGCGGGCCCTTGGGCATGGCCGCGGTTCCGGTCCGCGAACCCAGCGCGGCCAGCCGCGACTCCAGCGACTCCATCTGCTTCGTCGTGATGTTGGCCGGCAGCTTGGTCAGGTAACGCTCCAGCTTGGCCAGCGGAACCTCACCGTCGCCGGCGCCCACCACCACGTCATAGATCGGCACGTCACCCACCAGCCGGGCGGTGCGCTTCTTCTCCTGAGCCAGCAGAGGCTTGAGCCGGGCGGGCGAACCCTCGGCGACGAAGATGATGCCCGGCCGCCCGATCACCCGATGCACGGCGTCGAGCTGGCCGGTGGCGGACACCCCCGGGGTCACCCGCCACTTGCCACGCAGGTTGTCCAGCGCCCACGCCGCAGCGCCGGCCTGCCCCTCGGCCTTGAGGTAGACCGATCGTTGCGCGCGCCGGCCGAAGATGATGAATGCCACCAAGCCGCCGAGCACCAGGCCGAGCGGAATCGTCGTCACCTTGGCGAACGTGCCGCCGTTGAGCGCCAGGGCCGTCGTCACCCCGGCCACCAGTACGAAGGCGCCGACCATGTAGGGGACCAGCCGCTTGTCCTCTTTGCGCTGCAGCTGGAAGGCCTGCCACAGCTGGGTGCGGCGCTGCTTGCTGGCGGCCTTGCGGGCGGCTTTCGCTTCCGCCCGGGCAGCCTTGTTCTCGGTGGTGGTGCGCGGTCTGGGCATAGTCACCAAGGATACCCAGCGGGGCTTACCGCCAGCCGGGGCGTCAGTCAGCCGTGGGCGGTGGCGGGGGCCTGTTCGCGGCGCGCCCGGTTTTCCAGCGCCTGCTGGTAGAGCCGCCCGGCCCGATACGACGAGCGCACCAGCGGCCCGGACATCACTCCGGCGAAGCCCAGCTCCTCGGCATAGCGGGCGTGCTCGACGAACTCCTCGGGTTTGACCCATCGGTCGATCGGGTGGTGCCGCTCGGTGGGGCGCAGGTACTGGGTGATGGTGACCAGTTCGGCGCCGGCGTCGTAGAGGTCGGCCAGTGCCGCTCGGATCTCTTCGGCGGTCTCGCCCATGCCCAGGATGAGGTTGCTCTTGGCCACCAATCCGGCGTCACGGGCCTGGGTCAGCACGTCAAGGCTGCGCTCGTAGCTGAAGCCGGGCCGGATCAATCTGAAGATGCGCGGCACGGTTTCGACGTTGTGCGCCAGCACTTCCGGGCGTGATTCGAACACTTCGCCCAAGAGGTCGGGCCGTCCGCCGAAGTCGGGGATCAACAGTTCGACACCCGTGGACGGGTTGAGGGCCTTGATGGCACGCACCGTCTCGGCGTAGAGCCACGATCCCTGATCGGGCAGATCGTCGCGGGCGACACCGGTGACCGTCGAATACCGCAGGCCCATGGACTGCACGCTCTCGGCGACCCGGCGCGGCTCGTCGCGGTCCAACTCCGGCGGCTTACCCGACTTGATCAGACAGAACGAACAGTTGCGGGTGCAGACCTCGCCGCCGATCAGGAAGGTGGCCTCCCGGTCTTCCCAACACTCGTAGATGTTGGGGCAGCCCGCCTCCTCGCACACCGTGTGGAGCTTTTCCTGCTTGACCAGAACCTTGAGCTGGGTGTAGCTCGGGCCCATGCGGGCGCGGGTCTTGATCCACGGGGGTTTGCGTTCGATCGGAGTTTCAGCGTTGCGTGCTTCGGCACGGCTTAACCTACGGCCTTCCGGGGCGGCACTCACCTGGTCGATGTTACGCGCGGACCGGGATGCTCGCGCACCGGCAGCACGCCGTCGAGAGCATCGACGACCGCGTTGGCCACCGCCTGCCGAACGTCCTCGACGCCGGTCACAAAGCCCAGCTCCGCCGACAGAGATGTCACCCCCGCGTCGGTGATCCCGCACGGCACAATCGAGCCGAACGCACTGAGATCACAATCACAATTGAGCGCGAACCCGTGCAAGGTGGTGGCGCGCGCCACTCGGACACCGATCGCGGCGACCTTGCGGGCCGGCCGCCCGCCGCCCGGCGGCAGCCACACTCCGGACCTGCCGTCTATCCGAACCGTGTTGAGACCCAAGGTGTTACATACCTCGATAAGTGATTCTTCAAGGCGTCGAACGTAATTCACCACGTCCAAAGGTTCGGCGAGGCCGATCACCGGGTATCCCACGAGCTGGCCCGGGCCGTGCCAGGTGATCTTGCCGCCCCGGTCGGTGTCGACCACCGGGGTGCCGTCCATCGGGCGCTCCTGCGGCTCGGTGCGCCGTCCGGCGGTATAGACCGGGGGATGCTCCAACATCAGCAGGGTGTCCGGGCCGCCGGCTGCCCTGGCGTCGGCCAGCTCGCGTTGCAGTTGCCAGGCGTCGCCATAGTCGACGGTACCCAGCTGCCGCACCTCGATCGGCGCGGCACTAGAGCGGATGGACACCATGTTCGCAGGCTACTCGGCGCCGGGTTGCTACAGCGGGGTCGGTCGGGAGGTGGCGTAGGCCAGGGCCTCACCGACGGTGTGGTGGGCAAACCGGAAACCGGCCTGCTCCAACACGGCGGGAATGGCCCGCTGGCCGGTGAGGAGGCTGTCGGCGAACTCGCCGAGCCCGGCACGGACCGCGAAGCCGGGTAGCAGCAGCGGGGTCGGGCGATTGACGGCACGTCCCAACGCGGCGGTGAACTCAGCGTTGGTCACCGGCGCGGGCCCGGTCAGGTTCACCGGGCCCGACAGCGTGTCACGCGAGATCGCGAAGAGCAGCGCCCGCACCTCGTCCTCCAGGCTGATCCACGACATGTACTGCCGGCCATTGCCGATCCGGGCGCCGAGTCCCAGCGAGAACAGCGGGCGCAACCGGCCCAGGGCGCCGCCTGACCGCGACAGCACGATGCCGGTGCGGGCCAGTACCACGCGGGCGCCCGAAGCTTGGGCGGACGCGGTTGCGCCTTCCCAGTCCTCGGCGAGCTGGGCCAGGAAATCGCTTCCCGCCGAGGCGGACTCGTCGACGATGCGGTTACCGGTGTCGCCGTAATAGCCGACCCCGCTGGCATTGACCAGCACCGGTACGCCGGCCTCGGCCACCGCGGCCGACAGCACCTCGGTCGGGGCGATCCGGCTGTCGCGCAGGCTCTGCTTGAACGCCCCCGACCAGCGGCGGTCGCCGACGCCGACGCCGCACAGATTGACCACGGCGTCGACCCCGGCCAGTGCGCCCACGTCGATCAGACCGGCTTCGGGATCCCACTGCAGCTCACCGGCATTGACCGGTGCCCGCCGCACGATCCGCAGCACCTGGTGATTGTCGGCGCGCAACGCCGAGACCAGAGCCGAGCCGATCAGCCCGGACGAGCCGGCGATCGCGACGGTGGGGTTGCTCACAGCTGAATCCTCTTGCAGCTCTTCGGAAAAGCCCCCGGCGCCGTTAGAGACCCAGGTCCGCCTCGAATGCACCTTCTTCGAGTCGGTTCTTGATCGTGGTCACGAACCGGCCGGCGTCGGCACCGTCGATCAAACGGTGGTCGTAGGTCAGCGGCAGGTAGGAGACCGAACGCACACCGATCGACTCGTTGCCGGCTTCGTCGACGATGACCCGCGGCCGTTTGACGATGGCGCCGGTGCCGAGCATGGCGGCCTGCGGCGGAACCAGGATGGGGGTGTCGAACAGTGCACCCTGGCTGCCGATGTTGGTGATCGTGAAGGTGCCCCCCGACAGTTCGTCGGGCTTGAGGTTGCCCGAGCGTGCCCGAGCGGCGATGTCGGCGATGGCCCGCGCGAGGCCGGCCAGCGACAGATCACCGGCGTTGTGGACGACGGGGGACAGCAGACCCTGTTCGGTGTCCACCGCGAATCCGAGGTGCTCGGCGTCGTAGTAGGTGATCTCGCCGGCGTCCTCGTTGTAGCTGGCGTTGACATTCGGATGTGCCTTGAGGGCGTCGATCACCGCGCGGGCGATGAACGGAAGGTAGGTCAGGTTGACACCCTCGCGCTCGGCGAAGTCCGCCTTCGCCCTGGCCCGCAGCGCCACGATCTTGGTCATGTCGACCTCGTGGGTCTGGGTGAGCTGGGCCGTGGCCTGCAGGGATTCGCGGGTCTTCTTGGCGGTGATCTGACGGATCCGGCTGGCCTTGGCGGTCGTGCCACGCAGGTGCGCCAGCGCCGAGGCGGGGGCCGCAGCAGCCGGGCGTGGGGCGGCCGGAGCCGCGGGCGCCTGCTGCGGTTCGGCCTGCTTCTCGGCGAAGGCCAGGACGTCCTGCTTTCGGATTCGACCGCCGACTCCGGTGCCGGTGACGCGGCTCAGGTCGACGTTCTTGTCCGCGGCGAGCTTGCGCACCAACGGCGTCACATACCGTGCGGCGTCGCCGGCCGGGTCGTCAGCAGCAGCGGGCTGCGCCGGAGCGGGCGCGGCGGCGGGTGCCGGTGCCGGGGCGGATTCGGGCTTGGCCTGCGGAGCGGGTGCCGGCGCAGCGGGAGCAGGCTCGGGCGCAGGTGCCGGAGCCGCAGGGGCGGGCGCGGGAGCCGCGGGCGCGGGCGTGGGAGCCGGTGCGGCTGCGGGGGCCGCCGGGGCGCCCGAACCAATCCTGGCCAGTTCACCGCCGACCTCGACGGTGGTGTCTTCATCGGCGGTGATCGACAGCAGGGTGCCGGCCACCGGAGAGGGGATCTCGGTGTCGACCTTGTCGGTGGAGACCTCCACCAGCGGCTCGTCGACCTCGACGGTGTCGCCGACCTGCTTGAGCCAGCGCGTCACGGTGCCTTCGGTGACCGACTCACCCAACTCGGGCATCAGCACCGGGGTGCCGTCTCCGGCGGGTGCCTGTTGGGCAGCGGGTGCCGCCGCGGGCGCGGGGGCAGCCGGGGCCGGTGCTTCGGCCGCGGGAGCCGGCTCGGCCGGCGCGGGCGCAGCCTCGGCCGCCGGTGCCGCGGGAGCCGACGGGGCGTCGCTGCTCTCACCGGCCTCGCCGATCAAGGCCAGCTCACCGCCGACCTCGACCGTGGTGTCCTCGCCGGCGATGATCTTGGTCAACACACCGGCCACCGGTGACGGGATCTCGGTGTCGACCTTGTCGGTGGAGACCTCCAGGAGCGGCTCGTCGACCTCGACGGTGTCGCCTTCCTGCTTGAGCCAGCGGGTCACCGTTCCTTCGGTGACGCTCTCACCGAGGGCGGGCATCTGGACTGAGAAGGCCATCGTTGTTGACTCCTCGCTCGATCGGTCGCTGCACGTCGTTTCCTGGATACCACGTCAGTGGTGAGGCGAGGGCGGTGCCCAGGTGGACTGTCGAAAACCATCCTGTCATTGCGTCGTCGTCGGCACACATCGAGGTGTCGGTCGAACGGCCCTCGACGCCGTCGGGTATGGCGCATTGCATAGTCCGCCAAAGCGCTACTGCGACCGCCGAAGCGTCACTAATATCTCGCGCGTGCCCGCTGAGCAGATCGCTGCAGCCTGTGAGCTGTGGACCGGCTTCGACGTATCCCTCGTGGCCCGCAACTATGCCCAACTAGCCGGTTTGCTGGCCGGTTTCGCGTTCGTCGTCATCAATCTGGTGCTCGATCGTGCGTATCGGCGTCGTAGCGACGGGCATTCGCCGGACCTGCGCGAGGTCGAGCACGAGACCCTCACCGGGGTCGCGCTGATGAACGCATTCCTGGGGCTGTTCCTGACGGCGGTGCAATACAGTCTGCTGGCCGGCGAACAGGGCTGTGCGCTCGGCAGCGGTCGAGCCGCATCCGCAGAACTGTTGGGCGGCATATCATTTGTGGCCTCGCTCTACATTCTGCTGTACGCCGTCGTGCAGTTCGTGTCGGGCAGCGCCGGCACGCTGATCAGACATTGCGTCTTCATCGTGGCGGTCCTGGTTCCGCCGATTGCGGTGTTCTTCGTAGAGGCGACGCTGACGGACCTGGCGCTCTCGCTCGGTGACCAGCAGACGCATCAGCCGTTGCAGCCGCTGTGGGACGACGCCAACCGACTGTCGGTGCCCATCACGGTTGCCATCGCGGTGGTCTGTGCGATCGGGTGGTTCCTCGGACGGGCGCGACGGCGCAGTGAATCACCGATCGGGCCTATGGCGGGCCGCATCCGTACCGCATTCCCGTACTTGAGCACTGTGGTGATCATCGCGGCGATCGTGCGCTCGATGGCGGCGCTGCCGAAAACCGATGTGGCGTCCCATCTGGACTCGACAGAATCCTGGTTCTGGGTTGCCGTGTTCGCCGTGTTGATGTTGGTGCTCAGTACGGCGCTGTCGTTTCAGCGGGGCGTCGAAAACCCCGAGAGGCCGCCCAGCCCGGTGCAGAAGGCCGAGAGCGCCGACGGGAACGCCTGACGCCCGCCGTCGGTCATCCCTTCGCGGCGATGTCTTCCAGTACCGCGAACATGGTGCGCGTCGGCACCCCGGTGCCGCCCTTGCCGGTGTAGCCCCAGGCGCCGCCGGAGTTGTAGGCCGGTCCTGCCACGTCGATGTGCACCCAGTCGACGCCGTCGGCGACGAACTCGCGCAGGTATACCCCGGCGACCAGCATCCCGGCGAAACGCTGACCACTGACGTTGGCCAGGTCGGCCACCGTCGACTTCAGCTCCTCTTTTAGCTCGTCGGGCAGCGGCATCGGCCAGCCGTTCTCGCCGACGGCCTGCGAGATGGATGCCACCCGATCGCGGAACTCGTCCGAGCCCATCACGCCGGGAATGCGCGCGCCCAGTGCCACGGTCTGCGCGCCGGTCAGCGTCGAGGTCTCGATGAGATAGTCCGGGTTGTCCTCGCAGGCCCGCACGATCGCGTCGGCCAGGATCAGCCGGCCCTCGGCATCGGTATTGAGCACCTCGACGGTGATGCCGCCGTACTGGGTGAGCACATCGCCCGGGCGCTGCGCGGTGGACGATGGCATGTTCTCGGCCATCGGCACGGTCGCGGTCACGTCGATCGGCAGGCCGCGGCGGGCGGCCAGCACCACGGTCGCGATCACCGCAGCCGCCCCGCCCATGTCGGAGGTCATGTGATGCATCGAAGCGGCCGGCTTGATCGAAATACCACCGGTGTCGAACGTGATGCCCTTGCCGACCAGCGCCACCTTCTTGGCGCCGTCCGGGTCGTCGAGCAGGCGTGATCCGCGGTGGATCAACCGCACCAGACGCGGCGGGCGTGAGGAGCCCTGACCTACACCGATCACTCCGCCGTAGCCGGCCTCGGCGAGCGCCTGCTCGTCGAGCACCTCGACCTCCAGGCCGGCCGACTCGCCCAGCGCCTTCGCGCGGTCGGCGAATTCGGCCGGAAACAGGTGACTGGGCGGGGTGTTGACGAAGTCGCGGGCGGTGGCCACCGCGGCCGCGATGTCGGCGCCGCGAGCCGCCTGCGCCGCGGCGTCGGCGGCGGTGGACAGCACGGTCACCGCCCGCAGACCCGGTTCCTTGGGGGCGGTCTTCTCGCTGCGGAACGCGGTGAAGCGGTAGCCGCCCAGCAGCAGTCCCTCGACACTGGCGGCAAGCGTCCCGTCACCGGGCAGCCCGCTCAGCGCACTGATCACCGTGGCGGTGCCGTTCAGGGAACGCGCCGCATTTCCGGCGGCCCGGCGAACGGTGTCGGCCGGCCAGGAATCGCGCGGCTTGCCGAGCCCGACGGTCACCACGCTGGCCACCGGCAGTGACGCCACCACCAGCCGGTGCACCTGATCACTGCCGCCCTTGGCGCCCAGTGCGCGCAGTCCCGCCTCGATCTCGGCGACCGCCTCGGCGGGCAGCGGCGGCTCGATCGTGGCGACCGACGCGGTGGATTCAGACTCGTCACCGGCCGATACGACCGGCACGATCAGCACGGCCTCATCGGTGTTCGAGGGCAGCGAGGCGGCGACGGTGACGGACGGGGCGGGGTATCCGGGTTCGGTGCTCACAAGCACACCCTAACGATCGGGGTTCGGGTGCAATTGGTATGCCGGGACGGGCTCGTCGAAACCCTTGAGCGTCAACGGTTCCTGAAGGGTGGCCGGCCAGTCGGGCAGCTCTTCGCGGACGCAAGTCGACGCCAGCACCTGGCCGGGTACGGCCGCATCCACCAGGCGCGCGGCCAGATTGACCGGGGTGCCGAAGTAGTCGCCGTTGATCGCCAGCATCTCGCCGTAGGCCACCCCGGCGCGTACCTGCAGTCCGGCTTTGCGGGCCTTGGGATGGTCGACAAGGTCGATCGCGGCCCGCGCCAGCAGATCCCCGGTCGCGCTCACCCACATCACCGCGTCGCCGATGAACTTGACCACCCGCCCGCCGTCGCAATGCACGACGTCGGCGACGGTGCCGGCGAAATCGGTGAGCAGCGTGGCCAGCTCCGCGGACGTGAGGACCTGTGTCAGCGCGGTGAAACCGGTCAGATCGGCGAACCCGACACCGCACATCAGGCTGGCCGCCGGCCCGCCGGCCAGCCCCTCGAGAAAGGTGCGGTGGCTGACCTGGTGCTGGCGGTGGACGGCGTCGATCATCGCGCCGATGCGCGGGATGTATTCGGCGACCGAACGCCAGGCCCGGGCGGTGCGCAGTTCGTCGCGGGTATGGCCCAACCACATGTCGGGCGCGCTGAGCCGGATCATCGACGACTCGGCCTCGGCCAGGCGCGCCATCGTCGCGCCCAGCACTCGTAGGAAGCCGTCGACCGGTTCGCCGAGGTAGGACCGCATCTGAACCCAGGTGGCCAGCCCGTCCACGTCGGCCTGGCTCAGCGCAGGCGTGTCCGGGCTGGGAACGCTGAGCCCGAGCATCCGCCAGGCCTGCGCGACGTCGTCGACTGGCACGCCCAACGCCTCGGCGGCGGTGCGCAACGTGTAGTCAGGCGGGCCGGAACGCCCGACCGCGTCGCCGGCCAGACCGAACAACCGGCCCCGGCGCTCGGCGTCGACCATCTCTTCGGTGGTGAACCCGAGGCCGTGGAGGTATTCGACCAGGCCGGCACGCTCACGGGCGTCAGCGATACCGGCAGCCTGCAGGGCCTCGAAATCCGCCGAATCCGCCGCGTCGCCAAGTGTGCCAGCCCTTGGCCGGTCAGCGGGGCACGTTGCCGAGAGGCGCCGCCAGGAGCCGGCTTGTCACACGGCGGACTAGAGGACGGACAGCAATATCGCGATGAACTCTCCGGACCATTCTCCGAATCCCTCGGCGGTCATGGTGCCGTTGAAGAGGTCGCCGGTGTGGTCGAAGAAAGCTACGGCGTCTTCGATCGCGGCTACGGGAGATACGAGGCCGATGAGGGCGTTGAGATCCCCGTCCAACTGCGCGTCGATCGGCTGTTGGTCGAGTCCGATCATTCCGTAGTAGCCGTACATCATGAAGTCCCAGCCCGTCGTGACTCCCCAGCTGAAGAATCCCAGTGCCCCGCTGCCCAGGATCGGATCGTCGGGAAGGGTGTGGAGGAAGGTCCCGATGTCTCGGACGAGCGGATACAAGATCCCGAAGTGGTCTGCGGCTTCGGAATACATCCCGGGGCCGCCGCTCTGGCCGATCTCATCTTCGAGGTCGGGCAGGGGCACCGAGTCGTCCGGGTTAGGTAGGTGGGCGTTGGGGAAATAGCCAACCCACCGGGTGAAATAGTCGTCGTAATACTCGAATACGGACGTAGGCGAGTAATCGTGCAGCTCCAAAAGAATGTTCTGCGGCCCGCCGGTGTTGACGATGTTGATCAGCTGGTCTGTCGTGTAGCCGTAGTTATAGGCGTTCAGCACGATTGTCTCGGCAAGGTCGTGGGTGTCCGCCGGCGTTGTTCCGGGGTACCCGGCGTCGACGTAGATCCAGTGGAGAGTTTTTGCCAGCGCGTCCACTGCTTGCGCCACTTCGCTGGCGTCCGGCAACGCGGTCAGGCTCACCGGAGTGCTCCAGACCTGCGGTGGGCTTACCGCGGGCGAGGCGCTGGCAAGGGGCGTGAGCATCACTCCCGCCATGATCGCCGCCGCAGCCGCTACCGGAGCGCGTCGCAGGCTTGGGCCGGTGTTTCTGCGTCCATCCATCGTTACATCCCCCCAATAAGTGATCGTCGACCATATGAATAACATGTGGTCGGGCTGCGATTCTATTACGCATGAGCTGAGGCGTCGAGCTGATTTTGAGGTTCATGCTGCATCCGCGAATCTTCCGGGCCTTGCGCCTGTCATCAGTTTTCCCTGACGGACCCCAGGATCCGGCGGGGATCTTCGCGCTCCGAAGCCGCTATGGCGGCTGTGCGTCGGGCGTCGTATCGAGCGCACGCCTGTAACCGTGCTGAGAGTGGTCGCATGCCGCCAGGTACCGACGTTCGTGGCACCCAGATGTTCTCAATCTGCAACCCGATTAGGGTGGCTTGACGTGAGCGAACTGCAACACGGACCCCTGGAAGACCGTCACCGCGCCCTGGGCGCCAGCTTCGCCGAGTTCGGCGGGTGGCTGATGCCGGTGTCTTACGCCGGCACCGTCGCCGAGCACAACGCGACCCGCGCCAGCGTGGGCCTGTTCGACGTCAGCCACCTGGGCAAGGCGACCGTTCGCGGCCCGGGCGCGGCGGCCTTCGTCAACGCGACGCTCACCAACGACCTGGCCAGAATCGTGCCCGGACAGGCCCAATACACGTTGTGCTGCAACGAATCCGGTGGCGTCATCGACGACCTGATCGCCTACTACATCTCCGACGACGAGATATTTCTGGTGCCCAACGCCGCCAACACCGCGGCCGTGGTGGCCGTGCTGCAGGACGCGGCGCCGGCCGGAGTGACGATCACCGACGAGCACCGTTCTCGCGCCGTGCTCGCGGTACAGGGTCCGCGATCGGCCGAGGTGGTGGCGGGTCTTGGCCTGCCGACCGAGATGGACTACATGGCGTTCGCCGATGCTTCCTACGACGGCGTGCCGGTACGGGTGTGTCGGTCCGGCTACACCGGTGAACACGGCTACGAGCTGCTGCCGGAGTGGGATTCGGCGGGAGTGGTGTTCGACGCACTGGTGGAGGCGGTGCGGCCGATCGGCGGTGAGCCGGCCGGCCTGGGAGCCCGCGACACCCTGCGCACCGAGATGGGCTACGCGCTGCACGGGCATGAACTGTCGCCGAGCATCTCGCCGCTGCAGGCCCGCTGTGGCTGGGCGATCGGCTGGAAGAAGGAATCGTTCTTCGGCCGCGACGCGCTGCTGGCGGAGAAGGCTGCCGGGCCCGCGCGGCTGCTGCGCGGCCTGCGCGCCACGGGTCGGGGAGTGTTGCGTGCCGACCTGGCCGTCCTCGACGGCGACCGCCGGGTCGGGGTCACCACGTCGGGCACATTCTCGCCGACGCTGAAGGCCGGCATCGCGCTGGCACTGATCGACGTAGATGCGGGTGTTGAAGATGGTGGACGGCTGGATGTCGACGTGCGTGGCCGCGCCGTGGAATGCGAGGTGGTGTCGCCGCCGTTCGTCACGGCAAAAACCCGCTAGCGCACCGGTTATACAATCGCTGCATGACGAGCAGCCTCCTCGATTTCCACGTGTCGGTCACCGCAAGTCCGACGCCCGACGAGGTGCGCGAATCCATTTTGGCGGAGCCGGGTTTCGGCAAATACCACACCGACCACATGGTGTCGATCGACTACACGGTGGACGCGGGTTGGCACAATGCGCGGGTCATCCCGTACGGGCCCATCGAACTGGACCCGTCGGCCATCGTCCTGCACTACGCGCAAGAAGTCTTCGAAGGACTCAAGGCCTACCGGTGGACCGATGGATCGATCGTCTCGTTCCGGCCCGAGGCAAACGCTGCCCGGATGCGGGCGTCGTCGCGTCGGCTGGCCATCCCGGAGCTGCCCGACGATCTGTTCATCGAGTCGCTGCGGCAGCTGATTGCCGTGGACGGCTCCTGGGTGCCGGCGGCGGGCGGCGAGGAGTCGCTGTACCTGCGCCCGTTCGTCTTCGCCACCGAGCCGGGGCTGGGGGTCCGCCCGGCCAACGAGTACCGCTGCCTGGTGATGGGCTCACCGGCCGGGGCGTACTTCAAGGGCGGTATCAAGCCGGTCAGTGTCTGGCTGTCGACGGAGTACGTGCGGGCCTGTCCCGGCGGTACCGGCGCCGCCAAGTTCGGCGGTAACTACGCCGCGTCGCTGGTCGCCCAGGCGCAGGCCGCCGACAACGGCTGCGATCAGGTGGTGTGGCTGGATGCGGCCGAGCGGCGCTACGTCGAAGAGATGGGCGGGATGAACCTGTTCTTCGTGTTCGGCACCGGTGGCTCTGCGCGCCTGGTCACTCCGGAGCTGTCCGGCTCTCTGCTGCCCGGCATCACACGGGATTCGTTGCTGCAGTTGGCCACTGATGCTGGTTTCAGTGTCGAAGAACGCAAGATCGATGTCAGTGAATGGCAGAAGAAGGCCGCTTCGGGCGAGATCACCGAGGTGTTCGCCTGCGGGACGGCTGCGGTCATCACCCCGGTGTCGCAGGTCAAATCCGCGGACGGTGAGTTCACCATCGCCGACGGCGAGCCCGGTGAGGTCACCATGGCGCTGCGCGACACTTTGACCGGAATCCAGCGCGGCACCTTCGCCGACACTCACGGGTGGATGGCTCGGCTGGACTGAGCCGGAGTTCAGCTCACGGGATCTGACGGCCGGTTGAGCTCATCGGCCACCGGTGGCCACTCCTCAGCTATGCGGTCGCAACAGTCGGAGTAGTCGTCGTCAACGTCGTCGTCAGCGGTGCTGTCGTTCATCGCCTTGCGTGATTCCCGACTCCGCTTGCTGTAGCTCTGATGGCGCGTCATCCAGTTTTCCTCCCCGGACCGCAATGCTAATGGTCGCCGGAATTCTTACAAAGACCATTTGGGTGTAACACATTGCTTCGGAGAAATGTCCGTAAGTCCGGAAAGGATGCGAAAACGAGGCGATGGTCAACCGCTGGTCAGAGCGGCGAGCGCGACCGCGGCCAGCGTTGTCGTCCACTCGATGACGGCGCCAAGCACATCGCCGGTGATGCCACCGAAGCGGCGCACACAGCGTTTTACCAGCATAGCGGCACAAATCAGGGCCAGTGTGACGGCAGCCGGCCCATGCCACGGCGCCGCGCCGACAGGTATCGCCCCGGCGAACAATGCCGCTACCCAAGCGGCCGCTACCGGCGGCGGCTGGCTGCCGGCCACCGTGGCGCCCAGCGTGCTTCCGGGGGCGGCAGGCACCGAGCGCCGGCAGGCCCACACCGCGGCCACCCGGCCCGCGCAGACCGCGAGCACGATCTGCCCGGCCGCCAGCATCGGGAAGGTCGATGCCTGCAAGCCGATTACCAACACCACCGCGATGACCCCGAATGGGCCGGTCGACCCCTCGTGCATCACCTGCAGCGCCTGCGGAGCGGGCCGGGCGCACCCCAAGCCATCGGCCGTGTCGGCCACCCCGTCGATGTGCAGGCCACGAGTGGCGGTCAGCAGCGCCGCCACGGCCAGTAGGCCGGTCACCGGGCTGCCCGGGCCGAAGGCGTAGCCACCGGCCCACACCACGGCCGCGGCCAGCGCGCCGAGAGCGGCGCCGACCACCGGGAACGCGGTCATCGCCCCGCGGCCCGGCGGTCGGTCAGTGGGAACGGGAAGAATCGTTCCGAAAGCGAAAGACGCTGCCAGGGAAGCGATCACGATGACCGGTCGCTGACGCCGGCCTCGGCGAACGTCGACATGGACGTCAATGCCGCGACCGCGGCGCGCAGGACCGGCAACGCCACCGCGGCGCCGGTGCCTTCGCCCAACCGCATCTGCAGGTCGAGGATCGGCTGCAGGCCCAGCGCCGCGCAGGCCAGGGCATGGGCCGGCTCTGGCGAACGATGCCCGGCCTGCCACCAGGCCCGGGCTCCAGGAGCCAACCGGTCGGCCACCAGGGCAGCAGCCGTCGACGCCAGGCCGTCGAGCAGCACCGGGGTGCGCCGCACCGCGGCCTGGGCGCAGAACCCCGTCAACGCCGCGAAGTCGGCGCCACCGCAGCAGCGCAGCAGCGCAAGCGGGTCGGCGTGCTGCGGCCGGGACCGAAAGAGGGCGTCGCGCACCGCCGCGGTCTTGCGTGACCAGCCGGCGTCATCGATGCCCGTCCCGTGGCCGACCACGTCGGAAGGTTCGGCGCCGGTCAGCGCGGCAATCAATGTGGCTGCGACGGTGGTGTTTCCGATCCCCATATCGCCGGGGATGAGCAGATCTGCGCCACCGTCGACTTCCTCGTCGGCGATGCGCCGGCCGGCCTCGACCGCGGCCAGGGTCTCCTCGGCGGTCAGGGCGTCCTCGCTTGTGATGTCACCGCTGCCACGCCGAACCTTGTAGGGACCGGCCGCTGTCGACACCGCGGGGGAGTCGGTCGCACCGTCATCGACGGCCATGTCCACCACCCGTACCCCGGCTCCGCCGATCGCGGCCAGCGCGTTGATGGCCGCGCCGCCACGGTCGATGTTGGCGACCATCTGGGCCGTCACCTCCGGGGGGTAGGCAGACACCCGTCCCCGGGTTACGCCGTGATCGCCGGCGAACACCACAACCCGGACGCGCTCGAACTGTCGTGGCGGACACTGTCCCTGGCAGGCCGCCGCCCACACCGAGAGGGCCTCCAGTCGGCCCAGTGAACCCGCCGGTTTCGTCAGTGAGTCCTGCCGTGCCCGGGCGGCTGCTGCCGCCGCGGCATCGGGTGGGCTGACCGGTGGGAAATTCACGGATTCCAAGGTTGTCGGCCCCGATTCGGGCTCAGTCGAGGCGTTCGCCGCGCCGCACCTGCGGGCGCGGTGCCCGCATGCGGCGCAGCGTGGATGCGCGGCTGGCGGCGTAGAGCCCCAGCTTCCAACGGCTTTCGACATTGTCGGGGAACTTGGCGTCGGCCATCCGGCCGGCCTTGCGGGCAACCAACACCCCGTCGACGGCCATCAAGACCATCAGCAGCATCATCGCCGGCGAAATGTAGTACTGGACCTGCGGGACCGCCATCATGATGAACATCAGGCCGAGCGCGACCGGCATGAACAGGCCCAACAGGTTGTAGCGGGCGTCGACGATGTCGCGAACGTACCGGCGCACCGGGCCGCGGTCGCGTTCCAGCAGCGCCGCCTCGTCGCCGGACAGCATCCGTTCCCGGCGGTCGGCCATCCGCTCACGGCGCTCGGCCTTTGCGATCCGGCGCTCTTCCTTGCTCAGTTTCGGGCCGGCCAGCGACTTGCGCCGGGCCCGGGCCTCCGCGGAGGTCATCGGGGCCGGCGCCACCGGGCCGCGACGCTTGGCCGCAGCGCTGCGCTTCGGGGTCGGCCGGCCTTTGGGAGCGGTGACGCCGCCACGAGCGCCGCCCTCAGACTCGTCGCCGTCGATAGAGACGGCGGAGACCACGGACTCAGCGGACTGAGTCTCGTCTTTTCTACGCCCCGGCAACTTCACGCCCGCCAGATTACTTGCCCGGTCCGCCCGGCCTGCGTCGCCGTCCGCGCGGCTCTATACGCTGCAGTGATGGCTGATCACCCGGGTTCCGGCGGCTCGGCCGGTCCTCGGGCGCGGGCGCTTCGGGTGCTGATCGCGCCGGACTGTTTCGGCGAGACTCTGACCGCGGTGCAGGCCGCCGCCGCCATCTCGACCGGCTGGCATCGCAGCCGACCCCACGACCGGCTGGCGATCGCACCGCAGTCCGACGGCGGCCCGGGCTTCGTCGCGGTGCTGGCCAACGCGCTGGGCACGGTGCAGCAGGCCCGGGTCAGCGGACCGCTGGATGATCCGGTCGACGCCGAATGGGTCTGGGACTCCGTCGCCAAAACGGCCTATCTGGAATGCGCCCAGGCCTGCGGGTTGGGAATGCTCGGCGAACCGCCGTCACCGCGCACAGCGCTACTGGCCCACAGCATGGGGGTGGGACAACTCGTCGCCGCCGCGCTGGCGGCCGGGGCGCAGCGAATCGTCATCGGGCTCGGCGGCAGTGCGTGTACCGACGGTGGTCGCGGCATGGTCGAGGAATTGGGTGGCCTGGCCGCCGGCCGCCGGCGGCTCACGGGGGTCGAATTGGTAGCCGCCTGTGACGTGGAATATCCGCTACTGGGCCCCTGGGGCTCGGCCCGTGTGTTCGGGCCGCAGAAGGGCGCCGACGCCGCCACGGTCGCGGTACTCGAAAGCAGGCTGGCTGCCTGGGCGAGCGAACTGGACGCCACCGCCGGGTGGGAGGCCAGCGCCGCGTCGGGCGCCGGGGCAGCCGGCGGCATCGGGGCAGCCGTGCTGGCGCTGGGCGGCACCATCGAATCCGGTTCCGAGATCGTGGCCCGCCACACCGGTCTGGAGGCCGCCCTCGCCGACACCGACGTCCTGGTCACCGGCGAAGGCCACTTCGATCAGCAGTCGCTGCACGGCAAAGTGGTCGGTTCGCTGGCGGCGGCGGCGCGGGCGCGGGAGATGCCGCTGCTGGTCCTGGCCGGACAGATCAGCCTGGACGAACCCGCACTGCGGTCGGCCGGGGTGCTGGCCGCCCGGGCAATCGCCGACTATGCCGGCTCCGTGCGGCTGGCCCTGATCGACGCCGCCAACCAGCTGATCGGGCTGACCAGCGTCACAGCGGCGCAGATCGGTGGCCGCGCGGCGGGTTCGTCCAGGTGATTCGGCGGTCCAGCTTCGGCTCTCCTGCGTCGAGTCTCGCTAACCGCCAGGTGATTCGGCGGTCCAGCTTCGGCTCTCCTGCGTCGAGTCTCGCTGATATAGATCGAGCTCGCCGCGTCGATAGGGAACACGTTGGCGCAGGGTATCGTTGTTGTGGTGGGTTCGAACGCCTCGAGTCGAGGCCGGACCCGCCCCCATGATCAACCGCAATAGGGAGACGCAATGACTGTCCAGGATCAGTCGACCACCGAGTCTCACGGCGTGGTCTTGACCGATGAGGCCGCGGCCAAGGTAAAGGCGCTGCTGGAACAGGAGGGTCGTGACGACCTGACCCTGCGGATCTCGGTCCAGCCGGGCGGCTGCGCCGGCCTGCGCTACAACCTGTTCTTCGACGACCGCAGCCTTGACGGTGACGTGGTCGCGGAGTTCAACGGCGTCACGCTGACCGTCGACCGGATGAGTGCGCCGTACCTGCAGGGTGCCGAGATCGGCTACGCCGACCAGATCGACAAGCAGGGCTTCACCATCGAGAACCCCAACGCCGGCGGCTCGTGCTCGTGCGGCGACTCGTTCAACTGAGCACCTGATTTCATCTGAACACCGCGGGTTTTGTGCTGCCCGGCGGCGAGCAGGTGGCACCGGGCCGCTACCGTGGGTACCCACATCCAGGCCCAATGGTGACGATATGAGGGGGATTGTTCAGTGACGATTGCGGTGACCGGTTCGATTGCGACCGACCATCTGATGCGCTTCCCGGGTCGGTTCTCCGAACAGCTGCTGGCCGATCACCTGCAGAAGGTTTCGCTGAGCTTCCTGGTCGATGACCTGGTGGTGCACCGGGGTGGTGTGGCGGGCAACATCGCCTTCGCCATCGGTGTGCTCGGAGGTGACGCCGCCCTGGTCGGCGCCGCCGGTGCCGACTTCGCCGACTACCGGCAGTGGCTGGTCTCGCACGGCGTCGACTGCGATCACGTGCTGACCTCGACCACGGCACACACCGCCCGGTTCGTCTGCACCACCGACCAGGACATGGCGCAGATCGCGTCGTTCTACCCGGGCGCGATGTCGGAGGCCCGCAACATCTCGCTGGCCAAGCTGGTCGAGACGGCCGGGAAGCCGGAATTGGTGATCGTCGGGGCCAACGACCCCGAGGCGATGTTCTTGCACACCGAGGAGTGCCGCAAGCTGGGGTTGGCGTTCGCCGCCGACCCGTCGCAGCAGCTGGCCCGGCTGACCGGCGATGAGATCCGCAAGCTCATTGACGGTGCCACCTACCTGTTCACCAACGACTACGAGTGGGACCTGCTGCTGTCCAAGACCGGCTGGACCGAGGCCGACGTCATGAAGCAGGTCGGGCTGCGGGTGACCACCCTGGGCGGCGACGGCGTCGACATCGTCTCCCCGGACGGTTCCCGCGTCCACGTCGGCGTGGTTCCGGAGAAGTCCCAGACCGACCCGACCGGGGTCGGCGACGCGTTCCGCGCCGGCTTCCTCACCGGACGCAGCGCCGGGTTGAGCCTGGAACGGTCCGCGCAGCTCGGTTCGCTGGTGGCGGTGCTGGTGCTGGAGTCCACCGGAACCCAGGAATGGGTGTGGGACCGTGCCGCCGCGGTGAGCCGCCTGGCGGATGCCTACGGTGACGCCGCGGCGGCCGAGATCGACGCGGCGCTCAAGTAATCTGCCGAGCAGACGTAAAAGCCCCCTATTCGTGCCGAATCAGGGGGCTTTTACGTCTGTTCGCGGGGGTTAGAGCCGCACGGGATAGTCCGGTTCCCTGATGGTCGGAACCACGGTGTGCTCGACGAAGATCGCGTGCCACAGCATGAAGATCAGCACGGTCCACAGTCGACGGCTGTGATCGGCGGTGCCCACGCGGTGCTCGTCGAGCATCGTGCGCACCGCTGCGACGTCGATGAGGTGATCGGCGCCGGTGGCGTCCACCGTGGCGTAGGCCCACTCCAACAGCTCACCGGCGCGCAGCCAGTGCCGTAGTGGCACCGGGAAGCCGAGCTTGGGGCGGTGCAGTACATGCGCGGGAATGATCGGCTCCAATGCACGGCGCAGCGCGTACTTGGTGGTGGTGCGGGTGATCTTGGCCGACACCGGCAGGCGCGACGCGACCGCGAACACCTCGGGGTCCAGGAACGGTACCCGCAGCTCCAGTGAATTGGCCATCGTCATCTTGTCGGCTTTGACCAGGATGTCGCCGCGCAGCCAGGTGAACAGATCGATGTGCTGCATTCGGGCCACCGGGTCCCAGCCGGCGGACTCGGCGTACACCGGGGCGGTGACGTCGGTGTGGGTCCAGTCGGGGGAGAAGCCCGGCAGCACGGCACGCAGCTGCTCGTCGGAGAAACTGCGGGCGTTGCCGTAATAGCGTTCCTGCAGCGTTAGTGACCCGCGGTGCAGCAGGCTCTTGCCGCGCATGCCCTCGGGCAACGGCCGCGACGCCTTGCCGAGGGATCGGCGCACCGGTGCCGGTAGATAATCGAACGGACGCAGCGACAGCGGCTCTCGGTAGATCGTGTAGCCGCCGAACAACTCGTCGGCGCCTTCGCCGGAGAGCACCACTTTCACGTGCTTGCGGGCTTCGGCGGCGATGAAGTACAGCGGCACCAATGCCGGGTCGGCGACAGGGTCGTCGAGGTACCAGACGATCTCGGGCAGGGCGGCGACGAACTCGGCCGGGCTGACCACCTTGACCACGTGCCGGGCACCGATCGCCTCGGCGGACGCAGCGGCGACGTCGACCTCGGAGAAGCCCTCGCGCTCGAACCCGGTGGTGAAGGTGATCAGTTTGGGGTTGTGGCGCATCGCCAGCGCGGCGATCGCGGTGGAGTCGATCCCGCCGGACAGGAACGCGCCAACGGTGACGTCGGCCCGCATGTGCTTGGCGACTGAATCCTCCAGGACCGCGGTGATCTCGTCGTAGCGGGCCTGCTCGGTGTCGCGGGTGATCGGGGTGGCGTCGAACCGCGGCCGGAAGTAGCGGGTGGTCTCCGGCTCACCGCCCGGCCGAATCCGGGCGTAGCAGCCCGATTCCAGCCGGCGTATGCCGCGGTGCAGCGTCTCCGGTTCCGGCACGTACTGCAGCACCGTGTAGTGCTGGACGGCGCGGGTGTCGATCGCGGTGTCGAACCCCACCACGTCGGCGAGGTCCAGCAGGCATTTCTTCTCGCTGCCCACCACGGTGCCGCCCGGGCCGGACGCCATGAACAGCGGCTTGATCCCGAACGGGTCGCGGGCGCAGAACAGCTCGCCGGCCACGGTGTCCCACACCGCGAAGGCGAACATGCCGCGCAGCCGCGACAGCACCTCGGTGCCCCAGTAGTGGTAGCCCGCGACGATCGCCTCGCCGTCGCCGTCGGTGGCGAATATCGCGCCATGTTCGGCGGCCAGCTCTTCGCGCAGTTCCAGGTAGTTGTAGATCTCGCCGTTGAACACCAGTTCGTAGCGCTCGGGAGCCTCTGGCGGGCCCCACCGCATGGGCTGGTGCGAATGGGCGATGTCGATGAACGACAGCCGGTTGAAGCCGAACACCACGCGATCGCCGGCCCAGATCCCGCCTGGCTCGTCCGGGCCCCGGTGGCGCATCAGGTGGGTGGCGCGCGACACCGCGCCGGCGACTTCGGCCACATCAGGGCCGGGTGTCGTGCCGGCCGGGGCACACACGAAGGCCAGCAGTCCACACATCGGGTCCCAGTATGCCGCACCGGTATCGGCGTTGAACTGCGAAGGCCCATGTAGGCCTGCGAAGAAGCTGTGGAGCCAGATGAGGTGGTCAACACACCGGGACGGCCAACCGGCAGGTACATCAAACCTCGGTGATCCGGGTGGTCTACGCTGCGTAGTATTCGACTGCTCCGCCGGGTCAGTCGGCCCGTTCTGTGACTCGAGGAGGCACCAACGTGACACGTCGCGGGCAGGGCGTTGCACATCGCCGTCTGCTTCGACCGCTGACCGCGGTCAGCGTGCTCGGACTGCTGGCGGTAACGCTCAGCGGTTGCAGCGTCGACTGGACCGATGTGGTCGGTTTCGGCTGGCCCAAGGGCATCACGCCAGAGGCTGAGGCCAACTACCAGCTGTGGATCGGCATGGTCATCGCTTCGGTGGTGATCGGTGGGCTCGTCTGGGGAATGATCTTCTGGTCGATGATCTTCCACCGCAAGAAGGCGACCGACACCGAGCTGCCGCGCCAGTTCGGCTACAACATGCCGCTGGAGCTCGGACTCACCGTCGTGCCGTTCCTGGCCGTCGCGGTGATCTTCTACTTCACCGTCGTGGTCCAGGAGAAGATGCTGCACCACGAGCCCAACCCCGAGGTGGTCGTCGACGTCACCGCCTTCCAGTGGAACTGGAAGTTCGGTTACCAGAAGGTCGACTTCCACGACCACACCCTGAGCTACGACGGTGTGGACCAAGCCCGCAAGGACGCGATGACGTCCAAGCCCGAAGGCGTGGACGCGCACGGTGAGGAACTGCGGGGGCCGGTCCAGGGCCTCAACACCGAGGACCGCACCTACCTGAACTTCGACAAGATCGAGACGGTCGGGACCACCGGAGAGATCCCGGTGCTGGTGCTGCCGAGCGGTAAGCGCATCGAGTTCGTGCTCAACTCGGCCGACGTCATCCACGCGTTCTGGGTGCCCGAGTTCCTGTTCAAGCGTGACGTCATCGCCTGGCCCGAGCGCAACAACCAGGTGAACACCTTCCAGGTTGCCGAGATCACCAAGGAGGGCGCGTTCGTCGGCCACTGCGCCGAGATGTGCGGCACCTACCACGCGATGATGAACTTCGAGGTCCGGGTGGTCTCGCCTAATGACTTCAAGGCCTATCTGGATCAGCGCATCGCCGGAAAGACCAACGCCGAGGCGCTGGAGGCGATCAAGCAGGAACCGTTGGCGACCACCACGTTCCCGTTCGACAGCCGCCGTGGCCTGCTAGCCCCGCAAGCCAGCAACAAGTAGGGACAACCGCATGCGCATCGAATCCAGGCTGTTCGAGTTCGTCGCCACCTTCTTCCTGGTGGTCGGCGTGATCTACGCGGTGCTGACCGGCAAGTTCGCCACCGGCGGCGTGGAATGGGCCGGCACTACCGCGCTGTTCCTGACCGGAATGATGGCCATGATCGTGGCCACCTTCTTCCGGTTCGTGGCACGCCGGCTGGACACCCGTCCCGAGGACTACGAGGCCGCCGAGGTCAGTGACGGCGCCGGCGAGTTGGGCTTCTTCAGCCCGCACAGCTGGTGGCCGATCCTGGTCGCGCTGTCCGGCTCGGTGGCTGCCGTGGGGATCGCTCTGTGGCTGCCCTGGCTGATCGCTGCCGGCGTGGTGTTCGTGTTGTCGAGCGTGGCCGGACTGGTCTTCGAGTACTACATCGGCGCCGAGAAACACTGACCGGATCTCCGCCGCGGCCGCCGTGTCGACCCGCTTGGGTAGGGTTGCCGATGCACAATGACCAACGGTGATTGATGTCGACCGCAACCGGTCAGGTCGTGGCGCGGCGGTTTGAAGAGGATAGGCGGGAATGAGCGGGCCGAATCCCCCAGAGGCGGGCTCTGGAGACGAGGGCTCCGGCAACGGTCAGCCGGCCCCAGACCTAGCCTCGGCCCCGGACGCGAGCGCGGGTGGGGAGATTCAGCCGCTGGACGATGTGACGGCCACTCCGGCCACCACGCCGGCCGACAACACCGCGTACTCGCAGGCCTACTCGGCGCCCGAATCCGAACAGTTTCTGAGCGGTCCCTACGTTCCGGTGGATCCGCGGCTCTACGACTACGACAACTACGACGTGCCCGACGAGCCGGAGCCGGGCGCCAAGACGCCCCGGTGGCCGTGGGTGGTCGGTGTCACCGTGATCATCGCCGCGGTCTCGCTGGTGGTGTCGGTGGCATTGCTGTTCGCCCGCACCGAAACCCACGATCTGGCGACGCCCGCGACCACCAGCAGCACGGTCTCAGTGCCGCCGGTACAGGACGAGATCACCCGGACCAGTACCAGCACCACGGTGCCGCCGCCACCGCCGCCCAGCAGCGAGGAGCCGCCGCCTCCGCCGCCCAGCAGCGAGGAGCCGCCGCCGCCCCCGCCGCCGCCGGTCAGCGAGGAGCCGGCACCGGAGCCATCGACCACGACGCAGGAGACCACCACGACCACGCCGCCGAAGCCGCTGCAGGTGACTTATTCGGTGACGGGCACCAAAGCGCCGTTCGACCAGATCACGATCACCTACGTGGACGCCTCCGGGCAACGGCGTACACAACGCAACGCCTACATCCCGTGGTCGTTGACCCTGACCCCGATCTCCCAATCGGAGATCGGTTCCGTGGAGGCGACCAGCATGCTGCGGCTGAGCAAACTCAACTGCTCGATCACCAGCAGTGACGGTAGGGTGTTGTTCTCCAACAGCAATGACGCACCGGCGACGAGCTGCGGATGACCGGCGGGAACATGGTGGATCGATTCATTCGACCGGGGCAGTCCCCGGAGGTCACTGACCGCATCCTGCTGGGCGCATGCGCAGCGATCTGGTTGACCTGGCTGGGCATGAGCGTGGCGGCCACAGTGGCACTCGTGGATCTCGGGCGAGGCTTTCACGAGCCGACCGAGAGTTCGCACAGCGGCCTGCTCTACATCGTGATCGGCGCTTCGGCGCTGGTCATCCTCGCGGCCATCCCGGTGCTGCTCCGGGCGCGCCAGCCCGGTCCGCCGCGGCCCCCGGGCTTTCCGCCCCAGGCGCCGGCCAAGCCGCCGCGCCCGAACGCCCAGGACGCTCCGTTGCAGCAGCCCGGATTCGATGCTCCGGGCCGGCGGGCGGCCGGTACGCGCCAGGTGCTGCCCAACCAGGCTCAGGTGGACCGGGTGTTGCTGCGTGGCATCACGGTGCTGGCCACCGCGCTGGGCGGCGCGTTGACCTTGGTCGCGTTGGCCACCTATCTGATGGCCATCGGTAAAGACACCGGGTCGTGGGTCTGGTACGGGTTGGCCGGGGTCGGTGCTGCCGCCATGCCGGTGATTCCGTGGCTGTACCTGCGCCGGCTGGGTGAGGTACTGGAACTGCCGACTCGTTTCGGCTGAGCGGGCGCCGTTGTCGCGAGTGCCTGGCTACGGCCAGAGCAGCGTCGTTGACCAAGTCGTGTCGTCGTCCCGTTCGTAGCGCAGCCTGCGGTGTCGGCGGCTGGCGTCGGCCTGCCAGAATTCAACGGCGTCGGCCCGCACCGCATACGACACCCACTCGGTGGGCACCAGGGTAGGGGAGCGCTCGAGCTCCAGATTCGCCTTGGCCAGCGCCTCGCTGATCTCTGCCGGATCGGCGTAGGGCTCGCTCTGCCGGCCGGTGAGCACCATCGCCCGGGCGCCTTGCGAGCGGGCCAGGAAGTCGTCGGCGGTCACCGCGGGTGGGTCGGGGAGTGCCATGCCGTCGACCCTGACCTGACGGCCCAGTGCGGGCCAGTAAAAGGTCAGTGACACAGCGGGATTGCGGGCGAGATCGGCGCCCTTGCGGCTGGCCGAGCTGACTCCGAAATGCCAACCGGCGGCGTCGACATCTTTGAGGATCAACACCCGAGCCGACGGCCGCGCTCGATCCGTCCCGGTCGCCGTGCCGACCGTCGACAACGTCATCGCGTGGGGTTCCACGATGCCGCTGTCGACGGCATGCAGCAGCCATTGGACGAACAGCGCGACCGGATCGGCCGGTGCCTGCGCCGGATCGAATTCCGGTGCCGCACCAACCAAAACGGGCAGCCCGCGCAGGAGATTGCGCAGGCTGCCCGATTGTTCGGACCCAGTGGGCCTAATGGTGACCGTTGGTGTTACCGCCTTGGTGCTCGGCCAGCGCGGTCAGCGCACGCCGCTCGCTGGCGTGTGCCGCCTCGGTGAGCGCGGCATCCTCGTCGACCGGGTCGGCCGTCAGGAAGCTACCGCTACCGGGAGCACCGCCCGAGCCGAGCTTGTTCATCTTCTTGGGCAGCGGTGCACCGGCGTATTCCAGCGGAATCGGGTGGCCGTGGTCGTCGACCGGGCCCAGCGGCTGGTGCAGCTCGATGTAGGCACCGTGCGGCAGCCGCTTGATGATGCCGGTCTCGATACCGTGCTCGAGCACGTCACGGTCACTGCGCTGCAGGCCGATGCACCACCGGTAGGTGATGAAGAAGATAAACGGCGGCAGAACCACCATCCCGATACGGCCGATCCAGGTCGTCGCGTTCAGCGAGATGTGGAACTTCCACGCGATGATGTCGTTCATCGCAGCCAGGGTCAGCACCATGTAGAAGCTGATCGCCATGGCGCCGATCGCGGTACGGACCGGAGCGTCCCGGGGACGCTGCAGCAGGTTGTGGTGCGCGTAGTCGCCGGTGAACTTCTTCTCCAGGAACGGGTAGACCATCAGCAGGCCGAAGACGCCACCCATGATCAGTGCGACACCGACCGGGCCGGGCACGGTGTGGCCCCAGAAGTAGAACTCCCAGGCCGGCCAGAGACGAGCCAGGCCCTCGGTCCACATCATGTAGAAGTCCGGCTGGCTACCTGCCGACACCTGCGACGGGCGGTAGGGCCCCAGGTTCCAGATCGCATTGATCTGCAGCAACCCGCCCATCAGGCCCAGGATGCCGGTGATCATCGCGAAGAACGCGCCCGACTTGATCGCGAAGACCGGCAGCACCCGCACGCCGACGACGTTGGTCTCGGTGCGGCCCGGCCCGGGGAACTGGGTGTGCTTCTGGAACCACACCAGCGCCATGTGCACGCCGATCAGGGCCAGGATGATGCCCGGAATCAGCAGGATGTGCAGCGCGTAGAGCCGGGGGATCAGGATGGTGCCCGGGAAGTCGCCGCCGAACAGCGCCCAGTGCAGCCAGGTGCCGATCACCGGCATACCCAGCGTGATCGAGGACAGCGCGGCGCGCAGACCGATACCGGACAGCAGGTCGTCAGGCAGCGAGTAACCGAAGTAGCCCTCGAACATGGCCAGGATCAGCAGCAACGACCCGATCACCCAGTTCGCCTCACGCGGCCGACGGAACGCGCCGGTGAAGAAGATGCGCGCCAGGTGCACCATGATCGACGCCGCGAACATCAGCGCGGCCCAGTGGTGCAGCTGGCGGACGAACAGGCCGCCGCGCACCTCGAACGAGATGTCCAGCGCCGACTCGTAGGCCCGCGACATCTGCACGCCGTTGAGCGGCTGATAGACGCCGTGATAGATGACCTCGGCCATGGACGGGTCGAAGAACAGCGTCAGGTAGACGCCGGACAGCAGCAAGATGATGAAGCTGTACAAGGCGATCTCACCGAGCAGGAACGACCAGTGCGTCGGGAAGACCTTGTTGAACTGGCGGCGCAGCGCGGCCGCCGGGTGGTAGCGGGTATCGATGTCGTCTGCTTGGCGGGCGAGCAGGTCGCCGATTGCAGGGCTCATGAGGTGCGCTCCCAGAATGCCGGTCCGACAGGTTCGATGAAGTCGCCATTGGCGACCAGATGACCGTTGGCGTCAATGGTGATCGGCAGCTGTGCCAGCGCGCGAGCCGCCGGGCCGAAGACCGGCTTGGCGAAGTGCAGCGCGTCGAACTGCGACTGGTGGCACGGGCACAGGATCCGATAGGTCTGCTGCTCGAACAGGGAAGACGGGCAACCCAGGTGCGAGCAGATCTTGGTGTAGGCGAAGAAGTCGCCGTAGTTGAAGCTCTCCTGGCCTTGGCGCTTGACCACCTTGGGCATGTCGTCGGGCCGGATGCGGATCAGCATCACGGGGTTACGCACGCCCATCATGATCGCGGTGAGCTTCTCGTTCGATTCCTCGGTGGTGCCGTCGCCGTCGGACTCGCGCCACGGGAACACCGTCTCCATACCGCCGGCGTCGAGGTCCTCGGGCCGCATCTTGACGAACGGCGAGTTGGTGCTCTGACCGGTCGCGCGGGCCAGGTAGATGGTCTCGCCGGGGTAGCGCGGGGTCCATCCGGACGTCCACAGCGCGGCCTTCTTGCCTTCGGCGGTGTCGACGACCGGCTTCCACGGGTTCTTGATCAGGCCACCGGCGCCGGCCACCAAGGTGCCCAGGCCGAATGCGCCGAATCCGACGCCCAGCGACGCACCCAGCAGCTTGCGCCGCCCGATGGTCGAGCCCTCGAACGCGTCGGTCAGCTGGGCCGCCACGGTCTTACGGTCGATCTCGGGGGAACTGCCGTCGTGACGGTCCTGGATGGTGATCTCTTCGGGGATGAACTTCTTGACGAACAGCACCGCGCCGATCGCGATGCACAGCACCGAGAGCCCGAAGGTCAAGCCGTACAGCGGAGTTGCCAGCGAGTAGGCCAAGCCGTCCGGGGACTCCAGCGGTGCGTACTCCCACGGCCAGAACAGGAAGACCAGCAACAGGGCCAGCCCGAAGCCGCCACCCGCCAGGAACCAAGCCGCGACCCGGCGCTCGGCGCGCTTCTCGGCCCGAGTGCCCTCGACCGGCCAGCGAGGCTCCTTGAAAACGGTGTTGACACCGTCGATGCTGCCGCCGAGAGCCAGCAGCTCGTCGTTGCTCATCGTCGCCAGTGCAGCGTCGTCGGGGAGTTCGGTCTTGTCGTTGCTGCTCATGAGCGTGCCCCGATCCACATTGCCGCGGCGATGGCTGCGACCATGCCGATAATCCAAATCACCATTCCCTCGGGCGCCGGGCCGAACCCGCCGAGCCCGTAGCCGCCCGGATCACGTTCCTCGGTAACGGATTTCACGTAGGCGATGATGTCCTTCTTCTCCTCCATGGAGATCTGCCGGTCGGAGAAGCGCGGCATGTTCTGCGGGCCCGACAGCATCGCGGTCAGGATCTGCTGCTCGCTGGCCGGCGCCAGGTCGGGCGCGTACTTACCCGAGGACAGGGCGCCGCCCCGGCCGGTGAAGTTGTGGCAGGACGCGCAGTTGAGGCGGAAGAGGTCGCCGCCGCGGCCAAGGTCGTCACCGCGCAGCGAAGCCTGCGCGATGCTGCCATCGGCGTTGCGCACCACGGTGGGTCCGCCGCCGTTGGCCTGGACGTAGGCGCCCAACGCGTCGATCTGCTTGTCGTCGAAGAACGGGTATGTGCGGGGGGCCTGGGCCTCACCGCGGACCGCGGGCATCCGGCCGCTGGAGACCTGGAAGTAGACGGCGGCTTCACCGACGCCGATCAGGCTCGGACCACGGCCCACCTCACCCTGCAGGTTGGCGCCGTGGCAGCTCACACACGAGGTGTCGAAGAGCTGCTTCCCGGTGCGCAGCAGGGCCGAGGCCGACTCGTCGGCCACCGCAACCTGCGGGGTCGGGGTCAGCAGCGCGGCCATTCCACCGGCCAGGGCCAGGGCGACCAGCAGCAGCAGTCCGCCCGAGGCACGACGGCGCAGGCGCCGGCGGGCAACGGTGTCGTTGTTGCCAGGTCGGGCCCACTTCTTCAGTGTCTTCAACCGGACACTCCTGTTCATCGGGCGGTTGCTCATCGGATGAAGTAGATCGTGGCGAACAGTGCGATCCACACGATGTCGACGAAGTGCCAGTAGTAGGACACGACGATCGAAGCGGTGGCCTGAGCCGGGGTGAACTTGCTCATCGTGGTGCGCAGCATCAGGAAGATGAAGGCGACCAACCCACCGATGACGTGCAGGCCGTGGAACCCGGTGGTCAGGTAGAACACGGTGCCGTACGCGCTCGACGGGATGGTGGTGCCGTGCGCGATCAGGTGGGAGTACTCGTAGGCCTGACCGCAGACGAAGAACAGCCCCATCAGGAAGGTCAGCAGGTACCACCGGCGCAGCCCGAACACGTCGCCGCGCTCGGCGGCGAACACGCCCATCTGGCAGGTGAACGATGACGCGATCAGCACCAGCGTCACCGGGACCGCCAGCGCGAGGTTCAACTCCGTTGGCGGTGGTGGCCAGGCACCTCCGGACTGCGCGCGTGCCGTGAAGTACATCGCGAACAAACCGGCAAAGAACATCAATTCACTGGACAGCCACACGATGGTGCCGACGCTGACCATGTTGGGACGGTTCAGCGAATGCACACGAGAAGTAATGGCAGTACCCGAGGACCCCACAGCGCTCGTCACCCCGCAAGTATGACGCTATGTAGTTGTAGAACTCCACCCGGGGCTGGCAATTCGTTTGAACTGGTGTGGTAGGTGCTGTTACCGGCCCGTTAGCGCTCTGTCTTCCACTTGTTTCGGGCCCTGCTTCCGGGTGGCTTTGGCGTCGCGGAGGCCGCGTGCGACGATCGGCGCGTGGTCGAGCCAGGTAGTGCGGCGCAGCCGAAAGCGCAGATAGTGCAGTGGCGTCAGGTCCTGGGTGGCCTGACGTCCGGGCGAGACCTGCCCCGGGGGCAGGCGGCCTGGGCGATGGAGCAGATCATGGCCGGCTCCGCCACCTCCGCGCAGATTGCGGCGTTCGGGGTGGCGATGCAGATGAAGGGCCCGACCGCCGCCGAGGTCGGCGAGCTGGCCGACGTGATGCTGTCTTTCGGACGCAAGGTGCCCACCGACAAGATCGGTACCGACACCGTCGACGTGGTGGGCACGGGCGGGGACGGCGCCAACACGGTGAACCTGTCCACCATGGCGGCGATCGTGGTGGCGGCTGCCGGCGTGCCGGTGGTCAAACACGGCAACCGGTCGGCGAGCTCGCTGTCCGGCGGCGCCGACACCCTGGAGGCGCTGGGGGTGCGCATCGACCTGGGGCCCGACGAGGTAGCGCGCAGCGTCGCCGAGGTCGGCATCGGATTCTGCTTCGCCCCGCAATTCCAGCCGTCGTATCGCAATGCCTCGGTGGCACGGCGCGAGATCGGCGTCCCGACAGTGTTCAACCTGCTGGGGCCGCTGACCAACCCGGCGCGGCCGCGGGCCGGGCTGATCGGGTGCGCGTTCGGAGAACTGGCCGAAGTGATGGCCGGTGTGTTCGCGGCGCGGCGGTCCAGCGTTCTGGTGGTGCACGGTGATGACGGCCTCGACGAACTGACCACCACCACGACCAGCACGATCTGGCGAGTGCAGGCCGGCACCATCGACCGGCTGACGTTCGACCCGGCCGGTTTCGGGTTCGCCCGCGCAGAGGTGGGCGAGCTGCTCGGCGGTGACGCGCAGGCCAACGCCGAGGAGGCCCGCTCGGTGCTCGCCGGAACCAAGGGCGCGGTGCGCGACGCTGTGGTGCTCAACGCGGCCGGCGCGATTGTGGCGCACGCGGGGCTATCCAGCAGCGCTGAGTGGCTGCCGGCCTGGGAAGACGGGCTGACGCGCGCGGTCGAGGCGATCGACAGCGGCGCGGCCGAACAGTTGTTGGCGCGCTGGGTCCGCTTCGGCGCTCAGCTCTGAGGCCAACCGCGCTGAGCGGGCCAGCGCGGCCCACGACGTCCACGGCCCGGCCGAAGCCAGCGGGGAAGTCCACCCGTCGGGTTCGTCGGCCCCGCCGGTCCCGTCGACGTGCACGATGCGCACCCCGGGAGCTGCCAGCCAGCGCGCGATGAGCATGGTCTCCTCGACCAGAGCACCGGCCAACGGGGCCGGCTCGGGCAGCACCGTCTCGGCCCCCAGCGTGATCGCATCGACGACGGGCATCGGCGGGACACCGCGCGCAGCGCACCCCGCGGCAGCCAACCGGCCGTGGCGGATCACCGCGAGCTGCCACCCGCCGGTGCCATCCGGCGCTGCGGCCACCAGCTCGGGCAGGGCCACCAGGGCGCGGGCGCGTTGGCTGCGCCACAGGGCATCGATGGCTGCCGCGGTGCGATCGCGCAGCCGTGCCGCACTTTCGTAGTGCCCGCGTTCAGCCAGCGCGTTCACCTGCTGCACCGCGGCGGCTAGGGCGGCGTTGTCGGCACCGTCGAGCAACGCGGCCGCACGCCCGACCGCTTCGGCGTACTCGTCTGCAGTGGTATTCGGCGTCGCCGGGCAGGGGCTGACTTCGGCCGGTGGACAGCGGTGCCGACCGGTCCGACCCAATCGCGTTGTGCAGGTTCGGATTCCGGTGAACCGCGAAAACAGGACCGCGGCCTCGGCGGCGTCAGCCCGAGAACGGAACGGGCCGATTGCCCGGTCGTGGCGCGGAGTGCGCACCACGGTCAGGCGGGGGAAAGCCTCGCCTGACAGGGTGATCCACCACCACCGCCGGGGAAACTTCGAACGTCGGTTGTAGGGCGGAGCGGCCGCGGCTAGCAGTCGTAATTCGCGCACCCCGGCCTCCAGCGGATGCGCGCATTCGACGTGATCGATCCGGGTGGCCAGCGCCACCATCTCGGCGATGCGACTGCGCCGTTCGGAGCCGTTGAAATACTGCGCGACTCGTCGGCGCAGGTTAGTGGAGGTGCCGATGTAGAGCATTTCGTCGGACGGGCCGCGGAACAGGTAGACCCCGGGCCGCTCCGGCAGCCCGACGGCCAGGCTGCGCTTGCGGCGCTGGGCCGGTGTCGTGTGCGACAGGTAGGCACGCAGGTCGACGAAGGTGTTGACCTGCTGGTTGCCCAGCCGCTCGATCAGCGCGTGCAGGACGTCGACGGTGGCGCGGGCGTCGTCGAGTGCCCGGTGGGTGGGGGTGGTGCTCACCGCGAACAGTCGGGACAACTCGGCAAGCCGGACACTGGGTGCCTCGTCGCGGCTGAGTACCCGGCGTGCCAGCCGCACCGTGCACAGCACCGGCGGTCGCGGCCAGGCTAGATCGCAGCGTTGCGCGGCGGCGGTCAAGAACCCGACGTCGAACCCGGCGTTGTGGGCGACCAGCACCGACCCCCGGTCGAATCCGGCGAACTCGAGGAAGGACGGCAGTACGGCGTCGATCGTGGGCGCCTCATAGACCATGGCGGTGGTGATACCGGTCAGCCGGACGATCTGCGGCGGAATGCCGCGCTGCGGGTTGATCAGCGTGGCGAACTCACCCTCGACCACGCCACCGCGCACTTTGACCGCGCCGATCTCGGTGATGGCGTCCGCCTCGTCTTCCCCCTTTGGCGAGGCCCGCCCGCCGGTGGTCTCCAGGTCCACCACCACGAAGGTGGTGTCGCGCAGGTTGGCCGGGGCGGCGTCGAATTCGGCTTCGAGCTGGGCTTCGAACGGGGGAAAGCTCAGCTGCTCTGTGCCGGTGGTCATGGCCGAACCGTATGCGCCCGCACCGACAACAGGACATACCGACAACAGGTTGTCGGTGCCCGGCGTTAGCGTGCCGGCAACTGATCGAGAGGAATCGTCATGGGACAGATCTCGGGACACTCGGATGACCGCGGCGCGCGGCGGGCGGATTCGGATCCGATGGTGATCGACTGCGATGACTGCGCGGTGCGCGGACCGGCGTGCCGGGACTGTGTGGTCAGCGTGTTGCTGGGTGTACCCAACGAGCTGCTCGAAGACGAGCGGGCGGCGCTCGATGTGCTTGCCGAGGCCGGGATGGCGCCGCGATTGCGGTTAGTCCCGATTCGCGGCGAGCGTGGACCGGTGCGCCGCTCGGGTGTGGCCTGACCAGGGGCGAACCCGGATAACTGGCCTTAGAACTTTCACAATCCTGACTGTTACAGTCGGCAATTCGTGATGGACAACGACGTTGCCATTCCGTAACCTATTCGAGACCTTACGTTTCGGCGGCGGTACACCCCCTGTGCCTCCCTGGGCAGTGTTAAGGATGCAATCTTGGAGCTCGAACGTATGCAGTGGCGTCTGCGTGCTTTGAGGCGCCCTGCCATCGGCGCCGCAGCCGGTTTGGTAGTTGGTGTCACGACTCTGAGCAGCGTGTTGGTTGGAAACGTCCACGCCGACCCCGCCGACGACGCCCTGGCGAAACTCAGCGAACTGTCCCGGCAGGCTGAGCAGACGACCGAGGCCATGCACACCGCGCAGCTCAATCTCGATGAGAAGCTCGCCGCGCAGCAGGCCGCAGACAATGCGCACGCCGCTGACCAAGCCGCCCTGGATTCGGCCCGCGACCAGCTGACCACCTACCGAGCGGCCGTCAATCGCTTTGCCGCCACCACTTACATGGGTGGCCGAGTCGGTGGCGCGGACGCCATCCTGACCGCCGAGTCGCCGCAACAACTGATCGACAAGCTCGGTGTGCAGCGGGTGGTTGCCGGCGACCTGTCGGTGCAGCTGGACCGTTTCCGTGCGGCCAGCGAGCGGGCCGATCAGGCTGAGCAGGCCTCCGCCAAATCGGCTCACGACGCCCGGACGGCAGCTGAGCAGGCCGCCGCGGTCCGCGCCGAGCTGCAGGCCCGCCAAAGCCGTCTGCAGCTGCAGATCTCGGTGGTGAAGTCGCAGTACTACGCACTGACGCCCCAGCAGCGCACGGCGATGGCCGGCCCCGGCGCCGGACCCGAAGCCGTTCCGGGCGAGCCCGGCCCCGACGGCGTGCCGCCGGCACCCGGATTCCCCGGATTCCCGATGCCCGGGTCCGACGCGCCGCCCCCGATGGATGTGGCCGTGGGCGCCTCCGGTGGCGGAGCCGCCGCGACCGCCGTGCAGGCGGCGCTGACCCAGGTCGGCACGCCGTATGTCTGGGGCGGGGCCGCACCGGGCGGATTCGACTGCTCGGGACTGGTGATGTGGGCGTTCCACCAGGCCGGCATCAACCTGCCGCACTCCAGCCAGGCGCAGGCCAACGGCGGGCAGGCGGTGTCGCTGTCCGACCTGCAGCCCGGTGACGTGCTGACCTTCTACTCGGACGCGTCGCACTCGGGGATCTACGTCGGCGACGGCATGATGATCCACTCGTCCACCTACGGTCAGCCGGTCCGGGTGGTCCCGATGAACTCTTCCGGCCCGATCCACAACGCCCGCCGTTACTGAGCACCGGAAAATCCGCCGCCTGCTCGCGGCGCTGCTGATCGTCGAGCTGCTCAGCGGTGTCGGGTTGCTGGCCGTGGCCGCTCGCCGGCCGGCGGCGGTGGCGCTGATCGTGGGCGATGACCGCACCGTCGTTCTGGAGAACCTCGGCGGGCAGTCCGGCGAAGAATTGCTGTCGAGGGTGGCCGCAAACATCGGCAGTGCCGTCGACGCGGTCGAAGCGTTCTGGGGGACCGACTGGTCGCACCGCATCCAAGTGACGGCCACCGGGTCGGATTGGCAGTTCGTCGAGCTGGCCGGCGGCAGCGTTGGTGACAGCACTGATGTTGCGCAGTGGTCGGATGTCGCCGCCGTCGCGGTCGCCGACCGGGTGGATCCGGAACGTCGGACAGCAGTTGGTCAGCGGATCGTCTTCGCGCCCGGCGCCGACGCGATGAGTACACCGGCACTGCGAATCGTGTTGACCCATGAGCTGTTCCACTACGCCGCCCGCACCGACACCGCGTTCGATGCGCCGCGCTGGCTCACCGAGGGGGTGGCCGATTTCGTCGCACGACCCAGCGGGGATCGGGCGATCGGGCCGACCGGACCGGCGCTGGCGTTGCCTTCGGATGCCGACCTGGATGCTCCCGGACCGCGCCGGGCACAGGCCTACGACCGGGCATGGGAGTTCGCCCGATTCGTGGCCGAGCGCTTCGGAACCGCGAAGTTGCGTGAGCTCTATCTGACCGCCTGCGGCCCTGGACATGTGCCGCCGGCGGTGGCGGTGTCGTTGGTGCTCGGGGTGGATCTGCCCGAGCTGCTCGCCGGGTGGCAGCAGTGGCGGGGGTGAGGGCCCGCATCGTCAGCCCGCTGCGCCTGATTGCGGGCTTCCTCAGCGGGCCGCGGGCGGCCCGCATCGTCAGCCCGCTGTGCCTGATTGCGGGCTTCCTCAGCGGGCCGCGGGCGGCCCGCATCGTCAGCCCGCTAGCATCCCTGCAGTGAGCCGGGTCCTGCTGGTAACCAACGATTTTCCGCCGCGCCCCGGCGGCATCCAGTCCTACCTGGAGGAGTTGGTGCGCCGCATCACCGCGAGCGGGCGCCATGACGTGACGGTGTACGCGCCGCAGTGGAAGGGCGCCGAGGCCTTCGACGACGACGCGAGATCCGCCGGCTATCACGTGGTGCGCCATCCCGGCACGCTGATGTTGCCGGGCCCGGCGGTCGACTCCCGGATGCGTCGGCTCATCGCCGACGTGGGCGCCCAGACCGTCTGGTTCGGTGCGGCCGCACCGCTGGCGCTGCTGGCCAACCGGGCGCGCTCCGCCGGTGCCACTCGGGTGGTGGCCAGCACGCACGGTCACGAGGTGGGCTGGTCGATGCTGCCGGGGGCCCGTTCGGTGCTGCGCCGCATCGGCGACTCCTGCGACACCGTCACGTTCGTCAGCCACTACACCCGCGGCCGGTTCGCCTCGGCGTTCGGCCCAAACGCCGCGTTGGAGCACCTGCCGCCCGGCGTGGACACCGATCGGTTCCGTCCCGATCCCGCGGCCCGCGCCGAATTACGGGACCGGCACGGGCTGGGGGAGCGTCCCACCGTCGTCTGCGTATCGCGACTGGTGCCCCGCAAGGGCCAGGACATGCTGATCAGGGCGCTGCCGGCGATCCGGAAACGCGTGGACGGGGCCGCGCTGGTGATCGTCGGCGGCGGACCCTACGCCGAGACACTGCACAAGCTGGCCGACGACTGCGGCGTCGCCGATGCGGTGACCTTCACCGGCGGTGTGCCGGCCACCGAACTACCGGCCTACTACTCGCTCGGTGACGTGTTCGCGATGCCGTGCCGCACTCGCGGGGCCGGGCTCGACGTGGAAGGCCTGGGCATCGTGTTCCTGGAGGCGTCGGCGGCCGGGGTACCGGTGGTCGCCGGTAACTCAGGTGGTGCCCCCGAAACCGTCCTACACAATCGGACCGGGCTGGTGGTCGACGGCCGGGCTGTGGAACAGATCGGTGACGCCGTCGCCGGACTGCTCGCCGACCCCAATCGGGCCGCCGCGATGGCTGCCGCCGGACGTGAATGGGCGACGGGGAACTGGCGCTGGGACACGCTGGCCGGACGAATGGCCGATCTGCTGCAAGCCTGAGGCGGGTTCAAGCGGCGGACCAGCCCGCCGGTCAGCCCTTGGCGTAGATCGCCTCGATCGCGTCGGCGAATTTCTCGGCGACCACGTTGCGCTTGACCTTCATCGTGGGGGTCAGCTCGCCGGTGGCCTCAGTGAAGTCGACCGGCAGGATCTGGAACTTGCGGATCGACTCGGCGTGCGAGACAGCCAGATTGGCCTGCTTGACGGCCGCATCCACCTCGGCGATCAGATCCGGGTCGGTGGCCAGGTCCGCCGGGGTCGCGGCGCTGGCCTTGCCGTTGCGCTGCTTCCAGCCCTCGATGGCCTCGGGGTCGATGGTGATCAGTGCGCCGATGAACGGCTTGGCGTCGCCGACGACCATCGCCTGGCTGATCAGCGGGTGCGACCGCAGCTGGTCCTCGAGCACCGCGGGGGCCACGTTCTTGCCGCCGGCGGTGACGATGATCTCTTTCTTGCGGCCGGTGATCTTCAGGTAGCCCTCGTCATCGATGGCGGCCAGGTCACCGGTGCGGAACCAGCCGTCGGTGAACGCGTCGGCGGTGGCCTGCTCGTTCTGCCAGTAGCCGCTGAAGACCACGCCGCCGCGCACGAGCAGCTCGCCGTCCTCGGCGATGCGCATGCTGTTGCCGGGCACCAGTTTTCCGACGGTCCCGACCTTCATGCCGCCGACCGGGTTGACGGTGATGGCGGCGGTGGTCTCGGTCAGCCCGTAGCCCTCGTAGATGGACAGCCCGACGCCGCGGTAGAAGTGGCCCAACCGCTCGCCCAGCGGCGCTCCGCCGGAGACCGAGGCACGGCAGTTGCCGCCCAGCGCGGTACGCAGCTTGTGGTACACCAGCTTGTCGAACACGGCGTGCTTGACGCGCAGCAACAGGCCGGCGCCGCCGCGGTCGGTGGCCTCGCTCCAGTCCACCGCGGTCTGCGCCGCCATCTCGAAGATGCGGCCCTTGCCGTCGTTGGCGGCGTTTTGGGCCGCGGTGTTGTACACCTTCTCGAACACCCGCGGCACCGACACCACCACAGTCGGCTTGAACACCGAGAACATCGGCACCAGGTTCTTGATGTCGCTGGTGAATCCGACCGTGACCTTGTTGGCGAAGCCCGCGATGCTCAAGGCGCGAGCCAACACGTGGGCCAGCGGCAGGAAGACCAGCAGACGCTGGCCGGACGTCATCAGGGTCGGCAGCGCGGCCTGGGTGCCGCGGACCTCGTGGATGAGGTTGGAGTGGGTGAGTTCGCAGCCCTTGGGACGTCCGGTGGTGCCCGAGGTATAGATCAGTGTCGCCGGATCAGTGGCCCGCAGCGCGTCGAGCCGCGCGGTGACCTGCGCCGGGTCCTGGTCGGCGGCGGCCGCGGCGAGCTCATCGAGTGCCGGGGTGTCCGAGCCGTCGATGGTGAACACCCGCCGCAGCGACGGCAGGTCGCCGGCGAGTTCGTTGACAATCTGGGCGTGGGCATCGGTTTCGGCGAACGCCACCACCGCGCTGGAGTCCTGCATGACCCAGCGGACCTGCTCGGCCGACGACGTCTCGTAGATCGGAACCGTCACCGCGCCGATGGACAGGATCGCGTAGTCCAGGATGGCCCACTCGTAGCGGGTTGCCGAGAAGATGACCACCCGATCGCCGGCCGCCACACCCTGGCTGATCAGGCCCAGTGCGGCCGAACGGATCTGCGCGGCGGCTTCTGCACAGGTGACGTCGGTCCAGGCCCCGTCGACCAACCGCTGGTAGATGACGAAGTCGGGGTTGTTGCGCTCGTGCTCGAAGACGACCGCGGCGACGTTGTCGTGCTCCTCGACGGTGAACGGCGCGGGAACACTGAACTCACGCATTGCGATGACCTCTCTTGCCAACCGGGGTGTCGATTCGCTCCAGCCTAGTCGGCGCCTGATGACGACCGTGACGGTGTTCACGTTGCGGCACGCCCACCGGGAAAGATGATCTGCGCCGGGCCGCGGCCCGGCGCAGAGATAGCGGGCGAAGGTTGCGCAAGCGTGTTCGATACGCTTGCGGGCCATGAACAGTATCCAGGTCGCCGACGAGACGTTCGTCGCCGCTTCCGGCGAGCAGGTCGGGGCCGCTGTCGCCGATCGTTCGAGTTGGCAGCGATGGTGGCCGGACCTGCAGCTGCAGGTGGTCGAGGATCGTGCTGACAAGGGCATGCGATGGACGGTGAGCGGGCCACTGACCGGCACCATGGAGGTCTGGCTGGAGCCGATGCTCGACGGTGTGCTGCTGCACTACTTTCTGCACGCCGAACCCGCCGGCGTGTCCGGCCGCCAGCTGGCCCGGCTGAACTTGCCGAAGCTCAACCACCGTCGTCGGGTCGCCGGCAAGCGGATGGCCTTCGAGATCAAGGACCGCCTTGAGCGTTCCCGGCCGGTAGGGGTCTCTCCGATCGCTGTAAGTTGACCCGGCTTCGCCGAGGTCGGCGAGGTACCGTCTCTGCCGAGGGCCGTGTGGCGCACGCGAGCGAGTTAGGGAAGTAAGTACGTGGCGGATAAGACAGCTCAGACGATCTACATCGCGGCGGATCCGGACACGGTGATGAACGTGATCGCCGACATCGGCGCTTATCCCGACTGGGTCTCGGAGTACACCGAGGCCGACGTGCTGGAAACCGATGCCGACGGCTACCCGAAGGTGGCGCGGATGGTGCTCGACGCGGCCGTGCTCAAGGACACCATGGTGCTGGACTACGACTGGTCGGCAGACCGTCGCTCGGTGCGCTGGTCGTTGGCATCCAGTTCATTGCTGAAAGCTCTCAACGGCGAATATCGCTTGACGCCCAAGGGATCTGGAACCGAGGTCCGCTATGAGTTGTCGGTGGATCTGATGATCCCGATGATCGGCCTGCTCAAGCGCAAGGCGGAGCGGCGGCTGACCGACACCGCGCTGAAGGACCTGAAGAAGCGAGCAGAGGCTGAGTGAGGCCGCCTGAGGCAGGAACGCCGACAGCGCTTCCAGTGCCTGCGATCAGTCTGTTCGTCGGCAAGGGCGGCGTAGGCAAGTCCACGTGTGCGGCGGCGACCGCGGTCTCGTTGGCATGTGCTGGTGACCGGGTGTTGCTGATCTCCACCGACCAGGCCCATTCGGTCGGGGACGTGCTCGGATTGCCGGTGCCTCCCAGTGACGGCCGGGACCCCATCGCGGTGGACGTCGACTGCGCCGGAGCGAGCGGCTGCTTGGACGTGCTGGCGTTAGACACGCTGGCCCTGCTTGAGCGGCACTGGGTGGGCGTGGTCGACGTCCTGGCCGCGCGTTTCCCCGAGTCTGACCTGGGAAGCGTTGCACCCGAAGAACTTTCGGCGCTTCCCGGCGTTCAGGAGGTGCTGGGTCTGCACGAGGTCGGCGAACTTGCAGACAGTGGGCAATGGGACCGCGTCGTCGTCGACTGTGCATCCACCGCCGATGCGATGCGGATGCTGACGCTGCCTGCGACAGTGGCGCTCTACGCCGAGCGGTCCTGGCCGCGGCACCGTCGGCTCAGTGGAACCGAGGAGCCCCGATCGACCGCACTGGTCGAGCTGATCGAGCGGATCAGCGGCGCCGCCGAGCGGCTTGCCGAACGGCTGACCGATGAGACGACGGTCGCCGCGCACCTGGTGCTGACCGCCGAGCGGGTCGTGGCCGCCGAAGCCGTCCGGACCTTGGGCTCGCTGTCGCTGACCGGCGTCCGGGTGGCGGAGCTGATCGTCAATCAGATTTTGTTGCAGGATGATTCGTACGTCTACACCAACCTGCCGGCGCACCCGGCGTTCGACTGGTACGCCGAACGGATCAGGGAACAGAGCGGTGTCCTCGACGAGGTCGACCGCGCCATCGGTGATGTGGCGATGGTGCTGGTCCCGCACCTGGCGGGGGAGCCGATCGGCCCCAAAGCCCTGGGCGATCTGCTGGCGAACAGCCGCCGCCGCGACGGATCGGCGCCACCCGGTCCGGTGCGGCCAGTGGTCGACCGGGAGTCCGGTTCCGGTCTGGGGGCGGTGTATCGGCTGCGGTTAGAGTTACCCCAGGTCGACTCCGGTGCGCTGAGCCTGGGGCGATCCGGAGATGATCTGATCATCGGTGCAGGTGGCACCCGACGCCGGGTTCGGTTGGCGTCGGTACTGCGGCGGTGCACGGTCGTGGACGCAACGCTGCGTGGCAGCGAACTGACGGTGCGTTTCCGGCCGAATCCGGACGTGTGGCCGGTGACTGGCGATGAGGAGGTGCGACGTTGAACGCTGGCGCGCACCCCGATCTGGGTGAGCTCGGTCCCGAGCTGCGCAAGCTCGCCCAGGCGATCCTGGATCGACTTGACCCGGCGGTGCGCGCCGCGGCCCTGTTGGCGGCCTCGTCGGGTGATGGCCCGGGTAAATGCCAACAGGTGTGGTGCCCGGTCTGCGCGCTGGCGGCGCTGGTGACCGGGGAAGAACATCCGCTGCTCACGATCGTCGCCGAGCACAGCGTCGCGCTGTATGAGGTGATCCGCGCGGTGGTCGGAGAGGCCGAGCCGAGCGGTGGAGCGCCGCGTCCGCCTGATCCCGACTCGCCCGGCGGAGGTGGTGGTGGCGACCAGTCGCCGGCCCGGCCCAGCTATGAGCCGATTCCGGTCACCATTGAAACGGAAACCTGAAAAGCCGAAAGCTGAGGAATTGCACGGAATCCGCGATGTGACGAATCACCGTGTGGCCCTAGCCACGCGTGGTCGGTAAAGTTGGCGCGAACACGGCCGCCTAGTCGGGGCAGGAGGGAGGGGCCATGTGGTACTGGCTGGTCAAGTACGTATTCTTCGGGCCTCTGCTGGCCCTGATCGGGCGGCCGAAAGTCGAGGGGCTGGAGAACATCCCTGACGACGGTGCGGCCATCCTGGCCAGCAATCACCTCGCCGTCATGGACAGCTTCTACCTGCCGTTGGTGGTGCGCCGCCGGATCACCTTCCTGGCCAAGTCGGAGTACTTCACCGGCACCGGTATCAAGGGCTGGCTTACCCGCTCGTTCTATACCGCCGTCGGGCAGGTTCCCATCGACCGCAACGACTCTGACGCCGCGCAGGCGGCACTGACCACCGCCCAGCGGATCCTGGGGCAGGGCAAGCTGCTCGGTATCTACCCCGAGGGCACCCGCTCACCCGACGGCCGGTTGTACAAGGGCAAGACCGGCCTGGCGCGGCTCGCGCTGCACACCGGCGTCCCGGTAATCCCGGTCGTCATGGTCGGCACCAACGTCGTCAACCCGCCCGGCACCAAGATGCTGCGCTTCGGCCGGGTCACCGTCCGCTTCGGCGAGCCGATGGATTTCTCCCGCTTCGACGGGATGGCCGACAACCGTTTCATCGAACGCGCCGTCACCGACGAGGTGATCTACGAGTTGATGCGGCTGTCCGGGCAGGAATACGTCGACATCTACGCGGCCAGCGTCAAAAACGGTGTCCCGCAACAGGACGGGGCTACGGGTCAGCCGGTCGCCCGGTTTCCGGAGACTGCGGCGGGCTGATCCGGACTCGTCCGGGGGCCGGGTCGCAGCGTGGCGCCGGCCGCGATGATCACCGCCAGCGCCCACCACACGTAGGACGTACCGGCCAGCTGGCGCCACCAGGCCGCGCCGGCCTCGTGGTGTTCCGGCAGCAACTCGATCGGGCTGCGCATCATCAGCGCCACCCCGGCCACGCTGAGCACGCCGAGCACGACTGCACGATGCCGGTAGGCCACCACCGCCGTGACCACCACGGCGGGCAGCATCCACACCCAGTGGTGTGACCACGACACCGGCGACACCACCAACCCGAACAGTGCCACGCAGACCAACGCCAAGATCGGCTCACCGGCAGCGAGCACCCGGCGGGCCGCCCACCACATCACCGCGAGCACCAACAGGCACCCCGCCAGCCACAGCACCGAGCGCACCTGGTCGTCCAGCGGCAGCCGGGCCAGGGCGCCGGCCAGGTTCTGGTTGGTGTTCAGGCTCGCACCGCCGATGCGATCGGTGTCGCTGACGGTGTGTGTCCAGTACTGCCAGGAGTCGCTCCAGGCCGTCACGAAGCCCACCAGTGTCGCGGCCAGGAACGACACCACGGTGGTGATCGCGGCGCGCCGGTCGCGGCGTAACAGGAAGTAGAGCAAGAAGACCGCCGGGGTCAGCTTGAGTGCCACCGCGACACCCAGCAGCGCGCCACGCGGCCAGTAGGTGCGCCGCGGCACACAGTCGGCGATCACCAGCGTCATCAGGACCGCATTGACCTGGCCGAAGTCGAAGTTGGCCCAGATCGGTTCGGCATCCAGCCAAATTGACGCCGCCACGATCGCCACGGCCACCACGCCGCGGTGCCACCAGGCCGGCCCGCAGTCGGGGCGCCGGTCGAATCGGACCCCCAGACCGCTGAGCACGATGGTGATCGACACCACCAGCAGCAGCGTCGAGAGGACGGTCAGCGCGGCGGTCGCGGTGCCCAGCGACACCCAAGTGAGGGGAGCGAACATCACCGCGGCGATCGGCGGATAGGTGAACGGCAGAACAGTCCCGTCGATCTGGGTGTGGAACCAGTCCTCGCCGTAGAGCGGGCGGCCCTCACGCCAGGCCTGGGCCGCCATCCGGTAGACGTCGACGTCGATGTGGTACGGCGTGCTGCCCAGCGCCCGCCATGTCGTGTAGCCCAGTGCTGCAATCGCCAGCAACGTGAAGATCCACCAAACGGCCCAACCGCTGATGCCCCCGTGCCGACGGCCCGGGTCGGGCGGCCGCGATGTAGTCATGTCGCAGCACAGCCTATCGGGTAGCGACGTTAAACCGAGCCATACCTGTGGCGATCCCGGCGTGGTGTGCCGCGAGGGCGTACGTTGCATTAGGTGCTGGAATGGTTCCGCGACGACATCGTCGGCCGTGGCAGACTGCCGTTGCTGGGCTGTCTGCTGGCCTTCCTGGTGACGTTTTTGGTGACCCGTTCCGTGGTGCGCTACATCCGCAGCCAGGCCGGAAACCCCGGTCCGCCGCGATGGTGGCAGCCCCGCAATCTGCATTTCGGCTCCAAGCACATTCACCACGTGGTTTTCGGGGTGGTGTTGGTGATGGTCGCCGGAGTGACGCTGGTGGCCGCCGGGCCGAACGCGCACGAGCCGGCGTTCAGCCTGGCTGCGATAGCGTTCGGGATCGGGGCGGCGCTGGTGCTCGACGAGTACGCGCTGATCCTGCACCTGTCGGACGTGTACTGGGAGGAGGACGGCCGTGCCTCGGTGGACGCCGTCTTCGCCGCTGCCGCGGTCACCGGACTTTTGGTGCTGGGTTTTCATCCTCTGACGTTTGTGCTGTCGACCTGGCACGACACCTCCTCGCCGTTGATCCACGCGGGGGTGATCGTCAGCCTGGTGATGGCGTTGCCGTTGGGCGTGATGGTGTTGTTGAAAGGCAAGGTGTGGACCGGGTTGATCGGGATGTTCTTCTTTCCGCTGCTGGTGGTGGGTGCGGTGCGGCTGTCCCGGCCGCACGCACCGTGGGCGCGGTGGCGCTACCTGCCTGATCGGGCGCGCATGCACCGGGCGCTGGAGCGGGAGCGCCGGCTGCGCCGGCCGGTGATTGCGGCCAAGCTCTGGTTGCAAGATGCGGTGGCGGGCCGGCCGCAGGTGCCCGATGAGCGCGCCGTCGACGCCGAGCTCGATCGGGAGGTGCGGGAGGCGTCGGCGCCGACGGTGCAGTTCATGGCCCCCCGGCAGCAGGTTCCTATCGGCAGGCCGCCCGTCAGGCCTCCGGCCAGGCCGGCGCCCGCCGCGGGTGCGCCCGTCCGCTCGGGGCCCAACCGGGCGGTTTCGGAGGCCTCGGCGCCGACCCGGCCGGTCGCGATTCCGCGGATACACCGGCCGGGCAGGCCGTGGCAATGAGGTACTTCTACGACACCGAATTCATCGAGGACGGCCGCACCATCGAGCTGATCTCGATCGGCGTGGTCGCCGAGGACGGGCGCGAATACTATGCGGTCTCCACCGAATTCGACCCCGACCGAGCCGGGGCGTGGGTGCGCACCCATGTCCTGCCGAAGCTGCCGTCGCCGGCTTCTCAGACGTGGCGCTCGCGCAGCCGGATCCGCGCGGACCTGGAGGAGTTCTTCGGCGTTGAGCGCGGTGAACCGATCGAGTTGTGGGCCTGGGTGGGCGCCTACGACCACGTGGTGCTCTGCCAGTTGTGGGGCACCATGCCCGATCTGCCGGCGCCGATCCCGCGCTTCACCCACGAGCTTCGGCAGTTGTGGGAAGACCGGGACCGGCCGCGCCTGCCCCCGCGGTCGGCGGGCAGTCACGATGCGCTGGTGGACGCCCGCGACCAGCTGCGCCGTTTCCAAGTGATCACCCGGACTGAACTGGCCTGATCAGGTAGGGTCGGCGCCCGGCTACCATGGTCGGGTGAACTGGACCGTTGACGTACCCATCGACCAGCTGCCGGCGCTGCCGCCGCTGCCCGCGGATCTGCGCGAGCGCCTCGACGCCGCGCTGGCCCGGCCGGCCGTCCAGCAGCCGAGCTGGCCCGCTGACCAGGCCAAGGCCATGCGCACCGTGTTGGAGAGCGTCCCGCCGATCACGGTGGCGTCCGAGATCGAGCGTCTCAAGGTGCAGCTGGCCCAGGTGGCCCGCGGCGAGGCTTTCCTGCTGCAGGGCGGCGACTGCGCCGAGACCTTCACCGACAACACCGAGCCGCACATCAAGGGCAACATCCGCACTCTGCTGCAGATGGCCGTGGTGCTGACCTACGGGGCCAGCATGCCCGTGGTCAAGATGGCCCGCATCGCCGGTCAGTACGCCAAGCCGCGGTCGGCCGACATCGACTCGCTGGGGCTGAAGTCCTACCGCGGCGACATGGTCAACGGCCTGGCCCCGGATGCCGAATCGCGCGAACACGACCCGTCGCGTTTGGTACGGGCCTACGCCAACGCCAGTGCGGCGATGAACCTGGTCCGGGCGCTGACGTCGTCGGGCCTGGCATCGCTGGAGCTGGTGCACGACTGGAACCGGGAATTCGTCCGTACCTCGCCGGCGGGTGCCCGCTACGAGGCGCTGGCCGGTGAGATCGACCGTGGCCTGAAGTTCATGAGCGCGTGCGGGGTCGCGGACCGGGAACTCCAGACCGCCGAGATCTACGCCAGCCACGAGGCGCTGGTGCTCGACTACGAGCGGGCCATGCTGCGGATGGCCGACGTCTCGGGTACACCGCAGCTCTACGACCTGTCGGCACACTACGTGTGGATCGGGGAGCGGACCCGCCAGCTCGATCACGCACACATCGCGCTCGCCGAGGTGATCGCCAACCCGATCGGGGTCAAGCTCGGTCCCACCACCACACCGGACCAGGCAGTCGAGTACGTGGAACGTCTTGACCCGCACAACGTTCCGGGGCGTCTGACGCTGATCAGCCGGATGGGTAACAGCAAGGTGCGTGACCTGCTCCCGGGCATCATCGAGAAGGTGCAGGCCACCGGCCACCAGGTGATCTGGCAGTGCGACCCGATGCACGGCAACACCCATGAGGCCTCCACCGGTCACAAGACCCGGCACTTCGATCGAATCGTCGACGAGGTCCAGGGCTTCTTCGAGGTGCATCACGCGCTTGGCACCCACCCCGGCGGCATCCACCTGGAATTCACCGGGGAAGACGTCACCGAGTGTCTCGGTGGCGCCCAGGACATTTCGGATGCGGACCTGGGCGGCCGCTACGAGACGGCGTGCGACCCGCGGCTCAACACCCAGCAGTCGCTGGAGCTGTCCTTCCTGGTCGCGGAGATGCTGCGCGGCTAGCTGGTTCCCGCAGTCGGCGTGGGCACGGTTACAGCAACGCGCCGACGTTGTTGCCCAGCGTCCACGCCAACGCGGCGACCAACGTGGTGGTTGCGAACAGCACGGCGAGCCAGATGACTACCATCCGGCGCGCGTGCTGGCGCTCCAACACGAAGCGGCTCAATTCGACACCGCCGAATTGCCCTGTCACCAACTCATATTGGGTATCGGTGTCCTCCACCCAGTCCGCCGGGCCGCGGGTCATGTGCAGTGTCTGATGTTGCGGTGTCTGCTGATGCGGCGGCGCCGGGTGTTGCGGGGCGCGGCGGGCCGGGGCGGCGGCGTTGTGCTGGGCGGAGTTTCGGGGGGCCGGCACCCGGAACGCCGGCAGCGCCAGCCGCTCGGTGATCGCATCAACCGCGTGCGCCATCTCGAGCCCGTCGGCGTAGCGCTCCGCCGGTTCGCGGGCGGTCGCCCGGGCCACCAGGTCGTCGAATTCGGCTGGGACTCCGTCGATAGCCGAACTCGGTGGCGGGACATCGTGGTCCAGCCGCTGGTAGGCCACCGTCAACGACGAATCACCGGAGAACGGCGTGTCTCCGGTCAACAGCTCGTAGGTGAGCACCCCGACCCCGTACACGTCGCTGGCGGGGCCGGCGTTGCCGTCCCGGACCTGTTCGGGCGACAGATAGGCGGCGGTGCCCAGAATCACGTTGGTGGAGGTGATTCCCGCCGCCGCGATGGCGCGCACCAGCCCGAAGTCGACCACCTTCACGTCGCCGTCGTCGGAGATCAGGATGTTCTCCGGTTTGACGTCGCGGTGCACCAGCCCGGCCCGATGCGCGATCCCCAGGGCTCCCAGCACCGGCCGCAGCACCGCGGCGACCGCATGTGGCGGCATCGGGCCGCGTTCGTTGAGCAGCTCGCGCAGCGTCCCGCCCTCGACGAGTTCCATCACCAGAAACGGCTGCCCGGGGTCGTGCGGGGTGCCGAAACCCTGGTCGTACACCGCCACCAGACCCGGGTCTTTGAGCCGGGCGACCGCGCGGGCCTCGAGCTGGAATCGGGTCAGGAACTGCTGGTCACCGGCGTAGCGAAGATCCATCACCTTGACCGCGACCGGGCGGTCCAGGCGCTCGTCCAGGCCGCGGTACACCGCGGAGGTGCCGCCGGTGGCGATCCGGGTGCCCACCCGGTACCGGCCGTCGAGCAGCGCGCCCTCCAATGCGTCGCCGCCCCACGCTCCAGTCACCTGGTCATGGTATGTGTGCAGGTGGCCGGTCCGGCGGCTTTAAACTTGTGTCGTGAGCAGCATTCCGGCCTCCGAAGACGTACTTGAGCCCGACGAACCGACCTTTGACCTGCCGACGGTCGCCGAAATGCTCGGGGTACCAGTCACCAAAGTGCACCAGTTCCTGCGTGACAACCACTTGGTTGCGGTGCGGCGAGCCGGCGTACTGATGGTCCCGCAGGTGTTTTTCACCGCCGAGGGGGACGTCGTCAAGAGCCTGCCCGGGCTCCTGGCCGTGCTGCACGACGGTGGCTACCAACAGACCGACATCGTGCGGTGGCTGTTCACCCCGGATTCGTCGCTGTCGTTGACCCACGACGGCACGCGGGAGTCGATCGACAACGCTCGCCCGATCGATGCGCTGCACGCGCACCAGGCCCGTGAGGTGATGCGCCGGGCTCAGGCCATGGCGTACTGACGTTTCAAGCGGCGTCGAGGGCAGGCGCTTGTTGTGCCCGCGACAGCCGGTACCAGGCGTACACGGCGCATCCCGTCGCGCCGATCACATGCAGCCAGGTGTACATGCCGTGCGAGCCGTCGGGTTTGAAGATCACCATGATCCAGGTCGACGCCGCGGCGATCGCGGCGATCGCGGTCGGTGAACGGACCACGGTGGCCGCCACCGCCAGTGGCCAGGTGTAGTACCAGGGCAAGGCGGCCGGTACGAACAGCACCACCACCAGCATCGCCCAGGCGATCCCGGCGACCGCAGCGCGATCGTCGCGCCGCGCCCGCCACCACAGCACCGGCAGCAGCAGTCCGATCACCGCGACCCCGCTGATCCGGGTGATGTGCAGCACGGCATAGAAGTTGACCGGGGCGAACAACCCGCCGACGGCGTGGATCAGGTTGGCGGCCGCGGTCGGCACGGTGAGCCAGTTGATGATCTTGACGTTGCCGGCCAGCAGTGCGGTCAACCAGCCCAGGCTCACTCCGGCCAGGGCCGAGAGCACGGCGAACACCGCGACGATGATCGCCGTGGACACCGCTGCCGCGATGGCGAATGCGATCACCGTCGGATAGCCGCGGCGTTCATTTCGCGGTTCCAGCTTCGGCTCTCCTTCGTCGAGCCTCGCTAAACCGCGGCGTTCACCGCGCGGTTCCCGCAGGCGGCGCATCCAGATCCACACCAGGAACGGCAATGCGATTGCGGCGGTGGCCTTTACCGCCGCTGCCAGCGCTACCAGCGTTATCCCCGCCAGGTGGCGGCGCTCCAGGGTCAGCGCGATCCCGGCGATCACCAGGCCGACCATCAGCATCTCGTTGTGCACCCCGCCCATCAGGTGGATGATCACCAGCGGGTTGAGCACGGCCAAATACAGCGCCGCGGGCGCGCTGCCACCGACACGGGCCGCGACCCGGGGTGCGGCCCAGATCAGCAGTGCCAGACCGGGCAGCATGCACAAGCGCAGCACCATCGTGCCGGCCACCACGTTGTTGCCCACCAGCATCGTGACGAGCTTGGCGACCAGAATGAACGCCGGGCCGTACGGTGCCGTCGTCGCTGCCCAGATCGGGCTGACATCCTCGAGCAGGGGATTGGGGTTGTCCACCGGCCCGACCACGTACGGATCGAATCCATCCCGCAGCAGGGCGCCCTGGGCCAGGTAGGAGTAGGTGTCGCGGCTGAACACCGGGACCGACAGCAGCAGCGGCGCCAGCCAGAAACCGGTGGTGGTGATCAGCGTGTAGGTGCTCACGGTGCCCTCGATCACCCGCCGGCCCAAGCCGAGCCAGGCCACCAGCATCACCGCGACCCCAGCCCACAGCAGCACCGACGACAGCACCAGGCCGTGACCGAAGCGCAGCCATGACAGGTGCAGGGAATCGAGCACCGGGTCCTGGATGCGGGTGCTGCCGGCGCCCAAGCCGCCCAGGGTGATCAGCAGCGCGCCCAGGCAGCCGAGCCATGCCGCTCCCGCTTGCTCGCCGGCGGCGAACTGCCGCAGTCGGGACAGGCCGCTGACGGCGTCGCTGGACGCGCGGGGGACCGGTGGGGTGGTGGGGTTCGACATCGGCGCTCCGGGCGATCAGGCGGACCGGTCGGCGACCCGGCGGGCCAGGTCGGTGAGTCCGGCTTTGGCAACCTCGTCGATGGGTGCGGCCGCCAGCGCGGCCATGGCGCGCCGGGTCAGCAGATCGATACGGTCCTCCACGGCTGCCAGCGCGCCGACCGCCTCGATCATCTCGCACAGTTCGCGGACCTGCGCCTCGGTCAGCGCGGTGCCGATCGCGTTACGTAACCGATTGGCCGCCACCGGATCCGACTTGTCGGCCAGCTCGACAGCCTCGGCCAGCAGCACGGTGCGCTTGCCCGAACGCAGGTCGTCGCCGGAGGGCTTGCCGGTCACCGCGGGGTCCCCGAACACTCCCAGCACGTCGTCGCGCAGCTGGAACGCCACGCCCAGGTCGGTGCCGAGTTCGTGGAACAGCGCCTGGATGTCGGGCCGGTCGGCCGCGGCGGCGACCCCCAGCTGCAGCGGGCGCACCACCGTGTAGGACGCGGTTTTGTAGGTGTTGACGCGCATCGCCGAGGCGATCGAGTCCACCCCGCTGGATTCGGCGACGATGTCGAGGTACTGGCCGCCCAGCACCTCGGTACGGATGTCCGACCACACGCCCCGCACGCGCCCCCGGGCGTCGGCCGACAGATCGGCACCGGCGACGATGTCGTCAGCCCACACCAGCGCCAGGTCGCCGAGCAGAATGGCGGCCGACATCCCGAACTGGTCGGCCGAGCCCCGCCATCCGCGGGCGCGGTGCAGCTCGGCGAACTTGCGGTGGGTGGTGGGATTGCCGCGGCGGGTGGCTGAGGCGTCGATGACGTCGTCATGCACCAGCGCGCAGGCGTGCAGCAGTTCCAGCGCGGAGAACAGCAGTAATTCGCCGTCGTCGGCATCGCGGCCGGTGATGGCGCGCCAGCCCCAGTAGGCGAACGCAGGGCGCAGTCGTTTGCCGCCGATAAGCACGAATTCTTCGAGGCCGGTGATCAACGCCTCGTAGTCGTCGCCGATATAGGCGGTCTCGGTGCGGCGGGTGCGTAGGTGGGAGCGCAGCCTTTCGGTCACGGCCGCGGCCAGCTCGGCGGCCGACGGTGTAGTCGCTGCGGATGCCTTGAAACTCAGCTCGGCGCCCCTTTCTGTGCTGCCCGGCCGGGGACCCCCAGCGTGGGTCCAGCGTAGAGTGTGCCACCACAGCCGGGGGGACTGCGGCCGGTAGCGGCCGGAGGCGGCCAGCGCTGCCCGTTCCTGCCCTGTGGCACTGTTGACTGTCTGCTGACTGTCTTTCATGAGGAGCTGGTACGTGACCTTGAACACCGTCGCACTCGAGCTTGTCCCACCGAACGTGGAAAAGGGGCCCGAGCAGACGATCGAGGAGGCGCACAAGGTTGTGCGGTTCGCCGCCGAGACCGGCCTTGAGGGGCGGATCCGTCACATCCTGATGCCGGGGATGATCATCGAGGACGACGACCGTCCGATCGAGATGAAGCCCAAGCTCGACGTGCTGGACTTCTGGAACGCGATTCGGCCCGAGCTGCCGGGCATCGCGGGGTTGTGCACCCAGGTCACCTCGTTCTCCGACGAGGCGGCGCTGCGGAGCCGGCTGGGCGATCTGACCGGCGCGGGGATCGAGGGCGTGGTCTTCGTCGGTGTGCCTCGCACCATGGCTGACGGCGAGGGCGCGGGGGTGCCGCCGACCGACGCGCTGGCGACCTTCCGCTCCGACGTGGCCAACCGCGGCGTCATCTTGATTCCCACCCGGGCCGACGAGATCGGCCGGTTCAACTTCAAATGCGAGCGCGGGGCGACGTTCGGGCTGACCCAGCTGCTGTATTCCGACGCGATCGTGCCGTTCTTGACCGAGTTCGCCAAGCACAGCGAGGCGCGCCCGGAGCTCTTGCTGTCGTTCGGCTTCGTGCCGTCGTTCGAGAATCGGATCGGCCTGATCAACTGGCTGATTCAGGACCCGGGCAACGCGGCGGTGGCCGCCGAACAGGACTTCCTCAAGACGCTCGCCGACAGCGACCCCGACCAGCGCTGCAAGCTGATGCTCGACCTGTACAAGCGGGTGATCGACGGTGTCGCGGACCTGGGCTTCCCACTAAGCATTCATTTCGAGGCCACCTACGGAGTGTCCGCAGCGGCATTCCGCACCTTCGCGCAGATGCTCGAGTACTGGTCGCCGCAGACCCGCTGATCCTCAGCCGGCGCTGTCCTCGGGCGAGCTGAACCGCGGTGACCGGTCCCGCCCATACCAGGCGATGGCCGCAACCGCGCCCGCCGCGGCGAGCGTGGACAGGATCAGCCACAGCGCGGCGTGGGCGAAGGAACGGGTGCTGGGATCGGTGTAGCGGGCTTGGGCGCTCATGGTGCTCACCACGCCCGGCTTGAGCCGCCACTGCACCGTGTCGCTGCCGATGCGTTCGCCGTTGGTGGAGGTCACCTCGCCGGGGAACGCGACGCTCAACTCGACGTCGGCCTCCGGGTCGCTCAGTGAGGTGAGATCCACCCGGCCTTCCAGAATCACCAGGTTGCCGGCGCGACGCAGCGACAGGTCCACCCCGGCCGCGTCGCGGTGCATTTCAGCCAGCTGCGGCAGTTCGGCGAAGGTCAGGTCGGAGAACACCGCCTGGGAGCCGACGTAGCCGTCCCGGCTGTAGTTGGAGATCGCGACCTTCTGCGGGAACGGCAGGTCGGCGCTGAGCTTGGGGCCGGTGTCGTTGTCGTTGCGCGGCTTGGCCGCAACGACGATCTGACCGGAGACCTGATCGTTGGGGGAGACGGTGATGTTGGCGCGGATGCGCACGCACCCGGCCAACGGCGCCGCGATCAACAGCAGCGCGACCACGGCCACCAGGCGACGGTAGGTGCCCACCCGTCGAAACCGGCGCTGAGCGGGCGCTGGAACGGATCTCCGAGCGGGCTGTAGCGAACGCCGAACATGCACGACGTCATCGTGCCAGACCAGTCGGCTGCTCCGGTGACGACGCGGCGCTTGGCTTTACAACGGCAGGGGCCGGCCCAGGATGGCGAATGGCCGGGGATCGCCGGCGAAGTGGTGACCGCGGATGACGTCGGTGAATCCCAGCCGCCGGTACAACCGCCAGGCGCGGTTGCCTTCGCCATTGGTCTCCGGTGTGGACAGCAGCACGTTGGCTTCGGGCCGCCCGGCCAGCAGCCGGCGGGCCAGGGCCTCACCCAGGCCGCTGCCCTGCGCGCGCGGTGCGACGTGCAATTCGGTCAGCTCGAAGTAACTGGCCATCAGGCGCGCGATGTCGGGGTGGGGCAGCCCGCGGCGCTGTAGGCCCAGCACCACCTGCTGCTGCCACCACTGGTCGGGGGCTCCGCAGTAGCCGTAGGCCACGCCCAGCAGCTCGGCGCCGTTCAATCCGGACGGCGCGGCGTCCGGCTGGCGAATCTCGCCGACGCCGCCGGCTTCGTCGTCGGCGAAGGCGGCCACCGCTCGCCAACCGATTCGGCGGGTGTGATCGAGCCACATCGCAGCACGTTGGCTTTCGGTGCCCGGGGGATAGCCCATCGCGGTGACGTAGACGCGCAGTGCCGCACCGAGGTGATCCGCCATTTCGCGCGGCGACATGTCGAGGAGGAAGGTCACCAACGTGCAGGTTCCTTTCCCGCAGAAGTGGGAGCGTGCCCGATGCCCGTGGTCCCATTATCCGGATTGGGTCGACGGCGTCGGCCGTTGTTGTTCGACATCGCCGGACCGCCGCTACAATCGGCTGGTGAAGCCTGTGGTACGGCGCAGGCCTACCTCGTATTATCAGTGTTAGTTGCCCGCACCAGTCCGTATTGCGCCGTGGGCAATGATATGAGCGGCCGTCGGCAAGGAGGGACGAATGCCACTCTCCGATCATGAGCAGCGCATGCTCGACGAGATCGAGAGCGCGCTCTACGCCGAGGACCCCAAGTTCGCTTCCAGCGTTCGCGGCGGTGCTCTGCGTACCCCCACCACCCGCCGGCGGGTGCAGGGCATGACACTGTTCGTGGTCGGTCTGGTGATGCTGGTATCCGGTATCCCGATCTATGCGACCACCGTCAATTCGGCATTCCTGATTCTGAGCGTGCTGGGATTCGTGGTCATGTTCGGTGGCGTGGTGTTCGCCATCACCGGCAACCACGCGACCGCCAGCCGCGACGGTGCGGCCAAGCCGGGCGGGAGTTCGCAGCGGCGGGTGAAGGGTGGCGGCACCTTCGCCAGCCGGATGGAAGACCGTTTCCGCCGCCGATTCGAGCCTTAGGCCGATCCAGCGGCACGTGTGATGTGAAAGGGCAGCCGATCGGCTGCCCTTTTTTCTTGGCGTTTCGGCGCGCGACAGCTCCGGTGCCGCCTCCCGGGGGCAACGCTTCAGTGCGCGCACCCCACCTCGCCCCACTTTGCCTCCACCTGCGCTGACCTGGATGTTCGGTGCCCAGTTGCGCCCATTTTCGTATGCCTGGACGGCCCGATGGCCGATCTGGTGGGGCGTAGGGGTGGAATCGACCAAAGAAATGGTGCGTAGTGGGGGATTGTGGGGTATCGTGGGCTGCGAAGTCGACATGGCGGGAGGTGGCCGATGTTCCTCGGCACCTATACGCCCAAGCTCGACGACAAGGGGCGGCTGACACTGCCCGCGAAGTTTCGCGATGCGCTGGCAGGAGGGTTGATGGTCACCAAGAGTCAGGACCACAGCCTGGCCGTGTATCCCCGCGCGGAGTTCGAGCAGTTGGCCCGCCGGGCGGCCAAGGCTTCGCGCAGCAACCCGGACGCGCGAGCATTCCTGCGCAACCTGGCCGCCGCCACAGATGAACAGCACCCCGACGCCCAGGGCCGGATCACCTTGTCGCCCGACCACCGTCGCTACGCCAACCTGTCCAAGGAATGCGTGGTCATCGGGTCGGTCGATTACCTGGAGATCTGGGACGCGCAGGCCTGGAGTGATTACCAGCAGACACACGAAGAGAACTTCTCCGCGGCCAGCGATGAAGCACTCAGCGACATCATCTGAGGCGCGCGCCCGTGCCTCGTGGCCTCTGTCCGAACCGACCCTGACGTACTTCCCCAACGTCAGGTTCGCGCTGTCGGGCAGGGACCTCGAGGCAAGGGCCGCCTGCAGCCGGGTCGCACGCCGTGGGGCCCGGAGACCAAGCGATCGTGCAATTCATTGGCCGCAACAGGGAGGTATTGCTGTGGCCGAACAGGGCGAATTCGGACATGTGCCGGTCCTGCTGGACCGTTGCGTGGAGCTGCTGGCTCCGGCGCTGACCAGGCAGTCGCCCGACGGCCAGGGCGCGACCCTGGTGGACGCCACCCTCGGGGCCGGCGGGCACACCGAGCGGTTCTTGAGCGAGTTCCCCGGCCTGCGGGTCATCGGTTTGGACCGCGATACCACCGCACTCGACATCGCCGGGGCCCGGTTGGCCCGCTTCGCCGATCGGCTCCAGACGGTCTGTACCCGATACGACGGGATTCCCGCGGCGCTTGCCGAATCCGGCTTGGCCGCAACCGGGTCGGTGGCTGCGGTGTTGTTCGACCTCGGGGTGTCCTCGATGCAGCTCGACCGGGTGGAGCGGGGATTCTCCTACGCGCAGGACGCGCCGCTGGACATGCGAATGGACCCGCAGGCCGAACTCACCGCCGCAGACATCGTGAACACCTACGACGCGGCCGCGCTGACCGACATTCTGCGCCGCTTCGGCGAGGAGCGTTTCGCATCGCGGATCGCCTCGTACATCGTGCGCCGCCGGGCCCAGACCCCATTCACCTCGACCGGGGAACTGACGGCGCTGCTCTACGAGGCGATTCCGGCGCCGGCGCGACGCACCGGGGGACACCCGGCCAAGCGGACATTTCAGGCGCTGCGCATCGCGGTCAACGGCGAATTGGACTCACTGCGAGACGCATTGCCGGCGGCGCTGGATGCGTTGGCGGTGGGTGGACGCGTGGCGGTGATGTCCTACCAGTCGCTGGAGGACCGCATCGTCAAGCAGCAGTTCGCCGCGGCCACCGCGTCTCGCACCCCGGTCGGGCTGCCGGTCGAATTGCCCGGGGACGAACCGAAGTTCACGACGTTGACGCGGGGCGCCGAAAAGGCCGAGGCGGATGAGGTCGAGCGCAACCCACGAGCGGGCTCAGTCCGGCTACGTGCGGTTGAGCGGGTCCAGGCCGGCCCGATCGTGGCATCGAGGGGGAAGTGATGGCGACCAAGCGCAAGCCCGCGGCACGGCAGGGCGGCCGTCGCCGTAACCCCGAGAACGCAACCCGCGCGGGCGCGCGGCGGGTCACCGAGCAAACGCAGGCCCGGGGCCCACGGCGGCAGCGTGGAATCACGCCCGCAGCGGGTCTCCAGTCGCGGCCGCGCACCGGCCCGCAGAAGGCGGCGTCGCTTCGCCCGGACCCCAGGCCGGTGCCGCCGAAGAACACCAAGCAGGCCAAGGCGCGGGCGAAGGCCCGTAAGGCCAAGGCGCCCAAGGTTGTACGCGTCCCGCTGCGCGAACGTCTGATTGCTCGGCTGGCCTCGGTCGACCTGCGGCCGCGCACGCTGGCGGCCAAGGTTCCGTTCGTCGTGCTGATCATCGGCGCGCTCGGCATCGGGCTGGGAATCACCCTGTGGTTGTCGACGGACGCCGCCGAGCGGTCCTACCAGTTGGGCAACATCCGGGAGCGCAACCGGGTGCTCATGCAGCAGAAAGAAGCGCTCGAGCGTGACGTGCTCACCGCCGAATCCGCACCCGCGCTTGCCGAGGCGGCCCGCGAACTGGGCATGATCCCCAGCCGCGACACCGCGCATCTGGTGCAGGACCCGATCGGCAACTGGGTGGTCGTCGGGACCCCGAAGCCCGCCGAGGGTGCGCCGCCGCCGCCGCTGAACACCAAGCTGCCCGACGATGTGGCACCACCTGCCGAGGTGCCGGTTCGGGTGCCGCCGGCCGGGCCGAAGCTCGACAGCCGTCACCTGCCCGCCGCAGTCCCGTCGGCTCCGGGCGTGCCCGGTGCGCCGCTGACCATTCCGGGCCTGCCGGGCGTTCCCGGATTGCCGCTGGCCGGTCCGTTGCCTGGGCCTGGCGCGCAAGACATCCCGCCGCTGGCGACCCCCCCGGCCATCCCGTCTGATAGCTTGCCGCCCGTCGCTTTGCCGCCCGGGTCGGTAGTGCCGCCCGAGACGGTGCTGCCGGTGGGCGGAACCCCTCCGCCGGCGTCGGTCCTGCCTCCGGCCGCGGTGCTGCCGCCCGAGGCCGTCCTGCCTCCGCAATCCCCGCTGCCGCCGGAAGTCCTGGCGACGCCGGTGGCCGGGGGAGTCGCGCGATGAGACGGCCCGCGCGGGGAACCGGCCCGGCACGTCGTGCCGACGGCTCGACCGCAGCTGCCTCGCGAAAGACCCGCCGATCCGCCACCTCGCCGGCGAAGCCGGCCAAAGCCGCCAAGCCCGCTAAGGCGCCGAAAGCGACCACCACAACCGGACATTCGGCGCGCGAGCGTCGTACCCGCCAAGCCACCGAGGTGGGCCTGCGTAGCGCGTCGTTCGTCTTCCGGCACCGCACCGGCAACGCGGTCATCTTCCTGGTGCTGGCCTTGTCGGCTGCTCAGTTGTTCTACCTGCAGGTGCCGCGGGCCTCCGGGCTACGGGCTGAAGCCGCCGGACAACTCAAGGTCACCGACGTCCAGCAGGCGATGCGCGGCGACATCATCGACCGCACCGGGGACAAGCTCGCCTTCACCATCGAGGCCCGGGCGCTGTCCTTCCAGCCGGTCAAGATCGGCAAGCAGCTTGCCGACGCCAAAAAGAAGGATCCGTCGGCACCCGATCCGCAGCTGCGGCTGCAGCAGATCGCCAAGGAGATCTCCACACGCCTCGGCAACAAGCCGGACTCCGCAGCCCTGTTGAAGAAGCTGCGCAGCAACGAGACGTTCGTCTATCTCGCCCGTGCCGTTGACCCCGCGGTGGCCGAGGTGATCACCGAGAAATGCCCTGAGGTCGGTAGCGAGCGGCAGGATCTGCGCCAGTATCCGGGCGGGTCGCTGGCGGCCAACATCATCGGCGGCATCGACTGGGACGGCCACGGTCTGTTGGGTCTGGAGGACTCGATGGACGCAGTGCTGGCCGGAACGGACGGGTCGGTCACCTACGACCGCGGCTCGGACGGCGTGGTCATCCCGGGCAGCTACCGCAACCGGCACAAGGCCGTCAACGGGTCGACGATCCAGCTCACCCTCGACGACGACATTCAGTTCTACGTCCAGCAGCAGGTGCAGCAGGCCAAGAACGTTACTGGCGCACACGATGTCACGGCAGTGGTGCTGGACGCCAAGAGCGGTGAGGTGCTGGCGATGGCCGGCGACAACACGTTCGACCCCTCCCAGGACGTCGGGCGCCAGGAGGACCGCCAGCTCGGCAATCTGGCGGTGTCCTCGCCGTTCGAGCCGGGCTCGGTGAACAAGATCATCACCGCCGCCTCGGTCATCGAATACGGCCTCGGGCATCCCGACGACGTCCTGCAGGTACCCGGATCGATCAACGTCGCCGACGTCACCGTCAGCGACGCCTGGGAGCACGGCGTCGCGCCGTACACCATCACCGGGATCTTCGGAAAATCCTCCAACGTCGGCACCCTGATGCTGGCGCAACGAGTGGGCCCCGAGCGCTGGTTCGACATGGTGGAGAAGTTCGGGCTCGGCCAGCGCACCGGTGTCGCGCTACCCGGTGAGAGCGCCGGGCTGGTGCCTCCGGTGGACCAATGGTCCGGCAGCTCCTTCGCCAACCTGCCCATCGGCCAGGGTCTTTCGATGACGCTGCTGCAGATGGCCGGGATGTACCAGGCCATCGCCAACGACGGGCTGCGGATTCCGCCGCGGATCATCAAGGCGACCATTTCCCCCGACGGCAGCCGCGCTGAGGAGCCTCGGCCCGAAGGAGTCCGGGTGGTCTCGGAGCAGACCGCGGCGACCGTGCGCAACATGCTGCGCTCGGTGGTGCAGCGTGATCCAACCGGTGTTCAGCAGGGCACCGGATGGCAGGCCGCCGTCGACGGCTACCAGATCGCCGGCAAGACCGGTACCGCACAGCAGATCAACCCGGCCTGCGGTTGCTACTACGACGACGTCTACTGGATCACCTTCGCGGGAATAGCGCCGGCGGACAATCCGCGCTACGTCATCGGCCTGATGATGAACAACCCCCACCGCGCCGCGGACGGGTCGCCGGGCACCTCGGCGGCACCGCTGTTCCACAACATCGCCGGGTGGTTGTTGCAGCGTCACAATGTGCCGCTGTCGCCGGACCCGGGACCGCCACTGGTCCTGCAGGCGATGTAGTCCCACGACCCGCTGCAGCAGATCCGTCGACTCGCGTCCGTAAAAAACGACGTGATTCCGCAGTCTTGGTGATGGTCGGGTGGTTATCGTTCGGGCAACGCGGTGACAAAGGGGGTTCCGCGCCGAAGAGAAGGGGTCGATCATGGCCCGAAAAACCATTGCGATCAGTTACGCAATTCCGGGGGTTCTCGCCACGGCGGCGGGCATCGTCGCGGCGGGGCTGCTCGGCACACCCATCGCAAGTGACCACCAGGCCAGCGGCTGTTTCATGACCAAGGATGGAAACTGCGAGGACGTGCCGGACCCGACCCAGTACGGATGTGCGCCCGGGGACTTCCAATGCATGTTCGACAAGAAACTCAAGCAGCCGCCGCCGCCTTCTGACGGCTGAACCGCCGGGCCTATGCGGCGGTCCCAGTTTCGGCTCTCCTTCGTCGAGCCTCGCTGAACCGCCGGGCCTATGCGGCGGTCCCCACCACGACCCGCCGTCGGCCAAGCCGGATCGCCTGCGCTGTGGACACGGACAGCCTAGGTAGTCTCAGGGCCGATCCGGACGACCCGGCCGCAGCGGATGGAGGTGATGGTGGTGCCTGCTGCTCTGCGCCCCGACGTCGGTGCAGGCACGTCGCTGCGGGTGCTCGCCGCCCAGATCGGGGCGGTCGCGGTAGCCGGCGAAGCGGTTCCGGATCTGCCGATCACCGGGTTGACCCTGCGCGCCCAGGATGTCCGACCCGGTGACCTGTTCGCGGCGCTGCCCGGGGCGACCACCCACGGTGCACGCTTCGCGGCCGACGCGGTCGCCCGGGGTGCGGTCGCGGTGCTCTCCGACGGAGCCGGGGCCACCGAGATCGCCCACGGCGCAGCGCTACCCGGCATCCCTGTGCTGGTTCATCCCGAGCCCCGCGCCGCGTTGGGTGAACTCGCGGCGCAGGTCTACGGGCATCCGTGCGATCGGGTCACCGTCATCGGCATCACAGGGACGTCGGGCAAGACCACCACCACCTATCTGGTCGAGGCCGGTCTGCGGGCTGCGGGCCGCACCGCCGGACTGATCGGCACGGTCGGTGTGCGCATCGACGGCGTCGACCTGCCCAGCGCCTTGACCACCCCCGAGGCGCCGGCGCTGCAGGCGCTGCTGGCCGCGATGGCGCAGCGCGGGGTGGACACCGCGGTCATGGAGGTGTCCAGCCATGCCCTGACGTTGGGCCGGGTCGACGGCACCCGGTTCGCGGTGGGCGCCTTCACCAACCTGTCCCGCGATCATCTCGACTTCCACCCGACGATGGCCGACTACTTCGAGGCCAAGGCCCGCCTGTTCGATCCGGCGTCGCCGCTGCACGCCGCCCGCTCGGTGGTCTGTGTTGACGACGATGCCGGCGCGGCAATGGCGGCGCGGGCGAGCGCGCCGGTCACCGTCAGCGCGACGGGCCGCCCCGCGGACTGGCATGTGGAACGGGTGAGCGCGGGGGGATCCCAGGGGAGAGAGTTCATCGCCGTCGACCCCGCCGGTGTGCACCACCCCGTCGGTATCGGCTTGCCCGGCGACTACAACGTGGCCAATTGTCTTGTGGCGCTGGCCATTCTTGACGCAGTCGGAGTGTCTCCGGAGCAGGCGGCCCCCGGCCTGCGTGAGGCGCGGGTGCCGGGACGGATGGAGTCGATCGATCGTGGCCAGGGCTTCCTGGCGCTGGTCGACTACGCGCACAAGCCCGGGGCGCTGGAAGCGGTGCTGGCGACCCTGCGCCAAGAGCTGCGCGACACCACCGGGCGCTTGGCCGTGGTTTTCGGCGCCGGCGGCGACCGCGACCACGGCAAACGCGAACCGATGGGCCGGATCGCCGGCCAGGCCGCCGACCTGGTCGTGGTCACCGACGACAACCCGCGGGGGGAAGACCCCGCCGACATCCGACGCGCCGTGTTGGCCGGTGCCGCGGCGGGAAGTGCCCAGGTGGTCGAGATCGGTGACCGGCGAGCCGCGATCGAGCACGCGGTGGCCTGGGCCCAGCCCGGGGATGTGGTGCTGATCGCGGGCAAGGGACACGAGACCGGGCAGACCGCCGCCGGGCACACCCAGCCTTTCGATGATCGGCTGGTGCTGGCCCAGGCGCTGGAAGCGCGCGAGGGGCACCGATGATCTCGCTGACCGTCGCGCAGATCGCCGAGATCGTCGGCGGCCGGCTGGCCGACATCACCCCGGAGCAGGCCGAGCGCACCGTCGTCACCGGCACCGTGGAATTCGACTCCCGCCGGATCGCCCCGGGCGCACTGTTTCTGGCGCTGCCCGGCGCCCGGGCCGACGGCCACGACCATGCGGTGTCGGCGGTCGATGCCGGCGCGGTGGCGGTGCTGGCAGCCCGCCCGGTCGGGGTCCCGGCCATCGTTGTGGAGCCCGTCGCATCCGACAGTCGATCCGGTGCGCTCGAGCACGACGACGAGGCCGGATCCGGTGCCGCGGTGCTGGCCGCATTGGCCAAACTGGCCGCCGCGGTGGCCGCCGCCCTGGTTGCCAAGGGGCTCACGATCGTCGGCGTCACCGGATCGTCGGGCAAGACCTCCACCAAGGACCTGATCGCCGCGGTGCTGGCGCCGCTGGGGGAGGTGATCGCCCCGCCTGGATCGTTCAACAACGAGCTGGGCCACCCGTGGACGGTGCTGCGGGCCGACGAGAACACCGACTATCTGGTCCTGGAGCTGTCTGCCCGGCATCGCGGCAACATCGCCGCGCTGGCGGCGATCGCCCCGCCGCAGATCGCGGTGGTACTCAACGTCGGGACCGCGCACCTGGGCGAGTTCGGCTCCCGCGAGGCGATCGCCGAGACCAAAGCCGAGCTGGCACAAGCCGTTCCGGCATCCGGCGTGGTGATCCTCAATGTCGATGACTCGGCGGTGGCCGCGATGGCCGACAAGACCGTCGCACGAGTGCTGCGGGTCAGCCGCTCCGCTCCCGCCGACGTGTGGGCCGGGCCGGTGGTGCTCGACGAACTGGCCCGCCCGCGGTTCACCCTGCACGCGGGCGCAGGCGAATCCGAGGTCCGGCTGGGCGTGTCCGGCGATCACCAGGTGGGCAACGCACTGTGCGCCGCCGCCGTGGCCTTGGAGTGCGGTGCCACCCCGCAACAGGTGGCCGACGCGCTGGCCGGTGCCGGACCGGCCTCGGGGCACCGGATGCACGTCAGCACCCGCGCCGACGGCGTGACCGTGATCGACGACTCCTACAACGCCAACCCCGACTCGATGCGGGCGGCGCTGCAGGCGCTGGCCTGGATCGCCCGCGGGGAGAATCCGGGGGAGAAGCGCCACAGCTGGGCGGTGCTGGGGGAGATGGCCGAACTCGGCGAGGACGCGATATCTGAGCATGACCGCATCGGCCGGCTCGCGGTGCGCTTAGATGTGTCTCGTCTCATTGTCGTCGGAGTAGGGAGATCGATGGGCGCGATGCTGCACGGCGCAGTGATGGAGGGATCCTGGGGCGCCGAAGCCACCGCAGTGCCCGACGTCGATGCCGCCCTGGCCCTGTTGCGCGCCGAACTGCAGGCGGGGGACGTGGTACTGGTCAAGGCGTCGAACTCCGCGGGTCTGACCGCGTTGGCTGACGCGCTGAGCAGCGAAGACCCAGGAGATCGCCGATGATAATGATCCTCATCGCTGCCGGAGTCGCGCTGCTGGTCGCGATCCTGCTGACCCCCGTGCTGATCCGGGTGTTCACCAAGCAGGGATTCGGCCAGGAGATCCGCGAGGACGGACCGGCCAGTCACCAGAGCAAACGGGGCACCCCGTCGATGGGCGGCGTGGCCATCGTGGCCGGGATCTGGGCGGGCTACCTGGCCGCTGAACTGGCGGGCCTGGTCTTCTACGGCACCGGGCCGACGGCCTCGGGCCTGCTGGTCCTGGGGCTGGCCACCGCGCTGGGCGGCGTCGGCTTCCTCGACGACTTGATCAAGATCCGGCGGTCGCGCAACCTCGGTCTGAACAAGACCGCCAAGACCGTCGGGCAGGTCACCGCAGCCACCCTGTTCGGTCTGCTGGTGCTGTGCTTCCGCAACAGCTCCGGTCTGACCCCGGGCAGCCTGCAGCTGTCCTATGTGCGCGACATCGCCACCGTCACGCTGCCCGCGGCGGTGTTCGTGCTGTTTGTGATCCTGATCGTCAGCGCCTGGTCGAACGCGGTCAATTTCACCGACGGCCTCGACGGCCTGGCCGCCGGCTCCATGGCGATGGTCAGCGCGGCCTATGTGCTGATCACCGTGATGCAGCACCGCAACGCCTGCGCGATCGCACCCGGACTGGGCTGCTACAACGTGCGCGACCCGCTGGACCTGGCGCTGATCGCCGCAGCGACCGCGGGCGCCTGCATCGGATTCCTGTGGTGGAACGCCGCGCCGGCGAAGATCTTCATGGGCGACACCGGCTCGCTGGCACTGGGCGGCGTGATCGCCGGCATGTCGATCACCACCCGCACCGAGATCCTCGCGGTGGTGCTCGGCGGGCTGTTCGTCGCCGAGATCACCTCGGTGGTCGTACAGATCCTGGCGTTCCGCAGCACCGGCCGCCGAGTGTTCCGGATGGCCCCGTTCCATCACCACTTCGAGTTGGCCGGCTGGGCTGAGACCACCGTGATCATCCGCTTCTGGCTGCTCACCGCCATCGCCTGTGGCTTGGGCGTCTCCATGTTCTACGGCGAGTGGTTCACCGCCGTAGGCGGCTGAGATGACGCCCGAACCGGGGTTGGGCGCGCTGTCCGCCGGCGCGCGGGTGCTCGTCGCGGGGGCCGGGATCACCGGCCGTGCCATCGTGAAGGCGTTGACGCCCTTCGGGCTGGACGTGACGCTGTGCGACGACAACGCGGCCGCGCTGGGCGCCTATTCCGAGGTCACGACCTGCAGCCCGACGGAAGCCGCGGCGCAGATCGGCGGCTACACGCTGGTGATCACCAGCCCCGGATTCGGCCCGGACACACCGGTACTGGCCGCCGCCGCGGCGGCCGGGGTGCCGATCTGGGGTGATGTGGAGCTGGCCTGGCGGCTCGACGTCGCGGGCCACTACGGGCCGGCGCGTCGCTGGCTGGTGGTGACCGGCACCAACGGCAAGACCACCACCACGTCGATGCTGTACGCCATGCTGTCCGCCGCGGGCCGGCGTGCCCAGTTGTGCGGCAACATCGGCAGTCCCGTGCTGGACGTGCTGGGACCGCCGCATGAATCCGAACTGCTGGCCGTCGAGCTGTCCAGCTTCCAGCTGCACTGGGCCCCGTCGTTGCGGCCGGAGGCCGGCGCGGTGCTCAACATCGCCGAGGACCACCTGGACTGGCACGGCAGCATGGCCGCCTACACCGCCGACAAGGCCCGCGCGCTGGCCGGCCGGGTGGCGGTGGTCGGGATGGACGACGCCCCTGCCGCGGCCCTGCGCGACACCGCGCCCGCCCCGGTCAAGGTGGGTTTCCGGCTCGGCGAACCGGCGCCCGGTGAGCTTGGCGTGATCGACGGCATGCTGGTGGACCGGGCCTTTGTGGCCGAGGGGGTCGACGAGGTCGCGCTGGCCCCGGCGGCGTCGATACCGGTGCCCGGCCCGGTCGGGATTCTGGATGCGCTGGCGGCCGCCGCGCTGGCCCGCAGTGTCGACGTGCCCCCGCAAGCGATCGCCGAGGCGCTGGCATCGTTCCAGGTCGGGCGGCATCGCGCCGAGCTGGTCGTGGTCGACGGCGGGATCAGCTACGTCGACGACTCCAAGGCCACCAACCCGCATGCGGCCGAAGCGTCGGTGCTGGCCCATCAGCGGGTGATCTGGGTGGCCGGCGGACTGCTCAAGGGCGCCTCGATCGAGCCGACCGTCGCCAGAATCGCCCCTCACCTGGCCGGGGCCGTGCTGATCGGCCGAGATCGCGGCGAGGTTGCCAAGGCGTTATCACGACACGCACCGGATGTCCCCGTCGTCCACGTTGTGACGGGCGAGGATATTGATATGGGTGATACTGCTGTGTCTCCAGTTACTCATGTGAAGCGAGTAGCTGATGGGGCCGATGAGACGCTGGGGTCACGGGTGATGACAGCGGTGGTGGCCGCCGCTCGCGACCTGGCCCGGCCCGGTGACACGGTGCTGCTGGCTCCGGCGGGGGCATCCTTCGACCAGTTCGCCGGCTACGGCGCCCGGGGCGACGCGTTCGCCGCCGCCGCACGTTCCGCGGCAGGATCGGTGTGATCGGCATCCTGGCCCGGCTGCGGCGGGATGCCGGGGCCCCAGAAGCCGCTGCCGCCTCCTCCGAAGAAGCCGCGGACAAGGCCGCCAAGGCCGAGCCGCGCACCCGGTTCGGCGCCTGGCTGGGCCGGCCGATGACGTCGTTTCATCTGATCGTGGCGGTGGCCGCGCTGTTGACCACGCTCGGCTTGATCATGGTGCTGTCGGCATCCGGGGTGGAGTCCTACGGCACCGACGGGTCCGCGTGGCGGATCTTCGGCAAGCAGGTGCTGTGGACCGTGATCGGGCTGATCGGCTGTTATGTGGCGTTGCGCATGCCGGTCCGGTTCATGCGCCGCATGGCTTTTGCCGGTTTCGCTTTCACCATCGTGCTGCTGGTGCTGGTGCTGATCCCGGGCATCGGCACGCTCTCCAACGGTTCCCGCGGCTGGTTCGTCATCGCCGGCTTCTCCATGCAGCCCTCCGAGCTGGCCAAGATCGCCTTCGTCATCTGGGGAGCACACCTGTTGGCGAGCCGGCGCATGGAGCGGGCGACGCTGGCTGAAATGCTCGTCCCGCTGGTGCCGGCCGCCGTGGTCGCACTGGTGCTGATCGTCGCCCAGCCCGACCTCGGGCAGACGGTCTCGCTGGGCATCATCCTGCTGTCGCTGTTGTGGTACGCCGGTCTGCCGTTGCGGGTGTTCCTCACTTCGCTGGCGGCCATCGTCGCCGCCGCCGCGATCATGGCGGTGACCGAGGGCTACCGCTCCGACCGGGTGCGGTCCTGGCTGGACCCCGACGCCGACCTGCAGGGCGCCGGGTACCAGGCGCGACAGGCGAAGTTCGCGCTGGCCAACGGCGGCATCTTCGGCGACGGCCTGGGGCAGGGCACCGCGAAATGGAACTACCTGCCCAATGCGCACAACGACTTCATCTTCGCCATCATCGGCGAGGAGCTCGGCTTCATCGGCGGTTTTGGGCTGCTGGCGCTGTTCGGGCTGTTCGCCTACACCGGCATGCGGATCGCCAAGCGCTCGGCGGACCCGTTCCTGCGGCTGCTGACCGCCGCCACCACGATGTGGGTGATCGGCCAGTCGTTCATCAATGTCGGCTACGTGATCGGGCTGTTGCCGGTCACCGGAATCCAGCTGCCGCTCATTTCCGCGGGCGGAACCTCCACGGCGACAACGCTGTTCATGGTCGGCATCATGGCCAACGCGGCCCGGCACGAGCCGGAGGCGGTGGCGGCGCTGCGCGCCGGCCAGGACGACCGGATGAACCGGATTCTGCGGTTGCCGCTGCCCGAGCCGTATTCGCCGACCCGTCTGGAGGCCCTGCGCGACCGGTTGCGGTCGCGCCCGCAGCCGGCCGCACGGCAACGAACGGCCCAGACGACTCGACCGGCTCCGGCCCGGTCGGGTCGGCAGCGCGCCGCAGCGCAGGCTCCGGCCCGGGCAGCCGGTCGAGGCGCCGGGCGCGCAGGGCAAAATGGAGGCGGCCGGCGTCACGCCGGGGCGCGTCCGACTGGCGGACGCGTACGCGCATTGGAAGGTCAGCGATAGGCGGTGAACGACTCGGTCATCTCATCGGACCGCGGTGCGTCGTTATCGGTAGTCCTCGCCGGCGGGGGCACTGCCGGCCATGTCGAACCTGCGATGGCGGTCGCCGATGCGCTCCGTGCCCTGGACGCCGACGTCCGGATCACCGCGTTGGGCACCGCCCGAGGTCTGGAGACCCGGTTGGTGCCGGCCCGCGGTTACGACCTGGAGTTGATCACCCCGGTGCCGTTGCCCCGCAAGATCAATGCCGACCTGGCCCGGCTCCCGTTGCGGGTGCTGCGGGCGGTTCGGGAGACCCGGGCGGTACTGCGCGACGTGCAGGCCGATGTGGTGATCGGCTTCGGCGGCTATGTGGCGCTGCCGGCATATCTGGCCGCACGCGGTCTCGGTGCCAAGCGGGTGCCGGTGGTGATCCACGAGGCCAATGCCCGCGCCGGCCTGGCCAATCGGGTCGGCGCCCGGGGCGCGCGGCGGGTGCTGTCGGCCGTTCCTGATTGCGGCCTGGCCGACCCCGAGGTGGTCGGGGTGCCGGTGCGGGCGGCGATCACCAACTTGGACCGGGCTGCGCTGCGAGCGGAGGCCCGCGCCGAATTCGGCTTCGCCGATGACGCCCGGGTGCTGCTGGTCTTCGGCGGATCGCAGGGCGCCCGCTCGATCAACCAGGCGGTGGCCGGTGCGGCCAAACATCTTGCCGCTGCGGGCGTTTCGGTGTTACACGCGCACGGACCGAAGAACACCCTAGACCTGCCGCCGGCCGGCGCAGGTGATCCGCCCTACGTCGCGGTGCCCTATCTGGACCGGATGGACCTGGCGTATGCGGCTGCGGACCTGGCGATCTGCCGTTCGGGGGCGATGACGGTTGCCGAAGTGTCGGCGGTCGGTCTGCCCGCGGTGTACGTGCCGCTGCCGATCGGCAACGGCGAACAGCGCCTTAACGCGCTTCCGGTGGTCAACGCCGGGGGCGGAATCCTGGTCGACGACGCGCAGCTGACCCCGGATTTCGTGGCCGACACCGTCGCCGGGCTGCTCACCGACACCGCGCGGCTGGCCGCGATGACCAGCGCCGCGGTCCTGGCCGGGCACCCGGAGGCGGCACGACGGGTGGCTTCCGTCGCACTGGACGTCGCGAGCGCAGCGAGGGACGGCCAGTGAGCGGCATGAGCAGGGTCGCACTGGACGTCGCGAGCGCAGCGAGGGAGGGCCAGTGAGCGGCATGAGCAGGGTCGCACTGGAAGTCGCGAGCGCAGCGAGGGGCGGCCAGTGAGCGCCGACCAGCTGCCGCCGGAGCTGAGCCGGGTACACATGGTCGGCATCGGGGGAGCGGGCATGTCCGGAATCGCCCGCATCCTGCTGGACCGCGGGGGGCTCGTCTCGGGCTCGGATGCCAAGGAGTCCCGCGGGATTCACGCGCTGCGCGCCCGGGGCGCGCAGGTGCGCATCGGACACGACGCGTCGGCCCTGGATCTGCTGCCCGGTGGGGTCACCACGGTGGTCACCACCCACGCGGCGATTCCCAAGACCAACCCCGAGCTCGTCGAGGCCCGTCGGCGCGGCATCCCGGTGGTGTTGCGACCGGCGGTGCTGGCGAAGCTGATGGCCGGGCGCACCACGCTGATGGTCACCGGCACCCACGGCAAGACCACCACCACATCGATGCTGGTGGTCGCGTTGCAGCACTGTGGACTCGATCCGTCGTTCGCGGTCGGTGGCGAATTGGGTTCTGCCGGTGCAGAAGCCGGCACCAACGCCCATCACGGCAGCGGGCCGCTGTTCGTCGCCGAGGCCGACGAGAGCGACGGATCGCTGTTGGAGTACACCCCCAACGTCGCGGTGGTGACCAACATCGAGGCGGACCACCTCGACTTCTTCGGCAGTGCCGAGGCCTACACGCAGGTGTTCGACGCGTTCGTCGAGCGCATTGCGCCGGGTGGGGCAGTGGTGGTGTGCGTCGATGACCCCGGCGGCGCCGAGCTGGCCGAGCGCACTGCGGCGCAGGGCATCCGGGTGCTGCGTTACGGCACCGAACGCCCTGGGACGACGGCGCTCGACGGTGAGCTGGTCGCCTGGGAGCAACAGGGCACCGGTGCGGTCGCCGAGATCATGCTGGCCGGAACGGGCGAGCGCAGGGCGATGCGACTGTCGGTGCCCGGACGCCACATGGCACTTAATGCGCTCGGCGCGCTGCTGGCGGCGGTCGAGGTCGGCGCGCCGCTGGATGCGGTGCTCGACGGCCTGGCCGGGTTCGACGGGGTGCGCCGCCGATTCGAGCTGGTCGGCTCGGCGGGCGTCACGGGATCGGTGCGGGTCTTCGACGACTACGCACACCATCCCACCGAGATCGCCGCGACCTTGACCGCGGTTCGGGCCTTGCTGGACGAGCGTGGAACCGGGCGCAGCCTGGTGGTGTTCCAGCCGCATCTGTATTCGCGGACAAAGGAGTTCGCCGCCGAGTTCGGCCGGTCGCTGAACGGCGCCGACGAGGTTTTCGTCCTCGACGTCTACGGTGCGCGCGAGCAGCCGTTGCCTGGGGTGAGCGGCGCCAGTGTCGCCGAACATGTCAGTGTGCCGGTGCATTACCTCCCGGACTTCTCGGCGGTGCCCGAGGCGGTGGCGGCGGCCGCCGGTCCGGGTGACGTGATCATCACCATGGGCGCCGGCGACGTCACCATGCTGGGCCCGGAGATCGTCACCGCGCTGCGGGCACGCACCGATCGCACCCCTCCCGGCAGCCGGGGCGTGCTGTGACCGTGCCGCCCGAAACCCCGGCCGTTCCACCGGAGGACCCGGACGACGCCGCGGACGTCCCCGAAAGCGAAGCCGCCGAAGCCGCCGAGCCCGACCCGGATGTTGTCCCGCAGGGCGAAGCCGGCGCAGTCGCCTCGGAGGACCCAGAGGCCGAAGCCGCCGACGAGCCCGCCGAAGTGGAGGGACCGCGGCGCCGGGCCCGCCGAGAACGCGCGGAGCGGCGCGCCGCGCAGGCACGTGCCGAGGCGATCGAACAGGCCCGCCGCGAGGCGAAGCGGCGACTGCGCACGGGTTCTGCCGAGCCGGCGAAAGGCGTTCCCCGCGGCACCATTCGGGGCCTGAAGATGGTGTTGGCGGTCTTCCTGGCGGCGGTGCTCGTGGTCGGGCTCGGGTTGATCTTGTACTTCACCCCGTTGATGTCGGTGCGCGAGATCGAGGTCAGCGGTATCGCGACGGTGACCCGTGAGGAAGTGCTGGACGTGGCGCGGGTGCAGCTGGGAACGCCATTGCTGCAGATCGACACCGGCAGTGTGGCCGATCGGGTCGCGACGATCCGACGGGTGGCCAGCACCCGGGTGCAGCGGCAGTATCCCTCGGTGCTGGGGATCGCGGTGGTTGAGCGAGTACCGGTGGTCTACAAGGACTTTCCCGACGGCCCGCACCTGTTCGACCGGGACGGCGTCGACTTCGCGACCGGTGCGCCGCCGAGGATGCTGCCGTTCTTCGACGTGGACAATCCCGGCCCGGCGGACCCGTCCACCCTGGCCGCCCTGCAGGTGATGACCTCGCTGGCGCCCGAGGTGGCCGGGCAGATCAGCCGGGTGGCCGCCCCGTCGGTGGCGTCGATCACCCTGACGCTGGCCGATGGCCGGGTGGTGGTCTGGGGCAACACCGACCGCACCGCGGAGAAGGCCCAGAAGCTGGCGGCGTTGTTGACCCAGCCCGGCCACACCTATGACGTGTCGAGTCCGGACCTGCCGACCGTCCGGTAGCGCCGTCCACCACCCCCGCCGAGCGTGAAGATAGCTTCACGCTCGAGGGTTCAACGTGAGGCCACCTTCACGCTCGGCGGACGAGGGTCAACGGGAAGACCCGTCCTACAGGAAAATTCGCCGGGCGTGTCTCGGCGCGTCGGCGCCGATGACGGCGCAGGCGGCCCTACTGTGGCGGTTGCGCGGAACAACTTGACATAACTCTAAGCCTTTGGTTGAGGTTGAGGGTTTTGTTGAAGACAGAATCGGGGAGTTCCGCGTCAAGCCCGGCCCGAGAGAGGACTCCAATCCCACCAGGGAGGAAGACGAACGATGACCCCACCGCACAACTATCTGGCCGTCATCAAAGTCGTGGGTATCGGTGGTGGCGGTGTCAATGCCGTCAACCGGATGATCGAGCAGGGCCTCAAGGGCGTTGAGTTCATCGCGATCAACACCGACGCGCAGGCATTGCTGATGAGCGACGCCGACGTCAAACTCGACGTCGGCCGTGACTCCACCCGCGGCCTCGGTGCCGGCGCCGACCCCGAGGTGGGTCGTCGGGCCGCCGAAGACGCCAAGGATGAGATCGAGGAGCTGCTGCGCGGCGCCGACATGGTGTTCGTCACCGCCGGCGAGGGTGGCGGCACCGGCACCGGCGGTGCCCCGGTGGTCGCGACCATCGCCCGCAAGCTCGGCGCACTAACCGTCGGCGTGGTCACCCGGCCGTTCTCGTTCGAGGGCAAGCGGCGCAGTAACCAGGCCGAGAACGGCATCACCGCACTGCGGGAGAGCTGCGACACCCTGATCGTGATCCCCAATGACCGGCTGCTGCAGATGGGCGACGCCCAGGTCTCGCTGATGGACGCGTTCCGCAGCGCCGACGAGGTGCTGCTCAACGGTGTTCAGGGCATCACCGACCTGATCACCACCCCCGGCCTGATCAACGTGGACTTCGCCGACGTCAAGGGCATCATGAGCGGCGCCGGCACCGCACTGATGGGCATCGGATCGGCCCGCGGTGACGGCCGAGCGCTCAAGGCCGCCGAGATCGCGATCAACTCGCCGCTGCTGGAAGCCTCGATGGAAGGCGCCCAGGGCGTGCTGATGTCGGTCGCCGGCGGCAGCGACCTGGGGCTGTTCGAGATCAACGAGGCGGCATCGCTGGTGCAGGACGCCGCGCACCCCGAGGCCAACATCATCTTCGGCACCGTGATCGACGACTCCCTCGGCGACGAGGTGCGGGTCACGGTGATCGCGGCCGGCTTCGACTCGGCGGGCTCCGGCCGTAAGCCGGTGACCGGTACCGCCGGTGCGGCCCGGCACGCGATGGCGCCCGGACAGGCCGGCAAGGTCACCTCGTCGCTGTTCGACCCGGTGGATGCGGTCAGTGTGCCGGCTCCCACCAACGGTGCGACGGTCAGCGTCGGCGGGCGCAATGGCGACGACGGCTGCGACGACGACGACGTCGACGTGCCGCCGTTCATGCGGCACTGAATGGATGGCGCTGGCCCGCTTCGCCCGGCTCCGCCGCGCTCGCGACCACCGCTAGCCTCGAACGCATGACTTTTCGCATCCGGCGGGTGACGACCACCCGCTCCGGTGGTGTGTCGAAGGCTCCGTTCGACAGCTTCAATCTCGGCGACCACGTCGGCGATGACCCGGCCGCGGTGGCGGCCAATCGCGCGCGGTTGGCCAAGGCGACCGGCCTCGGTCCCGATCGGCTGGTGTGGATGAACCAGGTCCACGGCGATCATGTGGTGGTTGTCGACGGCCCGCGCGACACCCCGATCGACGCCACCGATGCTTTGGTGACTACCGTGCCCCGGCTGGCGATGGTGGTGGTGACCGCCGACTGCGTCCCGGTGCTGATGGCCGACGCCCGGGCCGGAGTGGTCGCCGCGGTCCATGCCGGCCGGGTCGGCGCGCAGCATGGTGTGGTCGCTCGCGCGCTGGAGTCCATGCTGGCGGCCGGGGCACGGGCCGGCGACGTTTCGGTTTTGCTGGGCCCGGCCGTCAGTGGGCTGCACTACGAGGTCCCCGCAGAGATGGCCGACGAGGTCGAGGCGGCACTGCCGGGCAGTCGCACGGTCACCTCGGCGGGCACTGTCGGACTGGATCTGCGGGCCGGAATCGCGCGTCAACTAAGGGGATTGGGCGTGCAGGCCATCGACGCCGACCCGCGTTGTACGGCCGCGGACCCGAAACTGTTCAGTCATCGACGCGACGGACTCACCGGTCGGCTGGCGTCTTTGGTGTGGCTGGGATGAGTGCGCGGTAGAGGTCGCTGGAGGGGGTGGGTGAAACCGGTGGGAGCTGTCCGCGTGTCGGTGCCGCGCCAACGCGCTCGCTGCCGTTACCGTCACCGTTATTAGTCACTTCAGTCACACCTTCATCACAGTCATCAGCCTAGAAGGGTCCAAGGATGAGCACACTCCACAAGGTCAAGGCCTACTTCGGGATGGCTCCTATGGAGGACTACGACGACGACTACTACGACGACGGCGATGACCGCGCCGGGTCGCGTGACTACGCGCCTCGGGCGGAGCGATTCGGCGAGGACGTTTTCGACCGCGTCGGCGGCCGTTCGGAGGGCCGCTACGACGACCGCTTCGAGGACCGCGACTACGACGACGCGCCCGCCGGCTACCGGGGCGGCTACGACGACGATGCCCGCGACCCGCGCTACCGCGCGCGTGAGTTCGATCGTCCCCGTGACTTCGAGCGCCGGTTCTCCTCGCTGCGCGGCTCGACCCGCGGCGCCCTGGCGATGGAGCCCCGCCGGATGGCGCAGATGTTCGACGAGAGCAGCCCGCTGTCGAAGATCACCACGCTGCGGCCTAAGGACTACAGCGAAGCTCGCACCATCGGCGAGCGGTTCCGCGACGGCACCCCGGTCATCATGGACCTGGTGTCGATGGACAACGCCGACGCCAAGCGGCTGGTCGACTTCGCGGCAGGCCTCGCCTTCGCCCTGCGCGGCTCCTTCGACAAGGTTGCGACCAAGGTCTTTCTGCTGTCGCCGGCCGACGTCGACGTCTCCCCGGAGGAGCGTCGCCGCATCGCCGAGACCGGTTTCTACGCCTATCGGTAGGCTGGAACGGCAGTCGAGCCGGTCAGCACTGCTGATGCGGGCACACCCTCGTCAGTAAGGTCGCATTCCGTTGGCGCTGTTCTTCACGATCCTTGGTATCGCGCTATTTGTCTTCTGGCTGTTGCTGATCGCCCGGATCGTCATCGAGTTCATCCGCTCGTTCAGCCGTGACTGGCACCCGACCGGTGCCACCGTGGTGATCCTGGAGCTGATCATGAGCATCACCGATCCGCCGGTGAAGCTGTTGCGACGGCTCATCCCGCAGTTGACCATCGGCGCGGTGCGCATCGATCTCTCGATCATGGTGCTGCTGCTGATCGCGTTCGTCGGCATGGAACTGGCCCTGCAGCACGCCGCGTGACGGCGGCGGCCCGGAGAACTCAGACCCGGGTCAGCCGCAACCGCCACGCCTCCGGCCCACGCTCCTCGTAGCCGACCGCCAGCCGACCACCGCTGCGCTCAGCGAGCTGGCGCAGCAGCGGAATCGGGTCGTGCGGGGCCACCAGTAGCAGCGATCCGCCCACCGGAACCGCGTCGAACGCACCGAACACCGTCGCATGCCTGATGGCGTGCGGAACCTCCCGCACGTCGAGCTCGGGGATCTCGTCGTCCTCCTCGCCGCAGCCGCACCCGGTGTGGCCGTCGTGCCTGTGGGGCGCGGGGCTGGGCTGGGCCGTGGGAGCCGGCCCGGAGGCGATGTCATCCAGGCCGGGCAGTTGGGCGGCCAGTGCGGCCAGCGAGACGCCGCTGGTCTGGGCGAGCGCGGGCAGCAGCAGGTCGGCGACCTTGCCCAGCACGGCCTCCAGCAGTACACGCAGGACCTCGGTGTGCGCGAGCACCTGCACCCGGTCGGTGCCATGGGCGATGCGCGCCGCCACTTGCTCGATCAGCTGGATGTCACCGAGCAGGCCTTCGACCAGCAGCCGCGAGCGCTCGACACCGGCCAGGGCCGGGAATATCAGCCCCACCGCGGCCTGTAACTGCGGTCGTACTACCTGGTCGATGGACGCCTGCACGGCCCGGTGAGCCTCGTCGAAGGCCGGCCCGGCGACTGCGGCCAACAACGCCGCACCCAGGGCGGCCTGGCGGCCGAGGAGTTCGGCGTAGCGAGATCGGATGTCGTCGACGGCTGCCGAGTCCGCTGCGCTGGTCGCCATGACCACGTCATTGGTTGTCATTCCCGAGTGTCCCTCCGGTCGGTCCCGCGCGGTTCGACCTCGTCATGAATATTTACGGGTCGCGATTGTGAATAATACGGTGCAGGTGGCCGCACCGGTACCCCTGCCGGTTGGGAGCGGTCCGTGGAGCGGCGGGCGACACGTTTGGACGCGTAGCGAAATAGATCACATTTCGCTGGTGGGGCGCCTAAGCACTTTGCTGCCCGCGGCTGGAACGACAGGGCCACACCGGGCTGCCGGCGGTAGCGCGAGGCCCAGTTCCCGGCGGTTTTGGTCTTGCCGCGGCGGCCTGCCGGCACCGCTCACCGGCCGGGATCGCCGATCGCCCTCAGAGGTTCCGTTTGCCAAAGCGTGATTTCTGTGGCAGCAATTTGAAATTCACTCTTAATATCGTTCACATTGCCGAGCGCAGCGGCGGATGTGACAGGATGGACGGCAGTTACACACGGCGAGCGTTTTCCCGGTCGACTATCGTGCCCGATCGGCGCTACCTACTACCTGACTCGAGGGGGCAGACGATGCCACTAACACCGGCCGACGTACATAACGTCGCGTTCAGCAAACCGCCGATTGGGAAACGCGGCTACAACGAGGACGAGGTCGACGCCTTCCTTGACTTGGTGGAGACCGAGCTGACGCGCCTCATCGAGGAGAACGCCGACCTGCGTCAGCGGGTGAGCGAGCTCGACCAGGACCTGGCCGCGGCCCGTGCCGGTGGCGGCGCCCAGTCGATTCCGTCGATCCCGGCCTACGAGCCCGCGCCGGAGCCGGTGGCACCGCCGCAGCCCGTGGTCGCCGCGCCGGCAGCCGAAGTGCCTTCCGAGGAGCAGCACCTCAAGGCCGCGCGCGTGCTGAGCCTGGCCCAGGACACCGCCGACCGGTTGACCGGCACCGCCCGGGCCGAGTCGGAGAAGATGATGGCCGACGCCCGCGCCAACGCCGACCAGATCCTCACCGAGGCACGCCAAACCGCGGAGACGACGGTCGCCGAAGCCCGCCAGCGCGCCGACGCCATGCTGTCGGACGCCCAGACCCGTTCGGAGACCCAGCTGCGCCAGGCTCAGGAGAAGGCCGACGCGCTGCAGGCCGACGCGGAGCGCAAGCACTCCGAGATCATGGGCACCATCAACCAGCAGCGCACCGTGCTGGAAGGTCGCCTCGAACAACTGCGCACCTTCGAGCGCGAGTACCGCACCCGGCTCAAGACCTACCTGGAATCCCAGCTCGAGGAGCTGGGCCAGCGCGGCTCGGCTGCACCGGTCGACAGCAGCGCCACCGGCGACGGCGGCGGGTTCAACCATTTCAACCGCGGCACCAACTGACCGTCGGAGTCGAGTAGTTCGCCCGTCGGACTGGAGGTGATTCGATGCTGGTCATCGCGTTGGTATTGGCGGTAATCGGCCTGGCCGCATTGGTGTTCGCCGTCGTCACCAGCAATGCGCTGGTGGCGTGGGTCTGCATCGGCGCGAGCGTGCTGGGCGTGCTGCTGCTGATCGTGGACGCCTTGCGGGAGCGGCGCGCGAATGCCCCAGTGATCGAGGCCCCCGTGGCTGCCGGGGACGCCGTCGATGAGGATGAGTTTCCCGCCGACGATGACGACAGTGTTGACATCGAGAACTCCGACGCCGCTGAGGTGGCGGACTTCGACGCTGAGGCCGCCGAGGCGGCCGAAGAAGCCGCCGACGATATCGCCGCGCACCCGGCCGATTAGCTGTGATGTCCAGGGAGGTTGTCCCGTTCGGTATCGGTGAGCCTGTGTGACAGGTGAAGGCCTCCGGTTGTGAAGTGGAGCTGTCTAAGAACCGCTTCACCAACCAGGAGGCCTTCGTGTCCCACGCTAACGCGGCGTTGACCCCGCGCGCTCGACTGCGTCTCGCCAAACTGATCGTCGAACAAGGCTGGACGTACGCTGCAGCGGCCAAAATGTTCATGGTCTGCGCCAAGACAGCCAAGAAATGGGCCGACCGCTACCGTGCCGAAGGCCCAGCCGGCATGGTCGACCGCAGCTCCCGACCGCACGTCAGCCCGACCAAGACCCCAACGGCCACGGTGCGCCGCATCGTGGCACTACGGTGGCGCCAGCGACTGGGCCCGCTGCAGATCGCCGGCCAGATCGGGATACCGGCCTCGACGGTGCATGCGGTGCTGACACGGTGTCGGATCAACCGGCTCTCACGCATCGATCGGGTTACCGGCGAACCGTTGCGCCGCTACGAGCACCCGTATCCCGGCTCGTTGATCCATGTCGATGTCACCAAGTTCGCCAACATCCCCGACGGCGGCGGACACAAATTCCTCAGCCAGCAACAGAGCAAGATCAATGCCCGAGCGACCGCTCGACGTACCGGTGAACGCGGCAACAGATACCGCCCGAGGATCGGAATCGCATTCCTGCACACCGTGATCGACGACTACTCCCGAATTGCCTACGCCGAAGTCTGCACCGACGAGAAGGCAGCCACCGCGATCGGTGTACTCGAACGAGCCACCTCGTGGTTTGCCAAGCACGGTGTCGTCGTCGAGCGGGTGCTGTCTGACAATGGATCGGCCTACCGGTCCTACGCCTGGCGCGATGCCTGCCGAGCTTTGAACATCACACCTAAACGAACCCGGCCCTACCGGCCCCAGACCAACGGCAAAATCGAGAGATTCCACCGCACCCTGGCCGACGGCTGGGCCTACGCCCAACTCTACGAATCCACCACCGAACGCAACACAGCACTACCAGGATGGCTGCACTTCTACAATCATCATCGAGCCCACTCCGCCCTCGGAGGCCAGCCACCGGTCACCCGACTGACCAACCTCCCTGGACATCACAATTAGCCGGCTGCTCGGCCGGTAGTCGGCGCGGCCAGCAGATCGCGGACTTCGTCGTCGTCGGTCTGGTCGAAGTCGCGATAGACCTGTCCCACGGCATCGAATGCGTCGGGGGTCGTGACGCACACGATGTCGTCGGCTTCCTGGGCGATCTTGCGGGATGCCGAGCGTGGGGCCACCGGCACGGCGACGATGATCGACGCCGGCTCGGCCGCCTGGACCGCCCGTACCGCCGCCAGCACACTCGCACCGGTGGCGATGCCGTCATCGACCAAGATCACCACCCGGCCGCGCAGATCGGCCGCCGGCCGGTCGCCACGGTAGGCACGCTCGCGGCGGCGTAGTTCGGTGGTCTCGCGCTCGATCACCGACTGCACCTCGTCGTCGTCGATACCGAGGCTGCGGACCACCTCGTCGTTCATCACCACCTGGCCGCCGGCCAGCGCGCCCATCGCCAACTCGGGCTGCTGCGGCACACCGAGCTTGCGGACCAGGAACACGTCCAGTGGCACGCGCAGGGCGGCGGCGACCTCCCAGGCGACCGGCACTCCGCCGCGGGCCAATCCCAGCACCACCACGCCCTGGGCGCCCGCTACGCCGGACAGGTAGTCGGACAGATAGCCCCTCAAAAGCTCAGCCAAGGCCCGGCCGGCGTCGTGGCGATCGCGAAAGGTGCGTGGCGCCGGCTGGCGAAGGTACGCGCCTGGACGAGTCATCTCCCCATCGAGCCTACGACGGTTGGGGCTTCAGTGATTCAGCTCGGCCCAATGCTAGGTGTTCCGACAGCGGTTCCCGCTGCCGCAGCCGGCCGAGATCGGAGCCTGATCCTGGCCGTGTCGCCGGAAGTTAGGGGCGTTGGACCGCCTTGGAGCGACACTTCCGGTCAATTTCGGCTCCCTGCAGCAGTTGTCGCTCAAAGCCGGGCGCAAGCCCACATGGTCGGAGCGGGCCGTAACCCATGACCCGACTCATCACAGGTGAGTGGGTTGGTGATCTCATGTGTTTCATGGGCGCAAGGCGGCAATGGGTATCACCTGGATTCCGTCTTTGCGGGTGTAGCCGTAGGTTGCCGTGGTGATGACGCCGAGGACGGCGGGTTCACCGGCTTTCTCCGTATCAATGGTGGAAGCGAACTTCAGCAGGGACGCGGCCGCGTCGTCGATTCGGCCGGGGCCGAGTTTCACTTCGAATGCCCCCCACGTCCCATCGGGAATTTGAAGGACGACATCAACCTCGACGCCGTTGCTGTCCCGATAGTGCGCCACGGTTCCGCGAAGGGGCGACGACAGTACCCGCAGGTCCCGCACCACCAGGGACTCGAACAGGAATCCGCCGAAACTGAGCTCGCCCAGTAGCCGTTTCGGGGTGCTGGCAAGTGCGGCGACCGCAAGGGAAGGATCGACGAAGTGGCGCTTGGGTTCTTGTCGTAGCGTCGCCCTGGATCGCAGGTGCGTTGACCATGCTGGCACGTCTTCGATGAGCATGAGCCGTTCGAGCGCGGCCAGGTAATCGTAGATAGTGGTTCGAGCGAGTGCTGTCTCGTTGTCGCCCAATGTTTCCCGCGCCAGCGCCGAGATCTTCACCTCGGTTGCGGTGTTCCGCGCCAGTGACATCAGCAATCGTCGCAGGCGTTCCGGGTCACGTCGCGGCCCAGAAACCGATGGGACATCGACTTCGCGTGCATGATCCAGGTAGTCGATATTGCGCTGCAGTGCGCTGGCGACAGAGCTGCCCAGGTTGGAGGGCCAGCCGCCGACTGCGATGCGGTCGATGATGTCTCGTACTCCCAGTCCGGGATCTGGACAGGATGTGTGCTGTCCGGCCAGGAGGCCGGCCACAGAGATTTCGCCGGTGGAATCGCCGACCTCGTACAGCGACATCGGGCGCATCGCGATCCTGGCGAACCGTCCGGCCCCGCTATGCCGTGTCACGTCGTCTGCCGGAGTCGATGAGCCGGTGAGGATGAACTGTCCGGCTGATCGCCGGTCATCGATAGCGCGCCGCACGTGATTCCACAGCGGGGTCCCGCCGATCTGCCATTCGTCGACGAGGCGTGGCGTCGCGCCCTCGAGGATCAGGGCTGGGTCCGCGTCGAGCGCGTCGCGGGCGCCGGGGTCGATGTCGAGTAGGACTTCGCTGGCGGAGGATTGGCGTGCGGTCCAGGTTTTCCCGCATGCCTTCGGGCCTTCCAGTACCACGGCGCCGGCGGAAGCCAGCCGGTCACTGAGGAGCTGGTCAGCGACTCGGGGCCGATACTCCATGCCTAAAGGCTACAGTTTGTGAGGATATATGACTACATTTTGTGGTAGATAGTCACTACACTTTGTTGATCTTGGGCCGAGGGCGCTGACGGAAGAGGTGGGACATGTCTCCCTCGGTCAGCTTCACGGTTTCTCTCAATGTGCGCACGTGGCAGCGCAAATGGCGCGACGTTCTCCATGAGCGCCAAGCGCTTGCCAACGAATACGCCCAACGCCGGCTGTGGGATGACGAGCTGACACACCACCACCGGCTACGACACGACCGCATCGACAAACACGGCAAACTCACCCTGCGCGTCAACGCCAAAACTGCACCACATCGGCATGGGCCGAACCCTCGCCCAAACCCCCGTCACCCTGCTCATCAGCGACCTCGACGTCCGCATCCTCGACGCCACCACCGGAGAACTACTGCGAGAATTCACCTCGACCCCACCCGCGACTACCAACCAACAGGCAAAGACCGCCACGCACGATGGCACCACAAACAAAAACAGACCGAACCCTGAGGGTTCGGCCTGTCCGGGATCTCCCGAGAGATCACAGTGTGTCCGTCCGAGGGGGTGTGATCCGTCAGGACATCCCGGACTGATGTCTCAAGACATCCCGGACAGTTCAGTGGGTGTCGAAAGCGCGCCTGGTCATCACTGCCGTGGTCCTGGAAGGCCGTCCCGCAGCGGAGGTCTGTGCCCGGTACGGCATCTCGAAGTCGTGGCTCTATGAGCTGCTGGCTCGCTACCGCGACGAAGGCGAGGCCGCGTTCGAACCGCGTTCCCGACGCCCACACACCTGCCCCACGGCGATACCGCCGGACACCATCGAGCTGATCGTGCGCCTGCGTAAGGAACTGACCCAAGCAGGCCTAGACGCCGGGCCGGCAACCCTGGTCTGGCACCTCAAACACCACCATCAGATCCGCGTATCGACGGCGACGGTCGCCCGGATCCTGACCCGCGAAGGCCTCATCACGCCCGCCCCGAAAAAGCGCCCGAAGGCCTCCTACATCCGCTTCGAAGCCGAAATGCCCAACCAAACCTGGCAATCAGACTTCACCCACTATCGCCTCACCGACGGCACCGACGTCGAAATCCTCACCTGGCTCGACGACCACTCCCGCTACGCCCTGCACTGCAGCACCCACACCCGCATCACCGCCCAAATCGTCCTAGCCACCTTCCGCCAAACCGCCTGCGAACACGGCCATCCCGCCTCAACACTGACCGACAACGGCATGGTCTACACCGTTCGATTCGCCAGCGGACGCGGCGGCCGTACTGCACTCGAAGCCGAACTCGCCCGCCTGCACATCCAGCAGAAAAACTCCCGACCCAACCACCCCACCACCTGCGGCAAGGTCGAACGATTCCAGCAGACCCTCAAAAAATGGCTACGCAGCCAACCCAACCAGCCACACAACGTCACCGAACTACAAACCCTCATCGACCACTTCGTCGACGAATACAACAACCGACGCCCCCACAGCTCACTGCCACACCGCGCAACACCAGCAGCGACCTACCACGCCCGCCCCAAAGCCATCCCCACCGTCGAACACCACCACGACAACCACCACCGCCTACGACACGACCGCATCGACAAACACGGCAAACTCACCCTGCGCGTCAACGCCAAAACTGCACCACATCGGCATGGGCCGAACCCTCGCCCAAACCCCCGTCACCCTGCTCATCAGCGACCTCGACGTCCGCATCCTCGACGCCACCACCGGCGAACTACTCCGAGAACTCACCTCGACCCCACCCGCGACTACCAACCAACAGGCAATGACCGCCACGCACGATGGCGCCAAAAACAAAAACAGACCGAACCATAAGGGTTCGGCCTGTCCGGGATCTCCCGAGAGATCACAACCGTGTCCGAGGGGGGACTTGGCCACTTACGACACGGGTTCTGACCTGGCGAATCGGTACCTGATCGTCATCCATGCCGGGGTCGACCCACCTCTGACGTCGAGCGGTCGGATTAGCGGTCGAGTTGGGCGGGGGCGAGTCGGCACCCGGCGGCTTGGGCTCCGGCGTGCAGGCGTCGGTCCCAAACGGCGACGATCAGGCCGGGGTCGCCGACTGCCAACGCGCTGGCCAGATGGACAGCGTCGGCTCCGCGCAAGGCATGGGCGCGGGCGAGGCGGCCGGCGTGCTGTTCAATTGTCGCGGTGAGTTCGACTGGGCGGGTGGCGGCCCAGAAGTCCTCCCAGTCACGCTCGGCAGCGGCGAGCTCGGATTCAGTTAGGTCGTGATTGCGGGCTGCTGCAGCGAGTGCGGCGCGGACTTCGGGGTAGGCCAGACGGCTGGACAATGCGGCGTCGCAGCCGTCCCATAGCGCGGACGCCAGCGAGCTCCCTGTCTCGGTGGTGAGAAGTTTGACGAAGGCGCTGGCGTCGAAGTAGACGAGCGGCACCGGTCAGCGCCGCTGGTCGCTGACCTGGTCAGACACCGGCCGCCGCGGCCTGGGCCGGGACCGTCCCGCAGCGACGGGCCGCTGCGCGGTGGCCCTGCCAATCACGCCTTCGGCCGTGAGACGCTCCAAGGTGCCTGCGCTGTCCAGCGCAGCGAGTCGCGCGACCGGAATCCCGCGGTCGGTGATGACGACCTCACCACCAGCCCGAACTCGATCGAGCCAATCGCTAAGGTGCGCGCGCAACTCGGTCACGGATACCTCCACACCGTGAACTGTACACTCGCTGAACCGTGATTTGTACATGTCACTCCTGAGTGTGGCAACGACGACCTGAGAGATTGACCTGCGCAAGCCGGAGGCGAGGTGGCAACGGGCCGGTACACCGATTCGTCCGCGGTGCTGGCGACGCCGAGACGGTCGATATCATGGTGGCTGGTGGCCTTCCGTCCAAGCTGCATCCGAAGGTGTTGCGGCGGAAGGTGTTTGCCGTCCCCGGTGGGACTTCGGCGCAGCTGGCGTTCGTGGTCAGCTGCATGGAGGCGGCAGCGCCTCGGTGTCGGACGCCGGGTCTAGCTTGCAGCAGCGGGCTCTTGAATTCTCTGCTTGAGGTGCTGTGTGCGGTGACTGCTGGCGATCGCCTTCATTGGCGTTCTGTTGCCAGCGACCCGATTGAACGACTCTCCCAGTAGTAACAGTTGGCCTGAGTCGCGAAGAACCTCGACATGCCTTGGATCGTATTCGTATGACGGAGCGTGCTTCAAGCTGGTGTAGGCGTCCCAGAACAGTTGGCTCCACATGTTTAGTTGGTGGCATTACCCCGAGACCGTGGCTATGAGACCGAAATCACAACTACCCGTTTGAAATTCAATAGCCCACAACTGACTAGGAACATAAGGGGTAACCGAGCTTCAACTTGGGTGCGATTGCTGAACAACCGGTTTTTACTCAATCGTCACGTCGAGGGGCTCGCCCATCGGGCGGCCAGGAGTCGGTACCCGACTCAAGCGGAATATTCAAGGATCGAAGCAGGATCGAAAAGAGCCGCCAATTGGCGATCGCTCCGACAAGTTCGACCAAAACCGCGTGATCGCCATTGAATGCCTTGTGGCACGCGGCCCAGTTTTCCTCGGCAATGACCCCGTCACGTACCACATCATCGGTCGCCGCCAGGACTGCACGCTCGGCATGGCCCAGACGATTGGAACTTTGCCAGTCACGCACCGCCAGAAGGTCATCCGAAGCCACACCGAGCAGCGTCGCGATTCGCCAATGCTGTGTCCACTCATATACCGACCCCGTTACCCAGCCGATGCGCATGATGATCAATTCGCGTAGCCGGGCGTCGAGCACACCGTTAAATAGCAGCGCCTCGAGCATTCCGTACAGGGCCACTGCGAGGCTCGGCTGGTGAAGTGCCACGCGAAATACTGACAGTTCTGCCATCTCTTCGGGCAGCCCACACTCGGCAGCCCGCAGCCGGGCCTGCTCAAGGTCGAGCATCGGTACGCGTTCCGTCCTCGTCACGTGACCTTTCTCTGTTGAAGCTCCGCATGCTGTGAGGGCGTGGGCACGAAGACGTTGTGCAGGGCCGCACTCGATTTGGCATTTTCATCTGCAAGCGAACTGAGCAGCGGCGCGAGACCAGCGAATCCGGTTGATTCTCTTGTGATCCGGTCGAACGGCCAGCGGCGCGTGGCCAGAATCTCGAGGGCTGCCCGGTAGGCGGGATACTCCACGCCGAGTGCACCGGAGATGTGTAATTCCTTATACACCAGCGTGTCTGGTTCAAAGCCGGGCGCGCCGCCTCCGCCGCGGGTGCCGGCAACCACGACCGTGCCGCCAGGCCTGGCAAGGGCGACGGCGTCGGCGAACGCGGAGGGTGCTTTGGCGGTGACATCGACGACCACGTCGGCAAGCTGTCCGCCTGTCTCACGCTGGAGCGCTGTCACTGCATCGTCCTGCGATACGTCGATGGGCAGGTCGACACCGAATGATCTGGCTATGGCCAGTCGCTGATCGTCGCGTGGACCGATGCCGGTCATCGCGACGAAAGCGGCTCCCGCCTCTTTCGCCGCCACCGCCGCGCAGATCCCGCGGATGCCCGGTCCCAGTATCGCTACGATACCCCCCGCCTTGGTGTCGGGAAGAGTTTTCCCCCATTGGATACCGGCCCCGAGAGGGTTGAACAACGTGGCGAGAACGGGGTCCATGTCTTCGGCAATCGGGAGTAGCATCGCGTCCCACGGAAGCTCCACATGGGTGGCGTATCCGCCCCATAACCCGGCGCCGATCTCCACGTCGACGAACCCGAACATGGTGGCGATGCCGTTCACCGCACATCGCCGGTATTCGCCGCGGCGACACTCCGGGCAGTCTCGGCAGGACCGGAACACCTCGACGGCCACGCGCTGGCCGGCCTGGACGCACAAGCGTTCGCTGGCCGCATTGCCGACATGTTCGACGATGCCGACGATTTCGTGACCTGGAACGAATGAGAAGCCGGCAGGCAGGTGTCCGGTGAATTGTTCGTGATCTGTACCGCATAGACCACATGCTTCAACTCGCAGGATCGCACCGCGGTCACCGACGTCGGGGATGGTCATCTGGCGCCGCTCCAGATTCCGCGGTCCGGTCAACACCATGGCCTCGGCGATCATGGAAGCTCGAATCCCGTGGACGACCCTGTGTTTCGGAGGCAAACCGTTCTGCCAACGTACATCTCGCCCGCCATCGCCTCGGCAATCTGCGGATCGTCGCTGCGTGCGACGACTCTTCGCCCGTCGGACAGGTGCGCGATGATCGGTGTCCATCGAGGTCGCCCGTCTCGGTCGTATTCGACCGTGTACCCGTCCACTGTCGCGCGACCGGTCGCCTCGTCGACGCCTGCGACGGCCAGCCGCGATGAATCGATCTGAGCTTGTTCGTCTGCCGTGTCGATCAGTCGCCACCCGGTTGGTGGAGGGGTGGCCGACCACACACCGACCGAATGTTTCGTCGAATACCAACCGAGGCCGGTGACGACGTCGTCCCCGCGATGGGTTACTTCGCCTACGCCGACCACCACCGGAGTACGCGCTTCTACCGACAATCGATCACTCGCTCAGGGCCACGGGCTGTTGTGAGACACGAATGCGATGGTGTCATATCTGCAGTCAAGCCACAATGGTGTGCGCCCGCGGCATACTGGCTGTTGTGTCGACGAAGTTGGTGCGATGGGGTGCCGCCGCGCCGTCAGATCGTGGTTCCGCTCGCGACCGATTGCTAGATGCTGCCGAGCGGTGCCTAGAGAGTTGCGGCGTGGTAGGCACGACCATGGAGGACATCGGCAGAACAGCGGGTGTCTCCAGGGCAACGGTGTATCGCTACTTCCCTAATCGGGAGGCGGTGATGTCGGGCGTCATCATTCGCGCCGCCGAGCGCTATCTCGATCGCATCAACCCCCGGATCGCGGAGCACACCGATCTGGGCTCCGCTCTCGTCGATTTCGTGGAATACACAGTTGAGGCCGCGCGCCGCGAAGAGATCATCGGATTGTTGTTCGGCAGCGACGAGGAACTCGCCGGCGTTGGCCTCGCGGCGGGGACCTCGACGTCACTCTTCGAACTCGTCACCGAGTTTCTCCGTCCCATCTTCAGGAGACACTGGAGTTACGTAGAACCGGGCGTCTCCGTCGACGACGCCGCCGAGTGGGTTCTCCGCACGATACTGAGCCTGCTGACTGTTCGAGGACCGCGGGAGCGCAGTCGTGACGGGCTCCGGACATTTCTTTCAAGGTTTCTCCTTCCCGCAATCCTGGCGAGCGACCATTGTCGACCGATGTGACAGACAAGGCGTAATGTCTCAACCACAGCTGAGGTAGGAGGCCGGACATGTCTGTGCAGTTCACCACGTTCAACCAGCAGGTCGCTGAACAACTGCAGAGCGCAGCAGAAACCACGGGCGGGTTGGCCGGTTACCTCGGCTTCCGGCACACTGACTTCACTGCTGGACGGCTCGTCGCGGAGATGGACGCACGCGACGACCTGAAGACGCCTTTCGGCAACTTGCATGGCGGCTGCTTGTCGGCCATGGTCGACCATTGCCTTGGAGTGGTGTTTTATCCCGTGATTCCGATGGGATCCTGGGTCGCGACGACGGAGTTCAAACTGAATTTGCTTCGTCCAGTTTCCAGCGGAACCTGTGTAGCCACGGCTGAGATCATCTCGCTGGGCAGAACCAGCGGTGTGGCACGTATCGACATCTGCAACGACGGCAGAGCGGTGTGTGCGGCGCAGGGCACCGTCACCGTCGTCGCACCGAAGGCCATCTCTTGATGTCTGCAAACAGAGCACATGATTTGTCCGCTCCTGTCGTCGAGCGCGTGCCCACGGTGGATGGGCTCTCGCTGGCGGTCGACTTCTACCGCTGTGACGGACCGCGGGCGGTCGTGTTGCTCCTTCACGGCGGTGGTCAGAGCCGGCACGCCTGGGATGTCACCGCCCAACGATTGCATCAGCGGGGCTACACCGTTGCCGCCTACGACGCAAGGGGACATGGTGACAGCGACTGGGATCCAGACGGACGCTATGACATCGAACGGCTGGGGTCCGACCTGTTGGCCGTGCGCGCGTACGCCGGCTCCGCCCGCCCAGTTGCCGCGATCGGGGCATCGTTGGGCGGTTTGACCATCCTCGGCACGCACTTGCTCGCCCCATCGGAGCTATGGCAGGCCGTCGTCCTGGTTGACATCACTCCGCGAATGCAGATGCACGGCGCCCGCCGAGTCCTATCGTTCATGTCGGCCCATCCCGAAGGTTTCGACAGCCTAGAGTCGGCCGCTGACGTGATCGCCGCCTACAACCCGCACCGCCCTCGCCCCGAAAACGTCGACGGCCTTCAAAAAGTCCTCCGCCGACGTGGAGACGGTCGCTGGGCCTGGCGATGGGATCCGGCGTTTGCGACGTCGAATTTTCAGTTCCTGCAGAGTGATTCAGACGACGGCGCAGAGGAGTTCGAGATGATGAGCGCATTCCTTGTCGATGGCGCGCGACAGGTGTCCGCGCCGGCGCTGCTGGTCCGCGGCCTGCTGTCGGACATAGTCTCCGAAGAGACAGTGAAGGATTTCCTCACCTTGGTTCCCCACGCGCAAACCGTTGACGTGTCAGGCGCGGGCCACATGGTTGCTGGCGACAACAACGACGCATTCTCGACGGCGGTCGTCGACTTTCTCGACCGTACCGTTTGACGCCAGTCGTCGGGCTGCGCGGGAGATCCCAGTTCGCCACCTATTCTGCTCGTATGCCAACTGATTCGGCGCGGATGTCGTTTCGCCGACATATCCGCGAGCAGGTCTTGAGGGCGACACGGGAACTCACCATTGAGAAGGGCTGGGAACAAGTCCGAGTGAGTGAGGTCGCCGAACTTGTCGGCGTCTCCCGACCGACGCTATACAAGGAGTTCGGCGATAAGCAGGGACTTGGTGACGCGCTCGTGGTGGCCGAGGGTCAGCGCTTCCTGGAGGGTATCCACGCCATTCTCGCCGAACACACCGGCGACGTTCAGGGCGGCATCACCGCAGCGGTGCGGTTCACCCTGCGTGAAGCAGAAGCCAGTCCGCTCCTGAAGTCGGTGCTGACGTCCAACCACTCAGGGGATGATCGCGCCGGTGCGCCGACGACGGGCGTTCTTCCTCTCCTGCCGACATCGGCGTCCCTGCTCCAGCTCTCCTCCGCGGCTTTGGTCGCGTGGTTTCACGACCACTTCGCCGATCTCGACTCCGAAGACGTCGAGGAGGTCGCAGACGTTCTGGTGCGGCTCACCGTGAGTCACGTCGTTCTTCCCTCCGCGGACATCGCCACCACGGGTGCGCGGATCTCGCGGGTGGCGCTCCGCTACCTCGGCGTTGGCTATAGATAGCTGTGACTTGAGCGGTCTTGGCCTCGATCCACTGACAATGGACTGTTTGTCGGGGTGTCGGGATAAGGAAAGTGCGTTCTGAGCTGGGAAGATTGATATTGTTCAGGCAACAATCGGTCCAGTTCGAGAACGGCACTTCCGGCGCGAGTGTCCCACACGTTCACCCCGCGGTCCGATGTGTTCGATGAGGATATCTGGTGTCGTGCGCGGGCCTGGTGCCGGTGATGGCGCTGGCTGAGCAGGCAGGCCTATCGGAGTTGTTGGCCAACAAGATTCACATCGCAGCTCCCAGGGTCAAGTCGAGGTCGGCCAATCCGGCTCCGAAACTGGCCACCCTGATCGCGAGCATGTAAGCGGGCGCGGATTACATCGATGATGTCGACCTGGTCCGCGCTGGCGGCATAAATCCCTTTTTCCGCCGGGTGTATCCCCCGTCAACGATGGGAACGCTGTTGCGGGAGTTCACTTTCGGTCATGCCCGCCAATTGGATTCGGTGCTGGCCGAGCATCTGGCCGGCTTGTGTGACCGGGTGAATCTGCTGCCCGGCGCGCAGGCTCGGGCCTCCATCGAACACCCGGGGAGAGGCGACGCTGCAGAAAGACGCCGCAAAGGTCGGATCTCCGGACCCGCCGGGACAGCTCAATGTGGTGAGAGCCGGAACTCGCTCGGAGAGCGGCCGGTCCATCGCTTGAAGGCGTGTGAGAAGTTGGCGAGGTCGCTGTATCCGAGATCCGTGGCTATCTCACTCACCGATAGGGATCGGTCGAGTAGCTGCAGCATCGCGCGCTCGCGCAGGAATGCTTGGCGCAACTCGCGAAAGGTGGTCTCCTCTTCGGAGAGGCGCCGCTTGAGTGTGCTGGTGGACATTGACAGCTCATGTGCGAACCAATGTTTACTTCGGCGTCCGGGCTCCTTCTGCAGCAGCCGTCTCACCTTCTCCGAGAACGACGTGGTTTCGCTCCGCTGGTCGAGAGTTCGCTGCAGATCGACGATGGCGAGTCGGTATGCGACGGGATCGGAGAACCGGCACACCTCGTTGAGCGTGTCCGCGGGAACATGGAGGAAGGACATCGGAGCGTCGAAGAACAGGCGCCCGGCGGTAAGGTCGTCCTCGCGATCTTTCAAGGCGGCGGGCGCTGGCCAACTCAAGTGGAGTGTGAGGGTCGGCGCCGCACGGACGAGCATGTCCAGCAGTCGCAACAACGCCAACCCGGCGTACGTGACGGCGAGGCAGTCCAGGGCCCGATCGCTGGTGTGTCCCCAGAGCCCGACGGTGAGGCCTTGGTCATCTGGATGAAACTGTGCTTTGACAGCCGTCGTGATCAACGGCAGATAAGTCAGCAGCTCTACGATCTCGGCCACTGAGCCCGCGCTGACCAGCGGAACACTCAGCGGGCCGAAGGACGTCAACTGTGCCTGTTCGGCTAACGCAAATCCGAGCAGCGTTGCCTGATCGATGTCTAGACCGGGGTACGCCTCACGAAACCACCGTAACGGGGCCTGGACATCACGCTGAATCAGCGTCGCCTCGTCGGTTCCTTCGCGAGCCATGATGTTGCGAAGCCGCGCGACGGCGTCTGGGTCAAACGCCGGGCTCTCGAGCATTTGCACGAATGCGAGTGGGGGCACACCCGCGTCATTGGGGTTCACTGACCATGGCCCCTTTGAGCCGAAATCACAAGTTTCTGACTCCGGCGAACATAGCCGCAGCGCTCATCTGGCGCAAGACTTGTGTCAAGTAACTGAGGACACGCAAGGAGCCTGGCTATGGCAGTTGTCACATTTGTCTCCCACGGCGGCGAGAAGTATGAGGCGCCTCTCGAGGAAGGTCAGTCACTGATGCGGGTCGCGACCAACAATGCGGTGCCCGGCATCGACGGCGACTGCGGAGGCGAAGCCGCGTGCGGCACCTGCCATGTGATCGTCGATCCGCAATGGTCCGATCGGGTCGGCCTCTCCGGGGCCAATGAAGAGGAGATGCTCGCGATGAACCCCGAGCGTCAGCCGACCTCCCGGCTGTCCTGCCAGATGCAGGTCTCTGAGGCGTGGGACGGTTTGATCGTCCATCTGCCCGAGTTCCAACTGTGATGACGAAAGAGAGGTGAGACGTGAGCAATATTCGCGAGGCAGTCACTGCCAAGGCTCAGGCAACAATTCCGATGGACCGAATAATCCAGGGCGCCCACCTCTACGACAGAACGCGGCGCTGGGTCACCGGCACCAACGGTGAAAAAATCTTCATCGAGCGACCGATCCCGCCGGCTGACGAGGTTGAACTGACCGACATCGACCTTAGCAATCCTTTCCTCTATCGTCAGGGTCGCTGGAAGTCCTATTACGAGCGCCTACGCAACGAGGCTCCCGTGCACTATCAGGCCCACAGCGCGTTCGGCCCGTTCTGGTCGGTGACGCGGCATGCCGACATCGTGGCCGTCGACAAGAACCACGAGGTCTTCTCCTCCGAGCCGTTCATCGTCATCGGGAGCCCGCCGCGCTTCCTCGACATTGCGATGTTCATCGCGATGGACCCCCCGAAACACGACCGGCAACGGCAGGCTGTCCAGGGTGTGGTCGCACCGAAGAACCTGCGTGAGATGGAGGGCCTCATCCGCGAGCGGGTGGTAGACGTGCTCGACGCTCTGCCGCTTGGCGAACCGTTCAACTGGGTGCAGCACGTCTCGATCGAGCTAACCGCGCGCATGCTGGCCACGCTGCTGGACTTCCCGTACGAGCAGCGGCGCAAGCTCGTCCAATGGTCCGATCTCGCCACCTCCATGGAGCAAGCCAACGGTGGGCCCTCGGACAACGACGAGATATTTCGCGGCATGGTCGATATGGCTAGAGGTCTCAGCGCTCACTGGCGGGACAAGGCAGCCCGGAAAGCTGCCGGAGAGCTGCCCGGCTTCGATCTGATCACCATGTTGCAGAGCGACGAGAGCACCAAGGACCTGATCGATCGCCCGATGGAGTTCTTGGGCAACTTGGTATTGCTGATCGTGGGTGGCAACGATACGACCCGCAATTCCATGAGCGGTGGTGTTCTGGCGCTGAACGAGTTCCCTGACCAGTTTGAGAAGCTGAAGGCGAACCCCGAGCTGATCCCCAACATGGTCTCGGAGATCATCCGGTGGCAAACCCCGCTCGCGCATATGCGCCGGATCGCCAAGGCCGACACTGTGCTCAACGGGCAGTTCATCCGCAAGGGCGATAAGGTCCTGATGTGGTACGCCTCGGGCAACCGCGACGAGCGCGTGTTCGATCGGCCCGATGACCTGATTATCGACCGGGCCAACGCCCGTAACCACATCTCCTTCGGTTTCGGCGTGCACCGCTGTATGGGTAACCGGCTGGCCGAGATGCAGTTGCGGATCCTGTGGGAGGAGCTGCTTCCGCGGTTCGAGAACATCGAGGTCGTCGGTGAGCCCGAGTACGTGCAGTCCAACTTCGTGAGGGGGATCAGTAAGCTGATGGTCCGCCTCATCCCGAAAGGTGGCGCATGACCGTGCAGCGAGCGGTCATCGCGGGGGCCAGCCACGCGGGCACCCAGCTCGCCGCCAGTCTTCGCCGAGAAGGGTGGGACGGCGAGATCGTCCTCGTCGGCGATGAGTCGGCGTTGCCCTACCAGCGGCCCCCGCTGTCCAAGTCGTACCTGGCCGACAAATGCGAACTGGCCGAACTCGCGATCCGCAACTCGGATTTCTACGCCAAGCAGCGGATCCGACTCCTGGATGCGACGGTGGCGGCGATCGACCGCTCGGCTGGTCATGTCGTGCTGAGTACCGGCGACGCACTGCCCTACGACAAGCTCGCGCTGTGCACTGGCGCCCGGCCTCGTCGGCTCCCCACCCCGGGAGCGGACCTGGCCGGAGTCTTCTACCTACGCACCGCCGCGGACGGCGAGATGATCCGAGAGGCCGCCGGCCCCGGGCGTCGGGCGGTGATCGTGGGCGGCGGCTACATCGGACTGGAGACAGCCGCCTCGTTGCGTGCACTGGGTCTGGAGGTCACCCTGCTCGAGGCGACCGGGCGCGTCCTTGAACGGGTCACCGCCCCGGAGGTATCGGAGTTCTTCGACCGGATCCACCGGGAGGAGGGCGTCAACATCCGGACGGGCACGCTGGTCGAGGCTCTGTCCGGCGACGGCAGGGTCCGCGAAGTAATCCTGGCCAGTGGCGAATCAATTCCCGCCGACCTCGTCATTGTCGGCATCGGCGTGGAGCCGAACACCGAGCTCGCCGCCACCGCGGGCCTGGTCGTCGACAACGGCGTCGTGATCGACGATCGGGCCCGGACTAGCGACCCCGACATCGTGGCCGCCGGGGACTGCGCCAGCCACGACATGGCCCGTTACGGCCGTCGCATCCGCCTGGAGTCCGTGCCGAGCGCGGCCGAGCAGGCCAAGGTCGCCGCCGCGACCGTCTGTGGGAAGTCCAAGAAGATTGCGGCCCTTCCATGGTTCTGGTCAGATCAATACGACCTCAAGCTCCAGATCGCCGGTCTCAACACCGGGTACGACGAGGTCGTCCTCAGCGGCGACCCGACCCGGGACCGCGACTTCACCTGCTTCTACCTCCGTGCCGGCGAGCTCATTGCCGCCGACTGCATCAACCGTCCCCGCGACTTCATGTTCAGCAAGCGGGTCATCACGCAGCAAGTCGCCGTCGAACGGGCCGAACTGGTGCTCGCCGGCTCGGACTGAGGTGCCGGCGGTGCGTAGGCGGTGGGAACGACGACGGCGGATGCGACGCGTGTCTTGGAGAGGTACTTCAGTGACAATTGCCATCCAGCCCCGCTGGCAAAGGAACGCTAGCGGCTGCCCGGCGGTCGCCTTGGCGCAGCGCATCAGGACCTAGTGGGGTTTCCCAACGAGCATGACGATTCTTTCCGGAGGAGCAGCGTCAGAAGTCGGTGCCTGTTCTGTTCTGTTCTGTTCTGACAATGAGGTTAGTTGAGGTTGACGGTGGCGGTATTTAGGGACGAGGACGAGGTCTATGCCTTCCTGGGCGGGATCTTTCGGCGGGGTTTGGAGAAGGAAGGTCTGGCGGACAAGCTCGCGAATTCGGGTGTGGTGTTGCGGGTGCATTACACAGATCCGGATGCGGTTGTGACGGTGGACATGCCGAACAAGGTGGTGGAGACCGGAGCGGCCAGTACCGCGGTGCCCAACGTGGAGTTGTTCATGTCGGCAGACACGGGGAACAAGTTCTGGTTGGGGAAGGTGAACTTGACGATGGCGATGGCCAAGGGAACGGTACGTGCGAAAGGTCCGGTGCCGAAGTTGATCAAGTTGATCCCGCAGGCCAAGAACCTGTTCCCCGAGTACCGGTTGATGCTGGAGAGCCAGAATCGGCAGGACCTCATCGATGCGTGACCCTCGCCTCACCGCGGGCTGTAGGGCGGGTGTGCGATGAGGAGCACGATGCAGGACGTTGCGTTGACTGTGCCCGCGATCGTGGCCCATGCTTCGGCAGTTCATGGCGATCGCGAGGTGCTGACTGCGCGCGGACCCCGGCAGATCTCTGGGGTGTCCTATCGCGAGGTGGGTGAGCGTGCGGCACGGTTGGCAAATGCTCTGCGCCAGATCGGCATCCGTGGAGATGAGCGTGTCGCGACGTTACAGTGGAGCAACCAGGAGCATCTGGACTGTTACGCGGCGGTGCCGTCGATGGGCGCGGTGCTGCATACGTTGAACCTGCGGCTGCCGCCGGAACAGCTGACGTGGATCGCCAATCATGCCGAGGATCGGGTGATCATCGTCGACAGTACGGTGCTGGCCCTTTTGGCGGCGGCGTTGCCGTCGATGACCTCGGTGCGCACGGTGCTAGTGACCGGAACCGGCGATCTTGCCGCGGTCGAGGGGTGCGGAAAGGACGTCCTACGGTACGACGATGTGGTGGCCGCCCAGTCGAGTACGTTCGACTGGCCCGACGTCGACGAGCAGTCGGCCGCAGCGATGTGCTATACGAGCGGTACCACCGGGCATCCGAAAGGTGTTGTCTACAGCCATCGTTCGACGTGGTTGCACTCGCAGGCGGCGTGCACTTCGAATGCCTTGGGCATCGGTCATGACGACACGGTGTTGGCGATCGTTCCGATGTTCCACGCCAACGCGTGGGGGTTGCCGTATGCGGCGATGATGGCCGGCGCGCAGCTTCTGCTGCCTGACCGTTTCCTGCAGGCGGGGCCTCTAGTGGAGATGATCGAGGCGGTGCGACCGACGATGGCGGGGGCGGTGCCGACGATCTGGACCGATGTTCTGCACTACCTGCGCGACAATCCCGGCCATGACGTGAGTTCGCTGAAGATGGTGGCCTGCGGTGGTTCGGCGGTTCCGCGGTCGTTGATGACCGCCTATGACGAGCTGGGCATCCGCATTGTGCAGGCTTGGGGGATGACTGAGACTTCCCCGCTGGCCTCGGTCGCTCTGCCGCGGAGTTCTGATACCCCGGAGAGGTCGCTTCACCTGCGCGCAACCCAGGGCCGGGTGGTGGCCGGTGTGCAGGCCCGCATCGTCGATGACAGCGGTGCAGAACAACCGTGGGACGGAAAATCGGTGGGGGAGATTCAAGTCCGCGGCCCGTGGATCACTCAGTCGTATTACGAGAATGACAGTCCGGCGGCGTCGCCGGACGGGTGGTTGCGTACCGGGGACGTCGGGACGATCAGCGCGGACGCGTTCATCGCGCTGACCGACCGCTCCAAGGATGTCATCAAGTCCGGGGGCGAATGGATCTCCTCGGTGGAATTGGAGAACGAGTTGGCCGCTCACCCTGCGGTGCGCACCGCCACGGTGATTGGAGTGCCCGACGACAAGTGGCAGGAACGGCCGCTGGCGGTGGTCGTCCTGGCTGCCGACCGCACCGCCACCGCGGCGGAGCTGACCGAATTTCTGCGTGCGCGGGTGGCCAAGTGGTGGCTACCGGAACGGTGGGCGTTCGTCACCGACATTCCGCTGACTTCCACTGGCAAGTTCGACAAGAAGAAGCTGCGCCGCCAGTTCGGCGACGGTGACCTCATCATCGAGACGCTGGCGTGAATCATCAATCCACTGCGACCGAAACACTGACGTTAAGGAGACACATATGAAGACACGTGCTGCAGTGCTGTGGGGCCTAGGAGAAAAGTGGGAAGTCGAGGACATCGAGTTGGATCCTCCCGGCCCCGATGAAGTGCTCGTCCAGCTGACCGCGACCGGGTTGTGCCATTCCGACGAACACCTCGTGACCGGCGACCTGCCCATTCCGCTGCCCGTCGTCGGTGGCCACGAGGGTGCCGGCACCGTGGTCGAAGTGGGTGCGGGTGTCGAGAACGTCGCCGAGGGCGATTCGGTGATCCTGACGTTCCTGCCGTCGTGTGGGCACTGTTCCTATTGCGCGCGGGGGATGGGGAACATGTGCGACTTGGGTGCCGCGCTCATGATGGGACCCCAGATCGACGGCACTTACCGTTTCCATGCCCGGGGTGAGGACGTCGGCCAGATGTGCCTGCTGGGCACGTTCTCGGAATACACCGTGGTCCCCAAGGCGTCTCTGGTCAAAATCGACCAGGGGACACCGCTGGACAAGGCGGCGTTGATCGGGTGTGGTGTGACGACCGGGTACGGGTCGGCGGTGCGCACCGGTGAGGTGCGTGCCGGGGATACCGTGGTAGTGATCGGAGCCGGTGGCATCGGCATGAATGCGATTCAGGGTGCCCGCATCGCGGGCGCGTTGAACATCGTGGCTGTCGATCCGGTGGCGTTCAAGCGTGAACAAGCCGGCGGTTTCGGTGCGACGCATGCCGTTGCCACGATCGACGAGGCCTGGTCACTGATCAGTGACATCACCCGCGGCAAACTCGCCGATGTCTGCGTCTTGACCACCGATGTCGCCGAAGGGTCCTACATCGGCGAGGCGCTGTCCTTGGTCGGTAAACGCGGCCGTGTGGTCGTTACCGCGATCGGGCACCCCGAAGACACCTCGATGTCGGGTTCACTGCTGGAATTGACGCTGTATGAAAAGCAGATCCGCGGCGCTCTGTACGGTTCGTCGAACGCCGCCCACGACATCCCGCGGCTCGTCGAGCTCTACAACGCCGGACACCTCAAGCTGGATGAGCTGATCACCCGTGAGTACACCCTCGATCAGATCAACGAAGGCTACGCGGATATGCGATCGGGCCGCAACATCCGAGGACTCATCCGATTCTGATAAAGCAGCCGAAGCGCGGGAGCGCGACCACGGGAGCAAGCGAGCTGAGTACAACGGTTGAGTGCTGCGCGTCTGTGGCTCTTACCGTTGACGTGTTGATGCAGGACTAGCGATCGAAAGTCAATGTGCCCCATCGCCATAGGCGGTCGAGATGCGCGGCTGAGGTTGGCTGCGGTCACGCGTGTTGGTGTTGGCACCTACTGTCAGCCGGGAAGCCGTGATGAAACGTAGCTTTTGACGAGTCTCAACAGTGCTACTGACAAGAGAGGAAGCGGCGATGACGAGGATTCAAATTCCCTATCCCCATAGGAGGGGAGGGCACTGTGGTTCCGGTGCGCTTCGTGACCTTACTGAATGGGCCCAACTCGGATGGGGGACAGAAGCACTCAGTGAAGGATTGGTCTTCACCCTCGGCGGAGCCTTGGACTTCTCGTACGTCCGCTCTACGCAGTTGTTCCCCCAGGTGTACCTGGTAGGACGAGGAAGCGACCTGGAACAAGATTACCTCTCCCGGGTTGGCGCAAAGTTCGTCGTGCGATCGACCGATGACCCGGACGTGGGATGGGCATTTGTGACCGACGAAATCGACAAAGGTCGACCCGTCATGGTCTGGGCTGACATCGGCGAACTTCCTTACCTGCGCGTCCGATTGCACATGAGCCGTCACGACATTGTCATCACCGGATACGATGACGAACAACGGGTCGCCTATGTGGTCGATAATGACCGCGAGACAACCCAGACGGTGGCCTACGACGACCTACGCCGGGCGCGGTCCTCGGTCGGGTTTCCCACACCTACCCGGCACACCACATATCACGTCGACTGGCCAGAGCGAGTGCCAGACCTTGGGCCGATCGCGGCCGCTTCACTCGCCGCGAGCGCAGCGTTCATGCGCGGCGGTGCCGTAGGTGCGCCGCTACTGCGCATCGAGGCAGCTGAAGTCGAATCTTCCGGTTTGAAGGGTGTGCAGGACTTCGCCGATGACGTAGGGCATTGGCCAACGCTGTTCGATGACGATGCCCTGACCGCGGCATTGTTCGGGCTCGGGGCGTTCATCGAGAAAGCCGGTACCGGCGGCGGGCTCTTTCGTACGCTGCAGGCACACGGTTGCCAGAACATCGCCGATCTCCTAGATGACGCCGCCACTGCCGAAGCGGCTGCCGCGGCCCGACATGCTTCCAAAGCGTGGTCTACGCTTGCGGCCGCAGCCACGGATGCCGGCACATCGCTACGGAGTCGTAGTCTAGCTGCGGCCAAAGTCGCCGCGACGATCCCGGACGCCGAAACGCGCCTCGTCGAAGCCCTCGAAACGGCCAGTCGATCCGTTGGCACTGTCGATACCGGCATCGAAGCTCATCTGAAAGGCTATCTGTGAGTGGCACTTCAAACCAATCGAGTTTCCTGGAGACTACTGGTTTCTCGATTGGCAGCATGACGATGTTCAGCGCTTCGCCCAGAACGCGGTCGGTGACGTTCGTGACCCTTGTGCAGAAGGCGAGGTTGACCGTCACCGCTGTGGGGGACAGGATTTGGTATGACCCCTATAGCACCGACGACGACCCCGAGCATTATCGGGCGAGCTATGCGGCGACAGCGTCGAGGGCGTATTGCGGGGCAGGACCAAATGGCTGATAGTGACCGAACTGGAAGGTGTACCGCAGCGATGATCTCGGCGGGCTAACGAGTCCTTTACATACTGTCTTCCGGCGATCAGCCCAGCCGACGTCGGCGCAGTTCTTCAGTCGCATGGTGGTCCATGCACTGCGTGGTCCTATTTAGGAGGATTTCGTCATCGACGAGCAAGCAGAAGATTCGGCCATCGCGTGGTGGCATAACTTTCAGAATCGTGTTATCGCCGCCGACGGCGACTACCTCGATGCGCACCATCCGTGGTGCCTTGGTTGCGGCACAGACAATCCGCACGGTCATCGCCTGCGAGCGCGTCGGCGTGGCGACGGGGTGGGCGCCAGGCATATCTTCGACGGCCGACATCGCGGCGCACCCGGGATCGCACATGGCGGCGCAGTCATGACGGTTCTTGACGACACGGTGGGCATGCTGCTCTACGTCGTCGGTGAGATGGCCGTCACCCGTAAGCTCGACACCGAGTTCTTCGCGCCGGTATTGCTGGGGGTTCCCTACGAGGTCAGCGCGGAGCTCGTGTCCAGAACCGGCCGGAAACTCGAAGTGCGGGCAGAATTGCGCGAGGAAGCCACCGGCCAGCTGGTCGCGTCCGCGTCCGGGTTATTCGTCGTCGTCACGCTGGATCACTTCACTAGCTCCATACAGAAGGCGTCGTCAATACGCTGCACTGCGCGACCACCCTGGGAGGGATGACGCAACCCGTAAATCTGCTCATTTTTCAACCGGCGCAGGCTGCTCGGATTAAACCGGGGCCGACAGGCGGGTTTGCTAAGCAAACGCGTACTCGACCACATCGTGGTGTACCAGCCTTCGGTAGCGTGACGCCGCAGCGTGTCGGCGAAAAGACCGCCGGTCTCATCAGCTGTGGCCCGCAGGGGAGTTGATATCGACCTGGATGTGCGAAGCGGCCGGGTCAGGTTTCTGGCCGAGGGTATACAGGCCAAGACTGCCGAGAAAACCCGCACAATGCTCGATAAGCACTTCGGTCGATAGGTTTAGTTGTCCGTCTATCCAGCGACGGAGAATCTCGAACAGGCCCCCGACACCGTAGGTAGCGGCGAGATCTGCGACCTGAATCACCTCGCTGGGTATATCGAGATGCAGGCGGGCCTCTCTGAGGACGAGCTCCGCAAATTCGGACATCAGTTCGCTTCGCAGCTGCCGAAGCAGGGGTTCAGCGCCCGATTCGACAAACAATATGCGGGCCATGCTGGGATCGTTCTCGATCATCTGAACCAGGGCCTTTATCGGAGCGTAAGCGAGTTCTTGAGGAGCAACGGTGTCATCCGGTATCGCCTTGGTGATCACGGCTTGGAAGGTGGTGGAGATCTTGGTGAACATCGCACGCAGGAGCGCGTCTCTGTCGCGAAACTGCTGGTAGAAGTACCGGCTCGTCACTCCTGACTCCGTACACACAGCGGTCACGGTGCACGCGGCGGCTCCCTGCTTGCCCATGAGCGCGACCGCGGCGTCAATCAGCAGTGCGCGGCGCTGCGCATCGCGTTGAGTTGCGGACAGCCCGCCATAAACACGTGCTGGACTCATGCCCTACATTCTGGCAGTCTCATGTGACAAGGCCTAAAGTCAGATCAGACTACGGAGGAAGGACCCCGTCAAGATGCCGGAAGATCGAGCCTCGACCAAGAGCCGTGTATTGCCAAAACCCCGGCGCGTTCGTTTCCCCATGCCCACCTCCACGAAGCGGCAACACTTCGTGGATGGCGACCTGGTGATGAGCCATTTCATCTCGGTGCTTTCTGCGACCTTCCCGGAAGGGGAAGACTTCTTCATCCGCTCGGTCAAGTATTTCCAGAGTTCCATCGACGATCCCCAATTGCTGACAGCGGTCAAGGGTTTCATCGGACAAGAGGCCACACACCGACACCAGCATCGGCTCCTCAACGAACGGCTCCAGGCCATGGGTTATCCGACCGCGCGGATCGACCGCCACGTCGCACGCCTGATCAAGCTATTGGAGCGGCGCTTTTCGCCAGAAATGCGGCTGTCGATGACCTCTGCATTGGAGCACTACACCGCGACGCTCGCTGAAATCATTCTCACCAGCGATGACGCCCAGAAGCTCATCGGACAGACAGAGGTTCGACCGATTCTGCTGTGGCATGCGTTCGAGGAGTCGGAGCACAAAGCCGTCGCCTTCGACGCCTATCGGCTGATTGGAGGCACCGAGCGCACCCGCGTACGGGGCATGCGGATCGCCTCTGCAATTCTGTTCGGCGAACTCATTCTGCAGACTGCGCTTTCGATGGCCTCTGACAAGGCCTCGTATAACCCGGTCACGTTGGTGCGTAGCCTACATCGCTTCAGTCGCACCCCGATGTTCACCGCCGATGCGCTGCAGCGATTCCGTTCGTACAACCGCCCCGGCTTCCACCCTGATGATTGGGACAGTGCCGCGGTCCTGGAGCGATGGAGCAAGGAACTGTTCGACCAAGACGGCTCACAGAAGGTCATCGCTCAGCCTGGGTAGCAAAAGTGCGTGAGGAGGGCGACGCAGAAAGACACTGTTTCTGCGTCGTTCCTCCAAACAAACGACAGCGCGCCTGTCGTCACGGATTGGATGCCCGGTGGCGGGTCAAGGCGACAGTCATACAGACAAATGCAGTCGGCCTCGAAACTCACGGAAAGGTTAAGCCTCAGCCGCTGACGACGTAGCGTTGAGCCAAGGTTTCAGCCAGTCGGCTAGTGTGCGCGACCACTTCCTTTTCGGTCACCGCAAGCAAACCGGAGTGCCAGGCCGTGATGACTTCGACGAACCCCCCCACCGCAACCAAAGTGTCCATACGAAGGGCCGTCTCGTCGGCGTCTTCTCTGAGATGTGGCCGGCTTGCCTCGACGACCAACTGCGTTGCCTCCTGCAGCGCCACAGCGCGGCGATCTTGCAGCGGTGAGCTACCTACATGCTGAGCGAGGAGGATGTGCGCCCGGCCAGGATCGCGTGCGATCCGGTCAACCACGATGGCGATCGCCGCGGTGATGGTTTCGATCGGCGGCCGATCCACACGCTCGTCGAAGAGCGCGGAAACCTCGCCGAGCATGTCATTGCGAACGCCATCCCACGCTGCGACGAGAAGATCCTCGCGCGTCTTGAAGTCCTCGTAGAAGTATCGATCGTTGAGCCCTGTCCGGGCGCAAACGCCGCGCATAGTCACTGCGGCCCAACCGCTCTCACTCCAAATCTCGGTCGCAGCCTCGATCAATTGCTGCCGTCGCTCTGCTCGACGCTCAGCACCGGTCCGACCACCCCAGACCTTGCTTCTCGACCTCACCTCACCATCTTGACAAAACGTCGGGCTCACGCCCAAACTGGTGGCATGCGACCCCAATGGTGGCTGATGCCCCCAAATGAATATCCTCCCGCACCGGAAATCAGTGTCGCGATCCAAAGGGCAAGCAGATGAGGTTCTTGCCGTTCGGTAATTCACCAGGTAGAACCCACCGCGCCCACGCAGTAGTCACAGGCGCAGGGAGCGGTATCGGCCGCGCGTTCGCCGTTGAGCTTGCTCGCAGAGGTGGACGTGTTGTGTGTGCGGACAAAGACCCCATCACTGCGAAGGAGTCGGCCGAGATGGTGAGGCAGGCCGGCGGCGAGGGTTTCGACGTCGTATGCGACGTCACCGAACTTGAGCAGGTCCGTAACCTCGCTGATGCCAGTGAAGACTGGTTCGGCAAGGCGGCGAGTCTGGTGATCAACAACGCCGGAATCGGTGCCGGCGGCAATCGCATCGGCGATACGTCGGTCGAGGACTGGAACGCTGCGATTTCTGTCAACCTTTGGGGTGTTATCTACGGTTGCGAGACTTTTGTTCCTCGCCTCCGGAGCAACGGCCGGGGCGGAGTGATCAATGTGGCGTCCGCCGCAAGTTTCGGCTCGGCGCCCCGAATGGGCGCATACAACGTGAGTAAGGCCGGCGTGCTCGCTCTGTCCGAGACATTGGCGGCCGAACTCAGCGGTACCAACGTCAACGTCACAGTGCTTTGCCCCACCTTCGTCAAGACGAACATCGCCAATAATCCTCAGATTGAGGAGTCGGCGGCGAGACTCGCGACCAACCTGATGAGGTGGACCGGCATTTCGCCGGATCAAGTGGCTCGAACGACTCTGAACGCGCACGATCGCGGACAAATCTATGTCGTGCCCCAACTGGACGCGAAAATTTTGTGGCAACTGAAAAGAGCTTTACCCGGTCCGTTTACGCGCGCGTTGGGGCTGGTGGAGCGCATGGCCTCGTGGAACGATCCAGCCGACCAGAGGGAGCAGTGAAATGGCGTTCGCATATAGCGACATGCTCGAGACGATCAAGAACAAGCAATGGGCTCTCGCCGATATCGATTGGGACGCCCCTGGTGCGGAGTTGATCACCGACGAACAGCGTCCCAAACTCAAGCAATTCATGTCCGACGTGGTGTGGATTGAGCATGTCGGAGCGCGCGCCTTTGCTGCGATGGCCCCGAAGGCGCCCTTCGAAGCGCTCGGAGACATTTACCGTTACTTTCACGCCGAGGAGCAGCGTCACGCCAACGCCGAACTTGCTCTGATGCGTCGCTGGGGCATGATCGAGGAAGGCGAAAAGCCTGTACCGAATAAGAACATCCGTCTCGTGATCGAGTGGCTAGATCGGTACGCTGAGGCTCTTCCCCTGACTGTCATCGGCGCCGCGATTCCCGCACTGGAGACCGCGCTGGACGGGGCCCTGCTGAAATTTCTCCTTGATGAGGTCGACGACCCAATTTGCGGGGAAGTATTCAATAAGGTCAACAGCGACGAATCGCGGCACCTTGCAGTAGGTTTTCAAGTCCTGAATGACCTCGGCGCCAGTCCCATGCGAATCCATGCAATCCAAACGGTCGGCGCTGTGATGGACCCCCGTATTCTCACTGGCGCGTTGCTGTATATACCGCTTCTCACGCGCATGTTGATGAATCTCAACGCGATGGGGCTATCCGAAGAGAAGCTGTACAACGCGGTGACGCGATATGGCAATGTCGGGGACCGCAGTGAGCACACGCGGAGGGTGCCTGGATATCACATCTTGAAGGCCCACATGTCCTCCTCGATCAAGCGGTCCCAACCCCTTCACTTCGTTTCCCAGCGCTTAGGCAATGCGATCGACATCTTCCCCGTGCAAGTACTCGGGCGACCGCCTTCATGGACGGATGAACTGACCTATGAACCGGTCGCTAAATGACGGACACGGTAACGACTTTGATCGTCGGCGCCGGCTTCGCGGGTATCGGTACGGCGATGAGAATGCTTCAAGCGGGCATTAACGACTTTGTCATCTTGGAGCGATCACATCGCATCGGGGGCACCTGGCGTGACAACACTTACCCCGGCGCCGCCTGCGACATTCCGTCATTGCTGTACTCCTACTCGTTCGAGCCGAACCCAGGCTGGACTCGCGCATACTCGGGGAGCGCAGAGATCCTCGCCTATATCGACGCGATTGTCGCGAAATACGATCTTGGGAGGTTCATTCATTTCGGTGCGGACGTGAGTGCACTGGAATTCGACGAGGATGCCGGAGAGTGGGTTGTCGACACGACCGGCGGCAGGCGGTATAGGGGCCGTTCAGTCGTGATGGCTAGCGGACCACTTGCTGACGCCAGTTTCCCGGATATTCGTGGCATCGAGTCGTACGAGGGGAAAAAGATTCACAGTGCTCGGTGGGACCACTCCTATGACATGAGCGGTAAGAGGGTGGCGGTTATCGGGACCGGGGCGAGCGCTGTGCAGATCGTTCCCGAATTGGTCCAGTTGGCGGCGTCGGTCAAGGTGTTTCAGAGGACGCCCGGCTGGGTCCTACCGAGGGTGAATTTCCGGCATCCGGCCTGGGCGCGTTCGACTTTCAAGCGCATGCCGGCAACCGAACAGGCCCTACGAGGTGCGTGGTTCTGGGCGCATGAGGTCATGGCCGTGGGCATGGTTTGGGATACCGCTGCCACATCTGTCATCCAAGCGGCCGCGAAGGCGAATCTGCGTCGGCAGGTGAAGGATACCTGGTTGAGACGTCAGCTAACACCGCAGTTCAGACCTGGGTGCAAACGCATGCTTATGACTAACGACTATTACCCTGCTCTCCAGGCCGATAACTGCAAACTCGTCAGCTGGCCGATCGCCACACTGGCTCCGAACGGAATTCGAACCGCCGACGGCATCGAGCATGAGGTGGACTGCATAGTATTCGCGACAGGCTTCGATGTGTGTAAACGCGGTACGCCATTTCCGATCCGAGGGCGCGACGGACGAAAACTCGAAGACGCGTGGTCTGAGGGGAGATTTGCCTACAAGAGCGTGAGTGTGGCCGGCTATCCGAATTTGTTCTTCACTTTCGGGCCTAATTCCGGTCCTGGCCACAACTCTGCCCTTCTATATATGGAGGCAGCAATCGATTACATCGTAAAAGCGATCGAGCTCTTGCGCGACGAAGGTAACGGAGTCCATACCCTGGATGTGAAAGAGGGTAGCCAAAACGCGTACCACTCCAATATTCAGCGGCGGTTACGACGCACGACATGGAACTCGGGTTGCAGCAGCTGGTATTTAACGGAGGACGGCTATAACGGCACGATGTATCCGGGCTTTGCGACTCAGTTCACCAGGGAACTGTCCCGTCTGGATATGCGGGATTACGACATCACTCGGCGTGACGATGCTGACCTGAAGTTGACACAAACACGCTGAACTGCAGCAGCGGATAGGGTAAACATCAAAGCGCACGTGAGGAAGTAATGGGTTCTGAGTCTGGGCAGCACTACAAAATTGTAATAGTCGGAGCCGGGTTTTCTGGGATTGGTACAGCCATCAGCCTGTTGAAGGCCGGATTTGCGGACTTTCTTATAGTCGATGACGCCGATGGCGTCGGCGGCACATGGCACTGGAATACGTATCCGGGAATAGCGGTCGATATTCCGTCCTATAGTTACCAGTTCTCTTATGAGATGCGAACATCCTGGTCACGTACTTACGCTCACGGGGATGAGTTGAAGGCTTATGCAGAGCGGTGTGTAGAAAAATACGGACTCCAAAATTACATCCGGTTCAACACGACTGTGGACGAAGCCTGTTTCGACGAAGGCGCCGCACTATGGCGGCTGAGCTGCTCCTCTGGTCAGAATCTGACCGCGCGTTTTGTGATAAATTGCTCTGGCGTTCTCAGTCGGCCGAAGTGGCCTGATATTCCAGGAGTGCGCGACTTCGCCGGCGTGACGCTGCATACGGCCAGATGGGACCACACGAAAGATCTCACCGGTAAGCGGGTGGCGGTGATCGGGACTGGGGCATCTGCGGTGCAGCTGATTCCCGAAATCGCGAAGATCGCATCAAGTCTGACGGTCTTCCAGCGAACGCCGATTTACTGCTTGCCGAAGCCGGATTTCTCCATACCGAGCTGGGCCGCGACAGTGATGCGGTTGGTGCCAGGGGCACAACTGATGACGCGCACTGCGAGTCAGGCGTTCGTCGAGTTCACATTTCCAATCGCAGCTCATTTTCACTCGTTGATCCCTGTGTCGGACCTCATGGAAGAGGCGGCGAAACGCTATATGCGTCGGGCGGTCGACGATCCGGTGACTCGAGACCAACTCATTCCTCGCTATTCGTTGGGTTGTAAGCGACCGAGTTTCCACAATTCCTATCTCGCAACGTACAACCGTCGCAATGTTTCGCTCGAGACCAGCGGCATCACCCATGTCGACCATGCCTCGGTTCACACGGAAGATGGCAAGAGTTATCCGATCGATGTCATGGTCTTGGCCACCGGGTTCAAAGTGATGGAGTCGGGCAATATGCCGACTTATGTGCTGAAGGGACGCGGTGGAGTGGAGCAGTCTGCCTGGTGGGATGAGCACCGCCTCCAAGCCTTCGAGGGTGTGAGCGTCCCAGGGTTCCCGAATCACTTCAATATCTTCGGTCCCTATGGTTACAACGGCTCCTCCTACTTCACACTCATCGAGGCGCAAAGTCGGCATATCGTCCGCTGTCTTCGTCGTGCGCGCACGCTGAAGGCTGATTACGTAGAGGTCAGACAGCAGGCGAACGACCGCTACTTCGCTGACATGGTTAACCGCCGACATCGACAGGTTTTCTGGCAGCCGAGCTGTTCCAATGCCAACAGTTACTATTTCGACAAACACGGCGATGTTCCGTTGCGTCCGTCAACGACCCTGGAGACTTACTGGCGTAGCCGCACCTTCCGGCTCTCCGATTACCGATTTGAACGTCGCGCAGAATCCGTGGGCGCACGGTGACCGACACTGATGCGACGGACCGGCGCCCCAGTCTTGCAAGTCATTTCGTGGCAATGACTTCGCGAAACACACTGCGTCCGCTGTCGCAACTCATCCCGTCGAACGCCCACGGCCTCGCGGTGATGGATCGCGTACTCCGGATGGCGCTTGTGGGATCGCGGCCCCGCCGAAGCGTGGCGGTTCGCACAATAGATACCGAGTTCGCCGGGAATCAGATACGCGGGGATTGGATCACTTCTCCTGCAGTCGATCCACACGCGGTTCCGTTGCTCTACATTCATGGCGGCGCCTACTCCATGTGCTCACCGGCTACCCACCGCGGCCTGCTCGGTGAACTTGCCTCCGCGAGCGGTCGGCCCATCTTTGCGGTGAGGTATCGGCTAGCTCCACGCTATCCCTTTCCCGCTGCCGCCGACGATGCACTGAACGCATACCGCTGGCTCGTCACAGGGCAGCCTTCGGCTTCCGGCGAACGCGGTGTTGCGGTGGCCGGGGACTCGGCGGGCGGCCAGCTCACGATGGCCACCGCCCTTGGCGCACGTAGTGACGGACTTCCGCTGCCGGATTCGATGCTTCTCATGTCTCCGGTCCTGGATCTGACATGTGAACTCGCGAGGGCACGCGAACTTCGCCGCCGTGATCCTTTCGCCTCTGCTCGGTCCGCGGCCCGCGCTCTTGACCTGTACGTGGCTGGTGCAGATCACCGCAATGAGCGAATCAGCGTGCTCGACGCAGACCTCAGGTCCATGCCACCGATCCTGATTCAGGTAGGCGGAAGAGAAATGTTGATCGATGACTCGAGGCATCTTGCCGACCGCCTCCGATCGGCCGGATCAAGCGTTGAGATACAGGTGTACCGGGGACAGATCCACGTGTTCCAAGCCATGTTCCGAATCCTGCCCGAGGCTCGTGAGGCGATCCACCGCGCTGGAAACTTCCTGAAAGCTTCGGCCCACCGGTGAAAGTGTTGGGACCGTGGATGCTCCACTGCCACCGCGCCATCAACTGCTTCTTAGCTGTCTCATGACAGGCGGCTTTGCGAGGGATCCTCGAGGACACGATCCGTCGATAGTGATCATCGGGGCCGGCGTCGCGGGTATCGCCATGGCCCATCAGCTGAAGAGGGACGGATTCACCAACTTCACCATGGTGGAAAAGGCTGCAGACATCGGCGGCGTCTGGCGCGACAACACCTATCCAGGAGCGGCTTGCGACGTGCCGTCAGCGTTGTACTCACTCTCGGACAAGCCCAACACTCGTTGGTCGAGACGTTATGCAGAACAGCCCGAGATACTCCAATATCTTCGCCGACTCGTCCTGGCCGACGGAATGGACCTGCAGCTGCGCACGCGGACCGAAGTCGTCGAGATGACCTTCGATGAACAGGCCGGCCGTTGGCGTTTGGTGACCGAATCCAGCGAGACGATCTGGTGCGATGTCGTGATTTCGGCCGTGGGGCAGCTCTCGCGACCTCATACGCCGAATATTGCCGGCGAAGACACCTTCGAGGGGCCGCGTTTTCATTCGGCGCGTTGGGACCATTCGGTATCGCTGCGCGGCAAGGAAGTAGCCGTCATCGGGACAGGCGCAAGCGCGATACAGTTTGTGCCATGGATCGCACACGAGGCACAGCGCGTAACGCTGTATCAGCGCACGGCGCCTTGGATTTTGCCGAAGTGGGACAGCAGGTACGGACGTCTTCACCAACAGCTGATTAAGGTTCTGCCGCTGTGGCCGCGTCTTGAGCGTTTCGCGGTATGGCTGATTTTTGAAGTGCTCGCAGTGACGTTGGTCGACGCGAAGCCCTTGTCACGCATTCTCGGCGCGGTCGCCCGCTACCACCTCCATCGGCAGGTTGCCGATCCAATGCTGCGCCGGCAACTCACGCCATCAGATGCGCCGGGGTGCAAGCGGGTGTTGTTCTCGAATGATTACTACCCCGCGATTGCCAACGGTGAAGTCTCGTTGGTGACCAACGCGGTTGCGAAGCTTTGCGACAAGGGAGTCGTGACCGACGATGGCGTACTCCACCACGCGGACGTCGTCATTTACGGAACAGGTTTCCGCGCTACCGACTTCCTCGCCCCGATGCGTGTTCGCGGCTGGGGCGGAGTGACTCTGGACGAGGTGTGGGGGACGCAGGCGCACGCATACCTGGGCATTACAGTCCCGATGTTCCCGAATCTCTTTCTCCTCTATGGCCCGAACACGAACGTCGGTTCCGGGTCGATCATTTACATGATCGAGTCTCAGGTCCGCTATGTCGGTGCCCTCATCAAGATTTTGGCGAGTGCCCCAGGGCGTACGGTCGACGTCAGGCCAGACATCGAGCAAAGCTACAACACACGATTGGGCCGGCGGCTGCGAAGGTCGGTGTGGGCGCTTTGCGCGAGCTGGTACACGACCTCGAGTGGCGCGATCCCGACGAACTGGCCTGGGCCTACATTTGCCTACCGGATCCTCACCCGCAAACCACGCAATCACGATTATCTATTCAGGCACGTTGAACGCCTTCAGTTAGACGGCCCGAGTGAGAACGGCGCGAGGCTGCGCAGATGATCCGGGTCGCAGGCGGTGTCTAACATTTCACTGTTCATTGTTCGAATATTGACATTCAGCACATCTATGTAAACTGTTACCAGATACCCGTGCAGCAGAGCGCCCAGGAGGCATCGTGGCTAATCAGCTTCTCGCACTCACGCGTCACCCCAAGGAGCGGTTGACGTCTGTCCTGTTGGCGCCCGCCCCCCGCGTCGTCGATGACAAATGGCGACAGTGGAGTCGGGACTGGAGAGTCCGGGAACTTGCGCTGGCCCCCGCCGGATCTGGGCTGAGAGCCGTCCTAGGGGACGCTGGACTCCCGTTGCTGGGGCACACTGTCGACTACATCCGATTTGGTTCAGAATTCAGTCGGGAGCGTTACGAACGTTTGGGCTCGGTGTCGTGGATGGGCGCATTCGGTACCAAAATGGTGGTCATCGCCGGTCCAGACGCAACGCGTGAGGCGTTCACAAGCGAAGCCAAGGCCTTTTCTCAGGATGGCTGGTCCTTCTTGATCGATGCTTTCTTCCATCGCGGGTTGATGCTCATGAGCTTCGACGAACATTTGATGCACCGGCGCATCATGCAGGAGGCGTTCACGCGTCCTCGCCTGACCGGATATGTCGGGCAGGTGGCCCCGTGCGTTCGCGCAGCCGTGCCCGCGTGGCCGACCGGTCCGTCGGTCCGGATCTACCCGTTGTTGAAGAATCTCACCCTCGATATTGCCACGGATGTCTTCATGGGTGGCCGCGGCAAGGACGAGAGCGCTGCTGTCAACGAGGCGTTCATTTCCACTGTTCGCGCGGCGAGTTCCTTTGTGCGAGTTCCACTCCCGGGCACCAGGTTCCGCGCCGGCGTGCATGGGCGGCGCGTGTTGGAGGACTACTTCTCCCGACACCTGCCGGCCGCGCGTGCAGGCGAGACCGACGATCTATTCGCCGCCCTATGCCAGGCGACCACGGAAGACGGTGAACGATTCTCCGACGAGGATGTGATCAACCACATGATCTTTCTCATGATGGCCGCCCATGATACCTCCACGATCACCACCACTGCTGTGACCTACTTCCTCGCTAAACATCCTGAGTGGCAGGAGAAGGCAGCGGCGGAGGCGCGGTCCTTCGGTGACGATTCGCCAGATATCGACGAACTGGAGCAGATGACGGTCCTCGATCTGATCCTCAAAGAAGCTCTGCGTCTGCTGGCGCCCGTTCCGCTGGTGATGCGCAAGACCGTCCGCGATGTCGCCATCGACGGCTATCACATCCCCCGTGAAACCTTGTGCGCAATCACACCCGCCGTAAATCACTTCGACCGCAGAATATGGAGCGACCCGGACCGTTTCGATCCGTCGCGCTTCGATGAGCCCCGGCGCGAGGACCAACAGCACCGATTCGCCTGGGTGCCGTTCGGCGGGGGGGCGCACAAATGCATTGGGATGCAGTTCGGCACACTCGAGGTGAAGGCAATCCTGCACCAGATGTTGCGTACCTACACTTGGACGGTCCCAAACGACTATCACGTGCGTTGGGACAACACCTCGCTGCCCATTCCCGTGGACGGACTGCCTGTGACGTTGCGGCACCGATGAGCGGTGAGAACTCGCCTTACCTGGAGCCCACGGAGTTCCTCGATTGGCAACATGAATCGGTACGCGACTTCGTTGCATCGGCGACCCGCGGCGCGGTCGACGACACCACGAAGGCCATAGCCATCTTCACTGCGGTCCGCGACTCGATTTGGTATGACCCCTACACCGTGACCGATGACCCGCATGCGTATCGCGCCAGCACCATCGCAACTGCAGACCGCGCTTACTGCGTCCCGAAGGCGGTGCTCTTGACGGCGGCCTGCCGAGCAGCAGGCATCCCAGCGCGGCTGGGGTTCGCCGATGTCCGAAACCACCTTCAGACCGAGACATTGCGTGAGCGGATGGGCGGTACCGACGTATTCGTCTACCACGGATACAGCCTCATGCATCTCTGCGGTGTCTGGGTCAAGGCAACTCCGGCGTTCAATCGCGAGCTATGCGCACGGTTCGGCGTCCCGCCAATTGATTTCGACGGGCGCACAGACGCCCTGCTGCACGGGTTCGCCGGTGACGGCACACAACACATGGAATATCTGAGGGATCGAGGCGCCTTCGACGATCTACCGCTGGCAGAGATCCTGCAAGCGCTCAGAACCCACTACGGGACGCTCATAGGCGATGCGAGTCGCCATCCAGACCTGTTCGCCTGAAGGGCCGATGCGAAATGCACAGCACGATGCAAGACGTCCAGCTCACAATCTCGGCAATTGTCCGCCATGCCGCCTCCATTCACGGAAACAGCGAGGTGATCACCCCCGACGGAACTGGATGCCGAAGTATGTCCTACCGTAGCGTCCTGGGGCGAGCGGGCCGACTTGCCAATGCGTTGCGCGGGCTGGGAATAACGGCAGATCAACGGGTGGCCACTTTTCAGTGGAGTAACCAAGAGCATCTCGAGGCCTACTGCGCGGTTCCCTCCATGGGCGCGGTGCTGCACACCCTCAACATTCGTTTGGCTCCAGAGCAACTCGCGTACATCGCCAACCATGCCAGCGATCAGATCATCCTGGTGGATGCGTCGGTTGCGCCATTGTTGGCTAGTGCGCTACCAGCGATGGAGTCGGTGCATACGGTCATCGCCACCGGGGGCGGCGACCTCGCTCCGCTGCAGCGATGCGGGAAGACGGTGTTGCGTTACGAGGAGATCCTGGCGCAGCAACCGGAGACTTTCGATTGGCCCGAGATCGATGAGCGTTCCGCCGCGGCCATGTGCTACACCAGCGGGACTACTGGAAATCCCAAAGGTGTTGTCTACAGCCACCGTTCGACCTACCTACATGCACTGACCGCCTGCACGTCGAACGCCCTGGCAGTGAGCGAGGCCGACCGTATCCTGGCCATTGTCCCGATGTTTCACGCCAATGCGTGGGGACTGATCTACGCGGCGTTGATGTCTGGTGCGGACTTGGTATTACCCGATCGCCATCTGCAGGCCGCGCCGCTGGTGTCGATCATCGAAGAGACTCAGCCGACTATCGCCGGTGCAGTGCCGACGATCTGGAACGATGTCGATCGATACCTGGAATCGAATCCCGCCCGGGATATCTCCTCACTTCGGCTGGTTGCCTGCGGGGGATCGGCAGTCCCCGTCTCGCTGATGCGGGCATTCGAAGACAAGTACAACGTGCCTATCGTGCAGGCATGGGGCATGACCGAAACCTCGCCGCTGGCTACCGTCGCACGCGCAGCGCACGGAGTAGGCGAGACCCGTGCGTGGGAGATGCGCGAAAGCCAGGGTCGGCCGATGTGCGGTGTCGAGATCCGGTTGCGTGACGACCATAAGAAGACCGTGCCGTGGGACGGTCGATCAGTGGGTGAAATACAGGCGCGGGGCCCGTGGATCACCGGCGCCTACTTCGGCGAAAATGATCCGGACAAGTTCGACGGAGGGTGGCTGCGCACCGGCGACGTCGGCCGGATCGACCCAGACGGGTATCTCACGCTGACCGATCGTGCGAAGGACGTCATCAAGTCAGGTGGAGAATGGATCTCCTCAGTCGAGCTGGAAAACACGCTGATTGGTCACCCGGCGATCTACGAGGCTGCGGTGGTGGCAGTTCCCGACGACAAATGGCAGGAAAGACCGCTCGCCCTGGTCGTGGTTCACCGTGGAGCCGAGGTCGACATCGACCGACTGCGCGCGTTTCTGTTGGACAAGGTCGCCAAGTGGTGGATCCCGGAGCGGTGGAGCTTCGTGTCTGAGATTCCCCGAACAAGCGTCGGAAAATACGACAAGAAGGCCATACGCGCGCGTCACTCCGCCGGCGAGTATCAGATCGAAACGTCCTAAGAAATCAAACCCATTGATATTGAACAGCCGAGAGGGAATCCTGTGACAGCATCAATTTCTCCCTGGATGAGCGCCGAATTGCTCGAGCTTCGTGACCTTGCCGCGAAGTTCTTCTCGACCGAATTGGCACCACATGCGCAACGTTTCGCAGACCAGCACCAAGTTGACCGAGAATTGTGGCACAAAGCCGGCGAACTAGGCCTGCTCTGCATGTCCATACCCGAAGAATACGGCGGGGGAGGCGGCACATTCGCGCACGAAGCCGTCGTACTCGAAGAGCAAGCCCGAGTCGGGGACAGCTCATGGGGCGCAGGGCTGCACAGCGGAATCGTCGCGCACTACATCCTCCAGTATGCGGCCGAAGAACTACGGAGGCAGTGGCTGCCCAAGATGGCCTCAGGCGAAATGATCGGTGCTATCGCCATGACGGAGCCAGGGACCGGTTCTGATCTGCAGAGTGTCAAGACCAAAGCAATTCTTGACGGTGACGAGTACGTGATCACCGGCGCAAAGACCTTCATCACCAACGGTCAGCAAGCCGACCTGATCATCGTCGTCGCCAAGACAGATCCAAGTCAGGGCGCCGCCGGCATCTCGCTGATCGTCGCCGAAGCCGATCGACCCGGATTCCGGCGCGGCAAGGTCCTCGACAAAATCGGCCAACGCGGACAAGACACCTCCGAGTTGTTCTTCGACGACGTAAGAGTTCCCCGCTCGCACCTCCTGGGCGAGACCGAGGGTCAGGGTTTCATTCAGCTGATGACGCAGCTACCTCAAGAGCGGCTCATCGTCGCGGTTGGGGCGGTCGCGGCGATGGAACTTGCCGTGGAGCAGACACTCAAATACACCCGTGAGCGGGAAGCGTTCGGACGGCCCGTCTTCGGCTTCCAGAACACGAAATTCATCTTGGCCGAAGCTGCAACCGAAACGCGCATCGCACGAGTATTTTTGGACTACTGCATCGACCTACACCTCGCGGGCCAACTCGACGTCCAGACCGTCGCCATGGCGAAATGGTGGACCACTGAGCGAGCGATGAAGGTGCTCGATGACTGTTTGCAGCTCCACGGCGGATATGGGTACATGACCGAGTATCCCATCTCGAGATTGTGGGTGGACCAGCGCGTGCAGAAAATCTACGCCGGCACAAATGAGGTGATGAAGGAAATCATCTCGCGTTCCCTATGACCCTGAACGATTTGCCACCTGCACATTACTCACCTGTGAGGGTGATGGCATCGACAGTGGTGCCGTATCGCCACGAAATGGGTGGACATTGCGGATCGGGTGCCCTTCGGGAGTTGATACCAGATGCTCCTATCTTCAGGCAATGAGTTCTTCAGGCAATGAGTTCGTTGGTTCTTCTGCTGGGTTGGCGGAGGGCGTGGTAGATCTCGCGGGCGATGTACGCTTGATGCAGCGCATGATCTCGTTCTTGGTTTTGCCTTCGGCCAGGCGGTGAACGAAGTAGTCGCGGGTGGGCTGGTGACGGTGCATGCGCACCACCAGGATGACGTGCAGGGCACGGTTGGCGTCGCGATTGCCTCCCCAATTGAGCCGGTGGCGGATCGTTTTGCCGCTGGAGGCTTCCAGTGGGCTGACCCCGCAGAGTTTGGCGAAAGCGGCGTCGCTGCCGATCCGAGCGGGGTTGTCGCCGAGGGCGGTCAGCAGGGTGGCAGCGGTGTCGGGCCCGACGCTGTAGCTCGGGTGCGGCGGTGGCGGTGATGGTGTCGACGTGGCGTTCGAGTCGGGCGGCTGCGGTGTCGAGCTGGTGGCAACGTGCCGCCATCGACTTGATAGCAGTAAAGAAAGTTCTCACATCGCAGGCCAGCGGCGGTCAGGCGGGCGTTGGTCGCGCCTGCTGCCCGCGCCGTCTCGATGCGGCGAGGAGCGAGGACAGTCCTGGCTTGTCGTGGTGCCAGGATGCCGTGGCCGTTGAGATGTACAGCGCTCGTCGTCGTGTGCAAGCTTGTGTGGCGGCGGACGGAGGGCGAAGCGTAGCGAGCGGCGCGGACGGGAGCGCCAGCGGACGGGAGCAGAGGGAGCGTAGCGAAGCCCGCAGGTAGCCGCCGGTTCCTCGCGGGCTATGGCGGCCCGGGCTCCGCTGAGCATCAGTTGCGGGTCTGCGCCATGGCGATGGGACTCGTAGGATGGCGGTTGTGAGCGGGATGCTGGCGCAGCGTGCACGGCGAGAGGCCGAGACGCGACTGGTGGGGCAGCTGCGGCGGTTGGCGCATGTGCGGGGTGTCGCGACGACTGCCGAGCGGCTGAGTCGGCGGTTCGATGCCCAGACAGCGGACTCTTTGGTGGCAGCGGCGTGGCTGCACGATATCGGCTACGCACCGTCGTTGCGCCGGACCGGGTTTCATCCGCTCGATGGCGCAGAGTTTGCCCGGGCGGCGGGTTTTCGGGAGCTGGTCGCCTCCCTGGTGGCGTTCCATACTGGGGCGCACGCGGAAGCTGCCGAGCGCGGCTTGTCAGGTTTAGCGGCGTTCAGCGATCCGCCCAGCGATGTTCTGGATGTGTTGACCTTTTGCGATCTGACGACCGGGCCGGACGGGGCGCCGGTATCACCGCGAGATCGATTGATCGAGGTGTTGGGCCGCTATGGACCCGAGGACCCGGTGCACCGCGCGGTCGACGCGGGGCGCGACGAACTGTTGGCGGCGGTCCGACGGGTACGCGATTGGCTGTAAACCCAGCCGGTTAGCCGAGGTAGGGGCTGTCGCGGTGTTGCAGGTAGTGCTCGATGCGCAGTCGCATCGACGGGTGCATGTCCAGATTGGGGATGTCGTCGGGATCGGTCCAGGCGATGTCGGTGCTTTCGTGATCGATGGCCAGGGTACCGCCGAGCACCTTGGTGGTGAAGGACAGAGAGAACTGTTGGCGGACTTCGCCATCGGTGAACGCGACGACATGCTGCGGGTTGGTGTAGACACCGACAAGGCCGGTGACTTCAATGTCGAGCCCGGTTTCCTCTTTGACTTCCCGGACGGCGGTGTCGGCAATCGTTTCGCCGATGTCGTGTCCGCCGCCGGGTAGCGCCCACAGGGTGTTGTCGCGGCGTTTGATCAGCAGGATACGACCCTGTTCGTCGGTGACGATGGCCGAGGCTGACGGAACGACGCTGTTGGGCAGCGGGGCGTTGGGGTCGTTGTAGTAGTCGGTTCGCATAGGGTTCAGCCTTTCGCGCTGAGCGGTCTGGCGCGATCCCAGACCTGGGTGAAAGCGTCTTCGAGGGTGGCCCAGAGCCGTGGTTCGTGGTGGCGCGACAGCACAAGCACGGGGTTGTTGCGCCCGGGTGAGCCGTAGATGTGGAAGTTGACGATCATGGCGTCGTCGACCCGGAAGATCGACGTGTAGAGCGTGGTGTCGTGGGTGCGGATATCCAGCCCCGGGGTATCGGCATGCGGGGCGAGCAACTCCACGGACGTGCGGCAGCGGGCGATGACGGCCTCGCCGATGCCTTCCTCCTTGCCGCGCAGGATCGTGGTGGCAGTGTCAGGATCCCCGACGAGAAACCGCACCGCCACACCGCGGGCGGCGGCGTCGAGCAGAATGTCGAGGAAGCCGTCGAGGGTGTCAAACAGGAACGTGGCCGCCAGGACGAGGATGTCGATGCCGGTGGTGGCGTCGCCGAAATGCTGCTGCCACGTCGTGATCGGCAGCTGGGTGCGGCTGGCATACAGCGTCGCGGTGAACGGACCACCCAGCGACGTCGTCGCCAGCGCGCTCGCGGTAGGGGCAGGATACTGGTTGGGCCACAGGTTGTGCGGTGTGCAGCCAAGCAGCTTAGCGGCGCGGCGGGCGTTGTCCTCGCGGACGTTGTAGTCGATGTTGGCCAGCCAGCGGCGCACCGTCTTGATATCCACGCCCACCGCAGTGGCGAACCTCTGTGGGGAGAGTCCCTTGGCGTGCAGCCGTTGGGTGAGGCGATCGTTGGGGATCGTGGCGGCCTCGGCGTCGCCGTCCTGATCGCCCGTCGTCTCAGCGCACATCTTTCCGTGTCATCCCTGTCCATCCTCAGCGCGTGGTTCCTAGTTTGCCATGCGACTGCCGCCGCCCCGCGGCGGTGATGCCCGTCCGATGCCCACGGGCATGTCCCTGTCGTGTCCGAAATGTCTGCGGCAGTGTCGGCAATGCCTGCCAACGTCCCTCGCTACGTCCGCGATGTCCACGTGAACTGAGCCCAGCGCCGCAACGGGGCGCAAACAGATCACGAAAGGAACAGCGGGACAATGCGTTTAAGAATCGACACATCAGGCACACGGTTCATCGTCACCCGAGCGGCCGAGCCGCGGCTGAACTTCGAGACCGGCAGCCCAAAAGTGGACACCGCCACCGGCGTGCCACTGTATGCCGCGCAGCTGTTGGCGTTGGATGACACCGGTGGTGAAGTGCTCAACGTCACCGTCGCCGGGGATCCGAAAGTGACAGTCACCCAACCTGTTTCAGTCGCGGGTCTGGTTGCTATCCCTTGGGCTCAAGGTGATCGCAGCGGCGTGGCGTTCCGTGCCGACGCCATCACCCCCACCAACCCCGCGGCTGCGCCGAGCGATCAAGCGTCCCGCGCGCAGAAATAACCCCATTTGCTGGGGCGCGGCGCTCGTGGGTGTCGCGCCCCAGCACGTGAGCTGCTATCGACCATTCACTCACCAGAGGGACGCTTGTCATGGCATCAAACTACAAAAACAGCAAGAACTCTCAATCCAACGACGACGACTGGATCACCGACCTCATCCTCTCACTGTTCAAAGCGGCCGGGTATCTGCTGTGGTGGGCGGTCCTGTTCCCGGCCATCAGCATCCCGATCATCGCCAGCGTGGCGATGGCCATTACCCATGGCTCACGCGCGGGTCTGATCATCGGTATTGCTTTCGCTGCCGCGTATGCGGGCTGGGCGTGGCTGGACCCGCGATCGTTTCACGGATGGGTCACCGAGCCGGTGCGGCGGCGCTGGTTGACCTGGTCGCGCTACACCCGCACCTGGCAATCGGTGTGCACCCTGCACGGCCTGACCGCCACACTTGGCGAACGCACCTTGGTGCCGACCTTGCAGTCGGTGCGCATCGGCAAGACGACCGACGTCCTGGCGCTGCGAGTGGTCACCGGCCACTCCCTGGCTGATTGGCACAAGCAATCCGAGGCGCTAGCCGCCGCCTGGCGTGCCGACCGGATCGCCATCCGCGCGACCGCGCCCGGAGAGCTACGCATCACCCTGATGCGCGGCGACGTGCTGGCCGACCCGATTGCCCTGCCCATGCCCACGACGGCGACTGCGGTGGATGTGGGGTCGCTGCGGGTCGGGATCACCGAAACCCGCCACTGGTGGCACCTACCTCTGCTTGGCCACCACCTGCTCGTGGCTGGCGCGACCGGCGCGGGGAAAGGTTCAGTGTTGTGGTCACTGATCGCTGGCCTCGCCCCCGCCGTGAAAACCGGACAAGTGCGGCTCTGCGTCATCGACCCGAAAGGCGGCATGGAACTGGGCGCCGGAGCACCCATGTTCACGGTGTTCACCCACGACGCCACTGGCACCACCCTGTACCTGCTGCGGCAACTAGTGGAGGTGATGCACGCCCGCGCCAATCGGTTACGGGGCAAGACGCGCATGCACACCCCGACTCCGACTGAGCCGTTATTCGTGGTGGTGATCGATGAGATCGCCGCGCTGACTGCGTATGTGACCGACCGCAAGGTGCGCAGCGAAATTGAACAGCTGTTGGGCCTGCTGCTCTCCCAAGGCCGGGCCGTCGGCATTTCGGTGGTGGCAGCGGTGCAAGATCCGGCCAAAGACACCCTGCCGATGCGGCAGCTGTTTACCGTGCGAATCGGGTTGCGGTTGACCGAAGCCACCCAAACCACCATGGTTTTGGGCCAGGGCGCCCGCGACGCGGGGGCCGACTGCGATCACATCCCCGACACCACTCCCGGTGTGGGCTACATGATGATCGATGGCACGGCCCAACCGGTGCGGGTACGGGCATTTCACGTCGCCGACCACGACATCGCCACTCTGGCAGCACGATTCCGGCCACCTCGTGCCGCGACCCGAACCAACCAGTCCAACAGCGGGCGCACCGACACCGCCCGGGGTCAACGGTGACTACTGCAACGACAGCCCCCACGCTGGTGTTGCCCGGGGTTCCCGGCTCGATCGACACCAATGCGGTGGTGGATCAGATGGTGCGCCGCGCGTCCTCGACGGGGTTCGAATCGTGGTGGCGGCGCGCGGAATCTGTTGGCTTCTGCGCCCACCCCATCCAACTCAGAGGTACCGACGAGATAGGCCGCGATCGGGTGGTGTGGACACGGTGCAACAACCGCCGCGCACAGGTATGCCCATCGTGCTCAGACCTGTACGCCCGCGACACGTGGCAGCTCGTGCACGCTGGCACCGCCGGCGGCCACCACAACATCCCCGCAGCAGTGGCCGATCGTCCGCAGGTGTTCGTCACCCTCACCGCACCTAGCTACGGGCCTGTTCACGCCGCCGCGCGTGCAGGCGACAAGAAGCAGCGTGTGTGTCGCGACCACCACCACACTGGCGGCTACCGCCGATGCCCGCATGGGAAACCACTGTGGTGCAGCACAACCCACGGCGAAGGTGATATCTATGCGGGACAGCCGATCTGCGCGGACTGCTACGACTACACCGGGCATGTCCTGTTCACATGGCACCTGCCCGAACTGTGGCGACGCTTCACCATCACCCTGCGACGCACACTGCGCCGAGAGCTACGTGCTTCGGGCGCCGACCCGGATGCGGTGCAGGTCAGCTTCATCAAAGTCGTCGAACTGCAAGCCCGGCTCATCCCGCACATTCATGCCCTGATCCGCCTCGACCCGCCCGACAGCGATGACTCTGGCGGTCATGACTGGCATGCGCCCCTTGCGGCAACCGAACTGGCCACCATCATCCAACAGGCCGTTCGAACCGTGGCCGTGACGGTCACCGACTCATCCTCAAATACAGCGACACGCTCATCCTCAAATACAGCGACACGGGTGATCAGGTTCGGCACACAAGTCGACACCCAACCCATCGACAACCGGCACGCCGGCACGGACGGCTCTGCTGTGCAGGAGGATTCACCACACGGCGGGGTTCTTCCAGGCCGCCGCGTAGCTCGCTACCTCGCGAAATACGTCACCAAATCCTTAGCTGACGTCGGGATCAGCGCGCGACGCATCTCCACCGAGGCCATCGCTGACCTCGATGTCTGCGACCACGTTCGGGCGATCCTGACCGCCATCAGCCAACTCGCCGATAAGGGACTGGCCGGTGTCGGTCGGTGGCTGCACACCCTGGGCTACCGGGGCCACATCACCAGCAAATCCCGCCGCTATTCCACCACGATGACCGCGCTGCGCGAACGTCGCGCGGCCTGGACCCGTGAACAACGTTTAAAAAGCACTGCGCACCAACATGATCTCGGCCTCGACTCCACCGATGGCGATGATCTGGTGGCATGGGAATTCGATCGTGCCGGCCCCACCAGCCTCGGCGACCGGACCCTCATCTACTCCGCGGCCGTCCAACACATCCACACCCGCCGCATCGGACTGATCGAAGTCCGTGGCCAAGCCCGCAATCAACAATGGGATCCGCCAGGGGGAAGCGATGGCTGACAGGTCCCGAGCAGCACGTGCTCGCTCCGGGTGTGACGCTCGTCCCGATGCGCCGACGGTGTCAGAGGGGGGTGTTGAAATTGTTGTGCCCAACCAATATCGACTTCCGTCCGAGGCCAACCGCGCGCTGGTACACGTGATAATGGCTGTGCGGGACCGGATGCTTGGATCAGGGAGGGGAGTGGCGTGAGCCTGAGGTTCGCCTTCTATGGCCGAGTGAGCACGGAGGACGCTCAAGACCCGGAGGCGAGCCGCAGCTGGCAGAAGCGGCGTGCCATGGACCTGATCACTCCGCACGGCGGATTCATCGCCGCCGACTACTTCGATGTGGGACAGAGCCGTTCACTGCCGTGGAAGCGCAGGCCAGAGGCGTCACGTCTGCTTGCTGATGTCGCTTGTCGGGACCGTAGCTTTGATGCCGTAGTGATTGGGGAACCCGCCCGTGCGTTCTACGGGCCGCAGTTCGCGCTCACCTTCCCTGTCCTCACGCACTACGGAGTTGGCCTGTGGGTACCCGAGGTCGGCGGAGCGGTCGATCCCGGCTCCGAGGCACACGACCTGGTGATGACTCTGTTCGGCGGCATGAGCAAGGGAGAGCGCGCTCGAATCCAGATGCGCGTCCGTACGGCGATGTCAGCACTCGCGCACGACACCGCCAGATATCTCGGTGGTCGACCACCCTACGGTTACCGGCTCGTCGATGCCGGCCCGCATCCAAACCCTGCCAAGGCCAATCTTGGGCAGCGGCTTCACCGCCTCGAACCCGACCCCGCGACATCTTCGGTCGTCGAGCGGATCTACCGCATGTACGCCGACGGAGCGGGCCTGCGCTATATCGCGCAACGGCTCACCGACGATGGTGTACCGTCACCGAGCCAGTACGACCCGGCACGGAATCGGCATCGTGACCCACGAGGATGGTCCCATTCGGCGATCCGCGCGATACTCGACAACCCGGCGTACCGCGGTATCCGTGTTTGGGGCAAGCAGGAGAAATACGAGGTTCTGGTCAACCCCGATGATGTCGCTGCGGGGTATGAGACTCGTATGCGGTGGCGTGATGAGGCCGACTGGATCGCACCAGAACGCCGCACGCATGAAGCGCTGATCCGTGACGAACTAGCGCAGGCTGTTCGTCTTCGGATGCAGGCGCGGCGGGGTCCCGGTCTTGTTTGCAGCAGAGAGTCAACAGTGCCATATGCACTGCGTGGGCTGCTGTTCTGTGCCGCATGTGGACGGCGGATGCAGGGCGCTGCCCGCGCCGGGAAGCGAACAACACGCATCCTCTACCGTTGTGAGCTCGGTAAGTCGCGTTCGGTACCCGCGGACCTGAGTGATCACCCGCGCACCGTCTACCTCCGTGAAGATGAGGTGACTGCGCGACTTGACGAATGGATCGCCACCCTGGCCGATCCGGCCGACTTGGCACGCGGGCAAGACGCGGACCCGGTAGCAGGGGCTGGCTACGCGGCCTTGCGGCGCCAGCTCAGCGAGGCGAATGCGAAGGTTGCTGCTCTGGTTACCGCCGTGGAGTCTGGTGTGGCCGTTGAGGATTTGACTGTTGCATTGCGCCGCCGCACCGCCGAGCGCGACGAGCTGAAGGTCCGTCTTGAGCAAGCGGAGCGACCTCGCGTCATGACTGCCGCACAAATCAGCGAGTTGGTTGAGGAATTGGGCGGGCTGTCAGCAGTGCTTGGTGAGGCAACCGGGGCGGAACGCGCTCAGGTATACGCAAGCCTGGGCCTGCGCCTCGACTACGACCCGCATCTTCAGCGAGTCACGGCGACTGCCGACTTAAGTCGTGTCGCCGGACGTGTCCGAGGGGGGACTTGAACCCCCACGCCCGTTAATAGGGCACTAGCACCTCAAGCTAGCGCGTCTGCCATTCCGCCACTCGGACCAACCCGGCCGTGCCGGGCAGCTAAGGCTAACGGATGCCCTTCGCTGGACCCAAACCCAGCCCTCGCAACGCGATCCGCAGGGGCGTGAAGTGGTAGTAAAGGTAGCTGTGACCGATTTCCCCGATCCTGCCGGTGACGCAGTGGACGAGGTGGTCGAACTCGTCAGCACGCTCATCCGTTTCGACACTTCCAACACCGGAGAGCCGGCCACCACCAAAGGTGAGGCCGACTGCGCACGCTGGGTGGCCGCCCAACTCGAGGAAGTGGGCTATGAGACCGAATACCTCGAATCCGGTGCGCCAGGGCGGGGGAACGTGTTCGCTCGGCTCAAGGGCAGCGATCCAAGCCGCGGGGCACTGCTGATTCACGGGCACCTCGACGTGGTGCCCGCCGAGGCCAGCGACTGGAGCGTGCACCCGTTCTCCGGCGCGATCGAAGACGGCTATGTCTGGGGCCGCGGCGCGGTCGACATGAAGGACATGGTCGGCATGATGATCGCGGTCGCACGCCACCTGGCCCGAGCCGGCATCACCCCGCCGCGCGACCTGGTGTTCGCGTTCGTCGCCGACGAGGAGGCCGGCGGCAAGTACGGGGCGCAGTGGCTCGTCGAGCACCGCCCCGACCTGTTCGCCGGGGTCACCGAGGCGATCGGGGAGGTCGGCGGCTTCTCGCTGACCGTGCCGCGGCGCGACGGCGGGGAGCGCCGACTGTACCTGATCGAGACCGCGGAGAAGGGGCTGTCCTGGATGCGGCTGCGGGCCCACGGCCGGGCCGGGCACGGGTCGATGATCAACGACGACAACGCCGTCACCACCCTGGCCGAGGCGGTGGCCCGGCTGGGCCGACACCGGTTCCCGCTGGTGCTCTCCGATGCAGTGGTGGAGTTCCTGGCCGCGGTCAGCGAGGAGACCGGGCACACCATCGACGTCGGCTCCCCGGACCTGGAAGGGATGATCGAGAAGCTGGGACCGATCTCCCGCATCGTCAACGCCACCCTGCGCGATACCGCCACGCCGACGATGCTGCAGGCCGGCTACAAGGCCAACGTGATCCCGGCGACGGCCGAGGCGGTGCTGGACTGCCGGGTGCTGCCCGGGCGCCAGGCGGCGTTCGAGGCCGAGGTCGACGCACTGATCGGCCCCGACGTGACCCGGGAGTGGGTCGCCCACCAGCCGCCGGTGGAGACGACCTTCGACGGTGACCTGGTCGAGGCGATGAATGCGGCGCTACTGGCCTGTGACCCCGACGCCCGAACCGTGCCCTACATGCTGTCTGGCGGAACGGATGCAAAAGCGTTCGCCAAGTTGGGTATTCGGTGCTTCGGATTCGCTCCGCTGCGGCTGCCGCCCGACCTCGATTTCTCCGCGCTGTTCCACGGAGTCGACGAACGCGTTCCGGTTGACGCGCTGGAGTTTGGTACCCGCGTACTGCACCACTTCCTGACACACTGCTGACCAAACGACGAAGTTGATCCACTACGAGAGGACCAGTCATGACCACAGCACCCGACCCGTATGCCGCGCTGCCCAAGCTGCCGACGTTCACGCTCACCTCCACCTCGCTGACCGACGGCCAGTCGCTGGGCAAAGCCCAGGTCAGCGGAATCATGGGTGCCGGCGGTGAGGACGCCAGCCCGCAGCTGAGCTGGTCGGGCTTTCCCGAGGAGACCCGCAGCTTCGCGGTCACCGTCTACGACCCGGACGCGCCCACCGCGTCGGGCTTCTGGCACTGGGCGGTGGCCAACCTGCCGGCCACCTGCACCGAGCTGCCCGAGGGCGTCGGGGACGGCAGCCTGCTGCCCGGCGACGCGCTGACCCTGGTCAACGACGCCGGGATGCGCCGCTACGTGGGTGCCGCGCCGCCGGCCGGTCACGGGGCGCACCGCTACTACGTCGCGGTGCACGCCGTCGACGTCGAGAAGCTGGAGCTGGCTGAAGACGCCAGCCCCGCCTACCTGGGCTTCAACCTGTTCATGCACGCGATCGCGCGCGCGGTGATCGTCGGCACCTACGAACAGGAGTAGTGCAGAACTAGCTACACCTCCCGGCGAGCAGACACCAAAGCCCCCATTTCGGCCGCGATTTGGGGGCTTTGGTGTCTGCTCGCGCTAGCGGGCGGCGGACCCGACCGCCTCGGCCAGCGACGCGAACCCGCCGTCGCGCAGCCGCTGCGCCAGACCGTCATGGATGTTGCGGGCCCACAGGCCGCCGCCATAGATGAAGCCGGTGTAGCCCTGCAGCAGTGAAGCGCCTGCGGTGATGCGCTCCCAGGCGTCGTCGGCGGTCTCGATCCCGCCGACACTGATCAGGACCAGCCGGTCGCCCACTCGGGCATACAGCCGCCGCAGCACCTCCAGCGCTCGGCGGGCCACCGGCGGACCGGAGATGCCGCCGGGCCCCAATTCGGCCACCCCGGGGGTCGCCAGGCCGTCGCGCGACACCGTGGTGTTGGTCGCCACGATGCCGGCCAGGCCCAACTCCACACACAGGTCGGCGATGGCATCCAGATCGGTGTCGGCCAGATCCGGGGCGATTTTCACCAGCACCGGTTTGGTGGTCTCGGCACGGACCGCGGCCAGGATGGGCCGTAGCGACTCGACGGCCTGCAGGTCGCGCAGTCCCGGCGTGTTCGGCGAGCTGACGTTGACCACCAGGTAGGCGGCCAGCGGGGCCAGCAGCCGGGCGCTGGTGCGATAGTCCTCGACCGCGCCCTCGGGCGGAGTGACCTTGGTCTTGCCGATGTTCACTCCGATCGGTACGTCGGACCGGTGCCGCGCCAACCGCGCGGCCAGGGCAGCCGCCCCGTGATTGTTGAAGCCCATCCGGTTGAGCAGCGCACGGTCGTCGGGCAGCCGGAACAGGCGCGGTGCGGGATTGCCCGGTTGTGCCGCCGCCGTCACGGTGCCCACTTCGGCGTAGCCGAAACCCAGTGCGCCCCAAGCGTTCAGCCCATGGCCGTCCTTGTCGAACCCGGCGGCCAGCCCGAGCGGCCCGGGGAACCGCATCCCGAACACGGTGCTGGCCAGCAGCGGGTCGTGCGGCGCGAGCCGGCGTTGTAGGGCTCGGCGTGCCGGCGGCGTCGCGGCGGCGCCGCGCAATCCTGCGAACACGAGGGTGTGGATGCGCTCCGGCGGCACCAGAAACATGGCCCGGCGCACTGCGCCGTAGAGACCCATCGGTCTACAGTCCCGGCTGGTCGACGCAGCGGCTGCCGCTGATCGTGTTCGCGGCAGACTTCTTGCGGCGCAGCAACACCCGCCTGCTCCCGTCGGTGTACAACCGCACGCGGGTCAGCTCCCAACCTCGGTATTCGGCTTCGATGGACAACCGGGTGGACGCCCCGATCCGGGTGACCTCCGGGGGAAGTCGCAGCGGAATCCATTCGTAGTCATCGGACAATTCGGTGTCCCAGCCGACCGGCATCCGGCGGGGGCGCAGCGCGGTCACCGTGGCCTCGCGGCGTGCTCGATCACCTGGACCCCAGCGCCGGAGCCCGACACCACGTACAAGGTGTCCGACTTCTCGTCCAAGGCCAGGGTGTTGGGTTGCTGCACGGTCGGATAGCGAACCTTCTCCACGGGAATTCCGGTGGTCAAATCGTAGCCGACCACGGTGTTCGTCCCGGTTTGCGACACCCAGGCAAACCCGCCCGCCCCAGCCAGCCCGTAAGGGGCATGCGGCACCGGATAGTCCTGGTGCAGCATCAGCGGATCCACGCCGTAGACCAGCAGCCGGCCACTGCGGGGGTCGGCGGCCAGCACCGGCCCGTGCGACGCGGCGGCCAGGGTGGTCGCGCCCTGGCCCGCCCGCAGCGCGTACTGAGGCTTGCCGTCGGTGCCGATGGTCGTCACTGAGGTCTGGCCGCGATCCAGCACCACCGCGATATCGCCCTGAGTCACGATCTGGTCGACCCGGGCGAAGATCTTGGCCCGCTCGGAGACCCGAGCGCCGTCCTGCGCCAGCGTGTAGACGGCGCCGTCGGCACTGCCCAACACCATGATTCCGTCGGCGCGGCGGCCGATCGCGGTGAACTCGACACCGGCGGCGTCGGCGACGTCGACGCGTTTGATGCTGCGAGCGGCCAGGTCGACGATGTAGTAGCCGCCATGGCCGGACAGGTACGCCGTGCCGTTGCCGTCGCCGGCCAGTGCGCTCGCCGGGCCCGGCAGCGCCACCGCGGCGGGCGGCTGGCTCGAGTCGTCCACCAGGCCGAGCGTGGCGGCGGCCTGCGGGTCCGGGCCGGGGGACAGCACCGCCAGCAGTTTGGTCGCTGTGTCGAAGACCGCGCCGGTGGCGTGGCCGGCCAGCGGCCGTACCGTGCCGGCCGGGCGCACCGCGGCGACCGGGGAAACGGCGGGCTCGGCCGGCGCGATCGTGGGCGGCGGCGCGGTGATGGGATTGGATGAGCACGCTGTGAGCAGCAGCAGCGGCAGCAACAGGCCTTGCAGGGACCGGCGTGGCCGGCGGGTGGCGCGCTTGGGCACAGGGCAGCTCTTCCAGCTCGTCATGGTCGCGGGTCGGTGCAGATATCGATTCTAAGGAAGGCGGCGAGGTGAAGCTCGCATGTCCGGCCGAACAATAAGTTCGCTTAGGTGTAACCTCTCGGCCATGACTGTGGTCGATGACTGGCAGCTGGCATGTTCGGAGTTCCGCATCGAGGAGATCTGGACCGGGGCCTTCGCCAGTGGTTTCGGCGAGGTCGGCGACGGCCGCAGTTTCTCCTTCCACACCGAGCAGCAGAAGCTCGTGGTGGACATCTACCGGCCCCGACTGGCCGGCCCGGTCCCGCACGACGAGGACGTGGTCGCCACCGCAAGCCGGCACCTGTTCGAGATCGATGTCACCGACGAGCGCAGCCTGGCCGCCGCGGTGCGCGACGTGGTATCCGGTCTGACCCGCTGACACCAGCCCGGTACGGTCATCGTCGTGACTGAGGTCGTATCGGTAGTCGAGACGGCTGTGATGTCGTGGCCGCAAGTAGTCGTCCTGGCGATTGTCCAGGGCCTCACCGAGTTTCTGCCGGTCTCCTCCTCGGGGCACTTGGCCTTGGTCTCCCGGTTGTTCTTTGCCGGTGACGCGGGCGCTTCCTTCACCGCGGTGACCCAAATCGGCACCGAGATCGCCGTGCTGGTCTATTTCGCCAAGGACATCGCGCGCATCGCCACGGCCTGGCTGTCCGGCGTGGCCTCGGCGCTGGCCAAGACACCGCTGCCCGCTGAACGCAAGACCGACTATCGGATGGGTTGGTACGTCATCGTCGGCAGCATCCCGATCGTGATCGTCGGCGTGCTGTTCCAGCACTTCATCCGCGGCGACGTACGCAACCTCTGGGTGATCGCCTCCGCGATGGTCGGGTTTTCGCTGGTGATCGCCGCTGCCGAGTACGTCGGCCGCCAGCAACGGCATGCCGAACAGTTGACCGTCAGGGACGGTTTCCTGGTCGGCGCCGCGCAGTGTCTGGCACTGATCCCCGGTGTCTCGCGCTCCGGGGCGACCATCAGCGCCGGCCTGTTCCTGGGAATGGACCGGGCCCTGGCCGCCCGGTTCGGCTTCCTGCTGGGCATCCCGGCGGTATTCGCCTCGGGCCTGCACGAACTGCCCAACGCCTTCAATCCGGTCACCGAAGGAATGAGCGCCACCGGGCTGCAGCTGCTGGTCTCGGTGGTGATCACCTTCGTCGTCGGCTACGCGGCGATCAGTTGGCTGCTGCGGTTCGTCAGCAGTCACACCATGTACTGGTTTGTCGGGTACCGAGTCATCGCCGGGACGACGATCCTGATCCTGCTGGCCACCGGGGTGCTGGCGGCCTCGTCATGACCGTCATCCTGCTGCGCCACGGCCGGTCCACCTCGAACACCTCCGGCGTGCTGGCCGGGCGCACCGAAGGCGTCGAACTCGACGACCTGGGCCGCGAGCAGGCCGCACAGCTCGTCGGCCGGCTCGACGGCCTGCCGATCAAGGCGGTGGTGCGCTCACCGCTGCTGCGCTGCCGCCGCACCGTCGAACCGCTGGCCGCCGCCTTCGGGCTGGAGCCCCTCGTCGACGACCGGCTCGCCGAGGTCGACTATGGGGCCTGGACCGGCCGCAAGATCAGCGAGCTGACCGCCGAGCCGCTGTGGCGGGTGGTGCAGGCGCAGCCCAGCGCGGCGATCTTCCCCGAGGGCGAAGGCCTGGCGCAGGTGCAGGCCCGGGCCGTCACCGCGGTCCGTGATCACGACCGGCAGCTGGCCGAGCAGCATGGCGCCGACGTGCTGTGGGTGGCGTGCACCCACGGCGACGTCATCAAGGCCGTCATCGCCGACGCGCTCGGTGTGCATCTGGACGGCTTTCAGCGGATCACCGCCGACCCGGCATCGGCGAGCGTGATCCGCTACACGCCGTTGCGCCCGTTCGTAATCCACCTCAATCACACCGGAGCGTCGTTGGCCGCCGCGGTGCAGAGTTCGCCGGCCGGCCCGGTCGGTGAAAGCGACGCGGTGGTCGGCGGGTCCACCACCTAGGTCCACCTCGCCGAAGACAGATGCCGTCGGCCGCCTCAACTGCCGGTATTTTGGAGATGCCATGTCCCGAGCAATTCACGTCTTCCGTACCCCCGACCGTTTCGTGGCCGGGACCGTCGGCCAGCCCGGCAACCGCACCTTCTACCTGCAGGCCGTCCACGACGAGCGGGTGGTCTCGGTGGTGCTGGAAAAGCAGCAGGTCGCGGTGCTGTCCGAACGGATCGGTGCGCTGCTGCTGGAGGTCAACCGTCGATTCGGCACCCCGGTGCCGCCCGAACCCACCGAGATCGACGACCTGGACCCGCTGGTCACACCGGTGGACGCCGAATTCCGGGTCGGCACCATGGGGTTGGGTTGGGATTCCGAGGCGCAGACGGTGGTGGTCGAGTTGCTCGCGGTCAGTGACGCCGAATTCGACGCCTCGGTGGTGCTCGACGACACCGACGAGGGACCGGACGCGGTGCGGGTGTTCCTCACCCCGGAGTCCGCGCGCCAGTTCGCCACCCGCTCCAACCGGGTCATCTCGGCCGGCCGCCCGCCGTGTCCGCTGTGCGACGAGCCGCTGGACCCCGCCGGTCACATGTGCGTGCGCACCAACGGCTATCGACGGGGTGCTTTCGGGCCCGACGATGAGCCCGATGACGCAGACATCTGACGACCGGGAGGCGTTGCACTCCGGGGAACTGGAGATCCTGGGCCGCATCCGCTCGGCGAGCAACGCCACCTTCCTGTGCCAGGCCACGCTGGGGGAGCACCGCGTCCACTGCGTCTACAAGCCGGTCGCCGGCGAGCAGCCGCTCTGGGATTTCCCCGACGGCACCCTGGCCGGCCGCGAACTCGGCGCACACCTGATCTCGGTCGAGTTGGGCTGGAACCTGGTGCCCTACACCATCATTCGAGACGGTCCGGCGGGTCCGGGCATGGTGCAGCGCTGGGTGGATCAACCCGAAGACGAGGACGAAGCGCAGGACGGTTCGTCGGCGCCCGGCCTGGTCGACGTGGTTCCCGGCGACCACGTTCCGGCGGGCTACCTGCCGGTGCTGCAGGCCTACGGCCACGACGGCGGCCCGGTCACGCTGGTGCACGCCGACGACATCCGGTTGCGCCGCCTCGCCGTCTTCGACGTGGTGATCAACAACGCCGACCGCAAGGGCGGACACGTGCTGTGCGGCACCGACGGCCGCGTCTACGGCGTTGACCACGGCGTGAGCCTGCACACCCAGGACAAGTTGCGCACCGTGCTGTGGGGCTGGGCGGGCAAGTCGGTGGCCGACCTGGACGACGAGGCGTTGCCGGCCCTGTCGCGGCTGCTGGTGGCGCTGGACGGCCCGCTGGCGGCAGCGCTGCAACCGCACCTGACCGCCGACGAGATCGCGGCACTGCGCTGCCGCGTCGCCGACCTGCTGGACCACCCGGTGATGCCCGGCCCGAACCGTCATCGCCCGATCCCTTGGCCGGCGTTCTAGCTCGTGTCGGGGATACTGCCAAACGTGACGCTGACCGACGCGGCGCTGGCCGCCGAACTGGCAGTCGAGGCCGGAAAGCTCTTGCTGGCGGTGCGTGACGAGGTGGGCTTCGCACAACCGTGGCACCTCGGCGACACCGGCGACGGCCGGGCCAACCAGCTGATCATCCGCAGGCTGCGTGACGCGCGCCCCGGCGACGCGGTGCTCAGCGAGGAATCGCCGGACAACCTGGCCCGGCTGCGGTCGGACCGGGTCTGGATCGTCGATCCACTCGACGGCACCCGCGAATTCACCACACCCGGACGCGACGACTGGGCGGTGCACATCGCGCTGTGGCAGCGTGGCGGCCCCGATGGCTTCGGCACCATCACCGACGCCGCGGTGTCACTGCCGGCCTACGACAATCGAAGCAACGTGGTCTTCCGCACCGACACGGTCGCCCGGCCCGCCACGCCTGCCGGTCCGCCGAACCCCATTCGGGTCGCGGTCAGCGCCTCCCGGATGCCGGCGGTGGTCCGGCTCATTCGCGAGGTGTTGCCGGTGGAACCGGTGCTGATGGGTTCGGCGGGCGCCAAGGCGATGGCTGTGGTGCGCGGCGACGTGGACGCTTACCTGCACGCCGGCGGGCAGTGGGAATGGGATTCGGCGGCCCCGGCCGGTGTGGTGCTGGCGGCGGGCCTGCACGCGTCCCGCATCGACGGTTCGCCGTTGCGCTACAACCGCCCCGACCCCTACCTGCCCGACCTGCTGATGTGCCGGCCCGATGTGGCGCCGATTCTGCTGGACGCGATGCGGCGGACGGTCCTGTAGAGGAGGGGCCTTAAAGTCGTGGGCATGCAATCGTGGTCCGCGCCGGCCGTTCCGGTCCTGCCCGGGCGCGGCCCGGCGCTGCGCCTCTATGACACCGCCGACCGCCAGGTGCGCCCGGTGTCGCCGGGCCCGACGGCCACCATGTACGTCTGCGGCATCACGCCCTATGACGCCACGCACCTCGGCCACGCCGCCACCTATCTGGTGTTCGACCTGATTCACCGGCTCTGGCTCGACGCCGGCCACCAGGTGAACTACGTGCAGAACGTCACCGACGTCGACGACCCGCTGCTCGAGCGTGCCGAGCGCGACGGAGTGCAGTGGGAGGAGCTGGCGGCCAGCCAGGTCGAGTTGTTCGGCACCGACATGACCGCCTTGCGGGTGCTGCCGCCCCACGACTACGTGGCGGCTACCGAGGCCATCCAAGAAGTGGTCGAACTCGTCGAAAAGATGCTCGCCGCTGGATCGGCCTACATCGTCGACGGCGACTACCCCGACATCTACTTCCGCGCCGACGCCACCGAGCAGTTCGGCTACGAATCCGGATTCGATCGCGCCACCATGTTGGAGCTGTTCGCCGAGCGCGGCGGCGACCCGGATCGGGCCGGCAAGGCCGATCCGCTCGACGCCCTGTTGTGGCGCGCCGCCCGCCCGGGTGAGCCCAGGTGGTCCGCGCCGTTCGGGGCCGGCCGGCCGGGTTGGCATGTCGAGTGTGCGGCGATCGCGTTGAGCCGTATCGGCTCCAGTCTCGACATCCAGGGCGGGGGCTCCGATCTGGTCTTCCCCCACCACGAGTTCTCCGCCGCGCATGCCGAATCCCTCACCGGGGAGCGCCGTTTCGCCCGGCACTACGTGCACGCCGGAATGATCGGCTGGGACGGGCACAAGATGTCCAAGAGTCGCGGCAACCTGGTGCTGGTTTCCAAGCTGCGCGCTCAGGGGACCGATCCGGCCGCGATCCGGCTGGGCCTGTTGGCCGGGCACTACCGCAGCGACCGGTTCTGGGACGACGCGACCCTGGCTGCGGCCGAGGCGAGGCTGGACCGTTGGCGGGCCGCGACGACGCTGCCGGCCGGACCGGCTGCCGACGACGTCATCGGCCGGGTGCGTCGCTATCTGGCCGATGACCTGGACACCGTCAAGGCGTTGGCCGCGTTGGACGGCTGGGCGACCGATGCGCGCGAGTACGGCGGACACGACGCCGCCGCACCCCGGCTGGTGGCCACGGCGGTCGATGCGCTGCTGGGAGTGGCGCTGTAGGCCGCCCGCCGCGGGGGTAGGTTGAGCCCATGTCTTCGATTCACTCCCAAGTCATTTTCATCACCGGTGGCGCGCACGGTATCGGCGAGCAGCTGGCCCGCCGACTGCACTCCCAGGGCGCCTCTGTGGTGGTGACGGACCTGGACGAGGCCGCCCTGGGCAAGCTGGCTGATGACCTCGGTGACCGGGTGCTGACCGCCGTCGCCGACGTGCGGGATCTGTCCGAAATGCAGGCGGTGGCCGCGCAGGCCGTGCAGCGTTTCGGCGGCATCGACACCGTCGTCGCCAACGCCGGCATCGCCAGCTACGGCTCGGTGCTGAATGTGGATCCCGAGACGTTCAAGCGGGTCATCGACATCGACGTGGTCGGGGTGTTCAACACCGTACGCGCGGCACTGCCGTCGATCATCGAGCGTCGCGGCTATGTACTGGTCGTGTCCTCGCTGGCAGCGTTCACTCCGCTGGCCGGGATGGCGTCCTACGACGCGGCCAAGGCCGGCGTCGAGCACTTCGCCAGCGCGCTGCGCCAGGAGGTCGCCTACCAGGGCGTGGAGGTCGGGTCGGCGCACATGGGCTGGATCGACACCCCCTTGGTTCGCGACACCAAGGCCGACCTGGGGGCCTTCGACGAGATGCTGGCCAAACTGCCGTGGCCGCTGAACCAGACCACCACCGTGGACAAGTGTGTCGACGCCTTCGTCGCGGGTATCGAGGGCCGTCGGCGCCGCGTCTACTGCCCGGGCTGGGTGGGGGTGTTGCGTTGGCTCAAGCCGGTGCTGACGCTGCGGCAGGTGGAAGCCCCCTTCATCAAGGGAGCCGCCACCATCGTGCCGCGGATGGACGCCGAAGTCGCGGCGCTGGGCCGCTCCACCAGTGCCTACAACGAGGCCCGGGAAAAGGAGAAGTAGCCCGCATGGGCCGGCCGGCTCAGCGCCGCCGGCGCCGCAGGTAGCGCTCGAACTCGGCGGCCAACGCGTCGCCGTCGATCTTGTTCAGCGCTTCGGTCATGTCGACCTCGGCGTCGCCGCGTTCCTCCAAAGAGGCCACGTAGTCGGCGATCTCGTCGTCCTCGCTGGCCATCTCGCTGACCGCCAGCTCCCACTCCTCGGCCTGCGCCGGTAGGTCACCCAACGGAACCTCAATGTCCAGGGCGTCCTCGACGCGGCGCAGCAGGGCGACCGTGGCCTTGGGGTTGGGTGGCTGTGAGACGTAGTGCGGCACCGCCGCCCAGAAGGTGACCGCCGGAATCCCGGCCGCCACACAGGCGTCCTGGAACACCCCGGTGATCCCGGTCGGCCCCTCGTAGCGGGTCTCGGTCAACCCGAAGCGGGTGGCCGACTCCGCCGAGTACGCGGCCCCCGACACCGGCACCGGGCGGGTGTGCGGGGTGTCGGCCAGCAGCGCGCCCAGGATCACCACGGTGTCGACGTCGAGTTCTTCGATCACCGCCAGCAGCTCGGCGCAGAACGACCGCCAACGCATGTTCGGTTCCACGCCGTGCATCAATACGATGTCGCGATCGCTGCCCGGTGGCCGGCAGTGCGAAATGCGCATCGACGGCCAGACCAGCTCCCGGGTGACGCCGTCGAGCTGGCGAATCACCGGCCGATTCACCTGGTAGTCGTAGTAGGCCTCGTCGTCGATCTCGACGATCAGCCGGGCCTCCCAGATGCTGTTGAGATGCTGCACCGCATCGCTGGCGGCGTCGCCGGCGTCATTCCAGCCCTCGAACGCAGCCACGACGATGGTGTCGTGCAGTTCGGGAAGGGCAGCGCCGTCATCCGGTCGGGTCACAAGGCCAGGGTAAGGCCTGCGCAAAGATCACGGGCCGCACCGGACCGGGGGAGTCGGCTTGTTCGTCGGGGCATTCGTCTCGACGCTGGGTGACCACGTAGACTTTTCCCGTCGAGAGGCGTTGCAACGGTTCGCCGGTCTGTGCCGGTGGCCGCCACGCTCGACAGAGTTAAGGACGCCTTCCGCCACGGAAGGAGCCCGCATGACCGTCCCCGAGGCCGAAATCTTCGCGCCCAACATCCGGCCTGACTGCACCGACGAGCTGAAGGCTGCTTTGAGCCAGCGGATCATGGTGATCGACGGCGCGATGGGCACGGCGATTCAGCGGGACCGTCCGGACGAGGCCGGTTACCGCGGCGACCGCTTCACCGAGTGGCCGACCGCGCTGCAGGGCAACAATGACCTGCTCACCCTGACGCAACCGCAGATCATCGAGGGCATCCACCGCGAATACCTCGAGGCGGGCGCCGACATCCTGGAGACCAACACGTTCAACGCGAACGCGGTCTCGCTGGCCGACTACGACATGGTCGACCTGAGCTACGAGCTGAATTACGCCGGCGCCGCCCTGGCCCGCAAGGCGGCCGACGAGTTCAGCACCCCGGACAAGCCGCGCTATGTGGCCGGCGCGCTCGGGCCGACGACCCGCACCGCGTCGATCTCGCCGGACGTCAACGACCCCGGCGCCCGCAACGTCTCCTACGACCAGCTGGTCGCCGCCTACCTGGAAGCGGCCAACGGCCTGGTCGACGGTGGCGCCGACATCCTGCTCATCGAGACCATTTTCGACTCGCTGAACTCCAAGGCGGCGGTGTTCGCCGTCGAGACGCTGTTCGAGGACCGCGGCCGCCGCTGGCCGGTGATCATCTCCGGCACCATCACCGATGCTTCCGGGCGCACGCTGTCGGGGCAGGTCACCGAGGCGTTCTGGAACTCGATCCGGCACTCGAAGCCGATCGCGGTGGGCCTCAACTGCGCCCTGGGCGCGCCCGAGATGCGGCCCTACATCGCCGAGATGGCGCGGATCGCTGACACTTACGTCTCCTGCTACCCGAACGCGGGCCTGCCCAACGCCTTTGGCGAATACGACGAGTCCCCGGAGCGGCAGGCCGGCTACATCGCCGACTTCGCCGACGCCGGGCTGGTCAACATCGTCGGGGGCTGCTGCGGGACGGCGCCGCCGCACATCGCCGAGATCGCCAAGGTCGTCGAGGGCAAGCCGCCGCGCGCGCTGCCCGAGATCGAGGTGGCCACCCGGCTTTCGGGCCTGGAACCGCTCAACATCACCGACGGCTCGCTGTTCGTCAACATCGGTGAACGCACCAACATCACCGGCTCCGCCCGGTTCCGCAACCTGATCAAGGCCGAGGACTACGACACCGCGCTGTCGGTCGCGCTGCAGCAGGTCGAGGTCGGTGCGCAGGTCATCGACATCAACATGGACGAAGGCATGATCGACGGCGTCGCCGCGATGGACCGGTTCACCAAACTGATCGCGACCGAACCGGACATCAGCCGCGTCCCGGTGATGATCGACTCCTCCAAGTGGGAGGTCATCGAGGCGGGCCTGAAGAACGTCCAGGGCAAGCCGATCGTCAACTCGATCTCCATGAAGGAGGGCGAGGAGAAGTTCATCCGCGAGGCCCGGCTGTGCCGCAAGTACGGTGCCGCCGTGGTCGTGATGGCCTTCGATGAGCAGGGGCAGGCCGACAACCTGGAGCGCCGCAAGGAGATCTGCGGGCGCGCCTACCGGATCCTGACCGAAGAGGTCGGTTTCCCGGCCGAGGACATCATCTTCGACCCCAACTGCTTCGCGCTGGCGACCGGCATCGAAGAGCACGCCACCTACGGCATCGACTTCATCGAGGCCTGCGCCTGGATCAAGGAGAACCTGCCCGGGGTGCACATCTCCGGCGGCATCTCGAACGTGTCGTTCTCGTTCCGGGGCAACAACCCGGTCCGTGAGGCGATCCACGCGGTGTTCCTGTTCCACGCCATCAAGGCCGGCCTGGACATGGGCATCGTCAACGCCGGTGCCCTGGTGCCCTACGACTCGATCGACCTCGAACTGCGCGACCGCATCGAGGACGTGGTGCTCAACCGTCGTCCCGACGCCGCCGAGCGGCTGCTGGAGATCGCCGAACGGTTCAATACCTCCGAGAAGGCTGAAGACCCAGCGGCCGCCGAGTGGCGATCTCTCCCGGTCCGCGAGCGGATCACGCACGCCCTGGTCAAGGGCATCGACGCCCACGTCGACGCCGACACCGAGGAACTGCGGGCCGAGATCGCCGCCGCGGGTGGTCGCCCGATCGAGGTGATCGAGGGCCCGCTGATGGACGGCATGAACGTCGTCGGCGATCTCTTCGGCGCGGGCAAGATGTTCCTGCCCCAGGTCGTGAAATCGGCCCGGGTGATGAAGAAGGCGGTGGCCTACCTGCTGCCGTACATCGAGGCGGAGAAGCAGCCCGGGGAAGCCGACAACACCAACGGCACGATCGTGATGGCGACGGTGAAGGGCGACGTCCACGACATCGGCAAGAACATCGTCGGTGTTGTGCTGCAGTGCAACAACTACACCGTGGTCGACCTCGGTGTGATGGTGCCGGCCGAGAAGATCCTGACCGCGGCCAAGGAGCACGACGCCGACATCATCGGCCTGTCCGGGCTGATCACCCCGTCGTTGGACGAGATGGTCAACTTCGCCGTCGAGATGGAACGCGAAGGCCTTCAGATCCCGCTGCTGATCGGTGGCGCGACCACCTCGCGGGCCCACACGGCGGTGAAGATCTCGCCGCGCCGCAGCGGTCCGGTGGTCTGGGTCAAGGATGCGTCTCGCTCGGTGCCGGTCGCGGCCGCGCTGCTCGACGACAAGCAGCGCCCGGCGCTGCTGGAGTCCACCGAGGCCGACTACGCCGCCCTGCGGGAGCGGCATGCCCAGAAGAACGAGCGGCCGATGGTGCCGTTGGAGAAGGCGCGCGCGAACCGGACGCCGATCGAGTGGGACGGCTACACGCCGCCGGTGCCCGCCCAGGGCCTCGGGGTGCGCGAGTTCCTCGATTACGACCTCGCCGAGTTGCGCGAGTTCATCGACTGGCAGCCGTTCTTCAACGCCTGGGAGATGAAGGGGCGCTTCCCCGACATCCTCAACAACCCGGTGTCGGGCGAGGCCGCGCGCAAGCTTTATGACGACGCCCAGGCGATGCTGGACACCCTGATCAAGGAGAAGTGGCTGCGGGCCAACGGGGTCATCGGCTTCTTCCCGGCCAACGCCGTTCCCGGCGGTGACGACGTCGAGATCTACACCGACGAGACCCGTACCGAGGTGCGGGCCACGTTGCACAACCTGCGCCAGCAGGGCGAGCACCGGGCCGGCATCCCGAACCGGTCGCTGGGTGACTACATCGCGCCTAAGGACACCGGTCTGGCTGACTATGTCGGCGCCTTCGCCGTCACCGCGGGGCTGGGCAGCGGCGAGAAGATCGCGGAGTTCAAGGAGGCTCTCGACGACTACAGCGCGATCCTGCTGGAGTCCGTCGCCGACCGGTTGGCGGAGGCCTTCGCCGAACGGATGCACCAGCGGGTTCGCAAGGAGTTCTGGGGATTCCAGCCCGACGAGCAGTTGGACAACGAGGCACTGATCGCCGAGAAGTACCAGGGCATTCGCCCCGCTCCGGGCTACCCGGCCTGCCCGGAACACACCGAGAAGGCGACGCTGTGGGAGTTGATGGACGTCCACACCCGCACCGGCATCGAGCTGACCGAGTCGATGGCGATGTGGCCCGGCGCCGCCGTCAGCGGCTGGTACTACTCGCACCCGCAGTCGCAGTACTTCGTGGTGGGCCGGATGGCCCAGGACCAGGTTGCCGACTACTCCAAGCGCAAGGGCTGGACCCTGCGGGAAGGTGAGCGCTGGCTGTCCTCCAACCTCGCCTACAACCCGGAGGACTGAGCCCTGGCGCTGCGGGCGGTGCTGTGCGACATGGACGGCACCCTGGTCGATTCCGAGAAGCTGTGGGACGTCGCGATGGACGCGCTCTACGACCGCCTCGGCGGGGTGCTGACCCCGGAAGTCCGGGCGTCCACGGTCGGCGGGTGTGCCGAGGACACCATGCGGATCGTCTACGACGATCTGGGGCTGCCACTCGATCCGGCGGCCATGGCGGACTCGGCGCGCTGGTTGCACGACTACACCGGTGAGCTGTTCGACGCGGGCCTGCCCTGGTGCGACGGCGCCCGCGAGTTGCTCGAGGAGCTGGCCGGCGCGGGGATGCCGACGGCTTTGGTGACCAACACCCCGCGAATGCTGGCCGAGCGGGCGCTGGGCAGCATCGGCCGACACTATTTCGCGGCGGTGGTCTGCGGTGACGAGGTGCCCGCGGGCAAACCGGCACCGGATCCCTACCTGCGTGCCGCCCAGCTGCTGGACGCCGACCCGCGCTGGTGTCTGGCCGTGGAGGACTCGCCGACGGGTGCCGCCGCGGCCGAGGCGGCCGGGTGTGCGGTGCTGGTCGTGCCCAACGCGCTGCCGGTGCCGGACGGCGCTCGGCGCCATCAGGTGGCGTCCCTGACCGGGCTCGGGTTGGCGGACCTGCACGAAATCTGCGCCCAGCTGGCCGACTCGCAACCGGCCGCCGCCGGAAACCGACGTGACCCGTCCTGATGCCGCATGAAACAATCCCTGCTCGTGAAGACCTTCGAGGAGCTGTTCGCCGAGCTCGGTGAGCGAGCCGCGACCCGGCCGGCCGGCAGCGGCACCGTGGCGGCGCTGGACGCCGGTGTACACACGATCGGCAAGAAGATCCTGGAGGAGGCCGGCGAGGTGTGGCTGGCCGCCGAGCACCAGTCCGATGAAGACCTGGCCGAGGAGATCAGCCAGCTGATGTATTGGACCCAGGTGCTGATGATCTCGCGCGGGCTGACGCTGTCCGACGTCTACGGGAAGCTGTGAGCATGTTGCGTGTTGCGGTCCCCAACAAGGGGGCGCTCAGTGAGGCTGCCGCGGCAATGCTGTCGGAGGCCGGCTATCGCAGCCGCACCGACGCCAAGGATCTGACGGTCATCGATCCGGCCAACAAGGTCGAGTTCTTCTTCCTGCGGCCCAAGGACATTGCCATCTACGTCGGGTCCGGCGAACTCGACTTCGGGATCACCGGGCGGGATCTGGCCGCCGAGTCCGGGGCGCCGGTGGCCGAGCGGTTGGCGCTGGGTTTCGGATCTTCGCGATTCCGTTACGCCGCTCCGGCCGGGCGGGACTGGGTTGCCGCGGACCTGGCCGGCAAGCGCATCGCCACCGCTTACCCGAACCTGGTCCGCAAGGATCTGGCCGGCAAGGGCATCGAGGCCACCGTCATCAGGCTCGACGGGGCGGTGGAGATCTCCATCCAGCTGGGAGTGGCCGACGCGATCGCCGACGTGGTGGGCTCCGGGCGCACCCTGCGCCAGCACGGTCTGGTGGCTTTCGGTGAGTCGCTGTGCGATTCCGAAGCGGTATTGATCGAGGGCGCCGCGTCCAATGGCCGCAGCGCCGAGACCGCTTCCGCTCGTGACCAACTCGCCGCCCGGGTGCAGGGCGTGGTGTTCGGTCAGCAGTATCTGATGCTCGACTACGACTGTCCGCGTGGCGTGCTCGAGCAGGCCGTCGCGATCACCCCGGGCCTGGAGTCGCCGACCATCGCGCCGCTGGCCGACCCGGAGTGGGCGGCGGTGCGCGCGCTGGTACCACGTCGCGACGTCAACGCGATCATGGACGAGTTGGCCGCGATCGGCGCGAAGGCCATCCTCGCCTCGGACATCAGATTCTGCCGATTTTGAGCAGTCCCGGTAGCTGAGCCTTTGCCGTGTTAGCGTCCGGTGGTCGGCTCGACTGGCCCGGGAGGTAGTGGTGACGCATTTCATCGTGCTGGTGCTCGCGCTGTTCATCGGTGCAGTTGCCGGGCTGCGCGCGTTCACCGCGCCGGCCGTGATGGCCTGGGCCGCCGTCCTGCAGTGGATCAACTTGAACGGGACGTGGGTCGAGTGGCTGACCCATCCGGCGACCGTCACCGTCTTGACGTTGCTGGCGATCGGTGAATTCATCACCGACCAATTGCCCAGCACGCCGGCGCGCACCGTGCCCATGCAGTTCGGCGCGCGGATCGTGCTGGGCGGGTTCGCCGGTGCGGTGCTCGGCACTGCCTGGAACTACCCCTGGACGGCACTCGGCGCGGGCATCATCGGCGCGGTGATCGGCACCCTGGTCGGTTTCGCCGTGCGTCAGCGCCTGGTCGCCGCCAACGGCGGCCACGACCTGCCGATCGCGCTGGTGGAGGACGTCATCGCGGTGCTGGGTGGTCTGGCGATCGCCGCGTTGACCGCGGTGGTCTGAGCTGACGGCGGCGACCCGCCGCGCCCGGTCCCCCGCAAGCGGGAGGTGCCCCCACCGCAGGCTCCGCCGCGCTTGCGATCCCCGCTGAACCTTCTCAGCGCCGCTGCACCAGCAGCGCCTGCGCTGACGTCCCGAAGAATCCGTCGTCGTCGAACAACTCGGCGGTGGTGGCGCCCACCCCGTCGGGTCCGATGGAGGCGCGCGCTCGCAGCCCGAAATCCGCTCCGATCGGCAGCCGGTGCAGGTGTACGACGGTGTCGGTGTTCATGAACACGTATTCGTTGACATCCAGTGCGGCGCCGACGCCGTTCGCGGAGTCGACCACCATGGCCAGCCGCTGCAGGGCGGTGGTGGGTTCACTGTCCACCAGATGCACCTGCGGACTCAGCCAGGCGACCGCGGTGCCGTCGGGCGCGTCCGGCTGGACCCGCCAGCGCACCGAATGGGCGTAACCGCTGGCCTGGGCGAACCACTCCGGCGGCGGTAGCGACGGCCCGCTGATCAGTGGCGCGTGCCGGTCGGAGGACACCGCGGCGGTGTCGGAGGTGGCCAGCGCCCAGGCGCTCAGCCGCGCCACCGGCCGGTCGTCGTCACAGGTGAACATCTCGGCTTCCAGCAGAGCGATCCGCCGGCCGGGCCGCTGCACCCGGGCCGCAACCCGCACCGGGGCCACCGGTATCGCCCCCAGGATGTCCAGGCTCAGTCGGGCGATCCGCTGGCCCGATCCGTCGACCAGCCGTTCGATCTCACGGGTGAGCAGTGCCAGCGGAGGAGACCCGTGCTGTATCTGGCCCCAGTTGCTGCGGGTCAGATCGGTGGATTCATAGATCACGTCGCCGGTGCCGCCGGAACCCTCCGCGCGCCGGTAGTAGCTGCCGGTCATGCCGCACTGTCGGCCGGCCAGCCGGGGTAGGGCGGCGGGGTCCCCCCGAACGCCGGACACAGCGTGCGGTGCGCGCACCAGTCGCACAGGCGTGACGGCTGGGGCCGGAAATCGCCTGTGGCACCGGCGGTTTGAATCGCCTGCCAGATCGCGATCAGAGTCTTCTCGAAACGCAGCAACTCAGCTTGCTCGGGGGAGTAGTCCAGCAGCTGCCCGTCGGCCAGATAGATCAGCCGCAACCTGGCGGGCATCACGCCGCGGGACCGTAGCAGGGCCACCGCATAGAACTTCATCTGGAACAGTGCCTTCGACTCGGCGGCCTCGGACAGCCGCCCGGTCGCCGACGGCGCCCGGCCGGTCTTGTAGTCGACCACCCGCAGCTCGCCGGTCGCGGAGACGTCGATGCGGTCGACGAAACCGCGCAGCAGGGTGCCGTCGGCCAGCTCGACCTCGACCCGCTGCTCGCAGCTCTGCGGGTCGAAACGGCGGGGATCCTCCAGCCGGTAGTAACCGGCCAGCAGCTTGCGTGCTTCGGCCATGAGCCGCTCGGCATCCAGGCCCGAGCCCACGTCCGGGGAGGTGCTGACCAGGTGCTCCCAGGCCGCGACCACCAGTTCCCGGGCGGTCTCGGGGTCACGCTGGGGTGCGGGCAGCGCATAGAGCCGCTCCAGTGCGCCGTGGACCACCGAGCCGCGCAGTTGCGCTGCTGACGGTGGTTCCGGGAGCCGGTCGATGGCCCGGAATCGGTACAGCAGCGGACACTGTTTGAAATCGGCCGCCCGCGACGGGGATAACGCAGGCTTGCTCATACTGGGGAACCCTACGGGCATGCACTGACAACCCCGCTCGCACACGCTGCGTAGGGTGGACGGCTGTGTCCGAATCCGGGATTTTTCAGGCGGGCGATCGGGCCCAGTTCACCGACGCCAAGGGGCGTCGCTACACCACGGTGCTGGTCCCCGGCGGTGACTTCCACACCCACCGCGGGGCAATTCCGCACGACGAGGTGATCGGGCTGCCCGACGGCAGCGTGGTCAAGTCCGCCAATGGTGACCCGTTCCTGGTGCTGCGGCCGCTGCTGGTCGACTACGTGATGTCGATGCCGCGCGGTGCCCAGGTGATCTATCCCAAGGACTCCGCGCAGATCATCCACGAGGGCGACATCTTCCCCGGGGCGCGGGTGCTCGAGGCCGGCGCCGGATCGGGAGCCCTGACCCTGTCGCTGCTGCGGGCGGTGGGGCCCGAAGGCAAGGTGATCTCCTACGAGCTGCGCGACGACCATGCCGTGCACGCCCGCGCCAACGTCGAGACCTTCCTCGGGCACCAGCCCGACAACTGGCAGCTGGTGATGGGCGATGTGGCCGACTGCGACCTGCCCGACGGGTCGTTCGATCGGGTGGTGCTGGACATGCTGGCGCCGTGGGATGTGCTGGGCACCGTGTCGCGGGTCCTGGTTCCCGGCGGCGTGCTGGTGATTTACGTCGCCACGGTCACCCAGTTGTCGCAGGTGAACGAGGCGCTGCGGGAGCAGCAGTGCTGGACCGAGCCGCGGTCCTGGGAGACCATGCAGCGCGGCTGGAACGTCGTCGGCCTGGCGGTGCGGCCCCAGCACGCGATGCGTGGCCACACCGCGTTCCTGGTCTGCGCTCGCCGGCTGGCGCCGGACACCGTCACCCCGACTCGGTTGGGGCGCAAGCGGGGCCGTCCGTAGTAGGTCGAGTGCGAGCCGAATCAGTCCTCGCTGCGGCTCAACCCTCGACGCACCGACAGCAGCTCGATCTCTGGCCGGTCGGCCACCAGCCGCTCGGCCGCGTCCAGGATCTGCACCAGATGCCCGCGGTCACCGGATACCGCCGACACCCCAATTCCGCTGCGCCGGTGCAGATCCGGCGACCCCGTTTCAGCGGCGGACACATCGAACTTGCGACGTAACTCGGCGACGATCGGTCGCACCACCGACCGCTTCTGCTTGAGCGAGTGCACGTCACCGAGCAGCAGATCGAATTCGAGCCAGCCGATCCACATCGTTAGGGCGTCGGTGGCGCCGGCTCAGTGCTGCTGGTCCGGGCGTTGCCGAATGCCAGCAGGCTCTTGGCGGTGGCCTGCGACAGCTGCCAGTCGCCGTGCTTGGGAGTGAACTCCATCGGGAAGAAGAACGTGCCGGTGGCGGGATTGGCCGTGTTGACCGTGACGTCGGCGGTCACGTTGCCTGGGGAGCGGTCTGACCAGCCGAGTGCGGCGGCTTCGAGGCTCAGCGGCAGATAGCCGCCGTCTTTGAGTGCGGTGGCGAACTTGTCGATGGTTGCGGCGTCGGCGGGTTTGGCGCCCTCGATGAGTGCCAGCTTGTCTGCGCCGGGCACCTCGGGGTCCGACAGCCGGTACAGCACATCGGTCAACGCCTCGGGAGCCGGCAAGGCCGACGACGGCACCTGGACCGGCACCGTCGTCGACGTCACCGGAACCTCGGCCACCGGCTCTGCCGGCTGGTGCCCGTTACAGCCCGACAGCATCACCGTTGCCGCCGCGAGCGCGGCGGCAACGGTGATGCGATGCCGGTACATCAGATCCGTGATCAGTTCGACGTCAGCTGCGACAACGACAACAGCGAGGACCGGGAGAGTTTCCAGCCACCCTGGTCGACGAATGTGAGATTCACCGAGTGCGGCTCCAGCTTGGGCCCCGACGCGGTGACGTCGGCGCTGGCCGCTCCGGGGCCGGCCGGTACGACGTTGGACACGCTGATCGACAGCGGGAGGGCGCCCTTCTTGAGCGCCTTCTGCAGTCGGTGGTCGATGGCACCGGTCTCGACCGGGCCCAGGCCGCCCTCGACGAGGTCCGACTTGCCGGCGGCCGGGACACCGGGGTCGGCCAGCGTGTTGAGCACGCTGGCCAGCTGCTCGGGGGCCGGTACGGCGGCGGCCGGGTCCAACGGCAGCGGGGCGAAGAACACCGTCGTGGGTGCCTCGGCGGCGGCGGGCGCCGGCGTTGCCAGGTAGCTCACAGTGGAAACGGCCGCGCTGATGGCCGCGACGGCCGCCATCCCCGTGGCGAGGGATTTCACGTTCATTCGGTTCCTTTCTAGGCCCTGTTGGTCACCCGATTTGAGAGCGAGGCTAGCAGCGGAGCCGGTGTGTCGGATTGCCACAGAGCACGCGAATGCACAATGGCCGGTAGCGTTGAGGTATCCGTCGCTTCAACTTCCAGTTCGGGAAAGGAGCGCACCATGAGCAACATGGAAGATTCGCCGCGTCCTGAGACATTCGACGCGTCCGGGGGGCCGGGCACGCCCGGTGATGACTTCGCCGAGTTGGAAGAACTGCGCCGCGAAGCCGCGGTGTTGCGCGCGCAACTCGACAACACCCCGCAGGACACCACTCGCGTGGGCCGCGATGTGCGCCAGCTCGAAGCGCATATTGACTCGCTGACCGCGCGAAACTCCAAGCTGATGGACACCCTCAAAGAGGCGCGTCAGCAGTTGCTGGCGTTGCGTGAGGAGGTCGATCGACTCGGTCAGCCGCCAAGCGGTTACGGCGTGCTGCTGGGCAGTCACGAGGACGACACCGTCGACGTGTTCACCTCGGGGCGCCGGATGCGGCTGAACATCTCGCCCAACATCGACGTAGAAACCCTGAGGAAGGGCCAGACGGTCCGCCTCAACGAGGCGCTGACGGTCGTCGAGGCCGGCAATTTCGAGTCGGTCGGCGAAATATCCACGTTGCGCGAAATTCTGTCCGACGGGCACCGGGCGCTGGTGGTGGGCCACGCCGACGAGGAGCGCATCGTCTGGCTGGCCGAGCCGCTGGTCGCAGCGGATCTTCCCGAGAGCAACCCGGACGCGCTCTCGGATGACCGGCGTCCCCGCAAGCTGCGCCCCGGCGACTCGCTGCTGGTCGACACCAAGGCCGGTTACGCCTTCGAGCGCATCCCCAAGGCGGAGGTCGAAGACCTCGTGCTCGAGGAGGTGCCCGACGTCAGCTACGGCGACATCGGCGGCCTGACTCGCCAGATCGAGCAGATCCGCGACGCCGTGGAGCTGCCGTTCCTGCACAAGGATCTCTACCGCGAATACGCGCTGCGTCCGCCCAAAGGCGTGTTGCTCTACGGCCCGCCCGGCTGCGGCAAGACGCTGATCGCCAAGGCGGTGGCCAACTCGCTGGCCAAGAAGATGGCCGAGGTGCGCGGCGACGACGCCCATGAGGCCAAGTCGTACTTCCTCAACATCAAGGGCCCTGAGCTGCTGAACAAGTTCGTGGGGGAGACCGAACGCCACATCCGGCTGATCTTCCAGCGGGCGCGGGAGAAGGCCTCCGAGGGCACCCCGGTGATCGTGTTCTTCGACGAGATGGACTCGATCTTCCGCACCCGTGGCACCGGTGTCTCCTCGGATGTGGAGACCACCGTCGTGCCTCAGCTGCTGAGCGAGATCGACGGCGTGGAGGGGCTGGAGAACGTCATCGTGATCGGCGCCTCCAACCGCGAGGACATGATCGACCCGGCGATCCTGCGGCCCGGCCGCCTGGACGTCAAGATCAAGATCGAGCGCCCGGATGCCGAAGCCGCCCAGGACATCTTCTCGAAGTACCTGGTCGAGACGCTGCCGGTGCACGCCGACGATCTCGCCGAGTTCGGCGGGGACCGCGCGGCCTGCATCAAGGCGATGATCGAGAAGGTCGTCGACCGGATGTATGCCGAGATCGACGACAACCGGTTCCTGGAGGTCACCTACGCCAACGGTGACAAAGAGGTCATGTACTTCAAGGACTTCAACTCCGGGGCGATGATCCAGAACGTGGTCGACCGGGCGAAGAAGAACGCCATCAAGTCGGTTCTGGAGACCGGCCAGCCGGGTCTGCGCATCCAGCACCTGCTGGACTCGATCGTCGACGAGTTCGCCGAGAACGAGGACCTGCCCAACACGACCAACCCCGATGACTGGGCGCGGATCTCGGGCAAGAAGGGCGAGCGGATCGTCTACATCCGCACCCTGGTCACTGGCAAGAGCTCCAGCGCCAGCCGGGCCATCGACACCGAGTCCAACCTGGGCCAGTATCTGTAGTCGGAGCTATCCGAACCGTTCGGTGGCGACTCTGGTCGCGCCGATGGCCGCATACGAGCCGGTGAGACCGACCATGGTCACGGCCGCGCGCAGCGGCAGGTCGCGGCGTGCGAGGTGGCCGACGCCGTTGATGGTGTCGATGGTGTCCACCATCAGCGAGAGCCGCTTCCAGCGGTGGCGTTCCGCGGTGCCGCTGGTGAGATAGCCCAGGCCCATCGCAAATGCTCGGGCTCCGTAGATCCTGGTCATGTAGGTGAGTTCTGCCGACGGCGTGACTCCGACGAGCTTGGCGAATTGCCTCGGTGCGCCCAGTGAGAGCACGGCAAGGATCATCCGACCGATGGCCATCACGCTCAATGCGCTGTTCAGATTCTTCGCCACCGGCAGGTCCACACCGGTAGCCGTGTCAGTTGTTGCCATACGAGCCTCCTCCGCGTGTCCGGTTGGATAACTGACTGACCGTCAGTCATATACGGTAGGGTGGAATTTCCGCGGCTGTCAATCGTGTCCGGCACCGTCCACGGCGGTACCGACTCGGGAAAGGACGACGAAGTGGCGCAGCAAGGGTCTGGGCGCCGGCGCACGACGCTGCCGGCGGCGGAACGGGAAAGCCAATTGCTCGAGGTGGCCCGGGATTTGCTCTTGGCAGACGGACCTACCGAGCTGACGGTGGAAAAAGTCACGGCCGCGGCCCAGGTCGCCAAGGGCACCTTCTACCTGTACTTCGAGTCCAAGGATCACCTGCTGGCCCGGTTGTGGGCCGACTACCTCGATACCTTTCTGGACACCGTGCAGGAGCAGCTCGCCGCCGCGCGGCCCTCGGCGCCCGCTTGGCCGGCAGCGCTCGATGCGCTGATCGAGCAGATGATCCGCTATGACATGGCGAATGCCGCCCTACACCGAGCGGTGTTCTCCCAGGCGTCCGGCGACGGGCTGCGCCAATTGCGCCAATCCGACGCCAAAGTCGTCACGCTGCTCGTCGAGGCCGTCGGCTCGGCCGTGGCCGCCGGAGTGGCCACGGTGGCCGACCCGCCCACCACCGCCGCGCTGTTGTACTACGCCGTGGACGGCCTGTTGAACGCCGCCTACCTGGCGGACGCCGAGCCCGACGAAGCCGCCGTCATCGCCGCGGCCAAGGAGATGGTCCACCGGACCTTGGGTACCGCCAAAGCGACGGTGACGCCGGGGAGTTAGGGCCCTCGCCTAGGCTCTAGCCATGCAGCGGATCATCGGGACCGAAGTCGAATACGGCATCGCTTCGCCATCAGATCCCACCGCCAACCCGATCCTCACCTCCACCCAGGCGGTGCTGGCCTACGCCGCCGCCGCGGGCATTCCGCGCGCCAAGCGCACCCGCTGGGACTACGAGGTGGAATCGCCGTTGCGCGACGCCCGCGGCTTCGACCTGAGCCGCTCAAGCGGCCCGCCGCCGATCATCGACGCCGACGAGGTCGGCGCGGCCAACATGATCCTCACCAACGGGGCACGGCTCTACGTCGATCACGCCCACCCCGAGTACTCCGCGCCCGAGGTCACCGACCCGCTGGACGCGGTCATCTGGGACAAGGCCGGCGAGCGCGTGATGGAGGCCGCGGCGCGCTACGTGGCCAGCGTCCCCGGCGCGGCCAAGCTGCAGCTGTACAAGAACAACATCGACAACAAGGGCGCCTCCTACGGCACCCACGAGAACTACCTGATGAGCCGGCAGACGCCGTTCTCGGCGATCATCGCCGGCCTGACCCCGTTTCTGGTGTCGCGGCAGGTGGTCACCGGTTCCGGGCGCGTCGGGCTGGGCGCCGCGGGCGATGAACCGGGCTTCCAGCTCTCGCAGCGCGCCGACTACATCGAGGTCGAAGTCGGCCTGGAGACCACGCTCAAGCGCGGCATCATCAACACCCGCGACGAGCCGCACGCCGATGCCGACAAGTACCGCCGGCTGCACGTGATCATCGGCGACGCCAACCTCGCCGAGACGTCGACGTATCTGAAAGTGGGCACCACCGCGCTGGTCCTCGACCTGATCGAGGAGGGCCCCGAGCACGGGATCGACCTGAGCGATCTGGTGTTGGCCCGGCCGGTGCGCGCGGTGCACGTCATCAGCCGTGACCCGACCCTGCGGGCCACCGTCGCACTGTCCGACGGCCGCGAGATGACCGGCCTTGCGTTGCAACGGATCTACCTCGAGCGGGTGGCCAAGCTGGTGGAGAGCCGCGATCCGGATCCGCGCGCCACCGACATCATCGAGACCTGGGCCCGGGTGCTCGACCAGCTCGAGCGTGACCCGATGGAGTGCGCCGACCTGCTGGACTGGCCGGCCAAGCTGCGGCTGCTGGAGGGCTTCCGGCAGCGGGAGAACCTGAGCTGGTCGGCGCCCCGGCTGCACCTGATCGATCTGCAGTACTCCGACGTCCGGCTGGACAAGGGCCTGTACAACCGGCTGGTGGCCCGCGGCTCGATGCGCCGTCTGATCACCGAACAGCAGGTGCTGGCCGCAGTCGACAACCCGCCGACCGACACCCGGGCCTACTTCCGCGGCGAGTGCCTGCGCCGGTTCGGGGCCGACATTGCCGCCGCGAGCTGGGACTCGGTCATCTTCGACCTGGGCGGGGACTCGCTGGTGCGGATCCCCACGCTGGAGCCGCTGCGCGGCAGCAAGGCGCACGTCGGAGCCTTGCTGGAGTCGGTGGACAGTGCCGCCGAACTGGTCCAACAACTCACCACCTAGACCCCGAGCAACATCGGCGCCGACCGGTAGGGTGGAGAAACCGGCCGCGGTGATGCGCGGCCGATGAGATTCAGGAGGCAGCAATGGCTCAGGAGCAGACCAAGCGCGGCGGGGGCGGCGGAGACGACGACGATCTCACCGGCAGCACTGCGGCGGGCCAGGAACGCCGAGAGAAGCTCACCGAGGACACCGATGACCTGCTCGACGAGATCGACGACGTGCTGGAAGAGAACGCCGAGGACTTCGTGCGCGCGTACGTGCAAAAGGGCGGCCAGTGACCTGGTTGTCGCGTGATCGTCTGCCCCTCAACTCAGCAACCCCAGGAATCGCGCTCACCGGCGTAGGCCTGTCATCGTTTTCGGAGTTCCTCCGCCTGCAGGCACCGGAGCTGTTGCCGACCGGCGCGGGCGCCGCGTACACCGGTGGGGTGGGTGACCAACTGCCACACGGCACCACCATCGTCGCGTTGAAGTACCCCGGCGGGGTCCTGATCGCCGGTGACCGCCGTTCGACGCAGGGCAATATGATCGCCGGCCGCGACGTGCAGAAGGTGTACGTCACCGACGAGTACACCGCGACCGGCATTGCCGGCACCGCGGCGATCGCCGTCGAGTTCGCCCGGCTGTACGCGGTGGAACTGGAGCACTACGAGAAGCTCGAAGGCGTGCCGCTGACGTTCGCCGGCAAGGTCAACCGGTTGTCGACGATGGTGCGCGGCAACCTGGGGGCCGCGATGCAGGGCCTGGTGGCGCTGCCCCTGTTGGCCGGCTATGACATCGACGCCGACGACCCGCAGACCGCGGGGCGCATCGTGTCGTTCGACGCCGCCGGCGGCTGGAACGTCGAGAGCGAGGGCTACCAGGCGGTGGGCTCGGGTTCACTGTTCGCCAAGTCGTCGATCAAGAAGCTCTATAACCAGATCAGCGACGCCGACACCGCGCTGCGGGTCGCCATCGAGGCGCTCTATGACGCCGCCGATGACGACTCCGCCACCGGCGGCCCGGATCTGGTCCGGGGCATCTACCCGACCGCGGTCACCATCGACGCCGACGGCGCCGTCGACATCGCCGAGGAGCGGATCGCCGAACTGGCCCGTGTGGTGGTCGAGAGTCGAACTCGTGGTGGGGATTCGGGGTCGGAGACCAAGCGGGGTAAGAAATGAGCTTCCCGTACTTCATCTCGCCCGAGCAGGCGATGCGCGAGCGCAGCGAGCTCGCCCGCAAGGGCATTGCCCGCGGTCGCAGCGTGGTGGCGTTGGCCTATGCCGACGGCGTGTTGTTCGTCGCGGAAAACCCTTCGCGCTCACTGCAGAAGATCAGCGAACTCTATGACCGGGTGGGCTTCGCCGCGGCGGGCCGGATCAACGAGTTCGAGAATCTGCGCCGCGGTGGCATTCAGTTCGCCGACACCCGCGGCTACGCCTATGACCGCCGTGACGTCACCGCACGACAGTTGGCCAACGTCTACGCCCAGACCCTGGGCACCATCTTCACCGAGCAGGCCAAGCCCTACGAGGTGGAGCTGTGTGTTGCCGGCGTCGCCTACCAGGGTCAGACGAAGGCACCTGAGCTGTATCGGGTCACCTACGACGGCTCGATCACCGATGAGCCGCACTTCGTGGTGATGGGCGGCACCACCGAGCCGGTCACCAACGCGCTCAAGGAGTCTTACGCGGAGAACGCGGAGCTGGCTGACGCACTGCACATCGCGGTCAACGCGCTGAAACAAACCGATACCGGCAATGGCGCCGAACCACGTGAGCTGGGGCCGGGCACCCTGGAGGTGGCCATTTTGGATGCCAACCGGCCCAAGCGCGCGTTTCGGCGGATCAACCGTGCCGCGCTGGAATCACTGTTACCGCAAGCAGGTTCGTCGGGGGAGGCGTCAGCCGAGGCTTCTGGCTAGGCCCGCCTATGCCCAAGAAATACGGGGTCAAAGAGAAGGACCTGGTCGTCAACCACATTGTCGACCTGGTGCTGGCCGGGGAGCTGCGCACCGGCGACCGCATCAACCGTGACGCGATCGCGGCTGCTCTGGGGGTCAGTCGGCTTCCGGTTCAGCAGGGTATCGACCAACTCGAGCATGACGGATTGTTGGCCAGCCGTTACCACCGCGGTGTCTTTGTTGAGCGGTTCGATGAGGCGGCCGTTCTCGAACAGCACGAGCTGCACGGTGTGCTGAACGGCATCGCCTCAGCACGTGCGGCGACCAATCCGACACCGCGGGTGCTCGCCGAACTCGACGCGGCGTTGCGGACGTTGCGAGCCAGTAAGGAACCCAAGGCGTTTCAAGAGGCGGCGTACGCGTACCGGCGCATCATCGTCGAGGAGTACGCGGGTCCCCGGCTGCAGGCGGCGATCGTCGCGGCACGCGTCTTCGCTCCGCGCGGATTCTGGGGGAGCTATCCGCGGGGCAACGAGGAGTTCTTGCACACCTACGAAGCCGAGACCGCGGCGATTCGCGGACAGGACCCTGAAGCAGCGCGCGCCGCGAATATGGAGCGGGCGGACTTGCGGGCCAAGGTGGTGATCGCGGAGTTGACCTCGCGTGGGGTGCTGGACGACGCGTCGGCCGGCTGACGCGTGACGTTCGCCGTTACCCGATGTCCTGTCGGGTGAGAGCGACAGGCGGAGTCGGCAACGTTAATGCTCACACTGCGACGACGCGGATCAGTGTTTCGAGGCCGGAAAAGTCCCTGGGGTTGCGACTGTAGAGATCCAGACGATTGGCGTGCGCCGTCGCCGCGATCAACAGGTCGGCAAACCTGCTCCGGGGCTGTCGCCCTTGGCGTACCACCGCGGCGACGACGAGTCCGTAACTGCGTACGGCGGCTTCGTCGAACGGGATCGGCTCCAGTCGCGATTCCACCTCCTGCAATCGGGCCTGACGCTTGGCCGCCTCGATGGGCGTCGCAGCCAACAGGGGGCCGGCGGCCAACTCGGCCGCGGTGATAGCCGAGATCGCCACTTCGTCGGGCAGGGCGGCGACGACCGCTGGGTCGTGCCAGTCGATGACGACGGACGTATCCACCAGGCCGGCCGTCACTTCACAGGCCCTGGTCGATCAACCGGTCGAGGTCGGCGCGGAACTGACGATGATCAATGCGGACGGCTGTGGCGGCCAGTGCGGCGACTTCGCTACGAGGGATGAAGGTGCGGCGAACGGCACGCACCGGGCGCAGTTCGGCCACTGGCTCGCCGTTGCGTGTCACCACGAACGTCTCACCGGCCACTACCGCATCGATCACCTTCGCATTGTCATTGCGCAGCTCCCGCTGAGCGATGGTCCTTGTCATGACTGCAATCGTAGCGAGAGATGCTACACCCAGCTACGCCACGCGGGGAGAGAGCGGACGACTTCGGGCCGGCGCGGCAACGCGGTCACGGCCGCCGAGCCCGCTGTGGGACCCGACGGCCGTGGCCGATCTCGCTGACGTATCAGCCGGGCTGCCCGTCGTTGCCGGCGGTGCCGGGCTGTCCCGCGGGGTTTCCGGTGCCGCCGTTGCCTGCGGCGCCGCCTGCACCGGCCGCACCGCCAGCGCCCTGAGTGCCATTGCTGCCGCCGGTGCTGGTGCCGCGCGGGCCGCGAGCATGACACACGCGCAGATGCGCGCGGAGATCGTGGTCGCCGAGTTGACCAGACGCGGCGTGCTGAGCGGCTGAGTGCGGGAAGGCCCGGCGCGCTGCCCCGCGCCGGGCCTTCTTGTCCGTCGGCTACCCGGCGGGTGCCGGGTGAGCGCCGGTGCCGCCGGTGCCGCCGGTGCCACCGGTCGTCCCGGTGGGCGCCGTGCCGGGCTGGCCGGGCCCGCCGGGGGTCTCGCCGACCGCACCGCCGGTACCGCCGCTGCCGCCGGTGCCGCCGTTGACGGCGCCGGCGCCGTTGCCGCCGTTGCCACCGGTTCCGCCGTTGCCGCCGACCGGATCGGTGGAGGGGGAACCGCCGTCGACGTAACCACCGCCGGCCCCGCCGGCGCCCCCGTTGCCGCCGTTGCCGGCGTGGCTGGGCCCGATACCCAGGTCGTTGGCCGGCGTTTCGACGCCGCCACTAGTACCCCCGATGCCGCCATTGCCGCCGTTGCCGGCTGTTGTTGCTCCGGCTCCGCCGTTGCCGCCGGTGCCGCCGTTGCCGCCGGAGGCAGTGCCGGAGCCGCCGGCCCCGCCTGCCCCACCGTCGCCGCCGGCGCCACCACCCGACAGGGCGCTGCCCACGTTGGCCCCGCCGTTGCCGCCGTTGCCGCCGTTGCCGCCGACGCTGACCACACCGGGTCCCGGGGCGCCGTTGCCGCCGGCACCACCCGCCCCACCAGTCCCCGCGGCGACAGTGCCGGCGCCGCCGCCGCCACTGCCGCCGTTGCCGCCGTTGCCGCCGATGCTGTAAGTGTTGCCGTCGTGCTGCCAGCCGGTGCTGGTACCGCCGTCACCACCCTTACCGCCGGCATGGCCGCCGCCACTGCCGCCGCTACCGCCGTTGCCGCCGTTGCCGCCGGCATAGGTACCGGTGCCGCCCTTGCCGCCGTCGCCGCCAGGGCCACCGGTAAAGCCGGAACCCCCGGTGCCGCCGTTGCCACCAATGGTCTGGACGGTAGGGTCATCGGTGGCGGCGTTGCCACCATCGCCGCCAAGCCCCCCGCCTTCGCCGCGGCCCGAGCCGCCGTTGCCGCCGTTGCCGCCCTTGCCGGCGCCGGCGAAGCCGCCGTCGCCGCCGTCGCCGCCTCTGCCGCCGGTCACTGCGCCACTGTCCCTGGCTCCAGCCGAAGACAGGCCAGCGGACCCACCGCTACCGCCGTTGCCGCCGTTGGCCCCGGCGCCACCATTGCCGCCATTGCCGCCGTCGGCGCCGATGCCGGTCCCGAACGAGTAGCCACCGGCGTTGGCTCCGTTGCCGCCAGCGCCGCCGTTGCCGAGGTAGATGCCGTTGGCGTCCTGGTAGGCGTTGCCGCCGTTGCCGCCGTTGCCGCCGACTGCGTTGGCACCGTACTGCCCGGCACGTCCGAAGGACGGGTCGCTGTAGATGGTGGAGCCGCGGGCCCCGGCCGCACCACCCGTGCCGGCTCTAAGGTCGACCTGGGCATTTGCGCCGTTGCCGCCGTTGACGTGCTCGGCGGTGCCGTTGGCGCCGTCCCCGCCGTTGCCGCCGCGGCCACCATCGCCACCATTGCCGCCGTTTCCGAACATGAAGCTGCTGCGGCCGCCGCCCCCGCCGTTGCCCCCGGCACTGGGGCGTCCGCCGTTACCGTCGCCGCCGTTGGCCCACGTGCCTGCGGCACCGTTGGCGCCGGTACCGCCGTTGCCGCCGTTGCCGCCGTTGCCGAAGAACCATCCAGACGCGTTGCCGCCAGCACCGGCGTTGCCGCCTGCGATAGTCGGGTCGAGGGAGGCGCCGCCGTTGCCGCCGTTGCCGCCGTTGCCCATCCAGTTGCCGCCGGCTCCGCCGTCACCGCCGTTGGCGCCGGCTCCGCCGTCACCGCCGGTCCCACCGTCGCCGAGCCAGCCGGCCGCGTTGCCGCCGTTGCCGCCTGCGACCCCGGCTTCGGTGCTGTCCCAGCCGTCGCCGCCGTCGCCGAACCACAGGCCGCCGTTGCCGCCGTCGGGGTTGGCTTCGGTTCCGTCGACGCCGTTGCCGATCAGGTATTGCCCGGCGGCGGTGTTGATCCAGCCGTTGACCAATTCACCGAAGTCACTGGTGATCCAGGCCTGCAGGCCGTCATGGATGGGGTCGTAGAACCACTGATCGATCGTGGTGGTCCAGTCGAAGGCGCCCACCTCGGCCGGTTCGGGGGTCAGCCATGCCGTGGTATCGAAAAGATCAGTGATCCAATCGAATTCGTCGGCCTGTGCTGGGGGTGCCAGGGTCAGCGGGGCCATGCCGAATGTCAGGAATGCGCCGACCGCGCTGGCGGCGCCGACCGCCCGGGAGGCGCGGGGTGCATTGATGTGGTGACTCATGTGCAGGGATACCTCTCTCAAGGAATGGGGGTAAAGGGTTTTGGGGCTCAGAAGCCGAACAGGTCGCCCAGCCAGCCGAATGCGTCGGTGGCCGCACCGGAGCCGCCGTCATCGAGCGCGTCGGCGGCGATGATGGGCAACTCAGCTCCCGCCAGCGGCGGAGTGACCACCACCGGGCCCTTGCCGTCCCAGCCCGAGCCCAGCAGGGCGCCGACGGTCTGTCCCCAGGCCTGCCAGGCAGCGATCGGCCCGATGGCGGCACTGTTCAGGTCTAGGCTGCCAATCACCGGGACCCCGCTGAATTCGAGGCCCACGCTTTGGAACAGCGAGCCACCGACCGACGGCACTTCGGCCGCGATTTCACCGCCCGGGCCCAGCACCTGGTAGCTCACCGCGGCCGCACCCGTAGAGAGCAAACCAGCGAAGGCAAAGTCCAGATGGTCCATGTTCATGCCGGCCGGGAAATAACCGGAAGCGTTGATCATCGGCAACAGCGCGTCCAGGTTCAGCGTGGCGCCGTTGAAGAACGCGCCGCCCATATTGGCCAGGATGTCGAACGGGTTGTCACCGTCGGTGATGCCGTTGAGCAACGCGATCCACGGGCTGATCATCGGCCCGATCGACGCCATGAGCAGGGCACTGGATGGCGACCCCAGGTAGTCGATGATCGGCATGATCGAGTCCTTGTCCACATCCGGTGGGATGTAGCCGGCGATCTGGCCGAACATCAGTTGGTGCGTGCCGTCCATGGTGTGGTTGAGCACCGTGGCCCGGGTTTCGTCGGTGGCGTTCTGCAGCGCCCAGCCGGAGATCACCGCATTCAAGTGCAGTTGGATCTGCTCGTTGATCGCGTTGACCGAACCCGCCGGGTCATTGGCCAACTGGTCGGCGTAGCTCATCTGGTTGGCCCAGAACTGCTGCATTCCCACAGCCGGGGCCAGATACCAGTTGTTCAGCATCGTGGTGACGTTCGCCGACGTTGCATTGAGCACGTCGTCCCACGCACTGGTCAACGCCACCGGGCGTGACTGGACATCAGGCAGAGCGGGCAGTGGGGCGGCCGCCGGTGTCACCGCGACAAGACTGGCCCCCACCAGTGCCACACCTGCGGTGGCGTAGGGGCGAACTGTGGCGTGCAAAGGGGTCTCCTTCAGGTATCTGGGGCACAGCGCGACATGGAACGGCGCGACAGTAGCTGAGAGTTAGATGATTTGTATACAAAAAATCAGAACAAGTTTCAGATACATGAAGTTATCGCTGGTAACGGGATTGCGGCACGTGCTCCTACGCTCTGGCCGCCTAGGCGAAGCGCTAGCAAAGACGCAGGTATTACAACTTTTGTGGCAGTTGTCGACGGCGTGGTCATGTGTCGGGCGGTTTCCCAGTTCACGGGGATTGGCCCCGTCAAAATATGAATGTAAGTAGCGGCTCAGCGGCTTCTGTGGGGTAGTGTTTGCGGCAGTAGTTCGACCGGAGTCGTACCCAGGTCTCAGCTTCTAGGCGGGTTTCTATGAACGTGGACTTCACCCTGCTGTGCGGGGCGCGAAACCCTCCCCGAGACCGCCTCGCAGCAGATAGATTTGCATTTCATGGCGCTCGTGGACCGCAACACCTTTCCGGGTGCATGAGCGCGGTCATCAAGCGACTGCGTGACATCCGCGCAACCGATATCGCGTTCAGTGGCGGCAAGGGCGCCAACCTCGGCGAACTGCTGGCGGCCGGGCTGCCCGTACCCGACGGATTCGTCATCGGCGTCCCGGGGCATGCGGTCCCAGCGGACGTATTACGCGAGGCGATCGCCGCGCACTACCAGGTCATGGGCGATGACGTCGCCGTGGCGGTGCGCTCCTCGGCTGTGTCCGAGGACGGCGACAGTGCGTCGCATGCCGGAATCTACGAGACGGTTCTCAACGTACGGGGCATGACGCAACTGCTTGCCGCCGTGGACCATTGCTGGACGTCGACCTCGTCCTCGCGGGCTCGCCGATACCGTGGAGCGCGGGGGCTGGAGCTCGATGTCGACATGGCCGTCGTCGTTCAGCAGCAGATCGATCCGGCCTGTGGAGGCGTCGCCTTCACCGCGGACCCCCTGAGCGGCCGTACGGACCGGGTGGTCATCGAGTTTGCGCACGGAGATGGCGGAAATGTGACCGATGGCTTGGTCACGCCCGAGCGCACGGTGGTGGACAAGAGCGGCTTGCATGTCGTCGACACCGGGGTATTGATGCAGAAATACCCGTTGTCCCACAACCAGATTCGAAACATTGCCGAGTGTGCAGTGCGGATCGAACGGTGGTACGACTGCCCGCAGGACATCGAGTGGGTCGTCGATGAACAAGGTCAGGTCTGGGTTCTGCAGGCGCGGCCGGTCACCGGGGCCGACGTGGTGGCGGCCCAGGCGAGAAGCATCGAGCTATATGACCCGCCGCGAGCGCCCGAAAGTCGTTGGACCCGAGTGAACATCGGTGAAGCCGTGCCTGGCGTGCCGACGCCGCTTTCCTGGTCGATGTGGAGTGTTGGCCTCACCGAGGCGCAGCGACAAACCCAGACCCACCTCGGCGTCGTGACACAGCGCGAGAGCCGACAGGGGCAGCTTCTGACCCTCGCACGGGGCTGGCCGGTGCTGTCGGTCGACTTGCTGTTGAGCCAAGTCGCTCGGATCCCCGGCGTGGATCCGAGCGCGTTCAGCCAGCAGCTTCTCGGCGAGGCGGAACACGTCGATGCGGCACCGACACACGCGCGCGTCGCGACGGCATGCCGGATGGCCCTCCGCGCACCGGTCACCCTTGCGTTGCTGAATCGGCGCCTGCGCGCCGCCAGTGCGACTTCACGGCAAGCGTGGCAGCGGGATGCGTGGCGACCGGCCGACGATCCTCTGGCGCTGCTGGTCGGGGCCGCCAGGCGCTTCGAGGAGACCTTGACCATTCACACCATGCAGACGTACCTGTGCCAAAGCCTGTACCAGGCAGTCGAGCGCGTGGCCGGCGATCTGGCGATCGACCTGCTCTCCGGCGATGGTGACCTCCCCGAAGCGCAGCTGGCCAGGGATCTCGGTCTGCTTGCCGGCGGCGCGATCGCGCTCGACCAGTTCCTTCGCGAACACGGATTCCACGGACCCGACGAGGGCGAGATCGCGTCCGCGTCGTGGCGGCAGAACCCGGAACCGGTGCTGCAGGCAGCACACACCTGGGCCGATGGCGGCGGTGTACGCGATCCGCGTGTCGCGTTGGACCGCCGGCGCGATGAACGACGTCAGGCAGAGTCGGACCTGCGTGCTCTTTTGCCGCGCGCGCGGCGCGGTGCCGTCACCGGCCTGATCGCGATGGCGCGTCGAGCCCTGGTCGGTCGGGAGATCGGGAAGACCGCCTTCCTACAAGATCTTGACGTTGCCCGCCATGCGGTGTCCTTCATGGATGCGGATGCGGTCTGGTGCACACTCGACGAACTCCGGGGGAACGTCGCGCTGTCTTCGGCGGATATCCTTGCTCGCCAACGGATTCGGTCACGATTCGCCACACAGGAACCCCCGCTGTCGTTTGCCGGCGATCCGGGCAACCCGCCGGTCGCGGTCGGGGGACAGTCACTCATCACCGGTGCCGCTGCGAGCCCGGGCCGTGCCCGGGGACGGGCGCGGGTGGTGACCGATCCCAGCGCGTCCGTCGACCTCGGCGCTGGCGATGTACTGATCGCACGAACCACCGACCCGTCGTGGGTGGTGCGGTTCATGGCGGTGGCCGGGATGGCCATCGATGTGGGCGGCACGTTGTCGCACGCCGCGATCATCGCGCGTGAACTCGGCATACCGTGCGTCATCGGGACAGGCAACGGCACCCACGTCATCCCCGACGGCGCGTGGGTGGACATCGACGGCTCGCAGGGGACCGTGCGAATTCTCGACGTACCGCCTACCGATCGATCCGGAAACGCTTGACGCGCGCGCCCGCACCGGACACCAGCTCGACCCGGCTGCGCGGAACGTCGAAATGCTCTGCCAGCACCCGGATGACGGCGGCGTTCGCCTTGCCGTCCACCGCGGGCTCGCGCACGTAGACGGTCAGCTGCCCGTCGTCGTCGGTCTCGACCAGGGGGCCTTTGCGGCTGCCCGGCTTGACCTTGACGACGACGGATTCTGCCATCGCGGAGAAACTACCGGGCGACGATCACCGACGAGCCGTGCCCGAACAGACCCTGGTTGGCGGTGACGCCCACCGTGGCGCCCTCGACCTGCCGGCCGGTGGCCTGACCGCGCAGCTGCCAGGTCAGCTCGCACACCTGGGCGATGGCCTGCGCCGGGATCGCCTCGCCGAAGCAGGCAAGCCCACCGGACGGGTTCACCGGCACCCGGCCGCCGATGGTGGTGGCGCCGCTGCGCAGCAGCTGCTCGCCTTCACCCTTGGCGCACAGGCCCAGGTGCTCGTACCAGTCGATCTCCAGCGCGGTGGACAGGTCGTAGACCTCGGCGAGGCTGACGTCCTCGGGGCCGATCCCGGCCTCGGCGTAGGCCGCATCCAGGATCTGGTCCTTGAACACCCGCTCCGGGGCCGCCACCACGGCGGTGGAATCGGTTGCGATGTCCGGCAATTCGGGCAGGTGCTGCGGGTAGCGGGGGGTCACGGTGGACACCGCCCGCACCGACGGCACACCGTCGAGCGAACCCAGGTGCTTGCGGGCGAATTCCGCGCTGGCCACGATCAACGCGGCCGCACCGTCGGAGGTGGCGCAGATGTCGAGCTGGCGCAGCGGGTCGGAGACCACCGGGCTGGCCAGCACGTCGGCAACCGCGGATTCCTTGCGGTAGCGGGCATTCGGGTTGCTCAGGCCGTGGCGAGAGTTCTTCACCTTCACCTGCGCGAAGTCCTCGGAGGTGGCGCCGTAGAGGTCCATCCGGCGGCGCGCCAGCAGCGCGAAGTACACCGGGTTCATCGCGCCGATCAGGTGGAACCGCTGCCAGTCCGGGTCGTTCTTGCGCTCGCCGCCGACCGGGGCGAAGGCGCCCTTGGGGGTGGTGTCGGCGCCGATCACCAGCGCCACGTCGCAGAAGCCGGCCAGGATCTGGGCCCGGGCGCTCTGCAGGGCCTGCGAACCGGAGGCGCAGGCGGCGTAGGACGACGACACCGGAACCCCGTTCCAGCCCAGCTTCTGGGCGAACGTCGAACCGGCGATGAAGCCCGGGTAGCCGTTGCGGATGGTGTCCGCGCCGGCGATGAACTGGATCTGCTGCGCGTTCAGGCCGGCGTCGGCCAGCGCGGCACGGGCGGCGACCACCCCGTACTCGGTGAAGTCGCGGCCCCACTTGCCCCACGGGTGCATTCCCGCACCCAGGATGTACAGCGGCTCAGGAGCACTCATGCGTCCACCTTCTTCCACGCGTAGACGGTGCGCGTCACGCCGTTGTCGTCGGTGTAGAGCGGCATGGTGGTCAGTTCCATCTCCATGCCGACCTTCAAGTCCGCGGCCAGGGTGCCTTCGACGACCTTGCCCAGCACGATCAGGCCCTCGTCGGCCAGTTCCACCGCGGCGATCGCGAACGGCTCGAACGGGTCGCTCGGCGGGTAAGGAGACGGCGGGAGGTACCGGTTCTCGGTGTAGCTCCAGATCTTGCCGCGCCGCGACAGCGCGACCGGCTCCAACACGTCGCCGTCGCAGGCGGGGTTGGGGCAGTTGTTCTCACGCGGCGGGAACACATAGGTGCCGCACTGCGGACACTTGGCGCCGGTCAGGTGGGGGAGGCCGGCGTCGTCGGTGGCGAACCACCCGTCGATGGCCGGCTGCGAGGCTACATCTGGCACCCGGTCAGCGTACCCAACCCGAACGGCGAAACTGAAACGTGTTCTAAGTTCAGACCCGCGCCCGGTCGGCTCCGGTGTCGCGCCGGTAGGCGGCGGCCACCCGGGCCAGGCTGTCCGACCGCAGGATGGCCCCACTGCGGTGCATCTCGCGGTTGGCGGCCACCACCGCTGCGGTCGCTTCCCGGCGGTGCTCCTCATAGACCCGCAGGCCGGTGTCCGGATGCGCTGCCAGGCTGTCTGCCAGGGCGCGCGCGTCCAAGATGGCCTGCGATCCGCCGTTGGCGCCCACCGGATACATCGGGTGCGCCGCGTCGCCCAGCAGGGTTACCCGACCACGGCCCCACCACGGCAGCGGATCGCGATCGACCATCGGGTATTCCAGCGGGTCAGCGGTGCGTCCCACCAGGTCGACGACGTCGAGCCACCCCACCTTCCAGCCGTCCAGGTAGGCCAACACCTGATCGGCGTCGCACCGCTGGTTCCAGCGTGCAGTGCCCGGCAGTGGCCCGGGTGGGGCTTCGGGCACCAGCAGCACCCAGTTGATCAGGCCGGAGCCGATCCGGTAGATCACCAACTCGATGCCGTCGTCGGCCTTGACGATCGCCATGGTCCGCCCGTCCAGGTACGGCTCGCCCGGTGCGGCGCCGCGCCACATCCGCACCCCCGACCACCGCAGTTCGTCGCCGGCGGGGTGCAACTGGGCGCGCACCGCCGAATGAATCCCGTCGGCACCCACCAGGACGGAACCCGCCAGCTCGTCATCACCCAGCTGCACCCGCACCGCGTCGCCGTCGTCGACGAACCCGGTGACCCGGGATCCGGTGCGTATTGCGCCCGCCCCCAACCGCTCCCGCACGGCGTCGAGCAACAACAGCTGCAGGTCCCCGCGATGCACCGAGTACTGCGGGAATTCGTAGCCGCCCGCCAACCCTCGCGGTTCACGGAACAGTTCCCGGCCGCGAGTGTCGAAGTACGCCAGCGATGTCGGCGCCACCGCCAGCGCCGACAGCCGCTCGCCCAGCCCCAGCGCGAACACCTCGCGGACGGCGTGCGGCAGCAGGTTGATGCCGACGCCCAGCGGTCGCAGCTCCCGAGCGCTTTCGACGACGGTCGCGGGGATCGCACAGGCGTGCAGGGTCAGTGCGGTGGTCAATCCGCCGATGCCGGCTCCGGCGATCACAACGTCTGTCATGACTTCAGCGTCCTGGCCCGGAAACTATAAGTCCAATATCTGTTTAGTCCAGAAACTATATTCATCGCTTATGGAACTGCGACAGCTCGAATACTTCGTGGCGGTGGTCGAGGAAGCCAACTTCACCCGCGCGGCGCAACGGGTGCATGTGGCGCAGCCGGCGGTCAGCGCCCAGATCGGGCGGCTGGAGCGAGAACTCGGCCAGCGGCTGCTGGACCGCTCCCGCCGGGAGGTCCGCCCGACGGCGGCCGGCGCGGCGGTGCTCCCGTACGCCAAGGCCGCGTTGGCGGCGGTGGATGACGTGCGGCTGGCCGTCGACGAGCTCAGCCGGCTGGTGCGCGGCACGGTTACGATCGGCACCGTCACCGCCCATCCCGTCGACGTGCCCGGGCTGCTCGCCGAGTTTCACGCCGAGTATCCGAACGTCGAAATCACCCTCAGCACAGCTAATTCCGATGAGCTGATCGAGGCGGTTCGCGGCGGCGACTTGGACGTGGCGATCGTCTCGGTCGGTCCCGGCGAGCAACCCGCCGGGCTGGACATCGAGGTGGTCACCGACGAGCCCGTCGATGCCGCGGTGAGCCCGGCCGACGAGCTGGCCGGACATGCCACGGTCAGCCTCGCGCAGTTGGCGCGGCGGCCGCTGATCACCCTGCCGGTCGGCACCGGCATCCGCCGCCAGCTCGATCAGGCCTGCGCTGCGGTCGGCGTCTCGCCCCGGATCGCGTTTGAGGCCAGCACCCCGCAGGCGCTGGCCGAGCTCGCCGAGCGTGGGCTCGGGGTCGCGATCCTGCCGCGCTCGATGGCTCGCTGCCGCCCGGGCCTGCACCCACTGCGGCTGACACCGGAGCTGCGGGGCCGGCTGGTGTTGGCCTGGCGTGCGTCGGGACCGCGCAGCCCCGCCGCCCGGGTGCTCGTCGACAGGGCGCGGCAGTTACTGGGTGTCGGGGCGGGTGCCTAGAGTTGGGTCCGTGAGTCAGACCAAACCCACGCTGCTGCTTCTGGACGGAAACTCGCTGGCGTATCGCGCGTTCTATGCCCTGCCCGCGGAGAACTTCAAGACACGCAGCGGCCTGACGACCAACGCGGTCTACGGGTTCACCGCGATGCTGATCAACCTGCTGCGCGACGAGAATCCCACCCACATTGCTGCCGCGTTCGACGTGTCGCGGCAGACGTTCCGCTCCGAGCGCTTCCCGGAATACAAGGCCACCCGCTCGTCGACCCCCGATGAGTTCCGCGGCCAGATCGATATCACCAAGGAGGTGCTGGCCGCGCTGGGCATCACCACGCTGTCTGAACCCGGCTTTGAAGCCGACGACCTGATCGCCACCCTGGCCACCCAAGCCGACGCCGAGGGCTACCGGGTGCTGGTGGTCACCGGCGACCGCGACGCTCTGCAGCTGGTCAACGAGAACGTCACCGTGCTCTACCCCCGCAAGGGCGTCAGCGACCTGACCCGCTTCACCCCGGACGCCGTCGTCGAGAAGTACGGCCTGACCCCGGCGCAGTACCCCGACTTCGCCGCGCTGCGCGGCGACCCCAGCGACAACCTGCCGGGCATCCCCGGGGTGGGGGAGAAGACCGCGTCGAAGTGGATCACCGAATACGGCTCCCTGCAGGGGCTGGTGGACCAGGTCGACACCGTCAAGGGCAAGGTCGGAGATGCGTTGCGCGCCAACCTGTCCACCGTGATCCTCAACCGCGAGCTGACCGATCTGGTCCGCAACGTGCCGCTTGCCCAGACGCCGGACACCCTGCGACTGGTGCCGTGGGACCGTGAGCAGATCCATCAGCTCTTCGACGACCTCGAGTTCCGGGTGCTGCGTGACCGGCTGTTCGAGACGCTCTCCACCGCCGGTGGTGCGGTGCCCGAAGCCGAGGAGGGCTTCGAGGTGCGCGGCGGTGCCCTGGAGCCGGGGACGGTCGGCTCGTGGCTGGCCGAACACGCCGCCGATGGCCGGCGCACCGGGCTGGCCGTGATCGGCACCCACCGCAGCTTCGACAGCGACGCGACCGCGCTGGCCCTGGCCTCGGCGGACGGCGAAGGCGGCTACATCGACACCGCGGCGCTGACCGCCGAGGACGACGCCGCACTGGGCGCCTGGCTGGCCGACCCGGCCAAGCCCAAGGCGCTGCACGAGGCCAAGCTGGCCATCCACGACCTGGCCGGGCGCGGCTGGACCCTGGACGGCGTCACCTCTGACACCGCCCTGGCCGCTTACCTGGTGCGGCCCGGCCAGCGCAGCTTCAGCCTCGACGACCTCTCGGTGCGTTACCTGCGCCGGGAATTGCGTGCCGAATCCGATGAACAGCAACAGCTTTCGCTCCTGGATGACACCGAGGGTGTCGACGATCAGGCCGTGCAGACCGCGATCCTGCGGGCCCGGGCCGTCAATGACCTGGCCGACGCGCTGGATCTTGAGCTGGCCCGTATCGACTCGTCCGGACTGCTCGCCGACATCGAGCTGCCCCTGCAGCGGGTGCTTGCCGAGCTGGAGACCGCCGGGATCGGTGTGGACCTCGATCACCTGAGCCAGCTGCAGAGCCGGTTCGGTGACCAGATTCGCGACGCGGCCGAGGCCGCGTACGCGGTGATCGGCAAGCAGATCAATCTCGGATCGCCCAAGCAGCTGCAGGTGGTGCTCTTCGACGAATTGGGCATGCCCAAGACCAAGAAGACCAAGACCGGTTACACCACCGACGCCGACGCGCTGCAGACCCTGTTCGACAAGACCGGTCATCCGTTCCTGGAGCACCTGCTGACCCACCGCGACGTCACCCGGCTGAAGGTGACGGTCGACGGATTGCTGAAATCGGTTGCCTCCGATGGCCGGATCCACACGACGCTGAATCAGACGATCGCGGCGACCGGCAGGCTGTCGTCCACCGACCCCAACCTGCAGAACATCCCGATCCGCACCGATGCCGGCCGCCAGATCCGCGACGGCTTCGTGGTGGGCGAGGGTTACCCCGAGCTGATGACGGTCGACTACAGCCAGATCGAGATGCGCATCATGGCGCACCTGTCGGCCGACGAGGGCCTTATCGAGGCGTTCAACACCGGCGAAGACCTGCACTCGTTCGTCGGGTCGCGGGCGTTCTCGGTGCCCATCGACGAGGTGACCCCGGACATGCGCCGCCGCGTCAAGGCAATGTCCTACGGCCTGGCCTACGGGTTGAGTGCCTACGGGCTGGCCTCCCAGCTCAAGATCTCCACCGAAGAGGCCAAAGAGCAGATGGACGCCTACTTCGACCGGTTCGGCCGGGTCCGCGACTATCTGCACGAGGTGGTCGAGCAGGCCCGCAAGGACGGCTACACCTCCACCGTGCTGGGCCGGCGGCGCTACCTGCCGGAACTGGACAGCAGCAACCGCCAGGTCCGGGAGTCCGCCGAGCGGGCCGCGCTCAACGCCCCGATCCAGGGCAGTGCGGCCGACATCATCAAGGTCGCGATGATCAACGTCGATCAGGCCCTCAAGGCCTCCACCCTGCGGTCGCGAATGCTGCTACAGGTGCATGACGAATTGCTGTTCGAGGTGGCCGACGGCGAACGTGAGCCGCTGGAGGCGCTGGTGCGCGACAAGATGGGCAGCGCCTATCCGCTCAGCGTTCCGCTGGAGGTCGCGGTGGGGTACGGGCGATCCTGGGACGCCGCCGCGCACTAGGCGTCGCCTCATCGGCGGTGGCCGGTGTCAGCCCCGAACGCTATAATCGAACGTATGTTCGAACGGTCGTCGCGGGTTCCGTCTCCGGAGTCGGTGGCGCGGCTTCGTGAGCGGTTCCAGCGGCGGTACCCCTCGGTGACGCCGGAGTCGGCGGTGTTGGTGGATCGGGTTTGTGTGTCGGCGCGGGCGGAGAATCGGGCGGCGGCGGCGCAGTTGGTGGCGATCGGGGAGTTGTTCGCGCTGCGGTTGAGCTGCTGTGGTGAGACCAAAGAGTGGGCGGTCGATACCGAGGCGGCGGTGGCTGCGGAGGTGGCGGCGGCGTTGCGGATCAGCCAGGGGCTGGCGGCTAGTCGGTTGCACTATGCCCGGGTCATGCGTGAGGAGTTGCCGCAGGTGGCCGAGGTGTTCAAGGCCGGCGATATCGATATGCGGTTGTTTCAGACGATCGTGTATCGCACCGGGTTGATCACCGACCGGGAGTTGCTGGGGGTCGTTGATGGGCAGTTGGCGGCGCAGGTGGGTCGGTGGCCGTCGCTGACCAAGAGTCGGTTGGCGGCCAAGATCGACAAGATCGTGGCCCAGGCCGACGCTGATGCGGTGCGCCGCCGCAAAGAACGCCAAGCCGAGCGTGAGGTCGGCTTCAGTGATCAGGAGGGCGGGATCACCGAGATCTATGGCAGCCTGTTCACCACCGATGCCCGTGCCCTGGACAAGGCCTTGGATGCGTTGGCGGCCACGGTGTGTGAGCACGATCCCCGCACGCGTGTTCAGCGGCGTGCCGATGCGATGGGGGCGTTGGCGGCCCGCGCCGATCGGCTGGGTTGCCGCTGCGGGCGCCCGGACTGCGCGGCGGGCGGTCGGGCGGCGGCCTCGCCGGTGCTGATTCATGTGATCGCCGAGCGGGCCACCGTCGACGGGACCGGTGATGCACCGGGTTCGTTGGTCGGGGCCGATGGGCTGATCCCGCCGGAGTTGATCGCCGAGCTCGCCCGGTCGGCCCGGTTGGTGTCGTTGGTGCATCCCGGCGATGCTCCACCGGAGCCCGGTTATGTGCCGTCGAAGGCGTTGGCGGATTTTGTGCGGTGCCGGGATATGACGTGTCGCTGGCCCGGTTGTGACTGCCCGGCGCTCGACTGCGATCTGGACCATACGATTGCCTACGGTGACGGTGGGCCCACGCATGCGTCGAATCTCAAATGTTATTGCCGTACCCATCATTTGGTGAAGACGTTTTGGGGGTGGCGGGATCAGCAGCTGCCTGATGGCACGGTGATCCTGACTTCGCCGGCGGGGTGCACGTACGTCAGCACCCCGGGCAGTTCGTGGCTGTTCCCGCACTTGTGCGCACCCACCGGGGAGCTGCCAGCACCCAAGCCACGTGTCGATGACCGCTGTGGGGATCGGACCGCGATGATGCCCCGCCGACGGCGTACCCGTGCCCAACACCGCGCGGCCCGTATCGCTACCGAACGCAACCAGAACCGCAAAGCCCGCCAAGCCCGACGCGCCGCATTCGACGCCGTCTGGTTCCCCAAACTCGCCCCCGCCGCAGACGACGACCCACCACCCTTCTAACGGTGGTCAGGCGGCAGTCTGTTGGTGCAACGTAAGTCGCCAGGCGTCGCCCGCCGGGTGTACACGCTGGTGACCAGGGCAACGTAAGTGGGCTGATCTCCGCGTTGCGACGTCGAGCGATAGGTGACGATGCCAACGTCGGGCACCGGCATGAGCACGTGGATATCGCTGAGCTCAAAGGATGACCACGGCTCGCCGCCCATGGACGCGATGACGGCATCGCGGTCAAAAATCGACATGCCGCCTGGGAACACCATCGCGATGTCATCGTCGAGGACCTCCCGGTAGAAGTCCGCGGCGGCTTCACCGCGCGTCGCGAGCGCCTCCCACCCGCGTTGCTCCAGCGCAATCAGTTCTTCCGAAGTCGTCATCGACCGGCCTCCTCGCCGGTATCGACGGTACTGAAAATCCGGGTCGGCCAGCCATCAAGGCCGTCACGAGCCGCGGTTCAGGATCCTGGTCGCGTCCTGAACCATCTGCGCCACGATGGCACCCGCGGGCACCACGTCGTGGATGAGGCCGACGGCCTCGCCGATCAGGATGTGCGCGATGTCGAAGTCCGCCGCGGCGAGTCCGGCCTCAAAGGCGGCGATGGCCTCGGGCAGGCTGGCCAGCAAGCGGCTGTCGTCGCCGTGCCAGCTCTGCAGGAACGTGTTGACCAGCGCCCGCTCGTCGTAGTGGGCAGGCCAATCGAGTTGTCGCACAAGGTCGTAGACGCGGGTGCGGATGGTGTCCTCGCCGCTGGCTCGGATGGCGCGCTCGTGTGCACCGGGCGACACGAGTGCCTCGGTGGCGGCCCAGAACCGCGTGCCGACCAGGACACCGTCGGCGCCCAGGGCCAGCGCCGCGGCCACCCCACGGCCGTCGGCGATACCACCGGCGGCCAGTACGAATGTTTCCGGCGAGTGCTCGGCCACCAGGTCTACGACGGCCGGGACAAACGTCATAGTCGAGCCGCCCGACATTCCGTGGCCACCGGCCTCGGCGCCTTGGGCCACGATGGCCTTCGCGCCCGCCCGCAGCGCAGCCTGCGCCTGGTCCAGGGTCTGCACCTGGCAGATCAGCGGAACGCCCGCGTCGCGGATGTCTGCGGCGAACGCCTCGGGATCACCGAAGGACAGCATGATCGCCGCCGGGTTCCGGTTGAGTGCGACGTCGAGGACCTCCGGTGCGCGGGCCAGGCTCCAGGTGATGAATCCGCAGCCGACGCGAGCGTCGCCGGCGGCATCGAACTCGCGCTGCACCCAGTCAGGGTCGCCGTAACCCCCGCCGAGCAGACCGAGCCCACCGGCATGGGTGACCGCCGCCGCGAGCCGGCCACCGGCCGCCTGCGCCATGGGCGCCAGCATGATCGGGTGTTCGATACCGAAGAAGTCGGTGAGGCGGTTGCGCAGCGACATCGCGAGGCCTCCTTCGGATCAGCGCCGCGCCGGCAGGGGAGAGTGATACCCGGCCATCGTGTAGAGCACGGGCGCAGCCGTGCGGGCGGCCACCACCCCGTAGGCGTCCTCCTGCTGCACCTCGAACACCTCGGGATCTCCGAAGCCCCGGTCGATGCGGTCCCGGATGAACGCCAGCCGAACCACCTGGACGGCGAACTTCTTAACCGCCTTGCCCGCGGGCCGCCCACCGATGCGGGTGGCCTCGCGGATCGCGAGCTTGCGCGTGCGGATCGATCCCAGCCAGGTCGCCTCGTTGGCGCTGATCAGGCCGCCGGCCACCATGCCGGGCAGCTTGCTGGCTACCAGCTGCTGCTCATGCCGACGGCTCAGCATGCCCAGCAGCACCATCAGCAGGAACACCGGAACCAACCAGAACACGTAGGTCACCAGGAAGAGCTGCCCGCCTCCCATGGCCAGTGAGGCGTTCCACGAGGCGTGCATCGCCACCGCGGCCAGGTAGCCGATCAGGATCACGATGGCCTTCGACCAGAATCCGTGACGGCGCAGCGCGAAGAACACCCCGATTCCGGTCATCGTGGTGAACAGCGGGTGGGCGAACGGACCGAAGATCAGCCGGGCGATGGCCACCGCGGCCATCTTTGCCGGTGACTCGGCCGGCGCGATGTAGACGATGTCCTCCATCCAGGCGAAACCCACCGCCACGACGCCCGCATAGACCATGCAGTCGGTCAGCGAGTTCAGCGCCAGCCGTCGGCGCCCGGTCAGCATGACCAGCAGAAACAGGCCCTTCGCGGCCTCCTCGATGAACGGCGCCTGGATGGCCGCCATGTCGAAGGCCTTCGACACCAGAGGCCGTACCGTGGCGACCGAGGACCCGAAGGTCTCCAGCCCGACCGCCAGCACCACGGCCACCGATGCGCCCCACAAGAACGCCAGTTGCAACAGCCGGCGCGGCTCGGGCTCCCAGCGGTCCAGCCAGCGATAGCACAACAGCACCACCAGCATCGACATGCTCGCCAGTACCAGCGCTGTCAGAGTTCCGCCCGGGTTTGCCGCGGTGAACAGCAGCAACAGGAACACGGTGAGGACGGCGAGCAGGACGATCACGATGAGCGGCGCTCCGACCCTTCGCCGGTTCCGCATCTGAGGCATAGCGAGGGAGCGTAGTCACCGGTTTGTCCAGCGTGCAACGCGTCGAGTAGCCTCAACAGGTAGTCCTCGACTAGTCCTAGACCAGATCGCGGGCGACCGCATGCGCAGCATGCGTGATAACACCTGAGTCCCTACTACGCCAAAATGTCCGGAGCAACCCAACACATGCCAAGTCCCACCGTCACCTCGCCGCAAGTAGCCGTCAACGACATCGGCTCGGCCGAGGACTTTCTCGCCGCCATCGACAAAACGATCAAGTACTTCAACGATGGCGACATCGTCGAGGGGACGATCGTCAAGGTTGACCGGGACGAGGTCCTGCTCGACATCGGTTACAAGACCGAAGGGGTCATCCCCTCCCGCGAACTGTCCATCAAGCACGACGTCGACCCCCACGAGGTGGTGTCCGTCGGTGATGAGGTCGAGGCCCTGGTCCTGACCAAAGAGGACAAAGAGGGTCGTCTGATCCTGTCCAAGAAGCGCGCCCAGTACGAGCGCGCCTGGGGCACGATCGAAGAGCTCAAGGAGAAGGACGAGGCCGTCAAGGGCACCGTCATCGAGGTCGTCAAGGGCGGCCTGATCCTCGACATCGGCCTGCGCGGCTTCCTGCCGGCCTCGCTGGTGGAGATGCGCCGGGTCCGCGACCTGCAGCCCTACATCGGCAAAGAGATCGAAGCCAAGATCATCGAGCTGGACAAGAACCGCAACAACGTGGTGCTGTCCCGTCGTGCCTGGCTGGAGCAGACCCAGTCCGAGGTGCGCAGCGAGTTCCTCAACCAGCTGCAGAAGGGCGCCGTCCGCAAGGGTGTCGTCTCCTCGATCGTCAACTTCGGCGCGTTCGTCGACCTGGGCGGTGTGGACGGCCTGGTGCACGTCTCCGAGCTGTCCTGGAAGCACATCGACCACCCGTCCGAGGTTGTTCAGGTGGGCGACGAGGTCACCGTCGAGGTGCTCGACGTCGACATGGACCGCGAGCGGGTTTCGCTGTCGCTCAAGGCCACTCAGGAAGACCCGTGGCGCCACTTCGCCCGCACCCACGCGATCGGTCAGATCGTCCCGGGCAAGGTCACCAAGCTGGTGCCGTTCGGTGCGTTCGTCCGCGTCGAGGAGGGCATCGAGGGTCTGGTGCACATCTCCGAGCTGGCTGAGCACCACGTCGAGGTCCCGGACCAGGTTGTTGCCGTCGGCGACGACGCCATGGTCAAGGTCATCGACATCGACCTGGACCGCCGCCGGATCTCGCTGAGCCTCAAGCAGGCCAACGAGGACTACACCGAGGAGTTCGACCCCTCGAAGTACGGCATGGCCGACAGCTACGACGAGCAGGGCAACTACATCTTCCCCGAGGGCTTCGACGCCGAGACCAACGAGTGGATCGAAGGTTTCGACAAGCAGCGCACCGAGTGGGAGGCCCGCTACGCCGAGGCCGAGCGTCGTCACAAGATGCACACCGCGCAGATGGAGAAGTTCGCCGCTGCCGAGCACGCCGAGCCGCGCTCGGGTGCCAACGGTTCGCACCGCGACGAGGCTCCGGCCGGCGGTTCGCTGGCCAGCGACGAGCAGCTCGCCGCACTGCGGGAGAAGCTCGCCGGTAACAGCGCTTAAGTCGCGCCCAAGCGTGCTGAAGGGGCGCAGATGCTGCGTATCGGTCTGACCGGCGGTATCGGCGCCGGTAAGTCGACGGTGTCGGCTACCTTCAGCCGCCACGGCGGCGTCATCGTTGACGGTGACGTCATCGCCCGTGAAGTCGTGGAGCCCGGTACCGAAGGCCTCGCCAAATTGGTCGAGGCCTTCGGGCCGGGCATCCTGCTTCCGGACGGAGCTTTGGACCGTCCGGCGCTGGCCGCGATCGCGTTCAGTGACGACGACAAGCGGGCCACCCTCAACGGCATCGTGCATCCGCTGGTGGCGCAACGCCGTTCGGAGCTGATCGCCGCAGCCGGCACGGATGCCGTGATCGTCGAGGACATTCCGCTGCTGGTCGAGTCGCAGATGGCCCCGCTTTTCCCGCTGGTGGTCGTGGTGCACGCCGAGGTAGAGACTCGGGTGGCCCGGCTGACCGAGATCCGCGGCATGTCGGAGGACGACGCGCGGGCCCGGATTGCCGCGCAGGCCACCGAGCCGCAGCGGCGCGACGTCGCCGACGTCTGGCTGGACAACTCCGGCAGCCCGGAAGATTTGGCCGCCAAAGCACTTGAGTTGTGGGAGCAGCGCATCCTGCCGTTCGCACACAACCTCACCACCCGACAGACGGTGCCGTCCCCGACACAGCTGATGCCGGCCGACCCGACCTGGCCGGATCAGGCGCAGCGCATCTTGGCCCGGCTGCGCACCACCTGTGGTCACCGGGCGCTCCGCGTCGATCACATCGGATCCACCGCGGTTGCCGGACTGGACGCCAAAGACGTCATCGACGTGCAGGTCACGGTCGAATCCCTGGCGGTGGCCGACGAACTGGCCGAGGCATTGCTGGCCGCCGGATACCCACGGCGCGAAGCGATCACCGCCGACAACGGCAAGCCCGACGCCCGCAGCACCGTCGCGGAGTTCGATCACACCGATGACCCGGCCTTGTGGCAGAAGCGGTTTCACGCCTCTGCCGACCCGGGTCGGGCCACCAATGTGCACATCCGGGTCGCGGGCTGGCCCAATCAGCAGTTCGCCCTGCTGTTTCCGGCCTGGCTGTCCGCCGACGCCGAGGCTCGGGCCGACTATCTGGCGATCAAGCGCGAGGCCGAACGCGCGGCGGTCGACGGCGACATCGACGCGTACTGCGACGTCAAGGAACCGTGGTTCGACACCGCCTACCGGCGGGCGTGGGCCTGGGCCGACGACACCGGGTGGCGGCCCTAGAAGGGTTTACCGGCGCCCTAGGCCATGCTGCTGATCAGCGCGCCGCACAGCATCGCGCCGGTGTGGGGGTCGTTGGTGTTGCCCCAGGTGTTGACGAAGCGCTCGCTCTTGACCGTGGTGACGTCGTCGACCTTGATCTCGCAATGCACGGTCGCGGTGGTCGGGAAGCGCAGCCGGATCACCATGCCGGCCTTGCTGGGGTCGCTCATCACGGTGTTGGCCTCGAACGGGGTTCCGAACGCATCCAGGTCCGCGCTGGAGGTCTCGGTGTCGTTGCGCATGAACGTGACCACGTTGCCGCTGGACCAGGCGTCGACCTTCGCGATGTAGGTGACATTGTGCAGCTCGTCTTCGGCGGCGGCCGGCGCTGGGATCAGCTGACCACACCCCAGCACGGCTGCGGTGGTGGCAACGACGACACCGATTCGCAGTTTGGCGTTCATATCAGCGGAGTTTAGCGCGGTCGGGGCAATGGCCCTCGGGCATAGTGCGCGTCACAGTCCGTGCGCCGGAGAGATCGGAATCACAAAATTTGCATGGCGCGCAAAGTTTGCATTGTGTGCAATGATTTCCGGGTGGATGCGCCGCAGGTCAGCTCGCTGAGAGAACGCCGGCGGCGCGAAACCGAGGCGGCCATCCACCGCGCGGCGGTCGAGTTGATCGCCGAGCAGGGCTACGACGCGGTGACCGTCCCGATGATCAGCGAGCGGGCCGGCGTCTGTGTACGCACCTTCTTCAACTATTTCCCGAACAAGGAAACGTCGGTGGTGCTGCCGTTTCCGCCGTTCGACCCGGCGCTCAGCGCCGTGGTGCGGAGTGGTCCGGGCGCAGAACGTCTGATGGCCGACGTGGCCGAACTGGTGATCAATCACATCGAGGTCCATACCTCGAACTCGGTGGGCCTCGCGACGCTGCTGCGGATGATCTGCGAGATCCCGGAGCTGCTCCGGTTACACACCGCCGAATTGGCCGAGCTGGAAACGCAGCTCGTCGAGCTGATCGCCCAGCGACTCCAGTTGCCCAGCGACGATCGGCGCGTCGAAGTCGTCGCCAGCGCGGTGATGGCGACGGCGAACACCGGCATCCAGCGCTGGTCGCGCGACCCGGAGGCCGGCTCGTTGTCGGACGAGGTCCGGCGCTGTGTGAGCTTGCTGGAACCCCTGCAACACCTTTAGAGCCCCCTGGGCCAACCGCGAAAGCGAAAGGGAAAGAACATTTTTGACTTCGTGAAGCGCGCCTGGATTCCGATGGTCGTGGTCCTGGTGGGCACGCTGGCAGCTTTTGCGGGTTTTCGTATCCATGCGGTGATGGCGCCCAAACCCGCGTCGACCGCCTTCATCGACGAGTCCAGACCCGTGATCCCCAAAGACGTCATCTACGAAGTGTTCGGACCCGAGGGGACGGTTGGCCAGGTGAACTACCTCGACGAGAACTCGCAGCCGCAGCGCGCCGATTTCACGACCTTGCCGTGGTCGTTCACGATCTCCACCAAGCTGACGTCCATCTTCGCCAACGTGGTCGCCCAGGGCGACAGCAGCTCGATCGGCTGCCGGATCACCGTCAACGGCGAGGTGCGCGACGAGCAGACGATCGACACCCATAACGCTCAGGTCTTCTGTCTGGTGAAGTCGGCATGAGCGACACCGACACCGTCACCCATTCCCGCGTCGCGCGGTTCATTCACCGCGTGCCGCTCCTGGTCGTGGTGGCGTGGCTGGCGCTCACCGTCGTCGTCAACGTCGTTGTGCCGCAGCTCGAAGAGGTCGGCAAGGCACATTCGGTGTCCTTGGCGGCCAAGGACGCCCAGTCCTACCAGGCGATCAAGAAGCAGGGCGCCAACTTCGAGCAGTTCGACTCCGACAGCATGGTGATGGTCCTGCTGGAGGGCGACGAACCGCTCGGCGAGCAGGCGCGCACCTACTACCACGGCTTGGTGGAGAAGCTGCGGGCCGACACCGAGCACGTCGAGTACGTGCAGGACTTCTGGGGTGACCGGATCACCGCCGGAGGCGCCCAGAGCATGGATGACAAGGCCGCCTACGTGCAGCTGAACCTGGTCGGCGACCAGGGCACCACCACCGGCAAGGAATCGGTGCAGTCGGTGCGCGACATCGTCGACGGCAGTTCGCCGCCGCCCGGCCTGCACGTCTATGTGACCGGTCAGGCCGCGCTGACGATGGACATGAACGACGCCGGCGACGAGAGCATGCTCAAGATGACGGCGATCACCTTCGTGGTGATCACGGTCATGCTGCTGCTGATCTACCGCTCGATCGCGACGGTGCTGCTGATCTTGTTCACCGTCTTCGTCGAGCTGGGAGCGGCGCGCGGGATCGTGGCCGTTCTGGGCCACTTCGAGATCATGGGGCTGTCCACGTTCGCGGTGAGCCTGTTGACTTCGCTGGCGATCGCGGCCGGTACCGACTACGCGATCTTCTTCATCGGCCGCTATCAGGAGGCCAGGGCGGCGGGCCAAGACCGCATCACCGCGTACTTCACCACCTACCACAGTGTTTCGCATGTGGTGCTGGGCTCGGGTCTGACGATTGCCGGCGCCACGTTCTGCCTGAAGTTCACCCGGCTGCCGTACTTCGCATCCATGGGTGTGCCGTGTGCGGTCGGCATGCTGGTCGTGGTTGCCGCGGCAATGACGATCACCCCCGCGGTTCTGTTGCTGGGCACTCGATTCGGCCTGCTGGAGTCCAAGCGGAAACTCTCGGCGCGGGGCTGGCGCCGGATCGGGACCGCGATCGTGCGGTGGCCCGGGCCGATCTTCGTGGTGACCATGATCGTCGCCCTGATCGGGATCGGCGTGCTGCCGTCGTACTCCGTGAACTACAACGACCAGTACTACATCCCCAAGAGCCTGCCGTCGATTCAGGGCTACGAGGCGTCGTATCGACACTTCTCCAAGGCCCGGATGAACCCCGACATCGTGCTCGTCGAGACCGACCAGGACCTGCGGACGCCGGGCAACATGCTGGTACTGGATCGGATCGCGAAGAACATCTTCCGCCTCGACGGAATCGACAAGGTACAGAGCATCACTCGGCCGCTGGGGGCGCCGATCGACCACAGCTCGGTGCCGTTTCAGCTGAGCATGCAGTCGGTGCCCATCACCGAGAACCTCGACTACCTCAAGGGCCGGATGGCCGACATGCTGCACATGACCGATCAACTCGGTTCGATGATCGAGATCATGGAGCGCATGCACGCTCTGATGTCGGAGCAGGCCGGAGTCACCCACGACATGGTGGGCCACACCACCGAGATGAAGCAGGTCACCGATGAAATGCGGGACCACATGGCTGATTTCGACGACTTCTGGCGTCCGATGCGCAACTACTTCTACTGGGAGCCGCACTGCTCGGGTATCCCGATGTGCTGGTCATTGCGGTCGATCTTCGACGGGCTCGACGGTGTCGACAATCTCAGCGACAAGATGACGGCGATGCTGGGCGACCTGGAGCACATGGACACCCTGATGCCGCAGATGGTGTCGCAGCTGCCGCCGATGATCGCCATTTCCAAGGACATCCGCGAAACGATGCTGACGATGTACAGCACTTTCAACGGGATGATCAACCAGATGGCGCGGATGACCGACACCGCGACCGTCATGGGGCAGGCCTTCGACGCGGCGAAGAACGACGACTTCTTCTATCTGCCGCCGGAAGCCTTCGACAACGCCGACTTCCAGAAGGGCCTCAAGTTGATGGTCTCGCCGGACGGGAAGTCCGCGCAGATCATCGTCACCCACGAGGGCGACCCGGCCGGCAACGCGGCGCTTTCCAAGACCGAGGAGGAGCTGACCGCGGCCAAGGCGGCGATCAAGGGCACTCCGCTGCAGGGAGCCCGGGTCTACATCGGCGGCACGGCGCCGACCTATCACGACATCGGCGAGTTCTTGCGATACGACATGATGCTGGCGGTGATGGCATCGCTGTGCCTGATCATGATCATCATGCTGGTGCTGACCCGCAGCCTCGTCGCGGCCGCGGTGATCGTCGGAACGATCGCAGTCTCCCTGGGCTCGTCGTTCGGGCTGTCGGTCCTGATCTGGCAACACATCCTCGGCCTGCAGCTGCACTGGTTCGTGCTGCCGTTCACCGTGATCATCCTGTTGGCGGTGGGATCGGACTACAACCTGCTACTGGTGTCCCGCTTCAAGGAAGAACTCGGCGCCGGGATGAATACCGCGATCATCCGCGGCGTCGGGGGATCGGGCAGCGTGGCCACCCAGGCGGGTCTGGTGTTCGCGTTCACCATGGGCGCAATGATCAGCAGTGACCTGGTCTCGATCGGACAGTCCGGGACCGCGATCTGCCTGGGCCTGCTGTTCGACACCTTCATCATCCGGGCGTTCATGACGCCGTCGATCGCGGCGCTGCTGGGCCGCTGGTTCTGGTGGCCGATCAAGGTGCTGCCCACCTCGTCGCTCACCCGCAATCGGCCGGCCGTGACCGGCCGCGGGGCCGGCCCCGCGGCCGACGACCCGGCGACTACCGAGATCCCGGTGGTGACCCCCTAAGCCCGTCGCTGACCGGCCAGGTCACCGGCATGCCCTGGCCGGCCAGCCATCGGTGCAGGTCGTAGCCGTGGCGGGCCAGGCCGTCGACGGCGGCCACCGCGCGTAGCACCGCGTGTTCGGCGTCGTGCTGACTCAGCAGGCCCTCGGCGACGGCGGCCATCAGCTCGTCGGTGTCGGCGAGCTCGACGCCGGATGCGGTGCGGACCACCAGATCCAGGTAGTGGTCCCGGGAGTGCCAGCGTTCCGGTCCGGCGGTGTACTCGCCGACGTCGAGGTAGAAGTCCTGGTCGCGTTCATAACCGGGGCTGAAATGGAAGACGGTCGCACGCAGACCCAGCGACGGCAGCAGCCAGGACTCCAGGTAGTGGAATTGGGCCCGGCCCGGGGTGGGGCGGGCCAGGTAGAGGCCCCACGGGTGCACCGTGTAGACGTCGACGGCGCGCACCACCCCTTTCGGGTCGGTGTTGGTGTAGCCGCGCAGGTCGAAGGTCTCTTCCTTGGGTGGATGCACCGCTGGCCGCCTCTCGCAGTCGGAGGCCCAGCCTATTGCCCGGCTCCTCCTCATCGCGCTGGCGCGCTCTGCATTGTCGCCGGGCGGGCCTACTCTGGCTTTCGTGGCCTTCGCAACCGAACACCCTATCGTCGCGCATTCGGAGTACCGGCCCGCCGCAGACGCCGTGGAAGGCATCGTCCGCGCCGGCGGCCGGTTCGATGTCGTCAGCGAGTTCCAGCCGGCCGGTGACCAGCCGGCCGCCATTGCCGACCTGGAACGTCGTATCACCTCGGGGGAGAAGGACGTGGTGCTGCTGGGCGCCACCGGCACCGGCAAATCGGCCACCGCGGCCTGGCTGATCGAGCGGCTGCAGCGTCCCACCCTGCTGATGGCGCCCAACAAGACGCTGGCTGCGCAGCTCGCTAACGAGCTACGAGAGATGTTGCCGCACAACGCTGTCGAGTACTTCGTCTCGTACTACGACTACTACCAGCCGGAGGCCTATATCGCGCAGACCGACACCTACATCGAGAAGGACAGCTCGATCAACGACGACGTCGAGCGGCTGCGCCACTCGGCGACCTCCAGCCTGCTGTCCCGGCGTGACGTGGTGGTGGTCGCCTCGGTGTCCTGCATCTACGGCCTGGGCACCCCGCAGTCCTACCTGGACCGCTCGGTGGAGCTGCAGGTCGGTGCGGAGGTGCCGCGCGACGGCCTGCTGCGGCTGCTGGTCGACGTGCAGTACACCCGCAACGACATGGCGTTCACCCGGGGCTCCTTTCGGGTGCGCGGCGACACCGTCGAGATCATCCCCTCCTACGAGGAGCTGGCGGTCCGCATCGAGTACTTCGGCGACGAGATCGAGGCGCTGTACTACCTGCATCCGCTCACCGGAGACGTGGTGCGCAAGGTCGATTCGCTGCGCATCTTCCCGGCCACCCACTACGTCGCCGGCCCGGAACGGATGTCGCAGGCCATCTCCACCATCGAGGAGGAGCTGGCCGGCCGGCTCGAAGAACTGGAGAACCACGGCAAACTGCTGGAGGCCCAGCGGCTGCGGATGCGCACCAACTACGACATCGAGATGATGCGCCAGGTCGGCTTCTGTTCGGGCATCGAGAACTATTCGCGCCACATCGACGGTCGCGGCGCCGGCACGCCCCCGGCCACCCTGCTCGATTACTTCCCCGAGGACTTCCTGCTCATCATCGACGAGTCGCACGTCACCGTGCCGCAGATCGGCGGCATGTACGAGGGCGACATGTCGCGCAAGCGCAACCTGGTGGAGTTCGGGTTCCGGTTACCGTCGGCGTGCGACAACCGGCCGCTGACCTGGGAGGAGTTCGCCGACCGGATCGGCCAGACGGTCTACATGTCGGCCACCCCGGGCCCCTATGAGCTCAGCCAGGCCGGCGGCGAGTTCGTCGAGCAGGTGATCCGCCCGACGGGCCTGGTGGACCCCAAGGTCGTGGTGAAACCGACCAAGGGCCAGATCGACGACCTGATCGCCGAGATCCGGCAGCGCACCGAGGCCGACGAGCGGGTGCTGGTCACCACGCTCACCAAGAAGATGGCCGAAGACCTCACCGATTACCTGCTGGAGATGGGGATCCGGGTGCGCTACCTGCACTCCGAGGTCGACACGCTGCGCCGGGTGGAGCTGCTGCGGCAGCTGCGGCTCGGCGACTACGACGTGCTGATCGGCATCAACCTGCTCCGCGAGGGGCTGGACCTGCCGGAGGTTTCGCTGGTGTCGATCCTCGACGCCGACAAGGAGGGCTTCCTGCGCTCCACCCGCAGCCTGATCCAGACCATCGGCCGCGCCGCCCGCAACGTCTCCGGCGAAGTGCACATGTACGCCGACAAGATCACCGACTCGATGCGGGAGGCCATCGACGAGACCGAGCGTCGCCGGGCCAAGCAGGTCGCCTACAACGAGGCCAACGGCATCGACCCCCAGCCGCTGCGCAAGAAGATCGCCGACATCCTCGACCAGGTGTACCGGGAGGTGGAGGACACCGAGTCCATCGAGATCGCCGGGTCGGGCCGCAACTCCTCACGCGGGCGGCGCGCCCAGGGCGAGCCCGGCCGGGCCGGCCAATACGTTTCTGCCGGGGTCTTCGAAGGCCGCGACACCAGCAACATGCCACGGGCCGAACTGGCCGATCTGGTCAAGGACCTCACCGAGCAGATGATGAACGCGGCGCGTGATCTGCAGTTCGAGTTGGCGGCCCGGATCCGCGACGAGATCGCCGACCTCAAGAAGGAACTGCGGGGGATGGACGCGGCCGGCATCAAGTGACGCGCCAGGCGGGCGATCCATTTTCGCGTGTGATGGTGATCCGTGATTGACTGCAAGCGGTGGTGGAACTGACTGAAACAGTGGTGCATGACTCCGCTGTAAGCGCTGGCAGCTGGCGTGAGCTGCTCGGTAGGCGCTATCTAGGCACCGCGGCCGTGCTGGCCGGCGGTGTGGCGCTGTACGCCACCAACGAGTTCCTGACGATCAGCCTGCTGCCGAACACGATCAAGGACATCGGCGGTGAGCGGTTCTACGCCTGGGTGACCACCCTGTACCTGGTCGGATCGGTGATCGCCGCAGCCGCGGCCAACGCGGTGCTGGTCCGAGTGGGTTCCCGCTCGGCCTACCTGCTGGGCCTGCTGTCGTTCGGCCTGGGCACAGTGCTCTGTGCGCTGGCGCCCCAGATGGAGGTCCTGCTGGTCGGTCGCACCCTGCAGGGCATGGGCGGCGGCCTGTTGGCCGGGCTGGGGTGGGCGCTGATCAACGCCGTCCTGCCCAGCTGGCTGTGGACCCGGGCCTCGGGGCTGGTGTCCGCCATGTGGGGTGTCGGCACCCTGGTCGGGCCGGCGGCCGGCGGCCTCTTCGCCCAGTTCGGCATCTGGCGGTGGGCGTTCGGCCTCATGGCGATACTGACGGTCGCGATGGGCGTGGCGGTCAGTGTGGTGCTGCCGGCCGGGAGTACCGGGCACCGCGGCGAGTCGGTGAAGTTCCCGGTGCGGTCGCTGCTGTTGCTGGGCGGCGCCGCGTTGGCGGTCAGTGTCGCGCAGTTGCCGCGCAGCCTGATCGGTGCGATGGGGCTGTTGCTGGTCGGTGGGGCCCTGCTGGTCGTGTTTCTGGTGGTGGACCGGCGTTCGTCGTCGGCGGTACTGCCGTCCAGCGCGTTCCAGCCTGGCCGGGAGAAGTGGATCTACCTGACGTTGGGCCTGCTGATGGCCACCACGAAAGCCAACCTGTACATCCCGCTGCTCGGGCAGCGGCTGGCCCACCTGCCGCCGGTGATGGCCGGCTTCCTGGGCGCCGCGCTGTCGACCGGTTGGACGTTCAGCGAGATCGCCAGCGCGTCGGTGAGCAAGGTGCGGGTGGTCATCGGCCTGGTGATCAGCGCGCCGCTGGTGATGTCGGGGGGTTTGGCGGTGGTCGCGTTCGCCCGGATGAGCCATTACAACCCGACCGCGGTCGGCGCGATCTGGGCGCTGGCACTGCTGGTCGTGGGCATCGGCGTCGGCGCCGGCTGGCCGCACCTGTCGGCGTGGGCGATGAGCTGCGTCGACGACCCGGCCGAGGGTGGAACCGCCGCCGCCGCCGTCAACACCGTCACGCTGATCGGCGGGGCGTTCGGCGCGGGCATCGCCGGCCTGGTGGTCAACACCGCGATGAGCGCCGGCCAGCCCGCGGCACGCTGGCTGTTCGCGATCTTCGCCGTGCTCGCCGCAATGGGATTCGTGGTCGCTTATCGGGCCAGCCGGGGTGCCGGCGAACTCGTCGGAGGCACCGCCTGACGCGGTGCGCCACCTGGCAAGAGTTCGGCGATGAGCGCGGTGACATGGTTGGTTATGTCGTCACGGATGGCGCGGACGGCGTCGAGGGGCTGATCGGCCGGATCATCGAGTTTCCAGTCGCGGTAGGACACGCCCGGGAAGTGGGGACAGGTGTCGCCGCAGCCCATGGTGATGACGACGTCGCTGGACGCGACGGCGTCTGCGGTGAGGACCTTGGGTGTGCTGGCGGTGAGGTCGATGCCGATTTCGGCCATGGCAGCAACGGCGCGGGGGTTGATCTGGGCGGCGGGTTGAGTGCCGGCCGAGCGCACCTCAACGCGGTCACCGGCAAGGTGGTGCAGCAGTGCTGCGGCCATCTGCGACCGGCCGGCGTTGTGCACGCAGACGAACAGCACACTCGGTTTGGTGGGTGCGGTGAAGCGGTTCCGAAGAGCCAGCGACGCATAGACCAGACCCACCAGGACCGGCACTTCGATCAGCGGCCCGACCACCCCGGCCAGGGCCTGCCCGCTGGCGGCGCCCCAGGTGGCGATCGCCACGGCGATCGCGAGTTCGAAATTGTTGCCGGCGGCGGTGAACGCCAAGGTGGTGGTGCGTGCATAGCCCAGGCCGAGCGCGGCCCCGACTACGTAGCCGCCGCCCCACATGATCGCGAAGTAGGCCAGCAGTGGAATCGCGATACGGACCACGTCAACGGGCTGGTGAGTGATCTGATCGCCTTGCAGTGCGAAGAGGATGACGATCGTGAAGAGCAGCCCGTACAGCGCCCAAGGCCCGATTCGCGGCAGAAACCGGCTCTCATACCAGCTACGACCCTTGGTGCGTTCGGCTACCCGGCGGCTCAGGTAGCCGGCGGCCAGCGGGATGCCCAGGAAGATGGTCACAGACTTGGCGATCTGCCAGGTAGAGACCTGGATGCTCGTTTGGGGCAGTCCGAGCCAGCCGGGGAGCACGGCCAGGTAGAACCAGCCCAGCACGGCGAACATGACGACTTGGAAGATCGAGTTGAGCGCAACGAGGACGGCGGCGGCTTCGCGGTCCCCGCAGGCTAGGTCGTTCCAGATGATCACCATGGCGATGCAGCGGGCCAACCCGACCACGATGAGCCCGGTGCGGTATTCGGGCAGATCGGCCAGCAGCAGCCACGCCAGGGCGAACATCACCGCCGGACCGAGGACCCAGTTGAGCAGCAGCGAGCTGAGCAGCAGGCGACGATCAGAGGTGACGGTGTCGAGCCGGTCATAGCGGACCTTAGCCAGCACCGGATACATCATGATCAGCAGTCCGGCGGCGATCGGTAGTGAGATCCCGTCGATCTGCACCGCACTGAGACCGTCACCCAGACCCGGGATCATCCGTCCCAGGGTCAGGCCGGCGGCCATGGCCAGGCCTATCCAGACCGGCAGGAGTCGGTCCAGGGTGGACAGTCTTGTAGATGTTGCGCCGTCGCCCATCAGCAGCACTCTGCCGGCGCTGCGGCGGACTCGGTATCGCCGAGCTTGGTGTAGACCTCCCAGCGTTCTTCGTCGGGGCCGCTGACCCAGACCTTGTCCTGGGTGGCGTAGCAGCAGGTGGTGCCCAGTTCCTCGTCGGTCAACAGGCCCGCTTTGCCGAGCCGGGCGATCTCGGAGTGGACGATCTCGCTCGAGGCCACCTCGACGCCGAGGTGGTTCAGCGTCCCGCCGTGGCCCGGGTTCTCCAGCAGTACCAGCTTCAGCGGCGGGTCGGCGATCGCGAAATTGGCGTAGCCGGGCTTGACCTTGGCCGGCTCGGTGGCGAACAGCGTGGAATAGAACGCGATTGCGGCGTCGAGGTCATCGACGTTGAGCGCGAGTTGGATGCGGGACATGGCAGTCACCTCCAGCTGTGAGACATATGTCGAACTAACGATCTGGCGTCAGCATGCCCACCTTTTCGATATATGTCAATGAAATGTGTCAGGATGGATCCATGCCGAAAGCGTTGCCGGTGATCGACACGACCGCGCCGGTGTGTTGCGCCCCGGTGGCCTCCGGGCCCATGAATGACGCCGACGCATTGCAGATCGCGTTGCGACTCAAAGCGCTGGCGGATCCGGTGCGGGTCAAGATCGTGTCGCATCTGTTCAGCTCGACCGCCGGAGAGGAGAATTCCGGCGACCTGGCCGCGGTCCTGGGCTTGAGCGAATCCACCGTCAGCCACCACCTGAGCCAGCTGCGCAAGGCCGGTTTGGTGGTGTCGGATCGGCGGGGGATGAACATGTTCCACCGGGTGCGTCCGGATGCCTTGCAAGCCTTGTGCGCGGCACTGGATCCCAACTGCTGTACCTAGGTTGTTCGGCGGGTCGCCTTGATGACCTGAGCGAAGGTGAACTGCCAGCGTTCGACGACGTAGAAGCGCAGCGCGTGCAGCATCCGGCCGTCGGGTGTGCGGGCGAACCGGGTGCCCGCCGGTAGCGCTGCGGCCGCCTGATGGAGTGGCAGGCTGCGGTCGTGATCGGTGATCGCCCAGATCGTCGGGCATCGGTCGAACTGGTCCTTCAATGCCCCCACCCCGAGGTGCCCGTCCCAGAGCCGCCCCAGGGTTTGGCGGTGTGGTCCCAGGCCGGGGTCGGTCAGCTTCGCGAACGCCTCGGGGCGCGCGGCGGTCAGCGCCCGGATCGGGCCGGGTAGCCACCTGGTGGTGTTGTCGATCAGCAGGCAGTCCCCGGGTTGGGCGTGCGCGACGATCACGTCGGCGACCGCGCTGTAGTCCCAGCCCTTCTCTTTGGTATAGCGATCACGTTGATTGGCAACGTAATTGGGCAACGCTGCGATCGCCAACAGTGCGACGACGCCGATCACCACGCGGCGCGAAGTGGCGAGTGTGGTGACCGCGATCGCCAGGGCGATCGCCATCGCCGGAGCCGTACTGATCAAATACCGCGGGTAGTAAACAGGTTTCACCACCAGTGAATAGGCCAGCGTGGCCACGGTCGGGATGAGTATCCAGGCCACGCACAGCGCCGCGAGCCGTCGGGTATCGGCATCGGGGGACCGGCGGGCGCCGTTTCGAACGGCGACGATGGCGCCCGCGAGCATCAGCCACGCCAGGATCGCGAACGGCGCACTGTTGTCGAAGTACTGCTGCTGGAGGATCTCGATGACGGTGTGCGGATTCAGCGACTGAATCCAGGCGACCTGGCGGATCTGCCCCTGGCTGAACCAGAGGAACGGGGCCAGCGCGGCCAGTCCGATACCGGCCGCCGCAGCCCATCTCCGCCTCGCGGAATCGTCGGCGCCCACCTGCCGCAGCGCCACCGCGTGTACCGCCACCATCAGCACGGTGAAGGTGTTCAGTAGTGTCGCCGCCACGACTGCCACGCCGTAGCCCACCCACAGTCGCACGGTGTTGCGCCGGGCCGCGGTCACCCACAGCACGGTGAGCCAGACCGCGGCCATCGCCGAGAACGCATACGGGCGCGCCTCGACCCCCGCCCATGTCATCCGCGGCAATATCGCGTAAAGCGCACCGGCGCACACCGATACCTGCCGGCCGGTGAACCTGCGGGACAGCACCACCACGCCGGCGGCCCCTAGTCCGACCGCCAGACTGCTCGGCACCCGGGCCCAGAATTCGGTCGCGGGAAAGACCGCGAACCAGCCATGCATGACCAGGTAGTACAGCCCGTGTACCGCGTCGATGTGAGTGAGCAATCGCCACAGTTCCGGAAGTGAGCGGTGCGTCGCCGCCGAGATGGTGGCTGCTTCGTCGAACCACAGCGACGGCCGGCTCGCGCCGATGACGCTGATCACCGTTGTCGCGACGGCGATTACGGCCGCATCCGGCGAGCGTGGTTGGCGCAGTGGCGGACCCGCCTCAGTATGCACCGGGGCCGGGCTCAATACCTGGCTCAACGGCGTGCGCTATCGGTGGCGGTGACGGTGATGACATTCCACGTTACCGTTGGACACGGCATGTCAGCTACGTCACGGGGCTTGCCAAATGGGGCTTTCTGGCCGGTCAGGCGGCTGGGCGCGCCGCGCCGCAAACGACATGTGACGCCAATCGCCCCCATCGGGGCCGTCGACGCGTTAATGTCGCCATGGCTTAATTTGCGAACACGCGACCAATGCACCGGGAGGGTTACCAATGAGCGGCTACAAGACCGTAGTGGTCGGTACGGACGGCTCGGACTCGTCGCTGCGCGCCGTCGACCGCGCGGCTCACCTGGCATCCGGTGAGGGCGCCAAGGTCATCATCGCGACCGCCTACCTGCCGCACGCCGACGACCCCCGCGCCGCCGACGCCCTCAAGGACGAGGGCTACAAGGCTTCGGGCAACGCCCCGATCTACGCCATCCTCAAGGAGGCCAAGGAGCGGGCGATCAACGCCGGGGCCTACGAGGTCGAGGAGAAGGCCATCGTCGGCGCTCCGGTCGACGCGCTGGTGGAGCTGGCGGAGTCGGTCAAGGCCGACCTGCTGGTGGTCGGCAACGTCGGCCTGAGCACCATCGCCGGGCGGCTGCTCGGTTCGGTGCCGGCCAACGTGTCACGGCGCTCCAAGATCGACGTGCTGATCGTTCACACCACCGGCTAGCCGGAGGGGAGTTCACCAACCCCGTTCGCGCCACTCCGCCAGGTGCGGGCGCTCGACCCCTAGGACGGTGTCATCGCCGTGCCCGGGGTAGACGACGGTGTCGTCGTCGAAGCGGTCGAACACCTTGCGGCTCACGTCACCCAGTAGGCGCTCGAAATCCCCTGGCTGCCAAGTCTTTCCAATGCCGCCGGGGAAAAGGCAGTCGCCGGTGAACAGCTGCGTCACGCCGCCGGTGGCCGCGCCGTCGAGGGCCAGCGCCACCGATCCCTCGGTGTGGCCCTGCAGGTGGATCACATCGAAGCTCAGGTCGCCGACGGTTACGGTGTCGCCGTCGGCCAGGATGCGATCGGGGGTGACCGGCAGCGGCTCGGCGTCCAGGGCGTGTGCGGCCGTCGGCGCCCCGGTGGCCTCGGCCAGCGCGGCCAGCGCCTGCCAGTGATCGAAGTGCTGGTGGCTGGTGACGATCAGCGCCACGTCCGGGGCGTGCTCGCGTACCAGTGCCACCAGGTTCTCGGCGTCGTTGGCCGCGTCGATCAGCAGCGTCTTGCCGGTTGTGGTGCAGGTCACCAGGTAAGCGTTGTTGTCCATCGGGCCCACCGACGCCTTGATGATGGTGGCCCCGGGCAGGGTGCGCCGCGCCGCGGTTCCGGGTTCGACGTGTCCGGTGTAGTTGTCGTCCACCGCGATCTGGGAGGTCATGACCGTCACGGTACTGGCCCTGAGCTGGTTGTCGGTAGCGCCACCTAGCATGGACCCGTGGCTGACCGGCTGATCGTCAAGGGTGCGCGGGAACACAACCTGCGCAGTGTGGATCTGGACCTGCCGCGTGACGCGTTGATCGTGTTCACGGGGCTGTCCGGTTCGGGTAAATCCTCGCTGGCCTTCGACACCATCTTCGCCGAGGGCCAGCGCCGCTATGTCGAATCCCTGTCGGCCTACGCCCGCCAGTTCCTGGGCCAGATGGAAAAGCCCGACGTCGACTTCATCGAGGGCCTGTCGCCGGCGGTGTCCATCGACCAGAAGTCCACCAACCGCAACCCGCGCTCGACGGTCGGCACCATCACCGAGGTCTATGACTACCTGCGGCTGCTCTACGCCCGCGCCGGCACCCCGCACTGCCCGGTCTGTGGCGAACGGATCGCCCGCCAGACCCCGCAGCAGATCGTCGACCAGGTGCTGGCCATGGACGAGGGCCTGCGGTTCCAGGTGCTGGCACCGGTGGTGCGCACCCGCAAGGGGGAGTTCGCCGATCTCTTCGAGAAGCTGAACACCCAGGGCTACAGCCGGGTGCGGGTGGACGGCGTGGTGCATTCACTGACCGATCCGCCCAAGCTCAAGAAGCAGGAGAAACACGACATCGAGGTGGTCGTCGACCGCCTCACTGTCAAGGAGTCGGCCAAACAGCGGCTCACCGACTCGGTGGAGACCGCGCTGGGCCTGGCCGACGGCATCGTGGTGCTGGAGTTTGTCGACCGGGACGATGATCACCCACACCGCGAGCAGCGGTTCTCCGAGAAGCTGGCCTGCCCCAACGGGCACGCGCTGTCGGTCGACGACCTGGAGCCGCGGTCGTTCTCGTTCAACTCGCCCTACGGGGCCTGCCCGGAGTGCGCGGGCCTGGGCATCCGCAAGGAGGTCGACGCCGACCTGGTGGTGCCCGACCCGGATCGCACCCTGGCCGAGGGCGCGGTGGTGCCCTGGTCGATGGGCCCCACCAGCGAGTACTTCACCCGGATGATGGCCAGCCTCGGTGAGGCGATGGGCTTCGACGTCGACACCCCGTGGCGCAAACTGCCGGCCAAGGCCCGCAAGGCGATCCTGGAGGGCTCCGACGAGCAGGTGCACGTGCGCTACCGCAACCGCTACGGCCGGACGCGCTCGTACTACACCGATTTCGAAGGTGTGATGGCGTTCCTGCAACGCAAGATGGAGCAGACCGAATCCGAGCAGATGAAGGAACGCTACGCCGGGTTCATGCGTGACGTGCCGTGCCCGGAGTGCGCCGGCACCCGGCTCAAGCCGGAGATCCTGGCGGTGACGCTGGCCGCGGGCGATTACGGCAGCAAATCCATTGCGCAGGTCAGTGAGCTGTCGATCGCGGACTGCGCGGACTTCCTCAACGCCCTGACCCTGGGCCCGCGCGAGCAGGCCATCGCCGGCCAGGTGCTCAAAGAGATCCAGTCCCGGCTGAGCTTCCTGCTCGACGTCGGACTGGAGTACTTGACGCTGTCTCGGGCCGCCGGAACCCTGTCCGGAGGTGAGGCGCAACGCATTCGGCTAGCCACCCAGATCGGGTCGGGCCTGGTCGGCGTGCTCTACGTGCTCGACGAGCCGTCGATCGGGCTGCATCAGCGTGACAACCGGCGACTGATCGAAACCCTGGTGCGGCTGCGCGATCTGGGCAACACCCTGATCGTCGTCGAGCACGACCTGGACACCATCGCGCACGCCGACTGGATCGTCGACATCGGCCCGGCGGCCGGCGAGCACGGCGGCAAGATCGTGCACAGCGGTCCCTACAGCGACCTGCTGGCCAACACCGACTCGATCACCGGCGCCTACCTGTCCGGCGCGAAAAGCATTGCGGTTCCGGAGAACCGCCGGCCGGTGGATGCCAAGCGTCAACTCGGGGTGGTCGGCGCGCGCGAGCACAACCTGTCCGGTGTCGACGTAGCGTTTCCGCTCGGCGTGCTCACCGCGGTCACCGGGGTGTCCGGCTCGGGCAAGTCGACCCTGGTCAACGACATTCTGGCGACGGTGCTCGCCAACAAACTCAACGGCGCCCGGCTGGTGCCCGGCCGGCACACCCGGATCACCGGACTCGATCACCTGGACAAGCTGGTGCGGGTGGACCAGTCACCGATCGGACGCACGCCGCGGTCCAACCCGGCCACCTACACCGGGGTGTTCGACAAGATCCGCACCCTGTTCGCGGCCACCACCGAAGCCAAGGTCCGCGGCTATCAGCCCGGCCGGTTCTCGTTCAACGTAAAGGGCGGCCGCTGCGAGGCGTGCACCGGCGACGGCACCATCAAGATCGAGATGAACTTCCTGCCGGATGTCTATGTGCCCTGCGAGGTCTGCCACGGTGCCCGCTACAACCGGGAGACCCTGGAGGTGCACTACAAGGGCAAGACCATCGCCGAAGTCCTGGACATGTCCATCGAGGAGGCCGCGGAGTTCTTCGAGCCGATCACCGGAATCCACCGCTACCTGCGCACCCTGGTCGACGTCGGGCTGGGATATGTGCGGCTGGGGCAGCCGGCGCCAACGCTGTCCGGGGGAGAGGCGCAGCGGGTGAAGCTGGCCTCCGAGCTTCAGAAGCGTTCCACCGGCCGGACGGTCTACATCCTCGACGAGCCCACCACCGGCCTGCATTTCGAGGACATCGCCAAACTGCTGGTCGTCATCAACGGTCTGGTCGACAAGGGAAACACGGTGATCGTCATCGAGCACAACCTGGACGTGATCAAGACCGCGGACTGGATTATCGACATGGGCCCCGAGGGTGGCTCCGGGGGTGGCACGGTGGTGGCCACCGGCACACCCGAGGACGTGGTGGCCGTGCCGGAGAGCTACACCGGCAAGTTCCTCGCCGAGATCCTGGACGCACCAGCCAAACCCGCCAAAGCCGTCAAACGGCGGCGTAAGGCCAGCGCGTAGGGTTCCGTGTTTGGCTAAGCCGGCCCAGCGCCGAGGCTGACTCGCAGGTGCCGTACGACTGCGTCGGCGACAGCCTCGATCGGCTCGGTCTTGCCCGCCGAGACCCAGTCGGTGAGCCAAATCTGCAACGCCGAGATGACCAGTGCCGCAGCGATTCGCGGCGGCAGGTGGGTGATTTGGCCTGCGTCCACCGCGACCTCGGCCGCACGGGTGATCATGTCCATGCCCGTTCGCCACGCGGCCCGCTGACCGCCGCGGCCCAAGTCGGCTGACGCCGATGCCCAGCTCAGGCCCTCATTGATGTGCAGCTGCAGAAAGTGGGGATGTGCTGCGAAGAACTCAACCTCGGCACGCGCTGCGACCAGGATCGCCTCGAGCGGGGAGTCGATTTCGGCTGTGCGTACGCGCACGGCGGCGACGAACTCCTGCATGCGCGCGGCGTTGAGGGCATCCCAGATTTCGTCCTTGCCGCCGAAATACTTGTAGACCGTCGCCAGTGACACCCCGGCGGTCTTGGCGATGTCGCTCACCCGTGCGTCGGCGAAGCCGGTGCGGCTGAACTCGTACTCGGCTGCCGCCACGATCTGCTGTTGGTACATGGCCCTGCGTGCGTCGGCCATGTCGGCGACCGGGGGCTCAGTGTCCACGAGGTGCTAGGGTGCCACAGTAATCATGATTCTGTGTAACAGAATTGAGATTACTCCAAGTGGTTGGGCGAGACGGGAGAGGTGCGCCGATGGCGACCGCAGAGCTGAGCCGGGAAAACTCACCCCAGATTTCGGCGACACTTCCGCGGTCGCGCGGACTGCGCATCGTATGGATCGTGGCGTTCGGTTCGCTGGCCTTGGCGTTTCCGACGTACAGCTACCTGGCATTTCACAGCAGCGTCGACCGTCCCTTCATCGCCGATGCCATGGTGGTGCAGGCGACCGCTGCCTACTTCCTGGGCATTTTTGCGGCGTTCCTGCCGATACCGTCGCTTCGGACCTGGACCCGATTCCAACGCCTCCAGGCGGTGGTTCTGCCGTTCGTGATCTGCTCCTACATCACGCATCTGACCTGGGAACTCGGCTGGCTGATCCTGCACAAGGCCATCGCCGGGGCCCGCGATGCGGCGTGGGCGTATCCCTGGTGGAACTACATCGACGGCGGCGACCTGCGCTATCTGGACGCCGAACCCAACTTCTTGATGATCGAAGTGCTGTCGGTGATCAACGCCTGCGTCGGCGTCACCGGACTCGTCCTGCTGTTCCGGTCCAAGTTCACCGACTACCGGGGAACCCTGCTGGTGATGTCGACAGCCGTCACGCACACCGTCCTGACCTGGTATTACTACGGCACCGAGATCATCGCCGGCTTCCCGTCGATCAATACCGACAGCTTCATGGATCTGGGCGTCAAGTTCATTCTGCTGAACGGCCCGTGGTTGATCGCGCCGTGGCTGGTACTGGCTTGGGGGTACACGATGCTCAAGAGGCAGTTCACCGGTTCGGGAAACTACGCCGTCAGCGCTGTGCCGCCTTCACCAGCGGCGACGGGAACCGCGGCGGCACCCGCACCCCATCCAGCCATGCGGTGAGTTGCTGCGCCCGCTTGCTCAGCGCGGCACGGGCCTGGGCGCCCGGGTCTTCGAGCAGCTGCAGCTGCACTTGGGCGGCCGCATCCTGATACCAGCCGCCGATGATCCGGCCGTTCCACCACACGGTGGGCCCGGCGTTGCCGTTGTTGTCGAAGAGCTGGCCACGGTGCTCGCCGAGGTACCAGTCGCGCTGGTACCAGCCCATCGTGGTGACGTCGAGGCCCGGCAGCAGCGCACCCCACGGCTCGGGCTCGGGTTCGGGCTCCAGGTCGTCGGCCAGGGCGTAGCCGGGCGTGCCGTGCAGGTCGACGTCGACGGCGCCGATCTCACTCAACGCCTTGCGGACCACCGTCTTGGTGGTACCGAACCACCACTTGATGTCCTCGGCGGTGGCCGGGCCGAACGCCCGCAGCCAGGTTCGGATCAGCTGGGTCTGCGCCGGTTCGGCGGTCATCGGGGCGCCAAGGTCACCGAGCCAGCTCGTCGCGGTCGTCCACTGCGGCCGCGACGAGGTCCAGCCGCCGTCGTTGGGACCCCGCACGATGTGGCCCTGCGCGCCCAGCACGGTCAGCGCGCGCGGTGCCAGATGGGTCTGGCCGCCGTAGGACTTGCCGGGCGCGGGATCGTAGGTGCCGGCCAGCTCAGGCAGGGCCGCGCGCAGCGCGATGCTGTTGGCCGGGCCGTTCTCCTCGAGGTGCCGCAGCACCGCGGCAGCGGCCTGGGTCAGCCACTTTTCGCCGTCATCGGCGACGCCCGCTTTGGCCACATCGGCGATCAGCTTGCGTCGTTCGGTGTCGGCTACCCGGTCGCTGGCCGCGGCCTGCACGGCGGGTAGGTCGGCGGGATCGAACACCCACAGCGTGCGCCGCATCGCCAGATGTTTGACCAGCGAACGCTTTTCATACAGGGCGTCGTTCAGGTCGGCCACCGCGAAGCCCGGGCGCCGCGCCCACAGCGACAGGTACGGGGTTGCCGGATCGGTGGAGTGCAGCCCGACCAGCGTTGCCGCGATCCGGTCGATCGGCTCGTCGGCGGTGCCGGGGGCAAGAAAGTGTCTGCGCGCCAAACGGTTTCGCCGCTCGGCGATGGTGAAGGTCCGCACCGGTCAGTGCTCACCCTCGTGCATCGACTTGCGGATCTGCTCCAGCCGGTCGGCGGCCGCGCGCTGGCGGTCCTCGAATTGCTTCTCGACGGTGCGGCCCTCGGGTGTCTCGGAATCCAGCTCCTGAGCGCCGATCGAGGTCTCATAGCGGCGCTCGATCTTCTCGCGCACCGAATCGAACGTCGGCACGCCGGTGGCGTCGTAGCCGGTGTCGGTTTGCGGGTCGGTCGGATCGTCACCCATGGTCGCCACGTTACCGCCGGCGGTCGAAGTAGCGGACCATCAACGCTCAGTACTGGCCGAGTGGGAATCTGACGACGTGACACGCCGATGCTGCGTCGTCAGATTCCCACTCGCGGCTGGCGAGAGCACACCCGCGACCGCCGCGTCACACGCTCGGGAACCCCACCGGCGCCACCCCCGGGGTGCTCAGCCGCGCGGCCAGCCACGGCAACGCGTGGGTGAACACCCTTCCGGCGAACGGCCAGTCGTGTTGGCCCGGTTCGGAGATCACGGCGCAGTCGATGCCGTTGGCCTGTCCCAGCGCGCACAGCGACTTCGCGGCGGCGAGCTGGCCACCGGCATCGGCCTTGGTGGCGCTGCCGTCGACCGCGAACCACCCCGACACCCCGGAATACCGGCCATGCTTGGCGATCACCGTCGACGGGTCGAACTCCGCCCAGGCGTCGACGCTGCCGCCGAACAGCCGGCTGATGGTCTGCGAGCGGGTTCCCGCGTTGGGGCTCAGATCGCCGGCGATGTCGACAAAGGCGCTGAACTTGTCGGGGTGCATCGCGGTCAGGTCGACCGCGCAGGTGCCGCCCATGGACCAGCCGACCACCCCCCACTGCGATGCTTTGGGGCTGACCCCGAAGTGCGAGATCACGTACGGCACCACGTCTTCGGTCAGATGGTCGGCAGCGTTGCCACGCGGGCCGTTGACGCATTCGGTGTCGTTGTTGAAGGAACCACCCGAGTCGACGAACACCAGCACCGGTGCATTGCCGTGGTGGGCGGCCGCGAAGTCGTCGACGGCCTTGATGGCGCCCCCGGAGCGCAGCCAGTCGGCAGGCGTGTTGAACTCGCCGCCGATCATCATCACGGCCGGCAGCGGCGGCGGCGGATTCTGGGCGAACCACGCCGGAGGCAGGTACACCAGTTCGCCGCGATGTTTGAAATGCGAAGCGTCGGCGGGGATCGTCACCTGCAGCACGTGGCCGCGCTCGGGCAGGGTGCCCGAGCCGGCTATCGCATCCACCGCAGCTATGTCGCTCTGGTCGGGCAGCGGCCCCGACGTCAGGTTGCCCCAGGCGCTCTGCACGGTCGGGAAGTAACCGACCCAGGCATTGAGGGTCAAACCCGCACTGATCAGACACAGTGGCACCGCCAGAATGGCGATGCCGCGTCGCCACCAGGCCGCACCCCGCCAGCCCAAGACCAGTAGCGCCGCGGCGGCGCCGGTCAGCGCGATCCACAGCCACAGGGTTATCGGCGGCGGCTGACCGGACAGGCCGTCGTCGGTGGCGAACCAGTAGGCGCATCCCGCCGCGGCGAGCCCCAGGGCACCGATCAACGGCAGCCGCCACAGCCAGCGGCGCGACCGCCAGCCCACGGCCAGAACCAGCGCCAACACCGCCGCCGCCTGCACCGTGACCGGGATCCAGCCATGCATCAGCGAGGTGTGTTCGCCACTCGCCAGAATCACCCCTCCATGATGGACCGGAATGCGGCTCAACGTGGCTTGGCCAGCGGGAACGGCAACGTGTCCCGGATGCTGTGGCCGGTGATGAGCATGACGACGCGGTCCACGCCCATGCCCAGTCCGCCCGTGGGCGGCATCGCGTACTCCATGGCCTGCAGGAAGTCCTCGTCGAGTTCCATGGCCTCGGGGTCCCCGCCGGCGGCCAGCAGCGACTGCTGGTGCAAACGGCGGCGCTGCTCCACCGGATCGGTGAGTTCGCTGTAGGCGGTGCCCAGCTCCACACCCCACGCCACCAGGTCCCACCGTTCGGCCACTCCCGGCTTGCTGCGGTGCGGCCGGGTCAGCGGCGAGACCGAGGTGGGGAAGTCGGTGTAGAACGTGGGCTGCTCGGTGCGGGCCTCGACCAGGTGCTCGTAGAGTTCGAGCACCACCGCCCCGGCATCCCATTGCCGCAGGTAGTGGACGCCGGCACCGTCGCACAACCGGCGCAGCGTGGCCACATCGGTGCCGGCATCGATCTGCTCACCGAGCGCATCGGACACCGCGTCGTGCACGGTGCGCACCGGCCACTGCCCGGAGATGTCGACCGCTTCGAGCTTGTCGCCGGCGCCCGGTCGCATCACCACCGGGGCACCGTTGGCCGCCACCGCGGCGTTCTGAATCAGCTCGCGCGCCCCGTCGATCCAGGCCAGGTAGTCGCCGTGGGCCTGGTAGGCCTCCAGCAGGGTGAACTCCGGGTTGTGGCTGTAGTCGACGCCCTCGTTGCGAAACGCCCGGCCCAGCTCGAACACCCGCTCCACCCCACCCACGCACAGCCGCTTGAGATAGAGCTCCGGGGCGATCCGCAGATACAGGTCCAGGTCGTAGGCGTTGATGTGGGTGACGAACGGGCGCGCGTTGGCCCCACCGTGCAGCTGCTGCAGGATCGGGGTCTCGACCTCCAGAAACCCCTTGGCGAACAAGGTGTCCCGGATGGAGCGCAGCACATTGCTGCGTGCTGCGATCAGCTCACGCGCTTCGGTGTTGATCGCCAGGTCCACGTAGCGGGTCCGCAGCCGGGCCTCGGGGTCGGTCAGGCCCTTCCATTTGTCGGGCAGCGGTCGCAGGCATTTGCCGACCAGCCGCCAGTGCGTCACCAGCAGCGACGGTGTCCCGTTGCGGCTCTGGCCCATCCGGCCGGTCGCCTCGACCAGGTCGCCGAGATCGACACCCGCGCTGAAGTCCGCGGCGCGCGCGTCACCATCGGCGTGCGCGAGCACCGAATCGTCGAGCAGCAACTGCATCTCACCGGACCAGTCACGCAGCTGGGCGAAGAGCACCCCGCCGTAGTCGCGCATCCGCAACACCCGCCCGGCCACCGACACGGTCTCTTCGGTGTCGCTGGCCAGGGCTTGGGTCACACTGTGGCTGGGCGCGGCGCCCACCGGGTAGGCATCGACGCCACTGTCCTGCAACGATTTCAGCTTGGCCATCCGGACCCGGACCTGTTCGGGAAGCCGGGGGCGCGTCTCGCCGGGCTCGGTGAAGTCGCCGACGGCACCGCCGTCGATGGTGTCGGGTGCGGTCCCGTCGCTGTGCAGCCGCCCGGCGGCGGCCACCGTCGCCGGCACGGCCGAGTGGTGTCCGGTGTGCTGCTCGTTGCGCCGCGAGAAGGGCAGCACCAGAAAGCCTTCGGCGATCACCGACGCCACCCCGACGCGGGGGATCAGCCGGGCGTCCTCGTAGCAGGCAAAGCGCGGCACCCATTCCGGCCGATACTTCATGTTCGACCGGTACAGCGTCTCCAGCTGCCACCAGCGGGAGAAGAACATCAGCAGCCGCCGCCACAGTCGCAGCACCGGGCCGGCGCCCAGCTGCGCACCCTGCTCGAAGGCGGCCCGGAACATCGCGAAGTTCAACGAGATCCGGCTGACGCCGATGGTGGTGGCCTGCAGTGCCAGTTCGCTGACCATCAGTTCGATGGTGCCGTTGGGGGATTGCGGGGAGCGGCGCATCAGATCCAGCGACACCCCGCTGTGCCCCCACGGCACCAGCGACAGCATCGCCACGACCTCCCCGGTGCGCGGATCTCCGCGTACCGCCTCGACCAGCAGGCAGTCGGCGTCGGCCGGATCGCCGAGCCGGCCCAGCGCCATGGAGAACCCGCGCTCGGATTCGGTATCGCGCCAGGCGTCGGCGTGTTTGATGACGCGGGCCATCTCGTCGGCGCCGATCTCGCCGTGCCGACGCATGCGCACCGTCAGGCCCGAGCGCCGGGCCCGGGTGACCGCCTGGCGTACCCCGCGCATGTCCGGGCCGGACAGTTTGAACTCCGAGGGTCGCAAGATTGCTTCGTCGCCCAATTCCAGAGCGCTCAGTCCGGCGTCGCGGTAGGCCTGCGCGCCGGCGAAGCTGGCACCCATCACGCCGGGCGCCCAGCCGTAGTCCTTGCAGACCCGCAACCAGGTGTTGATGGCCTGCGGCCACGACCGCGGGTCGCCCACCGGATCGCCACTGGCCAGGCAGACGCCCACCTCGACCCGGTAGGTGATGGCGGCGCGCCCGTTGGGGGCGAACACCACCGACTTGTCGCGGCGGGTGGCGAAGTAGCCCAGCGAGTCGTTCTGGCCGTACTGCTCGAGCAGCCCGCGGATCGCCGACTCGTCCTGGCCGGTGAGGGCATTGTCGGAGCGTTGCGAGAGAAACAGCACGATGGCCGCGATGATCAGGGCCAGCGCCCCGAGCAGCCCGCACAGGGCCTTGAGCCCAAAGTCCGGTTTGCCGGGGAAGAAGTCCGGTTCGAGCAGCCCGAAGCCGACCACCCGGTTCACCACGTAGGGCAGTCGCAACGGGCGTGTCACCGTGCCGGGGAACAGCTCGATGAGCCCCCAGCACAGCAGAATCGCCACTGCCCACCCGGCGATCAGCGTCGCGGCGGACTTGAGCAGCGCTCCGCGCCGTACCTTGGCCCAGAACTCGTCGCGGGCCAACACCAGGACCACGATCGCGACCACATGCAGGGCCAGGCCCGCGACACCGCTGATGACTTGGAAACGGTCGGAGGTGTCCGACACCAGCCGGCTGACGTTCCAGCCGCCGGCGACCACCAGGTTGGCGATCAGCAACCACCAGGCGATGCGCTTGTGCGCGCTGAGCGCGGCGGCCAGCAGGGCCAGTACGAACGCCCAGGCCAGGCTGGTGTCGGGGAAGTTGAACAGGTATTTGTCGATGAACTCGCGAGGCACCCGGATCGCCCACCGGATCACCGGTGACATGCTCGCCAGCAGTGACAATGTGGCGGCGATGCCGACGGCCCAGGCGGCCGCGGAGGGCACCCAGTGCAACCGGGTGTTCGAGCGGCTGCGCGAGCGCGGCACGGGCGGCACTGTCAGGGTCATAGCCCGCGAGAATAAGCAGGAAAACCGCGAAAAGGACGAAAAGGACGTGTGGAATCGCCGGTGGGGATGATCGCGGGGCGGAACAACTGCTGAACAGCTGCTAGACTCCCTAACGCGACCGTCCCGGCGTACGCCAGGACAGCAAGTGGAGTTCCCTCCCACCACTAGTCGAGGAGCAATCCTGGCGGCTCAGTGGTCCGGTCGCAGGCGGTGTGAACCGCCTGCTCTGCGCGATGCGCAGGCGGCTTGATGCTATTCAGGCCGTGATCGGTCGGTATGGGCCCTGCTTCGTGCAGGGCTTTTTTGCTGGTGGGTGGGGTCAACGCCGCTGCGTCCGGACGAGCACTGCGGCGGCCGCGACCGAAGACTACCCAAGGAGGTCCCATCAGCACTGAGATCCGCGTCAACGAGCGCATTCGTGTACCTGAGGTTCGTTTGATCGGCCCGGGCGGGGAGCAGGTAGGCATAGTGCGCATCGAAGATGCGCTTCGCGTCGCCGCGGATGCCGATCTCGACCTTGTCGAAGTCGCACCGACCGCCAAACCGCCGGTCTGCAAGATCATGGACTACGGCAAGTACAAGTACGAGGCGGCTCAGAAGGAGCGCGAGTCTCGCAAGAACCAGCAGCAGACCGTCGTCAAGGAACAGAAGCTGCGTCCCAAGATCGACGACCACGACTATGCGACGAAGAAGGGCCACGTGGTCCGCTTCCTCGAAGCCGGGGCCAAGGTCAAGGTGACGATCATGTTCCGCGGCCGTGAGCAGTCCCGGCCCGAGCTCGGCTACCGCCTGCTGCAGCGGCTGGGCGCCGACGTTGCCGAGTACGGCTTCGTCGAGACCTCCGCCAAGCAAGACGGACGCAACATGACGATGGTGCTGGCACCGCACCGCGGCGCGAAAACCCGTGCCAAGGCTGCCGAGGACGCCGGTGGAGGCGCGGTTCACCCCGCACCCGCCACCGCTCCCGCCCCCGCGGCGGACGCGGCCGAGCCGCAGCCCGAGAACTGAAAACCCGACACCAGAACTGAGGAAACATGCCTAAGGCGAAAACCCACAGCGGCGCTTCGAAGCGGTTCCGTCGCACCGGAACCGGCAAGATCGTGCGGCAGAAGGCCAATGCCCGCCACCTGCTCGAGCACAAGCCGAGCACGCGCATGCGCCGGTTGGCCGGCCGCGCCGACGTGGCTGCCAGCGACACCAAGCGCGTCAACGCGATGCTGAACGGCTAATTGCCGCTTTCTCCGCACCGCAATTCCCCTTACGCCCAACGAGAGTAGGAACACCCCATGGCACGCGTGAAGCGCGCAGTCAACGCCCAAAAGAAGCGCCGTACAGTCCTGAAGGCTTCGAAGGGTTACCGTGGCCAGCGGTCGCGGCTGTACCGCAAGGCCAAAGAGCAGCAGCTGCACTCAATGACCTACGCCTACCGGGACCGTCGTGCCCGCAAGGGTGAGTTCCGGAAGCTGTGGATCTCCCGCATCAACGCGGCGGCCCGCGCCAACGACATCACCTACAACCGGCTGATCCAGGGCCTCAAGGCCGCTGGTGTCGAGGTGGACCGCAAGAACCTCGCCGAGATCGCCGTGAGCGACGCGGCTGCGTTCACCGCGCTGGTCGAGGTCGCTCGGGCCGCGCTGCCCGAGGATGTCAACGCGCCTTCCGGCGAGGCTGCCTGACCCGAACCGAGCCGATGCTGACCGAACGTTCGGCCCGGGTGGTCGCGGCGGTCAAGCTGCATCGGCACGTGGCCAGGAAGCGCGAACAGCGCTTCCTGGCCGAGGGGCCCAATCTGATCGAGGCCGCGATCTCTCGCGGTCTGGTCCTCGAGGTCTTCGCCACCGAATCGGCGGCGCAACGTCACCACGATCTGCTGGCTTCAGCGCAGGTACCGGTCCAGCTGGTGACCGACCGCGCAGCAAAAGCCTTGTCGGACACCGTTACTCCGTCCGGATTGGTCGCCGTGTGCGCGCACGCCGAAGCGGAGCTGCACCCGTTGCTGGCCGAGGCGCCGCGACTGGTGGCGGTGGCCGTGGGCATCGGCGAGCCCGGTAACGCCGGCACTCTGATCCGCATCGCCGACGCCACCGGCGCCGATCTGGTGGTGCTGACCGGCAACAGCGTCGATCCCTATAACGGCAAGTGCCTGCGTTCGTCCGCGGGCAGCATCTTCAACATTCCAGTCGTAGTCGCCCCCGACACCGATGCCGTGCTCACCGCATTGGGACAGGCGGGACTGCAGGTACTGGCGACGGCCCTGGACGGCGAACTGAGCCTCGACGACGCCGATCCGGTGCTGGCTGCGCCCACCGCTTGGCTGTTCGGTCCGGAGGCCCAAGGATTGCCGGCCGAAGCCGCAGCCGCCGCCGACCACCGGGTGCACATCCCGATGGCAGGCGGCGCTGAAAGCCTCAATGTTGCTGCCGCGGCAGCGATCTGCCTCTACCAGAGCGCGCGCGCCCAGCGCCGCGCTTAGGCGGCCTTGGGCTTGCGGCGCGGCGGTCGCGGGGTCAGGCCACTGCCGGCGGCCAGCGAGAAGGTGCTGTGCATCAGCGCCCCGGCCCGCTCGACCAGCTTCATGCCCTGGCTCACCGGCGGGACGTAGTGCATTCCGCTGCGCCGCCGGTCTTTTGGTGGTCCGCTGAACCACGGGGCTTCGATGGGCGGTGTGTCGCTGGGGATCTTGCCCTGCTCGCGTCGGTATCCGGCCAGCGCGCGCGGATGCAGCCGGATCTCGTCGGGCACGAAGCTGAATGCCACGTGGCTGACCTTGCCCAGCAGCCGCAGCAGCACCTCGTCGCCTTCTGACCAGCGCAGACCGGCTTTCTCCCGCACCACCGGCTCGAACAGTCCGGCCGCCACCCAGCGTTGGGCGGCCAGCGCCGGCTTGAACATCTGGTGCCATACTGCGTCGGGCATCGGGACGAACCACGGCTTGGGGATGCGGATGTTCAAGATGTCGATGGCGGCAGGGGTCAGCTCCAGCTCGTCCTCGCACACTCGGTTCCAGTACTCGCAGAACTCTTCCCAGGACTTCGGCACGGGGCGCATGCTCATGCCGTACATCTGGTACCACCGCACGTGCTCGTCGAAGAGCTGGTGCTTCTCGGCCAAGGTGAGCCCGCCGTCGAAGTATTCGGCGAGCTTGATGATCAACATGAAGAACGTGGCGTGCGCCCAATAGAAGGTGTCGGGGTCCAGCGCGTGATAGCGCCGGCCCTTCTCGTCAACTCCCTTGATGTCGCGGTGGTAGTCGCGAATCGAGGCGCCGGTGTGCTGGGCCCGGATGCCGTCATAGACCACGCCCATGATCGGGTACACCGACCGCGTCACGCGCTGCATCGGCTCGCTCAAGATGCTGGAGTGCTCGGTCACACCTGCGCCCAGACCGGGGTACATGTTCTCGATGGCGCCGATCCACACGCCCATGATCCCGGTGCGCAGGTCGCCGAAGTACTTCCAGGTCAAGGAATCGGAGTTCAACGGCTCCACCGCGGCAGCGGGTTTGGGAGCGGTTGTGGCAGGGCTCGGGGTGTTTTCGTCGGCGGGCGCGCAGGCCTGCTCAACGGACGCGGTCGGCGTAACGGTCATCACGTCTCCTGTCTGGGAACCTGAAACTACGATAATTGTGACAACGATCGTTGTCTACATTAGGTGTGGCGCGTCGCCCCAAAAACGCCAACCGTGTCGTGTGCCACTGTCGGGGTCGTTGCCGGTCTCGGCGAGCGCCACCTACCCTGAATCTCATGGACCTCGAGCCGGCCCCTCGGCAGGCTGATGGGCTCGGGGAGGCGGTGGAGATGCCCGACGAACCCAGCCCCAATCGCCGCCCATCGTTCTCCCTGGATGAGGCCGCGGCCTGGCTGAATCGGACCACCAATGACGTTCGGATCGTGGACCTGGTTCGGCGGGTGCGACGGGCGTTGCCCGGGGATCCGGAATTCGGTGATCCGTTGTCCACCGCCGGAGATGGGGGGCCGCAGGCCGCCGCGCGGGCGGCCGACCGCCTGATGGGGGATCGCTCGGCGGCCTCCCGCGAAGTCAGCCTGGGCGCGCTGCAGGTGTGGCAGGCCCTGACCCAGAGGATGTCGCGGGTGCCGGGCAATGCTGAGGCAACGCTGGTGTTCACCGATTTGGTCGGCTTCTCAACGTGGTCGCTGCAGTCCGGCGACGACGCCACCCTGACCCTGCTGCGGCGGGTGTCGCGCGCGATCGAGCCGCCGCTGCTGGACGCCGGCGGCCGCATCGTCAAACGAATGGGCGACGGGCTGATGGCCGTGTTCCGGGACCCGCTGGTCGCCGTCGCCGCGGTCCTGGAGGCACAAGAGGGCATCCGCGAGGTCGAGGTCAACGGGCACACGCCGCGGATGCGGGTCGGCATCCACACCGGCCGCCCCCAGCGGCTGGCCGACGACTGGCTCGGCGTGGACGTCAACATTGCCGCCCGGGTCATGGAACGCGCCGCCAAGGGCGGGATCGTGGTTTCCGGGCCGACTTTGGAACGGATCGACCCGGCCGCCCTCGATGAACTGGGTGTGGTTGCCAAGCGAGCACGCCGTCAGGTGCTCGCGGCCAAGACCAGCGGCGTACCGGCGGATCTGACGATGTACCGCCTGAAGGTAGTTCGCCAGAGCCCTTCAGACGCCGACTGATTGGGCGTCATTAACTTCCTTGTGGGCCGGTCAGGTTGGCTCACACGAGTGGATGAACCCCGTTCCTTGGAATACCCTGCGGTGAGCAAGGTAACTAATTGACCGGTTTACACAGGTCGCCTTAACGCAGAAGCGGGGAAACATGTCAGGTCGGCAGCAGCGTCGGAACAACCGCCGTAAGACGAATCGGCTGGTTGGTGCCGGTGGCACGGCGGCGGCGTTCCTGACGTTCGGCATGGCGCCCCTGGCGGCGGCTCCCACCGCGAACGCCGACTGGGACTTCGACTGGCTGACTGACCTGTTCACCCCGGTCTCAGGCTCGGACACCGGCTGGGACAGCAACGCCTGGGACATCGGATCCTGGTTCGACGCGGCGGCCGACCCGGGCCTGGCTGCCGACACCCCCGTGTTCGACCTGACCACGATCTTCAATGCCCTGGTCTACCAGCCGATCTACACGATGGTGGACTCGTTTATCGACAATCCGGCCAACTCCTGGCTGGTCGACATGGTCAACAGCTGGGCGCCCGAGGGCCAGATATATCTGGGCGACGGCGCCGCCGGTACCGCCGAGCACCCTGACGGCGGTGCGGCCGGTATCTGGTTCGGCAGTGGCGGCGCAGGTTACGCCGGTCAGGCCGCTGTCGCTGGTGAAGACGGCGAAGACGGTCAAGACGCTATTGCACCCGGCGACGGCGGCGCTGCCGGCTGGTTTGGTAACGGCGGCGCCGGCGGAGCCGGCACGGCCGGCCAGGCCGGTGGCGACGGTGGTGCCGGCGGGATGTTCATGGGTATCGGTGGTGCCGGTGGTGCGGGCGGCCTGGGCGCCAACGGCGGTAACGGCGGCGACGCGCAGGGCTGGCTGTTCGGCCTCGGCGGTGCGGGCGGCGCCGGCGGTACCGGCACGGCCGGCGGCCAGGGTGACGACGGTGTGTGGGGCACCAACGGTGGCGCCGGTGGAGTCGGTGACGCTGGTAACGCCGGCGGTGCCGGTGGTAACGGCGGCAGCGCCTCGAAGGGGCTGTTTGGCACCGGTGGTGCCGGTGGCAAGGGTGGTGCCGGTGGTGCCGGAGGCCAGGGCGGTACCGGTGCTGCCGGAGACGAGGACAACGCCAACGGTGGTAAGGGCGGCGACGGTGGCGAAGGCGGCGCGGCCGGTGCCGGTGGCAAGGGCGGCGCGGGTGGCTCGCTCGGCAACAAGGGTGCGGACGGTGACGCCAGCACCATCAACGGCGATGGCGGCAAGGGCGGCGTCGGTGGTGCCGGTGTCGACGCCGAGGGCGGCAACGCGGCAGGCAACGGCGGCGTCGGTGGCAGCGGCGGCAGTGGCGGCGAGAGCGGTAACGGTGGCGCCGGCGGCTTGGGCGGCGCAGGTGGTGCGGGTGATGCCGACCACGAGGCCGGCACCGGCGGTAACGGTGGTGTCGGTGGTGACGGCGGCAAGATCGGCAACGGTGGCACCGGCGGTACCGGTGGCGCCGGTGGTGTGGGCGGCACCAACGACGACAACATGGCGGGCGACGGAGCCGTCGGTGGTACGGGCGGTGTCGGCGGCGCCGGCGGTGCGAGCGGCACCGAGGCGGGCAATGCCGGCAACGGCGGTGTCGGCGGCACCGGTGGCGCCGGGCACGACGGTATTAAGGGCAAGGGCGGTGATGCAGGCGTCATCGGCACCAACAACGGGGCCGGCGAAGACGGCGAAAAGGGCGGCAACGGCTTCGACGGTGGTGCCGGCGGTAAGGGCGGCGCGGCCGGCGAGCTGAAGAACGAGACCGGCAAGGCGGGCACGTCCGGCAACGGCGGTTCCGGCGGCGCCGGTGGTGCCGTCGGCGCGGGCGGTGACGGCGGCGCCGGCGCCAAGGGCGACTGGAGCTCCAAGGGCGGCGACGGCGAGTGGGGTTCCGGCGGTAACGGCGGCAAGGCCGGCGCTAACGGTGACAGCGGCGGCAAGGGTGGCGCCGGCGGCGCGGCAGGCGACACAGACGCGGTTGCCGGAGCGGCCGGTCAAGACGGCAATGACGACCAGCCCTTCGAGGCCAGCAATGGTGGCGCCGGCGGTGACGGCGCCGACGCCAGTGGCGGCCACAACTACGGCGGCAATGGCGGTAAGGGTGCCGACGGGGTCTTCGGCGGCCACGGTGGTGCCGGCGGCAACGGCGGGGCTGGAACCACCGGCAACGGCGGCAATGGCGGTAGCGGCGGTAACGGCGGTAGCGGTTCCCGCAGCGACGGCGGCAACGGCGGTGCGGGCGGCGCCGGCGGGGCATCCGAATCCGGCAACGGTGGTGCCGGTGGTGCCGGAGGTAACGCCGGCCACGGTGACCACGGCATTGAGGGCTCGACGGGCGACTTCGAAACCGGAACCGGCAACGGCGGCAACGGCGGCGACGGCTTCAACGGCGGCAAGGGCGGCGCCGGTGGCGCCGGCGGTGACTCCGTGTCCGGCACCAACGGCAGTGGCGGCGACGGCGGTGCCGGCGGCAACGCGGGCGCGGGCGGCAATGGTGGCACCGGTGACAAGGGTGACTGGACGGTGAAGGGCCAGTACGGCTACGGCTCCGGCGGAAAGGGCGGCAACGCGGGCGACGTGGGCTCCGCGGGCGCAGGCGGTGCCGCCGGTGCGGCGGGCAACGGGGCCGGTAACGACGGCGCAGCAGGCACGGCCGGTAGCGGTGGGGAAGGCGCCGATACCGCTGGCGTGATTGGCGGTACCGGTGGTGCCGGTGCCGATGGCGATCAAACCCACTGGAGCGGCGGCACGGGCGGTGACGGCGGTACCGGCGGCGTCCACGGCAACGGCGGCACCGGTGGAAACGGTGGAAACGCCTACGTGGACCCGGACACCGACCCGAGTCGCGCAACGACCGGCGGCAACGGCGGCGCTGGCGGTAATGGCGGCGCCGGCGGGACCGAGTCCGGTAATGGCGGCAAGGGTGGCGACGGCGCCAACGGTGCCGTGGGTAGCCAGTACGGCGGTAAGGGCGGCGCCGGCGGCAAGGGTGGCGCAGCGACCGCCGAGGGAGCCGACGGCGGCACGGGTGGCAAGGGCGGTACGGGCGGCATTGCCACCGGCTGGCGGTCCGACGGAACCTGGGGAATCGACACCTTCCCCAACAAGGTCTTCGGGTCCGGCACGATCCTCGGCGTATCTGGTGCCGGTGGCGCAGGTGGAGCTGGCGGCACCGCGATTACCGGTGCCGGTGGTGCCGGTGGTGCCGGTGGTGCCGGTGGCGGCGTCGCCGATAATGTCGGAGCACGGGTCATCTGGGGCGGTGCCGGTGGTGCCGGTGGCGCCGGTGGCGCTGCCTCCGTCCCGGCTCCGCCTGCCAACGGCGGAAGCGCCAGCGACGATGATGAAACGCCCGCTCCGACCGTCGAGTCCGGCAATGGTGGAATTGGCGGCGCCGGTGGTGCCGGCGGTCAAGGCACCATTACCGGCGGTGCTGGTGGTAACGGCGGTGCCGGTGGAGCCAGTGCTGACAAGACCGGCGGCGCGGGTGGCGACGGCGGTGCCGGCGCGAAAGCCACTGGCTGGAACGACGCCAACGGTGACCTGGCCGGTAAGGGCCAGATCCTCGCCTTCAACGGCAGCGGCGGCAATGGTGGCGCCGGCGGCAACGGCGTAGACGGTGGTGCCGGCGGTAAGGGTGGCGCGGGATTCGATGGCAAAGCCGGCGGCAACCTGTTCAGTTCCGGCGGCGCCGGCGGCAATGGCGGTGCCGGCGGCACCGGAACCACGGGCGACGGCGGCAAGGGCGGTGACGGCGGCGAGGGCGGCGACGGCAGCTGGCGGGCCCAGAACGGCGGAGCCGGTGGTGCCGGCGGCAGCAGCTCCAAGGGCGACGGCGGTGACGGCGGTCTCGGCGGCAACGGCGGCAGCCTGACGTCCGGCGGCGGCACCGCACCCACCAACGGCAAGGCCGTCCAGGTCGGCGCCGGCGGCGCAGGCGGGGCCGGCGGCAGCAGCACCGCGACCGACACCACCGGCGACGGTGGCACGGGCGGCAAGGGCGGCGACGGCGGCAATGGCGTCGGCAGCACCAAGGGCGGTGCCGGCGGCACCGGTGGAACCGGCGGCAAGTCGGGCAGCGTGGCCGGCACGGCCGGCACCAAGCCCGCCGCACCCACCGGCACTACCGGTGTCGACGGCGGTGCCGGCGGCGCGGGCGCCGTGCACAAGGCGCCCTAACCCACACGATGAAAGCCCCGCACACCGCGTGCGGGGCTTTCGTCGTCATGTCGATAAGATCGACGCTTGCGTCTCAGCCAAAATCACAGCCAGTAGGGGGAGTTTCCTCGCGTGGGCGAACAATCAGTCGACCCGTCCGTCGTCTCCGACGCGACCCTGACCTCGGCGCTGCAGGCGGCGCAGGCCGCCTTTACCGCGGCCGCCGACCTGGATGCGCTGGCCCACGCCAAAACCGAGCACCTCGGTGACAAGGCGCCGCTGGCGCTGGCCCGCCAGGCGCTGGCCAAGCTCGACAAAGCCGACCGCGCCGACGCCGGCAAGCGCGTCAACGCCGTACGCACCGACGCCCAGCGCGCCTACGACGAGCGCCTGGCGGCACTGCGCGCCGAGCGTGACGCCGCGGTGCTGGCCGCCGAAAGCATCGATGTCACCCTGCCCTCGGCGCGCAAGCCCGTCGGCGCGCGACACCCCATCACCATGCTGGCCGAACACGTCGCCGACACCTTCGTCGCGATGGGCTGGGAACTGGTCGAGGGCCCCGAGGTCGAAGCCGAACACTTCAACTTCGACGCGCTGAACTTCCCGGTCGACCACCCCGCGCGCAGCGACCAGGACACCTTCCACATCGCCCCGGCCGGATCGCGGCAACTGCTGCGCACCCACACCTCCCCGGTGCAGATCCGCGCCCTGCTGGCCCGCGAGCTGCCGGTCTACGTCGTCTCGATCGGGCGCACCTTCCGCACCGACGAACTCGACGCCACCCACACCCCGGTGTTCCACCAGGTCGAGGGGCTGGCGGTCGACCGCGGCCTGACCATGGCGCACCTGCGCGGCACCCTGGACGCCTTCGCCCAGTCAGAGTTCGGGCCGGCCGCCAAGACCCGAATCCGGCCGCACTTCTTCCCGTTCACCGAGCCGTCGGCCGAGGTCGACATCTGGTTCGAGGGCAAGAAGGGCGGACCCGGCTGGGTGGAATGGGGTGGCTGCGGAATGGTGCACCCCAACGTGCTGCGCGCGGTGGGCATCGACCCGGCCGAGTACTCCGGCTTCGCCTTCGGCATGGGATTGGAGCGAACCCTGCAGTTCCGCAACGGAATACCCGACATGCGCGACATGGTCGAGGGCGACGTCCGGTTCTCCCTGCCGTTCGGGGTGGGTGCCTGATGCGTATTCCCTACAGCTGGTTGCGTGAGACCCTGATCGCGGGCGCGCCGGGATTCGAGATCACCGCCGACGAACTCGAGCAGGCGCTGCTGCGGATCGGCCACGAGGTCGAGGGCGTGCACACCCTGGGCCCGGTCACCGGGCCGTTCAAGGTCGGCCGAGTTGTCGAGATCGAGGAACTCACCGAGTTCAAGAAGCCGATCCGGGCCTGCCGCGTCGACGTCGGCGAAGACGAACCGCGCGACATCGTCTGCGGTGCGAGCAATTTCGCCGTCGGCGACCTGGTCGCGGTGGCACTGCCCGGCGCGGTGCTGCCCGGTGATTTCGCGATCGCCACCCGCAAGACCTACGGCCGCACCTCCGACGGCATGATCTGCTCGGCATCCGAAATACGGCTGAGCACCGACCATTCCGGCATCTTGGTGCTGCCGGAAGGCACCGCCGAGCCCGGTGCCGATGCCGCGGAAGTGCTGGGTCTCGACGACGTGGTCTACGAGCTGGCCATCACCCCCGACCGCGGGTATTGCATGTCGGTACGCGGGCTGGCACGCGACATCGCCAACGCGCTGGACCTGGACTTTCTAGACCCGGCCTCCCGCGAGGTAGTGCCGGCGCTGCCCGTCGACGGCGAGGCCTGGCCGCTGAGTGTGCAACCCGGCACCGGGGTGCGCCGCTTCGCGCTGCGCAGCGTCACCGGTATCGACCCGGCGGCGGTCTCGCCGTGGTGGCTGCAACGGCGCCTGGCGCTGTGCGGCATCCGGGCGATCTCCCCGGCCGTCGACGCCACCAACTACGTGATGGTCGAACTCGGCCACCCTATGCACGCCCACGACCGGGCCCGCATCACCGGCGGCTTCGGCGTCCGCTTCGCCGCGGCCGGCGAGACCGTCACCACCTTGGATGACATCGAACGCAAGCTCGAGCCGGTCGACGTGCTGATCGTCGATGACGTCGCCACCGCCGCGATCGGCGGCGTGATGGGCTCGGGCAGCACCGAAATGCGCGACGACTCAACCGATGTGCTGCTGGAAGCCGCGATCTGGGACCCCGCGGCGGTATCGCGGACCGCGCGGCGGCTACACCTGCCCAGCGAGGCCGCCCGGCGCTACGAGCGTTCGGTGGACCCGGCCATCTCGGTGGCCGTGCTGGACCGCTGCGCGAGCCTGCTCGCCGAAATCGCCGGGGGAGTCATCGGTTCGGGCCTGACCGACTGGCGCGGCGACCCGCCCGTCGAGCACTGGAGCCAGGCTCCCATCGAGATCCCCGCCGACCTGCCGGACCGCACCGCGGGGGTCAGCTACCCCGAGGGCACCACCGTTCGCCGACTGACCCAGATCGGCTGCGAGGTGGCAGTCGCCGGTGACGTCCTGACCGTCACCCCGCCGAGCTGGCGGCCGGACCTGCGCCAGCCTGCCGACCTGGTCGAGGAGGTGCTGCGGCTGGAGGGACTGGAGTCCATCCCGTCGGTGCTGCCCGCCGCGCCGGCCGGGCGTGGCCTGACCGCCACCCAGCGTCGGCGCCGCGCGATCGGCAAGTCGCTGGCCCTGGCCGGCTACGTCGAGGTGCTCACCACACCGTTCCTGCCTGCCGGGGTGTTCGACACCTGGGGGCTGGCCGATGACGACCCGCGCCGCGCCACGGTGTCGGTGCTCAACCCGCTGGAAGCCGACCGGCCCCAGCTGGCCAGCACGTTGCTGCCCAGCCTATTGGAAGCCTTGGGCCGCAACGTGTCCCGCGGCATGAATGACGTCGCGCTGTTCGCCATCGCGCAGGTGGTGCAGTCGGTGGGCCCAGCCGAATTCCCGGCCGTCACGCCCGCCCGGCGCCCGACCGAGGCCGAGATCGGCGGGATCGACGCCGCCCTGCCGCGCCAGCCGCAGCACATCGCGGTCGCGCTGACCGGCCTGGCCGAGCCCCGCGGACCGTGGGGCCCGGGCCGGCCGGTGGAAGCCGCCGACGCCATCGAGGCGGCACGGGTGATCGCCCGCGCCAGCGGCGTCGAGGTCACGCTGCGCTCCGCGGCCTACCTGCCGTGGCATCCGGGCCGCTGCGCCGAGGTGCTCGTCGGCGAGACCGTGATCGGCCACGCCGGCCAGCTGCACCCGGCCGTCATCGAACGCGCCGGCCTGCCCAAGGGCACCTGCGCGGTCGAGCTCGACCTGGACGCCATCCCGGTAACCTCGGCGCTGCCGGCTCCCCGGGTGTCGCCGTTCCCGGCGGTATTCCAGGACCTGGCCCTGGTGGTCGATGAGAAGGTGACCGCCCAATCGGTGGCCGACGCGGTGCGCGAGGGCGCCGGTGAACTGTTGGAGGACATCGCGCTCTTCGACGTCTACACCGGCCCGCAGGTCGGCGAGGGCCGCAAGTCGCTGGCGTTCGCGCTGCGCTTCAGGGCCGCCGATCGCACGCTGACCGAGGACGAGGCGAGTGCGGCCCGCGACGCCGCCGTCGCCCGCGCCGGCGAGGCCGTCGGCGCGACGCTGCGGGGCTAGCGTCCCGCGCGCTGCCCGATGGGAAGGTTCTCCTGAAGATCATCCGTTTGGATGATGTGCGTCGCGTTTGCGCTTCGTTGACTGTTTCCTGAGACGTCCGGACTCACCGGACGGGGGCGGGGACGGGGTGCGTCATGGATGCTCAGGGACACGGCCGGGTCAACCGGCAGCGGGCGGTGGGGGCCACGGGCTCGGTGGCCGGATTCCTGGCGTTCGGGGTGATGCCGTTGTGTGCGGCGCCCGCAGCGCAGGCTGACTTCGGATTCGAGGATCTGTTCGATCCCACCGCGTGGATCCAAACTGCGCCAGCGGATTTCGACGGCTGGACCGAACCCTCAGCGTGGGCTGCGTTGCTGTCCGGGTTCGGCGAGGTATCAGCGGAGCCGGCCGCAGCCGGGGCCGGGGATGCAACGGCGTTCCTCGACCAGTGGTTCTATGAGCCGTTGCACGACGGCCTGCAGCAGTGGATCACCAGCCCGTTTGGAGCTCAGGTCGATGATTTCATCAACCAGTTGTCCGGGCAGTTCCTGATCGGCAACGGTGCTGACGGAACGCTGCAGAACCCGGACGGCGGGAACGGCGGATTGTGGTTCGGCGACGGTGGGGCGGGCTTTGACGGCACCGGCCAGGGCGTGGCCGGTGGCGACGGCGGCGACGCCGTGGGCTGGATCGGCAACGGCGGCGCAGGCGGGGCGGGAGCGGCCGGTTTGGACGGCGGTGACGGCGGCTCCGGCGGTCTGATGGCCGGTTCCGGCGGTGCGGGCGGTGAAGGCGGGGCCGGGATCGCCGGCGGGGCCGGTGGAGCCGGAGGTGACGGCGGGGCCGCGCCCGGGTGGTTGTTCGGCTTGGGCGGCCTCGGCGGGGCCGGCGGTGACGGTGGTGTCGGTGTGACCGGTGCGGCGGGGCAGTGGGCGCTGGGCGGCGGTGTCGGCGGGGTGGGCGGTGTCGGCGGGGCCGGCGGCGCGGGCGGTCAGGGCGGCAATGCCACGGGCATGTTCGCCAACGGCGGCGGGGGCGGTGCCGGCGGCAACAGTGGTGACGGCGGCCGGGGCGGCGGCGGGGCAATCGGCGACGCCGCCACCCGCGGCAGTGGCGGCAACGGTGGTACCGGCGGCAACGCCGGTAGCAGCGTCGGAGCCGGCGGTGCCGGCGGTACCGCCGGCATGGTGGGCCAGCAAGGCGCTCACGGCAGCGATGGAACGCTGGGCAACGGCGGCGACGGCGGCGATGGCGGCGCCGGGGTCAGCGGTGCCTACATCCTGGCCGGCGACGGCGGTGACGGTGGTGCCGGCGGTAGTGGACTGGTCGGCGGCAACGGCGGCGTCGGTGGTGACGGTGGCGTGGGCTCCGGGTTACGCGAAGAACCGTTGGGGCTGGCCCAGTTCCTGGCCGCACAGACCGGTGGCAACGGCGGTACCGGTGGCACCGGAGGCCTGAGCATGGTGGCCGGCGGTGTGGCCGGCGGCGGCGGCGATGGCGGGGCCGGTGGTGACGGAGCCAGGTACATCGACGGGGTGCCGGGTGTCGGCGGTCCCGGGCAGGGCGGAGTCGGTGGCGCCGGTGGTACGGGCGAGGCCGGCGGCGCCGGCGGGCCCGGCTACGGCGGCGGTGGCGGCGGCGGTGGTGGCGGCGCCGCCATCTACAGCACCGGAGGCGGGAATGCCGGTGGTACCGCGATCGGCGGGAACGGCGCTGCGGGCGGCGCGGGGTCGGCCACCGCGGCCGGCGGTACCGGTGGACACGGTGGCTGGGCTCTCATTTCCGCTGACGGAGCCGGCAGTGTCGCCGGCGGCGCCCTGAGCGTGGCGACCGGCGGGGCGGGCGGTGCCGCCATCGGAAGCGGGTCCGGCGGTGCCGGCGGCTTGGCCGCCATTCTGGCCGACAGCGCGGGCAACGCCAGCGGTACGGTGACCGCCGGCCACGGCGGTGCGGGCAGTGACGGTGGCACCGGCGGCGACGGGGGCGTGGCCGCGAACGCGGCATTGCTGACGACCGGCGGCACCGCCACCGGTGACTCCGTCGGCGGCAACGGTGGCGACGCCACCGGCACCGGCAGCATCGGCGGTAACGGGGGCGGGGGTGCGGTCCAGGTCAGCCAAGCTCCTGGCTCCGCGACCGGCACCGGCACCGGCGGGCAGGGCGGGGCCGCCAGCAACGGGGGCCACGGTGGTAACGGCGGAATTGGCGGGGTGGCGAGTTTCTGCGACTGCTCGACCAGCGGTGACGGGCGTGGCGGTGACGGGGGCGCCGCAGACGGGGCCGGCAGCGTGGGTGGCGACGGCGGCGGCGGTGCGGTACAGGCACTGGGCACCGGCTCCGGCTTCATCAGCGGTGGCACTGCGACCGGCGGTAACGGCGGGGCTGGTAGCGGTGGAGCCCACGGTGGCGCCGGCGGCATCGGCAAGGTCGAGGGCGACGGGGCCAGCTTCTACTCCATTACCGGCGGCAGCGCGACCGGTGGAAACGGTGGCGATTCAGGCGCCCCAGGAGTCGGAACCGCGATCGGCGGCGCCGGCGGAGCCGGAGGTCTGGGCCAGGTCGAGATGGACACCGGGTCCAGCACGGACGCCGTCTCCCGCGGCGGTGATGGCGGTGTCGGCGGTGACGGCGGCGCCCCCGGTGCCAACGGAACCGGCGTCGGTGGCATCGGAGGTGCCGGGGGCACCGGTGGCGAGGATGGCACCGGTGTGGGTGGCATCGGCGGCAACGGGGGCCGTGGCGGGAACGGCGGGTTCGACGGCACCGTTGGGGCTGTCGGGTCAGCCGGAGCCAATAACCCCTGACCGCGCTGCCGGCCGCGGAGATCCTGCTCCAAACTGCGCAGATGACAGTTGCTGCTCGGGCATGCTGACAGTCGACACCGTTCGCGGAGCGGGACCTTGAGGGGGTCGACTCGATGCACGAATCCGAAACCGTTGACGTCGTCGTCCTCGGTGCCGGACCGGTCGGGGAGAACGTCGCCGACCGCGCCCGCGCCGCCGGACTGGCGGTGGCGATCGTGGAGCGCGAACTCATCGGCGGTGAATGTTCTTACTGGGCCTGCGTTCCCAGCAAGGCGCTGCTGCGGCCGGTGCTCGCGCTCGACGATGCGCGCCGCGTCGACGGCGCGCGACAGGCCGTCAGTTCTTCGATCGATGCCGCCGGGGTGTTTGGGCGCCGCAATCGCTATGTGGGGGACTGGGACGACTCCGGGCAGGCGGACTGGGTCAACGGGATCGGCGCGACCCTGGTGCGCGGCCACGGTCGCCTGGACGGGCCACGACGAGTGGTCGTCGCGACCGAGGCTGGCGAGGTGACGCTGACCGCCCGGCACGCCGTCGTCATCTGCACCGGAACCCGCGCGGCCCTGCCGGATCTACCGGGAATGGCCGACGCCCGTCCGTGGACCAACCGCGAAGCCACCGAGGCCACGACGGTGCCCGGGCGCCTCGCCGTGGTCGGGGCCGGTGGTGTGGGCGTTGAGATGGCCACCGCCTGGCAGGGATTGGGCTCGGCGGTGACGCTGCTGGTGCGCGGCTCGGGGTTGCTGCCGCGGATGGAACCGTTCGTCGGCGAATACGTCGCCCGCGGCCTGGCCGACGCCGGAGTCGATGTGCGCACCGGTGTTTCGGTCGCCCGGCTCGAGCGTGCGGGCGACGGCCCGGTGCGGTTGCAGCTGACCGATGATAGCGAGCTCGAGGTCGACGAGATCCTGTTCGCGACCGGCCGCACCCCGCTCACCGGCGACATCGGCCTGGAAACCGTCGGGCTCACCCCCGGCGACTGGCTGGAGGTCGACGACACCTGCCGGGTGCGCGCCGTCGACGAAGGGTGGCTGTATGCGTGCGGCGACGCCAATCACCGCGCGCTGCTCACCCACGAGGGCAAATATCAGGCGCGCATCGCCGGCGACGCCATCGGAGCCCGGGCCGCCGGGGAATCACTGGACACCGCGCCGTGGGGCGTGCACGCCGCCACCGCCGACCATCACGCCGTACCGCAGGTCTTCTTCACCGACCCCGAAGCGGCCGCGGTCGGGCTCACCGTCGAGCAGGCCGAGCGGGCCGGCCACCGGGTGCAGGTGGTGGACGTGGAGATCGGCGACGCGGTGATGGGGGCCAAGCTGCACGCCGACGGCTACCGTGGGCGTGCGCGCATGGTTGTCGACGCCGGCGAATCGATCCTGCTCGGCGTGGCATTCGTCGGCCCCGGCGTGGCCGAGCTGCTGCATTCGGCCACGGTCGCCGTCGCCGGCCGGGTGCCGATCAGCCGGCTGTGGCACGCCGTGCCGTGCTTCCCGACGATCAGCGAGATCTGGCTGCGGCTGTTGGAGGCCTACCGCGACGCGGAGCAGGGCTAGCGGTCCACAGCGATCAGCCGTTTCGCAGCAACTCTGCGCCTTCGCCGCTGAGGTGGGGCAGCGCGGCCGAGTCGCGCCCGGTCGCCAACAGGAGTAGCGCCGAGACCGGCCCTTCGATGATCGGGCCCGAACCCTTGTCCCAGTCGGTGTCCACTGCGCGCACCCGGTAGGGCGCCAACCGGGTGGCCGCATAGAAGGGAAATCGCGGGTTCCAGACGCTTTCGAGCGCCACTTGCGCTGCATCCGTGGGCATCTCGCGCTGCAGACCGAGGGGAACCGCGATGTCCTGGCCGTGTACCAGCAGATCCATCAGCCGATCGGTCGGGGTCGTGCTGACGGCGGTGAAGCGTGAGCCGATCGTGCTGCGCAACTCGCTGAGCAGCTCTCGATCATCGGTCTTCGTGGCGTGCCGGGTCGCGGTATCGAGCATCATGCGGTCGACACTGCCGCGAGCCCGCAGCAGACTGACCAGAATCCGGCCGACGTGGGCATGGGCCGAGATCGCCAGATGGGCGACCACATCTCGGACCTGCCACCCCGGGCACAGGCTGGCATGGCGCCACTGCGATGCGGTGAGGTTTTCGAGCAGTTCCACCAGGCCGCTGCGCTCGGCGTCGGCGGCTCGCCAGATGTCCTCGGTGTTCACGGCCCGCTCCCTTCGTTTGATGCCTACGCTAGGGGAGATCGCGGGCCCGACGGCTACTCTCGGCTTTGCGCAGCGACAGCTTTTTAATGAGTTTGCATCTATGCGCATAGTCATGCAGAATCGTCCAGTGACCAAAGCGATCAAAGTGGCGGTGGCTGGTGCCAGCGGCTACGCCGGCGGGGAGATCCTGCGGCTGCTGCTCGGGCACCCCGCCTACGCCGACGGCCGGCTGAGCATCGGCGCGCTGACCGCCGCCGGCAACGCCGGCAGCACCCTGGGCGAGCAACACCCGCATCTGGTGCCGCTGGCCGACCGCGTCCTGGAACCGACCGAGGTCGACACCCTGGCCGGGCACGACGTGGTGTTCCTGGGCCTGCCGCACGGACATTCGGCGGTGCTGGCCGAGCAGCTCGGTGACGACACCGTGGTGATCGACTGCGGAGCGGACTTCCGGCTGGGCGACCCGACCGATTGGGAACGCTTCTACGGCTCGGCGCACGCCGGCACCTGGCCCTACGGCCTGCCCGAGCTGCCCGGCGGGCGTGACAAACTCATCAACGCCAGGCGGATCGCGGTGCCGGGCTGCTACCCGACCGCGGCGCTGCTGGCGCTGTTCCCGGCCGTCGCCGCCGGACTGGTGGAACCCGACGTCACCGTGGTCGCCGTCAGCGGCACCTCCGGTGCCGGCAAGGCCGCCAAGGTCGACCTGCTGGGCTCGGAGGTCATCGGCTCGGCGCGGGCCTACAACATCGGCGGGGCGCACCGGCACACCCCGGAGATCAGCCAGGGGCTGCGCGCGGTCACCCATCGCGACGTCAGCGTCGCGTTCGTCCCGGTGCTGATCCCGACATCCCGGGGCATCCTGGCCACCTGCACCGCCAAGACCACCGCGTCGCTGTCCGAACTGCGGGCGGTCTACGAAAAGGCTTACCACGACGAGCCGTTCGTGCACCTGCTGCCCGAAGGCCAGCTGCCCAAGACCGGATCGGTGATCGGCAGCAACGCCGCCCACCTCGCGGTCGCCGTCGACGAGGACGCCTCGACGTTCATCGTGATCGCGGCGATCGACAACCTGGTCAAGGGCACCGGCGGCGCGGCCGTGCAGGCGATGAACCTGGCGCTGGGCTGGCCGGAGACCGAAGGACTTTCCGTCGTAGGAGTGGCGCCGTGAGTGACAACGTTCGGCTGGTGCGCGAGCAGGGCGTCACCGCGCCCGGAGGCTTCCGGGCCGCCGGAATCGCCGCCGGCATCAAGGCTTCCGGAAATCCGGACCTGGCGCTGGTGTTCAACGAGGGCCCGGACTACGCCGCGGCCGGGGTGTTCACCAGCAACCAGGTCAAGGCTGCGCCGGTGCAGTGGAGCCGGCAGGTCCTCAAGGGCGGCCGGTTGCGGGCGGTGATCCTGAACTCCGGCGGTGCCAACGCCTGCACCGGTCCGGGCGGTTTCCAGGACACCCACAGTACGGCCGAAGCGGTCGCGGCGGCACTGTCGGAGTGGGGCACCGAGACCGGTGCGGTCGAGGTCGCGGTCTGCTCCACCGGCCTGATCGGTGACCGGCTGCCGATGGACAAGCTGCTGGCCGGTGTCACCGACGTGGTGCAGGCCATGGCCGGCGGCCTGGTCGGCGGAGACGAAGCCGCCCGCGCCATCATGACCACCGACACCGTCCCCAAACAGGTTGCGCTGCACCACAAGGGCGACTGGACCGTGGGCGGCATGGCCAAGGGTGCCGGCATGCTGGCACCATCGCTGGCCACCATGCTGGTGGTGCTGACCACCGACGCCAAGGTGGATGCGCAGGCTCTGGACGTCGCCCTGCGCCGGGCCACCGCGGTGACTTTCGACCGGCTCGACATCGACGGCAGCTGCTCCACCAACGACACGGTGCTGCTGCTGGCCTCGGGCGCCAGTGAGATCACGCCCAGCCAGGACGAGCTGGACGCCGCGGTGTTGGCGGTCTGTGACGACCTGTGCGCCCAGCTTCAGGCCGACGCCGAGGGGGTCACCAAGCGGGTGTCGATCACCGTCAGCGGCGCCGGTAGCGACGCTGACGCCCTGATCGCCGCGCGGATTGTTGCCCGCGACAGCCTGGTCAAGACCGCGCTGTTCGGCTCGGACCCCAACTGGGGACGGGTGCTGGCCGCCGTCGGGATGGTGCCGTTCACCATCGACCCGGACCGGATCACGGTGTCGTTCAACGGCTCCCCGGTGTTCTCCGGCGGCTCGCCGATGCCCGGCGCCCGGGATGTCGACCTGTCCGGGGCGGACATCCACGTGACGGTGGAACTCAACCTCGGCAGCGGGCAGGCCACCGTGCGCACCACCGACCTGTCGCACGCCTACGTCGAAGAGAACTCCGCGTATAGCTCATGATTCCCCCTCCTCCTCATCGCTCCGCAAGCTCCGCTCTGCATCGTCGGCGGAGGCAAACCTCATGACCGAAAAACTCACCACCACCGTCAAGGCCCAGGTACTGGCGGAAGCCCTGCCGTGGCTCAAGCAGCTGCACGGCAAGATCGTCGTCGTCAAGTACGGCGGCAACGCCATGACCGACGACACCCTCAAGCACGCGTTCGCCGCCGACATGGCTTTCCTGCGCAACTGTGGCATCCACCCGGTGGTGGTGCACGGCGGCGGGCCGCAGATCAGCGCCATGCTCAAACGGCTCGGCATCGAAGGTGATTTCAAGGGCGGATTCCGCGTCACCACACCCGAAGTGCTGGACGTGGCGCGCATGGTGCTGTTCGGCCAGGTCGGCCGCGAGCTCGTCGGCCTGATCAACGCCCACGGCCCGTACGCGGTCGGCATCACCGGCGAGGACGCCGCGCTGTTCACCGCGGTGCGGCGCAGCGTGAATGTCGACGGGGTCGCCACCGACATCGGGCTGGTGGGCGACGTTGACCAGGTCAACACAGCCGCGGTGCTGGACTTGATTGCCGCAGGCCGGATTCCGGTGGTCTCCACCCTGGCGCCCGACCCCGACGGGGTGGTGCACAACATCAACGCCGACACCGCCGCGGCCGCCCTGGCCGAAGCGCTGCAGGCCGAGAAGCTGCTGATGCTCACCGACGTCGACGGTCTCTACACCGACTGGCCCAACCGCGATTCGCTGGTCAGTGAGATCGACACCGCGACCCTGGAGCAACTGCTGCCGAGCCTGGAGTCCGGCATGATCCCCAAGGTCGAAGCCTGCCTGCGTGCCGTCCGCGGTGGGGTGCCCAGCGCCCACATCATCGACGGCCGCGTCGAACACTGCGTGCTGGTAGAGCTTTTCACCCACGCCGGTACCGGAACCAAGGTGGTAAACGCATGACGCTCCAAAGCCGCTGGCAAGCGGTGATGATGAACAACTACGGCACCCCGCCGCTGGCACTGGTCAGCGGCGAGGGCGCAGTGGTGACCGATGAGGCCGGCAAGAGCTACGTCGACCTGCTCGGCGGCATCGCGGTCAACGTGCTCGGCCATCGCCACCCGGCGGTGATCGAGGCCGTCACCACCCAGCTGAACACGCTCGGCCACACCTCGAATCTGTATGCGACCGAGCCGGGCATCGCCCTGGCCGAGGGCCTGGTCGATCATCTCGGCGCTCCGGCGCGGGTGTTCTTCTGCAACTCCGGGACCGAGGCCAACGAGGTGGCCTTCAAGATGACCCGGCTCACCGGCAAGACCAAGGTCGTTGCCGCCCAAGGCGCTTTCCACGGCCGGACCATGGGATCGCTGGCGCTGACCGGCCAGCCCGACAAGCAGGCGCCATTCGAGCCGCTGCCCGGCGACATCACCCACGTGCCCTACGGCGACACCAAGGCACTGGCCGCGGCGGTCGATTCGAGCACCGCCGCGGTGTTCTTGGAGCCGATCATGGGGGAGGGCGGCGTTGTCACCCCGCCGGCCGGCTACCTGGCCGAGGCCCGCGGCATCACCGCCGCCCACGGCGCCCTGCTGGTGCTCGACGAGGTCCAGACCGGGATCGGGCGCACCGGCGCCTTCTACGCCCACCAGCACGACGGCATCACCCCCGACATCATCACGCTGGCCAAGGGGCTGGGCGGCGGGTTGCCGATCGGTGCCTGCCTGGCCGTCGGCGCGGCCGGTGACCTGTTGACCCCGGGCTTGCACGGCAGCACCTTCGGCGGCAACCCGGTGTGCACGGCGGCCGCGTTGGCGGTGCTGCGGGCACTGGCCGACGGCGACCTGATCGCCCGGGCCGCCACCCTCGGCAAGACGCTGAGCCACGGGATCGAGGAATTGGGTCATCCGCTGGTCGACCACGTGCGCGGCAAGGGTCTGCTGCAGGGCGTGGTGCTCACCGAGCCGAAGGCCAAGGCCGTCGAACTGGCCGCCCGCGAGGCCGGCTTCCTGGTCAACGCCGCCGCGGCGGGCGTGGTCCGGTTGGCGCCGCCGCTGATCGTCACCGACGAGCAGATCGGCAGCTTCATCAGCGCGCTGCCGGGCATCCTCGACACCGCGCAGGAGGCTGCACAGTGATCCGCCACTTCCTTCGTGATGACGACGTCACCGCGGCCGAACAGGCCGAAATCCTGGCTCTGGCAGCGGAACTGAAAACCGCGCCGTTCAGTCGCCGGCCGCTGGAAGGCCCCCGCGGAGTCGCGGTGATCTTCGACAAGAACTCCACCCGCACCCGGTTCTCCTTCGAGATCGGCATCGCCCAACTCGGCGGGCACGCCGTCGTCGTCGACGGCCGGTCCACCCAGTTGGGCCGCGACGAAACCCTCGAAGACACCGGGCAGGTGCTGTCGCGCTACGTCGACGCCATCGTCTGGCGCACCTTCGCCCAGGACCGGCTGACCGCGATGGCCGGCACCGCGACGGTGCCGATCGTCAACGCGCTCTCCGACGAGTTCCACCCATGCCAGGTGCTGGCCGACCTGCAGACCATCGCCGAACGCAAAGGCGCGCTCAAAGGTCTGAAGCTGACCTACCTCGGCGACGGCGCCAACAACATGGCGCACTCGTTGATGCTCGGCGGCGTGACCGCCGGGGTACACGTCACCGTCGCCGCCCCGGAGGGCTTCACCCCCGACCCCGCCGTCGTCGCCGCCGCGCAGGCGCGCGCCGCGGAGACCGGCGCCTCGGTCACGCTGACCGCCGATGCGGCCAAGGCCGCCGTCGGGGCCGACGTGCTGGTCACCGACACCTGGACCTCGATGGGCCAGGAGGACGACGGCCTGGACCGGGTGGCGCCGTTTCGGCCGTTCCAGATCAATGACGAACTCGTCGGCCTGGCCGACCCGGAAGTCACGGTGCTGCACTGTCTTCCGGCGCACCGCGGCGACGAGATCACCGACTCGGTGATCGACGGACCGCGCAGCGCGGTGTGGGACGAGGCCGAGAACCGTCTGCACGCCCAGAAGGCGCTGCTGGTCTGGTTGCTGGAACGGTCACGATGAGCCGCGCCGACAGCACCGTCACACGAGTGGGCCGCCAGGCCCGCATCGTCGAAGTGCTGTCCTCTGCCTCGGTGCGCAGCCAGACCGAGCTGGCCACCATCCTGGCCGCCGACGGCATCGAGGTCACCCAGGCCACCCTGTCGCGCGACCTCGAAGAGCTGGGCGCGGTGAAGCTGCGGGGCCCGGATGGTGGAGTCGGGGGATACGTCATTCCCGAGGACGGCAACCCGCTGCGCCTGTCCGGCGGCACCGACCGGCTCTGTCGGCTGCTGGCGGAGCTGCTGGTGTCCACCGATGCCACCGGAAACCTCGCCGTGCTGCGCACCCCGCCCGGGGCAGCGGACTACCTGGCCAGCGCCATCGATCGGGCCGCGCTACCGTACGTCGTCGGCACCATCGCCGGGGATGACACCATCTTCGTGGCGGCCCGTGAGCCGATGACCGGCGCCGAACTCGCCGCCACCCTCAACGACCTGCAGTAATACCCAGAAGCACACAGCAACACAAAGCAAGGAGAACTCGATGTCCGAACGCGTCATCCTGGCGTATTCCGGCGGCCTGGACACTTCGGTGGCGATCAGCTGGATCGGCAAGGAGACCGGCCGCGAAGTGGTCGCCGTCGCCATCGACCTCGGCCAGGGCGGCGAGGACATGGAAGTGGTGCGCCAGCGGGCCCTGGACTGCGGCGCGGTGGAGGCCGTCGTGGTCGACGCCCGTAACGAGTTCGCCGACGAGTACTGCCTGCCGACCATCAAGGCCAACGCGCTCTACATGGACCGCTACCCGCTGGTCTCGGCCATCAGCCGGCCGCTGATCGTCAAGCATTTGGTGGATGCCGCGCGCAGTCATGGGGGCACCATCGTCGCGCACGGCTGCACCGGAAAGGGCAACGACCAGGTCCGCTTCGAGGTCGGCTTCGCCTCGCTGGCACCCGAACTCGACGTGATCGCACCGGTCCGCGACTACGCCTGGACTCGGGAGAAGGCCATCGCGTTCGCCGAGCAGAACGACATCCCGATCAACGTCACCAAGCGCTCGCCGTTCTCGATCGACCAGAACGTGTGGGGCCGCGCGGTGGAGACCGGATTCCTCGAAGACCTGTGGAACGCCCCCACCAAGGACGTCTACGACTACACCGAGGACCCGACGGTCAACTTCAACGCCCCCGACGAGCTGATCATCAGCTTCGACAAGGGCCGCCCGGTGGCCATCGACGGCCGCCCGCTCAGCGTCCTGCAGATCATCCAGGAGCTCAACACTCGCGCCGGCGCGCAGGGCGTGGGACGGCTCGACGTGGTCGAGGACCGGCTGGTGGGCATCAAGAGCCGCGAGATCTACGAGGCGCCGGGCGCGATGGTGCTGATCACCGCGCACACCGAGCTCGAGCACGTCACCCTGGAGCGTGAACTGGGCCGCTACAAGCGTGGTGTGGACCGCAAGTGGGGCGAGCTCACCTATGACGGCCTGTGGTTCAGCCCGCTCAAGCGGTCGCTGGAGGTGTTCGTCGAGGACACCCAGCAGCACGTGTCCGGTGACATTCGCCTGGTGCTGCACGGCGGCAGCATCATCGTCAACGGTCGGCGCAGCGCGGAGTCGCTCTACGACTTCAACCTGGCCACCTACGACGAGGGCGACACCTTCGACCAGACCGCGGCTCGGGGCTTCGTCCAGATCCACGGGCTGAGCTCCAAGATCTCCGCCCGCCGGGACCTGGGCTCGTGAGCCCGGTCCTTGTCCGCGAGTGCCATTCTGACGACGCGACACACCGGTGTGGCGTCGTGAAAGTGCCACTCGGCGAAACAAGGTGGCCCGCATGAGCACCAATGAGGGATCACTGTGGGGCGGACGGTTCGCCGAAGGACCGTCCGACGCGCTGGCGGCGCTGAGCAAATCCACCCACTTCGACTGGGTGCTGGCGCCCTACGACGTGGCCGCGTCCAAGGCGCACGCGAAGGTGCTCTACGGCGCCGGGCTGCTCACCACCGAGCAGCGTGACGGCCTGCTGGCCGGCCTGGACAGCCTCGGCGAAGACGTCGCCGACGGCAGCTTCGGGCCGCTGGTCACCGACGAGGACGTGCACGGCGCGCTGGAGCGTGGCCTGATCGACCGGGTCGGGCCCGATCTGGGCGGCCGGCTGCGTGCCGGGCGCTCGCGAAACGATCAGGTGGCCACGCTGTTTCGGATGTGGCTGCGTGACGCGGTCCGCCGGGTGGCGGCCGGGGTGCTCGACGTGGTCGAGGCGCTGGCCCACCAGGCAGGCGCCCACCCGAGCGCGATCATGCCGGGCAAGACGCACCTGCAGTCGGCGCAGCCGGTGCTGCTGGCCCACCACCTGCTGGCCCATGCCCACCCGCTGCTGCGCGACGTGGACCGGATCCTCGACTTCGACGCCCGCGCCGCGATCTCGCCTTACGGGTCGGGCGCGCTGGCCGGCTCGTCGCTGGGCCTGAACCCGGACGCCATCGCCGCCGAACTCGGCTTCGCCGCCGCCGCGGACAACTCGATCGACGCCACCGCCGCCCGCGACTTCGCCGCCGAGGCCGCGTTCGTGTTCGCGATGATCGCCGTCGACCTGTCCCGGCTGGCCGAAGACATCATCTTGTGGAGTTCAACGGAATTCGGCTACGCGGTGCTGCACGACTCCTGGTCGACCGGCAGCTCGATCATGCCGCAGAAGAAGAACCCCGACATCGCCGAGCTGGCTCGCGGGAAGTCCGGCCGGTTGATCGGCAACCTGACCGGCCTGTTGGCGACGCTCAAGGCCCAGCCGCTGGCCTACAACCGGGACCTGCAGGAGGACAAGGAGCCGGTGTTCGACTCGGCGGCTCAGCTGGAGCTGCTGTTGCCGGCGATGGCCGGGCTGGTCGGCACCCTGCGGTTCGACACCGAGCGGATGGCCGCGCTGGCACCGGCCGGCTACACCCTGGCCACTGACATCGCCGAATGGCTGGTGCGCCAAGGAGTTCCGTTCCGCATCGCGCACGAAGCGGCCGGCGCAGCGGTGAAGGTCGCCGAGCAGCGCGGCGTCGGCCTGGACGAGCTGACCGACGACGAGCTGGCTGCCATCAGCCCGGACCTCACCCCGCAGGTGCGCGAGGTGCTGACGGTCGAGGGCTCGGTGGGCTCTCGTGGCGCCCGGGGCGGTACCGCACCGGTGCGAGTGGCCGAGCAGCTGGCAGCGGTCCACGAAGCCGTCAGCCAGGCGCGCCGTCGGACAGCCGGAGATCAGCGGTAGTACGACGCCAGGTTGTCGGCCAGTTCGTCGAACAAGTCCTGGTTGAGTCCGAATGCGTGCCTGACCTCATCGACCACGCGAGCGATTTCGTCGGGCTCCAGCCCGAGCTCGTCGAGGCGGGCACGGTAGGCGTCCTTGTACGGCTTCGCCCGCACCGGGAACTCGTAGAACGACAGGCCGGCGCCGCCGAGCTCGAACGTGCGGTCCAATACGCGTCCGATCGCCTGGCCGCCGGAGAGGTCACCCAGGTAGCGCGTGTAGTGGTGGGCCAGCAACTCGCTGGTCGAGGCCGCGGCAATCCGGTCGCAGTACGCCTGGGCGGCAGGCGAATCGACCTCCGCGACGGCTCCGCCGGCCCAGAACTCCAGGTCGGCCTCGATCGCTGCGAGCCGTTCCAGCGCGGGGTCGTACACCGATGCGACGAGAGCGTCGTCGCGGTTCGCCCGTACCGCGGCCTCCAGCACGGCGTAGACCATCCGCAACCGCAACAGGTAATCGACGTAGCCCTGTTCGTTGACCTTGCCGCCCATCAGTTCTGACACAAACGGCGAGGCCTCGGCGGCGTCGTGCGCCGCCTGCGATCCTTCCCGCATGGCGGTGGACAACGATCGGACGGCATCGGGGTCAACCGGGGCCTTCAGCGGCATGCTGTGATCCGTTCCCTTCTTCGCGGGTGCTCTCGGTGGTCCAGCTTCCCGGCATCATCGGGCTGGTGGCCCGGGTGCCGAATGCATCTTCCGTCAGCGTAGTGAGTCCGGCCGGGTCCGCCAGTCCAGACTTCGCCACAGTGCCGGTCGATCCGATCCCGGCGCTGCCTGAGGTGCTGGCCATGGTGAGGAATTCGTAGCGGTAGCCGCGGGCTTTGGCCGTAGCGATGCGGCGCTTGCGTACCGCGGCCTTCTTCCCGGTCGCGGCCACCGCGGCGGCGTCGGCGTCGGTGCGCGCGCTACGCGAGGCCCGGGAGGCCGCTGAGGCCGGCTGCCCCATGGTGGGGCCGAAGCCGACGCCGGGCCCGCCGCCGGAAACCGCGTAGTACAGCGCCATCGGGGCGCTGGCGGCCGCCGGAATCGGTGCCGGTGGTGCCGGAGCGGTGGTGACGCTCGGCGACGGTGCCGCAGGCGCTGGCACTGCGGCCGAGGGGGGAGCCGGCACCACGACCGCAGCCGGGAGATCCTGGGCAGGTGCGCTGATGACGGTCGGTGCCGGGGTGGCGGGCACCTCGGCCATCGCGGCCAGCCCGGACAATCCCAACGCGATCGGGATGGCCGCCGACGCCGCAGGCCCCATGATCGCCGCGTAGATCGGCGTTCCCATCACGCCGAAGGTTGCTGTGTAGGCGAAGAGGTAGAACAGCGGCAGCCAGGTGGTCGCCGCCGCCGCTGGGTCGGTCGCAAAGTCGACGACGACCTGGTACAGGGTGCCGAGTGGATCCGACAGCACCCGCTTGAGCATGCGATACATGCTGCTGAAATGTTCGGAACCAGAAAGCCATTCCTCGATGGGGTCGGTGAAGGCGGCGGACCCCGCCTCACCGACACCCGGCTCGAGAACAGACGGCGCCGGCACCGTCTGCGGTGTTGCTGCGACGCTCGCCGCGGAGACAGCCTGGTAGACGCTCATGGTGGTGGCGGCCTGCAGCCACATCCGGATGTAGTCCGCCTCGGTGACGGCGATCGGGATCGCGTTGATACCGAAGAAGTTTGTCGCCACCAACGCGCCCAGCGTCGCGCGGTTGGCGGCCAGTTCGGCGACGGTCGGCATGGCTGCCAGAGCCGCGGTGTAGGAGCCGGCCGCTGTCTGGAGCTGGGCGGCTGCGCTGGCGCTGTTCGCACCGGCCTGCATCAGCCAGGCCAGGTAGGGCGCGTGCGCGGCAAGGTAGCGCGTCGCGGTTTGCCCGTCCCATGATCCGGCCTGCACGGCACCCAAGATTGTGGTGAGTTCTGCTGCGGCTGTGGCGTATTCGCTGCTCAGCACCGCCCAGGCATCGGCAGCGGCCAGTAGGGTTCCGGCCCCGGCACCGCTGCTGAGCAGAGTGGAGTGCACCTCGGGGGGTAACGCCATCCAGATGGGTGTGGTCATGGTCGTGGGCTCACTCCATGCCAGTGCGGCCGGGAGTCCAGAACGGTTTGGTGCGAATGCGCCGTCGATCCCAGCCGCGTTCGGTGATCAGGATCTTTCGCAAGGTTTGGATGGTGCGGGCCTCACCGGCGAGGTAGGCGACGCCGGGGTGATCGGGAAGGTCGAGGTTGCGCAGGGCGTCGGCGAGGACGGGGGAGTTCGCGGCCGAGGCGTCACCGCGCTCGACCTGGGGCACGGACCGCGTGAGCGGAAGGTGATCTGCTTCGCTCGCGGCCTCGATGACGCCGTACACCTCCGCGTCCGGTCGTAGCGACCGCAGCATGGCGGCGAACGCGACCGAGGCCGTCTCATCCCCGGCGAACACGTGGTAGGCAGCGTCACGGCGGACGACGAAGTTGCCCTGCGGCCGGGTGAAATCGACCTGGTCTCCGAGCGACACGGCCGTCGCCCACCGCCGGGCGGGCGTCACGGCGTCTGGATCGAAGCCGTGTTGGAACATCACGATGTCGAGCGTTCCGGCGTCGGCATCCGCGTCGTAGACGGAGTAGGTGCGCAAGGCGTCGTGGGGATGCAGCCGCAGCACCGAATCGAGTAGGCCGGCGACCTGCAGACGGACATGCTGGCCCGGCGTCCAGGTCAGGCCCCGCAGGCGTGGGCCGGTGAAACGGATGCGGCGCATCGTCGGCGTCAGCTGTTCGACCTCGCCGACGGTTGCGGACAGAAACAGCGCGTCGCGCAGGGTGCTGACGAGGGGAAACGAATCGAGGAGCGGTGCCACGGGGGCCTCCCAGGAGTCAAAGTAATTAGGTATGCCTTACCTAAGCGGCGACAGTAGCAGATCTGACGCTGGGTTAGCGTGAATGGATCAACGGCAGCCGAAAGATCTCGACCGCGTGGCGCCTGATGGCGGCGATCACGCTCTGCGGGCTGCTGCCACAGTGCACTGGAGCCGCACCGCCGCCACCCACCTCGGCGCCAGCAGCATCATCGCCCCGCAACGCACCCGAGCCCGCCACCGTCGCACCCGTCACGGCCGCCGAACTCGGCCCGACCTGGCACCGCGGCTGCCCGATCACCCCCGCGCAGCTGCGGCGGATCTCGTTGACCTACCTCGGATTCGACGATCGGCCGCACCGCGGCGAATTGATCGTGAACCAGGCGCTGGTTGCGCAAGTCATCGCCATATTCGACCGGCTCTACCGGCTGGAGTTCCCGATCGAACGGATGCAACCGGTGGCGCAGTATCGGGGCGGTGACGACGAGCTGTCGATGGAGGACAACAACACCTCGGCGTTCAATTGCCGGCGCATCCCAGGCTCGGGCAATTGGGCGCTACACGCCTATGGCCGTGCCATCGACGTCAACCCGCTGCTGAATCCGTTGGTCGACCACGGCAGGTTCGAGCCGCGCAACGCCGGGGTCTACCTGGACCGCCGGCGGATCGAACCGGGCCTGCTGCATGCCGGTGACGCTGCGGTTCGTGCCTTCACCGACGCCGGATGGCGCTGGGGCGGCAACTGGAAATCGCCGGTGGACTACCAGCATTTCGAGCGGCGCTGACGCGACGAAAGTCACACCTGCCACATTCGCACCGTCGGCCGACCAGGCACCGAAGTGGAAAAAGGATGTCGCCGGCGATATCACCACCGCGGCGCCGGCCGACAGATAGCGCATGCGCTATCCAAATCGGCAACACCCACATGCGTCTCCCGCGTTGCCGCTGGGACTCATCGGACGGAAGCGGCTATTCGGGGTTAGTCAAGGAGCTCCGAGAGCTCCAACCAACGGCCCTCTTGCTCGGCCACCTCGGCCTCCAGCGCCCGCAGTTCCCGGGTGAGCTCGGCCAGGCCCACATGATCGGACTGGTCAAAGGCGGCCAGCTCGTGATGCTTGGCCTCGATCTGTTCGGCCAGCCGCGCCAACCGGCGATCGACGGCGGCCAGATCCTTCTGTGCCGCGCGCAGTTCCGCTCCCGACAGCGGAACCGGACCGTCGGCAGCCGTGGCCGCGGGCCGCGACACCGGTGCTCGACGGGCCTCGGCGGCCAGCTGCAGGTATTCGTCGACGCCGCCCGGCAGGTGCCGCAGCCGCCCGTCCAGGATCGCGTACTGGTTGTCGGTCACCCGCTCCAGCAGATACCGGTCATGGGAGACCACGATCAAGGTGCCCGGCCAGGAGTCCAACAGATCCTCGGTGGCGGTCAGCATGTCGGTGTCGACGTCGTTGGTGGGTTCGTCGAGCACCAGCACGTTCGGCTCGGCGAGCAAGGTGAGCATCAACTGCAGCCGCCGCTGCTGCCCGCCGGAGAGCTCGCCCACCCGGGCCGACAGCTGAGCGCTGCCGAACCCGAGTCGCTCCAGCAGCTGCGCGGGCGTCATCTCCTTGCCGTCGACCTGGTAGTCGTTGCGCAGCCGGCCCAGCACGTCGGCCACCCGATCTTCGGCGAGGGTCGCCAACTCCGCCGACTGCTGGTCCAACATGCCCAGTCGCACCGTCTTGCCGCGCTTGACCCGGCCGCTGTCGGGCACCACCGTGCCGGCGATCAGACCGAGCAGGGTGGATTTCCCGGCGCCGTTAGCGCCGACGATTCCGGTGCGCTCGCCGGGGCCGATCCGCCATTCGACGTCGCGCAGAACCGGTCTACCGTCGAATGAGACCGTCACATCGAGCAGGTCGATGACGTCCTTGCCCAGCCGCGCGGTCGCCAGCTTCATCAGCTCGACTTCGTTGCGCAGCGGCGGAACGTCGGCGATCAGCGCGTTGGCCGCCTCGATGCGGAACTTCGGTTTGGAGGTGCGGGCCGGTGCCCCACGTCGCAGCCAGGCCAACTCTTTGCGCATGAGGTTCTGCCGCCTGGCCTCACTGGCCGCGGCCATCCGGTCGCGCTCCACCCGCTGCAGAACGTATGCCGCGTAGCCGCCCTGGAACGGTTCCACGATGCGGTCGTGCACTTCCCAGGTGGTGGTGGCCACTTCGTCGAGAAACCACCGGTCGTGGGTGACGACCAGCAGGGCACCGGTACTGCGGGCCCAGCGCTGCTGAAGATGGCGCGCCAGCCAGGTGATGCCTTCCACATCGAGGTGGTTGGTCGGCTCGTCGAGGCAGATCACGTCCCATTCGCCGATCAGCAAGGCCGCCAACTGCACTCGTCGCCGTTGCCCTCCGGACAGCCCGGAGATGGTTGCGTCCCACGAGATATCGGAGACCAAGCCGTCGACCACGTCACGGATTCGCGGGTTGGACGCCCACTCATGGTCGGCCTGATCACCGACCAACGCCACCCCCAGCGTGCTGTCGGGATCGAGGGTGTCGGCCTGGTCCAGCAGCCCGACTCGCAGCCCGCTGCGTCGGGTGACGCGGCCCGAATCCGGCGTCGCGGCGCCGGCCAACAGGCGCAGTAGCGACGATTTTCCGTCGCCGTTGCGCCCGACGATTCCGATCCGGGCGCCGTCGTTCACCCCTAGGGTGACTGAGTCCAACACCACACCGGTGGGGTACCGCAGGTGAAGGGCCTCAGCTCCGAGCAGGTGTGCCACCGCCGCAACGGTACTGCCTGCCCCTGGGCGAATGGTGAACCAGCCGGACGAATCGGCCTGATGTGCCAGAATGTGCACGTCATTCCAGGATCGAGCGCAAAGTAGGGGAGCAGCGGTGGATCTGAACTTGTCGGCCATTACCCGGCCGGTCGAGTGGCTGATGGCCACCGCACAGAACGGCCTGGAAGTTCTGCGCTGGGGCGGCCTCGAGACCGGAACGGTGCCATCGCCGTTCCAAATCGTCGAGAGCACCCCGATGTACAAGCTGCGGCGGTATTTCCCGCCGGACAGCCGACCGGGCCAACCGCAGCCCGGGCCGCCGGTGCTGCTGGTGCACCCGATGATGATGTCGGCAAACATGTGGGACGTCACCCACGACGAGGGTGCGGTCGGCATTCTGCACGACGCCGGTGTGGACCCGTGGGTGATCGACTTCGGCTCACCGGACCAGATCGAAGGCGGCATGCGCCGCAATCTGGCCGACCACATCGTCGGCCTGAGCCAGGCCATCGACACCGTCGCCGAGACCACCGGGCGCGACGTGCACCTGGCCGGCTACTCCCAGGGCGGCATGTTCGCCTATCAGACCGGGGCATACCGGCATTCGAAGAACATCGCCAGCATCATCGCGTTCGGTTCGCCGGTCGACACCCTGGCCGCGCTGCCGATGGGGCTGCCGCCCAATCTGGCCTCCGGTGTCGCCGGCTTCATGGCCGACCATGTCTTCAACCGGCTCGACATCTCGGGATGGCAGGCGCGCCTGGGCTTCCAGATGATGGACCCGCTCAAGACGGCGAAGGCGCGGATGGACTTCCTGCGCCAGCTGCACGACCGCGAGGCCCTGCTGCCGCGCGAGGCGCAGCGCCGCTTCTTGGAGTCCGAGGGCTGGATCGCCTGGTCGGGTCCGGCGATCTCCGAGCTGCTCAAGCAGTTCATCGCCCACAACCGGATGATGACCGGTGGTTTCGCCATCAACGGGCAGCTGGTCACCCTCACCGACATCACCTGCCCGGTGCTGGCATTCGTCGGCGAGGTCGATGACATCGGCCAGCCGGCGGCGGTCCGCGGGATCCGCCGCGCGGCTCCCGACGCCAAGGTCTTCGAATACCTGCTGCGGGCAGGTCACTTCGGCCTGGTGGTGGGTTCCAAGGCCGCCGAACTGACCTGGCCGACCGTGGCGCGCTGGGTGCTGTGGCAGTCCGGGATGGGCCCGCAGCCGGCGGGGGTGGCGTTGATGTCCGCGCAGCCTTCCGAAGGCGCCAAGCGCGGCGTCGCGATGACGTCGCGGATCGCCCACGGGCTGGGTGAGGCCTCCGAGGTCGCGCTGACGCTGGCGCGCGGCGCCGCGGACGCCATGGTGGCGGCGCAGAAATCGGTGCGCACCATGGCCGTTGAGACCGCGCGCACCCTGCCCCGGCTGGCCCGGCTCGGACAGATCAACGACCACACCCGAATCTCGTTGGGCCGCATCATCGATGAGCAGGCCGCCGACTCGCCCGACGGCGAATTCCTGTTGTTCGACGGGCGAGTGCACACCTACGAGGCGGTCAACAAGCGCATCGACAACGTCGTCCGCGGCCTGATCGACGTCGGCGTGCGCCAAGGCGTCCACGTCGGCGTGCTGATGGCCACCCGGCCCAGCGCCCTGGTCGCGATCGCGGCGCTGTCCCGGCTGGGCGCGGTCGCCGTACTGATGCCGACCGACGGCGACCTGCTGCCCGCGGCTCGCCTGGGCGGCATCTCCGACATCATCGTCGACCCCGAGACCCTGGAGCTGGCCGGCGCGGCCGCCCGCGAACTGGACTGCCAGGTACTGGTGCTCGGCGGCGGTGAAGCCCGCGACCTGGACCTGCCCACCGACATCGACGTCGTCGACATGGAACAGATCGACCCCGACGCCGTCGAACTTCCCGGCTGGTACCGGCCGAACCCGGGCTTCGCCCGCGACCTGGCGTTCGTGGCCTTCGGCAACGCGGCCGGCGAGCTGGTGGCCAAGCAGATCACCAACTTCCGCTGGGCGCTCTCGGCGTTCGGCACCGCATCGACAGCGGCGCTGGGCCCCAACGACACCGTCTACTGCCTTACGCCGCTGCACCATGAATCCGGGCTACTGGTCAGCCTCGGCGGCGCCGTCGTCGGCGGTGCCCGCATCGCCCTGTCGCGCGGCCTGAACCCGGACCGGTTCGTCGCCGAGGTGCGCCAGTACGGCGTCAGCGTGGTGTCCTACACCTGGGCGATGCTCGGCGAGGTCATCGACGATCCGAACTTCGTCTTGCAGGGCAACCACCCCGTTCGGCTGTTCATCGGTTCCGGAATGCCCGTCGGCCTGTGGAACCGGGTCACCGAGGTGTTCGCCCCGGCCCACGTCGTCGAGTTCTTCGCCACCAAGGACGGTCAGGCCGTGCTGGCCAACGTCTCTGGCGCCAAGGTCGGCAGCAAGGGGCGCCCGCTGCCCGGAGCGGTGGATGTGGAACTGGCCGCCTACGACTGCGATCACGACCTGATCCTGGAAGACGACCGAGGTTTCGTGCGGGTCGCCGAGACCGACGAAGTCGGTGTGCTGCTGGCCAAACCCCGTGGACCGATCGACCCGTCGGCCTCGGTCAAGCGGGGCGTGTTCGCGCCGGCCGACACCTGGATTTCCACGGAGTTCCTGTTCCGGCGCGACGCCGACGGCGACTACTGGCTGGTCGGCGGGCGCGCATCCAGCGTCCGCACCGATCGCGGGATCGCGTTCCCGGTGGTCATCACCGATGCCCTGGGCGCCGTCACCGGCGTCGATCTGGCGGTCACCTATCGGGTGCCGACCGAGGGGGCGGACCTGGTGGTGTCGGCGGTGACGGTGCAGCCGGGTGCCTCGGTGACCGCTGCCGACCTCAGCGAGGCGGTGGCCGCGCTTCCCTCCGGTGTCGGTCCCGATGTCATCCACCTGGTGCCCAACCTGTCACTGAGCACGGTGTACCGCCCGGTGGTGGGTGCGCTGCGCGAGACCGGGCTGCCCAAGGCCGGACGCAACGCCTGGTACTTCGATGCCAGCACCCGGCAGTTCAAACGGTTGACGGCCGCGGTGCGCGCCGAACTGGCCGGTGGTCGCCCGTGATCGACCAAGACCTGCTGGACATCCTGGTCTGTCCGGCCGACCGCGGCCCGCTGCTGTTGGTGCAGCGTAGCGGTGCTGATGCGCTCTACAACCCGCGCTTGCATCGGGCCTACCGCATCGACGACGACATTCCGGTGCTGCTGATCGACGAGGCCGAATCCGTCAACGAGGACGAGCACGCCCTGCTCATAGACCAAGCGGGCCCGGCAGATCCCCAGTGAGATAACGCTGCAGGGTCGGGGCGATCATCGCCACCACCTGCTGCGCCGGCAGTGAGGCGATCGGCTCCAGCCCGATGATGTAGCGGGCGACCACGACGCCCATCAACTGACTGGCGGCGAACTCGGCGCGCAGGACGCCGGTTCCTGACGGTTCGTCGATTCGCGGGGCGAGCTCGGCGATCACGATGTCCCGGAAGAACGACCGAGCCAGTGGCACCTCGGTCCCGGTGAGCATGGAGCGTAACGCCGCAATCAGTCCGGTGCCGGCCTGCGAATCCCACAGTGGCAGCAGCAGTTCGGGCAGGGTGCGCCCGAGTACCTCGACCGGTGTCTCGCGCAGCGGCCCCAGCACCGTCATCGGATCGATCGGCAGCTCGACCGCGGCGGCGAACAGCTGCTGCTTGGTGCCGTGGTAGTGGTGCACCAGCGCCGCGTCGACGCCCGCCGCGGCGGCCACCGCTCGGATTGAGGTGTTCGCGAAACCATTGCGGGCGAACAAGTCTCGGGCCGCCGTCAGGATCTTGTCTCGGTTGTCGGAGGCGCCCGACGGGCGGCCCGGCTTACGGCTGTTTGATGCGGTGGCCATCACGGCGTCCGTCGCCGCAGGGTGACCGCGGCCAGTCCCAGTGCCGCGACCGCGAACGCCAGCACGATGACGATGTCGCGCACCGCGACACCGGTCAGTTCCGGGTGGGTGCCCACCTGCTGCAGCGCTTCGAGGGCGTAGCTGGCCGGCATCGCGTTGCTCACCCACTGCAGCCACTCGGGCATCGCCGCGCGCGGCACGATGATTCCGGCCAGCAACAGCTGCGGCACCATCACCAGCGGAATGAACTGCACGGCCTGAAATTCGGTGCGGGCGAACGCGCTGCACAGCAGCCCCAGGCCGACACCGAGCATCGCGTTGATGATCGCGATCCCGAACACCCAGGCCGGGCTGCCCACGGTGTGGAAATCCAGCAGCCAGAACGCGACAACACACGCCAGGCTGGCCTGGGCGGCCGCGGCGATCGAGAACGCCGTCCCGTAGGCGGCGAGCAGGTCGACCCGGCGCAGCGGGGTGGTCAAGATGCGCTCCAGGGTTCCCGATGCGCGTTCGCGCTGCATGGTGATCGCGGTGATGACGAACATCAGAAACAGCGGGAACAGTCCCAGCAGGATTAGACAGGCGGCATTGAACGGCGACGGGGTGCCCGGCGGGTGCACGGCGCCCGAGAACATGAAGTACATCAGCGTGATGACCAGGCTGGGCACAGCCAAGATCATCGCGACACTGCGGTGATCACCGGCGAGTTGGCGCAGGATTCGCAGCGTGGTGGCCACGAAGGGCCGCAGCTGCAGGAATCCGGTCACCCGGCTCGGGGCGCGGTGGTGCGCCGGATGATGGACAGGAACGCTTCCTCCATCGACGAACATCCGGTCTCCTCTCGCAGTCGTCTCGGGGTGGTACGCGCCAGCAGCCAGCCCTCGCGCATCAGCAGCAGATCGCCGCAGTGGTCGGCCTCGTCCATCACATGACTGGACACCAGCAATGTGGTGCCGCGCCGGGCCAACGCCGAGAACTGCTGCCAGAGCTCGGCGCGCAGCACCGGGTCCAGGCCGATCGTCGGCTCGTCGAGCACGAGCAGGTCCGGCCGGCCGACCAGGGCGCAGGCCAGCGAGACCCGGGCGCGCTGGCCGCCGGACAGGTTGGCGCAGTAGTCGCCGTGGTGCTTGCGCAGGTCCACCGCCTCGATCGCGTCGTCCGCGTCGCGTGCGTCCACGCCGGCGAGTGCGGCGAAGTACCGCACGTTGTCGATCACCCGCAGGTCGTCGTAGATGGTGGCCTGCTGTGGCATGTAGCCGACCCGGTGGCGTAGTACGGGGGAGCCGGCCGGACTGCCCAGCACCTCTACTCGGCCGTCGGTGATCAGTTGAGTACCGACGATGCAGCGCATCAGGGTGGTCTTTCCACAGCCAGACGGCCCGAGCAGGCCGGTGATTGTGCCTGGGGCGATCTGTACCGAGAGGTCGTGCAGTACCGGCCGCTTGCCGCGCACCACCCTCAGGTGATCGATCGCGACGGCCGGGCCCGACCCCGAGAATTCATCACGCGATGAAATCATCATGCGTTGAATAATCGGCGCGGCGCGACGCCCTGTCAAGGGGCGGGAGCGGTCTCAAGGCAGAATCTCCCAGCGTGAGTGCTGCCCGGCTTGCCGTGGATCCGGTCGCGGCTGCCCAGCGGTTGCTCGGCGCCACCCTCACCTGCCGCGGCGTGGAGGCGACGATCGTCGAAGTGGAGGCCTACGGCGGCGTACCGAACGGTCCCTGGCCGGACCCGGCGGCGCATTCCTTCCGCGGACCCACCCCGCGCAACACCGTGATGTTCGGCCCGCCCGGGCACCTGTACACCTACCGCAGCTACGGCATGCACATCTGCGCCAACGTGGTCTGCGGCCCGGACGGGACGGCCGCTGCGGTGCTGCTGCGGGCGGCGGTGATCGACGAGGGCAAGCCGCTGGTTCAGGCCCGCCGCGGTGACGCCGTACCGGAGGTGGCATTGGCCCGCGGCCCGGGCAATCTCTGCTCCGCCTTGGGAATCACCATGGAAGACAACGGAATCGACTTGTTCGATCCGCGCAGCCCGGTGCGGCTGCAGCTCGGCGGGACGATGCCGGCGCAGACCGGACCTCGAGTGGGCGTCAGTCAGGCCGCCGACCGTCCGTGGCGATTGTGGGCGCCCGGGATACCCGAGGTTTCGGCGTACCGACGCAGCCCGCGGGCACCGGCGCCCGGCGCCTCGGACTGATCCGGGAAAATCAACCCATGCCGACGACGATTCTCGACGAGCTGACCTGGCGCGGGCTGATCGCCCAGTCGACTGACCTGGACGCCCTGACCACCGATGTGACGGGCGGGCCGATCACGGTCTATGCCGGATTCGACCCGACCGCGCCCAGCCTGCATGCCGGAAACCTGGTGCCGCTGCTGGCGTTGCGCCGATTCCAGCGGGCCGGACACCGGCCCATCGTGTTGGCCGGCGGTGCCACCGGACTCATCGGCGACCCTCGAGACAGTGGCGAGCGGACCCTGAACACCGCCGACACCGTGGCCGAGTGGTCCGAGCGGATCCGCGGGCAGCTGGAGCGCTTCGTCGATTTCGACGACGGCCCGACCGGTGCCGTGGTGGTCAACAACCTGGACTGGACCGCCCCGCTGTCGGCGGTGGAATTCCTGCGTGACGTGGGCAAACACTTCTCGGTCAACGTGATGCTCGACCGTGACACCATCCGGCGCCGCCTCGATGAGGGTATCTCCTACACCGAGTTCAGCTACATGCTCCTTCAGGCCAACGACTACGTGCAGCTGCATCAGCGGTACGGCTGTTCGCTGCAGATCGGCGGTTCCGATCAGTGGGGCAACATCATCGCCGGGGTCCGACTGGTGCGCCAGAAACTGGGAGCGACCGTGCACGCGTTGACCGTGCCGTTGGTCACCGCCGCCGACGGCACCAAGTTCGGCAAGTCCACCGGTGGCGGCAGCCTGTGGCTGGACCCGGAGATGACCAGCCCGTACGCCTGGTACCAGTACTTTTTCAACACCGCGGACGCCGACGTGATCCGCTACCTGCGCTGGTTCACCTTCCTGTCCGCCGAGGAGCTGGCCGCGCTGGAGGAAGCGACCGCCGAGCGCCCGCACGAGCGGGCCGCCCAACGCACGTTGGCCCGGGAGTTCACCACCTTGGTGCACGGGGAAGCGGCCACCGAGGCGGTGGAGCTTGCCAGCCAGGCGCTGTTCGGCCGGGGTGAACTGACCCGTTTGGACGAGTCCACCCTGACCGCGGCCCTGCAGGAGACCTCGGTGGCGCAGCTGGAGCCCGGCGCCGCCGACGGAATTGTCGACCTTTTGGTCGCCACCGGTCTGTCGGCAAGCCGGGGCGCGGCCCGGCGCACTATCGGCGAGGGCGGCGTCTCGGTGAACAACGTTCGCGTCGACAGCGAGGAATGGACACCGCAGCCCGAGAATTTCCTGCATGGCCGGTGGTTGGTGTTGCGCCGCGGTAAGCGCAACGTGGCGGGTATTGAGCGGGTCTAGTGAGGGGCTCGCGGGCGGGCCGTCGGCACAGGTTGATCTTGAAAAATCATCCTGACCAGCGGATTTGACTCTAAGATTCCCCTCGCGTAACTTAATCCACGTCGCAGGGAGCGCCGGAAACGGAAGCCCCAGAGACACCCCGGAGAGATTCGAGAGAATCGCGACGGATTCTGACTGTCCGCAAGGCCTGCAAGCGGTTAAACACCGCGGGTAGACTGCGCTCTCAGTCGGGCGTGTTGTTTGAGAACTCAATAGTGTGTTTGGTGGTTTTTGTTTGTTGTTGTTTTTGCCATGCCTTCGGCGCCCCGTGTTGGGGGTGTGGTGTTTTTTTGATGTCAGTTTTTGACTGATGTTTTGGGATTGTTTCCAAATGGTTTTTGTTTGGAGAGTTTGATCCTGGCTCAGGACGAACGCTGGCGGCGTGCTTAACACATGCAAGTCGAACGGAAAGGCCCCTTCGGGGGTACTCGAGTGGCGAACGGGTGAGTAACACGTGGGTGATCTGCCCTGCACTTTGGGATAAGCCTGGGAAACTGGGTCTAATACCGAATAGGACCACGCGCTTCATGGTGTGTGGTGGAAAGCTTTTGCGGTGTGGGATGGGCCCGCGGCCTATCAGCTTGTTGGTGGGGTAATGGCCTACCAAGGCGACGACGGGTAGCCGGCCTGAGAGGGTGTCCGGCCACACTGGGACTGAGATACGGCCCAGACTCCTACGGGAGGCAGCAGTGGGGAATATTGCACAATGGGCGCAAGCCTGATGCAGCGACGCCGCGTGGGGGATGACGGCCTTCGGGTTGTAAACCTCTTTCAGTATCGGCGAAGCTCCAGGATTCTTCTTGGGGTGACGGTAGGTACAGAAGAAGCACCGGCCAACTACGTGCCAGCAGCCGCGGTAATACGTAGGGTGCGAGCGTTGTCCGGAATTACTGGGCGTAAAGAGCTCGTAGGTGGTTTGTCACGTTGTCCGTGAAAACTCACAGCTTAACTGTGGGCGTGCGGGCGATACGGGCAGACTGGAGTACTGTAGGGGAGACTGGAATTCCTGGTGTAGCGGTGGAATGCGCAGATATCAGGAGGAACACCGGTGGCGAAGGCGGGTCTCTGGGCAGTAACTGACGCTGAGGAGCGAAAGCGTGGGGAGCGAACAGGATTAGATACCCTGGTAGTCCACGCCGTAAACGGTGGGTACTAGGTGTGGGTTTCCTTCCTTTAGGGATCCGTGCCGTAGCTAACGCATTAAGTACCCCGCCTGGGGAGTACGGCCGCAAGGCTAAAACTCAAAGGAATTGACGGGGGCCCGCACAAGCGGCGGAGCATGTGGATTAATTCGATGCAACGCGAAGAACCTTACCTGGGTTTGACATGCACAGGACGCCGGTAGAGATATCGGTTCCCTTGTGGCCTGTGTGCAGGTGGTGCATGGCTGTCGTCAGCTCGTGTCGTGAGATGTTGGGTTAAGTCCCGCAACGAGCGCAACCCTTGTCTCATGTTGCCAGCACGTTATGGTGGGGACTCGTGAGAGACTGCCGGGGTCAACTCGGAGGAAGGTGGGGATGACGTCAAGTCATCATGCCCCTTATGTCCAGGGCTTCACACATGCTACAATGGCCGGTACAAAGGGCTGCGATCCCGTGAGGGTTAGCGAATCCTTTAAAGCCGGTCTCAGTTCGGATTGGGGTCTGCAACTCGACCCCATGAAGTCGGAGTCGCTAGTAATCGCAGATCAGCAACGCTGCGGTGAATACGTTCCCGGGCCTTGTACACACCGCCCGTCACGTCATGAAAGTCGGTAACACCCGAAGCCGGTGGCCTAACCCTTGTGGAGGGAGCCGTCGAAGGTGGGATCGGCGATTGGGACGAAGTCGTAACAAGGTAGCCGTACCGGAAGGTGCGGCTGGATCACCTCCTTTCTAAGGAGCACCATTTTTCCCCCGTCCCCGCAACGAGTGTGGGATCAGATGGTTGGGATATTGTTCGCCGGCGCCTGTAGTGGGTTGTCGGTGGTGCAGATAGTTTCACGACAACAACAGGCTTTGAAAGATCACCAACCGGTACTGCCTCTTTTAGGGGTGGTGTCGGCCGGCGTTTGTTGGGCACACTGTTGGGTCCTGAGGCAACAGGCCTGTTTTCGCTCCTTGCGGGGGGTGGGTGTGTTGTCGCTCCATCTTGGTGGTGGGGTGTGGTGTTTGTTTTGTGGATAGTGGTTGCGAGCATCTAGCAAGCAAGGCTTGTGTCTTGTTTGTTTTTGCAATTTTTGTTTCTTGGTTTTTGTGATTTGTAAGTGTTTAAGGGCGCATGGTGGATGCCTTGGCATCGAGAGCCGATGAAGGACGTAGGAGGCTGCGATATGCCTCGGGGAGCTGCCAACCGAGCGTGGATCCGAGGATGTCCGAATGGGGAAACCCGGCACGAGTGATGTCGTGTCACCAACTGGTGAATGTATAGCCAGTGGGGAGGTAACGCGGGGAAGTGAAACATCTCAGTACCCGTAGGAAGAGAAAACAAAATGTGATTCCGTGAGTAGTGGCGAGCGAAAGCGGAGGATGGCTAAACCGTATGCATGTGATACCGGGTAGGGGTTGTGTGTGCGGGGTTGTGGGAGTGTCATGTCTGGTTCTACCTGGCCGGAGGACAGTGAGAAAGTGTTGTGGTTAGCGGAAGTGGCTTGGGATGGCCTGCCGTAGACGGTGAGAGCCCGGTACGTGAAAACCCGATACCTGTCTTGTGATGATTTCCCGAGTAGCAGCGGGCCCGTGGAATCTGCTGTGAATCTGCCGGGACCACCCGGTAAGCCTGAATACTACTCGATGACCGATAGCGGATTAGTACCGTGAGGGAATGGTGAAAAGTACCCCGGGAGGGGAGTGAAATAGTACCTGAAACCATGTGCCTACAATCCGTCAGAGCCCTCCCTTGTGGTGGGGTGATGGCGTGCCTTTTGAAGAATGAGCCTGCGAGTCACCGGCACGTCGCGAGGTTAACCCGTGTGGGGTAGCCGCAGCGAAAGCGAGTCTGAATAGGGCGTATCACATCCGTTGGGGTGTGTGTAGTGGCGTGTTGTGGACCCGAAGCGGAGTGATCTACCCATGGCCAGGGTGAAGCGCGGGTAAGACCGCGTGGAGGCCCGAACCCACTTAGGTTGAAGACTGAGGGGATGAGTTGTGGGTAGGGGTGAAAGGCCAATCAAACTCCGTGATAGCTGGTTCTCCCCGAAATGCATTTAGGTGCAGCGTTGCGTGTTTCTCACTGGAGGTAGAGCTACTGGATGGCCGATGGGCCCTACTAGGTTACTGACGTCAGCCAAACTCCGAATGCCGGTGAGTGTAAGCGTGGCAGTGAGACGGCGGGGGATAAGCTCCGTGCGTCGAGAGGGAAACAGCCCAGATCGCCGGCTAAGGCCCCAAAGCGTGTGCTAAGTGGAAAAGGATGTGCAGTCGCTTAGACAACCAGGAGGTTGGCTTAGAAGCAGCCACCCTTGAAAGAGTGCGTAATAGCTCACTGGTCAAGTGATTGTGCGCCGATAATGTAGCGGGGCTCAAGCACACCGCCGAAGCCGCGGCAATACGTAAGTATTGGGTAGGGGAGCGTCCTGCATCCGGTGAAGCCACAGAGTGATCTAGTGGTGGAGGGTGTGGGAGTGAGAATGCAGGCATGAGTAGCGATGAGGCAAGTGAGAACCTTGCCCGCCGAAAGACCAAGGGTTCCTGGGCCAGGCCAGTCCTCCCAGGGTGAGTCGGGACCTAAGGCGAGGCCGACAGGCGTAGTCGATGGACAACGGGTTGATATTCCCGTACCCGTGTGTGCGCGCCCATGATGAATCAGTGGTACTAACCACCCAAAAGGTGGTCGATCAATCCCTTCGGGGAGCGACGACTGCTGGCTGCGTGGGACCTTCGCTGGTAGTAGTCAAGCGATGGGGTGACGCAGGAAGGTAGCCGTACCAGTCAGTGGTAATACTGGGGCAAGCCCGTAGGACGTCAGATAGGCAAATCCGTCTGGCATATAGTCCGAGAGGTGATGCATAGCCGATTGCGGCGAATTCGGTGATCCTATGCTGCCGAGAAAAGCCTCTAGCGAGCTCACACACGGCCCGTACCCCAAACCAACACAGGTGGTCAGGTAGAGAATACCAAGGCGTACGAGTTAACTATGGTTAAGGAACTCGGCAAAATACCCCCGTAACTTCGGGAGAAGGGGGACCCTCATACCGTCATGGCCTTCGCGGCCGGCAGCGGGAGGGGGTCGCAGAAACCAGTGAGAAGCGACTGTTTACTAAAAACACAGGTCCGTGCGAAGTCGCAAGACGATGTATACGGACTGACGCCTGCCCGGTGCTGGAAGGTTAAGAGGACCGGTTAACCCTTCGGGGTGAAGCTGAGAATTTAAGCCCCAGTAAACGGCGGTGGTAACTATAACCATCCTAAGGTAGCGAAATTCCTTGTCGGGTAAGTTCCGACCTGCACGAATGGCGTAACGACTTCTCAACTGTCTCAACCATAGACTCGGCGAAATTGCATTACGAGTAAAGATGCTCGTTACGCGCGGCAGGACGAAAAGACCCCGGGACCTTCACTATAGCTTGGTATTGATGTTCGATGCGGTTTGTGTAGGATAGGTGGGAGACTGTGAAACTCGCACGCCAGTGTGGGTGGAGTCGTTGTTGAAATACCACTCTGATCGTATTGGACCTCTAACTTCGAACCATGAAGCTGGTTCAGGGACAGTGCCTGGTGGGTAGTTTAACTGGGGCGGTTGCCTCCTAAAATGTAACGGAGGCGCCCAAAGGTTCCCTCAACCTGGACGGCAATCAGGTGTTGAGTGTAAGTGCACAAGGGAGCTTGACTGTAAGACTGACACGTCAAACAGGGACGAAAGTCGGGACTAGTGATCCGGCACCCCCGAGTGGAAGGGGTGTCGCTCAACGGATAAAAGGTACCCCGGGGATAACAGGCTGATCTTCCCCAAGAGTCCATATCGACGGGATGGTTTGGCACCTCGATGTCGGCTCGTCGCATCCTGGGGCTGGAGCAGGTCCCAAGGGTTGGGCTGTTCGCCCATTAAAGCGGCACGCGAGCTGGGTTTAGAACGTCGTGAGACAGTTCGGTCTCTATCCGCCGCGCGCGTCAGAATCTTGAGGAAACCTGTCCCTAGTACGAGAGGACCGGGACGGACGAACCTCTGGTATACCAGTTGTTCCACCAGGAGCACGGCTGGATGGCTACGTTCGGACAGGATAACCGCTGAAAGCATCTAAGCGGGAAACCTACTCCAAGACCAGGATTCTCACCCTTTTAGAGGGATAAGGCCCCCCGCAGACTACGGGATTGATAGACCAGACCTGGAAGCACCGCAAGGTGTGCAGGGAACTGGCACTAACCGGCCGAAAACTTACCAACACAAAGAAACAAACGTGTTGCCCGCAACCACACCACAAAACACTTAAAGACCCACACCCCACCACCAAACACAAACTTGGTGACCCGAGTGAACCACCCCCACACCAGGGGGCCGTTCACCACACAGGAAAAGAAAATAGAGTTACGGCGGAAATAGCGACAGGGAAACGCCCGGTCCCATCCCGAACCCGGAAGCTAAGCCTGTCAGCGCCGATGATACTGCCCACACGGGTGGAAAAGTAGGACACCGCCGAACACAACATTAAGACCTGTGCCCCCCAAGAAATTGGGGGGCACAGGCATTTCCTGCATGTCCCAAATTTTTTGCGCGAACAGATCGCGTGAATGCGACCGTGTCAAGAGGTCGGCGATCCCCGCCGTATCCTTTTCGGTAGCACTGTTACGACCGGAGGGCGCGAGGTGGCCGAACACGGCAATGGCGGCGACGGGCCGCGGGGCGGCGGCAGGGGCGCCGGCGATGCCGGGCGACGAGGCCGGCCCGGGCAGTCCGGTGGTGGCTCGTTCCGGGGCTCCAGCGATCAGCGTCGGACGCCCCGCGGTGCGGGACCAGACCGCGATCGTCGTTCCCAGCCGCCGCGCGATCGCGATGGCAGTCCGCGGCCCTCTTGGGATCGCGACGGTAGCCCGCGGCCACCTCGGGATCGCGATGGCAGCCCACGGCCGCCTCGGGATCGCGACGGCGGCCCGCGTCCCCAGCGTGACCGCGATGGAGCCGCTCGGCCGCCGCGCGACTTCGACCGATCGTCGCGCCCGCGCCGGGACTTCGACAACACGTCGCGACCCCCGCGCCCGTCCGGCGAGGAAACGTCGCAGCGCTACGACGACCCGCCGTTGCCCGAAGGGGTCGAGCCCAAGCAGTTGGCGCCGGAAGTGCGCCGGGAGTTGAGCACGCTGAACCGGGCGACCGCCGATGCGGTGGCCTGCCACTTGGTGGCCGCCGGAATGCTGCTCGACGACAATCCCGAAGCCGCACTCCTGCACGCTAAGGCTGCCCGGTCGCGCTCGACGCGAATCACCGCGGTCCGCGAGGCCGTCGGGATCGCCGCCTATCAGTGCGGTGACTGGACGCAAGCACTGGGCGAGTTGCGGGCGGCCCGGCGGATGGGCAGCAAGTCCGCGCTGTTGCCGCTGATCGCCGATTGCGAGCGCGGCTTGGGCCGCCCCCAGCGGGCGATCGAGTTGGCCACCGGCCCGGAAGCCGAGCAGCTCGAGGGTGACGAGGCCGACGAGATGCGGATCGTCGCCGCCGGTGCTCGCGCGGACCTGGGGCAGTTGGAGCAGGCACTGACGGTGCTCTCCTCGGCGCCGACGGACCCCGACCGGACCGGCTCGACCGTGGCCCGGCTGCACTACGCGCACGGCGAGACGCTGGTGGCCCTCGGGCGCGAAGGTGAGGCGCTGGAGTGGTTCCTGCGCGCCGCGGCCGCCGACACCGAAGGTGTCACCGACGTCGAGGACCGTATCGCCGAACTCGGTGGCGGCGCGACGCTGGCCGAGGAATACGACTGCCTGCTGCTGGATCTGGACGGCACGGTGTTCCGCGGTGGTGAACCCACGGCCGGCGCTGTCGAGACCCTGGCCGAACTGCAGAGCCGAAAGCTGTTCATCACCAACAATTCGTCACGCGGCGCGGACGAGGTCGCGGCACATCTGAACCAGCTGGGCTTTACCGCCACAGGCGAGGACGTTGCCACCAGCGGCCAGATCGCGGCGGGCCTGCTGGCCGGCCAACTGCCGGCCGGGGCGCGAGTCCTGGTGCTGGGTGCGGAGTCGCTGGCCGCCGAGATCGGCGCCGTCGGTCTGGAAGCGGTGCGGTTGGCCACCGACGAACCTGCGGCCGTCATCCAGGGCCTGTCCACCGAGCTCGGCTGGGCCGATCTTGCCGAGGCCGCACTGGCGATCCGGGCCGGGGCGCTGTGGATGACCACCAACGTCGACAAGACGCTGCCGTCGGAGCGGGGTCTGCTGCCGGGCAACGGTTCGATGGTGGCGGCCCTGCGGGCCGCGACCGACGCCGAGCCGCAGGTGGCCGGCAAGCCGGGACCGGCCCTGTTGACCGCTGCGCTGACCCGCGGGGAGTTCTACGCCCCGCTGGTGGTCGGCGACCGGCTCGACACCGACATCGCCGCGGCCAACGCCGCCGCGCTGCCCAGCCTGATGGTGCTCACCGGAGTGAACTCCGCCCGCGACGCCGTCGGCGCGGTCGCCGAGCATCGGCCGACCTACCTCGGCCATGACCTGCGGGCGTTGAACGTCGGCGCCGGCAAACTGGCGATCGGCTCGCAGGCGCACTGGGACGTACAGGTGGACGGCACCACCGTCACCGTCGTCACCGGGCAACCCGAGGAAGACGGTGACGGACTGTCGATCGTCCGCGCGCTCGCAGCCGCGGTGTGGGACGCCGAGCTGGCCGGGCGCGCGTTCACCGTCGAGGCCGCCGATGACACCGCGGCGGCGGCGCTGCAACAGTGGTCCCTGCTCGGTACGTGGCCGTAAGCGGTATCGGCTAGCGTGAGTGGCACCCATGAACAGTGAGATTGAGGACGTCCGAGCACGCATTGCGGCAGTGCTGGCCGAGTTGCCCGGCGAAGCCGAGCTGGCCGACCTGCCGGCCCACAGCGATCTCAACGCCCTGGCGCAGCGGCTCGAAGAGGCCCACCAGGTGCTGGTGCGGGCGCTGGAGTCGGTAGAGAAGGGCTGAGTCAGGCATGTCGCGGCGTGCTCGGGTCGACGCCGAACTGGTCCGGCGCGGATTGGCGCGGTCTCGTCAGCAGGCCGCCGAATTGATCGATGCCGGCAAAGTCACCATCGACGGCATCCCGGCGGTCAAGTCCGCCACCGCCGTGGCGGTGACCGCGGCGCTGGCGGTGGCGGACGACGGCGAACGCAGCTGGGTGTCGCGCGGGGCGCACAAACTGATCGGCGCCCTGGACACCTTCGGTATCGCCGTGGCTGACCGGCAGTGCCTCGACGCCGGCGCCTCGACCGGCGGATTCACCGAAGTGCTGCTGGACCGGGGTGCGGCCCGGGTGGTGGCCGTCGACGTCGGCTACGGGCAGCTGGCATGGTCGCTGCGCACCGACCCGCGAGTGGTGGTCATCGAACGCACCAACGTCCGCGGTCTGACGGTCGAGGTCATCGGCGGGCCCGCGGAGCTGATCGTCGCGGACCTGTCGTTCATCTCGCTGGCCACGGTGTTGCCCGCGCTGGCTGGCTGTGCGTCACCGGACGCCGATATCGTGCCAATGGTGAAGCCGCAGTTCGAAGTCGGACGACAACAGGTCGGTTCCGGCGGTGTGGTGTCCGACCCGGTCCTGCGGGCAGACGCGGTCGTATCGGTGGCGCACCGCGCCGGGGAACTGGGGTGGGGCACCGTCGCCGTCACCGCCAGTCCATTGCCGGGACCGTCCGGCAACGTCGAATACTTTCTGCATCTGCGCGCCAGTGCTGCGCCGCTGACCGGTGACGCGTTGCGCGCCGCCGTGGAAGATGCCGTCGCGAGGGGTCCGCAATGACCAGTGGAGATCATCAACGCACCGTGCTGCTGGTGGTGCACAGCGGTCGGGAAGAGGCCACCGACACCGCCCGCCGCGTGGAGAAGGTGCTCGACGAACACGGCATCGCGCTGCGCGTGCTGACCGCGGAAGCCGTCGACAAGGGCGCGCTGCACGCGGGTGCTGACGATGGTCGCGAAGTCGGTGTCGCGATCGATCTGGTGGACCCCGACAACGGCGCTGCCGAGGGCTGCGAACTGGTGCTGGTTCTCGGCGGCGACGGGACCTTCCTGCGCGCCGCGGAACTGGCCCGCAGCGCCGACATCCCGGTACTGGGCGTCAATCTGGGCCGGATCGGGTTCCTGGCCGAGGCCGAAGCCGACACCATCGACCAGGTCCTGGACAAGATCATCGCCCGCGACTACCGGGTGGAAGACCGGATGACGCTCGACGTCGTGGTGCGCGCCGACAGCGAGATCATCGACAGCGGTTGGGCGCTCAACGAGGCCAGCATGGAGAAGGGGCCGCGGCTGGGCGTGCTGGGCGTCGTCGTGGAGGTGGACGGCCGGCCGGTGTCGACGTTCGGCTGCGACGGAGTGCTGGTATCGACCCCGACGGGATCCACCGCCTACGCGTTCTCCGCCGGGGGACCGGTGCTCTGGCCCGACCTGGACGCCATCCTGGTGGTGCCCAACAACGCTCACGCGCTGTTCGCCCGGCCCATGGTCACCAGCCCCGAATCGATCATCGCGATCGAGGTCGAAAGCGACGGCCACAACGCGCTGGTGTTCTGCGACGGTCGCCGCAAAATGCTGGTGCCCGCCGGCGGGCGCCTGGAGGTGCAACGCGGCGTCAGCCCGGTGAAGTGGGCGCGGCTGGGCCGCTCGCCATTCACCGACCGACTGGTGCGCAAATTCCGGCTGCCGGTCACCGGCTGGCGCGGACAGTGACGACGGTGCCGGCTGTTGCTTACTGAAATCCGTATCGAGTCTCTGGGCGCCATCAGCGCCGCGACCGCTGAATTCGACCGCGGACTGACCGTCCTGACCGGCGAGACCGGCACCGGCAAGACGATGGTGGTCACCGGGCTGCATCTGCTCGGTGGTGCTCGCGCCGATGCCAACCGGGTGCGTTCCGGTGCCGCCCGTGCGGTGGTGGAGGGCAGGTTCTGCACCGCCGACCTGGCCCAGGCCGCAGCCGGGCAGATCGACGAACTGCTCGAGGCGGCCGGGGCCGAGCGCGACGAGGACGGCACGGTGATCGCGGCCCGCTCGGTCAGCCGCGATGGGCCCTCGCGGGCCTACCTGGGCGGTCGCGGGGTACCGGCCAAATCGCTGACCGGTTTCACCGGCAGCCTGTTGACGTTGCACGGCCAGAACGATCAGCTGCGGTTGATGCGCCCGGACGAACAGCGTGCGGCCCTGGATCGCTACGCCGCGGTGGGTGCCCGGCTGGAGCGCTACCGCGTTGCGCGGGAGGCCTGGCAATCGGCACGACGCGAGCTGATCGAACGCCGCGACCGCGCCCGGGAACTGGCTCAGGAAGCCGACCGCCTCACCTTCGCGCTGCGCGAGATCGACGCCGTCGATCCCCGGGCCGGCGAAGACGACGCGCTGACCGCCGACATCCGGCGACTCTCCGAACTCGACGCGTTGCGCGCCGCAGCCGACGGCGCACGGGCGGCCCTGGCCGGTGCTGACGAGGCACTGGACGCAGCGGACGGGCCGAGCTCGGCAACCGATCGGCTGGGGCAGGCGAAGGCGGCGTTGAGCGGGACCGACGACACCGTGCTGCAGGCGCTGGGCGATCAGCTCGGTGAGGCGCTCACCGTAGTGGGCGACGTGGCACGCGAACTCGGCAGTTATCTCGATGATCTGCCCACCGGTGCTGACGCGCTCGATGCCAAGCTGGCTCGCCAGGCCGAGCTGCGCAGCCTGACCCGCAAGTACGCCGCCGACATCGACGGCGTGCTGGCCTGGGCGGCGCAGTCCCGGGACCGGCTGACCCAGCTCGACGTCTCCGAAGAAGCACTCGCCGAGTTGGCCCGCCGGGTCGACGCGCTGGGCGAGCAGGTGGCCAAGGCGGCCACTGACCTCAGTGCCGCGCGCACCAAGGCGGCCGGTGGATTGGCCAAGGCGGTCAGCGCCGAGCTGTCCGGGCTGGCCATGGCCGACGCCGAGTTCAGCATCGGGGTCAGCACCAGCCCGGCCGCCGCCGAGGACCCGGCCGCGTTGCGGTTGCCGTCGGGGCAGATCGTGCACGCCGGCGCCGACGGTATCGACGACGTCGAGTTCGGGCTGGCCCCGCACCGCGGCATGACGGTGCTGCCGCTGGCCAAGAGCGCGTCAGGCGGGGAACTGTCCCGGGTGATGCTGGCGCTGGAGGTGGTGCTGGCCACGTCGTCTTTGTCCGCGGCGGCGCGGCAGTCGGCTGGCACCACGATGGTGTTCGACGAAGTCGACGCCGGCGTGGGTGGACGGGCCGCGGTGCAGATCGGGCGGCGGCTGGCCCGCTTGGCCCGCACCCACCAGGTCATCGTGGTCACGCACTTGCCGCAGGTCGCGGCCTACGCCGACGTGCACCTGATGGTCGAGCCCACCGGGCGACAAGGCGCCAGCGGGGTGCGGCGGCTGGAGGACGACGACCGGGTCGGCGAGCTGGCCCGGATGCTGGCCGGGCTGGGGGAGACCGACACGGCCCGGGCGCACGCGCGAGAACTGCTGGATGCCGCGCAAGAGGATCGGGGCGCGTCCACGTAGCGCCCGGCGCGCGTCGAGCACGCTTGTGACTCGTGTGACGAAATAGAACTTCTGGGGCTGGTGTTACGGCGCGCCTCCCGCGATTCTCCCGACTTCCCGGCCAGAATCGCGCCCATGAAGATGTCTGCGCTGCTGTCTCGTAACACCGCCCGGCCTGGCCTTGTCGGTACGGCTCGGGTTGACCACGACATCGACCGACTGCTGCGCAGGGTTGGCCCCGGCGACATCGTGGTCCTCGACATTCTCGACCTCGACCGGATCACCGCCGACGCCCTGGTCGAAGCCCAGATCGCCGGCGTGGTCAACGCCTCGGCATCGATCTCCGGGCGCTACCCGAACCTGGGGCCGGAGGTGCTGGTCGCCAACGGCGTCACGCTGATCGACGAAGCCGGACCCACGGTGTTCAAGAAGATCCGGGACGGCGCCAAGATCCGCCTTCACAACGGAGCCGTGTACTCCGGCGACCGTCGGCTGGCCCGCGGCGTCGAACGCAGCGACGTCGAGATCGCCGACATGATGATCGAGGCCAAGAGCGGGCTGGTGGCCCACTTGGAGTCCTTCGCCGGCAACACCATCGAGTTCATCCGCAGCGAGAGCCCGCTGCTGATCGACGGGATCGGGATCCCCGAGATCGACGTCGACCTGCGGCGTCGCCACGTGGTGCTGGTCGGTGACGAAGCCACCGCCACCGACGACCTCAAGTGCCTCAAGCCGTTCATCAAGGAGTACCAGCCGGTGCTGATCGGCGTCGGTGCCGGAGCCGACGTGCTGCGCAAGGCCGGCTACCGCCCGCAGCTGATCGTCGGCGACCCCGACCAGATGAGCGCCGAGGTACTGCGGTGCGGCTCGCAGGTCGTGCTGCCCGCCGACGCCGACGGCCACGCACCCGGACTGGAGCGCATCCAGGACCTGGGCGTCGGTGCCATGACCTTCCCCGCGGCCGGTTCCGCAATGGACCTGGCGCTGCTGCTGGCCGACCACCACGGTGCGGCCCTGCTGGTGACCGCCGGGCACACCGCCAACATCGAGACGTTCTTCGACCGGACCCGTCAGCTGACCAACCCGTCGATGTTCATGACCCGGCTCAAGGTCGGCGAGAAGCTGGTGGACGCCCGCGCGGTCGCCACGCTCTACCGCAACCGGATCTCGGCCGGCGCGATCGCGCTGCTGGTGTTGACCATGCTGATGGCGATCATCGTCGCGCTGTGGGTGTCGCGGACCGACGCCGTGGTGCTCGAGTGGCTCGGCAACTACTGGCACGACCTGTCGCAGTGGCTGCGGCACTGGGTGACCTAATAGGGATCGACGCAAAAGGATCGGGGTCAGCACCGCCATGATCACCCCTCGCTACCACGCGATGTCGCTGACGGCAGTGCTGCTGGCACTGGTATTCGGCGTCGTCCTGGGTTCTGGACTGTTGTCGGGTCCGTTGATGGCCGGCATGCAGTCCGACAAGCAGGATCTGCGGGAGCAGATCGATGCGCTGCACGAACAGCACAACGCGCTGAGCGAAAGGCTGCGCAACGCCAACGATTTCGACGCTCAGATGGCACCCCGGATCGTGCACGACGCGCTGACCGGGAAATCCACGGTGATCTTCCGGACTCCTGACGCCGCCGACGGCGACGTCGAGGCGGTCGCGCGGATCATCGGGCAGGCCGGCGGAACCGTCACCGGAACGGTGACGCTGACGGAGCAGTTCGTCGACGGCAACGCCGAGGAGAAGCTGCGTGCCGTGCTGGAGTCCGGGATCGTGCCGGCGGGCGCCCAACTGAGCACCAGCCTGGTCGACCAGGACGCCCAGGCCGGCGACCTGCTCGGAATCGCGCTGCTGATCAGCTCGCGCCATCCCGAGCCCCCGGCTCCGCCCGTCCCCCCTGTCGATGACGCCGCCCGGGCCACCGTGCTGGCCGCGCTGCGCGACACCGGCTTCGTCACCTACGCCCAAGAGCGTTTCCCGGCCGCCAACGCCGCCATCGTGGTCACCGGCGGGGCGCTGCCCGAAGACGCCGGCACCGCCGGCTTGAGCGTGGCCCGGTTCGCCGCGGCACTGGCCCCGCACGGTGCGGCGACGGTGCTGGCCGGCCGGGACGGATCGGCGTCGGGCACGGCGGCGGTGGCCATGGCGCGCACCGACTCCGCGGTGGCCGGCACGATCAGCACCGTCGACGACGTGGACATCGAGTCGGGCCGGATCACCACCGTGATGGCAGTGAGCAGCCTGATCGGCGGCGGCCAGCCGGGCCAGTACGGCATCGGCCACGGCGCCGGGTCGGTCACCCTGGCGCAATAGCGGGACGTATCACAGGCCGTGTCCGGGCGCGGGTGGGCGTGTCTGGAGCCGAGACGCCGCGTCGATGTTAGGGTGAGATTCCGTGGGTCGGCAGGCCCTCAGTTCCTGCGCCGTCGTCACGGAGGTTGGTTTTGCCACCATTGCGCAAGCATCCCCAAACCGAGCCGAAGCATCTCTTCGTCACCGGTGGAGTTGCTTCCTCGTTGGGTAAAGGTCTGACTGCAAGCAGCTTGGGCCAGTTGCTGATAGCCCGCGGACTGCAGGTCACTATGCAGAAGCTGGACCCCTATCTCAACGTTGACCCTGGAACGATGAATCCGTTCCAGCACGGCGAGGTGTTCGTCACCGAGGACGGTGCCGAGACCGATCTCGACGTCGGTCACTACGAGCGATTCCTGGACCGCGACCTGTCCGGTTCGGCGAATGTGACCACCGGCCAGGTGTATTCGACGGTCATCGCCAAGGAACGCCGCGGCGAATACCTCGGCGACACCGTGCAGGTGATCCCGCACATCACCGACGAGATCAAGCGCCGCATCCTGGCCATGTCGGAGCCCGACGCCGACGGCGTGCGCCCCGACGTGGTGATCACCGAGATCGGCGGCACCGTTGGAGACATCGAGTCGCAGCCGTTCCTGGAAGCCGCCCGGCAGGTCCGCCACGACGTGGGCCGCGACAACGTGTTCTTCCTGCACGTGTCGCTGGTGCCGTATCTGGCCCCGTCCGGCGAGCTGAAGACCAAGCCCACCCAGCACTCGGTGGCCGCGCTGCGCAGCATCGGTATCACCCCCGACGCGCTGATCCTGCGTTGCGACCGCGAGGTGCCCGAGGCGCTGAAGAACAAGATCGCGCTGATGTGCGACGTCGACGTCGACGGGGTGATCTCCACCCCGGACGCACCCTCGATCTACGACATCCCCAAGGTGCTGCACCGCGAGGAGCTGGACGCCTACGTGGTGCGCCGGCTCAACCTGCCGTTCAAGGACGTCGACTGGACCGAGTGGGACGAGCTGCTGCGCCGCGTCCACGAACCCCACGAGACCGTGCGAATCGCCTTGGTGGGCAAGTACATCGACCTCTCGGACGCGTATCTGTCGGTGACGGAGGCGCTGCGGGCCGGCGGCTTCACTCATTTCGCGAAGGTCGAGATCCACTGGGTGGCCTCCGATGCGTGCGAAACCCCGGCCGGCGCTGCCGCCGCGCTGGGGGAGATGCACGGGGTGCTGATCCCCGGCGGGTTCGGGATCCGGGGCATCGAGGGCAAGATCGGCGCCATCGCCTACGCCCGCACCCACGCGCTGCCGGTGCTGGGACTGTGCCTGGGGCTGCAGTGCATCGTGATCGACGCGGCCCGCACCGCCGGGGTCACCCAGGCCAGCTCGGCGGAGTTCGACCCCGACACCCCCGACCCCGTCATCGCGACCATGGCCGACCAGCAGGAGGCGGTTGCCGGAACGGCAGACCTGGGCGGCACCATGCGGTTGGGTGCCTATCCCGCAGTGCTGGAAGCGGATTCGATTGTGGCTGAGGCCTATCAGGCCACCGAGGTCTCCGAGCGGCACCGGCACCGTTTCGAGGTCAACAACGCCTACCGCGACCGGATCGCCGAGAGCGGGCTGCGGTTCTCCGGCACCTCCCCGGACGGCAAGCTGGTGGAGTTCGTCGAGTACCCCCGCGAGGTGCACCCGTTCCTGGTGGGCACCCAAGCGCACCCGGAGCTCAAGAGCAGGCCCACTCGGGCGCATCCGCTGTTCGCCGCCTTCATCGGTGCGGCGATGGACTACAAGGCCGCCGAGCGCCTGCCGGTGGAGATCCCCGAGCACGCCCACGAGCCCCACGCCGCTGATCACGATGACGCCCAGAACGGAGCCGAGGGGCACGGCGGCAGTGCCCAGCCGTTGACCGACCCACTGCAAGAAGCGCTGCCGGAACACGTCACCCGTGGCTGACCACGTCTTCGAGACCACGGCGTCGCAGCTGCTGCACAGCGGCAAGATCTTTGCGCTGCGCCGTGACGAGGTCTTGATGCCGGGTGGCGCGACGGCCACCCGGGATGTGGTGGAGCACTTCGGGGCGGTGGCAGTGGTCGCCGTGAACACCGACGGCCGAATCCCGCTGATCTACCAGTACCGCCACGCGCTGGGCCGGCGGCTGTGGGAGCTGCCCGCCGGCCTGCTCGATGTCGGTGGCGAGCCGCCGCACGTCACGGCCGGTCGCGAGCTGGTGGAGGAGGCCGGTCTGACCGCGACCACCTGGCAGGTTCTGGTGGACCTGGACTCCACGCCGGGCTTTTCCGATGAGTCGGTGCGGGTGTATCTGGCCACCGGCCTGACCGAGGTGGGCCGCCCGGAGGCCCACGACGAAGAGGCCGATCTCACGTGTGAGTGGTATTCGCTCGCCGAGGCGGCCCGGATGGTGTTCTCCGGCGAGATCGTCAATGCCATTGCGGTGGCGGGGATCTTGGCCGCTTTTGTGCACAGTCAGGGCTTCGCCGAGCTGCGTGACACCGACGCCGAGTGGGTCGATCGGCCCAAGGCGTTTGCCGCCAGGCAGAACCGGCCATGACCGCGGCGACCCAGCCGGTGGGTCCGCTGGGCGGGCAGTTGCAGGGGTATCTGGACCACCTGACCATCGAGCGCGGGGTCGCGGCCAACACGTTGAGTTCCTATCGGCGCGACCTGCGCCGCTACCGCGAGCATCTGCTGGCCCGCGGGATCGAAGATCTGGCCGGCGTCGGCGAAGGTGACGTCACCGAGTTTCTGGTGGCGCTGCGTCGCGGCGACCCCGACAACGGCGTGCCGGCACTGTCGGCGGTCTCGGCGGGGCGCGCACTGATCGCGGTGCGCGGACTGCACCGGTTCGCCGCCGCCGAGGGGATGGTGGCGGCCGACGTGGCGCGCTCGGTCAAGCCGCCGACACCGGGGCGGCGCCTGCCCAAGAGCCTGACCGTCGACGAGGTCGCGGCGCTGCTGGCCGGCGCAGGCGGCGACAGCGAGTCTGACGGACCGCTGACGCTGCGCAACCGCGCCCTGCTGGAGATGTTGTACTCCACCGGATCTCGCATCTCGGAGGCCGTGGGAATGGACATCGACGATATTGATGTTCAGGACAGGTCGGTGCTGTTGCGCGGCAAGGGCGGCAAGCAGCGATTGGTGCCGGTCGGCCGGCCGGCGGTCGCGGCGCTGGACGCCTACCTGGTGCGGGGCCGTCCGGATCTGGCCGGCCGCAGCCGCGGCACCGCGGCGGTGTTCCTCAACGCCCGCGGTGGGCGGCTGTCGCGGCAGAGCGCCTGGCAGGTGCTGCAGGACGCCGCCGAACGGGCCGGGATCACCGCCAAGGTGTCACCGCACACGCTGCGGCACTCGTTCGCGACCCATCTGCTCGACGGCGGCGCCGACGTGCGGGTGGTGCAGGAGCTGCTCGGCCACGCCTCGGTGACCACCACCCAGATCTATACGTTGGTGACCGTCAACGCCCTACGCGAGGTGTGGGCCGGCGCCCACCCCCGCGCGCGCTAGGGTCCCTTTCCGCCGAGCAGACGCGAAAGCCCCCAAGAAGGACCCCTCAGAGGGGGTTTTCGCGTCTGCTCGCCGAAAGTCGCGCCCAGCTATCCGCCCAGGTAGGTCGACTCGAGCACCAGGTCGTGCAGCAGGCTCTGATACTCCACGTGGGTGCGGTGCTCGGTGGTGTCCCACCGCGAACCCTGCTGGGCCTGCATGTACTCGCGGTAGCGCGGCGCACCCGGCAGCTTGACGTTGTCGGCCACCACCACCGCCCCCGGATGCAACCAGCCCCGGTCGAGGATGGCCTGCAGGTCGGGCAGGTAGGCGTCCTTGTCGTGGTCGATGAACAAGAAGTCCAGCCCGCCGGCGGCAAAGCCGTGCTTGGCGGTCAAGGTGTCCAGCGTGCGACCGCCGTCGCCGATGGTGCCCACCACACAGGTCACCCGGTCGGCCACTCCCGCGTGCGCCCAGATCCGCCGGGCGTTGGCGGCGTTGGCCTCGGCCAACTCGATCGAGTAGACCCGCGCCGACGGTGCCGCGCGCGCGATCCGCAGCGCGCTGTAGCCGCAGTAGGTGCCCAGCTCCAGCGCCAGCGCCGGATTGACCCGCTGCACCGCGGCGTCGAGCAGCAGGCCCTTCTCGTCGCCGATATTGATCAGCAAAGACTTCTCGTAGGCGAACTCGTCGATTCGGGCGAGCACGTCGTCGATGTCGCCGGCCCGGGCGTTGGCCAGCACGAAGTCGACCGCTGCGGCCTCGCGGCCGTCGCCGATCTGGCCCGTCGTGACGATGTTGCGCGCACCGGTGGCCATCCGCAGGAACGACCACCGCAGGAAGGGGAGACGTCGTTTGAGGCTCATGGATGCGATCCTATGGCCGGCGGCGCCGCAATCACTGGTCATGTGGCTAATACAAGAGCCGGTCACCTATTAGACTTCTGCGGATGTCCGCCACCACAACGCCGGTTCGGCCATGAGCGACGACGACACTCCCGACGTCGGCTTGACCGGACGTCCGCCGCGGAATATCCCCGAGCCGCAGCCCCGTTCGACGCACGGGCCGGCCAAGGTCATCGCGATGTGCAACCAGAAGGGCGGCGTCGGCAAGACGACCTCCACCATCAACCTCGGGGCCGCGCTGGCCGAGTACGGCCGCCGGGTGCTGCTGGTCGACCTGGACCCGCAGGGCGCGCTGTCGGCGGGCCTGGGGGTACCGCACTACGACCTCGCGCACACCGTGCACAACCTGCTGGTCGAACCGCGGGTCGGTATCGACGACGTGCTGGTGCAGACCTCGGTGGAGAATCTGGACCTGGTGCCCTCCAACATCGACCTGTCCGCGGCCGAGATCCAGCTGGTCAACGAGGTGGGGCGCGAGCATTCCCTGGCGCGGGCACTGACCCCGGTGCTGGACCGCTACGACTACCTGTTGATCGACTGCCAGCCGTCGCTGGGCCTGCTCACCGTCAACGGCCTGGCCTGCGCCGACGGCGTGGTGATCCCGACCGAATGCGAATACTTCTCGCTGCGCGGCCTGGCACTGCTGACCGACACCGTCGACAAGGTCCGCGACCGGCTCAACCCGAAGCTGGAGATCAGCGGCATTCTGCTGACCCGTTACGACCCGCGCACGGTCAACTCCCGCGAGGTGATGTCGCGAGTGGTGGAGCGCTTCGGCGACCTGGTGTTCGACACCGTCATCACCCGCACCGTGCGCTTCCCCGAGACCACCGTCGCCGGCGAGCCCATCACCACCTGGGCGCCGAAGTCCGGCGGCGCGCAGGCCTATCGTGCGTTGGCCCGCGAAGTCATTGACCGATTCGGCGCGTGAACGCCGACACTGAGACGGCCGACGCCCCCGCTGATGCAAGCGGCTTCCAGGTCCGGCTGACCAACTTCGAGGGTCCGTTCGACCTGCTGCTGCAGCTGATCTTCGCGCACCGGCTCGACGTCACCGAGGTGGCGCTGCACCAGGTCACCGACGACTTCATCGCCTACACCCGCGACGTCGGCGCGCAGCTGGAGCTCGAAGAGACCACCGCCTTTCTGGTGATCGCCGCGACGCTGCTCGACCTCAAGGCGGCCCGGCTGCTGCCGGCCGGTCAGGTCGACGACGAAGAAGACCTGGCACTGCTCGAGGTCCGTGACCTGCTGTTCGCGCGGCTGCTGCAATACCGGGCGTTCAAGCACGTCGCGCAGATGTTCGCCGAGCTGGAAGCCGCCGCGCTGCGCAGCTACCCGCGTGCGGTGTCGCTGGAAGACAACTTCGCCAACCTGCTTCCCGAAGTGATGATCGGTGTCGACGCCGAGTCGTTCGCCCAGATCGCGGCGGCCGCGTTCACCCCGCGCCCGGCCCCGGTGGTGGGCCTCGAGCACCTGCATCAGGTGATGGTGTCGGTTCCCGAGCAGGCCGGTGTGGTGTTGCGGCTGTTGGAGGCCCGCGGCACGGGGCAGTGGGCGTCGTTCTCCGAACTGGTCGCCGACTGCTCGATGCCGATCGAGATCGTCGGCCGCTTCCTGGCGCTGCTCGAACTGTATCGGGCCCGGGCGGTAGCATTTGAGCAGTCAGAACCACTTGGTGTGCTCCAGGTGTCGTGGACCGGGGAGAGTCCCACCTCGGGAGAGCTAGTAGACCTGGTGAAAGCAGAATCGGCCGAGTAGTGCGAGACGAATTGATGACTGACCACATGCCCGACTCCGAAGTGGCGGAGGATTTCGAGGCACCTGAGGGACCTGAGGCACCTGAGGCTGCCGACGCTGTGGAAGACCACGAAGACCACGAAGGCGCCGAGGAATCCGCCAGCCCGTCGGGCTCCAATCTGGGTATCGACGTCGCCCTGGCACCCGAACTCGAGGACGCCGAGCTGGGATCGGTGCTCGAGGCGCTGCTGCTGGTCGTGGACACCCCGGTGGCCGTGGAGGCACTGGCGGCCGCCACCGATCAACCGGTCTACCGGATCACCGCCAAGCTGCGGACGATGGCCGACGAGTTCACCGAACGCGACAGCGGCATCGACTTGCGCGAGGCCGGCGGCGGCTGGCGGCTGTACACCCGCGCCCGATTCGCACCGTACGTGGAGCGGCTGCTGCTCGACGGCGCCCGCTCCAAGCTGACTCGTGCGGCGCTGGAGACGCTGGCCGTGGTGGCCTACCGCCAGCCCGTGACGCGAGCCCGCGTCAGCGCGGTGCGCGGCGTCAATGTCGATGCGGTGATCCGAACCCTGGTGGCGCGCGGCCTGATCACCGAGGCGGGCACCGATCCCGACTCGGGTGCGGTGACGTTCGCGACGACTGAGTTGTTCCTGGAGCGATTGGGCCTGTCGTCGCTGACCGACCTGCCCGACATCGCCCCCCTGCTGCCCGACGTCGACGTGATCGACGACTTGAGTGAAAGCCTGGATAGTGAACCGCGTTTCATGAAACTCGGCGGTGCGCCGGCGAGCGATCAGCCGCTGGCCTTCGATGTGGACCACCTCTGATGGCGTGGCCGGACGAAGAACAGGACGGCGTGCGCCTGCAGAAGGTGCTGTCGCAGGCCGGGGTCGCCTCGCGGCGCGTTGCCGAGCGGATGATTCGCGACGGCCGGGTCGAAGTGGACGGTCAGGTGGTGACCGAACTGGGCACCCGCGTGGACCCGTCCTCCGCGCTGATCCGGGTCGACGGGGCCCGGGTGACCGTCGACGACACCCGCGTCTACCTGGCGCTGAACAAGCCGCGCGGCGTGCATTCGACCATGTCGGACGACCGCGGACGGCCGTGCATCGGCGACTACGTCGAGCACCGAGTTCGCGGTGACGCCAAGCTGTTTCACGTCGGGCGCCTCGATGCCGACACCGAGGGCCTGATGCTGCTGACCAACGACGGCGAATTGGCGCACCGGCTGATGCACCCGTCGTATCAGGTGCCCAAGACCTACATCGCCACCGTGGTGGGCGCCATCCCACGCGGGCTGGGCAAGAAGCTGCGCGAGGGTGTCGAACTCGACGACGGCCCGGCGAAAGTCGACGACTTCGCAGTGGTCGACACCGTGCCCGGCAAGTCGCTGGTTCGGGTCACCCTGCACGAAGGCCGCAAGCGGATCGTGCGGCGGATGCTGGCGGCAGTCGGATTTCCGGTCCAGGAGTTGGTGCGCACCGACATTGGCGCCGTTGAACTGGGGGAGCAGCGCCCCGGCAGCATCCGGGCGTTGACCCGCAAGGAAGTCGGCGAACTGTATAAGGCAGTCGGTCTGTGAGCGCGGGTCGCGCGGCCGTGGTCGCCATCGACGGGCCGGCCGGAACCGGAAAGTCCACGGTCGCCCGGGGTTTGGCGGCGGCGCTGGGATCACGCTATCTGGACACCGGCGCGATGTACCGGGTCGTCACGCTGGCGGTGCTGCGTTCCGGCGTTGCGCTTGATGACATCGACGGCATCGGCGCGGTCGCACAGGGCGTCGAGGTCTCGGTGGACTCTCAGCCCGAGGGAGACCGCGCTTTCCTTGGCGACGAAGACGTTTCGGATGAGATCCGCGGCGACGAGGTGACCCGCGCGGTGTCGGCGGTGGCCGCGGTTCCCGCGGTGCGCACCCGGTTGGTCGCGCTGCAGCAGCAGTTGGCGGGCCAAGGCGGCGGCGTGGTGGTGGAAGGCCGCGACGTGGGCACCGTGGTGTTGCCCGACGCCGACGTGAAGATCTTCCTGACTGCCTCGGCCGAGACCCGGGCCCAGCGGCGCAATGACCAGAACATCGCAGCAGGGCTGCGCGACGACTACGCCGGCGTGCTGGCCGACGTGTTGCGCCGCGACGAGTTGGATTCCACGAGGGCGGTGTCGCCGCTGCGGCCCGCCGACGACGCGGTGATCGTGGACACCGGAGACATGACCCAGGAGCAGGTGGTCGACCATCTGCGTGACCTGGTCGAGCAGCATTGCGGGGCGATCCGATGAGTGACGGAACCTGGGTCGACGAAAGCGACTGGGAGATCGGCGAAGACGGCGGTTTCGACGATCTGGTCGAGGACTCCGGCCCACCGCCGGTGGTGGCCGTGGTGGGCCGTCCCAACGTCGGCAAGTCGACGTTGGTCAACCGGATCCTGGGCCGGCGCGAAGCGGTGGTGCAGGACCTGCCCGGGGTGACTCGTGACCGGGTGTCTTATGACGCGTTGTGGACCGGCCGGCGCTTCGTGGTGCAAGACACCGGCGGCTGGGAACCCGACGCCAAGGGTCTGCAACAGTTGGTGGCCGAGCAGGCCGCGGTGGCGATGCGTACCGCCGACGCGGTGATCTTGGTGGTGGACGCGGTGGTGGGCGCCACCGCCGGCGACGAGGCCGCCGCGCGGATTCTGCGCCGATCCGGCAAGCCGGTGTTCTTGGCGGCCAACAAGGTTGACAGTGAGCGGGCCGAATCCGACGCGGCAGCACTGTGGTCGCTGGGAATCGGCGAGCCGTTCAGCATCAGTGCGCTGCACGGGCGCGGCGTGGCCGACCTGCTCGATGAGGTGATCGCCAAGCTGCCCGAAGTGGCCGAAACCGCCGGCGGTGGGGGCGGTCCGCGCCGGGTGGCCTTGGTGGGCAAGCCCAATGTGGGCAAGAGTTCGCTGCTGAACCGGCTGGCCGGCGATGAGCGTTCGGTGGTGCACGACGTGGCCGGCACGACCGTCGACCCGGTCGACTCGCTGATCGAGATGGACGGCAAGATCTGGCGTTTCGTCGACACCGCCGGGCTGCGCCGCAAGGTGGGGCAGGCCAGCGGCCACGAGTTCTACGCCTCGGTGCGCACTCACGGGGCTATCGACGCCGCCGAAGTGGTGATCGTGCTGGTCGATTCGTCGTTGCCGCTGACCGAGCAGGATCAGCGGGTGATCTCGATGGTGGTCGAGGCGGGCCGGGCGGTGGTGCTGGCCTACAACAAGTGGGATCTGGTCGATGAGGACCGGCGTTACGTGCTGGACAAAGAGATCGATCGGGACATGGCCCGGCTGGCGTGGGCCCCGCGGGTCAACATCTCGGCCAAAACTGGTCGCGCCGTGCAGAAGTTGGTGCCCGCGCTGGAGACCTCGCTGGCGTCCTGGGACAAGCGGATCTCCACCGGCCAGCTCAACAACTGGCTCAAAGAGGTGGTCGCCGCGACGCCGCCGCCGGCGCGGGGCGGCCGCGCGCCGCGCATCCTGTTCGCCACCCAGGCGACCTCGCGTCCGCCGACGTTTGTGTTGTTCTCGTCGGGATTTTTAGAGGCCGGTTACCGCCGGTTCCTGGAGCGGAAACTGCGTGAGACGTTCGGATTCGAGGGCAGCCCGATCCGCATCAATGTGCGGGTGCGAGAGAAGCGCGGCCCCAAGCGTTCTCGCTGACTTCTTGAGTTAGCCGGATTTAGTCAGCTGGAAATCCCACTGCCCGACCACGCCGCCGGCCGGTCCTCGACCACACGGTTCCAGGGTGGCGGTGGTCCACTGCCCGGCCAGCGTCACCGCATCGAAGCTGACCGTCTTGGACACCGGCAGCGGGGTGTGATCCACCGGGCAGTCCATGCTGCCCCGCCCGGTGTACTCCCAGCGGCCGCCGTTGAGATGAAACTCCGCGTTCTGCAGCCAGCGTTCGGCGTCGACGGTGGTGCACGTCGGGCCGCACGGGGTGAACGTCCACGTCGCAGTCCGCTGCGACGGGCCGTGCTGGGCGGTGAAGGCGTACGGGCCTGACGGCACCTCCGGGGCGGCCTGGGCCGCCGGCGGCGCCCCGAGGGCGAACAGCAGCCCGCAGACAGCACCAACAGCCCGCTTTCCCGTCATGCCGATCATTGCCTCACCTCTCCGCTGGGCTGCCTTAGCCCTGCGCACGACCAGCGTAGGGTGCTGCAAATGTCGGTATCGCAGATGGTGTTGATCCTGCTGGCAGGGGTGGGCGCCGGGGCGATCAACGCACTGGTCGGCTCCGGCACACTGATCACCTTCCCGACCCTGGTGACGCTGGGCTTTGCCCCGCTGACCGCGACGATCTCCAACGCGATCGGCCTGGTGGCCGGCGGCATCTCCAGCACCTGGGCCTACCGCCGCGAACTGCGCGGCCAGTGGGATCGGCTGCGCTGGCAGATACCGGGATCGCTGCTGGGCGCGGTACTCGGCGCGTATCTGCTGCTGCACCTGCCCGAAAGCGTGTTCAACCGAATCGTGCCGGCACTGTTGGTCGGCGCCCTGGCGCTGGTGGTGATCGGGCCGAAGATCCAGGCCGTGGCGCAGCGTCGCGCGGCCGCCGAGGGCCGTTCGACCGACCAGCTCAGCAGCGGCCGACTGACGGCATTGGTGATCGGCACCTTCGTCGTCGGTGTGTACGGCGGCTATTTCGCTGCGGCCCAGGGAATTCTGCTGGTCGGTGTGATGGGGGTGCTGCTGCCCGAGTCGATGCAGCGGATGAACGCCGCGAAGAACCTGCTGGTGCTGATCGTCAACGTGGTCGCCGCGGTGGCCTACATGGTGACGGCGTTCGGCCGGATCAGTTGGCCGGCAGCCGGATTGATCGCGGTCGGTTCACTGATCGGGGGATACCTGGGCGGTCACTACGGGCGCCGGCTGTCCCCGAACGCGCTGCGCGCAGTGATCCTGGTGGTCGGCCTGATCGGGCTTTACCGGCTGCTGACGGTCTAGCCGGCTCAGGCCGGGTTCTGCCTGCGCCACCGCTCCCAGCGGCTGCGCGGTGCCCGGGCCGAGGCCATCACCTCATTCATCGACGCGGCGTGCGGGTGCTCCGGTTGGGCGGGCGCCTTCGGCGTCACCACCGCGGGCTCGCTGCCTTCCCACCAGACCGGTTGCAGCAGTGCCGAAACCACCGGAATGGCATGCCCGACACTCTTGCGTCCCCACTGGCAGGCCCGGTCGATGGTGGCCGCCGACGGCGCCAGGTTGACCGGCGACAACGTGGGGGAGAACCGAACCAGATGGTCGGCATAGGGCGCGTTGCGCACCATCTGCAACTGGATCGCCTGGGTGATTGGCACCAGCCACAGGTGCTTGGGATCCCACTGCGGATGGAAGCAGTCGAAGGCCAGATAGCAGGCGTTGCGGGTGCCCAACCGGCCGGCCCGGACGCGTTTCCAGGCCAGCTCCAGGGGCACATTGCTGGCCGCGCCCCCGTCGACCAGGGCGCCGACGTCGTGCTCGGCCAGTAGCGCATCGAACAGCGGCTCCATCGCCGGGTCCTTGGGCTCGTGGTGCAGCACCCCGGGGATCGCCGACGAGAACGATGCTGCGTCAACGACATTGACGTCGCGATCGGGGTTGTCCCCGCCGATCACGATCGGGGTCACCACCCGCGGGTCGATGAACGCGGCCGTCTGCCACATCCGCGTCGCCACCTGCGGGCCCAGGCCGATCGACAGGTAGGGGAAGGACCGCAGCTGCAGGCCGGCCAGGCGCTGGTTGCGGTAGCGCCCCGGCAGCGCCGCAAACGGTTGGCGGCGCACCCCGGCCACCACGGCATCGAACGGGATGGCCAGATCCGACATCTTCATGGGCGCGCCGTCGTCGCGGCGGAACATCGCGTCGGCGAAAAGATCGAAGTTCAAGGAGAACACACCGGTGAGGCCGTGGCGGCGGCGCAGCCGCTCGGGGCCCAGGATGGCGCGGAACGACACCGTCTTGGCCCACTCGATGTATTCGTGGATCGGCACCGGCAGGGTGCGGCTGACGACCGAGCCCAGGATGGAACCGAACGAGGACCCGATCAGATAGTCGGGCACCGCCCCGGATTCCAGCAGGGCCTCCATGCCGCCGATGTAGACGAAGCCGGCGCCGCCCCCACCACCGAGGACGGTGACCAGCTTCTTGTGGCCCACCTCGGCATCGAGCTCGGCCAGGGAGAAGTCGTTGCCGTGCCGTTCGGCCAGCAGGCGGCGCTGCTCGTCCTGCTCGGCGGTCAGCGCGCCCAGGGTGTCGCGGGCGGCGACCAATGCCATCACCGGGTCGCGTTCCTCGCGCAGCGGGCCGCGCAGCGCGTCGGCCACCTTGGCCCGCCACCCGGCCAGCTCTGCGCCGACCGAGACATCACCGCGGCCGCGGGCGCCGCCCGGGCCGGCGGCACCGGGCTCGAAATCGTCGAGCCGGGCGAAGTTGAGCAGATACCGCAGCCGGCGCAGCTGCTCGGCGTTGAGCACGTCGGGCCGGCGCAGCGTGTGCCGGATGAGGCGATTCTCCATCTTCTGCAGCAGCAAGATGGTGTCGCCGGTGTCGACGACGTCGACAACTTCGTCGGTGACGGCCGAGTCGGCGCTGGTCTTGGGGGTGTCTATGGGGTCCGTGGGGTCGGGCATGGCCGACCACTGCTGCGAGGGGGGAAGCTGCATAAGTGGTGGTTCCTGAGGGGTAGTCGCGCTGCCGAGGGGAGGCAGTCCCGCGTGGCGAGCCTACGCGGTCGAGGTGTCGTCACGCGGATTCGGGACACGCGCGGGCGTGCGGTAGCATTTCGACCTGCTGCCGGAGATGTTCGGCGGTGGCGGGCTGTGGCGCAGTTTGGTAGCGCACTTGACTGGGGGTCAAGTGGTCGCAGGTTCAAATCCTGTCAGCCCGACCAGTTGACCAGCGGAAACGCAGGTCCGCGCAACAAGCGCACAACATGCGGCGTGGCTCTTAACAAGGGAGTCCTCCCCGGCGACGCCTTGTGCCCTTCCCGTCCCCGTCCAGCATCTACGCCGACGAGGCCCGCCAGCTGGTCGCAGACCTCGTGGCCGCCGCCGTCGAGATGAATGCGCTGCCGGGCGACGACGGCGGAGGTGTTGGTCAGCGAGGGGCAGGTTCGGCGCCGCATCCGCCGCGCCGGTGATGCACTCCGCGGGACAAGCTGGCCGGTTGACGAGCTGCGTCCGTTCGCCGATCTATCGGAGGCGATCCTCAGCGCTCGCCAGCGAGTCGATCCGGTCGAGAATGTGGTTTGGCTTGCGGATCGATGGAATGGCTGAACGGGGGATGATCCACATCGGCGCCGTCATCTCAGGTTGAGCTGGCGGGGCCGATGTCCTCGAAAAACCGCCGCGAGTGTCGGGTCTACGGCGTAGTTTCCCGAATGAGGGAGTAAGAAATGGATGCTCACACATGCCTGCGCTGCGGCCTTGAGTCGTCCTGCTCGCGCGGAACATGGATCGACCGCCACCCGGTGGCCGTCGCTGTCATCGCCATTGCGGCCCCCGCTCGTCGTCGCCGCAACTCCGTGGCTGCTGGTCGTCGGCGCGCTCGGGGCCGTCGCCTACGTCGTGGATCGCGGGTACCGGCGTCGGCGGGCGCTGGCGTTGCGAGCGGACTGGGAGCACAAGACGCTCATCGCACGTCGAGCCGGGGAGCGGCCGGCGCTCCCCGCAGGCCTGGGGCTGATGACGCCACCGACGGTGTCACTTGGGATGGGAAGGAACTGACATGCAACGAGTGGTCTTAACGCTCTCGGGACTCGTCGTCGCGGGCGGTGCGCTGTTTGTCATGCCGTCTGCGTCGGCCGATCCCGCACCGATATGCGACGGACCGGGATTGCCGGCGTGCGCCGGCCCCGGCCCGCTCACGCCTGAGCAACAGTGCGCGCTCCAGGCTTGGCAGCACTGGACACCGTGTAACTGGCTGCCGGGCGGCCCCAAGGTTCCCGAAGGGACGCCAGGCAGCCTGTAGGGGGACGACGTCTTAACCACCCGCTGATGTGGGCTAGAGGTTGGGTCTGCTGAGCGGAGCCAGGACGATATGCGCCTCGCCCCGCAGATGGGCATCAACAATCTCCTGTGTCAGCGGGAGGTAGGGCGCGTCGGCCCGGTTCATATCCTTGCGCCAGTAGCTCTTGATCGCTGGCATCCAGCCAGAGTGGCCATCTCCGTGGTGCAGCAAATTCTCGGCGAAAGGGACTACTCCCGCCACTGCGCTCCGAGCGCTTTCGCCGCCGTAGACACCTTCATCACCAGACGACGCTCACGTGCGGACGGGAATGAAGCGGTAGTGCTCGTAGAAGGACTGTGCTTCGTCGTCTATGGCATCAACGACGATGAGTCGGCCACCACCGATCTCCGATGCGGCGACGGCTTTGCCCAGTGCGTCCAGGAGCAACTGCTCGCCATACCTCTGACCGCGCAGAGATGTGTCGATGGCCAGGCGAGCGATCAGGTATCCGGGGATGCGGGAGTAGCCGGCGGCCATGGAGCCCGAGACGCCGTCGTCGCTGCGCACCACGTCGGTGGGGCAGATGGCGAAATAGGCCATGACTCTGCGTTCGCCGGACGGCGTCCACACGTAGGACAGCCTGGACATTGAGACCTGCGAGGACGCCGCGACTATCGGCCTGGAACTGGTTGACACCGCACCGTCTTTCGACGCCGTCCTGATTGCTCTCGGCGGCGGGGCGCTGGCCACCGGTGTGGGCCACATCGTGAAGGATTTCGCACCCGAGGTCGAGGTGATCTGCATTCAGCCGGCTGGCGCACCGGCGATGACTTGTTCGTGGCAGCAACGCCGCGTCGTGACCACCGACTCGACCGATACGATGGCCGACGCCGTTGCCGGTCGCTTTCCGATCCCAGATGTTCTGGCGGATCTGCTCCTGGTCGCCAATGACGCGATCCTGGTCCAGGAGGCTTCGATCATCGCCGGGATGCGGATGCACCATCGTGTGTGGCAACAACGTCGATCTGGACGCCTACGGACAGTGGGTTCGCGCGGCCTCCTTGGGATGAGTGGCAGCAGCCCAGAAGTGCTGTTAACTTTCTGGCATGGGTTCGGTGCCGATCAACTCCGCGACGGTCACAGGTTCAAAACCTGTAAGCGCGACAGAGGTCAAAGGGTAGGGCGACGGTAACCGCGCCAGCCGGCGACCGTCGTTCGATGGGGGCTACTCGGACGTCCATGGCCAATGAAGAACAACTCCGGCAGATAGCCAGGGACGTATTCCCGGACTGGTCGCGGCCGCCCAGGATCGTGGTTGAGCAGATCGGCGAGCTGGTTAGGCGATGGCCGGTTGAAGGCTTCGCCCGCGAGAAGCTGCCAGATCAGCGGTGCCGTCTTGTGTGGATCGACAGGCAGGCGATCGGACAGTTGGTCTACATCGCCGACGCTGCGGAGGAGCAGGACCTGGCTGCGGTGATCCGGCCGCTGAGCCAGGTCGCTGGGGTCGACGTCAAAGCCTTTGGTTCGGCGGACGGTTTCGGGGAGCGGACGTACCGGCGTGCAATGCGGGTGCACTTCGCAGCGGGGGACCCGATCGAGGTCGACACGACCCAACACACGAACGACAGTCTTCGTGCTCATGCCGACCGGTTCATCGATCGGGTATTGGACGCGATGGCTGGCGCATCCGCCGGGGAACAGGTGCCGGCTCGGTAGAGGACCGCGCGCATTGCAGAACTACTGGAACCGATAATGGTGGCGCGCCGGCACGTTGCTTGCGGGTCGTCCTATCCGGTTTGGCTGGCATGCTCCTAGACCGTGAAGTAAAACGGTTCCCAGTAGCCCATTTCGGCGATGGACATGACGCCCAGGACCCGAGTTCGGGTCACTCCTGAGCACCGTTCGTTCAGATTCATGTCGAATCTGTAGGCCGAGTTCTCAGTGCTTAGTCCCGGGATTGGCCTGCGCCCCTGCTCGCCGCGATCGGCCACTGCCAGCAATTCATAGTGGCAGCCTGAAGCTGGCATGGCGGACTCGACAGTTTTTCTCTGCGCGTCTGATAGCTGGCCGTTGGCGCGCAGGACTGGAACCTGGTTCACATCACGGGTGTTCAACCCAGTTACCAATCGCTCGGCCCAGTCCTGTTGTTTTTGCGGGCCGTAGTCGCCCATAGATCCGCTATCGAATTTCGACGTCGACAGGTAGGACCAGATCGCAGCGGCGGTGGCGATGGCAGCGGTCGCCGCTACCAAAATTATCAATGCCCGACGATAAGCACCGAACCGAATCGACACTGCTTCAGTCTCCTGGGTACTTGAGATGAACGAACTCGACTTGTGCGGGGGCGTGCGTGTACTCGGCGGAGTCGGGCATCGAGCTACACGGCTTGCACGTAGACGGCCGCGTGGTCAATCTGCTCGTCAGCACCCGCAGGACCGCGCCCGTCATGAGGTAACCGTATTCGCGTACGACGATTTACGGACTTCACTGTTCTTGCTGGTGGTCCGGCGTTTCTCGTCCCGGTTGCGTTCTCGCGGGCTGCGTTCGAATGGCGGTTCACTCCCTTCCGTGATAGGCAGTTGCCGTGAAGATCTCAGGTTGGCTTAAGGAAAACGGGTCCGTGTCGGCGCGACGGGTGGCCGCTGCAGGCGCGTCTGTTGGAGCTTTGGCCGCGTTCGGCTTGGCTCCGGCGGCGCACGCCGACTTCGAGGACTTCATGGCCGACCTGCTGGACCCGGCCGCGTGGGGTGCGGTATTCGAGCCCGGCTATTGGGACAGCTCGGACTCGGCTTGGACGCTCGACCTTGCGACGTTGTTCAATGGCGATGATGTAGCGGGTGCGGCTGTCGGTACTGACTTTGCCGACTGGTTCCAGAACGACGTCTATCTGCCACTGCACGCTGCGATGCAGGACTGGATTGAGAGTCCTTTCGGCTCAATGGTTAACGACTTCGTCAACCCGCTGTTCGCTTTCGGTGGCGCCTGCGGCCTGGTCTGCAACGGCGTTGATGGCACCGAGACCAATGTCGATGGCGGAAACGGGGGTTGGATCTTCGGTGACGGCGGAATCGGTTGGAGCAGTACCGAAGACGGCGTGGCCGGTGGCGCTGGCGGTGCCGGTGGCTGGCTGGGCAACGGCGGCGCGGGTGGCGATAGTGGTGCCGGGGCTGATGGCGGTGTCGGTGGTGCCGCCAACTGGATGGGCAACGGTGGCGCAGGCGGTAACGGTGGCGCGGGCCTCGATGGCCTCCATGCGGGTGACGGTGGCAACGGCGGCGCCGGTGGTCGTGGCGGAATGTTGTTCAGTACCAACGGCGACGGCGGTGACGGTGGCAATGGCGGCAACTCGGTCGGCGATGGTGGCACCGGTGGCGCCGGGGGTAACGGCGGCGCCAGCGGTCGCGCGCCGGGCGTGTATGCCGTCGGGGGCGCCGGCGGCAACGGCGGAAACGGTGGTAACGGCGGCAGCGCTGACGGAGTCGGCAGTACCGGCGGCCTTGGCGGTGACGGCGGCAACAGCAGTCAGGCCAGCTATTGGCTGAGTAGAGACGCCGGCGCTGGCGGCAATGGCGGAGACGGTGGTGCTACCAACGGCCCCGACAGTGTCGCTGGTAACGGCGGCGATGGCGGTAAGGGCGGCATCTTTGTCTTCGGCCAAGGAACCTTCGATGGCGGCCCCGGTGGCAACGGTGGCAATGGCGGTGCGGCTTCCGGTGATGGCAGCACCGCCGGTGATGGTGGTGACGGTGGTCGAGGTGGCGCCGGCAGCGCCCAGGGTGGTGGCCGCGATGGTGGTGTCGGGGGCAACGGTGGCAATGGCGGAGCGGCTATCGGTGTCGGCAGCACAGCCGGTAATGGTGGTGACGGTGGACTCGGCGGCCCCGGCAGCGCCTTGGGCAGCGGCCGTGATGGCGCGGTTGGTGGCAACGGTGGCAACGGTGGCTCTGCTGACGGTGTCGGCAGCACCGCGGGCAACGGTGGTCATGGTGGTAGCGGCGGTATCGGCGCCGCTATAGGCAGTGGTCGTGACGGCGGCGCGGGTGGCAATGGCGGCGATGGTGGTAAGGCCAGCGGCGCCGGCAGCATCGCCGGGGCCGGTGGCAACGGTGGCGCTGGCGGCGTAAGCAGCCTTCTGGGCAGCGGCCGCAGCGGTGGCGACGGCGGCAACGGTGGTGCTGGTGGTGATGGCGTCGACGGTGGGACTGCCAGCCACGGTGGTGCGGGCGGCGATGGCGCTAGCACCGGTCTGGGCTCTACCGGCGACGGCGGCAACGGTGGTGCAGGCGGCAACGGCGGCGCCAGTGACGGAGGCGTCGGCGGCGCGGGCGGCAAGGGTGGAGAAGGCAACAGCACCGCCGGCTGGGCACGTTCCGGTGGCGGCGGTGGTGGCGGCGGCGGTGCCGGCACCGGAGGCCAAGGTGGCAACGGCGGCGATGGCGGCAACGGCGGCGGTGGTATGGGAATTGAGACCGGCGAACGACCCTATGGCCAAGGCGGGACCGGCGGGACCGGCGGAAGCGCCGACGGCGGTATCGGCGGCGTCGGTGGCAACGGAGGCAACGGTGGCAACGGCCCGCTGGGTTCGCCCGGCGGCACTGGTGGCCACGGTGGAAACGGCGGCCAGGTCGGCCCCAACGGCAACGGTGCCGGCGGCAACGGTGGCAACGGTGGCAACGGCAGCCTGGACCCCGGCGGTGACGGTGGCAACGGCGGCTCCGACGGAACACCCGGAACACCCGGAACACCGGGCACCGACGGCGCATCCGGCCCGAACCCAAACGACTGACCGTAAGCAGGGCTGACTACCGGTCTGGGCGGAGCCCTGCGTACCGACAGCGTTGCTAGCCAACGGATGTTCGGGCGCGACCTCAGCTGAATCGAATGGAGGGGCACCTTGCAATTCGCTGGTCGGCGGCTTGTCGCTGCCCTCGCACTGCTTTTCGGCACGTGCTTACCCGCTGCCCCGCCCGCGGCTGCGATGGTGATCCTGGGCGGTGGGGCTGTCATCGTCGTCGACGGAAACAGCTACTGCACCTTGACCACGATCGGGCGTGATCGGGCCGGTGATGTGGTGGGCTTCACCGGATCGCAGTGCGGTGGACCAGGGGCTGAGGTCGCGATCGCGGGAACAGATACGACCGTGGGCACCGTGGTGGCCGTCAACGGCAACCTTCGCTACGCGGTGATCAAGTTCGATGCGCCCGACCTGATTCCGGTGTCTGACTATGCCGGCACCGTGATCAACGGCATTGGTGCAGACCCGGTGGCCGGTTCGCTGGTGTGCAAGTGGGGACCTGCAACCCCTGGTATCTGCAATTCCGTTTGGCGTGACGGTTGGCCCGACGTGCCGATGGTTGGCCAATTTGAGGTGGGCGATGTAGGTGCCCCGGTAACGATGGACGGTCGTCTGGTCGGCCTGGTCTACGGCGGCAACCTCATCTATCGCGGCAGATACAGCCCACCAATGGAGGTCACATACGTGACAAAATTCAGGGCGATCCTGGAGGACGTCAACGCCGGTGACGGACCGGGCAGCGGATTCGTGCCAATCGGAAGTTGATAGGGCCGTTCGTTCGATGAACTTGAAGGGAAACGCCTTGCAGTTCGCTCGTTGGCGCCTCGCCCTCACCTTCGCACTTCTTTTCGGCACCGGATTACCGGTCGCCCCGCCCGCGGCTGCGATGGTGATCCTGGGCGGTGGGGCCGCCATCGTCGTTGACGGAAACAGCTACTGCACCTTGACCACGATCGGGCGTGATCGGGCTGGTGACGTGGTGGGCTTCACCGGAGCGCAGTGCGGGGGACCAGGGGCTGCCGTCGCGGTCGTGGGAAGAGACTCCACGGTGGGCACCGTCGTGGCCGTCGACGGCGACCTTCGCTACGCGCTGATCAAGTTCGATGCGCCCGACCTGATCCCGGTATCGGACTACGCCGGTATTGCGATCAATGGGTTAGGCCCAGAACCGCAGTTCGATTCGGCGGTGTGCAAGTGGGGACCTGCCACCCCTGGCCTCTGTGGCCGCATCACGACTCCCTTCGGGCCGCGGGTGAATCTGTTGGCGCAGTTTGACCCCGGTGATGTGGGCGCCCCGGTCACCATGGATGGCCTGCTGGTCGGCATGGTCTACGCGGGCGGCATGACGCTAGGCGGCAAGTATTCGCTTCCGAGGCCGCTGACGTATTTGACGAAATTCAACGCAATCCTCGACGACGTCAACGCCAGCGAAGGACCCGGCAGCGGCTTCGTCCCGATCGGGAGCTGAGCGGGAACGTTAGCGCTGAAGCGCATCGTCCTCGACCGCAATTGCGGTGGCAGTAACGGAAACCCAGGTGTTGTTGAGGGCAGCGGTCCCGGTGAACGTGTCCACCCGCGCCGGATCGTGTAGGTCGTTCACGTTGGCACCGGGCAGGGAGTCCGCGTGGCGCCAGCCCGTGTTGCGGTGCCCCCAGCCATGGGGGACCGAGACGGTGCCGGGCCGCATGTCGTCGCTGATGTGCAGCGGAACTTCGATCTTGCCGATGTCGGAGGTGACCTGCACCGTGTCGCCCTCGGCAAGTCCGCGGTTCTTGGCGTCGTCGGGGTGCATGTGCAGCGTGCACTGGTTGGAGCCGCTGGTCATCGACGACACGTTGTGCAGCCATGAGTTGTTGCTGCGCAACTGGCGTCGTCCGATGAGCTGAAGGTCGTAGGCGCTTTCCGGGCCGGCTGGGCTGTCGAGCAAAGCGGCTGCGGCCGCGATGAACTCGTCCGGCGCGAGCTGGACCTTGCGATCGCGGGTGGCGATCACCTCCCGTAGCCGGGGGCGCAGCGGACCGAGGTCCAGTCCGCCGGCACTGTCGCGCAGTTGTCGCATCGATATGCCCTTACGGCCTTTACGGATCCAGCCGTAAGGGCCGGTCGCCAGGGAGATTGCGGCCATGCGCAGCGGATTAATCGCTGCGACCAGGCGCTCACGCCCCGGTGCGACCATCGTGCGTATCGGCGTCGGAAGCAGCTCCAGCATCAGCAGGCTCAGGATCTCCCAGTCGTCTTTGGCGCCCGCCGGTGGCTCGAAGGTTCGATGCTGGTACCGAATGTTGTTGCGCACGCTGAAGACCGGGAGTAGCAGTCCGACGTCTTCGCGTTCCAGCGGTGAAGCCGGCGGCAAGATGTAGTCCGCGTGGCGGCTGGTCTCGGTGACGTACATGTCTATCGCCACGTACAGATCCAGCGAGGCCATGGCCTGGTCCAGGCGCCCCTTTTGCGGGATCGAGGACACCGGGTTCCCGGCGCAGGTGATCATCGCCTTGATCTGGCCCTCGCCCGCGGCGAGGATCTCGTCGGCCATGACGACCGCGGGAAGTTCACCCCGGAACGACTTGTAGTGCCCAGACCGGTCTGTCCACGCGCCGTAGCCCGCCGGAATGTACTTCGCCACACGTGGTACGTCGGCCGCCGGGGTGGAGAACATGGTGCCGCCGGCTCGGTCCAGGTTGCCGGTGACGGCATTGATGACCATGACCAGCCAGCTCACCAGCGTCCCGGTTTCTTGATGGCAGATGCCGATCCGGCAGTAGAGCGCCGCCGAATCCGCCGCCGCATGGTCACGGGCCAGGGCGTAGATCGTCTGGGCGTCGACGCCGGCGCGTGCGGCGACGGCCTCGGGGCTGGCGTCGGCGACCAAGCGGCGCAGTTGGGGCAGGCCCACCGACTGGCGGGCAATCGCCGCTGTGTCGCAGAGGTTTTCGTTGATCAAGACATGCAGCATGCCCAGCAGGAGATAGAGGTCACCACCGGGTCGCACCGCGACATGTGCGTCAGCCAGCTTTGCCGTCTCGGTGCGACGTGGGTCGATCACGACGACGGTCCCGCCGCGATCGCGCACTGCTTTGATGCGTCGTTTGGCCCCGGGCATGACCGACAGCGATCCATTGGACACGGCTGGATTGGCGCCGAGAATCACCAGGCGCTGTGTTCGGTCGATGTCGGTGATCGGGATCAGCACGTTGGAGCCGAACACTTTCCAGGCTGCGAACTCGTGCGGCATCTGATCGATGCTCGATGCGGAGAAGAAGTTGGGAGTCATCAGGGCCGCGCGCAGCAGCAGGCCGTAGATCGCTGCGGAACTGTGCGCAGCGGGGTTGCCGAGGTACATCCCCACGGCCTGTTTGCCGTGTACTTTGCGGATCCGGCGCAGCCGGGTGCCGATGTCGGTAAGGGCTTCTGGCCAGCTCACCGGTTCGAAGGCGTCGCCGACTCGCCGCATCGGCGTACGCAGGCGGTCGGGATCGTCGTGCAATCCGCCCATCGCGGTTGCCTTCGGACAGATGTATCCGTGTGAGAAGACGTCGTCGGGGTTGCCCTGAATACGACTGACTTTGGCGTCGGTCACTGTGATCCGAATGCCGCAGTGGGCCTCACACAGCGTGCACTGACTGGTATGTGTGGTGCTCGCGCCCCGAGAATCCGACAGGGGCAGATCGACGGTCGTCATTGGTGTCTCCATCCGCGGCAGTCATCGCGCCTTGGCGTAAATCACGATCCCCCTGCTCGTGCTGTTGCCGTGGGCGCACCGATGAGGATTCTGGCATCCCAGCTGCCCACATCGTCGGGGATTCCGGCCGCCGGTGAACAACTCCGTCATTGACCCGAGCCCAGAGGCCCCCTAGACTTCCGATACTGATAACGCATGTTGTCAGAAGTGGTCAACGATGACTGGGAGTGCGCGCGCGTGAGTCAAGACATGTCGGAAACCTGCCCCGCGGCCAGTGAAACGCCGATCGCCGCCGGTTGCCCGGTGAGCAGCAATGGCTACGACGCGATCCCGCTGGGCCCTGACTCGCTGACCTGGAAGTACTTCGGCCAATGGACCGGTTTGTTCCAGGGGACCTGGGCCGGGTCCATGCAGAACATGCACCCGCAGCTTGGTGCCGCCGTCAAAGAGCACTCGATCTTCTTCATCGAGCGCATCCCGCGGCTGATGCGGTCGATCTACCCGATCGGTGGCGTGGTGTTCGACGGCTACCGTGCGCCGCAGACCGGCGCCGAGGTCCGCGATTACCACATCGGCATCAAGGGGGTGGACGAGCAGGGGCGCCGCTACAGCGCGCTGAACCCCGACGTCTTCTACTGGGCGCACGCAACTTTCTTCAAGTCGACCCTGCTGGCCGCCGAGAAGTTCGCCGGCGGACTGACCGAGGCCGACAAGCGTCAGCTGTTCGACGAGCACGTGCAGTGGTACCGGATGTACGGCATGAGCATGCGCCCCGTGCCCAAGTCTTGGGAGGAGTTCCAAGAGTACTGGGATCACATGTGCAACAACGTCTTGGAGAACAACTGGGCCGCCCGTGAGGTCATGGACCTGTCGACCATGCCCAAACACCCGTCACTGGAATGGATTCCGGACTGGCTGTGGGCGCTGAACCTCAAGGTCGGCCAGCGCTTCCTGACGTTCATGACCGTGGCGCTGTATGACCCGCCGGTGCGCGAACTCATGGGCTACACCTGGTCTGCGCGCCAGGAGCGTCTGCACGGGTATGTCTGCAAGGCGATCACCTTCGTCTCCAAGTACGGCCCCAAGCGTGCCCTGATGCATCCGCGCAAGCGGTCGGCGCTGGACCGGGCCTCGGGCCGGCTTCCGGTGGACGCACCCCTGGTGCAGACCCCGGCACGCAACCTGCCGCCGGTGGACTACCGCAACGACCCGCACTTCTACTGCCCGAAGGTCGACTGACCCGCGCTGAAGTGCCCAGGGCTCAGGCGAATCTTCCCGGGTTCGCCGTGACAGCCCGGTGCAGCGTCGGCCGGTTGGCCCGGTAGGCCTGCACCACGGGGGCGAGCTCGTGGGGGCTGGCCCCGTGCATGATCACCGAGTGCACACCCAGGTCGAACTGCCGGGCGATGGTGCTCGCGCAGTCGCGGGCCGAACCGGCTGCCACCGCTGCCAACCATTCGGCGGGAATCAGCTCGGCGATCCGCTGCAGCGTCTCGTATGAGGCGCTGGCGTCGATCGGCCCGGCGGTAGCCGCGTCGGTGAACAGGTCGGACTGCCGGATCCGCTCCCACACCTGCGGATCCCAGCCGTTGGCGGAGACCAGCACGTCAGGGTAGGCCTGCAGATAGGTCGCCAGGCGGCCGACTCCGCGGCGCAGCTGGTCGTCCTGCGACAGCGAGTCGCACACCGTGGCCAGGCAGGCCCAGATGCGGATGCTGTCGGGGTCACGGCCCGCACGTTCGGCGCCGCGGCGCACCGCCGCCACCGACGCCGCGGTCGCGTCGTCGGAGAAGAAGGTGTGTAGCACAACGAAATCGGCGATCTCGCCGGCGAGTTCCATGGTCTTGGGGCCGACGGCGACCAAACCGATCGGTGGCCCCTCGCCCAAGCCGTTCGCGTGGCGCAGCATCGGCCACTTTCCGGCTGGTCCGTCGTGATTGAAGATCGTCTCGCCGGCCCACAGCCGGCGCAAGATGGAAAAGAAGTCGCGTAGCCGAGCCGCGGTCACCACCGGCAGGCCGATCGCCGGCCAGTACCCGGCCATGCCGCGGCCGAACGCCATCGCGAAACGGCCCTCGGTCAGCGCGTGCATGGTCGATCCCACGGTTGCGGTCACGGTGGGGTGGCGCGTGTGGTGGTTGGTCGACGGGGCGATGCCCAAGCTGGAGCTGCAGCCCGCCACGGCGCCGCTGAGCACCGCGGGGTCTTTCACGGTGAAGCGTTCCCCGATATGGCACGAACCCAGGCCGAGCGCATCGGCCTCTCGGGCTTCGGGCAGCACCACCCGAGCATCCGCCGGATGCCGGGTGACGGCGTAGTAGCCGAGTTCGTTCAGTTGGATGTCGGTGCCAGCTGCGCTCGACGGGCCGGTGACCAGCGGTGCGGTGCGATTCATCCCGCAATTACACTACGGTGAGTAGCGTTATACAAGCGGTCCGTCGAAGGTTCCCACCCTTCAGCTGTTCAGTGACCACACCGAGTAGTTCAGCGCGGTGGCGAACAGGATCCATCCGAAATACGGCAGCAGCAGCAATGCCGCCGAGCGCTGCGCCTTCCAGAACGCCGCGATGGTGACTGCCACGGCGACGTCGAGCATCAGGATGTCGACCAACGCCAGGCCCCGCCAACCCAGTCCGAAGAACAACGGCGACCACAACAGGTTCAAGACCAGCTGCACGCCGTAGGCGATGATCGCGGGATTGGTCCACCGCGGGTCCGCTCGCCAGACGAGCCAGGCCGCGACCGCCATCAGCAGATAAAGCGCACTCCACACCGGACCGAACAGGTAGCTCGGCGGTGCCCAGCTCGGTTGCGCGAGCTTCCCGTAGTCGGCCGCGGCATCGGCCGAGGCGAGCCCGCCGAGGGTGGCGACGATGATGACGAGCCCAATCGAGACCAGGAATGCGGCGAGGTGTTGGGAATTCGGCTGCTGCGTTTTCGGCGAGATCGCGCCCATCTAGTCACCCTAAAACTGAAACGCAGACCTGGCCAGTTCGCTGGCGCCGCCCGGGCACCAGGGGAATCCTGGGGAGATGACCAAGCGCATCCTCAACGTCGTCTCCAACGTCGCCCACTACGACGACCCGGCCGAGCCGACTGGGTTGTGGCTCTCGGAGCTGACGCACGCCTATCAGGTCTTCGCCGACGCGGGCTACCGACAGACGATCGTCAGCCCAAAGGGCGGGCAATCGCCGCTGGAACCACGTTCGCTGAAATTCCCCAACTTCGATAAGACCGCCAAGGCGTGGAAGGCCGACAACACGAAGATGGCGCTGCTGGCCGGTACCGCCGCACCCGGGGAGATCAACGCTGTGGACTATGACGCGATCTACTTCACCGGTGGGCACGCCGTCATGTATGACTTCCCCTACAGCGAAGGCCTGCAACGCATCACCCGCGAGATCTTCGAGAACGGGGGAGTGGTGTCCTCGGTCTGCCACGGCTATTGCGGCCTGCTCAACACCACCCTCTCCGACGGCTCGCTTTTGGTCGCCGGGCGCAAGCTCACCGGATTCGCCTGGTCGGAAGAGGTACTGGCCCGCGTCAACAAGCTGGTGCCCTACAACGCCGAAGCGGAGATGAAGAAACGCGGCGCCCACTACGGCAAAGGCCTGATCCCGTTCGCCTCGCACGTCGTCGTCGACGGCCGGCTGGTCACCGGCCAGAATCCGGGATCGGCCAAGGCGACCGCCAAAAAGATCGTCGCCGTGCTGGGCAGATGACGCCCTCGCCGGTCCGCGGCCCCCCACACCAGTAAAGTGCCATCAGTGGTGGCAGCCGGCAGAACCCTCGTGCTGACCGAGGAGTTCCGCGCTGCATTGGGGCTGCTGGCAGCGGGCCGGAACCTCTTCCTGACCGGCAAGGCCGGCACGGGCAAGTCGACGCTCATCCGCCACTTCATGGCCTCCACTGACCGCAACGTCGTGGTGGTCGCGCCGACCGGGATCGCCGCCCTCAACGTCGACGGCCACACCATCCACCGCCTGTTCGGATTTCGGCCCACCACAACGCTGCCTGATGTCGTCGGCGGCGACTACCGGCCCGGGCGCTTCACCAAGACTCTGGCCAAGCTGCAGACCCTGATCATCGACGAAGCGTCCATGGTGCGTGCCGACGTGTTCGACATGATCGCGGGAGCGCTGCAGCGGTTCGGGCCGGCGCCGGGAACCGCGTTCGGCGGGGTTCAGGTGGTGTTGGTGGGCGACCTCTACCAGCTGCCCCCGGTGGTCACCGAGGGCGAGCAACACTATTTCTCGACGACCTATGACACCCCGTATTTCTTTTCGGCGAACACCTTCGACCGTGCGGAGTTTCCGAGCATTTCGCTGACGACGGTGTTTCGCCAGCTCGGCGATGACCGGATGACCGCGATACTCAACGAGATTCGTGAAGGCGTGCTGCTCGGTCATGCGAGGGTGCACCTGGACGCCCGGGTGGATCCCGACTTCGTGCCGCCGGACGACGAACTGTGGCTGACGTTGGCCCCCACCAACAGGCTGGTCACCGCGCGCAATCGGCAGCAGCTGGAGCGGTTGCCGGGCGAGGAGATGGTGCACCGCGCCACCGAATCCGGCGACCTGTCGCTGTTCGACAAGCCGCTGGACGACGAGTTGCGCTTCAAGGTCGGCGCCCAGGTGATGATGCTCAACAACGATCAGGCCGAGCGCTGGGTCAACGGCTCGATCGGCCGGGTGGTGGGGGTGGGCTACGACCGCCACGGCGCCGTGGTCGAAATCGAGTTCCCGGGCGGCGACGTCGCCGAAGTCGCCCCCTTCACCTGGGAGGCCACCCGCCCGGTGGTCGAGGGCGGAAACTTGCGCCGCGACGTGGTCGGCACCTTCACCCAGTTGCCGTTCAAGCTGGCCTGGGCGATCACCATCCACAAGAGCCAAGGCCAGACACTCGAGCGGCTAGTGGTGGATCTGTCCGGCGGCATGTTCTCCACCGGCCAGCTGTATGTGGCGTTGAGCCGGTGCACCTCGTTGGCCGGGCTCGTGCTCAAACGCCCCGTGCTGCCAAAGGATCTGAAGGTGGATCGCCGGATCGCCCGGTTCCTGCGTGCTTCGGCCAACGGCGACCGTGCGCGCCGCTACTGCGCGATCGGTTTGCTCACCGTGGGCGATGAGGGGCGGATGTCGCGACCGCGCCCGGTGGAGTTGGCGGTGGCATTCGATGACGGCACGGCCGTGTCGACGCTGATCAATCCGCAGCGGGACCTGGCCGACGCCCGCCAGGCCTATCGAATCGGGGTCGCCGACGTGCTGCTGGCGCCCACGCTGCGGGAGGCCTGGGCGGTGATCGCGCCGATGCTGGCCGGCTGTACGCCGGTGGGCGCCAAAGTCGACGAGACCCTGGGGCTGATCGACTTCGAACTCAAGCGACTGGGACAGGTGACTCCGATGCCGCTGGGGATCGACCTGCGGGGCAACAACAACACCGGCGAGACGGCGCTGCACCGTGCCCGAACCGCGCTCGAGCGACTCGATACCGTCGACGTGGATTGCGGCTCATCGCCCTTCGGCGAACCCGACGAGACCGACGCCCTGTCGGGAATCCTGCTCAGCCGCGATCCGGACGTCACAACCCCGGCGGCAGAACACCTTCCGGCGCTGTCGGCGTTGCTGCGGATCAGTCGAACCCTCGGAGCGATCCTGCTGGGCACCCGTCGCGCCGATCAGGTGTCGGTGGCGGGGGAGACCAACTGGGAGCAGGCGGCGCGCCAGACCGCCGCCGACCAATTGGTCCTGGCGGCCACCCGCACTCGGCTCCCGGATGAGGTGTCGGCGCGGCTGCGCGACGCGTTGCGCGCGCTGGGCGCCGACGACTTGGCGGCCGGGCTGGCGCAGACGCCGTCGATCCGCGACAACATCGACGCGGTTCTGGTTCCCGGCGCCCGGGTCTGCTTCACCGGGACCGCGGTCGACGGCCACGGCCGCGTGCTGGACCGCGACGAAATAGAACGGCGGGCTGCCGCGGCGGGGCTGGCGCCGGTGCGCTCGGTGACCAAGACGCGCTGTGAGGTGTTGATCATCGCTGAAGCGGGCACGCAATCCGGAAAGGCCCGCAAAGCCCAGGACTACGGCAAGCCGGTGTTCACCGTCGACGAGTTCCTGGATTGGCTTACGCGCCGGTGAGCGGCAGGGCTCAGTCCAAGTCCGCCAAGGCTTTCCGCGCGGCCTCAAGCTCGGCTTCGAGTGCGGCCACCCGGGCGGCATGCTGCGAGCGCGCCTCGTCCATCAGCGCCTCGATCGGCGCGAACAGCTCCTCATGCAGTTCCTTGGCGGCCCGCGACACCGCAGCCGCCGCGACCGCGAGGTTGCGCACCAGAAAGCTGCTGCCCTGCTTGATCTCGGCATGCCACTCGCCATCGGCGGTACCGGTCACGGTCAGGGTCAACTCGAGCGTCTTGGCCTTCTTCCCGGCCGACTTCTTGACCGGCTCCTTGACCGGCTCCTTGACCTCAGGAGTCTCGGGAGCCTCGGGGACGGCGGTGACAGTGTCGGCGAGCGGACCCATCCCAAGGCTGTCGGGGGTGATGACCGGGGCTTCGGGGGCGAACGTGGGTGCAGTCATAATCGTGGCAACCTCCTTGTTCAATCGTCGCCCGCGGCGGCGGGCAAGCTCACCGCTTATTAGAACACATGTTCGACAAGGTTGGTTCGTCCGGTCACCGGCGGCGCCCGATGCCACACCCTATGCTGGGGCGACGTCCCCGACGCCGAGGAATCCGACGTGCCGCTGAACTCTCGAGCCCACACCCCGCCGGTCGCGGTGTCCGCGCGGACCGAATACCTGTCCGACCGGCACTGCGGGGCTGCCACGCTCGCGGCGTTGCTGTTGGGGGCGGGGCTGATCGCGTTGGTCGTACTGAATCTCGCCGGGGCAACCGCTTTCGTGATCGCGACGACGACGGCGGCGTTGATCACCGCCTCGCTGGGTGTCGGTGCTTACGGACGGTTGGGTGAGCGGGCGGCGATTGTGATCACCCTCGACTCGGAGGCCGTGTATTTCGGCGACGAGGACCGCGAGATCGTGAGTTACCCGCTGACTTCGCTGACCGCGGCACGGCGGGGCGGACCGGCTGCGGTCACCTCGACCGACGGCCGGCACCTGACGGTGCAGGGCCAGAAATACCTGAAGCTGACGTTCGCCACCGACGCCGGGAGCGACGAATGGTGGGTGGCGATCATCGAATCCGATCCCGCGGCAGCGGAGATACTGCGGCGTTTGCAGGCGGTGCTGCCGGCACCGGCAGCCGCATCCACCCGGGCACGCGCTGCCGCGCCACCGCCCCCGCGGCCGCCGTCGGCTCCATCGGCCCCGCCGCCGGTGGGGCCACGGATCGCCGACGCCGGCACCGAGGAAGCGGCTAAACGGTTGTGGGAGGACGCGCTCCGGCACCACAACGACATCCTCGGTGCCTACGGCGCCTACGAACTCGACCCGGCGATGCTGCTGCGCTACCCGGCCATCACCGATGTGACCGTCGAGCAGACCCAGACCTTCCAGGAGGCCCTCGACGAGGCGCAGGCCCTGCGCACCGAGGCCTACCCGGGCAATCGCGGCCTGGCCGACGCCTACCAGCAGGCGGTCGTCGTGCTGCGCCGCGCCTGGATCGGCTGCGAGGCCCACGGGAAGAAAGTCGGCACCAGCTACCTCGATCCGGCCGACCAAGACGAACTCGACACCGCACTCAAGCTCTACAACCACGCGGCGGCCAGCACCATGCCCGCCGAACAGGCCACCTACTACGGGCGCGTCCGCGAGATCGTCGGCAAGCTCGCCGAGCGCGGTGCGATCCGCCCGCCGAAAGTTCAGCTCGCACAACTGGAAGGCGTGACTCGCCGGGCTATCGAGTCGGCGCGGTAACCGTCAGCGGGTTCCCGGTTGGAGGAACTCGCCGGTAGGCGAGTAGGTGCCCGCCGCGGCGTCCACGTTGGCGAGCTGAATGCGTATCGCCAGTCCGCGTCCATCGCTGGTCTCATCGGACATCTCGATATCGACGGCGCGGCTTTCATAGGGTTCAAGGGATCCGCGGTGCATCGCCTGCCTGCGAACCGATTCGAACGCCGTCAGTGACACGTCGTCGAAGCTGAATCCCGGCGTGTTCGATCCCCAGGAGCGATCGACGACCTCGGGAAGCTCCCCGGGAACCACGACGGCCTCGCCCTTGCGGTGGTCGGAGCGGAACTCGATGAGCACCCCTCCGCTGTTCTGAATGGTGCTGGCGTGCAGGTGCGGGGTGTTGCGCACGATTCCGCGAATCTGAAAGCTGGTCAGCACGGGGTCGGATGCCGCGATGCCGGCCAGCTCTAACGCCTGGTGCGCGCGTTTGAACGCCTCGCCGAAATCGGCCGGGTCGAACAACTCGGCAACCGTCCCGTCGGGCCGCGCCTGGATGGTGGTGGGGAACGGGAATGTGTTGGGAACGTTGAATTTACCGGTGAGAATGATCGGCTTTGCGGGCCCCGACCGTTTGATCTGGAAGTCCTCCAGGTTGCCGTCATTGCCCACTGCGCGGAACTGCTGCGCCATCCGCTCGGCGATGGTGGTCAGTTCGATCGAGGCCACGTCACGGGCGGTGAAGGTGCTGGTTTTGCGTAGCGTGTTCGGCGTTGCGCTGGTGTATGTGTCGCGGCCGTTGTTGATGTACACGGTCGTCGACTCGCCGTTGGTCGGATTGAGCACCGAGCCGTAATCGGATCCGCCGTCGGAGAAGCGAAGATCCAGCAGATTGTCGGCAGCACCAGATCCCAGTTTCTCGGTGATCGCGCGAAGCATGTTGTCCCGGCGTGCATCCAGATTGGCGGTTTTGGCGGTGATCTGCGACGCGGTGACCGGAAGCGCGGGCAGCCTGACCGAGACACGCCACACATCACCGGCCGCGAACAGTACCGCCAGCGCGGTCATTACCGTGATCGTCGGATAGATCACGGCCCGCATTCCGGGGTGATCGTCGAAATCGGGGGAGCGCCTCGACTCGCGCGGCGGTAACCCGTCCGGGGGCAGGGACGTGAGGGGATTATCGGCCAGCGCCTGAAAGTCCTTGCGCGACATCGCTGTCATCCAGCGTGCCCGATATGAGGTGTCGTTGGCGGGGCTGATGGTGGCGGTCACCAACGTGGGCTGCTGATCCTCGTTGGCCAGGGTGCTGCGGGTGAGCGCCTCAACACGTGCCGGCACGAAGCGATCAGATACCCCGGCGCGGTAGGTGGTGAGCCCCGAGATACGTGAGGGGCGCGGCGCGATCAGCAATCCGGCAAGGATCAGCGGAATCCCGATGAACGCGGCCATCCACCAGGGATTGAAGGCACCGAGCCCGATCCCCGCGGCGATGACGGCACCGGCCAGGCCGGCGCGAATCGCTGGCCCCATGCCCCTGGGCATCTAATGGCCCTTCCGCGAAGCTGCGCCCTGGGACTGCGGCAGGGTCATCGTCGACGCCATCGCTCAATCCGTGTGCGCCGGCGTCATCGAGGAGATGTAGTAGGTCTCCTGCCCGGTGGGGTAGCCGCCGCCGTCGGTGGCGATGTGGACGTGGTCGTAGTGGTTGGCGGTCTCGTTGCCGTAATCCGAGGTCCAGTTGCCGCCGCCGACTCCGGGGTAGATCTTCTGTCGCCAGATCACGTGGTTGACACCCCACCGTTGGGCGTTGGCCAGCGCGTAGCCGGCGATCTGGTCGCCGAGCAGGATGCCGGCCTCACTGTGGTAGTCCGGGATCATCACGTCGATAGCCAACCCGTCGGGATGCCACTTCAACGGGTCCTGGCGATAGCCGTAGATGGTTTTGATCTCCTGAAACAACACACCGATGGTGCGGGCCGCCCAGATGGTCTTGACCTGGAGCCCGTTCTCCGGCGCCGCACCGGGGGGCAGCGGGAAGGTGAATTGCTGGCCTTCGGTGGGCATCGGCACGCTCGCCGCCAGCGCCGCGGCCTCGGCGGGGTTGGCGATGCGCATCCCTCCGGCGGGTTGCTGGGCTGGGTTCGACGGGGCCGACGGGGCCGCCACGGCGGTCTCGGTGGGCTTGGGCGCCGCATCGTGGCTGCTCTGGGCATAGATGAGGGCGGCCGAGACCGCCAGCGACGTCAGAATGGCCAGGCTGCGACCGCAGAACCTGGCAATCTTTCGTCCGTCCACCCAGAGCACTTTAGTTACTTGAGCTCGGATAGCGCTGGATCGGTGGTTTCGGGTGGCCATCGAGTCGGATAGTCCGGCGTCCAGCGAGAGCGCCGGACCGCTTCGGCAATCGCCTCATCGGAGGCGGCCGGAGCGACGCCGTCGTGCACCGCCTGGATGGCCACCGCGGTGGCGATACGGGTGGTGATCGCGGGCAGATCCTCGAACGCGGGCAGCAGCGGTTGGTCGGCGTCGACCAGGGCGGGGGAGGCATCGCCCAGCGTCGCGGCGGCGGCTCGCATCATCGCGTCGGTGACCCGCGACGCGCGTGCGGCGGTGACCGCAAGCCCGATCGCCGGGAAGATGTAGACGTTGTTGCACTGCGCGACGGGGCGGGTGCGCTCGCCGTGTCGGATCGGGGCGAAGGGCGAGCCGGTGGCGATCAGCGCGCGCCCATCGGTCCATTCGTCGAGTTCGGCCGGGTGCGCCTCGGCCCGGCTGGTGGGGTTGGACAGCGGAAAGATGATCGGACGGTCCGTCTTGGCCGCCAGTTGTCGGACGATCTGCTCGGTGAACGCACCGGCTACCGTCGACAGGCCCAGCAGGATGCCCACATCGACGTGGTGCACCACATCGGCCAGGCCCCGACCGTCCCAACCGGCCACCCGAGCTGCCGATTGCGCGAAGCGGCGCTGGCTGTCCGAGAGGTCCTCGCGGTCATCGGTCAGCAGCCCGTTGATATCAATCGCCCAAATCCGTTCGGCGGCTTCGGTTTCGGAGAGCCCTTCGGCGACCATCTGCTGGCGGATCATCTCCAGCACCCCGATGCCGGCCGAACCGGCGCCGAGCATCACCACCTGCTGCTGCGCCAGCGGACGCCCGGCAGCGCGGACGGCGCCATGCAGCGCACCAAGAGCTACCGCCGCCGTGCCCTGAATGTCGTCGTTGAACGTCAGCATCCGATCCCGGTACCGCATCAACAGCGGCAGTGCATGTGTGGTGGCGAAGTCCTCCCACTGCAGCAGCACGTCGGGCAGTTCCTCATGCACGGCGTTCACGAAGTCGTCGACAAAGGAGTAGTAGTCCTCGTCGCTGATCCGGCGATGGCGCCAGCCGAGGTACTGCGGATCGTGCAGCAGGTCGACATTGTCGGTGCCCACGTCGAGGATGATCGGTAGCGTGCGGGCCGGATCGATCCCCCCGATCAGCGTGTACAGCGAGAGCTTTCCGATCGGGATGCCCATGCCGCCGATACCCTGGTCGCCCAGGCCCAGGATGCGCTGTCCGTCGGTGACGACGATGACGTCGACCTGTTCTTCCCGTCGGTTGCGCAGAGCCTCCCGCAGTCGATCGCGATCCGGATAGGAGACGAACAACCCGCGCGGGCGACGGTAGATCTCGCTGAATCGCCGGCACGCATCACCGACCGTCGGCGTATAGACGATCGGCAGCATCTCCTCGATATGTTCGCTCAGCAGCCGGTAGAACAACGTCTCGTTGCGGTCCTGCAGCGCCCGCAAATAAATGTGCTTGTCCAGGTCGTCATGGCGTGTGGAGAACTCGGCATAGGTGTGGGCGACTTGGTCGGCGATGGTTTTCACCGCGACCGGCAGCAGACCCAGCAGTCCGAACTCGCGGCGCTCGTCTTGGCTGAAGGCGGTGCCCTTGGTGGTCAGTGGATCGAACAGTAGAGCCTGGCCGCGTCGTTGCCGCTCCTGAGCTGTCACCTCTCACCCCCAGCTCCGCCGATGAAACCAGCTGCTGCCCTTCCGTCGCACAATAGAACGCTTCGGCGCCCCGCACCGGCCGTCAGCCGGGTCCGGCGCTAACGCCCCGCTCGGTCGATTCGTCTGATCATCCGAGCGGTGGCGGCTTCCGCGGCGAGTCGGCGCGCTGCCTCCTTGCGACGGCCCCGGGCCCGGTCCAGCGCCGAGCGGATGGTGATGCCCTGTTCGTAGGCCTCGACGACGCGCGGGTCGACGTAGGAGCTGCGGGCTACCGCCGGGGTGTTGCCCAGTTCCTCGGCGACGTACCGCATTACGGCAGCGACCTCGCGACGGCGGACGGTTTTGGAGGTCGGCTCGCGCGCGGCGGCGAAGCTCTCGGCTGCCAGCACGGTGCCATGCCAGGTTCGCAGGTCTTTGACGCTGAACTGCTCATCGGTGAGCTCCCGGAACCGCTGGTTGAGGTCGTCGGCGCGCACTTCGCACCAGCCGTCGGAGGTGCGGTACACCAGCAGCCGCGGCAGGTCGGTCGGCGCACGCAACAGGGCTCGCACCGCACGGACCACCAGCGGATCGTCGACCGAGACCGTCCGGCGTACGCCGCTTTTGGCCGGATAGTCGAAGTCCACGCAGCCGCTGCGCATCGTGACGTGGTCACGCAGCAAGGTGGCCAGCCCGAAGCTGCCGTTTTCCTGGGCGTACTCCTCGCCGCCGGCCCGGAAATAGCCCCGATCGATGAGCTGCTGGGCGACGGCGAGCACCCGATCGCGTTTCAGGCCGCGACCGCGCAGATCGGCGAGCAACTCGACGCGCCAGTCCGGCAGCAACTTGGCCAGGGTCAGGACCCGGTCGTACTTCTCCTCGGAACGTTCGGCCTCCCACTGCGGGTGATACAGGTATTGACGACGCCCGGCAGCGTCTTCTCCGACGGCCTGGATGTGCCCGTTGGGATAGGGGCAGATCCACACCTTTCGCCACGCCGGTGGGATGGCCAGCGTCTTGATCCGGGCGAGGACCTGCGGGTCGTCGACCGGATGGCTCCCGTCGCGGTAGGAAAAGCCGCGGCCCCGACCGATTCGGCGAAGCCCCGGGCCCGCGGTGTTGCTTCTGCGCAGTCTCACGGCACCGAATTACCCGCATCGGGACCGCCCGACACGCAGTGCCGACCGTGGTTAGGCGCCCGGGCACAACTCCTGGCGTGCCGCCTCGGCGATCAAGCCGAACTGCGGCCACGCCGGGTAATGCGGCAGTTGCATTTCGACGGTTCGCCCTACCCGCAGGTTCTCGCAGATCATGTGCCCGAGGGCTCGCACGCTGGACTCCGAGATCGGCTCGTCGTTCCCGTAGCGCGCGGTGTAGCCGTGGGTGTTGAGGTATTTCATGAAGCTGGCTTCGTCGGCGTGCGCCGGCGCTGCCGCGACCAACGCTCCCATCGCCACACCGGTGATCGCCAACGGCGCGGTGAACCGGGCTGCCCAACTCATAGCTGCAATGCTACGGGCGGTGGTGCCGGCATGGTTTGGCCGGTGCCGGCCAGACCCGGCAAGTCGGCCCGAGCGGCTTCGGATTGCTGCTAGCGTCAGCGGCGAGGAGAAAGGCGCTGGACGTGAAATCAACCGCACTCGCGGCGGCCCTGGCCGCAGGTCTGCTGGCCGGGCTGATCGGTGCTACGTCATCCGCTCAGGCCGATCCGCTCAATCCGCGTGATCCGGACTATTGCGGCAACAGCCCCGACATCCTGCTGTGCACCCAGCAGCAGTCGACGTACCCGAGTCCGGCTGAGATGGCCTACCTCAACGCCATCCGCGGGAAATTCCCGCCCGGTACCGAAGCCCGCCGGCTGGCTGCCGGACGGACCGCGTGCCTGGAGTTCCCGAAGCATCCGACCAGCCTCATCGTCGAGCAGGTCTCGGTCTACCTGCAGATCGCCAAGCCCACCGCCGGTGAGGTGGTCGAGTCGGCCCGGACCAATATCTGCCCGACGGCGAAGACGCAGGCCTGAACCCGGCTCAGCGGCGGTACGCGCGCACTCCGTCGCGGATCGCGGCCTGCGCCGCCACATCACATTCGTTGTAGCTCAGACACCAGTTGCGCGCGGCGTCGGCCTGCGGACCGTTGCCCCGGGCGGCTTCGACCGCGCCCAGGGAGGCCAGGCCCCCCGGATCGTCGACCTCCCAGTGGAAGCCGAAGAAGCCGGCGACCTGTTTGATCGACGACGCGGTGCGGACGAAAAACGTCGCGTCGAACCACTTCCGCAGGTCATAGGTGAGGCCGTCGAGTGCCTGCTGAACCTCGGCGAACCTGCGGGTGCTACTGATCTCGGGATGGTGCCAATGGAAGACCTGAAGCGACTTGCCCGCCTGGGCGGCATGGCTGCGTAACTGCTGCATCCGAGAGGCGAACTCGGCGGCCAGTTCGGCTTCGCCGGCCTCGTCGAGTGGATCGAATGAGACCACGGGCTGGTAGCGGGCGGTGGAGTCGTCCTGGCCGTCGCGAACGCGCAGGCCCCACTGATAGATCCGGCCCTGATCGTCCCACTCGATGTCGAAGTCGACCTCGATGTCGGCGGTGGGAACAGTGGCTGAGCCTGGGTCGTGTGCCTCGAAATCAATTCCGGTGCAACTCATCCGGGCTCGTCGCACCACGTTGGACAGCCGGTCCTGCGGCATCTTGGTGCCGACGGACTGGACGCGGAATGCTTCGAGGTGCGCGCCGACATCGACAGCCGCCAACTGCGCAACGCTCAACGCCGCGCCATCGCCGCAGTGTTGATACAGGTACTGCCACTCCCGGATCGTGAGGTGGCCGGTCTCGATCGCGAACGACGCGTCGTCCTCGCCGGCCACCGTGGCGCAGTGGTCGAACCACGCGCACGTACCGCAATCGGCGATGCGGTAGGGCCGCACCAGTTCTCGTCCGGCCGCCGCGGCCCGCGCGACGTCGACGCGGAACGCGAACTCGTGGTCGTAGCGCTGCAGAGCCGATCGCGGTCGGCGATGCGATGGATCGCTGGCCGAATACGTGACGATGTTCTCGGTATCCAGGTCATACCAGGTGATGCCGAGACTCTCGCCGAGTAGGGCCGTGAGGTCGGTGCTGCCGATGATGCCGCCGCGGTTCACCCCGCAGTGAAAACCCAACTCCTGCAACATCCGGGTGTAGTGCGCCAGCTGCATGACGTCGTCACGCCAGCGCGCACCGTGGTCACTGTGGCCCGGATGAGTCAGTCGCCGATCGGGTTGTGACAGCGTCGAGATCTCTACCTCCGCGCGTTTCGCCGATGTCAGCGTGCGGTGGTTCTTGATGTCGACGGGCAGGTAGCCGTCCTGGTGTCTGACCAACACGTCGGGAAGGCCCCTGCGGCCGTTGATATCCGGCAGGCTTCCGCCGGCAATCACCTCGACACCGGCAGTCATCGCGGCCACGGTGCGACGCTGGCGTTCGGTCCAACCGATCCCGGCATCGAGCAGCAGCAGGCGCTCGGAGTCTGCGTAGCGTGACCTGAGTTCGGCGAGGACGTGTTCCTCGAATTCGATTCCGGCGCTGCGCAGCAACTCCAAGTCCGGACGCGGCGGCGCCGGCTCCGGAGTGCCGGGAGCGAACTCGTTATGGGTGACGCGAGCGCACCGTTTTGCCGGGTAGCCGCCGAGCGTGACCGGTGCCATCGCGTCCCTCCCCGAGTGGCCCTAGTCCGCCGCTCGCGTGACGCCGGCGGCGATTTCACCGATCAGCGCCGCGACCACTCCGAATGCGAAGTACAGGGGCACCAGCCACGGCGCCACCCCGAACAACCCGTCCGAGCCGGGGGCGTAGCGGAAGTGGCCGACCGCGGCGATCCCGATCTCGACCACCGGGCCGACGGCCGCGATCAGCACGCCGCACACGATCGCCGGACGATCTCCCAAGGCGCAGAAAGTGACCGCGGCGAACGCGCAGATCAATGTCGTGAGGGGAACCACCGGCGAGGCATGCAACATCGCGGTGACGACGTAGCTGCCCAGCACTGCGGCCAGACCAGCCACCCCTTGACGCATCGTGACCGCGGTCCGCGGCGAGGGGAGATGCAGTCGCAACTCCGCCAGGAGAACCGTGGCGGACCCGACCAGGATCGGGAAGTAGAGCGGACTGCTCCAGATGAACGGCACGGCTTGCGACGCGGACAGGTATTCGGTGGTCCCGGTGATCACGTGCGAGTGGTCACCGATCAGACCAGCCGCTCCACCCAAGACGAACAGCAACAACGCGATCGGGGGGCGTAATTTCACCCCCGCAGTATCGTCCATTCCGATGAGCGCCGAGGACCGCACCCGCTGGGATGCGAAATACACAGGCCGCTGCGCGCCGGCACCGGACACGATCGGGCCCGCCGCGGTGTTTGCGCGCTTCGTGGACGCGTTTCCGGTCGCCGGCCACGCGCTCGACATCGCCTGCGGCCAGGGCGCCGCGGCGGTCTGGCTGGCCCAGCGGGGCCTGCAGGTGGCCGGATGCGACATCTCGCCGGTCGCCGTCGAGCAGGCGCGGGCGTTCGCCCTGCGCAGCGGTGTGGGTAACCGGTGCCGATTCGACGTCGTCGATCTCGACGACGGCCTGCCGGACGGGCCGCCGGCCGATGTCATTTACTGCGCCCGGTTCCGCGACAGTCGGCTCGACGCGCCGATGCTGCACCGGCTGGCTCCGGGCGGACTGTTGGCGATCACCGCGTTGAGTCAGGTGGGCAGCACCTCAGGGCGGTTTCGGGCCGCGCCCGGGGAGCTGCGCACGGCGTTCGCCGGCCTGGAGTTGATCGCCGAGGGGGAGGCGGACGGTGTGGCGTGGCTGTTGGCCCGACGCCCGACGGCGCCGTCAGCGCACCCGGACGGACGAGACTAGGCCGGCGCCGGCGCCTCGCGGTCGCTGGGCTCCGGGCCGGGCTCAGCCGGGGCCTCGTCGAGCGGCAGGGCATCCATCGGGGGCGCCTCGCCGGGCGGCATATCGATCGGCGGCTCCATGGGGGCCTCGATCGGAGGTACCTCAAACGGCGGAGCCTCCATGGGCGGTGCAGGCAGTTCGAAGCCCATCGGCTCGGCCATCGGCTCTGGGGCGGGCTCGGTGCCCGGCTCCACCATGGCGGCAAACTCCACCGGGGCTTCCGGGGCCGGTGCCTCGTCCATCGGCAGGTACATGTGGTGGGTGAACTGCGGCTGGTAGGCGCCGCCGCCGCCGATCTTCACGCCGCCGGGCTCACCGCTGGCCACCGGCGTGCCGTCGGGCAGGGTCACCGCGGTGTGGTGGCTGTTCCAGCCCACCACCAGGGCGTTGGGCGCGGTGCCGTACTTGAAGCCGCGTGCCAGCAGCGCCGACTCCTCATTGGCGGTGTGGAACCGGCCGCTGAAGGCCGGCCGGCCGCTGGCGACGTTGGACACCCACGAGGCCAAACCCGAGCAATCCGTACCTGCGGGAGTGTTCCCACCGACGATGTACGGGGTGCCCGAAACCTGCTGGATGAGCGCCATCAGAGCTTCTAGACCAAACATGACCGAGCACATTAACCATGGATAACTGCACTTACCAAAATCTGTGGCGCCCATCACGTTTAGTATTCATGTTGTCAAACGTAACGCCGCCACGGAAAACGCCAGGTAGATCCGGGAAAATGTACCGAACGCGACCGTTAATTTCCGTAAGTGCTGGTAGATGCCTCGTATGTGTTTGTTGGGCGTGGTCCCAAAGGTCACAAATTCGCATTATTAGGATGAAATTGCCTGATCAATGGGTGCGGCGCAGATATCCATTACCGCCGGTATCGGCGAAAATATCGACACGGGCAGCATGTCGTTTTCCGGGCGGAAAGTGATGCTGCTTACAGTGAACGCTTCGCGTTCTTGATCAGATTCGACCCGATGATCAGCCGCTGGATCTCGCTGGTGCCTTCGTAGAGTCGGAGCAGTCGAACGTCGCGGTAGATGCGCTCCACCGGCACGCCACGGATGTATCCGCTGCCGCCGTGGATCTGCACCGCCAGGTCGGCGACCTTGCCGGCCATCTCGGTGCAGAAAACCTTCGCCACTGACGGGGCGATCCGCCGATCTTCATTGCTGACCCACTTGCGGGCGGCATCGCGGACCAGCGCCTGGCCGGCCAGCACTCCGGTCTGCTGGTCGGCGAGCATCGCCTGAACCAACTGGAAGTCGCCGATGATGCTGCCGCCCTGGGTGGCGGTGGCGGCATAGTTCACCGATTCATCCAGTGCGCGCTGCGCAGCTCCCACCGCCAGCGCCGCAATATGAATGCGGCCGCGGGCCAGCGACGTCATCGCCGCCCGGTAACCGATGTCCTCGTCCCCCCCGACCAGGGCGGTGGCGGGAAGTCGCACGCCGGAGAAACTGACATCGGCCGTCCAGGCGCCTTCCTGGCCCATCTTGGCGTCCTTGGCGCCGACTTCGACCCCGGCGGTGTCGGCCGGCACCAGGAACACCGCGATGCCGGCGCCGCGTTCGTCGGCCGGCCGAGTGCGGGCGAACACCACGAACAGATCGGCCAGCGGTGCGTTGGTGATGAACCGTTTCTGGCCGTCGAGCACCCAGGTCTCGTCCGCTCCCGAGCCGTCGCGGACGGCCTTGGTGCGCAGGCCCGCCGGATTGGAGCCCGCTCCGGGCTCGGTGAGGGCGAAGGACGCGACCGCTCCGGAGGCGATGGGCTCCAGCCAGCGCTCCTTCTGTTCATCGGTACCGAACCCCACCAGCACCTGGCCGGCGATGCCGTTGTTGGTGCCGAACATCGACCGGACCGACGGGCAGGTGTAGCCCAGTTCCATGGCCAGTTCGACGTCCTGGGCCAGATTCAGGCCCAGTCCGCCCCATTCTTGGGGGATCGCGTAGCCGAACAGGCCCAGGTCCTTGGCGGCCTGCCGCAGGTCGTCTGGGACCTGATCGGTATCGAGGATCTCCTGTTCGCGCGGGAGCACCATCGTCCGGACGAACCGGCGGGTCTGGGACAGGATTTCGGCGAAGACGTCGTCGTCAACGGATGCGGTCGTCATGGCACGGCCCCTTTCGGCACTGGCCGACAAATCATATATGAAATATGATGTTGCGGACCACGGGTGGGCACGGCAGCACGACGACATGTAGAGGACGGTTTCGGCGTGGCATTACTGGACGGGCAGACGGCGGTGATCACCGGTGGAGCGCAGGGGCTGGGCTTCGCGATCGCGCAACGCTTCGTCGCTGAGGGCGCCCGGGTGGTGCTCGGCGATCTGAACCTGCAGGCCACCGAGGCCGCGGCGCAGCGCCTCGGCGCCGATGTCGCGGTGGCGGTGCGCACTGACGTCACGGACGCCGCCGACGTCGAGGCACTGGTGAGCGTCGCCGTCGAGCGGTTCGGCGGCCTGGACATCATGGTCAACAACGCCGGCATCACCCGCGACGCCACCATGCGCAAGATGACCGAAGACGATTTCGACCAGGTGATCGCAGTCCACCTGAAGGGCACCTGGAACGGGCTGCGCGCGGCCGCCGCGATCATGCGAGAGCGCAAGCGCGGCGCGATCGTGAACATGTCCTCTATATCGGGCAAGGTCGGCATGGTCGGGCAGACCAACTATTCGGCCGCCAAGGCCGGCATCGTCGGCATGACCAAGGCCGCCAGCAAGGAGCTGGCCTACCTCGGTGTCCGCGTCAACGCGATCCAGCCGGGGCTGATCCGGTCGGCGATGACCGAGGCCATGCCGCAGCGGATCTGGGATTCCAAGGTCGCCGAGGTGCCGATGGGCCGGGCCGGCGAACCCGACGAGGTCGCGACGGTCGCACTGTTCCTGGCGTCCGACTTGTCCTCTTATATGACGGGCACTGTGCTCGAGGTGACCGGCGGTCGTCACCTATGACTCAGCGCGAGGCGGTGATCTGCGAACCGGTTCGTACCCCGATCGGGCGCTACGGGGGGATGTTCAAGTCGCTGACCGCCGTCGAGCTCGGCGTCGCCGCGCTGACCGGACTGCTGGAGCGCACCGGCCTGCTCGCCGACGCCATCGATGACGTGGTGCTGGGGCACTGTTATCCCAGTAGTGAGGCCCCGGCGATCGGGCGGGTGGTCGCCCTGGATTCTGGCCTGCCGGTGACGGTTCCCGGCATGCAGGTCGATCGGCGGTGCGGATCAGGACTGCAGGCGGTGATCCAGGCCTGCCTGCAGGTCGGCAGTGGCGCGCATGAGGTGGTGATCGCCGGCGGTGCGGAGAGCATGAGCAACGTGGCGTTCCACTCCACCGACATGCGCTGGGGCGCTGGCCGCGACGGCGTACGGGTGCACGACGGGCTGGCACGCGGCCGGACCACCGCGGGTGGGCAGTACCACCCGGTGCCCGGCGGCATGTTGGAGACCGCGGAGAACCTGCGCCGTCAGTACCAGATCTCCCGCGCCGAGCAGGACGAACTCGCGGTCACCTCACATCAGCGCGCGGTGGCGGCCCAGCGCAGCGGCGTGCTCGCCGACGAGATCATCGGTGTCACGGTGCGCTCCCGCGCCGGCGAGCAGCGGATCGACACCGACGAGCATCCCCGCGCCGATACCTCGGTGGAATCGTTGGCCAAGCTCAAACCGGTTCTGGGTAAAAGCGATCCGGACGCCACAGTCACCGCCGGCAACTCCAGCGGTCAGAACGACGCGGCCTCGATGTGTGTGGTGACCACGCCGGCCAAGGCCGAGCAGCTGGGCCTGAGGCCGTTGGTGCGGCTGGTCTCCTGGGGACTGGCCGGGGTCAAGCCCAACGTCATGGGCATCGGGCCGGCGCCGGCCACCGATGTCGCCTTGGGCAAGGCCGGTCTCACGCTCGCCGACATCGACCTGATCGAGCTCAATGAGGCGTTCGCTGCTCAGGCTCTCGCGGTCATGGCGGAGTGGCGATTCGGTGTCGCCGACCGTGACCGGACCAACGTGCACGGTTCGGGGATCTCGCTGGGGCATCCGGTGGGCGCGACCGGCGGCCGGATGCTGGCGACGCTGGCGCGTGAGCTGCACCGCCGCCAGCAGCGCTACGGATTGGAAACCATGTGCATCGGAGGTGGCCAGGGCTTGGCCGCCGTGTTCGAGAGGGTGGCGTAAATGACCAAGCTGTGCCAGACGTTGGGGCTGACCGAGGGCCAGACCGAGATCGTCGCGGCGGTACGGGCGTTCGTCGATAAAGAGGTCATTCCGCACGCCGCCGAATTCGAACGTGCCGACGCCTATCCGCAACAGATCGTGGACGGCATGCGGCAGTTGGGCCTGTTCGGCCTGATGATTCCGGAGGCCTACGGGGGATTGGGCGAGTCCCTGCTGACCTATGCACTGTGCGTCGAGGAGCTCGCGCGCGGCTGGATGAGCATCTCCGGGGTGATCAACACCCATTTCATCGTCGCCTACATGCTGCGCCAGCACGGCACCGACGAGCAGAAACAGCGCTACCTGCCGGCGATGGCGACCGGCGATGTGCGCGGGGCGTTTTCGATGTCCGAACCCGAGCTCGGCTCCGACGTCGCCGCCATCCGCACCCGGGCCACACCCACCGGAGACGGTGACTACCTCATCAACGGCCAGAAGATGTGGCTGACCAACGGCGCCACGTCGAGCTTGGTGGCGGTGCTGGTCCACACCGACGAGGGGGCCGACACCCCACACCGCAATATGACCGCGTTCCTAGTCGAAAAGCCCACCGGATTCGGTGAAGTCGTGCCGGGCCTGACCATCCCCGGCAAGCTCGACAAGCTCGGATACAAGGGCATTGACACCACCGAGATGATCTTCGACGACTATCGGGCCAGTTCCGCCGACATTCTGGGCGGTACCACCGGCCGCGGTTTCTACCAGATGATGGACGGCATCGAGGTCGGCCGGGTCAATGTCGCGGCACGCGCCTGCGGGGTAGGCATCCGCGCATTCGAGCTCGCGGCCCGTTACGCGCAGCAGCGCACCACCTTCGGCAAGCCGATCGCCGAGCATCAGGCCGTCGCGTTCGGGCTGGCCGAGATGGCGACCAAGGTCGAGGCCGCGCACCTGATGGTCGTCAACGCGGCCCGACTCAAGGATTCCGGCGAACGCAATGACGTCGCCGCGGGCATGGCGAAATACCTGGCCAGCGAGTACTGCAACGAGGTCACCCAGCAGAGCTTCCGGATCCACGGCGGCTACGGCTACTCGAAGGAATACGAGATCGAGCGCCTGATGCGCGACGCGCCGTTCCTGTTGATCGGCGAGGGCACCAGCGAGATCCAGAAGCAGATCATCAGCAAGCGCCTGCTGGCCGACTACCGCATCTGACACCATGTCTGCTCCCGACTTCAGCACCCGGCCGCAGTTGTCGGAAGCTGTCGCACGCTTCGTGCGCCAGCGGATCTTCGACGGCGGTTACGCCGCGGGGGAGTACGTCCGATTGGACCAGCTGGCAACGGAATTGGGCATCAGCGTCACCCCGGTGCGGGAGGCGCTGTTCGAGCTGCGCGCTGAAGGACTGCTCGACCAGCAGCCGCATCGCGGGTTCGTCGTGTTGCCGGTGACCAAGCGTGATCTGGCCGACGTCGCCGAGGTCCAGGCGTTTGTGGGTGGTGAGCTGGCGGCGCGGGCCGCGGCCGGTATCACCGAGGAGCAGTTGAACGAGCTCAATGAGATTCAGTCTCGGCTGGAGCAGGCCTACGCCGGAGACGACGAAGAGCGGACCGTGCGGCTCAACCACGATTTCCACCGGGCCATCAACGTGGCCGCCGCCTCACCCAAGCTGGCCCAGATGATGTCGCAGATAACCCGGTACGCGCCCGAGGCGGTTTTCCCCGGTATCGCCGGTTGGCCGGAACGCTCCATGGCCGATCACCGGCGAGTGCTCGCGGCGCTGGCGGCACACGATCAGACGCTGGCGCGCACCGCGATGGCCGAGCATTTGTCGGCCGGCGTGATGCCGCTCATCGAGCATCTGACCGATCGCGGCGTGGTGGGGTGCGAAGACGACTGCGTGGCGCGGACAGATCAGCGCCCGTCGGCGACGGGGACGTGAGACCGTATCAACCTATGCAGAACCACAATTACCTGACTTACGAAGAGTTCGGGCGCAAGTTCTTCGAGGTCGCGGTCACCGAAGAACGAGTGGCAGCTGCCTTCGCCGTCATCGCCGGCGACGAGTTCGAGATGCCCGCCATGCGGCAGGGACCGGGCGGAATCGCCAAGGTCAGTGCGAAGGTGCGGGTCCAAGAGCCGCGGGTGGCACGCGGTCTGGGGGATCTGCTGACGTTCGCGATCCACATTCCGCTGGAGATCGACCTGCTCATCGATCTGCGTCTGGACAAGCAACGGTTCACCGTGGCCGGCGACATCGCCCTGCACGCCACCGCGCGAGCCGCCGAGCCGCTGCTGCTGATCATCGATGTGCCCAAACCACGGTCCTCTGACATCACCGTCGAGGTGTCGTCGACGTCCATCCGCGGCGAGCTGCTGCGGATCTTCGCCGGCGTCGACGGCGAGATCCGACGGTTCATCGCCAGCTATGTGGCAGCCGAGATCGACAGTCCGCAGTCCCAGCGGGCGCAGATCATCGACGTGGCCGAGCAACTGGACTCCGCCTGGACCGGAATCTGACCGCCGGTCGGTGCCAGCCCTAGGGGTAGGGGATTGCGGGGATAGCCGGAATCGCCGGGATGGCAGGAATCGCCGGGATCGCCGGAATCGCGGGGATTGCCGGGATGGCAGGCGCAGACGGGGCCCGCGGCACTGCCGTAGCCGCCGGAGCCTGCTTCGCGGTGGGCTCGACAACCGGAGCAGCGCTGGTGAGCGGGGCATCGGGCAACGCGGTCGGGCCGGTTTCGGACTCGCCGGCCTCGCTGTCGGCAGGGGCGGTCGGCGCGATCGGCGCTGCGGGCGCCTGGGTGACTTCGCCGTAGGTGTCTTCCTCGGCATCACTGTCGCAGCCGCCGCAGGCGGTCGTCACCGCACCCACCGCGAGCCCCATCGCCACCACCGACAGGACTGACTTTCCGATACCGCGATTGCGCATGGATTCTCCCCGTTGTTCAGTTGCCTCATGTCACCCTACGACGCTGGGGTGGATTCGGCGGACCAGCCGCGACAACATTGCGGGCCCTCGGAACTTCCGCAGATGCGGCGCGGCCTGACAGGTGTTCCTGTCAGGCCGCGGTAGCCGGCATTCCCTGGGATCGGCTCAGATCGTCTGATGGCGGCCGAAGAACTTGTGGTCTTCGCTGTAGCCGCCGTGGCCGCTGCCGATCTCCTTATAACTCTCGACGAACTCGATGCCCTTGATCCATTTCACCAGCTTGTATCCGTGCTGCAGCTCGTTGCGCAGCCGCAGCGGCCGGCCGTGCATGTAGGGCAGTGGCTGGTCGTTCATGTTGTAGGCCAGCATCGACATGTGGTGCCACATCTGGTCGACCGGGTGTGCGTTGTAGAAGATGCCGCCGGTGGCGCCCAGGCCCATCGAGTAGAAGATCGCCCACTTGGCCTGGGGAAGCGGTTTGACGATCTCCATGATCGTCGACATCGACACGCCGCCCCATTTGGCCACGCCGGACCAGGCCTGCACGCACATGTGCTGGGTGATCTGGTCGTGATACGGCAGGGCCTTGAGGTCCTCTAGTGAGAACTCCATCGGGTTTTCGACCAGGCCGTAGACCTTGAGCCGCCAATCCTTGAAGTCGTTTGCCTCGTATTCCTTGTACTCGACGGTCTCCGGCAGCCGGCCGTTGCGCCAGTGGAACGGTGAGATGTCGTCTTCGGTGAAGGTCCCGGGTTCGGGATTGAGATGTTCCAGCGCGCGCTGGAAAGGCCCGATCAGGGCATAGCCGATCTTCTGGACAACCCGCGGGTAGCGCAGGGTGAGTGGCGTGGCTGCGATCCAGCCCACGATGCACACCACCGCTGCGGCGCAGAAGACATAGAAGCCGGTGGGGCTATGGCATTCCGGGCCTGCACCTTCGGCGCATCCGCGAGCGGCGAACATGTGGTTGAGATTGTCGAAGGCGTCGGTCGCGAACACCATGGTGACGTGCACGAGGATGAATAACAGGAAGTAGACCAGCACCACGAAGTGCAGAGACCGCGCGATCTGCAGATTCAGGCGCATGTGCTTGCTGATCAACCCGAGTCGCTGTGACAGCGCCGGGGACATGCCGAGTGCGGTGATCAGCGCGGCGGGTGCGGCCACGAACACCGTGACGAAGTAGGAGATCAGCTGCAGCGCGTTGTAGTTGGTCCAGGTGTGGTCGTCCGGCCAGTCCAGCGATGCGTACTGGATCATCACCGAGGCGGCGTGCGGAATGACGTCCCAGCTGGTCGGCACGATGCGGCGCCACTGACCGGTGGTGAACAACAGTACATAGAAGATCGCACCGTTGAGCAGCCACAACACGCCCAGCCCCAGGTGCCACCAGCGCGCCAGCCCGATCGAGTGCCGGAAGCCCGGCAGCCCGAACTGCGCCGGCAGGGCGACGGTATCGGCGTTGGCCGTCCAGTACGGGTCATCGGGCACCGGCGGCCCTACTCGCAGCCATTCGTCCTTGCCGGGGGTGGAGTTGCGGCTGAAGTACAGCCGCGGGTGGTCGCAGAGAATTTGGATGCCTGCTCGGATGATGAAGATCATCATGAACAGGTTGAAGAAGTGCGTCCACCCAGCCCAGGCCGGTAGCCCACCGGCGACTTCGGTGGACGGGCTGCTGCCTGGATACCTGGCGATGAAATCCTCGATACCCGGCATGTGCCGAATGCCTTTGCCGATCGCGATCATCGCCACCAGCCCGACAAAGCCGATCGGGATCAGCCACAGCAGGTTGAACCACTTATCCTTGCCGACACGCAGATGCGGGGCGACCGCGCGCCGGCTGAGGTCGAAACCGCCACCGTAGGTCTCGACGTCGACGGTCTCGTTGTGGTTTTTGTGAATCTCTGTCCGGTAGCCCTGTTCCAGCTCCAACTCGACGTCGACGACGTCCGCGGAGTAGTCGACTGGCCGAGTTGTCTCTTTCGTTGCTGGTGAGCTCGCGGGACCCCGTGGGTCGAGCTGCCCGCCAGCACCCTGTCCATCAATCGTGGTCACTTCTCGACGGTAGCGCGAAAAAGCTCGTGACCCGATACTCTGACATCAGATACGCAGGCTTCTGACAGGAAACTCAGCTATCGCAAGTGCGGATTTTGCTGGCGGCCGACGGCCGCGGTGCCGGAGCCTGCACCATCCTGGCTCGCCGACCGGCGCGATCTTGTGATCGCGGCGATTATTTCGGTGGGCAATCCACCGTTTTCTGCTGAGCAAGACGCAAGTGAACTCACTTGGATCTCGCGCTTTACAGACCGTTCATCTAACGCGGTCATAATTCGAGGAAGGCCAGGCGAAGTGCGTTTCGCCGTCGCCATCAGATTGCAATCTGCACCGCGGGCAGTCGTAGCGCGACACAGCTAGCATGCGCAGTGTAGAAACTTGTGACCAGGCAGGGGTAGATGACGACCTATACGGGACCGGGACCGCGCCGTAATCCGGCAGTGCTGCCAACGCTGCGGGCGGGGGTTGGGGCGCACCGTGGCTGACGAACAGCGGGGACCCGGTTACGGCCTTGGGCTGTCGACGCGTACCCAGATGACGGGGTATCAGTTCCTGGCACGACGGACTGCGATGGCGTTGACCCGCTGGCAGGTTCGGATGGAAGTAGAGCCCGGTCGGCGCCAGTCGTTGGCCGTGGTGGCGTCCGTGTCGGCCGCGGCGGTTGTCTGCCTCGGTGCACTGCTGTGGTCGTTCTTGAGTCCGTCGGGCCAGATGAACGAATCGCCGATCATTGCCGACCGTGATTCCGGCGCCCTATATGTGCGCGTCGGCGACACCATCTATCCGGCTCTGAATTTGGCCTCGGCACGACTGATCGCCGGCCGAGCCGACAACCCGCACAAGGTGCGCTCTACTCAAATAGCCGAGCAGCCGCACGGCCCGCTCGTCGGAATTCCCGGCGCACCGTCGGACATCCTGCCCACGACGCCCTCGACGTCGTCGTGGCTGATCTGCGACACCGTGGCCAACGTCCAGGGCGTCGGCGCGCCGTCGCCGGTGACCGTGACGGTGATCGACGGCGCCCCGGAACTCAACTCCCGTCGCCGGGTGCTGGACGGGCCCGACGCGGTGGTGCTGCGTTACGGCAATGACTCCTGGGTGGTTCGCCAAGGCCGCCGGTCGCGCATCGACGCCGCCGACCGGGCGGTGCTGCTGCCGCTGGGCCTGACCCCCGAGCAGGTCGACCACGCCCGCCCGATGAGCCAGGCGCTGTTCGACGCGTTGCCGGTGGGCCCGGAACTGGCGGTGCCCTTTGTGCCGGACGCCGGTCATCCGCCGGCCTTCCCGAACGCCCCCGGCCCGGTGGGGATGGTGTTCACCACACCGCAGTTGGCTGGGCCGCAACAGTATTCGGTGGTGCTGATGAACGGCGTGCAGACGGTGTCGCCGGTGGTGGCCCGCATCCTGCAGAACGCCGGCGCCACCGGGGGCGGTGCGCCAGCAGTGGTGACGCCGCAGGACCTGGCGAAGATGCCGGTGGTCACCGGACTGGACCTGTCGGCCTACCCCGAAGGACCGCTTCAGGTCGTCGACATCAAGGAGAACCCTTCCACGTGTTGGTGGTGGGAGCGTTCCACCGGTGACAGCCGGGCCCGGGTACAGGTGGTGTCCGGCCCGACAATTCCGGTGTCGCAGAAGCAGATGAACCGAGTGGTGTCCCTGGTGAAGACCAACGACACCAATGTGCCGGAGGCCGACCGGGTCTACTTCGGTTCCGGCTACGGCAATTTCGTCGCGGTGACCGGTAACGACCCGGACGCCTCCACGCGGGAATCGTTGTGGTGGATATCGGCCTCGGGCGTGCGATTCGGGATCCCCGGCGATGACGAGCGCAAGGCGCTGGGCCTGGTCGGAGAACCGGCCCTGGCGCCGTCGGTGGCATTGCGCCTGCTGGCGCACGGCCCGACCCTGTCCCGACAGGATGCACTGGTACGTCACGACACCCTGCCAACCGATATGAGCCCAGCAGAATTGGCGGTGCCCAAGTGAAACGTGGATACGCCCGGCCGACGCCGGAACGCGCGCCGGTGGTCAAGCCGGAGAACATCGTATTGCCGACGCCGCTGAGCGTCCCGCCGCCAGAAGGCAAGCCGTGGTGGCTGGTGGTGGTCGGCGTACTGGTGGTCGGCCTGCTCGTCGGCATGGTCGCCATGACCGTGGCCAGCGGTTCCCGGATGTTCTTGGGCGCCGGCTCGATCTTCCCGATCTTCATGATCGGCGGCGTCGCGATGATGATGTTCGGCGGCCGTTTCGGCGGTGGCGCCCAGCAGCTGAGCCGGCCCAAGCTCGACGCGATGCGCGCCCAGTTCATGCTCATGTTGGACCGGCTGCGTGAGTCGGCGGCGGAGTCCGCGGACAGCATGGACGCCAACTACCGGTGGTACCACCCGGCGCCGTCCACCCTCGCCGCCGCGGTGGGGTCGTCGCGCATGTGGGAGCGCCAGCCCAACGGCAAGGACCTCAACTTCGGCCTGGCCAGAGTCGGGGTGGGGATGACCCGCCCCGAGGTGACTTGGGGCGAGCCGCAGAACATGCCGACCGACATCGAGCTGGAACCGGTGACCGGTAAGGCGCTGCAGGAGTTCGGGCGCTACCAGAGCGTGGTCTACAACCTGCCCAAGATGATCTCGCTGCTGGTCGAGCCGTGGTACTCGCTGGTCGGCGACCGCGAGCAGGTGCTCGGCTTGATGCGCGCGATCATCTGCCAGCTGGCCTTCTCGCACGGGCCCGACCATCTGCGCATGGTCGTGGTGACGTCGGATGTGGCGCAGTGGGATTGGGTGAAGTGGATGCCGCACTTCGGCGACCCGCGCCGCCAGGACGCCGCGGGCAACGCCCGCATGGTGTACGGCTCGGTGCAGGACTTCGCCACCGAACACGCCGAACTGTTCTCCGGGCGTGGATCGTTCATGCCGCGCCACGCAAGCTCGTCGGCGGAGACGCCGACCCCGCACCACCTGATCATCGTCGACGGTTTGGACCCGCAGTGGGAGTACGTCAACACCACCGAGGGCATCGACGGGGTGACCTTCTTCGACCTGACCGGTGCCCCGGAATGGCGGGGCGTCTCACAACGGGTGCTGCGTCTCGACGACAAGGGCATCATCAACGCCCTGCCACGTGACCGCGACACCTGGATGGTGATCGACGACAACGAGTGGTTCTTCGCCCTCGCCGATCAGGTCAGCCCCACCGACGCCGAACAGTTCGCGCAGCGGTTGGCGCACTGGCGGCTCGCGGCGGCCTACGAGGAGATCGGCCAGAAGGTGACGCACCACATCGGTGCGCGCGACATCATGGCCTACTACGGCATCGAAGACGCCGGGCGGATCAACTTCGAAGAGCTGTGGGCCAGCCGCCGCGATGGGGGCAGCCGGGGCCGGCTGCGGATTCCGTTCGGAAACCGCTCGGACAACGGCGAACTGCTGTTCTTGGACATGAAGTCCCTCGACGAGGGCGGTGACGGGCCGCACGGCGTCATGTCCGGTACCACCGGTTCCGGTAAGTCGACCCTGGTGCGCACGGTGATCGAGTCGCTGCTGCTGGCGCACTCGCCGGAGGAACTCCAGTTCGTGCTGGCCGACCTCAAGGGTGGATCAGCGGTCAAGCCGTTCGCGGGTGTGCCGCACGTATCCCGGATCATCACCGACCTGGAAGACGACCAGGCCCTCATGGAGCGCTTCCTGGAGGCCATGTGGGGCGAGATCGCTCGGCGAAAGACCATGTGCGACAACGCCGGTGTCGACGGCGCCAAGGAGTACAACGAGATCCGCTCCCGGATGCGGGCGCGCGGAGACGACAGCCTGCCGCCGCTGCCGATGCTGGTCGTCGTGATCGACGAGTTCTACGAGTGGTTCCGCATCATGCCCACCGCGGTGGAGGTGCTGGACTCGATCGGCCGCCAGGGCCGTGCCTACTGGGTGCACCTGATGATGGCCTCGCAGACCATCGAGAGCCGCGCCGAGAAGCTCATGGAGAACATGGGTTACCGGCTCGTGCTCAAGGCGCAGACCGCCGGTGCCGCGCAGGCGGCCGGCGTGCCCAACGCGGTGAACCTGCCGGCCAAGGCCGGCCTCGGCTACTTCCGCAAGAGCGGCGAAGAGGTCATCCGTTTCCAGGCCGAGTTCCTGTGGCGCGACTACCACCGGGGCGGAATGCTCGACGACGAGCAGATGCCGTTGACACACGCCGTCGACTACATCCGGCCGCAGCTGTTCACCACCGAATTCACGCCGCTCGAGGTCAGCGTCAGCACGCCCGAGATCGAAGCGGCCGAAGAGATTGCAGCGATCGACTCCAAGCCGGCAGCTGCGCCCGGCGAGCTGGCCGAGGAAGAGGACTTCATCCGGACTCCCAAGGTCGGCACGGTCATCATCGATCAGCTGCGCCAGATCGACTTCGAGCCCTACCGGTTGTGGCAGCCGCCGCTGGATGTCCCGGTGACCGTCGAGAACCTGGTGAACCGCTTCCTGGGCCACCCGTGGCAGCAGGACTACGGCACCCGGCGCGACCTGGTGTTCCCGATCGGTGTCATCGACCGGCCCTTCAAGCATGACCAGCCGCCGTGGACGGTGGACACCTCCGGCCCGGGCGCCAACGTGCTGATCCTGGGTGCCGGCGGGTCAGGCAAGACCACCGCACTGCAGACCTTGATCTGTGCGGCGGCGCTGACGCACACTCCCGAACAGGTTCAGTTCTACTGCCTGGCCTACAGCGGCACCTCGCTGACCACGGTCGCCGGACTGCCGCACGTGGGCAGTGTCTGTGGCCCGACCGATCCCGACGGGGTGCGCCGCACGGTGGCCGAACTGCTGGCGTTGGTGCGGACCCGCAAGCGCAGCTTCCTGGAGAACGACGTTGCGTCGATGGACGTCTTCCGTCGGCGGAAGTTCGAAGGTGCTCCGGGGGCAATCCCCAACGACGGTTTCGGCGACGTCTATCTGGTGGTCGACAACTACCGGGCACTCTCGGAGGACAACGAGGTACTCGTCGAGCAGGTCAACCAGATCATCAACCAGGGGCCGTCGTTCGGTGTGCACGTGATCGTGACCGCCGACCGCGAATCGGAGCTGCGCCCGCCGGTGCGAAGCGGCTTCGGGTCCCGCGTCGAGCTGCGTCTGGCCGCGGTCGAGGACGCCAAGCTGGTGCGTTCCCGGTTCGCCAAGGACGTCCCGGTCAAGCCCGGACGCGGCATGGTCGCGGTCAACTACGTACGCCTCGACAGCGACCCCCAATCTGGTCTGCACACCCTGATCGCCCGGCCCGCCATGGATGACACCAGCGACAAGGTGTTCGAGTCCGACAGTGTGGCGGCCGCGGTCAGCCAGGTGGCGGTCGGCAGGGTGCGCCCGGTGCGGCGTCTGCCGGCGCGGTTCGGCCTGGAAGAGGTGCGCGCGGTCGCGGCCAACGACCGCCGCGAAGGAGTGGGAGCGGGCGGCATCGCCTGGGCGATCTCCGAACTCGACCTGCAGCCGGTCTACTTGAACTTCGCCGAGAATGGTCACTTGATGGTGACCGGTCGCCGCGAGTGCGGCCGTACCACCACGCTGGCCACCATCATGAGCGAGATCGAGCGGCTCTACGCGCCGGGTTCCAGCAGTGCGCCGGCGCCCAGCCCGGACGGTCGGCCGTCGGCCCAGGTGTGGCTGATCGACCCGCGTCGGCAGTTGCTGACCACGTTGGGGTCGGACTATGTGGAGAAGTTCGCCTACAACCTGGACGGCGCCGTTGCGCTGGTCAACGAGTTGGCCGCCACGCTGGCCAACCGTGAACCTCCGCCGGGGCTGTCGGCCGAAGAGCTGCTGTCGCGGACCTGGTGGAGCGGGCCGGAGATCTTCTTGATCATCGACGACATCCAGCAGTTCCCGCCCGGCTTCGACTCGCCGTTCCAGAAGGCTGCGCCCTGGGTCACCCGTTCGGCAGACGTTGGCCTGCACGTGATCGCCACCCGCACGTTCGGCGGTTGGTCGTCCGCCGGTGCCGACCCGCTGCTGCGGGCTCTGCACCAGGCCAACGCACCGCTGTTGGTGATGGACGCCGACCCGGACGAGGGCTTCATCCGCGGCAAGATGAAGGGCGGCCCGCTGCCCCGCGGTCGTGGCCTGCTGATGGCCGAGGACACCGGCGTGTTCGTTCAGGTCGCCGCCACCGAGCTGCGGCGGGCGCCGGCGCAAGAACGCGCGGCCACCCCGGCCGGCTGACCCGGTCTGTCCAGCAACCACCGTGACGCGAGTAACAGCTCCACGGTGGTTGCTGGAGCTGTCACAGCCCCGGGACGGGCGGTGAATTAATTGCGGCAAGATTTAAACCACGGCCTCGTTCCCGCAGGTATCGGAGGGCAGGGCGGCTGCCGACCGCACCGGAAATAGCAGCCCTGTGTTTTTCCTGTATGGAGCCATTTCGGGGGCCGGACGGCCTGGTCGTTGCTACCGGATTGTTACCCCAGATGAACACTTGTTATCGGCAGGTGAACAGTCGGCGTTATGGCTACTCCCGGGCACTTTGAGCCCTTACGATCGACAGCGGAGAGATTGCTGACCGCGATCGATGAGGAGGGACTCGAATGTCGTTTGTGAATGCGCAGCCCGAAGCGCTGTCAGCTGCCGCTGCGAACTTGAGCGGTATCGGTTCGGCGTTGAACGCGCAGAACGCTGCCGCGGCCGCCCCGACCACCGGCGTGGTCCCGGCCGCTGCCGACGAGGTCTCGGCACTGACCGCGGCGCAGTTCGCTGCGCACGCGACGATGTACCAGCAGGTCAGCGCGCAGGCCGCGGCGATCCACGAGATGTTCGTCGCCACGCTCAACAGCAGTGCGACCTCCTATGCCGCCACCGAGGCGGCCAACGCTGCTGCGGCGGGCTGATCAGGAGCCAACCGCATACCGGCTACGGGCTGATGGAAGGGGAACCATTCATTCGTTCAAAGCCGGTCGTCGGTTACCGACGTAACCGGCGGCAATAACCCGTCAACTACGAATATCAATCAGAAACAACGAACTTCAGAGAAGGAGACAGAGCAGTGGCAACACGTTTTATGACTGATCCGGACGCGATGCGTTCGATGGCGGGCCGTTTTGATGTGCACGCGCAGACGGTGGAGGACGAGGCTCGTCGGATGTGGGCGTCGTCGACCAACATCTCTGGTGCTGGTTGGGGTGGTCTGGCGGAGCGGACTTCGATGGACACCATGGGTCAGATGCAGACGGCGTTTCGCAACATCGTGAACATGCTGCACGGTGTGCGTGATGGTCTGATTCGCGACGCTAACCACTACGAGCAGCAGGAAGCTGCTTCTCAGCAGATCCTGTCGAGCTAGAAGGAGAACCACGAACATGTCGATTAACTACCAGTTCGGTGATGTGGATGCGCACGGTGCGTTGATTCGTGCTCAGGCGGCGTCGTTGGAGGCTGAGCACCAGGCGATCGTGCACGATGTGCTGGCTGCCGGTGATTTCTGGGGTGGTGCGGGTTCGGTGGCGTGCCAGGAGTTTGTGGCGCAGTTGGGTCGCAACTTCGCGGTGATTTACGAGCAGGCCAACAGCCACGGTCAGAAGGTGCAGTCGGCCGGTAACAACATGGCCAACACCGACGCGTCCGTCGGCTCCAGCTGGGCCTGATCGCCCGCAATTTCGCAGCGCGGCAGCACACCCGATCCATGGGTGTGCTGCCGCGTGCTGCAATTGGCGGGTGGTGCCGAGCGGTCACGCCCTCTCGCGTGGTCCAATAGCCAGGTACTCCACTAGCCAAATCCAGCGAACAACCCGGTAGAGGAGGGTAGTGATGGACCCGAGCACTCGCACCGACATCACCGTCAACGTCGAGGGTTTCTGGATGCTGCAGGCACTGCTGGACATCCGCCATGTTGCTCCCGAGTTGCGGTGTCGTCCTTACGTTTCCACCGACTCAAGCGACTGGTTGTCGGAACACCCCGGCATGGCGGTGATGCGCGAACAGGGCATCGTCGTCGACGACGAGGTCAACGAGACCGTCGCGGCACGGATGCGGGTGCTTGCCGCGCCCGACCTCGAGGTGGTCGCGCTGCTGTCGCTGGGCAAACTGCGCTACGGCGTCATCGACGCCGAGGACCAGGAGCCCGGCACCCGCGACATCCCCGACAACGAGTTCCGGGTGCTGTTGGCGCGGCGCGGTGAGCACTGGGTTTCGGCGGTACGCGTCGGCACCGACATCACCGTCGACGACGTCTCAGTGACCGACGCCGCCTCGATCGCCGCGCTGGTGATCGACGGAATGGAATCCATCCACCACGCCGACCCGGCCCAGATCACTGCGGTCAACGTGCCGATGGAGGAGATGCTGGAGGCCACCCAGAGCTGGCAGGACTCGGGTTTCAATATTTTCACCGGGGGAGACCTGCGCCGGATGGGCATCAGTGCCGCCACCGTCGCGGCGCTGGGGCAGGCGCTTTCAGAGCCGGCAGCCGAAGCCGCGGTCTATGCGCGGCAATACCGCGACGACGCGAAGGGGCCCAGCGCCTCGGTGCTGTCGCTCAAAGACGGGTCAGGCGGCCGGATCGCGCTGTACCAGCAGGCGCGCACCGCAGGCTCGGGCGAAGCATGGCTGGCGATCTGCCCGGCCACTCCGCAGCTGGTTCAGGTGGGCGTCAAGACCGTCTTGGACACCCTGCCCTACGGCGCTTGGAAAACACATCGGAGGGTGTAGCGGTCTGCTCGGTAGATTTGGGCGCCGAATGCCAAGTGTCGCAACGGAAAACTGCGGGTAAACGCAATCGTGCGAATTGCATGAAGTGCCTTTAGAATTGGACTGACTTTAAAAATGACAAATTGCGAGGCGGCACCTATGGGTTCTATGCGGTCAGTATTCGTCGGTCGGGTGATGCAATCATGACCGCGGCGATCGAGTCGGGCCAGGCGGGCGGCGAACTCGCGCCGTCTGCCCCGCGGGCCGTGGTGGTCGGGGTCATGGCGGGCGACGGCGTCCAGATCGGCACGCTGCTCGACGCCGACGCGCCGGTGTCGGTGATGCTGGACCCGCTGCTGAAGGTGATCAACGGCCGGCTCGCCGAACTCGAAGAACCCACTCTGCAAGCCGAGGGCCGCGGTCGCTGGGTGCTGTGCCTGGTCGACGGCACGGCGCTGCGGCCGAACCAGTCGCTGACCGAGCAGGACGTCTACGACGGCGACCGGCTGTGGCTGCGCTTCATCGAAGACCGGGAGCGGCGTTCGCCGGTCATTGAGCACATCTCCACCGCGGTCTCGGTCAACCTGGCGAAGCGATTCGCTCCGGTCGACGCGGCGACGGCGGTGCGGGTCGGGGTGTCGACCCTGTCGCTGGGTGTGCTGCTGGCCACCGGATTGCTCGCGGCCTGGCGGGTCCAGCACGACAGCTGGCTGACGGCCGGCTTCGGCGCGGGGCTGGCCTTCTTGGTGTTGATCGCCGCCGCCCTGATCCTGATGCAGGCCCGCAACGCGTCCGACCGGCAGGTCGGTGACATTCTGCTGGCCACCGGCCTGGTTCCGCTGGTGGTGGCGGCCGCAGCGGCGGTGCCCGGTGAGGTGGGCGCCGCGCATGCCGCGCTGGGCTTCGGCGTCGCCGGCATCGCTGCACTGGCCGTCATCCGGCTCACCGGACGGCAGTTGGCCGCCTACTCGGCCGTCGCCGCGATCAGCGTGGCGGTGATGTTCGCCGGGGTGCTGCGGATGCTGTTCCTGACCGGCGCGGTGACCCTCATGACGTGCGTGTACCTGGTCTGTGTGCTGGCCTACCAATGGACACCGTCGCTGTCGCGCTGGCTGGCCGGCCTGCGGCTGCCGGTGTTCCCGTCGGCCACCAGCCGCTGGGTCTTCGAGGCCCGCCCCGACCTGCCCACCACGGTGGTGAGCACGCCCGGCGCCCCGCCGTCGTTGGAGGGGCCGGAGTCGGTCCGCGAAGTGGTGCTGCGCGCCGAGCGGGCGCGGTCGTTCATGACCGGGCTGCTGTCCGGGTTGGGCGTGCTGATCGCGGTGTGCATGACCGGGCTGTGCGACCCCCACTCGGACCGACCGTGGCTGCCGGTGCTGCTGGCCGCCCTGACCGCCGGGTTCCTGGTGCTGCGGGGCCGTTCCTTCCGCGACCGCTTGCAGGCGGTCACGGTGACGCTGACCGGACTGGTGATCATCGCCGCTGTGGTGGTGCGCTTCGCGGTGGTGCTGTGGACGCCGACCACCCTGGTGGTCGGCGTAGCGGTGCTGGTGCTGGTGCCGATGTTCGGGCTGCTGTCGGCGGTGATCGTGCCCAACACCATCTACAGCCCGTTGTTCCGCAAGTTCGTCGAGTGGATCGAATACCTCTGCCTGATGCCGTTGTTCCCGCTGGCACTGTGGTTGATGAATACCTATGAAGCGATCCGGTACCGGTAGGGGCGTGCGTCGGCTGCAGCGCACCGCGGCCGCCGGCGCCGCGATGATCATGATCGCCAGCGGCTCGCTGGCCGGAATGCCGGCCGTCGGCGCCATCGAGCCGCCCGGGATCGACCCGGCGGCGCTGCCGCCGGACGGCACGCCCGGACCACCGCAGACCATGCGGCAGACCGCGTACTGCACTGAGGTAGGTGTGCTGCCGAACTCCGATTTCCGCGTGCAGCCCGCCTACATGGACATGCTCAACCTGCAGGAGGCCTGGAAGTTCGGTCGCGGGGGAGGCGTCACCGTCGCCGTCATCGACACCGGCGTGACCCCGCACCCGCGGCTGCCGAACCTGATCCCCGGCGGTGACTACGTGATGGCCGGCGGCGACGGCCTGTCGGACTGTGACGCGCACGGGACCTTGGTGGCCTCGCTGATCGCCGCGATGCCGGACAACGGGGTGGCCCCGTTGCCACCGCCCCGTCAGACGCGTAGGCCGCCGTCGGTTCCCACCAACGAGCCGCCGCCACCGACCCCGTCGCCGGCGACGACGATCCTGGTGATGCCGCCGCCACCAGCGCCGCCGCCACCGCCCGTCGAGGGGGAGGAACCGGCTCCGGGTCTGGGCCCAGCACCCGCCCCCGCGCCGGCACCTGCTCCTGCTCCGGCACCCGCTCCTGCTCCGGGACCCGCGCCCGGGCCGGCCCCGGGACCCGGCGCGGCAGCGTCGTCGGCGCACACTCCCGGTGGCGCCAGCGCAGGAACGGTGCGATCGGCCAGCTTCTCTGGACAGGCCAAGACCGCGCCGGTCGACTTCCGCGCCCCGAGCTCACCGCCGCCGGGTGGAGCGCCCGACGCATTCAGTGGCGTCGCGCCCGACGTGCAGCTGATCGCAATCCGGCAGTACAGCGCGGCCTTCGGGCCCAAGGAGCCGTTCGCGGACGGACGCGACCCGCAGCTGCGGGAGAAGACCGACGGCATCCGCACCATGGCACGCGCGATCGTGCACGCTGCCAACATGGGTGCGCAGGTCATCAACATCTCCTCCGCCATCTGCATGAACGTGCGCACGCTCATCGACCAGGCCGATCTGGGTGCGGCGGTGCGCTACGCCGCGGTGGAGAAGAACGCGGTGATCGTGGCCGCTGCCGGTGACGCCAGTTGGCGGGACTGCAAGCAGAACCCCGTCTACAACGCGATGCGCCCCGATGACCCGCGCGACTGGAACGGCGTCAACACCGTGGTGACCCCGGCCTGGTACGACGAGTATGTGCTGACCGTCGGCGCGGTCGACTCGGCGGGCGCGCCGATGGCCAAGTCGAGTGTGGCCGGCCCGTGGGTGTCGATCGCCGCGCCCGGTACCGACATTGAGGGGCTCTCGCCGCGCGATGACGGGTTGATGAACGCCGTCGACGGCCCGGAGAACTCGCTGCTGGTCCCGTCCGGCACCAGCTTCTCCACGGCGATCGTCTCCGGCGTGGTGGCACTGGTGCGGGCCAAATACCCGGAACTGTCGGCGCATCAGGTGATCAACCGGCTGATCCGCACCGCTCGGCCACCGGCGCGTGGGGTCGACAATGTGGTCGGTTACGGGATAGTCGACCCGGTCGCGGCACTGACCTGGGATGTTCCCGACGCTCCGGCCCAGCCGCCGGAGCGGCTCTCGGCACCGCTGCAGGTGCCGCCGATGCCGCCCGAACGAGACATGACGCCGGCCTGGGTCGCCGGAGCCGGGTTGTTGGCGGCCCTCGCGGCGGCCGGTGTGGCACTGGGAGTGGCAGCACTGCGACGATCGTCAAGGAACCGATGAAGGCACAGCACGCACTAGGTCTGAACCTGTCTTGGATGCGGGTCACCGTCGTCTTTCTGATCGATGTGGGGATCCTGGTCCTCGCCGGTCGCTGGCCCGGTGACCCGAAGGCCGCGGACTACGCGTGGTGGTCGGGTGTCGCCGTCGCCGTGTTGGTCGCGCTCCTCGCGCTGCTCACTTACCGTCGGGTGCCGATCAGCACGATGTGGGCGGCCTGGGTGGCCGATCAGTTCACCGACCCCGAAGCGGCACTACACCGCGGCCGTGGCACCACAATCGATCACCACCGGCGCTTTGGGCGGGAGTCAATCGGGGTCCGCGAACACGAAGGCCGGCTGGTGACGGTCATCGCTGTGGGCGGGCGGGCCACGTCGGCGACCGGCCGGCACGGCCGCGCCGCGGAGGCGACGCTGCCGGTGGAGCGCCTGGCCGCCGGGCTGCGCCAGTTCGACGTACGGCTGGACAGCATCGATGTCGTCTCGGTAGGAACCCGCAAGGATCCCCGCCCCGCCGACGACCCCGACGTCGAAGAGAACCCGTCGATGCCCGACCGCCGCCACACCTGGGTGGTGCTGCGGATGGACCCGCAACGCAACGTCAACGCGGTCGCCACCCGCGACTCGCTAGCCGCTACCTTGGCCGCTGCCACCGAGCGGCTGGCCGAGGAGATCGACGGGCGCCAGCTCAGCGCCCAGGTGCTGCACGCCGACGAGTTCGACGCCGTCGACGAGGCGGTACTCGCGGGCCTGGAGGCCACCCAGCTGCGGCACCGGCTGTTCCGTGAACGACCAGCCGGCCAGATCACCAGCTACTGGGTGTCGCCGAACGACATCAACCCGGAGAACCTCGAACACCTTTGGTACCCGGAGAGCGAAGCAACGGTGGTGACGGTGCGGCTGACCCGCGGTGGCGGCCGAACCACCGAGGTGTCGGTGCTGGCGAGGTACCACACTGCCGACAAACCCAGCCGAAACGTCCGGTCCGCGCTGAACCGGTTCGTGGGCCGACGCCAGCTGGAAGCGGTCTGCGCCAGCCTGCCGGCGCCGACCGCCCACCGGCGGATGTCGGTGCCGGGGCGCGACCTGCACGACGGCGAGCAGCTGCCGGTGTCGGTCGACGTGATCGAGGAGTACACACCTGCGGCGGCTGGGGCGCGCGGGTGACCGGTCCGTCGACAACCGACGCCCGCAACGCCATGGTTGCGGGAATGCTGGCCTCCGGGATCTCGGTCAACGGGCTGCAGCCCAGCCATAATCCGCAGGTCGCGCTGCAGATGTTCACCACCGCCAGCTCGATCGACCCGAGCATGTGCGATGCCTGGCTGGCCCGGGTGCTGGCCGGAGACTCCGACATCGAGGTGCTGGCGAACGCCTGGTCGACGGTGCGCACGTTCGGCTGGGAGACCCGCCGGCTCGGCCTGTCCGACCTGGAATTCCGTCCCGAGGTCTCCGACGGGATGTTCCTGCGGCTGCTGATCACCAGTGTGGAATCGCTGGCCGCCGCCTACGCCGCTGCGCTGGCCGAAGCCAAACGCTACGAAGAGGCGGCGAAGCTGCTCGACGGCATCGAGCCGCGGAACCCCTTCGAGACCGAGTTGGTCAGCTACGTCCGCGGTCTGTTGTATTTCCGGACCGGCCGCTGGCCGGACGTGCTCAAGCAGTTCCCGGCGTCGGCTCCCTGGCGTCAACCCGAACTCAAGGCGGCGGCCGCGGCGATGGCCACCACCGCGCTGGCTTCGCTGGGGGTCTTCGAAGAAGCGACGCGGCGCGCGCAGGAGGCCATCGAGGGCGACCGGGTGCCCGGCGCCGCCAACGTCGCGCTCTACACCCAAGGCATGTGTCTGCGGCATCTCGGCCGCGAGGACGAGGCCGCCGAGCTGCTGCGCCGGGTCTATTCGCGGGACTCGAAATTCACACCCGCCCGCGAGGCCCTGGACAATCCCGACTATCGGCTGGTGCTGACCGACCCCGAGACCATCGAGGCCCGCACCGATCCATGGGACCCGGACAGCGCACCCACGCGGGAGCAGGCCGAAGCCCATCGGCACGCCGAGGAAGCCGCGCGCTACCTGGCCGAGGGCGACGCGGAGCTGGCCGCCATGCTCGGCATGGAGCAGGCCAAGCGCGAGATCAAGCTGATCAAGGCGACCACCAAGGTGAACCTTGCGCGCGCCAAGATGGGCCTGCCGGTTCCGGTGACGTCGCGGCACACCCTGTTGCTCGGTCCGCCCGGCACCGGCAAGACGTCGGTGGCGCGGGCATTCACCAAGCAGCTGTGTGGCTTGACCGTGCTGCGCAAACCGCTGGTGGTGGAGACCAACCGCTCCAAGCTGCTGGGCCGCTACATGGCCGATGCCGAGAAGAACACCGAAGAGTTGCTCGAAGGCGCACTCGGTGGTGCGGTGTTCTTCGACGAGATGCACACCCTGCATGAACGCGGCTACAGCCAGGGCGACGCGTACGGCAACGCGATCATCAACACGCTGCTGCTCTACATGGAGAACCACCGTGACGAGCTGGTGGTGTTCGGCGCCGGCTATGCCAACGCCATGGAGAAGATGCTCGAGGTGAACCAGGGCCTGCGGCGCCGGTTCTCGACGGTGATCGAGTTCTACAGCTACACCCCGCCGGAATTGCTGGAACTGACCAAGATGATGGGGGCGGAGAACGAGGACGTGGTCAGCGACGAGGCGGTCGAGGGGCTGCTGCCGTCGTATGAGAAGTTCTACGCCGACGAGAACTACTCCGAAGACGGTGACCTGATCCGCGGTATCGATGTGCTGGGTAACGCCGGATTCGTCCGCAACGTCGTGGAGAAGGCGCGCGACCACCGCAGTTTCCGTCTCGATGATTCTGAATTGGACGCGGTGCTCTCCGGCGATGTCACCGATTTCAGCGAGGAATGGCTGCACAAGTTCAAAGAACTGACCCGCGAGGACCTCGCCGAAGGGCTCAGCGCGGCGGTTGCCGAGAAGAAAACATCCTGACTTTACAGCCGCCCGACAGTCGATTCACAGCGTAAGGACCGCCTGTCTGGGTTGACGCTCACTGGTACCGATGCCACCATTGCGCAGGTAAGGGGGCCGGTGCTTTTGCCCGGTCCTGTTGGTCTCTGTCGGTGTCAGGAGGTGAGGACGAGAGTTGTGTCCCGGCGATAATGCCCGCCCGGAATCGGCGACTGTTTGGTCCCGATCCGGCTCCGGCACCGTTTCTGTTATTTGAACCGCGTTGCGTTGAACACGCTCCGATACGACGTCGTCCCGGGGCCACTGTTCGGCGTAGCGTCGTGAAAGTCGGTCTTTAGCGGCCGGCAATCTTGGAGGAGAGCCCCATGACTTTTGTGAACACCCAACCGGAGGCGCTGACGGCGGCTGCGGGCAACCTGGCCGCCATCGGGTCGGCGCTCAGTGCTCAGAACGCCGCGGCGGCAACGCCGACCACGGGTGTCGTTCCGGCCGCTGCTGATGAGGTCTCGGCGCTGACTGCTGCGCAGTTCGCCGCGCACGCCAGCATGTACCAGGCCATCAGCGCCCAGGCGGAGGCTATCCACCAGGCGTTCGTGGCCACCTTGAACACCAGTGCCAACACCTACGCGGCGACCGAGGCGGCTAACGCCGCATCGGCCGGATAGTTCCAAATACCCCTTAGTTTCAACAACTTTCGCAGAATCGAGGAGAGAACCATGGCAACACGTTTTATGACTGATCCGGACGCGATGCGTTCGATGGCGGGCCGTTTTGATGTGCACGCGCAGACGGTGGAGGACGAGGCTCGCCGGATGTGGGCGTCGTCGACCAACATCTCTGGTGCTGGTTGGGGTGGTCTGGCGGAGCGGACTTCGATGGACACCATGGGTCAGATGCAGACGGCGTTTCGCAACATCGTGAACATGCTGCACGGTGTGCGTGATGGTCTGATTCGCGACGCTAACCACTACGAGCAGCAGGAAGCTGCTTCTCAGCAGATCCTGTCGAGCTAGAAGGAGAACCACGACCATGTCGATTAACTACCAGTTCGGTGATGTGGATGCGCACGGTGCGTTGATTCGTGCTCAGGCTGCGTCGTTGGAGGCCGAGCACCAGGCGATCGTGCACGATGTGCTGGCTGCCGGTGATTTCTGGGGTGGTGCGGGTTCGGTGGCGTGCCAGGAGTTTGTGGCGCAGTTGGGTCGCAACTTCGCGGTGATCTACGAGCAGGCCAACAGCCACGGTCAGAAGGTGCAGTCGGCCGGCAACAACATGGCCAACACCGACGCCTCGGTCGGCTCCAGCTGGGCGTGATCGCCCGGAGCGCGCTGGGGCGCTAGCAGATCTTCACCCCAGCAACGCGGAAAACCGCCCGACGGTCGACTGACCAAAGGCGACTGGCATGGATTTCGGAGCGCTACCGCCCGAAATCAACTCGGGCCGGATATATTCCGGCCCGAGTGCCGGTCCCCTTGCTAGCTGCTGCCGCCGCCTGGCATGACCTGGCCGGTGAGTTGACAACCGCTGCGTCGTCATACGCCACCGCGGGCGAGGGGGCTGGGTTCGGTTCCGGGGCTTCGGCATTGGCAGGTTCGGCGTCGTCTGTGCCGCCCCCAGCGACCGGATCCGAACCGCTATCGGCCCCGGTTGGGCGCGGGGGCCACGGTCGGCAGGATCAGCGTTCCGCCCACTTGGGTGACCAGCGCGCCGGTGGCCGAAGATTCCCACCGGCGGTGTTCGTAGATATGAGCCTGGCAGGGCGGGCGTTGACGGGCGCCGCGCCGCGGAGCCGGCCCGCTGCGGCCATGAATGGCCATTGCGCAGAACCGTCTGGAACGCCTGGTCACCGAATTGGCCGGCACCACCGAGGTGCAGCACTGCCACGTCGATCCCGACCGGCTCGACAGCCTCCTCGAAGGACTTGCCGAGCAGCCCGGCGTGCATGCCGTTCACGTCAACCAGGGCGGCTAGCACCGCACCGGACCGGCTCGCCAACCTGGTTGATACCTGTGCGACTTCTGGCCGAAGGCAAGCGGTTTCGTGTCCGGCACACACTCGTGGACGACAGCCCGCACGCGCCGCGCCGCGTCCGATTGACCCTGCCAGCGCACTGGTGCAGTATTGTTAAGCAAGCACCTCGTTAGGTGAGGCGTCTGCACGGATATAGGCCACTGACCCCGAACGTCGAAAGACGCCCCGGGTCAGGACAGCTCCTCCCGGATTAAGGGTTGAGCCCAAGTGGCTTCCGGGTTTGCACGTTTGTGCAGGCCAGGACACGCCGTGCAGTGCCGAAGCTCTGACGAGAGGGGTGCGGATCTCGGTTGTCGCCGGGTTACTTCACCTCGTCGTGCATAAGTGCAGGCACCCGCGCGTGCCCAGGCCGAGAGGAGGTGAGAGCGACATTGAGTCCGAGTGATAGTTCCTATCCGAGATCGATGTTCGTCTCCTTCGATCTCGGTACTGCTTTCACCATCTGATTCGCACCGGCGCTGAACTCGTCGACTGGCGTACCCTCCCGCAGCGGAAGGCGCCAGGCTTCGTCATGCCCTGAAATCGATTGGTAGCTCGGCTATTTCGTCGAGCCTGCGATCGACTTGGCGTGAGCTGCTCCGGCATGTCGCCATGACCGCTGTCCCGATTTCTCCTGCCGTCCGGATAACGGCTGCAACACATATCGGGCGCCGACCCTGCCTGCACAGCACCCCAGGACCAGCCATTTATGGCCCAAAAACCATCAAAAAGGAGCACTGCCATGGACTTCGGAGCATTTCCGCCGGAAATCAACTCAGCACGTATCTACACCGGCCCCGGTTCGGGACCGATGATGGCCGCTGCGGCGGCCTGGGACAAGATGGCCGCCGAACTCAGCTCGGCCGAAGCCGCCTACCAGGGCGTCATCAACGGCCTCGTGAGCGAAGGCTGGATGGGGCCGGCCTCCAACGCGATGGCCGCCGCGGCGACCCCCTACGCGGTGTGGATGGGCGTCACCGCCGCCCAGGTAGAGCAGGCCGCCATGCAGGCCAAGGCGGCGGCCGCGGCGTTCGACGCGGCATACGCGATGACGGTCGCACCGCCGCTGATCGTCGCCAACCGGTCCCAGCTCGCAGCTCTCGTGGCGACCAATTTCCTCGGTCAGAACGCTGCGGCGATCGCGGCCACCGAGGCCCAGTACGGCCAGATGTGGGCCCAGGACGCCGCTGCCATGTACGGGTACGCGGCGTCGTCCGCAGCGGCCACCAAGGTCACGCCGTTCACCGCACCGCATGAGGTCGCCGACCCGACGGCGCAGGGTACGCAGCAGGCGGCGGTCTCCCAGGCCGCCGGTACGGCCGCCACTTCCAATGCGCAATCCGCAGTGTCCCAGGCGCTTACGAACACACCGAACACTCTGCAGAGCCTTGCTTCGCCGCTGCAGGGAGCGGCTGAGGCCGGCGGCGGCGTCGTCGAACCGCCGATCAGCACCGGCGACCTGGCGAACGGGGTGACCAACCTGATGAGCAGCTCGTTCAGCCCGATGGGCGCGGCGGCGATCTCCAGCTTCGCTGCCGACATGGCGGTGGTGCGTGGTGCTGCCATCGCCGCCGGCGACCCGCTGGGTTTGGGTGCCATCGACCCGTTCACGCCGATGCTCGGCGGGCTGGGCGCTGGATTGGGCAACGGAATGCACGGCTTGGGTGGTCTGGGTACCGCCTCAGCCAGCATGGGCCACGCCGCGTCGGTCGGTGCGCTGTCGGTGCCGCAGTCGTGGGCTGCTGCCGTTCCGGCCACCGCCGCTCCGGGCACCTCGGTCGCGGCCACCGGCTGGACGGTCGCCGCGCACGCACCGGAGGCCGGCGCGGCCGGCATGCCCGGGGTGCCGCTGGCGGGCGCCGGTCAGGGCCGCAACTACGGTTTCGCCGCCCCGCGGTACGGCTTCAAGCCCACCGTGATGGCTCGGCCGGTGGTCGCCGGCTAGGCATGTGTCATCGTTGAAGTCATGCAGACGCTGAGCGTCGCCGAGTTCACGTTGCGACTGGCTGTCGGGCTGGGCTGCGGTGCACTGATCGGGCTGGAAAGACAGTGGCGTGCGCGCATGGCGGGACTGCGGACCAACGCGCTCGTCGCCGCCGGTGCCACGCTGTTCGTGCTGTACGCCGTCGCCGTGGAACCCAACTCCACCCGCGTCGCGTCGTACGTGGTGTCGGGGGTGGGCTTCCTCGGCGGTGGAGTGATTCTGCGCGAGGGGTTCAACGTCCGCGGTCTCAACACCGCGGCCACCCTGTGGTGCTCAGCGGCCGTGGGCGTGCTGGCGGCGGCCGGCGACCTGGCGTTCGCACTGATCGGGACGGGCGCGATCGTCGCCACTCATCTACTGCTGCGGCCGCTGGGGCGGCTCATCGACCGTGATCAGCACGTGGAGGAGGACGAACCGCAGTCGCCGTATGAGGTGCAGGTGATCTGCCGGCCGAAGTCCGAGAAATACCTACGCGCCCAGATCGTGCAGCACACCGCCAGCAACGACCTGATACTGCGGGGGATTCACACCGTTCGCGCCGGCGAGGACAACATCGCGCTCACCGCGTCGATGCTGTCAGACAGTCGGGCGCCCGACCGGCTTGAGCGACTGGTGGGCGAGTTGTCGCTGCAGCCAGGCGTCTACGCGGTCCAGTGGCACGCCGAGGATCAGTCGACACTGTCCTCGGACTGATCGGCCTAGGCTGATGTTTCGGAGGTAGGAGACGGTGGATGCGATCGCGGGTGTGTGGTCGGCGTTGCCCGGGCCGATGCGCGACCCGGTTATCTTCGCCGTGCCTTTTTTCCTGCTGCTGCTGAGCCTGGAATGGTTCGCCGCACGCAGACTCCAACAGTTGGAATCAGAGCGCGCGCCCGTCGGTGCGTATCGCACCGAGGATGCCTGGGCGAGCATCTCGATGGGCCTGGTGTCCATGGCCACCACCGCCGCGTGGAAGTTCATCGCGCTGCTCGGCTACGCGGCGATCTACACCTATGTGGCGCCGTGGCATCTGTCGCCCACGCGCTGGTACACCTGGGTGATCGCACTCGTCGGTGTGGACCTGCTCTATTACACCTACCACCGCATCGCGCATCGGATCCGGTTGATCTGGGCGACTCACCAGGCGCACCACTCCAGCCGCTACTTCAACTTCGCCACCGCGCTGCGCCAGAAGTGGAACAACAGCGGCGAGATCGTGATGTGGATTCCTTTGCCGCTGTTGGGTGTTCCGCCGTGGATGGTGTTCGCCAGCTTCTCGGTGAGCCTCGTCTACCAGTTCTGGGTGCACACCGAACGGATCGACAAGCTGCCTCGGGCAGTCGAGTTCATCTTCAACACACCGTCGCATCACCGGGTGCACCACGGCATGGACCCGGAGTACCTGGACCGCAACTACGGCGGGATCCTCATCATCTGGGACCGGATGTTCGGCAGCTTCGCGCCGGAGCGGTTTCGCCCGCATTACGGGCTGACCAAACCGGTCGACACCTTCAACATCGTGACCCTGCAGTTCCACGAGTACGCCTCGATCATCGCCGATGTGCGGAGCGCGACTCGGTGGCGTGACCGGTTGGGTTACATCTTCGGGCCGCCCGGCTGGCAACCCGTCGCGCCGGCAGTGGCCGTCGCCCAGCAGCCGAGATTGCCCTGACGTAATGCGGGGCACACCGGCGGGTGTTCGCCTAGGCTGACTAACGTCGCATCCGAGCGACAACGCCCGGCGAATCAAGTCGCGGCGTGCCGATGAGAAGGGGACAACGTGGCACAGAGCTTGGGAGACACCCTCACTGCAGGTAAGAAGCTCGTCAAAGGCGAGTCGCTGACCTCCAACAACGGGGCTTACACCCTGACGCTGCAGGAGGACGGCAACCTGGTTTTGGCGGCGCGGGGCAAAGCTATCTGGGCGTCGGGCACCAACGGCAACGACGTGGTGCGCGCCGAGGTGCAGGCGGACGGAAACTTCGTGCTGTACACCGCCGACAAGCCGATTTGGCACACCGACACCAAGGGCAAGAAGGACGTCAAGCTGGTTCTGCAGGACGACCGCAACCTGGTGCTCTACGCCGCCGACGGCGCGGCCTGGTCCACTAAGACCGAGACCGACGCTCCGCCGCCGGAGGAGCCCAAGGCCGAAGAGGCTCCGGCTCCGGCTCCGGTGGAGGAGGCCGCACCCGCGGCACGCACCTACACCGTGGTCGCCGGCGACACCCTGTTCGCCATCGCCGAGCGGTTCTACGGTGACGGCAACAAGTACCCGCAGATCGCGGAGGCCAGCGGTATCGCCAACCCTGACCTGATCCACCCCGGTCAGGAGCTGACGATCCCCTGATCGCCGAGCAACGCCGCTGCGGCGGCCCGGATCCCTTGGGGCCGGGCCGCCGCGCTGCGCCATGGTGGCTTGGTCCGGCCGGACCGAAACCGGCCCTCAACGATAGGAGTCGACGGTTGCGCAGGCTCGTTGCGCGGGTGCTGGCGGTGCTGCTGGGGATCGGTGCGACAGTTACTGGGCCGACGGTCTTTCCGGCCCGAGCCGATCGAGTGCTGGTGTTCCCGGGGATGGAGATTCGCCAGGACACCCATGTCTGCACTCTCGGCTACGTCGACCCGGTGATGCGGATTGCCTTCACCGCCGGCCATTGCCGGGGGAGCGGCACCGTCACCGACCGCGGCGGGGCCGTCATCGGCAGGTTGGCGACGTTTCGCGACAACACTCCTAATGGTTCGACCGTCAACACCGACCAGGTGATCGCCGACTACGAGTCGATCGTGCTGGCCGATGATGTCGACGCAAACGATGTCCTACCGGGGGGTCTGCAGCTGCAGGCCGGCCCGGACATCGAGCTGAAACCCGGTGATCCGGTCTGCCACTTCGGCATCGTCACCGGCGAAACGTGCGGCACCGTCGAACGGGTAAACAACGGGTGGTTCACCATGACACGCAGCGTTCGCAGTCAACAGGGTGACTCCGGCGGCCCGGTGTACGCGCCGGGCGGCTCCGGCCCGGCCCGAATCGTCGGGCTGTTCAACAGTGTCTGGGGCGAGTTCCCCGCCGCGGTTTCGTGGCCGGCGATCTCCCAGCAGGTCCGCGAAGACGTCGGCGTTCCGTCCCCGCTGTCGTGACCCCGCCGCCTCGTCCACCCATCCAGATCGCCTGGGTCACAGGCGATCTCGATGCCACCGAGTCCGCGCTGACTGCATTGCTCGGCGTGCGCAAATGGATCCGTATGGCCGGGGTGCACTTTGCGCCGGACACGTGCAGCTACCTGGGCGAGCCGGCTGATTTCGTCGCCGACATCGCGCTGAGCTACGTCGGTGACATGCAGTTGGAGCTGATCGCACCGGTGCGCGGGCGCAGCCTCTACGACGACTTCCTGCGTGACCACGGGCCGGGCCTGCACCATGTCTGCATCGAGGCCGAGGACCCCGAAAACTTCGACGTTATGCTGAACGACACCGCCGAGCAGGGCGCCCAGGTGGTTGCCCGGGGCGTGATGCCCGGCGGCATGCAATTCGCGTACGTCTCAGCTCCGGAAGCCGGCATCCCCTACCTGGAGATCGCCTACATCCCAGCCGAGATCCGAGCGGTCTTCGACTACATCAAACAGGAGCAGCGGTAACCACCGCATCGGCGCCGATGACCAGCGCCGGCGAAAAAGAGGAGTGGCGGCAATGAGCACCCAGATCCCGGACACCACCAGTGCCGAAGCGGTTTCGGAGTGGTCCGACGAGTTCGACGTCGTGGTGATCGGCTTCGGCATCGGTGGCGGCTGCGCGGCCGTCACTGCGGCGGCAGCCGGGGCCCGGGTCCTGGTGCTGGAGCGCGCCGCCGAGGCGGGCGGCACCACCGCCATGGCGGGCGGCCACTTCTATCTCGGCGGCGGCACCGCGGTCCAGGAGGCGACCGGGCATGCCGACACCGCAGACGAGATGTACAAGTACCTCGTCGCGGTGTCGCGCGAACCCGAGCACGACAAGATCCGGGCCTACTGCGACGGCAGTGTCGAGCACTTCAACTGGCTGGAGGATCTCGGTATTGCTTTCGAGCGCAGTTACTACCCGGAGAAGGCGGTGATCCAGCCCAACACCGAGGGGCTGATGTTCACCGGCAACGAGAAGGTGTGGCCGTTCCTGAACGAGGCCGTTCCGGCGCCGCGCGGGCACAAGGTTCCGGTGCCCGGTGACACCCAGGGCGCCAAGATGGCAATCGACCTGCTGCTCAAGCGGGCCGACCACCTCGGGGTGACGATCCGCTATGAAACCGGAGCCACCGGGCTGGTCACCGACGCCTCCGGCACAGTCGTGGGTGTCTCGTGGAAGCATTTCACCGAAAGCGGTGTGATCAAAGCAAAGTCGGTGGTGATTGCCGCCGGTGGCTTCGTGATGAACCCGGAGATGGTCGCCCAGTACACGCCGAAGTTGGCCGAGAAGCCATTCGTGCTGGGCAACACCTACGACGACGGACTGGGCATCCGGATGGGGATGTCGGCGGGCGGCGCCACCAAACACATGGACCAGATATTCATCACCGCGCCGGTCTACCCGCCCTCGATCCTGCTGACCGGCATCATCGTCAACAAGGAGGGCAAGCGCTTTGTCGCCGAGGACTCCTACCACTCACGCACGTCGGGATTCGTCATGGACCAACCCGACAGCGCGGCCTTCCTGATCGTCGACGAGGCCCACATGCGCAAGCCGCAGGTGCCCTTGGTCCCGCTGATCGACGGATGGGAGACCGTGCCGGAAATGGAAGCCGCACTGGGTATTCCGGAAGGAAACCTGGTGGCGACCCTGGACCGTTACAACACGTATGCGGCGCAGGGACAGGACCCGGACTTCCACAAGCAGCCGCCGTTCCTGGCTCCGCAGGACAATGGCCCGTGGGGCGCGTTCGACCTGTCGCTGGGCAAGGCGATCTACGCCGGCTTCACGATCGGCGGGTTGGCGACGTCAGTGGACGGCGAAGTGTTGCGCAGTGACGGCCAGCCGATACCGGGCCTGTATGCCGCCGGGGCCTGTGCGGCCAACATCGCCCAGGACGGCAAGGGCTACGCCAGCGGGACGCAGTTGGGCGAGGGCTCGTTCTTCGGCCGTCGGGCCGGGGCGCACGCGGCAACTCGCTAGCGGCTAGACCGGGGACAGGTCCCAGCGGCCCTGGCCGAGCAGCTCCAGCACGTGCTTGTGGTGCTGGCGCACCGTGTGCCGGTGGCTCACGCTGACCAGGATGGTGTCGGGCAGCTCGGAGCGCAGCAACCGATACAGCGTCAACTCCAGGCCTTCGTCGAGGGCCGACGTCGACTCGTCGAGGAACGCAGCCTTGGGCCGGGTCAACAGGATTCGGGCGAACGCCACCCGCTGCTGCTCACCGGGCGAGAGCACCTTGGCCCAATCCTCGACATCGTCGAGCCGGTCGACCAGGTTCGGCAGTGACACCTTAACCAACGCCTCGGTGATCTCGGCATCGGTGACCTCGCCGACCGACAGTGGGTAGGACACCACCGCTCGCAGATCACCCAGCGGGATGTAGGGCAGCTGCGAGATGAACATCGTGGCGTTGACCGCATCGGGGCGGCGCAGGGTTCCCGACGCATATGGCCACAACTGGGCCAGGCTGCGCAGCAGTGTCGTCTTGCCGCTGCCCGACGGTCCGGCGATCATCAGTGCGTCGCCGATGCCCAGGTGCACGTCGAGCGCCTCGATCAGCGGGACGCCCTCGGGATTGCGCACCTCGACACCCTCGAGGGCTACCGTGCCGTCCGGGCTGGGCTTGACCAGCAGCTCGGGAAGGTCCCGAGCCTCACGGTTGGCTTCCACCAGGCCGTGCAGACGAATGATCGAGGCACGGTAGCCGGCGAAGTTGTCGTAGGCATTGCGGAAGAATGACAGGGAGTCCGAGATGTTGCCGAACGCCGACGCGGTCTGCGCCACCCCGCCGAACATGATCTGTCCGGAGAACAGCCGCGGCGCCTGAATCACCCAGGGCAGCGGCACGATCGCCTGACTCACCGACAGGTTCCAGCCGGAGAACCCGATGGTCCGGTTCACGAACTTCAGATAGTTGGCGATGATCGCGCGGAACCGCGTCCGCAGCTGGACCCGCTCGGCCAGTTCGCCCCGGTAGAACGCCACCGACTCGGCGGCGTCGCGCACCCGCACCAGCGCATAGCGGAAGGCGGCATTGGTGAGCTCGTTACGGAAGCTCAACCGGATCAACGGACGGCCGATCCAGAACGCCACGATGGTCGCGATGGCCACGTAGACCAGGACGATCAAGAACATCGCCCGCGGAATGTCGAACCCGAACACGGTCAGCGTGCCCGACAGGTTCCACAGGATGGCGGTGAACGACACCACCGTGACCATGGACTGCACGGCGCCGAACAACAGCGTGCTGCCGGTGCCGTTGGCCGGGGCGTTGACGTTGGCGCCGTTGCCCGCGGTGAAGATGTCGATGTCCTGTTGAATACGCTGGTCGGGGTTGTCGATCGCGCCTTCGATGGCTTCGCCGACGGCGGGGTCGAGCGGTGTCTTGACGAAGTGCGCCCGGTAGTAGGCCCGCCCGTCCAACCAGTCACCGGTCAGTCGCTCGGTGAGCCAGCTGCGCCAATTCACCATGAAGTGCTGGGTCAGGTAGATATCAAGCATGACGCGCATCACATGCATTACCGCCATCAGGCTGAAGATGCCGATGGACATCCAGAATCCATGTACGCCCGAGGCTTTGATGGCTTCGTCGCCCCCGGCGGCGCCCTGGAAGGCGGTCTGCAGCGACGAATACATGTCGTTGCCCTGGAAACTGAACAACACGTTGAGCCGGACCGCGGTGATCACCGACAGCAACAGCACACCCAGCATCACCCAGACGCGGACGCTGTCACGCCCGGTGAAGTAGGCGCCGCTGATCTCCCAGAACTGGCGTCCCCACCGGGTGCTGAACCGCAGCAGGGCCGCCACGGCCAGCACGCCGACGGCGCTGATGGTCCAGGCCAGTGCGATCCACACCAGAGAATCGGGCAGTGCATGCGCCCAGTCGATGGACGGCTTGAACACCTTCGAGTCCACTGCCACATCTCCTTCACCGCCGAATCGACGTGCCGGCCGGTAGATCAAAAATCCCGTGCGAAACCTACCGCGTAGCGCGGCGCGGCGTCGGATGAGCACCGCCGAAGCAGCCCGGTACCGTTGTGCTGTGGCTAACACCTCCAAGACTGTCTCCGGAACGCGAACCAAGTCGGGTCGGCTCAGCGGGAAATTCTGGAAACTGCTGGGCGCCAGCACCGAGAAGAACCAGAGTCGTTCGATGGCCGAGGTCACCGCGGCCGGCGAGTACGCCAAGAAGGCCGCTGGGCTCGACGACGAGCAGCTGCGCAAAGCCGCGCAACTGCTGAAACTCAAGGAACTGGCCGACGCCTCGGACATCCCGCAGTTCTTGGCGATCGCCCGCGAGGCCGCCGAGCGCAGCATCGGGCAGCGTCCGTTCGATGTTCAGCTGCAGGGCGCGCTGCGGATGCTGGCCGGGGATGTGGTCGAGATGGCCACCGGTGAAGGCAAGACGCTCTCCGGTGCGATCGCCGCCGCCGGATACGCCATCGGTGGCCGGCACGTGCACGTGGTCACCATCAACGACTACCTCGCGCGTCGTGACGCCGAATGGATGGGCCCCCTGCTCGAGGCCCTAGGGGTCACCGTCGGGTGGATCACCGAGGACTCCACGGCGGCCGAGCGCCGCGCGGCTTACAAGTGCGATGTCACCTACGCATCGATCAACGAGATCGGCTTCGACGTGCTGCGAGACCAGCTGGTCACCGATGTCGACGATCTGGTCTCGCCCAACCCCGATGTGGCGCTGATCGACGAGGCCGACTCGGTGTTGGTCGACGAGGCGCTGGTCCCGTTGGTGCTGGCCGGCACCACCCACCGGGAGACGCCCCGGATGGAGATCGTGGAGCTGGTCGGACGGCTCAAGCCCGGGGTGGACTACGACTCCGACGAGGACCGGCGCAACATCCACCTCACCGAGGTGGGCGCGAACAAGGTCGAGAAGGCGCTCGGTGGCATCGACCTGTACTCCGAGGAGCACGTGGTCTCGACGCTGACCGAGGTCAACGTCGCCCTGCACGCCCACGTGCTGTTGCAACGCGACGTGCACTACATCGTCCGCGACGGCAAAGTGCAGTTGATCAACGCCTCGCGCGGCCGGATCGCCGCCCTGCAGCGCTGGCCGGACGGCCTGCAGGCCGCGGTGGAGGCCAAGGAGGGCATCGAGACGACCGAGACCGGCGAGGTGCTCGACACCATCACGGTGCAGGCGCTGGTCAATCGGTATCCGACCGTGTGCGGTATGACCGGTACGGCGCTGGCGGCCGGCGAGCAGTTGCGGCAGTTCTATCAGTTGGGGGTCTCGCCGATCCCGCCGAATATGCCCAACATTCGCGAAGACGAGGCGGACCGGGTCTACATCACCGCCGCGGCCAAGAACGACGCCATCGTCGCCCACATCGTCGAGGTGCACGCCACCGGGCAACCCGTGCTGGTCGGCACCCACGACGTCGCCGAGTCCGAGGAACTGCACGAGCGGCTGCGCAAGCGCGGTGTCCCGGCGGTGGTCCTCAACGCCAAGAACGACGCCGAAGAGGCCACGGTGATCGCCGAGGCCGGCAAGCTCGGGGTGGTGACGGTGTCCACCCAGATGGCCGGTCGCGGCACCGACATCCGCCTGGGCGGATCCGAAGAGTCCGACCACGACGCGATCGTCGAGCTGGGCGGGCTGCACGTGATCGGCACCGGCCGCCAGCACACGCAGCGCCTCGACAACCAGTTGCGGGGCCGGGCCGGCCGTCAGGGCGACCCGGGATCGTCGGTGTTCTTCTCCAGCTGGGAAGACGATGTCGCCGCGACCAACCTGGAAGCCAACAAGCTGCCCACCGAGACCGATGACGACGGCCGGATCCTGAGCCCCAAGGCCTCCGGTCTGCTCGACCACGCGCAGCGCATCGCCGAGGGCAAGCTGCTGGACATCCACGCCAACACCTGGCGGTACAACCAGCTGATCGCCCAGCAGCGCACCATCATTGTGGAGCGGCGCAACACGCTGTTGTCCACCCCGGCGGCTCGCGAGGAGCTGGCCGAGCTCACCCCGAAGCGCTACGCGGAATTGAAGGAGCAGCTGGGGCAGAACGGGGAGGACGGTGAAGCCAAACTGGAGAAGATCTGCCGGCTGATCATGCTCTACCACCTGGACCGCGGTTGGGCCGACCACCTCGCCTACTTGGCCGACATCCGGGAGAGCATCCACCTGCGTGCCCTGGGCCGGCAGAACCCGCTTGACGAGTTCCACCGGTTGGCGCTCGACGCGTTCGCCTCACTGGCCGCCGATGCCATCGAGGCGTCCCAGCAGACCCTGGAGACCTCGGATTCGATCGAGTCCGAGCCGGGTATCGACCTGTCGAAGCTGGCCCGGCCCACTTCGACGTGGACCTACATGGTTCGCGACAACCCGCTGAGCGACGACAGCATGGACGCGCTGAGCCTGCCCGGGATCTTCCGCTAGGAGGTCGGTATGGCTGCCGGGTCTGGCACCGAGCAAGTCCAAGACCGGGTGCTCACGGTGCCCAACGTGATCAGCCTGGCCCGTCTCGGGCTGATCGGCGTCTTTCTCTACCTCCTGCTGGTCGCGCGGGCGGACGGACCGGCGGTGGCGACGCTGATGCTCAGCGGCGCCTCGGACTGGGCCGACGGCAAATTGGCTCGGCTGTTGAATCAGTCCTCGGCGCTGGGCGCCCTGCTCGATCCGGCGATCGATCGGCTGTACATGATCGCCATTCCGGTCGCGTTCGGGGTGCGCGGACTGGTGCCCTGGGCGATCATCGCAACGCTGCTGGCCCGAGACCTGCTGCTGGCCGCCACGCTGCCGGCGCTGCGGAGTCGGGGGTTGACCGCGCTGCCGGTGACCTATATCGGCAAGGCGGGCACGTTCGCGCTGATGTCAGCGTTTCCGCTGATCCTGTTGGGACAGTGGGATCAGCTGTGGAGCCGGGTGGTGCTCTCGGCCGGATGGGGTTTCCTGATCTGGGGCCTGGGTATGTACCTGTGGGCGTTCGTGCTGTACCTGATCCACGTGAGACTGGTGGTCCGCACCATGCCGAAGGTTGCCGGTGGCTGAGCCGTTCTTCGCGCTGAGCGGATACGACTCCCAGGGGGCGGGCGCCCATCAGGCCGGCCGGCCACAGAGATTCGCGGTGCCGTCTCTGCTGCGCTCCCTGCTGTCCGAACATCTCGACCCCGGCTATGCCGCCGCTGCGGCCAGGCGGGCACGCCGCACCGCGCCCCCGGCGGCCACCGCCCGCGCCGCGGGGTGGGCATGGGAGGCGGTGGCTGCGTTGCTGGTGGCGACGGTGTTCGCCGTCGCGGTGGCGCAGGCACGGTCGGTGGCCCCCGGGGTGCACGACGCCCAGCAGGTGCTGGCGACCAATGTCCGAGCCGCCGAAGCTGTCACCGGCCGGCTGGCCGACAAACGTGACACCTACTCCAACCGTGTCGACGAGTTGCGCCGGCACCGGCTGGCCGACGACGCTCAGGGGCAGCGGGTGCTGGCCGGCCTGGATGCGCTCAGCCTGGAGGCTGCCAGCACGCGGGTGAGCGGTCCGGGGGTGACCGTCACCGTCACAGACCCCGGAGCCGGGCGAAATCTCTCCGACGCCTCCAAACAGCGGGTGTCGGGCAGCCAGCAGATCATTTTGGACCGCGACCTGCAGCTGGTCGTCAACTCACTGTGGGCCAGCGGCGCCGAGGCGATCGCCGTCGGCGACGTGCGCATCGGCCCGAATGTCACGATCCGGCAGGCCGGTGGAGCGATCCTGGTCGACAACAAGCCGATCAGCAGTCCCTATGCGCTGCAAGCCATCGGACCGCCGGGCGGACTGCGCGACGCCTTCGACCGCAGCCCGGGGCTGTACCGGCTACGGCTGTTGGAGGCCTCTTACGGGGTGGTGGTGCGTGTTGACGGCCGCAACTCGGCCGACATCACCCTGCCGGCCGGATCGGTACGAGATGTCCGGTTTGCCAAACAGATAGGGGCATCGTGACGCAAGCTTGCGCTGCGGGCCGCGGCTTGGCCGCCGTGGCCGGCACGGGTCGGGTTCGGGAGGCTGGGGTGATGTCGCAATGATCGGTATCGCCGCACTGATCGCCGGCATCGTCTTGGGGTTGATCTTTCACCCCAGCGTGCCGGAGGTGGTTCAGCCCTACCTGCCGATCGCCGTGGTGGCCGCGCTGGACGCCGTGTTCGGCGGCCTGCGCGCCTACCTGGAGCGGATTTTCGACGCGAAGGTGTTCGTCGTGTCGTTCGTGTTCAACGTTCTGGTCGCGGCGCTGCTGGTCTACCTCGGTGACCAGTTGGGGGTCGGCACACAGCTGTCGACCGCGATCATCGTGGTGTTGGGCATCCGCATCTTCGGCAACGCGGCGGCGCTGCGGCGACGGCTGTTCGGGGCCTGACACGCATGAGTAGCACCGACCCGCCGTCACACGGCCGCCACGAGCTGCCGCAGCCGCCCCCGCAGAACGGTGTGCCGCCGCCCCGCGGCCGTTCCGGGCCGCTGTTCAGCGTGCTGGGAATGCTGCTGTGCCTGCTGCTGGGCGTGGCGATTGTCACTCAGGTGCGCCAGAACGACTCCCAGGACGCGCTGGAGACGGCCCGGCCCGCTGACCTGCTGGTGCTGTTGGACTCGCTGCGCCAACGCGAGGCCACCCTCAACACCGAAGTCGCCGAACTGCAGCAGACGCTCAACGCCCTGCAGGAGTCCGGCAGCAGTGACCAGGCCGCCATCGAGAACGCCCAAGCGCGCCTGGCCGCCCTGGCGATCATGATCGGCACCGTGGGTGCGGTCGGACCCGGTGTCGTGATCACCGTCGACGATCAGGCCCGCGGGGTGGCACCCGAGACGATGCTCGACGTGATCAACGAGCTGCGGGCGGCCGGTGCCGAGGCGATGGAGGTCCGCGACGGCACTAAGGCGGTGCGCATCGGGGTGGATTCGTGGGTTGCGGGCACGCCCGGTGCGCTGGAGTTCGACGGAACGCCTCTGACGCCCCCGTATTCTGTTCTGGCGATTGGGGATCCCCCCACCTTGGCGGCGGCGATGAACATTCCCGGCGGGGCCGTCGACAGCGTCAAGCGGCTTGGCGGCGCGATGACCGTGCAGCAGGCCGACCGCGTTCAGGTGACCGTGTTGCGACAACCGAAACCCCGCCAATACGCTCAGCCAGTCAAGTGAGCCCGACAGCGCAAGGAGCACGATCACCGTGAGCTCGGAAAGCCTAGTTCCATCGGACCTGTACTACACCGCTGAGCACGAGTGGGTTCACCGCACCGGACCGGACACCGTCCGCGTGGGTATCACCGACTTCGCGCAGGCCGCCCTGGGTGACGTGGTGTTCGTGCAGTTGCCCGCAGCGGGTACCGGGGTCACCGCGGGAGAGGCCTTTGGCGAGGTGGAGTCGACCAAGTCGGTTTCGGACCTCTACGCACCGATCACCGCGTCGGTGAGCGCGGTCAACGCCGAACTGGACGCCAACCCGCAGTTGGTGAACTCCGACCCCTACGGTGCCGGGTGGCTGCTGGAACTTCAGGTGGCGAACGCGGATTCGGCGGCTCTGGACCAGAGTCTGTCGGGACTGCTGACCGCCGATGCCTACCGGGCGACGTTGTCGGAATGACGATTGTTAGCCTGCCTGCCGGGACGCGCCGGGTGTCCGGCGACACGATCCCGCGGTGCGGGGGACATGACGGACCGCTGCGCGGTACGGTCGACTCAACGATTCAGGGTTGGGCGCAACACATGTCCGGCGGGTGCGACCAGGTAGCAAATCAGCGGCCAGTGAGGAGTAGCGGGTGACGGAGAAGGACCCGGCAACGGGGCAAGACCAGGCAGGCGATGAGGTCACGGTGGAAACCACATCGGTTTTCCGCGCCGACTTCCTGAACGAACTCGACGCTCCCTCGCAGGCGGGCGGCGAGAGCCTGACCTCGGGTGTTGAAGGGCTGCCCGTGGGTTCGGCACTGCTGGTCGTCAAGCGCGGTCCCAACGCCGGATCGCGGTTCCTGCTCGACCAACCGGTCACCGCGGCCGGTCGGCACCCCGACAGCGACATCTTCCTCGATGACGTCACGGTGAGTCGTCGTCACGCCGAGTTCCGGCTGGAGGGCAACGAGTTTCAGGTTGTCGACGTCGGCAGCCTCAACGGGACCTATGTCAACCGGGAGCCGGTCGATTCGGCGGTCCTGGTCAACGGCGACGAGGTGCAGGTCGGCAAGTTCCGCCTGGTATTCCTGACCGGCCCGAAGACGGGTGAGACCGAGGCCGGGCCGGGCAGCTAATGACCGCGCCTGACAGCCCTGAACTGGCCGGGATGTCAATCGGAGCGGTGCTGGACCTGCTTCGGCCGGATTTTCCCGACGTCACGGTCTCCAAGATTCGTTTCCTGGAAACCGAGGGGCTGGTCATGCCGCAGCGGGCGGCGTCGGGCTACCGTCGATTCAGTGCCTACGACTGTGCACGGCTGCGTTACGTGCTGACCGCACAACGCGACCATTACCTGCCGTTGAAGGTGATCAAGGCGCGGCTGGACGCAGAAGCGGACGGCGCGCTGCCGTCGGCGGAGTCGCCGTACCCCACGCCCCGACTGGTGTCGGCAGGCGGCGAGACCGCCCATGACGGGACGGCGCGGCCTGTGCCGCCGCGGCAGGTGCGGTTGAGCCGGGAGGATCTGCTGCAGCGCTCGGGCGGCGACGACGCGCTGTTGACGGCATTGGTCAGATCGGGCGTGATCACCTCCGGGGCGGGTGGGCTGTTCGACGAGCACGCGGTGGTGATCGTCCAGTGCGCGCGCGGCCTGGCCGACTACGGCGTGGAGCCACGGCACCTGCGAGCGTTTCGCTCGGCGGCAGACCGGCAATCCGACCTGATCGCCCAGATTGCGGGCCCGCTGGTCAAGGGGGGCAAGGCGGACGCACGCGACCGCGCCGACGACTTGGCGCGCGAGGTCGCGGCGCTGGCGATCGCGCTACACACCGCGCTGCTCAAGTCGTCGGTACACGACGTACTGCACGGCTGAGGACTAGACTTCGCCTCGGCGGCTCGTTGCGCGGCATGCGGTTTCCGACCGGGGGTTTCGCAGCGAGTCATACTGGGACGACAGGGACTTGGGACGACAAGGACTTGGGACGCAGCGAACGCGGAGGGCTGACTGGAGATGGGTGAAGTACGCGTGGTCGGCATCCGCGTCGAGCAGCCGCAGAACCAGCCGGTACTGCTCCTGCGCGAAGCCGACGGTGATCGATATCTCCCGATCTGGATCGGGCAGGCCGAAGCCGCCGCCATCGCCTTGGAGCAACAGGGCGTGGAGCCCGCCCGGCCCCTGACTCACGACTTGATCCGTGACTTGATCGGCGCCCTCGGACATTCGCTCAAGGAGGTCCGAATCGTCGACCTGCAAGAGGGCACGTTCTACGCCGACCTGATCTTCGACCGCGACATCACGGTGTCGGCGCGCCCGTCGGACTCGGTGGCCATCGCGCTGCGGGTGGGTGTGCCGATCTTCGTCGAAGAAGCGGTCCTGGCCGAGGCGGGCCTGCTGATCCCCGACGAGGGCGATGACGAGACCGCCGGCGCGGTACGTGAAGACGAGGTGGAGAAGTTCAAGGAATTCCTCGATAGCGTGTCGCCCGACGATTTCAAAGCAACCTGACCCGGCGCGGCGGACTCAGCCTCGTCACAGATCCGTTTCATCTCTCTGCCGTCGGCGCGACACGCCCAAACGAAAGCAACACGCATAAAACGCGGCACCCATACTTGAACCACGGCGGGAACAACTGCACGGCAGCTCGTCGGACGGCGTATGCTCACGACCAACTCGGGCAAGAGCAAACGCGGCCACTGGCCAGTCAGTGGCAACGAGCGCGATCGGCGAGAGGAAGCAGCGTGGGCGACCAACCGGGGCAGGAACAGCTGGACTTCACGGGTCAGTCCGACAAGGGCGACCGCGAAGTCCCCGCGGCCCCCTCCAGCGCCGGCCAACCCGTACAGGGCGGCCTGTTCCCGGACGACTCCGTTCCCGACGAACTCGTCGGTTACCGGGGCCCGAGCGCCTGCCAGATCGCCGGCATCACCTACCGTCAGCTCGACTACTGGGCTCGTACCTCGCTGGTGGTGCCCTCCATCCGGGGCGCGGCCGGCTCCGGTAGCCAGCGGCTCTACTCGTTCAAAGACATCCTGGTGCTCAAGATCGTCAAGCGACTCCTCGACACCGGCATCTCGCTGCACAACATCCGGATCGCCGTCGACCACCTTCGGGAGCGCGGCGTCCAGGATCTGGCCAACATCACGCTGTTCTCCGACGGCACCACCGTGTACGAATGCACCTCGGCTGAAGAGGTCGTCGACCTGCTGCAGGGCGGCCAGGGGGTGTTCGGTATCGCGGTATCGGGCGCGATGCGCGAGCTGACCGGCGTGATCTCCGACTTCCCCGGCGAGCGTGCCGACGGCGGCGAGTCGATCGCCGCGCCGGAAGACGAACTGGCCAGCCGCCGCAAGTTCCGCGACCGCAAGACCGGTTAGGGCTCAAAGCCTCGGCGCAGCGGTCGAAAAACCGTTGCTGAATCCTGGTCGACCGGGCCCGACGGGTAGTATTGGGTCCGCATCAGCCTCTCGCGGGAGAGTTCCGTGGCAGCCAGCCGCGGACGCCGAAGGAGCAATACCTCTCCGTCAACCTCTCAGGCACCCGGACCGCGGCCGGCATTGATGCCTCTGGAAAGCGGTGACGCCCGTACGGGTTACACCCGCCCATGGGGAAAGGCGCCGCAGGCAGCTCGGCGCCGAATCTCTCAGGCGCCCGGGCCGGGCAGACGACAGAGGGGGAGGACACGAATTCGTCTCGCAGTCGTCTAGCGCCCAGGAGTTCCCGTGTCCGAGTACACCGAATCCCGCTTTGTTGACCGGCACATCGGCCCCGACAGCACCGCGATCAGCGCGATGCTCGCCGCCATCGGTGTCGCGTCGCTGGAGGACCTGGCCGCCAAGGCCGTGCCCGCCGGCATCCTCGACGCGCTGAGCGCTGACGGCATCGCGCCCGGGCTGGAGGTCCTGCCGGCCCCGGCCACCGAGGCACAGACCCTGGCCGAACTGCGCGAACTGGCCGATACCAGCACGGTTGCGGTGTCGATGATCGGCCAGGGCTACTACGACACGCTCACCCCGCAGGTGTTGCTGCGCAACATCATGCAGAACCCGGCGTGGTACACCGCTTACACGCCGTACCAGCCGGAGATCAGCCAGGGCCGGCTGGAGGCCCTGCTGAACTTCCAGACCATGATCGCCGACCTGACCGGGTGCGAGATCGCCAACGCCTCGATGCTCGACGAGGGCACCGCGGCCGCCGAAGCGATGACGTTGATGCACCGCGCCACGCGCGGCACCTCGCATCGGCTGCTGGTCGACTCCGACCTGTTCACCCAGACCGCGGCGGTGCTGGCGACTCGCGCCGAGCCGCTGCGCATCGAGATCGTCACCGCCGACCTGCGGGAGGGACTTCCCGACGGCGACTTCTTCGGGGTGATCGTGCAGTTGCCGGGCGCCTCGGGCCGGATCACGGATTGGTCGGGGCTGATCGAAGCCGCCCACGAGCGCGGCGCACTGGTGGCGGTGGGCGCGGATCTGCTGGCATGCACGCTGCTCACCCCGCCGGGCGAGATCGGCGCCGACGTGGCATTCGGCACTGCCCAACGGTTCGGGGTGCCGATGGGCTTCGGCGGCCCGCACGCCGGCTACCTGGCCGTGCACTCGGGTCACGCCCGCCAGCTGCCCGGCCGGCTGGTCGGGGTGTCCAGGGATCGGGATGGCGCTGATGCCTACCGGCTGGCGCTGCAAACCCGCGAACAGCACATCCGCCGGGACAAGGCCACCTCGAACATCTGTACCGCACAGGTGCTGCTGGCGGTGATGGCCGCGATGTATGCCAGCTATCACGGCGCCGACGGTCTGACCGCGATCGCGCGGCGCGTGCACGCCCACGCCGAGAAGATCGGCGCCGCACTCGGTGAGGCGCTGGTGCACGACCGCTATTTCGACACGGTGCTGGCGCGGGTGCCGGGCCGGGCCGACGAGGTGATCGCTGCGGCCAAGGCCGACGGGATCAACTTGTGGCGGGTCGACGCCGACCACGTCTCGGTGGCCTGCGACGAGACGACCACCGACGCGCAGGTGGCCGCGGTGCTGGATGCCTTCGGGGTGGCGGCGGTCGAGCCGGCCGACGCGCCCATTGCCACCCGCACGTCGGAATTCCTGACCCACCCGGCGTTCACCCGCTACCGCACCGAAACCGCGATGATGCGTTACCTGCGCACGCTGTCGGACAAGGACATCGCCTTGGACCGCAGCATGATTCCGCTCGGGTCGTGCACGATGAAGCTCAACGCCGCCGCCGAGATGGAGTCGATCACCTGGCCCGAGTTCGCGCGCCAGCACCCGTTCGCCCCGGCCGGCGACGCCGTGGGCTTGCGGACGCTGATCGCGCAGTTGGAGACCTGGCTGGCGGGCATCACCGGATATGACGCGGTGTCACTGCAACCCAACGCCGGCTCGCAGGGGGAGTACGCGGGTCTGCTGGCGATCCACGCCTATCACGCCAGCCGCGGCGAGTCGCATCGCGACATCTGCCTGATCCCCTCCAGTGCCCACGGCACCAACGCCGCATCGGCGGCGCTGGCCGGAATGCGCGTGGTGGTGGTCGCCTGCCGTGACAACGGCGACGTCGACCTCGACGATCTGCGCGCCAAGGTCGACCAGCACGCCGCGGCGCTGTCGACGTTGATGATCACCTATCCCTCCACGCACGGCGTCTACGAGCACGACATCGCCGAGATCTGCGCCGCCGTGCACGACGCCGGCGGCCAGGTCTACGTCGACGGCGCCAACCTCAATGCGTTGGTCGGACTGGCTCGGCCCGGAAAGTTCGGGGGAGACGTCAGTCACCTGAACCTGCACAAGACCTTCTGCATCCCGCACGGGGGCGGCGGCCCGGGCGTCGGGCCGGTGGCGGTGCGCGCGCACCTGGCCGAGTTCCTGCCCGGTCACCCGCTGGCCGCCGAGTTGCCCGCCGGGCATCCGGTGTCGGCAGCGCCGTACGGGTCCGCGTCGATCCTGCCGATCACCTGGGCCTACATCCGGATGATGGGTGCCGATGGCCTGCGTGCGGCGTCGTTGACGGCGATCGCATCGGCCAACTACATCGCCCGACGGCTGGACGAGCACTACCCGGTGCTCTACACCGGCGAGAACGGCATGGTCGCCCACGAGTGCATCCTGGACCTGCGCGAGATCACCAAGAGCACCGGTGTGACCGTCGACGATGTCGCAAAACGGTTGGCAGACTACGGTTTCCATGCCCCGACCATGAGCTTCCCGGTGGCTGGAACCCTCATGGTGGAACCCACCGAGAGTGAGAGCCTCGCCGAGGTCGATGCGTTCTGCGAGGCGATGATCGCCATTCGCGGCGAGATCGACCGGGTCGGTTCCGGCGAATGGTCGGTGGAGGACAACCCGTTGCGCGGGGCCCCGCACACCGCGGAATGCCTGGTGGTCGACAAGTGGGAGCACCCGTACACCCGGGAACAAGCCGCCTACCCGCTGGGCCGCGGATTCCGGCCGAAGGTGTGGCCCCCGGTGCGCCGGATCGACGGTGCCTTCGGCGACCGCAACCTGGTCTGCTCGTGCCCGCCGGTGGAGGCCTACAGCTGAGTCGCCGGCGTTCGGGAAATAGCCAGCAAAGTCTCAGCTAGAACCAAAAAGAGTCTAGGATCGCCCTTATCCAATTCATGGTTGAGGTGCGCATCTAGGAGGACTCGTGCAGGAGCCCCTTTCTCGCTCCTGCGTCACCGCCGGCATCGCACTCGTCGGTGCGGGGATCGTCACGGTCGCTCCGGTTGCGGTGCCGCCACCGGCCTCCGCGGTTTCCCCTGGCGTGGCGCTGACCACTTCGTACGGCGACCTGTTCTCCAACACCTGGGACAACGTCGAGCGCATCAGTGCACACGCGGACTGGTCGGCGATCTCGCAGCTGTTCACCGCGATGTTCTCCAATCCGGTCGGGCTGTTCGATGCGGCCAGCAACTTCACGCTGGCGGTGGACACCGACACCGCGTCGCTGCCGGCGACGCTCTCGGTGCAGCTGTCGCCGGGGCTGGAGTTGCTGATCGCGGCCCTGGCATCGCACGTGGCGACGCTGGACGCACTGTTCGGCGTGGTCGACGATCTGGGTGACCCCAGCACCGCGTTCACCGCGCTGTTCAACGCGCCGGCCACGCTGCTCGACGCCCACCTCAACGGCCAGCACAACCTGTCCTTGCTGGGCGGCATCGTCAGCATCCCGGTGTTCAACGGGGTTCTGGCACCCGAGCAGAACCTGGAGATCGACCTCGATTTGTCCAGGTTGCTGGAGATGCTGGGGTTGGGCACTCCGGATCTGAGCAACCTGAACCTCGACGGCGTGATCGACCAGATCCGTCTTGGCACCCTGACCGTGGGGGGACTGCTCAGCGGCCTGGGTTACGGCGACGAAGGCGTGGGGGACCTGCTGAAGCTGGCCACCAACGTCAGCACCCTGGGAGATCTGCTCGACTTCTTGAGCCTGGGCGACTTGGGTCTGAGCCGCTACAGCCTGACCGCCCTCTTGGGCGAACTGGGCCCCGACACCGACTTCTACCGCGATCTCGATCTGGACCTCCCGCTCGGCAATTTCGGGCTGGTCGACGTGCTGAGCGCGTTCGGGATCGACGCCCAGATTCCCGTGGCACTGGGCCAGGTGCTGGTCGGGCTTGGCGACGGCAACCTGGCCGGCGAACACCTCGGCAGCCTGCTGTCGGACGTCGGCCTACTCAGCCAACTACTGAGCTGGCTCAATGCGACCGCGGCTGACCTCTTCGACCCCATTCCCCTGCTAGGGCCCTTGCTGACTGACCTGGTCAGCGACCTCGTGGGGGCCGATGACCTGGAGGCCCTCCTCAACACCTTCACCGTCGGCGATCTGCTGGGCGACCTGCGCATCGACGACACCGTCAGTTCGCTGTTGGAGAGTGTGGGCAGCGCGTTGATGTTCGTCGGCAACCTGACCGTCGGCGGCTTCCTGGAAGATCTCGGGTTCACCGATTCCATCGGCGACCTGACGCTGCGCGACGTGCTCAACGGCCTCGGCGGCGCACTCGGCGGCGTACTGACCGATGGCCCGCTCGGGTTGGACCTGACCTGGCTGTTGAACGGCTTTGACGTGGGTGACCTGGTCAGTTTTCTGGGGCTCGACGGTTTGTCGCTCAACCTCGGCGACCTCGTCGGAGACTGGGTGAACCCCTACCTCGCCGACCTACTCGAGGGCTTCGTCCAGGGGCAGGTGAGCCTGGCCGGCGCCACTGTCGGCTCGTTCGGCGGCACGTTCACCGAACTGTTCGTCAGCATGCCCCAGCAGCTCCTGGCCATGCTGGGCGCGTAGCGGCGTTCGTAACACTCGCAGCAGTGCTGCGGGGCGCTGAAAGTACCAGCGAAAAAATTCAGTGGAATCTCAAGTTAATCCCTAAAAGGGTTTACGCTGAACTCATCCGAATCGTGATTAACATCATCTGAGGAGAGATCATGCAACAGCTCACTCTTCGCCCCTACCTCACAGCCGGTATCGCCGTCGCAGGTGCCGGGATGCTCGCGGTCGTGCCGGTCATGCCCGTAGCTGCGCCGGAGCTCTCACCAGTCGGCGCGCCTGCTGTCGAGCTGACCACCTCCTACACAGAGTTGTTCACCAACACCTGGGACAACGTGCAGAACATCAGTGCGCACGCCGACTGGTCGGGGATCCTTCAAGTCTTCACCGCGATGTTCACCAACCCGCTTGGCGTGATCGATGCCGTCACCGACCTCACCCCGACGGTGGACACCGACATCACATCGCTGCCGGCGACGGTGTCGGTACAACTGGCGCCGGCAATGGAGTTGCTGATCGCCAACCTCGGTTCGCAGGCGGCGACGCTGAACGCGATCAACAGCGTGATCACCGAGCTGAGTGATCCGGCGACCGCATTCACCGCACTGCTCAACGCGCCCGCCACCGTGCTCAACGCCTACCTCAACGGCCAGGACAACTTGAGTCTGCTCGGCGGCATCGTCAATATCCCGGCATTCAACGGCATCCTGGCGCCGGAACAGAACCTGGAGGTCGACCTCAACCTGACCAAACTGCTGGACGCCCTGGGGTTGGGCAACCTCGATCTGACCGATGTCAACATCGCGGCCTTGATCGACCAACTCGGCTTGGGCGATCTGACCCTGGGGGGATTGCTCACTGAGCTGGGAATCAGCGGTGAGGGCTTGGGTGACCTGCTGAAGCTGGGCAGCAACATCTCCGACCTGGGCGGGCTGCTCGACTTTCTGGGCCTGGGCAACCTCGGGCTGGGCAGCCTCAGCTTGACCGGCATCCTGAGCGGGTTGGGCCTGGACACCGACGTCGACCTGAACAGCCTGAGCCTCGACGACGTGCTGAACGCGTTCGGCATCAATACCGAAATCAACCTCGGCCTGGCTCAATTGCTGACGAATCTGGGTTTCGGAGGTCTGGTCGACTCCTCGCTGGGGTCGCTGCTCGAAGGGCTTCCGGGAGGTGTGCTCACCGATATCACCGGCCTCCTGAACTCCGTCCTGGCGACCATCATCAACAGCCTGCCGCTGCTCGGGCCCGTTCTGGAAGAGGTTCTCGATGCCGTCGTCCTTACCCCGCAGAACCTGATCGACGCGCTGAACACCGTCACCTTCGGTGATCTGTTGGGCGGTCAGAGCATTGACGAGACCGTCAGCTCACTGCTGGGCGCTCTCGGGGTATCGCTGCCGACCGGCGACCTCACTATCGGTGGAATCCTGGAAGGTCTCGGCTTCGCCGACTCCACGGGCGAGCTGACGCTGAGCGGCTTGCTGGGCGGACTCGGTGGTGGACTGCTCGGACTCGACGTCACCGGACTGTTGAACGGTTTGGATCTCGGTGGTCTGATCGGCGGTCTGGGCCTCGACAACCTGCCGCTGAACCTCGGCGACTTGGCCGGCGACCTGTCGAACCTGAACCTCGGTGAGCTGCTTGACGATCTCGGCCTGGGCAACCTGGACCTGGCCAGCATCAGTGTCGGATCGTTCGGCGGGATGATCACCGAACTGCTGGTCACCGTGCCGCAGCAGATCCTGGACGCGCTGGTCGGGTAGCGCAGCTGGGCGCCGGCCTGGCGGTGCGTCAGCTCAGCAGTGAGTTCAGCGCGCCGGCCAGTTCGGGGGAGTTGGCCCCGCGCAGATTCTGGTACGTGCCACCGGAAAGTTGTGCCACCGACTGCCACGTGGCTTGGTCGGCGTCCGCGCCGAAGTCGATGACGTTGACCGCCACCGGTCGTTCCGGATCGGTGTTGGCCCGGATGAAGTCCAGGAGCCCAGGGCCGTCCAATGTCCGGTCGGTGTGCGGACCTGCGGTGATGACCAGTACCGAATTGGCCTGCCCGGGGTGGTAATTGGCCAAGGCCTGGTTGTACACCAGACGCAGCGTGGTAAAGGACACCGCACCTCCCGGCGTCGAGCTCAGGTCGTTGAGCTCGCTGACCAAGGCCTCCGCGCGAGTCCCGCCGTTGAGCGGCTCGTCCAGCGGGCCACCGGTCACCACATTGCGGCCCTCGGTGCCGTCGAAGGTCCACAAGCCCACCGACGAATTCGGGGACAGGCCCTTGATCCGTTGATCGAGCGCCGCGATCACATGGGCCAACCGGCTCTTGCCGCCTTCGTCGGTAGTCATCGACTGGTCGAGCATCACCGTGACGGCCGCACTGCCCGGCAAGGTGGTCAGGGCGTTGGCCAGGGCGGCGCGCGTTGCGTCGTCGCCGGCCGACAGCGTGTCCGACACCGCCGGGAAGCCGGTTACCTCGCTGCTGGGCGGTTCGACACCTTCGACGCGGAATCCGGCTTTGGCCAGCTCTGCGAGCTGATCGGGCTTGCGGGCGAAGCGCGCGAACTCGCTGGCGGCGCTGACCTGTTCCTGCGACAACCAGGACCCGGCGAGCAACACCGTGGGGTAATCGGCGACCGGCACCGGACCCGGCGGCCGCCAGGATGCCAGCTGGGTCGCCGGATCCGACAGCGACTGGCCACGGGTGAACAGTTGCTGCTCGGTGGTCACTACCGCGTGCACCGGCGACGCCGCCAGATCTCCCTGGCGCAGAAGCACGTTCAACGCTTCAGCGAGCGAAGCGTCGGCGAGCTTGGGTTCTCCGCCCGCGAGCCGGTGCACCCCACCGACGCCATCGATGATGGGTGCGCCCTTGGGGGCTACTCCGGCAGCCACCGCCTCGCCGGCCAGGAAGGCGGCGTCGCCGTTGCCGCCGATCGGCAGCGCCAGCCGCAGCGGGCCCCAGCCGGCCAGCCCGAGATGGCCCAGCCCGTCCGGGTCGGACTGCAGGTCGGGCAGACTCGCCCAGCTCTGCTTCTGCAGCGCGCTCTTGAGCTCGGGGCGGATCGCCAACAACACCGGTGAGGTGACCAGAGAACGACTGTCGCTGACCGTTTCCGCGCCGGTGGAGGCCTGCAGCCGGGCCGTGGAGACCGAACTGCCCGGAATCCACAGCGCCGGCCGTTGCCCGAGTTGCGCGGGCCAGTCGCCGATGAAACCGCTGACCACGGCATCGGAATCGACCGGCTTGACCTGCACCGACACGCAGCGGTCGCCGATCGGCTTGGCGGTCTTGTTGAACCTGTCGGCGAAGCCCTGTACGTGGTCGGCGATCGTCGGGTCCGCGACGACGGCCACTGTCAGATCACCTGCCGGGCAGTTGCCGGCGGCGACGGCGGAACGATGCGACAACGAGTTGCCGAAGAACCGCCACAGGATCACCGCGCCAACGATGACGATCACCGACACCAGCGCGGCGATCACACCGACGCTGACGCCGCGTGGCCCGGAGTCGTTGCGATGCCGACGCCACCGCTCGAGGTTGCGGTGCCCGCCGCGCGGCTCGTCTTGATCGGCGACCGATGGCTCGCCGGCCACGCCGCCGATGGCGCCGAAAGGACCGGTGCGGTAACGCGACTCCTCATCAGGCTCACCGCCGCGGCGCATGTACTGCGCCGGGTCGGCATCGTCGAATCCGGCCTCGAAACGGGCGTCGTATCGCGGCTCGCGATATCCGGCGTCAGCACCGTCGGAGAACGACTCGTCATAGAACGCGTCGTGATAGTCGTCGACGTAGTCGTCATCGTCCGGGTCGCCGAAGCCGAACAGGTCGGGGCCGTCGGAAAAGTGGCTGTCGTCGGGCTCGCTGCCGCCCACCGGCTCGTCGGAATCGTCCGGGCCGGGGAAACTGTGCCTACCCACGGTGGGTGCGTCCTCTCCGCCTGGTCAGTTGTCCGGCCACGGTGATGTCCATCGGGTCTGCGTTGGGTCAGACACCGGCCTGGGCTTTGAACTCCCGCCGGCGTCGGTGCAGGATCGGCTCGGTGTAGCCGTTGGGCTGCGTGGTCCCGGACAGGATCAGCTCGCGTGCGGCCGCGAACGCGATGCTGGACTCGAAATCGGGGGCCATCGGCAGGTAGCTCGGGTCGCCGGCGTTCTGGCGGTCTACCGCCGGCGCCATCCGCTCCAGGCTGGACTGCACGTCGTCGGCGGTGATCACCCCGTGCCGCAACCAGTTCGCCAGCAGCTGCGACGAGATCCGAAGCGTGGCACGGTCTTCCATCAGTGCCACGTCGTGGATGTCGGGAACCTTCGAGCAGCCCACACCCTGGTCGATCCAGCGCACCACGTAGCCCAGGATCGACTGGCAGTTGTTGTCGACCTCTTCGCGGATCTCGTCGGGCGCCCACGCCAGACCCTCCGACAGCGGGATGGTCAGCAGCGCATCGATTGTGGCGCGCCGCTTTCCGGCCAGTTCCTTCTGCACCTCGAACACATCCACCTGGTGGTAGTGCATCGCGTGCAGGGTGGCGGCGGTGGGGGAGGGCACCCACGCGGTGCTCGCCCCCGAGCGCGGGTGGCCGATCTTCTGGGTGACCATGTCGGCCATCAGGTCGGTCATCGCCCACATGCCCTTGCCGATCTGGGCGTGGCCGGTCAAGCCGGTGGCCAATCCCGCGTCGACGTTGTTGTCCTCGTAGGCCAGGATCCACGGCTGCGACTTCATGCTCGCCTTGCGGACCATCGGCCCGGCCTCCATCGACGTGTGGATCTCGTCGCCGGTGCGGTCCAGGAAGCCGGTGTTGATGAACACCACCCGGTCGGCGGCGGCCTTGATGCACGCCCGCAGGTTGACCGTGGTGCGCCGCTCCTCGTCCATGATGCCGATTTTGAGGGTCTTCTGCGGCAGGCCCAGGACGTCTTCGACCCGGCTGAACAGCTCGGCGGTGAAGGCGACCTCATCGGGACCGTGCATCTTGGGCTTGACGATGTAGATCGACCCGGTGCGGCTGTTGACCAGCGGCCCGGTGTCGTCGGATGCGGTCAGGCCGTGCGAGGCGATCAGCCCGGTGAACAGCGCGTCCTGGATGCCCTCGAACACCTCTGCGCCGGCGCTGTTGACGATGGCGTCGTTGGTCATCAGGTGACCCACGTTGCGGACGAACATCAGGCTGCGGCCCGGCAGGGTCAGGGTGCCCCCGTCCGGTGCCGTGAACTCCCGGTCGGCGGCCAGGGTGCGAGTGAAGCTCTTGTCACCCTTGCTGACCTGCTCGGACAGGTCGCCTCGGTTCAGTCCCAGCCAGTTGCGGTAGCCGAGCACCTTGTCCTCGGCGTCGACCGCGGCCACCGAGTCTTCGAAGTCCATGATCGTGGTGACCGCCGATTCGAGCACCACGTCTTTGATGCCGGCGGCGTCGGTGGATCCGATCGGCGACTCCGGGTCGATCAGGATCTCGAGGTGCAGGCCGTGGTGGGACAGCAGCACCGACGACGGCGAGGCCGCGTCACCGGTGTAGCCGACGAATTCCGCGGGAGCGGCGACCGCGGTCTCCAGGCCGTCGCCCAGCGTGACCACCAACGCGCCGTCGTTCACCGCGAAACTCTTGACCTCGGTCCAGGCGCCGTTGGTCAGCGGCACGGAGTCGTCGAGGAACCGGCGGGCGTAGGCGATCACCTTGTCGCCGCGCACCTTGTTATACGACGTGCCCTTCTCGGCGCCGTCGTCTTCGCTGATCACGTCGGTGCCGTAGAGGGCGTCGTACAGGGAGCCCCAGCGGGCGTTGGCGGCGTTGAGCGCGAACCGGGCGTTGAGCACCGGAACCACCAGCTGCGGGCCGGCCTGCGCCGCGATCTCGTCGTCCACCCCGGCGGTGGTGACCGTGAAGTCCTCGGGTTCGGGCAACAGGTAGCCGATCTCGGTGAGGAAGGCCCGGTACGCCTCGGTGTCCAGCGGCTCGATGACCCGGTGCCGGTGCCACTTATCGATCTGCGCCTGCAGTTCGTCGCGACGTGCCAGCAACGCCTGGTTCTTGGGCGTCAGATCGGTGACGACTTTGTCCACGCCGGCCCAGAAGCTGTCGGGGTCGACACCGGTGCCCGGCAGGGCCTCGTCGGTGATGAAGTCATACAGCACGCGTGCGACCTGCAGGTCGCCCACCGACACCCGGTCCGTCATGATTTCCTCCCTCATAGCCGATCTACCACCTTACCGGCAGGTCGCGAGGCTATTCGCATCCGGCGATTTCTGTCAGCAGGTCGCACCGATCCAACAGTGCGGCCCGTAGCGGTGCGGCGCGGTGTGCGATCTCGCTTTGGTGGCGGACGTATTCGGCACGGCCGGCCGCACTTTCGATCGGGATCGGCAGATAGCCGTAATCGCTCAGGTCATAGGGGCTGGCGCGCATGTCGATCTCGCGCGCCGACGCAGCCAACTCCAGGCAGGCCAGCTGTAGTTCGGAGTCGACCAGCGGACCCAACTTGTAGCACCACTTGTAGATGTCCATGTTGGCATGCAGGCAACCTGGCTGCTCCCAAGCGATTTGGGTGGCCCGGCTCGGCGCCGCGGCGTTGCGCGGCGCCGCGGCCGGGGTGAAGAAGCGGACCGCGTCGAAGTGGGTGCAGCGCAGGGGGATTGATTCCACCACCGCGTCGATCTCAGCCGCAGCCAGGCGCAGCGGAACATGATCGTGGCGCACGGCTTGCAGTACTGGGCCGCGATACACCATTGCCCACTCGTGCAGGCCGAAGCAGTTCAGCTGGGCCGGCCGCTCGCCGGTGGCGCGCAACAGCCGTGCGATGAACGTCACGGTGTCGGCTCGCTCACGCAGGTATTCCGCGGACACGCCGACCTGGCCGCCGCGCACCGCGTACCCGCGCCGTGCGCGATAGTCGCGCACCGCCTCCGGCCCGGCGAGAGCCACCCCGAAGCCGGGATTCCAGCTGCGCAACTGCGCCGGCCGCAGGCTGTAGTAGCTGAACAGGAATTTCGGCACCGGGTCGCCGGCCGCGATCCGCCGCAAGAGTGGGGCCAAAAAATCCTCAAGGCGCTGCCGGTATTCCTCGGCCCGGGCCTGCCACTGCCTGCCTTCCAGAACCCGTTCCGCCAGGTCAAACACGGTGCGTCCCGTCGCGAACGGTACCGACCACGTCCTCGACCATGTCTTCGAGGGTCACCATCCCCACCGCCGTACCGTCCTCGGTGACCGCCAGCGCCAGATGGCTGTTACGGCGCCGCAGTCGTGACAACGCATCGGCCAGCGGCAGAGAGGCGGGGATGCGCGGCAGGGGGCGCACAACGGCGACGTCCACAACGGCGTCGCCTGCCGCCGCCAACCCGGTCGGGGTCTCGCTGAGCAACAGCACATCCTTGATGTGCAGGTAGCCGACGAATTCGCCCTGGTCGACAACCGGGAACCGGGAGTAACCGGTCTGGGTGAAAGCCTTTTCGATAGCCGCGACGGTCGGGCCGCGCCCGGTCGCTGCCACCGGCACGGCCCGAATGTCGCCGATCGGCAGCGCGACATCGGCGACCACCCGGGTGCGGATCTGCAGGGCGCGGGTCAATCGGGTGTATTCCTCCAGGTCGAGCAGACCCGCCGAGACCGACTCGGCGATCATCTCGCTCAACTCGACGGTGGACACCGTGATCTCCAGCTCGTCCTTGGGCTCGACCCGCATGGCGCGCAGAGTGATGTTGGCGCACCAGTTGTAGAAGACGATGAACGGCCGGGCAGCGGCCATGTAGACCAGGTAGGGCGGGATCAGCAGCATCGCCGCGGTCTCCGGGCCCGCCAGGGCGATGTTCTTGGGCACCATCTCGCCCAACAGCAGATGCAGCGCCACCACGATCGTCAACGCGACGACGAACGCCACCGTGTGCAGCAGCGGATCCGGGATTCCGGCCAGCCGAAACGCGGGCGCAAGCAGGTCGGCCACAGCCGGCTCACCGATGCGGCCGAGCAGGATCGAGCACACCGTGACGCCCAATTGTGCTCCGGCCAACATTCGTGACAGCTGCTCACCGGCCCGGATCACCGTAACCGCACTTTGCCTGCCCTGTTCGGCCAGCGCCTCGAGCCGGTCGCGTCGTGCTGAGATCAGCGAGAACTCGGCGGCGACGAAGAAGGCGTTCGCCGCGATCAGCAGCGCGGTCAGTGCGATGTTGAACAGATCAGCCATCGCGTGCCCCCAAGTGGGTGAGCTCCAGCAGGTCGATACGTCGGCCGTCCATCCGGACCACCCGGGCCAGCCAGCGTGGCGGGTGCGCGGAGAGCTCGTCGGGGTCGAACGCCGTCAGTTCGACAGTCTCGCCGGCCTCCGGAATGTGGCCGAGCTCCTGCAGTACAAGTCCGCCGATGGTCTCGTAGGAGCCCTCCGGTGCACGGTAGCCGGTGGCGGCGGCCACCTCGTCGATGCGCAGTAGGCCCGATACCTGCCAACCCCCGCCGGACGCCACCACGTCGGGGGTGGCATCGTCGTGTTCGTCGCGGACATCACCGACGATCTCCTCGATGAGGTCTTCGACGGTCACCATCCCGGCGGTGCCGCCGTATTCGTCGACGACCATGGCCGCCTGTTGGCCGTTGGCCCGGATCTGTTCCATCACGGCGTCGCCGTCGAGAGTCGAGGGCACCACCGCGACCGGTTGGGCCACGGTCGTGACCCGGGTGGATGCGCGATCGGCGACAGCGACCGCGAACACCTGCTTGACGTGAACGATGCCGACGGTGGCATCCAGATCGCCGTCGACCACCGGAAACTTAGAGAAACCGGTGTCGATGGCGACCGCGGCCAGATCGGCGACGGTGTCGCCGGCCTGCAGACTCACGATCTTCGATCGCGGCGTCATCAGCTCGGCAGCGGTCAGCGCACCGAATCGCAGCGAACCCTCCACCAAAGCGGCGGTTGTCGGGTCGAGGGCACCGCTGCGAGCCGAATTGCGCACCAGCGACGCCAGCTCACGCGCCGAGCGGGCCGAGGCGAGCCGTTCGGCGGGCTCGATCCCGACTCGGCGCAGGATGCGATTCGCCGTCCCGTTGGTCACCCTGATCGCGATCGCGAACACCCGGGAGAACAACAGCTGCGGCCCCGCCACTGCGCGGGCGATCGGCAGCGGGCGCGCCACGGCCAGATTCTTGGGCACCAACTCGCCAAAGACCATGGACAACGACGTGGCGATCACCAGCGCGAGGGCCAGCGCAACCCCGCCCGTCATCCGCTCGGACAGGCCCACGGCCACCAGCGGGGGGCGCAGCCAGCGGGCCAGCACGGGTTCGGCCAGATAGCCCGTGGCCAGCGTGGTTATCGAGATGCCCAGTTGGGCGCCGGACAGCTGAAATGACAGCGTGCGGTGGGCGTCTTGGATGTAGGCGTCTCGACGGCCGCCACGCTGGGCGTTGGCCTCCACGACGCTGCGTTCCAGGGTGGTCAGGGAGAACTCGGCGGCAACGAACACCGCGGTGCCCAGGGTCAGGATCGCGAACGCCAGCAGACTGGCCACCGTGACAGCGATGGTCATGGCGACATCCTGCGAGCTGTCGCGAAGCCGTTACGCGTGCTCGCGCCCATGGGTCTCACCAGCCGAACGGTAGCGGATGGCCCTCGGCGAATCCCGCAGCTGACTGCACTCCCAGTACCACCCGGTCATGCAACTCGGCCAGGTCGGCCGCTCCGACGTAGGTGCAGGTGCTGCGGAGGCCGGAGGTGATGTGGTCCAGCAGATCCTCGACGCCGCCGCGTTCGGGGTCCACGGCCATCCGCGACGTCGAGATGCCTTCCTCGAACAATGCCTTGCGGGCGCGGTCGAACGCACTGTCGGCGGCGGTGCGCGCGGCCACCGCGCGTTTGGACGCCATTCCGTAGCTTTCCTTGTAGGGCTTGCCGTCGCGGTCGACCATCAGATCGCCGGGGGACTCATATGTTCCGGCGAACCAGGAGCCGATCATCACGTTCGACGCTCCCGCGGCCAGCGCCAGCGCGACATCGCGGGGATGGCGCACCCCGCCGTCGGCCCACACGTGTGCGCCGAGTTCGCGCGCCGCGGTCGCACATTCGACGACAGCGGAGAACTGGGGGCGGCCCACCCCGGTCATCATCCGAGTGGTGCACATGGCGCCGGGCCCGACGCCGACTTTGACGATGTCGGCGCCCGCGGCGATCAGATCCCGGGTGCCCTCGGCCGACACCACATTGCCGGCCACCAGCGGCACCCCCGGCTTCAGTGCCGCGACCGCGCGGATGGCCTGTAAGGCCTTTTCCTGATGCCCGTGGGCGGTGTCGATGACCAGCAGGTCCACTCCGGCCGACAGCAGGGCTGCGGCCCGGGCCGTGACGTCGCCGGTGATGCCCACCGCGGCGGCGATCCGCAAGCGCCCGGAGCCGTCGGTCGCGGGGGTGTAGATACCGGCCCGAATCGTGCCGGTGCGGGTCAACACGCCGGCCAGAGTGCCGTCGGGATTGGTCAGTACCGCGACATCGACCGGCGCGTGCTCCAAAAGATCGAACACGGCGCGCGCATCGGTGCCGACCGGTGCGCTGATCAGCTCGGCGAGTGCGACATCACGGACTCGGGTGAAGCGATCCACGCCCTCGCAGCATGCTTTGGTGACCAAGCCGGTGGGCCGACCGTCGACCACCACGACCGCGACGCCATGCGCGCGTTTGGTGATCAAAGCCATCGCGTCGGACACCGAGTCTTCGGGAGAGAGCACGACCGGGGTGTCGGCGACCAGGTCGCGACTCTTCACGAAGGCCACGGTGTGGCTCGCGGCGTCGATCGGCAGATCCTGGGGCAACACCACGATCCCGCCGCGACGGGCCACCGTCTCGGCCATCCGTCGGCCGGCCACCGCGGTCATATTGGCCACCACCACCGGGATCGTGGTGCCCGAGCCGTCGCGGGTGGACAGGTCGACGTCCAGACGTGAGTCGACGGCCGAACGGTTGGGGACGATGAAAACGTCGTTGTAGGTCAGGTCGTGGGTGGGGTCATATCCGCTGACAAATCTCATCGAGCGGCCACCATCGGTCTGTCGGGTTCCGAAGAGCCCATCTATTCGCCTCCACACGTCGTGAGCCGGATCCGGCATCCGCCGGGCGACACCGCCCGGTCAGCCACGCTACCGCCCGCGCGACGACGGCGGCCAGGCGCGGGCACCACCGGACGAAGTTCCCCGCGGGCGTCGAAACAAAAATTGACCCTCCGCACCGCCGGATCCGACGCGGCCGGCTCGGCAATTGTCGATCTGCTGGCGCTGATCTGAGGTGCAGCGCACAATGACCGCGATGACGAATGCGCCGTGGCGAAGCAGTGTGAGCGAGTGGCAAGACGGTGGCCGGTGGGTGTCGACCGACGCGGGCCGGTTGTTTGTGCGATCAGGTGCGGGGGATGGGCCGACTGTCCTACTGCTACACGGCTTTCCATCGTGTTCCTACGATTTCCGGTCGGTCGTGGACCGACTCGCCGGCCGGTCCTGGCTGACGATGGATTTCCTCGGGTTCGGCCTGTCGGAGAAACCGCGCCCGCATCGCTACAGCCTGTTCGAGCAGGCCGACCTGGTGGAGCAGGTGGTGGCATCGAGCGCATCGGGTCCGGTGGTGTTGGTCGCCCATGACATGGGCACCTCGGTCGCCACCGAACTGTTGGCCCGCGATCTCGAGGGCAACCTAACCTTCGACCTGCGACGTGCGGTGCTGACCAACGGCAGCGTGATCTTGGAGCGGGCCAGTCTGCGGCCGATCCAGAAGGTGCTGCGTGGCCCATTCGGTGCTGTCGCCGCTCGACTGACCAACCGGCGCAGCTTCGTTCGCGGCTTCGGCCGACTGTTCAGCCCGCAGCACCCGCTGACCCCCGATGAAGCCGCCGCGCAGTGGGCCCTGCTGACCCACAACGGCGGAAACCGGATCGCGCACCTGCTCTCGGCCTACCTCGACGAACGGGTGCGGTACGCGCAACGCTGGCACGGCGCAGTGCGCGACTGGCCCAAGCCGCTGGGCTTCGTGTGGGGCCTGGGCGATCCGGTCGCCACCACCAATGTGCTGGACGGCCTGCGGCAGCTGCGCCCGGCCGCCGACGTCGTCGAGCTGCCCGGGCTGGGCCACTACCCGCAGATCGAGGACCCGCAGGCGTTCACCGACGGCGTGCTGGGCCTGCTGGTTTAGCTCTCTAGACCGGCACTTCGCTGCGATCGGCGCTCCACAGCGTGTGGAACTTGCCGTCCGAGTCCGTGCGGCCGTAGCTGTGCGCACCGAAGTAGTCGCGCTGGGCCTGGGTCAGCGCGGCCGGCAACCGCTCGGTCCGCAGGCCGTCGTAGTAGGCCAGGGCCGAGGAGAAGCCGGGGGCCGGGATACCGAGGCTCACCGCCGTGGTCACCACCCGCCGCCAGGAGTCGATGGCAGCCTCGACCGCGCTGCGGAAATACGGCGCGGCCAGCAGGCTCACCAGGTCGGCGTCGGTGTCGAAGGCCTCTTTGATGCGGTTGAGGAACTTCGCGCGAATGATGCAGCCGCCCCGCCAGATGGTCGCCAGGTCTCCCGGGGTCACATTCCAGCCATGCTCGGCGCTGCCGGCCTGAATCTGGTTGAAGCCCTGCGCATACGCGACGATCTTGGAGGCATACAGCGCCTGGCGGACGTCCTCGGTGAACCGGGCCGCATCCGCGGGGCGTTCGCCGAGGCTTCCGGCGGCCAGACCCACCGCAGCGCGACGCTGCGGGACCGAGCCCGACAGTGCCCGGGCGAACACCGCCTCGGCGATGCCGGTGACCGGAACCCCCAGGTCCAGAGCAGACTTCACGGTCCAGCGGCCGGTGCCCTTCTGCTCGGCTTCGTCGACGATGATGTCGACCAGCGGCTGGCCGGTCTTGGCGTCGACCTGCCGCAGTACCTCGGCGGTGATCTCGACCAGGTAGCTGTCCAGATCCCCGGCGTTCCACTCGGTGAACACCTCGGCGATCTGCGGTGCGGCCAGGCCCAGCCCGTCGCGCAGCAGTTGGTAGGCCTCGCCGATCAGCTGCATGTCGGAGTACTCGATGCCGTTGTGCACCATCTTCACAAAGTGCCCTGCGCCGTCCGGCCCGATGTGGGTGCAGCACGGCACGCCGTCGACGTGGGCTGAGATCTCCTCGAGCAGCGGGCCCAGCGACTCGTAGGACTCTTTGGGGCCGCCCGGCATGATCGAGGGACCGTTCAGTGCGCCTTCCTCGCCGCCGGAGATCCCGGCACCGACGAAGTGCAGGCCGCGGGCGGCCATCGCCTTCTCCCGGCGGATGGTGTCGGTGTAGAGCGCGTTGCCGCCGTCGATGATGATGTCGCCGGGCTCCATCGCGTCGGCGAGTTCGTTGATGACGGCGTCGGTGGGGTCACCGGCCTTGACCATGATCAGCACACGGCGCGGCTTCTCTAGGGCGGCAAGGAATTCCGGAATCGTCTCGCTGCGCACGAAGCTGCCTTCGGAGCCGTAGGCGTCGAGCAGTGCGTCGGTTTTGGCGACCGACCGGTTGTGCAGCGCCACGGTGTAGCCATGACGGGCGAAGTTGCGCGCGATGTTGGATCCCATGACTGCCAGTCCGGTCACGCCGATCTGGGCGGTGCCAACAACTTCCGACGCGCTCATGTATTCGCCTCTCGGTGGTAGGTGATTCGATGCCCGGCACGCCGGACGGCGCGGGTTACCCCGCGATCAGTCGGTGCAGCTCGGTGAGCCACGGTACCGCCAGTGCCACCGTGGGCACCGTCAGCACCCCGGCTGCGGCCGAATAGGCGGCAGCGGCCAGCGCTGGACTGTTGCCCTGCCCCGACAACCGTTGCACGCGCAGCACCGTGTTGGTGCCGCCCGCCGCCAGCGCGCCGGCGGGAACTTTGGTTGCGGCACAGGTCACCAGGGCGCGGGCCAGCGGAGGGGCGCCGGCCACCCGAACGGCCGCGTCGTCGGCAAGCAGTTCGATCAACAGCCGCACCGCGTCTAGGGCGCTCGCGCTTCGCACGAACCAGGGGAATGCGGTGTGCACGGCCGAGAACGCCTCGAGTACCAGGTCGTGCCGTGCCCGCAGGTGGGCCCGCTCATGGCAGAGCAGCGCGGCCAACTCGGTGTCACCGAGCGCGTCCAGCGTGCCGGAACTGACCACCACCCGGCTCCGCACCCCGGGCAAACAGTAGGCGAGTGGCTGCATCACCTGCAGAATGCGCAGTCCACTGGTGCGCAGGGCGGGCGGGCGGTCGGTGACACTGACCAGGTCGACGAGCATGCGGTGGTGGGCCCGGCGTTGCCGGGTGCGGATCGCGACCCGCAACACCGTCCACGTGAGGCGCATCCCGACCATCAGGGTCAACACGAAGACCGCGACGTAGAAGGTCCACAGCCCCCAGCCCAAGCGGTCGAGGGAGCCGAGGATCGTCGAGGTGGGGCGGCCGTCCGGGCCGGGCATCAGCAGGCGGCTGGCGGTGGCCAGGCCCGCGCTGAACGCGGACAGCACCGCGGCAATGGCGATGGCCTGCCAGAGCACCAACGCGGCTCGCGGAGCACGGAGCGGCCAGTCAGCGCGCGCCAGCAGGGCGGGTACCGGCCCTACGAGCAACAGCGCGACGATGGAAAAGGCCAGCGCGGACACGCTGTAAGTCTCCCTCAGGACGCAGGTCGGCCGCTACCTGGGAGGCGGATGCGATGTTTGGCCTCCAGTTCGTCCAGCGCACGACGCAACGCGTCGGCCTCGTCGACGCCGACGCGTTCGACGAAATGCACCAGCGCAGCCCGGCGGTCTCCGGAGTCAGCGGCCTGATCGAGTGCCTCCACCATCAGCCCAGCAACCAATTCGTCGCGGCCCCGGACCGGTGTGTAACGGTGTGCACGGTCATCGCGAATCTGCGACACGAGATTCTTCTTGGCCAGTCGCTGCAGGACTGTCATCACGGTCGTATAAGCCAGGTCGCGCTGCCTTGACAGCGCCTCGTGGACCTCGCGCACCGTCTGAGACTCCGGCGATGACCACAGATGGTCCATCACCGCACGTTCCAAGTCCCCTAAATGGGTCTGCTTCGCCATGTTTGTTATCAACTCCCCGGGCAACGGAGCAAGCCTACCCTTAATTACTACCGGGCGTCGTATCAGAAGCTGAGGGTCTGCTGCGACCCCGGTGTGAGCGGAACGGATCGCCCAGGAGGGCCCAAGCGGGCGTCGTGTACAACCATCACATGGCAGCCACCGGATTCCCGTCCGACTTCTCCGCGCCCTTCGACTCCGAGATCGGCCTGGTCTACACCGACATCGGCCCGGACGGTGCGCACGCGCAATTGGAGCTGCAGCCCAAGCTCTGCCAGCCGGCAGGGATCGTGCACGGTGGCGTGTACTGCTCAATCATCGAAAGCGTGGCCAGTGTGTCGGCGCACACCTGGCTCAACCGCGACGGCGGCGACCCGGTCGGCACCGTCGTCGGGGTCAACAACAACACCGACTTCCTGCGAGCGGTCTCGTCGGGAACCGTCTACGCGGCGTCCACCCCGATTCATCGCGGCCGGCGACAGCAACTGTGGCTGGTGACGATCACCGATGCCGACAAGCGCGTGCTCGCCCGCGGCCAGGTCCGGTTGCAGAACCTGTCGGATTAGATTCTCGGCGACGCCAAACCGCCGCTGTGGCCGATGGCGGTGGTCTGCTGCGCCCGGCTCCGCCGCGCTTGCAACCGCCGCTGTGCCGATGGCGGTGGTCTGCTGCGCCCGGCTCCGCCGCGCTTGCAACCGCCGCTGTGCCGATGGCGGTGGTCTGCTGCGCCCGGCTCCGCCGCGCTTGCAACCGCCGCTTGCCGCTAGCTGACCGCGCGCTCCGCGCCGCGTTGCGCCTCGGCCGCCAGCACTTCGAGCTGCTCCAGACGTGTTCTGGCGAACGCCTGCTGCTCGGTGATGGTGAGCTGGCCGCGCCGGGTGCTCAGGAAGGTCACGTTCCACGACAGCAGCGTGCTGATCTTGTTCTTGAACCCGACCAGGTAGATCAGGTGCAGCCCCAGCCAGGCCAGCCAGGCCAGGAAACCGCTGAACTCCAGCGGCCCGATCTTGGTGACCGCGGAGAACCGAGACACGGTGGCCATGGAGCCCTTGTCCAGGTACTGGAAGGGCTCCCGGTCGGCCGGGTCGGCGCCACCCAGTTCGGCCTTGATGGTGCTGGCGGCGTGCTTGGCGCCCTGGATGGCGCCCTGCGCCATACCGGGGACACCGTCGATGGCCGCCATATCGCCGACGACGAAGACGTTCGGGTGGCCCGGCACGGACAGGTCCGGCAACACCTTGACCCGCCCGGCGCGGTCCAGCTCGACGTCAGACTGCTCGGCGAGATCCCGGCCCAGCGGGCTGGCCGACACACCGGCGGACCACACCTTGCACTGGGATTCGATGCGCCGGATCTTGCCGTCGGCGTCCTTGACCGTCAGGCCGTTGCGGTCGACGTCGGTGACCATGGCACCGAGCTGGATCTCCACGCCCATCTTCTGCAGTCGCTCGGCGGCCCGGCGACCCAGCTTCTCGCCCATCGGCGGCAGCACGGCCGGAGCGGCGTCGAGCAGGATCACCCGCGCCTTGGTCGAGTCGATGTTGCGGAATGCGCCCTTGAGTGTGTAGTTGGCCAACTCGGCGATCTGCCCGGCCATTTCGACGCCGGTGGGGCCAGCGCCGACCACGGTGAAGGTCAGCAGCTTCTCCCGGCGGGCTTCGTCTCGGGACCGCTCGGCCTGCTCGAAGGCGCTCAGAATGCGCCCGCGCAACTCCAGCGCGTCATCGATGGTCTTCATGCCCGGCGCGAACTCGGCGAACTGGTCGTTGCCGAAGTAGGACTGCCCGGCGCCGGCCGCGATGATCAGGCTGTCGAACGGGGTGTCGTAGGTGTGGCCGAGCACCTCGGAGGTGACGAACTTGCCGGCCAGGTCGATGCGGGTGACGTCGCCGAGCAGCACCTGGGCGTTGCGCTGCTTGCGCAGCACCACGCGGGTGGACGGCGCGATCTCACCCTCGGAGAGGATGCCCGTCGCAACCTGGTACAGCAGGGGCTGGAACAGGTGGTGGGTGGTGCGGGCGATCAACTTGACGTCGACGTCGGCGCGCTTGAGCTTCTTCGCCGCGGTCAGTCCACCGAATCCCGAGCCGATGATGACGACCTGGTGGCGTCGGCTCTGCTGCGCAGTGACTTCAGGCTGGGCGCTCATGGGAATCCGGTTGCTCCTCGACGGTGACTGCGTTCCCCCAATACGCTAGTCGACCTAAAAGGTGCTCACTGCATCCAGTGGTTGTGGGATTAGCCACTCCCGTCACAGTCAGCCGAAGCAGGCCAGCGCTCCGTGGCCGACGTGCAGTGTCTGGCCGGTGATGTGCCGGGCAGCCGGCGAAGTCAAAAACACCGCGAGGCGGGCGATTTCGGCGGCCCCGGTGGGCGGCACACGGGTCAGTCCGTCGTAGCCGGGCTGGGCGCCTTCGCCGGCGGCCACCACGTTGACGGTGATCCCGCGGGTGCCGAACGTGGTGGCCTGGCCGGCGGTCCAGTTCGACAAGGCGGCTTTCACCGCCGCGTCGGCACTGCCGTCGCGGGGGTTCTCCGGCAGCACCGAGATGATCGAGCCGCCCGAGCGCAGGTGGTCGCCGATGGTCCCGACGGTCAGCACGGCTGAGAGCACGGTGGCGTCGAGCGCGCTGCGCCAGGCGTTGGCCTGGTCGGCCAGCGAATAGCCGCGGGGGTCGCCGCCCTGCCAGCGCGGTGCCGGGACGTTGACGATGGTGTCGAGGTGGTGCGGAAACAGCCCACGGGCCTGCAGCATGCTCGCCGGGTCGGTGTTGTCGCAGACGACCGCGTTGGCGTCGAGTTCTTTGGCGGCGACTTCGAGCTCGGGGCCCCGCAAGCCGGCGAGCGTCACCTTGTGGCCAGCCTCGCTGAAACCCTCGGCAATGGTGCGACCCAATTCGGTGTCACCACCGGTGACCAGCACATCCATCGGTAGATCCTCCTCGTGTTCCGGGCTATGTTACTGGACGGTAGCCGGTTTGCGGGGCTGGGGCGGAACTCGGCCTAGACACGATCCGGCCACAGTCCGGGGTGCGCCCGGCGCCGATCCGCGGCGCGCTGCTTCGCAGCGCTTGCGATCGCCGCGGTGTTGATGGCGCCGATCCGCGGCGCGCTGCTTCGCAGCGCTTGCGATCGCCGTTAGGCTCCCAGCCATGGGGCGTACCCAGGTGGTCTGCGGGGCGATGGCGGTCATGCTGGCGACGGGAGTGGCCGGCTGTAGCTCGGAGCCGGCGTCCCCGACGATCACGGTGTTCGCGGCGGCATCCCTGCAGCCGGCGTTCACCGAAATCGCCGAGCAGTTCAAAACCGACAATCCCGGCGTGGCGGTGGCCTTCAACTTCGCAGGATCCTCGGACTTGGCTACCCAACTGACACAGGGCGCGCGCGCCGACGTCTTCGCCTCGGCCAACACCACCCAAATGGACAAGGTCGCGCAGGCCGGCCTGCTGGACGCGGCGGCGGTGCCGTTTGCCACCAACACGCTGGTGATCGTGACGGCACCTGGCAATCCGCACGGGGTGCGGTCCTTCGCCGATCTGGCCACACCAGGGCTCGCGGTGGTGGTGTGTCAGGCGCCGGTCCCATGCGGCGCGGCGACCCACAAGGTCGAAGACGCCACCGGCGTCACGGTGACACCGGTCAGCGAGGAGCCCGACGTCACCGACGTCCTCAACAAGGTCACCACCGGCCAGGCCGACGCCGGCGTGGTGTACCGCACCGATGCCCAGCACGCTGGAGACAAGGTGGCCACCATCGAGTTCCCCGAGGCTGCCGACGCGGTCAACACCTACCCGATCGCGCTGCTGGAGGAAGCGCCTTCGCCCGGGCCGGCCCGCGCGTTCGTCGATCTGGTCACCGGCGAAGCGGGGCAGAAGGTGCTGCACGCGGCCGGTTTCGGTAAGCCCTGACCGGCCGTGGTCGGCCGGCCTGATGACCTGCCGGGCTGGGTCTATGTGCCCGCCGCGATCGGCGCGGCGTTCGTGGTGCTGCCACTGGTGGGGATCGCAGCGAAAGTCGACTGGCCACATTTCTGGTCGCTGATCAGCAGCCCGGCTGCCACCACCGCGCTGCAACTGAGCCTGCGCACCGCCGCGGCCAGCACGGCCCTGTGTGTGCTGCTGGGTGTGCCGATGGCGCTGGTCCTGGCACGCAGCCAGGCCCGGGTGGTGCGCGTGCTCCGGCCGTTGGTGTTGTTGCCGCTGGTGCTGCCTCCGGTGGTGGGCGGAATCGCGCTGCTGTATGCGTTCGGCCGGCTGGGATTGCTGGGCCGTTATCTGGAGGCCGCCGGCATCCATATCGCGTTCACCACGACCGCGGTGGTGCTGGCGCAGACCTTCGTATCGTTGCCGTTTCTGGTAATCGCCCTGGAAGGCGCGGCGCGGACCGCCGGCGCCGACTACGAGAGGGTGGCGGCCACGCTGGGTGCCCGGCCCAGCGTGGTGTGGTGGCGGGTCACGCTGCCGCTGTTGGCGCCCGGCCTGATCTCCGGGGCGGTGCTGGCATTCGCGCGGTCGCTCGGGGAATTCGGGGCGACGCTGACTTTTGCCGGCTCCCTGGAGGGCGTCACCAGGACATTGCCGCTGGCTATCTATCTGCAGCGCGTGTCGGATGCGGACGCCGCGGCGGCGATGTCGCTGTTGCTGGTGGCTGTTGCCGCAGTGGTGGTGCTCGTCGTGGGTGTCCGGCGACTGAGCAGCATCGGATGAGCGCCCAAGCTGGCGGGCTTACGTTGCAGGCGGTCGTCGCCGAACGCGGCCTGGACGTGCAGTTGAACGTCGAATCGGGCGAAGTGCTGGCGGTCCTGGGGCCCAACGGCGCCGGGAAGTCGACCTTGCTGCATGTGATCGCGGGGCTGCTGCGACCCGACGAGGGCCTGGTCCGCGCAGGTGATCGGGTACTGACCGACACCCGGGCCGGAGTTCAGGTGGCCACCTGCGACCGCCGGGTGGGCCTGCTGCTGCAGGATCCGCTGCTGTTCCCGCACTTGAGCGTGGCGGCCAACGTCGCATTCGGATCGCATCATCGGCGTCGCTTCGACCTGCGCCGGGCGCGCGCCCATGCCCTCGCGGCGCCGTGGCTGCGGGCGGTCGACGCCGAAGGCCTGGCCGCGTGCCGGCCGCGCCGGCTGTCCGGGGGGCAGGCGCAGCGGGTCGCGATCGCCCGTGCCCTAGCCGCCGAACCGGAAGTGCTGTTGCTCGACGAGCCGTTGGCCGGACTCGACGTGGGTGCGGCGTCTGCGGTGCGCACGGTGCTGCGCGACGCGCTTGGTGCGGCAGGGCGCACCACCGTGCTGGTCACCCACGACCTGCTCGACGTATTTGCGTTGGCGGATCGGGTGTTGGTTCTCGAATCCGGGCGGATCGCCGAGATCGGCCGCGCCGCAGAAGTATTGGCCGCACCGCGGAGCCGCTTCGGGGCGCAGATCGCCGGTGTCAATCTGGTCGCGGGGGTGCTTGACTCCGCCGGCCTATTGCGCACCGGGTGGGGAGAGCAGTGGCACGGCACCACCGACGACGGTGTGGAACCGGGTCGGCCGGCGGTCGCGGTCAGCGCACCACGGGCGGTGGCGGTCTACCGGGAGCCGCCGCGCCACGGCAGTCCCCGCAATCTGCTCGAGGTGATCGTGGCCGAGCTCGACGTACGCGGCAGCACGGTCCAGGTGCGTGGCGTGGAGCAGCCCGATGGAGCGCCGGGACTGGCCGCGGACATCACCGCCGACGCGGCGGCGGAACTGCGTCTGGCGCCGGGGGAGACGGTCTGGTTCGGGGTCAAAGCCCAGGAAGTGACGCTGCGTGCGACACACCCCGGCACGGCGTAACTTGCGTACCGATGCCAACGCGGTAGGTTTTTCTGCCATGAAGCAGGTGGACCTGACCTCCAGGGGAATTCGGGCGATGGCCGCGACCGCGGTCGCCGGTGCGTTGGCATTCGCCCTTGCGGCGCCGGTGTATGCGGACCCGGTGCCGCCGCCTCCTCCCGCGCCGCCGGCCACCGCGGATGCCCCGCCGGCCGACCCGAACGCCCCGGCTCCGGCCGCCGAGCCTGCGCCGCCCGAGGTGGGCCGCGTCGACGACGTTGCGGGCGGTTTCAGCTTCGTGCTGCCGGGCGGCTGGGTGCAGTCCGACACCAGTCACCTTGAGTACGGTTCGTCGCTGCTGAGCAAGAAGACCGGTGAGCCCATGCTGCCGGGTCAGCCGGCGCCGGTGGCCAACGACACCAGGATCGTGCTCGGCAAGCTCGACCAGCGGCTCTACGCCAGCGCTGAGGCCGACAACGCCAAGGCCGCCACCCGCCTCGGATCGGACATGGGCGAGTTCTTCATGCCCTACCCCGGCACCCGCGCCAACCAGGTGAACGCTCCGCTCAACGGGGGCGGTTTGACCGGTAGCGCGTCGTACTACGAGGTCAAGTTCACCGACCCGGCCAAGCCGGTCGGCCAGATCTGGAGTGGCGTGATCGGTGTGCCGCCGGCCAGTGGCACCGGCCCGCAGACCGAACGGTGGTTCGTGGTGTGGCTGGGCACGGCCAACAACCCGGTCGATACCAACGCGGCCATCGCGTTGGCGGAGTCCATCCGGCCGTTGGGCGCGACTCCCGCCGAAGCAGCGCCTGCCCCGGCGCCGGGGATTCCGGGAATCCCGGCCCCTGCCCCTGCTCCGGCGCCTGCTCCCGCTCCGGCGCCTGCTCCCGCTCCGGCACCCGCTCCGGCCCCAGCTGCGTAATCCCTGCTGATCACGCCCATGGCCGCAAGCTATCTCGCTGCTGCACTGTCGACACCGACGTCGGTCAGCTGGCTGGCCTATGTCCTGATCGGCGGCGTCGCCGGCTGGCTGGCGAACCGCATCATGAAGCGCGGTGGCTCCGGGATTCTGCTCAACGTCTTGATCGGCGTCATCGGCGGATTCATCGGCGGCATGCTGCTCGGCTGGATTGGTGTGGACGTTGAGCACGGCCGCAGGTGGTTCACCTTCTTCGTCTCGCTGGGCGGGGCCATCATTCTGCTGTGGGTCGTCGGGTTGGCTCGCCGCAGGTAGCCGTCCCGGCTGTCGAACGCGCACCATAGGTCTATGGCGTCGCAGTTGGCCGGGGTGTCGATGTCGGGATGGCGCGTTCAACGGCCGGGCCCGATAGCCAACCGACCGCTCGAGCGGGTCAGTACCGCGGTGCCGCGACCGCAGCCGGCAGAACTGTTGCTTGCCGTGCAGGCCTGCGGCGTGTGCCGCACCGACCTGCATGTCGCCGAAGGCGACCTTGCGGTGCACCGGCCCGGTGTGATCCCCGGCCACGAGGTGGTCGGCGAAGTCGTCGAGGTCGGCGCCGACGTCGGTGACGAGTTCGTGGTGGGGGACCGCGTCGGTATTGCCTGGCTACGACACACCTGCGGCACCTGTCGCTACTGCCGCCGCGGCGATGAGAACCTCTGCCCGCAGTCGCGCTACACCGGCTGGGATGACGACGGCGGCTATGCCGAATTCGCCACCGTGCCCGCAGCTTTCGCGCTGCGCCTGCCCGACGGCTACAGCGACACCGAGTTGGCGCCGTTACTATGCGCGGGCATCATCGGCTACCGGTCCTTGCAGCGCGCGGACCTGCCCCCGGGCGGGCGGCTGGGGATCTACGGATTCGGCGGCAGTGCGCACATCACCGCGCAGGTCGCCCTCGCCAGCGGCGCCGAGGTACATGTGATGACCCGCGGCGAACGAGCGCGCGAACTGGCTTTGGAACTGGGCGTTGCCTCGGCCCAGGGCGCCGCCGATCCGCCACCGGTGCCGCTGGACTCCGCGATCCTGTTCGCCCCGGTCGGCGAGCTGGTGCTGCCCGCCTGCCAGGCGCTGGACGCCGGAGGGACACTGGCCATCGCCGGCATCCATCTCAGCGACATCCCACCGCTGAACTACCAGCGCCACCTGTTCCGTGAGCGTCAGATCCGGTCGGTCACGTCCAACACCCGCGCGGACGCCCACGCCTTCCTCGATTTCGCGGCCGCGCACCACATCGACGTGACGACGCCGGTGTACGCGCTGGGCGATGCCGACCGGGCCCTGGCGGACCTGGCTGCGGGCCGGATCGCAGGTGCGGCAGTGCTGCTGGTCTGAACCGCGGGGCTGACGCGGCGGTCCCAGTTTCGGCTCTCCTTCGTCGAGCCTCGCTGAACCGCCGGGGCTGATGCGGCGGTCCCAGTTTCGGCTCTCCTTCGTCGAGCCTCGCTGAACCGCCGGGGCTGATGCGGCGGTCCCAGTTTCGGCTCTCCTTCGTCGAGCCTCGCTGAACCGCCGGGGCTCAGCCAGAGACCTGCCACACCAGCGCGGCGGCCAGCGCACCGACCCCGTTGAGTGACCAATGCAGTGCGATGGGTGCGATCAGGCTGCCGCTGCGTCGTCGCAACCAGCTGAACACGAAGCCCGCAGCCCCGGTGGCCAGCACCGCGAGCGTCACGCCGGCCAGCATGCCGAAGAACCCGCCCCCGAGAACGCGCGTGAAACCGACGTTGCTGCTGGTCAGGCCCAGCGATGTGGCGACATGCCACAATCCGAACAGCAAGGAGCCGGCCGCGGCCACTCCGCGAAACCCCCACGCCCGGTGCAGCGCGCCGTGCAGCGCGCCGCGGAAAGCCAACTCCTCGGGGATCACGGTCTGCAGCGGGATGACGACCATCGATGCCACCAGCGCACCCGAGACCGTGGCGTAGTGGTTGTTCAAGAACATCGGCCGGGTCACGGGCAGCATCACGCCGATCGCGATCACCGACACCACGACTACTACCGCGGCCAGTGCGTAGCCGAACCCCGATTTCCAATGCGCGCGGCCCAGGCCGAGCTCGCTCCAGGTCAGGCCGTTATAGCGGACCAGGGCGATCAAGCCGATCGCGGTGGCCGGGACGGTGGCGACCGCAGCCCACGGGGTAGTGAAGTGGGCGATCAAATTGGCAAGCGCGAGCACCACCACGACGACGGCGACGTCGACGAAGGCGCGAAAGTGATTCAGCGCCGAGAGTTGCGACACCAATGGGTGCCGCCCCCAGGGCACCGCGAACTCGTGGCCAGACATTGCACCGAATTCTACGCGCGACGGCGCGTTGGGGCCTGGGCGTCGTCAGGGACGCCTAACCGCCGGGCTTGATTCGCTTGATTCGGGCTACTTGGGCCCGTGGGTCTCGCACAGCACGCGCGCCGGGTTGCCGGTGGCGGTGTTCTCGCTGACCACCTTGCCGTTCACGGTGACGGTACAGGTCAAGGCACCAGGACCGGCGCTCTGCGCGCTCAGCGAGTACGAGGACGGACTGGTTGCGTTCGTCATCGAGCCGGTCAGCTGAATCGACCACGGCAGCGGGGCGTTGGTGGCGTGCGCCTGACCGTTCTGGCCTTGGTAGGTGATGTAGCTGGCGACCCCGGTACCGGTGAGGTCGTAGCGGACCGGCACCTTGGTGTGGTCCGGCGTCGCGCCGGCCGCCCCGGCGCCGGCCATGGTGGCCGACGCGACGAGGGCGCCGAGCAGCAACGACATCGCCTTGCGGGGCATCCGGACCGGTGCGGGGTGAGCAGTCATGGCCGTCACCTTATCTCGCCGCTGTTCGGCTCTGCGCCCGATCGCCATGTCCAGTTGGTGATCCGGGGATCGTCCTCCCCGTGCTCGCGGGTGTAGAGCCGCGCGGCCATCCGCGCATCGACCATCTGCTGGCGCAGTACCGCATGGCGACCGCCCAATCCGGGCACCCGATCGATCACGTCCATCACCAAGTGGAAACGATCCAGATCGTTGAGCATCACCATGTCGAACGGCGTTGTGGTGGTGCCGCGTTCGCGATAGCCGCGCACATGCATCTGATCGTGATTCGCCCGCGAGTAGGTCAGTCGGTGGATCAACCAGGGGTAGCCGTGGTAGGCGAAGATCACCGGCTTGTCGCGGGTGAACAGCGCATCGAATTCGGTGTCCGGCAACCCATGCGGATGTTCGGTCGTCGGTTGGAGGCGCATGATGTCGACGACATTCACCACACGCACGGCGAGGTCGGGCAGTTCGTCGCGCAGAATGTCTGCGGCGGCCAGGGTTTCCAGCGTGGGAATATCCCCGGCGCACGCGAGCACCACGTCCGGCTCGCCGGTGGTGGTGCCGGCCCACTCCCAGATACCCAGACCACGGGTGCAGTGCGCCACCGCCGCCGGCATATGGAGGTAGGCCAGCGCCGGCTGTTTGCCGGCGACGATCACGTTGACGTAATTGCGGCTGCGCAGGCAGTGATCGGCCACCGACAGCAGCGTGTTCGCGTCCGGCGGCAGGTAGACCCGCACCACCTCGGGCCGCTTGTTGGCCACCAGATCGATGAACCCAGGATCCTGGTGTGACGCCCCGTTGTGGTCCTGGCGCCAGACGTGGGAGGTCAGCAGATAGTTCAGTGAGGCGATCGGTTGGCGCCACGGAAGTTCGCGGCTGACGGCCAGCCATTTGGCGTGCTGGTTGAACATCGAGTCGACGATGTGCACGAACGCTTCATAGCAGTTGAACAGCCCGTGCCGACCGGTCAGCAGATAGCCCTCCAGCCAGCCCTGGCACAGGTGCTCCGAGAGCACTTCCAGGACTCGCCCGTCCGGGGCCAGGTGATCGTCACCGGGGAGGGTCTCCGACAACCAGACCCGGTCGGTCGTGTCGAAGACCGCCGAGAGCCGGTTGGAGGCGGTCTCGTCGGGCCCCATCACCCGGAAGCGGTCGCGGTTGCGGTTGATGACGTCGCTCAGGAACGCGCCGAGCACCCGGGTGGCCTCGTGCAGTTCGGTGGCGGGCCGGGACACCGGCACCGCGTAGTCGCGAAAATCAGGCAGGTCCAGATCGCGGAGCAGCTGCCCTCCATTGGCATGCGGGTTGGCGCTCATCCGCCGGCCCCCGCGCGGCGCCAGCGCCGACAGCTCGGGCAGCAGGCGCCCGGAGGAGTCGAACAGCTCCGCTGGGCGGTAGCTGCGAAGCCATTCCTCCAGTTGGCGGCGGTGCTCGGGGTCGGTACGGGTCTGCGCGAGCGGCACCTGATGTGCCCGCCAGGTTCCCTCCACCTGTTGTCCGTCGACCACTTTCGGGCCGGTCCAGCCCTTCGGGGTGCGCAGCACGATCATCGGCCATACCGGCCGCATCGACGAGCCCTCGGTGCGCGCGGTGCGCTGGATCGCCGCGATGTCGTCGAACGCGTCATCGAGTGCGGCGGCGAGCAGCTGATGTACGACGGCGGGGTCGTCGCCGGCGACGGTGATCGGCCGGTACCCGTAACCGCGCAGCAAAGCCTCCAATTCCGGCTGCGGAATGCGGGCCAGCACAGTGGGATTGGCGATCTTGTAGCCGTTGAGATGAAGAATCGGCAGCACCGCGCCGTCCACGGCGGGGTTGAGAAACTTGTTCGAGTGCCAGCTGGCCGCCAGTGGTCCGGTCTCGGCCTCGCCGTCGCCGATCACGCAGGCGACCACCAGTTCGGGGTTGTCGAAGGCCGCGCCGAAGGCATGCACCAGCGCGTAGCCGAGCTCGCCGCCCTCATGGATGGAGCCCGGCGTCTCGGCCGCCACGTGGCTGGGGATGCCGCCGGGAAAAGAGAACTGCCGGAATAACTTCCGCAGCCCGTCGACGTTCTCGCCGATGCCGGTATAGACCTCACTGTAGGTGCCCTCGAGATAGGCGTTGGCGACCAGTGCCGGACCGCCGTGGCCGGGGCCGGTGACGAAGATGACGTCGGCGTCGCGGTCGCGGATGATCCGGTTGAGATGCAGATAGAGCAGATTGAGCCCTGGGGTGGTGCCCCAGTGCCCGAGCAGTCGGGGCTTGACGTGCTCGGCCCGCAGCGGTTCGGACAGCAGGGGATTGTCCAGCAGATAGATCTGGCCTACGGAGAGGTAATTCGCGGCCCGCCAGTAGGCATCGAGGCGGGCCAGTTCATCGTCGGAGAGTGTGGGCTTAGGTGGAGTCGCGTTGGCTGCACTCACCTTTTCCATTGTCGCGCCCAACTCCGAACGCGGCAACCGATTCATTACCCTGACTCCCGTGCTGCTGAAATCGGTTCGTGTGCTCGATCTGGCCGGCGGCGACGCCGACGCGGTCACCCGGTTGCTCGCCGACCTGGGAGCCGACGTGCTCAAGGTGGAGCCCCCCGGCGGTAGCCCGGCGCGGGCCGCGGCTCCACTGCTGGGCGGTGCGAGCATCGCGTTCGCGCTGCACAACGCGAACAAGCGCAGCATCACCTTGGACCCCGCCGAGGAGCGGGACCGCCGCCGCTTCGACGAGTTGGCCGGTACCGCCGACATCGTGGTGGACAGCGGCCTGCCAGGACGTGCGACGGCGTTCGGGACCTCCTGCGCCGAACTGGCCGACCGATTCGCTCACCTGGTGACAATGTCGGTCACCGATTTCGGGACGAGCGGTCCGCGAGCACAGTGGCAGGCCACCGACGCGGTGCTCTACGCACTCTCCGGCGCCCTGTCTCGGTCGGGTCCCACCACCGGGACCCCGGTGCTGCCGCCGGAGGGGATCGCCTCGGCGACTGCGGCGGTACAGGCCGCCTGGGCTGTGCTGGTCGCCTATTTCAACCGGTTGCGCTGCGGATCCGGCGATTACATCGACTTTTCCCGGTTCGACGCGGTGGTCACCGTGCTCGACCCGATATTCGGCGCGCACGGCCAGGTCGCCGCGGCCCAACGTGCGTCGAGCCGGTGGCGTGGGAGGCCCCGCAACCAGGACGCCTACCCGATCTATGCGTGCCGCGACGGCTACGTCCGACTGTGCGTCATGTCCCCGAGGCAGTGGCGCGCACTGTGGAGCTGGCTGGGGGAGCCGGCCGAGTACGCCGATCCCAAGTTCGGCGTGATCGGCGAGCGGTTCGCTGTTTGGCCGCAGATCAGTGCCCTGATCCGTGCACTATTCGCCGGCCAGGACATGGCCGATCTGGTCACTGCCGGGCAATCTCGCGGTGTCCCGATCGCCGCGGTCGGCGATCCGGCGCAGGTACTGGCCGAAGAACATTTCGCGGTCGCGCAAGCGGTCACCCAGGCCGAGCTGGCTCCGGGGCTGCCCGCGGTGATCCCGACCGGCTACTACGTAGTCGACGACCAGCGCGCAGGATTTCGGACCCCCGCCCCGGCCGTCGGCGAAACAGCGGCCGGATGGCTGGCCGAACCGTTGACGGAGCCGACGGTGCGCGGTGCGGTCGGCGCCCGGCCGTTCGAGGATCTACGGATCGTCGACCTGGGTGTGATCGTTGCCGGCGGGGAAGCGAGCCGGCTCTTCGGCGACCTGGGCGCCGAGATCATCAAGGTGGAGAGCGCTGCCTACCCCGACGGGCTGCGGCAGGCCCGCCCCGGATCGGCGATGAGCGAGTCGTTCGCTTGGACGCACCGCAACAACTCCGGACTCGGCCTGGATTTGCGCAGCCCGGCCGGCAAGGAGATCTTCACTCGTCTGGTCGGCGCGGCGGACGCGGTGTTCGCCAACTTCAAGCCGGGAACGCTTGCCGCCCTTGGCTTTTCTTACGATGCACTGCGTGAGATCAACCCGCGAATCGTCCTCGCTGAGAGCAGCGCCTTCGGCGAATCCGGGCCGTGGAGCGACCGGATGGGCTATGGCCCACTGGTACGTGCCACCACCGGGGTCACCGCCCTGTGGACGGCCCCCGAAGGGGCCAGCGACACCGAACGCCACCCGTTCTACGACGCCACCACGGTCTTCCCCGATCATGTGGTTGCGCGGGTCGCCGCGATCGGGGCGCTGGCGGCGCTGATCGGGCGTCGGCGCACCGCCTCCGGCAGTCACGTCCACGTGTCGCAGGCCGAGACCGCCGTCAACCAACTCGACACCAGCTACGTGGCCCGCGCCGCGGGCCCATCGGTCCAGCCGGACACCGCCGTGGACCTGGTCTGCCCGTGCACCGGCGATGACGAATGGTGTGTGATCTCGATCCGGACCGACCCCGATATGCGTGCTGTCGCTACGGTTTTCGGTGATGGCGGATTGGCCGACGAGCCACGCTTCAGCACCGGATCCGGTCGCCTGGCTCACCGTGCGGAGCTGGCTGCAGCGTTGGGTCGCCACACCATGGCCCACTCCCCGGCCGGGGTGGCCGAACTGCTGCAGGGACGCGGCGTGGCCGCCGCGCCGATGAACCGGCCGCCCGATGTCGCCGACGACCCCCAACTGGCCCACCGGGCGGTGTTCGCGCCCATGACGCATCCGCTGATCGAGCACCCGCTGCCAGCCGAAACCGGTCCCGCGCCCTTCCGCAACATCCCGGTGGCACCGCAGCGGCCCGCACCGCTGCCCGGTCAGGACACTCGGGAGATCTGCCGGGCCGTGCTCGGACTCGACGACGGCGAGATCGAGAAGCTGATCGCCGACGGTGTGCTGTTCACCGGCGGTTCAGCGAGGCTCGACGGAGGAGAGGCGAAGCTGGTTCCGCCGCAGGAACCCGGCGGTTCAGCGAGGCTCGACGGAGGACAGGCGAAGCTGGGACCGCCGCAGGAACCCGGCGGTTCAGCGAGGCTCGACGGAGGAGAGGCGAAGCTGGGACCGCCGCAGGAACCCGGCGGTTCAGCGAGGCTCGACGGAGGAGAGGCGAAGCTGGGACCGCCGCATGAACCCAGCGGATTAGTCTGACGTCCATGCCTGTCGACCCCCGGACACCGGTGCTGATCGGCTACGGCCAGGTCAACCACCGCGACGACACCGACGCGATAGAACCCGTCGATCTCATGGCGACCGCGGCACGCCATGCCGCTCACGACCGGGTGCTGCGCGCGGTCGACTCGATTCGGGTGGTGAACCTGCTTTCCGCGCGTTACCGCGATCCAGGCGCACTGCTCGGACAACGGATCGGGGCGCAGCGCCCCGCCACCCGGTACAGCCCGGTGGGCGGCAACGTGCCGCAGTCCCTGGTGAATCAAGCCTGCCGGGATATTCGCGACGGCCGCGCCGGTGTCGTGCTGGTGGCAGGCGGCGAGACGTGGCGCACCCGAACCAGGCTGCGGCGTGCCGGCGGGAAACTGGTGTGGACGCAGCAGGACGACTCTGTCCCGATAGCCCAGTGTGAGGGCGAGGACGTTCCGATGGTCGGCCCGGCCGAAGAGCGCATCGGGTTGGACAGGCCCGCCTACGTCTACCCGTTGTTCGAACAGGCGTTGCGGATCGCCGCGGGGGAGAAGGTCGAAGACCACCGTCGGCGCATCGGTGAACTGTGGTCTCGATTCAATGCGGTCGCCGTCGACAACCCGCACGCCTGGATCCGGAACCCCGTGGCCGCGGAGGAGATCTGGCAGCCGAGTCCGAAGAACCGGATGATCAGCTGGCCCTACACCAAGTTGATGAACTCCAACAACATGGTCGATCAGGCGGCCGCGCTGGTGCTCACCTCGGTTCAGACCGCCACCGAGTTGCGGATCCCCACCGAGAACTGGATTTTCCCGCAGGCCGGTGCCGACGCCCACGACACCTATGCCATTGCCAATCGCGCCGAACTGCACCGATCGCCGGCGATCCGGATCGCGGGGGCCCGGGCATTGGAGTTGGCCGGGGCCGCCGGAATCGGCGAGATCGATTACGTCGACCTGTACTCGTGCTTCCCGTCTGCGGTGCAGGTCGCGGCGGCCGAACTCGGGCTGCCCATCGACGATCCCGACCGGCCGCTCACCGTGACCGGCGGGCTCACCTTCGCCGGTGGTCCGTGGAACAACTACGTCATGCATTCTATCGCCACCCTGGCCGAACTGCTGGTGGCTAATCCCGGGCGGCGCGGGCTGATCACCGCCAACGGCGGCTACCTGACCAAGCACAGCTTCGGCGTGTACGGAACGCAGCCGCCGCCCGAGGGATTCCGTTGGGAGGACGTACAACCCGAGGTGGACGCGCAGGCCACCCGGCCCTCGGTGGTGCAGTGGCAGGGGATCGGTGCGGTGGAGTCCTGGACCACACCGTTCGATCGTGACGGGCGCCCGTTGCAGGCGTTCCTGGCGGTTCGCACGCCCGACGGTTCGCGGACCCTGGCGGTGGTGCGAGACCCGGATGCCGCCGAGGCGACGGTGCGCGAGGACATCGCCGGTGCCGCGGTCGACGTCCACGAAGACGGCACCGCGACGCTGCGCTAGGTGGTCAGCCGGTCCGGATTGACGGGCGCTTGGGCGTTGATCAGCGCCTTGATGTCGTCGAGCCCGTCCCAGATGTTGACGTTCATCCCGGCCAGCACCCGGTTGTCGTCATCGAGCCAGAAGCTGGTGTATTCGCGGCCTGCGGGATCACCGCGAAACACCACGCGGGCGTAGCGCGGCGCGTAGCCGACATACTCCATCCCGAGGTCGTATTGGTCGGTGAAAAAGTAGGGCAGCTCGGTGTATTCGGCGGCTTCGCCGAGCATGCCGGACGTAGCGACCGCCGGTTGTTTGAGGGCGTTGGCCCAGTGCTCGGTGCGGATTCGGGTGCCGAACAACGAATGCTGCGCGGCCGCGATGTCGCCGACGGCATAGATGTCGGGGTCGCTGCTACGCAGCCCGGTGTCCACGAGCACTCCGCCGTCACCGGTGGATAGGCCGGCGTGCTGGGCCAATTCGATGTTGGGCTGGGCGCCGACCGCGACGAGCACCGCGTCCGCGCGGATCTGCGAGCCGTCGCCCAGTCGCAGCCCGGCGGCGGCACCGCCGGCAGTGGTGATCTCGGCGACCGTCGCCCCGGTACGCAGGTCCACACCGTGCTCGCGGTGCAGGTCGGCGAAGACCGCGGCGTTCTCCGCGCCGAGGCCGGCCAGCAGCGGCAGCGCGGCACTTTCGACCACGGTGACGTCGACGCCGCGCTGGCGTGCGGCGGCGGCCACCTCCATACCGATCCAGCCCGCACCCACCACCGCCAGCGAATCACCGCTCGCCAGCACCGAATCCAGCGCCGAGGCGTCCTCGACAGTCCGCAGATAGTGCACGCGGGGGGCGTCGGCTCCCCGGATCGGTAGCCGCCGCGACCGTGACCCCGTCGCCAACAGGAGCTTGTCGTAGCCGAGGCTGGCGCCGTCGGCCAGCGTGACGTTGTGACCGGACGGATCGACACTGACGACGCGGTTGCCCAGCCGCAGGTCGATCTCGTGTTCGTGGTACCAGGACCGGGGTTTCACCGTGAAGTCTTCGAGGGTCTTCTTGCCCGCGAGGAATTCCTTGGACAGTGGCGGCCGCTCGTAAGGCAGCTGGTGCTCCTCCCCGATAAGCACGATCGTTCCGTCGAAGTCCTTGTCGCGGAGGGCTTCGGCGGCCTTGGCCCCCGCCAGACCGGCACCGACGATCACGAACGCGGCCGATGTAGACACGTCTGGTCCTCTCTCGTCATTCGGTCAGACGCTCGCGGACACCGGCATCGGCGGAGTAGCGCACCAGGGCTGCAGCCAGTTCGGCATTGCGTCCCTGCGACAGTGCGCCGAGTTGTTTCGCGTCACTGGGCAAGCCGAGATCGCGCGCGGCATCCAGGGCGCGGTCGTCGAACGTGGAGCGGGCCCAGGGCCAGACGTCCTGGACCTCACGGAGAAAGATGCTCGCACCCACATCACCGATTCCCTTGAAGGACGTCAGTGCCTCGGCGGCCGCCGCGATATCGCGTCCGCTGCGTTCCGCCAGCAGCCGGAGATCACCGCCATAGTCCGACTGCACCGCCTCGGCCAATTCGACCAGCATGGTGGCTGAGCTCTCGTCGTAGCGGCGGTAGTGCGCCCGGCCCATCGCATCGATCAGCGTTTGTCGATCGGCTTCGAGCACCTTGTGCGGCGTGCGCAACCCGCACTTGAACAGCTCGCGGGCGGCGCGGGCCGCGATGCTGGAGTCGATGGGCTTGCTGGCCAGCATGCACAGCATCAACAACTGGAACAGCGGCATGGGTTGGTTGCGCAACCGGATTCCGGCCTCTTGGGCATAGGTCGTACCCGCACGCCGCAGCAGTCGGCGTACCAGTTCCTTGTGGGCAATCACAGCAGCGCATATACCCGGATTCGTCGCAGCGAAAACCGGGCATGACTAGCGGGTGCGCAAGCGCTAGTGCGAAAGGCTGCGCGCCGGATATCTCGGTGCGGTCTGCGCTACGTCGATGATCTCCAGGCCGACAGCCGCCAGCATCTCCGGGATCGCCCGCACGAAGATCCGGTCGACCTCGGCGACCTCGGGTGGCAATTGCTCCATCGGCACCAAGTGCGGGTCCTTCTTGAGCACCGGGTCCTCGTCGCCCAGAGTCCAGCCGGCGTCGAGCTTCTCCTGCATCCACCGGTCGTGCTCCATGGTGCCCAGCTTGTCCATCTCGTCGTCGGTGAACTGGAAGTCGCGGGCATGCCAGTTGCGCAGTGGAGCGATCACGCAGCCGATGCTGCGCAGCTTCACCCCGATGTGGCGGGCCTGGGCACGGCTGGAGTCCTTGAGCGCATCCGCCAACTCCGGCCAGGGCGGCGGCGCCGGCGCGCCCGCGGGTTGCATCAGGCAGTAGCGCCGGTGGATCTCGTGGGCAACGGCCTCCAGTGATCCGCCCTCGACGAGCTCAACGGTGCAGGTCTCCTGCAGGGTCCGGAAGACCGTGACACCGGAGCCGCCGAGCGCCTGCTCCTCGAGCAGGTCGGCCACACCGTAGGCGCGTGAGATTGTCGTGACCACCGGCACCGCGTTGTCGAGCGCGCGGCGCAGGTTCAACGCCGACTCGACGTTGCGTTCGTCGTGATAACCGGTCACATAGGCCTGGGTAACCGGCCAGTCGGTGTCCTGCGCCACCCGATCGATGTCGCGTACCGAGGCGGGCGAGCAGTGGAATTCGCAGACTTCCTCGAGGGCGGGGTGGTTGGACACCAGCTTGGCCACCTTGGCCGCGGCCTGGTCGTCGATCACGGTCACCCGCAGTGGTTGGTCGTCCACGCGTTCTTCGTGCCATTGGCGGGCTGCCTGAAACACCAAACCCGATCCGACACCGTCAAGGTGGGCGACGGCGATGTGGGGACGCTGCACGATCGTCACCGGATGTTCGGCTAGCAGCAGCCGAGCGCCGACGGTGTCGATGTTGAAGAAGTCGACGGCCAACCGGTCATCGCCGCGATTGAACTCCGCGAGTCGTAACAGCACGCACAACCCGGGGTCCTCAATGCGCGCCAGGCAGCGCAAGTGGTCTTTGCTCGAGCGCCCGAAGATCCTGCGTGAACTCTTGGAGTCATCGGCCAGACGGCGTGCCAGCGTGACGATTTCGGTGTTGGCAACGCTGTCTGAAGTCACCGCGAGCAGCCGGGCTGCGCGCCGTACTCCCGCTGATTCAAGGGTCGCGCTGAGCTGGGCATCTCCGATGACGACCGGGAATCCCCAGTTGCGGCAAGTCTTGATTCGAGGGTTGGCCTCGTCGGACTCGATCACAACGGCCCGGTATCCCGCGGCACGGAGCTCGCGGACGAACTCAAACCCGGCGTAGCCCAGACCGCAGACCACCACATGCCCGTGCTTGAACGGGATAAGCAGTTGCTGCACCCGGTCCCGAAACATCGACACCAGTGCTATGAGCGCCGCCCAGCCGGCTACCACCGGTGCCAGGAAGCGTGCGATGTCCAGGGCCGGGCCGACATGGTTCTCCGGTTGCGGAGCCGCGTGCAGGAAGAACAACTTGACCGCGCCATAGACCGCGTCGGAGTACGAATGCTCGCCGCCCTGATAGGAGCCGTAGCCCCAGAACCCCAGCGCGAAGGCAACGATCCCCGCCGGGATCAGCAGCCAGTACCAGTGTGGATCAGTCAGTCCGGTCAGCACCTTGTGCTGCAGGGTCTCCGGCGGCGGGGCTTCGCGCCCGGGCTTGGCCGGAGCACTCGGTTCGGCCGCACGACCGGTCATCGGCGTTTCTCCTCCCGCGCTTTCTTTGCTGGGCCTGCTCGGCCCATCGCAAAAGCGCTCTGTTCTCTCGTACACTAACCCGGACGCAGGACGACCGATATCGGCCTTCAGTCTGACAAACTGGAGAGCAATTCGGTCCGCTTCTGCGCATGCCGGCCCTGGAGAGGATCATGCTGTTTGTCAGTTACGCCAGCCAGGATCGCGCGTTGGTCGATCCGCTGGTTTCCGTCCTGCGCAGCGCCGACCAGCACGTGTGGCTGGACGAAGAACTGGGCGGTGGCGAGGCGTGGTGGCAGACAATCCTGGACCGGATCCGGTGTTGCTCGGTGTTCGTCGTCGCGTTGTCCAACAACTCATTGCGGTCCAAGCCTTGTCAGGCGGAGTTGGCCTATGCGCGGGCGCTGCAACGCCCGGTTCTGCCGGTGCAGATCGGCCCGGTCGACAGTGTGCGTGTCACCCCACTGGCCGCGACCCAGGTCATCGACTACCGGATGCGTGACGCCGCCGCCCACGCTCGATTGGTCGCCGCCCTGCAGAGCCTGTCGCGCCGTGCCGTACCGCTGCCTGCACAGTTGCCGGAGGAACCAATGGTGCCCTTCGCCTACCTGATGCGGCTTTCCTCGGAGCTGTCGGGACCCGAGCTGAGCTACCACAAGCAGGGCGAACTCCTCTTGGAGCTTCGGTCGCGGCTCGACGAGGACTGTCACGATCCCACCGTCCGCAATGACATCGTCCAGCTCCTGTGCCGGTTGCGTGACCGGCCGGACGTCACCGTGCGAACCCGAGCCGACGTCGACGCGGTTCTGGCCGCTAACGACCCGAGCTTCACTGCCGCTACCGTCGGCATGCCGGTCGCCGCGGTAACCGGGCCGCGGCCCGTGATCACCCGCCCGGCGCCCGACGTAGCGCGGGCCGGTACGGACGGTTCGGATCGCGTTGACGCCGACCCGCGGCATCGGGGTGGACCGGTGAAGAAGCTGCTGCTCGCCGGCGCCGCCGTGGCGGTGGCGGTGGCCGGTGCGCTGGCATTCGGACTCACCCGCACGCCACCCGAGTTGCCGACACCGAACCTGGCCGCTGACGATGACGTACAGGCCGTAATGGCAACCCCCGCAATGGAGACCGTGCAGGCCGACCTCGAAGCGCTCAAGCCGGCCGGATCAATAGCGGCGTCAGAGCCGGAATGCCTGGGTGTTCTGTACCCGGGCTTGGACTCGGATTACCGGGACACTCAGGTCCAGCGGGCGGCGTGGAAGGTGCTGGAAGAACCGGGCGGCCTGCAACGGGCCGGCGTCAACGGCCGGCCTTTCGTGGACCAGGACATTGTGGCCTTCGCCCCGAACTCCGGGCGGGCTGCGGCTTTCGTCGAGCAGTCGGTGGCGCGGTGGCAGGCCTGTGCGGGCAAGACGGTCACCGTGACCTATCCCGACCACAACACCTACACCTGGACTATCGGGGACACCGTCGGTGGCGCACCGCGGATCTCGCAGACCTACACCCTGGGCTCCGAGGCATACAGCTGCCAGCGGGTGCTCAATGCGGTAGCTGACACGGTGATCGACGTCAAAGCCTGCGGCGCGCACATCACCGACGAGGCGGATGCGCTCAACGACGTGATCGCCGCGCTGGTGACGCGGGCTCCCGCGTTCTGAGCGAAGTACGCAACCGCTACCGGCGCGGCACCAGTCGCTGTAGCTGGGTGACATGCTGTGGTGTCAGTTCAGCGAGTTCGCTGACCCCGAGCAACCGCATGGTGCGCCGGATCTGTTCGGCGAGGATTTCGATCACGCGGTGCACACCGGCCTGCCCACCGGCCATCAGGCCATAGAGGTAGGCCCGGCCGATCAGGGTGCAGCGGGCACCCAGCGCGACCGCTGCCACGATGTCGGCGCCCGACATGATGCCGGTGTCCAGCAGGATCTCGGTGTCGGCCCCGACCTCGCGCACCACTTCGGGCAACAGCTGGAACGGCACCGGCGCTCGATCGAGCTGGCGGCCGCCATGGTTGGACAACACGATGCCGTCCACACCGCGATCGACCACCGCGCGGGCATCGTCGAGGCTCTGGATGCCTTTTACGACGAATCGGCCCGGCCATTGTGACTTGACCCAGGCCAGATCGTCGAAGGTGAGGCTCGGATCGAACATGGTGTCCATGTACTGCGCGACGGTGCCCGACCATCGGTCCAGCGACGCAAAGGACAACGGTTCAGTGGTGAGCAGGTCGAACCACCAGGCCGGATGCACCGCGGCATCGGCGACCGTGCGCAGCGTCAGCGCCGGTGGGATGGACATGCCGTTGCGGGAGTCGCGTCGCCGCGCTCCGGCGACCGGACAGTCGACGGTGGCCAGCAGGGTGTCGTAGCCGGCTTCGGCGGCGCGGCGCAGCAGCGCCATCGACCGGTCGCGGTCATGCCACATGTACAGCTGAAACCAGCGGCGGGCCCCGGGGGCGGCCGCCGCGACATCTTCGATCGAGGCGGTGCCCAAGGTCGACAGCGCGAACGGGATACCGGCGGCCTCGGCGGCGCGGGCGCCGGCCAGCTCGCCCGCGGTGTGCATCAGCCGGGTGAAGCCGGTCGGTGCGATCGCGAACGGCAACGCCACCGGCGCGCCGAGCACCTCGCGGCTGGTGTCGACCTTCGAGACATCGCGCAGGATGGCCGGATGAAACTCGATGTCCCGGAAGGCCTGTCGGGCTCGTTCCAGCGAGATCTCGTCTTCGGCGGCGCCGTCGGTGTAGTCGAAGGCGGCTCGGGGGGTGCGTCGTTTGGCGAGCAGACGTAGGTCTTCGACGGTCAATGCGGTCTCAAGCCGGCGCGCGGTGCGATTCAATCGTGGCCTGCGGAAACGGATCAGTGGCGCAAGTTCACCGATCCTGGGAACCCGTCGCTTGATCGCCGACATCGCTGACTCCTTCCCTGCTGTACGTCGAACTGTGCCACGGTTGATGTCATGGCCGGAACCTCCGACCCATTCGGGCTACAGCGTTTCGTCGACGCACAGGCCGGTGTGTACGACACTGTGGTCGCCGAACTGCGCGACGGCCGCAAGCGCAGCCACTGGATGTGGTTCGTGTTTCCGCAGCTCTCCGGCTTAGGGGCCAGCGCGATGGCGCAGCGTTACGGCATCGCGTCGCCCGCCGAGGCACGCGCGTATCTGGCTCACGCCGTGCTGGGGCCGCGGCTGCGGGAGTGCGTGGGCTTGATCAACGCGGTGAGCGGCCGGTCCATCGAGGAGATCCTGGGCTGGCCCGACGACATCAAGCTGCGGTCCTCGATGACATTGTTCGGGCGGGCGTGTGAAGGTGGTGGCCACGTCGGCCGGTGCTGCTGCCGCGACTTTCGTGAGGTACTGGACCGCTATTACGACGGGCAGGAGGATCCGGTGACCCTGGACCGACTGGCGTGGCTTGCCCGAGGGTGAGGATTACCGATTTTGGTAGCGGGCCCTAAACAGCGCCTTCAAGTCCTGTTCGAACTCCGGTGCCGGCCCGTCGACCACCGCGTGCGGGGCGACTGCGGTGATCGGCAGCGGGGCGACCGGGGCCGCCGGCACCTGCAGCTCGCGCAGCCATTCGGTCAGTTGCGCCGCCGATGAGGCGTAGACGATCCGGCCCAGTCCGACCCAGGCGTGGGCCGCGGCGCACATCGCGCAGTGTTCGCCGGAGGTGTAGACGGTGGTCTGGATGCGTTGCGCTGGAATGAGATTGGCTACCGCCCACTGGGCGATGGTGAACTCGGGATGGCGGGTGGCATCGCCGTCGCCGGCCCGGTTGCGGTCCTCGAAGAGCACCGTGCCGTCGGCGTCGACCAACAGCGATCCGAACGGATCGTCGCCGTGTATCAATGCCTCGCCGGCCAATTCGACGCAGCGGGCCAGATAACCACGGTCGGCATCGCTGAGCGTCACGAGAGCAAAGTCTACGGCGCGCGCCGGGCATCGCCCGGCGCGCGCCGATAGGGACTGGAACGCCTAAGTAGCAGTTGGGTCGGCGCTGGCGGCGAAGACCGCCTGCGCCACCCCAGCCACGATCGAGGCGACCTTGAGAGCTTCCAGTACCGCTTCGCGGCCGACGCCCGCCTCCCGGACGACCTGTTCGTGGGAGGCAACGCACGCCTGGCAGCCGTTGATGGCCGAGACTGCGAAGCTCCACAGTTCGAAGTTGGCCTTGTCGACCCCCGGGTTGCCGATGATGTTCATCCGCAACCCGGGCCGCAGGTCGTCATAGCTGCCGTCCAGGAAGTGCCGACCACGGTAGAACACGTTGTTCATGCCCATGATCGACGCGGCGCCCAGGGCGGCCTGATAGGCCTCCGCCGACAGGTTGTCGGCGGCCTCGGCCCCGATCTCGGCCAGCACTGTGGCGTTGCGGGTGGCCGCGGCAGTGGCCAGCAGGCTGCCCCAGAGCTGCTCTTCGTTCAGGACCGTGGTGCGGGCGATCGAACCCAGGTTGAGCTTGAGGTCCTTGGCGTACTCCGGGATCGCGTTCTTGAGGTTCTCAATACTCATTGGCGCTGTTCCTCCTCATCCTGGCGCCCGACATCACCGCGAGTGCGATTCATACGGCTGCGATCTACAGGGATTCTTTGAGCAGTTCGCCGACGTTGAGGGTCGCCTCGCCCTTCTTCCAGTTGCAGGCGCACAGCTCGTCGGACTGCAGCGCGTCCAGCACCCGCAGCACCTCGTCGACGTTGCGACCCACCGAACCCGCCGTCACCGAGACGAACTGAATCTCGTTGTTGGGGTCGATGATGAAGGTGGCCCGGTCGGCGACGCCGTCGGAGTTGAGCACACCGGTGGCGGTCACCAGTTCGCGGTTGAGGTCCGACAGCATCGGGAACGGCAGCGTCTTGAGGTCCTCGTGCTGGGCGCGCCAGTTGTAGTGCACGAACTCGTTGTCGGTCGAGGCGCCGAGAATCTGGGCGTCGCGGTCGGCGAACTCGTCGTTCAGCTTGCCGAACGCCGCGATCTCGGTGGGGCAGATGAAGGTGAAGTCCTTGGGCCAGAAGAACACCACGCGCCACTTGCCGGCGTAGTCATCGCTGGTGATGGTGGTGAAGAAGTCGTCGGGCCCGCTCGCGTCGACCTTCGACAGATCGCCCGGGATCAAGGCGGTGAGCCGGTAGGACGGGAACTGCTCGCCGATAGTCAACAGTGCCATGACACTCCTTGTGATGTGAGATTTCTGCATTCGGGGCGCGTTCGACGCCCGCACGCTCCATCGTGCCCTATCTGAATTAAAAATAAAAGGTGATGCCACGCACTATAATTATCGGCATGACCGATGCAAGCTATCAGCCGACGCTCGCCGGCCTGCGGGCATTCACCGCCGTGGCCGAGAAGCACCACTTCAGTCTGGCGGCGGCCGGGCTGGGCCTGAGCCAGTCGACACTGTCGCAGGCGCTGTCGTCGTTGGAGGCCGGGTTGGGCGTCCAACTGATCGAGCGCTCCACACGGCGGGTTTTTCTGACCGCCGAGGGGCAGCAGTTGCTGCCGTACGCCCACGCCGTATTGGATGCGGCGGCGCAGTTCTCGGCGGCCGCCGCCGGGGTGGCCGACCCGCTGCAGGGTGCCATGCGGCTCGGCCTGATCCCGACAGTGGCGCCGTATGTGCTGCCCGCCGTGCTGGCGGGATTGTCCGAGCAACTACCGGACCTGAATCTGCGAGTGATCGAAGACCAGACCGAACGGCTGCTCACCGGACTGCGGGAGGGTGCGGTCGACGCGGCCGTGATGGCGTTGCCGGCAGAGGTGGCCGGGCTGACCGAAATACCGATCTACGACGAGGATTTCGTGTTGGCGCTGCCGCCCGGCCATGCGCTGGCCGGCAAGCGTCGGGTAGCGCCGACAGTGCTGGCGGACCTACCGTTGCTGCTGCTCGACGAGGGCCACTGCCTGCGTGACCAGACCTTGGAGATCTGCCGTAACGCAGGAGTGCGTGCCGAGTTGGCCACCACCCGCGCCGCATCGCTGGCCACCGCGGTCCAGTGCGTCAACGGTGGACTGGGGGTGACGTTGATCCCGCAGACCGCGGTGGCGGTCGAAGCGGAGCGCAACGGCCTGGCATTGGCCTATTTCGCGCCGCCGGCGCCCGGCCGGCGGATCGGGCTGGTATTTCGCACCTCCAGTGGACGCGACGAGTCCTATCGGCGGTTGGCGGGCATCATCGGCCACGTCGTTGCCGCGGGCCACCAGGTCGAGCTGGTCTGAGTAGCGTCGCGGTCGCGGCCCGGTGGGCGGCGTTTAGGCTGCACGGGTGATCCTGACGATCGAAGAAGAGAACCGGGTTCGGACTCTCACGCTTAATCGCCCCGATGCCCTCAACGCGTTCAACGAGGCGCTCTACGACGCCACGGCCGAGGCGTTGCTCGCCGCAGCCGACGACCCCGACGTCGCGGTGGTCCTGATAACCGGGGCCGGGCGGGCATTCAGCGCCGGCACCGACCTGGCCGAGATGCAGGCCATGGTGACCGATCCGGATTTCGTTCCCGGTAAACACGGCTTCCGCGGTCTTATCGCGGCGCTGGGGCAATTCCCGAAGCCGCTGATCTGCGCGGTCAACGGCCTCGGTCTGGGGATCGGAACGACGATCCTGGGCTTCGCCGACCTGGCGTTCATGTCATCGAGCGCGCGACTGAAGTGCCCGTTCACCAGCCTGGGGGTGGCGCCGGAGGCGGCCTCCTCCTACCTGCTTCCGCGATTGATGGGACGGCAGAACGCGGCCTGGCTCTTGATGTCCTCGGAGTGGATCACCGCGGACGAGGCGCTGCGGATGGGCTTGGTCTTCGCGGTCTGTGAGCCGGAGGAGCTACTGGGCGAGGCCCGTCGGCACGCGGAAGTCCTTGCATCCCGGCCTATTTCGAGCCTCATGGCGGTCAAGAGTGCGATGGTCGAGCCGACTAGGGCAGAGACCCTGGCCGCGGTTGAGCGGGAGAACGCGTTCTTCGCCGAGCTCTTGGGTGGTCAGGCCAACGCCGATGCGCTGGCCGAGTTCACCGGCCGGCGAGGCGGCGAATCAGTGTGATCCGACGGGGCTGATGTCCAGCGCGAGATGCCGCAGCGCACCGTTGTCGGCAGTGCGGGGCGCCGCGGCCAGGGTGGCCTCGATGATGCCGCGCACGGTGCAGCGGCACCGGCCGCAGTCGCCACCCGCGCCGCACATCGCGGCAACCTCTTTCGACGTCGACGCCCCGGCGGCGACGGCGTCGGACACCATCTGATTGGTGGCTCCGACACACAGGCATACGTACATGCGATACCCCTACCGACCCTCGCCCACGGGCGCCATCAGATCGATCGAGGTGGCGACCTTCCCGACGAACGGCCCGGGGTAACCACCGATTCCGATGCCGGACATCCACTCCGCGGCGGTGTCCGGGTGGTCGATCCATCGCTGTGCACTTGCCGCACTGTCGATTTCCAGCAGTGTCATCACCTCATGTCCGTCATCGACCGCTTGATACACCCACACTTTGCGCACTCCCGCGCCGGCGAACCGGTCCAATCCGGCGTGCACCTTGGCCATCAGGTCCGCGGGGTCGGCGACGGTGGCAACCGCGCCGACGATCACCTCCGAACGGTCCTGTTCGTCAACCGACGTGGCCAGGTTGATCTTTTCGATAACCTCGCCGGCGAAGATCGCGGGCAGATCGTTGACCCCGGAGCGGTCGAACCATTCGAAGACCGCGGGGGAGCGCAGGAGCTCCTTGACCGAGACTCGGTGCCGCAGGCCGATGGTGACCAGCACCCGGTCCGGCTCGAACTCCGAGGTGTAGAGCACGGCATGGCGGGCACCCAAGTCGACGAGCGGGGAATGGTCCCGCTGAATCAGCGACCATGTCCGACCTACGTCGTCGACTCGGTAGTCCAGCGCCAGCACCAGCGAATGCGGATCGTTGCGGTGAGACATGCCGCTGCCCGAAATGCCGACACGATTGCCGGGCGAAACAAGTCTCATGTTAGTAGAGTCTAACCTAAGTAAGGCGCACCTTGCGCGGGTCCGGTGATGTACGGCGATCTCCCACTCGCCCGAAGACCCAGAGCGGTGCGGCGATTCGACGCGCCGAGACGCGGGTAAACAGCCCACTGCAAGCGATGGCCTGCACTAGATTGAATTTGGCGCGTTACGGCGATGATTCAAGCCCCGTCCGTCGCGGCCGGCATGCGAGGTTCTTCACATCAGAGGAGAGATCATGCAAGGCGACCCCGAGGTTCTCAAACTGCTCAACGAGCAGCTGACCAGTGAGCTCACCGCGATCAACCAGTACTTCCTGCACGCGAAGATGCAGGACAACTGGGGTTTCACCGAATTAGCCGGCCATACCCGCGAAGAATCGATGGAGGAGATGCGCCACGCCGAGACCGTCACCGACCGGATTCTGGTGCTCGGCGGCCTGCCGAATTATCAGCGCATCGGGTCGCTGCGCATTGGACAGACGCTGCGGGAACAGTTCGAAAGCGACCTGGCGCTGGAAATTGACGTGCTGAACCGGTTGCGGCCCGGCATCGTCATGTGCCGTGAGAAGCAGGACAGCACCACCGCCCAGATTCTTGAAACCATCCTCGCCGACGAGGAATCGCACATCGACCACCTGGAAACCCAACTGGAGCTGATGGACAAGCTCGGCGAGGCGCTGTACTCGGCACAGTGCGTCTCCCGCCCGCCGTCGTGATCGGCGCAGCCGGAGTATGACCGCATCGACGCCGGTCGCCGACGATGTGCGACCTGCGCCGGTAAGTCCGCACCGCCGCAATCTGATCTTCCTGGCGATCGTGTTCGGCCTGCTGATGGCCGCGCTGGACCAGACCATCGTGGCGACCGCCTTGCCGACGATCGTCTCGGATCTGGGCAACGCCGGGCATCAGTCGTGGGTGGTGACGAGCTACCTACTGACGTCCACGATCGCGACGATCCTGGCCGGCAAGCTCGGCGACCTGTTCGGCCGCAAGCGGGTGTTCCAGGCCGCCGTGGTGTGTTTCGTCGCCGGATCGGTGCTGTGTGGGTTGTCCGCCTCGATGGGGATGCTGGTCGCCGCGCGGGCGCTGCAAGGCATCGGCGGGGGCGCCATCACCGTCACCGCCGCGGCTCTCATCGGTGAAGTCATTCCGCTGCGTGACCGGGGCCGCTATCAGGGCATGCTGGGCGCGGTTTTCGGAGTGACCACGGTCATCGGCCCGCTGCTGGGCGGGTATGTCACCGACTACCTCACCTGGCGCTGGGCGTTCTGGATCAATCTGCCGATTTCGGTGGTCGTGTTGCTGGTGGCCGGCGTCGCGATCCCGGCCTTGGCGGGCCGCGCCAAGCCCGTCATCGACTACGCCGGAATCGTCTTGATCGGGTTGGGTGCCACGGGATTGACACTGGCCACCAGCTGGGGCGGCAGCCGCTACCCCTGGGGGTCAGCGGCGATCATCGCGCTGTTCGGCGGGTCCGTGGTGGCGCTGGCGCTGTTCGTCTGGGTGGAGAACCGGGCCGCGGCGCCCATCCTGCCGACCCGGCTGTTCGCCGACCCGGTATTCGCGGTCTGCTGCGTGCTGGCGTTCGTCGTCGGCTTCGCGATGCTGGGCGCGCTCACCTTCCTACCCACCTTCATGCAGTACGTCGACGGTGTCTCGGCGATCACCTCGGGCCTGCGCACCCTGCCGATGGTGGTGGGGATGTTGGTGACCTCCACCGGCAGCGGGGCCCTGGTGGGCCGGACCGGCCGTTACAAGATCTTTCCGGTGGTCGGCACCGCGCTGATGACGATCGCGTTCGCGCTGATGTCGCAGATGAATGCCGCCACCCCGGCGCTGCTGCAGTCGGTCTACCTGGTGATCCTGGGAGCCGGTATCGGGTTGTCGATGCAGGTGCTGGTGCTCGTCGTGCAGAACACCTCGAGCTTCGCCGACCTCGGCGTGGCCACCTCCGGGGTCACGTTCTTCCGGACCATCGGCAGCTCGTTCGGTGCCGCGGTGTTCGGGTCGCTGTTCGTGAACTTCCTGGGCCACCGGCTCGGACCGGCACTGAGCAGCGCCGGACTGGCCGCCGGTGCGGCCGACTCACCTGAGGCGGTGCGCCGCCTGTCGCCACAGCAGGCGGAGCCGATTGTGGCGGCCTATGCCGACTCACTCGGACAGGTGTTCTTGTGCGCCGCACCGGTCGCGCTGCTCGGATTCGTGCTGGCTCTGTTCCTGCGCGAGGTCCCGCTCAAGGAGCTGCGCGACAGCGCGGTCGACCTGGGCGACGGGTTCGGCATGCCCACCAACGCGTCGTCGGACGATCTGCTGGAGAACGCGATCGGGCGACTGCTGCACAACGAACCCGGGATGCGGCTGCGCTCCATCGCGCTGCGGCCGGACTGTCAGCTCGACGTCGCCGGGCTGTGGACGGTGCTGCGGATCTACCGGTACACGCAGGTGTTTCGGACCGCGCGGCTCAGTGACATCGGCAAGCGCCTCCGGGTGCCTTATGAGATCCTCGAACCCACCGTCGACCAGCTGGTGTCTCACGGCTATGTGTTGCGCGAAGGCGACCACCTCGGTCTCACCCGCGCCGGTCTGCGCCAGGTCGGGTTCGTGTCCTCGCTGGTACAGGACTGGGTGGTCGACAAACTGGCTCGTTCGCCCGGGTTCGAGGGCCGACCGGATCGCGCCGAGGTCTCAGCCGCGCTAGAGCGGATCGCACGCCGGGCCATCATCGATCCCGACGACGCGGGGGAGTCGGCGGAGTTCAGCAGCACTGCCCACGGTTGACCGCTAGCATCGCCAAGTATGAGCCGAATCGGGACGTTCGCCGCAGACGACGTGATGGGCTGGATGGTCAAATCACCTGACCTGGCAGCGGGAATCGGCGGATTCAGTACAGCGGTCTACACCAAGGGCCGGTTGCCGATGCGCACCCGCGAGCTGGCCCGGATGGTGATCGCCTTCGACAACGAGTGCACGGTGTGCGTCAACACCCGTGACGCCGACGGCCCGGCGGCGGGGGTCGACGAGGAGCTCTACGAGCACGTGTCGCAGTGGCGCACCTGGCCGGGCTACAGCCCGCAGGAGCGGCTCGCCGCCGAGTTCGCCCATCGCTTCGCCACTGACCACACCGGCCTGCGCGACGACGAGGACTTCTGGTCGCGCTGCGCCGAGCACCTCAGTGACGAACTGCTGGCCGACCTCGCGCTGTCGTGTGCGCTCTGGCTTGGTATGGGACGGCTGCTTCGCACGCTGGACATCGGACAGGCCTGCGCACTGACCCTGCCCAGCAGGGCCTGATTCCAACTCAGATCAGGCCGGTGGCGTCGAATATCCACGACATGTCGGCCTCGGCAAAGTCTTCCAGCCAGGTCGGCGGCGCATGGGCCGTCAGGCCGGCCATGTCCCAATAGTCTTTCCACAGCGTGATTTTTCCGTCGATCACCTGGTGCACAGTGACGAAACGCAGCAGCGCGGTCTCCCCGGTGGCCCAGTTCCACGTTTCAGAGTGCTCGTAGAGCACGTCGGCGCCTTCGGCGACCAGCAGGCCCGGATGGTTCTCGTATCCGGCCAGCGGCTCCAGACCGATCTTGAGGCGCTTGACGATGTCGTGTGGCCCGCGGGCGGCTGCAGCCGGACCCACCGGCATGTCGACATAGATGCAGTCTTCGGCCAGAAAGGGTTTCACCGCGTCCCAGTCGCGACGCGATAATGCCTGCCACATCTCGGTGACGATGTGTTTGACGTCAGCCGGCATGCCGATGCCCCTTTCCGGAGAAGCACATGACACGCCGAAATATACGCCGCCGTTGGACAGGTGCCCGGGAGGGGCGGGCGCGGAGTTTAGAGTCTGGGCATGGCTGATCGGCGGACGGCGCGAAGGGTCGGATGGGTGCTGGCAGCAGCCGCTGCAGCGGGGGCAGCAGGTGTCGCACTGCGCAAGCCCCGGTCGGCCGTGCGGGTCCGCCGGAGCAGCCCGTCGCCGTTGAGCCCGGAGTGGACCGCGCCGCCCGCGCGCTACGGCGTCGGGATTCGGCGCAACGTCGCTGTGAAGATGAGCGACGGAGTCGTGCTGCGCGCCAACATCCATTACCCCACCGTCCCCGAGACTGGCGCGCCCGCCGAAGGACCGTTCCCGGTGCTGTTGTCGGTGACCCCCTACGGCAAGTTGGCACCGCCGCCGGCGGCGCAGATCGGCGGCGGTCCGTCACCGCATCTGATTCGGCGGGGCTACATCGAGGTGATGGTCGACGTCCGTGGCACCGGGGCATCTGGTGGCTCGTTCGAAATGTTCGGCGCGGACCAGACGCGCGACGGTGTCGAGCTGGTCAGCTGGGCCTCCACGCTGCCCAACGCCAATGGGCGCGTCGGCATGTTCGGCATCTCCTACCTGGCCATCAACCAGCTGTTCACCGCGGCCGCGGTCGGCCCGGACTCTCCGCTCAAGGCGATCTTCCCGGTGATGGCCGCCAACGACTTCTATCGGGATGCCGCCGCGATGGGCGGGGTATCGCACCTGCGGACGGTGCGCGCCTACGGCTCGATCTACGCATTGCTCAACGTGATCAACCCGGCGCTGGAGTTCTTCACCCCGGGGAGTCATTCGCGGCCCCGGGCCGGCGGGCTTGCCGCGGTACGCCAGCGCGGTAAAGATCAGCGCAGCTACTTCGGACCGCTGATCGCCGAGGCGCGCACCGGTGGCGACGCCGCCTACGACGGGCCGTTCTGGGACGACATGCGACCGGACTTGGTGCTGCCGGAGATCGCCGCCAACAACGTGGCTGTCTTCCTCACCGGTGGCTGGCACGATGCCTTTCAGCGCGGCGCACCGCTGAACTACGCGGCGTTGCAGAACGCCTACACCGGCCGCCCGCCCAATGCGGCGATGCAGCCCGGGCAGCCCCTGACCGACCGCGTCAAACTGATGATGGGGCCGTGGTACCACGTTTCGGATTACGACGGTCTGCACCTGTTGGATCTGCAGCTGCGCTGGTTTGACTACTGGCTGAAAGATGATGCGGCGGCAGCTATCTCGGGCTCACCGTTCACCTTCCAGGCGATAGGCGACCGCCGCTGGTTCCACACCAGGGAGTACCCGATTCCCGAGGCGACACCGACCCGGCTCTACCTGTCCCACGCCGGCCGGCTGACTGCCGACGCCCAGGAGGAGCAAAGCCTGGCCGCGTTGCCGTACCGCTCGCACGGTCCGGTATCGGGGCGCAGCCTCGAACAGTGGTCGTTGGGGCTGAACAGTTTCGCCACCGCCGCAGCGGGCGGCCGCACCCGTCACGACCAGGACAACCGCCGGGTGCAGCGCGGGGCGCTGACCTACACCACTGAGGCATTCGACTCGCCGACCCTGATCGCCGGCCCGATCACGCTGCGCGTGCAGGCGACCGCCGACACCACCGAGACACTGTGGGTCGCCCACCTCGACGATGTTGCGCCGGAGGGCGTCAATCGGCCGCTGACGCTGGGGGCGCTGCTGGGCTCACACCGCGAGTTGGACCCGGACCGGACCTGGTACCTGCCGGATGGCACCGTGCTGCGCCCGCATCACATCAGCACGCGGTCTGCGATGCGACCGGTGGAGCCAGGGGAGTTGACCGCCTACGACATCGAGATCTTCCCGACCGCAGCGCTGATCGCGCCGGGGCATCGGTTGCGACTGACGGTGACCACCTACGATTTCCCGCACTTGGTTCCAACCGCGGCTACCCGACAGGCGTTGGCGGGTGGGCTCTACCAGGTGCATCAGGGCGGTCCCACCCCGTCATTCCTGCTGCTGCCGTTGGCCGACCCGGACAGCCTGGACTGAGCCGCTAGGGCTGCGCGGGCGCTTCTGCGACGTCGCGGATTCGTTCCAGGGTGCGGCGCATATCGCGAATGTTGTTGCGCTGCCGTAGAAAACCGCCAAACACGTAGTAGTACACGGTGGTCAGGAAGGAATTGGCCAGCTGGAACGATTCGGTGACGTCGGTGCCATCCGCAGTGGGGGTGAGCTCGTAACGCCACCGGTTCACCGCGCGGTCACCGGCGAGCACCGCGAAGCCGAAGACCCGATTCGGTTCGCACTCGGTGACCCGGCACGTGGTCCAGTACACCGGCCCGATCCCGTTGCGCCGCACATGCCCGCGGAATCGTGCGCCCACCGCGGGACCCTCAGCACCGTCGAGCCACTGCGCCTCAAAGGTCTCTGGAGAAAACTTCCCGATGTTACGAACGTCGGCCACCAGATCCCAGATCCGCTCGGCCGGGGCCGCCATATGAACTGTCGCCGAACCCTGCATGTTCGCCATCCAATCACGTCGGCGACGCCACGGTAACCCCATCGGCGACAAAGCACTGGGCCCCACCCGGAATCGGGTGGGGCCCAGTGGGATGTCGGTGCAGAACCTAGCTGCCGCCGCCGCTGGCGCCCAGGTGGCTCTGCAGGTCAGGCTTCATGGCCTGCAGCTGCTGGCCCCAGTACTCCCAGCTGTGGGTGCCGTAGTCGGGGAAGTTGAAGATCGCGTTGTTGCCACCGGCCGCGGTGTAGAGCTCCTGGAACTTCTTGTTCTGGCCGATCATGAAGTTGCCCTCAAGGAACGTCGCGGGGATATTGTCGCCGCCCAGCTCGTTCGGACGACCGTTACCGCAGTAGACCCACAGGCGGGTGTTGTTGGCGACCAGCTTGCCGACGTTGACCGTCGGGTCGTTGCGCAACCACGCTGGGTCGTCGTCCGGGCCCCACATGTCTTCCTTCTTGTAGCCGCCGGCGTCACCCATGGCCAGGCCGATCCAGCTCTTGCCGTCCGAGGGGTTGATGTAACCCGACAGCGAACCGGCGTAGGTGAACTGGTTGGGGTGGTAGATCGCCAGCGTCAGGGCCGACGCACCGGCCATCGACAGGCCGACCGCGGCGTTGCGGCTCTGGCTCACGCCGTACTCGGAGGCCAGGTAGGCCGGCAGCTCGCTGGTGAGGAAGGTCTCCCACTTGTAGGTGGAGCAGCCCGCCTTGCCGCAAGCCGGCTTGTACCAGTCGCTGTAGAAGCTGGACTGGCCACCGACCGGCATGATCACCGAGATGCCGGACTGGTAGTACCACTCGAAGGCCGGGGTGTTGATGTCCCAGCCGTTGTAGTCGTCCTGGGCCCGCATGCCGTCGAGCAGGTACAGGCCCGGGGAGCCCTGACCACCGGGCTGGAACTGGACCTTGATGTCACGGCCCATACCTGCCGAAGGCACCTGCAGGTACTCGACCGGCAGACCCGGCCGGGAGAACGCCGATGCGGTCGCCTCGCTACCTGTCAGGCCGATCAGGCCCGGCAGCGCTGCGGCAGCTACCGCGCCGACCAAAAGTCGGCGTGCCCAGCGCAATCCCTTGCTCACGTCTGTCATTCCTGCCCCTTGTCGTCGTGCTGTGGACCGTTCAATCTCTCGATCGCGACGCCACGCGCGCCGCCACTTCGGCATCGGCCCTTACATGCAGCAACGGCCGCAATTTGCAAGTTAAGCGGCCGTCAAGGGATCCGACTCGCATATAGCATACCCGATTTTCGCCCCGGACCCGGTTAGGACAAGTAGTACGACACGCGTAGGCTCCCCTCCGGTAAGCCGACAAGACCACACAGTCCTGAGCTGTCGCCGGTCTGTTCCGGCGCCTCGCCGAGCCCGGTCACGGGCCCGGCGAAGGCCCTGAGCAGACGTGGTGACAGCGCAGATCAGGACGATTGGGGCGCGCGATTTTGGACACCGTACTGGGGCTGGCGATCACGCCGTCGACAATCGGCTGGGTCATGGCCGACGCCGGGGGCTCGGACTGCCCGACGGTTATCGGTGACGAGGTGAATGTCGCCGTCGGCGACGCCGGACCCGACGCGGTAGATCTGGCGGCACAAGCCTCAGCGGTGGCTGACCAGGTACGCACCATGCTGGCCGCGCGCGATGAACGACTGCACGGCGTGGCAGTGACCTGGAGCGATGAAGCGGCCGTCGGCGCCGCGCTGCTGCTCGAGTCGCTGGCCGACGCCGGCTTCGAGCACGTGGTTCCGGTGCGCTACAGCCAGGCCGCTATGTCGCTGGCCGCCGGAATCGGCGCACGACACGCACGGGCCGCGGTATGCGTCGTCGAAGCCGAGGTGGCCAGCTTGGTCCTGCCCGACCAGCCGGATTCCCCCGAAGCGGTTGTCACCTGCCCGATCAACGGTCCCGACGATGTGATCGGCTGGCTGGGTGACACGGTGGCTTCGAGAGGCCAGCGACCGGAGGTGCTCCTGGTGGCCGGATCGGTGCGGGGCATGGACCGACTCGGGCGCCGTTTGGAGTCCAAGCTGTCGATTCCGGTGTTCGTTCAGGGCGGGGCGTTTCAGGAGTTGGCACGAGGCGCGGCCCAGGCCTTGGCGCCGCATGCCGAATTGACTTCGACGCCGCTCGAGGCGCCCGCGGCCGGCGTGGCGGTCGGTAGCAGCGGCCCGCGTCGTGTGCGGTCACTGCCCTATGCCGCAGCGCTGCTGATGTTGGCGGCAGGAGCGGTGACGTTGGTGGCCTCGGTAGCCGCCGCGTTGAGCTTGCAACTCGGCCCGAGCAGGGTAGAGCCGGATGCGACGCCACCGCAGCGCGCCACGGTGGCGCGCGTCGCCGTTCCCGCCGCGCCACCCCCGGCGGCCGCCCCGGCCCTTCCGCCGCCACCTGCCGCCCCCGTGCCCCCGAGCGAGACCCCGGAAGAGGCGCCAGCCGAGCTCGGTTCACTGTGGGATGCACCGCAGGCCGCACCGGACCTGCAGGAAACGTCACCCGATGGCGTCCCCTCGCGGCTAGAACAGGTGCGGGACCACATTTTCGGCCCACCCGGCCGCTGAGTCAGGCTGCGACGGTCCCCGAGAAGGACACCGTCACCTCGTCGGCGACCTGCATGGCCCCCATGAGCATCGAATAGCGCCGCACACCGAAGTCGCTGTGCAGCACCCTGCTGTCGCCGCTCAGCTGCCAGGAACCGTCGGGTTGGTGGGCCGCCCGAAGTTCGACGACATGCGGCTTGCGCCGGCCGTGGATCTCCAGCTCACCGGTGAGCCGATAGCCGTCGTCGGTCGGTTCGATGTCGCTGGACCCGAACCGGATCAGTCGATGTTTCTTGCTGTCGAGGCATTTGAGCGCATTGCCGCGGATCAGCGTCTTCTCCGGTGCGGTTAGCGGAGTCATCCCGCCGTCGCCCTGCAGCACGCGCAGCGAATCGACCTCGACCGCCAGCTCTACTGCGGTAGGCCGGTCACCGGACCACGACACGGTTGCTTCCCAACGCTCCATAACGATGGTCAGCCGATGCCCCATCTTTGCCGCTCGCCCCGCCACATCGGTGCGGACCAGCAGCTGGCCGTGCGATGCGTCGAGCTGCCATTGCTTTCCGGTCATCCGCGGCACTTTAGCGGTCCCGCCCCGCCGGGTTTCGGCGGATTCGCGCTGACGTGCGACGACCACCCGTTAGGCTCTGACGCGTCGCCGATGGGTGGCGTGGATCGACAGACTGAGGGCGAAGAATGATTCGTGAACTAGCTGCAGCTGCTTTCATCGCGGGAGCCGCGGGTGCAGTCGCTATCAGCGCCGCACCGGATGCCGGTGCCTACCCCGGCGACGTGCCGGGGATGGTCGATGGCCAGCGCCAGGGCGACGCCTGCTTCAGCTGGGAGCGCTTCATCTACGGCCACGGCCCCAACGGCCAGGCGCTGGCGTGCCACTTCATCGCCAACCAGTTCCCGGCCAAGGACACCGGTTTCTGGCAGATCTCCTACCCGCTCTACGGGGTGCAGGAGATCGGTTCGCCATGCCCGAACCCGCAGTCGGCCGCGCAGTCGCCCGACGGGCTGCCGTTGCTGTGCCTGGGCGCGCGCGGTTGGCAGCCCGGTATCTACACCGGAGGCATCGGTCCCTACTTCCCGCCGGGGATCGCCCAGGTCGGGTAGGCACACCTGCCGCATCCACCGGTCAGCTTCTGCCCAGACTGGTGCGCTAGCTTCGAGCGGACGATGGCCGCTCACGGTAAGGAGCAGCGCACCATGCAACTGGGGATGATCGGTCTGGGGCGTATGGGCGCCAATCTCGTTCGGCGCATGGTCGACGGCGGTCACGAATGCGTCGTCTACGACCACAACGCCGACGCGGTCAGCGCACTGACCACCGAACCCAACACCACCGGCGTCTCGTCGTTGGCCGAGCTCGCGGCGCAGCTGTCCGCGCCGCGGGTGGTGTGGGTGATGGTGCCCGCCGGTGCCATCACCACCGGGGTCATCGAAGAACTTGCCGGCACACTGGAAGCTGGCGACATCGTGATCGACGGCGGCAACTCCTATTACCGCGACGACATCGCGCACGCAAAGGTCTTGGCCGACAAAGGTATTCATCTTCTCGATTGCGGAACCAGTGGTGGGGTGTGGGGCCGCGAACGGGGCTACTGCCTCATGGTCGGCGGGGATCGGGCAGCGTTCGACCATGTCGAGCCGATCTTCGCGACCGTGGCTCCGGGGGTGGACGCGGCCCCGCGCACCCCGGGACGCGAGGGCGAGATCGCGCAAGCCGAGAAAGGCTATCTGTACTGCGGCCCGTCGGGGGCCGGGCACTTCGTGAAGATGGTGCACAACGGCATCGAGTACGGGATGATGGCCTCGATCGCCGAGGGGCTGAACATCTTGCACCACGCCAACATCGGCAAACAGGATCAGCAGGGTGATGCCGAAACCGCGCCGTTGAGCAATCCCGAGTTCTATCGGTACGACATCGACATCGAGCAGGTCACCGAGGTCTGGCGGCGGGGCAGCGTAATCGGTTCCTGGTTGCTGGATCTGACCGCCAGTGCGCTGCAGAAGTCGCCGCAATTGGAGGAATTCGCCGGCCGGGTCTCCGATTCCGGCGAAGGCCGGTGGACCGTTATCGCCGCCATCGACGAGGGCGTCCCCGCGCCGGTGCTCACCACCGCGCTGTACGCACGATTCGCCTCTCGCCAGCTGTTCGAGTTTGGCGCAAAGGTGCTCTCGGCCATGCGCAAGCAGTTCGGCGGGCACGACGAGAAGTCCGGGTGACCGGCTCGGCCTAACAACGCGGGGCTGTCGGCGCGATCCTGGCCGCTTCCCGCCCTGGCGTGCCAGTATGGGGAATGCCGCGGCGACGGCGGGAAACCCAGGTACCTGGTGCTCCGGTGATGGCCGGTAGCGACAGGGCGACCGTGCGAGTGATCGCCCTGGGCGTGCTGCTGCTCGCGGCCGGCGCCACCACGCGCGGATACCTTCCCGGTGCCGCGCCCGAGTCACACCGCGCGAGCGCCGCTAGCACCGTGGAACCGATTGTGTTGTCGGCGTTGTTGGCGCTATCGGGCACGATCATCGCGGTCGCTGTCGTGCACCGGGCACGGCATCAACGCGCACGGGCCGGCAGCATCGGCCAGTTGTCCCTGACCGCTGGTGCCGGACGAGGACCGGTCTGGCGCGCGGTGCTGATCGTCGCGGCGGCGCTGGCGTTGTGGCTGCTGACCATCGTGATGCTGGCGAAGCTCGGTGGAGGACTCCGTATCGAGCTGCCGGCGGAGGTGCCCGGAACGGGTGAGACGCCACCGGGTACACCGGGTGCGCCGGCCCCGCCGCCGGCCGCACCCAGCGGACTGGCCGGTGGCGCGTCCGCGTATCTGCTGGCCGTGGCCACCCTGCTGCTGGCTCTGCTGGCCACCGCGGTCCTCGCCGCACGCGCCCGGCGCCCACATCCCGCGCTGCCTGCGACCTTCGTGGTCCCGTCGATGGCGGACGCACCGAGTCCCGGTGAAAACCTGGTTCGGGCAGCAGAACTCGGCTTGGCCCGGATCGTCGATCCCAGTCGCGAGCCTCGCGCGGCGATCATCGCCTGCTACGCGGTGATGGAAAGCCACCTGGGCGCCGTTCCCGATATCGCACCCCGCGCCTTCGACACCCCCACCGAAGTGCTGGCGCGAGCCGTCGAACACCATGCCCTGCCCGCGGCCAACGCGACCCGGCTGGTGGAACTGTTCACCGAGGCGCGCTTCAGCGCCCACCTGATGACCGAGCGCGATCGCGCTGATGCGATCGCTGCGCTGCGGCAGGTTCTCGAGGAATTGCGGAATCCACGATGAAAGTGCTAGCGCTGCAAGGTGTCCTACTGATAGTTGGCGCTGAGCTCGTGGCGCTGATGACCCACCAGCGTCAGCTGTTGTTCGCGGCGGCGGGCCTCGCGGTCGCGCTACCGGTCTTCGGTATTCGGCGCCTGCTGACCACGGGAGGCTCGCGACCACCGGCAGATCCGGCGGCGACCGATGAACCCGGTGAGGCCCTGCGCCGGTGGCGCTCGGGAACCGAAGCCAGAATCCGCTGGTCGGAATCGACCAGAGCCGACTGGGATCGGCGATGGCGACCGATCCTGGCGCGGCGGTTCGAGGTCTCCACCGGGCAGGGGAGGGCGAAGGATCCCGCTGCGTTCGCTGCCACCGGGGCGCTGTTGTTCGGCGACGAGCTTTGGCCGTGGGTCGATCCCGGCAACGTCGCACCCACCGGCGACAGCGGGTCCGGCCCCGGACGTGCTGTGCTGGAAGAGATCCTGTGCCGCCTGGAGCAGCGATGAGCACCGGGCTGTCCGGCGCGGCGGCCACCACCGGAGAACGCTGCACCGCGGTGCTCGACGAGATCGAGCGGGCCGTGGTGGGCAAGCGGTCCGCGCTCACCCTGATTCTGACCACGGTGCTCGCCGGCGGGCACGTGCTCATCGAGGACTTGCCGGGCCTGGGCAAGACCTTGATCGCACGGTCGTTCGCGGCCGCGCTCGGACTGGACTTCATCCGCGTGCAGTTCACCCCCGACTTGCTGCCGGCTGACCTGCTCGGCACGACGGTCTACGACATGTCCTCGGGCCGTTTCGAGTTCCGGCGCGGGCCGATCTTCACCAACCTGGTGCTGGCCGACGAGATCAATCGGACGCCGCCCAAGACCCAGGCGGCGCTCCTGGAGGCGATGGCCGAAGGTCAGGTCAGCATCGACGGCAACACGCATCGGTTGCCGTCGCCGTTCATCGTGCTGGCCACCGACAACCCGATCGAGTACGAGGGCACCTATCCGCTGCCGGAGGCGCAACTGGACCGGTTCGCGATCAGGCTGCGCCTGGGTTATCTCTCGGAACAGGGGGAGGCGGCCATGCTGCGCCGTCGCCTGGACCGCGGCGCCGCATTACCGACGGTGCGCAAGGTGGTTGACGCCGACGATCTAGTGGCGATGCGCGAAGCGGTGGAGCAGGTCGGTGTGCACGACGACGTGCTGCGCTACGTCGTGTCGCTGGCCACCGGAACCCGGCGCCATCCGCAGGTGGCTGTGGGGGCCAGCCCGCGATCGGAACTCGACCTGGTCCAGCTCGCTCGGGCCCGCGCTCTGCTGCTCGGCCGCGACTACGTGATCCCCGAGGACGTCAAAGCGTTGGCCACGTCTGCGATCGCGCACCGGATCACGCTGCGGCCGGAGATGTGGGTACGTCGAGTTCAGGGCGCCGATGTGGTGGAGGAACTGCTGCGGCGGCTGCCGGTGCCGCGTACCCCGGAGGCGACACCGACGTGACGCACGACCCAGAGTTGCTCGAGATGGACGTCGTCATGCATTGGCGGGCATCCCCATTCGCCAAGGCGGTGGCCACCGGTGCCGCGCTGGCCCTGGTGCTGGCCGTGGGTGCATCGCGCTGGCAGCTGATCGCCTTTGCGGCACCGTTGCTCGGCGTCTTGTGCTCGTTGGACAGCCAGCGACCCGTTCCGAGCCTGCGGGTACATGCCACGCCGTCGGTGCAGCGCTGCTTCGAGACCGAGTCGGTCGAATTATCGGTCGGCGCAACGGTATCGGACGCCGACATGGTTCACGTGAGGCTGGCGGTATCGGCGCATCCGGCGCTCAGTCTCGAGACCGCGGAGTCCACCGTCGCAGCTGGGAGCCGACATACGGTCACTGCCACCGCCGGACGCTGGGGACGGTACCCGATCCGGGCCATCGTGAGCACCGTGGCCCGGGGTGGTCTGCTGGTCGGGACGGGAACTGTCAAGGTCGCCGAGGTCACCGTATTCCCGCTGGCGCCGCCGCAGGCCACACCGGTCCCGCACAGCGACCTGCTCGACCGGGTCGGGACCCACCTCACCCGGCATCCGGGCCGCGGCGTGGAGTACGCCGACATCCGCGCCTACGTTCCCGGCGATCCGCTGCGCTCGGTGAATTGGCCGGTCAGCGCACGACGCGGGAGCCTGCATGTCACTCAGCGTCTGACCGATCGTGGCGCCGACGTCGTGGTGTTGATCGACGCCTACCCGCAGCCTGCCGGCCCGGCGACCGAGGCAACCGAACGGTCGGTACTCGGCGCGGCGCAGGTGGTGCAGACCGCGTTGCGCAATGGCGACCGTGCCGGCATCGTCATTCTCGGTGGCCGCCACCCGCGGTGGGTCGGTGCGGAGATCGGGCAGCGCCAGTTCTATCGCATCGTCGACGCGGTCCTCGGTGCCGGCGACGGAGTCGAGTCGACCACCGGAACGCTGGCACCCCGGGCCGCGGTTCCATCGGGTGCGTTGATCATTGCGTTCTCCACGCTGCTGGACACCGAATTCGCACTGGCGCTGACCGATCTGCGAAAACGGGGCCACGTGGTGCTCGCGGTCGACGTGCTCGGCGGCTCACCATTCGAGAGCGACCTGGATCCGTTGGTGGCCCGGATCTGGACGCTGCAGCGCAGTGCCATGTATCGCGACATGGCCACCATCGGCGTCGATGTCGCCTCCTGGTCGTACGAGCAGCCGCTGGAGCAGGCGATGCGTGTGGTCACGCAGCGGCGCAGGCCTGCGGCGGTGCGGTGATGGCGCTTTCGCCCGGAATCGACGCGCGCCTGTCGCTGGGGCTGTCCGCCCTGTGCGGTCTGGCCGGCCTGTCGATGGCCGCGGTCGCCGGTTTCGGCGCCTCGGGTTTGGCAGTGACCGCGGCGCTGCTGGCCGCCGGTGCGGTGTTACTCGGGCTTCGCTGGAAAGCGGCGGCGACGATGGCGGTGTTGCTTGCGGCCGTCGCAATCGGTCTGGCCGATCCACCTGATGTTTCGGCGGCGGTGGCCGGGCTGGCCGCGGTCGGCTACCTTGCGCTGCGCCACGTCGGCACACTGACTTTGCCGACAGCGATCTTTGCCCTCGGGTTCACCGTCGCGGGGTTAGTCGCGACGGTGTTCCCGTGGCAGCTTCCTTGGCTACCGCTATTGGCGCCGTTTGCGGTATTCGGCCTTTATGCCGTTGCCGCACAACCGTTTCTGCGCCCTTCTCTGGGCGCCGAGCGGTAATCGATCAGACGCCCGATGCCTCGTTGAGGGCTTCCAGGGTGCCGGTGGCCTCGAGGTATTCCTGAATCCACCGCTCGATGACGGTCGCGGTCTTCTCCACCTTGGTGAACTGGCCGACGACCTGGCCGACCGGGTTGAAGGCGACGTCGACGCTCTCGTTCGGGTACTTGTTGGTGGCCCGCACGGCCATGCCGGAGACCATGTACTGCAGCGGCATACCCAGCGGCTTCGGGTTCTCCGGAGCTTCCCAGGCCTCGGTCCAGTCGTTGCGCAGCATCCGGGCCGGCTTGCCGGTGAAGGAGCGGCTGCGCACGGTGTCGCGGCTGCCGGCCTTGATGTATGCCGCGTGCTGGGCCTCGGTGTTCGAGGACTCCTCGACCATCAGCCACTGCGAACCGGTCCACGCGCCCTGCGCGCCCAGCGCGAGGGCCGCGGCGATCTGCTGGCCGCTGCCGATGCCGCCCGCCGCCAGCACCGGTACCGGTGCTACCGCCTTGACGACCTCGGGCCACAGCACGATCGAGCCCACGTCGCCACAGTGTCCGCCGGCTTCGCCGCCCTGGGCGATGATGATGTCCACGCCGGCCGCGGCGTGCTTCTGCGCCTGTCGTGCGGAGCCGCACAGCGCGGCGACCTTGCGGCCCGCCTCGTGGATGTGCTTGATCATGTCCGCCGGGGGAGTCCCGAGTGCGTTGGCGATCATCGTCACCTTCGGGTGCTGCAGCGCGACCTCGACCTGCGGGGTGGCGGTCGCCTCGGTCCAGCCGAGCAGCTGCAGGCTGTCGGCGTCGGCGCCCTCAACGGGCACACCGTGGTCGGCGAGCAGCTTCTTGCCGAAGTCGAGGTGCTGCTGGGGGACCAGCTTGCGCAGCGATTCGGCGAGTTCCTCGGCGGACTGCCCGGAGTCCATGCCCTCGTACTTGTTCGGGATGACGATGTCCACGCCGTACGGGTGGTCGCCGATGTTCTCGTCGATCCACTTCAGCTCGATCTCGAGCTGCTCCGGGGTGAAGCCCACCGCGCCCAGCACCCCGAAACCGCCGGCCTTACTCACCGCGACGACAACGTCGCGACAGTGGGTAAAAGCGAAGATCGGGAACTCGATGCCGAGTTCGTCGCAGAGGGGAGTGTGCATGACGGACTCCTTCACAGGGCGTGGGATCGAAGTGAAACGTGTTCTAATTAAGTACCAGACGCGGCATCATGAGGCCAGTCGGGCCTAGGTGTGCTGGTGAAACCTAACACTACCGGCAATCGTGTCTTAGAGCATCGGGTGGCTTAGCGCGTGGAAAAAGCGCGCAGCACCGCCACCCCGAAACCGGCGGCGCGTCGCAACGATCGCCCGCCGGTGCGGTCGGGGCCGGTGATGCGCAGCACCGGCCACCCGTGTTCGGCGGCCAGCGCCGCCAGCCTGGGCCGGGGATTGACCGGCCGGGGCCGGCCTACCAGCGCCATCAGCGCGGCATCCTCGTCGCCATCGGCGTAGAAGAAGCTCTGGGTGAGGTCGACCCCGTTGGCCGCACAGAAATCCTGCACGGTGGCCGCCTTCTGCGCGCCCCACACCACGGGCTTGACGATGTCCCCGGTGAGCACGCCCCGCTCGTCGAGCTCGAAGCGGTTGCACAGCACCTGCGCGATACCCAGGAACCGGGCCACCGGTTCGGCGTGGATGGTCAGTGCCGAAGAGCTCAGTACGACGGTGTGGCCGCGCTGCTGATGCGCCCGCACGATCTCGTGCATGTGCGGGTAGATCCGGCTGGTGATGTGGTCGGCGAACAGTCGGGCGCCGACGTCGTTGAGTTCGCCGATGGTCTCGCCGCGCAGGTAGCCCGCCGCCCGCACCAGCAGCCGTTCGAATTGCATACGCCCCAGGCGATACCGCACGGCGGCCTCGACGACGCCGAACACCTCACCTGCCCGGGCCTGGCGCCGGCGGATCCGGTCGCCGGCATGTGCGGTGGCGGTGAAGCCTGAGACCAAGGTGCCGTCCAGGTCGAAGAACGCCCCGACCCGCGCGCCCGATTCGGTCCGGGCGACGTCGGCGATCGGATCACTCGGTACTGCGGTCATCGCCGTCGATGTTACGTCGGCGCCCGGCGCGTCGGGGGCGGTCGCGCGCCGCGCCACCGGAGGACCTATCTGGGCAGCTGATAGCGTGTTTGGCCTATGCGAAAAGAGGGTCGGCTTCATGACCAGTGAGACCACCGCGACCGACGCGCGGGAAACTTTGTCGGAGAAGGCAGAGCAGCAGGGCTGGGCGCGTACCCAGCGTGAGCGTGTCGATGTCTACAGCCGCGGGATCTACCAGGTTCACGCGATTTGGCGCGACAGCACCGCCCTCAACGGCGGAGCCCACTACGAGGACGGCGTCCTGCTGGCCTACACCACCGACCTGGCGAAGACTGCGAGCTGGTTGGCCCGCTGAGGCCGGCTCGGTAACTGCCGCGGCTCCGGTTCGCAACGGTTGCATAAACGCCCCTCGTGTCACACTGGCATCAGTTTTCACACGGCTAACTTCGGTCCCGACCTTGTAGTTGTTGGGATTGGGGAGAAGCCATGTCACGAATCCGTAAGTACCTGACCGTCGCGGCCGGCGCCGCTGCGGGTCTGTTCCTCACTGCGCTGGCGTCCAGCGCCACCGCGAACGCCGACACCGCGCCGATCAACCCGGGGTTGTCCGGCGTGGTCGAGCAGATGGTCGCGTCCTCGACGAGCCTGCCGCAGCAGTTGCTGCAGACCACCACGGGGGCGCTGAGCGGCACCACCTTCGCGCCGCCCGCGACACCCGGGCAGGCACCGCTGGCCACCGCGACCTTCAACGTGCCGCCGTCGCCGAGCGCGATGCCCCAGCAGCAGGCCGCCACCGGGCTGCCCGGACTGGGGAACCTTCCGGCCAGCCTGAGCTCGGTGCTGCCGTTCCCGCTGCCGAACTTCGGTGGTTCGGCCCCGGTGCCTGCGGCACCGACGGCGTTCGCTCCCACTGGCTACCTGCCGAGCGTTCCGGTTGCGCCGGTTGCTCCGGTGACGCCGATGGAGGTCATGCTGATTCCGGGCTTGCCCTGACGCTGACTGCGTAATCTCGGACCGGTGAGCGCACGCGCAGGAATCGTCGTCACCGGTACCGAGGTACTCACCGGACGTGTGACCGACCGGAACGGACCGTGGTTGGCTGACCGGCTCCTAGAACTGGGAGTCGAGTTGGCGCACATCACGATCTGTGGCGACCGGCCCAGGGACATCGAGAGTCAGCTGCGGTTCCTGGCCGCCGAGGGTGTGGACTTGATCATCACCAGCGGCGGCCTGGGGCCGACGGCTGACGACCTGACGGTCGAGACCGTCGCCAGGTTCTGCGGCCGTGATGTCGTGCTCGACGACGAGCTGGAAGCCCGGATCGCCGAGATCATCAAACCGATGATGGCGCGCTACACCGGTCCGGGCGCTCCGGATTTCGCGACGGTCCGGGCGGCCAACCGCAAACAGGCGATGGTTCCGGCCGGCGCGACAATCCTGGACCCGGTGGGCACCGCGCCCGGAGTCGTGGTGCCCGGCTCGCCGACGGTCGTGGTGCTGCCGGGGCCGCCTCGTGAGCTGCAACCGATGTGGCACAAGGCAATAGAGACCGCCGCGGTGCAGGAGGCCTTGGCCGGCCGGACGCACTACGAGCAGCAGATGATCCGGATGTTCGGCTTGCCCGAGTCCGGGCTGGCCGACACGCTGCGGCACGCCCAAGATGCCATCGGCGACTTCCATCGGCTGGAGATCACCACCTGCCTGCGTCGCGGTGAACTGGAGATCGTCACGCGCTACGAACCGGACGCGGCAGGCGCCTACGAGCAATTGCTGACATTGCTGCGCGAGCGGCATTCCCGAGCGATCTTTTCCGAGGACGGTTCGCAGATCGACGATCTGGTGGCGGCGGCGCTGGCCGGTCGACAGATCGCGACCGCCGAATCCTGCACCGCGGGCCTACTGGCGGGCCGACTGGCCGACCCGCCGGGCGCCTCGAACTACTTGGCCGGCGGAGTGGTGTCCTACTCCAACGAGGCGAAGATCGAACTGCTGGGCGTCGACGCGGCATTGATCGCGGAACACGGCGCGGTGTCCGAGCCGGTGGCCGAGGCGATGGCCGCGGGCGCGCTGCGCCGCTTCGGTGCCGACACCGCGGTGGCGATCACCGGCATCGCCGGGCCTGGCGGCGGAACGCCGGACAAACCGGTGGGCACGGTGTGTTTCTGTGTGGCGCTCGGTGATGGCCGGATGACCACCCGGACTACGCGTTTGCCGGGGGAGCGGGCCGATGTCCGGGAGCGCTCGACGACCGTAGCCATGCATTTGCTGTACCGAGCCCTGTCAACCGGCTGACTCCTGCCCCTACCGGTGGTATGAACATCACACCGAGGAGTTGCAGGTGTGAGCACACAGTGGGCGTGGTTGAGCGGTTCCGGGTACTGGCTGGGACGGCTGCTCCTCGAACGCGGGATCGCGGCCATCTACGTCATCGCCTTTGTCGCGGCCGCCCGGCAGTTCCGCGCCCTGATCGGCGAAAACGGTATGACGCCGGTGCCGCAGTACGTGCGGCGCCGCCCGTTTCGGCTGACGCCCAGCATCTTTCATCTGCATTACTCGGATCGCTTCTTCGCGTTCGTGTGCTGGCTGGGTGCTGGACTGGCCGCGGCTCTGGTGGCGGGGGTCGGAGAGTTGGTGCCGCTGTGGACGGTGATGGCGATCTGGCTGCTGCTGTGGGCGCTGTATCTGTCGATCGTCAACGTCGGCCAGACCTGGTATGCGTTCGGCTGGGAATCGATTCTGCTGGAAACCGGGTTGTTGGCGGTCTTCTTGGGCAACGACCGGGTTGCGCCGCCGGTGCTCATCATGTGGCTGGCGCGGTGGCTGCTGTTCCGCATCGAGTTCGGCGCGGGGCTGATCAAGTTGCGCGGCGATTCCTGCTGGCGTGACTTGACCTGCCTGTACTACCACCACGAGACCCAGCCGATGCCCGGGCCGTTGAGCTGGTTCTTCCACCACCTGCCCAAACCGTTGCACCGAATGGAGGCAGCGGGCAACCATGTCGCCCAACTGGTGGTTCCATTCGGGTTGTTCGCTCCGCAACCCATCGCCGGGGTGGCCGCCGGGATCATCATCATCACCCAGTTGTGGCTGGTCGCCTCCGGCAACTTCGCCTGGCTGAATTGGATCACGATCGTTTTGGCGGCCGGGGCTCTCGACGAATCCTGGTTCACCGGAACGATTTCGGGCCTGCAGCCACCGGACATGCCGCGGGCCCCGATGTGGTTCGCCGCGCTGGTGATGGTGTACGCGGCGGTGGTCGTGATATTGAGCTATTGGCCGGTGCGCAACATGGCGTCGCGCAATCAGCGCATGAATGCCAGCTTCACCCCGCTTCATCTGGTCAACAGCTACGGTGCGTTCGGGGCTGTTGGCCGCTCCCGGCGGGAGCTGGTGATCGAGGGAACGGCGGCGGCGGAGCTCACCGAGCGAACGCCCTGGAGCGAATATCACTTCAAAGGTAAACCCGGTGCGGTGGACCGACTTCCGCGGCAATGGGCGCCCTATCATCTTCGGCTGGATTGGCTGATGTGGTTCGCTGCGCTCTCGCCGCGGTATGGGCTGCCGTGGCGTGATGCGCTGCTGCAGCGGTTACTGCGCAATGACCGCGACACGTTACGTCTGTTGCGCTACAACCCGTTTCCGGATACCCCGCCGCGCTTCGTGCGGATCCTGCTCTACGAGTACCGCTTCACCACGTGGGCCGAGCGGCGGCGGGACGGGGCCTGGTGGCATCGGACCCTGGTGGGCGTCTATCTGTCGCCGGTATCGGCTGCCGGGTTGTCCGCTCCGCGCGACTTCCGTTAGTGCCGCGGCGGTCACCCCGCTTCGGGCCAATCGTCGATGGACGATGATTGTTCCTCGGGCAGATCGTCGACCTTGTTGGGGGTCGGGTTCGGTCGGGTGTGGTAGTCGATGACGGCTTCGATGAAGTGGAACGGGTTCACTCGGGGTTGGCCGCGTTCAAGTTTCGGTGGCGGAATCCATGCGACGCGGCCGTCGTCTCCGAGGGTGGTGGTCCAGCCTTGTTCGGTGGACATCCGGTTATCGGGTGCACACGCCAACGCCAGGGCGTCGACGTCGGTTTGTCCGTTGTGGGCCCAGTCCTTTTCGAGATGATGCGCCTGGGACAAATACCCCGATACGGTGCAGCCGGGTCTCGTGCAGCCGCGATCTCGGGCATGTAGCACGATGCGCTGATCCGCTGACGCGAGCCGCTTGCTACGTCCTAGCCAGAGCGCGCGCCCTCGGCCGTCGAACACGCTCAAGTAGTGATATGCGTGCTCGGCCATCCGCAGTAGGTCGGACATGGGGATGAGCGATCCGCCGGCCGTGTGTGCTTTGCCGCTGGTGCGGGAGTCGGTCACCGGTGCGTGGCCGGCGGCGGCGTGTAGCTCGGCCAGGGTGGTGGTGACGATGACGGTCACCGGTAGGCCGTTGAGTTGGCCGAGTTCGCCGCAGGCCAGTAGGGCGCGGGAGGCAGCCAATAGCGCGTCGTGGGTGCGTTGGTCGGGGCGGCGATTATCGCGCTGGATCTGCTCTTGGCTCGGTGTCCCGCTGATGCAGGGGTGCTCGTCGGCGGCGTTGCACATCCCGGGGGCGGCGAGTTTGGCCAGGATCGGCTCAAGGGTGGCGCGCAGTTCCGGGGTGATCTTGCCCGACAGGGTGCTCATCCCGTCGACGTCTTGGCGGCCCAGGCGCAGTCCGCGCTTCGCGAGGCGTTCCCGGTCGGTGAAGTCTCCGTCGGGATCGAGTACGGCTACCAGGTGATCGGCCAGGCGGGCGAAGGTTTCCGGTCCGAATTGGGTTGCCAGTACCGCGAGGTCGCGCTCGGCCGCTGACGGTAGGCAGCACTGACCGTGGCCGGGATTTTCGTCAGGGCCTTGCGGGCGATCGTCACGTGCTCCGGCCCGATCCGACCCGCAGCCTGTGCGGCGGCCAATTCCGGTAACACCGGCTCCAAGGGTTCCCCAGTCACCGCGGCGCGTGGACCGAGCTCGGCGGCTTCGGCCAATCGGCGCCGCGCGCGGGCGCTGCTGATCCGCAATCGCTCGGCCAATGCCTTGGCCAGCGAGCACGCCCCCAAAGCGCCCGGATCGCCGTCGATGACCAGCCGGGCCAGGATTCGGTGATCGACCACCGGCGCCCGCCACGCCAACGTTTCCCGACGGGCCAGCACCGCCATCAAGTCGTCGGCGCTCAAGCCATCCAGCGAGCAGCGTTCGAGCTGGTCATAGGCGGCCTCGACCGCGTCGAGGCACCCCAGAATGGTGTCCCGATCCGCGATCGCATTCCTACCCATATATCGAACATTAGTGCGATTGGCCGACGGAAAGGCTGGCTGATCAGAACCTGTTAGCAGAATCGTCAAGTGTGGATAACTGTGGCCACGGCTGGAAGGTTCTGGAGGTGGCTCATTCGCGACGGCAGGCGGGTCGGTAGAAGCCGACCGAGAATCGAATGTTCTAGGCAGTCCTTACCGCATAGCCGAGCTGACGGTGTAGGCGGTGCCGCCACCGTCCTGGGTGAAGTACTCCAGGATTTCCAGGGCGTTCCCACGGCCCTACCGGGTATCAACCCACAGCGTTGCGCCCACCAGGACCAGGGTGACCACGGCCAGCAGTGCCGCATCGAGGGCACCCAGTCGGGGCGTCGAGGCGCCCTCGGCGGCCAGCCGACGTTCGCGGGCGATCAGAAACAACGGGAAGGTGAAACTGATCGCCGTGAGGAATCCGCCGAAGATATAGGCCCAGACGAACCGGACGTTGTGCTTGCGGGCTTCGGTGACCATCAACACCGCCGCCGCGAGGAACAGCATCAGGATGTCGGCGGTGATCGAGCGGGACGCGGGTGTTACCGCAGTGTCCGGCAGCCACCGGGAGAAAAACGATTCGGTTCCGTCGTAGGCCAGATTCTGGCTCCAGGTGGCGACCAACGCGGCGACGGCAATCACGGCGTAGACGCCACAACGGACCTTGGCTGCTGTATTCATCGGGCCACGTTAGCGCCCACGAACCCGGGCGTAGCGCGGTTTCGCGTCAGAGCTCGAGCAGCACCGTCACCGGACCGTCATTGACCAATTCCACCTGCATATGTGCCCCGAACTGCCCGGTCGCCACCTGCGCGCCCAACCCGCGCAGTGCCTCGGCGAACTCCGCGACCAGAGGTTCGGCGACCGGTCCCGGCGCGGCGGCATTCCACGACGGCCGCCGGCCTTTGGCGGTGTCGGCGTAGAGCGTGAACTGGCTGACCACCAGAATCGGCGCATCGACATCCGCCGCCGACTTCTGATCGTCGAGAATGCGTAACTGCCAAAGCTTTTCGGCAAGTCGCTGGGCCTTGACGGAATCGTCGGCATGGGTCACGCCGACCAGTGCGAGCAGGCCCTGGCCCTCCGGTTCGATCGCGCCGACCGTCTGACCGTCGACGGTGACCCGGGCCGATGAGACACGCTGGACCAGAACTCGCACGGCCTCGATGCTAGGTACGCTCGCGGTGACGCTGTCGAGAGGGGTGAGTGACGTGTCGGTCTTGGTTGCGTTCTCGGTAACGCCGCTCGGCGTGGGGGAGGGAGTCGGCGAGATCGTCGCCGAGGCGGTACGGGTCGTTCGGGAATCGGGACTGCCCAATCGCACCGATTCGATGTTCACCGTGATCGAAAGCGAGAGCTGGGCTGAAGCGATGGCCGTGGTGCAACGGGCGGTGGAAGCGGTAGCGGCCCGCTCACCTCGGGTCAGCACGGTGATCAAAGCCGACTGGCGAGACGGCGCGGTCGACGCCATGCACACCAAAGTCGTATCGGTGGAACGGCACCTGGCGGCGCCGCCGCCTAGTTGACCGGCACGTCGAGGATCGGGCGGCCCACATCGGCGCCGGGGCCGTTGAAATGCCACCATTCACCCGAATACACGGCCAGCCCACCGGCACTCATCGCGTCGCGCAGGGCGGCACGCTCGGCCGCGGCACGGGCGCTGATCCCGTCGGCGAATGCCGTTGCAGCCGGCGAGAAGTCATCGAATCCGGTGCCCATCTCTGACAGCCGCCCATACGCGTCGGCGGTCGTCACGTCGACCGACCGCCCGGTCTCGTGGCTGCGGGCCAATGAACCTGGCCGGGCCACCCAATTCGGGTTCGGCACTACCTGGAACATCCGCACCTGCACGTTGTGTGGCCGGTAGCAGTCCCAGAACACCAGAATTCGTCCTCGGCTGCGCAGCGCGGCGGCCGCCGTCGTCAAGCCCGGCGCCAGCGACTCGTGCACCAGGCACCGAGCGTTCGACGGGTAGAGCTGTTCGCCGACGAAGTTGTTCGCGGTGGCATATCGCAGGTCGATGATCGCGTCCGGCACCGCGCTGCGCACGTCGACGAACCCGGCTGCGCGGGCCGGCTCCGACAGTGCCGGCACCTCCGATCCCGGCGCGGCGGCTGCGGTGCCGGAGGCTCCGGCGAGCAGCAGCGCAACAACAATCACCATCCGCAGACTCGGCATCTGCCCATTGTCGCCTGTCAGGCGGCAACCACGATCGTCAGCCGACGGTCGTCGCGTTCCACCCGCATGCCGGCCCGCCGAGCTATGGCGGCCACCGCGGCGGCATCGTCAGGTTCGGCCCTGGTGGTGGCCAGCGCCCGCGCCAGTTGCCCCTTGTGCGCTTTGTTGAAGTGACTCACCGAGACTCGTCGCCCATCGGGGTGCTCGGCGACCACATCGACGCGCACTGCGCCGGGAACGCCGGCCAGTGCCGCATAGGAACCGGACCTCAGGTCGACGACCAACTCGGCTGCGGCGATCTCGGCCAGCACCGGTTCCAGCACCGGCCGCCAGCGCTTGGCCAACCCCGGCTGTCCGGGCAGCTTCGAGGACGCCGAGAGTCGGTATGCCGGTACCGGATCCGTTGCCCGCAGCAGCCCGAACAAGGCGGAGCCGACGGCCAGGCGGGCGCCGGCCCGGGCGGCTGCGGCGCCGCGCAGCGAGTCGATGTCCAGTGCCTCGTACAACACACCGGTGTAGCGGTGGATCGCCGGCGCGGTAGGAGCGGTACGCAGTGCGGCGTTGCGCTCGATCTCAGCGTCTTGCGACGCCGACAACCCCAACGCGCTGCGACTGGCCTCCCGATCAGCGGCCAAACCCACCAGCTCGTCGACCAGTTCGGCCCGCAGGCCGGTGAGTTGCGGGGACGCCAGGGCTTCGAGGCTCAGCGGTGGTCCGTCGCCGCCGGCACGTTTGGTCTCCGACGGGGGCAGCAGCACGATCACAGCGCAGACGTTAACCGAGCCGTTCCACACACCAGCGCGGTGGCGAGCATTGCCGCACCGACGGTATCGGTGACGTAGTGGTAGCCGCAGGCCACCAACCCGAGCATGCCCAGCAGGCTCACCAGCGCCGCGGCGGCCAGTGCCCAGAGCCGAGCAGCCGCCACCACGACCATCATTCCCAGCACCGCGACCAACAGCGCGGTATGGCCGCTGGGGTATTCGAGGTAGGGCCCGTTACGCCGGTCGAAGAGGTGCTTGAGCCCCATGGTGATGGCGGTGACGGCGAACGGGCAGGCCAGCACCGCGGCCGCCAAAACCCACTGCCTACGGGATAAGGCCACCACCAGGCACGCCACCGTCACCGCCAGCACCAGCCAGCCGCTGGTGAAGATCAACAGCCACCGGGGTTGCTCACCGATCAGAGTGAAGGTGGCGTTACTGAACCAGTTGTCGATCGGTGTCGAGCCGCGGCCCACCGCCCAACCGAGGGCCAATGTCGCCAGCACACCGGCCAGCGGCCACCAGCGCAGCGTGGTGGCGAGGCCCCGACCTATTTCAGGCCGACTTCTGGAACAGCGGCAGCAGCATCTGGCGGCGCTGGTCGTTGCCGTCGGCAAGAGCGTGCAGCGCCTGGTCCACCGAACGCGACGTCGGGAACATGGCGTCCTCGTCGAAGTCGCCGAGCAGTTCGTGCACGGCTGAGCTCTCGATGAGGGTCCACTCCACGCCCGCGGCACGGCAGTCGCCGTCCAGGACGCAGAGCAGCCAGATGCCGGCGGCGGCGAACGAGGTGACCCCGCTCAGGTCGAGCACCAGCGGCTCCTTGGCAAGGACGAAGCGCCGGGCGTGTTCGCTGAGCTGGTCCACGTTGGTGGCATCGATCCGGCCCCGGATCGCGATCACCGTCGCGAGGTGACGGTAGTGCGCCCGAATCTGCGCCCCGCCGCACTCGACGACCGGGTTGATCCGAGCAGTGCCTCGTGTGGTGATGTCGATTGCCATGCCAGCCCCCGCCTTCCTGTCGATCGCTGTCGGCAGCTGTGCCGACCTCGATGTTTCCCGACGTTATGCGGCGAAGTTAAGGCCTCTTGGGCGGCCGATTAACGCTTTGGTGAGATCTCGAACGGCTCGGTCGCCCCGGTGAACGCGCTGATCCGGCCGTCTCGGTCCCGAGCGTCGCCGTCATAGCGAAGCCGGTATCGCCCGGCCGCGGTGTCGTCGGGAATCGCCCAGGTCACGGTGATGGTCGACCCGCGCCGGCCGGCGCGTCGCCAGCGGAACGTCGTCGACCAGTCGCTGTCGTCGGCCACGGTGTTCCAGCCGTCGCCGGTCTGCTGCTCCACTCGCACATAGCTGCCGCCGCGGTGCAGGTCATTGTTCGGGTACGCCCCGGCGAACACCGCCGACACCGTGCTGCCCGGCTGATACGCAGGCTGCGGGGCTTCCAAGACATCACCGAACTGCTGGCCGCCGGCCAGCGCATCCGGCTTCGCCCGGCGACGTGACCGGCGCCGGCGGGACGGCTCGGCCGGTCGTTGGCCCTGCGGGGCCGGCCGCTGGTCGCGCATCGCGGTGGCCAGCTCGGCCACCACCTGCTGCAGCGCCGGCAGCTCCCAGCGCCCGAACAAAGTGCTGCCACCTTCGTAGCGCTGCTCGTCGTACTCTTCCGGCGTCGTCACGTAGTGCAGATAGCCGTTGCTGTAGCCGGCCACCAGCACGTCGCGCAGTTCGGCGCCGACGATCTGCGCTACCGTGCGGCGCAACCGCAGACCCGCCACGATGGTCACTTCGGCCGGAATGCCGATCAGGTACAGCTGCCCGATACGCAGCAGCTGGACAGGCCCGCCTTCGGGCATCAGCGACAGCGCCTTGTTCAGCCGGATACCCGGCCCTACCGCCCCTTTCGGGGCGTGCGCTTCACGGAGCCGCGGGGAGAGGCGATAAACCGTGTTGGCGACCAGGCCGTCGAAGATGCGGTTGCGGCCCTGCTTCAACAGCGGGTACAAGGGGCCGGCGCCCTCGTCGGTGCCGGCCACACACGACGCGCCTGCGAGGGCGGGACCGGTGCGATGGGTCCGGCCGTCGCCGGTGAATTCGGGCCCGACCTCAAAATCCGTCAGATCGACATAGGTGGTGCGGGCGTCGAGGCCCCCGGTGACCTCGGTGCCATGCCCCAACGTCAGCTCGGTGGCCGCGGCGGCTTGGCGGGACCCGATGATTCGGGTGTTCTCGAACTCGTCCTCGGTCGGGCCGCTGCCGGGGCGATGGTTCAGATTCGGCGACATGTCCCCGGAGTTGGTCTGGGCGAACGCCGCGATGAAGTCCGGTGGCGTGGCGGCCAGATAGTCGACGCCGTGGTCCAGGCGCTCGCACTGGTAGGCGGCGTAGCCCTTGTTGTCCCCGCTGATCAAGGTGTTGCGGTTGGTCATGGACGTGCCGTGGGTGGCGAACCAGTTCACCGCGCCGACCAGCCGGCCGTCGCGTTCGATACGCAGCAAGGTGGTCTGCGGGTCGATCTTGTCCGGGAAGTGGGCACGCTCGGCCTCGGGGTTCCGGGCGAACGACGACGGCGAACGGTTGCTGCTGGCGTCGTGCAGCCGGCCCACGGCAAGGCTCAAGCTGGCCGGCGCCAGGTCGGCATGCGCTCGGTCGACGGCCTCGCAGATTCCGTCGACGATCGCGTTGAACGTCTGGTGCCGGAACCCGTTGGTGTTCGAGTTGTAGAGCCGGTGGTCGGAGTAACCGCCAGGGCCGCAATGGGTGTGCGTCGCCGTCAACATCACGTTGTGGAACGTGTACAGCTCGCCATAAGTCGCGGCCAGGCGTCCGAGCACCTCGTGGTGCACGCTTTCCAGCAGTAGCGGTATCTCGCAGACCACCAGCAGCAGCCGGGTTCCGGCGGCCGCGTCGGCGATGACGAATGCCCGCGCGCGCAGCCGATTGTGCAGTCCGTCAGTCTGCTGTGAGGCCACGCCGTAGCCGAGCATTCCGCACTCGGCCGGCTCGCCGGTGATGTCGGCGATTCCGCGCCCAACCTGATAGTCGTCTGGCATCGCTACAGTATTCACAACGGCCCCGTCGGTTTCAGCGCCGACGTGCCCGGCCGATTACTTCACCCGGGCCAGTCCCGCTGCTAGTCTTCGAGGGCTGCCGGCCACCGGGCTGCGGCTGCCGATCGCCGGGCCGTCTCGGCGGGCCCGCACCCGAGGCAGCCAGGACATGCGATGCCCACCGGCGAAAGAGTGTTGTGCGCAGCGGAGAGATCAAGGCCCTGACCGGGCTTCGCATCATCGCCGCGGTATGGGTGGTGCTGTTTCACTTCCGGCCCTTGTTGCGACTGGCGTCGCCGGAGCTCAGCGATGCGCTCGCCCCGGTGCTCGACCGCGGCGCCCAGGGCGTCGATCTGTTCTTCATCCTCAGTGGTTTCGTGCTGACCTGGAACTACCTGGAGCGCATGGGGGAGACGTTCTCCGTGCGCGCCACGGTGCACTTCCTGTGGTTGCGTCTGGCCCGGGTGTGGCCGATCTACCTGGTCACGATGCACCTGGCGCTGTTGTGGGTGATCTTCACTCTGCACGTCGGGCACGTCCCGACCGAGGACCTCAGCCGGATTACCGCGATCAGCTACGTGCGGCAGGTCCTGCTGGTGCAGCTGTGGTTCGAGCCGTTCTTTGACGGGTCGAGCTGGGACGGCCCGGCCTGGTCGATCAGCGCCGAATGGCTGGCCTACCTGTTGTTCGGCGTGCTGGTGCTGGCGGTCTACCGGGTGATGCGGGTGACCTCGGCGCGCGGACTGGCGGCACTGGCGATCATCGCCTCGCTCCCACCGCTGCTGCTGTTGCTGGCGACCGGCCAGTTCTATAGCCCGTGGAGCTGGTTGCCGCGCATCGTCATGCAGTTCACCGCGGGCGCACTGGCCTGCGCCGCGGTGCGCAAGATCAATCCTCCCGATTCGGCCCGCCGTGCCGCGGGCTATTGCTCCGCCCTGCTCATCGCCGCCATGGTCGGTGTCCTCTACTACTTCGACGGCCATCCGATCTCGGGGCTCTACGACAGCGGCGGCCTGGTCGATGTGCTGTTCGTGCCGCTGGTGATGGCCCTGGCGATCGGTATCGGCAGCCTTCCCGCTCTGCTGTCCACCCGCGTGATGGTCTACGGCGGGCAGATCTCGTTCTGCCTGTATATGGTCCACGAGCTGGTGCACACGTCCTGGAATTGGGCGGCAAAGCAATTCGAGATTGTGCTCGACGAGGGCGCGACCGCGGCCAAGTGGATGGTGTGCGGCCTGCTGGTGGCGGCGACGTTGTTGTCGATGCTGCTGTACCACGCCGTTGAAGAGCCCGGGCGGCACTGGATGCGCAAGATGATCGGCGCCCGGCCCGAGTCTGCCCAGGTGGCGCCGACCGAAGATCCCCTGGCGGTCGAACCGGTGGAGCTGGACCACTCGGATGAGGTGATCGATTCGATTGACTCGGACGACTCGGATGACCAAGTCCTTGAGGAGCCCTCGGTCGCGGTTCCGGCTAGTCTTCGCTGAAGTTGATTGGGGGAGGTAGCCGTGAGTCGGGTGATGACGTTCGCCGTCGTGATGGTGGCCGGGGTCGTCGCGGTGGTCGCAGGAACCAGCTATTTGTCGCGCAATCACGAGTCGCCGCGCCACTACGAGACGGTGCCGCTGAGTGCCTCCCCGAATCGGATTGCGGTGATCGGTGACTCCTACACCGCCGGCTACGAGGACACCGGCCGCGGCGCGGCGAACTGGACCGAGCGAGCATGGCAGAACCTGGCCGGCCGCGGGGTGTACGTCAGCGCCGATGTGGCGGCTGAGGGCGGCGCGGGGTACGGGGTGCGCGGCAACCGCGGCGCCCTGTTCGGCGACCTGACCCGCCGCGCGGTGCAACCCGACGATGCACTGGTGGTGTTCTTCGGCTCGCGTAACGACCAAGACGTCGAACCGGGCGAGTTGGGCCGGCTGATCGCCGACACCCTGGGATTGGCGCGCCGTACCGCGCCGGGGGCGCGCATGCTGGTGGTCGGGCCGCCGTGGCCCACCGCCGACGTCCCGGGCAATGTGTGGCGGATCCGCGATGTCCTCAGTACCGAGGCGCGTGTGGTCGGCGCGGAGTTCGTCGACCCGCTCGCCGAGCGGTGGTTCGTCGGCCTGCCCGACCTGATCGGACCGGACGGCGTACACCCCACCGACGCCGGTCATGCCTACATGGCCGACAAGATCGCACCGCTGATCGCGGGTCAGCTTCCGAAGCGGACTTAGCGCAAAACCGGACGGAACCGGGCTGGGCTCAGCAGTATTGGTGAATGGACACCATGCGCGTACTGATCACCGGTGGAACCGGATTCGTCGGAGGCTGGACCGCCAAGGCGATCGCCGATGCCGGGCACCGGCCGCGGTTCCTGGTCCGAAACCCGGCGGGCCTGCACAGCAGTGTGGAGCGGCTGGGTGTCGATGTGTCCGACTACGTCGTCGGTGACATCACCGACGCGGACTCGGTGCGCGAGGCGCTGCGCGGCTGCGATGCGGTGGTACACGCTGCCGCGGTGGTGGCCACCGACCCACGCCAGACGGAGCAGATGTTGGCCACGAACTCGGCCGGGGCCCACAACGTGCTCGGCGGAGCGGTCGAGCTGGGACTGGACCCGATCATTCACGTCTCCAGCTTCACCGCGCTGTTTCACCCGGGCCTGACGTCCTTGCGGGCTGACCTGCCGGTGGCCGGTGGCGCAGACGGTTACGGACAGTCGAAAGCCCGTGAAGACCTTTATGCGCGCGGCCTGCAGGACGCCGGTGCCCCCGTCAACATCACCTACCCGGGCATGGTGCTCGGACCTCCGGTCGGAGACCGGCTGGGGGAGGCCGGCGAAGGAGTGCGGGCGGCGCTGCAGATGCATGTCATCCCCGGGCGTGGCAGTGCCTGGATGGTGATCGACGTTCGTGACCTCGCGGCCATGCACCTGGCGCTGCTGGAGCCGGGCCGTGGTCCGCGCCGCTACATGGCCGGTGGCCAGCGGGTACCGCCGGGAGAGTTGGCGAGCCTGCTCCAAGAGCTGTCGGGTTCTCCCATGATGGCGCTGCCGATTCCGGACATCGCCTTGCGTTGGGCGGGCCGCGTCTTGGATCAGGTCGAGCGAGCGCTTCCGATCTCGACTCCGTTCACCGAAGCCGGGATGCAGTACTACACCCAGATGCCCGAATCCGATGACACCCCTGCCGAGCGCGATCTCGGCATCGTGTTCCGAACCCCCCGGGAAACACTGGCCGACACCATTGCCGGGATCCGCGGTTAGCCCCCTTCCCGGGATCCGGCTTTCTACGTAGTCGCGACATAATGGCTGCGTGACTGACGCCGGTGCCGGGGCGCGGCTGGTGGTGATCGTCGTCTTTGACGACGTGACGATGCTCGATGTCGCAGGGGCCGCGGAAGTCTTCGTCGAAGCCAATCGGTTTGGCGCGAACTATGCGGTCACGATCGCCTCGGTGGATGGCCGCGATGTGACGACCTCGATCGGCGCCCGGTTGGGTGTCACCGACAGCCTCGCCGCCATCGATTCTGCCGACACCGTGTTGGTGGCCGGGGGCGACCATCTGCCCCGGCGCGCCATCGACCCCGCACTCGTCGAAGCAGTCAGGTCGGTGGCCGGTCGGACACGGCGCCTGGCGTCCATCTGCACCGGGTCGTTCATCTTGGCTCAGGCCGGCATGCTCAGCGGCCGTCGTGCCACCACTCACTGGCACGACGCCCGGTTGTTCGCGCGAGCATTTCCCGACATCACGGTCGAGCCGGACGCCATCTTCATCCGCGATGGTGACGTCTACACTTCGGCCGGCGTGTCAGCCGGTATCGACCTCGCGTTGGCGTTGGTCGAAATGGATCACGGCAGCAAGCTGGTTCGCGAGGTCGCTCGGTGGTTGGTGGTCTATCTCAAACGCGCAGGCGGACAGTCACAATTCTCGGCGCTGGTCGAGGCCGATCCGCCGCCGCAGTCCGCGCTGCGCAAGGTTACCGATGCGATCGTGGCCGACCCGGCCGACGACCACAGCGTGAACGCACTCGCCCGGCGAGCGGCCTTGAGCAGCCGTCAACTGACCAGGCTGTTTCAGGCCGAGCTCGGGACCACCCCGGCCCGCTACGTCGAAACGGTACGTATCGATGCCGCCCGTGCCGCGCTCGACGCCGGCCACAGCGTCACCGAGTCCGCGCACCGAGCAGGTTTCGGCAGCCCCGAAACTCTCCGTCGGGTATTCACCGACCACCTAGGCGTGTCGCCGAAGGCCTACCGGGATCGGTTCCGCACGACGGTCCGCTGAGACCGTTCGGCCCAATGCTGCCACGGTTCTACACCGCCGGAAACCGCTTGCTCAGCTTCTCCAGAGTCAGCATTTCGCGCCCCTTGTCATCGAGGTAGGGGATACCGATCCCATACTCTGCCCACCGGGCGGCGACTCGAGATTCCAGTTCGGGAGCGAGCCGATCGGTCGGCGGGAAGCGGCGCCCACCCCACACCTCCCGGGGTGCGACCTCCCAGCTGCGGGTGGCGTCGACGAGGACCCGGGTCCATTCTCCGGCGCCGTACTTGTTAGCGTCGTTGCGCTCCGGCGGAGTCGATGGATCCAGTGATGACCCGAAACCCGGTCCGAAGAAGGCGATATCGCCCAGACCGGCGTTGACTCGGTATGACATGGCCCAGTCCAGCGCCGCCGGGTCATGGAGATCGATGTCTTCCTCGACAACCACGACATTCTTGTGGAACCAGACCGCGCCGCCGGTTCCCCATAGCGCCGCGGCGATCTGTTGCGCATGACCCCGGTATCGCTTTTGGATCTGCACCAGGGTGTTCTGACCGTTGGTGACCTCTGTCATCCAGAGGTCGGTGATACCACCGATCCCCAGATCGTCGAGGGCGTTCCAGGTGATCGCCGATCGCGCGAAGTTGACGATGCTGTCCTCATTCAACATCCCGGGCCGAATGCCCTCGAGGGTTCCGCGCAGCACCGGATCATTGCGGTGGGTGATGCAGGTGACGCGCAGGACCGGCGCGGGTGCCGCATCGCCGATGAAACCGGGGTACTCCGCGAACGGGCCCTCCATGGCGAACGTCGCGGGGTCTGGATCGATAAACCCTTCGACCACGATCTCCGCCGACGCCGGTACGTGTAGCGGAACTGACTCGCAGGCGACCAGATCGACTGGGCGCTCGAGTAAAGCGCCCATCATGTCCCATTCGCAGATGCTTTTCGGGAAGGGACTGCCGGCGCAGAACGGCAGCACGTCGTGCCAACCGTAAACGACGGCAACCGGCATCGGCTCCGGCTTGTACTCCGCCATATGACCGCCCCCGCCCTGACTCGGCACCAGGAGTTTGGCGATCTTGTCGCGGTCGATGATCATGCCCCGGTAAAGGCCGATGTTGTCGCGGCCCGTCACTTTGTCTTGGGTGACCACACCGCAGTAGGTGTCGATGTAACGGCCGCCGTCTTCGCCATGCCACTTCGGCACGGGCAGCTCATTCAGGTCGATAGCGGCGCCCTCGACGACGTTCTCCTTGACCGGACCGGTCTGCACCACGCGCGGTGGAATGGGCTTTCTGAAGGCATCTCGAAGGTGCGCCACGATCTGCGAATCGCTGGTGCCCTCGGGCAGATCCAACATCAACAGGAGTTGGCGCCGACTCCCGAGCGCCGACGTTACGAGCTTGGTGCATCGGGTGTCGTTGTGGCCGACGATGTTCTCGAACAGCAATGCGGGCCCGCCCAGGGAAAGGTTGGCGCGGGTGATCGCGCCGATCTCTTCGTTCCAGTCGACCGGAACGGTGATGCGGCGTAACTGGTCCGCGGCCTCCAGAGTGGCAAGCCAGCTACGCATATCCGGACCGGTATCGACTGGCTCAGTGACGTTGTTGCGGTGGGGAATGCCTGTTGCGAAAGTCATTTCGCTCTCCTCACGATTGCCAGCCGAGCTGCAGCATCGTCCTTCCAACGGTTGATCAACGAGTGTTCGATTCCGAGCTGATCGATGACGCGGCCGACCACGTAGTCGGTCACCTCGTCGACGGAGCTGGGCCGGCTGTAGTAGGCGACGGTCGGCGGGAAGATCACCGCGCCGGCACGCGCCAGGTAATGCATGTTCTCCAGGTGAATCTCGCTCAGCGGCGCTTCCCGAGCGACCAGAACCAGCTTGCGTCGCTCCTTGAGCGTGACATCGGCGGCGCGGGTGATCAGGTTGTCGCTGAAGCCGATTCGGATGGCGCTCAACGTCTTCATGCTGCACGGGCACACAACCATGCCGTCGGTGCGAAAGGATCCACTGGAAATTGCCGCTGCGAGATCCCTAGCGCTGTAGCTGTGGGTGGCCAGTGCTCGGACATCGGCGACGGTGGCATCGGTCTCGATCTTGATCGTCGCCCGTGCCCACTCGCTGAGGACCAGGTGCGTCTCCACACCCAGCTCTCCGAGGGTTTCCAACAGGCGGATGCCCAAGGTGGCGCCCGTTGCTCCGGTCATCGCGACGACTAGGCGCATCTTCTTCTCCTCTCACCCGATGGTCCGGCTGATCGACGGGATCAGTCCTGGGAGCTCCGAATCAGTCTGCGGGGCAGCCTGGCTGGACTGGCCGGTCATTTCCGCCGTCAATCCCACAGAATCCGACACACGTGCAGGGGCTACAGCCTGTCGCATTCTGTGGGATTCACGGCAGAACAGCCATGGCCGGTTTGTCAGTTCCACGACCAAGATTGGAGACAACAGGCCGCAGGAGAGGAGCCCCGATGTCCGAGACCAAGCCGACACGGCGAATATTGATCACCGGTGCGTCCAAGGGCATCGGTCGGGCCGTCGCAGACCGGCTGGCCGCGGATGGCGTCGAGCCGATCGGTATCGCCCGCACCGCACCCCAGGATTTCCCGGGCAAGTTCTACGCGGTGGACCTGGCCGACCGCTCGGCGACTGCCACGACTTTGGGTGCGATCCTCGCCGACGGACCTGTCGACGCGGTGGTCAACAACGTCGGTTTCGCGCGGTTCGGTCGAATCGGTTCGGTCGATCTCGAGGACTTGTTCGACACCTATGACCTCAACGTGCGCACGGCTGTGCAGGTCGTCCAAGCAGTGTTGCCGGGAATGCTTAGTCAAGGCTGGGGGCGCATTGTCAATGTCACAAGCCTGACGGCATTAGGTACTCCCGAACGCACGCCCTATGCCGCCGCCAAGGCAGCCCTGGACGCTTGTACCCGGATTTGGGCTGCCGAGTTGGCCGCCACGGGCATCACCGTGAATGCCGTTGCGCCGGGCCCCACTGAAACGGAGATGTACCGCGAGCGAAGCCCGATCGGATCCGAGCGGGAAAGCCGTTTCCTGCAGAGCATCCCGATGGGTCGCGTCGGAAGGCCACCGGAGATTGCGCACGCGATCTGCTTCCTGCTGCACGAAGACGCCTCGTACATCACCGGGCAGATCATCCGGGTAGACGGTGGCGGAAGCATCGGCGGTTAAAGCACAGCAGTTTCGAAACCAAAGGAGTCAGACCAATGACCAGAGCAGTTGACACCATCGCCGGCGTTGCGATTCCCGACACCGCGCTGGTGCGGGAGACCACCGAGTACATCCGCGACGTCGAAAGCGACCTGTTGTTTCATCATTCCCGCCGGGTTTTCCTCTTCGGAGCGCTGCACGGCCGCCTACGCGGTCTGGCACCCGACTTGGAACTGCTGTACGTGGGGGCGATGTTTCACGATCTGGGCTTGACCGAGCGCTATCGCGACTCGCAGCTGCGCTTCGAGGTGGACAGCGCCAACGCTGCCCACGACTTTCTGCGCCAGGCAGGCATCAACGAATCCGATGCCCGCAAGGTCTGGTTGGGGATCGCGTTGCACACCACCCCCGGTGTGCCGGAATTTCTGGACCCGGAGATCGCTCTGGTCACCGCCGGCGTCGAAACCGATGTGCTCGGTATCGGCCGCGCCGAGCTGCCGGCGCACTTACTCGACGCGGTGACCGACGCGCACCCGCGACCGGACTTTAAGCGCCGGATCCTGCATGCCTTCACCGAAGGTGTCCGGCACCGCCCTGACAGCACTTTCGGCACGGTGAACGCCGACGTGCTCGCGCACTTCGACCCGTCTTTTGTCCGCGGTGATTTCGTCGAGACGATTCTCGGCAACGCTTGGCCCGAGTAGCCGCAGTCAGCCCTCTTTGCTGATCAGCTTGCCCAGTGCCGCCCGGTCGGAGGCCAGCAGCTCGTCGATGCGCGGCTGGTTGACATCGGCGACGATGATCTCGCCGACCTCCTGGTTGACGCTGCTGAAGATGCCGTGCTCCTTCATCTTCTCGGTCTGGTACAGGTTGTCCTGGGTCGGCGTGACGTAGTGCACCGCCGCGGCTTTGAACCGGTGGATCAGCCACAAGTGGGTCAAGTCCATCAGCCGCTTCTGGCGCAGCTTCTCGGCGAAGGTGTTCTGGTCGCGGACCGTCAAGATGCTGCGACCGTGCCGGTCCTTGATCGGGTCGACGATCACGTTGGCGAGTTTGTCGTCGCCCTCGCCGTAGATCCCCAGTTCCAGCACATCGGAGCCGGGACGGGTGGGTCGCAGCTGCACCCGCAGCTTCTCGCCGAGCTGGTAGTGCTCGGCCCACAACGCCAGCCAGTCCTCCAGCAGCTTCTTGGGCACCTCGGTCTGCACCAGATGCTGATGCTGGGTGGACCCGGCGCCCATCGCCTTGGTGGTGGCGGTGCGGCCCGACGACGCGGCCAGCGCAGCGTCGCTGCGTGGCCCGCCGACCAGGGTCTGCGGCGTGCGGTAGGGCGACTCCACCAGCCGCATCTTGCGCTGCAGTCGGGCCAGCGCCAGCATGCCGTCCTGCAACAGGGTGGCCGCGAACTCCTCGGAGGCCACACCGTCGACCTGGTGGCCTCCGTAGGTGATGAAGTTGAAGACGAAACCCATCTTGCCGAGCTCGGCGGGGAAGGCCCGCATCTGCTCGTCCGTCATGCCGGTGGTGTCCCAGTTGAACGAGGGGGACAGGTTGTAGGCGAGCATCTGGTCGGGGTACTGGGCGTGGATCGCCTCGGCGAACTCGCGGGCGTCGGCGAGGTCGGCGGTCTTGGTCTCCATCCACAACAGGTCGGCGAAGGGGGCGGCGGCTAGCGACTTGGCGATCGCGTAGGGAATGCCGCCACGCACCTGGAAGTAGCCCTCGGGAGTCTTGGCCCGTTCGCAATCCCAGCCGGGATCGGCGTTGAGTTCCGCGGCCTTCTGCCGGGCGGTGTAAAGCGGTGCCCGGGCGGCGAACTCCCGCCACTGCGCGGCGCTCATCTCTTTGGGCTCGCCTTCACGCTCGGCGAATTCGAGCATCTCGGCGACGGCGTCCCCGAACGTCATCAGCCCGGCATCGTTCTGCCACGCTTCGACGAACTTCGATTCGATGTCGTCGAAGAGGCCGTCCACCGAGGTGCGCCCATCACCGCGCCAGCCTTCGGCGGCCTTGGCGATCGACGCGGTGATGCCGTGGCGTTCCAGCCAGGCGTCCGCGGCGGCGTACTCGCCCTCGGGCAGGGCGTAGAGCAGGTGACCGTTGATCTCGGTGATGCCAGAGTTGTAGAACTGCCGCGTCATTGCCAGGAAACAGGACTTGTAGGACGGGATCTTCAAGTTCGTGGTGCCCAGGATGAACGGCTGGTCACGTTCGTCGCCCCGGCTCTCGACCAGGTTCGCCGCCTCGGCGTCGGTGCGCGCGACGATGATGCCGGGCACGCCCATCAGGTCCAACTGGAATCGGGCGGTGTTCAGCCGTTTGATCTGCTCGTCGGAGGGCACCAGGACTTTGCCACCTTGGTGGCCGCACTTCTTGGTGCCGGGACGCTGATCCTCGATGTGGTAACCGGGGACACCGGCCTCCACGAAGCGCCGGATCAGATTGCGCACGTGCGGATCACCGCCGTGCCCGGTGTCGGCGTCGGCGATGATGAACGGCCGGTAGTCCACGGCCGGAGTGGCGGCGCGCTGCTCGTCGGTCATCTTCAGGCGCAGGTACTGCTGGTTGCGGTCGGCGGTGAGCAGGGCACGCACCAGTCCGGCGGCCTCGTCGGGAACCTGACTGAGCGGGTAGCTGGCCAGGTCGGGACCCGGGTCCTCGGTGATGGAGCCCTTCGCCGAGGTGGCCCAGCCGCCGAGATAGATGCCCTCGATGCCGACTCGCTTCATCACCACCGCCTGGCCGGGGGAATACGGGCCGAAGGTGGTGATGCTCTTCTTGGCGGCGAACAGCTCACGCAGCCGCGTGTAGAACGCGGTCGCCGCTTCGCGAGCCACGATGTAGTCCGACGGGATGGTGCCGCGCTGTTCGACGACTTGGCGGGCGCTGTAGAGACGGGTGATGCCTTCGAACCGGGGGCTGTCGAAGTACTTCTGCACCGCTGCGACGTCGGCGTCGACATCGCGTTCGACCGGTGTGCTTGCCGTCGGGTTCGTCTCGATCGTCGTCATGGAAATTCGCTCCCTTTCACCGGGTTGACCCGGCGGTTGATGCGGCGGTCCCAGCTTGTTTCCTCTTCGTATTGTGCCGCCGCACGCTGAGCGATAGTTCGGTTTTGCCTACATCTTCAGCACTGTGCCGCTGATGCCGCTGAACTGGCCCGAAGGCATCGGAATAGGCGGCCGAAGTGGCTAGACTCAAGCTTCATGACGTACCGGTCGGACCGGTGGGCAGAACACTGGGAGCAGGCGCCGCAGCCGGTGGTGGTCGGCCGCTGGGCCGCCCGTCGGATGAGCCGACGCTTCGCCGGGGTGGGCGTCCGCATTCCGCCCGCTCGGCTTCGTGAGATGGCGGTCGGTGCACCGCTGGCGTCGGCGGAATCGGTCGACTACGCGTTCGCGCTCGCCGCTACTGAGATAAAGCACGAACAGCGACTGGCCCGGTCCCGGCGCAACCGGCGACGCCTGATCAACGCGCTCATCGTGGCCGGCCTGATGATCGCTTCACTCAATCTGCTGATCTGCATGGGCTATCTCTTCATCAGCCTGGCGCTGCGCGAACCGGCTATGTGATCCGTCACTACACCAACTCCATTGTGGTGGAAGTCCTTTGACGTCCGAAGCGGGCTTCGTCGAAGGAGCCGGGGCCCTAGACTGCGGGGCATGACACGGTCGCAGCGCTCGACGCCCCTCAAGGGACTGGTTCAGATCGAAGAGTGCTTGGACGCGTGCGGCGGTATTGTGCTGCCGCCGGGCGAAACCCTGATCTCGCTGATCGACCGCAATATCGCCAACGTTGGGGATGCGGTGGCGTTCCGCTACCTCGACTACGCCGGTCAGGTGGAGGGCCAGGCGGTCGAGCTGACCTGGACGCAACTCGGCGAGCGACTGCGCGCCGTCGGGGCCCGGTTGCAAAGTCTCACAGCTCCCGGCGATCGGGTGGCGATCCTGGCGCCGCAGGGACTGGACTACGTCACGGGGTTCTATGCGGCCGTCAAGTGCGCAACCGTCGCGGTGCCGCTGTTCGCTCCCGAACTCCCGGGGCACACCGAGCGACTCGACACCGCATTGCGAGACGCCACTCCGGCTGTGGTTCTGACGACGGCTGCGGTGCGACACATCGTCGATGATTTTCTGGGCAAGCTGCCCCAGCAGTTGCAGCCCCGCGTGGTGGTCATCGACGAGATACCGGATTCGGCGGGGGAGGACTTCGTGCCCGTCGACATCGACGTCGACGACGTGTCGCACCTGCAGTACACCTCGGGCACCACGCGGCCACCGGTCGGTGTGCAGGTGACCCACCGCTCGGTGGCCACCAACCTGCTGCAGATGATTCTGTCCATCGACATGCTGGATCGAAACACGCACGGGCTCAGCTGGTTACCGCTGTATCACGATATGGGTCTATCGATGATCGGATTTCCGGCGGTCTATGGCGGACACTCCACGCTGATCTCGCCGACGGCGTTCATCCGGCGACCGCAGCGCTGGATCAATGCGCTGTCGGACGCCTCGCGGCGCGGCCGGGTGGTCACCGCCGCACCGAACTTCGCCTATGAGTTGACCGCGGCACGGGGCCTGCCGGCTCCGGATGCCGACATCGACCTGTCGAACGTCGTGATGATCATCGGATCCGAACCGGTGAACATGGCGGCGATCACCACATTCAACGGGGCATTCGCGCCGTACGGGTTGCCGCCCACCGCCATCAAGCCGTCCTACGGGATCGCCGAGGCCACGCTGTTTGTCGCCACCATCGCTCCCGATGCGGAGGCGAGCGTGCTGTACCTGGACCGCGATCAACTCGGTGCCGGCCGCGCGGTGCCGGTGGCCGCCGACGCCCCGGGCGCGGTGGCCCAGGTGTCGTGCGGGCAGGTGGCCCGCAGTCTGTCGGCGGTGATCGTCGACGCCGAGGCCGGCGCGGAAGTGCCCGACGGGAGTATCGGCGAGATCTGGCTGCACGGCGACAACGTGACCGCCGGCTACTGGGGCCGGCCCGACGAGACCCGGCACGCGTTCGGCGCCCGCCTGCGTTCTCGGCCGGACCACGGCAGCCACGCCGGGCCTACACCCGCCGACGGCGCGTGGTTGCGCACCGGTGACCTGGGCTTCTATCTCGACGGTGAGCTCTACGTGACCGGTCGCACCGTGGATCTGATGACCCTGGCGGGGCGCGGTCACTATCCGCAGGACATCGAAGCCACCGTGGCGGCGGCCTCACCGATGGTTCGTGACGGTTATGTGGTCGCCTTCGCGGTGCCGGCCGAGGGCGCCGAGCAGCTGGTGATCGTCGCCGAGCGCGCGACCGGCACCGGCCGCAAAGATCCCGCGCCGGCGATCGCGGCCGTCCGTGCCGAGGTGCGGCGGGTGCATGGGGTGAGCGCCGCCGATATCCAATTCGTCCGAGCCGGCGCCATCCCTCGCACCACCAGTGGAAAGCTCGGCCGCACCGCGTGCCGCGAGCAGTATGTGGCGGGCACGCTCGGGGTGCACTGAGACGGCTGTGTTGGTCTGCCGACTCCGCCGCGGGTGCACAGCGGGCGCACAGCGCAGACCTGTCAGGCGCCAAAAATAGCTAGCTAGCCTTCCTAAAACGTCTTGCCGGATCGATTGCCGGCCAAGAGATAAGGGGAGGCCATGGACTACGGAGCCCTGCCGCCGGAGATCAACTCGGCGCGCATGTACGCCGGCCCCGGCCCGGCTTCGTTGCTGGCCTCTGCGAGCGCCTGGCAGGACTTGGCCGCCGAACTGAACTCCGCTGCCGCGACCTATGGTTCAGTGATTGCGGGTCTGACGAGTGGTTCCTGGCTTGGCGCCTCGGCGGTGACGATGGCCGCGGCGGCAAGCCCCTACGTGACCTGGCTCAGTGCCACCGGGGCCCAGGCCGAGCAGGCCGGCGCCCAACTGGCCGCCGCCGTCACGGCCTACGAATCCGCCCACGCGGCTACCGTTCCGCCGCCACTGATCGCGGCCAACCGCACCCTGCAGCAGACCCTGATCGCCACCAATCTGCTCGGGCAGAACACCGCGGCAGTCGCCACGACCGAGGCGCAGTACCTGGAGATGTGGGCGCAGGACGCCGCGGCCATGTACGGCTACGCCGGGGCGTCGGCGGTCGCCACCCAGGTCACGCCATTCGCCTCGCCGCCGCAGACCACCGACCCGTCCCGGCAGGCCGGCCAGGTCGCCTCGGTCGCGCAGTCGGCCGTCGCGACCACCGGTACCGACACCGAGGCATTGATGTCGCAAGGGCCGCAACTACTCTCGACGACCCCGACGGCGCTGCAGGCGCTGGCCGCACCCACCGAGGAGGCGTCGACGGGCGGCTCGATGTCGTCGTCGATGTCGAGCCTGAACTCGCTGATGATGCCGATGCGTATGGCGATGATGCCGATGAGCATGCTGATGCGGATGCTGATGGGCGGCTCCAATGGGGCCAAGGGTGCCGCGGCCGGTGTGGCAGCCGCCGGCGGGGCGGCCTCGGGCCTACTCAGCTCCGCGGGTGGCGCGTCCAGCACGGTGACGTTGGCGGGCTTCTCCGGCGGATCGGCGGCCACCGCCGGCCTGGGCCGGGCCGCCTCGATCGGTGCGTTGTCGGTGCCGCCGGCCTGGACCGGTCTGGGCGTGGCCAGCGCTCCGGCGGCCGCGGCGTTGCCGTCGGTCGGTGGGGGAGCGGTCCCGGCAGCGGGGATGGGCAATGCTGCCGCGGTGCCGCCGATGGTGCCGTTCGCCAGCCTGGCCGCCCGCGGTGGGGTCGGCGGCTCGGCCACCCAGTACGACTTTCGGCCTACGGTGATCCCGCGGTCACCGGCAGCGGGGTAGCGGCCGGGTCGGATTCGACCGCAGCGGGACGGCTCGGCGCCGACCGCACGCGCCAGAAGTTCTGGATGTTTTGAGGCCACCAGAACCATCGGCCCAGCAGCGCCGCGATCGAGGGCGTCAAGAACGAGCGCACGATCAAGGTGTCGAACAGCAGGCCGAGTCCGATCGTGCTACCGGCCTGCCCGATCGAGTACAGATCGCTGGCCGCCATCGACATCATCGTGAAGGCGAACACCAGCCCCGCAGCGGTCACCACTGAGCCGGTGCCGCCGATCGAGCGGATGATCCCGGTCTTGATTCCCGCGCCGATCTCCTCGGAGAACCGGGAGACCAGCAACAAGTTGTAGTCCGAGCCGACCGCAAGCAGGATGATCACCCCGAAAACCGGTGCGATCCAGTTCAATTGGAGGCCGAGGATGTGCTGCCACACCACCACGGTCAGGCCGAATGCCGCACTCAGCGACAGCAGCACCGTCCCGACGATCACCGCGGAGGCGACCAGTGCCCGGGTGATCAGCAGCATCACGATGAAGATCAGCGTCACTGCTGCCGCCCCGACGATCAGGATGTCGTAGGTCGAGCCGACTTGGATGTCCTTGTACACCGCCGCGGTTCCGGTGAGGTAGAACTTGGCGCCGGTCAGCGGCGTTCCCTTCACCGCGTCGTGGGCGGCGGCCAGCATCGGTTCGACGAAGGCGATGCCCTTCGGCGTGGCCGGGTCGGCGTCGTAGGTGACGATGAATCGCGCCGCCTTACCGTCCGGGGACAGGAACAGTTTCAGGCCCTTCTGGAAATCGGCATTGTCGAAGGCCTCCGGGGGCAGGTAGAAGTAGTCGTCGGCCTTGGAGGCGTCGAAGGCCCGGCCCATCTCGGTGGCTGTGTCGGTCATCCTCGACATCTGGGTCACCAGGCCGGAGAAGCTCGAATGCATGGTGAGCAGGCTGCCCTGCATCGATTTCGCCACCGCGATCATCGGATCGAACTGTCCGACCATCTGCGGCATCACCGTGTTCACCTCTGCCATGTCGGCCAGCAGCGGCCGCATGTCCTCGCTGAACTTGTCCATCCCATCGTAGGCGTCGAAGACCGACCGGATCGCGTCGCACGCGGGAATGTTGAGGCAGTGCTGCTCCCAGTAGAAGTAGTTACGAATCGGGCGCACGACATCGTCGAAATCGGCTATGTGGTCGCGGATCTCGTCGACGGTCGCCGTCACTGTTGCCATGTCGACGCTCATCTTGTCGGTGGTGTTGTTCATCTGGTTGACCAGGTCGCGTAGACGCACCATGGAGTCGACCGTGGCGCCCAGGTCGTCGCTCATCCTGACCATGTCGGATAGCCGGTCGGTCATGAACTGCAGGTTCTCCTGGATCGGGACGGCCTGCATGCTGATCTGGAACGGGATCGAGGTGTGGTCGATGGGACTGCCCAATGGTCGAGTGATGCTTTGCACGCGTTCCACTCCGCGGGTCCGAAAGATGTTCTTGGCGATCCGGTCCAAGATGATCATGTCGGCAGGATTGCGAAGGTCGTGGTCGCTTTCGACCATCAAGACATCGGGGTTCATCCGGGCGGCGCTGAAATGACGTTCGGCTGCGTCATAGCCGACGTTCGCGGGCAGGCTCGCCGGGATGTAATAGCGGTCGTTGAAGCTGATCTTCATGCCGGGCACCGCCAGCATGCCGGCGAGGGTGACCAGCAGTGCCGCCACGAAAACCGCACCGGGCCAACGGACATTGGCGGTTCCGATCCGTCGCCAGCCACGGCCCTCGGCCCGCTTGGGTTCCAGCAGGCCGTGCCGGGTGGCGATCGCGACGATGGCCGGGGCCACGGTGAGCGCACCGGCGATGACCACCAGCAGGCCCAGTGCCGACGGGATACCCAGGGCCTTGAAGTAGGACAGCCTGGCGAAATGCAGACACAGTGACGCGCCCGCGATCGTCAGTCCCGAGCCCAAGATGACATGCCAGGTGCCGCGGAACATCGAGTACCAGGCGGTCTCGGGGTCTTCGCCGGCATTGCGGGCTTCGTGGTAGCGCCCGATCAGGAAGATCGCATAGTCGGTGCCGGCCGCGATCGCCAGGGACGACAGCATCGCAACCACGAAGGTCGAAAAGCCGAGTAAGCCATGGTGTCCGAGCAGCGCGACAAGGCCGCGGGCGCTGCCCATCTCGAAGCCCACCATCACCAGGGCGAGTGCCACGGTGGCGGCCGAACGGTAGACGATGGCCAGCATGACGATGATGACCACGCCGGTCACGGCCATCATCTTGAGCATGCTCTTGTCGGCCGCTTCGGTCATATCAGTGGTCAGTGCCGCTTGGCCGGTGACGTAGGCCCTGACCCCTTCCGGTGCGGGCACCGAGGCGACGATCGCGCGGACCGCGTCGACCGATTTGTTGCCCAGGGTGCTGCCCTGATCGCCAGCGGTGTTGATCTGCGCGTAGGCGGCTTTGCCGTCGGCGCTTTGCACTCCGGCGGCGGTGATCGGGTCGCCCCACAGATCCGCGATGTGCTGGACGTGTTCGTGATCGGCGGCCAGTTTGGCGATCAGGGCGTCGTAGTAGCGGTGCGCCTCGGGCCCCAACTCGGTCTCGCCCTCGAGCACCAGCATCACCATGGCGTCGGAGTCGAATTCCTCGAACGTCGCGCCGATGTGCTTTGCCGCGATCATCGACGGCGCGTCCTGCGGCGACATCGTCACGGCGTTCTCGCGCGCCACCGACTCGATCGGCGGAACCAGCACATTGAGCCCGGCGGTCAGCAACAGCCAGAAGATCACCAGCGGCCAGGCCAGCCGGCGAACTGCCCGCATATACCCCGGGCGACGGGTGCCGTGGCCGCTCATGCGCCTTTGACCAGACAGAACACCTGGGCGTGGTGCCCAGTGGCCAGCTGTTCGTCTTTGACGGCGCCGTTGACCGTGATGCGGCAGCCGATCTCCTCGCCGTCGCCTTGGGCGACCAGGTTGCCGATGACCGACGGGCTCGTGGTGATGATGGTGTGACTCCAGGGCAGGCCGCTGAACGTCGCCCGCGCGGGTTGGGTCTCTCGGTCGAGGTAGCTCACCGAACCGGCGACGGTATCGGACCCGAAAACCTCGTAGCGGACCTGTTTTTCGTTGATCGAGTTGATCACCTGCGAACCGCTGCCGTCCCAGCGGAAGATCTCGTCGGCGCCGAACACGCTGCGCAGGTTCACGACCGCCAGCGTCCCGACTAGTGCCGCCGTCGCGACCACGACGGGCACCCAGGCTCGGCTGACAAACGTGCGCATGCCCATCACCTCTCGATTCCTCCGCTGAGTAACTCTTCGTGAATACTATACCCCGTAGGGTATACGAATATTCCTGAAGTACCCACGGGGGTATGGGGAAGGTGGTCAGTCGACGGTGTGTCGCGACTGCGCGGCGACGGCTTCGCCGAGCCAACGTCGCAGGAAGCGGCGCAGCTCGTCGGGGGACCGATCTGGATCGTTGGGCGCCACGACGAACGAGAGCATGATCCGCAGGGTGAACTCCACGAGTTCGCGCAGCGCGGCTTCGTCGTAGCCGTGCTGCTTCCAGTCGACGTCGAACCGCTCGATCATTCGCATCCCGAAGACGCGGGCCTCTTCGGAGGCCATCTCTCGGTTGTGTGCCGAAGACGACGACAGCATGGCGCCCAGGTGTGGGGAGCGGGCCACCTCATCCAGGGTGTAGACCGCGCCTTCGGCGAGTGCGTCGGCGGGATCGTGGATGCCGTGTACGTGCTCAGTGAGCCGGTCGAGGAAGTCGTCGACGGAGGCGATGGCTACGGCGCGCATCAGCGCGTCGGCGGTGGGGAAGTAGCGATACACCGTCTGCCGGATCACCCCGAGTGAGGTGGCGACGTCGGCCAGCGACACTGCGGAACCGGTCTCGGCGACCAGCTCGACGGCCGCGGCGATGATCCGCCGGCCGGCTTCCTCGTCGGTGTGCGGCGGGTTACCTCCCCAGCCGCGTCGGCGTGCCATCAGTGACCTGCTTGACAAGCTTGGTGCATCGAACAATCATACGCGAAGATGTCCAGTTGTATGTTCGAGCTGAGGTAGCGATGACCGACCTGATCGTGCGCAAACTGCGGTTTGCGTTCGCCGAGTACCCCGTGCCGTTCTTGTGGAACGAAGCCAACCCGGCGTTCTCGTCGATGGCCAATGCTGTCTCGCTGCTGGCGATCGGCTTCGAGAAGATGATCGGCGGCATGATCGCCGAGGCGATGCCGCTGATCACCGACCCCGCGGTCGCCGAAGAGGCCGACGCGTTCGTGCGGCAGGAGGGCCAGCACTCGATGGCCCACCGCGGCCACGCCAAGGCACTGGTCAGGGCCTACCCGGGGCTCAAGGAGACCGTCGACGAATGCAACGCCATGTTCGACAAGATGGCCGCCGAAAAATCACTGGACTACCGGCTGGCCTACACCGCCGACCTGGAGGCCACCTTCACCCCGGTCTTCAAGCTGATGCTCGACCACGACAACACCCTGTTCGCTCCGGGTGACGACCGGGTGGCGTCACTGTTCTTGTGGCACTTCGTCGAGGAAGTCGAACACCGCAGCTCCGCGCTGATCATCTACGACCACGTCATCAACGACCCGTGGTACCGGATGCGGATGGCGCCGTCGATCTTCAAGCACGTGATGAGCGTGATCAAGGTGGCATGCGAGGGCTTCAATCGCCACATTCCCTTGGAAGACCGCAAGGTTGACGCGCTGTCACTGTTCAGTACCTACCGCGCCAAGCAGGCTTGGCGACGCCGGGTCCCGTTCGGCTGGCCGGCCGACGAGGGCCCGGTCGCGGATGCCTTCAAACATCTGCCAAAGCGCGAAATGGCCACCGCCGTCGCCGGTATCATCCGCAGCCAGCTGCCCAATCACAAACCGGCCCACGAGAAGATCCCGGTCCTGGCCAACGAGTGGTTCGCCCGCTATGACGACGGCTACGACGTGACCAAGTGGTACACCGCAGAGGAGAAGAGCGCCTGATGCCCGACTTGTGTGCCCCGACATTCGAGCGCCTCGCTGAGTCGCTGGGCTTCTCCTGCGGTGAGGCCGGCGGATTGCTGGAATTCCGCAACCCCCTGCAGCTGGAGAATTGGACACTGCCGGTTCTGGAGATCACCGTGATCACCGGGGCGGTGCTGGCACTGATCTACGCGATCAGGCGGTACCGCCGCGGCGACGCCACCAACTTGGCGTTGTGGTTCGGGGCGATCGCCTATCTGCTGATCATCGAACCGCCGCTGTACTTCCCGGGCGCGTTCGGCATCGCCGATCATGTCGACACGATGTTCGCGCACAACGTGTTCACCGTCGACTTCATGTGGGGGCGGCTCCCGCTGTACATCGTCGCGATCTATCCGATGATGGCCACCATCTCCTTCGAGATCGTCCGGATCCTGGGCGTGTTCCGCCGCTACGGAACGATCGTCGGGGCCATCTGCGTGGGCTTCGTCCACCACGCGTTCTACGAGATCTTCGACCACCTCGGCCCGCAGCTGCGTTGGTGGGAATGGTCGGTGGACAATCCGCTGAACCAGCCCATGTTCACCTCGGTGCCGATGGGTAGTGTCGTGGTGTTCGCGGCGCTCTGGCCTGCCTCGCTGGCCTTCTGTGTCCAACTGCTGGTCGGTCGTCAGGTCGATCACGGCCGGACATTCGGTGGGCTGCAGGTGCTCTGGCGAACGATCGTCATCGGCATCCTGGCCTCGCTCGGGACGGGCATCCTGCCGCTGCCGGCGACTCTGCTCGGTGCCGCCACCGACGGCAGGCTGATCGGAATCGCCTATGCCGTGGAACTTCTCATCATCGCCGCGGTGGCCATCCCGGTGTTGATCATCCAGTGGAGGCGCTTGCGGCTGAATCTCTTTGCCGCCGGTCGCTACGACAACCGGCTGATGGTCCGCTACGCCGCGGTGTATCTGTCGGTCATGACGGTGCTGTGGCTGACGGCCTTGCCGGCCTACCTGGATGCCTCGGGCGGGCTGACCGCTAACGGTGACCCGGTGGGATGTCTCTGGTATGTGGTGCTGTGCTTCGTGGTGGCTTACTTGAGTGTGGTGGCCGCCGCGACGGTCCCACCGATCCTGGAGCCGCACGAGACGCCTGAGCCGGTGTCGGCCGGGCACTGAGCTCGGCGACTGCGGCCCGCCGTGGACGCTGGTTGACGCGCTTGGCAGACTGTTGCCATGGCGCAGATCACGTTAAAGGGAAACCAGATCAACACCGTAGGCGAGTTGCCGGCTGTCGGTTCGGCAGCACCGGCGTTCAGCTTGACCGGAACCGACCTGAGTGTGGTGGACAGTGGGCAGTTCGCCGGTAAGCCGGTTCTGCTGAACATCTTCCCGTCGGTCGACACCCCGGTCTGTGCGACCAGCGTGCGGACCTTCAACGAGCGGGCGGCCGCCGGCGGGGCCGTGCTGTGTGTCTCCAACGACCTGCCGTTCGCGCAGAAGCGGTTCTGCGGTGCCGAGGGCATCGAGAACGTCGCCAGTGCCTCGGGTTTCCGGGCCAGCTTCGGTGCCGACTACGGGATCACCATCGCCGACGGTCCGCTGGCCGGGCTGCTGGGCCGGGCGATCGTGGTGATCGGTGCAGACGGCAACGTCGCCTACACCGAGTTGGTGCCGGAGATCGGCCAGGAGCCGAATTACGACGCGGCGTTGGCGGCGCTGAGCGGGGCCTAGCTCGTTCGGGAGGTCAGCGGCCCCGCCACTGCGGTGGCCGCTGTTCCCGCCATGCTTGTAGTCCCTCGGCGACGTCCTCGGTCGCCGCGGCGACCTTGCGCATCGTCTCACCGAACCGCACGGCGTCGATCCAGCTCATGTCGGTGCTGCGCCACGCCACTTCCTTAGTGGCTCGCTGCGCCAGGGGAGCGGCCTTGGTGAGGGTGTGTGCCCAGGCTCGGGCCGTCTCCTGCAGGGCGTCGGGCTCGACGAGTTTCCACACCAGTCCGATGTCTTTGGCGCGTTGCGCGCTCATCGGCTCTCCGGTCAACAGCAGCTCCATCGCGTTGGCCCAGCCCACCCGCCGCGGTAGCCGGATCGCCCCGACGATGGTGGGCACCCCGAGGGTCACCTCCGGGAAGCGGAACACCGCGTCGGTGCTGGCGATGATGAAGTCGCAGAACAGCAGTCCGGTGAGGCCGTAACCCACACACGGGCCGTGCACCGCGGCGATGGTCGGCTTGAAAAGCTCCATGCCGGATTCGAACGAGTTGATCGTGGGCTTCTCCCAGAACGTGCCGGGAAATGTGCCGACGGCGCCGGCCGAGTCCTTGAGATCGGCGCCGGCGCAGAACACGTCGCCTTCGGCGGTGAGAATCCCGACCCAGGCGTCCTCCTCGGCGCGAAACCGGTCCCAGGCGGTGTTGAGGTCCTGGCGCATCGCCCCATTGATGGCGTTGCGGGCCTCGGGCCGGTTCAGGGTGATGGTCGCGACGTGGTCGTGGCACTCATAGGTGACCAGGGGCATGGCGCTCATTTCTGCACCGTACCGTCGGAGTGGTGCGGTGGATCGTGGACGCGATGAACGTGATCGGTGCGCGTCCAGACGGCTGGTGGAAGGACCGCCACGCCGCGATGGTCCGTCTGACCCGCCAGCTGGAAGCCTGGGCGCCATCGCAGGACGGGAAAGTCACGGTGGTCTTCGAGAAGCCGCCGTCGCCGCCCATCGAATCGGATGCCGTCACGATCGCGGCGGCGCCGCGCCCCGCTGCCAACTCTGCCGACGACGAGATCGTGCGGCTGGTCCGGGCCGATGACCGGCCGCAGGACATCACCGTGGTGACCTCTGATCTTGCCCTGGTGGAGCGGGTCTCGTCGGCGGGCGCGGCCACCTGTCCGGCGGCACGTTTCCGCAGGCTCATCGAGGAGGGGTGATGCAGCCGCAACTATTTCGGCCCCGGCAACCGTTGTCGGAGAGCATCGCTTACTTCGGGTACTGGGACCGCCGTACGGGCGGCCCACACCGAAGCCGCGCTCTACCGCGCGGAGCGGCGACCATCGTCATCGATATCGGCGACCGCCCGCAGGTGGATTTCTTCGGCGCCGATGCGCACACCCGGCTGACGGTGCCACCGGCGTTCTTCATCGGCGCCGGCACCGCGTCCTACGTGACGCACATCGACACGGCGCAGACCGTCATCACGGTCCACTTTCGCCCCGGCGGCGCGTGGCCGTTCGTCGGCATCGCGCAGGGGGAGTTGACGGACGCCTGCGTCGGGCTGTCCGAGCTGTGGGGGCACGAGGCGGCGACGCTGCGCCCGCGGTTGGCGGAGGCACCCTCGGCGACCGCGCGGGTCATGCTGCTCGAAGCATTCCTGGTGAACCGGTTGCGGGACAAGCAAATCGCCCCGCACGTGGATGTGACCGCAGTGCTGGACGCCGCGGAACGCAACCCATCGATGCGCGTCGGTGACGCGGTGACGCTCACCGGCTTATCGCCCAAACGGCTGATCAACATGTTTCGCACCCAGATCGGTCTGACGCCCAAGGCGTACCTGCGGGTGCGGCGACTGCAGGCCGCCCTCACCCGCCTCGACAGCGGGGCGGCAGGGGGTGCTGTCCTGGCGGCTGAGTTGGGGTACTTCGATCAGGCGCACTTCGTGCGGGAGTTTCGGGCGTTCACCGAGACCACCCCGACTCAGTACTTGCGGCGTCGTTCGTGGCTGGCCGGGCACATTGATCTCGTCGAGGACTGCCCCGGCGAGGCGGCGCGGGTGAGCGCTGACAAAAATATCCAAGCCAACTGCCACCGCCGTCCCAGATGATGGCGTGATGCACCGCACCCGAGAAGCCGTGGCCAGCACCGGAATCCTCGTCGCCGCGATCCGCGCCAAGGAATCCGCCCGCGACGACGCCCTGTTCACCGATCCGTTTGCGGACAAGCTGGCGGGGGAGGGCGGCCGGCGGATGCTGGAGGCAGCCATCGCCAACTCCGGTGAGCAGTCGACCTGGCAGATCGTCGTCCGGACCCGATTCTGGGACGAGGCCCTACTACGGGCCGGCCTCACCCAGGTGGTCATCCTGGCGGCCGGAATGGACGCCCGGGCATACCGGCTGCCGTGGCCGGAACACACCACCGTCTACGAAGTGGATCAACCAGCGGTCGTCGCGGCCAAAACCGAGCTGCTCGCCGGCCATGAGCCGCGTTGCCTGCGGGTGCCGCTGGGTATCGACCTTGCTGAGGACTGGCCTGCCGCCCTGGCGGCGGCCGGTTTCGACGCGGCCACTCCCACCGTCTGGCTTATCGAGGGGCTGCTGCAGTACCTGGACGAAGCCGCGGTGCGGGCGCTGTTCGCCCGTGTCGACGCGTTGTCGGCGTCCGGCTCGGTGTTGCTGTACGACGTGGTTGGTAAGACGTTGCTGGAAGCGCCGTCGATGGCGCCGTTGTTGCAGTCCATGGCACAGCAGGGTTCACCGTGGCTGTTCGGCACGGACGAGCCCGGAGAGCTTGCCGAACGACACGGTTGGTCGGCTGCGGTGACCGATGTGGCCGAGCCGGGTAATCGGTGGAACCGCTGGTTCCCGTCGGTGACCGCAGCGGCCGGACCGGATGTGCCGCGCGGCTACTTCGTCGAGGCGCAGCGATAGCTGGCCGCGCACCGCTGCGGTCGGGAATCCACGAATGCCCGGTGCGCGGGCCTAGCGGCGGAGTAAGTTGCAAACACGGTAGCTGTATCGCCTGCGTAGCACTCAGCATCACATGGGGTTGGGACATGGCAGTCTGCGGATCGTCACGGATGAACCGGCAGGGTGATGCCACTCGGCGTAGATCCCGTCATGACTGATCACCCAGGATTCAACGAACTGGATCCGCCGCCGCCCGAAATCTCTTGGGCGGCAAGGGTGATGTGCGCGGTGCTTGAGTTGGAGACAGCGGATGCCCCGCCCACCGCAACCCGGGTGAAGGAGATGGTGGGTGCCAAGTTCGCGGCATCGTTCTTGCCCGGGGACCGGCTCTATGACGGCGCCCGCCCGTCGTGGGAGCGTCGGGTCGACGAGGCCACCAATGCGCTGATAAAGCAGAAGTACCTGCGTCGACTCAAGGGCGTGGCGCGCACCACCTCTGCCGGTCGCAAACACTACGACAACGCGTGCCAGATCGGCGCTCTGGTCGCCGCGGCCCCCGCGCCGCCGAGTGTCGGTCAAGCGCCTCCTCCGCCTGATCTGTTGCAGCCCGGGGTTGTCACCGCACCATTGCAACAGAAGCTCCGGCCAGCTGCAGAACATGCCGCGAACCTCGACCTCTTCCGAGCGACGCATTCATTCAGGTCATCGGTTCGGGACACCGGGCCAGACTTCTTCGACGAGCAGCCGGCGGACCAACCCGAACCGATCATGATTGAGCTGAATCTCCGCTACGGGATTGGTGCAGGCCCAGCCGTAACCGGTGGCCTTGACGGGGCGATCGCCCGAGTCCAGGATCTGTGGAAACTGGTTGGTGCGCCGGGTGAGCCGACCGTCGTTGCGGATCAATACCTTTCTGGTGAATTAACGCCGGCGCAGATGCAGAACATCGCGACGGCAGACTCGGCCGCCGGCGACTGGCCATACCGCGCCATCTTCCGCATCTGGCCCGACTTCGAGGTGCATCGCCAGATCGACGTCTCCACCACGACGGTCAAGGCGGTACCCGCGCAACGTTCATTCGCGGCTTTCGGCGACGGAATCGTCTGGGCGGTGATCGATTCCGGCATCGACGGCACCCACCCGCATTTCCAGGGTGAACACACACTCAGTGACCCATCGGTCGCAGACCTGCATCACGACTTCGTGTCCGGCAGCAATGATCCCGCTGCAGCGCTCGTTGATGACGACGGGCACGGAACGCACGTGGCCGGCATCATCGCCGGGGGGTTGGCTCGCTGGAAGCCTGAACGAGGCAAGCCCCACGCGATTGCCGTCGAGAGGCGGCGGAACAACGGGGCCATGGCGGGTACCGACCCGATCCTCTCGCCGCGCCCGGTGGATCTCGAGAAACTCAACGGCGTTGCACCGCATGCCAAGTTGGTCAGCCTGAAGGTACTCGGCGGCCTCGGCGACCTCACCGCGAGGACAGTCAGGGTTATCAACGCGCTGGCCTACATTCGCGAGAAGAACGGCGACACCGGCAAGCTGAGCAGAATCCACGGCGTCAATCTCAGCCTGGGCTACGACTTCCTCGCCGAATGGTTCGCCTGCGGACAGAGTCCGCTGTGCTTGGAGGTGAACCGGCTGGTGCGAACCGGCGTCGTCGTGGTGGTCGCGGCCGGCAACTCCGGCTATGTCAAACTCAACGTTCAGAAATCCGAGGTCAACCAGTTCAGTGCCGCGACGACGATCAATGATCCGGGCAACGCCGACTTAGCCATCACGGTTGGCTCGACGCATCGAGATTCGCCACACACCAACGGAATTTCCTACTTCTCTTCGCGCGGCCCAACGGGGGACGGTCGGCCCAAACCCGACCTGGTGGCACCCGGCGAACTGATCACCTCGGCTGCCGCCGGCAAGAACCTCACCAAGATCCAGCAAGCCAACTTCGACGGGTTCGACGGCGCAGCGGTGTACATCCAAGACAGCGGTACCAGCATGGCAGCCCCGCACGTGTCCGGTGCCATCGCGGCGTTTCTGTCGGTACAGCGCGAGTTCGTGGGGAAGCCCGCAGAGGTCAAGCGAATCTTCACCTCGTCCGCGACGTCGCTCAATCGTGACCCGAGCTTCCAAGGCTCCGGCCTGGTCGACCTCATGCGCGCACTGCAAACACCGTGAGATCGGCGAAGGGGATCCATCATGACCACGACCACCACCACCACCCCCTGGGCGCTGTCATTCGACACTCGAGGAGATGTCAGCCGCGAAGGCGAAGAGCAATTCCTGGCGCAACTCAAGGCCGCCAACGTCGCTGACCTGGTGATCTTCAGTCACGGCTGGAACAACGACGAGGCTACCGCTGCCTCGCTGTACCAGCGGTGGTCTACGTTGCTCAACGACCAACTCGGCCCTGGCCGCACCATCGGCTTCCTCGGCATCCGCTGGCCTTCGGCGATGTGGCGCGACGAACGCATTCCGAACTTCGAGCCCACGCCCGGCGGTGCGGGAACCGGTGCCGCCGGATTGGACGACACCGCTGCGACTTTCGATGCCGACCCGAGTCTGAGCCCACAACAGTTGGCTGACCTGGTCACCCTGTTCCCTTCGGGGGCGGCTGAGCTCAACCAACTCACCGCGCTGCTGGCGACCCAACCCGACCAGGCGCAGCGTGACGAGATATTCACACTCATGCGCAAATTCAGCGACAAGGTGCGGGCTGGGTTTGACGATGGCGAGGCCGAGACCGTAGACCCCGCCCGGCCAGGCATGCTCGACGACGACAAAAGGGCCGACGACGTCTTCGAGAACTTCGCCGATGCGCTGACCGACGCGGGGATCGACCTCAGCGATGGTGGCGGGGGTGGTGGCGCCGGGCTGGTAGACAACATCAGAAAGCTGTGGCTCGGCGCCAAGCAGGCGCTGCGTCAGCTGACTTACTGGCAGATGAAGAACCGCGCCGGGGTCGTCGGAGAGCGTGGCGTCGGGCCCCTGCTGGTACGCATCGCCGCCAAGTGCCCCAACGTGCGAATCCACCTGGTGGGCCACAGTTTCGGCGCGCGGGTGGTGTCCTTTGCGCTGGCCGGCGGGCCAACCACCACGCCGTCCCCGGTCAAGTCGGTCACGCTGCTTGAAGGCGCCTTCTCCCGGTTCGCCTTCCTCGACAAGCTTCCGTTCTCATCCCCGCACCCCAGCGGCGCATTGGCCGGCCGGCTGTCCCGGGTCGACGGACCGCTGACCGTCTGCTATTCCAGTCATGACATGGCCCTAGGCGTGATGTACCCGCTGGCCTCGGCGGCTGCCGGCGACGACAGTGCCGGCATCGACAACGATCCGCTGGGCCGATGGCGCGCGATCGGTTCGCTGGGTGCCTACCAGGCGCCGACCGAGCCCATCGGCGCAGTGCGGACCACGTATTCCTTCGTCAAAGGCGCCATCCTCAATGTGGATTCGTCGGCGATAGTGACCAAGGGCGGTCCTCCGGCGGGCGCGCACAGCGACATCTTCTATCCCGAGCTGGCCTGGATCGTCGCGTCAGCGGCTGGGCTTACCGCCTAGCGGCCGCGCTGGCCGCGTTGGCTCCCGCCCGGCGCCCGGCGAACACACAGTCGGCGATCGACAGCCCGCTGACATAGGACCGCGAGGCAATGCCGATGGCGGTGCGCCCGGCGCCGTAGAGCCCTGGGATCGGATTGCCGTCGGCGTCGACCACCGCACCGGTGTCCTCGCAGACTCGGACGCCGCCCAGGGTGAGCATAGGGGTGGGGCGTAAGACGTTGGGCCGCACCGAGATATCCATCAGAGTAAAAGGTCCCTGATCGATGCGCCGGCAGAACTCGGCGGGTTTGCCAGCCGGGTCTTCGGAGCCGGAGTCGATCGCATCGTTGTGCGCGGTGACGGTGGCCTGCAGGCCCTCGGCATCGATGCCGGCGGCGCGTGCCACCTCGGCCAGCGTGGCGCCCCGCACCGCGCCGCCGAAGATCAGCGCGGCGCCCTGGGCGCGCTGGAACCACAGCGTCTGGGTCAACAGTTGGCGCCGGGCCTCCGACATCAAGCGGGCATCGGCCAAGATCCAGCCCTGGCTGCCGTGGTTCTTCACCATGGCCTGTCCGACCGCGGCGCCGTAACGAGACTCGTCGATCACCCGTCGGCCGTCGGCGTCGACGATGATGGCGGAGATGAATGCGCTCGGGGGCGTGATGAACTTCCACACCGAGACGTTGTCCATCCGATCGGGAACCGCGCCGACGCTCTCGGCCAGCGCGATGCCGCTACCGTCGTCACCGCTGGTGCCCAGGGGCAGGCCGCCGTTGAACTCTGGTGCGTAGCGCTTGCGCCACTCGGTGTTGGCGATGAAGCCGCCGGCGCAGATGATCACGCCGCGCCGCGCGATGATCTCGATGGTCTGGCCGTAGCGCTGCTGCAGCTTCGCCAATCGCCGGTCCATCGCGGCGCGCAGCGGCGGGTAGTAGACGCCGGGTTTCGACGAGAGTGCGGCCAGGCGCGCGTAGCGGCGCTGGATGCGGCGCGGTGCCTGTCCCATGGTCGTGGCCCGTACGCCGATCACCCGGCCCGACGGGTCCTGCAGCAGTTCGGTGACTTCTGTGTGCGGGCGGAAGTCCACACCGCGCTTGCGGGCCGATTCGGCCAGCGGCGCGTAGATCTGCTTGCCGGATGTGCCTTTGCCGTAGGCGCGGTGCCCGCGCTGCACCGGCGGGGTGTGGGCGCGGAAGGCTCCGGCGTTCTCGCTGCCCGAGTGGTACAGGTAGTAGCGATTATTGGGAAACGACGTCTTGTAGGGGCACAGGCCGGAGTTGAACGGCACCCCACGGGCCTGCAGCCACTCGATCATCTCCGGGCTGCCGTCGACGAACCGCTGCAGTGTTTCCGGCCGGACCGCGTCGCCGACCTCCAGGCGTAGGTAGTCCAGCATCTGCTCGGCGGTGTCGTGCACGCCCGCTTCCGTCTGAACTGACGTCCCGCCGCCGGCGTAGATGATGCCCCCGGAGATCGCGGTCGCGCCGCCGCCGTTGGCACGATCGACCGCGATGACCTCGGCGCCCAGTTCGCGGGCGGTGATCGCGGCAGAGGTACCGGCCGCGCCGTACCCGACGATGACGACGTCGGTCGTCACGCTGGTGGTGGTCATGCGCTCTCCCTTGACGACGTGAGCTGAACGGCCCCCAATGTAACAGTCGCTAGTTTTCTGCTTGCGGAGGTGACCAGCGGTGATTGGTTTGCAGACGAGGCAAAGCGAAACGTGTTCTAGGTTGCCGCGGACGCTCCGATCAGCCGCCCTGCGCGGTTCGCGACCGGTCACGGGAGAAGATGAACGGCATGGCTGTTCGGTTGTGGCGCCTGGTCGCCTCCCTGGTTGTGATCCTCGGCTGTGCGGTGACGGCGGCACTACCTGCCGGCGCGGCGCCCGGCGTGGACCCCGCGGCGCTGGCCGCCGACCTGGTCGCGGCCGATCAGGCGTTGCGGAATACGTCGTCGCCCGAGCCGGTGCTGGCGGCGGCGGCCCGCCGCCAACAGGTCGCCTACCGGACCCTCGGCGCCCACCCCGAGTGGGACGCGATCGCCCGTCCGCAGATCCCGCCGGCGTTGCTCGACGTCTACGACCGCAACATCGACGCCCGCCGGCAACTCATGGCGCTCACCGACCCCAAGCCCACCATGCCGCCTTGGCGGGTGGTGCCACCGGTCCCGGCCAACGAGCTGCTGACCGCCTACCGCGCGGCCGAGGCCGCGTCCGGGGTGCCGTGGAACTACCTCGCGGCGATCAACTTCGTCGAGACCGGCTTCGGCCGCATCAACGGGGTCAGCGATGACGCGGCCCAAGGGCCGATGCAGTTCCTGCCGTCGACGTTCGCGGCCTACGGCAACGGGGGAGACATCCACTCGCCGCGTGATTCCATCATGGCGGCCGGTCGTCTGTTGGCCGCCAACGGTTTTGCCACTAATCGCGACAAGGCGATCTGGGGTTACAACCATTCCGACTACTACGTGCGGGCGGTCAACGACTACGCCGCGGTCATGGGTGGAGACCCGGCCGGATTCGCCAGCTACTACCGCTGGGACACCTACTACCGAACCACCGCCGGCGACCTGCTGCTGCCGATCGGCTATGTCTCGGCGTCGCGGATTCCGGTGGGGGAGTACCTGGCTGCGCACCCGCAGTGACCGCTCAGCGCTGCTGGGCCCGCCACTTGTCCAGCACCCGGCGATCCCGTTTGGTCGGCCGTCCGGCGCCGCGGTCACGGGTGGCCATCGCCGTGGCGGATGCCGGTGGGGGCGGCGGCGTTCGATCCAGGTAACAGGTCACCGCGTCAGCCGCACCGACACGCTTTTGAATCACCCGCAGCACCTCGACGACGCGGGTGCGGTCACCCACCAGAGCACTGACCACGTCACCGGGCGAGACCATTGTCGCGGGCTTGGCCGGTCGGTTGTTCACCCGCACGTGTCCGCCGCGGCATGCGGCCGCGGCGTCCGGCCGGGTCTTGGTGATCCGCACCGCCCACAGCCACCGATCCACCCGGCTCGATTCCATGGCGGCCCAGGCTCAGCGTGAGGCGTTGAGGATCTTGATCGCGAAGACGAGCGTGTCGCCCGGCAGGATGCCGGCGGCCGGCTGCCCCTCGGGATAGCCGTCGGCGGGGACCATCGCGACCGCCACCGTCGAGCCGACCTTCTGGCCCGCAATGGCCTTCTGGAATCCCGGGACCACGCGGTCCAGTCCGAAGTCGACCGGCTTGCCGCGTTCGTAGCTGCTGTCGAACACCGATCCATCACGCCCGTTGACACCCATGTAGCAGACCGAGACCGTTGCGGTGTCCCCGACGACGCGGCCGTCGCCGGCGTGCAGCGTGTGCACCTCGGTCTGGGTGACCTTGAACGGCCCGGTCACGACGACGCTGGGCGCGGCGGAGTTCGTGGAGCCGGTCACCGCGATACTGCCGGTGGCGCCCTTCAACGTCCAGTCCGCCGCGACGCCCTCGGCCGGCGGCTTGGAGGGGCAGGCGGTGACGGTTTCGCCACCCGGGGGCAGGAACAGGTCGGTGACCGACGACGTCTTCGACGACGAGGTGCTGTCCGAACCGCCACAACCGGCGAGCGCCGCCGCCAACGAGGCGACACCGGCGGCGAGTACGACTAACCGAGGCATACGCGAATTCACCTTGGCCACGCTACAGCGCCGTGGCGGAGTTGCCCGCGATGCACTGGAGGTTGCTGCCGATGTCCCGCTACGCGTCAATCTGGCGAAAGCCCCGTCGTGTAGCATTTTGTTATGCATCGTTACAAGATGCTACGTAGTAGGGAGTCGCTGATGCCTGAGGTCGCCGACCGGGTCACCAGGTTCGCCGCGGACCTGGTGGATAGCGCCGCCGCCGAAGGCGCGCGCCAGAGCAGATCAGCCAAGCAGCAGCTTGACCACTGGGCGCGGGTCGGCCGCGCGGTGTCGGCGCAGCAGAGCGCGGCGCGGCGACGGGTCGAGGCGGCCCTGGCCGGTCACCTCGATACCGGTGCGTTGACAGCCGAAGAGGGCGTGGTGTTCAACGCCGAGATCTCCGCAGCGATCGAGGAGAACCTGTCGCACACTCACTACGGTGACATCCTCGCCGAGCGTGGCGTCACCACCGTCGCCCTCGACGACGACGGCCGCATCGTCGAATACCGGCCCGACGGCACCTCGGTGATCGTGGAGGCGTCGCGCTGAGGCGACTCGACCTCGTCGTCGGCCCCAACGGGGCGGGGAAATCGACCTTTGTCGCCCTCACGTTGGCGCCGCTGTTGCCGGGCGTACCGTTCGTCAACGCCGATGAGATCGCCAAGAACCGTTGGCCCGACGAGGCGGCCGCGCACGCCTACGACGCGGCGCGGTTGGCCGCCCAGACCCGGATGAAACTCATCGAGGCGGGACGTTCGTTCATCGCCGAGACCGTCTTCTCCCATGAGTCGAAGATCGAGTTGATCCGCACCGCAGACGCCCACGACTACACGGTGGTGCTTCACGCGGTGCTCATCCCCGAAGCATTGGCGATCCACCGGGTCCGGTATCGGGTGGCCGCAGGCGGACACACCGTTCCCGAGGGGAAGATCCGCGAACGCTACCACCGGCTCTGGCCGCTGGTCGCCGAAGCGATCGGAATGGTCGACGTCGCAACGGTTTACGAAAACTCGCGGGCTGCCGGGCCGAAGATTGTGGCGCAGTTCGCGGGCGGCGCGCCGATCGGTGAGCTGAGCTGGCCGGCCTGGGCGCCCGACGCGCTGGTGACGCGCTGGCGCGCCTAAGCGGAGATCTTTACCACGAGCTTGCCGACGTTCTTGCCGTCGAACAGCATGTTGATCGCGGACGGCAGCTGCTCGAAGCCGTCGACGACGGTCTCCAGCGGGGTGAGTTTGCCGGCGCCGATCAGCTCGGAGATCTCGGTGTTGGCCTGCGGCGCCCGAAGGAAGTGATCGAGGACGATGAAGCCCTTCAAGGTGGCGCGCTGGATCAGCAGGTTGCCGAACGCGCGCGGGCCGGGCGGGGGATTGGTCTCGTTGTACCCCGAGATGAGTCCGCAGAGCGCGATTCGGGCGCCGACGTTCACGCGCGCAAAGATCGCATCCATGATGTCGCCGCCGACGTTCTCGAAGTCGACGTCGATACCGTTGGGCGTCGCGGCGGCAAGCTGGCGGGCCCAGTCATCGGCGCGGTAGTCCACCGCCGCGTCAAACCCGAGTTGGTCGGTGAGCAGCGCGCATTTCTCCGGTCCGCCGGCAATCCCGACGACCCGGGCGCCGCTGGCCTTGGCGAGCTGACCTGCGACCGAACCGACTGCGCCGGCTGCCGCCGAGACGACGACGGTCTCGCCTGGCTGCGGCTTGCCGATGTCGCGGATCCCGATCCACGCGGTGAGCCCGGTCATGCCGAGCGCGCCCAGGTAGGCGCTGGGCGAGACACCGTCCGCGACGTCGACCGGGAACAGCGGCATGGTGTCGGAGACCACCACGTACTCCTGCCAGCCGGTCAGGCCCTGCACGGTCTGACCGACCGAATAGTTCGGGTTGTTCGATGCGATGACCACGCCGAGGCCGGCCGCGCGCATGACTTCGCCGATGCCGACGGGCGGCAGGTACGACGGAGTCTCGTTGATCCACATCCGGTTGGTCGGGTCCAGCGAGATCCAATCGACACGCACCAGCGCCTCGCCGTCGCCGATCTCCGGTACCGCCTGCTCGCTGAGTTCGAAGGTGTCCGGGCCAATCCGGCCGGCGGGGCGTTCGCGGAGAAGGAAGCGGCGATTGCGATCGGTCATGAGCGCACGCTACCGGATGCGGACGACCATGGCAATGGCAATTAAATCAGTTGGGGCACAACGCAAGAGAGCTTCACACGTGGCCCGTGAACGTTCGCAGTGCCTGCACATGGACGGCGGGGCCGGTCAGCTCGACGTCGGCTCGTGTCTGGCGTCCCGCCAGCCAGCGAACCAGGTTGGCCGGCGTCCCCCTGACCAGTACCGCCTGCTCCGTCTGGGGGCCCACGGCTGCCAAGACGTGGCCGTCATCAGTGCTGACTCTCAACGCCGCGCCCACGGGCAGTTTTGTGTGCTGATAGCGCAGTAGTGGGGCGATGGCCTGTTGCAGTGTTGCCGGGGCGGGGTGGTCGGCGCCGTTGGCGGCGGCGAGGTCATCGTGATGGGTCCAGTACTCGAACAGCGTCAGCGGTGCTACCGGCGACCTGAGCAGCAGTCGCGGCAGTGGGCGCCCCAGCCGGTCGATCAACTCGGTGAAGCCGTAACGATGCTCACGCCGAATTGCGAACTCCACCAACCGCGTTGGCGCCGGCACCGTGATCCCGCGCGCCACCAGCGATCGCGCAATGAACGTCGAGACGCCACCGAGGCGTTCCTCGGCCGCCAGGTGGGCCGCAAGATCTCGCGCGGTCCACGACCCGCACCCGGCGGGCGCTGAGGCGCCGGCGGCACTCAACGAGCTCGTGAGTGCCACCCGTTCCGCCTCGATGTCCCCGGCGAGCGTCACCGTGGATCAGCCTGAGGCGCCCAGAATCTTGATCGCGAAGACGAGGGTGTCGCCCTGCCGGATGCCGGCGCTGGGCTGGCCGTCAGGGTAGCCGTCCGCGGAGGTCATGGCCACCGCGACGGTGGAGCCGACCGTTTGGCCGGCGATCGCCTTCTGGAATCCGGGGATGACGCCGTCGAGCGGGAAGTCCACCGGGGCGCCGCGCTTGTAACTGCTGTCGAACACCGAACCGTCGCGTCCGTTGACGCCCATGTAGCAGACCGACACCTTGGCCGTGCCCGGAACCACCGGGCCGCTGCCGGCCTGCAACGTGTGCACCTGGGTCGACGTCACGCTGAACGGCGCCGACACATCCACCCGGGGCGCGGCCGTTTCGGTCGATCCGGTGACCGCGACGCTGCCGGTGGCCCCGGTCAGCGTCCACTCCGGCGTGCCGGCGGCGGGTGCGGCCGTGGGGCAGGTGCCGGCGGCTACGGCCGTGCCTGCCGCCGCCAAGGGCAGGACGATTGCCGCGAGACTAGCGGCAACAGCGACGAATGAGTGCATCCGAGTGGGTTTCACTTCCGCCACGTTACAGACGCAAAGTAGCCCCGGCAGCAAGGACTCGGCACGTAGTCTCACCCACGTGCACATAGACGTCATGGCCCTGCCGCAGCCGTTGGCCAAGGCCGGCGACCTCGCCCGCAACACCCAAAAGGCGGGTTTTTCCGGTCTGCTGTTCACCGAAGCCGGTCGCACCGCGTACCTCAACGCCGCCATCGCATCTCAGGCCGCACCGGGTCTGGAGCTGTCGACCGGTGTCGCGGTTGCCTTTCCCCGCAGCCCGTTCGTCACGGCGGCTACCGCGTGGGAACTGCAGGAGGCGAGCGGCGGCAAGTTCCGGTTGGGACTTGGCACCCAGGTGCGTACCCATGTGGTGCGGCGCTACGGCGCGGCGTTCGACCATCCCGGCCCCCGGTTGCGTGACTACGTGCTTGCGGTCAAGGCGTGCTTTGCCGCCTTTCGAACGGGAAAGCTGGATCATCATGGGGAGTTCTACGACCTGGATTTCATCACCCCGCAGTGGAGCGCAGGGCCGATCGAGGCAGCAGATCCCAAAGTCGATGTCGCGGCGGTGAATCCATGGATGTTGCGGATGGCCGGCGAGGTGGCTGACGGTGTGCATGTTCACCCGCTCGGCGAGCCTGGCTACCTGGCGCGTCACGTGGTGCCGAAGGTGGCCGAAGGCGCCGCGACGGCGGGCCGTTCCGCGTCGGAGGTCGCCGTGATCGTGCCCGCGATGACGATCGTCGGCGACAGCGATGAAGAGCGGCACAAGGAGCGGGAGTTCGTGCGGGCTAGCCTGAGCTTCTACGGAAGCACCCCGAATTACGCCTTCATCTGGGATGAGGCCGGATTCGACGGCACCACCGCCCGGATCCGTGAGAAGCAGAAGGCCGGCGACTTCGCCGGGATGGCAGCGCAGATCAGCGACGAGCACCTGGCCGCGTTCGCCACCGAGTCGACGTGGGATGAGTTGGCAGACAAGCTGATCGGCAAGTATGGGGGAGTTGCGACGCGGCTGGTCCTGTACAACGCGCTCGGCGACGCTGAGCGCTTCGAGCGATACGGTGAGATCGCCCAGCGGATTTCGGCCGGGCCGCACACCGTCCAGGCGCGTTGAGGTCAATGGCGTGCTGATCGGGGTGGCCGCAGCGTTGCTGGCCTGTTTCGGGTACGGGGTTGCGTCGGTCCTGCAGGCTTACGGTGCACGGAATTCTCCTGCGGTGGAGAGTGCCCTCGTCACGTCCGACGGCCGACCGACCCTGCGCTCGACCGCCAACGCGGTGCTGACCACGGCATTCATTGCCGGGATGGTCCTCGACGTCATCGGTTTCGCCGGCAACATCGTCTCGGCGCGGCTGATACCGCTGTTTCTGTCGCAGACCATCGTCAGCGCCAATCTGGTTGTTACCGCGGTGCTCGGCATCGCTGTGCTCGGCGTTCGGCTGCGCCGCCGCGATTGGGTGGCGATCGCGACGGTGATTGTGTCACTGTGCGTGTTGGGGCTCAGCTCTGGTCAGGCCGGTACAGACACGTCGGGATCGGGGCTGCACTGGGCGCTGCTGTGGCTGGCAATGCTGATCGCCGCGCTCGGGGTTGGTCTCATTCGCCTACTGGGAGCCCGCGCCGCCATCGCCGCCGGCATGGTCGCCGGTGTCCTCTACGGGGTGATGGCCATCGCGGTCCGGGTGGTCGACGGCGTCGATCCGCTGCAGTTGCCGGTCTTGCTGAAGGACCCCGCGTTGTGGGCGATCGCCATTGCCGGAGCCGGGGGCTTCTACCTGTTTACCGTTGCGCTGCAGCTGGGTTCGGTGAACGGCGCTGTTGCGGCCTTGGTCGTCGGCGAGACGGTGATGCCCGGCATCGTCGGTGTGACACTGCTCGGGGATACCGCGCGAGCCGGGCTGGGCTGGCTGGTGGCGTTGGGGTTCTGCACCGCGGTCGCAGGTGCGGTGGGCGTCGCCATATTCGGTGCGGCCGCCCATGGGGAGGCGACCAATCCGGTCGTATTCCGTTAGGGCCTGGCGGTCTTCCAGGGCTGCTCGTTGCGTCGTTGCCGCTCGCGTTCGTTGGCTTGGTCCTTCACCCAAAAGTCCTCGAATCGTTCGCCGGGGTGCACGTTGGGGAGCCGATTCATCAGGTTGCTGAGCCCGCGTGGCGGCCTCGCCGGCTCCCATTGGGGAACCACCGCGCTGAGCGCGGCCAGACTCTTGAGCACGACGAATACCGTGAACAGCGCACCGGGCGCGTTCGTCGCGGCAATCCCGGCGAATCCGAGAAGCAGCGTCATGTGCACGACCATGACGCGGCCCAGGCCGACGTTGGCCGCGGTCTCGATATCCCGGAAGGACCAGCGGCGCAGGTCGACCAGGTCGGTGAGGAATTCCATCGTCAGGAATAGCACTACGCCCAGGCATCCCCATCCGACACTGCGCCAGTCCAGATCGATCATCGCAAGCTCGGGCGCTCGGTTGTGAATCAGCAGCGCGAGGATGGCCCCCAGGAACACGCCGTGGGCCGCGCAGAACACCAGGCTGATCAGGGCGAAGCCGCTCAAGAACGACGAATTGGACGGGCCGCCGGTTCCAGGGCCGCGGTAGCGGAAGTGCCCGTACTTGGGATTCAGGCGCTGGTGTATGGCGATGCGGGCGATCACGAGCAGACACATCGTGACGTTCTCAAACCAGTACACGACCACGGTCGTTGCGCCCGACCAATGTTGACCGAACCAGCCGAATGCCGGGACGGCGATGACGCCGAGCACGGCGAACAGATGAAGGGGCGAGAATTTCGAGCGGCGCCGCGAATCCTGCCCGGATTCGGGCCCCGACTCAGGCAAGGTCACGCGTCGGCCGTCCGACTCTGGCGAACCATTGCATGATCATGGACGCTCGGAGCTCATCTGCGGGCGAGGTTCACAAACTCTCGGCTCGCGATCGTGCGCCGTCCAGCACCGCTTCGATCTCGTCCCACGTGCGGCGAATGATCTCGGCCACCGGAAGAAGATCGACGATCCGGGACGATACTTGGCCGGTGTTGGCGACGCTGGCCTCCATGTCACCGTCGAAATACAGCTCGGTGATCTTTCCCAGCAGCCGTGAATCCGGGTCGTGCGCAGCGACCCGAGCGGCCAGTCCGGTCCGCAGGACCCGCATGGTCGGATTGCCGGGAACGTCGAGAAGCACTGTGCCGGAATCGTTTGCGGCCACAATGGCGTCCTTGAAGTTCGCGTGCACCGCGGATTCGTGACTGGCCAACATCCGGGTGCCCATCTGCACGCCCTCGGCGCCCAACACCAGCGCCGCTGCGGCCGAGCGGGCATCGCAGATGCCACCGGCGGCGATGATCGGCAGGTCAACGTTCTCGGCGACCAGGGGGAGCAGCACCATGGTTGAGGCGCCCAGCAGTGACTTGAACCCGCCGCCTTCGACGCCCTCAACCACCAGCGCATCGACACCGGCATCGGCGGCTTTGAGCGCGCCCTTGAGCGAGCCGACCACGTGGACCACCGTCATGCCGGCGTCGTGCAGTGGTTTGGTGAACAATGCCGGGTCGCCGGCGGAGGTGAAGACATGGCGCACGCCGGCTTCGGCCAGGGTGTCGACAATCGAAGGGTCGCCCTTCCATCCCTGGATCATCAGGTTGGCCGCCACCGGCTTGTCGGTGAGCTCGCGTACCCGTTGCAGATCGACACGCCCCTCGGGAGTGAGGGTCTCGATCACGCCGAGCCCGCCCGCCTCGGACACCGCAGCGGCGAGTTCGGCGCGCGCGATGTAGGTCATCGGGGCCTGGACGACGGGATAGGCGACGCCGAGCAGGGATTTGATGCGGTTGGCCACGGCCTATTCAAGCATCCGCGCCGGCCGCATAGTGGATCACTAAGGGCTTGCTACGAAGCCTCGGCCCGCGCGCTGGGAGCGCTACCCTCGAGCAGGACGCGTGCCACGAGCTCGGGGTCGTCGGCCATCGGGACGTGGCCGCACCCGGGCAGTCGGATGTGGCGGGCCTGGGGGAGTCGCTTCTCGGCGATCCGCGCTTGGTAGGGCAGCAGGATCCGGTCACGCGCGGCCCATGCGACGGTCACTGGGATGTCGGCCGGGATCTCGCGGTCGAACACTTCGGCGGCCGGGAAGATCTTCTTCATGGCGGGAATGGCCCGCCGCATGCCGTTGAGGTCGCCTATGAATTCGTCGGCCGGGATCCGCTCGGGGTGGGCTGACACCACCCCGCCCATGATGTGCCGTGCCCGCGGCGAACGAGCGAGCCTTGGCACCACGGGGGCCAGCAGGCGGGCGCTGGTCGTCAGCCACGTGAAGAGCAGACGGATGTAGGCGAAGTCGATGGCGTTGTGCCAATACGCCGCGGGGGAGAGCACGGTCGCGCTCGAGACCAGATTGTCTGCGGCGGCCTCCATCGCGATCCGGCCGCCCAGGGAGTTCCCGGCAATGTGCGGGCGCTCAAGTCCCAGCTGGTCCAAGAGCCCGACCAGTTCGTCGCGCAGGGTTCCCTGTACGTCGTCGTTGCGAACCACAAAGTCGTGCGATTCGCCGTGACCGGGCAGGTCGAAGAGCACGACGGTGCGATGGTCGGTGAGGTGCTCGAGTACGGGATACCAGGCCTGCCTGCGGTGCGTGATCCCGTGGACGAGCACCAAGGGCTCACCAGTTCCATGGATCTCGTGCTTCAACATGTCGGCTCCTTGTCGCGGACAGTGACTTCGCCCCTGGGCAACGGTAGCCCTGTTGATGATCCCGTGGGCACCGCGGGTGGACCGATCAGCTGCGTAGGTGTAGCCGTTCTCGATAAGTGGTAACCCCCCTCGATGACTACGTGGCTGGCGCAGGGGTTTTTCAGCGGAACAGGTCAGGGGACCCGGCAGGTCGTCGAGTTGGTGGCGGCGTTCGCGTTGACCGCGCTCATCGGTCTGGAACGCGAGATCCGGGGCAAAAGCGCCGGGTTGTGTACCCAGACGATTGTCGGCACGTCAGCGGGATTGATTCTGCTGGTCAGCAAGTACGGGTTCGGTGACGTCATCGCCGCGGGCACGGTGATCCTGGACCCGTCGCGCGTTGCGGCGCAGATTGTGTCGGGCATCGGCTTTCTGGGAGCGGGCCTGATCATCACGCGCCGTGGTGCGGTGATCGGGCTGACCACCGCGGCGGCCATCTGGGAGTCGGCGGCGATCGGGATGGCCGCCGCTGCGGGGCTGCTGTTGTTGGCCGTGGTGGTGACCATGCTGCACTTCGTGATCGTGATCGGGATCGCGCCGTCGGTGCGACGGATGGCGACGCGACTGCCCGGTTCGGTACGCGTGCATGTCATCTACCAGGACGGCCGGGGAATCCTGCGGAAACTGTTGGAGGCGTGCGATCTGCACAGCTGGCATCTGACCTCGTTGGTCACCGATTCACCTGCGACCTCGCCCGCGACGGTGGGATTGCCCCTTGGATCGCACAGCCAGACCGCCGATCACGTCGGTGTCACGATCACCTTGTCGGGTCCCCGCGTCGTCGAGGCAACGCGGATACTTGCTGATATCGAGGGTGTCACCCGGATCGACCAACTGCATGACGACGCCGACTGACGTCACGTGACGGTTTCAGTTGAGCAAAGGTACTGCAGGGGAGCGGCGGGGACAGGGGCGATAGCGCCCATTCGGCTTTAGTGTTGGCTGCTATGGGCGCAGTACTCCACAGTCGCGTGAAACGCTGGTGCACAGCGCTTCACGTTGGCCTGGCGGTGGCGATGGTGGCCATCCTCGGATTCGCTACCAGCGCGGTGGCTCATGCGGCCGCGGCCACCGCGACGTTGTCGGTGACCTCGACGTGGCAGACCGGCTTCATCGCCCGCTTCACCATCACCAACTGGAGCTCGGTGCCGATGACCGATTGGCGGCTTGAATTCGACCTGCCGGCCAATGAATCCATCTCGCACGCGTGGAACAGCAGCGTTGGCCGATCCGGCACGCACTATGTTCTGGCCCCGGCGAATTGGAATCGGATCATCGCGCCGGGCGGCACCGCCAGGGGTGGTTTTCGAGGCGTGGTGTCCGGGACATACTCGCCACCGGTGAATTGCATGCTCAACAGGCAGCTTCTCTGCACCTAGCGGACTGTGCGCTCCACTCGCGGCCGATCTAGTTGGTGCTTGGTGGGGCTTGGGGTTGGAAGGGTTGGTACCACCACCAGTCGGCGCGTTCGCCGGTCGGTCCGGGGCAGGGTGCGACTACCGGTGCTGGGGTGCGGGGTGGGCGGGCCAGTGATCCTCGGTGGAGTTGTCGGCCGTCGGCATCGGTGACAACGAGATTCTCGGCAGGTCCGGTGATGGTGATGATGCCGCGGTGATGCAGCCGGTGGTGGTAGGGGCAGAGCAGTACCAGGTTGTTCAGTTCGGTGGCGCCGCCGTCTTCCCAGTGCCGGATGTGGTGGGCGTGCAGGCCGCGGGTGGCGCTGCAGCCGGGAACAGCACAGGTGGCGTGGCGGTGTTCGAGGGCGCGGCGCAGTCGACGGCTGATGGTGCGGGTCGATCGACCGCACCCGATCACTTCGCCGGCACGCTCGAACCACACTTCGCAGGTGGCGTCACAGGTCAGGTACTGCCGCTCGGCTTCCGAGAGTAGGGGGCCCAGGTGCAGGGCGCCGATCTGCTGTTGGACATCAAGATGCACCACCACCGTGGTGCGCTGACCGTGCGGTCGTCGGCGCACCTCGGTGTCCCAGCCGGTTTCGACCAGCGCTAGGAAGGCGTCGATCTGGGTCGGCATCGGGGGAGTGTTGTCGGGTGTGGCGCTGCTGGTGTCGCGGTCGCGGTTCCACGCGGCGATGAGAGCATCGAGATGCGATTGCAGTGCGGCGTCGAAGATCGCTGATTCGGTGTGCGGCAAGGCGATGCGCCAGATGTCGAGTTCGGCGTTGGAGTTCTTGGTGATCGCCGGCTGCGGGTCGGGCCGCGGACCGGGGTCGGGGCGTGGTTCCAGGTTGACCGCGGTGCGTAGCTGGTTGACCGTGGCTACGCCGGCCAATTGTGCGTAGTGCTCGTCGGAACCCTCGGTTGCCCGCCCGGCGATGACGCCGACCTGGTCGAGGGAGAAGCGGCCTTCCCGCATCCCTTGGGCGCAGCGGGGAAACGCTTCGAGTCGGTGCGCCACCGTCGCGATGGTGTGCGCGTTGCCCGGCGATACGCCGGTCTTCCAGGCCACCAGCGCGCCGACCGAGCGTGCCCCGGTAGCGCCCCACAGTTCGTCGTGGTCGATCTCGGCGACGATCTCCACGATGCGGCCATCGATCGCGTTGCGCTGACCGGTCAATTCCGACAGTTCCTCGAAGAGCACCTCGAGGCGCTGGTCAGGACGCGTTTCGGCGCTGGCGGCGGTCGCGGTCGAGGACATGACATCAGCATGGCAGCAGGGTCTGACAAGTCGTCCGGAGACAACGGCAGCGCCAGGAACGGTCGAGTAACCCGGTCAGGAGGCGACACTGCTCGACGCATCACCGGATAGCAGGGGAGCCAAGTCGGAGACGATCACGGAGTGTGGTGCCCGCGTACCGTGGGCCTAGCGGCGACTCCTCTGTTGGTTCAGTCGTGCTTAGCCGCGTAGCGCAGCAGCACCGTGCCGCCCGGGAAGCTGCGGTTCTCCAACAGCCGCAGCGAGATCCAGGACGGCAGGGTCGGGAAGAATGGGGTGCCGCCGCCCACGGCGGTGGGGGCGATCACGATCCGGAATTCGTCCACGAGTCCGGCCTGCACGATCGGTGCCGCCAGCGTCGCGCCGGCCACCTCCAGGTTGCCGTCGGTTTCGGTTTTCAACTTCGACACCACCTCGACCGGGTCGCCGCGCTCCAGGCGGGAATTCCAGTCGACCGACTCCAGGGTGCGTGAGAACACGACCTTGGGCATGGCGCGCCAGATGCGGGCGAAGTCGACGATCAACGGGGGAGCGTCCGGGGCCTCGTCGGCAGTGGGCCAGTAAGCGGCCATCAGTTCGTAGAGCCGCCGCCCGTAGAACGACAGCGCGGTCTCGCGTTCGAAGTCGTTCCAGTACTGGTGCAGTTCGTCGCTCGGCTCGCTCCAGTCGATGCTGCCTTGTGCGTCGGCGATGTAGCCGTCCACCGACACGTTGAAGCCGTAGATGAGCTTGCCCATGGAGATCAGTGTGCACTGGACACCACCCGGGGCCAGGGGACAATTGCTGTATGTCGCCCGCGCTCTGGATCATCGTTGCCTTGCTCGCCGTCGGGACGATCGCCGGTGGGCTGATGCGGATGCGGGCGTGGTTGCAGAAACCGGTGCCGCCCGAGGTGATCGAGGCCGCGCACCGCGATGACGCCGAGGACGATTAGCCAGCGATCGCGGCGCTTAGATGTTCACTGCAATGGCTCGGGCGTGAAGGTGACGTCGACACCGCCCACGGTCATCGTCACCTGGCCTTCCATCAGCATTACCTGCGCCGAGACCCGTCGATCGACAGTCTGAGCCAGCTGCTGCACCGGTGCGTGCGGTATCTGCAGCACCGACAGGGAGCGTGTCAAGTTTTCTGTGTAAGTCGTCTGCCTGAATAGTTCGGTTGTGGTGCTTACAGATACGGATCGATGCGATCTGGGTAGACCAGCGTGAGCTGTTCGAGGGCCTTCTTCCAGTTGGTGACCACCTGTCCTTCCACGAGCCGTCCGGGGGCTGTTCGGCAACGTTTCTGGCCGCGTTCCTTGGCCCGATCAGCGGCCCGTTTGTCCTCGATGTTGCAGATCGCCAACCAGAGCAACTTCACCACGGCGGCGTCGTTGGGGAACTGGCCGCGAGTCTTGATGACTTTGCGCATCTGGTAGTTCAGCGACTCGATCGAGTTCGTCGTGTAGATCACCCGCCGCAGCTCAGGTGGGAATGCCAGGAACGGAATGAACTGCTCCCAGGCCCGATCGAAGACCCTGGTCACCGTCGGGTTCTTGGAGCCCAATTCCGATGCCCCGAAGGCATCAAGCTCGGCGCGGGCAGCGTCGGCGTCGACCGCGGTGTACACGGGTTTGAGGGCGTTGGCTACGGCCTTGCGGTCGCTGTAGGACACGAATCGCAGCGCGTTGCGGATTAAGTGCACCACACACGTCTGCACGGTGGCCTGTGACCAGGTGGCCGCGATCGCCTCGGGGAACCCGGTCAACCCGTCGCAGCAGACGATCAGCACGTCCTTGATCCCGCGGTTAGCCAGGTCAGCACACACCGACGCCCAGAACGCCGCTCCTTCGTTGTTCTGGACCCAGATGCCCAGAACATGCTTGATCCCGGCCATATCGACGCCTACGGCGATGTGAGCGGCCTTGTTGCGGGTATGGCCGCCGTCTTTGACCTTCACGATCATCGCGTCGAGGTAGATCACCGGGTACAGCGACTCCAGCGGCCGGCGCTGCCAGCTCAAAACCTCATCGGAGATCTCGTCGACGATCTTGGAGATCGTCTCATGGGAGACCTCGGCGCCGATCGTGGAGGCCAGGTGAAATTGGATGTCTCGCAATGTCATTCCACCGGCATACAGGGAGATGATCATGTCATCGAGGCCCCCGATGCGGCGTTGGCCCTTGGGCACCAGCCGCGGGGTGAACGAACCGTCCCGGTCCCGAGGCACATCCAAAGGCACCGGGCCCGCCTCAGTTAGCACCGTCTTGGGTGACGCGCCGTTACGGGCATTGGGCAGCTCCCGGCCGACCGGATCACCCTTCTCATAGCCCAGGTGATCAGTCAGCTCGGCCGCCAAACCCCGCTCCAAGGCGAGCTTGATCAAGCCGGGCAACAAGCCGCCCTCACCGGTCAGCGCAACCTGTCCGGTATCGATCTGAGCCAGCAGCTCATCCACCGTGCCCGAGGCCCGAAGCGCCTCGGCCATCTCCACCGTGGAGCCAGCCTCAACCAACTGCGAGTCCACATCCCTGTCTGTCGTCACGTCCTGAGATCCTTCCGCTTCCCGGACCTACACAGACCATCTGACACCCCCCCGACAGGTTCGGCAGCCCGGCCACTTTGGGGCCGACGGTGCGCCACCAGGTGGCCACGCCCGAAGCGAAGGGGAACAGCAGCACCTGGTCGGCCTGGCCGGCCGCCTTGCCCAAGGCGCGTTCGTCGGGCTGGCCGACGTTGATCCACTCCAGGATCCGGCCGGTGTAGTCGGTGAGCGCCAAGTCCGGTACGCCGGGTGTGGACAGGCCCGCCCCGAACGCCAACTCACCGTCGACGTCGGCGAGGCGGTGCGCGCGCAGCCCAAAGGCCAACAGCCGCACCACCATGCGCTCATCGTTCTCACTGGGGTGACGGGCCACGGTCAGCGCGTGATCGGCGTAGTAACCGTGATCGACATCGGAGACGCCAAGTTCGACTTTGAATACCGTTGCAGAAAGGGCCACGCCATAGTGTCCACCAATATGGCTGTCCATCGAGCAGCGAGGCCGCATCGAGTGGACAGGAAGCCGCGCTAGCCGTCGGATCGAGTCGCTGAGCTCACGCTGCCGGGTTCACGCGATGCTGCTGAAAATCGCCGCAACCAGCCCGATCAGGATCAGCACGCCCGCCATGACCACGGCGTAGATCGCGCGGCGGTGTCGGTGTCGGCGGGCGCTGTCGATCGCCACAGCAATGATGACGAGGATCAACGCTGGATAGACCGACAGTCCGACGGTCAGCAGTGCCGCTTCACCGGCGCTGGCCAGAGTCACTTCGTGCATGCGGTGAGCCTACGGGGAACGGAGGGTGACCCCGTGATTCGTCCAATGAACATGGCGTACATAAACTGACATAATGTACGTTATCGGCGTTAGGGATACCTGCTGGAAGAGGCCGGGTCGGATCTGTATCGTCGTTTCCTTCGCCTTGTATGCGGAGTCACCCCTGGAGTGACACCATGGCCAACCATCACCCGTCTCGGTCTTGGCGCGGTTGCCCGCTGCGCAAACCACACAAGCGTCGCGGCGCCGGCCGCGCCGCCAAAGATCCCGCGCAGGTGCGTCGCCGCCTCGGATACGCTCGCCGCTATTCGCGGCGCGACGCCGGCCGCGACTGACCTGGAGTCGCCCCCCGCCTCACCCCTGTCCACCGCGTCAATACGTCACAGTGACGAAATGATTAGGTATGGCCGGAGCGCCCTATCGACGTGAAATCACTTCTCGGAGTGGCGAATCAGGCCTGAGGCGGCTCGGAGCTACCACGGGTGCGCATCGTCCGCGCCAGCCGCCGGTGACGATGAGCGAAGAAGTGCCCGAGGATGGTGCGCACTAGTGTGCTCGATCCAGGGATGAGTCCTAATAGCGTCCGCGGAGCTACGGTGATCTCGTCGGTGACGATGGTTGTCTCGCCGGCGGTACCGTTCGTTGGCTCCAGGGTGCGGTGATGCACCCAAATACGCATTCCGGTCATTCGAGACTCTTCTCGGAACATCCGACCCGGCTCGATCCTGGCGATTGTGATGTCGTCGAAGCCGACCGGGATGACTCCGAAGAGCAACAGGTAGCTTTTGCCGATCCGAGTGCCGGGTGTCACGTCGCCGATGGAATTGCCACGGAAGCTGCGCGGCATAGTCATCTTGAGATACGGACCCATCTCATCGTTGATCCCGTCCTGCGAGGTGATCCGCCGCCACACCAAGTCAGGCGGGCTCTCGATCACGCTGGCTGTGCGGATTACCTGTTCATCGGTACGAGCCGATCTCATGTCATTCCTCTGTTGGCTTGATTGGCGTGCTTGATCTGGGTTACGCAGGGCTGTTGTGAGACGCCGAGCAACCCCTCGCCGTTGTTAGGATCACCTCAATACTGAGGCGAATTCCTTGGTTTGACTACTCGCATTTCGGCAGGAGTCCAGCAATCGCTCCACCAGACCGGTACCGCCCCCGTAAGCAGCCGAAACAGGACCGTGCCAAGGAGACTCGGCAACGGGTCCTCGATGCTGCTGCTCAAGTTTTTTCCGAGCGCGGCTATTCGAAGGGCACCACCAACCGCATCGCTGAAATTGCGGAGCTGTCCATCGGTTCGCTGTATCAGTACTTCCCGAACAAGGATGCGATCCTGCGCGCCCTGATGGACCAGCACGTCGAGGCGGGTAGGGAACTGCTGGTCCAACGCACCGCCGACGGCCTGCCCGACCGCCTTGAGGACACGCTCCGAGTCTTTGTCCGCTCGGCCATCGACAACCATCGCGAAGACCCGGGGCTGCATCGAGTGCTCTTCGAGGAAGCTCCGCGATCCCCCGAGTTCCTCGACCACCTGCACCATCTCGAACGCATGGCGGTCGCATCCACCGTACAGCTACTCGCTGCGTACCCCGAGGTGAACGTCAGCGATCTCACGACCGCCGCACAGGTCACCGTCGCCACCATCGAAGCGCTGGTCCACCGACTTATCGCAACACCCACCCCGGTTGCCGCCGACGTAGCGGAAGACGCGATCGTCACGATGCTCTGCAGCTACCTTGCCGGCAGCGCCCGGTGATTTCTTAGACGGACGTCGGCCCGAAATCAGCTCTGCAAGTGGCGAATCAGCTGTGACCAGACTCCGCGCAGCGATTCGACTACTTCCTCTGACTCCTGCGGATGTAGCCCGTTGAAGTTCTTGGCCGGGATCGACAGTTCGATGTCGTCGGGTACCTTCGCGCCGGCGATCGCGAGCGTCTTTCGTGCGTCCGCGTGCGCCCAGGCCGCGCCATAGCGGCCCAGCGCGGTGCCGATCACGGCTGCGGGCTTGCCGGTCAATGCGGCCTCGCCGTACGGGCGTGAGAGCCAATCGAACGCGTTCTTGACGACGCCGGGCAAACCGCCGTTGTACTCGGGAGTGACCACCAACAGGGCGTCGGAGTTGGCCGCCTCTGCGCGAAGAGCTTCGACAGCTTCGTTGGCCGGTGCAACGTCGAGGTCTTCGTTGTAATGCGGCAACTCGCCTAAACGATCGAACAGAATCGGCTCGATCTGAGGGGGCGCAAGGTTGATGGCCGTCGCGGCCAGCTGACGATTAAGCGAACCGGATCGCAAGCTGCCGACGAGGACGAGAACCCGGGCACTGAGTAGTGATTGGCTCATTGGTTGCAACACATCTCCGCGCTAGCGTTGGAGTGCCGCGGGTTGGGCGGCTCGTTGCGATCGTAGTTGGCGATGCGGCGAAGGCCCTGCGCGGCAGGTATCCACTACCCTCTCCTCTCCCGGGCGCCGCTGGATCAATACGTCACTGTGACGAAACGGCATGTAGGCCCTGTCCGGCCCAGCTGTCGTGAAAACGGTTATGGCAAAAGAAAATTGACATGCACTAGCCGCGCTACATCGGCTGAGGCAACATGTAGAGATCGGCGAACTTCCCAGGAGGTGCTAGCAGTGCGCGTGTTCGTCACGGGCGGTACCGGCGCGATCGGCAGCCACGCGGTGCCCGCACTGATCGCCGCCGGCCACGAGGTCACCGCGATGGTGCGAAATGACGCGAAGGCATCGGTCGTGGCCAGCCAGGGTGCTACCCCGCTTCAGGTGTCGCTGTTCGATCGCGATGCGCTCAGCGAGGCGTTTCGCGGCCACGATGCGGTGGTGAACATGGCTTCGGCACTTCCGTCTCCGCAGCGGTTCGTGTTGAAATCCGCCTGGGAGCAGTGTCATCGCATCCGTACCGAGGGGTCGGCGGCGGTCGTCGACGCAGCGCACGCGGCAGGGGTTTCGCGAGTGGTGCAAGAGTCGGTGGCGATGCTCTACCGCGATGGAGCGGATCGCTGGCTTGACGAGGATTGCCCCGTCGACCACTACCCCAGCTCCACAGGCAACCACGCGGCCGAGGACAGCGCGCGGCGATTCGCCGAAACCGGCGGCGATGCAGTCATTTTGCGGTTCGGGCTGTTCTACGGGCCAGGAGCGGCGCATAGCGAACAGATCATAGATATGGCCCGGCGTCACGTGGCGTTCCAGGCCGGCCGCCGCGACTCCTACATGTCGTCGATCTACCTCACCGATGCGGCCAGCGCAGTGGTTGCCGCACTGACCTGCGCCGCCGGCACCTACAACGTCGTCGATGACGAGCCGGTCACCAAGTCGCAGAACACCCAGGCGCTAGCCGATTCCGCTGGTGTCAGGCCATGGATCACTGGGCCGGGTCGGTTGGCGCTGCTGCTCGGCGATCGCACCACGTCGATGACCAGATCACTGCGTGTCAGCAACAAACGCTTTCGCGAGGCCACCGGATGGGCACCTCGCTATCGCAGTGTCCGAGAGGGCTACTCAGCCATGGCGGCCATTGCCTGGGGCAGTTGACCGCCATCGCCGAGTGCCGCAGTGCTACCGCGGCGGTGGCGGCGTTACCGGCTGGCACGCATTGACTGCCGGATTCCACCAGTTACCCGGACCGCAGTTCGGCGGCGCGGTGGGCTGGCACGCATTGGCTCCGGGATTCCACCAGTTGCCCGGACCGCAGTCAGGCGGCTGAGCCGAGGCCACCGCGGGCTCTACCGTTGTCACATACGCCACAGGCGCTAACGCCACAGCCGCGGCGAATGCCACGCGAAGAACGAACATAGTGAGACCTCCTTCGGGAGTGCCTAGACCCCCACTTTGGGCGTCGATCTAGTAGCACTACCCCATGCGGCGGTCTCGCAATCACACGCAGGAGATAGCAATTCGAGAGTCAGCCGAACAGGGCCGGATCGGCGACAGTGACGCTCGCCGGGACCTCTCCTTCGCGCACTGCAGTAACAGGGACCTCGAACCATGACCCCTTACCGCCGCATTCGTTCGAATTGATCGTGTATCTGTATGTCCCACTGAGGGTGCCATCGGGTAGCGGATTCAGTGTCAGAGAATTATCTGTGGTGTGTTCGCGGGTGGGGTCGGAGTCGCAGGGGACGCGGATTGGTGTTGACATCTGGTGCCAGCGGCCATCGACCAGTCGCAGAACACTGGCCAGTCCTGTGGCTTGGGTGGGGTTAGCTTCATCGAGGGCGGCTGCGGTGGCTACGCATCCTGACGCTGTGCATCGTGATCGATACGCCCACCACTGGCGTAGTACGTCGCTGGTGTGGTTGAAAGTGCCATCGGAACGGGTTTGGCCGGTATTGAGAGTCAGTTGATACGCGCCAGCCAAGACGGGGCCCGTCATAGTTTCAGGAGTAGGCAGCTCAGCGATTATCGGATCTGGCATGGTGATCTCGGGCGGGTTGTCGCCGACTCGCACTGCTGTGAACGGTGTTTGGAAAACCCCGCCTTGCCGCCCACATTCACTGGTAATGACTGTCATGGTTACGGTGCTCTGGAACGATCCGTCAGACTGCGGTTGCAGCTGCGAAGCCGTTACGGTCGTGTCTTGGCCCTTCTCCATCGTGCCATCAGCGCCTATGGAACACGCGTCCATATCATCGCGTTTCCGCCTCGGAGACTCGTGCCAGTTGCCATCGACAAACTGAAAGCGCGTAGCAGTCCCGTTGTCTTGCAGCCGATTGTGATCCTCGGAATTCAATGGCAATCCAATGGCGAAACAGGCGGATTGGTTGCAGCTAGTTCGCATCGCCCACCACCGCTCGTAGTCCTCGTACGGCAGTGGATGCGGAGAACCCATCAAGGTCGACTGTGCGGGACGGTATTGAAAGCGAAATGTTCCGTCGAGTGGCGCCGTCGCGGCTATGGGGTGAATCTCCTCGACGTGGGTAGCCGGGTGGTTTCGGATATAGGTCCCCATGGCCACCACAGTGGCGATCAGGACGGTTACCACGGACAAGATTGCGACGCCACGCTTCCGGCCGCGTTGCCGACGGTTCTCCTGGGTTTGAATTGCGGCGGGGGTAGCCGTGACCTGGCGTCGCACGGTCGAACGGTCAGCATCATTCTCGGCCTGGCTCAGTGCGGATGCGAACTCCGCACACGTGGCGAACCGATCTGCCGGGGCCTTGGACAGTGCTTTCCCGAGTACCTCGTCAAGCGCAGCCAACTCCGGACGTAACGCGCTCAACTTCGGCGGTGTCGCGGTGAGGTGCTGCCCAATCACGGCTGCCGGGTTGGAGTTGCTAAACGGGGCTGAGCCGGTAAGCAGGTGATATGTGGTCGCCGCCAACGCGTACTGGTCAGCCCGCCCGTCCAGGCTCTGCCCCATCAGCTGTTCTGGTGCAGCGTAGGCAACAGTCCCGACCGTCAGATTCGTTGCCGTGAGTCCAGCAGAGTCAACGATCTCCCGGGCTATCCCGAAGTCAGACAGGGCGATACGCGGCGGGCCGGAGGACGCGGATTCGATCAGGATGTTTCCCGGCTTGACATCGCGGTGCAGCAGACCGCGCTGGTGCGCGTAGTCCAAAGCGCCGGCGATCGCCGAGACGATGGTTGTCACCTCGGCTACTGGCATGCCAGCGGGGTGCTTGGTACGCACCAATTGGCTGGCGTCGCAGCCGTCGACGTAGTCCATAGCGATCCACAGACGGCCGTCGAACTCGCCGCGATCGTGAACGCCGACGATGTGCGGGTGCCAAAGGCCTGCGGCAAGATCGGCTTCGCGAACGAACCGCCCCCGAAACTCGTGATTGCCGGTAAACGCTTCGGGCAAGATCTTCAGGGCGTCACGCCTGGGTAAGCGTGGATGTTCGGCGAGATACACCTCGCCCATCCCGCCTGCGCCAATACTTCTGACGATGGTGTAACCAGCGAATTCTGTACCGGCCAGCAGCGCCATGTAGCGCAGCGTAGCCGGTCGTCGGCGATGAACTCCGTAAGGACTTCGAATGGGTTGGCGTCGCCGGCGTTCCGTCGACCGCCTACGCGGAGCGCGCTGCCGCGGGATGGCCGCCATTGTCGGGTGCGGCATCGACCAGATCGTGGTGTACTCCGTAACGCTGCCGCTGTTCGGCCATCAGCCGCGGATAGTTGGCCAAAGCGCGCCGGGTCCGCAGTTCATTGACCCCGGGGATGCGCGCCAGTACCTCGTTGACCCCGCCGACGGCCGGGCCCAGTACCCGCGGCAGGTACTTGAAGGCCGTGTCCGCCACACCAAGCCGGCTGGCGTTGGCGTCACCGAGAAACGCCCGGGTCATGCCATTGATGATGTTCACACCGACGCGGTGCTTCCAGGCTCCCCCGAACGGCATTAGCTCGGCGATCTCGCGCGCCAGATAGTCGTGCGTCAATGCGCGGACGAAGTCACGGTCCCCGTCGTCGGGTTCCACCGCGGTCAGCGCATACAGTTCGGCGATGCGGATCTGATCGGCTTCGGTGGCCGGATTCAGCTCGGGTGCAACACCGTTGAGGAGACCGACGTAGCGCCAGAAGTGGTAGATGTCGTCGAGTTCGTCTTGGGTATAGCGAACCCCCAGTTGGTGCATCGCTGCCAGGGCGATCCGACCGAACTCAACGATGGTGAACGCCATGTAGCTCTGCGGAATGGGTGCACCCCACGCATCGCTGTTCCAGTCGTTCTCGGCCAGCAGATGACGCCGGACGAACGCATGAATCATTCGGACCCGCAACGTCGTGGCCAGACCGGCGCCGTCGCGCCGCAGGCCGCCGGGCGTCAGGATCTCCTCCAGCCACGCGCCGACCTCGATCGACCGCACGGCGGCCTGGCTGGTGTAGCGGCCGGTCAACACCAACGGCATCCCGGCGGCGGCGTTCATGGCACCGGCAGTCAACGAGGCCGCACCCAAGACGATGCCGTAGGACGCGGTGTGGCGCACGATATGACCCGCGGCCCTATCCAGGCGGTCGTGGTCGAGCCAGTCGGGCTCGTGGTCAATCTGGTCGAACAATGCCCGCAGCGATTCCGGCGGCGACTCGACAGAGTCGATGCCGTGCTGGACCGCTGCCCGAAACATGGCCATCCCCGCCCCGCTAGGCAGCGCGGCGAAATCGGCTACCACGGCATCGGCCAGCGGGTCGGCGATCCGTGTCCCGGCGATCCAGTCGCGGCCGGCCTGGCCGTATCGCGCAACGGCTAGGTCGGCATTGGGGACATTGGACACGTTTGCCATACAGCTATGAGAACATGAGAATGCCTCACCTACTACTCACTTTCATCCGGGGGTGCTATGCCCGCGCAGGCACGGTCGCGGCCACAGCAGCAGCGCGCCCGCGAGATGCGCAGCCGCCTGCTCGACACCGCCCGCCAGCTAATCGCGCGACGCGGTGTGGAAACGCTGACCACGCAGAGCATTGCTGACACTGCACATGTCAGCATCGGCACTGTCTATCGGTATTTTCCGGATCGCGCCGCCATCATCGCCGAGCTGGTGGACGATGCCACCCGCGACATCTCGTTCCAACTGGTGCGCGGCGTCGGCCAAGCCATCGATCTTGAGGTGGACCAGGCGGCGCTGCTTATCGTCGACACCCTGACGGCCGCGTACGAGCAGCACGGCCCGATCCTGCTCGCCGCGCTGACATCCTCATCTTTTGACCTACCGCCCTACCTCAACCACACCGCGATGGATGAGATTGAGCGCAGTCTTTTGCCGCTGGGCAGCGTCATCCCGAGCAGGGCGCGGCCGGATCTGTCGCCCGCGGAGTTGGACGATCTGGTGTTCGTGACTATGGGGGTGACGTCGAGCGCGTGCCTGCGCATCGCCTTGCAGCGGCCCGTGACCGCGGATCGCGAGGCGATGGTCCGGCTGACGGCGACCATGCTGGCCGCCGCACTCAAGGCCCCCGACGCTTCCTGACAGGCTTTACAATTCTGCGCCAAACTGTCACGCTTGCGGCCGGACGTGGGGCTGGCGAAACCAATCGGAAGGTCCGCTGCTCCACATGCATCGACGACAGGGAGTCAGCAGGTGGCAGGCACCGAATTCTCCGGCCGCACCATGGTGGTGTCCGGCGCAAGCCGCGGTATCGGCCTGGCCATCGGACTGGGCGCGGCACGACTAGGCGCCAACGTGGTGCTGTTGGCCAAGACTGGCGAGCCGCATCCGCGACTGCCCGGCACCGTGCACACCGCGGCCGCCGAGATCGAGGAAGCCGGCGGAAAGGCTCTGGCGGTCGTGGGCGACGTGCGCAGCGAGGAAGACGTGCAGCGCGCCGTGGACGCCGCGGTCGACAGGTTCGGCGGCATCGACATCTGCGTCAACAATGCCAGCTCCATCGCGACCGAGCCGTCAGAGCATTTGTCCGCCAAGAAGTTTGACCTCATGCAGGACATCAACGTGCGCGGGACATTCCTGCTGACCAAGGCGTGCCTGCCGCACCTACGCAAGTCCGCGGCACCGCACGTGCTGACGATCGCTCCCCCGATCAACATGAACCCGTACTGGTTGGGCGTACACCCGTCCTACACGCTGTCCAAATACGGAATGACGTTGCTGACGCTGGGCTGGGCCGCTGAATACGCCGACGCCGGAATCGCGAGCAACTGCCTGTGGCCGGAGACCTACATCGCGACCTCTGCGGTGGCCAACTCCCCCGACGGCGGCGAGTTACTGGAGAAGGCGCGCAGCCCGCAGATCATGGCTGATGCCGCCGTGGAGATTCTGCGGCGCCCGGCCGCCGAGGCCAGCGGCCAGTGCTACATCGACGCCGACGTGTTGGCGGAGGCCGGCGTGACCGACTTCTCCAGCTACGGGGGCGGACCAGAGCCGCTGATGGACTTCTTCGTCGACCGGCCGCTGGGCGCCGGGGTCTCCGGGCGCTAAGGCGTTGTGCTCCAGCGGGGTGCGCGTCGTTGGAGATACGCCTCGACGCCTTCGCGCGCGTCAGGGCTCCCCATCACCTGGTGATGGAGTTGGGTTTCCAGCTCAGCGACCTGCCGCGGGCCATAGCCGTTGATCACGGTGTCCCACAGCAACCGCTTGCTCAGCGTCGCCGACGTCGGTGCCACATTGACGGCAATGTCACGGGCGACCGAGAGCGCATGGTCGAGGACGTCCGCGGTCGGCAAGCAGCGGCTGGCGATGCCCATCTGGGCGGCCTCATGCCCGTCGAACGTGCGCCCGGTCAGCAGCACCTCGGCGGCAACGGCGGTGCCCGCCAGCCGGGGCAGCGTCCAATGCGCCATGCAGTCCGGAACGACGCCTCGGCGGACCTGTGGCACGGCGTATTTCGCGTCCGCGGCCATGATCCGGATATCGGCCTGCAAAGCGATGGTCAGCCCAATCCCGATGGCGTGACCATTGACCGCGGCGATAACGGGAGTGCTCAACTCGAATGCCGCCGGGCTTATCGGCGAGGCGGTGAACGCGCCGGAGTCCTCGGGCGCCTCGAAGGGGCTTGTCGGCGATGACAGGTCGGCTCCGGCGCAGAAGGCGTCGCCGGCACCGGTCAGAACGATCGCGCGAATCGCGTCGTCGGCGTCGCAGTCACGGTAGGCCTGGCTCAGCAGCCGCCCCATGGTTGCGGTGTAGGCGTTACGGGCCTGGGGCCGGTTCAGCGTGAGCAGCGCGACGCCGTCGGTGACGCTGACCGTCAGGTCGGTCGTCAGCGCAGGTAAACCTCGCTGCCGCTGGGATACCCGCCGCCGGTGGTAGTGACGTGGACGTGGTCGTAGTGGCCGTAGCCGCCGCGCTGGGCCCCGCCGCCGGGTGTGTAGTAGACACCGCGCCAGATGGCGTCCTGCAGGCCGAATCGGCCGGCGTTCTCCATCACGTAGGCCACGATCGAATCGCCGAGCGCGATGCCTTCGGCGCTGCTCGGGTTGGGGACCATCACATCGAGCGCCAAGCCGTTGGGGTGCCAGCGCAGCGCGTCGGCCCGTACGCCACCGATCTGCATGATCTGGGGAAAGGCGTCGCTGATGCTGCGCGCGGCCTGGATCGTGCGCACCTGCAGGCCACGTTCGGGCGCTACCCCGGCGGGCAGGAACCTCGGCACGGTGCGCGTTCGTGACGCCACTGCAAACCGCGCGGGTGGTCCCGCTTCCGGGGACGCTGCCGGTGCGGCTACCAACTGCAAACCGCCTGGTGAATTGTCTTCAGCAACCACCGCAATGGATTCTTTCGGCACCGCAGGATTGGCGCTACCTCCCACAGCAAAGAACAATGCAGCTGGTGCGAGGACTGCCGCCATCAATACCGATGATCGTTTGCGCTGGCTGGCTAACTCGTGTCGGCCCACGGGGAGACACAATACGAGAAATTTGGCTAATAGTCACAAATTTATAAACCTCATAAATTCCTTATTGTCTTGCTCGTCACATCTGAATGGGCGACGGGCGCCACATTGCGTGCGATTCGCGCAGGTGGGCGCGGACTCGGGGCGGCCTCGTCCGTCTGCAAAGGAAGATCACCTAAGCAGATGGGTCTACACTGCATCTCATGAAATCGATGACCCTCGCCGCAGCGGTCTTGGGCTTGGCCGTGACCCTGGCAGCACCCGCTCACGCCGACCCCGACACCGATTTCGCCCGAGAACTGCACACCTATGGCATCTACGGCCCGCGCGACTACAACGCCTGGTTGGGCAAGATCGTCTGCGAGCGGTTGGACAAGGGCGTCGACGGCGACGCGGCCAAGTCGGTCCGCTTCATCACCCCCAACCTGCAGAAGGGCACCAACCAGGCGCAGGCCTGGCAGTTCCTCGGCGCGTCGGTCAACACCTACTGCCCGGACAAGCGGCCGGTGCTGGAGCGCGCGGCCCAACAAGGCTGATTGAGGGCCTTCTCCCCCTGGTCCCGTCGGTAAAGCGGACTAGGGTCGGTGATAACCGATCCGACCGGTGGGAGGGCCCGCAATGGCCGCAGACAGAAACCTCGACAGCTTCGGAACCCGGGGCCAGCTGAGCGTCGACGACACCACGTATCAGATCCGACGGCTCGATCGCGTCGATGGCTCGGCGCGACTTCCCTACAGCCTCAAGGTTCTGCTGGAGAACCTGCTGCGCAACGAGGACGGCCGGCTGGTCACCGCCGAGCAGATCGACGCGATGGCGGACTGGGACCCGAGCGCCGCACACGGCCGGGAGATCGCCTACACGCCGGCACGGGTGTTGATGCAGGACTTCACCGGGGTGCCATGTGTGGTCGACCTGGTCGCGATGCGCGACGCAATCTCCGAGCTGGGCGGCAAGACCACTCGCATCAACCCGCTGTGCCCCACCGAGCTGGTGATCGACCACTCGGTGATCGCCGACGTCTTCGGCCGCACCGACGCGTTCGCGGTCAACGCCGAGCTGGAGTTCGAGCGCAATGCCGAGCGCTATCAGCTGCTGCGCTGGGGCCAGCAGGCATTCGATGACTTCTCCGTGGTCCCGCCCGACACCGGCATCTGCCACCAGGTGAACCTGGAGTACCTGGCGCGGGTGGTGTTCACCCGCGACAGTTCCGACGGACCGCTGGCCTACCCCGACACCCTCGTCGGCACCGACTCGCACACCCCGATGGTCAACGGGCTTGGCGTGCTGGGCTGGGGTGTCGGCGGGATCGAAGCCGAAGCGGCCATGCTCGGTCAACCGATGAGCATGCTGATCCCTCCGGTGGTCGGCTTGAAGCTGACCGGCGAACTGCAGCCCGGCACCACCGCCACCGACCTGGTCCTCACCGTCGCCGAGCTGCTGCGCGCCACGGGGGTGGTCGGCAAGTTCGTCGAGTTCTTCGGCCCCGGCGTGGCCAATGTCCCGCTGGCGAACCGGGCCACGATCGGCAATATGAGCCCGGAGTACGGGGCCACCTGCGCGATCTTCCCGATCGACCACGTCACCTGCGACTATCTACGGCTGACCGGCCGCTCTGAACACCAGATCAAGCTGGTGGAGGCCTACGCCAAAGAGCAGGGCATGTGGCACGACCCGGATCGCGAGCCGGTCTATTCGCAAACGCTGGAATTGGATCTGAGCAGTGTTGAGCCGTCGATCGCCGGCCCCAAACGGCCGCAGGACCGCATCCCGCTGCGGTTGGCCCCGCACACCGTCGCCGCGCTGCTCGACGGCGCCGAAACCACCGCTCAGGCTCTGTCGGACTTGGATAAGGCGTCGGCGGATTCGTTCCCGGCCAGCGACCCGATCGCGTTCGGCGAATCTCAGTCCGAAGGCAAACCGCGGGAACAGTGGGCAGGCGGCGAGAAGCTCCCGTGGCGAAGCGATGCCAAGCCGATCGAACTCGCCGACGGCACCCGCACCGAGATCGACAACGGCGACGTCGTGATCGCCGCGATCACCTCGTGCACCAACACCTCCAACCCCTCGGTGATGGTCGGCGCGGCACTGCTGGCCCGCAACGCCGTCGGCAAGGGTCTGTCACGCAAGCCGTGGGTGAAGACCACCCTGGCGCCCGGATCGCGGGTGGTCACCGACTATTACGAGCGGGCGGGTCTGACGCCCTACCTGGACAAGTTGGGCTTCAACCTGGTCGGCTACGGCTGCACCACGTGCATCGGCAACTCGGGACCGCTGATCCCCGAGGTGAGTAAAGCCGTGGTCGACAACGATCTGACCGTGTGCTCGGTGCTGTCGGGCAACCGCAACTTCGAGGGCCGCATCCACCCCGAAGTCCGCATGAACTTCCTGGCGTCCCCGCCTCTGGTGGTCGCCTACGCACTGGCCGGCACACTGCGCGTCAACCTGCTCACCGATCCGCTGGGCACCGGCAGCGACGGCGAACCGGTGTACCTGCGCGACATCTGGCCCACCACCGACGAGATCGCCGCCGTGGTTGACGACAACCTGCAGGCCGAGATGTTCACCAACAGCTATGCCGACGTCTTCACCGGCGACGACCGCTGGCGTTCCCTGGACGTCCCCGACACCGACACCTTCTCCTGGGCACCGGATTCCACCTACGTGCGCCAGCCGCCGTACTTCGACGGCATGACCCGCGACCCGGCGCCACTCGCCGACATCACCGGCGCCCGGGTGCTGGCCAAACTCGGCGACTCGGTCACCACCGACCACATCAGCCCGGCCGGCTCCATCCGATACGACTCACCCGCTGGAAAGTACCTGTCCGAGCACGGAATTGAGCGAAAAGACTTCAACTCCTACGGTTCGCGGCGCGGCAACCACGAGGTGATGATCCGCGGCACCTTCGCCAACGTGCGACTGCGCAACCAATTGGCACCCGACACCGAGGGCGGCTTCACCCGCGACTTCACCCAGCCGGACGGTCCGGTCAGCACCATCTACGACGCGTCGGTGAACTACCTCGCTGCCGGTACTCCCCTGGTGATCCTGGCCGGTAAGGAATACGGATCCGGCTCCTCGCGCGACTGGGCCGCCAAGGGCACCGTGCTACTCGGTGTGCGGGCGGTGCTGGCAGTGTCCTACGAGCGCATCCACCGGTCCAACCTGATCGGTATGGGCGTGCTTCCGCTGCAGTTCCCCGACGGCGCCGACGCAGACTCGCTGGGCCTGACCGGCGAAGAGACCTTCGACATCACCGGGGTGACCGCGCTGAGCGACAGCATCCCCGACACCGTGCATGTGCAGGCCGGCGACGTCGAATTCGATGCGACGGTGCGCATCGACACCCCGGGCGAGGCCGACTACTACCGGCACGGCGGCATCATGCAATACGTACTGCGCCAATTGCTCGACTGATGGGCACCCGAACGGGGGCGACGGTCTCGGCGACCGGGAGCCGTGAGGCGATCCGCACGCTCAACCCGGGCTACTTCGCGCTGGTGATGGCCAGCGGCATGGTGTCGACCGCGATGTATCACCAGAAGTCCCACTGGGTTTCGGTGCTGCTGCTGTGGGTGACGGTGTTCTCCTACCTGGTGTTGATCGTGGTCTCGACAGTGCGCATCGTCGCCTACCGGCGCGAATTCTTGGCCGATCTCTACGATTCCGGGCGCGCCTTCGGTCTGTTCACATTCGTCTCGGCCACCAATGTGCTGGGAGCGCGGCTAGTCATCGACGGGCACAGCACCGTCGCAGTCGGCCTGCTGGTGATCAGCACGCTGACCTGGCTGGTGCTGGGTTATCTGATTCCGTGGACCGCGGTGCTGGGGACCTCCGAGCGGCCGGTGGTGCGCCGGGCCAACGGCACCTGGTTCATCTGGGTGGTGGCCAGCCAGTCCATTGCGGTGTTGGCCGCGGTGCTCGAGGTGGAGGTGTCCGAGCCGTGGCGCCAAAGCCTGGCGCTGCTCGCGGTGGTCTCCTGGTCGATCGGGGTATTCCTCTACGGTGCCGCCGGAATCTTTGTCGCGCTGCGGCTGTTGCTCTACCCGCTGCTTCCCGAAGATCTCATCCCGCAGTACTGGGTCGCGATGGGTGCCACCGCGATCACGGTGCTGGCCGGCGCCCACATCGTCGAGATGGCCGAAGCGCCGATGGTGCACGCCACCCGCGGTCTGATCGCCGGCACGTCGGTGGTGTTCTGGGCGTTCGGCACCTGGCTGATCCCGCCGATGATCGCCGCCGGAGTGTGGCGCCATGTGGTGCATCGTGTTCCACTGCGCTACGAAGCGCCATGGTGGAGTGTGATCTTCCCGCTGGGCATGTACGGGGTGGGCAGTCACTACCTGGGACAGGCCGACCAGCTGCCGATCGTCTACTACATCGGTTCGGTCGAGACCTGGATCGCGCTGGGTGCCTGGACCGTTGTGTTCGTCCTGATGCTGCACCACCTGATCCATACCCTGGGTCCCGGGCCGCGCTAAAACGGGGGTGGGTCGTTGGCGGCGGCGATTCGTCTGGCGTGTTCGGCCGCGGCGGCTTCGATCGCTGCGTCGGCAATGCGTTCCTGGTTGTGGTTGCGTTCCAGCCAGATCCGGTAGGCCCGATCCTGAGCCCGGGTACGCCGGCGGGTGGGCATCATCACGCCGCGACTACCGGTCGGTGACCACTCGGGCAGATCCAGCTCGCCGGTGGGGTTGGCTAACTGCGGGAAATACAGGGCACCACCGGGTTTGGTGACATAGGTGTGCCCGGTGGGCGCGGTCCAGATCACCGTTCCGTCGGGTTCTTGGCGGTCGCGCCACCCAGTGGGCCCGACCCAGAAAGTCTTCAAAAGATGATGGAGCCGGCACAGCAACTTCAGATTGCTCGGATGCGTAGGCCCGAGCGGCCACGGCACGGTGTGGTCGATGTCGGCGACCTCGGCGGGTCGACCGCATCCGGGAAACCGACACGTGAGATCGCGGCAGCGGATGAAGTCCGCCAGGGCCGCCGACGGCCGATACCCTGCTTCCGGCGCTGCATCCCGTGGATGACGGACCGTCCGTAGCTTCGCCGATTTTGCGATCGTGCGCACTGCGTCGGCCTGCAGGCCACCGAACCCGGGCACATAGCCCGGCACGTCCGAGCGGCCCTCAAGAGTGGCCTGCTCAGCCATCACATGGATCATCACCGCACCCACCGAGGCATCGCCAGTGGTAGCCGGGCAATCCGGCGAGCCGCATTCGCACGCCATGATGGCCGCACCCGCGGTCAGTGCCGAGAGGGCGTCGGCGCGGCGCTGTTGCTTAGTGCGCGGATCCGCCGGGCACACCGTGCCGGCCAACTCATCGAGCCGGTGGTCGAAGGCCAACGCATCGGCGGTGCGCACCTCGCCGAAGATCTCCGCCAGCCCTGAATGCTGCGGAGTCACCAGGATGTGACGAGATTGATCCAGGATGCGGGCTTCACGCACTGCGGCCGGTTCCACCACCTGCACCCAATAGTCGACCGCTTCGACGATCCGGGCCCTCGACCACTTGCCCCACCGGGGCGCATTGCGCTCCAGCCACCGGTCCATCCGCGGGATCGCGTCCGGATCGATCATCAACTCGGTGCGATGCACTACCGCGGCCACCACCTGGTAATCGACCACACCCGCAGCGAACAACGCCTCCAGCTTGGGCAGCCGCTCAGCCAAGGCCAATCCCAGCCGCAACTGCCCCGCGGCCCGCCCGCGGCTGATGCCCTGAGCCGCCGCGATCTCCGCAGCCACCGCCTCCCAGCCATCGATGGCCCAGATCTCCCGAGCGGCAACCTGCTGCTCAGCCAGTCTGCGGTGATACAGCTCAGCCGCGGCGGCGAATACCCGCGCCAGAAAGGCCGCCTGCAGGCGCGCGGCCGCCTGCATCGCGTCTACCAGACCCGCGTCGTCACGCGCGCGGATGCCCTCCAGCGACGGAAGGGCGGTATCGAACATACATTCGATTGTACGCGAATCCACTGACGTTCGCAGGGCCGTTATCACCCGAGCCGGGCGCCGTCGGCGCCGAAGAAGTGCAGATCGTTCGCGTCGAAGCCCATTGACAGCCGGGCGCCGCGGCGTATCTCGGTGTTGCCGGGAACCCGGGCGACCACTGATTGCGAGGTCTGCGGGTCAACCGTCGTGCCATACAGGTAGGTGTCGGCACCCAGTTCCTCGACGAAGTCGACCTCGATACCGATCCCACGATCGGCGATCTGCAGGTGTTCGGGTCGAATACCGACGACCAGTTGCGTTGCAGCTGAAGATACTTCGCTCGGAACGTCGATCTGATGGCCGCCCAGCGAGACCGCGCCGTCGACGGTGGTGACCGTGAAGAGGTTCATCGCCGGAGACCCGATGAATCCGGCGACGAACACATTGGCCGGCGTGCGGTAGAGCTCGCGGGGCGGGGCGCACTGCTGCAGCACTCCGTCGCGCAAGACCGCGACGCGATCCCCCATCGTCATGGCCTCAACCTGGTCGTGGGTGACATAGACGGTGGTGATCCCCAGTCGCCGCTGCAGTTCGGCGATCTGATTACGGGTCTGTACCCGCAGCATGGCATCCAGGTTCGACAGCGGCTCGTCCATCAAGAAAACCTGCGGACGGCGCACGATCGCGCGGCCCATCGCGACGCGCTGGCGTTCGCCGCCGGAGAGGTCCTTGGGCTTGCGCGCCAAGAGCTCGGCCAGCCCCAGCAGCTGGGCGGCTTCGGCTACCCGCGCGCGGATCTCGGCCTTCGGGGTCTTGGCCACCTTCAGGGCGAAGCCCATGTTCTGCGCCACGGTCATGTGCGGATACAGGGCATAGTTCTGGAACACCATGGCGATGTCGCGATGGCCGGGATCGGTGGCGGTGACATCGGTATCCCCGATGTAGATCTGACCGGCGTCAACGGGTTCCAGGCCGGCCAGCATCCGCAGCGTCGTCGTCTTGCCGCAACCCGAGGGCCCGACGAGCACCATGAACTCACCGTCTTCGACCGCAAGGTTCAACGCGTCGAGGGCGGGGCGATCGGTACCCGGATAGTGCCGGGTCACCGAGTCGAAGGTCACTGAGGCCACTGCGCTCTCCTCACTACCGTCCACCGAAGCCCGTGGCCGCGATCCCGCTGACGAAGGACCGCTGGGCGATCGCGTAGATGATCACCAGTGGGGCCAACATCAGCATGGATGCGGCCATCAGCACCGGCCATTCGGCGACGTACTCCCCCTGCATCCACACCAACCCGAGGGTCAGGGTGGCGATGCCCTTGCGCTGGATCATCAGCAGCGGCCACAGAAAGTCATTCCAGACGTTGATCCAGGTCAGCACCGCCAGCACCATCACCGCAGGTTTGGCGTGCGGCAACAGAATCCGCCAATAGATCGCCCACGGTGAGCAGCCGTCCAAGATCGCGGCCTCCTCCAGATCGATAGGCAGGGTGGCGAAGAACTGTCGCATCAGATAGGTGCCGAACGCGCTGCCGAACAGACCGGGGATGATCATCGCCCACATGGTGTCGGTCCACCCGAACACCCGCATCAAGATGAACTGCGGAATCACAGTGACCGTCAACGGCACCATCAGCGTGGCCAGATACAGCACGAACAGCGTGTCACGGCCGGTGAACGGCAGCCGGGCGAAGGCATAGCCGGCCAGCGAACAGAAGAACACCTGCCCCGCCGTTACGCAGCCGGCGTAGAGAATGGTGTTGAACAGCATCCGCCAGAACGGCATTCGGGCGAACACTTCGATGTAGTTGGACCATTGCGGATGGGCTGGCAACAGTATCGGCTGGCTGATCTCGGCCTGGCGCTTCAGTGAGCCCGACAGCGCCCACAGAATCGGGAACAAGGCGCAGGCGGTGACGGCGCCCAATCCCGCGTAGACGCCCAGCAGCCCGGCAATGCGATGCCGCGTTCGTGGGCCGGTCACTGGTCCACCGCGTTCCTGCGTGACAAGCGCAGTTGGACGACGGTCAGGACCAGCAGCACGGCAAACATCACCCAGGCCAGCGCGGACGCATACCCGAAGTCCAAGAAGGCAAAGGCCTGCTGGAACAGCATGATGGCCAACACGTAAGTACCGGTCTCGGGCCCGCCGCTGCTGCCGGTGAGCACGTACACCAGATCGAATGCCTGGAATGCGTTGATCACCGAGATCACCACCACAAACCACACCGCGCCGCGGATCATCGGCACCGTGATGGACACGAAGCGCCGCACCTCGCCGGCGCCGTCGATGCGGGCTGCCTCGTGCAGGGAGTCGGGCACGCCCTGCATGGCCGCCAGCAGGATCACCGTCGCAAACGGCACGCTCTTCCAGACGCTGACCAGACACAACGAGGCCATCGCCCAGTGCGGTTCGGTGAGCCAGGGCACCGGTGCGATGCCGATCCAGCCGAGCATGATGTTGAGCAGGCCGCTGTCGGTGTTGAACACGAACTGCCACACCACCGCGATCACCACCGAGGACACCGCCAACGGCAGAAAGGCGATCGCCCGAAACACGCCGATTCCCTTGATCTTCCGGTTCAGCAGTCCCGCCACCGCCAGGCTGATCAGCACCGTCGGGATCACGGTGCCCAGGGTGAACACCGTCGTATTGCGGACCGCGATGCCCAACAGCGGGTCAGCGGTGAACAGGTCGCGATAGTTCGCGGCGCCGACGAACATCGGCGGCGTAAACAGATCCCATCGCTGAAAGCTCATGTAGAGCGAGAAGGCCAGCGGGAACGCCATGAACACCGCGACCGCCGCCAGGTTCGGGGCGATGAACCAGCGTCCTGCGCGTGCTCGTCTGCGGGTGGGATTCATGCGGTGGCCAACACTTCGTCGATCTGCGGCGTAAGCCCACGTTTGAGAGAAGCCGCGGGGCGCTTGCCGCGCAGTACCGGCCCGATCGCGCGGTCCATCAGCGCGTGGACCTTCTGCCAGTCCGGGGAGATCGGCAGTCCTTCGGAATGCGCCGGGCCGCCGGTCAGCACCGCAAGGTTGCGGATCCCGGTGTGCGCGGCGGTGAATCCGGGCGTGTCGATCGCCGAGCGCAATACCGGCACGAACAGCCCGGACTCGCCGATCAGCCGCTGTCCCACCGGCCCCGCCGCGAATTTGACGAATTCCCAGGCCTGTTCCCGATGGCGGCTGTCGGCGGCAATGGCCAGGCCGGTGCTGCCGATCGCGGATTGAGCCGCCATGCCCTTGGCTGCGGCAGCCGGTCCGGTCGGCAGCACCGCCACGTCGAATTCCAGCTCCTGCGCTTGGACGAAGGTCTGGTAGCGCCAGTGCCCACCGAGCGCCATCGCCGCGTTGCCCGCGGTGAACAGGCCCATCGTGGAGATGGACTGGGTGTCCGCGGCGGCGGGCGCCACGCGATGCACGTTGGACAGGTCGGAGTAGAACTGGATGCCGGCGAGAAAGTCGTCGTCGTCGAAGTTCAGGTGCGTCGGGTTGACGCGCGGCACTGCCCACGGCACCCCGTTGTTCATGCCGAACAGTGCCGCGGAGTACGGCGGCGACCAGGTGTCGACGAAACCCCACTGGGTGACTCGGCCGTTTTCGGACCGCCGGGTGAGTGCGGCGGCGGTGGCCAGGAACTCGTCGAACGTCCAGGGCGTGTCCCAGCGGCCCGGCGGTGGCGGCACACCGGCGTCAGCGAAGATCTTGGTGTTGTAGAACAGGAACGCACCCGACCACTGCTCCGGGAACGCGTACTGGCCGCCGTTGAAGCCGAACGTCTCGTAGAGCGCGGGGATGCTGTCGGAGCGGAGCGCCGCCGCGAACTGCCGATCCCGTTCCAGCAGAGTGTTCAAGTCCAACAGCACACCGCGGTCGGCAAGTCCGGCGTAGTTGAACTCCCACGCCATCAGCACATCCGGGCATTTCCCGCCGGCGCAGAACGTCGACATCTGCTGGGTCGGGTCGCCGCCGGCCAGAATCGTGCGCACCCGAATGTCGGGGTGTTCGTGCTGGAACGCGTTGACGATCCGCATCCGGGCGTCGGCTTCTTCGGGATTGGCCGCGAAGAAGAACGTGAGGGTGTCGTCGTCGCTGCCGCAGGCTGACATCGCGGGCAACACTGCTGCGGCCCCGATCGCTCCGGCGCCGCGCAGCACGCTGCGGCGCGTCAGCGATCGTGCACCGGAGGCCAGCACCCGCGAAACCGTCAGACTTCGATCGGCGGGTAGAGGCGTTCGAGGGTGAACTGACGATCTCGGCGCGCAGCCCAGGAGCTGGCGACAAGTGACACCACCAGGATCCCGGCCAACACAGCAACCGACGTCCACAGCCGCTCGTCAATACCGCCGACGGTCAGTTGGCGTAACCCGTTGACGGCGTAGGTCATCGGGTCGTAGGGATGCAATATCTGGAACGGTTTCGCCGTGGTCTCCACCGGATACACCCCGCCGGAGGACACCAGCTGAAACATCAGGAAGGCCAGGGTGAACACCCGGCCCACGGCCACACCGAGCACGGCGTTGAACGCCTGGATCATCGCCAGGAACGACGCGGCGATCAACGCCAGGAAGGCGACCATGCCCAAGGCGTGTCGGGCCTGCAGCCCCACGCCGAAGTGCACCACCGTGTACATGAGCAAGACCTGGCACACCCCCAGCAGCAGGGCCGGCCAGTACGAGGCCAGCACCACCCGCAGCGCGCCAAGGCCGTTGACGATGGCGCGAGTCTGCAGCGGGGTCAACAACATCCACACGATCAGCGAGCCGATGAACAACGCCAGCGGCAAGAAGAACGGGGCGAACCCGGTGCCGAAGGTGGCGGCTTGATGAGTGAAGTCCATGTCCACCCCGACCGGGCTGGCCAGGATTGCCGCGACGTCGACACGTTGCTGGTCGGTGATGGTCGAGGCACGCTGGTCGGCCTCGCCCAGTCCCGACGCCAGCTGGGCGGCGCCGTCCTTGAGCTGATTGCTGCCATCGGTCAGTTGGACCAGGCCGTCGCTGAGCTGGTTCGCCCCGGCTACCAGCGCGGTGGCGCCGTCGCGCAGCGCGACCACATCCGACCGGAGACCGCCGTCGAGGGCGTGGGTCATGAAGGTGCGCAACCCGCTGTTGGGATTGGCCAGATCGTTCTCCAGCCGTTGGGTGTCGGCGCGCAGCTGATTCAGGCCCTCGTCGGTGGCCGGGTCCAGTCCCTCGACATCGAGCAGCCGCTGGGCGCCGGCGAGGGTGTCGCCGAGCCCGCGGACCGCCGGATCTGGGTTGGCGCGCAAGGCGTCCACCACCTGGTTGACGATCCCCGCGGCCTGTTGGTAGTTGATGTTGAGCGACGCGATCCGGTCGCTGACCGTCTTGAGGTTGCCGCTGAGGCTCGCCGCGGCAGCGCCGGCGGCGTTCGGGTCGAAGCCCATGTTGGCGAGGTCATCGGTCACCTTGAGCAACGGATCGGTCGCCTGTTGGACACCATGGTTCAGCTGGCGGATTCCGTCCGCGAGCGCCGCCGAGCCGTCCCGGGCCGTGCCCATGTTGTCGGCCAACGTTTTTGACCCGTCCGAGAGCTGGCCGGCTCCATCCGCCGCCTTCTTGACCTCGTCGGTCACCTGGGTCAGCGCGGTTCCGATCACCTGTTGGCCGACCTTGGAGCTCACTTCGTTGAGCACCTCGCGGGCGGCGTTCTGCCCCATGACCGAAGCCAGGTAGTTGTTGGCATCGTTGAACCGGAACTGGATCTCTGCCTTCTGCGGATGCGGGCCCGCCGGGGACACCACCGCCGTGCTGAAGTCAGAGGGCAGGGTGATCGAGAAGTAATAGGTTCCTTCGGAAACACCCTTGACGGCTTCGCTTTCCGACACCTGATGCAGATCGAGCTGCTTAGAGTCGACCAGCGCGCGGGTCACCTCGTCACCGGCATGCAACTGTTCCCCGGAGACCACCGCGCCGGTGTCCTCGTTGACCAAGGCGACCGGGATCTTGTCGATGGCGGCGAACGGATTCCAGAACGCCCACAGGTACATCGCGCCGTACAGCAGCGGCAGCACGATTATGGTGATCAGGGCCAAACGCGGCATGGTGCCACGCGAGTAGCGTTTGAGGTCGGTTCCCAGCGACATTCCGGCGAGCATGGTCAGCGGTTCCCCTTCTCGTGCCGGCCGGGAACGAGCTCAGCACGCTCCAGACGGTCGACGGTGATCTGCCCGGCGAGCCCGAACCCGTCGGGAATCGGATTGGCCGATGAGGTGATCACGGTCTGCTTCTCCCCCAGCGCCACCAGCCGAGTAAGCAGGATGGCGCGATCGCGACTGTTCTTGATCTCGTCGATGCTGCCGACCACCAGCAGCGGTGGACGTGCGGTGTTGGCCAGTGCGATGCGCAGCAACAACCCGGTCATTTCGTCGAGGTGCTCGACGTAGTCGTGCAGTTGGGGTACCGGCAGGTCACCGAAGACCGGGCCGCAGATCGCGTCGCGCTCGGCATCACCGGCGCGGCGGATCAACTGGTACCAGGGTGCATCCCAGCGGATCTGTTCGGTGATCAGGTCTGCCACCGTCACCGACTCGTAGATCGCATCGATCTGTTCGATACCGGCCAGGGCAGCGACGCCGAAGATGTCGCGGGCCTTGCTGTGCCCGAGCACGGTGAGCGTGCCCGACGACGGCTTCATCCGGCCGGCCAGGTTCATCATCAGGGCGGTGCGACCCGAGCCGGGCGGGCCGACCAACACGGTGGTGCCGCCGGCCGGGATATCCAGGTCAAGCGGTCCGAAGACGCGCCCCCACGGCCCGGTCATGGTGATGCCGCGGGCCGTCACGGCCGGCGGTGACGGCGCTGCCTCCGTACTCTCCCCTGCCGCCGTGGTCTCCCCCGCGGCCGTCGTTTCGTCTGGCATGGACGCCCCCTCACACATCGGTTCGCGTGACCCATCAAAGCAGAACCGGCAGCCATGGGCGGCCGTCACGTGTTCTTGCAGCGGATCAGGTCCCTGGCAGTTGCAGCGTCGCGGTGCGCAACCGCTCGGGATCACCGGCGATATCAATGGTGTGGATGCGGCCGTCGTCGCCGATTCCAATGCGCAACAGGGCCAGCAGGCGGCCTGCGGGGGCGATCGCGATACCCGGTGCGCCGTCGATGAGCAGCACGGTACCGGCGCGCGCCCGCCGGGTGAAGTGCCGAGTCTCGGTGGCGACATCGCCGGCGCCACGCATCTCGGTGGGCACACCGGCAGGTATCAACACGGGGTCGACGCGGCGCACCACGTCCGGTGCCAACAACTCCAGCAGGGTGGGGATGTCGCCGCCACGCGAGGCGGCCAGGAACGCGCGCACAATCTCGAGATGCTCGGCGCGGCGTCGCGGCTGGTCGGCCGGCGTGGCCCGCAGCCGGGCCCGGGCACGGCTGGCCAGCTTCTTGGCCGCGTCCGGTGAGCGGTCCAGTACCTCGCCGATCTGCTCGAACGGCACATCGAACACGTCGTGCAGCACGAAGGCGACGCGCTGCGCCGGCGACAACCGGTCCAGCACCACCAGCAGGGCCCGGCTGACCGCCTCGGAGCGCAGCACCTGTTCGTCGGCGGCCGGTGCGGCCAGCTCTGGGGAGCTTGCCAACTCGGGTGCCTCCGACAGTGATTGCTCGACGCGACGCGCGCGTGCCCGCAACTGGTCTATGGCGGTGCGTGCGGTGATGGTGGTGAGCCAGCCGGGCAGATTGTCCACCGCGGCGAAATCGGCACTGCTGGCCTTCAGCCAAGCGGATTGGACAGCGTCGTCGGCGTCTGCCGCCGAGCCGAGCAGATGAAACGCCACCGAATGCAGATGTCGGCGGTTGTCTTCGAACCGTTGGGCCAAAACGTCGGTGTTGCCCATGGGTCACCTTTCCCGTTCGGGAGTCGTCACAGGGATAGAGCCACATCCACCGACGACAGGAAGAGCAACACCATGAGCGTACAGACGATCTACCTGGTGACCGTCGTGGTGACCGCGGTCGCCACCGTCGCCATCGCCGTACCCGATTTCATACCGGCACAGTTCGTCCTGGCCAATTCCGCGCGGGTGGGAGTGCCGCGGTCCTGGTTGCCGCTGCTGGGCGGGCTGAAACTGGCCGGCGGCGCCGGCCTGCTCGTCGGGCTGGCAGGGGTTCCGGAGCTTGGCGTCGCCGCCGCAGCTGGGCTGGTCGCGTACTTCATCGGGGCGGTCGTGACCCACGTGCGAGCCGGGGTGTTGTCCAACATCGGTTTCCCGGCCGCCTATCTGCTGCTGTCGACGGCGTCGCTGGCGATCTTGCTGGCCTGACCTAACCGAATTCGGCGGCCGGGTCGGTGTGGCTGACCGCACCGGCCCGTCGTGGCAGTTCGACCACGACGTTGGTGGCCTTGACCGAGGCGACCACCAGGCTGCCGGGTTGCAGCTGCAATTCGTCGGCGGCCTCCCTGCTGACCAGTGAGACCAATCGGAACGGTCCGGCCTGGACCTCGACCTGCGCCATCACCGTGTCGCGGGTGACCTTGGTGACCAGCCCGACCATCCGGTTGCGTGCCGACTGGCCCACCACCGGATTGCGTGAGACCGGTTCGACGGCAGCACGCTCCTGGGCGAACCGGGCCAGCTCGGCACCGTCGACCATGCGGGGGCCACTGCCCGCCGTCAGAGACAGGCGACCGGAGTCGATCCACCGGCGGACGGTGTCGTCGCTGACCCCGAGGAGCTCGGCGACTTCGGCAATTCGGAAGCTCGGCACGAGGTGAGTTTATCGCCGCTGTGGCGCCCGATCAGGCTCCTGGGAAATACCGGATTGTCGTGATCGGCGCCCCACGGCCGGCCACGTCGAAGAAGAGCACGGCGCGTCGCCGTGCCGCGGTGATCGCCACCGCGACGGTGCTGCCCGCAGCCAACATCTTGGTCAGCCGCGCGCCGTCCAGCTGCGCCCCGAGTTCGGCAAGTTCCAAGGCGGTGTCATCACCGTAAGTTACTGTGGCACTGGGTGATAGCGAAACCCGGGCGGTGGCTGTGTTACCCGCGGCGAGTGCTTCCAGGAAGGCTTGCACCGGCTTCTTGCCCCTGCTGCCCGGTCGGCGGAACCCGGCGACGAATCCGGCGGCGCCGGCCAGTCGCTGATTGCGTAGCAGTGCTTGTGACAACCCGATCCCGGCGGGCAGCGACGCGACACCGTTGCCGAGGAACTGGCCCACCATGGCCGGGAGTTCCCAGTAGGCACGCAACCGCTGCAGTTCCCAGCCGCCGGCCGACTCGTGCAGGTCATAGCGCAGGATCGCCGGGATGTGCATGGTGACCGACGGTCCCATCGCGACCTCGAGCTGCAGATCCCGGACGACCGTCGTCCCACACACAATGTCGAGATCGCGGTGGAAGGTGATGTCGCGCGGACCGATGAACGTGTCGTAGAACCGGCCGATCTGCTCGGGGCCGACGTGCGGGCGTGACCCCACCGGATCCTCCACCCGGCCGTCGGCGCTGAACAGGCCCGCCCAAGCGGACCTATCGTGGGCAGCCGCGGCGGCCGGTGACTGCTCGACTGCGGCCAACAGCTCCGCGGCCTTGGCGCCCGTCATCGGGCCGCCTCCGCCACAACGACACCGGCGCTGTGTATCGCAGCCAGCGCGGCGGCGCTCGACTCGGCCGACACGCTCGCGGTCAGGTGCGACAACACGGTGGTGGAAAAGCCCTCGCGGACAGCGTCTTTGGCGGTAGCGCACACGCAGTGCTCGGTGGCGACACCGACCACGTCGACGTTGTGTACTCGATGTTGGATCAGCCAGTCGCGCAGTGAGGTGCCCTCGTCATCGACACCCTCGAAGCCGCTGTATCCCGCGCTGTACGCGCCCTTTTTGAAGACCGCCTCGATCCGAGCCGTGCTCAGTGCCGGATGAAATTGCGCACCGGGACTTCCCGCGACGCAGTGCGGCGGCCAGGACGTTCGATAGTCCGGATGTTCGGAGAAATGCGCGCCGGGATCGACGTGCCAGTCCGCAGTAGCCACCACGTGCGCGTAGCGGGCCTTGCCCGCTGGGCTGTCCACGTAATGGCTGATCTCCTGCGCGACGGTCACGGCACCAGGCACCGGGATCGCTCCCCCCTCGCAGAAATCGTTCTGCACATCGACGATGACCAGCGCCCGCATGCGTCCACAGTATCGTCGGCGGCGCAGCGCTTCTCGGCCACACAGCGCCCAGGATCCGAGGACCGTCACCAGCACCGCGGCCTCGACCGCGGTGGTCCACGCCGGCGGGTAAAGCACACCGGCCAGATAGTGGGCGATGAATCCGTCCGCTGGTAGCGGGGCCATTCCAGCGGCGGCACGCGCCCGGCGCTCCAGCCAGGTCAGCGGGCAGTCCAGATGACCGATGACGATCAGCCCCGCCCAGATCGCCGCCGCCCCGTGCAGCCAAACGGTGCGCGGCCAGCGCACGGCGAGAAAGCCGCCGACCACGACGTAGCCGACGAACGCAAGATGCGATGCGACGATGAGCACCACCGCGATCTGGTACATCGGTCCGCCGTTTCGCCCTCCGCAGAAACCGCTTCCGTCCCTGTTCGTCACGGTACATTGGCGAACATCCAACGTGGTCAGGAGCAAATCTGATGACAACCGGCGATTTCGGCCCGAACGGTCCTGGCTACGGCCCCGGAGGCCCCGGAGGCCCCGGAGGCCCCGGATATGGCCCCGGATATGGCCAGCCCGGCGGCTATCCGCCGCCGCAGGGCTGGGGGCCGCAGCCCGGAGGGGGACAGAAACCGGGCGGGCTGGGCAGGCGCTTTTGGGCCCGCGTGCTCGACGGCTTCCTGGTCGGCATCGTGGCGTTCTTCCTGTCGGTGTTCCTGTTCTCCGACGACTACCCGTTCCTGGTCACCGGCCTGTTCTCCGGGGCGCTGACGTTCGGCTACTTCGTGCTGTTCGAGGTGACCCAGGGCGCCACCCCGGGCAAGCGGCTGCTGGGCCTGGCGGTGCACGGGCCCGACGGGGTCTCGAAGCCGACGGCTTCGCAGTCGGCCATCCGCAATTCGTTCACCTTGCTGGCCGTGGTCCCCTACCTCGGTGCGCTGCTGGCCTTCGTGGCCTACGTGGTGATCGCCGTGACGATCAGCGGCAGCCCGACCAAGCAGGGCAAGCACGACGAGTTGGCCGGTGGCACCCGGGTGACTCGGGCCTGATTCCCAACGCGAGACGTCAGTGCGCTAACGAAAAACCTTGCCAGGCCTTGCGTCGCTCGGGGGCCGGGTCGTATTCCAAGCGGGTCTTGCGGTCGAACACCATGACGGCACGCTCGTCGGCGGTGTAGGCCGGCCAGCCCTCGTCCGGCACCCCCGCCCGGCTGAACGCTCCCCAACGGCGCTGCACCTGCTTGCTGACCTGCAACGCCGTCCGGCGGTCCGCACCGGCCGTGAGCAGCCGGCCAAAACCGCCAGTGCGGTACACATCGAACACCGCGAACAACTCGGTGGCGTGCGTGGCACCCATGCCCGACCAGCGCAGCATCCGCGGCGCGTAGTCGTAGCGGTAGACGTAGGTGGGGGCATGGGCCCCATGGGCATCGGCGATTTGCCACACCGCGGCATTGAAGGCGAAATCACCGCCGAGCCGGATGCACGCCGCCCGCTTCGGGTAGTCCGGATAGGCGGCGATGATGCGGTCACGCACCCCCGCGTCGGTGCCGGCCAGTACCGCCTCGACCATCGGCTCGTCCACCGGCAGCATCTTGAGGAATCGGGTGAACAGCCGCCCCTCATCGGCGTTGCTGCCCACGATGAGCGGAACCCGGTGGGCTGATCCCTGCCGCATCGCCTCAATCGGGTCCACCGGCAGCACGTCGTCGCCGCAGACCGGCCCGATCGGGAACGCGCCCAGCATGTCTCGGTTGCCGTCGGCGATCAATCGGTCTTGGGCGGCCAGCAGCTCCGACGGCGTCACGCGCAGCAGTGCCTGGGCGCCGGACGGTCGTACCCCGAGCAATGCGGCGAATCGCTCGGCGAAGGCGGCAGCAATGTCGGTGTTGCGCACCAGACCTGCGGCCGGGCTTTCGGCGATCGCACGAGTGAACAAGCCTTGCGCCGCGGGAACCGCCAACAGGGTGGCCACCGCGTGCGCACCCGCGCTCTCCCCGAAGATGGTGACGTTGTCGGGGTCACCGCCGAATGTCGCGATGTTCTCCTGAACCCAGCCCAGGGCTAGCACCAGATCGCGCAGATACAGGTTGCTGTCCAGGGTGACCTCGGGGGTCGACAGCGAGGACAGATCGAGACACCCCAGCGCACCGAGCCGGTAGTTGACCGACACGTACACACAACCGCGACGGGCCAGCGCCGCACCGTCATAGATGGGGGTGGCCGAACTGCCCATGATGTAGCCGCCACCGTGGATGAACACCATGACCGGCAGCGGGCCCGTGTCGGTGTCCTCCGGGGCCACCACGTTGAGCGTCAGGCAGTCCTCACTGGTCGGCTGGAACCGGCCGGGACCCAGGACGGTGTAGAACCGTTCCTGCGGCGCGCAATTGGTGAAACCGTGGCAATGGCGTACCCCCGACCACGGCTCCGCCGGCTGGGGCGCCCTGAACCGCAGCGGACCGACCGGCGGGCGGGCATACGGAATGGACCGCCATCTGCGCACCCCGTCGCGGACGAAACCCTCCACAACGCCGGTGGCGATGCGGGCCTGCACAGGGTGGTTATGCATGAGCCGAACGGTAGCGAATCACCCGGTGGTTAGCGAACCTCGACGAAGGAGAGGTGCGGCTGGACCGCCGCTTGGACACGGCCGGTTAGCGAACCTCGACGAAGGAGAGGTGAGGCTGGACCGCCGCTTGAGCAGGGCCGGTTAGCCTAACGGCATGCGTCTCACCGGGCTGGTCGCCGTACTGCTGTTGGTCGCGGGATGTTCTGGCGCCAAGGTCGAAGAGCCGACGCCGACTTCGACTGGTTCGTCTTCCTCCAGCACGGCACCGCCGTCGACATCGGCGACGTCAACCTCGGCGAAGCCCACGGGGCCGCTGGCTCCCCCGGCTGCGGGCGCGGCGATCGCCGACGTCATCGCCTGGATAGAAGCCGGCCAGCCCGTCGACACCGCCGACTACCACAAGGCCACCCGCGACGGCGAGGTCACCGATCTCATCAATGATGTCGCCTTCACGGTGGGAGCTGCGCCGCGCCGCGCCACCACCTGCATCAGCGATTCCGGTTCCCCCGACAGCGCCTTGGCCTGTGTGGTGGATCTGGCGAACCCGCCGGCACAGCCCGCCGACATCTACGGCGAGTGGAAAGGCGGCTGGGTCGACTTCGGCGGCAACACGCTGCGGGTGGGCTCCGCGCACGGCGATCCGGGCCGGTTTGTGCACGGCGACGGCGCGCAGCTGCCGGACGGATCGACCCTGTCGTTCGGCGACTACCGTTGTCGGGCGGATCGAGTCGGGCTGATCTGCGTGAACTACGCCCACCGGTCGGCGGTGCTGCTGCGCCCGGCGGGCATCGGAACCTTCGGCTGCCTGCACCCGGTACCGCCCCCAGCCGACGCCGGCGAGCAGTTCAGCTGCGCCAGCTGAGCTTCAGCGCCAACGGTCGGCCGAATCGACGGCCTGCAGCAGAATGTCGCACAGTTGCCGCAGCTCGTCGTGGGGAGCGTCTTCGGACAGCGCGGTCGCGATGTCCTCGGCCGCACATCGCACCTGATAGACCCGATCGGACAGGGCGGTCGCCTCGTCGGCGGAAAGCACCACGGAGTCGGGCGTCAGGGCCGTCGTCTTCCCGCTGCTGATCAGGGCACGCTGCTCGTAGGCGCGCTGCCGGCAGGACTGCCGGCAGTACTGGCGGCGCCGGCCGATCCCGGCATCACCCACATCGCGGCCACACCATCGACACGGCTGGGGGCGGGGACTGCGAGGCACGTCGAACACCTTAATCCGAGGACGGCGACGTTCCCGGTATCATGAGAGGTCGCGCCATATGCGCCGGGAACTTCAGAGGGTTCGCTCGCGTTGACACTCGCGAGGCATTTTTCACCAATAGGCATAAGGAGAGTGGGTCATGGCTGATCGTGTTCTGCGGGGCAGTCGGCTGGGAGCCGTGAGCTACGAGACCGACCGCAACCACGACCTGGCACCGCGCCGCATGGCGCGCTACCGCACCGACAACGGTGAAGAGTTCGAGGTGCCGTTCGCCGACGACGCGGAGATCCCCGGCACCTGGATGTGCCGTAACGGCCTGGAAGGCACCCTGCTCGAGGGCGACCTGCCCGAGCCGAAGAAGGTCAAGCCGCCGCGCACCCACTGGGACATGCTGCTGGAGCGCCGCTCGGTCGAAGAGCTCGAAGAGCTGCTCAAGGAGCGCTTGGAGTTGATCAAGACGAAGCGGCGCGGCTAAAAACCGCGGGCTTGTTCGCACCGCGGCGTCTCGCCCGAGACGCCGCGGTGTTTTAGCTTCGGGCGCTCCGCAGCCGGTTCACCCGGCCGCCGATCCCCCACCGCGCGACCTTGACCATCGCTTCGCGGATGTTCGAGCCACTCATCTTCGACACGCCCAGCTCACGTTCGGTGAACGTGATCGGCACCTCGGTGATGGTGAACCCGTTGTTGACGGCGCGCCAGGTGAGGTCGACCTGGAAGCAGTAGCCCTTCGAGTCGACCGCGTCCAGACCGATCTTCTCCAGCACGCCGCGCCGGTAAGCCCGGTAACCGGCCGTGATGTCGTGGATCCCAACGCCGAGCAGCAGCCGCGCATAGGTGTTGGCGGTCTTGGACAGCACCAGGCGGCGCACCGGCCAGTTTCGCACCGTCCCACCGTCTACGTAACGCGAGCCGATAGCCAGGTCGGCGCCCGCGTCAATGGCGTCCAGCAACCGGTAGAGCTGCTCGGGCGCGTGGCTGCCGTCGGCATCCATCTCCACGATCACCTCGTAGTTGCGGTCCAGCCCCCAGGCGAAACCGGCCAGGTACGCTGCGCCGAGTCCGGCCTTGGAGGTCCGGTGCATGACGTGAATGCGCTCGGGGTCGGCGGCCGCCCGCTCGTCGGCCAGCTTCCCGGTACCGTCCGGGCTGCCGTCGTCGACGACGAGGACGTGCACGTCGGGTCGGGCCTGCTGGAGTCGGTCCAGGATGATCGGCAGGTTCTCCAACTCGTTGTAGGTGGGGATGACCACCAGAGTGTGCAGGCTGGGACGCTCACTCATCGGCGCCGTTCCTCCCGTTCTCCGCATCGGCGCCGGTGCGGCCCCGCTTGAAATGACGTCGCGTAATCCGACCGCGCATGAAGTTTCCATTTTGCCGTATGGCGGCCAACAGGGACGCAACGGCCGCTCCAAGCAACACCCATTGCAGCACCGGCGCCCACCGCGTCGCCGGGGTCAGCGTGGTCTTGAGCCGTATGTGGCTGTCGAGGTAGGCGGGCTCGAAGAAGGCGGTCCGGGCCAGTTCACGGCCGTCGGGGGCGATCACCGCACTGATCCCGGTGGTTCCGGCGACCACGACGTAGCGGTCATGCTCGACGGCGCGCACCTTGGCAAACGCCAACTGCTGGTCGCTCATCGTCTCGTCGAAGGTGGCGTTGTTGGTCGGCACTGCCAGCAGCTGGGCGCCGGCGAGCACCGACTGGCGCGGCGCGCGATCGAAGATCACTTCCCAGCAGGTGGCGACCCCGACCGGGACACCGGCGACATGCACCACCCCATTGCCGTGACCGGGAACGAAATAGCCGGCCCGATCGGCATAGCCGGACAGGTGGCGGAAGAACCCGCGCCACGGCAGGTACTCACCGAACGGCTGCACGATCCGCTTGTCGTGGCTCTCCCCCGGCCCGGTGCGCGGATCCCACACCAGCACCGAATTCGACGCCACCGGATTGTCCCGGCTCCAGCCGGGCGCGGCACGCACCGTGCCCACCAGGATCGGGGCGTCGACCGCCTGAGCGGCGACGGTGATCTGCTGCGCCGCGTCGATGTTGGTCACCGGGTCGATGTCCGAGGCGTTCTCCGGCCAGATCACGAACAGCGGTTGTGGGGCGCGCCCGGTCGCGACATCCTCTGCCAACCGCAGGGTTTCGCGGACGTGGTAGTCGAGCACCTCCCGGCGCTGGGCGTTGAAGTCGAGCCCCAGCCGCGGCACGTTGCCCTGCACGGCGGCCACCGTGATCGACGGTTCGTCGCCGGCGCCCACGCCGGAACGGCGCACCCCCGGCCACACCACGACGGCGGTCAGCATCACCAGACAGATACACAGTCCGGGCACCAGCACCGCCGGCGGGCGGTCGGCGGGCCCCAGGACTGCCGGGGAAGGCGGAGCGTTCCGCAGCCACCGCACGATCTCCATGGCCAGAGCGGTGCCGGCGCAACCGATCAGCACCACCCCGGTCGACAACAGCGGAACACCGCCGAGTGCGACCAGCGGCAGCAACGGTCCCGCAGTCTGGCCGTACCCCACCGCCCCCCAAGGGAACCCGCCGAACGGGACCACCGACTTCGCCCATTCCTGGGCGGCCCACAGCAGCGCGAACCAGATCGGCCAGCCGGCCAGGGATCGCACTGCCACCGCCGCCGATCCGAAAAGGGCGGGAAACAGTGCGCACATCAGCGCCAGGATCAGCCAGGGCACCGCGCCGACCAGCCCGCCCACCCACGGCAGCAGCGGCAGGTAGAACGCCAGGCCGCACAGCAGGCCGTAGCCGAAACCCCCGGCAATGGTGGTTTCGCGGCGAACGAGCACCCAACTCAGCAGCGCGAAGGCCAAAATCGCGGCCCACCACCAGTTCAGCGGGGCGAAGCTGGAACGTAACAGCATGCCCGCAGCCACCGATGCGGCCAGCTGCGCCCAGCGATCCGCCGCGGCGATGCCCAGCCGCTCCAGCCGGTTCGGCCCGGTCGGCTCGGCGTGGGTGAGTACGCCGCCGTCAGATTCGGTGGGAACGTCAGCGGCCGGTTCGGTGGGGGTTTCCGTCGCCGGTTCCTCGGTCGGCTCAACCATGCAGGACCACACCACGGTGCACCGTGCGACGGCATCGGGGGCTGGCGCCGGGCTCGAGCACCGGCAACGCGGGCACCCGGGCGCGTGGATCGGTCGACCATCGCTGAACGGAGTCGCTGGGCGCCTCGACGGCCAGGGCACTGGTCTCCCACACCGCGTACGAGGCGGGTGCGCCGGGCACCAGGGTTCCGGTGAGGCCGTCGTTGATACCGGCGGCCCGCCAGCCACCGCGCGTCGACGCGGCGAAAGCCGCCCGCATCGAAACCGCACTGCCCGGCGTGCGGTGGTTCGCGGCGGCACGCACCGCGGCCCACGGATCCAATGCGGTCACCGGGCTGTCAGAACCAAACGCGAGGGGCACGCCTTGGGATGCTAACAGCGCAAATGGGTTCAGCCCGGCGGCTCGCTCGGCGCCCAGACGCTGGGCGTACATGCCCTCCCGGCCGCCCCACAGTGCGTCGAAAGCCGGCTGCATGCTGGCGATCACACCCCAGGAACCCAGCTTGGCGGCCTGCTCGGCGCTGACCATCTCCAGGTGCTCCAGCCGGTGCCCGCAACGGGCCACCGCGGGCACCCCGAACTTCTCCACCACGCGTTCCAGCGCCGCAACCACCGTGGCGACCGCCGCGTCGCCGATCACGTGGAATCCGGCGGTCACCTGCGCCTCGGTGCAGGCCCACAGGTGGGCAGTGACCGCGTCGAGGTCCAGGTGGCAGAACCCGGTACAGCCGGGGGCATCGGCGTAGTCCTGGTGGAGCCAGGCGGTGTGCGAGCCCAACGCCCCATCCACGAACAGGTCGCCGCCGAGCCCGCGCGCGCCGGTCTCGGCGATGAGTTCGCGTGCCCGGGCAGCGCTGGTGACAGCTTCGCCCCAGTAGCCGACGATCTCGACGCCGTGGCTGGCTTCGCCCAGGGCCCGCAGCTCGCGCCAGTCGTCGCGACCGCCGATGTCCGGGCCGGCACATTCATGTACCGCGACGACCCCGGCCGCGGCGGCGGCATCGAGCGCAGCCACCCGGGCCTCGGCGCGCTGCGCGGCGGTGAGCAGGGTGCCGGCCATGGCACGGACCCGGTGGTGGGCATCGCCGGACAGCGGGGCGGCGGCGTCGATTCCGGCCGGCAAGTCCGGCACCAGGTTGCGCAGCACGGTGGAGGCCAACGCGGAGTGGACGTCGGCGCGAGACAGGTATGCGGGTCGATCCCCCACCACGGCGTCGATGGCCGCGGTGTCTGGGGCACGGTCCTCGGGCCAGCCGGATTCGTCCCAGCCGTGTCCGCGGATCGGCTCACCGGGGTGGGCTGCGGCGTAGTCGGCGATCAGTTGCAGGCAGTGCTGCACCGAGGTCGCCGGCCGAAGGTCCAGGCCGATGCGGCACAGGCCCGTCTCGGTGACGTGGACATGGCTGTCCACGAATGCCGGTGTCACCAGCGCGCCGTCGAGTTCGATCACCTCGGCCTGCGAGAACTGGTCGCGGCCGACGTCGTCGCTGCCCAGCCAGGCCACCACGCCGTCCCGGACCGCCATCGCGGTGGCGTCGGGATGACTCGGGCTGTGGATTCGCCCGCCGAGCAGCAAAGAGGCAGGCCTGCCGGTCACAACGGTCACGACGTAGAAAGTACGGGTTGGCGCGGGCTGCCGGTCAGGCGACCGGAAGGGCGCGCTGCCCGGTGTCGGTGACGTCGACGAATTCGGCGTCGATGTAGTCGGCTCGGCGCCCGGACGGGCGCCGGGTGGTGTACCAGTGCCGACCGACGGTGGCCGCCGCCACCAGCGGGGTGTGCCTGCCCAGCGCGGTGGCCGCTACCGCGCCCAGCAGCGGGCGGGCCGCGGCCCGGGTCGGGGGCGCCAACAACAGCAGACCCACCAGCGAGGTCACCGGCCCCGGAACGAGAACGAGCACGCTGCCGGCCGTGACCAGCCCGCTGTCGGCGAGAACACCCGGGTCAGTCGGCTTACGCAGCCGGCGCAGCTGGCGCCTGAGCTGCCCGCTTGCCAGCACCAGTCCGGCCAGGAAGATGCCCAGCAGCAGCAACGTCGTCCAGCCGAAGCCGATCGCCCAGATCAACCCGGCAACCGCCGCCAGCTCCACCAGGGCGTAGAGACCGAAGATCCGCAGCACACCGCTCACCATGCCATCCCAACGTTCGGGCCGGTGATGTGGTTCCAGACCGGCGCGGCGACCTGCCGGGAGGGCAATACTGATGCGATGACGACGATCCGAATCGAGGCGCCCGCCGGCCCCATCGATGCGCTGCTCGACACTCCGGCTGGGCCCGGGCCATGGCCCGGTGTGGTGGTGATCCACGACGCGATCGGCTACGGCAGGGACATGCAGGCCATCTCCGAACGGATCGCGGGCGCGGGCTACCTCGCGCTGTCGCCGAACCTGTACTCCCGGGGTGGCCGGGCGCGCTGCATCACCCGGGTGATGCGGGAGCTGCTCACCCAGCGCGGCCGTGCCCTCGATGACATCCTGGCCGCCCGCGATCATCTGCTGGGCATGCCCGAGTGCTCGGGCGCGGTCGGTATCGCCGGCTTCTGCATGGGCGGCCAGTTCGCATTGATCCTGGCACCCAAGGGATTCGGGGCCTCCGCCCCGTTTTACGGGGTGCCGCTGCCTCGTCACCTCGAGCAGACCCTCGACGGCGCGTGCCCGATCGTGGCCAGCTTCGGAGGCCGCGACCCGCTGGGCCGCGGCGCCGCCGATCGGCTACGCCGGCTGGTCGAGGACAAGGCCATTGCGCACGACATCAAGGTGTACCCCGGAGTCGGCCACAGCTTCGCCAACGAGCTGCCGGGCCAGCCGCTGATCCGCATCGCCGGCTTCGGCTACAACGCGGCCGCGACCGCCGATGCCTGGGAGCGCGTGTTCGGCTTCTTCGGCGAGCACCTGCGCCCCGAGGCGTGACCGCTCAGCTTTGACCGCTTAGGCCGGACCGGCGGCCGCCAGCACCCGCGGAAACAGCACGTTGTTCTCCTTGTGTACGTGCAGGTGGATGTCGGACTCCAGGTCCGCCAGCCCGGCCAGCATCGCGGTGTAGCTGGCGCAGGCATCCGCCGGGACGGTGTAGCCGTTGGTGAGTTCACGCAGTTCGGCCAGCAGATGACCGGCATTGTCATGCTCTTGCTGGTTCTCGGCCAATTCGGTGCGCACCTCGTCAGGCAGCGGCCGGCCCGATCCCCCGGCATGCAGGCTGATCTGGGGGAACAACATCGTCTCTTCGGTGCGCAGGTGTGGTTCCATGCCGCCGCGGAGCCGATGGAACACCTCGCGAACCCGCAGCAGCTCGTCGTGGTTGGGGCCGTGCACTCGCGCCACCTTGTCCACCAACTCCGCCAACCGCGGGAACTCATCCCACAGGAACCGGTGGTGGGTGCTGACGATGTGGGCGATCAGCGAGGTGTCGTCGTAGTCGGCCCAGTCAGCTGGCCGACCCGGTGACGTGGCGTTGAGCGCGGCCAGCAGTTCGTCGGCGTCGACTCCGTCCGCGGCGCACGCCGCACCCAGGGTGCGCTGACCGTGGCAGCAGAAATCGATCCCGAACCGGCTCAGGATGCGGGTGGACGACGGGTCGGCGGTGACGATGTCACCGAGAATCTGATCGGAAGTGACGGTGGCCATGGTGGCTCCTAGAGGTCGGGGTTCCGATCCAACAATGCTCATTTCAATGAGCAAAGTCCATTATATGTGATGCAGTCGATCACTCCGGGCCGGCCGGGGTCAACGCGAGCCCGACGTTGGTGCGCATGCCGCCCCGCAGCTTGCTGAAGAAGTTGAACACCGGCCCGATCAGCTTGTAGCGCTTGCCGATTGCCGCATACACGGCGCCGTTGTCCGATTTGTCCAACACCGTCGCGACGGCCTCGATGGCCTCGCCCTTGGGCCGTCCCCGCACATCGCAGACCGCCAACGTCACCCGCGGGGTGTTGCGGATTCGCTTGACCTTCCAGGACGACTCCTGGGTGATCACCAGCAGGCGGTCGCCATCGGCTGCGGCCCACACCGGGGTCGGCTTGGGCCGGCCATCCTTGGTGAACGTGGTCAGCAGCAAATAGTCGGACTTGGCGATCTCGGCGAAAGTTAGGGCCATGACCGCGAACCTACCCGCCCGGAGCCCCGGAGCCTGCGTGCCTACTCAAAATGCGAGCGGGGCGCCCGGCGCACAGTCCAACCGTTACAGCGGTGGGCGGTTTGCGATGGGATGCAAGTCGGCGAGCTTGGGTAGCTCGGACTTCGGCTGCTCGGCATCCACAAACGCCGTCACGGCATCCAGGGTGATCAGTCCGTAGCGGACCAACAGATCAACCGCGTTCAAGCCGAAGTGAGTGGCGACTCGGATCAGGTTGTCGGCGGTGATCAAGCGCCCTTCGTGTGCAGCCTTGTAATAGGCAGACTTCCGGTAGCCGAAGGCCTCGTATACCTCAGTTGCCGGAAGCGGCCTACCGACCAGGTAAGGCAGCACGACCGACGGGTCCTTTTTTCGATCGTCCATGGTTTTACACTCTAGTCCTGTTAGGCGGGAAGAGGTCAGAAAACTTTACCGAAATTCTTCGCCTATTCCCACAACCTGGGAATGTCGCGTTCCGTCACATCCTACTAACCGGCCGGTCGCGGCCCTGCGCCGGGTTCCCGGTTTGTTAACGCGGCATCTGGCGCCACACAGATTGCGGGAGAATTCTCAGGGTGGCGAACAGCGGGCGCAGTGCCCACGGCACCCACACGGTGCGGCGGCGCTTGCGCAGTGCCCGCGCCGCCGCGAGCGCAACCTGACGCGGGGTGCTCGCCAGTGGAGCGGGATCCATGCCGGTGGTCATCCGTCCGACGACGAATCCTGGTCGTACGAGCAGCAGGCGCACACCCGTGCCGTGCAGTGCGTCGGCGAGCCCGCTGGCGAAGCCGTCGAGGCCGGCCTTGGCCGAGCCGTAGACGTAGTTGGCCCGTCGGACCCGCACCCCCGCCACTGAGGAGAACACCACCATGCGCCCCCGCCTAGCGGTCCGCATTGCCGCGGCGAGGTGGGTGAGCAAACTGATCTGGGCGACATAGTCGGTGTGTACGACGGCCACCGCGTGCGCCGCATCCGACTCCGCCCGGGCCTGATCGCCCAGCACGCCGAATGCCAACACGGCGGTACCGATCGGGCCGTGCTCGGCGATCAGCTCCGCCACCAAGGGGCCGTGGGCGCTCACGTCGTCGGCATCGAACTCCTTGGTGTGCACCGCGGCCGCGCCCGCGTTGCGCACCGCCGCGACTTCGGCGTCAAGCCGATGGGCCGAGCGCGCCGCCAGCACCACCGTCGCCCCCGGCGCGAGCTGCTGCGCCAACTCGAGGCCGATCTCACTGCGTCCGCCGAAAATCACCAGCGGCCCGTCAACCGTGTCGTTCACGGCTGAGATTATCGCCTGCGCTAGCGTGGGCGGTGATGGCGAACGCGACGACTCGACTGACCAGTGACGCGTTGGCGTTTCTCACCGAACGCCACCTGGCGATGCTGACCACCTTGCGTGCCGACAATTCGCCGCACGTGGTCGCGGTGGGCTTCACCTTCGATCCCAAGACCCATATCGCCCGGGTGATCACCACCGGCGGTTCGCAGAAGGCGGTCAACGCGGAACGGGCCGGGGTTGCCGTGCTGAGTCAGGTCGACGGGGCTCGCTGGCTCTCGCTGGAGGGCAGCGCCACCGTCAACGACGCACCCGCAGCGGTTCGTGACGCCGAGCTGCGGTACGCCCAGCGCTACCGCACCCCTCGGGTGAATCCGCAGCGAGTGGTGATCGAAGTGCAGGTGGAGCGGGTGTTGGGTTCCGCCGATCTGCTCGACCGCGGCAACCGCTAGTCAGCCGACTCCGTCACCGGCACCACCACCAGGTCATGCGGCCGGCTGTTCAGTGATTCCACGCCGTCGGCGGTGACGATCACGATGTCCTCGATGCGGGCGCCCCAGTGGCCGGGAAAGTAGATGCCGGGCTCGACCGAGAACGCCATCCCGGCCCGGAGCGTCTCGTCATTGCCAGCCACGATGTAGGGCTCTTCGTGCACCGACAGGCCGATGCCGTGCCCGGTGCGGTGCACAAAGTATTCGGCCAGGCCGGCCTTCGCCAGCACGTCACGGGCTGCCGCGTCGACCTGTTGCGCGGTCACTCCCGGGCGAACGCTGGCGACCGCGGCGCGCTGCGCCTCCTGCAGCACCGAATAGTGTTGCGCTACCTCGGGGTTCGGCTCCCCCAGGCTGTAGGTTCTGGTGGAGTCGGAATTGTATCCGGGTTCGACCGGTCCGCCGATGTCGACGACCACGATGTCACCAGCCTGCAGCACCCGCTCGGAGCATTCATGGTGCGGGTCAGCGCCGTGCGGGCCCGAACCCACGATGATGAAGGCCACCTCCGAATGGCCTTCGGCCACGATCGCTTCGGCGATGTCGGCGGCGACGTCGGCTTCGGTGCGGCCCGGCACCAGGAACTCCGGCACCCGGGCGTGCACCCGGTCGATCGCCGCACCGGCCTTGCGCAGGGCATCGATCTCGCTGGGGTCCTTGATCATTCGCAGATCACGAAGCACACCGGTCGCCAAGACGGGCGTGGTGCCGAGCACGTCGACCAGGGGCAGCAGATGCAGTGCCGGCATCGAGTCGGTGACAGCAACCGCCGACGACGCTGCACCGCCGAGCGCCTCGCCCACCATGCGATAGGGATCCTCGCCATCAACCCAGTCCCGCACCGCCACACCGAGATCGGCCACCGCGGATTCACGCAGTGCCGCCAGCTCCAGTCGCGGCACCACCATGGTGGGCGAACCCGAGGCCGGCAGCACCAGCGCAGTGAGCCGCTCGAAAGTCTGGGCCCGCGACCCGATCAGGTAGCGCAGGTCGTAGCCGGGCGTGATCACCAGGCCGGCCAGGCCGGCGTTCGCGGCGGCAGCGGCCGCGGCGGCCAAGCGGTGGGCGTAGACGCTGCTCTCGAACCGGGAAGTCACGCACATCAGGCTATCGGGCGGGCCCAAACGGCGGTCCAGCTGCGCCTCTCCTCCGTCGAGCCAGCTAACCGACGGCCAATAGGCTGGCACCCATGACTGCTCCCGTGTTGCTGCTCGACGGTGCCAGTATGTGGTTCCGCTCCTACTTCGGGGTGCCGTCCTCGATCACCGCGCCCGACGGCCGGCCGGTGAATGCGGTGCGCGGTTTTTTCGACTCGGTGGCCACCCTGATCACCCGCCAGAGTCCGGGACGGCTGGTGGTCTGCCTGGATCTGGACTGGCGGCCGCAGTGGCGGGTGGACCGCATCCCGTCCTACAAGGCCCACCGGGTGGCCGAAGAGGTGCCCGATGATTCAGACATCGAAGAGGTCCCCGACGAGCTGAGCCCGCAGGTGGAGATGATCGCCGAGCTGCTCGACGCGTTCGGCATCACCACGGGTGGCGCGCCGGACTTCGAGGCCGACGACGTGCTGGGCACCCTGGCGGCCGCCGAACAGCGCGACCCGGTGATCGTGGTCAGCGGTGACCGCGACCTGCTGCAGGTGGTCGCCGACCAGCCGGTCCCGGTGTCGGTGCTCTACCTGGGCCAAGGGCTGGCCAAAGCGACGCTGTTCGGCCCGGGCGAGGTGGCGCAGCGCTACAACCTGCCGCCGGAGCGGGCCGGGGCTGCCTACGCCGAGATGGCGCTGCTGCGTGGTGACCCCTCCGATGGGTTGCCCGGCGTGGCCGGCATCGGCGAGAAGACGGCGGCCGGCCTACTGACCCAATACGGGTCGCTGGCGGCGGTGCTGGCCGCCGCCGCTGATCCGGGATCGCCTATGGCCAAAGGGGTTCGGGCCAAACTGCAGGCCGGGCAGGACTACATCGCCGCCGCCGGTCCGGTGGTACGTGTGGTCACCAACGCGCCAGTCACACTGTCGACACCGTCGGACACCCTGCCGCGGGTGGCCGCCGATCCGGCGCGGGTCGCCGAACTGGCGGAACGCCTGGGTGTCGCGTCCTCGATTGCCCGGCTCCAGCGAGCGCTCGACGCGCTGCCGGATTAGTGCGGCGGCCTACTTGGGCCGGCCGACCTCGTAGGTTCCCGAGTTGTCCTGGAAGGTGACGGTCACCTGGCGCTTGGTCCCGTCGATGCTGACCTCGCAGTTGAAGGTGTCGCCCTGCTTGACCACCGGGCTCTGCCCGTTGTTGCAGCGGACGTCCTTGACGTTCTTGGCGCCGTAGCCGTTGGTCTGGTCGGCCAGGATCTGCTGCACGCCTTCCTGGGCCTTGTCGATGTCGAGCTTGGTGGTCACGAAGAAACCGGGCTTCCAGAAGCCCAGCACCAGCAACACCAGCACGGCGATGCCCACGCAACCGGCGAGCACTGAGCTGACCATCCCGGACGGGCGCTTGGTCGCGGTGCCCGGCGCCGGGTACTGGCCCGGCTGCTGCGGGTACTGGCCGTACTGGCCCGGCTGGCCGTATTGCCCCGGCTGGCCGTACTGGCCGGGCTGACCATACGGCGACGGCTGGCCGTACTGGCCCGGCTGGCCGTACGGCGCGGGCTGACCGTACTGCTCGGGCTGCGGGTAGCCGGGGTACTGCTGCGGCGCCGACGGGTACGCGCCCTGCTGCGGGTATTGGGGGTACTGCTGCGGCGTGTAGGCCGGCGGCTGCCATTGCTGCTCAGCGCCGGTCGCGGGACCCTGTCCGGTGCCCTGGTCGTCGGGCTGGCCGGGCTGCTGAGGCTGCCACGGCTGCGTCGGGTCGTATCCCTGCGGTCCGCTCATCGTTGTTCCTCAAGTCCTCTCACGTAGCGGGTGCTGATCACCGCCGGCTCTCCACCGTAGCGCCCGGACCAGCCTACCCGGCGTCAACGGCAACGACCCCGCGCAAAACCGTGTCGATCGCCTGTTTTGCTGTGGCCCGCAACTCCGCGCTGGGTGCCGCATTCCGCAGCTGATCCAGCAGGTCGAGCACTTGGCGACACCACCGCACGAAATCGCCCGCCGATAGGGGTGTGCCCCCGCCGGCCGCATCTGACGCGGCCAGTGCCGAGGCCAGATCGCCGCTGCGCGCCCACCGGTAGACCGCGGCGACAAACCCGTCGTCGGGTTCCCGGGTCGGGTTGATGCCGTGCCGGCGCTCGTCGGCCCGCAACGCCGCCGACAGCTTGCGGGTCTGGTGCAGCGCGCGGCGCACCGCTTCGGTGGGCGCCTGCAGGGTCGGCGGTCCGCCGGGCCCGTCAGCGCCGCGGGTTTCGTAGAGCACCGCGGAGACCACCGCCGCCAGTTCCGGGGGCTTGAGGCCCTGCCATGCCCCGGTACGCAGGCACTCGGCCACCAAAAGGTCGCTCTCGCTGTAGATCCGGGCCAACATCCGGCCGTCGTCGGTGACGCGGGGATTGCCGTCCCGGGCGTCGGCCGCGTCACCGAGCGGCTCCGCACCATCGCTGCGCTCTGCTTCGCCGGCGCGAATGAAGCCGCGTTCGCTCAGCAGCCCGACGATCCGGTCGAAGGTGCGCGCCAGCGAATTGGTGGCGGCCTCGACCTTCCTGCGCAATTGTGCGTTGTCGGCCTCCACACGCAGGTAGCGCTCGGCGACACGTACCTGGGCTTCGCGATCCGGCGCGTCGTGAACGGGATGATCGCGCATGCTCTGGCGCAGGGCCGCCAGCTCCGGATCCACCGGTGCGTCATCGGCGTCGCCGCGGCGTTTGCGCCCGCTGGGAACCACCAGGCCCGCGGCCGCGGATCGCAGTGCCGAGGCCAGGTCGCGGCGCACTCGCGGCTGGCGGTGTTCCACTCGCTTGGGCAGGCTCATGGTGCCGATCGGCGGGACGGCACCCGAATAGTCCGCCGAGGAGATCCGGCCGGCCCAGCGATGCTCGGTGAGCACCAGCGGCCGTGGTTCGTCGGAATCCCGGTCGGCCTGCAGCACCACCGCCAGCCCCCCGCGACGGCCGTGGCTGAGGTTGATGATGTCGCCGCGGCGCAGCGCTGCCAGGGCGTCACTGGCTGCCCGACGGCGCTGCAACCGCGAGGCCCGCGCGTGGGCGCGTTCGCGTTCGGAGATCTTCGCTCGCAGCCGGGCATAGTCGAGCACTGCTGAATCGCGCCCGCCGAACTCGGCGGCGATCTCGTCCAGCGTGCGCTCACCGCGTTCGGCGCTGCGTACCAGGCCGACGACGGACCGGTCGGCCTGGAACTGGGCGAACGACTGCTCCAGCAATTGGTGGGCCTGCTCGGGACCCATGTGCTGCACCAGGTTGATCGTCATGTTGTACGACGGCGCGAACGAGCTGCGCAGCGGGAAGGTACGGGTGGACGCCAGGCCGGCCACCTGGTCCGGGTCGGCGGTGCTCTCCCCGGGATGCCACAGCACCACCGCATGGCCTTCGACGTCGATGCCGCGCCGACCGGCCCGGCCGGTCAGCTGGGTGTACTCCCCCGGCGTCAGCGCGGCGTGCTGCTCACCGTTGAACTTCACCAGCCGTTCGAGCACCACCGTGCGGGCCGGCATGTTGATGCCCAGCGCCAGGGTTTCGGTGGCGAACACCGCTTTGACCAAACCCGCGGCGAACAGCTCTTCGACGGTGTGGCGAAAAACCGGCAGCAGACCGGCGTGGTGGCCGGCCAGGCCACGCAGCAGCCCCTCGCGCCACTCGTAGTAACCCAGCACGTCCAGGTCGTCGTCGGCCAGATCACCGCAGCGGTGGTCGATCACCTCGGCGATACGGGCACGTTCGGATTCGGTGGTCAGCCGCAGCGGCGAGCGCAGGCACTGCTTGACCGCGGCGTCGCAGCCGGCCCGGGAGAACACGAAGGTGATCACCGGCAGTAGGCCCGCCGAGTTCAGGACCGCGATCACGTCCGGGCGCATCGGCGGCCGGTAGGTCGGCCGATCTGGGCGACCGGAACCTCCGTGCCTTGATCGGCGGGTGCTGCCCCAATCGGTGAGTCGGTCGGCTTCGCGACGATGGGCGATGTGGCGCAGCAACTGGGGGTCCACGCGCGGCCGGCCCGCCGCGGCGCGGCCGTCGGGATCTGGCCGGGACTCGAACAGGTCGAAGAGTCGTTTGCCGACCATCATGTGCTGCCACAACGGCACGGGTCGATGTTCGTCGACCACGACGGAGGTGTCGCCACGCACCGTCTGAATCCAGCCGCCGAACTCCTCGGCGTTGCTGACCGTCGCCGAGAGGCTGACCAGCCGCACCTCCTCGGGCAGGTGCAGGATGACCTCTTCCCACACCGCGCCGCGCATCCGGTCCGCCAGGAAGTGCACCTCGTCCATCACAACGTGGGAAAGTCCTTGCAATGCAGATGAATTCGCGTACAGCATGTTGCGCAGCACTTCGGTGGTCATCACCACCACCGGCGCATTCGCGTTGATCGACAGGTCACCGGTCAAAAGTCCCACCCGGTCTTTGCCGTAGCGGGCCACCAGATCGGTGTGCTTCTGGTTGCTCAGCGCCTTGATCGGCGTGGTGTAGAAGCACTTTCCGCCGCCGGCCAGGGCCAGGTGGACCGCGAACTCGCCGACGACGGTCTTACCGGCGCCGGTGGGAGCACACACCAGCACTCCCCGACCGTCCTGCAGAGCCTCGCAGGCCCGACGCTGAAAGCCGTCGAGTCCGAAGGGCAGTTCCGCGATGAACCGACTCAGCTCGGTCTGTCCGGGTATCTCCGGCGGACTATTCATGCGGCGTAGTGACCGGTGTGGGCGCCTCGATCGGCGAGGCTTGGTCGTCGGCCAGCGCGGTGGCCGCCTCCCGCTTGGCCTTGCGCTTGTCGTGCAGCCGGGCGATCTGGATGGCGAACTCCTGCAACAGGGTCAGCGTGCAACCCAGCACGATCATCGAGAACGGGTCCGATCCCGGGGTGAAGAACGCGGCGAACACGAACATCGCGAAGATCAGCCCGCGCCGCCATTCCTTGAGCCGGGCGTAGCTGATCACGCCGACCATGTTGAGCATCACGAGCAGCAGCGGGAACTCGAAGCTGATCCCGAACACCACCAGCAGGTTCAGCAAGAACCCGAAATAGCGGTCACCGGACAGGGCCGTCACCTGCACGTCGCTGCCGACGGTGAGCAGAAATCCGAGCGCCTTGGACAGCACCAGGTAAGCCAGGATGGCGCCGGTGACGAACAGCACGGCCGCCGAGACGACGAACACCACCGCGAAGCTCCGCTCTTTGCGGTAGAGCCCCGGGGTGATGAACGCCCACAGTTGGTAGAACCAGACCGGGCAGGCCAGCACGATTCCGGCGGCCAAGCCCACCTTGAGCCGCAGCATGAATTGGTCGAACGGCGCGGTGGCCAGCAGCCGGCACTGCCCGTCGGGAGCGATCGAGGCGCGGGCTGAGGCCGGTAGCTCGCAGTACGGGTGACGCAGCCATTCGCCGAGGCTTTCCAGCCCGAAGAGCGGCTGGGTGTACCAGATGAAGCCGATGATCGTGGTGAGCACGATCGCGGCCATCGAGATCAGCAGCCGGGTACGTAGCTCCCGCAGGTGGTCGACGAGCGACATCGTCCCGTCGGGATTGGTGCGGCTACGCCGCTGACGGGGGTCGAGCCGCCGCAGAATTCCGAGCGTGCGCACAGTCGAATGGGGCGCGGTCGCCGCGACGGCGGGACCGGGCTACGCCGACTGGCCACCGGCCGCCGGCGGGTCGACCCGCTCGGACTGGACGGTGGTTGAAGTGGCAGTCGAATCCGGCTTGCTCTCGTTTTGCAGCTCGCGGACCTCGGACTTGAAGATGCGCAGCGACTTACCGAGCGAGCGTGCCGCATCGGGCAGTCGCTTGGCGCCGAAGAGAATGATCACGGCGACGGCGAGGATCGCCAGGTGCGACGGTCCTAAAGCGTTCACTTTGGTTACCTCCAGACGTCGCCACGATGCTACCGCAGCTCATTAGCCCGGCGGTTCAGCGAGGCTCGACGAAGGAGAGGTGAAGCTGGGACCGCCGCATTAGCCCGGCGGTTCATCCCGTCGCCGGGTATCCCCCGTCCAGCTCTGGCCATCGAAGTAGCGCAGCAGCTCAGGGTCAGCCGGATCGGGATACCAGTTCGGCGCCACGGGCGGTTGACCAGCGGACTTCGCCTTTGCCTTGAGCAGGAAAACGATGCCCACCACCACTCCTGCCATCAGGGCCAGGAAGGCGATGTCGGCTATGAGGGCTCCGACGCTGTACAGCGTCAAGGGCGTACCTGCTCATATATCGCCAACGCGGCTATCGAGGCGTCACGCACCCCGGCAACCACCGATTCCGGCGCCTTGACCTGCACCTCGTCGCCCATGCCGAGCAGCAGCCGGATCAGCCACGCCTCGGAGGCGTAGGTCAACTGGGCTTCCCGCCAGCCGTCGGCCAGCTCGCCGAGCGCCTGCATCGGGTAGTACTCGAACATCCACGCCGCCGACGGCGCCACCCGCACGATGGCGACCGGCAGTGACGGGTCGGCGTCGAACAGTGAGGTGTCGGTTTCGGCTCGCCGCGCCGGCTCCGGCGGAGCTGATGGCTCGTCGAGCAGCCGGGCGCCGTCGATGCGGTCGAAGCGGAACAGCCGCACCCCCTCGGACTCGCGGCACCAGGCCTCCAGGTAACTGTGTGCGCCGATCAGCACCACCCGGATCGGGTCCACGATCCGCTGCGACACGCTGTCTCGGGATGCCGCGTAGTAGTCGATCGCCAGCGCGCGGTGTTGCTGGACGCCGTCGCGGACGACGTCTTGTCGGACAGAGTCGGCAGCCGACTCGTCGTGCGTGGCGGAGGTGGGCGCTGCTGGTGCCGCGGCCCCGGCGGCCTCCTCGATCTTGGCGATCGCGCTGCGGGCAGCCCGCGGGTCGACGATGCCGGGCATGTCGACCAGGGTGCGTAAGGCCATCAGCATGGCCGTGGCCTCGCGCGAGGTCAGGCGCAGCGGCCGATCGACGCCGGCGGATTCGAACACGTCGAGGCGGTCTTCGTAGAACGTCACGTCGATCAGTTCGCCGGGCCCGTAGCCGGGCAGGCCGCACATTACCAGCTGCTCCAGGTCGGTCTGCAGCTGGCTGAGGCTCACGCCGAGTTCGGCGGCGGCCTGTTCCTTGCTGATTCCGGGGCGAGCTTTCAGATACGGCACCATGTTCAGCAGCCGGACCAGGCGTTTCGACAGCTGGGTCATACCGGCACCTCCCCCACGCGAGCGCTCAGGCGCGCTACCACGTCGTCGCGCAGCGACGGCGGGTCCAACACGATGGCGTCGGCGCCGTAGCCGGCGATCTCCCGGGCCAACCGGTCATGGGTGCCCATGTCGACGCCGATGACGTCGCCGTCGCGGCCGGCCAGCGCCTGACGGCTCAAGACCGTGCCGGCCCGGCGCAGCGCCACCGCGCGGCCATCGGCGACCCAGATACGTGCCTGCAGCCCGCTGGGCGCATCACCGACCGCGTCGGCGACGATCGCGCGCAGATCGGCGGTGTCGGGTCGGGTGACGGCGTCGGCCGGCCCGATCGGCCGCACCTCCGGCGCGATCCTCGACATCCGGAAGGTGCGTACCGCGTTGCGGTCGCGGTCGTGACCCACCAGATACCAGCGTCCGGCGTGGGTGACCACTCCCCACGGCTCGACGGTGCGGGTGACATACGGCTCGACCGGTGAGGGGCGGTGCCCGAACTGCACGGCCTGGCCCGCCTGGACGGCGTCCATCAACGCGCCTAGCACCGGTTCGGCCCGGTGACTTCCTGGCAGCGCCGTTGGCGGTGCCACCAGCACGTCGGCCTGGTTCGGGTCCACCTCGACACCGGCCGCATGCAGTTTGGCGACGGCGCCCTCGGCGTTGGCCCGCAACTCCGGGGACTGCCACAGCTGAACCGCGACCGCGACCGCGGCGGCCTCCTCGCGGGTCAGGTCGATGGCCGCCAAGGCGTAGGTATCGGGGTTGATCCGGTAGCCCTCGACCGTGTCGAACCCCGACACTTTGCCGGTCTCCAGTGGAATGCCCAGGTCACGCAGCTCGTTCTTGTCGCGCTCGAACATCCGCGAGAACGCGTCGTCGCTGGGGCTGTCGCCGTAGCCGACCACGGTGGTCCGGATCTTCTCGGCGGTGAGGTAGCTGCGGGTGGCCAGCAACGCGATGACGAGATTGAGGAGTCGCTCGACTTTCGCGGTCGCCATGACAAGACAGGATAAGGCTCGTGCGTTACGTGCTTGTTCAGATGTGGTTCGCCGGCGTGCATGTCATCCCCGGGAACTCCCAGGTGCTGCACTGGTAGTCCGAGAATTCAGGGTCTTCGGCACGTGGCTCGCCAGGACGATCGGTGCGAGCCGTCATCTTGGCGCCGTAGACGCCCGGGTACAGCGGGATCAGTCGCTCGTCGTTGGGGAACCCCACCGAGAAGCTGTCGCCGTTGTGCACCGCGCGGGTCTCGGAGTAGGACAGGGTGTGCGACGGGCCGGCCAGTTCCAGCGGGGCGCCGGAGGCGGTCAGGTGCATCTGCAGGGTCAGTGACGTGCCGGGCAGATCGGTCCGGCAATCGCTGACGTCGACGCGGCTGCCCATGTAGTCGGCCCCGTTGACCGAGTAGACGAACGGCTTGGCGACGCTGAACTGGCAGATGACGACGCTGTCGGCGTTCGCGGCCGGCGACGCGGCCAGCGCGACGCCCAGTCCGATGAGCGCGGCCAGGCCGCGGAGCCGAGTCATCGCCGCTACATGCTGGCGATCAGGCGCTTGACCCGCTCGTCGACCGACCGGAAGGGGTCCTTGCACAGCACGGTGCGCTGGGCCTGGTCGTTGAGCTTGAGGTGCACCCAGTCGACGGTGAAGTCGCGCCCTGCTGCCTGTGCGGCACTGATGAATTCGCCGCGGAGCTTGGCGCGGGTGGTCTGCGGCGGGGTGTCGACGGCCTCGTCGACGTCCTCGTCGGTGGTGACGCGGGTGGCCAATCCCTTGCGCTGCAGCAGATCGAACACCCCGCGCCCGCGCTTGATGTCGTGATAGGCCAGGTCCAGCTGGGCGATCTTGGGATCCGAGAGCTCCATGTTGTAGCGATCCTGGTAGCGCTGGAACAGCTTTCGCTTGATCACCCAATCGATCTCGGTGTCCACCTTGGCGAAGTCCTGGGTTTCCACGGCGTCGAGCTGGCGGCCCCACAAATCGATGACCTGCTCAAGCTGGGGGTTGCTGGCCCGGGTCTGCACGTACTCCACGGCCCGCCCGTAGTACTCGCGCTGAATGTCGAGGGCACCGGCTTGGCGTCCGCCGGCTAGGCGCACCGGGCGCCGGCCGGTGACGTCGTGGCTGACTTCGCGGATCGCCCGGATCGGGTTGTCCAGCGAGAAGTCCCGGAAGGACACCCCGGCCTCGATCATCTCCAGCACCAGCGCCGCGCTGCCCACCTTGAGCAGGGTCGTGGTCTCGGACATGTTGGAGTCGCCGACGATGACGTGCAAGCGCCGGTACTTCTCGGCGTCGGCGTGCGGTTCGTCGCGGGTGTTGATGATCGGCCGCGACCGGGTGGTGGCGCTCGAGACGCCTTCCCAGATGTGCTCGGCACGCTGGGACAGGCAGAACGTGGCGGCTTTGGGGGTCTGCAGCACCTTCCCGGCGCCGCAGATCAGCTGGCGGGTTACCAGGAACGGCAACAGCACGTCGGAGATCCGGGAGAACTCCCCGGCCCGCACGATCAGGTAGTTCTCGTGGCAGCCGTAGGAGTTGCCGGCCGAATCGGTGTTGTTCTTGAACAGGTAGATGTCGCCGCCGATGCCCTCGTCGGCCAGCCGCTGCTCGGCGTCGATCAGCAGGTCTTCGAGGACGCGTTCACCCGCCCGGTCGTGGGTGACCAGCTGAATCAGGTTGTCGCACTCGGCGGTGGCGTACTCGGGGTGACTGCCCACATCCAGATACAACCGAGCGCCGTTGCGCAGGAACACATTCGAGCTACGCCCCCACGACACCACCCGGCGGAACAGATAGCGCGCCACCTCGTCGGGCGACAACCTCCGATGACCGTGGAAGGTGCAGGTGACACCGAACTCAGTCTCAATGCCCATGATTCTGCGCTGCACGTCATCGAGCGTACTGGTTGAACCAGCGCAACGGGGCTCAGCGCCGCTGGTGGCGTGGCGGTCAGGCCGGTGGGTTGACCGGGGCCTCGACGTTTTCCAGCACCACTTCGGCGACCTGGCGCATGGTGGTCCGCTTATCCATGGCCGCGCGCTGAATCCACTTGAAGGCCTCGGGTTCGGTGAAGCCGTGCACGGTCTGCAGCACGCCCTTGGCCCGCTCCACGAGCTTGCGGGTTTCCAGCTGGTCGGTCAGGTTGCTGACCTCGCGCTCCAAGGCGGTGATCTCGTCGGCCCGGCTGAGCGCCAATTCGATGGCCGGGACCAGGTCACCGGCGGTGAACGGCTTGACCAGGTAGGCCATCGCCCCCGCGTCCCGGGCGCGTTCGACCAGGTCGCGCTGGCTGAACGCGGTCAGGATGACGATCGGTGCGATCCGCTTGGCGGCGATCTCCGAGGCTGCGTCGATGCCGTCGCGGCGCGGCATCTTCACGTCGAGGATCACCAGGTCCGGGCGCAGCAGTTCGGCCAGCTCGACGGCTTCTTGGCCGTCGCCGGCCTCGCCCACCACTTCATAGCCTTCTTCGCGCAGCATCTCGGCGAGATCCAGCCGGATCAGCGCTTCATCCTCGGCGATCAGCACCCGCCGGGCTGGGCGTGGGCTGCTGTCGGACGTGGGCTCGGTCATCCCCCTATTCTGTCGTGGCTGCCGGCTGGGGCAACCCCGAGGGGCATCGTCTAAGGTAGGAAGCCGCGCGTCAGCGCAGGGCCCTCGTATCCCAACTGGCAGAGGAAACGGATTCAAAACCCGTGCAGTGTGAGTTCGAATCTCACCGAGGGCACCACGAATAGGCAGTTCAGAGCGATCAAAAGCCCAACGCGACAGATCGCACTCAGTCAGCGGGGCCCTAGAATGTTGTCTTGCAAAAGCGCAGCTCAAGGGATCGCGCTCGCGTAGAGAATCGGTGGCACCAGCCCCGTCGTAGGAGCGACGAGCCCTGTACCGGCGTTGAGGGCGAGACCAAAGCTCAGCAGCGCCGCCCGGTGCCTATCTTGACGGCGGAACGTCTCGAGGAACTGTGACGAGCGACGGCCCGGACGAGCCTGTGTTTCTCGGCCCCGACGGCGGCGCTATGACGGTCAGGTGCTTCCGGATCACGTTCGACAAGGCTGTCGAAAAGCTCGGGTTGACCGGCCCTGACTCCCCACGCCTTCCACACCTTGCGGCATACGGCCGGGTCGTTGGCACTGGCGTCTGGCGCTTCGATCGCGACCGGGTATGAGACGTCCAACTTGATGCGCTTTCAGCTCGTCACGGTTCCGGGCCGCTGTATGTGTCCGACTCGCGGACGCCACGACTGAGGCGTCGGAGGGTCCATAGTTCGTCACTCGCGTACGCGACTCGCATGATCATTGCCAGCCGCGATCGTGAAGTATGAGCGCGCGTTCAGCTGCCCAGATCTCCTGACGCAAAGAATCATCGATGAGGTCAAGGGCACGCGACCGTACAGCGCCGGTGGCGTCGGTGTGGATCCGCATCAGAATCTGGACGAGCAGGTCGTCGCGGCGGTAGTGCGGTGATCCCGAATCGGAAGCGAAGGAGGCAAGCGCACGCTCGCAGATCACCAGCGCGAGATCCGTTGCGGCGCTCGTGGCCTCGGCTTGCGCCTCGAGGAGCTCATTCCAACGCTTTGCCGCGGCCCGGCTCTCGACTAGGCATACAACGACGTCGGCGAAATCGTTCAGCTGGGTTCCGGAGAAGGTGCCCACGACCTCGGCCGCGGCGTCGCGAACCGCTTGGGAAGTGTCGTCGAACAGCCTTGTCAGTGCTGCTGCACACTGGTCACGAAACGGCGAGGTCGCGAGGTTCGCGGCATACACCCGCGCCGCGCCAAGCCTCTGTGGCTCCGCACCTTCGAGGCAAGTCGCGGCGAGTGCGGTTGCGTCGTCGTCGACCAGCGCGGCCGAGGTCGCCAGCGCAGCCCCGTGCTGTTGCACCTCTTCGAGCTCGGAATACATCATCCGCTCCACAAGGGACCGCAGGCGCGCGAAGTCCACCTCGATCCGGGACTGGACCAGTTGTTGGACGTAGCGGGTGGCTAGCAAGTGGTCGGGGCCATCTTCGGTGAGGCGATCTAAGGCATCGAGCGCCGCGTTGGGGTCCCACCGCGACCAAACGAGCAGGATCTGCGCCGCCAAGGCACGCACCCCGGGGTTACCGTCACCGACGAGCCTCGCTACGGCCGGTGCGAGCGGGGCGACGTTGCGCGGGTCGCGGGCGATCAAATGGGTGATGACTTCGGTGATGGCGCCGCGCACCGAGTTGAGGCCTTGATACAGCAGCGACTCGTCGATCGTGTCGGCCTGCGGGAGCGCTGAGTCGTTGGCCGGATCCGGGTGGTTGGCGTACCACGCAATCAGCTCGGCCATCACTTTAGAGACTGGCCCCTCCGCATGCAGCAGGGGACGTGCGATGTCCATCCCGCACGGACGATTTGGGAGCCGGTGGCACCGCTGTATCAGTGCCTCGATCAGCTCGGTCGACAGCCAGTCGGCACTGTTGGCCACTCCGCGAAGGATCGAGGTGAAGTACCGGGTGTCGGTGGCGTCGGGCAATTCGATGGCCAGACGGGCGAACCGCTGCGGGTCGGCCTGGGCATTGGTCTCGAGTTGACTGGCGAGTTGCCTTATTCCGCCGATGGGAGGACCGTCTCCGCGAAACTGGATGTCTTCGTCCGCCGCATAGCGCTCGATGGCGCCGCGCCACTGCGCGTCCGACATCCTTTCAGCAGCTTCGGCAACGATGGGCGATCGAACGAAGCCCCCGTTAATGCCGCTCGGTACCGGCGCGTCGTCGCAGCCGAACTTGCGCTGCCACTCGGCAAGCCGCTGCTCCATCGCGGGCGTGCGGCGTTCAACGGCGACGCCGCCCAGCAGGGTGAACTGCGTGAACCCATGCCCGTAACGGCCTCGCGCGGTGCGCTCGTAAGGCGGATAGCACGCGAGCAGTGCCGACTCAAGTTCTGCCAGCGCGTGGTCCCCGGCGTGGGGGGTAACCGCTTCAAGCAGCCTCCTTGTGCCCCACGCCTGACCGTTGGACCAGCCAACGTCCAACCAATCAGTGTGGGCGGTCAATGCGTGGACGGCGTCGTCGGCGAAGTGCTGCGGGTTGGCAGCGAAACCCTCGAAGAGGACTGCCACGATCGTCTCCGATTTCGTCGCCCAGACTTGGTCGACCACGGCGGCGAACCGGCCCGGGTCATCACGAGCGCAGGTGGCAAAGGCGACTTCGGCGCCCCCGAGGAGCTCATCGACGAAGCTGTCCGATCCGCCCTGTAGGTGCCGAAACGCCCAGATCCGATCCGGCCTCAACCGGCCCTCCCGTTGATCGAGCAGGGACGCCTCGACCAGGCGCAGGAAAGTTGGCCATACATGGTCGAGGAACGACGCGGACGCGGTCGCAGCAGTGCGGACGTAGTCGCCAAGTGCCAGCCGGTTCGGGATGAGGTTGGCACCAGGCTCGAGCGGACTGGGCAGGCCGGCGGCGGTCGCCGCCACCATGCGCTGCGCGAGGTAGTGGCCCAGTAGTTCGTTGGCCCGGTGCGGATTGTCGGTGGCCAGACTAAGCGTTGGGTAACGCAGTTCACCCGTGTAGACCTCGGCGGCCAGCGCTCCCGAATCGACGAGCCGAAGCAACAACTCGAAGGCGGCGCGATGCGTGGCGAGGTCCGCGTGCGCCAGTACCCAAATTACATGCGGTGTCCAGGAATCGGATTCGTCCAGACGTGGCGTCAACAGCTGCAAGGCTCGGTCGAGGAACCGTCCGTTGCCGCCGACCAGCGCTGTGAGCGCCCGGCGGATTAGCACGGGGTCATCGCTATTCAAAGAGGTTTCGAAGTAGCCGAGTCCGTCAAGATCGGCGAACCAGGCGGGCGCCGCAGCCGTGCGCCAAGCACGGCTGTGCAGCGGCGACGACGGATCGTCCAGGTGCGGGCGAAGTAGTTCTACTTCGGCTGCGTTCGGGGCCACTTGCGACAGCCAGGCGAGCACGACGTCGCGCAAGTGGAATCGGACGCCAGCATCAGTGAGCAGGTATTTCAGATCCGAGAGGTACTCGTCGGTCCGATCGCGGTTGTACGCGAGCACTTGTCGGACCTGTGCGCGCCGGAACAGATCCTGGTCGTCGGCGAGGAGGTCCCCGATCGTGTAGCCGCGAGCACAGAATCGTCGCGCGAACACGTAGTCGAAGAAGCTCTCGTGGAAGAACGCGACGTGGTCGCCGTCGCGGTTGAGCACGCGGCTCGAGATCAGCTCGGTCAGGTCGGGCCGCCATTCGTCGGCGATATCTACCGGAGCGCGCAACAGCTGGTGGCCGCTCATGTAGTCGACTAAGACGTCGAGCACCTGGGTCCACGCCGGAGGACGGCCGAGCCGTTGGTGTATCTCATCTCGCTTTGCGTCCCAGAACGCGCGGAACAGGTCGTTGGCGTTCGCGATGCTCAGTTCGGATGACTGCGCCAGCAAGGTCGGTGCAATCTCAGCAAGCAGGGCCAGGTGGAGTGGGAGAGCCAGGATCTCCTTATGCGCTCGGCTCAACCGGTCGCCGTCGAATCCGAGGGCCGCGGTCGTGGCCAGCACCTGGGATTCGGTGAACGTGCCGACGGTCAGCACCGTGGCTTCGCCGGCCGCCACCACCCGGCGTAGCCGGGCGTCATTAGTCCTGTCGAAGGTACGACACGACAGCACAATTCGTAGATTCGGCGTCGCGGCGGCTTCGGTGATCATCTGCTGGACACAGTCAAGGAACTGGGGGCTGCGTCCCGATGTGGCGCTGACGATATCGAGCTGGTCGACAACGAGCACGCTCAATGCGCTCTTCGCGTGGGCGGCGAGCGTCACCACCGGCGATGCAGGAAGGTCTAGTTCGTCGCCGACGTCGCCGGGGCGGCGCGTGGGGCTCACCCGGTCGAGACGAAGTGCCAGGTGGGGAATGCGGTCATCCTCCAAATCCCGCATGAATTGCAGGAGTACGTCGCTCTTCCCGGTACCTGCGGCGCCGTCGACGAGCACGATACGGTGCGATTCGACGAGTTCGCGAAGCTGCTGAGCTTCGGTACGCACGATCAGTTGACCGCCGATCAAGGTCTGCTCTCGCGAGGCGCGGAAGCGGGAGTTGGCGGCGTCGACTTTGACCGCCAGGCCGTGTCCCCTGCGCCACAAATTCGGTTCGTAGCGCTTGCCGCGTAACTCACGCCACAGGTCTGCGGCGGTCAGGTACTCGCCGGCGTGATCGCGCACAAGCTCGGTCATCACCGCGACCACGTGGTCGAGGTCGCCGGTCAACGCCACTTCGGCTTGCAACCGAACCATCGCCTTCAGTTGGTCGTCGCCGATCGTGGCGACTTCAATGCGGCGCAGCGCGCTGAACGCGACTTCAGCACCAGGGTCGCCCCAGAGCTTGCACAGCTTGTCGAACTTGGCCCTCCATTCAGGCGCCTTCAGGTAGACGTCGACGAACTGCTCCGCCGACGCCGCGAGGCGGGCCCGGTCGGCCAACTCACCGAGCGCGTCGGTGGCGTGGGTGGACGCGAAAACGCACTGGGCCCGAGGGTCGCGCAACTTTGTGAAGAACGTGCTGAGCACCCCGGCAGACTCGAGTGCCGTCAGATTCCACACACCTTCGCGGGTGCGTTGCCGCTTGCACTGGTGGTAGACATCGCGGTCGGAGTACCGCAACACGAACTCGACTCCGTCGTCGCCGGGTCCCGACGGCTCGAGGTCGATCGCCTCGGCCACGTCGTCGAGCACGTCGAACACGTACCGGGCGGTCCAGCGGTCCTCAAAACGATTGCCCAGCTTGTCGGAGAGCCCGCCCGGCATCGGCATGTGCTCAGTGTACGGAGGAGCGGTTGTGCGTCTGCGACACCAACGGGCCCGACGTGGGTTTGCTCGCTGCGGGTTCCGTCGTCGCGCAGACCCGACGGGTCAGCTCAGCCGTTCGTTGTCCTTTGGGTCGCGTAGCCGGCGCGCGATCTAGTCCAGCAGGAGCTGAGCGGACGCTCGACCAGTGCTCCGGGATGAGTTCGAATCTCACCGAGGCCACCACAAACGTCACGTCGACGCCGCCTGTCTGAACAGCGCAACCGCGCATCTCGATTTGCTATAGCGCGCGCTTTGCTCACGGACGGCTCCTGGCCACGAGCCCCGAACGATTCGCCATTGTCGCCCCTACCGACACCGCCGAACCTAAACTCGGGCACGCCGCGACTGGGCAGCCGAGGAGGGCCATTGAGGAAATCCGTGCTGGGTGTGCTGGTGCTGCTGCTGGGCGTGTCGGCCGGCTTTCTGGTGTGGACCTCGACCAAAACGCACGACACCACACACGTGCCGGCCAAGGCGCGCGGGCAATACGACGATGCGTCAACCGGCCATGACGGCGGAGTCGGCGGCAACCTCATGCAACGCGACCCGCTGCAGGAGCTTGCGCGCGAGCCCAGCTATGACGATTGCGAATCGTGCCATCTGCCGTTTGTGCCGTTTTTCGGGACGCGGGCCGGGTTCAACTGCGAGATCAACTACCGGCGTGGCGAACTGCCCGATTCGGCTTACTGCATGTCGGTAAATCCGCCGCAGCATGTATCGATGGACACCGATGGAGAGTTGTCGATTTGCCGTGACGGCGTTAACTGCTTGTCCAATCCCCCGTTCGATCAACCGATCCTCCCGTTCGGCCAGAGCGCCGGCGCCGGACCGTTCACCTGCCAATCGGACGCCACTGGCGTGACATGCACCGTGGACTCGTCGGGACGCGGGTTCGTCATCTCAAAGGCGGGGATCGAACCCGTCGGCTGAGGCGCGTCAGCGCGGCGAATACATGATCACGCCGACGCCGATCAGACAGATCAGCGCACCCAGGACGTCTGCACGGTCGGGCCGGAAACCGTCGAACGCCATGCCCCACGCCAGCGAGCCGGCGACGAACACCCCGCCGTAGGCGGCCAGGATCCGGCCGAACTGGGCGTCGGGCTGCAAGGTGGCCACGAAGCCATAGAGCCCCAGGGCGATCACCCCGGCGCCGGCCCACAGTAGGCCACGGTGCTCCCGCACGCCCTGCCACACCAGCCAGGCCCCGCCGATCTCGGCGATGGCAGCCAACACGAAGAGTGCGACGGAACGGATCACCATGAGCGCAGACCTTAGACGTAGGCCCCCGACCTGGTGAAACCACCAACGGCCCAGCTCAGCGGATTAGGCTGTCGCTTGTGTCCGTCAAGCGGTTCCTCGCGGTGCCGGCCGAGGCTTCCAGCCCCTACCGGCGCACACACTGCATACCGGCCCGCACCCGCCATTACGCGGCCCGGCTGTCGCAACGGCTGCGGATCCTCAAGCTGTCCGCCGGGCTCGCGGCGCTGATCAGTGCGGGCTGGGGACTGCTGGAGATCTGGGTTGACCCCGCCTACTGGTGGATCGGAGCGATCAATCTCGTCGCCGCGGTCGCGCTGGCCCTGACCCCGCTGCTGTATCACTATGGCGAGCTCATCGCACCGCTGACCTTCGTCGCCATCGCCTACTCGACGACCGCGATCGTCTGCTGGGTGGTGGGCACCGGATCAGGGATCCAGTTCTATTTCCTGGCCTCGGCGTCGATCAGCGTGCTGATTTTGGGCGTGGACCGGATCAAGCTGGCCGCCATCGTGGCCGGCATCGGTGCGGCGCTGACGATCGCCCTGCAGTTCCTGGTTCCGGCAGACAACCTGCACCAACCGGAATGGCTGCACAACCTGTCCTACGTGCTGGTGGTCGTGTCGGCCTGCTTCATGGTGGTTGCCACGGTCTGGTTCGCGCTGCGCGAGATCTCCCACGCCGAAGCGGCGATGGAGGCCGAGTACGAGCGGTCTGAGGCCCTGCTGGCCAACATCTTGCCGACGGCAGTCGCCGACAGACTGAAGAACCCGGCGGTGGACGTGATCGCCGACAGCTACACCGATGCCTCGGTGCTGTTCGCCGACATCGCCGACTTCACCCGTCGGGCCAGCCAGACCGACCCGGGCCAGCTGGTCGGATTCCTCAACGAGCTCTACAGCGACCTGGACCGGCTCGTGGATCAACACGGCCTGGAGAAGATCAAGACCAGCGGTGACTCCTACATGGTGGTCAGCGGTGTGCCCGATCCGAGACCCGATCACCTGCATGCGCTGGCGCGTCTGGCGCTCGACATCGCCGCAACCGTCGCCGACCTACGCGACCCGCTGGGCCGGCCGGTGTCGCTGCGGATCGGCCTGGCGACCGGCCCGGTGGTGGCCGGAGTCGTCGGCAACCGCCGGTTCTTCTACGACGTGTGGGGCGACGCGGTGAACCTCGCCTCCCGGATGGAGTCGACCGGCGCCCAGGATCGCATCCAGGTGCCGCAAGCAGTCCACGAACGCCTCAACGATGACTTCGTGTTCGAGGAGCGCGGCGACGTCGACGTCAAAGGCAAGGGCATCATGCGCACCTGGTTCCTGGTCAATGCCCGCTCCCCGGCCGCGCACGGTCCGGCGCCCCGCTCCCTGTCGGCGACCCCAGCGGGCTGACCCGCATAGACCGGGTGGTTCGGCCGGTTTCGGTAGGGTGCCGAACCAGGTCGTCCCACAACGCTGAGGAGCGCAATGCGAAGGCTTTTGGCCGTGCTCGGTTCGCTGGCCGGTCTGGCCACCACCGTCAACGGGTATCGCCCGCTGACCAAGCGCGGCTATCCGTCGCTGTACGCATTCGCGTTCGGCCTGTTCGCCTCGGAGCTGCCGTTGCAGCTCATCGCCGGACAATCCGCGGCGTTGGCGGCGGTGAGCCGGCGGCTGTCACCGCGGGCTCGGCGGACCAGCTGGCTACTCTCGGCGCTCTCGTGGCTGGGCCTGTTGGGGCTGAACTATGCCGGGCGGATGGCCAATAAGCCGTTGACTGCGGCGCTGGACGCCGAACTCGGTGCGGGACGACGCACCGAAAGCCGGGACCTGTGGAAGCGGCCGGGGCCGGACGCGGAGATTGCCAAGGCGCCCGGCGTGGTTCGCATGATGCGGGTCTACCAGGACTACGCCACCGACTCCGACATCCCCTACGGCGAATACGGCGGCCGCAACACCCTCGATGTGTGGCGGCATCGCGACCTGCCCCGTGACGGTCGCGCGCCGGTCCTGCTGCAGATCCCCGGCGGCGCCTGGATGGTGGGAAGCAAACGCGGCCAAGCACATCCGCTGATGGCCCACCTGGTCGAGCGCGGTTGGGTGTGTGTGTCGATCAACTACCGGCTGAGCCCACGCTCCACCTGGCCCGACCACATCATCGACGTCAAACGGGCCTTGGCCTGGGCCAAAGCCCACATCGCCGACTACGGCGGCGACCCGGATTGGGTCGCGGTGACCGGTGGCTCGGCAGGTGGCCATCTGTGCGCCCTGACAGCGCTGACCGCAAACGATCCGCGTTTCCAGCCGGGTTTCGCCGACGCCGATACCAGCGTGCGAGCGGCGGTGCCGTTCTACGGGATCTACGACTTCACCGGCGAGACCGGATTGCACCCGTTGCTGACCCCGGCATTGGGGGCCTATGTGTTCAAGCAGAGCCGGCGGCGCTTCCCCGACACCTACCGCGACGCCTCCCCGATGACATATCTGTCTGCCGATGCCCCACCCTTTTTCGTGCTGCACGGAACCAATGATTCGTTGGTGCCCGTGGAGCAGGGCCGCGCATTTGCCGGCCGGCTACGCGAAGTCAGCACGAGTCCGGTGGTCTATGCCGAGTTGCCTTTGGCGCAGCACGCTTTCGACATCTTCGGCTCGCCCCGGGCTGCGCATACCGCGGTAGCCGTCGAGCAGTTCCTCGCCGAGGTCTACGCGCGGCAGACCACGCAGATCATCTCGGGCCGCTGAGGCGGCCAATACCCGGCCGAAACGCCGCATCTGTGCCAGACTTCGGCCATGGAAACATCGGTTTCGAGCCTGCTGCCGAATCTGTGGAAGTCGACACTGGTGTCTGGTGTCTTGGCCCTCGTCTTGGGCGTGCTGGTCTTGGTGTGGCCGGGCCGGTCGGTCATCGCCGCGGCCGTGCTGTTCGGTGTGTATCTGGTCGTCACCGGAATCGCGCAGTTGATCTTCGCGTTCAGCCTGCCCGTCATGTCCGCCGGCGGACGGGTATTGCTGTTCCTCAGCGGCACCGCGTCGGTGATTCTGGCGGTCCTGTGTTTCCGGCACTTCAACTCCGACGAAGAAGCCCTGGCGGTGTTGCTGCTGGCCATCTGGGTCGCGGTCGGCTTCATCTTCCGCGGGGTGGCGACCGCCGTGGCGGCCATCAGCGACCCGGCGCTGCCGGGCCGCGGCTGGCAGATCTTCATGGGCGTGGTCAGTCTGCTGGCCGGTCTGGTGACGCTGGCGTCGCCGTTCGCCTCGCTGTGGGTGCTGGCGGTGGTCGTCGGCAGCTGGCTGATCGTGATCGGAATCGTCGAGATCGTCACCGCGCTCAAGATTCGGAGCGCATCCCACAAAGTCGCTGCCGCGTTGTCGGCCGGGTAGCGGCGACCGACGGCCCGCGGCCTGTTTGCCCAGTCGCGGGTACCCTTGGGTTCTGACCTGTTTTGACACTGACTGAAGCTCTGATCTGGAGTCTGCTCAATGCCCGAGTCCGGCATGCCCTCGCTGTCGCCTGAGTCTCAGCAATCCTGGCCGTCGCCCGGTCCCAGCTATCCCCCGCCGCCGCCGGGTTACCCGTATCCGGTGCCCGGGCAGTACCCCGGCTATCCGCCACCTGCGGCGCCCCCAGTGCTACGGAACGGTGCGGGCATCGCGGCCCTGATCGTTGCGATCGCCGGCATCGTGACCGCGTTGTCGGTGATCGGTGGCGTCGGACTGGGCCTGGCGGCCATCGTCCTCGGACTCATCGGCCGCGGCCGGGCCAAGCGCGGCGAAGCCGACAACGGCGGTGTCGCACTCGCCGGGATCGTCTTGGGTGCGCTGGCGGTGATCGCCGGTATCGGCTGCATCTTCGTCTACGTCGGCATTTGGCGGACCGCCGGCGCCGGCGACTACGTGGCGTGCATGAGTAAGGCCGGTTCCGACACCGACGCCCAGCAGCAGTGCACCGAACGATTCCGCGAGCACTTCGAGAACACCTTCGGCAGCGGTGCCGACGCGCCGATGGTGCAGGAGGAATCGGACTCCGCGCTGATGCCGGCCTAGCGGGAACTGCCAGCGCGGCGAAGCCGGGCGAAGCAGGTTCTCGCCATCGGCCTAGCGCTTCGAGCTCGGGAAGTACTTCAGCACGCCTTCTTGTGTGACGGTGGCCAGCAGGTGTCCGGATCGGTCGAAGAAGTGACCGGTGCCCAGCCCGCGGGAGTCCGCCGCCACCGGTGACGACGTCGCATACAGCACCCAGTCGTCGAACCGGATCGGCCGGTGAAACCACAATGTGTGGTTGGCGCTCGCCGCGAAGATCCGGTCGAAGCCCCATGACAGCCCATGTGTGGTGATGATCGAGTCGAGCACCGTGGTGTCCGACGAATAGACCATCATCGCGGTGTGCAGCACCGGGTCCTCGGGGATCGCCCCGTCGGCCTTGACCCAGACCCGGTTGTGGCCCAGTTTGCCGCCCTTGTCGCGCATCACCCAGGCCGGGTCGTTGGTGTAGCGCCACTCGATCGGGTGCGGCGCCTTGACGAAACCCGGGACGACTTCCTCGTAACCGGTGAGCAGTTCGCGCAGCCGTGGCAACGACTCGGGCTCGACGACCGTGGGCGCCTCGACGCTGTGCTCCAGGCCGCTCCCCCCGGAGAGGTAGGAGACCATCGACGTGGCGATCAAGGTGTCACCCTGCAGCGCGTCGACGCGGCGATTGGCGAACCGGCGTTCGTCGCGCAGTCGGTGCACCCGGAATTCGATGTCGCGGGCGGGATCACCACCGTTGATGAAGTGGACCGACAGCGCACCGGGTGGCAGGTGGTCGGCGACGGTACGGCTGGCGGCGACGAACGACTGGGCCATCAATTGACCGCCGAAGGTGCGCAACGGGGTCTTGCTCGGGTGCGATCCGACGAAGACGTCGTCGTCGACACTCTTGAGATCCAGTACCGCCAGCAGCTCCTCGAGATCCGTGTTCGGCTCGGCCGGCACTAGATGTCGTCCTCCCCGAGACGGTGCACGTGGATCATGTTGGTCGAGCCCTCGGTTCCCGGCGGGGCGCCCGCGACGATCACCATCAGATCACCGCGCTCGTAACGCCCCAGATCGAGCAGCGCCTTGTCCACCTGGCGGATCATCCCGTCGGTGGTGTGTGCCTGCGGGACGATGAAAGTCTCGGTCCCCCAGGTCATCGCCAACTGGCTGCGAATCTCGGGCAGCGCGGTGAACGCCAACAACGGCAGCGGGGTGTGCAACCGGGCCAGCCGTCGCACGGTGTCACCCGATTGGGTGAACGCCACCAATGCCTTGGCATCCAGCCGTTCACCGATTTCGCGTGCCGCGAATGAGATCACGCCCCGCTTGGTGCGCGGCACGTGCGTCAACGGCGGTGCCGCCGTGGAGTTCTGCTCCACCGCGCAGATGATCCGGCTCATGGTGCGCACGGCGTCCAGGGCGTGCTTGCCCACCGCGGTCTCCCCCGACAGCATCACCGCGTCGGCGCCGTCGAGCACCGCGTTGGCCACGTCGGAGGCCTCCGCCCGAGTGGGCCGGAAGTTCTCGATCATCGACTCCAGCATCTGGGTCGCCACGATCACCGGCCGGGCGTTCTCGCGTGCCACCTGGATGACGCGCTTCTGCACCAGCGGCACCTCTTCGAGGGCCAGTTCCACGCCCAGGTCACCGCGGGCCACCATGACCGCGTCGAAGGCCAGGACCACGGCCTCGAGATTCTCGATGGCCTCCGGCTTCTCCATCTTGGCGACCACGGGGACGCGACGGCCGACCCGGTCCATCACCTCGTGCACCAGTTCCACGTCCGACGGCGAGCGGACGAACGAGAGCGCCACGATGTCGACGCCGAGCTCCAGGGCGAACTCCAGGTCCTCGATGTCCTTCTCCGACAGTGCCGGCGCGGAGACGTTCATCCCGGGCAGCGAAATGCCCTTGTGGTTGCTGACCGGACCGCCCTCGGTGACCGTGCAGACCACGTCGTCACCGTCGATGTGCTCCACCACCAGACCGACCTTGCCGTCGTCGACCAGCACCCGGTCACCCGGAGCTGCATCAGCGGCCAGCTGCTTGTAGGTGGTCGACACCCGGTCGTGGTCGCCGGGGCAGTCTTCGACGGTGATCCGCACCGTCTCACCGTTGGCCCAGTAGACGGGGCCGTCGGCGAAACGCCCCAACCGGATCTTGGGGCCCTGCAGGTCGGCCAGCACGCCGACTGCCCGCCCGGTCGCATCCGAGGCGGCACGCACCCACTCGTAGGACGCCTGGTGGTCCTTGTGATCACCGTGGCTGAAGTTCAGGCGGGCCACGTCCATGCCCGCGTCGACTAGTGCCCGGACCATCTCCGCGGAGTGAGTCACGGGACCAAGAGTGCAGACGATCTTTCCGCGTCTATTCACGGCGCCAGCATAGTCGGACCGGCTGAGCCGGCTCCCTCAGGAATGGTTGCCGCCAACGAAAAACCGTGTGACGCACGGGTGCGGCGGTTGATCAGGTGCTGTCGCGCAGCGGTCGACCCTGCTTGTCGTGCACCCGTCCGCTGAGCATCAGAATCGCGTCGATGACACCCCAGACGAACGGTACGACGATGCCCAGCCCGTAGGTCGTGATGGTGGCCAACACACCGATCAACAGCTGGACCAGGCCCAGCCCGGTTTGGCCCAGATATATGCGACCGAATCCGAGGAAGCCGAAGAACCCCAACAGCTGCAACAGTGCGGCGGTGACTTTCGACTTCGGCGAATAGGGCTGGCCGGTCCTCGGATGCCGGCCGTAGGGCGCCCACACGTCCGGGTAGCCCGGGTAAGGCCCCGGATGGCCCGGCGGTGGCGGGTAGGGCTGTCCCCCGCCCTGCGGCCCCGGTGGGGGCCACGACGGTACGGTCATGTCTGCAGCATGCCAGAAATACCGGGTACGGCGTCTGGCTCGCTGTCAGTGCGGGTCAGCCTCGTCCGAGGCGTCCGGTTCTTCGGATTCGTCCGACTCGTCTGGGTCGGTCGGTTCGTCGGAGTCGTCCGAATCGGCTTCGACGGCTTCGGGTTCGTCGGCCACCTCGTCAAAGGGATCGTCGGGGTGTTCGGTGTCGTCTGAGTCGTCGGATTCCGCTGTGACGTCGCTGTCCGGCTCGGTATCAACTGCCTCGTCTTCGTCGGCATCCGTCGTCGCTTCGGGCTCGGCCGACTCCTCCGCTGCGGCGTCCACCTGGGCGGCCTCCGGCTCCGCGGAGTCCTCGGCCTCGTCAGTCGGCTCGGCCTCGGCTGGCCCCTCGTCGCCGCCGGCCTCGGTGTCCACGTCGGCCGCGACGGCCTCTTCGGGGGTTTCCTCATCAGCCTCGTCGGCGTCCTCGGCTTCCGACTCGGCGACCACCGCGTCCGGCTCTTCCTCATCGGACGTCTCGGGTTGTTCGTCGGCGCCGTCATCGGAGTCGGCCTCGGCCGAGTCAGCGTCGCCGGTAAGCCTTTTCGGCACCCGAACCACTGATCCGACGCCGTTGGCGACGCCGGCCGCCACCAGCTCTTTGTCGTCGGACCCTTCGTGCTCTTCGTCCGGCTCGGCTTCGGAATCCGCCTCTGCTGCAGCGTCCTGGTCGGTGGTCTCCTCGGGTTGCCACGCTCGACGGATGGCTTCGGGATCTTCTCGCCCCTTGGTTGCGAGCAGGATGTACACCACCGCCCCGATGAAGACGAACGTCGAGGTGAACGAGTTGACCCGGATACCGGCAATATGGGTCGCCGCATCGTCACGGAGCAGCTCAATACCGAACCGGCCGATGCAGTAGCCGGCGACGTAGAGCGCGAACAGTCGTCCGTGCCCCATCCGGAACCGTCGGTCGGCGTAGATCAGCACGAGGAACACCACTAGGTTCCACAACAATTCGTACAAGAACGTGGGCTGCACGATCTTGTAGAGCTCGCCCGTCGATATCCCGTCGAGCAGGTGCGGGTCGCGGACCCCGGCGGCGTCTTCGCGCCAGAAGATCTCCAGGCCCCACGGCAGCGTTGTCTCCCGGCCGTAGAGCTCCTGATTGAAGTAGTTGCCGATGCGTCCGATGGCCTGTGCCAACACGATCCCGGGGGCGACGGCATCGCCGAACGCCGGCAGGGAGATCCCGTGGCGTCGACAACCTATCCACGCGCCGACCCCACCGAGCGCCACCGCGCCCCAGATCCCCAGACCGCCGTCCCAGATCCGCGGCGTCGCTTCCCATCCGACGCCACCCTCGCCGAAGTAGGTACGCCAATCGGTCATCAGGTGATAGAGCCGACCGCCGATCAGCCCAAACGGCACCGCCCACAGCGCGATGTCATAGATGACGCCCGGTTCGCCGCCGCGGGCCCGCCACCGGCGATCACCAAGCAGCAGGGCGATGATGATGCCGATGATGATGCACAGGGCGTAGGCCCGGATCGGCACCGGTCCGAGGTGCCAGACACCGCGAGCAGGACTGGGAAAGTAGGTCAGCCAATCCAACGTCATTGGGTGGAAACCTTTTGACGCACACCAGAAGCCAGCTCTTGCGTCAACGCTCGCAACTCGGCCAGACCATCGGCGAGTGCGGTGACGAGCGCCGAACCGACGATGACACCGTCGGTGTAGGCACCGATCTCAGCGGCCTGTGCGCCCGAGCGCACGCCCAGTCCCACGCCGACGGGGATATCAGAGACCTCGCGAACCCTGGCCACCAGCTCCGGCGCCGCGTTGGACACCGTGTTGCGGGCGCCGGTGACACCCATAGTGGAGGCGGCGTAGACGAATCCGCTGGTCGCTTTGACGGTTTCGGACAGTCGCTGCGGCGTCGAGGAAGGCGCCACCAGGAAGATCCGATCCAGCGCATGCTGTTCGGAGGCGGCCAGCCAGTCATCTGCCTCGTCGACGATCAGGTCCGGGGTGATCAGACCCAACCCACCGGCTGACGCCAGGTCCCGAGCGAACGCGTCGACGCCGTAACGCAGCACCGGGTTCCAGTACGTCATCACCACGGCCCGTCCGCCGGCTTTGGTGATGGCCTCCACTGCGGTCAGTGTGTCGCGCACCCGCACCCCGCCCTGCAGGGCGGTCTCGGTGGCGCGTGCGATGGTCGGGCCGTCCATTCCGGGATCGGAATAGGGCACGCCGACTTCGATGAGGTCACAACCGGATTCGACGAGGGCGGTCAACGCGGCGATGGAGCCCGGCACGTCCGGGTAGCCGGTCGGCAGATAGCCGATCAGCGCGGCGCGGCCCTCGGCTCGGCACGCAGCGAACAGCGGGGCCAGCCGGTCACCGGCGTGGTCGCTCACGACCCATCTCCTGCCTCGTCGAACAGACCGAACCACTTGGCGGCGGTCTCCACGTCTTTGTCGCCGCGCCCGGACACGTTGACCACGATGACCTTGCCGGGACCCAACTCCGTCGCCAGCTTGAGCGCTCCGGCCACCGCGTGTGCTGATTCGATTGCCGGAATGATTCCCTCAGTGCGGCAGAGGATTCCGAACGCATCCATCGCCTCGGTGTCGGTGATCGGCCGGTATTCGGCGCGGCCGGTCTCACGCAGCCAGGCGTGCTCGGGGCCCACACCCGGGTAATCCAGCCCGGCCGAGATCGAGTGCGACTCGATGGTCTGACCGTCCTCGTCCTGCAGCAGGTAGGAGAACGATCCCTGGAAAGCGCCCGGTGTCCCACCGGCGAATGTCGCGGCGTGCCGGCCGGTGTCGACGCCGTCGCCGCCGGCTTCGAACCCGACCAGTCGGACCGCGGGATCGTCGAGGAAGGCGTGGAAGATGCCGATGGCGTTCGACCCGCCGCCCACACACGCCACCACGGCGTCGGGCAGACGACCGGCCATCTGTTGGATCTGAACGCGCGTCTCCAGTCCGACGATCCGCTGGAAGTCGCGCACCATGGTCGGGAACGGGTGCGGCCCGGCCGCGGTGCCGAAGCAGTAATAGGTGCGGTCGGCGTTGGTGACCCAGTCCCGGAAGGCTTCGTTGATGGCGTCCTTGAGGGTCTGCGAACCGGATTCGACCGAGACCACCTCGGCGCCCAGCAGTCGCATCCGTGCCACGTTGAGCGCTTGACGGCGAGTGTCGACGGCACCCATGTAGATCACGCATTCCAGGCCGAGCAACGCGCACGCGGTGGCGGTGGCCACCCCGTGCTGACCGGCGCCGGTCTCGGCGATCACCCGGGTCTTGCCCATGTGTCGCGCCAGCAGGGCTTGACCGAGCACGTTGTTGATCTTGTGAGAACCGGTGTGGTTCAGGTCTTCTCGCTTGAGGAAGATGCGGGCCCCGCCGGCGTGCGCGGTCAGACGCTCGGCTTCATACAGCGGCGAGGGCCGGCCGGTGTAGTGCGTCTGCAGGTCATCGAGGGTGTCCAAGAACGCCGGGTCGTTGCGCACCTTGTCGTAGGCGGCGGTGACCTCTTCGATGACCGCCATCAGCGCTTCGGCGACGTAGCGGCCTCCGTAGACACCGAAGTGCCCGCGGGCATCGGGGTCGTGTGCGGTCGGCTCAGCCACTCCGGCGCTGGCACGCGGAAGGCTCGGATGCGAGGTGTCTGACATTTAGCGAGCCGACTTCGGGCAGGACGGATGCTTACCCGCACTGACCAAATCGGCAACGGCCGCCCGCGGGTCGCCACTGGTGACCAGTCCCTCGCCGACCAGGACAGCGTCTGCCCCGGCACCGGCGTAGGCCAGCAGGTCCGCGGTGCCGCGCACCCCGGACTCGGCGATCTTGACCACCTCGGTGGGCAGCCCGGGTGCGATCCGCGCGAAGCAGTCGCGGTCGACCTCCAGCGTGGTCAGGTCACGCGCGTTGACGCCGATCACCTTGGCGCCGGCGGTCAATGCCCGGTCGGCCTCTTCTTCGGTGTGCACCTCGACCAGTGCGGTCATGCCGAGCGACTCGGTGCGGTCCAGCATCGACTCCAGTGCCTGCTGCTCAAGCGCCGCCACGATCAGCAGCAGCATGTCCGCGCCGTGGGCGCGGGCCTCGTGAATCTGGTACGGCCGCACGATGAAGTCCTTGCGCAGCACCGGAACCGACACCGCGGCACGCACTGCGTCCAGGTCGGCCAACGAGCCGTTGAACCGGCGCTGCTCGGTGAGCACGCTGATCGCACGGGCCCCGCCGTCGGCGTAAGAGCTGGCCAGCTCCGCCGGGTCGGCGATGGGCGCCAGCTGGCCCTTGGAGGGGCTCGCGCGCTTCACCTCGGCGATGACGGCGATGCCCGGCTCCCGCAGTGCGGCCATCACGTCGCGTGGCGGAGGCATGGCCTCGGCCGCTGCCTTGACTTCCGCGAGCGGGACGAGGGCCTCTCGGGCGGCAAGGTCGGCGCAGACTCCCTCGATGATGGAGTCGAGCACGGATGCCGAAGTCATGACTGCCGCTTCCTCTCCCGCGTCCAATGGACCTTCGTCGAAGACCTTTATCGAAGGGTAACGACCGTCGCTGCCCGCGGTGTCACCGGCCCGTCAAGTACGCCTAGCCGTCTGGGTTGGTTTCCCGGTTATCCGGATCCCCGGTGGGGTCCCGGCCCTCGTCGAGCGCGTCCCACATCATGCGTTCAGACAACTGCCCATCCGGGTCGGCCCGCTTGTCTGCCTCTACGTCACGCGCAGCCGCCCGGCGCTCCGCAGGCGCCGAATACTTGGTGACCCGGCCGGCGCTGTGTGCGGCGACGCGCATCAACAGCACCGCCGCAACCAGCACACCCAGGGCCGCGACCAGGCTCAACACGGCGCCGGTGAGACGGCGCTCGGTGCCCAGCAGCGACGTCAGCGGAATCTCGGCGATGTCTAGGGCCCGCAGGGTGATGTCGCGGGCCGCCCACATGCTGGTGGCCAGATAACCGCACGCCAGGCTTACCGTGGCCAACACCACCGCCAGCACCCGCAGCTGCCACCCGCGCACCGCCATCGCGGCGACGGCGGCCGCCAGGCACAGCAACGCCAGGGGCACCAGCGCCGTCGACCAGGACGCGCCGGTCAGGCTGATCTCCTTGGGCTGCCCGAGCCCGTCGAACGAGTGGATCAGGACCCACGGCAGCCGCGCAGCGCCCCACAGACCTCCGGCGGCCGCTACCAGCAGCAGTTGCGCCCCGCGGAGCGCGCGGGTGTCGTGGCGTTCGCGACCGTCAGCCATCGGTTCCGGGCGCCGACAGGGTCTCGGCGGCGGCGATCGCGGCCAGCACGGCCCGGGCCTTGTTGGATGCCTCGGTGTATTCGTAAGGGCCGTTGGAGTCGGCGACCACTCCGCCACCGGCCTGGACGTAGGCGGTGCCGGCGCGCATCAACGCCGTGCGGATCGCGATCGCGAAGTCGGCGTTGCCGGCGAAGTCCAGGTAGCCGACGACGCCGCCGTAGAGGCCGCGCCGGGTCTTCTCGACCTCCTCTATCAGCTCCATCGCGCGCACTTTGGGCGCCCCGGACAAGGTGCCCGCCGGGAAGCACGCCGTCACGGCGTCCAGCGCGGTCCGGTCCTCGGCGAGCTCTCCGGTGACGGTGGACACCAGGTGCATGACGTGGCTGTAGCGCTCGATGTGGCTGTAGTCGGAGACCCGCACGGTCCCCGGAACACACACCCGGCCCAGGTCGTTGCGGCCCAGGTCGACCAGCATCAGGTGCTCGGCGAGTTCCTTCTCGTCGTTCAACAGGTCCTTGGCCAGCAGCTGGTCTTCGTCCTCGGTTGCCCCGCGCCACCGGGTGCCGGCGATCGGGTGGGTGGTGGCGCGGCCGTCCTGCACGGTCACCAGCGCCTCGGGACTGGAGCCGACGATCGAAAAGGCCAGTCCCCCGTCGTCGTCGGGCACCTGCAGCAGATACATGTACGGGCTCGGATTGGACACCCGCAGCATCCGGTAGACGTCGAGGGGGTCTGCCGGCGTGGTCATCTCGAAACGCTGGGACGGAACCACCTGAAACGCTTCACCGGCCTCGATCTCGCCGACCAGCTGCTCGACGATCGCCCCATACTCCTCGGGGGTGCGCTGACCGCGGTAGACCGGGTCCGGCCGATCGAAGGTGGCGACGCTGGACTCCAGCGGCTGACTCAGCGCTGCGGCCATCACATCGAGGCGGGCGATCGCGTCGTCGTAGGCCTCATCGACGCGCTCATCGGTGCCGTTCCAGTTGACCGCGTTGGCGATCAGCGTGATGGTGCCCTCGTGGTGGTCGACGGCGGCCATGTCGGTGGCCAGCAGCAGCAGCATGTCGGGCAGCTGCAAGTCATCGACGGCCAGCTCGGGCAAGCGCTCCAGGCGGCGCACCAGGTCGTAGGTGAAGAAACCCACCAGGCCGCTCGACAGTGGCGGCAGGCCGGGGATGGCGGCCGTCTCCAGCAGCGTCAGCGTGTCGCGCAGGGCCTGCAACGGGTCCCCGCCGGTGGGTGCATCCTGCGGTGCTGCACCCAGCCACACGGCATTGCCGTCTCGCACCGTCAGCGCCGAGGTCGTGCCGGCGCCGATGAACGACCACCGCGACCACGACCGGCCGTTCTCGGCCGACTCCAGCAGGAAGGTGCCGGGCCGGTTGGCGGCCAGCTTGCGGTATGCCGACAGCGGTGTCTCGGCGTCGGCCAGCACCTTGCGGGTCACCGGGACCACGCGGTGCTCAGCCGCCAGCGCCCGGAAGTCCGCCCGGGATGTGACGCCGGCCCTTGAAGTGCTCGTGGTTTGCACGCGCCCATCTTCCCAGATATTGGCGGGTCGTCAGAATCAGCACTGGCGATCGCAAGCGCGGCGGAGCCGGGCGCAGCGGGTCGCCAGATTCAGCACTGGCGATCGCAAGCGCGGCGGAGCCGGGCGCAGCGGGTCGCCAGATTCAGCACTGGCGATCGCAAGCGCGGCGGAGCCGGGCGCAGCGGGTCGCCAGATTCAGCACTGGCGATCGCAAGCGCGCCGGAGCCGGGCGCAGACCCGCCCACCACTATCGCCGCCGCCGCAGGCGCAGCCGGAGTAGCCTGGCCGCCATGAAAACCGGTGACACCGTGGCCGACTTCGAGCTCCCCGACCAAACCGGGGCGCCGCGCAAACTCAGCGATCTGCTGGCCGACGGGCCGGTGGTGCTGTTCTTCTACCCGGCCGCTATGACGCCGGGGTGCACCAAGGAAGCCTGCCACTTCCGCGACCTGGCCGGCGAGTTCGCCGCCGTTGGGGCCACTCGGGTCGGCATCAGCGCCGACGCGGTGGCCAAACAGGCCAAGTTCGCCGACCAGCAGGGCTTCGACTACCCCCTGCTGTCCGACACCGACGGCACGGTCGCCGCCCAGTTCGGCGTTAAGCGCGGCATGCTGGGCAAGCTCATCCCGGTGAAGCGGACCACATTCGTCATCGACACCGATCGCACCGTGCTGGACGTGATCGCCAGCGAATTCTCGATGGACACCCACGCCGACAAGGCGCTGGAGGTGCTGCGGGCGCGCTCGTCGGCTTAGCGGGAACTGCTCGCGCGGCGAAGTCGGGCGAAGCAGGTTCCCGCCATCGCGCTAGCGGCGGTCGGTCGGCGCCCGCCTCCGAAAACCAGCCGGCTAGGCCTGCTCGGAATCCCCGGTTCGCTTCACCACGCTCATCCGGTCGCGACGGATGGCTGACTCGATTCGGCTCTGGATCTCGCTGAGCGCGCCGACGACGTCACCGCGGACGTGAATCAACTGCATGACTTCGGCATCGGTGCGCTCCAGGATGAGCTTGGCTTCACGCTCCGCGCTGGCGATCAGGGCTGCGGCGTTGAGGCGGCTGTCCTTTTCCATGTTGGCGATCTGGATCTGCGCCTGTTCCCACGCCGCACTGACCTGCTTGGCCTGCTCGCGTTCGCTTTCGCGCCGGCGCCGCTCGTCTTCCTCGGCGAGTCGCTGCGCGGCCTCGCGGCGGGCACGCTCGGTCTCCTCGGTTTCGCTGATCAGCCGGGCGCATTCGGCCTGCGCGGCGCGCAGCAGCTCCTCGGCCTCGGCCTTGGCGTCGGTAAGGATCTGCTCGCGACGTTGCGACGTCGATTCCTGAAGCTCAGCCAAAGCGGCACTGGCCGCGGCGCGATCCTGGCGAGCTGCCTCAAGCTCGTCGCGCAGGTCGCGAGTGAGCGCCTCGGCTTCCTCCTGAGCCATTGCCTTGGTGCGCCGGGCCTCATCGGAGGCCACCCGCATCATCCGTGCGATTCGATCGGACATCCCCTCGACGGAATCGATCGGACCGGACAACCGGGCGATGTCACCGCGCAGCGCATCAATCTCACTGCGCAGCCGGGTCCGATCATCGTCGGTGTTGGTGAGATCGCGCCGGGCATCGGCAAGCTGGTCTTCGAGTGCCGGGACGCGCTGCTTGAGAGATTCGAGCTCCTGGTGCAGGTTCTGGATGTACTCCAGCACCTGGCCACGGTCGAGGCCGCGCAGCTGCGTCGTGAAGTTGGGCAATTGCGGCTCGAATAGAGAAATTGCTGTGCTCACCGGGGCTCCTAGTTGAGGTGTGTTTCGTCGGAGGATTGGGGGTCGAGGGCCGGCCGTTCGAGCCGCTTCGTCGAAGGACGCTGCTGGAATAGGACATCCCAGTCCTCGCCTTCATCGGGGCTGTTAACCCGGCGCGAGGTCACGGTTACGGTGCGGGCCTTGTCGATTGGCTCCGCGGACTGCTCCAGCTCATTGACCTTGGCGTAGAAGTCGCGCAGTTGTTCGGTGATCATCGCGCGCACCGCCACGAGTTCCTGCAACTTGGCCTGTGCCGCTGCCTGCTGCGCTTCGATGTCAAGCCGGACTTGGGCCAGCAGTTCCTCGGCTGCACTCTCGGCGTCGCGCACGATGTCGGCGGCATCCTGACGCGCCTGCTGACGCAGCAGTGCCAGGCCGGCGTGCAGTTGGCTGGTCTGTTCTTCGAGGTTGGCGCGCAACGCGACCGCCGCGTCGTGTTCCTTCTGCGCTTCGGCGATGATCTCGGCGGCGTGGTCATGCGCGTTGGTGCGGATTCGATCGGCTTCGGCCGTGGCCGAAGACAAGATCGACGTCAACTGATCACTGAGGTCGGCGATATCGCCGGGGATTGCCCGGGCCAGTTCGGTGTACTGCGCCGAGGTGGTGGCGAGCTCGTACCGGGACTTGTCGACCTGATCGCCGAGCGCGGCGATCCGCGTCTCGCTGCGGCGGATCAAGGTGTGCAGCTCGGAGAGCTCCTTGTCATGGGCCTCGCTATGGCGGTAATTCATCCGCTCCATATCTGCGGAAATACGGGCGTAGATGGCAGCGGCTTGGACGTCGACGCGTTGGCTGATGATCCTCGCTTGCTCTCCCGTCACGCGGGTCACTATATCGACTTTAATTGACGCTTAGGCAAGTCCCATTTTGTTAATCGATATTTTCGCTGGATGGCGCAGGAGGCACGCAAGAAGGCCTCAATCCCCAGCTCAACGCCTCTTTGTTAACCGCTATTTCGGAAGGGCGGCGCATGCCGATCGATGGGGCGGCTTCGCCATTCTTCGGGCCTCGGCTCCATTTGTTAATTACCATTACCGACTGTTAACGACTATTCGCGGTCGCGGCTACAGATAAATAGGTAGTAAAACTGTATTTGTGCGTACCCGGCGGGAGTGGCGAACGTGCTCTGGGTCCCGGACCGGGCCGATTTGGCGCGTAGTCCGTCACCGCCGCACGATCAATCCGTAGCTTCCAACAGCACGTCGTCGTCGAAACAGGTACGGGCACCGGTATGGCAAGCTGCGCCGACCTGATCGACTTCCAGCAGCACGGTGTCTCCGTCGCAGTCCAGCCGCACCGAATGCACATACTGGGTGTGGCCGGAGGTCGCGCCCTTGATCCACTGTTCGTTTCGCGATCGTGAAAAATACGTCGCTTCGCGGGTCGCCAGGGTGCGGGCCAGCGCGTCGTCATTCATCCAGGCGATCATCAGTACCTCTCCGGTACCCCGCGCCTGCGCAACCGCCGCGATCAGTCCTTCGGCGTTTCGCTTGAGCCGCGCCGCGATCGCCGGATCCAGCCGGTGGGTCATCGGACTCATCGCACGGTGATCCCCTCTGCCGCCATCGCGGTTTTGACCTGGCCGATGGTCAGTTCCCGGAAGTGAAACACGCTGGCGGCCAGAACCGCATCGGCACCCGCGGCGACCGCCGGTGCGAAATGTTCTGCCGCACCGGCTCCCCCACTGGCGATCACCGGCACGCTCACCGCAGCCCGAACTGCACGCAGCATCGTCAGATCGAATCCGGCCTTGGTGCCGTCGGCGTCCATCGAATTCAGCAGGATCTCCCCCACGCCGAGCTCCACACCGCGGATGGCCCATTCGACCGCGTCGATACCGGTGCCCTGCCGGCCGCCATGTGTGGTGACCTCCCATCCCGAGGCGGTGGGCGGAGAACCGGCCGGGACGGTACGGGCGTCGACCGACAGCACGATGCATTGGGAGCCGAATTGGCGGGACAACTCCGCCAACAGTTCCGGGCGGGCGATAGCGGCGGTGTTGACCGAAACCTTGTCCGCGCCGGCCCGCAGCAACACGTCGACATCGGCGACGGTGCGCACGCCGCCGCCGACGGTGAGCGGGATGAACACCTGATCGGCGGTGCGCGCGACGACCTCGAGCATGGTGGCCCGGCCCGACGACGACGCGGTCACGTCGAGGAAGGTCAGCTCGTCGGCGCCCTCGGCGTCATAGGCCGCGGCCAGCTCGACCGGGTCGCCGGCATCGCGCAGGTTTGCGAAGTTGACGCCCTTGACGACGCGGCCGCCGTCGACGTCCAGACACGGAATGACCCGTACCGCCACATCACTGCGCTGATGCATCGGTCCCAACTTCGCCTCTCCTGCGTCGAGCCTCGCTGAACCGCTGCGCTTATGCATCGGTCCCAGCTTCGCCTCTCCTGCGTCGAGCCTCGCTGAACCGCTGTGCTGTTCCATGTCAGTAGTCCCCCGGTGCGCCGACTCGCTTGAGGATGTCGAGAATCTGATCGTGTGCCCCCGGCGCGGCGACCAGCGCCGAGTCCGAGTGGGCCGTCCACGGTGCGCCGGCCAGGTCGGTGACGATGCCGCCGGCTGCGCGCACCATGGCCACACCGGCCGCGTGGTCCCAGATGTGGTCGCCGAAACTGATTGCACCGCCAAGGGTTCCGTCGGCGACGTAGGCCAGGTCGATTCCGGTGGCGCCGTGCATCCGTGTCCGCGAGGTCACCCGGGTCAGGCCTTCGAGCACCGCAAGCCGGTAGCGGCCGGGGAACCGGCCGCGCCATTCGACGTTGAAGGTGCCGATACCGACCAACGAGTCGGCGAGGTCGACGGGTTTCAGGGGCGGCTGCGCCACCCCGTTGCGAATCAGCGGGCCGCCGGCGACCGCGGTGTAGCGCTGGTCGGCGAAGGGCAACCAGGTCAACCCCGCGACCGGCTCACCGTCGCGCAGCAGTCCCAGCAGAATCGCGGACATCGGTGATCCGGCGGCGTAGTTGAAGGTCCCGTCGATGGGATCCAGCACCCACACCAGCGGCGAATCGATCGGTGGGCCGCCGAATTCCTCACCGTGCACCCCGATTCCGGTTGCCGCCACCAGCGCCTCGGTGATCTGCCGTTCCAAGGCCAGGTCGACCTCGGTGGCGAAGTCGTTGGCGCCCTTGCGGACCGCGGAGTCGGCCCGGTGACCGGCCAGGAAAGGCTCGGTGGCGACATCGAGGATCTGCGACGCCGCTGCGACCAGCGCGTCCAGCTCCGCGGTGTCCAGCGCCATGTCGGCCTACTCCTGCACCGTTGACAGTGCCTCGGGCAGAGTGAAGCGACCCGCGTAGAGCGCCTTGCCGACGATGGCGCCTTCTACGCCGCGGCCGACCAGTGTGGCGATCGCCCGCAGGTCGTCCAGACTCGACACGCCCCCGGAGGCGATCACCGGCGCGTCGGTGCGGTCGGCGACTGCGCCGAGCAGCTCCAGGTTGGGGCCGCCCAGCGTGCCGTCCTTGGTCACGTCGGTGACTACGTAGCGCGAACAGCCTTCCCGGTCAAGACGTTCCAGTACCGGCCACAGGTCACCGCCGTCGGTCTCCCAGCCGCGGCCGCGCAGACGGTGGATGCCGTCGGGGTGATTGGGGTCGATCTGCACGTCCAGCCCGACCGCGACCTTCTCGCCGTGCTCAGCGATCGCCCGCGCGCACCACTGCGGGTTCTCCAAGGCCGCTGTGCCCAGGTTCACCCGTGCGCAGCCGGTGGCCAGCGCCGCCGCCAGCGTCTCGTCGTCGCGGATGCCGCCGGACAGTTCGACCTTCACGTCAAGGCGCCCAACGACATCGGCAAGCAGCGCGCGGTTCGATCCGCGTCCGAATGCGGCATCCAGATCGACCAGGTGGATCCATTCGGCGCCGTCGCGCTGCCAGCCCAGTGCGGCGTCCAGCGCCGAACCGTACTCGGTCTCGCTGCCGGCCTTGCCCTGCACCAGACGAACCGCGCGGCCATCGACCACGTCGACGGCCGGCAACAGAACCAGTGCCTTGTTCACAGCAGTACTCACAGTGCCTCCACCCAGTTGCTCAACAGTGTCGCCCCGGCATCCCCACTCTTTTCGGGGTGAAACTGGGTGGCGGCCAACGGCCCATCCTCGACAGCCGCCACGAACGGTACCTGATGGGTCGCCCAGGTCACCAAAGCCTGCGGACGCCCCTCCCACCGCTGTGCGGCGTAGGAGTGCACGAAGTAGAACCGGGTATCGGCGTCCAGCCCGGCCAACAGGGTGCTGCCGGGCGCGGCGTCGACGACGTTCCAGCCCATGTGCGGGATCACCGGGGCGTCCAGCCGCGTGACCGCACCCGGCCACTGGCCGCAGCCGGCGGTGTCCACCCCGAATTCGACTCCGTGGGCGAACAGGATCTGCATCCCGACACACACTCCGAGTACCGGGCGGCCGGCCTGTACTCGTTCGGCGATGATCTTGTCGCCGTTGACCTTGCGCAGCCCGGCCATGCATGCCGCGTATGCCCCGACGCCCGGCACCAGCAGACCGTCGGCATCGGCGGCGGCGTCGGCGTCGGCGGTCACCTCGACCTGGGCGCCGACCCGTTGCAGCGCGCGCTGGGCGGAGCGCAAGTTGCCGGAACCGTAGTCCAGGATCACCACCCTGGGAGAGCTGCTCACAGGGCTCCCTTGGTGGAAGGCACGCCGGTCACGCGCGGGTCGGGCTCCACAGCCTGGCGCAGCGCACGCGCGACGGCCTTGTACTCGGCCTCGGTGATGTGGTGTGGATCGCGTCCGTAGAGGACCCGCACGTGCAGTGCGATACGTGCGTTCGACGCCAGCGTCTCGAACACGTGCCGGTTGATCACTGTGTGATACGGCGCCTGCGTTCCAGCAATCGTGGTGTGCATCATGTGATCTGGCTCCCCAGTGTGCACGCAGTACGGTCGGCCGGACACGTCGACGGCAGCGTGGGCCAGCGTCTCGTCCATCGGGATGAACGCATCGCCGAATCGGCGAATGCCCTTCTTGTCGCCGAGCGCCTCGCCCAGCGCCTGCCCGAGCACGATCGCGGTGTCTTCGACGGTGTGGTGGGCCTCGATCTCGACGTCGCCGCGGGCGCGCACCGTCAGATCGAAACTGGCGTGACTGCCCAAGGCCGTCAGCATGTGATCGAAGAACGGCACGCCGGTCTCGATGTCAACGATGCCGGTGCCGTCCAGGTCGAGTTCGACCGTGATGTCGGATTCGCGGGTGGCGCGTTGCACCCGAGCGCGGCGGGTCATGAGTCTCCTAATAGCGGTTGGGCGAGCTCGGTGGCCGCAAGCTGCTTGCTGGCGGCGAGCAGTGCGTCGTTCTCCTCCGGAAGCCCGGTGGTGGCCCGCAGGTAGCCGGGGATGCCGACATCGCGGATGAGGATGCCGACATCCAGGTAGCGCTGCCAGGTTGCGGGGGCGTCGGCGAACTGGCCGAACAGCACGAAATTCGCGTCGCTGGGAATGACCCGAAATCCCATGGCGGACAGCTCGGCCGCGACGCGGTCCCGTTCGGCGATCAACTGCGCGACGCTGCCCAGAGTGTCGTCGGCGTGGCGGAGCGCGGCTCGCGCAGCTGCCTGGGTGACCACCGACAGGTGGTATGGCAGGCGAACCAGCAACATCGCATCGATCACCGCCGGGGCGGCGATCAGGTAGCCGAGCCGGCCGCCGGCGAACGCGAACGCCTTGCTCATGGTGCGGCTGACGATCAGCTTCGCCGGGTAGTCATCGATCAGCGCGATCGCGCTGGGCTGCGACGAGAATTCGCCGTAGGCCTCGTCGACGATCACGATCCCCGGCGACACTTCGAGCAGATTCCGCAGATCCGTGAGTGGAATGCTCTGTCCGGACGGGTTGTTCGGGGACGCGACGAACACCACGTCGGGGTGGTGCTCGGCGATGGCGGCGCGGGCCACCTCGACGTCCAGCCCGAAGTCAGAGGTCCGGTTGGCGGCCAGCCAGCGCGTCTGGGTGCCGTCGGAGATGATCGGGTGCATCGAGTAGGACGGAACGAATCCGATGGCGCTACGACCTGGACCGCCGAATGCCTGCAGCAACTGTTGCAGGATCTCGTTGGAGCCGTTGGCCGCCCACACATTGTCCGGCCCCACCCCGACGCCGGTCTGGGCGGTCAGATAAGCGGCCAGATCGGTGCGCAGCGCCACCGCATCGCGATCGGGATAGCGGTGCAGCTCGGCCGCGGCCTCACGCACCGAACGTGCCACGTCGTCGACGAGCGCCTGGCTCGGCGGATGCGGATTCTCGTTGGTGTTGAGCCGCACCGGAACTTCCAGTTGCGGTGCACCATAAGGCGACTTGCCGCGCAGGTCATCGCGCAGCGGTAGATCCGCCAGGCTGATCTGCGCGCCCGGGCGGGCTGGTGTGCCGCTCACTGCTCAAACCTCCGTCGTACCGCTTCGCCGTGTGAGGGAAGGTCTTCGGCCGTGGCCAGTGCGATCACGTGTCCGCTGACGTCTTTGAGTGCGGCCTCGGTGTAGTCGACGACGTGGATGCCGCGCAGGAACGTCTGCACAGACAGGCCACTGGAGTGCCGCGCACTGCCAGCGGTGGGCAGCACGTGGTTGGAGCCGGCGCAGTAGTCGCCGAGGCTGACCGGTGCGTACGGCCCGACGAAAATCGCACCGGCTGAACGGATTCGGGTCGCCACAGCCGCAGCATCGGCGGTCTGGATCTCGAGGTGCTCGGCGGCGTAGGCGTTGACCACGCGGATACCGGCGTCCAGGTCGTCGACCAGGACGATCGCCGACTGCGGTCCAGACAGCGCCGTGGTCACCCGCTCGCGGTGCACGGTGGTCTGCAGCTGGGCAGTCACCTCGCGGTCGGTGGCATCGGCCAGCTCGGGGCTGGTGGTGACCAGCACGCTGGCGGCCATCTCATCGTGCTCGGCCTGACTGATCAGGTCCGCGGCCAGATGCGCCGGGTGCGCGGTGTTGTCCGCGAGGATGGCGATCTCGGTGGGCCCGGCTTCGGCGTCGATCCCCACCTGCGAGCGGCACAACCGCTTGGCGGCGGTGACGTAGATGTTGCCGGGGCCGGTGACCATGTCGACCGGCGCCAGTTCACCACCATCGGCGTCGGTGCCGCCGTAGGCCAGCAACGCCACGGCCTGGGCACCGCCGACCGCCCAGACCTCGTCAACACCGAGCAACCGGGCTGCGGCCAGGATCGTCGGGTGCGGCAGACCGTCAAAGGCGGCCTGCGGCGGGCTGGCGATCACCAGGGACTCGACACCGGCGATCTGGGCCGGGACGACGTTCATCACCACGCTGGACGGGTAGACCGCGTTACCGCCCGGCACGTACAGGCCCACCCGCTCGACCGGAAGCCAGCGTTCGGTGACGGTGGCGCCTGGGGCCAGCGTGGTGGTGGTGTCGGTGCGCCGCTGATCGGAGTGGACCGCCCGGGCGCGGCTGATCGCCACCTCCAGAGCAGCACGTACGGCGGGGTCCAATTCGGCCAGTGCGCGCTCCAGCGCCGCATCCGGCACCCGGATCGTGGCCGGGCGGATCCGGTCGAAAGATTCGCCGAACTCCAATGCTGCCGCGGCCCCACGTTCGGCGACCGCCTCGACGATCGGGCGCACCCTCGGCAGCACCGCCTCCACGTCCACACCACCGCGTGGCAGGGCGGAGCGCAGCTGAGCTGCCGACTGTTCGGTGCCGCGCAGGTCGATGCGTGCCATCAGGCCGGTGTTCACACGGTCCATTGTCCCAGAGCGGCTCAAGCCAATATCGCAGCGCCAGCATGACCCGCCGTGCACCGGCTCGCGACTAGGGTGGTGCGCAGTGTGACGTCCCACGAGGAACGGAGTTGCCATGGCTTCCGACAAGGGTGCCGCTGACCCGTCCACGCTGCCGGCTGTGTTCCCGGCGTGGGTGGATCGCCTGCAGATCAAGTATGTGAACCCGGTGGTCAAGCCGCTGTCCAAGTTCATTCCGGGCACATCGGTGATCACCCATCGGGGACGCAAGTCCGGCAAGCCCTACGAGACTGTGGTGACCACCTACCGCAAGGGCAACATGCTGGCGATCGCGCTCGGACACGGCAAGACCGACTGGGTCAAGAACGTCGTGGCCGCCGGCGAGGCCGATGTTCAGCTGTCCCGCAGACAACTGCATGTGGTCAACCCGCGGATCCTGCCGGCCGGTTCGGGTGACACCTCGCTGCCGTTCCTGCTGCGGGTACAAAACCGCAAGGTGGCGGTGCTCGTCACCGATATCAGCTGAGTCGGCGCGTGATTTCGGCGCGGTTCTGCCCGCTGAGCGGGCAAGAGCGCGCCGAAATCGTTACATGTCTTACATGTCCAGGCCGATGTCGAGCACCTGCACCGAATGGGTGAGGCCCCCCACGGCCAGGTAGTCGACTCCGGTGGCGGCGTAGGCGCCGGCGCAGTCCAGGGTGAGTCCACCCGATGACTCCAGCAGTACGCCGGGCGCGCGGGAGTCGCGCCGCTGCACCGCCATCTGGGTCTGCCAGACCTCGAAGTTGTCCAGCAGCACCAACTCGGGCCCCTCGGCGAGCACCTCGTCGAACTGCTCGAGCGAGTCCACCTCGACCTCGCAGGGCACGTCGGGCGCCGCCGCCCGCACCGCCCGCAGCGCCGCTGCGACCGAACCCGCCGCGGCCACATGGTTGTCCTTGATCAGGGCGGCATCGCCCAGGCCCATCCGGTGATTCACCCCGCCGCCGACGCGCACCGCGTACTTCTGCAGCACCCGCAGCCCGGGCAGCGTCTTGCGGGTGTCGCGGATGCGGGCCGACGTGCCGTCCACCGCATCGACCCAGGCCGCGGTGGCCGTAGCGATCCCGGACAGGTGGCACACCAGGTTGAGCATGGTGCGCTCGGCGGTCAGCAGGCCGCGAGTGTCGGCCTTGAGGCTCAGTACCGGTGCGCCGGCCGGCAGCCGGGCGCCGTCGGCCACCTGGTCCAACACCTGGTAGCCGTCGGATCCGAGGACTTCGTCGAGCACCAGCAGCGCCAGTTCGACCCCGGCGATCACCCCGGGCACCCGAGTGACCATGGCCGCTTCGGCCGTCACACCGGCGGGAACCGTTGCGGCGGTGGTGACATCGGGCCCGTAACGCAGATCCTCATCGAGCGCGCGGGCGATGACCTGGCGTGCCTCGTCGAGTTCGGTCTCGGACAGCATCACGATGCGACTCCCGCGGGTGTCTCGAGCGCGACAATCCCGTCGCGCAGCCGGATGGTGGAACTACGGGCCTGACCGGGGTCGATGGCCGGGCAGTCGGCCCGATGGTGGCAGCCTCGGCTTTCGGCGCGCGCCGACGCCGCCACCGCGACGACCCGGGCGGCCAAGGTCAGTGCGGCGTCCTCGACGCCGGCCCGGTCGGTGACCTGGCGTGTACCGGCGCCGGCCAGCAGCTCCTGCAGCTGGGTGAGCCCGCGCGCGTCGCGGACCACCGAGGCGTCGCGCGACATCGCTTCCTGCAGCGTCGGCCGGTCCAGTGCCGCGTGCCGGGCTGGCTCGGCTACCGCGGCGTCGGACTGACCCACCGCGGCGGCGTGCGCCGCAGCCGCAGCGCCCGCGCGGTCACCGACCACCAGGCCTTCCAGCAAGCTGTTGGAAGCCAATCGGTTGGCGCCGTGCATCCCGGTTCGTGCCACCTCGCCCGCGGCGAACAGGCCGGGCAACTCGGTGCGGCCGGTCACGTCGGTGATCACGCCACCACAGCTGTAGTGCGCACCCGGAACCACCGGAATCGGTTGGCGCACAGGGTCGATACCGGCGCCGTGGCAGGCTGCGGTGACGGTCGGGAAGCGTTCTGCGAAACCGTCGATCCCGCGCGCGTCGAGATACGCGCACTGGTCGCCGGTCTCGCGCAGGCGCGCGTCGATCGCCCCCGCGACCACGTCGCGCGGAGCCAGGTCCCCCATCGGGTGCACGCCTTCGGTGATCGATGCGCCGCGGGCATCGATCAGCTTGGCGCCTTCTCCGCGCACCGCCTCGGTGATCAGCGGCCTGCGCCCGCCACTGGAGCTGCCGTTGACGGCTCCGGAGAACAGCATGGTCGGATGGAACTGGATGAATTCCAGGTCGCTGACCGTGACGCCGGCCCACAGTGCTAGGGCCACCCCGTCGCCTGTCGCCCCACCGGGATTGGTGGTCGCCCGGTACAAGTGGCCCAGACCGCCGGTCGCCAGCACCACCGACGGGGCGTGGATCACGCCGATTCCGTCGGCATTGGCCACCAGCACACCGGTGACGCGCTCGGCGTCACGCAGGATTTGCAGCACCACCTGGCCGCAGCGAACATCGAGTTCGGCGGCGGCCTGGTCCAGGGCACGTTGCACCTCGGCCCCGGTGGCGTCGCCGCCGGCATGAATGATGCGGCGCCGGGAATGTCCGCCTTCGCGGGTGAGCGCCCAGTTCCCGTCCGAGCCCTGGTCGAACACCGCACCCGCGCCGGCAAGGTCAGAGACCGCGCGATAGCCGTCGGCCACGATCGAGGTCACCGCGTCGCGGTCGCACAATCCGCCGCCGGCGGCGAGGGTGTCGGCGACGTGTGCCGCCACCGAGTCGTCATTGCCCGGCAGGACCACCGCGATCCCGCCCTGGGCGTAGTGCGTCGCCGTTGCCGCGGAACCCGCAGCGGACTTGCTGAGTACCACGACCTCGCGCCCGGCGCGGCGCGCGGACCGCGCCGCCGCCAGCCCACCGACACCCGTGCCGATGACGACGACATCGGCCCGCTGCTGCCAGCTGGGACCAGCGGTCACTTGCTGACCGGGACGGAGTGTCCGATCGCGATCATCCGCTGCACGCTGCGGGCTGCCAGGCGCGCCGTCTCGGGGTCGACGTGGATCTCGTCGGCACCCTCCGTCAGGCTGCGCAGCAGGGCCGCCGGGGTGATCATCTTCATGTACTTGCAGGCCGCCTTGCGGTTGACCGCCTCGAAGTCGACTTGCGGGGCAGCCTTGCGCAGCTGGTGGATCATGCCGATCTCGGTGGCGACCAGCACCTTGCGAGCCCCGGTACGCGCGGCCTCCTCAAGCATGCCGCCGGTGGAGAGGATCTTGACCTGCTCCTCGGGGAAATGGCCCTCGCCGACCAGGTACAGCGACGACGTCGCGCAGCCGCATTCGGGGTGCACGAACAGTTCGGCGTCGGGGTTGGCCCGCGCCTTCTCCGCGAGTTCGTCGCCGTTGATGGCGGCGTGCACGTGGCACTCGCCGGCCCAGATGTGGATGTTGTCGCGGCCGGTGACCCGTTTGACGTGCTGGCCCAGGAACTGGTCAGGCAAGAACAGCACCTCGCGGTCCGGATCGATCGCGTTGACCACATCGACGGCATTCGACGAGGTGCAGCAGTAGTCGGTCAGGGCCTTGACCGCCGCGGTGGTGTTCACGTAGGACACCACGACGGCGTCGGGGTATTCGTCGCGCCAGGCCTGCAGCTCCTCGGCGGTGATCGAGTCGGCCAGCGAACAGCCCGCCCGGGTGTCGGGCAGCAGCACCGTCTTGTCCGGAGACAGGATCTTGGCCGTCTCGGCCATGAAGTGCACACCGCAGAACACGATGGTGTCTTCGTCGGCGGTGGCTGCGATCCGGGCCAGCGCCAGGGAGTCCCCGACGTGGTCGGCGATGTCTTGGATCGCCGGCAGCTGGTAGTTGTGGGCGAGGATCGTCGCGTTGCGTTCCTTCTTGAGCCGCAGAACCTCGGCCACCCACTCCTCGTCGGGTTCGATACCGCTGTAGCCGGCCGGCGAGTTCACGATGCGGTCGGCCAGGCTGTTTGCCTGCACACCGCTGTCGGTGAGGGTGGTCATGAGCGACTCCTTCTCAAAACAGGTTTTCGACTTATAATCGAAAACGTGGTCCATACTAGCACCGCGCACGAAGTGCTCACCGTGGTCTTCCAGGTTGGCGGCCTTGACCAGCGCCGTCCCCGACTCAATGTGCTGCTGTGGGAACGCGCGCGCGAACCGCAGTCGGGGCGCTGGTCACTGCCCGGTGGCCTGCTGCGCAACGACGAGGATGTCACGGCATCGGCCCGTCGCCAGCTGGCCGAGAAGGTCGATCTACGTGAGATCGCCCACCTTGAGCAGCTGGCTGTGTTTTCCGACCCCGGCCGCGTGCCGGGAGTCCGCACTATCGCCTCGACGTTTCTGGGCCTGGTGCCCTCCCCCGCCGACCCGGAATTACCGAGTGACACCCACTGGCATCCGGTTGACGACTTGCCGCCGATGGCGTTCGACCACGGACCGATGGTGGCGCACGCACACAGCCGTCTGGTGGCAAAGATGTCGTACACCAACATTGGATTCGGTTTGGCGCCAACCGAATTCATCCTGTCAACGCTGCGCGACATCTACAGCGTCGTGTTGGACTACCAGGTCGACGCGACCAACCTGCAGCGGGTGTTGGTGCGCCGTGGGGTGATCACCCGTACCGGCACCACCGCCCGTTCAGGGCGAAGCGGGGGCCGTCCGGCGGCCCGATATCGGTTCACCGACTCCGAACTTCGCGTCACCGACGAATTCGCCGCGTTGCGTCCGCCCGGGTGAGTCGACTGGAATCTTAACGCCTTCTTAAGCAACAATGCCGGGATGGACGTCGACAGTCTGGCCCGCGAAACATCTGTCGAGTGGATCGGGCAGGCCCCGCACCAGCCGTTGCAAGCGGGCGAACGCCCCCTGCCGGTCGCCGAAGATCCGTTCTATGAGCCACCTGCCGGCTTCCAGCACGCGGTGGTCGGCACCGTTCTCCGCTCTCGCGACGTTGAGCTGGCCTTTTTGGGCCTAATCCCGCAGCAACTGCAGGCCACCCAGCTGCTGTACCGTACCGTCGACCGCAACAACGTCCCGCAGGTGTCGGTGACCACCGTGGTGGTGCCCACCGATCGGGATCGGACCCGGCCGACTCCGATCGTGTCGTACCAGTGCGCGATCGACGCGGTGGACGGTCGGTGTTTCCCGTCTTTCGCGCTGCGCCGCCTCGCTCGGGCGCACGGATCGTTCACCCAACTCGAGTTCGTGCTGATCGCAGCCGTCCTGTCGCAGGGGTGGGCGGTGTCGATTCCCGACCATGAGGGCCGCTTCGGTCACTGGGGGGCACCGGACGAACCCGGCTACTACGTGCTCGACGCGCTGCGGGCCGCGCTGGGCTTCGAACAGCTGGGACTGTCCCCCGACACCCCGGTGGGCCTGTGGGGCTATTCCGGCGGCGGCCTGTCCACGGCGTGGGCGGCCCAGGTCTGCGGCGACTACGCGCCCGACCTCAACATCGTCGGCGCTGCCCTGGGCTCACCGGTGGGCGATTTGGGCAACACCCTGCAGCGACTCAACGGGTCATTCTGGTCCGGCCTGCCGGCCATCATGATCTCCGCGCTGGCCCGGGTCTATCCCGACCTCGACAAGGTCATCGAGGAGCACGCCACCGTCGAAGGCCGTGCACTGCTGCACTCACTGGAGTCGGTCACCACCGCGAGCGCGGTGCTGCGATTGCACCACCGAGCCCTGGACACCTTCATCGACCGGCCGCTGCAGCAACTGATCGAACACCCCGTCGTCCAGCACGTGTTCGACGACACCCGGTTGGGCGGCGAGATCCCGGCTGTCCCGGTGCTGATGCTGCAGGCCATCCACGACCAGGTGATCTCCGTCGACGACATCGACACCCTCGCCGAGACCTACGCCGCCGGCGGCGTGCGGATCACCTATCACCGCGATCTGCTCAGCGAGCACGTGACCTTGCATCCACTGTCGGCACCGATGGTGCTGGACTGGTTGCGGGACCGGTTCGCCAATCGGCCGTTGCCCCAGACACCGGTGAGCAGCGCGTGGCCGGCGTTGCTGAATCCCAAGACCTACCTCGGGCTGTTGCGCCTGGGTGTGGTCGCGGGCCGGGTCATCACCGGCGGGGCGGTGCGACGCCTTCCGCTGTGACGGCAGGCTGCGGTCGCCGCACGGGCTCCGGCGGATAGCCGCCAAGGTCATCACGAGTGCTCCACGTGGCGCACATGCCGTACACCAGCGCCGCAGTGGCGGCGGGCAACAGCAGTGAGGCCGCGATCTGCAGCGGCGTGTGTCCGAAGAACACCGGCGGCCCCTCGGCGACGTAGTGCACCCGGTGCTCGGGGCTCACCGGTGCGGCCTCGACATCGATCGTGCCGTAGCGCCGCTGCACCAAGACGGTGCCGGTCAGTACCGCCAGCACTGCCCCGGCACTCAGGCCCACCAACAGGCCGGCGACCATTCCCGGCCCCCGATGCGCCCGCCACTGCCAGGCCAGGGTGGCCGCTACCACCGCCGTCACACTCAACAGGCCGAGCAGCAGAAACGGCGCGATGAAGAAGTGTTCGGCCTCGTTGCCCAGGTAGGCCTGCACTCGTTCGCCGCTGCGGGTCAATGCCACTACCCCATTGATGGGCGGGGCGACCCACGCCCACAAGGCGCCGATCGGCAGGCCCACCACGGCCAATCCGGCCGCGATGGTCAGGTACGCGCGTCCCCGCGTGATCCGCGGGGCGCCGGGCGATGTCACCGCTGGGTGTCCAGGTCGGTCGAATCGACCAGGCCGTGCCGCGAGCACTTGGCCCACCAACCGTCCGGGCGGACCTGCACCATCATCCGGCGACCGCAGGATGCGCAGAATCGCGGCGGCTCCAGACCCAACTGGGCCGCGGTGGGCAGCGATGCGCCGGCAGGATCGTCGATCTGCACGCCGGTGTAGACGTTGTAGACACCGGCTCCCACCGGAACGGGCAGGTCGCGGACCATCACAGGGTGGCGTTGAGTGCCTTGATCGGCATCTGCAGGTCGTCGAGCAGTTCCAGATCGGTCTCGGCCGGCCGGCCCAGGGTCGTCAGGTAGTTGCCGACGATGATGGCGTTGATGCCGCCCAGGATGCCCTGCTTGGCGCCCAGGTCGCCCAGCGTGATCTCCCGGCCGCCCGCGAAGCGCAGCATGGTGCGCGGCAGGGCCAGCCGGAACGCAGCGACAGCCCGCAGTGCGTCGGCGGCCGGCAGCACTTCCAAGTCGCCGAACGGGGTGCCCGGGCGCGGGTTGAGGAAGTTCAGCGGTACTTCGTCGGGGTTCAGCTCAGCCAGATCGGCGGCGAACTCCGCGCGCTGTTCCAGCGTCTCGCCCATGCCGAGGATGCCGCCGGAGCAGACCTCCATGCCGGCTTTGGCCACCATGCGCAGGGTCTCCCAGCGCTCTTCCCAAGTGTGGGTGGTGACGACGTTGGGGAAATGCGATCGCGCGGTCTCCAGGTTGTGGTTGTAGCGGTGCACGCCCATGGCGGCCAGCTTGTCCACCTGCTCCTGGGTCAGCATGCCCAGCGAACAGGCGATCTGGATGTCGACCTCGTTGCGGATCGCTTCGATGCCCGCGGCGACCTGGGCCAGCAGCCGTTCGTCGGGCCCGCGTACCGCGGCGACGATGCAGAACTCGGTGGCACCGGTCTTGGCGGTCTGCTTGGCCGCCTCGACCAGGCTGGGAATGTCCAGCCACGCGCTGCGCACGGGCGAGGAGAACAGTCCCGACTGCGAGCAGAAGTGGCAATCCTCCGGGCAGCCACCGGTTTTCAGGCTGATGATGCCCTCGACCTCGATCTCCGGACCGCACCAGCGCATCCGCACCTCGTGGGCCAACGCCAGCAGCTCATCGAGGCGGTCGTCGGGCAGCTGCAGCACCTCGAGAACCTGATCGCGCCGCAACGCCTCGCCGCGCTCCAGTACCTGTTCCCGCGCCAGCGCCAGGATGTCGTCAGTCATGCGCGCCGCTCCTCCTCATCGCTTCGCTTCTGCATCGTCGCCGCCGCGGGTCACGCGTGCTCCCCTCAAGACTTGAACGGTGTTCAGGTTAGGCTAGCGGGGTGCAGCTGCACAAACCTGACGTGGTCGCCGCGGCGACCACCATCCTGGACGACTACGGCATCGCCGATCTGTCGATGCGCCGGCTGGCGCGCGAGCTCAATGTCAGCCCCAGCGCGCTGTACTGGCATTTCGCCAACAAGCAGCAGCTTCTGGGGGCGGTCGCCGACCGCGTATTGGCGCCGGCCTGTGCAGACCCCGGGCCGGGCGGCTGGCAGTGGCGGATCCAGACCGTAGGTGAACGCCTGCGGGATGCACTGCTGTCTCACACCGACGGCGCCGAACTGGTGTCGGCCAGCATGGCGGCGGGTCAGTCCCGGGCGGCCACCGACATTCTGGCGCTGTTGGCGGAGTCGGCGACCGCCGCAGGCGTGCACCCGGATCAGGCCGGGCAGGTCGCCCGCACCGTCGTCTACTACGTCTTGGGGTTCACCGCCGACGAACAGTCCCGCCTGCAGTGGGACGCCGCCGGGGCCGCCGAGATCACGCCCGAGGCCGACCCGAGCAGCGCATTCGCGTTCGGGCTGGGATTGCTGATCGACGGGCTGGCGATGCGGGCCGGTCTCGCAGTCAGGTAATGAGATATTCGGTGCGCGCGTTGCCATCCCATCGGCGCAGCCCGACAAAGCTCCCGCTGATATCGGAGCGGCCGGCGATGCGCTGAGCCCGGCCCAACTGGGCCGGACCGACCCGGCGGGCCAGCGTAGTGTGCGCCGTCCACTGGCCGGGCGCCACATTGGCCAGCGGGCCCGGACTCAGATGCGGCGCGCACAACCGGTACACCTGCTCGTGCAGCTCCAGCAGTGCCGCCGTCGGCACCACCAGCCGAGCCAGTACCCCGTGCGAGCGGCCGAAGATCAGCGTCGCGCCAAGCGTGCAGGCCATGGGCAGTCGGTGAGCAACGGTGGCCAGCGCGGCGTCGACCTGCGGGTCGATGCGCTGGGTGACCACCAGGGTGACGTGCGGTCGAGCGGCCGGGGCCTGGCTGGGCACCCCGGCGGCGGCCAGATCGGTCCAGATCTGCCGGACCGTTGTCTCGGTGTCGGCGTCGAAGACCAGCTCGATCGAGTGCACCATTGCTACCCCGCCAGGGTGCGCACCCAATCGGTGTCGAACGCTGCGGTACTCATCGCGGCGAACTCCGCATCGCCCAGCGCGCCGGCTCCGGCCGGCAGCACGGCGCGTACCGGCGCCTGCCGGGCCAGCACCCCGCGATTGCTGGCGGCGGCCGGTCCGGGCTGAGGCGGCCAGCTGCCGATCACCAGACCGGCGCACGACAACCCTTGACCGGCAAGCGATTCCAGGGTCAGTGCGGTGTGATTTAAGGTGCCCAGTTCGGCGTCGACCACCACCAGCACGGCAGCCCCAAGGTCGACGGCCAGATCGCGCAGCGTGACGCCGCCGGCGGCCAGCTCCACCAGTAGGCCACCGGCGCCCTCCACGAGGGTCAGTCGTCCCGGCCGGTCGGCGGCGCGGATCATGGCCAGCAGGTCTGCGCGGGTCGGCAGCGCCATACCGGCCTGCTCGGCCGCTGCCGCCGGGGCCAGCGGCGCCGGATAGCGGGCGGCGCCGAACAGTTCGCTCACCCCCGACAGCCGGCCGACCTCGGCCAGGTCGTCGTCACCGTCCGCGGTGCCGGTCTGAACCGGCTTGCATACCGCCACATCCAGGTCCGCCTGCCGGGCAGCGCCGGCCAGCGCGGCGGTGGCGACCGTCTTGCCCACCCCGGTGCCAGTGCCGGTGATGACCAGGATGGTCATGACAAGGAGGCGGGATGGTCGCGCAGCACGTCGCGCAGCACCCGTCGCGCCAGCTCCAGATCGTCGGTGGTCAGCGAAGCCCGCGCGGTCAACCGCAGCCGCGATGTGCCCGCCGGCACCGTGGGCGGCCGGAAGCAGCCGACCCGGACCCCAGCATCCAGGCATGCCGTCGCGGCGGCTACCGCGGTCTCCGCGTCCCCGAGAATGACCGAGACCACCGCCGATTCCGGCTGATGGCCCAGTCCACAGATCCCCGCCAGCACGCCGGCGTGCCGCAATACGTCGGCGGCGCGCGATGGCTCGGCAATCAGCACGTCCAGGGCGGCCGAGGCGGCACCCAGCGCCGCCGGGGCCAGACCGGTGTCGAAGATGAACGTGCGGGCGGCGTCGATGAGGTGGTCGCGAACCTCCACCGGTCCCAGCACCGCACCGCCCTGACTGCCTAGGGCCTTGGACAACGTCGTAGTGACCACCACGTCGGGTGCGCCGGCCAGCCCGACCTCGTGCACCAGCCCGCGGCCGCCGGCGCCCCGCACGCCCAGCGCGTGCGCCTCATCGACGATCAACAGCGCGCCGTATCGGCGGCATACCTCATGCAGTTGGCGCAGCGGGGCCAGCGCGCCGTCCGTGCTGAACACCGACTCGGTGAGTACCACGGCGCGGTCCTCGGTCCGGCCGGCCAGGGCGACGGCCACCGCGTCCACGTCACGGTGCTCGGTGACGACGACCCGCGCCCTCGAGAGCCGGCAGGCGTCCACCAGAGATGCGTGACAGTAGGCGTCCGACACCAGCAGTGCCCCCGGCCCGGACAGGCTGACCACCGCGCCGAGGTTGGCGGTGTAACCGGAGGAGAACACCAAACCCGCTGGCGCACCGACGAAGTCGGCAAGTTTCTGTTCGAACTGCTGATGCAGTTCGGTATTGCCGGTCACCAGGCGCGATCCCCCGGCGCCGCCGCCCCAGGTCTGCAGCGCCTCGACACCGCCGGCGATGACGGCCGGGTGTGTCGCCAGGCCGAGGTAGTCGTTGGACGCCAGGTCCAGTTCGGTGGCGACGACGGGCCGCACCCGCAGTGAGCGTCGCAGACCGGCCTGTCGACGCCGCTGTTCCACTTCGGCCAGCCAGGCCAGTGGCGACACATCGGTGCGGGTCACGCGGCGCTCCCTGTGCGGTCTCGAGACGACTTGAACACTGTTCAGGCTAAGGCATGCACCGCGCCGACCATCGCGCCGCCGATCCGGGCGATCTCCTCGGGCGTGCAGACGTAGGGCGGCATCGCGTAGATCAGGTTGCGGAACGGGCGTAGCCACACGCCGTCGGCCAGCGCCGCTCGAGTCGCAACGGCCAGGTCCACTGGCTGCCGGCATTCGATGACTCCGATGGCACCGCAGACGCGGACATCGGCGACTCCGGGTAGCTCATGTGCGGGTTCCAGGGCGGCGGTCAACCCGGCACCGATCTCGGCGACCGAGGCGCGCCAGTCCTGGCCCAGTAGCAGCTCGGTGCTGGCGACCGAGACCGCACAGGCCAGCGGGTTCGCCATGAACGTCGGCCCGTGCATCAGTGCGCCGGCTTCGCCGCCGCTGATGGTGTGGGCGATCTCGGTGCTGCACAAGGTGGCGGCCAGGCTGAGGTAGCCGCCGGTCATGGCCTTGCCGACACACATGATGTCGGGGCTCACGCCCACGTGGTCGGCGGCGAAGAGTTCACCGGTGCGCCCGAAGCCGGTGGCGATCTCGTCGAATATCAGCAGCACGCCGTGGCGGGTGCAGGACTCGCGCAGGTCCGCCAGATAACGCGGATCGTGGAAGCGCATGCCGCCCGCGCCCTGCACCACCGGCTCGACGATCACGGCCGCCAACTCTTCGCGGTGCTGCTCCAGCTGCGCCTCGAACGCGGCACTGTAGGCCGGGTCGTAGTCGCGGGGCACCTGCGGGGCGAACAGCTGCGCCGCCAAGACATCGCGCCACAGCGAGTGCATGCCCCCATCGGGGTCGCAGACGCTCATCGGGGTGAACGTGTCGCCGTGGTAGCCGCCGCGCCAGGTCATCAACCGGTGTTTGGCGCCGCGGCCGCGAGCGCGCCAGTACTGCAGCGCCATCTTGACCGCGACCTCCACCGACACCGACCCCGAGTCGGAGAAGAACACCGTGTCCAGCCCGGCCGGGGTGATGTCGACCAGCAGCTTGGCCAGCCGGGCGGCGGGTTCGTGGGTGAGCCCGCCGAACATGACGTGGCTCATCGTGCCCACCTGCGCCGTGAGCGCGGCATCCAGATCGGGGTGGCCGTGGCCGTGGATCGCAGTCCACCAGGAGCTCATCGCGTCGAGTACGTCAACCGGTGCATCGTCGACGACCAAAGTCAGGTAGGCGCCTCGGGCGGCCAGCGCCACCGTCGGCGCCAGAGATTCGGCGCCAATGGTGCTGTATGGATGCCACAGGTGTGCGGCGTCGATGGCGCTGATCTGGTCGGGACTCAACGCGGACATGCCTGACGACAGTAGTGGCCGCCGGCGTAACCGTTGGATCACAGGTTGCGCAATTTCTCCTCCACGGCGGCTGACGGGGCGTAAACGCCGGTAGTCTCTGTGACAGAAGTGACGAGTGATACTGCCGTGAATATCGGCCGAGAAGGGGGTTGCTCCTATGAAACGCGTCTGCGCTACCGCGATCGCATTGGCGGCGGCCCTGGCCCCGGCGCTGACCACCGCGCCTGCCTCTGCCGACCCGCTGTCACAGACCGGTCAGAACCAGCTCGTCGAGCGGGTGATCCAGCGTGCGCTGTCGCAGCGCGGCGTGCCCTTCGTCTACGGCGGCGGTGACGTCAACGGGCCCACCAACAGCGCGCGGGCCCGCGCGGCCACCACCCGCAGCTCGCTGACCGACATCACCGGCCGCGCCAGCCTCCCGAGCGCCCCCAGCAATCCCCTGCTGCCCGGCAGCGTCACCCCGGCCCTGCCGGGTGCGTCGCTGGTGCCGACCGAGGAAATCCCGGACACCACCACCGTCGGTTTCGACGCATCCGGCCTGATCCAGTACGCGTTCGCCGGTGCCGGCATCAGGATGCCGCGCACCTCCGGCGAGCAGTGCAGCGTCGGACAGAAGGTCCCGCCCGCTCAGGCCCGCCCAGGTGATCTGCTGTGCTACGGCCCGGGCGGAACCCAGAGCGTCGCGCTGTACCTGGGCAACAACCAGATGATCGAGGGCACCAGCCCCGCGGTCGCGGTGTCGCCGGCGCGCACCTCCAACATGGTCCCCTACCTGACCCGGGTGCTCGGTTCCTGACCGACTCGGTCGACGTCACAACGCACAGAATGCGGTTTCTCCAGGCAGGTTAGGTAGATTGTCGGGCGATCATGATTGCCCTGTCCCCGCCTCGACCGGCAGTAAAAGCTGTCGCGGAACCCGCATCCGGTCCACGTCCGACCCCCGGGTCGGCCACCGCGATGGGCACCCGCAAACAGGGCTTCTACCGCCACGATCTGGACGGTCTGCGGGGCGTCGCAATCGCGTTGGTGGCGGTGTTCCACGTCTGGTTCGGGCGGGTCTCCGGCGGGGTCGACGTCTTCCTGGCGCTCTCGGGTTTCTTCTTCGGCGGCAAGCTGCTGCGGGTCGCGCTGAACCCGACCTCGTCACTGTCACCGGTCCCCGACCTGGTCCGGTTGGTCCGCCGCCTGCTGCCCGCCCTGGTGGTGGTGCTGGCCGCCTGCGCGGTGCTGACCATCTGGATCCAGCCGCAGACCCGCTGGGAGACGTTCGCAGACCAGAGCCTGGCCAGCCTCGGCTATTACCAGAACTGGGAGCTGGCCCGCAGCGCCGCGGACTACCTGCAGGCCGGTGAGGCCGTCAGCCCCCTGCAGCACATCTGGTCGATGTCGGTGCAGGGCCAGTTTTACTTGAGCTTCCTGCTGCTCGTCTTCGGCTTCGCCTTCCTGTTCCGGCGCGTGCTCGGCAAGCACCTGCGTGCCGCGTTCGTCGTGCTGCTCACGGCGCTGACCGTGGCCTCGTTCTGGTATGCGATCGTCGCGCATCAGGACAATCAGTCACTGGCCTACTACAACAGCTTCGCCCGCGCCTGGGAGCTGTTGATCGGCGCGCTGGCGGGCGCGCTGGTCCCCTACATCCGCTGGCCGATGTGGCTGCGGACGGTCGTCAGCACGGTGGCGCTGGCAGCCATCCTGAGCTGCGGGGCCCTGATCGAGGGCGTGCGAGAGTTCCCCGGCCCGTGGGCGCTGGTGCCGGTCGGCGCCACGGTGGCATTCATCCTGGCCGGGGCCAACCGGCAATCCCGGCCAAGTACCAGCGCCAAACTGCCCTGGCCCAACCGGTGGCTGGCGTCAGCGCCGCTGGTGACGCTCGGCTCGATGGCCTACTCGTTGTACCTGTGGCACTGGCCGTTGCTGATCTTTTGGCTGTCCTACAGCGGGCATCGGCACGCAAGCCTGCTCGACGGCGCAGTGATCCTGTTGGTGTCGGGTGTCTTGGCATATCTGACCACCCGGTTCGTCGAAGATCCGCTGCGCTCCCGCAAGCCCGCCGGCCAGGCGGCTGCGCCGGTGGTGCGGCCGCGGTGGCGCAAGCCCGCGGCCGGCTGGTGGCGGCGCCCGACGTCGGTGCTGGGCTCGACGGTGGTGCTGCTGGGGGTGGCGCTGACGGCGACGTCATTCTCCTGGCGCGAACATGTCACGGTGCAGCGTGCCAGCGGCACCGAGCTGGTCAAGCTCAGCAAGGACGACTACCCCGGCGCCCGCGCGCTGCTGAAGCACAAGCGAGTCCCCAAACTGCGGATGCGGCCCACCATCCTCGAGGCCAAGAAGGACCTGCCGCGCTCCACTCGGGAAGGTTGCATCAGCAACTTCACCAACCCGGACCTGATCAACTGCACCTACGGCGACAAGGAAGCGACGCGGACGGTCGCGCTGGCCGGCGGATCGCATGCCGAACACTGGCTGCCCGCGCTGGACATCCTCGGCCAGCGGCACCACTTCAAGGTGGTCACCTACCTCAAGATGGGCTGCCCGCTGTCCACCGAGAAGGTCCCGCTGATCATGGGAAACAACGCCCCCTACCCGCAGTGCTACCAGTGGGTGGGCAAGACGATGGAAAAGTTGATCGCCGATCACCCGGACTTCGTATTCACCACCGCCACCCGGCCGTGGAACATCAAACCCGGCGACGTGATGCCGGGAACCTATATCGGGATCTGGAAGCAGCTGTCGGACAACCACATTCCCATCCTGGGAGTCCGCGACACCCCGTGGCTGGTCCGCGACGGTGACCCGTTCCAGCCGGCGGACTGCCTGGCCTCCGGCGGTGACGCGGAGTCCTGCGGCATCAAACGCTCCGAAGTGCTCGTCGAGCGCAACCCCACCCTGGACTTCGTTGGGAAATTCCCGCTGCTCAAGCCGCTGGACCTCTCCGACGCCGTCTGCGACAAAGAGATCTGCCGCGCGGTCGAGGGGAATGTGCTGGTCTATCACGACTCTCACCACCTGTCGGCGACCTACATGCGCACCATGACCGGAGAGCTCGGTCGTCAGATGGGTGCGGCCACCGGCTGGTGGTGAACCCGGCCATGCTCGGCGGCGGACGCCGGGAAAGCGGATAAGGTCGAGCGGTGTCGTCGGCTGAGTCGGGTCCCGAGCCCCCACCAGAGCCGTCCGCGCCCACAGTCTGGCCCGGAAACAGCTATCCGCTGGGCGCGGTATACGACGGAGCTGGCACCAACTTCGCGGTGTTCTCCGAAGTGGCCGAGCGCGTCGAACTCTGCCTGATCGACGACCGTGACCACACCGAGACCCGGATCGCCCTCGATGAGGTGGACGGCTACGTCTGGCACGCCTACCTTCCTGGCGTCGGCCCCGGGCAGCACTACGGTTTCCGGGTACACGGACCGTTCAACCCCGCCGCGGGCCAGCGCTGCGACCCCAGCAAGCTGCTGCTGGACCCGTACGGCAAAGCCTTTCACGGCTCCTTCGACTTCGGCCCGGAACTGTTCTCCTACGACCTGGCCGATCCCGACAATGGTGCTGCGCCCCCCGGACTCGACTCGCTGGGCCACACCATGACCAGCGTGGTGATCAATCCCTACTTCGACTGGGCGGCCGACCGATCACCGCGCACCCCGTATCACCAGACGCTCATCTACGAGGCGCACGTCAAAGGCATGACCGCGACCCACCCGGGCATTCCGGCCGAACTACGCGGCACCTACGCCGGGCTGGCACATCCGGTGATCATCGACCACCTCAAGTCGCTGAACGTCACGGCCATCGAGCTGATGCCGGTCCACCAGTTCCTGCACGATCAGCGACTGCTGCAGCTGGGGCTGCGAAACTACTGGGGTTACAACACGTTCGGCTTCTTCGCGCCGCACAACGAGTACGCGGCCAACCGTCAGGCCGGCGGTGCGGTGGCCGAGTTCAAGGCAATGGTGCGCGCGTTCCACCAAGCCGGCATCGAGGTGATCCTCGACGTGGTCTACAACCACACCGCCGAAGGCAACCACCTGGGCCCGACGCTGAACTTCCGCGGTATCGACAACGCCGCCTACTACCGGCTCGACGAGGACGACCTGCGGCACTACACCGACTACACCGGCACCGGCAACAGCCTCAACGCCCGCCATCCGCACACCCTGCAGCTGATCATGGACTCGTTGCGCTACTGGGTGACCGAGATGCACGTCGACGGCTTCCGCTTCGATCTGGCCTCCACCCTGGCTCGGGAATTGCACGACGTCGATCGGCTGTCGGCGTTCTTCGACCTGGTGCAACAGGACCCGGTGGTCAGCCAGGTGAAGCTGATCGCCGAGCCCTGGGACGTCGGCGAAGGCGGCTACCAGGTGGGCAACTTCCCGGGGCTGTGGACGGAATGGAACGGCAAGTACCGCGACACCGTGCGTGACTACTGGCGCGGCGAGCCGGAAACCCTCGGCGAGTTCGCCTCCCGCCTGACCGGCTCCTCGGACCTCTACGAGGCGACCGGGCGACGTCCCAGCGCAAGCATCAACTTCGTCACCTGCCACGACGGATTCACGCTGGCGGATCTGGTGTCCTACAACGAGAAACATAACGAAGCCAACGGCGAGGACAATCGGGACGGCGAGAGTCACAACCGTTCGTGGAACTGTGGTGTGGAGGGCCCAACCGACGACCCCGCGATCCTGGCGTTGCGGGCCCACCAGATCCGCAACATCATGGCGACCCTGCTGATCAGCCAGGGCACCCCGATGATCTTGCACGGCGACGAGATGGGCCGCTCCCAGCGCGGCAACAACAATGTCTATTGCCAAGACTCCGAACTGTCCTGGATGGACTGGACGCTGGCTGAACGCAACGCCGACCAACTTGCCTTCACTCGGGCGATGACCGCGTTGCGCGCCGCACACCCGGTGTTCCGGCGACGCCGGTTCTTCGAGGGCCGGCCGATCTGCGGCGGCGACGAGGTGCGTGACATCGCCTGGTTGACCCCGGCCGGCGAGGAGATGACTCAGCAGGACTGGGGCAGCGAATTCGGCAGGTGCGTCATGGTTTTCCTCAACGGCGAGGCCTTGCCGGAACCGGATCTGCGCGGGCAGCGGATCATCGACGACTCATTTCTGTTGTGCTTCAACGCCGGTGAGACAGCGGTGGACTTCGTGACACCCAATACCGATTACGCACAGGTCTGGACCGCGGTGATCGACACCGCGCATCCGGCCGGCAGTACCGACCTGGTGGTTGACGCCGGGCAGGTGGTGACGGTGGCGGGCCGCTCGCTGACCGTGCTGTGCAAAAGCCGGTGAGCTAGGCCGCCCGGCGCCCGAAGTAGCGGATCCCGGCGAGCTGTGGAATGCGATACGGGCTGCGGAGGCGCCGCGTCGCCTGCCCGCGTCCGCGCAAGTGATATCGGCTCAGTTCGCGTCGCACCGAGGGCGCCAGCAGCGGCCCCAACACGGCGCCGGCGCCCAGCGCCAGGGCAAGCCCGGCGGCCAGTCCGAGGGTGCCTCCGGCGTTGGGCTGCCCGTTGACCAGTTGCACGAAGCCCCGGAACAGGGTCAGTCCGGGAACCAGCGGGATGATGCCCGCCATGATGATCACCAGCGGCGTGACCCGCAGCCGCGGCGCCAGCAGGGTGCCGACCAGCCCGGTCGCCGCGGCGGCCGCGAACGAGCTCACAATCGGATTGGCCTGCACCAGTTGCAATCCGAAGAACAGCAGCGTGGCGGTCGCCCCGGCGAGACCAGCCGCCAGTGCCGCCTTGAGTTGCGCGTAGCCGGCAAGCGCAGCGGCGGCCGCGCCGGTGGCGCCCGCCATTAGGTACACCGGAACGCTCAGCGCCGCGACCGGCATCTCGGGGCTCACCCGGACCTGCACTCCGAACGCCCCGCCGATCTGCACCGCGATCGAGACGCCGACCAAAATGCCGACCGACAAGAGCAGGATGTCCATGCCCCGGGAGACGGCCGTGAGTTGGTAGCCGGTGATGGCGTCCTGCACGGAGCCGACGGTGGCCAGCCCGGACAACAGCACCACGATATTGGCGGCCACCACCGGTGCCACCGGGGTCCCGGCGGGCAGCCAGCCGACGGCATGCAGGCCGATGGCCACCCCGGTGGCGACCGCGGCGGCGACGACCTGCTGGAACAGCAGTGGCAGTTGCCAGCCGTTGAGCACGCGGCCGATCCGGTCGATCAGGGCGGTGGTGCCTGCCGAGATCAGGGCGACCAGGGGCCCGGCGCCGATCAGTACGGCGAAGGCACCGGCCATCACCGCCCAGCCGGTGGTGGCCACCCAGCGGGGATAGGGGTGGTCGGCCCGAATCACGATGTCGAGCTGCTGTTGCACCCACTCGGGATCGGGCGTCGTGTTCACGACGCGCTCGGCCAGGTTGGTGGCCAGCTGCAGCCGGGTGTAGTCCAGTGAGCGTGACTGCACCAGATACATCGCGGTGACCGGGGCGCCCGGCACCCCGCGCGGTACCGACACCCGGATCGAGTTGGCCATGATGTCCACCTGGGTCTGCGGCAGCCCGTAGGCGGTGGCGATGGCCAACATGCTCGAGGCGACGTCGGCGGTTCCCGCCTGTGACCCCAGCAGCAGCTGCCCGAATCGCAGGGCGATATCCAGCACCCGACGGACGTCGGTTTCATCCATGCGCATTGTCTCCGATGACACCATCACGGTCGGCTACCCGTTCGGCGCCCGGAGCTCACCTGCCGCGGCGGATCCGCGCTGCTACAGCAGGTAGCGATAGGCCGGAGAGCCCGGCTCCAGCGGCTCGACGTGGATCTCCGAGGTGCGCATCCGGTCCAGCAGGCCGTCGAGATCGGCAGCCGAGCCCAGTTGCACACCGACCAGGGCCTCGCCGGTCTCCCGGTTATTGCGCTTGACGTACTCGAACAGTGTGACGTCGTCGCTGGGCCCGAGAACCTCGTCGAGGAAGCGCCGCAAGGCGCCCGGTTCCTGGGGGAAGTCGACCAGGAAGTAGTGCTTGAGGCCCAGGTGCACCAGCGAGCGCTCCAGGATCTCGCCGTAGCGGGAGACGTCATTGTTACCGCCGGAGATCAGGCACACCACCGTGGAGCCCGGGGCGACATCGGCCTCCAGCAGCGCGGCCACCGAGAGGGCGCCCGCCGGCTCGGCGATGATCCCCTCGTTCTGATACAGGTCGAGCATCGCGGTGCAGACCGCACCTTCGTCGACGGTGGTCACCGACACCATGTCGCCGGCCCCGGACAGCACCGCAAACGGCAGCGCACCGGCACGCCGGACGGCCGCACCGTCGACGAACTGGTCGACGTGGTCCAGGCTCACCAGCTCCCCCGCGGCCAGCGCGGCCATCATCGATGCGGCGCCGGCCGGCTCGACGCCAAGCACGGCACTCTTGGTGGTCCGCTCGGCCAGGTAGGTGGTGATGCCAGAGATGCAGCCACCGCCCCCGACCGGCACCACCACCAGGTCCGGTTCGGTATCGAGCTGGTCGAGTAGCTCCACCGCGATGGTGCCCTGGCCCGCCATTGTCCGCAGGTCGTCGTAGGGCGGCACCAGCGTCGCACCGGTGCGGGCGACATCGGCCAAGGCCGCCTCCGCGGCCAGGTCGTAGGTCGCACCGCCGACGATCAGCTCAATGAACTCGCCGCCGTGGTAGCGAATGCGGTCCCGCTTCTGCTTCGGCGTCTTGGCAGGCACATAGACCCGGCCGTGCACACCGAGCGACCGGCACGCGTAGGCGAATCCCTGCGCGTGATTACCGGCCGACGAGCACACCACGCCGGCCGCGAGCTCGGCCTCGCTGAGCTGGACCAGCAGGTTGTAGGCGCCACGCAGTTTGTAGGAGCGCACCGACTGCAGATCTTCACGCTTGACATAGACGTTGGCGCCGGTCAGCTCTGAGAGCCGGTCGCTGTACTGCAGCGGGGTGGGTGCGACCACACCGGCGATTCGCTTGGCCGCCGCGTCAATGTCGGCCGCGGTCAACGGACCCTTCAACGGGCCCTGTGCGGGGCCTGGATGGGAGCCACTTCGGTTCTGGCGCAGTTCGGCGGACACCGCAATATGGTGTCACCCAGCAGGGGGTTCAGCCCACCGGGGTCAGCACGAACACCGGGATCTGACGATCGGTCTTCTCCTGATACTCGGCGTAGTACGGGAACGCTTCGACCGCGCGTTCCCACCACAGCGCCTTTTCCTCGCCGAATACCTCGCGGGCGTCGTAGTCGCCGGTGACGGGTCCGTCCTGCAGCTCGACGCGCGGGTTCGCGGCGACGTTGTAGTACCAGACCGGGTTCTGCGGGGCGCCGCCCAGCGACGCGACGATCGCGTACTCACCGTTGTGCTCCACCCGCATCAGCGGGATCTTGCGTAGCTTGCCGGTCTTGGCGCCGACCGTGGTCAACAGCACGACCGGCTTGCCTTTCATCTCGATGCCCTCGGTGCCACCGGACTCCATGTACTTCTCGGCGTTCTCACGTGACCAATCCAACGGGCTGGGTGCATATTCTCCGCTCAGAGGCATGCAGCCAGAGTAGTACCGTGCTACGACATAACAATCCGACCTGCAGATTTCGGCTGGCCTAACAATTGGTTATCGCGTACCGTTAATCGCATGACCACCGCCGAGCGCTTCGGGCAGCAAGTGCCCATCGCCGGTGTGCCCTGGCCGGCCTACAAACTGGTTGCGCTGGCCATTGGCCTGGTCACCCTGTTGATCGTCGGTGCCGTGACAGCCAGCGCAGCGGCCGCGGTTCTGACCGCGGCTGGTGTCTGTACCGCGGTGTGGCTCGGCTTGGGACCGCTTCGCCGATCGTGACTGGGGCCGGGCGTTACTGCTCGAGCTTCTCGCCTTGAAGGCTGTAGCGGGGATTGGCGTGGCCGCGCGGGCCCGTCACTTCCACCTGGATGCGCGGCGGAGCGCCTTCGACAGCCACTAACGGGTAGGAGATCGTCGCCCCGGACGCGGTTGCCTGCTCGATACCCGACTGTCCCGGAGCCTCCTGGATGCTCCTGGCGATCACGTTCGGGTTCAGGTCGGCACGAGGGATGGTGTTCTGCTCGAGTGCGCCCGGTTCACTGCCGGTCAGATCCACCGGGATGGGCGCGTCGACGGCCGCCTTTCCGCGGCGGTAGTCATATTCATCGACATTGCTCGGATTGTTCGGATCCACCACCTGCATCGCGACCATCGACGGGTTGACTGACACCCGGATCACGCCGTAATCCGGCACGCCGACTTTGGCGTCGATCGCCTTGAACGCCCGGGCTGGGGAACCCTAACGCCCGCAGATGGGCCCGGCCCTCAGCCGTCATAGACCAGGACGCCGTGGGCAACTCGGGCTTCGGCGGTCGGCCGATGGTCGCGCAGCTTGCCGTCGTGCATCAGGTGCCGTACCTCGGTTGCGCGGACCAGTGCGAGATAGTCGGCGATCAGCTTGCGATGACATCGCCACCAGACGGTCTCGGCGCACATCACCGCAACCTGTTGGCCCGCCGCTTCCGCCAGCAGCTCGTCGATTCCGGCCTGGAAGTCCGCGCTGCGCATGTAGGCCGCGTAGGACCGAAACGAGTCATTGCGCAACCCGATGTCGGGGCTTGGCCCCTTGACCCGTCGCCAGCCGCCGAGCCGCGGTTCCCACCGATAGCCGATGCCGGCTGCTGGCAGCCAGTGCTGCATCTCCTCTCGCGCGGTGTCGGGATTGCGCCGGCTTCCCGGAGCGCTGCGTACGTCGACCAGGCTTTGCACGCCGGCACCCGCGAGCAGCGTGGCGATCTCGGCCCGGTCCGCGGTGCCGTGGCCGAACGTGAAAACCGTTGGCGACGTAGCATTCTCCCGTCAGACTGCGGCGGCCGGTGCCGCGTCTTCGGCGGCTCGGGGCTGATGTACCTGGGGACCCGGGTCGTGGGCGTAGAGGCTTTCGATCTCCTCGGCGTATTTCTCGGCGATCGGCCGTCGTTTGAGTTTCATCGTCAGCGTCACCTCGTCGCCGCCGGGTTCCCATAATGCGGGCAGAACCCGGAAACGCTTGATCTGCTCGACCCGAGACAGCTTGGCGTTGCCCTCGGCGACGCCCGCCGCGATCTGCGCGATCACACCCGGGTCATCGGCCAGCGCTGACGGTGTCGCCGAAAGGCCATGAGCAGCGGCATAGGGCGCCACCGAGTCGGCGTCGAACACCATCAGCGCGGTGTTGTAGGGCCGGGAATCGCCGATCGTGACCATCGCGCCGATCATCGGGCAGGCCGCCAGGATCGCGTTCTCGATGTTCGCCGGCGACATGTTCTTGCCCGCCGCGTTGATGATCAGTTCCTTCTTGCGGTCGACCACCCGCAGATAACCCTCGGCGTCCTGTTCGAGGATGTCGCCGGTGTGCAGCCATCCGTCGGCGTCGATCGCCTCGGCGGTCTTCGCCGGCTCCTTGCGGTAGCCCCGCATCACCAGGGGTCCGCGCACCAAGAACTCGCCGTCGTCAGCGATGCGGCTTTCCAGTCCCGGCAACAACTTTCCGACCGTACCGAGCCGGGCATCCCGCGGGTGCACGGTCGTCGCCACGCAGCTGAGTTCCGACATGCCCCACACTTCGCAGATCGGGATTCCGAGACCCGCGAAGAACGCGATGGTCTCCTTGGGAATCGGCGCCGCGCCCGACACCGCCCACCGCAGCTCACCCAGGCCCAGCTTGGCACGAAGCCTGGACAACACCAGCTCGTCGGCCTGCGCCCACTCCGCGGCCAGCTCGTCGGGGACCGGGTCACCGGCCAGTTGCGCCGCGGACCGTTTCGCGCCTACTGCCAGCGCCCACTGCAACGCGGCGCGACGATTGTCGTCCGGCTCCCCCGCGACAGCGAATTCGACTGCCGCCTTGAGCTTCTCCCACACCCGCGGCACCGCGCCCCAGATCGTCGGCCGCACATCCGGCAGGGCCGCACCGATCTGGCGTGCGTCGGGCACCACGGTCACCTGGACTCCGGCGATCTCGGAGTTGTAGAGGCCCATCGCGCGGTCGGCGATATGCGCCGAGGGCAGGTACGAGGTGATCCGGTCGCCGAAGCGCACCCCGAGCACCGCGTCGAGGGCAGCCGCCTCGAACAGCAGATTGGTGTGCGTCATCTCCACACCCTTGGGCAGGCCGGTGGTACCGGAGGTATAGATCAGCGTCACGACATCGTCGGGCTGCACTGCCCGCCAGGCAGATTCGAAGTCAAAGTCGTTGTCGGCGGCGGCCAGCAGCTCCTCGACCGACAAAGTGCCGTCCGGATGCCCGTCTACGCAGACGATGTGTTCGATCGCCGCTCCGCTGGCCCGGATGGTCTCCACATACGCCTGCTCGCACATCACGACCTTGGTGCCGGCATTGGCGAACAGGTAGCCGAGCTGCTCGGCTGGCAGGGTGTTGTACACCGAGAACGACGTCGCGCCCAGATGCTGTGCTCCGACCTCCAGCGGGTAGAACTCGATCCGGTTCGCCATCATCAGCGACACCGTGTCACCGCGGCGTACCCCGAGCCCGGCCAGGCCGGCCGCGACTTGGCGCACCTGCTGGGCGTAGTCACGCCAGGTCAGGGTCTGCGTATCGCCGACGGTGCGCAATGCGACCGCGTCCGGATCGATTGCGGCGGTGCGCTGAAAGGCCTCGCATAAGGTGGCCGCCGGCGGTGTCTGCGTCATCTGTTCCTCCTGCTCGCGGCCGCGTCAGCGGCGACTGACTCGTTCCAGATATGCCATCGCCGATGCCTGCGATTCGGGATCGTGCACCGCGGTGACCAGTGCATCGGCGTCGTTCCAGCTGCGAGTGGTCCCCACCATGCCGTCGGTCACGGCATTGACCTGCCGTTTGGTGCCGCCCAACGTGAGGGCGGACTTGTTGACCAGCTGGCCCACCAGCTCGTCGACCGCCGTGTCGAGGTCTGCCTCGGGTACCACTCGGTTGAGGAATCCGATCGCCTTGGCCTCGGCGGCACCGAACGGGCGGCAGGTCATCACCAGTTCCTTGGTGAGCGCCGGACCTATCTCGCGGACCAGCCTCGAGATCCCGCCCCAGGCCAGCGGAATGCCCAGGTCGACCTCCGGAATCGAGAACCGGGTGCCCTCGGCCGCCACCCGCAGGTCACACGCTGCGGCCAACACGACGCCGCCGCCCACACAGTGACCGTGCAGCCGCGCCACCGTCACCGCCCGCATGGCCTCGATGGCCTCTGCCATCCGACGACCGGCGTCGGCGGCCTCCCGCAGGGCTCCGGCACCATCGGCGGCGGCCACGAACGCGGCCAGATCGGCGCCGGCAGAGAACGCCCGGCCGCTCCCGGCCACGACCACCACCTTGACCGCGGGCCGAGCATCGAACCAGCGGGCCGCCGCCACCAGCTCGTCGAGCGTCACGGTGCCCAGCGGGTTGAGCTTGTCAGGCCGACTCAGCGTGATGGAGCCGAGCGCCCCGTCGGCTGTCACCGCGATGGTGGAGGCCTGCAGAATCTCGGTGGCGGTTTCCATGGCGTCGACGTTAGTGGCGCTGCCCCGGCCAAGGCGCGGGATTGCCGTTACGGGCCGCTACCGGCGATATCGCTTACGGTGAGCGAATGTCGATTCCCGTCACCGAGTTCAGCCGCCTCGAGCAGACCGCCTTCCTCACGGCGTATGCCCGCGCACTGGACTGTCGTGCTCCCGTCCCGATCCTCGGTGACGAGTTCTCCGACCGTGTCGTCGGCCTCATCGATTACGACTTCCCCGCATTCCGGATCCCGGCCAGTGTGGTGCGACAGACCGCCCTGCGCGCCAAAATGCTCGATGAGCGCGTCCGCGCCTACACGGCTGCGCATTCCGACGCGGTGGTGGTCGACCTCGGTGCCGGGCTCAACGAGCCGTTGGCGCGGGTGAAGCCGCCGGCCGGCGTCGATTGGTACAGCATCGATCTGCCGCACGTGATCGCGCTGCGCGAGAAGGTGGTACCGGCTCAGCGCGCCGAGCATATGATCGCCGCCGATCTCACCGGTACGGAGTGGACCGACGGGATCCCGGTCGGGCGACCCACCATGGTGATCGCCGACGGGCTGTTCGCCTTTCTCACCGAGCCGCAGGTCATTGCCCTGATAGGGCACGCCATCGACCATTTCGGTACCGGTGAGTTGGCGTTCAACGACTACGGCCGGGTCGGGCCGTTCAGCTGGCTGGGCATGAAGCTGGCGCCCCGCGGAATGTTCACCGTGCTGCGCCATGTCTGGGCCAATCCCGGCTTCACCGACCCTCGCACGCCGCAGCGGTGGGAGCCTCGGCTGCGCCTGGTCGAACAGGCCTGCCTGGCGCACGCCGCCGAGGTGGATTCGTTTCCCGGCCCGGCCCGCGCGATCACCCGGCTTGCCGGCCGATTCAAGTCGGTGGCCGGCAAGGCCCGGGTGCTGCGCTACAAGTTCTGACGTGCCTGGCTAGACACAACCGCCGAGGAAGTCACACGGGTCGAAGTCCAGGTTGGCGAACGGATCGTTCGGAATGAGATAGTCCGGAACCTCAGGGGTCCACGAGTGGAACAGGCTGTTCCATATCTGCATCGGGGCGTCGTCGCCGAACTGGATCACGCCCGCGGACGTGAAGTTGATCGGGTCTGTCACCACGGAGTAGTTGATGTCACCGAGAGACATGACCCAGTAGTTCAGGTCGTGCGGCCCGACGCCGTTGATCGTCAGGTTGGTGAAGTCGCCGATGTTGACCTCGTAGATCGAGGATCCGGACAGATATCCGAAGTTGCCCAGGCTGCTCATATCGAAGTCGGCGGGCAGGCTGGAGTTGGCGGTGAAGTCACCGAATTGGTAGGCCCTGGTGGAGAAGAACGAGTTCCAGTAGTCCTCGATCTTGATGTTGTACGTTCCGGCGTCGATCGTGTTGTCGCCGTCGGTCACCTGGACGGTGTAAGGCTGGTCGCCCTTCCAGTCCGTGATGACCGGACGGATGCCCTCGTATTTCCAGTTCCCATCCAGAATGTCACCCATCACCAGGCAGACCGCCCCGTTGCAGGTCTCGTACGGGCCGCCGTCCAGGAACGGGTCCCCCGCCGCGTTGGCGGTCGACACGGGTAGTACCAGCGCGGCGAATGCGGCGGCAGCGCCCATCCCGAGCAGGTTGAGAAGACGACGCGAAACCCACATGACTGCCTCCGTGTTGTTCATGCACATGCTTTTCTGTGTATCAACAGACGTTTTTCGTTACGTCTGTGTTACAACATTGATATCCTATGCTAATTCTATTCTTGGGTAAAGTTCGATTATTTGGGTTAGTGCGCCCGCCGAAACCGGCTCCGCACAGCCGTCAACAGTCTCCACCTCCCCCCGAGGCCACACGTGTTGTGTGAGAAGTTTCAGACGTTACACCAGTGATGCGATGTTGTAATCAGGAACGGATCTAACCGTAATGTTGAGAGTCAGACTTTCGGCGGATGGATTCCACAGGTACACGCGTCGATGGACGGACAGGTGCACCGCATTCCCCATTCGATGACCGCGCGAGCGCGCGACAACGACTCCAGCTGCGCATCGATCTCGGCGAGCTTGGCCTGGGCCAGCGCATGGCTCGCCGGACGCCCGGGCGCGTCATCGGCGAACAGCAACGCAATCTCGTCGAGCGCGAACCCCGCCGCCTTGCACAGGCCGATCACCTCCAGCCGGGCCAGCACTGCTTCGTCATAGCGGCGCTGGCCGCCGGCCCGAGGCGGCGACGCCAGCAAGCCGATCCGCTCGTAGTAGCGCAGTGTGGTTGCGGCGACGCCGCTGCGGTGAGCCACTTCGCCGATGGTGAACCGACCGGACATCGGCACCTCCGAAGGACTTGACTTGAAGTCAACTCTAAGTTGTTTCGTGGTGGTATGCATCCCCAACAACTCGAAGAGCTACGCGACACCCGCTACGCGCTGCTGCGCACCTTCCGCCGCGACGGCACGCCGGTGGACACTCCGGTGTGGTTCGCGGTCGAAGACGGCGCCGTGTTGTTTCGGACCAAGACCGGACCCAAGACTCGCAGGCTGACCCCTCGTCCGGATGTCGAGCTGACCGCCTGCGATTATCGCGGCCGGCGCCGTCACCATGCGACCGCGCTGCGCGGCCGGGCCACCATTCTGTCTGGCAATGAGGCCGAAGCCGCCAACCGCACCCTGCACCGGCGCTACGGCTGGCAGTGGAACGTCGTGCCGATGGTCCCGGTACCCGGCGTGACCAACGTCCACCGCGACCTGCCACTGCGGGACAAGTTGCGGCGCACCCGAACTCGTAACCTGTGGCCGGACAGCGTGATCGTCCGAGTTGTCCCGCTCGGGCGGTAGACCGTTACCCGCCCAGGCAGCCGGGGCCGAGCAATGCCTTCAAATCGCCCATCAGTGCCGACGACGGCGTCACGCGCAGCGAGGGATCCAGCTCCAATACGGTGATGCGCTCCCCGCTGATCAGCCGCAGCTGTACCTGCGCGGTGCCGGGATGGCGGGTCAACACCTGCTTGAGCGCACTGACCTTGTCCATCGTGCACTGCCGGGTCGGAAGGCTCACCGCCAGTGGACGATCCGGGGCATTGGCGGAGAAATCAGGCACCACCAGTTCGTTGGCGATCAACGAGATCCGGTCGTCGCGGATGTTGACCTTGGCGCTGACCAGCACCACGGCGTCGTCGGCGACGTCAGCGCCGTACGCCGAGTAGGTCTGCGGAAAGAACATCACTTCGATGCCGCCGGTGAGATCCTCCAATTGCGCCGAGGCCCAGGGCAATCCGTTCTTGTTGACGCGGCGGTTCACCGATGCCAGGATGCCGCCCACCCGCACCTGGGTGTCGGCGGCGACGTCACCCTCCAGGATCGCCGGGATCTGGGTGTCGACCTGGGCGGCCAGCAGATGGGCGATGCCGTTGAGCGGATGCCCGGACACATATAGGCCGAGCATCTCTCGCTCCAGGGCCAGCTTGTGCTTGTCGGCCCACTCCTCGTCGGGCACCTTGATGCCGAAAACGGCGTCGGTGGCGGCACTTTCGCCGTCTCCCCCGCCGAACAGGTCGAACTGCCCCACCGCCTCGGCCTTCTTGGTGCCCAACACCGAGTCGACGGCGTCGGTGTGCACCAGGAACAGCCCCTTACGCGGGTGCCCCAGCGAGTCGAAGGCGCCGGCCTTGATCAAGGATTCGGTGACCTTCTTGTTGCAGGCCGCGATGTCGATCTTGTTGAGGTAGTCGGAGAAGTCGGTGAACCGGCCCTTGTGTGTCCGGGTGGCGATCAGGGAACCGACGACATTGGCGCCTACGTTGCGCACCGCGCCCAGCCCGTAGCGGATGTCTGGGCCCACCGAAGCGAAGTTCAGCTCGGACTCGTTGACGTCCGGCGGCAGCACGGTGATCCCCAGCCGGCGGCAGTCAGCCAGGTACACCGCGGCCTTGTCCTTGTCGTCGCCGACCGACGTCAACAGTCCCGCCATGTATTCGGCCGGATAGTTCGCCTTCAAGTAGGCCGTCCAGTACGACACCAGTCCGTAGGCGGCCGCATGCGACTTGTTGAACGCGTACCCGGCGAACGGAAGGATGGTGTCCCACAACGCTTTCACGGCCTTCTCGGAGAAGCCGTTGGCCGTCATCCCCTCATAGAAGCCCTTGTATTCGGCTTCCAGCACTTCGAGCTTCTTCTTGCCCATGGCTTTACGCAGCGCATCGGCCTTGCCCATCGTGTAGGAGGCGACCTTCTGCGCGATGAACATGATCTGCTCTTGGTAGACGATCAGGCCATAGGTCTCCGACAGGATGCTGCGCAGCGGCTCTTCGAGCTCGGGGTGGATCGGCTTGATGACCTGACGGTTGTTCTTACGGTCGGCGTAGTCGTTGTGGGCGTTCATGCCCATCGGGCCGGGCCGGTAAAGCGCCAGCACCGCGACGATGTCGTTGAACTCGGTGGGCTGCATGCGGCGCAGCAGGTCACGCATCGGGCCGCCGTCGAGCTGGAACACGCCCAGGGTGTCACCGCGGCCCAGCAGTTCGTACGTGGCGGGATCATCGAACGGCACGGTGTCCAGGTCCAGGTCGATGCCCCGGTTGGCCTTGATGTTCTCTAGACAGTCGCCGATGATCGTCAAGTTGCGCAGGCCCAGGAAGTCCATCTTCAGCAGGCCGATTTCTTCACACGACGGGTAGTCCCAGCCGGTGATGATCGCACCGTCCTGCGGGCGCTTCCACAACGGGATCGCGTCGATCAGCGGCTCGGAGCTCATGATCACCGCGCAGGCATGCACGCCGGCGTTGCGGACCAGGCCCTCCAGGCCGCGTGCCGTCTCGTAGATGGTCCGCACGTCGGGATCTGTGTCGATCAGCCCGCGAACCTCCGCGGCCTCCTTGTACCGCTCGTGGTTCGGGTCGGTGATACCCGACAGCGGAATGTCCTTGGCCATGATCGGCGGCGGCAGCGCCTTGGTGATCCGGTCGGCGATCGCATAGCCAGGCTGGCCGTAGTGCACACGGGCTGAATCCTTCAGCGCCGCCTTGGTTTTAATGGTGCCGAAGGTGATCACCTGGGCGACCCGGTCACTACCCCACCGCTCTGCGGCGTAGCGCACCATCTCGCCGCGGCGACGGTCGTCGAAGTCGATGTCGATATCGGGGGCCGACGGCCGTTCCGGGTTGAGGAAGCGTTCGAACAACAGCCCGTGCGGGATCGGGTCGATGTTGGTGATCCCCAGCGCGTAAGCCACCAGCGACCCGGCGGCCGAACCTCGGCCCGGGCCCACCCAGATGTTGATCGAGCGGGCGTAGCTGATCAGGTCCGCGACGATCAAGAAGTAGGACGGGAATCCCTTGCCGCAGATGACGTCGATCTCGTAGGACGCGCGGTCGGTGTACTCGCTCGGCACACCTGCCGGAAAGCGTCGTTCCAGACCCGCCTGCACCTCGTGGCGCAACCAGGATCCTTGGTCATGACCGTCGGGCACCGGAAACACCGGCATCCGGTCGCGCGGCGCCCAGACATCGGCATAGGACTGCACCCGCTCGGCGATGAGCAGGGTCGAGTCACAGGCGTCGGGCAGCTGGGCGTCCCAGAGCGCGCGCATCTCGGCGGCCGACTTCAGGTAGTAGCCGTCCCCGTCGAACTTGAAGCGGGTGGGATCCGACAGCGTCTTGCCGGTCTGAATGCACAGCAGCGCCTCGTGATTCTGCGAGGCGTCGCGGGTGACGTAGTGGCAGTCGTTGGTGGCCAATGTCGGGATGCCAAGCTTGCGCCCGACCTCCAGCAGCCCTTCGCGTACCCGGCGCTCGATGGACAGCCCGTGGTCCATCACCTCCAGGAAATAGTTCTCCGCTCCGAAGATCTCCCGCCATTTGGCGGCCGCCTCCAGCGCCTCTCGTTCGTGGCCCAGCCGCAGCCGGGTCTGCACCTCCCCGGACGGGCAGCCGGTGGTGGCGATGATGCCCTCGGCGTGCTCGGCGATGATCTCGGCGTCCATCCGCGACCATTTGCCGAGTTGGCCCTCGAAGGAAGCCAGCGAGGAGAGCTTGAACAGGTTGCGCAATCCGGTGGCGTTCTCGGCCACCATCGTCATGTGGGTGTAGGAGCCGCTGCCGGAAACGTCGTCGCTCTTCTGGCTGGGGTCACCCCACTGGACCCGGCGGGTGTCGAAACGAGACGCTGGGGCGATGTAGGCCTCCACCCCGATGATCGGCTTGATGCCGGACTTGGTCGCCGCGTTGTAGAACTCGCTGGCGCCGAACATGTTTCCGTGGTCGGTCATCCCGATCGCGGGCATCTCCAACCGCTGCGCCTCGGCCAGCATCGGGGCGATCTTCGCCGCGCCGTCGAGCATCGAGTACTCGGTGTGGTTATGCAGGTGCACGAAGGACCGCGAGGATGAACTGTCCATAGGACCGCCAGTCTATGGCCGAGCACCGACGCTTCTCGGGCGTGTCGTCAACCGTGTCTTTCCCGCTGCCGTTTCCCGGGACAGCGGGCGCCGCCGTGCACTACGTTGAGGTTCGGCGCAAGCGAGGAGAGTCACACATGAGCGTGTACCGGGTGATCGACATCATCGGGACCAGCCCGTCGTCTTGGGAGAACGCCGCGGCCGAAGCGGTACACCGGGCCAAGCAGACCATCGACGACATCCGCGTTGCTCAGGTCGTCGAGCAGGATCTCACCCTCGACGACAAGGGCGGGATCATCTACCGCACCAAGCTGCGCATCTCCTTCAAGATCCGGCCGCCGAAGTCGGCCAAGCCGGCCGACGAATAGCGCTAACGAGCTCGATGTCGCGCAGCTTCGACGATTTGGTGGCCGAAGCCGCCGCCGCACCCGTTGACGGCTGGGAATTCTCCTGGCTCGACGGCCGCGCCACCGAACAGCGACCGTCCTGGGGCTATCAGCGTCAGCTGGCGGGGCGGCTGTCGGGTGTCTCGGCCGCGGTCGACCTGCACACCGGTGGCGGCGAGGTGCTGGCCGGCGTGGAGAAGTTGGCGGAGTTCACGAGCTTCCCCCCGACTATGGCGGCCACCGAATCCTGGCCGCCGAATGCCGCACGCGCCACCGCGCTGCTACATCCGCGTGGCGTGGTGGTGGTGACGGTGCCGGACCGGCCGCCGCTGCCTTTCGGCGACGAGGCATTCGATCTGGTCAGCAGCCGGCACCCATTGGCGACGTGGTGGGACGAGATCGCCCGCGTGCTACGGCCCGGCGGCCACTATTTCGCCCAGCAGATCGGGCCGGCGACGATGCGCGAGCTGACCGAGTTCTTTCTCGGGCCGATGCCGGGCAAAGGTGCCCAGTATGAGCCGGAAGCGGTGCGGGCCGAGGCGGCAGCCGCCGGCATGGAGATCCTCGATCTGCGGCTCGAGCGGCTGCGGGCCGAGTTCTTCGACGTGGGTGCGGTCATCTATTTCCTACGCAAGGTGATCTGGACCGTGCCTGACTTTGCGGTCGAGGATCACCGTGATCGGCTGCGCGAGATGCACGAGCAGATCGAGGCGCAGGGGTGCTTCGTCGCACACGCCACCCGGGTGCTCGTCGAGGCCCGCAAGCCCTGACGCTGCGCTTTGGGTGCGCTCAGCGGTTCAGGATGTCCAAGGCGTGTTGCAGGTCAGCGGGATATTCGCTGGTGATCTCGATGCGCCGCCCGTCGCCGGGGTGGGCGAAAGCCAGTGAGCGGGCGTGCAGCCACTGGCGTTCCAGCCCGAGCTTGCGCGCCAACGTCGGATCGGCGCCGTAGGTGAGGTCGCCGCAGCACGGATGCCGCAGGGCCGAGAAGTGCACCCGGATCTGGTGGGTGCGGCCGGTTTCCAGATGGACGTCGAGCAGGCTCGCGGCGACGAACGCCTCCACGGTGTCGTAGTGGGTGATGCTGTGCCGTCCGTCGGCGGTCACGGCGAATTTCCAGTCCGGTCCGTGATGGCGCCCGATCGGTGCGTCGATGGTGCCACTGGACGGATCCGGATGGCCCTGCACCAGGGCGTGATAGCGCTTCTCGACGGTGCGCGCCTTGAACGCGCGTTTGAGCGCGGTGTAGGCGCGTTCGGAGATCGCCACCACCATCACCCCGGAGGTCCCGACATCGAGGCGGTGCACGATGCCTTGGCGCTCCGGAACCCCGGAGGTGGTGATGCGGTAGCCGGCCGCGGCCAGGCCGCCCAGCACGGTAGGCCCGGTCCAGCCCACCGACGCGTGCGCGGCGACTCCGGGGGGTTTGTCGACGGCGACGATGTCGGCGTCGGAGTACAGAATCGTCATGCCCTCGACCTCGGCCGGGGTGTTCTCCAGCGGCGGCGGCGCCTCGGGTAGCCGTACCTGTAGCCACGCACCGGCGACGAGCCGGTCGGACTTTCCGACGGCTACGCCATCCAGTTCCACATCGCCGTTCTCGGCGAGGGTCGCCACAACATTGCGCGACAGGCCCAACAGGCGGGCCAGCCCAGCGTCCACGCGCATGCCGGCCAGCCCCTCGGGGACCGGCATGGATCGTTCGGTCACAGCCGCATCAGGCTTGCTCGCCGTTGCCGCCGCTGTCGCCGTCGGCGGTGCTGTCGCCGGCGCGGCGGCGACCCACCGCGTCGAAGTCGAAGCCGAACACCGACAGCGCCACCAGCAGGATCGCCCCGCCCACCACAGCCGGGTCGGCGACGTTGAACACCGGCCACCAGCCGATCGACAGGAAGTCGACCACGTGGCCCTGCAGATGCCCGGGCGCCCGGAAGAACCGGTCCACCAGGTTGCCCAGCGCGCCGCCGAGGATCATCCCCAACCCGATCGCCCACCAGGGCGACACCAGGCGGCGCGACATCCAGATGATGCCGAGCACCACCGAGCTGGCGATCAGCGTCAGCACCCAGGTGTAGCTGGTGGCCATCGAGAACGCGGCGCCGGAGTTGCGGACCAGCGTCCAGGTCACGGTGTCGCCGATGATCGGCACCGGCTGGCCGGGGGTCAGCATCTTCACCGCGAGCACCTTGGTGACGACGTCGGCCAGCAGCACCACCGTGGCCACTGACAGCAGTAGCCCCAGCCGGCGGGGCGGGGCGGCGGGCTCCGTCTCAGGTGCCGCGACCGGGTCCACCTCCGTCTCGGTCGAGTCGGTTGTCTCGTCAGTCACGCTCCCCATCATCCCTTAACCCAGGTGCGGCATGATCGCGGCATGCTGTCCAAGCGCCTGACCGTCATCACCACCGGCGGCACCATCTCCTGCGGCACCGGAGGCGACGGGGCGCTGCGGCCCGCCCGCAGCGGCTCGGACCTGCTCGCAAACACCGGCGCCGCGGACGTCACCGTGGTGGACCTGATGGCGCGGGACAGCTCGGAGCTGGGCCCGAGCGACTGGGCTGCCCTCCTCGACGCGGTCAATGCCGCGGTGGACGGCGGCGCCGACGGCGTGGTGGTCACGCACGGCACCGACACCTGCGAAGAGGGTGCACTCTGGCTAGAACTCGGCTACCGCGGGGACGCGCCGGTCGTGCTGACCGGGGCTCAGCGGGGTGCGGACGCCCCCGACGCCGACGGGCCGGGCAATCTGCGCGACGCCCTGGCCGTGGCCGCGGATCCGGCGGCCCGGGGGCTGGGGGTGCTGATGTGCTTCGGCGGCCGGGTGCTGGCCCCGCTGGGGCTGCAGAAGGCGACCATCACCGGCCTGACCGGATTCACCGGTCCGCTGCTGGGCAGCGTCACCGGCGGCCAGGTCGCGCTGTCCGGCGACAAGACTCGGCCCTACCTCGGCGCACCGGCCGCCGTGCCGCGGGTGGATGTCGTGGCGCTGTACGCAGGTGCCGACGCGGTCGCCCTGGATGCCTGCGTCGGCGCCGGTGCGCGCGGGGTGGTGTTGGCCGCGTTGGGGTCGGGCAACGCCACGCCGGCGGTGATCGATGGGGTCCGCCGGCACTGTGCGGCCGGCGTCGTGGTCGCGGTGTCCAGCCGGGTTCCGGCGGGACGCATCGGTGCGGACTACGGCCCCGGCCGGGCCCTGGTGGAGGCCGGGGCGGTGGTGGTGCCGCGACTGCGCCCGCCGCAGGCCCGGATCCTGCTGATGGCGGCGTTGGCCGCCGGGCAGCCGGTCGCAGACGTCATCGACCGGTGGGGCTGACCGATGGCCAGGGTTCTCGCCCTCCTCGGTGCCGCAGTTCTCACGCTCGGGTCCGCCGCGGCGGCCCACGCCGAGCCGCCGCCCGGGACGGACGCCGTCGACGACTACCCCGTGGCCACCGGGCGGTACTCGTCGCCGACCGACTTCTACTGGGTGTTCTTCAGAACGCCGGACGGCCGCTCGTGCGGTATCGGCCCCAACGGCGGGCCGATCGGCTGCGATGCGGTGCCGATGGACGCGCCCGACGGCGCCAACCAGACCGTGCTCGAAGCCGGCGGGTTGCCCGCGACCTATCGCCACTCCGACATCGCGTCGTTCACCCGGGACGTGGATGTGCTGCCGGAGGGCCATCGACTGGAGAACTGGGGTTCCAGCTGTGCCGTGGGCTACCAGGGCACCGTGACCTGCAAAGGCTATGGCCACCACGGATTTACCGTCTCCAGCGTCTACGGTGTGCTGTGGTGACGACCCCGCACCACCCCTAGCCCGTGGAGGCCGCGTGTCCACCCAACACACCTACACCGTGGATGTCAGCTGGACCGGCAATCACGGCACCGGGACCAGCGACTATCGCAGCTATGGGCGCGAGCATGAGGTGGGCGCGCAGGGCTGTCCCCCCATTCTCGGCACCGCCGACCCGGCGTTCCGCGGTGATCCGACAAGGTGGAATCCCGAACAGCTGCTGTTGGCCGCACTGTCCCAATGCCACATGCTGTCGTACCTGTATCTGTGTTCGACCAACGGCGTTGTGGTCGTCTCCTACCAGGACAGGCCGGTCGGCACGATGATCGAGAACACCGAGGGCGGACACTTCACCACTGTCGTCCTGCAGCCGCTAATCGAAGTCGCCGACGCCGCGATGGTGGAGCGGGCGCGGGCATTGCATTCCGACGCCCACCGGATCTGCTTCATCGCCAGCTCCGTCAACTTCCCGGTGCACCACGATCCAGTGGTGCAAGCACTCCCCTGACGAGCTAGCTGGGTTCCTCCGGGCGGGCGACGTAGTCCGGCCAGTCCAGGCTGGCCACCGGGTCGGCGCGGCTGATCCCCGGCTCATCGTCGGGAAACGTGCGCACCGGACCGGGGCCTGAGCCGCGCGTTTCGAAGCGGATCGTCATCACCCCGTGCCCAGCACCCTGTACCCAGCCGTGGCCGAGATCAGGGTGCTTGACGTCATCCCCGACTCGCCACGACGCCGCTGTCGTCGGAGAAAGTGGTTCTCGCGCAGTAACTTCCGGTGATACAGAGCCTATTTCTGGAAATTCCAGATCCGGGAACAACGACTCCTGGCGAACATCGGTCAGCCCGGAAAACCCCACACCGAGCAACCGGATCGGGCCGATCTCCTGCGGATCGAGCAGCAGCCGGCCGGCCGCCGCCGTGAGCGCGGCGACGTCGGTGGTCGCATACGGCAGCGTGGCCGAGCGGGTCAGCACACTCATATCGGCCTTCTTGAGTTTCACCGTCACGGTACGAGCGCCGCGCCCATCACGCAGCAGCCTGCGGTAGGCGTGCTCACCGATCGGACCGATCTCAGCCCGCAGCTGTTCCAAGGTGGTCAGGTCGACAGCGAAGGTGGATTCGGCGCTGATCTGTTTGGCCTCAGCACGTTCGGCGACCCGCCGGTCATCGATCCCCCGAGCCAAGCGGTGCAGTGCCGGGCCGATGGTGGCGCCCAGAATGTCAGCGACCTCGCTGTCGGTCAGTGCAGCCAGCTGCCCGATGGTGTCGATGCCCAACCGGTGCAGCTTCTCCTCGGCGACCGGACCGATCCCCCACAGTCGGCGTACCGGAAGCCCGTCCAGCAGCAGTCGTTCCTCGGAGCGGCTGACGACCCGCACCCCGTTCGGCTTTGCCAGATCGGAGGCGATCTTGGCGATCTGCTTGCCCGAGCCCGCCCCGACCGATGCCACCAAGCCGGTCTCGTCGAGTACTCGTCCACGCAGGCTTTCGCAGAACCGCAGCACCTCCGCAGCGGTTGCCCCCGCCAGCTCGGCCGGTTCCCCGAACGCCTCGTCGAAGGAGAGCTGCTCGACGACCGGAATCACCGCACGCACGGTCTCGAAAACCCGTCGGCTGGCCATGCCGTACACGGCGCCACGCGGCGGCAGCACCACGGCTGGGGCCCCCACCAGCCGGCGCGCCTGATGCATCGGCATCGCCGAGCGGGCGCCGAAAACCCGCGCCTCGTAACTTGCCCCGGCCACCACGCCACGGCCCCCGAGCCCGCCGACCAGTACCGGGCGTCCCCGCAACGTCGGGCGGGTCAATTGCTCGACGGACGCGAAAAACGCGTCCATATCCAGGTGCAGGACCCATCGGGCGTCCACGGGCGTAAGCCTATTGGGCACTGCCATGCCTGGCCGCATCCGACTAGGGTCGAGACGATGGCAATGAATCTGGTGCACCGGCTGTGTTGCAGCTCCCGGTACTGGGCACGCAGCGTCGAGCGCGACCTTCTGCCGTGGGCGCTGGCAGACGTTGACCTCGGCGAGAACGCCCTGGAGATCGGGCCGGGCTACGGCGCCAACCTGCGGTGTCTGGTGAACATGACACCTCGGCTGACTGCCGTGGAGATCAACGCACCGATGACCGAACGCCTTCAGGCGAAATACGGTTCACGCGCCCACATCATCAACGGTGACGGCACCGCTACCGGGCTGCCGTCGGAGGACTTCAGTTCGGTGGTGTGTTTCACCATGCTGCACCACGTTCCGACGCCGGCGTTGCAGGACCGACTCTTCGCCGAGGCCTTTCGAGTGCTGCGCCGCGGCGCGGTCTTTGCCGGCAGCGACGGGGTGCACTCGACGATGTTCCGGTTGATGCACCTTCGCGACACCTATAACCCGGTCTCACCCGATGCACTGCCAGAACGCTTGCGCAGCATAGGTTTCCGCGACGTACAGGTGACCACGGCGGGCGGTCAACAGCGCTGGCTGGCCGTCAAAGGATGACGCAGCCCTACTTCGACCCTCCGCCGCCCTTGTTGAGCTGGTGCGGGCAATAGGTTTTCGCCGAGATCGCCGCAAACCGCGCTGCGTCGGCGACCGTCAGGTCGGGGTTGGCTTCGGTGATGTCGTTGAGCAGTTCCAGGCTTGTTTCACCGTTGGCCGCCAAGCCGCAGAGCGCTTCGGCGGCGGCCACGGCTTGGGCCGGGTTGTCGAAGATGATCCCGACCTGCCGAAGCGACGAGATGAACTCTGTACTGTCGACGGCGCTGACCTCCACCGCATTGGGGTCAGCGTGCCCGGGCGCGGCGAGAGCGAGCGCGGCGGCGGCAACGATCGGGACTAACAACAGCTTCATCGGGTTCCTCCTGGGGCGGCCGAGGTCGTGAGGCACCGGGACCGCGTCAGCCGAGCGCGGACTGCGATCCGGCAAGCGCACTGTCCTCGTCGTCGAGGACGTGCACCGCGTGGATGCCCGGTTTCAGGGACAGCTTCGCGACAAGCTCGTCGAGGCCGGCCTGGTCGACGTTCCAATGCTGGACCACATCCGGCGTCTGCTGCAATTGCGCGATCACCTGGTCGAGTGGGACTGGCGCCTCGCGGTCCTTGATGTTGGTCGACACCACACGGGCGACCGGGGCCACCGTGCGGGTGGCCGGCGCGCCCAAGGCGCCGCCGGCCGCACTGCCCAGGGCTGCCGGGGCGAGCATGCCCGGAACGGTTCCCGCTGCGGGGGCAGCGCCCAGCGCGGTCTGCGGCAGCGAGGTGGAGGCGAGCTGGATCGCCGAGGTGGCACTGGCCCAGTTCGGCGGCACCGACAACGCACCCACGCGCATCGCGCTGCCCGTAGCGGCCCCTGCTGCCCTGCTCAGACCGGCGCCCGCGGTCAATCCGGAGCTGTGTAGGCCGCCGAGTGCCGACTTCGGAATCACCGGGACCACCGCCTTGTACCCGGACCGGAACTGGGTGATCCCCATGTTGGTACTGGCATGGACGGCGTTGACCCACCCGGTCTGGCCGCTGACACCGTTGGCCAGCGAGAGGTGGCTCTCCCATAAATTATGCGTGTAGGTGGTCCCGGTCAGGCCGTCGATCATGTTCTGCCAGCCGGTGTTATAGCCCGACGTCCACGAGTTGATCTCTTTGGTGATCAGCTGGATCAGGTCGGGTTCAGCGGAGGCCTCCGCGCTTCCCGGGTCGCCGTTGGTGGTCTGCGGCGCGGCGGTGAACGAGGTCAGATTTGTGGCCTCCGCCGACGCGCCCGCGTACCCGAGCATGGCGGCGACGTCTTGCGCCCACATCCGGCCGTATTCCGCCTCGACAGCGGCGATCGCGGTGGTGTTCTGCCCGAGAATGTTGGTGGCCACCAGCGAGGCCAGCTGGCTGCGGTTGGCGGCGATCGCCGGCGGCGGCACGATTCCCGCGAAGGCCGATTCGTAGGCCGCTGCTGCGGCGGACGCCTGGGCGGCGGTCTGCTCAGCCTGTGCCGCCGTGGTCGACAACCACGTCACATACGGTGCGGCTGCGGCCGCCATGGCTGCGGCCGCCGGTCCCTGCCAGCCGCCACTGAGGCTTGCCAGTGCCGCTTGGTAGGAGGATGCGGCGGCGTGCAGCTCGGCGCCCAGCCCCGACCAGGCCGCCGCCGCGGCGAACAGTGGGTCAGCACCCGGTCCCGAATACAGCTGGCCTGAGATGACCTCTGGGGGCTGCGCTGCGAAACTCTGAAAAACCATGAACGCGTCCTGCTTTCGTTATTTCGCGATCGGCGGGATGACGATGACGGTGGCGGTAGTGGCGATATCGGGCCCCGTCTGGTTGTTGGTGACGTGACTGATTGCGCTGATCGCGCGAGTGGCGGTGGCACCCGCGGCCTGACGTATCGGTGTGCCGATTGCCCGCCCGGCCAGGCTTGACAGCGCCATCTGGCCGGCCAGCATGCCCTCGCCGTTTACCGCGAGTGCCGGGGCGGCCTCGAGCACGCTGGCCTGCAGCGCCACTGTGGCGGTCTTGACCGCCGGAACGGCGCTGGCCCAGCTGGAAGGCACCGACAACGACCCAATCAGACCGGCCCGGCCCACGGCCCCCGACACCGCCGCCGGAACGGCGTGCGAGCCGCTCAACAGCGGGCTGGACAACAACGGCGACAACGCACCGACGATCGGCTTTGGGCTGAGCGTGCTGCTCAGATTTCCGAGTGCATTGGCCACCGCCGGGATGCTGATGGCCATCTGGTACACACTCCGGGCAGAGCTCAGAGCGTTGATACCGTAAGGGCCGTTCGCGGTGCTGATCACGCCGGTGAGGGTCTTGATGATCGCCTGGTAGTCGTCCACGATCTGCGTGGGCGTCAGCGGATTCGTAATCATGTTCTGCAGCGCGTTCGGGATCTGCGTGAGGAAGTCGGACAGGCTCGACTGCGTATTCGAGGCCGCTGCGGACTGCGCCGCGTTGGTGACCGCCGCCGACTGACTGGCCTGGCCGCTGCTGTTGGTGGTCTCCGGCGGGGTGTTGAACGGCTCCAGCTGGCTGGCGGTCGCCGACGAGCCGGCGTAGGCGTACATCGCGGCCGCATCCTGCGCCCACATTTCGCCGTACTGTGCTTCGGTCGCCGCAATCGCCGGTGCGTTCTGTCCGAGGAAGTTGGTGGCCACCAGCGAGGCAAGCAGAGCGCGGTTGGCCGCGATCACCGGCGGTGGCACGGTCGCGGCGTAGGCGGCCTCATAGGCGCCGGCGGCGGCCGTGGCCTTCAGCGCCGTCTCCTCGGCGCCGGCGGCGGTGGCCTTCAGCCACGCGGCATACGGGGCGGCCGCTGCCGACATCGATGCCGCCGAGGGCCCCTGCCACGCCGAGTCGGCCAGGTCGGCGATCACCGAGGCATACGACGTGGCGGTGTAGTTCAGCTCGGTCGCCATCGCCGACCAGTTCGCCGCGGCGGCCAGCAACGGTGCCGAGCCCGGGCCGGCATACATGCGCGCGGAGTTGACCTCTGGCGGGAGTGCCCCGAAATCCATGAATGCCCTGCCCCTCTAGCCAAGTAATGAACGGACCCACCCGAGTTGCGTCACGCAACGGCTTGCCAGGTTCGCCGGCAATTCGGGTGGGTCAGAACCAACCGCAGACAACTGTTCGTATGGCCTGAAGGTTAATCGGGGACGAACAGGCCCTGAAGTCGCCGACGTGGCAGTTCAAGGCCGTTTCGCCGACGTTTCACCGGCCTCACCAGTACCGTCTGCGCACGCCGGTGGAGGGGTTTTCTACCACCGCAAACTGCATAAATGCCGTGATCGAGCTGCCAACAGCTGACGGCGCAGGCCCCGTCGGCGGGCCGCCGACGACCATAAGAATCTGGGCGCGAGAAAGTCGGTCCTGGCCCAGATCCGAATTTTTGCGGCTGAACCCTTAGGCCTTGACGATGGACACCCGCACGCCGTCCCCGATTTCCACCGGATCTGTCGGCTCGCCGAATTCGAAACTGGTCGCCAAGATCTCTCCGGCGATCAACTCGGCGTGATTCTGCGCCCATTGCCGCCGCTGCTCGGGCACCGCGATCACCACGCTGATCCGGTCGGAGACCTCAAGGCCGCTGGTTTTGCGCAGCTCTTGCAGTTCCCGGATCCGATCCTTGGCCCAGCCCTCGGCTTCCAGCTCGGGCGTCACGGCGCTGTCGAGCACCACCAACCCGGCGCCGTCGGGCAGCGCCACGGTGTATTCCGGGTCGGCGGCCACCAGCTTGGAGGTGTACTCGCTCTCCAGCAACACCACCGGACCCGCGCTCAGGGTCCCGTCGGGGTTGACGAAGCCCTCACCGGCCTTCACCGCTTTGATAGCGGCCTGGACATCCTTACCCACACGGGGACCGGCCACCTTCGCGTTGACCGCCAGATCGAAGCGCCCGAAGCGCGCGATGTCATCGGTGAGTTCGACGGCCTTGACGTTGAGCTCGTCGGCGATCAGGTCGGTGAACGGTGCCAGCCGGTGCGGGTCGTCGACGGCGACGGTGAGTTTGGGCAGCGGCAACCGGACCCGCAGCTGGTGCGCTTTGCGCACCGACGACGCCGCCGAACAGACCTCACGGACCTGATCCATCGCGGCCACCAGCCCGGCATCGGCGGGCAGCTCGGCGGCCTCGGGCCAGTCGGTCAGGTGCACCGAGCGTTCCCCGGTGACGCCGCGCCAGATCACCTCGGTGGTCAGCGGCAGCAGCGGCGCGGCCAGTCGCGCGGTGACCTCCAGCACGGTGTGCAGCGTGTCGATCGCGTCGGCGTCCTCATCCCAGAACCGCTGCCGGGACCGCCGCACATACCAGTTGGTCAGCGCCTCGGTGAACTGGCGCAGTTGCTCACAGGCGCCGGAGATATCGCAGACATCCAGGGCCTGTGTCAGGTCGTCGCGCAGTGACGCCAGCTTGGCCAGGATGTAGCGATCCAGGACGTGCTGCGAATCGGTGCGCCAGACACCGGGTTTCGGGGCGTACAGCGTCAGGAAGGTGTAGGCGTTGGTCAGCGGCAGCATCACCTGGCGTACGCCCTCGCGGATACCCGCCTCGGTGACAATCAGGTTTCCGCCGCGCAGGATTGGCGAGGCCATCAGGAACCAGCGCATGGCGTCGGAGCCGTCTCGGTCGAACACCTCGCTGACGTCCGGGTAGTTGCGCAACGACTTGCTCATCTTCTGCCCGTCGCTGCCCAGTACGATGCCGTGCGCCACACAGGTTTTGAATGCCGGACGGTCGAACAGCGCGGTCGCCAGCACATGCATCATGTAGAACCAGCCGCGGGTCTGACCGATGTATTCGACGATGAAGTCGCCCGGGTAGTGGGCAGCCTGCCCGCCGCCACCGTCGAACCATTCGGAGTTCTCGAACGGGTAATGCACCTGGGCATAGGGCATCGAGCCCGAGTCGAACCAGACATCCAGCACGTCGGGGATACGCCGCATCGTCGAGGCGCCGGTGGGGTCGTCGGGGTTGGGCCGGGTCAGCTCGTCGATGTAAGGCCGATGCAGATTGTCCGGGCGCACCCCGAAGTCGCGCTCCAGCTCATCGAGGCTGCCGTAGACGTCGATCCGCGGATACGCCGGATCGTCGGATTTCCACACCGGAATCGGCGTGCCCCAGTAGCGGTTTCGCGAAATCGACCAGTCGCGTGCACCGCGCAGCCAGTTGCCGAAGATCCCGTCCTTGATGTGCTCGGGATACCAGGTGATCTGCTCGTTGAGTTCGACCATTCGGTCCCGGAATTCGGTGACCCGGACGAACCACGACGACACCGCCTTGTAGATCAGCGGGTTGCGGCAGCGCCAGCAGTGCGGGTAGGGGTGCTCGTAGGTCTCGTGGCGCACCAGCACCGCGCCGTTGGCGGCGGCTGGGCCCGTGCCGTTCTTCAGGTCGGCGATGATCGCCTTATTCGCGTCGAAGACGTGCTGGCCGACATAGTCGGCAACGGTGGCATCGAAGCGGCCCTTGGCGTCCACCGGAGTGACCGGGGTGATGCCGGCCGGGTCGGTGGTGTTCTTGTCGTCCTCACCGTAGGCGGGCGCCAGGTGCACGATGCCGGTGCCGTCCTCGGTGGACACGAAATCGGCGGCCAGCACCCGGAAGGCGTTCGCTGAATCCATGAAATACGGGAACGGCGGCGCATACCGCATGCCGAGCAGCTCCGAGCCGCGGTAGCTGCCCAGCACCTGCGCCTGGTCGCCCTCGCCCAAACCCAGTTCGCGCGCGTAGGCACCCAGCCGCGCCTCGGCAAGCAGGTATCGCCGCTCGCCCGCCGCGACCAGCACGTAGGTCACATCCGGGTTGACCGCCACCGCCTGGTTGGACGGCAATGTCCACGGGGTGGTGGTCCACACCAACAGGTGAGCACCCTCGAGGTCAGCGGCCGGTCCCCCGCCCACGATCCGGAACCCGACGGTCAGCGCCGGGTCTTGGCGGCTCTTGTAGACGTCGTCGTCCATCCGCAGCTCATGGTTGGACAGCGGGGTCTCGTCGCGCCAGCAGTACGGCAGCACCTGATAGCCCTCGTAGGCCAGGCCCTTGTCCCAGAGCTGCTTGAACGCCCACAACACCGACTCCATGAAGGGTAGGTCGAGGGTCTTGTAGTCGTTGTCGAAGTCCACCCAGCGAGCCTGGCGGGTGACGTAGGCCTGCCACTCAGACGTGTAGCGCAGCACCGAATCCCGGCATGCCTGGTTGAACGCGGCGATGCCCATGGCGTCGATCTGCGACTTGTCGGTGATGCCGAGCTGGCGCTCCACCTCGAGCTCGGCGGGCAGCCCGTGGGTGTCCCAGCCGAACCGCCGCTCCACCTTGTAGCCGCGCATGGTGCGGTAGCGCGGCACGATGTCCTTGACGTAACCGGTCAGCAGATGGCCGTAGTGCGGCAGGCCGTTGGCGAACGGCGGCCCGTCGTAGAACACGTATTCTTGCGCGCCGTCGCGGCGGGCGATGCTGGCCCGGAAGGTGTCGTCGGCGGCCCAGTAGTCCAGGACGGTGGCTTCAGCCGCCGGGAAGTCGGGGGCGCCGGCGGCCGGCTTCGGATAGCTGCGTTCGCTCACGGTGTGTTGTCTCCCAAGGGCCCGGCCCGGGGACGACGCCGCGCGGTTGCGCGAGCGCCGCGGTACCACCCCGCTTGCCGCACTCCCGTGCTGGGGCGCGACCGCTCGATGTAAGGCTGTGACGGGCCGTCCCGTTCGGTTCTACTGAGCCGGTCGCTGGGCGGTGCGGCTGTTCTTCCGAAGGCTCCCCGGTGATTGCCGGTTCAATGCCGTTGGTCGCAAGTCTAAAGCCTGCCACCAACACCGGCTCTGGCAGGGCTGGCGCTTCTACACTGTTCAACGTGGCTTTCAGCCCGTCATACGCCCGCGATGTGGTGCTGCCGCTGGCGTCTGCGGCCTACACCGTGATGTCCGGCGCGGCGCCCACGCTGCCGCCCGGGTTCAGCCAAACCGCCCTGATCAAGGCAGACCAGGCCCACTTGGCCGCGCTGCCCGAGCAGCATCCTGCGACGGCGATGGCCAAGGACACCAACATCTTTGGGTTGATGGGCCACGACGCCACCAGTGGCACCGCGTTCATCGCATTTCGTGGCAGCTCCGATGTGGCGGACTGGATCGCCGATTTCGACTTCGTCCCGGCGCCGTATGCGCCGGTGGCGGGGTTCGGGCGGTTCGGCCAGGTGCATGCCGGCTTTCAGGACATCTACGGCTGCGTGCGGGCTTCGATCGCCGCCAACCTGTCCGCGGCGACCAGCGGGTGCAGTCAGATCCTCATCACCGGGCACAGTCTGGGGGCCGCCCTGGCGGTTCTGGCCGCACCGGACGTCGAGCAAGGAATGCCCCCGAACACCGTCGAGCCGCGGTTGACCACCTTCGCCGGCCCACGCGTCGGCGTGCTCGACTTCAAGGCCGCGTTCGACGCAGCCATCGAATGCTGTTATCGCGTGGTGAACTTCCTCGACATCGTCCCGCTGGTTCCGCCTGCGCCGTATGTGCACGTGGGCGCCGAGATCGCCGTGGACAGCGGCGGTGCGATCGACATCGGCTGGCGGCACAGTCTGGCCGCCTATCACGCCGGCCTCTCGGCGCTCATCTCCGCCGAAGGTTAACTGCTCAGGCCGCTCCCCGTGCGCAGGTCCACCCTTCGGGCATCCGCCCGGCAGCGAGAAACTCGGCCACTTCTGCTGCCACTTCGGGCGCCAACCCGGTGTCGGCGGCCGGGTAGATCACCGGCTCCTCCACCTTGTTGTGGTCGGCCAGCTGGTCCAGTAGCCGGCAACAGGCACCCCGCAGGGTGTCCTGATCGGCGCCGGCGCGGGCCAGGTCGTCGAGAGCGTTCATGGTGCGCCAGATCTCGCCGTGTCCGCGGATCATCCCGAAGACCGCCATCATGTGCGCGCCCCTGCTGATCGGCGGGAACAGCAGCTGTTCCTCCAGGTAGATGTGGCGTCGCAGCACAGCCAATGTCGCGCGCAGGCCGTCGGCGTCGGGGCTGCCACCCTCGAGGCCCTCCAGGAAAGCTCTGATTCCGGCGTCGATCTGCAGATGCTCACGCTCCAAGGCGGCAGAAAGGGCTTGATCGGACATCTATGGCTCTCCCCTCCGGACCGCCGGCGGGCACCGTTGAACACCGCGTCGGACCCGCGAATTATTTTTACAATCAGGACTCGTTTAAATCTAGCCCACGCGGTAGCGCGCTGACCAGAGCCGGTTCAGCCCAGCTCAGCGGTCGACATCTTCCTCCGGCGGCTGGATCGCGGCCAACACCTCGGTGGCCCGGTCCTCGGCCGACGGCCCCGCCGGGCCACCGGACAGCTCCGGGAACGCCGTGGCGACCATGTCCTCGAAGGTGCGGTCATTCGCGCCGGACTTGCCTTCCGCTGCCGCCGAGGCGGCCGGCACAGCCACCGGCCGCGCCCGCGCCGGGTGCTCGCGCACGTTCAGCGGCCACCAGAACCACCGCCCCAGCAGCGCCGCCATCGAGGGCATCATGAACGAGCGCACCACCAGCGTGTCGAACAACAGGCCGAGTCCGATCGTGGTGCCCACTTGGCCCACCACCCGCAGATCACTGACCAGCATGGACGCCATGGTGAAGGCGAACACCAGCCCGGCAGCCGTGACGACCTTGCCGGTGCCGCCCATGGTGCGGATGATGCCGGTCTTCAGTCCGGCGCCCATCTCCTCTTTGAACCGCGCGACCAGGAGCAGGTTGTAGTCACAGCCCACCGCCAACAGGATGATCACCGACATCACCATCACCAGCCAGTGCAGGTTGATGCCGAAGATGTACTGCCACAGCAGTACCGACAGCCCGAACGATGCTCCCAGCGACGCCAACACCGTCCCGACGATCACCACTGAGGCGATGAAGCTGCGCGTGATCAGCAGCATGATGATGAAAATGATTGCCAGCGAGGTGATTCCGGCAATCAGTAGATCGTAGTCGGCGCTGCCCTGCAAGTCGTTGAAGAGCGCAGCGGTACCGGCGACGTACACCTTGGCGTTCGACAGCGGGGTGCCCTTCAAGGACTCTGTGGCCGCCTTCTTGATCAGGTTGACCCGAGCCATGCCCTCCGGAGTCGCCGGGTAGCCGTCGTGGGTGATGAAGAAGCGCGCCGCGTGCCCGTCCGGCGACAGGAACAGCTGGACCACGCGTTTGAAGTCCGGGTTATCGAAGGCCTCCCGAGGCAGGTAGAACGAGTCGTCGCTCTTCGCCGCGTCGAAGTCCTGACCCATCGCGGCCGAGTCGCCGCCGACCTCCTCGAGCTGCGCCATGATCCCGGACATGGTGCTGTGCAACGTCAGCATCATGGTCTGCAGGCTGCGCATCGCGGCGATCTGCGCCGGCATCATCTCCAGCAGCTGCGGCGTCACCGCGTCGATATTGCTCATGTCGGGCGCCAGCTCGTCGAGTTTCTCGGTGAGAAGGGTGGTGCCGTCCATCGATGCATACGCCGCCCGCAGTGACAGACACGTGGTGTCGCCGCGGCAATCCTTCCCTTCGACGGATTCACGCAACGCTTTGGAATTCTCGTTCAGATCGGCCATGTTGCCGCGCACCTGCGTGGCCAGGTCCCGCGCCTCCTGCGAGACACCGGTCGCGTGATGGGTGCTGGTGCCCAACTGCTGCATCAGCCCGTACATCCGCTGTAGCGAGGCGATAGTGCCCTCGAGATCGTTGGCCTGCTGGCGCATATCGGCCACCCGGCTCTTGACGAAGTCCAGGTTCTGCATCTGCCCGGCGCTCTGCATGCTGAGCAGGAACGGAATCGAGGTGTGACCGAGCGGGGTGCCCTCCGGCCGGGTCACTCCCTGCACCATGGCGACACCCTCGACCGCGAAGACGCTCTTGGCCAGCTTGTTGAGCACCAGGAAGTCCGCGGAATTGCGCATGTCGTGATCGGATTCGATCAGCAGCACCTCCGGCAGCAGGCGCGATTCCGGGAAGTGCCGCGCCGCGGCCGCCCAGCCGAGGTTGGCCGGGGTGTCCTGCGGGATGAACGACGGATCCTTGTAGCTGACCTTGTAGCCGGGCAGGGCGAGCAGGCCGATGAGTGCGATCGCGCAGGCGGCCACGAAGATGGGGCCGGGCCAGCGCACGATCGCCGTGCCCACTTTGCGCCAGCCGCGGTCGGACATCTTGCGCCGGGGTTCGAGCAGTCCGCGGCGCGTGGCGATCGCCAGGACCGCCGGAACCAGCGTCAGCGCGATCGCCACCGCGACCAGCATGCCGACCGCACACGGCACGCCCATGGTCTGAAACACCGGCAACCGGGTGAAGCTCAGGCAGAAGGTGGCGCCGGCGATGGTCAGGCCGGAGGCCAGTACCACATGGGCGACACCGCGATAGGTGGTGAAGTAGGCCGTCTCCGGGTCTTCGCCGGCATGGCGGGCCTCGTGGTAGCGGCCGATGAAGAAGATGCCGTAGTCGGTGCCGGCGGCGATCGCCAACGTCACCAGAATGTTGATCGCGAACGTGGACAGCCCGATCAGGTCGTAGTGCCCCAGGAAGGCGACGATTCCCCGTGCCGCCGCCAGTTCGACCCCGACCACTGCCAGCAGCAACGCGACGGTGCTGAACGATCGGTAGAGCAGCAGCAGCATCAGCGAGATCACCGAGACGGTGGCCACCAGGATCTTGAGCACCGCTCGGTCGCCGCTGGAGTTCATGTCGGTGACCATCGGCGCCGGGCCGGTGACGTAGGCCCGGACCCCCTCGGGCGCCGGGGTGCGCGCCACGATGTCGCGGACCGCCTCGACCGAGTCGTTGGCCAGCGCCTCACCCTGGTTTCCGGCGAGGTTCAGCTGCACCAAAGCGGCCTTGCCGTCGGAACTCTGGGCGCCCCCCGCGGTCAGCGGATCGCCCCAGAAGTCCTGGATGTGCTGCACATGCGTGGTGTCGGCGTTGAGCTGGGCGATCAGCTCGTTGTAGTAGTGGTGCGCGGCATCGCCGAGCGGCTCGTCGCCTTCGATGACGATCATCGCGGCACTGTCGGTGTTGGACTCCGCGAAGTCGTGTCCGAGCCGGGCCATCGCCTGGATGGACGGTGAGTCTTTGGCGCTCAACGACACCGGGTGTTCTTTGGCGACCTGTTCCAGCGGCGGGACGGCGACGCTCACCAACGCGGTGAGGGCAACCCAGCCCAGGATGATCGGCCACGCGAATCGGCGAACGAAGGCGGCCGCGGCCGAGCGCTCGTGGCTCGGGTGGTGTGTACGCGTCACTGTCCCAGGCCCCTCACCTGACAATGTGCCCAAACGATCACTGTAACCCCCTGTTCAGGACCGTAGCAGCGGAAGCTATCCGATCAGATAGTCCGAGAGTGGGAAGTGGTCCTGCTCCTTCACAGCGCTGCGTACCGAGGTGGGCCGGAACAGCGGGGCCTCGCCGGTGCTCTGGTTGAACCAGTAGGAATTCGATGTCGCGCAGTTGCCGAGGTGGAATACCGAGCTGTCCAGCAGGCCCATCATCCGCTCGTAGAACCGGGTGTTGGCCTCCTCGGTGACCTCGAACGTCTGCGCCTGACGCCGCTGCACTTCACCGAACAGCCGGTTCATGTGCCGGGTCTGGTATTCCACGGTGTTGAACCAGGACAACCCGACCCAGGAGAACGGGCTGGCCATGTTGATGAAGTTCGGGAACTGCGGGGCGGTCATGCCCTGGTATGCCTGGAAACGCGTCTCACGCCACCACTTGCCCAGGTTGCGACCGCCGCGACCGATCACCTCGATCGCCGGCAGGTTGCCCTCCCAGACGTCGTATCCCGTTGCCAGCACCAGGGTGTCGATCTCGCGCTTTGTGCCGTCCCGCGCCACGATGCCGTCGGGTTCGATCCGCTCGATTCCCTCGGTCACCAGGTGCACATTCGGCTTGGCGAATGTCGGGTAGTAATTGTTGGAGATCGAGGGACGCTTGCAGCCGAAGTCGAAGTCGGGCGCCATCTTGCGGGCGAGCTCGGGATCCCGCACCGAGCGCCGCCGATGCCGTGCGGACTGGGCCGCCATCGCCTTGTTCAGGAACTTGAAGCGCCGATAGCGCCACATCGTCAGCACCATCATGAAGTCCGTGGTGTTGTCGGTGAGCCACCGGACAATGCGCTGGGTGAACGGCACCCGGGCGAACATCCGTTGCACCACCGGCGGGAAGACCACATCGGACTTGGGTGTCACCAGAATCGGGGTGCGCTGATACACCGTCAGATCGGCGACCTCGTTGGCCAGCTCGGGGATCACCTGGATCCCGGTGGACCCGGTTCCGATGACCGCCGCCCGGCGGCCCGCCATCGAGTAGTCGTGGTCCCACTCCGCGGTGTGCACGATATGACCGGCGAACGTGTCGATGCCGGGGATGTCGGGAATCTTCGGCTGGCACAGGAAGCCGGTGGCGACGATGAGGAACTGCGAGGTCAGCGTCTCACCGCCGGCCAGCGACGTTCGCCAGAGCTTTGCGTCCTCATCCCACTGGGCGCCGTCAACCGTGGTGTTGAAGCGCATGAACCGCGTCACGTCGTACTTGTCCGCCACATGCTCGGCATAGGCCTGGACCTCATTGCCGGGGGCAAACAGCCGCGACCAGTAGGGGTTGGGTTCGAACCAGTAGGAATAAGTAGTAGAGGGCTGGTCGACGGAGAGCCCCGGGTAGTGGTTGACCCGCCATGTTCCGCCCAGGCCGTCCAGGCGGTCGACGATCACGATGTTGTCGTAGCCCAGCTTGTTGAGCTGGATAGCCGCACCGATGCCGCCGAACCCCGCGCCCACGATGACGGCTTGATAGTCCGGGTGTTGCTGGGTCCCCATAAGGTGAACACGCTACCGCAACGCCCTACTGTGGCGCTGTGCGCGCAGGTCAGCGGGACAAAGGCTAAGCCCCGCCTGAATATAAACTAATGGCCGCTGCTCGGTCGCGAGATGGCGGCAATCACACCGAAGTGTGGCGCCTCGCCTTAATGATTTGCCAATCTCCACGCTACGATTGGCCAAGCCGCGGCGCCTGCGGGCACCCGGACGCACTGACGGGGAGAGTGTTCGCCGATGGCGATATGGATGGACATTTTGGGGACGGCGACCGCGCTGCTGGTTGCCAGTTCAGTGCTGATCGGCGGCGTTCGCGCTGTGGGTCGCTACCGGCGCAACATGGATGTCGCCGATGACGACCAATATTCGGCGACGCTGGCGAGTTTGTCGGCGAGCTCGGTGCGACGCCGCTTCGATCCCTTCACCGACATCGATTGGGACGCGCCCGAGCACGCCATCGTCGCCGACGACCCACGGTGGGTGTTGACCAACGACCCGCTGGCACGCACCGACTGGTACCGCAGCCAGCCGTTGGAGAGGCAGATCGCCATCGGAATGTGGCGGCAGGCCAACATCGCCAAGGTCACCCTGCAGTTCGAGAGCATGCTGATCCGGGGTTTGGTGCAGTACGCCTCACGGGTGCCCAACGGATCCCCTGAACATCGCTACTGCATGCATGAGACTGTCGAAGAGTGCAACCACGTCCTGATGTTTCAGGAGCTGGTGAATCGGATCGGCTTCGATGTTCCGGGCATGCAGTGGTGGATGCGCCTTCTCTCGCCGCTGATGCCGCTGTACGCCGGGCCGTTTCCCAACGTGTTCTTCTTCGGTGTTCTGGCCGGCGAGGTACCGGTCGACGTGATCCAGACCAACGCGCTGCGGGAGGCTGAGGCAGGCCATCCAGTGGTGAAGAAGGTGATGGCCATTCACGTCGCCGAAGAGGCGCGTCACATCTCGTTCGCCCACACCTACCTGCGCAAGCGCGTTCCCCATGTGTGGCGGATCAACCGGTTTTGGATGTCGCTGTACGTCCCATTCGTGATGCGGTTGCTGGCAAAACCGATGGTGGTGCTGCCGGGCCGCTTCTTCCGGTATTTCGATGTCCCCCGGTCGGTGCGTAGGCAGCTGCGGGCCAGTTCGCCCGAGTTGAGACAGGCCCTGCAAGACACCTTCGCCGACATCCGGATGCTCTGCGAGGACATCGGTTTGATGTCTCCTGCCGGACGCCTGATGTGGCGCGTCTGCAAGATCGACGGGGCGCCGTCGCGCTACCGCGGCGAACCGCGGCGCACGCAGGCTCCGGCCCCGGTCACCGTCGGATAGCGCGAACGCTGACCTGTGCCATACTTTCGGTATGGTGCGTTCCCCATCTGAGACCTTGGAAAAAGTCGGTGCCGATCTGGTGTACCGCATCTCGGCGATGCCGCTGTACAAGAAGGCCTTCAAATACTGGTACCCGTTCATGACCAAGCGGATGGGACACGACGACGTCGTCTTCCTCAACTGGGGTTATGAGCAGGACCCGCCGCTGGGCCTGAAGCTCGACGAGACCGACGAACCCAACCGGTACTCGATCCAGCTCTACCACCAGACCGCCACCCAGATCGACCTGGCCGGCAAGAACGTGCTCGAAGTCAGCTCGGGCCACGGCGGCGGCGCGTCCTTCCTGGCACGTACCCTCAAGCCGGCCTCCTACACCGGCCTGGACTTCAACCCGGACGGCGTCGCCTTCTGCAAGAAGCGCCACCAGGTGCCCGGCTTGGACTTCGTGCAGGGTGACGCACTGAACCTGCCGTTCCCGGACAACACGTTCGACGCGGTGGTCAACGTCGAGGCGTCGCACATCTACCCGGACTTCGCACAGTTTGTTCGCGAGGTGGGTCGGGTGCTGCGTCCCGGCGGGCACTTCCTGCACACCGACTTCCGCGCCAAAGAGGACATCGAGTCCTGGCAGCAGACCCTGGCCACCCCGCCGCTGCGGCTGGTCAACGAGCGCGACATCAGCCGTGAGGTCGTTCGCGGCCTGGCGGCCAACTCGCCGCGCTCCAACGACCTGATCAACGAGCGGATGCCGTTCTTCCTGCGCCGCTTCGCTCGCGAATTCGCCGTGGTGGAGGGCTCGCTGTTCTACCGCGACCTGGATCGCGGGGAGATCACCTACCGCATTTTCGACCTCGTCAAAGACTGAGGACGCCGCGTCGAAGCGCCGGAGCAGATCGGGACACCCGTCCCGGCGCTCCGGCGCTTCTTTGCTGACCGACGTCCCTTCAGACGACGGAGGAAACCGGGTTAGGGTGGCGCCTACGGCCAATCGCGGCCCAAACGGGGCTCCAAACCCGACGATCGTGACGAGGGGCTTGCCTAGATGGATCAGAAGGAATTGACGCGCCGGCTTCGTTTCCGCGCCAGCCTGCTCAAGATCGGCACCGATGGGCTGGTCGGCGTGGTCCGCGACCGGGCGACCGCCTATCGGTACGCCGTGACCAGACGCGAAACGGCACCGCTGACCGACTTCGACCCGTTCGCTCGCGAGACGATGCGGGACCCTTATCCGGGATATCGCACGCTGCTGTCCGGCCCGAAGGTCTGGTACAGCCGTAAGCGCGGCATCTGGATCATCCCGGGATACGACGAGGTCCGCCAGGCGTTACGCGACGACGAGGCGTTGTCCTCGGCGGAGAGCCAGGCCCGCTTCCGGGTCCGGCTGCAGACCATGAACGCCACCGACCCGCCGGTGCACACTCGGCTGCGCCGGTCAGTATCCCGGGCTTTCACCCCCCGCGCGATGAAATCGTGGGAGATCAACATCAACCGCGCCGCCGACGAACTCGTCGCCGAGATGATCAAACGTGGACGCGTCGAGATTGTGGCCGACCTAGCCAAACCCCTGCCGAACCGGCTGATCACCATGATGCTGGCGATACCGCAGGAAGACCGCCACCAATTCTTGGAGTGGGCCGACACCATCAATGAGGCCGCGTTCGCGCCGCTGTCGTTGCGCGGGATGACGATGAACATGCGGTCGAGTCAGGCGGTCATCGCGATGCACCGCAGCCTTGACCCGATGATCAAGGCGCGCCGCGAGGCCCCCGGCGACGACCTGATCTCGATGCTGGCGGCGCCCAGTGGTGACGACACCCTCTCCGATGACGAGGTGTTCTGGACGGCGTCGATGCTCGTCGGCGCCGGCAGCGAAACCACGACAAATCTGATCTCGGGATTGTTTCTGACGCTGGCACAGCGCCCGGACGTCTACGCCCGGCTGCGCGAGCACCCCGAGCTGATTCCCGCGGCGATCGAAGAACAGCTGCGGCTGGTCTCCCCCGTTCAAGGCTTCTACCGAACTGCCACCCGCGACTATCGGGTCGGCGACCACGTCATCCCGGCCGGTGCGCGGGTCTTGGTGCTGTATGCGGCCGGCAACCGCGACCCCCTGCACTACCCCGATCCCGACACTTTCGATCTGGACCGCAATCCGACCGACCACCTCGCATTCGGTGGCGGGGCCCACTACTGCCTGGGCACCCACCTGACCCGCATCGAGGTGAGCCGGGTACTGACGCAACTGATTCCCCATGTCAGAGAGATCCGGCTCGACGGGGAATACCGCTACCTGGTCAATGCGACCATGCGCGGCCTGGAGCACCTGCCCGTCGAGTTGGTGCCCGCCGAAACCGGCGTGGACCCCTCGCCCGCACAGTCCGGCAACATCGGCACCCGATGAGCGCCCAGCCCGTAGCGCTGGTCACCGGGGCGACGAGCGGGATTGGCGAGGCGAGCGCCGATCGATTGCAGGCCGGCGGTTATCGGGTCTTTGCGGTGGGACGCAATCCCGAAGCGCTGCAACGGCTTGCGGCGCGTGGACTGAACGCCCGCGCGCTCGACGTCACCGATGAAGCCGCGGTGGATCGGCTCGTCGCCGAGATCGAATCCGATCATGGCGCGGTAGATGTGCTGGTCAACAGCGCTGGATTTCCGCTGACGAGTCCGCTCGAGCAGTTGGCTCTCGACGACCTGCGCAGCCTCTTCGAGACCAATGTGGTTGCGACGCTTCACTTAGCCCAGGCAGTGCTGCCGGGAATGCGGCAGCGCGGGTCCGGCGTCATCGTCAACATCGGCAGCACCGGTGGGCGTTTCGCCAGCCCGGGCGCCGGCGGCTATCACGTGATCAAGTACGGCATGGAGGCGCTATCACTGTCCCTGCGTGCCGAAGTGGCGCCGTTCGGGGTACGTGTGGTGCTGCTCGACCCGACCGCTGTGCGGACGCCGTTCGTCACCTCGCAGCAGGAGGCTCGTCCGTCCTATGCCGCCGATGACCCCTACGGCGGCTTCAAGATCCGTTACGCCGACAACACGCGTCAGCTCTCGGCAAAGCGCGGAGTGATGATCGAACCCGACGTGGTCGCGCGCGCCGTACTGCGCGTAGTGCGAGCCAAGAATCCCCGGCCGCGCTACGTCGTTGGACTGTCCGGCAAGGCCACCGTGTTTGCCCGAGCCCTGCTTACCGACCGGATGTGGGACCGAATCCTGATGCGCGGACTACGCGACTGATGGTGCCGCAGCCATAGGCCCGGCCTCGGCACGCTCGTGCGAATCGTGAGATACTTTTTCGATGGTCACGATGAACCGCCTGATCTTCAATCCGGTATCCCACCGCGTCATGACGAACCCGTTCGTCTACCACCTGCTGTTCACCTCGTTTGTGACCAAGCGGTTCTCGACCCAGACCAAGATGCTCAGCGGTGACGACTGGCTGTTCCTCAACTACGGCTACGAAGAGGACCCGCCGATGGCGGTGCCGCTGGAAGCCTCGGACGAGCCGAACCGGTTCTTCATCCAGCAGTACCACCGCACCGCCGCCCAGGCTGATCTGGCCGGCAAGAAGGTGCTCGAGGTGAGCTGTGGCCACGGGGGCGGCGCGTCCTATGTGGCGCGCACCTTCAAGCCCGCCTCCTACACCGGCCTGGACCTCAATGAGACCGCTATCGAGTTCTGCCGAGAGCGCCACCAGCTGCCCGGGATGGACTTCGTGCAGGGCGACGCCGAGAATCTGCCCTTCGAGGACGGCTCGTTCGACGTGGTATTCCAAGTGGAGGCATCGCACCTGTACCCGCACCCGGCCAAATTCTTCAACGGCGCGGCGCGGGTGCTGGCCCCGGGCGGGCACTTCCTCTACACCGATTTCCGACGCCGCAGCGAGCTGGCCCGCTGGGATGCCGAGCTGGCCGCCACGGGATTGCGGCTGGTGTCGCAGGAGGACATCAGCATGGACGTGTTGCGCGGAAATGAGAAAAACTTGGCCCGCAAGCAGGACATGATCGCCCACCACGGCGGTCTGGCCCGCTTCGCCAGCGCCGCAACCGACTGGACCTTCAACGGCGCGTTGAAGAACGGCGAATTCGTCTACCGCCTGTACCACTTCACCAAGGACTGAGCGGCGGGCCGGTCAGGCCCGTACGAGTAGGAGCTAAAGGCCGCGGGAGCCGAGCCAGGTGTGGATGCGCTCGGCCACGGCTTCCCAGCCCGGCTCGAGCATCATGTTGTGGCCCATGCCCGGAAAGAACTCGGCTTCGCTGCCGTAGGCATGCGCGGTGGACCGCACCTCTTTGCAGGTGTGCGCACCGTCGTGTTCGGCACCCAACACCAACAGCGGCGTGGTCACCCTCTTGGGGTGCGGCAGATTGAGCACCAGGCAGTCGACGCTGACGCGGGCGCTGTCCTCCTGCAGCCGTGCCGCGCATTCCAGCACCGTGTCTTCGGGAGTCGCCTCGGAGAAGAACTTCTCGCGGGCCAGTTCGGGGGTGTTGATGTAGGGCAGGGACTTGCCGGTGACCGCCATCTTGACTGCGTGCCACGGGCGGTGGCGCAGCCAGCGCAGACTGGAGCCGAAGTTACCCTGCGGGGGAATCGACGCCATCAAGACCCCGGCCGGCGCCGGCCGGTTCTCCAGGTACTTCTGCACGATCAGCCCACCCATCGAATGGCCAATCACCACCGGAGGCACTGGCAATTCGTCGGCGACCGATCGAACGTCTTGGACATAATCTTCGACGCTGCAGGTACGCAACGGCTTGTCGATGGGACTGCCGCCATGGCCGCGGAAGCTGAGCGCCAGCGCCCGGTAGCCCAGATCGGCGAAGTATCCGAGAAAGTTCTCGTCCCAACACCATGCGGCATGCCATGCGCCGTGGACGAACAGCAAAGGAACCGGATGGGCCTCGCTGACGCAGCCCTTGTCGATCACCTCAAGCACGACACCGCTCCCCCTGTCCGGCGACCCGCTCTTCGTTGCCTTCGACGATAACCCGCCTTTCCCGGTACCTGCTTTGCGCGTCGATAGCGGCGTCCGCCGCGCCAGCAACGGTAGCAGCGGGCCGTGCGGCAGCACCCGATAGGCATCCACCAGCAGCTGATTGGCCCAGCCCGGCGTCACCCGGCCCTTGTCTGCGGCCAAGCCGTCGATGGCAGCTCGGGCAACTGTGTCCACTGGCTTCCACATCACAGCCGGCAGCACCCGCTTGCGCTCTCCCGGTCGGAATCCGGCGACGAGGTCCAGTCCGGTGTCCACCGGCCCCGGGCACAACGCGGTGACGACGACGCCGGTGCCTCGCAGTTCGCTCCGCAGACTCTCGGTATAGGACGCCACGAATGCTTTTGCGGCGCCGTAACTGGCCTGACCCGGCAGCGGGCCGAACCCGGCGACCGATGACACGTTCAGGACGGCTCCGCGGCCCCGCGCCACCATGCCCGGTAGGAAGCGGGTGCACAGATCGACCACCGCGGCCACATCGAGCTCGATCAGGCCCAATTGCCGTTGCGGTTCCGCCGCAGCGGCCAACGCCACCAGGGCCACGCCGGCATTGTTGACCAACACGTCGGGGACCAGGCCCAAGCCGGCAACCCGATCGGGCAGGGCGGCACGCTCGGCGGGGTTGGAAAGGTCGGTGGGCAGCACGTGGGCCGGACCCAGCCCCGACGAGCTGAGCTGGGCGGCCAGCGCGTGCAGCCGATCTGCGCTGCGCGCCACCAGAATCAGCTGGTGGCCGCGCCGGGCGAGTTCACATGCCAAGGCCACACCGATACCCGACGACGCGCCGGTGACAATCGCTGCACGGTCGGCGCCCGGAGCTGGTAGAGCCACGCGCTTACCTTATCCCCCGCTGCGCCGGCCACCAGCAAACGTATCCGGCCGGCGGCGGCGTCCAGAAAATATTCGCTGCCTCGGCGCGCGCTGGGTCAGGTTCCTGTGTACGCTGACACGAGCATGTGTCGGGGATAAATGGGGGATTCGATGACGCATACAAGCAATCGATGGTTGACGGCCGGATTCGTGGCGGGGGGCTGCGCCGGCCTGATGGGGATGACCGCTGTGCTCAGCGCAGGGTTCGCCTTCGGTGAGAACACCGCGCTGATCATGGGATCGGCGTTTCAACCGACGCCGGTACAGTCCTACATCGACCAGGTCATTGCCGGTTTCCTCGATCCCGAGCATCCGTTTGACGGGCAGCCGACGTTTCCGGGGTATACCCCCGTCGGCGTGACGACGCCGGAGACCGATTACGGACCGGGACTGACCCAGGGCGTCGACGACCTGCACCAGGCGCTGTTGGCGCACTTGGCCGAGGGCGACAACATCGTTGTGTGGGGCTACTCGATGAGCGCTGCGGTGGCCACCCAGGAGTTGGTCAACCTCCTGAGTCTTCCGCCCGCCGAGCAGCCCGATCCGGACACCCTGCGCTTTGTTCTGCTGGAAAGCCTGAACAGTCCCAACGGCGGCTTCTTCACCCGCTTCGATTCGGACATGGCAGTGGCGCCAGCGGACGGTGCCTACCACACCGACATCTACAACATCGAGTACAGCGGAGCCACGGACTTCCCGAAATATCCGCTCAACTTCCTCGCGCTGGCCAACGCCATGGCCGGCTACGTCTACCTGCACCCGGCGCTGCTGCCCGGGTGGCCGACGACCTTCGACCCGAACGCGATCCAGGACGCGGTGAAGCTCCCGACATCGTCGGACGACCTCAACACCGATTACTTCCTGATTCCCACCCAGAATCTGCCGCTGCTCGATGGGATCCGCGCATTTCCGGTGTTCGGGCCGGCAATGGCGGATTTGGTGCAGCCCGCCCTGCGAGTACTCATCGATCTGGGCTACGACCGCTCAGATCCGGCCGATGTTCTCACGCCGGTGTCGTGGAGCATGCCGGGAATCGATTGGGACGTCGTGTCGCAGAATCTGCAACTCGGTTTCGAGCAAGGTTGGATTGCCGCCCAAGTCGACCTGGGTATGTTGCCCGACAGCGAGCTGCCGAGTCTCTACCCCTACCTCCCGGATCTGTCGGGCCTCATCGGCGCCCTGGACACATAGCACAAGTGCGACGCCGGGCGATGCCCGAACGCCGTTGCCCTCGCCCGGATGTCGTGGGCCCCAACGGTTTCGACGCTCGTCGGGGCAGGCTGGGCTAGCCTACGATCCCACGCGCCGGGTCGGCCGGCACGTGGGACGCCGAAGTCAGGCTGTTGAGGACGGCTACGCCGCCGGGGTGACGTCGAAGATCGCGTCCCAGAGACCCTGGATGTCGAAGGGCCCGATGATCCCGATGTTGTCGAAGATGTTGTACCAGTAGTCGCCGAAGAAGGCCTGGAGCTGCTCGGGCGTCGGCAAGAAGCCGGTGGTGTCGATGACCGGGTCCGGCGGCAGCGGGTTCTTGATGTCGAGCAACACAGTGCCCAAGCGCCACAACCACGCCTGCGTCTCGATCATCTCCGGGTTGGAGACGTTAGCGGTGCCCTCCTCGTAGGCGTCCATCCATTCACCGATGACGGGGTTGCCCGGCCACAGGTCGTCCATGATCTTGACCAGCCAGTAGTAACTGGGCGTGTTCCAGTCCTCGGGGTTGAAGATGTTGCCGCCGGGCTCGGGAAGCAGGCACGGCCCGGGGCACAGCGGGCTGCCCGGGATGAACGGATTGAAGGCCAGCAAGGACGAGGCGATAAACGATTGCAGTACGCGCGCGAATTCGATCGGGTCGGGGAGGTCAAACTTGTCGACGTCGAACGGCTGCATCAGGCTGTCGAAGAAGTTGGTGAACGGCGTGCTGAAGTCCATCGCGTAGTAGCTGCCCGCCCAGGGCATCAACGGCGCGTCCGGGTCGATATTGGGGTAGTCCTCGGGGTTCAACCCCAGTTCTTCCAGGGTGCGGGTGCCCTGCCAGTAGTACATGTCGTTGGCGTACCCGATGTTGACCATGCCTGGCCCATTGGGGTCGAAGTAGAACTCGTTGCCGTCCGTCATGTCCGAGAACGGGATCTGGAACCAGTTCTCGATCAGCGGGAACTTCTGCAGGCCAGTGGCAATCAGCAAGCTCCACAGCGTCTGGTCGATCCAGGTGAAGCCGGTGATCGGGCTGGTCGGCATCGCCGGCAGACAGTCCAAGCCCGCGCAGCTCAGGTCAATCGGAATCTGAACATTGGCCAACATCGACAGCTGCTGTCCGAGGCCGGGGAACAGTCGGTCCCCCTCGTGACCGGCGCCGGAGATCAACGGGAACGGGAACATCATCTGGAGGATGCCCTCGAAGTGCCCCATGTCGCCGGGGTCCTCGCCCCAGGCGTTGGTGGGACTTCCGGCCATCCAAGGGCCGCTGTAGAACAGCGACTTTGCCAGCGTGTCCAGCCCGTGAATCTCGTTCGCCGGAATATTGACCAACGCCTGGAACAGGTTCAGCGGAACGTTCAACCATGACTCACCGGCGGTCAGCTGCGTGTCCAGGTGAGCCGTGGGCAGCTCTTGGATCGCGGGCGCTGCCGGAGCGACGGCGATGAGTCCGGCGGTGGTGACGACCAGCCCCGCGGAGAAGTACGAACGCAAGGCTGAAACCATCCCGGGGTCCTCCAACAAGCTAAGGTAAGTTACGGAAAGCGGCACGGCCGCATGCGGTTCATGAATCTACCAAAGTGTTACCTGAGCGCAAATCGAGAGTCACATGTTGGTAATGGAGACGTGTGCGATGTGTTTGCTGTGAGAACCGTGGGCGCAGCAGCGCGACGGGCCCCGAACACACGACAGCCCGGCCGCTAATGGGCCGGGCTGCCGCGAAGTCGCTCTGACGCGGAGTCGATCTAGAAGGGGAACCAGCTCGCGAGCTCGCTCCAAAACGCGTCGAGATCGGTGACGAGTCCGCCGCTCGGGTCGAGGAACCGCAGGAAATCGTCCCAGAGCAGCAGCGAATTCTTGCCGCCGTAGTCGCCGATCTCCTGCTCGTCCAGCGGCAGGTCGGGGTTCCAGGTCGGCGGCATGTAGTAGCCGGTTTCGGGGTTGATCGGCCACGGCCCCAGCAGGCCCGGGTCGGTCAGGATCCCGCCGTTGACGGCCAGGGCCGGCAGATACGGGTTGATGTCACCGAGCAAGTCGATGATCTGGTTGTGGGTGTCGGCGTCGAAGGTGAACATCCCGGTCTGCAGAGCAGAGATACCGGCCAGGACCTGCTCGTCGGTCCCGCCGTTGGCATTGCCGATGGCGTTCTCGCCTTCCTGCTCAGTCAGGTCGATCCACTGCTGGATCAGTGGGTTGGGGGCGCCGATCCCCTGGATCGACTTGACGAGGTCAAGGCTGGTCACTCCCCACGGCGGGGAGACCGGCGGCATGTTGCACAGCCCCGGGCACATCGGGCTGCCGGCGACGTACGGGTTGAAGTCGACGACCATCCCGGCGATCAGGGCTTTCATCGCCTGGAAGACCTCCTCCGGGCCGGAGAAGTGGAAGCCGGTGAGCGGGTCGTCGCCGTTGACACTCCAGTCGACCGGCTGCATCAGGCTGTCGAACCATCGCTGCAGGGGGCCGAACGGGTCCAGCTTGAAGGTCAGTCCCGCCCACGGCATCAGGTTGATCTGGTTGCCGTACTCGTCGAGGACGGGGTCGCCGTTCTCGTCGAGGAGCGGGTGGGTGCCCGGGTAGCCGAACCCGGGCTGAGCCTCACCGGACCATGGGCTCCCGCCGTACATCGGCCCGCCCGGCACCGCCCCACCCGGACCGACGCCGGCGTCCGGGTTGGCGATACCGCCGGAGGTCGGATTGTCCGGGTCACTCCACGGGCTGTCGGGGAACTTATAACCGTTCAACAGGTCCTGGATCGGCACCTTGAGCCAGTACTTGAACAGGTCCAGCTGATTGTCGTCGTTCGGGAAGTTGGTGAACTTCAGGAAGAAGTTCAGCGTCGCGTCCAAGCCGGTGATCCCGGTGATCGGCTCGACCGGAGACATCGGATAGCACTGGATCGAGTCACACGATGCGCTGATCGGCAGCATGGCCGCCGCGAACATCGCGAACTGCTGGCCCCAACCCGCGGTGCCGTTGGCCAACGCATCCGGGTCGATCGTCGGGTCATACAGACCGGAGAGCTGCGGGGCGAACGGCAGCATGAAGTCCATGACGGCCATGAAGTGGCCCGGGTCGCCCGGGTCCTCACCCCAGATATTGGTGGCGCTGGGAGTGAACCAGTTGCCGGTGAAGAAGAACGAGTTGGCCAGCACGTTGGTGGCCGACACCTCGTTGAACGGGATGTTGACGATGTCCTGGAACAGGTTGAACGGCACATTGAGCAACGACGCCTCGGCCGCCAGCTGCACCGCGCGCTCGGCCGCGGTCGGATCTTTAATCCAGGGTGCGACCGGCGAGACCGGAGTGACCGCAGCTACGGCTGTCGCGGCCGCGACGGCGGCGCCGGCTGTGGTGTAGCGGCGCTGCGGCGCCGGAGGGCGCGGACCGGCAGCCGCGGATCGCCGCTGTGCCCCTGCGCGGTGCGCCCCGGCAGTCGCCGATCGGCCCTGCGGGACGGCTACCGCCCCCCCGGCAATCGCGAATCGACGCTGCGGAACCGCTCTGTGCGCTCCGCCCGTTGTGTACCGACGCTGACGCGTCCCCCCACCAATCACAAATCCCCCTTGTGTCCCCCACGAACCGTGACAGCATATAGCTGTCACAGCCGGGTGTCTAAGCGAGCAGTGATTAACTTACATCACTTGGGGAATGTTTTCCGCTAAGTTCCACGTAAACTTCGTCAAAGGTTGATCTTTAGCTTTTATTCAGCTATCCCGCCATGCGAGATCGCCATAGCCGTCGAGATGAGCCACCTCCCCGACCGGCTTGCGGGTGGTCGGACCGTAGCGCCCACGGGGCCATCCGAGCGGCACGATGCAACACGGCGTGACCGCGTGCGGCAGGCGCAATACGCGTCGCACCGCGCGCTGATTCCACAGCGGAAGGGTGATCAGCGAGGCGCCCAAGCCCATGGCACGGGCTGCGAGCAGCAGATTCTGAACACTGGGGTAGATCGACCCCCAGTAGGCGGACTCGGCGATGTGCGGCATGCGCACCACCGGCAAGCGGCCCTCCCGTGCCCCCAGTCGCAGGCAGGCCACCACGAGCACTGGAAGCTCAGCGAAATGGTCGATCTGCCACTCCATCGCCCGGGCTATACCGGCGATCGATTCGTCGGTCTTGATCTTTCTCCGCAACACCACACCGCGCTGAATTTTCCAGGCCTGCCGATAACGCCTAGCCAATTCCTCTTTGACGTGGCGGTCCTTCACAACGATGAATTCCCAGTTCTGCCCGTCATTTCCGGTCGGGGCACGCAGCGCCAACTCAATGCACTTGAGCACCACCGCGTCATCGACCGGATCGGAGTACACGCGCCGTATCGCGCGCTGCGTCATCATGGCCTCAGCCAGCGGCATCTCCAGCCGAGCCAACGCCTCGGCCGTCGTCGGCACATGACTGTATGTGAACTCGGATTCAGGCATTTTCACCCAGCCAGGTCGTAGTGAACCGTTGTATTTCCGGAATGCCTTGCGAGAATTCACGGGCAAGGAAGCCCTCGATGGGGCCGCCCACTAACGGCACCTTGAACCGGATCGTGCCATTCAACGCCAGCTTCGATCCCGTGCCGTCGCGTTCGAGCACCGCGGTGCCGCTCCCCGACCCCGGAGCGCCGGTCACCGCGACCGTGATCTCACCGTTGACCCGTCCGTCGCCCGCCGGCGTCCACACCTCGGTGGTGACGATGTTGAGGTCGCCGCGATACACCTTGGCCAACATGCCGGGCAATGCGCCGTGGCGCAGGTCCTCGGTCACCACGACCCGAATGCGGCCGTCGGCATCAACATCCAGGGAGTCGAGGGTTTTGCTTCCGCCAAAGGCCTCCAGCCGGGCCTGCCAGTAGGACCGGTCGCCGAAGGCACGGTGCACCTGCTCGACCGAGGCAGGTGAGGAGAACGTCACCTCAAAGGAACGCGGCATTACTGCTGACCTCTCACTTGCCGAATAACCGGCTCACCAGGCCCGCGGCGAACTTGCGGATCCGGTCGAGCTGCTCGGGCTGAACGTTGGTGGGTGGCAGGCGCAGGCCCAGGTAGCGCTCTCGGTAGCGGCCGCTGCCCAGGTAGCTGGTCAACGCCAGCATCGAGCGCAGCGGGTCCCCGGGGTAGCTGAGGTGAATCTCGTCCTGGTAGCGACCACCGCACCCCTCCGCGAGCCGACAGACCTCGGCATAGTTCTCCTGCCAGAACTCGCGGCACACGGTGAACACCACAAAGGGCTTGCCGTCCAGAAGCTTTCGGGCCTCATCGGTTTGCAGAAATGACCTGATCGGCATGGCAGGCGCCTTCCACCAGGTCGGCGACCCGATGCAGATCAAGTCGTACTCACCGTCGCGCACCGCGTCGGGAGTGCGGATCTCCCCCGTCTCGCCCCGCTGCTGGGCCTTGAGCACACTGAGCATGTCGGGCCAGACCCGGCGCAGCGGGAACTGCGCAAAACGCTGGGAGTAGCGCGGGTCGGTGAATTCGATACCGGCTTTGACCACCTCGCAGCCCCGCTGCTCGAACACCTCCCCGGCAGCCTCGAGCACCTTGAGTGACTGCCCGGAAAAGCTGTAGTACAACAACAGAATCCGCGGCGCCCGTCCGTTGCGCTCGCTGGCCTCAACCGCCATCTGTGCCTCCTGGTTCATGCGGCGTTCCCAGCTTCGGCTCTCCTCCGTCGAGCCTCGCTGAACCGCCGGGTTTATGCGGCGTTCCCAGCTTCGGCTCTCCTCCGTCGAGCCTCGCTGAACCGCCGGGTTTATGCGGCGTTCCCAGCTTCGGCTCTCCTCCGTCGAGCCTCGCTGAACCGCCGGGTCCGACCGTGCGGTGCATCGACTGCCCGTCAAGGGTATTAGGCTCGCCGACGTGGCAGACAAGATCCCCGTCGACCTGCACGGCGCCGCGGCAACCATGCTGACGACGCTCTACCTCAAGGCACTCGACGCTGATTTCGACCAGCCAGTGCTGGGCGATCGGTACGCCAGGGACGCGGTCGCGCGTATCGACTTCGACTGGGACGCACTCAAGGCTCCCGGCCGTTGGGCGCCCTTGGTGACGGTGCGCACCGCCCAGTACGACATCTGGGCGCGCCAGTTTCTGGCTGCCCACCCGGACGCGACCGTCATCCACCTGGGCTGCGGTATGGACGCCCGGGTCTTCCGGATCGATCCCGGACCCGAGGTGGCCTGGTACGACGTCGACCAGCCGCCGGTGATCGCGCTGCGCAAGCAGGTGTACCCCGACCGCCCGGGCTACCACCTGATCGCGACGTTGGCGACGGACCCATCGTGGCTGGACGAGATTCCCACCGATCGCCCGGTGCTGCTGCTGGCCGAAGGCATCAGCATGTACCTGGCCGAGGCCGACGGAGTGGCGCTGCTGCAGAGCTTCGTCGACCGGTTCCCGTCCGGGGAACTGCAGATCGACTTCTACAACTGGCTGGGCGTCAAGACGCAAAAGGCCCAGCGGCTGCAGCGACAGTCCGGCTCCACGCTGCACTGGGCGGTCAACAGCCCCCGCGACATTCTGGACAAGGTCACCGGCATTCGGCTGCTGGCCGCCGCCAATCTCTTCGACGCGGAGACCTTCAGCCGGGTCCCGGCCGGGTTCCGGCGAAGCAGTCGTCTGGCCCGGGCGGTGCGGCCGCTGCGCGGAATGCTGCAGTACCACCGCTACGCCTTCGGCCCGGTCAGCTGACGCCGGCGGCGTGCTGATCGGCGATATCGCACAGCAGCGCGCGAATCGCCTCCACCGAGCGCTCCGGCGCCGGTCCGTGGGAGTGGTATTCGATGTTGAGCTGCCCGGAGAAGATCTGGGTGAAGTAGATGTCAATGCCTGCGCTCACGGCGAAGTAGAGCTCGCCGTGTGTCGTGGTCACCTCGACGCCCGGTGGCGTCCGCACCGGCGGAACCAGGCCATTGTTGCTCAGCACGACGACGTCGGGCAGCCCCGGCGGATTTCCGACGTACTGCGGACTGAAGTGCAACCGGGACTGCTGGATGACACCTTCGTCGAGGTCCTTCTGGAAGTTCGCCGCGATGTCGCGAGCGATCTCGACCAGGTCGGTCTTGGCGTCAACCTCGGCAAGGTAGGTGGCCAGCCCGATCGGGTTGGTGCATCCGGTGGCCGAAACCGGCGGTGACAGAAAGTATCTCAAGTCAACGGTGTAGACGTAGGGCACCGGGATACTCAGCTTGCCGCGCAGCTGCCATTCGGCGATCAACACCGCAGCCGAGAGCACGGCGTGCAGGCTCAAGTCGTGTGCCCGGCCGAACGCAACCACGTTGTCAGTCTGGCTTTCGGTCAACCGGGTCGACGCCATCGGCACGAGCATCGGCGATGACGGCGTCTCCTGCCCGACGGCCCGCCGGGTCGGCGGCAGGTCGTAGGCGAACAGCGCCGGCATGAACCGCTCGATCCCGGAACGCTGCTGCTTCTCGATCCCCCGATCGGCCAGCACCGCCTCGATGGACAACGGAGCGGGCTCAACGTTGATCGCACCGATCCGGCCGGTGGTGACCAGGTCGGTGTAGAAGGACAGCATCTCCTCGATCAGCGCGTACATGTGGTGACCGTCGGCGACGGCATGGTGTACGTACAGGGTCGGCTGAGCCTGCCCGTCACGGATGATCACCCGCATCGCCACCAGCGACTCCGTCTGGTCGAAGCGTGGAGCAGGCGGCTGCGCGTCGGGGCCCTCGAGTTCGATCACCTCGATGCCGTCGGGCATCAGGTCGTCGGTGACGAACTGGTGGCGCCCGTCGGGCAGTCGCTCCAGCCTGCCGGTGAGGATCGGATGCGCCTCCAGCAGCGCCTCGTAGGCCTCCGAGAGCAGATCGATGTCGACCGGACCGGTGACGTGCGCGGCCAGGCCCACGAAATTGTGGGTTTCGGCCAGCATTTCCTCACTGATCGCCAGCTTCCGAATGACCGACGTGGCAAACACTTTCGGTTCTCTCCTAAATCAAAGGACTACGACAGCTCGACCAAGGTCATCTCGTCCTCGCCCTGCGAGGCCATGTCCTCTTCGGCGAGGGCCGCGCGGACCAGGTCCATGACCGCCGTGGTGAACCCGTCGGCGATCGTGCGCACCACAGACTCCTCGATCCGGCGGCTGTCATGCCACCAGTCCAGGTACAGCACACCGCCGGTGCGGTAGGCCCGCAGCTCCAGCGCGTGCCCCAGCCCCGGGATCGCCTCGCGCACCGGCATCGCGGTGTCGGGGTCGAACTGCACGGGAGAATCGCCTAGCGACGGCGGCTCGGGTATCGCGCCCAGGTAGGAGAAGTGCACATCGGCCGGGGCAACAGAGCCGAACATTCGCGCGGTCGGTGCGTACAGGTAGCGGAGCAGGCCGTAACCGATCCCGTAATGCGGTACACCGTCCAGTGTTTCGTGGATCGAGTCCAGCAGCTGCCGGGAGCTTTCCTGACTGTCGGTATAACAGCGCAGCGCAACCGGGTAAAGCGTGGTGAACCAGCCCACGGTACGGCGCAGGTCGACCTCGGGCTTGAGCACCGAACGGCCCGCTCCCCCCATATCGACCGCAAGAGTGCCCTCGCCGACCGCCGAGGCCACCGCCCGGCCCAAGCCGGCCAACAGGATCTCGTTGATCGGCAACCGCAGCCGCCGACGCGCATCGTCGATCTCGCTGACGTCGCCGGCGGGCAGCGTCGTGGTGAGCTTGGACAGATCGGCCGCAGCCGGGGGTTCGGCGACATCCGCGGCCAGCCGCAACGTCGCCGACTTCGTTGTCTTCAGCCAGAATTCACGGCTTTCCAGCACCGCCGGGTGGGTCGCGAGCCCGGCGCAACGCTGCGACCACTCGGTCCATCCGACGCCTGCCGGCTGCAATTCGATGTCGTTGCCACCCAGCTTCTGACCGAACCCGGTGAAGATGTCGGTGACCAGGATGTCGCGGGATGCCTCGTCGCCGACGCTGGCGTGCAGACTCAGGGCCAGGTAGCACAGGTCACCCGAAGCGCCCCGGACGTAGAGCGCCGTCAGCGGCGGGCTGGACAGATCCTGGTCGCGGATGTGCTCGGCCAGCAGCGTACGCACCGCGTCATGCTCGGCGGTCAGGCCCTCGGGAAGTGAGTGGGTGCTGATCTCCCCGAACTCGCCGGGCTCGACGATCCGCTGCTCCCAGGTACCGGCCCGCTCGGTGATGCGCAACCGCAGTGCGTCGTGGTGGTTGACCACCGCGGTCAACACGGCTCGAACGTCGTCGACCGAGACGTCGGGGCGCAACCGCAGGATCAGCGGGATACGCCAGCGACCGTGTTCGCGGACACCGTTTTCCAGGAAGTAGGTGATGTTCGGCGGCACCGGCGGGTGCTCCACCTCGCCGAGCGACTGGCGGCCCAGCCCCCCGGCGGCATAGCGGGCGGTCAGTGCTTTGGCCAGCGCCACCACTGTCGGGTTGTCGTAGAGGTCCTGCGGCGTGAGGTCCAGTCCCTCGTGCGAGGCGGCCATGGCGACGCTGATCGCCACCAGTGAGTCGCCGCCGACATCGAAGAAGTTGGCGGTGCGGTCCACCGAGCCGACACCCAGGCATACCGCCCAGATGCGTTGCAGCGTCGCCTCGATAGAAGTGCCGCTGGAGCCGCTGGTGCCGTCACCGCCGCTCTGCCCGTCCGCGGCACCGCCGGCGGCGCCCGAGCCGGACACCCAGGTGGCGCCGGCATTGTGCTCAAGCCAATGCCGTTGGCGCTCAAAGGGGTAACCGGGGACAGTGACGCGCTTGGGCTGGTAGTCACCGCGCAAAGGCGACCAGTCCACGTCGACACCGGCGGCCCACAGTTGGCCAAGCGCCAGCAGGAAGGTGTCACGGTCGTCGCGGTTCTGGGCATGGTGGCGCATCAGCCGGACGGCCCGATGCCCACTTGCGAACTTGGGGTTGCGGGCCGCCGACGCGGTCAGCGTGGCACCCGGGCCGACCTCGACCAGGACGCGGTGCGGGTCGTTCAGCACGGTGTCGATCTCGTCGGCGAACCGTACGGTGGCCCGCACGCTGCGCGCCCACGTCGCCGGGTTGGTCGCCTCGCTGGGCGCCAGCCAGGTGCCGGTCAGATTCGACAGCAGTGGGATCCGCGGTTCGTTCAGCGTCTGCCGGGACAGGAATGCGGTGAACTCCGAGATCATCGAGTCCATCAGGCGGGAGTGGAACGCGTGCGAGGTCCGCACCCGGCGCGCATTGATCCCGGCCTGCTTGAGCGCCTCGGAGAACTCACGGATGTCGGCTTCGGTGCCGGCGACCACGCAGCCGTCCGGGTCGTTGACCGCGGCCAGGTCCACATCACCGGTCAGGTAAGCACCGACCGCGTCGGCACTGATCGGGACCGCCACCATGACGCCGCGCGGCGCGGCATGCATCAGCCGGGCCCGCATCGCCACCACCTTGATCGCGGTGTCGAGGTCGAAGACGCCGGCGACGGTGGCCGCGGCGTATTCGCCGATGCTGTGACCGACCAGCGCCGTCGGACGCACGCCGTAGCTCTCGACCAGCTTCGCCAGCGCGTATTCGACGGTGAACAGGGCCGGCTGGGTGCGGTCGGTGCGCTCGAGGTCACGCGAGGTGCCCTCGAAGATCATGGTGCGCAGGTCGTAGCCCAGTTCCGCCTCGAAGCCGGCGACGCAGCGATCGAAGTACTCGGCGAACACCGGCTCGTTGTCGTAGAGTCCGCGGGCCATCCCGATGTGCTGGGCACCCTGCCCCGGGAACAGGAACACCACCCGGTCGGCGGCGTCGTCGCCGGGGTCCACACCCTCGCCGATGAAGACGTTCTCGCTCTCCTCGGCACCCAACTGCGCCGCCGCGTCGGCGCGATCGGCGACGACCGCGGCCAACCGCAGGTTGTGCGGGTGCCGGCCGGCCAGCGTGTAAGCAAAGTCATGCAGGTCGGGCGAATCGGGCGCCTGGGCGTCCTCGCCGCCGGAGAGCTCCGCCGCCAGCTCCGAGCGGCCCTGCGCCAGCGCCTCGGCGGTGCGTGCCGACAGCAGCAGCACCTCGGGGCCGGGCTTGGGCGCCGCCGGCACAGCAGCGTCCTCGGGCCATTCCTCGACGATGACGTGGGCGTTGGTGCCGCCGACGCCGAACGAGCTGACGCCGGCGCGCCGGATGCCGTCGGATTCCCAGGGCCCGTACTCGCCGCGGATCCGGAACGGCCCGTCCTCGAGGTGTAGTTCGGGGTTCGGGCTGGTGTAGTGCAGCGTGCCGGGAATCGCCCGGTGCTTAAGGCACAGGATGGTCTTGATCAGGCTGGCGATACCGGCTGCCGACTCCAGGTGCCCGATGTTGGACTTGACCGAGCCCACATAGCAGGGGCCGGAACGCTGTTCCTCGGAGACCGCGAAAGCCTGTCGCAGGCCCTCGATTTCGATCGGGTCACCCAGCGGCGTGGCGGTGCCGTGCGACTCGATGTAGCTGATGGTGGACGCGTCGACCTCGGCGACCGCGTGCGCCTCGGCGATCACGTCGGCCTGCCCGGCAGCGGTGGGCGCGGCGTAGGTCATCTTGGTGCCGCCGTCGTTGTTCAACGCCGAACCCCGGATCACCGCGTGGATCTGGTCGCCGTCATCGACGGCCGCATCCAGCGACTTAAGCACCACCACACCGACACCGCTGGAGAAGATCGTGCCGTCGGCCCGCACATCGAACGGCCGGCAGTGCCCGCTCGCCGAGACCATCGAACCCGGCTCGTGCCAGTACCCGACGTGGTGCGGGACCCGCAGCGACGCCCCACCGGCCAGCGCCATGTCGCATTCGCCGTTGAGGATGCTCTGGCAGGCCAGGTGCAGGGCGACCAACGCCGACGAGCAAGCCGTCTGCACCGACAGCGCCGGGCCGTGCAGATTGAGCTGATGGGCCACCCGGGTCGCCAGATAGTCCTTGTCGTTCTGCAAGGAGAGGTTGACCATCTCGAAGCTGACGCCTTGCCCGATGATCAGGTTCGGGTCGTAGTGCGACATCAGGTTGTGCAGCAGGTAGCCACTGGTGGTGCTGGTCCCGTAGACGCCGACCGATCCCTCGATCTCACCGGGCCGGTAGCCGGCGTCCTCCAAAGCGTGCCAGGCGGTCTGCAGGAACAGCCGGTGCTGCGGGTCCATGGTGCGGGCAGCCAGCGGGGTGAAGCCGAAGAAACCCGCATCGAACTCGTCGATGCCCTCCAGCAACGCAGCGCGGCGCACGTAGTTGTGGTTCGCCAGCGCCTTGTCGCTCACGCCGCTGGCGCGCAGCTCGTCTTCGGACAGCGTGACGATGGATTCGGTGCCGTTGCGCAGGTTGTTCCAGAATCCGGTCAGTGTGCGGGCGCCTGGAAAGCGCCCCGCCATGCCGACGACCGCAATCGCATTGGGCGGCACTTCGTTGTTGGTCACGAACGATCTCCTACTTTTCGCCGTGCCGCGGCCCGCTGACGTGCCGCGGCACGCTGCTGGGCTCGGCTCCGAACACCGTCGCCCGCTCCGTCCGCCCCCTCCTGCTCGGCGAGGCCGAGTTGGCGGCCCAGGTCGGCGGCCAGGTCGGTCAGTGAGGCACCCTGCAGCAGCAACGCCACCGGGGGCTCCGCGCCGAAGTCGCCACGAACGGTGTTGCGGATGCGCACCGCCATCAGCGAGTCCATGCCGAGCTCGGTCAACGGCCGAGCCGGGTCGATGACGCTGCCCTTGGGATAGCCCATGATGGCCATGATCCGCGAACCCAACCGTGCGACAACGGCTTTGGTGGCTTCGTCGGCGCTGAGCTGCTTCAGTCCTTCCGGACCGGGCCAGTCGTCGTCCTCGTCGTCGAGGTCGAGCTCTTCGGCCAGGGTCGCGAAGTACCCGAGCTGCTGCAACTCCGGGAAGGCCGCGGCCACCCGGTCCAGGCGCAGCCGTGCAACACCGATCCGGGAAAGGTCGCCGCCGAGGATCGCTTCGAGGGCTTCCATGCCTTCGTCGGGGTTGATCGGGTCCAGCGCACTGAACTTGAGCTCCTGGGCGACACCGACACCCGACCATTGGCCCCAGTTGATGGTGATCGCCGGCAGCCCGGCGGCCCGCCGCCACGCCACCAGGCCGTCCAGCCAGGCGCTGGCCGCGGCGTAGGACGCCTGACCGGGTGCCCCCAGCAGCGACGAGGTCGAGGAGAACCCGACCCACCAGTCCAGCTCTTTGCCTACGGTCGCGACATGCAGCCGCAGCGCCGCCGCCGCCTTGGGCGCCCACACCCGGCCGAGCGTGTCTTTGTCGATGCCGACCACGATCTGGTCATCGATGACCGCGGCGCCGTGGATGACACCGCGCAGCGCGCACCCGGTCTCTTCCGCGGCGGCGACCAGGCTCTCGGCCACACCGGGTGTGACGAGATCGCCCGAGACGACCGCGATCTGGGCCCGTGCCTCGAGTTCGGCCAGCACGGCGCGCTGCTCCTCGGAGGGCTGCGACCGGCTGTTGAGCACAATCCGCGCGGCACCGTGGTCGATCAGCCACCGGGCGACGACCAACCCGATGCCGCCCAGGCCGCCGGTCAGCACATAGGCGCCGTCGGATCGCACGGTCGGGACACCAGTGGGTGTCAGGGTCGCGCGCTTGAGCCGTTCGGCGTAGCGGTTCTCCCCGCGCCAGGCCACCACGTCGTCCGTACTCGCCAGCCCCAGCTCGGTGATCAGGGTAGCCGCCGGGTCGGCCGAAGCGTCCAGGTCGACCACGCCGGTGTGCAGGTCCGGGTGCTCGTAGGCCAGCACCCGCACCAGCCCCTTGAGGGCGCTGATCGACGGGTCGCCGTACTCGTCACCCACGGTCAGGCCGTTGCGGCCCACCAGCCACAGCCGCGGCGCGGTGCCGTGCCAGCCGCCGACGATGGTGCGCACCGTGGAGGCGACCGACCAGGCCAGGTCGCGACCGCGTGCCGGCGCGTCACCGGTCTCGGTCCCGTCAAAGGAACTGCGGGCGGCCAACACGACCACTCCGACCGGAGGCCGGTCGGGGTCATCGGCGGTCTGCGCGAACGCCTCTCGCACCGCGGGCTCGCTGGTCAGGTCCGCGGTGATCACCCGGCGGCTGTCCGAGCCGAACCGGGCAGCGAAATCGGCTGCCAGCGCTGCGGTTTCGGAGCCGTCAGTCAGCACGAGCCAACTGCCGTCCGCGGCCGCCGGCGGCTGCGCGGGAGCGGCAGCGTCGACCCACTCGGTGTCGAAGATCTTCTGGGTCAACGGCAGCGGCACGGTACGGCGCTGCACCCGCTGCAAGTAGATCCCGGACAGCTCGGCGGTGACCGTCCCGGTGTCGTCGGTCAGGGTGACCCGGCCCAGGATTCCGCCGTCGTCGTGGCTGACCAGCTCGGCGTGCCCGCGGGCCCGACGTCCGACGTCGCCGAAGATCCGGATGTTCTCCACCGCCACCGGAAGATAGGTCGCCTCTTCCATACCGGCCGAGCCCATCAACGACTCGTCGGGCAGCGCCGCGGCCAGGCACTGCAGGGCGGCGTCGAGCATCACCGGGTGGATGCGGTAACCGCGGTGCGCGGTCGCCTCATCGGGCAGCACGATCTCGGCTTCCGAGGCGCCGCCGGGCTTGCGCACGATCCGGGTCAGTGCGGCGAACGCCGGGCCGTGCTGCAGGCCGGTGCGGCGCAGCGCGGTGTACAGGTCTGCCGGTGACAGCGTGGTGCCGCCGCCGCTGGGCGCGGGGCGCTGCGGTTCGGCGGGCTGCGCCGCCGCGGCCCGGGCCACCGCGTGCCGAGACCAACTGCCGCCGGCCGGGCGGGAATGGATCTCGATGCGCAGTTCGTCGGATCCGTCGGCGTCGTGCAGCAGCCGGGTAGTGACCTCGGTTCGCTCGTCGACGCGCAGCATCTGCTCGACCTCGACCCGGTCCACGGCGACAGCTGAGGGCGGCAGCCCCAAAGCCTCGCCGGCCGCGGCCAACGCAATCTCAGCGAAGCCGGTAGCGGGCATCACGACCTGGCCGTGCACCTTGTGGTGGGCCATCCACGCGACGAGGTCGGTGCCCACGTCGGCCTGCCAGACGTGGCCGTGACCCGACGGCAGCTCGACGTGGATGCCCAACAGCGGATGCGCATCTGCGTTGTGGCGGTTGGCGGCGACCGGGGCAGCCCAGTACCGGACGTGCTGCCACGGCCGTGGCGGCAGGTCGGCGCGCCCGATCCCGCCGTCGGGTTGCGGCGCGTCGGCCGACGGCGGCGCGACAGTCGCCAGGTTGGTGTGGAAGCTCAGGGCTTCGGCCTGGTCGCGCAGCAGTGTGCCGGTCACCACGCTGTCGCCGGCAGGCCGCGCCGTGTCGAGGTTGCCGTTGATGGCGTGCGACAGCAGCGGGTGCGGGCTGACCTCGATGAAGGTCGCGTGTCCGGCGGCGGCCGCGGTCACGGCTTGGGCGAACCGCACCGGGTTACGCAGGTTGTGCACCCAGTAGTCCGCGTCAAAAGCCGGTGTGTCACTGCCGGTTTGACCCACCGTGCTGATCAGCGGGATCTTCGGCGCTGACGGCTTGAGGCCGGCGAGTGCGGTCCGCAGTTCGTCCAGGATCGGGTCGACGGTCGGGTGATGCGAGGCCACGTCCACCTCGACGCGGCGGGCCAGCTTGCCCTGGGCGTCGACGATCGCGACCACGGCGTCGACCTGGTCGGGCGGGCCGGCGATCACGGTCTGCTGCGGCGCTGCGTACACCGCCACGGTGATGTCGGGGTGCTCGGCGACGAGCTTCTCGGCGGCGTCGGCATCCAGTTCCAGCAGTGCCATCGCGCCTTGGCCGCTCAGTCGGGCCATCAGCTTGGACCGGGTGGCGATCACCTTCAGCCCGTCCGCGGGGCTCAGGGCACCGGCCACCACGGCCGCGGCCACCTCCCCCATCGAATGCCCGATCACCGCGTCCGGCTCGACTCCGTGGGATCGCCACAGCGCCGTCAATGCCAGCTGCATGCCCACCAGCACCGGCTGGATGCGATCGATGCCGACCACCGGCTCGCCGGACTCGAGGACCTGACGCAGCGAGAACCCGACCTGCGCAACGAAATCGGGCTCGAGCTCGTCGACGGCGGCAGCGAACGCCGGCTCATCGACCAACAGTTGGCGGCCCATGCCGGCCCACTGCGACCCCTGGCCCGAGTACAGGAAGACGGTTCCTTTGCCACGCAACGCGCCGCGTGTGCCGACCACACCGGGGGCCGGGTAACCGCCGGCGACCGCCCGCAGCCCAGCCAACGCCTGCTCGGTGTCGCGTGCGGTGACGGTCGCGAACTTGGCGTAGCGGCTGCGGTGGCGATTGAGGGTGTGCGCGATGTCGGTCAGCGGTACAGCGGCGCCCGGCCCGGCGATCCAGTCGGCCAGGGTGGCAGCCCAATCCGCCACTCGCTGCTCGGTTTTTCCCGAGATCACCAGGGTGGCGACCGGTTCATCCGAAGTGGGCGCGGGGACCGGGTCAGGCCCCTGCTCGAGCACCACGTGCGCGTTGGTTCCGCCCAGCCCGAACGATGACACCGCAGCACGCCGCGGTCCCTCGGCCGCCGGCCACGGCGTCATCTCGGTGGGGACGAACAGCCGTGTCGGGGACGGGTCGATCGCCGGGTTCCACTTGGAGAAGTGCAGATTCGGTGGGATCTTTCCGCGTTGCACGGACAACGCAGCCTTGATGAAGCCGGCGATCCCGGCGGCCGCCTCAAGGTGGCCGATATTGGTCTTGACCGCGCCCAGCGCACACTTGTCGGCGCCGCGCCCATAGACATCGGCGAGCGCCTCGAATTCGATCGGGTCACCCAAAGCTGTTCCGGTGCCGTGAGTTTCGATCAGGTTCACCGAGTTCGCGGCGACGTCGGCGCTGCGCAACGCCCGGCTGATCGCGTCGATCTGGGCAATGGTGTTCGGCGCGGTGAGCCCGTTGGACTTGCCGTCCTGATTGATCGCCGAACCACGCACCACCGCCAGCACCCGGTCGCCATCGCGGATGGCGTCGGTGAGGCGCTTGAGCACGACGATCCCGGCGCCCTCGCCGCGCACGAATCCGTCCGCCCCGGCGTCGAAGGTGTGGCACCGGCCGCGCGGAGACAACATGCCCCACTTGGCCATGGCGATCTGGGTTTCCGGCCGCAGGATGAGGCTCACGCCGCCGGCCAGGGCCAGGTCGCTTTCGCGCATGCGCAGGCTCTGGCAGGCCATGTGGATGGTGACCAGCGATGACGAGCACGCCGAGTCCATCGCGACCGCGGGACCGCGCAGACCCAGCAGGTAGGCGATCCGGCCGACGGCGACGGCGTGGGCGTTACCGGTGGCCGAGTAGCCGTCGATAGCGTCGGGGTTGGCCGCCGAAATCCCTTGGTATTCGGTGTAATACACACCCATCATCACCGCGGAGCGGATGCCCGTCAGGGTTTCCGGCGACAGTCCGGCGTGTTCGAGGGCCTCCCAGGCGACCTCGAGCATCAGCCGCTGCTGCGGGTCCATGGCCTCGGCTTCGCGCGGCGAGATCCCGAAGAAGTCGGCGTCGAATCCGGCGACGTCGGAGATGAAGCCGCCCCACTTCGACGACATTCGGCCCGGGGCGAGTGGGTCGGGGTCGTAGTACTCGTCGGCGTCCCAACGATCCGAGGGGATCTCGGTGATGGCGTCGCGCCCGGCCTCCAACAGCTCCCAGTAGGCGTCCGGGCCGGAGGCGCCACCCGGGAAGCGGCAGCCGATTCCGACGACAGCGATCGGTTCGGCGGCGGCGATCCGCGACGCCTTGTCGAACTGCTCGGTCAGCGCCCCCCGTTTGTCGGCGCCCATGGCCGACATCCTGTTGAAGATCGACGTCGTGGAGGTTCCCGTCATCAATAAATACCGCTCTCGCTACCGGTCGAAGCCGACTCGACCTGATCGAACAACTCATCCAGCACGCCGCCGGATGAGCCGAACCCCAAATCATCGTCGTCTTGCCCCGCGGTGCTGTCCGGCTCGGCATAACGCGACGCCAGCAGTCCCACCAGGTGCGTCGTCAACGCTGAGATGCTGGGGTGATTCCACAGCATTGACGCCGACAAATCCACCCCCACCAACTGTTGTGTCTCTTTCAGAACTGTCATCGCGATCATGGAATCGAGCCCCATCTCCGGGAAGGGCTGATCCACATCGACCGCTGACGCAGATGTCCGAAGTTCGCGGGCCAGGATAGCTTGCAGCCGGACCACCAACTCCTCGCGCCGCTGATCGGCGGGGATGGTCGCCCAGTCCGGCACGCCTGCCGACGACGCGCCGGTGCCTACCTGCTCACCTGTCACAGCAGCCCCGAGCGTCGCTCCGACTTCAGAGGCCTCACCGACCAGGTCTTCGAAGAAGGTCAGATCCCGGAACTCCGGCGAGGTGGCGACCGCACGGTCGATACGCAGTCGTCCCACCCCGATCCGAGCGCCGATCAGGCCGGAGTCCGCACCAAGCACGGCGTCCAGCGCCTCGATGCCTTCGTCGGGGCTGATCGGGTCGAGGACGCTCAGCGTCATCGACCGGCCCAGGCCCACATCCGACCACTGGCCCCAGTTGACGGCGGTAGCGGGCAGGCCCGACGCATGCCGCCACGCCATCAGTGCATCCAGCCAGGCGTTGGAGGTGGCGTATCCGAGCTGGCCGGGCAGGCCCAGCAGTGCGGCCATCGAGGAGAAGCCCACCCACCAGTCGAGCTCGGAGGCGGCGGTGGCGGCATGCAGGCGGGCGGCGCCGACGGCCTTGGCCGACCAGACGCTCTCCAGGCTCTCCCGAGTCACCGCCGTCACCAGGCCATCGCCCAGCACGCCGGCGGCGTGCACCACGCCACGCAGCGGCTTGCCGGTCTCCTGGGCAGCGGCCACCAGTCGGTCGGCCACCCCCAGCAAGCTGATGTCGCCGGGAACAAAGACCACTTCGGTGGCGGCGGCCAGTTCATCGAGGACGGCGCGCTGCTGATCGCCGGGCTCGCTGCGGCCGTTGAGCACGATTCGCCCGGCGCCCCGGGCCACCAGCCAGCGGGCCACCACGATGCCCAGTCCGCCGAGGCCTCCGGTGAGCAGGTAGGAACCGTCGGCGCGGACCTCGGCTTGGGGAGCCGGGGCCACGTCAGCACCGTCGAGGGTGGCCCGGGTGAGACGTTCGGTGTAGCGCTGTCCGCCGCGCCAGGCGATCACGTCGTCGCGCAGCGGGGCACCAAGTTCGGCCAGCAGGGCGTCGGCCAACGCCGCGGCGTCCGCCGAGGCGTCCAGGTCCACCAGGGTGGCGCCCAGGTCCGGTTCGTCGGCCAGCACCCGGGCAAGTTCGCCGGGGAACCGCCAGGTACGGACCACGCCCTTGAGCGCACCGACAGCCGGGTCGCCGGGCTCATCGCTGCCGAACGCCAGGCCGCCCCGGCTGACCAGCCAGAGTCGCGGTTTGGTTGACCCAGATACGCCGGACCAACCCTCGACCGCGGCGCGGGCCGTCGACGAAGCCGTCCAGATGAGCTCGCGGGCGCGGGCCAGGGCGCCGTCGGGGTCGGACCCGTCGAACCCGACCCGGTCGAGGAAGACGACGATGCCGGCCGGCGGATGTGCCGGGTCGGCGCCGGCCTGCGCTACCGCGTCAATCAGCGCGGGGCCGTCGGCGAACGGGCCGGTGAGCACCTTGCGGTTCGGCGCGGCCAACCGGGTGGCGAACTGCGCGGCCAGACCCTCGGTGTCGGTGCCGGTCTCGGAGAGCAGCAGCCAGCTGCCGGCCCCCGCACCGGTGCCCTCTGACGTGGTGACCGATTCCGCCGGAGTCCACTCAGTGGCGAAGAGCTTTTGGTCCAGCGGCACCCGCAGGGCGCGGGGATCCAGCGGGCGCAGCTCGACGCCGGTGAGTTCGGCAACGGCGGTGCCCGTGTCATCGGTCAAGACGACCCGGCCTACGGCGACCTTGTCTTCGTGACTGCTCACCTCGCTGTGGCAACGCACCTGGCGTCCGGCCGGTGCGAAGACCCGCACCGCGGCCACCGCCGTCGGCACGTAGCCACTGTGCTCCGCGTCATCGGTCGCGATCCCCGCCGCCAGCTGCCGCAGCCCGGCATCGAGCAATGCCGGATGTAGGCGGTAGGCGGGATGGGTGGCCACAATGTCGGGCAGGGTGAGCACACTGTGCTCGGTCCCCTCGTCAGACTCCGAGGTCGACCGCTCCGCCGGCGCCGCTGCGATGTCGGCGACCGCATACCGGGTCCAGGCTTCGCCGGCCGGGCGGGCGTGGATCTCAATCCGGCTCTGGCCATCAGCCTCGCTGAACTGGGTGGTGACCTGGGTCCCGCTGTCGAGGACCAGCGGCTGTTCGATCTGCAGGCCGGTCACCGCGAGCGACTCAGCAGGTTCTCCGAGGGCCTGGCTGCCTGCCGCCACCGCCATCTCGATCAGTGCCGCGACCGACGCAACGGCCTGTCCGTGCGCCGGTTGCTCGGCCAGCCATGGCATGGCCGCCGTAAGAAGGTCGTTCTGCCAGAGGTGGCCGCCGGCGAGCAACTCGACGTGGACGCCCAGCAGCGGATGTACGTCCGGTGCCTGGCCGGCCCGCGCAGGCGCCTGCAGCCAGTGCCGGCTGTGCTGCCAGGGGGTGGTGGGCAGCTCGGCGAACCCGCCGGCCTTAGCGACGCCGGTGCCGCTGTGCTGCCCGCCGAGTTCGGTGAGCTGAACGTGGAAGCTCAGTGTTTCGTCGTCGCCGCGGCGCAGGGTCGAGGCCACTGTCACCGGCTCGGAGGTTGCGGCTTCGGCCGTCTCGATGATCGAGTGCGTCAACAACGGGTGGGGGCTGATCTCGACGAAGGTGTCGTGGTCCGCCGTTGCCACGGTCACGGCCTGGCTTACCAGCGCGGGCTTGCGCACATTGGCCACCCAGTAATCCGCGTCCAATCGCGGTGTGGGACCCGCCGGATCCACCGCCGTCGAAATGAACGGGATCTGTGGCATTTGGGGGGTGATGTCGGCCAGTTCGGCACGCAGTTCATCCAGGATCGGATCCATGAACGCGGTATGAGAAGCCACTTCCATGTTCACCCGCCGCGCAAACCGCTCCGCAGCAGCCACCGCAGCAATCACCGCATCCACATCCGCCGGCGCACCCGCCACCACCGTCTGCCGCGGCGACAAATACCCCGCCACCTCAACACCGGGATAACCCGCCAACAACTCTTGGGCCGAGGCGGCATCCAACTCCAACAACGCCACCGCACCCTGACCGGCCTGCCGCGACATCAACCGCGACCGCACCCCGATCACCTTCAAACCCTGCTCCGGCGTCAGCGCCCCGGCCACCACCGCCGCAGACACCTCCCCCATCGAATGCCCAATCACCGCATCCGGAACAACCCCATAGGAACGCCACAACGCAGCCAACGCCAACTGCAACCCCATGATCACCGGCTGCACCTGCGCATCACCGGAAATCTCAACGCCCTGCTCGATCACCTCACGCAGCGAAAAACCCACCTGCCGGGCAAAAACCGGCTCCAACTCATCAACAGCCGCAGCAAACACCGGCTCATCGGCCAACAACCGACGACCCATCCCCACCCAATGCGAACCCTGACCCGAAAACACAAAAACCGGCCGTGATGCCGCCGGCCGCAGCCGGGGCTCGGTGACGCCGGCTGCAGACTCGCCGGCAGCCAGTGCGGTCAATCCGGCCACCGCGGCGGCTCGGTCGCGCGCGGATACGCCCGCGGTGTAGTTGTAGCGGCTTCGGTTCTTCCGCAAGGTCTCTGCGATGTCGGCCAGGGCCACGCCGGCGCCGTCGTTGGCCATCCACTGTGCGAGTACTTCGGCGGTGGCCGCGATACGCGCCGGCGACTTCCCCGACACCACCAACGTGCTCACCGGCACCGCAGCAGCCGCCGCGACAACCTCAGCATCCGGCGCCTGCTCAACGATCACATGCGCATTCGTGCCCGACACCCCAAACGAGGACACCCCCGCCCGACGCACACGCGACACCGCCGGCCACGCCATACCCTGACCAGCAATCTGAAACTTCGACGCCCCCACACCCGCATTCGGCGTCAACACCGAAAAATTCAAATGCCGCGGAATGAAACCCCGCTGCACCGACAACACCGTCTTGATGAACCCAGCAACACCCGACGCAGACTCCAGATGCCCCAAATTGGTCTTCACCGACCCCAACACCAACGGCGCCGAAGAACCCCGCTCACCAAACACCGCCGACAAGGCATCCAACTCAATCGGATCACCCAACGCCGTACCAGTGCCATGCGCCTCGACATAGTCGATATCGCCCGGCTCCAACCGCGCCGACGCCAACGCCGCCCGCACCACCTTCTGCTGCGCCGGACCCGACGGCACCGTCTGACCCGACGACGGCCCATCCTGATTCACCGCCGAACCCCGCACCACCGCCAGAATCCGATCACCATCACGCTGCGCATCCGACAAACGCTTGAGCACCACCACCCCAGCGCCCTCGCCACGCACGTAACCGTCGGCGGCCGCATCAAAGGTCTTGCACTGCCCATCCGGGGCCAACATCCCCCACCGCGACGTCGCAATACTGTTCTGCGGGGTCAAGATCAGGTTCACCCCGGCCGCCAACGCCTGATCCGACTCCCGACGCCGCAAACTCGCACACGCCAAATGAATCGTCACCAACGACGACGAACACGCCGTATCCACCATCATCGCCGGACCATGCACACCCAAGAAATACGACAACCGACCCGCCGCAAAATTCGGTCCGTTGCCGAATGAGAGGTACGGGTCGATGTCGCGCGGGCCGGTCCTCTCCGCTGCGAGTACGGCGTAGTCGTTGGTGGTCAGGCCGACGAAAATGCCGGTCTGGGTGCCCCGGATCGCCTCCTTGGTGATCCCGGCATGCTCCAACGCCTCCCAGGCCACCTCCATCAACAACCGCTGCTGAGGATCCATCGCATCGGCCTCACGCGGCGAAATACCAAAAAACTCCGCGTCAAACTCCGCCGGCTGCCACGACGTCAAAAACCCACCCTCACGAGAACAAATCGTCCCCGGCACCGAATGATCCGACGAATAGAACGCATCAGCATCCCAGCGATCCGCCGGAACCCGAACAATCCCCGAACCCTCATCACACAACAACTGCCACAACGCAGCCGGACCATCCACCCCACCAGGCAGACGACACCCCACACCCACCACCGCGATCGGCTCAGTATCGCCAGCCTCAGCAACAGCCAACCGCGCCGTCAAATCATCAATCTTGCGCAGCGCCTCAGCAACAATCGCCCGACGATCCGGCCCCCCGACCGGCGCAGCACTCTTCTCGCTCAACTCAACCTCTCCGAAAGCTGCGCGAGCAGCTCGTCATCGCTCATGTCGTCGTAGGCGTCGGCGCTGTCCTGCTCGGCGGCTTCCGCTACCTCGGGCAGGATCGTTGCCAGGTACCCCGTCAGCGCGTCGATGGTCGGGTAGTCGAAAACCACTGCGGCCGGCAGAGTTTCGCCCAGGCTGTCGGATAGTGACCGCTGCAGGGTGACGCTCATCAGCGAATCCATGCCGGACTGGAAGAATCCGGCCGTCGGGTCCAGCGCATGGCGCGATCCCAGTCCCATCGCGGCGACGACCTGGTCGGTGACGTGTTCGCGCAACAGCTCCCCACGCTGTTCGGGTTCCGCTTCAGCCAGAACGCGGCGGAACTCGGTGCTCTGCGCCGCCGGCCCGTCAGCGGGTGCATCGACGATCAGCAGATCGTCGACGATGCGCAGCGCCGCCCGGGTGCGGTACGCGGCGGCAAGCCGCGGCCAGTCCGCCGCGACGACGGTGTGCCGCACCGCGCCCCGTGCGCCGATCACCAGTGGCAGGGCTCCGATGGCGACATCGTCGGCCATCGGCTCCAGACCGGAGTCGACAGTCACCTGGCGTTCGACATCGGATTGGGTGTCGGTCAACGACTTCCACAAGCCCCAGTTGATCGCGGTGGCCGGCAGGCCGGCCGCGCGGCGCGCGTAGGCGAAGGTGTCCAGGAAGGTGGTGGTGGCCGTGTAGTGCGCCAGCCAGCGCGACCCGGTGATGCCAGAGATCGACGAGAACAACACGAAGTAGCGCAACGGCTGTCGCAGCGACAGCTTGTGCAACACCGCGACCACGTCGAGCTTCGGGCGGAACATGGTGGTGACGTCGTCGTCGGTCATATCGCGCAGGGTCACCGGTCCGCCGGCGAAGGCGGCCACGTGGATGCCTTCCAGCGGCGGCAGGTCGGCGCCGAACCGATCGAACAGCGCACCCATCGCGGTCTCGTCGGCGGCGTCGGCGGCCACTGTCACCAGTGTCGTTCCGGCCGAAGCCAACTCGGTCGCCAACTCGTCGAGCACTGAGCCCGGGCGTCGGGACACCGCGACGATGGTCTTGGCGCCACTGGCCGCCAGTTGCCGTAGCAGCTGCGGACCGATGTTGCCGGTCGCACCGATCACCAGATGGCAACTGCCGGCGTCGAATTCGACCGGCGCAGCGCCGGTGGGACGGCTACCGAGCAGGCGCGGAACCCGACGAATACCGGCCCGGTAGACGACCTGGTCCTCGTTGTCGGCGGCGTCGGCCTCGGCCTGCAGATATCCGGCGACCAATGCCGCGGGGACCGACTCGTCGACATCGACGACCCTGCCCCAGATCTCGGGGTGCTCCAGGGCCAGGCTGCGGCCCAGGCCCCACAGCACGGCGTGCGCGGGGTTGGCCCGGTCGCCTTCGCCGACAGGTTGCGCATTACGGGTCAGCAGGAACAGTTTCGCCGGGTTCGACGTCTGTTCCGCCATCGCGGTGACCAGGCGCCGGGCGGCGTTGAACGCATCGTAGGCCGGGGCGGCGCTTAGATCCGTCGCGTCCGTCGACGGTGCGTACAGCACATGGGTGGCGGCGCCCAGCGCAGTCGTCAGCGCCGTCCGGTCGGCTTCACCTGCCGTGGCGGCCAACACCGACGCGTCCAGCGCAGTGACGCCGCCGCCCTGCTTCGCGTCGATCTCGGCAACCAGCTCGTCGCCGCCGATCACCAACCAGGTCTGCTGGGTGACGGTGTCGCCGGCCGCTGCGTCAGCAGCCGGCCACGTCAGCTCACACCACCAGTCCTCGGGTACCGCTCCCGGGCTGCCGACGGCCCGTTGTGGCTCTGCGCCTGCCGGGGCGGCGGGGCGCCGGGGGGCCGCGGTCTCAATCCAATAGCTGCTGTGCTGCCACGGGGTGGCGGGCAGCACCGGGTGCGGCTCGGGCGGGTGCGGGGTCTGCGGGGGCTGGGTGGTGTGCGTGCGGTTGAGGTTGGTGTGGAAGCTGACCGCGTCGTCGGCGTCGCGCACCAGGGTTCCGGCCGCGTGGTGATGACCGCCGAGGGCTTCCACCGTGTCAGCAATCGCGTGAGTGAGAATCGGGTGCGCACTGACCTCCACGAACGTGGTGTACTCGCCGGCCGCGGCGGCGACCGCCTGGGTCAGCAGCGCAGGCTGCCGAACGTTGCTCACCCAGTAGTCGGCGTCCAAGATCGGCATGCCACCGGCCGGCATGGCGGCTTCGGTCACCGTCGAGAAGAACGGGATGGTGGCGACTTCAGGCGTGAGGTCCGCCAGCGCTGCCCGAAGCTCGGGCAGGATCGGGTCCATCAGCGCGGTGTGCGAGGCCACTTCCATGTTGACCCGCCGGGCGAACTTGTTCTGGCCGCTGACGGCCGCGATGACCGCGTCGACGGGCGCAACCGGCCCGGCCACCACGGTCTGCTTCGGCGAAAGGTAGCCCGCCACACTGACATCCGGGTAGTCGACCAGCAGCGCCTCGACGGCTTCGGCATCCAGGTTCAGCAGCGCCACCGCGCCCTGCCCGGCCTGCCGCGACATCAACTGCGAACGGGCAGCTATGACCCGGAACCCGTCGGCCGGGCTCAGGGCACCGGCCACCACCGCGGCGGTGACCTCGCCCATCGAGTGACCGATAACAGCGTCGGGGTGGACCCCGTAGGAGCGCCACAGCTCAGTCAGCGCCAGCTGCAGCCCCATCAGGACGGGCTGTACCTGCGCGTCGCCGCTGACCGGTTCACCGGCGGAGATCACCTGCCACAGCGAGAACCCGACGTGTTCGACGAAAGCCGGTTCCAGCACGGCCAGTGCCCGCGCGAACGCCGGTTCGTCGGTGAGCAGCGCACGGCCCATACCGATCCAGTGCGAGCCCTGACCGGAGTACACGAAGACGGTGCCGGGGCCGCACGGGCCGTCGTGCGGACCGATGACTCCGCAGTCCTGGCCATCCGCCGAGGTACCGGCCGCCAGCGCCCGCAAGCCGCTGACGGCAGCATCCCGGTCGCGGGCGCAGACCGTGCCGAACAGGGGTTGGCGGGCACGGTGGTGATTGAGGGTGTGCGCGACGTCGGGCAGTTCCACACCGGCGCCGTCGCCTTCCAGCCAGTCGGCCAGGTCGCTGGCGGTAGCAGCGATCCGTTCCGGAGTCCGCGCGGAGACCACCAGGGTGGTCACGGCCGGATCTACCTCGCGCGCCGTGATCTTGGCGGGGGGTGCCTGCTCGATGACCACGTGAGCGTTGGTGCCACCAAAGCCGAAGGAAGAGATCCCGGCGCGTCGCGGATGATCCGACGAGGGCCAGTCCTGGTGTTCGGCAACGACCTTCAAACGCATCTGCTCGAACGTGATGTGCGGGTTCGGGGTGTTGAAATGCAGGTTCTTCGGAATCCGCCCGCGTTGCACGGCCAGCACCGTCTTGATGAAGCCGACCATCCCGGCGGCCGCCTCGAGATGACCGAGGTTCGACTTGGCGGCGCCGAGCAGCAGCGGGGCCTCCGGGGAACGGCCCCGGCCCAGCACCGTGCCCAGCGCTTTGGCCTCGATCGGGTCGCCCAACAGGGTTCCGGTTCCGTGGGTTTCGACGTAGTCGACTTCCTGCGGGGCGATGCCGGCGTCGGCGTAGGCCGACCGCAGGACCGCCATTTGGGCGGCCGGGTTCGGCGCCAGCAGGCCGTTGGAGTGGCCGTCCTGGTTGATCGCCGATCCACGCACCACCGCCAGCACGCGGTCGCCGTCTTGGCGGGCGACCGACAGCCGCTTGAGCACCACAACACCGCAGCCCTCACCTCGAACGAATCCATCGGCGTCGGCGTCGAACGCATGGCACGCACCGGTCGTCGACAACGCCCCGCTCTGGTCGAAGCCGCGGAACACCGCGGGTGACATCAGCAGGTTCACCCCGCCGGCGATCGCGGTCTCGCACTCCCCGGTCCGCAGGCTCCGGCAGGCCAGGTGCAGCGCGACCAGCGAAGACGAGCATGCGGTGTCCACCGTCACTGACGGGCCCCGCAGGTCCAAGAAATACGACAGCCGGTTGGCGATGATGCTCAGTGCGCCACCGGCGTTGCTCCAGGCGTCCACACTGGGCAGGTCGGCAGACGCATGGCATCCGTATTCGGTGATGCTGGCCCCGACGTACACACCGGTCTGCGATCGCCGCAGCGAGGTCGCCGGAATTCCCGCGTGCTCCAAGGCTTCCCACGCCACCTCGAGCAGCAGCCGTTGCTGCGGGTCCATCTTGACCGCTTCGCGGCTGGAGATGTCGAAGAAGTCGGCGTCGAATGCCGCGATATCGCGCAGGAACGAGCCCCAGCGGGTGGTGCGGGCGATCGCGTTGCTTGTCTCGGCTGACCCGTCGTCGAACGGCGCCCAGCGATCGGCGGGCACTTCTGTCACCGCGTTGCCGCCGTCGAGCAGGAACTGCCACATTGCGTCCGGTGAATTGATGTCACCGGGGAATCGGCACCCCAGACCGATCACCGCGATGGGCTCATCGGTGCCAAAGCGCCCGGGCTCGGGTGCCGACTCTTCGTCGGCGGACTCGGGCTCGATGAGGAACCGGGCCAGTTCCGCGACCGACGGATGCTGCCAGAGTTCTACCGGTGAGACCTTGCGGCCGAGCAGTTCGGACAGCTCACCGCAGAGCACCACGGCGTCGCGGGATCCGACGCCCAGATCGTTGAGCGACGCGTTGAAATCGATGTCCTCGAGACTGCAACCGATGTTGGTGACCAGATAGTCGGCCAGCCAGTGGCGCAGTGCTTCTTCATCAAATGCTGCGGTCATGCGGGGAACTCAATTCCCACTAGATCCCGTCCCATCCGGCCGGAGCCGATTCCACGCTGTCGAACAGCTCGTTCAAAACACTGTCGGTCGACTCCGGCAGCTCACCGCCTGATGCCGCCGCGTCGCCGCCGACATCGTCCTGCGGCAGCAGCTTGCCGGTCAGGTGCGCCGCCAGTGCCGCAGTTGTCGGGTGATTCCACAGCATGGTCGCCGACAGCTCCATACCGACCAGCTGTTCGATATCACGGCGGACCGCCATCGCCATCACGGAGTTCAGGCCGAGTTCGGCGAACGGCCGGTCCAGCTGCAGCTCAGCCTCCGACATGCGAAGCTCGCGCGCCAGAATGCTGCGCAACCCGATTTCCAGCTCGCTCAGTATCTCATCGGCGGGCAGCTGCGCCCAGTCTCGGACCGGTCCGGCGCCACCGGAAGCGGACTCCCCGGGCTTTCCTTCCCTGGGCAGCGGAACCATCACGGCCTGCGCGACGTCGTAGTGCTCCACGTGGTCCCAGGCGGCGAAGGCTTCCGCCGGGGTGATGGGCCGCGAGCCCATCCGTTCCAGTTCGTGCAGCACCACGTGCGCCTCGGCCCCGAAACCCAGGCCCTTCCACGCCACCCAGTCCAGGCTGACGCTGTGGCAACCCAGCTTGTGGCGGGCACGGGCCAAGCCGTCCAGGTAGGCGTTGGCACTCGCGTAGGCGCCCTGACCAGGAACCCCGAACACCGCCCCGGCGGCCGCGGTCATGTAGAAGAAGTCCAGGCTTCCGGGCGGGAAGATCTCGTTCAGCACCTGGGCGCCCGCGACCTTGGGCCACATGGTGTCGCGCAGCCGCTCGGCCTCCACCTCGGTGAGCAGCTGCCCCTCGGTGATACCGGCGGCGTGGATGACGCCGCGGATCGGCGGGGCGCCGGCGGCGTCGCGGCGGGCCAACAGGTCGGTCACCGCAGCCCGGGACCCGACGTCCAGGCCGGCCACATCAACGGTGACACCGCGCCGCTCCAACGCCCGGATGGCGGCGATCTTGTTCCGCACGCCGGCCTCGATCTCCTCGGAGTCCCAGTCGCGCCGGGGCGGCAAGGCACTGCGGCCGGCCAACACCAGGCGGCGGGCACCGCGGTCGGCCAACCATCCGGCCATCAGCAGGCCGAGCGCTCCCATACCCCCGGTAATGAGGTAGGCGCCGTCGGGCTGGCACACCATCGGCTGGCGCTGCGGCGGACCGGAGATCGGAGTAAAAGCCGGCGTCAGGAACTGGTCGCCACGCCACACCAGGATGGACTTGGCCGGCGTGCGCAGGATGCTCGACAGCGCCGCAGCGCTGCCAGCTGCATCAGCGGTGTCATCGGTTGGCAAGTCCACCAACCCACCGCAGAGTTGCGGCTGCTCTGCCCGGATCACGCCCGCCATTCCCCACAGGCAGCTTTGGCGCACGGCAGCTGCGGAGGCGGCCTCGTGGACACCGTGGGTGACGATCCACAGGGCCGGGGGGTGCGTGTCGCGGTCGGCCAGGGCGGCCACCAGGTCGGCCACCTCGCCGGCCAGTCGGGCCGCACAGTCCAGGTCGGATTCGTCTGTGGGGACTGGGTCGGCGACATAGACGACGTTCTGGGCCTCAGCGATCCCGACGCTGTGATGCCCGACCGCGCTCAGTCCGTCGCGCAGACGGTCCGCGGCGACACCGCCACCGACCACCGTCACGGTTCCCGGCTGACTCGGGGCCTGCAGTTCGGCGTCCCAGGGCTGCCAGTCGATCGCGTGGGCGATCGAGCTCGGGTCGTCCGAGTTGGCCACGTTGAGCACCGTGTAGCGCAGTCCCCGGATGTCGACACACTGGGCGCCGTCGGCAGTGGTCACGGCGATGTCGACGATGAGTTCGCCCTCACCACCGTCGCGCCGGTGCACGGTGACTCCGGCCCGACCGTCGGCCGGTGCGTCGCCGAAGCGGACATCGTCGACCGACGCCGGCACCATCAGCTCGGGGTTGGTGTTGTCGACCAGGCGGGCGACATGCAGAGCGGCGTCGAGCAGCGCTGCCGTGCCGGACTGTGCGGACGCGACGTCGGCACGCAAATGGGTCGCGGTGAGGCGACCGGAGGTCAGCGACCACTCGAAAGGACGCCCCTCGCTGCCCCAGGTGAGCCACAGCGCGGTCACCGCGTCGTCATCGAAGGGGGTCCCGCTGTGGCCGTTGGTGAGGCTGGAATCAACAGCGAGCCCGAGGGATTCGTTGCGCGGCGTGATGCGGGCGCTGAGGTGTTTGACCCACCGGGCGGCCGGGTCGTCGGAAACCGACTTCGACGACACTGTCACTGATTCGCCGTCGGCGACCACCTGGATGGTCCGCGGCCGGTCGACGATGATCGGGTGCTCAAACCGGATCTCGCTGACCGCCGAGTCTCCGCTGACTTCGAACGCCGCGTCCGAGAGGGTTTGCAGCAGCACCGACGCCGGGACCAGCTCGACCCCGTTGTTGCGGTGACTGCCGGGATACGGCTTGGAATCCGGCGACAACCGGGCTTGCCACAGGTGGATGGTCGGCGTGCTGCCGATCTTGATGTGGGTGCCCAGCAGCCGGCCCGGCCGTGGTGCGGATTCGGCTGCGGTGATGGAACTTTCGACCACAAGCCAGTGATGGGTGTGTCGCCACGGTGTGGTCGGCAGCACCGGGTAGGACCCCGACGGGTGCGGCAGTTCGCGCGGGCTCACCGGGTGGGCGCTGTTGAGATGCTGATGGAAGGCGACGGTGTCATCGCCTTCGCGCACCAGCGTGGCGACGCTGCAGTGCGGCACCGCGTCCAGGATCTCGTCGATGGTGTGGGTAAGGATCGGATGCGGGCTGATCTCGATGAACGTGCCGTATTTGTCCCCTGCGGCAGCGACCGCCTGATTCACCCGGGCCGGTTGGCGCACGTTGTCCGCCCAGTAGCGGGCGTCGAGCACCGGAGTGGGTCCGAGCGGATCGACCACAGTGGACAGGAACGGGATCTGTGGCATTTGGGGGGTGATGTCGGCCAGTTCGGCACGCAGTTCATCCAGGATCGGATCCATGAACGCGGTATGAGAAGCCACTTCCATGTTCACCCGCCGCGCAAACCGCTCCGCAGCAGCCACCGCAGCAATCACCGCATCCACATCCGCCGGCGCACCCGCCACCACCGTCTGCCGCGGCGACAAATACCCCGCCACCTCAACACCGGGATAACCCGCCAACAACTCTTGGGCCGAGGCGGCATCCAACTCCAACAACGCCACCGCACCCTGACCGGCCTGCCGCGACATCAACCGCGACCGCACCCCGATCACCTTCAAACCCTGCTCCGGCGTCAGCGCCCCGGCCACCACCGCCGCAGACACCTCCCCCATCGAATGCCCAATCACCGCATCCGGAACAACCCCATAGGAACGCCACAACGCAGCCAACGCCAACTGCAACCCCATGATCACCGGCTGCACCTGCGCATCACCGGAAATCTCAACGCCCTGCTCGATCACCTCACGCAGCGAAAAACCCACCTGCCGGGCAAAAACCGGCTCCAACTCATCAACAGCCGCAGCAAACACCGGCTCATCGGCCAACAACCGACGACCCATCCCCACCCAATGCGAACCCTGACCCGAAAACACAAAAACCGTGCCGGGTCCGGGCAGCACTTCAGCGGGTTCCACCACGCCCGGTGCGGATTCACCGGCGGCCAGCGCGGCAAGCGCGGTAACGGCCTGCTCGTGATCGCGGGCGGCGATGGTGGCGAATTTCTGGTGGCGCGTGCGGTGATGGTTGAGCGCATGTGCGATGTCCGGCAGCGCGATCTCGGCGCCGTCGTTGGCCATCCACTGTGCGAGTACTTCGGCGGTGGCCGCGATACGCGCTGGCGACTTCCCCGACACCACCAACGTGCTCACCGGCACCGCAGCAGCCGCCGCGACAACCTCAGCATCCGGCGCCTGCTCAACGATCACATGCGCATTCGTGCCCGACACCCCAAACGAGGACACCCCCGCCCGACGCACACGCGACACCGCCGGCCACGCCATACCCTGACCAGCAATCTGAAACTTCGACGCCCCCACACCCGCATTCGGCGTCAACACCGAAAAATTCAAATGCCGCGGAATGAAACCCCGCTGCACCGACAACACCGTCTTGATGAACCCAGCAACACCCGACGCAGACTCCAGATGCCCCAAATTGGTCTTCACCGACCCCAACACCAACGGCGCCGAAGAACCCCGCTCACCAAACACCGCCGACAAGGCATCCAACTCAATCGGATCACCCAACGCCGTACCAGTGCCATGCGCCTCGACATAGTCGATATCGCCCGGCCCCAACCGCGCCGACGCCAACGCCGCCCGCACCACCTTCTGCTGCGCCGGACCCGACGGCACCGTCTGACCCGACGACGGCCCATCCTGATTCACCGCCGAACCCCGCACCACCGCCAGAATCCGATCACCATCACGCTGCGCATCCGACAAACGCTTGAGCACCACCACCCCAGCGCCTTCCGAGCGGACGTAACCGTCGGCGGCCGCATCAAAGGTCTTGCACTGCCCATCCGGGGCCAACATCCCCCACCGCGACGTCGCAATACTGTTCTGCGGGGTCAAGATCAGGTTCACCCCGGCCGCCAACGCCTGATCCGACTCCCGACGCCGCAAACTCGCACACGCCAAATGAATCGTCACCAACGACGACGAACACGCCGTATCCACCATCATCGCCGGACCATGCACACCCAAGAAATACGACAACCGACCCGCCGCAAAATTAGCCGCATTTCCGAAGGGAACGTAGGGGTCGACTTCTTGTGGTCGGATCTGGCTCATGATGTCCAGCGCGTAATCATTGGTGGTCATGCCGACGAAAATGCCGGTCTGGCTGCCCCGGATCGCCTCCTTGGTGATCCCGGCATGCTCCAACGCCTCCCAGGCCACCTCCATCAACAACCGCTGCTGAGGATCCATCGCATCGGCCTCACGCGGCGAAATACCAAAAAACTCCGCGTCAAACTCCGCCGGCTGCCACGACGTCAAAAACCCACCCTCACGAGAACAGATCGTCCCCGGCACCGAATGATCCGACGAATAGAACGCATCAGCATCCCAGCGATCCGCCGGAACCCGAACAATCCCCGAACCCTCATCACACAACAACTGCCACAACGCGGCCGGACCATCCACCCCACCAGGCAGACGACACCCCACACCCACCACCGCGATCGGCTCAGTATCGCCGGCCTCAGCAACAGCCAACCGCGCCGTCAAATCATCAATCTTGCGCAGCGCCTCAGCAACAATCGCCCGACGATCCGGCCCCCCGACCGGCGCAGCACTCTTCTCGCTCAACTCAACCTCCCCGAGAGCCGCGCGAGCAGCTCGTCATCTGTCATACAGACCGAGCAGTAGCATCCAGTCGGTCGAACCCATCACGCTGGTAGATCTCTACACAGCTGGAACGGCGGATCTTGCCGCTGGTCGTGATCGGGATGGCACCCGGCGACACCAGGACCAAGTCTCCGCTCACCAGGCCGTGCGCCTTCGACAGCGCAGCCGTCACCTTGCGACGCACCTCGGTCAGCCTGTCCAGAATCTCCTCATCGGACCCCCCCTTGTTCTTGAACTCCGCGATCGTAACAAGCTGCTCGGACTGGCTGTCGGGGATCGAGACCGCGGCGACACGACCACCGGTGATCTCCTGAACGGTGGCCTCGATGTCGTCTGGGTAGTGGTTGCGCCCGTCGACGATCAGCAGGTCCTTGATCCGGCCCACGATGTAGAGCTCGCCACCGGAGATGACGCCGAGGTCGCCGGTCATGAGCCACGGCCCCTGCGGGGTCCCCGGTGTCGGGTCGACGAGCTTGCCACCGAAGGTGGCTTCGGTGGCCTGCTGGTTGTGCCAGTAGCCCGCCGCGACGTTGGGGCCGTGTGTCCAGATCTCGCCGACTTTGCCTTCCGGGTTCTCGGTCTGGGTTTCCGGATCCACGATACGCAGGGTGCAGGCCCGAGGAACACCGCAGCTGACCAGCTCGACGCCACCTTCGGCGCCACTGGGCTCGGCCGTACCGGCCGCCAGCTTGGTGTAGTCGAACCGCGCGGTCGGCGGCGGATTTCCGGGAGTGTTGGACGTCAAGTAAACGCTCGCCTCGGCCAGCCCGTAACCGGGACGCAGCGCGGCGGCGTTCACGTTGAACTTGGAGAAGCGGTCGACGAAGCGTCGCAGCGTCGCGGCGTGAATCCGCTCCGCACCGAAACAGAAGGTATGCACGTTGCTCAGGTCGAGACCCGCCATGTCCTCATCGGAGGTCCGCCGCACGGCCAGCTCGTAGGCGAAGTTCGGTCCACCGGTGAATCCGACGGGAACCTTGGCGAGTTCCTGCATCCAGCGGGCCGGCTTCGCCAGGAACGCCATCGGGCTCATGTGCACCGTGTGCACTCCCAGGACCAGCGGGTAGATGACGGTTCCGAGCAGACCCAGGTCGTGGTAGAACGGCATCCACGACACCAGGTTGAGTCCTTCGGGCGCTTTTCCGCCGGTCAGCGCGAAGGTGTCGTCAGCCATCTGCACCATGTTCGACACGGCGTTGGCATGAGTAACCATGACGCCGGCCGGGGTCCGGGTCGAACCCGACGTGTACTGCAGGAAGGCCACCTTGGTCTGTGCCGTCGCGCTGGGTGCTGCCACTGGCTCGGAGTCGAGGTCCAAGGCGTCGACCTCGATAACCACCGGCGGTTTTCCGCCCAGGCCCTTGATCGAGCTGGCGATGTCGCCGACAGCAGACGTGGTGGTCAGGATCGCTGCCGGGGCACTGTCCCGCAGCGCCGCCGACACCCGCTCGTCGTGCACGCCGAACATCGGCACAGGCAGCGGGACGGCAATCATTCCCGCCTCCAGCGCACCGTAGAACCCGACGATGTACTCCAGGCTCTGCGGAGCCAGGATCGCCACCCGGTCGCCCGGAGAGGCGCAGGTCGCCAGTTCTGCGGCCACTACCCGCACGCGGTTACGCAGCTGCGACCAGGTGACGGTCTCGCGGTAGCCAGCGGGGTCGACGTCGTAGTCGATGAACGTGTACGCAGGCTCGTTCGGCTTGTCCCGTTCGAGGTTCGCCAACAGGGTCGGGATGTGCGTTTCAGTTACCGACATTGCGTTGTCTTCTCCTTATGCTGTCAGGTCCGTGGACCTCACCTGCTGAGTACTTCGGCCCCGTCGAGAGTCGTTGCGCTTACTGTCCGAACTGACGGTTTCGCTGCGCAAGGTCCCTGCACAGCGGAGGTATGCAATTGGATTAGCGACATTTGGGATGGATCCCCCACGGGATCAGGTCTGGCGGGCATCCCAAGCGGGCTTGCTCAGCTGAATACTTCAGCCTCAGCGCAGGTTGGTTGCTCGCCGTGCCGGGTGCAGACGGGGGCGGGGACCTCCGAGCGCCGAGATCGCCCGGCCGACACGGCCGGTGCGGATGATTCGACCAACGACACGGGTACCCCTTCTGGATGTTTGGAACCTGCCTAAAACTCCTTGGACCCCGACATCCCAGGCGTTTCCCTCCCGCGGAGGCTACCACGGACGCGCTGCTGACAGGCAATTTATGGCCCACATACAGCGCAAACGCAGCAGATCCGCCATAGTAGCGGAGAAGTCAATTACGCGCATCACGAGTAACTTCGGCACCAAGTGCCCATTCACATTGCGGGCAGGCCGGACGCGTCAGCCCTGGCAGTACTGCGCGATCTTCTGCTCGATCTCGCCGACCAGTTCCGGTAGGTGTTCGGTGAGGTAGAAGTGGTGGCCCGGCGCGGTGAACACCCGCGCGCTGAATTCGGCGGTGGTGCGCTCCGCCCAGGGGCCGACCTTCTCCGCGGTGGCGACGTCATCTTCGTCACCATGGAACGCAAAAATCGGACAGGACACCCGGGCCTCGGGCGGGCAGTCATAGTTCGCAATGGCCTTCAGACCGCGCAGGGTCGGCAGAATCTTGGCCGCGAACTCCTCGTTCTCCAAGAATTCGGGGTTGACTCCCGTCATAGTGCTGACGGCGTCCAGCAGGCCCCGATCGGACTCGGGGATGTTGTCGTAGCCGGCTCGTCCCGGGGCGCCCGCCGCCGACACGAACAGCGCGGCAATTCGATGTCCGTCCGCCTCGAATCGGCGCGCCACCTCGAATGCCAACAGTGCACCCATGCTGTGTCCGAAGAAGGCGACCGGCCCGTCGGTTGGAGCCGGCGGTGCGACTGTCTTGCAGACCTGGTCGGCGAGGTCTTCGATGCTGGTGAAGGCGCCCAGGTCGTGGGTTCCGCCCTTGCCCGGATACTGAACGCCGATGCGCTTGACGTCGGTGGTGAACGTCTTGGAGAACGGCACGTAATACTGCGGCGATCCGCCGGCGTGCGGGAAGATGTAGAGCTTCGGCGTACGGTCAGTCACTCGGCAACCCTAGCGGCGATCGCAAACCCGGCGGAGCCGGGTGAAGCGGGTCGCCGCCATTCAGCACAACACCGCAGCACCACTAGCCGGTCGCTGCATCCGGCGCGGCGAACGGCTCCCCCAGCTGCGGGATCGGCGTGTAGCCGTGCCGACGCCCTTGGGCGACGCCGCGGCGAATCAGCGCGGCCGTTCCGACGAAACCGGCGTGGTCGATCGCCACGAACGGCGTCAGCAGCCGATTGTGGACGAAGCCGATCGCCAGCCCCGAGGCCGGATCCGCCCAGCCCATGGAACCCCCCAGTCCGACGTGACCGAATCCGGGCAACACCGGTCCGAACGGGATCGCGTGATAGCCCAGGTGGAACGCCAACGGAACCCCGATGGTGCGGTCCAGCTCCAGGGTCTGCGGACCGGTCAGGCCCGCCACAAGGCGGGGCGACAGCAATTGGGTGCCATCTATCTGCCCGCCGTTGGCCAGGGCACCGTAGAGGCGAGCCAGCCCGCGGGCGGTGGCAACCCCGTTGAGGGCGGCGGCCTCGGTGTCCAGGAACGGAATGCCGCCGCGGACGGTGTCCATCAACCCTGGGAAGTAGAAGGCGCCCAGGCCCCCGTACCGCAGCGCCGCGGCCGCCCGCGGCGCCAGCAGGTCCACTACAGCGTTCCGCCGACTGCGCTGCGGCATGATGATCTCCGCTGCGACGGTAGGCGCGTCGGCGGGCGGGCGACCCAGGTGCAGTCCGTCGACACCCAGCGGTCCGGCCAGCTCCGTGCGGAACAGCTCACGCATTCCCACGCCGGTGACGGCTCGGGCCAGCCCGGACACCAGCCAGCCGTAGGTCAGCGCGTGATAGGCGGGTTTGCCGCGCTCGGGTCCCGGCGCCGCAGCGGCCATCCGGGCTTCCATCGTCACGTGGTCCAGTAGGTCCGACCTGCTGGCGCCGTTGAGGTGGGTCAGGCCTGCCCGGTGTCCCAGCAGCTCGCGGACGGTGATCGCGGTCTTGCCGTTCGCCCCGAACTCCGGCCAGTACTGCGCCACCGGCACGTCGTAGTCGATGAGGCCCCGATCGACCAGCCGATGAATAACCGTCGACGCCGCACCCTTGGTCGCCGAGAACACCATGGCGCCGGTGTCGGCCGACCACGGCACCCGTCCCGCTCGATCGGACCACCCGGTCCACACGTCCACCACGGGCTGTCCATCGAGGTAGATCGCCAGCGCCCCGCCACCGAAACGGCGACCCGGGAACATCGCGGCGAACGCGCGCACAGCACAGGCGAAGTTCGGGTCGGCCACGCCGTGCACGTTCGCCGGAAGCTGCGCCCGACGAACCTCGAGATGCGGTGTCATGGCTGGGAATCTACCGCGTCGACCGGGCGAAATAAGTCGGATTACCGGACGCGCGTGCCACTAATTCCAGATGGCCCCGAGGATTCGCTGCGCGGCCAGCGCGGGGGTCAGTTCTCCGCGCAGTACCTGTTGTTCCACCTCGGTGCGCACCTCGCGCACCGCCGGGTCCGACAGCGCGCGTTCGAGCACGGCGTCGCGCACCAACTGACGCGTCCAATCCACCTGCTGCGCCCGTCGCCGGGCGTCGAACTCGCCGGCGTCGATCAGCGTCTGCCGATGCCGCTCCACCGTGTCCCAGAACTCCGGCAGCCCGGTGCCCTCGATGGCGCTCATCGTCAAAACCGGTGGCCGCCAGAGAGTTTCGCGGGGGTAGATGAGCCGGATAGCGGTCGACAACTCCCGCGCAGCCAGGCGTGCTTCGGCCAGGTGGTGGCCGTCTGCCTTGTTGACCACCACGATGTCGGCCAGCTCCAGCACGCCCTTCTTGATGCCCTGCAACTGGTCGCCGGTGCGGGCCAGGGTCAAGAAGACGAAGGTGTCGACCATGTTGGCGACCGTGACCTCGGATTGGCCGACGCCGACGGTCTCGATCAGGATCACATCGAAGCCGGCGGCCTCCAGCAGCACCACCGTCTCGCGGGTGGCCTTGGCGACTCCACCCAGGGTGCCCGACGTCGGCGACGGCCGGATGTAGGCGCGTTCGTGCGCCCCCAACCGCTGCATCCGGGTCTTGTCCCCCAGGATCGAACCACCGGTGCGCGTCGACGACGGGTCGACCGCCAGGACGGCGACCCGGTGGCCCTGCTCGATCAGGTGCATTCCGAGGGCTTCGATGGTGGTCGACTTACCCACGCCGGGAACCCCGGTGATGCCCACCCGGCGAGCCCCGCCGGCGTCCGGTAACAGCGCCAGCAGCAGTTCCTGGGCCTGCTGACGGTGGTCGGCGCGGGTGGACTCGACCAGGGTGATGGCCCGGGGCAGCACGGAGCGGTCACCGGAGCGCACCGCCGCCGCCAGCTCGGCAACGGTGTCAGACACGTTGTCGGCCATCTATTTCTGGTCTGCCGCCGGTTCTGCTTGGTCGGCGAGGCTGTAGCCGCGCTGGGACGCGAGGGTCTTCAGCAGGTCCACGGCAGCATCGGCGATCACCGTGCCGGGCGGGAAGATCGCGGTCGCCCCGGCGGCATAGAGTTCGTCGAAATCGCCGGGCGGGATCACGCCCCCGACCACGATCATGATGTCGGGCCGGCCCACCTGCGCCAGCGCGTCACGCAGCGCCGGCACCAACGTCAGGTGCCCGGCAGCCAGCGAGGACACCCCGACCACATGCACGTCGTTGTCCGCAGCCTGGCGCGCCACCTCATCGGGGGTGGAGAACAGCGCGCCGACGTCCACATCGAAACCGATGTCGGCGAACGCGGTGGCGATCACCTTCTGGCCACGGTCGTGTCCGTCCTGGCCCATCTTGGCGACCAGGATGCGGGGCCGACGGCCGTCGGCCTCGGCGAACTTCTCGACCAGGACGGTTGCGCTAGCGATGTTGCTGCCCTTCCCGACTTCGTCACGGTAGACGCCAGAAATCGTACGGATCTCGGCCTGATGGCGACCGTAGACCTTCTCCAGTGCGTCGGAGATCTCCCCGAGCGTGGCCTTGGCTCGAGCGGCGTCGATGGCCAGCGCCAGCAGGTTGTTGCCCAGCCCGTCATCCCCAGCAGGGCCGGTAGCCCCGGCCGCCCGGGTCAGCTCGGCCAGCGCGGCCTGGCAGGCCGCCTCGTCACGCTCGGCGCGCAGCTGCTCCAGTTTGGCGAGCTGTTCGGCGCGCACCCGGCTGTTCTCGACCTTGAGCACCTCGATCTCTTGGTCTTCGGCAACCTGGTACTTGTTGACGCCGATCAGCGGCTGACGCCCGGAGTCGATGCGGGCCTGGGTGCGGGCGGCGGCCTCCTCGATGCGCAGCTTCGGGATGCCGTCACTGATGGCCTGGGCCATGCCGCCGTGCGCCTCGACCTCCTCGATGTGGGCCCGGGCTCGCTGCGCCAACTGATGGGTCAGCCATTCCACGTAGTAGGAGCCGCCCCACGGGTCGATCGGCCGGGTGGTGCCCGACTCCTGCTGCAGCAGCAGCTGCGTGTTGCGGGCGATGCGGGCGGAAAAGTCGGTGGGCAGCGCCAGCGCCTCATCCAGGGCGTTGGTGTGCAGCGACTGGGTGTGGCCCTGAGTGGCGGCCATCGCCTCGACGCAGGTGCGCGCGACGTTGTTGAAGACGTCCTGGGCGGTCAGTGACCAGCCGGAAGTCTGCGAATGTGTGCGCAGTGACAACGATTTCGAGCTCTTGGGGTCGAACCGCGCGACCAACTCACTCCACAGCAGCCGGCCCGCACGCAGCTTGGCGACCTCCATGAAGAAGTTCATCCCGATGCCCCAGAAGAACGACAGCCGGGGCGCGAACTTGTCGATGTCCAGACCGGCGTCCAGACCGGCCTTGATGTAGTCCACTCCGTCGGCCAGGGTGTAGGCCAACTCGAGATCGGCTGTGGCACCGGCCTCTTGGATGTGGTAGCCCGAGATCGAGATGGAGTTGAACTTCGGCATCTTCGCGCTGGTGTAGCCGAAGATGTCGGAGATGATCCGCATCGACGGCTTCGGCGGATAGATGTAGGTGTTGCGCACCATGAACTCTTTGAGGATGTCGTTCTGGATGGTGCCGGCCAATTTCTCCGGTGGCACCCCCTGCTCCTCGGCGGCCACCACATACAGCGCCAGGATCGGCAGCACGGCGCCGTTCATGGTCATCGAGACGCTGACCGCACTCAGGTCGATCCCGTCGAACAGTTGCCGCATGTCCAGGATGGAATCGATTGCCACCCCGGCCATTCCGACGTCGCCTTGCACCCGCGGGTGATCCGAGTCGTAGCCGCGGTGGGTGGCCAGGTCGAACGCGACCGACAGACCCTTCTGCCCGGCCGCGAGGTTGCGGCGGTAGAACGCGTTGGAGTCCGCCGCGGTCGAGAACCCGGCGTACTGGCGAATCGTCCACGGCTGGTTGACGTACATCGTCGGGTACGGCCCGCGTACGAACGGCGCTTCGCCGGGGAAGCTGTCCAGCGGGTAGCCCTCGGCGACCGCGGCGGAGCGATCGGCGGCGGTGTACACCGGCTTGACCGCAATTCCCTCCGGGGTCTGCCATTCCAACTGCTCGGGTGTGTAGCCGTGCGCGGCGGCGGCCGCCGCGACGTGCTCGGCGACAGCGGCTTCGGTCACCGGTTCGGCGACGCGGTCACCGTGCAGCGCGACCTCGGCGAAACTGCCGAGCGTGCCGTGCGAGGTGCTCGTGGTCATGGCTCTCAGGCCCCCAATCGGGTCAGTAAGTCCGACAGCGCCTGCACCGCATTGATTTTCATGGTCAGGTAGTCGTCTGGGTTCGGATCGGTGTCAGCGTTACTGGCCAGTGCCTTGGCGGGCCCCGCCAGGTAGACCCGGTCAACTCCGGCGGTGCGCGCCGCCCCGATGACCGCGGCCGCTTCGGCGCCGTAGCGGGCATCGCTGCCGCACAGCACCGCCGCGGCGGGTGAGCCGGCCGCCGCGACGGCGGCGGCCACCTGCTCGGCATCCAGCGTGCCGGGGTTGATCACCGCGATGCCGCCGGAGGCCAGCAGGTTCGCGGCGAACGTGGTCCGAATGTTGTGTTCGGCCATCGGCCCCAGCGGCAACAGCAACACCTGCGGCCGGGCACCGGTGCGCGCCAGGTAGGCGTCGGAGCGGTCCCGCAACCCCTCGAACTGCGCCGCGTAGCGTCGCACGCCGACCGGGGCCGACGAGTCGGCCGACTCGGAAGGCGCAGCCAACGGCGGCTCATCAAGGTTCGGGTACTCGTTGACCCCGGTGATCGCGCTGCGCCGATGTGCGATGTCCGCGGCCCGCGCGGCGGCAACCTCGGCGATCCGCTCGGCGATGTGCTCGCGGGCGGCCTCGAATCCGCCGAGCGCTTCGATCTCCTGGAACTGGCGCCAGGCCTGCTGCGCCAACTGTTCGGTGAGGTCTTCGACGAACCAGGATCCGCCGGCCGGGTCCAGCACCTGGCCCAGGTGCGACTCCTCCAGCAGCAGCAGTTGGGTGTTGCGGGCGATCCGCCGCGAGAACGTTGTCGAAGTGCCGGGCTGCCCACCGGGAATCACCGTGTCGAACGGCCACACCAGCACGGTGTCGGCCCCGCCGACTCCGGCGCCGAAGGCGGCCAGGGTGGTGCGCAGCATGTTCACCCACGGGTCACGCTGCGTCATCATCGCCAAAGATGTCTCGGCGTGGACGAGGGCGGCCCCGGCTTCGGGCGCCCCGGCGACCTCGGTGACCCGCGCCCACAGTTGGCGCGCCGCCCGGATCTTGGCGATCGTGATGAACTGGTCGTCGTCGGCGGCGATCCGGAAGCTGATCTGGCGGGCGGCGTCGGCCACCGGCAGGCCGGCATCGGTGAGCACCCGCAGGTAGGCCACAGCCGCGGCCAGGCCGGCAGCCAACTCCCCTGACGCGCCGGCGCCCAGGTTGTGCAGGGCCGGGCCGTTGACGGCGATGGCCCGCACCCCCGGATGGGCGACGGCCCGCGACGCCACCGCGACCACCTCGTCGATCGATGGTGCCGGCCGGTCAGTCAGCGGCGCGGTCAGCGGGTCGGCACCCAAATCCACCGACAGGTTGGCGCGGTTGTCCGGGTCGAGCGCGTCGACCAGCGCCAGCATGGTCTCGGCGGCCGTGGTGTAGTCGCCGGCACCGGCACCGTCGAGCAGCACCGGAACCAGGTCCAGGTAGACGTCGTCGAAGACGCCCCGCAGCTCGGCCGCCGGCACGCCCGCCTCGCCGACGCGCAGGGTCAGCGCGCTGACGCCGTCGGTCAGGGCACTCAGCACGGCACCGTTGGCGTCGGCGGCCGAAGCCGCTCCGCCGATGGGAAAGACCTCGGCAACCTTCCAGCCGGTGTTGACATCGCGCCGGGCGTCGGCACCGCGCACGAAGGGCCACTGGCCGGGCAACGGCGGCTCCGGCAGCGCGTCGAACGCGGTGTAGAGCGCCCGCACCGCGAAGCCACCCTGCCCCGCCAACCCCTCGACCGGGGTGTCCAACAGCCGTTCGGGCTCACCGCCGGTCTCGGCGTCGATATCGGCCGGCTCGCGGCGCGCGCTCTTGGCCAGCACCCCGGCTACGGCGGCACGCCACCGGGCCCGGGCCTGCTCCATGCCGGCGGGTTCGGCGGACACGTCGATTGACACCGGCGACTCCTGTGGTTACTCGCGGGTAGCTGTTGAATCGCTACCCAACATGTGTCAACCAGGCTAAATGATGGCGATCGGCCGACTCGGCTGAGGTGTGCCGAGCGGCGAAACTCCCGCTGAGTGACACGAAGTGTTCACCCCCGGCCCGTAGTCTTGGGTGCCGTGATGCCCGCCGCGACCCGAATCCCGGATGTGCTGCGTGGCGCCTGGTCGGTCTTCATCGCCACCGCGCGTCAAGTGGCGCTGCGACGGCTGGCGTTGACGACGGCCGTCGTCGGAAGCCTCGTCGCGGTGGCACTGCTGGTCCCGGTGCCCTCCGCCGTGCAGCTGCGGGACTGGGCGCAGACGTTGGGGCCGTGGTTTCCGGTGGCGTTTCTGGTGGCGCACACCGTCGTCACGGTATTCCCCTTTCCACGGACCGCGTTCACGCTGGCCGCCGGCCTGCTGTTCGGTCCGTGGCTGGGCGTTCTGCTGGCGGTTGTGGCCAGCGCGTTGAGCGCCGTGGGGGTGCTGATTTTGATGCGGGTATTCGGTTGGCAGTTGAGCCGGGTAGTACGTCATCCGCGGCTCGACTCACTCGACGCCCGCCTTCGTCAGCGCGGTTGGCCCGCCGTGGTGTCGCTGCGGTTGATTCCGGCGATCCCGTTCTCGGTGATCAACTACGCCGCCGGCGCCTCGGCGGTGCGACTAGTCCCGTACACGGTGGCCACCCTGATCGGTCTGCTACCGGGCACGGCCGCCGTGGTGGTGCTCGGCGACGCCCTGACCGGTGAGGTGAGCCCGCTGCTGTTCGCGGTTTCGGCGTGCACTGCCGCGGTCGGGGTGGCACTGCTGGTCTACGAGGTGCGCTCGCACCGCGCACACCGGCCCGAGGCCGGCCCGGAAACCCGCGAACTGGATCCGGCCGAATCGGTGACCATCGGCTGATCACGGCGGCTCGGACGCAGACGTGATCGGCGAATCAGGCGTACCTTTCAGGCAGTAAGCTGATCTAACGTTGGGGCTTCTGATGCGCAGGTGGCGGCCGCGATCGTCGCAGGGAACCGAATCGGCGACCGTGCTCGCCGACTTGGCGCCGGGCCAGCAGGCCACCATCACCGGTGCCGCATCGCATGCCCCGCCGGCGGTGGCAAATCGACTGCGGCAGCTCGGTTTCCGCCCGGCCGCCCGCGTTGACGTGGTCCGTCGGGCCCCGCTGGGCGATCCCACCATCTACCGCGTGCAAGACACCGAACTGTGTCTGCGGCGTCGGGAAGCCCGCCTGATCGAGATCGACGGCGTCGGGGGTGGTCAGCGATGACCAACTGTCACGAGGGCAGTGCCACTGCCATCAGGGTGACGCCGGCACAGCGGATCGCGCTGGTCGGAAGCCCGAACGCCGGCAAGACCAGCCTGTTCAATCACCTGACCGGGCTGCGCGCCAAGACCGGCAACTATCCGGGCGTCACGGTGGGGCGCAGCGTCGGGATGGTGACCGTCGGCGGTGTCGAGGTGGCGATCGAAGACCTGCCCGGCACCTACAGCCTGGACCCGATCAGCCCGGACGAACAGGTTGTTGCCGACGTGCTGGCCGGCGGAATCGACGGGATCGGCCGGCCCGACGCGATCGTGTTGGTCGCCGACGCCACCACGCTGCGCCGCTCGATCACCTTGGTGGGCCAGGTATTGCGCCTGGATCTCCCCACCCTGTTGGTGCTCACCATGACCGACGAGTTGCGTTCGCGTCGAGGTGGAGTCGACGTGGAAGCTCTGACGGCCGCGATCGGCGTACCGGTCGTCGCCGTCATCGCCAACCGGGGCGCCGGCATCGAGGGCCTGCGCGCCCTGTTGGGGTCCCGCGACACCTGGTCAGGGCCTGCGGTACTGCCGCCGTCGGAGGCCGAGGCACTCGACGCCTGGGGCACCTCGGTGCTTTGCGCCGCGAACTACGTTGCCCCGCACCGAGATCAGCGGACCGCCCGGATCGACGGCTTGGTACTGCACCCGCTGTGGGGCCTCGTGATCTTCTTCGCGGTCATGTTCGCGTTCTTCCAGATCATCTTCACCGTCGCCGCCCCACTGCAGGACCGGATCGCCGCCGGGCTCGACTGGCTGGGATCGCAGGTCGATGGCCACCTCGGCGGCACGGTGATTGGCGGTCTGATCGGCGACGGAGTGATCGGCGGTGTCGGCACCGTGTTGCAGTTCCTTCCGCAGATTGTGTTGCTGTTCTTGCTGATTGCACTGCTGGAGAACGTCGGTTACATGTCACGTGCCGCATTCCTGATGGATCGCGTCATGGCCAGAACCGGACTGGAAGGTCGCGCGTTCGTGGCGATGCTGTCCTCGTTCGCCTGCGCAGTCCCCGGGATCATGGCAACGCGCACACTGCCGTCATCGCGTGATCGGATCGCCACCATCATCAGTGCGCCCTTGATGACGTGCTCCGCGCGGCTGCCGGTCTATACCCTGCTGGTCGGGCTCCTGGTCGCACCGCAGACGCGTTGGTGGGGCTTCAGCGCGCAGGGCGTCACCATGTTCCTGCTGTATCTGGGTGGTGGCACCTCGGCTCTGCTGGCCGCAGCGGTGTTCAAGTCGACGATTCTGCGCAGCGACCTGCTGCCGTTCACCATGGAACTGCCGCCGTATCGCTTCCCCTCGCCCACTGCGGTTCTCATCGCGATGTGGAACGCGGCGAAGATCTTCTTGCGTAAGGCCGGGACCGTCATCCTGGCCACCTCACTGGTGCTGTGGGTGTTGATGAATCTGCCCACTCGCAGCGCCGAGACGGCAGCACTGCCGCCACCCGACGCCACCGCCTACGTCCTGGACCACAGCTACGCCGCGGGCATCGGCAGGGCGATCGAGCCGGTTTTCGCGCCCCTGGGCTTCGACTGGCGCACCAACATTGCGCTGGTCGGGTCATTGTCGGCCCGGGAAGTGTTCGTATCCACGCTCGGCCAGGTGTCGGCGGCGACCAACCCCACCGACCCCCACCAGGCGCTGCTGTCGATGTCCGACGACAACGGCCGGCGAGTGTTCAGCGCACCGACGGTCATCGCGCTGATGGTGTATTTCATGTTCGCGCTGCAGTGCATGTCCACCGTCGCGGTCATGCGTCGAGAGACCAATTCCTGGCGGTGGCCTGCTTTCGCGTTCGGCTACATGTTCGTCTTGGCCTGGGTGATGGCGTTCGCCGCCCGGTCGATCGCAGTGGGCCTGGGCGCATGATCCCCATGCATGCGGTGGCCACCGCTGACCCGCAACGGGTGCGGTGGGTGATCGACCACGACCGTCTGCCCGCTGCCGGGCGGGTCCAGCAGGCTCCCGGCCGGCTGGGTGAGCTGCGCGACGGCGGCGTCATCGATGAGCTGACGGTGGCCGGATCGGAGATCACGATCACGCTCAGCCGCCGACAGAATTGGCGTGCCCGCGGCGAGGAGATCCGCGTCGCACTCGACGAAGCGCTGCGCGCACCGGCCGACTGGCGGGTCGCGCCCGCCGAGCGCAGCGGCGACCTGACGCGGGCAGCCCGGGAACTGCTGGAGGGGCCGATCGGCGATATCGCCGCATCCCACGGCGGCGCGATCGAGCTGGTCGAGGTGACCGGCGACCGGGTGCGGGTGCGGATGTCCGGCGCCTGCCACGGCTGCCCCGCCTCGGAATCGACGCTGTATGACCGACTGCAACGCGAACTTCGCCGCCGGTTCGGCGACCAGGTCACGGTTCTGGTGGACAACCCGTCGGCCGCGGTGTCTGTCGGCAAGACGTTGTTGGCCTTGTTCGTACGCCCAACGCAGAATCCGTCACGCCGGCGAATCCGCGGGTAGCGTGCTGAAGATGCCGTCCTTGGCCGACACGGTCAGCCGACTGTTGAGTTCACGACGGCTGATGCGCGCCCCGATCTGGCTGTACCGCGCACGACTCGGCGGCCTCCTCGGCCAGCGTCTGTTGATGCTCGAGCACATCGGGCGCAGGACGGGCGCCCGCCGCCGTGTCGTCCTGGAAGTCATCGACCACACCGTCGGCCACAGCTATGTGGTGGCATCGGGCTTCGGCGAGCGCGCTCAATGGTTTCGCAACGTCCGCGCTAACCCCCGGGTGCGGGTCTACGCCGGGAGCAGCGTCGCGATACCGGCCACCGCCCGAGTACTCGAGCAGGCCGAAGCCGACCGGGTGCTGGGCCACTACATCGAGCGCCACCCCCGGGCGTGGGAGAAGTTCAGCGCGGTACTCGAGAAGACACTGGGCGAAGCGGTAACCCCGCCCAATACGGCACTGCCGCTGGTCGAATTGCGCCTGGACCGATAGCGCTTCGGCAAACAACACGAAGCCCTCATTAATCCAGCAACAATTCGGTGAAAAACGGCGTGCGAATAGCGGGCGCAAGACGCTGCGCCGTTACAGTCTTCTTTAGTGCCATGTGCTGGCACAGCACAAATTGGACAAGTGCTCGACGGAGTGAAGGGACCGGATCAATGGCTGATCGGAACGCCTCGGTGCGCAAATATTTGACCGAAATGATCGGCACGTTCGTTTTCATGTTCGCTGTGCTCGGCATCGTCTTGTCCGGCACCGAGTGCGTCGCCGCCACCGCGCTGGGCATCGGCTCGGTGCTGATGGTGATGGTCTATGCCAGTGGGCACATCTCGGGCGGCCACCTGAACCCGGCCGTCTCCGTGGCCGCGTATTTGCGCGGAGCACTGCCATTGGGTGACTTGGGGCCCTACATCGTTGCGCAGTTGGTCGGCGCACTCGCCGCGTTCGGTGTGGGTTTCGGGTTGTGGCATGACAAGTACGCCACTGGGACACTTGATCTGGCCGGCACCGTGTGGCCCGCATTCTTGGCCGAATTAGTATTCACATTCGCGTTGTGTTACGTGGTTTTGCACACCGCAACCAGCAAAGACAGTGCCGGCAACAGCTTCTACGGTCTGGCGATCGGATTCGTGGTGACCGTCGGTGTGGTGGCGGTCGGTGCGATCTCGGGCGGCGCGTTCAACCCGGCCATCACCTTCGGCCTGATGCTGTCGGGGATCTTCGCGTGGAAGTTCCTCTGGGTCTACCTGATCGCCCAGCTGCTCGGCGCGGTCGTGGCCGCCTACGCCTACAAGGCGACCACCCTCGACGAGCACACCGCCGCCTCCTCCCGCAGGGGCTAACTCCCCGACGCTACGGCTCCAGGGCCCGTACCCCGCCCCCGGCGGTGTGCGGGCCCTGCGCCGTCATCGCGGCGAACACCATCAGCAGCAGCACAGCGGGCACGATGTTGGCGATCCGGTTGCGCACGCGCAGGTGGATGCCCAGCGCCCCGGCGAAATACAACGTCAACAACCCGGTGGTGAGCCGGGCGACGGCCGGGAAGCGGAACACCGATGCCAGCCCTAACGCGGTGGCGGCTTTGGCCACCGGGACCGCCCAGCGGACCTCCTCGGGTATCCCCATGGCATCCATGTTCTTGGCGACATAGGGCACCGGGATCGCCGACGCCACGGCGTCTCCGGCCAGGAATGCGGCCAGCGCCGCGTAGGTCGGCCGTGCCGTCAGCGCGCTCACGCCAGACCGGGATCGAGCTGCGCCGGCAACACGCCCTCGACCGGCTTGCGCGCGTCGGCCTCCGCCTTGGCAACCGCCTGGGCGATCGCCGGATCGGTCTGGGTGGTGAACCAGTCGGCGACTTCGTCGCTGTCGTCCTCGGACCGGTGCCGCGGCTCGTCGTCCGGCGACGGCTGGTAGCGGAAAACTCCGTCTTCGCCGGGCGCGCCGAGCAGCTTGGTGAAGCCCTGCAGGGCGGAGCCGAAATCACTGGGCACCACCCACACCTTGTTGGCCTCGCCCCGCGCCATCTCCGGCAGCACCTGCAGATACTGGTAGGCCAGCAGCTCAGGGGTGGGTCGGCCGGCCTTGATCGCGGCGAAGGTCTTCTCGATCGCTTTGGCCTGGCCCTGGGCCTGCAGGTAGGCGGCGGCGCGTTCACCTTGGGCCCGCAACATCCGCGACTGCCGGTCGGCCTCGGCGGCCAGGATCGCCGCCTGCTTGGCACCCTCGGCGGTCAGGATCTCGGACTGCTTCTGGCCCTCGGCCTGCTTGATCGCGGCCTCGCGCTGGCCCTCGGCAGTCAAGATCATGGCCCGCTTCTCGCGGTCCGCCTTCATCTGCTTCTCCATCGACGCCTGGATCGACGGCGGCGGGTCGATGCTGCGCAGCTCCACCCGGGCCACCCGCAGGCCCCAGCGCCCGGTCGCCTCGTCGAGCACGCCGCGCAGCTGGCTGTTGATCACCTCGCGGGAGGTCAACGTCTGCTCCAGCGTCATCCCGCCGACGACATTGCGCAGCGTGGTGGTGGTCAGCTGTTCCACCCCGACGATGTAGTTGCTGATCTCATACACCGCGGCCTTGGGGTTGGTCACCTGGAAGTAGACGACGGTGTCGATGTTGAGCGTCAGGTTGTCCTCGGTGATCACCGGCTGAGGCGGGAACGAGACCACCCGTTCACGCAGGTCGATGCGGGCCCGCACCCGGTCGATGAACGGGACAAGCAGGGTCAGCTGACCACTGACGGTGCGGCTGTAGCGGCCGAGTCGCTCGATCACCGCCGCCTCGGCCTGCGGGATCAGCGCGACCGACTTGGCGACCACGATCACCGCGAACACCACCAACACGGCCAGCAGCAACAGCCCGGTTGTGACGCCTTCCATGACGATTCCTTTCCTTACAGGATCTTGCCGACCACGGCGGTAGCGCCGTCGATGTGCATCACGGTGACCTGCTCACCGGGTTCGAAGACGTCGCCGTCGGTGAGCGCGCGGGCGGTCCACACCTCGCCGTCGAGCTTCACCCGGCCGCCGTGCTGTTCGACGCGGTCGAGCACCAGGGCGGTCTTGCCCTGCAGCGCCAGCACCCCCGTTTCGCCGCCCGTTCCCGCCCACAGCCGGCGACGCAGCGCGGGGCGCACCAAGACCAGCAGCAGCACCGAAACCACCAGGAACACCGCCCCGTCGGTCCACAGCGGCCAGTCGGTCAGGGCGCTGGCTGCCGCCGCCGACAGCGCACCACCGGACAGCATGAGCAGGAACATGTCACCCGTGAGGGCCTCGGCTCCGGCGAGCCCGAGTGCGAAGACCAACCAGATCAGGGCAGTCGGCATGCGGTCAGGATAGCCCGAGAACCGCTTGAACCTGTGCGCTCCGGCAGCGACGCCGCGGGCAACTACACTGCCTTGCATCATGTGGTGCCCGAGTACTTCCCTGTCGGTGTGGGCCAACGCCTGGCTTGCCGGCCGGGCCGCACCCGATGATGTGTTGGACGCATTATCGGCCTGGGCGCCAGCGCAATCGGTGGCCGCCCACGATGCGGTCGTCGCGAGCAGCATCGGCCTGTCATGGCCGGATGCGTGCGACGGCGGCGCGGCCGCCCTGCTCAAATTGGTGCGCGGCGCGGGGCCGTCCGCCGCCGGCTACGGCATCCGACCGGTGTTTCCGGTTCCCGGCGATGTCCGCGGCCTGCCGGCCGCGACGACCTTTTCCCAGGAAGCGATCCTCGCCGGCGAGGCCGTTCTGATCGGCTCATCGGATTCCTCACCGCCGATCGGACTGGTTCCGGCCTACTCAGAAGACACCGAGGATGGTTACGCCGCCGAGCTGTGCTGGACCGTGTTCCCGCTCACCAGCATGCCGCCGAGTGAACAGCACGATCTCGGTGACGCCGAATACACGTTGCGGTCGGCGGTGCGAACGGCCGCCGAAGCATTGGGCTCCACCGGTTCGCGGTGGGCCGACTACGGCGTGGAGGATCCGCGGCTGCGGGTGGAGCAGATGATGGAAGCCGCGCTCTTGCACCGGATTCCGGACCACGCACCGAACCGTGCGGTACGCGTACTGCAGAGCGCCGCCCACGTCGAGGCCATCATCACCGTCAGCGCCGATCTGCTTACCGCCAGCGCTCAGACATCAGCGGCGGTGCAGCGCGCCGTGGATACGGTTGCGCCGCTGACGAGCGTGGTGCGCTCGGCACGCAGCGCCGCGGTGACCGAGATTCTGCATTCGGCCTGGCGGGCGTAGTGCACCGTCGGTGAAGACGGAACCGAATTGGGGTGCGCCGCGCCCTGGCCGAACCATGGAGATCGTTGCCCGCCTCTGAGCGACACCTGGCAGCCGCACGCCCCATACCTCGTCGTTGTCGCTCGAAGGCGGGCAACTCTCCTATCGCTCTATTCCGGCGCCATCAAACCCGCCCACAGCACCGAGACCATGACGGAATCCGGACACGCCGACCTAGGCGGCCTAGCTGGGCTTCGAGGATGTCGGCGCCACCGCCGCGATGCAGTGTGATGACCCGCACGGCGCCCCGTCGACCCCGAACCCGCAGCCCAGACCGGCCGGACCGGCGATGCGTTCGGGTGCGGCGCCGTCGCGCAGCTCCTCGACCAGGCCCCGAGCCAGCCGGGCCAGCCGTCGATCGGCGTTCGGCGTGGTCGCCCGCGCGTAGGCGATTCCGGCGTCCTGCGCCGCGGAGCGGACTTCGTTGTCGAGATCCCAGACCACCTCGATGTTGTCGCTGAGAAAGCCGATCGGGCACACGATCACCGCGCGTGCGCCGGCCTCAGCCAGGGTCGCCAGGTGCGCTTCGACGTCGGGATCCAGCCAGGGCACCTGTGGCGGCCCCGAGCGCGACTGCCACACCTGGTCGTAGTCGGTGTAGCCCGCGGCGGCCGCGACCAGACTCGTCGCGTGGGCGACCTGGCGGCTGTAGAGCTGGGGGCCGTAGCGTGCGTCGGCGGCCACCGGGATGGAGTGCGCGGTGAACACCAGCCGGGCCGAATCGCGCAGGCCGGCCGGCAGGGTGTCGGCGGCGGCGCCAATAGCCTCGGCGAACATCGCCACAAACAACGGATGGTCGAAGTACTGGCGCAGTTTCACCAGTTCCGGTGCCTGCTCCCCTACCGCCGCTCGCGCCCGGGCAATGTCCTCGGCGTACTGGTCGCATCCCGAATATCCGCCCCACGCCGAGGTCGGGAACACCGCGGCACGTCGCACGCCGTCGGCCGCCATCTGGGCGACGACGTCCTCGACGTAGGGGTCCCAGTTGCGGTTGCCGAAATACACCGGCAGCCCGGGCATTTCGGCACGCATTGCATCGGCCAGCGCACGGTTGATCCCATTGATCGGCGACACGCCACCGAAGTGCAGGTAGTGCTCGGCGACCGCGTCGAGCCGGGCCGGGGGCACGCCACGTCCACGGGTGACGTTCTCCAGGAACGGCCGAACCTGCTCCGGGCCTTCAGGACCGCCGAAGGAGAGGAGTAAGACGGCGCCTACATCCATCGCCGTCCTATCTACAGCAACTGGGTGTGCGCGCCGCCGTCGGCGTAGACGACCGTTCCGGTGGTGGACGGCAGCCAGTCGGACAGCAGCGCGCAGACGGTCTTGGCCACCGGCGTCGGGTCCTTCATGTCCCAGCCGATCGGGGCCCGCTGGTCCCAGCCCTCTTCCAGCAGCCGGATCTGCTCGCCGGCGCCTTCACCGAGGGCACCGCCCACGATGGCGCTCATCGCCAGCGTCCGGATCGGCCCGGCCGCAACCAGATTCGATCGCACTCCGACCTTGCCGGCCTCGCGCGCCACGAACCGGTTCACCGACTCCAGGGCACTCTTGGCCACCGTCATCCAGTTGTAGGCCGGCATTGCCCGGGTCGGGTCGAAGTCCATGCCGACGATGCCGCCGCCGGGGTTCATGATCGGCAGAACCGCTTTAGCCAGCGAGGCATAGGAGTAGGCCGAGATGTGGATGCCCTTGGCGACGTCCTCGTAGGGGGCGTCGAAGAACGGGTTGATGCCCATGCCGGTCTGCGGCATGAAGCCGATGGAGTGCACCACCCCGTCGAGTTTGTTGCCCTCGCCGATCACCTCGGTGACGCGCTCAGCCAACGAGCCCAGGTGCTCCTCGTTCTGCACGTCGAGCTCGAGCAGCGGCGCCGGCTCCGGCAGCCGGTCGATGATGCGCTGGATCAGCCGCAGCCGGTCGAAGCCGGTACACACCAGCTGCGCGCCGGCTTCCTGCGCCACCTTGGCGATATGGAACGCGATCGAGGAGTCGGTGATGATCCCCGTGACCAGGATCCGCTTGCCTTCGAGAATGCCTGCCATGAAAAGTCCCCTATCTTGAGCTGAAATAGTCGCTAGTGGCCCATGCCCATGCCGCCGTCGACGGGGATGACCGCGCCGGCGATGTAGCTGGCGTCTTCAGATGCCAGGAAGCTGACCGCGCCGGCGACCTCCTCGGCGGTGCCCACCCGCTTGGCCGGGATGAAGTCCAGCGCGCCTTCTTGGATCCGCTCGTCGAGGGCGCGGGTCATCTCGGTGTCGATGTAGCCGGGCGCGACGACGTTGGCGGTGACGCCCGCCTTGGACAGCTCGCGGGAGATCGAGCGGGCCATGCCGATCAGCCCCGCCTTGGCCGCCGCATAGTTTGCCTGGTTGCCGATCCCCCACATGCCGGAGACCGATCCGATGTAGATGATCCGGCCAAAGCGCTTGCGCTGCATGCTGCGCGAGGCCCGCTGCGTGACCCGGAAAGCTCCGGTGAGGTTGGCGTTGATGACCTCTTCGAAGCGCTCCTCGGTCATCCGCATCAGGAACGCGTCTTTGGAGATGCCGGCGTTGGCCACCAGCACCTCGACGGGACCCTGGTGCTCCTCGACCTCTTTGAAGGCGCGGTCGACGGCGTCGTTGTCGGTGACATCGCAGACCACCCCGAACAGTCCCTCGGGTGCGCCGGAGCCGCGGTGCGTCACCGCCACCTTGTGGCCGTCGGCGGCCAGCCGCTGCGCGATCGCCAGTCCGATGCCCCGGTTTCCACCGGTGACGAGGACCGAACGGGATACAAATGCGGGCTTTCCTGCGGGGGCTTCGCTGTCTGTCACCGGCATAACCTATCAGTGCCCCTGGTCGACTCTGCGCTCACCAAACAGCCCACTCGCACTTTTGCGTGGTAGCCGCAGAGTCAACCCAAACGGCGACCCGCGCGGCAACTAAGCGGGCAGGCGCCGGTTGAGCAGCAGGGCCGCCAGCCCGGCCAACGCCAAGATGAACGAGCCCAGCCGCAGCCAGCCGGTGCTGGCGTCACCGCGGATGGTCTCGAAACCGATCTGGTCCTGCAGGGTCGCGTACACCTCTTTGAGCTGCTGCAGGCTGGAGGCGGTGTAGGCGCTGCCGCCGGAGAGGTCGGCGATCTTCTTCAGCGAATCGTCGTCGACGGGCACCGGTTGACGCTGCTCGTTGATCTCGACGTAGCCGTAGGCCGTGCCGAACGAGATCGTCGACACCGGCACGCCCTGGTCCTTGGCGGTGCGCGCCGCGGTGAACGCCCCCTTGGGATTGTCGGGGTTCGACGGCACCGTCTCCTTACCGTCGGAGAGCAGCACAATGCGGGCCGGCGGTGGGGTGTCACCGCCACCGATGACCGCGCCCACCGTGGCGATCGCCTGCAACGCGGTGAAGATGCCCTCACCGGTGGCGGTGCGGTCGGCCAGTTGCAACTTGTCGATCGCGGCCTTGGTGGCGTCGCGGTTGGTAGTCGGCGAGGTCAACACCGTCGCGGTGCCGGCGTAGGCGATCAGGCCCAGGTTGATGCCCGCGGTCAGTTCGTCGGCGAACTGCTTGCCGGCCTCTTGGGCGGCTGCCAGCCGGCTGGGTGCGACGTCGGTGGCCCGCATGGACTGGGATACGTCGATCACCAGCATCACCACCGCGCGGTTGCGCGGGATCCGGACATCGTGGGTGGGGCCGGCCATGGCCACGGTGAACAGCAGCAACGAGCTGATCAGCAGGATCGCCGACAGGTGCCGCCAGCGGGTCGGCGATTTTGGCGCCACGCTCTCCAGCAGCTCCATGTTGGCGAACCGCAGGATCCGCCGGTGCCGCGCCACCTGCATGAGGATGTACAGCGCGATCAGACCGAGGATCACCAACAGGAACAGGAAGAACCACGGGTGGGCGAAGCCCGTAAGCGTCATCGGCCCGAGTAGCGGCAATGTCATAACAGACCTGTCTGTGTACGGGTCGAGGTCACGGCGTTCCCGCCAGCGCCCCGCGCCGGCGTGACTCGACGAAACGGACGATGTCGGCAATCCAGTCCCGGTCGGTCCGCAGCCCCAGCAACGGTGCGCCGCAGCTGCGCAGCGCGTGCGCGACGTCGGCGCGGTGGGCCACCGCGGCCCGGGCGAAGTCGTCACGCAGCTTGGCGTCGATGGTGAACTCGCGGGTGACCCCGGATTCGGTGTCCTGCAGCACCACGTCGCCGACGTCAGGCAGCTCGACATCGCGCGGGTCGAGCACCTCGATGCCCAAGACCTCGTGGCGGGCAGCGATCGCCCGCAGGGGGCGCATCCAGTTGATCGGGCCGAGGAAGTCGCTGATGATGACCGCCATCCCGCGCCGGCGTTCGGGCCGACGCAGTGCGTCGATGGCCGCCGCCAGGTCACCGCGCACGCCGGCCGGGGCCCGCGGAATGGTGGCGATGGTGCGCAGCAGGGTCTGCTCGTGGTTGCGTCCGGAGCGGGCCGGTACCCGAACGACCCGCTCACCGTTGGCCACCAGTGCGCCCAGCCGGTTACCGCCGCCGCTGTTGAGGTAGACGATGGCCGCGGCCGCCGCCACCGCCAGGTCGCGCTTCTCACAGGTGGCGGTGCCGAAGTCCATGCTGGCCGACATGTCGACCACCAGCCACGTCTCCAGCTCGCGGTCGGCGATCATCTGCCGCACGTGCGGATGGGTGGTGCGTGCCGTGACCGACCAGTCCATCCGGCGCACGTCATCGCCGGGCTGGTACAGCCGCGACTCGCCTGGTTCGGAGCCGGGGCCTGGGATCAAACCGAGGTGATCCCCGTGCAGCACCCCGTCGAGCTTGCGCTTGACCGTGAGCTCCAGCGTGCGCAGCGCCGCCGCCAGCTTCGGGTCGCGGATCCCGCCGCGCAGCATCGACGGCGGTGCAGTGCTGGTTCCGGATGGCTGCAACGATCCAGCCCCGGTGTCGGGGTCGCTCACCGACCGCCGGCCACTGCCGCTGCGGTCGGGGCACCCGGTGCCGGCGAGTGCTGTTGCTGCGGAACCGCGTTCACCTGGGGCAGCGGCACCGTCTGCAGCACCCGGTTGATCACGATCTCCGAGGTGATCTCATCGGCGAGTGCGTCGTAGGACAGCACCAGGCGGTGCCGCAGCACGTCCGGAATGACCTCGATGACGTCCTGCGGAATCACGTAGTCGCGGCCACGGACCAGGGCCAGCGCGCGCGACGCGGAGATGATGCCCAGCGAGGCACGCGGCGACGCGCCGAACGACAGCCAGTTCTTCACGTCGGGCATGCCGAACTGCTCGGGTTGGCGCGTTGCGGTGATCACCCGGACGACGTAGTCCACTAGGGCGTGGTGCACGAAGTTGTTGGCCGCCAGCGTCTGCAGCCGCACCAGGTCGCCGGTGCCGAGGATCTGCTTGGGCTCCGGCGGCGTGACACCCATCCGGTAGATGATCTCGCGCTCTTCTTCCGGCGAGGGGTAGCTGACGTTGATCTTGAACAGGAAGCGGTCGCGCTGCGCTTCGGGCAGCGGGTAGACGCCCTCGTGCTCGATCGGGTTCTGGGTGGCCATCACCAGGAACGGGTTGGGCAGCGCGAAGCTCTTGCCGCCGATGGAGACCTTGCGCTCCTGCATGACCTCCAGCAGCGCCGACTGCACCTTGGCCGGCGCACGGTTGATCTCGTCGGCCAGCAAGAAGTTGGCCATCACCGGGCCGAGTTCGGTGTCGAACTCCTCGCGGCCCTGCCGGTAGATGCGGGTACCGATGATGTCGGTGGGCACCAGGTCCGGGGTGAACTGGATGCGCGCAAAGGTCCCGCCGACCACCTTGGCGAAGGTCTCCACCGCCAGGGTCTTGGCGACACCCGGTACGCCTTCCAGCAGCACGTGGCCCTTGGCGAGCAGGCCGACCAGGATGCGCTCGACGAGCTGGTCCTGACCGACGATGACGCGCTTGACCTCGAAGATGGCCCGCTCCAGCACGTGTACGTCGGCGGCGAGCCCGCTACCGCCGACTGTGCCTGCCTCGGCACCGGCCGAGCCGGGGAAACCGCTGGCGCCCGCGGGCGTCCCATCCGATGACGTCATCGACAAATCCTCCACAAAGGTCGGTCAGACACAACTGCTTGCACGGCACGCGGCCGAGGGGCAGCGTTGTGCCCTCGTTTCACTATTCCAGGGTTCGCAGCATCCGTCGACGTATGGCCCCGCTGTTACGCGACGGCTGCTGTCAGTACTCGATGATCCGGGTCAGATACGGCGTCATCCCCGACGTCCGTACCGGGCTGACGACCACCTTGCCGGCGCTGCCGGAGGCCTCCAGCATCTTCCCGCCGCCGAGGTACATGGTGACGTGCTGGCCGCCGCCGGGGCCGTAGAACATCAGGTCGCCGCGACGGGCCTGATTGGGCGGGATGTGCCGGCCGGCGTTGTACTGGTCGCCGGAGAACCGCGGGATCAGCACGCCGACCCCGGCGAACGCGTACCGCATCAGGCCCGAGCAGTCGAAACCGACCGTGCCCGCCCCGGAGTCGATCCCCTTGCTGGGACCGGTCAGCGATCCGCCGCCCCAGGAATAGGGCACGCCCATCTGCGAGCCACCGCGCCGAATCACGTACTCGATGGCCTGCTTACCGTGCACCCGCTGGCCGGGCGAGACGTTGCCGGCGGCTTCGTCGCCCACGTTGAACCCGAGGCCGGACAGGAACTTGCGGCCCAGGTCCATCGTGGTCTGGGTGGCATTGGCGGTGGCCTGCAGCGAGGCGTTGGCGATGGCCAACGGGTCACCGGGCGCCCCGGCGCTGATCGTCGCCGGCAGGGTGGGGTCCCACCCCGGGTCCGCCTCGGCCGGTCCAGCCAGGCCCACCATCACCGGGATCGCCACCAGCAGCGACCCGAGGAGGCGGAAAAGTCGTAAGGAACTCAGTTGCATTGCACCGCCGTCAGTACTCGATGTATCGGACTACGTAGGGCGTCATGCCGCTCTTGCGGACCGGCGACACCTTCACCGTCTGCCCCACGTCGGGGGCCTCCAGCATCAGGCCGTTGCCGAGGTACAGCGTTACGTGCTGACTGCCACCGGGTCCGTAGAAGATGACGTCGCCACGACGCGCCAGCGCCGAGGGGATCTGGCGGCCCATCTTGTACTGCGAACCCGAGTAGTGCGGCAGCTTGATGCCCACCCCGGCGAAGGCGTAGAGGATCAGCCCGGAACAGTCGAAACCGACTGTGCCCGAACCGGAGCCGATACCACGGCCCGGTCCCGCAGCGGTGCCCCCGCCCCAGGAGTAGGGCACGCCGCGCTGCGAAAGGCCCCGGCGAATCACGTATTCAGAGGCCTGCCGGCCGTAGACCCGCGGGATCTTGCCATTGTTGATACCGGTGTCGTCGGGCTTGGCCAGCCCCAGCGACTGCAGGAACTTCTGGCCCAGGTTGGCCGTCACCTGCGCCGAGGTCTGCGAGATCCCCAGCACCTGGTTGATCACCGCGACCGGGTCACCGGGAACGTCGGCGCTGGGCACCATCGGCAGGGTCGGGTCCCACGGACCGTCCCACTGCGCGGGCTTGCCCACCGTGGGGCCGGCCACCGGATTTCCCCACCGGTCACCGGCGGGAGCACCGGCCGGCGCCGGCCCGGCCTGGGGCTGCTCGTAGCCACGGGCCGCCACGATTTTGGCCTGTGCTGCGTTGCGTCGTGCTGCCAGCCGGTCGATCTCACCCTGCTGCTCGCCGAACTTGCGCTGGGTGTCGGTGAGTGCGGCCACCGCGGCGTCCTGACTGGACTGCGCGTCAGCGACGGCCTGGTCGGCCTTCTGCTTGGCCAGCCGGGCGGCCGACTCCTTGTTCAACTGCTCGGTGCGGGCCTGCTTGAGGTGGTCCAGCGCCTGCTGGGAGGAGAGTGCCAGGGTCTGGCCGGCCGCCGCCGTGGCGATCATCTCCGAGGGGTTGGCCGCGGTCAGGTAACTGTCGGAGGGTCCGTTGACGTACGTCGACGCGGCGAAGGTGTTGAACCGTCGCTGCGCGGCGGCGATCGCGGCATCGGCGTCAGCGATCGCCTGCCGGCCGGACTCCACCTCCTGTTGGGCGGCGGCCGCATCGTCGCGCGCGGTCTGCAGGTCCACCAGAGCCTTGTTGACGCCTTCCTTCTCCTCGGCGATCTGCGCGCCCAGGTTCTGCAGCTGCTGGTTGGCGTCGGCGACGTCGGCGATCAGCGCAGCGATACCGTCGGGGTCCTGCCCGGGTTGAGCTGCGGCCAGCCCCGGGGTGCCCAGCAGCATCGCGGCGCTGAGAACCGACACCGTCGCGGGTTGGGCGACCCGGATCACCTGGCGGAAAACAGAGCCATCGGAGCCACAGCGGATGCGTCTCATTCGGCTTGGATCTCCTCGGACTCTGAGCAGGCGGCGCCATGCTTCGGCCGGTGGCAAAAGCACAGAAACAACAGATGCAACAGCTGCGCCTTTTGAGACCATACGTCACATCAGTCACTGGAGAAACGTTCGTAACAAACTACGTTTGTGTAATTAAGCCGGTTGTGACCATTCGGTGACCTATTTATTTGCAGCAGCCCACAACGGGGCGACAATTAATCGCCCAGTTTCCGTGTTTTCGGAGGTGAGGCCGCTAGTTCGCGACGTCGGCGCGCGCCGTGCCTTCTAAGGCCCGTTTGCTGCGTCGCTGCAGAAAGCGGGTGCCGACGGCCGCCGCCGCCACTCCCACCAGCAGCACCACGGTCAGACCCGTCCAGGGCAGATCGGGGGTGGTCAATTCGTGCAGGAAATTCTGCGCCGAAGTCACCGGATCGCCGGTTTTGGCGTGATCCTCGGCTGCCTCCAGCTTCGACCGGTGAAACTGGCCGCTGTAGCTGCCGACATAGTTCGTACTGACGACTAGGACGGTCGAATCCGGATAGTCGTAGCCGACCACCGTGGCGACGTCGCGCAGCGCGGTGTCCATTCCCGGGTTTCGGGCGACCTCGACGATCTTCAGATCGATGCCGTCGCGGCCCGCCTGCGCCACCACCTCGCGCAGCGCCGGCACATCGGCCGCCGGTGCGCTCACCCCGTCGGAGGCGACAGCAACCTTGACCAACGCCATGCAGTCGTCGGGCGGGGTGGCCGGATCGAGGCCGACAGTGATGCAGAGCTCGCCGGGGATGTAGGCCGGCGGGTGCTGGATCGTCACGGTTGATGACGGTATCAACCCCGGCCAGGTGAGGTGAACCTTACTTTATACAGGACAATCGTACTGTTAGGGTTATGTCGCCCGTCGGCGCGGACCCGTCGATGGATGAGAACTCGATCTCGGGGAGTTGAAGTGACCAGCAAAGATTCGGTGAATTCGTTCGGAGCCCGCGCCACCCTGACCGTGGGTGATCAGGACTATGAGATCTACCGCCTCGACGCCGTCCCCGGCACCGAGAAGCTCCCCTACAGCCTCAAGGTGCTGGCCGAGAACCTGCTGCGCACCGAGGACGGCGCCAACATCACCAAAGATCACATCAACGCGATCGCCAACTGGGACCCGAACGCCGAGCCGAGCATCGAGATCCAGTTCACCCCGGCTCGGGTGATCATGCAGGACTTCACCGGTGTGCCCTGTGTCGTGGACCTGGCCACCATGCGTGAGGCCGTCACCGCCCTGGGCGGCGACCCGAACAAGGTCAACCCGCTCTCGCCCGCCGAGATGGTCATCGACCACTCCGTGATCCTCGACGTCTTCGGCACCTCGGACGCCTTCGAGCGCAACGTCGAGCTGGAGTACCAGCGCAATGCCGAGCGCTACCAGTTCCTGCGTTGGGGCCAAGGCGCTTTCGACGACTTCAAGGTCGTCCCCCCGGGCACCGGCATCGTGCACCAGGTCAACATCGAGTACCTAGCCCGCACCGTGATGGTGCGTGACGGGAAGGCCTACCCCGACACCTGCGTCGGCACCGACAGCCACACCACCATGCAGAACGGCCTGGGCGTGCTGGGCTGGGGCGTCGGCGGTATCGAGGCCGAGGCCGCCATGCTGGGCCAGCCGGTGTCGATGCTGATCCCCCGCGTCGTCGGCTTCAAGCTGACCGGCGAGATCCAGCCGGGCGTCACCGCCACCGACGTGGTGCTCACCGTTACCGACATGCTGCGCAAGCACGGCGTGGTCGGCAAGTTCGTCGAGTTCTACGGCAAGGGCGTCGCCGAGGTGCCGCTGGCCAACCGCGCCACGCTGGGCAACATGAGCCCCGAGTTCGGCTCGACCTGTGCGATCTTCCCGATCGACGAAGAGACCATCAACTACCTGCGCCTTACCGGCCGCACCGACGAGCAGCTCGCGCTGGTCGAGGCCTACGCCAAGGTTCAAGGTATGTGGCACAACCCGGACCACGAGCCGGCCTTCTCCGAGTACCTGGAGCTGGACCTGTCCACCGTGGTCCCCTCGATCGCCGGACCGAAGCGTCCGCAGGACCGGATCCTGTTGTCGGAGAGCAAGATCGCCTTCCGCAAGGACATCCACAACTACGTCGAAGAGCAGCACCCGACGCCGGAGACCAAGCTCGATGAAGCCATCGAGGAATCCTTCCCGGCCTCCGACCCGGTCTCGCTGTCCTTCGCCGACGACGGTGCGGTGGACGTGCAGTCGGCTGCCAACGGCGCCGACGGCCGGCCGAGCAAGCCGGTCCGGGTCAAGGGCGAGCGCGGCGAGTTCATCCTCGATCATGGCGCCGTCGCGGTCGCGGGTATCACCTCGTGCACCAACACCTCCAACCCGTCGGTGATGATCGGCGCGGCCCTGCTGGCCCGCAACGCCGTCGAGAAGGGCTTGTCCTCCAAGCCGTGGGTCAAGACCAACATGGCCCCGGGCTCGCAGGTCGTCACCGACTACTACGAGAAGGCCGGCCTGTGGCCCTACCTGGAGAAGCTCGGCTTCTACCTGGGCGGTTACGGCTGCACCACGTGCATCGGTAACACCGGCCCGCTGCCCGAGGAGATCTCCAAGGCGGTCAACGAGGAAGACCTGACCGTCACCGCGGTGCTGTCGGGTAACCGTAACTTCGAGGGCCGTATCTCCCCCGACGTCAAGATGAACTACCTGGCCTCCCCGCCGCTGGTCATCGCCTACGCCCTGGCCGGCACCATGGACTTCGACTTCGAGACCGATTCGCTGGGCAAGGACACCCAAGGTAACGACGTCTTCCTGCGCGACATCTGGCCGTCGGCCCAGGAGATCGACGACACCATCAAGTCCGCGATCAACCAGGACATGTTCCGCAAGTCCTACGCCGACGTGTTCAAGGGCGACGAGAACTGGCGTAACCTGCCGACCCCGGACGGTGACACCTTCGCTTGGGACGAGGCGTCGACCTACGTGCGCAAGGCCCCCTACTTCGACGGCATGGGCATGGAGCCCGAGCCGGTCTCCGACATCAAGGGCGCTCGGGTGATGGCGCTGCTGGGCGACTCGGTCACCACCGACCACATCAGCCCGGCCGGCCCGATCAAGCCCGGCACCCCGGCGGCGGACTACCTGGACGCCCACGGTGTGGAGCGCAAGGACTACAACTCGCTGGGCAGCCGCCGCGGCAACCACGAGGTCATGGTCCGCGGCACCTTCGCCAACATCCGCCTGCAGAACCGGGTGCTCGACACCATCGGCCTGGAGGGCACCCAGGGTGGCTACACCCGGGACTTCACCCAGGACGGTGGCCCGAAGGAGTTCATCTACAACGCCTGCATGAACTACCAGAAGGCCGGCATCCCGCTGGTGGTGCTGGGCGGCAAGGAGTACGGCTCCGGCAGCTCGCGTGACTGGGCGGCCAAGGGCACCACGCTGCTGGGCGTCAAGGCGGTCATCACCGAATCCTTCGAGCGCATCCACCGCTCGAACCTGATCGGCATGGGCGTGATCCCGCTGCAGTTCCCGGCCGGTGAGACCGCCAAGACGCTGGGCCTGGACGGCACCGAGACCTTCGACATCGTCGGTATCGAAGAGCTCAACACCGGCAAGACGCCGAAGACGGTCAAGGTCACCGCCACCAAGGAGAATGGTGACAAGGTCGAGTTCGACGCGGTGGTGCGCATCGACACCCCCGGTGAGGCCGACTACTACCGCAACGGCGGCATCTTGCAGTACGTGCTGCGCAACATGCTGAAGTCGTCTGCGACCGCGTAGACAGCGATCACCTGATGCCCAGGGTCAGCGAGGATCACCTGGCGGCCCGGCGCCGCCAGATCCTCGATGGCGCGCGGCGCTGCTTTGCCGCCTACGGCTATGACCAGGCGACGGTGCGGCGACTGGAGCAGATGATCGGGCTGTCGCGCGGGGCGATCTTCCATCACTTCCGCGACAAGGACACCCTGTTCTTCGAGTTGGCGCGTGAAGACGCGCAGCGGATGGCTGATGTCGCCTCGCGCGAGGGCCTGATCGGCGTGATGCGGGACATGCTGGCGGCGCCGGAACAGTTCGACTGGCTGGCCACTCGACTGGAGATCGCCCGCAAACTGCGCCACGACCCGGAGTTCAGCCAGGGGTGGGCGGAGCGGTCGGCCGAATTGGCTGCTGCCACAACGGATCGACTGCATCGCCAGAAGCAGGCCGGTCGGCTGCGCGACGACGTCCCCGGGGACGTGTTGCACTGCTATCTGGATCTGGTGCTCGACGGCCTGGTCGCACGACTGGCGTCGGGCGAAGATCCGCAGCGGCTGTCAGCGGTCCTCGACCTGGTCGAGGATTCGGTGCGGCAGAGCTGATTTCGCGCTGGTTAGCGCGATCGGGTGCGGTGGTTGGGCCCGCCGCGGCTGCGCATCGCCGCACCCGACTCGCGCAGCATGCTGTGCACGGAGCCGTACGATCGCCCGGTCGACGCCGCCAAAGTCCGAATGCTCGCCCCGCCCTCATAGGCGCTGCGCAACTCGACCAGTTGACGGTCGCGTTGCTTGTTCGGTTTCGTCGTCGTTGCCACGTCCCCTCACCATCCCCTCGCCGGCCCAACGGGTTCAGCGTAGGAAGGTGGCGGGGATACCGGGCGACTTTGACTCAAATTCCGGTCAGGCGAGCTCGATCAGGTCGCGGTAGTCCGCCGACCAATGATCCTCGGTGCCGTCGGGCAGCAACACCACCCGCTGCGGGTCGAGCGCCTCGGCCGCGCCCGGGTCGTGGGTGACCAGCACCACCGCACCGGCATAGCTGCGCAGCGCGTCGAGTACCTGTTCACGTGAGGCCGGGTCGAGGTTGTTGGTCGGCTCGTCGAGCAGCAGCACGTTCGCGGTGGAGGCCACCAGTCCGGCCAGCGCCAGCCGGGTCTTCTCACCGCCGGACAGGGTCCCGGCCGGTTGCTCCAGCTGCGGCCCGGTGAACATGAACGCGCCCAGCAGTCCCCGCAGATCCTGCTCGGAGGTGTCGGGGGCAGCGTGCCGGATGTTCTCCCACACGCTGGCCGCGTTGTCGATAGTGTCGTGTTCCTGGGCGAAGTAGCCGATCTTGCAGCCGTGGCCGGGCTCGAGCTGGCCGGCGTCGGGGGTTTCGACGCCGGCGAGCAGGCGCAGCAGGGTGGTCTTACCGGCGCCGTTGAGGCCCAGCACGACCACCCGCGAGCCCCGGTCGATGGCCAGGTCGACACCGGTGAAGATCTCCAGCGAGCCGTACACCTTGGTCAGCCCGGACGCCATCAGCGGGGTTTTCCCGCAGGCCGACGGGGTCGGGAACTTGATCCGCGCGACCTTGTCGGCGACCCGTTCCTCGTCCAGCGCCGCCAGCATCCGGTCGGCGCGACGCAGCATGTTCTGCGCGGCAACGGCTTTGGTGGCCTTGGCGCCCAGCTTGGCGGCCTGGTTACGCAGCGCGGCGACCTTGCGTTCAGCGTTGGCTCGCTCCCGGCGGCGACGCTGCTCATCGGTCGCTCGGGCGTCGAGGTACTTCTGCCAGCCCATGTTGTACACGTCGGCCTCGCCGCGCACCGCGTCGAGGAACCACACCCGGTTGACCACGTCGGCCAGCAGCTCCACGTCGTGACTGATCAGTACCAGTCCCCCGCTGTGGTTCTTCAGGAAGTCTCGCAGCCAGCCGATCGAATCCGCGTCGAGGTGGTTGGTCGGTTCGTCGAGCAGCAAGGTGGTGCCCGAGCCCGCGCCGCCGGCGCCACCCTCACCGGCCGCGAACAGGATCCGGGCCAGTTCCACACGACGACGCTGGCCACCGGACAGGGTCCGCAGCGGCTGGGTCAGCACCCGGTCGGGCAGGCCCAGGCTGGTGCAGATCCTGCCCGCCTCGCTTTCGGCGGCGTAGCCACCCAGGGCGGCGAATCGCTCTTCGAGCTGGCCGTAGCGGCGGATGGCGCGGTCGCGCTCGGTGTCGTCGACCACCTCGGCCATGAGCACCTGTTGCTTCTCCAGGTCGGCCAGGATGGTGTCGAGGCCACGCGCCGACAGCACGCGATCGCGCGCCAGGACGTCGAGGTTGCCTTCCCGGGGGTCCTGCGGCAGGTAGCCGACCTCGCCGGTGCGGGTGATGGTTCCGGCGTAGGGCTCGCCCTCACCGGCCAGGATGCGCAGCGTGGTGGTCTTGCCGGCGCCGTTGCGGCCGACCAGGCCGATCCGGTCTCCGGGCTGCACCCGCAGTACCGAGTCGACCGAGTCGAGCAGGGTGCGCGCTCCGGCGCGGACCTCCAGGCCCGTTGCGGTAATCACGCGCGCGTACTCCTGTCGTGGTGCTACTTATCGTCAGTGAAAGCCGGTGGGCGTTTCTCGGCGCGCGCAGCGACGGCTTCCTCGAAGTTGCTGGTCAGCAGGCGCACGTAGAGCTGTCCGAGCCCCTCGGCCTGCATGTGCCCCTCCAGACTACCGGCGTCGAGTCCGCTCCAGAGCGTCCGCTTGGTCAATTCGGCCCCCGGCCGGGAGAAACCCGCGATCCGCTCGGCCATCTCGTAGCAGGTGTCCAGCAGGTCCGGCTGCTCCACCACCCGCGACACCAGCCCTATTCGTTCGGCCTCGGCGGCGTCGACGTCGCGGCCGGTGAGCATGATCTCGAACGCCCGCGACGCCCCGATCGCCCGGGGCAGCAGGTAGCTCAGCCCCAGCTCACTGGCGGTCAGCCCGTTGTTGATGCCGGCGGCCCGGAAGTAGGCACCCGACGCGGCGATCCGGATGTCGGCCGCCAGCGCCAGGCAAAGTCCGCCACCGATGGCCGCCCCGTTGACGGCCGCGATCACCGGCTGGTGCAGGCGCCGCAGCCCCAGGATGATGTCGTCGAGCAGTTCCATCGACCGCAACCCGAACGTGGGCCGGGTCAGTCCAGCCACGTGCGGCACCGAACCCGCGGACTTGTGGTCGGCACCCGAGGAGAACCCACGGCCCGCCCCGGTCAGCACCACCACCCGCACCGAGTTGTCGTAGCTGACTTCCGCCAGCACGTCACGCAGCGGAACCATGACGTCGAACGCCATGGAGTTCATCCGCTCCGGGCGGTTCAGCGTGATCAGGGCGACGTGTGGGCGGGGACGTTCGACTTTGACGAACTCGGAGCCGAACTCAGATTCGGAAGACACGGATGCACGCTATCGCGTGCGCGCCCTCAGACCTGGTCGGGCTTGCCCGCAGCGGCCTGCTCGGCCAGGGCGGCTTCGACGTCGAGATCCTTGACCTGCTGGACCAGGTTCTCCAACGCCGCCGCAGGCAGTGCGCCGGCCTGGTTGAACACCAGCGTGCCCTTCTTGAACGCCATCAGGGTGGGAATGGAGCGGATCTGGGCGGCGGCGGCCAGCTGCTGCTCGGCTTCGGTGTCGACCTTGGCGAACACCACGTCGGGGTGCTTCTCGGAGACGGACGCGAACGTCGGTGCGAACGACCGGCACGGCCCGCACCAGGACGCCCAGAAATCGACGAGCACGATGTCGTTGTCGGCGATGGTTTCTTCGAATTTCGCTGCGGTGAGGTCTTGAGTTGCCATGATTGGCCCAACGCCCGGATACGCCGCGGTGTTCCCGAACCCCGTCGCGCCGGGCCCGAGTGGTCTACACAGCGGGCTCACAGCTGGAAGCTAGCTGCGCGCTAACTCGACCATTGACGGTGGTAGCACCGGTCGGCGGCACCCGCCGCCGCCGATATCAACGAACGGAGACTGCCGATGTCCCCCCGCCCGAGCACACCCACCCACACGATCCGCGCTCTGACCGGAGCGACGGCGCTGTTCGCGGCCGGATTGTTCGTCCCGGCATTGGCTCACGCCCAGGGCGACCACGTGATGGGTTCGGTCTCCTCGGTGTCCGGCAACACCTTCGAGGTGGCCCGCTCATCCGGCACCACGACCGTTTCGTTGACCGACGAAACGCGGATTTTCGAGTCGGTTCCCGCGCAGCGCGGCGAGATCACCGCCGGCACCTGCATCAAGGCCGGCGCCGCTCCCGACAGCGCTCCGGCCGACAGTGGCGCCATCACCGCGAAGTTCGTGGCGATCAGCACCACGGTCGACGGCAAGTGCCCGCAGCGGCCCGCCGCGGCGGCCGACGCCCCCGCGCCCCCGAAGCCGCACCGTGGCGTCCGCGGTGTGGTCGAGTCGGTCTCCGGTGACACCCTGACGATCAGCGGCCCGTCCGGGCCGACCACTGTGACGCTCAACGACAGCACCCACTTCCGTCGCATGGTCGCCGTCAGCGCGCCGTCGATCAGTGCCGGCAAGTGTGTCGCCGCCGGCGGGACCACCGACGGCGACGGCGTGCTGCAGGCGCGGCGCGTCACCGTGTGGGCCGGCGACGGCAACTGCCCCGAACCGCCCGCGTAAGCGGGCCTCGGCGGCATCTGAGCCGCTACCCCAGCACCTTCCCGTAGGTCTGCCGACCCATCAGATAGGTGGCCTCCACCGCCACGTCGCGCAGGTCTTCCGGCGGAACCCGGCGAGGGTTGTGCGACAGCACCACCAGGTCGGCGTACTTGCCGGGTTCCAGGCTGCCGATCTCGGTGTCCAGCCGCAGTTGCCAGGCGGCGTTGAGGGTCTGCGCCTTGATCGCCGCATCGACGCCGATGCGCTGCTCGGGGGCCAGCACCCGGCCGCTGCCCTTGGCGATCCGGTTCACCGCGGTGGCGATGTTGCCGATCGGGTTGGGCGGGGTGACGGTGCCGTCATTGTGGAACGACAGCCGCAGACCGGCGTCCACGGCTGAACGCGCCGACATCCAGTGCGAGCCGTGATCGGGACCGAAGAGCTTGTCCACCAACACATCTCCCCAGAAATAGATGTGTTCGATGAATAGGCTCGGGGTGATTCCCAGCTGTGCGGCCCGCGCGAACTGATCGGGCCGCATGGCCCCGACGTGTTCGATCCGGGGCCGCAGCGCCGGCGGTGTGCGCGCCTGTTCGAACGCGTCCAGCACCACGTCGATCGCGGCATCGCCGTGGACGTGGCAGGAGACCTGCCAATGCTGATCGACGAAGGCCTTGGTCAGGTCCTGGATCTGCTCGGGCGGGTAGTTCATCCTGCCGCGGTGGTCGGGGCCCAGGCCCATGCTCGCGGTAGTGGCGTTAGCCAGATACGGGAAGGTGGTGAAGATGTTGCCCTGCCACGGCGAACCGTCCGCCCAGATCTTCATCCCGATCTTGTCGAACAGCACGTCGGCGCGGGCCCGCTTGCCGCGAACGTTCTTCGAATCGGCAGCCAGTTCCGCGGTGCCGATCTCATAGGCACGCACCCGCACAGCGCAGTCGGCCTGCTGGGCGAGCTTGCCGAACACCTCCGATTGCGCACGCGCGTCATAGGAATGCTCGGTGGCTGTGGCGATGCCCGCGCGCGCGAGTTGGGAGTAGGCCCAGCGCAGATTGTCTCCGGCGTTGGCCATGATGGCGCCGGAGAACGGCGCGACCAGCGCCATCACCGCCGCCGCCTCGCGGACCTCGCCGGTCAGCTGCCCGTCGGGTCCGTGAATGTATTGCGCTCCGGCCGGGTTGGGCGTGGTCTTGGTGATACCTGCAGCGGTGAACGCGGCAGTGTTGCCGTAGGCGGCGTGGCCGCTGTTGGAGATGATCACCACGGGGTTGTTGGGGGCGAGCCGAGACAGTTCGGTACGGGTGAAGGGCTGCAGCCCGCTCTGCAGCAGCGGATCCACCCCGTTGAGCAGAATCGGCTGGCCCTTCGGCGTGTCCGCCACGGCCTCGGCCAGCTTGGCGAACACCCCGTTGGCGGTGGGGACGGTGAAGGGACGCACGTCGATGGCCGGCGGGGCCAGCGTGGAGCCCATCTCGAACGGATGACCATGCGGCTCCACGAACGCCGGCAGCAGCGCCCGGCCGCGCAAGTCGATGACGGTGGTGCCCGACCCGCGCAGTCGCAGTACCTCGTCGGCAGTGCCGACCTGGCTGATCCGTCCTCCGGTGACCGCGAGTGCTTCGGCTTCCGGGGCGCCCGGTGCCACTGTCACCACCGGACCACCGATGAAAATGGTGTCGGCCCCCGGCCCCCGTGATTCGCACGCCGCGAGCCCGCCGACCGCTGTGCCCGCTGCCGCGGCCGCCATCCCGGCCATAAACCGTCGCCTGCTTGTCGTCACCGTGTCCGCTCGTTTTCAGTCACAGTCACGCGACGAGTATGGCAGCGCCCATCCCCCGAGCCACCGGCCGGGACACATGACAACGCTGACCGGTCCCGCGCTAGGTGAGGTCGTCGTGGTCGCCGCGCGCCCAGGCGGCGTGACGGTCCGCCGAGAACCGGACCGCGGCCACCGCGTCGGTGTCGATGGTGTTGGTGTGCAGCCCGTAGACGCGATCGAAGCGCAACTGTTCCATCGTTGCGGCCATTCGCTGGGCGACCGCAGCCGACAGTGGAATCCGGTTGGGATAGCTGCGCAAGAATGCCACGGTGCGCCGATCGGGGTTCGGGAAGACGGTGTCGCCGACCAGCAGCACCCCGCGACCGCCGGCACCGGCGTCCCAGCACGCGACGGAGCTGCCCGGAAAGTGGCCGCCGACCTGAATCAGGGTCAGCCCATCAGCGAGCTCCAGGCGGCCGGACCAATATCGGATCGCCGGATCCGGACGCATCACCCACTGCTTGTCAGCGGCATTGACGTACACCGGCACCCCGCCGAGTCGCCGGCCCCATTCCACTTGGGCGCCGAACATGTGCGGGTGGCTGGCGACGACACCGAGCATCGGGCCCTGCTCCAGCGCCGCGGCGACCCCGGCGTCATCGATGAATCCCGAGGGATCCCACAGCATATTGCCGCGGGGTGTGCACACCAGCTTGCCCAATTGACCGATACCCAGGGGCGGATTGCTACCGATCCCGATCAGCCCGGGTTCTAACTCAAAGGCGTAGGACCGCATCCCCTCGGCGGCCAGGTCGCCCAAGGTGGCCCAGTGCTGGCCGTCCGCCGGAACCCATTGCCGGTCGTCGGCGCAGATGGCGCACACCTGCGGCGTCGCATCGTGTTCGACACCGCAGGTCCGGCAGAGCCAGAACGCGGCTGCCGGCACGGTCAGACCGTGAAACCGACTGCGCGCATCATCTCGCGGCCCTCGTCGGTGATCTTGTCCGGCCCCCAGGCCGGCTCCCAGACCCAGGACAGGTCGACCTTCTTGACCAGGCCGGCACCCACGGTGGCGTTCTCGACCTGCTCGGCGATCATGTCCTGCAGCGGGCAGGCCGGCGAGGTGAGGGTCATGGTGACGACCGCGGCCGCCCCGTCCTCGTCCTGCCGGATCGACAGGTCATAGACCAGGCCCAGGTCCATCACGTTGATGCCGATTTCGGGGTCGATGACGTCGTGCATCGATTCCTCGACTTCGGCGAGCAGCTCGTCCGGTCCCAATTCGCTCATCGATTCATCTCCTGGGTTGTCCCACTGACGGATGCCAGCGATTGTTCCTCTGTCTTCGCGAGCGCCTGCGCCAGCGCATCTTTGAACGCCATCCAGCCGAGCAGTGCGCACTTGACTCGGGCCGGGTACTTGGCCACTCCGGCGAACGCGATGCCGTCGCCGATCACGTCCTCGTCACCTTCCACGGTGCCTCGTGACGACACCATCTCGTGGAATGCATCGAAGGTCGCGCACGCCTGTTCCACCGTCAAACCGATCACCTGGCTGGCCAGCACGGAGGTCGCGGCCTGCGAGATCGAGCAACCCTGCCCGTCGTAGGAGACATCGGCGATCTGGGTACCGTCGGGTGACACCGCCACCCGCAGCGTCAGTTCGTCACCGCAGGTGGGGTTGACGTGGTGCACCTGCGCGCCGTAGGGCTCCCGCAGGCCGCGATGCTGTGGATGCTTGTAGTGATCGAGGATCACCTCTTGATAGAACTGCTCAAGACGCAACGTCTCACACTCCCCCAAAGAATTCCACGGCCCGGCGGACACCCGCCAGCAGGCGCTCCACCTCCTCGTGGGTGTTGTAGACCGCGAACGACGCGCGGGCGGTGGCAGCCACATTGAACTTGCGGTGCAACGGCATTGCGCAGTGGTGGCCCACCCGCACGGCGACGCCGTCGTCGTCGAGCACCTGCCCGACGTCGTGCGCGTGCACCCCGTCGATCACGAACGACACCGGTGAGCCGCGATCGATCGTGGTGGTCGGCCCGACGATGTGTACCCCGGGAATGCCGGCAAGACCCTCGAGTGCGGCGGCCACCAGCTCACGCTCGTGGGCGGCCACCACATCCATCCCGATCGCATCGAGGTAGCGAGCGGCCGCGGCCAACCCGACGACCTGCGAGGTCATCGGCGTGCCTGCCTCGAAACGTTGCGGTGCCGGCGCGTAGGTGCTCGATGCCATCGTGACCGTCTCGATCATCGATCCGCCGGTGAGGAACGGCGGCAGCGCCGCCATCAGCTCACGCCGGCCGTAGAGCACCCCGATCCCGTTGGGCCCCAGCATCTTGTGCCCGGAAAAGGCCGCGAAGTCCACCCCCAGCGCGTGGAAGTCGACCGGCTGGTGCGGAACGGACTGGCAGGCGTCGAGCACGGTGAGCGCACCGACCGCCCGGGCCCTCGACACCAGCTCGGCGACCGGAGCCAGCGCACCCGTCACGTTCGAGTGATGCGTGAACGCAACGACTTTGACCCGCTCGTCGAGTTCCAGTGAATCCAGGTCGATGCGCCCGTCGGGCGTCACCTCGTACCACTTCAGGGACGCGCCGGTGCGCCGCGCCAGCTCCTGCCAGGGAATCAGGTTGGCGTGGTGTTCCAGTTCGGTGGTGACGATGACGTCATCCGGCCCGACGGCAGCCTCGAAGCGGTCGTCACCGAGCACATAGGACACCAGGTTCAGCGACTCGGTGGCGTTCTTGGTGAACACCAGCTCGTCCGGCTCGGCACCGACGAAGCGCGCGATCGCAGCCCGGCCGTCCTCGTAGGCGTCGGTGGCCTCCTCCATCAACTGGTGCGCCCCGCGGTGCACCGCGCCGTTGGAGTTCAGCAGGAATTCCCGCTCGGCGTCGAGCACCGGAACCGGACGCTGCGAGGTGGCCCCGGAGTCCAGGTAGGCCAGCCGGCTCCCGCCGCGCATGACGCGGTTCAGGATCGGGAAGTCCGCCCGAATCGCTTCGAGGTCCAGCACCGCCGGACTGCCGATCGACAACATCGTGTCCGACAACGTCGTGTCTGACAACGTCTTGTCTGACACCGTCATGTCAGGCTCCCGCAGCTGCCTGTTCGGTGAAGCGAACGTAGCCGTTCTCCTCCAGCTCGTCGGCCAGCTCCGGTCCACCCGACTCGACGATCCGCCCGCCGGCGAAGACGTGTACGAACTGCGGCTGGATGTAGCGCAGGATGCGGGTGTAGTGCGTGATCACCAGCACGCCACCGTTCTCGGCCTCCTGGTAGCGATTCACTCCTTCGCTGACCACCCGCAGCGCGTCGACGTCCAGGCCGGAGTCGGTCTCGTCGAGGACCGCGATCTTCGGCTTGAGCAGGCTCAGCTGCAGGATCTCGTGGCGCTTCTTCTCGCCGCCGGAGAAACCCTCGTTGACGTTGCGCTCGGCGAACGCGGAGTCGATACCCAATTCGGCGAACGCAGCCCGCTGTTCCTTGATCCAGGCCCGCAGCTTCGGCGCCTCACCACGCACAGCCGTCACCGCGGTGCGCAAGAAGTTCGACATCGACACCCCGGGCACCTCGACCGGGTATTGCATGGCCAGGAACAGGCCCGCGCGCGCACGCTCATCGACGCTCATCGCCAGCACGTCCTCGCCGTCCAGCGTGATCGACCCCGACGTCACGGTGTACTTGGGATGCCCGGCAATCGCGTAGGACAGGGTGGACTTGCCCGACCCGTTGGGGCCCATCAGGGCGTGTGTCTCACCGGAGTTCACCGTCAGGTCGACCCCGTGCAGAATCGGGATGTCGGCCGTGCCGTCGTCGCCGGCGCCGCCGGGCGACACACTCACATGCAGGCCCTTGATTTCCAGTGTGCTCATTGCTGATTCGTGTCCTTAGGTGATGCGTTCGGGTTTATGGGTTCTCGGTGACCGCGAGTTCACGCTCGACGGCCTCTGCGAGGCGCTCCTGCACAGCCGGAACGGGGATCTTGGCGATGATCTCGCCGAAGAAGCCGCGCACGATCAGGCGCCGGGCCTGCTCTTCCGGGATGCCGCGCGCCTGCAGGTAGAACAACTGGAGATCATCGAATCGTCCAGTCGCACTGGCGTGCCCGGCCTGCACGATCTCCCCGGTCTCGATCTCCAAGTTGGGAATCGAGTCGGCCCGGGCGCCGTCGGCCAGTACCAGGTTGCGGTTCACCTCGAAGGTGTCGGTGCCGACGCCGCTCGCGCGGATCAGCACATCGCCGACCCAGACGGTGTGGGCGTCCGGCAGCGCCGAAGCCGGGTCGCCCTGCAGCGCGCCCTTGTAGAGCACGTTCGACCGGCAGTTGGGCTGGGCGTGGTCGACCAGCAGGCGCGATTCGAGGTGTTGGCCGTCGTCGGCGAAGTACAGGCCGAGCATCTCGGCGTCGCCACCGGGACCGTCGAAGCGGACCCGGCCGGTCAGGCGTACCAGTTCGCCACCCAGCTGCACGGCGCTGTGGCGCAGCACCGCGTCCTTGCCCAGCGCCGCGTGGTGCATGGTGACGTGCACCAGGTCCGACGCGGCGTCGGCGATCCAGACCACGGTCAGCTGTGCGCCGTCGCCGACCACGAATTCGACGTTGTCGGCGTAGGTCCCGCTGCCCCGGACGTCGATCACGACGGTTGCCCGTGACAGTTCCTCGGCACGCAGCTGCAGGTGGCCGTAGGCCGTCGCTCCGGCACCCGGGCCGGTGACAGTGATCTCGATGGGCTCCTCAACGCTGGCTTCCTTGGCCACCGTGACCACCGTCGCCTCACGAAACGCCGAGAAGGCCTGGGCCGCAATGCGATCTGCTGGCACACCAGCGGCGCCCAGCCGGTCGTCGCCGCGCGCAACCGTCTCGGTCCGCACGCCGTCCGAACCGCGGACTTCGATGCCGGCGGGCGCGTCGGCGACCGCGGAGCCGTCGTGCAGGCCGCGCAGCCGGCGCAGCGGGGTGAACCGCCACACTTCATCGCGACCGTGCGGCACCTCGAACGCCTCGACATCGAACGAGGTGAACGCGGTGCCCTTGGTGCCACCTTCGACCGCTGAGGTCAGGTTGGCCGCCGGGGCGGACGTCAAACCAGTGGAAGTCACCTAGCCCACCGAGCCTTCCATCTGCAGCTGGATCAGCTTGTTGAGTTCCAGCGCATATTCCATCGGCAGTTCCTTGGCGATCGGCTCGACGAAGCCGCGCACCACCATCGCCATCGCCTCGTCCTCGGTCAGGCCGCGGCTCATCAGGTAGAACAGCTGGTTCTCGCTGACCTTCGACACGGTGGCCTCGTGGCCGACGGTGACGTCGTCCTCACGGATGTCGACGTAGGGGTAGGTGTCACTGCGGCTGACGTTGTCGACCAGCAGCGCATCGCATTTCACGCTCGACTTCGCGCCGTGCGCGCCCTTGTGGATCTCCACCAGCCCCCGGTAGGAGGATCGGCCGCCGCCGCGCGCCACCGACTTGGAGACGATGTTGGACGACGTGTTGGGCGCCAGGTGCAGCATCTTGGCGCCGGTGTCCTGGTGCTGGTCCTCGCCGGCGAACGCCACCGAGAGCACCTCGCCCTTGGCGTGCTCACCGGTCATCCACACCGCCGGGTACTTCATGGTGACCTTCGAGCCGATGTTGCCGTCGACCCACTCCATGGTGGCGCCGGCCTCGGCCCGGGCCCGCTTGGTCACCAGGTTGTAGACGTTGACCGACCAGTTCTGGATGGTGGTGTAACGGCAGCGGCCGCCCGGCTTGACGACGATCTCCACCACCGCGGAGTGCAGCGAGTCAGACGTGTACACCGGCGCGGTGCAGCCCTCGATGTAGTGCACATAGGCGCCTTCGTCGATGATCATCAGCGTGCGCTCGAACTGGCCCATGTTCTCGGTGTTGATCCGGAAGTAGGCCTGCAGCGGGATGTCGACGTGTACACCCTTGGGCACGTAGATGAACGATCCCCCACTCCACACCGCGGTGTTGAGCGCGGAGAACTTGTTGTCTCCCGCCGGGATCACCGTGCCGAAGTACTCGCGGAACAGCTCCTCGTGTTCCTTGAGCGCGGTGTCGGTGTCAAGGAAGATGACCCCTTGTGCCTCAAGGTCTTCGCGGATCTTGTGGTAGACCACTTCGGATTCGTACTGGGCGGCCACACCACCGATGTAGCGCTGCTTCTCGGCCTCCGGGATGCCCAGACGGTCGTAGGTGTTGCGGATGTCATCGGGCAGGTCGTCCCAGGTCTGGGCCTGCTTCTCGGTGGACCGCACGAAGTACTTGATGTTGTCGAAGTCGATGCCGGACAGATCCGAACCCCAGTTGGGCATCGGCTTCTTCATGAAGGTCCGGTAGGCCCGTAGGCGTGCCTCGAGCATCCACTCCGGCTCGTTCTTCTTCGCCGAGATGTCGCGCACCACGGCCTCGGAGATACCCCGCTGCGCGGCCGCCCCGGCGGCGTCGCTGTCGGCCCACCCGAATTCGTACCGACCCAGCGACGCGATCGTCTCTTCCTGGGTCGGCTCCGCGGTTGCTTCGGTGGCCTCCGGCGTGAGTGTCATGGTGACGCTCCTTCGGTTTTCGTGATGGCTTCGGCGCAGGGTGTGCGCCGAAGGTCGGTCGGTGCTGCTAATGCTGTTTTTTGACGGCCGCGGCGGCGCTGGACTTGCCGGCCTTGGCGACCTTGGCGCTCCGGTTGGTCAGTGGCACATGGGTGGTGCAGACGTAGCCGCCGTCGGCGATGGTCGCCAACCGCTGCACGTGGGTGCCCAGCACTTCGGCCATCGCCTGCCGCTCGGCCCGGCACAACTCCGGGAACTCCTTGGCGACGTTGGCCACCGGGCAGTGGTGCTGCAGTATCTGCACCCCCGGTACGCCACCGTCCACCCGCGCGGTGGTGGCGGCATAGCCGGCCTCCGTCAAGGCGCCGGCGATGCGTTGGGCGGTGGCTTCCAGGTCGCCGTCGTCGTCGGTGCCGTTGCCGGCTGCGACGGCCGCGACTTTGGCCAGGATGGTGTCGATGCGCTGTCGGGCGAAGTCGACCACCGCGTCCTCGCCGCCGATCTCGCGCAGCTGGCGCATGGCGGCCACCGCGAGGTCGTCGTAGCGGTGACCGAGCTTGCCGCGGCCGGCTTCGGTGAGCTGAAACCGCTTTGCCGGACGCCCGCGCCCCACCTGCTGCCAGGATGCCGCCGCATGTGCCTCGGCGTCACCCATCTCGATCAGGGCATCCAGGTGGCGACGCACCCCGGCGGCCGACAAGCCCAGCTGGGCGCCGATCTCCCCCGCGGTGATCGATCCGGATTCCATCAGCAGGCGTACCACCGCCTGACGCGTGTCGTGGCCGCTGGCGACTTCTGCCGCCAGCGGGGTGCCTGCCATAACCGCACCGCCGGGGCGTTGCCCGGCGGATTCGGTTGCGGCTTTCACCTCCCCCATTTCGGAGGCCTCGAATTTCACAACACCAGTGTGACGCAATTCCAGGGCCCGGTCTAGAAAGGGTTACCTCAGTTCAGGCCAGATCGGCCGTTGCGCTGATCACATCCCGCGGGGCGCCGGGCGTCCCCGGGGCATCGGAGAGCGGCCGTTACGCTGCTGGGATGGCCTTCCGCCGGCATTCGCTGAGCACGTCGATCGCGCACCTGCACGGCGACGAGCGCACCGTCGGCTCCCCGCTTAATGCCGCTGAGCTGGTCGCATTGCGGCGAACCCGCCTGTTCGGTGCCACCGGCACCGTGCTGATGGCGATCGGTGCGCTCGGGGCCGGTGCGCGGCCGGTGGTGCAGGACCCGACCTTCGGGGTCCGGCTGCTGAATCTGCCGTCGCGCCTGCAGACGGTGGCCCTGACCATGACCACCACCGGCGCGGTGATGATGGCGCTGGCCTGGCTGATGCTGGGGCGGTTCGCGTTGTCTTCGTCGCCGGACTCCTCCGCCCCTCGTACCTCGGCGCATCGCCGTCCGACAGAAGGCAACCGGCGGATGTCGCGCAGCCAGCTCGACCGCACCCTGCTGCTGTGGATGCTCCCGCTGCTGGTCGCCCCGCCCATGTACAGCAAGGACGTCTACTCCTATTTGGCGCAGAGTCAGATCTCTCGGCTGGGCCTGGACCCCTACCGGGTGGGCCCGGCGCCGGCCCTGGGCCTTGACCACGTCTTCACCCTGTCCGTGCCCAGCCTCTGGAGGGAGACGCCGGCACCCTATGGGCCGCTGTTCTTGTGGATCGGTCGGGGAATCTCGGCGTTGACCGGCGAAAACATCGTCACCGCGGTGCTGTGCCACCGGGTGGTGGTGCTGCTCGGGGTCGGATTGATCGTGTGGGCGGTGCCGCGCCTGGCGGCGCGCTGCGGGGTCGCCGAGGTCAGCGCCCTGTGGCTCGGTGCGGCCAATCCGCTGTTGCTGATGCACCTGGTGGCGGGCATCCACAACGAGGCATTGATGCTCGGACTCATGCTCACCGGCACGGAGTTCGCGTTGCGCGGGATCACGGCGGCACAGCCCCTGCTGCCCGCGCTGCGCGCGCACCCCAATCGGGAGGATTGGGCTCCGCTGGCCGGACTGCTCATCGGCGCGGTGCTGATCACGCTGTCGTCGCAGGTCAAGCTACCGTCGCTGCTGGCACTCGGTTTTGTCGCGATGGCGCTGGGCTGGCGGTGGGGCGGCGACCTGCGGGCGTTTCTGCTGGCCAGTACGAGCATGGCCGCGCTGGCGGCGGCGGTGACGGGCTTGATCGGCTGGGCCAGCGGGCTGGGCTTCGGCTGGGTGTTCACGCTGGGCACGGCCAACGTGGTGCGCAGTTGGATGTCGCCGCCGACGCTGATCGCCCTCGGCACGGGCCAGGTCGGGATCCTGCTGGGACTGGGTGATCACACCACCGCGGTCCTGTCGCTGACCCGCGCCATCGGTGTCCTGATCATCGCGGTGCTGGTGGTGTGGCTGTTGCTGGTGGTGTTCAACGGTCGCCTGCATCCGGTCGGCGGTCTCGGCGTTGCGCTGGGCATCACCGTCCTGCTGTTCCCGGTGGTCCAGCCGTGGTACCTGCTGTGGGCGATCATCCCGCTGGCCGCCTGGGCGACCCGCCCGAACTTCCGGATCGCGGTGATCGCGGTAACCCTGGTGGTGGGCATCTTCGGCCCGACCGCCAACGGCGACCGTTTCGCGCTGTTCCAAATCGTGGACGCCACCCTGGCCAGTGCCGTCGTGGTGCTCGGGTTGTTCCTGCTGACCTATCGGCGACTGCCGTGGCGTGAGTTGCCTGCCGAAGCTGGCACCCCGACAGGCAGCGCAACGGCCGAGGAACAGACCCCACGGCCGGCCGCGGCCACCGACGCTTACGCTGATTCTCCGTGAACTCAGCTGTCGCGGTGCGCTTGCGCGGGGTGCGTAAGCGTTACGGGACCGGTCCGTCTGCGGTCGATGCGGTCGCCGGCCTTGATTTCGACGTACAGACCGCCGAAGTGTTCGCCCTCCTCGGTCCGAACGGCGCCGGGAAGACGACGACGGTCGAGATGTGCGAGGGCTTCGTCCGCCCGGACTCCGGAACCATCGAAGTCCTCGGCTTGGACCCGGTCGCCGACAATGACCGGCTTCGGGAGCGCATCGGGGTGATGCTGCAGGGCGGCGGCGGCTACCCGGCGGCCCGTGCCGGGGAGATGCTCAAGCTGGTGGCGTCGTATTCGGCCAACCCGCTGGACCCGCAGTGGCTGCTGGACACCCTGGGGCTGACCGATGCGGCCCGCACCACCTACCGCCGGCTCTCCGGCGGGCAGCAGCAGCGTCTGGCCCTGGCCTGCGCCCTGGTCGGCCGGCCGGAACTGGTGTTCCTCGACGAGCCGACCGCCGGCATGGATGCGCACGCCCGACTGCTGGTGTGGGAGCTGATCGACGCCTTGCGCCGCGACGGCGTCACGGTGGTGCTCACCACGCACCACCTGCGTGAGGCCGAGGAGCTGGCCGACCGGCTGCTGATCATCGACCACGGCGCCGTGGTCGCCGCCGGCACGCCGGCGGAGTTGACCCGCAGCGGCGCCCAGGGGCAGTTGCGGTTCACCGCACCGCCGCGACTGGACCTGTCGTTACTGATCACGGCGTTGCCGGAGGGCTATCGGGCCAGCGAAGTGCTGCCCGGCGAATACCTCGTCGAAGGAACCGTCGACCCCCAGGTGCTGGCGACCGTGACCGCCTGGTGCGCCCGCATGGACGTGCTGGCCACCCAGCTGCGGGTCGAGCAGCGCAGCCTTGAAGACGTCTTCTTGGAGCTGACCGGACGGGAGCTACGCCCATGAGTGCCCAACAGGTCTTCGCGCCCGGCACCTTCACCCCCGACCCTCGTCCGGCCAGCGTGCCCGCAATGCTGGCCGCCCAGTACCGGTTGGAACTGACCCTGCTGCTGCGCAACGGCGAGCAGCTGCTGCTGACGATGTTCATTCCGATCACCCTGCTGATCGGGCTGACGGTGCTGCCGCTGGGCCCGTTCGGCGAGGGCCATGCCGAACGCGCCACCACCGTGTTGCCGGTGATCATGTCGCTGGCGGTGATCGCCACCGCATTCACCGGGCAGGCGATCGCCGTGGCGTTCGACCGGCGCTACGGCGCCCTGAAACGCCTGGGCGCCACGGCCCTACCGGTCTGGGGCGTCATCGCCGGCAAATCCCTGTCGGTGGCCACGGTCGTTCTGTTGCAGTCCGTGCTGCTCGGGGCGATCGGCGCGGCGCTGGGCTGGCGGCCGACGCTGGCCGGCCTGGGCCTGGGCGCGGTGGTCATCGCGCTCGGTACCGCCTGTTTCGCGGCGTTGGGCCTGCTGCTCGGCGGCAGCCTGCGCGCCGAGATTGTGCTGGCCGGTGCGAACCTGATGTGGTTCGTGTTCGGTGGGTTCTCCGCGCTGACGGTCGAGACCGACCTGGTGCCCGGCACGGTCCGCTGGCTCGCCCGGCTGACCCCGTCGGGGGCGCTCACCGAGGCGCTGGCCCAAGCGCTGAGCGTCTCGATCGACTGGTTCGGTATCGCGGTGGTGACGGTGTGGGGTGTGTTAGCCGCCGTCGGTGCCGTGCGATGGTTCCGGTTCAGCTGACCTACTACGGGATGTAGTTACCGATCCTCTACGATCAGGCGCGTGGGACGGTTCCTGATGCGCCTGGTGGACCTGCTACCCGAACCGGGCCTGCGCACCCAGCGATGGCTGGCTGCCGCGGTCGTCTTCACGCAGGGATTCATCTCGGTCACCGGCGCGATCGTGCGGGTCACCGCGTCTGGATTGGGCTGCCCGACCTGGCCGCAGTGCTTCCCGGGCAGCTACGTCCCGGTGGCGGTCTCGGAGGTTCCGCGGATTCATCAGGCCATCGAGTTCGGCAACCGGATGGTCACCTTCGCGGTCGTGATCACCGCAGCGCTGGCCGTACTGGCCGTGATTCGGGCCCGCCGGCGTACTGAGGTACTGGTCTACGCCTGGCTGATGCCCGGCTCCACGGTGTTGCAGGCGGTGATCGGCGGGATCACGGTACGCACCGGGCTGGCGTGGTGGACGGTGGCCGTGCACCTGCTGGTCTCCATGCTGATGGTGTGGCTGGCGGTGCAGTTCTACGCGAAAGTCGGTCAGACCGATGACGAGTCGGCGGTGGTGACCTACCGGGTCCCGGCGCCGTTGCGCGGGTTGACCGCGCTGTGTGCCGTCACGCTGGCCGCGGTGCTGGTGACCGGCACCCTGGTGACCGGCGCCGGCCCGCACGCCGGCGACAAGAGCGCGGCCCGCACGGTGGCTCGGCTCAAGGTGGAGGTCGCCACGCTCGCCCACCTGCACGAGTCGCTGCTGATCGGATTCCTCGGTCTGCTGGTGGGCCTGGCCTTCGGGCTGGCTGCGGTGCAGGCAGCTAAGCCGGTGATGCGCCGGCTGGCGGCGGTGACTGCCCTGACGTTGGTTCAGGGGCTGATCGGCGTGGTGCAGTACTTCACCGGCGTGCCCGCCGTGCTGGTCACCCTGCACGTGGCGGGTGCGGTGCTGGTCACCGGCGCGACCGCGGCACTATGGGCGTCGCTGCGCCAACGGACCCAACCCGAGGCGCTCTAGCGCCGCGGTGACCTCGACGGCGAAGCGGCGCTGCGCCCGGTCTCGTTCGTCGGCGTCGAGCTCGCTGAAACCCAATTGCGGCGCAATCAGATCCAAGCCGACCAAGCGCGCGTCCGCGGCGGTTCCGGCGACGTCGACCCGCGCGTAGAGCAGCTCTTCGATCCGGATGCTCAGGCGCTCGGCGGCCGAACGCAGCGCGGCACGCCCGACATCCCACAGTTCGAAGTCCGGGTCGGAGCCAGCGGCGCCGAACGCGTGCGACCGGCCGGCACCGAAAAACACCAGCGTGCTCAGCGCTGCCGGCGGCGAGCCCGCCAACGTCGGCACCCCGTCGCACTGCAGGTCGGCCAGGTAGCGGTCGTCGGCGTTCCAAGCCACCGCTTCCGGCGGGTTCAGCAGGTGGGCCACCCGCGTCGTCCACTTCAGGAATTCGGCCTGCCGGGCTGGGCCGCCGCCGGCCGTGCGCAGGATCACCAGGTCGGCTGCCAGCGTCTCCGGGTCATCCCAGGGCAATCGGCGGGCATGCAGTCCACGGTGGCGCAACGCCGCGACCAGGCCGGCGTCATCGTCGGCTTCGACTCCATCGTGGTGGCCGCGCCGCGATTCGACCGCCAGCACGATGCGCGGATGGAAGATGTCGGGCCGGGCCAGCTTCATGCAGACCTCACATTCGGAGATGATAGTCACCATGCACGCCGTGGAAGTGGCCGCGACCGGCGGCCCCGAAGTCCTGAACCTGGTCGACAGACCACAGCCCTCCGCTGCCTCCGGTGAGGTGTTGATCCGGGTCGAGGCCGTTGGGGTCAACTACATCGACACGTATTTCCGCTCCGGGATCTACCCCGCCGAGCTGCCGTTCGTGGTGGGCAGTGAAGCCGCGGGCACGGTCGCCGAGGTCGGCGCGGGAGTGACCGCATTGGCGGTGGGTGATCGCGTGGTGACGGCGGCAGCGACCGGCGCCTACGCCCAATATTGCACGGCCCCAGCGTCTTTGACCGCCCCCCTCCCCGAGGGCATTGCAGCCGACGTGGCCGCGGCCGCGCTGCTCAAAGGCCTGACGGCGCATTACCTGATCAAGTCGGTGTATCCCATACAGTCCGGCGACACCGTGTTGTTGCACGCCGGCGCCGGCGGGGTGGGACTGATCCTGACCCAATGGGCCACCGCACTCGGCGCTCGGGTGATCACCACGGTGTCGGGTCCGTCCAAGGCCGAATTGTCGCGGCAAGCCGGCGCCGTGGAGGTGCTCGACTACCCCGGCTCAGCCCCTGAAGACGCCGCGGCGTTCGGCGCCCGGGTCCGGGAGCTGGCCGACGGCGGGGTGGTCGCGGCGTACGACGGGGTGGGCGCGGCGACATTCGACGCCAGCCTGGCCAGCCTCGCCGTCCGGGGCACCTTGGTGCTGTTCGGCGCTGCCAGCGGTCCGGTGCCGCCGGTGGACCCGCAGCGGCTCAATGCCGCGGGCTCGGTCTACCTGACGCGTCCCAACCTGGCCCACTTCACCCGTACCGCACCGGAATTCACCTGGCGTGCCGGAGAACTGTTCGAGGCGATCGGCAACGGCACGATCGCCGTGACGGTGAGTCGGCACTATCCGCTGGCCGACGCGGCCCAAGCCCACCGCGATCTGCAGGGCCGCCAGACTGTCGGCTCGATCGTGCTGGACGCCTAGCGGGGACCGCAAGCGCGGCGGAGCCGGGCGCAGGGGGTCACCGCCATCGGCCTAGCGGGGACCGCAAGCGCGGCGGAGCCGGGCGCAGTGGGATCGCAAGCGCTCAGCCCCCGTTCCAGGTCTCGGGCAGCAGCGGCTGCCGCGGGCCGTCGGCGAATTGGGGTGCTGCCACCCGGGTCAGCCCCGTCGGCCGGGGTTGCTCGGTGCGTGCGGCGCCGGTGCGTCCCAACTCGCCGGCGCCGTGATCCGACGCCGGGGTCGGCCCCCAGTCCGGGCTGACGCCGACCGTCAGATCCATCACGGCGTCATCGTGGCCCGGTCTGGTCTTGCGTCGGCGCGCGCGCCTGGACCGGCGAGCAGCCTCTGCCGCCTGCGCCGCGGCCGCATCGGGGGTCGGCGACTTCCTTCTGGCCGCAGCCGGGGCGCCGACGTGCGCGCCGAGACCCGAACCGTAATCGATGCCGGGTCCGCCACCGATCAGGTAGGGCATCAGCGGCGCGCTCGCAGGCGCCGCCGCCGGAGGCGCAGGTGCCGGAGCCGGTGTGCTCGCACCGGCCGGGGCGGACGCCGGTGGTCCGGCAGGCGGACCGGTGGGCGGCGTCACCACAGACGGGCCCACCGCGACACCCGACACATCCGCGACAAACACCGGTGGCGCCGCGGCGGCAACCGGTCCGGGTGCAGGCAGACCCAGTCCAGCCAGACCCGTGAGGCCACCCAGCGCGCCGGCGGGAGCCATCACGGCACCCGCCGCGGCGACGAACAGCGCCGGGGATTGACTGATCGTCGTCGCCAACTGCGCGATATGCGTCGGCCAGTCGAAGAGCGCCAGCGCCGCGAAGTACTGCAGCGCCGGAATGATCTGGCTCGGATCCTGGCTGATGTAGAGGAAGTCCTCGAACAGCTCCAGGGACCTGGCCATGTACCACATCGGGTCCGCGGCGTTGACGTAGAAGTCGTAGACGTGGCCGTTGAGGGTGCCGGCGGCGGGATTCCAGTTGATCCCGAAGTTCTGCAGAAAATTCGAGACGGCGGTGGTCAAGGCGTTGGAGACCATCGGATCATGGGCGGTCACACCGTCTTGGATACCGAGACTCTTCAAGATCGGCTCAAGGAAATCCAGCAGTCCCTGCAACGGATTCTGCCACGATGGGGGCGGTGATGAGTCCGCGGCCGAGTTCTGGATCGGGGCAGCCACGGTGGCCTGAGGGCTCGACGCGACCACGGCGTCACAGACCCCCTGATAGGTCGCCATCGTGGTGGCAGCCTGCACCCACATCCGGAGGTAGTCGGCCTCGTTGACGGCGATCGGAATCGTATTGATCCCAAAGAAATTCGTCGCCACCAGTACCCCGTGGGTGACGTGATTGGCGGCCAGTTCCGCCCACGTCGGCATCGCCGCCAGCGCGGCGGCATAGGCCCCCGCCGTCTGGTCGTGCGCGGCCGCCATCCTGGCGCTGTCGGTGCTGGCCCGATACAGCCACGCCAGATATGGCAGATGCGCCGCCTGGTACTGCTCAGCGGCCACACCGCTCCACAGCCCGGCCGCCACCGATCCCAGCAGTGCGCTCAGATCCTGCGCCGCCGTGGTGTAGGCCACGCTCAGCGACGACCACGCGCCCGCGGCCGCAAGCAGCGGACCGGGGCCGGGTCCGGCACTGAGCAGGGTTGCGTGCACCTCAGGAGGAGACGCCATCCACACCGGCCCGAACACAAGGATTCACTCTAGCGAATCAATAGTTTCGGGTTGCCGAACTCCTACCCGTTTTCGTCCGGCCAACTGCCCGGCAGCAAGGGCATGCGCGGCGCGTCGTCGAATGCGCCGCCCGCCGACACCGTCAATCCCCCGGCCGGAGCGCCGTCGCGGGCCGCCGTGCCGGCGAATCCGCTCGCTCCGCGCGACGACGTGGTCACGCTCGCCTCAGCCGGCTCCACCCAATCCGGCGTCACCTCGACGTTGAGGTTCATGACGCCGTCGTCGGGCCGGCGCAGCTTGGTGCGCTTGCGGCGTCGGGCCCGCTGCTGATCGCGTTCGGCCGCGGCTGCCGCAGCGGCAGCAACCGAACCACGCGGCGCGGAGGCCATGCGCGATGCCCCCGTTCCGACAGGCATGCCGGACCCGGCGCCGATGCCGGGCGGGCCGAGCAGATACGGCGGGAAGAACGGCGCGGCGCCCGGTGGCGGGGGCGGCGCCGCCGGCGCGGGTCCGCTGACGCCGGCCGTCGCGGGCGCCGGTGCTGGAGCCGGCGCCGGGGCCGGTGCGGACGGCATCGCGGGCGCCGGCGCTCCTGCCGAGCCGGATCCGACCCCGACCAGGGCATCGGGAGGGGTGCCCAGCGGCAGCGGCGCGAAAGGCTGCGGAAGGCCGGCCAATCCGGCCAGCCCAGCGAAACCTCCCACCGCGCCCACCGGGGCGACCAGCACGCCGATCGCGGCGGCAAACAACTGGGGCGACTGGGCCAGCCACGAGCCGATCTCGGCCAGGTGTGTCGGCCAGTCGAACTCGGCGAGCTGAACCAGGTACTGGAACGCCAGTGCGGGGTTCTGCTGGAAGTTCACGCCGAGCTGCTGAAAGTCCTCCAACAGTTCCAGTGCCCGCACCAGCCAGAACATCGGCTGGTTGGGATCGACGTACTCGTCATAGGGAATCCCGTTCATCATGGCGTGGGCGGGATCCCAATTGATCTGCCCGTTGCTGGCAGTCTGCAGAATCTTGGCGATCAGCTGATCCAGCGGATCGTTGACCGTGGGGTCGGTGCCCTCGTCGTCATCGGCGGGTTGTGCATCGGTCTTGACGATCGGGGGCGCCGCCGGGGTGTGCGGCACCGAGGCCACCGCTGCGCCGCTGACCGCTTGATACGTTGCCATCGTTGCCGCAGCCTGCACCCACATCCGCGCGTAGTCGGCCTCGTTGAGCGCAATCGGAATGGTGTTGATCCCAAAGAAGTTCGTCGCCACCAACACCCCGTGGGTGACGTGATTGGCGGCCAGTTCCGGCAGCGTCGGCATGGCGGCGACGGCGCTCACATAAGCCCCGGCGGCCGCTTCGTATTGGGCCGCAGTTGCCGCGCTGACCGCGCTGGCCTGCCTCAGCCACGCCAGGTAGGGCGAGTGCGCCGTCGCATACACCTGCGCGCTCGGGCCCTGCCACGCCCCGGCCTCAACGAAGCCCAGCAGCGCCAATAGTTCATCAGCGGCGTCGGCGTACTCGGCTTCCAGCGCCGACCACGCGGAAGCGGACGCCAGCAGTGGTCCGGGTCCCGCGCCGGCGCTCAGCAAGGCGGAGTGCACCTCGGGCGGCGAGGCCATCCACACCGGCAAGGCGGCGGTCACGGCCCGACGCCCGCCAACTTGTTGAATATGATTGTCATTATCATCGATTGAATACCTGCGGTAGTCCGCGCACAAGGTGCGCCACCCTCGCGTTACCTGGGCCAATGCTGTGAGATGAACCGAGCCGACTGGCACGATCGATCACATGCCGACTCCGCAGTTCATCGTCGATCTCCGGGCGCAGATAGGTCATGCCCCGCTGTGGCTGATCGGCGTGACGGCGGTGGTCATCCGCGGCGACGAGGTGCTGCTCGTCGAACGCGCCGACAACGGCATCTGGGCGCCGGTGACGGGGATCGTCGACCCCGGCGAAGAGCCGGCTGACGCCGCCGCGCGCGAGGTCGCTGAGGAAACCGGGGTCACCGCGATGCCCGAGCGGCTGGCTTGGGTGCACGTCACACCGCCCGTCATCCACGTCAACGGTGATCAGGCGCAGTACCTCGACCACGTCTTCGTGATGCGCTGGGTGGCCGGCGAGCCCTACCCCGCCGATGACGAGAGCACCGACGCGCGCTGGTACCCGCGTACCGCGCTGCCCGTCATGCCGGAGCGGATGCGGAGTCGGATCAACGCCGCGTTCGACGCGGGCACCGAAACCCGGTTCGAGTGGAGCGCGGGGTCCTAGAACAGGGTGGGCAGCCCGATCGCTGAGTCGACTGCCAGCGCGCAGAAGACCAGCGCCAGATAGTTGTTCGACTGCAGGAACAGCCGCAGCGGCTTGATCGGCTCACCACGCCGCACGCCCGCGTAGAGCTGGTGAGCCATGGCCAGGAACCAGGCGCCGGCCAGTACCGCGACCGCCGCGTACAGCCACCCCGCAGCAGGCACCAGCGCCAACGTCGCCAGCACGGTCGCCCAGGTGTAGACCACGATCCGGTGGGTGACCACGTGCTCGCTGGCGACCACCGGCAGCATGGGCACCCCCGCCGCCGCGTAGTCCTCCTTGTAACGCATCGCCAGCGCCCAGGTATGCGGCGGCGTCCAGAAGAAGATCACCAGGAACATCACCAGCGCGGGCCAGCCGATGGTGCCGGTGACCGCCGACCAGCCGATCACCACGGGCATGCAGCCGGCCGCTCCGCCCCACACCACGTTCTGGGAGGTACGGCGCTTGAGCATCATCGAATAGACCAGCACGTAGAACGCGATGGTGGCCACGGCCAGCAGGCCCGATATCAAGTTCGTGGTGCGCCACAGCCACACAAACGAGCCGGCACCGAGCCCCAGGCTGAACACCAGGGCGTTGCGGGTCGGCACCGCCTCGCGGGCCAGCGGGCGGAGCGCGGTGCGCTTCATCACTTTGTCGATGTCGGCGTCGACCACGCAGTTCAGCGCATTAGCGCTGGCGGCGGCCAGCATCCCGCCGATCAGCGTGTTGAAGATCAGCAGCGGATTCACCGTGCCGCGGTCGGCCAACAGCATCGCTGGAATGGTTGTGACCAGCAGCAACTCGATGATTCGGGGCTTGGTCAGCGACAGGTACGCCAACAACGTGCTGCGCACGGCGCGTATTCGGCGCGGCTGTGCGCGCTCGCGAATACTCACGTGATGACTCCTAGGATGGCAGCTGCGACGCCAGCTTCGACTTCGGACGGACGCCAGCTTCTACTACGGACGATGGTAGACCGCTTGGCCAGGTCGTCCGAATCGCAGGGTCAATTCACGGCGAATCCACACGGCGACCGGACCTGCAACACTGCACATGCCCGCATTAGGGTGAGAACCAGCCAGGCTTGTTTTGAAGACCTATCTCGAAGATGAGGACCCGACGTTCGTGACCACTGCCGCAGAGATCTCCGCCCTTACCCAACCGCACCACCCCGCAGACTGGGCCGAGATCGACTCCACCGCAGTCGACACCGCCCGGGTGCTGGCCGCTGACGCGGTGCAGAAGGTCGGCAACGGCCACCCGGGCACCGCGATGAGCCTCGCTCCACTGGCCTACACGCTGTTCCAGCGCGTGATGCGCCACGATCCGTCCGACACCACATGGCTGGGTCGTGACCGGTTCGTGTTGTCTTGCGGGCACTCCAGCCTGACCCTGTACATCCAGCTCTACCTGGGCGGTTTCGGGCTGGAACTGGCCGACATCGAGGCATTGCGCACCTGGGGCTCCAAGACGCCGGGCCACCCGGAGTTCCGCCACACCAAGGGTGTGGAGATCACCACCGGCCCGCTCGGACAAGGCCTGGCCTCGGCGGTCGGCATGGCGATGGCCGCCCGCTACGAGCGCGGTCTGTTCGACCCCGACACCGCGCCCGGCGAGAGCCCGTTCGACCACTTCGTCTACGTGATCGCCTCCGACGGCGACATTCAGGAGGGCGTCACCAGTGAGGCCTCCTCGCTGGCCGGCGTTCAGCAGCTGGGCAACCTGATCGTGTTCTACGACCACAACAAGATCTCCATCGAGGACGACACCGCGATCGCCCTCTGCGAGGACACCGCGGCCCGCTACCGGTCCTACGGCTGGCACGTCCAGGAGGTCGAGGGCGGCGAGAACGTGACCGGCATCGAGGAGGCCATCGCCAACGCGAAGGCCGTCACCGACAAGCCCTCGTTCATCTCGCTGCGCACGATCATCGGCTACCCGTCCCCGGGCAAGATGAACACCGGCGCCATCCACGGTTCCGCGCTCGGCGGCGACGAGGTGGCCGCCACCAAGTCCGCCCTCGGATTCGACCCGGACAAGGCGTTCGACGTCCGCGAAGACGTGATCACCCACACCCGCGGGCTGGTGGCACGCGGTAAGCAGGCCCGCGCCGAATGGCAGGAGCAGTTCGAGTCCTGGGCGGCCCGCGAGCCGGAGCGCAAGGCGCTGCTGGACCGGTTGATCGCCGGTGAACTGCCCGAGGGCTGGGACGCCGAGCTGCCGTACTGGGAGCCCGGCTCCAAGGCCGTTGCCACCCGCGCCGCATCCGGCAAGGTGCTCAACGCGGTGGGCGCAAAGCTTCCTGAATTGTGGGGCGGCTCAGCCGATCTGGCGGGCAGCAACAACACCACCATGGACGGCGTCAAGTCGTTCGGACCGGCGTCGATCTCCACCGGCGAGTACACCGCCGACCCTTACGGCCGCACCCTGCACTTCGGGATTCGCGAGCACGCGATGGGCTCGATCCTGTCCGGCATCGTGCTGCACGGGCCCACCCGCGCCTACGGCGGCACGTTCCTGCAGTTCTCCGACTACATGCGGCCCGCGGTGCGGTTGGCGGCGCTGATGGACATCGACCCGATCTACGTGTGGACGCACGACTCGATCGGGCTCGGCGAAGACGGTCCGACGCACCAGCCGATCGAGCACCTGGCGGCGTTGCGTGCCATCCCCCGCCTGTCGGTGGTGCGGCCGGCGGACGCCAACGAGACGGCCTACGCCTGGCGCACGGTGCTGGCCCGCGGCGCGAGCAGCGGTCCGGTCGGGCTGATCCTTACCCGGCAGAACGTGCCGATCATCGAGGGCACCGACGCCGAAGGCGTCGCCCGCGGAGGCTACGTGCTGGGCGGTCTCGAAGCCGCCGGTGCCGAGGACCCCGACGTGGTGTTGATCGCCACCGGTTCGGAGGTGCAGCTCGCGGTCGAAGCGCAGAAACTCTTGGCGGCCAAGGACATCAACGCCCGCGTGGTGTCGATGACGTGTCTGGAGTGGTTCGAATCGCAGCCGGCCGACTACCGCGACGCGGTGCTGCCGCCGTCGGTGTCGGCTCGGGTGGCGGTTGAAGCCGGTATCGCACAGTGCTGGCACAAGATCGTCGGCGACACCGGCGAAATCGTGTCGATCGAGCGCTACGGCGAGTCCGCCGACTACCAAACGCTGTTCCGTGAGTTCGGCCTGACCGCGGAGGCTGTCGTCGCCGCCGCGATGAGAACACTGGAAAACTGACGTCAATCGAAACCGATTGAGAAGGAGCGCAACATGACTCAGAATCCCAAGCTTGCCGCTCTCAGCGCCGCAGGCGTGTCGGTGTGGCTCGATGATCTGTCCCGCGATCGGCTCACGTCGGGCAACCTGGCCGAGCTTGTCGCCACCCGCAGTGTGGTCGGGGTGACCACGAATCCGACCATCTTCCAGAAAGCTCTGGAGAAGGGCCACGCCTACGACAAGCAGCTGGCCGAGCTGGCCGCTCGCGGCGCCGATGTGGACGCGGTGATCCGCACCGTCACCACCGACGACGTGCGCAACGCCTGCGACGTGCTGTCTGCTGCGTGGGAGGCGACCGACGGTGTGGACGGGCGTGTGTCGATCGAGGTCGATCCGCGGCTGGCCCACGAGACCGACAAGACCGTGGCCCAGGCCGTCGAGCTGTGGAAGATCGTCGACCGGCCCAACCTGTTCATCAAGATCCCGGCCACCAAGGCGGGCCTGCCGGCCATCACCGCGGTACTGGCCGAAGGGATTTCGGTCAACGTCACGCTGATCTTCTCCGTCGAACGCCACCGCGAGGTGATGGATGCCTACCTGGCCGGCCTGGAGGCCGCCAAGGCCGCCGGACACGACCTGGCCAAGATCCACTCGGTAGCGTCGTTCTTCGTCTCCCGGGTGGACACCGAGATCGACGCCCGGCTGGAAAAGATCGGCTCGGCCGAGGCCCTGGCGCTGCGCGGCAAGGCCGGTCTCGCCAATGCCCGATTGGCCTACGCGGCATACGAGGAAGTCTTCGCCGGTGAGCGCTTCGCCGCGCTGGCGGCCGACGGTGCGCGGGTACAGCGGCCGTTGTGGGCGTCGACCGGGGTCAAGAACCCGGACTACCCGGACACCCTCTACGTCACCGAGCTGGTCGCGGCCCACACCGTCAACACCATGCCGGAACCGACGTTGGACGCCGTCGCCGACCACGGTGACATCACCGGTGACACCATCGCCGGGACCGCCGCGGCATCCCAGCAGGTCTTCGACCAACTCGCGGCGGTGGGCATCGACCTGACCGATGTGTTCGTGGTGCTGGAGAACGAGGGCGTCGAGAAGTTCGAAGCTTCCTGGGGCGAACTGTTGGACGCCACGGCAACGCAGCTCGAAGAGGCCAAGTGATCTGATGGCCGGCGCCGGGGCAGCGCGAAACACCCCCTCGGGGTGGCAGAACCCGCTGCGAGACAAGCGAGACAAACGCCTGCCCCGCATCGCCGGCCCCTGCGGCGTGGTGATTTTCGGAGTCACCGGCGACCTGGCCCGGCGCAAGCTCATGCCGGCCATCTACGATCTGGCCAACCGCGGATTGTTGCCGGCGACCTTCGCGCTGGTCGGTTTCGCCCGCCGGGACTGGGCCGACGAGGACTTCGCCGACGTGGTCTACCAGGCCGTCAAGGAGCACGCCCGGACCCCGTTCCGGCAGGTGGTGTGGGACCGACTGGCGTCCGGATTTCGTTTCGTCACCGGCACATTCGATGACGACGAGGCCTTTGCCCGGCTAGCGCAGACCCTCGAAGAACTCGACGCCGAGCGCGGTACCGGCGGCAATCACGCCTTCTACCTGTCGATCCCGCCCGGCGCCTTCCCGGTGGTCTGCGAGAAGCTGCACTCGACGGGGCTGGCTCGGCCGCGCGACGGCCGGTGGAGCCGGGTGGTGATCGAGAAGCCGTTCGGTCACGACCTGACCAGCGCGGTCGAGCTCAACAGTGTGGTCAACAGTGTCTTCCCGGAAGAGTCGGTGTTCCGGATCGACCACTACCTGGGCAAGGAGACGGTCCAGAACATCCTGGCGCTGCGCTTCGCCAACCAGCTGTTCGACCCGATCTGGAACGCCCACTACGTCGACCACGTGCAGATCACCATGGCCGAGGACATCGGCTTGGGCGGGCGAGCCGGCTACTACGACGGCATCGGAGCTGCCCGGGACGTGATCCAGAACCACCTACTGCAGTTGCTGGCCCTCACGGCGATGGAGGAGCCGGTGAGCTTCTCCCCTGCCGAGCTGCAGGCCGAGAAGATCAAGGTGCTCTCGGCCACCCGGCTGGCACAGCCGCTGGATGAGACCACCTCTCGCGGGCAATACGCCGCCGGGTGGCAGGGCGGCGAACGCGTCGTGGGCCTGCTCGACGAGGAAGGGTTCGCCCACGATTCACGGACCGAGACCTTCGCGGCGATCACCCTGGAGGTCGACACGCGGCGCTGGGCCGGCGTCCCGTTCTACCTGCGGACCGGCAAACGCCTGGGCCGGCGGGTCACGGAGATCGCGCTGGTGTTCAAGCGCGCACCGCACCTGCCGTTCGACGACACCATGACCGACGAATTGGGCAAGAACGCGTTGGTGATTCGGGTGCAGCCCGACGAGGGAATCACCCTGCGGTTCGGGTCCAAGGTGCCCGGCCACCTGATGGAGGTCCGCGACGTCAACATGGACTTCTCCTACGGCTCGACGTTCTCCGAGGATTCACCGGAGGCCTACGAGCGGCTGATCCTGGATGTGCTGTTGGGCGAGCCCTCCCTGTTCCCGGTCAACGCCGAGGTCGAATTGTCTTGGGAGATACTCGATCCAGTGCTCGAGAACTGGGCCGAGCACGGTAAGCCCGAGCCGTATGTGGCCGGAAGTTGGGGACCGCAGTCGGCGTTCGACATGCTCACCCGAACCGGGCGGGAATGGCGGCGCCCATGATTATCGAACTGCCGAACACCACCACCACCGCGATCAACAAGAAGCTCAACGCGATCCGCGAGCAGGTCGGTGCGGCGACGACGGGCCGGGTGCTGACGCTGATCATCGCGCTGGAAACAGACGCCCTGCTCGATGAGTCCATCGCGGCGGCCAACATCGCCAGCCAAGAACACCCGAGCCGGGTGATCGCGGTGGTCAGCAGCGACCCCGATGCCGGTGAGTCCCGCTTGGATGCCGAGGTGCGAATGTTCGGCGATGCGGGCGCCAGCGAGGTGGTGGTGCTCCGGCTGTACGGCCCGTTGGCCGGCCACGCCGACGCGGTCGTCGTGCCCTTCCTGCTGCCCGATATCCCGGTGGTCGCGTGGTGGCCCGATGTCGCGCCCGTGGCGCCGGCCACCGACCCGCTGGGGGCCCTGGCGTTGCGGCGAATCACCGACGCCACCAACGCCCCCGATCCCCGGGCGGCGATCAACAGCCGCCGCGACGGCTACACCGCCGGTGACACGGACCTGTCGTGGAGTCGCATCACCTACTGGCGGGCGCTGCTCGCCTCCGCGCTGGATCAACCACCGTTCGAGCCGATCCGCTCGGCGGTGGTCTCCGGGCTGGCGACCGAACCGGCCCTGGACATCCTGGCCGGCTGGCTGGCCAGTCGCATCGACGGCCCGGTGCGGCGTGCGGTCGGCGAATTGAAGATCGAATTGACCCGCGACAGCGAGACCGTGGCACTGAGCCGCCCCCAAGACGGGGTCACCGCCACTTTGAGCCGCACCGGAAGGCCGGCGGCACTGGTGCCGCTGCCCCGCCGGGTGACCGCGGAGTGTCTGGCTGAAGACCTGCGCCGGCTCGATGCCGACGTTATTTACGGCGCCGCGCTGACGGGCCTGGAAGAAGTGGAGTATCTGTGATCGTTGCGACCTACCCCGACGCCGACGCGCTGGTCGCCGCTGCTGGTGACCGGCTGGCCAATGCCGTCGAATTGGCCATCGCCGCGCGGGGCCGGGCGTTGGTGGTGCTGACCGGTGGCGGTAACGGTATCGCGTTGCTGCATCGCCTCGGCGAGCACGCCGCGCGGATCGATTGGACAAAGGTGCATCTGTTCTTCGGTGACGACCGCTTCGTTCCGGCGGACGACGCCGACCGCAACGACAAGCAGGCCCGCGAAGCGTTGTTGGGCCGCATCGAGATCCCGGCCGCCAACGTGCACGCCATGCCGGCCAGCGACGGTGACTACGGCGATGACCTCGACGCCGCCGCGCAGGCCTACCAGGAGGTGTTGGCGGCCAACGCCGAGCCGGGCCAGCCCGCGCCGGACTTCGACGTGCACCTGCTGGGTATGGGCCCCGAGGGGCACATCAACTCGCTGTTTCCCGACACCGCGGCCGTGAAGGAGACCACCCGGCTGGTGGTTGGGGTACCTGATTCACCCAAGCCGCCCCCGCGCCGAATCACGCTGACACTGCCCGCGATCCAGCGCTCCCGCGAGGTGTGGCTGGTGGTAGCCGGTGAGTCCAAGGCCGAGGCGGTCGCCTCCGCCGTCGGTGGCGCCGACCCGATCGCGGTGCCCGCCGCCGGAGCCACGGGGCGTGAGCAGACGGTGTGGCTGCTCGACGAGGCGGCGGCATCGCAGCTGCCCGGCTAATGCGCACGTCATAATGAGCGCTATGGCAGACAGAAGCTCAGGCACCGGCACGGAACGTAAGCGGCTCAAGACTTTGGCTCAGGCGGCGCTGAACGCCGACGTGACAGTGGGGCAGCTCGAGGATGTGCTCGGCGGTCTGGGCGGCACCATGAATGAGCTCAACAGTTCCTTGGCCAACCTCAACGCCACGATCGAGCGCCTCGGCGGCGGCCTGGATCACCTTGAGGAGACCATGGCGAGCCTGGATGATCTGGCCCGTCGCCTGGTGACGCTGATCGAACCGGTGGAGGCCATCGTCAACCGGATCGACTACCTGGTCGAAGTCGGCGAGACGGCGATGTCGCCACTGGCGGCGACCGAGAACGCCGTGCGCGGCGTGTTCAACGCCATGCGCAACCGGGTGGTGCGCTGACGCGCGGCCGAACCCGGCCGGACCGCGGCGTATTCGCCGCGGCCGGTCGGAATCAGGCGTACTTGATGAGCAGGCCGACGGCGATGATGGAGATCAGCCAGATGGCGATGACGAAGTAGGTCAGCCGGTCCAGGTTCTTCTCGACCACCGTCGAGCCGGACAGGCTGGACTGCACACCGCCACCGAACAGGGTCGACAGGCCGCCACCCTTGGCGCGGTGCAGCAGCACCAGCAGAATCACCAGCAGGCTGGTGATCACCAAGAGAATCTGCAGCGTCAAGATCATGCCGCTACCCTACCGTTCGCCCTGGGCCGGACCCGGCGCCGGGTCAAGGGAGGGGCCCGCCGGCTGCCAGCGCCGCCAGCATCGCGAACTGTTCGCCGTCGAGCGACGCTCCGCCGACCAAGCCGCCATCGACATCGGGCTGACCGATGAGTTCTCCGACGTTCTTGGCGTTGACCGATCCGCCGTAGAGCACCCGGACGGTGTCGGCGATCTTGGGCGAGGCGAGCTTGCCCAGTTCGGCGCGCACGGCCGCACACACCTCCTGCGCGTCCGCCGCACCGGCCACCCGGCCGGTGCCGATGGCCCACACCGGTTCGTAGGCGATGACGCTCGCACCGATCTGCTCGGCGCTCAGCCCGGCCAGCGAGCCGCGCAACTGCTCCAGGCAGTGCTCGACGTGGCTGCCGGCCTCCCGGATCTCCAGGTGCTCGCCGATGCAGATGATCGGGGTCAGGCCGTGCTTGAGGGCGGCGGCGGCCTTCGCGGCGACCAGCGCGTCGTCCTCGCCGTGGTAGCTGCGCCGCTCGGAGTGCCCGACCACGACGAAGGTGCAGCCCAGCTTGGCCAGGAACGCCCCGCTGACCTCGCCGGTGTAGGCGCCCGCGTCGTGCTGCGAGACGTCCTGGGCGCCGAAGGTCAGCCGAAGCTTGTCTCCGTCGACCAGGGTCTGCACGCTGCGCAGGTCGGTGAACGGCGGCAGCACCGTGACATCGACCTTGTCGAAGTACTTGTCCGGCAGCGCAAAAGCCACCTTCTGCACCAGTGCGATGGCCTCGAAGTGGTTGAGGTTCATCTTCCAGTTGCCGGCAATCAGCGGCTTACGACTCATTCCGAACCTCCGGTTTCCAGAACCTGCAGCCCTGGCAGTGGTTTGCCCTCAAGGTATTCCAAGGACGCCCCGCCGCCGGTGGAGATGTGCGAGAAACCGTCCTCACTCAGTCCCAGCGCCCGTACCGCCGCGGCGGAGTCGCCCCCGCCGACGACGCTGAAGGCGCCCTTTGCCGTGGCAGCTGCGATCGCTTCGGCCACTCCCCGAGTGCCGGCCTCGAACGCCGGGAACTCGAACACGCCCATCGGCCCGTTCCAGAAGATGGTCTTGGCGTTGCCCAGTAGCGCGGCGAACCGCTCCACCGAACCGGGGCCGACGTCCAGGCCCATCTTTCCGTCCGGAATGGCGTCTGCGGCGACGACCTCGCCGGTGGCGGCGGCGTCGAACTTGTCGGCGACAACGATGTCCACCGGCAACCGCAGTACGTCGGCGTATTCATCCAGCAGTTGCCGGCAGGTGTCCACCATGTCGGCCTCCAGCAGCGAAGTTCCGACCTCAAGGCCTTGGGCTGCCAGGAAGGTGAAGCACATGCCGCCGCCGATCACGATGCTGTCGGCCTTGGTCGCCAGCGACTTGATCACGCCCAGCTTGTCGGAGACCTTCGACCCGCCCAGCACCACGGCGTAGGGCCGCTCGGTGGACTCGGTCAGCTGCTGCAGCACCTGGATCTCCGCGGCGACCAGCGTCCCGGCATACGACGGCAACAGCGTGGCGATGTCGTAGACCGAGGCCTGCTTGCGGTGCACCACACCGAATCCGTCGGAGACGAACGCCCCCGGCGAACCATCCGGTGCGGCCACCAGCTCGGCCAGCGCCCGGGCCAGAGCCAGGCGCTCGCTGTCGTCCTTGCTGGTCTCCCGCGCGTCGAAGCGGATGTTCTCCAGCAACAGGATGTCGCCGTCGGTCAGGCCTTCGGCGCGGGCCAGCGCGTCGGTGCCGACCACGTCACCGGCCAGCTGGACGTGCCGGCCCAACTGCTCGCCGAGCGCGGCCGCGACCGGCGCCAGCGACAGTTTGGGGTCCGGACCGTCCTTGGGCCGGCCCAGGTGGGCGGTCACCACGACCTTGGCGCCGGCCTCGACCAACGCGCGCAGCGTGGGCACCGAGGCGGTGATCCGGCCCAGGTCGGTGATCTTTCCATCGTCGAGCGGGACGTTCAGGTCGGAGCGCACCAGCACGCCCCGACCCGAAACACCCTCGGCGATCAGGTCAGAGACAGCCTTGACTGAAGACACAGCCACGATCGCGTTACAGCGACTTGCCGACGAGAGCGATCAGGTCGACCAGACGGTTGGAGTAGCCCCACTCGTTGTCGTACCAGGAGACCACCTTGGCCTGGTTGTCGATGACCTTGGTCAACCCGGAGTCGTACAGCGACGAGTGCGGATCGGTGACGATGTCGCTCGACACGATCGGGGCGTCGTAGTACTTCAGGATGCCCTTCATCGGTCCCTCGGCGGCGGCCTTCATGGCGGCGTTGATGTCTTCAACCGACGCCGACTTGCTCAGCTCGGCGGTGAGGTCGGTGACCGAACCGGTGGGGATCGGCACCCGCAGTGCGTAGCCGTCCAGCTTGCCCTTCAGCTCGGGCAGCACCAGGCCGATCGCCTTGGCGGCACCGGTGCCGGTGGGCACGATGTTGACCGCGGCGGCGCGGGCGCGACGCAGGTCGCTGTGCGGGCCGTCCTGCAGGTTCTGGTCCTGGGTGTAGGCGTGGATGGTGGTCATCAGGCCCTTGACGATGCCGAACTCGTCGTTGAGCACCTTGGCCAGCGGGCCGAGGCAGTTCGTGGTGCACGAGGCGTTGGAGATGATGTTCTGGCTGCCGTCGTACTTGTCGTCGTTGACGCCCAGCACGATGGTGATGTCCTCATCGGTGGCCGGCGCGGAGATGATGACCTTCTTGGCACCCGCGTCCAGGTGGCCCTTGGCCTTAGCGGCGTTGGTGAAGATACCGGTGGACTCGACGACGACGTCGACACCCAGGTCACCCCAGGGCAGGGCCGCCGGGCCTTCCTTGACCTCGAGGGCCTTGATCTTGGTGTTGCCGACGACGATGGTGTCGTCGCCTTCGAGGCTGACGTCGTGGGGCAGCCGGCCCAGGATCGAGTCGAACTTCAGCAGGTGCGCCAGGCTGGCGTTGTCGGTCAGGTCGTTGACCGCGACGATCTCGATGTCGGTGTTGTTACCCAGGGCCTTCTGAGCGTCCAATGCCCTGAAGAAGTTCCGCCCGATGCGGCCGAAGCCGTTCACGCCTACCCGGACCGTCACTGGTCTCTCCTCGTGTTCTTAGATTGCTGGTGTATTCGGCCGTCAGCCTAGCCGGGATTGCGAACGCGGCGAAGCCGGGTAAAGCAGGTCCCGGCCATCAACGCTAGTGCGTGACCGAGCCCACAGGACCCTCGGTACGGCGGACGGGCAGCTCGTCGCCGGGTTCGGGCCAGGGCTGGCGGCTGAGCATGTCAGCCACGGCCACGTAACCGGCTTCTATCAGCCCGGATTTGGCGTCGACAATCCGGTAGGCCTGCTCTTTGCGGTGGATGGGCTGGCCTTCGAGCACGATCACCCGCAGGTCACCCTCGGCGAACTGACAGCGGCGCTGCACGGCCGCGAGCAGCTGCTCGTTGTGAAGGTGGCCTTCACCGAAGTTCCACCCGATCAGCGGACCGGCGATGATCTCGCCGTCGCGAATGCTGTAGTCGGCCACGTTGGCCGCTCCATTCAACGCTCGGGGCAGCAGACCGTTCAGCGCCCGACCCTGCAGATGCATGGCTCGGAATGCTCCCGGGACTTTGTCGGCGACGAGGTCGGCGGTGGACTGGTCATAGAACTTCGCCAATTGGTTGATGACCAGCGCCGAGCTCTTGACCACGTTGGTCTCCACGATGTCCTCGGTGCCGGCGCGGAAGCACCAGAAGCTGGCCGCCCAGTTTCCGGCGTAGTAGCGCATGGCCGGAAGGAACGAAATCTGCTGCGGAAACATGTTTCCGGCGACCGGGATCACGATGAGTCCGATGAACAGGATGGCCATCAACAACGGCGACCGCAGGTCATAGACGCTGACTTCGGGGTGCTGTCCGAATAGGAAGAACAGCGAGAATCCGAAGAACACATTCCATTCCAACGGGACTCCCATCGGGAGGTTGGACAGGATGTTGAGGTGAAAGACCACCATGAACGCGATCAAGAACCAGCGCCACGGGTGATCGCCGGCGACGAGCACCAGTAGCGCCGGTACGACGAACTCGGCTGTAGTGCCGCCGACGTGCGCCATCAGCTGCGGTATCCGGGTAGGGCGCAGGTCGTTGACGTGATCGCGGTACATCCGGTGTTTGAGCCCGGTGAAGATCTTTGCGCGCAGCAGGGCATTGTTGCTCGTCATCACCGCGACCACATAGGGAAAGTGGTGGTTGAGCTTGGAGGTGGCCGCACCCCACCACAGCCCGAGGATGATGAGCTTGAACGCGGCCATCTGGTCGACGTAGGGAAAGAAGAACACCAGCAACGTCAGGCCGTAGTGCTCGGCGCGGGCGGCCAGGAAGATCGTCTTGTCCCGCAGGCCCAGGAGCACCAGTGCGACCGCCATCGGCGCCACCACCACCGGGTCCAACAGACCTACCGGGCCGGGATCGCCCTGCCCAGCTGACAGCAACGCCCAGACACCGGAACCCAATACGGCGGCATACAACGCGATATCGACTACGGTGCGGGAATCGCCGCGGGTGAACGGGACCTTGTCGGGCCAGGGCGGCAATCGGATGGTGTTGGGCCGCAACCAGTACAGGACACCGCCGATGGGCGGCCAGAACCGGGCGGTCAGCGGGCCGGATCCGCAGCCCAATCCCAGGATCTCGAACAGCAGGCTGAAGACGACGAGCTTCTGATAGACGATCGGTTGGGTCCACCAGTCGGCGATGTGGCCGAGCTCGCCCAGGCCCGGGGTCAGTGCGATGACCGCCGCGGCGCCTGCGACGTAGGCCGCGACCTTGACCAGGTAGATCAGGTAGACACCGGACGGGGTGCCGAAACCCTGTTCGGCCCAGTGCCTGCTGCACACCTGGATCCGCTTCGGCCATGGGGTGGCGCGCCACGTTTCGGGGTCGACGTCGGGAACCGTCGGTTTGATGAACCCCATGCTGTCCTCACTCCCTGCCGTGTGCCGCGTTCAGTTATAGCCGTACGCGCAGGCGTGCGAAGCGATTTGAGGCTGCTCAGCCTGGTACCCATGTCGATGCCGGGGGCCGCACCCGCTCCTGAGAGCCACGCCGTTCACTATCGCTGGGTTGCCACACCTAGGATCTGCCTTCAGCACATTTTTACCTGCGGGACGGCGGTCGAGTCATTGGGCGATTCAACGGTTGCAATTCGTCCCGCGATAGCTTGGCGGCCAGTGGCGATTGTGGCGGCTGCGGTCGCCATGGTGCACGTGGCGGTAGCGACGCGATACGGCTGGTTTCCCGATGAATTCTATTTCGTAATTTGCGGCCGCCACCCGGCGTGGGGATATGTCGATCAACCACCCCTGGTGCCGCTGCTCGCGCATGCCGCCGAAGCTCTCCCCGGTGGTGGTCTATTCACGGTGCGGTTGTTGGCTATTACCGCGCACGTCGGGTGCGTTGTGTCGGCGGCTCTGCTGGCGGCGGAATTCGGCGGCCGTCGTCTGGCCCAGGTCATGGCTGCCGCCGCCGTTGCAGCCTGTCCGGCATTCGTCGGCCTCTCCATGTTTTTCGGCCCAACAGTCACCGATCAATTGGTCTGGCTGACCGTGCTCACGCTGGTGGCGCGGGCACTACGCCTCGACACCACGCCATCCTGGCTACTTGCCGGCGCGGCCGCCGGAATCGGGCTGGAGAATAAACACACCGCCGTAGTACTGATTGCTGGAATCGCCGCGGGCCTGGTGATGTTCCGGCGCGAGACGCTGCGTACACCACGGCCCTGGCTTGCCGCCGGCCTGGCGGTTCTCGTCGCCGCCCCAAACCTTTGGTGGATGGCGCAGCATGGGTGGCCGAATCTGCAGTTTGCGCGGATGATCTCGCAACATTCGCGCGACACGCTGGGTTCATTGATTCAACTGCCACTGCTGACAATCGGGCTTGCCGGCCCGCTACTGGTGGTGCTCTGGGTGTTCGGGATCCGATGGTTGGCGTCACCGGCCCAGCGTGAGCATCGTTGGACCTTGGTCGTGGTTGCGGTCGCATTGGTCATCTTCACCTGCGCTAGCGGCCGGCCCTACTACGCGGCCCCGGTGTTCGCAGTGCTGTTCGCGGCCGGAGCAGTACGTGTCGAGTCCGCTCGTACAGCCCGCTTGCATCTCAACGGAATGGGCGAGCATGGCTGGCCGCCGCTGCGCTGGACGGCCACTCTTGCGGCGTCGTTCGTGGGCGCCGTTCTGCTGTGCCTGCCGGTGCTGCCGGTCTCGACGGCCCAGGCGTTGCGCTCGATCAACCCGTGGCTTGCCTCGACATACGGCTGGCCGCAGTTCACCAAACAGGTCGTCGCCGCGGCTTCATCGCTGCCCGCACACGTTCCGATCTTCACCGGTTACTACACCGAAGCCGGCGCGTTGAGCATTCTGGGGCCAGCCGCCGACCTTCGCCATCCGGTTTACAGCGCGCATAACAACTACGCCCTGTGGGGCCCGCCGAAGGGCCGCCCGGACACCGTGCTTTGCGTGGGCGACTTCCCGCGCAGTTACCTACTTGAGTACTGGTCCGAAGTGACGGAATTGGCGCCGATCATCGCCGACGATGGCGAACACACCTGGGAAACCGATCGCACGATTTATCTGTGTCAGCAGCCTCGCGGCACCTGGGCCGAAATGTGGCCATCCCTTAGCCATTTCCACTGACGGCTAACGCCGGACCCGCTAGGCGTCTTCGAGCAGCTCTGGGGTGACCGCCGACTCGGTGTCGGGAATGCCGTCCTGCTTGGCCTTGCGGTCGGCCATCGACAGCAGCCGCCGGATGCGTCCTGCCACCGCGTCTTTGGTCATCGGCGGGTCAGCCAGCCGACCCAGCTCCTCCAGGGAAGCCTGCCGGTGCTCAACGCGCAGCTTGCCGGCCGAAGCCAGATGATCGGGCACGGTGTCGCCGAGGATCGCCAGCGCCCGTTCCACCCGCGCCGCCGCCGCCACGGCCGCCCGCGCGGAGCGGCGCAGGTTGGCGTCGTCGAAGTTGGCCAGCCGGTTAGCGGTCGCCCGCACCTCGCGGCGGATCCGACGCTCTTCCCAGACCAGCCTGGTGTCTTGGGCACCCATACGGGTCAGCAGCGCCCCGATCGCCTCGCCGTCGCGCACCACCACCCGGTCCGCGCCCCGCACCTCGCGGGCCTTGGCACTGACCCCGAGCCGGCGCGCCGCGCCGACCAGTGCCAGGGCGGCCTCCGGGCCCGGGCAGCCGATCTCCAGGGCCGACGAGCGGCCCGGCTCGGTCAGGGATCCGTGCGCCAAAAAGGCTCCCCGCCAGGCAGCTTCGGCGTCAGCGACACTGCCACCGACAACTTGGGCTGGCAGGCCCCGCACCGGGCGCCCGCGCAGGTCCAACAGCCCGGTCTGACGGGCCAGAGCTTCACCGTCCTTCGTCACGCGCAGCACATAGCGGGTGCTCTTGCGCATCCCGCTGGCGGTGAGCACATGCACGATCGCGTTGTAGCCGTACAGGTCGAAGATGTCCTTGCGCAGCCGCCGCGCGATGACCCCCAGGTCCACCTCGGCTTCGACCACGACCCGACCGGCCACGATGTGCAGTCCGCCGGCGAAGCGCAGCAGCGCCGCGACCTCGGCGCGGCGTGCACTCACCGAACTGACCACGAGACGGCTCAGCTCGTCCTTGACTTCGGCCGTCATCGCCACGACTTGTCACCTCCCGGCCCGAGCCCGCTCGGTCCACTCACGCCGGATTGCCGGCCCCCGCCCTCGGCATGCGTCGCGACCGGTGTCGGAACGGTCAACGTCGATACGTCGATGCTCCGAACCCCGTCCAGCGCCGCCGCCAACTTTCCTGGGTCATGTAAAGGTGTACCAGGTCGCGCCACGTCCACGAACCGAACCTCGGCAGCGAACAACGTGGCGGCACGCCGCAGCTGCTCACGCTCGCGTTCGCTGGGCACCCGGCCTGCATCGATGATGATGTGGTCGACGGTGAAACCCGGCGCGTGCTGAGCCAATACGTGTAGGTGTCGCTCCACGGAGAATCCGGCGGTCTCCCCCGGTTCGGCCACCAGGTTGAGCACCAGGGCGCGTCGGGCCGTGGTGTTCTGCAGCGCCGAGGCCAGCCCTGGCACCAACAGGTGCGGGATCACGCTGGTGAACCACGAGCCCGGGCCGAGCACCACCAGATCCGCGGACATGATGGCGTCCACCGCCTGGCGCGTGGCCGGCGGGTTGCCCGGCAACAGCCGCACCCGGCGCACCTTGCCCGGGGTGGTTGCGATGGCCACCTGGCCCCGAATCAGCCGGAACAGTCGAGGGTCGGCTTCCAACCCAGCCACGTCGGCTTCGATCTGCAGCGCTATCGGGCACATCGGCAGCACCCGCCCTTTGACTCCCAGCATCCGGCCGAGTTCGTCGAGCGCGGCCACCGGGTCGGCCAGCACTTCGTTCAGACCGGCCAGCAACAGATTGCCGATCGGGTGTCCGGCCAGGGCACCGGAGCCGCCGAAGCGGTGCTGCAAGATGGTCGCCCACAGCTGGCCCTTCGGGGTGTCTGAGGCCAGCGCCGCCAGCGCCATCCGTAGGTCACCGGGCGGCACCACGTCGAGCTCACCGCGCAGCCGACCCGACGAGCCGCCGTCGTCGGCAACGGTCACCACTGCGGTGACGTGTGGGGTCAGCCGGCGGGCAGCCGATAATGTCGCGTACAGGCCATGCCCACCACCGAGCGCGACGATGCTCGGATTGCCATGCGCGGGCTCAACGCTCACTGGCGCCGCTCCTCCTCATCGCTCCGCAAGCTCCGTCCCCCTCGCCGCTGCGCGGCCGAGGGCGCCCCCCTGCATCGTCGCCGGCGCAACTCATTCGCGGCCCAGATCCCGGTGCAGCACTCGCACCGACAGCTCGTCGTTGTCGTCCTCGGCATCCAGCAGCCGCGCCAACGCCTCGGCGATGGCCACACTGCGGTGTTTGCCGCCGGTGCACCCGATGGCCAGGGTCATGTACCGCTTTCCCTCTCGCCGATAGCCGCTCACGACCAGGGCCAACAGCCGGTGGTAGCCCTCGAGGAACTCATCGGCGCCGGGCTGGCCCAGAACGTAGTCGCGTACCGCCGGATGCTGCCCGGTGTGCGGACGCAGTTCGTCGACCCAATGCGGGTTGGGCAGGAAGCGCACGTCCATGACCATGTCGGCGTCCATCGGCAGGCCGTACTTAAAGCCGAAGGACTCCACCGTGATCGACGTGGGCGCGATGACCGCGTCGCCGCCGAACATCTCCTCGATGCTCTCCCGCAGCTCGCGCACGCTGAGCACCGAGGTGTCGATGACGAGATCAGCCACCGCACGCACCGGCGCCAGCATGATCCGTTCGGCCGCGATCCCCTCGGTGAGGGTCTGCTGGCCCTGCAGCGGGTGGCTGCGGCGGTTGTGCTCGTAACGCCGAATCAGTACGTCGTCGCTGGCCTCCATGAACAGCACGCGCGGATTGATGCCACGGGTGGCCAGTTCGGTGCGCACCGAGTCCAGATCGCCGGTGAAACCGGCCGAGCGCACATCCATCACGACTGCCAGCTGGGTGATTCGGGACCCCGCCGCCAGCCCCAGATCCACCATGCGGGTGATCAGGTCTGGAGGCAGGTTGTCGGCGACGTACCAACCCAGGTCCTCCAGGACCTTCGCCGCGGTTCCGCGCCCCGCCCCGGAGAGCCCGGTCACCAGGACCACATCGATACCGGCGCCGTCTCCGGGTCCGGCGACATCGCGCTCCCGTACGCCTTTCGGTGATTCCGTGGTCATCCCGACATCCGTTGCTGTTCAGCGGCGCCCGCCGCGCCGTCGGCTCCCAGCGCCTCGAGGACAGCCGCGGCGGTCGCCGCGCCGATCCCCGGGATCGAGGTGAGCTCTTCGACGGTAGCCCCTTTCAGTCGTGCCACCGAACCGAAATGGGAGATCAGCACCTTGCGTCGATGCTCGCCCAGCCCGGGCACCGCGTCCAGCACCGACTCCGTCATCCGCTTGGACCGCTTGCTTCGGTGGTAGGTGATGGCGAACCGGTGCGCCTCGTCCCTGATCCGCTGCAACAGGTAGAGCCCTTCGCTCTGCCGGGGCAGGATGATCGGGTCCGGTTCGGACGGCACCCACACCTCCTCCAATCGTTTGGCCAGGCCGATGGTCGCGACGTCGGTGATGCCGAGCTCGGCCAGCACCGCGGCCGCGGCATTGACCTGCGGCGCACCGCCGTCCACCACGTAGAGGTTGGGCGGATAGGCGAACTTACGCGATTTTCCTTCGGGAGCAAGGACTTCGGCATCCAGGTGCCGACGGAACCGGCGCCGCGTCACTTCGGCGATCGAGGCCACATCGTCGGAGCGTCCCTCCCCGGCGGCCTCCCGAATCGCGAAGTGACGGTAGTCCGACTTGCGGGGCAGGCCGTCCTCGAACACCACCAGCGAACCGACGACGTCGGTGCCCTGCACGTGACTGATATCGACGCATTCGATGCGCAGCGGGGCGTCGGACAGGCCCAGGGATTCCTGAATATTCTGCAGCGCAGCGGATCTGGCCGTGAAATCCCCGGCCCGCTTCATCTTATGTTGTTGCAGTGCATCTTTGGCGTTGCGCTCGACCGTCTCGGCCAGCGCCCGCTTGTCGCCGCGCAGCGGGACCCGCAGCGAGACCCGCGAACCGCGCAGCTCAGAAAGCAAGCTGGTCAGCTCGTCGGCGTTGGCCGGCAGGCACGGCACCAGCACCTCGCGTGGCACCGGGTTGGTCGGCTCGTCGGCCGCGCCTTCCAGTTCGGCCTGGTCGCCGTAGAACTGGGTGACGAACTGCTCGACCAGCTGCCCCAGGGAGCTGTCGGCATCGCCGGGGTCGCCGGGCTTCTCGACGATCCAGCCGCGCTGCCCACGCACCCGGCCGCCGCGCACGTGAAACACCTGAACCGCCGCTTCCAGCTCGTCCTCGGCGAACGCCACCACGTCGGCGTCGGTCCCGTCGCCAAGCACCACGGCCTGCTTCTCCAGGGCGCGTTTCAGGGCGGCGACGTCGTCGCGCAGACGCGCGGCGCGTTCGAAGTCCAGTTCGTCGGAGGCAGCCAGCATCTGCTGCTCGAGACTGCGGACCAGCCGGTCGGTCTTGCCGGCCAGGAAGTCGCAGAAGTCGTCCACGATCCGCCGGTGTTCCTCGGCGCTGACCCGACCGACGCACGGCGCGGAGCACTTGCCGATGTAGCCGAGCAGGCAGGGCCGGCCGATCTGCTGGTGACGCTTGAAGACGCCCGCCGAGCAGGTGCGGGCCGGAAAGACCCGCAGCAGCAGGTCCAGGGTTTCGCGAATCGCCCAGGCATGCGAGTAGGGCCCGAAGTAGCGCACTCCCTTGCGGCGTGGCCCGCGGTAGACCATCAGCCGCGGGTACTCCTCGTTCAAGGTGACCGCCAACACGGGGTAGGTCTTGTCGTCGCGGTAGCGGACGTTGAACCGCGGGTCGAACTCTTTGATCCAGTTGTATTCCAGCTGGAGCGCCTCGACCTCGGTGTTGACCACCGTCCACTCCACCTTGGCGGCGGTAGTCACCATCTGGCGAGTCCGCGGGTGCAGGCCGGCGATGTCGGCGAAGTAGGACGTCAGCCGTGACCGCAGGCTTTTCGCCTTGCCCACGTAGATGACCCGGCCGTGCGGGTCGACGAACCGGTAGACGCCGGGCGCGACGGGGATTGACCCGGGCGCCGGACGATAGGTCGCGGGGTCTGCCACGGCTACCAGGCTAGCGACGATCGCAAGCGCGACGGAGTCGGGCGAAGCGGGTCGTCGCCACAGGGTCACGACGATCGCAAGCGCGACGGAGTCGGGCGAAGCGGGTCGTCTCCATCAGGCCCGGCCGGAAGGCGGTGCGGCGGGCCGGTAGCGCGCGACCAGGGCCCGCAGCTCCCGCATCGCCTCGACTGCGTGCTCTTTATCGGCGGATTGGATGGCTACCAGCGGAATGTATTCGTCGTCGGGCAACTCCAGCCGGGCCCAGCGCTTGCCCGGCGGGAAGGTCACGCCGACTACCTGGGACCAGGGAATCAACCGGTCTGAAAGCGCATTGCGGACCGATACCCCGGACTCGCCCGCCCGCACACGGGCCCGCGTCAACAGCAGCAGCGCGCCGGCGACGATCAGGCCCAGCACGACGACTGCCACCCGGTCATAGGTACGAAAGATCACGCCGCTGGAACGGATGGTCAGCAACACGCTCACCACGACGTGGATGCTCACAATCAGGATCGCAACGATCCATACGCCAAGGCGCATCATGCGCGGACGTACCTGAAGATCCCAGCGCGGGGATCCGGCCGGGGACGTCACAGTGCGGCGCGAAGCTCGCGCAGGGTCAGCGCCGTACTGAGTGCCGCGGCAGCTGCCTGAGCACCCTTGTCCTCGGTCGAATCGGGCAGTCCAGCACGGTCCAGCGCCTGCGCCTCGTCATTGACGGTGAGCACGCCGTTGGCCACCGGGGTCGCCGCGTCCAGCGAGACCCGGGTCAGACCCTGAGTCACTGCATCACAGACATAGTCGAAATGCGGTGTGGCACCGCGGATCACGACCCCCAGCGCGACGACGGCGTCATGGTTACGAGCAACTTCCTGCGCCACCACCGGGATCTCGATGGCCCCGAGCACCCGCACCACGGTCGGCTCAGCAATACCTGCGTCGGCGGCAACTTTGCGGGCCCCGGCCAGCAGGGCATCACAGATACGGGTGTGCCAGGTACTGGCCACGATCGCCAGACGCACGTCAGAGGCGTCGAGCGCCGGCATGTCCGGCACTCCTGCGGCTGGACTCATCTACAGCGCCCCGCCGAACTCGTCCGGCAACTGCGCGGAGTCGTCGAAGTCCTCCAGGCCGGTCAGTTCATGGCCCATCCGGTCACGCTTGGTCAGCAGGTAGCGGATGTTCTCCGAGTTGGCCCGCACCGGCAGTGGCACCCGCTCGATGATGTGCAGGCCGTAGCCGTCCAGCCCGACGCGCTTGGCTGGGTTGTTGGTGAGCAACCGCATCGAACGAACACCGAGGTCCGAGAGGATCTGGGCCCCGATTCCGTAGTCACGGGCGTCGGCCGGCAAGCCCAGTTTGAGGTTGGCGTCGACGGTGTCGTCGCCGGCGTCCTGCAGCTGGTAGGCCTGCAGTTTGTGCAGCAGCCCGATGCCTCGGCCCTCGTGGCCACGCATGTAGAGCACCACCCCGCGGCCCTCCTGCGCGACCATCGCCAGCGCCGCATCCAGTTGCGGGCCACAGTCACAGCGCCGGGAGCCGAAAACATCGCCGGTCAGGCACTCCGAGTGCACGCGAACGAGCACATCATCGCCGTCGTTGTTCGGCCCGGCGATCTCGCCGCGGACCAGCGCGACATGCTCGACGTCCTCGTAGATGCTGGTGTAGCCGACCGCCCGGAACTCGCCGTGGCGGGTCGGGATGCGGGCTTCAGCGACCCGTTCGATGTGCTTTTCGTGCTTGCGACGCCACTCGATCATGTCGGCGATGGAGATCAGGGCCAGGCCGTGCTCGTCGGCGAAGACTCGCAGCTCTTCGGTCTGGGCCATCGCGCCCTCGTCCTTTTGGCTGACGATCTCGCAGATCGCGCCGGCGGGCTGCAGGCCGGCCATCCGGGCCAGGTCGACCGCGGCCTCGGTGTGGCCCGGCCGCCGCAGTACCCCGCCGTCCTTGGCGCGCAGCGGCACCACGTGACCGGGGCGGGTGAAGTCGTCGGCGACACTGCCCGGGTCTGCGAGCAGACGCATTGTGGTGGCCCGGTCAGACGCCGAAATCCCGGTTCCGACATTGTTTTTCGCGTCGACGGTGACGGTGTAGGCAGTGCCATGCTTGTCCTGGTTCACCGCATACATCGGCAGCAGGCCCAGCCGGTCGCAGATGGCGCCGTCCAGGGGCACACACAGATATCCGGAGGTGTAGCGCACCATGAACGCCACCAGTTCGGGGGTGGCCTTCTCGGCGGCGAAGATCAGATCGCCTTCATTCTCGCGGTCTTCGTCGTCGATGACGACGACGGCCTTGCCGGCCGCAATGTCGGCAACCGCCCGCTCGACGGTGTCCAACTTCGTCATCTGTGCCACCTTGGTTTCGCCGTCGGAAAGCGCCCCGTCGGCGCAACCCGCCCATCCAGTATGAACCACCCCAGACCCAGGGTTTGCCCCGTGGACTCATTCCGTGGGCTTTGTCACCAGTCTCTCGACGTACTTGGCGATCACGTCCACCTCGAGATTGACCACCGTGCCGACCGGCGCCCGGCCCAGGGTGGTCAGTTCCAGGGTGGTCGGAATCAGCGAGACTTCAAAGAAGTCGTCGGGATCAGCACCTAGTCCGGAGACCGTCAGCGAGGTTCCGTCCACGGTGATCGAGCCCTTCTCCACCACGTAGCGTGCCAGCGACGCCGGCAGCCCGATCCGCACCACTTCCCAGTGCTGTCCGGGGGTGCGGGACAGCACCCGCCCGGTGCCGTCGACGTGGCCCTGCACGATGTGGCCGCCCAGCCTGCTGTTCAGAGCGGCCGCACGTTCCAGGTTCACCGGGCTTCCGACCTGCAACGATCCCAGGCTGGACCGCTCCAGCGTCTCGCGCATCACGTCGGCGCTGAACCGGCCGCCAGGCTGCACATCGACGACGGTCAGGCACACGCCGTTGACGGCGATCGAGTCGCCGTGGCGCGCGTCGGAGGTGACAGTGGGGCCCTGGATGACCAGGCGCGCAGCGTCGGCGAGGTCCTCGCGGCCGACCAACTCGCCCAGCTCCTCGACGATTCCGGTGAACATCACAACAGGCTAGCGACGATCGCCAGTGCGACGAAGTCGGGCGCTGGGGGCACCTCCCGCTTGCGGGGGACGGGTCGGCGCCACAGTGCCAAGACGATCGCCAGCGCGACGAAGTCGGGCGCTGGGGGCACCTCCCGCTTGCGGGGGACGGGTCGGCGCCGTCGAACAATGTCCCTGCTGCCCTACCTCGACCCGGCGGCCTCTATACGATGTCCCCCATGCGCAGACTTCTCATCGCCCTGGCCACCGCGACCACCGCCGCCGCGCTGTTCGCGGGCTGTTCTTCCAAGGATGCCGGCGGACCGTTGCCGGACGCGACGACGCTGGTCAAGGAATCGGCCACCACCACCGCCAACCTCAAGAGCGCCCACCTGGCACTCTCGGTGACCGGCCAGATCAAGAACCTGCCGGTCAAGACCCTTGAGGGTGACCTGACCACCCAGCCGACCACCGCAGCCAAGGGCAGCGCGACCATCATGATGCTGGGCTCGGATGTCGACGCCAAGTTCGTCGTGATCGATGGCGACCTCTACGCGGCGATCACCGGTGATGACTACGACAACTACGGCTCCGCCGACAAGATCTACGACGTTGCCGCGATTCTGAGCCCGGAGAAGGGCTTGGCCAACATGCTGTCCAACCTGACGGACGCGAAGGCCGCCGGCCGCGACACCATCAATGGCCAGAAGGCCGTCCGGGTCACCGGCAACGCGCCCGCCGACGCCGTGAACTCTCTGGCGCCGCAGCTCAAGGCCACCGCCCCGACGCCGGCCACGGTCTGGATCCAGGAGGACGGTGACCACCAGCTGGTTCAGGCCCAGCTCAACCCCAGCGCGGGCAACGCCATCCAGATGACCCTGTCGAACTGGAATGCTGCCGTCACGATTGAGAAGCCGGCGGGAGCGTAATGCGGGTCAACCGCACGCTGGCAATCAGCGCGGGTAGCCTCGCCGTTCTGCTCGGGGCACTCGACACCTATGTCGTGGTCACGATCATGCGCGACATCATGGCTCCGCAGCCGGCGGGTGTGGGCATCCCGATCAACAAGATCCAGCAGCTGACGCCGATCATCACCTGTTACCTGCTCGGCTACATCGCAGCGATGCCGCTGCTGGGCCGGGCTTCTGACCGGTTCGGCCGCAAGCTGTTGCTGCAAGTCAGCCTGGCCACCTTCGCCATCGGATCGGTGGTGACGGCACTGTCGACCGACCTGTCGATGCTGGTGGTCGGCCGCACCATCCAGGGCGTCGCGGCCGGGGCGCTGTTGCCGGTGACGTTCGCTCTCGGTGCCGACCTGTGGGCGCAACGCCGCCGGTCGGCGGTGTTGGGCTGGATCGCCGGCGCCCAGGAACTGGGCAGTGTGCTGGGTCCGCTGTACGGCATCTTCATCGTCTGGGCGCTGACCAGCTGGCGAGACGTGTTCTGGATCAACGTGCCGCTGACCGTGCTGGCCATGGTGTTGATCCACTTCAGTCTGCCCCCGCAGTCCACGGACGGCCCCCGAGAGCGTGTCGATGTGGTCGGCGGTCTGCTGCTGGCGGTGATCCTGGGTCTGCTGACGATCGGCCTGTACAACCCCGACCCCAGCGCCAAGCAGGCGCTGCCCGACCACGGTACGGCGTACCTGTTGGTTGCGGCGATCGCGCTGGTGGCGTTCGTGGTCTGGGAGATCAAATCGCCGACGAAGCTGCTCGACCCGGCCGGCGCCCGGATTGGTCCGTTTCTGGCCGCGTTGGGTTCCTCGCTCTGCGCCGGCGCCGCGCTCATGGTCACCCTGGTTGACGTCGAACTGTTCGGCCAGGGCGTGCTCGGCAAGACCCAGAACGAGGCGGCGATGCTGCTGCTGTGGTTCCTGGCCGCACTGCCCGTCGGTGCCGTGGTGGGCGGGGCGATAGCCACCGCGGTCGGTGACCGACTGGTCACGTTCGTCGGGCTGCTCATCGCCGCCGGGGGCTACTGGCTGATCTCGAAGTGGCCGGTCGACCTGATGGCCTACCACCACGATGTCCTGGGCCTCAGCCTTCCGGCGGCACACACCGACCAGGTGCTGGCCGGTTTCGGCTTGGGCCTGGTGATCGGCCCGCTGACCTCAGCGGTGATGCGCGTGGTGCCGCCGAGGGAGCACGGTATCGCCGCGGCGGGTGTGGTGGTGGCCCGAATGACGGGGATGCTGATCGGCATGGCCGCCCTGTCGGCGTGGGGCCTTTACCGGTTCAACCAGATCCTGGCCGGCCTGCCCAAGATGCCCGGCGGCAGCTTGGCCGAGAAGATGGCCGGAACTGCGGCCAACTCCAAGCTGGCCTTCGCCATGATGTACGGCGAGATCTTCGCGATCACCGCCATCATCTGTGTGGTGGGCGCGGTGCTCGGATTGTTCATCGGCAGCAACGACGTACACGCCGAAGATCCGGAAGTGCCCGAGCCGGAGGCCGCCATCTCACGGTGAGCGGTGCCAGGCGCTAGTGCGGGACCAGCGATAGCAGCAGGTCGGGGCCGATCTGCTCCAGGGTGTCGAACCGCCAGCGCAATGCCCGGGCAATGTTGGGCACGCCGACGTCGTCGACGGCGGTGACCGGCCCGCCCAGCAGGATCGGTGCCACGTAGGCCAGGATGCGGTCGATCGCTCCCGCTCGCAGGAATGCCCCGGCCAACGTGGGGCCGCCCTCGAGCAGCACATCGGTGCGGTCGGCGAGGGCCCGCAGTACCTCGGCCGGGTCGTGGGTGCGGATCACCATGGTGCGTGAGTCGTCATTGAGCACGTGCGCGTCCGCGGAGATCTCACGCTGGCCCACCACCACCCGCAGTGGTTGACGTTCGGCCAGGGTGCCGTCGGGCAGCCGGGCGGTCAATGTGGGGTCGTCGACGAGCACGGTGCCGGTGCCGACCACGATGGCGTCGGCTGCCGCCCGACGGCGGTGCAGATCAGCCCGGGCTGCCTCGCTGGTGATCCACTGGCTGGAACCGTCGGCGGCCGCGCTGCGACCGTCAATGCTGGTGGCGTATTTCCAGGTGACGTGCGGGCGGCCGGTGCGTTGCTTGTGCAGCCACTCCCGCAACGGCCCCGTGCTCACGGCCGCGGCCTGCACCCCAGAAATAACCTGAACGCCCGCGTCGGCCAGCCGCGCCGCCCCGCCCCCCGCATCCGGGTTGGGGTCGTCGACGGCGTAGACCACCTGCGCCACCCCGGCGGCCAGCAGCGCGTCCACGCACGGCGGGGTTCTGCCGTGGTGATTGCAGGGCTCGAGCGTGACGACCGCCGTACCGCCGACGCTCAGCTCACCGGCCCGGCGCAACGCCACCACTTCGGCGTGCGCCTCGCCGGCCGGACGGGTTCCCCCGACGCCGACCACCCGGCCGTCGCGATCCAGAATGACCGCGCCCACGGGTGGATTGGGGTAGGTATTGCCCTTGACCCGCTGCGCCTGTTCGATCGCCAGCAGCATCGCGGCGTCATGGCCGACGGCATGCCCGCCGTCGCCTTCGGTGCTCATGCGCGCAGGTGCGGTGACGCCGCCAGAGCCTGACGTCGCAGTGATTCAACGGCGGCGCCCGGGTCAGCGGCGCTGTAGACGGCCGAGCCGGCGACAAAGCAGTCGACGCCGGCTTCCGCGGCCTGTTCGACGGTGTCGGCGTTGATGCCGCCGTCGATCTCCACCAGGATGTTCAACTCCCCGGAATCCACCAGCTTGCGCACGGCGCGCACCTTGCTCAGCACCTCGGGGATGAAGGACTGCCCGCCGAAACCGGGCTCCACCGACATCACCAGCAGGGTGTCGAAGTCCCGCAGGATCTCCAGGTAGGGCTCCAATGGCGTGCCGGGCTTGATGCTGAGTCCGGCTTTAGCGCCCGCGGCGCGGATGTCGCGGGCAACGGCGACCGGGTTGTCGGTGGCCTCGGCGTGGAATGTGACGTTGTATGCGCCGGCCTCGGCGTAGGGCGGCGCCCAGCGTCCCGGGTCCTCGATCATCAGATGGCAGTCCATCGGGATGTCGGTGGCCGCCAACAGACTCTGCACCACCGGCAAGCCCAGGGTCAGGTTCGGGACGAAATGGGCGTCCATCACATCGACGTGCAGCCAGTCCGCACCCTTGACAGCGGCGACCTCATCGGCGAGGCGGGCGAAATCGGCCGACAGGATCGACGGCGCGATCATGGCTCGTGACATGCGCTCAGATTACTTGTAGCGCCGCAGCGAACATGGCGTCGGTCCCGTGCCGGTGCGGCCACAGCTGCACGTGCGGTCCGTCGCCGAGCGCGTCGACCGGCGCGAACAGTTCCCGGGTGTCCAACGCACGCACCGGATGCCGGCGTAGTGCGTCGGCCACCACACCGACCGTTTCGGCCAGGTGCGGCGAGCATGTCGCGTACAGCACCACTCCCCCCGGCCGGGTCAGCCCGATCGCCGCGGCCAGCAATTCACGCTGCAGTTTCGCCAGTACCGGGATGTCGGCAGGCAGCCGGCGCCACCGGGCTTCGGGCCTACGCCGCAGGGCTCCCAACCCGGTGCAGGGCGCGTCGACCAGCACCCGGTCGAAGCCGGGTTCCAGACCCGACTCGCGACCGTCGGCAGTCAGCACCTCCACGCCCAGGCCGCGGGTGTTCTCGGCGACCAGCGCGGCCCGGTGCGGGGCCTGTTCAACGGCGGTCACCCGCGCCCCGGTCTGCGCGCCAAGGGCAGCCAGCAGCGCGGTCTTGCCGCCCGGCCCGGCGCATAGGTCCAGCCACCGGCCGGTGTCACCGTCGACCGGAGCCAATGTCAGGGCGCGGGCCACCAGCTGGCTGCCCTCGTCTTGGACCAGGGCCTGACCGGCGCGCACGGCATCGAGCTTGCCGGGGTCGCCGCCCGGCAGATAAACGGCGTAGGGCGAATACCGACCGACTTCGCCGTCCACCGCGGCGGCCAATTCGGCCGCGGTCAAGGCGCCCGGCCGGGCCGCCAGATGCACGCGGGGCCGTTCGTCGTCACCGGCCAGCACCGCATCGAGTTCACCGGCCGCGGCCCCCAGCGCGTCGGCGAACGCCTGCGCGATCCAGCGCGGGTGGGTGCGGACGAAGGCGGCGTGGCCGATCGGATCGCTGTCGGCATTCGGTGCCAGTTCCGCTGTCCAGGACTGCTCGTCGCGGGTGCTGATGGTGCGCAGCACGCCGTTGACGAAACCCCCACGTGCGGAGTCGAATTCGATGGCCGCCTGATCGACGGTGGTCGAAACCGCGGCATGCGGCTCGACTCGGGTCCGAAGCAGTTGATAGCTGCCCAGCCGCAGCAGATCCAGCAGCACCGGGTTGATCGTCTCGGGTGCTCGCTGCGCCGCCGCCCCGATGATGGCGTCAAGCAAGCCACGCACCCGGCAGGTGCCGTAGGTCAGTTCCGTGGCGAAAGCAGCGTCACGGCCGGTGATTCCGCGTTCGGCCAGCAGTGCCGGCAGCGCCAGGTTGGCGTAGGCATCGCGCTGCGAGACCGCCTGCAGCACATCGAATGCGGCACGGCGAGCCGGGTCCAGCGGTTTCCGGCGGGATTTGCGCGGGCCGTCGTGGGGACGCTGCGGACGGCGCTGGCCGCGTTGCGGTCCGGTCATGATGCCCGCACACCCGCGTCGAGCCGGGCGCCGCGCGCCCAGTCGGCGGCATTCATGAGTTTCTTTCCGGGCGGCTGGATCTGGCCCAACCGCACCGGCACCGATCCGGTACCGACCCACACATGCCGCCGGTCGACATGAATGTCGCCGGGTGACAGTCCTGCTGGGCCATCGTCGGCGAGGCCGACAGGACCGACCCTGACTCGTTGGTCGCCGATCATGGTCCAGGAGCCCGGGTTCGGGGTGACGGCACGGATCCGGCGCTCGATCACCGCGGCCGGCAGCTCCCAACGCACCCGTGCGTCATCGACGCTGATCTTCGACGCATAGCTGACCCCCTCGCTCGGCTGCGGCACCGCGTGCAGCGCTCCCTCATCGATGCCGTCGAGAGTGGCCGCCAGCAGTTCGGCGCCCGAAAGTGCCAGCCTCCCCAGCAGTTCACCCGCGGTGTCATCGGACCGGATGGTCTCGGTCACGACCCCGTAGACCGGCCCGGAGTCCAGTTCCGGCTCGATGCGAAAGGTCGTCGCCCCCGTCACCTCGTCGCCGGCGGCGATCGCCGCCTGCACCGGGGCCGCGCCCCGCCAGGCCGGCAGCAGGGAGAAGTGCAGGTTCACCCAGCCGTGCTTCGGCACCGCCAGCAACGCGTCGCGCAGCAGTGCCCCGTAGGCGACCACCGGGCAGCACTCCGGTGCCAGTTCGGCCAGCTCGGCGACGGACTCAGGTGCGTTGGGCTGGGCCGGCCGCAGCACCGGGATGCCGTGGTCGAGGGCCAGGCGGGCCACCGGAGACGGCTGCGGGGTCCCCCGCCGGCCGGATGCCGCGTCGGGTCGGGTCAATACCGCCACCACGTCGTGGCGCGGCGAATCGATCAGCCGTTGCAACGACGGCAACGCGGTGTCCGGGGTGCCGGCGAAGACAATGCGCACCGGGACAGTTTAGGGAAGTCGCGGCCGCTGGATTGCGGCGCGCCACAGCTCCTGAGCCTCTCGCACGCAATCATCGAGCGGTTGGGCCGTGTCGACGCGATGCGCGGTGTCCCAGTCAAAGTCCTGAGCGGTCAGCGCCGCGGCGATCTGCGGTGTGGCATCGGAGTTGCCCGGGGCTCTGTTTCTGATTCGGTCGGCGGCGACATCGCCGGGTACCACGCACTGGATCTCGGTGGTCGCCGCGTGTTTGTCGGCCGCCAGGCGGCGGGCTTCGGCGCGGACCTGCGCATCGCGCCAGGTGCCGTCGAGGATCACCGACTGACCGCCGGCCAGATGCCGGCCCGCCCGATGCAGGATCGCCTGGTAAACGGCAGCGACATTGGCCGGTGCGTACAAACCGGTGCCGAGGGAACCGGCCTCGCCACTTAGCTGCCCGGACTCGTGTAGTTCTTTGCGCACGTCATCGGTGGACACCACCACCGCCCCGACCCGTTCGGCGAGCGTTCGGGCCAGCGTCGACTTACCGGTTCCGGGACCGCCGCCGACGAGCACCAGCCGAATGGCGCCGTGCTCGAGGTGGCTCACGGCGATCTCCAGGTGGCGCGCCGCGGCGGCGTCGGCGCCGGACTTGCCCTGGGTCAGCTGCACGCAGTCGACTTTGGCCCGCACCGCGGCACGGTAGGCCATATAGAAATCCCGCAGCGACGACGGCGCAGCGTCGCCCGAATAGGCGGTGTAGCGGTTCAGGAAGTGGTCGCCGAGATCCTTGCGGCCGAGGAATTCCAAGTCCATCGCGAGGAAGGCGGCGTCGTCGATCCGGTCGAGGAAACGCAAGTCGTCACTGAACTCCAGGCAGTCGAGCAGCACCGGCTGGTTGTCCGTCCAGAAGATGTCGTCGGCGAGCAGGTCGGCGTGGCCGTCGACGATGCAGCCCTCGTCGATCCGCTGAGCGAACAGGCCCGCCCGGCCGGCAAGGTATGCGCCGGCAAGGTCCTCAACGTGCCGCACCAACTCGGCGGGCACCACGGTGTCGGCGTGGCGGTGCAGTGTGGGGAAGTTGTCGAACCACCGTTGGTAGATCGCCTCGGGCTTGCCCTGCAGGCTGATTCGCGGGCCGCGCTCAGCCCGGTCGTGGAAGTCGGCCAGCACCCGGGCGATGCTGTCGAGCACGTTTTCGACGGCAGCACCGCTGGAGACCATCGAAGCCAACCGCTGGTCGTCGTGATAGCGGCGCATCACGATGATCGGTTCAGGTGCTCCGGTGGATGCCCCGCTGAGATGGGCCACCCCGAAATAACTGTCGGGGGCAATACGGCTGTTGAGTCGGACTTCCCGCGCGCACGCCTCTTCGCGCTGCTCGACCGTGCGGAAATCCAGGAAGTCGGTCTGCACCGGCTTTTTGGCCTTGTAGGCCCGATCGCCGGCCAAGACCACCACGCCGGAGTGCGTTTCATGGGCCGCGACGTAGGGCGCCGCTTTCGGCGCACCCGCGTCGCCGTGTGTCGCGAACTCCATGGAATCCAGTGTTAACCATCGCGGCCGGGTGCGGGGCGGTCACCCCACCGCCCCGCGCGGCCGACGGTCATTTCGAGGCAGGCCGGACCACGATCACCGGAATCCCCGCGGCCTGAACCACCGCGGAGCTGACCGACCCCAAGAGCTGACTGGCGAATCCGCCACGGCCGCGACTGCCGACCACCACCAGCTGAGCCTGCTCGGCCGCCTTGATCAACCAGCGGGCCGGGTGGTCGCAGACGACCCGGCGCTCGACGGCGACATCCGGATATTGCTCCTGATAGCCGGCGAGGCGTTCGGCGAGGATCTCGTGGCCCTGGACCTCGTACTCATGTCGGTCAACGTTGAGGATCGGCATGACCCCGACGTCACTCCAGGCGTGCAAAGCCACTAGCGGCACCCCGCGGAACGAGGCCTCTTCAAAAGCCACCGCCGTAGCTCGCTCCGACGCGGGCGAACCGTCGATGCCCACCACTACGGGCGCATCTGTCGAGCAGGCCCGATCGGTGCGAATGACCGCGACCGGGCCCTGCGCGTGGTGAATCAGGCTGGTGCTCACCGAGCCCAGCAACAGGCGGCCGATCGCACCCAATCCCGTTGAGCCGACGACAGTCAGCCAGCAGTCCTTGGTGATACCGATCAGCGTCGAAACCACCTGGGAGTAGGCCATCACGGTGTGCACCTCCGGCGACGCGGCGTCGCCCCGGCTGGCGTCGACCACGTTGCGGGCCCGCGCCAGGATCTTGGTCGCCTCGTCGGCCTGCCAACTGGGCATCCCTTCAGCTACTGGCCCGGGGGGCCAGCCGGTCTCCAAGGGCGTCACCACATGCAGCAGCGTGATCGGCAACTGGCGCATGATCGCCTCATGCGTCGCCCAAGCCACTGCCGCGTCGGATTCAGGCGATCCGTCTACACCCACCACAACTCCGGGTGCCGTTCTCACTTGTGACATCGCAGCCCTCCAACCATGTTGACCGGCCCGCCAGCCGGCTAGCCGACTTACCTTTGAAATTACTGCGCCCCGGGACGATTCGGCAGGGGTCATTGGACCTCAATCGCACATCCACCGGCCTATCTCGTGAGATGCCCGCCTGCAAACTCTTGCGACAAAACCGATTCCGATCATGAAATATCGGTATACGATCTATTAGGGCAGCTGCCGAGTCGACAGCCACCGAACATCAAACGGAGGCGCACCATATGTTCCATCGCAGCAAGCACACGTAGCGAAGCGCAGGTTCTCGCGAGTACTGCAGCCGTTTGGCTTTCGCCGCTGCGTATTCCTGCGGGTTGCCATGCAGCTCTCTGGTGCGGACCGGGATCCACGCGCAGTAGCCACGAACAACTTCGGCGGAGACAACATCCACCGCCCCGCCCGTTTTCATCTCGTCGGGTCAATTGTCAATACAGACAACGGTGGCGGCCTCCCCCACCAACGGCCGACGACGGGCGCGGTCCGGACAAAGAATGGAGGACCGCGCCATGTTCACCCTGACGTACCACGGCGTCACAATGGCCGCCGCTGCCGCGATCGCCGCCGCCACGCTGCCGTACGGTGCGGCAGCGGCAGACCCGAATCAAGACGATCAATTTCTGGCGGTGCTCCAAGAGAAACAGATTCCCGCCATGGAGAACATCTCGACCGTTGTCGCCGCCGGCCATACCGTGTGCCGCAAACTCGATGACGGTATACCGGCGCGCACCGTACTCGACGGATTGAACAACGATGCCTACGGCATGAACCCCGACTTACGCGAGCAGTCGGATCGACTGTCGGCCACCATGAGCCGATTCATCGCGGCAGCGGTCGAGGTTTACTGCCCAGGCGATCAGAACAAGATTGCATCGCTGGCGGCCGGCCGCACGTGGCGCACCACCGGGCTCGCCCGGGTTTTCGTGGTAGCCAATCACCGTCCCCGCACCGACCTTCCTGGTGCGGTGCTCGGCTCACCGGTCGACACCATAGCCACCGGCGACGCGTCGCAGCCGAAACCGCCGAAGATTCCGCCGCCGCCGGCACCCAAGGCCAAGATCCCCCGGTCCCCCGGCGCCGTCACGAAACCACCGCCCCGGCAACAGCCGCCGCCCCCACAACAACTTCCACCGCCGGCGCCCCAAGCACCACCAGAGCAGCTGCCGCCCCCGCCACCGGAGCAGCCGCCCCCGCCACCGCAAGACCTGCCGGCCCCGGGCGGTCCGCAGTCCGGCAGTGCCACCGACGGCAGCGGCCCAGGCAACGGCGGCAGTGGCAGCGGTGGCGCCGGCGGTGGGGGCGCCGACAACGGCGCGCCCGCAGAGCCCCCACCGGCACCGCCCAGGCCACCCGGCATGATCCAACTCGTGCCGTGGTGAGGCGGGGCCGGCCGATTGGCTAACCGATGTGCAGCGGATCGATCTGCACCCGCACCGGGTGGGTCGACCCACGTGCACTGAGCACCCCGATGCCGTGGCGCAACGCCGACGCCAACGGTAAGCCGTGATCGCGGCCCACCCGAACCAGCATCCGGATGACATTCAGCTCGTCGGGGACACCGGCGGGACGCCGCACTCCCGGCGGCAGCGGCACCGGCCCCAGCAGGTCGGCGCCGTCGGGCAGCCGCGCCTGCTCCAGCAACGTCGTCACCGAGTCCGGATCTCCGTCGAGCGCAGCCATGTGCACCGCGGGCGGCAGCCCCACCTCGGCTCGGGTGGCCAGCTCGGCCTCGGCGTGGCCGACCGGGTCCCACCGGATCAGGGCCTGCACCGTCGGGATCGACGATTCGGCGACCACCGTCACCAGCCCGCCGGACGCATGGTCACGCACCAGCGCCGCCGCTCCCATCCAGCGCCGCAGCGTGTCCTCGGCGGCACGCAGATCCTGGCGGCCCAGCAGCGCCCAACTGTCGAGCAGCAACGCTGCCCCGTAGCCGTGCGGGGCGCGGGGTTCGGCGCCGGGAGTGGCGATCACCAGGGCTGCACCGTCCTCGATGCGGTCGACGATGGTGTCACCGGCGGAGGTGACGACCGGGGTGCCCGGGAAGGCGCGGCCAAGTTCTTCGGCGGTGCGCCGGGCGCCGATGACCACCGCCCGCACGGCATCCGACCCGCAGCGCGCACAGCGCAGCGCCGGATCAACCCTGCCGCACCAGCGGCACAATGCGGCACTACCGCGCTCCGACAGCGACAACGGGCCGGTGCAGTGCCGACAGCGGGCAATCGCGCGACAGCGCCCGCAGGCCAGCGACGGCACATAACCCCGCCGAGGCACCTGCACCAGTACCGGCGCGCCAGCCGCGAGTGCGCTGCGCGCGCTCTGCAGGGCGACGGTGGGCAAGCGAGCACTGCGCGCCGCCGCGTCGCGCTCCTCGGCATAGCCGGTGTCGTCGAGTGCGACCACCCGCGGCACGGCCGCCCGCAACACCGCCCGCGGGGCCACCACGTCGTGCGCCCACCCGGTGCCCACCAGGGCGTGCGCTTCGGCGGTGCGGGCGTGCCCGCCGATCAGGGCCGCGCAGCCCGCCAGGTGGGCCCGCAGCATCGCCACGTCGCGGGCATGCGGGTAGGGCGCCCGTGGCTCGGACAGCGAGTCGTCGCCGTCATCCCAGACCATCACCAGGCCCAGATCGGCCAGTGGGGCGAACACCGCGCTTCGCGTGCCGATCACCAGGCGTGCCCCGCCGCGCAGTACCGACAGCCAGCGGCGGTAACGGGTGGCCGGACCCAGCCCCGCGGACAGCGCTACCACTACCGACGCGTCGATTCGGGCCGTCGCGGCACCACACAGCGCATCGACGTCGCGCTGATCGGGCACGATTGCCAGGGCGGTTCGGCCGGCGCGAATCGTCTGGGCGGCAGCGTCGACGAACCGGTCGGTCCACGAGTCGCCGGGTAGCACCTGCCATACCGCGCGAGCGGCCCGGCCTTCGCCCAGCGCGGCCAGGAACGATCCGCCCGCCACATACCGCTGCCAACCGGCGGGATCTACCGGGGCGATGACGGGGGGCTCGGTTGGCGTCATCGCTTCACGTTCCACCCGGGCGTGCCGCGGCGGCACGGCCAGCCGCAGCACGTCGGCCCGGCTCCCGGCGTAGCGTGCGGCCACCGCTTCCACCAGCCGGCGGACCTCCTCGGTGAGCACCGGTTCGGCCGAGACCACCCGCTCCAGCCGGCCCAGCCGGCCGACATGGTCGGTGTCGACGCGGCGCTCCCAGACGAAGGCGTCCACCAGCCGGCCATGAAAGCGCACCCGCACGCGCGCCCCGGGAAGGGCGTCCTCGGCCTGCTCCGGCGTGACCAGATAGTCGAACTCACGGTCCAGGTGCGGCACCGAGAGCATCGGCAGTACCCGAGCGATGGGCTCGCCGGGGTCGTCGGGCTCGGTGTCGACACTCACCACGCAGGTCTAGCAGACTCCGCCGACCGCAGCCGACGGCGGATCACAAGGGGCGCGGGCTGTGGATCGTCGGAACCGATGCCAGCTGCACTGAATTACGTTGCTGCGGTATGCCCGAACAGCGCGGGGCCCACGCGGCCACGGCGCGGGTCCGTGAAGCAGACCTCGCCACGCGAATGCAGACTGCGCAACTGACCGATCACGCGCTGGCCGCCGCAGTGAACGCCGCGGCCGATCACGCCCGCGCCGCGCGCCGCCACCTCGATGCCATCCACGGCGAGATCCGTGACGCGCTGGACGATCCGTGGGCAGCGGTGTGGGACACCCCGGCCGGCGTCCGCCAGTTCCAGCGGTTCCTGGCTGCCAAGACTCGAGAGATATGGCGGGTGCTCGGCGACGCGGTCGCCGACGACCGACGCCAGACGGCGCGGTTACGGGCGGTGGGTGCCGGTTACGGTGTGCCGGCCCGGCTGCGCGACCGGATCAACAGGCAGGCGCTGGCCGCCGACATCCGCCGGGTGGTCAACGCGACGTCGGCACTCAGTGCCGCCGACATCGTGCGCTACGAAAATGCGCTACGCGTCCGCGACGGGCTCGCCGCCAACTCCGGTGACGGCACGGCCCCGGTGCTGCTGCTCACCTATGAACCGGCAGCGTTCGGCGGGCGCGGGCGGGCCGCAATCGCGATCGGCGATCCGGACAGCGCTGACAACATCACCGTGCTGGTGCCCGGCGCACACAGCAGCGTCCGCGATGGCTACCTGGCGCACCCGCAGGGGCGCAATGTCTATCGCGAGGTGGTCCGCTCCGATCCGGATCGCAGCAATTCGGTCGTCGTGTGGATGGGCTATCGCGCGCCGGACAGCCTGTTCGATCCCGCGGTGACGCAGCCGGCCGCCGCCCGGGCGGGGGGTCGACTGCTGGCCGCCGACGTCCGCGCCCTGGCGGCGTCGCACGTGGGCGCCTCGCACGTCACCGTGATCGGACACTCCTATGGTTCGACAACCGTGGCCGACGCCGCGGCCTCGGCGGGATTGGGCGCCGACGACGTAGTGCTGGTGGGCTCACCGGGAACCGACCTGGCCCACAGCGCCAACGACTTTCACCTGCCCGCGGGAGGACATGTGTATGTGGGGGCGGCCTCGTCGGATCCGATCACCGGTTTCGGCGGCCAGCCGCAACTGCCCCTGCCGACAACGTCGGCGACGGTCGGGCTCGGCGCCGATCCGGCCGCAGATGGCTACGGATCCACTCGGTTCAAAGCCGAGAACCGCGCCGTGACGTTGCCGATGAGCAGCCACAGCTCCTACTTCGCTCCCGGCGGCGAATCGCTTTTCAGCATCGGCGACATCGCCTCGGGTCACGGCGATGCGTTGGCGACCCACCACATGACCGCACTGCACCGCCGTCGACTGCCCGCGTTCGATCCGGAACGACTGCGCCCCGGGACCGGGAATCACCGGCATTGACCGATCTGGCCCGGCGACGAACCTCAGCCCGCAGCCGCTTCTTCGGTGCCGGTGGACCGGCCGAAGAAGAATCCGGCCGTGATCAGCAGCTGTGCTGCCGCGTAGGCCCACCAAATCGGCGCCGCCAGTAGCTCATTGCCCAAGACGAACTGGCTGGCTCCGATCATCGCGTCCGATACCGCAAAGCACACCGCACCGACCGCGGTCCAGGGTGTGGGCAGCTTCGCCAGAAGCGCGGCGCACACCATGGCGCCGAGCACCGCGACGTACACCGTCACGGGCAGCGTCATACCTTCGCGGGCCATTCCGGGCCAGAACCATGCCAACAGCACCAGGCAGCTCGCCGCGACCACGCCGGCCCCGACCAGCCGGCCGCGCGACACCACCGCCAGCGGCAGCAACGCGCCCAAAAAGCACAGGTGCGCCACCAGGAACGCGGCCAGACCCGCAACGAAGGACGGTTCCCACCACGGAATCGCCAGTAACCAGTCGCCGGTCGCCGAGAAGATCAGGGCGGGGATCAGCCAGCGCGCCTCCCGCAGGATCGGGTGGGCAGCCGCAGCGAACGCCAACAGCACCGCCATCGCCGCCTTGAAGGCCGGCTGCCCGATCCACTGTCCGGTCAGCGCCTCTCCCGGCGTCGAGCGCAACGCCACCACCGTCAGGAAGATGCCGTAAGCCACTCCGAGCCATCCCGCCGCTGCCCAGCCGGTGAAAACTCGTCTGGTTGCGTACGGTGTTTTTATGCCAGCAATCGACCCCATAGTGCTGAAGGTACTGGAAGCCATCCCGTTCCGACTGACACTGGACGACGGCGCGGAGGCGGCGCGTCGCGCCATGCGCGACCTGCCCCATCGACCGGTGTACCCGGAGGTGCCCAGCGAGGACCGGGTGATCGCCGGACCCGGTGGCGACCTGCCGATCCGCATCTACCGGCCGGCGGGCACCGAATCGGGCGCCGCTCCGGTGGTGGTGTTCTTTCACGGTGGCGGCTTCGTCGCCGGCGACCTCGACACGCACGACGGCACGGCGCGCATGCATGCCGTCGACGCCGGCGCAGTGGTGGTCTCGGTCGACTATCGGCTGGCCCCGGAGAACCTGTTCCCGGCCGCCGTCGAGGACGCGATGGCGGCCACCGAGTGGGTGGCGGCCCACGCCGCCGAGTTGGGCGTAGACCCGTCGAGGCTGGCGGTCGCCGGGGACTCAGCCGGCGGCAACTTGGCCGCGGTGGTGACACAGCTGGCCCGCGACGCCGGCGCCCCGGCGATCGCCTTCCAGTTGCTCTGGTACCCGGCCACCACCTACGACGGCAGCCTGCCGTCGTTCACCGAGAACGCCAATGCGCCGATCATCGACAGTGCCGCGATCGCCGCATTGACGCGCGCCTATGCCGGGGACCTGGATCTGACCAGCCCGCCGGCGATGCTGGCCCCGGCGCGCGCCGAGAATCTGGCCGGCCTGCCACCGGCCTACATCGCGGTCGCCGGCCACGATCCGCTGCGCGACGACGGCATCCGTTATGGCGAGTTGCTGGCCGCTGCCGGGGTTCCGGTGCAGGTGCACAACGCCGAGACGCTGGTGCACGGTTATCTGGGCTACGCCGGAGTGATCCCGGTGGCCACCGACGCCGCCGACCGTGGTCTGGCCGCTTTGCGGGCTGCCCTGGCGTGATGCGATGCGGCTGAATCAGGTCACCGTCGGCAGCACCGACCTGGACCGTGCCGAGCGGTTCTACCGGCTGCTGGGACTGCGGCTGATCGTCAAAACGGACGACTACCTGCGATTCGAGTGCCCCGACGGGGACAGCACCTTCTCCGTGGAACGCGTCGGCGAGGTCGTGGCCGGCGAGCAGGTGACCATCTATTTCGAAGCCGACGACCTCGACGACCAGTACCAGCGCTTGCGCGGTTCGATTGAGTTCACCCAACCACCGACCGACATGCCGTGGCTGTGGCGAGAGGCTCGGCTGCACGATCCCGACGGCCACCGGTTGTGCCTGTATCACGCCGGCGAGGCTCGCCGGAATCCGCCATGGCGGCTGGGACCGCCGCGGGGAGCCCAGGATTTGCCCTAACACCACCCCGGTCCCCCGGCGTGCGCGTTACCGTCGACCTCGATTCACATAGGCGACGAGGAGCGGACCGTGAGCGAGGAACCCGACCACGAGATCCTGATCGTCGGCGCCGGCTTCTCCGGCATCGGAGCGGCGATCACCCTCGACCGCGCCGGGATGACGGACTATGTGATCATCGAAGCCGGCGACGGGGTCGGCGGCACCTGGCACTGGAACACCTATCCGGGTATCGCCGTGGACATTCCGTCGTTCTCCTACCAGTTCTCCTTCGAGCAGAGCCCGGACTGGTCGCGCACGTACGCGCCCGGCGGGGAGCTCAAGGCCTACGCCGAGCACTGCGTCGACAAGTACGGTCTGCGCTCGCGAATCCGGTTCGGCACCATGGTGGTTGCCGCGGAGTTCGACGTGGACCACGGCTGGTGGCGGGTGCAGACGGACTTCGCCGGCGAGCTCACGGCGCGATTCCTGATCAACGCGAGCGGGGTGCTGACCACCCCGAACCTGCCTGACATCGCCGGTGTCGACACGTTCGCCGGAGTGACGGTCCACACCGCCCGCTGGGACCACTCGCTAGACCTGACCGGCAAGCGCGTGGCGGTGATCGGCACCGGAGCCTCTGCGGTGCAGGTGATCCCGGAGATCGCGCCGGAGGTTTCCTCGCTCACCGTGTTTCAGCGGACACCGATCTGGTGTTTCCCGAAATTCGATGTGCCGCTAGCTGCTCCGATTCGCTGGGCGATGCGAATACCTGGCGGCAAGTCCCTGCAGCGGCTGGTCAGCCAGGCCTACGTCGAGGCGACCTTCCCCATCGCGGCGCAGTACTTCACGGTGTTTCCGCTGGCCAAGCGGATGGAGTCGGCCGGGCGGGCGTATCTGCGGCGGCAGGTGCACGACCCGGAGCTGCGTAAGCAGCTCACCCCGCGCTATGCCGTCGGCTGCAAGCGCCCCGGCTTCCACAACACCTACCTGTCGACGTTCAACCGTGACAACGTTCATCTGGTGGTTGATCCCATCGACCGGATCACCCCCACCGGCATCGTCACCGCCGACGGGACGTCCCACGAGGTCGACGTGCTGATCCTGGCCACCGGGTTCAAAGTGATGGACAGCGACAACATTCCTACGTTCACCGTCACCGGGACCGGCGGCCAGACCCTGGCCCAGTTCTGGGATGAGCACCGGCTGCAGGCCTACGAGGGGGTCAGCATCCCCGGATTCCCCAACCTGTTCAGCGTCTTCGGCCCATACGGCTACGTCGGGTCGTCATACTTCGCGCTGGTCGAAGCGCAGACCCACCACATCGTGCGGTGCCTGACGAGCGCCCGCGACCGTGGGGCGACCCGGATCGAGATATCGGAGGCGGCCAACGCCCGGTACTTCGACGAGATGATGAGCAAACGGCACCGGCAGGTGTTCTGGCAGGACAGCTGCAAATCGGCCAACAGCTACTACTTCGACAAGCATGGTGATGTCCCGTTGCGGCCCACCACCACGGTGGAGGCCTACTGGCGCAGTCGCCGCTTCGACCTCGACGACTACCGGTTCAGCGCCTGATTTATTACGGCGCGAGCAGACGCATAGGCCCCCAAATCCGGTCGGAAATGGGGGCCTATGCGTCTGCTCGGCGGAATTAAATGGCGCGCTTGAGGTCGTCGACCTTGTCGAGCTTCTCCCACGGCAGTTCGATGTCGGTGCGGCCGAAGTGGCCGTAAGCCGCGGTCGGTGCGTAGATCGGACGCAGCAGGTCCAGGTCACGCACGATCGCGCCCGGGCGCAAGTCGAAGACCTCGGGCACGATCTTCTCGATCTTGACCGGGTCGACGGTGGCGGTGCCGAAGGTCTCGATGAACAGACCGACCGGCGCGGCCTTGCCGATGGCGTAGGCCACCTGAACCTCGACGCGCTGCGCCAAGCCCGCCGCGACGATGTTCTTGGCCACCCAGCGCATCGCGTACGCGGCGGAGCGGTCCACCTTCGACGGGTCCTTGCCGGAGAAGGCGCCGCCGCCGTGGCGAGCCCAGCCGCCGTAGGTGTCAACGATGATCTTGCGGCCGGTCAGGCCAGCGTCACCCATGGGCCCGCCGACAACGAAGTTGCCGGTCGGGTTGATCAGGATGCGGGTCGACGAGGAGTCCAGAGTCTCGTGGGCGAGTTCGGCCAGCACGGTGGAGATCACGTGCTCGCGGAGATCGGGGTCCAGGGTCTTCACCAGGTCGATGCCCTCGGCGTGCTGGGTGGAGATCACCACGGTGTCCAGCCGGGTCGGGACGTCATCCTCGTACTCGATGGTGACCTGGGTCTTGCCGTCCGGGCGCAGGTAGTCCAGCGTTCCGTTCTTGCGGACCTCGGTCAGCCGCCGCGACAGCCGGTGGGCCAGCGCGATGGGCAGCGGCATCAGCTCCGGGGTGTCGGCGATCGCGTAGCCGAACATCAGGCCCTGGTCGCCGGCGCCCTGCGAGTCCAGCGGGTCGGCCGCGCCCTCGACGCGCGCTTCATGCGCGGTGTCGACGCCCTGGGCGATGTCGGGCGACTGTGCGCCGATCCCGATGTTGACGCCACAGGTCGTGCCGTCGAAGCCCTTGTCCGACGAGTCGTAGCCGATCTCCAGGATGCGCTCGCGCACGGTGTTGGTGATATTGGCGAACGCTTCGCGGGCGTTGGTCGTCACCTCACCGACTACGTGCACCTGGCCGGTGGTGACCAGGGTTTCCACCGCAACACGTGAACGGGGGTCATCGGCGAGCAGTGCGTCGAGCACCGAGTCGCTGATGGCGTCACAGATCTTGTCGGGGTGGCCCTCGGTCACCGACTCACTGGTGAACAGCCGTCCCTTTTCGCTCACAATGTCGCCTTCCGGGTAATCCATCAAGAAGTTAGCTCGGGCTAATATAGCCGTGCGGTCCTCGGGAGAGCCTGGCAGCCCGGTTCGCATCCCCCGGCGCCAAGGGCCGGGTAATGGCTGCGCTGCCCCGCGTTCAGAAAATCCTCGACAACATCCCCCACGACGAGAAACCTGATCGACTCGGCCCTGCGAGCGCCTACTCTACCGTCCCGCCGTCGCCGTCGCCTTTTCGACCCGAACCGCCCAGCCGACCAATGACCGCAGATAACTCAGAACCAAGTCGTCCGGGTGCGCCCGCGGATCGGTGAGGTGCAGCAGGGCCAGTTCCTCCAACGCCGACAACAACAGCCGTGTCGTCACACCGTCGGCGTCGACCGGGTAGCCCGCCAACCGAGAGAGCCGCCCCGCGGCGATGGTTCGGGCATAGCGACGGCCCGCTTCGGTGCGAGCCCCCAACTGCGGCGGAGCGCCGGCCGGCGGACTCAGGATGATGCGCCAACTGGTAGGCGCCGCATGCAGATACGCCAGGATGCCGCGACCGAGTGCATCCGGGTCGTCGTCGAGCGGACCCTCTACGCTGCGCATCCCAGCGAAGGCGATGGCCGATTCGCGGTCCAGCAGCGCCGTCATCAGTCCGGCCAGATCGCCGAAGTTCTGGTACACCACCGTCCGGGTCACCTCCGCGGCGCGGGCCACCCGGTCGATCGTTACCGCGGCATAGCCCTCGGCGGCGACGATGTCGCGAGCGTGGTCGAGCAACTGCATTCGTCGCGCGTGTGCCGACATCCGCCGCTTCGGCTCCGGCTGGGCGCTCACGTCGATGCCCGCAACTCGAGCAGTAACTCCACGGCGCGGGCAGCGCTCTGCGCGGCGCTCTCCATGGTCGCCGACCAATCGGTACGGGTCCAGTCGCCGGCGAGCACCAGACTCGGCACCGACGTGCGCTGATCCGGGCGGAGCCCATCGGTGCCCACCACCTGCGAAAAGGTGGCCTTGGGCATCTTGACCACCTGCGCGGCCACCACGTTCGCCTCGGCCGCGGCCGGATAGTAGCGGCGCAGCATGTCCATCTGTTCGGCCACGATCTGCTCGTTGGACCGGTGGATCTGCTCGTACGCGCCGCTGGTGGTCAGGCAATACAGCCAGGCACCGTTGGGATCGCGGCGCTGCATCCGCTGCCGGTCGAACACCTCATCGATGACGCCCGTGCCGCCGATCACCGATTCCATCGCCGCCTCGGTGCCCAATGGCCGGTCCAGGTAGAGGTTGGTACTGACGATCGGTGTGTAGTGCAATTTTTCTGCAGCGGCGTAAATTTCGGCGTGCTCGGGCAGATCATCGAGCAAGCCGGCGATATTCGAGTTGGGCACGGCACACACCACCGCGTCCGCCGCCACCTCCGTGCCGTCTGCCAATTGCACGGCACGAACGGCATTGCCCTCCAAAACGATTCGCCGAGCGACTGCGCGGTAACGCACCTCGACACCAAGTCGGTCGAAAACGGCGAGCGCGCCGGAGATATAGAGCGTGTCGAGATCGGTGGTGGGATAGCCGATCGTCACCGCACTGCGGTGGCGCAGCCCGAGTCGGATTCCGGTGGCCAGGACATCGGCAAAGACCTTCGCCGAACCGCGGTCCACCGGCTCGGCGGCAATGCCGAGCGCCAGCCAGTCCCACACGGCCTCCCGGGCGCGAGCCGGCATCCCGACGCGGCGCAGCCACTGGTCGGTGGTCAGATCGGGCAGATCAGCGGGTTGGAACAGCGCCTCGCCGGTCAGACGCACCGTCGCCGCAGCGGTCCGCAGCCGGTCGAACAGGCTCGCGTCGGGGTGCGGCCCGAACAGCGTCCGCACCGCGCCCAGGCCGCGGGTCACCAAGGTGGTGGTGGCCCCGCCGGGCCAGCGCAGCGTTCCACCGGTCGGAAACTCGACCATCGATCGGGTGCCGACACTGGTCAAGTAGCGAAACAAGTGGTCGTAGCCGCTGGCGATCACATGCTGACCGTTGTCCGCGAGGTCCGCTATCCCCTGCACCCGCATCGCCTGGGTGCGTCCGCCGAGCCTCCCGCGCCGCTCCAGCAGCGTCACCTTCTTTCCGGCCTCGGCCAGCCAGACCGCTGCGGCCAGCCCGGCCAGGCCGCCCCCGATCACCACGTAGCGACGATCGTCCATGCCCGGCCCCTCTCGGCTAACTTACGATTTGAAAGTTAGTCCAGGGACGACGAGCGGTCAACGGTCCGCTGTAGTAGTGATTTCAGACAGAGGGCTTAGTCGCGCTAACCGCGGTTGCTGGCCAGGAACGCCACGATCGCATCCACGATGCGGCTGGCCATCAACGTCTTGGAGCCCGACTCCAGGGCGGACTCGGTCCCGTCCGCGGCCAACAGCCACCCGTCGTTGTGGTCGACCTCGAATGCCCGCCCGTCCCCGACCGCGTTGACCACCAACAGGTCACAGCCCTTGCGGCGCAGCTTGGCCCGGGCGTGGAACAGCACGTCGCCGTTCTCGTCACCCGTCTCGGCGGCGAAGCCGACAATGGCCCGCATATTGGGCAGCTGCCCGTCCGTGCGGGCACGCACCGCGCCGGCCAGCACGTCGTCGTTGCGGACCAGCTCGATGGTCGGCTCCCCCGCGCTGTCGGGGCCCTTCTTGATCTTGGCCTGCGCGACCCGCACCGGACGGAAGTCGGCGACAGCCGCGGCCATCACCAACACGTGCGCCTCGGGGGCATGCTTGGACACCGCATCATGCAGTTGCTGGGCCGAGCTGACGTGCACCACGTGGACGCCGGCCGGGTCGATCAGCCCCGCGGTGTGCGCGGCGATCAGGGTGACCTCGGCACCACGCTGGGCCGCCACCCGGGCCACGGCGTAGCCCTGCTTGCCCGAACTGCGGTTACCGATGAAGCGGACCGGGTCGATCGGCTCGCGGGTGCCGCCTGCGGTCACCAGGACCTTCCGCCCGGCCAGGTCGTGCGGCAATGCGTCGGCGCGCTCCAGCAGCAGCGACGCGAAGGTGTTGATCTCTTCGGCCTCGGGCAGCCGGCCCGGGCCGGTGTCGGCGCCGGTCAGCCGGCCCGATGCGGGCTCAAGGACGACCGCGCCGCGTTCCCGCAGCGTCGCGACATTGGCGACGGTGGCCGGATGCTGCCACATCTCGGTATGCATGGCCGGGGCGAACAGCACCGGACAGCGGGCGGTGAGCAGGGTGGCGGTCAGCAAATCGTCGGCGCGACCGGCCACTGCCCGGGCCAACAGGTCAGCGGTGGCCGGTGCCACCACCACCAAGTCGGCCTGCTGGCCGATCGCCACATGGGGCACGCGGGGCACGTCGTCGAAGACCCCGGTGTCGACCGGTTGGCCCGAGAGCGCCTCGAAGGTGGCTGCCCCGACAAACCTCAGGGCGGACTCGGTCGGGACGACGCGAACCGAATGGCCCGCCTCGGCCAGCTGTCGGACGACGGTGCACGCCTTGTATGCGGCGATGCCTCCGGAGACACCGACGACGACCCGTTTCTGGCCCACCGGTATGACCCGTCCTGCCCGGCTCCGGCTACTCGCCTTCGGTGTATTCGAGCAGGTCGCCGTGGATCTCGCGCAGCGCGATCGACAGCGGCTTCTCCTGCAGGCCAGGCTCGACCAGCGGCCCGACGTACTCGAGGATGCCCTCACCGAGCTGGTTGTAGTAGTCGTTGATCTGCCGCGCCCGCTTGGCCGCGTAGATCACCAGCGCGTACTTGCTCGACGCCCGCTGCAGCAGCTCATCGATGGGCGGGTTGGTGATGCCGAGGGGCGTGTCATAACCGCCGATCGAGGCCGGATCGAACTCCTCGGCGTCGGTCACCACGGCCGAGTCGGTCTGCGAGGTACTCACTTAAGACAATCTCCTGAAGCTGTTTGGCTGGGGGCGGGTCGCGCCTGCTGGTTGTTGTCCGGGTAAATCAGACCGCGCCCGGTGCGGTATCCACCAGCAAGGATACCAATTCTGAGCAGGCTGTTTCCAATCGACCGTTGACCACGATGGCGTCGAAGTCTCCCTGCGCCGCCAACTCGGTGCGTGCGGTGGCCAATCGGCGTTCCATGACCTCTGCGGATTCGGTGCCGCGGCCGGCCAGTCTGGCCTGCAGCGTCTCCCAGTCCGGCGGGGCCAGAAACACCGTCACAGCCTCCGGAAGGGCCTGCTTGATGGCCCGGGCCCCGGCCAGGTCGACCTCGATCAGAACGGGCCGGCCGGAGCGGGTGGCGTCGATGACGGGGGCCGCCGGAGTACCTGAGCGCTGCAGGCCGCCGTGGATATCGGCCCACTCCAGCAGCTCATTTTTCTCAACTAGCCGGTCGAACTCGGCCGGCGAAACAAATCGGTAGTCGACGCCGTCCACCTCCCCGGGCCTGGGTGCCCGGGTGGTGGCCGACACACTGAAATACAAGTCCGGTACCCGCTCCCGCAGGCACCGGACCACGCTCGACTTACCGACCGCGGATGGACCGGACAGCACTACAACGCGTCCCGCGTGCCCGCTGTCCGGTCCTCCACCGGTATTCACTGCCGGGTCAGGAGAAGTCGAACTTCTCCAGCAGCGCCTTGCGCTGCCGGTCACCCAGGCCGCGCAGCCGGCGGGTGGGGGCGATCTCCAGCTCGGTCATGATCTCCTGCGCCTTGACCTTGCCGACCTTCGGCAACGCTTCCAGCAGCGCAGACACCTTCATCTTGCCAAGGACCTCGTCGGTCTCGGCGTCCTTGAGCACCTGCTTGAGATTGGTGCCGCCACGCTTCAGCCGGTCCTTGAGCTCCGCTCGGGCCCGACGTGCGGCCGCCGCCTTCTCCAACGCGGCGGCGCGCTGCTCGTCGGTCAACTGGGGAAGGGCCACGATTCCTCCGTCTCGTCATCATCGACAACGTCGATGTTTTCCTTGTCCCGGCCAGGTACTTCGGCCAGAGACGACGACCGTACCCACGCCGTCTGACGAAATCTAACCCCACCCCCCCGTTTCCGGCTACAAATGCCCAGCGTATGGGGTCTGGGCGCGGCGCCGTCGAACCTGAGTCGGCCGCCATCGCTCGGCCCGCCCCAGGTGAACCGCAATCTTCGGCGAACCAGCCCGAAAAACCACGCTGACCTCGCCTTTTGCCAGTTCTTGTCGGCGGGATGGGACGCCGCGCCATGGGCGCAGTGGTGGCCTTCGGGATGTGACCGGACATTCATGCCATTGGCTTCGCACCTCGCGGCGTGTCGGGCGTGTCGAGGTCAGGTTCGGCCCGCCCGGCGCCATCCCCTGGCGGAGCCACCGCGGCGGGCGCCGCCATCCCGACGCGGTAGGTGACCACCATGTTCTGCCCCGAATTCGTCATGCCAGGGAGCACGGGCCCGCTGATTCGCCGGCCCGACAGCCCGTAGCCACCAACCCCGTCTATTTCCCCGCGAAGGCCAGTGGCGCGACAAGAAACTGGAATCCAGCAGCCCCGGTGGACTGACAGCAACTATTCAGGCAGTTTCTACATTTGAACGGTCGAAGGCGCGGGTTAGCCGCCTAATGTTCCGGCCAGGTGGGTGGTCCACCCGGGGGTGTTTATGGGGGGGGTATGACTATGAACATTTCCGCTGAATACCGTTTCGGTAGAGAAAGTGGGAATTGATGGCGATGACGACAATGGGCCGTGCTGGCCGGTGGGCTCTTGCGGCGTCCATGGTGTTGACCCTCGGGGCATTCGGGATAGGCGCGGCCAGCGCGGATCCCAACGACGGAATCAACGGCGCCGCCGGCAACAACGGCGGGGTGAATGTCAACATGGGGCCCTTCGGCGGCGGTATGAATACCGGCAACAACGGCGGCTTCAACTTCGGCCCTAATGGAATCGGCGCCGGCGGCGGCCAAAACAACAGCGCCAACGTCAACATGGGGCCCTTCGGCGGCGGTATGAATGTCGGCAGAAACGGCGGCTTCAACTTCGGCCCTAATGGAATCGGCGCCGGCGGCGGCCAGAACAACAGCGCCAACGTCAACATGGGGCCCTTCGGCGGCGGGTACAACGCCAACACCGGAGGCGGCGTCAACTTCGGCGGCCGGTAACCAGCAAGCCAGGGCCTGCGTGGGCGCCCCGACCGGGCGTCCCGCAGGCCCTGTTGTGTGGAGGGGACCTCGCTGGGTCGCCGGAGCTATCCCGCGGCGGCCAGATAGGCCACGGTGTCCCGCAGCCGCTCCGCCGCGGCACGCAGCGCACCGGCGTCCGGGCCGGCGCGCAGCACCTCACGCGAGACCGCCGGCAGCAACGTGCCCGCAGCGGCCCCTCCCAGCCCGGCAAGGGCCTCTGGGCGCCCTCCCTGGGCCCCAACGCCGGGCACCAGCACCGGCCCGCCCAGGGCACTCAGATCGGGCACCTCACGCAGCGTGGCGCCCACCACCACGCCGATCGAACCCAAACCGGCCGCATTGTCGGCCCGATTGGCTGCTGCGGCGGCGTCGACGATCGCCTGCGCCACAGTGCGGCCGTCCCCGCCCTGGGCACGTTGCACGCTCGCGCCCTCGGGATTGGAGGTGGCGGCCAACACGAACACTCCGCGCCGGTGCTGTGCCGCGGTCTCCAGCAGCGGTTCCAGGGACCCGAAGCCCAGGTAGGGCGACGCCGTCACCGCATCCGCCGCCAACGGCGACGGTCCGGCCCAGGCAGCGGCGTAGGCGGCCATGGTCGAGCCGATGTCGCCGCGCTTGGCGTCGGCGAGCACCAACACACCGGCCTCGCGCAGCGCCGCGATGGTGCGCTCCAGCACCGCGAAGCCGGCCGACCCATAGGCCTCGAAGAACGCCACCTGCGGCTTGACCACCGCGAAGCCGGCGAACGCCGTCACGCAGGTCTCGCTGAACGCCGCCAGCCCGTCGGGCGTCGCGGGCAGGCCCCACGCCGCCAGCAGTTCGGGGTGCGGATCGATGCCCAGACACAGGGGCCCGCGGGCCGCCGTCGCTTCGGCCAGGCGCGCGCCGAACCCCGGTACCACTACTGCCCGCCGAGCGTGCTGTGCAGTTCCTGCAAGGAGCGCACCCCGATATCGCCCCGGATGCCGGCCTCGATGCCCTGCACCGCCGCGGCCGCACCCTGAACAGTGGTGATGCACGGGATGTTCACGCTGACCGCTGCCGAACGGATCTCGTAGCCGTCCACCCGCGGACCGGAGTTGCCGTACGGGGTGTTGATCACCAGGTCCACCTCCCCGGCCCGGATCGCGTCCACCGCGGTCAGCTCCGGGCGCTGCGGACTGGGCTCCTCGAAATTCTTGCGTACCACGTCGCACGGAATACCGTTGCGCCGCAGCATCTCCGCGGTCCCCTCGGTGGCCAGGACCCGGAAGCCCAAGTCGGCGAGCCGTTTGACCGGAAACACCAGCGACCGCTTGTCGTGGTTGGCCACCGACACGAACACCGTGCCCTGAGCCGGCAGCGACCCGTAAGCGGCGGTCTGACTCTTGGCGAACGCGGTGCCGAAGTCGCGGTCGATGCCCATCACCTCACCGGTGGACTTCATCTCCGGGCCGAGGAGCGAGTCGATGCCCGAGCCGTCCGCGCGACGGAAGCGGTGGAACGGCAGCACGGCCTCCTTGACCGCGATGGGGGCGTTCGGGCCGACGGTGGCCCCGTCCCCCGACGCGGCCAACAGGCCCTCGGATCGCAGCTCGGCGATCGTGGTGCCCAGCATGACGCGCGCACAGGCCTTGGCCAGCGGCACCGCGGTGGCCTTGGACACGAACGGGACCGTGCGGCTGGCCCGCGGATTGGCCTCCAGGACGTAGAGCACGTCGTCTTTGAGGGCGAACTGCACATTGAGCAGCCCCACCACCCCGACGCCATGAGCGATGGCCTCGGTGGCCCGCCGCACCTTTTCGATGTCGCTGCGCCCCAGCGTCACCGGCGGCAGCGCGCAGGCCGAGTCACCGGAGTGGATGCCGGCTTCTTCGATGTGTTCCATGATGCCGCCGATGTAGACCTCGGTGCCGTCGCACAGCGCATCGACGTCGATCTCGATGGCGTCTTCGAGGAACCGGTCGACCAGCACCGGGTGCTCCGGTGACAGCTGGGTAGCCCGAGTGATGTAGCCGTGCAGGGTCTCTTCGTCGTAGACGATCTCCATGCCGCGGCCGCCCAGCACATACGAGGGACGCACCAGGACCGGGTAGCCGATGTCGGCGGCGATCCGCTTGGCCTGCTCGAAGGTAGTCGCCGTGCCGTACCGGGGCGCCGGCAAACCGGCCGTGGTCAACACGTCACCGAACGCACCGCGGTCCTCAGCCAGATCGATGGCTTCCGGGCTGGTTCCGACGATCGGCACGCCGGCATCGGCCAGCCGCTGGGCCAGCCGCAGCGGGGTCTGTCCGCCCAGCTGGACGATCACGCCGACGACCCCGGGGCCACCCTGCCCGGACTGCTGCTCGGCGTAGTACACCTCGAGCACGTCCTCGAACGTCAACGGTTCGAAGTAGAGCCGGTCGGCGGTGTCGTAGTCGGTGGACACCGTCTCGGGGTTGCAGTTGATCATCACCGTCTCGAACCCGGCCTGGCTCAAGGTGGTCGCGGCATGCACGCAGCTGTAGTCGAACTCGATGCCCTGGCCGATCCGGTTGGGCCCAGAACCCAGGATGAGCACCTTGGGTTTGACGTCCTGGGCCGCCACCTCGGTCTCGGCGGCGGGGTCGAGCTCGAACGTGCTGTAGTGATACGGCGTCTTGGACTCGAATTCCGCGGCGCAGGTGTCGACGGTCTTGAACACCGGATGAATGCCCAGCCGATCCCGCAGCAGCCGCACCCCGTCCTCGCCGGCCAACTCCGGGCGCAACACGGCGATCTGGTGATCGGACAGGCCGCTGTATTTGCAGCGCCGCAGCAGGTCCGCGTCGAGCACCGGGGTGTCGACGACCTCGGTGCGCAGCGCCACCAGGCCGTTGATCTGCTCAACGAACCACGGGTCCACCCCGGAGGCTTCGGCGACCGCTTCCACACTGGCGCCCTGCCGCAGGGCCAGCTCGATGTCGTAGAGCCGGCCTTCGGTGGGCACCCGCAACCGTTCCAGCGCTGCGGCGGCCGAGTCTTCCTCGGGGTCGGGTTTGGTCCAGAACCCGGCCCGGTCGGTCTCCAGCGAGCGCATCACCTTGCCGAGCGACTCGATGAAGTTGCGGCCCAACGACATCGCTTCGCCCACCGACTTCATGGTGGTGGTCAGGCGCGGGTCGGCGCCAGGGAACTTCTCGAACGCGAAGCGTGGTGCCTTGACCACCACGTAGTCCAGCGCCGGCTCGAAGCAGGCCGGGGTCTCTTTGGTGATGTCGTTGATGATCTCGTCGAGGGTGTAGCCGATGGCCAGCTTGGCAGCGATCTTGGCGATCGGGAAGCCGGTGGCCTTCGACGCCAGCGCAGAGGATCGCGAGACTCGCGGGTTCATCTCGATCACGATGAGCCGGCCGTCTTTCGGGTTGACCGCGAACTGGATGTTGCAGCCGCCGGTGTCCACCCCGACCTCGCGCAGGATCGCGATGCCCAGGTCGCGCATCTTCTGGTATTCCCGGTCGGTCAGCGTCATCGCCGGGGCGACGGTCACCGAATCACCAGTGTGCACGCCCATCGGGTCAACGTTCTCGATCGAGCAGACCACCACGACGTTGTCGTTGCCGTCGCGCATCAACTCGAGCTCGAATTCTTTCCACCCGTAGATGGATTCCTCGATCAGGACGTTGGCGGTCGGCGAGGCGGCGAGGCCGTCGCCGGCCATCCGCGCCACCTCGTCGAGGCTGGCCGCCAGCCCGGATCCCAAGCCACCCATGGTGAACGAGGGGCGAACGACGACCGGCAGGCCTAGTTCGGCGACGGTCTCGGTGACCTCGTCCATGGTGTAGCAGACCCTGGAACGCGCCGACTCGCCGCCGACCTTGGCGACGATGTCCTTGAACTGCTGGCGGTCCTCGCCACGCTGGATGGCCTCGAAGTCGGCGCCGATCAGTTCGACGCCGTACCGCTCCAGCACCCCGTGCTCGTGCAGCGCCACCGCGGTGTTGAGCGCGGTCTGCCCGCCCAGGGTGGCCAGCAGGGCATCGACCTTGTTGCCGCGCTCGGCCTGCTGGGCGAGCACCTTTTCGACGAACTCCCAGGTGATGGGCTCGACGTAGGTGTTGTCGGCGTATTCGGGGTCGGTCATGATGGTGGCCGGATTGGAGTTGACCAGGCTCACCTGCAGGCCTTCGGCCTTGAGCACCCGGCAGGCCTGGGTTCCCGAATAGTCGAATTCGCAGGCCTGTCCGATCACGATCGGCCCGGAGCCGATCACCAGAACATGGCGCAGGTCACTACGGCGCGGCATTACTTCTCCCCTGCCATCAGGTCGACGAACTGGTCGAACAGGTATTCCGCGTCATGCGGTCCGGCCGCGGCTTCCGGGTGGTACTGCACCGAGAACGCCCGGCCGTCGGCGAGCTTGACGCCCTCGACGACTCCGTCGTTGGCGCAGGTGTGGCTGACCACCGCCGGGCCGAAGTCGGTGTCAAAGCGCTGGCCTGCTTCGCCCTCTAATGCGAAGCCATGGTTCTGCGCGGTCACCGCTACCCGGCCGGTGGCGTGGTCGATCACCGGGATGTTGATGCCGCGGTGGCCGAACGTCATCTTGTAGGTGTTCAGGCCCAGCGCCCGGCCCAGGATCTGGTTTCCGAAACAGATTCCGAACAGCGGAATTCCGGCGCCGAGCACCTCGCGGGTCAACGCCACCATCCGATCGGCGGTGGCCGGGTCCCCGGGCCCATTGGACAGAAACACCCCGTCGGGCTTCAGGTCGGCGATCTGTGCGAAGTCCACCGAGGACGGCAGTACGTGGCTGCGGATTCCGCGCCGCGAGAAGTTTCGGGGCGTGTTGGTCTTGATGCCCAGGTCCAGCGCGGCGATGGTGAACCGGTGTGCGCCATCGGGTTCCACCACGTATCCCGCCTCGGTGCTGACCTGGCCGGCGAGGTCGGCGCCGAGCATCGACGGCTGCTCGCGGACCCGGGTCACCAGCTCGTCCGGTGATGCCAGCGCGTCACCGGAGAACACCCCGGCCTTCATCGAGCCGTGATTGCGCAGGTGGCGCACGATGGTCCGGGTGTCAACGCCGGCGATACCGACGATGCCCTGGCGTACCAGCTCGTCGTCGAGGGTTCCGGTGGCCCGCCAGTTCGATGCCCGCGGCGACGGGTCGCGCACCACGTAGCCCGCCACCCAGATCTTCTCGTCGCGGCTCTCCCCGTCCTCGCGGTTCCAGCCGGTGTTGCCGATCTGCGGGGCGGTGGCCACCACGATCTGCCGGTGGTAACTGGGGTCGGTCAGGGTCTCCTGGTAGCCGGACATCCCGGTGGAGAACACCGCCTCGCCCAGGGTCTGTCCCACGGCCCCGAACGGTGTTCCTGTGAACGTCCGGCCGTCCTCAAGCACCAGCACCGCTCGCGCGTTACTCACTTGCGCCACTCCTCCTCATCGCTGCGCTCTGCATCGTCGCGGCGCTTCCGTCACTCGTCTTCACTTTTCTTCTAACCAGCGGCTGTGCTCTGCGCGGTCGTCCGCGCGGAAGCCGGTGTCTATCTCGGTGCCCGACGGCAGTCGCCAGCGGATCGCCAGCACCCCGTCGTGGTTTCGGGTAGGAATAGCGCGTCCGGCGATGCCGCGTTCGGTGCGGACCGCGATCACCGCGTCTGCGGGGATCCAGATCGGCCGGGCGCCGCTGCGCTGCACCATGATTCCCTCGGGGTAGCGGGTCAGCACCGCCTTGGTGCGATAACCCAGGTCGCCGACCACCACCCGGTCGTTCCACTTCGGCGCCAGCGTGCACCCCAGATACTGCCCGCGGGTGGCGGCCACGGTGGGCGACCCCACCGTGTCGGGCACCATCGGCAGTGTCCCGATCAGCGCGTCCTGCAGCTGGCCGCGGCGGCGCCAGCCGCGCATCATCAATCGGATCACCACGCCGATCAGCACCACCAGCAGAAAAGCGAAGACCAGCGAGCCGATCAACGTGGGGGTGTTCATGCCGGGCTCTTCCCGTCCCGGGCGGTGATCCGGCCGCGCAGCAGGGTCGCGGTGACGGTCGCGGGCAGGATCATCTCTTCATAAGGGGTGTTGTCCGAGCGGCTCGCCAGCTGCGCACCGGTGACCACCCAGGTGGTGTCGGGATCGATGACGGTCAGGTTGGCCGGCTCGCCCACCTCCAGTGGACGGCCCTGGTCGGGCAGGCCGACGATCTGGGCCGGCCGCTCGCTCATCACCCGGGCCACATCGCGCCAGCTCAACAGGCCGGTCTGCACCATGGTGGCCACCACCACCGACAGTGCGGTCTGCAGGCCCAACATCCCGGGCCGGGCCGAGGCGAATTCGCAGGTCTTCTCGTGGTCGGCGTGCGGTGCGTGATCGGTAGCCACGCAGTCGATCACGCCGTCGGCCAATGCCTGGCGCAGCGCCTCAGTGTCGGAGGCCTCGCGCAGCGGCGGGTTGACCCGGTTCATTCCGTCGTAGTCGGCGAGCCGGCTGTCATCGAGCATCAGGTGATGCGGGGTGACCTCGGCGGTCACCGAGATACCTTGCGCCTTAGCCCATTTGAGGAGCTCGACCGTACCGGCGGTGGATGCATGGCAGATGTGCAGTCGGGCGCCGGCGTCGCGGGCCAGCAGGACGTCCCGGGCCACGATCGACTCTTCGGCGACGCGCGGCCAGCCGGCCAGGCCCAGCCTTGCGGCGTTGGGCCCCTCGTGGGCCACCGAGCCGACCGTCAGCCGCGGCTCCTCGGCGTGCTGAGCGATCAACACCCCCAGTCCGGTCGCGTACTCCAGTGCGCGTCGCATCACCAGGGGGTGGTCCACACAGACACCGTCGTCGGAGAACATCCGAACACCGGCGGTACCGGCGGCCATCATGCCCATCTCCGTCAGCTGCGTGCCGCCCAGTCCGACCGTGACGGCGCCGACCGGGTGCACGTCGACCAGGCCGATCTGCTGCCCGCGCGCCCAGACATGATCGGTGACCACCGGGGAGTCGGCCACCGGATCGGTGTTGGCCATCGCGAATACCGCGGTGTAGCCGCCCAGGGCCGCCGCCGCCGAGCCGGTTTCGATGTCCTCGGCGTATTCGCGTCCCGGTTCACGCAGATGGGTGTGCAGGTCGACGAAGCCCGGGAGCAACACCTGCCCGGGCGCGTCGATGATCTCGCACTCGTCCGGAACAGCCAGGCCGGTACCGATCTGCGTGATCTGACCGCCTTCGACCAGGACGTCGACCTGGTCGCCTTCGCCGTAACACCGCACACCGCGGATCAGCACGCTCACAACGCTGCTTCCTCTCCAACCGACCCGGCGCCCGACGCGGATTCGCTGCCCACCAGCAGGTGAAACAGCACCGCCATACGCACATGTACCCCGTTGGAAACCTGTTGCAGCACCGCCGATTGCGACGAGTCGGCCACCGACGAGGAGATTTCCATGCCGCGCAGCATCGGCCCGGGATGCAGTACCACCGCGTGGTCGGGCAGCATCGCCCGGCGCTTCTCGCTCAGCCCGTAGCGCACCGAGTACTCCCGCGTCGACGGGAAGAATCCGCCGGTCATCCGTTCGGCCTGCACCCGCAGCATCAGCACCGCGTCGGCGGCCGGCAACTCGGCATCGAAGTCATGCGAGACCCTCACCGGCCAGTCGGCCACCCCGACCGGTAGCAGGGTCGGCGGGGCCACCAGCACCACCTCGGCGCCCAGCGTCGACAGCAGGCTCACGTTGGAGCGGGCCACCCGGCTGTGCACGATGTCGCCGACGATGACGACGCGGCGGCCCTCGATGCCGCCGAGGCGCTGGCGCACAGTCAGGGCGTCGAGCAATGCCTGGGTGGGGTGTTCGTGGGTGCCGTCACCGGCGTTGATCACCGCCGGACCGCCGTCTTCGGCGGCTCCGGTCCACTCCGAGAGCAGGTGTGCCGCACCCGAAGCCGGGTGACGGATGATCAGCGCGTCGGCGCCGGCGGCCCGCAAGGTGAACGCGGTGTCGCGCAGCGACTCCCCCTTGTTGACCGAGGATCCCGACGCGGACACGTTGATCACATCGGCGCTCATCCACTTGCCGGCCACCTCGAAGGAGACCCGGGTCCGGGTGGAGTTCTCGTAGAACATGGTGATCACGGTGCGCCCGCGCAGGGTGGGCAGCTTTTTGACCTCGCGCCCCACCAGCGCCTGAGCGAAGCGGTCGGCGTCGTCGAGGATCGCGGTGGCCTCATCGCGGCTCAAGTCGCCGGCTGCCAGCAGATGCCTGGTGCTCATCGGGTAATCACCACCTGGTCGCGACCGTCGTGTTCAGCCAGTAGTACGTGCACGCTTTCGCCGCGGGCGGTCGGCACGTTCTTGCCGACGTAGTCGGCGCGCACCGGCAGTTCGCGGTGGCCGCGGTCCACCAACACGGCCAGCTGCACGATCCGGGGCCGGCCCACGTCGCGCAGCGCGTCCAGTGCGGCCCGTACCGATCGGCCGGCGAAGAGCACGTCATCGACCAGGATCACGCACGCGTCGTCGATGCCGCCTGCCGGAATCGAGGTGGGCTCCAGGGGCCGCGGAGGCTGCCGCATCAGGTCGTCGCGGTACAAGGTGATGTCCAGCGCGCCGTGCGCGACATCGACACCACAGAATTCGCTGATCTTGGCGGCCAGCCGCTGGGCCAGGGTGACACCGCGGGTGGGAATACCCAACAACACGACGCGCGGGGCATTAGCTCTATCGGGGTCGTCTAAAGCCGTCTTCTCGATGATCTGATGCGCGATCCGAGAAACGGTGCGACCTACGTCCGCCGAGGACATCAATTCCCGGTCGGTGCTGGAATTACCGGCAGCGCCCATGCGAAACCGCAGGACCTCCTTCTCCGCCTCGCAGGACGGATCGTTAAAGGATGTCGAACTGCCGCGTAGCCTAACATCTGCCGCGCTTGCGATCGCCGCTAACCTGACCAGGTGAATCTCGACCCGAATCAGGCGCCGCTGCGCGAGGCCTGCGACAGCGGCCTGCTCGCCGGCGTGGTGACGCTCGTCTGGCAGCGCGGCTCGGTGCTGCAGGTCAATGAGATCGGCCACCGCGATGTCGGCGCCGGCCTGCCGATGACCCGCGACACGATCTTCCGGATCGCCTCCATGACCAAGCCGGTCACCATCGCCGCCGCGATGACCCTGGTCGACGAAGGACGGCTGCGGCTGACCGACCCGATCGCGCACTGGTTGCCGGAGTTCGCCGCGCCGCGGGTGCTGGTCGACCCGGCTGGTTCGCTGGAATCGACCACCGCGGCACGGCGCGCAATCACGGTCGACGATCTGATGACGCACCGCTGCGGCATCGGCTACGGGTTCTCCGTACCCGGTCCGATCGCGCGGGAGTACCAGCGGCTGCCCTTCGGGCGCGGGCCCGAGGCGTGGCTGACCGCGCTGGCGGCGCTTCCCCTGGTGGATCAGCCCGGTGAACGTGTCACCTACGGCCACGGCACCGACGTGCTGGGCGTGCTGATGTCGCGGATGGAGGGCAAGCCGCTACCGCAGGTGATCGAGGAAAGGATCCTGGGCCCGCTGGGGATGGCCGACACCGGTTTCTGCGTCACACCGCAGGCCCGCGGACGCAGCGCCACCATGTACCGCGTCGACGGGGACACACTGCGCGACGACGCGATGGGGCCGGTCCCGATCGCGATGCCGGCGTTTCCCAACGCCGGGGGCGGCTTGATGTCCACCGCCGACGACTATCTGGCCTTCACCCGGATGTTGTTGGCCGACGGGATGTTCGACGGCACCCGGGTGCTCTCGGCCTCCTCGGCGCGGGCGATGCGCACCGATCAGCTCACCGACGACCAGAAGCGCCACCCGTTCCTGGGCGCCCCGTTCTGGGTCGGCCGCGGCTTCGGGCTCAATCTGTCGGTGGTGACCGACCCGGCGAAGTCCCAACCACTGTTCGGACCGGGCGGTGCCGGCGCGTTCGGCTGGCCGGGCGCCTACGGCACCTGGTGGCAAGCGGATCCGGCCGCGGATCTGATCCTGATCTACCTGGTCCAGAACTCGCCGACGCTGTCCACCGACATGGCCGTCGCGGTCGCCGGCAATACCTCGATCGCCAAGCTGCGGGTGGCGCAGCCGAAGTTCGTCCGGCGGACCTACGCGGCCCTGGGTTTGTGAGCCCGGGCTGGCGGCAAGACCGTTGAGCATCAGGCGTGCATCGAGTGTGCGGTTCGGTAGGCCAGAAGACGATTTCGCCGACCAAACCGCACACTCGGCACGTTTCTCCTAGAGCCGCTCCCCCGCCAACCGCGCCTTCTCCAGCGCCGCGTCGCGCATCTGTGCCCGCTCCTCGGGGGTCCACCGGGTGGTCGGTTCGAAGACCAGTGTCTCGACGGCGTAGCCCAGCATGGTGAACACGTACTCCAGATACGGCCGCTGAAAGTCCTGCAGGTCGGCGCGATCGCCGTCGTAGGCGCTGGAGCGCGTCAAGATGAGTTGCAGCGGCTTGCCCTCCCCCAACGTGCCCACGTGTTCGCCGCGCTCGTTGAGGGTGAAGCTGGCCATCGGCTGCACGATGACGTCGATCCAGGCCTTCAGGGCATGCGGCACATGCCAATTCCACATCGGCGAGGAGACCACCAACCGATCGAATGACCGCACCCGCTCGATCTCGGCCAGCACCTGCGACCAGATCTGCTTCTGCTCGGGGGTTCGGCGTTCGCCGTAGAGCGGTGCGAACTTGGCGAACGCGGCATCACGGCCGAACACCAGCATCTCGTCGGTCCACACCGAGAACCGTTCGACGTCGCCGACCGCTGCCGCGGGCGCGGCGTCCAGGAAGGCCTGGGTCAGCGCCGAGGACAGCGAGTGCTCTTGTTTCGGGCTCGCCTCCACCCACAGAGTTTTCATGGTGTCCTTCGCCTCGGTCAGATCATCGAGATCGGTGAGATCTTCACGCCGGCCTCGAGTGCGCCCGACAATTCGCGTGCCACGTCGTAGTCGAAGACGACGTGTCCGCAGATGACGTCGACATCGCGTTTGGCGCGCTGGAGCGGGTTGGCCACGAACTGCGCGCTGGCACCGGAGGCTTCGAGCAGATCGGCGATCACGGCCCGGGATTCGTGCACGATATAGGCGGCCGCAGCCCGGGCATCGGCCCGAACGGGGCGACTGATCCGCTCGCGCGCATCCACCGCGTCTTGAATCCGGCCCGCGGTGTCATCGAGAAGCCCGCGCAGCGCACGCAGCCGAACCCGCGCATCGCCCAGGCGGATCTGGGCCGCCGGCTGATTCTTCTGCGCCGCACCGGAATACGCCAGCACCCGCTCGGTCAGGCGTTCGGCGAACAGGTCGGCGACCCATTCGGCCGACCCGAGGGCGGGCATCGCGGCGACCAGGGCCAGCGCCGGGACCATCGGCCACCGGTACGCCGAGGCGTCATGCAGCTCGGCGCCGGGAGCGGTTCCGGAGTAGATGTCAAGGACCTTGACCAGTCGGTGCGACGGCACGTGCACGTTCTCGATGACGACATCGTTGGAGCCGGTGGCCCGCATGCCCGCGGTGTGCCAGACGTCCTCGATGCGTATGTCGGCCGCCGGGAGCAGCACCAGCGCCGGGTAGGGCGCCTCAGAGCCGTCGCTGGGTCCGCAGATCGCCCCGACCATGATCCAGTCGGCGTCCATCACGCCGGTCGCCCACGACCAGCGCCCGGACAATCGGATGCCATCACCGTCGGGCACGCCGCGCCCGGTCGGCGCCAACGGCGCCGGGCACAGCACCGGCCCGGAAGCGAACACCTCGTCTTGGGCCTGCTCACCGAAGAGCGCCAGCATCCAGTTGTGCAGCATGTAGAACCCGAGCGTCCAGGCACTGGACGCGCAGCCGTGTGCCATGCGCCGAATCGGGTCGAGGATCTCGGGAAATTCCGCCTGCTGCCCGCCATAGCGGGCCGGTAAGAGCAGGTCGGCCAGTCCGGACTTGCGGAAGTCCTCGACGGTCTCGGCCGGAAGACGGCGCAGCTCCTCGGCGGCTGCGGCGCGTTGCGCCAGTCGAGAGATGAATTCCTCGGGCACCACCGGTGCCGTCATGGTCGCCATACCCGGACCGTACCATACCTTTTGGTATGGAGGTCAGTGTCGCAGCATGACGTCCAGGAACCGTTCCCGCCCGCTCGCCGCTCGTGCGCTCGGCGCCGAACCGGACAGATGCAGAAATCCGATTCCGACGGCGAACGTTGCATTGGCGCGCATGTCGGCCTCGTCGGTGTCGAAGCCGTCGTCGAGAAACGCCTGCCGAACCGCCTTGAGCACCCGCCGATCCGAGCTGCGGACCGCCGCGGCGACACTGTCCTCCGACCGGGCCCATTCGCGCATGGCACGTTCGAGCATCCAGTGGGCGGGCCCGACCAGGGCGGCCATCATCCGCGACAGCCGCTCGCGCGGCGGCAGTTCCGACAGCGCATCGAAGTCGCCGCGGTCCGAGTCACGCACTGCGGCAAAGGTGTCGACCAGCGCCTGCCGGTAGGTCTTCATATCGGCGAAATGCCAGTAGAAACTGCCTTTAGTGACTCCGAGCCGCTTGCAGAGCCGGTCGATGGTCAGCGCCTTGACGCCGTCTTCGGCCAGAATGCGGAAGCCGGCCTGCACCCAGTCCTGTACGGACAGCCGGGGATTGCCGCCCGACCCGCCAACTGTGTCCGACGTGGCCATGGCGAGTCAGCGTACTGACCCGGCCGCTTCCTGCAAGGCCCGACGCGCGTACGCGCGAACGTCGGCGTCGTTGTCCTTGACCGCGAGCCCGAGCGCATCGCGAGCGGCGACGTCGGATTCGGCCCAGAGGGTCAGCCCCAGCACGGCGGCTTTGCGCACGTCGAGATGCGGGTCCTCCAGTGCCACCGTCAGCAGCGGCACCGCCGCTTCGGCGTGCGCACCGACCAGCGCGCGGGCCGCGCCGACCCGAACCTGCCACGCCGACTCGCGTAGTGCCGGGGTGATGACGGTGAGGTCCTGCGGCCCGCAGCCGATCTCACCGAGCGCGGCCAGTGCCGCCGCACGCACCAGCGGGTCCGGGTCGCCGATCAGGACCCGTACGGTATCGGCCCCGGCGCGCAACGTCGCCAAGGCGTTGGCTGCGGCGACGCGCACTTCGCGGTTGCCGTCGTCGGCGGCGATCGCCACCGTTGCCGCGTCGTCGACCGAGACCAGTGCCCGCACCGCTTCGATGCGCACGCGGTGGTCGGGATCGGCCAGTGCGGCCCGGTAGTCCGCCGGGTCTCCGGCCCGCCGGCTGGACAGCAGGTACACCACGCAGGCCCGCACCGCCGGATCCGGCGAGTTCAACTGCGCACCTGCCGACTCCGGATCGGCAACCACTTCGACGAGCTCACGCGCCCCGTCGGCAGCGGTCCGGCGCACCGCCGCATCAGCGTCGGCGAGCGCGCCGAACAGCGCAGCGGCGTAACCGTCGGGAGTGTGCTCGCTCAGCGCGGCGACCGCGGTGCGGCGCACCGCCGGATCGGGATCACCGAGGTATTCGGCCAGATCGGCCAGTGTCGGCTCCTCCAGGGCCACGACCGCCGCGATACGCGGCGATGGCGGGTGCACCGCGGCCGGTGCCGCAACCCGTGAACCCGCGGTCGCCGGAGCCTGGCCGCCCAGCAGCGGCGGCTGCGCCACCGCACGCACGGACTGGTCGGTCGGCGGCAACCCGTCCAGTTCGGGGACGGCCACGAAGTAGGGGGCGACCGGGCGTTTGAGGAATTCCATGGTGCCGTCGGCACGTTTGCGCACGTTGAGGTGGTAGCCCCACTGCGCGTCGTCACGACCGGGCAGGTCGGCACGGTCGTGGTACAGACCCCACCGGGACTCGGTCCGAGTCAACGATGACCGGGCGGCCAACTCCGCGCAATCACGGATGAACGACACCTCGACGGCCCGCATCAGCTCGTGCGGGCTGCGGGCGCCCATCTCGGCGATCTCACCGCGCATCCGCTCGAAGGTCTGCACCGCCAGCGAGAGTTTGGCAGCCGACTTCGGCGGCGCCACATAGTCGTTGACGAACCGACGCAGCTTGTATTCCACCTGCGGCTGCGGCGGACCCTCGGGGTGGCGCAACGGGCGATAGATCAGCTCGTGAGCCTCGGCGAGCTGATCGGCCGGCAGCTCCCCCGGCGCCGTGACCTCGCCCAGTGTCGCGGCCGCATCCGCACCGGCGAGGTCACCGAACACGAAGGCGCCGATCATGTAGTTGTGCGGTACGCAGGCCAGGTCGCCGGCGGCGTACAGGCCGCCAACCGTGGTGCGGGCATTCTCGTCGACCCACACCCCCGATGCGGAATGCCCCGAGCACAAACCGATCTCGGAGATGTGCATCTCGATGTCGTGGGTGCGGTAGTCGTGACCGCGGTTGGCGTGAAAGGTTCCCCGGGTGGGCCGCTCGGTGGTGTGCAGGATGTCCTCCAGCGCCGAGAGCGTCTCGTCGGGCAGGTGCGACACCTTGAGGTAGATCGGCCCGCGCGCGGAGTCGATCTCGGATTTGACCTCGGCCATCATCTGACCGGACCAGTAGTCGGAATCGACGAACCGCTCCCCCAGCGAGTTCACCTGATAGCCGCCGAACGGGTTGGCCACGTACGCGCAGGCTGGCCCGTTGTAATCCTTGATCAGCGGATTGACCTGGAAGCATTCGATGCCGGACAGCTCGGCGCCGGCGTGGTAGGCCATCGAATAGCCGTCGCCGGCGTTGGTCGGGTTCTCGTAGGTGCCATACAGATAGCCCGACGCGGGCAGCCCGAGGCGCCCGCACGGCCCGGTCGCCAGGATCACCGCCTTGGCGCCGACGGCCACGAACTCACCGGTGCGGGTGTGCAATGCGGCGGCCCCGACCGCCCGGCCGTCGCGAGTGAGCACCCGCACCGGCATCAGCCGATTTTCGATGCGGATCTTCTCCCGCATCGAGCGCTGCCGAAGCACCCGGTAGAGCGCCTTCTTGACGTCTTTGCCCTCGGGCATCGGCAACACGTAGGAGCCGGAGCGGTGTACCCGACGTACCGCGTACTCGCCGTGCTCGTCCTTCTCGAACTTCACTCCGTAACGTTCCAGCCGCTGCACCATCGCGAAGCCGCGGGTGGCGGTCTGATAGACGGTGCGCTGGTTGACGATTCCGTCGTTGGCGCGGGTGATCTCGGCGACGTAATCCTCGGGCTCGGCTTTGCCGGGGATCACGGCGTTGTTGACGCCGTCCATGCCCATCGCCAGCGCCCCGGAGTGGCGCACGTGCGCCTTCTCCAACAACAGCACCTGCGCGCCGTGCTCGGCGGCGGTCAGCGCGGCCATGGTGCCGGCGGTGCCGCCGCCGATCACCAGCACATCGCAGTCCAGCCGCTGCGGGGTGGCGACATCCGGGATCTGCAGGGACGTCTGCGTCATGAGTGCTCCAATGCGGTGAGGATGGCGGCCCGCAGTGCGGGTTCTGCCCGGCCGCAGCGCGGTTCGGGAACCTCGATCAGTGCCCGCAGTGGCTGTCCAGCACGCCCGAGCACCGCCACCCGGTCACCGAGTGCCAGTGCCTCGTCGACGTCGTGGGTGACGAACACGATCGTGGTGGGGTGGGATCGCCAGGTGTCGATCAGCAGCGCCTGCATGGCGGCGCGGGTCGCGCTGTCCAGCGCCCCGAACGGTTCGTCCATCATCACCGCACGAGGCGCGCCGGCCAGGCCGCGGGCCAACTGAACCCGTTGCCGCATCCCGCCGGAGAGGCTTTTCGGCAGATAATCGCCGAACCCGGTCAGCCCAAGCTCAGCGATCCACCGGTCGGCTTGGGCCCGCCGCCCGGCGCGCGGGACACCGCGCAGTCGCAGCGCCAGCTCGATGTTGGAGCGCACCGAACGCCACGGCAACAGCGCGTTGTCCTGAAACACCACGCCGCGGTCCCGCGAGGTGGTCCTCACCACGGCGTCGTCGGCCAGCACTTGTCCCTGCTCGGGATGCAGTAACCCGGCCAGGGCGCGCAGCACGGTCGATTTGCCGCAGCCGGATGGACCGGTCAGCACCAGGATCTCGCCCGGGCGCACGGCCAGGCTCAGCTCATCAATCACCGGAAAGTCGGTGTAGGACAGCCGGACCCGGTCCAGTGTGAGGCTCATGCCGACCGTCATCGACCGTTCTCCTCACTGCGCGGCAGCCAGCGGGTCAGCCGCCGCCCGACCGTCTCCACCGCAGCCGAGGTGGCGAACCCCAGCACGCCGATGGTGATGATGCCGACGAACACGTCCGGGTAGGCCAGCACGGTGTAGGCCTGCCACGTCCGATACCCGATACCGAGGCGCCCGGAGATCATCTCCGCGGAGATCACGCAGATCCACGACACACCCATGCCGACCGACAGGCCGCCGAAGACCCCCGGCAGGATGCCCGGAATCACCACCTGGCTCAACACATCCCAGCGTCCGCCGCCCAGGGTGCGGACCGAGTCCTCCCACAGCGTGGGCAGGGCGCGCACCGCGTGCCGGGTGCTGACCAAGATCGGGAAGAAGGCGGCCAGGAACGTGATGAACACGATGCCCTGTTCGCTGGCCGGAAAGAGCAGGATCGCGACCGGAACCAACGCGATGGCCGGGATGGGCCGGATCAGTTCGGTGAGCGGGCCGACGACATCGGCGGCCACCCGCGATCTGCCCAGCAGGATGCCGGTGGCGACACCGACCGTCGCGGCCAGACCGAAGCCGGTGAGAATCCGAATCAGCGACTGGGCCAGATCCAGCCAGTACGCCTCGGTGCCCAACCGGCGCACCAACGTGGTGAACACCTCATCGACGGTCGGCAGCGTGTCGAACCGCAGCCACCACCGCACGTCAGCGACGGTCAGCAACTGCCACAGCCCCAGTGCGGCCACCACCGAGGCCAGGCGCAGCAGCCAGGACCACCGTAGGGTCCGGGCCCGGCGCGGTACGGCGCCGACCGGAGCGGACGCGGCCGGGGCGCCGGCGAGGACCGCGGTCACGCCGCACCCGCCAGGGCCTGCCGGTAATCCAGCACGACGCCACCAGGATGCGCGGCGACATAGCGCCTCGCCCCGGCTGTCGTGTCGAAAGACAGGTAGCGCGTACCGTCGCGAACCCACGCCGATTTGTCGGCGAACCATCGAGTCCCCAGCTCGGCGTCGTGCACATAGGCGGCCCGCAGGTGATCACCGCGGGCCGTCGCGGCGCGCACGGCGTCCAGCAGCGCGCCGGAATCCGGCACCGTCACGGTGGTTTCGGATCCATCCAGCCAGAGCTCGCCGCCGACCGTCGTGGGTTTGTCGATCTCGGCGACCGTCTTGTCGTAGTCCAGCTTTCGCGCATCGAACGCCGCGCGTAGCGGCTTGTCGTCGACGAATCCGTCCACGTCGAAGTCGTCCAGCTCGGCGAAGTCGCCGATCGACTTGAGGTAGGGCACGTCGTTCTTCAACGCGGCGACCAGCTGCGGCTTGAGGGTGGCGTCGAACGAGGTGCCGCCCGGCCCGTTATAGAGGTAGACCACCTCCTGCGGCAGCCCGCTGCCCTCGGCGACGATGCGGGCCGCCTCCAACGGCTTGCGTTTCAGGAAGTCGGTCGCATCCAGCTGGGCTTGCAGGAATGCGTCGAGCACTTCTGGGTGGGCCCGCGCATAGCTTTGGCGCACCACCACCCCGTGCAGGGTCGGGTAGTTGAGTTCGGCACCGTCGTAGAGCAGCCGTGCCCGGTCCTGATACACCAGCAGTCCGGGCCAGGCCACGAATTGCGACAGGCCTTGGACCTGACCGGATTCCAGTGCTGAGGCACCCACCTGAGGCTGCTGATTGAGCACCTCGACGCCGGTTCCGGTGCCGGCCAGCGCGCGCAGCAGGGTGCCGTGGCCGGCCGAGCCCACGCTGGCCGACACCTTGGCACCGGCCAGATCGGCCAACGTGTCCGCACGGGAGTCGGGCGACACCACCACCATGTTCAAGGCACCGGCGGGGTGATAACCGGTCACCGCAACGATCGCGGTGCGGGCCTGCTCGTTGGCCCGGGTTCGGACGCCATTGACCAGCATGGGGTAATCCCCCATCGAGCCGATGTCGATCTTCTCGGCGAGCATCTGCGCGGTGATCGGCGCCCCGGTGTCGTAGTCCTGCCAGTCGACCCGGTAACGAGTTCCGGTCCGGTTGGTGATGTCGGCGAGCCGGCGCTCCAGGTAGCCGCGAGCGCGCAGCAGTGTGCCGGCGGTCGCGGTGTTGATGGTCTTGGACTGATAACCCACCACCACGTCGACGGAATCACCCGCGGTCGTGGAATCCAGCGAGCATCCGGCCAGCGCGAGGATGGCGCTGGTCAGCAGAACGAGGGATCTCTTCATGAAACACCTTGATGGTCAATGCATTCAGCGAATGAGATAGGGCATGTTGACGGTGACGGCGCCGGTCGGACAGCGCGCCGCACACGGTCCGCAGTACCAGCACTCGTCGACGTGCATGAAGGCCTTGCCGTTGTCCGGGTTGATCGCCAGGGAATCCAGCGGGCAGATGTCGACGCACAGCGTGCAGCCGGAGATGCACAGTGATTCATCGATCGTCACGGGAACATCGGTACGGCCGTTGACCAGTGTCATGGATCGCTCCTTGTCAGGGTGCCGCGCATGGTGACGCGGTCACCGCGCATCCGGATGTATTCAAGATCGACGGGCCGGCCGTCCTCGAGGCTGGTGAGCCGTTCCAGCATCAGCAGGGCCGCGCCGCCGGGAAGTTGCAGGAGAGCCGCGGTGTGCGGGTCGGCCGGAATCGCCTCCAGCGCCAAGGTCGCATCGCCCAGGCGCTGGCCGCTGATCTGTTCGATCAACGGGAACACGTCGGTGGACTCCAAGGGATGGGCCAGCACAGCAGCGCCGATGTCGGGCGCCAGATAGGTCTGGTCCAGGCTCAGCGGCACATCACCGAGGTAACGCAGTCGTTCGATGAAGACCACCTGGGCGCCGGCGCCGAGGCCGAGCCGGCGGGCGACCGACGGCGGGGCGCCTACCGTGGTCGCCACCCGCACCTCGTTGCGCACCTCTTGCGCATCGAAGGTCTCCTGCAGGCCGCGCAGTGAGTCCAGTCCGTGGTCGTATTTGTGTTGAGCCACGTGGGTGCCGGTTCTCGGCCCGCGGTGGATCAGTCCTTCGGCCTTCAGCGCGGCCAATGCCTCACGAACGATATTGCGGGAGACGACGAACTCGGTGGCCAGTTCCGGTTCGCCGGGCAACCCGTCGTCGTAGGCGCCGGCATGGATCTGATGGCGTAGCACGTCGGCGACCTGCCGGGCCCGATCCGCACGGCGAATCGGCTGCGATGCGACAGGGGCTTCGGCCATGCAGACACGCTAAGGGCCGGTACCTCGGCGACCCCAGAGCTGCGAATTCCGCTGATCGGGGGGTGAAACTCATTGCGCCACCCACCCGCTGCGGGCTGCCAGCGGAAACCTCGTGGTGTGAACGCATTGCGCCGCCGCGGCACCCGCGGCCCGGGTAACAATCGCGGTGAGGCTAATCGGCGACGCCGGGTGCCCGCGCATAGCGGGCCAGGGCCTCGGGAGTGAACACCGCCAACCCCAGCTCGGGGTTGTAGCCGTGAATCTCTTTCACGTCGAGTTCGGCCAGGAAGTACAGAATCTCCTTGGAGATCACCTGACCGGGAACCAGCACCGGGAAGCCGGGCGGGTACGGCACGACGAAGGTGGTCGAGACCAGGGTCTTGCCGTCGGCGACCCGGCGGCCGGCGTCGCCGAGCATCACATATTCGCGATCGGACTCCTCATAGCCGGCGTAGAACGCCAATCGCATGTCACCGAACGTGCTGGCACCGCCGGGACGAAACGCGGGGGCGAACTCGCTGAAGTCCGGCAGCGGCGGCAGGTCTTCGGTGATCTCAACGATTTTGCGCTGCTGCAACGCCCGATCTTCGCTGCTGGCCGCCGCCCAGGCCCGGTCCAGTTCGCCGGCCACCCGGCGCAATGCGTCGAGCAGATAGTGCACGCTGGACCAGGTGACGCCAATGGTGAAGATCAACAGCACAGAGTTGATAGAGGTCTTGTTGATCTGGATGCCGAAGCGATCCATCAGGACCTTCTCGCGGAACTCGTAGCCGTTCATCCCGGTCTGACCCACGAACAGCGTTACCCGGGTCGGGTCCAACACGAATTCGTCGGAACGCCAGGCCTCGTTCCACTCCGCCAGCCCGCCCTGGCGGACCTGACGGTAGGAATTGACCGTGGAAGTCCGGAATTCGCCGGGCACCAGATCGTCCTCATCGAGAATCCGGAACCATTTGTTGATCAGCCGGTCTTTTCGAACCCGGTGGCGAAACACCAGCGCCATGTCGTAAACCCGCCGGACTATGTCAAACCCTTCGATGTCGACCTGGCGGCGGGCCAGGTCCAGTGAAGCGAGCAGCTGCTGATTCGGTGAGGTGGAGGTGTGGGTCAAAAACGCCTCGGCGAACGCATCACGCGCCAGCGCGTTGAAGTCCTTATCCCGGACGTGGATCATCGACGCCTGCCGCAGCGCCGACAGTGACTTGTGCGTGGAGTGGGTCGCATAGACCCGCACCCGTGCCGAAGGGGCGGGCAGCAGCCGGTGCTCGCTCCACTGGTCGCGATCAATTCCCTCCATGGATTCGCGCCACGCTTGGTACTCGTTGGCATATCGCGGTGAGCCGAGCATGCTCTCCAGGCGTTCGGCGGCAACCATGGCGGTGCGTTGCCGGGCCCACGGCACCGCAGTCGCAAACGCGTACCAGGCCTCATCCCAAAGGAAGCAGATGTCCGGCTTGATCGCCAGGACTTCCTCCATCACCCGTTGAGGGTTATAGACAACGCCGTCGAATGTGCAGTTGGTCAAAGACAACATCCGGACCCGGTGCAGCTGTCCGGCAGCCTCCAGGTCCAGCAACGCCCGCTTGATGGTGTGCAACGACACCGCGCCATATATCGCCGTAGGCGCCAACGGGTAGGCGTCCAGATACATCGGATAAGCACCGGCCAGCACCAGGCTGTAGTGATGCGACTTGTGACAGTTCCGGTCGATCAGCACGATGTCACCGGGCCGGGTCAACGCCTGCCCCACGATCTTGTTAGCCGTCGAGGTCCCGTTGGTGACGAAGTAGGTATGGTCGGCGTTCCAGGTCTTGGCGGCCTTGTTCATCGCCACCCGGATAGTGCCGTGGGGGTCCAGTAGCGAGTCCAACCCGCCGGAAGTCGACGAGGTTTCGGCCATGAAGATGTTGCGGCCGTAGAACTCCCCCATGTCCTGCAGCGAGCGGGAATTGAAGATGCTGGCGCCGCGCGCCACCGGCAACGCGTGGAACTGACCGACCGGCTCGGCAGCGTAAGCCCGCAACGCATCGAAATACGGTGTGGCGTAGCGTTTCCGGATGCCGGCCAGCACCGTGCTGTGCAGATCGGTGACGTCGTTGAGCCGATAGAAGGTGCGGTCGTAGACGTCGGGTTCTGCCTCGGTGTCCGCGGCGATTGATTCGTCAGTCAGCATGTACAGGTCGATGTGGGGACGCAGCAGCCGCATCCATTCGCCGCACTCGATTGCATCGTGGCTGCCATCGACGACTCCCGCGTCGTCGTTGGCGCCCAAAAGTGTGTTCATCAACGGGACCCGGTCGCGCGATCGCAGCGGAAGGTCATGCCGCACGATCGCCGCCTGAATCTCACCGTTGAGCGCTACGGCAGTGATGGCGTCCTCGACGCTGGAAGCCACCAACAGCTCGATCTGCACGTCATCGTCGACGTTACGCAGTGCGCGAAGGCTTTCCGCCAGGCTTTCCGGTGCTTCAGGCGGCGAGTCGTCGGCCAGCAGCACGGTGTAGAACTGCTGCCGCCGGGCCTGTGCCACCAATTCCTGATCGGCCAACGGTGAACCGATGTCGAACAACGCCGCCCGGTCCCCATAGTCCGACAGCAGCCGCACCACCAGCGATACCTGCTCGGTCAGCGACACCGTCGCCATGCCTTCGAGGTAGTTGCGAAACGCCGTCAGCCTTCCCGCGCCGGGGAACAACCAATATCGCTCGTAGGCCGCCAGTCGTTGCATCAGGCGCTTGACCTGCGCATATTGATGGGTGGTATCCATGCCGGCGCGGTCGACCGCAGCCAACTCCCGACACGCGTCGTCCAGCAGGTTCCAGGTGTCCACCCGTGAATACGACGGGTTCGCCACCGCCGCCAACGCCGATACTCTCAGTCTCCGATTCCGTGCGTCCCAATCTTGGCCCATGGGGCCAGTCTGCATGATCTTGACGCGGCCTGGCCGGTTTAGCGACCCCCGGCCCCCTCCGCCGGCAGGCTCGCGAGAGCGCGGCGATCAGTCCTGCGGGGTGGCTTCGGAGTCGGTCTCACCGGATGCGGCCGCAGGTTCAGTCGCCCCGCGAACGGCCAGCGAAGCGGCCCGCAGCTGCGGGGTCACCAGCATCACCTGGCCGAGCACGCCGTTGACGAATCCGGGCGAGTCGTCGGTGGACAATTCCTTGGCCAGCTTGACCGCTTCGTCCACGGCGACCGGCTCCGGCACGTCGTCGGCGTGCAGCAACTCCCAGATCGCCACCCGCAGGATCGCCCGGTCCACGGCCGGCAGCCGCTCCAGTTTCCAGCCCTGCAGGTGCGAGGTGATCAGGTCGTCGATGTGGGCGGCGTGCTCGGTGACCCCCTTGGCCACCGTCACGGTGTACGGGTGCAGCGGCGACACGTCGGGCTGCTCACTCGCCAGTGCCGTACGCAACTCCGCACCTTGGGCCGGGGTCAGTCCCCGGGCCTCAGCCTCGAAGAGCACGTCGACGGCACGCTTACGGGCCTGGTGCCGGCCCTTTACCGGCTTGCCAGCGGGCATGGTCAGGAGTTGACCCGTCCCAGGTAGCTGCCGTCGCGGGTGTCGACCTTCAGCTTGTCCCCGGTGTTGATGAACAGCGGCACGTTGATCTGGGCGCCGGTCTCCATGGTGGCCGGCTTCGTGCCCGCGCTCGACCGATCGCCCTGCAACCCGGGCTCGGTGTGGGTGACCTCCAGCTCGACGCTGACCGGCAGCTCCAGGTACAGCGGCACTCCGTTGTGGAAGGCGATCTGTACCAGCATGCTCTCCAGCAGGTAGTTCGCCGAGTCGCCGACCAGCGATTCGGGCAGCGGGTGCTGCTCGTAGTCCTCGCTGTCCATGAACACGAAGTCGTTGCCGTCGCGGTACAGGTAGGTGGCGTCGCGGCGGTCGACGGTGGCGGTCTCCACCTTCACGCCGGCGTTGTAAGTCTTGTCCACGACCTTGCCCGACACCACGTTCTTGAGCTTGGTGCGCACGAAGGCCGGACCCTTGCCCGGCTTGACGTGCTGAAACTCGGTGATCTGCCACAGCTGGCCGTCGATCACCAATACCAGTCCGTTTTTGAAGTCAGCAGTTGAAGCCACGGTCGTTCACGTCTCCTAGAGAATGGTCAGTTCCTTGGGGAACCGAGTCAGCAGGTCCGGGGCCTGCCCGGCAGTATCAGCGACCACGAGCGTGTCCTCGATACGGACCCCGCCACGATCAGCCAGATAGACGCCGGGCTCTACGGTCACCACAGCACCGGCAAGCAGTGTACCGTCGGCCGCCGCATTGATTCCGGGCGCTTCGTGAATCCGCAACCCGACTCCGTGGCCGAGGCCGTGACCGAACGTCTCGCCGTAGCCGGCCTCGGCGATCACCATGCGCGCGGCCGCGTCGACTGCACGCAGTTCCGCGCCCGGTTGCAGTGCCTCGCGGCCGGCCCGCTGCGCCGCTTCGACCACCTGATAGATCTCCCGTTGCCAGTCGGCGGGCGGCCCCAGCACGAAGGTGCGGGTCATGTCGGAGTGGTAGCCGGCCACCAGGGCGCCGAAGTCGATCTTGACGAAGTCACCGGTGGCCAGCACCGCGTCGGTGGGCCGGTGATGCGGAATCGCCGAGTTGGGGCCGGTGGCCACGATGGTCTCGAACGACGCGGCGTCGGCGCCGTGGTCGAGCATCAGCGCTTCCAGCTCCCGGCGGACCTCACGTTCGGTGCGCCCCGGTCGCAGGCCGCCGCGCTCCACCAGGTCGCCCAGGGCCGCGTCGGCCGCCTCGCAGGCCCGTCTCAGCAGGTCGACTTCGCCGGCGTCTTTGACCTCGCGCAGCGTCTCCACGGTGTTCGAGGCGCGGACCAGCTCGACGGGACTGTCCGCGCCGGCCACTGCGCCCTGTGCCTGCATGGCCGCCGAAAGGGCGTCGAATCCGTCCACGGTCACCACGTGGGCTTCGAACCCGACCCGGCGCGCCCCGGCCGCCGCGGCCTGGGTGATCAGGTGGCGGGCTCCGGTGCGTTCGATCGCGACCTGCAGGTCGGGGGCCTGTCGGGCAGCCTGTGTGCGGTAGCGGCCGTCGGTTGCCAACACCGGCGCCCGCTCGTCTGCATAGACCAGCAGCGCCCCGGCCGAGCCGGTGAATCCGGACAGATAACGCACGTTGATCAGGTCGGTGACCAGCATCGCGTCCAGGTCGGCGGCGCCGATCGCGGCACTCAGACGCGCCCGACGGGAGGAATGTGTCACGCGGTGTGACGGTACTCGCTACGCTGTGGCCCCATGAGCAAGTGGTTTCTGCGCGGGCTGGTGTTCGCTGCACTGATGGTCGTGATCCGCCTCATCCAGGGGGTGCTGATCAACGCCTTCGAGGCGCAGGCCGGTCTGATCAGCCTGGCGTTGATGATCTTGTTCGCGATTGCGGTGTTCATCTGGGGCCGTTCCGATGGCCGCGAGGACGCCAAGGCCAACGCCGACCCGGACCGGCGCGCTGACCTCGCGATGACCTGGCTGGGCGCCGGCCTGGTCGCCGGGCTGCTCAGCGGGTTCGTCTCGTGGCTCATCGGTCAGGTCGACAAGGCGCTCTACATCAGCACCTTCTTCAACGAGCTGACCAGCTTCGCCGCCTTCACCGCGTTGCTGGTGTTCGTGGTGGCGGTGGCCGCGGTGGCACTCGGGCGCCGCGCCATCGACAAGGAGTACGAGAAGCATCCGGAACGCCGCCCAGTCCCGGCCGCCGCGGATGAGAGCCAGCCGCCGACCGACGTGTTCGCCACCGTGGGCGCTCCCGCGCTGACCGCCGAAGAGACCGGCGCCGTGCAGACCGAAGCCGCCGCGCCGGCTACCGACGCGACACTGGCCGCCCCCGCCGGCCTTTCTGGCGGCTTCACCACCGAGGAGTTCCCGGCCGACACCGACGCCACCACCGAGTTCCCCGTGATCGAGGACAATGGCGGCGCCGAGGCTCAGTCCGAGAGCGCAGCGCCCGAAGACTCAGCGTCCGACGACTCGACCAAATAGCGCAGCGCCAGCAGGTAACCGCGTACCCCGAAGCCAACGATCACGCCGTTGGCAATCGGACTCAGGTAGGAGTGTCGCCGAAACTCTTCGCGCGCATGCACATTGGAGATGTGCAGCTCGATGAGTGGGGCGGGCAGCTCGGCACAGGCATCCCGCAGCGCCACCGAGGTGTGGGTCAGGCCACCGGCGTTGAGGATCACCGGTTCGGCGGCGTCGGCAGCGCAGTGAATCCACTCCAGGAGCTCGGCTTCGCTGTCGCTTTGGCGCACCACGACCTCGACCCCGAGGACGGCGGCTTCCCGTTCGATCAGGGTTTGCAGGTCCGCATAACTGGTGCTGCCGTAGACATCCGGCTCACGCCGGCCCAGCCGCTGCAGGTTGGGGCCGTTGATGACGTTGATCCGGTTCATCGCCGCTCCAATCGGAATCGCCGACCCACCTCGTCGTAGGCGGCCGCCAGCAGCATCGGGTCGGGCCCTTCCAGCCGGCCCGGCTTCGCCAGACCGTCGAGCACCACGAACCGCAGCACGCCGGCCCGATTCTTCTTGTCCCCCATCATGTATTCCAGCAACGCGGGCAGCGCGTCCTCGTAGTAGCTGACGGGCAGCCCGAGCGACAGCAGGATCGAGCGATGCCGGTCCGCGGTCGCGTCGTCGAGACGTCCGGTGATGCGGGCCAGCTCGGCGGCGAACACCAGGCCCACCGACACCGCGTCTCCGTGGCGCCACTGGTAGTGCTCCAGCGCTTCGATGGCGTGCGCCAAAGTGTGTCCGTAGTTGAGGATTTCGCGCAGATCCGACTCTTTTTCATCGGCGGCGACCACCTCTGCCTTGACGGTGATGGCACGCCTGATCAGCTCGCCGAGCACCTCCCCGTTCGGATCCATCGCGGCAGACGGATCGGCCTCGATCAGATCCAGGATCACCGGATCTGCGATGAAGCCGGCCTTGACGATCTCCGGCATGCCCGCGACGATCTCGCGCTGCGGCAAGGTTTCCAGGGTGGCCAGGTCGACGACGACGGCGGCGGGTTGGTGGAACGCGCCGACCAGGTTCTTGCCGGCGTCGGTGTTGATGCCCGTCTTGCCGCCGACCGCGGCGTCCACCATGGCCAGCAGCGTGGTGGGCACGTGCACGATCGAGATGCCGCGCAACCAGGTCGCGGCGGCGAATCCCGCGACGTCGGTCGCGGCGCCGCCGCCGAGGCTGACCAGGGCATCGCGGCGGTCCAGGCCGATGCGGCCCAGCACGTCCCAGATGAAGCCGAGCACCTGCAGCGACTTACCGTCCTCGGCGTCCGGGATCTCGATGCGGTGCGCCTCGATGCCCTTGTCGGACAGGTAGGTTCGGATGCCCTCGGCGGTCGCTTCCATGGTCGGCTGGTGCAGGATCGCGACCTTGTTGCGCCCGGCGAGCAACCCGGCGAGATCACCGAGCAGGCCTTTACCGATCACCACCGGGTACGGCGGGTCGGTGGCCACCGTCACGGTGATCGGCTCGGGAATCTCGGTCACTTGCGTCCTCCGGTCTGTCGTGCGGCCAGCGTGGCGGGGGTGGGCGGGGTAACCGGCGGGGCGGCAGGGGCTGTTGCCGCCGGTTGGGGGTGCGTCCGGCCGGCGGGTGTGCCAGCCTCCAGCCGAGACACGATATAGCGCACCACCGCACCCGGGTTACGCCGGTTGGTGTTGACCCGGATGGTCGCGAGCCGTCGGTACAGCGGCACCCGCTGCGACATCAGCTCACGAAACTTCTCGGCCCGACCGGGCCCGGCGAGCAGCGGCCGCACCGTGCTGCCACTGGTGCGACGCACGCCTTCGGCGGCGCTGATCTCCAGGAACACCACCGTGTGGCCGGCCAGCGCCTCGCGTACCCCGGGGGTGGTGACGGCTCCCCCGCCGAGCGACAGCACACCGGCATGCTCGGCCAGCGCCTCCCGAATCACGTCTTCTTCGATGCGACGGAATTCCGGTTCGCCATCGGTGGCGAAGATATCGGCGATGGTGCGACCGGTGCGGGCCTCGATGGCGGCATCGGTGTCGAGCATCTCAACGTCGAGGGCCTTGGCCAAGCGCCGTCCTATCGTGGACTTGCCCGCCCCGGGCAACCCCACCAGAACCGCTCTGGGCGCCATGAACTACCCCGAGGCCCGTTCCTGGTCGCCGGCCGGCACGCGGTCGGCCACCGAACGCCGGTAGGCCTCGATGTTGCGCCGGGTCTCGGTCAGCGAGTCGCCGCCGAACTTGTCCAGCGCGGCGCGGGCCAGCACCAACGCCACCATGGCTTCGGCCACCACACCGGCGGCCGGCACCGCGCACACATCGGAGCGTTGATGGATCGCGACGGCTTCCTCGCCGGTGGCCATGTCGACGGTGGCCAGGGCGCGCGGCACCGTGGAGATCGGCTTCATCGCCGCACGCACCCGCAACGGCAGACCGTTGGTCATACCCCCCTCGAGCCCGCCGGCCCGGTTGGTGGAGCGCACCACACCGTCGGGCCCGGGGTACATCTCGTCGTGGGCCGCGCTGCCACGCCGACGGGCGGTGGTGAAACCGTCGCCGATCTCGACGCCCTTGATCGCTTGGATGCCCATGATCGCGGCAGCCAGTTGACTGTCGAGCCGGTCGTCACCGCTGATGAAGGAGCCCAGACCGATCGGCAGGCCCGACACGACCACCTCGACCACACCGCCGAGGGTGTCGCCGTCGGCCTTGGCCGCCTCGATCTCGGCGATCATGGATTCCTGGGCGCCCGCGTCGAAGGCACGCACCGGGCTGGCATCGATGGCGGCCAGGTCGGCCGGTTGCGGCACCGGTCCGTCGTACGGGTCGGAAGCGCCGATCGAGATCACGTGGGAGATCACCTGAACGCCCAGCGCCTGGTCCAGGAAGGCCCGCGCGATGGTGCCCGCGGTGACGCGGGCGGCCGTCTCGCGTGCGCTGGCACGTTCGAGTACCGGACGAGCGTCGTCGAAACCGTATTTGAGCATGCCGGCGAAGTCGGCGTGGCCGGGCCGTGGCCGCGTCAGCGGCGCATTGCGGGCGCCGCCCTCGCTGTCCAGCACTGCCGGATCGACGGGATCGGTCGACATCACCGTCTCCCATTTGGGCCATTCGGTGTTGCCGATCTCGACAGCGATCGGGCCGCCCAGGGTGATCCCGTGCCGCACTCCCGACAGCACGGTGACCGCGTCGGCCTCGAACTTCATCCGGGCCCCGCGGCCATAGCCCAGACGCCGGCGAGCGAGCTGATCGGCGATGTCAGCCGAGGTGACGGCCACTCCGGCGACCATGCCCTCGACCATGGCCACCAACGCGCGACCGTGCGATTCCCCGGCAGTTATCCAACGCAACACGTGTCCCATCTTCCCATGCCGGTCAGGCCCGCCGGGGCTTGGAGGAGTTTACGGTTGCACACACCGGCTGCTCAGTGCAGCGACAACCGTGATTCGATCTCGGCTCGAGACCCGTCAGCCGGGTTCAGGAACCGTTTTTGAGGATCAGGTAGGTGACGGCGTCGCGGCCGTTGCTCGGCGAGGTCACCGCGTTGAGCTGACTACCGGCATTGCCGACCACCCCGTCAAGGATCTGGTCGAAGTCCTCCGCGGAGGTCTCCGGGTCGATCAGAACTAACGGCGATTCACCCGGCGGGACAGCCGAACTCGGGTCCAGCAGGTAGCCGCCGAAGGAATCCGCGTTGGCGGCCGAGGTCTGCGCAAACAGGTCCAGCCACTGCACGGTGGCGTCGTTTCCTTCTGCGCTGGACAGCTGAATCGCCGGAACCTGCACGTCAGGCAAGGATGGTGATGCCATGTTGCCGGCAAGGACAATGCCGCCACCAGCGGCAACCGCAGCAGCTGCCACGCCCCCAACTACAGCTCGCTTCACGGTCACCCCCTCTGGCTACGCACCGGTCAGCAGCAGTTCAATACGGTCGATGCTACCTAATAATGGGCTGAGCGGCAAACGATTCCTGACAAGGTCACACTCGACGTTAATTTACGTTCCCTGAGCATTACACCGCTGAACGGCCGCCGGCGCGCACCTGTTCACCACGCGCCCAAGCCCGCCGCCAGCGCGCTGGCCAGGCACATCGAGGGTCCGTGCGGCACCGTGCGGCCGCGGCCCGCCGTCGCCACGAACAACCCCCACAGTCCGGTCAGCAGCGGTGCGGCCAGCGCGGCCAGCAGCCACACGTCGGCGCCGAAAGAGCCGGTCAGCGCCCCGAGCGCCACGGCCAGCTTGACGTCGCCGGCGCCCAGTCCGGCCGGGGCGATCAGGTGAACGGCCAGATAGACCCCGGTCAAAGCCGCCGCACCGGCCAGCGCCGCCGGTCCTCGGCCAACGGCGGCAGCCACCGCCGGAACCAGCACCGCCGCGGGCAGCGTCAGCCAGTTCGGCAGTCGGCGCTGCCGGATGTCGTAGCCGCTCAGCAGCGTCAGCCACGCCAGTACAGAACCAGCCGCCGCCACTTCCATGGCGTCATGCTCAGCCGAGGTCAGCGACCGCGCAAGTCATCTGTGCGCGGGGCGCGGGCCGACCGGTGAACAGCTCAACCTGGGTGAACGCTTGATGCAGCAGCATCTGCAGGCCGCTGATCACGGTGCCGCCGGCCACGCTCACCGCTGTCGCCAGTGGAGTGGGCCACGGGTTGTAGATGGCGTCCAGCAGGACGGGCACACCGGACAGGACCGGCGCATACCGGGCGGCGACGTCGGCCGGCAATGTGCTGACCAGTACCGACGCTTCGGCGGCCGCCGCGGCCAGGTCGGGGTCATCGAGTGCGCAGAAGCGCGCCGGCACACCGACTTCGGTGGCCAACGCCACCACCCGCGCGGCGTTGTCGGCGTTGCGTGCGGCCACCGTGATGTGGCTGGCGCCCAGTTCGGTCAGCGCCACAACCGCGGCTGGCGCGGTGCCGCCGGAGCCCAGCACGATCGCTGACCCCGACACCGAACCGAGCGCCCCGCTCACCCCGTCGACATCGGTGTTGTCGGCCAACCATCCGGTTGCGGTGCGTACCAGCGTGTTCGCCGAGCCGATGCGTTCGGCGCGCTGGGTGCGTTCGTCGGCGAACGCCAAGGCGGCGAACTTGCCCGGCATGGTGACCGAGACGCCGACCCATTCCGGTCCGAAACCGGCGACCAGCGCCGGCAACTCTTCGGCGCCGCACTCGATGCGCTCATAGGTCCAGTCCGGCAGACCGAGCGCCCGGTAGGCCGCCAGGTGCAGTTGCGGTGAGCGTGAGTGGGCGATCGGCGAACCGAGCACCGCGGCCCGGCGCGGTCCGGGGTCAGCGGGAACTGTCGAGGACACCGTTGTCCAGCGCCATCTCGATGTTGTTCAGGTGCTGCTGGTAGTTGTGCGTGAACAGAGTGGTGCCGTCCTTGTCGATCGTCACGAAGTACAGCCAGTCGCCCGGCTCCGGATGCTCGGCGGCATGCAGGGCGTCCGTTCCCGGTGAGCAGATCGGGGTGGCCGGCAGACCGTCGGAGGCGTAGGTGTTCCACGGCGTCACCTTGGCCCGGTCGGCGTCGGTGGTGGCCACCTCCTGGCGGTCCAGCGGATAGTTGACCGTCGAGTCGAACTCCAGCCGCTGCGGCTCCCCCAGCCGATTGTCGATGACCCGGGCCACCTTGGCGAAGTCGTGCGGCAGCGCTTCGCGTTGCACCAGCGAAGCCACCACCAGCATCTCGTAGGGCGTCATGCCCAGCTGCACGGCGGTGCCGGGCAGGCCGGACTTGCCCAGTTCCGCGCTGCTCTGGCTGATCAATTTCGACAGCACGGTAGGCGCCGACGCGGTCGGGTCGACGTTCCAGGTGCCCGCCGTGATCAGCCCTTCGATGCGTCGGTGGTCGCGCCCCAACTTGCTGACCGGCCCCAAGGCCCACTCGGGGACCGACAGTGCCTGCGGCGTCTCGATCTCCGCGGCGCGACGCAGATCTTGGGCTTTAAGACAGGTGCGGTCACCGTTGAGGTCAAGGCAGCTGGCCTCGGCGATGAGGGTGAACAATCCCGGCGTCACCCGATCGGTCTTCATGTCCGTGGTGTCATCGAGTTGACGACCCTCCGGAATCACCAGCTTGCCCACCCGATTCTCCGGGTCGGTGAGCTGCTGCACCGCGGTGGCCGCCGGGATCTCGGCGCGCAACCGGTAGAAGCCGGGCTGGATCGCCGCGATGGCGGAGTTGCCCTGAGCGGCGTTGAGGAACGTTCCGACGTTGGCGATCACCCCCGCCTCCAACATGGTTTCGGCGATCGCGGTGGTGAAGTCACCCTCATGCACCTCGATCAGCACCTGCTGGCCGCCGTCACCGGTGAAGTCGACGACGGGACCGCTGGCGTGCCAGTACTTGGAGCCCAGGAAGACCCCGGCGATCGCGACCAGGACGATCAGCGCCACGCCAAGGCCCCGGGCGATCCGGCGGTGCCGGTTGAGCTGGCGTCGCCGCCGGTTCTCCCGGGCCCGCTGGGTCCGGCTCATCCGGCGCCTCGGCGGGCCTACCGCTTCCGGTTTGGCCTTGCCGTAAGCCGTCCCACGTTGTTCGTCAGACATCGTTGTCCTCCGTCGGGGCCGGCGCGCTCAGGGCCCGGCGCTGGTCGAGCCAGCTCTGCAGGATCGTCACCGCAGCGGCCTGGTCGATCACCGAACGCTGACGTTTGGCGCGCATCCCGGCCGCGTGCAGCGTCCGCGCCGCGCTGACGGTGCTCAGGCGCTCGTCGACCAGCCGCACCGGCGCGAGCCGACGTCGTTGAGACAGCACCCGGGCCAGATCGTCAGCCACTGCGACGGCATCCTCGACGGCTGAGCCGGCCCGGTCGGCCAGGGTGCGCGGCAATCCCACCACTACTTCGACGACGTCGTATTCGTCGGCAAGATCAGCCAGTCGGCGCAGGTGCGAGCCGGAGGCGTGTCGTCGCACCGTCTCCACCGGGGTCGCCAACAGTCCGTCGGGGTCGCTACACGACACCCCGATCCGCACACTGCCCACATCCACCCCGAGCCGTCGTCCGCGGCCGGGATCGTCCGGCCCGCCGGGCCGGTCCGGGGTGCGATGGTGGGGTGAGGTCACGCCGGCGCGCTCCGGGCGACCGCCGCGCGGACCGCCGCGAGCGCGGCCTCGATCCCGGCGGAGTCCTTACCGGAGCCCTGCGCCAGATCGGCCTTGCCACCGCCGCGGCCGGACACCGCCGCCGCCAGGTCCTTGACCAGATCATCGGCGCGCAACCCGAGCTCTTGCGCGGCGGCATTGGCAGCCACCACATAAGGCACGCTGCCTTGCGAATCCGAGCCATCGGCGATCAGCGCCACCACCGCGGGCGCCTCGCCCAGCTTGCCGCGGATGTCGCCGACCAGCGAACGCAGGTCGCCGCCGCCGATACCGCCCGACATCCGCTGCGCCACCAGGCGCACGTTACCGATCTGTTCGGCGCCGGCGGCGGCATTCGCAGCAGCCGCCCGGGCACCGGCCAGCCGGGCGCGGTCCAACTCCTTCTCGGCGGCCTTGAGGCGCTCGACCAGGTTGGCCACCCGAGCCGGCACTTCCTCCGAGGGCACCTTCAGCGACGAGGCCAGCCCGGCCATCAACGCGCGCTCCTTGGCCAGGTGCCGGAACGAGTCCAACCCGACGTAGGCCTCGACGCGCCGCACCCCCGAGCCGACCGACGACTCGCCCAGGATGGTGACCGGACCGATCTGCGCCGAGTTGTGCACGTGGGTGCCGCCGCACAGTTCCAGTGAGAACGGCCCGCCGATCTCGACGACGCGCACCTTCTCGGGGTACTTCTCGCCGAACATCGCCATGGCGCCCATGGCCTTGGCCTTCTCGAGTTCTTCGGTGAAGGTGTGCACCTCGAAGTCGGCCTGGACCGCCTCGTTGGTGACCTCCTCCACCTGGCGGCGTTGCTCATCGCTGAGCGCGCCCTGCCAGTTGAAGTCGAACCGTAGATACCCGGGCCGGTTCAGCGAGCCGGCCTGAACCGCGTTGGGCCCCAGCACCTGCCGCAGCGCGGCGTGCACCATATGGGTGCCCGAGTGGCCCTGGGTAGCGCCCTTGCGCCAGCCCTGGTCCACCGCTGCGGTAACGGTGTCGCCCTCGACGAATTCGCCGGACTCGACATTGACCCGGTGCACGAACAGCGTCTGAGCGATCTTCTGCACGTCGGTGACCGTGGCTTGGGCGGTGCCGGCACTGATGGTGCCGACGTCGGCGATCTGTCCACCGGCCTCGGCATACAACGGGGTGCGGTCCAACACCAGCTCGACGCGATCCGCGACCACGCCCTTCTGGTCCTCGTGCGACACCACCGGCACCCGCTTGCCGTCGACGAAGATGCCCAGGATGCGGCCCTCGGTGGTGAGCTCGTTGAATCCGGTGAACTCGGTGGGTCCGGCGTCGATCAGCTCCCGGTAGGCGCTCAGGTCGGCGTGGGCGTGCTTGCGCGCGGCGGCGTCGGCCTTGGCGCGCTGTCGCTGCTCGGCCATCAGCGTGCGGAACCCGGCCTCGTCGACCTGCAGGCCGGCCTCCGAGGCCATCTCCAGGGTGAGCTCGATCGGGAAACCGTAGGTGTCGTGCAGGGCGAAGGCGTCGCTGCCGGAGAGCACGGTGGCCCCGGCGGACCGGGTGGCTGCCGCCGCGTCCTCGAACAGCTTCGAGCCCGAGGTCAGGGTCCGGTTGAACGCGGTCTCCTCGGCGACCGCGATCCGGTTGATCCGGTCGAAGTCGGTGACCAGTTCTGGGTACGACGGGCCCATCGCATCGCGCACGGTTGCCATCAGCTCGCCGACGATCGGGCCCTCGATGCCCAGCAGCTTGGCCGAGCGGATCACCCGGCGCAGCAGCCGGCGCAGCACGTAGCCGCGGCCGTCGTTGCCGGGACTCACGCCATCACCGATCAGGATGGCCGCGGTGCGGGAGTGGTCGGCGATGATCCGGTAGCGCACGTCGTCGGCGTCATTGCCGGTGTTGTAGCCCCGCGGCGCGCGGGTGGCGACCAGGTCGATGACCGGGCGAACCAGGTCGGTCTCGTAGACGTTGTGCACGCCCTGAAGCAGGAAGGCGACCCGCTCGATGCCCATGCCGGTGTCGATGTTCTGGCGCGGCAGCGGCCCGAGGATCTCGAAGTCCTCCTTGGAGGTGCCCTCGCCGCGCTCGTTCTGCATGAAAACGAGGTTCCAGATCTCGATGTAGCGGTCCTCGTTGGCGATCGGGCCGCCATCGACACCGAACTCCGGGCCGCGGTCGTAGTAGATCTCCGACGACGGGCCGCAGGGTCCCGGGATGCCCATCGACCAGTAGTTGTCGGCCATGCCGCGGCGCTGGATCCGCTCGAGCGGCAATCCCGCGATCTCCTGCCACAACGCGATGGCCTCGTCGTCGTCGAGATAGACGGTGGCCCACAGCCGTTCGGGGTCCAGTCCGTAACCGCCGTCGGCGACGCTGCCCGTCAGCAGCGTCCAGGCCAGTTCGATCGCCCCGCGCTTGAAGTAGTCGCCGAACGAGAAGTTGCCGGCCATCTGGAAGAAGGTGTTGTGCCGGGTGGTGATGCCCACCTCGTCGATATCCGGGGTACGGATGCACTTCTGGATGCTGGTGGCGGTGGCGTACGGCGGGGTGCGCTGGCCCAGGAAGAACGGCACGAACTGCACCATCCCGGCGTTGATGAACAACAGGTTGGGGTCATCCAGGATCACCGAAGCGCTGGGCACCTCGGTGTGGCCCGCTTTCACGAAGTGATCGAGGAAGCGTTTCCTGATCTCGTGTGTCTGCACTATCTATCGCTTCCCGCCGTCTCGTCCATTTAGACGGCACTACAGTACCGGGCTGCCGATCGCATTCTCAGCAGGCAAGGATCCTCAGGTGGTGGCGGCGACGACAAAACTCAATCGCACACTTCGACGAGGGTTGTCGCGGTTCAGGTCGACCAGGACGACGGACTGCCAGATTCCCAGCAGCGGCTCACCGCCGACCACCGGAACGGTGATCGACGGCGCGACGATCGCCGGCAGCACATGATCGGCCCCGTGCCCCGGCGACCCATGCGCGTGCCGGTAGCGGTCGTCACGCGGCAAGAGCCGCTCCAGCGCGTCGACCAGGTCGGAATCGGACCCGGCACCGGTCTCGATGATCGCCACCCCGGCCGTCGCGTGCGGTACGAAGACATTGCACAGCCCGTCACCGTGACCCGCGCAGAACGACCGCACCTGATCGGTGAGGTCGACGGTGCGACGCCGGGAGGTGTCGACGCCGAGCACTTCGGTCTTCATATCTGCAAGCCTACGGACGTTCCGGCGGGCTCGGTCTGTGGGCGCAGCCTCACTGTTTTGGGCCCAGCGGTGTGGGTTTGCCACTGGTCGGCGCGCATCGCGAGGCAGGCCGAATTTCCTATTGTCACAACCCGTTCAGCGGAGGAGGGTGGTACGTGGGCCGGTGGCGCCACCGGGGCGCTGCCCCGTTACAAAGGAGCCAATCGTGTACGCACGCTCCACCACTGTGATCGCGCAATCCTCACCGCTTGACGACGGAATTGCGCATATTCGGGACGAGACCATGCCAGCACTCCAGCAGATCGATGGGTGTGTGGGTGTGTCGCTGTTGGTCGACCGACAGACTGGCCGCTGCATCGCTACCAGTTCATGGGAGACCGAGGAGGCGATGCACGCCAGCGCAGAGCATGTCCGGCCGATTCGGGACCGGGCGGCGATGACATTCGGCGGATCGCCCACCATCGAAGAATGGGACATCGCGGTGCTGCACCGCGACCACCACACCCACGCCGGGTCGTGCGTACGGGCCACCTGGGTCAAGGTGCCACCGGAGCGGATGGACGAAGGCATCGAGTACTACAAGTCATCGGTGCTACCGCAGATCGAGGGCCTCGACGGGTTCAGCAGCGCGAGCCTGATGGTGGACCGTGCATCGGGCCGCGCTGTCTCGTGTGCCACGTTCGACAGCCGGGAGGCCATGGAGCGAAACCGCGACCAGGCGACCGAGCTCAAGACCCAATCGATGCGGGAAGCCGGCGCTGAGGAACTCGACGAGTGCGAGTTCGAGCTGGCGGTGGCTCATCTGCGAGTGCCCGAACTGGTGTAGCGGGCTGACCCCGTTACCTTCACACCGAGGCCGGCGTTGCACCTTGAGTTCGCGGCGGATTACCCCTCGTCGATCAGTGCCACCCGCGCCAGGGTGTTCCGCGCCACCTTGACGTGCGCGGCGTCAACCAGCACGCCGTCGACCCCGACCGCGCCCAGCCCCTTCGCCTCACCCTCGCGGTAGGCGAGCAACATGCCCCTCGACGCCGGGCGCTCGCTGGCCGATTGGCTGGGCCAGACCGGCTCGGCCGGCTGACGAAAACACGCCTGGTGCGCTAGCGGCGCCGGATGATGGCCCTGAGTCGCGCCAGTCGCCCGCCGATCTCGCGTTCCGCTCCCCGACCGGTGGGCTGATAGTAGTCCACACCGACCAGATCATCGGGTGGATATTGTTGCGGCACAACGCCGTCGGGATGATCGTGGGCGTACCGGTAACCGACCGCATTGCCCAGGGACTGCGCCCCCGCATAGTGCCCGTCGCGCAGGTGCGCCGGAACCGCCCCGGCCTTGCCGGCCCGGATGTCAGCCATGGCGGCGCCCAGCGCGGTGGTCACAGCGTTGGACTTCGGCGCTGTTGCCAGGTGCACGGTGGCGTGCGCCAGGGTCAGTTGCGCCTCGGGCATACCGATCAGCGCGACCGTCTGCGCCGCGGCCACCGCGGTTTGCAGCGCGGTCGGATCGCCCATCCCGATGTCTTCGCTGGCCAGAATCATCAGCCGACGGGCGATGAACCGCGGGTCCTCCCCCGCGACCAGCATCCGGGCCAGGTAGTGCAGCGCGGCGTCGACGTCGGAGCCGCGCACCGACTTGATGAACGCACTGATCACGTCGTAGTGCTGGTCGCCGTCGCGGTCGTAGCGCACCGCGGCCTGATCCAGGGATCCCTCGACGATCTCCACGGTGATCTGTTCGCCCGCCGCCACCCCTTCCGACGCTACTTCCAGTGCGGTCAAAGCCCGGCGGGCATCGCCGGCGGCCAGCCGAACCAGCAGGTCGACGGCGTCGGGCGCCACCTCGATGCGTCCGCCCAGGCCGCGCTCGTCGTCGATAGCGCGCCGCACCACCGTGGCGATGTCCTCGGGCCCCAGCGGCCGCAGCTGCAGGATCAGCGACCGGCTCAGCAGCGGGGCGACCACCGAGAACGACGGGTTCTCCGTGGTGGCGGCCACCAGCAGCACCACGCGGTTCTCCACCGCGGCCAGCAACGCGTCCTGCTGGGTTTTGGAGAAGCGGTGTACCTCATCGATGAACAGCACGGTCTGTTCGCCGTATGCGGCCGCGCGTCGCGCGGTGTCGATCACGGCGCGCACTTCTTTGACCCCGGCACTCAGGGCTGACAGCGCCTCGAATCGTCGTCCGGTGGCACCGGAGATCAGCGAGGCCAGCGTGGTCTTTCCGGTACCGGGCGGACCGTAGAGGATGACCGAGGCCGCTCCGGAGCCGTCGACCAGCCGACGCAGCGGGGAGCCCTGGCCCAGCAGGTGATCCTGGCCGACCACCTCGTCGAGGGACGCCGGACGCATCCGCACCGCCAACGGCGTGGAGGTGCCGGCGCCCGCCCCATGCGGCTCGGGCGCCGGGGCGCCGGTGAGGTCGAACAGTCCGTCGGACACGCCTTCAGGCATACCACGCACGCCCGCTGATCGCTGTCAGCCGCCCCGCCGGTTCAGCGGTGCATGATCACCCCGCGGATGTTCTTGCCGTCACGCAGATCCTGGTAGCCCTCGTTGACCTGCTCCAGGGTGTAGCGGCGGGTCACCAGCTCATCGAGCTTGAGCTGGCCGGCATCGTAGAGGCGCAGCAGTCGCACGATGTCGTACTGCGGGTTGGCGCCCCCGAAGAGCGTGCCTTTGATCGTCTTTCCGAACAGTGCCAGCATGGTGCCCGACACCTGCACATCGAGGTCCTCCAAGCGTGCCATCGCCGCGATGACGACGGTGCCGCCCTTGCCGACGGTGTTGATCGCGGCGGTCGTGACGGCCTCACCGAGATCGCCGACGGTGATCAACGCCTGGTCGGCCATCTGCCCCCAGGTCAGCTCGGCGACCTTCTCCATCGCCTCCTCGGCGGTGGCGAACGCATGCGTGGCACCCAGCTTCAAGGCAGTCTCGCGTTTGAACTCCACCGGGTCGACCGCCACCACGTACTTGGCGCCCGCGTGCGCGGCGCCCTGCACCGCGTTGATGCCGACCCCGCCGATGCCGTAGACCACCACGGTGTCCCCGGCGCGCACCCCACCGTCGTAGTTGGCCGTCGCCCAGCCCGTGGGCACGCCGCAGCCGGCCAGCACCGCGGTCTCCAGCGGCAGCCAATCGTCGACCTTGACCACCGAGTGCTGCGAGACCGTCGCCCGCTCCGCGAAGGTGCCGAGCATGCAGAACCCGCCGTAATCGGTTCCACCCGAGTGGAATCGGAAGGTGCCGTCGGGCATACAGCCCTCCAGGATGGTGGCGCCCATGTCGCACAGGTTCTGCCGTCCGGTCGAGCAGTACCGGCAGGCCCCGCAACTGGGGATGAAACAGCACACCACGTGATCGCCGGGCTTGACCTTGGTGACCCCAGGTCCGACGTCCTCGATGATCCCGGAGCCCTCGTGCCCGCCGACGATCGGGAACCGGTTCGGCCAGTCACCGTCGGCAACATGCAGGTCCGAGTGACACAGCCCAGCCGCGGTGAACTTGATCAGCACCTCGCCCGGGCCGGGCCCGTCGAGGTCCAACTCCATGATCTCGAAGGGCTGGTTGGGCGCATGCGCCACGGCGGCAATTGTTTTCATGCCTGCCATCCAACCGGCTCAGGCGACCGCGGTGGCCCGATTCAGCCGGATTGCCGGTCCAGGCTCGCTAACCGCCGGATGGTTGCGCCGGTCCAGCTTCGCCTCTCCTACGTCGAGGCTCGCTAACCGCCGGATGGTTGCGCCGGTCCAGCTTCGCCTCTCCTACGTCGAGGCTCGCTAACCGCCGGATGGTTGCGCCGGTCCAGCTTCGCCTCTCCTACGTCGAGGCTCGCTAACCGCCGGATGGTTGCGCCGGTCCAGCTTCGCCTCTCCTACGTCGAGGCTCGCTAACCGCCGGATGGTTGCGTCACGAAGTCGATCAACTCCTCAACCCGGCCGATCAACTCCGGCTCCAGGTCGGTCCAGTCCCGCACCCGGCCCCGGATGCGCTGCCAAGCCGCGGCGATATCGGCCTGATCGGCGTGCGGCCAGCCCAGCGCGGCGCAGATCCCGTGCTTCCACTCAACGTTGCGTGGAATCTTGGGCCACGCCCGCATTCCGAGCCGCCCCGGCTTCACCGCCTGCCAGATGTCGACGTAGGGGTGCCCGACGATCAGGGTGTGTGCACCGCCCGGTCCACGGCGCACCGCCTCGGCGATGCGGGTCTCCTTGGAACCGTCCACCAGGTGGTCGACCAGGACCCCGAGCCGTCGGCCGGGCCCGGGCTGGAATTCGGCGACGATGCCGGCCAGGTCGTCGATGCCGCCCAGGTACTCGACCACCACACCTTCGATGCGCAGGTCTTCGCCCCAGACCTGCTCGACGAGTTCGGCGTCGTGGCGGCCCTCCACGTAGATGCGGCTGGCCAGCGCGACCTTGGCGCGCGCGCCGCGTACCGCCACCGAGCCCGACGCCGTCCGGGCCGGCGCCGCGGGTGCCGTCGGGCGGGGCTCGGTCAAGATCACCGGCTTGCCATCGATCAGGTAGCCGGGGCCGACGGGGAATCCGCGGGTGCGGCCGTGCCGGTCCTCCAGATCCATCCGACCGTAGGCGATCCGCACGACGGCCCCGACGTAGCCGCTTTCGGCGTCTTCGACCACCATGCCGCGTTCCACCGGCACCTCTACCGAGCGGACCCTGCGGGCGGCGTGCGGGTTGGCGGCGAGGATGTCGGTTCCATAGCGATCGGCCACCCGAGGCAGCCTAGGGGCGTCCGGACGCGCCGCCGGGGAACCGGGTGCGCGATTCCGACGATTTTTTCTCGACCGATCCATGCCGGTGGGCCCTTTGCTTCGCGACCAACACGCACCACTTTGGCCCCAATAGCCACTCCAGCAACATTAGTAACTCAAAATTCTCTTAATTTCTAAGAGATCTCTCGCAACATACGTAACAATAACAACTTCGTTAACTCAAACAACTGTTGTTTACTTTTGCCTCAATTTATAACAACAAACTCATTCGCATCTTTAGGTGACCAAAATGTGCAATTTCATCATTTATCGCGTTATGCTCGGAAACCTCATTGATAGACACCTATCACGGAGGTTGTGATATGTACCGGAACACGGCACGGCGTGTCGTGCAGTTTGGACGGCGGCAGCTCACTTGGGCCACGTCCGGGCTGATCACCGGGGGGATCGTGGGCACGCTGCTGTCTTCAGCAGGGGTCGCTCATGCCGACAACATGGCAATGGGTTGGGATGCGGTCGCCCAATGCGAATCGGGCGGCAACTGGGCCGCCGATACCGGTAATGGTTTCTACGGCGGTCTGCAGTTCAAGCCATCGACGTGGCGCGCATTCGGTGGTGTGGGATCTCCGGCGAAAGCGTCGCGCGAGGAACAGATCGCGGTCGCCAATCGGGTTCTCGATGAGCAGGGTCCGTATGCTTGGCCGAAATGCGGGCCGGGACGCGTATTCCCGTCGTCGGTGAAGGGCTGGGTGCCGCCGGCGATGCGCCAGCTGCTCAAACCGTTCTGGTGAGCCCGGTTACTGCGGCTTCGGCGACAGCACCGCCTGGGTCTGGGTGACCCGGGCGACCAGCTTGCCGTTGTCGTCGGTCAGGTCGGTCTGCACGACGATCGTCGTGCGGCCGACGTGCAGCGGAATGCTGGCAGCCGTCACCACGCCGTCACGCACCGCGCGGAAGAAGTTGGTCTTCGACTCGATCGTCGAGGTGCTCGCGCCCTGCGGCAGGTTGACCACCGCGCACACCGCGCCCGCGGTGTCGGCGAACGCCATCAGCGCTCCCCCGTGCAACATGCCACCGGTGGTGCAGCGCTCCGGAGCCCACGGCATGGTTGCGCGCACCTCTTGGGGCGACAGTTCAGCGATCTCGATCTGCAACGCCGCTGCGAACGGCATGTTGGCGACGACCAATCGGGCGAACTCAGCCGAATCCATGCTCGCCAGCCTTGCCGACCGCCGCGCCGCTGTCTAGCGCCCCGCGCCTCAGCGCTGTTGGGGCACCGCGTCGATACCGGCTTCTTTGCGCTGTGCCGCGGTGATCGGCGCCGGAGCGTCGGTCAGCGGATCGATGCCGCCGCCGGACTTCGGGAACGCGATGACCTCGCGGATCGAGTCGACACCGGCCAGCAACGCCACCACCCGGTCCCAGCCGAACGCCAGACCGCCGTGCGGCGGTGCACCGAAACTGAATGCGTCCAACAGGAATCCGAACTTCTCGTTCGCCGACGCCTCGTCGATCCCCATGACCTTGAAGACCTGCTGCTGAATGTCGCGACGGTGAATACGGATCGAGCCGCCGCCGATCTCGTTGCCATTGCACACCACGTCATAGGCGTCCGCGAGCACCGAGCCGGGGTCGGTCTCCACGCTGCCGGCGTGCTCCGGCTTGGGCGAGGTGAAGGCGTGGTGCACCGCGGTCCAGGCCCCGGAGCCGACGGCCACGTCACCGGCGGCAGTGGCGTCGTCGGCGGGCTCGAACAGCGGCGGGTCGACCACCCAGGTGAACGCCCAGGCGTCCGGGTCGATCAGGTCCAAGCGCCGGGCGATCTCACCACGAGCCGCCCCCAACAGGGCGCGAGACTGCTTGGCCGGTCCCGCCGCGAAGAAGATGCAGTCCCCCGGCGCGGCACCCACGTGCCCGGCCAGCCCGGAACGCTCAGCGTCGGTCAAGTTCTTGGCCACCGGTCCGGACAGCTCTCCGTCCTCACCCACCAGCACGTACGCCAGGCCCTTGGCTCCGCGCTGCTTGGCCCATTCCTGCCAGCCGTCCAATGTCCGGCGCGCCTGCGACGCCCCGCCGGGCATAACGACCGCACCCACGTAGGGAGCTTGGAAGACCCGGAAGGTGGTGTCGGAGAAGAACTCTGTGCACTCCACCAGTTCCAGGCCGAAACGCAGGTCGGGCTTGTCCGAACCGAACCGGCGCATGGCGTCGGCGTATGTCATCCGGGGCAGCGGCAACGGCAGGTCGTAGCCGATCAGCGCCCACAGCGCCTTGAGCACCTGTTCGGCGATGCCGATCACGTCCTCGGAGTCGACGAAGCTCATCTCCAGGTCCAGCTGGGTGAACTCCGGCTGGCGGTCGGCACGGAAGTCCTCGTCGCGATAGCAACGAGCGATCTGGTAGTAGCGCTCCATGCCGGCCACCATCAGCAGCTGTTTGAACAGCTGCGGACTCTGCGGCAGCGCGTAGAACGAACCGGGCTGCAACCGCGCCGGAACCAGGAAGTCGCGGGCGCCCTCCGGGGTGGAGCGGGTCAGCGTAGGCGTTTCGATCTCGACGAATTTGTGCTCAGCCAGCACCGAGCGGGCGGCCGCGTTGGCCTGCGAACGAAGTCGCAGTGCGGCGCCGGGCCCGTCTTCGCGACGCAAATCCAGGTAGCGGTGCTTGAGCCGGGCTTCCTCCCCGGCGGACTCGTCGAGCTGAAACGGCAGGGCCGCAGATTCGTTGAGTACCGTCAGCTCCGTCGCGTTGATCTCGATGGCGCCGGTGGGCAGATCGGGATTCTCATTGCCCTCGGGGCGAACCTCGACGAGACCGGTGACCGCCACACAGAACTCGGCGCGCAAACGGTGCGCCTGCTCCAGGACAGCGGCGTCACGGAACACCACCTGCGCCACCCCGGAAGCGTCGCGCAGGTCGATGAAGATGACACCGCCGTGGTCCCGTCGGCGCGCCACCCAACCGGCAAGCGTGACGCTGAGCCCGGCGTCGGTAGCCCGCAGTGAGCCGGCGTCGTGGCTGCGCAGCACGAATACCCCCTTGGTGACGGTTAGTTCGGTAACGGTTTGACGGTCGCCAAGTCTAGAGCCCTCTCGTGACACTGCCCCGCGCCGGTCGGTGCTTTAAGCTGGCTCACTGTGACTAACGGCACCGATGACCTCGACTTTGACTATGACGACGAGGACGAAGACGAGGACTACGACGACGCCGCTGCCCCTAAACAGAACAAGAGCCTCAAATGGGGGTTGGCCGCAGTAGTCGTGCTGGCCGTGGTGGCACTGGTGTTGGTCGCGGTGGTGTTGCTGGGCGGCGACCCCGGCAAGAGTTCGCTGGACGGCTCGGCCTCCAGCCGCAGCTCGGCGGCGTCGGGTATCGCCAGCGCGGACGACACCGCTCCGGTCTCGATCATCATCAATGACCCCAGCTGCACCGCGTGGATATCGATCAGCAGCAACCTGTCGAGCACCCTGTCGATGCTGGGACAGGGCAAGTGGAATGAGCGCGACCAGTCGATTCCGGCGTCGGCGTGGAATGACGAGCAGAAGAAGCAGTATCTGGCCGCCGGCCAGGTGGTGCGCAACGCCGCCGCCCAGACCGTCGGGCTGGTGAAGCTGACCCCGCACCGGGTGATGCGCGAACTCTACGAGCAGTTCATCGCTTACGCCCGGACCTTCGTCGAGCACATTCCCACCTACACCGAGCGGGACGCTCCGTTGGCCGGCACCGCGCACAGCGCAGCCTCGGCGCTGGCCGCGATCTGCGCAGCCGCCAACAATGGCTCAGCGGCCGCGCGCGGCCCGCTGGTCGAGTCGCAGTCCGCCCCCACCAAGACGGCCTCGCCGGGCAACCCGGCCAACCCGCAGCGTTATCTGACCGGGTCCAATCCGGTGTGCGCGGACTGGAAGGCCACGCTGGACAAGTTCGGTGTCGACGCCGCCGAATGGCACGGCATCGACCCCAGCATCCCGGGGACGTATTGGAACCCGCAGCAGAAGGCGGTCAACCTGGCGGTGGGTCCCATCATGATCAGCCTGGCCAACAAGATGCAGCAGCTGGGCCGCCGCAGCAACAACCCCACCCTGCAGGACTTCGCGGAACTGTCCGCCCAGTACCGGCGGGCGTTCGTGTTGGCGCTGCCGACCTACGACCCGACCGACAACTACCTGGCCAATGCCGCGACGTTCCTGTCCACCACGGTGCTGGGTGCATGCTCGTCGGCAGCGATCACGGGCTGACCACAGCACGCTAGACACGCTGACAGCGGCCGGGGTTGATTAGCCCCGGCCGCTGTCGGCTTTGCCCAGGCCGTGCATCTCTCCACAGAATGCGAGAAACCGGCGCAGCCCAGGGCTGCGCCGGTTTCTTGATCGCGATTGGCTTGGGTCAGGCCCAGCTGGAGCCGACCGAGGCGTCGGTGTTGGCCATGTTGTTACCGGCCGACTGCACCTTCTGACCGTGGCTGTTGGCCTGCTCGTAGATCACCGCGAAGTTGCGACCCAACTGCGCCACAAACTCCTGGCACGCCACCGAACCCGCACCACCCCAGAAATCACCGGCAGCCAGCACATCGTGCACGATCGCCTGGTGCTCAGCCTCCAACGACGCAGCCTGAGCACGAATCAACGCACCGTGCGCATCCACATCACCGAACTGGTAGTTAATCGACATGGTCGTGGTACTCCTTCTAGCTCGACAGGATCTGCTGAGAAGCAGCTTCCTGCTGCTCGTAGTGGTTAGCGTCGCGAATCAGACCATCACGCACACCGTGCAGCATGTTCACGATGTTGCGAAACGCCGTCTGCATCTGACCCATGGTGTCCATCGAAGTCCGCTCCGCCAGACCACCCCAACCAGCACCAGAGATGTTGGTCGACGACGCCCACATCCGACGAGCCTCGTCCTCCACCGTCTGCGCGTGCACATCAAAACGGCCCGCCATCGAACGCATCGCGTCCGGATCAGTCATAAAACGTGTTGCCATGGTTCTCTCCCTCTTGCTTCGTCAATTCGTTGTGGTAGCCGGGCGCCGACCCGGCAGACACGTGTGTGTTCAGGCCCCTTCCGCTACCCGCCAGCCGGCGAACGGGGCATAACCTTGGGGGCCTTGGCGGCCATCGCGCCCATTCCGCGTCCGGCCATCGCGCCCATCATGGCGTGGCCGAACGGGCCGCCCGGCAGTCCTCCCGACATGGTCTGGACCGGGGCGCTGACCGTGGTGGCGGGAAGTACCGGAGCGGCGCGGACCATACCGTCGGCGGCCATCGACCAGGCCTGCGGAACCTTCAGCGCGCCCATCGAGGCGGCTTGACCGAGCTTGGCGGAGATGGCGTTAGTGGCCGAGCTGAAGTGGCCGGCCAGCACGCCGACCGCGCCTTGCAGCTTGTCGTTGACGAAGTCGCCGATCTGGGTCATCAGGGTGCCGGCGCCCCCGGCGGCCGACTGTCCGGCCAACGCACCTGTCGCTCCGGCCGCTCCGCCCATTCGGGCGAACTGCATCAGCATCGGTAGCAGCCTCACCAACATCATCGCGGGCATGCTCGCCGAACTGATTGGCGACAGCGCCGAGCTGATGGTGGTGGCTGCCGCCTTCTCGCCGAGCATCGTCGACGGAAGGCCAACCGCGTCGAGCAATCCGCCGATGGTGGCGAAGTCATAACCTGACGGCCCGTTGCCAGGCGGGGTGATGACCGGACCGCCATCGGCCGATCCCGGCGTCCCCTGCGCCGTCGCCTGAGCAGACTGCGGCGGTGTCGACACCTGCTGCAGCGCGTTGTTGTTAGCCTCCGCAGACCCGCTGTAGGTGTCCATCGCGGCGCCGTCGGTCGCCCACATCACTTCGTACTGGTGCTCAGTCGCCTGGATCAGGGGGGTGTTCTGGCCAAAGAAGTTGGTGGAGATCAGCGCCAGCAGCATCGCGCGGTTCGCCGCGATCACCGCGGGCGGCACCGACGCGGCCCGCGCCGCCTCGAACAGCGCGGCCGCCTGGGTGGCCAGCGCAGCGTTGTTGGCGGCGGTCGCCGAAGCCTGCTCCAGCCAAGCCACATACGGCGCGGTCGAGGCGGTCGCCGCTGCCGAGCCGGCCCCAGTCCAGGTCGAGTCCAGATTGGCAATCACCGAATGCGTCGCTGTCGCCGATGTCATCAACTCGCTCGACAGCTGAGCCCACGCCGCCGCGGCTTCCAGCAGGGGGCTCGAACCGGGCCCGGTATATATAAGCCCAGAGTTGATCTCGGGCGGAAAGATACTGAAACTCATTGAGGCGCCCCGCTTCAGCCAGCAGCCGCGGCGTTGACAGCCTCGGTGAGGGCGTAAGCGTTCGCGTTGCTACCCAAAGTGGCCACGATCTGCTGGTGCACCGCCGCCGCCTGGGCACTGACCTCCTGGAACAGGGATCCATGGACCGAGAACTGGGCAGCGGTCATCGCCGACACCAAGTCCGCGGCAGGCGCGGTCACACCAGTGGTAGGAGCAGCAGCGGCGGTGACCCCCGCGGTCATCGAGTCGCCGATTCCGGAAAGGCTTCCGGCGGCCGCCGTCAGAATCTCTGGCTGAGCGGTTACGAACGACATTGTTCCTCCTGGGGGGTCGTGCAAGCGTCTCGGGGAAGTGTTGGGTACGCGAAGTCTGCGTCAATACTTGACGTAGGTCACTCTAGCGGACAGTTGTAATAACGGTCTGATAAAGCTGGGGCGCCCGAGACGAACGACAACTCGCGGCCCGAGCACCACGGAACCCTGGAAGCACGAGTTGAAACGTTCACCGAGCAGACGACCTCTCTTGACTCTGGGGCAGGTAGCTGCGGCGGCCGTAGCAGGAAACATCCCACTGCGGCCGGATGCAGAACGTAACACCGGCGCGACCTCGGGGCACAGCAGCGCGACAAACATTCAGTAAAGGTTTGGGATCTGGTCAGACAACGCTGAATTCACTTAGCCAAGGCGCGGGATTCGACGCGTTCTACCGCACTAAACCGGGCCTGGAGGCGGGTGCCGGTATGCGAAGCTAAGGTGCCCCGATCGGTCGGCGGGCCACCATCAAACTACGGACAACTCCACGGAGCGTGCGATGACCTTCAACGAGGGTATGCAGATCGATACCAGCACCACCTCCTCGGGCGGCGGTGGCCGTGGGATTGCGATCGGCGGCGGGGTTGCCGGGTTGGTGATCCTGGTGGTGGCGCTGCTCTTGGGGGCCGATCCCGGCGAGGTGCTCAGCCAGCAGCCCGTGGACCAGGGCCAGTACACGGCGCCGGGCTTCGACCTCGCCAAGTGCCGCACCGGCCAGGACGCCAATAAGTATGTGCAGTGCCGGGTGGTCGCCACGGCCAACTCGGTGGACGCGGTGTGGTCGGACCTGCTGCGGGGCTACACGCGTCCGCGCGTGCAGCTGTTCAGCGGACAGACGTCCACCGCTTGTGGGGCGGCCACCAGCGCGGTCGGACCGTTTTACTGCCCCGCGGACCAGACCGCCTACTTCGATACCGACTTCTTCAAGGTGCTCGTCGACCGGTTCGGCTCGAGCAGCGGGCCGCTGGCACAGGAGTATGTGGTCGCCCACGAGTTCGGCCACCACGTGCAGAATCTGCTCGGCGTGCTGGGCCGAGCCCAAACCGGTGCGCAGGGCGCGACCGGCGCCGGGGTTCGCACCGAGTTGCAGGCCGACTGCTACGCCGGGGTGTGGGCGCATTACGCATCGGTGACCAAGCAGGAGGGCACCGGGGTGCCGTTCCTGCAGCCGCTGACCGACCAAGACATCAGCGATGCGTTGTCCGCGGCGTCGTCGGTGGGTGACGACCGCATTCAGCAGGCCGCCACCGGCCGGGTCAATCCGGAGTCGTGGACCCACGGCGCGTCGGCCCAGCGCCAGCACTGGTTCACCGTCGGCTATCAGAGCGGCGACCCCAACCAGTGCGACACCTTCGCCGCCAGCAACTTGGGCTAGCCCGGGGTCAAAGCGAGAGGAGCCCGCGCAGCTCGGCCCGGTCCGCCTCGTCGAGCGGCAGCAGCGGGCGACGCGGTTCCCCGGCCGGCACCCCGAGCATCTCTAGGCCGGCTTTGACGGTGGTGGGCAGCCCGCCGGCCACGATGAACTCCAGCAGCGGCTTGAGGTCCTCGTAGCACGCCTGGGCCTTGTCCAATTCCCCGGCGGTGACCGCGGTGTAGAGGTCCAGGCAAGGCTGCGGACGCAGGTTGGGCGCCGCGGTGCACCAGCCGGCCGCCCCGGCACGCAGCGCGTCGAGCACCAGCGGATTGCTGCCGTTGAAGAACGGCAGGCGCCCATCGGACAGCGTGGCGATCCGCAGCATCCGGCTCAGATCGCCGGTGGACTCCTTGACCATGGTCACGTGCTCGATGCCCTCGAACATGGCCACCAGCAGCTCTGGACTCATGTCGATCCCGGAGGTCGCCGGATTGTTGTAGGCCACGATGTCGATGTCGATGGCATCGGAGACGGCCCGGTAGTGCGCGGCGATCTCGCGTTCAGACAGTTTCCAGTACGACACCGGGGAGACCATCACCGCGTCGGCGCCGGCCTGCGCGGCATAGCGAGCGCGGCGCACGGTACGCGCGGTGGTCAGATCCGAGACCCCGACCAGCACCGGCACGCGTCCGGCGACCGCGGCGATCGAGGCGTCGACGCAGGTGTCGAATTCGTCTTCGTCGAGGTAGGCGAGTTCACCGGTGCTGCCCAGCGGGGCGATGGCGTGCACCCCGGCCTCGATGAGCCGGTTGATGACGGTAGTCAGGACCGCGGTGTCGATTCCGCCGTCGCGGAACGGGGTCACCGGGTAGCCGATGACGCCATATAACTGTGTTGCCACGAGGGACTCCTTGCTTATCGGGTGATCGCGTCGCTTATCGGGTGATCGCGTCGGGGTGACCGGCGAGGGCGCGGCGGGCGTAGTAGGCGAAGTTCGCCTGGCTGCGATTGGGCAGCAAGGTCCAGTCGTGGGCCTCTCGGGCCAGCTTCTCCGGGAGTTCTTTGATAGTCCCGGCGGCCATGGCGGCCAGCTGCAACGCGGCGGCACGCTCGATCAGCACCGCCAGCGAGCACGCCTCCTCCACACTGGCGCCGGCCACGATCTGACCGTGGTGCGCCAGCAGGATCGCCTTCTTGTCGCCAATGGCCTCAGAAATGATCTCGCCCTCCTCGTTTCCGACCGGGACCCCCGGCCACAGCGGCAGGAAGGCACAGTCGCCATAGAGCGGTGTGGTGTCCATGTGCGAAACGATCAACGGGGTCTCCAGCATGGACAGCGCGGCAACATGAAAAGGGTGGGTGTGCACTATGCACTGGACATCGGGGCGGGCCCGGTAGATCCAGCTGTGGAATCGGTTGGCGGGGTTGGCCATCCCCTCCCCCTCGATGACGTTGAGGTCTTCGTCGACGAGCAGGAGATTGGTGTCGGTGATCTCGTCGAAACCGAGGCCGAGCCGTTGGGTGTAGTAGGTCCCAGGCGCCTCAGCACGGGCGGTGATCTGTCCGGCCAGGCCGGAGTCATGACCACGGTCGGACAACGCCCGGCAAGTCAGCGCCAATTTCTGGCGAGTAGACCACTGAGTTCCGGTGAAGTTCTCCGCGAAGCGGTGCTCCGCGCGTTGCATCAGGTCGGATTTGGAATCGTCGAACGTGGTGCCCATGGCAGCTCCTCGGTGACGGCGGTAGATGACACGACCCTAACCGATAGGACACCTTGTGTCATCTCCTGTGTCATCATGGACGCATGACAGAACTGCTGCGCGCCGTCCGCAAGCAGCGCGGCCTCACCCTCGAAGGCCTCGCCGAGCGGACCGGGCTGACCAAGAGCTACCTGTCCAAAATCGAACGCAGTCGCAGCACGCCGTCCATCGCGGTGGCCATCAAGGTGGCGCAGGCCCTCGATGTCGACGTGGCCCAACTGTTCTCCGAGCGGGGCGACGAGGACAAGATCGCCGTGGACCGCGCTGCGGACCGCAACGCGGATCGACAGCGCTACCGGGCCATGGCCGCGGGCATGCTGGGAAAGACGATGTCCCCGTTCGTGGTTCGTCCCACCGGGCATGCCGGCCGCCGCGAGAATGGTGAAGATGGTGAAGCCCACCCGCTGCACCCGGCTCATGAAGGCCAGGAGTTCGTGTTCGTGCACGCCGGGACCGTCGAATTGGAGTACGGCGATGCCGCGTTGACGCTGAACGCAGGTGACAGCGCCTACTTCGACGCCTCGATCAGCCACCGCCTCCGCTCGGTGGGCTCGGGGCCCGCCGAAGTCGTCGTTGTCGCCGCCGACGTCGCCGGCGGTGCGCAGTGAACACCGAGCTGCTGTTCTCCTACGGCACCCTGCAGCTACCAGAAGTGCAACGCAGCACGTTCGGGCGCGAACCCGATGGCCGGCCCGACGCGATCATCGGCTACGACCTGGACTACGTGACGATCACCGATCCCCACGTGGTGGCAGTCAGCGGCGCCGACCGTCATCCGATCCTGCGCCCGTCGGACACACCTGACGCCGCTGTCCCCGGCACGGTGTTCGCGATCAGCACCGCCGAACTGGCGGCCGCTGACGAGTACGAGGTCGACGCCTACCGGCGGATCTCGGTGCCACTGCGCTCAGGTGCGCAAGCCTGGGTGTACGTGTTCGCCGGCTGAGCCGGGCCCGTCACCAGGGCCGGGTAGCGCAGGACACCCCACTGCCGCCCTGCTGCGTCACCACCACTTCGCCGTCGACGGCGATCTCGCAGTGGAACTCCGGGTTGATTCGCAAGCCACCGCTCGCGGTGACCAACGCCCACTGACTGGGATCGGCCAGCGTGGTGGTGTAGACCACCGGCTGTCCCCCGCCGATCGGCACCCGAACCGTCTCGAGGTACTCCGAGGAGTTTGCGTTGTAGGCGGCCATGCTGGGCGGGTCGGTCTTGATGTAGGAGATGTTGCCGGTCAGGTCACTGGTGGCGGTGATCGTGTAGGTGACCTCGTGGCCACCGGTTGTGCTCTTCTTCGGGGCGTCGGCCGACGGTTCGGTCGCGTTCTCGGTCGGAGTGGGCGTCGGCGACGGCGCTGCATTCTCGGTGGGCGATGCCGCCGGGTTCTCAGTCGGCGAGGCTGGGCTGTTCTCGGGGTCCGCAAGTGACGTCGCATGGCTGGCTGCCATTCCGGCGGCTGCCATCAGCACCACCGTCCCGAACTTGACTGTCACATTCCGCATGATCGTCATACCGCGCCACGCTACCGTGTGTTGCCGACTGTCGGGTTCCGTCACGCCCCGAGGCGCTGCGCTTGCATTAAGTCGACATTCGCCTCAGTCCAGGTACAACCAGCGACCTGTAGCGCTGCCCGGACCCGCATGAGAACCACGTTCGGCCGATACCGAAGCAGGTCACTACTAACCCGGACAATCACCCAGCCGCGCGCGGCCAACTCGGCATAGCGGTCGATGTCAGCGGTACGCTGCCGCGGATCGGTCCAGTGCTGCGCACCGTCGAACTCCACGCCCACCCGGTATTCGGGCCAGCCCATGTCAATGCGGGCAAACGGACGCCCGAAGCCATCTCGCACAACGATCTGGGTCACCGGACACGGCAGTCCGCCGCGAATCAGCAACAGCCGTGTCTTGGTTTCCTGCGGGGATTCTGCGCCGCCGTCCATCAACCTGATCGCACGCCGTAGCTGTACCAGACCGCGAACACCCCGATGGCGTTCGGCCACCTCAGATACGTCGTCCGCGACAAGCCCTGTGGCATGCGCCAGGGAATCGAGTCGGATTATGGCACCGGTCAGGCCTCCCCTGCGCCCAAGATCGAAGGCAGTCCGGGCGGCCGTGGTGGTCGGTATCCCTCGGATGAGGCATGTTTCGTCCGCTTCCAGCCGCTCGCGATAGATCGCAATCCCATCGGCGTCGCCAGCAGCCTTGCGGTTCAGCTCGGCCGGCGACCGCGCATCAATCCATCGTGATCCGTGCAGCGCCGCTGCGGACAACCCGGCCACTGTCGCGGTCCTGCCCGACCACAGCCAACCGGCCACTGCACGGGTGACGGGGGTGAGTTCTACGCCGTTGGGCAGATAGACGTTGCGGTAGATCTGCCGATGCCGACTGCGTAACGTCCGCCTGCTCACGCTGCCCGCTGCCAACGCCTCAGACCCGAGGAAGGGCCACGTCGAATCGGGGGTGGGCGTCGGCATGAAAATCACACTGCCGTCCCAAGCCGTCACCCGAGTGCCGAGCGTCGGCTTTTGTCACGCGTTCTGTGGATAACCGCGCACTAAGGCGACATTCGCCGCAGTACCTCGGCCACCACGTCGTCAATCGGCACGTCGACCTGTTCGCCGGTGCCCAGGTTCTTGACGCCGACAGTGCCGGCCTCCAAGTCGCGGTCGCCCGCGACCAGGGCGATGACGGCTCCGGAACGGTCGGCGGCGCGCATCGCGCCCTTGAGCCCGCGGTCCCCGTAAGCCAGGTCCACGCGCACGCCGGCCGCCCGCAACTGCGCGGCGATAACGGCCAGCCGCAGCTTGGCCGCCTCGGAAAGGCCCACCCCGAACACGTCGCATCGGCTGGTCTGGCCCACGGTCTTGCCCTCGGCGGCCAGCGCGAGCAGGGTACGGTCCACGCCGAGACCGAAGCCGATCCCGGACAGGTCCTGACCACCGAGCTGACGCATGAGCCCGTCGTACCGGCCTCCGCCACCGATCCCGGACTGCGCACCCAACCCGTCGTGCACGAATTCGAAGGTGGTCTTGGTGTAGTAGTCCAGGCCGCGCACCATGCGCGGGTTGACCACGTACGGCACCCCGAGTGCATCCAGGTGTGCCAGCACGGTGTCGAAGTGCGTCCGGGCGGCTTCGGAGAGATGATCGAGCATGACCGGGGCATCAGCGGTCATCTCACGCACGTGCGGACGCTTATCGTCGAGCACCCGCAGCGGATTGAGCTGCGCGCGCTGGCGGGTCTCCTCGTCAAGGTCGAGCCCGAACAGGAACTGCTGCAGCAACTCTCGATAGGCGGGGCGGCAGGTGTCGTCGCCCAACGAGGTGATCTCCAGCCGGAAACCCTCCAGCCCCACGGAGCGAAAGCCCGCATCGGCGACCGCGATCACCTCGGCGTCCAGCGCGGGATCGTCCACCCCGATCGCCTCGACCCCAACCTGCTGCAGCTGCCGGTAACGGCCGGCCTGCGGGCGCTCGTAACGGAAGAACGGCCCCGAATAGCAGAGCTTGGCCGGCAGCTGACCGCGGTCCAGGCCGTGTTCGATCACCGCGCGCATCACGCCTGCGGTGCCCTCGGGCCGCAGGGTGACCGAACGGTCGCCGCGGTCGGCAAACGTGTACATCTCCTTGGAGACCACGTCGGTGGACTCCCCCACCCCGCGTGCGAACAGTGCGGTGTCCTCGAAGATCGGCAGCTCGATGTCGCCGTACCCGGCGCGGCGAGCGACCGCCAGCAGTCCGTCGCGGACGGCGACGAAGCCGGCCGAAGAGACTGGCGGTACGCCAGGAATGTAGTCGGGCACCCCTTTGGGTGCGGTAAACGTGCTCACGCACTGAGCCCTTCTAGGAACGGGTTGTAACGGCGCTCGGCGCCGATGGTGGTCTTAGGGCCGTGGCCGGGTAGCACCACGGTCGCGTCGTCAAGGCAGAGCAGTTTGTCGACGATCGAGGTCAACAGGTCCCGGCCGCTGCCCCCGGGCAGGTCGGTGCGGCCGACCGAGTTCTGAAACAAGGTGTCCCCGCTGAACACCACCTCGGCAGCGTCACCTTCGACCCGGAACACCACCGAACCGCGGGTGTGGCCGGGGGTGTGGTCGACGGTGACCGTGGTGTCGCCCAAGCCGATCTTGTCGCCGTCGCGGTCCAGTTCGATCAGCTGCTTGGGCTCGGAGAACATCGCCTTGCTCAACACCCCGAACAACGCCTGCCCCGGGACGGTGCCCAGTGAGCGCAGCGGGTCGGTAAGCATGAATCGGTCCTCGGGGTGAATGTAGGTGGGACAGCCGTAGGTGTCGGAGACCTTCTGCGCCGACCAGATGTGGTCGATGTGGCCGTGCGTGAGCAGCACCGCCGACGGCGTCAGCCGATTCTCGTCGAGCACACGCCGCAGCCGGGCCATCGCGCGCTGGCCGGGATCGACGACGATCGCGTCCGAGCCCTGCCGTTGCGCCAACACGTAACAGTTGCACGCCAGCATTCCAGCGGGGAATCCGGTGACCAACACGCCGACCAGTTTCCCATTGCACGCCGGGTCGGCGGTGACGCGGGCGGTGCAGGCCCGCTCTGGCAGACTTGAGGGCCGACTCAGTCAGCGAGCCAGGAGGTTACCCCCGGTGCCCACGAACTCAGAGCGGCGTGCCGCCGCCAAGCGCAATCTGGACCGACAGGTGCAGCAGCGTGCCGAGGCAGCCCGCAAGCAGCGCCGGTCACTGATGATCGTCGGCGCCGTGGCGGCGGTGTTGCTGATCGCCGGGGTGGTGTTCGTGGTGCTGCGCGACAACGATCCGGGCAATGTCAACGCGAGTGGTTCGTCGGGTTCGAACACATCGGAGTCCGCGGACTCCGCTGACGCTTCCGGGGCGCCCGCCGCCAGCGCCGGGCAGCTACCGAAGTTCACCGCATCGCCTCAGCTGGGCGCCGACTGCCAGTACCCGAAGGCGCGTCCGGCCACCAAGGCCGTCGAGCCGCCGCGGTCCGGCAAGGTCCCGACCGACCCGGCCGAGGTCAGCGTGTCGATGATGACCGACCAGGGCCCCATCGGTTTGATGCTCAACAACGGCCAATCCCCTTGCACCGTCAACAGCTTCATCAGCCTGGCGGCCAAGGACTTCTTCTCCGGTACCCAGTGCCACCGGCTGACCACATCGCCGATGCTCAGCGTGCTGCAATGCGGCGACCCCGCCGGCGACGGCACCGGCGGCCCGGGCTATGAGTTCGACAACGAGTACCCCACCGACCAGTACTCCTTGGGTGACCCCGCGGCCCAGCAGCCGGTCACCTACCCGCGCGGCACCGTGGCGATGGCCAACGCCGGGCCCGGGACCAACGGCAGCCAGTTCTTCCTGGTCTACAAGGATTCGATGCTGCCGCCGCAGTACACGGTGTTCGGCAAGATTCAGGACGACGGCCTGGCCACCCTGGACAAGATCGCCGCGGCGGGTGTGCAGGGCGGCGGCGACGACGGTTCGCCGGTCACCAAGGTGACCGTCAAGTCGGTGCGCGCCGACTAGCGGGAGCCGTCAGGCCGCCGACGTCACCCGGTAGACGTCGTAGACGCCCTCGACGTTGCGGACCACGTTGAGCAGGTGGCCAAGATGCTTCGGGTCGCCCATCTCGAAGGTGAACCGGCTGATCGCCACCCGGTCTCGTGAGGTCGTGACCGAGGCCGACAAGATGTTGACCTTCTCGTCGGCGAGCACCTTGGTGATGTCCGACAGCAGCCGGTGCCGATCCAGCGCCTCGACCTGAATGGCGACCAGGAACACCGATGACGGCGACGGCGCCCACTTGACCTCGATGATCCGCTCGTCCTGCTGGCGCAGCGCGTCGGCATTGGTGCAGTCGGTGCGGTGTACCGACACCCCGCCGCCACGGGTGACGAAACCCATGATCTCGTCGCCGGGCACCGGGGTGCAGCACTTGGCCAGTTTCGTCAACACCCCGGTGGCGCCGGGAACCGCGACGCCGACGTCGTCGGTGTGGCGTTCGCGACGCGGGATGGTCAGCGGCGTGGAGCGCTCGGCCAGGTCGTCCTCGGCCTGGTCCACCCCGCCGAGCTGGGCCACCAGCCGTTGCACGACGTGATGCGCCGAGATGTGGTTCTCGCCGACGGCGGTGTAGAGCGCGGAAACATCGGTGTAGTGCAGTTCGCGGGCCACCGCCGCCATCGACTCGCCGTTGACCAGTCGTTGCAGCGGCAATCCCGCCCGACGCACCTCGCGGGCCATCGCGTCCTTGCCGGACTCCAGGGCCTCCTCGCGGCGCTCCTTGGCGAACCACTGCCGGATCTTGGCCTTGGCTCGCGGCGACACCACGAACTGTTGCCAGTCCCGCGACGGCCCGGCGTTCTGCGCTTTCGAGGTGAAAACCTCGACCACTTCGCCGTTTTCGAGCTTGCGCTCCAGCGCCACCAGCCGGCCGTTGACCCGGGCGCCGATACATCGGTGTCCGACTTCGGTGTGCACGGCGTAGGCGAAGTCCACGGGTGTGGAACCGGTGGGCAGTGTGATCACGTCGCCCTTGGGCGTGAACACGAAGATCTCTTTGACGGCCAGGTCGTAGCGCAGCGACTCGAGGAATTCTCCCGGATCGGCGGCCTCCCGCTGCCAGTCCAACAGCTGGCGCATCCAGGCCATGTCGTCGATCTCGGCGGCGGTGTTGAGGTGCGGAACACCGTTGCGGCCCTTGGCTTCCTTGTAGCGCCAGTGCGCGGCGATGCCGTACTCCGCGGTGCGGTGCATCTCCCGGGTGCGAATCTGGATCTCCAGAGGTTTGCCCTCTGGGCCGATCACGGTGGTGTGCAGCGATTGGTAGACCCCGTAGCGGGGCTGAGCGATGTAGTCCTTGAACCTGCCGGCCATCGGCTGCCACAGCGAGTGCACGACACCGACCGCCGCGTAGCAGTCCCGGATCTCGTCGCAGAGGATCCGCAGTCCCACCAGGTCGTAGATATCGTCGAAGTCGCGACCACGCACGATCATCTTCTGATAGATCGACCAGTAGTGCTTGGGTCGGCCTTCGACGGTGGCGGTGATCTTCGACTTCGCGAGGGTGTTGACGATCTCGGCGCGCACCTTGGCCAGGTAGGTATCGCGGGACGGGGCGCGGTCGGCCACCAGCCGCACGATCTCCTCGTAGCGTTTGGGGTGCAGGATCGCGAACGACAGATCCTCAAGCTCCCACTTCACGGTGGCCATACCCAGCCGATGCGCCAGTGGCGCAATCACTTCCAGCGTCTCGCGTGCTTTGCGGGCTTGCTTTTCGGGCGCCAGGAAGCGGATGGTGCGCATGTTGTGCAACCGGTCGGCGACCTTGATCACCAGCACCCGGGGGTCGCGCGCCATCGCGATGACCATCTTGCGGATGGTCTCGGCCTCGGCCGCGGTGCCCAATACCACTTTGTCCAGCTTGGTCACCCCGTCGACCAGGTGGGCGACCTCGTCACCGAATTCGGCGGCCAGCGCGGTCAGGGTGTACCCGGTGTCCTCGACGGTGTCGTGCAACAGTGCGGCCACCAACGTGATGGTGTCCATGCCCAACTCGGCCAGGATGGTGGCAACAGCCACGGGGTGGGTGATGTAGGGATCCCCCGAATGGCGCAGCTGGGTGGCGTGGCGCTGCTCGGCTACCTCATAGGCGCGTTGCAGCAGCGCCAGATTGGCCTTCGGGTAGTACTGCCGGTGCACCGCCACCAGCGGCTCCAGCACCGGGCTCAATGCACCACGTTGGGCGGTGATGCGCCGGGCAATCCGGGCCCGGACCCGCCGCGACGCACTGGTCGGGACCTTCAGCAGATCGGTGCGCTCGGACGGCGAGTCCTGGGCGACCGCCTCCGACACCGCCACCGGCTGGCCGGCGTCAGTGCTGAACCGCTCGGGGCCTGAGCCCTGCTCTAAGCCTTGTTCAGGGCCCACTGTGCTCACCTCCGACCACGAGAATATCGACTAAATCAGGTGCAGGCTGTGCAGCTGCAACGGTGCCACGGCGGCACGTCCGCCCAGCCCCGCCAGCTCCAGCACCACCGCAGCCGCAACCACCTCGGCCCCTGCACCATCCAACAATCGCCGCGTTGCGGCCAGGGTACCGCCGGTGGCCAGCACGTCGTCGAGGATTACCACCCGGCGCCCGGCCAACTCGACTCCGTCGGCCGGAATCTCCAGCACCGCAGTTCCGTACTCGAGCTGATAGCGCTCCGAGAGCACCGGCGGCGGCAGCTTGCCGCCCTTGCGGACTGCCAGCGCGCCCACCCCGAGCCGGTCGGCGACCGCCCCGGCCAGCAGAAACCCACGTGCGTCGATGCCGGCCACCAGATCAGCACCAGCGGCGACGCGCGCTAGCGCCTCGGTGACCGCGGCCAGTCCGGCAGCATCGGCGAAGACCGGGGTCAGGTCTTTGAACGCGATTCCCGGGGTGGGAAAGTCCGCTACCTCGCGGGTCAGCGACGCGATGATCTCACCGGCGCCTGCCGCAGGCCCGGCTTGGTTCACTGTTGCAGCTCCCAGCGGTCCATGTTCCAGCCCGCGCCCCACCGGGTGGGGTTGGCAGCGACGCCGTATGTCTTCTTCGACGACAGCAGGGTGCGCTGCTGTCGGTACAGCGGCAGCGTCGGCATGTCGGCCCACAGCACCGGAGCGCTCTCGGCGAGCAACCGGACCATCTCCGCGGGGTCGGCGGTGACCGCCAGCGCGGACACCACGCCGTCGATCTGATCGTTGTGGTAGCCGGACAGGTTGTTTCCGTTACCGCTGAACAACTCGTAGGCGTCCACTACCGACGATCCGCTCGAGCCGCTGCCGGTGGATCCCCCGGTACTGGCGAGCAACACATCGATCTGCCCCTCCCGCAGTGCCAGGGGGCCGATGGCGTCGGTGGCCACCTCGGTGACAGTGATGCCGGCGGGCGCACACGAGCTGGTGATCGCCCCGATGACCGCGGCCAGCCGGGTGTTGGGGCCGCGGTAGCCGATGCGCACGGTCAGCGGCTTGCCGCCCAGCGCGTCGCGAGCCGCGTCGGGGTTCGCCCGGGCGAACGGTTCGGCTTCGGGCACATTCTCGGCCTGGTCGAACGCGTCGTCCATTGCGGTGTTGAGCCGGGAGTTGACCACCGGCACACCCGCGTCGCGGGCGATGACGTCACGCGGAGTGCATAAGGCCACCGCCCGCCGTGCCGGAGTCTCCGACAGCGGGCCGGTCGGCGCGAAGATCAGCTGCTCGATGCCGCCCGAGGGACTGTCGCTGCTCTGGTAGTCATCGGGGGTGATCAGTGACCCGGCGGATCCGGTCGCCACGTCGACGACTTCGATAACGCGTTTGTTGACCCGGTCGGCGATGTCGGCGGTCTGCGGCCACACCGTGATCCGCTTGGTGACCGGCTTGGCACCCCACCACAGGTCGTTGGCCACCAACACGACGGCGCCGCCTTCGAGCACCGAGTCGATCTTGTAGGGCCCGGACGACGGAAAATACCGCAGGTCAGCGCCGCGGTCGAGCTGCCAGGTGGTGTTCCAGGCCTGCGCGACCTTGCCGATCACCTCGTCGGCGGGCCCGAGTCTGCCCAGCACGGCGTCGGTGATGTTCACACCGAGCTTCTCGCTGATGACATGCGACGGCATCATCGAAGTCGCGGTGAACAATTCCTCGTAGTCGACGATGTTGCGGTCGCCGAAGAACGACACCCGGGCCTTCTTGGCGCCGGACTGGCACTCGATGTTCTCGATGTCGAGATAGCCGGCTCGGCTTGCGGCGTCGAAGCCGGGGAAGCGGCCGGACTGGGCCGCCCACGCCAGCACCAGGTCGTCACAGGTAATGGGCTTGCCGTCGGAGTACACCGCGGCGTCGGCGATCTGATAGTCCAGCACCAGCGGGGCGCGGCCCACCACCGAGATGCTGCCGAAGTCGTGATCGGTGACGATCTGGCCGTCCGGCCCGTGGTAGCCGAAGCCGATCAGGGTCCGCGAGAACGCCTGGGGTCCGGCCGACGCCGCACCGGCCACGGTGGTGCTGTTGTAGGTGATCAGACCGCCGTCGACGGCGTAGTCGATCTGATCGACGGTGGCACTGGTGCACGCCGGCACCGACCAGACGCCGAGGCTGGTGGCGATCGCCACCAGCCACGTCGCAGCGTGCCGCCAGCGGGCCGCCATCGTCGGTTACCGACCAGTGCCCGGCTTGCCGGTCGGACCCTGGCTGCGCCGGCTGGTGGGGCGGACCGGCTTTGCGCCGGGCGTCGGAGTGCCCGGCGCCGTGGCCACCGTGGCCTCGTCTGCGTCGGCAACGGTGTCGTCGGCGTCACCCGAGTCCTCGGTACCGGCCGCTGCCGGCTTGGAACCGGTCGTGGCGTTGCGCCGCCGCATCACCCGGCGGGTGTGGTTCTGCACCAGTTGGGTGCGTTCCCGCAGCGTGACCAGCAGCGGTGTGGCCAGGTAGATCGACGAATAGGTGCCGACGACAACACCGACCAACTGCACCAGCGCAAGGTCCTGCAGCGTTCCCACACCCAGCAGCCACACCGCGACCACCATCAGCGAGATGATCGGCAATGCCGAGATCAGGCTGGTGTTGATCGATCGCATGAAGGTCTGGTTGATGGCCAGGTTGGCCTGCTCGGCGTAGGTGTAGCGGGTTTTGTGTTCGAAGCCGCTGGTGTTCTCCTCGACCTTGTCGAACACGATGACCGTGTCGTAGATGGAGAACCCGAGAATGGTCAACAGGCCGATGACAGTGGCCGGTGTGACCTCGAATCCGACCAGCGAATACACCCCGGCTGTCACGAGGATGTCGAAGACCATCGAGATCATCGCCGAGATGGTCATGAACCACTCGTAGCGCACCGTGATGTACAGCGACGCCAACAGCAGGAACACCACTAGGGCGATGACGGCCTTTTTGGTGATCTGCCCGCCCCAGGTCTCCGACACCGCGGAGTCACTGATCGCCTGCTTGCTCGCCTCACCGTTGGGCCCGACCGGCTGGAAGGCGTCGAACAGGTCGTCGCGCAGCTTCTCGGTCTGCTCGTTGGTGAGCGTCTCGGCGCGAATCTGCACCGTCGCCGAGTTGCCGTTGCCGACCACGACCACCGATTCCGGACTACTGCCGACGCTCTTGCGGAACACCTCTTCGACCTGCGTGACGCTGGTGTCGCCGCGCGGAAACGACACCTTCGTGCCGCCGGCAAAGTCGATACCGAAGGTGAAGCCTCGAACCAGGATGCTGACGATCGCGATCGCGACCATGGCGCCGCTGATCGCGTACCACATCCGCCGCTTACCAATGACCTCAAACGCGCCGGTACCGGTGTAGAGCCGCGACAGGAAACCGTGCTTCGGCGCCTTGGTGGTTCCAGCGGTCTTGCGAGGCTTCGCCTGCGCGGCAGCCCGGCTCTTGGTGCCCTCGACGGCTGCCGTGTCGTTCTTCGCGGACTTCGTCGCGCGCTTCGTGCCGCTACTGGTGCTCGGTTTGGCCATCTGGCTATCCCTGTTCCGTCGACTGGGCGGTTACCCGCGTGCGCGCTTTGGCTCCGGACTTGCCGCCGGTCGCGCCTCCTGATTTGGCGACCGCCCGCCGCTCCCGTGCGACCTGCTGAACCGCGCCGAGGCCGTTGTAGGACGGCTTGGCCAGCGTCGGCGACTTGGATGCCAGGTAGACCAGTGGCCAGGTCACCAGGAACACCACCACCAGGTCGAGGATCGTGGTCAGCCCCAGGGTGAACGCGAAGCCCTTCACCTGGCCGACCGCCAGGAAGTAGAGCACCGCCGCGGCAAGGAAGGTGACCGCGTTGCCGGACACGATCGTCTTGCGTGCGCGTGTCCAACCGCGTGGCACCGCCGAGCGGAACGATCGGCCCTCGCGGATCTCGTCCTTGATGCGTTCGAAGAACACCACGAAAGAGTCTGCGGTGGTGCCGATACCGATGATCAGACCGGCGATACCGGCTAGGTCGAGCGTGTAGTTGATGTAGCGGCCCAGCAATATCAGGATCGCGTACACCATGGCTCCGGCCACCACCAGCGACAGCGCGGTCAGCACGCCGAGTACGCGGTAGTAGAGCAGCGAGTAGATCAGCACCAGGGCCAGACCGATCGCACCGGCGATCAGGCCCGCCTTCAGCGAGGTCATTCCCAGTGTGGCCGAGACGGTTTCGGCTTCCGAGGCCTCAAACGACAGCGGCAGCGACCCGTACTTCAAGACGTTGGCCAGCTGACGGGCGCCGTCCTGGGTGAAACCCGGTGAGCCGCCCGTGATCTGGGTGCGGCCACCCGGGATGGCCTCTTGGATCTGCGGCGCGCTGACCACCTGCGAGTCCAGTGTGAATGCCGTCTGGGTGCCGATGTGGGCCGCGGTGAAGTCGGCCCAGGTGTCGGCCGCGGCACTCTTGAACTGCACCTGGACGATGTTCGCGCCGCTGCGCTGATCCATGCCGGAGCTGGCGTCGGCGATCTGGTCGCCGCTGATGATCGACGGCGCCAGCAGGTATGCGGTCTGGTGGTCCTGCGAACAGGTCACCAACGGCAAGTCCGGGTCGTCGTTGCCGGCCAGGATGTCTTCCTTGTCGCACCGGCCGGCCTGGATCTGCAGGGCCAAGGCCTGCACGACCTTGTTGTCGCTCTGCCGTAACCGCTTCTCGGCGGCGATACGGGCCGCCAGTCCCTGGGCCTGATCACCCTGACCGGGCAGACCCGGCATACCGGGCAGCCCGGGAAGCCCCGGCAAGGCGGGCATTTGCGCACCGGGGACCGCCGGCGCCTCAGCCGGCGAACCCGGTACCGTGGGCGCCGGAACGGCAGAGGTGCTGGGAATGGCTGTCTCGCTGGTGTTTTCGGAGCCGGGGCTCGAAGACGTGGTCCCCGGTGTCGGGGTCGGCTCCTGCGGGAAAGGACGCGGCTGGGCCGGCGGCGTCAGCGGCTGCTGCGGAAGCGACGCACCGTTCCCGCCGAACGAGCCTTGCCCGCCCGCGCCGAAGCCCGGAGGCAGACCGGGAGCACCACCACCGGCGCCCGGAGGCAGACCGGGAACGCCACCGCCGCCGAGACCCGGAGGCAGACCGGGAACACCGCCGCCACCGAGACCCGGAGGCAGACCGGGAGCGCCACCACCGGCGCCGGGAGGCAAGCCGGGGACGCCGGGCATGCCGCCACCGCCGAGGCCGGGCATCCGGCCGGCTGCCTGAGCTTCCTGCACCGAAACACCGTTGATCACCGGCCGGATGTAGAGCCGGGCCGTCTGGCCGAGGGTGCGGGCCTCGTTGCCGTCGCTGCCCGGCACCGTGATGACCAGGTTGTTGCCGTCGATGATGACCTCAGAGCCCGACACACCGAGTCCGTTGACCCGGGCACTGATGATCTGTTGCGCCTGGTTGAGCGCGTCACGGGTCGGCGTGGAGCCGTCCGGGGTGCGCGCGGTGAGCGTCACGCGAGTGCCGCCCTGCAGGTCGATACCGAGTTTGGGTTCGGCGAGCTTGTTTCCTGTCAGGAATACCAGCAGGTAGACACCGATGAGCAATGCCAGGAACACCGCCAGGTTGCGGGCAGGGTGCACCGGCGCCGAAGGCGATGCCACGTTGTTGAGTCTCCTTCGCTCATTGCGCAATGCGCTCTCGTGATCGTCGGGGCCGGCCCATGCTCGGGCCGCCCGCAGCGATCAGTACCACTGCACCCGCAAAAGGGTACGTGCCCGGCTGGCCGCGATGATCGTTGGGCGGACGTTCCGCGCGTCGGGCGTGTCAGCCGGCCAGCCCGATGGCGGCGACCTGCCACACCCGAGCGGCGGCGAGCTGTTAGGCGCCCTCGACGGCCTCTTCGACTGCGGCCTCGGCCGTCAACTCCTCCGGCTCGATCTTGTCGCGCACGGCCAGCTTCATCCAGGTGGTCACCACACCCGGTGCGATCTCCAGGTCGACGTCGTCGTCGGTGATGCGGGTGATGGTGCCCTGCAGTCCCGACGTCGTGTGCACCCGGTCGCCCACCTGCAGCGATTCGTGCAGGTCGATGGTGGCCTGCATCGCGCGCTTCTGCCGCCGCGAGGCGAAGAACATGAAGGCGCCCATGACGAGGAGCAGCGGCAGGAAGGCAACCATGTTTTCCATGACGACAACCGATCTTTCGACTTGTTCGAATGATTCTTTGGCACCGGACCACCTGAGGCGTGGCGGGCCACTGTGATGACAACAGTGTGCCACTGTGTCCGGCGACTGCGCGTCGGTACCGCCGTCCACCCCCTAGGCTGTCGGTGACAGGGGGGTCAGGATTCTTGACGGAAGGTTGGCCGATGAAGAACTTTGCGTGTGGTCTGGCGACCGCAGTTGCCCTGGCAGCGGCTCCCCTGGCGCTGGCAGCGATCGCCATGCCCGCCATCGGATCGGCAGAGCCGCTGGCCTGCCCGGGCGGTCAGTACTGGGAGCCCAGCACCAACACCTGCATGCCGCTCGGACAGGGACCGACCCCGCTGGCCTGTCCGGGCGGTCAGTACTGGGAGCCCAGCACCAACACCTGCATGCCGCTCGGACAGGGACCGACCCCGCTGGACTGCCCGCCCGGCGAATATTGGCAGCCCTTCGGCAACGCCTGCCGGCCACTCGGCCAGATCTGAGCCGCCGAAAGCACCGCTAAGGAGACCCGCCCCATGTCAGTGCCGCCACTGCTGCAGAGCCGTCACCTGGCCACCGAGATCCCCGGGCCCGGCTCGACGCAGCTGGCGCGCCGCCGAGCGATGGCCGTGCCACGCGGGGTGGGCAGCACGCTGCCGGTGTACGCGCTGCGGGCCGGCGGCGGCATCGTGGAGGACGTCGACGGCAACCGGCTGATCGACCTGGGCTCGGGGATCGCGGTGACCACGGTGGGCAACGCCGCGCCCCGCGTGGTGGAAGCGGTGCAGCAGCAGGTCGCCGAGTTCACCCACACCTGTTTCATGGTGACGCCCTACGAGGGATATGTGGCCGTCGCCGAAGCCCTGAACCGGATCACTCCGGGCGAGTTCGAGAAGCGTTCCGTACTGCTCAACTCCGGCGCCGAAGCGTTGGAGAACGCCGTCAAGATCGCCCGGTCCTACACCGGCAAGACCGCGGTGGCGGCGTTCGACCACGGCTACCACGGCCGCACCAACCTCACGATGGCGCTCACCGCCAAGTCGATGCCCTACAAGAGCGGATTCGGTCCGTTCGCACCCGACATCTACCGCGCGCCGGCGTCCTATCCCTACCGTGACGGGCTGATCGACAAAGAGCTGGGCAGCGACGGGGAACGGGCCGCCGAGCGGGCCATCGGCGTCCTGGAGAACCAGATCGGCGCCCACAATCTGGCTGCGCTGGTCATCGAACCGATCCAAGGCGAGGGCGGCTTCATCGTCCCGGCGCCGGGTTTCCTGCCGGCGCTGCTGGCCTGGTGCCGCGACAACGACGTGGTGTTCATCGCCGACGAGGTGCAGACGGGGTTCGCCCGCACCGGGGCGATGTTCGCCTGTGATCGTGAAGGCCCGACAGGGCTGGCGCCGGATCTGATCTGTACCGCCAAAGGAATCGGCGGGGGCCTGCCGTTGGCGGCCGTCAGCGGGCGTGCCGACATCATGGACGCCCCGCACGTGAGCGGGCTGGGCGGCACCTTCGGCGGCAACCCGGTGGCCTGTGCGGCAGCGCTGGGAGCGTTGGCCGCTGTCGAGGCGGACGACCTGGTGGGCCGGGCAAGGCAGATGGAGCGGCTGATCTTTGAACGGCTGGGCCGCTTGCAGGCCGACGACGACCGGATCGGCGATGTCCGCGGCCGCGGCGCCATGATCGCCGTCGAGTTGGTGCAGCCGGACACAAACGCACCGGACCCGGCGCTGACCGCCGCCCTGGCGGCGGCGTGTCATCGGGCGGGCGTGATCGTGTTGACCTGTGGAACCTTCGGCAATGTGGTGCGACTGTTGCCACCGTTGACCATCAGCGACGCATTGTTGTCGGAGGGTTTGGACGTGCTGGCCGGCGAGCTGGCCAAGCTCTAGCCCGACCTACTCGAACAACCCCTGTTGCCCGAGTCCCCCCGCGCCTGCCGGGGGCACCATGCCCAGGTGCGTCCACGCTGCGGGAGTCGCGACGCGGCCCCGCGGGGTGCGCGCGACCATCCCGGCGCGTACCAGGAACGGCTCGCAGACCTCTTCGACGGTGGTAGCTTCCTCCCCCACCGCAACGGCCAGGGTGGAGACCCCGACCGGCCCGCCGCCGAAGCTTCGGGTCAACGCCGTGAGCACTGCGCGGTCCAGCCGGTCCAGACCCAGCTCGTCGACGTCGTAGACCGCCAGCGCGGCTTTGGCGACGTCGCGGGTGATCACCCCGTCGGCACGCACTTCGGCGTAGTCCCGCACCCGGCGCAACAGCCGGTTGGCGATCCGCGGCGTGCCGCGGGAGCGCCGCGCGACCTCTGCCGCCGCTTCGGCGCCCAGTTCGATCCCGAGGATCTTCGCTGAGCGCGCCAACACCCGCTGCAGTTCGGCCGGTTCGTAGAAATCCATGTGGGCGGTGAACCCGAACCGGTCCCGCAGCGGCCCGGTCAGCGCACCTGATCGAGTCGTCGCCCCGACCAGAGTGAAGGGGGCCACCTCCAGGGGAATCGAGGTGGCCCCGGGGCCCTTTCCGACGACGACGTCAACGCGGAAGTCCTCCATCGCCAGGTAGAGCATTTCCTCGGCGGGCCGGGCGATGCGGTGGATCTCATCGATGAACAGCACGTCATGCTCGACCAGATTCGACAGCATCGCGGCCAGATCACCGGCGCGTTCCAGCGCCGGCCCGGAGGTCAACCGCAGCGAGCTGCCCAATTCGCTGGCGATGATCATCGCCAGCGATGTCTTGCCGAGCCCCGGCGGGCCGGACAGCAGGATGTGATCGGGGGTGCCGCCGCGGTTTTTGGCGCCCTCGAGCACCAGTTGCAGTTGCTCGCGTACCCGGGGTTGGCCGATGAACTCGGCCAGGCTGCGCGGACGCAGTCCGGCGTCGATGTCGCCCTCACCGACGGTCAGTGCCGGAGACACCTCACGGGCTTCGGGATCGGCGGGCTCACCGGATTGGCTCACTTGGTCTTCCCCAGCCGGCTCAGCGCGGTGCGCAGCACCTCGGAAGTGGTTGCGTCGGGAGCATCGGCCAGTACCTTATCGGTGGTCTCTTCGGCCTGCTTGGCGGCGAAGCCGAGCCCGATCAGGGCTTCGATCACCGGAGCACGCACCGCATGACCGCTGAACGGCGCGCCGTCGGACGCGGCCACCGCACCCATCTTGTCGCGCAGCTCCAGCACCAACCGCTCGGCACCGCGCTTGCCGATTCCGGGCACCCGGGTCAATGCGGTGACGTCGGAGTCGGCGAGCGCCCGACGCAAGGTGGTCGCGTCATAGACGGCCAGGGTGGCCAGGGCGATCTTGGGTCCGATACCCGAGACCCCGATCAGTGTGAGGAACAGGTCGCGTGCCTCGCTGTCCGGGAATCCGTAGAGCGTCATCGAGTCTTCGCGCACGATCATCGCGGTGATCAGCCGGGATTCGCTACCGCGGCGCAGCGTCGACAAGGTCGCCGGCGTGGCCATCAGCTTGTAGCCGACGCCGGCCGCCTCGACCACGGCATGGTCCAGCGCGATGTCGATGACTTCGCCACGTACCGACGCGATCATGCCCGGGCCGCCTTGAGCTTGGCGGTGTACTTACGCCGCTGCTCGGCGGCCAGTGCCTCGGCGGCAGCCATCCGGGCGATCATCGGGGCCCGCCAGCAATGACAGATCGCCAGCGCCAGCGCATCGGCGGCGTCCGCGGGTGTCGGCTTTTGCTGCAGCCCGAGGATTCGGGTGATCATCGTCGTCACCTGCGCCTTGTCGGCCGAACCATTGCCGGTCACCGCGGCTTTGACCTCGCTGGGGGTGTGGAAGTGCACGGCGATGCCGCGCCGGGCAGCCTGCAGCGCGATCACTCCGCCGGCCTGCGCGGTGCCCATCACGGTGGAGACGTTCTGCTGGGAGAACACCCGCTCGATCGCGATGACGTCGGGACGATGGGTGTCGAGCCAGTGCTCGGCGGTGTTACTGATGGTCAGCAGCCGCTCCGGCAGCGGCTGATCGGCCGGGGTGCGCACCACGTCGACATCCAAAGCGGTGACCTGACGCCCCTGCCCGCTTTCGACCACTGACAGCCCACACCGCGTCAGCCCAGGGTCGACGCCCATCACCCGCATCGGATTCCTCTCCAGTACCGAACAACTGTTCGACAGTCTAGTGGGGTCCGACGACACCACTGGGGCGCGACACGCGGCGTCCACACGCTCTCCCCGGCCCGGTCATCAGGCGGTGGCGATACGGCCACTGCGCGCCGCAGCCCGCAGCGCCTCGTAGTCGCGGTCGTTCTGTTCGGCATACGCCATGGCGAACCGGGTCAGCGCGCGGTCGGCGTTATCCCCCTTGCCGAGATAAGCCGCGATCGCGACCCGGTCGCCGGAGCGGCTGTGCGCCCGGGCAAGTGCGTGCCCGCATGCCTGTACGTAGGCGGAAAGCACCTTCGGCCGCATCGTCTCGACGTCGGCGGATCCCTTCATGTCCCACAGCTGGCGTACGTAGTAGTCGCCATGGTGGCCGTCGGGGCCGATGGCGTGCAGCCAGCCCAGCAGGACGTCGCTGGTGGCCTGCATCAGCCGCTGCCCCGCGACGACCCGCTCCCCAGCGTTGGCGTATCGGCTGCGCTTGAGGTGGGGTTCCAACACCGAGGGGCGAGCCTCCTTGACCTGCATGAGCAACGGGTCTCCGCTGCCGACACCCTCAAACAGCACGATCCAGGTTCGGGTTCCGACGCTGCCGACACCGACCACCTTGCGGGCCACTTCCACGTAGCGGTAGCGCCGTGCGAGCACCCTCCGGTCGTCGGGAAGGCTGGAAACGTAGTCCTTGATCAGCTTCCGCATGTACTTGTTGTAGAGCTGTGCCACAACGTCGCTGACCAAGTCACCGGCCGGCACGATCAGGGGCGGATCGCTGATCAGTCGCAGGCGCCCGTCTTGCGACCGGGTGAGTTTGTCGACGGCCTGCTGCCGGCCGCGGGACAGCGCACCGACCGCGGTACGCCGGATGGCCTTGGCGTAGACCGGTTCTACGGCGGCCAGTAGGTCGGAATCGATGACCGACTGCGCGTACCACACGTCGAGCTCGCCGAGGCCGGCCAGTTCACGCATCTGATTGCGGTAAGCCTCGGCGCAGGCCGATACCACCGATTCCTGCTGGGCGGGGCTGAATCCCCTGCTGCGGCAGAGGACTGCGGCACTGGCCACCAACCGTTTGACGTCCCACTCCCACGGTCCGGGCAGCGTCTCGTCGAAATCATTGAGGTCGAACATCAGCTGCCGCTCCGGGGAGGCGAACATCCCGAAGTTCGACAGGTGCGCGTCCCCGCACAGCTGTGCCGGTAGTCCGGTGTGCGGGCCGGCGGCGAGATCGGAGGCCATGATCACCGCCGAGCCCCTGAAAAACGCATACGGCGACGCCAACATGCGGGCGTAGCGGATCGGTACCAGCTCCAGAACCCGGGACTTGGATTGAGATTCCAGCAGTGCTACCGGGTCCGCGCGTCTCGACGACGGTTCGTAGTCCCCGAGCGCGGATCGCGGAAGCACCTTCCGCTGGGACCTGCCGTACTCCTGGCGTTCCCTCCCCGACACGGCGTCAGTCTAGAACCGTTGTTCGGCTAAACGACCCGCAAACCAGCGGGCACGGCGCCTGGGTCACGCCAGAACGCGTCGTTGACGAACCGGTTGAACAAGTCCGGCGGCAGTATCGACTCCCGCGGCTTGGCCCGGACCTCGCCGTGGACCGTGTGCAGGCCCGGTGTACCGGCCCGTTCGTCGAAATCTGTGACGTCGTAGTCGACATGAGCGAAGTCGTGGGTGAACATCGGCTCGCCGATGAAGTCGTAGATGGCACGCATGGTGGACGCCGGGTCGGTGGTCAGCGTCTCATATTGCACCAGCAGCAGTCGGTCGCGCTCGGCGCCGAAACAGGCCTGTTTGAGCATGTCGTATGGGGCCCCGATCATCCCGTCCTGCGCCACAATCGCGTTGGCGCGGGTGTAGACCGTGCCGCCGGGGTTGAAGCCGAAGATGGACGAGGGGGTGAACACGTTGCGCTGGACTAACCGTTCGATGCTGTCGACCACCCACGGCACCTCGCGCACGCACGCGATGACCTTGGCGCTCGGGAACAACCGGGAAACCGCGGGCATCCAGCCGCACCACCCTCGGTTGGTATCGAAGACCACCTCAGCGTCGCAATCGGCATAGAAGCTGTCGAACAGGCCGTGCAAAATCCGTTCCCGCTTCGCGTCGTCGATGAACACCGAATACTCGTTGCGGGCGCTCATCTCACCGAGCAGGGCACCGAACAACCCCGCCAGCGGGCCCGACATCCCGGCCTCGAAGCGCGGGTTCTGCCGCAGTAACGCGGCCAGCAGTGTCGAACCTGAGCGCGGCAGACCGGAGATGAAATGAATCGTCGACAACGACGTGGCTCCTATTCGTCTTCGAGGGCTGCCAGGACTTCGTCGGACAGATCGACGTTGGTCCACACGTTCTGCACGTCGTCGTTGTCCTCAAGGGCGTCAACCAACTTCAACACCTTGCGGGCACCCTCGACATCGACCGGAACACTCACCGACGCCTGAAAACTGGCCTCCGCGGAGTCATAATCGATCCCAGCCTCCACCAGCGCACTGCGCACCGCCACCAGATCCCCCGGCTCCGAGATCACCTCGAAGCTCTCCCCCAAATCATTGACATCCTCAGCACCGGCATCCAACACCGCCGCCAACACGTCATCCTCGGTCAACCCATTCTTGTCCAAGGTGACCGTGCCCTTGCGACTGAACAGATACGCCACCGAACCCGGATCAGCCATCTGACCACCGTTACGCGTCATCGCCACCCGCACCTCACTGGCCGCACGATTGCGATTGTCGGTCAAACACTCGATCAACACCGCCACCCCATTGGGCCCATAACCCTCATAGGTGATCGTCTGGTAATCCGCCCCACCAGCTTCCTCACCAGCACCACGCTTACGCGCCCGCTCAATATTGTCGTTGGGCACCGAGTTCTTCTTCGCCTTCTGAATGGCGTCATACAACGTCGGATTACCCGACGGATCCCCACCACCAACCCGCGCCGCAACCTCAATATTCTTGATCAACCGCGCAAAATTCTTGCCACGACGAGCGTCAATGACAGCCTTCTTGTGCTTCGTGGTAGCCCACTTGGAATGGCCGCTCATAACCCGCCCCACCTCACTGTTTCTGATGAAAAGTTCGCCCGGTGAGTCTACGCGGACGCTGCGGAATTACCTGCACACAACGTGGCAAAACAACCGCTCATCCGAGCTTGCCCGGCACGGGCCTCCGCTGAGTGCGTCACCGCTATTGATTCCGCTCAAAAGGATTCCAGCCTGTTCCCGACGCCGGACCGATGTAGCCAGCAATTAGCCCGCCTCGTCGGGATGCGAGCGTCAGCCGGCCATTGCCGTCGTCATGTTGGAACCGCCGCCATGGGCCGGCGCAAGGATGCCGCGCGGACACGACGGCACATCCGTGCGGGACTGCGATGTAGGCGGACTTCACCGCCGTATCGCTGTTTCTCAGGTTATTGCGTTGGCGCACTGGCAATTACACCTGCTATCGAATATCGCATCTCCGCATGATCCACCGTCTCAACGGCAAGGATCTGCCATGGTGTGCGGCCACGCACAAGGCGGTCGGCATGGCGGACGTCCGGAGCGGATCGCGGTGACTCGTGTCGTCATCGAAGTTCGAGGTTCAGCGTCGAATCCGTTTGCTCAGCACGTCGCCGGGGAGCCCCACCCGGCCTTGCGAGAACCCGGATCTTCGAGCCGGATTTCGACCGGCTGCGGCAAGCTGAGCAATCACTGCATCATCGCGCCGAGGCCCGCGGCCGCCCAACCGTTATGGCATCGGCGCACGAACATCGCGGAGCATTCATGGATAACCGGTTCTTCCCATTGGTCGTCGTGACGGCCATGCTCGCGCTGGGAATGACCCTCACCGTCGCCGACTTCCGGCGAGCCGCCGCCCTGAAGCGCCCACTGGCGGTCGCCCTGGTCTGCCAGGCGGTAGCCCTGCCGGCCCTCTGCCTGCTCATCGCCGAAGCGTTCAACCTCCCGCCGAAGCTCGCGGTGGGACTCATGTTGATATCCGCCGTCCCAGGCGGCCTGTTGGCCAATGTGTTCAGCCACTTGGTCAATGGCGACCTGGCACTCAATCTCACCCTAACCGCGATCAACGCCGTGATCTCGATCGCTTCCCTACCAGCGATCCTGGCATTCTCAATCAACTGGTTCACCGGCGAGGGCAGGACGATTCCGCTGCAGCTGGACAAGTTCGTCGCAGTGGTCGGCCTGGTCCTCATTCCCACGGCTATTGGGGTCGCCATTCGCGAACGCTTCCCCGAGCTGGCCCGCCGCTTGAAGCGGCCAGTCCGAGTCGCCGCGGCCACGCTGCTGGTCGCGATCTCCATTGCCGCAATCGTCGGGGGGCAAACGACACTGCTCAACAACCTCGGCGCACTCAGTGGCGCCGTCGTGTCCTTCGCCACCGTGAGCTTGACCGTCGGCTATCTGGTGCCTCGATGGATGAAACTCGCTCCGCGGCAGGCGATTGCCATCAGCCTCGAGATCGGGATGCACAACGCAATGGTGGCCACCGCGATAGCCCTGAGTCCGCAGCTCCTCGACAGCGCCGAAATCGGGACCGTGCCGGCACTGTACGGCGTCATCGCGCCCATCATCGCCCTGCTGCTTGTCGTTACGGTTCGCCGCTTCGATCCCGCGTACCGCCCGGAACGCCCGGAACGGCGCCGCTTCCGCAGCCGACCAAGCGCTGTCATCCAAGCCCGATGACGGTGCCCGGCCGGCATGCAGAAGCGGTGGCCGGCTAGGCCGCTCCAGTCAGGATCGATTACAGCTTCAGTCAGTCGAATTACCCACCGCCCGTGCGATTCGCAATATCGAGTACACGCAGGTCATAGCGAAAGGCGACATCGAGATGAGCCAGCCCCAGCGCCCCCCACAGGATGCGCCCAATGTCGTGGTGATCCTGCTCGATGACCTCGGCTTCGCCCAGTTCGGCTGCTACGGCTCAGACATCTCGACTCCGACCGTCGACCGCCTGGCCGCAGGAGGCCTGCGCTACAACCGGTTTCACGTGACGGCCCTGTGCTCCCCGACCCGGGCCGCGCTGCTGACCGGCCGCAACCACCACGCAGTGGGAATGGGCTTCCTTGCAGATCTGCCAACCACGCATCCCGGGTACACCGCACACATTCCCCGCTCGGCGGCGACGCTCCCACGAATCCTGCGAGACGCGGGTTGGAGCACATTGGCAACCGGCAAATGGCATTTGGTACCGCGAGGTGAGCGTGGCGGAGCTGGACCCTACGACCAATGGCCGCTGGGTTTGGGGTTCGAACGCTACTACGGATTTCTCCGGGGCGACGCCAATCAATGGGCGCCGGAACTGGTTCGCGACAATTCGTTCGTCGAAGCACCTGCCCGGCCCGATGAGGGCTACCACCTGACCGAAGATCTCGCCGACGAAGCGATCCGGATGGTGCTAAGCCAACAGGCCAGCGCCCCTGGCAAACCTTTCTTCCTCTATTTCACGCCGGGAGCGATGCACTCGCCGCACCACGTGGAGCGCTCATGGGCTGATGCCTACGCCGGCAAGTTCGACGTCGGCTGGGATCGCTGGCGTGACGAGCTGTTCGCTCGTCAAGTGCAGTCCGGAGTAGTCCCGGCCACCACCTCCTTGACCCCACGGCCGCCCTGGGTTCCGGCCTGGGACGATCTCAGCGCGGACGAGCGCCTCCTGTACGCCCGCATGCATGAGGTTTACGCCGGGTTCCTCAGCCACACCGATGCGCAGATCGGCCGGCTGGTCGACACCCTTGAGCGCATCGGGGTGCTCGACAACACGTTGATCCTGCTGATGTCTGACAACGGCGCCAGCGCCGAGGGCGGGGTTTCCGGGACCGTCAATGAGCATCGGTTCACCCATCGGGTACGCGATGACCTCGCCGAGAACCTCGCGCAGCTCGACGAGTGGGGCGGACCACGCACCTATCCGCACTACGCGTGGGGCTGGGCGTGGGCCGGCAATACGCCATTTCGGTTGTGGAAGCGCTACACCTGGCTCGGCGGCACCCGGGTCCCGTTCATCGCGCACTGGCCCAAGAAGATTCGTGAGGGCGGCGAGATCCGTGGACAGTTCGCCCATGCGATCGACGTCCTGCCGACCGTGCTCGATGCGTGCGGCGTGGCCGTCCCGGACTCCGTCGACGGTATTGCACAACAGCCCGTTCAGGGGGCCAGCCTGTTGCCCTCGTTCACCGATCCTGCGGCACCCAACCCGCGTTCGCTGCAGTACTTCGAGATGATGGGCTCGCGGGCGATCTTCGCCGACGGCTGGAAGGCGACCACCGATCACGTTCCGGTCGGTGTGATGGACGAGGACTCACTGCTGACCGGAAGCCGCGACTTTGAGACCGATCGCTGGTCGCTGTTCCGCCTCGACGAGGACTTCTCGGAGTCTGACGATCTCGCAGACCAACATCCCGACATAGTCGAGCAGCTACCGGAGCAGTGGTCGCAGGAAGCTGCCGCCAACAATGTTCTGCCGCTGCTTGACTCGCTGATCGGGCGATTGACTGCCGTAGCGCAGCCGCAGTACCCGGTTGGCCTGAAGGTCACGCTCTATCCGCAGGCCGGTCCGGTGCTCGATGAGGCGCTGCCGATGCTGGCCGGCGGTGGTCACATCCTCGCCGATGTGGATGTGCCGCAGCAGGATGCGGCCAGCGGAGTGTTGTTTGCCATCGGTGACCGCAACGGCGGCTTGGCCGCCTACGTCATTGATGGCAGGTTGCATGTTGCCGTCGCGCTGCCCAGTGGCACCCTGCAGCTTCGGTCCGAGCAGCACGTGCCGCCCGGGCGTCACCTCATCGGCTGCGTGCTGCGCCTGGTGTCCGGGGGCGTCGCCGTCGACGCCGTCGTCGACGACACCGTTGTCGCGAGCACGACGACCGAACACGCGCTTCCGTTCATCTGGCAGCACGGTGGCACCCACCTCACCCTCGGCTACGACCGCGGCCTGCCGGTCGCCGATGACTACCAGCCACCCTTTGCCTGGAATGGCTCTTTGCATGCCGTCCACGTGCAGGCCGGGCAAGCCGAACTCGACCAGATCGACGCGCTGCGCATCGCCCTGCAATCCGACTAGTCGCCGGCGAAGGCGAACTGGAAGCCAGTGAGTATTGCGTGTTTTGCGGTCACGTAGGCCGGGTTACTGGGATCCCTGCTCTGAATAGTGACCGTGGCGGCCCACAGCCTGTTTCCACTGTCCTGACCCGCAACTATCAGGCAGGTAACCTCACGACTGCGAAGGGCCATGCCGCCGGGGCCTTCGTCGGCGGCGTTGTAGGCAATGATAACGGCGGGATAGCCGCAAATAACGCCGCGACTCTGGTCAACAATGTCGGTTATGCCGGCGCTTTCCCACTCGAGTGCGTCTTGGGGAGTTCTGAGTCCGACCTTATCGGTGAGGTTTTCAAGAGTCACAACGGTGTTCGGCATGAAACCGTAGGCACCCAATTCTCGGCCAGCCATCACCGCGCGAACTATTGGCGGCCTCGGCTGGCCCACGGCGTCAAAGACCCAGCCGTAGGGTTGGGGCAACGCCAGCCTGGGCTCGTCGGCGGCGCGGTGGTCCAGGTTGGCGAGCGGCACGGTGCTAGGCGTGCATCTGCTCGACAACGGGCTGTCAGATGCTTCGCCAGCTGGCTCATCATGGCCGCTGCGCCTCGCAATCAGCGCAGCGGCGACCAGCACAGCGGCGGTCAGCGCAATGGCCATCACGATCGCGGCGGCAGCAATGGCCACGGGAAGCCGAGGGCGTGCCGGCTGGGTGGCAGCGTCACTTCGCGGCTGCTCTGGCAGTTCCTCAGAGGATGGCCCTTGGCTACCGGATGCTTGGCTTTCCATCGGCAAAGAATAGCCACCCCGTTTGTCTCCAAGGCCAGTGCCGACTGACTCGGTGGCGGGTAGTCGGTATCGCTCGAGGGTCCGATTACGTGGGGATCAACCGCAATGCATTCAGCGGCCCGCCGCGGTCAAGGTCAACTGCTGTTCAGCCCACGATGGCGTCGGCCGGCGAACGTCGGGCGGTGCTGCTGGGCCACCGGAGCCGTGTCAGCCAGTCGCGGGCCACGACGGCATGGCCGTCCAAGCGCTGCACCGACGACGGGTGCAAGGCCGCCAGCGACGAGCGTTGGACTCCTGGTTGCGGACTCAGTCCGGGCAGCGGTCCACCGGCGCCGGCTTGGGCTCCGGTGCGGAATGCGGCCGCGAACGCCAGCGTCTGGTCGTCGCCGGCGCCGGCAAGCTCCAGCGCTGTCCAGGTTTCAGGCGCCGGGTAGGCCCAGACCTTCGCGAGCAGGTCCGGCAGGTCGTGCCCGGGGGTAAGCCGGTATGCGGCAAGGTGATCGCCACTTTCCTGCACAATCCCGTGCCAGGTCTCGCGGGAGCCTGCGGAGTCCAGACGCGGGACATCGTCGGGCTCGACGGCGCTGGCCGCCCAACCGGATTCCCGGAGGTGATCGGCGAGTCGACGTGCCACGACCGCAGCGGTCTTGTCCAAGGGGATCTCTGCGGAACGTGCTTGCAGCGCAGCGAGATTGTCGACGGCGGAGAAGGTCAGCCCGATCCACGTGGTCCGCTCCCGTGCGCCGGCCTGGTCTCCGAAGTCGCGGCTGGTGACCCGGATCGTGTCGGCCCGCAGGCCGTAACGGTCCAGGTAGCGGACGATCAGCGGCAGCGGAAGCGCATCGGTGTCTTCCTGCGGCGCCGCGACGTTCAGCAGCGCAGTGACCCGCGGGTCGGTGACCGTCCTGCGGGATCGGCGTTCCCCGTGCTTGCCGCGGTTGAGCGCGACTCGGCGCCGCAGCAGCGTCGTCACGGGTAACCCACGCCATCGCGTCAATAAGACCGCTACGACGGGGATGCCGACGCCCAGCACCCAACGCTCGCGTGCCGCGTGCCAGGGGTAGGCGGCAGCCAGGGCCACCGCAGCGAAAAGCACCACGGCGATTCGGCCGGTACCGGGCCAGGGTGATCGGTGGGTACTCACAGGGCGGTCTCCTTTCTCCGGCGTGCCGCGATTGCGGCGGCGCCGACGGCCAATCCCAGTGCCGCTGCGCCGCCCAATGCGACGAGCTGCGGCGTGTAGTTCTTCGGTTCCGGTTGCGGAGGCGGGGCCACCCGTTTCACCGGCTCCGCGTCCGGGACGGAACCGGCCGGCAGCTGCCAGGTCAGCGCCGCCACCGGATCGACAGATCCGGCGCCAAGGATGTTGGACGGCGCGCGGGCCGTGTTGTGCGCGGTGGCGCTGAGCCGGTGGATCACCTGCGCCGCGCTCAGTTCCGGATACCGGCTCCGAACCAGCGCCGCGACGCCGGCCACGTAGCCCGATGCGTAACCGGTACCGCTGAGCGGCACCAGTTTCTGCCTAGCACCGGGCAGCGCGTTGGCGAGGCCGCCGTCATCGCGGTTGCTCACCGACACGATGTTCTCGCCAGGTGCGGCGAGACCGACCCACGGCCCGGCCGTGGTGAACTTGGAGGGCTGGCCGTCGGGTGCCAGCGATGCCACCGACAGCACATAAGGCTGCCAGGACGACGGGATCGACACCGATGCGACGGTCCCCCAACTGCGCGGGTCGTCCGGTCGGCTCAGGTCGGTCAGCGGGTTGGACTGGCAACCGGTTCCACCGCCAGCCGACCCGGTGGCACCGCTGTCGCCGGCCGCGGCGATCACCACGGCGTCCTTGTCGACCGCCGCATAGCGAATGGCCGCGCCGAGTTCGGACTGGTCGACGTTGCGGTCGGCGGGCACGCAATGCACGGCAGAGACTGCTATCACCCGTGCGCCGAGATCCGCGGCGTGCACGATCGCCCGACTCAGGGCCGTCACAGTGAAGGCCGCCTGCGCCAACTCCGGATCACCGTTGAAGGCTGCCGGTGTGATCTTTGCGGACGTGGCGCGCAGCGACAGCAGCCGGGCCGCCGGCGCGACGCCGCTGAAACCGTCGTCGCCGGGCTGGCCGGCGATGAGCCCGGCGATCAGTGTTCCGTGCCCGTCGCAGTCGGTAAGGCCGTCGGTGGTGCCGATGTAGTCGCCACCGGCCTCAACGGCAGGAAGGCGCGGGCCGGGCCGCACCCCGGTGTCGATGACGGCCACGGTTTGGGCGTCGCCGCGAGCGAACTGCCACGCAGCGGCTAGATCGATTTGACGTTGCGCGGCATCCGGTTCCTTGAGATCGGTGCCGGCGATGATCTCGGTGGTGCCGCACTCGCTGTTCTGCCGTGTGGCTTGCACCGGCCCCGGAGTGCCGCTGGGCCTTACGACGCCCAGGTCTACGGTCGGCGGGGTGATCGCCAAGACCGGCGGGGATGTCCACAGGGCCGCGACCAGGACCCCGGCGGCGCCGCCGAGCCGGATCGCCCGGGAGTACCCGGGCGCCGGGCCGATTCGGGAACGGCTCATCGATCGAGGACCCAGGCGAAAATGCCGACCAGGTAGGCGATTACCGGTATCAGCGATGCGTCCAGACCGGAGGCAACGAAACCGACCAGCCGGCGCACCGGCAACGAATAGCTGTGCGGATCGGCGATGGCCGGAATCACGGAGGCCAGCACCCATACCGACACCAAGCTGGCCAGGACCCCCACCGCGATCAACACAGCAAGGTAGCGGCCCGTTGCACCGTAGAGCACCAGCAGCGCGACCGTCAGCAGGTACGGCTGGGCCAGCAGCCAGGCTTTGCTGGCGGCGGAATCCCACACGCGTGCGCGCAGTGCGGCCGCGACCGCATTGGCCACCACCACGTACCACCCCCACGCCGGAACCGTTTCGGGTTGCGCGGCAATGGCAAACGAGCCAAGAGCGCCGATCAGCACGCCACCGGCGATGAATCCGGTTTGGTACTTCTCGCTGGCTTGTACGCGACGGGGCAGGTCCTCCAACACCCGTAGTGACGGAGCTGCCGGAGTCGGGTCTCCGGGCGCGGGGATGACCGGCAGCGGCAGCCGTGCCCACAGCGCAGACAGTTGCGGTGCCGAGACAGTGAGCAACAGGGCCAGCACCACCAGGCCACCGCCGATGCTACGCAGCGGCAGCGGCCACAGTGCCTCGACCGCCGCCGCCAGCGCAACGCCGCCACCGACCACGGTTGTTGCCGTGAAGAATCCGAGGTCGCGGCGCGAGCCGATAACGCGAATCAACGACCACGCAGTAATGCCGGCGGCTCCCAGGGTCAGCTGTGCCGGACCGAACTGCCCCGGTACCGCCAAGGCCAGTGCGGAGGCGATCGGCGCCAGCGCGGCGATGGACAACGCTCCGTCATACGGTCGGCGTGCGAAGAGCGCGGCGAGTACGGCAAGTACGGCGATGGTGCCGGCCGCCAACAGCCCTGCCGGCGCGCCGGTGACCACCCGATAGGTGACGGCTAAACCCGTTGCCGTCAAGATCAATCCGACAGCGGCCGCGAGCGCTCCGGTCCCGATGTGCCGCGGGCCCCAAGGCTTGCGCCGGGAGGCCGAGAAGATCACCGCGGCATCCGCGATGTCTTCGACGATGCCGGGCGCCGAGGGACCGGCAGGCACCGGCTGCAGGGCCAGCAGGTCCCCGTCGACCACGCCGACGGTGTCCAGGCTGGCATCCAGGCTGAACGGTGCGCCGCCGATCGGCGCAAGGCTGAGCCGGTCGGTGTTGCCGGCACCATCGTTAGCCTCATCGGGAGCGGTCGGCACGACCAAGCGCTGGACGGTGGGCAGGATTTCGCGTAGCGGTAGGTCCGCGGGCAGAGCAATCTCCGTCAGCCGACTCTCGGCCAGGACAGCTATCCGCACGATCGGTATCACAGCGTTGGCCATCAAGGGGTCCTCAGCTTCAGAAGGGACATGGGTTCTTCTCCTAGCGCGTCAAGGTTTGGCTGAATTGCGGGTTGACTAGTTGTAGGTAGGTGGGTTCGTCGTTGTCGGCCAGTAGGATTGCGCGTCCTGCGGGTAGGCGTGCGAAGCGTTGGCCGCGGATTTTGCCGCTGTCGGCGGGGTTGCCGGAGAGCATGAGGGTGGTGGCTTGCAGGTCGTTGAGGCGCCGCAGTAGCGGGTTGGTCATCAACGCGTGTGCCGAGCCGGTAGCGCGTGCGGTGACGATGACCCGCAACCCCAGATCGCCTGCTTGTGAGAGCAATTCGATGAGGGTGGTCCACGGCCGTTGCCCGGCATAGGGGCCGGTCAGGGCTGGGGTGTCGGGGATGGCATCGACATCGTCGATGATCAGGTAGTGGGTGTGGCCTTCGTAGCTCCAGGCGGCCAGGTCCGCCGCCGACAATCCTGCGGGGGGCCGCCGGGATCCGATCAACGCTGATAGGCCGAGCATGGCTGGGATGACCCGATCCACGTTCGCGGTGTACTCATTGTCGGCGAACAAGGGTTCATCCACGAGGTGCAGGCGCCGATCCAGCACGGTGAATGCCACCTGATCGGCGGTGGAGTGCTCCCGCACGGTGCGGATGATGTGGCGCAGCAAGGTCGTTTTACCGGACTTGGCGTCGCCGAGTACCAGCAGCAGTGGGTTGGTGGTGAAGTCCACTGGCACTGGTGCCAGGTCTTCTTCGCGCACCCCGACCACGACATGATCGACCGCGGGATAGAGCACCCCGACTTCTTCGGGTGCCAGGTTGGTCGGCAACAACCGCACCGGGGGTGCGGCCAATCCGGGATGGCGGGCGTTGATCGCCTCGATCTGCCCCAAATCGGGTGCGGCGATCAGGAAGTGCTCGGCGGCCATCGTCAGACCACGACCGGGCTGATTGGCCGGCACCGCTTCGGCCGGACGGGTCAACGCCCCAGCCACCCGGACGTTGCTGTCGCGGGCATCATGCAGCTTGAGCTCCAGGCGCAAACCGAGGCCATCGCGCATGGCCAACGGCACTTCCAGCCAGCTCGGCGTCGTCACGACCACATGGATGCCGTAGGCCAGGCCGACGTTGACCAGTTCGGTGACCTTGGCCAACAGCGGATTGCGGGTGTTGAACGCATCGGTGTTGTCGCGGCTGAAGGCATACAGGTTGTCGATGACCAAAAACACTTCACCGTAGCCGTCGTTGAGCGAGCCGATGCTGCCATCACGGAACGCTTCGCGCTGCTGCCGTGCCGTCAACAACTGCTCGAGTTCGCCGAAGGTGCGGCGGATCTTCTCGGGCTCCAGGCCGGAGGCGACACTGCCCACATGGGCCAGACCGTCGAGGGCCCGCAACTGCCCGCCGCCGTAATCGAGGCAGTAGAACGTGACCTCCCGCGGCGAATGCAGACTCGCCGCCGACAGAATGAACGTCTGCAATGCGGTGGTTTTACCGGACTTGGGGCCACCGTGGATGAGCAGGTTCCCCGACGCGGAGCGGGCATCGAAGACCAGCGGATCCCGGCGCATCTCAAAGGGTTTGTCGATCTGCCCCAGCGGCCACCGCAACGCCCGCTCGGCGATCCCCGCGGAAGCCAATGTCGCCGCCAGCGGGATCGGCTCATCCAGGGGCGGCAACCACAATGCGGGGGCTTGCGGGCCGTAGTTGGCCAACTGATCGCCGATGGTGGCGATCAGCTTGCGCGGTGGACCCACCACCTCCTCATCGATCTCACCCACGAGGGTGGTTTCGTGCCCGGCGTCGACCGCGCCGGCGGTGAACAGTTTCGGTTCGGGCAGTGCATGCATCACCACCGCCCGCGATTGCCGTGGCGGGTCATAAATCCCATCGACATAGGTGGAGCGGAATTTGATCGGTGCCGCCCCCGGGGCGGGCACCAAAAAGCCCTCACCTTTGTGTTCTTTGCCCGCCTCGATGTGATAGGCGTCCTCGACCCCGATGATCTGGCGAGACACACTCGGCGAAGCGACTTTCAGCCCGATCCGATACGAGGTGTTCTTGTCGATGTCTTTGATCTTGCCGACATCCAACGTCTGCGAGGCAAACAAGATATGGATACGAAACGAGCGGCCCTTGCGCGCCACATAATCAAACAATTCGGCGTACTCGGGGTGATCGGCCAACATCAACGTGAACTCGTCAGCGACGATGAACAACGTCGGGATCGGCGCCAAATCATGGCCGGCAGCGATCGCGGCCTCATACTCGGTCACCGAGTTAAAGGCACTGCCCTGAACCCGGCGGCCCGCCTCCCGCAGCAACAACTCCCGCCGCGCCACCTCACCACGCAACGTGTCGGCGAACCGATCCGCCAAGGATTTCTTCTCGGCCATGTTCGAGATCACCGCAACGACCTGCGGGAAATGCCGGAAAATGTCCGCGCCGGCCTCGCCCTTGAAGTCGGCGTAGATCACGATCAACCGATCCGCCGAATGCGTGGTCAACAACGACAACAAAATCGCCATCAACGTCTGCGATTTGCCCGAGCCGGTCATCCCGATCATCAACCCGTGCGGACCCATCCCGCCCTCGGCCTCATCCTTGAGATCGAACAACAACGGCTCCCCGGTCGCGGTCACCCCAATGGGCACGCGTAGTTCTTCCTCGCGGGTGCGCGGTGCCCACAATGCCGGCACATCCAGGCGTGAGGCATCCGCAATACCCAACAACGTGGTGAAGGTGGCACCCCGGGTGCCCGCCGACCGCAACCCGGCATGCGTCGGATTGGAATCCCACCGCGACAACCGCCGCGCCACATGCGCCGCCTCCGGGGCCCCCAACGCATCCGCGGCATCGACATAACGCGCCCAGCCGCCCGACTGCCACCGATCAATCGCCGCCCCACCGGCAGTGATCCGCAAAATCGGGCGCTCCGGATCGCCATACTGCTCCCGGTTCGGCGCCGCCGTCGACCGCACGATGACCGTCACCCCGGCACGCGCAGCCCCCAACACCGAGGCCGCCACATCAAACTCAGGGTCATCAATGATCACCAACACATGCCGACCCGACTCACCGGTCTCACCGGTAAACGGCGGGCGGCCCGCGAGCACCGGGGCCAACAAGCCCGCCAGTTCCTCACCACTGGCCGCCAAATAGCGGGCCGGGCCCACCCCATCAACAGCGCCGGCGATATCGGTGTGCGGCAACCACTTCAACCACGACCACGCCGGCGTCTCCAGCTCCGGCGACGCCAACGCCACCCCCAACACCGTCGGGTCATGCCACGTCACCGCTTGGGCCACCCACGCCCGCACCGCCGCCCGCACCTCATCAGCGGCGTGCTCGCCCTCACCGAGCACCGTGACCCTTGACAGCTTCGTCACATCCATACCCACCGGCACATCACGCACCGTGCGCTGGGTATCCAACAAACTCCGCAACGCCGAATGCGAGACCGGCTCCAAATCAATCTCATCAGCGGTATCGGTGACCCGCACCGCACTAGCCAACCCCACCGCATGCCGGCCCGTGCGTACCACCAAGAAATCCTCATCATGCGGATCGCGTTCCCACTGCCGCCGCGAACCCGGCACCGCCACCAAATCCACCGGATCCGGATGCGACCACTGCGCGGCCGCCCGCTGCTTAGCCGCCAAGCCGCGAATATTGTCGCGAACCACCGACAAATACCGCAGATAATCCGCCCGCTCGGCATCCACCTCAACCGTGCGGGCCTTCTTATCCCCACCCCGATAAATACCGGCCGCAGCCACCAACAACGCAAACGGGAAGAACAACATCACCGGAGACACCAACCGCATCCCCGTCGCGACCATGGCAATCACCATGCCCACAATCAAAATCACAATCACCACCGGCAACGCCCGCTGCAAAAACGACGCCGGAACCAACCGCGGCAACTCCGGCGGCGGCTCAATCGTGATCGTGCCCCGATCAACAGGCGGCACCGGAAGCCGACGACGGGCCTCAAAAATCAAACGACTCATCGCGACTCTCCAACACTAGAAACGCCACCCAACTCACCAGCAACACGACGCCCCGGACGCGAATCCGGCGCCAACCCGTCATGCGCCAACAACGCATCCGCCCGCGACAACACAGGACCAACAGCAAACTGCGACAACACCGACCACGGAATCGGCACAGCCGGCTCACTCAAACCCAAAGCAGAAATCGTGTCCGCATCGCTCTCGCTACTGATTCCGTAGCGCACACCGGTGTCCGAGATCCAAAACAACGATCCAGCCGGCGACGATGCTGGGCTTTGCCCCACGCTTTGTGCGACATAGCCACTGCCCGGCGCCAGCGCGACACGTGCCGCGGTGCCACCCACTCCCGCGCCCACCAAATCCAAAGTGCGCACACCCTCACGCAACGGCAACGTCGAACCCGACAACAACGTCAACGAACTCGTCGACGCACCAACAGGCTTACTCCAATGCGCACACGTCACCGGCGCCGACACCGCATCAACCACCTTCACCGGCTGCTCCGGAAAACGCGACACATCCAACTGCCGCGAAACCGGCAACCGCGCAACATCATCAGCACCCAACACCGGCGGCCGATCCAAACCCTGCGAATCACTGTTACGCAACACCGCCGCCAACACCCCAGAAATCGGCTGCAACCCATCGGATAACACCGCGTAATAGCGCAAGGCGGTGTCGGAACTGTCGTCGATCTCATGCGCCACGACCACCGAGCCGATGGAAACCGGCACCGGCAACGCGAACGGCAGCGGGCTGCCGGCATCGGGGATCACCGGCGCCACCAGTGCCGGCGCCTCCGGAATCACATTGAACAGTCCAGGAGCGATCGGCCGAGGCTTGGATGCACCGGCATCCAAGCCCAGCGCGGCGGTGACGGCCCGATCGTCGAGGTCGATCCGGCTGCGCTTGCCGTTCCACAACAGCCAAGCACCGGCACCGTTGTCGACCAGCACCGCCTGCTGCGTTCCCAAGGCGTCAGCGCGACTGCCGTCGGTGTCCAGCCGCCCCGCGATGACCGTCACGCCCGTGGCGCTGCCGGACACCGCGTCGCACACCGTCCAGTTCGCATCGGCGTCTGCGCTTTGCACCAACCGCTCCGGCGCTCCCGGAATACCCAGCAGGTTGCCACGCGGGAAGTTGTCCAACACGGCAGCTCTCACTGCCGTGGGGTTCACCGGACGACCAGCGACCAGCCGCGCAGAGGTCAGGTTCAGCACGGGGTGCAGCTCATCTCCGACCCGCACATACAGTGCCGACGTGGACCGGTCCGCCAACACGGGATCGTTGCCGGCGGATCCACCCGGTCGGATCAAAGACAGCGCAAAGCTTCCGACCACTCCGGTGGCCAACAGGACCACCCCCATCAACACCGAACGGGACTGGGTGCGCAGCGGCTCCACGAGCATCCGCGTGTCGTGCAGGGCCAGAGCCGAGGCAATCCGCCGCACCAGGAATCGCCAACCACTGACCTGATGCTTGGTGATAAAACCGCGCCGGTACTCGACCCGGTCGGGATTTTCGTTGACCGGGGTTCGCGACGCGAACGAGCGCCGCCCGTCTTCCGCCAGATCGGACCGGTCCGCATGTGCGCTCATACCTTGGCCTCCAAGCCCAGGCCACGCAGCAACGGCGCCACCGAGTTACGAACATCTTCGGCAGTAATGGTCATGAGCTCCTCATCAGTGAATGCCTCGGTGCCGGCCTGTTCGGAATGATCGAGCCGGAATTCGCGCTCCTCCTCGGAGCGTTCGACGAGGTTTCGCACGAACCGGCCGTTGCCGGCGATGTCCAGGCTGCGCCGTTCGACACCATTGGCATCGGGGTGCGACGCCGCGGCCAGCTGACCGAACAGCGACTGCAGGTCTTCTTGCGCACTCGGTTCAAAGACGCTATCCCGGTGCTCGGCCATCACAGTGGCGATCTCGACCAACTCGCCCGCCGTGTAGGACGGGAAGTCGATGCTGCGGGAAAAGCGTGACCGCAGACCCTCGTTGGTATCCAGGAACCGGTCCAGGTCGGCCCGGTAACCCGCGATGATCACCACCAGCCGGTCGCGGTCGTTCTCCATCCTCGCCAGCAGGGTGTCGATGGCGATCAGACCGAAGTCGTTCTTGGCGCCGGTAGCCACCAGGGCGTAGGCCTCATCGAGAAACAGCACACCGTCGAGGGCACTGTCGATCACCGCATTGGTCTTGGCCTCGGTCTCACCGATGTGCTGACCGATCAGGTCGGCACGGTGCACCTCACGCACATTCTCCTTCTTCAACAATCCCAGGCCGCAGTAGATCTTGGCCACCACACGGGCGATGGTGGTCTTACCCGTCCCGGGCGGCCCGGCGAAGACCAAGTGATGGGCGCGCTGTGCCACGGCCAGACCGTGCTGCTCGCGCCGGATGGCCATAGCGACCGAACTTTTCAGCCGCTGCACCTGATCCTTGACCTCGTCAAGCCCGATGAACTCGCCGAGTTCACGCTCCGCCTCGGCCAGCAACTCCGCCTTGCGCTCATGCGCGCCAGGATCGATGAAGTCGGATTCGTTTGGTTCGGTGCCGGGGTCCCACGGGTCGGTCCGGGCCGCGATCCGGTCCGCGGTGGTCGTGATGATCCCGAAGCTGTTGTCCAGCAAGGCCTGCTGAATCTGCTCGTTCTCCGGGTTGGCGGCGTAGAGGTCTTGCAAAACCTCAGCCGCGGTCTCCTCATCATCCTGCGCACGAAGAACCAATCCCTTGGCCAAGGCCCCGTCGGTGGCCGCGGCCGCGATCGGCCCGTCCGGCTCCTCCAGGTACGACAACGCCGGGGCATACATACCCAGCCTCGCAAGCGCACTGCCCAGGGCGATCTTGGCGGCGTGGGCGAATAAGTCGTCCAACTCCGGGTCGTTGACGATCGGAGTCAACAGCTTCACCACATCCGACCAGCGCTCGGCGCGATAGTGGATCACCGTGGCGACCCAGCGGGCATCACGGAAACCCGGTCGGCGCTCCGCGATCTCGGTGACAAGTCGGTACGCCTCGCCATAGCGGCCGGCCGCGGTCAGCGCGCTGGCATAGGCCAGCTGGAAATCGTCGGCATCGGTGGCGCGAAACTGCAGGTACAGGCCAGAGTCGTAGTGGAAGCCCAGCGCACCGTGCTGCAGGTCGAGTTGCCGCTGCAGAGCACCCAGCGTCAGCTCGGAGCGCCAGACCGCCTCCAATACCCGTGCCGAGGTATCGCCGGCCGCGGCCAGTCCCAGCCACGCATCGCATTGATCGTGGGCGACACGGGTCAGCGCGGCGAAGCCGGCGCGGGCCGCGGCCAGGTCGGCGGGCCGTTTCCGACCGTGGACCGCGATACCCAGCGCTCGACTGCAGGTGGCGAACCGGCTGACGATGTCGGCATCCACCTTGGTTGTGCGAGTACGCGCCTCCAGCACGCCCACGTCACGGTTATTCATCCTCGAATCACTTCCCACTCAAAGCTGTACGGCCCGAAACGATTGGTGGCTTACGCCACCGCTCGAGGCTCTCCGATGACGGAGTACGCCGAAGCGTCGCCCTGGAGGACGCGACTGCGCTCACCGTGAACGCTGACCGGAATGTCGCCGGCAAGGGTGATCCGGTGCAACCGCCGGTGCGCCTGACCGAAATCGGAGACTCCGTAGTGCTGGGTGGACCGGTTGTCCCAGATCGCCAGGTCACCCAGCTGCCAGTTCCACCGGATGGTGTTCTCCGGTCGAGTGATCCGCTCCTGGAAGAGCTGGAACAGCACACGCGACTCGGAGTGCTTGACATCCGCGATTCGTTGCACGAAGTTGCCCAACAGCAGAGAGCGTTCTCCGCTCTCGGGGTGCACCCGCACCACAGGGTGCTGCGTCTCGTACGTGGTGGAGTTGAACGTCTGGATGTACTGCTGAAACTCCTCGGATTGCAGAAGGTCTGCGTACTTCTCAAGCTGCTTGGAGTCCGTCAGGTCGAGCTGCGTGTAATCGAAGGCGTTGCTGTGCACCGCCCAGAGCTCGTCCGCCAACCGGGCCAGCGGATTGGGCAGCTGCTCGTAGGCGGTAACCGTGTTGGCCCACAGCGTGGTTCCACCGTAGGGCGGCAGCTCTACGGCCCGAAGCAGTGACGCCTTGGGTGCCCGATCCACGAACGTGACGTCGGTGTGCCAGCTGTTCGCGGCGGTGCCGCCAAAGGAGTCGATCGGAAGAATGGCGCCCTCGCCCGGCAACAGCGGGTGGGGTGCCGTCGGCGTCCCCAGCAGTTGAGCGAACTCGAACTGGCTGACATCGTCCAAATGGTGCTGCCCACGGAAGAAGATGACCTTATGCGCGACCAAAGCGTCGTTGATCGCGGTGACGGTCTCGTTGTCCAAGTCACCGCCCAACTGGACTCCGTCGATCCGGGCGCCGATGTATTCGCCGAGCTTCACCACATCCAAGTCGGAACGGGTGGACAACGATTGGCTGGACATGAGATTTTCTCCTTTGTTGATCTAGCTAGTTATTGAGCGGTCCAAGCCGGCGTGCGGATGGGGAAATCCAACACGCCAAGCTGTGAATTTGTTTTCGGCAGAGTTCTTTTCGGTTGACGGGATCTTCGGACGGGCACTACGTCAGCCCCAGCGGGCGGCCTCCGCCGTGTCGCGGGCGAGCATCCCCAAGGTGTTGGACTCATGCGTGGTGGCCATCGCGTGGTAGGCCCGCACCAACTCCTCCATCGCCTGATTCCACTGCGCCTGCCACGCCTGATAGGTCAGTCCGGTGTCGCCCTGCCACGCCGCGTGCAACGCCGCCTGCTCACTGGCGATATCGGCACCCACGGCCTGCAATGTGGCTGCATGCCCATTCATCTCCGCGGCATGGGCCAGCATCGCCGGGTAGTTGTACAGAATCTGTGACATCACAAAATCCTTTCTCGTCAGAATCCGGTGTAGGTGCTCGCCGCGGCGGCGTCGGCCGCCACATAGGTGCTGCCCGCATCCGCCAAATTGACCTGCGCCATATCCAGCAACGCGTTCACCCGCGCCGCCAACGCGACAAACCGGGCGTGTGACCCCTGAAAGGCCACGGCTGACTCACCCACGTGAAACGCCTGCGCCGACAACGCCGTCTGCTCCGCCTGCGCCATCGTCGACCGCATCAAGGCCGCCTTGGCGCCAAACGCCGACTCTGAGGCCACCAACTGCGGAATGTGTGCATCCAACAAACTCATCGCTTATCTCCCTTTCCACATCGCTTGCTTTGTGTTCACCGTCGATCAGCTTTCTGCGTTGCGATCCATTCCTTCGGTCGACTGACCGGTCCAGCTGGCCGGCAGCAGCGGCTCGCTGGGAACGCCGTTGAACGAGTCGCCGGCCAAGGTGGCCAATCCGGCTTCCCGCAGACCGTCTTTGACGACGTTTCCGCCGAACCCGAGCCCACCGGCGCTCCCCTGCGAAGCGATTGGGCCACCACCCAGTTCGGGGCCCAACTCGGGATCCATTTCGATGTTCATATCGGCGTATTGCTCGCCGCGCTCGCGAATCTGCGTCCGCCGGCGGCGCCGTGACCGCGACGCACGTCGCGCGGCCGACTCCTGGGCCGCGGAGTCCGATGCCGGGCTCTTCGCCTGTGAGCCGGTGCCGCTTCCGGTCCTGTTGTTCGAGTTGAATCCGGATCCAGGACCGCCGCCGAATCCGATCATGTATGGAAAGGCGACTGCCGGCGCGGCAGCGGGCGCAGGCGGTGCCGGCGGTGACGCACCGCCGGGGACGCTGGCAGGCGGGGCGGCCGCGGGGGATCCGGTGGCCGGCACCGACCCGGCCACGCTCACCACGTGCACGTTCGACCCGGTCCCTGCCGACGCGGCGGGCGCCGCGACGACGTCAGGAACCGCGTCGAGAACAAGAGGCAGCTCGAACGGCTTCGGCAGGGCTGCCAGGGCCGCAAGCGCGCTCATGCTGGCAAAGGGCGCGGCAAGACTGGAGGAGATCGCGGCGCCCAGTTCGATGGCGGTCAGCGGGTGCGCAAGCAACCACGGTGCGAGAGTCACCGGGTTGAGAAGCAGCAGGCCCACTTCCGGGTTCGTCGAGAGATTGGCGACGATGTAGTCGATCTCCTGGATCTGAGTCAACGTGTTCTTGAGCCAGTACGCCACCGTCAACGGGTTGGTGTAGGAGCTATAGGGCAGTCCGTCGATGGTGCCGGTCACCGGGTCCCAGCGCAGGCCCAAGGACGAATCGATGAAGTCCGCGATGCCTTCGAGGAATGGGTCGGTCCAGGTGTGGGCGGGACCCCACGGGTCGTCCGAGGTGTCCGTGGGCGCCGCCAGCGCCTCTGACTTAAGGATCGCCGGTGCCACGGCGGTCGGCGGGATTGAGGCGACAGCCAAGCTCGCGACCGCCTGGTAGGTGCTCATGGTGGTAGCGGCCTGGACCCACATCCGCGCGTAGTCGGCCTCATTGATCGCAATCGGAACGGTGTTGACCCCGAAGAAGTTCGTCGCCAGCAGTATCCCGTGAACGGCGTGATTGGCAGCCAGTTCCGCCATCGTCGGCATCGCTGCCAACGCGGTGATGTAGGCACCCGCCACGGCCTCATGCTGGGCGGCCGCTGCGGCACTGTCGGCGCTCGCCTGCGTCAGCCACGCCAGGTAGGGCGCGTTGGCGGCAACATAGGTTTCAGCGCTCGGTCCTTGCCATGCCCCGGCCTGCACCGCTGCCAGCACCTCACTGAGTTCCACCGCCGCCGAGGAGTACTCGGCGCTCAGCGTTTTCCATGTCCCGGCCGCAGCCAATACCGAGCCCGAGCCCGGCCCGCTGGTCAACATTGTTGAATGGACCTCGGGCGACAACGCCATCCATGCCGGCGCGGTCACGCCAGCCACCCCGGTTCAGGTGCATCCAACAAACTCACGGTCTATCTCCCTATCGACATCGATTGCCTTGCGTTGAGCGACGATCACTGATCCCGGTGGTGATCCGCCCCATCGCTCGACTGCCCGGTCCAGGTGCTCGGCATCAACGGTTCAATCGGGAGACCACTGAACGAATCACCGGTTAGAGTGGTCAAACCCGCTTCTTGCACAGCGTGTTTGACAGCGCCGCCTCCGAACCCGAGCTGTCCCGCGCTGCCCTGGGAGGCAGTCGGGCTGTCGTCCGGCGATGCCCATTCGGGATCGACATTCATGTCGGCGAACTGGTCGCCGTGATCGTGCAACTGCGTCCGCCGGCGCCGGCGCTTCCGGGCTTGCCGGCGCGCCGCGGATTCTTCTGCCGCCGAATCCGATGCCGGGCTCTTCGCGCGTGCGCCGGTGCCGGTGCCGGTCCGGTTGGTCGAATCGAAGCCGATCCCAGGACCGCCACCGAATCCGATCATGTAGGGGAATGCGATTCCCGCTCCCGCGACTGCCGCCGGCGCCGGCGCTGGGGCCCCTGCACCGGCCGAAGCGCTCGCCGGCACCCCGGCCCCAGGGGGTCCTGCGGCGGGCACCGACCCGGCAACGCTCACCAGATGCGGGTTGGAGACCGTTGCGACCGAGTCAGGAGCCGAAGCGACGTCGGGAACCGAGTCGACCAGGATGGGTGCGCCGGACGGCCACGGCAGGGCTGCCAGTGCCGCGAAAGCGCTCAGACTCGCCAAGGGCGCGGTCAGGGTGGAGGCTATCGCGGCACCCAGCTCGATGGCGACCAGTGGATGCGCGATCAAGAACGTCGAGAGAGTGGCCGGGTTGAGAAGCAGCAGAGCGACTTCCGGGTGAGCGCCCACGTTCGCGATGACGTAGTCGACCTCTTGGATGAGGGTCACGGTGTTCTTGACCCAATACAGCACAGTCAGTGGGCTGGTGTACGCCGAGTAGGGCAGCCCGTCGATGGTGCCGGCGCCGGGTTCCCAGTTGATCCCCACGGATCGCAGCACCTGCGCGATGCCTTCCAACAAGGGGTCGGTCCAGGTGTGCGCAGGCCCCCACGGGTCCGCCGGATCCGACGTCTCCGCCGGCGCCGCCGACTTGAGGATCGTCGGCGCCACGGGGGTCTCCGGGGTTGACGCCGCGGCCGAGCCCGCGACCGCCTCGTAGGTGCTCATCGTGGTGGCGGCCTGGACCCACATCCGCGCGTAGTCGGCCTCGTTGATCGCAATGGGGACGGTGTTGATTCCGAAGAAGTTCGTCGCCAGCAATACCCCGTGAACCGTGTGATTTGTGGTCAGTTCAGCCAGTGTGGGCATCGCCGCCAACGCGGCGGTGTAGGCGGTAGCCACGGCCTGATGCTGGGCCGCCACCACGGCACTGTTGGCGCTGGCCTGCGTCAGCCATGCCAGGTAGGGCGTATTGGCCGCCGCGTACGACTCGGCGCTCGGTCCTTGCCAGGCTCCGGCCGCTACCGCCCCCAGCACCTCGCTGAGTTCCTCGGCAGCCGATGCGTAGTCGGCACTCAGTGAGCTCCATGTCCCAGCTGCCGCCAACACCGGGCCGGAACCTGGCCCGCTGCTCAACAGTGCTGAATGAAACTCCGGCGGCAACGCCATCCAGGCTGGCGCGGTCACGCAAGCCGCCAATTCGGATACACCGACGCCGCGGCGGCATCGCCCGAGGCGTAGTTGACGCCGGCCTCACCCACTCCGATCCCCGATCGGCCGAGTTCGGCTGTGCCCTGGGCCGCTACCGCTTCATGCCGGCCGCCGAAGAGGCTGAGCGTGGCCGCACTCTGCACCGATACCAAGTCAGCCGCGGGAGGAACCACCGCCGTGATCACCGGCGCCGCACTGGCGTGTGCTGCGGCAAGCCTGGCTGTCAGCGCTTCCACGCGTGCGCAGGCAGCGGCCAGTCCTTCAGGGACGACATGTAGCGGCATGACCAATCTCCTTCCGTACTGGGGCGAATCGATAACGACTTCCTGGTGGGTACTCATACGACCACCACGACCCACAGGTGTCGACCACCGAACAGGGCGACGCTGCGCCACAGCAAGCGAAGTCGGAGCCGCGACGCATGCCCGTACCAAGTTGAAACACATTGCCCGTCAACGTATTTCGTAATTCAAAGAGGTCATGTTAATCCCCAGCAGGGACTTACGCTGAGTTTGAATCAGCAGGTGCCGAAAGGCGCACCGGCACTTGACCATCGGATGATCCTGGCGCGCCTGGACGCACATCCGTCACGGAAGGGCAGCTCTTACGGAGCCGGTAGCCAGAACGCCAAGACAGACGCGGCAGTGACTTTCGTTGTTCTACACCGGTTTACCGTCTACACAACCGTTGATGAGCGTATGCCGAGAGGTACGCGTGATTCGCTTTGAAAGCGGGATGGACTCGGGAACATGCGGTTTCGAGTCGAGGAGCTGCGCGACGGCGGAAAGCCGCGCGCGAGCAAAGGCTCCGGCCGCCGTGGTCGTCAGACGATCCGGAGAGAGGCCGCGGCTGTCGACGGCGAACGTAGGTACCGCGACAGGCGGTCGAAAGTTGAGAAGCCGTCAGGGTACGGCGTACCGACCGTGACGATATTGGCGTGGGTGCCCACTTGGGTCACCGAACGTGTAACCCGTCCCGTGGTGTCACAGGTAGCAGCGGCGACATCGCCCCTGCCGGTTCAGCTGACGATCCCGCGATTCCTGGCAGCCCGGCACGACTCGGCCGGCGGCCTGCGTCGGAGCGGCCATCAGGACCTCCATGAATTGGCGGGTCAGTGCGCCGAGCACGCCGCGACGCGCGCCCGCTGGTCAAGCGACTACACCGATGTAGTGCGGCTAGCGTAGCTAGCTGGCGGCCGGCCCAGAACAGAGCTGCAGCGGCGGGTCATCCTCCTCGACGGTTTGCCGGTCGGGCAGCTACCGGAGCGACTGCCCATCGCAGCAATCCGGTGTAGTACGTCCAACGTAGCTATGTCGAGGAACGCACCGGCCGTGTTGCTAGCACCAATGCGGTAGCGCTGCAGTTGAATTGACGGTTCTTCGAGCCGTTCCTGCGCCCGGCAACGGGGATCGAAGACCTATCGTGCCCATATTTACGGCAAGCCGCAATGGCGAGATCACGCTACTGCCGAAAGCCGGCGCAACTGACGTGTACCGGATTGCATTCCCGCTGAGCTAAACCAGCCCCCTGCCGGGATCGCTTATTCCTCTTCGAGGGCTGCCAGTACTTCGTCGGACAGATCGACGTTGGTCCACACGTTCTGCACGTCGTCGTTGTCCTCAAGGGCGTCAACCAACTTCAACACCTTGCGGGCACCCTCGACATCGACCGGAACACTCACCGACGCCTGAAAACTGGCCTCCGCGGAGTCATAATCGATCCCAGCCTCCACCAACGCACTACGCACCGCCACCAGATCCCCCGGCTCCGAGATCACCTCGAAGCTCTCCCCCAAATCATTGACATCCTCAGCACCGGCATCCAACACCGCCGCCAACACGTCATCCTCAGTCAACCCATTCTTGTCCAAGGTGACCGTCCCCTTGCGACTGAACAGATACGCCACCGAACCCGGATCAGCCATCTGACCACCGTTACGCGTCATCGCCACCCGCACCTCACTAGCCGCACGATTGCGATTGTCGGTCAAACACTCGATCAACACCGCCACCCCATTGGGCCCATAACCCTCATAGGTGATCGTCTGGTAATCCGCCCCACCAGCTTCCTCACCAGCACCACGCTTACGCGCCCGCTCAATATTGTCGTTAGGCACCGAGTTCTTCTTCGCCTTCTGAATGGCGTCATACAACGTCGGATTACCCGACGGATCCCCACCACCAACCCGCGCCGCAACCTCAATATTCTTGATCAACCGCGCAAAATTCTTGCCACGACGAGCGTCAATGACAGCCTTCTTGTGCTTCGTGGTAGCCCACTTGGAATGGCCGCTCATCGGTTGCCCACCTCACTGTTGCGTCAAAACTTTGCGCGACGAGTCTACGTGTCAGTCCTGGTCGCGTGCCGGGGGCTGCTCGGGCGGGAAGAATCCCGGCGCCCATCGCTCGATCAGCGCGGCGTAGTCGACGTGCGCGTCCAGCTGCACCGCGACGCCCAGCAGACCGCCCAGCGTGCGCAACAACATGACGTAACCAGCGGGAATGGTCAGCCGGCGAGCCATCTTGAATCGGTCGGCGAAGCCTTCCGCCATCGGATCGGTGGTGACCAACGCAGACTTCTGGAACCACTTACGGGTGAAGTGGAACTCCCCCGAGCGCAGCGGGTCGATGTAGGGCCACAGCGGCTGGATGTACTCCACCAGCTGCTCGGCGCTCAGGTCATAGTCGGCCGGCATGAACCCGAGTTGCTTGAGCAGCCGGATCGCCTCGTCCCACTGCTCGTCCCGAGCCCAGCACAGCAGTTCGGCGAATCCCGGCGGGATGCCCTCGGGATGTTCGGCCACCGCGCCGAAGTCGATGACGCCCAGCCGACCGTCGGGCAGCATCATGAAGTTGCCCGGATGCGGGTCGGCATGCACCAGCCCGACCCGCGCCGGCGAGCTCAAGGTGAACTCCAGCAGCAGCGCGCACGCGGAGTCTCGCTCCTCCTTGGTGCCACTGTTGATGATCGCCGACAGTCGCCGGCCTTCGATCCACTCCGAGACGATGACTTTCGGCGCGCTGGCGATCACCGCCGGAACGAAGAACTTCGGGTCATCGGCATAGGCCTTGGCGAAGGCCCGCTGATTGTCGGCCTCCTGGCGGTATTCGAGTTCGGCTTCCAGGGTGTCGTTGATCTCCGTGACCAGCCGGTCCACGTCAGCGCCGGGAACGACCTGCTTGGCGACCCAGTTGAACCGCTGAATCAGCTTGAGGTCGGCGCGCAGCGCCTCGTCGGCGCCGGGATATTGGATCTTGACGGCGACCTCGCGGCCGTCCTTCCAGACCGCCCGGTGGACCTGCCCGATGCTCGCCGAGGCAGCGGGGGTGTCGTCGAAGGACGCGAAACGCTCGCGCCATTTGGTGCCAAGCTGGGCGTCGAGCACCCGGTGCACCTTGGCGGCAGGCAGGGGCGGGGCCTCGCTTTGGAGCTTGACCAACGCTTCGCGGAACGGCTCGGCGAACTGTGGAGGAATCGCGGCCTCCATCACCGACAGCGCCTGGCCAACCTTCATGGCGCCGCCCTTGAGCTCGCCGAGCACCTTGAACATCTCGTCGGCGGCCTTCTCCAGGAGCTCGGCGTTGACCTCGTCTTTGGTCTTGCCGGTCATCCGCTTACCCACACCGAGCGCTGCGCGGCCTGCAACTCCGGCCGGGAGGCTCGCCAGTTTTACTGCGCGACGAAATCCGCCCCGCGCGAGATCTGCCATGCGGACATCATGCCTGGCCGGTCTCCGCGGCGGTGTTCCCGGTCACCCAATTGGCGGTCAGCGACCGGTGCGACGGTCAGGCCCGCCCCGCGACGATGTCGACGAAGAGCCGGTGAATACGGCGGTCGCCGGTCACCTCCGGGTGAAACGAGGTGGCCAGCACGCAACCTTGCCGCACCGCAACAGGATGACCCGCCGCCTCGGCCAGCACCGCAACGCCCGGGCCGATCCGCTCGACCCAGGGTGCTCGGATGAACACCGCGTGTACCGGTTCGTCCAAGCCGTCGAAATCGACGTCACCCTCGAAAGAGTCGACCTGACGGCCGAAAGCGTTGCGCCGCACCGCCATATCGATACCGGACAAGGGAATTGCGGCACGCCCCTGCGCGCCGGCATCGAGGATCTCGCTGGCCAGCAGAATCATTCCCGCGCAGGAACCGTACGCCGGCATCCCGTCGGCCAGCCGCGCTCGCAGCGGATCCGCCAGCTCCAGCTCGCGCAGCAGATGACTGATCGTGGTCGACTCGCCGCCGGGAATCAGCAGCGCGTCGACCGCATCCAGCTCGGAGCGGCGGCGTACCGGCACCGGATCGGCACCGACAGCGCTCAGGGCGGCAAGGTGCTCACGGACGTCGCCCTGCAAGGCGAGGACGCCGATGTGCGCGCCGTTCACCGGTCGGTCGGCTGATATCCCGACGGATAGCGGGTCAGCCCCTCCTGCATGACGGCCGCCACCATGTCTCCAGATCGGTTGTAGATCTTGCCCTGGGTCAGCGCCCGGCCGGCACCCGCCGACGGCGACGACTGGTCATAGAGCAGCCATTCGTCGGCCCGAAACGGGCGCATGAACCACATCGCGTGGTCGAGCGACGCCACCTGCAAGACGTCCCGCTCACCTGGGTGGATCGCCCAGGAGGTGCCCAGCAGGGTCAGGTCGCTCATGTAGGCCAGCGCGCAGATGTGCAGCACCGGATCGTCGGGCAGCCGGTCGCGATGGCGGAACCAGACCTGCTGCTCGGCAACCTTGCCCGGCATGTGCGGCAGCTGTTCACGCGGCACCCGGCGCAGATCCCACTCGGCGAACGCCTTGAATCCCTCGTCGTCGAAGGCCTTCATCGCGGCGATGTCGGGCAGGTCTTTCGGGTCGGGTGCGTCGGGCATCACATCTTGGTGCTCGATGCCCTGCTGTTCGGTCTGGAACGACGCCGACATGTTGAAGATGGTTTCGCCGTGCTGGATGGCGTTGACACGCCGCGTACAGAACGAACCACCGTCGCGGACCCGCTCCACGGTGAACACCGTGGGCGCCTTGGCATCTCCGGGACGCAGAAAGTATCCGTGCAGCGAGTGGACCCGGTAGCGCGGCTCCACGGTACGCACCGCGGACACCAATGCCTGGCCGGCGACGTGTCCGCCGAAGGTGCGCTGGTTGTCCGCAGAGAGCGGGCTGAACACACTCCCGCGGTAGATGTTGACCTCGAGTTGTTCCAGATCGAGGATCTCTTCGATCGCCACCCTACGACCGGCTGCTCTTCGCGCGAGCGCTCATCGCCGTTGTCACCAGCCGCGTTCGGCAAGCCGGTGCGGTTGCGCGATGTCCTCCACGTTGATGCCGACCATCGCTTCGCCCAGCCCGCGCGATACCCGGGCCAACACGTCGGGGTCGTCGTAGAAGGTGGTGGCCTTGACGATGGCCGCTGCACGCGCGGCGGGGTCACCGGACTTGAAGATACCGGAGCCGACGAACACGCCTTCCGCGCCGAGCTGCATCATCATCGCGGCGTCCGCCGGGGTGGCGATGCCGCCCGCGGTGAACAGCGTCACCGGCAGCTTCCCGGCCCTGGCCACCTCTGCAACCAGCTCGTAAGGCGCCTGCAGTTCCTTTGCGGCGACGAACAATTCGTCTTCCGATAGCGACGTGAGCCGGCGAATCTCGCCGCCGATGGACCGCATGTGGGTGGTGGCGTTGGAGACGTCACCGGTGCCGGCCTCACCCTTGGAGCGAATCATGGCCGCACCCTCGGTGATCCGGCGCAGTGCCTCGCCCAGGTTGGTCGCCCCGCACACGAACGGCACGGTGTATTGCCACTTGTCGATGTGGTGGGTGTAGTCAGCCGGGGTCAGCACCTCGGACTCGTCGATGTAGTCCACCCCGAGGCTCTGCAGAATCTGCGCCTCGACGAAGTGCCCGATTCGTACTTTGGCCATCACCGGGATGGTGACCGCGGCGATGATGCCCTCGATCATGTCCGGGTCGCTCATCCGCGAAACCCCGCCCTGGGCACGGATGTCGGCGGGCACCCGCTCCAGTGCCATCACCGCGACGGCGCCGGCGGCCTCAGCGATGCGGGCCTGGTCGGGGGTGACGACGTCCATGATGACGCCGCCCTTGAGCATCTCGGCCATGCCGCGCTTTACTCGCGCAGTACCCGTTTGTCCGTCGGGTGCCGATCCGTTCTGCGCCGCGCTGTCCACTGAATGCTTCTCCTTGCTGGCCTGCGATACCCGCTCAGTGTAGTGGGCCGACGTCAGCCGTTTTCCCGCTCATTACCGCTACACCGTGAACACCGGCCCCGCCGGCGGCGGATCGGCGAGCAGCGCGGGCAATACGAACACCCGCACATACCGGCGGACCTGGTCGGCATCCTGAACACCGGGGATGAGATCCAGCAACAGGCCGAGTGCGGTCGAGAGCACGAACCGGGCCGCGTCGCGCGAGCGCAGACCGGGCCGCAGCCGCGCGGCGGCTTGGCGGAATCCCAGCTCGTAGAGCCCGGCTAGCAATTCGCCCAGCGTCGCCGACCGCGCGATCAACGCGGCGACATTGCCCTCGTCGGTGTGCTCGGAAATAACCCGGAGCAGTGGATCCTGGCCGACTTCGGTGGCCACGATGACCAGGGACTCTGTCACCAGCGTGCCGGGGTCCGTCGCTGGGTGCAGCCGGGCAGTGATCTCGGCGATCTTGCGTCCGGCCACCCGCACCACCAATGCGTCCAGCAGTTCATCACGGGTGGCGAAGTGGCGGTAGATCACCGCGCGGGTGTAGCCGGCTTCCCGTGCGATCACCTGCATCGTCGAAGCGCGGTAGCCGCGACGGGCGAAGGAGCGCTCTGCGGCGTCCAGCAGCAGCTCTCGGGCGTGCTCGGGAGGGTTGCCACCGCCGGGCGGTCGACCCCGCCGACGCACTGTCACGTCTCGCCCGATCGTCATATATGGACATTCCTACGCATATGTCTATTATTAACCTCACTGCATCCCCCGCGCGTTTCCGACGAAAGGCTCGTCGCATGACGGCAACGGTTATCGGCGTTCCCGAGCAACGAGACTGGCGGGCCGTGTTCGGCTCCTGGCGTCTGCTGGCCAATCCGGGCCGCAACGGCGGAGCCGCGTTCGACCTGATCGTCGGGCTGGCAGCTCCGATCCTGGCCCGCAGCTATCACCAGCTACGGTCCCATCCCAACGGCCGGCGCCTGTTCGCCGAGAAGCCGGATCTGTTGGCGCTGCTGGGCGACGACGACTATCTGGCCTCGTTGCCGGCGGGCACGCTCGGCCACGCCTACCGGTCGTTTCTGCGCACCAATCGCTTGGATGCCGGGGTGTTCGACGTGGACACCGTGATCCGGCCGATCGCCGAGCGTCGCGGCTGGGACGACGACTTCTTCTACATGATGCGACGCGGCACCGCCCTGCACGACATGTTCCACACCCTGGGCGGCTATGGCCCGGACATGGGCGGAGAGTTCGGCAATCTGGGTTTTCACTGCGGCCAGATGGAGCCGTCCGGAGCCCTGAAGACGCTGACGCTTGGGCTGCTCGGACCCATCATCCCGGCCTCGCCGCGGCGCAAGATCCGGTACTTCCGTGAGGCGGTCCGACGCGGCCAGCGCGCCGACAATCTGATGGCAGCCCCCTACGAGGAGTTGCTGGACCAGCCGATCACCGAGGTGCGGGAAGCGTTGGGCGTCATGCCGACACGCAGCGCGCACCCGGGCGGCCACATGTTCATCGGCTGGATGCCGCCGGGCATGAAACCGCCGACCCGCTGGGATTACGACGCAGAGATTCCTTGAGCGAGACTCCTTGAGCGCGAGCAGACGCGAAAGCGCCCAAAAACACGCAAATTAAGGGACTTTCACGTCTGCTCGCCGGGGAGTAGTCAGATGGTCAAGACCATCCGGTAGCGCGCCCGCCCCTCGGCCATGGCGGCGTAGGCCTCGGCGGCCTGGGCCAGCGGACGCTCCTCGACATGGGCCCGAACCCCGGACAGCACCGCGAAGGCCATGGTCTCCTCGATATCGCGGGCGGTGCCCGACGGGTGGCCGGTGACGCTGAGCCCGGGGGTGATCAGCTGTACGGGGGCGATCGGCAGTGGCTCGCCGGTGACCCCGATGATCACCAGTTCCCCGCGCGGCGCCAGCCCGCCGAGAGTGTCGGCCATCGCTCGCGAATTGGCCGCCGTGGCCAGCACCACCGACGCACCGCCCAGCGCGGCCATCGCCGCAGCGACGTCGCCGGCGGTCGAGTCGATGTAGTGGTGGGCACCGAGCGCAAGCGCGTCGGCTTTCTTGGCTGCTCCACGTGCGATCGCGATGGTCTCGAAGCCCATCGCCCGGGCGAACTGCACGCCCAGGTGCCCCAAACCACCCAGGCCGAGCACCGCGACCCGGTCCCCCGGACGTGCCCGGGTAGACCGCAGCGCGTGGTAGGTGGTGACACCGGCGCAGCCCATGGGCGCGGCCTCGACGAAGGACAGCCCGTCGGGGATTCGGGCCAACGCGTTGGCCGGAACCGTCACCGATTCGGCGTAACCTCCCGGGTAGTGCCAGCTGGGCACCGAGGCGTTGACGCAGTGAATGAAATCGCCTTTGCGGCAAGGAATGCAGTGGCTGCAGTGTCCGCCGAACCAGCCGACCGCGACCCGTTCGCCGAGCTGCCAATCCGTCACGCCCGACCCCAACTCGACGATCGTGCCGGCGATCTCGTGGCCCAGGGTCAACGGCCAGGTCATGGCGGGAAAGCCGCCGCTGACGAAGACATGGTCAGTGCCGCAGACGCCGCAGGCTGCGACGGCGATACGAACCTGGCCGGGGCCCGGCGGCGAGGTGTCGACATCGACCAGAGTCAGCGGCGCGTCGACAGCCGCTACGTGAACGGCCCGATGTGTTGGCATGGCGGCTCCCTGGGTAGCGAGGATGATTCGCCCGAGGCGTGTTCAGCCTAAGCCGCGCACGTCAGGAAATCCGGCGAAGACTCCCATCGGCTCCGGCGCCGCCGTCGGCCGAGCGAGCCGCCTCAGCCAGACGATCGCCCAGTTGTAGCGGGTAGACCTTCTGGCCGCCGGCGGCCAGCGCCGCGATCTCCGCGGCATCGCACCAGCGATGGCCGTGCAGGTAGCGCTGTTCCAGCCCGGTCCGGCCGGCCCCGGATGGCTCGAACCGCGCAGTGCGGTAGGCGAAGAAGAACTCCTGGCTGTCGAGGCGCTCGCCGTTGAACTCGAACACGGCGTCGCGGCGCCAGATCGGCCCGACCAGCTCACCGGGTTCGACCCGCAGACCGGTCTCCTCGGCCAGTTCGCGGGCCGCCGCCTCGGCGAGCGGCTCGTCGGGCAACACCTGCCCGCCGACGGTGAACCACCACCGTGGCGCCGGCTTGGCCGCATCATCAGGCAGAGCCGGATCGTGACCGCACAGCAACAGCACCGATCCGCCTTCATCGAGCAGCACCACCCGCGCCGAGACGCGCGGATCCAGCACGCTGCGACCCCCATGGGCGACCACGTCTGCCCGCTCCACGATCTCGAAATACGTTGGCATCGGCGCTGTTCCACCCAGGTGCAGAACTCGGACCAAGGGCCGTTCACGCAGTGCCACCGTGTCACGGACCGCGTCGTTGTGGAACCGGCGGGCCAACAGCACGCGCGCTTCGGCGTCTGCCAACTCGGCGACCATCACATGCGGCAACGACTGGGCGTCGACCATCGCCAGCTCCGCCGACAGCGCGTTCTCCGCGGCCTCCCGCGCGTGGCGTGGCGCCCGCTCGGCGACATCGGCCACGGCAGCCAGTCGCCGACCGGCCACCTGGTCCCCGTAGGCGTCGATCGCGACGGCCCGGGCCACCACCGCGCGGCGCGCCAGCGCCCCGTCCAATGCCTGCCAGGACATGTCGCAGCGCACATGCAGCCGGTTAAGCCGGTTGGCGGTCTGGTATGCCCAGGCCACCGCGGCGGCCAGTACCGCCACCGCGACCAGCACCAGTACGGTCGCCACGATGGTCAGCTCCATCAGTCGCCCACCGTCACCTTGCTGCCGACCCCGGCGACCGTCTCGTAGACCCGGATGATCTGATCGGCGACCACCGGCCAGTCGAAGCGGCGCACCGCCTCGGCCCCGGCCGCCACATACGACGCCCGCAGCGCATCATCGTCGAGCACTTCGATCAAGGCGGCGGCCAGTGCGTCGGAGTCGTCGACCGGAACCAGCCGGCCCGCTTCGCCGTCGCCCAGCACCCGGCGAAAGGCGTCCAGGTCGCTGGCGACCACCGCAGTCCCGGCGGCCATCGCCTCGGCCAGCACGATCCCGAAGCTCTCCCCGCCGGTGTTGGGAGCGCAGTACACATCGGCGCTGCGCAGGGCTGAGGCCTTCTCTGCGTCGTCAACCTGACCCAAGAAGCGCAGGTGGCTCGCCAATTTTCCTGCGCTGCGGCGCAATTCGTCCTCATCGCCTCGCCCGACGATCAACACCTGCACGTCGGCGTGTCGCTCGACCAGCGCCGGCAGTGCCCCCAGCAGCACCGCCATCCCCTTGCGTGGTTCGTCGTAGCGGCCCAGAAACAAGACCGTACGGCTCGTGCGCCCCGCTCGCGGATAACCCGGCAGGGGCTGCGCCGTGGCGAACGCAGCCACGTCGACCCCGTTGGGGATCTCCACTGCGTCAGAGCCCAGGGCCTCCATCTGCCAACGCCGGGCCAGGTCGGAAACCGCGATGCGGCCGATGATCTTCTCGTGCATCGGCCGCAGCAGGCCCTGGACCACACTCAGCGTCAGCGATTTGGTCGTCGAGGTGTGAAAGGTCGCCACGATCGGGCCCTCGGCCACATTCAGCGCCAGCATCGACAGGCTGGGGGCGTTCGGCTCGTGCAAATGCAGCACATCGAAGTCGCCCTTGGCCAACCACTTCTTGACTTTCCGGTGCGCCGCGGGGCTGAACTGCAGCCGGGCCACCGAGCCGTTGTAGGGGATCGCGACGGCCTTGCCGGCCGACACCACGTAGTCGGGCAGCACGACATCCGGTGACGCCGGTGCCAGCACGCTGACGTGATGTCCGCGAGCGCGCAGCACCTCCGCCAGCTGCAGCACATGAGCCTGCACCCCGCCCGGTACATCGAACGAGTAGGGGCAGACCATGCCGATCCGCATCAGGTCTCCCCCAAGCGCGCCCGTCGCGATTCGGGAAGGTCGGCGATCCACTGCGGCTGCATCATGTGCCAGTCCTGCGGGTACTCCGCGATGCCCGCGGCGAACTTGTCGGCCAGCGCCTGGGTGATCAGGCCGACATCGCCGCTGCTGCAATCCAGCGGGGCTTGGATGTCGATGCCCCAGCCGGCACCGTCGAACCAGCAGTGCACCGGTAGCAGCGGTGCGCCGGTCTCGATCGCGAGTCTCGCCGATCCGGCGGGCATCCGCGTGACGTCGCCGAAGAAGTCGACCGCCACCCCGTTGCGGGTCAGGTCACGGTCAGCCATCAGGCACACCAGCCCGTTGCCGGTGAGGCGCTCGGCGAGGACCTCGAACGGCGGCCGGGCGCCACCGGACAACGGCAGCACCTCGAATCCCAGGCTCTCCCGGAATGCGAGGAACCGCCGGTAGAGCGATTCGGGTTTGAGCCGCTCGGCGACTGTGGTGAATCCGCCGTGGGTCTGGGCCAGCCATACCCCGGCCATGTCCCAATTGCCGCTGTGCGGCAACGCCAGCACCGCCCCGCGGCCGGCCGCCAACGCCGCGGTGACGTGGTCGCGACCCCGCACCGTTTCGTGCAGCTGCGCTGCCAGCGCCGCGTGGTCCATGGTGGGCAGGCGAAACGCCTCGCGCCAGTACCGGGCATAGGACGCCAGTGAGGCTCGCATCAGCTCCGCCGGCACTTCCTGTGGCGCCACCCCGACGACACGGGCCAGGTTCCTGCGCAGCTGCTCGGGTCCCCCACCGCGCGAGGCGAACAGGGCGCCTGCGTCGAACGCGTTGCGGGCGACGAATTCCGGCATCGCGCGCACCAGCATCCAGCCCGCCGCGAATCCGGCGTCGGTGGCCCAGGCATCCAGCTGACTGAGCCCGGGAACTCGCAGGCCGCTCGGGATGAATGTCACGGTCCCGTGGTTTCCTCACCGTCGGAGCCGTCGGGGCCGTCGGACCCCTGCGGCAACGGCTCCACTGCACCCGGCGAGGTCCGGACGGTGTGCAGCCGCTGAGCGCAGGTGATCAGGCTGGCCACCGCCAGCAACCACATCGCCACCGGCAACGCCCACGGCAGCGGGAAGACCGGCAGGCCGGACAATCCGGCACCCACCAACACGATGATCAGCCGTTCGGGCCGCTCGATGTAGCCGCCGTCGCCGCGCAGTCCGCTGGCCGCCGCGCGGGCCTTGATATAGGAGATCACCTGCGAGGTGACCAGGCAGATCAGGGTGGCCACCACCAGCGGCGGGTCGTCCAGACCGAACGCCGCCCACCAGGCCAGCCCGCAGAACACCGCGCCGTCACTGATCCGGTCGCAGGTCGCATCCAGGACGGCGCCGAACGCGCTACCGCCGCCGCTTTGCCGCGCCATGGCCCCATCGACCATGTCGAAATGCACGAAGAACCAGACGATCAGGGTGCCGGCGAACAGCTGACCTGTCGGGAACAGTGTCAGCGCCGCCAGCACCGCGCCGGCAGTGCCGATCATCGTGACGATGTCGGCGGTGAGTCCGGCTCGCAACAGCACGCGCGCCACTGGCGTGGTGATGCCGGCGAACGTCGCCCGCGACAGGAACGGCAATCTGCTCATTACTGTTTGGCCCACTCGTCGGCGAGCAGCCGGCGGGTGTCGCGCAGCAGTTGCGGGATCACTTTGGAGCCGCCGACGATCGTGATGAAGTTCGCGTCACCGCCCCAGCGCGGCACCACGTGTACGTGCAGGTGCTCGGCGAGCGACCCGCCGGCCGACTCGCCGAGGTTCATCCCGACATTGAATCCGTGTGGGCGTGACACGGCCTTGATGACGCGGATCGCCTTCTGGATGAACGCCATCAGCTCGCTGCCCTCGTCGTCGGTGAGGTCTTCGAACTCCGAGAACCGCCGGTAAGGCACCACCATCAGATGGCCCGGGTTGTACGGGTAGAGATTGAGCACCGCATACACGTGCTCACCGCGCGCCACCACCAGCCCGTCCTCATCGGAGAGCGTGGGGATGTCGGTGAACGGCTGGGTGGATCGCGCCGACCCGGAATCGTCGCGCTTCAGCGGCGCCTCGGCCAGATAGGTCATCCGATACGGCGTCCACAGTCGCTCCAGCCGGTCGGGATCACCGGCGCCGGTGTCGACGATCGCCTCCTCGCCGGCCTGGTCGCTGCTCACTGCGCCTCACTCGCTTCGGGACCCGACTCGAGGCCCGCCTTGACCGTCTCCGCGGTCGGCACCGTGTTGGCGCGTGCAGCGATCCAGCCGGTGATGGCCGCTACCGCCTCGTCGCGCGGCACCCCGTTGATCTGCGTGCGATCGGCGAACCGGAAGCTCACCGCGCCCGCCTCGACATCGCGGTCGCCGGCCAGCAGCATGAACGGCACCTTCTGGTTGGTGTGGTTGACGATCTTCTTGGGCATCCGGTCGTCGCTGGCGTCGACCTCGACCCGCACTCCGTGGCGGCGCAGTTGCGCGGCGAGGTCGTCCAGGTAGGCAACGTGCTGGTCGGCGACCGGGATGCCGACCACCTGGACCGGCGCCAGCCAAGCCGGGAAGGCACCGGCGTAGTGCTCGGTCAGGACACCGAAGAAGCGCTCGATCGAACCGAACAACGCCCGGTGGATGAGCACGGGTCGCTGGCGAGTCCCGTCAGAGGCGGTGTACTCCAACTCGAAGCGGTCGGGCATGTTGAAGTCGAGCTGGATGGTCGACATCTGCCAGCTGCGACCGAGCGCGTCTTTGACCTGCACCGAGATCTTCGGTCCGTAGAAGGCGGCACCGCCCGGGTCAGGCACCAGGGTCAGCCCGGACTCCTCGGCGACCTCGCGCAGCGTGGCGGTCGCCTCCTCCCACACCTCGTCGGAGCCGACGTACTTCTCCGGGTCCTTGGTGGACAGCTCCAGGAAGTAGTCGTCCAGACCGTAGTCGGCAAGTAGGTCCAACACGAAGCGCAGCAACGAGGTCAGCTCGTCACGCATGCTCTCGCGGGTGCAGTAGATGTGCGCGTCGTCCTGAGTCATCCCGCGCACCCGGGTCAGACCGTGCACCACGCCGGAACGCTCGTAGCGGTAGACGCTGCCGAACTCGAAGAGCCGCAACGGAAGTTCCCGGTAGGAGCGCCCACGCGACCGGAAGATCAGGTGGTGCATCGGGCAGTTCATCGGCTTGAGGTAGTAGTCCTGGCCCGGCTTACGCAGTGCGCCGTCCTCGGCGAACTCCGCGTCGATGTGCATCGCCGGGTACATGCCCTCCCGGTACCACTCCAGGTGTCCGGAGGTTTCGTAGAGTTCGGACTTTGTGATGTGAGGGGTGTTGACGAACTGGTAGCCGGCCTCGATGTGCTTGCGCCTCGAGTACTCCTCCAGCTCGCGGCGAATGATTCCACCCTTGGGGTGGAAAACCGGTAGCCCCGAACCGATTTCGTCGGGGAAGCTGAACAGGTCCAGCTCGACCCCGAGCTTGCGGTGATCGCGGCGCAGCGCCTCCTCGATCAGTTCGAGGTGACTGTCCAGTGCCTCCTGCGATTCCCATGCGGTGCCGTAGACGCGCTGCAGGCTGGCATTGTTCTGGTCACCGCGCCAGTAGGCGGCCGAGGACCGGGTGAGCTTGAACGCCGGGATGAACCGGGTGGTCGGGATGTGCGGGCCGCGACACAGGTCACCCCAAACCCGTTCCCGGGTACGGGGATTCAGGTTGTCGTAGGCGGTGAGTTCGTCGCCGCCGACTTCCATGATGTCGCTGTCACCAGACTTGTCGTCGACCAGCTCGAGCTTGTAGGGCTCGCCGGCCAGCTCGGCGCGAGCGGCGTCCTTGGACTCATAGACGCGCCGCGAGAACAGCTGCCCGTCCTTGATGATGGCGCGCATCCGCTTCTCCAGCTTGGCCAGATCCTCGGGGGTGAACGCCTCGGGCACGTCGAAGTCGTAGTAGAAGCCGTCGGTGATCGGCGGGCCGATACCGAGTTTGGCGGCCGGAAACAGGTCTTGGACCGCCTGGGCCAGCACGTGGGCGCACGAGTGCCGGATCACGCTGCGGCCGTCGTCGGTGTCGGCGGCCACCGGGGTCACCTCGGCGTCGACCTCGGGAGTCCAACTCAGGTCGCGCAGTCGGCCCTCGGCGTCGCGCACCACCACAATCGCGTTGGGGGCTCCCCGGTCGGGCAGGCCCGCCGCGCGCACCGCCGCGGCCGCGGTTGTCCCGGCAGCCACCCGGATCGGGCTTGCCGGGGCGGGGATGGCGGGCGCGGTCATGGGCTGGTCTCCAGTGGGGCTGTCGGGCGGTCGAACGGGTCGCGACCATGCTATCGGGGCGGTCTGCGGCCAGCGGTCCTGGCCGTTACGACCCGCCAGGATCTCATCTGCGGGACTAGCGTCGACGGTTATGCAACTCGTCGACAATGCCGTCGTACGGCAAGCGGTCGCCGAGTTCGCTGCCGCACCCGGGCAACGTCGTTCGCTCGACGTGCTGCGCGCCTGCATGTGGGGGGAACTGCTTTTCGACATCACCGGGTCCGACGCGTTCCCCGGCGACCAGCCGTTCCGGCAGGGCTCGACTCTGCAGATCCGCGGTGGAACCGGACCTGACCATCGCCCGGCGCTGTTCGCGTTCACCAGGCAGTCGGAGATCAACCGCCTCCATCCGCCCGGCACCAACGTCCAATCGCTGGTCACGCCGGCCATCGGCGCGCTCGAGCAGGCCCAGCGGCACGGCGACTCCTGGCTGTACCTGGATCCGGCCGGTCCGACGTGTGCCCTCTCGGCGGCCGAGATCGATTTCGCCCTGCGCAATCCGCGAAATGAGCCGCTCAAGGTGGCGCTCGCCGCCCTGGCCGCGGGCCGAACTCAGCGCGGCGAGGTGCTAGAGCTGCTCCGCGCCGACGGACCGCTGCTGGTCGGCGCCGACGAGTCGGGCCCGGACGGGCCGGTGATGCGGGTGATCCGACACGCCGATGGCTCGGCGACTCTCCTGGGTTTCACCAGCGCGCCCGAGGTGCTGGCATTCACCCCATCCGACGCGGCCGCGTCGATGAACACCGCGGAGGTGTTGGAGATGATTCGTCAGCGGGGCTTCCGGGGGCTGATCATCGATCCCTGCGGCCCCTCGGTCTCTTTCGCGGCGACCGAACTATTCGACTGAACGCCTCATGGTTGGCCGGGTTTGAGCACCACGAACAACGCCTCGCCGTCGGTCAGTACGGTGTCGCCGTCGCACAGTCTGGTCTCGACGAAGATCTTGCGACCCTCCGTCCGGCTGATCCACGCCTCAACCTGCAGTTCTTTGTCGATCGGGACGATCTGGCGGTAGTTGAGGTGCAGGTAGGCCGTGCGTTGATAGGGCCCTCCGGTCAGCAGCCAGGACGCAGTTCCCAGCACCGAGTCGAACAGCAGCCCGATGGCCCCGCCGTGCGCCGCGCCGTTGCGTCCCAGGTGGAATCGCCGGAACCGCGCCCAGCCGCGCAACCGCCCGTCGTCGTCCTTCTTGAGCTTCATCGGCACTGCCAGCAGGTTGCCGCGCATCGGCAGGTCCAGCCGTCGCCCGGATGGTGAGGACCATTCGTCGGTGTCGAACGGGGCCAGTAGCGCGCACACCTCCTCCAGAGTGTCGGCGGCGCGGCTGATCACCTCGGCGGGGGCGTCGGCGGCGCGGGCGTGGTCCTGCAGGGCGCGCACGTTCTCCAGGAACCGGCCATAGTCCGGCCCGCCCTTGTCGGTGGGTTCGGGCGGGTTGAAGCCGCCGCCGGCGTGTGGGGCACTCACCCCCCTATTTAACGTTCCGGCAATTGGGGTGCCGGCAGCGCTCCCGCGATGGCATGGTGGGGCCGTGGACTTGAGCACGCTGCGTGGGTTGCCGCTCACCTACCCCGAAGTGGGCGCTACCGCCGCAACGCTGCCCGCCGGGTATCACCACCTCGACCTGACCGCGCCGATCGGTACGGGGCGCCGGCGTTTCGAGGAGGCCGGCGCCGCCGTGCTGCGCTGGGGCATGCTGCGCGGCGCTGGGCTGGGTGTGCGGGTGCACGCCGACAGCGACGTCGCCACGGTGGACGCGGTGGCGCGAGTACGGCTGGGCGTGCTGAGCGCGCCGTGCCGGGTGGTCTACGTGGTGAACGAGCCCGACCGGCGCGGCTTCGCCTACGGCACGCTGGCCGGGCATCCGGAATCCGGTGAGGAACTGTTCGCGGTGCGCTACGACCCGACCGATGAGACGGTGTACGCGCAGGTGCGGGCGTTCTCCCGGCCCGCCACCTGGTGGATCAAGGCAGCCGGTCCGATCGGGCGGTTGGCGCAGCGCACGATCGCCAAACGCTATCTGCGGGCGGTGTGAAAGATCAGCTCCAGCGCGCCAGCAGCCGCTGCGCCCCCGTGCACAACTCGTCGAGGACCACGGCCACTGGGCGGCTGTCGGTGAGCATGCCCACGCCCTGACCCGCATCGACCGGGGCGATGCGCTGATCGTCGGCGGCAATCGCGGCGGCCAGTTCCGCGCCCGCCTCGCGGTCGCCGGCCAGGTCATCCTCGCGGCCGATCCAGCGGCCGGTGAACTCGTTGCGCAGCACGCGTGACGGGAACCGCGCCGGCCAGTCCAGCCGCTGCCCCACGTCGAAGACACGGGTGGTGATCGTGTCGGTGCCGGCTGCCGCGATCAGGGTGCGACGGGCAGCCTCGCCGGTCAGGGCCTCCGGGCACGCCGAGAAGACCGTGCCCAGCCACGCCCCCGCCGCACCGGCAGCCAATACGGCAGCCAGGCTGCGCGGCCCGGCGATCCCGCCCGCGGCCAGCACCGGAACCTCGACGGTGTCCAGGACCGCGTCGAGCAGCGGCAGGGTGGCCAGCCGGATCTCCCCGTGGCCGCCGCCCTCGGCTCCGCGCGCCACCAGCAGGTCCAGCCCAGCGTCCTGGGCACGTCGGGCACTGTCGGCGTCATAGACCTGTGTGGCAGCCAGGACCCCGGCCGCGTGGGCGCGCTGCACCCAGGACAGATCGGCTCCGAAGCTGACCGAGAGCAGCGTCGGGCGGGCAGCCAGTGCGGCATCCAGCAGGTCCGGCTGATCGCGGATCACCCAGTCCACCAAACCGATCCCGAACCGCGGTGCGGCTCCGAGCGCGGCCAACTCGGTGGCCAGCGACGCCGCCGTGGCGGTGCTGCCCATCCCGATCATGCCCAGCCCGCCGGCCGCGCTGACGGCGGCGGCCAACCGGCCACCGGCCACCCCGCCCATCGGGGCATTGAGGATGGGCAACCGCAGACCGGCCCCCTGCGACCAGGGTGTGCTCAGCGGCACGCTCAGTGCGAGGCGCTCTTGGCGACGGTCAGCAGCACCACGGAGTCTTCCAGCGACTCCAGCGCGTGGCGGGTGCGCGGCAGCGTGACCAGGTCGCCTGCCGACCCCTCCCAGCTGTCGTCGCCGGCCGTCAGCCGCACCCGGCCGCGCAGCACCTGCAGGGTCGATTCCCCCGGGCTGTCGTGCTCGGCCAGCGACTGGCCGGCCTGCAGTGCGACCAGGGTTTGGCGCAGGTGATGCACCGAACCGCCGTAGACGGTGTGGGCCGCCCGACCGCTGTGATGCTGGGTGGCCTCGGCGAGCTTCTCGTCGGCCAGCACATTAAGCGAGGTCGATTCCATCGATACTCCTTCACACTCGGTGGGACGGTTCAGCGAGACAACAGCAGGATGCCCAGCGGCACCAGCGCGGCGACCTTGACCAGCTCCAGCGCGACATAGGCGTAGTGCGCCCGCGAGCGGGGCGCTTCCAGCCCGGACAGCACCTGGTCGGCGCGTCGGCCCAGGGCCGGACGCACCGCGAGCACCTGAGCCGCCAGCATCGCCAAGGCGATCGCATAGGTGACAGCGATGCCGACCGTCGGCCGCTCGATCGCGAAGGTGACGGCGATAACCGCGGCCAGCAGGAACTCGGCGGAGTTGAGGGCCCGAAAGACCAACCGGCCGATGCCGAGGCAGATCGGGATGGTCGCGTTGGGCGCCCGAAACTTCAGCGGCGCCTCCATGAACGAAATCGCGGTCACCATCCCCAGCCAGACGAATGTCGCAGCGATCGCAACCGAGGCGCCGGCACTCACCCGGTGGTCCCTTCCACACGCACCGCGGCGGGGGGCGAGGGGTCGATCGGGGATCCGTTCAGGGTGGCCGACTTCAAGTGCGCCACGCACAGATCCGGCTTGGCGAACGGATCAAGTCGGTCGACGGTCATCGGCGCGTCCCATGCCTCCAGGGCTCCCTGCATCAGTCCCAGGTGGATGGGACAGACCACTTGGGTGGAGGTTTCGGCGAGCTCCAGGAACGGGCAGTGCCGCAGCCCCAGTTGCTCGTCTCCGGTGGCATCGGGTTGCAGGCGTTCGGGTTCGAAACCCAGCTCATCGAGCATCTCGAGCAGATGGCCGGTGGATTCCTCGGCGTCGACGGGCCCGGACGGTTGGTGCAGCGGCCGCAGCCGATGCCCCCACGCCCGGCCGGCGGCCAATGCCTTGCCGCTGGGGTCGGCGTCGGCGGCCAGCCCGATGGTGAGGATCTCGGCGAGCAATCGGAACCGGCGGGTTCCGCCCCGGTCCATCTGCCGGATGGCCCGAAACATCAGCGCCGGTCGTCCGCGTCCCTTGTGATCGGGTTCGGTGTGCTCGACGCGGCCTTCTTCAACCAGGGTGTCCAGGTGAAAACGCACCGTGTTGGGGTGCACCCCCAGCTCATCGGCGATCTGGGCGATGCTCAGCGGCTCGTCGGCGGCCTGTACCAGCCGCAGAACGTCGAGGCGACGTCCTCCAGGTGGTACAGGCGGCTTGGCGATGTCGGTCACTCCCCCTGGGGAGGAAAGCTGGCCACCAGCGGAGTGTCGATGCCGAGGGGGCCGATCTTGGCGGCGCCGCCGGGTGAGCCGAGTGCCTCATCGCGTCCGGGCAGGGCCTCGGCGAAGAACGCCGCATTGTCGGCCTGGTGCGGTTGGAGCTCCTCCGGGAGGTCATCTTCGTAGTAGATGGCCTCGACCGGGCACACCGGCTCGCAGGCTCCGCAGTCCACACACTCATCCGGGTGGATGTAAAGGGCTCGTCCGCCTTCGTAGATGCAGTCAACCGGGCACTCCTCCACGCAGGCCCGGTCCATCACGTCAACGCACGGCTTCCCGATCACATATGCCATGGGCAGAGAGTTTACACAAGGGATTTTGTAGAAACTAGAAAGGCAAACCTAAATCTGGGGGGCCGAATCCGGCACCGCAGCGCTCCCCGGCAGCGGTCGCCCCGCCGGCGGTAGAACCATTGCGCTCGTTGATGATTCACGCAAATCGACAGCTGGCGACGTGGCGGTTCCCCGAGCACGACAGCGCGAGGCCGCAGTGCCGCGGCGCGGGGCGGTCGAGTAGAAACGAATGATGACTGACGCCGCCCGTTACCGTGCCTCCGCCGACTTCCCGAGTCTTCGGTTCGAGCCCGGCGACAATGGCGTGCTGGAGCTGGTGCTCGACGCGCCGGGACTGAACTCGGTGGGCCCGCAGATGCACCGCGATCTCGCCGACGTGTGGCCGGTGATCGACCGCGACGACGACGTGCGCGCGGTGCTGGTGCGCGGTGCGGGCAAGGCCTTCTCCGCAGGCGGCAGCTTTGAGCTGATCGAGAAGATCGTCGGTGATCACGCCGGACGGATGCAGGTGCTGCGCGAGGCCCGCGATCTGGTGCTGAACATGGTCAACTTCTCCAAGCCGGTGATCTCGGCGATCAATGGGCCTGCCGTCGGCGCAGGCCTGGTGGTGGCGCTGCTCTCGGACATCTCGGTGGCCGGGCGCACCGCTCGGTTGATCGACGGCCACACCAAGCTCGGGGTTGCCGCCGGGGACCACGCGGCGATCTGTTGGCCGCTGCTGGTGGGCATGGCCAAGGCCAAGTACTACCTGCTGACCTGCGAGACGCTGCACGGCGAGGAAGCCGAGCGGATCGGTCTGGTCTCCAAGTGCGTCGATGACGACGAGGTGCTGGCCACCGCGACGCGCATCGCCGACGACCTGGCGCACGGCGCCCAAGACGCGATCCGCTTCACCAAGCACAGCCTCAACTATTGGTATCGGCAATTCGCGCCGGCCTTCGAGACCGCGTTGGGGCTGGAGTTTCTCGGGTTCTCCGGTCCCGACGTGCACGAGGGCCTGGCCGCGATCCGGGAGAAGCGCAAGCCGCAGTTCGGCTGAGCGAGCCGCCGCTCAGACCCCGCTCAAACCCGTTGTGCGGCGAGCGCCTGTTCTTTGGCCCAGCGATAGTCGGCCTTGCCAGACGGCGAGCGCTGCACCTGGGCGCAGAACACCACGTCCTTGGGCAGCTTGTAGCGCGCGATGTAGTTGGCGGCCTCGGCGACGATGTCCTGGGCACCGGCGTCGGCGCCCTGCGCCAACTGGACCACCGCGACAACCTCGTTGCCCCAGCGCTCGCTGGGCCGGCCCACCACCACAACGTCGTAGACGGCGGGATGATGAGCGATCGCGGCTTCGACCTCCTCGGCGAAGATCTTCTCGCCGCCGGAATTGATCGTCACCGAGTCGCGGCCCAGCAGCTCGATGCCGCCGTCGATGTCCCAACGAGCCCGGTCACCGGGGACCGAATGCCGGATGCCCTCAATGACCGGGAAGGTCCGCGCGGATTTCTCCGGGTCGCCGAGGTAGCCCAGCGGCACATATCCCTGCTGTGCCAGCCAGCCGATTTCGTCGTCGCCGGGCTGCAGGATGCGGGTCATGTCCGCACTGACCACGACCGCGCCCGGGTTCGGGGTGAAGCGGCCGGTGGAGGCCTGAGCTCGACTGGTGGTCTGTCCCATCTGCGCACCGGTCTCCGAGGAACCGCCGGCATCGAGGATCGACAGCTGCGGGAGCGAATCCAAGATCCGTTGCTTGATCGGAACGGTGAGCGGCGCGCCGCCGCTGGCCAGCACGAACAGTCCCGACAGCGCAGCTGCCAGCGTGGCGCCGCCGGCCTCCAGTGCGTCGGCCAGCGGGCGTGCGAAGGCATCGCCGACGATCGAAAGCGATATGACCCGCTCTTTGGCCGCCAGCTCCCAGGTCCCGACCGGGTCGAAGCGGTCGGTGGTCGCCGACATCACGAACGGCCGCCCGCCCAGCAACGTGATGAAGGCGGCCCACTGGGCTGCGCCGTGCATCAACGGCGCCACCGTCATCGAGCCGGCGGCCGCCGCCGTTCGGGCGCGTTCGACGATCTCCTCCAACGTGGTGGGCACGGCGCCGGTGCCGAACTCACGGCCGCCCATCGCGTTGATGAAGATGTCGTGCTGGCGCCACAACACGCCCTTGGGCATGCCGGTGGTGCCGCCGGTGTAGAGCAGGTACAGGTCGTCCGGGGACAGCGCCAGGCCCAACGGTTCGGCCGAGGTGGCGCCCAGCAGCTCCTCGTAGCGGACCGCACCGGGCAGCGGCGCATTGCCGGAGTCGTCGTCGACATGGATCAGCGGCATCTCGGGCAGCCGGTCACCGGCCTGCTGCAGCGCTTCGGCCAGCGTGGGCGCATACCGGGCGTGGTACATGATCGCCTCGGCGGAGGCGTTGGTCAGCAGGTAGACCAGTTCGTCGGCGACGTAGCGGTAGTTGACGTTGAACGGCGCGACCCGGGCGTTGTAGGCGCCGAGCATGCCTTCCAGATATTCGTTGCCATTGGCCAGGTACAGCGCGAGGTGGCTCTGGCCGGACTCATCGGGAGCCAGCTCGGACCGCTCGCGGCGCGCACCCAGGCCGCGCTCGTGCAGTGCCCGCGCCAGCCGCTGGGACCGGTCCTCAATCTGCTGATAGCTGAATCGCCGGTCGCCGAAGACGATGCAGTCCCGGTCGCCGATGGCCGCCGCCACTGCCGAGAACACTTGGGCGAGGTTGAATTCCACTGCCGCTCCTCGATTCGATCGCAACGCCTGGGCAACGCTACTAGGTGACGCATGACCAGCCGCCGACGGTCATGACGGGCTTTCCTGAGCAACGTCAGGCATGCTTGGCCGCATGTCGGTGGATGTCCTGCTGTATTCGATCCCGCCCGTCCTGGTCTATCTGCTCGTCGGCGCGGTGATCGGGATAGAGAGCCTGGGCGTCCCGTTGCCGGGCGAGCTCATGCTGGTCGGCGCGGCGCTGTTGTCATCGCGGCACGAGTTGGCGGTCGACCCGATCGGCGTTGCGGTGGCGGCAGTGATCGGCGCGGTGATCGGCGACTCGATCGGCTATTCGATCGGCCGCCGATTCGGTATGCCGCTCTTCGACCGCCTGGGCCGTCGATTTCCGAATCACTTCGGTCCCGGCCACGTCGCCTTCGCCGAACGGTCCTTCGGCCGTTGGGGCGCCAGCGCGGTGTTCTTCGGTCGATTCGTGGCGCTGCTGCGCATCCTGGCCGGCCCGCTGGCTGGGGCCTTGAAGATGCATTACCCGCACTTTCTGATCGCGAACGTGACGGGCGCGATTTTCTGGGCCGGTGGGACCACTGCCCTGGTGTATTACGCCGGCGTCGCGGCCGAACACTGGCTGTCCCGGTTCTCCTGGGTGGCGCTGCTGATCGCGCTGCTCGGCGGTCTGATCGCCGCCCTCGCGCTGAAGGGCCGCGTCGGCGCCAAGATAGCGGAACTAGACGCCCAACATCGAGCCCAGCGGGACCCCGTCACTGAATAGCCAGCGAATTGGGGGGCGAATAAGGGTTGTCCCCGCACGGCAGCCGGAGCATGGTGGAAGGGACCGGCGGCGCCGCCGCGGCGTCGCCCCGTCCAACCGGAGGCCGACATGTTCGCGCGCGCTACCTCGATACACGCCCATCCGTCCTTTCTCGATGAGGGGATCACCCACGTCCGCGGCGTGGTGATGCCAGCCCTGGCCGACACCGATGGCTGCGCAGGAATGTCGATGCTGGTCGACCGCGACGCCGGCCGGTGCATCATCACCTCGTCCTGGCTGGATGAGGACACCATGCGCGCGAGTGAGGCGAGTGCCGAACACTTGCGCGATCGCGCCACCGAGATCTTCCACGCCACCGCCGAGGTGAGCCGCTGGGAGATCGCTGCGGTTCGCCGTGATCACCGGTCTCGGCGGCACGCCGGTGTACGCGTCACCTGGCTGCGGACCGACCCGGCGGGCTGCGAGCGGATGATCGACACCTACAAGCTGGCGCTGATGCCTGAGCTGGAAGATCTCCACGGTTTCTGCAGCACCACTTTGCTGGTGGATCGGCATTCGGGACGCGCGGTGTCGTCGGTCAGCTTCGACGACCGAGCGGCACTGGTGGCCAGCCGCGGCGGCGAGCAGGCGATCTGGGCCCGGGCCGTCAACGACGCCGGTGCAGAAGTGCTCGAAGTCGCAGAGTTCGATTTGGCGATCGCCCATCTGAACGTGCCCGAGATGGCCTGAAGCCGCCGGAGCGCTCCCCCGGTCTAGCCGGGGCTGAAGTTGCCGTGAAACCCCTGCGGAATGTGGTGGGTCAGCTGGGCAGCGGCAACCGGGCCGCGGTGCAGATCACGCGCATCAAAGATCACTAGTCGTGACGTGTGCTGCGCGGCCTGGTATTCCACGGTGAGCAGCCAACCGTCGTCCTCGCCGGCGGCGTGGGGCCGCGGCGCGAAGACCGGCTCGCAGAAGCTGTTCCCGGGTCCCTGGGCGGTGTAGCTGGTCTCGGTGTGGTCGATCAGGTCGAGCTTGGTGATCGAGTCGTAGAACGATCCCAGGTGCCTGCGGCTACTGACGTAGGCGTATCGGTGCGGCCGCCCCTCGTAGCTACCGTGGTGGCGAGGAAACTCGCACGGTGTGTCGCTCAACGGCTCACGGGTGACACGGCCCGATGCGGTGATGCGGAATCGGGAGAACTCCGACCGCGCATCCTCCAGGGTGCTGGTGTGAAACCGTGCGATGCGCTCCAGCAGCCGCCCGTCGGCGTAAGTGATGGCATCGACGACCACATCGCTGCCGTCGTCATAGGCGTTGCTCAGATGGAACTGGAGCACGGCGTCGCACTCCACCCGGCGGATCTCACCGCCGTCGCGCGGGACCAGGATGAACGCACTGCCACGGTCGGGCCGATAGTGCATGGCATCGCCAAGCGGCTTGAGCCCCAGGGCGATCGGCACCGCGTCCGGAATGATCGGTGACACGAGGAACACCAGGTAACGCTCGGTGAGCGCGAAGTCGTGCACCATGGCGACGTAGGGCAGCCCCGCGGAGCGGAAGTGCGCCAAACGGCCACGCGCATCGGTGCGGTAGATGCGCAGGTGTGGCCGCGGGATGAATTCGACTCCGAAGTTGAACATCTCCCCGCTGCGGGGGCAGAAGCTCGGGTGCGCCGAGTAGGAACCCATCCAACGGAGGCGCCCGCCGAATCGGCGAACCCCCCGCGTTTCCAGGGTGACGGGGTCGATCTCGTGCGGCGGGCCGCCCTCCCACAGTGCGTACAGGTGCCCGGCATGCTCAACAATGTTGGTGTTGGCCAGGTTTGGCGGAATTCGTCCGATGTTGGTCCGCCAACCGCCGGCCGCGGCAGTGCCTAGGTGTCGTGTTCCGGTTTTGCCGAGGTAGTGGCGTGTGCGGACGTAGCGGTTGCGGTAGTGCACGTGGCCGTCGCGGATGGTGAAGGCCGAGACCATGCCGTCGCCGTCGAAGAGGTGGTGCAGCGGTCGCCCGGTGTGGTCCTCCCACCGGCCGGGGCCGTTGCGGTAGAGCGTCCCGGTCAAGTCGGCGGGCAGTGATCCCTCGATCTGCGCGACGCCGTAGTCGTGTTCGACCGGCTGCGGTTCGCTCACTCCCAGACTGCGGTAGTCGGCGTCGGCAAGGCCGGCAAGGCGTGCAGTCGCGCAGTGCCGTTCGCCGGGCCGCAACGACTCCAGGTAGCTGTCCAGGCCAGGATGCGCGGTGGTGGCGACGTTCGGCGGCGGACTGAAGGTCACGGGAACTCCTCACACAGCGGCGCTCATCAAAAACCCGGACTGAGACTGTTTTGCAGATTAGTCTCAGTTTGGATGCCGGTCAATGCACCGCGCCGGGGCGGGCCTGCGGTACAAATACCGGGTGGCCGCGACACGCTCGTCACAGATCCTGGTCCAGACCACGCTGCAGCTGATCGCTGAGAGCGGCGTCGATTCCCTGACCATCAGCCAGGTAGCCGCACGCGCCGGGGTGTCGCGGGCGACGGCCTATCGGGAGTTCGGCGACAAGGACAAGCTGCTCTCAGCGGTTGCCGCCCGCGAAGTTCAGCAGATGGTGGCCGAGACCATGTCCGGCGTTGACCCCACGGCCGATCTGGCCACGAATGTTCCAGCCGTCGTACTGGCCGCGCTGACGTACCTGCGTCAGCACGCCGCGTTTCGCTATGTCCGCGAACACGAACCGCACTGGTTGCTACAAGCCGTGCTCACCATCTCGCAGCAACGGATGAATCTGGTCCAGGTGGTGGCGGCCACCGTGGCGCCGATCATCGCGCCATCCGAGGCCAAACTGTGGCTGCCGGCCACCGAGGCCGCAGAGATCGTGGTTCGCACGGTGCTCTCGCACGCGCTCGTCGAGCAGAGTTCGCTGACCGACCGCCAGGTGGCCGAGGCGGTCCTGCGGGCGATCAGGCACGCGGGCTGACCCGCGAAACTGGCTACGCTCTGGCTCATGACACGCCAACGGCCACCGCGCTCGGCCGCGAGTTATCCGAAGACTCGGCGGATCCGTTTCCGTTTCGGCGACGGCTTCGACAACAACGATGGCTACGGCAAGTACTTCGCCGACGACGATATGGTGCTCAGCCACTTCCTGGCCGGATTGTCCGGTGGTTTTCCGGCGGGCGAGGAATCCTTCATTCGCTCGGTGCGCCGCGTTGCCGATCGCGTCACCGACCCGGTGCTGAGAAAGCAGGTGGCGGGGTTCATCGGCCAAGAGTCCACCCATGGCCAGGAGCACCGCCGGCTCAACGCCGTGCTCGCAGACAAGGGCTATCCGATCCGCTGGCAGGACTCGGATACCGTGCACCGCTGGCGAATCCGCGCCGAGGAACGCACCCCGGCCATGGTGCACCTAGCCCAGACCGCGGCACTGGAGCACTACACCGCAGTCCTGGCCGAGCGCATCCTCTCCACCGACGAGATTCAGGCCATACCGGGGACGCCCGAGGTGTGGAATCTGCTGAACTGGCATGCGGTGGAAGAACTTGAGCACAAGTCGGTGGCCTTTGACCTCTATCGCGCCGTCGGCGGCTCCGAGGCGGTCCGGATCATGGCGATGGCGGTGGTGATCGCCGCCACGGTTCCGCTCATCGCCCTCGGGTTGGTCGTCTCGCTGGCCCGTGACCCTGCGGCACGACGGCAACCGTGGCGGGCGTTGCGGGGAATCGCCGCGCTGTACCGCGGGCCATTCTTCCGCGGATTTCTGCGCGACGCGGCGGTGTACCTACGCCCGGGTTTCCACCCTGACGATGTGGATACCGTTGCCTTGCTTGACCATTGGCGCTCGCGTTTGTTCGGCACCGACGGCGCCCTCAACGACCATCTGCGCTGAACGCCGTTGCGCCAGAGGTCATCCGTAGTAGGCGAAGCTACACGTGGGGCGCGCTTCGGTTTTGAACGCCGCCAGCATGCCGTCCATGGTGATCGTGCAGCTGAGCGTCGCATCCCCGGCGTCGGCGGTCACCGAAGTCTCGACCTCGTCGTAGACCGGGTAGTTCTTCTCCCACGGCAGCGTCACGTTCGACTCGGTCTGCTGCGGGCCGCCGTTGATCCGATAGCTGATGCTGACCGGCCCGTCGGCAGACCCGAGGACCTTCATGGTCGCCGTGCCGACCGGAGATCCGGCCGGGGCCCGTCTGACCTGCTGAACGGCCGAAAACGCCGCCTGAGCGGTCACCGGCGAGCCGGTGGCGACCACGGCGCACAAGCCGAGCACCGTGGCGGCGATACGCAAAGACCTCAGAACCCCAGTCGGCATGGCCATCGTGGCAGCCTACGTCGGGACCCGAGCTCGATGTGGCGATCACGTCACATCGTTGGCATCAAGCGCCGCGGCCAGTCTGACCCGGGTGCGGATGCCGAGCTTGCGGTACACACTCGACAGCGTGCTCTCGATGGTCTTTTCGGCCAGAAACAGTTCGACGGCGATCTCGCGATTGGACATGCCGCGAGCCGCGAGAACGGCGGTGCGCCTTTCGGCGGGAGTCAGTCGCCGGCCATCGCCGCGGGTGCCACTCAGCCGAGTCAACTCCCGCCGTGCCCGCTCCGCCCACAGTGGCGTACCGAGCGCCTCGAAAGTGCTCAGCGCGGCGGCCAGGCTCGTGGTCGCGCTCCCCCGTTGACGCCGGCGACGTTGCAGCTGGCCCAACAGGAGTTGCGTACGCGCTTGCTCGAAAGGCATTGGGAGCCGCTGGTGGTGCGCCATCGCGCGCTCCAAGGCACGAAGTGCGGCGGCGAGGTCGCCACGAGCGGCTAGCACCGTGGCGCGCCCACGGGCTCCGACCGCCATCATCCAGGGTCGGTCACGGTCAGCGCCGTGCGTCTCGAGCGCATCGACGAGTGCTTCGGCCTCCTCGAGCTGATCGAGCGCACTGAGCGCTTCGATGGCATCAGGAAGATGCTCCCCACCCTCGATCTCCAGCTCGTGTGGGGGATCGAATTCGTCCAGCAGTGGCCGCAGCACGGCCAGCGCGGCAGCGTAGTCACCGAGCGATACCTCCAGGAAGGCAAGCACTCTGGACGGCTCCTTGACCTGCCGCCGCGCGCCCACCGCACGGGCCGCCGCTATCGCGGCACGGGCGTCGGCGCGTGCGTCGGTGGCGCGCCCGTGAAATGCCGCAACGGAGGCTCGCTTGGTCCATGCCGTGGCGCAGGAAAGCCGCCCGCCGAGTTGTTCGGCACGCTGCACAGCCGTGTGCGCGGCCCGGCCCGCCTGCTCGTATCGGCCCGCCCAGATCGCTACCGCCGCAATACGATTGTCCACCCAGACCAGATCGACTTCGCTGCCGTCGACGGTCATGTCGTGGCGAACCGCGTGAATCTGGGTGTCAGCGGTCTCAAGGTCGCCGATGTACGCCGAGATCACCGCTTGCACGGCTCGAGCACGCAGAAACGTGGTGGCACCGCCGCGAGGGTCCTCGAGTTGCACGGCCAGCTGCAGCGCACCACGGTCGACGCCGCCGCCCCAAATGAACGACGCTGTCACCCAAATAGCCAAGGCCTGACTGCGCAGACCGGGCGCGTCGAGTTCCTCGGCCAGCGCCGCCGCGCGCTGAGCATGCTCGATCGTCGCGCTCATCCGGTCAGCGATCGCCAGGGCGAGTGACAGCCGCAACAAGCACACCAGCCTGAGCGTCGGGACGTCAGCAGCCTCATCGGCAGCCGCCGACAGCGCTTCGATGGCGCCAGGCAAGTCGTCGTCATAGGCCTTCACCGCGCCCAGGTGCGCCAATGCCAGGGCACGCAATGCCCCGGGTGGCTGATCGGCGAGTACGCACTGCAGATGCACACGCGCCGGCGCTATCGACCCCGAGCGAAAGTGCAGTTCCGCGGAGCGAATTCGTCGCTGCGGGCTGTCCCCGCCGCGGTCCAGGGCCAAGTCGATCAGCTCGGCAGCGGCGGCCAGCGCACCGCGCGCCGCCAGAGCGTCGGCCGCCGCGTCCAGCTCAGCCAGAGTGGCTGCGTCGCTCGTCGACGCCGCCAAGGCCAGGTGACGCGCCCGTAAGGTGCGGTCCGCGACGACGCCGGCCAAGGCTCGGTGCGTGGCGCGACGGCGCTTCGCAGAAGCGCTGGCGGCCACGCCATTGGCGTACAGCGGGTGGGCGAATCGGACGCGGTGACCATCCAGGGTGGCCACGCCGAGCTTCTCGCAGGCTTCGATCGACTCCACCACACGTTGGGATGACAGCGTGGTGGCCCGGCTGAGCTCCTCGGTGGTCGGTGATGCAGAGCAGGCCGCGGCCAGCAGGACCGCAAACGCGTCATCGCCCAGACTTTGCACGCGACTGCTCACCAACGCGGCCAAACTGTCAGGCAGATCGGCCGCAGCGCCGGGTGCATCCAGCTCGGCCCGGGCCAACTCAAGTGCGAACATCGGATTGCCGCCCGAGATGCGATGCACCCGGTTGAGCGCCGGGCGGGGCAACGTACGGCCCCAGCGTGCGGCGATGAGGTCGTGCACGCCCTCCACGCTCAACGGGCCCATCCGAACCCGAGTGGCGATCGCGGGATTGCGAAAGGTCAGCCACTGCGCCAAATCGGCGAGATTGGACTGAGCGACGCGGACGGTGACAAGAAGCCCAACATTTTTCGAAAGACGCCGGGCGGTAAAGCCGAGCACCGCTCGACTGGACGGGTCAAGCCACTGCGCGTCGTCGACTGCCAGCAACACCGGCGATCTCGCACTGAGGCGCTCGACAGCCGCACCGAACGCCGCGGCGACGGCCCGTTCGTCGAGGTCCGGCCCAGCCGGGGCCAGTTGGTCTCGCGCCCGGTCCAGCGCACGGCGCTGCGGGCCGGGCAGTTCCCCCAGTACCGCGTGGTCGATCGCGTTGAGCAGGTCAGCGACCGCAGCGAAGGCATAATCGACTTCTGCCGCAGCCCCATGCGCCGACAGCACCAAGAATCCTTGAGCGCAAGCCATGTCCGCGGCGCTCAGCATCAACGTGGTCTTGCCGATGCCGGCTTCGCCCTCGATCACCAACGCCGCGGGCCCCGGCCGAGCGCGGGCCAGCAAATCCGACACAGCCCGCACCTCCGTGCGGGGCACCGTCGTTGACACGGTCTCATCCTCGCACTGCCGGGCAGTCCTGCTGGCCCCAAAAACGAGAAAAGCCACCTGCTTCCAGGTGGCTTTCTTGTGGTCCCGGCTGGGATCGAACCAGCGACCTTCCGCGTGTGAGGCGATCGGTACGGCGTTTCCCCAGAACATGCACGTTCGCCGGAGTCGCTCGACCTGCGGAAACGGTGTGGGTCGAGCAGGGTCGATCGCCGCTTATGTGTCACCTCTGTGTCATGTTGTGTCACTTTTCGAGATCGCTGACCGTCAGCCACCCCGTCCGGCGCGGCCCCGCACAACGAAACCGGCCCCGCACCTGGGTGAGGTGCAGGGCCGGTTGGGCGGTGGGGTGACGGTGGGGGTCACCGGGGCTTGTTACCGCAGACGCTGGAGCGCGACACCGACGGTGCCGTCTCCGGCACCGCTACGCCACCGGCCGGTACCGGCAACGGGATGGTGAAACCCGAGCAACGATCGGTGTCGAGGCGGATCGTGTCACCGACCCGGTAAGCGAAGAGATCACCGCCGATGATCGCCCGCTCCCACCGCATTGGCCGGTCCGTCACTGTCGGCGCCGGCGGGCCGCCCGGCAGCCGTTCGTTCGACGACGGCGCGTCGCAGGACCAGTACCGCGTGTCCAGTGTCAGGCCCACTTCGGTGACGGCGTCGGGCACGCCTACAACGGTGCCGGCGGGCAGCCGCAACATCACGCTGCAGCCAATCTCAGGTCGCGGGCTGAGGAAGGCAAACGCCTCCCCGCGCTCCTCCGCTTCGGCAGCGACCTCGCGATCCACTCCAGCGGGTAACGTGTCCACCTCGACGACGTGCCGCTGGCGGCGCTCCTCGTGACGCTCACCCGCTGCGTAGCCGGCCTCGTACTCGGCGGCGTACGCAGCGTCTTGCCGCGTGGCCTCAGCGACCCCGCTCGCGCGCCCCAATTCGAAGCTGTGGTCCTGCGCCCAGGCGACCGTCAGGCCGACCGCGGTCGCAGCCACCAGCACCCACACCATCCGCACCCACCGTGGTGCCTTCGCAAGTGCACGTCCGGGCGCCCGAAAAATACGTCGTAGCCGCTTCACCGTCCTCCTCCAGTCGGCAGCTTCTCGCTGGAGCCACCGTCACGGTCCGGCGGCAGCACCAGCTTGCCGCCGGTGCCGGGCCGCGGCATACATCCCCAGCCCATCCCGGATCCTTCGGTGATGTCGGTGTCCTGCTCCAGGATCTGAGGCACCTTCGCCAGCGCGACGGAGATCTCCGCGATCCTCCACGCCGTGCCGTCAGGCAGGCCGATCCAGGCGTGGCAAATCGGCTGATCAACCTCCTCGTACGGCGCCCTCCACACCACCGGGCGTCCGGACTCGGCGGCGATCCTCAGAGCGACCGGAGTCGACTCCGAGAACACGGCGCGCTCCGGCTCCGGACCGGAGACGGTTCCGAGCCCGAAACCGATCCCGCCGGCGACGGCGGCCGCGGCTGCGACCACCGCCCCTTTGACCCAGCCGCGGGCGTTCATGCCGCACCACCGAATCCGTCGTCAGCGGCGTAGCCGTAGCTGGTGTCAGCGGCGGGCTCGTCTGCTGGCTCCGGCGCGGGCTCGGTGACGGGCTCGGATTCGGCCGCCGGTGCCAGACCGAGCGACTGTTCCAACTGCGCCACATCGTGCAGCGCGACCAGCGCTGCCTTCGCGCTCTTCGTCGACGCCACCGCGGCCCGCGCAGCCGTGACCCAGGCACCGTCCACCAGCGCCTGAACGCGCTGGCCGATGCTGCCGGTTTGGCCTGCGTCGATCTCATTGACCAGCTGCTGGCACTGCTCGGCAAGTGGCACTGGAAGATTGCCGTCCCGCACAGCCCGTTCGAGGAACCGCGCGGCGCGGTCGGCGCTGAGGCGGATCGGCTTCGAAACTGTCTTGGTTGTCATGTGCTTTCTCCTTCTGGAAGTTGGGTTACTTGTCGCTGTTTCGGTTGGCGTATTCGCCGACCGGCGTGGCCACCATCGTGGCCAGGTCGAGGACCACCGTCTGTGCGTGGCGGGGACGATCCGCCTGCGCGGCGTCGCGGTCCGGGTCGGGGTCAGTCATCGTGCTTCTCCTTGCGGATTGAGGGTCTGATTCGGGTCGTGATTCGGGGTGTAGGTCGAGCAGCTCACGGTTCCGGCATCACCCCCTGCGCTATTTCGATCAGCACCGGATAGGCGAATCCCGCGGAGTTCGAAATTGCGAGATCGCACCGTGTAGGTAGGGCTGTAGCGGTGCTTGTATCGCCGGCTGTATCGCGGGTTTTATGGCTCCTAGATCCGACGAACCGCCGGAAAAGCCGGTTCTGGTCCCAAAAACGGCCTCTCACGGCCATGCAGGCGGTCCGGTCGCCGCCGGCGGACCAGACGCTGTATCGCGCCGGCCGTATCGGTCGGGTTATCGCGTGTGATCCGAAATAGCTCATTGCTCGATCACCCACTGCCCGGCCACATCCCGGCTCAGCGCCTGTCCCAGCAGCTGCGCGTCGGTGCCCACCAGCTGCGCGCTCAAGGTGCTCGGGGCGATGCCCATCAGTGCCGCGATTTCGCCGATCGGACCGCCACTGAGAACAGCCAGACCGAGCAGTCGGCGCTCGACCGTGGACATCGATTCCCGCGCGGAACGGAGCGCAACCACGGCGGCAGCAACAGCGTCCCAACGTGTCTCGCCGACAGCAGATTGCGCGATCATGTTGAGCGGCTGCAGCGCCTGCGCGTACGTGGTGACAAGGGTCCGCGCCACGGCCGGGACCGTCTCCGAGGCATACGAGACGTTGCTCGGTGTCGGGCTCGGGCGGCGTCCCATTTACAGCTCCTCGATCACGGTTGAACGCGGCGCCGACGGGGCGATGAAATACCCGCCGTCAGAGGATTTTTTAATGTCAGAGCGCCCGGCTGTTGCTATGCGGCGCGACTCCGAGAAGGCGCTGATTCGGGCAGCGATCGTCTGGGTGCGCGTGCGCATAACGGCGCCCAGAGCATGGGCTGACACGCCGCCCAGCCGGAGGCTCGCGTAGACCTTCGCCAGCGCCGCGTCGACCACATCCTCACCGCTGCGGTACGCGCGCAGAGCGTCCAGCACCTTCAGCGGGTCGCTCTCTCGCTGAGCGATCCACCGGAGGGCTTCCAGCCGGGCCTGCTCAGCCCGCACCAGCTCGGCTGCCGCCTCCCGCACAAACTGCCGGCTGGCGGCCGAACTCTTCCGATCCCGGGCGTGGATGATGCGCGGAGTCATCGGACCGCCCCTGTCCCAGTCGCACATTCACTGATCCGTGAGGCACATTCACTGGTCCGCGACGCACATTCCGTTGTCCCACAATCATTTGCACTGTCCGACGGGGTCACGTAGTCGGCGAAGATGAGGTCCGCGTGCTCACATTCCGAGGCCGGGCGGGGGCATACGCCCAGGTCAAGCCCCCGAGTCAGTGTCTTCACCGCTGCTCACCCCGCTCCGCGGCCGCAGTTCCGGCCAGTCGCCGGCCGAGAGTCTCGCGGCGCACGCCGGCAGCTGCGGCTGCTGCGGAGACGGATGCCCCGCCCAGCACCGCTACTCCCAACAGCTCCAGCAGGGCCTGCTCGATCGCTGCCTGACCGGAACGGAAACGGCTGACCGCGGCCAGAACTTCGTGGTAAGTCGCGTGGTCTGCTTCTGAGATCTGCTGCAGCGCAGAGACTGCGGCGACCAGCGCTTCGCCGACGGCTGCTGCCGCTTTCGGCGCTTGCGTTCGCGCACGGAAAACGTCGTCATGGGTGGGGTTGGGGATACGTGACATCAGGGACTCCTAGTCGTATGAGCTGAGGTGTTGGTGGGCGGTGGACAGCGGTTTCGACCCCGGCTTGTAGTGCTCACTAGTGGGGTCAAACACCACAGTTCCGAGGTCGCGGATCCCGTCCGGACCGTCGAGGTAAACCACTGGCAAAGAGTCGGAGCTGGGATCGGTTGCAGGGGTCCAGGTCTGCCACGTTCCGTCACCACCATCTGCGCCGGGAAGCGGAAACCGCCAAGCGAAACGGCGCAGTTTGGGGGCTTGCGCCACCGCTGCGTCGAACGCATCTGCATCCCTACCGGGCAGGTTGTAGAACCCCTGGAACAGCTGAACTTCACCGGTCTCGACATCGGCGGCGATCCCGCGTCCCTTCATCGCCTTGGTGATGGTTCCGCCGAGGATTCGGACCGCGTCCCCGGCCGCCCCGGCTGGGAACAGCGACTGGCGGTTGATCTCGCTCGGGGGGCCAAGAATGACCAGGGTCGAAGTGTTTACCTTCCAGTCACCGGCGAAGCCACTGACGTACGCGAACTGGCCCGCTGTGAGCACGAATACCCGCAGCTCGCGGGCCTGCGAGCAGAGGTAGGACAGGTTCGCAACGGCGGCCTGGGCGGCGTCTTTCACCGCCTTTGGCCGCGACGATTGGCTACGGTCGTGGATCCACGCCGGTGCCTCGTCGAACACCAAAAGCAAAGGAGTAGGACGGTACTCCACACCCCTCTGCGTCAGCCGCTCAGCCAGCGCCTGACGGCGCTCCAGTTCATCCCGGGCGTAGCGGATTGCGCGATGCAAGACTGCGTCGTTTCCGCCGCTGGCGGCGTTGTAGCTGACCACTCCGCGCAGACCCGCCAGTGCCAACTTGCGGAAGTCTTTGCCGTTCTTCGCATCCGCTAGAACCACTTCGGCTCCCTGCAGAACAGCCGCTTTGACAATGCTGCTCAGCAGCACGGTCTTGCCGGCACCGGTCCCTCCGAAGATTCCCATGTGCGGCGCCTGATCTTGATTGACCAGGATTGGACTGCCGTCATCGCGCACACCCAGAGGGAGCACGAAATCAGGTGCTGCAGCATGACGTTCCGCTTGCGTTCGAGGGCGGGTAAACCAGCTTGCCTTCAACGGGTTGACCTTCGGGAACTCCCGCACCAGCGACTTCTGATTCAGGTGGATAACCGGGTTCAGCCCGTCAATGGTGACGGTCAGTTCGGGCATCCCGAGGGCCTGTCGCAGTCCCGATTCCGCCGCCTGCACCTGCTTCGGGAGCATGCCCGGCGGGAGGGTCAGCGTGGCGCTTCCGCCGCGCTCATCGGAGCCGAACACACACTGCGGGTACTGCAGCGCACGGTCGGCTTTCTGCACCAGACCGACCAGATCCCAGACCCCGCGACGGTAGTCACCACCGAGGTAGAACGCCTTCGTCTTCGGCGATTCGCGCCACCCGAAAGTCGGGTCTTCGACGTTCCTTCGGGCCAGGGTGAAGGTACCTCCGGCACCGCTGAGGCGGGTGTACCGGCCGAGATTCCCTCTCCGCTCGGCCATTTCAATCAGCCGCTGCGCGATCGTCCCGGCTGCTGATGGGTTCTCGCAGCAGACGGTGACGAAGACCGCGTCTTTGACCGCTGTCGCGCTCACTCGGAAGGTTCCGAGGCCATCCAGGCCGCACGCAGTGACCGTTTCCCGATCCGCGACCAGCCGCATCCAGGCGTCGACGGCGTACGCGGTGCCGCTCAGCACCTCCGGCATCTCCACGCTTCCCCGCACCGGCTGAGCAGCTTGAATTGCAGGTAGCAGCTGAACGTATTCAGCGGCTGCAGCTTCCAGCCGGCGTTCCGATTCCTCGGCGGCAGCCGTGTCGATCACCGGCTCCGATGGCGCCTCCGTACGCGGCTCTGTCGCCGGTTCAGGCACGGGTTCGGGTGCGGGTCGACCCGCTCCACCGCCGAACTTCAGGCCCGCGAACGGGTTATCTGGCTCGGACACGATCAGCTCCAGTTCGGGTCGACGGGCAGGTCGGCATCAGCGGCCGGTGCAGCGGGCTTGCTGTTCGTCACGGTGAGGGTCAGAGTGCCGCCGGCAATGTCGCGGCCGACCTCTCCCGCACGCACTTTGAGGGCGCGGACCAGCGCGGGCAAAGCCTTCCGAAGGGTCTCTTCGGTGACGCTCGCGTGCGTCACCTGCAGCGTGATGACGGCGTCGCCGGCGTCAGTGGCCGTCACTCCGGTGACCTGCACCCACGACTCCCACCGCTGTCCGCCCTCGACGGGCACTGTCGTGGCCCAACCGAGATCACGGGCCACGCGGTCCACGGCGTACCACGCCGGCCCGATCGTGCCGTCTATGCTGGTCACAGCAGCGAGAGCAGAGCCGATCGGAGGCTTCCAGCCGCCCGTCTCCTCCTCGGCCAGGTACAGCAATCGAGCCTGCTCCAGCGTCAGATGCGGCTCGGGGACCGGCACCACCACCGGTGCTGGAGGCGCCGGCAAATCCACGCCGTAACCGCGCCATTCGGCATACGGATCTGGTGCCGCAATCGGGTTCTGAGCAGCCTGCTGCTGGTCGCGCCGCCACTGCTGCTCGGCAATCTGGTAACCGCCCATCGCCTCTTCAGCGGAGTCGCTGCTCTTGAAGCTAGCGGCCATCCAGATCCCGGCCGGGATGGCTACCAGCAGTGCGATTCCGCCGCCGGCCAGGCCCCACGCAAGCATGACCGCCGACGCTGCGAAGAGCGTCGCCGCGTACGACCGCCCCTGCTCATCTTCGGCGACGATCCGTCCCGCTGCGGGGCCTGCCGGGTCACGGCCGGCAGGCGCGGAGTCGCCACCGCCGACACTCAGAATCAGGCCGTAGATGAAGAAGAACGCCGCCGAGAGAAGCTGCCAACGGTCCCAGATCGTGGTGGTGTTGGCGGGGTCGCCGAGTGCGGTGAGTGCGCTCATTTGTCACGTCCTTTGGGGATATTGCCCTTTCGATGCTGCCCAGGCTAGCCTTCGGAATGCGGCCGGTCCGGTGTGGAATGTGGTGCAGGACAGTCAGTTTGGTTGTTTTCGTGTCGCACAGTGGCGCGGGATGGCGCAAGGTGGCGCAGCTTGGCGCGTGGCGTCACGTGACGCAGATCACAGAAATAGGTGGTGTTTGAGCGACTGCGTCGCGCCAATCGCGCCGCAGTCGGCGCGCAGCGGCGCAGTGTGGCGCAATTGTCGCAACCGCGTGAAACCATCACGCACAGAGCGAAAGAGGTCGATATGGCGATAGACGATCGTGCCGGCGCGGCACCAGAACCCGCCGATCGCGCGGAGCGACGAGCCGCCGCCCGGGGCGCGGATCTGCCCCAGCTGCGGTGGCTCAGCACCGCTGACATTGCGGCGCGAACCGGCCAGGGCCACCGCACAATCCAGCGGTGGATTGCCGAAGGGCGGCTGCCCGCGATCCGCCCCGGCGGGCGCAATTATCGGGTTCTGGAGAGCGACCTGAACGCGTTCATCGACGGCAGCCGGGTGACCGTCGGCGGCGCTGCATGAGCACCGACGTAGCTGAAATCCGCAAGGCAGCACGTGAACTGGCAGCCGAGCAGGGCTTCGGTGAGGGCGCTGTCATCGCGGCTGGCGAGGCTGCGCGTCTACGGCTGCTGGGTGAGCCGATGCACCCGGCGCGGCGAGAGCTGTACGCGGCATACGGCACAGCTCGTTGGCTGAATGAGCACTGGTCAGCGATCCTCGAACGTGCCGGAATCGCAGAGGATCCGCGATGAGCGACTACGAGATCCTCTCCTCCCCCGGCGTAGCGCAGGCCGATTCGGAAGCCGTCGGTGAAGCCGTTCAGACGTGGCTCACCGGCCGCGGCTGGACCGGGCCGGCGGTCAGCTACTGCGCTGGATATGCGCGTGCGCGGACCCGCGCAGCGCGCGGTACCGGGTCACGGTTGGCCGTGGTTCTGGAGCTGGCACGGGAGGAACCGACGTACCTTTCCGCAGACAATCAGGAGCATCTGAACGCGCAGGTAAACGACCATCTGACGGAAGTTTCAGCCCCTGCGATAGCTGCGCATCGGGTCCGGATCGCGCAGCTGGCAAGGCGCGCAGCGGTGGAGATGCTGCTGGTGCAGGAGCCGGAAGTGGGAGTGGCGCCGCTGGTTTGGGTGAGTGTCGCGGCGGAGGCGATGACGCTCGGTTGCAGCGCCAGTGAAGTGGCGATCGGGGATCCCGCAGCTGCGGCAGCACGGCGTGAAGTCGCGTGGTTCGTGACCAATCAGGGCGGGTGGAGCGAGGCCGACTACGGCGCGTGGCTGACCGAGGGGAAGCGGTATCGGGAGCTGGTGACGCGGGTGGAAATGATGCTGGTAGTGGAGAAGATCGGAGAAGCGGAATGAGCATGCGCAGGTGGCGGTACACCCTGGCAGTGGCGGTCGCGGCGTCAGTCGCCGGCAACGTGCGATACGCCTGGCTGACTGGGTCGGCCGAACTTGCGGCGGAGGCCGGTGCAGTCGCAGCTGCGGCCCCGCTGTTCCTGTTCTTCGTCACGCACAACCTCGCCGCCGAACCCGCTGGGATTACACGGGGTTGGCGCCAGAAGGCAGCACTGGCAGGAGCGTGGGCGATCACCGCTGCTGCGTTCGCCGCGTCGTACCAGCAGTTGCACGCCTACGTGCAGGTGCTGGGCCTGTCCAGCGCGTCGGCGTGGCTGACACCGTTGATCGTTGACGTCACCATCGCAGTCGCATCGGTGAAGGTGCTGGACCCCGCGTCCGTCGCTCCGGCCAGGGTGGCCACCGGCGACCATGCAGCAGCCACCAGCGACCATGCGGTGGCCGCCTCCCCGGCCGCCCCGGTCGCTGACCCGGCCACTGACCCTCCCGCTGCGGGTCACTCTGGCGCTGGCTTGCACCTGGTCGCCGGCCAGGGCGATCGGCACCTGACCAGCGCCGACCATGCAGCGGCCGGGGTGGACGGCATGCCCGCCGCCAGCCCCGACGCCCACCTGGGACGGGCAGAGGAGCTGGTGGCGGCCGGGGTGGTGAAGGCTCCGGTGCCCGCGGTCGCCACAGCACTGGCCGGGCTGGCCGACGGCGGCAGTCACCGGGCGGTGGCGGCGGCCACCGGGCTGCATCGGACTTCGATCGCTCGGCTGGCGACGGCCGCCGAGGAGGTGATGACGGCCGGGTGACGGCCCAGCGACGACCGGGTGACCGGTCGCTGGTCGGTGAGGGTGACGGCCCCTGACGCTTCTGCGTCGGGGCCGTTGCCGTTGTGGGAAAACATCAGACGCGCCACGCGGACAGAACGATTGACTATGATTTTTCCGGTTCGCGGCGAAATGGGCACGAAACCCGTGCTGACCTGCGGAGACGCTGCGACTGCGACGATCACGCTTGTCTCTGTTTTAGGGATTATGTTGTGTAGCAACCTGATTCACGGCGCGCCTCAGTAGCCGCGACTGTCCGCCTATGGCATGATCTGACCAGAACGACCGGCGAGGCACACGCCGGGTACGCCCCTCAAGGCGTACGGCCACAGCAGCAGGCTCTCAACCGCTGGCCCCGATCCCGCCCGGTGTGCCGGGGCGCTGTGCGATCGGGATTGCTACCAGCACCGAATTTGAGCTGCTGGAGCCTCCCATGACTACCACCTTCCCCACCGCCGTGGCGCCTCTCATCGTGCCGGAAATCGGCGGCGTACCAGTCCAAACCGTTGGCACTATGACCGCTGCTGCGATGGCCGGAGTAAGTGAGCGGACCATTCGCCGCTGGATCGCGGATGGCCTTCTCCCGGCGCGGAAACGCCCCACCGGCAAGCTGGCGATCCGCGTCGCGGACCTCGAAAAAGTGACTTAGAAACACGAAACCCCGGCGGTTCAGGCCGGGGCTCGCTGGAAGAAGAGAAACCAATTCTCGTCCACTGGAAGGACACTCATGACTATACCTGAACTTCACCGCGACCTCGCCGATGCGACTTACTACGCTCGCCTCCGGCGTGTCTGTTCCGGTCGCTCTAAAGGGCGGTGCGTCGACCGACTGCGTGACGCAATCGGCTGTAAACCCGTGCTTCTCGCACCGTGGGAAGTGACCGCTCTGACCGCGATCGATGAAGCCGCAGCCCGTGGCGAGCTGCCGGATCCAACCCTCTACGACCGCCGAACCGCGCGCGTCCTGCGCGAGTGGATCACCGCAGAGGCGGTGTCAGAATGAGCACCGAACACCGGGACCTTCTCGCCCGCATGACGGGCCTCGGCTCGCACCTGGTTGCCCTGGCCAGCACTGCTAAACGTCCCGTCAGCGACGGTTGGCCGCTGGCTCGGGCGCTGTCGGTCGAAGACGCCGAAACACACCTCGACCGCGGCGGGAACGTCGGCGTCAACCTCGCCGCTTCCGCCATGATCTGTCTTGATGCCGAGAATTTTGCCGCCACTGCTGCCGTTACCGGTGCCGGTTTCATCCATACCGTGATTCCGGCGAAGGCCCAGACGGAGCACGCCATCGATCCCGCGAAGGACAAGAGGGGCGGAACCCATACCTGGCTGCGGGTGCCCGACGGGATCGACCCGTGGGAGCTACGTTCCGACCGCACCGGGATCACCCTCCCCAACGGCGGCACGATCGACGTGCTGGCCGGCCACCGACAGGCTGTCGCCCCTCCGTCGCAGCTGGCTGAGGCGCCCGGCTACATGTACCAGCCGGCGCTCGGCGGGCCACTGGATCCCTCCTCCGGCGTTACCGACATCGCCATCGCGCCGATGTGGCTGTTCGACCCGCAGGTACCCGGCTGCCCGCCGGAGCTGGCTCCGCTCAACGGGGTTCTGGCGCCGAAGACGGCCTACGACCAGGTTGAGGCCGACGCCAAGAGCCAGGAACTGACCGACCAGATCGACGAAATCCCTTGGGAAACCTGGATTGCGGGTGACCGGCGGCTGCAGGAGACCGGGCAGCTCGACACCTGCGGCTGCGAGATCTACCACTGGCATACCTCCGAGAACGGCAAGAGCGTCACGCTGCACGACGGCTGCGACAAGGGCTACGGAGCCCACGTTTGGTCCGGCACCATGATCGGCGAACTCGGCCTCAACAACGATCACCTGTCGCGGCTCAACTTCGCCGCTCTGTTGCGAGGAGTGAAGCCGCGCGACGCCGCGGCGTCGGTGGGGATCCAACTCGGCGGGGGCAACGGCGAGGACTTGGCGCCGGTGCGGCCGGAACACTTCGAAGAGTCCGCTCGGGAAGCGCTGCAGCGCGGTGACGAGCGCGCGGCTGCGATGTACCGCAAGGCCGCCGCTGTGCTGCGCGGGCGTATGCCAGCCGACATCGACGCAGGCGAGATTGGGGAGAATTCACGCATCGCTGGCGGTGTGCCGACGCCACCGCAGCGGCCGAGCTTCACGTACGTGAAAGGCGGCGGTGAAGGTGGTGACGCACCCCGGCCGCCGGTGGCGGCAGTACCGCCGATCTTCACGGTCCTGACCTCGGCTCCGGTGGATGACGGCGACGACCCGGCGCCGCCGCCGATGCTGCTCGCAGGCGATCCGGGACCATTCCCGGTCTACGCCCTGCCGCCGGTGCTGCGAGAGCACTGCGCGTGGGTGATGGAGGCCAAAGCGGTTCCGGCCGCCATGGTGGCACCGATGTACCTACCCCTGTTGAGCGCAGCGTGCGGCCGCGCGATCATCGTTCCGCGGACGGGATGGACCGAGTTCGGGCCGATCTGGATCTGCGTTGTCGCGCCGCCGAGCTCGCGTAAATCACCGGTATTGAATGAGGTCAAAGCCCCTCTGCTCTCCGCTCAGCGCATCCTGCGCGACCGCACCGAGCGGGTCAGGATGGCCGCTGAAGCCCGCGCAGAGGCCACCGGCGAATCGCTGGAAGAGGCACGGGCGGAATACTCGAAGGCATGCAAAGAGCATCTTGAGTCGCTGCCGGCAGGGATGATCGCCGTCGCCGAACCGGAGCATATCCAGCAACTGCGTGATCGGATGGAGCAGCTACGTCAACTGGCGAACGCGGCGGCGGCAGAGGTACCGCCGAACGTCAAATTGTCGTTCGATGACGCCACGGACGCTGCGCTTGAGGAGCACCTGAAGCGCACCGGCGGCTACGCGTTCATGCTCGCGCCGGAAGGGTCACGGTGGTTCGATGCGCTTCTCGACCCGCGGAACTCTGCCACCACCAGCGGCGCGTACTTGGACCTATACGACGGCGGCACGAAACGCAGCGAACGGATCGGCCGCGGCGACACCGAGGTAGATAACTGCTATCTACCCATGCTGGTGATCATTCAGCCGGATCCACTGATTGCAGCGCTGAAGCCGGACCGGGATGGGCGCCGGCGGCTGATCGGCGACGGCACGGCGGCGCGGATGGGCATGTCGATCGTGCATTACGTCCAGCCCGACGACTTCGACCACCCCATCCCCGATGGCACCGGGCCGATCAACCGCTACGACGCGGCTGTGGAGAGGGAATTCCTGCGTTCCTACGGCCGCACGGAGCCGCTTCGGTTCGAACTCGACGCTGAGGCCCGGAAAGCGTTCGGCACGATCTATGACCGCATCGAGCGCATAAAGGTTGACGCTAACGCCCTTCGCGATGGCGGCGGGATGGCTGAGGCGTGGGGCAAGGCCGCGGGTCGGGCGTTGCGGATCGCGCGGGTGTTCACGCAGATTCAGATGACCGATGCGGAGCTCGCTACTCCTGGTCCGAAGCTCATCACGGCGGAGACGATCACGAACGCATGGGCGATCGCCGAGTGGCTCTTGGCCAGCGCCGCTCACGGCATGGGCGGAGCCACTCCAGCCAGTCCCGAACAGGTCCACGCGCGCTGCTTGACCTGGCTGCGGAAGCGTCTGGTGAAGGCGGGCGCCGCTGGGGTGGAGTTTCGCAAATTGCACGACAACGCGAGGCACCGGCCGCGGCTGCGGGCAGCGATCGACGAACTCGTCGCCGCTGGTGAGGTCACGGTGTCAGCCGGTCCGATCAGCAGCGCCACCGTCACCGCTACAACGACGCTGCAGCGCAGCGCTTGATCACGGCGTCAGATACCCCCGCTGAGAGCTTCTCGGCAGGGGTATCTGCTTGGGTACTCGTGGGTACATGGGTACAAATGGGTACTTTCATGGGTACATGCGTAATACGGGTTGTTTCCGCAGGTCAGAAGGTGTTTTCACAGCCGATGGGTACATGGGTACATCGATCTCGACGTACCCATGATGGGTACGGGGTGCGTAGAGACACCACAAATCGAACACATGTTCCAATATTCTCTGTTTCGGACCCTCCAGGCAGTGATTTTCAGAAATTCAGCACCGGATGTACCCATGTACCCATTTCAGCATCGCTGCAGGTCAGGGTCAGTCTCTGCAATGTACCCACGAAAGTACCCATTTGTACCCATGTACCCACCCGCCCCGCTGGCCCACCCAGCCGTGATCGCCACAAACGCCCCAGTCGGGACCGACACCCGACGGAACCCGCTGGCAGCAGCGCCTGGGTCAGGCTGCGGATGGTGCGGATGGAAGCTGCGGTGGAACTGAACAGTGACGTCGACGGTCGGTCATGCCTCTTAACCGCCGAAAGCCATGCATCCAAGCTCGTTGATAACCCTTCCGCCTACTTCAGCCAGTACCGCCAGACCCGCGAAAACCACGGCCAGCACCTGCGACCACAGCGCCCGGTCGCACAGCTTCACGCGGTCCTCATTCGATTTGCGGATCGCAAAAAGCTCGCGCGCATTCAGGCGCGCAACCGCATACAAGCTGTCCACCTCATGGTTGCGCCAGTACCTCTCTGTCATGAACTCCGCGATCGTGTCATTCGAGGTAACCGCGACGTGCCAGCGACCCGACTGTGCAAACGCGCCCAGAATCACCGCGGTGACAGCAGCGACAAGGCCAAGGCAGGCAAAGCCCGTGGTCAGCAGATTCACGTCCAACCCGAGGCCCGCGCCGAGAGCGAACGCCGCAAACGAAACACTGACAGTGAGGACCGCCAAGGTCGTCTTCACAATCGTCTCAGCGCGCGCGATCAGGCAGTCCTTCCACCGGTACTCGGTGGAAAGCTGGTCGTTGATGTGGTCGAAATAGACCTGCGGGGCGTCCGTCGCGCGGCTCCTCCCCTCGACATCGTTCGGGTTATTTCCCATCGCCGCGCTTGTCCCGGGTCTCCACTTCACGTTTGCGCTCTTCCATGCGTGTCACGTAGTCGGTTATTCCAAAGTCAATACGGGCCGGAAGCGGCCGCTGATCTGACTGAGTAGTCGATTCAGTGACAGGTGCAGGATCCTCGTTCTTCTCTTTATCGCTGCTCATACCGAACTCTCCTCAGCAGTTGATCCGATGATGACTTTTCCAGAAAATTTCACCTCGCTGCGCATTTCCATTCTGCAAATCGCAAATTTTGCGACTGACGGGACCTGCGCCGTGCTCAGTCAAGCTCCTTCTGCCCGGGTATCCCGCACTCCACCGGCCTCGACTTCGCGAAATCGATAGTGACCGACCGGTGGAGTGCCCACCCGCGCGTCCACCCTCGACCGGGAAGCCTTGGCCAGGTCGCCGTGACTGTCGGCTTCTCCTCCGACGCGTCGTTATGCATGACAACGTGCACGGTGACGGACTCACCAGCTGGGATAGCCGCGACGGTGTTGCTCCACACCGCGTGGCTGGCTTCCACCGGCTGCCCGAGCTGCGGAAGCTCCGCAGAGTCTCCTACCCACACTCGCGGCCGGCAGCGCTCACCGGTCAGCTTGATGTCGTGCGCGGTGCCATCGCCGTGGTTGGTCAGGAGCACCCATTTCAGCGGCTGCCATGTGATGGCAGTGTTGTCTGCCCTGTTCTCGCGCGTCAGCCTCTCCGCATCCTCCACGAGCAACGGTGACGGCGACAGCCGCAGGTCCGGACGCGGCCCCACAATGAACCTGTTCACGAGCACCGTCACAACCGCACCCGCCGCACCAGAGGTCAGGATGGTGGCCCACGTGGGCAACTGAGACATGCCGGGAGCCTATCGACGCGCTGCGACACCCTGGTCGAATCATCTGCGTGTCGCACCGCCCTCGCCGCGCGGCCGAGGCGCTGCTGCATGGCCGACTGCCCGGGCCTGCACCCGACGCCGACGCCTGAGGCCGGCCCGGCCCGGTAGCTGCGCCGGACCCGCTACCGTTGGCGCCCCTCCCCGGCGTTGCCGGAGCCTTTCCGGCCCGACCCTGTCACCCCTTCTCGTTACCCTCCGCGCCGTGACGATGACCATGCCCCCAGCAGTGCAACCCACCGCCACCGCCGCGTTCGGAAGCCGGACATGATCCCGGCGGCATATCCGGGTGAATCCGGCGGATCGCGGGCGATGACAATGCTCACCCATGCGCTGCCGTGGATGTTGGCCGTGGGCCTGGTGCTACGGATCGGTTCGTGGTTCGGCTTGCTGACGTCGATGGACCTAGCCGCCGCCGTGGTGATCCTGGCTTGCAGTTTCGCGACGCTGCTTCATCAGCGGTCATCGCATCTGTGCATGCGGTGCATGGCCGAGGTCCCCACGGACGCGCCGGTGCAAGCGCAGCGCCGCAAGAGATTCCTATGGTTCTCGCACCTGATGACCACCGGCAGCGGGTTGAGATGGTTGTTGGTGCCCGCCGTCGTGATCGGGCTTATCGGCAGCCACGTCGGAAGCCCGGCGATACAGCATCTGGCCCGGATTCCACTGGACGCCATCCTCTTCGCCACGCTGTACAGCACCTGGTTGCACCACCGGCTGCGTCCGTGGTGTCCGTACTGCCGCGGCTGGGACGAAGGGGGCGATTCTGAACCGTCGCCGGACCCTTGGGAATTCAAGACGAGAACCGGGTAGCGGTGCGCTTCGCCGCCGTGCCTCTGTCGTACCCCGCTGTAATTATTCGCCCGTGTTGTTGCCCATCGCCCGCAGCGCCTACGCGCACGACGTCGACCTATGGGTCGCCGGCGGCGATCAGACGGCGTTCACGTCAGCGTTGGCCATGCACGAGACCGATTCGTGGGCTGGTCGGCACACGGGTGACGTCGACGAATCCGTGGCAACCTTCGACGAGCAGGAGTGGTGGATCGCCCGCCTTCTCGCCCGCCAGGGGCACAACGTGATCGCTCTTCCGACGCGGCACCTCGCCGGTCTGCGCTCACCCGACGCCGCTGTCAGCGGTCTGCTGACCGAGTTCAAGACCTACACCGGCGCGAACCCGCGGCAACTCCTGTCCCGGGTGTCGAAGGCATGGCCGCAGGCCGATCGCGTGGTGGTCGGTGTCGACGCAGCTTGGGATCTGCCGCTGATGCGTAGCGTGTTTCATGCGGCCATCAAGTCGGCCCGACACCGCGGAATGCGCGCCGTGATGTTCATCGGCGACGGTTTCCAGCTCGAATGGGGCGACTGGAACGGGCGCCTCCTGTCGTCCGCTGCGGCTGAGCTGAGCATCCCCGCTGCGGCGGAAGGTGCTGGCTACAGCGGACCCGACGCCGCGCGGTGCCTGGGGCAGGCTGCGGGTGGCAGCTAAGGCAAGTCGATTCGCTGCGTCCAAGCTTCACCGCTGTGGTCGGATGTTGGGTGCCAATTCACCGTCACCGAACGGTCCGCCGTCTGCATGGCTACGAACAGGCCCAGCCTTACGGTCTGGTTCCCGTCGACCACGTCAAAGCTGTTGTCTCCCCCACCTCCCGGGATGAACACGTCGCGGGGCCGGACTGTGGGCTCGCCGGTAACGACCACCGCATATTTGCGAGTGTTGGTGAGGTTGGTCAGCCGGAAATCCATCGCATTACCGACGCGGTCGATCCGCCACGGGCTCCGCTCCTGCGCCTCAGCTGCGTCTTGAAGGAGCACGTTGTGCGCCTCCTGCGCAGTTGCCAACCGCTCAGCAGCATCAGCTGACCGACCCGCCGCGGCGGCCGCGTCCTCAGCGGCCTTGGTGGCTCGGGATTCAGCTGCCTGCGCAGCAGCCTTCGCGGTCTCCGAGCGACGAGACGAACGCCACGACTGGACTCCGAAAAATGCGGCTACGAGAACCGCCAGCCAAGCCGGGACGACGTCGCCCCAATGCTGCGACAGCCAGTCGAGGAATGAATGAACCCAGCACGGCACGAACAGCAGGCTAACTGCCGACGGTCCTTCCGCCGCGGCTTTCGCGATGGTGTCGCCGCATGGGCCACGGCTAAAGCCGCCTACCCTCTCCCGCCGAGCTTTGCATCGAGGAAAGCGAAGATCGTTCGCGCGGCGTTGATCGCCAGGCCCGCCTCGGGTTCGTCGAGCAAATCCTCGTTCGGATGTGCGACGCTCGCGTTGTTTCGGATCGGGTTGAGGGAGTCGAGGACGGTGGCCATCGCCCCGAGCACTCGTGAGATGTCCTCGGCACGCGGTCCGCTTGCCTCTAGAGCGGGGTGATTCTGCCGCAGCAGCTTGAGCGCCCTGGTCAACGTTGTCTCGCGGTCGACATCGGTACCCTTTGCCTGGCACAGGGCCAGCACGTGACCGTGCAATGCGGTGTGGATCCGATCAACCGCACTCGTCGCGCCGTTGCTACGGATCAGTTGGTCGGCGTCAGCGAGTGCACGCGCAACGACGTCTCTGGTGTGCGCGGGGACGTCCAAAGCGACCGCCGGCGCACTCTCTAGTCGGGCGATCCACCCTTCAAGTTCCGGGCGGAGCTCGGAGCGGCTCGGGTGGTCAGGGTCGTCACCGAATCGCTCGGTCAGACCTCGCAGAATCTTCGCCTGGTCCCGCGCCGACCGCGTCGACAGGATTTCGATAAAGCGCTCCCGTGTTGTCCCGACATACGTTTCCGGATCGACGTCAAGGTCGCAATACTCGGGGTAGAACTCCGCATGCGTCCGATAGGTGAAATCGCCCAGGTAGCCACCGCTCACGCCGATGAAGCGATTGACGACCTTCATCACCTCCTGCTGCGTGAGGCTCACCCCGGCTCGCCTGAGGACTGCGAATCTGAACCTCCGTCACCGTCTTCCGACTCCTCCTCAGCGGCAGGAGGGTCTCCGATCGGCTCCGCCGCATCCCACCATTCCTCCACGATCGCGCGGACCTGATCGGCGACCTGACCCGAGAGCGGCGCCAGGGTCGTGGGCTTCCGTCCTACCCCGTTCAGTGAGCAGCCGAGGGTGTAGACATTGGTCTCCCCGACGATGTACCGGTCATGCAACAGCTTGGGATCGGCGACCCGCATCTGGATGTTGAGGTCGGGCGAAGCCAGGCACACTCGCCACGCGACTAGGTCGCCTTCCTTCGCCGGTCGCCGCATGATCACGCGGCTTGTTCTCGTGAACTGAGCTAGGACAAGCAAGTGGTCCAGCTTCAGATACGGGTCGACGATCATGCATTCACCCACCTCCGCGATGGTGCCGACCAGGCTCCCCCATGCCAGCGGGTCATCGCCGCCCAGGACGGTGATCTCCGCCGTGGTGGTGAGGTCTGCATCTGCGCGCAGCAATGCGCTGCCCAACTCAGTTAGCAGCAGACCAGCGCCAGTAGCCGAGCACTTGACCCAGCGGAACCGCAGCATCTGCTCGACTAGTGTCTCGTCCGGTTCCCGTTCCTCGATCACGCGCGCTTCGCCCGACCAGGGACTGACCAAGCCGGCGATCTGCTTCATCAATGGACTCATAGCATCGGCAATCTGGCGACGGGCCATCTCGGTCATCGCCTCGCTCAGTTCGAATTTCATCGTCCCAGCGATCGCATTGGCGACCTCTGAGGAGAACGGCAGCGACGGCTTTTCTACGCGGCGCCTCGTCACCTTGCCTGGCTTGAGGTCAGGTCGTTGAACCCACTCGCTCACCTCATCGCGCGTCGGCGAATAGCCGCCGTGGTTGGCCGCTTGTACGAACGTCAGAAGCCTCCGCTGGGCCTCGGTGAGGACGGTCATGCGACGGAGCCTATCGACGGTGCGCGACACATTTCCGCTACAGCCGATGAGCAATCGCGGCGTCGTAGCCCGCAGGTACGGTGCGGCTGAGGACGCGGCCGCGGTGCGGGCAGATCAACTGTCGCATTCCGTCTGACTCGGAAGGTGGACGAGCGCCGCGACGTTGGCCTTTGGTATGTGAAGACCGTGGCTGCCACGCTGCACCGCCCCCTGAAGCTGGATCGTTGTCCCGTCACGCATCCACTGTGTGACCTCTGCTATCGGGGTCGCCGTCACAGCTTCGATGCGGCAGATTCGACCTCCGCGGACAGTGCGGATGGCGAATGCGGTCGTGCGCTCTTCTGGTTCGTGGGACAGGCGAACCACCGGACCGGTGAACACCTCCACCCGTGGCACCTTGCCCGAGCGGAGCTCCACGCTGGCCCGACGAATCTTGTCTTTCGCTTCGGACGGGATCACAACTGTTTCTCGGACGTCCCGCGGCGCCGGCTGCGCCTGCGCCCACCGAAATGTAGTGTCCAGCCGAGAAACCGAGCTGTGGTCGAGTACCCGTGCTACGGCATCGACGAACTCGGCTGTCACCCCCTGCGATACCAGCCGCAAGAGTGCGTCGCCCTTCGGCAGCCGCTCCTGCTCAACGATTTCTTCATGCACTGCAGCCATTGCTTGCGCGAATGTCCGCGTCATGCGGCGCTCCAACGACTCGACTGTCGCTGCACTCTCCCAACCCGAGATGGGATCTTGACCTGCATCCGCCTTAGCCTTCTCATCTTCGGTCGGTTCGGCGTCTCCCACGCGCACCTCGACCGGGATGATGTACGACCCCTTGATCGTGTGCCCCATCCGCACGGTGTCCGCAACCCGATCGCCGATGACGGAGTATCCGCCCTTGATCACCGGGCGCAGCCGCAACGCCGCGGAAGCGGCTGAACGGAACATCAGGCGGGCCGACTCCGTCATGGTGGCACCAGCGTTAAGCGGGATCGTGTCTACGATGATCTCGTCGTTCGCAGCTCGCATGTAGGTGACGTCAATGCTCCAAAACTGGAGTTCCCTGCGGATGTCGAGGGCCTCACGCCCGTGCGCATCGGCGAGCCGGCTGACGAGGCCGTCTTGCGCTTGCTCGTCGACGTCAAGATTCCGGACAACTCCGACCTCGCGGCCCCGCGCCTTGTTCAGCCACAACCACCCGCCACGCCCTTCCGACACCTGATGCCAGCCGTTGGCGGCCAACCAGGCGTTCGTGTCATCAAGGCGCACAATGCCGTTTTCGCTCATGCTGCACCTCCCGCGAAGACATCGTTCAAGTGGGTCTCCCAGGTCGTAAGCGTCGACGCTTGGAAGCGTTGATTCTTCGGCAGGACGATGGATTTGGTGTGCGCTTTCGGGTCGAACCTCTCCCAGTACGCATGAGTCCGGTGCACCGTCTGCCCGTCACCCTGCTCGATCCACTCATCTTGTCCCGGGGGTACGACAACCAGCATCACGTAGACCGGAACCATCTTCGCTGACCAGCTGTCGACCCAGTGCTGTTTAAGCGGAATCCGGTAATCCCCCTTGCGCGTCCCCTTCGGGGAAGACGTGCACTTCAGCTGGACTAGCACCGAGGCGGCAGTCAGATCCACGGTCGTGTCGACAGCCCAGCAGTCCTCGTCTTGTCGGCCCTCCTGCAGCGTATGCCCCGACTGCGAGCAGATCGCCGAGAGGTACGCCTGGCTGTAGCGGGATTTCGCGCCGTCCAGGCCGAGTCCCAGCCGGCTCATTCGGATCGCCCCGGCAGCGCCGCAGTGGTCACCACAGGCTGTCCATCTCGGCGGCGACCTTTTGTCTCTTCGCCTCGATGTACGGCTTATACATGGTCGGCAACTTCGGGCGTCTGCCCTGCATCAGATCCTTGATCGTTACGTGTTGCAGCACAGGAAAAACCTCACCGTTGGCCGGATGTTTCCAGACACCGCCGTGGTTGATCGCGTCCGTGACACCCTTCGTGGGCGGAGCCAGCGTGATGAAGATTCCGAGTTGCGCGCCCTGCGCTTTCACGGTCCCAGCTAGGTCCCGGACCATGCCCGGGTTGATCGTCTTACCTCCTTTGACGGACACCAGGACCTTTCCGACTTCACCGCGGCCGAGGATGAACCGACCGACGCCGTCGACACCCTTGTCACCGACCTGCTTCTGGTTGGGCTGCGCGGCAACTAGTGACACGGCCCATCGCTCGAACTCGAAGGCGTCTTTGGTGAACATGGCGTGCGCAGCGGCGTAGTCCTGTGGGATTCCAGCAGTGACGAACGTCTGGGTGATGTCGTTGCCGTAGGTGTGCTGCAGCCGCTTGATGATCAGGTCCACCGAGATGTAGGTGATGTCGATACCAATCCATCGCCGACCGAGCTTCTGCGCCGCGTCGATCGTGGTGCCGCAGCCGCAGAACGGGTCGAGCACCACACCCTCTTCGGGACACGAAGACTTGAGGATTCGCTCCAGCAGACCCATCGGCTTCTGTGTGGGGTAGCCGAGCCGCTCCGGCGATGTCGGGCCGAGGTAAGCCACGTCGGAGTCGATGCTGTCGGCGGTGCCGGCGAGAACACCGGAGGTTCCGGGTTGATAGGCCCAGATGTCGCCCATCGGCGAGCCGCCTTCATCGTCGAGATAGCGCACCGGTTCAGGCCAGGCGCGGCCGGGAATGATCTCAATCAAGCCCTTCTGGTAAGCGGCTTCGAGCTTGTCCAAAACACCAAGCTGCTGTTCGTCGTCGGAGAGTTGCTCGTCGACGTAGCCCGGGATCGCCCAATGCCGGTTCTTCGACGTAGGGTCCACGCCACGCCATGGCATCCCCGACTCGCCTTCGCGGATGCCGGACCCGGTGAGGATGTTGCCGCCGGAGGTGAACTTCCACTGCCCGTCGGGTTGCTGGGTATACCGGGACTTGACGTGCTCCACGGTGTACGGCGTTTTCTGGGGGTTGAAGTAGAAGCCAGCCGTGCCTTGAGCCTTCGTGTAGAACAGGATCACGTCGTGGATCGGACCAAACTTGCGGCCAGGTGAATGCGCTCCCGTGCGACGCCAGATGATCTCGTTCTTGAACGACCGAACATCGAAAATTCCGTCGAGCAGAACCTTCAGGTAGTGGCTCATGGTCGGGTCGCAGTGCAAGTACAGCGAGCCGGTCGGTTTCAGCACACGGTGTAGCTCCACCAGCCGGGGCGCCATGTTCACCAGATACGCCATCGCGTCGTTTTCACCCAGCATCGTGCGGAAAGCGGTAAGTACATCGGCGACACTGCCGGCCGCCGTGGTGACAAATGCGTTGAACTCTGTCTCCGTGTCCGGGGTCCAATGCCACGTGTCCTCGAACGCCTCGATCTGCGCCGCGGCGTCGACCTCTCCGTGCTTGTTGAAGATCACCGAGTAATTGCGGTTCGAATTGAACGGCGGGTCCAGGTATACGAGGTCTACCGACTCGTCTGCGACGTACTTGCGCAGGACGTGGAGGTTGTCGCCGAAGTACAGCTGGTTCTTGTCCGCGTCTCCTGAGGCCACTCAAGCAGGGTAGACATGACCCGCGACGGTCCCCTGGCAACTCGCCGTCTTACCCGCCACACCACCAGTCCCCGCGGCTTCCGTTTCTAAGGGCCGGTTTCAGTAGGCGGCATCGACGCACGGCGACGCGTCGGCGTCGGCGTCATCCGCTGTAGTAAGTGGGCGGCATCGGGCATCGACCCGTTCAGCAGCTTCCCTACTCGCCCCGCCACCTCACCGCCCCGCCGCCCGGTTCACCGCGGAGACGACCGCCCGCAGCGACGCGGTGGTGATCGACGGTGCGATCCCCACGCCCCACACGGTCCGCTCGCCCACGGACGCCTCCACGTACGCCGCGGCCTGGGCTTCCTCGCCGGCACTCATCGCGTGCTCGGAGTAGTCCAGCACATGAACATGTACACCGACCTGGCACAGGGCATCGACGAACGCGGCCAGCGGGCCGTTGCCGGCCCCGGTGATCTCGGTCTCCACGCCGTCGACCTTCACCACGGCCTCGATGCGGTCGGCGCCGTCGTCGGTCTCGGCGGCCAGCAGCTTCTGGTGCATGCGCTCCAGCGGACGGATCGGGTTCAGGTACTCGTCGGCGAAGGCGTCCCACATCTCCTTCGGCGTGACCTCGCCGCCCTCCCCGTCGGTCAGCTGCTGGATCACACGGGAGAATTCGATCTGCAGCCGGCGCGGCAGCACCAGGCCGTGGTCGGTCTTCATCACATACGCCACGCCGCCCTTGCCGGACTGCGAGTTGACCCGGATCACCGCTTCGTAGGTACGGCCCACGTCGCGGGGGTCGATCGGCAGGTAGGGCACCTGCCAGAGCATGTCGTCGACGTCGGAGTCGGCGGCGTCGGCGTCGACCTTCATCTGGTCCAGGCCCTTGTTGATGGCGTCCTGGTGGCTTCCGGAGAACGCGGTGTAGACCAGGTCGCCGCCGTAGGGGTGACGCTCGGGCACGTTCAGCTGGTTGCAGTACTCGACGGTGCGGCGGATCTCGTCGATGTTGGAGAAGTCGATCTGCGGATCCACGCCACGCGAGAACAGGTTCAGCCCCAGCGTCACCAGGCAGACGTTGCCGGTGCGCTCGCCGTTGCCGAACAGGCAGCCCTCGATCCGGTCCGCCCCGGCCGCATAGCCCAGCTCCGCGGCGGCCACCGCGGTCCCGCGGTCGTTGTGCGGGTGCAGGCTCAGGATCACCGAGTCGCGACGCTTCAGGTTGCGGCTCATCCACTCGATCGAGTCGGCGTAGACGTTCGGTGTCGCCATCTCCACCGTCGCCGGCAGGTTGAAGATGATCGGGTTGTCCGGCGTCGGCTCGATGACATCGCCCACCGCGTCGCACACCGCCTTGGCGTAGGCCAGTTCGGTTCCGGTGTAGGACTCCGGCGAATACTGGTAACGCCAGCGGGTGCCGGGGTGCTTTGCCGCCTCGGACAGGCACTTTCGAGCTGCGTTGACGGCGATCTCCTGCACGGCGTCCTTGTCCGCGCGGAACACCACCCGGCGCTGCAGCACCGACGTCGAGCTGTAGAAGTGCACGATCACGCTCTTCGCGCCGGCGCACGCCTCGAAGGTGCGCTCGATCAGCGCATCCCGGCACTGCGTCATCACCTGCAGCGTCACGTCATCCGGCACCGCACCCTCGGTGATGATCTCGCGGACGAAGTCGAAGTCGGTCTGGCTCGCGGCGGGGAAGCCGACCTCGATCTCCTTGTAGCCCATCGCCACCAGCAGGTCGAACATCCGCCGCTTGCGGGCCGGACCCATGGGGTCGATCAGCGCCTGATTGCCGTCGCGCAGATCCACCGCACACCACAGCGGAGCGCGGTCGATGACACGGTCAGGCCAGGTGCGGTCGGGCAGCGTGATGTTCTCGACCTCGTCGGCGAAGCTGCGGTACCGGTGGACCGGCATTGCCGAGCCGCGCTGCGGGTTCCAGGTGGGCTGGCCGGGGTTGGGAGGCCCCGCGGGTGTGGTGATGGTGCGGGTGGACGTGAAGGCGTCCGAGGAAACGGAATCCGAGGTGGAAGAGAAAGTGGTCATGATGCGTGCTCCGGGTCTGTAAAAGGAATTCAGACCGGCGCGTCGTCGAAACCCGCGACGGGAAGCCGGTCCTGGTCAGACCCCGTCGCGGCGTTCGAGAAGGAGCACCCGCTGCATGGCGGCCACAGTAGCTCCCCTGTCGGCTCCCTGGCGCAGAATCGAACCGTGACCCCCACCCCCGCCCTCGTCGACACCATCCGAAACCTGGTCGCCGACGCCGCCTCCCCCGCCGAGCTGGCGGATTTCGACGCGGAGCTGTCCGCCGCCGGCACCGATATGCAAGCGGTGCTGGCCCGGTGGGCGGGCAGAGCGGCACTGCTGGCGGATCCGCTGACGCCGGCCGAGAAGGAGCAGCTGGAACGGTTCCGGCGGACCGGCGACGTCCGGGGGTTTTTGACCCGTGACGGTGACGGGCTGTGGATCCGGCTGTGACGGTAAGCGGCGGTAGCGTCGGCGGCATGCGCCGCGACCCAGCCGAGAGGACATCCACCGCTCCTACCTTCTCCACGCTGGCCACGATCGCCACCGGTGGTCGCATCGCCAGGTACCTCGCGATCACCTCGACGGACGTGCTGATCGACGCGGTGCGCGACGCCGACGCTGCGGGCCAGCCGATGCTGATCCTGGGCGGCGGCTCGAACCTGGTTGTCGCCGATGACGGGTTCGCCGGCACGGTCATCCATGTGCGCACCCGCGGTGTCGACGTCGACGGTGACCTGGTCACCGTGGAGGCCGGCGAGGAATGGGACGAGTTCGTGGCGGCCATGCTCGCCGCCGGCCGCGGGGGGCTTGTGCCGCTGTCCGGCATTCCCGGCACGGTCGGCGCCACCCCGATCCAGAACGTCGGCGCCTACGGGGCCACCACTGCGCAGTTCTTGACCGCGGTCACCGTTTACGACCGCGATGAGCGGCGCGTGCGCACGATCGTCGCTGCTGATTGCGCGTTCGGCAACCGCACCTCAATCTTCAAGCGCAACAGCCGCTTCGTCGTACTGCAGGTGACGTTCCGGCTCCCGGCCACCGACACCGTCACGGTGGCGTACGAAGGTCTGGCACAACAGCTGGATGTCGCGGTCGACACCGTGGTGCCGGCGGCCACCGTGCGCGAGGCGGTGCTGGATCTGCGGCGGTCTAAAGGGATGGTCATCGACCCGACGGATCCCGATACCCGCAGTGTCGGCTCCTTCTTCGTCAATCCGGTGCTGCCGGAGGTTCCCGCCGCCGCGGCCGGCGTCCCGGCCTACCCGGATGCGGCCGGGGTGAAACTGTCCGCGGCGTGGTTGATCGAGCAGGCCGGGTTCGCTCGCGGCTATGGTGCGGACTTCGGTTCCGGCCGGGTCCGGTTGTCCGGCAAACACACCCTGGCGATCACCAACCGCGCAGACGCCACCACCGCGGAGGTCATGGCCTTCGCCAGCCACATCCGCGACGGTGTGTGGGAGCGGTTCGGGGTGGAACTGCGGCCGGAGTGCGACTTCGTCGGGTGCGCACTGGAGCGGACACAGCTGCCGGTCGCCGCCGACCTCCGGAACGCTCTCGCTGTCACTCCCCCGGCGTAGCGTCGCAGCCATGACCACGCCGTTCACCGCTGAGGAACTGGTCACCGTGCACCGCCGCGCCGTCGAGCAGCTGGCCCGCACCGATCAGCGGCGGGCAGCGGCTGCGGCCGCTGAGGCAGGCAAGTCGCCGGCGCAGATCGCCGAGCAGCTCGGCGTCGACGAGCCGGCTGTCGAGCGCCTGCTGCGCGACGCGGCGTTCCTCGGCGTCGAGGTGACGCCGGAGGAGATGATCACCCGCGTGTGGCTCACCGGCTCACCGCGGGAGCAGCTGATCCAGGCGCTGATCGAGTTCCCGCACACGGCCGACGAGTTCGCACCGTACCCATTCGACGGGATGAAGCGGGGCAGTTGGTCCGACGTGGAGTACGGCTACCGCCTCGGCCGATTGACCGAATCCGAGTTCAACCGGATCAAGGCCGCCGTCGATCCGCCTCGACCGGACGACTCCTACCTCGTGCACCTCGTCCTCGACGGCGCCGCGAAGCGTCTGACGGCCGCGCTGACCCGCCGTGACGGACCGGATGCGGCAGCTGCCGTCTGCACGATCCGCGACCGGGTCCGCACTGCCAGCCAGACCAGCATCGCCGCGCAGAAGGCGCTGACGAAAGAACTGGCGGCGGAGCTGGCAGCGGAACGTCCGCCGCCACCGATCCGCCGGTTCTTGAACCGGCTCGACGTGTTGGCTGAAGCGGTTCGCGAAGGCCGCGAGAAGCTGAAACTGTCGCAGGCCCAGCTGGCACACAAAGCAGGTGTCGAGCAGCAGTTCGTCGCCGACGTGGAGGCGGGCCGACGCTGCGCGGCGACGGAACTGGAGCAGCTGCTTGACGTGCTGGAGACACTGGGGATCCACGCGACGGCGCTGCCGGCGCCGCGGGTGACGCGGACATTCGCGGACGTTGACCTGGACGACTACCTGCGCCGGCACAGGTGACCGCCCCACCGCCGAAGGACTCACCGTGAACCTGCTCCGCCACCGTCACGCCCGCCGGCTGACCGCTTGGGTGGCGGAAGCTCTGCAGCAGACGCCGCTGCCGGCCGGTGTGACGGTGCAGGTCAGGGGCCGTCACATCGCGGTGGTCGACGCTGCTGGCGCGACGGCTGTGGGTGGCTTCGTCTACACCCGCGGCGACGTCGAGACGCTGCTCACGATCGCCCGCGACGCGCTGGCTCACCGGCCGCGGACGGTGCGGGACGTGGAACTGCCGCCGACCCTTTAATCCGCCCGCGCGGGGCGCGGCTGCACCTGGCCCCGCTCAATCTGCTGATCTGCGATCTGCAGCAGCGCCAGCAGCTCGGGGGTCGGCTCCACCACGGGCACATCTGCGGTCACAGCCTCACGGGCCGCTGGTCATCGGGACCGGGGTGAATAGATGACCTTGAAGCATCTGGACGCGTCGACTTCGAAATCAGCCGATGCGTCAGGTGGAGTGCCGATCTTGACGATGGACGGCACGGTGGCGGGCGGAGCCACTGAAGGACCGTGCATCTGAATCTCTTTGTCCGACCGTGGATCCAGAGCGGCCAGGTGCTTCCGCTCCCACTCCTGCCGGTCAATGGCGGCAAGGGCACGCTGGCGAGCGGCAGCCATCTCCTCTGGGCTACCGTAGCAATGCGGCCCTTCGCGCAGCAGCTCGCTTTCGGTGTAGTCGCCAGCAGTCGGCTGAGGCGGCTTTTGAAAAGTCAGCCACAGCCCGATCACTACCCAGCCGATGACCAACGCGATTACGACCGCCCATAGTTCTCGTTCGAGCAAGTTGATCTTGGAACGCAGTTTGGCGACTTCAGTTTCGGCATTGTCATCGCGGTTCATCTAAACCCCTGTGCGTGAGAAGCGAGCGACACCGTGTCGCCTGTCAATCGCCATGGTGGCGCAACCTCCCCGCAGAGGCTGGCGGCAACACTCCAGGTGCCCGGGTATCTGCCCGGTTTGGTCAGAAATGGGTTGAATTCGATTCGCTGACAGCTCCCGCCGCCGCCCAGTCGAGCTCCGCAGTCGCGGCTGCGACCACCGCGCCGTGCGGGTCCAGTTCCAGGAACAGAACGCCGGTCCGCCCGCCGCCGTCGACCGCCATCACCGAACACCGGCCGCCGCCGCGGAGCGCTGCCGCCGCGGACGGGGTTGCGTCATCCAGCACGGTGAACACGCTGCCGCCGAACCTGATCCGGCTGCCTACCAGCCCCGCGGACGGGGCGGCCGGCGCCGACCGCAGCGGTGTGAGCCCGACGAACCAGCCGGCGCTGAACCCCATCACGGCGGCGACCCCGAGGCACGCCATGGCGATGAAGGCGACGGTGCTGTTGCCGGTGAAGTGGGAGATCCCGGCGGCGATCCCGCCAGCCCCGGCGATCACGGCGGCTTTCTCGGCACGGGTCAGCTCGGCGGCTTCGGTGGATTCGGTGGTGGTCATGAGTTTCCTTTCTTCGCAGCTTGGTAGTTGTAGACCGTCGCTCGTGACACCCCGAACTCGGCGGCCAACGCCGTCGCCGCCTCACCACCGGCCAACCGCCGCGCGACTTCAGCGGCTTGGTCGTCGGATAGTGCTGGCTTGCGGCCCTTGTAGACGCCCTTCGCCTTCGCGATCGCGATGCCCTCGCGCTGGCGCTCCAGGATCATCGACCGCTCAAATTCCGCCACCGCGCCGAGCATCGACAGCAGCAGCGTGCTCATCGGCGAGTCGTCTCCGGCGAACGTCAAGTTCTCCTTGGCGAACTGGACCCGGACACCGCGACCGGTGAGCTCGCGGACGATGCGGCGGAGATCTTCCAGATTGCGGGCAAGCCTGTCCATCGAGTGCACGACGAGGGTGTCGCCGTCGCGCACGTATTCGAGGGCGGCGGCGAGCTGCGGCCGATTGGTGTCTTTGCCACTGGCCTTATCGGTGAACACTTTGTCGAGCGCTAAGCCGTCGAGCTGACGCTCGGTGTTCTGGTCGAGGGTGGAAACGCGGACGTAGCCGACGGTCTGCCCGTTGCCCATCGCCACTCTCCTCTAACTAGGATCTTAGAAGATGATAGACACTCGTCTAACAATGCGTCAACCACCCTTGTTAGACAACATCACCCCAGGTCGCGCGTCTGCCACATCCGTCTAACACGGGTACACCCGTGCTAGACAGTCAAAGCGAGTCCGGTCGTGGCCCCCGACCCAGATCAGACTTGCCGCCGTGCACTTGATCGCCTACCCTCCCAATCAGTAGCTAGGGATGAAATAGTTCCCCGAGCGCTAATTCGAGAACCCCGCACCTGAAGAGGTGCGGGGTTCTACGCTTTCCGCGGCCAGTCAAGCTGAGATACTGACGTCCATGCTGCTCGCCTACATCGATGAGATCGGGGAGACAGGAGCGTTCGTCTCCCACGATCATCCGAGGTTCAGGACGAGTCCTGCATTTGGCTATGCCGGCTTTGTCATCCCTGCCGCTAACGCACGTCGTTTCGGTGCGGCCTTCACCGCGAACAAGCGGACTATGTTCAAGACCGAGATCGGCGACAGCGACCCATCGTGTTTCGAGCGAAAAGGCGCGGAAATCTTTCGGCCCGGGACATTGAAGCAGTTCCCTCACCAGGTTCGAGTGTTCAACAGCCTCGTTTCGCAGCTGCGCAGTCTTGATGGCGCACTGTTCTACTACGCAGATGAGAAGCCGCTCGGGACACCGAAACAGACCAATCTCGATACCGATGCGCGTGAGACAGCGGCGATGCGAGAAGCGCTGAATCGGCTCGCCCGGCATGCGCAGCGCAAGAGCGATACGAACATCCTCGTGATGATCGATCAGATCAACGAGAAGACCCGCATCGAGCGCCTGCAGCAGATGTACGGGCACATACTCGGCCGCGCATCCGACTATCAAGAGATGAAGTTGATCGTCGAACCACCGATGCACGTCGACAGCAAGCTGAGCGGCAACATCCAGTTCGCGGACTGGGTAGCGGCCTGCGTGACGCGGGCGATCGACTACCAGCTGATCGCCGCCTCGCGATATCTCTGGATCACCGACGACTCCGCCCTGAGCTCACTGCGGGGAGCCTTTACCTATGAGTCGAAGCTCCGCTTCTGGCACCGATCACTTGAGGACTTGCACCGCTCAGAGATCTTCAAGCGCCACCGGCCGGTGCACCCAGCTGCGAACGGACACCTCCTCGGCGAAGGACATTTCGACTATTTCCGTCGGATCAAAGCCGCTGCGGAGCGCGCACGGCGGCGATAGCCGCACGCACTTGATCCCCGCCGTCAGCTATTCACGGCTCCGCAGCCCGGCACCACGTGATCATCGCTGATGCTGTGCAGGTACCAGGTGTTGTCGACGTTGACCAGGCCGAGGGTGGCTTCTGATGCTCCCGGGGCACGCTGGGTGTCGGCGATGTTTTCGTACCACCAGTGGGTGTAGGTGTAGCAGACATTGAGCACGGCAGCGTGGTCGTGCGCTGACTGGACCTGCGCGTGGGCGACGGTCATCCCGTCGTTGCCGTGGGTGGTGCGAGCCTGCGGGTCGTACTCCCCCTGCCGGCCTAGTTGCCGTGCTGCGCTGCGGAGATCGGTGTAGGCAGCGCCGGTGTCCCCGGACCGGAGATTGGGGTCGATAACGGCGCGAAACTGCTCGGCGCCGGGACTCGATTGGGAGGGCTGCAGGTTGTACAAACTCACGGCCGGCCAGATGTCGTTGGTCAGACGGTTGATGATCTGTTGCTCGTTCACGCTGGGATCTGCTTTCGCTGGTTCGTTGGGAGAACTGCACGCCAAGACGGCGACGAAAGGAATGGCGAGCGCCACTGCAAGTCTCATGATGGCAACCTCAGGATGTTCGTATTTCCACGTCCAGTGCCGACCGAACCCACGCTTACCGGTGCACCTGACTCGGGAGCATGGATCATAAAGCCGTTGCCGACGTAGATGCCGGTGTGATGAGTTCCTGTTCCCGGGTATTCGCCCGATCCCCCGAAGACAAGTACGTCGCCGGCCTGCGCTTGAGCGGCGGCTTGACCGCTGCTCAGACCACCCCCGCCGTCCGGGTGGATGAAGGTTGAGTTGGTATCGATCGCGTTGGTGCCCATGCCCGTGTCGAAGCCGGCGCCCTGCTGCACCGAGTAGCGGACCAGGCCGCCGCAGTCGTAGCCAATGCGGTTCGTATCTCCGTATGCGTCAGCGTCGCCGCCGTCGGGAACACCGCGTGTGGGGCCGTCGACCGACTGGTTGCCGCCCCAGGCGTAGGTGGTGTTCTGCTGGCTCGCCGCGTGAGCCAGGGCGTCGATCGCCGGATCACCAGTCGGTGTGCGCGGGTCCGGCAGCGGGTCGCCCGGGTTGAAGTTCGCCAGTCGATCACGCCACTCCTGCGCCGATAATCCGGACAGCAGCGGTGAGGGGTGCAGGTTGTCGGCGAGATGGCGGCTCACGTCGGGCGAGGCGTTGTCACGCGTTCCGACAGTCGGCGAGGGAACTTGACCGTTCTTGGCCGGCAGCGGAAGCTGATCCGCCGGGGTCTCCTTGCCCTGCCCCTCGTCTTTCGGCATCGGCGGGCCGTAGATCGGGCGGCCGTCGGGGGTGAGTTTGGTGTCACCGACCACGGCGCGGATCGCGGTGGCCAGGTCGCGGTCGGTCTGGTCGGCCTCGCTCATGAGCTTCGTCAGCCGGCGCTGCAGGGCGTCGAAGGCGTCGCGGTTGCGTTCGGTGACCTGCCCGCTGAGTTGCCCGGTCGGGCTGATCGACCAGTTGTTGCTGGCCGCCGCAGATTTGATGGCGCCCCACTCGCTCTTGCACGCCGCGACCTCAGCTCGCGCGTAGGAGAACGCGTTGGCGATCGCGGTCGCCTCGACCTGCTGGTCGGTGATGTCGACGCGGTGCTTGCCGAGCTCTTGGCGGAAGGCGTCGCCGCCCTTGCCTTCCCAGTCTTTGAGCCCGTTGCCCGCCGCATCCAGTGTCGCGCCGAAGTCAGCTTTGCGCGCGGAGCGTTCCGTGGCGATCTCGAACACCGTGTCCAGGGTTCCCAGATTCCATTTCTCGATGCCGTCGGTGGTGATCGTCATCGGCTATTGCGCGCTGGGCGCCCGGGGAACCAGCACGGTGAATCGGTGGGCGTGCTGCTCTTCCATCTCCATGTAGAGCCGGCCGCCCTCGGACATCGCCGCGGAGAACGCGCTGATCCGCCCATGCAGCCGCGCGTCGGTCGTCTCCCAGTGCGCACCGAGCTCAGCTAGGGCTTCCGCGGAGCTCCCGGCCCAAGCCGCGACGCATTCGCCGACGTAGCCGGCGTGACGAGCGGCGAAGGTGCGCGACACCTCGGTGGCGTTGGCCACGTGGGTGGCGTGGCTGTCCAGCAGCGCCGGGCGAACCGCGAGTTTCGCGGGATCGATCGGGACTGAAGCCATGCCCAGAAAGTTAACAGCGCTTCTCGGCTGCCGCTAGTCACCTGCGGTCGACGAATCGGCATCGACCGGGGGACGCGCCCGCCGAGAAACGGTCAGCAACGGTCGGCAGCACATGGCAATCTGTCCATGGGTCGCGCGGGTAGTCGATCGATCGAAGGGCGCCATGGTGAGAAAGCGGCAGGCGAAGGGCAAGTGCCAAGTCTGCTACCAGCTCTTTCCCCTAAAACCTAAGGGCCAGACTATTCCCTGGCACAGGGTGGGCATCACTGGCGAGGGGTGCCCGGGCGTGGGCCGACCCCCAGTGCAAAAGCCCCAGAACGCCAAGAAGCCCCTACCTGACAGTCGTGACGATTTTGAAATCAGAATTACGGCACTCGGCCATCCGGGGACGGGTAAACGGCGGTAGGTTCCGCACCGCGCTCATCCCGCCCGCAGCCCACTTCCCCACCCGCGCTCCGCACCTGCTCCCCCGCCGACATCGTGCACGATCCCGGCATGGACGCACCGACCCGCGCGCAGATCCACCGCTTCGTCGTCACGCCACTGGCCCCGGCCGGTGCCACCGGTGAGCAGCTCGACGCCGCGACAGACGCGCTCCTGGAGCGGGCGCCGTTGGCGACGTGGTCGTGCGACGGCCATTGGTACAGCACCGATGAGGTGACGTTTGAGGAACTGCAGCGGATCGTGAACGAAGTGGTGGGCGGCTGATCACGCCTCCGCCGGCCGGTACCCCGGCCCGTACTCCAGCTTGTCACCAGTCGGTGACAGGATCACCGCCGTGCCCACCAACGCGATCGATTCCCTGCTCGCCGACGCCGTGACCGGCGCCGCCCACCCCGCCGTCGCCGAGGTGATCACCGATCCGTCCGGCCGCCCCGACGCCTGGACCAGGCTGACGGTGAAATTCGCCGACGGATCGGCCTGCTACATCAGCGCTGAGACCGTCCGATGACCCGCGACGGTCAGCCGGTACACCAGTGGTCCAAGCATCGAGGACCTAGAGATTGCGGTGGACGGCCAGCGCTACCGGCTGCGTGTTGTGCGGACGGCGGCGCCGACCCGCGCCAGCGGCTGACCGCGCCGCAGCACGCAGGGTGTCGGTGCGGCGGCGCAGACTGCGGAGCATGAAGCTGATCCACCACTGCGAAATCTGCCGCCGCGAAGAGATCCTCACGCCGGACGAGGCCTTCCAGCTTGGCTGGGATTACCCGCCACGAATGGGCGCGTTCGGCGTGATTTCACCGCGGACCTGCGGCAATTGCCTGATGAAAGACACCGTCTGGGCCGCGTTAATGATGCAGGGGAAGGCACCTGACCAGCTGACCGACCGGCAGCTGGCGACGATCGCCCGCATCCAGGCGGAGCCGGCGTCGATCACGGTCCCGAGCGAGAACTAATCTGCGTCTCGACCGTTCGTGAAAGCGCAGCGTCACTGTCGCCGGGCGGTACGGGCTGCGTCAGCGCAGCGCTTGCGCGCGGCTTTGATCATCAGCGCGTCCGGATTTTTCCAATGCGTGAGGTTCAGCGGCGGCCCGGCCATTGCGACCAGTTCGCGCTCAAGCGGTTTGGGATCCGCCGCGGGATGCACGGCCACGTCAAGGTGTCGGCGCATCCAGGCGCTGAGCCTTTCTTCGCCGGTCTCGTCGAACCGATAGTTGCGGTAGTTGGTTTCGCTGGTGCCGGCGCTTCTCGGTTCAGGTTGGAGACCAAGCTCATCGATCAGCAGCGCGCCCAGTGATCGACGCAGCGTGGAGAATCCGCTGCCGCCCGCACGGAAATGGGTTTCGAACTCCCGCTGAGCGAGATTCGACGACAGTCCGATGTAAAGACACTCTCCGGATCCGCACTGGAGCCCAGGAAGGGCACCGTCACGGATGAAGAACGCATACACGCCGGATGCTGCTGGGGCATCGAGCAGGTCCAAGCGAGATCGACGGTCCGACAACTGCGCTAGCACCAGTGTTGCGTCCATTCACTGAACCTAAACGAGGTGCACCCTGCCCGCGCCCCAGACGCGATCTGTCGGTCTCCCTGCGCAGACTGCAGGCATGAAGTGGATCCCTGAAACCGACACCATGGAACTCACGGCGCGCAACATCACCGCGCTTACAGACAAACTCTCGGATCCGCTCAGCGCCAGGACCCTGATCAGCCCTGACCCGCATCGCATCCCCGTGACAGCCGTCGAATCCGCCGGCGCGGCCGAGGCAGTCGCGACGCCCGGCACCGTCTTTCTCACCCGGGCGCAGCTGCAGACGCTGGCCACCGAGGGGGCGACGGTGCGGGTCGGCGGTGTGCGGGTCCGCGCGGTGGCAGACGCTGAGCACTACCGCGATCGGGCGGCGGGTGAGGTGTACATGCCGAGCAGCGGTGAGCGACGCTAGCTGGCTTTTGACTCCGGCGGTTCATCGCCTCTCAGGATCGTCCCGCCGGGGACGATTCCGTCGTCGTATGGCTCCGCCGCCTGCACGATCCGCGGCGCCTCACGGCCGGCACCTTTGCCGGCACCACCCATGCCTCCGCCCATCGGCGCCATCGGTGCGCCCATGCCCCCAGGCGCGGCCGCGGTGCCGGCGGCCTGCGCGGGCGCGGTGGAGGGCATGCCACCGGACAGGTTGACCTGCGGCGATGGGCGGCCGGTGACGTTGGTGCCCGTGACCAGGTCTTTCACGCTGTAGCCGGGGTTCGTGGCCCGCGGCGACAGCACCCCCACCGGGCTCGCGCCAGCACCGGCAGCACCGATGGCGCCGGCCAGGCCGGTGGGGGTGCTGTCGCCGCTGTCACGGCGTTTGTCAGCGGCCTTCGGTGTCGGTGTTCCGGTGGGGGCACCGCCAGCTGCTGCCTGCGGGTGCTGGCCCTGCTGCTGTTGGGGCTGGGCCTGGGGCTGTTGCTGACCCTGCGGGACCTGCGGCATCGTCGGCATCTCCGATTTCGACAGGTCGGTTCGGGGAGCTGTGCCGGCAGGGGTGGACGGCGCGGCACCAGCCGGAGTGCGTGGGGCAGCGGGGGTTCCGGGTGCGGGGGTGGATGGTGCCGAAAATGCTGGGGGCTTGAGGGATCCGATGCTGTTGGAGATTCCAGGCAAGCGAGGCCGCGTGCCATCGATCTTGCTATGACTGTTCGCCTGCCGCTGCTGCTCAACTTTGGTGGTCAATGTCGCCATGCCCGTCACGAAGGCCTCATCCGCTTCGGCGCGTTGCGCCCTCAACGTATTCGCGTACTGCAGCGCCGCTTTCGCCGCTGCCGCTGTAGATGCCTTTTGAGCGGGGGTTCCCAGTTCTTCCGCAGCTTGCATCGCACGTAGGGCTTGAGCCTTAGCGGCATCGGCAGCGTCGATGTCCGCGTCTTTGGGGGCCGAACCCTCCCAATGGGCTGCCAACTGTGCGGCTTCGTTCCCGGCTGCGCCGACCGCATAAGCCACCGCGGTCGTGCGGCCCACCTCCTGCCCACCCTGGTGAAGCGAGTCGACAGCGCGTGTGAGGCCGTCGCTGTCCCCCTCGGCTGCAATACCGTTCGCGCCGGATTGAAGGCCGCCCTCCACACCGCCGGTGCTCGTACCGACCTGACGCGCTTGTCCAACGTTTCGTACAGCGGTGAAGTCAGGATCCTGGAACTCGCTCATGCCCCTATTGTTCCAGCGGAACGCCCCGCAGCGGGTGTCCGGCGCGACTTATCGGGCGGTAATCGCCTCAGCGCCAAGGCGGTCCAGGGCTGGGGCTAGATACGTGGCAGTCGATGCCAGCCTGTGATCGTCGCTGCTGGCCATGATCCCTATCAACCACGCAGATCCATCGGCATCGACGACGAACGCTGCGGCACCGGAATCCCCGCCCTTAGCGGTGCGCGCGAAATGCACACCACCCGGATCTGTCGCGCTCAGCAGGGGTCCACACGCAATTCCCGTCACAGCTCCGTAGAAGCAGATCGGCGTCTTCATCGGAAGATCGCGCACCTCAGATGCCATCAACGTTCCAGCTACAGGCCAAGTTCCAGCAAGAATCGATGCGCGGGCTCCTGTCGGCGTCCAAATCACAGCCGAATCGTCTGCATAACCGGTGGCGGGATCAGGTATCCCATCGCTGTCGGCCGCATCGACAGCCACACCGAGGTCGTGTGCCGGCATACCATCAGGCCCGGTGAGCTGCTGAGGCCCGGTGGCATTCATCGCGCAGTGGCCTGCAGTCAGGAACCCCTGTCGGTCACCGGCGGTGATAGCAGGGCCAACTGTGCATCCAACGGTGCGTCCGTCGACAGTGTCGTGCGTGATAGTCGCTCCGGGACGGGGTGAGGAACTGTACTGGGTGCCCACCAGTGAATCGCGCGGCATCGACACGCCCTGACCGGTGACATCGACCCACACCCGCTGATCCGCAACCGGAGCAACATCTTCCAGGGCCGCGGCCTTCAGCTCGCTCGACGGCCGCGCCTCTCCCGCGACCGTCGCGCTGCAGCCAGCGGACAGCGCGGTTACCGCCGCTGCTGCGAGAGCGGCGGCAACAGAGACTGCCGCACGACTGATCATCTGTACATCATCCCACGTCAGCCAGCAGGCGTAGCCGAGATGTTTGCCGCCCTGGCATTTTGGATCGCTTCGAGACCGCCGTTCCAGGTACGCATGTCAAGCGTTGTCGACCGCAGATGTGCGTGCGCCGCATCTGCTGCATCGGCCGCCTCGGTCATCGCTCCGCTCACCGCCGTGAGGAACTCGGCGATCGCTCCAGCAACCGAGCCGGTCGCCCCAGCTGCACCGGCGGCGGCCTCCTCCCCGTGCCGTCGAGCCTCCGCAGCAGCGTCGGGCAGCGGTGCGTACGCCGCTTCGATGTCAGACAGTTTCCGATTGAACCGGCCGAAGTCCTTGACTTCGACTTTCTTCTCGCCGGTCATGTCAGCCCTCCTCCCCCGCCAGTTCCTCGGTCGGCAACGCCCACTCGTCGGGCAACGACTTACCCGGAACGAACGAGAGGTCGAATTCCACCAGCTCAACCAGATATTTGTGCAGCGCCGCGGCCAGCCGCTCGACGTGCTCCGCGGCTGCCTGGATCGTCTGCGCCCCGCCGGATGCGGCCACGGCGGCATTCGCTGCTCGCAGCCCGACGATCGCTTCCCACAGCTCGGCGGGTTTCGTACGTTGATCGCCGACGCCGATCTCCGGCGCCACCGCTGCTATTTGCTCCGCGCTCACTTTCTTTCTCATTCTCTCGGTTAGACGTTCTGAACTTCCTGCGCGCCAGTGCTATCGATGTCCTGCATCCCGTTCACCAGCATTTCCAACTCCGCGAGCACCGCCTGCACCGCAGCGGCAGCAGCATCTACATGCGTCCCGCACCCTTCGATGCAGTTGCCCAACGCCGTCAGCGTCGTCCCGTAGACCGGGGCGGCGCCGTCCTCTCCCGCGGCCGCCTCGGCGGTCGCAGCAGCGACCTTGCTCCCGGCATCGCGCCTAGCCGGGATCTGCTGCGCCAACCCATTGAGCTGGGCCAGCACGCCCCTAAACCCCTCCCAGCTATGCACTTCGATGTCACCCATCAGTTCCCTTTCTCCATCTCGGCTTGGGCGTCGACCACGATCGCGTTGACCATGGTCACGAACCCCGGTCCGGGGGTGTAGGTGCGGGCCACAGCGTCGTAAACCTCTCCTCGCTCGACGAGGATGCGGCCTGTCGTGGCCTGCGGCATCCGCTTCACCGGCGCCCGCAGCGCCCGCAGATATTTCTCCATGTCCGTCATCACCGCCGCCAACTTTTGAGCCACTACCTGCTTTTGAGCCAGCGGCGACGGCTGCCGTGGCGGGAGCTCCAGCTGCACCACCGTGCCTTGCCCGGCGCAAGCCAGGGCACTGCCGACCGCGTGCATAAATATCTGGTCATCGCGGGTTGCACCCGTGATCGGTGGAATCTTCTGAGCCATCACTTCACCACCTTCGCGTCCATCGCCGACGGTGCCGCCGACGGAACGGATTCCTTCAACCCGGTGTCAGTGGCGCCGGCGTTCGCCGGCCCGCCGCCGTTACCTTGCGCCGGCACACCCGGCGTCCCAGCGGACGTCACGCCGCTCGGGCTGGCATCGGCCGGCACCCCTGTCTGCGCGGTGCCGCCCGGCACCGGGTAGGACACGCTGGCGGGCGCCTGCCCGGAGACAGGACCAGTCGCAGCGCCGCCCTGCGCTGGATCTAACAAGTGGAAATAGCCTGCGCGCGAGCCCATGTCGCGCGGTAGCTGATCCGCCGAGACCACGGTGTACGCCTCGGTGTCGTAGAACTGGCCGTCGCCGAGCAGCAGATACCTGTGGTCGCCCGCCACCAGGATGTCTCCCGGCTTGGCATCTGACGGCGCCACCTGCTGGCCTGGGTCCTGTCCGGGTGTCGGCGGCACCAGCCCGGCCTGCGCAGCTGCGTCGGCCAGGCTCAGCGGGTGCGCCGGGTCAGCCGCGGCCAAGAGCTGCGCCAACTTTGCGGTTCGTGGGTCGGGGAATACCGACTTGTGGCCCTTGACGTCTACCTCGGTGTTCGGCTTCAGCTCCGCAGCAGCGGGTTTCGCGCCGGACTTGCCAGCAGCGGCGGGGCCGGTGGCATCCGCGGCGCCAGGAATCGGAGCGGCGGCCTTCTGCTGCACCGCGTCACCGCCGCTGAGTTTCGCTTTCTTCTCCGCCTTCTCGTCGTCGTCGACGAGCTTCTTACGATCTCCGTCGTCGACGAGCTTCTTGCCCTGCGGGGCGAGCGGGGACCCGCCACCCATCGGTGCGCCACCACCGTGGCCGAGCGGGGACCCGCCGCCCATCGGGGCGCCGCCCATGTGGGGAACGGTCGGCATCTGCGGCATCGCCTGCTTTCCCAGCTGCGACAGCAGCCTGTCGATGTCGCTTTGCTTCTCCGGCGTCTTGGCGGCTGGCGGCGCAGCAGGTGCGGCGGGAACCGTCGGCATCGCCGGCTTCGGCATCGGCACCGCGACTGGTTTGCGATTGCCGACCAACGCCGCCCCGCCCGGCGCCAGAGGCGGTACGGGACTGTGGCTGAACAGCTGCGAGAGCTTCTCGTTCGAGGCCTTCATCGTGGTGGTCACCTGCTTCATCGCCGACTCCAGACTGGTGGCCGCGCCAGGGTCGGTCACGGATCCGCCGGCCAGCTGCCGGCGGATGTTGCCGTTCGTTTTCGTGACCGCTTCGTACCCGTGCTCGGCGGCGTCCGACGCGGCTTTCAATTCCGCCATGATCTTCTCGGTCTGAGACGGCAACTTCGCCATCGCGGCGAAGTGGCTCTGCAGCTGACTGCGAGCGCGCAGCATGTAGGGTTCACCGCTGCCCTGCAGCTGGCGGTCCAGCTGCGCAAACGTGTCGGCGATGCCCTTCAGCCAGGCATCCGTCGCGGCTTTGACCTCAGCCGTGTCCAACCTCAGCGGATCCGGCGGGGTCTGGCCCCAGACGGTGCCGCTGGGGCCATCCTTGAAAGCGAAGACCTTCTTGTTGGCGTCGGCCAGGGCCGTGTCCGCGACCTTCGCAACCTCAGCGGCGGCAGCGGGCAGCATAAAAGTTTTCACGCCATCCGGTGGCTCCCACTCACCGCAGGTGGAGCTAGAACCGCCGTGGGTGGCATCCCAGGCGGTGCCGGCGGCCATCCCGACCCAGCCGATCGGCCCAGGGATGGTCCCGACGAGGTTGAGGGCGCCGCCGACGATGTTTCCGCGCTCAAAGTCCTTCACCGCCAGGCTTCCCGCGGCCACGCTGCCCACCACGGGCAGCGCCCGCATGCCGAATTTTGCTGCGGCACTGCCTAACAGAACCGGCGCTTTCTTCGAAGCGGCATCTGCCAGTTTGCCGCTGACCTGCCATTGGCTCTTGTACAGGCCCGGCACCTTTTTCACCCAGTCCGGCGCGGTGTACGGCGGCGGCGGCTTCGTGGCCGTGGCCTTCGCAGCACCGGCGGCGCCATTCACCCCGCCCTTGCCGCCGGCATCCTTCGGCAGCGGAACCTCTTCGGCGTCGATGATCCGCTCAGAATCGACATGCCTCGGCCCGCTCACCGTCCGACTCCTGCCTCGGCGAACTCGCCGGCGAACTCGAAGCTGTAACGCCTCACCGTGCTCGTGCTGATTCCCAACTCCGCCGCAATTTCGTCGATCGGCTCGCCAGCCTGTACGCGGCGGGCCACCGCCCGACGCCCATCGGTGTCGGGGATCCGATACGCGAAGAACCTGCCTGGGATACCTCGCTGCTTCTCCATGCGCACGGTGTAGCACCGATTTCCATGCGGCGTGGCACGCGGCGCGGTTTCGAAACACCCCCCTCCGCGGCGCCACTGTGACCAGCATCACAGTGCAAGTTTCGGACGGCATCCCCGCCCTGCACCGCGCCCGGCAACCGCGCCGGCATCGGCACCCGATTCGCCGCCCCGCCACGGCGGGCGCACCCGGCACGGCATCCGGCACGGACAGCACCCGTTGCCGGATCGGTGCCACGCCGCGTGGCACGGGGGCGTTGACCGTGCTTGCGGCGCAACAGATTCGGGCGCATCCTCAGCGGCATGACTGCAACTGCTGAGTACATGGAAATCAGAGACCGGATCGAGACCGTGGCGGCATTGGCAACAGCAGCGGTAAGAGGGGTCGAGGTGCTCGACCTCGACGACGCGGATTCGCTGTCAGATGAGGTGAAGACCGCGGCTGCCGACGCCGTGTGGAGCGGCCTCTGCGCCGGCATCCAGTCACTGGATCGGCTCGACCGCTGACCCACCCCCACCGAGCAGCCCCGGCCGCAGTTGAAAGCGGCTGGGGCTGTTGCGGTGAATGCAGCTGCGAGTGTCGGTGGCGGCGGGGAGGATGAGCAGGTGAGCGAATTCTCTTGTAGCTGCCCGGAGCCTGAGCTGCTTCCCGGCGACCGCTTCCCTTTCATCACCGTCGACGGGCTGCATGCGCTGACCGACACCGAGCACTGGCCGCCAACGCGGCCGGTGATGATCCGCATCGGCACTGGCGCACCGCGGCTTGCGTACGTGGCCAGCCAGATCGAAACGGTCGAGTTGCACGGCTCCCCGCAGCGCGTCTTGCTGATCTCCGACACCGATCCCGCCCTCGTCTCCGGCGACCTGCCCGATCAGCCGCCAACGACGGTCGGCGAACTCATCGCAGCACTGCAGGAAATGGGCCCTGATCGCCCCGTGGTGACCCGGGCGCCACATGGAGGGTACGGAACGGTGCGGATCGGCACAGCGACGCTCCAGGAGCGGCGTGGGCACCCGCGCGGTGAAGGGATCTATGTGTCGGCCGGAACCAGGGTCGTCGATACGCCGGTCGGCTCGCCGGTCGAAGCGGTGACTTTGTCTTGGGAGGACGATCAGGCGATCGCGGCGCGGGAGGAGACGCGGTGAGTGACAACGCCAAACACCGCATCGTTGATACCGCCGACATCGCGGGCAAGCTGATCTGGTTCCGCTGCCTCATCCCGGGCGACGAAAGCGGGGAAAGCGAGTACTCCACCGAGATCCCCACCGGCCCCGTGAAGACCGTAGGTGAGCTGTTGGAAAGGCTGCAGTACATCCCGCCGGAGACACCGCTGCTCACCAGCGGCTACGAAGGCGGCCTGACCACCGCTGGGCTGAGCCTCATCGAGGTCCAGCAGCTCGACCGCCACGGCGATCAGGAATGGCTGGGTGATCTCGACACCGTGGCTGAAGCGCAGCGGCAGGCGGCGCTGTCCCCCGGCGACTTCGAATTGGCGATCGCCAGCCTGCAGCCGCCGACGCTGGTGGGTCAGCCGTTTTTCGCTGTGCATCTGTACCGCCCGGGGCGGTGATGGTCGGCGCCGGCTGTTCTGCCCTAGTCGTGGAGCTATCTGTTACGGCTGACAGGCTCAGTGAATGACCAATGCCGACCAACCGATTGTGGAGCTCTCAGGTATCCGCGTTCATCCAGCTGACTCCACCGGAAACAACCTCATTGAGTTCCAGGGGGTTCCTGAGACAACAAAGGCAGTCCGCGTTCCCGAGGACCTCGCGAAGCGCCTTACTGACCTGGCGCTCCACCGAATTGACCTGTCGGCGGCGTGGGAGTTCCTCGACGAGTTGGATCGCCACCGTCCTGCAACATCCGACGCACCGCCGACGTCCACGGCCACGGCCATCTGGCATTCGGCGCTCAACACGGCGATGAAGTGTTTCTTGTCCAGCAATGCCCGCCAGAAACTAAGCCCGGACAGTATCTTCGGCGGTACCGGACCCGAACGCGAGACGTTCGATTGGCTTCGGCACCTTCGCAACAAGAACATCGCGCACGACGACAATGACTGGATGCAGGCCCACCCGATCGCATTTATCGCGCAACTCGGATGCGAGCCGAAGGTCATCGACGTTCGTTGCGCGGTCCTGCAGATGGCTACTACGTGTGACGAAAACACCGCGAAACTTCGAATGGTGATAGACCGCTCGCTGGTCTGGATCAACGCCGAATACGACCTAGAACACCACGCCGTAATCGGTGCACTGCAGTCACGCGATCATCAGTCGCTGCTTGCGCTCCCGGAGTTCAGCGGTGCGTGGCCGAACAACGAGAGTATTGGGCGCACACGCTGACGCATCGACTGTTGGCCTGAAGGGCAACGCGGTTACACCGCCCGCAAACGCGAATCGGCGCCGTCACCGCCGCTGGCTAGGAACCGCTGCACTTCGGTGAGTGAGATCAGCCGCCGCCGACCGACTTTCACTCCAGCCAGCTTCCCGTCGCGCAACAGCCCGTAAACCAGCGACCGTGATACCCGCATCGCCGACGCCGCTTCATCCACCGTCAGCATGACTGGCAGGTCCGCGGCGGGCGGCGTGGCCGGTGCCTGCGATGCGCGCAGCAGCTGCGCCAGCGCGGCGGCCAAGGCGTCGGTGTCCATGCGGCTACGGTCGCCGTCGCCGGGACCCGGGTCCAGCGAGAACGCGCGACACGCCGAAGTACGGCGTGTTTCACGCACTTCCCCGCCCAGCTGTCGCCTGCGGGTGACACGCTGATGCACGTGGCGCGCATCCCCGATTACGTGACTGTGCTGGACCTGCCCAGCGGGCGGCGCTATGAGGTGCGCGTCGAGACCACCGGCGCTGATGGCAAACGCAAGCAGTCGCGTCGCCGGTTCCGCAACCTCAAGCAAGCGGTGGACTACCACTCCGGCATCACCGCCGACCGCAGTCGCGGCACGCACGTTGCGCCCGCCGACTTGACGGTGCAGCAGGCCGTCGAGGTGTGGCTCGACGGCCAGCGAATCCGGCCGAAAACGATGAGCGCCTACATCACCGCGCTCCGTCCCGTAGTCGACCACCTCGGCGACCGGACTGTGCAGAGCATCACCAAAGCCGACATCGAGGCGGTGGTGAAGGCGCTACAGGCCGGGAAATCGCCGCTGGGCACGTGGCGTGGCGCGACGAAGCTGACCAAGGGCAGGAAGAAGATTCGCGCCGCCTGGTCAGCGAACAGCGTCAACCCGATGCTCGCCCGGCTCCGATCGATCTTCGAAGACCTTGTGAATCAGGGAATCTTGGTCCGGAACGTCGCCGCCTTGGTCAAGCCGATCCCCACAAAACGTCCAGCCCTGAACACGCTCTCCGCCGAGCAGGTGAAGCAGCTGCTGGAGGCCACCGCTGACGACCCGTTCTGGATCGCGTGGGAGCTCGCCTGCTACGGACTGCGGCGGGGCGAGATTCTGGCACTCGACTGGCCCGCGGTGAACTTCAAAACAAACACGCTCGGCATCACAGCCGCCAGGCTCGCCACCGAAGGCGGATCCAGCACCGGCTCTCCGAAGACGGAGAGCAGCATCCGCACCCTCCCCATGCCTCCCGACCTCGCTGCGGCGCTACGTCGTGAACGCACCCGGCAGAAGGCGCTGCGACTGCAGCTCGGGTCAGCTTGGCCGGGCAGCGGAATGGTGGTGGTCGACGGCGTCGGTTCTCCCCCGCACCCCGACACGGTGACGCACGCGTGGCGTGACGCTCTGGCCGGCGCAAAACTCCCCCACGTTCGACTGCACGACGCGCGGCATAGCTGCGCGACCCTGATGCACCTGAACGGAGTTCCGGCGGCCGTGATCGCGGCCTGGCTCGGCCACACCGATGCCCGGTTCACCTTGTCCGTCTATGCGCACTCGAATGACGACGCTCTGGCGTCTGCCGCGACCACCATCGGCGGCATCGTCTCCGGCCGCGGCAACACCGCGAAATAGCCACCGCCTGAACGGAAGGGTGCCACGAACCGTGTCACCTCCGCTGCAGGTGGATAACCACCCGACCGATCAAGCTGGCCAGCTCCGGCTCAGATGGATTACAAAGCTGATGTGTCACATTGTGTCAACTTTCGACACGTGGCATGCGCCCAGAAACGAGAAAAACCACCCGTCACCAGGTGGCTTTCTTGTGGTCCCGGCTGGGATCGAACCAGCGACCTTCCGCGTGTGAGGCGGACGCTCTCCCCCTGAGCTACGAGACCGGATGAACGAGGACGAACACTAGCACGCCGGACCCGCTAAGTATCAATGCGCAGGCCGCCTTTCAGGCGAATCGCCGTGCTGACATGCGGAGTTGTGCTGTCTCACATGTCTCCGCTAATGTTCTGCAGGCACCGGGCGACGATCTCGCCCGAGGCACGCGGATGTAGCGCAGTTGGTAGCGCATCACCTTGCCAAGGTGAGGGTCGCGGGTTCGAATCCCGTCATCCGCTCGAGGGTGTCAAGTGGCATCAACCCCTTGCGGTGGAGTGGCCGAGTGGTGAGGCAACGGCCTGCAAAGCCGTGCACACGGGTTCGATTCCCGTCTCCACCTCCGTCCCAAGGCTCTAAGCGCGGTTAGCTCAGCGGGAGAGCGCTTCCCTGACACGGAAGAGGTCGCTGGTTCAATCCCAGTACCGCGCACCAGGATCGACGCAGGTCGGAAGATGGTTCCGGCCTCGCAATCGCCCGACATGGGCTACACGTGGGTTAACGGGTTCTGATCGGTATGGCTGGCTCCGAGAATCGGAGGAACCCCCACGCCATGACCACCACCGCCACCATCACCTCTGAAGCGGGATTCGAAAGCTTGTCAGACGGCAGTGCCACGCTGCCGGCCATGACGAACACACAGATCGCCGACACTGACCCAATCCAGACTCCAGCGGGTGCGATCCGCGTCGACGGCTGGGATATGGGTAGCCGAGGGTTCTACGGCGCCACCTCGGTGACCATCGCCGCGTCAGGTTGGTTGAACAACGACGTGTGCATCTACACGGGCGGCGTACAGCACGACGACGGCACCTGCACCGAGTGGGTGATCATGGCCGGCGAGGTCCACCCGGACATGCCTCTCAACGCGGCTCAGGCAAGGCAGATCGGCGAAGCGCTGATTGCGGCAGCCGACGAGCTGGACGCGATTGCCGAGGCCGCGAAGTGACGCTCGCGACAGTTCCGCAGCTACCTGTGGGAGCCACCTCCGCCAGCCCCTTCGATCCCGAAGATGGCAAACGAATGGTCCTTGCAGATCTCGGCTGCGGGGTCGTGCTGTACGCCGAGGAAGAACGCGACGGGCGGCTGACTAGCATCGGCGCCCTGTTGGATCAGCACGACAGCGAAAGCGGCTATTCGGCTGCACAGCTCCGTGCACTGATTCCCGCCCTCGCACGCGCGGCCGAGCTCGCCGACCAGTGGGCGAGACAGTGACCACCACGGAAGCCGACGTGTTCGACTTCATCCACCGCGAACTCGATTCGGTACCGCCAGAGACCTGGACAGAGGATGAGGCGTGGCAGGTTCTGGCGGTGCTGGTCGACATCAGGCGCGCACGCAACGCGCTAGCGCGGCCTTGCGTTCCTGCCGGCGAGATAGTCGACCTGGACGGCCCACCCGAGAGGAACTGACATGGCCACCTACACCTGCCCCCGCTGCGGTTACGAATCGCACTGCTCGCACGGAACCTGGTACGACCGCCATCCCGCGGCCGCCGCCGCGCTGGGGATGTTCTCGGTGATGTTCGGCTTCGCGGTCGTCGTCGGGCACCCGTGGCTGCTGCTCGTCGCGGCGCTCGGTGCCGCGGCGTACGTCGTCGATCGTGAGCACCGGCGGCGACGAGCGCTGGCCGCTCGAGCAGACTGGGAGCATCGGGCGCTCATGGGGGCGTCGGCACCGAAACTGCCGGAGTTATCACGGGTGACCGTGAAAAGGGTGCCGGACGTCGTTCGGCGGTCGAGAATGGGTGTCCGTGGCGATGGACACCCCCGGACACCCGGCGGCGGATCCGGTTCAGCTGCACGTCGCGGGCACGACGCCGATCACTGGTCGATCACCGAGCCGATCCGGAGGACCATTGAAGACTTACAGCCTGGCCGAGGTCGCGGCGCTGGTCCTTCCGGAGGAGTGGTCCGACGGTGAACGCTGGCTCGCGCGCCGGCTGAACCGCGGCGAGATACGCGGATACCGGGTCGGGCGCACCTGGCGGATGACCGAAGGCCACGTGCAAGAGTTCATCGAATCCTGCAGCAATACCCTGCGCGCAACGACAGAGCCGGCGGCCGAACCCGTGCGCCCGGTATCGGTGATCAATGGCCTGTCGCCGCGCGGCCGGGCGCGGGTCCGGCGATCGGACGCGGACACTTAAATGCGAGAGGCAGGAGTGAACCATGGGCAAGCGACTTGAACAGGCGCTCGCCGAGGCCGACGACATCGAACGCGCCGAAGCTGACGCCGACCCGAACGCTCCGATTCCTGCTCACGTCAAGGTGAGCCGGCCAGGCCGGGCCCGCAGCAAGGTGCTGCAGGTGCGCCTTAACCCCGACGAGTTCGACGCGCTCGAAGAGATCGCCGAGCGGCGTGGGCTGCCGGTGTCGACTGTTGCGCGTGAGCAGTTGCTCCGGCTGATCGCAGCGGACGAGGCCGCGCAGCCGAGATGAACCCCCCTTTGACCTGTGGATTTAGCAGTCCAGCGGTATGGTGGGCACCGCAGGTTGAGCGCGATTCGCGAAGGTGCTCACCTCAGAGAGGTATACCGATGACCGACCGCCGCGTGCCCATCGCCGAGGCCCGGGCGCGCCTGTCGGCGGTGATCAAGTCGGCCGCCGACGGTGACATCATCCTCATGAGTCACGGTCGGCCCGCCGCGGTGCTGATGTCGCCCGAGCACTACCGCTCGCTGCTGGATGAGCTTGATGACCTGCAGGACCGCTTGGGGGTGCTCGAAAGCCGAGACGCGCCAGCGGTGCCGTTCGATCAGGCGATGGCCGAGCTGGGCATTACTGACGAGGTCAGAAGTTCACCGCCGCGACAGCGCCGTTAAGCGATCCCGAATTGATCATCCACATCGACTCATTCATCATTTCGCCCGGCGACTGGCCCGGGCCCGCGTAGATGGTGAGCTGTCCAACGCCCGGCGTGACCGTGTTGACGGAAGGCTTGTCGTAGAAGCGCATCCACGTCGGAACGTCGCCCGTCCGCTTGTCCAGGGGGTTCTGCTCGCTGTAGCTCGACATCGTGTCGTTGTTGGTGTTGAGCAGGAAGCGGATATCACCCATCAGGTCGCCCTGGCCGAATCCGACCAGACTGCTCATGAAGCGGCCGACGTAGGAACCGACGATGTGATAGATCTGTATGCCCAGCGTGATCGCCTGGTTGACGCCCTGGATCGCGCCCGACACGATCGACGCGATCTCGGAGACGCCGCGCGCCGCCTCGCCGACCTGACCGCCGAACTCCTCTGGCGCCATGCTCGCGAAGTCGCCGACGGTGTTGGCGACATCGGCGACGGTGGTGGCGATGTTCGAGGCGAACGTGAGCCACTTCTGGGAGTTCTCAATGATCTTGACGACGTCTTCGCCGTTGCGCAGGCCATAGACCAGGCGATCGGCGGTATCCTGCGTCGCCCCAATCGCATCGACGCCTGACTTGATGTTGGCGAATACGTCGTTGACGATCTTGCCGATATTGCCGGCGCCCTGCTGGATCTGCTGCAGCGGGTTCTGCTGCGTGAAGCCATGCTCCTGCGAGATCGAGTTCTGCACCCGGGTCAGCGCCGCGATCTGGTCGGCGTTGCCATTCTCGTCCGTGGCCTTCAGCTGGGCGATGTTGCGCGAGATGTCGTTCAGGGTCGATCCGACCACTTCATCGGACGCACCGGGCGCCTGGGCGGCCGCAATCCGGTTTGCCAGCTCGGGGTCGCTGATGCCGTTCGGGTAGTTGGCCAGCATCGGGTTCTGGGCGCCGAGCGGGTACTGGCCGCGGTTGCCTGACCCGGGCGACGTTGTGCCGTAGCCGAAGTTGGGCAGTCCGCCAGGAGGCAAGGGCACGCCGGCCGGGATGACGAACAGGCCGGTTCCCGTCATCTGATTGTCAAATCCGGTGAACGCGTGAACGTGATCTTCGTGGCGAGTGGTAGGCCCGTTGCCAGTGCCGGCGATCGGCGTGTAGGACCGAGCTTGCTCCCCGGCGTTCTGGATCGTGTCATTCCAAATCGACCAGCTCAGGCCGAAAGCCTTCGCGTTGTCCTGCACGAACTTGTTGATCCGGTTTCCGAGCTCGACACCCTCGGGTGTCTGCTTGCCGATCACGTCGGTCATGATGTCCAGCGCGCCACCCGAGCTGTGCTCATGTGAACCCGAGTCGTTCGCGCGGTACCCGCCGATCGTCAGGCCGCGGGCGCGCAGCTCGTCACCGAATACCGCAGTGACGGCGTTGTCGAGCAATTTGGCGTTCGGGGTGAGCTTGTCGCGATTCTGCGCCATGCCGGCCGGAAGCTTGCGGGCATCGATCAGACCCCTGGGCGCCCCGACGTCGAACTGCGGCACTACGACGGTGTTCGGGAGCACGTTCGGCAGCGCGCGCGTCGGCATTGGGATATTGCCCGGGCCGGGGGTGGTGTCGGTCGGCGTCGGGAGGCCGATGATGGGCGGCGTTGCGCCGGGGAGCACGTCAGCCCACGGCGGGGCCTGTCCTGCGGATTGCATCGCCGCGACAACGCGCTGCACGTAATCCGCCGGCTGGGCGTTGCCCTGCCAGTCGCTCGACAAACCGGCCTGCCCAACGACCTTGGCGATCCATTGGGCCAACTCCAGATCAGTGCCTCCCGCAGGGAAGGCTCCCGCGACGCTCTCTCGATCCTTGAACTGCTTAAGCAACGCGTCGACATGCGACTGCAGATCGGATGCGCCGCCGAGCTGCGCATCGGTGAAACCGAGAGTTGGATTGCCCGACGGGTTGTTGCCCTCGACCTGACTGAAGCCCTGAATGAGCCGAATCTGCTCTGGGCTAACTCCCCGCCGCTTCAGTTCATCCACCAGCCCGGAGTCCGTGCCGGGGATCGACCGTGGCAAGTTCCCTGCGCCCGGCCCGAGAAGGTCTGCCCATGGGTCGCTCTTGCCGATGCCGGTGCTCTTCCGGCGCGCCAGCTCCTCGTCGGAGATGGTCTTGTGCCAGACGGGGGTTACCAGGTCGCCACGGAAGCCGAGCAATCCCATAGCCAGGCTTGAGAATTGGCTAGCGAGGTCGCTCAGGCCCTGGCCGATGTCCCCGAACTGGCCGAAGCTCTTGGCAAAGCCCTTGAGGCCGCGGTTCTCGTCGAACTGGTGGTTGAGGTAGGCGCTCAGGATGGAGTTGTCGGCGCCGGCGATGCGGTCGGGCAGCAGCGCGCCGCCCAGGGCGCTCGCGCCGCCTGCCGCCGGTGCGCCGGCGAATGCCCCTGCAGCTCCCGACATCACCGACGCCGCCGCGCCCGAGACCGATCCGGCGGCCGCGGTCATGCCCGCGGCCATGTCGGTGATCATCTTGCGGCCGACAGTCCCGGTGTAGCCGTCGCCGGAGAACGGGCCCTTCTTGGCCGGCGAGTGCTGGAAGAAGTCGGAGATCCCGTGCATGATGCGCTTGGTCTGGTCAATAACGGCGCTGAGTCCAGTCGCGTCCATAAGGCCCTGCTTGAGGCCTTCGAGCAGCGCCTTGCCGCCATCCTCGCCGAGGCGCTTCAGCCCAGGCTTGACCGCGTCGCCGAGCTTAGTCAGCAAGCTGGTGAAGAAGTCCGTGATGCCGGTGCTGCCGTTGATCAGGCCGGTGATCACCGTGACGAAATCGCGGACGAATCCAATGATGATCGGCCAGTAAGGCTGCGTGGAGATCAGGAAGTCCGTGATCGAACCGAACAGCTTCGGCAACTGCGGACCAACGGAATTCACCAGCTCCAGGAACGCCTGGGTGAGCGGCTGCAGTTGCGGCAGCAGCGCAACGAACGAATCCGACATCCCCTTAAAGAGCTGCGGCAACTGCGGGCCGACCGACGCCATCAGTTGTGAGAACGCCGACGACAGCCCGATCAGGAACTGGTTGAGCGCCGGCGCCATGCCGGTAATGGCCGGCTCCAACTGGCCCATCGTCGCCGCGAAGGTGTTGAAGAACGTCTGCCAGCCCGGCGCGATCGCAATGCCCAGCTGGGTGAACGCGGTTGCCAGCGACACCAAGCCTTCCAGGATCGGCTGTAGCATCGGCGTGAACGCGTCAGTCGCCTCGCGCAGCACAGTGAAGAAGTCGATGAGCTTGCTCTGACCCTGCTCCGACTGCGTCCAGCCGTTGAGCTGCGCGGTGATCTTGTCCAGCCAGCCCAGCAGTCCCCCGCCGCCGAACCGATCGGCGATATCCATGATGTGGTTGAACGCGGCGCCGACCGAATAGACGATGTTGATCAGGTGGCTGATTCCGTCGATGCCCGACTGAATCCAGCGCTGCAAGGAGCCGGACTGCGCGGCCTTGTCGATGACGTCGGAGAAGAATCCGAGCATCTGCGAGATGCGGCCGCCGATCTGCTCAAAGAAGCTCGACCCGATGACGGTCAACTGCGTGAAGATCTTCAGTAGCGGGGCCATGGCCGGCGCCATCGCCTGCAGTCCCTTGGAGATGTTCTCGATGAACAGCTGGAAGCCCTGCATGATCTGCGGTTGCATCAGCAGGCCGGCGAATTGGTGCGCCATCTGCCCGTACACGCCGGCCACTTGCGACATACCCTTGCCGAGGGCGGGCATCCACGTCTGGATCAACGGCTGAATGTCGTTGATGACCTGCTTGAAGAATGAGTCCTGAATCGCCGCGGCGCCCAGCTTGAACTGGTTGCGGAACTGCGCGATCTGCAGCATGGCCTGGCCCGCGACCGGCCCCATGTTCTTGATGTCCTCAAGGAACTTCTTCGGGTCGTCGGCCATCATGTCTTTGAGCGCGTCCCCGACGCCGTGGAACGCGATCTTCAGGGTGCCCATCGAGAATCCAACGCCGGCGGCCGCGGCCGGCAGTAGGGCAAGGGCGCCGGTCAGCTGACGTACAGCGCCGGCCACCTGGGTCACACCCATCAGCCCGGCCGCGCCACCCAACCCCGCCAGGCCGCCGAGTGACGCGCCACCCAGCGCAAGTCCGCTGATCTTGCCGACGCTCATCTCAAAACTGGCGATGTGCTTGACGGCATTGCGCAAGTGCTGGTTGGTCTTTGCGGCGGCCTCACCGACGCCATCGAGGCCGAACTTGAACTTCTCGAGGGCGAGCGCGCCGGCCCGTGCCTCGGGGCCGAAGAAGCTCGCGGCGAGGGTTAGGCCGCGCAAAGCCTCGTGAAGCCGCTCTGCGGAATCGCCCGCAGCATCGGCGCCCTCGGCGAATCTGCCCATGTCGTCACGGGACTGGCGATGCGAATGGTGCAGGCGGACATGCGCCCGGTCCACGTCGTCGATGCGGCGCTCGTAGTGCTCTGCCGAATCGCCGGTGCGGTCGAACTCGCGTTCGGTGTCACGCAGGCTGCGTTGGGTTTTCGTCAGCGACGAGTCGAGGTTCTCTGAGGATGCCGCAGTGCGATCGAGATCGCGCGCAGCCTTCTGCGCGCCCGAGCTGTTGTACTCGATCTCGATCTTGCCGTGGGCGCGGCCGAGGCTGTAATCAGTCAACGGAGGACCTCCCTGATGCCGCGGTGCCTGAGTCACCCAGCTCGTCAACGGCACGGCCGGGATAGGCGAATCGGGCTGTGGAAGGCCGCACCGTGTCATCGACCTCAACGACGACGGCGGCGACGTCCGGCCGTGTCCATGGCAGTCCCCACTTGGACGCCGGCAGCGGCACCACAACGGGCCTGCCCTGCTCCAGCGCATCAAGCAGGCGCCGCGATCGCCGAAATTTCTCCGCAGGCTCCTCACCGCGGCAAGCCGCCGGTGTGTACCGCCAACGCGGGTCGTGGCGTCGGCACGCCTCGCGTTCGTCGTCCAACAACGACGCGTACAGGCCCGGTGCGCGAAACCCGCGTACCCCGCCGAGAGCCCTAATTCGCGGCATTGCGCGCCCACCTCGTATTCGCGGCACGCTGGGCCTTCACTGATGTCAGCGACGGGGCCGCCGGCAGGTCCGTGTGCACCCGCCTCAGCATCCGGTCCACCGCCGTCTCCAGCAGACGAATCTCGCCCGCCAGCTTTACCCGGATCTTGTCGTCGTCGGTGGCACGGTAGCTGCCATAGAGGTCAGCTCTCCGGTCGATGGCGGCAGCGATCATCTCCAAAGTGGCCAGCTCGACCGCCGACCATTCCAGCGGCTGATCGGGCGGCAACCCCATCGCGTCCGACTTCTGGGCCAGCTCGGTGTTGAGCGCCTGGAGCAGCGCCATCGCGTCCGGCCCATGGGCATGCGGCCCGTGCTTGAAACCGGCAGCCGATCGCGACCGTGCCGTTTCTGTAACGCCCTGAGCGTTACGGTTGTCACATCGGCGGCCGCGGTGCGCGCGCTGCCTGCAGGCAGCGGAACAGTATTGAGCCCGCGCACGACCGATGAACTTGTCGCCGCAGGTCACGCACGTTCGCTTAGCACCAGTCATGACCACCATCCCGGCGCCGGGAAACTGGCTGGTCGGGGTGAAAATGGCCCCAAAACGGGGGTTGCATCCGTAATGCGAACCCTACGAAAATGCGTGCGCAGACAATGAGACACAGAACGCTCAGGCTGTGACTGCTGGGGCGGGAGGGGCTACCCCCCATACCCCGCGTAGCGCAGGCGGCGGCCGGCGCAGGTACAAGCTGGGGGCCGTGAGTTGTCCCCGTCGTGGCAAGTCCTTGCCCTGATGCAGACCAAGGGTTGGGTTTGACGCCATGGCCGCCGCCTAGTCTCATCCGAGCGGTACCCCCAGAAATCTCCCTCTCGACTTCGGTGTGCGGTTCAGCAGCGGCCCGGGCTGATTTGACGGCTTCGGGTTCGGATTGCGTCGCCGGCGGCGCTCCTCATGCAGCTCAGCCAGCTGTTTACGGGTTGGAATCCACGGTTGCGCTTCGGAAGTCACGAGCCACGCCAATAGCTCGACTGGATCGGTCGGCCACGGCTCGTAGCGATGCGGCTGGCCGTCGAGACGCGTCACGCGCTTCGTACCTTGGCCAGGGTTGCGCCAATCGGGCCACAGCTCGTCGATGTTGCGTAGGTAGGCGGTGCTGGCGGGGGCTTCTCTTCCTCCCCAGGAACCAGCGCTGCGCCAAGCCTGGGACGCGCATTGCGTCATCACGAGCTCCTGCCCCGCGCGCAAGAGCTCGTAGTCACCGCTGAGCTTCGTCAGGGCTTTCCAGGCTGGCGCGACATCGGCCTCGATCGCCTGCCCTGCCGTGCGTACGGGGCCGAGCTTGTCAACGATCCGAGCCGCGTCTGCGAGCTGATTCTCAAGTTCGCAATTGAGGGCCGCGAGAACGTCGTCGATCTTGGTGACGATGATAGTTTCGGCCCGCATCTGTGCTTCATGCATCAGATCTCGCAACGTCGTCTGGCGCTGCTCACGGCGTGCCAACTCTGCGCTGCGACGAAGACGGGCGTCGATCCACTCCTCCTCGACCTTGCCGGTCAGAAACGGATCAAGTTCGACAGGGCACTCTGCTACAGGTGGCAGGGTGTTCAACACCGCCGCCTGCGCGGTGTCAACGAGGGCCATGGCATCCAGCCAGCCGTCGAGTTGCTCAACTGCAGCCTGCACAAAGCGATTCGAATTGACGTCGTGGACTGTCAGCCGCGACGCGAGTAGCACCTCGGACGACAACATCAGCGAGCTCCGTTCCGCTGCTCAGCCCTTCGTCGGGCTTCTGCACGACCGCCATCGCCCGACGCCGCGGGCTGCCGTACGCGGGCGACGAGCGCGTTCCAGTCGCCGTCGTCGAGGTCGGCGAGTTGCTGCTCGACCTCATTCCCGAGATCCGCCATCTGCGAGCCCTTCTCTGTACTGGTCGACCTTCGACTTGCTGAAAATCCAGCGGCCGGTGATCATCTCGCCGTCGAGGTCCGCGGCCAGGCGTTGCACCTTTCGGGTGCTCCATCCGAGAACTGCCGCGGCTTCAGCGACGCCGATCAGATCCTGATGCTTTGATTGTCTTCCGTCACTTGCTGATTCGTGTCGCGTGCGCGACATACGCACCTCAGCATCGAGGCGGTTGAAGAGCGCCCGAACGGGTGGCGGCACCTCATGGTTGTGCAGCTCGCGGCCACGAATCACGGCGGCCACGCAGAAGTACGCGGCGCGGATGTCGGTGGCGTTGAGTATCATCCGCCCTCCGTGTGGCAGACCGCATCCAAAACCCCGGGCGCCGAGACGATCACCGACCAGGCCGACCCGCTCGGAAACCGGAAGTGGTCCACCGCCGCGTGGGGCTGATTCTCGTGATGCGCGGGGTCTGGGTGCCACACGTGCCGGTGATACGTCGGCGGTTCCAAGTCTGCGATTGACGTGACGCGACGGCCGTCAGAGTAGGCCTCATGGTCGAGTCCTGCAGGGGAGAAAGGAACGGCCGACTGCTGCAGGATGTGACGCACGTGCTGGACGAGATGCCGCAGTTCCGTCAGCTCGGCCAAACCGGATTCGGCCGCGATGGCATCCAGTCGAGCGGCCACCGCTTGTAGACGGTCATCGCTCGCCGCGGCCATGTACAGCAGATAGTCACGCGGATCTGGTGCGTTCATGATTTCTGTCCCTTGATGATTCGGAATTGCCGGCGCGGAACTGCTTCAGCGAAGCCCTGTTCGGCCAGCAGTTCGGACACCATGTCGACGGGGCATGTGCCCAGGTATCCGCCGCCGAGGTAGGCGGGTCGCCAGTCTGTGTCGACGTAGTGCTGACGTTGCGCGGGGAGATCGGCGACTTCGCAGGCGATGACGACGGGATGCTCGTCATAGAGATAGCCATACTCGTCGACGATCTCCCCGTCACCGTCAGCCCACGACTCCACGATCTCAGTGACCGAATTGTCCTCGTAGAGCACGCCAGGGCACTTGTCGATTGCGTACACGTCGACGCTAAGAATCGGGTCGTACGTCCAGATGCGGACGTTCACCCATCCTGGCGGCAGGGATTCAATACCGGCGGGGCGCCACATGTGGGGTGCCGGCCTCCGGTAGATGATCGGGTACAGGGGCGGCGTTTCATCAGTCATGGACGTTGCCTTTCGCCCCGGATGGCTGGTTCTGCGTGTCTGTTTCACCTGTTACGAGCGTTACGGATTGCCCGTTTTCGCTGGCCCGCCTAGGTTCCGGTGGCGTAACAGTTGCTGTGGTGTTGGAAGGTGTTACGCCGGCGGCCGATTCACCACCTTCATTTCCGCAGTTCGCAGGGGGCGTAACAGTCGTAACGGTCGTAACACTGGTGTACGCACCAACACCCACCTTGCTGATACGGTCCGCCTTGGCCAGCCGGTTGAGGTAGACCCGTGCCTGGTCGTTGTCGAGGCCGAGGGCTTCCGCCACGTCGGCAGCGGTGGTGTGGTTGGCCGGCGCACGCCTGTTGACGACAGCGACGACTTCCATTGCACGTTCGCCGTACCGCTTGCTGTCGCGACGCTTCTGCGCTTCCGCAGCAGCCTCGGACAGCTCATTTCCGGCCAGCCGCCACATGCCCTCGGTAACCGTGAATGCATACTCCCCTTCAGGTGCGTCACGGCCGGTGACTTGCAGGGTGGCCTCGGTGCTGTTGCGCTGACGCCGTAACACCAGCACGTAGTCCGCGGCACCGGCCAGCCCGAGCGTGCCCGACAGGTCATCCACGAAGTCATCTGAGGATGCCTTTCGGGTGTGGTGCACACCGAGCAGTGCACTGCCCGGGAACGCATCAACGATGTTTTTGAGCGAAACACCCGCTTGATAGTCCGCAAGATACGCATCGTCGCCGCGGTTACGCTGCTGCCGCGCACGCCCCAGGGTGTCGAGAATGACCAAGCCGCGAGGGTGGCTCACCAGCCATGCGCTGATCGTCGGAATCAGCAGCCGCGGCCCAACCTTGGTCAGGATATGCAGCCGATGCGGCGGGATCCCGTCGCCCCAGACTGCCTGAATGCGACCCTGGAGCCTCCGTGGTGAATCTTCCAGTGCGAGTAGTAGAACGTCACGCTGCTCTACTGACACCTTGCCGAATGCGCTGCCGCCTGCGGCGATCGCCAAAGCTACACACAAAGTCCACCAGGACTTACCAAGCTTCGGCGGGCCGGCCACGATGCCAAAACCCTCAGTGATGAGGCCGTGTACGAACTGCACCAGCTCGGCAAATTCCTGATGGTGTAGCTCAGCGGCGGTGATCACTTCGGCTAATAGTGAATCCGCTTCCTGGGTCTCGGGCGCAGTCACACGATCACCCCTATGCGAGAGCGACAAACGGGGCCACGTCGGTGGATGACACTCAGTTCGGCCGTGAGGGGCCGCCGGCAGTCCAGGCACCGACAGGTGGTCGCCTCAGCAGTGTTTAGGTCTTGGTCGCATTTCAGATGCAACCCTTCGACACCGGCGGCCAGCACGGCGGCGGCGATTGAGGTCGTCATGCGATCACCCCGCCGCACTCACGGTGCAGACGCTCAGCAAGAGCACGCTCTGCGCCACCGCGACGCCACCAGGCCCGCCGGACTTCCAGCGGAACCAGCGGAGTCTGGCCGCGGTCGAGGAGGTATTCAGCAGCGGACCGGAAGCTGTCAAGCAACTGGTCCGGCAACGGCGGTTCAGTGCAGCGGCACACGAGTGGGTCGCGGCAGCCGCAGTCAAGCGGCACGGACCGATCGGCAGCGTCGCGGCGGCGGTGGTGCTGCGAACGCATATCCATCGCCGCTGCCGGCGGCGCGCACTGCACCCAACCCGGGCGATTTCGGCTAGACTCAGATTCAGCGGAAGTGGTTGCGGGAACTCGGTCCTTGGCGGGGGCCGAGTTTTCTGTTTCCGGCGGACCTCCCGTCTGCGGAGTGCTCATTCAGGCACCACCGCCGAACGGCTGCATCAAGGCGTCGATTTCATTCAGGTCAACCCGAATGAACCGCTTGCCGCCGCGATAGCCGGTCAGTCGGCCGTCGGAGATCATCTGGCGGATCGTGCGATCGGTGACGCCGATATAGTCGGCGGCTTCGCGCAGGGTTACGTAACGACGTTGAACGGCATTGGTACTCAAAGGAATCAACTCCGCAGGGCGCGCCTGAGAAGCCGACCGCTGGAATTGATAGCAAAGCGCGAACAAGTCCAGCAGAAGCCTCAGCAGGCTTTCCGGCGCTCAGTCCCCATATCGGCGACCGCCTGCCATTGGGCAGGCCCTGGACTCCTCGGTCTCCCCGAGTCCCCACACTGTCAGGTCCTCGTTTAGAGCAAGCTAATTAGACCATGATTCCGCATGGAGTAGAAGCAAGCGCAAGCAAAAGGCTTCGTCGTGTCGCATCTTCTCCCGCTACCCGTTCTCGGCGAGCTTGCTTAGCAGCGCAGCGATCTCGCGCCCGCGCTGCTTCGACGCGTGCTGATACCTCATGGCCGCCGCCGGTGTGCTGTGGCCTAGTCGGTCCATCAGCTCGGCCAGTGTGGCCCCGGTCGCCGCCGCCAGAACCGCGCCGGAGTGCCGCAAATCGTGGAAGCGCAGATCAGGACGCCCGGCCGCAGCACGTGCCTGGTAGTACCAACGGTTCATGGTGCCTGGCGCTAGGTGCCCGCCGTTGATCGCAGGGAATAGCAGCGAATCCTGTCCTGAATCAACGTATTTCGACAGGTGATCCTCAATAGCTGGGAGCAGATGCGGAGGTATTGACACGTCGCGGATACCAGCATTGGACTTCGGCGTGGTGACCTTGAATTTGCCGCCGTCAACCCGCACGACGCCGCGCTCTATCCGAACAATCTCGTCGTCGAGATCGACATCCCTACGGCGCAGTTCGGCCAGCTCGCCGTACCGCAACGCACACCAGGCCCCGAGCAGAATCATCAGCCGGTAAGCCTCGGGCATGCTGGCGGTGATCGTCTCCAGCTGCGGCAGCGTTGCCGGCCGAATCTTGTGGACACGGTGGGCGGTTCCGGCTCCTCGAATGACGCACGGGTTGGTATTGATCTTGCCGTCGGATGCGGCAGTGCCCATGATCGTTCGCATCAGCCCGTAGGCATGGGCGCGCAGCGTCGGCGTGCCCGTTCCCATCGCCGTATGCCACGCGCGTACGTCATCAGGCGTAATAGACGTCAACGGCAGTGCGCCGAACGTCGGCAGCAGGTGGTTGGTCAACAGCTTGTTGTAGTGCTGCTCGGTTCGCTCCTTCAGGTCACGCTGCTGCAGCCATGTCTCGGCATATCCGCCGAATGTGACCGGGTTGCGCGTGGGCGCCTGCGCGTCAGGTGGCTCCCATGCCCTTCGGATGATCTCGGCTTGTCGCAGCGCCAACCAACCGCGGGCATCCTGCTTGGTCAGAAACAGCGTCGGCGCGGTGTAGCGCCGACCATCGGGGCCCCGGTAGCGCGCGCGGTGGCGTCCACTAGGGAGGGTTTCCACAGTGCCGAACGTGCCAGGTGCGCGCTTCTTGCGTGTCGTTGCCGCCATGTCGTCATCTCCCCCGCGGTGAATGGCTGAGCAGTAGCGTGGGCCAGCGTGGGCCAAACTTGGGCTAACAAAACTGTAGTCACTTCTGCTTGCTTCTGCTTGCTTCTGGCGGTACTGTCCGAGGTTAGCGCAGGTAAATCGCCGAATGCGCTGGTCAAGTAAACAGAGTCAGCAAACTGATTGGACTGGTTCAATCCCAGTACCGCGCACCAGACTCGACATTGCGAAAACCCCTGCCGCCACCGCGTGACGACGGGGGTTTTTCCGTCTCTGAGTATTAGGCCTTCTTCGCCTTGAGCGCCTTGCCGACGAAGACGCGACTGATGGACCCCCCATTGGGCTGCGCCGACCGACAGCCGTAACGAAGATCACACCTTAAGGCGCATTTGCCGAATCGCGCCCAATTCCCGAGTCGGACCGAGGGTCACCAGCCGGTAAGCACCACAATCGTTAACAATGCACGAAGGGGAATTACGAAAGGTGGCCCAATGAATCGACCCATCGTCGCGCTGTCGGTGTTCGCCTTGACTGTCGCCATGTCCGCGGCATGTTCAAGCCACACCGACTCGACGAGCGCGCCACCCGCGGCCGACACCTCTAACGGAGCCAGCCCGGCCACCCCGAAACCCGCCGGGCACACCGGCGACACCCTGAACCTCACCCGAGCCGACGGCAGCACTGTCACCGTCACCTTGGACAAGGTGATCAACCCCGCGACCGTCACGCCCGGCGCCAGCGACCCGGGCATCACCTATATCGCTACGCAGTTCACGATCGCGAACCCAGGCACCGCGGCCATGAACGGCGACATCAACACCAACGTCTGGGCTTTCGGTTCCGACGGGCAGCGCTACGCGCCGAACCTCAAAGATGTCGGCGAGTGCACGAACTTCGACGCCGGCATGTTCCACATCGCCCCGGGCGAGTCCGCGACCGGCTGCGTGGTGTTCGCCCTGCCGGCCGGGGTCAGCCCGGCGAAAGTCAGGTATGCCCCGTCGTCCGGGTTCGCCGATGGCTTCGGGGAATGGCTATTTCCCTCCCCCAGCCGCGCCACACCGCCCCCCAGCGTCAACTAACGGTTGACGATCACCATGCCGTCAACCTAGAGTTGACGGCATGGCTGATCCCACCCCGCTCACGCAGTCCATCCGCCTGGACGACCTGATCAACGCCATCACCGGCGTGCACGATAACCCCCTGGAACAGTTGACCGATGCCGTCTTGGCCGCCGAGCACCTCGGCGAGGTCGCCGACCATCTGATCGGGCACTTCGTCGACCAGGCGCGCCGATCGGGAGCGTCGTGGACCGATATCGGCAAGTGCATGGGCGTCACCAAGCAGGCGGCGCAGAAGAAGTTCGTTCCGCGCCCTGAGTCCGCCACGCTCGATCCCGAGCAGGGCTTCGCCCGGTTCACCCCGCGGGCGCGCAGTGCCGTGGTGGCGGCCCAGAACGCCGCGCACCGGGCACGCAACGCCGAGATCACCCCCGATCACCTGGTCCTGGGACTGCTGCACGATCCCGGCGCGCTGGCCACCGCGTTGCTCACCGCGCAGCAGGTCGACCCGGAAGCCGTTGTTGCCGCCGTCGCCCTTGAGCCCGGCGACGCCGAGCCGCCCGCCCTGATCCCGTTCAACGGCCCGGCACGCAAAGCGCTGGAGTTGACCTTCCGCACCGCACTTCGACTCGGCCACAACTACATCGGCACCGAGCACCTGCTGCTGGCGTTGCTGGAAGCCGAGGACGGCAGCGGCCCTCTGCATCGCGCCGGAGTCGACCGGCAGCGCGCCGAAACCGATCTGGCTCGCGCGCTGGAGGCGATCACCGAGAAGCTGGCTGCCCCCGATTCAGAAACCACGAACTGATCGCCGAAACCAACCATCTGCGGACGTGGCGGGCCAAGGCGGCTGCACCCGCGATGCCGATGTGCCATCATGCCCAGAAGCAAACGAAGAGGACATGATGCATCGCTGGATTCTGGCCCTGGTCACTTCCGTCGTCACCGCGTTGGCAGCTTTGGTAGCGCCGGCCGCTGGAAACGCCACGCCGACCACCACCCCGGAAGCGCCGATCGGTCGCCTCGGCGACACGCTGCGCATCTCCTACCACGATGAGGCATTCGGGCCGATCGTCGCCGACGTCACCGTGCACGACGTGGTGCCCAGCGAGATCCCCCCGGGCTGGGGCGCCAACGGCACGCCGCGCTGGCGAAACCAGGGCGGTCCGTGGCGGGCGAACGTAACCGTCCACCCGATCTCGGTGCCCAACCCCTACATCATGGCGGCCTCGGTCACCTTCGACGGTGTCACGCCCGGCGGCGACGCCTACGTGTCCAAGCACACCGACGACCCGACCACCCTGGACGCGGTGCTCACCAACGCTCCGGCGGGCTCCACCGTCGACGGTGGCGTCTACTGGGATGTCTACCGCGGCTTGGTAACCCACGTGGTGATGCTGTCGCGCAACACCGGCCTGCGTCTGGCGCAGTGGAATCTCTGAGCCAACCCCCAGGTTGATGCGGCGGTCCAGCTTCGGCTCTCCTTCGTCGAGCCTCGCTAACCCCCGGGTTTGATGCGGCGGTCCAGCTTCGGCTCTCCTTCGTCGAGCCTCGCTAACCCCCGGGTTTGATGCGGCGGTCCAGCTTCGGCTCTAACCCCCGCTGCTGAGCGCGAGCAGTCGCGAGGTGGCCCGCAGGTACTTCTTGCGATAACCACCGGCCAGCATCTCGGCGCTGAAGATCTGGTCGAGTTTGGCGCCGGAAGCCACCACCGGAATGCCGGCGTCATACAGGCGATCGGTGAGGGCGACCAATCGCAGCGCCACATTCTGGTCGTCGATCGGGTGCGCGCCGGTGAGAAACACCGCGGTGACGCCCTCGATCAGGGTCAGGTAGCGCGACGGGTGCATAGTGGCCAGGTGGACACACAGCCCGTCGAAGTCGTCCAATGTCGCTCCGGGCCGCGCCGCTGCGCGCTGCGTGACCTGTTGAGCTGAGGGCGGTTCGGGCGCCGGTGGCAGGTCCCGGTGCCGATAGTCGGGGCCGTCAACGCGCACCGGGGTGAAAATGCTTGCCAGCGCACTGATCTCACGTAGAAAGTCCTGCACAGCGAAGCGGCCTTCGCCGAGCTGCTCGGGCAGCGTGTTCGATGTCGCGGCGATAGAGACCCCACGCGCCACCAATTCGGACAACAGCCGCGACACCAAGGTGGTGTTGCCCGGATCGTCGAGTTCGAATTCGTCGATGCACACCACGGTGTAGCCGCCGAGCAGCTCGATGCACTCGGTGAAGCCGAACACCCCGGCCAACTGGGTCAGCTCCATGAACGTCGCGAACGCCGTGCCAGGCGCCTGGGCAGCGCCAAGGCTGCTGCCGGTGTCGGTGATCGTGTGGTAGATCGAGGCCAGCAGGTGCGTCTTGCCGACACCGAAACCGCCGTCGAGGTAGATGCCCACGCCCGGCAACACCTCGCGCTTGCCCAGCAGCTTGCGCCGCCCGGCACGCCGGGTCAGCGCCTGCGCGCAGAACGCGGTGCACGCCGTCACGGCGGCCGCCTGGCTGGGTTGCGCCGGGTCTGGTCGGTAGCTGGCGAAGCTGGCGCCGGCGAACGTCGGGGGCGGCTTGAGCTGCGCGATCAACCGTTCCGGCGACACCGCCGGATGCCGGTCTACCAGGTGGTCGATCGACTCAGCGGCTGGATTGGGCACGCACGAACTGTAGTCACATGGTGCAATCGAGGCCATGTCCGACCTCAGCGCAGACCCGGGATTCACCCTGCTGGGCTCCACGGCGCCCATCGACGACGGCGAACTGGGCCGGTTGTACGCCTACCCCGAAACCGATATTCCGCGCGTGTGGGTGCGGGCCAATTTCATCGGGAGCATCGACGGTGGCGCCACGGTGGCCGGCACCTCCGGCGGGTTGGCCGGGTCCGGCGATCGGTCCCTGTTCATGCTGCTGCGAGCGCTGGCCGACATCGTGCTGGTGGGTGCGGGCACGGTCCGAGTCGAGAATTACGGCGGAGCGCGGCTCGGGGTTGCGCAACGCCAGGGCCGCCGCGACCGCGGACAGTCCGAACTGCCCCGGTTGGCGATCGTGACCCAGTCCGGGCAACTGGACCGCGACCTGCGGGTCTTCAACGACACGGAGCTGGCGCCGCTGGTGTTGACCTGCTCCGCGGTCGCCGACGACACCCGGCGGCGACTGGCCGGGTACGCCGAAGTGCTGGACTGCTCGGGCGATGACCCCGGGCGGGTCGACGAGGCCGTGGTGCTGGCCGCGTTGGCGCAGCGCGAACAGTTCCGGGTCCTCACCGAAGGCGGACCGACCTTGCTGGGATCGTTCATCGAGCGCGAGCTGCTCGACGAGCTCTGCCTGACCATGGCCCCCTATCTGGTCGGTGGCCTGGCCCGCCGCATCGCCACCGGTCCGGGCGAGCTGACGACGCCGATGCGCTGTGCGCATCTGCTCGCCGACGAATCCGGCTACCTCTACGGCCGCTACGTCAAAAGCGCGCGCCTATAAGGTGACAGGCATGACCAGCTATTCGAGGTTCGCCCGGGTCGCGGTGGTGACGGCTGCCGCCGTACTGGCCGGGTCCGCGCCCCTGCTGGCCGGTTGCGCGCCCGGACTGGCCGCCGACCCGCGTTTCGCAACCAACTCCGGCGCAGGCCCCCAGGGGCAACCAGAGTCCACCGCGGACAAGGCTGGACCGCCCGCGATCGAGGTGCCCAAAAACGACCTGCCGTGGCATGACTGCACCGCCCGGGTCTTCGGCGACGCGGCGCTGCCCGCCACGCCCGGGGTGCGGCTGGACTGCGCCAGCTACGACGCCGACGTCGACCCCCTCGGCGGCGGCTCCGGGGCGATCAGCATCGGGGTGGTGCGTGCCCGGTCCGTGCAGACCCCCGGCGATGCCGGCCCCGTGGTGTTCACCACCGGCTGGGATCTGCCGTCGTCGCTGCAGCTGCCGATCTGGCTGGCACGGGCCGGCGCGGACGTGCTCAAGAGCCACCCGATCGTCGCCGTCGACCGGCGCGGCACCGGGATGTCGACTCCGGTGGACTGCCGCGATCGCAGCCAGCGCGACGAAATGTGGAACCAGGCGCAATTCGCCACCGGCGACGACCCCGTGGCCAGCCTGGGCACGGTCACGATGGAAGCCACCACCGACTGCACCGACTCCATCTCGCCGGGCGAGTCCTCCTACGACAACACCCATGCCGCCACCGATCTCGAACGGCTGCGCAGCATCTGGGACATCCCCGCGCTGTCGCTGATCGGTATCGGCAATGGCGCTCAGATCGCCCTGGCCTACGCCGGCTCTCACCCGGGGAAGGTGGCCCGGTTGGCACTGGACTCCCCCATTCCGCTCGGAGCCGCCGCCGAATCCGCCGCCGAGGAACGAGTGAAGGGCCAGCAGGCGGCCTTTGAGGCGTTCGCCGCGCAGTGCGTCGCGGTGAGCTGCGCGCTGGGCCCGGACCCGAAGGGCGCTGTCAACGCGGTGCTGGACGCCGCTCGCTCCGGGCATGGTCCGGGCGGCGCCTCGGTGGCCGCGGTGACCAACGCGATCGTCACGGCCCTGGGCTATCCCACCGGCGATCGCGTCAACACCACCAACGAGTTGGCCAGGGCGCTGGCCTCGGCCAACTCCGGCGACGCCAATCTGTTGAACAACCTGATCAACAGGGCCCAAGGCACCACCGGCAGTGACGGCCGCTTCGTCAACTCATGCGCCGACGCGCTCAATCGGCCTACGCCAGACCGGGTCCGGGAGCTGGTGGTCGCCTGGGGCAAGGAATACCCGCAGTTCGGCACGGTCGGCGCGCTGGACATGGCGCAATGCCTGAGCTGGCCCAGCAGCAGCACCCCGGACCTGCCGAAGGAACTCAAGATCGATGTCCTGCTGCTGGGAGTGCAAAACGATCCGATTGTCGGGGAGGAGGGCGTGGCGGCTACCGCCGCGGCCGTCATCAACGCCGGGTCGGCCAGCAAGCGGGTGATGTGGCAGGGCATCGGGCATGGCGCCGCGGTCTATTCGTCGTGCACGTTGCCGCCGCTGATCGGCTACCTCGACAGCGGCAAGTTGCCCGACACCGACGTCTACTGCCCGGCCTGACCCAGCCTGATCCGGACTCCTAGGACCGGTCCGGGGTACGGTTCGCTGGTGACGGCAGCCGACTCCTTGATGCACCGGGCGGGCACCGCCCTACAGGCCGCGTTCCGGCCCCCCACGTCCCCGCCGAGCACCGCGACCGTACTGCGTTCGGTGCTGTGGCCGGTGGCCATCATGTCGTTGATCCATCGCGCCATCGTGCTGCCGCTCAACGGCAACATCACCGATGACTTCAAACCGGTCTACCGGGCGGTGCTGAACTTCCGGCACGGCCTGGACATTTACAACGAGCACTTCGACTACGTCGATCCGCACTACCTGTACTCCCCCGGCGGCACCCTGCTGATGTCGCCGTTCGGATATCTGCCGGAGACCCTGTCGCGGTACACGTTCATCGCGACCAACACGATCGCGATCGTGCTCGCCGCTTACCTGCTGCTGCGGATGTTCGGATTCGGGCTGAGCTCGGTCGCGGCGCCGGCCCTGTTGGCGGCGATGTTCCTCACCGAAAGCGTGAGCAGCACACTGGTGTTCACCAACATCAACGGTGTGATTCTGCTGGCCGAGGTGTTGTTCTTGCGCTGGCTGCTCGACGGCCGGGCGAGCCGCCAGTGGTGGGCCGGTGTCGCCATCGGCTTGACCATTGTGGTCAAGCCGGTGCTGATACCGCTGCTGCTGCTGCCGCTGCTGAGCCGGCAGTGGCGGCCGTTCGTCGGAGCGATCGCGGTGCCCGTGCTGTTCAACGTGGTGGCGTTCCCGCTGGCCAGCGATCCGAACAGCTACTTCACCCACACGGTGCCGTACATCATGGGCACCCGCGACTACTTCAACTCCTCGATCCTGGGCAACGGCGTGTTCTTCGGGCTGCCCGCGGGCCTCATCCTGTTCATGCGGGTGCTGTTCACCGTGTTGGCTGCCGTCAGCCTGTGGCTGCTCTACCGCTACTACCGCACCCGCGACCCCCGGTTCTGGATGCTGACCTCCTCCGGCGTGCTGCTGACGACGTCGTTCTTGGTGCTGTCGCTGGGCCAGGGCTACTACTCGATCGTGCTGTTCCCGTTCCTGATGACCGTGGTGCTGCCGAACTCGGTGCTGCGCAACTGGCCGGCGTGGCTGGGGATCTACGGGTTCATGACCCTGGACAAGTGGCTGATCTTCCGGTGGATGAACATCGGGCGGCCACTGGACTACCTCAAGATCACCTACGGTTGGTCGCTGCTGCTGATCGTGATCTGCACGGTGCTGTGCTATCGCTACCTGGATGCCAAGGAGCAGGGCCGCCTGGACGACGGGATCGATCCGGCCTGGCTGACGGCCGAGCCGAAGCGGATTAACGTGGACGCATGACCTCTCCCAAGGTGTCGCTCACCGACGACGAGTGGCGCGCGAAACTGACCCCCGAAGAGTTCGCGGTGCTGCGCCGCGCCGGTACCGAGCCGCCGAACACCGGCGAATACACCGACACCACCACCGAAGGTGTCTACGAGTGCCGGGCGTGCGGTGCCGAGTTGTTCCGCAGCGCAGAGAAATTCCACTCTCACTGCGGTTGGCCGTCGTTCTTCGACCCGGCCGACTCCGACGCGGTGATACTGCGCTCGGATGACTCGCTGGGGATGCGGCGCACCGAGGTGCTGTGCGCGTCCTGCCATAGCCATTTGGGCCACGTATTCACCGGCGAGGGCTACCCCACCCCCACCGACCAGCGCTACTGCATAAACTCGATTTGTCTGCGGCTGGTGCCGGCGTCGTCCTGAGCGCCGCGCCTGGGGCCACCTCCCGCTTGCGGGAGAGAGTTACCGAGGTCCCATTCGCAGTTCCCCACGCTCACTACGGCCTCGACGACCGCTACGGCAGCGACGCCACTAACTGCTCCACCTCGACCCGGGGGCCGGTGAAGAACGGGGTTTCCTCCCGAGCGTGCAAGCGCGCCTCGGTGTTGCGCAGGTCGCGCATCAGGTCGACGATCCGGTCGAGTTCGGGCGCCTCGAACGCCAGGATCCACTCGTAGTCGCCGAGCGCGAACGCGGGCACGGTGTTGGCCCGCACATCCTTGTACTCCCGGGCCGCCATGCCGTGCTCGGCCAGCATCCTGCGACGGTCCTCTTCGGGCAGGACGTACCACTCGAGCGACCGCACGAAGGGATACACGCAGACGTAGGCGCCTGCCGGTTCACCGGCGATGAACGCCGGAACATGACTGCGATTGAACTCGGCCGGCCGGTGCAATGCCACGCTGCTCCACACCGGCTCGCAGGCCCGGCCCAGTGCGGTGCGACGGAAACCGGCGTAGGTGGCCTGCAGGTCTTCGATGCGCTCGGCGTGGGTCCAGATCATGAAGTCGGCGTCGGCGCGCAGGCCGGCGACGTCGTACACCCCGCGGACCACCACGCCCCGCTCTTCCTGCTGCTTCAAGAAGGTGGCGACCTGGTCGGCGATCTCCTCTCGGGTCTGCGAACCCGCGTCGAGTCCACCCGGATTCACCGAGAACACCGAGAACATCACGTAGCGGAGAGTGGAGTTCAACTTGTCGTAGTCGAGGTGCGCCATGGCCCATATGCTGCCACGATGCGCTGTGAAGTTCGCTAGGGCGCCGGGGTGGCGCTGATCACGGCCGCCACAGCCCGGTCGGCCGCGGCGATGCAGGCCGGCACTCCGATGCCGTCGAGATAGTTTCCGGCGACCGCCACCGTCGGTGGCAGCGCCGCGCGCAGCCCGGTGACCAGGGCGGCGTGACCGGACCGATATTGCGGCATCGCCGCAGGCCAGCGCTGCACGCGCACGTCGATGGGGTCCACCGAGAGACCGAAGACGGCCTCCAGGTCCTGCACCGACCACGCCACCAGCTCCGCGTCGGCGGCGCTGGTACGGGGGTCGCCGAACCGACCGAACGACAACCGCAACACCTCGACCCGGCCGCCGTACCCCCGGTCGCCCCATTTCCGCGACGTCAGGGTGATCGCCTTGGCGTGCAGCCGTTCCCCGGTGGCAACCAGTACCCCGGAGTTGTTCGGGAAGGCCGCGCCGGCGGGAACCGCCATCGCCACCACCACCGAGGATGCGTTGCCGATCCGGCTGGCCGCTGCCGCGGCACGCGGGGCGAACCCGGTGGCCAGCCGGGCCAGCACGGGGGCGGGCACCGCGACCACTACCCGGTCGGCGCGATGATGGCCGCCACTGGCGTCTCGTAACAGCCATCCGTCGCCGGCCGGGTCGATCTGGGTCACCGCCGACTGCACCCAGCGCAGCCGGGCGCTGCGCACCAGTGCGTTGACCAGCACCTGATACCCGCCGGTGATCGCGCCGAACACCGGCACGCCGGTGGTGGTGGGCAGTGCCCGCCGCACGGCCTCGGTCAGGCTGGACGCACCCTCATCGAGCACGGTGGCCAACCCTGGGACCGCCGAGCGCAGGCCGACGGTTGCCGCCGAACCCGCGTACACCCCGCCGATCAGCGGATCCACCGAGCAGGCGACCACTTGGTCCCCGAAACGGTCGGCTACCAGTGCCCCCAGCGCCGGATCGCTGCCCGGTTCGAACGCCAACGGGCGGCTGGGTTCGCCGGCGATCCGGGCGAGGGTTTCGTTGTCGACCAGCCCGGCCATCGACTCCGGTGAGGACGGAATCCCGCTGAGGGTGTCCGGCGGCAGCCGATGCAGCAGCCGGCGGCTGTAGAGCAACGGCCGCACTCCGGTGGTACCGCGCTGCCGGTCGGCCAAACCCAGCTCGGCCAACAGGGCCGGGACCTCGGGCCGCCGGGCGATGAACGCCTCAGCACCCACGTCCACCCCGATCCCGCCCAGGGTCTCGGTCCGCAACAACCCGCCGAGCCGATCGGCCGGATCGAAGATGGTGATGTCGACTGCGTCGCCGAGTGTCGCCCGCAGGCGGTGGGCGGCGGCCAGACCGGAGATTCCGCCCCCGACGACGCAGTACGACGTGGTCACAATGAATGAACCAGCGATACCAGGTCGGTCAGCACCCCGGGGTCGGTCTCCGGCAGTACGCCGTGTCCGAGGTTAAAAACGTGCCCCGACGCTCCGGCGGCAACAGCGGCACGGCCATCGGCGACGACGGCCTTGGCGGCACGCTCCACGGCCGGCCACCCCGCCAGCAGCACCGCCGGGTCCAGGTTGCCCTGCAAGGCCCGTCCGGCGCCCACCCGGGCGGCGGCGTCGGTCAGTGAGGTACGCCAGTCCACCCCGACGACCGTGGCCCCGGTAGCCGCCATCTCACCCAACAGCTCGCCGGTCTGCACGCCGAAGTGCGTCATCGGCACGTCCCGGTCGGCGAGCGTGGCGAACACCCGGGCGCTGTGCGGTGCCACGAAACACCGGTAGTCGGCCAGGCACAGCGTTCCGGCCCAGGAGTCGAACAACTGAATGGCGTCCACGCCGTGGTCGAGTTGCACCGTCAGAAATGCGATGGTCAGGTCGGTAAGCCGCGTCATCAACTCATGCCAGGTGTCCGGATCGGCCAGCATCATCGCCTTGGTGCGGGCGTGGGTCCGGCTGGGCCCGCCCTCGACCAGGTAGGAGGCCATGGTGAACGGCGCGCCGGCGAAGCCGATCAGCGGCACCGTTCCGAGTGCGTCCACCAGCAGCGATACCGCCGCCGCGACGGCCGTCACCTGCTGCGGGTCCAACGGCCGCAGGGCAGCGACATCACTCGCGCTGCGCACCGGGTCGGCGATCACCGGCCCGACATCGGGGACGATGTCCAGATCCACCCCGGCGCCACGCAGCGGCACCACGATGTCGGAGAACAGGATCGCCGCGTCGACATCATGTCGGCGCACCGGCTGCAGCGTGATCTCGCAGACCAGTTCGGGATCAAAACAGGCCGCCAGCATGCTGTGCTGTGCGCGCAGCTCACGGTATTCCGGCAGGGATCGACCGGCCTGGCGCATGAACCAGACCGGCATCCGGTTGGGTTGCCGGCCGGCAGCGGCGGCCAGGTACGGGGAATCAGGCAGTTCACGACGGGCACTCATCGAGCTCAATGCTGCCACGCCGGGTTGCCGCAGGCCGAACCGTGCCGTTTCCTGCGGCGGTCCCGGCTTCCCCTCGCCTCCGTCGCCCCTCCGGGCCACCTCCGCCGAGCCTCGCCGAACCCTGCCGTTTCCTGCGGCGGTCCCGGCTTCCCCTCGCCTCCGCCGCCCCTCCGGGCCACCTCCGCCGAGCCTCGCCGAACCGCCCTATTCGGCGCGCCTGTCTGCGCCGACCGGCGCCGGGGGTTAGCGTGAGAATCGGTGACCCGCGTCGCGGCGGTGCGCAACAGAACCTTGTGTGCCGGCCGCTGGCGACGTGGCGCACAGCAAATCAGTTAAGGAGCGGCACCAGTGACATCAGCCGAGCCTGCCCCCTTTCGGGAAGCGGTGGCAACGATGCACGCCGCAACCGTGCGGTCGGAAATCGAATTGGGCCCGATCCGGCCACCACAGCGCCTGGCGCCCTACAGCTACGCGCTGGGCGCCGAGGTTAAGCATCCCGAAACCGACTTCATCCCCGAAGACTCCGACGGCGATGCCTTCGGCCGGTTGATCCTGCTGTATGACCCCGACGGCACCGACGCCTGGGACGGCACCATGCGGATGGTGGCCTTCATTCAGGCCGACCTGGACCCGCACGAGGCGATCGACCCGCTGCTGCCCGAGGTCGCCTGGAGTTGGCTCGTCGACGCGCTGGGCGCTCGCACCGAACACGTCACCGCATTGGGTGGGACCGTCACGGCCACCACGTCAGTTCGGTACGGCGACATCTCCGGCCCGCCGCGGGGTCACCAGTTGGAGCTGCGCGCGTCGTGGACCGCGACCACCCCGGAGCTGGGCACACATGTCCAGGCCTTCTGTGAGGTGCTGGAACACGCCGCGGGCCTACCGCCGGTCGGGATCACCGATCTGAGCTCGCGAACCCGCGTCTGAGATGTCCGAGCAGACCACCGAACCGGCCGTCACCGAAGAGCCCGAGCCGACACCGCTGCCGCACCCTGCCGATGGGGTGCCGGAGGTATCGGTCACCCGCACCCAGATCGGTGCCGCCGCAGACCTGCTGGCAGGCGGTCACGGACCGTTCGCCGTGGATGCCGAGCGGGCGTCGGGCTTCCGCTACTCCAACCGTGCCTACCTCATCCAGATCCGTCGAGCGGGTGCCGGGACGGTGCTGATCGATCCGGTCGGCGCCGGCGAGGATCCGGCTGCCCTGCTGCGCCCAGTCGCCGAAGTACTCGACGACGACGAGTGGATTCTGCACGCCGCCGACCAGGACCTGGCCTGCCTGGCCGAGGTCGGCATGTGGCCCAAGGCGCTGTACGACACCGAACTGGCCGGGCGGCTGGCCGGCTTCGACAGGGTCAACCTGGCCGCGATGGTGCAGCGACTGTTGGGACTGGGTCTTGCCAAGGGACACGGCGCCGCTGACTGGTCAAAGCGACCGCTGCCTGCCGATTGGCTCAACTATGCGGCACTCGACGTCGAGGTGCTCATCGAACTGCGCCAGGCGGTCGCTGAAGTGCTGGCCGAGCAGGGCAAAACCGATTGGGCGGCACAGGAGTTCAATCACGTCCGGGTGACCGACTTCACCACCACGACGCGCCGGGACCGCTGGCGGCGTACGTCGGGCATTCACAAGGTGCGCGATCGACGCGGCCTGGCCGCCGTCCGAGAGCTCTGGACGGTCCGCGACCAGATCGCCGCGCGCCGGGACATCGCGCCCGGACGCGTCCTGCCCGACTCGGCGATCATCGCTGCGGCCGTCGCCAACCCCACCACCGTCGCAGAGCTGCTCGCCCTACCGGTCTTCGGCGGACCCAAACAACGTCGCAGCGCGTCGACCTGGTTGGCAGCGCTGGCCGCAGCACGCGACAACCCCGAGCCGCTGGAAGCCGGCGAATCCGCCAGCGGGCCGCCGCCGCCATCGCGCTGGGCACGGCGCAAGCCCGAGGCCGCCGCACGACTGGAGGCCGCCCGCGCCGCGCTGGGCGCAGTATCCGAGCTGGTGCACGTGCCGACCGAGAACCTGATCACCCCGGAGCTGGTGCGCAGGCTGTGCTGGGATTGGAAACCTGCGGCATCGGACGCAGCGGTGGCGATCGAGGAGTTCTTGGTCGCCGGCGGCGCACGCCCCTGGCAGCGTGAGCTGACGGTGCCGGTGCTGGCGCAGGCTCTCGGCCGCGCCTAGTCAGCCTAGGTCCGCGGCAGCAGGGTGCTCGGCACGGCTGTTGCTAGACTGTCTAGGGAGCAGCCGTATTCAGTGTTCGGCCAGTGCTTCTCACGTCACGCTAACCGTGGACGCGAACCGTCAAGGACTTCCCATGGTTGATTTTTCTGGGAGGACCTCGTGTCGCCAGCTTTTCGTCGCATCATCTACGTCATCAGCTACGAGCTTGTCGCCGTTGCGCTGACCACTGTCGGACTGACCGTGCTGGGGTTCGGCGGCGGCAGTTCAGGGGCCGTGGCAGTCGCAGCATCAACAGTCGCGGTGATCTGGAACTACGTCTGGACCACCGTGTTCGAGGCATGGGAGCGCCGGCAGGACTCCACAACCCGCACGGTGGGCCGCCGGATCGTGCACGCGATCGGCTTCGAAGGTGGCCTGGTGGTGCTGCTGTTGCCGATCGTGGCCGCGCTGTTGAAGGTGTCGCTCGCACAGGCCTTCGGTCTCGAGATCGGCCTGCTGGCGTTCTTCCTGGTCTACACGTTCGTGTTCGCGTGGGTGTTCGACGCGGTGTGGCCGCCGATCTCCGACGTGAACTAGTCCAGCCGCTCGCTGACCTCGTCGACGCAGTTGGCGGCGCCCATCGCCGCCACCCAACCGGTGATCTGGCGGGCCACGTCCTGGGCGGTCAGGCCGACCTCGGCCAGCAGCTCGCCGCGCGAGGCGTGGTCGTAGAAACGCTGCGGCAGAGCGACGTCGCGGCAGGGCAGGTCGATCTCGGCACTGCGCAGCGCAGCCGACACAGCCCAGCCGATACCCCCGGCCACGCCGTTGTCCTCGCAGGTGACCACCAGCTTGTGCGCGCGGGCCATCTCGATGAGTACCGCTGGCACCGGAAGCACCCAACGCGGGTCGATCACCGTCACCCCGATGCCCTGGTTGTGCAGCCGGTCGGCCACGGCCAATGCCATGGGCGCGAACGCGCCGACCGCGACCAGCAGGACGTCTTGGGGCAACCCGTCGGCCGGGACCGCCAGCACGTCCACCCCAGCTCGCCGCTCGATGGCGGGAATGTCTTCGCCCACATCCCCTTTGGGGAATCGCAATGCGGTGGGCCCGTCGTGGATGTCGAGCGCTTCGCCGAGCTCTTCGCGCAGCCGGATGCCGTCGCGAGGTGCCGCCACCCGGATTCCGGGCACGATCCCCAGCACCGACAGATCCCACATGCCGTTGTGACTGGCGCCGTCGGGTCCGGTGATCCCGGACCGGTCCAGCACCAGCGTCACCGGCAGCTTGTGCAGCGCGACGTCCATCACGAGCTGATCGAAGGCGCGGTTGAGGAACGTCGAATACACCGCCACCACCGGGTGCAGACCACCCATCGCCAGGCCGGCCGCGGACGTCATCGCGTGTTGCTCGGCGATTCCCACGTCGAACATCCGATCCGGAAAACGCTGTCCGAACGGCGCGAGCCCCGTGGGGCCCGGCATCGCGGCGGTGATGGCGACGACATCGCGGCGCTTGGTGCCGTACTCGATGAGCGCGTCGGAGAACACCGCCGTCCAGCCGCGCCCGGCGGTTTCGGTTGCGTTGCCGGTCAGCGGATCGATCACCCCGCAGGCGTGCATCTGCTCGGCCTCGTCGTTCTCGGCCGGGCCGTAGCCCTTGCCCTTTTGGGTGACCACGTGCACGATCACCGGCCCGCCGAAGCCCCGTGCGCGGCGCAGCGCGGATTCCACCGCAGCCTCGTCATGACCGTCGATCGGGCCCAGGTATTTCAGGCCGAGGTCGGTGAAGAGCGCCTGCGGTGCCAGCGCATCTTTGAGCCCCGCCTTAAAGCTGTGGATCACCTGGTAGCCGAGTTCCCCGACGACCGGCACCCCGCGGATCGCGGTGCGGCCCCGCTCCAGCAGGCGCTCGTAGGCCGGCTGCAGCCGCAGTGCAGCCAGGTGGTCGGCGAAGCCACCGATGGTGGGCGCGTAGCTGCGGCCGTTGTCGTTGACCACGACCACCACCGGGCGGTTACCCGCCGCGATGTTGTTGAGCGCCTCCCAGCACATCCCGCCGGTCAGGGCGCCGTCACCGACGACGGCCACCACGTGCCGGTTGCGGTGCCCGGTGAGCTCGAAGGCTTTGGCCAGGCCGTCGGCGTAGGACAGCGCCGAGCTGGCGTGGCTGGACTCCACCCAGTCGTGCTCGCTCTCGGCGCGCGACGGGTAACCCGACAGCCCGCCCTTCTTGCGCAGGGTGTCGAAGTCGCGGCTGCGCCCGGTCAGCATCTTGTGCACGTAGGCCTGATGTCCGGTGTCGAAGATGATCGGGTCGTGTGGGGAATCGAACACCCGGTGCAGCGCCAAGGTCAGCTCCACCACACCCAGGTTGGGGCCCAGATGCCCGCCGGTCGCGGCGACCTTGTGGATCAGGAACTCGCGGATTTCCGCCGCCAGATCGGTCAGCTGAGCCTGCGAGAGGTGCTGCAGATCGGCGGGGCCGCGGATCCCTTCAAGCATCCGGCCAGTTTACGCATGGCCGCGGGCACCCACCGTATCGTCATCGTGTGCAGGCCGAACAGATCGCCGAAGAATTCCCGGTGGTGACTATCGACTCCGACGCACTGGCCGCCGCGAGATTATTGGCGGAACACCGGTTGCCCGGCATCGTCGTCACCGACGCGGCCGGCAAGCCGTACGCGGTGCTGCCGGCCTCCCAGGTGGTGCGCTTCATCGTGCCGGGCTACGTCCAGGACGACCCATCGCTGGCGGGCGTACTGAGCGAGACCGTGGCGGACCGCTCGGCCGAGAAGCTTCGCGGCAAAACGGTCCGCGACGTGCTGCCCGAACACCTACGAGACGTGCCGGCCGCCGACGCCGACGCCACCGTGATCGAAGTGGCCGCCATGATGGCCCGCCTGCACAGCCCCTTGATTGCCGTCGTCAAGGACGGTGAACTGCACGGGGTCATCACCGCGTCGCGGTTGCTTGCCGCGGCGCTGAGAGTCTGACCCGCTGATGGCCTTCATTGCGGTCGCGGTGTTTCTGACCGCATACGCGTTCATCGCCGCCGATCGCGTCAACAAAACAGTTGTAGCGCTGGCCGGCGCGGCGGCAGTCGTCATCCTGCCGGTCATATCGTCCGATGACATCTTCTATTCCCGCGCGACCGGTATCGACTGGGACGTCATCTTCCTGCTGCTGGGCATGATGATCATCGTCAGCGTGCTGCGCCAGACCGGCGTCTTCGAGTACATCGCCATTTGGGCCGCCAAGCGCGCCAAGGGTTCCCCGCTGCGGATCATGATCCTGCTGGTGCTGGTGACCGCGGTGGCCTCAGCGTTGCTGGACAACGTCACCACCGTGCTGCTGATCGCCCCGGTCACGCTGCTGGTCTGTGACCGTCTGGACATCAGCGCCGCACCGTTTCTGATGGCCGAGGTGTTCGCATCCAACATCGGCGGCGCCGCAACCCTGGTCGGTGATCCACCCAACATCATCATCGCCAGCCGAGGAGGATTGTCGTTCAATTCCTTCCTGCTGAACCTGGCGCCTATCGTCGCGATCGTCATCGCCGCGTTCATCCTCATGTTGCCCCGCCTGTTTCCCGGGTCGTTCGCCGTCGACGCCGAGCGAGTCGCCGACGTGATGGCACTGGAGGAGGGTGAAGCAATCCGCGATCGCGGCCTGCTGATCAAGTGCGGACTGGTGCTCGCCGCGGTGTTCGCCGCATTCATCGGGCATTCGGCGCTACACCTCGAGCCATCGGTGGTCGCCCTGCTCGGTGCGGGGATCTTGATCCTCACCTCCGGTCTGGAGCGCCCGGAGTATCTGTCCGGGGTCGAATGGGAAACGCTGTTGTTCTTCGCCGGACTCTTCGTGATGGTCGGCGCCCTGGTGGATACCGGTGTGATCGCCGCCCTCGCCAAAGCTGCCACCGCGGTTACCGACGGCAATGCGCTGTTGACCACAATGGGCATCTTGGGGGTGTCCGCTCCGGTGTCCGGGATCATCGACAACATCCCCTACGTGGCAACCATGACGCCGATCGTGGCCGAGCTGAGCACCACCCTGCCCACCAACGTGCACCCCGACGCGCTGTGGTGGGCGCTGGCACTGGGTGCTGACTTCGGTGGCAACCTGACCGCCGTCGGAGCCAGCGCCAACGTGGTGATGCTCGGAATCGCCCGCCGGTCAGACAATCCCATCTCATTCTGGGAATTCACCCGCAAGGGCATTGTGGTCACCGCCGTCTCGGTCACGCTGACGGCGGTGTATCTGTGGTTGCGCTACTTCGTATTTGGCTGACGTTCAACCCACGCATTGCCCTCAGGTGTTCTTGGCGACGAAGCGGCGATACAGCGGCATCGCGACCGCCAGGTTGTAGACGACCCCGCCGACCAGATACGGCCACCACACCCCGTGGTCACCGGCCACCCAGAATGCCTTGACCGCCCAGTACGGCGGCAACACCCCGAACGCCAGATTCCAGCTCGAGTCGATGAACCACGGCAGGCACGGCAACCCGGCGATCAGCATGCCCAGGCCGCGCAAAGCGGCCAGGCCCTGAATCTTGTTGCTGGCCATGGCCAGAATCAACAGCAGCGTCACCACCGCGGTCAGGCCGGCCAGCAGCCCGATCGGGATCAGCGACGGCAGCAGGCCCGGTTGCAGAATCCCGCTGAACGACAGGGTGGCAATCACGTAAGCGGTCGTCACCACCATCACGGTGGCCACCCGGTAGCCGAAGAACACCGACAGCCGAACCGGGGTGACTCGCAGCGCGGTCAGCGTGCCGGCGTCGACTTCGTCGAGCACCAGAAACGCGGCCAGGCCACCGGTGATGATGATGGATGTCAGCAACAGAAATGCGGTGAGCACCAACGGGTAGTAGGGCACCAGGTCGAACGCGTAGCGCTCGGCGAGCATGGCGGTGACCCGCGGCGTCAGCACCGCTACCCCGGTGGTCCAGATCACCGGCGCCAGCACGATCATCACCAGCAGCGGGTCGCGATAGGTGCCACGCAGATCATTGCGGCCGAACGCGGCCACTGCGCGCCAGCCCACCATCATGACCGCTCGATGATGTAGTGGGCGAACAGTTTCCGGCCCGCCAAGTACAACCCGGCGATACACAGTGTGGGATAGATCAGCGCGTACGCGATCTGCCATGGCGCCAGGGTGAGCTGATCGAATGCGGCGCCGAACAGCAGCAGCGGCCCCTGACTCGGAATCAGGTAGCACAGCGGCGACGGCCACACCCCGGAGTAGTGCAGCATCGGCAGTGACATCACCGCCAGTGGGATCGTCGCGGTCAGGAACCAGTCACTGATCGACGCGAACGGCAGGGATGTGGTGAATCCGACCAGCAGCATCACCAGAGTCGCCAGCAGCACCCCCGTCAGCAATGGAATCGGGTGGTAGCCGACGCGATCCACGCCGGCCACCACCACAGCCACCGCCAGTGAGATCCCGGCCAGCGGAGTGAGTTTCGCCGTCAGGTACTCGCCGAATCGCAGCGGTGTGGCGACGATCGCCGACAGGGTTCGATCCTGCTTGTCGAAGAACACCGTGCCGGCGATGAAGAAGAAACCGATGATGGCCGTATCGCCCATCAGCACATACGGTTCGGCGGCCGTGCGCAGACGCGCCGGCATCGGCAACAGCACAGCCAGCCAGATCAGACCCGAGAACACCGCGGCGTGCAGAAACTTCTGCCGGACCTGCAGCATCAGCTCCAGACGTAGCGCGGCCACCAGCCGGCTCATGTCAGCTGCCTGCCGGTGACCTCGACGAAAACGTCATCGAGGCTGGCCTCGCGGCTGTGGATCGTCTCGATCTGTCGTTCGCGCAGCACCGCGTGAAACCCCGGGTCGTCGGCCAGGGTGTCCATGGCGAAGTCCGCGTTCGCCAGGCCACCCTGCTCGGAACGGTAGGTCACCCGGACCACGCGCTGGCTGCGGGCGATCTTCAGCTCGGCGGGCTTGTCCAGCGCGACGATTCGGCCGTCAACGACGAACGCCACCCGGTCGCACAGCTCGTCGGCGGTCTCCATGTCGTGCGTGGTCAGGAAAACGGTGCGGCCGCGCGCCTTGAGATCGCGCACCATGTCTTTGACCTTGTTGGCATTGACCGGGTCCAGACCGGACGTGGGCTCGTCGAGAAAGATCAGCTCCGGATCGTGGATCAGCGATCGGATGAAGGTCAGCCGCATCTGCATGCCCTTGGAGTAGTCACCCACCCGGGTGTCGGCGTATTCGGTCAGGCCGACGGCGTCCAGCAGGACCATCGGGTCGACGGTCCTGCCGGCGTACAGCGATGCGAAGAACTGCAGGTTCTCCAGTCCGGTGAGCTTCTGGTAGTGGTTGGGCAATTCGAAGGACACCCCGATGCGCTGGTAGTAGTCGGGCCCCCAGGCGACCGGGTCGCGGCCCCAGACCTGGGCCTGGCCGCCGTGGCCGCGCAGCAGGCCGATGAGCAGCTTCTGGGTCGTGGACTTGCCGGCGCCGCTGGGACCCAGGAACCCGAAGATCTCGCCGCGGTCGACCGAGAAGTCCATGCCGCGAACGGCGGGCTGCTCGGCCTTCGGATAGGTGTAGGTGAGTCCGCGCACCCGGATCACTTCGGTCGCATCGCCGTCGATCAACACCCGCACGAGTATACTGACATTTCAGAAATTACTGAACATTAGGAGCTTCGGTGGCAGATGATGTCGATATCGCCGAACAACTCGCGCTGACGTTGACCGGTCTCGGACTGCAGCGCATGACCGCCCGGGTCCTGGCCACCTTGCTGTTCACCGAACAGTCGACGATGACGATGGGCGAGCTGGCCGAGAAGCTGCGGGCCAGTGCGGGCGCGATCTCCGGGGCGATGAAGATGCTCACCGCGGTCGGGTTGGCCGAGCGGGTTCCGGTTCCGGCCAGCCGCCGCGAGCATTATCGACTGCGCGACGATGCATGGGCGGTGTTGTTCACCAACCAGAATGTGACGATCTCAGCGATGCAGGACGCCGCGGCAGCCGGGATCGCGGCCATCGGCGCCGACCATCCGGCCCACCATCGGCTCACCCAGATGCGGGACTTCTACACGTTTCTGCTCGCCGAGATACCTGCGCTGCTGGACCGCTGGCGCGAGCGGTCAGCGAGTTAGCAGCGCGACGCACTCCACGTGGTGGGTCAGCGGGAACGCGTCGAATACGCGGATCTGCTCCACGGCATATCCCTGGGCACGGTACAAACCGATGTCGCGGGCGAAAGACGCTGCCTCGCAACCGATGTGCACAATGCGTGGTACACCTGCGGCGGCCAGCGCCTCGATCACCTCCCGCCCGGCGCCGGCGCGCGGCGGGTCCAGCACCGCCACGTCGGCGCCGGAGGGCGCATCGCTCAACACGCGCCGCACCGAATCGGTGCGCACCGATACCTGCGGCAGGTCGGCCAGCGCAGCGCGCGCGGCCCCGGTCGCGGCCCGCGACGTGTCGGCACTGATCACCCGGCCCGACTCCCCCACTGTCTCCGCCAGCGCCGCTGCGAAGATCCCGGCCCCGCCGTAAAGATCCCAGGCGGTCATCCCGGTGTCGGCCTGCGCCCACTGGCCGACCAGCGCGCTGTAGAGCGCGGCCGCCCGGCGATGCGCCTGCCAGAACGACGTGACCGGTATCTGCCAACGCCGCCGGCCCACCCACTGGGTGGCGTGATAGTCACCCTCCATGACCTGCGGGCGGTGATCGCGCCCGGTGCTCACCACATGCCGGACACCGTCGTCGTCGGCCACCACGTGCAGGTGATCGCCGGGCCGCCAGGACTGTTCGGCCAGTCCCTTGATCATTCCGGCCGGCAGCTGCCCGCACTGCAGGTCGGTGACCAGCTCATCACTGTGATACCGGTGGAATCCGGCGCGGCCGTCGGAACCGACGTCCAAGCGGACTCGGGTGCGCCAACCGGTTGGGGCGTCGTCTCCGACCGGTTCGGCGGCACCCTCCCACTCGTGGCCGCCGAGCCTTGCCAGCTGATTGGACACCACCGCACCCTTGAGCTCGCGCGCCAGGGCCGGATCGGCGAACGCCAGGTCGCAGCAACCGGCGCCGTCGACCCCGGCGATCGGGCAGAGCGATGGCACCCGGCCGGCCGCTGGTTCGAGCACCTCAACACATTCACCGTGCCAATACGAGCCCCGCTCGGCGGTGATCCGCACTCGTACCTGCTCACCTGGCAGCGCATAGCGCACGAAAACGACCCTCCCGTCGTGGCGCGCCACACAGCTGCCGCCGTTCGCCGGTGCCCCGGTCGTCAAGACCAATTCCTGGTCGATCACTCTAAAAAGCCTCTCCGGGTGTCGCCGGGAGCATGGTGCGGCTCCAAGACTTTGCGCCGCTCCGAGGAGTTCAGCTGCCAGGGCACCGAGGTGACCATGACCTGCGGCATGAACAACAGCCGGGTCTTGAGCCGCAGCGCGCTCTGGTTGTGGAGCAACTGCTCCCACCAGTGACCCACCACGTATTCGGGGATGTAGACGGTCACCACGGTGCGCGGCGACTCCTTGCTGATGCGTTTGACGTAATCGAGCACCGGTCGAGTGACCTCGCGGTACGGGGATGCAATCACCTTGAGCGGGACGGTGATATCGCTATCCTCCCACTCGCGCACCAGGGCGCGGGTTTCGGTGTCATCGACGTTGACCGTGATCGCCTCCAGGGCGTCAGGGCGTGTCGCTCGCGCGTAGGCCAGCGCGCGGCGGGTCGGCAGATGCAGCTTGGACACCAGCACCAGGGCATGGTTGCGACTGGGCAGCACCGCCTGGTCATCCAGCGCGGCCGACTGCTCGGCCAACTCCTGGCTGACGGTGTCGTAATGCCGGCGGATCATCTTCATCAACACGAACAGCACCGACATCGCGACGATCGCAATCCACGCGCCGGCCACGAACTTGGTGGCGATCACCACGATCAACACCGCTCCGGTAGCCACGAATCCGATGGTGTTGACGACCCGGGAACGCATCATCTTGACCCGCGCTGCACGGTCGGTTTCGTTACGCAGCAACCGGTTCCAGTGCCGCACCATGCCGATCTGACTCAGTGTGAAGGAAACGAACACCCCAACGATGTAGAGCTGGATCAGCGCCGTCACCTCCGCGCCGAACGCCACGATGAAGGCGATGGCCACCACCGCGAGGAACACGATGCCGTTGGAGAACGCCAGCCGGTCGCCGCGGGTGTGCAGCTGGCGCGGCAGGTAGCGGTCCTGCGCCAAGATCGAACCCAGCACCGGGAAACCGTTGAACGCGGTGTTGGCGGCGAGCGCCAGGATCAGCGCCGTCACTCCGGCAATGATCCACAGACCGGGCGGAAAACCCCGGAACACCGTCTCGGCCAGCTGAGCCAGCAGGGTCTTCTGGTCGTAGTCCGCCGGCGCCCCGATGAGCTGTTCATGCGGGCGAGCGGCGATCTTCACCCCGGTCTCGCGGGCCAGCACGATGATGCCCATCATCAGTGTCACCGCGATCACACCCAGCATCAGCAGCGTGGTGGCCGCGTTGCGCGACTTCGGTTTGCGGAAGGCCGGCACCCCGTTGCTGATCGCCTCCACCCCGGTCAGCGCCGCACATCCCGACGAGAACGATTTCGCCACCAGGAACACCAGGGCCACCCCGACCATCTCGCCCTGGGTGGAGTGGATTTTGAACTCGGCCGACTCGGCCTGCAATGGATTGCCCATCACAAAGATCTGGAACAGCCCCCACCCCAGCATGGCGAAGACCCCGATCATGAACGCATAGGTCGGGATGGCGAACGCGGTGCCCGATTCTCGGATGCCCCGCAGATTGGCCGCCGCCACCACGATCACAGTCCCGACCGCGAACGCCACCTTGTGGTCGGCGATGAACGGTATCGCCGAGCCGATATTGGCGATCCCCGATGAGATCGAGACCGCAACCGTCAGAACGTAATCCACCATCAACGCGCTGGCCACGGTCAGGCCCGCGGTGGCACCCAGGTTGGTGGTGACCACCTCGTAGTCGCCGCCGCCGGAAGGATAGGCGTGCACATTCTGGCGGTAAGAGGCCACCACCGTGATGAACACGAAGGCGACGGCCAGGCCCACCCACAGCGTCATCCGATAGGCCGCCAGACCCGCCACCGACAACACCAGAAAGACTTCTTCGGGTCCGTAGGCAACCGACGACAGCGCGTCGGACGCGAATACCGGCAGGGCGATGCGCTTGGGCAGCAGCGTGTGGCTTAGCCGATCGCTGCGAAAGGGCCGGCCTAGAACCAGGCGCCGCGCAGCGGTGGAAATCTTCGACACGAGAGCCAAGGGTAAGCCAGGCGGGCACTGGCGGTAGCGTTCACCGAATACAGGCACTATCGCAGTCGATAACCAGCCGAAAGTCGGCCCAGAGGGCCTGAAAGGACACAGCACGTGCGGGTAGTTGTGATGGGTTGCGGCCGGGTGGGAGCCTCGCTCGCCGACGGGCTGTCCCGGATCGGCCACGAGGTCGCCATCATCGACCGAGACAGCACCGCGTTCAACCGGCTCAGCCCGGAGTTCAACGGCGAACGAGTGCTCGGTATGGGCTTCGACCGCGACGTCCTGCTGCGAGCCGGCATCGAGGAAGCCGCCGCGTTCGCCGCGGTGTCCTCCGGCGATAACTCCAACATCATCGCGGCCCGGCTGGCCCGGGAGACGTTCGGCGTCTCGCGGGTGGTCGCCCGTATCTATGACGCCAAGCGGGCCGCGGTCTACGAGCGCCTGGGCATCCCGACCATCGCCACCGTGCCGTGGACCACCGATCGGCTGCTCGACGCGCTGACCCGGGAAAGCGAGACCACCAAGTGGCGTGACCCCACCGGCACCGTCGCCGTCGCCGAGGTCGTCCTGCACGAGGACTGGATCGGTCGCCCCGTCACCGACCTGGAAGCCGCCACCAACGCCCGAGTGGCGTTCTTGATCCGATTCGGAACCGGCATCCTGCCCGAGCCCAAGACGGTGATTCAGGCCAGCGACCAGGTGTACATCGTGGCGGTGTCGGGCCGGGTCGCCGAAGCGATCGCCATCGCCGCGTTGCCGCCCAGCGAGGACCTGGACAAATGAAAGTAGTCGTAGCCGGCGCCGGCGCGGTCGGACGATCGATTGCGCGCGAGCTGCTCGACAGCGATCACCAGGTGACATTGATCGAGCGCAACCCCGATCACGTCGACACCGAGGACATCGCCGACGCGCAGTGGCACCTCGGCGACGCCTGCGAGCTCAGTCTGCTGGAGTCGGTGCACCTGGAGTCCTTCGATGTGGTGATCGCCGCGACCGGCGACGACAAAGCCAACGTGGTGCTGTCCTTGCTCGCCAAGACCGAGTTCGCGGTACCGCGGGTGGTGGCCCGCGTCAACGATCCCCGCAACGAGTGGCTGTTCACCGACGCCTGGGGCGTGGACGTCGCAGTGTCCACGCCGCGCATGCTGGCCTCGCTGGTCGAGGAGGCCGTCGCGGTCGGAGACCTGGTGCGGCTCATGGAGTTCCGCAAGGGGCAGGCCAACCTGCTGGAGATCACGCTGCCCGACGACACCCCGTGGGGTGGCAAGCCGGTGCGCAAACTGGCACTACCGCGTGACGCCGCGCTGGTGACGATCCTGCGCGGGACACGGGTGATCGTGCCGCAGGACGACGAGCCGCTCGAGGGCGGCGACGAGCTGCTCTTCGTCGCATCCAGCGGCGTCGAGACCGAACTGCGCGCGCTGCTGCTACCGGCCCACTGAGCGCGGTTCGGGCTCGGCCTCACCCGCGGTGGGCCGCTCATCCAGCGCGCGCTGCACGTATTTGACCGCCAGGTAGGTGACCACCGCCGCCACCGCGGTCAGCGGCCAACCCATGGCGATGCGCGTCACGCCCAGCCAGCCGGTCTGATCGGCGTTGTAGAGCAGTCGCTGGACCACGAAGCGGGAGCCGAACACCAGCGCCCAGGTCAGCGTCGCAAGATCGTAGGCGTAGACCGCCGACCGCAGCTCACGCCAGGTCTGGGGCTGGCCGCTGGCCCACGACCAGATGTAGCCGACAACCGGGCGGCGGATCACCATCGATGCGGCAAACACCACCGCCCACACCAGCGACGTCCAGATTCCGAGCAGGAAATAGCCCTTGGAGTCACCCATCAGATACGCGATCAGGGCGCAGACGGCGACCCCGAAGAAGCCGGAGATGGCCGGTTGACTGGACTGCTTGCGGATCAGGCGCCACACCAGCACCGCCGCCGCCACGCCCAACGCCGATAGGACCGCGACGCGCAGTCCAAAGAGATTGGAGGCCGGCACGAACACCACGATCGGCAGCGAGGAGTAGATGACTCCGGCCAACCCGCCGATCTGCTCCAGGAGCCGCTGCGGCCCCTGAGCGCCCTCGACGCTGTATTCCTCGCTCATCGCTGCACCGGCCCGGAGGGAGGCGCGATCACTGCTGGATTTCGTAGTGGGGGTTGTAGATGGCCTTGCAGCCGCTTTCGAGTTTGCCCAGCCGGCCGTGCACCCGCAGGGTGCGGCCGGAGTCGATGCCGGGGATGCGTCGCTGCCCCAGCCATACCAGCGTCACCGTGTCGGTGCCGTCGAAGAGCTCGGCGCGGACGCCGCCCACGCAGCCCTTGGCGTTGGCTTCGACGCTGCGCAGTACCCCGACCATGGTGACCTCTTGGCCGCGTTGGCAGTCGATCGCGCGCTGCGCGCCGGTGTTGAGCGCCTCATCGGACAACTCTTCGACGTCACGCAGCTCGGGATCTTCCGTCAATCGCCGAGTCAGCCGGCGCAGGTACCCTTTCGGAGCAGCCATTGCCCTCTCCCTCAATCGTGTGCGCACGCTACGGTAGACCTGTTGAATATCTAATGCCACATGACCTGCCTACGGGGTGGCTGACAACACCCAACATGATCAAGAGGTGGCATGTTTCTGCGCGGCGTGACGGCCGTCCTGCTGCCGGGGACCGGATCCGACGACGACTACATTCGCCGGGCCTTCTGCGCTCCGTTGCAGCAGGTGGGTGCCGAATTGGTCACTCATCGCCCGCAGCCCGGCCGCCTCATCGAGGGCTATCTGGAGGCGCTGGAGGCGGCGGCCATCCGGTCCGGCCCGATCCTCGCCGGCGGGGTCTCGATCGGCGCGGCGGTGGCCACGGCGTGGGCACTGCGCCATCCCGAGCGAGTGGTCGGAGTGCTGGCCGCGCTGCCGGCCTGGACCGGCTCCCCTGATGACGCCCCGGCAGCCCACGCCGCGCGCTACAGCGCCGGGCAGTTGCGCAAGGACGGTCTGGCAGCGGTCGTGGCCCAGATGCGGGCATCGAGCCCGACCTGGCTCGGCGACGAGCTGACCCGGTCGTGGACCGCGCAGTGGCCGCAGCTGCCCGACGCCCTGGAAGAGGCGGCGGCCTATGTTGCGCCGACAGAGGCCGAGCTGGCGACTCTGACCGTGCCGATGGGCGTGACCGCGGCCGTCGACGACGCGGTTCATCCACTGCAGACGGCCACCGAATGGGCCGCCACCGCCCCGCGCGCGGCGCTGTGCACCGTCACCCTGGACCAGATCGGCGCCGACCCGACCGCCTTGGGCACCGCCTGCGTGAACGCGTTGAGGATCGCTGCGGGCTAACTGCCTCTAGCGGCTAACCGCCGGGCTTAACTCGGCGGTCCAGCTTCGCCTCTCCTGCGTCGAGGCTCGCTAACCGCCGGGGTAATTCGGCGATCCAGCTTCGCCTCTCCTGCGTCGAGGCTCGCTAACCGCCCGGGCTTAACTCGGCGGTCCAGCTTCGCCTCTCCTGCGTCGAGGCTCGCTAACCGCCGGTGATAGTGCGCAACTGCTGCATCGCGGATCCCTCCACGCTGCGGCGTGCGGCCGGCGCGGGCGGTACGTCGCCGCCTCCACCGAACATGGCGGACTGCTGCAGCGCGGCCGCCTGCTGGGCTGCGGCCTGCTCGGCCGCTGCCTGCTGCGCCGCTGCCTGCTGCGCCGCGGCAGCGCGTAACTGCTCGGCCATCGGCTCGGGCAGCCGCACCGGCAACGGGGTGCGCACCGGCAGTGGAGTGTCGCCGCGCCGGACGACCGTGTCCGCCAGCGCCTCTCGCGCCTGCTGGGCGAGCACGTCCATGGTCTCTGGCCGGCCGTTGATCACGCAGCGCACCATCCAGCGGTAACCGTCGACACCGATGAACCGCACGGCGCCGGTCGCCGAACCGAGCACCTCCCGGCCCCACGGCCCATCGACGATGCTGACCATCGCGTTGTCCCTGCGCAGCGCCTCGGCCAGCTCACCGGCCACCTCGCGCCACAGACCCGGGGACTTGGGCGCCGCGTAGGCAGCGATGTTGAACCGGCCGTTGGGCGTCACCAGCCACACCGCACTGGGGACGCCCGCCTCGCTCAGCTCGACCTGGACCTGAGCACCCGCGGGCATCGGCACCAGCACCGAACCCAGGTCGAGTCGGGCCGTCGTCGCCGCTGCCGGGTCGTCGAAATCTTCGATGTCGAAGGGGCCCTCCAGCTCCTCCGAATCGGATACGAACTCGTCCGCTGCTCCGGAGGCTTCCGGCCCGGCGCTCGTCGGCTCGTCCGCCTCGCCCTTGCCTTTACCCCTACCGAATGCCATCACAGCCGCCCATCTTCATCGCTTCGTCGTCGCAAGCCATCACAGGCTCGCGTGCCCACCGGAGGACCCGTGTCCACCGGAACCACGGGTCGTCGGTTCCAGCCCGGCCTCGTCGAACGAGGTCACCTCGATCAGTTCCGGAAGCTCGACCCGCTGCACCAGCAGCTGGGCGATCCGGTCGCCGCGGTGGATCACGATCGGCGTCGCCGGGTCCAGGTTGATCAACGAGACCTTTATCTCACCACGATAGCCCGCGTCGACGGTGCCGGGACTGTTGACGATCGAAAGACCTACCCGCGCAGCCAAACCCGACCGGGGGTGGATGAGACCGACCATGCCGAAGGGAATTGCCACCGCGATCCCGGTAGGTACCAGGGCACGTTGACCTGGACCCAACTCGACATCGACCGCGCTGTAGAGGTCGACGCCGGCATCGCCGGCGTGAGCACGGCTCGGCAGTGGAAGATCCGGATCCAGGCGAACAACCGCAAGACTGGGTGACACGAGGCGCAAGACTACTCTTAGCCGGATGTCGGGATCGCGCCTGAACCATCGGGCATCGCAAACAGTGCGCTACAGCGAACAGCTGTGGGTGCCGTGGTGGTGGTGGCCACTGGGGTTCTTGGGTAACGGCCTGATGGCCTACGAAGTCCGCTTGGGCCTGCGCACTCTGCCCGGCTGGCTGCCGTTCGCGGTGTTCTTCGCGATCACCGTCGGCGCCCTGCTGTGGCTGGGACGCATCAAGGTGCGAGTCGTCGAAAGCGGCGGGGAAACGCAGCTGTGGGCCGGCGACGCGCACCTGCCCGCAACGGCGATCGCACGCTGCGCCGAGGTCCCGCGATCGGCCAAGTCTGCAGCGCTAGGCCGTCAGCTCGATCCGGCGGCATATGTCGTCCACCGTGGCTGGGTGGGGCCCATGGTCTTGGTCGTGCTCGACGATCCCGACGACCCGACACCGTACTGGCTGGTCAGCTGCCGCAATCCGCAGCGGGTACTGGCGGCGTTGCAGGCCTAGCGACGTATCCCCAGCGCGACCGAGTCGGCCACTGGGGACACGTCGTTTCTACGGTGTGGGCCCACCCCCTTGCGGGGAACGGGCCGTCGCCATCGGACTAAGCAGGATTGAGCGGGACGGGCCCGGTCAGGCCGCGCAGTCGGTGCAGATCATCACACCGTTCTTCTCGCTGGCCAGACGGCTGCGGTGCTGAACCAGGAAACAGCTCGAGCAGGTGAACTCGTCGGCCTGCTTCGGCACGACACGCACCGACAGCTCTTCACCGGACAGGTCGGCGCCCGGCAGCTCGAACGACTCGGCCGATTCGGACTCGTCGACGTCGACCACAGCGGACTGCGCCTCGTTACGCCGCGCCTTGAGTTCCTCCAACGAATCCTCGGAAACGTCGTCGGTCTCGGTGCGCCGCGGGGCGTCGTAATCGGTAGCCATGGTCTTCTCCCCTCAAGTCCCCTCGAAACCCTGCGCGAGCTTTGTACCAGCGTCGAACGCATCCACCAAATGATTCGTGCCCGGAACGCCGCCAGATCAACTGTGATTTACGTCACATTACATTCCTGACCACGGTGATCGTCGGTGCGAGCGCCCTCTAGAGTGCGTACGTGGTCGCGCAAATCACTACCGGTTCCGAGTTCGACAAACACGGTCGGCCGTTCCGGCGACGCAACAACCGACCGGCCGCCTACGCCTTGGCCGCTCTGGCATTACTGACCGCCGTGGCATGGGGCGTAGCACTCACCCGGCCGGCCGACGTCCATGAAGTCGCGGTGTGCAATGCCCCGCCGGCGCCGACCGAGCCCGCCCAGCCGCGGCTGGGCACTCAGGTGCCGCGTGCCGCGATGATCAGCACCACCCCGGCCAAACTGGCCGACATCAAAGCCCGCGTCCTCAACGCCAGCGGCCGAGCCGGACAGGCCGCCGATGTCGCCGACGCACTGCGCGACGACGGCTTCGCGCAGCCGACCGCCGCCAACGACCCCATCTACGCCGAGGACCGGCTGGACTGCCAGGGCCAGATCCGCTTCGGCCCGGCGGGCCAAGCCGCGGCGGCAGCACTGTGGTTGGTGGCGCCGTGCACGGAACTGTTCCGCGACGACCGCCCCGACGACTCGGTGGATCTGGCGGTCGGCAGCGACTTCGTCAGCCTCTCCCACAGCGATGACATCGAGGCCGCGCTGGCCGGACTGCGTCCAGACGCCACCGGATTGCCCGACCCCGCACTGCTGACCAAGATTCATTCCGGCACCTGCTGACGACCGATCGCCGAAGAGGAGATCCGATGACCGGCACCGACCCTGTCCCCTCCCCGATCGAGGACCGTCCGATCGCCGGTGCACGGCGGCAGCGACGGGGCTTCGGCGTCGACGTGGGCGGCAGCGGCATCAAGGGCGGCGTCGTCGATCTGGACACCGGCGCGCTGATCGGTGAGCGGTTCAAGCTGCCCACGCCCAGCCCCGCCACACCGGTCTTGGTCGCCCAGACCGTCGCCGCGGTGGTCCGGGACTTCGGATGGACCGGCCCACTGGGGGTCACCTATCCAGGCGTGGTGGTCAACGGTGTTGTGCAGACTGCCGCCAACGTCGACAAGTCCTGGATCGGGCTGAACGCGCAGGAGACGATCGCCGCCGAACTCGACGGCCAGGAGATCGTCATCCTCAACGACGCCGACGCCGCCGGGCTGGCCGAGGAGCGGTTCGGCGCAGGCAAGAACAACAGCGGCGTGGTCGTGTTGCTCACCTTCGGAACCGGGATCGGCTCGGCGGTGATCCACAACGGAAAGCTGCTGCCCAACACCGAACTCGGGCATATCGAGGTGGGCGGCAAAGAAGCCGAACACCGGGCCGCCGCGTCGGTCAAGGAGCGCAAAAACTGGTCCATGGAGAAATGGGCCAAGCAGGTGACCATGGTGCTGATGGCGATCGAGGACGCGCTCTGCCCGGACCTGATCATCGTCGGGGGCGGAATCAGCCGTAAAGCCGACCGGTGGGTGCCACTGCTGGGCAACCGGACCCCGGTGGTCGCCGCGACACTGCAGAACACCGCGGGGATTGTCGGGGCCGCGATGGCGTCATCGGCCGACGTGACCCGCTGAATAACGCCCGCTCGGCGATTACCGCCTCACCCTGTCGTTACAATGGTCGACGGCGGCCGCCTAACCGATAGCGGCGACTATCCCAGTTGATCACCAACTGAAATAGAGCCGACATTCGACATACCCGACACTTTCGGTTGCGCACGACGCTGCAACCCGAAAGTCAGTCCGACCGAAGGGGTGGACGTGGCAGCGAGCAAGGCACAGCCGGCGACTGAGGAGCCCAAGAAGGGCAGTGCCGCCAAGGCACCCGCCAAAGCCGCCGTGAAGTCGCCTGCGAAGGCTCCCGCCAAGCGGACCGCGGCCAAGGCCACCAAGGCAGCGCCCGCCAAGAAGGCCACCAAGTCCACGGCGCGTGGCGCCGCCGCAGACGGCGCAGCCAAGCCCGCGGCCCGGTCGACCCGGGGCCCGGCGAAGAAGGCCGCCAAGGCCACCAAGGCCGGCGCGAAGAACACCGACGCCGACTTGGCACCCGAGGATCTCGACACCGATGTAGAGCTGGACGGCGAGCCCGGTGACGAGGACATCGACGACGCCGACGTGGCCATCGACGATCTCGAGGATGGCGACGGCGACGACGCCGCACCGGGTCCCGCCGCCGTCGCCGCCGGTAGTGCGGGCGACGAAGAAGACGACGAGATCGCCGAGCCCAGCGAGAAGGACAAGGCGTCCGGCGACTTCGTCTGGGACGAAGAGGAATCCGAGGCGCTGCGGCAGGCCCGTAAGGACGCCGAACTCACCGCCTCGGCCGACTCGGTGCGGGCCTACCTCAAGCAGATCGGCAAGGTCGCGCTGCTCAACGCCGAAGAGGAAGTCGAGCTGGCCAAGCGGATCGAGGCCGGTCTGTTCGCCACCCAGAAGATGGCCGAGCACACCGAAAAGGGCGAGAAGCTCGCGGTCGCCTACCGGCGTGACATGGCGTGGATCTGTCGCGACGGCGACCGCGCCAAGAACCACCTGCTCGAGGCCAACCTGCGACTGGTGGTGTCGCTGGCCAAGCGTTACACCGGCCGCGGGATGGCGTTCCTGGACCTGATCCAGGAGGGCAACCTCGGCCTGATCCGCGCCGTGGAGAAGTTCGACTACACCAAGGGCTACAAGTTCTCCACCTACGCCACCTGGTGGATCCGCCAGGCCATCACCCGCGCCATGGCCGACCAGGCACGCACCATCCGTATCCCGGTGCACATGGTCGAGGTGATCAACAAGCTCGGCCGCATCCAGCGTGAGCTGCTGCAGGACCTGGGTCGCGAGCCCACCCCCGAGGAACTGGCCCGGGAGATGGACATCACCCCGGAGAAGGTGCTGGAGATCCAGCAGTACGCCCGCGAGCCCATCTCGCTGGACCAGACCATCGGCGACGAGGGCGACTCCCAGCTCGGCGACTTCATCGAGGACAGTGAAGCCGTCGTAGCCGTCGATGCCGTGTCGTTCACCTTGCTGCAAGACCAGCTGCAGTCGGTGCTCGAGACGCTCTCCGAGCGTGAGGCCGGCGTGGTGCGGCTGCGGTTCGGCCTCACCGACGGCCAGCCGCGCACCCTCGACGAGATCGGCCAGGTCTACGGCGTCACCCGCGAACGCATTCGTCAGATCGAGTCGAAGACGATGTCGAAACTCCGGCACCCCAGCCGGTCCCAAGTCCTGCGCGACTACCTCGACTAGCGCGCAGCGATATGGCCAGAACTCCCCCGGCGGCGGTACTCAGTGCCATCAACGCGTTTCGCGGTGGCCTGCAGTGGCTGCGCCAGGCCACCGTCCCCGCCCCCGTGGCCATCATGGAGCTCGGGTTCGGCGGCTGGCTCACCCAGGCGCTCAGTGCCGCGGTGCGCTTGGGAATCGCCGACGCGCTCAGTGCCGGTCCGCTGACCGCCGACGAGGTCGCCAACCGAGTGGGCACCGACCCGCGCGCCACCTATCGGCTCATGCGCGCCCTCGCCAGCCACTCGGTGCTCAAGTTGCGCCGCGATGGCCGCTTCGCCTTGACCCGTACCGGACGAGCACTGGTCTCCGACAACCCGGCCGGCGTCGGCCCGATGCTCGCGTTCATCGGCCACCCGGCGCACCGGGAACACTGGTCGAACCTGGAGCACTCCGTACGGACGGGTGAAACCGCCGTCAGCAAGGTTCGCGGAATGTCGTTCTTTTCCTACACCGACACCAACCCTGAGCTGGCGCGGGTCTTCAACGATGCCATGACCGGCGCTTCCGCTATGGCAATCGAAAGCGCTGTTCCCGCATATGATTTCAGCGCCAGTAAGCTGATCGTGGATGTGGGCGGCGGCCACGGCGCACTACTGGCCGCGGTGCTGCGTCAGACGCCGGATGCTCGCGGCGTGCTGTTCGACCTGCCGCAGGTGGTCGCTGGCGCGGGCGCGACGGTGGCGGACGTAGCGTCACGCTGTGATCTGCACGGTGGGTCCTTCTTCGAGTCAGTCCCCGCCGGCGGCGACACCTATCTACTCAAGACCGTCATCCACGACTGGGACGACGAGCAGTCGTTGGCGATTCTGCGCAATGTCCGGGCCGCCATCGCGCCCGGCGGCAAGGTGCTGCTGTTCGAAATGGTGTTGCCCGAGGGCGCGCCTGCCCACCTCGGGCTGGTTCTCGACCTGGAGATGCTGGTTGCCGCCGGTGGACAGGAACGCACGCGGCGCGAGTACTCCGAGTTGCTGTCCCAGACGGGATTCGAGTTGCAGCGCGTGATTCCGACCACCAGCCCCCTGGCGATCATCGAGGCCCGAGCGGTCTAGGGCGCCGACGTCTTCGCCGCGGCGTAGGATCGCCCAGCATGCCGACCGATGACGCGTCGCAGGTGACTTTCGCCGCGTTGTTGAAGCGTGCCGCCACCCACGGCCATCGGGTGCCGCCCGAGGCCGATCTGAATCCTGCTGTGTGCGACGCGATCAACGCGGTCGCCGCCGCCTGGCCACGAGTGCCCGCGATTTTGATCAACAAGGCGCAAACCGCGTTCGCTCGTAGCGAACTCACCCGGGCGTCGGCAGCCAAGCCGACGACCCCGTTCAACCTCAATCGGCCGGAGCGAACACACCGTCCGGGCCCGGCCGATAATCACTGACACCGATCACCGCCTCAACGGGCAACGGCCCGTACAGGTGCGGGAACAGCATGGCCGCCGGATCGCTCGGTACGCCCGGCTCCCAGCGCACCGGCGCGCCGACCCTAGCCGGATCCACCTGCAGCAACACCAGATCCGTGCAGCCCCGATACAGCCGGTTCGCGGGCAGGTGCACCTGTTGCGGGGTTGACATGTGCACGAATCCCACGGTGTCCAACGACTCCGGACGCAGCTCCCCGGACGCCTGCGCGCGCGCCCAGTCGCCGGCACTGCACAGGTGCACCAGCGCGTCGGACGGGATCGGCGATCGTGTCATGGCACCGATCCTGCCGCACCGGCTGCCGGGGTGAGACACGACACAGCCGAACGGGGGAACAACGCCGAACGCGCAAGCGTCTGACACACTTGAGAACAACCGCGAGAACGGAGGAGCCCATGAACGCGACTCTGACCAGTCCTGAACTCACTCGGGCTGATCGATGCGACCGGTGCGGAGCCGCCGCACGGGTACGAGCCACGCTGCCCTCCGGTGCCGAACTTCTTTTCTGCCAGCACCACGCCAACGAGCACGAAGCCAAGCTGATCGAGCTGGCCGCCGTGATTCAGGTCAGCGCGGCGACTGAGGCGTAACCGGAGCCGGCACGCAACACGCCCGTCTGCGCGATTGTGCAATAGCAGCACCCGTCAGGAATGCTGGGCTGGTCATGACTGACCAGATCCCCAAACCTTCCCGTCATCACCTGCTCCGCATTGCACGTCGCACGCTGGTCAAGAGCTGGGACGATTCGATCTTCGCCGAATCGGCACAGGCGGGATTCTGGTCGGTGTTGTCCCTGCCGCCGTTGCTGCTGGGGATGCTGGGAAGCCTGTCCTACGTGGCGCCGCTGTTCGGGCCGGACACGCTGGCCACCATCCAGGACCGGCTGATCGGCATGGCCAGCAGCTTCTTCTCGAAGAACGTCGTGGTGGAGATCATCGAGCCGACCGTGCGGGACATCGTGGCCAATGCCCGCGGCGAGGTGGTCTCGCTGGGATTCGTGATCTCGTTGTGGGCCGGCTCCTCGGCGATCTCGGCGTTCGTCGACTCGGTGGTCGAGGCGCACGATCAGACTCCGCTGCGGCATCCGGTGCGGCAACGCTTCTTCGCGTTGGGTCTCTACGTCGCGATGTTGGTGATCGCGGTGGCCACCGCGCCGTTGGCCGCACTCGGGCCGCACGCGGTCGCCGAGCACCTCCCGGCCCGGTGGACCGACGTGCTGCGGTTCGGCTATTACCCAGCCTTGGTGCTGGGCCTACTACTGGCGGTGACGGTGCTCTACCGGGTGTCGCTGCCCAAACCCCTACCCTCACATCGGCTGGTGTTCGGCGCACTGCTGGCCACCACGGTGTTCGTCGTGGCGACGATGGGCCTGCGGATCTACCTGCGCTACATCACCAGCACCGGCTACACCTACGGGGCGTTGGCGACGCCGATCGCCTTCCTGCTGTTCGCGTTCCTGCTGGGCTTCGCCATCATGCTGGGCGCAGAGCTGAACGCCGCGGTCCAAGAGGAGTGGCCCGCGCAGGCCACTCACCTGCACCAGCTGCGTAGGTGGGTGGTGTCACGGGCCGGCCAGCCGGCCCAGACCCGCAATGACACCGAGCCGGTCAAGCCTGCTTGAGAGTGGCGTAGATCTTCTTGCAGTCCGGGCAGACCGGGGAGCCCGGCTTGGCCGACTTGGTCACCGGAAAGACCTCGCCGCACAGCGCCACCACGTGGGTTCCCATGACCGCGCTCTCGGCGATCTTGTCCTTCTTGACGTAATGGAAGTATTTCGGGGTGTCGCCGTCGGTCCCGTCATCGACGCGTTCCTCGGAATCGGTGCGCTCGAGGGTGTCGGTCTGTATGCCCATCTCCCCATTGTGCCCAGAACTGGAGTTGATCCAAAACCCCTGGTGCCACCGAATCGCTCGTGTGGGACAGTGGAGTAATGAAGCACGGCCCCGAGCTGGGTTTCGACGACGACGGCCGACCGGTCCTGATCACCGCGGCTGCCCCGTCCTTCGAGCAGCAGCACCGCGAACGGGTACGCAAGTACCTGACCTTGATGGCGTTCCGGGTGCCTGCCCTGATCCTGGCCGCGATCGCCTACGGAATATGGCACAACGGCCTGATCTCCGTGCTGATTCTGGTGGCGTCGATCCCGCTTCCGTGGATGGCTGTACTTATTGCCAACGATCGGCCTCCCCGGACCGCGGAGGAGCCCCGCCGCTATGAGGCGGCACCCACTCACACTCCGCTGTTCCCCACCGGCACCCGTCCGGCCCTGGAGCGGCCGAAGCGCCCGGAATCGGGCGGCAGTACCGCCGGCGAAGCGCCGTACGGTACCGGTTCTTAGCACATTCTCAAAGTCATTGCCGTATTTCCGCACGTCAAGTGGTGTGGAAAAGCGATCGGCCGGGAACTCTGCACGCATGTCGGGCGTTGACACGTGTGACAGCAGAAGCCGATCAACGGGAGGCCGCAATGGCAAAGGCAGATGCCACCACCAGTCGGATCGACGGCGATCTGGACGCGCAGAGCCCAGCCGCAGATCTAGTGCGGGTGTACCTCAACGGGATCGGCAAGACAGCGTTGCTCAATGCCGCCGATGAGGTAGAGCTTGCCAAACGGATCGAGGCCGGACTGTACGCCCAGCACCTGCTCGACACCCGCAAGCGTTTCGGCGAGAAGCGCAAGCGCGAGCTCGCCGCGGTGGTACGAGACGGCGAAGCCGCCCGCCGGCACCTGCTGGAAGCCAACCTGCGCCTGGTGGTCTCACTGGCCAAGCGCTACACCGGCCGGGGCATGCCACTTCTGGACCTGATCCAGGAAGGCAACTTGGGGTTGATCCGCGCCATGGAGAAGTTCGACTACGCAAAGGGTTTCAAGTTCTCCACCTATGCGACCTGGTGGATCCGCCAGGCCATCACCCGCGGGATGGCGGATCAGAGCCGCACCATCCGGCTGCCGGTCCACTTGGTGGAGCAGGTCAACAAGCTGGCCCGGATCAAGCGGGAAATGCACCAGCAGCTGGGCCGCGAGGCCACTGATGAGGAGCTCGCCGCCGAGTCCGGCATCCCAGCGGAGAAGATCAACGACCTGCTCGAGCACAGCCGCGACCCGGTCAGCCTCGATATGCCGGTCGGCTCCGACGAGGAGGCTCCGCTGGGCGACTTCATCGAGGACTCCGAGGCGATGTCGGCGGAGAACGCGGTGATCTCCGAGCTGCTGCACACCGACATCCGCAGTGTGCTGGCCACCCTCGACGAACGCGAGCACCAGGTGATCCGGCTGCGGTTCGGCCTCGACGACGGCCAGCCCCGCACGCTGGACCAGATCGGCAAGCTGTTCGGGCTGTCGCGCGAGCGGGTCCGCCAGATCGAGCGCGAGGTGATGGCCAAGCTGCGCCACGGCGAGCGCGCCGACCGCCTGCGCTCATACGCCAGCTGACAGCGGGCTCGGGCCCGCCTGTCCCCCGCTCCGGCGGGCCGCCGATCTCGGTGGCCCGCCGGACGTGGTTTGTCGCCGAAGCGCCGAACGTCGCTCGCTAACCGTCTCCTTGGCTGCCGAAGTAGACTCGGCTGCGACGGAAGGTGCCGAATGAATGACCTGGTTGATACCACCGAGATGTACCTCAGGACGATCTACGACCTTGAGGAAGAGGGTGTCACCCCGCTGCGTGCGCGGATAGCCGAGCGACTGGAGCAAAGTGGTCCGACCGTCAGCCAGACGGTGTCCCGGATGGAGCGCGACGGCTTGCTCAAAGTGGCCGGCGACCGTCACCTCGAACTGACCGAGAAGGGCCGCACCCTGGCTGTGTCGGTGATGCGCAAGCACCGGCTGGCTGAACGCCTGCTCGTCGACATCATCGGGCTGCCGCTGGAAGAGGTGCATGCCGAGGCTTGTCGCTGGGAACACGTGATGAGCGAGGACGTCGAGCGACGCCTGGTTCAGGTCCTCGACAACCCGACCACCTCGCCGTTCGGCAACCCCATCCCCGGCCTGCCGGACCTCGGCTTCGGAGCGGACGCCGCCGGTTGGGATTCCGACCTGGTGCGACTGACCGAGTTGCCGGCCGGTTCCCCGGTGGCCGTGGTGGTGCGCCAGCTCACCGAGCATGTCCAGGGCGACATCGACCTGATCACTCGGCTCAAGGAGGCCGGTGTGGTGCCCAACGCCAGGGTGACCGTGCAGGCCGATGGCGACGACGGCGTGACCATCGTGATCCCCGGCCACACCGACGTCAGCCTGCCCTACGAGATGGCGCATGCCGTGAAGGTGCAGAAGGTCTGAGCGCCCCGCGAGCCAGCTGGGGCTCATGCGGCGGTCCCGGCTTCGCCTCTCCTCCGTCGAACCTCGCTGGACCGCCGGCCTCAGCCGGCTTGCTGACCGAAGCCCTGCCGCTGCGGCAGCTGCACCCCGATCTGCTGGGCCAGCCGGTAACCGGTGTCCGCCAGTCCGCGGATGCGTTCGGGCCGCAGACCGGACTGCAAAGCGGTGTCGAGCAGGCCCGCCATCCGATGCGCGGGCTTGCCACGCAGAGCGGCTTCCAGTGATACCCCGGCCAGCGGGCCATCGCCACGCGCGTAGGCGCTGAACGCCAGCAGGACCAAGGCCTCGGCCCGCCACGGCTCGGGCAAGACCCGGGCCAACGCTGACCAAAGCCGCTCGGCTTCATCTGCGCGCTCGCCGATTGCCAACGCACACAGGGTGTCCCGGACAAGGACGTCGGTGAGCGGGCACCCGAGCCGGGCCAACTCCGCAACGGTGGGCTCCCGGCCCCCCGCCAGCGCTACGACGGCAGCCAGCACCTGCTCAACGTCGCGGCGAGCCCGATCCCGGGCATCGCCCTCCCCCACCGCCCACTGCGCCGCACAGTCGTCGATCGCCGCGGCCACCGCCGCACAGCGGGCCGCGTCATCTGGGGTGATGACCGCCTGCAGATCGGCTCGCCGGGCGTACAGCCGCCTACCCTCCAGCACCGCGGCGGCTGCCAGCGGCGACGCCTCCGGGTCGTCGACCGGGCCTCCGACGCCGCACCCGTCGACGCAGTGCCACCGCCCACCGTGGGCCACCTGGTCCACGACGTGCGCGCCGAGCAGCACGATGTCGTGGCCCGACAACTCCTCGCCCAGCGCGGTGATCAGCCGGCGGTGCTGGTCGTTACAGACCGGGCAGCGCGCCCCCGCAGCGTCGACGATGACCGCGATGGCTGCGGCCGGGGCAGCGGCCGCGGCCACGTCGGCGAGCCGGCCCACGGTGTCAACGAGTGCGTCGGACAGATCGACCCGCAGCACCGAGCCCAGTTCGCCCCCGTCGAGCGCCACCAGGATCAGGGATCTCTCGGGCACGAAGCCCAAGATGGCAGGCAGCGCAGCGATGAGGGCTCCGGGCCGATTCAGCGTGAATTCCGGTTGCTTGGTTGTCATGGGAACAACGGTGACGACCGTCACCGTCATCGAGGGCGCACCGGCTCCGCGCAGGCCCTCGCTTTGTGGATAGACCCGCAACTGTGCATCGATGCGCCTTCGAGATGCAGGACAAGCCGAAAGCGCGTAAGTGTCTGTGTCATGGATTCAAAGAGGGAATACGACGTCATCGTGATCGGTTCGGGCCCAGGCGGACAGAAGGCCGCCATCGCGTCGGCCAAACTCGGCAAATCTGTCGCCTTGGTCGAACGCGGTCGCATGATCGGTGGGGTCTGTGTCAACACCGGCACCATTCCGTCGAAGACCCTGCGCGAGGCCGTGATCTATCTGACCGGGATGAATCAGCGCGACCTGTACGGCGCCAGCTACCGGGTGAAGGACAAGATCACCCCCACCGATCTGCTCGCACGCACCCAGCATGTGATCAGCAGAGAAGTGGAGGTGGTGCGTAGTCAACTGATGCGCAACCGAGTCGACTTGTTGGTCGGCCACGGACGTTTCATCGACCCCCACACAATCCTCATCGAGGGACAGAACGGCAACGAAACGACAACCGTCACAGCCGACTACGTCGTCATCGCTACCGGAACCAAACCGGTCCGCCCCGCCGGCGTCACATTCGATGAGGAGCGCGTCCTCGACTCCGACGGGATCCTCGACCTGCGATTCATCCCGGCCTCGATGGTGGTCGTCGGCGCCGGTGTGATCGGCATCGAGTACGCCTCGATGTTCGCCGCGCTGGGCACCCGGGTGACGGTGGTGGAGAAACGAGACTCGATGCTGGAGTTCTGCGACCCGGAGGTCGTCGAAGCCCTGCGTTTTCACCTGCGCGACCTGGCCGTCACCTTCCGGTTCGGCGAAGAGGTGACCGCTGTCGACGTCAGCTCCAGCGGCACCGTCACCACGTTGGCCAGCGGCAAGCGGATCCCCGCCGAGACGGTGATGTATTCGGCCGGCCGCCAAGGCCACACCGCCCACCTCGACTTGGCCAAGGCCGGCCTGGCCACCGACGAGCGGGGCCGCATCGTCGTCGACGATATGTTCCAGACCTCGGTCGAGCACATCTATGCCGTCGGTGATGTGATCGGTTTCCCGGCCCTGGCGGCGACGTCGATGGAACAGGGCCGACTGGCCGCCTATCACGCGTTCGGCGAGCCGACCGATGGGATCACTGACCTGCAGCCGATCGGGATCTATTCGATCCCGGAGGTCTCCTATGTGGGGGCGACCGAATTGGAACTGACCCGCAGCGCGATCCCCTACGAGGTAGGGGTGGCCCGGTATCGGGAGCTGGCCCGCGGCCAGATCGCCGGGGACTCCTACGGCATGCTCAAGCTGCTGGTATCCACCACCGACCTGACGCTGCTCGGCGTGCACATCTTCGGCACCAACGCGACCGAGATGGTGCACATCGGCCAGGCCGTCATGGGATGCGGCGGCACGGTGGAATACCTGGTGGACGCGGTGTTCAACTACCCGACGTTCTCCGAGGCATACAAGAACGCCGCATTGGACGTGATGAATAAAATGCGGGCCCTACAGCAATTCCGCAGCTGAGGCGCCGCCGGAGACATTTTCCTCGCTCAGCGAACGCCACGGCGCCGCGGAATTCCGACCGTGCCCCCGTACGTTGTGCAGCACATGCGCGCACCGTTTTCGGCGTGCGGCCCCGGTGGGGGAAAATGGACGGTGCGATCCATTGCGATCTGCACAACGAGGAGGCGAAGGCGATGGCCGACTACCCGGACAACGGTCCCGACCGGGACCGGCACTATCAGGTCGAGCAGAGCGGCATGTACGAGCTGGAGGTGCCGGCGCCGCAGCTGATGTCGGCGGACGGCGAGGGACCGGTCCTGATCCACGCCCTGGAGGGCTTCTCCGACGCCGGCCACGCGATCCGGCTGGCCGCCAAGCACCTCAAGAGCAAGCTGGACAGTGAGTTGGTGGCGTCGTTCGCGATCGATGACCTGCTCGACTACCGCTCACGGCGGCCGCTGATGACGTTCAAATCCGACCATTTCACCCACTACACCGAACCCGAGCTGAGCCTGCACGCGTTGCGGGACACTGCGGGCACGCCGTTTCTGCTGTTGGCGGGCATGGAGCCCGACCTGAAGTGGGAGCGGTTCATCACCGCGGTGCGACTGTTGGCCGAGCAGCTCGGGGTGCGCCGGACCATCGGCTTGGGCACCATCCCGATGGCGGTCCCCCACACCCGGCCGGTGACGCTGACCGCACATTCCAACAATCGCGACCTGATCAGCGAATTCACCCCGTGGATCACCGAGGTTCAGGTTCCCGGCAGCGCGTCCAACCTGCTGGAGTACCGGATGGCTCAGCACGGCCATGAGGTCGTCGGCTTCACGGTGCATGTGCCGCATTACGTGGCCCAGACCGACTACCCCGAGGCTGCCGAGGCGCTGCTGAAGCAGGCCGCCCAGACCGGCGCGCTGGAGCTGCCGCTGAGCGACCTCCGTGACTCCGCGGCCGAGATCCGGGCCAAGATCGACCAGCAGGTCGAAGCGAGCGCCGAAGTGGCCCAAGTGGTGACGGCCCTGGAACGCCAGTACGACGCATTCATCACCGCCCAGGAGAATCGCTCGCTGCTGTCCCGCGACGAGGAGCTGCCCAGCGCCGACGAGCTCGGTGCCGAGTTCGAGCGATTCCTGGCACAGGAAGCGAAGAAGAACCTCGACGGCGACGACTGAGATCCGGGCTACCCGGTTCGACGAAGCGTGGCGGTGAGGTGGTTCTGGGCGGGTTGGCCGACTGCGCCCATGTCCAGCGTGTAGGACAACTCATCGCCGTCGAGGCGATAACGGCGGCTCAGGACGGTCACTTCCTTGGCCGTCGGTGCCAGCCCGATCGTCGGTGCGGACATCTGCAGGTCCACGCCGTTGGCGGTGACCGTGTAGCTGCCTACCTCGATTTCGGTGATGCCACTGGGGTGCGCCAGCACCCACTCGATCTGCCCAGGCTGCGGCACCCGCAGGTAGCCGGTCTCGGCATGCAGGGGCAGGCCCTCGGCGGGCGACTTGGTCTTCTGGCCGTACACCAGGAACGGCTTGCCGACGTGTGAGAACACCACCTCTTCGAGGTAGTCGAATGACGCGATCGTGGGATACACCCCGGATCCCCGGCCTGACCAGGTGCCCAACAGTGGGGCCAGCTCCACAAGGTTCGGATGCAACTCGGGTGCCATGCCGCCAGAGTAGTGCGCGGTGACGCCCGCACGGCTCAACTGGTGCTGGGCATCTCGCGGTGTTCGCGCAGGGCCTCGATCTCCCGCTCGAAGTCGGCGGCCGACGAAAAGGACCGGTACACCGAGGCGAATCGCAAGTAGGCCACCTCGTCAAGCTCGCGCAGCGGGCCCAGGATCGCCAGCCCCACCTCGTGGCTGGGAATCTCCGGCGAACCTGCCGCTCGCACAGCGTCTTCCACCTGCTGAGCCAGCAGATTCAGCGCATCGTCATCGACCTGGCGGCCCTGGCAGGCCCGGCGCACGCCGCGCATGACCTTCTCCCGGCTGAACGGCTCGGTGACGCCGCTGCGTTTGACCACGGCCAACACTGCGGTCTCCACCGTGGAGAAACGGCGCCCGCATTCCGGGCAGGACCGACGGCGGCGAATCGCCTGGCCTTCATCGGCTTCGCGGGAATCCACCACCCGGGAGTCTGGATGGCGACAAAACGGGCAGTGCATTGCCGCTCCTTCGCCGTGCCGGGAACCCGCACCCTCAGACAACTGGGACACCGCGGGCCATTGGGACAACTGCGAGCGTACCTGCGCGGGTTGTCGGCGGCGCTGCGCAGTGGCCGCAAGCGGCGGCCGAACCGACACGGCGACCTCAGCCCAGCGGGGCGATCAGCGTCTGGCCGGCGTCCAGGGCCACCGACTCCAGGCTGTTGAGCTCGCGGATGCGCTCGATGACCTGTCCGGCCGGCGCGTCCGGTGCGACGCGGGCCGCCAGGTGCGCCAAGCTCTCGCCGCTCTGGACACGCACCACGCCGAGCTGGTCGGGCACCGCGGAGGCACCGCCGGCTGCTGCCGCGCCGAACTGAGCGATCAGTCCGAGCCACACGGTGATCCCGGCGGCGACCAGAGCCAGCACGACGGTGGTCGCCGGAGTGATGGCCTTGACGGGCTTCGGCCGGTGCGGCGCACGGGACATCAGCACCCCGGAACCGCGGTGCCGCAGCGCAGCGCCGCCCGGCCGCGGCCGGACCAGCCGCGCCGGCTGAGTGCGGATCGGGTAAGCCCGCCCTGAGGTCCGCGGACCGCGATGCAGCTGGACCCGCTCGTTGCGGTCCGGCTCGAACGTCGGGGCGATCGTCTCGATGAGCATCATGTGCGGTTCTCCCTCACTCGGCGTCGGCGACCCTGTTCGCTCGACTGTTCGAATACTAATCGATTGTATGTTCGATGTCCGAACACGTGATCGAATCGTTGTCGAAAACATTAGCGAAGGGGTCCGACAAGTCGCCGGCGCTTTCGAACGCCCGCGCGACACACCTCGAACACATGTTTGATTAATCGCAGCTATGCGACTAGATTCGCCTCCATGAGTGACAGCAGCAGTAACCCGGCTGGTCCGGACTCAGCGCTGACCGCCAGGCAGCGCACGATCCTGAACGTCATCCGCGCTTCGGTGAACGAGCGGGGTTACCCGCCGAGCATCCGCGAGATCGGCGACGCCGTCGGGCTGACCTCGACCTCCTCGGTTGCTCACCAGCTGCGTACGCTCGAACGCAAGGGCTATCTGCGCCGTGACCCCAACCGTCCCCGCGCGGTCGACGTCCGTGGCCAGGACGACATCACCGGCGCCGTCGAGGCCGCGCAACGCACCGAGTTCGCCGGTTCGGATGCGCTTCCCGAGCCCGCTTTCATTCCGGTTCTGGGCCGGATTGCGGCCGGCGGACCGATCTTGGCCGAGGAAGCCGTCGAGGATGTCTTCCCGCTCCCCCGCGAGCTGGTCGGTGAAGGCGAGCTGTTCTTGCTCAAGGTGGTCGGCGAATCGATGGTGGACGCCGCGATCTGCGACGGCGACTGGGTTGTGGTGCGCCAGCAGAACGTCGCCGACAACGGCGACATCGTGGCCGCCATGATCGATGGCGAGGCGACCGTCAAGACGTTCAAACGCACCGGCGGTCAGGTTTGGCTGATGCCGCACAACCCCATTTTCGATCCCATACCCGGCAACGATGCGGTGGTGCTGGGCAAGGTCGTCACCGTCATCCGCAAGGTCTGATCATGTTCGCGCCGTGCCCACCGTTCGATACGGAGTCGGCGCGACACAAGGTGCAGGCCGCCGAGGACGCCTGGAACACCCGGGATCCCGCACGGGTGGCGCTGGCCTACACCGAGGACTCGGTGTGGCGTAATCGGGACGAATTCCTCACCGGGCGCGCGGAAATCGAAGCATTTCTGCGACGCAAGTGGGCGGCCGAACGCGATTACGCGCTACGCAAAGAGCTGTGGTGCTACCAGGACAACCGAATCGCGGTGCGCTATCAGTACGAATGCTGCGACAAGGACGGCCAGTGGTGGCGCAGCTACGGCAACGAGCTGTGGGAGTTCGCCGCCGACGGCCGAATGAGCCGCCGCGAGTCCAGCATCAACGACATCCCGATCACCGCGGCGCAGCGGCGCCTCTTCGGCCCGCGCCCGCAGGGCGAACGCGACCTGCCGCTGCCGCTGCGGTGATCAGCCGGCCCTGGTGAAACCGTTGAGCCGCGCCGCATCCTCGGTGGCGAACCAGATCTCGGCGAGAGTGTCGTCATACAGCGCGTTCTGCGGGGTGTAGTAGAGCCCCGAGCCGATGTTCGCCTTGATTGGGTAGCCGTTCGGCTGCTGGTACGGGTCGTCCAGCGGCAGGTGCATCACCGGGTGCACCGATTCGTCGATGCCGAAGTTGCGCGGTTCGCCGCCACCTCCGAAGGTGCGGGTGTCCGTGCCACCGCCGAACCTGCGGGGTTCTGCGACAGCGCCGAACCCGCGTGGGTCCGCCCCGGTACCGCCGTGCCCCACGGCATGCCGGCCGGTGCCGAACTCTTCTTCGGTCACCACCCGGGTGGGGGCGGTGTCGGTGTCGTCATCGTCGTCGACCTCCGCCTCGCTCTCGTGCTCGCCGTAGTGCAGCCACGGCGCATCCGGAATCGAAGAGACGGGCAGTTCAGGCTCGGACGCGTACGGCGAAGTGGAGGCGCCGTAGCGACTCGGCAGCCGGACGGTGCCCTCATTCTCGCGGTGATCTTCGCGGTGGTCGTGGTGGGCCCACTGCTCGTCATCGTCGTCGTAGTCGTCGGCGACCGGGGCCGGCACGGCCACCGGTGAACCCGGCAGCACAGCGGCCGGCCGACGCCGCTGCCACCACATCGCAGCCCCGGCGAGGGCGCCCAGCACCGCCAGCACCACAACCGGGATCAGCACCCACATCCAGTTCCAGTGTGTTTCCTTGGCTGCGCCAGTCGCTGTCGACTTGCTGCCGTCGGGCAGGTTCGTCCCGGGAATCTGCAGGCCCGACAACGCTTGCGCCAACTCGGCGGGTTCGCTGCTGTAGGTGTTGCTCGCCTGATTCCAGGCGATCGATCCGCCGGTGAACTTCTGCGACACCACGTCACCTTCGACGGTCTGATCACCCACCGGGGCGCCCAGCTTTCCGGAAGCCCCGTCGAGCTTGTCCCAGGCCGACTTCATCGCCCCGCGCACCACGAAGGCGCCGTTGTCGGGGCTGAAGAAGATCACCGGCTCGTCGTCGGCGGCGAACGAATTGAACTTGCTGCCCGAGATCGCTCCGTCAACCGTGCCGGTGATCGGGAAACCCAGGTCGCTACCGGCCGGGCCGCCCAGCGAGTCGTACTTGGCCAGCACGTCGCCTAGAACCGCATTGGCTCCGGTCACCGGGCTGAAAAAGACCTTGCCGTGGGCGAAGTCCTGTCCCACGCCGCCGGCGTCGCCGACGGCGTATTGGTCGCCCTGCTTGGCCCCCAGGGCCCCGGCGGGTCCGCCGGCGCTGCGCCAGGCCTGATCGATGGCCGCGGTAGCGTCGACCTGGGCCTGCACGTCGGCCAGCTGCGCCGCCAGCTCCGGTGGAACCGTGGTGAACGTCCTGGTCGCACTGTCAAAGGACAGCGTCCCGGCGCTGAACTTCTGGGTGACGACAGCGCCGTCGTAGCTCTCGTCCTCGACCGGGACCCCGAGCGCTCCGGTGGAGCTGCCCAGCTTGTCCCAGCCGGCGTTGATGGGCCCGCGCACCACATGAGCGCCGTGCTCAGGCGTCCAGAAGATCACCGGGTTGTCGGCGCCGGACAGGATGGCCACCCGGCTGTCGGGGACCAGCCCAGGAACCTCGTCACTGCTGGGGAAGCCGAGGCCGTTGTCAGCCGCACCGCCCAGTGCCTCGTACTTGTCCAGGATCGCGCCGTAGAGCGCCTTAGCGCCGGTCTCCGGGGTGAAGAAGATGGTGCCGCCGGCGAAGTCCTGGGCGAATCCGACACCGGCCGGGTGCACGTCCCCCTTGGGGGCACCCAGCGGCGATCCGTCGCCGCCAGCCGCCTGCCATGCCGCCGTGATGGCGTCGTGGGCATCGCTGTCGGGCGTCGCCGCAGCGGTCTGCACCGACAAGAGCACGGTGACCGTCGCCGCCAGGCCGAGCGCCATGCGCACCGCCGTCTTGCCGAACCGATCTTTCCGACTAGTCACCAGCCCTCCCAGGCATCTTTATCGACGTTATCGACGCAAATGTTTCCGGCATAGACTTTCCCGCAATCGGCCCGAGTTTCGAAGCCAAGTCATCGATATTGCGGAAACAGATACCCAGCCGATGCGGAAATGATGCAGAAGCCCCTGCCCTCAACGGAACGAGGGGCGCTACCAAACATGCAGGTAGCGCCCCTGGCAGCGCCCCGCTAGGGCGCCAGATCGTTCCCGATTGCCTCGGCTAGACGCCGAGGCTGCGGCCGATGATCTCTTTCATGATCTCGGTCGTGCCGCCGTAAATGGTCTGAACGCGGGCATCCAGATAAGCCCGCGCGACCGGGTATTCGCGCATGTAGCCGTATCCACCGTGCAGCTGCAGGCAGCGATCGATCAGGTGCACCTGCTTCTCGGTCGAGTACCACTTGGCCATCGCGGCTTGCTCGACGGTCAGCTTCTTGTCCAGGTGCAGCTTCACGAACTCGTCGACCATCATCCGCACCACGGTGGCCTCGGTGGCCAGCTCGGCCAGCAGGAACCGGCTGTTCTGGAAACTGCCGATCGGCTTGCCGAACGCCTTGCGCTCCTTGGTGTACTGGATCGTCTGCTCCAGTACCGCCTCCATCGCCCCGGCGGCCATGATCGCGATCGAGATCCGCTCCTGCGGCAGGTTCTGCATCAGATAGATGAAGCCCTTGCCCTCCTCGCCGAGCAGGTTCTCCACCGGGACGTGCACGTCGGTGAAGGACAGCTCGGCGGTGTCCTGGGCGTCCAAACCGATCTTGTCCAGGTGGCGGCCGCGCTCGAAGCCCTCCATCCCGCGCTCCACGACCAGCAGCGAGAAGCCCTGCGCGCCCTTGTCCGGGTCGGTCTGGGCGACGACGATCACCAGGTCGGAGTGGATGCCGTTGGTGATGAACGTCTTGGAACCGTTGAGCACATAGTGGTCACCTTGACGGACCGCGCGGGTCTTGATGCCCTGCAGGTCGCTGCCGGTACCCGGCTCGGTCATGGCGATCGCGGTGATCAGCTCACCGGTGCAGAACTTCGGCAGCCAGCGCTGCTTCTGCTCCTCGTTGCACAGCTCCAGCAGATACGGCGCGCAGACGTCGTTGTGCAGGCTGAAACCCAACCCGCTGTAGCGGCCCGCGGTGACTTCCTCGGTGATGATCGTGTTGTACCGGAAGTCCGGGTTGCCGCCGCCGCCGTACTCCTCGGGCACCGCCATGCCCAAGAAACCCTGTTTGCCGGCCTCCAGCCACACCGAGCGGTCGACGATCTTGGCCTTCTCCCACTCCTCCTGGTAAGGCGCGGCGTGGCGGTCCAGGAAGGCGCGGAACGACTCCCGGAACAGCTCGTGTTCGGCCTCGAACAGGGTTCGCTGGTACTTGATTGCGGCACTCATTGCCTGACCTCCGGTCGACTGATCTTTCCGACGAGAATAGACCAACCGGATGGTTGGGCGACGCGGTGGTGGGTGTCGGCGTTAGCGCGCGACCCCACCCTGTCGACGCGATGCGGCACCGCCCCGCTGCCGGCGCCTGCCATCGGCCTGCGGAGCCGGCTGCGCAGCGCCGCCGCCGCCACGACGGCGCCGCGGGCGGCCGGACTGGCCCGGCGAAGTCTGGCCCGGCGATGTCTTGGCGCGTGCCGGCGGGGCGGCCTTGGGGGCCACCGGGGCGGGCGCCCGCAGCGGCGCCACCTCCCCCACCAACTCGAGCACCAACGCGGAATCGGCGGCCACCTGCTGTGGCGCGACGCTGATTCCCGCGCGACGCAGCAGCACCTGGGTCTCTCTGCGCTGCTCGGGCAGGACGACGGTGACGACGTCGCCGGCGCTGCCGGCGCGTGCCGTACGCCCGGAACGGTGCAGATAAGCCTTGTGCTCGGCGGGCGGGTCCACGTGGACCACCAGCTCTACCTCATCGACGTGGACGCCGCGGGCGGCGATGTCGGTGGCCACCAGAACCCGAACGTCTCCGCCGGCGAACGCCGCGAGATTGCGCTCGCGGGCGGGCTGGGAAAGGTTGCCGTGCAGATCGACCGACGGCACACCTGACTCGGTGAGCTGACGGGCCAATTTCCGGGCCTGATGTTTCGTCCGCAAGAACAGGATTCGCCGCCCAGTGCCCGACGCGAGCAGCTGCACGAGGTCCTTCTTGTCCTGCAGCCCGGAGACGTGGAACACGTGATGGGTCATCGCCGGAGGCGGCGCGTCGAGTTCATCGACGGAGTGCGACACCGGATTGCGCAGGAAACGCCGAACCAGCTTGTCGACTCCATTATCCAGTGTTGCCGAAAACAGCAGTCGCTGACCGGTTTCGGCGGTCGCGGCCAGAATGCGGGTGACTCCGGGCAGGAAGCCGAGGTCGGCCATGTGGTCGGCTTCGTCCAGCACGCTGACGCGTACCGCGTCCAGCGTGATCAGCCGCTGCTTCATCAGGTCCTCGAGCCGGCCCGGGCAGGCCACCACGATGTCGGCGCCTGCGTTGAGTGCGGCCACCTGACGGTTCTGCGACACGCCGCCGAAGATGGTGGTCACCTTCAACCCACTGGCGGCCGCCAACGGTTCCAGCGTCGCGGCGATCTGGGTGGCCAGCTCCCGGGTGGGTGCCAGCACCAGGCCGGTCGGCCGGGCCGGGCGCCGCTTCTCGCCGGCCAGCCGAACCACCAGCGGCAGCGAGAAGGCCAGCGTCTTGCCGCTGCCGGTCTTGCCCCGGCCGAGCACATCACGGCCGGCCAGACTGTCCGGCAGGGTCGCGACCTGAATCGGGAAGGGAGCAGCAATACCGCGGTCGGCGAGCACACTGACAAGTGCAGCGGGCACGCCTAGTTCGGCGAATGAATTGGTGGTCATGACATGCCTTTCCGGCATCGGCTGTGCCACAGCGGCCGTCAAGGCGGACCGATCTGTCTGCAACACAGAGTTGGCGAGATTGCCTGTTGGCAATAGCGATCGCCGCGAGAAGAGCTTCACACGCCAGCTGAATCGGCATCAGGGGCCGGACGACGGTGAGTAAGCGTTCCACGACGCGTGAGCACCAGCCTATCGCACCGGTGCGGCAATGCCTAAAATGCGGCGAACTCCCGCAGACTGGCTGCCAATGCCGCGGGAACCCGCGCGCGGATGCGGGTTCCGCCCTCGCCGTGCTCGGCCTGCTGCACCCGACCGTGCTCATGCACTCGCGCCACCAAATCGCCACGACCGTAAGGGATGACGACATCGACCGCGGTGTCGACCGGCGCCACCAACTGCGCCATCCGTTGGCGCAGCGCGTCGATGCCCTCACCGGTGTGCGCCGAGACGAACACCGCTTCGGGCAAGGCGCGTCGCAACTGGGCCAACGCGAGATCGCCAGCGGCGTCAATCTTGTTGACCACCAACAGTTCCGGAGCACGCTGACCACCCGGGCCAGAATCGTGTTCGGTGATGACCTCCGAGATCACCTCACGCACCGCGCTGATCTGCGCCAGTGGCGCCGGATCGGATCCGTCGACCACATGCACCAGCAGATCGGCGTCGGCGACTTCCTCCAGCGTGGAACGGAACGCCTCCACCAATTGGGTGGGCAGATGCCGCACGAAACCGACTGTGTCGGTCAACACAAAAGGGCGGTCATCATCGAATTGCCCACGGCGCGTGGTGGGTTCCAATGTGGCGAACAGCGCATCCTGAACCAGGACTCCCGCGCCGGTCAGCGCGTTGAGCAAGCTGGATTTGCCGGCGTTGGTGTAGCCGACGATCGCCACCGAAGGGACGTCACTGTGCCGACGGCGGCTGCGCTGGGTGTCACGCACCTGCTTCATCGCCTTGATCTCGCGGCGCAGCTTGGACATCCGTTCCCGGATCCGGCGCCGGTCGGTCTCAATCTTGGTCTCACCGGGACCGCGGGTTCCCACCCCACCGCCGGCGCCGCCGGCCCGCCCACCGGCCTGCCGTGACATCGACTCACCCCAGCCGCGCAGCCGCGGCAGCATGTACTGCATCTGCGCGAGCGCCACCTGCGCCTTGCCTTCGGCGCTGGTGGCGTGCTGGGCGAAGATGTCGAGGATCAGCGCGGTGCGGTCAATCACCTTGACCTTGACCGCCTTTTCCAGCGCGTTCAACTGCGCCGGGGACAACTCGCCATCGCAGATGACGGTGTCGGCGCCGGTCGCCAGCACCATCTCCCGCAACTCTTGGGCCTTGCCCGAACCGATGTAGGTGGACGGATCGGGCCGGTCACGACGTTGGATCAGACCCTCGAGCACTTCCGAGCCGGCGGTTTCGGCCAGCGCCGCAAGTTCCACCATGCTGGCGTCGGCCTCGGCCGAAGTGCCCTCGGTCCATACCCCGACCAGCACCACCCGTTCCAAGCGCAGTTGGCGGTATTCGACCTCGGAGATGTCGGCGAGTTCGGTGGAGAGCCCGGCAACACGGCGCAGCGCTGCGCGGTCGTCGAGGTTCAGCTCACCGGTGCTGGGCTGCGGCCTCGAATCGGGATAGCTCACTGCGCCGCCCACCACCGAGGTGCGATGTCGCCACGGGCCACCAGTTCCGACGGGCCGCGCAGGTAACTGCCGGCCTCGGTGACGGTGACGCTGACCTGTCCGCCGGGGATGTCGACGCGCAGCGTGCCGGTCGAAGCGCCGGTGTGCGCCAGGGCCGCCACGACGGCGGCCACCGTGCCGGTGCCGCATGAGCGGGTCTCACCGACACCGCGCTCATGCACCCGCATCGCGACCGCGCCGTCACGCGGAGCGGTCAGAATCTCCACGTTCACCCCGTTCGGGAACTGGGCGGTGTCGAACGTCACTGGCGCACCGACATCAAGGGCGGCCAGATCGGCCTCGGACAGTCCCGCATCCACACAGGCCAGGTGTGGGTTGCCCACGTCGACGCCCAGGCCCGCGAAGCGCCGCCCCCCGACCAGTGCCTCGAATGCCGGTCCGGAGCTCCCGAGCAGGTTCGGCTTGCCCATGTCGACGGTGACCTCGGCGTGCACGTCGTCAGCGTGGTGCACGATCACCGGTCGCGGCCCGGCCAGTGAGCCGACGACGAATTCGTCGGCCGATTCCAGGCCCGCGGCGCGCAGATAGTGCGCGAATACCCGGACTCCGTTGCCGCACATCTCGGCCACCGAGCCATCGGCGTTGCGGTAGTCCATGAACCAGTCGCCGGGCGCGACTCCCTCGGGCAGCTGGTCGAGCACCCCGGCGCTCGCCGCCGCACCGGCGGTGGTCACCCGCAACAGACCGTCGGCGCCCAGGCCGCGGCGGCGGTCGCACAGCGCGGCCACCGCGGCCGGGGTCAACTCCAGTGCCGCGTCCAGGTCCGGCAGCAACACGAAGTCGTTCTGGGTGCCGTGGCCCTTGGCGAAAAGCATGTGCTCAGGATACGTGCCGCACCGCGGCCAGTGCCGCGTCGAGCAGACCGCCGCCGGCAGCATCGAGCCATTGGGTGCGATGATCGCGACGGAACCAGGATCGCTGCCGACGCACGTAGCGGCGGGTTCCGATGAACGTCGGTTCCTGGGCGCCGGCACCGTCGCCTCCGGCATCGAGCTCGGCGATCACCTGGGCGTAGCCCAGCGCTCTGGCGGCGGTGACCCCGTCCCGCAGCCCCGCCTGAAGCAGTCCCTGAACTTCGGCGACCAGCCCCTGGGCAAACATCGTGTCGGTGCGGACGGCCAGTCGCTCATCGAGAATGGCTGTGTCGCAGTCTAATCCGAGGATCACCGTGTCCCAGCGCGGCGCTCCGATGGTGGGCGCAGACGCGGCGAACGGTTGCCCGGTCAGTTCCACCACTTCCAGGGCCCGCACGATCCGCCTGCCGTCGCTGGGCAGGATCGCCGCGGCGGCGGCAGGGTCGGCGCCGGCCAGTTCGGCATGCATGGCGGCCACCCCGACCTCAGCCAGCCGCTGCTCATAGCGGGCCCGCACCGCTGGATCGGTGGCCGGGAACGACCAGTCGTCGAGCAGGGCCTGCAGGTAGAGCATCGAGCCGCCCACGATGATCGGCACCGCGCCGCGGTCCATGATCGCCTCGACGTCCGCCGCAGCGGCCTGCTGATAGCGGGCCACCGTCGCGGTCTGGACGACATCGAGCACGTCGAGTTGGTGATGCGGAATGCCGCCACGCTCCCCCGGGGGCAGTTTGGCGGTGCCAATGTCCATGCCGCGGTAGAGCTGCATGGCGTCGGCGTTCACGATCTCGCCGCCCAGCCGTGCGGCCAGGTCCAGCGCCAGTTGTGATTTGCCCGTCCCGGTGGGCCCGACGACCGCGATCGGCCTCACGGCTGCCAGACCCCCACGAAGTAGCCGACTCCATACGGTGCGTCGCGGTAGAGCTCGGTGACCTCGCGCGGTGCGGTCCCAACCAGCCCGGCCAGAGCCGCGAACCCCGCCCGGCCGATGACCCGCGGCGGCAATCCGGTCAGTGCGGCGACATCGCCGCCGGCCAGCGCATCGTCGAGGACGCGCTGGCACTCGACGTCGTCCGGCTGGTATCCGCCTGGGGCGGTCGGGCTCAAGGTGTTGGCGCCGTCGGCCACCAGCAACACCCCGGTGAGCTCGCCGCCTTCGTCGATCGCGGCGCGCACGCGCCTGCCGGTGGCCAGCGCCGCGTCCGGGTCGGCGCAGCAGTGCACCACCACCTCGGCATCGGGTGCGACCTGACCGCGCACCCAGCCGGCGACCAACGCGGTCAACGGCAGATCGACGGGTTGCTGGGCGTCCCGTGACAGCCGCACCGCGACATCGGCGCCGAATCCGGCGAAGGTGCCGGTGCTCTCGGTCCCGTACACCGCATCCGGCCCGGCCCCGAGGACCACCCAGCGCGCCGGCAGCGCCCGGGCCGCGGTCAGCGCGGCGGCCCGCAATTCGGCGGCTTCGGCGGCGGTGCCGGCCAGCTCGGGCACCAGCACCGGCGCCGACGGCATGATCGCTATCGGTCCCAGCACGGCACCCAAGCTAGCTGGTGGTTGGCGCCGCCACCGGCTCGGCCAGGTCCGCGCCGGCATCGGCGACGATGGTGGCGGCCTCGCCGCGGGCCAGTGCCGCCGTGGCGATCACGATCAGCACCACCCCGATGATCACCGCGACGTCCTCTGTCCCGCCGGCCTGGATGGTCTCGTTGAGCAGCAGTACGCCCAGCGCACTGGCCACCAGCGGTTTGGCCACGGTCATCGTCGGCATGGAGGCGGTCAGCGCACCCGCGCGAAACGCCGACTGCTGAAAGATCATCCCGGCCAGCGTCGCCACCAGCCACGGCGCCAGGGCGGGTGCCCGCAGCACCGCGCCGATGCCGTCGGCTTTGAGCACCTCGACCAGAACCTTCGTCAGCAAGGCGAATACCGCCAGCGAGGTACCGGCCACCACCGCCAGCAGCACCGCCGCCGCGGGTCGGCCCTTGTAGATCCGGGCGGCCAGCACGCAGCCCACCAGCACCGCCGCCAGCACCGCCGACACGATGATCCAGGTGGCCGCCGGCGCGTGTTGTTTACCTTCGGTCGGATCCCCCACCACGACCACCACTGCCAGCGCCGCAGCCAACAGGATGGCCCACATCCACTCCCAGTTGGTCACCCGGCGATGAGTCAGCCAGGCATACATCGGCAGCGCGAACAGCAGCGCGGTCACCTGCAAGCCGGTCACCAGCATCACCGAGCCGACCGCGAGCGCCACCGCCTGCAGGGCGTAGTTGGCCACCGCCGCTGCACCGCCGCCCCACCAGCGCGGGTCGCGCAACGACAGCCAGAACAGCTCCAGGTGGCCAACCTGCTGGTCAGTGATCTCCTGGGCCGACCGCTGCCGGATCACGTCGCCGATCGCGGACGCCAATGCGGCGCACAGCGCGAGCAACGCCGCGAGGAAATTCCCTGTCGACATGGCCCCCTCCTCAATCGGGCAACGATACCCGTTGTTCACCTTCTGGCCCGGGAGCGAGGCCATCGGCGGCGCTCAGTCAGGCCACCGCAACGGCCGGCTCGCCCGCGGTGGCCGCCTGATCCCGCGACAGCGCCGCGACCGCGGCGACCAGCGTCGCCACCGCCAGCACCAGGGTGAACGCCGCATCGCGACCGGGGTTGAGCACCTCGCCGAGCAGGACCATGCCCAGCGTCGCGGCCACGATGGGCTCGAGCACCGTGATCGTGGGCAACGAGGCCGTCAGGGCGCCAGCCCTAAATGACGACTGCTGATATACCGCGCCGGTGAGCGCGACCGCTGCCCAGGCGTACAGCTCCGGTGCGGTGAACATTGCGCGCGGACCGTGGCCGATCAGATCGACCATGCCCTTGGTCAACACCGCGAAAATGCCCCACGAAATCGCGGACACCGCAGCCAGCAACACGGCCGCCGCCGGCCGACCCGCGTAGGCTCGCGCCCCGACCAGACACAGCAACACCGTCGGCGCCAGCACCGCGACCACCCAGACCCAGGCCTCCAGCGAGGCCCTCGCCTGCCCGGCGGTGGGATGGCCGACGGTGATGATGATGGTCTCGGCGGCAACCAGCAACGCCGACCACAACCACACCGAACGCCGCAGCCGATGACCGGATTGGCGGGCCCCCAGCGGCAAGGCGAACAGCAGTGACGTGACCAGCAACGACTCCACCAGCAGCACCGACCCGAGGCCCAGCGCCACGGCCTGCAGGCTCAAAGCCACCAGGCCCGACGCCGTGCCCACCCACCACTGCCGGTCAGTCAACAGCCGGGCGAACAGTGCGGCGGCCCCGATCCCCTGGTCACCGAACCGGTGGGCACTGCGCTGCTGAATCACGTCGCTGATCGCGCCGAACAGCGCCGCACCGAGCGCAAACAGCACGGCGATGGTCTCTTTCGCCAATGCCGGCCTCCTACAGGTCTGCGGATGCCGCGGGGAACTCCAGTGGCGATCGGACAGGCTACCGCCCGGGTCACCAGCCGGCCCCAGCTTCGCCTCTCCTCCGTCGAACCTCGCTGAACCGCCCGGCCCAACGGCGGCCCCAGCTTCGCCTCTCCTCCGTCGAACCTCGCTGAACCGCCCGGCCCAACGGCGGCCCCAGCTTCGCCTCTCCTCCGTCGAACCTCGCTGAACCGCCCGGGTCACCAGCCGGCCCCAGCTTCGCCTCTCCTCCGTCGAACCTCGCTGAACCGCCCGGCCCAACGGCGGCCCCAGCTTCGCCTCTCCTCCGTCGAACCTCGCTGAACCGCCGAGTTGGCGGCACAGCGTGGCGGGTAACTGCTTGAATACTCTTGAATGCTTCTAGGCAGATCGAAGGCGCCGCGGCGCGCGGCAGATGCGCGGGTTATCCCGCGAAGGGTTAGGTGACGACAGCGATGACCACTGACAGCGGTTCGTCCGCCCCCACCCCACGGCCGGGGCCCCGTCCCGGTCCCAGGCCTGGTGCCCACGTGGGGCCCAAGCCGGGTGCCCGGCCTGCCCCGGCCATTATCGGGCCGCCATCCGGTGACCCGCACCGCTTCGGGCGGGTCGACGACGACGGCACGGTGTGGCTGGTCACGCCTACCGGTGAGCGACAGATCGGCTCCTGGCAGGCCGGTGACCGCGAGGCCGCGTTCGCCCATTTCGGCCGCCGCTACGACGACCTGAGCACCGAGGTGACCCTGCTCGAGGAGCGGTTGTCGTCCGGCAGCGGCGACGCCCGCAAGATCAAGGCATCCGCGGCAGCGCTGGCCGAGCAGTTACCGACGGCCAGCGTCCTCGGGGACATCGAGGCGCTGGCGGCGCGGATCGCGGCGGTCACCGAGCATGCCGATAGCGTCGCCGCAGCCGGCCGTGCGCAGCGCGATGAGCATCGGGCGGCCGCCACCGCACGCAAGGAGGCGCTGGCCGCCGAAGCCGAGGAGTTGGCCGCGACTTCGACGCAGTGGAAGGCCACCGGAGACCGGCTGCGCGCCATTCTCGACGAATGGCGCACCATCACCGGCCTGGACCGCAAGGTCGACGACGCGTTGTGGAAGCGCTACGCCGCGGCCCGCGACGGCTTCAACCGACGGCGCGGCTCGCACTTCGCCGACCTCGACCGCGGGCGAGCCGGGGCGCGCGAGGAGAAGGAACGGCTGTGCAAGCGGGCCGAGGAGCTGTCTGGGTCCACCGACTGGGCATCCACCAGTGCCACGTTCCGTCAGCTGTTGGCCACCTGGAAGACAACTGGGCGGGCCTCCAAGGAAGTCGATGAGGCGTTGTGGCAGCGGTTCAAGGCCGCCCAGGACACGTTCTTCTCCGCCCGGAATGCCGCGAACGCCGAACGCGACGCCGAGCTGGAGGCCAATGCCACCGCCAAGGAGGCCTTGCTGGTCGAGGCGGAGCGGATCGACCCGACCAACCAGAACGCCGCGCGCGCCGCGCTGCGCTCAATCGTCAACAAATGGGATGCCCTGGGCAAGGCGCCCCGAGAGCGTTCCGCGGAGTTGGAACGGCGACTGCGGGCGGTGGAGAAGAAGGTGCGCGACGCCGGTGCCGCCGCCGAGGCGGCCGTGGTGGATCCCGAAGCCGAAGCCCGGGCCGCCCAGTTCCGCACTCGCGCCGAACAGTTCGAACGTCAGGCACTGAAGGCCCAGGCCGCGGGTCGGGACAAGGAGGCCGCCGAGGCCACCGCCAACGCCGAGCAGTGGCGGCAATGGGCCCAGGCCGCCGAACAGGCGCTCAACCGGCGCTGACGTCCGGCCGATGTTTGAGCATCGGCACTGCCGGGCTACCACCCCCAGTGAGGCAACAACCAACTCACTGGAGGTGACCCATGAGCAATATCACCGCGGCACTCGACGTCAAGCGCCCGATCCGGACGGTCTACAACCAATGGACCCAGTTCGAGTCTTTCCCGAAGTTCATGGAGGGCGTCGAACAGGTGCAGCAACGCGACGCCACCCACCTGCACTGGAAGATCAAGGTGGGCCCGGCGTCGCGTGAGTTCGACGCGACCATCACCGAGCAACACCCGGAAGAACGGGTGGCGTGGCGTTCCGACAGCGGCCCGCACCACGGCGGTGTGGTCACCTTCCACAAGATCGACGATGGCACCACCCGAGTGACCACCCAGATGGACATCGACCCCGACGGTGTTCTGGAAAACGTCGCCGACAAGCTCAACATCCTCGACCACCGGGTCCATGCGGATCTCAAGCGGTTCAAGGACTTCATCGAGAACCAGCCCGCCGAAACCGGTGCCTGGCGAGGAGACGTACCGCGACGATGATCGACCCGACCGGGTGGGTGTTTCGCTGGGGTGCCGCGCTGCGCCATCGCCGGTTCTTCCACCCCGACGGTGTGCTGACGACGGGCTTTCTCGAACGAGACGCACCGGCAGACGAGGGTCTGCCGGTGCCGTCAGCCACCGTGGTTGCCCGTATCTCCAAGGCCACCGGCACCCCTGGCCGGCTGCCCGACGCCGTTGGGCTGGCGCTACAGATACCGACGTCGCAGGCCGACCACAGCTGCTGGGACATCTTGCTGGTCTCGGCGGGTTCCGGGGTGATCGGTCGGGCACTGGGCGTCCGGCCCGTGGTGTCGTGGTCGGGCCTGCAGATGACCACGCTGATGCCGCTGCACTACCGAGAGCGGCTGTGGTGGCTGCGGGCTCGGCTGACGACGCCAATCGGTGGCTACGGATTGGCGCTCAACAGCATCCGCAAGCAGCTCCACGGCGGCCAGATCCGTTTCGAACTCGCCCAGGCCAGCGGCGCAGGCGAATTTCGCCCGCTGGCCCACCTGGTTCTGCATGACCATGAAGCGACCGACGAGGCGGGCCACGACGTTTCGTTCGACCCGATCGTGCACACCGCACCGGGGGTCCAACTGCGTCCCGGATGGCTCGCCGAGCTGCGAGCCCACGCCTATCGCGGAAGCCGGAAAGGCCGCGCCGCGACCGGGCCTACTCGCCCGCTGGCGGGTCCTCGGGACGGCTGAGATCGTCCAACAGGTTTCGTGACTGCAGCTGCGCAGTGCTCTGCCGGCGCTCAGCCTCAGCGGCTAGCTGTACGGCGGTGCGTGACCACACCACGCGGGCCCAGTGAAAGGTCAGCACGATCAGCGTGATCCACCCCAGGATCAGCCCGATGCCCGGGCCCGGGTCGCCCAGCACCGCAGTCTGCCGAGACCACACTGCTAAGAGTCCAACGGCGGCGGCCACCGCCGAGCCTGCCAGTGCCGCCCAGGCCACCGTCCACCGCCGAGTCACCAAGGCCAGCAGCGAGAACCCCACCCCGAATACCAACGCCAGCCACATGAACAGCTGTGACGGCAGCGTCACCAGGGCCTCGTTGGTGCCCTCGCCGGGGAACAGGACATCCCAGCCGCGGACGGAACCGGTGTGCGGCAACAGGAACGACCCGAGCAGCACAAAGACGCAGATCGCGACGACCAGCCCCCGGCCGCCGGGGTCGATTTCCCCGGCAACGCGCCGCTCGGCGGCCTCGATGTCGGCGCGGTAGGCCTCGAAGTTGTGCTGGTTGTCCCCGCTGGCGCTCATCGCGTCACCCCCGGCATCTTCGGCATGCCCAGTCCGACACCGGGCGCTGGTTCGGCATGGCTGTCACCGGCCCTGGTACGCCGGTGGCTCAGCAGCGCGCCGTCGGCCAGCAGGTGGTGCGGCGCTGCACCGGTGACCGTCGTGGTCACCACGTCACCGGGGCGCACCTGCGCGGTCCCGGGAGCGAAGTGCACCAGCCGGCCATCGCGCGCTCGGCCGCTCATCCGCGCCGTCTGGGCGTCCTTGCGGCCCTCCCCGACTGCCACCAGCAGTTCGACGGTGCGCCCGATCTGGGCCTTGTTCTCGTCCCAGGAGATTTGTTCCTGCAGCTCGATCAGCCGGTCGTAGCGTTGCTGGACAACCTCTTTGGGCAGTTGATCGGGAAGTTCGGCGGCCGGTGTCCCGGGCCGCTTGGAGTACTGGAAGGTGAATGCGGCGGAGAATCTCGCGGCCGCCACTACCTCAAGGGTCTCGTCGAAGTCCTGCTCGGTCTCCCCGGGGAACCCGACGATCAGGTCGGTGGTGATGGCTGCGTCTGGAATGGCGGCCCGAACCCGGTCAAGGATGCCCAGATAGCGCTCGGAGCGGTAGGAGCGACGCATCGCCCGCAGAACCCTGTCCGAACCGGACTGCAGCGGCATGTGCAGCGTGGGACACACGTTGGGGGTCTGCGCCATCGCCTCGATGACGTCGTCGGTGAATTCGGCCGGATGCGGTGAGGTGAAGCGGACCCGCTCCAGACCGTCGACGTCCCCGCAGGCCCGCAGCAGCGACGCGAATGCACCGCGGTCGCGCGGCAGTTCCGGGTCGGCGAAGGAGACACCGTAGGCGTTGACGTTCTGGCCCAGCAGGGTCACCTCGAGAACGCCTTCGGCGGCCAGCGCCCGCACCTCGGCGAGGATGTCCTCAGGGCTGCGGTCCACTTCGCGGCCACGCAACGACGGCACGATGCAGAAGGTGCAGCTGTTGTTACAGCCGACGGAGATGGACACCCAGGCCGAATAGGCCGAGTCCCGCGCGGCGGGCAGCGACGACGGGAACTCGCGCAGCGATTCGACGATCTCCACCTGGGCGCTGCGGTTGTGCCGGGCACGCTCCAACAGCGCCGGCAACGATCCCAGGTTGTGAGTGCCGAAGACGACATCTACCCAGGGCGCGCGGCTCAGCACGCTGTCTTTGTCCTTTTGCGCCAGGCAGCCGCCGACGGCGATCTGCATGTCGGGGTTGCTGCGCTTGTTGGGGGCCAGGTGGCTCAGGTTGCCGTAGAGCTTGTTGTCGGCGTTCTCCCGAACCGCGCAGGTGTTGAACACCACCAGGTCGGCGTCGGCGTCGTCGGGTGCCCGCCGGTAACCGGCCTGCTCGAGCATGCCGGCAATGCGTTCGGAGTCGTGAACATTCATCTGACAGCCGTAGGTACGCACCTCGTAGGTGCGCATCTGTTCGGAAATCACCGGCAAACTCACCCGGTCTATGGTACGGCGGCTGAGTCCATCGGAGTGACCAGGCCGATAGCGGCGCCCGCGCGAAGCCTTCCTGGGTAGGGTCAGATCCCATGACCAGCGGCGGGCCGGATCTGGTGCCGATGATCGCCATCCACCACGTCAACAAGTACTTCGGTGGCCTGCATGTGCTCAAAGACGTAAACCTCGAGGTCGCTCGCGGCGAGGTGGTGGCGATCCTGGGCCCGTCGGGCTCGGGTAAGTCCACCCTGTGCCGCACCATCAACCGGCTTGAAGTCATCGACTCCGGTGCGATAGCCGTCGACGGCCAGCCGCTGCCGGCCGAAGGCGCGGCGCTGGCCCGGCTGCGGGCCCAGGTCGGCATGGTGTTCCAGTCGTTCAACCTGTTTCCACACAAGACCATCCTGGACAACGTCACACTGGCACCGATGAAGGTGCACAAGATGCCCCGAACGCAGGCGCAGCGCCAGGCGATGGCACTGCTGGAGCGGGTCGGCGTGGCCGATCAGGCCCACAAACATCCCGCACAATTGTCCGGCGGTCAGCAGCAGCGGGTGGCGATCGCTCGGTCCCTGGCGATGAACCCGAAGGTGATGCTGTTCGACGAGCCGACCAGTGCCTTGGACCCGGAGATGATCAGCGAGGTACTCGATGTGATGACCACGCTGGCCGACGACGGGATGACCATGGTGGTGGTCACCCACGAGATGGGCTTCGCCCGCCGCGCCGCCGACCGGGTGGTGTTCATGGCCGACGGCGCCATCGTCGAGGAATCCGCTCCCGCAGATTTCTTCGGGGCGCCGAAATCTGCACGGGCCCAGGACTTTCTCGCGAAGGTCCTCGACCACTGATGCGAACGGCGCGAACCCTGCAGGTGCTGGCGCGGTCCTGGGCGGTCCTGGCGGCGGCGTTCGCAATGACTGCGCTCTGCACGGCGTGTAGCGCTCACGACAGCGGCAAGATCACGATCGGTGTCAAGTTCGACCAACCCGGCTTGAGCGTCAAGAAGCCCGACGGCACGCTCGGCGGATTCGATGTCGACGTGGCCCGCTATGTGGCGGCCCGGCTGGGCTACGGGCCCGACCGCATCGCCTGGATCGAGGCCCCGTCCGGTCAGCGCGAGATGCTGCTGCGCAACGGCCAGGTCGATTACCTGGTGGCCACCTATTCGATCACCGACTCCCGGCGCCAGAAGGTGGATTTCGCCGGACCCTACCTGCTGACCGGGCAGTCGCTGTTGGTCCGCGCCGACAACACCGACATCACCGGCACCGCTTCGCTGCAGCGACACAAGAAGCTGTGTTCGGTCTCGGGCTCCACTCCAGCCCAACGGATCAAGGACCGCTATCCGGGCGTGCAACTGCAGCGCTACGACACCTATTCGGCGTGTGTGGAGGCGCTGCGCAACGGTGCGATCGACGCGGTGACCACCGACGACGTCATTCTGGCCGGCTACTCCGCCCAGAACCCCGGCGCCTTCAAACTGGTCGGCGAACGATTCTCGCAAGAGCTCTACGGAATAGGTGTGCGAAAGGGCAACGACGGCTTGCGCCAGCGGATCAACGACGCCCTCGAGGAGATGGAACGCGACGGATCGTGGCGAGCCGCGTTCGTGGACAACTTCGGTCCCGCGGGGTTCGCGGTGCCCGAACCGCCGCCGATCGAACGATGATGTTCGCCGAGTACCGGGGCCAGATCCTCCAATCCTTCACCGTCACCGTCGAGTTGGCAGTGTTGTCCGGCATACTCGCGCTGATCTGGGGCACCGGGCTGGCCGCGATGCGGCTGGCCCCGGTGCCGGTGCTGCGTTGGCTCGGCGGTGGCTATGTCCATCTGGTGCGCAACACCCCGCTGACGCTGCTGCTGTTGCTGTGCTCGTTCGGCCTGGCCCAGACGCTGGGAGTCTCGCTGACCGATCCACAGTCGCCAACGTCGGTCGACGACAGCAACTTTCGTCTTGCCGTATTGGGCTTGAGTGTGTACACAGCGTCGTTCGTCTGCGAGGCGGTGCGCTCAGGAGTCAACACCGTGGGCATCGGCCAGGCCGAGGCCGCTCGCTCGCTGGGACTGAGCTTCACCCAGAATCTTCGGATCATCTTGCTTCCCCAGGCTTTTCGGGCCGTGATCATTCCGCTGGGCTCGGTGCTGATCGCACTGACGAAAAACACCACCTTGGCCTCAGCGATCGGAGTCGCCGAAGCGGCGCTGCTGATGAAGTCGATGACCGAGAACACCGCGGCGCTGCTCGGGGTGGGCGCGGTGTTCGCCGCAGGCTTCGTTGTGCTTACTCTGCCGCTGGGTTTGTTCTTCGGATATCTGGACCGGCGCTGGGCGGTGTCGCGATGAGGTCCGCGCCGCGTGCGACCGTGCTGTTCGACACCCCTGGGCCCCGGGCCCGCGCCCGCTACCACGCAATGTCAGTGGCGACGGTGTTGGTTGCCGGACTGCTGGGATGGGTGATCTATTCGCGACTGTCGGCCAAGGGCCAGCTCACCGCGGAAAAGTGGACACCGTTTCTGACCGCGGATCTGTGGCGCACCTACGTGCTGCCCGGTGTGATGGGCACGTTGACCGCGGCAGCTTGGTCCATCGGACTCGCGCTGATTCTGGGGGTATCGCTCGGGGTCGGCCGGCTGTCGCAGATCAAGCCGGTGCGCTGGAGTTGCGCGGTGACCGTGGAGTTCTTCCGGGCGATTCCGGTGCTGATCATGATGATCTTCGCCTATTTCATCTACGGGCTACTCAACGTCTTCCCGCCGCAACAGATCGCGCTGGCCGGAGTGGTCACCGGGCTGACCCTCTACAACGGGGCCGTGATCGCCGAGATCGTGCGGGCGGGCGTAAAAGCCCTGCCCGGCGGGCAATCCGAGGCGGCTGCCGCGTTGGGGCTGGGCTGGGGCTCCTCAATGCGGCTGGTCCTGCTTCCGCAGGCGGTCACTGCGATGCTGCCGGTGCTGGTGTCACAACTGGTGGTGGTGCTCAAGGACACCGCAATCGGCTACCAGATCACGTTCGTGGAGATGGTGCGCCAAGGCACCGTCGTCGGGTCCCAGTACAGCAACTACCTTCCCGCACTGCTCGTGATCGCGGCGCTGATGATCACCGGAAATCTGGTGCTCTCGGCCGGGGCAATCAGACTGGAGCGGCGTCTGCGTCGGGCCCGCCACTCCCCCTTGGGGGCCGCCACAATTGAGCCGGAGGGCACCCCGGGCACCCGGGTCGTTTAGGGACTGCGCGCACGGTGTCCGCCGTCTAGAGTCGGACTCGACAGCTAACGACAGGAGACTCGGATGGCCATCACCCCCAAGGACGCATTCAACGCTGCACGCGACATCGCCGCACATGCCGTCGAGAAGGCCTCGGACATCGTCGAGGACGCCGGCGACATCATTCGCGGAGACATCTCCGGCGGCGTCAGCGCCATCGTCCAGGATTCCATCGAGATCGCCACTCACGCCGTCGAACGGACCAAGGAAGTCTTCACCAGCACGGACGAGGTCGAGGATTCCGAAGAGGTCTGAGCCTGGTCTGAGCTGGTTGCCCCTGTCCCGGTGGCCGGTTCGCCAACCGAGATAGGGGCAACCAGTATGACGAACCGTGGCGGTAGCTCGGCTGATACAACCAGTTGCGAGCAGTGGCCACACATCACCCGGCAGGATGTCTACAACATCCAGATGGCCCTGCTACGCAACCACGGCTACGGCGCCCGTCGGGTGGATGCCGGTCCGGACAAGGACCCGATGATTCACGTGGTCGACAACGCCGACCGAACGGTACTCGCCATGAGGGTCTCCCCCGACGGGCTCAACTGGGTGCTCTGCGCCGACGGCGGGAAGCCTTTCGTTCTGCCACTCGCCGTCAGATGTGCTGACCTCGCGGACCGCGTTGTCGCAGAGGCGCGGAAGCCGCAGTAGCGGCGACTCCGATCCGTCAGGGTCGGGGCAGACGATCCCTCACACCCGCCGACGTTCTCGTTCGGCGGCCAATTCGGTGCTGACCACGTCATAGGCCATCGACGGGTTGTAGCCGCGCCGGGCGAGCATCGCCACCAGCCGACGGGTGACCTTCACGTCGTCGTCGCCGAGCGTCTCCCGGCGCAGCTTCGCGTGTACCAGCTGTTCGGCGCGGTCGCGCTCGGCGGCGGCGTCGATACCCTCCAGCGCTCCGGCGATCACGTCCTCGTCGACACCTTTGGTGCGCAACTCGGCGGCCAGCGCCTTGCGTCCCTTGCCCGCGTGTTCGCGTCGGGATCGCACCCACTGTTCAGCGAAGTCGGTGTCGTCGATCAATCCGGCGGTGGCCAGTCGGTCCAGCACCCGGTCACTGACGTCGTCGGGGTAGCCGCGTTTGGCCAACTGGCCGGCGAGCTCGGCGCGGGTGCGGGCCCGGGCGGTGAGCAGGCGAAGGCACACTGTCTTCGCCTGCTCCTCGCGTTTGGGCTCTGCTGCCTCGACCGACTCAGAAGTCGACGGGGGCGGGCAGAACATCATCGGCCAGCTCATCGGTCAGCACGGCGCCGATACCGAGCTTCTCCTTGATCTTCTTCTCGATCTCGTTGGCCACGTCGACGTTGGTCAGCAGGTAGTTGCGGGCGTTCTCCTTGCCCTGCCCCAGCTGTTCGCCGTCGTAGGTGAACCAGGAACCGGACTTGCGGATGAAGCCCTGGTCCACGCCCATGTCGATCAGCGAACCCTCACGGCTGATGCCCCGGCCGTAGAGGATGTCGAACTCGGCCTGCTTGAACGGCGGCGACACTTTGTTCTTGACCACCTTGACCCGGGTGCGGTTGCCGACCGCGTCGGTGCCGTCCTTGAGGGTCTCGATCCGCCGAACGTCCAGGCGTACCGAGGCGTAGAACTTCAAAGCCTTTCCACCCGTGGTGGTTTCGGGGCTGCCGAACATCACCCCGATCTTCTCCCGCAGCTGGTTGATGAAGATGGCGGTGGTACCCGAATTGTTCAGCGCGCCGGTCATCTTCCGCAGCGCCTGGCTCATCAGCCGGGCTTGCAGGCCGACGTGACTGTCTCCCATCTCGCCCTCGATCTCCGCGCGCGGCACCAGGGCTGCCACCGAGTCGATGACCAGGATGTCCAGCGCGCCGGAGCGGATCAGCGTGTCGGCGATCTCCAACGCCTGCTCCCCGGTGTCGGGCTGGGACACCAGCAGCGAATCGGTGTCCACGCCAAGCTTCTTGGCGTATTCGGGGTCCAGTGCGTGCTCGGCGTCGATGAACGCCGCGATCCCCCCGGCGGCCTGAGCGTTGGCCACCGCGTGCAGCGCCACGGTGGTCTTACCGGAGGACTCGGGGCCGTAGATCTCGACGACCCGACCCCGGGGCAGGCCGCCGATGCCCAGCGCCACATCCAGGGCGATCGAGCCGGTCGGGATGACCGAGATCGGCTGACGCACCTCGTCCCCGAGGCGCATCACCGAGCCCTTGCCGAAGTTCTTGTCGATCTGGGCCATTGCCAGTTCGAGTGCTTTTTCGCGATCGGGCGCTTGCGCCATGATGCCTCTCCTGTGGTTCGGTAGTTCGGTGACCGGTTCTCGGTCGGTTGGCCGTGACGCTAGCGACGGGGTCTGACAGACCCGTCAGGCCGAACGAACTGCCTCCACAGTAGGCGAACGAATGTTCGAATCAAGTCCGACACGCGGCGTGTCGGCGTGTCGGACTTTGACACGCTGCTGGATCCACGGCGACGACCCGCTAAGCCACCGCCATGACGTGCGCGGACGCCCCGATCGTGGCGTCGCCGGCACCCATCATGGTGCGCATGAACGCCTCTTGCTCGCGCCGCCCGCGCCGCGCCGCGCGCTCCAGGCCACCGGGCAGGGCAAGGGCCGCCGCACTGCGGACCAGGTTCACCGGCATCCGCAGCAGCGGGTACCAGGGCAGTACGAAGACCGGCAGGCCCAGCTTTCGCATCGTGCGCGGCCCGAGAAAGCTGCTGGTCAGCGAGAGATGCTGGGCGCGTGCGATACGGCGCCGCACACCGGACATGGCAGTGAACTGCCATTCCAGCGGATCATCGGCCATCGGAGCGGCCAACTGCTTGGTGGTCTCGTCGGGCGCCGAAAGCGCGCCGAGGGTCTGATAGAGGATGCGAATGCCGTCCCGGAAGCTGCCCGGCAGCCAGTCGTCGCGGACCCCCATCAGCCAGCCGACATAGCGGGTCAGGTGCGCGATGTCCTCCAGTTCGGCCGGAGACATCACGATGCCCAGCGCCAGCCCGCCGGCCGGTGGGGCGATCAGTGCTCCCACCAGGGTGGCGGCCATGTCGGTCTGATTGACCGGCAGACCCCATTCGTCGCCGCGCCAGTCCGGCAGCGCGGCCACATGCCGGCGAACGTACTCATGGATCAGCCGGACCCGGATGGTGGCCTGATAGCCGACGCCGAGTGGCTCCAGTCCCCCTTCGGCGCTGACGTCCAGCGCCCACTGCAGGGTCTCGGCGAAGCGCTTGTTCGAGCCCTTTTCCAGCACACCGGTGCGCAACAGCGTCTTGTTGAACGAGGAGAACTGATAGCCGCCGAGGAACGACACGTCCCGAGCGATGTAGGTGCCATCGGCACCGCCACGGCGCAGCGCTCGCTGGCCGCGCCGCACCCGAGCCAGGTCAACCCAGTCCGGGATCGGCTCGAACTCGCCGAAGAACTCCCGCAGCGGCGCAGGCGCTTCCGGCACGCTGGCCAGGCCGTGGGCCAAGATCTGTTCGAAGATCGGCCGCGTCTCGGCGGCTCCGGTATTCGACATCCACTCGACCAGTCGCTGCATCGGCTCGTCGCCGACCGTCAGGTCTTCGCCGATCTGGCGCCACCGCTCGGGCGTGGGTTTGGCGATCGCCAACACCGTCGCCAGCGCTCGAATGCTGACCGGAACGGCGCCCGGTCCAGCCGGGTGACGAGCGGGGACGGTCAGTGCGGGCGCGTCCATCGGGCCACCTCCAGCGACAATTTGGATAACGTACGTATTCCGAATCTACGGTCGCTAGTAGGGTGATGTCAATGAAACGCCCTGAGGTGGTGCGTGATTACGGCGGAATCAGCGCGGTGGACCGCCGCGCCGAGCGCCGTAGCAAGTTGCTGGCCGCCGGCCGCCAGATCTGGGGCGAATCGGGCATCGGCGAGGTCACCGTCCGCGGCGTCTGTACGGCTGCCGGCCTCACCCCGCGCTATTTCTACGAGCAGTTTCCCAACCGCGACGCGCTGTTCTTCGCGGTCTCCGACGACGTCCGCGACCAGCTGCTCGAAGCGATGGTCACCGCCGGCATCGGCGATCCCGGCACGCTGTCGGACAAGCTCCGATCCGCGCTGACCGCGTTTCTCGACCTGATCGCCGCCGACCCCTGCATCCACCGCATCGCCACCAGCGACCTCTCGGCGATTCCCGGACTCAACGAGCACCGCGCAGGCATTCTCGACCTGATCACCGACGCGGTCGTCGAACATGCCCCGGGCGTTCTCGACGGTCAGGACCTCGCGCCCGAAGAACTACGCCGCGGCGCGCTGTTCATCGTCGGCGGGGTCAACCAGATCATCGAAACTTGGCTCGCCAATCCGGTCGAGAGCACCACCGAACTGGCCGCGATCTGCTCAGACCTTTCCGTCGCCCTGGTGCGCAGCATCGTGGCGCGCAGCGATCAGCCTCACCACTGATCGCGCGGCACGTCGAAGTCCGAGCACAGCGCCCACCACACGTCACGCGGCTCCACACCGTCCTCGATGGCCTGCGCCGCGGTCCGCCCACCCACCGCGGCCAGCACGTGGTCTGCCAGCACCGAGGCGCCATAAGCGGCACCGAAACGCATCGCGACCCGTTCGTGGAATTCGGTCAGGCGCACCCACCCAACCTACCCAGTGCCGGACAGCGCCTCGTGGCACACCCGTACCGGATCGGCGACGCCGGAGGCGGTGCCGGCGGCCCGCCGCGCCGCATCGCGATAGCTCGGCGACGCCAATACGGCGCCCACCGCGTCGGCCAATGCCGGCCCGCTCAACGGCCGGATCAGTCGCCCACTGCCTTGGCGCACCACGCGATTGGCGATCTCCCACTGATCGCCACCGCCGGGCACCACCACCAATGGCACCCCGCCCAGCAGTGTCTTGGCCACCATGCCGTGTCCGCCGCCGCAGACCACCACGTCGGCGTGCGTCAACAGTTCGTCCTGGCGCCCCAACCCGGCGACGGCCCACGCCGGCAGCTCCAGGGGCGCACCGCCCAGCCGCGACACCGCCAGCCGGGCACCGTCGGGCAGTCCGGCCCCGGGCACCAGATGCTCCAGGGCAAGCTCGGCCAGACCGGCGGCTCCGGTGGCGGCGGTCGACGGTGCCACCACCACCAGCGGGCCCGAGCCCGGCGGTACGGCCAGCACCTGCTCGGTCGGCTCAAAGTGCAGCGGCCCGACGACGACGGCCTCGGCGGGCCAGTCCGGCCGCGGCACCTCGAGTGCGGGCAGCGTGGCGATCAGGCGCCGCAGCGGCCCGGGATCGTCGGCCGGCAGACCGATCCCTACCCGCGCTTCGGCGCGCTGGCGCAGGCCGCCGCGTACCGACCGTGCGCTCAGCGAGCGCATCACCGCGTCCCGCAGCCGGCCGCGTACCCCGGTACCCGGCGCCAGCCCACTGCCGATCGGCGGCAGTCCCGTCGACGGCAGGTACAGCGGGTGCGGACTGAGTTCGACCCACTCGATGCCGAGCAGCTCGGCGGCCATTCCCCCACAGGCCGTGATGACGTCGGAGACCACCAGATCCGGCGCCAGAGCCCGCAACTGATCACGGTTCTCCACCGCCATCCGCGCCGCGCGGTGGTGCAGCTTGGCCCCGTCGTCGGCGTCGTCGTCGGCGGCGGTGGGATCGAGTCCCAGCAGCTCCGCGGCGTCCACGCCGGCGGCACGCGCGGTGTCGAGCCACTGCACCCCGGTCAGCAGCGTCGGGGTGTCTCCGGCCGCCGCGAAGCGCTTGCACAAGGCGATCGCCGGGAACGCGTGACCGGGGTCTGGGCCGGCAACCACTACGACTCGCATCGGCCTACCGTGCCACAGCCCCACAGGCTTAGGGTGGCAGGCATGACCGAACTGACTGGCCAGCCGAGTGCTGTCGAGGCCGCCGCCAACATCCGCACCGTAGAGACCTTCCTCGACGCCCTGCGCGACGAGGACCTCGACACCGCGGCGGCGGCACTCGCCGAGGACGTGGTGTATCAGAACGTCGGCCTGCCTACCATCTACGGCCGCAGTGCCACCATCGGGGTGTTTGGGCGGATGGCCGGCCGGGCAGGCTTCGATGTGAAGATCCACCGCATCGCCGCCGAGGGCTCGTCGGTCCTGACCGAGCGCACCGACGCGCTGACGCTGGGGCCGTTGCGGCTGCAGTTCTGGGTGTGCGGAGTCTTCGAGGTGCACAACGGCCGTATCACGTTGTGGCGCGACTACTTCGACTTCCTGGACATGTTCAAGGCGACGCTGCGGGCGGTGGCGGCCACCGTGTTCCCGGCGCTGCGCCCGACGTTCTAGGGTCAGCTCTGTGCGTCAAAGTCCCAAGCCTCAGCGCCCAAGCCCGATCCAATACCTCCGGTACTGCTACGGACGCCCGCTGCCCCCAGAACTGCTGGACTGGGTCCGCAACGACCTGGCCGGCCCGGGTGCCACCGTCCGGATGATCCTGCGTGCCGCCGTGCCGACGACGCTGATCCTGATCCCGTTCTGGCTGTTCCCGACGGACTTCATGACGCGGTTCAGCATGACGTTTCCGATCTGGTTCATGGTGATCCTGTTCGCCCACGCGCTCAACAAGGTGTGGCGCACCCACATGCTCCGGATGCACGGCCTGAACCCGGAGCTCGCCAACGCACGTAAACGCGAGCGCGACGCCCACATTCACCGGTCCTACGAGGAACGCTACGGTCCGCGGCCGGAATCGGTCGATCAGCGCAGCGACGACATCTAGACGACCCGGGGCAACTCGGCCAGTTCGTCGAATGCCTGCGCCCAGCCCAGCATCCGGTCGGTGGCGCCGACCAGCTCCTCGCGGTAGCGCCGCTGCGACATCGGGGAATTCGTCGGATCGCCGGCCGATGTCATCGAGCCGTCATTGGCTGAGGCCACCAGTTGCGCTGCGGCGGTGACCATCTCGTTGTACTGGCGAACACCGGCACTGAGTTGCGCGGTGAACGCGTTGATCGTCGGCACCAGGTACTGACGTGACTGGGCGCTGTGCTGCACGGCGCGCTCCATGGACACCACCTCAGCCGCGGTGGCCGCCATGGTGGACGCGGCGCGGTTGACCGCGGCCGTCAGTTCGGCAATCTCATCGGCGGGCAACAGCCGGCCCCGCTCGAGCACGCCGAGCAGCGAGACCATGCCCCGCTCGGAGGCGCCCAGCGCGTACATCGCCGGCCGTGCCGCCGATCCGGGCGGCGGCAGGCGCCGCCCCGCGGCGGGGCGCGCGGCGGGCAGTGGCGCCGCGCGCAGCCAGCGATAGCGCAGCAGCAACAGCGTCGCCGGGGCGGCCGCGCCCGCGGCCACCAGTCCGGTGATCAGCAGCACCCATACCGGCGTCGACCACGACGCCAGCACGGCCGTCACCAAGGTCCAGAATCCGCATGTGGCAGTGAAGAACAGGCCCAGCCGCAGCGCCCACCGGCGCTTGCGCAGCATCCTGGCCCTCGGGTCGGCGATCGCACCCAGCTTGTCGGCAAGCAGGTCGGCAGCCTCACTGGCTCGGTCCACAGCACGCTGCAGCAGTGGGTGCCGTGCGCTGCTTCCCAGTGTCGCGGCCACCTGACTACCGTCCCAGCGGGTTCTCGGGGGTGGGGTTGGCGCCAGACTGCGGGGTTGCCGGGGTGGCCTGGCCGGATGCGGTGGCAGAACCGCCCGCGGGCAGCGACTCGCCCCGCATGGACGCCCGGATCTGCTCCAGCCGGGAGTGGCCGGCCATCTGCACACCGGCCTGCTCGACCTCGAGCATCCGGCCCTGCACCGAACCCTGCGCCAACTCGGCGGCCCCGATCGCATTGGCGTAGCGCCGTTCGATCTTGTCGCGCACTTCGTCGAGACTGGGAGTGGTTCCGGGGGCGGCGATCTCGCTCATCGAGCGCAGCGACGCGCTGACCTGCTCCTGCATCTTGGCCTGCTCAAGCTGGCTGAGCAGCTTGGTGCGCTCGGCGATCTTCTGCTGCAACACCATGGCGTTCTGCTCGACGGCCTTCTTGGCCTGCATCGCCGCCGACAGCGCCTGGTCGTGCAGCGCCTTGAGGTCTTCCACGCTCTGTTCGGCGGTGACCAGCTGAGCCGCGAATGCCTCCGCGGCATTGTTGTACTCGGTGGCCTTCGCGCCGTCCCCGGCGGACGTGGCCTGGTCAGCCAGGGTCAGGGCCTGGCGAACGTTGACTTGAAGCTTCTCGATGTCGGCCAGTTGGCGGTTGAGGCGCATCTCCAACTGCCGCTGGTTACCGATCACCTGCGCGGCCTGCTGGGTCAGGGCCTGGTGCTGACGCTGCGCCTCTTCGATCGCCTGCTGGATCTGCACCTTGGGATCGGCGTGCTCGTCGATCTTCGAGTTGAACAGCGCCATCAAGTACTTCCACGCCTTGACGAACGGGTTGGCCATCAGTCAGCTCCGTCTGCTTGTTTTCCAGTGTTGTCGCTCTACCGCCGGTACCGGTGATCAATTTATCGGGTCGGCGGTTATCGGGTGAGTGTTCAGCCCGGGCGCGTCACGCCGAGGCTACCGATGCCAGCGTCCGAATCGGCGGGATGACGACCTTGGTGCCGGCGTCGATGCGGGTCACTGCGCCGCCGCGGGCGTTGCGCACTGCCAGTTCGGCCCGCTCGGCCTGCTCCAGCCGGGTTCCGGCGTCGAAGAGCACCGTCGACAACGGGATCCGCAGCGCCGCGCAGATCGCGTTGAGCAGCTCACTGGACGCTTCCTTGCGGCCCCGCTCGACCTCGGAGAGGTAGCCGAGGCTCACCCGCGCCGCGTCCGACACCTCACGCAGCGTCCGGCCCTGGGCGGTCCGAGCTTGACGCAGCACCTCGCCGACCGACTCCCGCAGCAATGTCGTCATCTGCACTCCCCCTCACGGGTCAACCTTGGAAAACCGACAGTCATCAAGTCAACGCGCGCGACTCCCGAAAGGGTTCCCGGATTCGACAGATTCATGCGGCGGTCCCAGCTTCGCCTCTCCTCCGTCGAGCCTCGCTGAACCGACAGATTCATGCGGCGGTCCCAGCTTCGCCTCTCCTCCGTCGAGCCTCGCTGAACCGCCGGGCTCATGCGCCGGTCCCAGAGCCCCACCGTCGGGCTCGTCGGGTCAGCTCCTGACTGGCCCGCCGCGCAGGTCGGTCACCGCCGAAACGACATAGTCCAGGCCGGTCAGTACCGTCAGGACCACCGCCGCGGTCATCACCGTCCAGGCCGTCACCAGCCAGGGGCCTGCCAGCGGCAAGATGAGCAGCCCGATACCGACGGCCTGCACCAGGGTCTTGAGTTTGCCGCCGCGGCTGGCCGGGATCACGCCGCGGTGCAGCACTGCGAACCTGAGCAGGGTGATACCGATCTCGCGAACGAGGATCAGCACCGTCACCCACCACCACAGGTCGCCCAGCATCGACAGACCGATCAGCGCCGCGCCGATCAGCGCCTTATCGGCAATCGGGTCGGCCAGCGTGCCGAACTCAGTCACCATGCCGTAATTGCGCGCCAGGGTGCCGTCCAGCCGATCGGTGATGATGGCAATGGCAAAGATGACGAACGCCGCAATGCGGGTCTTCGGATCGTGGCCGTTCTCGGCGAACAGTGCCAGCAAAAAGACCGGGACCAGCCCCATCCGCATCACGGTCAACGCGTTCGCAAGATTGACCACCGGGACATGCGTCACCGCTGGACCGGTTTTTGGCTGACCCGACACGGGGTCAGAATATCTGTTGCCCAGCCCGAAATGAGAAACCGATACTGTGCAGCTGTGAATCTTGCGGCGGATCGACCCGCGGGACGGCCCGTGGTCCGGCGTGCGCGCACCTCCGACGTCCCGGCAATCAAGCAGCTGGTGGACGTCTATGCCGGCAAGATCCTGCTGGAAAAGAACCTGGTGACGCTGTATGAGGCGGTTCAGGAATTCTGGGTCGCCGAGGACGCCGATCAGCACGTGGTGGGCTGCGGCGCCCTGCATGTGTTGTGGTCGGACCTCGGCGAGGTACGCACCATCGCGGTGGACCCCACCCTGACCGGTCGCGGTATCGGACACGCGATCGTCGACCGTCTGCTGCAGGTCGCCCGCGAGCTGCAGTTGCAGCGACTGTTCGTGCTGACCTTCGAAACCGAGTTCTTCGCCCGGCACGGCTTCACCGAGATCGACGGCACGCCGGTGACCGCCGAGGTATTCGCGGAGATGCAACGCTCCTACGACGTCGGTGTGGCCGAATTCCTGGACCTGAGCTACGTCAAGCCAAACACCCTGGGCAACACCCGGATGTTGCTGATTCTCTAATCTCCCTAATCGATGACCAGATCGCGTTCCCGGCGCGTGGCGCCGATGAGAAAGCTGAACTGCCCGTCGGATTCCATCCGGCCCTCACGGACTACCGATAGGTCAGCGATTCCCTGTTTGCGGGCCTGCTCGCGGACCTGTTCCTCGGTGATCATCTCTTTGCGCATGTTGGCGTAGAGGAATGCACCGTCGTAGATCACCAAGAGCGGTCCCGGCCGCAGCAGCCTCGCCACCGAAGGCCAGCGGTGCGCCATCCAGTTCAGCAGGTATGACCAGCCGATGATCACCCCGACGAGCAGGATGCCGTCGCTGATCGATCGGTAGCCGCCGGCCATCCCGTTCTGCGCCGCGTCGGCGATCAACACCACGACAATGAGGTCGGTGATGCCGTTGGTGCCCGCCTCGCGTTTCAATACCACCCGAAGCAACGCGTAAATCGCGATGTAGATGACGGTTCCACGGATGAAGATCTCCGAGGGCGGGGTATCGAAAGCGAAAAGTCGTGCCCAATCCACGTGGCGAGATTACGCGCCCTCGCGTCCTTGGAAAACTGTCGGTGTCCGGTCCGTGTCCGGTCCGTGTCTGGTGCGTGTCACGACGTCCCGAACCCGAGGACTTCCGGCCCTGCCGCGCGCCGCCAGGACACGAGATAGTGGTACTGACAGTTGCAGACAACTGGAGGTAGCCGTGGCCGAGCACCTGACCCCCCTGAACGCCGGCTTTCTGGGCGTCGAGGATTCCGACCACAACGTCAGCATGGCCACCGGGACGCTGGCCGTCCTCGACGGTCCGGTTCCCGACCATGCCTCGCTACAGGCAACGCTGGCCGAACGCCTGCGCGGGTGCCCGCGGTTCGGGCAGCGGCTGGTACGCCATGCCTTGGATCTGAGCGCGCCCGAATGGGTGGACGACCCCCACTTCGACCTCGCCCATCACATCGGCCGGGTCGCGGCGCCCTCCCCCGGCGGAGACGCCGAACTGCACGCGGTGGTTGCCGACGTGATGTCCTGGCGGTTGGACCGCAACCGTCCGCTGTGGGAGATCTGGGTGATCAGCGGGCTCAGCGGTGACCGGTGGGCCCTGCTGATGAAGGTGCACCACTGCATCGCCGACGGCACTGCGGCCGCACACATGCTGACCGGCTTGTCCGACAACGGATTCGCCCATTTGGCAGCCCACGCCGCCGCAGCGACGACGCCACAGGGACGCCCGGTGCTGGACCTCAACCCGGTGCATTGGATGTACAACCTGCGTGGCGTCGTGGAGTTCGCGACCAGCTTGCTGCAACAGAGTGCGTCGTCGCTGAACGGTCCGATCACCAGCCGCCGTCGCTACAGCGCGGCACGTGTTCGGATCGACGACATCGAGCAGGTCTGTCGAGTCTTCGACGTGACCGTCAACGATGTGGTGTTGGCGGCCCTGACCGAGAGCTACCGCGACTTCATGATCCGTCGCGGCCAAGTGCCCCAACCCGATTCGCTCCGCACTCTGGTGCCGGTATCGAGCACCTCCCGGAACGGGCCGGGCAACCTCGACAGCAGGGTTTCATTGCTGTTGCCGCGTCTGCCGATCGAGGAGTCAAACCCGGTGAAGCGGTTGCTGGCCGTGCGCTCGCGCCTGGCGCAGGCCAAAGCCGGCGGGCAGCGCCACGCCGGACGCGCGGTCATGTCGGCCGCGGGCCTGCTGCCCGTCGCGTGGTCGGCCTGGGCGGCGCGGTTGCTCGGACAGGTCCACCAGCGCGGCGTGGTGGCGTTGGCGACCAACGTCCCCGGCCCGTCGGAGCCGTTGCAGATCATGGGTTGCGATGTGATCGCGGTGCTGCCGGTGCCGCCGATCGCGATGCAGCTTCGCACAGGTGTGGCGGTCCTGAGCTACGCCGGGGAACTGTTCGTCGGGGTACTGGCCGACTTCGAGTTCGCTGCGGTCGACGAACTGACCCGCGGGTTGGAGGCCGCGGTGGCCCGGCTGGTGGCACGCAGCAAGCGACGCAAACCGTTGCGCGACTGGCATGGTCTGGCCCTGGTGCACAGCGCGTGACCACGTCGGTACCTAGAACTCGTCGTCGTCGCCGTCGTCGTCGGGGGCGCTACCGCCACGGATCAGCATCAGCGTCGCGGCAAGCTCATCGGGTTTGACCAGCACCTGCCGGGCCTTGGAGCCCTCGGAGGGGCCGACGATGTCGCGGGTCTCCATCAGGTCCATCAACCGGCCGGCCTTGGCGAAGCCGACCCGCAGCTTGCGCTGCAGCATCGAGGTGGAACCGAATTGGCTGGACACCACCAGTTCGACGGCCTGCAGGAAGACGTCCATGTCGTCGCCGATGTCGGGGTCGACGTCAGCACGGTCCCCACTGGCCTTCACGGCGGTGACGCCCTCGGTGTACTCGGGTTCGGCCTGGTCCTTACAGGCGCTGACGACGGCCTGGATCTCCTCGTCGGAGATGAACGCGCCCTGCAGCCGGATCGGCTTGTTGGCGCCCATCGGCAGGAACAACCCGTCGCCCATGCCGATCAGCTTCTCGGCGCCCGGCTGGTCCAGGATGACCCGGGAATCGGTCAGCGACGACGTGGCGAACGCCAACCGGGACGGCACGTTGGTCTTGATCAGACCGGTGACGACGTCCACCGATGGCCGCTGGGTGGCCAGCACCAGGTGGATGCCGGCGGCGCGGGCCTTCTGGGTGATCCGCACGATCGCGTCCTCGACGTCGCGCGGCGCGGTCATCATCAGGTCGGCGAGCTCGTCGACGACCGCGAGGATGTAGGGGTAGGGCCGGTAGACCCGTTCGCTGCCCAGTGGCGTGGTGATCTCCCCGGAGCGGACCTTGTCGTTGAAGTCGTTGATGTGGCGCACCCGCGACGACTTCATGTCCTGGTAGCGCTGCTCCATCTCCTCCACCAGCCAGGCCAGCGCTGCGGCGGCCTTCTTGGGTTCGGTGATGATCGGGGTGATCAGATGCGGAATACCTTCGTAGGGCGTGAGTTCCACCATCTTCGGGTCGATCAGGATCATCCTGACCTCTTCGGGGGTGGCGCGCGCCAACAGTGACACCAGCATCGAGTTGACGAAGCTGGACTTGCCCGAGCCGGTGGAACCGGCCACCAGCAGGTGCGGCATCTTGGCCAGGTTGGCGCAGATGAAGTCGCCTTCGATGTCCTTGCCCAGTCCGATCACCAGCGGGTGGTGGTCGCCGCGGGTGGACGGCGCGGTCAGCACGTCGGCCAGTCGCACCAGTTCGCGGTCGGTGTTGGGCACCTCGATACCGACGGCGGACTTGCCCGGGATCGGGGCGAGCATCCGCACACTCTCGGTGGCCACCGCGTAGGCGATGTTGCGTTGCAGGGCGGTGATCTTCTCGACCTTCACGCCGGGTCCCAGCTCCACCTCGTAGCGGGTGACGGTGGGACCGCGGGTGCACCCGGTGACCGCGGCGTCCACCTTGAACTGCTCCAGCACCGAGGTGATCGCGTCGGCCATCTGGTCGTTGGCGGCGGTGCGCATCTTCGGCGGGTCCCCGGCGACCAGCAGGCTCAGCGCGGGCAGCGTGTAGGGGCCCTCTACCACCCGGTCGAGGACGACGGTTTTGTCGGCGGGTTTGGCCGCCTTGGGTTCCTTCGGGGGCTTGCGGCGCACCGTTTTGACCGGGGGCGGCGGCGCGGCGGGCTCTTCATCGAGCGGGTAGTTGTCCAGCGGTGTGCGCGACTGCCAGTCCGGGGTGTCGTCGACTCCGGTGTCGGAATCGAGGGCGCCGAACCGGCTGGTTCCGCCCGCCTGGGTGCCGATGCCGGTGTCGTAGGCGGCGTCGTCATCGTCGCCATCGGCACCGTCGAAGTCTTGGTCGTAGTCCTGGTCGTCGTAGTCGTCGTAATCGTCGTAGTAGTCGTCATCGTCGTAGTCGCCGCGGAACATCGTGCGCAAGGTCTCGGGTGCCTCACGCAGGGTTGTCCCGGTCAGCAACAACACGCCGAACAGCACACCGATGCACAACAACGGCGCGGCGATCCACGCCGTAAGTCCGTCGGCGAGCGGGCCGCCGATCGCGAAGCCCACAAAGCCGGCGCCATGCAGACGGCCGTCGGGGCTCTGCGGCGAGCCCGACCACAGGTGCCACAGGCCCAGGATCGGCAGCCCGATCATGGTCGATCCGAGGATCAGCCGAGGCCGGTTCTCCGGGTCGGGTTCGGTGCGCATCAGCAGCACGGCGCCGGCGGCGGCCAGCAGCGGAAGTAGCACCACCGCTCCGCCGATCACGGTGCGCAGACCGGTGTCGATCCACGCCCCGACCGGCCGGGCGGCGTCCAGCCAGCAGCTGGCAGCGGTTACCACGGCAAATCCCAGCAGTGCCAGGGCGATGCCGTCGCGGCGATGGCCGGGATCGATGTCGTGGGCGCGCCCCACCGAGCGCGCCGCGCTACCGGCTCCCTTGGCGACCATCAGCCAGGTGGCACGGGCGAGGCGTCCGCAGGCCATCCCGAGCGCCACCGGACCCGAATGCTGCTTGGCGGCGCGGCGCGGCTTGGCTGCCGGGCGGGACCGAGCGGCCCGCGAACCGCCCTTGGATGCGGCCTTGGAACCGGCTTTTGCCCTGGTCGTTCGGGTACCGGAACGCGCGGGAGCCCTACTAGCAGCGGTCTTACTAGCCATATCGGCAAGCCTAGTCGCAATTACCCCATCTGCACCATAAGCCACACTGGCCCCGACGGATCGGTTCACCGTGCATCTGGCCGGAGGCTGGGTATGGTGACCGTGAATCCCCCCATCAGCCAAGGAGCCGCAATATGCCCGTGGTCTCGCCAGTAGTGGTCGTCGCCACCTTCACCGCCAAGCCGGAATCGGTCGAGGCCGTCCGCGAGATCTGCACCAAGGCGGTGGCACAGGTGCACGAGGAGCCGGGCTGCCAGCTGTACTCCCTGCACGAAGCCGACGGTGCCTTTGTGTTCATCGAGCAGTGGGCCGACGCTGACGCGTTGAAGGCCCACTCGACGGCACCTGCGGTCGGTGAGCTGTTCGGCAACCTCACCGAGCACCTGGCCGGCGCACCCGACATCAAGATGCTGCAACCAGTTCCGGCTGGCGACGCGGGCAAAGGCCAGTTGCGTCCGTGACAGCGCATCCGTCGAGCGGCAGTCTGCAGGGCAAGGTCGCGCTGATCACCGGCGCGGCCCGCGGCCAGGGCCGCGCCCATGCCCTGCGGCTGGCCGCCGACGGAGCCGACATCATCGCTGTCGACTTGTGCGAGCAGATCGCCAGCGTGCCCTATCCGCTGGCGGACGCCGAGGACTTGGCGGCCACGGTCAAGCTGGTCGAAGACACCGGTGCGCGCATCGTGGCCCGGCAGGCCGATGTGCGTGACCAGGTGGCGTTGGGCGCCGCACTGCAAGCCGGCCTCGACGAGCTGGGCCGGGTGGACATCGTGGTGGCCAACGCCGGTATCGCCCCGATGGCCGCGGCCGATGGCTGGCACGACGTCATCGACGTCAATCTGACCGGCGTCTACCACACCATCGAGGCCGCGATTCCGACGATGATCGGCCAAGGCGACGGCGGGTCGATCGTGCTGATCAGTTCGGCCGCAGGCCTGGCCGGCATCGGCAGCCACGATGCCGGGGCCATCGGTTACACCGCGGCCAAGCACGGGCTGGTCGGACTGATGCGGGTCTACGCGAACCTGCTGGCGCAGCACAGTATTCGGGTGAACTCGGTGCACCCGGCCGGTGTCGACACCCCGATGATCAACAACGACTACGTCCGGGGTTGGCTGGCCGAGCTCACCGCCGCGACAGGTACGCCACCGGACATGGGCAATGCGCTGCCGGTACAAGTGCTGGAACCGGAGGACATCGCCAATGCGGTGGCCTGGCTGGTGTCCGATGCGGCCCGCTACATCACCGGCATCACCTTGCCCGTCGACGCCGGGTTCATCAACAAGAGGTAGCGCGTTGGCACGCAACCCGGTAGCTCAGACGGCCTACGGCCCGATGGTGCTGGCAGCCATCGAGCACCATGAGCCGCCCGGACAACGCCTGGTCGACGATGACCTGGCGGTACCGTTCTTACCGGCCGGCATGCGCTGGCTGGTGGCGGCGTTGCGGCCCGCGCCGCTGCGCCGGTGGCTCATCGCCGCGATGGACCGCTCCGGGCCGGGTCTGTGGGTCAACCTGGCCTGCCGCAAGCGTTTCATCGCCGACCGCGTCGACGAGGCGATCGGCGAGCACGTCGCGAGAATCCAGGCCGTGGTGATCCTCGGCGCCGGCCTGGACACCCTCGCCTACCGACTCGCCCGGCGAACCCCCATTCCGGTGTTCGAGGTGGATCAGCCGATCAACATCGCCCGCAAGTCCGCCACCGTGCGCCGGGTGTTGGGTGGACCGCCACTGTCGGTTCGGCTGGTGGCGCTGGACTTCGAGCGTGACGATGTGCTGACCACGCTGGTCGAGCACGGTTATCGCACCGCGTTCCGCACATTCTTCGTCGCCGAAGGCGTGACCCAGTACCTGACCGAGAGCGCCGTCCGCCGCACCCTTGAGGGGCTGCGCCCGGCGGCATCGGGTAGCCGGTTGGTGTTCACCTACGTCCGGCGTGACTTCATCGACGGTACGAACCTGTACGGCTCGCCGACGTTGTACCGCAGGGTAGTCAACAAGCTGTGGCATTTCGGCCTGCAGCCAGACGAAGTGGCAGATTTTCTTGCCGAATACGGCTGGCGCCTGATCGAGCAGGCCGGACCCGAACAGTTCCTCCAGCGCTATGTCGAGCCCACCGGCCGACATCTGGGCGCGAGCGACCTGGAGTGGTCGGTGTACGCCGAAAAGCTCTGAGCCGGCCGGCTCAGACCTCGATCACCGTCGGCACGATCATCGGCTGACGCCGGTAAACCTCGCCCACCCATTTGCCCACCGTGCGGCGCACCGCTTGCGCGATCCGGACCGGATCGGTGACCTGCTCTGCGGCAAGGGATTCCAGCTCCGCCTCGACCTTGCGAGCCGCCGGCTCCAGGGCTTTGGGGTCTTCGGAGAAGCCTCGCGAGTGCAGGTGCGGCGGGGCCACCGGCTTGCCGGTCCCACGACGCACCACCACCGTGACCGCGACGAATCCGCTGGACAGGATCAACCGTTCCCCCAGCGTCGCATCGCCGACATCGCCGTCGACGAGCCCGTCGACGAACATCTTGCCGGTCGGCACCGCCCCTGCGATGCGGGCCTGCCCGGCGACCAGATCCACACTGACCCCGTTCTCGGCCAACAGGATCGATTCCTCCGGCACCCCGGTACGGACGGCCAGCGCGGCGTTAGCGCGCATCATCCGCCAGGTGCCGTGTACCGGCATCACGTTGCGGGGCCGAATTCCGTTGTAGAGGAACAGCAGTTCGCCGGAGTAGGCGTGCCCGGAAACATGAACGCGCGCCTGGGCATTGGTGACCACCCGGGCACCGATCTTGGCCAGTGCGTCCATCACGCCGTAGACGGCTTCCTCGTTGCCGGGAATCAGCGACGACGACAGCACCACCAGATCGCCGGCGGTCAGCGTGATGGACCGGTGCTCGCCGCGCGACATCCGCGACAGCGCCGACAGCGGTTCGCCCTGAGTACCGGTGGTGACCAGCACCACCTTCTCCGGCGGCATCATCTCAGCGGCGCCGATGTCGACCAGGTCCGAGTCCGCCACCCGCAGGAAGCCCAGGTCCTTGGCAATGCCCATGTTGCGGACCATCGAGCGGCCGACGAACGCGACCCGCCGGCCCAGTGCGACCGCGGCGTCGACGATCTGCTGGACCCGATCCACGTTCGAGGCGAAGCAGGCCACGATCACCCGGCCCTCGGCGCCACGGATCAGCCGGTGCAGGGTGGGACCGACTTCGCTCTCGCTCGGGCCGACACCGGGAATCTCGGCATTGGTCGAGTCGCACAGGAACAGGTCCACACCCTTGTCGCCCAGGCGTGACATCCCGGGCAGGTCGGTGGGCCGCCCGTCCGGGGGCAGTTGGTCGAGCTTGATATCGCCGGTGTGCAGCACGGTGCCCGCGCCGGTGTGCACCGCGATCGCCAGCGCATCCGGGATCGAGTGATTCACCGCGAAGTACTCGCATTCGAACACCCCGTGAGTGCTGCGCTGACCTTCGGCCACCTGGACGAAGATCGGCTTGATGCGGTGTTCACGGCACTTGGCGGCCACCAGGGCCAAGGTGAACTTCGAACCGACCACCGGAATGTCGGCCCGCAGTTTGAGCAGGAACGGGATGGCGCCGATGTGGTCCTCGTGGGCGTGGGTCAGCACCAGCGCCTCGACGTCGTCGAGCCGGTCTTGGATGTGCCGGATGTCCGGCAGGATCAGGTCGACGCCGGGCTCGTCGTGGCCCGGGAACAGCACCCCGCAGTCGATGATCAGCAGCCGACCGAGGTGCTCGAAAACGGTCATGTTGCGGCCGATTTCGCTGATACCGCCGAGCGCGGTGACGCGCAGCCCGCCTTCGGTCAGCGGACCCGGCGGACAGAGATCTTCAGTCACCCGCACCTCACCCGAGAACGGACGCCGCGCGCATGTCGATGGCGAGTTCGTCGACCTCGGCAGCGGTTGCCGGCACCATCGGCAACCGGGGGTCGCCGGCCTCGAAACCCTGCAGTCGCAGGCCGGCCTTGACGAAGGTCACCCCGCCGACGCGCCCCATCGCGTTGGACAGCGAGGCGATCGAGACGTTGATCTTGCGGGCGGTCTCGACGTCGCCGGCCTCGAAGGCAGCCAGCATGTCGCGCAACTGACCGGCCGCGAAGTGCGAGATCACGCTGACGAATCCGGTGGCGCCCATGGCCAGCCAGGGCAGGTTGAGGGCGTCATCGCCGGAGTAGTAGGCCAATCCGGTCTCGGCCATGATCTGCGCTCCGGCGTGCAGGTCCCCCTTGGCGTCCTTGATCGCGACGATGTTGGGGTGTTCGGCCAATTCGAAGATAGTGTCCGGCGCGATCGGCACCACCGAACGGGCCGGGATGTCGTAGAGCATCACCGGTAGCGCGCTGGCGTCGGCGACGGCGGTGAAGTGCGCCAACAGGCCGGCCTGCGACGGACGCGAGTAGTACGGCGTCACCACCAGCAGGCCGTGCGCGCCGACCCCGGCGCAAGCCTCGGCCAGGCGCACGCTGTGCTCGGTGTCGTTGCTGCCGGCGCCGGCGATGATGCGGGCCCGGTCACCGACCGCCTCGACCACCGCACGCAGCAGCGTGAGCTTCTCGTAGTCCGCGGTGGTCGGCGACTCGCCAGTGGTGCCCGAGATCACCAAACCATCGCAACCGGCGTCGATGAGGCGATTGGCCAGGCGCACGGCGGCGTCGGTGTCCACCGAGCCGTCCGCGCCGAAGGGGGTCACCATGGCGGTCAGCACGGTGCCGAACTGCGCCTTGGCGTCGAATCCGCTGCTGCTCACGGCCCCAAGATTACCTGGCCCCCGGAGTTGCTCAGACCTCGGTGGCGAGCGGACTGGTCGCGACTTCGGTGCCGTCGGCCAGCGTGCTGATCTGGAAGTCCCCGAACGCCGCGGGAGCCACGTCGGTGAGCTGCCGCAGGCACTCGACCGCCAGCCGGCGAATCTCGACATCGGCGTGCTCACTGGCCCGCATCGCGATGAAGTGCCGCCATGCCCGGTAATTGCCCGTCACCACGATCCGGGTCTCGGTGGCGTTGGGTAGCACGGCACGAGCGGCTTGGCGGGCCTGCTTGCGCCGCAGCACCGCATTGGGCTGGTCTGCGAATTTGGCTTCTAGCCGGGCCAGCAGCTCAACGTAGGCGGCGCGACTGGCATCTGCGGCGTCGGTCAGGATCTGCTGCAGTTCCGGGTCGTCCTCCATCCCGGGCGGCACCACGACCCGTGAGTCCGGTTCGGGCACGTAACGCTGGGACAGCTGGGAGAACGAGAAGTGCCGGTGCCGGATGAGCTCGTGGGTGGCCGACCGGGAGATGCCGGTGATGTAGAAGGTCACCGAGGCGTGCTCCAGCACCGAGAAGTGCCCGACGTCGATGATGTGCTTCAGGTAGGTGGCGTTGGTCGCGGTGCGCGGGTTGGGTTTCGACCAGCTCTGGTAGCAGGCCCGTCCGGCGAACTCCACCAATGCCGACCCGCCGTCGGCGTCGGTGCTCCACGGCACGTCCGGCGGCGGACTGAACTCGGTCTTGGCAATCAGTTGCACGCGCAGCGGCGCCGTCTCGGCCACGGCACTCACCTTAAGGCGTGCTCGGCCGGTCTCAGCGCCACCGCGCCCACACGTAGGGCACCAGCGCCCGCAGGAACTCCAGATCCGGGCCGGGGCGGGCGTCGGCGAACGCCCACTCGAAGTACTCCTGGGCCGCCAGCAGAATGCCCTCGGCGTATTGGCGGGTGAACGCGATGCTGCCGTAGTCGTCCATCAGGTTGCGCACCTGCTGCACCAGCGCCGCCGAGCGCTGCGGTCGACTGCGGCGCAGGTAGTCCGCCAGCAGGTCTCGGTCGGGCGCCCGCGCCACGGACAACAAGTGGACCAGCGGCAGCGTTCGCTTCCCTTCGTAGAGATCACCCAGGATCTCCTTGCCGTAGATCCGTTCGTCGCCGACCAGGTTCAGCAGGTCATCCCGGATCTGAAACGCGGCGCCGAAATGAAAGCCGAATCGCACCAGCGGCCCCAGTTCGGCGGTGCCATGCGATCCCACCATCGCCCCCACCCGCAGCGGATGGATGGTGGTGTACCAGCAGGTCTTGTGCAGGATCAGGTTCAGGTAGTCCTCTGGCCGCAGGTCCTCGACGTTGTCGGCCTGCCAGCCCACCTCGATCGCCTGCCCCTCCAGCGTCCGCAGCGCCATGGTGTCGAACTCGGCCCACACCAATTCAGCCAGATCCCGGTCCAGCTGCCGGGTCGCCCGCCGCAGGACCTGGCCGGCGACCAATGCCAACGCATCGCCGGCGTTGATCGCCGTCGCCATGCCGTACATGGCACCCAAAGTCGGTCTGCCCCGGCGCATTTCACTGCCATCCGCGATGTCGTCGTGTACCAGGAAGGCGTTATGCAGCAACTCGATCGCCACGGCGATACCCAGTAACGCGTCGGTGTCCGCGCCGAAGGCCCGGCCGGCCGCCAGGCACAGTGCGGGCCGCAGTGCCTTGCCGGGCCGCTGGGGGTACGCCCGCAGGGGTGCGTACAGCCACTTGGCGGGCTCACCGTCGGGCAGCGCGTCGAGCATCGAGCGGCGGACGATCCTGGCGACCTCGCTCAAGCGCTCATCGACCGCGACCACCGATTCGCGGTCGGCGATGTCGGTCACGGTTCGGACGCCGCGACGGTGAGCACCACCGGCAGCCACAGGTCGGGATAGCCGACCGCCAGGACGGTGCCGCGATAAGTGCCCGGGCAGACCTGGGGGCCGACATCGACGGTGATCTGCACGCCGCGGCTGGACCGACGCGGCATCGGAGCCGCGGCGGGCTCGACCCGCACGGCGTCAGCCTGGATCACCTGGCCGCCATGACCGAACAGTTCGCTGCAGCGCAGCCGGACCTCCGCACGGTCGGCGCTCTCCCGGTTGTGCAACCACACCTCGCCGGTGGCCGAGCCGGAGCCGGTTATGCACAGCGCCAAGGCGTCCTTGGACGCCGGATTGTTGACGTCCAGCGCGACGGACCCGCCCTCGCCGGGCGGCCGCGTCGGCAGCGACCGAAGCAGGAACTGTCCGGCCGTCGACCACCAGGCTCGCGTCAGCTGTTCCCATTCCGACAGCCCGGTTGGATCGGCACCGTTGCCGCCGTTGACCGGGCTGCGATCGGGCGAGATCTCGGCCGCTTGGGCGAAACGATCGATGATTCGGCGAGCCGCTCGGAAGCCTTCGGCCTGGATGGCACTGAGGGCGCGCGCATTCGCCGCGGGATCGAAAATTGACGCCCACGGTAAATCGTCGATAGTGCCGTCGCCGAACGTTTTGTCAGCCACCGATTCCCTCCTTAAGGAAATCAGCCTTACTCTGCCAAAAAATACGCTTTGCCAAGCTTGCCGATAAACGACCCGAACGCCGTATACTACCTGCTTATTCGGGAGATCGGAGGCCCAATGGTGGCGACCGATATGGCAACTGCGTCTCAATCTCTGTTGGCGCTTTACGGCGCGCTCGATCAAGCGGTCACCAACACCGGAAACCCGGAAATCGACGCCGTCGTCGAGCGTTATCTTCCGGGCAGCACCGGGGTGAATGCCGGGTGGTACGAAGAATTGCTCGGGTTCCTGGCCAGTCTGGATCACCGAGAGGTGGGTGCGCCCGCAGTTCCCGATCTGGGCCTGGCGTTGACGATCCTGCAAACCGGAGACGGATCTGCGACAGACGCACAGTCACAGCCGCTGACCGCGGTGCAGATGTCGCGCTTGGTCTTCGCGATCGGGGCCCTGAGCCACCTGCCGCAGTACTACCCGCCCGACCGATGGGATGAACAGTTCGCCGCGACCCTGACCGGCGTTGGTGCCGCGCACGGTAGCGATCTGCTCAGCCTGCTACGACGCGCCTTCCACGAGCGCTCCGACTGGCCGGACGTCATGCACATCGCTGTCAGTGCGGGCTTGATCCGCACCGATGTCGCCGCGGTGCCGCTGTGCCAAGCCAAACCCAAGATCGTCCGCGGCCGACTGTGCGTTGTGTACAACACCCAATTCACTAGCACCGCAGTGTCACTCGATGAGTTGAAGAACGTCGTCGACCCACTCAACTGGCATCACTGCCTGCCGTTCTTCTGCTACATGCAGGGCTGGCCAGCCCGCCCGGATGGTTGGAGCCGGGTACTTGAACATTGCAGCACCACCTGTCCGATCGCCGGGACACCGCAGCTGGTGACCCCGCTGAAGTACTGGAAGAGTGCCGGCGTCGAGGGCCAGCCATCGGAGCCGACCGCGTGCGTGGATTTCGCACTCGACGACGATCCGGCAACGGGTGAGCACGGCGACGGCCGGATGGTGATCGACGAGGGCTTCATCAGGATGACCGCAACCGACGGTGATTCGGCCAGCCCCGGCGTGCGGGTGCGCACCAGAAAGGTCGCCGGCTTCCGGGACCTCGGTTGGGTTCCGGCGGCGATCTTCGGCTGCGTGATGGGATACGGCGATCAGGGCGTGGAGCTGTTGCTCGGTGGTGTGGCCAAGCGCGCCCAAGCCGGCGGAAAGGGCTGGACGGATTGGGAGCCGTCGGCGCCGGACCAGATCGCCGGGGTCGCGGCGGCCCGGACTTCGCCGGGAACGAGTGACGACACCGCCCAGCACGCCGTGAAGCTGGCCGTCGAGATGGCCAACCAGTGCATTGATGACATGTCCGGCAGGAGCGCGGCCCTGGCCGCCAAGTGGGCTACCGGTGCGATGCCCCTCGAAGAATCGCTAACCTTCGCCACCGACCTGGCGGCCCGGCTTGCCCGCGACCCCTGGCGTTATCTGGAGCGCCTGCGCGCCGACCTAGGAGGCGGAAGATGACCGACGCCGCCAACTGGATCACCCAGTACGCCACTGCCTCACGGCGCCTGGTGAACGAGACGGGTGAGCTCATGCAGCAGGTCGACCACCAGATCCGCAACGGCACGTACGGTTCCGAACACGTCGCCAAGACGGCCAACCAGCTTCTCAACCTGGGGATAGCCGCAAGCCTCGATTGGTCTCAGGCACTGTTCTCGTTCTGGAGCCCGCCGTCAACCGATGCGGTGGAACTCTCCGAGTTCATCGAAGTCGAACCCGACAGCGACTACGAGCGAGTGCTGTCGGTCGCCGAAACCTTCCGCCGGCTTGGTGCTGAATCCGATGTGATCGGCGCGCAGTCACTGGTGTTCGTGCCGGGGATCTTGCGTGTCCACGCGGCCCGTTTCCGAATCGGTGTCAAAGGGCAGAACTATTACAGCGGCACGTATCGGGGCAGCGTCCAGCTCACCAGTGTGCGGGACGGGGTTTCGCGGCGCCACGAGATGGACGTCACCGTCGACCTGTGACCATGTCCGAGCCCCCGAACACGATCGACGAATTGCTTGATCACGCAGTGCAAGCAATCAACACCGGCGACCGTATGACCGCCAGTGCGCTGGCCGAGCAGGTGCTCACCATCGACGGGGACAATCAAGACGCCGAAGACCTGCTCGCCTCACCGGCGGTAGGCGGTGACGTACTTCGGCGGATGACAATACTTTTCGCCGATGTCGTGGATTCGACGGCGCTGTCCACCCGGATCGAGCCGGAAACCTACCGCACAGTGATCGGCCGCTACCGCCAGCAGGTCAACGCTGTTATCGACCGCTACGAGGGCCACGTATCCTCCACCAAGGGTGACGGGCTGCTCGCGGTGTTCGGACATCCCAAAGCGCACGAGAACGACGTGCGGCGCGCGGTGCAGGCCGGTCTGGACATCACCCGGGACGTGGCCGCGCTCAGCGAGCGAGTGCGATCGCGGTTCGGCTTCGACATCTCGGTCCGGGTGGGCGTGCACCGAGGTCTGGTCTATCTCGACGTAGCCCAAGACGACGTTTACGGGCTGGGCGCCAATCTGGCCGCCCGGGTCGCCGGTTTGGCTCCGCCGGGTTGCGTCGTGGTGTCCGCGGCGATCGCACCGCTGGTGGCCGGGCACTTCGAGCTCGATGCTCAGGCAGCCCAACCGGTCAAAGGCATCGACGAGCCGGTCGAACATTATCGCGTTATCGAGGAGCGCATCGGCCGGACTCGCACCCCGCTGCGTCCTCTGGTCGGCCGCGACCTCGAACTGGCACGCCTGCAGGATGCCTGGAATCAGGCCAAACAAGGCACGCTGACCGTTCCCGGGGTCTGCTTCAGTGGTGAGGCCGGCATGGGCAAGAGCCGGTTGGCTACCGCCGCAGCGGATCTGGCCGAGCAGGCCGGCAGACCGGCCCTCGCCCTGATCGGATCACCGTTTCAGGCCGACGCAGGTCTCTACCCGATCCGCGCCTTGCTGGAGCAACGGTGCGGGATCGAGCGGACCACCGCCCCGGCCGCCCGGATGCGACTACTCGAAGATGAGTTGCAGGCGCGGGGTTTTGAGCCGGCTGCCGCCGTCCCGCTATTGGCGCCGGTGTTGGGCATCGCGGCCGAGCACGGTTATCAACCAGTGCAGGCCGAGGGCACCAAGCTCTACCAGCAGATCATCGAGGCCATCGTCGGGTACCTGCATGCCTGTGCCGGTTCGGGTCCGGCGGTGGTACTGGCCGAGGACCTGCAGTGGTTCGATGCGTCGACACTCGACGTCATCGCGGCGCTACTCGGGGCCAACACCGGCAGGCTGCTCGTGGTTCTCACCGCGCGCGAGACGCGCCCGCTTCCCACCATAGCGGCGCACATCGAGGTGTTCGACCTCGCTCCGTTGACCCCGCAAGAGACCGACCAGCTGATCGCTACGTTGGATCCGGCATTGTCCGGTGACGAGCGGGCCGAGGTGAAGCGCCGCTGCGACGGTGTACCGCTATACATCGAGGAAGTGGTTGCCAAGTTCCACGAGCAGCCCACCGACGCAGCCGGGTGGGCGCGGGCGCCCGACGCGCTCTACGAGCCGCTGTTCTCACGGCTTCGGGCCAGCGACACCACCATTCAGGTCGTCGAGGCCGCCGCCACCATCGGCCGCGAATTTGACCGCGCCATCCTGGCCAGTGTCGTCGAGATGACCGAGACCGGCCTCGACGAAGCCATCCAGGCCTTGGCGGGCGCGCGCGTCTTCCTCCCGGCGGCCAAGGACCGCTGGCGCTTTCGTCACGAGTTGCTCCGTGAAGTCGCCTACGAGCTGCCACCTCCCAGCGTGCGCCGCACCCTGCACGGCCGGGCCGCTGACGCGATCGTCGCCACGTCGGACAACCCCGACTGGCACCTGGTGGCGCTGCACTATGAACACGCGCAACGCTTTGACGCAGCTGCCGACGCCCACCGACGGGCAGCATCCGATGCCCGGCTTCGAGGCGCCATCAACGAGGCCCGCGCTAACCTGACCCGCGCCATCAGCCAGATCGAACGGGCGACACCCGCCCCGGTCCGTGACGGATGCGAGACCAACCTTCGCCTGGAACGTGCGTTTCTCACCACGGCGGTGAACGGACCCCTGTATCCCGAGGTCTCTGCAGATCTCGAGCGTTGCCTGCAGCTTGCCAACACCAGCCTGCGCGAGGAGGACCGTTCGGCAACCCTGGCCACCCTCTGGGCCTACTACCTGACGCGAGGCGACCTCCGCCGATGCCTGCAACTCGCCAAGTCGAGCCGATTGGCCGGACAGAGCTGGTTTCGGTCCGCGTACGGCACCGCCGCATTGTTCGGCGGAGATTTCAACAACGCACGCTCGGCTCTGGAACTGGTCGCAGGCGTGCTCGCCGCCACCAACATCGACTATGAATCGGTGTATTACATCCCCTGTGACCCGATCACCTCGGTGCATACACATCTGGCGCTGACCCGCTTCGTCCAGGGTGATCTCGCCGGCGCCGAAGACCAGCTGGCTGCGACGGTGCGTCGGGTGGCCCGTCTCGGTTTCCCGCAGGGCCCTTTCAGCCTTGGCTACCAACGGTTCTACCAGATCTGGATGGCCATCGAGACCGGGCAACTGGACCTCGCCACCGACATCGCCGACGAATCCGCGGTGCAGGTGGAGCGTCATGGCTTCGAGTACGCGGCGATGTTGGTAGCCATCCAACGGGCCACCATCCGCGCCGTGTCGGCGCTATCTGTCTGCGGAGGCCATCCGGGCGCGTTACAGCCTCACATCGACGCAATGTCAAGGATCGTCGAACAATTCGGCGAAACCGAATGGAACATCTTCGCCAGCTTCTACCACGCGGTCCTCGCGCGGCTGTTGATCGCCGCGGGCCGGACACAACCGGCACGCGAAAGCCTCACCGCGGCGCTGCAAGCGGCTGACGACACCGGCGTGAACTTCTACCGCGCGGAGCTGTTTCGGTTACGCGCGCAGACTCTCGACGATGCCGATGCGCACGAGGCTGACCTGTGCGAGGCAATCTCGACGGCGCGTGCGCAGGGCGCGACGATCTTCGAATTACGTGCCGCGATGGACGACGTCGAAATGCGCGGCGAAACCGCAACTGGAGCACTGCAAGACGCGATCAACCGGCTTCCGGTCGACAGTGCCTGGCCGGAGCTCAGCCGGGCGCGGGCGCTGATCAGGTGAGCCGAACCGGAGGCGGCGTCGCCATCCTGGGCGGCGGCATGGCCGGATTGAGCGCCGCGTGGCGGCTGAGTGAACCCGGTTGGCGTGACCGCTTCGACTCCATCACCGTCTACCAGCGCGGCTGGCGACTTGGCGGCAAGGCCGCGTCCAGCCGAGGCCCGCACGGACGTGTGGAGGAGCACGGACTGCATGTTTGGCTGGGCTGCTACCAGAACGCCTTCCGGCTGCTTCGCGAGTGTTACGCCGAACTCGACCGGGCCACAACCGATCCGATGGCGCCGTTGGCCACCTGGGACCAGGCGTTGATTCCGGCGGACAACGTCGGGGTCGCCGATAAGTTCGGCGACGACTGGCTGACCTGGCTGGCCACCTTCACCGCCAACGACGGTCTGCCTGGCGAGCCGGGCAGTACCGGGCGCGAGATGACGGTGATCGAGTTCACCCGCCGGGCAGTCCAACTGGTATGTGACTTCGCCCAGTCGCAGCGCGCGACCGCATCGACCGGATTAACGTTGTCCACCTCCCCCGATCCGCCGCGGAACGCGAGATTGAGCGAGACGATCGTTGACGCCGCCCTCGCTGTCGTGGCCGTACTGGCCGAACCTCGGGCGACGCATCTCACGGTTCCCCAACTGATCGACGATGCCCTGCTGGCCGTGCGAGCGGCACTCGACTACGACCATCGGCCCGACCACAGGCGTTACTGGCTCCTGCTGTCGATGATGACCGCCGTGATCCGCGGCGTCCTGGCCGACAATCTGGTCACCGACCCCCGGGGTTTCCGGTCGATCAACGACGAAGACTTCATCGCCTGGCTGCTGCGGCACGGGGCACATCCCGACGTCGGTGATTTCGCGCTGGTCCGGGGCCTGTACGACCTTGTCTTCGGCTATGCGGACGCGGATCCGCAGCGGCCGGCGTTCGGGGCGGGTCTCGCCGTCCTCATGACCGGTTCGGCGCTCTTCAGTCACCAGGGCGCGATCTTCTGGAAGATGACCGCCGGGATGGGCGATGTCGTCATAGCTCCGCTGTATCAGGCGTTGCGGCAACGCGGTGTCGAGTTCGAGTTCTTCCACCGCCTCGATGCGCTGCACCTCGACGACCGGCGGCAGGCGGTCGATGCGGTCACGCTGGCCCGGCAGGTGTGCCTCGCAGACGACCGCACCCACTATGAGCCGCTGACCACGGTGCGCGGACTGCCGGTGTTTCCCAGCAGCCCGCTGACCGACCAACTGTCCGCACCCGATCAGATCCCAACCGGCGGTTGGCATGCGCTGGAAACGCATTGGTCGGACCACACCGACGTCGAGCCCCGGGTGCTGCGCCGCGGCGTCGACTTCGAACACGTCGTCCTGGCCGTATCCCTGGGCATGCTGTCGGAGGTCGCCGCAGAACTGATCCAAGACCGGCCGGAGTGGGGGCGAATGACCGCGCAGGTGCGCACCGTCGCCACCCAGGCCTTCCAGATCTGGTTGCGCCCGGACGAACCGACCCTGGGCTGGCACGATCCAGGCGTGACGCTCAGTGCCTACGTCCCCCCATTCGAGACGTGGGCCTCCATGCCACAGACGCTGTGGGCCGAGGACTGGCCCGAACACGACCGCCCCGGCACAGTGGCCTACTTCTGCGGCACCCTGGACGCGGCATGGCCCACCGACGAGTCCGGCCCCGGTTATCTGCACCGCCATCAGCAGCGGGTACGGCGGCAGGCCGTCGACCACCTCGACCATCACCTGTATCGGTTCTTTCCCAACGCCGTCAGCGAAGCGGGGTTCGACTGGCACCTGCTCAGTGGAGTCAACGGCGAACGCGGCGGTGCGGCGCTGAACACCCAACACGTCAGCGTCAACGTCGATCCCTCCGACCGGTACGTGCAGTCCATTCCCGGCACCGACCGTTACCGACTGCGCGCCGACGAAAGCGGTTACGACAACCTGGTTCTGGCCGGCGATTGGACCGATTCAGGAATCAACGCCGGGTGTATCGAGGCGGCTGTCATGTCAGGGCTGCAGGCCGCGAACGCCGTCGCGGGTCGCCACCGCTTTCACCGCATCGGCGGTTGGTATCTGCCCTGAATGTCAGCCGTTGGGCACTTTCGCAGCGATCTGACCAGCGATGACCACCGCGGTGTCCTTGGGATCCGCACTGCAGGTGTTGACGTCGATCACGACGTTGTTGGCCACGGTCAGCGCCCGCCCGCAGGCCCAGCTCACGTCGTTGCCCGCATTTTCTTGGGTCGCGACGGTACTCAGCATGCCGTCGACGTTGACGATCGGACCGGCGGTCCAGATGGTGCCGCTCTGCAGATGGCTGTACTCGTGGCAGGCCGGCCATTGCCGGGCGGCAGTGGCGAAGAACGCGGCGGCCTGCTTGGCCGACGGGAACGCGACGACGGCCTGTTCGGCGAAGTGCTCGAAATCGTCGCCCTCGCTGAGCGCCTGTTCGCGCACGCCGGAGTAGCCGCTGCCGGCGTATACCGGCTCCTGAGCCGCGCCGTCGATGGCCAGACACTCTTGAGGTTGCATGGTGGCGCTGTCGTCCGAGAGGGCGAAGTGGGTGCGGGTGACGGCCATATCGGTCGCCTCCATGATCGAGTTGACCTGCTCGGGGGCGAGTAACAGAGCGCGCAGACCGTCCTCGGCGATAGGCGCGGCCGTCATGGTGGTGGCGGGCACCGTCGAGGTGGGGTTCGGCAGGACCTTGAGTTCGTGACTCCCACAGCCGGCAGACACCGCAGCGCCCGCGGCAACAAGCACCCATGCAGCAGAAACCCGCATACGATCACCCCGACATCCCCGACCCGGATCGGTACGCCAGTCATCAGCGCTGCCGATCAGCTCCCGGTCGCCACCCTAGCGCCGTCCGGGAAGCTTCGCCGGTGGCGCCGGTTCGTTGGCTCTCGACGTTTACGCCGTAAGCCCCGACGGGTATGCCGCACCAAGGCCGCTGCGCAGGAGCCACGCGAGCGCGCCAGTGATCCCACCAGCGATAGGGGGCCCAGTGTTGCTACGGAAGATCGCGCGTCCACTGCTCGCGGCAGCGTTTATCGGTCAAGGCGTGGAGGCCCTGCGCCGGCCGCAGCAAGCCGGGCAGGCGGCCCGTCCAGCGCTCGACGGACTCAAGCAGTTGCCCGGCGAGATAGCGGCCAAGGTGCCGTCCGACGTCGAAGCATTCGCCAAGGCCAACGCGCTGGCGCAGGTCGGCGGCGGCGTCTTGCTGGCAACCGGCAAGCTGCCACGCATTTCCGCCGCAGTACTGGCGTGCACGGTCATCCCGGGCAGCGCCGGAGCGCACATGTTCTGGACGGAGCCCGACCCGCAACGCAGGGCTGAACAACGCAAAGCGTTCTTGACCGACGTCAGCCTGATCGGCGGGTTGATGATCGCGGCCGCCGACACCGGGGGAAGACCTTCACTGGGCTGGCGGGCCCGGCGCGCGTATCGTCGAGCAGCCGACGCCTTGCCCACCACCTCCGGCGACGCCGCGCTGGAGACGGTCGGCGAAAAGGTCAGCGCGGGCTTGCAGGCCGGCGTGGAACACGGTCGCGAACTCGCCGAGCTGGTGGGCGAAAAGGCCGGACCGTTACTGGAGTCGGCCGGCGAACGGGGAGCTCAGCTCGCGGAAGTCGCCGCCGACCGCGGAACCGAACTGGCGCAGGCGGCCCGCGAAGGCGCGACCACACTCGCGGACAGCGCCCGCCGCCGTATTCGCTCGCACCACTGGTAGGCCGTCACGCGGGGCCGGCTAGCACCCGCCGGCGCAGCTCGGCCACCAGATCCCCGCGCTCCCCTATTCTGACCCGACTCAATCCGAGCCAGGACGCCATCGACCACAGTTCGGTGGCCAGTGCCTGCGCCACCCGTTCGCGCGACTGTCCCACTTCGGCGAACGCCCCGACGACGTGCAGTGCACCCTGTTGCCGATCGGCCTTGAGGTCCACCCGGCCGACCAGTTGCCCGTCCAGCAGGAATGGCCACACGTAGTAGCCGTACTGGCGTTTCGGCGCCGGGGTATAGATCTCGATGCGATAAAAGAAGTCGAACAACCGCTGCACCCGCGGCCGGAAGAAGATCAGCGGATCGAACGGGCACAGCAATGCGGTGCCGCGATCGGTTCGCGGAATCGACTGCCCGGCACGCAGATAGGCCGGGGCATCCCAGCCGTCGACGGCGACCGGTTCCAAGTCGCCGGCGGCAACCAACTTCGCGATCGCCGGTTTGACCTGGGCGGCCGACAGCCGGAAGTAGTCCCGCAGGTCGGCCTCGGTGGCAACACCCAGGGCGCCGGCGGCGCGGCGGACCAGCTCGCGGATCGCCTCGTCGTCATCGACCTCGACAGCCAGCACCTGTGGTGGCAGCACGTTCTCGACCAGGTCGTAATGCCGGGCGAACCCGACCCGGGTGGCCGTGGTCAGCACCCCCGAGGCGAACAGCGCCTCGGCCACCCATTTGGTGTCACTGCGGTTCCACCATGTTCCTTTGCCGCGCTTGGGCCCGGCGGCCAGATATGACTCGATCTGCCCGGCGGTGGCCGGCCCGAGCTCAGCGACGGCGGCGGCGATGTCGTCGGCCAGCCGGGGATTGGGTGCAACGTTGCCCCACCGACCGTGGGAATACTGCCGCATTCGCCAGCGCAACAGCGGCCAGTCCTCGACGGCCATCAGCGCCGCCTCGTGCGCCCAGTACTCGACCAACAACCGCGGCGAGCGGGCGCTGTGGCTCCACGCGGCTCGATCCAGCACGGTGCGGTCATAGGGCCCGAGCCGGCTGAACACCGGCGCGTAGTGGGCGCGGACCGCCACCGACACCGAATCGAGCTGCAGTACTTGGATGCGGGAGATCAGCCGTTTCAGGTGCGCCCTGGTGACTGCGGCAGAGGGTTTGGGATCCGTGAATCCCTGTGCGGCAACGGCGATCCGGCGCGCCTGCAAAGCCGTGAGTCCAGCGCCGGACACAGCCATCAACGACGGTAGCTGTGGAACCGGTACCGCAGGCCGCTGTCGCTGGACAACCACGGCCCCGACGTGCCATGCCATGACTCGTCCAGTACCGGCGCCACGGCGTCCGCGTCCTGTCGCGGCAGGTCGACGTCGACCTCGGTCACTTCGCACCGGGTGGCCAGCGGCAGCGCCAGCGTATAGATCTGACCGCCGCCGATCACCCAGGTTTCGGCATTCGTCAAGGCAGCGTCGAGCGTGGCAACCACCTCGGCACCCGCGGCCTGGTAGTCCGGGTCGCGAGTCACCACCAGGTTGGTGCGCCCCGGCAGCGGCCGCACGCTGGCCGGCAGGGATTCCCAGGTCAGCCGGCCCATCACCACCCGGTGGCCCAGGGTGAGTTTCTTGAAGTGGGCTTGGTCTTCCGGCAGCCGCCACGGAATCCCGCCGGCACGCCCGATAACACCGCTGGTGGACTGCGCCCAGATCAGAGCAAGCGAGCTCATACCGCGACGGGCGCCTTGATCGCCGGGTGCGGGTCGTAGCCGCGGATCTCGACGTCCTCGTAGGTGTAGTCGAAGATCGAGTCACGCGGCGCCAGAACCAATTGCGGATACGGGCGCGGATCGCGACTCAGTTGTTCGGTGACCTGATCGACGTGATTGTCATAGATGTGGCAGTCGCCGCCGGTCCAGATGAACTCCCCGACGCCCAGCCCAGCCTGCGCGGCCATCATGTGGGTCAGCAGCGCATAGCTGGCGATGTTGAATGGCACGCCGAGGAACAGGTCGGCACTGCGCTGATAGAGCTGGCAGGACAGCTTGCCGTCGGCGACATAGAACTGGAACAGCGCGTGACAGGGGGCCAGCGCCATCTCGCCGATCTCGCCGACGTTCCATGCCGAGACGATGATCCGGCGCGAATCCGGGTCGGTGCGCAGCAAGTGCAGCGCAGCAGAGATCTGATCTACGTGCTCACCCGCCGGCGTCGGCCACGACCGCCACTGCACTCCGTAGACCGGACCGAGATCTCCTGTCTCAGAAGCCCATTCATCCCAGATCGTGACACCGTGTTCGTTGAGCCAAGCGATGTTGGAGTCACCGCGCAGAAACCACAGCAGCTCGTAGATCACCGACTTGAGGTGCACCTTCTTGGTGGTGATCAGCGGGAATCCGGCGGCCAGGTCATAGCGCAACTGGTGGCCGAACAGGCTGCGGGTGCCGGTGCCGGTACGGTCCGCCTTCGGGGTTCCCTCGGCCAAAACCAGCCGCAACAGGTCCTCGTAGGGCGTGGGAATCGGCACGCCGCCCAGCTTACGACGCGGATAGCGGAGTACAACGGAGGCCATGCCCACGATCACCGACACCATCACCACGCCCGACGGGGACTGCCCCGTTCGCCTGTTCACTCCGGAGGGCTCCGGGCCCTGGCCCGGCGTGGTCATGTATCCCGACGCCGGCGGAGTCCGGGCGGCCTTCGACGAGATGGCCGCTGAACTGGCCGGCTACGGCTACGCCGTGCTGCTTCCCGATGTGTACTACCGGCACCCCGGCTGGGCGCCGTTCGATATGGCGACGGTGTTCGCAGACGCCAAGGAGCGCGGCCGGTTGTTCTCGATGATCGGCGACGTGACCCCGGACCGGATGACCACTGACGCGCGGGCGTTCTTCGACTATCTGGCCGGCCGGCCCGAAGTCCGTGGAGAGAAGTTCGGCGTGTGCGGCTACTGCATGGGTGGACGTACGTCGGTCGTCGTCGCCGGACGCGTGCCCGACCGGGTGGCGGCGGCGGCGTCGTTCCACGGCGGCGGTCTGGTCACCGACTCCGCGGACAGCCCCCACCTGCTGGCCGATCAGATGACGGCCGCCGTCTATGTGGCCGGCGCCGAGAACGACGCGTCGTTCACGAAGGCGCACGCCGCAACCCTGGACGAGGCGCTCAGCGCCGCGGGCGTCGCACACACCGTCGAGTTCTATCCGGCCGCGCACGGTTTCGCGGTGCCCGACAACGCGCCCTATGACGCCGACGCCGCAGCCCGGCACTGGGCGGCGATGCGCGACGTGTTCGGCGGCACACTCCAAGCCGGTTAGACGTCCACGAGTTCGGCGTCCTTGGTCTCCTGCATCGCCAGCAGCGCCATGAAGGAGCACGCGGCCGCAATGGACAGATAGCCGCCCACCCAGGCGACGCCGTAGCTGGTGGCCAGCCAGGTGGTGATGAACGGCGCCACCGCCGCCCCGAGAATGCTCGCCGCGTTGTAGGCGACACCCGAACCGGTGTAGCGGACATTGGTCGGGAACAGCTCAGGTAGCACCGCACTCATCGGCCCGAACGCCAAGCCCATCAAGGTCATCCCGATGATCAGGAAAGCCAGCGTCACGCCGACGGAGGCAGTCGGCTTCAGGAATACGCCGAAGGTGGTTCCGTACACCATGATTCCGGCGGTGAAGAACAATAGCAGCGGGCGTCGGCCGAAGTGGTCGGCGAGCCTGCCGACGATCGGCAGCACCGCCACGAAGAACAGCACGGCAATCAATTGCAGTCCGAGGAATTCGGCGTAGCCGTAGCCCAGCCCGACGCCCTCGGGCGGACGCTTCGCCGTGCCGTAGCTCAGGCTCCAGGTCGTCACGGTGTAGAAGAGCGTGTAGGGCACCACCATCACCAGCGTGCCGATGACCAGCCGGCGCCAGCTGCCCCGCAATAGCGCCGCGATCGGGGCGTTCACCGGCGCACGGGCGGCCTTCGCCTGGGCGAAGACCGGGGTTTCGGTAAGGCGCAGCCGGACATACAGTCCGACGGCCACCATCACGGCACTCAGCAGGAACGGAATGCGCCAGCCCCAGGTGAGAAATGGCCCGGTCCCGTCCGCGCCGGCAGTGGACTGTCCCAACCACGTGAACAGGATCAGGAAGATCGTGGTGGCCAGCAGGTAGCCCAGGGGCGCACCCAGTTGCGGCCAGATTCCCGCCGTCGCCCGGCGGCCCGGTTTGGCGGTTTCGGTGGCCAGCAGCGCAGCACCGCTCCATTCGCCGCCGAGCGCCAAGCCCTGGCAGAACCGCAGGGCGGCCAGCAGCACCGGGGCGAGCAGACCGATGTGGTGGTAGGTGGGCAGCACGCCGATCAGGAACGTGGCGACACCCATGAGCAGCAGGGAGGCCACCAGGGTGGATTTGCGGCCCAGCCGATCACCGAAGTGGCCGAACAGGATCGACCCCACGGGTCGGGCCACGAAAGCCAGGCCGAAGGTCGCCAACGAGGCCAGCAGCGCCGCAGTGGGATTGCCCTTCGGGAAGAACAGATGCGGGAAGACGGTGACCGCGGCGGCCGCATAGACGTAGAAGTCATAGAACTCGATCGTGGTCCCGACCATTGCCGCCACCGCGATCCTGCGACGCGGGACACCGCCGACAAGGTCGGCCCCGCCGGCGGCGACGCCGGCGCGATACGACGTGCTCATCTCAGATCCCCGCCTCGTCGGCGACCTCACGCGCCTTGTCCACCAAGGCGTCGATCCACGCGGTGATCGGGGTGCCGGCGGCGGCCTTGTTCGCCGGGTTATCCAGCACCCGCCGCACGATGCCCTCGGCGATGATGGCGACCTTCCACAGCCCGAGCGCATGCCAGTACTGCAGTGTCGCCGCGTCGCGCCCGGTCTCTTCCAGATAGACCCGGGCCAGCTCTGCCCGGTCCGGGAAGCCCTCCAGGGTGCTGATGACGAATTCCCCGGCGATGTGCTCTTCGCCGACCTGCGGCCAGTACGCCAGCAGGCTGCCCATGTCGGCCAACGGGTCGCCGAGCGTGGACAACTCCCAATCCAGCACCGCGATCACGTCGCCACTGTCGGGTGAGGTGATCACGTTGCGTAGGTGAAAGTCCCCGTGCACCAGGGTCAACTCCTGCTGTGGCGGGACGGCGGCAGTCAGGCGCTGAGTCAGGTCATCGAGTGCGGGCAGTTCTCGCGTCTTGGACTTCTCCCACTGCCCGGCCCAGCGTTTGAGCTGACGCTCGGCATACGGCTTGTGGCTGGCCAGATCACCGAGACCCACCGCGGTGATGTCGACCGCGTGAATCTTTGCCAGGGTCTTGGGCATCGACAGGCCGATCCGCCTGCGTCGCTCGGGAGACAGGGACTGCGCCACCGACATCCGGTCCGCCACCACCCCATCGACGAACTCCATCAGCAGCAGCGGCGTGCCTTCTGGATCTCGAGTCAGTCCGTACACCCGCGGGGTGGGGACGTCGGTGTCACCCAGCGCCGCAAGAATCCGCGCTTCCCGGGCCACATCATGGGCCGAGGCGAGCAGTTTTCCCAGCGGCGGTCGGCGCAGCACCCAACTGTGACCGGCGTCGTCGGACACCCGGTAAGTCAGGTTGGACTGTCCGATTCCGATCCGTTCGAAGCTCAGCGGCCCGCTCGCCGGCAGGCCCAGTTCGGTGATCCAGGCTGTCGCAGCCGCCGGGTCGATCCCCAGTGGCTCGTCAGCCACCGAGACCTCCCCGGAATCCGGTTGCGTCACCCAGGATCTGGCCACCATCCATGACCAGAGTCTGCCCGGTGATCCAGCTCGCCGCATCAGATGCCAGGAACAACACCGCGTCGGCCACGTCCACCGGTTCACCGATCCGGCCCAGCGGGATCGCGCCCGACAGGCCCTGCTCGTGTTCCTTCCACAGCACCTCGGCCAGCTTGGTGCGCACCACGCCCGGACAGATCGCGTTGACCCGGATGCCCGGAGACAGTTCCAGCGCAAGCTGTTTGGTGACGTGGATCAACGCGGCCTTGGTGGCGTTGTAGAGGCCCATCAGCGGCGCGAAACTCATCCCGCCGATCGAGGCCGTGTTCACCACCACACCGCTGTGCCCGTCTCGTTCCCCCAGCCCGGCCTTTACCGCGCAGGACGTCCACAGCAGCGGCCCCCACAGGTTGATGTCGAAGATCTTGGCGAACCGGGCGTGGTCCTGGTCGATCAGGGGCCCGAACGCCGGATTGGTGCCGGCGTTGTTGACCAGGATGTCGATGCTGCCGAACCGTTCCAGGGTGGCGTCGACACAGCGTTGGGCGGCGTCGTCGTCGGCGACGTGGGCGGCCACGCCCAGTGCGTTGCCGTTGACCTGGGCCGCCGCCGCGTCGGCACTCTCCTGGTCGCGTGAGGTCAGGACCACGTTGGCGCCTGCTTCGGCCAGCCGTTGCCCGATCGCCAGCCCGATCCCTCGCGACCCGCCGGTGATGATCGCGGTGCGCCCCGCGAAATCTTGTGTCGTCATCGGGCGTCCTCGCGGTACTTGCGCAGCTCCTGGCGGGCGATGGCACGCTTGTGCACCTCGTCGGGGCCGTCGGCGAGCCGCAGGGTGCGCAGGTGGGCCCAGAAGCCGGCCAGCGGGAAGTCCTCGGTTACTCCGCCGGCGCCGTGCACCTGGATGGCCCGGTCGACGATCTTGAGTGCGATGTTGGGCGCTGCGACCTTAATCGCCGCGATCTCGACCTGCGCCGCCTTGTTGCCGACGGTGTCCATCAAGTACGCGGTCTTGAGCGTCAGCAGCCGGATCATCTCGATGTCGATGCGCGCCTCGGCGATCCAGTCGCGGATGTTGGCGTTGTCTGAGACCGGCCGGCCGAAGGCGATCCGGGACTGTGCCCGCTTGCACAGCAGCTCCAGGGCCCGCTCGGCCATGCCGATGGCCCGCATGCAGTGATGGATGCGGCCGGGGCCGAGCCGGGCCTGGGCGATCGCAAACCCCTCACCCTCGCCCTTGAGCACGTCCTTGGCCGGTACCCGGACGTCCTTGAAGTCGATCTCGGCGTGGCCCTCGCGGTCCTGGTAACCGAAGACCGGCAGCCCGCGCATGACGGTGACGCCCGGGGCGTCAATGGGGACCACCATCATCGACTGCTGCCGGTGGGTGGCGGTGTTCGGGTCGGTCTTGCCCATCACGATCATCACCTTGCAGTTCTGGTGCAAGGCGTTGGAGGCGAACCACTTCCGGCCGTTCAGCACATAGCCGTCACCGTCGCGCACCATCGACAGCTGGACGTTGGTGGCATCCGAGCTGGCCACCTGCGGTTCGGTCATCGCGAAGGCCGACCGAATGGTGCCTTCCAGCAGTGGTTTGAGGTATTTCTCCTTGTGTTCGTCACTGCCGAACAGCGTGAACACCTCCATGTTGCCGGTGTCGGGGGCGTTACAGTTGGTCGCTTCCGGAGCCAGATGCGGAACGCGGCCCATGATCTCGGCCAGCGGCGCGTATTCGAGGTTGGTCAGGCCGGGCCCCCATTCCGGATGGGGATGAAACAGGTTCCACAGGCCGCGTTTACGCGCCTCTGCCTTGAGCTCCTCCAGGACCGGGGGCTGAAAGTGCGGGTTGCCGGATTCGGCCATCTGCGTCTCGTACACAGCCTCGGCCGGATAGACGCACTCGTCCATGAATTCCAGCAGATCGGTCTGGTATTTCTTTGCGCGATCGGATATTTCAAACAGGGACATACAGGCTCCTCACCTAGGACACTTCGGAGTCGAGCAGGCCGCGCTGATAGCGGCGCATGCCGCGCAGCCAGCGGTCGTAGTCGCCTGCCTTGTGCCGGAACATCTCCAGCACCACCGGGTGCGGCAGGATCAGGAATCGCTCGTCATCGATGGCGGCGAGCACCTCGGCGGCGACGTCGGCGGGCTCCAGCACCGCACCGGCGGTGGTGACCGCGCGGGTGGCCAGATCGCCCAGCGGGTCGCCGGATTGTTCACCGGCATAGAGCAACTTGGTGTTAACGCCCATCGGGCACAGGCAGCTGACCCGCACGCCCTGATCGCCGTAGGTGATGTTGAGCCATTCGGCGAATCCCACGGCCGCGTGCTTGGTGACCGAGTAGGTGGCAGCGCCGAGTTGGGTGAGCAGTCCGGCGGCGGATGCGGTGGAGACGAAATATCCTTCGCCGCGCCGCACCCAGTCGGGGATCAGCAGCTGCGCGGCGCGGATGTGCGAGCGCAGATTGACGTCGATGGCCTGGTCCCAGTCGGCTTCGCCGGGCAAGCCGGGGGCGCCGGTGATCCCGGCGTTGGCGAAGTAGAAGTCGACGGGGCCGTAGCGCTCCTGAGCCAACGCGATCAGTTCTCGGATGGTCTCGGTGTCCGAGACGTCGCCGCCGCGACCGACCGCGGCGCCGGCATGCACGGCGTTGATCTGATCGGCGACCGCCGCCGCGGCGTCCGCGTCGAGGTCGGCCACCACCACTTTGGCTCCCGCCTCCGCCAGCGCCGCGGCCAGCGCTCCACCGATGCCTCCACCGCCACCGGTGACGATCGCGACCCGCTCGGCAACCTTCATCAGCAACGTCCCCGTTCTTCAGTGCGCAATGACATTAGTTGAATCCGATCTCATGTTCGATTATTGACAGTGCGGAATTGCAGGGCGTTCGCCCACAACCGGGTGACCGTGGCGACCAGAGTCTCGAAGTCGGCGCCTGAGCCGTGCTCGGCCTCCTCGCCGACGAAGGTGCCGTAGGCGAGCCTGCTGACCATTCCCGACAGCGCCCGCGACGCCAGCAGCGGATCGACGTCGGCGCCGGCGATCCCCCGCGCCTGCAGATCGGCGATGCCGGCAGCATTGCGCTGCACAAACGCGTCGGCTCGTCGCGCACGGAAGGCGCGGAACTTCGGGTCGATCTGGGCCACCTGTTCGAGCAGCCCCATCAACTGGGCATTGCGCCGATACGCCTCCAAGTAGGCGCGATTGCTCGCCTCCAGCACCGCATACGGGTCGTCGGAGTCGCTCACCCGCCCCATGCCCGGGTGCATCATGTCCTGCTGGGCCTGTTCGAGAACCGCGGCGAAGATCTCCTCTTTGTTCGCGAAGTAGGTATAGAACGACCCGGTCGCACACCCGGCGGCCTTGGTGATGTCGGTCAGCTTGGCGTCGAGGTAACCATCGCGCTCGAAGACCTTGCGAGCCGCGGCAACCAGGCCCGCCCGCGTGCGCGCCCCGCGCACCGTCGCCGGCAACTGGCGGGCCGGGGCGGCCCGGACGGCATCCATCCGGGCAGCCTAACTGAATTCGATGTCAACTTCACTGACTTCTTCGGCGCCGGCGCCGAGTTCGCCGAGCATTGCTTCGGCCTCAGATTCGGGCAGCGATTCCACCCCGCGCAGCTTGCGTTCGATGGCGCGGGTGCGGACGCCGGCGGTGTCGATGGTGTTGCGGGCGGTGTCGAGTTGCTTGCGGGTCTTCTCCAGCACCGCCGCGAACTTTCCGAACTCGGTCTTGACCGCCCCAAGCACCTGCCAGACCTCGCTGCTGCGCTGTTCGATCGCGAGAGTGCGAAAACCCATGCGCAGGCTGTTGAGCAGCGCGGCCAGCGTGGTCGGGCCGGCCAGGGTGACGTTGTACTTGGCCTGAATCTGCTCGAACAACCCGGGTTGGCGCAGCACCTCGGCGTACAGACTCTCGGTGGCCAGGAACAGGATCGCGAAGTCTGTGGTGTGCGGCGGTTCGAGGTACTTGTCGTGGATATCGCAGGCCTCGGCTTCGATCCGACGGATCAGCGCCTGGCGCGCGGCGGCCTCCCCGACGCTGTCGGCGTGTTCCTGCGCGTCGAGCAGGCGCTCGAAGTCCTCACGCGGGAATTTGGCGTCGATCGGCAGCAGCACCTCGCGGGCGCCGGTGGCGCCGGGCAAGCGGACCGCGAATTCGACCCGGGCGTTGGAACCCGGCACCGTGATGACGTTGGTGGCGTACTGCTCGGGCGTCAGCGTCTCGGCCAGCAAGGCGGCCAACTGGGTCTCGCCGAAGATGCCACGGGTTTTGACGTTGGTCAGCACCCGCTTGAGATCACCCACCCCGGTGGCCAGCGTCTGCATTTCACCCAGGCCGCGCTGCACGGCTTCCAGGCGCTCGGAGATCTGCGTGAACGATTGCGCCAGGCGGGTTTCCAGGGTGGCCTGCAGCTTTTCATCCACCGTAGCGCGCATCTTCTCCAGTTGCGCGGTGTTCTCGGTCTGCAGGCTACGCAGCTGCCGATCCAGCGTGGCTCCAAGTTTGTCCTGGGCGCCCTGCAGGGTCGATCCGAAGCGGTGCAGGGTCAGCTGCCACTGGTGAAACGCCTGGGCGAGTTCGGCCCTCCCGGCATGCTGCTCTTCGCGCAGGGTTCGCTCCACGCGTTCACTGTCGCCGCGCAGCGCGGCGAGCTGCGCAGGCGAGATCGCCCCGCCGGCGGGGCGCACGAGCACCAGCACCTGGAGGATCACCGCCAGCAGCGCCAGTGAGGTGAGGAGGATCAGCAGTGCTGTGTCCATGCCGGCAAGGTAACGCGCCGCACCGACAACTCCGGAGTTACCGCAGCGGCGCGCCCCACCGCACCTGTTCGCGCAGCTGCGCCTTGAGCAGTTTGCCGCTGGCGGTGCGTGGCAGCGCCTCGGTCACCACGGTGATGTACTGCGGCACCTTGAAGTCCGCCAATTGGCCGCGGCAGTACTCCAGAACCGCGGCCAGGTCGATCTTGCGCTGGTCGCCGAGCAGTACCGCGCCGACCTTCTCCCCCATCACCTCGTCGGGCACTGCGAGCACACACGCGTCGGCCACCCCGGGAGCCGACAGCAGCGCGGCTTCCACCTCGACGCTGGAGACGTTCTCGCCGCCGCGGTTGATGATGTCCTTGAGCCGATCGATGATGTGGACCCGGCCGGCGTCGTCGACACGCACCACATCGCCGGTGTGCAGCCAGCCGTCGATGATCGTGGCGGCGGTCGCCTCGGGCCGGTTCCAGTAGCCCCGCATCACATTCGCGCCACGCACCACCAGCTCGCCGGTGCCCGGATCGTCACCGAGTGGAACCACACCGAGGTCTCCCGACGGCACGGCGTAGCCGACCGAGTCCGCGTGCGCCACCGCATCGGAGTCCGGGAGCACCGTCATGAGCGAGGCGGTCTCGGTCATGCCGTAGCCGTTGAACACCGTTGCCGCACCGAACGCCTCGCGCAGTGAGCGCACCAGCGCAGGTGCCGTCGGCGCACCGCCGTAGCCGACCCACCGCACCCCGCTCACGTCGACCGCGGCGAAGGCCGGATCCCGCAGCAGCAGCGAATAGATCGCCGGCACCGTCACCATCGATGAGATTCGTTGCGCGGGAAGCGTTGCGATCAGCTCGGGCAGGTTCAGCGACGGCATGATGATCGCCGTGCCGCCGGCGTAGGCGGCGACCAGCAGTTGGGAGTTGCAGCCGGTCACGTGGAACAGCGGGACCGAGATCAGCGTGCGATATTCCTCGCCCAATTCCCGGGTCCGGCCCAAGGTGCGCATCATGTTCTCGGCGTTGGTCACAAACGCCTCGTGGGTGGTGGGCACCCCTTTGGGGCTGCCGGTGGTGCCCGAGGTATAAAACAGCGCGGCGGTGTCGGCTGCTTCGAGGCCATCCACCACATACGGTTGGCCATCGGGCAGCGCGGTACCGGGCGCCAGGTCCACCCGAACGCCGGCGTCGGCCAGCACGAAGTCGACTTCCGGTGCGGCCGAACGGGTATTGACAGCAACCGGTATTCCACCGGCCATCAGCGTGCCCCAGAACCCCAGCACCCAGTCCAGTCCCGCCGGGTAGCGCAATGCGACCCGGTCACCGCGCGCCAGACCGTCGGCCCGCAGCCCGCCGGCCACCCGTGCGGCCCGCTGCCACAGCTGCCGGTAGGTCAGACGGTCGCTTCCGAGTTCCACCACGGCTTCACTGTCGGGCCGCTGCTCGACCTGCTCGGCCAACACATCGAGCAGCGTCGCCGGCAGATGCTCATAGTGCGCAACGCCGTCACGGTCGCGGATCACCCCGGCTGCTGAAAAAGGGTTGTGGTGCCGTGCTATTTCGGCGACGTGTGTCATGAGCAGCCCGTCATCGCCGGCGTCGCAGGCTGTGCGTCACCACCCGGAACGTCCCGCGCAGCGCGTAGACCGCGGACACGATGCACGCGAGGATCAGCACGGTGAACATCGGCAGCCAATTGCCCCGGTCATGGTTGATGTGCCACCAGACATAGGTGAACAGCACCGAGGAGACGAAGAAGACCACATCGCGCCAGTTGCCCTTATAGGACAGCGCCGCCTCGCGCAGCGCTCTGGTGCGATCGGAGGCCGCGACCAAGTCGTCGATGCGCTCGTCGATGGTGCGCTGCAGATCCGCTCGCCGCTGCGTCTGCTCGGCGGGCAGCCGATCGATCAGGTCGAGGTCCTGTTTGATCAGCGCGCGGACATCCGGGCCTTTGAGCTGCCCGGCCGCCGCCGTCAGCAGGGCTCCGCCGAAGATGGGTGCCGCGCCCAGCGCCGCACTCAGCAGTGAGGGCATCGTGGTGGGTGTTCCTTTCCCGTTACTTCCCGGCCACCCTACGACGTCAGCCGAGATTTACCGTGCCATCGGGCGCGATCCGCCAGCCGGGGTTGTGGGCGATCTCCCAGATCAGTCCGTTGGGGTCTTGGACGTGGGCGTGGAACACGCCACCGAATTGGCCGGGTTGCGGCGCCTTGATCACGACGCCGCCCGCGGCGGCCATGGCGTCGGCCAGCGCGACGACGGCGTCGGGGCTGCCGACGTTGTGCGCCATGGTGACCCCGGAGACCCGGGAATGATCGCCGGGCAGCGCCAGGTCCTGATTGAACTTGTCGGCGTCAAAGAACCCCAGTACCTGGCCCGGCGCCGTCTGATAGAAGACGATCTCGCCCTCGACATCCAGCAGGGGCTGCCAGCCCAGCGCGCCGTAGAAGTTCCTGGTCGCGCCCAGATCGGTGGCTGCGACGGTGACGAAGTGCACCTGTTGCTCCATGCGGCCGAGCCTAGAACGGCGCAGCATTGTGTCAGACCCCCTCGCTAGAATCGCACGTATGTTTGAATTGGACGGGCTGGAGCCGGAGTCGTTGGCAGAGGCCGACGACAAGGCCCTGGTGACGGCCATCTCGGAGTGGGCCCGGGTGGAGGCCGCCGCCGCTGCGCGCCGCCTGGCCGCGATCGGCGAATTGGTGGCACGGCGTACCCGCGGGGTCGATGCGGTGAACCGGTCGCGGTGGTCATGTGACTACTGGGATGCCGCAGCGTCCGAGGTCGGCGCTGCCGAGCAGATCAGCCACGGGATGGCGTCGTCGCAGATGTATCTGGCCACGGCGCTGCGGGAACGGCTGCCGAAGGTGGCCGCACTGTTTCTCGAGGGGGTGATCAGCAGCCGGCTGGTCACCACGATCGTCTGGCGCACCACGTTGATCACCAACCCGTACCTGCTGAACGCCGTCGACACCGAGCTCGCCTCGATCGCCACCGGTCTGGGGCCCCTGTCGGCGGCGAAGACCGCGGCGGCCATCGACGCCCTGATCGACCGGTACGACCCCGAAGCCGTCCGGCGCCAAGAGCGCGACGCCCGCGGCCGCGAAATTGTCGTCGACACCCGCAACAGCGAAAACGGCACCACCGGGCTGTGGGGCCGGCTGTTTGCCACCGATGCCACCGCGCTCGACCGGCGCCTGACCCAGTTGGCCCATACCGTCTGCGACGACGATCCCCGCACGCTCGCCCAACGACGCGCCGACGCACTCGGGGCCCTGGCCACCGGCGCCGACACCCTGGCTTGCGCCTGCGGCAACTCCGAATGTCCTGCCGCCGGTGCAGACTCCCGCGCGACGAACGTCACCGTCTACGTTCTCGCCGAACAAGCCGCCCTGAACACCTCGACCGATTCGCGTTTCGGCGACGGCGAAGGACCACCGGCTCCGACATCCCAGACGCGTCCAGCAGCCTCCGGGCACATCATCGGCGGGGGCACCGTACACCCCCAGCTACTGGCGCACCTGGTCAACCGGGGCGCCACCGTCAAACCCCTCCGGCACCCGTCTGATCTGCCCGCTGAGCCGCAGTACCGTCCCTCACGTGCGCTGGCCGCCTTCATTCGCGCCCGCGACCTCACCTGCCGTTTCCCGGGCTGCGACCGGCCTGCTACCTACTGCGACATTGACCACGCCGTGGCCCACCCGCGTGGGGCCACCCACCCAGCCAACCTGCGCTGCCTTTGCCGAAAACACCACTTACTCAAGACATTTTGGACCGGCGCCCGCGGCTGGAGCGATATCCAGTATCCGGACGGCACGGTGGAATGGACCAGCCCCACCGGCCACAGCTACACCACCCGGCCTGGCAGCACACTGCTATTCCCCGCCCTGTGCCGAGCCACCGCCGCACCAGCGGTAACACCGGCACCACCGACATCGACGGCCGATCGCGGTCTGATGATGCCTGCGCGCAAGTGCACCCGAATACAAGACCGCGCCCACCGCATCAACAGCGAACGCGCTCTCAACAAGGCACCACCCTGACGAGGGTGGGCAGCTAGCTCTTGAAGGGCAGGATCTTGTTGAGCTGGTCGAGTTGCTTACGCAGGTCGTGGATCAGCGCGGTGCCCCTCGCGGTCTGGGCCACGGCGTAGATGCCGTCCTGTTGTTGTGCCAGCTCCGCGATGTTCTCGTAGGCGACGCGCGCCGACTCCAGCGTGCGCGCAAGCAGGTCCGTGGTGGACTCCGTCGTGGACGCGGTGTCTTTTGCATGGGTCACGGCATCGCAGCCTATCGCCTCACGATAGGAACTGCGAGAGAACCGCGGGCATAATCTGCGACAAACATCGGCCGCGTCCGGCATAGTCACTCGACAGCACGACGCGATGAGGAGGGGTCGACCGTGAAGCGCTACCTCACCGGGGGCCTGACCACCGCGCTGGCGGCTACCGGGCTGGCGGCCGGGTGGCTGATCGCTTCGGCGCCGGCGGCCCAGGCGGGCTGTCAGGACAACCCGCTGCTGTTCTTCTCCACCGCCCAGAAGTGCGATGGTCCGATTCAGCCCGACGGCAGCTGGCAGCGCTGCGTCATCTACTACTACGAGCCGCCGAAATCACCGCCGTCGCAGCAGGACTGCCATTCGATGGGGCCCGGCCGGGATTACCCGCTGCACTCGTTCTACATGCCGGAAACCCACATCGATCCCTAGCGCGGTTCAGTCCATGAGCTGCGCGGCCACCGTCGCGCCGAGCTCCCAGCACGCTTCCAGGTCAGACTTGCCCGGCTTGCCCGACACCACCACGTAGTCGGCCGCTTTGACCCATCCCAGCCCCGTCGTGATGGAGTCGACGGCCCGTTCGGCGCCCTCGGTTCCCTCGTTGCCGTGCAGGTAGAGGCCGAACGGCCGGCCGCGGGTCGAATCCAGGATCGGGTAGTAGCAGACGTCGAAGGCGTGCTTGAGCGCGCCGCTGATATAGCCGAGGTTGGCCGGGCTGCCCAGCAGGTAGCCGTCGGCGGCCAGCATGTCGGACGGCGACACCTCCAGCGCGGCGCGGCGCACCACCTCGACGCCCTCGATCTGCGGGTCCGTCGCCCCCGACAGCACCGCCTCGAACATGGCCTGGCAGAACGGCGAGGGTGTGTGGTGCACCACCAGCAGCGTCTTACTCACTGCTGCGCCTGCAGCGCGACCGCGGTCTTCATCGCCTCCCGCGCGCGACGACGGTCCCCGGCGAACTCGTAGGCCCGAGCCAGCCGATACCAGCGCCGCCAGTTGTCCGGGTCGGCATCGAGTTCGGCACGAACCGTGTGGAACAGGGCATCGGCGGCGTCGCGTTCGAACCGTCCAGAAGGCCGTCGCGGCAAGGCGCTGGCATCGAGTTCCATGCCGTCCTCGGCGATCAGCCGCGACAGGCGCTGGTGGGCGAATCCGTCGCGCAGGGTGGCGATCATCGCCCACAGTCCGAGGAACGGCATGATCAGCAGCGCGAGCCCCATCCCGATCGCCGCCACCGAACCGGAGGTGATCAGCAGCACCGCTATGCGGCCCAGAAACGCCAGATACATCAGCAGCGCCAGGCACATGAAGGCGATGAGAACCTTCACCCGCGTGGCCGGCGACACCTTCATCACGGCTACTTCAGGTCGAGGAGGGGTTCGATGCCGATCGTGAGCCCGGGGAATTCGGCAACCCGGCGCACCGCAAGCAGCACCCCGGGAACGAATGAGGTCCGGTCGATGCTGTCGTGGCGGATGGTCAGCGTCTCCCCCATGGTCCCGAACAGCACCTCTTGGTGGGCGACCAGCCCGGCCAGCCGGATCGAATGCACCGGCACCCCATCCACGTCCGCGCCGCGGGCTCCGGGCAGACCGGTGCTGGTGGCATCGGGGTTGGGCGGCAGTCCCTTTCGCGCTTCGGCGATCAGCGCGGCGGTACGGGCGGCCGTGCCCGACGGCGCATCGGCCTTCTGCGGGTGGTGCAGCTCGATAACTTCTACCGATTCGAAGTACTTTGCGGCCTGGGTCGCGAAATGCATCGACAGCACCGCACCGATGGCGAAGTTGGGCGCGATCAGCACCGCCGAACCGGGCTTGGCCTCGATCCACGAACGCACCTGGTCCAGGCGCTCCTGGGTGAACCCGGTGGTGCCCACGACCGCATGGATCCCGTTGTCGATCAAGAACTTCAGGTTGTCCATCACGACGGCGGGGTGGGTGAAGTCGATCACCACCTCGGTGCCGCTGTCGGTCAGCAGGCTCAGTTCGTCACCGGCGTCGACCTCGGCGGACAGGGTCAGATCTTCCGCGGCTTGCACTGCCGCAACCATCGTCGCGCCGACTTTGCCCTTGGCGCCCAATACTGCTACCCGCATAGCTGCCACCCTACTTACGACACTTCCCGGCGAGTCTCGCCGGGCCGGTCGGCATCCCCCAGGCGTTCGGCGACGAAACGGACCATCAGGTCAAACGCCGCCCGGCTGTCCGGCAGAAAGGGGAACAGTGCCGGGAACGCGTGCACCTGGTGGTCCCACAGTTCGAGCCGGCTGGACCGGCCGTGATCCAGCAGCGCGGCGTGCAGCCGTTCGTTGTCGCAGCGCAGGATCTCCGACTCGGCCGCGATCAGCAGTGCCGGCGGCATGCTCTCCAGCCGGCCGTTGATCGGCGACAGGTCGTGACGCATCGGCGGCGACGGGCACACATGCTCGACGAGGTCCGGCAGCGCGTCCGCGATGCCGAAGGCGTCGGTGCCCATGTTCGAGTGAGTACTACGGGCCGTTCCCTCGAGCTCCAGCAACGCGGAGATCCCGATGACTCCGGCGGGTGCGCGCAACCCTTCCTGCTGGGCGCGCAGCGCGGTGGCGAACGTGAGAAAACCCCCTGCGGAGTCGCCGGCGATCACCGTCTTGGCCGGGTCGGCCCCCTGCTCGAGCAGCCAGCGGTAGGCACCGACGCAGTCTTCCACCGAGCCGTCCACGCTCACGTCAGGGAACTGCCGATAGTCGACGTGCACGACCGGCAGCCGGGTGCGCCGGGCCAAGGTCGCTACGACGTGCAGGTGGGTGTCGAGACCGCCGGTGAAGAACCCCCCGCCGTGAAAGTACAAGATGGCGCCATCGCTCAGCGGGGCGATGCAATCTGCCCTGCGAACGATCTCGACGGGAACCCCCGTCGCGAGATCGCGGGTGAAGCGGATCCGGAAATACGGTCGCAGCCGTTGCAGGCGGGCGACGGTGTTGGTGCGGCGGCCCAACTGCGCCAACATTCCGGGCATGGCCTCGGGGCCGCCACGGCGGCTGATCCACCGCACCATCCGCGGCATTACCGCCGCGAACACGGCGTAGATGATTCTGGCCCGCAAACTTCCACGATGTATCTCAGCAACACCAGACATCCGAGCATCCTATCTGCACCGATACGGCTCGGCTCAGGCGTCGATGACGATGCGCCCCTCGTTGGCCCGCGAAACGCAGACCAGCATCTCGTCGCCGCCCTCCGCGGTGCGTCCACGCCGGTCGACGTCCCCCGAGACCACCTTGACCTTGCAGGTGCCGCAGAATCCCTGCCGGCACGAGTATGCGGTTGTCGAATCGGCGTCGAGCATCACGTCCAGCGCCGAGCGGTCCGCGGGGATCGCCAGTACCCGCCGCGATCGGGCGAGCTCCAGCTCGAACGGCGCCCCGTCGACCACCGGCGGCGGGCTGAACCGCTCATAGTGCAGCGGAGCTTTGCTATTCGAGGCGTGTTGGTCACGGCTGACACGCACCGCTTCGAGCATCGCGCTGGGGCCGCACACGTACACCGCGGTGCGCGGCCCGGCACCGGCCAACAGCTCCTCGGTGCCCGCGAAACGGCCGTGCTCGTCGTCGGCCCACACCGTGACCCGCTCGGGATCGGTGGCCAGCACCTCGTCGAGCAACGGCATGTCAGCCCGGCTGCGGCCGGCATAGACAGCGCGCCAATCGATTCCGCGCTGGGTGGCCTCGCGCAGCATCGGCAGCATCGGGGTCACGCCGATTCCGCCGATCACGAACAGCACTTCGCTCTCACCGGTGCCCAGATGGAACGCGTTGCGGGGACCTTCGAACAGCAACGTGTCGCCCTCGGCGTAGGCCTGGTGCATCTCGACCGAGCCGCCACCCCCGTCGTCGAGCCGACGTACCGCGATGCGGTACTCGGTGCGACGTCCCGGCACACCGCACAGCGAGTACTGCCTGCGGCGACCCGAGGGCAGCTGCACGTCGATGTGACCGCCTGGCGTCCAGGACGGCAACAGTCCGCCATCGGGGTCCGCGAGGGTTAGCGCCACCACGTCGCTGGTCAGCATCTCCCGCTTGGTGACGACGGCCGCGATCGTGCGTGACACCGGAACCACTCGCGACGGCTTCCACCGCGAAAGCGCTGCCATTCCACCGAATACGGTGATCGCGCCCCAGAGCGCGTTGAACAGCCGGTCATGCTTTCGCCGGCCGTACAGGTCGGCGGGGCGCGACTTCCAGATCTGCGCTGTCATGTCAGGCGTGCCGAATGTCATTGCCCGACGCCCCGGCACCGCCGGCCACGCTGTGCTGCACCCACTCGTCGGTGAGCCGGGCGATAACCTCGGGGCGATCGGTCACCACCCAGTGGCCGCCGTCGATGTCGAGCACCCGGTGGTTGGCCGGGATGGATCCGGTGTAGCGCTGCAGGGCCGGGCTGACGAAGACATCCAAGCGAGGCGCGAGCACCTGCACCGCGACATCGGTGGCCGGCAGCGGCCGCGACGGCTTCAGAAACGGCCCCGGCATGTTCGCGCGGTAGAGGTTGAGCCCGTTGACGTAGTCGTTCTCACCCCGGGGCATGGCCGTCTGCGGGTTGCCGGAGCGACCGATGCGGTCAAGCCAGCCCAGCACTCGGACGCCCAGCCCGGACCGGAAGGCCGCCTCGGGAACCCGCGGGGTCAGGAACAGCCAGATGTAACTCGACTCCAGCAGCTGCCTGACGACATCGCCGAGCGTCCGCAGATTGCGCGCCGACCGCAGGAATCGGCCGGCGTAATCCAGGTGAGGGCCCGAAATCGAGGTGTAGGAAACGACTTTGGCCGCCACGTCGGGGTCGGTGATGGCGGCCCAGCCCTGGATCGAACCCCAGTCGTGCCCGAGAAGGTGAACCTTGTCCAGCCCCAGCCGGCCCAGGTGCTCGAGCACCGCGGCGACGTCGGCGATCAGGTGCGGGAAACGGTAGCCGGACCTCTCCGCCGGCGCCGAGGACGCCCCCGCACCGCGTACGTCGTAGGCGACGACGTTGTAGCGGCCCGGGTTTCGCTCGATGAGCTCACGAGCCACCCCGTCCCAGACATGGTGGTTGTCCGGGTAGCCGTGGATCGCCAGGATGGTCGCCCGTTGCGGGTCCAGGTCCGTGTACGCATGCACGGCGAGGGCCACACCGTCGGCCGACGTCACTGTGGTGGTGGTAGGGGTCATTGACTGCACTCCTCGTTGGTTGACCAAAGTTCGGGTCAGTGCGTGGCGCGGGCAGCGGGCGACACGGCCAGGTAGTTGACCGCCTTCTCCACCCCGCCGAGTTGCGACGGGTGGAAGCCCGGGCGGTAGTAGGAGGCAATAGCGGGCAGGAATTCGAACGGTGAGGGCACCAGCCCGCGGCGCGCCGCGATGAACCAGTCCCGCCAGCGCGGCTTGGTTCCGGCCGGCAATTGCGGGTCCACCTTGTACATGAACCGCAGTCCGCGCACCCACAACAGCAGCATCAGGGGCGTGACGGCCAACTGGGTGCGGACCTGCCGGAAGAAACCGGCCCGCAGGTGCTTCATGACGTCGAATGCGACAGCCTTGTGCTCGACCTCTTCGGCACCATGCCAGCGCAACATGTCCAGCATCGCCGGGTGGGTGCCGACCTCGTCCAGCGCGGGGCTCTCCAGCACCCACTCCCCGAGTATCGCTGTGTAGTGCTCGACGGCGGACACCAAAGCCACCCGCTCGAGCAGCCAGCGCTGCTGGCGGCGCTCACTCCAGGTCGGCCGGTCACCGAGCAGCTTGTCGAACAGCCACTTGATCTGGCTGGTGAACGGTGACATGTCGACGCCGCGAGCCGCCAGGTGGTCGACAACTCCGGTGTGCGCCTGGGAGTGGGTGGCCTCCTGACCGATGAATCCCTGAACGTCGAGCCGCAGCTGGTCGTCCTTGATCAGCGGTAGTGCCTGCTTGAACACCTCGACGAAGAACTCCTCGCCGGCCGGCAGCAATAGATGCAGAACATTGCAGAAGTGGGTGACAAAGGGCTCGCCGGGAACGTAATGCACCGGCAGATCCGACCAGTCGAACCCGACGTCACGGGCCTGCAGGACGATGCGCTCGTGATCGAGTGACCCGTCGTGCGGACCGGCGGCGCTGTCATCCACCTTGAGCATGACGAACCTCCCACCGGGTTTACAAAACCCCATTAATTGTCTTCGCAATGGACAGATAGCCCGATAGGGTACAACGATACCACCGGTACCGCCTAAATTGGATTGTGACCGTCACCACTCCCCGTCGGGCTCGCCGACCGCGGCGCCGCAGTGCGCAGCGCCCCCAAAACGGCCAATTCCGCACCGTTGTGTAAACGTTGTGCGGCGAACGTTAAGAGGCTGTTAACCAGCTTGGATACCGGCAGGGCTGTCAGGAAATCTGGAGGATGTTCCCAGCAAAGATGTCGAGCAACCAGGGTCCGACTCCGCAAGAAGCCGGCCCTTTTTGTTGCCGCCGTAAATTTCAAGGAGAGGCCTTTGTCGTTCGTCAACGCACATCCCGAGACCCTGACCACCGCTGCCGACAGCCTGTCGAGCACTGGCTTTGCGCTCGCTTCCCAAAACGAGGCCGCGCACATCGTGACCACCGGAGTGGTCCCCCCGTCCGCCGACGAAGTGTCGGCCATACTTGCCGCCCGATTCGCCGTTCAGGCGCAGCTGTACCACCAGGTCAGCACCCAGGCGAGTGCCATTCACGAGATGTTCGTCGCCACCCTCAACGCCAGTGCGAACACATACGCGGCCGCCGAGGCTGCCAACGTGATCGCGGCCGGATAAGAGAGGAGGCACAGCAATGGATTTCGCAGCACTACCACCGGAGGTCAACTCCGGACGCATGTACGCCGGCCCTGGTGCAGGGTCGCTGTTGGCCGCCTCTGCCGCCTGGGATGAGCTGGCTGTCGACCTTCATTCCGCGGCGGCGAGCTACCGCGCGGTCGTCCAAGAGCTGACCAGTGGCCCGTGGTTGGGCGTGTCATCAACGAAGATGGCGGCGGCGGCCGCACCGTATGCCACCTGGCTCACCGCCACGGCCGAGCAGGCGGAACTGACCGGCACTCAGGCCAAGGCCGCAGCCACCGCCCATTCGAGCGCATTCGCCATGACCGTTCCACCGCCCTTGATCGCTGCCAACCGGGCACAGTTGGCCACGCTGGTCGCAACGAACTTCTTCGGGCAGAACGCCCCGGCCATCGCGGCCACCGAAGCCCAATACTTCGAGATGTGGGCCCAGGACGCAGCCGCGATGTACTCCTACAGTGTTGCCGCGCAGGCCGCTGCACAGATGGTGCCCTTCACCACGCCGCCGCAGACGGCCAACCCCGGCGGCATAGCAGCGCAGCAGGCTGCGACCGCCGAGGTGACTGCGGCCGCAGCCGGCCAGGCTGCCACCAACCTGGCGATGGAGACGTTGCCGGGTGCGCTGGCGGGCGCAGCCGAAGCGGGGTCGCTCAACCTTCCGCCCATCTTCGGCGACCTGGCGACGTTGGGTGCGGCTCCGGTGTCAACCATGATGAGCACCGCCATCATTGCCGCGTTCATACCCGAATACCTCATTGCCGGAGCGGCGCTCCCGTCGCCGTTCGGCCTGGAGGCGGCGGCGCCCGCTGCCATCGCGGCGGGTCTGCCATTGGGCCTGACGCCGACGCTGGGAAGTGCCGGCCTGGCTTCGGCGACATCGGCAGCATCGGCCGGGGTTGGCAATGCGGCCTCGGTCAGCGGCTTGTCGGTGCCGAAGGCATGGGCCACCGCAGCCCCGGAAATGCGCTTGGCCGCCGCCGAATTCGCGGCGCCCGCGCTGGCCACCGCAGGCACGCCGATGATGGGTGGCTCGCCGCTGCTGTGCGCTCCGCCGCTGATGGGAATGGGTCCGCGGGGCAGCGCTGCGGTGCGGGCCAAAGACGACCAGAACGAAGAGGCCAAGCGAAAGGCCGCCAAGGGGCGACGGTCGTCTATGTGGTGAGTCGGCTCCGGCCGCCGACGATCCCCACCGGGGTCACCCCGACGCCAGGTCGGCGATGATGTCGGCGGCTGGCGCCGACCGGGCGGCCCGGTAGGCGGTCCCGGCCCACAGGCTCGTCCCGTGCGGGTCGTCCAGGGCCACGGCCGCCGCCCGGATCGGGGTGGTCATGTGATTGATCTCCGGGTATCCCACCGGAGCCACGTCCTCGAAGGCGCGGGTGAAGTCGTTCTCCAGGCCGCGTGCGTAGCGGCCGGAGAACGCACACGTCACTGTGGTGTTGGTGAATTCCGGATTGGTCAGTGCCGCACGGTGTGTCGGATTGGTCCCGGCCTCGTGGGCCAGCAGCAGCGCGGTACCGACCTGAGCCGCGACCACGCCACCGCCGAGCACACCGGCCACGTCGGCCGCGGTGCCGAGCCCACCCGCCGCTACCAACGGGACATGGCCGTGGGCGTGGGCGATCTCCGCCAGCACATGCTCCAGCGAGTCGGTGCCCGGGTGAACGTCCGGTGCAAAAGTGCCCCGATGTCCGCCCGCCTTGGGGCCCTGAACCACCAGCGCCTCGGCGCCGTGTCCGAGGGCGACTCCGGCTTCGTAGGCCGACGTCACCGTGACCACCGTCAGGATGCGCAACGCCCGCAGCGTCTCCATCTCGTCGGGCGACGGCGTCCCGAAGGTAAACGACACCACCGTGGGCCGCAGATCGGCGATCGCCTCGAGCTTCTCCGGCCAGCAGTCGTCGTCGCCGAAGCGGGGCCGGCCTAGCTCAACGCCGTAATGCTCGGCCAGCGGATCCAGGAGATCGGCGTATTCGTCGAGCAACACCACATCAGCGCCGCTGGGTTGGGGCACAAACAGATTGACACCGATGGGTCCGCTGGTCGCCGCGCGGGCGGCGGTGATCTCGTCGGCCAGCTGTTGGGCGGTGCGATAACCCCCGGCTATGAACCCCAGCCCGCCGGCCTCCGACACCGCGGCCGCCAGAGCCGGTGTGCTGGGACCGCCGGCCATCGGCGCGCCGATCAATGGGACTGTGAGTTCGGAGAAGCTGAACGCCATTCCCCTAGCCTGCCATCAACCGACAAGCGCCCGCAGACGGGTTGGCAGCGCCCCTTTCGAGCGGTACGGACCTAGAACCGCGACGCCATAGGGCTGGCGCAACAGCTGGCGGGCCACGGCGTTGACCTCGTCGACGGTGACCGCGGACAGTTCCCGCAGGGTGCGTGCGATGGGCCGATGCCGGCCGTAGTTCAACTCGGTACGGCCCAGCCGGTTCATCCGGGAACCGGAATCCTCCAGGCCCAGCACCAATCCCCCGCGCAACGATCCCTTGGCGATTCGACACTCGTCGGCGGTGATCCCGTCGCGCGCCACCGATTGGAGTACCTCGGCGGTCACGGCTGCCACCTCGGCGAACCGGTCCGGCTGGCATGCGGTGTACACCGACAGTGCGCCGGCGTCGGCGAAGGTGTCCACCGACGAGTAGATCGAGTAGGCCAGGCCACGGGTTTCCCGAACCTGTTGGAACAGCCGGGAACTCAGACCACCGCCCAGAGCGGTGTTGAGCACCGCCAGCGCCTGACGATGTTGCCAATAGCGTCCGGGTGCACGTACCCCCAGAGACATGTGCGTCTGATCGGCGTCGCGGTTGACCACGGTCAGCCCGGGCTTGCCCGGCACCCGGGCAGTGCCGCGCCGCGGCTCGGCGGGCTTCTCGCCTCGAATCAGGCGATGCCCGAAGTGTTCTCGCACCAGCGCCACCACCGTGTCATGGTCGATGTTGCCGGCAACGGCGACCACCATCCGCTCCGGGGTGTAGCGGCGCTGGTGGAACGACCGCAGCTGTGCGCGAGTCATCGACGACACCGACTCGACGTTGCCGATCACCGGCCGGCCGATCGGGTGATCGCCGAACAGCGTCGACAAGAACACATCGCCCAGCGCGTCCTCGGGATCGTCATCGCGCATCGCGAGTTCTTCCAGTACCACGTCGCGTTCGAGGTCGACGTCGGCAGCCGCGCAGGATCCGTTGAGTACCACATCGCTCACCAGCGCGACGGCCAGCTCCAGATCGGTGTCGAGCACATGGGCGTAATAGCAGGTGTGCTCTTTGCCGGTGAAGGCGTTGAGCTCACCACCGACCGCATCCATCGCCTGAGCTATACCGGCCGCCGTGCGGGTCGGGGTCGCCTTGAACAGCAGGTGCTCCAGGAAGTGCGCCGCCCCGGCGACCGTGGCGCCCTCGTCGCGCGATCCGACGCCGACCCAGACGCCCACCGACGCCGAACGAACCGCAGGCAGGTACTCAGTGACTACCCGCAGTCCGCCCGGCAGGGTGGTGCGTCGCAGTGTGGCGCGCGGTGGCGCCCCGATGTCAGCTTTCGGCAGTCGCGGCATCGGCAGACTCAGCGGACCCCTGTGCTGAGTCGGTCGACTCGGCCGAGTCCTCTACGGGAACCAGCGAGATCTTGCCGCGGTTGTCGATGTCGGCGATCTCCACGCGCAGCTTGTCGCCGACCTTCACCACGTCTTCGACCTTGGCGACCCGCTTGCCCTTGCCGAGCTTGGAGATGTGCACCAAGCCGTCCCGGCCCGGCAGCAGCGACACGAAGGCGCCGAAGTCGGTGGTCTTGACCACGGTGCCCAGGAACCGCTCGCCGATCTTCGGCAGCTGCGGGTTGGCGATCGCGTTGATCTTGTCGATCGCGGCCTGCGCCGACGGACCATCGGTGGCGCCGACGAACACGGTGCCGTCGTCCTCGATCGAGATCTGAGCGCCGGTCTCCTCGGTGATCGAGTTGATCATCTTGCCCTTGGGCCCGATAACCTCGCCGATCTTGTCCACCGGAACCTTGATGGTGGTGACCCGCGGCGCGTACGGGCTCATCTCGTCGGGGGCGTCGATGGCCTCGGCCATCACCTCGAGGATGGTCAGACGGGCGTCCTTGGCCTGCGCAAGAGCACCCGCGAGCACCTGCGACGGAATGCCGTCGAGCTTGGTGTCGAGCTGCAGCGCGGTGACGAAGTCCTTGGTGCCGGCGACCTTGAAGTCCATGTCTCCGAACGCGTCCTCGGCACCCAGGATGTCGGTGAGCGCGACGAAGCGGCGCTCGGTCTTGCCGTCAACTTCTACGTCATCGGAGACCAGGCCCATCGCGATACCGGCGACCGGAGCCTTCAGCGGCACACCGGCGTTGAGCAGCGCCAGCGTGGACGCACAGACCGAACCCATCGAGGTGGATCCGTTGGAGCCCAGCGCTTCCGACACCTGCCGGATGGCGTAGGGGAACTCCTCGACGCTGGGCAGCACCGGAACCAGGGCCCGCTCGGCCAGGGCGCCGTGGCCGATCTCGCGACGCTTGGGCGAACCGACCCGGCCGGTCTCACCGGTCGAGTACGGCGGGAAGTTGTAGTGGTGCATGTAGCGCTTGGACGTCTCCGGCCCCAGCGAGTCGATCTGCTGCGCCATCTTCATCATGTCCAGCGTGGTCACGCCCATGATCTGGGTCTCGCCACGCTCGAACAGCGCGCTGCCGTGCGCCCGCGGGATCACCGCGACCTCGGCCGACAGCGCCCGGATGTCGGTGATGCCACGGCCGTCGATGCGGAAGTGGTCGGTCAGGATGCGCTGACGCACCAGCTTCTTGGTCAGGCTGCGGTAGGCCGCGCTGATCTCCTTCTCGCGACCCTCGTAGGTCCCAGAAGATCCAGTGAGGCGCTCCAGTACTTCAGCCTTGATCTCGTCGGTGCGCTCGTCACGCTCGGCCTTGCCGGCGATGGTCAGTGCCTTCGCCAGCTCGTCGGTCGCGATGGAGGCCACCGAGTAGTAGACGTCGTCACCGTAGGGCGGGAACAGCGGGTAGTCGGCGGTCGGACGAGCGGCCGCGTCGGCCAGCTCCTGCTGGGCCTTGCACAGCGCCGCGATGAACGGCTTGGCCGCCTCCAGGCCCTCGGCCACCACGGTCTCGGTCGGCGCCTGCGCCCCGGCCTCGATCAGCTCGATGACGTTCTCGGTGGCCTCGGCCTCGACCATCATGATCGCGACGTCACCATCTTCGAGGGTGCGTCCGGCCAGCACCATATCGAACGCCGCGCGCTCGAGCTGCTCGACGGTGGGGAACGCCACCCAGGTGCCGTCGATCAGAGCCACCCGCGCGGCACCGACGGGGCCAGAGAACGGCAGGCCGGCGAGCTGGGTGGAGGCCGACGCGGCATTGATCGCCACCACGTCGTACAGGTCGTTCGGGTTCAGGCTCAGCACCGTCACCACGACCTGGACCTCGTTGCGCAGGCCGTCGACGAACGACGGGCGCAGCGGGCGGTCGGTGAGGCGGCAGGTCAGGATCGCGTCGGTGGACGGCCGACCCTCGCGGCGGAAGAACGAGCCGGGGATACGCCCGGCGGCGTACATCCGCTCCTCGACGTCGACGGTGAGCGGGAAGAAGTCGAAGTGGTCCTTGGGAGCCTTGCTGGCGGTGGTCGCCGACAGCAGCATGGTCTCGTCGTCGAGGTAGGCGACCACGCTGCCGGCGGCCTGCTGGGCCAGCCGGCCGGTCTCGAAGCGGATGGTGCGCTTGCCGAAGCTGCCGTTGTCGATGACAGCGGTGGTCTCGAATACGCCTTCTTCAATTTCAATTGCAGACATAAAAGCCCGTACGGCCTTTCCTGGTTTGTTCAGCTGTTTCGCAACGTCGGACGTGCGTCAGCGATGGACCTAGATGCGGCTACGGTCGTCGATCGAAGCGGCCGGATCTTTTCAGACGTGCTTTCAGACCCGGCTGCCACTACCGAAGACCGCCCGACTCAGGTCTGGCTGATCGCAGGAACGTGTCCCGTCGTGACGTGCCGGAGTGGCACACGCGGATGCGGGGGCCACACCGATGCCCGGGCCTGGGCGGCCCGGGACGGCATCACTCTACACGGAGGCGGCTGACGCCGGCCCGGATCGTCGTCAGCGACGCAGGCCGAGACGCTCGATCAGCGAGCGGTAGCGCGCCACGTCGGTCGCGGTCAGGTACTTGAGCAGACGACGCCGGCGGCCGACCAGCAGCAGCAGGCCGCGCCGGGAGTGGTGGTCGTGCTTGTGCTTCTTGAGGTGCTCGGTGAGGTCGACGATCCGCTTGGTCAGCAGGGCGACCTGAGCTTCGGGCGAGCCGGTGTCCGTCTCGTGCAGGCCGTAGTTGGCCAGGATCTCTTTTTTCTGCTCGACGGTCAGCGCCACGACAAATCTCCATCAATCGGTCCCGCGAATATCAAGTCGGCGGCCACCGCGGACTGCAGCACGCCGAGGGAGGAGTCTAGCAGCGCCTGGGCGGCTGAACCCAATCCAGGACCGACAGTGCGGACGGTCAATCTCCGGTGAGCAGGCCGCGGGTCTTCTCGACGTCGGTGTTCATCACCGCCACCAGGTCCGCCACCGAGTCGAACTTCTCCTGGCCTCGGATCCGGCTGACGAAGTCGACGGCGACCCGCTGCCCATAGAGGTCGGCGGTTTCGTCGATCACGAACGCCTCCACGGTGCGGGCCCGCCCGGAGAACGTCGGGTTGGTGCCCACCGACACCGCGGCGCGGCAGCGTTGACCGGCGACGACGGTGCCGGGCACCTGGCCGTGCCCCAACACGGTGAACCATGCCGCGTACACCCCGTCGGCCGGAATCGCCGCGAAGGCCGACGGCGCCACGTTGGCGGTTGGGAAGCCCAGACCGCGTCCACGGCCGTCGCCGCGCACCACCAGTCCTTCGACTCGGTGCGGCCGGCCCAGCGCCTCGGCTGCCGCCAACACATCGCCGGCGTCCACACAGGACCGGATGTAGGTCGAGGAGAAGGTGACCGATTGGGCGGCGTCGGCGCGCTCGGCCACCAGCGACACCGATTCGACCCCGAAGCCGAACTGCTCGCCCGCGCGGCGCAGGGTCTCGACGTTGCCGGCCGCCTTACGGCCGAAGGTGAAGTTCTCCCCCACCACCACTTCCACCACGTGCAGGTGCTCGACCAGCAGCTGGTGGATGTAGCGGTCCGGGGTGAGCTTCATGAACTCGGGCGTGAACGGGATCACCAGGAACACGTCGATGCCGAACTGCTCGACCAGCTCGGCGCGGCGCGCCAGTGTGGTCAGCTGCGCCGGATGGTTGCCCGGATAGACGACCTCCATCGGATGCGGATCGAAGGTCATCAGCACCGTCGGTACGCCGCGCGCCTTGCCGGCCTTCACCGCATGGGTGATCAGTTCCGCATGTCCTCGATGCACACCGTCGAACACGCCGATGGTGAGCACGCACCTGCCCCAGTCTGTGGGGATCTCATCCTGCCCCCGCCACCGCTGCACCAGGACAGCCTAAACTGTCCCGTTGTGAGCCCTTGGGAGCAGTCGGATGGGCTGAGTAGCGTGGCCCAGGACTATCTGAAAGTCATCTGGACCGCCCAGGAATGGTCACCCGACAAGGTCAGCACAAAGATGCTGGCGGAGAAGATCGGTGTGTCCGCCAGCACCGCCTCGGAGTCGATCCGCAAACTCGCCGACGCGGGCCTGGTCGATCACGAGAAGTACGGTGCGGTGAGTCTGACCGAGGACGGGCGGCGGGCCGCGCTGGCGATGGTGCGCCGGCACCGCCTGATCGAGACGTTCCTGGTGTGCGAACTGGGCTACGGGTGGGACGAGGTGCACGACGAGGCCGAGGTGCTCGAGCACGCTATGTCCGATCTGATGATCTCGCGTATCGACGCCAAGCTGGGGTTCCCGCAGCGCGATCCGCACGGCGACCCGATTCCGGCCGCCGACGGACAGGTGCCGACTCCTCCGGCGCGTCAACTGTGGGAATGCGCCGACGGCGAGACCGGAACGGTGGCCCGCATCTCCGACGACGACCCGGAGATGCTGCGCTATTTCGCCCAGGTGGGCATCAGCCTGGATGCCCGAGTGCGGGTGCTGACCCGCCGGGAGTTCGCCGGGATCATCTCGGTGGGCGTCGAGGGATCCGATGGCGAGCAGATCACGATCGATCTGGGAAGTCCTGCAGCCCAGGCGATCTGGGTGGTCTGACCGCTACTTCACGTGGTCGGCCAACTGCCCTTCGGTTCCGAAGAGTTCTTGCTGCCAGCGCGCGACGAGTTCGGTGGTGTCGATCTGATCGGGGTGAAAGTCCTGCCTCTTGAACGGCCGCATGTCGGAGTAGAAGCCCTTCCACATCGGGTTACGCAGCATCTGCACCGTCTCCTTGAGGATCCGCAACGGTTGACGGCGGCCCTCGACATCCGTGGTGGCGATCGAGAGCCAGGAGAAGAACACCAGAATCGGGATTCCGCAGTTCTGCGCGAAACGCATCCAACGGATGCGCGTCGACTCCGGAACACCGACCGCGCGGTAGACGTCGAACGCGACCGACTTGTGCTCCAGCTCTTCGAGCGCATGCCAGTTCAGCAGATTGCGGATCTCGGGGTCATACATCATCGCCTGGACCGCCGGGCGTTTGAGGATGTTCTCCGCCCACACCGCGGTGAAATGCTCTGCGGCTACCGTGAATCCGAGGAAGAAGTGGCGAAGACGCGGCAGCCGGGCCGGGCTGGGGTACTGCTTGTCGAGGAACTTCTCCATGCGCTCGGTGCTCTGCAGTAGGTATTCGAACCATGCGGTCGGATACCCCATGGCGGCGAGTTGCTCATTGAGCTCACGATGCTGCAGGCCGTGCGTTTTCTCCTGGCCGATGAATCCGGCCACGCGCTTCTTCAGTTCGGGGTCGGCGAGCTGGTCGGAGTAGCGGCGCACCGAGCGCACAAAGATGTCTTCGCCCGGCGGGAAGATCGCCGACAAGATGGCCACCAGATGGCTGAACACGATGCTGCCGTCGGCGAAATACCGGTTGCCGTCGGGCTGTTCACCGAATCCGAAATTCAGTCGTCGCACGGCGGGGTAAGTCATCACGTTCGTCATATCAACGACGCTAGGTCCGCCGACCGGGCGAGCGGAATGAGCGGGCCGGACAAGGATTTGATGTTTTCGGACAGCCGCTGTCAGGGCCTGCGGCCCCGGTGTTTACTGGGCGGGCTACCGGTCCACCGAAAAAAGGCACGACTGAAGGCGGCCGTCTCCGAATATCCCAATTGACAGGCCGTTTCCTCCACGGTGAGGCCCGATTCGAGCATGGCTACGGCCAGGGTCACCCGCACCTCGTCTACCAAGGCGCGGTAGCTGGTGTGTTCGGCCATCAGGCGGCGATGCAGAGTGCGTTCGGTGATGCAGAGTTCGTCGGCGATCACCGCCATCGACGGCAACACGCCCGGCTCCCGGACCAGACGGGAACGCACCTGTGCGGCAATTCCGCGACGCCGACGACGCGTTTGCAAGAGCTCTTCGCACTCCTTCGCACACGCCTCGGCCGCAGCAGTATCGGCCGCCGGCATCGGAAGCGTCAGCAGGTCGCACGGCAGGGTGATCGCGCTGCGCGTCGCGTACACGTCGAGTTCAACTGTCACCCCGGGGAACTCGAGACGTCCTGCGGGAAAGTCGATGCCGGGCAGTTCGACCTTGATCGGAGTGTCAGAGCTCAGCTGACCGATCAACAACGGCACCATGCTGGTCAGCGCGAACAGATCCCGTTCCATCATGAAACCGCGAACGTCAGCGGGCACGGCGCTGTCGTCGAACACGAGAACGGCGCCATCGGGGGTATCGTGGCGACTCAGCCGTAGAAACGTCGACGACAACGTCGCGTACCGACAGGCCAGGTTGACCGCATCGCCCAATGTCGGGCTCGCCAACAGCGCATAGCCGAGCACGCCGGTGTTGGCGAAGTTGTACTGCAGACCGACGTCGCGCGCGAACTCATGTGGATCGCGTACGCGGCCAAGGATGTTTCGCAGGATCGCCAGCTCCTGGCGTGCTTGAACCTCGGTCGCGCTGTCCTCGATGTCGGCGGGTGTGACACCGGTATCTGCTAGGCAATCCGCCGCATCGATGCCATGCAGGCGGGCGGCCTCCAGAAGATGCCGACAAGTCGCCACCGGCCGCGGAATGTCCCAATCCGCCTGCGCGGCACCGCCGATCGACACATGTCCGAATGTATCAAAATTGTGTCGGCAGGTGCCGTCCGCTCTACGATCTGCAGATGGCAAAGCTTGAGCTCTCTCGTGAACTGTCGCTGCCTCCCGACGAGGCCTGGGCCCACGCGTCGAATCTGGCCGAGTTGGGCGACTGGCTGTCCCTGCACCAGGGGTGGCGCTGCGAGATCCCGGCCGAGCTCACCGCCGGAACCACGTTGGTCGGGGTGGCGGGAGCCAAGGGCATGCGAAACCGGGTCACCTGGACGGTCCGCAAATTCAACCCACCCGCACTGCTGGAACTGACCGGCGACGGCGTGGGCGGCACCAAGTACGCACTGACCTTGGCGATCAGCCCCGCCGCAATGGGATCGAAGTTCGTCCTGCGGATGGACTTGGGCGGGCGGCCGCTGTTCGGGCCGATCGGGGCGGCCGCCGCCCGCGCCGTCAAGGGTGACATCGAGGGATCGATCAAGCGATTCGAGCAGCTCTACAGCTGAGACTCCGGCCGGCGTATCAGAGCAGCCGAAGCAGCGCTCAGCCGCTGAGCAATCCCTTGGCGATGTGGGTGACCTGGACTTCGTTGCTGCCGGCATAGATCATCAGCGATTTGGCGTCGCGCGCCAGCTGCTCCACCCGGTACTCGGTCATGTAGCCGTTGCCGCCGAACAATTGCACCGCCTCCATCGCGACCTCGGTGGCCGCCTCCGAGGAGTACAGCTTGATCGCCGACGCCTCGGCCAGCGTTGGGATCTTGCCGCGCTTGGCCTTCTCCAGCGTCTGGAACACCATGTTCTGCACGTTGATCCGGGCCACCTCCATCTTGGCCAGCTTGAGTTGGATCAGCTGGAACTGCCCAATGTTCTGGCCCCACAGGGTGCGGCTCTTGGCGTAGTCGACGCAGAGCCGATGGCACTCGTTGATGATTCCCAGCGCCAGGGCGGCCACCCCGACCCGTTCGGCGACGAAGTTGGCCCGGGCACTGTCACGCCCGTCCCCGCCGGTGTGCTGTTCGGTCTCGCCCAGCAGCCGGTCGCGCCCCAAGCGCACGTCGTCGAAGAACAACTCACCGGTCGGCGAGGAGTGCATGCCCATCTTCTTGAACGGCTTGCCCTGGGTCAGGCCCGGCATACCGGCGTCGAGGACGAAGGTGAGCACCTTGCGGGTGCGCGGATCGGCGCCGTCCTGTTCGTCCAGCTTGGCGTAGACGATGAGAGTGTCAGCGTAGGGACCGTTGGTGATGAACGTCTTCTGGCCGTTGAGGATGTAGTCGTCACCGTCACGCCGGACATAAGTCTTCATCCCGCCGAACGCGTCGGAGCCCGCATCCGGCTCGGTGATCGCCCAGGCGGCGATCTTTTCCAAGGTGACCAGCTCGGGCAACCAACGCTCCTGCTGCGCCAGGGTGCCGCGCGACATGATCGTCGCGGCTCCCAGGCCGAGGCTGACGCCGACCGCGGCGACCAATCCCAAGCTGACGCCGGCGAGTTCGCTGACGAGGATCAACCCCATCGAGGCCTGCGCACCCAGATCGCCGAAACCGCCCTCGGACGAACCGGCAGGCTTGCTCGCGCCTTCGGAGGTCTGTCGCGCGTGCGCCTTTTCCAGTCGGCTCTTGATGGCTTCGGCCGCCATCACATCGATCCCGAAGTCGGCGAACAGCTTCCGCAGGATCGGATACGGCGGCAGTTCGCCGCTCTCCAGCGCATCGAGGTTCGGCCGGACCTCCCGGTCGATGAATTCCCGGACGCTTTGCCGGACCAATTCGTCGGTATCGGACCATTCGATCATCTTCTACTCCGTCTCCTCAGCATCACTTCGTTCTGCATCGTCGCCGGTGGCTATGGCAACCTCGCCGCGATGTCGTCGATCTGCCAGATACCGTCGGTCTCAATGGTGTCGGTGTCGTGCCAGCCGGACAGCCGCGAGATGGCACCACCCTGCACCGCATACACCGCGCCGGTGATCGGACATTTCTCGGTGGCCAGATAGGCCACCAGCGGCGAGATGTTGGCCGGGCTGAACAGGTCCAACTCTCCGTCCTCCGGCTCGGCCATCAGTGCGCCCATGCCGGGAGTCGCCAGCGTGAGTCGTGTGCGGGCGATGGGGGCGATGGCGTTGACCCGCACCCCATAGCGGTCCAGCTCCTCGGCGGCAATCAGGGTCAATGCGGCGATCCCGGCCTTGGCCGCGCCGTAGTTCGCCTGACCGGCGTTGGGCAGCGTGACCCCGGACCCCGAGGCGGTGTTGATCACCGCGGCGTTGGGCTGCTCCCCTGCCTTGGACTGCGACTTCCAATACGCCGCGGCGTGGTGCAGCATCGCGAAGTGCCCCTTGAGATGTACCGCGACCACGGCATCCCACTGCGCCTCTTCCATGCCGGGGATGAAGGCGTCCCGCAGGATTCCGGCGTTGTTGACCAACACATCCAACCGGCCGAACTCGTCGATGGCCTGCTGGACAAGGCTTTTCGCGCACGACCAATCGGAGACGCTGTCGGTGTTGGCCACCGCGCGCCCGCCGGCGGCCACGATCTGATCGACGACCTGCTGCGCGGTGGTGCTGTCGGAGCCCTCGCCGGCGTTGCTTCCACCCAGGTCGTTGACCACCACCGCAGCCCCTTCGGCCGCGAACAGCAGGGCGTGTTCGCGCCCGATACCGCGTCCGGCGCCGGTGATCACCGCGACCCGGCCATCCAATACACCCATGTATGACTCCTTGATGTCTTAGTCGGCGATGACGGCCAAGCCGTCCGTGATCGCCATTTCACCGGCGCCTACGCGCGCAGTCTCGAATGCGTACGTCGTGGCGCCGTCGCCGCGACCGCTGGTCCAGATCCGGGTCTCCAGGTCGTCGCCGGGCAGCACCATCTTGGAGAACCGCACCGCCAATCGCCGTAGCCGGCTGACATCTGAGCCGGCCACCTCGGTGAGCACCGCCCAAGACGTGAACGCCATGGTGCACAGGCCGTGCGCGATGATCCCTGGCAGTCCGGCGTCGCGGGCGACTTCCTCGTCCAGGTGGATCGGCATCGGATCACCCGCGGCCGGCCCGTAGCGGAACGTCTGGTCGTGGTCGACGTGTTGGACGACCTTGGCCACCGGCGCCTGCTCGCGCAGTGCGTCGTCGAACTTGTGTCCGGGGCTGAGCTCGCCGATTCTTTTGCCCGCATTGTGTCCGCGGAAGAAGCAGGTCACGTACTGCTCGTTGACCAGTTCGCCTTCCTCGGTGCGGCATTCGAGCAGAATCGCCGCGCGGGTGCCCTTCTCCAGTCCTTCGTAGCCGATCATCTTGCCGCGGGAGACCAGCTTGTCTCCCGGTCGGATGGGCCGGTGGAACCAGAAATCCTGCTCGCCGTGTACCACCCGCGGGATCAGCTCGACCGGTGCCACCTCCACGGCTGGGACCAGTAGTGACTCGAACACCGGCACAATCCCAAACACCGGCGGCGCGAGGTCGCCACTGCGGTGCGCGGCGATCGGGTCGTTGGTCGCCTCGGCGTACTCGACGATCCGTTCCCGGGTGACGTCGAAGTGGTCCTCGTCGCTCCACTTGTCCAGCCCGGCGTCGTCGAATGCCAGATCGTCGTCCATCTCAGGCCGCCTCAGACCGCCGACGCGGCCAGCGCCTCGAGCTGGGCGAGGGTTTTGTCGAGTTGCTTGGCGCCGTCCTTCTCGACCGCCTTGCCCAGCGCACCCTTGATCAGCGCGCCCTCGAAGTCGCCGGCCACGCTGAATTGGGAACCGTCACCGTCGGGCGTGACCGTGAAGTCGAAGCGGCACTTCACCCCCGCCATGCCGGTGCCCGACAGCGTCAGACTGCGTGGGTACCCGTCCTTATCAATGACCTTCTCGACGGTCCATTCGATCTTGTTCGCCATCCCGAGCATGACGATCTTGGCCGTCAACGTCGAACCCGGCGCCAAGGCCGCAGGCGGCTCGGTGAGCCACTTTTCGTGGATGGTGAACCACTTGTCCCAGCTGGACAGGTCGCTGATGGTGTCCCACAACGCGTTCGGGCTGACGGCAAGGCTTTTGGTGGCTTCGATGTGTCCCATGGGATGTTCTCCTCGGTTGTCGATGGTTTAGCGCTCGGCGCGCTGGTAGGCGGTGACCACGGCGGCGCCGCCGAGGCCGATGTTGTGTTGCAGCGCGGCGGTGACACCGGTGACCTGACGCTTGTCGGCGTCACCACGGAGCTGCCAGGTCAGTTCGGAGCACTGCGCCAGGCCGGTGGCCCCCAGCGGGTGTCCCTTCGAGATCAGGCCGCCGGACGGGTTGACGACCCAGCGACCGCCGTAGGTGGTGTCGCCGTCGTCGATCAGCCTGGGCGCGTCACCCTCGGCGCAGAGCCCCAGCGCTTCGTAGAGCAGCAGCTCGTTGGCGGAGAAGCAGTCGTGCAGTTCGATCACCTGGAAGTCTTCCGGCCCCAGGCCGGACTGCTGGTAGACACGTTGCGCGGCTTGCACATTCATGTCGTAGCCGATCAAGTTCTTGGCGGAGCCGTCGAAGGTGGAGCCGAAGTCGGTGGTCATCGCCTGCCCGACGATTTCGACAGCCCGCCCGGACAGGCCGTGCTTGTCGACGAACGCCTCGCTGGCCAGGATCGCCGCCCCGGAGCCGTCCGAGGTCGGCGAGCACTGGAGCTTGGTGAGCGGGTCGTAGATCATCCGCGAGCCCAGGATGTCGTCGAGGCTGTATTCGTCCTGGAACTGGGCGTAGGGGTTGTTGACCGAATGCTTGTGGTTCTTGTAGCCGATCTTGGCGAAATGCTCGGCGGTGGAGCCGTGTTGCTTGATGTGCTCGCGGCCGGCGGCGCCGAACATCCACGGCGCCACCGGGAACAACACCTCAGAAATCTCGGCCAGCGCGAGCACATGCTTTTCCATCGGCTGGGCGCGGTCGTCGTAGGTAGACCCCAGCGAGCCGGGCTTCATCTTCTCGAAGCCCAGCGCGATGGTGCAGTCGGCCAGCCCGCCCCGGATCGCCTGTGCAGCAAGGTAGAGCGCGGTCGAGCCGGTGGAACAGTTGTTGTTGACGTTGACGACCGGGATCCCGGTCAAGCCCAACTCGTACAGCGCTCGCTGCCCGGAAGTGGACTCGCCGTAGACATAGCCGACGTAGCCCTGTTCCACCTCGCGGTAGTCGATCCCGGCATCGGCCAGCGCCTTGGTGCCGGATTCCCGGGCCATGTCGGGGTAGTCCCAGGCCGATCCGTCGTCGTTCTGTCGTCGGCCCGGCTTCTCGAACTTCGTCATCCCGACGCCGATCACATACACCTTGTTCGCCATGGTTTCCTTTCGCCTCCGACCAGTGACTGGAAACATACAGGCCTGATTGCATCTATACAAGGGTGCGCAGAGAGGCGCCAGAGCACGACAGTGCGGTGTGTTGTCGACCTGCGAAATCAGTCGGATTGCGGCAAGACGCCGGCCGCCACCTGACGCAGGTGCACGCAGGCCCGCTCCCAACGCCGGCGGGCGCGCTGGGGATCATCGTCGACGAAATTCGACACCAGGATGCCGCGCAGCACATCCATCGCGGTGTAGACGACGTTGCGGATCTCCTTCTGCGCCGGATGCCCGGGCATCAACTGGGCGATCGCGGCAACCAGGGTCCCGTTGACGACACCCTCGACTCGCTCGATGTGTTGCGCCAGGACCCGGTCGGTGCGGGCGGCGACCCAAAGTTCCACGGTGGCAATGAACATCGGCCCCTGGTGGGCTTCCCAGAGGAAATCCAGGGCGGTTGCCACCGGGTCCGGAATGGATCGGACCTGACCGAGCTCCCGAATGGCGGCCTGGGTGCGCTGCTGGGCCAGATGTTCGATGGCGGCGACGACGAGGTCTTCTTTCGACCGGAAGTGATGGATCTGGGCGCCCCGGGTGACGCCGGCCAGTTCGGCGATACGCGGCGTGGTGGTGCCGGAGTAGCCGTAGGTCACCAGGCTTTCGATGGTGGCGTCGAGCAGGCGGGTGCGCATCGCGGCGCTGCGCTCGGCCTGGGTGCGTCGCACCGCGGGTGCACTACTGCTCGCAGCCATCCCTCCACCTCCACCGGTTTCCAACCACAACTCGCGCGTCAGCATAACTTCGCCGGGACACGTTTACATACGTTCTCGTTGGCATGTAACTATCCCAGGTAGTGCTCACCAGAGCATGTGCACCTGTTCGGCCCAGCCGAGCAGACTGCCCACGACCACACTCGCGCCATCGTCGGTGCGGATCCGCCCGTCGTAGTGCCCGAAGCACTGATGGGTCCCCGGCAACGGTGACCGGTGATGGAACGGGGTGAACGTCAGCTCCACCTGGTCGGAGTCGGGGGTGCGGATCGTCCACGGCCCGCTGTATTCCGGGTAGTGCCAGTCCAGTTCGGCGCCGATCTTGCTCAGTCGGCCGTCGACGCAGAGCGCGTTCTCGGTGCTGGGGGTGCCGACCGTCCACTTGCCGCCCAGCTGCAGGCCCACCGTGTGGCCGTCGGTGTGTCCGGAGGCCGCCCCCCAGTTCCACACGGTGTTGGCCGGCCAGCGCCCGCGGCCGTGGTCGAGCACACCCCACCCACCGGCGAAGTCGTAGGTGTCGCCACCGATCCGCACAACACCCGACGCCGGCCGCGCGGTGTGCTTGGCGGTGTACTGGAACCGCCGCTCGCTCCACGGCACCACGACCGCCAGCGTCTCGTGTCCGGTTGGCAGCGCGACAAACAGGTCGCCGGTCATCGGGCCGGCAGAGGTCTTGCAGGAGAACCGGATCCGGGTTCCTTCGTGCTCGGCGGCGAGGTCGATCGCGACCAGGCCACGAGCCGAGGCCGGTCCGTCGCCGAGGCTCGAAGGCAGCGTTATCCCCCACCCGCCCGGGTGCAGACAGCTGCGGCTCACCTCACGCCCGGAATAGTCCAGGAAGAAGACGTTGCTCACCCCCAGGTAGTCGAGGTCGGCGACGGTGATCGCGATCAGGTGGGTGGGCGTTGTCACACACCAGTACTCCCACCGCTTGGTGCGGCCCCAGCCACGCAGGTTGCAGCGGTGCAGCGGTGTCCGGGTCCATCCGACGGCGGCTGGGTTCAGCAATCCGGACGCATCGCACAGTTCTACCGGCTCGGTGATCTCGCGTTCCGCGGTGGCCATCGGCGGACTATAGCGTCGCCGGCCGGATGACGACCACTGATTTGGTCCGCCTTCCCGAGTCCTCCAGCAGTGCGATCACCTGGCCGTCGGCGTCGGTTGCCGCGTAGATCCCGTCGATGCCTACCGGGGCCAACGGCCGGCCGTGGCTGACGTCGACTGCCTCGTCGACGCTCAGGTCCCGGCGCGGAAAAGTCTGCAGGCACGCCTCATCCAGGCTGTAGCTCAGCCGTGGGCTCTCCCCCAGTTCGTCGAGGGTGCGGGCCTGATCCAGCCCGAAGCTGCCGGCCCGGGTGCGCCGCAGCGCGGTCAGGTGTCCGCCCACCCCCAGCTCGTTGCCCACGTCTCGGGCCAGCGCCCGGATGTAGGTTCCCGCCGAGCAGTCCACCTCGACGTCCAGATCGACGAACGGCTCGTCGCGCCGCACCGCCAACAGCTCGAAGCGCTCGATACGCACCGGCCGGGCTGGCAGTTCGACGGCGTGACCTTCGCGGGCCAACTGATAGGACCGCTTGCCGGCGACCTTGATGGCGCTGACCGCCGAGGGCACCTGCGCGATATCGCCGCGCAGTCCGGCGATCGCCGCGGCGATCTGATCGTCGGTGATGTGCGTCGCCGAAGTCGTCTCCAGCACCTCGCCTTCGGCATCCTCGGTCGAGGTGGTCTGCCCCAACCGGATGGAGGCGGCGTAAGACTTCTGCGACGCGGTCAACAACCCCAGAATCTTGGTAGCCCGTTCGATGCCGATCACCAGCACCCCGGTGGCCATCGGGTCCAAGGTGCCGGCGTGGCCGACCTTACGAGTCCCGAAGAACCTGCGACACCGGGAAACGACGTCGTGGCTGGTCATTCCGGCGGGCTTGTCGACGATCACCAGGCCGGCCGGCGGGGGCGTGCTCACAGCACGATCGCCGTCAGCACCAGGCCGCCCGCCACCGACCAGCGTCCGCGCAGCTCTGTCAGCGGAGGTCCGGACAGCGCCGCGGGATCGATCAGGATGCGAGAGACGAACGCACCGGACGTTTCGTCAGTAAGAGTGAAAGTGATGTGGGCGTCCTCGAAGCCCAACCACCGCCTGGTCAGCGGGAACCACACCTTGTAGGTGGCTTCTTTGGCGCAGAACAGAATTCGGTCCCAATGCCTGTCTTGCGGCAGTGCTGCGAGTTCGTCACGTTCGACAGGCAGGCTGACCGCCTTGAGAACGCCGTCGGGCAGCACGTCGTGCGGTTCGGCGTCGATACCCACCGATCGCACGTCGCCACTGCGACCCACCACCGCACCGCGGAAGCCCGCGCAATGCGTCAGACTGCCGACAACGCCGGCGGGCCACGTGGGCTCGCCCTTGTCCCCCTTGAGAATCGGGACCGGCGGGTGCCCCAGCTCTTCCAACGCCAGCCGAGCGCAGTAGCGTGCCGTGATGAATTCGTTGCGGCGCTTGGCAACCGAACGGGCAACCAGCGGCTCTTCCTCGGGCAGCGGAGCCAGCCCGGGCGGATCGTCGTAGCGTTCGGCCCAGGCCAGCGAACCCGTCGGCGCTCCTTCAAGCACCTTGTCCAGCAGCTTGCTCATCGCGCCTGCCGCTGACGTAGCCGTTCGGCGAACTTCGCACTGGCCTCGCGCATCTCGTCGGTGATGGCGAAGTGGCCGCCGAACTCGTTGAGGTAGCCGGGCGGGTAGTGCGGCTCGGGCAGGATCTGGCGCAGCCACCGGTGCGGCTGACGGCGGCGCCATTCCCGCGGGTAGCCCACCGAGACCTCTTCGAAGCGCACGCCGTCGTAGTAGGTGGTGCGCGGGATGTGCAGGTGGCCGTAGACCGAACAGGTCGCGTTGTAGCGCGTATGCCAGTCGGCGGTTTCGACGGTGCCGCACCACAGCGAGAACTCCGGATAAAACAGTGCGTCGCAGGGCTGGCGCACCATCGGGAAATGGTTGACCAGCACGGTCGGGGTCATCCAGTCGAGGTCTTCGAGCCGCTTACGGGTGGCCACCACCCGGTCGCGACACCATGCGTCGCGGGTGCCGTAGGGCTCGGGCGACAGCAGGAACTCATCGGTGGCGACCACGTTGTTCTGCCGCGCAATGGCCAGACCCTCGGCCTTGCTCGTCGCTCCGGCCGGCAGGAACGTGTAGTCGTAGAGCAGGAACATCGGCGCGATGGTGGCGGGTCCACCCTGCTCGGTCCAGACCGGAAAGGGGTGCTCGGGGGTGATGACGCCCATCTGGTCGCACATGTCGACCAGATAGTCGTAGCGGGAACGGCCGAATATCTGCATCGGGTCCTTGTTGGTGGTCCACAGCTCGTGGTTTCCGGGGACCCAGATCACCTTCGCGAACCGCTTGCGCAGCAGATCCAGCGCCCAACGAATCTCGTCGGTGCGCTCCGCAACATCCCCGGCGACGATCAGCCAGTCGTCACCGGTGACCGGATGCAGCGCCTCGGTGATCGGCTTGTTGCCCAGGTGGCCGGTGTGCAAGTCAGAGATCGCCCACAGAGTTGGGCCATCTGCGGCCCTGCGCTCGTGGGTGGTCACGGGGATTCAGCGTAGCGGCGATCGCGAGAGCGGCGGAGCCGGGCGAAGCGGGTCGCCGCCATTTAGCCGAGCGGCGATCGCGAGAGCGGCGGAGCCGGGCGAAGCGGGTCGCCGCCATTTAGCCGAGCGGCGATCGCGAGAGCGGCGGAGCCGGGCGAAGCGGGTCGCCGCCATTTAGCCGAGCGGCGATCGCGAGAGCGGCGGAGCCGGGCGAAGCGGGTCGCCGCCATTTAGCCGAGCGGCGATCGCGAGAGCGGCGGAGCCGGGCGAAGCGGGTCGCCGCCACCAGCACCGCGGCGATCGCGAGAGCGGCCGGGCGAAGCGGGTCGCCGCCATCGGCACAGTGGGCATACAGAATTAGAACGTGTTCTCGCCTTCGGGGCAGTGGGCGGCGCCACAACTTGTACACTCCCGGCAGAACACCGGGCGGAAGCGAGGAGTGTCATGCTCACCAAACTGCGTCTTATCACCGCGCTGGGGGCGCTGGTGATGGCCGTCGTGATGGTCTGGCAACAGACACCTCCGAACGACGACGTCGCCGGCGGGCCCGGGGTACAGCTGCGCTCCACGGCGATTCCGCTGGCACCCCCGACGTCCTCGAGTAAAGCGGTCAATCTGACCAACCCGCGGCCCTTCGACGCCTGCGAGGACATTCCCTATGACGTCATCGCACAGTTGGGGTTGGCGTTCACGCCGCCCAAGCCGGTCGAGGGCGTGCGCTGCGAATTCGACGCCGGCAACTACCAGATGGCCGTTGAGACGTTTGTGTGGCGCAGCTACGACGAGTCGATTCCGGCCGACGCGATCGAGATGGACATCAACGGGCACCGGGCGGCGCAGTTCTGGGTGATGAAGCCCACCGAGTGGAACAACCGGTGGTGGTTCTCCTGCATGGTGGCGTTCAAGACCAGCTACGGGTTGATCCAGCAGTCGCTGTACTACTCGCCGGTGTACTCCAACCCGGACGTGGACTGCCCCACCGAGAACCTGATGCGCGCCCACCAGCTGGCCCCGCACTACAAGTACTGATCGCGTGGCCGCCACCAGCTCGCCGCGTCTGGCCGATGTTGTGGTGAACCGGGCGCTGCGGCGGCTGCCGCCGCCCACCACCGGCTACACCGTGCGTCGGGAGCAGGTCCCGATGCGCGACGGGGTCCAGCTGCGTGCCGACCACTACCAGCCGACCGGCGACGTGGCCGGCACCCTGCTGGTGCGCTGCCCTTACGGCCGCAAATTCCCATTCTCGCTGGTGTTCGCCCGGATGTACGCCGCCCGCGGCTACCGGGTGATTCTGCAGAGTGTGCGCGGCACCTTCGGCTCTGCCGGCGTGTTCGAGCCGATGGTCAACGAGGCCGCCGACGGCGCCGACACGGTGGCCTGGATGCGTACCCAGCCGTGGTTCACCGGGTCGTTCGGCACCATCGGGTTGTCGTATCTGGGCTTCACGCAGTGGGCGTTGCTGTCCGCCCCTCCGCCCGAGCTGAGTGCGGCGGTCATCACCGTCGGGCCGCACGATCTGTACCAGTCGACCTGGGGTGTGGGGTCATTCGCGTTGAACGACTTTTTGGGCTGGAGCCACATGATGGCCCACCAGGAGGCCCGTCCGCGGATCCGTGCCGGGCTGCAGCAGCTGACTGCGCAACGCCGGGTCAAACGCGCCGCGGCCGCACTGCCGCTGGGCTCGGCCGGCCGGGCCCTACTGGGCGGCGGCTCGCCCTGGTACGAGTCCTGGGTCGAGCACCCTGATCGCGATGACCCGTTCTGGGACAGGATGCGTTACCCGGTGGCGCTGGAGCAGACCCAGGTGCCGGTGCTGCTGCTCAGTGGCTGGCAAGACCTGTTCTTGGATCAAGCGCTGGCCCAGTTCCGGACGTTGCGCGACCGAGGAGCCGAGGTGGCGCTGACCGTCGGCCCGTGGACCCACACCGAGATGCTGACCAAGGGACTGCGCACCGTCACGGCGGAATCCCTGGACTGGTTAGGCACTCACCTGGCCGGCGCCGAGCGGCCGTCGCGGACCAGCCCGGTGCGCGTCTGCGTCACCGGCTGCGGGGGCTGGCGTGAGTTTCCGGATTGGCCGCCCGAGCCGACGGACCGAAGCTGGTGGTTGCAGCCCGGCGGGCGCCTGGGCGACTCCCCCGTGGCCGACGGTACGACAGACTCGGCGAGCTTTCACTACGACCCGGCCGACCCCACGCCCACGGTGGGCGGTCGGCTGCTTGCCCCCGGTGGCGGTTATCAGCGCGACGACGTATTGGCGCGCCGTCGCGACGTGCTGACCTTCACCGGGCAGCCGCTGACCGAGGATGTCGACGTGCTCGGCAGCCCGGTGGTGGAACTGGCGCATTCCAGTGACAACCCAAACGTCGACGTGTTCGTCAGGGTCAGCGAGGTGGACTCCCGCGGACGCTCACGCAATGTCAGCGATGGCTATCGTCGGCTCAACCAGTCCTCCGGGGCGGTCCGTATCGACCTCGACCAGATCGCCCACCGATTCGCGGTCGGCTCCCGCATCCGGCTGCTGATCGCCGGCGGCTGTCATCCCCGGTTCGCACGCAACCTGGGCACCGACGAACCCGCGATCAGCGGCGCCGCTCAGCGACCGGCTACGCACACCGTCCAGCTGGCCGGCTCACGATTGCTGCTGCCCGCGGACCGCTGAAACGGCCTTGATCAGCAGGTCTGACATCAGTCTTTGCGGGTCCAGCTGCGCATCCGCACTGCCCATGACGACGACCGACGTTCGATCGTCGAGCGCCGCCGTGTACAGGTAGTCGGGATCCTCCTCGGGGCCCTCGACGCTCAGCTTCACCCCGGTCGTGGTGACGCCGGCGATGGCAGGGGCCGGGATACGCTCCACGGTCCCGGTCGCCTCCGGCGAACCGGCCAGCGAGATCCGATCACAACCCGCCGGTTCAGCCTCAACCGCAACGGGATTGGGTGATCGCAAAGCGACAACGTACATGTTGCCCTGATCTCCCTGCCCGATCACGCCGGCAGCTTCGGTGCCGACCGTCGGATCGACATTCGGCGGGATGACCACCGACCTGCACTGCGACGGATCCACCTGGGCGTCGGTGAACGCCGCTACCGCGGACCCGTCGATGTCGGACTGCCCCAGCGTCTTAGCTGGGTGCGCCTGCGCCGTGAAGCCTTGCGGAAAGTCGTCGGCGACGGCGCCGACTCGTGAGATGTCGTAGGGTGCCGGGCTGGGCTCGGCGGCGGGATTCTGGGACGCAACCGGACTCGCCGCGGGAGCGACTTCGGTGCTCGCGCCGCACCCGGCGAGGGTTGCCCCTACGCCGAGTGCGGCCGCAAGTACCAGTCCGGGTTTGACGCTAAGCCGCCTACCGCGGTCTAAACGTGGCATGACCGAAGCCCCGATCACCACCACCACCACCAGCGATGCCACAGGTGATGGTGGCGCCACCAGTGGTGGCCCCACCACTGCGGCATTGGTGCCATACGTAGGTCGGTGGCGAACACGGTGTCCGCCGGTGCGCGGTCGATACCGAGGCGGTTTCCTACCCCGGTCGGAAGGCCGACCTGGTTCCCGGCCACCTGGACGGTGGCAGGCGGTGGTGCCGCAACCTCCCCCGGGGAGGCCTGCGCCGGTCCCGCGGGGCCGACCAAAAGCTCGCCGGCGATTGTGCCGGCACTGATCGCTCCGGCTGCCACGCGTCGGCACGAATTCCGCGAAATCAACATGATTTCCTCTCCCTCGTCAAGATTCCCGAAATTATCTTGATATTCGCAGAGTAGCACCGGCGAAGGCCGCTGAACAACTGTCGGATTGACAATTTTTTTGCGCTCCGCATTTTTCATGCCGAACGCGCTACGCCTATCTCAGCACCACCTATCATCGCTGGTCAATAGCCATCTACTGATCTACTGAACCACTGATCTACGGATATCCGTATTTAATGTAATCATGACCGATCTACCGTATCTAACATTTCTCTAATCCTGCATTGATAATGCGGCAAACAATTGCCATCGACTGAATTTGCGCGAGTCCGATCTGGCAGCGGGCTGCAAGCGCGGCAACGTGCTGGCCGACGCCAAGGCCAGTCTGTGAAACCCGCAGCGGACGGCTGTACCGAAACGGGCTCATCGCCAATATCACCGGCTCGGGCATCGCCGTCGTCGCGCAGTGGTCCGGCGCACTCGCTGGCCAGCTGCGCAACGCCATCGCTGAAGCGAAGGCCCACTGAATTGCCACCGCGGAGCGCAGGCCACGACGGATGCCGGTCGCGACGGTTGACGGGTTACGCTGGCCTGAGTACCAGGGTGAGGTTCCACCGCAACCGAAGGTCTACACAATGAGCACTGCCAGCGATTCCCTCAATAACCGCGGTATCGGCGCCCCGGCCACCGGCTGGGCATCGACTCGCGACACGGGGATGAAGCCGACTGAGCCAATCCCGCTGCGTCAGACTCGAACCCGCCGCACGGTCGATCTCTCGCCGGCCCAACATCGCGGGCTCGACCTCTGGCAACGCGACGCCGCCGACCGGGTGGGATGTGCTCGCATTACCGGGCAGGAAGTCATGACGGCGCTGATCGACCAACTGCTCGCCGACCCGGAACTCTCGGCACAGATCATTCGGACCCTGCGGTCGCGGCGGTAGACCAGACCTCGTCGAGTTCTTCAGCCGACGGTGTCGCGGACCCGGGCGGTCACCGACTCGAGCTGTTCGGCGGTGAACACCGGGGCACCCAACTCCGGGTCGGCGATCGGTAGCTGCACCCAGCTGGCGCAGCCGGCATACTCGGGGCTGCGCGGCAGCCGCATCGGTGTCGCCAGCGGGAACACCTGGATCACCAGCGCCGTCAACCGATGTTTGGGCCGGAAATCCAGCCGATCGGCGCGCACCGATTCAGCGGTCCAGATGTGTAAGTCCGCAATGTCCTCCAGCGCCTCGGGCCGCTCGACGGGCAGCGTCGCAACGACTTTCGCAGCGGCTCGAACCACAATGTACTCAGCGGTGGAATCAGCGGCGGCCGGCGCGAGCAGATCGCGATGTTCGGGACGGACCCGCTCGGCGTGGCTGTGTACCGATGTCGGGAACAGCAGGAACTCGTCGGCGCTGACATCGAAGCGCTTCTCGTGAATGCCGCCTTTGCGCAGCAGGATTCGTTGCCGGCCGGCCAGCAGCGCAGCAACGACAGCGCTCCACTCCTTCAACGCCACACCGTGCATTCCGCCCAGCGTAGCCGGGGCTACGGTGAACCGGTGAGCGACGACATTCTGCTGGTTAAGACACAGGACCGCATCCGCACCCTTACCCTCAACCGCCCGCAGGCCCGCAATGCGCTGTCCGGCGCGTTGCGTGCGGCCATCTTCAGCGCGCTGGCCGATGCTGACACCGACACGGACGTCGACGTGCTGATCCTGACGGGTACCGATCCGGTGTTCTGCGCCGGGTTGGACCTCAAGGAGTTCGGCGAATCCACTGGACTGACAGACATTTCCCCACAGTGGCCAACGATGACCAAGCCGGTGATCGGTGCTATCAACGGTGCGGCAGTCACCGGCGGGCTGGAGTTGGCGCTGTACTGCGACGTCCTGATCGCCTCGGAGCAGGCCCGATTCGCCGACACCCACGCCCGCGTCGGATTGCTGCCATCGTGGGGACTCAGTGTCCGACTCCCCCAGAAGGTCGGCGTTGGCTTGGCCCGCCGAATGAGCCTGACCGGCGATTACCTGTCGGCGGCCGACGCGCTGCGGGCCGGGCTGGTCACCGAGGTGGTTCCCCACGTCGAGCTGCTGCCCGCGGCGCTGCGGGTGGCGGCGTCGATCGTCGGCAACAACCAGGCCGCGGTGCGTGCGCTGCTGGCCTCCTACCACCGCATCGACGAGTCGCAGACCGCCACCGGGCTGTGGATGGAGGCGATGGCAGCCAAGCAGTGGTTGCAGACCGTCACCGGAGCCGACGTCGCCGCCAACCGGGCGGCCGTGCTGGAGCGTGGCCGAGCCCAGGTGCAGTGACGAAACACGTCCCGGACGGCGCTTGCGCACCGCCCGGGACGTGTTTGTTGAGGCGAACTGCTAGAAGTCGAGCCCCAGGAAGGCAGCGCCCGGGTCCATCAAGGCCGAGGCGTCGAAGCCACCGAACAACCCGCTCAGGTCGAAGTCGCCGAACGGGGTGACGAACGTGTCGGTGATGGTGCTGTCAGCGCCGTCCAGCCCGGGAATGGCGGAGTAGACGTTGGCGAAACCGCCGCCGAGGTTCAAAACGCTGTACACCGAGCCGATCTCGGGCAGGTCCGCTGCGTCGCCGTCACCGGGCGTCACACCGTCGATGACAAACTCGGTGGTGGTCAGGCCCAACAACTGGGTGACGGTCTCCTGCGCATGCGCGGTGCCGAGCAGCTCGGTGCCGTCGTAGATGTTGAAGTCCTGCGACGTGATCGGGAGCGGGAAGTAGGTGCCCCCAAGGTCGACACCCGGGGTGCCGCCGCCGATGTTGAGGAACGGCAGCGCACCGACGGTCTGAAAGACCGGCGTGAACCCCGAGGCGGCGTCGGCTCCGGACCCGGTGAACGGGTCGAAAGTGGTGCCGCCGATGGTGAAGGCGTCCTCACCCACGGCACCGTTGCTCAGGGCACCGAATGCGGCTCCCGGGTCCATCGAGATCCCGGTGGCCATGCCGCTGAACAACCAGCTCAGGTCCATGCTGCCGAACGGGGTCACGAACGTGTCGGTGACGGTGCCGTCCTCGCCCGGGGTGGCGACGTAAACGTTCGCGAAACCGCCGCCGAAGTTGAACGCGTCGTAGATCGTCCCCGCGGCCGGCAGGCCGTCGCCGGTGTCCGAGCCGTCGGTGACGACGAGCTGGGTGTTGGTCATGCCCAACAGGTTGGTCACGTCCACCGCGGTGTTGATGGTGCCGATCTGAGTGGCGTCGTCGCCGGTACCGCTGTAAACGTGAAAGTCCTGGGAGGCCAGCCCATTGCCTTGGTGGCTCGGGTCACCCAACGATGCTCCGCCGATCGCCAACAGCGGCGCCGCGCCGCCGAGCGCAATGATCGGCGCAAAACCCTCCACCGCAGAGTCGCCCGCGCCGGTGAATGGGTCCAGCGTGAGGCCACCGATGGCGAAGGCGTCCTCGCCACCTCCCGACGCCCCAGCCTGCAGTGCGGCGAACGCGTCGCCCGGCTGCAGCGGGTCCGCCGCATTGAAGCCGGCGAACATCGAGCTCAGGTCCATGCTGCCCCAGGGCGTCACGAAGGTATCGGTGACTGTGCCGTCCTCACCGGGGGTGGCCACGTAGACGTTCGCAAAGCCACCGCCGAAGTTGAAGACGTCATAGACCGAACCCGTGACCGGCAGATCCGCCGCCGAACCACCGGATGCGGCGGTGACATCGGTGATGGTGAACTGCGTGTTGGACAGACCCGCCAGATTGGTCACGACCACGCTGGAATTGACGCTGCCCAGGCTGGTGCCGTCGGCACCGTACACCTCGAAATTCTGGGGAGCGGTGGGCAGCAGACCACCAGGGCTGCCGCCGCCCAAGGTCAGCAGAGGCGCGGAGCCGGTGAGCGGGTGAACCAGGGAGAACCCCTCCGCACCGGTGGCCTCGTTGAAGGGATCAAACGTGTAGCCGCCGATCGTGAAGGCGTCCGCACCGGTGGCACTCGGCGCGACGACATCGTCACCCGGGGCCGCTACGGCGACCGCCGCCTGCAAGAACGCCGCAGTAAGCAGCCCACCCCCGGTGGCCAGACCTGCGGCGATCAGTCGGTAATGCATCATTGTGCGCTTCCCCATCTCCGTCGATTTCCCAAGCCAATGGGTTACACCGCCAGTGCCAGGCGTGTGCAACTGGTAACAACGCGCAGAACGCTACCCGCGAGTAACCTAAATGTATAGATAGGCTGTGTAGGATTTTCCTGTCAATAAGCTGGACAAATGGAACGCCGCCGGGCGCTCGGGCACGGTTACCCTGAGACAGCAAACCGGACGGACCCAGGTGGACTCAGCCGTGACACAGAACTATCCGCCCCATCTCCCGTGGCCCTACGGCAACGTCGCGCCGCCGCGTCGGCGACCCGGCGAGGTCATCGCCGCAACGCTGCTGGCGGTGCTGCTGCTCCTGACGTGCGGGCTGGGTTTGATCTATTCAATGTTCGCCGGGATGGCGACCGACGTGTGCTCCAGTAGCCATCGTTGCGACTACAACCTGATCAACGGGGCATACCTGGTGGCCTGGGGCGGCATTGGCGCAGCCGTGCTCACCACCCTGGCGGGCATGGGCGTCGCCGCACGCCGAGGCAGCCGCATGGTCGTTTGGCCGGCAGTGGGCTGGCTGACCTTCGTGGTCACCTACGTGGCCGGCGGCTTCCTGTTGAACGCCGGAGTGAGCGGCTGAGACTCGTCGGCTAGCCGATCGGCCGGAGGATCCGGCACGGATTTCCGGCCGCGAGCACGCCGGCCGGCAAATCGCGGGTCACCACGCTGCCGGCCCCCACCACCGTGTCGGCTCCGATCGTCACGCCGGGGCACACGATCACCCCAGCCGCCAGCCACACGTTGTCGCCAAGGGTGATCGGAGCGGCCGATTCCCAGCCGGCCCGCCGTGCATCGACGTCATCGACGGGATGCAGCGCCGTCAGTAGCTGGGCGCGCGGTCCGATCGACACATGGTCCCCGATGGTGATGGGCGCGCAGTCCAGAAAGACCGCGTCGTAATTGATGAAACAGTTGGCGCCGATACTGATGTATATCCCGTAGTCACAAGAGAATCGGGGCAAAAGCTCTGAGTTCGCCCCGAAGGATCCGAGCAGTTCGCCCAGCAGCTCACGGCGGGTGTCATCGTCGTCTGGACCGGTGGCGTTGAACGCCGCCACCACTTGCTGACATGCCCGCCGGCCGGCGACCAGGTCCGGGTCGTCGGGCCGATACAGCGCCCCGTGCAGCATCCGCTCTCGCTGACCGCTCACGCCAGCCGATCCTACGGCCGTCCGGCTCGCACCCAGTGCCCAGACAATGCCCGCCACCCGACGAACAGCAATCGCAGCACCAGGGAAGCGGTCAGTCCCGACCAGATTCCGGCCAGCCCCCAGCCGAAGGCCAACGACAGCCACACCAGGGGCAGGAAACCGACCAGCGCGCTTATCACCGTGGCAGTACGCATGAACGCCGTGTCACCCGCTCCCAGCAAGACACCGTCGAGAGCGAAAACAATTCCGGCAATGGGCAATTGGGCTACCAGAAACCACCACGGCACCCCGATCGCGGCCAGCACCGCATCATCGTTGGTGAACAATCCCGACAGGAGGCGCGCACCGAGTGCCAAGACCCCTGCCAGCACGAGCGCGGCGGCCGCGGAGAACACCGTGACCCGGCCGGCCACCGCCTTGGCGTGTCGGACGTCGGAAGCACCCAGCGCCGCACCCACTAACGCCTGCGCGGCGATCGCCAGCGAATCGAGTGCCAAGGCCAGGAAGTTGAACAGCTGCAAAACGATCTGATGAGCAGCCAACGCCGCGGCCCCGAATCGCGCCGCGACCGCGGCGGCCGAGACGAAGCTGGCCTGAAATGCCAGCGAGCGTGCGATCAGATCGCGCCCCATGACCAGTTGCGCCCGCAGCACGCCGCCATCGAGCTTGCACGACACCGGTTCGCAGCGCAGTGCACGCAGGAACAACAGCGCGGCAAGCCACTGGCCCACACAGTTGGCCACCGCCGAGCCGGCCAGACCCCAGCGCGGCATGCCCAGCCCGCCGAAGACCAGCAGCGGGCACAACAACGCCGAAAGCGCGAAGCCCGCAACCACATAGCGTGGCGGCCGCGCCGTGTCCTGCACCCCGCGCAGCCATCCGTTGCCTGCCAGCGACACCAGAATTGCCGGTGCACCAAAAATGGCGATCCGCAGCCACGACCACGCGGCCTGCGCGATGCTCTCACTTCCGGCGATGGCCGAGACCAGGGGCTCCCCCACCACCTGCACCACCAGCACGACGAGCAATCCCAGGCCAAGAGCCAGCCAGGTGGCCTGTACCCCCTCGGCGACCGCGGCGGAGCGATCGCCGGCACCGAAGTGCCGCGACGATCGCGCCGTCGTTCCATAGGACAGGAAGGTGGCCTGCGAGGCGACCAGACTCAGCACCATCCCGCCGATCGCCAGACCGGCCAGGCCCAGGGCGCCGAGCCGGCCGACCACCGCGGTGTCGAACAACAGGTACAGCGGTTCGGCGGCCAACACCACCAGCGCCGGCAGGGCCAGCGCTGCGATGCGCTTGGTCCCGGCTCCGGAATCGTCAGCCAAGGCCGGCAACCAGCGCGGCAACCACGTCCGCTGCCGTGCCGGTGACCGTGTATCCGGCGGCCAGCCGATGCCCGCCGCCGCCGAACGCCACCGCCACGGCGCTCAAGTCCACCGCCGACTTGGCACGCATCGACACCGCCCAGCATCCCGGCGCGGTCTCCTTGAACACCGCCGCCACCTCGGCCTGCGCGGTGGTGCGCACGATGTCGACGATGCTCTCCACCTCCTCGGGCCGCGCCGCAGTCCACTCGGCATGGTCGACCACCGCGTAGACCAGCCCGAGCCCACCCGCCGCATCCGGCAGCAGGCGCGCGCCCGCCAGCACCCGCGACAGCATCGTCAGCCAACCGAACGGGTGGGTGTCCATGACGGCCCGGGCGACCGCTGCATTGTCGACTCCGGCTTCCACCAGCCGCGCTGCCAGCCGATGCGCGCGGGGACTGGCCCACCGGAACGACCCGGTGTCGGTGGCCAGCCCCGCATACAGGCAGTGCGCTACGTCCGCATCGATCGCCTCACCCCAGGCGTCGATCAGTTCAGCCACCATCATCGTGGTCGAATCCGCTGACGCGTCAACGTAATTGGCAGTGCCGAAAAACTGATTCGACGCATGATGGTCGATCACCAGCAGCTCGCGTCCGAATGCCAGCTGCCCCAGCTCCCCGAGCCGATCCGGGCTGGAGACGTCGACGGTCACCACCAGGTCGACGTCGCGACGCATCACGTCGGCACCGACCAGCAATTCGCCGCCCGGCAACGACTGCAGCGACTGCGGCAACACCGCCGGCCGGGCGAAACTGACTTCGACCGCCTTGCCGCGCCGTCGCAGAACCGAGGCCAGCGCCAGCCCCGCACCGATGGTGTCGGCGTCGGGGTGCACATGGCAGATCACCGCCAGCGTGCTCGCGCCCGCCAGCAGTTCCACGGCCCCGGCGGCGTCGACCCGCCGGCCCGTGGGCAGCGGGTCAGTCGCCCGACTGGTCACCGTCACCGCTGTCGTCGGCGCCCGCTTGTCCAGGCGCCTCGCGATACGGGTTGGCATCCCCGACCGGTTTCTTGCCCTCCCGTATCCGGGCCAGGTCGGCGTCGGCGGCTTGTGCTGCGGCCAGCAATTCCGACATCCGATGGGCGGCGTCGGGCACGGTGTCCCGCACGAACGTCAGGGTCGGAGTGAACCGCACCCCAGTGCCTGCACCCACCTTGGACCGCAGCACCCCCTTGGCGCCCTCCAGCGCGGCAGCGGCACCGCCGTAGTTGGGGTCGTCGTCCAGGGATCGGCCCAGCACCGTGTAGTACAGGGTCGCGTCGTGCAGGTCAGCGGTCACCTTCGCGTCGGTGATCGTCACGCCGGCCAGCCGCGGATCCTTGATCTCATACTCGATCGCCGAGGCGACAATCGTGGAGATCCGCTTGGCCAGCCGGCGTGCGCGTGCCGGATCAGCCACTACGTCCGAGCCTTCTCGACGAGCTCGTAGGCCTGGATGATGTCGCCTTCCTTGATGTCGTTGTAGGTCAGCGTCAGACCACACTCGTAGCCGTCGCGGACCTCGGTGACATCGTCCTTCTCCCGCCGCAGCGAGGAGATCGTGACGGTCTCGGCGATGACCACGTTGTCGCGCAGCAACCGCGCCTTGGCGTTGCGGCGGATGAGGCCGGAGGTGACCAGGCAGCCCGCGATGTTGCCCACCTTGGAGGAGCGGAACATGGCGCGAATCTCGGCACGCCCCAGCTCCTTCTCCTCGTAGATCGGCTTGAGCATGCCCTTGAGCGCGCTCTCGATCTCTTCGATGGCCTGGTAGATGACCGAGTAGTACCGGATCTCCACACCCTCGCGATTGGCCAGCTCGGTGGCCTTGCCCTCCGCACGCACGTTGAACCCGATGATGATCGCGTCCGACGCCGATGCCAGGTTGACGTTGGTCTCGGTGATGCCACCGACACCGCGGTCGATCACCCGCAGCTGCACCTCGTCGTCGATCTGGATTCCCATCAAGGCCTCTTCCAGCGCCTCGACGGTACCGGCGTTGTCGCCCTTGAGGATCAGGTTCAGCTGGCTGGTTTCCTTCAGCGCCGAGTCCAGGTCCTCCAGCGAGATCCGCTTGCGCGAGCGCGCCGCCAGCGCATTGCGCTTCCGCGCGCTGCGCTTGTCGGCGATCTGGCGAGCAATGCGGTCCTCGTCGACCACCAGCAGGTTGTCGCCGGCGCCCGGCACCGAGGTGAACCCGATGACCTGGACGGGCCGCGACGGCAGCGCCTCTTCCACGTCGTCGCCGTGCTCGTCGACCATGCGCCGCACCCGGCCGTAGGCATCGCCGGCGACGATCGAGTCGCCGACCCGCAGCGTGCCGCGCTGGATCAGCACGGTGGCCACCGGACCGCGGCCGCGGTCCAGGTGAGCCTCGATCGCCACACCCTGGGCTTCCATGTCGGGGTTGGCCCGCAGGTCTAGGGCGGCGTCGGCGGTCAGCAGCACCGCCTCTTCCAGGGCCGCGATGTTGGTGCCGTTCTTCGCGGAGATGTCGACGAACATGGTGTCGCCACCGAAGTCCTCGGCAACCAGGCCGTATTCGGTGAGCTGCCCGCGGATCTTGGCCGGGTCGGCACCTTCCTTGTCGATCTTGTTGACCGCCACCACGATCGGCACGTCGGCGGCCTGGGCGTGGTTGATCGCCTCCACCGTCTGGGGCATCACACCGTCATCGGCGGCCACCACCAAGATCGCGATGTCGGTGGCCTTGGCACCACGGGCACGCATGGCGGTGAACGCCTCGTGACCCGGGGTGTCGATGAACGTGATCAGACGCTCGGAGCCGTCGAAGTCGACCGACACCTGGTAGGCGCCGATGTGCTGGGTGATGCCGCCGGCCTCGCCCTCGCGGACGTTGGCCTTGCGGATGGTGTCGAGCAGTCGGGTCTTGCCGTGGTCGACGTGACCCATGACGGTCACCACCGGCGGCCGGCTCTGCAGGTCTTCCTCGTCTCCTGAATCTTCTCCGTAGGAGAGGTCGAAAGACTCCAGCAGCTCGCGGTCCTCGTCCTCAGGCGAGACGACCTGCACCACGAAGTTCATCTCGCTGCCGAGCAGCTCCAGCGTCTCGTCGCCCACCGACTGGGTGGCGGTGACCATCTCACCGAGGTTGAACAGCGCCTGCACCAGGGCAGCCGGGTTCGCGTCGATCTTCTCGGCGAAGTCGCTCAGCGATGCGCCGCGGGCCAGCCGGATGGTCTCGCCGTTGCCGTGCGGCAACCGCACACCACCGACCACCGGGGCCTGCATGTTCTCGTACTCGGCGCGTTTCGCCCGCTTCGACTTGCGTCCGCGCTTGGGTGCACCGCCGGGACGACCGAAGGCACCGGCCGCACCACCGCGCTGGCCGGGACGACCGCCGCCGCCACCACCGCCGGGACGACCCCGAAAACCTCCGGCGCCGGCGCCTGCGGGACCGCCGCCACCGGGACCGCCGGCACCGCCGCCGCGGTAGTTACCGCCCGGACCGCCGCCGGGACCGCCCGGACGGCCGCCGGGGGCACCGGGTCGGCCACCGCCACCGGGACGAGGCGGACCGCCGGGACGTGCCGGGCGCCCCTGCGCGCCGAAGTTGCTGGAGCGTCCGGGCATGTTGCCCGGTGTCGCGCCGCCGCCGGGGCGCGGCATGCCGGGCCGGGGCGCTCCGCCTGGGCGGGGCGCCTGCGGGTGCGGACGCGGGATGGCGCGTTCGACCGGCTGTGCCGAGGAGAACGGGTTGTTGCCGACGCGCGGGGTGCGGGCGCCGGGCTTGGGACCCGGTGCCGCCGGCCGGGGGCCGGGAGCGGGCGGAGCCGCCGGGGACGGCGCTGCAGCTGCCGGCGGCGGGGTCGCGGCCGCGGGCGCTGCCGGAGCCGCCGGAGCTGCGGGAGCCGCCGGGGCCGCCGGCTTTGCGGCGGGAGCCGCGGGCTTTGCGGCCGCACCGTCAGCCGCAGGGGCCGGCGCCGGTGCCGGTGCCGGCTTCGCCGGTCCCGGGGTCGCCGCCGGGGCCGGAGCGGCCTTGGCGGGCGCCGGGGCCGCGGGCGCTTCGGCCTTCGGCGCGGGCTTGCCGCCGCCGAAGGACTCGCGCAGCCGCCGCGCGACGGGGGCTTCCACAGTTGAGGATGCCGACTTGACGAATTCGCCCTGCTCGCTCAGGCGGGCGAGAACTTCCTTGCTGGTGACACCGAGTTCCTTGGCCAACTCGTGTACGCGGGCCTTTGCCACTACATCTCCTGTCTATGAGGCGACAGCGGTGGTGGGCCGCGCCTCGGGTTTAGCTATGACGCATGGTCATCGGGACTTCACGGTGTGCTCATGTTCTTCGCTACCTGTTCTGTTGCCCGGGGCGGTGAGCCGATCTTCGAATCCTTCGAAGTACTCCTCCACCCCGGATACATCCGGGGAACCGCTGATCCGCAGCGCGCGCACGAATGCCCGTCTCCGAATCGCCGCGTGCAGGCATTCCGATGCGGGATGCAACCACGCACCCCGCCCCGGTTGGTTGCCCGCGCGGTCAATGATCACGGCGCCGTTGCCGCTCTCCGTTGACACCGCGACCACCCGAAGCAATTCGACGGTCAACGCACGTTTCCGGCATCCGACACACGTGCGCACCGGTCCATCTGGGGAACGGTGCGTCCGCGAGGCGGTTGTCGAAGTCTCGCGCTGGATCACGGCTCAGTCTACCCATACAACGGCGATGACCCGAACCACCCGAATCCGAACCCGGCGGTTCAGCGAGGCTCGACGCAGGAGAGCCGAAGCTGGAACCGCCGCATGAACCCGGCAGTGCACTACTGGCCCGCTGGTCGCGTCCCGCTCAGTGCCCTTGGTCGCGTTCCGCTCATGCTTCGTGCGCCACGCCCTGACCGGCCTCACGCTCGGCGCCATTGGCGCCGGGCTCCGGGACATCGCTGCGGATATCGATGCGCCAGCCGGTCAGCCGGGCCGCCAGCCGGGCGTTCTGGCCTTCCTTGCCGATGGCCAAGGACAGCTGGAAGTCCGGCACCACCACGCGCGCGGCCCGGGCAGCCTGGTCGATCACGGTCACCGACATCACCTTGGCGGGTGAGAGCGCGTTGCCGACGAAGCGCGCCGGGTCCTCGTCGTAGTCGATGATGTCGATCTTCTCGCCGGCCAGTTCGCTCATCACGTTGCGCACCCGCTGGCCCATCGGGCCGATGCAGGCGCCCTTGGCGTTGAGCCCGGGAACCTGCGAGGCCACCGCGATCTTGGATCGGTGGCCGGCCTCGCGGGCGACCGCGACGATCTCCACCGACCCATCCGCGATCTCGGGGACCTCCAAGGCGAACAGCTTGCGCACCAGGTTCGGGTGGGTACGCGACAGCTCGATCCGCGGTTCGCGCAGGCCCCGAGTCACACCGATCACGTAGCAGCGCAGTCGGTCGCCGTGGTCGTAGGCCTCACCGGGCGCCTGCTCGGCGGGCCGGATGACGCCGTCGAAGCCCTTGGCCTCGGTTCCGAGTCGCACCACGATGACGCCGCGCGCATTCTCCCGGGCGTCACGCTGGACGACCCCGGCAACGATGTCGCCCTCCCGCGCCGAGAACTCGCCGTAGGCCTTCTCGTTCTCGGCATCCCGCAGCCGCTGCAGGATCACCTGACGGGCCGTGGTCGCCGCGATACGCCCGAAGCCCTCGGGCGTGTCGTCGTATTCGCTGATCACGTTGCCGTCGTCGTCGATCTCGCGAGCCAGCACCCGCACCACGCCGGTCTTGCGGTCGACATCGATCACCGCGTCGGCCTGATGGCCTTCGGTGTGTCGGTACGCGGTGAGCAACGCCGATTTGATCGTGTCCACGACCACGTCAACCGAGATGCCCTTGTCTGCCTCGATCGCATGCAGCGCGGCCATGTCGATGTTCATTGGCGCCACTCCTCTCCGTCGCTACGTCCCACATCGCCGGCGCAGTTCATACTCCGGCCTCCGTTCCCGCCCCGGGGGCCTTGATGCCCGCCAACTCCAACTCACGTTCGCTCGGCGGCGAGAATTCGACTTGCACCACCGCTCGAGTGATTTCGCTCAGTGGCAGCCGGCGACGGTTCCAGTCCCGCCCGGCACGCACCACCAGGGTCAGGATGTCGTCATCGACGACGCCCACTCGACCGGTCAGACCCGACCCGTCGGACAACGTCAGGTCAACTTTGCGACCGTGCGCACGCCGAAAATGCTTCGCGGAGGTCAGCGGCCGGCCCACGCCGGGCGAGCTGACCTCGAGCACGTATTGGCTGTCGAATTCCAGGGTGTCGAGCAATTCCGACGCCGAGCGGGCCAACGCCGCGGCCGTGTCCAGGTCCAATGGGGTGTCGCCGTCGGCGACCACGGTGATTCGCGGCAGCGGGTCCTGATCGTCGACGACGACGTCTTCGATCTCGAATCCGGCGCGGGTGAACTCAGCATCGAGCAGCTCGATCACCTGTGTCTGGGAAGGTAGCCCGGTGGCCACGGCGAGCTCCTCATCTTGAGTTGTTCAGTCGGCGCGTTCCCACGCGCCAGGCGCGGCCGGGAACCAATTATCAACGATACGCCGTGGGAAACACAGCCACAGCAAACCCGCAAAAGCGCCCGTCAGCGTACCTTGGCCCGCTCGCGGCCACGTCGTGTCCCTGCCGCACAGTCGCAATGGCAGGATGTCAGGGTGCCCGGCCCCCTGTCCGCCATCGACCGACGGCGCATGCTCACCGGTGCCGGCATGCTTGCCCTGTTGGCGGTTGCGGCGCCGGCCTGCAGCTCGGCTCCAACGGCGCCCGTCGTCGACGACCTGGAGGCACAACGACAGCTGGCACTGCGCGACAGTGAGCTGGCCACCGCAGCCGCCACGGCACTGACCGACCCGGAGTCCAAGGCGCTGGCCGCTGCACTGGATCAGGTGTCGCAGGAGCGAACCGACCATGCCCGAGCGCTGGCAGCCGAGATCGCCCGCGCCGCCGGAAAGACGCCGGCGGACGAGATCGAAACCACCACACCCAGCGCTGAGCCGGATGCGCCCGCTCCGAGCGTCTCGCAGGTGGTCAATGCGTTGCGGGCCGCCGCCGACAGCGCCGGGAAGCTGGCGGTGGCCTCGTCGGGTTACCGGGCCGGGCTGCTGGCCTCCATCGCCGCGGCCTGCACGGCCTCCTATGCAGTTGCCCTGGTGACGCAGGCATGACATCTCCCGTACCCCGCCCGGCGTCGGGCCCCGACACGGCCCTGATCGATGCCCTTGCCACCGAATACGGAGCCGTCTACGGCTACGGGCTGGTATCGGCGTACTCGCTGCCGGAATACAACGATCTGGTGGTCACCACCATCCGTCAGCACCGCGAGCGCCGGGACCGCACCATCGCGATCCTGACCGGCCGCTCGGTTGCCGTCCCGCCCGCCGCGGCCGGATATCAGGTGCCAATGCCGGTGACCACCTCCAACGATGCCCTGCGGCTGGCGGTCCGGATGGAGAACGACACCGCGGCGGCCTGGCGCGCAGTCGTCGAACAGGCCAGCGATGCCGCCGACCGGGAATTCGCGGCGACCGCGCTCGGCCAGAGCGCCGTGCTGGCCGCGCACTGGAACCGCGCGCTGGGCAATTGGCCGATCACCCAGGCCTTCCCTGGCGGCCAGGATTGAGCGAGACTGAGCACGATCCAGCGAAGGGAGCAGCGGTGATGTCGGTGCGCAAGCGTGGTGTCCTGATCGCGACGGCAATCGCAGCGGGGGCGATGCTGGGAGCGGCGCCGGCCATCGCCTGGCCGATCCCCTACACCGCCGAGGACATCAGGTATCTCGACGCGACCCGCGGCAACTTCCCCGGTGACGACGATCAGCTCCTGCTGGCCGGAAAGCAGGTGTGCCGGCAGCTCTACACCGGCCAGTCCGCGGGCGCGGTGACCGACCAGGTCGCCGCACAATACGGGGCCAGCCCGGAGCAGGCCGCGACCGTGGTCCGCGCGGCGCGCAACACCATGTGCACCCAGGCACCGGGCTAAATCAGCCTGGGGCTTACCGGTTCTCGGCGCGGACCGCGTCCAGGATCTGCCCGGCCAACTCCGCACCGACGGCCAGCTCGCGGGTCTCCCCGGAGAAGCGGTCGCGCAGTTCGACAACGCCGTCGGCCCAGCCGCGCCCCAGCACGACGATCCACGGCACCCCGAGCAACTCGGAGTCTTTGAACTTCACCCCCGGGGAGGCCTTCCGGTCGTCGAACAGCACCTCCAGACCAAGCCGGTCCAGTTCAGCGGCCAGCTCGGTCGCGCCCGCGCGTGCGGCGTCGTCCTTGTTGGCGACCACCACGTGGACGTCGAACGGGGCGACCTGCGAGGGCCAGCGCAGGCCCAGCTCGTCGTGCTGCTGCTCGGCGATGACAGCCACCAGCCGGGAGACGCCGACGCCGTAGGAACCCATGGTGAGCCGCACCGGACGACCATCCTCGCCGAGCACGTCGACCGCAAACGCATCGGTGTACTTGCGGCCGAGCTGGAAGATGTGGGCGATCTCGATGCCCCGGGCGCTGACCAGCGGGCCGGCCCCATCCGGTGACGGGTCCCCGTCGCGGACCTCGGCGGCCTCAATCGTGCCGTCGGCGTGGAAGTCACGCCCGGCGACCAGCCCCACGACGTGCTTGCCGGGGGCGTCGGCGCCGGTGATCCAGCTGGTGCCGTCCACCACACGCGGGTCGACCAGGTAACGCACCCCGTTGTCCTGCAGCGCCTTCGGACCGATGTAGCCCTTCACCAGGAACGGGTGTTTGGCGAAATCGCCGTCGCCGAGCAAGGCGTACTCGGCGGGTTCGAGCGCCGCGCCGAGCCGCTTCTCGTCGATCTCGCGGTCGCCGGGGACCCCGATGCCCAGCAACTCCCACTCACCGTCGGGCTGGCGGACCTTGAGCAGCACGTTCTTCAGGGTGTCGGCGGCGGTGACCGTACGGTCCAACGCGCCGTTGGCCCAGTCCACCAGGGTGGCGATCGTCGGGGTGTCGCCGGTGTCGTGAACCTGCGGCTCGGCCAAGCCGTCGACCGGTTGCGGCTCGGGACGGGCTGTGGTCACCGCTTCGACGTTGGCGGCATAGCCGGACTCGAGGCAGCGCACGAAGGTGTCTTCACCGACCGCGCTCTCGGCGAGGAATTCCTCGGAAGCCGATCCGCCCATGGCGCCCGACACCGCGGAGACGATCACATACCGCACACCGAGCCGGTCGAAGATCTTCTGATAGGCCACCCGGTGCGCGTCGTAGGCGGTGGCCAGACCGGCGTCGTCGACGTCGAAGGAATAGGAGTCCTTCATGACGAATTCGCGGCCGCGAAGGATGCCGGCCCGCGGCCGCGCCTCATCGCGGTACTTGGTCTGGATCTGATACAGCACCACCGGGAAGTCCTTGTAGGAGTTGTACTCCCCCTTGACTGTCAGGGTGAACAGTTCCTCGTGGGTGGGACCCAGCAGGTAGTCGTTGTCGCGGCGGTCCTTGAGCCGGAACAGGCTGTCGCCGTACTCGGTCCAGCGGTTGGTGGTCTCGTAGGGTGCGCGCGGCAGCAGCGCCGGGAACAGGATCTCCTGGCCGCCGATGGCGTTCATCTCCTCGCGGACCACTCGCTCGATGTTGCGCAACACTCGCAGACCGAGCGGCAGCCAGCTGTACAGACCGGGTGCGATCGGCCGGATGTAGCCGGCCCGGATCAGCAGCTTGTGGCTGGGGACTTCGGCATCGGCGGGGTCGTCGCGCAGGGTGCGAAGGAACAATTCGGACATCCGGGTGATCACAGCCGGAGAGCCTATCTTCAGCCGAGAGGAGGCGCGGACTTGCCCGGCACCCCTACAGCTCCCCCGCCTCCACGGCCTCGCGGGTGTGCTGGGCCCGGGCGATCTGGTCGGCCGAGAACCTGATGAACAGCGCCGCCGCACCCACCAACACGGCGATCGCGGCAACCCACAGCAGCGAATAGGTGTAGCCGTGGCCGAGCGCATCCAGCTCGCTGTCGGTCATGTTCTTCACCGGGCCGGTGGTGCCGCCCAGGTACAGCGTTCGGGAGGTCTGCACGGCCTGGACGATCACCAGCACCACCGGGCCGCCCAAGTTGTAGACCATCAAGGTGACCGCCGACACCGGGCCGATCTCGCGCGGGCCGACGTCGGCGACCGCGCACAGCGGCAGCACCACCGAGATCACGCCGATGCCGAAGCCACCGACCACGAACAGCATCACCAGATCGGGGATGTACGGCACGCTGCGGTCCAGCGTCGACCCGAACAGCATGGCGGCCCAGACCAGGCTGCCGGCCCCGATGATGAGCCAGCGCGGCGCGATCAGCGCCGCGGCCCAGCTGGTCACCAGGTTGCCGACGCCCATGGCCACCGCAAACGGGATGAAGCAGACCCCGGCGCGCAGGGCCGAGTAGCCCAGCACGTCCTGAACCAGTAGCCCGATCATCACACTCACCGTGAGCATCACCCCGCCGGCCATGAAGTACGCCACGAAGGTGGCGACCCGGCTGGGGTTGTCGAACACCGCGGCCGGTACCAGCGGGTTGGCGGCGTTGCGTTCGACAAACAGGAAAGCCAGCAGGAACAGCGCCGCCGCGACCCCGGCGCCGATCACCCACGGGCTTGCCCAGCCGTGGGGCGGGCCCTGGGTGAACACCAGCACCGCAGCGGTGCACCCGCCGGTGGCCAGCAGCGCCCCGGTGAGGTCGAGGCGGAGCCGTTCGGTGTTGGTCTCGGTCAGCCGCGTCACGGCGATGGCCACGATGGCGATCCCGATGGGGATGTTGATCAGAAACGCCAGCCGCCACGAGATGACGGTGAGGGCGCCGCCGAGCACCAGGCCCATGACCGAGCCGATGCCCTGCATGGCGGCCGACACCGCCATCGCTTGGTTCCGGGCCCGGCCGGCCGCGTAGGTGGTCGCGATGAGCGCCAGGCCGGTCGGTGCGGCAACTGCGGCGCCAATGCCCTGGACCGCCCGGGCGGCGATCAAGGTGGCGGAGTCGGTGGCCACGCCGCAGACCAGCGAGGCGATCGTGAACAACCCGACCCCGGAGACGAACGCCCGCTTCTGTCCGATGGCGTCGCCCACCCGGCCGCCGAGGAGCAACAGGCCGCCGAAGGTCAGTACGTAGGCGGTGATGACCCAGCTCTTGGCGGCGTCGGACAGATCAAGGTCGGCCTGCATCCGCGGCAACGCCACTATGACGATGGTGCCGTCCAGCGTCGACATCAGTTGCATGCCGGTGATCGCCACTATGGCGATGCCGAGCACGTTGGACGACAACGACCGGCCGGCCGACTGGGATTCCCCCGGCGCGGCCATAGCAGGTGAGCTTAGCTACCGACGCCCCCTTCAGCGTGGCGTCCGGGCGAAGTCACATGGCGCCGAAAGCGTCCTGCACATCTTGGGCGTGCGCGACCTGCTTGGCGGTGTAACCGATCAGCAGGGAGATCCCGCCGACCAGAACCGCCACCGCGGCAATCCACAGCAGGCCGTAGGTGTAGGCGGAATCCAACGCGGCGATCTGCGCGGGGTTCATGGTCTTGACCGGCATGTTGGTGCCGCCGAGGTACAGCGTGCGCGAGGTGATGACGGCCTGGACGACCGCCAGCACGATCGGCCCGCCCAGGTTCTGCAGCATCAGTGCGATCGCCGAAGTCGGGCCGATCTGGTCGAAGCCCACGCCGGCGATCGCCGACAGGGTCAGCGGCACCACGATCACGCCGATCCCGAGCCCACCGAGCACGATCAACGTGACGAAGTTCGGGAAGTACGGAAGGTTCCGGTTGATCGTCGAGCCGTAGATCATCGCGCCCAGCAACACGACGCCACCGGCGATCACCAGCACCCGGGGCGGGAACCGCCGCACCAGTTGGGAGGACAGACCCAGTCCGACGCCCAGCCCGATCACGAACGGGATGAATCCCACGCCGGCACGCAGGGCCGAGTAGCCCATCAGATCCTGAACGTACAGACCGATGGTCACGGTCAAGGTGAACAGCACGCCGCCGGCGAGGAAGATCGCCGCGAAGGTCAGCAGCCGGTTGCGGTCCTTGAACAGGCTGAACGGCACCACCGGATTCTCGGCGGTGCGCTCCACCACGGCGAATGCCAGCATCGCCACGACGGCGACCACCCCGGAACCGATGGTGATGACCGAGATCCAGCCCTTCTCCGGGCCAATCGTGAAGGCGAACACCGCCGCCGTGCAGCCCAGAGTCGCCAGCAGCGCGCCGGCGGCATCCAGCTTCATCCGCTCCCGGTGGGTCTCGGTCAGCGCGGTGCGGGCCAGGTAGATCATCAGCAGGCCGATTGGCACGTTGATCCCGAACGCCAGCCGCCAAGACACTTCAGTCAGCGCGCCGCCGACCACTAGGCCCATCACCGATCCGACGGCGGTCATGGCGCCGAATATCGCGGTGGCGGCATTGCGGGCCGGCCCCTTGGGGAAGGTGGTGGCAATCAGCGCCAGCGCCGTCGGTGAGGCGATGGCCGAACCGACACCCTGCAGGAGCCGCGCGATCACCAGTGTGGGGGCATCCCAGGCCACGGCACACAGGACAGACGCGATCGTGAACAGTCCGACCCCGCTGATGAAGGTGCGCTTGCGGCCGATGGTGTCGCCGAGTCGGCCGCCGAGCAGCATCAGGCCGCCGAAGGTCAGCACGTAGGCACTGATCACCCAGCCACGACCGGCGTCGGATAGCCCCAGGTCGTCCTGGATCTTAGGAAGCGCGACGATCGCGACAGTGCTGTCCATGGTGGCCAGCAGCTGCATGCCACCGATGGCGATCACCGCGTAGATAAAGCGACGAGAAGGCAGCCAGGACGACACATACTTGCTGGTCCAACTCACGAGATCGGAGCCGGCACGTCCGCGGGGAACCGCCCCGGCATCACCTTCGGACCACTGCGCGCTCGCCCGCCCTGCATCATCGAGTGCAGTCATAACGGGCTACCCTACAGTAATATTAAGAGCTGTTTAAACCCCGAAACCCGCGACGGCCCCGATAATCACGATCGCGGGAGGTCGAATGCCCTCCGCGCGGATCTTCTCGGGCGCGTCGGCCAGGGTCGCTCGCAACGTGTGCTGGGCCGGTGTGGTGCCGTGCTGCACCACCAGAACCGGCGTATCCGCAGGTCGCCCGCCTTTTTGTAGCACCGCGCTGAATTGCTCGATGCGTTCGACGGCCATCAGCAGCACGATGGTTCCGCGCATCGCGGCCAAGGCGTCCCAATTCACTAACGATTCGGGATCGTCGGGGGCAACATGCCCGCTGACCACCACAAACTCGTGGTTCACGGCCCGATGGGTGACCGGCACGCCAGCCAGGGCCGGGACCGCTATGGCACTGGTCACACCCGGCACAACCGTCACCGGAATCCCGGCGTCGGCACAGGCCAGCACCTCTTCATAGCCGCGGGCGAACACGAATGGGTCGCCGCCCTTGAGGCGCACCACGAACTTGCCGGCCTTGGCACGTTCGATCATCAGCGCGTTGATCGCGTCCTGCGCCATTGCCCGCCCGTAGGGGATCTTGGCGGCGTCGATGACTTCGACGGTCGGGGGCAGTTCGGCGAGCAGCTCGGGCGGCGCGAGCCGGTCGGCCACCACGACGTCGGCGTGCGAGAGCATGCGACGGCCGCGCACCGTGATCAGTTCTGGATCGCCCGGTCCGCCGCCCACCAGCGCCACACCGCCGCGCACCACGTCGGGGGTCGTCTCCACGTCCACGGTGATGGTGCCGTTCTGCAGGGCCTCCCGAATCGCCGAGCGGATCGCCGCCGACCGGTTGTGCTCGCCGCCGGCCAGCACGCCCACCGACAATCCGGAGTAACCGAAGGTGGCCGGGGTGACCGCGGATCCCGCGACGGCCAGATCGGCGCGCACACAGAAGATCTGGCGACGGTCGGCCTCAGCCACGATGGCGGCGTTGACCTCCGGGTCGTTGGTCGCCGCGATCGCGTACCAGGCATCGGCCAGGTCCCCGTCGCGGTAGGTGCGCGAGACCAGCGTGATGCCGGGCTTACGCTCCCCCAGCGCTTCGACCGCAGGCGTGGCGCTCGGCGCGATCACCAGCACTTGCGCGCCGCTGTCCACCAACAGCGGAAGACGTCGCTGCGCGACGCTTCCCGCGCCCACGACAACAACTTTGCGGCCGGCCAGCCGTAAACCGGCCAGGTAGGGGTTCTCGGTCACCCGATAACTCTAGTGGCGACCGCGAGCGCGGCGAAGCCGGGCGCTGCGGGTCGCCACCACCAAACCCGCGGCGACCACGAGCGCGGCGAAGCCGGGCGCTGCGGGTCGCCACCATCAAACCCGCGGCGACCGTCAGTTGAGCTGAAGCGTGCGGCTCCCCCACTCCCACACCTGCTCGAACAACGCAGGCTCTTCGGACAGTCGCGTACCCAGCGAGGGCACCATCTCTTTGAGCGTCGGCAGCCAGTCGGCGAACCTGCCGGCGAAACAGCGCGCCAGCACCTCCAGCATGGCCGGCACGGCGGTCGAGGCCCCGGGCGAGGCGCCGAGCAGTCCCGCGATGCTGCCGTCGCCGGCGCTGACGATCGTGGTGTTGAAATCGAGCTGTCCGTCGCGAATCACCTGCACCCGTTGGCCGGCCCGGATCTCGTGCCAGTCCGCGCGATCCGCACCCGGCAGGAACTCCCGCAGTGCCTCGACCCGGGTGCCGTGGGTTCTCCGCAGTTGGCCGAGCAGGTACCCGACCAGTTCACGCTCTCGGATCCCGGCGCCCAGCAGCGACCTGACGTTGTCGAAGCGGACCGATCGGGGCAGATCCGAGGCCCGACCGTGCTTGAGAAACTTTGGCGACCACCCGGCGAACGGTCCGAACAGCAGCCATGACGCACCGTTGACCATCCGGGCATCCAGGTGCGGGGCGGTCGTCGACGGCGCGCCCGGCACCGGGGCGCCGTACACCTTGGCGCGGTGTGCGGCGGTGAGCTCGGCGGCCCCGCAGCGCAGAAACACCCCGCCGATCGGGAAGCCACCGAAGCCTCGTGTTTCGGGAATCCCCGCGCGCTGCAGCAGTCCCAGGGTCGCTCCCCCGGCGCCGACGAAGACGAATTTAGCGTTGAGCCTTCGGGTTTCGCCGGTGCGACGGTTGGCCAGAACCAATGTCCAGCTGGCGTCGGACTCCCGGCGCAGCGAGCGCACCTCGTGGCCGAAGTGCACGGCGGTGCCGTGGCGCACCCCGTAGCCGATCAGCTGGCTCGTCAGCGCGCCGAAGTCCACGTCGGTGCCGTGCGGAGCCCAGTCCAGGGCCACCGGCACGTCGGGGTTCCTCCCGGTGGCCATCGCGGGAAGGCGCGCGGCGAACTCGCCGAAGTCGGTGATGAAGTCGGTGCCGGCGAACAACGGGTTGTCGGCTAGCGCATGATGGCGCCGCCGCAGGTAATCCACGGCTTCGGCGCCGTGTACGAAGCTGACGTGCGGGATCGGGTATACGAAGTCACGCGGATCCTCCAGCAGGCCGTTCTCGACGGCATAGGCCCAGAACTGCCGGGTCACCTGGAACTGCTCGTTGACCCGCACCGCTTTGGCGGTGTCGATCGAGCCGTCGGGCCGCTGCGGTGTGTAGAACAGCTCGCACAGCCCAGCGTGGCCAGTGCCGGCGTTGTTCCACGGATCACTGCTTTCGCAGGCGGCGGAATCCAACCGTTCGATGACGGTGATCGCGGTTTCCGGTTCCAGCCGGCGCAGCATCGCCCCCAAGGTGGCGCTCATGATGCCCGCGCCGATCAGCACTACGTCGGTCATCTCGGTCTGAGCCGATGCGGGCACGCCATCAGCGTATCCAGGTTGGCGGTGACCCGCTGCGCCCGGCTTCGCCGCGCTTGCGATCACCTCATCCAGAACGGCGGTCACCCGCTGCGCCCGGCTTCGCCGCGCTTGCGATCACCTCATCCAGAACGGCGGTGACCCGCTGCGCCCGGCTTCGCCGCGCTTGCGATCACCGCGGCCCCGCGCACCGTTTAGGCTGACGCAATGGAGAGCTACGACCTGGCGATCATCGGAACCGGTTCGGGCAACAGCATTCTCGACGAGCGCTACGCCGACAAGCGGGTGGCGATCTGTGAAGAGGGCACTTTCGGCGGCACCTGCCTCAATGTGGGCTGCATCCCGACGAAGATGTTCGTCTACGCCGCCGAGGTCGCCAAGACGGTGGCCGAGGCGTCGCGCTACGGGATTGACGCCCGCATCGACGGTGTGCGCTGGGACGAGATCGTCTCACGGGTGTTCGGGCGGATCGACCCGATCGCCGCCGGCGGCGAGCAGTATCGCCGCAGCCTGCCGAACGTCGACGTCTACGGCGTGCACACCCGATTCGGCCCGGTCGGCTCCGACGGCCGCTACCTGCTGCTCACCGCGGGAGGTGAACAATTCAGCGCCGAGCAGGTAGTGATCGCCGCCGGGTCGCGCTCGGCGATCCCGCCCGCCATCGCCGACAGCGGGGCGCGCTACTACACCAGCGACGACATCATGCGCATCGCCGAGCTGCCCGAGCATCTGGTGATCGTGGGCGGGGGCTTCATCGCCGCCGAGTTCGCCCACGTGTTCTCCGCCTTGGGTGTCCGGGTCACGGTGGTGATCCGGGGCTCGACCTTGCTGCGGCACTGCGACGAGACCGTTGCAGAACGGTTCACCCGGATCGCCGCGGCCAAGTGGGAGCTGCGCACGCACTGCAACGTGGTCGCAGCTCGCAACGCTGGGAACGGCGTCGTCGTGGAGCTCGACGACGGCTCGGTGCTGCAGGCCGACGCGATGCTGGTAGCCACCGGGCGGGTGCCCAACGGCGACCTGTTGGACGCCGAGCAGGCCGGTGTCACCATCGCCGGCGGGCGAGTAAGCGTCGACAAATACCAACGAACTTCGGCGCGCGGAGTTTTCGCGCTCGGCGATGTGTCTTCACCGTATGAGCTCAAGCATGTCGCCAATCATGAAGCCAGGGTGGTGCAACACAATCTGCTGTGCGACTGGGACGACGTGGACTCGATGCGGATCACCGACCACCGCTACGTGCCGGCCGCGGTATTCACCGATCCGCAGATCGCTGCGGTCGGCTTGACCGAAACACAGGCGCTGGCAAAGGGTCTCGATATTTCGGTGAAGATCCAGGACTACGGTGACGTCGCCTACGGCTGGGCCATGGAAGACAGCACCGGATTTGCCAAGCTCATCGCCGAACGCGGTACCGGGCGGCTGCTGGGCGCGCACATCATGGGCTACCAGGCGTCCTCGATCATCCAGCCGCTGATCCAGGCGATGAGTTTCGGTCTCACCGCGCAAGAGATGGCCCGCGGTCAATACTGGATCCACCCGGCACTGCCCGAGGTCGTCGAGAACGCACTGCTTGGGCTGGAGTGAAAGGACCGCAGATGAAGTCCACCCTGCTGTCGCGACAAGACCTCGACTTCCTGCTGTTCGACTGGCTGCGCGTCGACGAACTGACCGGACGGGACCGGTTCTGCGAGCACTCTCGGGAGACTTTCTCCGACACGCTGGATCTGTGTGAACAGCTGGCGAGCCGTTATTTCGCCCCACACAACAAGAAGAGCGACGCCCACGAGCCCACCTTCGACGGGACGAAAGTCACCATCATCGATGAGGTCAAGGAGGCACTGGCGGCCTGCGCAGATGCTGAGCTGATCGGCATGGCCATGGACTACAGCCTCGGTGGGGCGCAATTGCCGGCAACGGTGGCTCAGGCCGGCTTCGCCTGGTTATTCGCCGCCAACGTCAGCACCGCCGGCTACCCGATGCTGACCATGGCCAACGCAAACCTGCTCGCCAAGTTCGGCAGCGAAGAACAGATCACCGCCTTCGTCAAACCCATGATCGCCGGCCGCTTCTTCGGGACGATGTGCCTCTCGGAGACGCAGGCGGGATCATCGCTGGCCGACATCACCACCCGGGCAAACCGGTGCGCCGACGGCACCTTCCGGTTGTTCGGGTCCAAAATGTGGATCTCCGGTGGCGAACACGAACTGACCGAGAACATCGTCCATCTGGTGCTGGCCAAGATCCCCGACGGTCCGGCCGGCACCAAGGGGATCTCGCTGTTCATCGTGCCGAAGTATCTGGTGAACCCCGACGGCACGTTGGGTGAACGCAACGACGTCGTGCTGGCCGGTCTCAACCACAAGATGGGCTATCGCGGAATCACCAACACCGTGCTCAACTTCGGGGAGGGCGTCCACCAGCCCGGCGGCGAACCGGGTGCGATCGGCTACCTGGTGGGCGACGAGCATCGCGGCTTGACCTACATGTTCCACATGATGAACGAAGCCCGCCTGGGTGTGGGGATGGGTGCGATAGCGCTCGGCTACACCGGCTATCTGAAGTCACTGGAGTACGCCCGCAGCCGGCCGCAGGGCCGCCCGGCGACGGCGAAAGACCCTGCCGCACCGCAGGTTGCGATCATCGAGCACGCGGACGTCAAGCGGATGCTGCTGGCGCAGAAGTCCTATGTCGAGGGGGCGCTCGCGTTGGCGCTGTACTGCGCGCGCCTCGTCGACGTTCAGAACACCGCTGGATCAGACGACGAACGCGAGCACGCCACCGCCTTGCTCGACATCCTCACCCCGATCGCCAAAAGCTGGCCGTCGCAGTGGTGCCTGGCCGCCAACGATCTGGCGATCCAGGTGCACGGCGGCTACGGCTACACCCGCGAGTACGACGTGGAACAGCACTACCGGGATAACCGGCTCAACCCGATTCACGAGGGCACCCACGGCATCCAGAGTCTGGACCTGTTGGGCCGCAAGGTGGTGCAGCGCAACGGGGCGAGCCTGGCCGCACTACACGGCGCGATGAGCGAGTGCACCGGGGCCGCGCATCGAGCCGGCGGCGAACTGGCCGATATGGCAGCGCGACTCGACGCAGTGGTCCAGCGGTTGGTGGCGGTCACCGCGGGCATGTTCGCCGCCGGTGACATCGATGCCGCCCTGGCCAACAGTGCGATCTATCTGGAGGCCTTCGGCCATGTGGTGATCGCCTGGATCTGGCTGGAGCAGTTGTTGGCCGCCGGGGGTCGCGCTGGGGACTTCTTTGACGGCAAACGTCAGGCGGCCCGGTACTTCTTCCGCTACGAGCTGCCGAAGACCGGCCCGCAGCTCGACCTGTTGGAGAGCCTGGACCGTACGACCTTGGAGATGCGCCCGGAGTGGTTCTGACGCCCTATCCGAGGGATCCCAGAATCTGATCGATGCCGAATCTGAAGCGGGCCTCGTAGTCAGCCGAGAGGAAATCGTCCAGCACCGCATGCAGACTGGGGAATTCCGCCTCGTCGACGACATCCTGCAGACTGCCCGGCAGAGCATCGGGCGCCCGCTGCTCCTCCTGGACCAGGCCCAGAGTGAAGTAGAAGAGGTTCCAAGCGGTCCAAGCCGCCTGCTTGGACGCAGCCCCTCCGGTCAACAACACTTCGATCAGCCGGTCGCTGAAGGCCAAGGTCGACGGCAGCACCGGGAACGTTCCGGCGACGACAAGCGCACCATCACGGTGGCCCAGCATCGCCTGACGCAACCCGACTAGCAACTGGGTCGCCCGCTGCCGCCAGTCACCGCGCAACGGGTCCACCTCAACCTCGGCGACAATGGCGTCCGCCATCAGCTCGAGTAGTCGCCCCTTGGCGCCGATGTGCCACATCACGGTGTTCATGCTGACGCTGAGTTCCGTTGCTATTGCGCGGGTAGAGAGCTTCGCGATCCCATGACGATCGAGAACGTCGAACGCAGCACGCACGACGTCCTCCACACCAAGGCCGACCCGTGCTCGCCCAACAGCTTGATTCTTGGTCACTGACCAAGTATACAAGTGAAGTCACCCCTTCTTGGTCAGCGATAGAGAGGAATGGCCCATGCAGGCCGACCCGACCTTTGACTTGATGTACCGCGGCGAGCAGACGATCGCCGGGACGGTCCCGTGGGACATCGGCGGCCCGCAGCCTGCGGTGCAAGAACTCGTCGCCCATGGCGCCCTGCGCGGCGAAGTCCTGGATCCAGGAACCGGCCCCGGCCACCACGCGATCTACTTTGCCGCTCAGGGATATTCGGCCACCGGCATCGACGCGTCGCCAGCGGCAATCGAGCACGCCCGACACAACGCGCAGCGCGCCGGAGTGAACGTGGATTTTCAGGTCGCCGACGCGACACGCCTGGCCGACTTCGAGGACCGGTTCGGCACTGTCGTCGACAGCGCCTTTTATCACGTCTTCGCCCATGACGAGCGAATGCAGGCGCGCTACATCCAGGCATTGCATCTTGCTACCGCTCCCGGCGCGCGACTGTTCATGTTCGAACTCGGGCGCCACAATCTCAACGGCTTGAAGTTCGACGGGCTACCGGCGAACAACTTCAGCCGACTGCTCGACACCAACGGCTGGCGCCTGGACTACTTGGGCACCTCCACATACGTCGGCACCTTCGGCCCACGGGCGTTGGATTTTCTTTCGCAGATGGATTCCAACGACGGCGTCGCACCGCAGATGAAAACCCTGCCTGGCCAACTGGCGGTGTTGCAGCCGGAACTCGAGAACCACCGACTCCATCTGCCAATGTGGTCGGTGGCGGCAACGAGGCTGGACTGAACAGGCGCCGAAAGTCACCATATTCACTTGCTTCACAGCAGTTTTGGCTGTCGATACTCTCTGCGAGCTGTCGGACCCCGGAGCTACTATTAGCACATGCGTTCGAACAATCGCGATGAGGTCGTCGAAGTCTTCGACACACTTTCCGCCGATCTGGACCGGGCGCTGGAACTGGACTTCGACGCACTGACGCCGCGGGAATGCCTGGCCCTGCTGCGGCGCTGCGAACGGCTGCGACGGCGGCTACCCGCAGTAGAACACCCCCTGGTCAATCGGCTAGCCGCCACCGACCCCGCCGAACTCGGCGGCAAACCGCGCTGGGTTCTGGCGGACGAGCTGCACATCGCCCGCGGCGAAGCCGCCCGTCGCATCAGCGATGCCGCGGAGCTGGGGCCGCGCCACACGTTGACCGGTGAACCGTTGGAACCGGTATTGCCGGAAGTGGCGGCAGCGCAGCGGGAGGGGCGAGTCGGAGCCGCCCACATCGGCGTGATTCGCTCGTTCTTCCACTACTTGCCCGACAGCATTGATGCGGGCACCCTGACCCAGGCCGAGCACCAGCTGGCCGAGTTGGCCGGGCAGTGCCGCCCCGACGAACTGGCCAAACTGGCCCAACGCCTCGCCGACTACCTGCACCCCGACGGCAACTACAGCGACGACCAGCGCGCCAAACACCGTGGTGTGGTGCTGGGACCCCAAGGCCGCGACGGTATGACCCCCATCAAAGGATTCCTCGATCCCCAAGCCCGCGCCACGTGGGACGCGGTGCTCGCCCGCTGGGCCGCCCCCGGCATGTGCAACCCGGCCGATGCCACCCCATGCTCCAGTGGCACGCCCTCACAGGCGGCAATCGACGCCGACACCCGCAGTGCCGCACAACGCAACCACGACGCCCTCACCGCCATGGGCCGCGCCCTGCTCGCCTCCGGAAAATTAGGCCAGCACAACGGGTTACCGGCCACCATCATCGTCTCAACCACCCTGACCGACCTGGAAGCCGGCACCGGCAAAGCCCACACCGGCGGCGGCACCTGGCTCCCCATGCGCGACGTCATCGCCATGGCCAGCCACGCCCACCACTACCTGCGGATCTACGACGGCGCCAAAGAACTGGCCCTGTTTCACACCAAACGGCTCGCCTCGCCGGGGCAGCGAATCGTGCTCTACGCCAAGGAACGCGGGTGCAGCCACCCCAACTGCCCGGTCGCCGGCTATTACTGCGAGGTCCACCATGACGACGACTACGCGACAACCAAGCGCACCGACGTCACCGACCTGACCCTGCGCTGCGGTCCCCACCATGAACTCATGACCTCAGGCGGCTGGAAAACGCGCAAACGCCACGACGGCACCACCCAAACCCTGCCGCCGCCACACCTAGACCACGGTCAACCTCGGGTCAACCATTACCATCACCCCGAAAAACTGCTGGGCGACAACGGTTCTGACGATGAGGATGACGACGGACCCTAGCTGGCCGCCGGCCAGACCGCCTACAGCGGCGTGACGTACGCCGAGCTGATCCCGCCGTCCACCAAGAATGTCGAGCCGGTGATGAACGAAGCGTCATCGCTGGCCAGGAACGCGACCGCGGCCGCGATCTCCTCCGGCTCGGCGAACCGGCCCACCGGCACGTGCACCAGCCGGCGCGCGGCGCGCTCCGGGTCGGCGGCGAACAGCTCTTGCAACAGCGGGGTGTTCACCGGGCCGGGGCACAGCGCGTTGACCCGGATGCCCTGCCGGGCGTACTGCACCCCGAGCTCACGTGACATGGCTAGCACGCCGCCCTTGGAAGCGGTGTAGGAGATCTGCGAGGTGGCCGAGCCCATCACCGCGACAAACGATGCGGTGTTGATGATCGATCCCCGCCCGGCGGGCGCCATGTGTCGCAGCGCCGCCCGGCAGCACAGGTACACCGACTTGAGGTTGACGTCCTGAACCCGTTGCCAGGCCGGCAGTTCGGTGGTTTCGATCAGGTCATCGTCGGGTGGCGAGATACCGGCGTTGTTGAAGGCGATGTCCACCGAGCCGAACGTCTGGGCCGCGGTGTCGAACAGCGCATCGACCTGATCCTGATCGGAGACGTCGACCTGAACGAACAGGCCGTCGAGCTCGTCGGCGACCGCGGTACCCGCAGCCTGGTCGAGGTCACCGACCACGATCTGGGCGCCCTCGGCACGCATCCGCCGCGCGGATGCCAAGCCGATTCCGCCACCGGCGCCGGTCACCACGGCCACCCGTCCGGCCAGGCGTTGGGTCAGGTCGGTCACTGCGTCTCCTTCACTGCGATGAATACGTTCTTGGTCTCGGTGAACGCCAGCGGGGCATCCGCGCCCAACTCCCGGCCCAACCCCGACTGCTTGAAGCCCCCGAAGGGAGTGGTGAAGCGCACCGAGGAGTGCGAATTCACCGACAGGTTCCCGGCTTCCACCGCCCGCGAGACGCGCAGCGCCCGGGACAGGTCGTTGGTCCAGATCGAGCCCGACAACCCGTAGACGGTGTTGTTGGCCATGGTGATGGCGTCGGCCTCGTCGTCGAACGGCAGCACCGTCACCACCGGGCCGAAGATCTCCTCGGTGACGCACCGGTCGGTGGCCGCCGGAGTCAGGACCGTGGGCGGGAACCAGAAACCGGGGCCGGTGGGCGCCTGACCGCGGAAGGCGACCGGCGCGTCGTCGGGCACGTAGGAGGCCACCTTCTCCCAGTGCGGGCGCGACACCAGCGGGCCCATCTCGGTGTCGCGGGATGTCGGGTCGCCGACGACGACCCCAGCCACCGCGGGCTCCAGCAACTCCATGAAGCGGTCGTAGACGCTGCGCTGCACCAGGATCCGGCTACGTGCGCAGCAGTCCTGCCCGGCGTTGTCGAACACGCCGTAAGGCGCCGTCGCCGCCGCCTGCTCCAAGTCGCAGTCGGCGAAGACGATGTTGGCGCTCTTGCCGCCGAGTTCCAACGTGACCCGTTTGACCCCGGCCGCCCCGGCCTGCAGTACCCGGGTACCGGTGGTGGTGGAACCGGTGAACACGATCTTGGCGACGTCCGGGTGGGTGACCAGGCGCTCCCCCACCTCCGCGCCACGGCCGGGCAGCACCTGCAGCAGATCGGGGTCCAGCCCCGACTCCGCGGCCAGTTCGGCCAAGCGCAGCGTGGTCAGCGGCGTCCATTCGGCAGGCTTGATCAACACCGCATTCCCAGCGGCCAGCGCCGGCGCGAAACCCCACGCGGCGATCGGCATCGGGAAATTCCACGGGGTGATGATGCCGACCACGCCGAGCGGCTCGTGGAAGGTGACGTCGAGCCCGCCGGCAACCGGTATCTGCTTGCCGGACAACCGTTCCGGGCTGGCCGCATAGAACTGCAGCACGTCACGGACATGCCCGGCTTCCCATTCGGCAGCGGACACCGGATGACCGGAGTTGGTGACCTCGAGCGCGGCCAGCTCGTCGATGTGGGTGCCGACGATCGCGGCGAAGTCCCGCAGTGCGGCAGCCCGCTCGGCCGGGGCGCGTTTGGCCCACCGCTTCTGGGCAGCCTGCGCCCGGCGCACCGCGTCGTCGACGGCGGCTGCTTCGACATGGTCGACGGTAGCGAAGACCGCCCCGGTGGCCGGGTTGATCAGTTCGGTACTGATGTCTCGGCTCCTTGCTCGTTCGTTCCTCGCTCGCCGTCGCCTTCGTGACTCATTCGCTCACCCGTGCCGCCGCGTACTTGCCCGCTTCGGCAACGATCGCGGCGAACAGCCGCAGATCGTCCGGAGATTCCTCGGGATGCCACTGAACCGCGAGCACGAAGTCCTCCCCGGGAAGCTCGATCGCCTCGATGACCCCGTCGTCATCGCGCGCACTGACCACAAGTTTCGCACCCACCTCAGCGATCGCCTGATGGTGGTAACACTGCGCCTGGCAGCTCTCGCCGAGAAGCTCGGCCGCCCGGGTGCCGGCCACGGTGTGCACCGGCATCGGGGTGAAAACACCGTTGCCCGCCCGGTGGCCGCTGTTACCGATGACGTCGGGCAGGTGCTGGTGCAGCGTTCCACCGAGCGCCACGTTGAGCACTTGGGCGCCACGACAGATCCCCAGCACCGGCATGCCGCGCCGCATCGCCTCGGCCAACAGGGCGAATTCCCATGCGTCCCGGGTGGTGTCGGGCCGATCGGTCTCGTCGTGCGGCGTCTGGCCGTAGCCAGACGGGTCGAGGTCGCGCCCGCCGGTGATCACCAGCGCGTTGACACCGTTGAGCACGCACGCGGCGATGTCGGGCGTCACCGGCTGCGGCGGCAGCAGTACCGCGATCCCGCCGGCGGCGGTGATGCCCTGGATGTATTGGGCGGGCAGTAGGCCCGCGCGCGCATCCCACACTCCGAACTTCGCTCGGTCCAGATAGGTCGTCAGTCCGACCACCGGCCGGCTGAGTTCATGCGCCGGTTCCAGCTTCGCCTCTCCTGCGTCGAGCCTCGCTGAACCGCCGGGTCCATGCGGCGGTCCCAGCTTCGCCTCTCCTGCGTCGAGCCTCGCTGAACCGCCGGGTTCATGCGGCGGTCCCAGCTTCGCCTCTCCTCCGTCGAACCTCGCTGAACCGCCGGGTCCATGCGGCGGTCCCAGCTTCGCCTCTCCTGCGTCGAGCCTCGCTGAACCGCCGGGTCCATGCGGCGGTCCCAGCTTCGCCTCTCCTGCGTCGAGCCTCGCTGAACCGCCGGGCTCAGAAGCGTTCAAAACCCCGAACCCTCTCCCAGTCGGTCACCGCGGTGTTGAATGCGTCCAGTTCGACTCGGGCGCTGTGCAGATAATGCTCGACGACCTCATCACCGAATGCCTTGCGCGCAACCGCCGATTCGGCGAACAGCTCCATGGCTCCGCCCAGCGTCGTGGGCAGCCGCGGCAGCCCGGCCCGGTAGGCGTCACCGTCGACCGGCTCGGGCAGCGAAATATCGTTGTCGATGCCGTGCAGCCCCGCCGCGATCAGCGCCGCCACCGCCAGATACGGGTTCACATCGCCGCCGGGCACCCGGCACTCCACCCGCATCGAGTCGCCGCTACCGAGAACTCGCAGCGCACAGGTGCGATTGTCCAGGCCCCAGGCAATCGCGGTGGGCGCGAAGCTGCCCCCGACGAATCGCTTGTAGGAGTTGATGTTCGGCGCGTAGCACAGGGTCAGCTCGGGCAGCGTGGTCAGCACTCCGGCCAGGAAGGCGCGGAACAACGCCGACATGCCGTGCGGGGCGGCTGGATCTGCGAACACCGCAGCGCCCTCGGTGCTGCGCAGCGACAAGTGGACGTGGCAGCTGTTGCCTTCGCGTTGGTCGAACTTCGCCATGAACGTCAGGCTCTTGCCGTGCTGGTCGGCGATCTCCTTGGCGCCACTCTTGTAGACGCTGTGGTTGTCGCAGGTCCTCAGCGCCTCCTCGTAGCGGAAGGTGATCTCCTGCTGACCGGTGTTGCACTCCCCTTTGACACCCTCGCAGCGCAGGCCCGCGCCAGTCATCCCCCGTCGGATGTCGCGCAGCAGCGGCTCCAGCCGGGTGCCCGCGACCAGACCGTAGTCGGCGTTGTAGTCCGTTCCCGGCGTCAGGCCGCGATATCCGCCGGCCCACGCCTGCCGGTAGCTGTCCTCGAAGACCAGGAATTCCAATTCCGTTGCGGCGTAGGCAACCAGCCCGCGCTCGGTCAGTCGGGCGATTTGGGCGGCCAGAATCTGGCGGGGTGCCACCGCGACCGGGCCGCCGTCCGGCCAGTGTGCGTCGGCCAGCACGTGGGCGGTGCCGGGAAGCCACGGAATGCGCCGCAGCGTCGTGAAGTCCGGTTTGAGCACCAGGTCGCCATAGCCAGTCCCCCAGTCGGCAATCGAGTAGCCGGGGACGGTGTTCATCTCCACGTCGACGGCCAGCAGGTAGCTGCAGGCCTCCACGCCGTGTCCGGCGACCTCGGCAAGAAAGTGCTCAGCGGCCACCCGCTTACCGACCAGCCGGCCCTGCATGTCGGCGAATGCCACCACGACGGTGTCGATCTCGCCGGAGGCGACCAGTAATTGCAGCTCAGTCTGGGAGAGCATCGCGGGCCGGGTCATTGTGCTCCTTCGCCGACGACGGTCTTCCCTGACATTTGAGTGCTGTCAGGCTACCCGCCCGCGGTCAGTCGACGGGCTCCAGCCGACGAAATTGGGCCGTGCGATAGCAGTCGGCGCAGGTGGAGCGACGGATCTTCCCGCTGGTGGTGATCGGCAGCGACCCGGGAGCCACCAGCACGAGGTCAGCGACCCGGACCCCGTGGGATCGGGAAACCGATGCCGCCACATCCTTTTTCAGGGCCGCAATCCGCGCCAATTGTTCTTCCACGGTGTTGCCGCGGTTCTTGAGCTCGGCGATGACCACCAGCTGCTCACCGCCCTCACCACTGACCGGCACCGCTGCGACGCGGCCGCCGGTGAGCTCCTGCACGGTGGCCTCGATGTCGTCGGGATAGTGATTTCGGCCGTCGACGATCAACAGGTCTTTGATGCGACCGACCACCAGCATCTCGCCCTCGTAGATGACGCCGAGGTCCCCGGTGCGCAACCACGGCCCCACCGGTGTCCCGGCGGACGGGGATTCGAGGTGCCCGCCGAAGGTGCGCTCGGTGGCCTCCGCGTTGTGCCAGTAGCCGCTGGCGACGTTGGGCCCGTGCACCCAGATCTCACCGACGCACCCGTCTGGGCTCTCGGTGTGGGTCTCGGGGTCGACGATCCGCACCGTGCACGCCCGCGGGGCACCGATACTAACCAGCTCCGCCCCGCCCGGACCTGCCTGTGCGGTGCCGCCGACCAGGTTCTCGTAGTCCAGCCGAATCATCACCGGGCGGTTCGCGCGCGGCGCCGAGGCGACGTAGACCATTGCCTCTGCCAGGCCGTATGACGGTGACAACGCGTTAGCGGGCAGGCCGAAGCGGGCGAAGCGGTCGGTGAAGCGGCGAATCGTCGCGGCATGGATGCGCTCGCTGCCGCTCAAGATGGTGTGCACTCTGCTCAAGTCGAGGCCGGCCATGTCCTCGTCGGTCGTCCGGCGCGCCGCCAGCTCGAACGCGAAGTTCGGTCCGGCGGTGAACGTGCAGGAATTGATGGCCAGCTGCTGGATCCATCGTGATGGCTTCTGCAGGAACGCGATCGGGCTCATCACCACCGAATGGCGACCCAGCAAGACGGCTCCCATCACGCCCAACAGCAGGCCCATGTCGTGGTAGAAGGGCAGCCAGGACACCAGCGTGGTGTCCGGCGGCGGCGCTCCCCCATCCTCGCCGAAGTAGTCCGCTTTCACCTGCTCCATGTTGGCGAAAACATTGCGGTGCGAGACCACGACGCCCCTCGGCGAGCCGGTCGAACCGGAGGTGTATTGCAGCAACGCCGTTTTCGTCGGCAGCGCCCCGGTTCCTTGCCAGGACACGGAGGCGTCGAGATCGATCAGATCCACCTCGATGATCTCCGGTGCACTACCCCCGACCGCGGCGACGCACCCGTGGATGTCGCCGGCGACTGCCGATGTGGTGAGCACCGCGGCCGGTGCGCAGTCCTTCAGCGCCGCGGTGACTCGTTCGTCGTGGCTGCCGAAGGCCGGCACCGGCAACGGCACCACGATGCAACCGGCCTCCATCGCACCGAAGAACCCGGCGATGTACTCCAGGCCTTGCGGCGCGAGCAGCGCAACGCGGTCGCCCGGCGCCGCGACCGCGGCCACCTCCGCGGCGACGGCCTCGGTGCGCCCCAGAATTTGCGCCCACGTCAGGGTATCGGCGTACCCGGCCGGATCCACCTCGTAGTCGATGTAGGTGAACGCCGGCCGATCAGGCCACTGCTCGGCTCGTTCACGCAGCAACGCCGGTATTGATTGCCCCCATGACCGCATTCTGTATCCCCCCAGATACGTATTTCATTATTTTCGGCCGACGCGCCCTCGATCGCCGGCTACGCCGGAACCTACTCTCCCCAGCTACGTATTACCAGGTACTGGCGCGCAACACGATCTCCATGGCGAACTGTGCGGTGAACTCACTCGCACTGCGCCGCCCGGGCAGCATCACCAACCGGTGTTCGCCGTAGACGAACCGTTGGCTGGCGTTGGCAACCGACGCCGTCGCTCGGGAACTGACCAGCACGGTGGTGTTGATCTCCACCGGAGGGCAGCGCTCGTCGCGGATCGCGCCGCTCAGATCCGGCGCGCGCGGATGTCCCCGGTCGAGCGCGACCAGCCCGGTGAAGCGGTCTGGGCGCGTCGCGGCAAGCTCCCAGGCGTTGTCGGCACCGGTCCGATCACCCACCAGCACGCCACACTGCACGCCTAGCGAATCGAGGATGCCGATCACCGACTTAGGTGTCAGACGCGCGTCTGCGCCGATCACGATGGTGCGCAGCGAGGCGGTATGCAGTCGCTGGCAGACCGCGTCGTACGCGGTGAGGGGATGCTGGGCCGCGGCGAGCACGACCACGACAGGCCCGTTTTGCGGGCCTGCTACATCGACCGGAATCGGGAACCCGTCGATGGTCATCATCGTGCCCGGCATCTGCGCCACGCTACAGCCCCTGCGACGGCACGGGGCGATTTTGGCGGCCCCCTTAGCGGCTCAACAGATAACGGCCGAAAGTCACGGCAGCGTCAATATCTCGGCGCCATCGTCCGTTACGACCAGGGTGTGTTCGAACTGGGCGCTCCACTGCCCGTCGCTGGTGACCACCGTCCAGTCGTCGTCCCAGATGTCGTAGTCCAGGCTGCCGAGGTTGATCATCGGTTCGATGGTGAAAGTCATCCCCGGCTCGATGATGGTGTCGACCTCTGGCTGGTCGTAGTGCAGGATCACCAGCCCGTTGTGGAAGGTCGGGCCGATGCCGTGACCGGTGAAGTCACGGACCACGTTGTAGCCGAACCGGTTCGCGTAGGACTCGATGACCCGGCCGATCACCGACAGCGCGCGGCCAGGTTTGACTGCCTTGATAGCGCGCATGGTGGCCTCGTAGGTGCGCTCGACCAGCAGCCGATGTTCCTGCGAGACGTCCCCAGCCAGGAATGTGGCGTTGGTGTCGCCGTGTACGCCGTCGATGTACGCGGTGACGTCGATGTTGACGATGTCGCCGTCGGCGATCACCGTCGAGTCCGGGATGCCGTGACAGATGACTTCGTTGAGCGACGTGCAGCACGACTTGGGAAAGCCCTTGTAGCCCAACGTCGAAGGATAGGCGCCGTGGTCGACCATGAACTCGTGAGCGATGCGATCCAGCTCATCGGTGGTCACGCCGGGCGCGACGGCCTTACCCGCCTCGGCAAGTGCGCCCGCCGCAATCCGGCTCGCCACCCGCATCTTCTCGATCACCTCGGGCGTCTGCACCCACGGCTCGGAGCCCTCGGCAGCCGTGGCGCGGCCGACGTATTCCGGACGCGGGATCAAGCGGGGCACCGGCAGCGTCGGAGACAGCACGCCGGGAGAAAGCGGGGCACGAACTGGCATTACGCCAGCCTAGCGGTGATCGCAAGGCCGGCGGAGCCGGGCGAAGCGGGTCACCGCCATCGACACCGCGGAGCTGGTCAGCGCCGCCAGCGGAGCTTGCGCCGAGGTCCCCTGATGTCCACCGAGCCGCACACCACGCGGCCGGTCAGCACCAGGTGCGGAGCTCCTTCGGCGGGCGGGTCGGTGCGGCGATCGCGGGCGCTGCCGCCGTAGACCTCGACATCGTCGATCGAGGCGCTGGCACCGTCAGGCAGGCGGATGTCGACCGAGCCGAATCGCATGTCGAGCTCAATCACGACGACCGGCCCAGCGAACCGGGCCTTGGTGAGGTCGAGGTCAACCGAGCCCAGGCGCCGCACCAACGCCAGTCTGGTCGGCACGATCCATTCCCCGTGGCGTTTGAGCGACCCGGCCCAGCCACGCAGCTCAACCCGGTCGGCTGCCGAGGTGACGATGGCGCGCGGGCCGGGCAGGTCACCGATCAGGGTGTCGAGGTCCGAGCGCATGCGTGCCTGCGACACCTGCGCCGCGCGCTCCTCGAACTCCCCGATGTCGATCAGTCCGAGGGAGACGGCGTTGTGCAGGCGGCGCAGTGTGCCGTTGCGGTCCGCATCCGAGATACGCAAGGCCAGGTCGGCCATGTCGTCGCTGAGACCCGTCATGGGTTCTCAATTTACGCCGCTACAGCAGGAAGTTGTCCGGCAGCGAGTCGAACATCACCTTGGTCATCCGGACCGCGTACTGCGAGCTGCCACCGCCGACGATCAGCGACGCGAAAGCCATGTCACCCCGGTATCCGGCAAACCAGGAGTGCGAGCCCCCTGCGAATTCAGCCTCCCCGGTCTTGCCGTAGACCGGGCCGCAGCCGGCGATGTCGCGTGCGGTGCCGTCGGTCACCACCAACCGCATCATCTCGCGCAGGCCGTCGAGCATCTCCGCGCTCACCGGGGCCGCCACCGGACCGTTGACCGCCGTCGGCCGGCCTTCGATCAAGCGGGGTACCGGTGTGCGTCCCGCGGCGACCGTCGCCGCAGCCAACGCGACGCCGAAGGGGCTGGCCAGTACCTTGCCCTGACCGAAGCCGTCCTCGGTGCGTTCGGCCAGGTCGACTGTCGGCGGAACGGAGCCGGTGACCGTGGTGATCCCGTCAACCAGGTAGTCCACCCCGATCCCGTAGCGACTGGCCGCCTGCGACAGCGCCCGCGGCGGCATCCGGCTGGCCAGCTCTGCGAAGGTGGTGTTGCACGAATTGGCGAAGGCCCGCGACATCGAAACCAGGCCCAGGTCGAATCCGCCGTAGTTGGGGATGGTGCGCTGGCCGATGTCGAGTTCACCGGGACAACCCACCATCGAGTTCGGCGTCGCCATGTCGCGTTCGATGGCCGCGCCCGCGGTGACCATCTTGAACGTCGATCCGGGGGGATACAGACCGCTGGTCGCGACCAGGCCGTCTGCATCGGCAGCTGCATTCTGCGCAACGGCGAGCAGTTCGCCGGTCGACGGCTTGATCACCACCAGCATCGCCTTGTCGCCGCGGGTGTTGACGGCGTTCTGGGCGGCGCGCTGGACCGCTCGGTCCAAGCTGATGGTCAACGAGGGTGCCGGTGCTGGTTCGACCTCGTGCAGGACCGCGACGTCGACGCCGTTCTGGTTCTCGCTGACGACACGCCAGCCCGCGGCACCTTCGAGTTGGGTCCCGACCGCCTTTTTGACTTCGCTGATGAGCATCGGCGCGAAGTGGTCGTCAGTGGGCAGCAGGTCGGGGCGCGGGGTGACCACGACTCCCGGAAGGGAGCCGATAGCGGGTTCGACACGGTCGTGATCGGACTTGCGCAAGGTGATCAGGTCGAGCGGAGACCTCGAGGAACTGGCCTGTTCGGCCAGCCGCTGCGGATCGCCCAGTGCCTCGTCGAAGGGCCGCAAGGTGTCGACCACGGCCCGCGCGGTACGCATCAGGTTCCGTCCGGCCCGGGTGGCGTCCAACATGTAGTGGTAGACGTAGCCCGGCACCAACACATCGGTGCCGCCCACCTCGTTCACCGCGGCGCGGCGCGGCGGGTCGGCCCGTAGCGCGAAGGTCTGGTGCTCGCCCAGTTTGGGGTGCAGGCCGGTGGCCGTCCAGCGCACCGTCCAGTGGCCTTCGTTTCGGACCATCTTGAGCTGGCCGTCGTAGGCCCAGGTCCGGTTCTTCGGCAGCTTCCAGGTATAGCGGTAGGCCACGGTGCCGGTGTCGTCGTTATAGCGGGCGCTGAGCAGCTGGGCGTCCAGGTGTTCGGCCTGTAGGCCCGCCCAGGCGGCGTTGAGTGCGCTGCGCGCCGCAGACGGGTCGTCGCTGAGCTCGGCGGCCGTTGCGGTGTCGCCGGTGGCCAGGGCCGCGAAGAACCGCTCGGCGACGGGCCCTGGACCGTCCGGGCGGGGCGTGCAGGCCGCCATGCCGGCTGCGGTCAGCAACACGGTGACCAGGCCCGTGACGCGTGTGACGAATGAGCTTGCAGTTGTCATTGGGGCTGATGTTACGAAATAGAAACGGTCGCCAGGCGGAGGCGCACCGAGACAGGGGGCACTCCCCCGCAAGCGGGGGGACCCCCACCCGCTTGCGGGGGAGGGTTGGCGTGTTCGCTACTCGAACTTTTCCGCGCCAACCGCAGTTTCGGCGAAGAGCACGAAGAGATTCGGAGATCAGTCGAGCAACACGGTCGCGAAGGTGCCGACCTGGGTGAAACCCACCCGCTCATAGGTGGACCGCGCCACCTCGTTGAAGTCGTTGACGTAAAGGCTGGCGATGCGCCCGGTGCCGACGATGACCCCGGCCAGCATCGCGGTGCCGCCGGCGCCCAGCCCGCGGCCGCGTCGGTCCGGGTGCACCCAGACGCCCTGGATCTGCCCCACTGCCGGCGACTGGGAACCCACCTCGGCCTTGAACACGACCTCACCCCGCTCGAAGCGTGCCCAGGCCCGGCCCGACGCGATCAGGTTCGCCACCCGACGGCGATAGGCGCGGCCGCCGTCACCGGCCCGAGGATCGACACCGACCTCACCGATGAACATGTCGACGGCGGCCACCAGATACGCATCGAGTTCGTCGGGACGCACCTGGCGCACTTCGGCATCCATCGGGCAGGCGGGCATGGCGTGCAGCGCCATCAGTGGTTGACTCTCCCGCACGTCACGAGCCGGGCCCCAGGAATCGGCGAGACGCTGCCACATCGGCAACACCAATTCGGCCCGGCCCACCAACGACGAACAGCGCCGGATCGCACCGACCGCCTTGTCGGCGAACGCGGTGAGGTCGGCCGGGGCACCGCGCAACGGGATCAGGTTCGCGCCTGCGTAACACAGGGATTCGTCCACGCCGCCGCGCGTCCACAATTCCCCGCCGATCGACCGGGGGTCGACACCGTGATCGGCAACCCGCGCGGCGACCATGCAGGAACCGATCGGATCCTCTTCGAGCACCCGCCAGACCGCGGCGGCGTCACGCGCTACGGACACCCGTCGCTGGTCGAGACGGAACTCGGGCGGAGCCGACATAGTGACTCTTTCTGGCGAACTCAACTGCCGCGCGCCTATGGCGATCCGGCTGGGATCAGCTTACGGCGACGGTGGGCGAACCGCCGGGAGATCCATCCTCCATCTCGGCGGCCAGGCGCATGGCCTCCTCGATCAGGGTCTCCACGATCTGCGCCTCGGGAACGGTCTTGATCACCTCGCCCTTGACGAAGATCTGGCCCTTGCCGTTGCCGGACGCCACACCCAGATCCGCTTCGCGCGCCTCACCGGGGCCGTTGACCACGCAACCCATCACCGCGACCCGCAGTGGGACGTCGATCCCCTCCAGCCCGGCGGTGACCTCGTTGGCCAACCGGTAGACGTCCACCTGAGCCCGCCCACACGACGGGCACGACACGATCTCCAGACCGCGGGGCCGCAGGTTCAACGACTCCAGAATCTGGTTGCCGACCTTGACTTCTTCCACCGGCGGCGCCGACAGCGACACCCGGATGGTGTCACCGATGCCGCGCGACAACAGCGCGCCGAACGCCACGGCGGATTTGATGGTGCCCTGGAAAGCCGGGCCGGCCTCGGTGACGCCCAGGTGCAGCGGGTAGTCGCAGCGCTCGGCCAGCAGCTCGTAGGCGGCCACCATCACCACCGGGTCGTTGTGCTTGACGCTGATCTTGATGTCGCCGAAGCCGTGTTCCTCGAACAGCGACGCTTCCCACAGCGCGGACTCCACCAAGGCTTCGGGGGTGGCTTTGCCGTACTTGGCCAAGAACCGCTGATCCAACGAACCGGCGTTGACGCCGATGCGGATCGGGATGCCGGCGGCACCGGCGGCCTTGGCCACCTCGCCGACCCGACCGTCGAACTCCTTGATGTTGCCCGGGTTCACCCGGACCGCGGCACAGCCGGCGTCGATCGCGGCGAAGATGTACTTGGGCTGGAAGTGGATGTCGGCAATCACCGGGATCTGACTGTGCTGGGCGATCTCGGCCAGCGCGTCGGCGTCCTCTTGGCGGGGGCAGGCCACCCGCACGATGTCGCAACCCGAGGCGGTCAACTCCGCGATCTGTTGCAAGGTCGCGTTGACGTCGTGGGTCTTGGTGGTGCACATCGACTGCACCGCGATCGGATGGTCGCTACCCACCCCGACCCCGCCGACCTTCAGTTGGCGGGTCTTACGACGTGGCGCCAGTGTGGGCGGAGGGGCTGCCGGCATGCCTAGGCCGACGCTCATGAGGGGGCTCCTATCAAAACAGCCTGATCGGATTGACCAAGTCGGCGGTCACGGTGAGCAGCATGTAACCGACCACCACCACCAAGACTACGTAAGTGGCCGGCATCAGCTTGAGATAGTTCACCGGTGCTGCCGCGACCTTCCCGCGGGCCGACCTGAGCATGTTGCGAAGCTTTTCGAACAGCGCGATCGCGATGTGTCCGCCGTCGAACGGCAGCAACGGCACCAAGTTCAGCACACCCAAGATGAAGTTCAGCTGCGCGAGGAAGAACCAGAACGCCACCCACAGTCCATGATCGACGGTGTCGCCGCCGATGATCGAGGCGCCCACCACACTGATCGGGGTTTCGGGGTCACGCTGCCCGTGCGGATTGCCGATGGCGTGCACCAGTGCGCCGACCTTGGAGGGGATGTTGGCCAGCGACTTGCCCAGCAGGACCGAGAGGTCCCCGCTGAAGCCGAAGGTGGCCGGAACCGCGGTGACCGGGTTGTACTGGGTCGGTCCGAATTGGGCCGCGGCCACGCCGATCGCGCCGACGGTGCTGGGGACGGCCTCGCGGTCGGGGCCGTCGGCGATCCAGCGCTGGGTGGGAGCTACGTCGACGTACTTGGTGAGGGTGGCGCCGTCGCGCTCGACGACGATCGGCGTGGTGCCGTGCTGTTTGCGCACGGCCGTGGCCATCTCCTCGAAGGTCGATACCGGCGTGTCACCGACCTTGACCACCACGTCACCGGACTCGATGCCGGCCAGCGCCGCCGGGCCGGGGCCCGAGCAGGTGCCCAGTTCACCCTTGACGACTTCGGGTGCCACACAGGCGGTTTCGCCGATGACAGCGGTGGTGGGGGCGTGCAGGTTGGGCAGGCCCCAGATCACCGCGATGGCGTAGACCAGCACTAGGCCGATGATGAAGTTCATGGCGGGGCCGGCGGCCAGCACTGCCACCCGCTTCCAGGTCTTCTGCTTGTACATGGCGCGGTCGACCTCGTCGGGCGCCAGCTCCTCCACGGCGGTCATGCCGGCGATGTCGCAGAAGCCGCCGGCCGGGATCGCCTTGAGGCCGTATTCGGTCTCGCCGCGGCGCGTCGACCACAGCGTGGTTCCGAAGCCGACGAAGTAGCGGCGCACCTTCATGCCGGTGGCGCGCGCCACCCACATGTGGCCGCATTCATGCAGCGCCACCGAAACCAGGATGGCCAGCGCGAACAGCGCGATGCCGACCGCGAACATCATCGGGTGATTCCGACCTTTCTCGTAGCTATCGCCTCGACGGCGCGAGCCGCTCGTTCCTTGGCCCAGCGCTGCGCATCGAGTACCTCATCCACGGTAGCGGGTTGCGCGGCCCACTGGTCGGCGGCGCCCAGCACCTCGGCGATGGTGGCCACGATCGCCGGGAAACTGATCCGGCCCGCCAGGAAGGCCTCTGCTGCCTCCTCGTTAGCGGCGTTGTAGACCGCGGTCATGCAGCCACCGGTCTGCCCGGCGTGGCGGGCCAGCTGCACCGCCGGGAACACGGTGTCGTCGAGCGGTTCAAACTCCCAGGTGGAGGCGGTGGAGAAGTCACAGGCCGCCGCCGCACCGGGGACCCGCGCCGGCCAGCCCAGGGCCAGCGCGATCGGTAGGCGCATGTCCGGCGGGCTGGCTTGGGCGATGGTCGATCCGTCGGTGAAGGTGACCATGGAATGCACGATCGATTGCGGGTGTACGACGACGTCGATGCGGTCGTAGGGAACGCCGAACAGCAGGTGGGTTTCGATGAGCTCGAGTCCCTTGTTCACCAGCGAGGCCGAGTTCAGGGTGTTCATCGGCCCCATCGACCAGGTCGGATGCGCCCCAGCCTGCTCGGGTGTGACGTGCTCCAGCTCGGCGGCGCTCCAGCCTCGGAACGGTCCGCCCGAAGCGGTGAGCACCAGCCTGGCGACCTCGTCGGAGGTGCCGCCCCGAAGGCACTGGGCCAGCGCGGAGTGCTCGGAGTCCACCGGCACGATCTGACCCGGTTCGGCGGCCGCCAGGACCAGCGGACCGCCGGCGATCAGCGATTCCTTGTTGGCCAGGGCCAGCCGTGCACCGGTCTCCAGCGCGGCGAGGGTAGGCCGTAGTCCGAGCGCGCCGACCAGGGCGTTGAGCACCACGTCGGCCTCGGTGTCATACACCAGCCGAGTCACGGCGTCGGGGCCGCGATAGGCGGCCTCGAGCGCCTCGCCGACCTGCGTGTCGGCGACGGCGATATTGGCGACCCCGGTCTCGGCGCGCTGGTCGGCCAGCAGCTGCGGGTTACCGCCTCCGGCGGCCAGCCCGACGATCTCGAAACGGTCCGGGTTCGCCGCTACGACCTGCAACGCCTGGGTTCCGATCGAGCCGGTGGAGCCCAACAGCAGAACTTTGATCCGGCGGCCCGTGCTCACCCACCTATTGTGCTCCCGCATAGTTGCCGAAGCTCCACAGGTTGCCTTCCGGGTCGCGGACGGCGAACTCACGGGCGCCGTAGTCGGTGTCGGTCAGCGGTCGGATCACCTCGGCCCGGCGCTCTAGGACCCGCTGGTATAGGCCGTCGGGGTCGGTGGTGACGACGAAACCACCGGCGGTGCCGGGTTCACGGCACCAGTCATTACCGGGCTTGTGGCTGCCGAGCATGATGCCGCCGACGCCCTCTGGCCAGCGCAGTTCGGCATGGGCGATGGTGTCGCCGTCATCGCCGTGGCGGGCAGTGACGACGAAGCCGAAGGTGTCGACGTAGTAGTCGATGAGTTTGTGCGCGTCATGCGCTTGCAGGGTCAACCAGACGGTCGGATTCTGATGCGTCATGGCTCCACTCTGACCGCGGGGCGTGTCCGCCGTCTTGAATGTTTTGGAACTCCTCGGCCAGCCATGCCGCCGGCGAGACCCCGGCGTAGCGTACGAATTCGCGAGTCAGATGAGCCTGATCGGCGTATCCGGCAGCAACCGCCACACCTGCCAGGTCGACCTGCTGATGCCGGCGAGCATCATCGGCCATCCGGGCGGTCGCGTACTCGAAACGCATCAGCATGGCCACGGCTTTCGGAGGGTGGCCGACCTCGCGATGAAACAGCGTGGTCAGATGCCGCTGGCTCACCCCAATCTGCTCGGCAATGCCTGCGATTGGCGCCCTCCCCCGGCTGCGTCCCAGCAGCTGCCAGGCGTAGGCCACCTCGGGTCGCACAGTGGTGTCGTGTCGGCGGCGGCCCTCGACGAGATAGTTCGCCAGCAACGCAAACGCGGCCGGCCAGGACCGGGTTTCGGCGATCCGCTCATGCAGCAGCGCCGAGCCGCGGCCCAGGACGGGCATCGCGTTGAAGTCGGAAACGCTCAACTCGGCTGCGGGCACGCCGAAGACCGCGCGTGAGGCCAGCGGGTGTAGGGCCACCTGCACGCCCGCTTGACCGCGACGCTGGCGCACGTGACTCGCCTGCACGTGCAGTCCGCCGAGGATGACCGGATTCGGCGCGGCCGTCGGTAGCGCCTCGGCTGTTTCGGCGGCTTCCACTCCCTCGTCGAGGCTGACGATGAACGTCAACGTCGACGACGGCATCCCGCGGTGCACGGTGTCCGGCACATCGAGTGCGCGGTAACCCACCATCGACGTCACGCCGGGCGCGGTGCGGGGCGGGGCCACGGCGAAATCCCAGAGCTGTGGCGCTTGATCGGCATCAGCGGCCATGCGCCCACGGTATCCCCGAAATCTGACCCTTGACCGCCCATCACCGCCGATGCAGAATCCTACACAGTGTAGGAATTCGAGCGAGCCAGGAAATCGAGAACGAGCCAGGAAATCGAGAACGAGCCAGAAAATCGAGAACGAGCCAGAAAATTGGCGAAAGGCAGACGAAATGAGCACTCTGCGCACGTGGCTGTCCCTGCCCGACGCCGAGCCGGCCGAGGATTACGGATTCTTCGGCCCCGACTCGGCGACCTGGAAGGTCTGGAGCTACCCGACATCACTATCGATCGGATTCCAGCGCGCCGTTGTCATCGAAGAACTCGACCCCGCGCTGGTCGCCTCCGTCGATGCCACCCAGGCGATCTATGACCGGCCGCGGACCCGCTACGACCGCACCCTGCGCTACTTCGCGATGGTGGCCTTCGGCGAGAGCCGCACCACTGCAGAAGCAGCCGACATGCTGGTCCGGATCCACTCCAAAGCCATCGGCGTCGACCCGGTCACCGGCGCGCACTATGACGCCAACGACCCGGCCTCTCAGATGTGGATCCACCTCACCGCCTGGCACTCGATCCTGTACGCCTACGAGAAGTACGGACCCGGACCGCTTTCGTCGGACGAAGAGGCGTCCTACTGGGCCGACTGCGCCAAAGCAGCCGAACTGCAGACCCTCGACCCGGCCGATGTACCGCGCACCCGGGAAGGCGTCGCGGCCTACTTCGACCAGATGCGCCCGCAGCTGATCAACTCCGCCATCGCCCGGCGCGCGATGGCGCACCTGCTGCACGCCGAGGTGATCCTGCCGCAGTCGCTGCCGAAGCTGCTGTGGCCGGGCGCGCTGGTCGTTACCGCGTTCCTGCGCCGCGGCACCCTGGCGACCATGCCCCGCTGGATGCGCAAGCTCGGCGGCTTGAAAGCCACCGACACCTCTCGGGTGCTCGACGCACTGATCGTGCCGCCGCTGAGCGCCGCGTTCACGCTGCTGAGCCTGAGTCCCCGCGTGCAGTTGATGCTGCTGCGGCTGATCTCACCGATGACGCTTCCGATCGGCACCCGGGTGCTGCGTGCGATCCGGCCGGTGAACCCGGTCACCACGACTCCGCGGGAAGCCCAGAAACGCTACGGCTACGCCGTACCGGCGCAGGCCCATCTGGAATTCCGAGCCAAGCAGTCGCATCGGGTCTTCGGCGAAGGCCTGGCGCCCAGCGACGAGGGGCTCATCGAGTCCCAGCCGATCCTGGGGAGCATCCGATGAACCTTGGGAGCGTGGCGCGCCTGCTGGACCGTCAGCTCAGCATCCGCCAGCTGTTCTACCTCGCAGTAATGGGCTCGGTGCTGCTCAGCGCCTACCTGGTGATCGGCGTGTACTGGGCCGGCAGCCACTACCAGCACCTGCATGAGGTGCGCGGACTCGACAAGGTGTTCTCGGTTCTCGGGGAGATCGTGGCCTGGCCGGTGCTGATCTTCGCCGACATCCAATTACGCTGAGCCGGTGCCGGAACCAGCCGCGAACCGGTCCCGCGCCGAGCATCTCGGGCCCGAACGACGTCGGCCGCAGGTGCTCGACGCCGCCCTGCAGATCGCTGCCGAGCACGGAGTCGCCGGGGTAACCATGAAGGCGATCGCCGAGCGGATCGGTGTCACCCGTCCGGTGGTGTACGCCTGCTACGACGGCCGGGGCGAGGTGCTGGCCGCGCTGCTCGACCGCGAGACCGAGCTGATGCTGACCAGCCTGCTCGGAGCTCTGCCACCGCAGCGAGCCAGCAGCGTCGAAGACCGGTTCATCGCCGGGTTCCGCGCGTTCCTGTCCGCCGTGCGTGAACGGCCGGCATCATGGCGGATCATCTTCAGCGCCGACCAGGATCCGGTCCTGGCGGCTGCCGTAGTCTCGGGCCGGGCCCGGCTCACCGAGCGGGTCGCCACCGTGATGCAGCCACTGGTGGAACACCGAGCCCCGACCACCCACACCCTGGCCGCGCTCACCGAAGTGTTCCTGGCGATCTGCGAAGCCGCGGCACGGATGCTGCTCGACGGCGACCAGCAATGGACGCCCGAGAGCCTGGCCGCGATCGTCGGCCCGGCCGCCTACCGGACGTTCGAGATCTAGGCGCCCGAAGCGCGACCCAACGGGTCGCCGCCCTGCGGTGCACTGACCGGCCGTATGCCAGAATGATGCGAACCTGCTGCGAACCTAAGGAGTCGAAGTGGCCAGTACCGAGGTGGAGCGCCACACCGGGGTTGACCCTGTCGAGGTGCCGTCTGCGGCGTGGGGTTGGAGCGCCATCAACTACCGCACCTGGCACATCGTCGGCTTCGGCATCGTCGGTTTCCTGCTGCTCATGCTGCGCGGCAACCACATCGGCCACGTCGAGGACTACTTCCTGCTCGGATTCGCGGCGCTGACGCTGTTCGTGGTGGTGCGCGACATCGTTCTCCGCAACCGCGGCCGGCTGCGCTAGCCGAGCCCCGTACTGAGCGCCGAAACCGACGTTTCGCAGGCGAAGTTCGAGACGAAGCCTGCAAAACGTCGGTTTCGATGAAGTAAGGGACGTAGGACTAGTCGCGTTCAGCCGCCAACTGGCCGCACGCCGCAGCGATTTCGCGGCCGCGGGTGTCGCGGACCGTGCATTCCACGCCTTGGGCCCGGACGCGCCGGACGAATTCCCGCTCCACCGGCTTGGGGCTGGCGTCCCATTCGCTTCCCGGCGTGGGATTGAGCGGAATCAGGTTGACGTGCACCAGCGGCCCCAGCGCCTTGTGCAGCTTTTTGCCCAAAAGATCTGCCCGCCAGGGCTGATCGTTGACGTCGCGGATCAATGCGTATTCCACTGAGACCCGCCGGCCGGTGACGTCGGCGTAGTAGCGGGCGGCGTCGAGGGCTTCGGAGACCTTCCACCGGTTGTTGACCGGAACGAGCGTGTCGCGCAGTTCGTCATCGGGGGTGTGCAGCGACAGCGCGAGTGTCACCCCGAGGCGCTCGTCGGCGAGCTTGCGGATCGCCGGGGCCAGTCCCACCGTGGACACCGTCACCGATCGCGCCGAGATACCGAAGCCGTTGGGCGCCGGCTCGATGATGCGCCGTACCGCGGCCACCACCCGGGCGTAGTTGGCCAGCGGCTCCCCCATCCCCATGAACACGATGTTGGAGAGCCTGCCGTGGTCCCGGTCGCGGAGTTCGACCGACGCCGCCCGCACCTGCTCGAGAATCTCGGCGGTGGACAGATTGCGGGTGAGACCGGCCTGCCCGGTCGCACAGAACGGGCACGCCATGCCGCAGCCGGCCTGCGAGGAGATGCACACGGTGTTGCGGCGCGGATAGCGCATCAGCACCGATTCGAACTTGGTGTTGTCGTGGGCGCGCCACAGCGTCTTGCGGGTCTCACCGGCATCGCATTCGATCTCGCTGGACGCGGTCAGCAGCGTGGGGAACAGCGCATCGGCCACCGAGGAGCGCACCGCGGCGGGCAGGTCGGTCATCTGCTGCGGATCGGCGATCAGCCGGCCGTAGTACTGGTTCGCCAGCTGTTTGGCGCGAAATGCCGGCAACCCCAGCTCGGCGACCGCGGCCACCACGCCTTCGGCGTCGAGGTCGGCCAGATGCCGCGGCGGCAGTGCCCGCCGCGGTGCGGTGAACACCAGCTGTTGCGTCATGATCCGTTCCAGTATGCCGGTGACTCAGGGCAGGACGGTCAGCACGATCCAGGTCACCACGGCCGAGGGCAGCAGCGCGTCGAGCCGGTCCATGAGCCCGCCGTGTCCGGGCAGCAGCCGTCCCATGTCTTTGATGCCCAGATCGCGTTTGACCTGCGATTCGATTAGGTCGCCGAAGACTCCGGTGAACACCAGCAGCAGCCCCAGCGGCAGCCCCACCCACCACGGCCGGTCGAGGAACACCGTCACCGCGAACACGGCCGCGCCAACGCCGAGCACCAGTGATCCGCCGAGACCCTCCCAGGACTTCTTCGGGCTGATCGCCGGCGCCATCGGGTGCTTACCGAACAGCACACCGACGGCGTAGCCGCCGATGTCGGAGAAGACCACCGGGAACAACAGGCACAACACCCGACCGGGGCCGTCATCGCGGAAGACCAGCAGCGCCGCGAAGCTCATGCATAGCGGCACCCACACCGCGATCAGGATCGTCGCCGACATGTCTCGCAGATAGTTGACCGGGGCGTGGTCCAGCCCCCGGCCCACCAGCCGCCAGATCATGACGATCACCACAGTCGCCCCGAAGGCACCCAGCACTCCGCGGGCGCCGAACGGCAGCGACAGCCACAGCATCGCCTGGCCGCCGAGTGCCAGCGGGATGAACGGCACGTCGTAGCCGACTTCACGCAGCCGCCGGGTGATCTCATGGGTGGCAACCGGAGCGGCCACCGCCAGGATCAGCACCCAGAAGCGCGGGGCGAACAACAGCGTGTAGACCAGCGTCCCGCCCAGCACTGCGCCCACGGCGATAGCCGCGGGAAGGTTGCGTCCAGCTCGCGATTGTTTCGGTTGTGAATCCGCGGCGTCTACGCCGGTGTCTTGGTCTGCCACGGTTGTGCCTGCTGAACGGCCGTTAGACCTCCAGCAGCTCGCCTTCTTTGTGCTTGACCAGTTCGTCGATCTGGGTCACGTATTGCTGGGTGGACTTGTCCAGGTCCTTCTCCGCCCGACCGACCTCGTCCTCGCCGGCGTCGCCGTCTTTGCGGATACGGTGCAGTTCTTCCATCGCCTTGCGGCGGATGTTGCGCACCGAGACCTTGGCGTCCTCCCCCTTGGCCTTGGCCTGCTTGACCAGCTCTTTGCGTCGTTCCTCGGTGAGCTGCGGCACCGACACCCGAATCAGCGAACCGTCGTTGCTGGGGTTCAAGCCGAGGTCGGAGTTGCGGATCGCGGTCTCGATGGGCCCCAACTGCGATGCCTCGTAGGGCTTGATCACGACAAGTCGCGCCTCGGGCACATTGATGCTGCACAGCTGGGTGATCGGGGTGATCGACCCGTAGTAGTCGATGACGATCCGGGAGAACATGCCCGGGTTGGCCCGGCCGGTGCGGATGGTCGAAAGGTCGTCACGGGCCACCGACACGGCCTTCTCCATTTTCTCTTCGGCATCGAAGAGAGCCTCGTCGATCATGTGCCCCGCTCCTCGTTATCGCTTTCGCTGTAGCGCCGTTGCCGCCGGTGGTCACCCGCACCGCGCCCATTCAGCTGGTGACTAGTGTCCCGATCTTCTCACCCGCGACCGCCCGCGCGATATTTCCATCGGTCAACAGGTTGAACACCAGGATCGGCATGCCATTGTCCATGCACAGACTGAACGCGGTGGCATCGGCCACCTTCAGGCCCCGCTCGATGACCTCGCGATGGGTGATCGAGGTGAGCAGTTCGGCGTCCGGGTCGACGCGAGGGTCCGCGGTGAAGATGCCGTCGACCGCCTTGGCCATCAGCACCACCTGGGCGCCGATCTCCAGCGCGCGCTGAGCCGCCGTGGTGTCGGTGGAGAAATACGGCAGTCCCATGCCGGCGCCGAAGATCACTACCCGGCCCTTCTCCAGATGCCGCTGCGCCCGCAGCGGGATGTAGGGCTCAGCGACCTGCCCCATGGTGATGGCGGTCTGCACCCGGGTGTCGATACCTTCTTTTTCCAGGAAGTCCTGCAGCGCAAGGCTGTTCATCACGGTACCGAGCATGCCCATGTAGTCCGAGCGCATCCGTTCCATGCCGCGCTGCTGCAACTGGGCGCCACGGAAGAAGTTGCCGCCGCCGATCACCACGGCCACCTGCACGCCGTCGCGGACCACTTCGGCGATTTGGCGGGCCACCTGGGCGACCACATCGGGATCGAGCCCTACCTGCCCGCCGCCGAACATCTCCCCCCCGAGCTTGAGCAATACCCGGGAAAAAGGGGGGCGGCCGGCCGGCCGGTCTCCGTCGGTACTCGTCGGCTCCGTCATCAGGCTCCTCCGGGCTGCGCGCATATGACAGCGCCATCGCGGCAATCGTCCGCGACGGCATTGTCATCCTGCCCTACCGGAACGGTCAAACAGAGCCCGGGGTGGCGACGCCGCCCTCAACCGTCTCAACATATGAAGATATTTTCAATTGATGCTTTCACTGCTATGGTCTGCGCTGTGCCGAACTCGCTCCATCAGGTGAAAGCCGAGTTCTTCAAGACCCTCGGGCACCCCGCCCGGATCCGGATCCTGGAGCTGCTCTCCGAACGCGACCACACCGTCGGCGAGTTGCTCCCCGAGATCGGCCTCGAGGCATCGAACCTGTCCCAACAACTGGGTGTCTTGCGTCGTGCGGGCGTGGTGACAGCGGCCAAGGACGGCAATGCGGTGGTCTACTCGATCGCCTCGCCGGTGATCGCCGAACTGCTCGCCGTGGCGCGCAAGGCGCTGGCCGGATTGCTCAACGAACAAGTGGCCATCCTCGATGACCTGCGAGCCGGGCAATGAGCTGGCTCACCAGAATCCGTGCCCTGGGCCGTGTCACCGAGCCTGCCGGCGCCCGTCCACCGACCGCCACCGAACCGCCGGGAGGCGTGACGGGCTCGCTGCAGATCCGCCACGTCGACGCCGGATCGTGCAATGGCTGCGAGATCGAGATCGCCGGGGCTTTCAGCCCGGTGTACGACGCCGAGCGATTCGGCGCCCGGCTCGTCGCCTCCCCGCGTCACGCCGACGCCCTGCTGGTCACCGGCGTGGTCACCCGCAACATGGCCGAGCCGCTGCGCAACACCCTGGAGGCCACCCCGCAGCCTCGCAAAGTCATCGCGTGCGGGGACTGTGCCCTCAACCGCGGGGTGTTCGCGCAGTCGTACGCAACGGTGGGGGCCGTCGGCGAGGTGGTTCCGGTCGATGTCGAGATCCCCGGCTGCCCACCGACCCCCGAGCAGATCCTCGACGCGCTGCGGTCGGTGACCGGCCGGTGAGCACGCTGACGGTTTCGACCCCCGACACATCGCACCACCAAGCGCTTCCAGCGGCCCTCAGCGGTATCGCCACGACCGGTATCGGTGCCGCCGGAGTCGGCATCGGCCTGGCCGGCGTGTTCGGCACCGTGCCCGCGATTCGCATCGACTGGCTGGTGCCGCTGCTGGGTGTACAGCTGCGCATCGATCCGCTCGGCGGGTTCTTCATGGCGCTGACCGGTGCGGTGGCCGTGGCCGCTGGCCTGTACTGGATCGGCTATGCACGCCACGAGCGCTACGGTGCGGTCCCACTGCTGACGCTGCCGCTGTTCGTCGCCACGTTGCTGACGGTTCCGGCGGCAGGCTCGGTAACGACGTTCCTGCTTGCATGGGAACTGATGGCGCTGGCGTCGCTGGTGTTGGTGCTCACCGATCAACAGCGCAGCGAGGTGCGTTCGGCCGCATTGATCTACGCGGTGATGACCCAGTTGGGCTTCGTTTCGCTGCTGTTGGGCATGGTGGTGCTGGCAGCCCACGTCGGCGACGACTTCGCCGCCATGGGCGTGCTGCCCGACCGCGTGCGCGACATGGTGTTCGTGTTGACCCTGATCGGCTTCGGTTCCAAAGCCGGACTCATGCCCCTGCACGCGTGGCTGCCCAGGGCGCACCCGGAAGCCCCCAGCCCGGTCTCGGCGTTGCTCAGCGCCGCCATGGTCAACCTCGGCATCTACGGGATCATCCGTGTTGACATGCAGCTGCTCGGTCCCGGCCCACGGTGGTGGGGTCTGACGCTGCTGATCGCCGGAGGCGCATCGGCGCTCTACGGAGTGTTACAGGCGTCGGTGGCGACCGACCTCAAACGGCTGCTTGCGTATTCGACGACGGAGAACATCGGGCTGATCACCCTGGCCCTGGGTGCGGCGACGTTGTTGTCGGGCGCGGGATCGCGCGATGCCGCGGCCGTTGCAGGGGTCGCGGCGCTGCTGCATCTGCTCGCCCACAGTGCGTTCAAGAGCCTCGGATTCCTGGCCGCCGGATCGGTACTGGCCGCCACCGGCTTGCGCGACCTGGATCGACTCGGCGGGCTGGCCCGCCGAATGCCCGGTACCACAGCGTTGTTCGGCGTGGCCGCGCTCGGCGCCGCCGGCCTGCCGTTGGGGGCGGGTTTCATCAGCGAATGGCTGTTGATCCAGTCGCTGATGCATGCCCGAGCCGACCATGACGTCACGATCACCCTGGTGACACCACTGGCCGTGGGTGCGATCGCACTGACCGCCGGCCTGGGGGTGGCCGCCATGGTCAAGGCGTTCGGTATCGGGTTCCTGGCCCGCCCACGCTCGGATGCCGCAGCGGCGGCCCGGGAAGCGCCCACCACCATGCTCACCGGGATGACCCTGGCCGCACTCGCCTGCCTGGTGCTGGCCGTCGCACCGGCCGCCGTCGGCCCGCTGTTGCACCGGGTGCTCGACATCCTGCCCGTGTCGGGGGCAGCCCCGCAGATCGGAACCTACCTGCGCATTCCCGGGCTAGACGCGTCCATGTCCCCCGGCCTGCTGACCGCCGTTCTGGCCGTCGCGGTCGTGGTGGTGCTGATCGGTTCCCGCTGGCGGGCACGTGTGCGCCCCAGCACTGCCACGGTGCCGCTGTGGGCCTGCGGCGCAGACGATCTGAGCCCGCGCATGCAATACACCGCGACGTCGTTCGCCCAACCGCTACAGCAGGTCTTCGACGATGTGTTACACGCCGACACCGCAGTCGAAGTGACCCGCCAAGCTCCGTCGAGCTACTACGTGGACCGGATCGCCTACCGGGCGCGGGTGGCCGACGTCGTCGAAGACCGCTGGTATGCCCCGCTGCTGCGGGGTGTCGCCGGCGCCGCGCAGCTGGTGCGCCGCGCCCACACCGGCAGCGTGCACCTCTACCTGGCCTACGGTGCGGTGGGAGTGCTGATCGCCATGTTGGTGGCGCGATGACCGCACTGACATACCTGGCGGGTTTCGTGCAGGTCGCCGGCGTCATCGCAGGCGCCCCATTGGTCATCGGCCTGATGCGCCAGGTCCGAGCCCGCGCCGAGGGCCGCACCGGGGCCGGAATCTGGCAACCGTGGCGTGACATCCGCAAACTGCTGGGCAAGCAGAACCTCAAACCGCTCGGCACCACCTGGGTGTTCGCCGCGGCGCCGGCCGCGTTGGCCGCCACCACGCTGGTCATCGTCGCCACCGCGCCCCTGGTGGCGACCGGCTCGCCGCTGGACCCGGTCGCCGACCTGATTACCGTTGTGGGCCTGCTGTTCCTGGGCACAGTGGCCCTGACCTTGGCCGGCATCGACACCGCAACGGCCTTCGGCGGCATGGGCGCCAGCCGTGAGATCACCATCGCGGCGCTGGTGGAACCGACCATCCTGGTGGCGGTGTTCGCCCTGTCGATTCCCGCGAACTCGGCAAATCTGGGCGCCATCGTCGGCAACACCAACGCGCATCCGGGCCAAGTGATCTCGCTGGCGAGCGCGCTGGCGTTCGTCGCGCTGGTCATCGTGATCGTCGCCGAGACCGGCCGGCTGCCGGTGGACAACCCGTCCACCCACCTGGAGCTGACCATGGTGCACGAGGCCATGGTGCTCGAATATGCCGGCCCCAAGCTGGCCATGGTCGAATGGGCCAGCGGCATGCGGCTGACGGTGTTGCTGGCGCTGCTGGCAAACCTGTTCTTTCCGTGGGGCATCGCGGGCGCGGACCCCAGCGCGCTCGAGGTGATCGTCGGCGCCGGCGCGATCGCGCTCAAAGTGGCGGTGTTGGCCGCAATCATGGCCACCGTGGAGGTCTTCCTCGCCAAGCTGCGGCTGTTTCGGGTGCCAGAACTACTCGCTGGGTCCTTCGTGCTGGCGCTGCTGGCCGTGACGGCGGCGAACTTCTTCACGGGAGCGGCGGGATGACCTACGTCAACATGCTGGACCTGGCTGCCGGCGGTGTCCTGCTGGCCGCGGTACTGGCGGTATGGCACCGCGACCTGTCGGTGGTGGTGCGTCGGTTGCTCGTCGCCCAAGGCGTGGCGCTGGCCGCCATCCCGGTGATTCGCGGTGTACACGAGCATGATCGAGCCCTGCTGTTGGTCGGCCTCGGCGTGCTGGCGGTCCGCGCGGTATTGCTGCCGTGGCTGCTACAGCGGGCGCTGGGCGCCGAACGCCAAGAACGCCGTGAGTCCGCTCCCCTGGTCAGCACGACCGCCTCCCTGCTGATGGTCACCGCACTGGTGGTCGCGGCGTTCACCATCGCCCAACCGGTGGTCGCGCTGGCTCCCAGTACCTCGACCAACGCCGCCCCGGCGGCCATCGCAACGGTGCTGATCGCGCTGTTCATCATGGCGACCCGCCGCCACGCCATCTCACAGACGGTCGGCTTGCTGATGCTGGACAACGGAATCGCTGCGACCGCGTTCCTGCTGACCGCCGGCGTCCCGCTGATCGTCGAACTCGGCGCTTCCCTGGATGTGCTGTTCGTGCTGATCGTGCTCGGAGTGCTGACCGGACAGCTGCGCAACGCCTTCGGCGGGGTGGACCTGGACCTGTTGCGGGAGCTCCGCGACTGATGACACTTCTGATTGCGCTTCCACTGCTGGCACCGGTGTTGGCAGCACTGTGCTCGGCGATGCTCGGCTGGCGCCGGTTCGGTTCCGCCGTCACGGTGATGTCTGCGCTGACCATCTTGGGATGCGGTGTCGCCTTGGCCGTACGGATCGGCGACGGGACCCAACTGGCGCTGAATGGCCTGTTGCGGGCCGATGCACTGTCGGTGACGATGCTGATTGTCATCGGTGTCGTCGGCAGCCTGGCCACCTGGGCGAGCATCGGCTACGTCGACGCCGAGTTGGCTTGTGGACACACCGATGAACGCGGCGCACGGTTGTACGGCATCCTGACTCCGGCGTTCTTGGCAGCGATGGCTCTTGCGGTGTCGGCCAACAACATCGGCGTGGTGTGGATCGCGGTGGAAGCCACCACGGTAGTCACCGCGTTTCTGGTCGGGCACCGCCGCAGCCGGGCCGCCCTGGAGGCCACCTGGAAATACGTCATGGTGTGTTCGGTGGGCATCACAATCGCGTTCCTGGGCACCGTGTTACTGCATTTCGCCGCGCTGCATGCCGGAGCGGGCGCTGAGGACGCGCTGGACCTCGACGTGCTGGCCGCCCATGCCAGTGGGCTCGACCCGGCGGTGACCCGTTTGGCGGGCGCGCTGCTGTTGATCGGCTACGGAGCCAAGATGGGCTTGGCACCGTTTCACACCTGGCTCGCCGATGCGCACAGTCAAGCCCCGGCTCCTGTTTCGGCGTTGATGAGCGGGGTGCTGCTGTCCGTCGCGTTCTCGGTGCTGATCCGGATCAAGCCGATCATCGATGCCGCGGTGGGTCCGGCGTTTCTGCGGACGGCACTGCTGGCCGCCGGTTTGGTGACACTGCTGATCGCTGCGCTGCTGCTCACCATCACGACCGATCTCAAACGGATGCTGGCCTATTCATCGATGGAGACGATGGGCCTGATCGCCGTCGCCGCGGCGGCGGGCACCCAGCTGGCGATCACCGCGCTGCTGCTGCACGTCCTTGCTCACGGTGTCGGCAAGACGGTGCTGTTCCTCGCCGGCGGGCAGTTGCAGGCCGCCCACGGCACCACCGCGATCGGCGAGATCTCTGCGGTGTTCGGGAGGTCACGGTTGGTCGGTGGCGCGTTCGCCGCCGGGATGGTGGTCCTGCTCGGTTTGCCGCCGTTTGCCATGTTCGCCAGCGAGGTGGCGATCGCGATCTCGCTGGCCGACGCGCGTCTGGCGTGGGCCCTCGGTCTGGCACTGGTGGCGCTGGTGGTGGCGTTCGCCGCCCTGCTGCGCAATTCCGGCCGGCTGCTGCTGGGCACCCCGGACGCCGGTACCCCGCCGATCCGGGTACCGGTAACGGTTGCGGGCGCGCTGGTGATCGGGGTGCTGCTCTCGTTCGCCCTAGGAGTGACCGCCGGCCCGCTGACCGACTTGTTCGAGGCCGCCGCAAGCCAACTCGGAGTCCGCTGATGGAGCCGATCACCAGCACCCAGCCGGTCACCGGCGATGAGTTGATCGATGCGGCCACGGCTCTGCTGGCCGACGGGTTCCGGCTGGCACTGATGGCCGCTCACGATGACGGCGACACCCTGCGGGTGGTGTACCTGTTCCTCGCCGGCCGCCCGGATCGCCGCAGGGAGCTGACCCTGACGGTTCCGGCGGACGCCCCGGCGATCCCCTCGCTGGCCCGGCTGTCTTTTCAGGCCGGCCGATTCGAGCGCGAGATGCTCGATCTGTACGGCATCACCCCGGTCGATCATCCGCAGCCGCGCCGCCTGGTACGGCACGCGCATTGGCCAGAGGATTGGCATCCGATGCGCAACGATGCCGGGCCGCCCGGCGACTTCGTTGCGGCGGACCACTTTCCCTTCCTGACCGTGGACGGCGCCGGGGTCTACGAGATCCCCGTCGGCCCGGTACACGCCGGTCTGATCGAGCCGGGTCATTTCCGGTTCTCGGTGGTCGGCGAATCGGTGTTGCGACTCAAGGCGCGACTGTGGTTCGTCCACCGCGGGGTCGAGCGACTCTTTCAAGGCCGGCCCGCCCTCGCGGCGGTGGACCTGGCCGAACGGGTCAGCGGCGACACGTCTGCCGGTCACGCGCTCGCACACAGCCTGGCCGTCGAGGACGCTCTCGGTGTCCAGCTGCCCGATCCGGTGCACCGGCTGCGCGCACTGCTCGTCGAGCTCGAGCGCCTCTACAACCATGCCGCCGATCTGGGTGCCCTGGCCAACGATGTGGGATTCGGCTTGGCCAACGCACACGCCCAGCGCGTCCGCGAACTGGCGCTGCGCATCAACGCGGAAGTGACCGGACACCGACTGTTGCGCGGGGCGATCAGCCCCGGAGGTGTCGTGCTGCAAGCACTTCCGGACCCGGACCGGCTACAAGAGCTGGCTGATGACACCGCCGAGATCGCCGAGCTGACGTTGGGCAACTCGGTGATCTATGACCGGTTCGCCGGCACCTCGATATTGCACCGCGACGACGCCGTCGCCATGGGTGCGCTGGGCTACGTGGCTCGGGCCAGCGGGATTGTCACCGACGCCCGCCTCGACCACCCGACCACCGAGCTACCGGTGACCGAGGTAACGGCGAGCACCGGGGATGTACTGGCCCGCTACACCGTTCGCCGCGACGAGTTCGCGGCCTCGGTGACCCTGTGCCGCAACCTGATCGACAGTCACGACGGCCCGCTCGATTTCCGGGCGCCCATTCCGGCGGCGACGGGCCCGCGTAGCGGGATCGGCATCGTCGAGGGCTGGCGCGGCAGCATCGTGCACCGGGTGGAGATCGGAGCCGACGCCATCATCGGCCGCGCCAAGATCGTGGATCCGTCCTGGTTCAACTGGCCGGCGCTGCCGGTATCGATGACCGACACCATTGTCCCGGACTTCCCGCTGACGAATAAGAGCTTCAATCTGTCCTACGCGGGAAACGATCTATAGCGTCTCAGCGCAGAGACCCTGTATGTCAGGATATTTGACATGGATGACGTGGACGTTGCTCCGCTGGGCTACCTGCTGTACCGGGTCAGCTCGGCGCTGCGCCCCCAGGTGACCGCGGTACTCGGGCCGCTGGGGCTGGCGTTGCCCGAATTCGTCTGCATGCGGGCGCTGTCGTTGCGTCCCGGGCTGTCCAGCGCCGAACTGGCCCGGCACACCGGCGTCACCCCGCAAGCCATGAACACCGTGCTGCACCGGTTGGAGAACCGCGGCGCGGTCAGCCGCCCGGAGTCGGTGCCGTCCGGGCGCGCGCTGCCGGCGAACTTGACCGAGGCCGGCCGGGATCTACTGAAGCAGGCCGAAGATGCCGTACGCGTCGCCGACGGTCGGGTGCTGGCTGCGCTGAGCGCGGCCGAGCAGCACCGGCTGCGGCAGATGTTGGAGCGAATCGGCGTCGAGTGACTACGCCCCGCTCGCGATCGTGCGCCAGGGTTTGGCGGCCTCCAGTTCGTAGGCCAATTCCAGCAGCCGGGCGTCCTGCCCGATGGGGGCACTGAACATCATGCCCACCGGCAATCCGGCCGTAGATTCGGCCAACGGCAGCGAGATCGCCGGTTCACCGGTGGCATTCTGCAACGGCGTGAATGCCACCCAGTCCATCAGCCGGTCGATGATCTGCTCATAGCTGGCCGTGGGGTCCAGGTGTCCCACCCGCGGCGTCTCGTGTGCCAGCGTCGGAGTGAGCACGACGTCATAGTCGCCGTACAACCGTGAGGTGTGCCGCCGCCGCACGGACGCCAGGCGGGCGACAGCCAGCGGTAGCCGGTAGAGGTGGCGGGTGGCATGGCGATCCAACCCGAGTGTCAGGTTGTCCAGCCGGGTGCGATCGAAGGTGGGGCCGAACATGCGTCGTCCACCCCTGACCAATGCCGTCGCCAAAAACGCCCAGTAGAGCAGGAAGTCATCGGCGAAGTGCGCCGGCACCGGTGGCCGGTCGAGATACTCGACGCGGTGCCCCAGCTCCTCGAGCAACGCCGCCGTCTTCAACGTCAGTTCGCGGATCTCTGCCGACGTCTCGCGCGCGATCGACTGGGTGATCACCGCCACCCGCAGGCGCTGAGCACCCGGTGCCCGGATGTCACCGATCGGCGGCAGTTTGGTGTTGCGCGAGATCCGTTCGGCCTCCGCGTAAAAGGCGGCGGTGTCGCGCACCGAGCGGGTCACCACCCCGTTGAAGACGATCCGCACCGGCATGGCACGCAAGTCCTTGTCCAACGGCAGTCGGCCGCGCGACGGCTTGAGCCCGACCAGTCCGTTGCAGGCCGCGGGAATGCGAATGGACCCGCCGCCGTCGTTGGCGTGCGCGATCGGGACCACCCCGGCAGCGACGAAAGCCGCCGAGCCCGACGACGACGCCGCCGCGGTGTAGTCGGTGTTCCACGGGTTGCGTACCGCGCCGATCCGCGGATGCTCGGCCGAAGCGCTGAAGCCGAACTCGCTCAATTGGGTCTTGCCCAGCGGAATCAGCCCGGTGCTGCGATAGAGCTTGGCGAAGGCCCCGTCGGCCGCGGCCGGGTGGGGTTGCCAGGCATCGGTGCCCTGCATGGTCGGCATCCCGGCGACGTCGACGTTGTCTTTGATAAATGTCGGAACGCCTTGGAAGAAGCCCGAATGTCCGGTGCCGACGCTGCTCTGGCGGGCGTTCGCCCGCGCGCGGTCGAACGCCCGGTAGGCCAGCGCGTTCAGCTGCGGATTGACCGCTTCGGTGCGGGCGATCGCGGCATCGACCAACTCGGCGGGCGACACTTCGCCCGATCGCAGGCGTTCAACCAGGCCGACCGTGTCCGAGTGACCGAGCGCGTCGTCGCCAAAGGCGTGCACAAGTTGCATGCCGGTGACCTTATCCGACGGACCACGTGAGTCCGTGACGCCCAAACGAAAATCACCGCCAGGCCCGAGTCACGGGCACTGGCGGTGATTTTCGTACGAAGGGGGCTAGGACTGTCCGACCTCGAACCGCGCGAAACGGGTCACGGTCACGCCGGCCTCCTCGAGCAGCGCCTTGACGCTCTTCTTCGAGTCGGAAACCGACGACTGCTCCAGCAGCACCACGTCCTTGAAGAAGCCGGTGACCCGGCCTTCGACGATCTTGGGCAGGGCAGCCTCGGGCTTGCCCTCCTCCTTGGCCGTCTCTTCGGCGATGCGACGCTCGTTGGCCACCAGGTCGGCGGGAACGTCGTCGCGGCTCAGGTACTTGGCCTTGAGCGCGGCGATCTGCAGTGCCACCGCGTGGGCCGCGTTGGTGTCCGAACCGGTGTACTCGACCAGCACACCCACCGCCGGCGGCAGGTCGGAGGCCCGCTTGTGCAGGTAGGTCTCCACGGTGCCGTCGAAGTAGGCGACCCGGCGCAGTTCGAGCTTCTCGCCGATCTTGGCCGACAGCGCCTCGATGGCCTCACCGACGGTGCGGTCACCGACCTTGGCGCTCTTGAGCTCCTCGACATCGGAGGTCTTGGCCGCCGCGGCGGCGGTGACGACCTCTTCTGCGAGGGCCTTGAACTCGTCGTTCTTGGCGACGAAGTCGGTCTCGGAGTTCAGCTCGATGAGGGCGCCGCCCTTGGCAGCGACCAGACCTTCGGCGGTGGCACGCTCGGCGCGCTTGCCGACGTCCTTGGCGCCCTTGATGCGCAGCACCTCGACGGCCTTGTCGAAGTCGCCGTCACTCTCGGCCAGCGCGTTCTTGCAGTCCATCATGCCTGAGCCGGTGAGCTCCCGAAGCCGCTTAACGTCGGCAGCGGTGTAGTTCGCCACTGTGGTGTGCCTTTCCTACGATGCGTCGGTGGTGGTTTCGGTGCCGGCAGCTGCGGCGTCGGCGTCAGGCGCCGCGGTGGTGGCGCCCGCCAGCAGCTCCTGCTCCCATTCGGCCAGCGGCTCAACCGCTTCGGCCGCAGCCTTGCCCTCGCCGTTGCCCTGACCTGCGCGGGCCTGCAGCCCCTCGGCCACCGCGGAGGCGATGACCTTGGTCAGCAGCGCTGCCGAGCGGATCGCGTCGTCATTGCCCGGGATCGGGTAGTCGACCAGGTCGGGGTCGCAGTTGGTGTCCAGGATCGCGATGACCGGGATACCCAGCTTGCGCGCCTCGCCAACGGCGATGTGCTCCTTGTTGGTGTCGACGACCCAGACAGCCGACGGCACCTTGGCCATGTCGCGGATACCGCCGAGGCTGCGCTCCAGCTTGTTCTTCTCGCGGGTCAGCATCAAGATTTCCTTCTTGGTGCGTCCCTCGAAGCCGCCGGTCTGCTCCATGGCCTCGAGTTCCTTGAGGCGCTGCAGACGCTTGTGCACGGTGGAGAAGTTGGTGAGCATGCCGCCCAGCCAGCGCTGGTTGACGTACGGCATCCCGACCCGGGTGGCCTCAGCCGCGACCGACTCCTGCGCCTGCTTCTTGGTGCCGACGAACATGATGGACCCGCCGTGCGCGACGGTCTCCTTCACGAACTCGTACGCCTTGTCGATGAACGTCAGCGTCTGCTGCAAGTCGATGATGTAGATGCCGTTGCGGTCGGTGAAGATGAACCGCTTCATCTTGGGATTCCAACGACGGGTCTGATGCCCGAAGTGGGCGCCGCTGTCCAGCAGCTGTTTCATGGTTACGACAGCCATGAGTCCATGATTCCTTTTTTGTCGGTTGTCGCCCGGCGTCGGGTGAGGCCGGGCCCTGGTGCCTGCTGAAATGCCGGACCCCTGTTGGGGACCACCCGACATCCGGTTGTGGCGCAGACACGCGAAGTCAGCCCGCATAAGCGAACTGCGCAAATGAGTTTACACGGTTCGAGCGGGTGGTTTAGCAAGCCTCGAGGAACGAGAGGCGAAGCTGGAACCACCCCATGAACCAGGTGCTTTGTCCACAGCGGTGACTGGCCCGTTTCGGGGCCGCCGAGGTGAACTGGCCAGATGCGATGCGCGGCGTTGTTACTGGTCGGAGGCCTTCTGCTGGCCGCGCCGGCGCATGGCGACACGGTTCGGCTGGAGTGGCCGCTGCGGCCGCGCCCGGCGGTGGTGCGGCCCTTCGACGCCCCGCGCCCGGATTGGCAGCGCGGCCACCGCGGTGTGGACCTGGCCGGGGAACCGGGCCAGCCGGTGTATGCCGCCGGTGCGGGCACGGTGGTGTTCGCTGGACGTTCGGGTGGGCAGCCGGTGGTGTCACTGGCCCACCCCGGCGGTTTGCGCACCAGCTACCAGCCGGTGTCGGCGGCAGTCCGCATCGGTCAGCTGGTGGCCGCGGGATCGGTGATCGGCACCTTGGAGCCCGGCCATCCGGGCTGCGCGGCTTGCCTGCACTGGGGCGCGATGTGGGGCCCGGCGTCGCGAGCCGACTACCTCGATCCGTTGGGGTTGCTTGCCTCGACGCCGATCCGACTCAAGCCGGTAGCTGGCGTGAGCGCCGCTACGGCGGGGGCAGTCGACGCAGGAAGTCCAGCATAGCGGCGGTCACGACATCAGGCTGATCTCGTTGGACCCAATGTCCGGCACCGGCAACGACTTTCAGCTCCGCGTGCGGGATCAGCGCGGCGGCCGCTCGTGCGCGGGCGATAGGCACGCCGGCGTCCCGGTCACCGTGGATGATCAGCGTCGGGCACGGCAACGATGCCAGCTGCGCCGTGTAGTCGGTTTTCAGCCGGTTCCAGAGCATCTCGTCGTGCTGCCATTGTTCGAAGGCGGCGAACCCGGGGTGCCGTGCGGCGGAGATGATTTCTGCGATCAGCTCGGGGTTTCGTTGGGCTGGATCACGGATCAGCGATTTGAGGCTCCACGTCAGTGCGGCGCGGTTCGTGGCCATCCAGCGGGTGGCGAGATCCAGCGCGCCGGTGCGCTGCATCGCCCACGCCAGCAGGTGTCGGCCGCCGGCCAGCCGCGGCATCAGCCCGTAGCTGTCCAACAGCATTGCCCCGGTGACCCGTTCGGGCCGGTCCAGCACGTGCCCGATAGTCAGTGCCCCGCCCAGCGACAACCCACCGATGGCGTAGTGATCCAGTCCGAGCTCGTCGATGAGCTCCCCCACGTAGGCAACCAGCCGCTGCTGGGTCACCCGCCAGGTGGGCAGCGGGCTCTTGCCGCAACCCGGGTGATCGGGAGCGATGACACGGAAGCCGCCGGCAGCCAGGCGCGGTCCGACCTCTCCCCAAGACAACTCGGCGCTGTCCGTGCCTCCCCCGTGCAGCAGCACCACGGTCCCGGCCGCCCAGGAGGCGGGATTATCGGGACCAAAGTCAAGATAGGAGATCGTTCCCGACGGCAGTTCGAGTGTTGACCGCACCGTCACGCCCGCGGGTGGGCCTGATCGTGCACGGCACGCAACCGGGCGACGGTGACATGGGTGTAGAGCTGTGTGGTGGCCAGGCTGGAGTGACCGAGTAGTTCCTGCACGATCCGCAGGTCTGCCCCGCCCTCCAACAGATGCGTGGCCGCGGTGTGGCGCAGCCCGTGCGGCCCCATATCCGGTGCTCCCCCGACCGCGGCGACGGTCTGATGCACCACGGTGCGGGCCTGCCGCGGGTCCAGGCGCCCGCCGCGGGCGCCGAGCAGCAGTGCCGGGCCGGACTCCAGCGTCGCCAGCGACGGGCGCCCCCGGCTGAGCCACGCCTGCAGCGCGTCGGCAGCGGGCTCCCCGAACGGCACCGTGCGTTGCTTGTTGCCCTTGCCCACCACCCGCAGCACCCGTCGTGAACTGTCGACGTCGTCGATGTCGAGTCCGCACAGTTCGCTGACGCGCACGGCGGTGGCGTAAAGCAACTCGGCGATCAGTCTGTCCCGCAACGCCAGCGGATCGTTCTGCTGCGCCCCGGATTTGGCAGCAACCATCGCGTCGTGCGCCTGGTCTCGGCGCAGCACCGCCGGCAGCGTCCGGCGCGCCTTCGGCAGTTGCAGGCGGGCACCGGGATCCGATGCCAGCAGCCCACGCCGCGCCGCCCAAGCGGTAAAGGTCTTGACCGTCGATGTGCGGCGTGCCAGGGTGCTGCGCGCGGCGCCGGCGCCGGCCTGCGCGGCCAGCCAGCTGCGCAACAACGGAAGACTCAGCTCTCCGATACCGGTGTGCCCCTGATCGGCAAGGAATCCGAACAGCGAGCGCAGATCACCGAGGTAGGCGCGCCGGGTGTGGTCGGAACGGCCCCGCTCCAAAGCGAGGTACTCGTCGAACTCGTCGAGAATCGCGTCCACGTCGACCACGGTCTCAGACGGCGGCCGGGGGCGCTCAGGTGACGCGCCGCAGCGTTTCCGGGGTGAGATCAAGCCGTGACGGATAGCCGTCCACGGCCATGATCAGATCGGCTTCGGCCAGCAGCGAGCGCAGCACGTGCACGATCCCGGCGGTTCCGCCTAAAGCCAGGCCGTAGGCATACGGCCGGCCGATACCCACCGCTGTGGCGCCCAGCGCAAGAGCCTTGATGATGTCGGCCCCGGTGCGAATGCCCGAGTCGAAGAGCACCGGCATCCCGTCGGCGGCCGCCACCACGCCGGGCAGGCAGTCCAGGGCCGGCAGTCCGCCGTTGGCCTGGCGACCGCCGTGCGTGGAGCAGTAGATGCCGTCGACCCCGCCGTCTCGGGCGCGCCGCACGTCGTCGGGGTGACAGATGCCCTTGACGATCAACGGCAGGTCGGTCAATGACCGCAGCCACGGCAGATCATCCCAGGTCAGCGGATTGCCGAAGGTCTGGATCCAGGACAGGATCGCGGCTTGCGGATTCTCCTCTGGCGGCTGGGCCAGGCCCGCCCTGAACACCGGGTCCGACCAGTAGTTGGACAAGCAGTGCCCACGCAGCTGCGGGAAGTTCGACGTGGACAGGTCCCGGGGACGCCAGCCCGGAACCCAGGTGTCGAGGGTGACGACGATCGCCTTGTAACCGGCCGCCTCCGCGCGATGCACCAGGCTGGCGGCCAGCTCCCGATCTTTAGGCGTATACAGCTGGAAAAACCCTGGCGTGTCACCGAATTCGGCAGCGACGTCCTCGAGCGGGTCGGCGGTGAGGGTGGACACCATCATCGGAACGCCGGTGGCCGCCGCAGCCCGGGCGCTGGCCAAGTCGCCGTGACCGTCCTGGGCGCAGATGCCGATGACACCGATCGGCGCCATGAAGACCGGCGAGGGCAACCGCAATCCGAACATCTCGATCGACAAGTCGCGCTCGGCGGCACCGACGAACATCCTCGGTATGAGCCCCCACCCGTCGAAGGCGGTGACGTTGGCCCGTTGGGTGCGCTCGTCGCCGGCACCGCCGGCCACGTACGACCACACCGAGGGGGAAAGCGCCGCAGCGGCTTTGGCCTCCAGCTCGGTGTAGGTCATCGGAAGCGCGGGTACCACACCGGCCAAGCCCTGCAGGTAGATCTCGAACTGGTAGTCCCCGAATGCCATGGCTTTAGCCCGTCTGTTCTTCGGCTGATTCTTTAGCGGCGAGTTCCTTCTTCCACTGCCGGAAAGTCTCTTCGGTGCGCCCGCGCCGCCAGTACCCCGAGATCGACGCCCACTTGGCGTCGACGCCGCGCTCCTTGCGGACATAGGGCCGCAGATTGTGCATGACGGCCTGGGCCTCGCCGTGGATGAACACCTGAACCTGGCCTGGCAGCCACGCAGCGGTGGTGACCGCCTCGATCAGCGGCGCGTTGTCCCCGGCCCGCTCCTGCCCCACCAGGTCCGCACGCCCCCCTCGGTGCAGCCAGCTCAGCTCGATTCCGTCTGGCGCCTTCAGCGCGATCTCGTCTTCGGGCCCGGCGACTTCGATGAATGCCCTGCCCACTGCGTCGTCCGGTAGTGCCTCGAGCGCGGCAGCGATCGCCGGTAACGCGCTCTCGTCACCGGCCAGCAGGTGCCAGTCGGCGTCGGGGTCCGGCGCGTAAGCACCGGCGGGCCCCATCAAGTAGACCGGATCTCCGGGTTCAGCGCCGGCCGCCCAGGGGCCGACAACGCCGTGGTCACCGTGCACGGAGACGTCGATGGCGATCTCCCGGGCGAGCGGATCGGCGCGGCGCACAGTCAGGGTGCGGACCACCGGACGCTGCTCGTCGGGTAGATCCGCGAAGCTGTCCAGCGTCAGCGGCTGCGGGAGCGCCGCGACATCGACGTCATAGCGCACAAAGATCACCTTGACGTACGAATCGGTGAAATCGATGGGCTTGAACGTGTCGAAACCCTTGCCGCCCAACACCACTCGAATCATGTGCGCCGAAGCCTGCTCGGTCCGGACAACTTCGAAGGTGTGAACCGGTCGTCCCGCCACGCTGTCTCCCCTCTTCGCCCTGCCCAGCCGACTATACGAGCTACCGATTCGGGCGAGCTATCCCCCAGCATCCGTCGCGTCGCGCCGCCAGGCCGGCGACCTCCAGCATCGCCAGCGGCCCGAACACCCGTGCCGGCGCCAGCCCGGAGGCCACCGCGATCTGATCGACGGTGACCGTGCCACGCCTGGGCAGCGCTTCGTAGACCTGACGTTCGGCGGCGCTGAGCCCGTCCAGCGGTGTGGCCGGCCGCGGCGGATCGTCTGCCAGTTCCCCGACCCGACCCACCAGTTCGATCACTTCCTCGACTCGGGTCACCAACTCGGCGCCGCCGCGCAGCAGCACGTGACAGCCGGCCGAGGACGCGCTCGTGACCGGACCGGGGACCGCCGCCACCGGCCGGCCCAGCAACCGGGCCCATGCGGCGGTGTTGGCCGCTCCGCTGCGCAGTCCCGCCTCCACCACCACCGTGACCCCTGCCAGCGCCGCCACCAACCGGTTGCGGGTCAGGAACCGATAGCGGGCCGGGCGTACCCCCGGCGGATACTCGGTGACCAGCAGGCCGCTGGCGCCGATGCGATGCAGCAGCGCGGAATGGCCTGCCGGGTAGGCGTTGTCGATGCCCCCGGCCAGTACCGCCACGGTGGTGCCGTCTGCGGCCAGTGCCGCACGGTGCGCCGCGCCGTCGATTCCGTAGGCGCCGCCGGAGACCACCGCCACGTCGCGTTCGGCCAGTCCGGCGGCCAGATCCGCCGCGACCAGCTCGCCGTAGGCGGTTGCTGCGCGGGTTCCGACGATCGCGGTGGCCCGCTCGGCGATCTCGTCGAGGCGCGCCGGCCCCACCGCCCAGAGCACGAGCGGCGGCCGGCAATCTGGTTTGTCTACGGCGTCGGCGCCCCCGAAGCCGGCGAAGGCCAACACCGGCCACTCGTCGTCGTCGGGCGTGAGCAGGCGGCCTCCGCGGCGGTCGAGGATCTCCAGATCATCAGCAGCGACATCGATCTCGCGTCGAGCCTCGGTGTGGCGAGCCAGCTCGGGACCGACTGCACCACACCGAATCCGTTCCGCCGCCTCTACCGGGCCGACCCGATCGACCAGTGCCGCCAGCTCCGGGCGCGGAGGCTCGGCAACCCGGGACAGGTAGGCCCAGGCCCGCTTCGCGGTGGTGGCTGTGGTGCTCATCGGGCCGCACCGGCTTGGCGGAAGCTCAAGGCAGCGGAGACCTCGTCTAGTCCCGGTGACGTCCGCCCGGCCAGATCGCTGAGGGTCCACGCGACCCGCAGAGTCCGGTTTGCGCCCCGGATCGAGAGCAGACCGCGGTCCAGCGCAGTGCGCAGCGGACCCATCGCCACGGTACTGAGCCGGAACTTGCGGCGCAGCAACGCCCCGCTGACCTCGGCATTGGTGTGGAACCCGTGCGGTTCCCACCGGTGTGCTGCGGCGGCGCGGGCCTGCGCGACCCGGCTGCGCACCGCGGCAGTCGACTCCCCGTCCACCGCCGAGAACGCACCCGCGCGCACCGGATGCATCTCCACTCGCAAGTCCACCCTGTCCAGCAGCGGACCGGACAGCCGGCCCAGGTAACGCCGCTTCTCCAATGATTTACAGGTGCAGTCCCGGGGATCGGCCGGGGCGCACGGACACGGGTTGGCCGCCATGACCAGCTGGAAGCGGGCCGGGTAGCAGGCCACCCCGTCGCGTCGGGCCAGCCGGATCTCCCCATCTTCCAGCGGTGTACGCAGCGCCTCCAGCGCGCTGACCCGGATCTCGGCGCACTCGTCGAGGAACAGCACGCCTCGGTGAGCGCGGCTCACCGCGCCGGGCCGCGCCATCCCGGAGCCGCCGCCGACCAGCGCCGCGACACTCGAGCTGTGATGCGGCGCGATGAAGGGCGGCTGGGTGATCAGCGGCGCGCTGCCCGACAGCAGACCCGCGACCGAGTGGATGGCGGTGACCTCCAGCGATTCGCTTTCGGTGAGCGGCGGCAACAGCCCGGGAAGGCGTTGGGCCAGCATGGTTTTACCGATTCCCGGCGGGCCGGTCAGCATCAGATGATGGGAGCCGGCCGCCGCCACCTCGACGGCGAACCGCGCCTGTGCCTGACCGACCACCTCGGCCAGGTCCGCGACCGGCTCGGTCGCCGGGGCCACGGTCGTGATCCGGCCCTGCAGCCGTGCGGCCCCCTCCAACCAGCCGTGCAACTGGCCCAGCGTCGCCACCCCGTACACGTCGATGCCGTCCACCAGGCTGGCTTCGGCAAGGTTGTCCACGGGAACTACCGCGGCAGCCCAGCCGTCGTTCTTGGCGGCCAACACCGCGGGCAGTACCCCGTGGACCGGCCGCACCCGCCCGTCGAGTGCAAGTTCGCCGAGCAGCACCGTCTTCTCCAGCCGGGACCACGGCGCTTTGCGGTCAGCGGAGAGCACCGCAGCGGCCAGCGCGATGTCATAGACCGAGCCCATCTTCGGCAGCGTCGCCGGCGACAGCGCCAGGGTCAGCCGGGCCGCGGGCCAACGCTGCCCACTGTTGGTGATCGCCGCGCGTACGCGATCCCGCGACTCCTGGAGTGCGGCGTCGGGCAGCCCGACCAGGTGTACCCCGGGAAGCCCCGAGGTGATGTCAGCCTCGATCTCCACGATCAAGCCGTCGAGGCCGCGTACCGCCACCGAGAACGCCCGCCCCAGCGACATTCAGCTCACCCCCTGTAGGTGCGTGATCTCCGGGGTTCGGCTACGGCCGATCCGCACCCTGATCACGTCGAGACGTACCTGGTCCCAGTGCGCCTGCTGGCCCACAAGCCAGGTAGCGGCCAGCCGGCGCAACCTGCGCACCTTCTCGGGTGGCACCGCGTACGCCAGCCCCCCGAAACCCTCACCGCTGCGGGTCTTCACCTCGACGAACACCACCGTGCGCGCCGCCAGGTCCGCGGCAATCACATCCAGTTCGCCGTAACGGCAGCGCCAGTTGCGGGCCAGAATGGCCCATCCCTGTCCGATCAGATGATCGACGGCCAGTTGTTCTCCGAGCGCTCCCAGCTCGGTACGAGACATGGTTGTCATACCGGTCAGCGTCGGTCGACACACCGACATCGTCGAGCCGAGAAGTTCCGAAACCTGCTGCCGGGCAGCCAGTTATCCCCAGTCCAGCATTCATCCACAGCTGCAGATGGCAGCGGTCCGGCTCACTCGCCGCGACGGGGCACCCGTCGGTGCTGCCCCACGTGGGCTTCGGCGTGCAAACGTTCGGTCATGTGGGGATAGTGCAGTTCGAAGGCTGGACGGTTCGAGCGGATGCGGGGCAGTTCGGTGAAGTTGTGCCGTGGCGGTGGGCAGCTGGTGGCCCATTCCAATGAGTTGCCGTGGCCCCACGGGTCGTCAACGGTGACCGGCTCGCCGTAGCGGTAGCTTCGGAAAACGTTCCAGATGAACGGGAGCATGGAGACGCCCAAGACGAATGCGCCGACCGTCGCCACGATGTTCAGCGGCTGGAAGCCGTCGGTGGCCAGGTAGTCGGCGTAGCGCCGCGGCATCCCGGCCGCCCCGAGCCAATGCTGCACCAAAAATGTGGTGTGAAAGCCGATCAGCGTCAGCCAGAAGTGGAGCTTGCCCAACCGCTCGTCGAGCAGTCGGCCGGTCATCTTCGGAAACCACAGATAGATACCCGCGAAGGTGGCGAACACGATGGTGCCGAACAACACGTAGTGGAAGTGGGCGACCACGAAGTACGTGTCGTGGACGTGGAAATCCAGTGAGGGGCTGGCCAGCATGACACCGGTCAGGCCGCCGAGCAGGAAGGTCACCAGAAAGCCGATCGAGAACAGCATCGGCGTCTCAAAGGTCAGCTGCCCTCTCCACATCGTGCCGATCCAATTGACGTACTTGATGCCGGTCGGCACCGCGATCAGAAACGACATCAACGAGAAGAAGGGCAGCAGCACTGCCCCGGTCGCGAACATGTGGTGCGCCCAGACCGAGGCGGACAGAAAGACGATGGCCCACGACGCGTAGATCAACGTGGTGTAGCCGAACAGTGGTTTGCGACTGAAGATGGGAAGTACTTCGCCGATGATGCCCCAGAACGGTAGCGCCACGATGTAGACCTCGGGGTGCCCGAAGAACCAGAACAGGTGTTGCCACAGGATCGGCCCACCGTTGGCCGGGTCATAGACGTGGGCGCCCAGGTGGCGCTCGGCGGCCAGGCCGAACAAGGCGGCGGTCAGGACCGGGAAGGCCAAGAAGATCAATACGCTGGTTGCCACGATGTTCCAGGTGAAATTCGACATTCGGAACATCGTCATGCCGGGTGCGCGCAGGCAGACCACCGTGGTGACCATGTTGACTGCGGCCAAGATGGTTCCGAGCCCCGACACGATGAGACCTACGATCCACAGGTCAGCGCCGGGGCCCGGTGAATGGACGCTGTCGCTGAGTGGTGTGTAGCCCGTCCAGCCGAATTCCGCTGCGCCGCCGGGGGTGATGAATCCCGACAGGACCAGAAGACCACCGAACAGGAACAGCCAGTACGAGAGTGCGTTGAGGCGCGGGAAGGCGACGTCGGGGGCACCGATCTGCAGCGGCAATACCAGGTTGGCGAAACCGAAGGCGATCGGCGTGGCATACAGCAGCAGCATGATCGTGCCGTGGATGGTGAACAGCTGGTTGTACTGCTCATTGGACAGAAACTGCAGGCCCGGTGCAGCCAGTTCGGCGCGCATCAGCAACGCCATCAGTCCCGCGGTCAGGAAGAAGCCGAAGGCCGTCACCACGTACATCTGGCCGATCACCTTGTGGTCGGTGGTGGCCAGCAGCTCGACAATCGCCTCGCCGCGGGGCCTACGGCGCGGCGGAAATGGTCGGGGTGCGACAACCTCGGTGGGGGCCGCGCCGACCTCGCCGATGACCATTGCTCTCCCGTCACCACGCACGACAGCGATCAGCTGTGTGGCCGGGATACCCGTCGGCGGCGAGCCGAAAACCCGGGACCTATGACCGGCGCCGGCAGAACAACGCCTTCCGGGGCGAGGATCCGCTGTTTAGCCGGCGTGCGCACCCGGTGCGCGAACGATCAACGGCACCCCGGGGAAATAGGCCGCCATCTCGGCGCGGGCACGGCGCAACGCGGCGGTGCCATAGCCCTTCTTGCGGTGTTCGGGATGAATCCAGATCCGCACGTTGACCTCGCCGTGGTTGAGGTCGCCGAAGACCATCCCGACCTTCTGCCCGCCGTCGATCGCGACGAACAGCGCAGCATCCTCGTCTTCGACGCGTGCCAGCGCCGAGCGGATCTCGTCACCGATGTCGCCGGCCGGTCGCCCGGTCCCGTCGGCGCTGGCGCCGACATCCGTGGTCCGGTCCGCCAAAATGTCGCGGTCCTGCTCACCGGAGAACACCCGCAGCGCCAAGGTCTCACCGGAACTGGCCGGCCGGTCACCGAGGGTGAACGTCAGCTCGTTGTTCAGGTCGTTGAGCTCGTCGGCGATCTTGTCTCGCGACTCTTTGGTGAGCTGATCCAGCGACATTCCGATCACCGCTTCGCAGCCCAGCGGCGAGACGCCCAGCAGATCCGCGATCGCCTGCACGGCCGACGCGCGGTCGTTGGAATCGACGATCACGTCGAGCACCTCGTGGCGGCGTTCCATGGCCTTGAGCAGGGCATTTGTGATTTCACGGCGGGAGACGGCACGGTCGACAGCGGTCATAGGTGTCAGCCTAGACCGAAGTGAGCGCCGACGCGGGGGTGTTCATTTGCGGCGCGTCAGCCCACGAATTGTTGCCGCAGGATCCGCTTGAGAATCTTGCCGGTCGGGTTGCGTGGAATGGCGTCGGCGAAGATCACCTTCTTCGGCACCTTGTAGCGCGCGAGCTTGGTTCCGCACTCGGCGATGATGTGTTGTTCGCTGAGTTCGCTGTTATCGGCGACGACGATGGCGCAGGCAATCTCCCCCCACTTCTCGTCGGGCAGGCCGATGACGGCCACCTCGCTGACGCCGGGGATGCCGATCACCACGTTCTCGATCTCCGCCGGGTAGATGTTCTCGCCGCCGGAGATGATCATGTCCTTGAGGCGATCCTTGATGTACAGGTAGCCCTCCTCGTCGATCTCGCCGATGTCACCGGTTCGGAACCAGCCGTCGTCGAAGGCGCCGCGGGTGGCACCCGGGAGGTTCCAGTACTCCTTGAGCAGGAAATCGGCCTTAATCACGACTTCGCCTTCGCCGCGCTGGCTGATCACGCCATCGTCTAGACGTACCCGGACGTCGGCGAACATGCAGGCGCGTCCGGCGGAACCCACCTTGCGCAACGCGTCGTCGCCAAGCAGCAGGGTGCCGCCGCCGCACGATTCGGTGAGCGCATAACCCTGCACGACCTGCATGTTCTTGGCGGCATACAGCTTGATCAGCGGCTCGGGCATGGGCGCGCCGCCGGTGATGAAGAAGCGGAAGTCGGGAGCGTCGAGCTCGTCGAACCCGGGAACTTGACGCATGAAGTTCAGGATCGCCGGGACCGCTCCCCCGATGGTCACCCGCTCCTGCACGATCAGCGTCCACACCGTCGTCGGATCGAACTGTGGCATCGAGATCAGGGTGATCCCGCGCATGGCGCAGAAGATGACCGTCGTCAGCGCCGCCACGTGGAACATTGGCAGCGGAAGCAGCACCCGGTCACCGGCGCGCACATCGACGGTGAGCGACCACGACGTTGCCGCCGAATGCACGGAATCATGCGTGTGGACAACGCCTTTCGGACTCCCCGTGGTTCCCGAGGTGTACATGATGAACAGGTTGTCCTGGTCGCCGCACTCGATGTCGGGTTCCTTCGCATCCACGGCTGCGAGGCGTTCTTCCAGCGAGCCGGCACCGCCCGTCACCGGCAGCCAGTCGGTGACGGTGCAGGGATGGGTGGTGCCCGCCCGCACCGCATCGGCTACTGCCGCGAACTCGGCACCGTAGATCAGCGCCTTGCTGCCGCTGTTGGATGCGATGAACTCCAGTTCCGGTGCGGCGAGGCGGGTGTTGAGCGGTACGACGACGATTCCGATCTTGGCCGCGCCGTAGAACAGGCCGCAGAACTCGACGCTGTTGGGCATCAGCAGCGCCACCCGGTCGCCCTTGCTGAGCCCCAGCGAGATAAGCACGGCGGCACAGCGATTGGCCAACTCATTGAGCTGCGTGTAGTTCAGCCGCACCGCTGACGACGGCTCGACGTAGGCCTCTAGGCCGGGGCTGACGACGGCACGTTGTGCGAGCATGGCGCCGATGTTCTTCATGGAGTCCTCCGTGTCGTGGCCTGCAGTCGCTGGAATGACTGGTCCATCAGCCGGGCCAGTCGCAAGGGTTCGTCTACGGCCTCCGGGGCGGCGCCGATGGCGATGCGGACGGTGTCGTTGACGCTGGCGAAGGTGACGTTGAGTCCGGCGCCGGGCGGCAGGATCGGCAGGCCCAGGAACGCGACCAGTGGCGCACCGGCCAGGTAGAGCTGCTCGGCGGGGCCCTTCATGTTCGAGATCACCACGTTGGCGCTGGGCGCGTTTCCCAACCCGGGCAGGGAGTCTGACACCGCCATGCTGCCGGCCAGCAGCAGCGCGTAGACCTGACGCGAGCTCGTCTGCATGCGACGTCCCTTGTCCTTGGCCTTCTTCGTGGCGCCGTTGATCTGGCGCAGCCGCTCACCGATGTCCGCTCCGGGCGCGCCCATCGAGATCAGTTCGGCGCTCACCTGATTGCCTCCCGCCCCGCCCGATTCATCGCGCAGCGACATGGGCATGAAGGCAACCAGCGGTCGGTCGGTGGGCGCCCCGCGCTCGCCGAGATAGGTGTGCAGGGCATCGTCGATGACCGTCATGACAACGTCGTTGATGGAGGTGTTGGTTGCCGCGGCCACCGCCTTGACGTCGGCGAGCGGCAGCCCGGTGTCGGCGTAGGAACGCGCAGCCGATTTAGCGGTGTTGTTGAACAACGTTCGTTGCGCGGTGAACGGCACCGACGCCATGCGCGGTTTCAGGTGCAGTGCCTGCACGCCGAATTCGACGATGTCGGCTCCGATGCCGATCATGTCTGCGGGCAGCTTGGTCAGTCCCCGCAGCTGCCCCTGCAGCCGCTGGGTCTGGGAAACCCTAGGACGCCGGCGACGCACCTCGGCACCGCCCTCGGGCGCCATCCACGGGGCCGCCAGTCGCTCGTCATCGGGCGAGTCGCTCATGAAGTTGCGCATCACTCGCAGCCCGCCTTCGCCGTCGATGAGGGCGTGGTGCACCTTGATCATGACAGCGAGACAGTCGTTTTCGAGGCCGTCGATTATGTAGCACTCCCACAGCGGCCGGCTGCGGTCGAGCAGCCCGCTGTTGAGCGTGGAAACCAGCTCATAGAACTGCGTCATAGTGCCGGGCGCCGGCAGGTCGACCTGGCGGACGTGGTCGGCCATGTCCGGCTCGACGGTCTGCCACGCCGCAATACCGGTGCCGGCCCAGGCGAGTTTGTGGGTGAAGGGCTTGACCGCCCGGCTACGCCGATAAGCGTCGAACAGCCGGGCCCCGAAGGTCGACTCCTGCCCCTGCGGTTTCTTGAAGATCGTCATGGCGGCCATGTGAAGTGGCCGATTTGGGTTCTCCAACAACAGAAAGGTCAGGTCGGTCGGGCTAATCATTCCGCTCATTGGGCAATCTCATTCGTTTCAGTAGCAGCAAGCAGGGCGTTGAGCTCATCGACGAAGTGGCCGAAGAGTTCCCAGCCGTCGCCGAGGACTTCCCGGTCCGCCAGCATGCAGATGTTGGCCCGCCCGCAGTAACTCCACATCGTGACGTTGAGGCCGGTACCATCGGCGAGTTGCCCGGTGGAGAACCAATTGTCGAGCTTCCAGTTGTCCAGGTAGAGCGCGTCTTTGGGCCCGGGGACGTTGGACAGCACCAGGTTGCCGAAAAGGCCGAAGCTGCCTCCCCGGCGGTGGATCGCCTTGCGGATGAGCGTGATGCCCCAGGGTGGGACGACTTGTAACAACGCGCTGATGTCGGCCCCAGCCTCCTTGACCGCCTTGATGTGCTCTTTCATCTCGAGATTGGACTCGCGGCTGGCCGCAAGTCGCTGCAGCGGATCGGCGATATCACTGCGGATCCAGCAGAAGTCCTGGGTGGCGAAGTTGCCCCGGCCCTCCATCCCGGTGGGCCGCTCACCGGCGAATGGGGTGGCGCCGATCAGGGGATGCTCATCGGGGTCGTAGTCCGCGCCGATGAGGAGACGACGAACCGCACCGGCCACGCAGCTGCTGAAGACGTCGTTGATGGTGACATCCAGGGCCTTGCTGACGGTGACGAAACTGTCCAATGGGAGGCTGTCGCAGACGAAGGTCCGCCCGGCGCTGAGATTGACGTTCAGCGGTGTCTGCCTCATCATTCCGGCCGCCGGCGGTGGCGGCGCTCCGGTCGATTTGCGCTTGCGTTCCAACATGACCCGCTGCCACAGCCCGGCGGCCACCTTCGGCAGGTTGGCGATGGCGACTTCGGGAAAATCGCGGACCGCCCAACCGAGGCGGCGCAGCCACGACGGCAGCGGCGGTGGGTCGTAGGGCGGCGGCTCATCGGATTTGACACCCGGCTGCGGCTGGTAGAAGCGCTGCATCAGCCAGGACGCACCGACGCCGTCGACGTAGGCGTGGTGCACCAGCATCACGCAGGCGACCTTGCCGTCGGCGAGTCCTTCGACGACCCACATCATCCACAGCGGTCTGCTGCGGTCGAGTTGATAGGCGTAGATGTCGGCCATGAACTCGCACAGGCTCTTGTGGTCGGCCGGTGGTGGGCAGGCAACACGGCGAATGTGGTACTTCAGCTGGAAGTCTGGATCCTCAACCCAGTAGGGATGGTTGAGGCCCAGTGGCGAGTCGAGGTACTTCCACCGCAAGATCGGCATCAGGTGCAACCGGCGCGCCGCCTCGGTGCAGAACTTGTCGAAGGACCAGCCTTCGGGGTCGGTGGACGGGTCGATAATCGCCACCTTGAACGTATGCATATACGCCTTGGGTGTCTCCATGCCGAGCATGAATGCGTCGACCCCGTTGAGCCTCTCCATTATCGCCTCCGCGCCGTCTGGTCGCCGTGCTTTCCGGTTCCGGATCGCTTGCGACCCAACCGATACGACCGATGAGCCTCATCGAGGAAGATCCCGATCGCCGTCACGGCCGCCGGGGTGCGGGCACCGTCGGTCACGTCGAACCCGTGGTGAGCACCGGGCAGCTCCAGATACCCGACGGGCGCTTGCGACGTCGCACGCAGCCTGTCCGCGAAGGCGGCCGCCTGAGCGACCGGGATGATGGTGTCGGCGGTGCCATGCACCATCAGGAACGGCGGCGCATGCGGCCCGGTCCGCGCGATCGGCGAGGCCGCCCGGAACAGCTCGCGGTGCCGGTCGTGGCGCTTGCGTACTACGACCCGCTCAATGAAGTCCATGAACCGGCGCCGCTCCGCAGTCGACCGGTCTTCCCAGTCGTAGCGCCCATAGATGCCCACCACCGCATCCACCGACGTATCGGCGTGGGCCGGAAGATCCGCTTCCAGGCTGCGGTCGCCGGCGGTCAGACCGACCAGGGCGGCCAGGTGGCCGCCGGCCGAGGCGCCCGCAATGGCCACGAAATCGCTGTCGCCGCCGAAGGTGTCGGCGTTGGCCCGCGCCCAGGCAACCGCGGTCTTGACATCGCTGAGGTGGCGCGGCCAGCGATTACGCGGCGACACGCGGTAATTGATCGACAGGCACACCCAGCCTCGCTCGGCGAGGTGACTCAGCAGCGCATCGCCCTGCAGCGCGCGGCGGCCGTGCACCCAACCGCCGCCCGGCACGAAGATCAGCACCGGCGCCGACGTGGCGAGCGGGCCGGGCCGGCGCCAGAAGTCGAGCACCTGTTCCGGAGAGTCCCCGTAGCGCACCGATTCCCGCCACAGGTACCGACGCCGGTTCCGGCGGTAGCTCAACACCGGTGGCAGCCGGCCGGGCCGCGGCCAGTCGATGTCGAGCCGCGCGGCCGGCACGATGTCGCGCAGGGCATCCGCGCACACCTGCGCCGTGGTCGGGCTGGGCTGCTCGTCATGCGTACTTTGGCGTGGCACGAACATTCCTTTGATCGCCGCGGAGGCGATACCGGGAGCGCGTCCCCCGACCCACAGGCCCGCTGCGACCAGGGTGCCGAACGGCGTGAGGCGCTTGCCGAGGACGGGCACGGCGGCCAGTGACTCGCTCAGTGCCATGAGGTAGTCGACCGGCCCGGTCCGCGGCTCGACATCCACGTCTGGTTCCATCTTGCGCCTCCTGTGTTCGTCCGCGTCAGCGCAGGAGGTGTCGGCTCATGACGACGCGCTGGATCTGGTTGGTGCCCTCATAGATCTGGGTGATCTTGGCGTCACGCATCATCCGCTCCACCGGGAAGTCCGTGGTGTAGCCCGCCCCACCGAACAACTGCACCGCATCGGTAGTGACCTCCATGGCCACATCCGAGGCAAAACACTTACTGGCCGCCGAGATGAAACCCAACCCGGTCTCACCACGCTCGGCCCGCGCCGCCGCCGAATACACCATCAACCGGGCCGCCTCGAGCTTCATCGCCATATCGGCCAACATGAACTGCACACCCTGAAACGTGCTGATGTTCTTACCGAACTGCTTACGATCCTTGGTGTACTCGATCGCCGCATCCAACGCACCCTGGGCAATACCGACCGCCTGCGCACCAATCGTCGGACGCGTGTGATCCAACGTCCGCAACGCCGTCTTGAACCCCGTCCCGGGCTCACCGATGATCCGATCCCCCGGAATACGGCAGTTCTCGAAATACAACTCCGTTGTCGGCGAACCCTTGATACCGAGCTTGTGCTCCTTGGGCCCGATCGAAAAACCCTCATCGTCGATGTGGACCATGAACGCCGAAATGCCGTTGGCATCCAGATCCGGATCGGTCACCGCCATCACCGTGTACCAACTCGACTTACCACCATTGGTGATCCAGCACTTGGAGCCATTGAGGATCCAGTCATCCCCATCAGCCTTGGCCCGAGTCCGCATCGCCGCAGCGTCACTGCCGGCCTCACGCTCACTCAACGCATACGAAGCCATCACCTCACCGGCAGCCAGCCCCGGCAGCACCTGTTGTTTGAGCTCCTCCGAACCCGACAAGATCAAACCCATCGTGCCCAGCTTGTTCACCGCCGGAATCAACGACGACGACGCACACACCCGCGCGACCTCTTCGATCACAATGCACGCCGCCACCGAATCAGCACCCTGACCGCCGTACTCCTCCGGGACATGCACCGCGTTAAAACCCGACGCGTTCAACGCCGCCAACGCCTCTTCGGGGAACCGAGCCTGCTCATCAACATCCTTGGCGTACGGAGCGATCTCCTTCTCCGCCAACGCCCGAATCGCCGCCCGCAACTCATCATGCTCCTCGGGCAACTTGAACAGATCAAACGAGGGATTCATCGGGTGCTACCTGCCTTCGCCCACGGGAAGAAGCGGCCTGCCGCGGCTGCGGTGAGCCGTTGATATCCCGGTCCGATGACCCGCACGAGTACGTCGAGGGCGTGCGCCTCCCACCCGATCAATACCCGGGCACGGCCGGCGCGGACACCGTCGAGAATGGTTCGTGCAGCCATCTCCGGGGAATGCAGCAGGAGGTAGCGGTCATAGAACTCGGCCAGCGTCTGGGCGTCTTCGCCGTCGCAGACGGTCGCGTTGCGGGCGACCCCGGTCTTGATGCCGCCCGGGTGTACACACGTCACCTTGACCGGATGACCGTTGATCAGCATCTCTTGACGCAGTGCCTCGGTGAAGCCGCGAACAGCGAATTTAGCGGCGTTGTAAGCACTTTGACCCGGCACTGCGATCAGCCCGAACAGGCTGGAGACATTGATGATGTGCCCGTCTCCGGATGCGATGAGGTGCGGCAGAAAGGCTTTGGTGCCGTTGACGACACCCCAGAAGTCGACGTCCATGACGCGCTCGATGTCCTTGAACGACGCCTTCTCGACGTCGCCGTTGTAGGCGATTCCGGCGTTGTTGTAGACCTGATGCACCTCGCCGAAGTGATCGGCCACCTCGTCGGCGTACGCGAGCACCTCCGCGCGTTCGACCACATTGAGCTGGTCGGCCTTCACCTGCGCTCCCAGCGCCTGCGCCTCGCGCACGGTGTCGGCGAGCCCATCGGCGTCGATGTCGGACAGCGCGAGCTTGGCACCGTGGGCGGCGAGGTTGAGCGCCAACGCTTTACCGATCCCGGAACCCGCACCGGTGATGACCACGACCTTGTCTACGAATCGGGTGTCGGGCTCGACTGGGTGGCGGCCGCGCAGTCCGGCCAGGGCGATGACGAACCCGGAAGATCCCAGTCCTAGCGCCCAACGGGGTAAGCGTTGCGAAATCATGCCCCGATCTTGTCGACCGCTAGTGGCTTCGGTCTTGACATTTCCCGACGTTTTTTTATCATTTTCCGACAACCGAGTGGAGGCGGTGAGCGAGATGTCGTCGGGCAGTTTCATCCGCGCCCCGGCCGCGTCGGGTTACACCGAGCTGGTCCGCGAACTCGGCGGCGACCCGGCGGCATTCCTGACCCGCTTTCATATCCCGGCAGAGGTGGAACAGCAGGAGGACGCGTTCGTCCCGGTCGACGCCTTTGCCCGGATGCTGGAGGCCACCGCCGATGAGCTTCGCTGCCCGGAGTTCGGCCTTCGCCTCGCCCACCTGCAGGGGCTGCATATCCTTGGGCCGATCGCGGTGATCGCGCGCAACGCCCAGACCGTGGCCAGCGGCCTGGGTGCGATCTCGCGGTTTCTGTATATCCACTCCCCCGCTTTGGAACTGACCGATAGGCGAACGCCACGGGGCGTCGCGTTCACCTACGAGGTGACCGAGCGAGGAATCCCCTACCCGCTGCAGTCCTATGAGCTCAGCATGGGCATCGCCGTACGTATCCTGCAGTTGCTCGGCGGCCCAGGTGCACGGCCGGAATCGGTCTCGTTCATCCACCGACAGCAAGCCTCCGACAGCGCGTACCGCGAGGCGCTGGGGTGCCCGGTGCGCTTCGAGCAGAGCTGGTGCGGGTTCGAGCTACCCACGCACCTGGCGGAACGGCGCATCGAGAACGCCGATCCCCACACCAGTCGCATTGCCACCCAGTACCTGGAATCGACCTACCTGCCGAAGACCTCGCCACTGGCGGCACGCGTGGCGGAGCTGGCCCGCCGACTGTTGCCCACCGGGCAGTGCAGCATCGACGTCATCGCCGCCGAGCTGGCGCTGCATCCCCGGACCCTGCAAAGGCGACTGGCGACCGAAGGAGTCAGCGGCCGAGACATCATCGACGAGCAGCGTCGCATCCAGGCGATGCGGTACTTCGCCGAGCCCGGGTTACCGGTACGGCAGATCGTGGTCCTGCTCGGCTATACCGAACAAAGCGCACTGAACCGATCGTGTCGCCGGTGGTTCTCAAAGACTCCGCGCGAGTGTCAGGTCAGTGGGTGCAGCTAGGCGCCTGTGGCGCTACTCCGGAAGCCGCAGCTCCGGCTTCTCGACCTCTTCGATGTTGACGTCTTTGAAGGTGACCACCCGCACCTGCTTGACGAAGCGGGCCGGGCGGTACATGTCCCACACCCAGGCATCGGCCAGCCGAAGCTCGAAATAGACCTCGCCGTCGGCGTTGCGGGGCACCATCTCGACGCTGTTGGCCAGGTAGAAGCGCCGTTCGGTCTCCACCACGTAACTGAACTGCCCCACGATGTCTTTGTATTCGCGGTACAGCGAGAGTTCCATCTCGGTTTCGTACTTCTCGAGATCTTCGGCACTCATCTGCTCAGCCGTCCTTCTGCTCGGTTCGTCGACCCCATTGTCCCCGCAACCGGGGCGGCCGCGGCAGCCATAGCCATGTTGCGCACGTTGATGAACGAGAAGCGATGTTGGCTGCACGGTCCTAACGCAGCCAGGGCCGCGGTGTGCGCCGCGGTGGAGTAGCCCTTGTGTACCGCGAAGCCATAACCGGGGTGGTCGGCGTCCAGGGTCGCCATGTAGCGGTCCCGACTGACCTTGGCCAGCACGCTCGCCGCGGCAATGCACGCCGCCGCCCCGTCGCCGCCGATCACCGGAAGCGAGGGCATCGGCAGCCCCGGGACCCGGAACCCGTCGGAGAGCACATAGCCCGGCCGCAGCGGCAGGCCCGCCACCGCGCGCCGCATACCCTCGATGTTGGCCACGTGCACGCCGCGCGCGTCAACGTCGGCGGGCTCGATGAACACCACGTGGTAGGCCAGCGCATACCGGCAGATCAGCGGGAACAGTTGCTCGCGGATCTTCTCGGTGAGTTTCTTGGAATCGTCCAGCGCAGCCAGGGCCGCGGGTTTGCCCGGCCCGAGCACACAGGCGGCCACCACCAGCGGACCGGCGCAGGCCCCGCGGCCGACCTCGTCGACCCCGGCGACCGGGCCGAGCCCACTGCGGTACAGCGCCGACTCCAGAGTGCGCAGCCCCGGTGAACGACGAATCACCGTGCGCGGCGGCCAGGCCGGAGCCATCGCTACGGGCCCTGCTCGGCCATCTTCTGGGGGTTTACCGATTTTACCGGCCCCCAGCGCGACGGCGGCCAGGCGATGAACCTGGTCTTTCCGATCACGTTGGCCACCGGCACGGTGCCGGCGTCCAGATCTTCTCCAGTGCACAGGATCCGGCGCTGCAGGTCGGGTTGGACCTGCACCGAGTCGCAGTGCGCCCGCGAGTCCGACGAGTGGGTGCGGTTGTCACCCATCACCCACAGCCGCCCCTGCGGCACGGTCACCGGACCGAACTCGTTGCCGAGGCAAGGATAGACCAACGGGTCGACCATCAGGGTGGCCGGGTTCAGGTAGGGCTCGTGGAGCAGCTTGCCGTCGACGGTCAGGCCGGTGTCGTTACGGCACTGAACCGTCTGACCGCCAACCGCGATGACGCGCTTGACCAAGTCGTTCTCGTCGGGCGGGACGAACCCGATGAACGACAAGGCGTTTTGCACCCAGCGCACCGGGGTGTTCGTCGACCGGATCGACTTGTAGCCGACGTTCCACGACGGGGGGCCTCGGAAGACCACGACGTCACCGGGCTGAGGTGTGCCGAAACGGTAGGTGACCTTGTCCACCATGATGCGGTCGCCGACGCAGCCGTGGCAGCCGTGCAACGTCGGCTCCATCGACTCCGACGGGATGAGGTACGGACGTGCCACGAACGTCAGCATCAGGTAGTACAACACCAGCGCGATCGTGATCAGCACGACCGACTCGCGCAGCGTGCTGTGCTTGCCGTCCTCGGGCACCTCGGCAGCCTCAGCCGCGTCGGGGGAACTTTCGGGTGATGAGCCCGTGGTTTCGGTCACGAGATCAGGGTAATGACCGCGTCAGCGGCACCGGAGACCGATCGGAAAAAGCCCGGCGCGGGCAAGATCAGCGCTTTTCCTTGATCTTGGCCTTCTTGCCACGCAGCTCACGCAGGTAGTACAGCTTGGCGCGCCGGACGTCACCGCGGACCACGACGTCGATGTGGTCGACGTTGGGCGAGTGGACCGGGAAGGTCCGCTCCACGCCGACGCCGTAGCTCTCCTTGCGGACGGTGAACGTCTCACGCACGCCGCCACCCTGCCGACGGATGACCACACCCTTGAACACCTGGATGCGCTCCTTGGAGCCCTCGATCACCTTCACGTGCACGTTGACCGTGTCGCCGGGGGCGAAGGCCGGGATGTCGTCGCGCAGCGACGCCTTGTCGACGATGTCCAGCGTGTTCATTGCGGAAACACTTCCTCGCGGGTCGCGGCTTCGGACCGGCCGACACGCGTTGTGGGCATGCAGACGGTTACCGAGCCGATGGGTTCGGGCATGTTGTCGCACTGTGCGGTGACCGGGACGCCAGGACTCCGCTGCAGCATCAACCGCAGGCGACAACTGCTCAATTGTGCCAGACGCAGCGCAACCAGTGAAATCGCGCAAATCGCCGCTGGTCGTTCCACGCCGAACCCCGCCGCCGTGATAGTCCTGGAGGCAACCGAACTGCGCGATCTGCATGCCCACGCGGTAACCTATCCGGCGGGCCGATGGCAGCAGTTGTGGCGAGCCCGTGAACCCCATGTCGGTGCGATTACGCGCCCGATACCTGTTGAGGAGGCCACCCGCCGTGCGGCCATCGATGCTTCTGTTGACCGTCGTTATGGTGATTTCCACGGTGGTGTTCGGCTGCGACGAGAAGGTCTATGGCGCCGACGCGGTGCGGCCGACGCCCTACCACGCACCCGAAGTGACACCGGTGGCCACGGCGATCGAAGCCCCCCGGGCACCTGCGATTCAGCCGGCCGCGGTGGTCGATGGTCTCTCGGCGCGCATGCAGGAAGCCACCGACGATGCCGCCAAGGTCGGCGCCAACATCTCGGTGGCGGTGCTGGACCGGATCTCACACCAGCTGATCACCAACGGCAACACCCGGCCGATCGCCACTGCGTCGGTAGTCAAGCTGTTCATCGCCGACGACCTGCTGTTCCGCAAGCCCGAAGGCGGCCTGTCGGCTGACGACCGGGCTGCTCTCGATTCCATGCTGCGTGCGTCCGACGACGGAGCGGCCGAGACGTTCTGGAACCAGAACGGCGGCAACGCGATCATCACCCGGGTGGCCGGCCGCTATGGCCTAGCCAGCACCTCACCGCCGTCGAACGGTGCCTGGTGGAACACCATCAGCACCGCACCGGACCTGGCGCGTTACTACGACATGCTGCTCAACGGTTCCGGCGGTCTGCCGCCGGCGCAGGCGAACATCATCATCAACGACCTCGCGCAGTCCACCCCGAGCGGCCTCGACGGCTACCCGCAGCGCTTCGGGATCCCGGAAGGCTTGTACGACGAGCCGGTGGCAGTGAAGCAGGGCTGGATGTGCTGCATCGGCAACAACTGGATGCACCTGTCGACCGGCGTGGTCGGGGCGGATCGTCGCTACATCGTGGTGATCGAGTCGCTGCAGCCCAGCGATGACGCCACGGCGCGCACCACCATCACCGAAGCCGTGAAGACCATCTTCCCCGGCGGCCGGATCTAGGCGAGCGAAGCGGGTCGCCTTAAAGACCCAGGCGATCGCAAGCGCGGCGGAGCCGGGCGAAGCGGGTCGCCTTAAAGACCCAGGCGATCGCAAGCGAGGCGGAGCCGGGCGAAGCGGGTCGCCGTTAGGGCTCGGGATCCAGCAGATCCGGGCGGCGTTCGCGGGTCCGCGCTAGGGCGGCCTCGTGACGCCAGGCATTGATCCGGGCGTGGTCACCGGAGAGCAGCACGGCGGGCACGTCCAGGCCGCGCCAGCTCGGCGGACGGGTGTAGCTCGGCCCCTCCAGCAGCCCGTCGCGGTCCGGGGAATGCGAATCGTCGCGTTGGGAGGCCGGATTGCCGAGCACACCGGGCATGAGCCGCAGCACCGCCTCCAACATCACCAGGACTGCAGGTTCCCCGCCGGCCAGCACATAGTCACCGATTGACACCTCTTCGACCCGCATCCGCCGAGCGGCGTCGTCGGCGACCCGCTGATCGATGCCCTCGTAACGGCCGCAAGCGAACACCAGATGCTCTTCGTGGCTCCAGCGCTGCGCGGTGGCCTGGTCGAACAGCGTTCCCGCCGGGGTCGGGACGATGAGAACCGTCTGCTCCGAACAGATTTCGTCCAGCGCTTCACCCCAGACCGGCGCCTTCATCACCATTCCGGGGCCGCCCCCGTAGGGCGAGTCGTCCACCGATCGATGCACATCGTGAGTCCAGCGCCGCAAGTCGTGAACCTCGAACGCGACCATCCCGGATTCGATCGCCTTGCCGGGCAGTGACTGACGGATCGGGGCCAGGTAGTCGGGGAAGATCGTGACGACATCGATTCGCATGCCGCGCTTTACCCGTCCAGCTCCAGCAGCCCGTCGGGCGGTTCGATCACCACGGTGCCCTCTGCCAGCGACACCGACGGCACGAACGCAGCGATGAACGGCACCAACAATTCCCGGCCGTCGGTCCGCTTGATCGCCAGCAGTTCACCGGCAGCAGTGTGCAGCACCTCGGTCACGGAGCCGATCTCCTCCCCCGCCACAGTGCGCACCTGCAGACCCTCGAGTTGATGGTCGTAGTAGGTGTCCGGCTCGGTGATCGGCGGCAACTCCGTGGAGTCGACGACGAAAACGCTGCCACGGACCGCGTCGGCGCCGTCACGGTCGACGATCCCGGCCAACCGCACCAACAGGCGTGCCCCGTGAGGGCGCGCCGCCTCGACGACGTAGTCGCGTTGCGGCGCACCGGACTTACGGGCGTGCAGCGTTGCACCCGGCGCAAACCGAAGTTCGGGATCGTCGGTACGGACATCGACGACGAGTTCGCCGCTGATGCCGTGGGCTTTGACCACACGCCCGACCGTCAGCTCCATGAGCCGGCCGACTACCGGTCGGTGTCCACCACGTCCACGCGGATGCCACGTCCACCGATACCGGCAACGAGGGTGCGCAACGCAGTGGCGGTGCGACCGCCGCGACCGATTACCTTGCCCAGGTCGTCGGGGTGCACGTGCACCTCGACGGTGCGGCCACGGCGGTTGGTCACCATGTCGACTCGTACGTCATCCGGGTTGTCGACGATGCCGCGCACCAAGTGCTCGACGGCGTCTGCCACCACGGCACTCATGGCCGCGGTCAGCTCTCGCTGGCCGACTCGGCGGCCTCAGCAGCGGGCGCCTCGGCGGCAGCGTCAGCCTTGTCGGCTGCCTGCTCAGTCTTTTTTGCCGGCGCCTTCTTCTTCTTGGCGGTGGTGGCCTCGGTGGTCGGGCCGCCCTCGGCCTCGGCCAGCGCGGCGTTGAACAGCTCCAGCTTGCTCGGCTTGGCCGGCTTGACCTTCAGGCGGCCCTCGGCACCGGGCAGGCCCTTGAACTTCTGCCAGTCCCCGGTGATCTTCAGCAGCTTGAGCACCGGCTCGGTGGGCTGAGCACCGACCGACAGCCAGTACTGGGCGCGCTCCGAGTCGATCTCGATCAGGCTCGGCTCTTCCTTCGGGTGGTAGCGACCGATGACCTCGATGGCGCGGCCGTCCCGGCGGGAGCGCGCGTCGGCAATCGCGATGCGGTACTGCGGATTGCGGATCTTACCGAGGCGGGTGAGCTTGATCTTGACAGCCATGAATAACTCCTGCGATATCACGCTGCAATTCAGCGATGCGGGCGGGATTGCCCACATCCGGTTTTGCCTCGCGTGGTTGTGTCACCCGCGCGGAGCCCCAACTAGGGTCACGTCGCACGGCGGACAGCCGCCCATTGTGCCAGAAGCAGGCCGGTCAGCAGAAATCGCCTCAGGGCATCTTCTGGAAGCACTTGGTCTCGGAGCGCCGGCTCATCCGCCACCCGTCGGCGGTGCGGATGAACTCGTCGTCGTACCACAGCCCCACCAGCATCATGGGGTCGTTCTCCCCGCTGAAGACCATCGGGTTGAAGCAGAAGGTGCGCGCGGTGGCGCTGTCGCCGTCGACACGGATCGCCGGTAGGCCCAGCATGTGGGAGTAGTTGGCGAAATTGGGCAGTACTTCGGCCAGCCAAGCCTTCACCTCAGGGAAGCGCCCGTCGATACCGCCCAAGGCGCGGTAGTCGATGTAGGCATCGGAGGTGAACACCGCGTCCAGACCGTCGAAGTTTCGGGTGTCGATCGCGGTCGAGTAGTCGACCAGCAGCTGCTGGATCTCCCAACGGTCTGAAATTTCTTGTTGGCTCAGCATTCCTCGATTGAACACTGCAGCGGTAAGGGGCGGTAGGCTAGGCCGCCATGCGGAAAATCTTGGCCGCAATCGCGGCTCTCGCAACCGTGTTCGCCTCTCCCGCCGTGACTGCCCACGCCGACGCTGCGCAGCCTCTCGGCTCGCCGCCGGTGCCGGTTGGCCCAGCCCCGAACTGGCTGATCGCCGACCTGGATTCCGGGCAGGTGCTCGCCGAGCAGAACGGCTACGCCGTGACGCCGCCGGCCAGCACGATCAAGGTTCTGCTGGCGCTGGTGGTGCTCGACGAGCTGAATCTCGACGACACCATGGTGGCTACCCCGGCCGACACCCACGTGGAGTGCAACTGTGTCGGGGTCAAGGCCGACCACAGCTACACGACACGGCAGCTGCTGGAGGGCCTGCTGCTGGTTTCAGGCAACGACGCCGCCAACGCACTGGCAGACATGCTCGGTGGGCCTGAGGCGGCGGTGGCGAAGATGAACGCCAAGGCCGCTGCGGTCGGGGCGACCGATACCCACGCCAGTACTCCGTCCGGGCTGGACGGCCCCGGCGGCCCGGGCGCGAGTACCCCGCACGACCTGGCCGCCATCTTCCGGGCGGCGATGGCCAACCCGGTGTTCGCCGAGATCACCGCACAGCCGGCGGCGACGTTCCCCACCGATGCCGGGGAGCGACCGATCGTGAACATGAACGAGCTGCTGGCCCGTTATCCGGGGGCGTTCGGCGGCAAGACCGGTTTCACCGACGCCGCCCGCAAGACCTATGTCGGCGGAGCGGCCCGCGACGGCCGGCGACTGGTGGTCGCCATGATGTACGGGCTCATCCATGAAGGCGGCCCGACCTACTGGGACCAGGCGGCCGCCCTACTGGATTGGGGTTTCGCGCAGGGGCCGATGTCCAGCGTCGGCAGCCTCTAGCGCTCCCCCACCGCATGCTGACTCTGCGGACACCAGGCAAAAGTGCGAGTAACCCGCCTGGTGGACGCAGAATCAACGGGCGCGTTAGTACACCCGGCCGCGCAGCATCACCAGATCGGGACTCCCGAGCACCTCGGGGCCGCGTCGCGGATCGTCGGCGAAACAGACCAGGTCGGCCGGCGCGCCCTGCTCCAGCACCGGTGCCCCCAGCCAGCGGCGGGCATCCCAGCAGGCCGCGCCCAGTGCCTCGGTGCGGCTGAGACCAACCCCGGACAGGGCGTCGATTTCGTCGGCGATGCGGCCGTGGGCCACCATGCCGCCGGCATCGGTGCCGGCGTAGATCGGCACGCCGGCTTCCCGCACCGCACCGATCCGCGATCGGCAGGTGGCGTGCAGCGCGCGCATGTGCGCGGCGTAGGTCGGGTACTTGGCCGCCGAATCGGCGATCCCCGGGAAGTTGTCGATGTTGATCAGCGTGGGCACCAGGGCCGTGCCGTTGGCCAGCATCAGCTCGATGATGTCGTCGGTGATCCCGGTGCCGTGCTCGATGCAGTCGATGCCGGCGTTGATCAGGCCGGGAAGTGCGTCCTCGCCGAAGACGTGCGCGGTTACCCGCGCGCCGTTGGCGTGCGCGGCGTCGATGGCCGACTTCAACACGTCGTCGGACCACAGCGGCGCAAGGTCGCCGATACCCCGGTCAATCCAGTCCCCCACCAGCTTCACCCAGCCATCACCGCGAACCGCTTGCGCGGCAACGGCTTCCGGCAGTTGCGCCTCGTCGTCGACGTTGATCGGCAGCCCGGGAATGTAGCGCTTGGTCCGGGCGAGATGCTGCCCGGCGCGGATGATGCGCGGCAGGTCGGCACGGTCGTCGAATGCGCGGGTGTCGACCGGTGAACCCGCGTCACGGATCAGCAGAACACCGGCACGACGTTCGGTCTCGGCCTGGCGCAGCGCCTCGTCGACGTCGATCGGGCCGGCGGGCCCGATCCCGACGTGACAGTGCGCGTCGACCAGGCCCGGGATGATCCAGCCGTCGGAGAAGACGGTCTTCGCGCCGCCGACCGGCTCGAGGCTGATCGCGCCGTCGACGATCCAGTACTCGACAGGCTGTTCGTCGGGCAGCCCGCGGCCGGAAACGTGGAGCGCCAAATTACTTCTGGCCCGGGAAGTTCAGCTTGGACAGGTCGAAGTCGGCCAGCCCGGGGGGCAGTTCGTTGAGGCCTTCGGGCATCTGCGACAGGTCGGGGAAGCCGGCGGGCATGCCGGGGCCGCCGGGACCGAACAGGCCCCGCATCTTCGGCGGGGTCGGGCCGCGGCCCTTGCCTTTCTTGCCGGCCTTACCCTTCGCCTTGCGGTTGGAGCTCTTGCGGCCCAGCCCCGGAAGGCCCAGGCCGCCCATCATCGACGACATCATCTTGCGGGCCTCGAAGAACCGGTCGACGAGCTGGTTGACCTCCGAGACGCTGACCCCCGAGCCGTTGGCGATGCGCAGCCGCCGGGAGGCGTTGATGATCTTCGGGTCAGCCCGCTCGGCCGGCGTCATGCCGCGGATGATGGCCTGCAGGCGGTCCAGCTGGCTGTCGTCGACGGCGGCCAGCGCGTCCTTCATCTGGCCGGCTCCGGGCAGCATGCCCAGCAGGTTGCCGATCGGGCCCATCTTGCGGATCGCCAGCATCTGCTCGAGGAAATCCTCCAGCGTGAGCTCGCCGGAGCCGATCTTGGCTGCTGCTTCTTCGGCCTTGCGGGCGTCGAAGACCTGCTCGGCCTGTTCGATGAGGCTGAGCACGTCGCCCATGCCCAGGATGCGGCTGGCCATCCGGTCGGGGTGGAAGACGTCGAAGTCTTCTAGTTTCTCGCCGGTGGACGCGAACAGGATGGGCGCGCCGGTGACTTCCCGCACCGACAATGCCGCTCCACCGCGAGCGTCGCCGTCGAGCTTGGTGAGGACGACCCCGGTGAAGCCCACGCCTTCGCGGAACGCATCGGCGGTAGTTACCGCGTCCTGGCCGATCATGGCGTCCAGGACGAACAACACCTCATCGGGCTGCACCGCATCGCGGATGGCGGCGGCCTGGGCCATCATCTCCTCGTCGATGCCCAGGCGCCCCGCGGTGTCGACGACCACGACGTCGAAGTGCTTGGCCTTGGCTTCGGCCAGGCCGGCTGCGGCCACGGCGACCGGGTCGCCCGGCGCACCGGTGTCACCGGCGACCGAGGTCCCCGGGTGCGGGGCGAACACCGTGACCCCGGCGCGCTCCCCGACCACCTGCAGCTGGTTGACCGCTCCGGGGCGTTGCAGATCGCAGGCGACCAGCAGCGGAGTGTGCCCCTGGCCGCGCAGCCAGGTGGCCAGTTTGCCGGCGAGCGTGGTCTTGCCCGCACCCTGCAGACCGGCCAGCATGATGACCGTCGGCGGGGTCTTGGCGAACGTCAGCTGCCGGGTCTGACCGCCGAGGATGCCGATGAGCTCCTCGTTGACGATTTTGACGACCTGCTGGGCCGGGTTGAGCGCACCAGAGACCTCGGCCCCCTTGGCACGGTCCTTGATCCGGCCGATGAACGCGCGCACCACGGGCAGCGACACGTCGGCTTCCAGCAGGGCCAGCCGGATCTCGCGGGCGGTGGCGTCGATATCGGCGTCGGTGAGACGGCCCTTGCTGCGCAGCCCCTGCAGGGCCCCGGTCAACCGGTCGGAGAGGGATTCAAACACGCCGCCAGCCTATATCTGGTCGGGTCGCGGGCGGGCGGGCCGAGGCGACATGGGGTGAGCCGAGCGGACAGCGGGCAGCTAACGCCTCCGATATCCGCGGCGCGCTAATTGTAACCGCGGCGTTAGATAAATTGCACAGTTAATGCCGCAATTCCCATCCGTTAAACGGCTGTTTCCGAGCTTTCACAACCCGCCTATTTCCGTTAAGGATTAGCGCCCAACCGCTAAGAAAACGTTACCGAACTACTTAATCCCTCCGGCTACTGCAATGCTTCACAGCATCAATGACCAGCCCGTCGGACCATCACATTCTGGCCCGGCTTCCTGCGAGGAGGATGTATGTCATTTGTGAAAACACTCCCCGAATCAATGACCCACGCCGCGGGTCAACTCGCAGGTATCGGCGAAGCGCTCTCCGCCGAGAGCGGCGCTGTGGCGATCCCGACCACCGTCATCGCGCCGGCCGGCACGGACCCGGTCTCTGCCCTGCAGGCCGCCCTGTTCGCGACCTACGGGAACCTCTACCAGTCGATCAGCGAGCAGGCAGCAACCGTTCACCAGCAGCTGGTGCAGGTCCTCGGGCAGAACGCCGGGGCCTACGGCACGGCCGAGGCGACCAACCAGGCGACCTCGTCGATGGACTCGGGGCTCCAGTGGTTCCTGACCAACATCCTCGGTGTGCCGACCAGCGGCAGTGGTTCCCTGCTCTCGGGCAACCTCGCCAACATCGAAAACATCGGGATGGGCAACTGGGCTTCGGCCGGCTCGGCACTGCTCGGCTTGGCCGGTGGTGGCCTGCTGGACTTCCCCGAAGAGATCGCCGCCGAAGGTGCCGCCGGGCTCATGGGCTACGAAGCGCCCGCGGCAATGGCCGGCGTCGGCGCGATGCCGGTGGCGGCCGGGATGGCGCAGGCCACCACGGTCGGCGCCTTGTCTGCGCCGCCCAGCTGGGGGACCGAGCCGGTGGCGGCCGCGACCGCTGCACCAGCGCGTTTGGCGGCTGCGACCAGCATGGCTACGCCGCACTCCATGCCCGGGATGGCGGCCGTGCCGGCAGCCATGGCGGCGGCCGGAGCCGGCGATCGCGGCGTCGGGAAGTTCGGCGCCCCGCGGTATGGCGTCAAGCACACCGTCATGCCCAAGCCGACCGCCGTCTAGCCACCCGCCCCACCAACGAGAAGGGGAACACAGATATGTCTTTCGATTTCGGAGCACTCCCCCCGGAGATCGTCTCTGCATGGATGTACAGCGGAGCCGGTTCCGGACCGCTGATGTCGGCCGCCTCGGCGTGGGGCAGCCTGGCCGCCGAGCTGGAGGCGTCGGCCACATCAGCCCAGCTGGTGCTCTCCGAGCTGGTCGGCGCAGACTGGACGGGGCCGGCCTCAGCAGCCATGACCAGCGCCGTCACGCCGTACCTCACGTGGTTGAACAGCACCTCGACGGCCGCCTACCAGGCCAGTTCGCAGGCCATGGCCTCGGCAGGAGCATTCGAGGCCGCCCGCGCGGCGGTGGTGTCTCCCGCGATCATCGCCGCAAACCGGGCCCAGCTGGCGGCATTGGTTGCGTCGAACTTCTTGGGGGTGAACACCCCGGCGATCCTGGCCACCGAAGCCCACTACATGGAGATGTGGGCGCAGGACACCATGGCCATGTTCGGCTACAGCACCGCGTCGTCCAGCGCTGCTGCGCTCACCCCGATGACCCCCGCGCCTCAGACCACCAACCCGGTCGGTGCGGCGGTCGCCACCGCCGGCAGTGCTACTGGTGGGCTCCAGCAGGAGCTGACTCAATCGCTTGCCTCGCTACAGGGTGCACTGCAGGGGCTCCTCTCGCCCTTCGTGGCAGCCGACGGATCGCTCGGGCCAATCGGAAACGCGGTCGACCTGTTTCTCGGAACACCGCTGTTCGCCAATGCCATCAACGGCGGCGTGAACACCGCGGCCTGGTTCACCGCCACCGCCATTCCGACGGCGGTATCACTCGGCCACACGCTGGCCCTGGCAGGCCCGGCCAGCCTGGCGTCCGATGTCACCGGCGTCGACGGCCTCGCGGCCGGGCTGGGTTCTGGGGTCTTGGCGGGTATGACCCAGCCCGTGGGGGCAGTAGCTGCCGCCGGGACACCGGTCTTGGCGGGTCTGGGTCAGGCATCCACGATGGGCGGGATGTCGGTCCCGGCCAACTGGTCGGCCACGGCAGGCACTCAGCTCGCCGCGTCGACAGGTTCGGGCTGGACGGTTGCCGCCGAAGAGACCGCCGGCATGCACGCCGTACCGGCCGGAATGGCTCCGATGGGCGCTGGCGGACGTGGTGGCCTCGGTTCCGGCGGCCCACGCTACGGCTTCCGGCCTACGGTGATGCCAAAACAGGTGCTGGTGTGAAGCCGGGTGCGCCCTCTTGGTCGCTGGCGATGGCGGGAGCCCCGTCGAGCCGCGCCTCCGGAGGGCGCACCGCGTGCTTCCGCCGGTCCCCGGGGCAGGTGCGGCCCCGGATGCAGCCGCAGTTGAGGCCGATGATGCAGGCCTGAGGGCTGACGGGGGTCACCCCCGGTAGGGGGCCCACACCACTCACAGGGACAGGCGCTGCCTGCGCGATACCGGCCGCTCCGGCTCCGGTGAACCCGACTACCAAGGCTGCGCCTGCTGTACTCAACAAGGCGGCCGTCATCCTGCCGAAGCGTCTCATCGCAATCCCTATGTTTCGTCCGTGTTTCACCCCCTTCACACAAACTAGTTACCGTTTCTGGCATCCGTCTGAAACTTCCTGGCATCTAACTGAGTCTCTGCAGCTCGCAGCCCCGGCCCAGGCGGACGATCTCGCGGGCAGGCCGTGACTTCGGGCCTTACGACACCGACGCCAAAAGCCGCCCGGGGATATCGGCGCGACCCCGCCCCATATATTTCCTGGCGGCCTAAATCGGCGGAAATCAATTCCGATCGACTGGCAGAAATTGACTCTTCGCTGCCCCAGCCAGGACCCGACCAAGGTTGCAGACCGCGCATCTCGAACGTGAATCATGCTAGAAAAGGGATGTTCCCGCCATAGCGGAGTTGCTGATAACTATGGAGACAAGGGAATTCCGGCTACACCGCGAGCAGCCAGCAAATCATCTAATTCGGCGGCTCTCATGCCCCCAAAGCCGACATCCTGCCCCTCGGCGACACTTTGACGGGGCCCAGTACGGCGTCGACACGCCGGCTGATCGTGCGTGCCGCCTCGAAGATCCTAGCCGCCAGCTCGTACCTGTCGCCGAATTCCAACGCGGCACTGACCTCGTCGGCGTACTGGGGCGACAGCAGATCGTGGGCGCGCCCGCCCGCCCGGTGCAGTTCGGTACGGACGTCCAGCACCGTGCGATAGGCACCGCGCAACGAACTCCCGCTGCCATCCGGCCGATGCCTGGTCCAACCGCCGGAGACATGGGCCACTGTCAGCGCATCGAGCAGTTGAACGTCGCGCAGGCCACCTCGGCCACATTTGAGATCTGGTTCGGCGCTACCCACTATCTCCCCGCTGCGCTGCCACCGGGCGTGTGTCACATCGACGAGTTCGGCGTAACGGGTGCCGATCTTGTGGCGCCACTGCTGTCGGACGCCGGCGATCAGGCGTGTCGACAGCAGCTCATCGCCGGCGATATGGCGCGCGTCCAGCATGGCCAGGGCGGCGAGGATATCGGCGTCTGCGACCCGCAGCGCCTGCGGAACGGTGCGCACGCTGTGATCGAGACGAACATTGGCGTCCCACAAGGGATACCAGAGCAGTTCCGCTGTCCGCCGCACCGTATCGGCAGGCATGCCGTCGTGCACCAGCAGGAGATCCAAGTCCGAGTGCGGAAGCAACTCGCCGCGGCCCAGCGAACCGGTAGCAACCACCGCGAAACCACTTCCGGCCACGACCCCGATCTCGCTCGCCTTGGCAACCAGCCACGACTCGTGCACCTGGCGCCACATTTGCCGCAGTGCGACCGAATCCCATTGCGTTGACGTGGCGCACCGCAGAGCCGCTCGGACAGCGGCCAGGTCGGTTGCGGAGCAGCCACTCCGACGCTGCTCAGGGCTCGTAGTTGGACCCCCGCGGTTCATGGCGCTCTACATCGACTCGGCTCGCACTACCGACTCATACCGCGTCGGGGCCACGTTCGCCCGTGCGCACCCGGACCACGGACTCCACCGCGCTGACCCACACCTTGCCGTCGCCGATCTTGCCGGTATGCGCCGCCCGCACGATGACATCGACGATCTTGTCCACCGCGAAGTCATCGACCAGCACCTCGACCCGCACCTTCGGCACGAAGTCGATCGAGTACTCAGCACCCCGATAGACCTCGGTGTGCCCTTTCTGCCGGCCGTATCCCTGGACATCACTGACCGTCATTCCCAGAATGCCGGCCTCCTCCAAGCCAGTCTTGATGTCCTCCAACGTAAACGGCTTGACGATCGCGGTGATCAGCTTCATCTTCTCTCCTGTCTTCAGCCGAGTAAGCAAGAACAGCACTGCCGGTATTGGTACTCACGAGGTCGTAACCGCTTTGGACGTGCTCGGCCTCATCGATGCCCGAGGCTTCATCCTCCGCGTCCAGTCGCAGCCCGATGGTGTATTTGAGGATCAAGGCCACGATCGCGGTCCCAACCGCCGAGTACACCAAGACACTGGACGCGCCGATGGCCTGGAGCCACAGTTGATCGAAACCCCCGCCGTAGAACAAGCCCGGCGACACGTCGGACACACCGTCGATCGCAGCGGTGGTGGGCGCCGCGACCAGACCCACCAACAGGGTTCCGACGAGTCCTCCGACCAGGTGCACCCCGACGACATCGAGCGAATCATCAAAGCCGAAACGGTATTTCAGACCCACCGCCAGCGCGCACGCCACGCCGGCCACCGCACCCACGACCAGCGCGCCGACAACATCGACTGACGCACACGCCGGCGTGATCGCGACCAGCCCGGCCACGATGCCCGACGCTGCACCCAATGAGGTGGCGTGGCCGTCGCGGATCCGCTCGGCCAGCAGCCAGCCCAGCATCGCGGCCGCTGTCGCGACCGTCGTGGTGATGAAGGTTGAGCCCGCAACACCGTTGGCGCTCACCGCCGATCCGGCGTTGAATCCGTACCACCCGAACCACAGCAGGCCGGCCCCAAGCATCACCAACGGCAGATTGTGCGGCCGCATCGGAAGGGCCGGCCATCCTTGGCGCTTGCCGAGGATGAGCGCCAGCACCAGAGCTGCGACGCCCGCATTGATATGGACCGCGGTGCCGCCCGCGAAGTCGATCGCGTGGAGCTTGTTGGCGATCCAACCGCCGTGCGGGGCGGTGCCGCCATCGAATGCAAACACCCAGTGGGCAACCGGGAAATACACGACACTTACCCACAGGGCCGAGAACAACAGCCAACTGCCGAACTTCATCCGATCGGCCACCGCTCCGGAGATCAACGCGACCGTGATGATCGCGAACATCATCTGGAATCCCACGAAAACGGTCGCCGGCACCGTGCCGACCAACGGTATCTCGACCGCAGGCGTACCGCTGGCCGGATCGGCGGCAACCGCGTTGACCCCGATCAGGCCCTTCAATCCCCAATAATCAGTTGGGTTTCCCGCGACGTTGCCGACATCATCGCCGAACGCGAGCGAGAAACCGTAGAGCACCCAGAGCACGGTCACCACACCCATGGCACTGATGCTCATCATGATCATGTTCAAGACACTCTTGACCCGAACCATACCGCCGTAGAAAAACGCCAAGCCTGGTGTCATCAAAAGCACCAGGGCCGCGCTGATCAGCATCCAAGCAGTGTCGCCGGTGTCGGGCACCCCCATCGTCGGGAATTGATCCATGCACCAAACCTCCTCCGCCGCGACCGGTTGCCATATGAACCAGGCTGGTCATAACCATGCGCAACAGTTGTTTCGGCGGATGCGCCGCTCCGTTGCAGATGTGTGTCCAGCTGCTCACAGCGGTGAGCCAGGAAAAGGGCAGGAAGGGGCCCGCCTGTGCCTTCGGGCGCAGAGAATTGCGCGCCGTGACTGACCTTCGCAGCCCGGCTACGCGCCTGGGCTAGGGACGTGCGCCGGGCGCGCCCCCGGCGCCCCCGGCACCTCCGGTGCCGTCGACGTTGGACTCGCCGGGCTTACCCACGCCACCGGCAATACCTCCGGTGGAACCACCGTCACCGCCGTCGCCGCCGTCGCCGCCGGCGCCCAAAGAACCGTTGCCACCGGCGCCACCGTTACCGCCGCGCCCCCCGGAGCTACCGGTCTGATCGGCTGCGGCGCCGCCGTTTCCGCCGTCACCGCCGTTGGCGCCGACCCGGCCGCTGCCACCGGCACCACCGGCGCCACCGGCACCGCCGTTCCCACCGGTCGTCCCGACGCCGCCGGCCCCGCCCGCGCCGCCGTTGCCACCGTGCCCCCCGGTACCGAACGGGTTGGTCAGGCCTACGCCGCCCGCACCACCGGCGCCACCGTCGCCGTCGTCACCGGCCTGCCCGACCGCGCCTATCCATCCGACGCCGGTGCCGGCAGCACCGCCTCGCCCGCCGTCGCCGCCATCACCGCCGTTGCCACCGTTGGGCTGGCTTGCGGTGCCGACTCCGCCGGCCGCGCCCACGCCGCCGACGCCACCTGCGCCGCCGTTGCCGCTAAAGCCCAAGAGCCACCCGGCGTTACCGCCCATGCCGCCGTTACCGCCGGCACCACCGTTCAGTGCGGTCACATCGGGGCCGTTGACGCCGGCCCAGCCGGAGCCACCGCGCCCACCGGTTCCGCCGAATCCCCAACCGGCCAGTGAGTCGCCACCTGCACCGCCAGTCCCCCCCGCGTGCGTCACCAACGACGTGCCGTCGAAGGTGTCGTGGAAACCCGTACCGCCCTGGCCGCCGACACCACCGTCGCCGAACCACATTCCGCCGGTACCGCCCTGGCCGCCCGCGCCGGCCTCGATCACCACGCCACCCGCACCGACGTAGGCGGCGGCGCCCTGACCGCCCGCGCCACCGTTGCCGAACAATCCGGCGTCGCCGCCGTCACCGCCCACGCCGCCGTTCACTCCGGCGACGCCGGCCGCACCGTCGCCGCCGTCGCCGAACAGGAACCCGCCATCGCCGAGGTCTCCCAGACCGAGCCAACCGAACAACGAGTTGTTGACACCCTTGAAGCCATCAATGCCGTCGCCGATCAGGTCCCGGCCGAACATCAACACCACGGGCGTGTTGATCAGGTCGATAAGCAGCTGGTTTCCGGCGTTGTGCAGGAAGCTTTCCAGGGCGTCGTGGATCGGGAGATAGAAGCCATCCTGATACAACTGAGCCCAGTCACCCGGTGCGAACGGGTCGAAGTCGGCGACGCCCAGGCCGCCCGGGTCGGAGCTGGCGATGCCGATGTCGGTCAGGTCGAAGCCGGCCGGGGTGAGGTCGGCCGTGTCGAACCAGGTTCCAGGGTCGAAGAAGTCGAAATCCGCCTGGGCGGACGGCACAGTCGCCATGGGCGCCAGGGCGAGCGTCAATGCCGCCGCGGCACCGCCTATCGCGCGACTCATCCGACCACTTGCGCTACGACCCAAGTGCCCGGCACTACGGCGAAGACGACGATTCATTGCGATTGACCTTTCTACGACAAACCCGTGTTGACGGGCCAAAGCTGACTTAGGCGGCGGAAATCGTCTCGAGGCCGAGGAATTCACCGATCCAGGACAGATCGGGATTCCCGTCAACAAGCGACCCGAGTGAGTTCAGGAAATCCGGCGAGTCCCCCGGGTCGGTCGCCATCGCCGAACCACCGAACAGCCCACCGAACAGCGGGGTGGGGTTCTGGATATCGAAAAAGACGCGCTGCGCTGCGTTCCACAGCGTCGAGAAGGGTTCCTGCTCCATAAACGAGCCCCACACGTAGTTCGCCGGGTCCTGCAGGTCACGAAATGCTGCCTGGACACCTTCCGACCAGGCGGCACTCAGAGCGGTGTTGACCTCGGCCCAGCTGATGTTGCTGGGCAACAGGTCGAAACTGAAGGTCGTGAGCTCGTTTGCAGGCCCCTGGTTCCAGCCTTCGGTCAAGCTGCCGTAGCCAAGGTTCACCAGGATGCGCATGCTCGGTTCCAAAAGGTCGGCCAGGGGGTTGCCCCAGACGGGATTCACCCGTAGCAGATCCAGAAGCGGCAGCGAGTCAGAGGGGATCACATAGTAATTGGTGAGACCGTCCCCGGTGGTTTCCAACTGAATTGCGTTGGCGATGTCGTCATCACTGACACCGAAATATCCGTCGTGCAGCAAGAACATGCCGACGACGGCATTAAGCGACGAAATCAGGTTCAGCGGATAACGGGGAAAGTCGGCGTAACCGTCATATTCCATCGTATAGACATCGGTGGTGAAGTAGTCCGGCGTCGGATGCCCGAGCGTCATCCCGTTCCAGAAAGTGAGGTCCCCGCCCCAGAAGTTCAGCAGCTGGAGCAGTCCGCCGTTCGGGTTCGCGGAATTCCCGACGAGCACGAAATGGACATCCTCCGGCGCTACACCCTGGTGCTCGAGTTGTTCCATCGTCATCGAAGACATTGCCGAACTCTGCGAGTAGCCGAACACATACACCGGGTTGTCGGCGTTCACCTCCCCGGTGGCGATCTCCTTGTTGATCGCCTCAGCGAGGATCTGTGCGCCCTGGACCATCGAGATGTTGCCCGGAAAGTACAGCTGGGGGGTGAACAGCGATTGCGCGGTTCCGGTAAAGCCATGCGACTGCAAGTACAGCAGGTTGGCGGCATTGACGTAGCCATCCGATGGAAGAGGAATACCACTGCCCCCCATGACGAACGCGATGTCACCCCCAGTCAGCGCGACGTCCTGCGACACCGCAGCCGACGACCGGGCAGACAGCGGCGGCGCGACAAGCCCCGCCATACCCGCGAAGACGACGAGAACGCCTACGACAGCGAGAACTACGCGACCACGGCGGAGCGAACGCCCCCCCAGCGGACCGGTCATCGCGACGACACCAGCCATGGAAACCCCTTGAAATGCCCTTCAACGCACCGCAGAACGCGGAACCCCACCCGAACTTAGATCACCCACAACAGTTTTAGTCAGTAGTTCTGTGGAAAACCAGCCAGATTGACATAACTGTCGTTATTGGGACGTGATAAAAAATCGGCCTTTCAGCTTCCCCGAATCGCAGCGCGGAACACCGTCCAAGTAAAGTGTCCTTCGTGGATATTAATGGAGCAAGCGCGATCGTCACCGGTGGCGCATCAGGAATCGGCGCGGCCACTGCCCGCCAGCTGGCCGACCGGGGCGCACGGGTGGTAGTCGCCGACCTGCAGGCGGACAAGGGTGAGGCGCTGGCCCACGAGATCGGCGGCGTGTTCGTGTCCGTCGACGTGACCAGCACCGAGCAGATCATCGACGCGGTCAACACCGCGACGGACCTGGGCCCGCTGCGTGCGCTGGTGAACTCGGCCGGTATCGGCTGGGCTCAGCGCACCATCGGCAAGGACGGCGAGTTCGAGTCGGCGCACAACCTGGACGTGTACAAAAAGGTGCTCGCCATCAACCTGGTAGGCACCTTCGACTGCATCCGGATCGCGGCCACCGCGATGAGCCGCAACGAGCTGACCGACACCGGCGAGCGCGGCGCAATCGTGAACATGACCAGTGTTGCCGCCTTCGACGGCCAGATCGGGCAGGCCGCCTACTCGTCGTCCAAGGGCGGTGTGGTGGGCCTGACCCTGCCGGTGGCACGCGACCTGTCGGCGGCGGGCATCCGCGTCAACACCGTGGCCCCCGGCCTCATCGACACCCCGATCTACGGCGAGGGCGAGGCCTCGGAGGCATTCAAAGCCAAGCTCGGTGAGTCCGTGCTGTTCCCGCACCGGCTCGGCAAGCCCGAAGAGCTGGCCTCGATGGTGGTGGAGCTGCTCACCAACTCCTACATGAATGCCGAAGTCGTGCGCGTGGACGGTGGCATCCGGATGCCACCGAAGTAGTTCTCGCACCCAACGTTGAGATTGCGTCCAGGGTCGCGGATAACGCCGCGAGATATACCGCCCTGGGCGCAATCTCAACGAACGACGGTCTCAACGTCGAGGGGCATACCGGTAGCGCGGCGGCGGGTGGCACCCCAGAGCCCGACCCCGATGCCGACGACCGCCCCACCGAGACCGACGATCTGCTGTCCACGCTTGAGATCGGCGTGCACGCTGATTCCGCCCAGCAGGTCGGCCGCGTCGGCACCACCGGACGCGAGGAACCAGCCGCGCGTGTCGCGACCGCGCAACGCCGCGTTCACGAGCAGACCGCCGATCAGGGCGTCGCGGTAACCCATCGAACGCAGCAGCAGGCGCGCGGAAGGCCCAGGATCGTCCGGCTCTCCCCACAGCCGATTCGCCCGAAGCGGGTCGACCAGAAACGAGATACCGGACGCCAACCGGATACACCCCGCGACCAGTGCGGCACGGTCTTTGATCATGGAGCGCAGCCTAGGGCCCGACGCCGGCGACCGAACCTATTTCCAGGCGAATACCGGTTGCTCCAACTCGTCGACCCGGTCCCCCCGGCCCTCCAGGCACAACCACCGCAGTTGCAGCAGCACCGCCCCGGTCGGCGCGTGGATGAGGTCATTGCCCAACGGGATCTGCACAACCGGCCGTGGGCTCTGAGGAATGCTGACGAAGCGCGGCGAATCATCGCGTTGCAGCTGATGTAGCCCAACGCGGTAGACCGCCACCACCTCGTCCGGTGCGGGACGGAGATCGAGCCGGCCCCCGCCCCAGATCACCACCGGCGTGATGACGTATCCGGAGCGAGTCGGATAGTCGTCGAGTACGCCGAGCACGGCCGAGTCGGACAACCGGACGCCGACCTCCTCGTCCAGCTCACGCAGGGCCGCGTCGACCGCGGTTTCGCCGGGGTCCAGGCGGCCACCGGGCAGCGCCCACTGAGCGGCATGCGAGGTGAGCCGAGAGGCCCTGCGGCACAAGAGGAAGGCAGCTCCCCCGGACACATCGACCATGCGGCCGTCAAGACCAGCCTCCGGCATGGGCCGACCGGCGATCCAGTCGTCCACGGGCGCGGGATCGACCCGGTCCTCGGCGACTTCGGAGTCCACGATCACCACCGCGACGGCCGCGTGCCGCTTCGACGGGTCGGTCACGGCGCGCCGGTCGTGCCCCGCCAGATGTGCCCGGATGCGTTCCCGCAGCGTCTCGTCATAGCTGATCGTCACCGTTTGACCATAGGCGGCTCGGCGGGAACGATCTCGGCACCCGACCCCCGGGTCGGTCAGCCGGCGGCCCACTCCTTGGCACGTTCGACGTCATCGAGGCCGAACACCGCGAGCTCGCCGGGAATCATCCATTCCAGCGCGTGCAGAACATGGGCAACCCAGTCCTTGTCCGACACCACCGCGATGCGTTTGAACGCCGAGTGATGCGGCAGTACGGCGCCCAGGCCGAGCTTGATGTCCTCCGTCAGCCCACCCGGCCCAAAGCCCTCATAGTCGGAGTCGATGACCTCGACGATGCGGACGTCGCCGCCCTGCAGAAGCTCGTGCAGCGACGGCTTGATCTCCCGGAGTTCGTCACCGCGAAGGTGCCCCGACACACGAATTCCGGTCACTCCCTGCGGCATGTCCGGCAGTAGCTCGATCATGGGAATGCTCCCTTCCGGCCAATGCCGTCACTCTAACCCCGCCAAGGGTGACTATTCGAAGTCGTTGCCGTGCGACTGGTGTTCGCGAAGCCGGGTTGAGAAGGCCGTCCAATCGCCGGCCTCGGCATCCTTGAGCAGACTGCGATGTTCGGCCAGCACTAGGTCTGGCTGCCCGCGGACCGTCGAGTTGCGCACGATCGAGAGGTGCTGGCGATCTTGCAGTCGGTCGTAGAACGCCAGCATCGTGGCGTTGTCGGCGAGCTCTACAAATGCGCGATGAAACTGCATGGCCAGCGCCGCAAAGCCGGGATAGTCCCGCCGGTGTAGCGCCTGCTCCTGCCCGTCGAGGTTTTCCTGCAGACGCGCACTCAGAAGCTGTCGAGCCTCAAGGCTACCCAGTTGCACCCCGGCGCATTCGAAGGCATGTCGCACCTGGTCGGACTGGCGGATCTCATCGACGGTCAATTCGCGTACCAGCGCACCGCGTTTGGGGTAGATCCGCACCAGCCCTTCATCTTGCAGACGCCCCAGCGCGGCGCGGACCGGGGTACGGCTCATCGACATCGATGCCGCCAGCGTTGACTCGCTGAGCATGTCCCCGGCGGGGAACTCACCGCTGAGGATGCCCGCACGAATCAGGGCGTGAGCACGTTGCGCGGAATTGACCGTCGCGTCGCCCATGGGTTCCTCCTGATCGGCGGGACGTCTTTAGGATACCGCTAGTATCCTAGTTGGTGACATCTGGCGCAGCGGATTCAAGGAGTGTCGTGACAACACCGGCGAACGAGCATCAGCCGACGGAATCGAGTGCGCAAGCAATGGCATTCGCTGAGCGTGTCACCGAGGCGCTGGACGCCGCCAGCCTCGCACTGCTCCTGAGCCTCGGACATCAAAGCGGCCTGTTCGATGCCCTGGCCACCCTGCCGGAACCGGCAACCAGCACCGAGATCGCCGGCCACACCGGCCTCAACGAGCGCTACGTTCGCGAGTGGTTGGGGGGCACGACTGTGGCCGGCGTTGTGGATTATGACCCCACCACCAAGACATATCGCTTGCCGCAGCACCATGCCGCGGTGCTGACCCGCGCGGCCGGGGCCGCCAACCTGGCACGCGTCGCGCAGTACATCGCGCTGATGGGCGAGGTCGAGCAGAAGGTGCTGGGCTGCTTCCAGCGTGGCGGCGGGCTTCCCTACAGCGACTATCCCCGGTTCCACGCGGTGATGGCGGAGCGAAGCGGCGAAGTCTTCGACACGGCGCTAGTCGATGTCGTCGTCCCCCTCGTCGAGGGATTGTCGCAACGACTCCATGACGGTGCGGCGGTGGCTGATTTCGGCTGCGGCAGTGGCCACGCCGTCAACGTGATGGCCCAGGCGTTCCACAACAGCCGGTTCACCGGCATTGACTTCTCGTCCGAGGGCATCGAACGGGCGACTCGCGAGGCGGCTCAGCGGGGACTGGCGAACGCCACCTTCGAGAGCCACGATCTGACGACGTTCGACCGAGCTTCGGCCTACGACCTTGTCACCGCATTCGACGCCATTCACGATCAGGCGCAGCCGGCACGGGTGTTGGAGAACATCTATCGATCCCTGCGGCCGGGGGGCGTCTTCTTGATGGCGGATTCGAAGTCGTCAAGCAGGCTGGAAGACAACATCGGCGTTCCCATGAACACCTACCGCTACACGGTCTCCCTGATGCACTGCATGCCCGTGTCGTTGGCCCTCAACGGCGCCGGCCTGGGCACCATGTGGGGCCGCCAACTCGCGATATCGATGCTGACCGACGCCGGTTTCACCGACGTGGAGTGCGCCGAGATCGACGAGGATCCATCGAACTACTACTACATCGCGACCAAAGGCTAGGCCTACCCGATCAGCCCGCGTTGCGTGCCAGGTTGATGGCGTACTCGCTGACGAAGTGCCCCGCGGCGGGTTCACCCGAGCCGCAGCTGCCGTCGGACTCCCCGACCCGCTTAACCCACAGGTAGGCGTCGGCGTGCTGGCCGGCGGTGTTGGCGGTCGGCGGCGTGCCCAGGGCCCGCCCGCTGGGGTTGCACCAGCCGTAGGGGTCGCCCTCCGCGGGACCGGCGCCGTTGCGCGACGTGTCGATCACGTAGTGCGCGCCACCGGTCATGCCCGAGATCTCTTCGCCGTAGCCGATTTCCTCTTCGGTGGTGAAGTAGTTCGTGCTGTTCAGGGCGAAGCCTCGAGCACGCCCGACGCCGGCCTGGTTGAGCCGGTTGGCCATCTCCCCTGCGCTCACCCAACGTGAGTGCCCGGCGTCGACGTAGACCGCCGTGGCCGGGTTGCGTCCCAACGTGTCGACGGCGTAGCTGATCAGGTCGAAGCGCTCCTGACGTTGGTCACCGGAGAGGCAGTCGGCCATCGCGAGCGCGTCGGGCTCGAGGACGATCGCGGCCGGGTTGCCGCCGATCCCGTCGGCGACGCTGTCAATCCAGGCGCGGTAGGACGCGCCCGAGGAGAATCCGCCCGCGGCGTAGCTGCCGCAATCACGGTGCGGGATGGCGTAGAGCACCAGCACCGGCATAGCACCGGCCGCCGCGGCAGCGCCGGTGTGCCGGGCCACCGTCGAGCCGACGGATCCCACTCCGAACGCCTGATCCAGCCAGTACGCCTGCGGGGTGTTGGCCACCCGCGCCAGCTCGGCGCTGTCCGGCTGCGCGTTAGCGGCGTGCATCGCCTTGGAGATGGGATCGACATAGAAGGGCATGCCGCCCAGCGGGTTGTCGCCGTCGGCCTGGGCGGGGGCCGCGCCGGCCAGGGCCGCAACGGCAAGGAGGGGGGTGAGGCAGCGCGCGACCGCGCCAAAGGCTGAGGGGATCACAGGCAAAAATTACCTTATGGCCGACCCGAGGTCACAAGACGGTCACGGTCGAGGCCGGAGCTCTCAGCCGAGCAGCGCGTCGACGAAGGCGCCCGGCTCGAACGGGGCCAGATCGTCGGGCCCCTCCCCGAGGCCCACCAGCTTGACCGGCACCCCCAGCTCCTGCTGCACCCGGAACACGATCCCACCTTTGGCGGTTCCATCCAGCTTGGTCAGCACCACCCCGGTGATGTCGACGACGTCGGCGAACACCCGGGCCTGGGCCAGGCCGTTCTGCCCGATGGTGGCGTCGAGGACCAGCAGCACCTCGTCCACAGCGGCACGGCGCTCCACCACCCGCTTAACCTTGCCGAGCTCATCCATCAGACCGGTCTTGGTGTGCAGCCGTCCCGCGGTGTCGATGACCACGACGTCGACACCGTCGGCTACACCCTTGTCGACGGCGTCGAACGCCACCGAGGCGGGATCGGCGCCCTCGGCGCCGCGCACCACCTCGGCGCCCACCCGCGCCGCCCAGGTCTGCAGCTGGTCGGCCGCGGCGGCCCGGAACGTGTCGGCCGCCCCCAACACCACACGACGGCCGTCGGCCACCAGCACCCGGGCCAGTTTGCCAACCGTGGTGGTCTTGCCGGTGCCGTTGACGCCGACCACCAGCAGCACCGACGGGTGATCGTCGTGCGGCAGGGCCCGAATGGAACGCTCCAAACCGGGCTGCAGCTCGCCGATGAGCACGTCGCGCAGCACCGCGCGAGCCTCGGCCTCGGTGCGCACCTGGCCGCCGGCCAGCCGTCCGCGCAACTGATTCACCACCGATTCGGTGACCACCGGGCCCAGATCGGCCACCAGCAGGGTGTCCTCGACGTCCTGCCAGGAGTCGTCGTCGAGGTCTCCGCCGCCCAGCAGCCCGAGCATGCCGCGGCCCAACGCGTTCTGCGACTTGGCCAACCGACCGCGCAGCCGCTCCATCCGGCCTTCGACCGGCTCGATGTCCGGCTCGACGGTCTCTGGCGCCGGCGCTGCCTGAGGTTCGGAAGGGACTTCAGGCGGCGCCTCGGGCAGTTCTATGTCGGTGATGGTGCGCCGGGGCGCGTCACGCGGAACGGTTGCGTCGTCGCCGATGACGGGCGCCGGGTCATGCGGCTGCGCGGTGTCGGTGCGGCTGAAGGTGATGCCCGAGGAGGCGGTGTAGCCGCCGGAACGGTCCAGACTCTCGCGTTGCGGCGCGGACAGGCTGATACGGCCTCGCCGATGCCGCACCAGTCCCCAGACCAGGGCACCGACCAGGATTAGCGCGACAACGACCGCCGCGGCGATCAGCAGAGTTTGAGACGACACGACCGTCATTGTGGCAGCAGGGACTTAGGCGGGGTTCAACGCCGGGCTAGTGCGAGTTCACGCCGGGCTGGAAACGAGCTCTTCGCCCCGGATGCGTTGGGAGATCACCGCAGTGATCCCGTCGCCCTGCATGGTCACCCCGTACAGCGCGTCGGCGACTTCCATCGTCGGCTTCTGATGGGTGATGACGATGAGCTGCGAGCGGGCCCGCAGCATCTCGAACAGCGCCAGCAGCCGGCGCAGGTTGGTGTCGTCGAGCGCGGCCTCGACCTCATCCATGATGTAGAACGGCGACGGGCGGGCCCGGAAGATCGCGACCAGCATGGCGATCGCCGTCAGCGACTTCTCCCCGCCGGACAGCAGCGACAGCCGCTTGACCTTCTTGCCGGGCGGTCGGGCTTCGACGTCGACGCCGGTCGTCAGCATGTCGCTGGGGTCGGTCAGCAGCAGGCGGCCTTCTCCGCCGGGGAACAGCGCCGCGAACACCTCGGTGAACTCGCGCTCCACGTCGGCGTAGGCGTCGGTGAAGACCTGCAGGATGCGCGCGTCGACCTCGGAGACCACGTCGAGGAGGTCCTTGCGGGCCGCCTTGACGTCCTCGAGCTGCGTCGACAAGAAGTTGTAGCGCTCCTCGAGCGCCGCGAACTCCTCGAGTGCCAACGGGTTGACCCGCCCCAGTTCGGCCAGCTCGCGTTCGGCGCGCTTGGCCCGCCGCTCCTGGGTGGCGCGGTCGAAGGGCATCGGGGCGGGAGCCATCACCAGTTCGCCGCGGTCGCGGGCCTGCTCGTACTCGGCCATCTCCAGTTCGGTCGGCGGCAGCGCGACGTCCGGGCCATACTCGGCGATCAGGTCTGCCGAGCTCATGCCGAATTGTTCGAGCACGGTCTGCTCGAGTTGTTCGATGCGCAACGCGGCTTGCGCCTTGGCGACTTCATCGCGGTGCAGTGATTCGGTGAGCGCGGTGAGCCGAGTACTCAGGGAGTTCACCTCGTCCCGGACGGCGACCATCGCCGCGGCCCGCTGCTGACGTTCGCTGGCCAGCCCGTCACGGATCCGTGCCGCCGCGATCACCACATGTTGCAGGCGCTGGGCCAGCGCACTGCCGGCATCGGCGACCGCTGCCGCCGTCGTCGCCGCGCGTGCGCGTGCGGCGCGGGCCTGCTCGGCGCGAACCCGCGCCTCGCGTTCGGCTGCGGCCGCCCGGCGCAGCGAGTCCGCCTTGCCACGTACCGCATTGGCGCGTTCCTCGGCGGTACGCACCGCCAGCCTGGCCTCTACCTCGACGCCGCGCGCCGCCTCGGCTGCGGCTGCGATCTGCTGGCGATCCACCGGTTCGACGGTGGCAGTCGGCTGATCCTCTTCGGCGTTGCGCAGCCGGGTCTCCAGCTCGCCCAGCTCGGTGACGGTCTGCGCCCGGCCGGCCTCGAGCTCTTCACGCTCACGCAGCCGCCGCCGCCACTCGGTCTCGGCGGCGCGCGCCTCTTGCCCCAGCCGGCCCAACTGCTCGTGGGTCGCGGCGATGGCGGCATCGGACTCGTTGAGCGCGGCGAGTGCCTGCTCGGTGGCGTCCCGGCGTGCGGACTGCTCGGCAAGCGCTCCGGCGAGGGCCGCACCGAGTTCGCCGGCCTGTGTTTCGGCGGCGGTCAGTTCGGCGCGAGCCTTGTCGATCTCGCTGTTGATCTCCAGGGTGGACGGCTTGCGATCCGATCCGCCGCTGACCCAGCCCGCACCGACCAGGTCACCGTCTAACGTCACCGCGCGCACCCCGGGGCGTGCGGCCACCAGGTCCAGCGCCCTGGGCAAGTCGTCGACCACCGCCACCGCCGACAGCATGGCCGTCATCGCGCCGCGCAACTTCTCGGGTGCCTCGATCAGCTCCACTGCCCACAGCGCTCCGTCCGGCAGTGCCGCACGCTGTTCGGCGGCAGGCAGCGGCCAGTCCCCCAGCACGATCGCGGCCCGGCCACCGTCGGCGGTCTTGAGCGCGTGCAGCGCCGAGCGAGCCGCGCCGGCGTTCTCCGCGGCCAGCGCATCGGCTGCGGACCCGAGCACCGCGGCCAACGCCGCCTCGTACCCCGAGCGCACCTTGACCAGCTTTGCGATCGACCCGAAGAGCCCGGAGCCACTGTGGTTCGCGGCGAGCCAGGCGGCGCCGTCGCGGCGTTCCAGACCCATCGACAACGCTTCGATACGAGCGTGCAACGAAGCGACCTGGCGCTCGGCGGCGCGCTCGGCGGCCTGCAGTTCGGCGACGCGCTCCTCTGCCAGCTGCAACGTGGCCACGGTCCGCTCGTGGTGCTCGTCCAGACCGACCTCGCCCTGATCGAGCTCGGAGACCCGGCCCTGAACCGTCTCGAACTCTGCCTGGGCGGCCTGGGCCCGCCCGGCGGCCTCCTCGATGCGCGTCGACAGCTGCCCGACGTGCGTGTCGATCGACTCGACCCGCGCCCGAATCGTCTCCACCTGACCGGTCAGCCGGGCCAGGCCCTCACGCCGGTCAGCTTCGGCACGGACCGCAGCCAGATGCGCCTTCTCCGCCTCGGTACTGCGGCGCTCCCGTTCGGCCAGCTCGGCGCGGGCCGCCTCCAGCCGGATACCGGCCTCGGCCAGTTCGGCCAAAAGTTGCTGCTCGGCCGCGGCCACCTGCTCGGCTTCGGCCTCCAGCGCGTCCGGGTCGACGCCGGCGGTGGTGATCGGCTCGTCGTCGAGATGCTGTGCGCGTTCGCTGGCGATGCGCACCGTGGCGCTGACCCGCTCGGCCAGCGCGGACAGCGAGAACCAGGTCTGCTGAGCGCCCTCGGCACGCTGGGTCAAGCTGGCGACCGCGGACTCGTGGGCGGTCAGTTCGTCGGCAGCCACCGAGAGGCGCTCGGTGATCTGGTCGTGTTCGCGGCGCAGCGTCGCCTCGGCGTCGGTGGTTCCGGCGAACTCGGCCTGCCGCGACACCAGGTCGTCGGCCGTCAGCCGCAGTTTGGCGTCGCGCAGGTCGGCTTGGATGGTGGCCGCTCTCCGGGCGACTTCGGCCTGACGGCCCAGCGGTTTGAGCTGGCGGCGCAGTTCGGTGGTCAGGTCGGTCAGGCGGGCCAGGTTGGCCGCCATCGCGTCCAGTTTGCGGACCGCCTTCTCCTTGCGCTTGCGGTGCTTGAGCACCCCGGCGGCCTCTTCGATGAAGGCCCGGCGGTCCTCGGGCCGTGACTCCAGGATCTGCGCCAGCCTGCCCTGGCCGACGATGACGTGCATCTCACGACCGATGCCGGAGTCGCTGAGCAGCTCCTGGACGTCCATCAACCGGCAGCTCGCGCCGTTGATCTCGTACTCGCTGGCTCCGTCGCGGAACATCCGCCGGGTGATCGAGACCTCGGCGTACTCGATCGGCAGGGCGTTGTCGGAGTTGTCGATGGTGACGGTGACCTCGGCGCGACCGAGCGGGGCCCGCGAGGAGGTGCCGGCGAAGATGACGTCTTCCATCTTGCCGCCGCGCAGGGTCTTGGCGCTGTGCTCCCCCATCACCCAGGCCAGTGCATCGACCACGTTGGATTTGCCCGAACCATTCGGCCCGACCACCGCGGTGATACCCGGTTCGAAGCGCAGAGTCGTCGGCGCGGCGAAGGACTTGAAGCCCTTCAGCGTCAAACTCTTGAGATGCACGGGAGGTGAGACTACCGGGCTAGCGTTCGATGAATCCGTCGATCGGGTCTCCGACGTCCGTCCAGTCGGCGACGACGGTGTCGACCCGGCCCGGCGTGGTGCCGCCCTGCAGCAGTTCCAGCAGGCGTTGGCAGTTCGCCCGGGGGCCCTGGGCGACGACGTGTACGCGGCCGCCTGGCCGGTTGGCGGCGTAGCCCGTCAGGCCCAGCTCCAGTGCCCGCGAACGCGTCCACCACCGAAATCCCACCCCCTGGACGTGACCGTGCACCCAAGCGGACAGGCGGACGTCAGACCCGGTCACCGGAGTCGACCTCGAAGCGCACTTCGGTACCGGATTTCAGTGTGCGTCCCACCGTGCAGACCTGATCGATCGCCCGGTGTACGACGGTCAGAAGGCGATCCCGGTCCCCGTCATCCAGGCCCGACAGGTCCAGCTTCAGGACCTCTTCCAGCAGCGGATAGCGCTCCTGTTCTCGATCGGCGGGCCCGGAGACCTCAATGATGGCCTGGTAGTCGTCGCCGAGCCGGCGGGCCAGCGGGGCGTCACTGGACATTCCGCTGCACGCGGCCAACGCGATCTTCAGCAGCTCCCCGGGTGTGAAGACGCCGGCGACGTCTTCGCTGCCGACCAGCACCTGTGCGCCCCGCGAACTGCGTCCCGTGTAGCGGCGGGTCCCGGTGCGTTCCACCCATAATTCCGTCATGGGGACATCTTGGCAGCCGTTGCCGTGACGACATCGAACATGCGCGGGGCATGCGGAGCAGCGGCAGCTGGGCCGATGGCGGTGACCCGCTGCGCCCGGCTCCGCCGCGCTTGCGATCCCCGCGAGGCCGATGGCGGTGACCCGCTGCGCCCGGCTCCGCCGCGCTTGCGATCCCCGCGAGGCCGATGGCGGTGACCCGCTGGGTCAGTCGGCGACCGCTGCCGCAGGCTTCCTGCCGTACTGACGCTCCATCATGGCCGTGTCGCCGTACACCTGCACCCGCACTGTCTTGCCGTTACGCAGGGTGTACACCTCGGCACTGTGCCCGCGTTCGCCTCCGATCGCCGCTTCGCTGAGTACGACGACGGTCTCACCGTCGGCCAGGAAGCGCTTCGGCGTGATCGTCGGTGACTTCTGCCCCAACTGCATCAGGAATTCCATGAGCTCCGCTTTTCCGCGATAGGTTCCACTGATCGCACTGTCACCGGGCTGCACCCATTCGATGTCCTCATCGAAGAGCGCCATCAGAGATTCGGTGTCACCGGAGGCGAACGATTGGTAGCCGTTTCGCACCAGCGTGATGTTCTGCTCAGACATCTGTCGGGTCCTTTCGGTCGGTATCCTCTTGCGCCCGGCCCGCTTTCACGCTTCCGAGCCGGAACATGATTGCGACATGACCGTCGCTTCCTCACGACTGCGGCGGTTCGGGGTTACGACCGGCAGGGCCCCCATAAGGCAAGCACCGTCGCATCAAAATTGCCTCATCCCAATGGACGAGATCCGCGTAAACTTTTGCGAGATGAAGACAGGCGTCTTCACATCTTCTTGCAACGGGGGGCAAGCCGAATGTCCAGGCCTACAAATGGATTCAGAGCCGGCGATGAGCGCCATCGATGAATTCTCACAACTGATCGCTCGTATTTACTCCGCGGCTCTGGTGCCCGAAGAATGGGATGCCGCCATGGCCGCCATCGCCGACGCCTTCACGGCCCATGCCGCATCGCTGGTGGTCTCCGACAGCGTCTCGCGCACGCTCAAGCACGCGCAGATGCCGATGTCAGCGGCTCAGGCCTACGCGGCACATTACGAACGGCTGGATCACGTTCTCTACGCGGTCGAGACCGGGCCCGAAGGTGTGGTCCGGACCGGCGCTGAACTCATGTGGCCTTACCAGAATTGTGAATTCCAGATCGACTGGGCTCGCCCAAATGGACTGCACGACGGACTATTCGTTCGACTCACCTCCGGAACGACGATGACGAGCCTGGCCATCGCGAATGCGCGGCAACCGGAGCGGTTCGACAGTCCCGAACATCTCGCGTTGATGCACCGTCTCATTCCGCATTTGCAACAGGCGTTGCGCATCCAGGATCGCCTCGAAGATCTCGATCGCCGCAATGCTGATCTCGCGGAGGCAAGCGAAGCCGTCAATCACGGAATCGTCATCGTCGAAGGACGGCGGTACGTCTACGCCAACCGAGCCGCGGAACGCATTCTGGCCGCCGACGACGGCTTGCGGATCGAACGAGGCTGCATCACAGCGGAATCGTCACATGCCGACACCGAGTTGGGTCACAGCATCGCCCGGTTGTCCAAGTCCGACAGTCAGGACATCTGGGGCGGATCGTTCCTGTGCGCACGACCCTCGGGGCGACGTCCTTACATCATTCACGTTCTGCCGGTCGAAGCGAACTCCTTTGCGGCGCAGCATCATGGACGGGCCATGGTGATCATCGTCGACCCCGAACGACAGCCGGAACCCCCGGCGATATTGCTGCGACGCCTGTACGGGCTGACGAACGCCGAGGCACAGGTCGCGCTCTTGGTGATGCGGGGCGAGGGGCTGACTCCGATCGCCGAGGAACTGTCGGTGTCGCTGACCACCGTGAAGACTCACCTCCGGCACATTTTCGACAAGACCGGCATCCATCGCCAGGCCGAACTCGTTCGGCTGCTGATTCTGCTCGATCCCATGCGCGGCTGAGGTGACGGAATCTGCGCGTTCGGTGTCGGAGGACTATTGTCGGGCTTGCCCCGCAACACCATTCGCCGGACAGCCGAGGGGACATCCGTGCAGGTAGCGATCCCGCTCTTCCCGCGGTTCACCGCATTGGACGCCATCGGGCCATACGAGGTGCTGCAGCGGATCCCGGACGTCGAAGTGATTTTCGTCGGGCACCGCCGTGGTGAGGTGCGCGCCGACAACGGGATGCTCGGGGTCCTCTGCGATGTCCGCTTCGACGAGCTGACCGCACCGGATGTCCTGGTCGTCCCCGGTGGCGTCGGGACACGAACATTGCTCGACGACGCGGAGTTGCTCGACTGGGTGCGCAAGGCCCACACCCACACCAGGTTCACCGCCTCGGTGTGTACCGGCTCCCTGCTGTTGGCCGCTGCGGGGCTCTTGGACGGGTTGACCGCGACCACCCATTGGAGCGCCGTCGAGCTGCTAGAACACTTGGGCGCCCGCTACGTGGAGCAACGCGTGGTCGAGCACCTGTCGCAGCGGATAGTCACTTCGGCGGGGGTCTCCAGCGGCATCGACATGGCGCTGCGGCTGGTCGAGCTGCTGACGGACACCGACACAGCCTGCGCCATACAGCTGCTGATCGAGTACGACCCACAGCCGCCGTTCGATAGCGGATCACTGACCAAGGCCGGCGAGGATGTTCGACGGCGCGCCGCGCAGCTGCGACGCTGACATTGCCGGCCACCGCGGGCATACTGGGCTCTTATGGCGACGGTGGTCGCGTTCCACGCACATCCCGATGACGAGGCGATTCTGACCGGGGGAACTCTGGCGCGGGCGGCCGCCGAGGGGCATCGTGTCGTCGTGGTGGTGGCAACCGATGGGCGCGTCAATGACGGCGACGGCGATCGGCTGGCCGAATTACGCGCCAGCGCAACGGCCCTCCGCGCCCACCGGGTCGAATGTCTGGGCTACGCCGACAGCGGCTTCGGGGCGGAGTTCTATCCGGATCCGCCAGGGCGGGTCAGGTTCGCCCGCGCTGACGTCGAGGAGGCGGCGCAGCGACTGGCGACCATCCTGCGTGACGAAGACGCGGATCTGCTCCTGAGTTATCAGCCCAACGGCGGCTACGGCCACCGTGATCACGTGCGGGTTCATCATGTCGGTAAGCGGGCCGCACAGATCGCCGCCACGCCGCGTGTACTCGAGGCGACGATGCCCCGGGAGATGCTGACCCGAGTCGAGCATGGCGCGCGTTTACTGCACCTGCCGGCCCCTTACGGGCGTGAGGTGGTACGCACCGCCTATGCACCGGCATCGAGTATCACGCACCGGATCAACGTGTTTCGGTTTGCCCAGCAGAAGCGAGATGCCTTCGCCGCGCATCGCTCTCAGATCGGCGCCAGCGCGGCCGCGGCACGTCTGTTCGCGGTGCTGATGCGGCTTCCTCCACAAGTAGCCGGCCTGATGTTCGGCCGGGAGTGGTTCGTCGACCCGAATCTGCCGCCAGGCAGGGTGCACCGCAATATCTTTGAGTGACCTCGATCCCATTCCCCGCGTCAGCGTTGGCAATTCGGGCAGAAGTACGAGGATCGGTTCATGAACTTCGCCCGGCGGATCGGCGTCCCGCAACGCCGGCACGGCTCGTCTTCACGGCCGTAGGCATCCAGTGACCGGCTGAAGTAGCCGGATTCACCGTTGACGTTGACGTAGAGCGAGTCGAACGAGGTTCCCCCGGCGGCCAGCGCGTCGTTCATCACCTCTGCCGCGGCAGCCAGCAGTGCCCGCAGCCGCGGCCGCGTCAGCCGGTCGGCCGTTCGGGTGCCGCGAATCCCGGCCCGCCACAGTGCTTCGTCGGCGTAGATGTTGCCGATACCCGACACCACCGTCTGGTCGAGAAGTTGACGTTTGATCTCGGAGTGCTTGCGTCGCAGCACTTCGACTACCGATTCGGCATCAAAGCGCGGGTCTAGCGGGTCGCGGGCGAGGTGGGCGACCGGTACCGGCAGCACACTGCCGTCCACAGCGACCAGATCGGTGAGCTGCCACCCGCCGAAGGTGCGCTGGTCGACGAAGCTGATCTTCGTCCCGTCATCGAGTACGGCGGCGATCCGCAAGTGCCTGGTGTCGGGCAGCTCCCCCAGCAGCATCTGACCGCTCATCCCCAGGTGCACCACCAGGGCCTCGTCGGCCGCGGCCCCGCTCAGCAGCAGCCACAGGTATTTGCCCCGCCGGTCGGTGCCGGTGATTCGGGCACCCAGCAGCCGCGCGGTCAGATCGGCGGGGCCCGCGTCGTGGCGGCGCACCGCCCGCGGATGGTGCACCCGCACCCCGGTGATCGTGCGCCCGACCAGGTGCTCGTTCAGGCCACGCCGAACCACCTCGACCTCGGGAAGTTCGGGCATTCTCAGGCCTTCGGTGCGTCGTTCACCGCGGCCGGGGCGTCTGGGGAGTCCAGCGCCTGCCAGGCTGCGGCCGCGGCCTTCTGCTCGGCTTCTTTCTTGGTCCGGCCGACGCCGGTGCCGTACGCGGTGCCCGATATGACGGCGGTCGCGGTGAACTCGCGGTCGTGGTCGGGTCCGGTGGAGGTGACCTGATAGGACGGCACACCCAGCCCGCGGGCGGCCGTCAGTTCCTGCAGGCTGGTCTTCCAGTCCAGGCCGGCTCCCAGCGTTGCCGCGGTGTCGAGCAGCGGACCGAACAAGCGCAGGATCACCTCCCGGGCGGTGTCGATCCCGTGCTGGAGGTAGACCGCCCCCAGCAGGGACTCCATCCCGTCGGCCAAGATGCTGGATTTGTCGGCGCCGCCGGTGTTTTCCTCGCCGCGGCCAAGCAACAGATGAGCCCCCAGGCCATCCTCTGTCAGGCCCCGCGCCACGTCGGCCAAGGCAGAGGTGTTGACCACGCTGGAGCGCAGCTTGGCCAGATCTCCCTCGGGCCTGTCCGGGTGGCGGTGGAACAGCTCGTCGGTAATGGTCAGTCCCAGCACGGCATCGCCCAGAAACTCCAGGCGCTCATTGGTGGGCAGGCCGCCGTGCTCATAGGCGTAACTGCGATGCGTGACAGCCAGCGTGAGCAGGTCGTCGGTGAGATCCACGCCGAGGGCATCCAGCACGGCTTGCCGGGGACGGCTCACCGCTCACCGTCGTCGCTCGGCCCGGCGTCGTCCTGCGGTTCCAGCATTCCCGCCAATTTCGCCCAGCGCGGATCGATCTTGTCGTGGTGATGGCCGGGCTCGGCGGTGGACAGCACCACCCCGCAGTCCGGGCACAGTCCGGGGCAGTCCGGGTCACACAACGGGGACAACGGCAGAGCCAGGCCGACCGCGTCGACGATGGCCTGTTCGAGGTCCACCGCGTCGTCGACGACCCGGCCCATCTCGTCGTCTTCGGTGGTGGCATCGGTGGTGCTGTCGGGGTAGGCGAACAGCTCCGTCAACTCCACCTCGATGTCGCCGGTCAGCGGTTGCAGGCACCGCGCGCATTCGCCCGCGGTGCGCGCCGAGACCACGCCACTGACCAGAACGCCTTCGGAGACCGACTCCACCCGCAGATCCAGATCGACTGCGCCATCCGCCGGAATCGCCACCAACTCCAGTCCGATGCGGGTGGGGCTGATCCGCTGCTCACGCAGCGGCATCAACGCACCGGGGCGCCGCCCCAACCGGGCGACATTGACCACGAAAGGCGCAGGCAGCTGTCGTCGCGCTGCCTTCATACCTGCGCCGGGGTGTCTCGCCATGCCGCGATTCTACGCAGCGCGTTACTCGGCGTTCTCGGGTCAGCGAGTCGCGTAGTCGTGAGTGCCCGCAGCGGTACGCAGTTGGTGTCGACCGCGGTTGATCGAACGCAGCGTGCCGTTGAGGAAGTCCTCGAATTCGGCCAGCTTGGCGTCGACGTAGATGTCGCATTCGCCGCGCATCCGGTCGGCCTCGGCGTGAGCCGAGTCGATCAGCCGGGTGGATTCGGCACGCGCCGAGGTCACCACCTCGTTCTGCGAAACCAGCCGCTGCTGTTCCTTGATGCCCTCCTGCACGGCCTTCTCGTAAGCGGCGTTGCCGTTCTCGACCAGCCGGTCGCATTCCGCCTGGGCGCGGCTGGTGGCGGTCTCGAATTCGCGCTTGGCGGTTGCGCTGAGGCGGGCTGCTTCCTCGCGGGCTTCGCCGAGCATCCGCTCGCTGTGTCCGCGGGCCTCGGCCACCATCCGGTCAGCCTGCCCCTTGGCGTCGGCCAGCAACCGATCGGCCTCGGCGCGCGCATGGGCGACCAGCGAGTCTGCTTCGGCGGTGGCCGAGCTGACCATCGATTCCGCGTGCTCCTTGGCCTCGTTGAGGACCGAGTCGCGGGCGTCAAGGACGTCTTGGGCGTCGTCCAGCTCACCGGGAATGGCGTCACGGATGTCGTCGATCAGTTCCAGGACGTCACCGCGGGGTACCACGCAGCCTGCCGTCATCGGCACGCCACGGGCCTCTTCGACAATGGAGCCCAGTTCGTCAAGGGCTTCGAACACTCGGTACACGGCAGCACCCTCCAGGCATAGTTGTTGTTACTAGTGTGCCCTGTGTTACGCGTGTGACTGTGTTAGTCGCCCGGTGTGTCGGATTCTGGCTCCCTCCCCCGGTAGCCTGACCCGTTGAATGTCGGCGATCGGCGAAGGGCGGCCATGACGAACGGTTCTGGGGGCCACGGGGGCACCGCGACACCAGGGCAGGCTCAACAGGGCTATCCGCAACAGTCCGGCGCGCCGGCGACCACCGATATCGGTCGACTGCTGCTGAGCTGCCGAGACAGCCACGGGATCATCGCCGCGGTGAGCGCCTTTCTGGCCGAGGCCGGCGCAAACATCATCTCGCTGGATCAGCACTCGACCGCACCCGAAGACGGGACCTTTGTGCAGCGGGCGATCTTTCACCTACCCGGTTTGCCGGCGGCCCTCGACGGGCTCCAGGAACGCTTCGGCGCCACGGTGGCCCAGCAGTTCTCGATGGACTATCGGTTCACCGAGGCCGCCAAGCCCAAGCGGGTGGCGATCCTGGCATCCAAGACCGACCATTGCCTGCTGGACCTGTTGTGGCGCAACCGCCGCGGCGAGCTGGAGATGAACGTGGCGATGGTGATCTCCAACCACCCGGACCTCGCCGAGCAGGTACGCCCGTTCGGGGTGCCGTTCTTCCACATCCCCGCCACCCGCGACAATCGTACCGAGGCTGAGCAGCGGCAGCTGCAGTTGCTCTGCGGCAACGTGGATCTGGTGGTATTGGCCCGCTACATGCAGATCATCACCGGCGACTTCATCGAGGCGGTGGGCTGTCCGCTGATCAACATCCACCATTCCTTCCTGCCGGCGTTCATCGGCGCAGCGCCTTATCAGCGAGCGCGGGAACGCGGCGTGAAACTGATCGGCGCCACCGCGCACTACGTCACCGAGGTGCTCGACGAGGGTCCGATCATCGAACAGGACGTCGTGCGGGTGGACCACACCCACAGCGTCACCGATCTGGTGCGGTTGGGCGCCGACGTGGAGCGGGCGGTGCTGTCGCGGGCGGTGCAATGGCACTGTCAGGACCGGGTGATCCGGGTGGGCAACGAGACGGTGGTGCTCTAAGCGGCTCCGCGGTTGACACCTGTCAAGTACGGTGTTGCTCATGGCTGTCCAGGACTTGTTTTCGAACGTGCCGACGACCACCGCCGAGGCCTGTGAGATCTTCGACGCCGCCGAGGCGGTCGACCCCGATTTCATGGTCGGCACCTGGCATGGTTCCGAGCTGCCGACCGGCCACCCGCTCGACGGGTTGTTGGCGGCCACCGGCTGGTGGGGCAAGCAGTTCGTCGATGCCGAGACGGTCCATCCGCTGTTGTTCCCCACCCGTGACGGGGACGCACTGTGGGCGTTCAACCCGGTGCTGGCGTTCAGCGTTCTGGGACTGGCCACGAAGCTGCCGGCGCTGAAAAACCGGTCATTCCTTGGGCAGATCAACGCGTTGCAACCACTGCTGCGGACCCGTTCGCCCCGGGCGCGGCTGCGCATCACCAGATACCGCGGAGTCGACAGCGCCACGATGGTCTATGACCAGGCGCCGGTCAACGATGTCTTCCGCCGGCTCTCTGAAGATGCGGTGATCGGCGCGATGGACCTGCGGGGCTCGTCCCGGCCTTACTTCTTCGTGTTGTGCCGCGACGATTCGCTCAAACTGGCCTAACCGCGGGCGATTTCGCCGGCCTCGTGCCACGCATTGCGCTCCGCGGTGAACGCGGCTACCTGTTGGTCGCGGAATCCTGCGATGCTCTCAGCGTTGTCGGCCAGGAATCGGCGGTAGGCCGGCAGTGAGAACTCGCCGTCGGTGATGTCGACTCGGCCGCACCCGGCCGCCATGTCGGCACGCAACTCCAGGAGCTCCTCGGCCTGCACCGGATAGAAGCAGATGCGGTCGAAGTAGCGCAGCAGCCAAGGGGTTTCGGGATCGAACAGTCCGGCGGTGGCGTGCCGGTGGTTCCACACCTGGGTGGTGCGCCCGACGAACTGGTAGCCGCCAGGCCCCTCGATGCCATAGATGCACAGGTAGGCGCCGCCGATCCCGACGGCGTTCTCCGGGGTCCAGGTGCGGGCTGGGTTGTATTTGGTGGTCACCAGCCGGTGTCTGGGATCCAGCGGGGTGGCCACCGGCGCGCCAAGGTAGATATCGCCCAGGCCGAGCACCAGGTACTGCGCGCAGAACACGATGTCGTACACCTGCGCGATGTCGTCGAGTCCGTTGATCCGCCGGATGAACTCGATATTGGACGGGCACCACGGCGCGTCGGGCCGCACGCCGTACATGTAGCGGCGGATGGCCTCGTGGGTGCCGGGGTCGTCCCAACTGAGCGGCAGCCGCACCGAGCGGCTCGGCACCACCAGTTCATCGCAGGGCGGCAGCGCATCGTCGATGGCGGCCACTTCGTCGATCACCTCGGCGCACGAGAACTGCTCGGGGTCGAACTGGATCTGCAGCGATCGCACACCCGGCGTCAGCTCGGCCAATCCGGGCAGCCCCCGTTCACGGATCTGGTCGTAGAGCACCTGTACCCGCGCCCGCAGCGCCAAATCCAGTGTCATCGGCCCGTATTCGAGCAGAACGCCGCTGTCACCGGCGCGCCGCAGGGTAACGGCCGTCCCGTCGCGGCCGGTGTAGCGCTGCAGCACTCCGTCATCGCCGTCGCCGGAGCGGGAGACTACGACAGGCAGCGCCGCGCGCCGTTGCACACCCAGCGCTGCCGTCGGTAGGGCGTGGTCGGCACGGATCGGCACCAACCGCACGGTGTCGCCGGGCGACAGCTGGCCCAGTTTCCACCGGTCGCCGCGTACCACCGTCACTGGGCAGACGAATCCGCCCAGGCTGGGCCCGTCGGGACCGAGCAGGATCGGGGTGTCGCCGGTGAAGTCCAACGCACCGATGCTGTAGGCGGTGTCGTGAATGTTGGACGGATGCAGGCCGGCATCGCCGCCGTCGGGGCGAGCCCACCGTGGTTTCGGCCCGACGAGCCGCACGCCGGTGCGGTCGGAGTTGAAGTGCACGGTGTAGTCGGTGGTGGTCAGGGTGGTCATGTCGGCGCGGGTCATGAACTCCGGCGCCGCATGCGGACCTTCGGTCACCGCGAGCTCCCAATGCCGCCCGATGCTGGGCTGGATCTGACTGGGGGCGCGGGCGAGGGTCGGCGGGGCGCCGTCGCGGCCGACGGCGCTAAGGCGATCCGATTCGCGCAGCGCCCGGCCGTGGTGTCCGCCGAACACACCTTGGGTGAAGGTTGCTGCACTGCCCAGGAATTCCGGCGCGGCGATGCCTCCCTCGATCAGGACGTAGCAGCGCATTCCCGGACCTGCAATGACGCCGATCTCGAGCAGTCCACCGGCGGGTATCCGAACCGACTGCCATTGCGCAACCGGGGCACCGTCCAGCCTGACGGGCACCGCAGCGCCGGTGACGCACACCCAGGCTGGGTCCGAAAAGCGCAGGGCAGGACCCGCCTTGGTGCATTCCAAGCCGGCCGCACCCTCGCGATTGCCCAGTACCTGATTGCCGATTCGAAACGACAGGTCGTCCATCGGCCCGGACGGCGGCACCCCGACATGCCAGTAGCCGACGCGCCCGGGCCAGTCCTGCACCGTGGTGAACATGCCCGGCGAGACCACCTCGATGCCGATCATGTTCGGCTGATCACCATCCGCACCGGTGTCGGGTCAAAACCGTTGCACGGGTTGTTGATCTGCGGGCAGTTCGACACCAGTACCAGGGTGTCGATCTCCGCGCGAAGGGTCAGGCTCTTGCCCGGGGCCGAGAGGCCGTCGACGATGCCCAGCGTGCCGTCGGCTTCGACGGGGACGTTCATGAACCAGTTGATGTTGGAGACGATGTCGCGTTTACCCAGGCCCCACCGGGCCCCCTCGGCGAGGAAGTTCTCCACGCAGGCGTGCTGGTGGGCGGTGTGGTGCCCGTAGCGCAGGGTGTTGGATTCCTGCGAGCAGGCTCCGGCGATGGTGTCGTGGTTGCCGACCTCGTCGGCGACGACGGTCATCAGGGCGGTGCCGTCGGCGCTGCGCAACACCGAGCCGGTGCTCAAGAAGATATTGCGCGCAGCGGCAACGGTGGCCTGGGCGCTGTACCGGCGGGTGTGGTCACCGGCGTCGTAGAGCAGGCAGTCCACCGCCTGGTTTCCGTGCAGATCGATGATCTGCAGCAGATCTCCAGCGCGCACCACTGCCGACCAGGGCGCCCGGGCCGCCACCACCTCGTCGGAGACGATGCGCGGGGCCTGAGAGGGGCTGGTCATGAGCACTCCCCCGTTCCGGCGGCCCAGGCCGCCTCGGTGTTCTGCACCGCTCGTAGGTATTCCGGGTCCTGGTCGGCTAGGTCAGCCAACTGCTCGCCGGCCCGCCAGGCAACTACGTCCAATGGCGTTGCAGGCGGGTGGGGATCCAGCGGGTGCGCGGCATTGGCAACCACCAGCACCACCGGAAGGTGGATCAGCAGGTCCGTCGCCGCGCCGGGCCCCGCGGACCCGGTGAATGCCAGTGCCCCGCTGACCGGATCGACGCGAACCCCGCGGAACAATGACACCGACGGCGCCACATCTCGAATGCCCATGCCGTGCTTGATCGCGCCCAACAGCAGCAGTTGTCGGCCGATGGCGTCCGGGCCGCAGAGCATGTCGTGGTGTCCCGAGGAGTCGGCGACGACGGTGGCCAGCACCCGGCCCTGATCGGACAGCAGCGGATGGCCGGCACCAAGGTAGGCCTGCCACGGGACCTTCATCGTGTCGGCGACGTTGAGCCGTTCCCAAGGCGCGTCGGCGCGGTACAGCAACAGATGCGCGCACGCGCCGCCCTCGATATCGATCAGTCGGAGCCGGCTGCCGCGGGCCAGCACCTTGGTGGCGTAACCGTTCGCCGGGATCGACTCGGACCAGATCAGCGTCGCCGTGTCGACGCCGTCCGGAGCCGCCGGGATGCGCATCGACGCGTGCTGCGCCTGAGCGCGCGCGTGCAGGCGTGCGCCGTCGGTGGAATCGGTGCGTGGGTTTTCCATGACCAGGAAGCTAGCACATTTTCTATCAACTGATAGTTTTTAGCGCGCCGGGGCCTCAGCGCGTGATAGGCAGTAGGGCGTGCAGACCGATCGACGAGGACGTCCGCGGCTGGTGGCTTCCAGCAGGCCGGGGCGCAGCGCGCGCGACGAGATCCTCGACGCCGCGGCGGAGCTGTTCACCACCGTCGGCTACGCCGCCACCTCGACCCGGCGCATCGCCGAGAGCGTCGGGATTCGGCAGGCCTCGCTGTATCACCACTTCGCCGCCAAAGACGACATCCTCGATGCCCTGCTGGCCGACACCGTCGATCCCTCCGTGCAGCTGGCCTCCGAGCTGCTGGCCGAGGGCGGGCCCAGCGCTCCCCGGTTGCACGCGCTCGTCGTCGCCGATACCGCGCAATTGTGCGGCGGTGCCTGGAATTTGGGCACTCTTTATCTGCTTCCCGAACTTCGCCTCGAGCGCTTCGCCGCCTTCCGCCGGCGCCGTGCCGAGTTGCGCAGTCACTATCAAGAGCTGTCGCGCGCGGTGATCGCCGAGCACGATGGTCCCGCGGATGCCGACGATCTGTCGTTCCGGTTGGTGGAGACGGTGATCAACCGCCGCTCCGACGACGGCTGCTGTCCGCCGGATTATCCGTGGACCATTGCCGAAGCGGCACTACGGATATTGGGCTGCACCAGAGGTTTCACCGCGATGCGCGCCTCGACTGACCACCGCTTGGGGTGGCAGCCCCAGTAGGCGGCGCCTGCTCAGCGCGCGGCCAGCTTGGCAGCCAGCCTGCGGTTCACTGGTTCGGGCAGTAGGTCGGAGACATCACCGCCCATCGACGCCACTTCCTTTGCCAGCGACGACGATACGAACGAATACCGCGGTGTGGTCGCCACGAAAAACGTGTCGACACCGGCGATGTGCTTGTTCATCTGAGCCATCTGCAGCTCGTACTCGAAGTCGGTGCCGGTGCGCAGGCCCTTGACGATCGCGGTCAGCCCGCGCTGCCGGACGAAATCGACCACCAAGCCCTGACCCGACTCCGCGCGCACATTGGGCAGATGCGCGGTGGCTTCGGCGATCATCTCGAGGCGCTCGTCCAGGCTGAACATGCCCTTTTTCGACGGATTGACCAGTACGGCGGCCACCACCTCGTCGAACTGGGCGGCCGCGCGCTCCAGGATGTCGACATGTCCCAACGTCACAGGGTCGAAGGAACCGGGGCATACCGCACCACTCATAGTGCTCGACGCTAGCAGCAGGGCTGACTTAATTGCGGCGACCCGCTGCGCCCGGCTTCGCCGCGCTTGCGATCGCCGCTACTCGAGCTCCGCCAGCTCCAGGCGGGTGTCGCCGTACCGGCGATCAGGCCACGCCTCCCAGCCGTCCGGCCAACACACCGCGGGACTCGACGACGGCCGTTCGATCACCACAACGGTGCCCGGACCCACCCAACCGCCGGCGGTCAACAACCCCGGCAGCGCGTCAATGGCGGCGGCATCGACCTCGTAGGGCGGATCGGCCAGCACCAGATCCACCGGAGTCTCAGTCCCCCCGGCCAGCACCGCGGCCACCGTGCCGCGGCGCAGCACAGCACCGGCCAGCCCCAGTGCGGCGATATTGGCGGCCAGCACCTCGGCGGCACGGCGGTCCGATTCGACGAACAGTGCCGATCCGGCACCGCGAGACAGCGCCTCCAAGCCGAGCGCCCCCGACCCCGCGTAGAGGTCCAACACCGACATCCCGGTCAGGTCCATCCGGGAGTCGAGCATATTGAACAGCGCCTCGCGCACCCGATCTGTGGTTGGCCGGGTGCCGCGCGGCGGCACGGCGAGGCGTCGCCCACCGGCCGCGCCCCCGACAATGCGAGTCAGCTCAGCACCACCAACAGGTCTCCGCCTTCGACCTGCGCGGTCCCGGAAACGGCCACCCGCGCGACGGTGCCGTCGGCCGGCGCGGTGATGGCCGCCTCCATCTTCATCGCCTCGATGGTGGCCAGGGTCTGTCCGGCGGTGACCTGCTCTCCTTCGGCCACCCCGATGGTGACCACGCCGGCAAACGGTGCCGCGACATGGCCCGGCTTGGTGCGGTCGGCCTTCTCGGCAACCGGCACCTCGCTGGCGATACTGCGATCACGCACCTCGACCGGCCGCAGTTGACCGTTGATGATGCACATCACGGTCCGCATGCCGCGTTCATCCGGCTCGGAGATGGCCTCGAGCCCGATCAGCAGCTCCACCCCGCGCTCCAGCTTGACCCGATGCTCCTCGCCCTGACGCAGGCCGTAGAAGAACTGGTTGGCCGACAGCCGTGAGATGTCGCCGTAGAGCTCCCGATGCGACTCGAATTCCTTTGTGGGACCGGGGAACAGCAGGCGGTTGAGGCGGGCCTGGCGTTGCGGTCCAGACTTGGCCAACACCGCCTCGTCGTCGGCCGAGAGTTGCTGCATCTCCCGTGCCGGGCCGCGACCCTGTAGCGCCTTGGTCCGCAACGGCTCCGGCCAGCCACCGGCCGGGTCGCCCAGCTCACCGCGCAGGAAGCCGATCACCGAGTCCGGGATATCGACTCGGGACGGATCAGCGGCGAACTCGTCGGCGCTGACGCCGGCACCGACCAGGGCCAGCGCGAGATCACCGACCACCTTCGAACTCGGGGTCACCTTGATCAGCCGACCGAGCACGGCATCCGCGGCGGCATAGTTGTTCTCGACGTCCTCGAACCGGTCCGCCAACCCCAGCGCCTTGGCCTGCTGGTGCAAGTTGGACAGCTGGCCACCGGGAATCTCATGGCGGTAAACCCGCCCGGTCGGTGCGGCAAGCCCGGATTCGAACGGCGCGTACACCTTTCGCAGCGCCTCCCAGTACGGCTCCAGGTCGCCCACCGCGTCCAGCGAGATCCCGGTGTCGTAGTCGGTCTGGGCCGCCGCGGCGATGATCGAGCTCAGCGCCGGCTGGCTGGTGGTGCCCGCCAGCGGCGCCGCCGCGCCGTCGACGGCATCCGCCCCCGCCTGCCAGGCGGCGACGTAGCTGGCCAGCTGACCGCCCGCGGTGTCGTGGGTGTGTATGTGGATGGGCAGGTCGAAGCGACTGCGCAACGCGCTCACCAATGTGGTTGCCGCGGCGGGACGCAACAGGCCCGCCATGTCCTTGATCGCCAGCACGTGGGCGCCGGCGTTCACGATCTGCTCGGCGAGCCGCAGGTAGTAGTCCAGCGTGTAGAGCGTTTCGCCCGGACTGCTCAGATCCCCGGTGTAACACATGGCGACTTCGGCTACCGCACTCCCGGTTTCGCGCACCGCGTCAATGGCCGGAAGCATCGAGTCGACGTTGTTGAGCGCATCGAAGATCCGGAAGATATCAATACCAGTTGCCGTGGCCTCTTCCACGAACGCCGAAGTCACCAGCTCCGGATACGGGGTATACCCGACCGTGTTGCGTCCGCGCAGCAGCATCTGCAGACAGATGTTGGGCAGCGCCTCGCGCAGCGCGGCCAGCCGCTCCCAGGGGTCTTCCTTCAGAAACCGCAGCGCCACATCGTAAGTCGCGCCACCCCAGCACTCGACCGACAGCAGTTGGGGCATGGTGTGGGCCACGTACGGCGCCACCTTGACCAACCCACTGGTGCGCACCCGGGTGGCCAACAGCGACTGGTGGGCGTCCCGGAACGTGGTGTCGGTGACCCCGACCGCCCGTGAGTCCCGCAGCCAGCGGGCGAACCCCTCTGGCCGCAGCTCGACCAGCCGTTGCTTGGAGCCCGCCGGCGGGGGCACCGACAGATCCAGCTCGGGCAGCTTGTCACGCGGGTACACCGCCGACGGCCGAGTACCGTGCGGGCTGTTGACGGTGACATCCGCCAGGTAGTTCAAGATCTTGGTGCCACGGTCGGCCGAGGAACGCGCGGTCAGCAGCTGCGGGCGCTCGTCGATGAACGAGGTGGTGATGCGCCCGGCGGAGAAGTCCGGGTCATCGAGCACGGCCTGCAGGAACGGAATGTTGGTGGCGACCCCACGGATTCGGAATTCCGCGATCGCCCGGCGCGCGCGCTTCACCGCGGTGGGGAAATCCTTACCGCGACAGGTCAGCTTGACCAGCATCGAATCGAAGTGCGCGCTGATCTCCGCACCGAGGTTGGTGCCGCCATCCAGCCGGATGCCCGCCCCGCCCGGGCTGCGGTAGGCGCTGATCCGTCCGGTGTCGGGCCGGAATCCGTTGGCCGGATCCTCGGTGGTGATCCGGCATTGCAGCGCCGCCCCGTGCAGCGTGATCGATTCCTGCGAGAGACCCAGGTCCGCCAGCGACTCACCGGCGGCGATCCGCAGCTGTGACGACACCAGGTCGACGTCGGTGATCTCCTCGGTAACGGTGTGCTCCACCTGGATGCGCGGGTTCATCTCGATGAACACGTGATGGCCGCGCTCGTCGACCAGGAACTCCACGGTGCCCGCGCAGGTGTAGCCGATGTGACGCGCGAACGCGACGGCATCCGCGCAGATCTTCTCGCGCAGATCCGGATCGAGATTCGGCGCCGGCGCCAACTCCACGACCTTCTGATGCCGGCGCTGCACGCTGCAGTCACGCTCGTAGAGGTGGATCACGTTGCCGTCGTTATCGGCCAGGATCTGCACCTCGATGTGGCGCGGGTTCAGTACCGCCTGCTCGAGGTAGACGTGCGGGTCGCCGAACGCCGAATCCGCTTCCCGACTGGCCGCTTCGACCGCATCGGCCAGCCCGTCGATGTCGGCGACCCGACGCATCCCGCGACCACCGCCACCGGCGACCGCCTTGACGAACAGTGGGAACGTCATGCCTTGGGCTGCGGCGAGCAGTTCGGAGACTGAGGACGAGGGCGCCGACGACGCCAGCACGGGCAGTCCCGCCTCCCGCGCAGCGGCCACCGCGCGAGACTTGTTGCCGGCCAGCGCCAGCACTGCCGCGCTGGGACCGACGAAGGTGATGCCCGCATCCGCACAGGCCTGCGCCAGTTGAGGATTCTCCGAAAGGAAACCGTAGCCGGGGTAGACGGCGTCGGCCCCGCATCGTACTGCGGTGCCGACGATCTCATCGACTGACAGGTACGCGCGTACCGGATGGCCCTCTTCGCCGATCTGGTAGGACTCGTCGGCCTTGAGCCGGTGCAGCGAGTTGCGGTCCTCATACGGGTAGACCGCCACTGTGCCGACCCCGAGTTCGACGGCGGCCCGGAACGCGCGGACAGCGATCTCTCCGCGGTTGGCCACCAGCACTTTGGAGATCACAATCCACCCCTACAGCAGCGTTATCCAGTAATCCTGAAACCGAATAAATATCAACAGGAATAACGCGATAAACCATAACGCAGCGATGGTCCAACGCCATCGGTGCAAAAGCTGCAAATTTTTGCGTATACCACCCTGCTCGGATGCTAGGGCTGCGAATATCACCAGCAGGCACAGGGTGACCGCCCACACCACCATGCAATACGGGCACAGCGCGCCAATCCGGTACAGACTCTGGAAGATCAGCCAGTGCACGAAGCCGGCGCCGGCCAGCGTGCCCACCGTCAACCCAGTCCAATACCACTGCGGCAACGGCACTTTCGCGACCGTCAATACGCCGGTGACGACCACCACGGTGAAGGCGACGATCCCCATCAACGGGTTGGGGAACCCCAGCACGGACGCCTGCGGGGTGACCATCACCGATCCACAGGACAGCACCGGATTGAGGTTGCACGACGGCACGTAGCCGGTGTCCGTGAGCAGCTTGATCTTCTCGACGGTCAGCGTGACGGAGGCGGCCAGTCCGATGACCCCGCCGATCAGCACCGCCCAGGCCCGCGATGCCGCTACCGGCACCGCCTGGGCGGGCGCTTCGACCGCCGGAGCCGTGATGGTCACGACTCCTGAGCCGGCACGGCCATACCGGGCACGTCGCCGACGATCTCGCGGATCTTGGAGACCAGGGCTTCCGGGGTCGAAGGGCGGTAGTCCTCACCATTGATGCGCAACGTGGGGGTGGCGTGAATGCCCCCGGCCGCAGCCATACCGCCGACCATCTTCAGGTACTTGCCGCTGTTGATGCACGCCGGAACCCCGCCGGCAGCGCCGGCTTGGCGGGCCAACTCGATCAGGCGCTTGTTGTCCGGGAATTCCGTGCCGATCTCCGACGGCTGCAGCTGCTCGGTGTAGAGCGCGGTGTGGAACCGGCGGAAGGCGTCGTTGTTCTCGTCGGCGACGCAGTAGGCCGCGGCTCCGGCGCGCGAGGAGTAGTCATCGTTCTGCGGCCGGTCCAGGATCGCCACCATGTGGTAGTCGGCGGCGATCGCCCCGCTGTCGATCAGCCGAGACACCGTCGGGCCGAACGCCCGCTCAAGGTTGCCGCAGGCCGGGCAGAGGAAGTCTTCGTAGAACGTCAGCACGGCCTTGGGCTCGTCGGTCCCCTCCTTGGTGACCAGCTTGCTGGAAGTGACCCGGATCGCCTCGCCTGCGCCGGCGCCCTTCTTGTGACCGTTGGACACCACGATGTAGCCGATGAGCCCCACCGCGAAGACCACCACGATGGCGACGAGGCCGATCTGCATTGCGAGGTTGCGCTTCTGGTCGCCGGCCCTCAAGCCGGAGGCGCCGGGGCGTTTGGGTTTGCTGGCCACAGTCGGTTGGTCCTCGTGTTCGGTGGTCGGTTTGCGGTTCAGCGTACCGGCGTGAGCGCCGGACCTCAGCCGCGGCTGAGGTGCGCGCGCAGCGCCGAGATCAACTCACTGGTCGCGGTCGCGCTGCCGCCCCCCAGCGGAAACAGGTTGATGAAAGCGTGGGTCAACGACGGCATCTGCCGCAGGTCCACCACAACCCCGGCCTTGCGCAGTGCCGCCGCGAACGCTTCGCCCTCGTCGTGCAGCGGGTCGAATCCGGCGACGGCCACCAGTGCCGGCGGCAAGCCGGACAGGTCGCCGGCCAGCAGCGGCGATACCAGCGGGTCGGTCGGGTCCAGCTGTGAGCGGCCGACGTATTGGTCGGTGAACCAGTCGATGTCGTGCTTGGTCAGCAAAAAACCGTCGCCGTAGAGGGTGCGCGAACGGGTCTGGGCGGTGCAGTCGGTGACCGGGTAGATCAGCCACTGCAGAACGGGTGCCGGTCCCCCTTCATCGCGTGCCCGCAGCGCGACCGCGGCGGCCAGGTTGCCACCGGCGCTGTCGCCACCGACCGCGACCCGCCCGGCAATCCCACCGAGCTCCGCGGCGTGGTCATGGGCCCAGCGGAATGCGGCCAGGGCATCGTCGAACGCGGCCGGCGCGGGGTGCTCGGGCGCCAGCCGGTAGTCGACCGACAGCACCGCGATGTCGCCGTCTCGGCAGGTCAGTCGGCAGATCGCGTCGTGGCTGTCCAGGTCCCCGATCACGAACCCGCCACCGTGGTAGAAGACCAGCAACGGCTTGGCGCCACCACCGACCGGGCGGTAGTGCCGAGCGGCGATGTCCCCGGCCGGGCCGGGCAATACGATGTCGCGTACATCGACGTGGATCTCGCCGCCGCCCAGCCCGGCGGACGTCTCGCGCAACTTGGCGCGGGAGGCGACCGCGTCTTCGCCGACGACTAAGCCGTTGACGCCCATCGCGCGCTGCGCGGCCAGCGTCAGCCGCAGGGTGGGGTCCAGGGTCTTGCCGTCGATGGTCACCGCGCGCCCGCCGGTCATGATCCGCTGAACCCCGATCGGCAGCATCGGCGTCACCTTCATACCGACCGTCATCAGGGTGCTCTGCAGCTGTTCGGTCCATCGCGCGCCCCGGCCGGAACCGGAGCCGCCTGGCAGACTTCGTGTCATGGCTGCTGAAGATAACTCACGTTCAGTCACGCTCAACGACGGTAATTCCATCCCCAGCGTCGGTTTCGGGGTTTACAAGATTTCGCCCGCTGAGACCGAGCAGGCGGTGCGTACCGCACTGGAGGCCGGATACCGCCATATCGACACCGCAGCCCTGTACGGCAACGAGCGGGAGGTCGGCCGGGCCGTCGCGGCGTCCGGCCTGCCGCGTGACGAGGTGTATGTGGTCACCAAGGTGTGGAACTCCGACCAGGGCTACGACTCCACGCTGGCAGCATTCGACAAGAGCATGGAGCGACTTCGCCTCGATTTTCTGGACCTGTACCTGATCCACTGGCCGCTGCCGGCCGCGGGCAAATTCGTCGAGACCTTCCGGGCACTGGCCCATCTGCGGGATCAGGGCCGGATCCGGTCGATCGGGGTGAGCAACTTCGCTCCCGAACACCTCAAGATGCTCATCGACGGGACGGGGATCGTGCCCGTCGTCAACCAGGTCGAGTTGCACCCGCGCTTCAGCCAGCCCGAACTGCGCGAGACGCATGCCCGCCTCGGGATTGCCACCGAAGCCTGGGCGCCGCTGGGGCGGGGTTCGCTGCTGGCTCATCCGGTGATTACCGAGGTGGCGCACCGGTGCGGAAAGACACCGGCGCAGGTACTGATTCGGTGGCATATCCAACTGGGTAATATTGTGATTCCGAAATCGGTGCACCCGGAGCGCATCGTCGGCAACTTCGACGTCTTCGACTTCGAACTCGGCACGTCGGAGATGGCCGAGATATCCTCGCTCGACGACGGCGCCCGATTGGGACCCGATCCGCGAACATTCGATTACACAGGTAGGTGAAATGACGTCGGGCACTGCGATCCCCTCGGTCACCCTCAACGACGACCGCACGATGCCGACGCTGGGCATCGGGGTGGCCGAGTTGTCCGAAGCCGAGACCGAGCGCGCGGTCTCGACGGCGCTCGAGCTGGGCTGTCGTTTGATCGACACCGCCAAGGTGTACGGCAATGAGGCCGCGGTGGGCCGGGCTATCGCCGCGTCGGGGATCCCGCGCGAGGAGGTGTTCGTCACCACCAAGCTGGCCAACGCCGACCAGGGCCTGACCGCCGCCATCGAAGCCTGCAAGGCCAGCCTGGAGCGGCTCGGAATGGACTACGTGGACCTGTACCTGGTCCACTGGCCGGCACCGTCGCTGGGCATGTACGTCGACAGCTTCGGCGGACTCATCCAGACCCGGGAGCTGGGACTGGCTCGGTCCATCGGGGTGTGCAACTTCACCGCGAACCACCTCGACGACGTGATCGACCTGGCGTTCGAGACGCCATCGGTCAACCAGATCGAGCTACACCCGCTGCTCAACCAGGCTGAACTGCGCGCCGCCAATGCCGAGCGCGGCATCATCACCCAGGCTTACAGCCCGCTGGCGGTGGGCCGGTTGCTTGACCACCCGACCGTGACGGCGATCGCCGGGGAGTACGGCAAGACCCCGGCACAGGTGCTGATCCGGTGGAGCCTGCAACTGGGCAACGTGGTGATCCCCCGGTCGGCCCAACCCGAGCGGATCGCGGCCAACCTCGACGTGTTCGGCTTCGAGCTGGCCGATGAGCACATGGAGAGCCTGGGCGGCCTCAACGACGGCACCCGGGTGCGGGAAGACCCGCTTACCTACAGCGGTATCTGATCCCCGCCGATCCGCCCACTCGCCTCAGCGCGCTAACACCCGGCGGTTGATCCGCTCCACCAACCGGGCTCGCAGGTGCGGCCACTCCTGCTCGATCACCGAGAAGACGATCGTGTTGCGAAAGGAGCCGTCGCGGCGGCGGGCATGGTTTCGCAGTTCACCCTCCCGGGTGGCGCCGATGGCCCCCACCGCGCGCTGCGAGCGCTCGTTGAGGTTGTCGACGTTGAACTGCACACGGCCCGCACCCAAGGCGCCGAAGCAGTGGTCGAGCAGCAGCAGTTTCGACTCGGAGTTGACCGCCGACCCGCGCACCCGCTGTGCCAGCCAGGTGCTGCCGACCGTCACCCGGCGGTCCACCTCGCTCATGTCGTAGAGGGATGTCGTCCCGACGATCTCGCCGGTACTGACCTCGACCTGAGTCAACACCTGCTGTTCTGACGCCAGCGCCGCAGACACCGACGCTTCGGTGGGCGGCTCGGAGTGCTGCCCGTAGAGGAAGTAACGGGTGCACTCGGTGTCGAAGGCCTGGGCCAGTCCGGCGACGTCGGCGAGCACCGTCGGTCGCAACAGCACATGCGCGCCAGGCAGCGTCGGCGTAGTGCGCCAGTGGTCGATCGTCATCGGCTCCCCTATCCGGTCGGGCAGGTGGCCGCTGCCTCACGCAGCACGTGGGCTGACGGCTGGTCCAGGCGCAGCGCGTAGCCCCGCAGAACCGCAATGTAGGCGATGGCGTACTGGCACGCGAACGATTTATTCGGCGGCATCCACTGCCCAGGACCCGCATCGCCCTTGTCCTGGTTGCCCTGACCGGCGACCGCCAGGAGGTTGGCAGGGTCGTTGGCGAAGCGCAATCGCTGCCGATACGGCCAGCTCGACGCGCCCATGTCCCAGGCGTAGGCCAGCGGCACGATGTGGTCGATCTGCACCGCCTCGCCGATCTTCGGGCCGCGGGTGAAGGCGACGACGGCGTTGGTGTAGGGGTCGTGCAGGGTGCCGGTGGCCACCGCGTTGGGGCAACGCTTGGTCGACACGTGCGTGATGTCCACCAGATCACGGTTGAGGATGTCGTCGCGGGTATCACAGCCGTTGTGCCCGCCCGGCGCGTCGTTGTCGTCGTCCCAGGCGTCGCCGAACACCGAACGGCGGTAGTCGTAGCGGTGGATACGGGCCGGAACCACGGTGATGCCGGCCAGGACATCGACGCCGGCCGCCACCGTGGGCATGCCGGCCTGCGCCGCCAGGGCACGACTGCGATGGCCCACGGCCGACACCGTCTGATAGGCCACGACGACGGCCAGCACCGCAGCCACGGCCAGCCACACCAGGGTTTTACGACTGGTCATGATTTGTCCAGGTAGTCGATATCGGTGAAATGCGCGGCGAGCGTAGCCAATCCGGGATCGTCCGGGTTGGCTTCCCAGGCCCGCATGCAGAATGCGCGGGCCGCCTCGATCACTTCGCCGTGGTCGGCCAGCGACAGCAGTTTGAGGCCGCCTCGCCAACCGGACTGGTTGCGGCCCAACACATCTCCCTCACCACGCTCGGCCAGATCCAGATCGGCCAAGACGAATCCGTCCAAGGTGCCCGCGACGGCCTTCAGGCGCTGCCCCGCCTTGGTCCCAGGACCGCTGGAGGTCACCAGCAGGCAGAGGCTGGCGTGCTCACCGCGGCCGATCCGGCCGCGAAGCTGGTGCAGCTGGCTGATACCGAACCAGTCGGCGTCGGCGATCAGCATGACGGTGGCATTGGGCACGTCGACACCGACCTCGATGACCGTGGTGCAGACCAGCACGTCGACCGCACCGCTGCGGAACGCCGTCATCACCGCGTCCTTCTCGTCCCCGGTCAGCCGCCCGTGCATCAAGCCCAGCCGCAACCCCGACAGCGGCCCGGCACGCAGCTGATCGAATAACCCCACCGCGGTGGCCGAGGTTCGGCCACCCTCATCGGTTGAACCGGGTTTGCTCGGCTCATCGGTCTCGTCGATACGGGGCGCCACCACGTAGGCCTGTCGGCCGGCCGCCACCTCCTCGCGGATCCGCGCCCAAGCCCGATCCAGCCAGGTCGGCGTCTCCTTGACGAAGATCACCGAACTCGCGATCGGCTGGCGGCCGCGGGGCAGCTCTCGCAACGTGGAGGTCTCCAGATCGCCGTATACGGTGAGCGCCACCGTGCGGGGAATCGGAGTGGCGGTCATCACCAGCAGGTGCGGTGTGATGCCGTCGGGGGCTTTGGCGCGCAACCGATCTCGCTGCTCAACACCGAATCGATGTTGTTCGTCGACGACCACCATGCCCAGGTTGTGGAATTCGACCGCGTCGACCAGCAGGGCGTGAGTGCCCACGACGATGCCGGCCCGGCCGCTGGCGATCTCGGCGCGAGCCTGCTTCTTGGCGGCCGCGGACATCGAGCCGGTGAGCAGCGCCACCGCGGTGGCATCGTCGGCCCCGTCCAGCTGACCGCCGAGCGCCAGCGGCCCGAGCATGTCGCGTATCGATCGGGCGTGTTGGGCAGCAAGGACTTCGGTGGGCGCCAACAGGGCGCACTGATAGCCGGCATCAACCAGCTGCAGCATCGCCAGCAGCGCGACGATCGTCTTGCCCGAGCCGACCTCGCCCTGCAGCAGCCGATTCATCGGACGGCTGGCGGCCAGTTCGCCTTCGAACACCCCCAGCACGTCGCGTTGTCCGGCGGTCAGCTCGAACGGCAGCCGCCGCAACAGTTCTGCGACCATCCCGTTGTCGCGGCGCGGTGCCGGTGACCCGGATTCGGATAATTCACCGTTTCGACGCATCGCCAGCGCCCATTGCAGACCGAACGCTTCGTCGACGGCCAGCCGAGCGCGGGCGCGATCGCGTTCGGCGGCATTCTCCGAGAGGTGGATCGCGCGCAGCGCTTCGTCTTCGCCGAGCAGATCCCGTTCGGTGCGCACCGCAGCCGGCAGGGGGTCCGGAACCGGATCGAGGACGTCGAGCACCTGCCGCACGCAGTTGAAGATGTCCCAGCTCTGCAGTTTCGCGGTCGCCGGGTAGATCGGGTAGCAGCTGCGCTCGAAGTCCGCCTGGTTGACCTGCCCGCTGACCTTCTGCGATGCGTCGGCGATGTTGCGCAGCGAACTGCTGCCGAAGTTGCGTTCTTGCGCTGCACCATCGGCTTCCTTGAGCACCAGGAAGTCCGGATGGGTCAGCTGGATCGCACCCCGAAACAGCTTGACCTCACCGGACAGCATCACCCGGGTCCCGGGGGTCAACCGCCAGCGCAGGCCCTTGGGGTTGAAAAACGTCGCGCTGACCTTGTTGCGGCCGCTACCGACGGTGACAGCGAGGTATTTTCCGTTGCGCCGCTGCATGTCTTTGAGCACCGCTGAACTAATGGTGTCGACGATGGTGATGTGGTCGCCTTCGGCGGGGCGGCTGTCCGCCGCGCCGCGCACCCCGGTGCCTTCGACGTAGCTTCGCGGGTAGTGCCGCAACAGGTCTCCGACGGTGCGGATGCCAAAGCATTCGTCGAGTTTGTCGGCGGCATCAGAGCCGACGATGAAATCCAGCCGATCGGCCGAGGTGACCATCGTTACTCGACCCCGATCAGCAGCGCGTCCCCCCGGTGCCCGGTGAAGTAGGTCGCCAGTTCGGTTCCCGGGTGCTGGTCATGCACGTGCCGGGCCAAGACGTCCAGGACATCTTCTTCCAGCCCGTCGATGCCCGCCCCGAACAACACCGTCACCAGTTCACCGCCGGCCGCCAGCAGCAGGTCGATCAGGCCGATCGCCGCGGCGCCGACATTACGGGCCACAATCAGCACCTCGTCACCGGCGATCCCCAGACCGTCACCGGGTCGGCAGGAACCGGCCCAGGTCAACGCCTGTTCGGTGGCGACCCGCACCGATCCAAGCCGGGTGCTGCCGGCAGCCCGGGCCATGGTGTAGCCGTCATCGACCACCGGACGGCCAGGATCGTGGACCGCCAACGCCGACAGCCCCTGCACCATCGAACCGGTCGGCACCGGCACCACGTCGATTCCCCAGCCGATGGCCGCGGTACAGCCCGCCACCAGTTCCTCGGCGGCGACATAGCCGTTGGGCAGCAGCATCACCTGCGCTGCGCCGGTGTCGACGACCGCCCGCAGCAGCTGCTGGGCGGTGACCATCATGACCGGCTCGGCGCTGTGCGGGTCGGGCCGCAGTACGCAGGCACCTTCGGAGTCGAACAGCGCCCCGGCGCCGTCGCCGTCGACCACGGCCAGCACTGCACGCTCCCGAGCCCAGCTGCCCGGTGACGGGCCGGCGGCACCGGCCAGAGCCGAGATCTGGATGCGCCGCGGCCGGCCGAAGGCCAGGCCCGCTTCGACGGCGGCGCCGGCGTCATCGGTGTGCACGTGCACCGAATAGCCGCCGACCACCCCCGAAGTGGCGATGGCCACAGATTCACCGAGCTGATTCAGCCGCTCCCGCAGGGCTTCGGTGTCTTCGGGACTGCACTCGCCAAGCAGGTACATGACCTCGAACTGCGGCGCGGGAGCCTCGGTGCCGGCTTCCGGCGGCCGCGGGCACGGCGCGGGTTGGTAGACCGCCCGCACCGGAGCCTGCCCGGTGATCGTCGATCGCAGCGCGTCGAGCAGCACCAGCAGGCCACGCCCGCCCGCGTCGACCACCCCGGCCTCGGCGAGCACGTCGAGCTGCGCGGTGGTCGCCTCCAGTGCCTGAGCGGCCGCGTCGGTACCGGCCACCAGCGCCGGGCCCAACTCGGCTCCGTCGGCCGCGCACCGTTCGACGGCCGCAGCGGCAGCCTGCAACACCGACACGATGGTGCCCGGGACCTCGCGGCCGCCCATCGAGGTGACCACCAGCTCGACCCCGTGCCGCAGGCCGGCGCCGAGCAGGGCGGAGTCGATGACGCTGACCGCGGTATCAGGGGTGTTGGGGGCCGTCACGTCGGCCAGGCCGCGCAGGATCTGCGACAGGATCACCCCGGAGTTGCCGCGTGCACCGTGCAGCGCCCCGGATGACAGGGCGGCCGCGACCCGGCCCACCTCGCCCGAGGCGGCCTCGGTGTTGGCCTCGGCCAGGGCCGAACGCATGGTGAACAGCATGTTTGTCCCGGTGTCGGAATCGGCGACCGGGAAGACGTTGAGCTGGTTGATCTCGTCGGTGTGGGTGATCAGGTCACCGACGGCGGTGTGCGCCCAGTCCCGCAAGGTCGCCGCATCCAGCCGACGATCGGGGTTGCCCACCTGCACCCACCTTCCTGCCGCCACCTCCGGTGGCCGCAAGCCTAATCACTCCGGGCGACAGCACAGGTCACGTCCGTCCAGCCGGGATGGGGCGTTTTGGTGGTTGCCCCGCCGGGCGGGTATCCTGATCAGGTTGTCGGGCCACCCGCTGAGGTCGTTGGCCCTCAAGCAGACGTTTTGAGGAGTGTCACATATGGCTGCCGTGTGCGATATCTGCGGAAAGGGCCCCGGCTTCGGTAAGTCGGTATCCCACTCGCACCGTCGGACCAGCCGTCGGTGGGACCCGAACATTCAGGTTGTGCACGCCGCGCGTCCCGGCGGCAACAAGCAGCGCCTGAACGCCTGCACCTCGTGCATCAAGGCGGGCAAGGTCGTCCGCGGCTAAGTCCGCTCTTTCTCGCCGAGTGCAGGGACACCCCTGCCTCCTCGGCGATGTGCGCGACCCGCTGAACCGCGCTACTCCAGTCGCCAGTCGATCGGCTCGGCTCCCATCTGCGCCAGCAACTCGTTGGCGCGGCTGAACGGCCGCGATCCGAAGAACCCGCGCGACGCCGACAGTGGTGACGGGTGCGGTGATTCGATCGCGACGCAGCGATCCGACAGCATCGGCTTGAGCGTCCCGGCGTCGCGTCCCCACAGGATCGCCACCATCGGCTGACTGCGTGCCACCAAAGCGCGGATCGCACATTCGGTGACGGCCTCCCAACCCTTGCCGCGATGTGACGCAGGCGTGCCCGGTCGCACGGTGAGCACCCTGTTGAGCAGCAGCACACCCCGTTGCGCCCACGCGGACAGATCGCCGTTGGACGGCTTGGGGTAGCCCAGATCCGCGGTGTATTCGGTGAAGATGTTCTCCAGACTGCGCGGCAGCGGCCGAACATCCGGCGCGACCGAGAAGCTCAGGCCTACCGGGTGGCCGGGCGTCGGGTACGGGTCCTGTCCGACGATCAACACCCTGACGTTGTCGAACGGAAACGTGAAGGCACGCAAGATGTTCTGCCCTTCGGGCAGATAGCCGTGACCGGCCGTCGTCTCCTCGCGCAGAAACTGCCCCAGTGCGGCGACGTGATCGGTTACCGGTGCCAGCGCAGTGGCCCAACCGCTTTCGACAAGTTCAGGAAGTGGACGAGCAGTCATGGTGTCTCAACGTAATGGGGCGCTGGAATCAAACGACTGCCAGCCCGTCTCCCCGTCCCACACCGCTCCGTCGACCAGCACGCCCGCCGGCCCGGGCAGCACCTGTCCGATGGCCCGCCAACCGGGCGGCAACTCTCCGGGAAACGCGGCGACCAGAGCGTGGTCTTCTCCCCCGCCCAGAATCCACGACCACGCGTCGGCGCCGACCGCAGCGGCCGCAGGCGCCAAGGCTCGATAATCGGCCGCCAGCGCCGCCGTGGACACCTCCAATGTCGTCTGCGAGGCGGCGGCCAGGTGCCCCAGATCGGCGATCAGGCCATCGGAGACATCGGTCATCGCCTGGGCGCCGGCGTCGGCGGCCGCGGCGCCCTGCCCGTACGGCGGCTCCGGGACCAGGTGGCGACGCCTGAGCTCTGCGAATTCCGTTGCGTCCAGGCCGTCTGCCCACAGTCGCAGCCCGGCCGCCGAACGGCCCAGCGCTCCAGCCACCGCCAGAGTCGCCCCGGGCCGCGCCCCCGACCGCAGCACCGCGGCCCGGCCGGCCAGATCCCCCAGCACCGTCACCGACACCACCCAGCGGTCGGCCTGCACCAGATCGCCGCCGACCACACCGGCACCCAGGCGCTCCGCCTCGGCCCACATCCCGTCGGCCAGTGCGGCGGCATCAGCGGCAAAGGTGTGCGCCGGAGCACCGAAGCCGACCACGAACGCGGTGGGGCGCGCGCCCATCGCCTCGATATCGGCGGCGTTCTGCGCGATCGCCTTGCGCCCGACCTGCTGCGGGGTCGACCAATCCAGCCGGAAATGGCGGCCTTCGACCAGCATGTCGGTGGAAATCGCCACTCGGCCGTCGGCGCAGCGCACCACCGCTGCATCGTCGCCGGGACCCAGCTGGGTGGTGTCGGGCTGACGTCGCCCGGCCACCAGCCGGTCGATCATGGGAAACTCTCCAAGCTGACCCAGCGTGGGCTCGTTACCGCGCACAGCCTGGAGTGTAGGTGTGATCAGAACGGTAGGCGGGGCTTGACCACTGACAACGACGCGGACGGACCGCCGCGGCTCGCGCTGATCATCGCGCTGGTGGTCGCCGTCGCCGCGGTAGGCGCCGCGCTGACGGTCGCCGCGCAACACCACCCGGACAAGCGGCCGGCCGGACCGGTCCCGGTCGCGACGGTGCCTGCTCCACACGCCGACAGCGAAGACTGCCGTGCCCTGCTCGAGGCGCTACCGGCTCAGCTGGGCGACTACCGGCGTGCCGAGCTCGCCGCACCCGCACCGCAAGGCGCGGCGGCCTGGACCGCCGATGACAGCGAGGCCGTGGTGCTGCGCTGTGGACTGGACCGGCCGGCCGACTTCGTGGTGGGCTCCCCCATCCAGGTGGTCGATCACGTGCAGTGGTTCGAAGTCCGCGAAGGCGACCGCGCCACCTGGTATGTGGTGGACCGGACCGTCTATCTGGCGCTGACGCTGCCGCCGGGATCGGGCCCCACGCCGATCCAGGAGGTGTCGGATCTGATCGCCGACACCGTTGCTGCCGTCCCGATCCGGCCGGGCCCACCGCGTTGATCCTCACGCCGAGCGTGTAACCACCGCGAAATTCGGGCAGATTTTTCGCGCTGAGTGCACATTCGGCGCGCTACCCGAGGCAGCTCAGCGCAGGCCCACGCCGCGAGCCAGGGCGGTGTCGACCATCGTCGCCAGCAGTGTCGGGTAGTCCACGCCGCTGGCCGACCACATCCGCGGGTACATCGAGATCGTGGTGAATCCGGGCATGGTGTTGATCTCGTTGATCACCGGGCCGTCGTCGGTCAGGAAGAAGTCCACCCGGGCCAACCCCTGGCAGTCCAGCGCGGCGAACGCGCGAATCGCCAACTGCTGCACGGCTTCGGTGACATCGTCGTCGATCTTGGCGGGCACGTCGAGTTCGGCTGCGTCGTCGAGGTATTTGGTGGCGAAGTCGTAGAACGAGTCGTCGCGGTCGGCCACGCCGGCCACCCGGATCTCCCCGACCGTGCTGGCGCCCAGCGAGCCGTCGGGGAATTCGAGCACCCCGCATTCGATTTCACGGCCCACTATCGCGGCCTCGACGATGACCTTCGGGTCGTGCCGGCGCGCCTCGGCGATCGCCGCAGGAAGCTCGTCGTATGAGGTCACCCGGCTGACCCCGATCGAGGACCCGCCGCGCGCGGGTTTGACGAAGAGCGGCAGCCCCAGCCGCTCCCGATCGTCGATCGACAGCGTCTCCTGGGCGGGCCGCAGTACCGCGTACGGGCCGATCGGCAGGCCGTCGGCGGCCAGCAGCTTCTTGGTGAACTCCTTGTCCATGCCCGCCGCGCTGGCCAGCACTCCCGCACCCACATAGGGCACACCGGCCAACTCCAGCAGGCCTTGCACGGTGCCGTCCTCGCCGTAGGGTCCGTGCAGCACCGGAAACACTACGTCGACCGACTCCAGCACCTCTGCGGGCCCGGCGGCCGAGAACGCGACCAGTTGACCGGCTCGCTGCGGGTCGGCCGCCAGCGCCAGTTCGGCGCCGGAGTCCGTGCTGACCGCCGGCAGTTGGCGGTCGGTGATCGCCAACGTGTCGGGGTTGCCGTCGGTGAGCACCCACGCCCCCTCCGGGGTGATGCCTACTGCGACGACCTCGAAGCGTTGCGGATCCAGGTTGCGCAGGATGCTGCCCGCCGAGACACAGGAGATGGCGTGCTCGCTGCTGCGGCCACCGAAGACGACGGCCACGCGGGTGCGTTCGTGGGAATTCACACGCCAGAGGGTACCGGCCGACCCGCAGCGGGCGCCTACTCCGGTTTGGTGCGACGTCCCAGCAGCAACGCCACCGCCTCGTTGACCGACGACCCCTTGTGGCAGACCCGGTGCACGGCGTCGGTCAGCGGCATCTCCACGTCGTAGCTCAACGCCAGCGCCAGCACCGACTGACACGACGTCACGCCTTCGACGACATGGCCGTCGGAGGTGCTCAACAACCCCGCCGAGCCGGGCACCGGCGGCATCGCCTCGCCCCGGCCGAGCCGTTCGCCGAACGAGCGGTTGCGCGAGTGCGGGGATGTGCAGGTGGCGACCAGATCGCCCACTCCGGCCAGGCCGGCCAGGGTGGCGCCCTTGGCACCCAGCGCTACTCCCAGTCGAATGATCTCGGCCAGGCCCCGGGTGATGATCGCGGCCGCCGTGTTCTCGCCCAGCCCCACTCCGGCCGCCATCCCGCAGGCCAGGGCGATGACGTTCTTGCAGGCGCCGCCGATCTCGGTGCCGACGACGTCGGAGTTGGTGTACGGCCGGAAGTAGCCCGTGTTGAGCATGCGCTGCAGTGCCACCGCACGGCCGGAGTCGGTGCAGGCGACCACGGTGGCTGCCGGCTGTTCGGCGGCGATCTCCGCGGCCAAGTTGGGACCGGACACCACCGCGACCTGACCGGGATCGAACCCGGTCACCGCCGCGACCACCTGACTCATCCGCATCAGCGTGCCCAGCTCGATGCCCTTGGCGACGCTGACCAGGGTGGCGCTGTCGGTCAGGTGCGGCGTCCATGCTTGGAGATTGGCCCGCATCGTCTGTGCCGGCACGGCCAGCACCACGGTGGTCAAGCCGTCCAGCGCCTCGGCCGGATCACTGGTGGCGCGCACCGCGTCGGGGACCTCGAAGCCTGGCAGATAGTCGGGGTTACGCCGGGTCTCGTTGATCTGCGCGGCGATGTCGGGCCGGCGCGCCCAGAGTCTGACGTCACTGCCGGCATCGGCGAGCACCTTGGCCAGAGCCGTGCCCCACGCGCCCGCGCCCATCACCGCGACCGTTCCCTCGGTGCCGCCCATCGCACACCACCTCCCTCTATAGGCGCCTCACCTTAGCGGTGATCGCGAGCGCGGCGGAGCCGGGCGAAGCGGGTCACCGCCAACAACCCAGCGGTGATCGCGAGCGCGGCGGAGCCGGGCGAAGCGGGTCACCGCCAACAACCCAGCGGTGATCGCGAGCGCGGCGGAGCCGGGCGAAGCGGGTCACCGCCAACAACCCAGCCCGCGGAACACCCAGCCCGACGCTGGCAGGATGTGATGTGTGAACTCCACACCGGCTGAGGTATCCGGCATCGGCCTGATCATTGCCGTCAAGCGGCTCAGCGTGGCCAAGACCAGGCTGGCGCCGGCGTTTCCCGCACCACTGCGCGAAGCCGTGGTGTTGGCCATGCTGGTGGACACCATCAGCGCGGCGTCGGCCGCCCGCGGGCTGGAACACATCACGGTGGTCACCCCCGATGAGGCCGCCGCTGCGGCCGCCGCCGAGCTGGGGGCCGAGGTGTTGGAGGACCCGACACCGGACGGTCACACCGACCCCCTGAACAACGCGCTCGCCGCAGCCGAAGCCTCGGTGGCTGAATCCATGCCGAACATCGTTGTGCTGCAAGGCGATTTGCCCGCTTTGCAATCCTACGAACTCGACGAGGCGATCGCGGCGGCACGGACCCACCGGCGCAGCTTCGTCGCTGACCGGCACGGAATGGGGACTGCGGCGCTCTTCGCGTTCGGCACCGCCCTGGACCCCCGATTCGGCCGGGATTCCTCGCAGCGGCACCGGCAATCAGGAGCGCTGGAACTGACCGGCGCCTGGCCCGGCCTGCGTTGTGACATCGACACACCGGAAGATCTGGCGGTGGCGCGACGGCTCGGCGTCGGCACCGCAACGGCCCGTGCGCTTGCACATGCCAAGTCCGGTGGCAGCAGCCCGCGGGATGAGCAATGATTTCGGAGTGGACGAAATAGAGGGCAGCGAACTCACTGAGACGCGTACCGGCACGACTGACTGGCGTCCACACGACGCCGCTCCGACCGCCCCTCCCGCTGCCACCGAGACTCTTCAGGCCGGCGATAACGACGAACTGCCCGCGGACCGCTACCTCAACCGCGAACTGAGCTGGCTGGACTTCAACGCGCGGGTACTGGCGCTGGCTGCCGACACCTCCTTGCCGCTGTTGGAGCGGGCCAAGTTCCTGGCGATCTTCGCCTCCAATCTCGACGAGTTCTACATGGTCCGAGTCGCCGGCCTCAAACGCCGCGACGAGATGGGCCTGTCGGTGCGCTCGGCCGACGGCCTGACCCCACGTGAGCAACTGCGCCGCATCGGCGAACGGACCCAGCAGATCGCCACCAGCCATGCGCGGGTCTTCCTCGACTCGGTCCGTCCGGCGCTCGCGGCCGAAGGCATCCACGTCGTGACATGGGCGGACCTGCTGCCGGCCGAGCGCGACCAGCTGTCGGTGTACTTCCACGAGCAGGTGTTCCCGGTGCTGACACCGCTGGCGGTGGACCCGGCGCACCCGTTCCCCTTTGTCAGTGGGCTCAGCTTGAACCTGGCCGTGACGGTCAAGCGTCCCGAGGACGGCGGCAGTCATTTCGCGCGGGTCAAGGTCCCCGACAACGTCGACCGTTTCGTCGAACTCGACGCCGGCGCCAGCGGCGGCGACGGCCGTGGCGAGGTCCGCTTCCTGCCGATGGAGGAGCTGATCGCGGCGTTCTTGCCGGTGCTGTTCCCCGGCATGGAGATCGTCGAACATCACGCGTTCCGCATCACCCGCAACGCCGATTTCGAGGTCGAAGAGGACCGCGACGAAGACCTGTTGCAAGCCTTGGAGCGAGAATTGGCGCGGCGCCGCTTCGGGTCGCCGGTGCGCCTCGAGGTCGCCGACGACATGACCGAGCACATGCTGGAGCTGCTGTTGCGGGAGCTCGACGTGGACCCCGGTGACGTCATCGAGGTGCCCGGCCTACTGGACCTGTCATCGCTGTGGCAGGTCTACGGCCAGGACCGGCCCGACCTCAAGGACCGCACCTTCGTCCCGGCCACCCACCCGGCGTTCGCCGAACGGGAAACCCCCAAAAGCATTTTCGCCACCCTGCGGGAAGGCGATGTGCTGGTACATCACCCCTACGACTCATTCGCCACCAGCGTGCAACGGTTCATCGAACAGGCGGCCGCCGACCCGGGCGTGCTGGCGATCAAGCAGACGCTCTACCGCACCTCCGGGGATTCGCCGATCGTCACCGCGCTGATCGACGCCGCCGAAGCCGGCAAGCAGGTGGTCGCACTTGTCGAGATCAAGGCCCGCTTCGACGAGCAGGCCAACATCAAGTGGGCGCGCAAGCTGGAGCAGGCCGGCGTGCACGTGGTGTACGGATTAATCGGACTGAAAACCCACTGCAAGGTCTGCCTCGTCGTGCGCCGCGAGGGCTCCACAATCCGGCGGTATTGCCATATCGGCACCGGCAACTACAACTCCAAGACCGCGCGACTCTACGAAGATGTGGGACTGCTCACCGCCGACCCGGATATCGGCGCCGACCTGACCGACCTGTTCAATTCGTTGACCGGCTATTCGCGGAAAGTCGCCTACCGCAACCTGTTGGTGGCCCCGCACGGTGTCCGCACCGGGATCATCGAACGCATCGAACGTGAGGTCTTGGCGCACCGACGCTCCGGTAACGGGCGGATCCGACTCAAGCTCAACTCACTGGTGGACGAGCAGGTGATCGACGCGCTCTACCGCGCCTCTCGTGCCGGTGTGCAAGTTGAGTTGTTCGTTCGCGGTATCTGCGCACTGCGGCCTGGGGTCGAGGGCTTCTCCGAGAACATCCTTGTCCGATCGATTCTCGGTCGATTCCTGGAGCACTCTCGCATCATCCACTTCCGCGCCATCGACGAATTCTGGATCGGCAGCGCCGACATGATGCACCGCAATCTGGACCGCAGAGTCGAAGTGATGGTTCAGGTGAAGAACCCTCGGCTGACCACGCAATTGGGCGATGTGTTCGACTCCGCAATGGATCCGGCCACCCGCTGCTGGGAGCTCGGGTCCGACGGCCAATGGACGGCGGAACCGCAAGCCGGCGCCACCGTGCGCGATCACCAGGCGTCGTTGATGGACCGACACCGCAATCCCTGACCCCCGGCCCACCGCCCACGAAGCCCGAATTGACCTGCAGGAGTGCAAGGTGCTCGAAACGACAGTGTCGAATGGCTCCGGGACGGTAGACAAGGTCGTCCACGCCGCCGGCGCGGTGCTGTGGCGGAAACGGCGCAATGCCGTTGAGGTGGCGCTCATCCACCGCCCGCGCTACGACGACTGGTCATTGCCCAAGGGCAAGGTCGATCCCGGTGAGACCGAGCCGGTGACAGCCGTGCGGGAGATCCTGGAGGAGACCGGCCAGCATGCACAGCTAGGCCGCCGGCTGGGGGCGGTCCGCTATCCGGTAACCCAGGGCGTCAAGAAGGTCCGGTACTGGGCTGCACAAGCGCAGGGCGGAGACTTCGTGCCCAATCACGAGGTCGACGATCTGGTCTGGCTACCGGTCGATGCCGCGATGAAGGAACTGCAGTACTCCTATGACCGGAAGATGCTGCGGCGGTTCGCCAAGCAGCCCGCCGACACCCAAACGGTGTTGATCGTGCGGCACGGTACCGCCGGGCGTCGATCCCGGTTCTCCGGCGATGACCGCGAGCGGCCGCTGGACAAGAAGGGCCGCGCACAGGCCGAGGCGCTCACCGAGCAGCTCTTGGCCTTCGGCGCGAGCGTGGTGTACGCGGCCGACCGGGTGCGCTGCGAGCAGACGGTGGAGCCACTGGCCGCCGAACTCGGGGTGACCGTGCACAACGAGCCGACGCTGACCGAGGAGTCCTACGCCGCCAATCCAAAGCAGGGCCGCCGCCGGGTGGTGGAGATCGCGAAATTGGGCGGGACACCGGTTATCTGTACCCAAGGCAAGGTGATTCCAGACCTGATCGCCTGGTGGTGTGACCGCGACGGCGTCAGTCCGGACAAGTCCCGCAATCGCAAGGGCAGCACGTGGGTACTGTCACTGGCGGGTGGCCGGCTGATCGCCGCCGACCACATCGGTAGCCCGCTGGCTACCCAAGCACTGGTATGAACGACCGAGCGCCGCGGGGATAATCCCCGCGGCGCTCGGCTATTCGTTGCTACTTGCGACCCTTGCGGGCCGGGGCCTTGGTGGCTTTCTTGGCCGGAGCCTTCTTCGCCACGGCCTTGGTGGCTGCCTTCTTGGCGACAACCTTCTTGGCCGGAGCCTTGGTCGCTGCCTTCTTGGCGACAACCTTCTTGGCCGGAGCCTTGGTCACGGCCTTCTTGGCCGGAGCCTTGGTCGCTGCCTTCTTCGCAACAACCTTCTTGGCCGGAGCCTTGGTCACGGCCTTCTTGGCCGGAGCCTTGGTCGCTGCCTTCTTCGCGGCGACCTTCTTGGCCGGAGCCTTGGCCGCAGTCTTCTTGGCGGCGGCCTTGGTGGCCTTGGTGGCCTTCTTGGCCGGAGCCTTCTTGGCAGGCGCGGCGGTCGCGCCAGCGCCGCGCTTGACGGCCAGACCCTCCGACGGGACACGCTGCGCGCCAGAAACAATCGCCTTGAACTGCGCACCGGGGCGGAATGCGGGGACGGACGTCGGCTTCACCTTGACCGTTTCACCGGTGCGGGGATTGCGGGCGACGCGCGCGGCGCGACGACGACGCTCGAAAACGCCGAACCCGGTGATGGTGACGCTCTCACCCTTGTGGACGGCGCGCACAATGGCATTGACGAAATGCTCGACGGCCTCGGTCGCCGACCGGCGGTCGGTGTCCAATTCCTTTGTGAGCACCTCGATGAGCTCTGCTTTGTTCATCCAATCCCTCCGAAACCAGTGGCCCTACTTGAGCCGACTAGAGCACACGGTAAACCCTGATACCACTGATATCCAAGAGCCACGCGCAATTTCAGACGAGATTATGGGCGAATTCGGCAATCCGGTTACCGCCCTTGGACGCTGACGAGAGCGTCGAAACCACCGGAATTCAGCTCCGGCGCGGGCCCTCAAGAAGCCGGCAGAGTGCGCGGTTTCCAGCTCGGGCGAGCAGCCTCGAATGAGTCGATCTCTTCGAGTTTCCGCAGCGTAAGGCCTATATCGTCCAGCCCTTCCGACAACCGCCAGGCGGTGTAGTCGTCAATCGTGAACGCCACCACCACCGTTCCGGCGGTGATATTCCGATCTTGAAGATTGACAGTGATTTCCAGCCCGGGGCTCTGTTCGATAACTTTCCACAGCAGTTCCACATCATCTTGAGCCACCTGGGCCGCCAGCAGGCCGGCCTTGCCGGCATTGCCGCGGAAGATGTCGGCGAATCGGGAGGAGATCACCACCCGGAACCCGTAGTCGAGCAGCGCCCACACCGCATGTTCCCGCGACGATCCGGTGCCGAAGTCCGGTCCGGCCACCAGCACCGAACCTTGGTCGAAAGGGCTGAGATTCAGCACGAAGGACGGATCGGTGCGCCACGTGGCGAACAGGCCGTCCTCGAATCCCGTCCGGGTGATGCGCTTCAAATAGACCGCGGGAATGATTTGGTCAGTGTCGACATTGGACCGCCGCAGCGGCACTCCGATTCCGGTATGAGTGCGGAAAGCTTCCATGACTAGGCTCCTTTTAATACCGTGGCGGTCAGTTCAAGTCAGTTCAAGTCCTGGGGGGCCGACAGCTTCCCACGGACGGCGGTGGCGGCGGCGACGATCGGAGACACCAAGTGGGTGCGTCCGCCCTTGCCCTGCCGGCCCTCGAAATTGCGGTTGGACGTCGAAGCGGACCGCTGCCCAGGCTCCAGCTGATCGGGGTTCATCCCCAGGCACATTGAGCAGCCGGGCTGCCGCCACTCGGCACCTGCGGCGGTGAAAACCTCCGCGAGGCCTTCGGCTTCGGCCTGATTGCGCACCCGCATCGAACCCGGCACCACCAGCATCCGCACACCGTCGGCGACCTGACGCCCGCGCAGCACATCGGCCACCGCACGCAGGTCCTCGATGCGACCGTTGGTGCACGACCCGACGAACACCGTGTCGACCGCGATCTCGCGCATCGGCGTGCCCGGCTGAAGGTCCATGTACGCCAACGCCTTCTCCGCGGCCCGCCGCTCGGCCTCGTCGTTGATCGCCTCCGGGTCGGGCACGTCGGAGCCCAGCGGGACGCCTTGGCCGGGGTTGGTGCCCCAGGTCACGAACGGGGTCAGCGCATCGGCGTCCAAATGGACCTCGACGTCGAACACCGCACCGGGGTCGGTTCGCAGGCTGCTCCAATAGCCCACGGCGGCATCCCAGTCCGCACCGCTGGGCGCGTGGGGCCGGCCCCGCAGGTACTCATAGGTGGTCTCATCGGGGGCAACCATGCCGGCCCGGGCGCCGGCCTCAATGCTCATGTTGCAGATCGTCATCCGCGCCTCCATCGACAGCGCCTCAATGGCGCTGCCCCGGTATTCGATGACGTAGCCCTGACCGCCGCCGGTGCCGATCTGAGCGATCACCGCCAAGATGATGTCCTTGGCCGTCACGCCGTCGGCGAGTTTCCCGTCGACATTGACCGCCATCGTCTTGAACGGCTTCAGCGGAAGCGTCTGAGTGGCCAGCACGTGTTCGACCTCGGAGGTACCGATACCCATCGCCAGCGCACCGAACGCGCCGTGGGTGGAGGTGTGACTGTCGCCGCAGACCACCGTCGTGCCGGGCTGGGTGAGCCCCAGCTGCGGCCCGATGATGTGCACGATCCCCTGATCGATGTCGCCCATCGGATGCAACCGGATACCGAACTCGGCGCAGTTGTGCCGCAACGTCTCAACCTGAGTACGCGACACCGGGTCGGCGATCGGTTTGTCGATGTCGACCGTCGGCACGTTGTGGTCCTCGGTGGCGATGGTCAGGTCCGGGCGGCGCACCGGACGACCGGCCAGCCGCAGGCCCTCGAAGGCCTGCGGACTGGTGACTTCATGAACCAGGTGCAGATCGATGTAGATGAGGTCGGGCTCGGTCCCGCCGCCGGATACCACGACGTGGTCTGCCCAGACCTTCTCGGCCAGGGTGCGAGGCTGCTCGGTCTTGAACATCACTGCCATCCCCAAATCTGCACGGTCTCATATTTTGAGACGCTAGTATCTGTATATGGGACAGCATAGCGGCATCGGCGTTCTGGACAAAGCGCTGACGGTGCTCCATTCAATCGCCGAATCGCCGTGCGGGCTGGCTGAACTGTGCGACCGCACCGGCCTACCCCGCGCCACCGCGCACCGGCTGGCCGCGGGCCTGGAGACCCACCGGCTGCTCGGGCGTGACAACGAGGGCCGCTGGCAGATCGGACCCGCGGTCAGTGAACTGGCCGCCCGCGCCGACGATCCGCTTCGGGCGGCCGGCGCGACGGTGCTGCCGCGGCTGCGAGAGATCACCGGAGAGAGCGTGCAGCTGTATCGCCGCGAAGGCACCGAAAGAGTCTGCGTTGCGGCGCTGGAACCGCCTGCGGGGCTGCGAGACACGGTTCCGGTTGGCGCCCGGCTGCCGATGACCGCCGGGTCGGGCGCCAAGGTCTTGCTGGCCTACGCCGATGCAGGCGTGCAAGAAGAAGTGCTGGCGGCGGCCAAGTTCACCAGCCGCACCCTCTCGGAGATGCGCCGCCGGGGCTGGGCGCAGAGCGTCGCCGAGCGCGAGCCCGGGGTGGCCAGCGTGTCAGCGCCGGTGCGCGATCACCGCGGCACGGTGGTGGCAGCGATCTCGGTGTCAGGCCCGATCGATCGGATGGGGCGTCGCCCGGGGGCGCGCTGGGCCGCCGACCTGCTCGCGGCGGCCGACGACCTGACAGCCCGGCTGTAACCCGGGCGCGGGGGCCCTGGTCCGCCTGTCAGACTGCAGAGATGGGAACCAAACAGCGCGCACAGATCGTCATGACCGATGCCGAGGTCGCTGACTTCGTCAACACTCACCGCACCGGAACACTGGCCACCATCGGGCCCGACGGCCAGCCCCACCTGACCGCGATGTGGTACGCGGTGCTCGACGGCGAGATCTGGCTCGAAACCAAGGCCAAGTCCCAGAAGGCGGTCAACCTGCGCCGCGATCCGCGGGTCACCTTCCTGCTGGAAGCCGGCCAGACATACGACACCCTGCGCGGGGCCGCTTTCGAGGGCGTCGCCGAGATCGTCGACGACCCCGAGACCATCTTCCGGGTGGGCGTCAGCGTCTGGGAGCGCTACACCGGTCCCTACACCGATGAGATGAAGCCCGGCGTCGACGCGATGATGAACAACCGGGTGGCTGTGCGCATCGTCACACGGCGCACACGCTCCTGGGACCACCGCAAGCTGGGGTTGCCGGCCATGCCGCTGGCTGGCTCCACCGCTCCGAAGGGCGACTGAGACCACTTAGGTCTCGGCCGATACGAAAAGGCCCGCACCGTGATGGTGCGGGCCTTTTTGCGATGTACCCCCGATGGTGTGTGATTCCAGGACATCGGAATAGCGTGTCTCGAGACATCGGAATAGGTGCTGGGCACACCGTCGAGCGGTGTCGAAAGCCCGTCTGGTCATCACCGCCGTCGTCATCGAGGGACGCAGCCAATCCGAGGTCGCCCTCGCATACGGAGTCTCCCAGAGCTGGATTTCCCGTCTCGTTCGCCGTTACGCCCTCGAAGGCGAGTCCGCGTTCGAACCCCGCTCACGCCGACCACACACCAGCCCAGCACGGCTACCCGAGAACACCATCGAACTGATCTGCACCCTGCGAGCGGAACTGGCAGGCAAAGGCCTCGACCACGGACCGGCGACCATCGCCTGGCACCTGCGACACCACCACGGCATCACCGTGGCCCACAGCACCGTGCACCGTCACCTACACGCCGCCGGACTCATCGACCCCCAACCCCACAAACGGCCCAAATCCTCCTACACCCGATTCGCCGCCGAACAGCCCAATGAACGCTGGCAGGCCGACTTCACCCACTGGTGGCTCGCCGACGGCACACACATCGAAATCCTCGACTTCATCGACGACCACGCCCGCTACGCCCTCTCGGTCACCGCCCACCACCGCGTCACCGGCTCCATCGTCCTCACCGAATTCCGCAAAACCGTTGAACACCATGGAATCCCATACTCAACACTGACCGACAACGGCATGGTCTTCACCACCCGCCTGGCCGGCGGCAAAGGCGGCCGCAACGCATTTGAAACCGAACTGCACCGCCTGGGCGTCCAACAGATCAACTCGACCCCCAACCACCCCACCACCTGCGGAAAAGTGGAACGCTTCCACCAAACCCTGAAGAAATGGCTCAAAGCCCAACCGCGGGCCACCACCGTCACCGAGTTGCAAGCCCAACTCGACGCCTTCATCGAGGAATACAACCACCGGCGACCCCACCGCAGCCTGGCCCACCACGCCACCCCAACCGCGGCCTACACCGCCCGTCCCAAAGCCGACCCAGCTAACCGCACCGACACCCACAACCGCGTCCGACACGACCGCGTCGACACCACCGGAGCCCTCTCCCTACGCCTCAACGGCCGGCTACACCACATCGGCGTCGGCCGAACCCACGCCGGCACCCGAGTCCTCATGCTCATCCAGGACCTCGACATCAGAGTCATCAACGCCGCCACCGGCGAACTCATCCGCCAGCTGACCCTCGACCCCACCAGGGACTACCAACCACGCGGAGTCCCACCCGGACCAAAACGGAAAAAGCCCCGAACCTAATGCAGGTTCAGAGCTATTCCGATGTCGTGCGACATCACAATGTACCCCCGATGGGATTCGAACCCACGCTACCGCCGTGAGAGGGCGGCGTCCTAGGCCGCTAGACGACGGGGGCTAGAACATTTCCGGGTTGCCAGCATAGCTCAACCCGTACGGCCCGCCTAATCGCTTGCAGCGGACCGCTTTTGCTGGGGTACCAGGACTCGAACCTAGAATGGCTGAACCAGAATCAGCTGTGTTGCCAATTACACCATACCCCAAGGACCAACAACGTCCCGGCCATTACCGCTGGTCAGAGTGCCGGTGGGGCACTGCTGGCCAGCCGTTCTTGGGCCGACGAGCAGACTACCAAACTTCTAGCGCGAAGTTGTCATCGCGCTTCCCCAACGCCGTCTCGGGCGCTCCGCAGCCGGGTCAAGCTGCGGTTTGAGCCCAACAGTTCCAGCGACTCGAACAGCGGCGGACTGACCAATCCGCCGGAGACCCCGACCCGGATCGGGCCGAACGCCTTGCGCGGTTTGAGCCCCAGATCGTCCAGCAGCGCGGCCTTCAGGGCAGCCTCGATGTTGGCGGTGGTCCACTCCCCCACGCCCTCCAGCGCCGCGATAGCGGCATCCAGCACCGGAGCCGCGTCGGGGCCCAGCTCCTTGGCGGCGGCCCGCGGGTCCAGCTCGTAGTGCGCGTCGTTGAAGAACTTCAGCAGCGGCCATGCATCGCCGAGCACCACGATGCGGGTCTGCACCAGCGCAGCGGCCACCGCGAAGCCGGTGTCGTCCAGGCCGGTGTCATGTCCGTGGGTGTCGAGGAAACTGCGCAACCGTGCGGTGAAGTCGTCCAGCTCGAGCAGCCGGATGTGCTCGGCGTTGAGCGCATCGGCCTTCTTCTGGTCGAACCGGGCCGGGTTGGAGTTGACGTTGATCACATCGAACGCGGCGACCATCTCGTCGAGACTGAACACGTCGCGGTCGTCGGCGATAGACCAGCCCAGCAGTGCCAGATAATTCAACAGCCCCTCGGGGATGAAACCTCGGTCGCGATGCGCGAAAAGGTTCGACTGCGGGTCACGCTTGGACAGCTTCTTGGTGCCCTCACCCAAAACGGTTGGCAGGTGGCCGAATTCCGGGATGCGATCAGCCACGCCGATGCGAATCAACGCCTGATACAGCGCGATCTGGCGCGGCGTGGACGGCAACAGGTCCTCGCCGCGCAGCACGTGAGTGATCTTCATCATGGCGTCATCGACCGGGTTGACCAACGTATACAGCGGGTCCCCGTTGGCACGTGTCAGCGCGAAATCGGGAACAGTGCCCGCCGGAAAGGATGTCTGCCCGCGCACCAGATCCGCCCAACCGAGCTCGGTATCGGGCATCCGCAGCCGCACGACCGGCTTGCGGCCCTCGGCCAGAAAAGTGGCCCGCTGCTCCGCGGTCAGCTCGCGGTCGAAGTTGTCGTAACCCAGCTTGGGGTTGCGGCCGGCGGCAAGGTGGCGGGCCTCGACCTCCTCCGGGGTGGAGAACGCTTCGTAAGCCTCTCCCGCCGCCAGCAGCTGCGCCACCACATCACGGTGGATGTCGGCGCGCTGCGACTGCCGGTACGGGCCGTAGGGGCCGCCCACCTCCGGCCCCTCGTCCCAGTCCAGATGCAGCCAGCGCAGCGCGTCCAGCAGCGCCAAGTAGCTTTCCTCGCTGTCGCGTTCGGCGTCAGTGTCCTCGACCCGGAAGACCATGGTTCCGCCGGTGTGGCGGGCGTACGCCCAGTTGAACAGGGCGGTACGGATCAGCCCGACGTGCGGCGTGCCGGTCGGTGACGGACAGAACCGGACACGAACACCAGATGTGGTCACGAGTTTCCTTTGCGGATAACCGGATTGGACAGGGTGCCAATGCCTTCGATGGATACGGACACGGTGTCACCGTGCTCGATGGGGCCGACACCCTCGGGGGTGCCGGTCAGGAGGATGTCGCCGGGCAGCAGCGTCATCACCGCGGAGATCCACTCCACGATGGCGCCGATGTCGTGCATCATCAGCGAAGTTCTGCTGTCCTGCTTCAACACCCCATTGACCTCGGTGCGAATCGCCAGGTCAGCGGGGTCGACGTCGGTGACGATCCACGGTCCGATCGGGCAGAAGGTGTCGTGGCCTTTAGCCCGGGTCCACTGACCGTCGGACTGTTGCTGGTCACGGGCCGACACGTCGTTGCCGATGGTGTAGCCCAGGATGTTGTCCTTGGCCCGTGCGGCCGGAACGTCCTTGCACGGACGCGAGATAACTACGGCCAGCTCGCCTTCGAAGTGCACCGGGGAAGCATTGGCAGGCAGCTGAATCGGCACGTTGGGCCCGATGATGGCGGTATTGGGCTTGAGGAACATCGTCGGGTTGGCCGGTGGGGCACCGCCCATTTCGGCGATGTGGGCCGCGTAGTTCTTGCCGATACAGACCACCTTGCTGGCCAGGATCGGTGCCAGCAGGCGCACGTCGGCCAGCGGCCAGGACCGGCCGGTGAACTCCGGTGTGCCGAACGGGTGCTCGGCGATCTCGCGGGCGGTCATCTCGTGTGGCCGGTCCGGGTCTCCTTCAATACTGACGAAGGCGACACCGTCCGGGCTGGCAATTCGGCCTAGTCGCATTCGAGCAAGCCTAATGGCGATCACAAGCGCGGCGGAGCCGGGCGCAGTGGGTCGCCATCGACCAACACAAGCCGATCACAAGCGCGGCGGAGCCGGGCGCAGTGGGTCGCCATCAACCAACACAAGCCGATCACAAGCGCGGCGGAGCCGAGCGCAGTGGGTCGCCATCAACCAACACAAGCCGATCACAAGCGCGGCGGAGCCGGGCGCTGGGGGCACTCCCCTACCTACGGTGGGTGCCCACCCGCTTGCGGAGGATGGGTCGCCACCAATCGGCTCAGGTCGCCTACCGGGTAGGTGGGCCTGTGGAAACATGGTCGGATGTCCACCGAGCCGATCGGGAAAGCCGCTCGCTGGTCGGTCGTGGTCGTCGCTCTGATGGCGACGCTGTGTTCATTCGTCTTCATCAACGGCATCGCCTTCGTCATCCCCATGTTGGAGACCAAGAGGGAAACCAACCTGGCAATGGCCGGCCTGCTGGCCTCCATGCCCAGCTTCGGAATGGTGCTGACCCTGTTCGCCTGGGGAGCGCTGTTGGACCGCATCGGCGAGCGGATCGTGTTGAGCGTGGGTTCGGCGTTGACCGCGCTGGCCACGTTCGCGGCGGCATCGATGGAGTCGCTGGTCGGCGTCGGCGCATTCCTGTTTCTCGGAGGTATGGCCGCCGCCAGTGCCAACAGCGCCAGCGGGCGGTTGGTGACCGGCTGGTTCCCGCCTCACCAGCGCGGACTGGTGATGGGTATCCGCCAGACCGCCCAGCCGCTGGGCATCGCGTTGGGGGCCGAGGTGATTCCCGAGCTGGCCGAGCACGGGCTGGCACGGGCGCTGATGTTCCCGGCAACGCTGTGCGCCGTTGCGGCGGTGGCGTGCGCGATCGGTGTCGTCGATCCACCGCGCAGGCCACGATCGGCGGCCTCCGGCACCGAACTGGCCAGCCCCTACAGCGATTCAAAGGTGCTGTGGCGCATCCACTTGTCTTCGGCTCTGTTGATGGTTCCGCAGTGCGTGCTCGCCACATTCATGCTGGTGTGGCTGATCGTGGACACCGACTGGTCGATCGCCGCCGCAGGCGGTCTGGTGACGGTGTCGCAGTTGCTCGGCGCCGCCGGGCGAGTGGCGGCCGGTCGGTGGTCCGACCGGGTGCGCTCGCGGCTGCGGCCGATTCGCAGCCTCGCCGTCGCCGGGGCGCTGGCGATGCTGGCGCTGGGCACCGCCGACTATCTGCACTCCCGTCTCGCCGAAGCGACGATGGTCATCGCAGCGGTTATCACCGTGCTGGACAACGGATTGGCATCGACAGCAGTCGCCGAAATCGCCGGCCCGTACTGGAGCGGGCGCGCGCTGGGCATCCAGAACACCACCCAGCGGCTGACCGCCGGCATCGCTCCCCCGCTCTTCGGTGCGCTGATCGGCGCCGCCGGCTACCCGGTGGCCTTCGCGCTGTGCGGACTGTTCCCCCTGGCCGCCATGCGTTTGGTACCGGTCAGCGCCGAGCCAGAAGGCCGCTCGGTGCTCGAAGCGCTGCGGACCCTCCGAGTGCCGCCCGGGCCGCCGCCCGATACGCCAGCGCAACCCTGAGCCCGCCGGCAAGTACCGTCGAAACGATGACGGATACGGATCATGTCCGGCTTCGGACACCAACTGTGGCGGACGGCCAGGCCCTATGGCAGATGGCGGTCGACAGCGCCACTCTCGACGTCAATTCGCCTTACGCCTACCTGCTTTGGTGCCGCGATTTCGCCTCTACCTCGGTAGTTGCCGAGGTCGACGGAGTCCCGGGCGGCTATGTCACCGGCTATCGGCGTCCCGAGCAGCCACAGACCCTGATGGTCTGGCAGGTGGCAGTCAACGCGGCCCACCGGGGAGCCGGCCTGGCCGGCCGGATGCTCGATCACCTGGCGACTACGCAGGTCACTCAAGGCGTTACCCATCTTGAGACCTCGATCACACCGGACAACGACGCCAGCCGACGGCTCTTCAGCGCCTTCGCCCGCCGATGGGACGCATCACTGGAGTGTTCCGTGCTGTTCGGAGCGGATTTGTTCGCCGAATCTCATCTGGCAGAAGAACTGTTTCGCATCGGACCGCTTCGGGTACACCCACGTCGCCAGTGAGGGCGTGGCAAGGTTGAGATCACAAAATGGTCTCGGTAAGGTCACGAACGCGCAAACGTGAGCCCCGACAGACCTAGGCCGGGGGCATACGAGCGGGGTGGTGGGTCGAGCCGAGATCACCCGCGGCACGAGTTTGATGTCGACCTGTCGTTCCGTTCCGTTGTATGTGACCGACGGACGGAGGAACTATGACGATTTTCGAAACCCTGGAATCCGAAGTACGAAGTTATTGCCGGTCGTGGCCGGTGACGTTCGACCGGGCCAGCGGCTCCCGGATGTGGGATGTCAACGGCAAGGAGTATCTGGACTTCTTTGCCGGCGCCGGAGCGCTCAACTACGGCCACAACCACCCGGATCTGAGGGCGCCGCTGCTCGAATACCTGAGCTCGGATCGAGTGGTGCACAGCCTCGACATGAACACCGTCGCGAAGGCCGAGTTCCTGGAGCGCTTCAACGACGTGATCCTCAAACCTCGCGAGCTCGACTACAAGGTGCAGTTTCCGGGCCCCACTGGGACCAACGCGGTGGAATCGGCTCTGAAACTGGTGCGCAAGGTCACTGGCCGCGAGAGCATCATCAGCTTTACCAACGCATTTCACGGCATGACGCTGGGTTCGCTGAGTGTCACCGGCAACTCGATGAAGCGCGGCGGCGCCGGGATCCCGCTGGTGCACGCCACGCCGATGCCCTATGACAACTACCTCGATGGCGTAGTGCCCGACTTCATCTGGTTCGAGCGCCTGCTCGATGACAGCGGCAGCGGCCTGAATGAGCCGGCGGGGGTGATCGTCGAGACCGTTCAGGGTGAAGGCGGAATCAATGTGGCCCGCCTGGAATGGTTGCGCGGCCTGTCCGATCTGTGCCAGCGCCACAACCTGCTGCTGATCGTCGATGACGTCCAGATGGGCTGCGGGCGCACCGGGCCCTTCTTCAGCTTCGAGGCGGCCGGCATCGTTCCCGACATCGTCTGCTTGTCCAAGTCGATCAGCGGGTACGGGCTTCCGATGGCATTGACGCTGCTCAAGCCCGAACTGGATGTGTGGGAGCCGGGCGAGCACAACGGCACATTCCGCGGCCAGAACCCATCATTCGTGACCGCCGCGGCGGCGCTGAACTTCTGGACCGACAACCGTCTGGAGAAGTCCGTGCTGCGCAAGGGCGAACTGATCGAACAGGCGCTGACCGAAGTGGTGGACCCGATCCCCGGCGTCACCACCCGGGGCCGTGGGCTGATTCGCGGTGTGGCCTTCGAACGCCCCGAGCTGGCAAGCGCGGTATGCCGCGAAGCCTTCGAGCGCGGCCTGCTGTTGGAGACCTCTGGTCCTGAGGGCGAGGTCGTAAAAATGATGCCGCCGTTGGTCATTGACGATGACGACCTGGCCGAAGGTCTGATGATCGCCGCCAAGTCGATCGAAGCCGTCGCCGCCCGCGAACTCACCGCAACCACCTCAGGAGCCAGCCGATGATCGTCCGTACCCTCGCCGAGATCAAGGGCACCGACCGCGACGTCCAGTCCAAGACGTGGAACAGCCAGCGACTGCTGCTGGCCCGCGACGGACAGCGGTTCTCGATGCACGAGACCTGCCTGTACGCCGGAACTGAAACGTCGATGTGGTACGCCAACCACGTTGAGGCGGTGTACTGCGTGGGCGGCGAAGGCGAGCTGATCAACGACGAGACCGGCGAGGTACACCCGCTGCATGACGGCACGCTGTACCTGCTCGACGGTCACGAGCACCACCGGGTCATCGCCCACACCGACCTGCGCATGGTGTGCGTATTCGATCCGCCGGTCACCGGGCAGGAGGTGCACGACGACACCGGCGCGTACCCCCTGCTCACTGAACAACCACAGGAGACGGCATCGTGACTCCTCCTCTGGCCGAAACCCTCACCGACCGCTACCCCACGCGCAACAACGTCACGATCGGTATCGAACCCCGGCACGACCCGGTGGTCTGGACTACCGGGCTCAACGGCGGCCCGTTGAGCCCGGACCGTGTCGCGCAGTTCGACGCCGACGGATTTCTGGCCGTCGACACCCTGGTAGACACCGACGTGGTGGCGGACCTGCGTAACGAACTTGACCGCCTGCGGGCCGACGCCGCGCTGGCCGCAGACGAGCGTTCGATCTGCGAGCGCGACAGCGGCCAGATCCGGTCCATCTTCGAGGTGCACCGGATCAGCCCGGCGTTCGCCGCGCTGGTCGCCGACCCGCGCCTGGTGGGACCGGCCCGTCAACTGCTCGGATCCGATGTCTATGTGCACCAGAGCCGGGTCAACTTCAAGCCGGGGTTCAATGGCCGAGAGTTCTACTGGCACTCCGATTTTGAGACCTGGCATGCCGAAGACGGCATGCCCACCCCGCGCGCGGTCAGCGTCTCGGTGGCCCTCACCGAGAACCTGGACAGCAACGGGTCGCTGATGATCATGCCCGGCTCGCATCGTTGGTTCGTGTCGTGCCCGGGCCAGACCCCGCCGGATCACTACCGCTCGTCGCTCAAGCAGCAGGAGATCGGCACGCCCGACGATGCGAGCCTGACCTGGCTGGCCGATCAACACGGGATTCGTCAGATCACCGGCCCGGCCGGGTCTGCGGTGTTCTTCGACAGCAACTGCATGCACGGCTCGAGCAGCAACATCACGCCGTACGCGCGCTCGAACGTCTTCATTGTCTACAACAGCGTGGACAACGCCCTGGTGGAGCCGTTCGGCGCTGCCGTTCCGCGACCGACATTCATTGCCAGCCGCGTCTTCGATCCGGTCTAGAACCGGCCGGGGAGGAAAGGGACCGCTGTGGCACGTTTCCTGTCCATCACGCTGACCGGACGTGGGGTTTCTTGCCGGGCGCGACTGCTCGACGAGCAGGCGCCCCTTACCTGCGCCGTGGTCTGGGAGGCGTTACCCGTCGCCGGGCAGGCCTTTCACGGCAAGTACGCCCGCAACGAGGTCTACACGCTCTTGCCGCCGTTGGGCACGCCGGGCCGGGAGAACACCACGGTCACGCCGATCCCCGGCGACGTCTGCTTCTTCGACTTCGATGCCGGCGACATCGGCAACCCCGCCTACGGTTATGACAAAGACGGCCAAGCGAATTCACCGCTGGGCGCCACGGACCTAGCGATCTTCTACGGCCGCAACAACTTGCTCATCAACGGCGACGTCGGGTGGGTGCCCGGCAATGTCTTCGCCACAATCGAGGACGGCCTGACCGAGATGGCCGCCGCATGCAACGACTTGTGGATGGCCGGCGCGGTCGGCGAACAGTTGGCCTTCACAAGGGCCTAGCAAAGGCGTGACCGACCGGTCAGGCAAAGACCCGCTCGGCGAACAGACCCGCCGCCAACACCAGATCGTCGCTGTGCCGGGGCCCGATGATCTGCATGCCGATCGGCAGCCCATCCGATGTGGTGCCGATCGGGATGCTCAGCGCCGGCTGTTGAGTCATGTTGAACGGGTATGTGAAAGGCGTCCACTGCGCCCACCACCGCATATCGGATTCGACTGGCACGTCGTGGCCGGCGGTGAAGGCCGCAATCGGAACGGTCGGCGTGATCAGCAGGTTGTGCCGTTCGTGGAAGCGCCCCATGGCCACTCCCAGATCCACACTGACTTGGCGGGCGGCCAGATAGTCGACGCCGGAAACCGCCGTCCCCCGATCCCACATGTCAGCCAGCCCGGGGTCGACCAGCCCGCGGTCGATTTCCCGGCCACGCAGGCTGCCCGCTGCCCCGGTTGCCCACAGCACCTCGAACGCGTCGATCGGATCGGCGAAGCCGGGATCGGCCGCCAGGACGTTCAATCCCGCGTCGGCCAGCGCCTGAACCGCCTCCGCCACCGCGGACTCGACCTGCGGGTCGACGTCGACATATCCCAGAGTCGGCGAGTAGGCGACGTCGAGACCGACCACGTCGCGCCGGACTTCGCCGCGGTAGGTCGTCAAAGTCGCCGGCAATGATGTGGGGTCGCGAAAGTCCGGCAGCGCGATGATGTCCATCAGCACCGCGGCGTCTTCGACGGTCCGGGTTATCGGGCCGGCGTGCGCCAGCGGCCCGAACGGACTGATCGGATACATCGGCACTCGTCCATGAGTGGGTTTGAAGCCGACCACACCACAGAAGCTCGCGGGAATCCGGATACTTCCGCCACCGTCGGTGCCGATAGCCAAGGGCGCCATTCCGGCGGCAACCGCGGCGGCGCTGCCGCCCGAGGAGCCACCCGCGGTGCGACTGGTGTCGGCGGGGTTGCGGGTGATACCGGTGCGCGGGCTGTCGGTGACGCCTTTCCACGCCAGTTCCGGAGTGGTTGTCTTACCGAGCAACACCATGCCGTCGTTGCGGATCTTGTCCACCGCTGGGCTGTCGTCGGGCCATGGCCCCGCCGCGTCGGCGAGCAGCGATCCCCGCAAAGTCGGCCAACCGGCCGTGTGAAAGACGTCTTTGATCGCGATCGGCACCCCGTCGAGCAGGCCCTTGGTGTAGTTGCCGCCCCAGCGGACCTCGGACTTGCGGGCTTCCGACAGCGCAGTCTCTTCGTCGACCAGGCAGAAGGCGTTGACCTCGCCGTCGCGTTCACTGATCGCGGCGAGCGCGGCCGCGGTGGCTTCCACCGGAGAGAGCTCGCCGGAGGTATAGGCGGCAACCAGTTGCAGGGCGGTCAGTTCGGTCGGCTCGGTCATCTCAGCCCCCTCAGCCGGTTCCACTGGATGCGTACCGGATCATCTGCTTATCGACGACGTTGTGCAGTGGCTGCCCAGCGACATACCGCCTGAAGTTTGCGATGAACTGCTGCTGCAACAGGTTCCGCCAACCCCGGATATCACCGCTGTTATGCGGCGTCAGGCTGACGTTGGGCGCACTCCACAGCGGATGATCGGCCGGGAGCGGCTCTGGGTCGACGACATCGAGGGCCGCGCCGGCGATGACGCCGCCCTGCAGCGCCGCCACCAGAGCGCCGGTGTCCACCAGCTCGCCGCGCCCCACGTTGATCAGCCGCGCCGAGGGCCGCATCGCGTCAAGAACGCCGGCATCGACCATGCCCCGGGTCTGCGGTGTCAATGGCGCGGCCAGCACCACATAGTCGGCATCGGTGACTGCGGTGAGCATGTCGGTGGTGATCGAGCCGAAGTCGGGGTCCTCGCGCGCGCGGCGACCCACACCACGTACCGACATGCCCACGGCCCGCAGCAACCGGGAGATGGCCCGGCCCACCGGCCCCGGCCCGACGATCGTGACCGACGCACCGGCGATCGGCTCACTGTCGAAGTGCTCCCACCGGTGGAGACGCTGCGCGTCCCCGGAGCGCCGGAAGTCCTTGGCGAAGGCCAGGATCTGCCCCAGCACATATTCGGCAATGGGTTCCTCGAAGATGCCGCGCGAATTGGTGACCACGACATCGCTGTCGATCAGCCCGTCGAACAGCACGGCGTCCACGCCGATCGCGGCGACTTGTACCCACCGCAACGCCTCGGCGGAAGACCACACCGATTCCAGTGCAGGAGAAGAGAAATCATATAGAAACAGCACGTCGGCGCCGACAATCCCGTCGGCCAGCCGCGACGACGGAACCATGCGCAGCTCCGCGTCTGCGCTAATCGAATCGAGTTGGGCGGGAACCGACTCACCGTGCTGGACGGTCACCACCGGCCGCGCGTCCACATTGACACCGTAAAAACAGATCGTATGATTGTCAACAATCCAGGGCTGGCCTGGGGGTGGAACGTCGGTATGGGGAAACCCATGGATCTGTCCCAGTTTCCGGAGTTACCGGACTTCGACGGGCCGGTCGATCAGCGCGGTGTCGGCATCATCGCGCCGTTCGATCTGGCTATCGAACGCGAACTGTGGCGCTGGATCCCTGCCGAGGTGACGCTGCACCTGGCCCGTACTCACTACGAACCGGTTCCGGTCAGCCGGGCCATGGCCGAGCTGGTGTCTGACACCCACCACCTGCAGGCCGCGACCCGAGACGTGCTGCACGTCGAACCGGAGGTGGTTGCCTATCTGTGCTCGTCGGGCAGCTTCATCCACGGCGTCGAATACGAGAAGACGTTGGTCTCTGCGATCGAAGCCGCCGGCGCCAAGACGGCGGTCACCACGTCGGGAGCACTGGCCGAAGCGATTATCGCGCTGGATATCTCGCGGATCAGCGTGCTGACCCCCTACGACGAGGAGCTGACCGACCTGCTGCGGGTGTTCTTGAATCAGCTCGGGGTGTCCGTGCTGCACTCGGATCACCTGGGGCTGGGCGGGGGGATCTGGAAAGTCAACTACCGCACCGTGGCCGAACGGATCCTGGCTGCGGATCGCCCCGAGTCGCAGGCCATCTTCGTCAGCTGCACCAACCTGCGTACCTACGACATCGTCGCGCCGCTGGAGCAGATGCTGGGCAAACCGATCCTCACGGCCAACCAACTCACGATGTGGGCGTGCCTGGGCCGGATGGAGCTGCCGATGATGGGCCCAGGCCGGTGGCTCCGCGACGTCTTCACCGGAGCCCCGCAATGACCGCCGCGCAACCCACCGTCGGGTTCATCTATCCCGACCACGCCGCCGAGTCCGACTACCCGCGCGCCGCCCGCCTACTGGACATGCACCTGCCCGTGGTGCATATCTACGGCACCGACCTGCATGCCGTACCAGAGCTGATGGATCTCGGCAGCCCTGACAAACTCGCCCGCGGGGCCGCGCTGCTGGCGCCGCAGCGTCCCGCCGCGGTGGTCTGGGCGTGCACATCGGGCAGCTTCGTGTTCGGGCCTACGGGCGCGGCCGAGCAGGTCGAGCAGCTGGCGGCGGAAGCGGGCGCCCCCGCCTCGAGCACCTCGTTCGCGTTCGTGCACGCGCTGGCCGCGCTCGATTGCCACCACGTCGCGGTCGCGGCCAGCTATCCGCGCGATATCGCTGAGCTGTTCGTGAACTTCGTTGCCGCCCACGGCGTCACCGTCGAAACCATGGGCGATGCCGGCATCCCCACCGCCGCACAAGTGGGTCGGCTGACGCCGAGTCAGGTCCGGGAGTTGGCGGTTCGAAATGATTCTCCCCGGGCAGACGCTCTGTTGATTCCCGACACCGCCATGCACACCGTCGATCTGGTCGACGAACTCGAGCAACTGCTCGGCAAGCCGGTACTGACAGCCAATGCGGTGACGGTGTGGGAAGGTTTGCGCATCGCCGGGATAACCCGGCGGACCACCGGGCTGGGCGCATTGTTCGAGGATGGGCGATGACAATCTCACACGATCCCGGGTTCGAACCGCTGAGCCGGGCCTCGACGGCCGAGCTGATCGCCGAACGACTGCGGGAGGCGATCACCCGTGGGCGGCTGTTGCCGGGTCAGCAACTCGGCGAAGCGAGTCTGGCCGCGCAGTTTGCGGTGTCGCGTGGGCCGGTGCGTGAGGCGATGCAGCGGCTGGTGGCCGAGGGGTTGCTGCGCAGCGAACGCAACCGGGGCATCTTCGTCGTCGAGCTCACCGATGACGACGTGCGCGACGTGTATCAGGCCCGCAAGGCCATCGAACGCGCCGCGGTGATCGAAGTGCTCCGCGGTGACCCCCGCGGCGCGGCGGCGCGGTTGCGTGGCCCCGTGGAGGCCCTGCGGGTGGCCGCCGCCCACGGCGACGGCACCGCGGCGGCCGACGCCGACCAGGCGTTCCATGAGGTGCTGGTCGAGTGTGCCGGCAGTCCACGACTGCACCGCGCGATGCGGACCCTGCTTTCGGAGACTCGAATCCTGCTCGGCGAACTTGAAGAGGCCTACCCCGACCTGCGCGAGCAGGTCACCGAACATGTCGTGCTGCGCAAGGCGATCGGTGCCGGCGACGAAGACCTGACGATCCGACTGATCGATGAACACATGGACGATGCGGTACGTCGCCTGTTGGCGCGGCGGGCGCAGCTGCTCTTGGCCCCGTCGTAGCGCCTAGCCGATCTGCGCGCCTATCTCGTTGGCCGCCTCGACCAGCACAGCTGCCACCCCTCGGTACTGCGAACTGCTCAGACGGTGCACGGGCGCTGCGGCATTGAGCGCCAGCAGCACGCCCGGTGCACGCGTGGGAATCGGCACCGCGACCGAGGCGACGCCGTCCTCACTGCCCTCCCGATTCACCGCGTAGCCCTGTTCTCGTATTCGACCGAGCTCACGTTGCAGCTCCGTCCTGGTGGCGACCGAATATGCCGTCACCCGCTGCAGCTCTTCGTCGGGATACAGGCGGGCGATGTCGGCATCAGATAGGCGCGCCAGCAGCGCCTTGCCGGTCGAGGTGCAGTGCGCCGGCATGGTGCGTCCCAGCCGTGAGGCGACCCGCACCGCGGTCTGCCCCTCGGCGGCCGCGATAAAACGAACGCCTGAGCCCTCAAGTACGCCCAGATGCACCGACTCATTGAGACGTTCGCTCAGGCGCAGCAGTACCGGTTTTGCCGCTCCTTCGATATCGGTGCGGTTGAACACCGAAAACGCCACGCTCATCAGCGCCGGCCCGGGGTGATACGCCTTGGACGCCGGATCCTGGCGTACGAATCCCCGATACTGCAGCATCGCCAACAGACGGTGAGCGGTGGAGGATGCGACGCCCAAGTGATTCGCCGCGTCGGTCAAACGGATCTGCGGCTGCTCCCCCAGCAACAGCAGAAGCTTCAGCGCCCTATCCACCGAGCCGATCGGATACTGCGGCACGCCCCGATCCGGGGCCGCTTCGCCGGGTGGCCAAATAGGCTCGTCATTCTGCATAGCAGAGATGCTACTCAGTATTGTTGACCCGCAAACCCTGATCCTGGCAGAGTTTTCCCAACGCCCCAGGGAATTTTTCTGCATACCAGACATTGCTGCTAAGACTGGAGACGCATCGATGAGTGATCACCGGCATGTCCTCGATGAGGTCAGGCGGGGAATGATCCCAGCGCACATCTACAACGACGCCGGGATCTTCGAACTCGAGAAGGAGCGGCTCTTCCGTCGTGCCTGGATGTTCGTGGCGCATGAGTCGGAGATCCCCCAAGACGGCGACTACGTCGTGCGACGCCTGCTCAACGACTCCTTCATCATTGCGCGCGACTCCAAGGGCGACGTGCGGGCCATGTTCAACATGTGCCTGCATCGCGGGATGCAGATCTGCCGCGCCGAGATGGGCAACGCCTCCAATTTCCGCTGCCCCTACCACGGCTGGTCGTATCGCAACGATGGACGCATCACCGGCCTGCCCTTCCACCAAGAGGCCTATGGCGGCGAGGCCGGCTTTTCCAAGCGAGGCCAGACCCTGTTGCCGGCACCGAGCCTCGCCAGCTACAACGGGCTGATCTTCATCAGCCTTGACCCGCAGGCTCCCCCGCTCGAAGAGTTTCTCGGCGACTTCAAGTTCTATCTCGACTTCTACACCAAGCAGAGCCGCAGCGGCCTCGAGGTGCGCGGCCCGCAACGGTGGCGCATCAAAGCGAACTGGAAGATCGGCGTCGAGAACTTCGCCGGGGACATGTATCACACCCCGCATACCCACGCCTCCGTCGTCGACATCGGGCTGTTTCGGGAACCGAAGGCGCAGAAGCGCAAAGACGGTGCGACGTACTGGGCGACCTGCGGCGGCGGTACGACCTACAAGCTGCCGCCCGGCAGTTTCGAGGAACGGATGCGCTACGTCGGCTACCCCGACGAGATGGTGGGGCGAATCAAGGACGTGTGGACTGCCGACCACCAGCGCATGGTCGCCGACGACGGCTTCATGATCTCGGCGGCATCGTGCTTTCCCAACATGAGCCTGGTGCACAACTGGCCGAAGATTCAAGACAGCGAAGATGTGTTGCCGTTCATATCGATTCGTACCTGGCAGCCGATCAGCGAAAACGAAACCGAGGTGTACTCGTGGTTCGCGGTCGACGCGGCCGCCCCCGAACAGTTCAAGAAGGACTCCTACAAGGCCTACCTGATGTGCTTTGGCTCCACGGGCATGTTCGAACAGGATGACGTGGAGAACTGGGTGTCGCTGACCAACACCGCTGCCGGCTCCATGGCCCGTCAACTGTTGCTCAACGGACGGATGGGGCTGCTCGCCGACGACACCCCGGTGGTCAACGCATTGCCACCGGAGCTGTTCCATGGCCCAGGCGCCGCTCAAGTCGGCTACAACGAGAACAATCAGCGGGCGATCCTTCGGATGTGGGCCGATCACCTCCAGATGGCTCCGGTAGCGACGGACACCGCGGCGATGGGAACACAGCGCGACGGAATCACCCCCCTGGTGCAGACCAACGGCACGTCGGCATGCGAGACAGCCTGCGAGGAGGCCCGGGTATGACATCCGCCGAGAAAAGTCAGCGGCCCGGGTTTGCCCGACCGAAAGGTGCCGGCGGACCGTGGGATCTGGCGGTTCTGGGTGACCATGCGCCCACGAAGGTTCGCATCGGTAAGCCCTTGCCGTTCAACGACGCCCGACACCTGCAGGCGCATCAGTTCTTGGTGGACGAGGCGTATCTGCTCGACGCACAGCAGTACACCGAATGGCTCGATACCCTCACCGAGGACATCCATTACTTCATGCCCGTCCGGGTGACCACCGCCTCGGGCGCTGGATTCGACACGTCGCCCGGCATGGCCCATTTCGACGAGAACAAATACTCATTGAACCGGCGCGTCGCACGCTTTGCGACCGAGCACGCCTGGACCGAAGATCCGCCGTCACGGCTGCGTCACCACATCACCAACGTTCGCACCTTTGCCTGCGATGATGACCAGCACCTGATCGTCGAGTCAGCCGAGCTGCTCTTCCGCAGCCGCGGCGACGTGAACGAGGCGGCGTTCGTCTCCTGCGGCCGTGAAGACCTGCTGCGACGCACAGACGACCAATGGAAGTTGGCGCGGCGCACCATCTATGTCGATGAGTCGGTCCTGCGTATGCAGAACCTGGCGGTCTTCCTGTGAGCGCACTCGACGACCTGATGGCCAACGCGGTCGGTGACGCCATAACCATCGCCAACGAGTTCACCGAAGTGACGCTGCACCGGGTCGACACCCGCAACGGGTCGCGGCTGCTGATCACGTCGCCGAAGTCGGGGCAATGGATCAGTCTCGACGCCCTGGAACTTGAAGCATTGACCTGGCAGAACGCCTACACTCTGGCGGCGATGGTCGGCAACATGCATCAACCGCTCCTCTCGGACGACAGTGATCTGCCGTGACGCGATGGCTGGACGGAAAGCGGGCGCTCGTCGTCGGCGCCGGCTCGGGCATCGGCCGAGCAGTCGTCGACGCTTATCTCGACGAGGGGGCCCAGGTCGCGGTGTTGGAACGCGATCGGTCGAAATGCGCTGCGTTGGCAACTGAGTTGCCGGGAGTTCCGGTGACACAGGGCGACGCAACGACCTTTGAGGCAAACGAGCGCGCTGTCGCTGCCGCCGTTGCGGCTTTCGGTGGCCTGGACACGCTGGTCAATTGCGTTGGGATTTTCGACTTCTACAAGGGAATCACCGATATCTCGACCGAAGAGCTGGAGCCGGCGTTCGACGAGATGTTCAAGACCAACGTGCTGAGTCAGCTGCAGTCGGTGAAGGCCGCTATCCCAGCGCTTCAAGCCCAGGAACGGTCGTCGATCGTCCTCACCGAGTCTGCGTCATCGTTCTACCCGGGCCGCGGCGGCGTGCTTTACGTTGCGTCGAAGTTCGCCGTGCGCGGCCTGGTCAGCACTCTCGCCTACGAACTCGCCCCGCGCATCCGGGTCAACGGCGTTGCGCCGGGCGGAACGTTGAACACCGACCTGCGCGGCTTGCAGAACCTGTCGCTCGACCATATCCGGCTGGACGACACCCCCAACCGGGCACGCGATCTCGCGGCACGCACCCCGCTCAATGTGGCTCTCACTCCCCAGGACCACGCCTGGAGCTACGTCTTCTTAGCATCAGACCGGTCCCGCGGTATCACGGCCGGGACTACACATCCCGACGGTGGATTCGGAATGACTACCGGGGGAACCTCTTGACCGCCGATGATCTGGCGCCGCTGCGACTCGAGGTTGCGCAAGCCTGCCGCGTGGCTGCCGCCCGGGGCCTGGTGGACGGCATTCTCGGACACATCAGTGCCCGAGTCGACGAACAACACCTACTCGTGCGGTGCCGCAGCGACTCCGACGACGGCGTGGCGTTCACTTCTCCCGACGACATTCGACTCATCCGCTTTGACGGAACACCGGGCGTGCCAGGGGAACTGGACGGATATCGGGTGCCCAACGAGCTGCCGATCCACGTCGAAACCCTGCTGGCCCATCCCGAACACCGGGCAGTGGCCCACCTGCATCCCCCGGCCGTCGTGGCCGCCGACCTGGCGGGCATCACGATCGAACCCATCTACGGGGCCTTCGACATCCCTGGCGCATGGCTCGCGCGCCGCGGCGTCCCGGTGTACCCACGGGCCGTGCTGATCCGCACCGCGGAACTTGGCAAAGAGATGGTTGCCGCCATGGCCGGCAAGCCGGTGGTGATCTGTCGCGGTCATGGAATCACCAGTGCCGCTGCCACGGTTCGCCAGGCTGTCCTGCAGGCGATCAGCGTGGACCAATTGGCTTCGATCTCAATGCGGGTCCGCTGCGCAGGCGGCACCTGCAAGCCGATCGACGAGGCAGATTGGGCAGACCTGCCCGACCTCGGCCCCGCGTTCACCGCGGACGCCGCCTGGCGCCATGAACTGGCCCGGCTGGAGCAGCGATGACTGGCCAGGCCGAGATCAGCGCCGAAATCGGCGCGATCCAGGCCGATTACCAGCGTGCGGGCCTCGAGGAAAGCCAACCCAGGCTCGACTATCCGCCGTACCGCAGCAGCGTGCTCCGGCATCCCAAGAACGCTCTACTCCTGGCAGACCCAGAGGCCGCCGAACTACAGGCGCCCTGTTTCGGCACAGACGACGTCGCCCTGCTCGACGCCGATCTGACGACTCAGCACGCGGGCACGCCGATCGGTGAGCGCACCGTGGTGACCGGGCGGATCGTCGACGGCAACGGCATGCCGGTGCGCCGGCAACTCGTCGAAATCTGGCAGGCCAACGCCAGCGGGCGATACATCCATCAGGGCGACCAGCATCCCGCACCGTTGGACCCCAATTTCACCGGAGCGGGGCGCTGCCTGACCGACGAAGACGGGTTCTACCGCTTCACGACGATCAAGCCCGGCCCGTACCCCTGGCGCAACCACCACAACGCCTGGCGACCCGCGCACATCCATTTCTCCTTGTTCGGAACTGATTTCACACAACGGATGATCACTCAGATGTACTTTCCGGGCGACCCGCTGTGCCCGTTGGACCCGATCTATCAGTCCATCACCGACCAGAAGGCTCGTGATCGCCTCGTGGCGACCTACGACCACGACACCACCAGACACGAATGGGCCACCGGCTACCGGTGGGACATCGTGCTCACCGGCCCAGCCGCAACGCCGTTCGAGGATCGCAATGACTGAGCTGGCGGCCACTCCCGGGCAGACCATCGGCCCGTTCTTCGGCTATGCGTTGCCGTTCGAACGCGGCAACGAGCTCGTATCCCCTGGCTCGGCCGGCGCTATCGGGCTACACGGCACCGTCACCGACGGCGCCGGGGCGCCCGTTCCCGACGCGCTGCTGGAGATCTGGCAGGCCGATGCGAGCGGCGGCGTGCCAACGTCCAGTTCGCTTCGCCGCGACGGCGACACCTTCAGCGGGTGGGGACGCGCCGCAACAGATGCCAACGGCCACTACAGCTTCACGACGGTGAAACCTGGTGTGCTCCGGCAGTCGACACCATTCATCACCGTCGCCGTGTTTGCCCGGGGCCTGCTGAACCGGTTGTTCACCCGGGCCTATCTGCCCGGCGATCACCTCGATGCAGATCGCTTGCTGAATTCCGTGCCGGCTGAGCGTCGACATACCCTCATCGCGGTGCCCGACGAGGGTGGCTTTCGATTCGACATCAGGCTGCAGGGCACCGACGAGACGGTATTCCTGCGCTATCGGGGGCAACCATGACCGACTTGTTATGGCCCGGCGACCACCGGGCCGGGCCGATCTTCAGCGACGCGGCATACCTGGCTGCGATGCTGCGGGTCGAAAGTGCCTGGCTCGATACGCTTGTCGACGCCGAGATCGCGCCGGTGTCGGCACGGGCCGAGCTGACCGCGGCGGTCTCGGCAGCGGACGTCGAAGCGGTGGCCGTGGCCGCCGAGACGACTGGCAACCCGGTGCCGGGCCTGCTCGAACTACTCCGCGAACGCATCGGTGGCGAACCGGCACGCTGGCTGCACCGCGGCCTGACCAGCCAGGATGTCGTCGACACCGCGCTGATGCTCTGCCTGCGAGACGCATTGGATCGAGTTTGCCACGAGCTCAGCACCCACGTACGCACCCTGGCCGCCCTGGCCGCTACCTACCGTGACAGCCCCATGCTTGCCCGCACCTTGACGCAACCCGCGTTGCCCACCACAGTCGGAATGAAGTTTGCCAACTGGCTGACCGGACTTTTGGACGGCGCCGACTGTGTCGCCGCGCTGCCGCAGCTTCCGGTGCAGGCCGGCGGCGCCGCGGGAACTATGGCCGCTGCCAGCGAGCTAGCCGGGTCGCCTGCCGATGCGGTCACGCTGTCCCGACGGTTGGCCGCAGCCCTTGGTCTTGCTGACGGCCCGCCGTGGCACACCACTCGCTCAGTCATCACCCGCGCCGGCGACGCGTTGGTGACATGTTGCGACGCCTGGTCCCACATCGCCAATGACGTTGCGACGAACAGCAGGCCCGAGGTCGGTGAATTGGCCGAGGGCCGCGGCGGCGGTTCGTCGACGATGCCCCACAAGAACAATCCGGTGTTGTCCGTACTGATCCGCCGTACTGCATTGGTGGCACCGCCGCTGGCTGCCAGCCTGCACGCCGCGTCGGCAGGCAGCATCGACGAGCGTTCCGACGGCGGCTGGCACGCCGAATGGGCGGCCCTGCGGACCTTGTGCCGCTATACCGTCGTAGCTGCCGCCCAGACCACAGATCTGCTGGCCGGACTGGTCATCGACACCGATCGCGCCGCGACGAATCTCGCCGCCGCCGGCGACCTGCTCGGCGAGCAGCGGGCGATGACCGAACTGACCGGGAAAACCACTCGGGGCGACTACACCGGGGCCGCAAGCCATCTCATCGATGCCGTGCTGCAACGCGCGCACCGCCACTTGGAGGCAACATGAGCGTGCCGCGGCTGGTCGGCACCGACTTCGGCGGCCCGCCGAACGCGGACCTGCTCCTGCTCGGGCCATCGCTCGGGACTTCGGCAACGGCCCTGTGGGGCTTAGCCGCTGAACAACTCGCCGAGCGTCTGCGCGTCGTCGCGTGGGACCTTCCCGGCCACGGACGTAGTCCGGCAGCTTCCTTCCGGATGCCAGACCTGGCAGCAGGCGTGCTGTCCTTGGCGGACGAGATCGCGCCGCGCGCGGCGTTCCATTACGCCGGCAATTCGATCGGTGGTGCGGTCGGCTTGCAGTTGCTGCTCGATGCCCCCGAACGGGTGTCGAGTGCCACGCTGCAATGCACTGGCGCCGCCATCGGCCGAGCCGAGGACTGGGCCGCACGCGCGGAAACCGTGCGCACATCGGGCACCGACGCGGTCGTCGAGGCTTCCCTACAACGCTGGTTCGCACCCGGATTCATCGATCGAGCGCCGGGGCTGGTCGCAGCACTGGTGGATGCGCTGCGCGGCACCGACAACGAATCGTATGCCCAAGCCTGCGAGGCACTGGCCGACTTCGATGTCACCGCGCGACTCGGTCAGATCGCTGCACCGGTGTTGGCCATCGCCGGTTCCCATGATGGAGCTACTCCCCCGGAGTTACTGGGGCGCATCGCTTCCGGTGTCCAGCACGGCCGCCTGGTAGTGCTCGACGATGTCGGCCACCTTGCACCCGCAGAGGCGCCCAAGGCGACGGTCAACCTCATTCTCGCCCACCTGATGGTGCGCGATCCGGCCTACACCGCGGGTATGTCGGTGCGCCGACAGGTTCTGGGCAACGAACACGTCGACCGCACGATCGCACGCACCACCGAGTTCACCGCCGACTTTCAGGACCTGATCACCCGATACGCGTGGGGCAACATCTGGGCCCGAGACGGCCTCGACCGACGCAGTCGCTCGATCGTCACCCTGACCGCCCTGGTGGCACGGGGCCACCATGAGGAGCTCGCCATGCATCTGCGCGCGGCGCGCCGCAACGGCCTGTCCAACGACGAGATCAAAGAGGTGCTGTTGCAGACCGCCATCTATTGCGGTGTACCCGACGCCAACACCGCGTTCCGTATCGCCGCGCAGGTGCTGGCCGACCACGACAGCTCAGAGGACCAACGGTGAGCCGTGCCGTGGTCTGTGACACCGCCGCCGAAGCGGTATCCGGAGTCGCCGACGGCGCAACGGTTTTGGTAGGCGGATTCGGCTTGGCCGGCCTGCCCACCGTGCTGATCGATGCGCTGATCGCCCAGGGAGCTCACGATCTGACCATCGTCAGCAACAATGCGGGCACTGCTGACACCGGGCTGGCAGCATTGTTGGCCGCCGGGCGGGTCCGCAAACTGATCTGTTCGTTCCCCCGCCAGTCCGATTCCTATGTATTCGACGGCCTGTATCGCGCCGGCAAGATCGAACTGGAACTGGTACCACAAGGCAACCTCGCCGAACGTATTCGCGCTGCCGGTGCGGGTATCGGAGCGTTCTACTGCCCCACCGGAGTCGGCACGCTGCTCACCGAGGGCAAGGAGATACGGAACATCGACGGACGAGACTACGCGCTGGAATATCCCATCCATGCGGATGTCGCATTGATCCGCGCCTACGTCGGGGATCGCTCGGGAAATCTGGTGTATCGCAAGACCGCCCGCAACTTCGGCCCGGTGATGGCTACCGCTGCGGCGCTGACGGTCGCTGAAGTGTCTCGTGTCGTCGACACCGGCCAGCTCGATCCCGAAGCGATTGTCACGCCGGGTATCTACGTCGACCGGATCCTGGAGACGACCTCGTGACGCGGCCCCCTGCCCTTCCCGTAGAGCATGTTGATCGCGGTCCCCTGACCCGCGACGAACTCGCCGCCGTCATCGCCCGGGACATCCCGGCGGGCTCCTATGTCAATCTCGGCATCGGGCAACCCACACTGGTCGCCGAGCACCTGTCGCCAGACGACGCGGTGGTACTGCACACCGAAAACGGCATGCTAGGCATGGGGCCCGCCGCACGGGGCGACGACGTCGACCCCGACCTCACCAATGCCGGCAAGATTGCGGTGACCGAGACGCCCGGCGCCTCCTACTTCCATCACGCCGACTCCTTCGCGATGATGCGCGGCGGGCACCTCGACGTGTGCGTGCTGGGAGCCTTACAGGTCAGTCAGCACGGTGACCTGGCCAACTGGCATACCGGGGAGCCGGGCGCGATCCCGGCCGTCGGAGGAGCGATGGATTTGGCGATCGGAGCCAAGAAGGTGTTCGTGATGATGGATCTGTTCACCAAGGGCGGTGTCGCCAAACTGGTTCCGTCGTGCACCTACCCGCTGACCGGTCTGCGTTGCGTCAGCAGGGTCTACACCGAGCACGCCATCATCGACATCGAAACGGCTACCGGAACAATCCGGGCACGCGAAACCTTCGGCACCACCGCCGCTGACCTCGCGGCAAGATTGCCCGTCAGTTTCAGCTAGTCCAGCGCGTTATCCACGGTGATGCGGCCCAAGCCAATTGGGCCGCATCACCAGAGCAGCGTCAGAGCAGGCCCAGGATCCGGTCACCGGTGGCGACCGTCGACAACTTCTGCCCACCGCGGGTAGCCAGGTGCTGCTCGACGGCAGCATCGACTCGAGCCGCGGCCTCGTGCTGGCCGATGTGGTTGAGCAGCATGGCCACCGACGTCACCGCCGCGGTCGGGTCGGCAATGCCCTGCCCGGCGATGTCGGGCGCACTGCCGTGCACCGGCTCGAACATCGACGGGTTGGCACCGGTGGCGTCGATGTTGCCGCTGGCCGCCAGCCCGATCCCGCCGCAGACAGCACCCGCGAGGTCGGTGATGATGTCGCCGAACAGGTTGTCGCTGACGATCACGTCGAACCGGCCGGGGTCGGTGACCATGTAGATGGTGGCGGCGTCGACGTGGGTGTAGGCCGTCTCGACGTCGGGGTAGTCCTTGGCGATCTCGGCCACCGTCCGGGTCCACAGCGATCCCGCGTAGGCCAGCACGTTGTTCTTGTGCACCAGAGTCAGGTGCTTACGCCGGGCGCGGGCCTTCTCGAAAGCGAATCGCACCACCCGGGCCACCCCGAACGCGGTGTTGACACTGACCTCGGTGGCCACCTCATGGGGCGTGCCGACGCGCAGTGCCCCGCCGTTGCCGGTGTAAGGGCCCTCGGTTCCTTCGCGCACCACCAGGAAGTCGATCTCCGGCGGATCGGCCAGCGGGCTGGACACGCCCGGGTACAGCCGGCTGGGACGCAGGTTGACGTGGTGGTCGAGGGCGAAGCGGGCGTGCAGCAACAGGCCGCGCTCCAGCACACCCGACGGCACCGACGGGTCACCGATCGCGCCGAGCAGGATCACGTCGTGGCCGCGGATCTCCTCCAGCACCGAGTCCGGCAGGACCTCGCCGGTGGCGTGATAACGCTTGGCGCCCAAGTCGTATTCGGTCTTCTCGGTGCCCGGCAGCACCGCGTCGAGCACCTTGACGGCCTCGGCGATGACCTCCGGGCCGATCCCGTCGCCGGGAATGACAGCAAGCTTGAGGCTCATGACAGGTCTACCTCTTCAATCTTGTTGGCGCCGACCGCAGCAGTGATCGCCGACTGCACGTCGGCGGGCACCTGGCGGTCGACCCGCAGCAGGACGGTCGCCGCAGGGCCTTCGGCGTCCTCGGACAGCTGGGCGGCGTGGATGTTGATGCCCGCCGAACCCAGCAGAGTGCCGATCTTGCCGAGCGCGCCGGGCTGGTCGGAGTAGTTGATGATCAGGTTGACGCCCTGGGCCCGCAGGTCAAAGTGCCGGCCGTTGATCTCGACGATCTTCTCCACCAGCTGGGTGCCGGACAGTGTGCCGGCAACCGTGACGGTGGAGCCGTCGGCGGTGACCGCCTTGAGCTCGACGACGCTGCGGTGGTTGGGGCTTTCGGTGGCGGTGCCGATCTCGGCGTCGACACCGCGCTCTGCGGCCAGGGCCGGCGCGTTGACGAAGGTCACCGGGTCTTCGATGACCGCCGAGAACAGGCCGCGCAACGCCGACAAGCGCAGCACGCCAACGTCTTCGGAGGCCAGCTCGCCACGCACCTGCACCGACAGCGACACCGGCAGCCCGTCGGAGAGCGCTCCCGCCAGCAGGCCGAGCTTGCGCACCAGGTCCAGCCAGGGCGCGACTTCCTCGCTGACCGCGCCTCCGCCGACGTTGACTGCGTCGGGAACGAATTCGCCGGCCAGCGCCAGCTTCACGCTCTTGGCGACGTCGGTGCCGGCCCGGTCCTGGGCCTCGGCGGTCGATGCACCCAGGTGCGGGGTCACCACCACCTGCGGCAGGTCGAACAGCGGCGAGTCGGTGCACGGTTCGGTGGCGAACACGTCCAGGCCGGCGGCCCGGACATGACCGCTGGTGATCGCCTCGGCCAGTGCCGCCTCGTCGATCAACCCGCCGCGGGCCGCGTTGACGATGATCACCCCAGGCTTGGTCTTGGCCAGGTTTTCCTTGCCGATGAGACCCGCGGTCTCGGGGGTCTTGGGCAGGTGCACGGAGATGAAGTCGGCGCGGCCGAGCAACTCGTCGAGGCTGAGCAGCTCGATGCCGAGCTGGGCGGCGCGGGCCGCCGACACGTACGGGTCGTAGGCGACGATGTGGGCGCCGAACGCGGCCAGCCGCTGGGCGACCAGCTGTCCGATGCGTCCCAGGCCGACCACGCCGACGGTGTGGTCGTAGATCTCGGTGCCGGAGAACGACGACCGCTTCCACTGCTTGCCGTGCAGCGAGGCGTCGGCGGCGGGGATCTCGCGGGCGGCGGCGAGCATCAGCGCGATCGCGTGCTCGGCGGCGCTGTGGATGTTCGAGGTCGGGGCGTTGACCACCAGCACACCTCGGGCGGTGGCAGCCTCGACGTCGACGTTGTCCAGGCCGACCCCGGCGCGCGCCACGATCTTGAGCTTGGTGCCGGCCGCGAGGACCTCGGCGTCGACGGTGGTGGCCGAGCGCACCAGCAGCGCGTCGGCTTCCGGTACCGCGGCCAGCAGCTTCTCCCGGTCCGGGCCATCCACCCAGCGAACCTCGACCTGGTCGCCGAGGGCGGCGACGGTGGATTGGGCGAGTTTGTCAGCGATCAAAACCACGGGCAGAGTCACCCGGACAGCCTAGTGGCCGGTCGCAAGTCCGGCGGAGCCGGGCGCTGGGGGCCGGCCACCATCAGCACAGTGCCGGTCGCAAGTCCGGCGGAGCCGGGCGCTGGGGGCACCTCCCGCTTGCGGGGGACGGGCCGGCCACCATCAGCACAGTGCCGGTCGCAAGTCCGGCGGAGCCGGGCGCATTTCACCTACCTGAGTTCGATCTCGCGCATTTCTTGTCGGACCGTCGGCGCACCCTGTGGTCAATTCGACCCGAGGGAAGGGGTGCACATATGTGCTGGAAATGCGATCACCCGGAGAGCACCGTCGAGCAGTGGCTGGATGCCATTCGCGCCACGGTGGACAGACACGGTTGGGCGGTGCAATACGTGGAGAGCGACCGAGCGCCGTTCGCTTACACGGTCGGCTTGCATGAACACGGCCTGCCCGAGCTGCTGGTGACGGGCCTGCCGCCGGAGCCAACGGCCCGGTTGCTCAACGGCGTGGCCCGCTATCTGCTGAGGGGTGGACGACCGCTGCCCGGCGAATGGATCGAGGGACCCGACGGTCAGCTGATCGCCGTAGTGGCGGTGGAGCATCCGGATGCGCACATGAACGTGGCAATCGCGTTCTACGGCCCCAGTGTGCGGGCATTGCAGCTGGTGTGGCCAGATGAGCGCGGCCATCGGCCTTGGTGCCCCGAATTCGACAACGGCGGTGTCCGGCAGCCGGTGCTGGGGGTGCACCCCGATTTGGCCGCATAGCGCGGGTCGCTCCCTACTATCGACGGATGGATGTCACCGTCGTCGGTAGTGGACCCAACGGCCTGGCCGCCGCCGTCATCTGTGCCCGCGCCGGCCTGTCGGTTCAGGTGCTGGAAGCCCAGCCCACGTTCGGCGGCGGCGCGCGCACCGCCGCCGATCCGGAGTTCAGTGACGTCGCCCACGACATCTGTTCAGCGGTGCACCCGCTCGGATTGGCATCGCCGTTCTTCAGCGAGTTCGACCTTGCCGCCCGCGGTGTACAGCTGACGTCGCCGGAGATCTCCTATGGCAATCCGCTAGATCATCGGCCGGCAGCAATCGCCTACCGAGACCTGGACCGCACCTGCGCAGAGTTGGAGGACGGTTCCTCCTGGCGACGGCTGCTCGGCCCACTGGTCTCCGACAGCCAAGCTGTAGTGAGGTTTCTGCTGGGCGACAAGCGGTCCGTCCCGTCCGGGATCGCGACGGTCGCTCGGCTGGGTCTGCGGATGGCCGGGCAGGCCGGCCCGGCCTGGAACGTGACGCTGGCCGGCGACGATGCCCGCGCCCTCTACACCGGGGTGGCCGCGCACACGATCTCGCGACTGCCATCGGTGACCTCGGCCGGCGCGGGCATGATGCTGGCGACGCTTGGCCATACGGTCGGCTGGCCCATTCCGGTCGGCGGCAGCCAGGCGATCACCGATGCACTCATCGCGGACCTGACCGCGCACGGCGGCCAGCTGGCCACCGATAACCCGGTGAGAAAACCGCCCGGCGGTGTGGTGCTGTTCGACACCGCCCCGACCGAGCTGCTGGCGATCTACGGGGACGCGCTCCCGGCCCGCTATGCGAAGGCACTGCGCCGTTACCGGTTCGGCTCTGCGGCCGCCAAGGTCGACTTCGTGCTCTCCGATGAGGTGCCGTGGAGCGATCCACGCCTGGCGCAGGCGCCCACGCTGCATCTCGGGGGCGACCGCCAACAGATGGCCCAGGCCGAAGCAGTGATCGCCGCGGGCCGGCACGCACCGCAGCCGATGATCTTGGCGGCGCTGCCCCATCTGGTCGACCCCTCTCGTATCGACGCCGCCGGACGGCGGCCAATGTGGGCTTATGCCCACGTTCCAGCCGGGTCGACTGTCGACCAGGCCGAGACCGTGACGGCAGGCATCGAGCGTTTCGCCCCCGGCTTCCGCGACATCGTGGTCGCGGTCCGGTCCGTTCCCGCAGCCCAGCTGGCAAACCACAATGCCAACTACGTCGGCGGCGACATCTCCGCTGGAGGCAACAGTGCATGGCGGGCTCTGGCTGGGCCAACGCCGCGGGTAAATCCTTGGGCCACAGCGATACCCGGGGTGTATCTGTGTTCGGCAGCGACGCCGCCAGGCGCCGGTGTGCATGGAATGGCCGGCTACTACGCCGCACGCACCCTGTTGCGGCGCGAGTTCGGGATTGACCGGCTGCCGAGCCTGGCACCCTGACCGGCCGGACACCATACTCGGGCGCCAGCGAAGGCATCAGCTTTGCGGGAGCCTACGGTCCGCACAGATATTTCCCAGTTAATTAGAGACGCACTGCCAGGTTTGGTGTAGCCTCAGCTAACTTGTGTCGGGCGTTACAGAGACGCCGGAGAGTGGCACAAGTCACATTTAAGGAGAAACCGTGCCAACTCTTCTTCGTCCGTTTGCCTTGGCGGGCGCCGCGCTCATCGGCGCCAGCGCCATTGCCGCAACTCCCGTGATCGTCGCCCCGGCCAACCTGCACACGCCGGCCATCGAACTCACTGCTGACGGCGGCGGTGTGCTCGATGGCGCCCTCGGCAACATCGACTTCGCCGGTATCCTCAGCGGCCTTGGCGACTGGCTGAACAACATCGACTTCTCCGCGATCTTCAGCGACCTGTTCGCCAACCTAGACCTGTCCGGCATCTTCGACGATCTGTTCACCAACTTCGACCTGTCGGGGATCTTCAGCGGCCTCACCGACTTCCTGGCTAACTTCGACCTCTCCGGCATCCTCAGCGGCCTCTTCGACAACTTCGACTTGTCGGCCATCTTCGGCGGCCTCGGCGACATCTTCGCCAACTTCGACCTGTCGAGCCTCTTCAGCGGCCTCACCGACCTGCTGACCAACTTCGACCTGTCGAACCTGTTCGACAACTTCGACCTATCGAACCTGTTCGACAGCTTCGACCTGTCGGCCCTGTTCGACGACTTGGACCTGTCCACCTTGTTCTCGGGACTGGACCTGTCCGGCTGGCTCGACGGCTTGCTCGGCCTGTAGGTGCCGCCAACGGCGAGTGGCCCCTTCCTCGGAAGGGGCCACTCGTCGTTGTAAATCTTCTTCGTCGCGTAACCGCTGTGGGCCAACGGCTATCACGCCGCAACCAGCCGCGAACGCTCAGGCGGTTTCGGTGATGGGCCGGTCCACCCAGCTCATCAGGTCGCGCAGCTTCTTGCCGGTGACCTCGATGGGGTGCTCCGCGTTCTCCTTGCGCAGCCCCTCGAGTTCCTTGTTGCCGCCCTCGACGTTGGCCACCAGGCGCTTGACGAAGGTGCCGTCCTGGATGTCGGACAGGATGTCGCGCATCCGCTGCTTGGTGTCGGCATCGATCACTCGCGGACCGGACAGGTAGCCGCCGAACTCCGCGGTGTCGCTCACCGAGTAGTTCATCCGCGCGATGCCGCCCTCGTACATCAGGTCGACGATCAGCTTGAGCTCGTGCAGCACCTCGAAGTAAGCCATCTCCGGGGCGTAGCCCGCCTCGACCATGACCTCGAAGCCGGCCTTGACCAGTTCTTCGGTGCCACCGCACAACACGGCCTGCTCGCCGAACAGGTCGGTCTCGGTCTCTTCCTTGAAGGTGGTCTTGATGACGCCGGCCCGGGTGCCGCCGATGCCCTTGGCGTACGACAAGGCCAGAGCCTCACCCTCGCCGTTAGGGTCCTGCGCGATCGCGATCAGCGAGGGCACGCCCTTGCCGTCGACGAACTGCCGGCGCACCAGGTGGCCCGGACCCTTGGGCGCGACCATCCCGACGGTGATGTCGGCGGCCGGCTTGATCAGGCCGAAGTGGATGTTGAGGCCGTGGCCGAAGAACAGCGCGTTGCCGGCCACCAGGTTCGGCTCGATGTCGTTGGTGAAGATCTCAGCCTGGGCGGTGTCGGGGGCCAGCACCATGATCACGTCCGCCCACTTGGCGACCTCGGCGGGGGTGTCGACCTCGAGGCCCTGCTCAGCGACCTTGGCGCGCGACTTCGACCCTTCCTTGAGACCCACCTTCACCTGCACGCCGGAGTCGCGCAGGCTCAGCGAGTGCGCGTGGCCCTGGCTGCCGTAGCCGATCACGCCGACCTTGCGGCCCTGGATGATCGACAGGTCGGCGTCGTCGTCGTAGAACATCTCAACTGCCACTGTGTTGTTTCCTTACTATCTCTACTGGCTTTTTCTGGGGGACTATTTGGTCGTGCCGATGCCGCGCGGACCGCGAGACAACGATACGAGACCCGATTGGACGATTTCGCGGATGCCGTAAGGCTCCAGCACCCGCAGTAGCGCGTCGAACTTGGCCGGCGTACCGGTGGCCTCGATGATCAACGACTCCGGAGAGACATCGATCACCCTGGCGCGGAACAGGTTCACCGCCTCGACGATCTGTCCGCGCGTACTGGCGTCAGCACGGACTTTGATCAGCGCGATCTCACGGGAGACGGAGTTATCCTCCTCCTGTTCGACGATCTTGATGACGTTGATCAGCTTGTTGAGCTGCTTGGTGATCTGCTCTAGCGGGGTGTCCTCCACCGAGACCACGATCGTCATCCGCGACATGTTCTTGGTCTCGGTGGCGCCGACGGCCAGCGACTCGATGTTGAAGCCGCGGCGGGAGAACAGTGCCGCCACCCGCGCGAGCACACCGGGCTTGTCTTCGACCAGCACCGACAGGGTGTGGGTCTTCCAACCGGTCGCCATCACGCGTGCCCCTCGTTGTTCTCGTCGTCGAACAGCGGCCGGATGCCGCGTGCAGCCTGAATCTCGTCGTTGCTGGTGCCGGCGGCCACCATCGGCCACACCTGCGCATCCGCGCCGACGATGAAGTCGATCACCACCGGCCGGTCCGTGACCGCCCGCGCCTGATTGATCACGTCTTCGACGTCTTCCTCACGCTCACAACGCAATCCGACACAGCCAAGGGCCTCGGCCAGCATCACGAAGTCGGGGATGCGGTGCGAGTGGGTGGCCAGGTCGGTCTGGCTGTAGCGCTCCCCGTAGAACAGGGTCTGCCATTGGCGCACCATGCCCAGGTTGCCGTTGTTGATCAACGCAACCTTGATCGGGACGCCCTCGATAGCGCAGGTGGCCAACTCCTGGTTGGTCATCTGGAAGCAGCCGTCGCCGTCGATTGCCCACACCTCAGCGTCCGGGCGGCCCATCTTGGCGCCCATGGCCGCCGGGATCGAGAAGCCCATGGTGCCCAGGCCCCCGGAGTTCAGCCAGGTGCGCGGCTTCTCGTACTTCACGAACTGCGCGGCCCACATCTGGTGCTGGCCGACGCCGGCAACATAGAGCGCGTCGGGTCCGGCGATGCGGCCCAGCGTCTCGATGACGAACTCCGGCGACAGGCTGCCGTCGCTCTGCGGCCCATAGCTCAGCGGGTAAGTCGAGCGCACCCCGTCGAGGTAGCTCCACCAGTCGGCGAGATCGAGGGAGGCCAGCGTCTTTTCGTGGCGCAGCACCTCGAGCAGCTCGGTGATGACGGCCTTGACGTCACCGACGATCGGGACGTCGGCGTGCCGGTTCTTGCCGATCTCGGCGGGGTCGATATCGGCGTGAATCACCTTGGCGTCCGGGGCGAACGAATCCAGTTGGCCCGTGACCCGGTCGTCGAATCGTGCGCCCAGGGTGATCAGAAGATCCGAGCGCTGCAGCCCGGCCACCGCCGCGACCGTACCGTGCATACCGGGCATGCCCAGGTGCTGACGGTGGCTGTCAGGGAATGCGCCGCGGGCCATCAAGGTGGTGACCACCGGGATGCCGGTCAGCTCGGCCAGCTCGGCCAGTTCCTCGCAGGCATCCCCACGGATCACCCCGCCGCCCACATAAAGCACCGGGCGGCTCGCGGCCGCGATCAGCTTGGCGGCCTCGCGGACCTGCCGGCTGTGCGGCTTGGTGGTGGGCTTGTAACCGGGCAGGTCCAGCCGCGGCGGCCAGGCGAAGGTGCACTGGCCCTGCAGCACATCCTTGGGGATATCGACGAGAACCGCGCCGGGCCGTCCGCTCGCCGCGATGTGGAACGCCTCGGCCAACGCACGCGGGATGTCGTCACCGTTGCGAACCAGAAAGTTGTGCTTGGTGATCGGCATGGTGATGCCGGAGATGTCGGCCTCTTGGAAGGCGTCGGTGCCGATCAGCTGACGGCCGACCTGACCGGTGATCGCGACCACCGGGATGGAGTCCATCTGGGCGTCGGCCAGCGGCGTGACCAAGTTGGTGGCGCCCGGCCCCGAGGTGGCCATGCACACCCCGACCCGTCCGGTGGCGTGCGCGTAGCCGCTGGCCGCGTGCCCGGCGCCCTGCTCGTGGCGGACCAGCACGTGGCGCAGCTTCTTGGAGTCAAAGAGCGGGTCGTAGACCGGCAGCACCGCGCCGCCGGGGATGCCGAAGATCACGTCGACGTCGAGCTCTTCCAGCGACCGGATAACCGATTGGGCACCGGTCATCTGCTCCGGCGGAACCCGCTTGGCGGGTGACTTGGCCTTGCCTGACGCTGCGTCCGAGGCCTTGTCAACGGATTGAGCCCCGTTGGGGGCTTGCGACGGTGCCGACCGCTCCGGCGGTCGCGTGGTGGGTGCGCTCACGGTTTCCTCTTCAATTCCTCTGGTGCTATAGAACTGGTGGCAACAAAAAACCCCCGCCAGCTCAGCTGCTGCACGAGGGTTGCGCGTCGGTGTTGGAAGTTCAGGCAACAACCAACGCGCAGTGGGCTACTACGAGCATGCCGTTGTCCATAGCAGACGACGGTAGCCGCTGGACCGAGCATGCGTCAAATGAGCGAGCACTCAGTTCAGGTGGTCGACCAGCGATCCCTGCTCGCCGAACAGCGCCGCCTCCCAGTGTTCGAGCAGAGCGGTGTTGTCCTGGTCGTCGGGATGGAAGCCCGGCCGCATGTACTCCCCCAGCCGGCGGAAGACCGCGCGGGTCAGGAACGGCGAGTGCCGCAGGGCCGCAAAGCTTCGGACGAGTCGCACCGGGTGATAGGCGGCCCGGTCGGCGAAGAGCGAGATGATGGTGTTCGTCACGACGGCGAGAGGAAAACTGAACCGGATGATCCGCATCGTCCGGATGCGCCGGGTCTCATCACCCCCGACCGCGCGATAGACGTCGAAGGCCACCGAGCGGTGCTCGGATTCCTCGATGGCGTGCCAGAGCAGCATGGACCGCACTTCGGTCGTGCCGAGCAGGGCCTGAGCCCGCTCGTCAGAGAGCAGGGTCTCGGCGAAGACGGCGGTGAAATGTTCGAGTGCGGCCGTAATGGCCAGGCAGGTCAGCGGGGAGAACCGTCGTTCGATGACTTTCTGGCGGCGGTTCACCAGCCGGTCGATCCTGCGAGTCGGATAACCCATCTCGTGCAGGCGCTCATTGAGTGCACGGTGCTCGCGCCCGTGGGTGACCTCCTGGCCGATGAACCCCTTGACCTGATCTTTGAGTTCGGGGTCGGTGATCTGGTCGGCGTAGCGACGCACCGAACGGATGAAGAAGTCCTCGCCCTCCGGGAAGACCGCCGACAGGTGCGCGATCATGTGGCTCATCACCAGGTCACCCTGAACGAAGTGGCGATCCAGCGCGGCCACCGGGTAGTTGAACCGGATGCGACGCGGCTGTACCGCCTGGGGGCGGTTCTCGTTGGCGGTCATGACTCTCTCTCGGGTTGGGGGTCCGCAAAGCCGGTCGCCAGTGGCCGAACCAGCACTTTGAAAGTTTCGAGAATGTCGTTGGTGGCCACCGGTTCGTGGCCCTCTATAGACCGCGACATCGCGAGGCCGTTCATCAGCACGAAAGCCATCTGCAGGCCGATGCGCGACCGTGGGGCGCCGATATCGGCGGGGTCGGCCGGGCCGAGCAGTTGGTCGTAGACCCGCTCGCAGGCTTCCGCGAACTGCCGATCGGTTTCGATGACTGCCGGCGCCAGCTCCCGGTCGGTGCGCGCCGCCACCCACAGCTCGTGCGTTGCAGTGAAGGTCGGACCGGAAAACATCGACCACAGCAGGTCGAAGGCCTCATCGATCTTGTCGGCGGACGGGTCCAGCCCCGCCATCAACACCTCGAACTCTTCGATGCGGCGGTTCAGCGAGAACTCGATGGCGGCGGTCAGCAGGCCGATCTTCGTCGGGAAATGTCCCTGCAGCGCCCCCACCGATACGCCGGCACGGCGGGCTACCTCGGTCGTGGTGGTTCCCTTGAAACCAACCTCTACCAGCGCGTCGAGCGTCGCATTGAGCAACGCATGCCGGGTCTCGGCAGTGCGCTCCGCCTGAGTTCGGCGGGGTTTGGTCGGCGACATGCGTCCATCATTCAATACATAAAATAAGTAGTCAATATTTATTTTTAGCGCGGCGCTGCCTGGCGCCCTGCGGGTCGCACAAGGCCGACGGTGACATCATGCGGGGGTGGCCTCTCCTTCCTCCACTCCCGCGCCTCTGGTGATCCGCATCTCGCCGATGGCCCACTTCGCGGTCGGCTTTCTGGCCCTCGGCCTGCTGATCCCCGTGTTGACCTGGCCGGTCACCGCACCCCTGCTGGCGCTGCCGATCCTGCTCTCGGTGCTGATCGCTCGGTGGCGCACGGTGGCCGACGCTCAGCAGATCACCGTCCGGACCCTGACCAGCAGCCGCTCGATGGGTTGGGATGCCATCGACGGACTGGGATTCACCCGGGGATCGTGGGCACAGGCCCACCTGCGCGACGGCGAGATTGTGCGGTTGCCCGCGGTAAGTTTCGCCACCCTGCCGCTGCTCACCGAGGCCAGCGGCGGGCGGGTGCCCAACCCGTATCGCTGAGTAAGCAGGGCGCGGCGACGCGCCACTGCCGTGCTAACCCAGCGGGTTGGCTCCGTTGAGGAACACCCACATCGCGATACCACCGGCGATTCCGAGCACCAGGGCCGCGATCGATCCGATGAAGGGCCGCCGAGCCCAGCCGCGGTCGCCGTCGAGGCCGTACCGTCCGGGCCCGACCAGCACGATCGCCACCGCCACCACGATCAGCATGACGTGGTACTCGTGGCCGTCGGGCAGGAAGAGGTCAAACCGGCCCTGGTTATGCGACGCGACGCCGGTGAGCACGCCGTTGATGAAGTACGCCAGCGCACCGGCGGCGGCCAGCGGGGTGAACAACCCGAGCACCAGCAGCAGGCCGGCGGCGATCTGCCCGCCCCCTGCCGCGTAGGTCAGGATGTCGGCGTGTTGGTAGCCGGCCGCGGCGATGGAGCTCTTGAAGTCGGCCAGCCCCTGACCGCCCCACCACCCGAACAACTGACGCAGCCCGTGGGCCACCAACAGCACACCGAGGCCCAACCGCAGAACCAGCAGACCGAGGTCCTGGGTGCCGCGCCGGTCCACCGCCCGGAACGGTTCATCGGCGTCGGTGTCGCCGCCGATGGCAACTCCGACGCGGCCGGGGTTGGCCTGCGGCTCGGCGTAGGGCAACGGGTGGTAGCCGGCGCCTACCGGGCGAACACCGGTGGGGTCGTAAGCCGGAATGGCCGCGGTCTCGAAATCACCGGTGTAAGTCGGTGATGGCATGTCGTCCTCCGGATCTACCAGACGTGCCGACTTCGGACGTCCTTTTCCTGCGTCGGCAGTCTCACCCGGCCGACGCCAGTGTGAGCCCTCGCCATGACTGGTCACCCTGTCAGAGTAAGTGCAACCCCGGCGGGATTGGGGATTTGAACGGCTTCGTTAGCGAATCGAATCCGGCCCGGTGCAGCACTGCGGCGGGCGTCGTGGCGAAACCCAACCAGGTGTCCGTAACCTGACGGGCATGCGGATGCGCGGGGTGGTTCACCGGGTGCCTGTCGTACTGTGCGCGGCACTCCTGGTTCTGACGGGCTGCGCACACTTCGATGACGCCCAGTCTCAGCCGTTCACCACCGTGCCGCGGCGCGGGATGGCGCCGCCCACGACTCCCCCGCCGCCGCCACCGCTGCCCGCCAACCCGTTCCCGAAACAGTGCCCGGCACCCGGCGTGATGCAGGGCTGCCTCGAGAGCACCAGCGGCCTGATCATGCATGGCGACAGCAAATCGGCCCTGGTCGCCGAACGGACCACCGGCGCGGTCAAGGAAGTCTCACTGTCCGCCGAGCCCAAGGTGAAAACCGTCATCGGCGTCGACCCGGCCGGTGACGGCGGCCTGATGGACATCGTGCTGTCACCGACCTACACGCAGGACCGGTTGATGTACGCCTACATCAGCACGCCCACCGACAACCGGGTGATCCGCATCGCCGACGGTGACGTCCCGAAGGACATCCTGACCGGAATCCCCAAGGGCGCGACGGGCAATACCGGCGCGCTGATCTTCACCAGTCCGACCACCCTGGTGGTGTTGACCGGCGATGCGGGCAATCCCGCCGCGGCCGCCGATCCCGGTTCGACGGCCGGCAAGGTGCTGCGCATCGAGCAACCCACCACCATCGGCCAAGCCGCGCCCACCACCGCACTGAGCGGGATGGGCGCCGGCGGCGGGTTGTGCATCGACCACGTCGACGGCTCGCTCTACGTCACCGACCGAACGCCGAGCGGCGACCGGTTGCAACGCATCACCAAGGATTCCCGGGTGTCGACCGTGTGGACGTGGCCGGATAAGCCCGGCGTCGCCGGTTGCGCCGCGATGGATGGCATCGTGCTGGTCAACCTGGTCAACACCAAGCAGACGGTGGCCGTGCGACTGGCCGCGGGCACCGGATCGGTCACCAGCGAACCCGAGGTCATGCGCCAGGACACCCACGGCCACGTCTGGGCGGTCAAGATGTCGCCGGACGGCAACGTCTGGGGCGCGACGGTGAATAAGACCGCCGGGGATGCCGAGAAGCTCGATGACGTGGTCTTCCCGCTGTTCCCGTCTGGCGGCGGGTTCCCGCGCGCCAACGACGACAAAGACTAGACGCGCGTCGGGCGCCCTCCGCGCCACCAACTAAGCGCCCGCGAGGCCCCCGCTTCTGTCAGCTTCGCGCTGCCGAGCCATCGGTTCATTCGCGGCCGCAAGGCTCCCAGACACCACTTTGGTCCACTCGCGGCCGCCGCTCTTCCACCGGACGCAACTAAGTTTCTGAGAATTCTCTGTCAATCATTTTTCTCGGATCTAAATAACCCCAGTTCACGCAGGGCGTGCTTGAGGCGACCTTGGCATTTGTTAGCAGTCAGTTCATTTGCACATAAGCTACTTTCAGGTAGCCTTTCGTTGCCGTGGCAGCCGTCACGCTTACGTAACTAGGAGACCAATGCAACACTTTGCCCCCGCTCCGTGGGTCGCAGCAGGCGTCGCGCTCATCGGCGCCGGCGCCGTCGCCGTCACCCCGGTCACCGTTCCGCTGCCCGGTCTGAGCCCTTCCCACTCGGCCGCTGTGGCCCTGACCGCCGACTTCGACCTGTTTGGCGCTTGGCAGGACGTCTTCGCCACCGCCAAGGACAACGCCAGCACGCTGTGGGACCACATGTCCGCGGTGCCGGGCGTGGCCGCCCAGCAGCTGATCGCCGACCTCATGAATGGCACGTCCATCGACCCGCAGGCGGTCCTCGAGGCGATCGTGCAGCCCAACATGGCGACCGACCTGACGATGTCGCCGCTGCTGCTGAGCAACGACGCGCTGCAGGCGCTGGTCACGCTGGTGATGCCCCAGTACATGCCCGAGGACTTCCCGCTCACCACCGACGAGCTCACGCCGATTCTCTCCTTCCTGGCGTCACCGCTCAGCGGGGTGCTGATCGGCGCGCTCGGCCCCTCCATCAGCCCGCTGGTGGCACTGGGCAACAGCGTCAGCGAGATCAGCGCCGCTCTGTCCGGCGACGAGCCGGACTGGACCGCGGCGTTGCAGGGCGTGGCCAACATCCCGGCCAACATGGTCGGCGGGCTCCTCAACGGGGCCACCCTCAACCTGGATGCGCTGCTGCCCAGCCTGACCGAGGCCGGCTTGCTGCCCGCAGACCTGGACGTCACCGCGCTCAGCTACACCTTCGGCGGGCTGCTGTCGCCCGGTGTCACCGGCACCGACGTCGAGGGCTTCATCAAGGAGATCTCTGACGGCAGCTCCCCCGGTATCGGCGGCTCGATCATCAACGGCCTGGGATTGACCACCGGTCTCATGGGCTTCCCGCTGGAGATTGAGGGCCAAGGCGTCGGACTGCTGGGCGCGTGGCAAAGCCTGCAGGAGATCATCGCCATGACGCTCGGCTGGGACGGCGTCGGCAGCCCCTTGGGCGATGAGGCCGACACCGTCGCCTCGCTGGTGAGCGACATCTTCGGCGCCAGCGTGTAAACCCCGTCAATACAGAAGTGGCCCCCTTCACCGGCGGGTTCACATGGTCGTCGCAACACTGCTGGTTAGTTGGCCAGTAGTAGATCACGCAGGCGCTCGGCTGGGGTATCCCAGCCGAGCGTTTTGCGTGGGCGGCTGTTGAGCTCTTGGGCGACGTGTTCGAGGTCTTCGGGTCCGTAGATGCTCAGGTCGGTTCCTTTGGGGAAGTACTGCCGCAGCAGTCCGTTGGTGTTCTCGTTGCTGCCACGCTGCCAGGGGCTGGCCGGATCGCAGAAATAGACGGCCATGTCGGTGGCCATGCTGAACTGCTTGTGCCCGGCCATCTCGGCGCCTTGGTCCCAGGTCAGTGACCCCCGCAGATGTGCCGGCAGGGTGCTCATAGTTGCGATCAGTGCATCGCGCACGGTCTCGGCGTCATGCCCGCCCGGTAGGTGCAGCAGCATCGTGTAGCGCGTCGTTCGCTCGACGAGGGTGCCGATCGCGGTCTGGTTCTTCTCCCCGGTGATCAGATCGCCTTCCCAATGCCCGGGGATCGCACGGTCTTCGACTTCGGCGGGGCGGTCGCTGATCATCACCATCGGGTCGGTGAACCGCTGATAGCGTTCGCCGTCTTTGCGGTGCGGTTTACGTCTCGTTCGTCCGGTCCGAAGTGCTTGCTGCACTTCTCGTTTCAAGCCACCTCGGGCCTGGAAGTAGAGGGCCTGGTAGATCGTTTCGTGGCTCACCCACATGCTCTCGTCGTCGGGATGATCCCGGCGCAGGCGGCGCGAGATCTGCTCCGGTGAGAGCTTGCGCGATAAGCCTTCCTCGACCGCCTCCCGCAGGACCGTGTTCACCACCAGTTTGGACCCCTTGGGCCGCGCCCGGGCCGCCACTGCCACACGATCGGCCTGATACGGCAGGTATCGGCCATCAATGCTGTGTCTGCGGACCTCCCGCGAGACGGTGGAGACGTTCTTGCCGATCCGGTCGGCGATCGCCCGCAGCGAATCCCTCCCGAGCAGGCCCTCGGCGATCGCTACCCGATCCTCGATCGACAGATACCGGCCGTCAATCGCCGGCGGCCCGGTGTCATCGCAGGTCACACTGGTCACAGGCTGTTTGTAGACGGTGCCGTGGTTGTAGTCCACGACCCGGCCATCGGGATAGATCCGCGTGTTGTTGACGTGGCGAATCCCCTGGCGCCAGTCCCGCGCGGTCCGTACGTTCACACCGACCTCACGAGCTGCCTGCGCGGTTGACCAGCCGGCCGCGAGCAGCTCCATGCAACGACGTTTGGCCTCGTCCTTGCCCTTCGGCGGGATCTTCTCGGTGGTGACCAGACCCTCGACGACCAATATTCGACGCGCCACCGAATGCGATACCCGACAGGCTTTTGCCGCCTGATTGATCGAGCCCGTCTTGTCGAATACGGCCACGATGATGTCCCGATCGGCAACCCCACGCTGATCACCACGCTTGCCAGGACCCCGGGCCTGCCCGGCCGGCCGGCCGATGGCCCGCAGAATCGCAAAGCACCGGTCACGGGACAGGCCGACCGCGACCGCAGCCTCCTTAACCGGAACCCCAGCATCGACCAACTTCGCTAGCTGGTCACCGAACCGCGCACAGTCCTCCAAAAACGACATGGTCGCCGCAACCTCTCAATCGAGAGTGTTGCGACGACCATGTGAACCCGCCACCGCGAAGGGGGCCACTTTTGTGTTGCGCGGTCAGTGCAGCGGATGAGCAAGCAGCAACTCGCAGTTGCGATCCGCCACGGCGCCTAGCCGGGCATCCTTGCGGTGCAGATCGTTGTAGGACAGCTCGCGGTACAGGCTGGCCAGACCGGCGGGACTCAGATCGCTGGGGTCCGCGGTGAACGGCGCCTGGGCCTCGACCAGCGGGGTGAACAGACTCAGCGTGCCGTCGTGATTGTCGGTGACTTCGATGATCCTGGCCAGCTGCGGATAGTCGATGTGGCTGGCCGTGTTGATCTCCCAGAAGCTCTGCTTGGGAGTGGGACCCTTGTGCGGGATCATCTCGTTAGTGTGAGTGTGCCCATTCACCCATGCGATCACGTTCGGCCGCTCCAGCAGTGCCGCGACAAGCGATGCGCCCGTATAGAGCTTTTCGCCGGGATGATTCGGATCCGGCAGGCCAACATTCATAGTCCGTGAGGTGTGGTGGCTGAATAGGATCACCAACTGATCCCGGTGCGCGTCGATCTGCTCGAGGACGAACCGCAACTGACTTTCGTTGATCGAGCCGGCCGACAGGCCAAGGTCATTGGTGGTGTTCATCGCCACACCGAGGACACCGGGCGCCACTTGGAAGGTGTACCAGGTAGGCCCATCTGGATCGGTGAAACCATGCCCGACCGGTCCGGGGCCGGTGATGGCTGGCTCGAAGTGCCGACGAACGTACTGGCTCAACGTGAATGGCATGCGTCGCTGATCCACCGTTGCAGGCAAGAAGGGGCCGCCGGACTTGAGCTGCAGCAGGATCGGGACGAGCTGCGAGGGATCGGCGCACAGCGCCTTGGCGATGGCGATCGCCGAGGGATCGCTATGCGGCAGATCGAATTTGATCGGCGAGGTGTACATCCAGTCCAGCAGACCGTTGGGAACGGTGCCCAGCAGCTGCTCGTCGTGGTTGCCCACCACCGAATACCAGGGCATGCGCAGACCCGGGCTGACATGCGCAGAAATCGCAGCGGACAGGAAGCCCGGAATCTGCTGAAATCCCTTGCCCTTGTAGCTGTCCCAATAGGGCGACTCGGCCAGCCAGTAATCCGACGAGCCATGCGCCTGCACGCCCTCATAGCGATCCGGCGCACCGGTGTTGGGGATGATCGACCCTCCCGACATCACCGTCAGAAACCAGTCCAGTTCGATCAGCTCTTTGTTGTCGGTGTTGTCCCCGGTGGAGACCAAGCAATCGAATGGCCGTCCGGTGAACGGCCCGCCGGGAAGCGCGTTGAGCTGCTTCACCAGCGAGACCGCCCCCTGCGTGGTCAGTGTCTCGTGCGGCCGGTAGGCCGACGAGACAAACGGATGGACGAACTCGAATCGGGCCGGACTCTGCGCGTCGGTGAGGTGCAGATCGGTGACCTGGACGAACGCCGTCAACGCGGTGCGGGCCATCTCGCGCGCGGGGCCCGCGGTGGCCAGCTCCTGGCGGATGTACAACGGCCATCCACTGCCGGCGACCAGCGGCCGATAGCCACCCGCTTGGGCCATGCCCGGCGTGCTGACCACATCCAAGGTGGTGCCGGTCGGATTCGACGCCAGCAACGCCGCCGGTTCGGCATGCGCCAAGCGGGAACCCAGGCCTGCGGCAGCGCCGGCGGCCACGGCCAGCCCGGCCTGAAGGAAACTACGACGGGACAGGCTCACTACACCGGCACCGGATTCATCCGCGGTCGCGGCACGATAAAGCGCATGACGCGAAACGCTATGAAATCACCAAGAAAACAGCCACGGGAGTAATGGTTTCGTCTCAGGTTTGTGGCCCGCCCGGCCCCTCCCCGTTTCCAACCGGTGATTAACTACCCGCAAGGTAGACCGAACCGACCGGCCCCGTAGGGCGGTGGCGGGCACTCCTCGGCCACAGGCGGCAAGCAGCGATTCAGGCGGCGTCAGCCTGGCCCTGACGGCTTCCCCATCGCCGCTTCGGCGGAGGGCGCCGCCGGCCCACCGCGGACGCGCATAGGCTCCGACCAGCGCCCCACCGACCGTCCCCCGGCGCAATACTTTGGTCCACTAACCAAGTTCGTCGTTCCATTTCAAGCTACCAAGTTTTTAAGAATTCTCTGTCAATCGCCTGACCGACATCGCGGTACGACGCGGTTGTCCAGGCAAAAGGTGGGACGACCTTGGATTTTGTTAGCGATCAGTTCGCTTGCACCTAACCTACTTTCAAGTAACCTTTCGTTCCCGTGGCAGTCGTCACGCCTACGTAACTAGGAGACCAATGCAACACCGTGCCCCCGCCCCGTGGGTCGCCGCAAGCGTCGCGCTCTTCGGAGCCGGTTCTGTGGCCGCCACGACGGCCGTCGCGCCCCTGCCCGCCCAGCCGGCCCTGCACTCCCATGCGGTGCAGCTGACGGCCAGCTGGGACGACGTCTTGCAGACCGCCGAGGCCAACGCCACCGACATCTGGAACCACTTCTCCGCGGCGCCGTTCGCGGGCCTGCAACAGCAACTGGCCAACCAGATCGGCTACATCCAGGGCCTGGCCGACGGCTCGCTGAGCTTCGCCGACGTCACCAAGGACATTCAAGATCACTTGACTGCCCTGTTCGGCGCACCGGCGACCGAAGACACCGCAGCGGTCCCCGGTGCCCTGTTCGGGCCGTTCCTTCCCGAGGGCGGTGCCACCGACACGCTGTACCAATCGCTGGATGACGTGGTGAAGGCCACCGACGGGCTGCTCGCTGTCCGTTGGCATCTGACGTGGGGCATTGTCACGGCATCTGAGGTATCGGCGTGTCTTTGCCAATCTATCTGGGGTACTGCCCGTAGCCTCGACTCAGTGTGCGCTGCAACGGTGGCGGCATGGCCGCAGGTCACTCGACCTGGCGGACCCGGGCATACCCCCAACCGCCCAGCACACCGTTCCGACACGTCGGACAGCCGATCTCGCCGGCCAAAAGCCGGGACTCGACGCAGGCCAAATCAACCTCTACCGTCACCATCAGTGCCTGCGAGCACTACAGCGCGGCACCCAGCGAGCCGACAAAGACTTTAGCGGGGTGTCGCGCACCCATCAGTTACCTCGTCACACTGATGGTGAACACGAGCCCAAGCAACCGGCAGATCCGGCCGACCGGCCTATCGGCAACCCCAGTGGCGAATCCCCACCCCGTGGTCGTCACCCAGAGAGACGGTCAACATCCGTTCTCGCTTGACCTGAGGCACTGTTTGCTGCCTGACCAGCGGTTGAATTATCGCCGGCCGGTGTGGTTGCGGGTTCCCTGTCCTTGTGTCGGTGGGAGGCGAGGAAGTCGTCGACGATGCGTGTGCAGTCGTGGGCAGTCATGGTGCGCAGGCCGGTCATCCGCGCGAAGGCGAATGGCCCGATGAGTTGGCACAGTACGAGTTCGACGTCGAAGTCGCCGAGTTCAGCGCGGGCTTCGGCGCTTTGCAGTATGGCGTCGAAGGGTTGTCGGTATTGGTCAATGACTCGTGCGCGCAGGGCCCTAGGGGCGTGCTCGGTACTGGCGTGATCGGTGGTTGCGGTGGGGCCCAGGGCGAGCCAGGCCAGCGCGGTGACGTGCAGCGGGGCGTCGTCGAATAAGGCGGCCTGGCGGGTGAGCAGTTCGATGAGCCGTTCGCGCAGCGTTCCACTGGCGGGTGCAGGCGGGGTGACTTGGGGCAGTAGCCGCTCGAAGGTCGCTGCAAGCAGCTGCGACGAGCTGTTGAAATGACGGTAGAGGGTGGTGCGAGCCACCTTGGAGGCTTTGGTGACCGCATCAATGGTGACGGCCTCAACGCCGCCGCTGGTGAGCAGTGCGGCCGCTGCGTCCAGTAGGCGATTGCGAGACCGGATCCGGCGGGGGTCGATGTCGTCATCGTCCTTGCTGTCATCGTGGCCGAACTGCAACCGGCTGCTCACCTCGCTCACCTCGCTGCTTCCGGGTTTTTGGCCGGCGTTGCGCGCTTGGGCCGATTATGGCACCAACGGTAGCCCAGCGAAACGGTTCGTCGCTGGCAGTGCCATCGTGTTCCGGATTGGCTCCGTGACACCCAGTGATTGCTACCGCTAGTAGTGTAGCGCTACCAATAGTACCATTTGTGCATCGCTCGACGGTTGATGGAGGCGCCATGTACACCCAATGGATCCAAGCGTGCACTGTGCAGCGGGTGTCGCTGCGTGGCGGGCTGATGTTGGGCTTCGATGACGGCAATGAGGTGGTCATCTACAGTCCGCTGCTGCTTACGTTGCCCGCTGTCGGTGACTTTCCGATCGAGGCAGTGTTCATCGACCCCGCCCGGGTCGCGACTCATGAGATCCCACTGCTGGACTTCGCCGGCGCGGTGTGCACGCAGGCATGGTGCGGTGATGGCGGTGCGCTGCACCTTGGCTTTTCGAGCGGACACGGCATCGACGTTGACGCCCATCCGGAGGTCACCGCCTGGGAGTTGTACGGCCGGCACCATGGCTACATGGCGTGCCTGCCGCAAGGGCGGGTCCGGGTGGTCCGCTATGACGTCCCCGAGGCCTACGACTCCGAGGTAGATCTCGCCGCACGTCGTTAATGGTTCATTCCGCAATGGCCTACGCCGGGCCGCGCGTGGGGCCCGGAATAGCACCCGTTTCGACCACTGTGGCACTATGAGTAGCGTAGCGATATCGAAAGTTTCGTTTGATGGGGGGTGGGGTGATCGACGGCGATCGGGACTTCTCGGGTACCACAGCGACACTGCCGAAACGGACTGGCGGTTCGGCCCCTGCGGCCGCTTCCAGCGAGTACAGCGTGCGATTGGCCGCCCTGGCCGGGTTCACGGTGCGACACAAGGCGCTGGTGATGGGGGCATGGGTCGGCGTTGCGCTCGTGCTGGCGCTGCTGTTTCCTCAGCTGGAGACGGTGGTGCGGCAGCAGTCGGTAAATCTGCTCCCCGGCGATGTCCCGTCGTTTCAAACGGTGGACCGCATGAGCGCGGCGTTCAGCGAACAGGGTTCCAAAACGATGGTGTTCGTGGCGATGGAAGACCCCGCCGGGTTAACCCCCGCGGTGCGGCAGCACTACGAGCAGCTCGTGGCGCGGCTCAGCGCCAACACCGATCACGTCCTGCTGGTTGAAGACTTGCTGGCCGACCCTGTCACCGCGGCCCACGCGGTCAGCAACGATCACCAAGCTTGGTATCTGCCGGTGGGTGTGGCTGGCACCCTGGGTGACCCCACCGCGGCCGCCTCCGTGCAGGCGGTGCGCGATATCGCCGCTGGGGTGTTCGCCGGCACGTCGACCACAGCGTATGTGACGGGGCCGACGGCGACCTTCAGTGACATGATCGCCTCTGCCGAGCATGACCTGCTGCTGATTTCGATCGCGACTGCCGGCTTGATCGCGCTGATCCTGCTGATCGTGTACCGGTCGGTATTCACCGCGCTGCTGCCGCTGCTGGTGATCGCAGTGAGCCTGGCCGTTGGGCGCGGTGTGCTATCGGTACTGGGCGAGCTGGGCATGCCTGTCTCGCAGTTCACCGTGGCGTTTATGACCGCGATCCTGCTGGGTGCAGGCACCGATTACACCGTATTCTTGATCAGCCGCTATCACGAGCAGCGGCGCACACACGTGCCCGCCGACCAGGCCGTTATCCACGCTACCGCCAGCATCGGTCGGGTGATCCTGGCCTCGGCGGCCACCGTCGCGTTCGCGTTTTTGGCTATGGTGTTCGCCCGCCTGAGTGTGTTCGCCGCGCTCGGCCCTTCGTGTGCGGTCGCAGTGCTGATCGGATTCGCAGCCACCGTCACACTGCTGCCGCCGGTGCTGGCGCTCGCGTCCAAACACGGCATCGGCGAACCCAAATCCGATCGCACCCGCCGGTACTGGAACAGCGTCGCGGTCGCGGTGGTCCGGCGCCCCGGCCGGTTATTGATCACCAGCCTGGTCATATTACTGCCCTTGGCAGGAGTCGCAGCGACAATGAAAATCAGCTACGACGACCGCAAAGGCCAGCCCGCCAGCACCGCGAGCAACCAGGGCTACCAGCTGCTGGACCACCACTTCGGCAAAGATATCGTCATCCCTGAATTCCTGGTGGTGGAAAGCCCCACCGACATGCGCACCGGTAAGGGGCTGGCAGACCTCGACGAAATGGCCTCCCGCATCTCCCAGATCCCCGGCGTCACCAAAGTCTCCGGGATCACCCGGCCCACCGGAGAGCGCCTCGAACAGGCCCGACTCTCGTGGCAGAACGGCCAGATCGGTGACAAGTTGGCTGGCGCCGTCGCCGACGGCAACGAACGCAAGGACGACCTCACCAAGCTCACCGACGGCGCCGACCAACTCGCCAGCGGGCTCGCACAGCTTGACACCACCCTGCGCAGGGCTTTGACACCACTGACCGGGATACTGGCTCAAGCTCAGTCCGCGGGCGCTCAGGCCCAGCAGTTCCGACCGTTGCTCCAACAGCTTTCAGCGACCGCCCCGGCCATCGACCACGCAATCCAATCCGGCCCCGGGCTGCGACCTTTGGCGGAACAAGCCCAAAGCGCCATCACAATCCTCGACCCCCTCGCCGCCGCCCTCAACACCTCCCCGTGGTGCCTCACCACGCCGCAATGCGCCCAGATCCGTGATCAGGTTCAGATTCTGGTGAGCTTGCGCGACAGCGGATTCTTCACCGAGGTCGCCGACCTCGGTGACCACTACAACCCCACCAGCAACGCCACCGTGGCTGGCGCCCTCACCGATGTCCAAAACGCGGTGACCGGCCTGGACAAGGCCTTCGGAGCCCTCGGTGATCCCACTGATCTGGCCGGCAACATAGGTCGACTCCAAGACGGCATCAGTCGACTCGCCTCGGGCGCCCAAGCACTGGCAACCGGCGTGCACACCTTGGCCGACAGCAACATCGAACTGCTGTCCGGGATGAGCCAGATCGCCACCCAACTGCAGAACTCGGCTCGCGCCAGCGCCTCCTCAGACTCTGCCAGCGGCTTCTACCTGCCCGCCAACGTCTTCGAGAACCGCCGATTCGCCGATGTGGCGAAACAATTCCTGTCAGCCGACGGCAAAGCCGCACGCTTCGCCATCGAATCGACACCCGACCCCTACAGTGGCGCAGCAATCCGCCTGGCGCACGAGATCGTCGACGTTGCCAACGCGGCGCGCCCCAACACATCACTGGCAGACGTCACCGTCTCGGTTGCCGGGTTCCCCGCCGTCAACTCCGACATCCAACGGCTGCTGCGGGCGGACTTCGCCCAACTGGCCATCGCCACCCTGCTCATTGTCGGCCTCATCCTCGTGGTGTTGCTGCGCGCCGTGCTGGCCCCGCTGTACCTGCTGGGCACCGTCGTGTTGAACTACCTGGCCTCACTCGGCATCGGCGTCCTGATCTTCCAATGGGGACTCAACTACGAAATCGCCTGGCCGGTGCCGCTGTTGGCATTCATCATCCTGGTAGCAGTCGGCGCCGACTACAACATGCTGCTCGTCTCACGGCTGCGCGAAGAATCCGGACCCAACATCCGCGTCGGCGTACTACGCACCGTCGCCAACACCGGCTCCGTCATCACCTCAGCCGGCCTGATCTTCGCCGCCAGCATGTTCGGCCTCACCACCGGCTCGATCGCCATCATGATCCAGGCCGGCCTCATCATCGGCTGTGGGCTCCTCCTCGACACCTTCCTGGTGCGCACCCTCACCGTCCCCGCCATCGCCACACTGCTGCGCGAAGCCAGCTGGTGGCCCAACGTGCGGCACCGTCATCGCGGCCGACGGACCCGACAAGTTGCTGATCGTAGATCCACTAGCGAATCGGCCAGGCATGGTCAGGATGGTCAGGGCGTACCGGGAAGCGGTGAACGAGGCTGATGGGACCGAGCCGACGGCACGAGCGCGGGCTCGTGTCTCATGCTTCGGGTCCCAGCCGGAGCCAAGCAGTGTTCCTTCTGGCCGACAGCCCGGGCCCGCGCTCGTTCCCCGCCACGAAAGTCCACTTACCCCAGTTCAAATGGCAAACCATCCGCTGCCGATTGTCACTTGATCTGAGGCACCGCAGGTCAGCGTCCCCGACCTGCCTCAGATAGATCGACAACGGACACTCGCCGGCATCATCGATCACAGCACCCTTTTCGGGATGCTCACCGATTCGACCGTCCTGCCGGGCATCGTCGAATCCCTCGGCTTGGACGAGAGTGCGGTGCCGCTGGTAGCGGCAGTGCTGAACTTCGCCGGTTCCTCGCTGAGCGGTGTTTTGATCGGGCAGATCAGCACCATGCTCAGCCCGGTGTTGCAGGTCAACGAGGACCTGGCCAACATCTCCGCGGCGCTAACGGGCGGTGACCCGGACTGGGACGCGGCGTTGCAGCATCTGACCGACATGCCGGCCAACGTCGTCAATGCCTATCTCAACGGTTACGGCGAAGTCGACCTGATGCCGCTCCTGGATCAGCTGGGGATCGCCCTGCCCGCCCTGACGCTGCTCGATTTGCCCACATACATCACCGAGCTGAATCTGAACCTGGGCGGACTGCTCAGCTCTGGTGGCTCGATCTTCGATGTCATCGGCATGGGCGCCGGAACCGACGCGCTGGGCGAACCGATGGACCTTTTCAGCCTGCCGGGCGTCGCGGTCGGCCCGATCGCATCCATGGTGGAGTTCTCCCAGTCCATCGCGATGGCCCTCGGCTGGGACGGCAGCAGCGACATCCTGGGCGGCCTGTTCTAAATCGCTCAACCGGCTAGATCGCTCAACCGCACCGTGTGGCCCCCTCGGGGGTCACACGGTGCGGTTTTGTTTGGACCCGTGCTGGCTTTCACGACCGCTCGACGGTTTGTGCCACACCATCTAGATCGCACCATCGGGTCAGCGCCAATCGATCGGTTCTCACAGAAGTATTACTGACTCCGCCCGGACGCCTTAAATATCGGGCTTACCTTGGGTTTCAACGGGTCGAAAGCAGTGACTCCCGCAGAACGTCACCGCCGCATACTCGCCCGACGAGCGAAAAGGATGAGCACGCAATGTTGATCGACTTTCGGTGGCTGCAGTTCATCTTCGACCACCGCGACCACCAGGGTTCCCGCCACCTGCCGCTGACTCGCCGCGCCACCGCCGGCTGAGGCAGCCGGGTACTACCCGCCGCAGGCGGCCAGTACCAGTTCCCGCACTCGGGCGGCGTCGGCCTGCCCCTTAGTGGCTTTCATAACCGCACCGACAATGGCGCCGGCGGCCTGTACCTTGCCACCCCGGATCTTCTCGGCCACATCAGGATTGGCGGCTAAGGCTTCGTCGATCGCCGCCTGGATCACCGAGTCGTCACGCACCACGACGAGGCCGCGGTCGGCCATCACCTGGGCGGGCTCTCCCTCGCCGGCGAGCACCCCTTCGACCACCTGTCGAGCCAGCTTGTTGGAGAGCTCGCCCGATTCCACCAGCGCCACAACAGCGGCCACCTGCTTGGGTGTGATGGCCAGGGCGTCGAGTTCGACACCGGCCTCGTTGGCCTTCTGTACCAGGAAGTTTCCCCACCAGGCCCGGGCCGCCTCGCTGGATGCGCCGGCCGACACGGTGGCGGCCACCAACTCAACCGCGCCCGCGTTGACCAGATCGCGCATCACCTCGTCGGAGACGCCCCACTGCTCCTGGATCTTCTTGCGGGACAGCCACGGCAGTTCCGGGATGGTCTCCCGCAGCCCTGCCACCAGCTCCGCCGATGGCGCCACCGGCTCCAGATCGGGCTCAGGGAAGTACCGGTAGTCCTCGGCGGTCTCCTTTGCACGGCCCGGGCTGGTGTAACCGGCTTCGTGGAAGTGCCGGGTCTCCTGAATGACGGTGCCGCCTCCGGTCAGCACCGCGCCCTGGCGTCGCATCTCGTAGCTCACCGCCACCTCGACGCTCTTGAGCGAGTTGACGTTCTTGGTCTCGGTTCGGGTGCCGAATTCGGTTGCCCCGGTGGGCTTCAGCGACACGTTGGCGTCGCAGCGCATCGAACCCTGGTCCATCCGCACGTCAGAAACGTCCAACGCCCGCAGCAGATCCCGCAGCGCCGTCACATAAGCCCGAGCGATCTGCGGTGCGCGTTCAGCTGCGCCGGTGATCGGCTTGGTGACGATCTCGATCAGCGGCACGCCGGCCCGGTTGTAGTCGACCAGGGATTCGCTGGCACCTTCGATGCGACCGGTGTCGCTGCCCACATGGGTGAGCTTGCCGGTGTCTTCCTCCATGTGGGCGCGCTCGATGTCCACCCGCCACACCGACCCGTCTTCCAGCGGCACGTCCAGGTAACCGTTGAATGCGATCGGCTCGTCGTACTGGGAGATCTGGTAGTTCTTCGGCTGGTCGGGATAGAAATAGTTCTTGCGGGCAAACCGGCACCAGGAGGCGATGTCGCAGTTGAGCGCCAGCCCGATCCGGATCGCCGATTCGACCGCGGTGGCATTGAGCACCGGCAGCGAACCGGGCAGGCCCAGGCACACCGGACAGACCTGAGTATTCGGCTCGGCGCCGAATGCCGTCGAGCATCCGCAGAACATCTTGGTGGCCGTAGACAGCTCGACGTGCACTTCCAGGCCCAGTACCGGGTCGAAGCGGGCGACGACGTCGTCGTAATCGAGCAGTTCAGCGACAGCAGCGGTCATGGCGCAAAGTCTAGGTGACCCACTCAGCCAGACTTGGTCACACCGGCCAGTCCTCCATCCGGTAGGCGGCGTCGAAGAACATCCATTCATAACGGGCGGCGGTGTGGAAATGCCGGCGCATCAGCTCCCACTCCGCTGCCGGCAGATGTGTACCGATGCGATCGGCGACGGCAAGCACCGCCTCGACCACCGCCTGATACTCCTGTCCCGCGTACGTATCGATCCAGCGCTGGAACAGCGGCTCCGGTGAGCCGTGGCGCTGCAGGTGCTCACCCACCCGGGCGTAGACCCAGTAGCAGGGCAGCACTGCGGCGACGGCCTCGGCGTACGAGCCGGAGCCGGTGACCGCCAGCAGATAGCTGGTGTAGGCCTGAGTCGTCGGGGCGATCGGCAGTGCGGCGGCAGCTTCGACGTCGACCCCCAGATCCGCCAGCAGCCCGGCATGCAGTTCCGCTTCGGCGGTGATCGCCGCGCCTGCGTGCTCGGCGAACATCGTCAGCTCCGACTCGATCGGCGCCTTGGCCGCGCAGATCGCCAGTGCCCGCGCGTAACCGCGCAGGTAGTGCGCGTCCTGTACCAGGTAGTAGCGAAACTGGTTGCGCCCCAAGGTTCCCTTGGTCAGACCGGTGACGAACGGATGCTCGCAGATCTGCCGGTAGATTCCGTCGATATGCGCCCACAGCCGCTCCCGGTTCCGCTCGGTCATACCTCACGGTAGGTGACGCCGCCCTAGACTGTGCCCCATGCCCGACCGCAACGTACTGGGCGGCCCGCTGGAGCCGTGCGGCAGCGACCCGATCACCGGCTTCTACCGCGACGGCTGTTGCTCGTCAGGGCCCGAGGACATCGGACGGCACACGATTTGCGCCGTCGTCACCGGCGAATTCCTGGAACACCAGCGCTCGATCGGCAACGACCTGTCCACGCCGATGCCGGCCTACCGGTTCCCGGGGCTGGTGCCCGGCGATCGCTGGTGCGTCACCGCGCTGAACTGGTTGCGGGCCCACCGCGACGGCTGCGCCGCGCCGGTAGTGCTGGCCGCCACCCATGAACGCACTCTGGAGGTGGTCGCGCTGGAGGTGCTGGCCGACTACGCCGTCGACGTACCCGACGACCCAAGCGACCTGTGACCGAGGATCGCCGAACGCCCTGATTACTGCTGCTGCTGGCGCCGCTTGACGTACAGGACGAATTCCTCGACCAGCAGGCCGTCTTCGGGGCAGTCGGCAATCACTGACCCGGCCAGCAGCCGCCCGGTCTGATCCTCCGGCAGACCACTGGTCGCCAAGATGTGATCGACAGCATGCCTGACCCCCGCCAGGTTCGGCTGTTCGTTGATCAATGCGCAGACGTCGCCACCGTGGTCGGTGACGTAATCGCCGATGAGGTCACCGCTGGCGTGGGCCGGCGTCGACAGCACCAGCCCCATCGGCAGACCGCACAGCACCGCGGCAGATAACGCCATCTTTCCCATACCCCACCCCCAGCCTTCATCCATCAGGCAACACGAAGCACAACCTCACCATTGTGAGGTCATTTCGCGATGTTGTCACGCCACACGCGCGTCAGCCGAAGAACGCCGCCGCATCGTCGTAGCGGCTCTGCGGCACCACTTTGAGCTGTCGGACCGAGTCGGCCAACGCCACCCTGCCGATCTCCTGCCCACGCAGCGACACCATCATTCCGTATTCGCCGGCGTGGGCGGCGTCCGCGGCGTTGACGCCGAAGCGGGTCGCGAGCACGCGATCGTAGGCGGTCGGGGTTCCGCCGCGCTGCACGTGGCCCAGCACCGTGGTGCGGACTTCCTTCTTGACGCGCCTTTCGATTTCGACAGCGAGCTGGGCGGCAACACCGGTGAACCGCTCGTGGCCAAACTCGTCGACGCCGCCAGCGCGTAACTCCATGGAGCCCGCAGCGGGTTTGGCGCCTTCGGCGACGACGCAGATGAAGTGTGACGACCCGTGCTGGAAGCGTTGTTTGACCAGCCGGCACACCTCTTCGACATCGAAGGGTTGCTCGGGGATCAGTGTCATGTGCGCACCGGTGGCCAGGCCGGCGTTGAGCGCAATCCAGCCGGCGTGGCGGCCCATCACCTCGACCAGCATGACCCGCTGGTGAGATTCGGCGGTGGAGTGCAGCCGGTCAATGGCGTCGGTGGCGACCTGCAGGGCGGTGTCGTGGCCGAATGTGACGTCGGTGCAGTCGATGTCGTTGTCGATGGTCTTGGGCACCCCGACCACCGGGACGTTCTCCTGCGACAGCCAGTGCGCCGCAGTCAAGGTGCCCTCACCGCCAATAGGGATAAGCACATCGATGCCGTTGTCGTCGAGGGTCTGCTTCACCTGATCCAGGCCGGCGCGCAGCTTGTCCGGGTTCACCCGGGCGGTCCCGAGCATGGTGCCGCCCTTGGCCAACAGCCGGTCGTTGCGGTCGTCATTGGCCAACTGGACGCGTCGGTTCTCCAACAGACCGCGCCAGCCGTCTTGGAAGCCAACCACCGTGGAGCCATAGCGGGCGTCGCAGGTGCGCACCACCGCCCTGATCACCGCGTTCAATCCGGGACAGTCGCCGCCGCCGGTGAGCACTCCTATCCGCATAGTGCCCATCTTGCCGGGTCGGCTGCGTCTTCACCGGCGAGCAGACGTAAAAGCTCCCAATTCACCGCGTTTCAGGGCGCTTTTGTGTCTGCTCGGCGGACTAAATCGCGCTGGCCAGCTCCCCGCGGGCGGCCTCATAGGCCGCACCCACCCGGTACAGCCGATCATCGGCCAGCGCCGGCGCCATGATCTGCAGGCCGACCGGCAGCCCATCGTCGGCGGAGAGCCCGGACGGCACCGACATGCCGCAGTGTCCGGCCAGGTTCAGCGGCAGGGTGCACAAGTCGAACAGGTACATGGCCAGCGGGTCGTCGACCTTCTCCCCCAACCGGAATGCCGTGGTGGGCGTCGTCGGCGAGATCAGCACGTCCACCGACTTGTACGCCTCGTCGAGGTCGCGCGCGATCAGCGTGCGCACCTTCTGCGCCTGGTTGTAGTAGGCGTCGTAGTAGCCCGCCGACAGCGCGTAGGTGCCGAGCATGATGCGGCGCTTGACTTCTGGGCCGAAGCCGGCCGCGCGGGTCAGCGCCATCACTTCCTCGGCGCTGTGGGTTCCGTCGTCGCCGACCCGCAGCCCGAAACGCATCGCATCGAAGCGGGCCAGGTTGGACGACACCTCCGAGGGCAGGATCAAGTAGTAGGCGCTCAGCGAGTAGTCGAAGTGCGGACAGTCCACCTCGGAGATCTGCGCGCCCAGCGCTTTCAACTGTTCGACGGCGGCGTTGAACGACGCCAGCACACCTGGCTGGTAGCCCTCGCCGCTGTGCAGCTGACGCACTACCCCGATCCGCACCCCCGACAGATCACCGGTAGCCCCGGCGCGTGCGGCGCCCACGACGTCGGGCACCGGTACGTCCAGGGAGGTGGAGTCGCGCGGGTCATACCCGGCGATCACCGAGTGCAGCAGCGCGGTGTCGGCCACCGTGCGTGCGCACGGCCCGCCCTGGTCCAGCGACGACGCGCACGCCACCAATCCGTAGCGGCTCACGGTGCCGTAGGTGGGTTTGACGCCGACGGTCGCGGTCAGCGCGGCCGGCTGGCGAATCGAGCCGCCGGTGTCGGTGCCGATGGCCAGTGGCGCCTGGAATGCGGCCAATGCCGCGGCACTGCCGCCGCCGGAGCCGCCCGGCACGCGCTCGACATCCCACGGGTTGCGGGTCGCACCGTAGGCGGAGTTCTCCGTCGACGAGCCCATGGCGAATTCGTCCATGTTGGTCTTGCCCAGGATCGGGATGCCCGCTGCGCGCAGGCGCGCCGTGACGGTCGCGTCGTAGGGGGCCCGCCAGCCCTCCAGGATCTTCGATCCGCACGTGGTGGGCGCGTCGACGGTGGTGAACACGTCCTTGAGTGCCAACGGGACCCCGGCCAGCGCCGACGGCGCCTCACCGGCGGCAATCGCCTTGTCGGCGGCCTCCGCGGCGGCCAGGGCTTCATCGGCCCCGACGTGCAGGAAAGCTCCGTACCGGTCGTCGGTGGCCGCGATCTGGTCGAGGTGGGCGCGGGTGACCTCGACCGAGGACACCTCGCGGGCGGCGATCTTGGACGCCAAGGTGGCCGCGTCGGATCGGATCAGCTCACTCACTGGCTCTCCCCCAGGATCTGCGGAACCGCGAAGCGGTTCTCGGCGGCGCGCGGCGCGGCGGCCAGCGCCTCGGCCTGGCTCAACCCGGCGACGATCTCGTCCGGCCGGGTGACGTTGACGTCCTTGAGCGGGTTATCGGTCGCCTCGACGCCAGTGACGTCGACTGCCTGAATCGTGCTGACATGGGTCAGGATCGCATCAAGCTGGCCAGCAAAGCCGTCCAACTCGGCGTCGGTCAGCGCCAGCCGGGCCAACCGGGCCAGGTGAGCTACGTCGTCACGAGAGATCTGGGACACGGGTGCAAAGCCTAGCGTCGGTCGCAAGCGCGGCGAAGCCGGGCGCGGCGGGCCGACGCCATCGGATCAGTCGGTCGCAAGCGCGGCGAAGCCGGGCGCGGCGGGCCGACGCCATCGGATCAGTCGGTCGCAAGCGCGGCGAAGCCGGGCGCGGCGGGCCGACGCCATCGGATCAGTCGGTCGCAAGCGCGGCGAAGCCGGGCGCGGCGGGCCGACGCCATCGGATCAGTCGGTCGCAAGCGCGGCGAAGCCGGGCGCGGCGGGCCGACGCCATCGGATCAGTCGGTCGCTCACGTCGAGCGTAAAGCCAGCGTGCGGTAGCGAGCGTGAAGTCAGACTCACTCGCGGCGGGCCAGGACGCGCTGTGGGAAGGTTTGCCCATGCCTTCCTATCTGCTGCGTGTCGAACTCGACGACCGCCCCGGCAGCCTGGGGTCGCTGGCCGTGGGTCTGGGCTCCGTAGGCGCCGACATCCTGTCGCTGGACGTTGTGGAACGTGGCAGCGGTGCGGCCATCGACGATCTGGTGGTCGACCTGCCGCAGGGAGCGATGCCCGATGTGCTGATCACCGCCGCCGAACGGTTGCCCGGGGTTCGGGTGCACAGTGTCCGACCGCACACCGGGCTGCTGGACGCCCACCGTGAACTCGAGCTCATCGACCACGTCGCGGCGGCAGGTGACCGCAGCGCCAAGTTGCAGAAGCTGGCCGACGAAGCGCCGCGGGTGCTGCGAGTCAGCTGGTGCACGGTGGTGCGCAGTGACGGAGACGACGGGACGTTCCGTCGCCTCGCGGGCAGCCCGGGAACCCCAGAGACCGACGTCGGCGCGGTGCCGTGGCTGCCGATCGAGCAGGCGGCTGCCCTGGACAACACCGCCGCCTGGGTGCCGGCGGTATGGCGGGAGATGGATATCGCCCTGGCGGCCGCGCCATTGGGCAACCCGCGCACCGCTGTCGTCCTGGGCCGCACCGGCGGTCCGGCCTTCCTGCCCGCAGAAGTGGTCCGGCTGGGTTATCTGGCCGGGATCGTGGCGACGCTGCTGCGCTAATCCTGCGCGGCAGTACCTTCAGACGCGCCATTTTCGGGGGCTTCCGGTGCCTCCGGACCGTTTTCCAGCAGGGCCCGGAAACCCTCTTCATCCAGAATCGGCACGCCGAGTTCGACGGCCTTGTCGTACTTCGACCCGGGCGCATCGCCGGCCACCACGTAGGCGGTCTTCTTCGACACCGAACCGGCCGCGCGGCCACCGCGGGCGATGATGGCCTCCTTGGCCTCGTCGCGGGAGAAGCCGGTCAGCGAGCCCGTCACCACGATGCTGCACCCCTCCAGTGTGCGTTCGATGCTCGCGTCGCGTTCGTCGGCCATCCGTACCCCGGCGGCCCGCCACTTGTCGACGATCGCGCGATGCCAGTCGACGTCGAACCATTCAGTGACTGCGGCGGCGATGGTGGGCCCGACGCCCTCGACGGCGGCCAACTGTTCGGTGGACGCCGCGGTGATCGCGTCCAGGTTGCCGAATTCGGTGGCCAACGCCCGGGCCGCGGTCGGTCCGACGTGCCGAATCGACAAGGCCACCAGCACCCGCCACAACGGTTGGGATTTGGCCTTGTCCAGATTGGCCAGCAGTTGCCGGCCGTTCTTAGACAGCGCGCCACCCTTGGTGGTGAACAGCTCGGTACGCAGCAGGTCGTCTTCGGTGAGGGTGAACAGGTCACCCTCATCGGTGATGACCCCGGCGCTCAACAGCGCAGTCGCCGCCTCATAGCCCAGAGCTTCGATGTCGAAGGCGCCGCGGCCGGCAACGTGAAACACCCGCTCGCGCAGCTGCGCCGGGCAGGACCGCGAATTGGGACAACGGATGTCGACGTCGGCTTCCTTGGCCGGCGCCAGCAGCGTTCCGCATTCTGGGCAATGGGTCGGCATCACGAACTCGCGCTCGTTGCCGTCGCGCAGATCGACCACGGGCCCGAGTACCTCGGGAATCACGTCGCCGGCCTTGCGGATCACCACGGTGTCGCCGATCAGCACACCCTTGCGCTTGACCTCCGAGGCGTTGTGCAAGGTGGCCAGGCTCACCGTGGAACCGGCGACCTTGACCGGGGTCATGTAGGCGAACGGCGTGACCCGGCCGGTGCGCCCGACGCTGACCCGGATGTCGAGCAGCGTGGTCTGCGCCTCTTCGGGCGGGTATTTGTAGGCCACCGCCCAGCGCGGCACCCGGGAGGTGGCGCCGAGCCGGCGCTGCAGGGCCCGGTCGTCGACTTTGACCACCACGCCGTCGATTTCGTGTTCGACATCGTGTCGATGTTCACCCCAATAGGTGATGCGTTCGGCCACCGCGGCCATGCCCTCGACGCGGGCGGTGTGTGGAGAGACCGGCAGGCCCCAGGCCTGCATCGCGCGGTACGCGGCGTGCAGCGTGTCGGGGGTGAATCCCTCGGCGTAGCCCAGGCCGTGGCAGACCATGCGCAGGTTGCGCCGGGCGGTGATCGCCGGGTTCTTCTGCCGCAGCGAACCGGCCGCGCTGTTGCGGGGGTTGGCGAACGGTGGCTTGCCCTCGGCGACCAGTCCCGCATTGAGGGTTTCGAAGTCCTCCAGCCGGAAGTACACCTCGCCGCGCACCTCGAGCACGGCCGGGACCGGGAATTCGGTGTCGGTGTTGAGGAATTCCGGGATGTCGGCGATGGTGCGCGCGTTCAACGTCACATCCTCACCGACCCGGCCGTCGCCACGGGTGGCCCCGCTGCTCAACCGGCCGTCGCGGTAGACCAGCCCGAGCGCCACACCGTCGACCTTGAGTTCGCACAGATAGGTGGTGTCGCCGCCGATCTCGCCGCTGACCCGGCCCGCCCAGGCGGTCAGTTCGTCGGGCGAGAACACGTCTTCCAGCGACAGCATTCGCTCCAGGTGTTCAGCGGGCGCGAACTCCGTGGTGAAACCGGCGCCGCCCACCAGCTGGGTGGGTGAGTCGGCGGTACGCAACTCCGGGTGCGCCTCCTCCAGCGCGAGCAGCTGGTTGAACAGCTCGTCGAAGTCGCCGTCGGTGATGATCGGCGCGTCTTTGACGTAGTAGCGGAACTGGTGTTCGCGCACCTCTTCAGCCAGATCGTGCCACTGCCGCCGGAGGTCGGGGGGCACGCTGTCGGCCTCTGGACTCACCCACGCAGGTTATCTGCTCTGACTACCCTGGCGGCATGCCGCACCCGATCATGTACCGCGACGACGACCCTGGTCTGGCGGAGCTGCGACGCGTCGCGCTGGGCTTTCCCGAAGCCTTCGAGAAGATCTCCCATGGCCGCCCGGTGTTCTGCGCACCCAAGATGTTCGCGATATACGGCGGTAACAGCAAGGCCACCGGCGCGATGGTGCCTTACCCCCATGCGCTGCTGGTGAAGGTCGATGAGTCCGAGCGACGGGCGCTCGCACAAGACCCGCGATTCTTCTTGCCGATGTATCTGGGCCCGTCCGGCTGGCTGGGACTGGATTTCGATGCAGCTGAGGTGGATTGGGACGAGGTCGGCGAGCTGGTCGACGCCTCGTTTCGGCTGACCGCATCGGCGCGGTTGATCCGATCTCTGGACGGGGACTAATCCTCGCCGTTCTCCACGAACGCCCGCAGCCGCTCAATCGCGGCGTCCCAGCGGCGCGACAGTCCGGTGAGGTAGTCGCTGGCTTCGGCCAGCTGCTGCGGCCGTACTGCCCAGATGCGTTCGCGGCCACGACGACTGCTGGTGACCAGACCCACCGTCTCCAACAGCTGCAGGTGCTTGGTGGCCGCCTGGCGCGTCACCGGAATCGCGTGGGTGAGCTGCGAGGTCGAACACGGCCCGCCTTCGCAGAGGCGCCCGATGATCCGCAGCCGGTTCGGGTCGCCGAGCGCATCGAAAACCGGTGCCTCAATGCTCGTCACGTCCGCTGCAACTCCAGGTATCGGCGCACCAATCTGAGCTGATGCGCCCAGCCGTCGGCGTTGGCCTCGAATGCGGTCGATCGCCGCGACGGCGGCAGCGCGTCGAAACCGCTCTCGACAATGGTGAGCAATACCCCGTCGGGCGTCTCGGCCAAGGTGAACTCCACTAGCGTCATCGGTTCGTCCTCGACGTCGGCGTCGACGGCGAACGGGTGCCAGCGGTAGGCGAACCGCCGCTGCGGTTCGACCGCGACGACGTGCCAGGTTCCCCGGTTCCCGGCATGGGGCTCCTGTAGCCGTGCGACTTCGGCGTCGACGCTGGTCGGGGTGACCGCCCCGGTCACGGCGGTGCCGGCGACGAACGGCCCGTCGAACCGGACGCCGAACCACTGCCCGAACTCCCCCGAGTCGCTGATCGCGCGCCACACCCGCTCCAGCGTCGCGCGCAGCACGACCTGTTTCTCCATACGATCGGCACTCATATGCAACCTCCCGGTTGCCTTTCAGTACAGCAGGCCGACGATCAATGCGCAACCTTTTAGTTGCTTTTAGATCGCCTCGGGGTCGCTGGCCAGCGCCTCGCCCACCTTGCGCACCAGCCCTACCGCGGTGCGCGCCCACGCAGCGCCGGCGCCGGCCATCCCGCAGACCGGGCTGATCCCGACCCGCTCGGCCAGCACCGAGCGGGGGAATCCGATCCGGTCGGTGATCGCCGCGACCGCGGTCGCCAGCTCTTCGACGTCGGGCGTCCGCGCCGGGGCGAGCGCGGGAACCAGCCCCATCACCACGGTGCGACCGGAGTCGACGAAGGCGCCGATCTGGTCGTAATCGCTCGCTTCCAACCCGGTGCAGTCCAACGCCACCGCAGTGATAGCGCTGCGCTGCAACACATTCCACGGAAGTCCCGATGCACAACTGTGCACCAGCACCTCGCCCCCGATGGTGTCGGCGCAGCCGTCGAGCAGCGCAGTGGCCACCGCCTCGTCGATGGCGGCCACCGGGCTCAACGCGGTCACGCCGGCCAGCCGGCCGGTCACCGCGGCGGCCAGGGACGGCTCGTCGAGCTGCACGATCACCGGCGTGTCGAGCCGGCGCGACAGGTCGGCCCGGTGCGACTTGAGGCCCTCGGCCAAAGACGCGGCCAGGTCCCGCACCGCACCAGGGTCAGTGATCGCTCGGTGCCCATTGGCCAGCTCCACCTCCGCGGCCAAGGTCAGTGGACCGGCAGCCTGCACCTTGACCGGGTGGCCGCTACCACGCAGGCCGGCGACTTCCCATGCCTCTTCCAGCGCATCGGCGTCCTCACCGAGCAGGCTCACCGCGCGCCGGCTCACCGCTCCGGGACGCGCCGCCAGCCGGTAGCCGCGCGGCGCGGTGTCGATGGCGATGTCGACCAGCAGCGCGCCGCTGCGACCGATCATGTCGGCACCCACCCCGCGCCCCGGCAGCTCAACCAGGTGGGCCAGGCTGCCGCCCAACTCACCGACCACCACCTCGGCCGCTGCGCGCGCCGAGGTGCCCGGCCACGACCCCAGTCCGGTCCCAGTGGCGAAAGCACTCACCGGGCAACCGTATTGAAGTGACATGACCCCGGGCACGGCGGGCTAGCCTTCGATGGTGAGGATGACGCGGCTGGTGCCGATCTGGGTGGTGGCTGCAGCGGTGGTGGGCTGCACCCGCCTGGTCGATGGGACGGCACTGCCCCCCGCGGCGCTGCCGGCGCCTGCCGGCGTCGTGGATCTCGGCCGGATCATGCTCGGTACCCCCCGGATGCGCGCCATCGTCGGTGCCGACGAGCAGCTGACGGTCATCCCCACCATGGATTCCAGCTCTCCCACGGACATCGACGACCTCGCCGCCACCATCCCGCCGCCGTGCCGCTTCATCTTCGCCGAGACCGCGGTGTTCGGATCTACCGCGACGCGTTTCCACAAGACCACCTACCAGTACCCGCCCAAGGCCGCGCTGGTCTCCGAGGGCGCTGCCATCTACCCCGACACCGCGGCCGCCCATCACGTGCTCGACGTGTTGGTGGCCAGGGTCGCCGAGTGCGCCGACACCTCGGCCGGGCCGGGGCTGGTCAGCGACTGGGATGCCGACGGCGCGTCCCTGCGTACCCACGCCGGGGACTGTGGCCGGGCCTATCAGGTCAAGTCGGTGGTGCTGTTGGAAGTCACCTACTGCGGCTTTTCCGAGTCTGACGCCGATTTGGTGGTGACGAACATGGCTTCGGCGGTGCCCGGGTAGGCGCACTGCCCTGCGCCGAACGTGCATCCAGGGCGAAAAAATCGCCGCCGGATCGTCGCACTCAGTACACGTTCGACGCTAAAGCTGACGCTATGCGCCGGTGGCCGCGATGGTGGCGCTGGCGATCACTTCGTCGCCGTGCGCGTCCGGGCGGTAGCAGGCCAGAGTCTGGCCGCGGGCCACGCCGCGCAGCGGCTCGCGCAGCCGCACCTGCAACATGTCACCGACCAGTTCGGCCACCGCCCCGACCGTCTCACCGTGGGCGCGCACCTGCACCTCACACTCGACTGGGCCGCGCCACGGCTGCCCGGAGGTGAACACCGGCGCCCGCCCGGTCAGTTCCACCACGTTCAAATCGGCGACCGACCCAACGGTGACGGTGCCGGTCGCGGCGTCGATACCGGTCACGTAGCGCGGCTGGCCGTCCGGGCCGGGCCCGGCGATGCCCAGGCCCTTGCGCTGGCCGATGGTGAAACCGTGCACCCCGTCGTGCTGCGCCAGCACCGAGCCGCCGGTGTCCACCACGGCACCGGGCCGTACGCCGATGTGACCGCCGAGGAAGGTTCGGGTGTCGCCGGTCGGGATGAAGCAGATGTCGTGGCTGTCGGGCTTGCTCGCCACCGCCAGGCCGCGTTCGGCGGCTTCGGCGCGGATCTGCGGCTTGGGGGTGTCCCCGATCGGGAACGCCGCGTGCCGCAGCTGCTCGGCGGAGAGCACCGCGAGCACATAGGACTGGTCCTTGTCGGCGTCCACCGCGCGCCGCAGTCGACCGTCGGCGAGCCGGGCATAGTGACCGGTGGCCACCATGTCGAATCCCAGCGCGAGGGCTCGGGCGGCCACCGCGGAGAACTTGATCTTCTCGTTGCACCGCATGCACGGGTTGGGCGTCTCGCCGCGGGCGTAGGACTCGACGAAGTCGTCGATCACCTCGTCCTTGAACTGCTCGGAGAAGTCCCACACGTAGAACGGAATGCCCAGCACGTCGGCGACGCGGCGGGCGTCGTCGGAGTCTTCCCTGGAGCAGCACCCCCGCGAGCCGGTGCGCAGGGTGCCCGGGTTGCGTGACAGTGCCAGATGCACGCCGACCACGTCGTGGCCGGCATCGACCATGCGGGCCGCCGCCACCGAGGAGTCCACTCCGCCGCTCATCGCGGCCACTACCTTCATCGCCCCACTCCCGCAGCCGCCAGCATCGCCTGGCGGGCCCGGTCCACCGCGCCGGGCAACACCGCCAACACAGCGTCGACGTCACCGTCGACGCTGGTGTGCCCCAACGACAGTCGCAACGATCCGCGGGCCGCGACCGGGTCGGCGCCCATCGCGGTCAGCACGTGCGAAGGCTGCGGCACACCGGCGGTGCAGGCAGACCCGGTGGAGCATTCGATGCCGTTGGCGTCCAACAGCATCAGCAGCGAGTCGCCTTCGCAGCCGGCGAAGGTGAAGTGCGCGTTGCCGGGCAGGCGCTGGGTGCGCGACCCGTTGACCCGGGTGTTGTCGATCCGGGCGAGCACGCCGTCGATGAGCCGGTCGCGCAGGCCCGCAACCCGCTCGGCGGTGGCCTCCAACGAGTCCACGGCGACCTGGAGTGCCGCAGCCATACCGACAGATCCGGCGACATCAGGTGTGCCAGAACGGATATCACGCTCTTGTCCCCCGCCGTGCGTGAGCGGAACGCAGGTCACGTCACGACGAATCAGCAGCGCACCGGTGCCGCACGGCCCGCCGAACTTGTGAGCGGTCAGGCTCAGCGCGGACAGTCCGCTGGCACCGAAATCGACCGGCAGCTGCCCGACGGCCTGCACCGCGTCGGAGTGCATCGGCACCCCGAACTGCGCGGCGATCGCGGCCAGTTCAGCGACTGGCAGGACCGTTCCGACTTCATTGTTGGCCCACATCACCGACACCAGGGCGACGTCGTCGGCCCGGCCGCCGTCCAGCTCCTTGCGTAGCGCCTCCGGTGACACCGACCCGTCGGCGTCGGTGGGCAGCCAGGTGATCTCGGCGCCCTCGTGTTCGGCGAGCCAGCCCACCGCATCCAGCACGGCGTGGTGCTCGACCTCGGTGGTGATGATCCGGCGCCGCTGCGCATCTGCGTCACGGCGGGCCCAGTAGATGCCCTTGACGGCCAGGTTGTCGCCGTCGGTGCCGCCGGAGGTGAACACCACCTCCGACGGGCGCGCACCCAGCCGTGCCGCGATGGACTCCCGGGACTCCTCCATCCGGCGGCGCGCGGCCCGGCCGGCGGCGTGCAGCGAGGAGGCGTTTCCGACGGTGCCCAGCACAGCTGTCATCGCCTCGATGGCCTGCGGGTGCATCGGGGTGGTGGCTGCGTGATCCAGATAGACCATGACCTGCCCAGGATAGCGGGCAGCTGCGGCCGCCCCGGCGCTGCGGCGGGCGGCCGCGCTGCTCAACAGGCGATGCGGACGCGTCGGCGTCTCCGGACCCGCCAGCCCGCCGCCGCCTGGCAGCGTGCGGCGAGCTCACGCCGATCCGTTCCCGGCAACTGCAACGCCGCAACGTGCACCTGCGCGATGGTGCGGCGCGCGGTGATCAGCCGACGCATCGAGGCCAGCAGGCTGTCGTCACCGACAAAAGCCGGCACGGTCGACGGCGACCCGTCCGGATGGCGATAGGTGAGCTGCAGGGGCTGCACCGGGCGACCCGCATCCACGGCGGCCTGGAACATCGCCGGATAGAACCGGCCGTGGGCCCGTCCGCACCAAGTGGTGCCCTCCGGGAACGCCACGACCGTGCGACCGGCCCGCAATCGGGCCGCCACCGCGTCGACCACCACCGGCAACCCACGCAGGCTGTCGCGCTCGATGGGGATGATCCGCATCATGCGGGCCAGCGCTCCAACGCCGGGCCAGCTGATCAGATCGGCGCGCGCCACGAACGTGCCCGGCGACACCGCACCGATCACGAACACGTCCAGCCAGGACACGTGCGGGCTGACCACCAACATGCCGCGCAGGTTGCGTACCGGCCCGCCGGTCGTCGTCACCCGCACCCCGAAGCAGCGCAACACCACCCGGCACGCGCCGCGCTGCAACCGGACGCGACCCGGAAGCGGCACCGCCAGCAGTGGCAGCAGCGGCGCCAGCAGCACCACCAGCACCAGCCGCAGCGCCACCACTGCCGGGAACGGCCGCTCGCTACCGCTGCCGACGCATCGTGGCGTGCAGACGGCCCGAGGTGCCCAAGCGTTCACAACCGTTCGGTTCACGCTTGTGCGGTGCTGTCTAGGGCCTGTGAGGCCGCTGGTGCCCCGGCGACCACCGACGCCGCGGACACCGACCGCAGCCGGCGCAGGTAGCGGGTGTCGGCCTCGCTGCGGCGCAACAGGGCCGGGAAGTCGCCCACCCCGAAGGCGGGGTCGTGGGCCGGCTCGCCGCAGACCCGCGCGCCCAGGCGCAGGTAGCCGCGCAGCAGCGGCGGCATGGTGGGGCGAGTCGGTGGCGCGATCTCGTCGAGACCCTTGCCGTCGATCACCACCGGCCGGTACGGAGTCAGCCGGTGCGGGGAGGCGTGGCGGCGCCGCACGAAATCACGTACCCCGCGGATCTGACTACCGGGGGCGCCCTCGCCGCACACCGGCACCGAGACGCAGCCGGTGATGTAGTCGTACTGGTAGCGGTCCAGGTAGGCCAGGATCCCGGCCCACATCAACAGCACAACGGCGCCGTTGCGGTGGCCCGGCCGGACCACCGCGCGGCCCATCTCGACCAGTGACGGCCGCAGCGGATCCAGCGCGGTGACATCGAATTCGATTGCGCTGTAAAGACCTCCGGCGGCAATCGCTCCGGTGGGGGGAAGCATTCGGTAGCAGCCGACCAGCTCACCGGAGTCGTCGTCGCGCACCAGCAGGTGGTCGCAGTATTCGTCGAAACGGTCGGCGTCCAGGCCGGGGCGGCCGGCGCCGGAGTCGGTCAGGCAAAAGCCCGGCTCGGTGCTGAACACCTCGAAGCGCATCCGTTGGGCGGCTTCGATCATGGCGGGGTCGGTGGACAACAGCAGCGAGTAACGGGGGTTGTCGGTCCCGGAAGCGGGAGAATCGGTGGTGGGCTCAGGGGCGATGAGAACAGAACCAGTGCTCACACTCGCCACGCTCGCGCAGCCAGGCAGCGACGAGGCAATCACGGCATGACATGTCGGTGCACGCTTGGTGACGAATTGTGCGTGGCCCGCGCAGTAATGGGCGTTGAGATTGCAGCTGTGGTCGTGAATTCACCACGGCATGCGCAACCCTCAGTGCAATCTCAACGCCCACCGCTGAAACGACGGTACGGCTCAGGCCGCGGCGCCGCCGCCGTCGACGTGCAGCGTCGATCCGGTGATGAAGCTGGACCGCGGCGATGCGAGGAACAACACGGCCTCGGCGATCTCAGTGGCGTGTGCGGTACGCCCGAGCGGAAGCGCCCGCCCCAGTTCGTCATTGACGTCACCCCATTCGGCGACGACTCCCTCGGTGGCGGTCGGTCCCGGCGCAACGCTGTTGACCCGTACCCCGTGTGGGCCGAATTCCGCGGCCCACGTACGAGTCAGCGACTCCAACGCGGCTTTGGAGGCGCTGTAGCTCGACGCTCCGGGAACACCTTTGAAGGCGACCATGCTGGTGACGTTGACGATGCTGCCGCGCCCGCGCCGCAGCATCCCCGGCGCCAAGGCAGCGACCAGGAAATAGGCGCCGCGAACATTGGTGTCGAACGTCGAGGTGAACGAGGCCACATCCTGTTCCACGGTCAGCGCACCGGGGAAGCTGGCGGCGTTGTTCACCACGATATCCACCCCGCCGGGCCCGCATTGGCGCACCAGGGATTGCACAGACTCGAGGTCGGACAGATCCGCGGCCACGAATCGCACCCCGCCACCGAGTTCGGCGACGGCGGCGGCACCACGCTGCTCCGAGCGGCCAGTGATGATCACCTCGGCGCCGTGGCGCGCCAACAGCCGCGCGGATTCGAGCCCGATGCCCGCGGTCCCGCCGGTCACCAGTGCGGTCTGGCCCGCCAGGTCGTTCACTGGCTCGCCTGCCAGTCAGCCAGCCGGGTGGACGCCAGGGTCGCGTCGTCGCCGGTGACCAGGCCGGTGTCGCCGATCTTGGTGCCGAAGTAGACCGCAGCCGGGTCGACGACGATCGGGAGGTTCTCGCCCCGATGGGCCAGCACCAGCGCGGCCAGTTCAGCGAAGGTCAGCTTCTCCGGGCCACCGATGTTGATGATCCCGTCGACCGGCGCGGCCTGAGCGGCGCGAGCCACCTCGGCGGCCACCTCAGCCCCGGCGATGGGCTGGATCAGACCTTCGGGCGCCCGGACCTCGCCGTCGACGGTCAGTGATGCGGTGATGCCGTCGGCGAACTCGTGGAACTGCGTGGCACGCACGATGGTGTAGGGCAACCCGGATTCGGCGATGATGCGCTCCTGGGCGACCTTGGCACGCATGTAGCCGCTGTCGGGCAGGCCGTCGCAGTTCACGATGGACAGCACCACGTAGTGGCCGACGTCCGCGGCTTTGGCCGCGTCCACCTGGTTGGTGGTGGACTTGGTGAAGAAGTCCAGCACCGGGCCGTCGGCGAAGTCGGGTGAGTTGACCACGTCGACGAGCACGTCGGCGCCCGAGAGGGCGTCTGCCAGGCCGTCTCCGGTCAGCACGTCGACACCGGAATTGCGGGCAGCTGCCACGGTCTCGTGGCCGGCGGCGCGCAGCAGCTCGACGACCTTGGTACCGATCTGCCCGCTGGCACCCATCACAGTGATCTTCATCCTCGACACACCCTCTCTTCTCAGCACGATTGCGGTACCTCGACCCTGGCACCGTGCGGTCCGTGGGGGAACCCCGGAAAGTCCGTAGTCCGCTTCTCGGCTGGCGGGGTGTGGGGCCCCGGTCAGCGGCCGACAGCGATGGCGCGCAATTCCCGGCGCGAGCGGATTCCCAGCTTGGCGAAGACCTTGCGCAGGTGCCATTCGACGGTGTGAGCACTGATGAACAGCTGGGCCCCGATCTCGACATTGGTCAGTCCGGCACCGGCCAGCTCGGCGATCTGCTGCTCCTGCGGTGTCATCACGTCACCGCCGGGCGCGGCCTTGCCGCTGACTTTGTCTCCGATCGCCTGCAGTTCGCGGCGACTGCGCTGCGCGAAGGCCTGCGCCCCGAACCCGCTGAACATCTCGTGGGCGGTGCGCAGCTGCCGACGCGCGTCACCGCGCCGCTTCTCCCGGCGAAGCCACTCCCCGTACACCAGGTGTGCCCGCGCCAGGTCCACGGCGATCCGGGTGCGCTCGAGTCGATCGACGGCCTCGACATAGTGGTCCTCGGCGGTGGGGCCATCACACAGCAGTGCTCGCGAGCGGGCCAACACGCCCAGCCCCCAGTCGGTTCCGCTGACGCTGGTACGTTCCTGCAACTGCGCCAGCGCCTCGGCGGCCAAGCTCAGCTCGCCGCCGCGAACCCCGGCCTCCACCAGTTCGGCCAGGTTCCACCCGTAGAGGCCGAGATCCTCGTAGTCCAGCACCCGGCGCAGCGCCTCGCAGGCCGACTGGTAGCGGCCCAAGCCGTTGTAGAGCACCGCGGAGGCGTAGCCGATCAGTGCCACGATGCGGCCCTCGCCGCGGGCGGCACCGCTGCGGGCCGCGGCGTCGATCAACACGGTCGCCGCGGCTTCCTCCCCCGTCCAGGCCGCCAACGCCAGCGCGTGATAGCGCACCGGCGTCTGCCCCGACGCCGCGGTCAGGGCGTCGGCGTCGGCGATCAGCACGCGCGCCGCCGCGAACTCACCGGACTGTACGTGCACGCCGGCCCGGGTCGTCAACGCGACCGGCAGCATGGCCAGCGCACCGGTGTCGGTCGCGACCCGCACGGCGTCACTGGCGATCCGGTACCAGGCCTGGTCGTCCCACACGTCGTGCACGGCGGCTTCGTATCCGATCGGGAACGCCTGCCATGACCAGGTGTTCGGGGTCAGTGCGGCAATCGCGGCACGCAACGGTTCCAGGCCGGCTTGACAACCGGCACTGATGCGGGTGGTCAGGGCAAGCAGTAGCAGGTCGGCCGGACGGTTCGTCCGCACGCCCGCGGCCAGCGCCGCGGCGGTGTGCTGGCGCACCTGCGCTCCGAACGCCCGGCCCGCATACATCGCCGCGCTGACCGCCTCCAACAGGGTCTCTTGCGCCATCACCGCATCAATCGACTCCAAATGACTTGCCGCGCTGAAGAATTGGTGCACTGAGTCAAGGACGGTGGAGGTATGACCGCTGCCGCGGCCACGGGTGAACGCCAACTGTGCGCGCATCCGGGCCAACCGGGCACGCTGCAGCTCGTCGAGCGGCGCCAGCTCGGCGGTGCCCAACAGCGCGGCGGCCGCGTCCATTTCAGCCACCGCCCGCTTGGCTTCGGCGGCATCGAGCGCCCGGACTCCGCGCCGCAGCGGGTCTGGAGTCAACTCGGTGGCACGGGCCAAAAATGCTGCCGCCGCAGCGGTTCCACCGCGCAATGCCGCTCGGTCAGCGGAGCGTTCCAACTCCGCGGCGACCGTTTCGTCGGGGCCGGGAGCCGCGTGGGCGCGATGCCACGCCCGCCGGTCGGGGTCGTGCGCCGGGTCGGTGACCACGCCCAGGGCACGGTGGGCGGCCCGGCGGTCTTCCAGGTTCGCCGCGCGGTAGATCGCCGACCGCACCAGTGGATGGCGGAACCGCACCCGCGCGCCCACCTCGATCAGGCCGGCCTCCTCGGCCGGAGCGATGGCCGCGGACGCCAGGCCCAACTCACCGGCCGCCCGCAGCAACAGCGCCGCATCCCCCACTGGCTCGGCGGCAGCCAGCAACAAGAGCCGTTGGGTGTCGTCGGGCAACGCATGAATCCGGGCCAGGTAATGGCGTTCGATCTGTCCCGCCACCGGTACCACGTCGGGGCGGTAGTAGCCGCCGGCCAACTCGGCCGCGGACAGCCCCCGCGGGAGTTCCAGCAACGCCAGCGGGTTGCCGTGTGTCTCGGCGACGATCCGGTCGGCGACCTGGGGATCGATCCGGTCCGGCAGCGCCGACTCCAGCACAGCGCGCGCGTCGGCGTCAGCCAGGCCGCGCAACATCAGTTTCGGTAGTCCGGTGAGTCCGTCGACGGGTTCCCGCAGTGCGCACACCAATGCGATGGGTTCGGCCCGCAGTCGGCGAGCTACGAACCCCAGTGTCTGAGCCGTAACCTGGTCGAGCCATTGGGCGTCGTCGATCAGGCACAGCACCGGCTGGCGGGCGGCGACCCCGGCAAGCAGGCCCAGCACCGCCAGCCCGACCAGAAATCGGTCGGGTGCCGACCCGCTGCTCATGCCGAACGCGATAGCCAGCGCCTCGCGCTGCGGTTCGGGCAGGAGGTCGATCCCGTCGGCCACAGGTGCGCACAGCTGCTGCAGCCCGGCGAACGCCAGCTCCATGTCGGACTCCACCCCGGCCGCCCGAATCACCTGAAACTCCGGTGCGGATTCGGCCAGGTAGTCCAGCAGGACGGTCTTGCCGATACCGGCCTCGCCGCGCAGCACCAGCACCTGGCTACGGCCATCACGGGCGGCGGCGAGGGTTTCCCGTAGCTGCTCGCACTCGGACTCTCGTCCGGTCAGCCGCCGACCAGACGCAAAGGCCCCCATTTCGAGTCCGAAATGGGGGCTTTCGCGTCTGCTCACGCAGAAGAAATTAACCCTTGCGGGCCTTGATCGCCTCGGTCAGCTGCGGGGCGACCTTGAACAGGTCGCCGACGATGCCGAAGTCGGCGATCTCGAAGATCGGCGCTTCCTCGTCCTTGTTGACCACGACGATGGTCTTGGACGTCTGCATGCCGGCTCGGTGCTGGATCGCACCGGAGATGCCCAGGGCGATGTACAGCTGCGGCGACACCGTCTTGCCGGTCTGGCCGATCTGGAACTGGCCCGGGTAGTAGCCGGAGTCGACCGCGGCACGCGAAGCGCCGACCGCCGCACCGAGCGAGTCGGCCAGCTCCTCGACCACCGAGAAGCTCTCGGCGCTGCCGACACCGCGACCACCGGCCACCACGATGGGCGCCTCGGTGAGCTCCGGGCGGTCACCGGCCACTGCCGGCTGACGCGCAGTGATCTTGGTGGCGTTCTCCGCGGCGGCGGGCACCTCGACGGTGACCTGCTCGCCCGCGCCGGCGGCCGGCGCGGGCTCAACGGCACCCGCACGGACGGTGATGACCGGGAGCTCACCGGTGGGCTCGGCCTCGACGGTGAACGCACCACCAAAGATCGAGTGCACCACCTTGGCGCCCGCCTTGACCTCGACCACGTCGACCAGCAGACCGGAACCGATCCGGGCCGCCAGGCGGCCGGCGACCTCTTTGCCGTCGGCGTTGGCGGCGATCAGCACCGCAGCCGGGGCGGCCGTCTCGGCCAGCCCAGCCAGCACATCGACAGTCGGGGTGACCAGGTAGCCGTCCACCACGTCGGACTCGGCGACGTAGATCTTGGCGGCGCCGGCCTCCTTCAGGCCGTCCACCAGCGGGGCGGCGGTGCCGGGGGCACCGACGACGACCGCGGACGGCTCGCCGAGCTCACGCGCGGCGGTGATCAGTTCGGAGCTGACCTTCTTCAGCGCTCCGTCGGAGTGCTCAACGAGCACAAGTACTTCAGCCATGTCTGTTTTCTTCCGTCTTCGCTAGGTCCGGGGATCGCTTAGATGAGCTTCTGGGCAACCAGGTAGCCGGCGATCTTGGTGCCGCCATCGCCCTCGTCGGTCACCTTCTCGCCAGCGGTCTTCGGCGGCTTCGGAGTCGAAGCGGTCACCTTGGTGCCGGCGTTGGCGACACCGACCTCGTCGGCCTCCACGCCGATCTCGGCCAGGGTGAGCACGGTGACTTCCTTCTTCTTGGCGGCCATGATGCCCTTGAAGGACGGGAAGCGCGGCTCGTTGATCTTCTCGTTGACGCTCACCACGGCCGGCAGCGAGGCCTCCAGGGTGAACACGCCCTCGTCGGTCTCCCGCTCGCCGGTGACCTTGCCGCCCTCGACGGTCAGCTTGCGCAGGTGGGTCAGCTGCGGCAGACCCAGGTACTCGGCGATGATCGCCGGAACCGCACCGCCCACACCGTCAGTCGACTCGTTGCCCGCGATGACCAGCTCGGTGCCCTCGATGGCGCCCAGCGCGCGTGCCAGCGCCCAACCGGTCTGGACGACGTCGGAACCCTTCATGCCGTCGTCGAGGATGTGCACGGCCTTGTCAGCCCCCATCGACAGCGCCTTGCGGATCGCCTCGGTGGCCCGCTCCGGGCCGGCGGTCAGCACGGTGACGGTGCCTTCGGCGCCTTCGGCCTCCCGGATCTGCAGAGCCTCTTCGACGGCCCGCTCGTTGATCTCATCGAGCACGGCGTCGGCAGCCTCACGGTCCAGCGTGAAGTCACCGTCGGTGAGCTTGCGCTCCGACCAGGTGTCTGGGACCTGTTTGATCAGGACCACGATGTTCGTCATGAGTGTGGTTCGTCCTCCTCGAAGGGGTCCTGCAGCGGCGGGCCACAAGACTTCGGTAGCGATTCACGCAGCCGCACGAGAATGTTACTCACCGGTAACTTAATGCGGTTCGCGTGTACAGCGTAGCGGGTCGTGATAATGCCAGTGCGGGGTAGCCGGTTCGTAGAGTGCGCCCTTCGCGTTAGCCTGCCTGTGCGATGAAATCTACGAATGCCGCCGGAGACCCCACCGGCACGCCGCCCAGCGACAGCACGCTGACGCTGACCGGGGAGCGCACCATCCCCGGACTCGACGTCGAGAACTACTGGTTCCGGCGTCACGAGGTGGTCTACCAGCAGCTGGCGCCGCGTTGTAGCGGTCGTGAAGTCTTGGAGGCCGGGTTCGGCGAGGGCTATGGCGCCGACCTGATCGCGGGCGTGGCCCAGCGGGTGATCGGCGTGGATTACGACGACTCGGCGGTGGCCCACGTTCGGGCCCGCTACCCGCGCGTGGAAGCCGTCCAGGGAAACCTCGCCGAGTTGCCGCTGCCGGATGCGGCCGTGGATGTGGTGGTCAACTTCCAAGTCATCGAGCACCTCTGGGATCAGGGACAGTTCATCGCCGAATGCGCTCGAGTGCTGCGGCCCGGCGGGTTGCTGATGGTGTCCACGCCCAACCGGATCACCTTCTCCCCCGGCCGTGACACTCCGATCAACCCGTTCCACACCCGCGAACTCAATGCCGCCGAACTCACCGAGCTGCTGCTCGAGGGCGGATTCGAGATCGAGGGGGTCTACGGGGTTTTTCATGGCCCCGTGCTGGCCGAGATGGACGCCCGCCATGGCGGTTCGATCATCGACGCCCAGATCTCGCGGGCGGTCGCCGACGCGCCCTGGCCGGCCGACTTGCTGGCCGACGTCGCCGCAGTCACCAGCGACGATTTCGACATCCTCGAAGCCTCGCAGCACAACATTGACGACAGCCTGGACCTGGTGGCGATCGCGGTGCGCCGGTGACCGAGGAATCCAACGGCTCCGTACCGGGCCTGTTCACCCTGGTGCTGCACACCCACCTGCCGTGGCTGGCGCACCACGGCCGCTGGCCCGTCGGCGAGGAATGGCTCTACCAATCCTGGTCGGCGGCGTACCTGCCGCTGGTGCGGGTGCTGCGGACGCTGGCCGCCGAAGGCCGGCGAAACCTGCTCACGCTCGGGGTGACACCAGTGGTCGCCGCCCAGCTCGACGACCCGTACTGCCTGGACGGGATGCACCACTGGCTGGCGAACTGGCAGCTGCGCGCCGCACAGGCCACCACCTTGCCCGACATCCGCCCGTTCGGGCTGCACGAATGCGCCGCAGCCGAACAGGCCCTCGAGGAGTTCGCGCTGCTGTGGCGCCACGGCGCCAGCCCGCTGCTGCGCGAGCTGGTACAGGCGCAGACGGTGGAACTGCTCGGCGGTCCGCTGGCCCACCCGTTCCAGCCGCTGCTGGCGCCACGACTGCGCCAGTTCGCCCTGCACGAGGGGTTGGCCGACGCCCGGGCGCGGCTGGCCCACAGCCCCACCGGAATCTGGGCGCCGGAATGCGCATACACGCCCGGCCTGGAAACCGAGTACGCGGCCGCCGGGATTTCGCACTTCATGGTCGACGGCCCGTCGCTGCACGGCGACACCACGTTGGGCCGGCCGGTCGGTGACTCCGACGTGATCGCTTTCGGCCGTGACCTTGCAGTCAGCTACCGGGTGTGGTCGCCGAAGTCGGGCTATCCCGGTCATGACGCCTACCGGGATTTCCACACCTATGACCATCGCACCGGGTTGAAGCCGTCCCGGGTCACCGGCCGCAACGTCTCCCCCGAGCAGAAGGCGCCGTACGACCCGCAGCGCGCCGATGCCGCGATCGATACCCACGTCGCCGATTTCGTCGAAGTGGTCCGGGGCCGCCTGCAGTCCGAGTCCGAGCGGATCGGCCGCCCGGCCCACGTGGTTGCGGCATTCGACACCGAGCTGTTCGGCCACTGGTGGTACGAGGGACCGACCTGGCTGGCCCGGGTGTTGCGGGCACTGCCCGAAGCCGGGGTCCGCGTCGGCACGCTGACCGACGCCATCAACGCCGGATTCGTCGGCGAGTCCGTCGAACTGCCGCCCAGCTCGTGGGGCTCGGGCAAGGACTGGCGGGTGTGGTCCGGCGAGAAGGTCGCCGACCTGGTCCAGCTGAACTCCGAGGTGGTCGAGACCGCCTTGGGCGCCGTCGACAAGGCCCTGGCCCAGACCGCGGCACCGTCGGGCCCCACTCCGCGCGACCGGGTCGCCGACCAGATCCTGCGCGAGGCGCTGCTGACGGTCTCCAGCGACTGGCCGTTCATGGTCAGCAAGGACTCCGCGGCCGACTACGCCCGCTACCGTGCGCAGTTGCACGCGCACGCCACCCGCGAGATCGCCGACGCCCTGGCCGGCGGCCACCGAGACACCGCGCAGCGCTTGGCCGACGGCTGGAATAAGGCCGACGGTCTGTTCGGCGCCCTAGATGCCCGTAGGCTGCCACGGTGACCCCCCGCCTCCGGCCCTCGCACCACGAAGGTGCGCGTCAGAACGGACTCGCCGCGTGAAGATCCTGATGGTGTCGTGGGAATACCCACCGGTGGTGATCGGCGGGTTGGGTCGACATGTTCATCACCTGTCGACCGCGCTGGCCGCTGCCGGGCACGACGTCGTCGTCCTGTGCCGGCGTCCCTATGGCACCGACCCCAGCACTCACCCGTCGTCCGACGAGATCAGCGAAGGCGTGCGGGTGGTCGCCGCGGCCCAGGACCCGCACGAGTTCTCGTTCGGCGAAGACATGATGGCCTGGACGCTGGCGATGGGGCATTCGATGGTCCGCGCCGGACTGTCTCTCAAGATCGACGGCGGCCAGAGCGTGTGGCGCCCCGATCTGGTGCACGCCCACGACTGGCTGGTGGCACACCCGGCCATTGCGCTCGCCGAATTCTACGATGTGCCTTTGGTTTCCACGATCCACGCCACCGAAGCGGGCCGTCACTCGGGCTGGGTGTCGGGGCCGTTGAGCCGTCAGGTGCACGCGGTGGAGTCGTGGCTGGTCCGCGAATCGGATTCGCTGATCACCTGTTCGGCCTCGATGCGCGATGAGATCACCGACCTGTTCGGTCCTGGGCTGGCCGAAACCACCGTGATCCGCAACGGCATTGATGCCGCCCGGTGGCCGTTCGCCCCCCGGCAGACCCGCAACGGCCCACCGGAGATCCTGTTCGTCGGGCGACTCGAATACGAAAAGGGCGTGCACGACATCATTGCGGCCCTGCCGCGGATTCGGCGCGCCCACCCGGGAACCACGCTCACCATCGCCGGCGACGGCACCCAGCAGGACTGGCTGGTCGAGTGCGCCCGAAAGAGCCGGGTACTCAAGGCAACCCGTTTCATCGGCCGCGTCGACCACGACGAGCTGTTGGCACTGTTGCACCGGGCCGACGCCGCGGCACTGCCGAGTCACTACGAACCGTTCGGCCTGGCGGCACTGGAGGCCGCTGCCGCCGGAACCCCGCTGGTGGTCGCCAACGTGGGCGGACTGGGCGAGGCGGTGATCAACGGCGAAACCGGTATGTCCTGCCCACCGCGCGACGTGCCGGCCCTGGCCGCAGCCGTCTGCCACGTGCTCGATGACCCGGCCGCCGCCCAGCGCCGGGCGGTGGCCGCCCGCGAGCGGCTCAGCTCCGACTTCGACTGGCACACCGTGGCCGACGAGACCGCCCAGGTCTATCTGGCGGCCAAACGCCGCTTGCGGGATCCGCAGCCACGCCGGCCGATCATCGAGCACGCGCTGCCAGACCGGTAAACCCGGCGAAATGAAAAGCCGCGCCGCGATCCTGCGAGCCTACGGTGGCCGCTGGTCGGTCGAGGAGTTCGAACTCGATCCGCCGCGCGCCGGCGAGGTGTTGATCCGCATGGCCGCGGCGGGCCTGTGCCATTCCGACGAACATATCCGTCAGGGCCACCTGGCCCCGCCGGGGCAGAGTGCTCCGACCGCGCCGACGATCGGCGGCCACGAAGGCTCCGGGGTGGTCGTGCAGGTCGGCGACGGTGTCGCGGGGCTGTCCCCCGGCGATCACGTGGTGACATCATTCGTCGCGGTCTGCGGTCAATGTCACTGGTGTTCTTCGGGTATGGAGTACATCTGCGACGCCGGAGCGGGCACCATGCTGCCCGGAATGCCCACTGATGGCACCTTCCGGCACCACGGCTGCGACGGCCGGGATCTGGCTCATGTCTCCAAGATCGGCGCGTTCGCCGAACACACCGTGGTCTCGGCCGCCTCACTGGTCAAGATCGATCCGCACCTGCCGCTGCTTCCCGCGGCCCTGCTGGCGTGCGCGGTGCCGACGGGGTACGGCTCGGCGGCGTACCGCGCCGGTGTGCGCGGCGGCGACACCGTCGTGGTTATCGGGGTGGGCGGCATCGGCACGGCCGCCGTCCAGGGAGCCCGCATCAACGGCGCCGTCCGGATCGTCGCGGTGGATCCCATTGCTTTCAAGCGGGAATCAGCGGCCGCATTCGGCGCCACCCACACCGCGTCCAGCGCCGCCGAGGCCTTCGACCGCGACCTGACTCGCGGGGTGATGGCCGATGCGGTGGTGCTGTCCCCCGCTGTCGTCACCGATTCCGACCTCGAGGACGCCCTGCGGCTGACCCGCAAGGCCGGAACCTGTGTGCTGACCGGGATGGCGGTCCAGGGCACGCGGACCAGCATCGATCCCCAAGACATGATGCTGATGAACAAGACGCTGTGCGGCACCGTCTTCGGCTCCTGCAACCCGCGGACCGACATCCCGCTGTTGGCCACGCTCTACGATGCGGGCCGACTGCAACTCGACGAGATGGTCACCAAGCGTTACCAGCTCGACGACGTCAACCAGGCGTATGACGACCTGGCCGCAGGCGAATTGATCAGGGGCGTCATCGACTTCGGTCTCTAGCTTCGGCTAGCGGGTGATGGTAAACCCGTCCAGGGTGCCGGATCGTCGCCATGCGGCCAGGATGTCGGCGTATTCGGTAGGGCTGCCGAAGAAGAAACTGTCCTGGCGCAGCCGCGCGTTCGCGTGTCCCTCACGGTTGTAGTAGCCCGGCGTACACGTCTCACGCCGGCCGGCGATGACGTCGGAACGCGCCACCACCGCATCGACCCAGCCCTGTTCCGCATCCTCGGTGGCCTCTAGAGCGGTCACTGACTGCTGCAACGCGTGGGCGATCACCCACGCCACGTGCCGCGACTGAATGTCGATCAGGTAAGGGAAGTTCACCGTGAACCCGGACTGGGCGATGCTCTCGACGAAGCAGTTCGGGAAGCCGCTCACGTGCAGGCCGTGGAAGGTACGCACACCGTCGGCCCATTTCTCGGTCAGGGTCACGCCGTCGCGCCCGATGACCTCGAAACCCGTACGCCGGCAATAGTCGGTGCCCACCTCGAAGCCGGTCGCGAAAACCAGGCAGTCCAAGGGATATTCGATGCCGTCGACTACCGCGCCGGAAGCAGTGATCTGCTCGACGCCAAGGCCTTTCGTGTCGACCAGGGTGACGTTGTCGCGGTTGAAGGCCTGCAGGTACTCGTCGTGGAAGCACGGCCGCTTGCAGTAGTAGCCGTACCACGGCTTGAGTGCCTCGGCGGTGGTTGGGTCGTCTACCAGCGCGTCGACCCGCCCGCGGATCTCCTCCATCTTGGCGAAGTCGGCCATCTCGGCGGCGTTCGGGCCACCCTCGTTGACGATCGGCATCTGCTTGGTGAGGCTGGTCCAGGCGTCGTCGACGAGGTCTTCGTCGGCCTGGCCGCCCGCGGTCAGGATCTGAAAGTTCTCCATCCGCCGCCGTTGCCAGCCCGGCTCCAGATCGGCTGCCCACTGCGGATCGGTGGGCCGGTTGCCCCGGACGTCCACCGTCGAGGGTGTGCGCTGAAAGACGTAGAGGCGCCCGGCCGCCTCGGCCAGTCGCGGCACGCATTGGATGGCGGTGGCACCGGTGCCGATGATCCCCACTCGCTTGTCGGCCAGCCGGTCCAGATCCGCGCCGGTGTAGTCGTAGTCCCAGCGACTGGTGTGGAAGGTGCGCCCGGCGAACTCGTCGATGCCGGGAATGCCCGGCAGCTTCGGCTTCTGCAGGTAGCCATTGGCCATCGAGACGAATCGGGCCCGGAATGCGTCACCACGATTGGTCGTGATCACCCAGCGCGATGTCGCTTGTTCCCAACGTATTTCGGTGACCTCGGTCTGCAGGCAGGCATCGGCGTACAAGTCGTAGTGGCGGGCGATGCGCTGGCAGTGCGCGAAGATCTCCGGGCCCTTGGCATATTTCTCGGTCGGCACGTAGCCGAGTTCCTCCAGCAGCGGCATGTAGACGTAGGACTCCACGTCGCAGGCGATTCCGGGATACCGATTCCAGTACCAGGTGCCGCCAACGTCGGCAGCCTTGTCGATCAGCCGAATGCTTCCCACGCCGAGCTCGCGCAGCCGAGCACCGGTCAGCAGTCCGCCGAAACCGGCTCCGACGATCGCGACGTCGACCTCATCGGAGAGCGGTTCCCGGGTGAATCCGGGGTCGGCCCACGGGTCCGCGGCGAACCGAGCGAGGTGGCCCGCTACCTCGACGTACTGGTCGATCCCGTCGTTTCGCAGGCGCCGTTGGCGTTCCCGGGCGTACTTGTCGCGCAAGGCATTCGGATCAAAGTCTTGCGCCTGGAGTTCCTGGACATCGGTCAATCAGGCACCTCCGGAACGCCGCAAAGCCAGCCCAGCAACCGGCTCAGCATATAATCAATCAGTTGATCATATCAATGGGTGGCGAACAGCGTCCCCCTGATCAGGCGCTTAGCGGCGGCCAGCGCCGCGTGATAGGCCTCCGGAGTTCCGGTCGCCGCCAACTCGGTCAGCCCATAGACCAGGGCGTAGGTCACCTCGATCGCCGGCCGCGCCCCGGTGGCCAGGCGGCTATCGCCGTCATCGACGATCCCGGTGATGATGTCGCGCAGCGCCTCAAGCCCCCCACTCTCGGTCTCCCCCGGATACACGGTGACGGCGTTCTGAGCGCGAATCGCCCATTCGAACGTGGCGAGATCGGGATGTTCGCGCATGAGGTTGCCGGACTCGTCCAGCACGGCCTCGATCCGGTCAACGACCGTGCCGGGGCGCTGCGCGGCGCGCCGCAGTCGCGGCAGCGCGATCTCGGCCCGCGTGGCGATCGCGGCCGCCACCAGTTCGGCCTTGTTCGGAAAGTAGTTGTAGATGTTGGCGCTGGTGACACCTGCCGTGCGCGCGATCTGACGGATCGTGGTCCGCGCGTAGCCCAATTCGGCCACGCACGCAATGGTGGCGGCGATGATCCGCTGGCGGGTTTGGCCGCCGTCGGCGCCCACCGGACGGCCCAGCTGCGGAGTCGACATAGACACATCCTCGCAGCCGCCGGATCGCCGGCGGACTAATCTGAGCTGATCATGCCCCTGACGTCGTCGCCGCGGGGTCGGCCGGCTGGAACCAACAGCGAAGAGACCCGCCAGCGGATCATCAGCGCAGCGATCCGTCGCGTGGCCGAGGTCGGCCGTTCGGGCGCCACGATCCGCGAGATCGCCGCCGCCGCCGAGATGACCAGCGCCAGCCTGTACCACTACTTTCCGAACAAGGAAGAGCTGATGGCGGCGACCGTGGCCGCCGCCCGCGAGCTCGCGCTGCCCCGGTTGCACGCCGCGGCGCGGCGCACCGGCACCGTGGCGGATCGACTTGGCGCGGTACTTGCCGAAGCGGATCGGTTGACCCAGGACCACCCCTATCTCGCCGCGTTCGAGCGCACCACCGGCGAGGTCCCGCCGTTGCGCGACGTCATCGGTGAGGTCATCGACGAAGCGCGCCGCGGTGGTTCGCTGGCGACCGACGTCGACCGCGTTGGCGCCGCGGATGCGATCTATGCGTTGACGCGGGGGTTGACCGAGCAGACAGCGCAGCTGTCACCGGACACCTACCGTGCCACCCTGCGCTGCGCCGAAGATCTCCTGCGCGGCACGCTGTTTTAGGCGGCCGACCTAAGCGCTCGCCGCGGCGGCGATTCCGATGTCAATCCATTGGGCGAGCTGATGCCGAGCACTGACGTACTCGGCATCGACATGGACCCAGCCACGCATGGTCCGCCCACCCATCTCCATGGGTTGGGCCGCGGTGGTCCGCAACAGCTGCTCGGCGCGTGCCGCACCCACGCGGACCAGCAGCCCGCCGTCGGAGCTGGCAGCGACCGCGATCTTGCCGGCGACCAGGAAGGCCAGGCCGCCGAACATCGCCTTCTCGAGCACGGGTGGGCCGTCGCCCGCGAATATCTCCCGCACCCGGGCCGCCAGCTGCGCGTCGTAGGCCACTAGGACCCCGGGTGCCAGTCGCGGATCGCTGCCGCGAACTGCTCAGGGGCATCGGAGGGAACGAAGTGGCCGGCACCTTTGACGATGACGGTCTGGTGGTTGGTCAGCGCCCTTTCCCACTGCCGCAGTTCCCTGTCACCGAAGGCGAAGTCGCCGTCGCCCCAGATGATCAACGCTGGAAGCGCCGCGATGGCGGGCAACCCCGATTCCAGGTCGGCGAGAAAGGCGCGGCTGGCGGTGATCTCGCGGGGAAAGACTGCCGCCGCCTCTCGCCGCGCGGGGCTGTAGAGCGCCTTTTGGTAGTGGGCCATCTCCTTGCCGGTGGGCTTGGCGAGCCGATGCCCGACGGGGATCATGACGTTGACGAAGAGGTTGAACTGTCTGATCAGCAGGCGCCCGATCGGGCCGCCCATCACATGCGACATCATCTGGACGAGCGGAGCGCCAACCGGCCATGCCCAGGTGTTGGACAGCACCAACCGGTCGAAGATCTCGGGACGTTGTTGCATGACGGCCAACCCGATCGGACCACCCCAGTCGTGTACCACCAAGGTGATTCCACTCAGGGCGAGTGCGTCCACGAACGCGCCGACCACCCGGGCGTGTTCGGTGGGCAGGTACCGATATCCCGGCGCGGGCGACGACAGGCCGAACCCGGGGTAATCCACGGCGACGCAACGAAAGTCCGGCCGCAACCCTTCGATGACCTTGCGATAGTCAAACGACCAGGTCGGGTTGCCATGAAGGAACAGCAGGACCGGCCCTGACCCTTCGTCCACGTAGTGGACGGTATGTCCGTCGATGTCGAGAAACCGGCTCTCGAACGGGAACAACGTGTCGTCGACCCACGCGGGCCGTTCCGCGACTGTCATGTCCTCTCCCACTAACTTGATATAGTCAAGTGAACTTTAAATTAGCAAGTAGATGGTGATGAGTCGAGACTACGGTCAGTACTGCGGACTTGCCCGGGCCCTGGATGTGGTGGGCGACCGGTGGAATCTGTTGATCGTCCGCCAGCTCCTGATGGGCCCGGCCCGCTACCGCGACTTGCGCACCGGGCTGTCGGGGATCGCAACCAACCTGCTCACCGACCGGCTCCGCGATCTCGAGACCGCAGGGGTCCTCGAGCGGCGGTTGTCCGAAGACGGCAAGGCGCTCTCCTACGCCCTGACGCCCTGGGGCGCGCAGTTGCGCGAGCCCATCTACGCGCTGGTCCGCTGGTCGACGCCGCTGATGGTCCGCGGCCCCCAGGGCGACGAACTCCGCGCCGAGTGGCTGCGGCTCGCACTGCCCGCCCTGTTCGCCGACCGGGTGCCCGCGGGCCCGTCGGTGGCGGTGGGAATCGCGGTGGACGGCGGAACGGTGCAATTGCAGACCACCGAGGCCGGCATCGAGGTCGGCGAACCCGACGGTCGCCCGCTCGACGCCGTGCTGCACACCGAGGCACCCATCGTTCTCGGCCTCGCGGCGGGCGTGCTGTCGTTTGACGACGTCATGGCGCTGGTCGAGATCGACGGTGACCAGTCGGCGCTGCGCAAGTTCTTCGACGCGCCTACAACGCTGCCAGATACCGTGTGCGGTGCGCGATAACCCGTTGCGACACTGCGGCATCGGGAACCAGCAGATCGAATGCGTGCGGACAACCGGGGTACACATGCAGCTCGACTGGGACGCCCGCGGCGATCAGCCGGTGGGCGAAGTCGACGTCCTCCGGCGCGAAGATGTCCAGCCCGCCGACATCGATGTACGTCGGCGGCAGGGCGGCCAGATCGTCGGCTCGGGCCGGCGCGGCGTAGCCGTCGGCGCAACCGTCGCCCAGCAGGGCTGACCAGCCGGTGACGTTGTCGTCGTAGCTCCAGGTGAGCAGCGTGGCGCCCGCGGCGCCCGCCTCGCGGGTGCGGTCGTCGAGCATGGGGTAGATCAGCAGCTGAGCTGCGATCGCCGGCCCGCCCCGGTCACGGGCCAGCAGGCTTACGCCCGCGGCCAGTCCCCCACCGGCGCTGTCGCCCATCACGGCCAGCCGGGACGCGTCGACGCCCAGCTCGCCGGCGTGATCGCTGAGCCAGCACAATGCCGCGTAGCAGTCCTGAAGCGGAGTTGGATGCGGGAATTCCGGGGCGACCCGGTAGTCCACCACCAGCATCGGCACCCCGGAGGCGGCGACATAGGCGCGCACCGCCGCGTCGTAGAGCGGCCCCAGGTGGCTCCAGTCCAGGATCATTCCGCCGCCGTGCAGATACAGCACGGCGCTGCCGGGCTGATCAGCGCCGGTTCGCCGGTACCAGCGCAACGGCAGGGTGTCGCCGTCGTAGGTCAGCGAAAACTCTTGGGTCTCTACGCCGGTGACCGGTGGCAGCGATGCCAGCGCCTGATTGAAGGTATGCCCCACGTTGCTCCGACGGGCGGCGACATCGCCGACCTGCGGCGCCGGCGCAGTGTCGGCACCGTCGCGCATCGCCAGCAGCGCCGCCAGCACCTGCGGGTCGGGTGGCCCGGCCATCAGTGTTGCGCCCCAGGCACCGCGGTGGCCACCACTTTGGTCTCGAGGTATTCCTCGAAGCCCGCCAGTCCCATCTCCCGGCCGACTCCGGACTGCTTGTAGCCCCCGAACGGTACGTCGGCGGAGTACCACATGCCGCCGTTGACGTTGACGGTCCCGGCGCGCAGTCGCGACGCCATTCGGGCGGCGCGGTCGACAGAACCGAACACCGTGGCGGACAGCCCGTACGGCGAGTCATTGGCGATGCGCAGCGCGTCGGCGTCCCCGTCGTGGGCCAGCACCACCAACACCGGGCCGAAGATCTCTTCGCGGGCCACCCGGGCTTCGTTGGTCAGCCCGCCGATCACCGTCGGCTCGATGAAGAAGCCCCGGTCCAGGCCGGCCGGCCGGCCACCACCGCAGTGAAACGTCCCGCCTTCGGCGATCGCCAGATCGAGATACGACTGCACCCGATCTCGCTGCTTCGCCGAGATCAGCGGTCCGCACAGTGTTTTCGGATCGTTGGGGTCACCCACCGCGATCCGCGACATCGCGGCAGCCACCATGTCGAGCGCCTCGCCGTAGCGTTGACGCGGCACCAGCAGCCGGGTGGTCAGGGCGCACCCCTGACCGGCGTGCATCGCCACCGTCGACGCGGCGGCCGTGCAGGCGGCGGACAGGTCGGCGTCATCGAGGACCACAAACGCCGACTTGCCGCCGAGTTCCAGAAAGACCTTCTTGATGGTCTGCGCGGCAGCATTCATCACCGAGCGACCTGTCGCGGTCGAGCCGGTGAAGGACACCACGTCGACGCGGGGGTCCTCGGCGAGCCGAGCACCGATGCGATGGTCGGCAGCCGTGACGATATTGACAACACCGGGCGGAAAGTCGGTCTTCTCGGCGATGATCCGGCCGACTTCGGCTGCACACCAGGGGGTGTCGGGTGCCGGCTTGAGGACGACGGTGTTGCCCGCCGCCAGCGCCGGACCGATCTTGGCAAAGGTGGTCTGGTGCGGGAAGTTCCACGGTGTGATTGCCCCCACCACGCCGAACGGCTCCCGCACCAGGGTGCGGGCGGTGGTGATACCCATCGGAGCAGCCACCCCGAGGTCCACCCGCCAGGGGTAGCTCTCCGCGGTGGCAGCCGGGAAACCAAGGTCATCGACGGGAGTCTGCAGCTGGCCGCGGTAGGTCAGTGACCGGGGCGCCCCGACCTCGGCAATGGTGATCTCACGCAGCGTCTCGATCTCATCGTTGAGCGCGTCGCGCAGCTGGCGCAGGCAGTGCACCCGCAATGCGGTGTCGCGGCCCCAGTCCGAGGAGTCGAACGCCGTCCGAGCGGCGGCGATAGCCCGGTCGAGGTCGGCGGCATCACCGTCGGCGGCCGCACCGATGGCTTCCTCGGTGGCCGGGTTGATGGTGTCAAAAGCGCCCCCACCACCGGCGACCAGCGCGCCGTCGATCAGCAGCTGGGTCAGCGGACCGGTCACAGTCCCTAGGCTAACGGCGGGACGCCGACATAATCAATCGATTGATCATTTCGTACGTTACGGTGGCGCCCAGGAGGTGACCGGTCAATCCCATGCCATTACTAAGCGCCTTGCGCCTGAACATGACGAACGCCCCCGGTGCCGGAAATGCCGAGCGGTACCGGGCCGCGTTGGAGATGGCGTCCTATGCCGACGCCAACGGCGTCACCGCGATCGGTTGCGAAGAACATCATCTCGCGGCCACCGGCTGGCTGCCCGCGCCGCTGTTGATGGCCGCCGCCGTCGCTGGATGCACCACCAATATCCGCATCAGCATCAACGCACTGTTGATACCGCTCTACGCCCCGGTGCGCCTCGCCGAGGACATCGCAGTGCTCGATCAGCTGTCCGCCGGACGGGTCAGCTTCGTCGCCGGAATGGGTTACCGCCCAGAGGAATACCACGCTGCGGGTAAGGACTTCCGGCGGCGGGGCCGCCTGATGGACGAATGCCTCGAGGTGCTGCTCAGATCCTGGGGCGACGAGCCTTTCGAATACCACGGTCAGCTGATCGATGTGACACCCAAGCCCTACACCAAGCCGCATCCGGTGTTCTTCATCGGCGGGATGAGCACGGCAGCCGCCCGTCGAGCGGCCCGGTTCGGTTTGCCGTTCTCGCCGCCGATGCCCATGCCCGAGATCGAAGCGGTGTATCGGGAGGAACTGGCACGCAACGGAAAACAGGGCTTCGTGTTCAGCCCCGAGAACGGCAATACCGTGACTCATCTGACCACCGACCCCGAGGCCGCGTGGGCCCGATGTGGTGAGCATTTCCTGCACGAGGCAACCGAATACAGCTCGTGGGCGGTGCCAGAGGTGCCTCGCCCCAACGAGAGTCCGACCGACACGATCGACGAGCTGCGCTCGTCGGCCAAGATCGAGGTGCTGACCCCTGATGAGCTCGTCGCGCAGTGTCGCGCCGGCCGCACCGGGGTGACCCTGCACCCGCTGATCGGCGGGCTGCCGCTCGACGAAGGCTGGGAGAGCCTGCGGCTGCTGGTCGAACGGGTGCTGCCGGCACTGAAACCCTAGCTGGGACAGCCCGGCTCAACGGCTTTCTTCGATACCATGGGCGCGATGGAGGATCCAGTCGAATCCAAAGTCGACGCCCGTGCGCTCAATGGTGTTTCGGAAACCGCCCTGATGACGCTCAACGGGCGGGCATATCAGGCCGCACACTCTCAGGCCATCATCGATGACCCGGAGGCGATTCGACTCGTCGAGTCCATCGCGTTCGACTTCGATAAGTTCGGACGTCGTGGCCAGGAGATGGCGCTACGGTCGCTGGCCGTTGATCGATGCGCGACGGCCTATCTGCAGGAGCACCCCGAGGCGACGGTTGTCGCGCTTGCCGAAGGCTTCCAAACCAGCTTCTGGCGTCTCAACAGTGCTATTCCTGATCCACGATTCGATTGGTTGTCAGTGGATTTGGAGCCGGTGATGCGGCTTCGCGAACAGTTGCTGCCACCGTCACCGCGCATCACCAACCTGGCGCAATCGGCGTTGGACTACAGCTGGATGGACCAGGTCGACTACAGCGCCGGCGTCTTCATCACCGCCGAAGGTCTGCTGATGTATCTGCAGCCGGGCCAGGCGATGGACCTCATCGCGGCATGCGCCGAACGTTTCCCTGGCGGTCAGATGTTCTTCGATGTCCCACCGACCCTGGTCAAGAAGGTGGCACCGCGCGGGATGCGATCATCGCGGCACTACCGTGTGCCCCCGATGCCGTTCAGCCTGTCGGCGCGTCAGCTCGCCGGGCTGACCCAGACGGTGCCGGGCATCAGCGCCGTGCACGATGTGCCGATACCCAAAGGGCGTGGCCTGTTCTTTGGAACCTTGTTTCCGGCCTTCTGGCAGTGGGGTCCCACGAAGAATTTTCGGGGCGCCTACACGCTGCTTGAGTTCGCCTGATAACTCGAGACGGGTCAGGCGGCGGTGATCTCCAGGCCGACGTGCACCTTGTCTATTCCACCGCGCACGAGCGAATGCGGAACGAACCACCAGGCGTGCCACCAGTACCGCTTGACCACGGCGTCGTAGACCCGCCGGGTCTCGGACTTGGGCAGGACCCGGGCCACCGCCTCCACGGGGTCCCCTTTGGGTTTGCCCAGGACTCCACACTTTTGGATGGTGACTCGCGGAGTGTTGTTGATCCGCTTGGTCTTCCAGGATCCGTCGTCGGTGATGACCAACAGCCGGTCCCCGACGGGCGCACCCCACACCGGGGTCGGCTTGGGCTTGCCGTCCTTGGTGAACGTCGTCAGCAGCAGGTACTTCTCCCGGTACACATCGGAGAATGCCGGTGTCGTCATCAGTCGATTCTGGCAGTTTTCAGCGGATCGTTGGGGCGTACGCCGCGATAGATACCCCGCCGGACGATCCACGGATACAGCACCCGCTCGATCGACCAGGCCGGGAACCGGAACGCACGCCCGGACGGCGCGAACACCTCCAGGCCCTCGGGTTGGGCCCCCAGCACCGAACCCCACCGCCGGGTGGGTGGCCGGTAGTGCCGTAGCGGCTTGCCGGTGAGAGCGGCCCGCACGTTGCTTGCCAGTAGGCCGTCGGCCCGGTTGCGGGCCGAGCTGCGCAACGGGTCGGTCGCCGCGACGTCGCCGATCGCGAACACTGTTGGATGTCCGGGCGCCCGCAGGTCGGCCGAGACTCGGACGAAGCCGGCATCGTCGAGCAGCTCGGTCGGCAACCAGTCGGTGTTGGGTCGCACCTTCCCGATCGCCCACAGCACGGCATCGGCTGCGGCCGGGTCCTGACCGGTACTCCAACGAACCGGGTCATCGGTGATGCGGTCGCAGCCGAAACCCTCGGGCACCAGGGCGCGGTGGTCCGGATGCAGTCCTACGCGCGCGTCGAGCAATCTGCCCTCGACGGTGCGCCAGACCCGCGGATGGTGCTCACGCAGCGGGCGCGGACCCGGGAAGTACAGGTCGACCCGTTTGGCCGGCCAGGTTCGGGCGATGTTGGCGGCGCTGCTGACCGCCGCCGCACCGCCGCCCACCACGATGACCGATCCGGCGGTGGCAAGTCGGGCGTGTGCAGCGGTCAGCTCCGCGGCGACATCACCGGCCGACTGCATGGTGGGCCGACGCCAGAAGCCGTTGCTGACCCCGGTCGCGATGATCAGGGCGTCATAGGGCTCATCGCGGCTGACACCGTCGGCACACGCGACGGTCAGGGTTCTGCCGTCCAGGTCGACGCCGGACACCGCACCGTGCACGGTGCGCACCGCATCCAGCCGTGGAAACCGGTCGAACGGCAGCCAGTAGTCGCGCGCCCACTGCTGTGGGCGGGACAGCCTCAGGCCCAGCTCCTGGCCGCTCACCAGGGCGGGTTTTACCGAAACGCCGACCACGTCGGCATGCTTGGCCAGCCGGATCGCGGTGAGAACACCGCTGTCGCCCAGCCCCGCTATGACTACCCGCGGTCGCGTCACGGCGCGGCTCAGCCCTGGGCGGCCTTCTTGCGTTCGATATCGGCCAGCGCGGCGGCCAGCTCGGCGCGCTCGGCGGCCGAGGTCTCCCAGGCCAGTTTGCGGTTCTTGACCACCTTGGCCGGCGCCCCGACCGCGATCGAGTAGTCGGGAATGACGCCCTTGACCACCGCGTGGGCGCCGAGGACGCATCCGCGACCGACGCTGGTGTCACGCAGGATGGTGACCTTCGCGGCTATCCAAGTGTCCGGGCCGATCCGCACCGGGCTCTTGATGATGCCCTGGTCCTTGATCGGCACGTTGATGTCGTCCATCTTGTGGTCGAAGTCGCAGACGTAGCACCAGTCGGCCATCAGCACGGAATCACCGAGCTCGATGTCGAGATAGGTGTTGATGACGTTGTCGCGCCCCAGCACCACTTTGTCGCCGAATCGCAGCGAGCCCTCATGGGCCCGGATGGTGTTCTTGTCGCCGATGTGCACCCAGCGACCGATCTCCATGTATGACATCTCCGGGGTGGCCTGGATCTCCACGCCCTTACCCAGGAAAACCATGCCGCGGGTGATGATGTGCGGGTTGGCCAGCTTGAACTTCAGCAGCCGCCAGTAGCGCACCAGGTACCACGGTGTGTAGGCCCGATTAGCCAGTACCCAGCGCAGCGAGGCCAGCGTGAGGAATTTGGCCTGGCGCGGGTCACGCAGGCGCGAACCCCGCCAGCGTTTGTGGATCGGAGCACCCCACATCGTCGTCATGGCCGGAAAGCCTACGCGAGCGCGTTCTTGCCACGCGCTACCCTCACCAGGACTCGTTCACTGACCGGCCGAGGATTGGGGATTGCCACTGTGTTGCGGCGACGTGGTGTCCTGGCCGGAATCGCAATGGTGGCGGTGGCAGGGCTTCTGGGCGGCTGCGCCAACACCGATTCCTGGGTGGATGCCGCGCCCGCTCCGGGCTGGCCCGCCCAGTATGCCGATGCCGCCAACAGCAGTCATACCGGCACCGCCGGAGCCACCGACCTGCAGCTGGACTGGATCCGCTCGGTCAAAGGTGAGCTGGGAGCCCAGCCCGCCGTGGGTGTGCACGGCTGGATGATGCTCAACGGTCAGACCGAGGCGGGTTGCTCGCTGATGCAGTGGGAGAACGCCGACCGCGGCCGGCAGCGCTGGTGCACCCGGCTACATCAAGGCGGCGGGTTCTTCGGCGCGCTCATTGACGGCTTCGACAACGTCTATGTCGGGCAGCCGGGCGCCATGCTTTCGTTTCCGCCCACCCAGTGGATCCGCTGGCGTGCACCGGTGATCGGCATGCCCTCCACGCCCCGGATCCTCGGCGACGGCCTGCTGCTGGTCGTGACCCATTTGGGGCAGGTGCTGATCTTCGACACACACCGCGGCGCGGTCGTCGGCACGCCGCTGGACCTGGTGGACGGTGTCGACCCGACCGACTTCCGGCGCGGCCTGTCCGACTGCGCCGGCGCCCGACCGGACTGCCCGGTCGCCGCCGCACCTGCCTTCTCACCGGAGAGCAACATCGCGGTGGTGAGCCTGTGGCAGCCGGGCGCCAAGGAGTCCGGCCTGGTCGGTCTCAAGTACCACCCGGGCGGCGTCCCGCTGCTCACCCAGGAGTGGAGCAGCGATGCCGTCGCCGCCGGGGTGTTAGCCAGCCCCGTGCTGTCCGCCGACGGTTCCACGGTCTATGTCAACGGACGCGACCAGCGGCTGTGGGCGATCAACGCTGCCGACGGCAAGGCGAGATGGTCAGTGCCGCTGAAGTTCTTGGCTCAAACCCCACCGGCGGTGACACCCGGCGGACTGATCGTCTCGGGCGGTGGCCCCGACACCGAACTGGTTGCCTACGCCGACCGCGGCGACTACGCCGAGCAGGTCTGGCGCCGCGAGGACACCGTGCCGCTGTCCTCGTCGAGTCTGGCCGGCAAGGTGGGCTACACCGTGGTCGCCGGCACCAGCCTGGGACCGGCGGGTTTGTCACTGCTGGTGTTCGACCCGGCCGACGGCCACACCCTCAACAGCTATCCGCTGCCCGAAGCGCGCGGGTTTCCCGTCGGGGTGTCAGTCGGCAATGACCGGCGGGTGGCGGTTGCGACCAGCGCCGGCCAAGTGTTCAGCTTCGCCCCCGCGTAGTCGCGACTACTCCGCCAGCGCGATCGCCTAGACAGCCAGTGGCGGGAGTGCCGTGCGCGGCACCTTCACCGAGGTGGCGCCGGAGCTCATCGGCAGCAGCTCGCCGGGTGCGAAATAGAAGATCACCTCGTCGTTGGTGATGGCGAAATTCTGGTAGTGCGCCGGGTCCATCCCCGAACCCGACGAGATCAGGATCGCCGGCACTCCGGTCTGACGCTCGAGGTCGCGCTGCACGACCGGAAAGATCACTTCCAGCGGCTTGCTGCCCTGCGCGAACAGGGTCTCGAATGTGATCGCCTTGCGCGACGCCAAGTCGTAGTTGAACGACTGATACCAGGTAGACGGCTGCGGGCCGCCGAGGTCTTGGAAGATCTTCAGCACGACGCTCTGGGTGCCTTTGGGGGCCTGACCCGAACGGTGCTGCTCAGATGTGGCATCCATTTCGTAGGGCATGTCGCGCGACCCGGGTGATTTGGCCACGGTCAAGAACCCGTCGCGGTTCTGCACCAGGTAGTCGGTCAGGGTCTGCTGGTCGGGATAGTCGACCGGAAACCGCATATCCAGGGTGTAGTTGGCATTGGACGAGTGGACGTGGCATTGCCCGGACTCGAGCGTGCCGCCCAGTTCGGCACAGGGCGACACCGCGCCCGCCGAGGGCACACCCGTCATACCCAGCCAACTGCCCACCGCACCGCCCGCCACCAGGGCGGCCACCAGAATGCGCATTGTCGGTTTGTCTCGCTTTGTCTCGCCTTGCCGCAGCAAGCAGGAATGGCCCGAAGCCGACAGCTTACCGGGCCGCCGAACGCGACGACCGGCAAACGGTCCTGCTACGAACTGAGCTGTTCTGCCGTCGCGCGGATTTCACTGATGAAGCGGTCGCGCTCGGACGCGCTCACCTGCGCTTGCAGCGGCCCCAACTGCAACTCATAGACCGCTTCGCCCTTGTCAAAGACCGGTGCCGCCAGATAGCTCACCGATAAGGCGTCGGGGCTGGCGAGTTCCTCTGCGGTATAGGGAGTTCCGCCCAATCCGGTCAACAGCTGGAACACCCGCTGCCGGAGCGCAGCCCGCCGGGGATGTTCGGCGAGCATCCCGGCAACCTCGGCCAGCACATCGAGAGCCGCAGGGTCGGTCTGGCCCATTCCGAACACCACTACCCCGCTGCGCTGTGCCTGTTCGAAAAGGTCGCTGAAGCGTTGACGCGCGGGCATTTGCGCGGTGGCAAGCCACGTCCGCTGAGTATGCGCATCGCGGTGCGCGATCACGGCGGCGGCTACCGGCGCGACGAGAGGCAGGCGGACCCCGACGCCCACCGCGGCCGGAATCTGGCCCTGTCCCCCAACCACTCTCAAGAAACTCATCTCGGTGGCGCCCACCAACGCAAGCGCCGTTCCACAACCGGCCCGCTCGGCCAGTTGCTCCATCAGGTGGGTGCGTTCCGGGGACACCGGCCACTGCGCGCGAACCGCGTCTGCGACGCCCATCAGCCCGGGCCCCAGCAGATACCGCCGGTCGGGTTGGCGCAGCACCCATCCCGCCCGCTCCAGCGCCACCAGGATTGAGGTCACCGTCGCGCGGTTCAATTCCAACCGCGACGCTATCGATGCGACCGAGCTCGGTTGTTGCTGGTCGGCGAGTAATCCCACGATGGCGACAACGCGGTCGGTCGGTGGCGAACCCACTCGCTCGACTTCGTCTCGCCCGTCATCGGGCTGGGCCATCGCGCTCCTTATCCGCCGAGAACATAGGACCGAATCCTACGAGGCCCGAACGCCCGACGGGGGCGGCACACCGCGAGCCACCGACAGCACCGCCTGAACCGATCGCCTTGACACTCCACATTCCGTCCGAACAAACCCTTGCCTTCAGCGCGCATCCCCGCGTACAGTCCCGAATCAATATTTTGTCACCCTAGCGACAACTATTTGTCACTCTTACGAGGTAGAGGGAGCCCCATGAGCACGACGACGACGGCTGGTCGACCGGTTGGGTTTAAGTCGGCAATCGGAAGGCCAATAGCTGGCAGCGCGCAACGACGGGGTGCGAGACGTGCCGCACCGGCCCGCGTTGTCCGGGCGGCACAGCTGGCGACGACGGCGCTGACCGGGGCCCTGGTGCTGGGAGTCACCGCGCAGCAGGCCGCCCCGGTGGCGGCGCTGCCCGTCGCGTTGGTTTCGGCGGACAGTTCGTTGCAACCGGTGATCGATCAGATCCTGGCCAACATGCAGCTGGCGCAGCAGGGATTCGAAGCGTTGCCCTTCGCCACCCCGGACAGCAACGCCATGCTGCTGGCGAGTCTGCAGGCCACCAACTTCCATGCTCATGTCCTCGGGCCTGTCGCAACTCACCCATGGCCAGGTCTTCGTCCAGGTCCCCGAGGTGACCGCCGGAGATTCCGCTGCTTACCGCCCGTACTTCCAGTTCTATACGCCCGACATCTACTACCGCACCGCTCAGGGCTTCGACCCGAACGCGACCTACGAACTCACCGGCACGGTCGGCAAGGGCACCGGCGGCATGGCGCTGATGCCGATCACAGTCGGGGGATCCTCGGCTGAAGGCGGCGGCGCCCTGGAGCTCGGAAGCGGCTTGACGGTCAATCCCGACGGGACTTTCACCGTCTTCATCGGACCCGAAAGGCCGGACGGCGCAGTCAACTTCATCGACAGCAGCGACATCAACTCACTGTTGATCCGAGACATGCTGAGCCAGTGGGCATCGGGCGGCAGCAGCTTTCGCATCGACTGCGTGAGCGACTGCGCACCGATCCCGGCCGGTATCACCGACACAGGGTTGTCCGGCGACATCATCAGTCAGCTCCTGAACAGGGTGGCTCCGGGCGTGATCCCGTTCAATCAGTTGAATATGCAGCTCGCCGGTGCCGCCGGAATCTTGCAGCCGCCTAACACGATGAGCGACCTGGAATCGCAAAGCGGTTACGGCGTCGCCCTGCCGAGTGCCGCCGTCTCGTCGGGCCATTTCGACCTGCAGCCCGGCGAAGCGCTGATCGTCAAGATTCCCCAGATCGATTCCGCCGGAATGAACGGAATCGAGCTGATGAACGTCTACGCCACAAATCTGCCCGCCACGTTGGCGCAGACCAGCCTCAACGGCACCCAATCGTTCCTCTCCGGCGACGGCTACACCTACTACGTCGTCAGCGCCACGAACCCCGGGGTGGCGAACTGGCTGGACAGCGGCGGAGTCACCAGCGGTGAGATCTACATGCGCTACCAGAACATTCCGCTCGCCGACCGGCCTCCGGTTCCGCTGCCGGTGGAGACCCAGGTGGTGCCGGTCGACGAGGTGGCGAAGTACCTGCCGGCCGATACGCCGGCCGTCAGCCCTGCGCAATACGCCGCCGATATGACCGCCCGGGTGCTGTCCTACAACTACGCGTTGGACAACGCCCGAGTGGACGGACAGCCGGGCTGGGTGACGCAACAGTTGTGGCTGCACGACATCGAAAACGCCATGGGCACCGACAATTACACCGCAGTCTTCGGCGAGCAGCCCGAGACGCCGATGTGGCTGCGGTTCACTCCGGCGCTCAGTCCCGACATGCTCGCCCTGACCAAGTCCTTCCTGACCGACCCTTCGGCCAGCATGACCGCGATACAGGACAACTGGGATCTGGCGATGAAAGACATCTTGTTGCCGATCCAGCTGACGCAGGCCTTGCTGGAGAAGAACTTCGACCAAACGACCGACGCTGTTCAGGGCGCGCTCTCGTCGGGTGATCTGGGGCAGGCGCTGACGGCGCTGTTCGCCGGCGGCCAGCAGTTCGGCACGATCCTCAGCGACTCGCTGTTCGATCCGAACACCAGCATCATCTCGGGCATTCTCAATGCCCGCGACGACTTGGCCACCTCGGTCTTCACTGCGACCGGCGGTATGCCCGACGTGGCGAACCCGTTGGCGGCACTCGAATGGGCCTTCCTGCCGGAGCTTTCCCGTTCGGGCTTTGATTTCGGCGCGCTCCTGGATCCGTCCAGCTGGGCTGGTCTGGACCTGGGCGCAGCGCTGGACCCCAGCGCCTACTTGGCAATGCTGTTCAGCTGACCACGGTCGGCACTGATGAGTCTTCGAGACGGGAGTGGAATGATCACGACAGCGCCTGACCAGGCGACCTTCATACCGCGCGGCGGCGAGTCCTGGCGCGATCCCTGGCCGATGTATGCCGCGCTGCGCGAATATGACCCGGTCCACCAAGTGGTACCGGAGCATTCGCCACACAACGATTACTGGGTGCTGTCACGGTATGCCGACGTCAGCGCCGCGGCACGCGACTGGGAGACCTTCTCCTCCGCCCAGGGCCTGACCATCGACTACGGCGAGATGGAGCGCTTGGGTCTCGCCGAGGAGAGGGCCCCGCTGGTGATGCTCGATCCCCCGGCGCACAGTGAGTTCCGCCGGGTGGTCCACAAGGGCTTCACCCCGAGACAGATCGTGACGATCGAGCCGGCGGTGCGCGAATTCGCCGCGGAGCGCATTGAGCGGCTACGCGCCCAAGGCGGCGGTGACATCGTTGCTGAACTGTTCAAGCCGTTGGCCAACATGGTGGTCGCCCACTATCTGGGGGTGCCGGAGGCGGATCGAAGCCGGTTCAACGACTGGGCCGACAACATCGTCGAAGCCAACGCAACCGGGACACAGGCCGGCGCCGTTGATGCGATTGTCGAACTCTTCGGCTACTTCACCGAGCTGGTCGAACGACGCAAGCAAGATCCGGGCGACGACACCGTCTCGCACCTGATCGCTCTCGGCTTTGGCAGCGACGCCGACAGCCTGGGGAGGGTCTTGGGATGGGCCTTCACCATGATCGCCGGCGGCAACGACACGATCATCGGAATGCTCGGCGGCAGCGCCCAATTGCTCACCGAGCACCGCGATCAGCGGTCACAGTTGATCGCCGACCCGAGCAGCATCACCGCCGCGGTTGAGGAGTTCCTCCGCCTGACGTCGCCGGTACAGGGGCTGGCCCGGCTGACAACCCGCGACGTCCATATCGACGGTGTGACCATCCCGGCCGGACGCAAGACCTTGCTGTTGTACGCATCAGCGAATCGCGACTCGCGCCAATACGGGCCGGACGCCGACCAACTGGACGTGCACCGCAAGCCGCAGGGAATCCTGAGCTTCAGTCAGGGCAACCACCATTGCATCGGCAACACCGCGGCGCGGATGCAATCGCGGGTGGTGTTGGAGGAGCTGCTGGCCCGCTGCCCGGACTTCCACGTCGATTGCGACGCCATCGAATACGCCGAGGGCATGTATGTTCGGCGTCCCGATCGCCTGGCGTTCGTTCCCGAGGCATGACGCGATGAAGATCATCGCTGACCGTGACAAATGCATGGGAAACGGCTTGTGCGAGGCGGTCCATTCCGACGTCTTCGAAGTCGGAGACGACGGAGTGGTCCTCGTCCGCGACGAGAATGTTCGCGCCGACGACCGCACGTTGCTGCAACAGGCGGTCGCCATCTGCCCGGCCTTTGCGTTGCGGCTTGTCGAGGACGACTGAGGCGGGCTTAGCGCGACGGACGGCAGACGAACGCAATCGCCCGCGCCGCCGTCCCCGTCCCGATGCGGGTGATCACCACCGACAGGGCCTGCGCCCCGCGCAACCGCAACCGGCGGCGCAGACCGTCCGGGTCGGCCTGCACGTCGCGCACGCCCCGCACCAGGATTTCCAGCGCACCGCAGTCGCGTGCCGCCAGCGCCTGACGCAGCCGCTTTTCGCTGTAGGCCAGCGTTTCGAGCACCTCGAATCCGCGTACGCCGTCCGGCAATTCGTCGCCGGACAGGTAGGCGATGTCGCGGTCGAGCTGCCAGAGCCCGTGCCGGGCGCCGTACTGGCGGACCAGGCCGGCCCGCACGACCGCGCCGTCGGGGTCGATGAGCCAGCGTCCCGCCGGCCGCACGTCGCAGTCGTCGGGCTCGGCGTCGGTGATCTGCTCGCCGCGGTCGAGGATCACCGCGCGGCGGCGCACCCCAGGCCCGGCCAGTCCGGGTGACCACAGGCAGGCTTCCCGCACCGAGGCACGCCACGAGGTGACTTCGATCTCGCCGGCAAATCCCAGTTGCCGGACCTTCTCGAAATCGATTCCGGGAGCGGCCTTTACCACCATGTCGCGGTCGCGGTAGACCTCCAGTAGCCGGTCCAGGGCGGGCTGGTAGTCGGCCGGGTCGAAACGACGCCGCCCGCCGCCGCGCCGGCCGGGGTCGGCAAGCACCACCGTGTCGCGGCTGACCGGCGCCAAAGCATCGGCGCGAACCACGCCGTCGACATCGTTGCCCAGGTTGTGGCGCGCCATCGCCAGCCGTACCGGGTCGAGGTCGCTGCCCAGCACCCGATCGATCAGCTCGGACAGCGCTGCCAGCTCGGTGCCAACCGAGCAGGTCACATCGTGCACGACGGCACCCGGTGCCGCGGCCGCGATGCGTTGCGCCCGGTGCCGCGCCACCGGCGCGGCGCTGGCCTGCTGCAGCGCCTCGTCGGTGAACAGCCACCGCGACGTCCCGGGCAGCTCAGCCAGTTTGGCGGCGGCACGCCGGCGCAGCAGAACGGTCTCGACCAACGCGGGCGTGCGGGCGCCGAAGCGACCGCGCAGGGCGGCGATGTCGGCGATCCGGGTGGCGTCGGTGAGCGCAAAGCCGGCAACCTCGGCCAGGTCGGCTCCCCCGACCGGCGAACTCAGATAGCCGACGTCGTCGACTTCAAATCTGAAGCCCGCAGTCAGGACGGTTTAACCCCGGTGATCATCAGGTTGTAGAACCAGCCCTTGGGCACCACCCGGCGCCAGATGTTGGCGTCCACCCAGCTCAGGGCCGTCCAGCTGCCGAAGGCGAACCGCGCCCAGCCCCAGCCGAGCTTGCCCGGCGGGACCGTCGACTCGAAGGTGCGGACCGGCCAACCCAGCATGGCGGCGGTGAACTCCTCGCTGGCGGTCTGCACGTCGACCGCGCCGGCGTTGGTCGCCATCCGCTCCAGGTCGCGCGGCTCGAAGGTGTGCAGGTCCACGATCCACTCGAGGGCAGCGGCGCGCGAGTTCTCGTCGAGCTCTTCCTGCGGCCGGCGCCAGGAGCCCATTCCCGGCAGCTTCATCGCCGCGACCGTGGTCTTCCAGGTCAGGTCGGCCAACCGCCGGGCGTAGAAGTTGCCGACCGTGGTGGGCTCGCCGGCGAAGATGAACCGCCCACCGGGCTTGAGCACCCGAACCACCTCGCGCAGCGACAGCTCGACGTCGGGAATGTGGTGCAGCACCGCGTGGCCGACCACCAAATCGAAGGTGTTGTCCTCATACGGGATGCCCTCGGCGTCGGCGACCCGACCGTCGACGTCCAGGCCGAGGGCCTGACCGTTGCGGGTGGCGACCTTGACCATGCCGGGCGACAGGTCGGTGACCGAGCCGCGCCGCGCTACGCCGGACTGCATCAGGTTGAGCAGGAAGAATCCCGTACCGCAGCCCAGTTCCAGCGCCCGGTCATACAGCGGCGCGTCCCCGGCCCGTTCCGAGGCCGGCACGATCGCATCGAAGCGGCCCCGGGCGTAGTCGATACAGCGCTCGTCGTAGGAGATCGACCACTTCTCGTCGTACTGCTCGGCCTCCCAGTCGTGATAGAGCACCTGAGCGAGCTTGCTGTCATGCCGGGCCGCCTCCACCTGCTCGGCGGTGGCGTGCGGGTTCGGCGTCGGGTCCGTGCTCGTCATAGTGAGTCAGCCTAAGCGGTGACTGCAAGAACGACGAAGTCGGGCGCAGACAGGTCACCGCCATAAGCACAGCGGTGACTGCAAGAACGACGAAGTCGGGCGCAGACAGGTCACCGCCATAAGCACAGCGGTGACTGCAAGAACGACGAAGTCGGGCGCAGACAGGTCACCGCCATAAGCACAGCGGTGACTGCAAGAACGACGAAGTCGGGCGCATGGGGCACTCCCCGCTTACGGGGGACAGGTCACGAATGCCGCCGTCCAGGCTCAGATCGCTCCCGCCAAGCCGTCGGCCACCGAGGCAGCAGCTACGCCGGTGCTGTCGCCCAGAGCGCCGGTGATGGTGTCGATCACGGCCTGCGGGAACGCGGTGAACGCCGCGAGCACGTCGTTGAAGCCGGTCTGCAGCGCACTGCTGATGTCGGTGGAATCGCCGCCCTGGATGGCCTCCCAAACGTGCCAGGCGGCCACCTGCGGCGCGACGATCAGGTCGCGGAAGTCGACGAACAGTCCGGTAAGCAGATCCGGGGTCTGCGGAACAGCGGTCCCGTTCCAGCTGACCAGTGTCCAGCCGTCGGTCGGGTTGCCCTCGAGGATGGCCTGGCCCGCATTGGGTGGCGGACCGAGCGTTTCGAGCAGCTGCTGCAGTAGTAGCAGGAAGGGAGGGTTTTCGACGTTCATCAGCGCCCAGATCGCGTTCGGGCCGCCGCTGGAGTACGCCACAGCAGCCAGCGGGCCCTCACCTGCGACAGTGTCGTTGTAGATCGTGTCGATGGCGCCGGTGACCTGCTCATCGAACTGCACCCCGTTGATGGAGCCGGGGACCGGCACCAATACGAGGCCGAGGACCCACGCCGCCATCGGCGCGAAATAGCCGATCTCGGTCAGCAGGTCGCGGGGCTGTCCTTCGAAAATGCCTGCGGGGATCTCATTGAGTCCCGCTAGTACCTGTACGTCCATTCCCAGCGCCTGCGCTAGCGGGTCAGCCGTCTCCTGGGTCCGGATGAGCTCCGAGGCGTAGATCCCGGAGATGCCATTGGGGAAAGCCTGCTGAATGGCCTGGGCGACGGCGTTCGCCTGCTGGACACCCGCCTCGGTGAGCGGAGCACCCGGGGGCAGCGTGCCGAGGATGTTGTTCAGGTCGTCGCTCGATTGCCCGTGCCGCACCAAGTCCAGCGTGATCTGCTCGGCATCCGCGGTGAGCGCGATATCGACGACAGACACTGCGGACGGCGCGGGCGCCGCCGGAGTGACGGTCGCGGCCCCAAGACCGACCAGCGTGATGCCGGCGGTTGCCCACATACGGTTGACGACTCGCTGCATGTCCATCCCCCCAGATAGGACGTCGTGTGACCGACATCACATCCTATCTAGCAGAGGGAGAGCTGGGCAATACCCAGCCTTCAGGAAAACGCAGGTTCGCGTTCAGACACGGCGAAGCCCGGGTGCGGCGAGGTAGCGCCGCACCCGGGCTTGAGTACCGCTGCGGCCTAGATCGCCAGAGCCCCCAGCAGGTCACCCCATGCATCGGCCGAGCCGGTGTCTGCGGCATCGCCGAACGCACCGGTGATGGTCTCGATCACCGCCTGCGGGAATTCCACCAGCGCCGAGAACACGTCGCTGAAGCCGGTCTGCAGCGCAGCCAAGATCTCAGAGGGGTCGCCACCGAGGATGGCCTCCCAGACGTGCCAGCCGGCCATCTGCGGGGCGACGATCAGGTCACGCCAGTCGACGAACAGCCCGGTGAGCAGGCCCGGGTTCTCTGCGACCTCAGTGCCGTTCCAGCTGACCAGGGTCCAGCCGTCGGTCGGGTTGCCTTCGACCACGACCTGGCCGGTGTTGGGTAGCCCGCGGTCGCCGGACAGCGTCTCCAAGAACAGCCCCCAATCGGGGTTGTCGACGTTCATCATCGTCCACGCCATGATCGCCGCGCCGTGCGAGAAGGCCACATCGGTCCCGGTGCTGTCGCCGTCTGCCGTGCTGGCGTCGTAGATCGTCTGAATGGCGCCACTGTAGTTGTCCTGGAACGCCATCCCGTTGGGGTTGATGTCCGAGCCGAGCATCGGCACCCAGTAGTTCCCGGTCATCCACGCGATGGTGGGCAGGAGGTAGAGGAGGCCGGGCAGCGTGCCGCTCTGCCCTTCCAGCCACCCGGCGTTGATCTCGCCGAGCCCGGACAGGATCTGGTCGGGCGCAAGCAGCGGTGTCGGCCCGTCCGGGAAGTTGGCCGGATCGACAGGCTGTCCGGTCAGCAACTGGATCAGCGGCCACGCCGTCTGCTGGGCGCGCAGGAAGTCCGAGGCGTACACCCCGCCGATGTTGTTGTCGCCGCCGTTGTAGAGGCCGTTTCCGACGTCGATGGCCTGTTGCTGCCCCAGGTCGGTGAGCGGGGCGCCCGGGGGGGTCGTGCCGACGTAGTCCGACACGTTTTCTGTCGACTGCCCGTGCCGGACCAGATCCAGCACGATGTCCGCGGCGGCCAGTTGGATGTTGGGCACATTGACGACGGGCAGCGACCCGGCTATCGGAGCCACCGGGCCGACAGCCACGAGGCCGGCGCCGACGAGCGCGACTCCGGCGGTGATCCACGGGCGGGTTTGGTACATGACCTTCTCCTTCAGCGAGTCCGTAGCTTCCGTTACGCTCCGACGCGTAGCGCAATACTTCGCTGAAAGTATCCCGATGATTTACCTATGTCAATGCTGAATTTGTTGGATTCCTGCGCTGAGCGCTAGCCGCCCAGCGCGCCGGTGATGGTGTCGAGCACGGCCTGCGGGAATGCGGTGATGGCCCCGAGCACCTGGTCGAACCCGGTCTGCACGGCGGCAGCGATTTCGGACTGGTCCCCGCCCTGCAGCGCCTCCAGGATGTGCCAGGTCGCGATCTGCGGCGCGACGTTCAGGTCCCGCCAGTCGACGAACAGCCCGGTCAACAGATCCGGCGTCGCCGACACCTCGTGACCGGCCCAGCTGACCAGCGTCCAGCCGTCGGTGGGGTTGCCCTCGATGACCACCTGGCCGGTGTTGCCCAGTGGGGTGTGGGTGTCGAGTAATTCGGAGAGGACCAGCCCGAAGTCAGGGTTCTTGACGTTCATCAACGTCCAGATCGCGATCGTTCCGGCGTGCGCGAACGCCACGTCGTTGAGCGAGCTTTCCGGGTCGGAGACGGTGTTGCTGTAGATAGCCGCGATCGCGTCGGTGACGCGATCGTTGAAGGCCACCCCGTTGGGGTCAATGGTGGATCCCAGCATCGGCACCCAGTACTGACCCAAGGCCCACATGAATGTCGGTAGGGCGTAGGCGATCTCGGTGAGGATGTTGAGATCCTGCCCTTCGAACCAGCCGGCATTGATCTCGTTGAGCCCGGCCAGGATCGTCAGCGGTGTGTCCGGCGCACCTGCGGCGCTCAGCCACCCGCCGGCCGTTTCCTGCGAGCGGAGGAACTCGGAGGCGTAAATGCCGCTGTAGAAGTCGGGGGCGGCAAGGTGCAGCGGGTTGCTGGGGTCGGCAAGGTAGGCGGCCTGCTGCTCCCCGAGCTCAGTGAGCGGAGCACCCGGCGGAATGGTGCCCAAGATGTCGTTGGCGTTGTCCGCCGACTGGCCGTGGCGCACCAGGTCGAGCGTGATGTCCTGGGCGGCCAACAGAATGTCGGCCGTGACCGCTGCGGCCTGCGGCACCACGACCGGGCCCGCCGCAATGGCGCCCGCGCCCAGCAGCGCGACGGCCGCAGTGGTCCAGGGGCGGATGGCAGCTGACTGCATGGTGGGTTCCTAACGCCGGGATCGTGGCGGCCCTCGCCGCTGACTGGACGTTAGCTGATAAAAACTTGAAAAGAAACCGTCACTGCCCCAAGCCGCTGCGGCGTGACGCCTAAGAGCCTTGCGCAGCAGGGCCAATGCCGGCCGCGAACAGCTCACCGTAGCGGCGCTGGTCAGCGGCGGCCCGGTCTGCCGGAGGCTCGGTCTCGATGGAGTCGATGGAGGCCTTGGCCGCAGCCAGCGCCTGCGCCGGGGTATCAACGAAACGGCGAGCCCAGCCGATCGCGGCCTCGTAGACGCCGTCGGGTGCGACCATGTCGTCGACCAGCCCGAGGGCCAGCGCCTCCTCGGTATCGAAGAACCGGCCGCTGTAGGCCAATTCCTTGGTGCGGCTGGCTCCGATGGTTCGAGCCAGCCGGGCCAGTCCGCCACCATCGGGAGCCAGACCGGCCAGAATCTCGGTCGCTCCGAACTTGACGTTGTCGCCGCTGATTCGCCAGTCCGCGGCCAGCGCCAGCGCCAGGCCACTGCCCAGCGCGTATCCGGTGATCGCAGCCACCGTCGGCTTTCCGATTGCCGCCACCGCCTGTACGGCATCGTGGCGCACACGGGCAAAGACCTGCGCCTCGGCCGCGATCAGCGTGCGCAGTTCGGGCACATCGTCACCGGCGCAAAAGATCTCGTGGCCCCCGTACAACACCACGGATGCGACGTCGTCGCGCGCCGACACCTCGGCGGCAGCGGCGACGATCTCCCGGTAGACCTGCCGGGTCATGGCATTGGTCGGCGCCCGGGAGATCACCAGGGTGGCCACCCCGGGCTCCTCGGCTGAGGTGTGCACCGATACGAATTCGCTCATCCGGGCCATCGCTTCCCGCGCGCTGCGTTGTAACGGTCGGAGTTGAAGAATTCGATCTCCCAGTTGTCGCCGCGGCGCGCCAGGTCCGGCTGCACCACCACGATCTGCCGTTCCACCGCCATCACGGCCTCGATGCTGCGCCCGATGAGCGAATCCAGCTGCGTCCAGGTCGGCGGCAGCAAGAAGCTGTTCCCCGCCGCGAAGTCTTCGATCGCCGCTTCGGGCGTGAGCCAGCCGGCGCGGTCGGATTCGGTGTTCTCGCCGTCCGCCCGCTGCCCGACCGGCAGTGCGCCCACAAAGAAGTAGGTGTCATAGCGGCGGGTGCGCTCGGCCTCCGGAGTCACCCAGTTCGCCCAGGGCCGCAGCAGCTCGGCGTGCAGCACCAGATTCTCGGTGCGCAGAAAGTCGGCGAACGACAGCTCACCGGCGTTCAGCGCTCGCCGGGATTCGGCGTACACCGAGGCATCGGAGACAACCCGGTCCGGATCATCGGCGGGGCCGGCGAACAGCACCCCGGATTCCTCGAAGGTCTCGCGTGCGGCCGCGCACACCAGGGCCGCGGCCAGGTCGACGTCAACGCCGAAACGCTGCGCCCACCACGTCGGCTCCGGCCCATGCCAGGCGATCTCGGTGCTGCGGTCACGGTCGTCGACCCCACCGCCGGGAAACACCATCACTCCGGCGGCGAACTCCATCGCGGCATGGCGGCGCATCAGAAACACGTCGAGGCCCGCCCCGCCGGCGGCATCCTCGCGTACCAGCATCACCGTCGCGGCCGGTCGCGTCGGCAACGGTGGTGGCTGGGGTTCGTTCATGCGCGCCTCCGGTGGGCTGCTCGGCTTCGGGTCCGGCGCGCGAAGTAGCGCCCGTCGATGACATCCAGGGAGATCGACTGGCCGAACGTGGCCGACAGGTTCTCGGCCGTGAGCACGTCCTCGAGCAGGCCGGCCGCCACCGCGCGGCCCTCGGCCAGCAGCAGGCAGTGACTGAATCCGACCGGGATCTCCTCAACGTGGTGGGTGACCAGCACGATCGCCGGTGCGTCCGGGTCGGCAGCCAGATCCCCCAGCCGCGCCACCAGCTCCTCGCGCCCACCCAGGTCCAAGCCGGCCGCTGGCTCGTCGAGCAGCAGCAGTTCTGGGTCGGTCATCAGGGCGCGGGCGATCAGCACCCGCTTGCGCTCACCTTCGGACAGCGTTCCGTAGGTGCGATCCGCCAAGTGCTCGGCACCCAGGCTCTCCAACAGATCGACCGCCCGCTCGTGGTCGACGGCGTCGTAGCGTTCCCGCCACCGTCCCAGGACCGCGTAGCCGGCCGAGATGACCAGGTCGCTGACCGTTTCCCCGCCTGGGATCCGCTGCGCCAGCGAGGAGGAACTCAGGCCCACCCGGGCCCGCAGCTCCGTGGTGTCGACCCGGCCGAGCTGTTCGCCCAACACGTAGGCCACACCCGAGGACGGGTGTTCGGTGGCAGCGGCGATCCGCAACAACGACGTCTTGCCCGCACCGTTGGGCCCGATGATCACCCAGCGTTCGTCGAGTTCGACCGACCAGTCCAGCGGCCCCACCAGAGAGCGCCCGTCACGGCACAGCGAAATACCCTCGAAGTGGATCAACAGATCCTGATCGGCCCCGGTTGCGGGAGCGGAACGTCCGGTATCGGGCACGGCCCTATCGTGCCGTATCCCGGCTGCGCGACGACCGACCGGGGTACGGCAACCAGGGCACATTTTCGATCGGTGTTCTCACCGGTAACCCCACGTGTCCCTGTTGTAATGTTTTGCACGGTTCACACTCATCAACGCTTAGGGTTCATTTCAGGGAGCTTCGATGGTCCGTATTTCCAGTGCTGTCGCGGTCGGGCTTGTCGGTGCCGGGCTCATCGCCTGCCCCTCCCCTGCCGGCGCCGCGGTGCCCGCGGCCCAGGCGGTCCAGCTCACCGGCGCCGGCGCATCGCTGGGCGGCGGGACCGCGCTGATCATGGGCGGCAGCGGCATGCCGACCCCCGGCCCCGGCTACGCGGAGCTGGTCAACGAGCTCTACCTGGCGCCCCTCGGCTTCACCGGCACCACTCAGATCCTGACCACCCCCGAAACGCTGTACCCGTTCCTCGGTGCGTTCACCGGGACCTTCGACAGTTCGGTGGATGAAGGCACCCGGATCCTGGAGGCCGCGATCCTCGCCCAGATCGCCGGCGGTCAGGTCGACGCCGACAATCCCGTCGTGGTGTTCGGGTGGTCGCAAAGCGCGGTGCTCTCGTCGCTGATCATGGAGCGGCTCGCCGACGAGGGCGTACCCAGCGACTACGTGCACTTCGTGCTGATCGGCAACGAGAGCCTTCCTAACGGCGGCATGCTGGCCCGCTTCGACCTTCCGACAGGTACCTACCCGGAATTACCCAGCGTCGGAATGACATTCAGTGGCGCGGCGCCCGCCAACTTGTTCCCCACCACCGTCTACACCAACGAGTACGACGGTTTCGCCAATTTTCCGCAGTATTCGCTCAACTTCTTGTCCACGATCAACGCCGTGATGGGCATCATCTTCGCGCACACGACCTATCTGGGGCTCAGTCCCGAGGACATCGCGAATGCGGTTTTGCTCCCGACATCGAGCCCCGACGTCCTGACCGACTACTACATGATCCCCTCCGCCACGTTGCCACTACTGGCTCCGCTGCAGCTGCTGCCCTACATCGGCAACCCGCTGGTTGATCTGCTGGATCCGGCACTGCGAGTGCTGGTGAACCTGGGGTACGGCAACATCGAGCACGGCTGGAGCCCCGGTTTCGCCGACACCCCCACCGGCATCGGAGTCCTGCCGGACCTCGATGTCCTGCAGCAGGTTCCGGAAGCTCTCTTCGAGGCAGTGCAAAAGGGCCTCACTGACGCCTTCAACACCTTGATGGATCCGGCCAACTACGTGTACGCGCTGCCGGAGTGGGCCGAACAGCTGGCGAGCCTCGGCGACACCCTGGGAGGCGGTGAGACATCGGTCGGGGTCACGGTGCCCACCACCTGGGACGACCTCTTCGGATCGTTCCCGCCGCACACGGGTTACCCGCCGCTGGACATGCTCAGCGCCTTGGTGTTCACGCTGCCCGAGTACAGCTACAACGTCTTCATGTCCGAGATCGCCGACGGCGACTTCCTGGACGCCATCGGGATACCGCTCGCCGCCACCGCCGGGCTGCTGCCGTTGGCCTTGATCGGGGCGTTGCTGTAATGCGCTAAGCCGATGGCGGCGACCCGCAGCGCCCGGCTCCGCCGCGCCTGCGATCGCCGCTAAGCCGGCGGGATCTCGACCCGACGCAGTACGCCGTCGTGTGCATCGGCGGCCTCGATCTCGGCACGGGTTACCCCGAGCAGAAACAGCACCGTGTCCAGATACGGGTAGCTCAGCGAGGCGTCGGCCACCTCGCGCAGCGCCGGTTTGGCATTGAACGCCACACCCAAGCCCGCCGTGGACAGCATGTCGATGTCATTGGCGCCGTCTCCGACCGCCACGGTCTGCTCCAGCGGTACTCCCGCCTGGGCGGCGAACTCCCGCAACGAGTCGGCCTTGCCGGCGCGGTCGACCACCGGACCGATCACCCGCCCGGTGAGTTTTCCGTCGACGATCTCCAGCTCGTTGGCCGCCACGAAGTCCAGCTGCAGCTCGGCCGCCAGCGGCTCGATCACTTGCCGGAAACCGCCGGACACCACCCCGCATTTGAAACCGAGGCGGCGCAGCGTGCGCACCGTGGTGCGGGCACCGGGAGTCAGCTCGATCTGCTCGGCTACCTCGTCGACGACACTGGCGGGCAGGCCGGCGAGGGTGGACACCCGGTGGTGCAAGGATTCGGCGAAGTCGAGCTCGCCGCGCATCGCGGCCTCGGTGATCGCGGCGACCGCGCCCCCGGCACCGGCCCGGTCGGCCAGCATCTCGATGACCTCGCCCTGAATCAGGGTGGAGTCGACGTCGAACACGATCAGACGTTTGGTCCGGCGCGACAAGCTGGCATCTTGGAACGCCACGTCGACCTGTTGCTCGGCCGCGACTTTGCTCAGCGCGGACTGCAACGGGCCCGCGGCACCGACCGGCACCGAGACCCGCAGTTCCAGCCCCGTCACCGGGTAGTCGGACACGCCGCGGATCATGTCGATGTTGGCGTCGATCTCGGCGATCTCGTGAGCCAGTGCCCCCAGGGCCGTGGCAGCCACCGGGCGGCCCAAGACCACGATCCGATGGGTGGAGGGTGCCGCGATGATCGGCGCGTCGTCGCTGCGTTCGATCGTGACGTCAAGTCCCACACCGCGAATCGCGGTGGTCACCTCGTCGGCGAACGCCGGCCCGTCAGCCACCTCCGGCTCGACCGACACCAGCACGCCCAGGGTGAGGCGACCGCGGACCACGACCTGTTCGACGTTGAGCAACTCCACCTGGTTGCGCGACAGCACCTCGAAGAGGGCCGACGTCACGCCGGGCTGATCGACACCGGTGACGGTGATCAACACCGGCACCTTGGGCGTGCTCACCCCTGGCGGGCGCCCGGATCGACCGGGCGCCGCCTCTCCCCCAGCGCGCTCATCAAGCGTTTGCGGGTTCGTACAGCTCGTCACCGGGGTGACGGCCGACGTGCGCCTCAGCCCGCAGCCGATCGATCATGTGCGGGTAGTGCAGCTCGAAAGCCGGACGCTCCGAACGGATCCGGGGCAGCTCGGTGAAGTTGTGCCGCGGCGGCGGGCAACTGGTCGCCCACTCCAGGGAGTTGCCGTAGCCCCACGGGTCGTCGACCGTGACAACCTCGCCGTAACGCCAGCTCTTGAAGACGTTCCAGGTGAAGGCGATCATCGACGAGCCCAGGATGAAGGCCCCGACGGTCGACACTATGTTGAACGCGGTGAAGCCGTCAGTCGGCAGGTAGTCGGCGTAACGACGCGGCATACCCATGTTGCCCAGCCAGTGCTGGATCAGGAACGTGGTGTGGAACCCGATGAAGGTCAACCAGAAGTGCAACTTCCCGAGCCGCTCGTCGAGCAGCCGGCCGGTCATCTTCGGGAACCAGAAGTAGATCCCGGAGAACGTCGCGAACACGATGGTGCCGAACAGCACGTAGTGGAAGTGCGCGATCAGGAAGTAGCTGTCGCTGACGTGGAAGTCCAGCGGCGGACTGGCCAGCATGACGCCAGTCAGACCACCGGCCATGAACGTGACGATGAAGCCCAGTGCGAACAGCATCGGCGTCTCGAAGGTCAGCTGGCCCCGCCACATGGTGCCGATCCAGTTGAAGAACTTCAGACCGGTCGGGATGGCGATCATCAAGGTCAGCAGCGAGAAGAAGGGCAGCAGCACCGCGCCGGTGGCGAACATGTGGTGCGCCCAAACCGCGGTCGATAGCCCGGCGATGCTCAGCGTCGCGTACACCAGGGTGACGTAGCCGAAGATCGGCTTGCGGGAGAAGACCGGGAACACTTCGCTGACGATGCCGAAGAACGGCAGCGCGATGATGTACACCTCGGGGTGGCCGAAGAACCAGAACAAGTGCTGCCACAACAGCACCCCACCGTTGGCGGAGTCGTAGACGTGCCCGCCGAGGTGACGGTCAACGGCCAAGCCGAACAGCGCCGCGGTCAGCAACGGGAAGACGATCAGCACCAGGATCGAGGTGACCAGGATGTTCCAGGTGAAGATCGGCAGCCGGAACATGGTCATGCCGGGGGCACGCATGCAGGCCACCGTGGTGATCATGTTGACCGCACCGAGGATGGTGCCCAGACCACCGACGGCCAGGCCCATGATCCACAGGTCGCCGCCGGCGCCCGGAGAGTGCACCGCGTCGCTCAGCGGCGTGTAGGCGGTCCAGCCGAAGTCGGCGGCGCCACCGGGGGTGATGAAGCCGGCCAGGGCGATGGTCGCGCCGAACAGGAACAGCCAGAACGAGAACGCGTTCAGGCGCGGGAAGGCCACGTCCGGGGCGCCGATCTGCAGCGGCAGCACCAGGTTGGAGAACCCGAACACGATCGGGGTGGCGTAGAAGAGCAGCATCACCGTGCCGTGCATGGTGAACAGCTGGTTGAACTGCTCGTTGGACAGGAACTGCAGGCCCGGCACCGCCAGCTCGGTACGCATGAGCAGCGCGAGCAGGCCGCCGATGAAGAAGAAGGCCATGCAGGCGACGCAGTACATGATGCCGATCAGCTTGTGATCGGTGGTGGTGATCATCTTGTACAGCAGGCTGCCCTTGGGGCCCATCAACGCAGGGAAGGGCCGACTGGCCTCGAGTTCTGCGCGTGGGGGTGCTTCGGCGGTCAAGATTCCTCCAAACATGGGCATCCCGGGAAACTTGGTCGAATCCTAACCCCGAGCATCGCCCGCTCGGTATAGGCCTCCTACAAACTGTCGTATTCGTCTCCTCAGGGGGTGCTCGACCGTGGGTGTTAACGTCACGGCGTGACCAGGGTGGACAGGCGGGCGGCGTCCGCAGTAGCGCTTGCCGTGACCTTGCTCACGACGGCCGGATGCGCGGGCGATACCGCCGAAACGGCCCCGACCTCGATCTCCACCACGACGACGATGGTCGCCGGGGCCGGCGTGCTCGGCAATGATCGTCGTCCCGACGAGTCGTGCGCGGCCGAGCCTGCGCACCCGGATCCCGGCCCCGCCATGCGCTGGGCCCACAACGCGGCCGAGGTGGAGCCGGCCAGCGTCGAAGTCCCCGAGCAGGCTGAGCGCATCGTGGTGCTCTCCGGCGATCAGCTCGACACGCTCTGCGCCCTGGGCCTGCAGTCCCGCGTGGTCGGCGCCGCACTGCCGGACGGGGCGGACAAGCAACCGTCGTACCTGGGCTCGGTGGTGCACGGTGTCGCGGCAGTGGGCTCGCGCAGCAATCCCGATACCGGCGCCATCGCCGAGCTGCATCCGGATCTGATCCTGGGCGCACAGGGCCTGACACCCGGCTATGCGGAGCTGGCCGCGATCGCCCCCACCGTGTTCACCGGAGCGCCGGGTTCGGCGTGGGAGGACAACGTGCGCGGCGTGGGCGCCGCGACGGCCCGCTCCGGCGCCGCCGACGACGTGCTCGAGAGGTTCAGCGCGTACGCCGCTGAAACCCGCGAGGTCAGCGACGCCACCCACTTCCAGGTATCGGTGGTGGAGTTCACCGACAACAGCGTGCGCGTGTACGGGGCCTCCGGCTTCGCCGCCAGCGTGCTCAGGGCCGTCGGAGTGGACCGACCGCCGTTGCAGCGGTTCACCGATCGGCCCTACATCGAGATCCCAGCTAACGATGCCGATCTGGCCGGCCGGGCGGATTTTTCGGCGGCCGACGGCGACATCGTCTACGTGTCCTTGGCCTCGCCGGCAGTGAAGGCGCGGGCTGCCACGGTGTTCGACAGCGTCGCCTGGCGACGGCTTGCGGCCAACCGCGACAGCCGGGTTTTCGTCGTCAACAACGAGGTGTGGCAGACCGGGCAGGGACCGGTCGCCGCGCGCGGCGTGGCCGAAGACCTGCACTGGGTGAACGCTCCCATCAACTGATCCGGCGTCCCTGCTGCCGACGGCGGCGGTGACCGATCTCACGCCCTCGGGATAAGCGTCGCAGCAAATAACTTTGCTAAGCTATGTTTTTACGTGTCGATGCATATCTGAAGAGGAATCTCCACTATGAGCACCGTTTTCGCCTATGCCGCCACGTCGGCAACCGACCCGCTGAGCAAGACCACGATCACCCGCAGGGACCCCGGTCCGCACGACGTGGCGTTCGACATTCATTTCGCCGGCATCTGCCATTCCGACATCCACACGGTCAAAGCCGAGTGGGGCGCTCCGCAGTATCCGCTGGTACCCGGCCACGAGATCGCCGGCGTGGTCACCGCTGTCGGGTCCGAGGTGACGAAGTTCAAGGTGGGCGACCGTGTCGGCGTGGGTTGCTTCGTCGACTCCTGCCGCGCATGCCCCAACTGCCAGGCCGGGCTCGAGCAGTACTGCACCGGCGGCGGCATGGTCGGCACCTATGCCGGCGTCGGCCGCGACGGGCAGCCCACCCAGGGCGGCTACAGCGGCGCGATCGTCGTCGACGAGAACTACGTCTTGAGCATCCCCGACGAGATCCCCCTGGACGCTGCCGCTCCCCTGCTCTGCGCCGGCGTCACCACCTATTCGCCGCTGCGCCACTGGAATGTCGGTCCCGGCAAGCGGATTGCGGTCATTGGCCTCGGAGGCCTGGGACACATGGCCGTCAAGTTGGGGGTGGCGATGGGCGCCGAGGTGACAGTGCTGTCGCAGTCGTTGAAGAAGATGGAGGACGGCCTGCGATTGGGGGCCGAGCACTACCACGCGACCAGCGATCGACAGACATTCAAGGATCTGCGCAACAAGTTCGACGTCATCTTGAACACCGTCTCAGCCAGCCTGGACCTGGGCTCGTACCTGAACCTGCTGACCCTGGACGGCACGCTGGTCGAGTTGGGCATGCCCGAACACGCCCTGTCGGTGCCGCCGAGCCCGCTGGTCCGGATGCGGCGCAGCGTGACGGGTTCGTTGATCGGCGGGATCGCCGAGACCCAGGAGATGCTGAACTTCTGCGCTGAGCACGGCGTACGTCCCGAGATCGAGGTCATCGAACCGGACTACATCAACACCGCTTACGAACGCGTGCTGGCCTCGGACGTGCGCTACCGCTTCGTCATCGATACCGAGTCGCTGCGGACCTAGCACCCCGCTTTCGGCGAGAGCTGCTTAGACGTAGCGGTTGCGCCCAGCCAGTGCGCCCGCCGCTGTCTGCACCAGGTAGACGGCGAGCATCATCAGCCACGGCACCGTCCACCCGCCACTCACGTGGTGCAGCAGACCGAACATGAACGGGCCGACGCCGGCGAGCAGGTAGCCGAAGCCCTGCGCCATCCCCGACAGGCTCGCCGTGTCTTGTGCGTCGCGGGCTCGCAGCGCAATCACGGTGAGCGCCAACGAGAACACGCTCATCCCCAGGCCCACCAGCACGCTCCACAGCAGTGGTGCGGCCGCGGGCGCGATCAGCAGACCGAGCATTCCGGCCATGCCGAGCACTCCCAGTCCGACGATCCATCCGCTTTGGCTGTCGCTGCGGGCGGCCAGCGGCGAGACGATCAGACTGATGGGCACGGCGATCAGCGAGATCAGGCCGAGCAGTAGGCCCGCGCGCGTTTCGCTTGTGCCGTTCTCGATGAGCACCTCGGGCAGCCAGCCCATCACCACGTAAGCGAGGAAGGACTGGGTGCCGAAGAACAGCGTGACGGTCCAAGCCAGCTTGCTGCGCAACAGCGACCGGCCCTTCGCCGTGGCCGCGGGCGCGGCGGTGCCGGGCCGGTCGAATCCGCGGGCACCGACCACCCAGGCCGCCAACGCCAGCAGCGCGAGCGCACTCCAGGCCCCCAGGGCTGAGCGCCAACCGCCCAGCGCGTCGTCGAGCAGCGGGGTGACGGCGGAGCCCAAGGCCCCTCCCCCTTGCAGTGCCGCGGTGTAGACGCCGGTCATCAGCCCGACCTGCGCCGGGAAAGATCCTCGGATGATCACCGGGATCAGCACGTTGATCAAAGCGATCCCCGCGGTCGCCACCAGTGTCCCGCCGAGCACCACGTAGGACCCATCGCAGACCCGGATCAGCAGTCCCGCAACAAGAATCAGCAGCGCCGCCGACACCGTGCGCCCCAGCCCGATCCGCCGCGACAACCATGGGGCAGCCAGCCCGGCGGCAGCGAAGCACAGACCGGGCAGCGTGGTCAGGACACCGGCCCAGGTGTCCGAGGCGCCCAACGCTCCACGCATCTCCGGCAGCAGCGGCCCCACGCTCGTGATCGCCGGGCGCAGGTTCAGTGCGGTCAGCACCACCGCGACGGTCAGCAGCGCGCCGCCGGCCGCCATCGTCGCCGGCCGGAATTCGGCGGCACCCTCGAGTTCCAGTTCGAGATCGTGCTCGTACTGGCCGAGTGTTTCGTTGCGGGCGGTGCGGGTCACCTAAAGTAGGATCGCATACATCCCATGATTGGATGAAGGGAGGATGCTGTGCCGTTGGTCACCACCCGCCGCACTGGCTTGGTAGATCAGGTGATTGAGCAGCTCCGCGCCTCAGTGGCCGGCGGGGAATGGCCGGTCGATTCGCGAATCCCCACCGAGCCTGAGCTCGCCGACGCGCTTGGCGTCGGCCGCAACACCGTGCGCGAGGCGGTCCGGGCGCTGGCCCACAGCGGCATCCTGGAGGTCCGCCAGGGCGACGGCACCTACGTGCGCGCCACCAGCGAAGTGTCCGGCGCGGTACGCCGACTGTGCGGCCCGCAACTGCGCGACGTACTCCAGGTGCGACGTTGCCTGGAGGTGGAAGGGGCACGGCTGGCTGCCGCCGCCCGCACTGCGGAGGATCTGGCCGAGCTGCGCGCCCTGTTGGATCGCCGCGACGGACACCAGCGGGAGGGCAGGCACGACGAGTTCGTCCGGGCCGACACCGATTTTCATCTCGCGGTGGTCCGCTGCTCGCACAATCCGGTATTGACCGAGCTGTACTGCGGGCTCACCGAAGCGCTCATGGCCAGTGTCGCCACGACAAGCGCAGAACCGGTGCAGGCAGACCAGATCCGGCACCGGGGCTTGGTGGAGGCCATCGCCGCGGCCGACGTCGAAGCGGCCGGGCGTGAGGCGGGCGGATTCCTCGACGAGCTGCTCGAGCAGCTACCGCCGCCCTGAGGCGCTCAGTCGCGCCGAAGCCCCAACACTCGCAGCAGCTCCGGTCGCCGCAAGATGAGGCCGATCCACACCAGCAAGCCGACATACACCCCGGATAACACGAAGCCCGCCAACGGTTTATCGGCATGCAGGTTCATCGTCACCGCGCCGCCCAGGTAGGCGGTCAGACCCAGCGCACCCAGCACGGCGGTGCGCGGAATCAGGAAGACGACGAGGCATGCCAGGAGCACCCAGCCGATCACCGCAGTCTTGTCGGGCGAAAAGCCGAGCCCTTCGGTGGCTTCGCGGGCAAACGGCAGGCCGAGGATCTTCGGGATGCTATCGAACGCGAAGAACAGCCCCAGCACAGCGGTGATCACGGCTCCGGTGATCCACGCCCGGGAACGTCGCGGAGCGGTGTGGTCGGCATTTGTCGTCATGATCTACTCCCTGAACTCGACTGTGATTACGAAGCGATCGGTTCTTGCGCGCGCAGGAATATCGCGGTGTAGCCGAACAGGATCACCGCGGTGGCCACCAGCAGCAGCAATCCCACCGCATAGCTGTTGCGCACCGGATCGTAGGTAGCGCCCATCACCAGCGGCGGGAAGTAGCCACCCAGCCCGCCGACGGCGGCGACGATCCCGGTGACCGAGCCGACCGAACCGGCCGGGGCGCGGTGGGAGACCCAGGCGAACACCCCGCCGGTGCCGATGCCGAGCGCGACGGCAAGGGGCAGAAACGTCAGTCCCGACCAGATATCGGCGGGCGGTTTGAACACCGAGATCAGCGTCTGCACCGCGATACCGGCCAGCGAGGCCAACACGACGTACTTGGGCGCGATGTGGTCGGCCAGCGTCCCGCCGAGCAACCGGGCCAGCACCGCCGCCAGGGCGAACGCCGCGGTGCGCTCCCCCGCGCCTACCGCGGAGAAGTCGTAGACCGTCTTGATGTAGATGGGCAGGTAGCTACAGAAGGCCACGAAGCCGCCGAACACCAGTCCGTACAGCAGCGACATCTCCCACGTCACCCGCAATCGCGCGGCAGCCTTCAGCTTCGGCAGCACCGATGCCGTGTTGGGCACGAAGCGCGGCCCGTTGCGCATCAGCGCCACACACAACAGCGCTGAAATCGCCAGGGCCACCGCAACTATGAGATGGGTGGTGAACAGCCCAAACCACTTCACGAACCGCGGCGTGAAGAACGCCGAGACCGCGGTACCGACCATGCCCATGCCAAAGACTCCGGTGGCGAAGCCGCGGCGCCGCGGCGCGAACCAGTTGTTGGCGAACGGGATTCCGATCGCAAAGACGGTGCCGGCCACGCCGAGGAAGAACCCCGCCACCAGCATCAGCGGATAGGAACCGATCTTTGCCGCATACCCGACCGCCAGCACCGGGAGAATCGAGGCCAGCGAGACTCCGATGAACATGGTGCGGCCGCCGAAGCGGTCGGTCATCAATCCGGTGGCGATCCGGCCCAGCGCTCCGACCAGGATCGGAGTGGCCACCAGCAGCGCCTCACGGTTGGAGCTGAGCGACAACTGGCTGGCGTACCGCGTCGACAGCGGACCGATCAAGGTCCACGCCCAAAAGCAGATAACCGAGACCCAGGTGGCCAGGAACAGGTTGACGCCCGGGCCGGCGCCGCAACTGGGTCGATCAGCGCTCCTCACGCAATCATGCAAACACCCCAACGTGGTATCGGCTCGTCATTCGTTCAAAATGCCAGCCCACTTTCCCGCCAGTACCTGCGATCCTGTCGCAATCTGTGGCTTTAACGGCCCATTCTCCGCGGGTCAACGAAACGCAGCGGGCGCAAGCTGGTCAGCAACCGACCAACAAGGAGACTGGCCATGGCAACTCAGTGTACGGAGAGCATCGCTGACGTCGTCGTCCCTGACACGGCGCTCGCCCGCGAGGCAACCGAGTTCGTCCGCAGCGCCCAGGACGACGTGCTCTTCCACCACTCCCGACGAGTGTTCTTGTTCGGCGCCCTGCACGGCCGGCGGTCGGGGCTACAACCAGACTTGGAGCTGCTCTACGTGGCGGCGATGTTTCACGACTTCGGCCTTACCACGCGTTACCGCACGTCGACCCAGCGTTTCGAGATCGACGGCGCCGACGCCGCACGCGAGTTCCTGACGGACCGCGGCGTGGCACAGTCCGACGTCGACAAGGTATGGCTCGGCATCGCGCTGCACACGACGCCGGAGATCACCGGGCGACTCGACACCGAAACCGCTTTGCTCGCAGCAGGTGTCAAGACCGATGTGGTCGGCGTGGGCCGCGCGGATCTGGATGCGGCAGACATTGCCGCGGTGGTCACCGCCCATCCGCGGCCCGACTTCAAGAACCGCATTCTGGCGGCCTTCAACAACGGTATGAAGCATCGCCCGGACACCACGTTCGGGACGATGAACGATGACGTGCTGGCCCACTTCGATCCCACGTTCCGGCGCGGCAACCTCGTCGACAGCATTCTCAACAGCCCATGGCCCGAGTAGCGGAAAGGAGCAGGCACATGGAGATCCACGAAGCGCTGTACACCACCAGGATGATGCGGCGGCTGCGGCCCGACCCGATTCCGCTGGACACCCAGGCCCGCATCTTGGATGCGGCGGTGCGCGCCCCTAACGGGGGCAACACCCAACGCTGGCATTTTCTCGCCGTCGATGATCCAGAACTCAAACACGAGCTGGCCCAGTTGTTCCGCCAAGGCCGCGCCGTCGAGTACGAGAAGTTCGCGACGGGCACGGGGCCGATGGCCGTCCCGGCTCCCGGCGCGGATCCGACCCAACATGTCGAGACGATGCGCCGCATGAAGGGCTCCGGAGATTACCTGGCCGACCATTTCGAGGACGTCCCGCTGCTGCTGTTCGTCTTCGCCATCGACGACCTCGGCGGGGCCAACATCTATCCGGCGATCTGGAGCGCACTGCTTGCCGCCCGCGCTGAGGGTATTGGCGGCGTCATGACGATGGTGCTCCGCAATTTCGAGGACCGTGTCAACGAGTTGCTGGGCGTGCCCGTCGCGGAAGGCTGGACGATGTCGGCGATGCTCGCACTCGGGTATCCACGAGGAAAGTGGGGTATCGCCGCCAATCGGCGCCCCGTGCAGGAGGTTTCATCACGAAACCGCTGGGGTGCACCGTTCGGCGTCGAAGTCCCGCAACCGCTGTGGCCGCACGACCACGTGACGCCCGACCTGGCCACGGCAGGCTGAGAAGCCGTGCAGGCGATTGTTGCAACTGAGCGTGCTGCCGGTGTCGGGGGGCTTTCGCTGGCCGATGTTCCCTACCCGCACGCCGCCGAGAACGACGTCATCGTCCGGGTCCACGCCGCCGGGTTCACGCCGGGTGAGCTCGACTGGCCGGCCACCTGGACCGACCGCTCTGGACGCGACCGATCGCCCAGCGTCCCCGGGCATGAAGTCTCCGGGGTTGTCGCCGAGCTGGGCTACGGCACAACCGGATTGACGGTGGGTCAGCGCGTCTTTGGAATGACCGACTGGGCCCGCAATGGCTCGCTGGCCGAATACGTCGCCGTGGAGGCCCGCAACCTTGCGCCGTTGTCAGCCGATATAACCCACACGGTGGCCGCGGCGTTGCCCATATCTGGGCTGACCGCATGGCAAGGCTTGTTTGACCATGCACGCCTTGTCGCCGGTCAAACCATACTGATCCATGGCGCCGCCGGTGCCGTTGGCAGCATCGCCGTACAACTGGCCCGTGAGGCCGGGGCGCGGGTGATCGGAAGCGGCCGAACCGAGCACCGCGACACGGTTTTGGGTCTCGACGCCGATGAGTTTTTAGACCTGCAACAGGATCAGCTCCACGATGTCGGGCACGTGGACGTGGTGTTCGATGTGATCGGCGGTGAACTTCTCGATGCTTCAGCGGCCTTGGTGCGTCCCGGCGGGACGCTGGTTTCCGTCGCCCAACCACCGCGCGTTCGCCCCGAAGACGCACGGACCATCTTTTTCGTCGTCGAACCCGATCGGTCGGGTCTGGCTGTCCTCGAACGCAGACTTCGCGAAGGCCGGCTGCGTCCCATCCTTGGAGCGACATGTTCACTGGCCGAAGTGCCGACGGCATTCGACCCCGCACGGCGCGGCCGTGGCAAGACCATCGTCGCCATCGCCAACGCCGACTAGTCGGAGGTTTCCGTTGAAACTTGGTCTTCGTCTGCCGCAGGGGTTGGGAACCGACCTCCGCCACGACGTGGTCGAAGCCGCCCGAACCGCCGAAGCGGCCGGATACGCCAGCTTGTGGACCTATGAACGACTGCTCTTCCCGGAGTCGCCAGTCGATCCGTACAGCCCGACGACCGTGGAATGGCCGGAGTCATCGCGGCAGGCCGCCGATCCGCTCGCTGTGCTCACCGCCGCGGCCGTGGTGACCGAACGTGTGCGACTGGGCACTGCGGTTCTGATCGCTGCGCTACACACACCCGTCCAGTTGGCGAAGGCGTTGGCGACGGTCGATCAGATCAGCGGTGGCCGCGTGGTCGCGGGCCTGGGCACTGGATGGTCCAGCGACGAACTGCGGGCCACCGGTGCCACCCGAGCCGACCGCGGCCGTTTCCTCGACGAAACACTGGACGTCTTCAATGCGGCCTGGGGGCCGGACCCAGTAACCGTTCGGGGACCACGGACTGTCATCGACCGCGCCTCGGTACTGCCCAAGCCGGTGTCGAGAATTCCGGTGCTGCTGGGCGGAGGAGGCAACAACCTAGGCCGTCGCACCAGCTCCAAGGCCTTGCAACGCATTGCAGAACATGCGGACGGATGGCTGCCGGTGCTGACCAACACGGGTCCGGCTGGTGCCGCCGAGCTGCGTACCGGCTGGGCATGCATCCGCGAAATGGCTTCTGTCGCAGGCCGGGACGCGAGCAGCATGCAGATGGTCGTGGTCGGCAACGTCACCTTCACAGGCCGTCCGGCGAATTCGGAGCGATCGGCGTTCGTCGGCACCCTTGACCAGATCATGGATGACATCCGAACGGCCGAAGAAGCCGGGGCGGACGAACTCATCGTGGACCTGAATCTGCAGGACTGGTTCACCAACACCCAGCAGATGCTGGAGGCTGCCGTCGAGATCCGCGAACGAGTCGCGGCCTGGTGAGGGACGGCCTCAGTGGCCGGACTTGATGTCCCCGGCCACTCAGCGTGTAAACCTCAGAACTCCCAGTCCTCGTCTTCGGTGACGACGGCCTTGCCGATCACGTACGACGATCCGGAACCGGAGAAGAAGTCGTGGTTCTCGTCGGCGTTGGGCGACAACGCTGACAAGATCGCCGGGTTCACGTCGGTCTCTTCGCGCGGGAACAGCGCCTCGTAGCCCAGGTTCATCAACGCCTTGTTGGCGTTGTAGCGCAGGAACTTCTTCACGTCCTCGGTCAGGCCGACATTGTCGTACAGATCCTGGGTGTACTCGACCTCGTTCTCGTAGAGCTCGTAGAGCAGGTCATAGGTGTACTCCTTGAGCTCACCATGCTTGGCCTCGTCAACGAGGGCCAGGCCGCGCTGATACTTGTACCCGATGTAGTAGCCGTGCACCGCCTCGTCGCGGATGATCAGCCGGATCATGTCGGCGGTGTTGGTCAGCTTGGCCCGGCTCGACCAGTACATCGGCAGGTAGAAGCCGGAGTAGAACAGGAAGCTCTCCAGCAGCGTGGAGGCCACCTTGCGCTTGAGCGGCTCGTCACCCCGGTAGTACTGCATGACGATCTCGGCCTTGCGCTGCAGGTTGGGGTTCTCCTCCGACCAGCGGAACGCGTCGTCGATCTCACTGGTCGAACACAGCGTGGAGAAGATCTGGCTGTAGCTCTTGGCGTGCACCGACTCCATGAACGCGATGTTGGTGTAGACCGCCTGCTCGTGCGGTGTCAGCGAGTCCGGAATCAGGCTGACCGCGCCGACCGTGCCCTGGATGGTGTCCAGCAACGTCAGGCCGGTGAACACCCGCATCGTGAGCTGCTTCTCGCTGTCGGTCAGCGTCCCCCATGACGGCAGGTCGTTGGAGACCGGCACCTTCTCCGGCAGCCAGAAATTGCCGGTCAGGCGGTCCCAGACCTCGGCGTCTTTGTCGTCTTGCACCCGGTTCCAGTTGATGGCCGAAGTGCGGTCGATCAGCTTCACATTTTCGGACACCAGAACCCCATTTCACCCGCCGAAATCTAGGCCTCTGACACTACCCCTGGGGGGCGACAACCCGCGCCAACACAAGAAGTTGTGGTCTGCGTGTCGTGTCAGCGCACGCCGGAAAAACGGTACTCGCCCGCCCGCAACGTGCGGGTGGCCTGCCAGTACTGCCAGGTCATGCCGCTCCACAAGGTCCGGTTGACGCCGTGCTCGTCCAGATACCAACTGTTGCAACCGCCGGTTATCCACACCGAACCGGCAAGCTTGTCCTGCAGCTCGGCGTTGTAGCGGTCCTGGGCCGCCCGACTCGGCGCCAACGCCTGCGCACCGGCTTGGTCGGCCGCGGCGATCGCCTTGGCGACGTAGCGGATCTGCGACTCGATCATGAACACCACCGAGGTGTGGCCGAGCGCGGTGTTGGGGCCGAGCAGGAAGAACAGGTTGGGCATGTCGGCCACGGCGATGCCGCGATGCGCCTGGACCCCTTCGCGGTTCCAGCGCTGCACCAGATCCTCTCCGTTCGGACCGGTGATGCCGACGTAGGTGTAGGAGTCGGTGACATGGAATCCGGTGGCGTAGATGATGACGTCGGCCACGTGTTCCACGTTGTCGGCGGTGACGATGCCGTCCCGGGTGATGCGGGTGATCCGGTCGGTCACCAGCGTCGTCTTCGGGTCGGCCACCGCGCGGTAGTAGTTGTTGCCGGAGTAGAGAATTCGCTTGCAACCGGCCCGGTACTGCGGCGTCAGCTTGCGGCGCAGCTCCTTGTCACGGACCTGTCGACGGATATTGAGCTTGCCGACCGCCTCGATCAGACGCAGCAGTCCGGGCCGCTTGGTCATCGCGAATCCGACGCCTTCCAGCGCCCAGTAGATGGCTGCCCGCACCGTGTAACGCAGTCCTGGCACCACCGCGAACGCCTGCCGCACCGCATCCGGCAGCTGATGATGCGGCACCGGTACCACCCACGCGGGGGTGCGCTGATAGAGCTGCAGTTCAGCGACCCGGTCGACGATCGCCGGCACGATCTGGATCGCGCTGGCGCCGGTTCCGATCACCGCGACCCGCTTACCGGTCAGGTCCACGCTGTGGTCCCACTGCGCGGAATGGAATGCGGTACCGGCGAATTCGTCGATTCCCTCGATCTCAGGCAGGCGTGGGATGTGCAGGCCACCGACTCCGGAGACCACGAACTGGGCCACATATTCCTGGCCGTCTTCGGTGAACACATGCCAGCGGAACTCTGCGTCATCCCACGCCGCGCGGGTCACTTTCGACCCGAATCGGATATGGCGACGCAGACCGTACTTGTCGGTGACGCCCTTGAGGTAGTCCAGGATCTCCGGCTGCGGGGAGAACAGTCGGCTCCAGGTGGCCTTCGGCTCGAACGAGAACGAGTAAAGGTGTGACGGCACGTCGCAGGCGCAACCCGGGTAGGTGTTGTCCCGCCACGTCCCGCCGATCTCGTCGGCCTTTTCCAGAATGAGGAACTCCACGCCCTGCTTCTGCAGCGCAATGGCCATGCCCAGGCCGGAGAATCCGGTCCCGATGATGAGCGCCCGGGTGTGTGTCGGCGCCCGGCGGCCGGCGTCCTCAGTGGTGTGATCGGTCAGCGTCATCGCGCGTCCCTCCCTTGTGGGGTATCGATGTTCAGTGTGTTTGCCGGATTCGCGTCCGTCAACGCCCGTGCCGTCTTCCCGCGGGACTCCCGCGGGAAGACGGCACGGCGCGTGGCTAGTTTCTGATCAACCCATCAGAGCCGCCATGACCTGGTTGTTCAGATCGACCAGTGACTCCATCAGCGGCGAGTACGGACTCAGGTCGAAGCTGTTGCCGGCGTTCAGGATTCCGGTCGACATGTCGTCGCGTGCATTGAGCAGGCCCGCGATAATGCCGGTGGTCGGGTCGTCCCAGGCCATGTCGAAGACCGTCCCCAGCCTTTCCAGACCACCGGTCAGCGTGCTCCAGGCCTGCGTCCAGTCACCGGAATTGACGTCGCCCTGCAATCCCTCCCAGGTCTGGTCCGCGACCGCCTTCGAGCTCATCATGGCCAGCAGCAGCGGCATCTCAATGTCTTTGAACGCCAACGGTAGATTGCCGACGAACGCCGCCATGGCACCAGCCGGGTTGGTCAGGAACTCCGAGGCGACGGCGTCCAGGTGTGGCATCAGCGCGGGGTCGCTCATCCGGTCCCAGACCGTCGGCGCGTCAGCCTGGCTGCCGAAGATCTTCTCGAAGTTCTCCTCGCCCATCGCGGCGACAACCTGGTAGCGCAGGAGGTTGGCCCCCAGCCAGGAGATGTCGTGGTCCTGGTTCTGGTTGTAGTTCCAATTGAACAGGCGCTCGTGCAGCAGCGCCGCCTGCTCTTCGGGGCTGACCAGGGGGTGATCGGCCGGCAGGTAATCCTTGACGTCGGCAACGTTGACCACCTGGGAGAACGTCTGGGAGCCCGTCGGGTTGCCCTCCACACCCTGCCAGCGGATCCCGAGCATTCCGTTGGCGAGGCCGCCGGTGTCGATCCAGTTGGCGACACCGGGGTCTTTGCCGCTGATGACGTAGTAGGTGTAGCCGTCGGGATCCTCGAACGTCTGGGTGCTGTTCAGGCTGCCCTGCGCGGTCACGATCGGGACGTTCTGCCCCCACGCATTGGCCAGCTCAAGGCCCGAGTACCGGGCGTCGAGGTTGGGCACCTTGACGATCAATGCCTCGTCGTCATCGAGGCGGAAGTGTCCCATCGTGCTGTATTGACCGGGCATGAGTCCGTTGATCGCGGTGGTGGACGATGCGACCGGCGTCATCCAGTTGACCGGGAGCTTGTTCGGGATTGCGGTCTGGTCGTAATAGACGGCGTCGGCGTTGGTGGTGGGAATGTCCCTGGCGACGTTGCTCAACAGCGTCGTCAGCTGGTCATCCGAGAGGAAGGGCAGGTGGTAGGTGGGCGCGACGCCCTCCTGTTGGAGCGAGAAGAAGTCGTGCGGCAGTCCGGCGTCACCGATGGAGTTGCGAATAAGCATGGTTTCGGCACCGGTGGTGTCGATCCAGTTCCCGTCGTGCGGCGTCGGGCTGAAGGTGATCGTGTAGCTGCCGTCAGCGTTCGGCGTGGCCCCGGACAGGCTGAGCACATGGCCGGTCGGCAGGTAGCCCTGCTCAGAGCCGATCGTGCCGGACAGCGTAGTAAACGACACGTCGAGGCTGCCAGGGCCGGGGTGGACCGTCATGGTGTACGTGCCATCCGCGCTGATCGGGATGACGCCGTACTGGTTGTCCGGGTTCACCAGGATGTAGAACTGTCCCGGGTCGGCCGAGTTGGCGTCCCACGGAAACCCGAGCAACCACTGGATTCCGGTGTTGGGGTTGAACATCTCGCCGTATTGCAACACCAGCTCGGTGGCCGCCAGCCCCTGGATGTACTGCGGCAACGAGTCAAGGTCCGACGGGATGATGAACGGGTACTGGCTGTTCGTGTCGTACACCTGCTGCTGCGCGTCGAGCAGTTGGTCGATGATCGATTGCATGGCCGCCGTCGGCCCCGTCGCGGCGACCGCGTGCGGAGTCGCCAACGTCATGGCCAGCGCCCCGGCCACGACTCCCGGCGCGGTGGCGGCGAGGACGCGCAGCCGCTGCCGCACCCGACGCCGGTGAACGGCCTTTTCGTTGGCGCGCTCGACGGCTGCGCGTTGTAGGAATCCGGTGCGCGACATGTGGTCCTCCAGTGTGGTCAAGGTGCGCTGTGACGGCTGTCACCTGATAGCGACCTGATTGTTCGGGGAACCGAGGCGGACACGAAAGAGCATTTATCACCTAATCAGCGCATCTACCGGTGCATAATGCACCACCGACATATGCTGTGCCCATGGACTGGGCACGGCCATCCGAGCCGGTACGCGAGCTGATCCGGCACGGCGCCCAGCTGATGCTCAGCGCTCCCCCAGAGTCACTCGACGAACTCCACGAGGCCACCCTGTCGGCCGTATACACGCAGGCCATAGCTTCTGATCCGGTTCTCGCCGAAGGCATCCGCCGCAGCAACCGCGCCAACCTGCTGCACTGGGCGGCCGCCAATGTCAGCCACCCCGGCGAACCGGTACCGGCCAACGTCGCGACGGAGTCACTGCTCATCGTCCGCGACGGATTTCGCCGGGGCCTGGATGAATCGGCCGTCCTCGATGCCTACCGAGTGGGGACGAATGTGGCGTGGCGGTCGTGGATGCAGACCGCGTTCACGCTCACGAACGACCCCGACGAACTGCGCGAACTACTCGACGTCACGGCCCGGTCGTTGACCTCGTTCATCGATGCCACCATCGCCGGAATCGGCGAGCAGATGCAGCGGGAACGTGAAGCCCTCACCAGGGGCACCCACGCCGAGCGCCGGGAGACCGTCGCACTGATCCTCGACGGGGCGGCGATCACCAAGCAGCGCGCCGAGAGCCGGCTCGGCTACCGCCTCGACCAAAGCCATACCGCGGCAGTGATCTGGGGAGACGAGTCGACCACCAACCTGTCCGATCTCGATGCCGCCGCGGAGGCCTTGATACGTACCGACGACGGCCAGCGCGCCCTGTCAGTGCTCGCCAGCGCAGCGACCCGCTGGGTGTGGGTGCCCGGCCCGGCAGGCCCGGGCCTGGCCGCCGTCTCTACCGCGGTGAGCAACCTGCCGGGGGTGCAGATCGCTATCGGGACGACTGCCCACGGTCTCGACGGCTTTCGACGCAGCCACCTGGACGCCATCACGGCACAGCGCATGATGGTGCGACTGAAGTCCACCCAGCGGGTGGCCAGGTTCGCCGATATCGAGCTCGTCGCCTTGATCAGTGCCGAGCCGGAATGGGCGGACCGGTACATCACCCGAACGCTCGGCGACTTCGCGTCGGCCGACGCCGAACTGCAGCAGACCGTCCTGACCTTCGTCCATCAGCAGTGCAACGCCTCGCGCGCGGCCGCCCACCTGTTTATTCATCGAAATACGTTGCTGCGTCGGATTGCTCGGGCCGAGGAGCTGTTACCGAAGCCGTTGGAAGACAGCAGCCTGTATGTCGCGGTCGCGTTGGAGGCGCTGCACTGGCGCGGCGGCGGGGGTTAGCGCACAGGCGCCTTCGCGCCTCACCTGAGAGTGTCTTGGGTGGGACCTGAAATTTCTCCCGCATCGGCGATACGCTCAACCCTCACCATCACTGTCGAGGCGGTCCCGTTGATCACTGTGCGTCGCATCCACAAGGCACTTGCCGCCGCGATCCTGACCGTCTCAACCCTGACCGGCGCCGCCAGCGTGCCGACGGCCCACCCCGTCGCCGCCGCGCCGATCGCAGCGCCGCAGGTGATCCATCTCGAGACGATCACCCTCGTCAACGCCGAGACCAACGATGTCACCGCCCACGTATTCGGGGTGGCCGACTCCGATCTGTACAACCTGAACCAGACCGACCTCGTCGCCCAGCTCAGCGAGATCCGCGACCTCGGGGTCACCGATCTGCGCCTCGCCGTACCGTGGCTCTACATTCAGCCCACGGCCACCAGCTATGACTGGTCCCAGATGGACAACGTCATCAGCACGGCGCATTCGATGGGCTTCACGATCACCGGCGCCATCAGCGGGAATCCCGCCTGGGACGGTCCCCTCATCTCCGGCGCGCCCGACCCGACCGCTTATGCGAATTTCGCCGCGGAGGTGGCCCAACGGTACGGCAGCGAGATCTCGTCCTACGAGATCTGGAATGAACCCAATGGGGTGATCTTCTACTCCCCAGTCAGCGCGGAGACCTACACCACCGTGCTGCAGGCGGCCTACACCGCGATCAAAGCGGTCGCCCCCGACGCCATTGTGCTGGCGGGAGCGTTGGGCGCGACCACCACCATCGCCGGGCTCAGCGTCAGCCCCCAGGAGTTCCTGGAGCAGATGTACGCCAGCGGGGCCCACGGTTATTTCGACGCGGTGAGCTACCACCCGTACCACTACACGCTGCCGTTCTCTGCCGGCTTGGGCGTGACCAACTCACCACTGGAGCAGGTCCAGGCATTGAATGCGATCATGGCCGCCAATGGGGACGGCGATCTGAGGATCTGGGCCACCGAGTATGGCAACGCCACCACCCCGGTGTTCGGTGTGAGCGAGACCGTGCAGGCCAATTTCCTCCAGGACTTCCTGATCGCCTGGTCCAAGCTCCCGTTCGCCGGGCCGGCGTTTGTCTACAGCGCGCAGGACCTGGTGACCGGGGCGCTCAACCACGAGGCCAACTTCGGCCTGTTCACCGACGATGGCACGCCCAAACTGGCTGCCGAGGTGCTGGCCAACCTGATCGCCGCCAACGCCCACGGCACCCTGCCGGACTACACCGCCCCCCTGCTACCCGACGCCGAGGTGGTCTACCTCCAACTGGCCACGATGGTCGCGGGCGTGATCAATCAGGGGCTGATCATCCCCAATGCCATCATTGCGGCGATCTACCAAGAGTTGCCCGAGCCCCTACAGCAGGCGTTCACCGCAGTGACCGACTTCATCACCGCGATGACGACCGAATTCCTGGAGGCCACCAAACCACTGGTCGTGGACACCATCAGCGTATTGCTCGACCTCGGGTTCTAAAGGTCTGATACCGCCCCGCTCGGGGTCAGCCGAACAGGCCCGCGAATTCCGCCTGAATCTGGGAGGTCGCGTGCATGATGCCGATCAACTCGAAGCCCGCCGCCAGCGACCCCAGCCCGGTGGCCGCGGCCAGGGGAAGACCGATCGCGTCGATCAGGTTCCCTTGGGAGAGTTCGGAGAAGAAGACCTGGGCCATGGCCGCCGGCAGCGTGGTCGTCAGCGCATTGAGGATGTCCCCGGTCACCATCAACGCCCCGTTGATCGCGGAGATCGAGCCGCTGAATGCGTTGGCGATGTCGACCAGGCTGGGCATCGTGAACGCAGCCAGATCCACAGCAGTGTCGGGCCCGTCCGCAACGGCTGACGACAGCGAACCCAAGTCTTGGACGAAATCCTGCCAGCCCTGTTGCGCGCCGTTGACCAAGGCCGTCAAGACATCCATGGGGTTGACGTCGGGGAACAATCCCAACGTGGTGGGCACGTTCGCCGGCCCCGCGTCCCAGCCGTGTTCGATCTGCCCGTAGCCCAGGTTGACCAGCACCCGCAGCGACGGCTGCACCAGGTCAGCGATCGCGTTCCCGAATGGACTGCCACGGAACGGCTCCAGCAACGGAAGGTCTTCGGTCGGGATCATCCAGTAGTTGGTCGCAGTACTGGCCGTCACGCCGTCGGGCAGCTCACCGACGTAGTCCACCGAACCCGGCAGCAGTATCGCGTTGGCGAGCTGGCCATCGGGCGTCATCGGCAGCATCGGGTACTGGTTGTGCGTGTACAGGATCCCCGCCACCGCATTGAGATTGGCGAGCAGATTCAGCGGGTAGCGCGGAAAGTCGGCAAACCCGTCGTACTCCAGCGTGTAATTGTTGGTCTCCCAGGGACCGTCCGGGGTTGCGCCATTGAGTGTTAGGCCCAGTGAGGCGATGGGCACCGATCCCCCGAACTCCGGCAGATTGAAGATCTGCATCAGCCCACCGTTGGGGGTATTGGGGTTGCCCAGGAACGTGAACGACAGCTGGTCCGCATCGGGCCGTTGATCCGGGGGCAACGCGAGGTACTGCCTCATCAGCAGCGTGTCGATCGAGGCGCTTTGCGAGTAACCGTAGAGGTTGACGGCATGTCCCAAGTCGAACTGCTTGTCGACGGCGAGCTGCAGCATCGTCAATCCCTGCGCCATCGAAACGTCCAGCGGCAACGTTTTGACACCGGTGAACGGCTGCAGCCCTTCCGGGGTGAACAGCGCCTGCGGGGTGAACCCGGGATTCAACGGCTGGATGAAGCGCTCATTGACCGCGTCGATGTAGTCCTGGTGCGGTATCGGAATTCCACTGCCGCCGAACACGATCGAGCACCCGAACACTTCCACGTCCAGGCATGCGTACGGGTCACCGGGCGGACCCCCGAACGGAAAGGTGGGCAACGCCGTCGGCGAGACCGCCCACGCCGCGGTCATATCGGACGCCGATGCCGCCTGCGTCATGGGCACGACCAGTGCTGCTGCGGTGGCCGTCGAGAGGAGTCCCGCACTCATCCGCCAGGCGTTATTGCGCTTCATTCAGCCGTTTATACGGCATTTATCAGGTTACGGGGCAGGATTCACGCGGTTCGCTGATCAGGCGACCGGTTGGTTCCGGACTGCCGACTGAATCGGCTGATCGGGGTCCATCACGATGCCCAGGTTCTGAGCGGTGCCGCTGACGACGCTGATCATGATGGTCGTCAGGTAGTCCACGAAGGTGTCGCGAGGCATCCGTCGCGGGCTGTCCAGTTCCGGCCCCAGCCACCAGTCGGTGGCCGAGGTCGCGCTCCCGAAAGCCGCGAAGGCGGCCAGATCCAGTGCCCCGCGGTTGAGATCCAGGTCCTGCAGTTCGTTGTTGATCATCTCGGCCATCGCCAGGGTGATGGTGCGGCCTTCGTTGAGCGCCCGCATCCTCGACTCGGCCTGCGCGCGCGCCCGCCCCTGGATGAAGAACCGCAGCACATTGGGGTGCTCGTCGACCAGGGCGACGTACTCCTCCACACTGCGCTGGACGATGTCGCGCAGCGAGTTGGTGGCGACATCGATGGACGCGAAGATCGCCGTCCACAGGTCGTCGCGTAGCCGGGCCCCGACCGCCTCGAACAGGTCGTCCTTGTCGGCAAAATGCCGGTAGATCTTGGGCTTGGCGGTGCCGGCTTCCTCAGCGATCTCGCGCACGCTCACTTCAGGGCCGAGCCGGTCGATGGACCGGAACGCGGCGTCCACGATCTCGCGGCGGACCTTCTTGCGGTGCTCGCGCCAACGCTCGCTGCGCGCGTCGACCTTCTGCCCACCGTTTTCGGTCGGCTTGGGTCTCGTCGTTCCGCGCACGTCAAGCACCTTACAGCGTTGCCGTCGCTGACCTGGGCAGACCGGCCGTCGGCTAACATCGCCGCTGTGGTGCAGCGATTCGACCTTGCAGTTGTCGGCGGAGGTCCAGCAGGGTCGGCGGCCGCCTGGCAAGCCAGGCAGGCCGGCGCGAGCGTCGTCGTCTTGGACAAGGCGGAGTTCCCGCGGGACAAGCCGTGCGGTGACGGCCTGACCGCGCGCGCGGTCAGCTACCTGCAGAAAATGGGCCTGGCCGAGCAGGTGGACAAGTTCCACCGGGTCAACCGGGTGAAGGTGTTCAGCCCCAGCGAGTGGGAGCTGTCGTTCCCACGCCGACCCGGCATGCCCGACCACGGTTACGTCGCACGCCGCCCCGACCTGGACACGCTGCTGCTCAAGCACGCCGAATCGGCCGGTGCCGAAGTCCGGCAGTCCGCCGAGGCCGCCGGCCCCGTCCTCGACGACACCGGCCGCGTGACCGGGGTGCTGCTCAAGAGCGGCGAGAAGGTGCTGGCCGATGCGGTGATCGCCGCCGACGGCGCCTACTCGCCGATCAAACGGGCCCTGAAGCTCGACTCGGACTACAACGGCTACTCCGCCATCGCGATCCGCGCCGAGATGCCCGCCGTCCGGCCCGACGTCGACTCCCTCGACATCTATATGAAGCTGATCTTTCAGGGCGACCAGCTGCCCGGCTACGGGTGGGTGTTCCCGCTGGGTGATGGCCGGGTCAACATCGGCTTGGGCTACGTCAACAGCTACAAGAACTGGCAGGCGATCAACGCCACGCACTTCCTCGGCGACTTTCTCCAGACGCTGCCCCGGGAGTGGGAACTGCCCTCGATCACCGAACTCAAGCAGTCCAAGACCGTGCGCGCCTGGCGCCTGCCGATGGGCTTCACCGCGTGGCCGCCGTGGCGACCCGGGGTGCTGTTCACCGGGGACTCCTTGGGCGCGGGCAGGCCGACCTCGGGCGCCGGCATCTCCAAGGCACTGGAGTCGGGACTGGCCGCCGGCGAGTGCGCCGTGGCGGCGCTGACCAACGGCGGGCCCGACGATTTCACCAACTACGCGCAGCGGATGGAAGCGGCCTGGGGCCGGGAGTACAAGCGGGGCCGGTTCTTTCACAAGCTGGCCGGTAGGCCGGCGCTGGCCAACGCCGGACTCAAGCTGCTCGACAACGCGCGATTCCGCGATCTGATGCTCGCCCGGCTCTACAAGGGCCAGGAAGGGCCGGCGCACACGCACTGACGTTGGGCCTTTGACCGAGTGTGCGTCTCACGACGCGCCACGCCGACGAGTCGGCTACAGCCCGCGTTCGCCGAGCCAGCCGTGGATGCGTTGCGCTACCGCGTCCCAGCCAGGCTCGAGCATCATATTGTGGCCCATGCCGGCGAAGATCTCGGCGTCAGTCCCACAGGCACGCGCCAGCGCTCGCGTTGCCTTGAAAGTGATGCAACCGTCGTGTTCGGCGCCAAGCACCAGCAGCGGTGTAGTGATCCGCTTGGGACGGGCGGTCTTGAGCAGCATTCCGTCCAGGAGAGCTCGTTGACACTCTTCCTGCAGGCGCGCCGCATGCCGTACCACATCGGATTCAGGCGTTGTCGCTGAGTAGAAGGCCTCACGTGCTCGTTCAGGCGAGTGAACCAGCTTCAACGACTTTCCGGTGTACATGAATTGGGTCATCAGCCAGGGGTGTCTCCTGGTCTGCCGCAATGACATAGCAAGCCCAGCCCGAGAAGTCAGGGACGCCAGCAGGACTCCGGCCGGCGCGGCCGAGAACTCCAAATACTTCTGCACCACATAGCCGCCCATCGAGTGGCCGATCAACACCGGTGTGGTCGGCAGGTCATCGACCACCGAGCGGACATCGTCGACGTAGTCACCGGCCGAGCACCCGCGCAACCGCTGGTGCAGCGAGCTCCCGCCGTGGCCGCGCAGGTTGACCGCCACTGCGCGATATCCCTTGTCGGCGAAGAAGTCCAGGAAGTGTTCGGCCCAACACCACGCCCCGTGCCAGGCACCGTGCACGAACAGCAGTGGAGCCGGGTGGGCGCTGGTGGTGACACCGACGTCGAGGATCTCGAGCCGGGGCGCCGCTGTTGATTCTGGAATGCCCGGAGGTACCGGTTGCGCGGTCACGGCAGCGCGCCCGCTCGCCGCGTGACGCGGGCATAGATCGGCCCCGCGGCGACCGTCGTGAACGGCACCGCTACCGGGAATTCGTTGCTCAGCGAACTGATCTCGCGGTGCCGCAAGCAGGTGGCCAGTGCCAGGGTGGCTTCCAACATCGCGAAGTGATCGCCGACGCACTTGCGTGGTCCGCCACCGAATGGCAGATACTGCCATCGATTACGACCAGCAGAGTTCTCCGGACTGAACCGGTCCGGGTCGAACTCCAGTGGGTGTTCCCACAGTGTCGGATCGCGGTGCAACGCGTAGATGCCGATCCCGACCATGGAGCCGGCCTGCACACGGAAGCCGTCGACCGCGATATCGCGCACTGCGGTCCGGCCGTTGAGCGCACCGGGCGGGCATAACCGCAGTGCTTCATGCAAGACCTGGATGGTGTACGGCAGTCTGGCCACATCGTCAGGGCTGAGGTTCGCATCGAGTTCGGCGACCTCGGCGGCGACTCGGCGCTGCATGTCGGGATGATTTCCCAACGCCCACAACGCGTATGCCAATGTTGTCGCAGTGGTGTCGTGACCGGCCAGCATGAACACGATCAGCTCGTCGCAGATCTCCTGATCGGTCAGTCCGCGGCCCGTGTCCGGGTCGGTGGCAGCGATCAGTCCGCGCACCAGCGGTGCGTCACGGTCAGGGTCGGCACGGCAGGCCTGCAGGATGTCGTTAGCGAGCCGATGCAACGTGGCGCTCGCCGCCCGGGCACGGTGTCGCGCCGGGGTCGGCAGCCAGTGCGGCGCGCGTGCCGGAGCAAACGTCCGCTGCGTGACGTACTCCTGCGCGACGCGCATCGGCGCACCCAGCGCGGCGGCCTGCTCGTCCAGGTCGGCGCCGAGCACCGAGCGCCCCAACGCTCGCAGCGTCAATCGGCGGCACTCGGCGTCCAAATCCACCGTCGTGCCGTCTTTCCAGCCGGCAGCGGTGGTCTCGGCGGCCTGTCCCATATGCCCGGCGAATCCACGGACATGCTGCTTGGTGAACAGCGGCTGCAACGTCCGCCGCCGCGGCAACCACGCATCGTTGGGCAGATCGAAGAGGTTGGGGCCCATCAGGTGGCGTATCTCGTCGTGGGCCAGGGTGCGATCGACGTCGCCGCTGCTGAGCACGTCGTGCGCACCTTGCGGCGAGGTCACCACCACGATCGGGGGCGCGAGCCAACGTGGCGCCAGTTCCAGCCGGGTCACCGGGCCGCCGGCATCGCGCAGTACTTCGATTCCGGTACGCAGCTCCCGGAACTGCCGCACCTGCTGCCAATAGGGCAACGGGTTCTTCGGCGCTAAGGGCAGCGCGTGCACATCGGTGCCGACATCCTGCACGGTCATGGCGGTAGCCAACCAGGCTCGATCCACCCTCGCCTCATCCAAACGGTTGAAATTTTCACCCGAAATCGTTTCACCATTCCGCGAGTCGGGTGCAGAATTTCCACAGGTGGGAGACGATCCCCAGACCGGAGACCTGCGATGTCGGCGATGGCGACCCTTGATGACTTTTCGCGACTGGTCGCGGCCGTCTACAGCTCGGTGCTGGCTCCCGAGAACTGGAACGAGACGCTAAGCGACCTTCAGCGCACACTCGATACTCACTGCGCGCTGATACGGGTGGACGAAACGGGGCGGTCGATTCAGGCCGCGAGTCTGGCCCCGGATGCGTGCGCCGATTACCAGCGGCATTACCGCCGGCTCGACTACGTGCTCGAGGCCGTCGAACACAGCCCCGTAGGTTCATTCCAAAGCGGGCGGGCGTTGGTGGCGTTGCAGGCCCAGTCGGAGTTCCACATCGACTGGCTGCGGCCCCTGGATATGACCGACGGCTTATTCGTGCGACTCACCGACGGCCCGGCCCCCATGGCGTTCCTCACCGCTGGGCCACGTCCTCCGGAGCCGTTCGTCCCCTTGGTCAGCGCCCTGGTGCCCCATCTGCAGCAGGCTCTGCGCAGCCAGGCACACCTGGAACACCTGCGCCGACGAGCCGACGAGCTCGGCGCGGTCACCCAGGCGCTGGGTCACGCCGTCATCGTGGTCACCGCTGCGTCCCGCATCGTCTACACCAACTCCGCCGCCGAGGACTTGTTGCGGTCGGCCGACGGACTCATGGTCCACGCCGGGCGACTCGAAGCGGCAGCCGCCGGCACCGACACCGCACTGCAGGGCAGCATTCACGCCGCCGTGGCACCTGTGGGCAGCCACCCGTCGGGGAACTCTCTGCTGTGCGCCCGTCCCTCGGGTCGACGCCCGTACGTCATAGAGGTTCTGCCCACCGATCCATCCGGCGCCACCGGCTCCGGCCGGCATGCCGTCGTCGTCGTCGCCGATCCAGAGCACGAATCCGACACCGCACCAACATTTTTGCGCCGCCACTATGGCCTGACCCCTGGCGAAACCGAGATTGCCGTCATGGTCATGAACGGCGGTGGTGTCAAAGAGATCGCCGAACGCATGTCCCTTTCACAGTCCACCGTCAAAACACACCTGCAGCACGTCTTCGACAAGACCGGAACTCATCGGCAAGCCGACCTCATCCGACTGCTGCTCGCCCTCCGCTCGCCGTGCCGCTGAGCTCAGCGTCGACGCACATCGTCGCCGACGCGCCATAAGAATGCGGCAGTCCGAACTTATTTGTTTGGGTGGCCGAATTCACGTTACGGTGTGGGAGCGCAACCGCCCTACCTGTCCGAGGAGAACCACGCGATGCCGGTGTACCAACTGCCTGATCTGACCTACGACTACGGCGATCTGGAGCCCGCGATCAGCGGCGAAATCATGGCGCTGCACCACGGCGCGCATCACGCCGCCTACGTCAAGGGCGCGAACGCAACGCTAGAACGACTCGGCGAGATGCGCCAGGCCCGTGACTTCTCCCAATTGCCCGGACTCGAACGCACTCTGGCCTTCCACGTGGCCGGCCACAGCCTGCATTCGCTGTTCTGGAACAACCTGTCCCCCAACGGCGGCGACCGGCCCGGCGGAGAGCTCGCCGCGGCGATCGATGAGTCCTTCGGGGACTTCGATGCCTTCCAGGCGGAGTTGACCGCGGCCACCGCCAGCGTGCAGGGATCGGGTTGGGGGGCGCTGGCCTGGGATCCGCTCGGGGCACGGCTGGTGGTCAACCAGATCCACGACCACCACATCACCGTGGTCCCGACCAGCACCCCGCTGCTGGTGTTCGACGCCTGGGAGCACGCGTTCTATCTCCAGTACCGCAACGTCAAGACCGACTACATCGACCGCCTGTGGTCGCTGATCGATTGGGCCGATGTCACCGAGCGGTTCGACGCCGCCCGCGCCGGAGGCGCCGCGACACCGTTCACCGTCGACGTAGGCTAGATCGTGGCCGCCGATCCGATCGAGGCGATCAACTGGAACGACATCGCCGACCAGCGGGACCTGGACGTGTGGAACCGGCTCACCGCGAATTTCTGGCTCCCCGAGAAGGTCCCGCTCTCCAACGACCTGCCCAGCTGGCACACCCTTACCCCCGAACAGCAGACCCTGACGATCCGGGTGTTCACCGGATTGACCCTGCTCGACACCATGCAGGGCACCGTCGGATGCATCGAGATGCTCGCCGACTCCGCCACACCGCACGAGGAGGCGGTGTACACCAACATGGCGTTCATGGAGTCGGTCCACGCCAAGAGCTATAGCTCCATCTTTTCCACCCTGTGCTCGACACCCGAGATCACCGCAGCATTCGCGTGGTCGCGCGAAAACAGCTTCCTGCAGCGCAAGGCCCACATCGTGCACGACTACTACCGGGGCGACGACCCGCTGAAGAAGAAGATCAGCTCGGTGATGCTGGAGTCGTTCATGTTCTACAGCGGCTTCTACCTACCACTGCACTGGGCATCGCGGTCGATCCTGACCAACACCGCGGACATCATCCGGCTGATTATCCGCGACGAGGCGGTGCACGGCTTCTACGTCGGCTACAAGTTCCAGCAGGGCATGCACGCGGCCACCGGGCAGCGCCGCACCGAGCTGGCAGACTTCGCGTACTCGATGCTCACCGAGCTCTACGACAACGAGATCGACTATGCGCGAGACTTATACGATCCACTCGGTATGACCGAACCGGTCCTGCCCTACATGCGCTACAACGCCAATAAGGCGCTGGCCAACCTCGGCCTCGACCCGTTGTTCGCAGCTGAAGACTGTCGGGTGCCGCCCGAGATCATGTCCGCCCTCGACCCCGGGGCTGGCGAGAACCACGACTTCTTCTCCGGTTCGGGAAGCTCATACGTGATCGGCGCGCAGCAGCCCACGACAGACGACGACTGGGACTTCTAAACTCTACTGGCTACCTCAGCGTCGACCGCGCTGGGCCCGGCTCGGCTTGCGTGCGGTCTTGCCCGCAGCCGCGCGGGCGGCCTGCTTGGCAAGGGTCTTCTCCCGCGCGCTGCGTTTCGGTGCGGGCTTGGACTGTCCCCGCGACGAACCGGGTTTGCGGCCGCGCACAATGCCGACGAACTCTTCAACCAGCGCCGCCTGCTGCCCTTCGCCGAAGGCGAGTGACACCGGGCAGGTGGGCGCATCGCTGATCGGACGGTAGGCCAGGTCCTTGCGGTGATACAGCCGCGCCAACGACTGCGGAACGATCAGCGCACCGAGCCCAGCCGCGACGAGTTCTATTGCGTCCTGGGTGGTTTCAGGGCGATGGTCAATCGGCTTGCCGGGCACGTCCGCCCAGGCGACGACATCGTCGAGTGGAAGCAGCAGCGGTTCGTCGGCGAGATCCGCCGAGGTGATCTCATCGACGGCATTGAACACGTGGTCCTTCGGCACCACGGCCACCGTCGTCTCCTCGTAGAGCGGAATGACAGCCAGCCCTGCGGTGTCAGACAGCGGCCGCAATAGCGCCACATCGACAGTGCCTGCCCGCACCGCGGCCACCGCGTCGGCGGCTTCAAGGGTGTGCAGCAGCAGCGGAACGTCTGGATGCCGCTGTCCCCAGACTCGTGCCCACTTCGCGGGCGTCCCGCCGGGGACGTACCCGAGGGTGAGGGAAGGCGGGTTCACCGCATCAGGCTACCGATAGGCTGGCGCCATGAGCAGGCCGAACGCGCAGTCCATGAAACCCGCCACGGCGGCCAAGAAGCTGGACGTGTACCTGCCCGCCACACCCGCGGAGTTCCAGGAGAACTCGATCACCCGCACCGAGCTCGCCGCCCTCCAGGCCGAACCGCCGCAGTGGCTCAAGGACCTGCGCAAGAACGGGCCGCACCCGAAGAACCTGGTGGCAGCCAAGCTGGGCATTTCCATCTCCGGTCTGACCCGTAGCGGCATGGAGAACGCGTTGACCACCGAGCAGATCGTCGCGCTGCTCGAGGAGAAGCCGGAGTGGCTGGCCGCCGAACGCGAGAGCTACCAGGAAGTCCTGCGCGAGCAGCGGCGCATCAAGGCGTTGCGCGCCGACCAAGCGCGCGAGGGCTGATTCAAGCGTGAATTTGGCTGTCCTCGGGCCGATCCGCATCCTGCGGGACGGCGCGGCGATTGACCTGGGGACGCCCCGGCAGCGCGCCGTGATCGCAGCGCTCGCCTTGGCGCAGGGCGAGCGAGTCTCGGTCGAGACACTCGCTCAACGGGTATGGGGCGAGATACCGCCCGACTCAGCGACGGCCACCCTGCACAGCTACATCGGCAAGTTGCGCCGCACCCTGGAACCTGGGCGCGGTCCTCGCCAGCCGGCGACGGTATTGGTTCGGGAGCATGCCGGCTACGCGCTGCGCATCCCGGCCATCGAACGTGACGACGTCGCCCTGCAACAGGTGGTGACCGCGGCACGCGCCACATTGACCGAACTCGTCGACTTCGATCGTCCGTCCGCGGTGGGAGCCGCCGCGGGCCCGATCGCGCGCGTTGCGACGGCCCTCGACGAACGGCTGTCTTCCTGGCACGGCGAGCCCTATCTGGAACTCGGCGACGACCCGAACGCGGTCGCAGAGCGAGTGCGGCTCGCCGACCTACGGGCCGCTGCCCGGGAAATGCGGATCGTCGCCAGCCTCGCGGTCGGCGAACACGACGAGGTAGTGGGTGAGCTCGCCACCCTGTGCGTCGAGAATCCGCTGCACGAACGTTGGTGGTCGCTGTGGGCTGTCGCCCTTTTCCGCTGCGGGCGGCTGCCCGAATCGCTTGCCGCGCTACAGACCCTGCGGGCCGAACTGGCCGATGAGCTGGGGCTCGATCCCAGCGAAACGGTCCGCACCCTACAGAGCGCGATCCTGCGCCGCGATCCGTCGCTCGGCTGGCCGGCGCCGTCGTCCGCCTCGACGATTCGCCGGCCGGCGTCCAGCACCGCACCGCCGAGCACGGAGCAGACGCCACGCCCGGCCCCCTTCGCGCGACCGCGCTGGCCGCTGGTGGGACGCGCCCCGGAACGGCGCCGGCTCCGAGCCGAGGCGGAGGCGGCCGCGGCGGGCGCGTCCGGCGTCACTGTCGTGGTGGGCGAACCCGGCGCCGGGAAGACCCGGCTGCTGGTCGCGTTCGCGGAGGACGCGGCCGCGCTGGGCTTCCGAATCGGGGTGGGGCGCTGCCGGGACAGCGACCAACCGGAACTGTGGCCGCTGGCGGAGGCGCTGGCCGAGATTTCGGGCCGCCCAACGACGATCCTCTACGAGGAGCTGACCGCCGGTTCCGAGTTCGCGCTGCGGGATCTGACCGTGCGACTGGCCGCGGAATCCGCGTCGACGGTGCCGACGGCGCTGGTCATCGAGGATTTGCACTGGGCCGGGCCGGTGGTGGTCCGGACGCTGACGGCGCTGGTCGAGCGGCTCACCGATCAACGATTCCTGCTGGTCACGACCGCCAGGCCGGACCCTGCAGAAGGCTCCGAATTGCAGCGGTTCCTGCGCGCCACCGCCCGCGAGCCGGGTAGCCGGATCGAGTTGGGCCCGCTTCCGATCGACGCGGTGGAGCCGCTCGCCGAAGCGGTGGCCGGATCCGCCATCGGTGATGACCGTGCGTGCGCGCTGTGGAACCGGACCGGTGGGAACACGCTGTACCTGGTGGAACTGCTGCAGAGCGCGGGCGCGCCCAGCGGCACCCTCGCGGACGTGGTGCTGGAGCGAGTAGGGGCCCTCCCCGCCGCGACCGTCAAGGCGTTACACGCGGCCAGTGTGCTCGGAACGACGTTTCGGACCGAGGATCTCGCCGGAATCACGAACACGGACCCCGGGGGCACGATGGAGCTCGTGGAACCCGCGCGTCGGGCCGGGATCGTGGCCGACACAGGTGCCGGGTTCCGGTTCGGCCACGTGATCGTGCATGAAGTGATCTACCGAGCGTTGGCCAAGGATGTGCGCACCGACCTGCACCGACGCGCCGCGGGAGTCGCCGCGCAGGGCGATCTGAGCCGAGCCGACGTGCGCGCGTCGGTGCAGCACCATCTGCGCAGCGCCGCCCCCGCGGACCCTGGTACCGGCTGGCGGGCGCTGGTCGAGGTCGCGCAGTACGCGCGGGCCGGCTCCCACTACGACGAAGAGGCGGCGCATCTGGTCCTAGCGCTGGACCTGCAACGGACCGACCGCACGGCGTCCGCCCGGGAGCGCTACGAACTGCTCATGCTGGCCACCGACGCGCACCGCTGGTCCGGTGACTGGCAGGGTGTCTCGGACTGCGTGGACGCCGCGACGCTGCTGGTCGGCCGGCTCAGCGATCCGGCCGACCGGAGCGCCACCGCGGAGCTGGCGGCGCGCACCCTGTCCGCCAACCTCGACGGCGCCTTGTGGCAGGTCAGACCGTACGGCGAGGTGCACGCGCCGGTGGTCGACGCGCTCACCGAGGTGCTGCCGCAGCTGCCGCCGCACCGGGCGTCCGTGCGTAGCCGGGCGTTGCTGACGCTGGCCATGGAACTGTTCTACTCCGGGGACACCGGCCGGATCGACGCCCTGGTCACCGAGGCGCTCGCCGTGGCGCGCCCGATTGACGATCCGCGGGTCCGGGTGTCGGTACAGCTGGGCGCATACGTGGCCCGCTTCCGGCCGGACACGGCGGAAGACCGTGCCGAATACCTGCGCCTCGCCCGCGCGGATTCCGACCTGTTGGGTGATCCGCGGCTGGAGATGATGGTCGCGACGCTGGCCACCGGCTTGGCCAACGAGTTCGGCGATGCGGATGCGGTGTGGTCCGGGATTCGGGCACTCACCAGCCGGCTGCGTTCGGCCGGGCTCGGTACCGCCGAGGTGGTACTGCACACCGTTTCCGGACCCTGGCACGCGATGGCCGGCGACGACGCGGCCGCGTTCGCGTCGGTGCAGCGGCTGCACGAGCTGGCGGTGGAAGTGCGGACCCCCAACGTTGTCGAGGCCGCCCAGGTCGTGGCCGCGCTGGCGTGCCTACACGCGGACCGCTCAGCGGAGTTGTTGCCGACATTGGACGGGTTCCTCCGGGATAGCCGCATCCCGGCCGCGTCGACGGTGGCGCTGATGCTGCTGCGCGCCGGTGAACGGGAGCGCGCGGCGACCTTTGTTGAGACGCATCCGCTGCCCGTCGAACGCCACACCTACCTCGGATCCGTGCTTGCCGCAATGAGTTGCGAGATCGCGCTGGAACTCGATCGCCGCGATCTGGCCGGGGACGCCTTCCGCTACCTGCGGGACTATTCGGGGCGGATGGCAAGCGCGGGCACCGCCGCGGCGATCGGCCCGGTGGACATGTTCTTGGCCTACGGTGCAGCGGTCACCGGGGATGCCCCGGCGGCCGCCGCGTATGCCGACGCAGCGGCCGACCAGGCTGGCCGCTGGGGGTTGCCGCGCATCGAGGCGCGGATCGCCGAAATACGGGATCGGCACGGCTTTTGACGGGTTGGCTCAGCGCACCAAGCTCGTGCCCACTGTCGTGCCCGCCGGCACCGCCACGAACGCGGCGACGTCCAGACGCTGGAAACGACGCCGCCCCATCCGCAGCATCGCACGGAGCGGAAACGGAGCCTCGGCGAGCAGTTCGGAGGCCATCGGATCCGGGAGGTCTTTGAAGGCCCAGGGCAGCATCTGCGTGAGTTCGCGGGGGCTCATTCCGCCCCGTAATTTCGTCCGCTCGAGGTGATCCCATTCCTCGCCCCCAATCCGCGCCTGCAGCACCACATTCGCATCGCGCTCCTCGTGCGACAGGTGGCCGGTGAGGCAGGCGTAGGCGTCGTCGACGCCGGCGGTCAGTGTCTCCCGATCGGGCGTGCCGGCGCCGATCGTCATCGCCTCGAGGCCGGCTCGGACCCGGAGCAGCAGCGGGTCAATCTGGTCGTGCTCGGCATCCATGGCGTCCAGGACGGCGAGTGCGTGGGTGTCGCCGTCGGCCTCGGCGCGTTCACGCAACAGCGGCCAGAGCACCGTGTCCTCCTTGCGGTGGTGATCATGCAACACGGTGGACAGCAGATCCCACCGCGCCAACAGGGCTCGCCAGGTGCGCCCGTCAGAAACCGGGGTGCGGCGCACGGCGATGCAGAAGTGCGTGAGGTCGCGCCGGAATCCGTGGTGCATCACGTACATCATCCGCAAGTCGGCCGGCCCTTCCGGGGCAGCGGCCTGGCCGGGCAACAACACAGTCACAAAGACTCCTCTGCGCAAGGGATGCCCGCTCGGGCGTCCTCGTCCCGAACGATGGCAGAGCCCACTGGTAGTCCACTGGTGGCTGACTTGCGCGAGAACGCGCTGGCCACCGAGCGGATCGTCCAGTCGCTCAGCCCTTACGCGCGGTCAGCAGCAGGTACTCCCACTCCATCGAGCCGCCCCGCAGAGCGCGATCGGCCAACGCCGCGATGTCGGCGTCCAGTGCGGCCACGCGATCGGGGGCCTCGGCGATCCCCCGGTAGGCCGCGATGGTCGGCCCGTAGTTCGCCTTGAAGTATTCGCGAAACGCGGCGCCGTCGGCGAAGGCGGAGACCGTCAACCCGCGGCGCTCGGTCGTAACGTCGGTGACCTGCTCGCCCAGCAGGGCATGCACATAGGGCTCGCTGCCCCATAACGGCGGCGCAGACACCCCTGCCGGCGGCGCAGGCACGTACGGCTTCATAGTGGCGAACAGCTGGCCGATGAAACCCTCTGGCGTCCAACTGATCACACCGATGCGGCCACCGGGGCGGCAGACGCGGATCAGTTCGTCTGCAGCCGACTGATGGTGCGGTGCGAACATCATGCCGATACAGGACATCACCACGTCGAATTCATCGTCGTCGAACGGCAACGCCTCGGCATTGGCCTCGCGCCAGTCCAACACAAGACCCCGCTGTGCGCTCTGCGCGCGGCCGCGATGCAGCAATTGCGGGCACAGGTCGCTGGCCACGACGTGGGCCCCGGTGGCCGCGGCAGGGATGGCCGCATTGCCGGTTCCCGCAGCCACATCCAGCACCCGGTCCTGCGGCCCGATCCCGCAGGCCGTCACGAGTACCGGCCCCAACGGTGTCACCACATCGGTGGCGATCGCCGCGTAGTCGCCTAGCGCCCACAGCGCACGGTGCTTGGCCTCAATGTCGTTCACTACAGCGTTCATCGGTTCTGCTCCCTCTCGCACCCCGGTGAGCCCATCGTCGGTGCGGCCGGCGCAGGCATCCAGTTCCAGATCTGTACTGGCCAGGCCGGCTGCGAGACCATAATTCGGGCGATCCACGAAAGGCACGCAGATGGCGGGATACGACCAGTTCTGTCCCATGGCCAAGGCCATGGAGTTGCTCGACGAACGTTGGACATTGCTGGTGGTTCGGGAACTGCTGCTCGGCAGCACCCACTTCAACGATCTGCGCCGCGGTGTGCCCAAGATGTCGCCGGCGCTGCTGTCCAAGCGACTCAAGTCACTTGCCCGCGCCGGCGTCATTGAACGCACCGAAATCGACGGTCGTGCAACGTATTCCCTTACCCGATGTGGGCAGGATCTGGCCGGTGCGGTGGATGCGCTCACCGCGTGGGGGGTGCGCTGGATCAGCGATCTCGGCGACGCCGACCTCGACCCCCACCTGTTGTTCTGGGATATCCGCCGCACCATTCCGGTCGGTGACTGGCCGCGGTCGCGCACCACGTTGGAGTTCATTCTCGACGGAGTGGCGGCTAAGGCCTCTCGGTGGTGGCTGGTGGTCGCCAACGGTGAAGCCGAGGTGTGCGACTTCGACCCCGGTTACGAGGTGACCGGGACTGTTGAGACCAGCCTGCGGGTTCTGACCCGGATCTGGCGTGGCGACGTCGGCTGGTCACACGCCATGCACGACGGCAGTGTCACCTTGTCGGGGCCCGCCGATGTGCGTCGAGCCATCCCGGCATGGCTCGGGCAGGGCAGAGCGGCTTCGGTCCCGCGGCCGGCCTGACCATCGCTCAGGGCAGGTTGAGCTGCCAGGACACCCCGAATCGGTCGTTGACCCAGGCGAACGCGGTGGAGAAGCCGTAGTCACCGAGCGGCATCAAGGTGGCGCCGCCCTCCCCCAGCTCGGCGACCAGCCGTTCGAGCTCCGCGCGATCGGCGACGTCGACGAACAGCGAGCTCGACGGGGTGAAGTCGAAGCCGTGCTTAACCGCACTGTCGCTGACCAGCACTCGCAGCCCGGCCAGGTCGAGCTCGGCCAACATGATGCCGGTAGCCGGCTCGGGGTGCGGGGTCGACGACACCACCGAAGCACCCGGGAACGCAGCCAGGTACATCTCGATCGCAGCGGCGGCAGTCCCGCCCTGGAACATCAGAAACGGCCTGATCCGGGTCACGGCGCCCAGCCTAGATACTTCGGATGGCCGATCAACACAGGTAGTGTTCGGCGGCATCAACCAGACGGCTGACGCTTCCGCGATCCAAGCCGTCGTGGCGGTTCACGCCCAACTTGCGTGCTGCCCTGCTGACGACTTGAGCAGCCTCACCGCGTGACTGCGGGGTCGTCTTTCCGTCCGTCCCCTTGCGCAGGACGTGGCACGCTTCATAACCCAATTGCAGCGCCTGGTTATCCCTTAACCGGACCCGCACCGTGTTGTGCACCTCACGGAGGTAGCTGTTGGCGTCGGCGTGTGCGGTACCAACGGCCAGCGACGGGAGGGCCAAGAGAAGGATTGCTGCGAGCATGAACCGCGAGTACCTGGCTTTAATTGGGGTCATGTGACGCCTTTCCTCGGCCCACCCCACAGAAGTGAATGCCGAAACTGGTTCGTTCAGGACTTTCACATTCAGCATAAACGGGTGGCGATGAGCGTGGCCGCCAGACCCGACGTTTTTCGGCTGAGTGTTCCGGCTCGTGAAAGCGATCGTCTCCTTCGGCCTCGTCTCCTGAGCTGACATGGTTTGGGGAATTGGTGAATCAGCCCGGTCAGCGACCGGCCTGCGCGCCCTGACCCGGATATGGCGTGGCGCGCCGTCGGCTGATCACTTGCCCAGTTCGGCCACCAGCCGTTCCAGCTCCGCGCGATCGGCGACGTCGACGAACAGCGAGCTCGACGGGGTGAAGCCGAAGCCGTGCTTAACCGCACTGTCGCCGACCAGCACTCGCAGCCCGGCCAGGTCGAGCTCGGCCAACACGATGCCGGTAGCCGGTTCCGGGCGCGGGGTCGACGACACCACCGAAGCACCCGGGAACGCAGCCAGGTACATCTCGATCGCGGCGGCGGCAGTCCCGCCCTGGAACATCAGAAACGGCCTGATCCGGGTCACTGTTTCTCCTGCGCCAAGCCCCTGCTGGTTGGCTAGGCGTTTGTCGAGTTTGGCGATCAGTGTGCAGGCGGTTGATGACAACGCGGCGCAGATGTCGTTGAGGAACACGGGGCCGACGTGGTAATTCATGTACCCGCCACAACAGCCGGCTAGTCACCGCCGTCCACTGCGCCACAATAACTTTGCGGCGATCCACTAAAAGCTTCAACTCCTGCGCGCCCGTCGTGGGGATACGAGCCAGTCACTTGCCCCTTCGAATGTAACTAATCAGATGGCGGTGGCAGCTGCGCCTGCTCATCAAGGCAGTACGGGCACGTGTCCCTAATGACGCCCTTGTTCGTGTGATAGCGCGTATGAGCGCTGCGTCGACTCGACGGCATTGGGCGACCCTTCCTCGCCGCTGACATCTTGGCGCGGGTCTCTTTGCTCGCGGTTCTCCCAAAATTTGGGTTTCCGGCGCCTTTCCTCATCTCGGAGAGCTTGGCCTTCGCCTCCGCCGACATTACGTGGCCGAAGCTGGGGTGGTCAGCACCAAACTTCCGGTAGTTCGGATTGTCAGGGCCGATGTTTGTGCCCTTGCGTGCGGCTGACCATTTCGCCCGTTGCTCCGCGGAGTGCTCCCGTTGATAGAACGGATTCTCCTCGCCGAAGCGGCTAGGAACCTTACGACCGGTCGATCGGAGCCTCGCTGCCTCCCGCATCGCCGCGGTCCATTGCACTCCCGTCGGCCCAAGTCCACCAGCCGCAATATTCAGCAAAGGATGCCCCTCCTGCCGAAGGAGGGCTATCCACGCGATCTCGGCCTCACCGAGCTCGCCGAGGTCATCCGCCCAATCCAGCTGATCCACGATCACACTGTCGCGATCCTGCTCACGCAACCAGTCGTAGAACGGGGTCTTCCTCCCGGCAACGGCTTGCTTCACATGCTGACAAAGCCGTACTTGCGCACTTTTGGTCGTGAGGCCGACATAGCGGTACCGCGAATCCGATCGCAGCCTGACCCCGTAGATCAGGCCTCCGCCCGGCGATCCGACGGGCACCGGACCCGGCCTTCAGCGACCAGCCGTCACAGCATGCAGCTGACGCAATTTTCCACCTGCGTGCCATCCAGCGCCATCTGCCGCAGGCGGATGTAGTACAGCGTCTTGATTCCCTTGCGCCAGGCGTAGATCTGAGCCCGGTTGACGTCGCGCGTGGTCGCGGTGTCCTTGAAGAACAACGTCAGGCTCAACCCCTGGTCCACGTGCTGGGTGGCCGCAGCGTAGGTGTCGATGATCTTCTCGTAACCGATCTCGTACGCGTCCTGGTAGTACTCCAGGTTGTCGTTGGTCATGTAGGGAGCCGGGTAGTAGACCCGACCGATCTTGCCTTCCTTGCGGATCTCGACCCGCGCCACGATCGGGTGGATCGACGACGTCGAGTGATTGATGTAGGAGATCGATCCGGTCGGCGGAACGGCCTGCAGGTTCTGGTTGTAGATCCCGTGGGTCTGCACTGATTCCTTGAGCCGGCGCCAGTCGTCCTGACCCGGAATCCGGATGCCCGCATCGGCGAACAGCTGCCGGACCCGCTCCGTCTTGGGCTCCCACACCTGCTCGGTGTACTTGTCGAAGAACTCTCCGGAGGCGTACTTGGAATCCTCAAAGCCGACGAATGACGTACCCCGTTCCAGGGCAAGGCGATTCGACGCACGCAGCGCGTGATACAGCACCGTGTAGAAGTAGATGTTGGTGAAGTCGATGCCCTCTTCGGAACCGTAGAAGATCCGCTCCCGGGCCAGATAGCCGTGCAGGTTCATCTGGCCCAGCCCGATGGCATGCGATTGGTTGTTGCCCTGCTCGATCGACGGCACCGACCAGATGTGGGTCTGATCCGACACCGCGGTCAACGCCCGGATCGCGACCTCGATGGTCTGGCCGAAGTCGGGCGAATCCATCGCCTTGGCGATGTTGAGCGAGCCGAGGTTGCAGGAGATGTCCTTGCCCACCTTGGAGTAGGACAGGTCGTCGTTGAACTCCGAGGGGGTGGAGACCTGCAGGATCTCCGAGCACAGGTTCGAGTGGGTGATCTTGCCGGCGATCGGGTTGGCCCGGTTCACCGTGTCCTCGAACATGACGTAGGGGTAGCCGGATTCGAACTGCAGCTCGGCCAATGTCTGGAAGAACTCGCGCGCCTTGATCTTGGTCTTGCGGATGGCCGCGTTGTCCACCATCTCGTAGTACTTCTCGCTGACGGAGATGTCGGCGAATGGCACCCCGTAGAACTTCTCGACGTCGTAGGGCGAGAACAGGTACATGTCCTCGTTCTTCTTCGCCAGCTCGAAGGTGATGTCGGGGATCACCACGCCCAAGCTCAGCGTCTTGATCCGGATCTTCTCGTCGGCGTTCTCCCGCTTGGTGTCCAGGAAACGGTAGATGTCGGGGTGGTGGGCGTGCAGGTACACCGCACCGGCACCCTGACGGGCGCCGAGCTGGTTGGCGTAGGAGAACGAGTCCTCCAGCAGCTTCATGATCGGAATGACACCGGAAGACTGGTTCTCGATGTTCTTGATCGGGGCGCCATGTTCGCGAATGTTGCTGAGCAGCAACGCCACTCCCCCGCCACGCTTGGACAGCTGCAGGGCGGAGTTGATCGATCGGCCGATCGACTCCATGTTGTCTTCGATGCGCAGCAAAAAGCAGCTGACCGCTTCGCCGCGCTGCTTCTTGCCGGAGTTCAAAAACGTCGGGGTGGCGGGCTGGAAGCGGCCGTCGATGATCTCCTCGACGAGTTGCTCGGCCAGCTTGGTGTCACCGGCGGCCAGGGTCAGCGCCACCATGCACACCCGGTCCTCGAACCGCTCCAGGTAGCGCTTGCCGTCGAAGGTTTTCAGGGTGTAGGAGGTGTAGTACTTGAACGCCCCCAGGAAGGTCGGGAACCGAAACTTCTTGGCGTAGGCCCGATCCAGCAGCGACTTGACGAAGTTGCGCGAGTACTGGTCGAGCACCTCGCGCTCGTAGTACTCCTTCTGGATCAGGTAGTCGAGCTTCTCGTCCTGATTATGGAAGAACACCGTGTTCTGGTTGACGTGCTCCAAGAAGTACTGACGGGCCGCCAGCACATCCATGTCGAACTGGATCTTGCCGTCGGCGTCGTACAGATTGAGCATCGCGTTGAGCGCGTGGAAGTCCAGCTCGCCCACCGGAGCGCTGCGGGTGGTTGCGGTTACCTGCTCTGCAGTTGCAGCGGTTGGTGGCATGCCTCGTCCTTCCAGAAATCAGCCAAGCCCGCGCGGACGGCTTGTACGTCCTCGTCGGTTCCCATCAATTCGAATCGATACAGGTACGGCACTCCGCACTTGCGGGACACCACGTTGCCCGCGTAGCAGAACTCCGCACCGAAGTTGGTGTTGCCGGCCGCGATCACGCCGCGCAGCAGTCCCCGGTTGTGTTCGTTGTTCAAAAAAGCGATGACCTGCTTCGGCACGTAGCCGCCGTCGTCCACATCGGGCTGCTGGCGGCCGCCGCCGTAGGTCGGCAGGACCAATACATAGGGGTGATCGACCTCGATGCGTCCGTGCAGCGGGATCCGGATGGCCGGCACGCCCAGCTTCTGGACGAAGCGGTGGGTGTTCTCCGACACCGAAGAGAAATACACCAGGCTGCATTCCGAATCCGCAGACATGGCGACCCCCTTCAGCTCTCAGTCAGACTCCACCCGTACCCGACCCGACGACCGGCCTCTACGCGCTCAGCGCGGTCTGCGACAGCGCCTTGATGCGGTCCGGCCGGAACCCCGACCAGTGCTCGTCGCCGGCGACCACGACCGGGGCCTGCAGGTAGCCCAGCGCCATGACGTAGTCACGAGCCTCGGGGTCCAGCGAGATGTCGACCTTCTCGTAAGCGATGCCTTCCTTGTCCAACGCCTTGTAGGTGGCGTTGCACTGCACGCACGCGGGCTTGGTGTAGACAGTGATGCTCATGGCGGCAGGCTCCTCAGCGAATCGTCGACAACGAACGGATGACGGATCGGGCACTACGTTTCAGCGGGCCGCCAGGACTTTCCGTTCTCCAGCTCCGCAGCCGTGGCAGAGCACCTGATAGGTGCCGGTTGCCGCGGCCCGGATAACTGGAAGATCCCGGGCCTGTCGGTCCCCCGAACACTACACCTAGTGGTCATCCCTCGGGGTTAATACTAGATGTTCTGAACGACATTGTTGAAATTCGCTGGTCGTAAGCTTGCGACACCATCCGCGTCGGCGTGTCGCAGCTCACATTTATACGTCTGGTTGTTCATAACCGCAGGTCTACCACTCGACACCGACAAGTGAGTGGGGCCAGCGGCCGCCGACCGCCGGCCAGCAAAGCTTTCCGGCCCGCGGCTCAGCGCATCCCGGCAGGTACCGACTCCGGCGGATTCGCGGCGTTGAGCGGAGCCGGACGCGTGTTGTGCCGCCGCAGACGGCCGCCCACGACACCCAGCAGCACCGGGACCAGCGAGACTGCGATGACCGCCAACAGAACCAGGTCAAGGTGAGCGCGGACGAACCCGATGCCGCCCAGCAGATACCCCAGCAAAGGAACGCCCGCACCCCAGGCCACGGAGCCGGCGATGCTGTAGGCGGTGAAGGTGCGGTGGCGCATTCCCGACGCCCCGGCCAGCACCGGCGTCAGAGTCCGCGCCACTGCCACAAAGCGCGCCAGGAAGACGGTGGCCTTGCCGTGGTTGGCGAAGTAGCGTTGGGCGCGTTCCACCTGGTGGCGGCCGAGCCGTCGCGCGCCCCGCGTCTCCAGTACGGCCGGCCCTGCCTTGGCCCCGAGGAGATAGCCGCACTGGTCGCCGGCGATCGCGGCGGCCGGCACCGTCAAGACCAGCAGCCACATCGGAACCGCCGGGTGAACTTGAGCGGCCAGCACACCCGCGGTGAACAACAGCGAGTCGCCGGGCAGGAAGAAGCCCACTAAGAGACCTGTCTCGACGAACACCACCGCCAGCACGCCCAACAGACCGAACGTGGCGATCAAGGTGTCTGGGTTGGTAGTAATTCCGGTCATGGCGCCAGCTTGTCCGCCAGGCGCTGTGGGACCGCTGAGAACGCGGCGGGCGAGCTGGCCGAGCTCTGCTGTACTGGTGTCGTGCGGATATTGCTGGTCGAAGACGAAGCCCGGCTGGCTGAGACCGTGCGTCGTGGACTGGCGGCCGAGGGCTTCGTCGTCGACATCGAACACGACGGTGCAGACGGCCTGGCCGCCGCGACCACCGGCGACTACGACGTGATCGTGCTGGACATCATGTTGCCCGGCCTCAGCGGCTACCAGGTGGTCCGCGAGCTGCGGGCGCAGCAGGTGTGGACGCCGGTACTCATGTTGTCGGCCAAGGACGGCGAGTACGACATGGCCGATGCCTTCGATATCGGTGCCGACGACTACCTGACCAAACCGTTCTCGTTCGTCGTGCTGGTGGCGCGGCTGCGCGCGCTGCTGCGCCGAGGCGCCCCGGCACGTCCGACGGTGCTCACTGCGGGCACCCTGTCACTGGATCCGGCTCGTCGCCGGGTGACCCGCGGCGACACGGTGATCACGTTGACGCCGCGAGAATTCGGGCTGCTGCAGTTCTTGATGCGACACCAGGATGACGTCGTCACCAAGGCCGACATCTTGCGCTCGGTGTGGGACACGAACTACACCGGCGACGAGAACGTCGTCGAGGTCTACGTCGGGTATCTGCGCCGCAAGATCGACGCGCCATTCGGGCTCGCCACCATCGAGACGGTGCGCGGCGCCGGCTACCGCCTGCGCTCGGACATCGACTCTTGATCGGGTGGACCCTGCTGCGGCAGTGCGACGGTGAATACCGCACCACCGCCGGCAGCATCGTCCACGGCCACGGTTCCGCGGTGGGCACGCACCACCTCCGCGACGATCGCCAGGCCGAGTCCGGTGCCGCCCGATGCCCGGGCGCGGGCCGCGTCGAGCCGGACGAACCGTTCGAAGATCCGACCCCGGTCGGCCGCCGGGATCCCCGGACCGTCGTCGGCGATCGTGATGACCACGCCGTCCGGGGCCGGACGGCAGCTCAGCGTCACCGTGCTGCGCGCATACCGTGCCGCGTTGTCGACCAGGTTGCGAATCACCCGGGCCAGGGCGGCACGGTCGCCGGTGACCCGGCAGGCCCGGATGTCGGTCGCGACGTTGACCGAGCCGCCGCCGAGTCGGTTCGCCTCGGCCGCCAACAGATCGTCGACGTCGACGTCCTCGCCCCGCAATCCCAGTGCCCCTTCATCGGAGCGGGCCAGCAGCAACAGGTCCTCGAGAAGGCGGCTCATCCGGTGTGATTCCGGAAGAAGCGATTCGTCGATCAGTGCCCGGTCCATCAACTCGGGCCGGGCACTGGCCAACTCCAGCGCGGTGGTGATCGTGGCCAGCGGGCTGCGCAGTTCGTGCGAGACGTCGCTGACCAGACGCAGCTGGGCGGCTCTGCCGTGCTCCAGGCGAGCCAGCATGGCGTTCATTGTCGTTGCCAGTTCGGCGATCTCGTCGTGGGTTCGGGGCACCGGCACCCGCTCGGTCAGATCAGCGCTCGAGATCGACGCCACCCGGGTGCGGATCGCTTCCACCGGCCGCAGTGCGGCGCCCACCAGCCGGAACGTTCCCGCCGCCACCAGCACGATCAGAATCGGCGCGCCCACCGCCAACAGCACACCCACCACGGTCACGATCTCCTCGACCGGTTCGCGGTCCACCCCCACCAGCACGGTGACCGGGCTTTCGTCGGCGGCAGCACCACGCGCCGATACCCAATATTCCTCACCGGTGGCGGATTCGACGCGGCCCACATAGCGCGCTTGACCGTCGGCGAGGGTAACCGCGGCCAGCGGCGATCGGGGGGCGCCGTTGGAGGCGGCCCGGATCACGCCCGACGCCCCGACGACCTGCACGACGGCGATGTGCCCATCAGTGGCCAGCAACGCCGACTCCAGGTCGTCGAAGTCACCGGACCGCAGCTGGGCGGCGATGTGTTCGGCACGAAGACCGGCCGCGGTCTCGGCGGTCGATTCCAGCGACCGATACAGCACCAACAGGAGCAGCCCGCCCGCGATCGCGAGGCAGACCGTCATCACCGCCGCGGCGGCCAGCGCCGTCCGGGTCCGAACTCCGCTGTACAGCGATCGAACCCGCTTGATGACGGCCCGCATCCGGTGCGTATCGCCTCTCACCCCGCCTCCCGGTTCATCGCATATCGACACAGCATGCCCGTCATCGTCGCCCGCCGCCGCTGTGATGGCACTGAGCACCGCGAGTTTTCTCACCACGCCCACCACGTCGGAGGCACCCGCTAACCTGCCGGGCATGCTTTCGACGCTGGCTGTGCGTGGCTACCGCTCGCTGCGCGAGCTGGTGCTGCCGTTGAGTCCCCTGACGGTCGTGACCGGGGCCAACGGCACCGGCAAGTCGTCGCTGTACCGGGCGCTACGACTGTTGGCCGACTGCGGGCGTGGCGAGGTGATCGGCTCGCTGGCTCGCGAAGGCGGCCTGGAATCGGTGCTGTGGGCCGGCCCCGAACAACTCGGCGAAGCGCGCCGCAGCGGCGCCGCCGAGGGCAGCGTGCGCACCCGGCCGGTCTCGCTGGAGATGGGTTTCGCCTCTGACGATTTCGGCTACCTGGTGGACCTGGGATTGCCGCAGGACCCGGCGCAGGCGTCGGCGTTCGCCCACGATCCAGAGATCAAACGGGAGATCGTGTTCGCCGGGGCGGTGCCGCGGCGCGGTGCCACCCTGGTGAGCCGCACCCGGGCTTTCGCGCAGTTCAGCACGGACTCCGGCGTCGAGGAACTGTCGCGGGCCCTGCCCACTTATCGCAGTGTGCTCGCCGAATTCGCCCACCCCGCCGCACATCCGGAACTGGCCGCGGTACGCGACCGACTGCGGGACTGGCGCTTCTACGACGGTTTCCGGGTCGATGCCGGCGCACCGGTGCGACGGCCGCAGGTCGGTACGCGTACACCGGTACTCGCCGGCGACGGTGTCGATCTGGCCGCGGCGGTGCAGACCATCATCGAGTCCGGTGACGACGAGCTGGACCGTGCGGTCGCGGCCGCGTTCGACGGGGCGTCGCTGGCGGTCAGCTCGCGGGACGGCATGTTCGACCTTCAATTGCGCCAACGGGGCATGCTGCGGCCGTTGCGCGCCGCCGAACTGTCCGACGGCACCCTGCGGTTCCTGCTGTGGGCCGCCGCCCTGCTGAGCCCACAGCCGCCGTCGCTGATGGTGCTCAACGAGCCCGAGACGTCACTGCATCCCGACCTGGTCGCGCCGCTGGCCGAACTCATCCGGGCCGCCGCCACCCGAACCCAAGTCATAGTGGTCACCCACGCGCGCACCATGCCGGAGCTGCTCGCCGCGGTGCCCATCGCCGAAGCCGACCGTCACGACACCGCAGAGATCGAGGTCTACAAAGACTTCGGCGAGACGCGGGTCGCCGGCCTGGGGCTGCTCAACACCCCGGCATGGGATTGGGGCAGCCGCTGAGCCCTGTGGCGGCTCAGGAACTGCGCAGCGATTCCCGCGACGGCCGCAGTGCCCGGCTGAAGAGCACGTTGGCCTGCCGCATGGCCACGCTGTAGGGCAGCCAGGCCAGCCGCTTGAACGCGTACAGCGCCCGGATGTCTCCGGAGGTGTAGACCAGGTAGCGGTTGCGCGCCACCCCGGCCAGGATCTTCTCGGCCGCCTTCTCCGGCGACACGGCATGGCCGGCAAAACGGCCCACCCATTTCTCCACGTGCGGGTCCTCGCGGTCCACGCCGGCGATCTCGACGGTGTTGACCAGCCCGGTCTTGACCGCGCCGGGAACCACCACCGACACCCCGATTTTGTGCCGAGCCAGATCGAAGCGCAGCACCTCCGACACTCCACGCAGGCCGTACTTGCTGGCGGAATAGGCCGCGTGCCAGGGCAAGGCGACGATTCCGGCTGCCGAGGACACATTGACCAGGCGCCCGCCGCGGCCGGCGGCGACCATCTGCGGCAGGAACGATTCGATGACGTGGATCGGGCCCATCAGGTTGATGTCGACCATCTTTCGCCACTGCTGGTGGGTCAACCGGTCGACGGTCCCCCACGCCGACACCCCGGCGATGTTCATCACGACGTCCATCGCCCCATGCCGCTCATGAATGTCGGCGGCGAAAGCGGCGACGTCGTCGTAGTCGGCGATGTCGACCACCCGGTGCTCGGGTACCAGAGCACCCAGAGCGCGTGCGTCCGCGACGGTTTCGGCCAGGCCCTCGGCGTTGCGGTCGGTCAGGTAGAGCTCGGCACCATGCTCAGCCAGCCGCAATGCGGTGGCCCGTCCGATCCCGCTTGCCGCTCCGGTGATGAAGCACCGCTTGCCCCGGTAGTACTGCGCTACGCGTGTCATGGGTGCAGACGATACCGGCGGTACCGTTGCGATCCCCGCTAGGTCTTGCCGCCGCCCCACAGCGCGTTGCGCCACAACGCCTCGAGCACCTGCACACCACGACTCACATCACCGCTGGGGCCCACGAAGGCACTGTCTCCGGAAAGCATGTAGGCCGTGGTGGCGCCCAGGGTCCGCACCAGCGCGGGGATGTCGTCGCTGATCGGGTTCGCGGTCCCGGCGGCGAGCTCGTCGTTGACCACGCCGACGATCTGGTCGATCACCGCATCGATCTGAGCGTCGAGCAGCTCCCGAATCTCAGCGTCGCTGTTGCGCGCCATGTTGCACGCCGACATCACCGGATCGTTGTGGGCGTAGACCGCGGCTGCGCTGCCCACCATGCGCCGGGCGAATGCCTCCGTCGATTCGTCGGCACCCCGCGGCGCGAAGTAGTGCGTCAGTTCTTCGAGCTCGTGCGTGGCCTCCGCCAGGATGTGGGCGAGCACGGCGTATTTCGAGTCGAAGTAGAAATAGAACCCCGAGCGCGCCACTCCGGCCCGGTCGCTGATGGTGCTGACCGAAAGTTCCGCGAAGGGTTTCTCCTCCAGCAGTTCCCGAACCGCCTGAACAATCGCCTGACGTTGCTTGTCGCCCCGCCGCAACGGCAGATCGTCGGCAGACTGCCCACCCGCGTCAACCTCGCTATTCACCTTTGCACCTTGCACCACGCCGCGCCGGAATCAAACTTGACAGGCGTCAAACTTACTTCAAGGATTAGGGCCAAGTGACGGTTACCACAACCTGTCCGGGCATTTAGAGGAGCGTCTGTGACCACCATCAGCACCCCGCGTTACCTGCTCGACCAGGCAAAACGCCGGTTCATCCCGACCATGAACACCATCCCCGGGATGGGATTGCTGGAAAAGCGGCTGATGACGGTTGACTGGCCACAGCGGACGCTGGCCACGCCGCCGCCGGGCAGCGACCTGAAGCCCATTGTCGGCGACTCGGGACTGCCGCTGCTGGGTCACATCGTCGAGATGTTCCGCCAGGGACCTGACTTCCCGCTGCACCTGTACAACACCCGGGGGCCCATCACGTTCGCCGATTCGCCCATCCTGCCGTCGATCGTCGCGCTGGGCCCCGACGCCACCCAGACGATCTTCACCAACAAGAACAAGGACTACTCACAGAAGGGCTGGCTCCCGGTCATCGGGCCGTTCTTCAACCGCGGCCTGATGATGCTGGACTTCGACGAGCACATGGGCCATCGGCGGATCATGCAGTCCGCCTTCACCCGGCCCCGGCTGGCCAGCTACGTCGAGGACATCGACCGGGTGGCCTCGGCGATCGTCGCCGACTGGCCCACCGACGACGGCCGTTTCCTGGTGTATCCGGCGATGAAGGAATTGACCCTCGACGTCGCCTCGGTGGTGTTCATGGGCCACGAGCCGGGCAGCGACCACCAGCTGGTCACCAAGGTCAACCGCGCATTCGAGCAGACCACTCGGGCCGGCGGCGCGATCATCCGGACCGGCTTGCCGCCGTTCAAGTGGTGGCAGGGTCTGCAGGGCCGCAAACTGCTGGAGGACTACTTCGCCGAGCGGGTCAAAGAGCGTCGTAAGGCCGAGGGCACCGACATGCTGACCGTGCTGTGTCATACCTCCGACGAGGACGGCAACAGCTTCTCCGACGCCGACATCGTCAACCACATGATCTTCTTGATGATGGCCGCCCACGACACCACCACTTCGACGGTGACCACGATGATCTACCACCTGGCCGCGCACCCGGAGTGGCAGGAGCGGGCGCGCGACGAGTCGACGCGGCTCGGCGACAGCCCGCTGGACATCGAGTCGCTGGAGAAGCTGGAGACCCTCGACCTGGTGATGGACGAGTCCCTGCGGCTGGTGACGCCGCTGCCGTTCAACATGCGCCAGACCGTGCGCGACACCGATCTGCTGGGTCATTACGTACCGGCCGGCACCAACGTGGTCACCTGGCCCGGCATGAACCACTGGCTGCCCGAGCTGTACACCAACCCACGCCAGTTCGACCCGGAGCGCTTCCTGGAGCCGCGGTCCGAGCACAAAAAGCACCGCTACGCCTGGGCGCCGTTCGGTGGCGGGGCGCACAAGTGCATCGGGATGGTGTTCGGCCGCCTGGAGGTCAAGACGGTGCTGCACCGGCTGCTGCGCCAGTACCGGATTGAGCTATCCCACCCGAACTACACGCCACGCTGGGACTACGGCGGAATGCCGATCCCGATGGACGGTATGCCGATCGTCCTGCGCCGGCTCTAAGCCGCGGGCCGCTGCGCGAGACGTGCGCGGCCCGGCCCGATGGCACCCAGCACTCCCCCGGAACCGCAGCACGCCGCGCCGGAAACTTGACAGGCGTCAAATTTGACCCGACGATGATGAGAGGACATGTGACGGGTACCACAACCCGACTGCGCCGTTAAGGAGTGTCTGTGGCAACCATCAGCACCCCGTGTTACCTGATCGACCAGGCCAAACGTCGGCTCACTCCGTCCTTCAACAACTTCCCGGGCATGGGGGTGCTGGAAAAGCGCCTGCTCAACATGGAGTTCCCCGAGAAGAGACTCGCCGAGCCACCCGCGGGCAGCGGACTTGAGCCGGTCCTCGGCGATGCCGGGCTACCGATCCTCGGGCACATGATCGAGATGCTGCGCGGCGGACCGGACTACCTGATGCGCATGTACCACACCCACGGCCCGGTGCTGTTCGGTGATTCGCCCATCTTGCCGGCCGTCGCGGCGCTGGGTCCCGATGCGACGCAGGTCATCTACGCCAACCGCAACAAGGACTACTCGCAACAGGGCTGGGTCCCGGTGATCGGGCCGTTCTTCAATCGGGGTCTGATGCTGCTGGACTTCGAGGAACACATGTTCCATCGCAGGATCATGCAGGAGGCGTTCGTACGGCCGCGCCTGGTCGGCTACGTCGAGCAGATCGACCGGGTCGCTTCCCAGGTGATCGCCAACGATTGGGTCACCGACGACCCGCGCTTCCTGCTCCACCCCGCGATGAAGGAGCTAACCCTTGACATCGCCGCGCTGGTGTTCATGGGGCACGAACCCGGTACCGACCATGAGCTGGTCACGAAGGTCAATAAGGCGTTCACGACGACGACCCGGGCCGGCAACGCGGTGATCCGCACCAGTGTGCCGCCGTTCACCTGGTGGCGTGGCCTCAAGGCGCGTGAGCTGCTGGAGACCTACTTCACCGCACGGGTCCAGGAGCACCGCGGCAAGGAAGGTAACGACCTCCTCACCGCACTGTGCTACGCCGAGGACGAGGACGGCAACCGGTTCTCCGACACCGACATCGTCAACCACATGATCTTTTTGATGATGGCCGCCCACGACACGTCGACGTCCACCGCCACATCGATGGTCTACAACCTGGCGGGCAGTCCGGAATGGCAGCAACGCTGCCGCGACGAATCGGATCGCCTGGGTGACGGGCCGCTCGACATCGAATCTTTGGAGAAGCTGGAATCGCTCGATTTGGTGATGGACGAATCGATCCGGCTGGTGACACCGGTGCAGTGGGCGATGCGCCAGACGGTCCGCGACACTGATCTACTGGGCTACTACATCCCCGAAGGCACCAATGTCATCGCCTACCCCGGCGTAAATCACCGTCTTCCCGAATTGTGGACGAATCCAATGAAATTCGACCCAGAACGGTTCACCGAGCCGCGTAGCGAGCACAAGCAGCACCGCTACGCGTTCAATCCGTTCGGCGGCGGCGCGCACAAGTGCATTGGTATGACGTTCGGCCGCCTCGAAGTCAAGGCGATCGTGCATCGGCTGCTGCGCCGGTACCGGTTGGAGTTGCCGTACCCCGGCTATCAGACACGCTGGGACTATGGCGGCATGCCCATTCCGATGGACGGGATGCCGATCGTGTTACGCCGGCTCTAGTGCCAGCAGCCTTTCATTCGCCGAGCAGACGCAGATTACCCGGTGGTCAGCAGCCGGTTGACGCACGTGACGACGGCATCGACGGCCGAGGCCGCGGCGTCGGGCGCGAAGCCCACCGCCCACGCCGCTGCCCGGCCGTTAGAACCGTGGATGAACGTCGCCGTCTCGGCGCCGCAGCCGAGCTGATGAAATCCTAGAATTTCCAGCGTGATTCCACGTTCGTACAGCATCTCGGTCAATGCGGCCAGCGGGCCGTGCGCCGCTGCGGTGCAGGTGCCGGTCCGGTCTCCGATGGCAATCGTCGCCTGATAGGTCCGGCCCTGGAGCCCCAGCCGTGCCGCAGAACGATCGGCGTCCAGGCAGCGCCAGCGGCCCAGTCTCAGCGGCCCGGCACAGCGCCCGTAGCTTGCCACGAAGCCATCCCAGGTGAGCTGGGCGCCCGGGTCGCGCAGTTCACGCGGTAGTCGGGTGTCGAATCGGTCTGCGAAGGATGTGTTGGCCATTGTGCGGTCTTTTCTGCTCGAAGAGAGCGACCGACGGGAGTAGCTTCCGACCCACAGCGGGGGGTCGGTCTGGATCAGACCCCGCTGCGGGTTTCGGCTACTACAACTAGATAACGCATAGTGTCACCAAGGCTAATAGCGCGCCCGCTGGACGCGCAACGCATTTATGGACTGGCGTCGAGATCGATATCAATTCAAGATGCGGCGGGCCACGTTGGTGGTCACCAGGTCCAGCAGTTCGTCGCTGCGACCGGCCAGGATGGTCCGGATCGCGTAGAGCGAGAAGCCTTTGGCCTGTTCCGCGGTGATCGCTGGTGGGATCGACAACTCCTGGCGGGCCGTGACGACGTCGACGACGGCTGGCCCGTCGTGGGCAAACGCCTCGGTCAGCGCCGCCTCCAGATCAGCCGGATGCTCCACCCGACGGCCGAACATACCCAGCGCGGTGGCGACGGCGCCGAAGTCCGGATTGTCCAACTCGGTACCGAAGTTGACGATCCCGGCGGCCTTCATCTCCAGTTCGACAAAATTCAGTGACGAATTGTTGAACACGATCACCTTGACCGGCAAACGATTCTGCGTCAGGGTGAGCAACTCTCCGAACAGCATCGCCAGCCCACCGTCACCGGCCAATGCGACCACCTGCCGCTTCCGGTCCACCGACTGGGCGCCGATCGCGTGTGGCAGCGCACATGCCATGGTGCCGTGGTTGAACGACCCGATCAATCGCCGTCGTCCGTTCATGGTCACGTAGCGTGCCGCCCATACCACCGGGGACCCGACGTCGACGGTGAACACCGCGTCATCCGAGGCCAGCCGATTAGCAACCGCAGCAACATATTCGGGACGTATCGGCGTGCGGTCGCGATCGTTGGACGCCAGCGAGTCGAGTCGCTGGCGGGTCTTGCGGTAGTGCTTCAGCGACCTTTCCAGGTGGCTGCGGTCGTTCTTGTTGGCCAGCAATGGCTGCAAGGCGGTGACGGTGTCGGCGACCGTGCCGAGCAGTCCGAGATCGATCGGAGTACGTCGGCCCAGGTTTCGACCGCGAATATCGACTTGAATGATCTGCGCACGATCGGGATAGAACTGCTGGTAGGGAAAGTCGGTGCCGAGCATCAGCAACACGTCGGCTTCCCGGATCGCCTTATATCCGGACGCAAAACCGAGCAGTCCCGTCATACCGACGTCGTAGGGATTGTCGTACTCGATGTACTCCTTGCCGCGTAACGCATGCACGATCGGCGCCGCCAGGATATGCGCCAGTTCCATCACCTGGTCATGGGCGCCGGCGACCCCCGCACCGGCCAAAATGGTGACGTTGGCGGCGGCGTTGAGCATGGCCGCGGCCGCTCGCAGTCCCTGCTCGTCGGGGCAGCAGACCGATCCGGTGGGTCGCACCGGACGCGCCCCCCAGGCGGTCTCGTCGAGACGGTGGCCGAAGATCTCGCCCGGCACCACCACGACGGCGACGCCGTTCTCCTCCACCGCCGCACGCATGGCCAACTCCAGGATCCGCGGCGCCTGCTCGGGAGTGCTGACCAACTCGCAGTAGACGCTGCACTCACGAAACAGGTTCTGCGGATGGGTTTCTTGGAAGTAGTCGGAGCCGACCTCGGCCAGCGGGATATGGGCGGCGATCGCCAGCACCGGCACCCGGCTGCGCTGCGCGTCGAACAGGCCGTTGATCAGGTGCAGGTTGCCCGGTCCGCAACTGCCGGCACACACCGCCAAACCACCGCGCAGCGCCGCCTCCGCGGCGGCCGCGAACGCGGCGGTCTCCTCGTGGCGCACCTGTTCCCAGCCGAAGTCACCGGCCCGGCGGATCGCATCGGTAAGCCCGTTGAGGCTGTCGCCCGGTATCCCGAAGATGCGCTGCACCCCGCTGCGCTTGAGGACGGCAATGACATGGTCTGCGACGGTTGCCATTTCGCGCCCTCCTCACCACGAGCAAGCCGGAGGTGCCCCCAGCTCGCGTCATGGGGAACGCTACTTGATCAGCGGGTCGCGGGGCATCCCCAGAATTCGCTCGGCGATCTGGTTACGCGTTACCTCCGAGGTGCCGCCGGCGATCGCGATACCGCGCGCGCCCATCACCATCCGGGCGGCCATCGCGCCCGGCCCGTCGTCGAGGGCAACATCCGGACCCAGCAACGCCGCACCGATAGCCGCGCCGTCGCCCATGTGCTCGGCGAGCTTGAGCTTGGTGACGTTGCCCTCGGGACCGGGGCCGGCGCCGGCGATGCTGCGCGCCGCGCGCCGCAGGTTCAGCAGTCGCAACGCGTGCTCGTCGGCGACGAAGCGGCCGACCCGCACCTCGGCGTCGGGCACCGACTGCCGGTGCTGCTGGGCAAGTGCGATCAGCCGCTGGTCGATCCCGGCGGTGTAGGAGCCGCCACCACCTATGCTGACCCGCTCATTGCCCAGGGTGGCGCGAGCTACCTTCCAGCCGCCGTTGACGTCGCCGACGACGTCCTCGTCGGGAACGAAGACGTCGTTGAAGAACACCTCGTTGAACTCCGAACCACCGGTGATCTGCCGCAGTGGCCGCACCTCGACGCCCGGCGCCTCCATGTCGACGATCACCATCGTGATGCCGGCATGTTTGGCGACCTCGAAGTCGGTACGCACCGTGGCCAGGCCACGCCGGCACAGGTGCGCACCGGACGTCCACACCTTCTGGCCGGTGATCTTCCAGCCGCCCTCGACCCGAACGGCCTTGGTCTTGACCGCCGCCGCGTCCGAGCCGGCACCCGGCTCGGAGAACAGCTGGCACCAGATCTCCTCTTGGCGCAGCGCCTTCTCCACGAACCGCTCGATCTGCCAGTCGGTGCCTTGCTGGATCAGCGTCAGGATGACCCAGCCGGTGATCGAGTAGTCGGGTCGCTGCACGCCGGCGGCACCGAACTCCTGCTCGATCACCACCTGCTCGACCGCGTCGGCGCCCCGGCCCCACGGCTTGGGCCAGTGCGGCATCACGTACCCGGTCGCGATCAGCTTGTCCAGCTGCTCCTCGGTGCCCAACGCCGCGATCTCGGCGGCGTCGGCGTGGATGCGGGTGCGCAGCTCCTCGGCCTCGGGCGGCAGGTCCAGGCTGTTGGCCCGGGTGATGCCGGCCGCGGCGCTCTCGAAGACGGCCTGGGCCGGTGCGTCGCCGCCGAACAGCGCCTGCACCGCCAGGGCGCGACGTAGCTGCAGGTGCGCGTCGTGCTCCCAGGTGTAGCCGATACCGCCGTGCACCTGGATGTTCAGCTCGGCGTTGCGCACGTAGGCGGGGAACGCCAGCGTGGCGGCTACCGCGGCGGCCAGCCGGAAGGCGTACTCGTCCTCGCCGTCGGCCCGAGCGGCATCCCACACCGCGGCGGTTGCCGACTCGGCGGCCACCAGCATGTTGGCGCAATGGTGTTTGACGGCCTGGAAGGTGGCAATGGTCCGGCCGAACTGTTCGCGCACCTTGGCGTACTCCACCGCCGCGTCGGTGCAGTCGGCCGCGCCGCCGACCGCTTCGGCCGCCAGCAGCACCCGCGCCCGCGCCAGCGCCGACTCGCGCGCACCGGACAGCACATCGTCGGCGCTCACCCCGACGCCGGTCAGCGTTACCCGCCCCGAGCGCCGGGTCAGATCGACGTTGCCCGGCACATCCACGCTGACACCGGCCCGGTCCCGCTCGAGCACCAGCACGTCCTCACCCGCGGCCACCAACAGCACGTCGGCCAGGCCCGCACCCAGCACCACGCCGGCGTCACCGGAGGCCACGCCGCCCTCCAGGACCAGGCCTCCCGGGTCACCGGCCAGCCCCACCCCGGCGGTGACCGAACCGTCGATCAGCCCAGGCAGCAGACGGGCCTGCTGCTGCGGGGTGCCGGCGGCGGCGATGACCGCCGAGGCGATGACCGTCGGAACGAACGGCCCCGGAGCCACAGCCCGGCCCAGTTCCTCGATCACCACCACCAACTCGGGCAGCCCGAATCCGGAGCCGCCGTGCTCCTCGTCGATATGCAGGCCCAGCCAGCCCAGCGCGGCCAGTTCACCCCAGAACGGGGGCCGAGTCTCCTCGGCGGCGTCCAGCAGTGCACGAGCCGCCGAGCGGGCCTTCTGTGCGGTCAGAAATCCGCGGGCCACCTCGGCCAGTTCGCGGTGGTCGTCGGTAATTCCAATGCCCATGGGATATCTCCTGGCTTTCGTTTACTTGGGGGCGAACCGCTGCCCAGCGTCGAGCCGCAGACATTGTCCGTTAAGCATCGGGTTGTCGACGACAGCGGCAACCAGTTTGGCGAACTCCTCGGGCCGGCCGAGGCGCTTGGGGAACGCAGCGTCGCGGGTCAGGGCGCTGGCGAACTCCTCGGGAATGCCCTTGGTCAGGCCGGTGGCGAACAGGCTCGGCGCGATCGCCAGCGCCCGGATGCCCACCGAACCGAGGTCGCGAGCCATGGTCAGGGCCATACCTGCGACGCCCGCCTTGGCGGCGGTGTAGGCGACCTGGCCGATCTGACCCTCGAAGGCCGCGATCGACGCCGTGTTGATGATGACGCCGCGCTCTTCATCTTCGGGCTCGTTGGTGCTCATGTGCGCGGCGGCCAGCCGGCTGATGTTGAACGTGGCGATCAGGTTCAGGTCGATCACCGCACGGAAGGACTCCAAATCGTGCGGGCCGGACTTGGACAGCGTGCGCTTGGCGATACCCCCGCCGGCCGTGGTGACGATGACGTGCAGGCCGCCCAGAGCCTCGACGGCCGCAGCCAGGGTCTTCTCGGTGGCGTCGAAGTCAGTGATGTCCACCGGGTAGAAGGCACCACCGAAACCGTCTGCGACCTGCCGACCCTCCGAGCCTTCGCGGTCGAGTACCGCAACGTCCGCCCCGCCGGCAGCCAGCAGCTCTGCGGTGGCGCGGCCCATTCCGGAAGCGCCGCCGACGATGACGACCTTCTTACCGTTGATGTCCATGCAGACTCCTTCGCCGCCGTTACTGGAAATCTAGTAGTTGAGAATCTAGGACAAGTTATCGTTCCGCTCGGAAACCGCTGCCCCTCGGGCATCACAGAAGGCCCCCAGGAGGTACCCGTGGCCGCACCGACGGCGCCAGAGGTAGTCGAGCGACACGACGGGCCGGTGACTTATGTGCACACCGACCCCGAGCTGCCCGCGGTGGCGGTGATCGACCGCTCCCCCATCTCCGCACGGCACAAGATGGTGTTCGGTGCGCTCGCGGTCGCGGGGGCGGTGGCGTGGGCATCGATCGCGTTCGCCCGCGGCGAGGCGGTGAACGCGGTGTGGTTCGTCATCGCCGCGGTGTGCACCTACATCATCGGATTCCGTTTCTACGCACGGTTTATCGAGCGCAAGATCGTGCAACCGCGTGACGACCACGCCACACCGGCGGAGATCTTCGAGGACGGCACCGACTATCTGCCGACCGATCGCAGGGTGCTCTTCGGCCACCATTTCGCGGCAATCGCCGGCGCGGGTCCGCTGGTCGGCCCGGTGCTGGCCACTCAGATGGGCTACCTGCCGGGGACCATCTGGATCATCATCGGCGCGGTGGTGGCCGGCTGTGTGCAGGACTACCTGGTGCTGTGGTGCTCGGTGCGCCGGCGGGGTCGCTCCTTGGGACAGATGGCCCGCGAGGAGCTGGGCGTCGTCGGCGGTGCCGCCGCGATCATCGGCGTGCTGGTCATCATGGTGATTCTGATAGCGGTACTGGCACTGATCGTGGTGCGGGCTTTGGCGGTCAGTCCCTGGGGCGTGTTCTCCATCGCGATGACGATTCCGATCGCCCTGTTCATGGGGTTCTATCTGCGGTTCCTGCGACCAGGCCGGGTATCCGAGGTGTCCCTGATCGGAATCGTCGCGTTACTGGGTGCCGTCGCAGCAGGCAAGTGGGTCGCCGAAACCTCTTGGGGTGTCGCATGGTTCACGTTATCCCCGGTGACGTTGTCCTGGTGCATCATCGGTTACGGTTTCGCCGCCTCGGTGCTGCCGGTGTGGTTGCTGCTGGCACCGCGCGACTATCTGTCGACGTTCATGAAGGTCGGCACCATCATCCTGCTGGCGGTCGGCATCCTGGTTGCCCGGCCACTGATGGCCGCGCCGGCCGTCTCGGAGTTCGCCCGCACCGGCGAAGGACCGGTGTTCGCCGGGTCACTGTTCCCGTTCCTGTTCATCACGATCGCGTGCGGCGCGCTGTCGGGATTCCACTCGCTGATCGCCTCGGGTACCACCCCGAAACTGCTCGAAAAAGAGAGCCAGATGCGGCTGATCGGCTATGGCGGCATGCTCACCGAGTCCTTCGTGGCGGTCATGGCGTTGATCACCGCCTCGATCCTGGACCAGCACCTGTTCTTCACGCTCAATGCGCCGGTCGCCGCAACCGGCGGTACCGCTTCGAGTGCCGCCGCTTACGTCAACGGGCTCGGGCTCGGCGGATCCCCGGTGACCGCCGAGCAGATCACCGAGGCCGCCACCGCGGTCGGGGAACAGTCGATCGTGTCGCGCACCGGCGGGGCCCCCACCCTGGCGCTGGGAATGGCCGACGTGCTGGGGCGGGTGTTCGGCGGACCAGGTCTCAAGGCCTTCTGGTACCACTTCGCGATCATGTTCGAGGCGCTGTTCATCCTGACCACCGTCGACGCCGGTACCCGGGTGGCCCGATTCATGCTCTCCGACGCCCTGAGCAACCTAGGGGGGCCGCTACGCCGGCTCTCCAACCCAAGTTGGCGGATCGGGGCGTGGGTCTGCAGTCTGGCCGTGGTCGCCGGGTGGGGGTCGATCCTGTTGATGGGGGTCACCGATCCGCTCGGCGGGATCAACACCCTTTTCCCGTTGTTCGGTATCGCCAACCAGTTGCTGGCCGCGATCGCGCTGACGGTGGTGACGGTGATCGTGATCAAGAAGGGCCGGGGCAACTACGGCCTGAAATGGGCGCTGATCCCGGGCATTCCGCTGCTGTGGGATCTGACTGTCACCATGACGGCCTCGTGGCAGAAGATCTTCTCCGGCGATCCGCGGGTGGGCTACTGGACGCAGCATTTCGCCTATCGGGCCGCTGAACGGGCCGGCGAGACGTCATTCGGATCGGCGGCCAACGCATCGCAGTTGCACGATGTCGTCCGCAACACCTTCATCCAGGGCACCTTGTCGATTGTGTTCGCCTCGCTGGTGGCGGTGGTGGTCGTTGCCGGAATTGTGGTGTCGCTACGCGCGATTCGTGGAACAGTCTCGACAATCGAGCCGCCGCCGGTGCCATCGAAGCGTTTCGCGCCTGCTGGGCTGATTCCGAGCGCGGCCGAACGAAAGGTGCAGGAGCAATGGGACGCCCGCTGCTCGGTTTAGCACGAGCCGCTCGCCACATCGGCTGGTACTGGGCATCGCTGTTGGGCGACAACCACTACCGCCGCTACCTGGAGTACCGCCGCCGCGCTCATCCTGGCGAACCGGTGCTCTCCGAGCGCGACTACTGGCGACTCCGTCACGACGGCGACCCCGGAGCGCGGTGCTGCTGACACCGCTGCCCGCGGGCCGTGTCCAAACCTTAATGAAGCCTTGACCGACTCGTGGGCATGTGCGCGGGGCCTATCGACGCGAATCTCCCTACCATCAACGGCGAGAACCCAAGGTAGGAAGATCGGGAAGGTATGCCGACGATGTGGACATCGGTGCGCTCAGCAATGGTGGTGATCGGGGTCGCGGTCACAACGCTCGTGACGCCGCCCGGAACGAGTTCGGCCGCGGCCAGCCAGCCGCCCGGCGCGGGGATCGCATCGATCCAGCCGACGTCGGGGGCGGTCGTCGGCGTGGCGCACCCGGTCGTGGTGACCTTCTCCGCGCCGGTGATCGACCGCCGGGCCGCCGAGCGCACCATAGCGGTGCGGTCCAACCCACCGATGACCGGAAAATTTGACTGGGTCGACGACAGCGAGGTGCAGTGGGTTCCCGACCACTACTGGCCCGCGCACAGCGCCGTGGCCCTATCGGTGGGCAAGCTCTCTGTCGACTTCAGCACGGGCGCAAAGGTTGTCGGCGTCGCCAGCATCTCGGCGCACACCTTCACCGTGACCGTCGACGGCGACAGCGACGAGGCCGGCCCGCTGCCCACGCCGCACCACCGGCCGCACTGGGGCGAAGACGGCGTCATGCCCGCCACCATGGGCAAGACCGAATACGAGACGCCGACGGGCAACTACACCGTGCTGGGCAAGGACCGCAAGGTCGTGATGGACTCCAGCAGCGTGGGCATCCCGATCGACTCCGCCGAGGGCTACCGCTTCGAGGTCGAGCAGGCGGTACGCATCACCCGCCGCGGGCTCTACGTCCACTCCGCACCCTGGGCGCTGCACTCCCTGGGGCTGGAGAACGTCAGCCACGGCTGTGTCGGCCTGAGCCCCACCGATGCTGAGTGGTACTTCGACCGGGTCAACATCGGCGACCCGGTGATCATCAAGGAATGACGCGGTCCGCTGGGACGCCCGCTAGGACGTCCCAGCGCTGCCGAATTCCACCGGCATAGCGTCGATCCCGTTGATCCAGGGCAGCACCGACCGTGACGGGCGATCCAGCTGGTGGATGTCGGGAATGATGTCTGCCAGCGCACCGAAGATCAAGTTGATCTGCATGCGGGCCAGGTTGGCCCCGATGCAGTAGTGCGCTCCGGGAGCACCGAAACCCAAGTGCGGGTTGGGGCTTCGCAGGATGTCGAACCTGAACGGGTTGTCGAACACCTCTTCGTCATAGTTGGCCGAGCCGTAGAACATGCCGACCCGCTGGCCCTTACGGATCTGCACTCCGCCGAGCTCGACATCGCGTAACGCCGTGCGCTGGAAGGAGATGACCGGCGTCGCCCAGCGGACCACTTCTTCGGCCATGGTGCTGGGACGTTCGTCGACGAACAACCGCCATTGGTCGGGGTGATCGAAGAACGCCAGCATCCCTTGCGAGGTGGCGTTGCGGGTGGTCTCGTTGCCGGCCACCATCAGCATCATCACGTAGTAACCGAATTCCAGCGCGCTCAGCTCTTCGCCGTCGATGGTCGCGGTCACCAGAGCCGTCGCGATGTCATCGCGCGGGTTCGCCTTGCGGTCTTCGGCCATTTGATAGGCGTAGCCCAACAGTTCGGCGGAGGCCTGGAGCCCGTCGGCTCCGGCTTCCGGTTCACCGTTGCCGCCGCCCACCAACCGGTTGCTCCAGTCGAAGACCTGCTGGCGCTCGTCTGCTGGGACGCCGATCAACTCGCAGATGGTCGCCAACGGCAGCTGCGAGGCCACCTCGGTGACGAAGTCGCCGGTGTTGTGCTCGGCGGCGGCGGTGACGATCTCTCGGGCTTGGCGGTCGAGCGAATCGCGCATGCCCGCAACCACGCGAGGCGTGAAACCCCGTGACACGATCCGGCGCAGCTTGGCGTGCTTGGGTCCGTCGAGAAACAGCATGATGTTGTCGCGGCTGGCGTCGTGGAGCTCTTGATTGTCCGTGGTGTTCGTCCGGATCAGCGAGGTGTTCTCGTGCGAGGAGAACACCTCGTCCTGCAGAGACACCGCCCGGACATCGGCGTGCTTGGTGACGACCCAGTAGCCCTCGTCCGGGTAGCCAGACGCTCCGAAGGGCTGAGCGTTCCACCAGATCGGTTCGGTCTTGCGCAGGAGGGCGAACTCCTCGTGCGGGATCCGCTCGCCGATAAGTGCAGGGTCGGTGAAGTCGAACCCCTCCGGCAGCAGGTGCTGTGTCTCGGTCATCGTGCTCCCTCTCGCTCTACCAGCGGTTGCCACGCCAAACCTGCACCGGCGCTGTTGATGTAGCCGCCCGAGGGGGCGGCGAAATGCGAGCCGAGCAACAGTGCCCGCTCGTCGGCGACGCGACGCAGCAGGTCCTGCCGGCTTACCCGAGCAGCGCTCGGGTCGGCGTCGGGCCGGGCACTGATCTCGGGGTCGACGATCTGGACCGGATGGTGCACGACGTCGCCGCTGATGTAGGCGACCGCGCCGGCGGATTCGATGCGCACCGACACATGGCCCGGGGTGTGACCGGCCGTGGGGACGAGCCGGACCGTCTCGGTCAGCCGATGATCCGGCCCGACCAGCCGGAGCTTGCCGTGCTGCGCCAGCGGGGCGACGCATTCGGGGGCCACCCGGTCCTCACCGGTGAATTCGCTCCAGTGCGCGTGCTCGGCCACGGTCACCAGGTAGTCGGCGCCGGCGAACCTCGGCACCCACTGCCCGTCCCGCTCGACGGTGTTGCCACCGGCGTGATCGCGGTGCAGATGCGTGCACACCACCGCCGTGATGTCGCCGGGACTAAACCCGGTAGCCGCCAACGACTCCTCGAAGCGGTCGGGGATGTTGCGCGTCCGCAGGAAGCTTTCGGCGAAGCAGGTGTCGACCAGCACGCACGACGCCTCGGACGCGATCAGATAAGACTGGATCGCCATCAAGATGTTGCCCGACGCGTCGCAGTAGTCCGCCAGCGAGTCGTCCGCGAAACGCTCGGATGCCGCTGCGAAAAGCAGGGCGGGTGGGATCGGTATGACCGCCTGCAGGACCGCGTGGATGTCAACGTCGCCGACAGTCCAGTGCTGCACGCCATGGTCCCCTTCTCGCAGCGCGATCGTATGCCACGAATCATTTGGAAGTGAGCGATTCGAGGAACCGAAGGAAAGGGTCTTGGTCTGGCACACTCGACGCGTGGCAGCTCCCACCGTTCGCTTTCGGCGGCTTGCCGAACAGGTCGCCGACGAACTTCGTCGGCGCATTCTGACCGGCGAGCTGACCGACGATCACGTGCTCCCCAAAGAGGACGAACTCCTGGTCGAATTCGCCATCAGCAAGCCGTCCCTGCGTGAGGCCATGCGCATCCTCGAGGCCGAGGGACTGCTCACCGTGCGCCGCGGCAAACGGGGCGGCGCGGTGATCCATCGACCCACTCCAGCAAACGTTGCCTACACCATGGGCCTGGTTTTGGGATCGCAACAGGTCAGCCTCGCCGACGTCGGGACCGCACTGCTGCAGGTCGAACCAGCCTGCGCGGCACTGTGCGCGGGGCGGCCGGACCGCAAGAGCACGGTGGTGCCCATTCTGCGGCGGCTACACGAGGAATCGGTGGCCGCGGTCGACGACCTGCAGAAGGCCACCTCCGCCAGCCGCCGCTACCACGAAGCGCTCGTCACCCATTGCGGCAACACCACCATGCTCGTCATGGCGGGCGCGCTCGAAACCCTGTGGTCCGCACACGAGCAAAGCTGGTCCAGCCAGGTCACCGACCATTCGACGGTGCCCGTGCCCGAGCGACGCGCCGTCTTGGAGGACCACCGTCAGGTAATCGACGCCATCGATGTCGGCGACGCCCAGCGGGCCCGAGACCTCGCCGCGGCGCACCTTCTGCACGTCCAGCACTACCCCGGCCGTTCGGGGATCGTCGACCCCGCCATGGTCCGTCCCCGGGGGATCTCCAGCGCCGGGGACGCCGAGCTCTGAGGAACTCGCCGACTCCGTTGACGGAGCCCCTTATTTCCATATGATTTGTTCATGACGGAGTCCGTCGACGTCCAGTGCGCCCGTCCCGGCGGCTCAGCGGTCTGGTCGCCGTCCGTGGTTCCGCCGATCGGCGTCGAGCTGAGCAACGCCCAGGCACTGGCCATCGCGTTTCGCCATCTCGCCGACATCGGCTTCGCCGAGAACATGGCCGGCCACATCACCTGGCAGCCCACCGGCCAGACCGACATGCTGGTCAATCCGTGGGGCCTGTGGTGGGCCGAACTCACCGCCTCCGACATCTGCATCGTCGACGCGGACGCCCGCGTCATCGCCGGCCGCTGGGATGTCACCCCCGCCATCCATATCCATACCGAACTGCACCGCGCCCGCCCCGACGCGCGCGTGGTGATCCACAACCACCCCTACTACGTGAGCCTGTTGGCGTCGCTTCAGACGCTGCCCGAGTTGGTCCACCAGACCGGCTCGCTGTTCCTCGATGATCTGTGCTTCGTCGAGGATTACGACGGCGAGGTGGACACCGCTGCGCGGGCCCGGGATCTGGCCGAGCGCATCGGTAGCGCGAACCTGACGATCCTGGCTTCGCACGGGGTGATCGCCACCGGACGCACCCTGGCCGAGGCGGTCTATCGGTCGGCCACCATCGAGCGGGTGTGCAAGCTGGCCTACCACGTCATGTTGACCGGCCGGACGCCCACACCGATGAAGCGCTCCGACATGGCCGGGATGCAGGCATCGTTGATCGAACGCGCCGCCGACGTGTATTGGGCCGGCGCGGCCCGCATGACCATCAAGGCCGACCGGCATGTGCTCGACTGATCAAGACTCTCGACTGACCAAGACTGAGGTTCACCGGTGAAATCGATCGACGAGCTCAGCTCCGACCTGAGCTTTACCACCGCCAAGGCCGGAGCGGAACGCACCGTGACCTTCCTACCCGAACCGCCCCGCGCGAAACGGCGCTACACGGTGATCTCGGTCGACGACCACATCGTCGAACCTCCGGACACCTTCCTCGGCCGAGTGCCGCGCAAACTGGCCGACCGGGCGCCGCGGGTGGTCGAGACCGATACCGGTGGCCAGACCTGGATGTATGACGGCCAATCGCTGCCCAACGTCGGGTTCAACGCCGTGGTGGGCCGTCCGGTTTCGGAGTACGGCTTCGAGCCGGCCAGATTCGACGAGATGCGCCGCGGCGCCTGGGATATCCACGCACGCATCAAAGACATGGACCTGAACGGCGTCTACGCCTCGCTGAACTTTCCCTCCTTCCTGCCTGGGTTCGCCGGCCAGCGCCTGCAGCTCACAACCGGCGACCGTGAGCTGGCACTGGCATCGGTGCGGGCATGGAACGACTGGCACCACGAGGTATGGGCCGGTTCCTATCCCGACCGCATCATCGGCTGTCAACTGCCCTGGCTGCTGAATCCCGAGGTAGGCGCGGCGATGATCTACGAGAACGCCGAAAGAGGCTTTCGCGCCATCACTTTCAGTGAGAATCCGGCCATGCTGGGGCTGCCGACCATTCACTCCGGGCATTGGGACCCGATGATCGCCGCCTGCGCCGAAACGGGCACCGTGGTCAACCTGCACATCGGGTCGTCGGGCACCTCGCCGTCGACCACCGATGATGCTCCGCCCGACGTCGCCGGCGTCCTGTTCTTCGCCTACGCCATCTCCGCCGCGGTCGACTGGCTGTACTCCGGGTTGCCCAGCCGCTTCCCCGAGTTGAAGATCTGCCTGTCCGAGGGCGGGATCGGCTGGGTCGCAGGGCTGCTGGACCGCCTCGACCACATGTTGAGCTATCACGAGATGTACGGAACCTGGAAAGCGCTCGGCGAGACGCTCTCCCCGGCTGAGGTGCTGCAACGCAACTTCTGGTTCTGCGCGGTCGAGGATCAGTCGTCGTTCTGCCAGCACGAACGCATCGGCACCGACCACATCATGCTGGAAGCCGACTACCCGCACTGCGATTCGACCTGGCCGAACACCCAGCAGGTGATACATGAGGAGATCGGCAACCTACCTGCCGAGGTGATCCGGAAGTTCACCTGGGAGAACGCCTCTCGCCTCTATCAGCATCCGGTTCCCGAGGCGGTCCAGCTCGACCCGGATGCGTTCTGAACGTGGCCGTCTCCCCGCCACCGCTACGTGTCGCGGTGCTCGACGACTACCAGGGCATCGCCGCCACGGTGGACTGGTCGCCCATCCCGCGGCCCGTGGATCTGTTGGCGATCCGCGAACACCTCGCTCCCGGTGACGAACTGGTCGCCCGGCTGGCCGACCGCGAGGTGGTGGTGGCGATGCGCGAACGCACGCCGATCGGCGCCGATCTGCTGTCTCGGCTGCCGGCGCTGAAGTTGCTGGTCACCACCGGGCCGTTCAACGCCGCCATCGACGTGGCCGCGGCCCACCGGCTCGGGATCACGGTGTGTGGGACCGGTGGCGCTATTACGCCCACGGTCGAACTCACCTGGGCGTTGATCCACGCCCTGCAACGTCATGTGATCGCCGAAGATGCGGCGCTGCGGGCCGGTCGGTGGCAGCAGACCGTCGGCGCCGATCTGGCCGGCGCGACGCTCGGACTGGTGGGGCTGGGCCGCATCGGCCGGCTGGTCGCCGCGGTGGGCCACGCCTACGGCATGCGAGTAACGGCGTGGAGCCCACACCTAACGCCGGAGCGGGCCGCCGAGGCGCAGGCGCAGCTACTGGACCGGCGCAGTCTGTTCGAGAGCGCCGACGTCGTATCGATCCACATGGTGCTCTCCGAGGCGACCCGCGGCCTCGTCGGTACCGACGAGCTGGCCGCGATGAAATCCAGCGCGATCCTGGTCAACACGTCCCGGGGCGGGTTGATCGACGAGGCGGCACTGATCGACGCACTGCGCACCAACCGGATCCGCGGCGCGGGGCTCGACGTCTACGACCAGGAGCCGCTGCCGGCCGGGCACCCGCTCACCACGCTGGGCAACACCGTGCTGACCCCGCACCTGGGCTACGTGACCGAGAACTGCATGAACGTCTTTTATCGCGATATCGTCGACGACATCGTCGGCTACTGCGCCGGTACTCCGTGCCGGTTGGTGAAACCATAATCGCGCCGTTCACACCTTTTCCGATAACAGCTTTTTGTAACGGTGTAGTCGCTCTGGAATAACGGTTCTACAAATAAATTGTCGCCGGGTGATTCACAATGATTCCACAACAGAAAAGGGTCCGCGAACGCAATGTTCGCGGACCCTTTTCCGAAACGTGCTATTTAGTGCCGCCAGCCAAACCGATAGGGGCACTGATGGCGTCTGTCATCAATCCCGCGATCGGGCTGGCCGCAGCGGCTCCGGCCGGGCCCGGCGCCACCAGAGGCACGGGAGGCGGCAGTCCGGGAACCACCGGAATCGGGGCAATCGGGATCGGGGGCACCGGCCCCGGCAGTCCCATCGGTACAGGACCAGCAAGAGTGGTCAGGTCAGCCGCAGCTGGCCCACAGGGCACCGCGCCGGCCGCCCCGACCACGCCGGCCGGTGCCCCACCGTCACCGGATGTTTGAGCGATCACACCACCCGCACACACCGGCCCACCAAGGGGCAGGTTCACGACGGGAACGGCACCCGCCGGACCGCTGAGAATCAACCCGCTTGCATAAAAGCCGATACCGGCGAATATCGCTTTACCGAGTCTCCCGAGGCTCTTCACGTAAACTCCGATGATTAGTATCCAGCCCCCCCGGACACGCAATCTTCTGACTGCAAAAAGAACCGTATCACAGGCGTGTAAGTTACTGGGCCGGCCAATTGACTCGTTACCGTAACGATGCGGTTCAGGCTTTGTGACTCTATGTTCACCAGGCAGCCTGTTCGCATTCTGCGCAATCAGCGCAGACCGAACACCGATACCCATCGAAATGAGTGGAGCTAAGGGGACTCGAACCCCTGACCCCCACACTGCCAGTGTGGTGCGCTACCAGCTGCGCCATAGCCCCGCGTTGTCGTGCTCATCGAAGCTACACCACAGGCGCACCAAGGTTCAAAACAGCTACTCAGTTGGCCTGTTTTCAGGCCGGATGCTGGGTCTGATGCAACCCGTAGGGCACCGCGTCGAGCAGCGTTACCGTCACGTTGGCCCCGCTGGGCACCTGGTAAGTGCGCTCCTCCCCGGGCCGGGCTCCGGTGATCGCCATCCCCAGCGGCGACTGCGGCGAATAGACCTCCAACCCGCTCTGGTCGTCATCGCGGACGCCGAGCAGGAAGGTCTCGGTGTCCCCGTCGCTGTAGCGGACAGTCAGTACCATGCCGGGCTCGGCGACCCCGTCGTCCGGCGGGTCCTGGCCGACCACCGCGACCGCCAGCAGGTCGTGGATCTGGTGGATCCGAGCCTGGCGGGCCTGTTGGTCGCTGATGTCTTCGCCTCCCGAAACATCTTGCGGTGCAGACAGTTCCGCCAGCTCCGCCAACAGCCGGTCCTTGGTCTGCTGGGTCATCCAGACACCGTGCGTATCAGTCATCGACAGTTCTCCTTTACAACAGCATTTGATTCGAAAATTCACCGACCCGAGTGGGTCAGCGCAAGGGATCGAGGTCACGCAGCACGGCGGACTGTTTGCCGGTGGTGATCTGCTCGGCCAACAATCGGCCCGTTATCGGACCGTGCGTCATGCCCCACATGCCGTGCCCACCGGCGACGTAGACGGTGCGCGGACACACCTCCCCCACCAAGGGCCGCCCGTCGGGGCTGACCGGGCGTGGACCCACCCACACGTCGGTGCGCTCATCCCAGCGGACACCGTCGAGCAGGGGGCGGGTGGCGTCGACGATGGCTTCGACGCGGGCCGGGACGATCGGGGCGTCGGGATCACCGAACTCCATGGTGCCGGCGACCCGTAGCCGGGCATTCAACGGCGTGCAGGCCACCCGGGCATCGGGCAGGTAGATCGGCCCGGTGACCGGCCCGTCGACCGGCACCGAGAAGGAGTAGCCGCGCCCGGCCCGCACCGGCACCCGGATCCAGCGCGCTGCCAGTCGGGACAGCCAGGCACCGCTGGCGATCACCGCTGCATCGGCCGTCAAAGTGCTGCCGTCACTGCTGGTCACGGCCACGCCGTCACCGTGGGGCGACACGTCGGCGACATCGAGAACGTGCAGGACAGCGCCGCGCTGCACCACCGTGCGGCCCAGTGCGGTCACGAACCGGCCCGGGTCGAGGAAGCGCTGGCCGTCGATCTGCACCCCCGCAGCGACCGCCGAGGAAGCCAGCGGCACCCGCTCGGCCAGTGCGGCACCGGTCAGTTCGGTGCCGAACACCGGCTGGCCGGCCTCGGAGAACCGGCGCAGCTCGTCGAGCAGTCGCTCCGCGTCAGCCGAGGTACGGAAGATCGCGGTGATGGGGGCATCGGTGACCGGGGCGTCCACCCCGTTGGCGAGCAGAACGTCATAGGCCTCAATGCATTCCGCACTCAGAGGTGCGTTGGCCCGTACCGCGCGGCGCCAGGCCGCGGGCCTACTGTTCGCCGCGAAGCGCGCCAAGAACGCCCACAGTGCCGGGCCGGCATTGAGTGGCACCTGCAGCGGTGCGGTCCGGCTCAGCAGGGACCGCAGCCCGAAGCGCAGATTGGCCGGCTCGTTGAGCGGAATCGCCAGCGCCGGGGAGATCCAACCGGCGTTGCCCCACGAGGACCCAGCCGCCATTCCGACGCGGTCGACCACGGTGACTTCGACACCGCGCTCCTGCAGAAACCAGGCGGTGGACAAGCCAACGACGCCGGCACCCACCACGATCACCGATCGTGGTGCGCCGTCGATTCGGTTGGCTGCACCCATCACTCCATGATGCGACTGCCCACAGACACCTGGTTTAACCGAATCGCACAACAGCGACGTCAGTGTTTGTCGAGTTCCGACATGTCACCCGCCGCGAGCTCGATCATCGCCGCGAATCGGGTCCGCGGATCCTCCAGCCCCAGTGGCGTCACCTCGGCCATCTTGCGCAGCCGGTAGCGGACGGTGTTCTCGTGTACGCCCAGCTGCTCGGCGGCCCGGGCCAGGTCGCCTTGCGCGTCGAGCCACGCCCGCAGCGTCGACACATAGGGCGTGTTGTGCGCCTCATCGTGGTGACGTAGCTCCGCGACCGGTCCGCGGGTAGGCACCCGCCCGGCTCGCGCCGCGGTGTGCAGCCGGCGCAGCACGATCTCGTCCCAGGATTCGTCGTAGGCCGGCGGAACGCTCTCGGGTGGGCCGGCTTCGTGCAGCGCGAGGCATTCCTCGGCCTCGCGGCCTGCGGCGGCCAGCTCGGTGACCGTGGCAACCGCACTGATCCCGGCCCACACGCTCGCGTGCGGCGGCAGGGCACCGGCCAGGCCGCGCACCCACTGCCGGGCCGCAGCGGCGTCCTCAGCGGGCAGCAGGGTGTAGACGGTGTTGGCGGCCAGTGCGCTGCGGCCGGGACGCGACCAGCCGAAGCCCGTGGTGACGGCCTCGAAAGCCAACAGCAGCCCGGCATGAGGTTGCGTGGCGATCCGGGTGTGCACGGCAATCACCCGCAACGGAGCCTGCGGCAACCCCAGTCTGGCCACCAGGGCCAGCGCATCGTCCGGCTCGGTCTGCTCATCCAAAAGCCTGGTTACCCAGTCGGATTCGACTTGTCGCTCCAAGTCGGCACTAGCCCGCGACCGCAGCACATGCAATGCCACCGTGCGGGCACCGTCGGCCAGTGCGGTCAGCCGCTCACCGCTCAACGGGTTCGGGCAGGCCACCCACACCGCACCCAGCGTCTCGCGGCCGGCACGCACCGCCACCACCATCCGGCCGGTCAAGCCGTACTCGGGATCGGCGGCAACGAACAGCGGCTCGTCGTGGATATCCAAATGCGCTAAAACGCCGCGCTTTTCGAATAACTTCCGAAGCGGCTCGGACTCCTGGCGGTTCAGGATCGTCGCCGAGCGCGCCGGGTCGGCATGCCGCTGGCCACGCGAGTAGGCCAGCACCCTGCCCAGCTGGTCCTCGATGGTGACCGCACCGCCCACCGCTTCGGCGAGACTGTCGGCCACAGCGAAAAGATCCGTTGGCCCCCGGCCCGATTCGGTCTCCCGGCCTTCGAGCACCAGCCCGTAGACCACCGCGGCCAGCTCACTCCAGGACACCGCTGCGTCCACCACGAGCACGGCGAGCGACTCACCCTCGCCGGCGAAGGAGGTCTTGTCTTCGACGTCGCGCACCAACACAGCGACGGCCTTGGCGGCCACCGCCCAGCGCACCGCCTCCTTTACCGAGCGGGCACCGACCGCCAACAGGACGTCGCCGACGACGACGCGCTCACCGGTCACCTCGTGCATCACGACACTGCTCAGCCGCGTCGTCCTCGGAATGGAGCAGAACCTCAGCCGAACCCCGTAGCTGCCCACCACGTTGACCAGCCGGTCCAGTGTCACCATCAACCGAGCCTAGCCACGTCGCGTCGGCGATCCCGCCGATCGGGTCGCTGTCCCTGGTCTCCGGTGCCCATAGCCAGGTGAGCGCCGCCACCAGCAGCACCCCACCGCTGATCGCAAAACCCCACTCGAAAGACATCCGCTCGGCGATCTGGCCGACCGCAAGCGAACCCACGATCGACCCGAAGTCGGCCATCATCTGATAGGTCGCCACCGCGGTGCCCGCCCGGGCTTGGTTTCCGACCAGGTCGGAGATGACTGCCTGCTGCGGCGACCCGTAGATCCCCGAGGCCACCCCGGTCAGGTACGCCACCACCAAGAACACCACCAGCGATGCGCTCGCGCCCAGCAACACCGTTGTGACGCCGGATGCCGCCAGGCCGGCGATCAGTAGCCCCTTGCGGCCGATCCGGTCGGAGAGCTGGCCGCTGGGCAGCACCGCGCAGACATTGCCGATCCCGACCATGGCCAGTGTCAGGCCGGCGAAGGAGGGTCCGCGATCCAGGACTTCGGTGACGAACAACGGCACCAACGCAACCCGCAGACCGAAGACCGACCAGCCCGTAGCGAAGTTCGACAACAGCGCCGAGCGGTACGCGCGATTCCCCAGCGCTGTCCGCACCGACACCGTGGGTCCGGTCGATTCGGCCGCTTCGGCCAAATGCGAGTGGCGCAGGCTGACGAAGACGCCGGTGGCCGTCACGATCAGCACCGAACCGTAGAACAAGAACGGCGCGCTGAGGCCGAAACCCGCTGTCAGACTGCCCAATACCGGCCCGCCCACCGTGCCCAGCAGGAAGGCCGTGGCGAACAGCCCGGCGACTCGACCGCGGGCGTCCTCCGGGCTGATCCGGATCATCAGGCCCACCGCGGCGATGAAGAACATCGTCGATCCAACGCCCCCGAGGGCACGGAAGAACAGCAACTGCCCGTAGGACTGCACGAAGGCGCAGGCCGTGGTGGACACCGAGACGATCAAGAGGCCGGCGACGTAGACCCAGCGCTCCCCCAGCCGTTGCACCAGCAGGCCGCTCACCGGCGCGAAGAGCAGCCGGGTCAGCGCGAACGCAGTGATGAGAAACGTCGTCGCGGAGATGCTCACCCCGAAGTGACGCGCGTAGACCGGCAGTACCGGTGACACCAAGCCGTAGCCGAGGGCGATCAAGACGTTGGCGACGAGCAGTACCCAGATCTCCCGCTGCAACCGCGGTCGAGCGGCCGGGGAGTCGTTGGTCACCCGATAACTTTAGACAGCCTCGGTAATCTCTTCCTCGGGAGGCTTGACCATGAACGACGCCGTCGATGCGGCCTGTACCGGCGGCCCCGATCACTCGTCGCCGCGGCCAGCGCTGCTGCAGCTGTGGGAGCAGTGGGCAGCGTTCAAACCGTTCGCCGTAGCCGGCGCCAGCGCGATCGTGGCCGGTGGCGCGATAGCCGCCGCCATCGCGGCCCCGGCGCCCACCCGTCACGGGGTCTGGGCGGTGGCCTACCTGGTTCTGGTACTCGGGGCCGGCCAACTGGTGATCGGATCCGGCCAAGCATTGCTGCCGACCACCTCGCCGTCACCTCGCGAAGCAACGCTGGGTGCCGCGGCGTTCAACCTGTCCGGCGCCGCCATCGTGGTCGGCGTCGTCACCGACCACATCGCGGTGTTCTATGCGGGTTCTGGGCTGCTGTTCATCGTGCTGGCCTGGTGGCTCTACCGGGTTCGGCGCAGCACGCGTCGGGGTTGGGCCCTGCTCACCTACCGGCTTTTCCTGGCGGCATTGGTGGTGAGCATTCCGATCGGGATGGCGATCACCACCGCGGGGCGCAGCTAGTTCACTGTCGGGCCAACAGCTTGGCCAACACCTCCGCGTGACTTCCCTCCACGTCCCGGCTCGCCGTCACCAGGGTGACGGTCTTCTTGCCGCGGGCCAGAGCGCGCAGGCCGGCGAACCCGGCGGCCCCCTTCGCGGTCTGCAGTTCGTCTTCGTAGCGGCTGACGAACTGGTCGAAACGCTCGGGCTGATGGTTGTACCAATGGCGCAGTTCGTTCGACGGCGCGGCGTCTTTGTACCAGTGCCCCACCCGCGGGTCGTCCTTGCGGAAGCCCCGCGGCCACAGCCGATCGACAAGGATCCGTTCACCATCCTCGGCACGGGGTTCGTCGTACACACGGGCGACCCGGAACGTGGTTTTGGGACTCATACCCCAGGTTATCGCCGGCGCACAGCGCCTGTCCGCCGCCGTTCTCATCACCCGCAACGCCGTCGAAGTTAGCTTAGGCAATGCTATCTTGACATTATTTACAGTTTCGCTCGTAGAAATTGGTGTCGGCGTGAACGGTGGTTGGATCGCATCTCCCCCGGAGGTGCATTCCGCGTTGTTGAGCAGCGGTCCCGGCCCCGGCGCCCTGCTGGCCTCCGCCGGCGCCTGGTCGGCGCTGAGCACCGAATACTCTGCCGCGGCCGCCGAACTGATCGCCGTGCTGGGCGCCGTCGGGTCAGCGGCCTGGCACGGACCGAGCGCCGCCAGCTACACCACGGCGCACGCGCCCTACCTGCGGTGGCTGACGCGCGCCAGCATCGACAGCGCCCGCGCCGGCACCGAACACGAAGTCGTCGCGGCTGCCTACAGCACCGCCCTGGCCGCCATGCCGACCCTGGCCGAGCTGGCGGCTAACCACACCCTTCACGGCGTGCTGACCGCCACGAATTTCTTTGGCATCAACACCATCCCGATCGCACTCAATGAGGCCGACTACGCCCGCATGTGGGTGCAGGCGGCTACCGTCATGGCGACCTACGAGGCCATGTCCGATGCTGCCCTGGCATCGCTGCCCGTCGCGGACCCCGCGCCGCCGATTCTGGCCGTCGGCAACGGAACCGGTGGCAACGACGACGAGCCGACGGATCCGATCGAGGAAGCCAACCGCTGGTTTTGGTTCATCTTCTGGAACATCGTGTTCTGGTCAACGTTCCTGTTCATCGTGACGATTCCGGTTCGGATCCCGATCGTGCTGCCGTTGCTGATCAACGCCATCAACGACTTCATCGCATCGATGCAGGTGCCACCACCAGAGCCGGTCATCGAGCAGCCCGCGCCACAACCCCTCCCGTTGGTGCACTCGATCGTGGCCCGACCGGCCCATGAGCCGGTCGCCGTCGGTGTCGGTGTCGGGGGCGGTATCGCCGGTTCGGCGGGGACCTCCGCCGGCCCGGCTGGTGCGACGAGCACCGGGCCGGCATTACCGGTGAGCGGCGCCGAGACGTTGGCCTATCTGGTGGTCGGGGGCCACGCCGAAGGTTTCGGGCCCAGCCTGACCGGCCGCGACCAGTCCAGGGCTCCGGCCGCCGGCGCCTCGGCGGCGGTCTCGGCTCGGGCGCCGGCAGCTCGCGCACCGCTACGGTCTCGGCGGCGGCGCCGCGCCCAGATGAAGGAATACGCCAACGCCACCATGACGCTGGGCGCCGACGACGGCGAAACGCCCGACGAGACAACGACACCCGCCTGCTCGGAATCCGGCGCGGGAGCGCTGGGGTTCACCGGGACAGCTCAGCGAAGCGACGCGGGAGCAGCAGGACTGGCCCGGTTGCGCGGCAACGCTTTCGGCGCCGGCCCGGCGGTACCGCTGTTGCCCGAGACTTGGGATTACGACTCGGACGAGCGGGCGCCCTCTTAGTTGCTCGGCCGCGAACCGAACCGGCGCCGGCCCCGCGCCGCGAAGGCACGCATGGCCCCTAGCGCCACCGCCATCCGGCGCTTCGACGACGGATACCACAGCAATTCGGACTTTTGGGTGGGCAGCCGCGGCGACGTAATAGCCTGCTGGCGACAGTATTTGATGATTCCGGAGGCGCCCCCGGCACGGTAGCCGATGCCGGACTCTTTCCAGCCGCCCATCGGCAGCCCCGGACAGAAGACGTTGGCCAAAGCGTCGTTGACATTCACCGCGCCCACTTCCAGCCGACGCGCCAGCCGCTCGCCGCGGCGCTTATCGCCCGTCCAGACCGTGGCCGACAATCCGTACGGCGAGTCATTAGCCAGCTGGATGGCCTCGCTCTCGTCGGCGACCTTGATCACCGGCAGTGTCGGCCCGAAGGTCTCTTCGGTCATGCACGTCATGGACGGGTTCACGTCGGCGATCACGGTCGGGGCGAAGTAGGTCCCCACGCCGGTCGCCTTGCCGCCCACGACGACCCGGGCACCGGCGGCCGTCGCCTCATCGACGTGGCGCGCCACGATGTCGCGTTGCGCCGCGGTCGCCATGGCGCCGGTGTCACCGTTCTGGCCCTGCTGCACCTCACCGACCCGGGCAGCCAGCTTCGCGACGAATTCGTCGTAGACCGGCGCTTCGACGTAGACCCGCTCCACCGACACACAGACCTGTCCGGAGTTGAACATTCCGCCCCAGGCGATGCCGTTGGCGGCGCGGTCGAGGTCGGCGTCGGCCAACACGATCGCCGGGTCCTTCCCGCCGAGCTCCAGACCGTAGGGAATCAGCCGCTGCGCGCAGGCCACCGCGACTTTGCGCCCGGTGGCCGTCGACCCGGTGAACTGCAGGAAGTTGGCGTGCTCGATCAGCGCCTGGCCGGTCTCGCCGTAGCCGGTGGTCAGGCCGAGCACTGGCGGTGCACCGATCTCGGCCCAACCGCGCACGAACTCGACCGCTGACAACGGCGTCACCTCGGAGGGCTTGAGCAGCACAGCTGCGCCGGCCGCCAAAGCCGGCGGCACGTCGAGGCCGGGCATCGCGAACGGAAAGTTCCACGGCGTGATGACCCCGACCAGCGGATAGGGACGGTAAGCGGTGGTGAACCGCTTGACGCGATAGAGCGGGCTGTGCGCCTTGGGATGCCGGTCGGCGAGAAACTCCTTGGCGTTCTTGGCCCAGTAGCCGATGGCGTCTGCCGTGGCGACCGCCTCCAGGCTGGCGTCGACGTGCGACTTGCCGGTCTCGGAGATCAACACCTCGGTGATGTGATCGGCGTGGTCCAGAATCCAGTCCTGCCAGGCCAGCAACCAGCGCTTGCGGCCGCTCGGCCCGAGCGCCTCCCATTCCGGTTGGGCTGAAATGAGTTGGGCTGCCTTGGCGGCCACCGTCTGGGGGTCGTCGATCGGCACGGTGCCCGACACGGCCCCGGTCGCGGGGTTGTGCACGGTGATCATCGACTCGGCCCTGGATTGCACTGCGGTCATGATGCGCTCCCGATCTAGAACCTGCGGGGAGGCTGTGACCTCGCCGTATGTGATCGTCAGGTGCCGCGCAGGAGTTTGTCAAGGGTCCTGAACCTCGTTCAATGCAAGGGAAACCCCTGTAGCCGCTCTGCCCTGACCCGCCCTACCGTCCACACAGGCGAATCGCTACGCATGCATTGGAGAGAACGATGACCGATCAGACGTCGACACTTTCTCATCGTTGGGTTGCCGGCTTGGCCAGTACGTCGGTCAAGGCGGTCCTGATCGGGGCCGCCGCGGGCGTCGTGTTCGGCTTGGCGCCTGTTACCTCCGCCGATCCAGCGCCCTCCACCCAGCAGGAGCCCGCCGACAATCAGCAGGAACAGCAGGACGAACAGCAGCAAAAGGGGTTCTCACCCCCGCGGCCCGACGCCCCCGACAACAACCCGTCCAACACCAACCCGCCGAATAACCCCACCAACAATGACGCCTCCAAAAAGGGTGACCTGGCGGACAAGAACTGCTGGATGTACAGCACCGGCCCGGAATGGTTCGCACCCGGCGCCATGCCCAGGCCGGGGCTTCCCGGGGAGAAGGTCTGGCCCTGCTATTACGTGGCGGGTCTGACGCCGCACTAGGCCTGCACCGCCCCGCACCATCTAGGGCTATTGGGCAAGGTATCCCCCGTCGACGGGCAACACGACGCCGGTGATGAAGGAGGCATCGTCGGAAGCGAGGAAGGCGATCGCACTGGCAACTTCGGCCGGTTCGCCGATACGGCCCATCGGGTGCATGCGTTCGACCGCCGCCAAATACGCTGAGCCACCCGGCTCCTCCGGGAACCGCTGGACCCGCTCGGTGCGAATCGTCCCGGGGGCAACGGCGTTGACTCTGATTCCCCGATCGGCCCATTCGACCGCCAAGTGCTTGGTCAAACCGCTGGCGATGAACTTAGCGGGCCCGTAGGCCGCCTGCCGCTTCTGCCCCGCCAGTCCCGAGATCGACGAGAGGCACACGATCGCGCCGCCGCCGGTCGGCAACATTGCCTCGATTGCGAATTTGCACGTGAGGAACATGCCGCGGCCATCGATGGCCATCACGTTGTCCCAGTCGGTGGCGGTCACCTCTTGCGCATCGCCGAGCGGGATGATGCCGGCGTTGGCGACCAGCACATCGAGCCGTCCGAATCGGTCGACCGCCGCGCCAATCATTCTCTGCGCATCATTCTGGGCCGAGACGTCGCCGACGACTGCCTCAACCTGCGCCCCGGCTTGCCGCAGTTCCTCGGCGAGCGCCAGCAGCGGCTCGCCTTGAATATCGGTCACGACCAGACGCGCACCTTCGCGTGCGAAGAGCACGGCGGTAGCCCGACCGATGCCAAAGGCTGCCCCGGTGATCACCGCCGACTTTCCCAGGAGGCGTCCTCGTCCTTCGGTTACGTCGTCCGTCATCTGCGCGTCACCTCGGTCAACACTGGCCCCTTTTCCTCGTGCGCCGAGCTCTTCAACGCGACAAATGACCACATCGCGATCGAGGCCTCGCCACAGGGCGGGACGCGAACAGGATAAGTCCGAGCGGATGATCCCCCGGCGCAATCGCCGCCGTGAGGGAGGAACCGAGAGCCAGGTGCCTCGGTTGAGGTTGAGCTGAAACGGGGACGGGCCAGGACTTTTCGTCCTGGCCCGTCCCGTTCTGGTGGAGCTGCCGGGAATCGAACCCGGGTCCTACGGCATTCCCTCAAGACTTCTCCGTGCGCAGTTCGCTATGTCTCTACTTGGATCTCCCGGTCACGCGAACTAGCCGAGATGACGATCCCAGTCGCTGTTGGTGTCCCGATAAATCCCGCGACCGGACGTATCGGTGGATCCCTCTAGTCGATGCCAGGGTCCGGGCCGAGGGAGCTCCCGGTCTGACAGGCCCGCCTCGCTTAGGCAGCGAGGGCGAAGTCGCTCTGAAGAGCGACCTTAGCCGGCGTAAGTGCCTTGGCGCTTACTTGTTTACAGCGACGCTTACGGTGGTCTCCTGCCTGCACCGGCACGCTTCCCTTGATTCGACACACGCAGTCGAAACCTTTCAGCCCCCTGTCTTGGGTAATTGCCACCGAACCTCGGCGGACACTTCATGGTACGCGGTTCCAACGACAGACCCACGCCCGTTCATTCCTTCGGCGTCGCACCGTCACCGCGCGGTGATCATCGCCACCGCCACCGCGGCCAGCACCATGCCGAGCACCTGCCCGCGGTGTACCCGCTCGCGCAGTACCACAATGGCCAGCACCACCGTCACCGCGGGAAACAGCGAGATCAGCACGCTGGCCAACGCCAGGTCCGATCCGCGCAGCGCGAGCAGCATCGCGACATTGGCTGCGGTGTCCGACAGCCCCGCCACCAGCGCCAGCTTCAACGGCGGGCCGGTGGGCACGCGCAATTCACGCGCCCCGGTCGCCGCACTGAACACCAGCACGGCGGCGGCCACCCGCGCGAACGCCAACGGCCACAGCCCGGAGTCGTCCGGCGCCTCGTGGATGAACACGAAGTCCAACCCGAACGCCACGCCGGCTCCCACGGTCAGCCAGGCCACCTTGCGGGTGAAGCGGTGCGGCCGGATGTCTTCGTCGGTGGCTTGGCGGCTCACCAGGACCACCGCCAACAGCGCCAGCACGATCCCGCCGTCGGCCACCGTCCCGGGCCGTTCCCCCATGACGAAACCGACCGCCACCGGAACCCCGGCCGTCAGCACCGCCGAAATCGGAGACACCACCGAGATGGGCCCGGCACCCAGCGCGGCGTAGAACCACCAGCCACCCAGCCCCAGCGCGATACCGGAAGCCAGGCCCCAGCCGATCGCACCCGCGGGGATCGGCCCGCCCACCGCGATAGCGAGCGTGCCCAGCAACACCAGCGCCACCGGGTAAGAGACCAACACCACCCGCAGTGCGGGTACGCGGCGCGCGGCGAGGCCACCAGCGAAATCGCTGACCCCGAACCCTGCCGCTGACAACAGCGCCAGGACGGCGCCGGTCACATGCCCTTGGCGCGCCGGCCCAGCGCCCGAGTGACCTCCCGCTGCGCATCGCGCTTGGCGAGATCCTGCCGCTTGTCGTGGGCCTGCTTTCCGCGCGCCAGCGCCAATTCGACCTTCACCTTGCCCTCGGTGAAGTACACCGACAACGGCACCAGGGTGAGATTGCCGTCCCGGATCTTGCCGATCAGCATGTCGATCTGGCGTCGATGCAACAGCAGCTTGCGGGTGCGGCGCGGCTCGTGATTGGTCCAGGTCCCGTGGTGATACTCGGGAATGTGCATGTTGCGCAGCCACACTTCGCCGTCGTCGACAGTGGCGAACGCATCGACCAGTGACGCCTGACCGGCGCGCAGGCTCTTCACCTCCGTGCCCACCAACGACACCCCAGCCTCGTACACATCGAGAATCGAGTAGTTGTGGCGTGCTTTGCGATTCGACGCAACGATCTGCTTGTCCGGCTTCTTCTTGCTGCCCTTGTCCGCCGCTTTCTTAGCCATCGCTACCGCCGCACATACAGCCGAAGCGTCACGTACGCGGTCGCGCCGGCCATCGCCGCGCCCAACAGCAGCAGGATCGGCGAGATGTAGAGGATGTCGGCGTAGTCGATCCGCGCGATCAGATGCGCCTGATAGAACTGGCTGAGCGCATTGTCGAGGAACGCCGCTCGCACCACGAGCAGCCCGACGATCGCGATGATCACGCCCACCGTCGCGGCCAGCACCGCCTCCACCAGGAACGGCAGCTGGGTATACCAGCGACTGGCGCCCACCAGACGCATGATCGAGACCTCAGTGCGCCGCGTGTAGGCGGCGACCTGAACCATGTTGGCAATCAACAGCACCGCCCCGACCGCCTGCACCAGGGCGACCGCGAACGCAGCACTGCTCAGGCCGTCGAGCACGGCGAACAATCGGTCGATCAACTTCTTCTGGTTGAGCACGCTGAGCACGCCCGGCTGGCCCTGCATCGCGGCGTCGAAATCCTTGCTCTGCTCCGGATTCTCCAGCTTGACGATGAACGACGCCGGGAAGGAGTCCTTGCTCGCCACGTCCTTGAACTCGGGGAACTTACGGATGGCGTCGGCATACGCGTCATCAGAATTGAGGTAGCGCACCGACTTTACGTCGTTGCGGGTCTCGATCTGCTCGCGCAGCGCCTTGCACGCCTGGCCCTCGCAGTTCGGGTCATCGGCGGCCACGTCGGGGTTCAGGAACACCTGCGACTCCACCCGGTCCAGGTAGATGCTGCGGGACTGGTCGGCCAGGCGCACCACCAGCAGGCCACCCCCGAACAGGCCGATCGAGATGGCCGTGGTGAGGATCATCGCCACCGTCATGGTGACGTTGCGGCGCAGGCCGGTCAGGACCTCGTTGAACAGGAATCCAAAGCGCACGTCAGCGGTCCATTCCGTAGACGCCGCGCTGTTCGTCGCGCACCAGCCGTCCCAGTGATAGTTCGACGACGCGCTGGCGCATCGAGTCGACGATGTGGTGGTCGTGGGTCGCCATCAGCACCGTGGTTCCGGTGCGGTTGATCCGCTCCAGCAGATCCATGATGTCCTCACTCGTCTCCGGGTCCAGGTTTCCGGTCGGCTCGTCGGCCAGCAGCACCAGGGGCCGGTTGACGAAGGCCCGGGCGATAGCCACCCGCTGTTGCTCACCACCGGACAGCTCGCCCGGCAGCCGGTTCGCTTTGCCGGACAACCCGACCATCTCCAGAACCTCGGGGACAACCCGGTTGATCATCTCCGGCTTCTTGCCGATCACCTCGAGGGCGAACGCGACGTTTTCGAACACGGTCTTCTGCTGCAACAACCGGAAGTCCTGGAACACGCATCCGAGCACCTGCCGCAGGCTGGGGATGTGGCGGCCGGCCAGCTTGTTGACGTGAAACTTCGACACCTGAATGTCACCCGAGGTGGGTGTCTCCTCGGCCAGCAGCAGCCGCATGAACGTGGACTTGCCCGAGCCGGACGGGCCGATCAGGAACACGAACTCGCCCTTGTCGATCTTGACGTTGACATTGTCCAGGGCCGGACGGGCCGACGATTTGTACTGCTTGGTGACATGGTCGAGCGTGATCATCACGGCACGCAGTTTAGCCGTGCGAGGCGCCCGGACCGGGCGGGGACGCGGGTGTAGGCGGCCCAGGAACGGGTTGGCGAGCATCCGGCGGTGCCGCAGCGGGCGCCTCGGGCGCCGGTGGGATCGGTCCGGGTTCCTCCGGCGGAGCCGGGGCCGGCGGAGGACACAGCGGCGGGCAGAACGGGAATCCCGGCACCGGGGTCGGGGTCGGCGGTTCACCGGCCGGCGGCCCCGACGGGGCGGGGGGCTCGGTGGGGGTGGGTGTGGGTGTGACGGTCTCGGTGATGGTCACCGGTGGTTGTTGCAGCTTGGTGCGCGGCACCCAGGTATAGGCCGGGTCGGGGATGAAACCCGGCGGCACCACCTGCGGGGCCGGCGGCGGCGTCGGCTCCTGCCGGTAGGTGTCGTAGACCCACCACACCGCGATGAAGGCGATGATCAGCGCCACCGTCGAGGTGCGGACCCGGCCGCCGAACAGGTGCGCCGGCAGTTTCCATCGCTTGCCGTCTGCCGGCTCTGGCTTCGCCGGGGTGTCATCGGGCTTTCTGATGCTGAGTTTCACAGCGTCTCCACCGGCTTCACGTCGCCGGCGGTAACCACGCCGGCCGACGCCAGTGCCCGCACCACCTGGATGCGCAGTCGGCGTCCCACCTCGAATTGCTTGCCGGGCAGGGTGCGGGCCACCATCCGCAGGTTGACGACACCGAGCTCGATGCTCTCCACCCCCATGATCGACGGCTGGTCCAGCAGCAGATCCCGCAGCGGCGCGTCGGCCTCGCGGGCGTTCTCACACACCTGGTGCAGCACTTCGTTGACCCGTGTCAGGTCGGCGCTGGTGGGCACCGGGATGTCGACGACGGCGCGCGCCCAATCCTTGGACAGGTTCAGCGACCGGACGATGTTGCCGTTCGGCACGTTGTAGACCTCGCCGTTGGGGGTGCGCAGCTTCGTCACCCGCAGCGTGACCTCCTCGACGGTCCCGAGCGCTTCGGTCGGCGCGCCTGCCATCGACAGCTGCACCAGATCACCGAAGCCGTACTGCTTTTCGGTGATGATGAAGAACCCGCTCAGCAGGTCCTGCACCAGCTTCTGGGCGCCGAAACCGATCGCGCCACCGAGCACCGCGGCCGGCCCCACCAGCGAGCCGACCGGAATATCGAGGATGCTGGTGATCTGGACGGCGACCATCACGCACAGCAGCACCACCGAGACCCATGAGATGACCGAGGCGACGGCCTGGCGGTGCTTGGAGGCTTCCGAACGCACCAGCGCGTCACTGGCTTGGAAGCCGCGTTCCAGCCGCCGGGTGACGCGGCGTGCCGCCCAGGTGATGAACCGCGATGCCAGTGCCGCTCCGATCAGCAGCAGAACGATCCGCAAGCCCTTGGTGATGACCCACTCGCCGATCTGACCGCGCCACAAGTCATGCCAGCGCTGCCCCGGGGAGAAGGCCAAGACCATGCGCTCAGTCGCCTTCGGGCCTGTTGCGCCACCGGATTCCGGCCTCCAGGAATCCGTCGATGTCACCGTCGAGCACCGCGGCCGGGTTGCCGACTTCGTACTCGGTGCGCAGGTCCTTGACCATCTGGTACGGATGCAGCACGTAGGAGCGCATCTGGTTGCCCCACGAGCTGCCGCCGTCGCCCTTGAGCGCGTCCATCTCGGCTCGCTCCTCGGATCGCTTGCGTTCCATCAGCTTGGCCTGCAACACCCGCATCGCTGAAACCTTGTTCTGCAGCTGCGACTTTTCGTTCTGGCAGGTGACGACGATCCCGGTAGGAATGTGGGTGAGTCGCACCGCTGAGTCGGTGGTGTTCACCGACTGCCCGCCCGGCCCGCTCGAGCGGTACACGTCGACGCGGACATCGCCCTCGGGGATGTCGATGTGGTCGGTGGTCTCCACCACCGGCAGCACCTCGACCTCGGCGAACGACGTCTGCCGGCGCCCCTGGTTGTCGAACGGGCTGATCCGCACCAACCGGTGAGTGCCTTGCTCCACCGAGAGGGTGCCGTAGGCGAAGGGCGCGTGCACCGCGAACGTGGCGCTCTTGATCCCGGCCTCTTCGGCGTAGGAGGTGTCGAACACCTCGACGCCGTACTTGTGCTGCTCGGCCCAGCGGATGTACATCCGCATCAGCATCTCGGCCCAGTCCGCGGCGTCCACACCGCCCGCACCGGAGCGGATCGTGACCAGCGCCTCGCGCTCGTCGTACTCACCCGAGAGCAGGGTGCGGACTTCCATGGCGTCGATGTCCTCGCGCAGCTTGGCCAGTTCAGCGTCGGCATCGGCGACCGCTTCAGTCTGGCTGGCGCCGGTTTCTTCAGCCGCCAACTCGTAGAGCACCGGGAGGTCGTCGACGCGTTGGCGCAGCTCCTCTACCCGGCGCAGCTCGGCCTGGGCGTGTGACAGCTCGCTGGTGACCTTCTGGGCGCGCGTCTGGTCATCCCACAGATTCGGGTCGGACGCGTCGCGTTCGAGATCGGTGATACGGCTGCGCAGTCCGTCGACATCCAGCACCCGCTCCACCGTGGTCAAGGTGGTGTTGAGGGCGTCGATGTCGGGCTGGCGGTCTGGTTCCACGTTTATCGAGGTTACCGGCGGCCGTCGGCGAGCTACCTCTAGCATCGGGGTTACGCGGGTGCATGAACGACTTCCGACTCCGAAAGAAGGTTCGAGGATGCGGCCCTACCACGTCGCGATCGTCGGCTCCGGTCCCTCCGGCTACTTCGCGGCGGCATCGCTGCTCAAGCTGGCCGCCGGCGGTGAGGTCGACGTGCGCGTCGACATGCTGGAGATGCTGCCGACACCGTGGGGCCTGGTGCGCTCGGGAGTGGCGCCGGATCACCCGAAGATCAAGTCGATCAGTGCGCAGTTCGAGAAGACCGCCGCCGATCCTCGGTTCCGGTTCTACGGCAACGTCACCGTCGGCGAGCACGTCATGCCCGAGGAACTGGCCGAGCGCTACGACGCGGTGATCTACGCGATCGGCGCGCAGTCGAATCGGCAGTTGGGCATTCCCGGGGAGGACCTGCCCGGCAGCGTCGCCGCGGTGGACTTCGTCGGCTGGTACAACGCCCACCCGCACTTCACCGACCATGCACCGGATCTGACCTGCAAGCGCGCCATCGTGGTCGGCAACGGCAACGTGGCCCTGGATGTGGCCCGCATCCTGGTCAGTCAGCCCGATGAGCTGCGCCGCACCGACATCGCCGACCACGCGCTGGACCTGCTCGGCCCGCGCGGCATCGAGGAGGTGGTGATCATCGGTCGCCGCGGCCCGCTGCAGGCCACGTTCACCAGCCCCGAGCTACGCGAACTCGGGGATCTCAAGGGACTCGACGATGTCGACGTGGTGATCGACGCCGCTGAGTTCGCCGGCATCACCGACGAGGACATCGAGGCGGCCGCCAAACATCCCAAGCAGAACGTCAAGGTGCTGCGCACCTATGTCGGACGCGCTTTGCGCCCGGGCCATCGCCGGATTGTGTTCCGGTTCTGCACATCTCCGATCGAGATTCGCGGCGACGGCCGGGTCGAGGAAATCGTATTGGGACGCAACGAGCTGACGACCGATGAGAACGGTCGGGTCAGCGCCAACGACACCGGTGAGCGTGAGGTGCTGCCGGCCCAGTTGGTGGTGCGCTCGGTCGGGTATCGCGGCGTGCCGATGCCGGGCTTGCCGTTCGACGAACGCAGCTGCACCATTCCGCACACCGACGGCCGCATCGAAGGCACCAGCAATCAGTACGTGGTCGGATGGATCAAGCGTGGGCCATCCGGGGTGATCGGTTCCAACAAGAGCGATTCGCAGGCCACCGTCGACACCCTTGCCGCCGATCTGGCCGCCCGGGCAGCGCAAACCGGGCTTCCCGACGTCGACGACTACGAAGCGCAACTGCACCGGTGGTTGCTGTCTCGCCAACCGGAACTGGTCACCGCCGAGCACTGGCAGCTGATCGACGCCCATGAGCGCTCCACCGGTGAGCCGCACGGCCGGCCCCGGGTCAAGCTGGCCAACGTCGCCGAGATGCTGCGGATCGGGCATGGGCCAGGCACGAACGACTCCTGCCCTGACTGTGATGACGCGGGCCTGACGTCCTACCCGGTGCCGTTGCCGGAGTCGCAGTCGCACTGACCGGGATCGTCAGTCCCCTATCGGCCCGGTCAGATTCCAGTTGTCCGGATTGCGCGGTGAATACCGCACCGGCAGCAGGTCGCCCACGCTCGGCCATTTGCTGACGTCGACTGCGTAGCGCTGGTAGACCTCGTGCTCATCGACCGTGGGTCCATGCAGGACACCGGTGATGGTGACGTATTGCGCGCCGGTCGCCTCGGGCCGCGGGCTGACGCCGGTGACCAGCACGGTGCCGTCCTGGGCACCCGCACCCGGCCCCGAGCGCAGGAACCGCGGTGCGAGGAACACCGCCAGAACCGCCAGCAGCAACAGCAGTGCCCCAAACTCCCACATGCGGCCATGGTAGGACTTTCGCCATGGCGCAGATCAACGACAATCTCGACTCGCAGCTTCACCAAGACCTCACCCTGGCCCTGGGCCTGGCCGACCGGGCGGACGAAATCACCTTGGCGCGGTTCGGAGCGCTCGACCTGCGGGTCGACACCAAGCCCGACCTGACCCCGGTGACCGACGCCGACCAGGCGGTCGAAACCGCCCTGCGCGAGGTGCTGGTCGCCGAGCGTGCCGACGACCAGATCCTCGGTGAGGAATTCGGCGGCACCGCCACTTTCACTGGGCGCCAATGGATCATCGACCCGATCGACGGCACGAAGAACTTCGTGCGAGGGGTGCCGGTGTGGGCCACCCTGATCGCGTTGCTTTCCGACGGTGTGCCGATCCTCGGGGTGGTCAGCGCCCCGGCGTTGCACCGCCGCTGGTGGGCGACGCGCGGCCAGGGTGCGTTCGGGTCCGTCGCCGGCGCCCCGGCCCGACCGCTGTCGGTGTCCTCGGTGGCCGATGTGGGCTCCTCCAGCCTGACCTTCGCCGGGCTGAACTACTGGGCGGCGCGCGGCCTGCGGGAGCAGTTCCTCGGGCTGACCGAGGCGGTGTGGCGGGCACGCTCCTACGGCGACTTCTGGGCATACTGCTTGGTCGCCGAGGGCGCTGTGGACGCCGCCATCGAGCCGGCGGTGTCGGTCTGGGATCTGGCCGCCGTCGACATCCTGGTGCGCGAATCAGGCGGGGTGTTCACCGACCTGTCCGGTAACCCGGGCCCGCACGGCAACTGCGCCGTGGCCGCCAACCCCGCCCTGCACCGGCAGGTGCTGACGGCGTTGACCCCGGAGTAAGCGAGCGTCCGGCGGGGGCCGCTGACGACTTGGTCACACCTTACTTCTGAGTCATCTTACTTCGGAGTAAGGTGGCCTCATCGATACCTTCCATCGAGTGAGGCTCTGACATGACTGATATCGCCCCCGCCACCAACGGCTCAAAGGTCCGGCTCAACAGCCGCGCCAGCGGCGTCGGGTCGGTTCCGCACAAGCGCAGCCCGATCGCGGCCGCACTGTCGTTCGTCACGCCCCTGGTCAGCCAGGACTTTCTGGACCGCTACGGTTTGCGGCAACCGCTCAACCGAGGGCTGAATTACGGCGTCAAGACGGTGTTCTCCGTCGCCGGAGCCTCCACTCGACAGTTCAAGAAGGTCCAGGGCCTGGGCAAGGCCCCGGCGCGGCTCAGCGCCCCCGCCCGCAGCAAAGGTGGCGACTACTTCGACCTGACCCCCGATGATGACCAGCAGATGATCATCGACACGGTCGAGGAGTTCGCGGCCGAGTTGCTGCGCCCGGCCGCCCACGACGCCGACGAAGCCCTCGACTACCCGCGCGAGCTGCTCGGCAAGGCCGCCGAGTTGGGCATCACGGCGATCAACATCCCCGAGGACTTCGACGGGATCGCCGCACACCGTTCCGCGGTCACCAACGTGCTGGTCGCCGAGGCGCTGGGCTACGGCGACATGGGCCTGGCGCTGCCGATCCTGGCCCCCGGCGGGGTGGCCTCGGCGTTGACCCATTGGGGCAGCGCGGACCAGCAGGCCACCTACCTGCCCGAGTTCGCCGGCGAGAAGGTCCCCCAAGCCTGTGTCGCGATCGTCGAGCCGCAGCCGTTGTTCGACCCGACCAACCTCAAGACGACCGCGGTGCGCACGCCCAGCGGCTACCGGCTCGACGGCGTGAAGTCGTTGGTGGTGGCTGCCGCCGACGCTGAGCTGTTCATCGTGGCCGCCCAGCTCAACGGCAAGCCCGCGCTGTTTATCGTCGAGTCTTCGACGCCGGGCCTGACGGTGAAGGCCGACCCCAGCATGGGTCTGCGCGCCGCCGCCCTGGGCCAGCTCGAGCTGAACCAGGTGTCGGTGCCGCTGAGCGCCCGCCTCGGCGAGGAAGCTGCGACCGATTCCGACTACTCGCAGGCCATCGCGCTGTCCCGGCTGGGCTGGGCCGCGCTGGCGGTCGGCACCAGCCACGCGGTGCTCGACCACGTGATGCCCTACATCAAGGAGCGCGAGGCGTTCGGAGAGCCGATCGCCAACCGCCAGTCGGTGGCGTTCATGTGCGCCAACATCGCCATCGAGCTCGACGGCCTGCGGCTGCTGACCTGGCGCGGCGCCTCGCGCTGCGAGCAGGGCCTGCCCTTCATCCGGGAAGCCGCGCTGGCCAAGCGGATCGCAACCGACAAGGGCATGCAGATCGGTCTGGACGGGGTGCAGCTGCTCGGCGGCCACGGCTACACCAAGGAACACCCGGTCGAGCGCTGGTACCGCGATCTGCGGGCACTCGGTGTCGCCGAGGGCGTCCTGGTTATCTGAGTCATCCAAGACATCAAGCAAACTCCGCTGCGAACACGAAAGTCTGATCATGGCAATCAATTTGGAACTGCCCCGCAAACTGCAGGAAGTCATTGAGATGACTCATGCCGGGGCCGCCGAGATGCTGCGCCCCATCTCGCGCAAGTACGACGCGCGCGAGCACGCCTACCCGGTCGAGCTGGACACCCTGGAAACCCTGTTCGACGGGGTCTCCGGGGCCGGCGGTAACGCGATGGCCGGCGCCGAGGCCTTCCGCGATGCCGGCGAGCAGACCGGTAACCGCAACGCGGCCAACATGGCGGCAATGTTGCAGGTGCTCGAGATGAGCTGGGGCGATGTCGCTTTGATGCTGTCGGTGCCCTACCAGGGCCTCGGCAACGCGGCGATCTCCGGTGTGGCCACCGATGAACAGCTCGCCCGGCTGGGCAAGGTGTGGGCCGCAATGGCCATCACCGAGCCGAGCTTCGGCTCCGACTCGGCCGCGGTGACCACGACGGCGACCCTTGACGGCGACGAGTACGTGATCAACGGCGAGAAGATCTTCGTCACCGCCGGATCACGCTGCACCCACATCGTGGTGTGGGCGACGCTGGACAAGGCGCTGGGTCGGGCGGCGATCAAATCGTTCATCGTGCCGCGCGAGCACCCGGGTGTCATCGTCGAGCGCCTGGAGCACAAGCTCGGCATCAAGGCCTCCGACACCGCGGTGATCCGGTTCGACAATGCCCGCATCCCCAAGGACAACCTGCTGGGCAGTCCGGAGATCAACACCGAGAAGAGCTTCTCCGGGGTCATGGAGACCTTCGACAACACCCGCCCGATCGTGGCCGCCATGGCGGTCGGGGTCGCGCGGGCCGCGCTCGAAGAGCTGCGCAAGATGCTCACCGCCGCCGGCATCGAGATCTCCTACGACAAGCCGGCACACGCCCAGAGCGCGCCGGCCGCGGAGTTCCTGCGGATGGAGGCTGACTGGGAGTCGGCGAATCTGCTGACGCTGCGCTCGGCGTGGCAGGCCGACAACAGCATCCCCAACTCCAAAGAGGCGTCGATGGGCAAGGCGAAAGCCGGCCGGGTCGCCAGCGACATCACCCTCAAGGCCGTCGAAATGGCCGGCACCCTGGGCTACTCCGAGCAGATGCTGCTGGAGAAGTGGAGCCGCGACTCGAAGATCCTCGACATCTTCGAGGGCACCCAGCAGATCCAGCTGCTGGTGGTGGCCCGCCGGCTGCTGGGCCTGTCGTCGGCCGAGCTGAAGTAGCGCTTCTCCGCCGAGCAGTCGCGAAAGCCCCCATTTCCGCGCTGAAATGGGGGCTTTCATGTCTGCTCGCGGCCTACACCCGCGGTTGAATCAATGGACCGAAGCTGGCACCGACGGCCTCGAGCGCCCGGGTGTCGCGCGCGGATAGCGCGATGACGAACGCACCCTGGATCAGCGCCAGCACGCTGTGCGCAAGCTCGTCGGCAGACCGATCGTCGCGCACGTCGCCGCGTTCCTGGCCGGCCCGCATCAGCGCACTCAGGGCGCCATGCCAACCGTCCAGCGCGGCACCGAGGGAGGCCCGGAACGGCTCGGAGTCGGCCGCCAGCTCGGTGGAGAACTTGCCGGCCAGACACGCCCGCTGAAAGCCCGACCGTACGAACGCCTGGGTGAGCGCATCGAAGTAGCCAGTGAGTTTCTCAGTGGTACTGAGGGTTTCATCGTCGGACCAGGTGGCCAGCGCATCCAGCTGCATTTGCATGTAGCGGGCCAGCACCGCCAGGCCGAACGCATCCTTGGAACCGAAGTGGTGGTAGAAGGAGCCCTTCGGCACCCCGGAGGCGGCCAAGATGGCGTCGACGGTGGTGCCGTGGAACCCGGACGCATAAAACGACCTCATGCCCTGACGAAGCAGTCGCTCCTTGTGCGTCAGCGCTTTTCCCGGAGCCGCCATCGAATCCTCCACTCTTGACGATCTGGTCTAGACGATTTAGTCTAGCCCACGTACCCCGGCATACAGGGAGGACACGAGTGAGCTACGAAAACCTGACCGTCCGCCGCGACGGGCATGTACTGATCATCGGCCTCAACCGGCCCGACAAGCGCAACGCATTCAACGCCGCAATGCTGCGCGAGCTGGCCTGCGCCTACGGGGAATTCGAGGCCGACGCCAGCCTGCGCGCCGCCGTGCTCTACGGCGAGGGGCCGATGTTCACCGCCGGCCTGGACCTGGCCAGTGTCGCCGGCGACATCGCCAACAACGTCTCGCAAGTTCCCGACGGCGGCATCAACCCGTGGCAGGTCGACGGCCGGCAACTGTCCAAACCGGTCGTCACCGCCGTGCACGGCAAGGTGCTGACACTGGGAATCGAGCTGATGCTGGCCGGCGACATCGCCGTCGCCGCCGAGTCGGCCACCTTCGCGCAACTGGAAATCGCCCGTGGCATATACCCCTTCGGCGGGGCCACCATCCGATTCCCCCGGGCGGCCGGCTGGGGTAACGCCATGCGGTGGATCCTGACTGCCGACACCTTCGATGCCCGCGAGGCCCATCGCATCGGCATCGTGCAGGAGGTAGTAGCCGACGGCGAGCAGTTGGCCCGCGCCGTCGAGATCGCCCACACCATCGCCCGGCAGGCGCCGCTGGGCGTGCAGGCCACCCTGCGCAGCGCCCGGCAGGCGGTGCGCGACGGGGACGCCGCGGCCGAGGCCGCCCTGGTCCCAGGCGTGCAGAAGCTGTTCGCCAGTGAGGACGCCGCCATCGGGGTGCAGGCATTCCTGACCCGCGGCACCGCGGAGTTCGTCGGCCGCTGAGTTCACGGGGGCTCTTGCCCGGGACCAAAACAAAAAGTAACGTTACTTTTAGTTCTGGCCCGATATCCGCATGACCTCCCCGGGAGTCGCCGATGGAATCCTTCGTCCACCTGCGCAAAGGCACCACGCCCCATCGCCTGCACGCCGACCTCGACGGCCTCAAGGACGACGAGCTGGGCCGTGGCGGCTTCACCGGCCGCACCGCCAACATGTACCGGCGCAATGACCCGACCGCCTACCGCGCCGAAGGGCCGCTGCGGCCCGTCGATGTGCTGGCCGCACTCCTGCAACCGACCGATGCCTCCGACGCCGGCGGTGACCCACTGTTGCTGTTCAGCAACGCCGAATGCCGCATCCGGCTGTCCCGGCGCTCGGCCGCAATGCCGTTTCACATCCGCTACGTCGACGGCGACCTGCTCTGCTTCGTGCACGCCGGGTCGGGGCGACTGGAGACCGAATTCGGCCCGCTGGACTACCGCGAGGGCGACTGGCTGTATCTGCCCAAGGCGACCACCTGGCGACAGCTACCCGCGGCCGAAACGACGCTGCTGATGATCGAGGCCACCGACGAGTTCCGGGTTCCACCGCCCGGTCCGCTGGGTCGGCACTTCCCGTTCGACCCTTCCCTGATCGTCATCCCGGAACCAGTACCCATCGACGACGATAGGCGCGACAGCTACGAGGTCCGGCTGATCCATGACGGCGGGCCGACAACGCTGCACTACCAACACAATCCGATCGACGTCGAGGGCTGGCGCGGCGACAACTTCGCGTTCTCGTTCAACATCGCCGACTACAACGTGGTGACGTCCGACAGCGTGCACCTACCCCCGACGGTGCACTTGTTCATGCAGGCCACCGGGGTGTACGTGATGAACTTCCTACCCAAGCCCGCCGAAGGGGTGGCGGGCACCGAACGCACACCGTGGTACCACCGCAACGTCGACTACGACGAGATCGCGTTCTTCCACGGCGGTTCGCTTTACGGGATTCCGATGCCGCCCGGCCTGATCAGCCACGCCCCGCAAGGCGTGCATCACGGCGCACCCGAGAAGGCCCGCGAGCGGGCGCGCCGCAAGTTCGACGACTACCAGCGGGTGGACTGGCAGGTCATCGCCATCGACACCCGACGCCGCCTCATCCCCTCCCCCGAAGTTCTCGCCGCCGACCTAGGACAGCACGCATGAGCGCCAAGCACGATTACGACCGAATCCCCTACCTGATTGCCTACCAGAACAATTCGGGCGTACGGGACGTCTACGGCGGGGTCGCCGAACTGGTGGTGCTGGAGAGCTACCTGCTGCGGCCCAAGGACACGCCGAGCGACACCGTGCTGGTGTTCATGCACCCGATCGGCGGCGGTGCCTACCTTCCGATGGTCAATGCCCTGGCGCGCGCCGGGCACCACGTCATCTACTGCAACAGTCGATTCCGCGGCACCGACTCGGCGCTGCTGATGGAGAAGGTGGTCGAAGACCTCGGCCAGTGCATCTCCGACGCCAAGAATCGGCTCGGCTACGCCAAGGTGGTGCTGGCCGGATGGAGCGGTGGAGGCTCGCTGTCGCTGTTCTACCAACAGCAGGCACAGCACCCGACGGTCACCGCCAGCCCGTCCGGTGACGGACCCGACCTGACCAAGCTGAACCTGATCCCCGCCGACGGCGTGATGCTGCTGGCCGCACACATCAGCCGCCACGGCACGCTCACTGAATGGCTGGACGCCTCGATTCTCGACGAGTCCGACCCAACCAAGCGCGACCCGGAACTGGATCTCTACAACCCGGACAACCCCAACCAACCGCCCTACAGCGCGGAGTTCCTGGACCGCTACCGGGCCGCCCAGATCGACCGCAATCGCCGGATCACCAGCTGGGTCAAGGCGAAACTCGCCGAGTTCACGGAGGCCGGGCTACCCGATCAGGAGTTCGGATTCGTCGTGCACGGCACCATGGCCGACCCGCGCTGGCTGGATCCCACGGTCGACCCCAACGACCGCGCCCCCGGCAGCTGCTACCTGGGCGAGCCCGCGGTGGTGAACATGAGCCCGGTCGGGTTGGCACGGTTCTGCACGCTGCGCAGCTGGCTGTCGCAGTGGAGCTACGACGACGCCCACGGCGACGGGGTGGACTGCGGCCGCGATATCGCAGTGCCCACCCTGGTGATCGGCAACATGGCCGACGACGCCTGCACGCCCAGCCACACCCGCCGACTCTTCGAGGCGATCGGCACCAGCGACAAGGCGATGCACGAAATCCCCGGCGCCAACCACTATTACGCCGGCGCGGATCAGCGTGACGCGCTGCGACAGGCCGTAACGATCGTCAGTGATTGGCTGACCCAGCATGATTTCGTAGGCTCGTCGGCATGACGCCAACTCCCGCGGGTGCGCTCGACGGAATCCGGGTTCTGGAGCTCGGCACGCTGATCTCCGGGCCGTTCGCCGGGCGACTGCTCGGCGACATGGGCGCCGAGGTCATCAAGATCGAACTGCCCGGCAAACCCGACCCGCTGCGCACCTGGGGACAGGCCGAACTCGACGGGCACCACTTCTTCTGGACCGTGCACGCCCGCAACAAAAAGGCCGTCACCCTCGACCTGCGGACCGAACGCGGCCGCGAGCTGTTCCTTGAGCTCGTCGACAAGTCCGACATCGTCGTGGAGAACTTCCGCCCCGGCACACTGGAGCGCTGGGGTCTGGGCTTTGACACCCTGCGTCAGCGCAATCGGGGAATCATCCTGGTGCGGGTGTCCGGCTACGGACAGACCGGACCGGACGCCCACAAGGCCGGCTACGCCTCGGTCGCCGAGGCAGCCAGCGGGCTGCGGCACATGAACGGCTTTCCCGGCGGACCGCCGCCACGGCTGGCCCTCTCCCTTGGCGACAGCCTCGCGGGCATGTTCGCCGCCCAAGGTGCCCTAGCCGCCCTCTACCGTCGCACGGTCACCGGTGAGGGCCAGGTGGTCGATGTCGCCCTCACCGAATCCTGTTTGGCCATCCAGGAATCCACCATCCCCGACTACGACGTCGGCGGCGTGGTGCGCGGACCGTCAGGCACCCGGCTGGAAGGCATCGCCCCGTCGAACATCTACCAGTCGGCCGACGGCAGCTGGGTGGTGATCGCCGCCAACCAGGACACTGTGTTCGCCCGGCTCTGCCAGGCCATGGGACGGCCCGAGCTGATATCCGATCCACGGTTCGCCGACCACGGTGCACGCGGCCGCAATCAGGATGAATTGGACGCGATCATCGGCGACTGGGCTGCGCAACGGGCGCCCGATGCCATCATCGCGACGCTCAGCGATGCCGGGGTGATCTCCGGGCCCATCAACACCGTCGCCGAGGTCGTCAAAGACCCGCAGCTGTGGGCGCGCGGCATGCTCGCCGAGCACTGGGACGAAGGCGCCGAGCGCACCGTGCTGGGACCCGGTGTCATGCCCGTGCTCTCGGAGAGCCCGGGCACCATCCGCAACGCCGGTTCGGCGCGGCCCGGCCAGCACAACGACGAGGTCTACGCCGGCCTGCTCGGCAAGTCCAGCGCACAGATCGACGCCCTACGCACCGAGGGGGTGCTGTGAGCACACTGCCCAGACAGGTCGCGATCCGTGAGGTCGCGCTGCGCGACGGACTGCAGATCGAAGCGCCGATCCCGTTAAGCGCCAAGCTCGAACTGCTGGCCGCGATCGCCGCCACCGGCGTGCGCGAGGTCGAGGTGACCTCCTTCGTCTCCCCGACCAAAGTCCCGGCCCTCGCCGATGCGGCAGAGCTGGCCGCCGAGCTGTGGCGCTACCCCGAACTGGAGTTCTCCGCCCTGGTCGCCAGCCCCGGTGGCGCAGTCCGGGCGGTAGCCGCCGGCCTGAAGTCCCTCGAGTACGTGGTGTGCGCCTCGGATGCCTTCAGCACCGCCAATGTCGGGCGTCCCACGGCCCAGGCCGTCGCGGCGATCGCCGACATCGCCGGTATCGCCCATGACGCCGGCGCCTCGGTCGAGGTCATCATCGCCACCGCCTGGGACTGTCCATTCGAAGGCCCAACCGAGCCCGGCCGCGTCACCGACATCGTCGCCTCGGCAAGCGCTTTCGGCATCGACCGGCTGGCCATCGCCGACACCATCGGCACCGCCACTCCCCGGCGCGTCACCGATCTGATCGCAGCGGTGCAGCCGATCATCGGCGACATCCCGCTGGGAGCGCACTTCCACAACACCCGCGGCTCGGGGCTGGCCTGCGCCTACGCGGCGGTTCAGGCGGGAATCACCCGGCTCGACGCCTCGGCCGGCGGCCTGGGCGGCTGCCCGTTCGCCCCTGGCGCCACCGGCAATATCGCCACCGAGGACCTGGTCTACCTGCTCGGTGACAGCGGCATCGACACCGGTATCGATCTGGATGCCGCGATCGCCGCGGCCGGCGTGGCCAGCACGGTGGTCGGCCACGGGCTGCCCAGCGCCCTGCTGGCCGCCGGAGACCGGAAGCGGGTCTGAGCGCCTCGATGTCCACCCAGCGTGAGCTCAGTTCGAAGGGACGCCTGACGCGCGGTGCGATCGAGCAGGCCGCCCGAGAACTGTTTGCCGAACGCGGATTCCACGGCACCACACTGGCCGACATCACGTCTGCCGCCGGAAAGTCCACGGCGGTGCTCTACCGGTACTTCCGCGACAAGGAAGATCTGCTGGCCGCGCTGGCCGAGTCGTTTCTCACCCAGGTGGTCGAGCCGTCCGGATTCAAGATGCGACTGCCGGAGTCCCCGGAGGACACTGAGTTCTTCTCGTCGGTGGTCAGCGCCTACTGGTCCATGTTCAAGCCGAACATCGGCGTCATGATCGCGGTCGCGCAGCTGGCAGCGACCAGCGAGCGATTCGCCGCACTGCAGAACGAGTTCCGCCGGTTCGGTATGGAGATCGTCGCCGCCTCGGTGCGGCGCGCACAGCAGCAGGGCTACGGCGTCGAACTCGACCCCGACCACATCGCGGCCGCCATCGCGCTGCTGTTCGAGAATTTCACCGTCGTGTTCGTCGGCCCGTCGGGGCCGGGATGGCGGATCAGTGACAGCGACGCCATCGAGACGCTGTCGACGATCTGGAGAAAGACCCTGTACGGCCGTTGACCGCTGACAACTGAAGGAATCGCCATGGATTTCACACTGCCCCAACATCTTCCCGGTGTGCTCGCCGAGATGGACGACTTCATCGAGCGCGAGATCGCACCGCTGCAGGCCGAGCACATGCAGTATTTCGACCACCGGCGCGAGTTCGCCCGCACCGACGTGGAACGTGGCGGCGTCCCGCGACGCGAGTGGGAAGAGCTGCTCGATGAGATGCGCCGGCGCGCGGATGCGGCCGGCTGGCTGCGGTACGGGTTGCCGGCCTCCCTGGGCGGCCGAGACGGAACCAACGTCGACATGGCGGTGATCCGGGAACACCTGGCCCACAAGGGCCTCGGCCTGCACAACGACCTGCAGGACGAGTCGTCGATCGTCGGGAACTTCCCGCAGGTGATCATGATGGAGCGGTTCGGCACCGACGAGCAGCGCCGCGAATTCTCCCAAGCCATGATCACCGGCGAGCGGTCGATGGCCTTCGGCTTGACCGAACCCGAGCACGGTTCGGACGCGACCTGGCTGGAAACCCGCGCCGAACTCGACGGTGACACGTGGGTGATCAACGGCGCCAAGCGGTTCAACACCGGAGTGCATCGAGCCACCCACGACCTGGTGTTCGCCCGCACCTCCGGCGACGCGGGCTCGGCGCGCGGCATCACCGCGTTCCTGGTGCCCACCGACACTCCGGGATTCACCATCCCGTTCTACTGGTGGACCTTCAACATGCCCACCGACCACGGCGAGGTCGAACTCCGCAATGTACGGGTGCCCGCCGAAGCGGTGCTCGGCGAAGTCGACGGCGGGTTGGACGTGGCCCAGACCTTCCTGCACGAAAACCGGATCCGCCAAGCCGCCTCCAGCCTGGGCGCCGCGCAGTACTGCATCGACCGCGCCGCCGAATACGCCCGGCAACGCATCGTGTTCGGCAAGCCGCTGTCGGTCAACCAGGCGGTGCAGTGGCCGTTGGCCGAATTGCAGACCGAGGCCCAGATGGTGCGACTGCTGGTGAACTACGCGGCCTGGCACCTGGACCGCGACCACCACCTGGAGGTCTCCGACAAGGTGTCGATGGCCAACTACCGCGCCAACCGGCTGGTGTGCGAAGCCGCCGACCGCGCCATTCAGATCCACGGCGGAATCGGCTACACCCGCCACGAGCAGTTCGAGCACATCTATCGACACCACCGCCGCTACCGAATCACCGAAGGCGCCGAGGAGATCCAGATCCGCCGGGTCGCGCAGCGACTGTTCGGATTCGACCGCCGGCGATGACCGCCGACCAGCTCGCCGACCGGCTGGCCGATGTGCTGAGGCCGGTGTTGGGCCCCGTCACGGTCGAGGGCCTGCGCGCCCTGACCGGCGGTGCCAGCCGGATCACCTGGGCTTTCGATGTGCTTGCTGACAACCAGGAACGCCGGGCACTGATTCTGCGCACCGGGCCGCTCGAGGAGCTCTACGCCAGCATGGAACTCGAAGCGCAGGCGCAGCGCGCCGCAGGCCAGGCCGGTGCGCCGGTGCCGAATGTGCTGGTCGCCGATAATTCTCCTGCAGCACTGGGGAATCCGTACCTCATCTGCGACCTGATCGGCGGCGAGACGGTGGTTCGCCGTATCGAGCGCCAGCTCGATGACGCCGGACGCGAACAACTGCTGCTCCAGTGCGCGCAGGCGCTCGGTGCGATCCACCGGGCCGACCCGGGGGGCGTCGCGCTGAGCGCCGAAGACCAGCTGTCCGCGTGCCGCGCTCAGCTCGATGCCATGCCCGATACCACCGCTGCCTTCGAGTGGGCGTTTCGGCGGCTGGCCGCCGATCGTCCACCGCCGGTGCCAACACAGCTGGTCCACGGCGATTTCCGGATGGGCAACCTGATGGTCTCCAGCGACGGTGACCTGGCCGCCGTGCTGGACTGGGAGCTGGTGCACCTCGGCGACGGTTGTGAGGACTTGGCCTGGTTCTGCCTGCGAGCCTGGCGGTTCGGTGCACCGCTGGAGCGCGCCGCCGGTGGCCTGGGCGATATCGACGCCTTTCTGGCCGCCTATGCGCAGGCCAGCGGGCACCGCGTCGAGCCGGAAAGGTTCGACTGGTGGCTACTGTTGGGCACACTGCGATGGGGCATCATCTGCCGCTACCAGGCACAGCGTCACCTCAGCGGACAAACCCGTTCGGTGGAACTGGCGACCATCGGTCGGCGGGTCTCCGAATCCGAATGGGACGTGCTGCGCCTGCTCGATGGAGTCCGGCCATGAGCACCGGGCGCCGCCCCACCGCGGCCGAACTCGTCGCCGCGGTCACCGAATTCCTCGACACTTCGCTGGTCAATCCCGACGAACACGGCGCCACCGACAGCCAGGTCAGGTTTCACGCGCGGGTGGCGGCCAACGCACTGCGTATCGTCGAACGGGAGTTACGCGACACCAGCGGTGGTGTCGTGTCCGAGGCCCTGGCCGGGCTGGGATTCGCCGACGAGGCAGAGCTGGCCGCCGCCATCCGGGCCGGTGACCTCGACAACCGGCCCGAGGCGCTGACCGCGTGCCTGTACACGCTGGTGGAGCATCGACTGGCGATCGACCATCCGGGATACGCCCAATAGCCCCTAGAGTTACTGCGCGACAATCACTTCGACGGTGCTGCTCCAAACCCGGTGTATCGGAAGGACCTGCGCAGTAGCATCTGGACCGTGTCCGACACCAATGCCGCGCTGCGAATCCTTGTCTACAGTGACGACGCCGCGACCCGTGCACGGGTTACGACCGCGTTGGGCAAGCAGCTGCACCCGGACCTACCGCAGCTGACTTATGTCGAGGTAGCAACAGAGCCGGTGGTGATCCGGCAGATGGATGCCGGTGGCGTCGACCTGGCCATCCTGGACGGCGAGGCCGCCCCGGCCGGCGGGATGGGCATCTGCAAACAGCTCAAAGACGAGATCACGCCGTGCCCGCCGATCGTGGTGCTCACCGGCCGCGCCGACGACGTCTGGCTGGCCAAGTGGTCGCATGCCGACGCCGCGGTAGCCCACCCGATTGACCCGATGGAATTGAGCCGGGCGGTGCTGGGTCTGCTCCGCACGCCGACACCGGGCTAACCCGGCGCCTAGCTTCGGCTCTCCTCCGTCGAGCCTCGCTGAACCGCTCAGTCCATACGGCGCCCCCAGCTTCGGCTCTCCTCCGCCGAGCCTCGCTGAACCGCTCAGTCCATACGGCGCCCCCAGCTTCGGCTCTCCTCCGTCGAGCCTCGCTGAACCGCCGAGGTTAGGGCAGCCTCAGGGGCGAATTCGCCTGTCGCCGTTACCGCTACAGGTGATGCCCGTCACAGTTGTCGGCAATTTCGGATTCTTCCCAACCGCCTCGTGGCAGCGGACTAGGCTGTGCCTGAAGTCACATCGGCGCCCGGAAGGGAACTACGTCACTGAGCATGAACCTCTACCTGCCGATCCTGGTCCTCGCCGCGCTCGCCGCCGGTTTCGCCGTATTTTCCGTGGTCGCCACCGCTCTGGTGGGACCTTCGCGCTACAACCGGTCGAAGCTAGAAGCTTACGAGTGCGGCATCGAACCCACAGACCAGCCGGTCAGCGGGCCGCACGCCCCGTCCGGGCAGCGCTTCCCGGTGAAGTACTACCTGACCGCGATGCTGTTCATCGTCTTCGACATCGAGATCGTTTTTCTCTACCCCTGGGCAGTTGCCTTCGACGGGCTCGGAATGTTCGCCCTCATCGAAATGGTGCTGTTCGCCGTCATCGTGTTCGTCGCCTACGCCTACGTCTGGCGGCGCGGCGGTCTGAATTGGGATTGAGTGGGAGTAGGCGGGCTTAGACATGGGATTAGAAGAGCAACTGCCGAGCGGACTCCTGCTGTCCACCGTGGAAGACCTGGCCGGGTACTTCCGCACCGGGTCGCTGTGGCCGGCAACCTTCGGCCTGGCCTGTTGCGCGATCGAGATGATGTCGACGATGGCGCCCGACTACGACCTGTCCCGGTTCGGGATGGAGGTTTTCCGGGCCTCACCCCGCCAGGCCGACCTGATGATCGTGGCGGGCCGGGTCAGCCAGAAGATGGCACCGGTGCTGCGCCAGATCTACGACCAGATGGTGGAGCCCAAATGGGTGCTGTCGATGGGCGTCTGCGCGTCGTCGGGCGGAATGTTCAACAACTACGCGATCGTGCAAGGCGTGGACCATGTCGTCCCGGTCGATATCTACCTGCCCGGGTGTCCGCCCCGCCCGGAGATGCTGATGTACGCAATCCTCAAGCTGCACGAGAAGATTCGCTCGATGCCGCTGGGCGCCAACCGGGAACAGGTGATCACCGCGACCGAGGAGGCCGCCTTGTCGGCCCCGTCTACCTGGCAGATGAGGGGGTTGTTGCGGTGAGCGAGACAGGCGGTGGGGACCGCAACGGACCCGAAGACGTAATCAAGGTCCGCCGCGGCCTGTTCGGTGCGACCGGCACCGGCGACACGTCCGGATACGGGCGCCTCGTGACCGAGGCCGCGCTCCCCGGCGCGACCCCACGGCCCTACGGCGGATACTTCGACGAACTTGTCGACACCCTGACCGCCGCGCTGCAGCGCAACGGGATCGAATTCGCCGACGCCATCGAGAAAGTCGTGGTGTACCGCGACGAGCTGACCCTCTACGTCCCTCGCGCGCAGCTACCGGCGGTGGCCCAGCTGCTACGGGACGAGCCGGCACTGCGCTTCGAACTGAGCCTCGGGGTCTCCGGTGTGCACTACCCCGGCGACACCGACCGCGAGTTGCACGCGGTATATCCGCTGCGATCGATCACCCACAACCGCCGCGTCCGCCTGGAAGTCGCTGCCCCCGATGCGGATCCGCACATTCCGTCGCTCTTTGCCATCTACCCCACCACCGACTGGCATGAGCGGGAGACCTACGACTTCTTCGGGATCATCTTCGACGGCCACCCCTCGCTGACCCGGATCGAGATGCCCGACGACTGGCACGGTCACCCGCAGCGCAAGGACTACCCATTGGGCGGCATCCCGGTCGAGTACAAGGGCGCACAGATACCGCCGCCGGACCAGCGGAGGGCCTACAAGTAATGAGCACCGACACACCGCACACCGTCCTCAACGTCGGTGGGCAGGAATGGGATCAGGTAGTCGAGGCCGCCAAGGCCGCCGACCCCGGCGAACGCATCGTCGTCAACATGGGCCCCCAGCACCCGTCGACGCACGGCGTGCTGCGGTTGATCTTGGAACTCGAGGGCGAGACGGTGACCGAAGCCCGTTGCGGCATCGGTTATCTGCACACCGGCATCGAAAAAAACCTGGAAAGCCGCTACTGGACCCAGGGCGTCACGTTCGTGACCCGGATGGACTACCTGTCGCCGTTCTACAACGAGACCGCCTACTGCCTCGGTGTGGAGAAGCTACTGGACATCACCGATGACATCCCCGAGCGCGCCAGCGTCATCCGGGTTCTGATGATGGAGCTCAACCGGGTGTCCTCACACCTGGTCGCACTCGCGACCGGTGGCATGGAGCTCGGTGCGCTCTCGGTGATGCTGTTCGGTTTCCGCGAACGCGAGCTGGTGCTCGACATCTTCGAGGCGATCACCGGTCTGCGAATGAACCACCAGTACGTTCGGCCCGGCGGGGTATCGGTGGACCTGCCCGATGACGCGATTCCGATGATTCGCGACTTCCTCAAGCTGATGCCCAAGCGGCTCAAGGACATCGAGGACCTGCTGACCGAGAACTACATCTGGAAGGCCCGCACCAAGGGCGTGGGCTACCTGGACCTGACCGGGTGCATGGCGCTGGGCATCACCGGCCCGGTGCTGCGCTCGACCGGCCTGCCCTATGACGTGCGACGTGCCGAACCCTACTGCGGCTACCAGGACTACGAGTTCGACGTGATCACCGATGACGGCTGTGATGCCTACGGCCGCTACCTGATCCGCATCGCAGAGATCAAGGAGTCCCTGAAAATCGTCGAACAGTGTGTAGAAAGGCTGGCCAAGCTGCAGGGAGCGCCGGTGATGGTCTCCGACCGCAAGATCGCCTGGCCGGCCGACCTGACCATCGGCCCGGACGGGCAGGGTAACTCTCGCGAGCACATCGGCTGGATCATGGGCCACTCGATGGAAGGCCTGATCCACCACTTCAAACGAGTCACCGAGGATCTGTGGGTGCCGCCGGGACAGGTGTTCGTCTCGGTCGAGTCGCCCCGCGGCGAACTGGGGGTGCACATGGTCTCCGACGGCGGTACCCGCCCCTACCGGGTGCACTACCGGGATCCGTCGTTCACCAACCTGCAGGCGGTGGCCGCCATGAGCGAGGGCGGGCTGATCGCCGACGTGATCGCCGCGGTCGCCAGCATCGACCCGGTCATGGGCGGGGTGGACCGATGAGCGCGCCGGGCGGCGAGATCGACAAGGTCGGCGTCAACAAGACCGGGCGTGGCCGGTTGATGCCGCCGACCGCCGGGACCGACGGCAACCGAGTCTTCCTGCAGCTGGGCCGGCAGCCCGAAGAACCCAATCAGTTCAACCACCCCGGCGCGCCGACCACCTACTCCCCCGATGTGCGAGCCCAGCTGGAGGCCGACGCCAAGGAGATCATCGGCCGTTACCCCCAGCCCCGCTCGGCGATCTTGCCGCTGCTGCATCTGGTGCAGTCGCAGGACACCTACGTCACCCCGGCCGGCCTGTCATTCGTCGCGGAGCTGCTCGGTCTGACCAGCGCCGACGTCGCCGGGGTCGCGTCGTTCTATTCGATGTACCGGCGTGATCCCACCGGCAAGTACCTGGTCGGCGTCTGCACCAACACACTGTGCGCGGTGATGGGCGGCGACGCCATCTATGAGGGCCTCAAGGAGCACCTGGGCGTCGGTAACGATCAGACCACTGCGGACGGGTCGGTCACCTTGCAGCACATCGAGTGCAACGCCGCCTGCGATTACGCGCCGGTGATGATGGTCAACTGGGAGTTCTTCGATAACCAGACCCCAGAATCGGCACGCGAGCTGGTCGACAAGTTACGTGACGACGCCGACGTGCGGCCCACCCGCGGGATGCCGCTGTGCAGTTTCGCCGCCACCGAACGGATTCTCGCCGGCTTCCCCGACGAACGCTCCGACGACGGCCAAGGCGGTGCCGGCGCGGCGACACTGGCCGGCCTGCAGGTGGCCCGCGAGCGCGGAATGACGGCACCGGAGCCCGGTAGCAAGACCAGTGGGGGCGAGAAATGACCCTTACCAAAGGAACACCGCCCGAGGGCACACCGCTGACCCCGGTGCTCAGCAGCTACTGGGACGAGCCCGAGTCCTGGACGCTGGAGACCTACCGCCGCCACGACGGCTACGTCGGTATGAAGCGCGCGCTGGCGATGACGCCCGACGAGGTCATCGAACTGGTCAAGGACTCCGGGTTGCGCGGCCGAGGCGGCGCCGGATTCTCCACCGGCACCAAGTGGTCCTTTGTCCCCCAGGGCGATGAAGGTGCCGCGGCGAAGCCCCACTATCTACTGGTCAATGCCGACGAGTCCGAGCCCGGCACCTGCAAGGACATGCCGCTGCTGTTGGCGACACCGCATGTCCTGATCGAGGGCATGATCGTGTGCTGCTACGCGATCCGCGCCCGCCATGCCTTCATCTACATCCGCGGCGAAGTGCTGCCGGTGGTGCGCCGGCTGCAGGCCGCGGTCGCCGAGGCGTATGCGGCGGGGCTGCTGGGCACCGACATCGGCGGCAGCGGCTTCGACCTGGACATCACCGTGCATGCCGGAGCAGGCGCCTACATCTGCGGCGAGGAGACCGCGCTGATCGAGTCGCTGGAGGGCTATCGGGGCCAGCCGCGCCTGCGCCCGCCGTTCCCCGCGGTGGCCGGGTTGTACGCGTCGCCGACGGTGGTCAACAACGTCGAATCGATCGCCAGTGTGCCGTCGATCCTGCGCAACGGCCCGGAGTGGTTCCGGTCCATGGGCACCGAGAAGTCTCGCGGCTTCACCCTGTATTCGTTGTCCGGGCACGTCAACCGGCCCGGACAGTACGAGGCGCCGCTGGGCATCACGCTGCGCGAACTGCTCGGCTACGCCGGCGGGATACGCGACGGACACCGGTTGAAGTTCTGGACGCCGGGCGGATCGTCGACCCCAATCCTGACCGAGGAGCACCTCGACATCCCGTTGGACTACGAGGGCATGGCATCGGTTGGATCGATGCTGGGCACCAAGGCATTACAGATCTTCGACGAGACCACCTGCGTGGTGCGCGCCGCCGGGCGCTGGTCGGAGTTCTACAAGCATGAGTCCTGCGGGAAATGCACGCCGTGTCGTGAGGGGACCTACTGGCTGGTGCCGATCTACGAACGGCTGGAGTCCGGCCGCGGCACTCCCGAAGACCTCGACACCCTGCTGGACATTGCCGATGTCCTGTTCGGAAAGTCGTTCTGTGCCTTGGGTGATGGCGCGGCGATGCCGGTGAAGTCGTCGATCCAGTACTTCCGTGACGAATACATCGCCCACCTCGAGGGGGGCTGCCCGTTCGACCCGAAAGCGAGCATGTTCGTGCCAGGTGGAGCAGCAGGCGGTGTGGCGTGACTCAAACTTCTCAGCCGGAGGGCCAGGAGTCAGTAACCCTCACCATCGACGACCAACAGGTCACGGTCCCCAAGGGCACCTTGATCATTCGGGCCGCCGAGCAGTTGGGCATCGAGGTCCCGCGGTTTTGTGATCACCCGCTGCTGGACCCGGTGGCCTGGTGCCGGCAGTGCATGGTCGAGGTGGAGGGCCAGCGCAAGCCACAGCCGTCGTGCGCGGTGGCCGCCACCGACGGCATGGTGGTGCGCACTCAGCACACCTCCGCCGAGGCTGATCGGGCCCAGCACCTGGTGATGGAGCTGCTGCTGATCAACCACCCGCTGGACTGCCCGACCTGCGACAAGGGCGGTGAGTGCCCACTGCAGAACCAGGCGATGTCGCACGGCCGCACCGAGACTCGCTTCGAAGAGACCAAACGCCACTACCCCAAGCCGATCAACATCTCCTCGCAAGTGCTGCTGGACCGTGACCGCTGCATCCTGTGTGCACGCTGCACCCGGTTCGCCAACGAGATCGCCGGGGACAAACTCATCGAGATGATGGATCGCGGCGCCCTGCAGCAGGTCGGCATCTACACCGACACGCCGTTCGACTCCTACTTCTCGGGCAACACCGTGCAGATCTGCCCGGTGGGCGCTCTTACCGGTGCCTCCTACCGGTTCCGGGCCCGTCCCTTCGACCTGGTGTCCACGCCCACCGTCTGCGAGCATTGCGCCGGCGGCTGCGCCGAACGCACCGACCACCGTCGCGGCAAGGTGATGCGGCGGATGGCCGGCGAAGACCCGGACGTCAACGAGGAATGGAACTGCGACAAGGGCCGCTGGGCGTTCACCTACGCCACCCAAGGCGACCGGATCACCACACCGCTGGTCCGCGACGACGCCGGGAACCTGGTCCCCACCTCCTGGCCGCACGCGGCGGCGGTCGCGGCGCGCGGCCTGGCCGCCGCGCGTGGGAGCACCGGCGTGCTGGTCGGCGGCCGGGTATCGGCCGAGGACGCCTACGGCTACGCCAAGTTCGCCCGGGTGGCGCTGCACAGCGACGATATCGACTTCCGGGCGCGCGCCCAGTCCGCCGAAGAGGCCGAGTTCCTGGCCGCCCGAGTGGCAGGCCACGGGATCGAAATCAGCTACGCCGACCTGCAGGCCGCGCCGGCGGTGCTGCTGGCCGGCCTGGAGCCCGAAGAAGAGGCGCCGATGGTTTTCCTGCGGCTGCGCAAGGCCGCGCGCAAGAACGCCACCAAGGTGTTCAGTCTGGCGCCGTTCGCCGATCGCGGGCTGACCAAGATGTTCGGCACACTGCTGGCAGTCGTTCCCGGCGGCGAGGCGGCGGCGCTGGACGGTCTGCACACCGGAGACGTCGGACAATCGCTGCGCCAACCCGGCGCGGTGGTGCTGGTCGGCGAGCGGCTGGCGGCCTCACCGGGAGCCCTGTCGGCGGCGATCCGGCTGGCCGAAGCCACCGGAGCCAAGCTGGGCTGGGTGCCCCGCCGTGCCGGAGAACGCGGCGCACTGGACGCCGGTGCGCTGGCCGGCCTGCTCCCCGGCGGACGCCCCCTGGCTGATCCGGCGGCACGCGCCGAGGTCGCGCAAGCCTGGGGTCTCGACGGCCCCGACGATCTGCCGTCGCAGGCCGGGCGCGGCACCGACGCCATCCTGGCCGCCGCGGCCGACGGAACGTTGGGAGCTCTGGTGGTCGGCGGCGTGGAGCCGACCGATTTGGCCGGTCCGGCAGCGGCACTGGCCGCCCTGGACGAGGTCGGATTCCTGGTCAGCCTCGAGTTGCGGCACAGCGATGTCACCGAACGCGCCGATGTGGTGCTGCCGGTCGCTGCCGCGGCCGAGAAGTCCGGCACCTATGTCAACTGGGAGGGCCGCCACCGGCGGTTCGGTGTCGCGCTCGGCGACACCGGCGCGCTGCCCGACCGGCGGGTGCTCGACGTGATCGCCGAAGAGATGGGCGTCGCGCTGGGGCTGGCGACGCTGGAAGCGGCTCGCGACGAACTGGCGAGGCTGGGTGCCTGGTCCGGCGACCGCGTCGCCGCCCCCGACGTCGCAGCGGGCTCACCTCCGCAGCCCGGCAGCGGCGCAGCCGTGCTGGCTAGCTGGCGCATGCTGCTGGACGAGGGTCGCATGCAGGACGGTGAACCGAACCTGGCCGGCACCGCCCGCACGCCGGTGGCGCGCCTGTCGCCGTCGACTGCCGCCGATATCGGCGTGGCGGAAGGAGAGCCGGTCACGGTCACCACCGAACACGGCAGTATCACCTTGCCGCTGGTCATCACCGAGATGCCGGACAACGTGGTGTGGCTGCCGATGAATTCGCGCGCCTCGGCAGTGCACCGGGATCTGGGGGTCACCCCCGGCGCGACGGTACAGATTGGACGCAGACCATGACCGATCCCTGGTGGTTGATGCTGGCCAAGGCGCTGGGCGTCTTCGTGTTTCTGATCCTGACGGTGGTCCTGGCGATCGTCATCGAACGAAAAGTCGTGGGCCGCATGCAGATGCGCCCCGGCCCCAACCGGGTCGGACCCAAAGGTTGGCTGCAGAGCCTGGCCGATGCGATCAAACTGGCCCTCAAGGAGGACATCACCCCCTTCAACGTCGACCGGGCGATTTATGCGTTGGCGCCAATCATCTCGACGGTGCCAGCGATCACCGCGTTCGCCGTGATCCCGCTCGGGCCGGAGGTCAGCATTTTCGGTCACCGGACCGCTTTGCAGCTGGCGGACCTGCCGATCGCGGTGTTGTTCGTTCTGGCGATGTCCTCGATCGGGGTCTACGGGATCGTCTTGGCCGGCTGGTCGTCCGGGTCCGCCTATCCCCTGATCGGCGGAATCCGCTCCACCGCCCAGGTGATCTCCTACGAGGTCGCCATGGGTCTGGCGTTCGCGTCGGTGTTCCTCTACGCGGGGACGATGGCAACGTCGGGCATCGTGGCAGCCCAGGACCGGGTATGGTTCGCGTTCCTGCTGATGCCCTCGTTCATGGTGTATCTGACCGCGATGGTCGGTGAGACCAACCGGGCCCCGTTCGACCTGCCCGAGGCCGAAGGCGAGCTGGTCGGCGGTTTCCACACCGAGTACTCGTCACTGAAGTTCGCACTGTTCTTCCTCGCCGAATACATCAACATGACAACGGTTTCGGCCGTCGCCGTCACGTTGTTCCTCGGCGGCTGGCAGGCTCCGTTCCCGTTCAATATGTGGCCGGCCGCCAACACCGGCTGGTGGCCGCTGCTGTGGTTCACCGTCAAACTGTGGGGCTTCATCTTCGTCTACATCTGGCTGCGAGGCACCCTGCCCCGGCTGCGCTACGACCAGTTCATGGCGCTGGGCTGGAAGATCCTGATCCCGGTGGCGCTGGCCTGGGTGATGCTCGCCGCGGTGCTACGCAGCCTGCGCAACGACGGCTACGAGCACTGGCAGCTGGCCCTGGCCGGCATGAGCACGCTGACCACCGTGGTGCTGCTCCTGGCGCTGCATCGAAAATTCAGCGCGTTGAACAGCCGCCTCGACCAATCCGCGCCGGCGGCTCCCCCACAACAGCTCGTGACATCCGAAGGCTCATTCCCGACACCACCGCTGCCGCAACGCAGTTCATCGCGGATCAAGGAGGACGTCAATGGCTAGTCTGCGAGACGCCTTGGCCGGGTTCGGCGTCACCTGGAAGACGATGTTCAAACGGCCGATCAACGACGGCTACCCCGAACGCAAGAAGCCGACGGCACCGCGCTACCACGGCCGCCACCAACTCAACCGGCATCCGGACGGGCTGGAGAAGTGCATCGGCTGCGAGTTGTGTGCGTGGGCCTGCCCGGCCGACGCGATCTACGTGGAGGCCGCCGACAACACCGACGAGGAGCGCTTCTCCCCCGGTGAGCGCTACGGCCGCGTCTACCAGATCAACTACCTGCGCTGCATCGGGTGTGGCCTGTGCATCGAGGCCTGCCCCACCCGCGCGCTGACCATGACCAACGAGTACGAAATGGCCGCCGACAACCGGGCCGAACTGATCTGGGAACGCGACCAGCTGCTCGCGCCGCTACAACCCGGCATGGTCGCGCCGCCGCACGCGATGCCGCACGGCGCCACCGAAAAGGATTACTACTTGGGCCGAGTCAGCCCGGCCGGGCTCGATGCCGAGCCAGACCTGTTCGTGATGCTCGACCGAGTCAAGCAGGGCAAAGCCTGATGGGCACCACGCTGCTCGCCGCCGACATCGTCATCCGCACCTCGACCGGGGAAGCGGTGGCGTTCTGGGTCCTGGGCGCCATCGCCGTCATCGGCGCCATCGGCGTCGTCACCGCCGCCAAGGCGGTGTACTCGGCACTGTTCCTGGCGATGACGATGCTGATCCTGGCGGTGTTCTACTTCGTCCAGGACGCCATGTTCCTCGGCGTAGTGCAGATCGTCGTCTACACCGGCGCGGTGATGATGCTGTTCCTGTTCGTGATGATGCTGATCGGTGTCGACTCCGCAGAGTCCCTGGTGGAGACCCTGCGCGGTCAGCGGATCGCTGCCACGTTCGCCGGGATCGGTTTCGGGATGCTGCTGATCGCCGGAATCGGTAGCGCCACAATGCACCTGCGCAGCATCGGCACTCCCGCGGCGACCGGCACCGGCTCGGCGGACCTGAGCCAGCACAACGTTGAGGGTCTGGCGGCGCTGATATTCACCCGATACTTGTGGGCGTTCGAGCTCACCAGCGCGCTGCTGATCACCGCGGTGCTCGCCGCCATGGTGCTGACGCACCGTGAGCGGCTGCAGCCGCGAATGACGCAGCGGGAGCTGTCCATCCAGCGCTTCCAGACCGGCCGGCGGGCCACCCCGCTGCCCACCCCCGGCGTCTACGCCCGCCACAACGCCGTCGACATCGCCGCACGCCTACCCGACGGCACCTACTCCGAGCTATCGGTGTCAGACACCTTGACGCACCGCTGGGTCGGTGCCACCGGCAACGCCGAACATGCGCCCAACGGGGAGGAGTCGGACCAGTGAATCCGGAGAACTACCTGTACCTGTCGGCGATGCTGTTCACCATCGGCGCCACCGGAGTGCTGTTGCGGCGCAACGCACTGGTGATGTTCATGTGCGTCGAGCTGATGCTCAACGCCGCCAACCTGGCGTTCGTCACCTTCGCGCGGCTGCACTCCCAGCTCGACGGCCAGATGGTGGCCTTCTTCACCATGGTCGTCGCCGCCTGCGAGGTGGTGATCGGCCTGGCCATCATCATGACGATCTTCCGGGCCCGGCGATCCGCCTCGGTCGACGACGCGAATCTACTGCGTGGCTAGGAGTTGGGGAGCTCTATGACGAATCTGAGCCAGCTGAGCTGGCTGCTGGTGGCCCTACCGACGGCCGGTGCACTGATCCTGTTACTCGGCGGGCGCCGCACCGATCGGTGGGGACACCTGCTGGCCTGCGCCACGGTGCTCGGCTCGTTCGGGATCGGGCTGGCCCTGCTGGCCGACATGCTCGGCCGCGCCGGCGAGGACCGGGCGATCCACACGCACCTGTTCAGCTGGGTGCCAGTCGGTGCCCTGCACGTCGATTTCGGGATTCTGATCGACCAGCTGTCGATCTGCTTCGTCCTGCTGATCAGTGGTGTCGGCGCGCTGATCCACATCTACTCGACCGGCTACATGAAGCACGACCCCGACCGGCGACGCTTTTTCGCCTACCTGAACCTGTTCGTCGCGGCGATGCTGTTGTTGGTCGTCGCCGACAACTACCTGGGCCTTTACGTCGGCTGGGAAGGCGTCGGCCTGGCGTCCTATCTGCTGATCGGCTTCTGGTATGCCAAGCCGGTGGCGGCCGCGGCCGGCAAGAAGGCGTTCGTGTCCAACCGGGTCGGTGACATCGGGCTGTCGCTGGCCATGTTCGTGATGTTCGCCGGATTCGGCACGCTGTCCTATGACGGCTTGTTCGGCGCGGTTGGCGACGCCGGCCCCAGCGGTCTGACCACCGCGATCGGTCTGCTGCTGTTGGTGGGCGCCTGCGCCAAGTCCGCGCAGGTTCCGTTGCAGGCCTGGTTGTTCGACGCCATGGAAGGCCCCACCCCGGTGTCGGCACTGATCCACGCCGCGACCATGGTGACCGCCGGCGTCTATCTGATCGTGCGGTCCGGCCCGGTGTTCGACCTGTCCCCCGACGCCCGGCTGGCGGTGGTCGTGGTCGGTGCCCTCACGCTGCTGTTCGGCGCGATCATCGGCTGCGCCAACGACGACATCAAGCGGGCACTGGCCGCCTCCACGGTGAGCCAGATCGGCTACATGGTGCTGGCCGCGGGCCTGGGCCCGGCCGGCTACGCGGTGGCGATCATGCACCTGCTCACCCACGGCTTCTTCAAGGCCGGGCTGTTCCTGGGCTCCGGGTCGGTGATGCACGGGATGAACGACGAACAGGACATGCGCCGCTACGGCGCCCTGCGCAGCTTCATGCCGGTGACGTTCGCGACGTTCGGGCTGTGTTATCTCGCGATCATCGGGGTGCCGCCGTTCGCCGGCTACTGGTCCAAGGACGCCATCATCGAGGCCGCGCTGGCCTCCGGCGGCACGCGCGGCTGGGTGCTGGGGGCCGTCACCATCCTCGGCGCCGGCATCACCGCCTTCTACATGACCCGGGTGATGCTGATGACGTTCGGCGGCGAGCGCCGCTGGGCCGCCGACGAGAGCGAGGTGAGCGCAGAGCGCGCGCTGCAACACCCGCACGAATCCCCACGGGTGATGACCTGGCCGATGATCGTGCTGGCTCTGGGCGCCGTGTTCGCCGGCGCCGCGCTGGCTATCGGCGGGCGCCTGGAGCACTGGCTGGAGCCGGTCGTCACCCGAGTAGCGCCGGTTGCCGAGCATGCGCACGCCATCCCGGCCTGGATCACCGGGGCGATCACCCTGGGAGTTGTCATGCTCGGTATTGCGGTGGCCTACAACATGTACGGCCGCAAGCCGATACCGATCACCGCGCCCACCGACGTGTCGGCGCTGACGGTGGCGGCCCGCAAGTATCTCTACGGCGATGCCTTCAACGAGGAGGTGCTCATGCGTCCGGGTAACCGACTGGCACAAGGCCTGGTCGCCGTCGACGACCGGGTGGTGGACGGCTCGGTCAACATGACGGCCGGGCTGGTGGCGATCGCGTCATACCTGGTGCGGCGCCTGCAGACCGGGTTCGTGCGTTCCTACGCGCTGACGATGCTGGCCGGCACGGTCCTGGTCATCGCACTCGTGATGGCGGTGCAGCTGTGAACACCAACAACGTGCCCTGGCTGAGCCTGCTGTGGCTCCTACCGCTGGTCGGTGCCGGGTTGGTCATCGTGCTGCCCGCCCGCGCGGCAGGACTGGCGAAGTGGACCGGCCTGCTGGTGAGCCTCGCGACGCTGGCAATCGCGATCGTGGTCACCGTCGGCTTCGACACCACTCCGGTGGCCGCCCCTTACCAGTTCGTCGAATCGCACTCCTGGATACCGGCATTCGGGGCGAGCTACACGCTCGGGGTGGACGGCATCGCGGTGATCCTGGCGTTGTTGACCGCCGGGCTGGTGCCGTTGCTGATGCTGGCCGGTTGGAACGACGGGGACTCTGCCATCGGCGGACTGCGTAGCCGCGGCCCACACGCGTTCGCGGCGCTGACACTGACCGTCGAGGCGATGGTACTGATCTCGCTGGTCTCGCTGGATGTGCTGCTGTTCTACGTGTTCTTCGAAGCGATGCTCATCCCGATGTACTTCATGATCGGCGGATTCGGACACGGCGCCAAGCGTTCCCAAGCGGCCCTGAAGTTCCTGCTGTACAACCTGTTCGGCGGTCTGATCATGCTGGCCGCGGTGATCGGCGTGTACGTGGTGAGCTCCGGCGAAAGCGCCTCCGGCGGCACTTTCGATTTCCGCGAATTGGTCTCGATCTTCTCCCCGGCGACCACCACGGTGGATCCGGGCGTGCTCAAACTGTTGTTCGCCGGCTTCATGTTCGCCTTCGCGGTCAAGGCCCCGCTGTGGCCGCTGCACCGGTGGCTGCCCGACGCGGCGGTCGAGTCCACCCCGGCGACCGCGGTGCTGATGATGGCGGTGATGGACAAGGTGGGGACGTTCGGGATGCTGCGGTACTGCCTGCAGCTGTTCCCTGACGCGTCAACGTATTTCCGTCCGGCCATCATCGTGCTGGCGGTCATCGGCGTGGTCTACGGCGCCATGGTGGCGATCGGCCAACGCGATATGATGCGGTTGATCGCCTACACCTCGATCTCGCACTTCGGGTTCATCATTCTGGGCATCTTCGTGATGACCACCCAGGGGCAGAGCGGCTCGACGCTGTACATGCTCAACCACGGGCTGTCCACGGCGGCGCTGTTCCTGATCGCCGGGTTCCTGGTGGCCCGGCGCGACGGCGCCCGGGCGATTTCGGACTACGGCGGCGTGCAGAAGGTGGCGCCGGTGATGGCCGGCACGTTCATGGTCGCCGCGATGGCCACCCTGTCGCTGCCCGGTCTGGCACCGTTCATCAGTGAGTTCCTGGTCTTGGTAGGCACGTTCAACCGGTATTGGGTGGCGGCGGCGGTCGGTTCCACGGCGCTGGTGCTGTCGTCGATCTACATGTTGTGGCTGTATCAGCGGGTGATGACCGGCCCGGTAACGCAGGGCAATGAACGCATCCGCGATCTGGTGCCGCGGGAGTTGCTGGTCGTCACACCGTTGATCGCGCTGCTGCTGTTCCTCGGCTTCTACCCCAAACCCGCGCTGGACATCATCAATCCGGGGGTCGAGCACACCTTGACCACGATCGGTCAGACCGATCCGGCACCGCTGACCGCTGAGGGGGCGCACTGACCATGGCGGGCATGCCAGTTCCATCCGTCGAATACAGCCTTATCCTGCCCCTGCTGATCGTTTTCGGCACTGCGGTGACCGGTGTGCTCTTCGAGGCGTTCATTGCGCGCCGGGCGCGCTACCTGATGCAGGTCCTGCTCGCTGTCGGCGGTTTGGCCGCGGCGTTCGCCTCCATCGTCGCGGTGGGCCGTGGCCTGCCGACCGGTGGCCGCATCGCGCTGCTGGGCGCACTGGCCGTCGACGGGCCGGCATTGGTGTTGCAGGGCACCATCGTGCTGGTCGGGATCATGGCCGTGCTGTTCATCGCCGAGCGCAACATCGGTGCGGGCGTTCCCGAGGGTCCAGGCGCGGCGACCGCGCCCGCAGCCCCACCACGTGCGGGCCTGGACGCGTTCACTCCACAGGCTTCGGCCGTGCCGGACAGCGTCGCCGAACTCGACGCGGCGCGCGCCGGGGTGACCCAAACCGAGGTGTTCCCGCTGACCGTGCTGGCGGTCGGCGGCATGATGGTCTTCCCCGCCGCCAACGACCTGGTCACCATGTTCGTGGCGCTCGAAGTGCTCTCACTTCCCCTGTATCTGCTGTGCGGGCTGGCCCGCTACCGCCGTCTGCTCTCGCAGGAAGCGGCGCTGAAGTACTTTCTGCTGGGCGCCTTCTCCTCGGCGCTGTTCCTGTTCGGCGCCGCATTGCTCTACGGCGCCACGGGGACGCTGACGCTGCCGGACATCGGCGAGCAGTTGTTCTCGCACAGCAGCGATCCGCTGGCGCTGATCGGCGCCGGGCTGCTGCTGGTGGGCTTGTTCTTCAAAGTCGGCGCGGTGCCGTTCCATTCGTGGGTTCCCGACGTCTACGTCGGGGCGCCAACACCGATCACCGGTTTCATGGCGGCCGCCACCAAGGTCGCCGCATTCGGCGCGATGCTGCGGATCCTCTACGTCGCACTGCCTGCGCTGCATGACCACTGGCGCCCACTGCTGTGGTTGATCGCGGTGCTGACCATGGTGGTCGCCACCATCGCGGCGATCACCCAGACCGAGGTCAAGCGGATGCTGGCCTACTCCTCGATCGCGCATGCGGGCTTTGTGCTGACCGGCGTGCTGTCGGCGATCCCAGCCGGTATCTCCGCGACGCTGTTCTATCTGGTCGCCTACAGCTTCTCCACGGTGGGCGCCTTCGCGGTAGTGAACCTGATCCGCAGCTCCAGCGGCGAAGAGGAACTCGATATGTCCCGGTGGGCCGGGTTGGGCCGGCGTTACCCCGTTGTGGGCCTACTGTTTTCGATGTTCCTGCTGGCGTTCGCCGGCATCCCGCTGACCAGTGGTTTCATCAGCAAGTTTGCGGTGTTCAAGGCCGCTGCCGAGGGCGGCGCGGCACCACTGGTGGTGGTCGGCGTGATCGCCAGCGGTGTCGCCGCCTACTTCTACGTCCGGGTGATCGTGTTGATGTTCTTCACCGACTCCCCCACCGACCCACCGCACTTGGTGCTGCCCAGCGTGTGGAGCAAGGCGGCCATCGCACTGTGTGCCGCGATCACCGTGCTGTTAGGGGTGCTGCCGCAGCCGCTGCTCGACCTGGTGGACGCCGCAACCCAATTCGCGCAGTAATCGCAGCGTGCCCGTCGCGTGGCGGGTACACATGGAGAGATGCACGACGAGTCATTTCAGCAGCTGGTCACCATGCTGGACTACACGATGTTCGTGGTGACCACGGCGACCGATCAGCGCGCCTCGGGGTGTCTGGTCGGCTTCGCCACCCAGACCAGCATCGAACCGCCGAGGTTTCTGGTGGGAATGTCCAAGCGCAACCACACCTTCGAGGTGGCTGCCGAATCCGAGCACTTGGCCGTTCACGTCCTGGCTCGCCACGATATCGAGCTGGCCCGGCTGTTCGGCGGTCAGACCGGCGACGTCATCGACAAGTTCGAGCGCTGCGCCTGGCACAGGGGTCCCGCGGGCATGCCGATCCTCGACGATGCGCCAGCCTGGTTCGTCGGCAAGACGCTGCGCCGGATCGACCTCGGCGACCATATGGGCTACCTGTTGGAACCCGTGGCCGGATATGCCGCCCAGCGCGACGAGGACCTGCTGTCGCTTTCGGACGTCGAGGATCTCGAACCGGGCCACAAGGCCTGACGAGACGACCCGGGCAGCGCCTAACCCGGCTCTCGCAGCGGAAGTCCGGCAGCCTGGTAGATCGCGTCGATGACGGTCATGTTCTCGATCGCGTCCTCGGGGGTGGTGCGCACCGGCACACCACGAAGCACCGCGTCGGCGAACGCGTCGAGCTGGTAGGCATAGGACGCCCGGTGGGTGAACCGCTCGACGCGCTTGCCCTTGGGCGAGCTGACCCGCAAGCGGTGGAAGTACTGGGGCATCAGCGGGTTGAGCGCTCGCAGCTCGCCGTGCTCGCCGATCACCCGGGCGCTGATCTGCAGCAGGTTCGATGACCACAGCGAGCAGCGGATGGTCCCGGTGTGCCCGGCGGGAAACCGCAGCTGCGCCGTCATGGCTCGGTCGACGAGCGGATCGCGCAACTTCGCCTGCGCGGAAACAACTTCCGGGGTAGCTCCGCCGAAGGTGCGGGCCATGTGCACGGCGTAACAGCCGGCGTCCATCAGCGCCCCGCCGGCCAGCGCATAGTGATAGCGGATGTCGGAGAACCGGGGCAGCGGAAAGCTCAGTGCGGTATCCACCTGCCGCAGCTCCCCCAGTTCGCCCGAAGCGATGATCTCTTCGATGCGTGCCGTCATCGGGTGGTAGCGGTAGTGGAAGGCCTCCATCACCACCCGGTCGGAGGCTGCGGCCGCCGCGGCCATCTCGCGGGCTTCCTCGGCGTTGGCGGTGAACGGCTTCTCGCACAGCACATGCTTGCCGGCGTCGAGTGCGGCGCGCGTCCACCGGCCGTGCAGGTGGTTCGGCAGCGGGTTGTAGATGGCGTCGACCTCGGGATCGGCGAGCAGCGCGTTGTAGCTGTCATGCACCCGGCCGATGCCGTGTTTCGCGGCGAACGCCCGCGCCCGGCCGATGTCGCGCGCGGCCACCGCGCTCACTACGACTTCAGGGTTGGCGGCAGCGGGTTTGAGCAGCGCCTCCGGGGTGATCCGCGCCGCTCCGAGCACGCCGATCCGGAGCGCAGCCGCGGTGCCGGTCACGCGTCGGTGCTCCGCTGCAGCCGGAACCCCGCCACCCGGCGGCCGGCGTGGGCCGGATTGGTCATGTCGAGCACCCGGCGCGCCTGCTCGTGCACCGGCGTGGCGGGGTCGAGCACCGACAGGTAGACCTCGTGGGCGGCCAGGGATTCCACCGCCACGTCGAGGTAGTCGTCCACGTCCTCGACGTGGGTGGGCTCCGGGCCGCCTTGGAACAGCCAGCGCGGCGGGTCCGCCATGGTGTCCCAGGCCTCGGTGACGGCGGCGGCGAATTCAATGTGGTCGCGCTGGTTGGGCCTTCCGGGCGCGAACTCGGGACCGCCGTATATCGCGATCACCACATCGGGGCGGGCCTCGCCGATCACCGAGGCGATCTTGGCGCGCAACTCCGGCGTGTTGCGGATGCTGCTGTCCGGGAAGCCCCAGAAGTCAACGTCCACGACCCCCACGAGGGCCGCCGCTCGCCGTTGCTCCTCCTCGCGCAGCGGCCCGGCCTGCGCCGGTTCCATGCCGGCGATGCCCGCTTCCCCGCTACTGGCCAGCGCGTAACGGACGGTCTTGCCGGCGGCGGTCCATTTGGCCACCGCAGCGGCGGTGCCGTACTCGGGATCGTCGGGGTGTGGCACCAACACCAGCAGCGACGCCCAGTCTTGCGGGAAAGGCTGCGGCCCGGTGGGCCCGAACGGCTGAGCCATGGGTCTATGCCATCACACCGTGGGCGATGATGTCAGCGATCCGTTGCACCCAGTCATCGCCGAGATCGTCGTCGGGGCGCAACATCATGGCCAGCAGCGCCGCGCCGCCGATGATTTCGACCAGCCGGTCGGGGTCCACGCCTGGTCGTGCGTCGCCGCGGCTCACCGAGTCGGCCACCCAGTGGCGCATCACCTCGAATAGGCCCTGGAAACGTTCCAGGATGCGCGCGGTCAACTCCGCGTTGGTCGCCATGTCGGCGATCAGGCCGGGCAGCGCCGCCCGCACCACCGGGTTGGTGAACGCGTCGCGGGCACCGGCCATCATCGCCCGGAGGTCGCCGGCCGCGTCACCAGGCGCCGCGGATACCGCACTCGGCGGCACCGAGAACACGGCCTCGTGCACCAGCTCGGCCTTGCTGGGCCACCGGCGGTACAGCGCGGTCTTGGTCGTCCCGGCACGCTCCGCGACGGCCGCCAGGCTCAGATTCGTATATCCAACTTCGACAACCAGTTCCACGGCGGCCTGCAATATGGCAGCGTCGATGCGGGGGTCACGAGGTCGTCCAGCACCGGACCCCTTGTCAACCGCTGAAGGTTCTGCTTTCATAACGCTACCTGTCGTATCGTAATTACCCTAACGGAGGATACAACCGTGGTCGAGCAACCGACTGTGGAGACGGACGTCGGCCGGATCCAACGTTCAAGCCGCGATGTCACCACCCTGCCCACGGTAATGTCTCGCTGGCTTGCCACCCAGTTGCCGGGGGCGGCCACGCCGGAGATCACCGTGGAAAGCGGCGTCGACACCAACGGGATGTCGTCGGAAACAATCATGCTCACTGGCCGCTGGACGGCCGACGGTGCCCCGGTCGAACAGCGCTGGGTGATGCGGGTGGGGCCGGCTGCCGAGGACGTACCGGTGTTTCCGACCTACCGACTTGACCACCAGTTCGAGGTGATGCGACTGGTGGGTGAACTCACCGACGTCCCCGTGCCGAAGGTCCGCTGGCTCGAACCGACCGGAGACGTGCTGGACCGGCCGTTCTTCTTGATGGACCGGGTCGATGGCGAGGTGCCACCCGACGTCATGCCCTATACCTTTGGCGGCAACTGGTTCGCCGATGCGACAGCCGAGCAGCAGCGGACCCTGCAGGACTCCACCGTCGAAGTGCTCGCCAAGCTGCACGCCATCCCGAATGCCGAGCAGACCTTCGCCTTCCTCGACGAGGGGACGCACGGGGCGACCGCGCTGCGCCGTCACTTCGAGGGAGTGCGGCAGTGGTACGAGTTCGCGGTGCCCGACATGGGGCGCTCGCCGCTGTTGGACCGCGCCTTCGCCTGGCTGGAGCAGAACTGGCCGGACGACGTGGCTGCCGGCGAGACGGTGTTGTGCTGGGGCGACTCGCGGGTCGGCAACGTGCTCTACCGCGACTTCCAGCCGGTCGCCGTGCTGGACTGGGAGATGGTGACACTGGGGCCGCGCGAGCTGGACGTCTCGTGGGTTATCTTCGCGCACTTGGTGTTCGAGGAACTGGCTGGACTGGCCGGACTCCCCGGGCTCCCGCAGGTGCTGCGCGAGGACGACGTGCGGGCCAGCTACCACAAGCTCAGTGGCGTCGAACTCGGTGACCTGCACTGGTTCTACGTCTACGCCGGCGTGATGTGGGCGATCGTGTTCATGCGCACCGGGGCCCGTCGGGTGCACTTCGGGGAGATGGAGAAGCCCGAGAATCCCGAATCGTTGTTCTATCACGCCGGATTGCTCAAGAAGTTGATCGGAGAACAGAGCTGATGCTGGGCCCACTCGACGAATTCCCGGTTCACCAACTGCCGCAGCCGATCGCCTGGCCAGGCTCCTCGGATCGCAACTTCTACGACCGCTGCTATCTGAACGCCCATGACCGCACCGGCGATATCTTCCTGATCACCGGCTGCGGCTACTACCCCAACCTGGGCGTCAAGGACGCCTACGTGCTGGTACGCCGCGGCGACACTCAGACCGCGGTGCACCTGTCGGACGCCATCGACCAAGACCGGCTCAATCAGCGCATCGGCGCTTACCGCATCGAGGTCACCGATCCGCTGCGCTCCCTGCGGGTGGTCATGGATGAGACCGAGGGCATCGCGCTGGATCTGCGCTGGGAGGGCCTGTTCGACCCGGTGCAGGAGCAGCGGCACATCCTGCGGACCGGCAACCGGGTGACCCTGGACGCGCAACGCTTCGCCCAAATGGGCTCCTGGAGTGGGCAGATCGTGATCGATGGTGAGGAGATCGCCGTCGATCCCGAGGTCTGGATCGGCTCCCGCGACCGCTCCTGGGGCATCCGCCCGGTCGGTGAACGCGAGCCGGCGGGCCGACCCGCCGACCCACCGTTCGACGGCATGTGGTGGCTGTATCTGCCGATGGCGTTCGAGGACTTCGCTGTGGTGATGATCATCCAGGAGGAGCCCAACGGTTTCCGTTCGCTCAACGACTGCAGCCGGGTCTGGCGCGACGGCCGTGTCGAACAGCTGGGCTGGCCACGGATCTCCACCCGCTACCGCTCTGGCACCCGCATCGCCACCGGAGCCACCATCGAGGCCACCCGCCCGGATGGCACCCCGGTGGTGTTCGAGGTGGAATCCAAACTGCCGGTGCCCATTCACGTCGGCGGCGGCTACGGCGGCGACATCGACTGGCTGCACGGCGAGTGGAAGGGCGAGAAGTTCACCGAACGCCTGACCTATGACATGACCGATCCGGGCATCCTCGGGCGCACCAGCTTCGGGATGATCGACCACGTGGGGCGCGCGGTGTGCCGCGAGGGCGACGCCGCCCCGGTCGAGGGTTGGGGACTCTACGAGCACGGTGTGCTGGGCCGCCATGACCCGACGGGATTCCCCGACTGGGTCACCATGGCGCCCTAGCTCTAAGCCAATTCGCTGACGATCGCCCCGACGACCGCCGGGGCGATCGGCGCAGCCTGGTAGACGCAGACGGTGTCGGCGATTCCGTCGACCCGGTCACGGATGCGCGCGGCCACCTGTGCCGGCGTACCGCATGCGGCGATGGTGTGCAGGATCTCGTCGGTGATCCGGGCACCCATCTGCGCCCATTGGCCCTGCTTGGACAGCGCGTTGAGTTCGGGCTGCAGATCCTGCCAGCCGTGCGCGGCCAGCACCGGCGCATACGCCGGAGTCGACGCATAGAAGCCGAGCAACATCCGGGCAGCGGCTTCGGCGGCCTCCCGCTCGGCGTCGGTGGCGCCGGTGGCCACGATGATCTCCGGCACGACTCTGAAATCCTCGGCGCGGCGTCCGGCTTGGGCAAGCCCCGCACGCACCGCGGACATGGTGCTCTCATGCAGGAATCGCTTGGTGGAGAACGGCATCACCAACAGGCCGTCGGCGTGCGCGGCGGCCGCGCGGGTCAGGCGCGGCCCCAGCGCCCCGACATAGATGGGCGGTGGGCCGTACGGGTTCGGGCCCGGGCTGAACGTCGGCGTCATGAGGGTGTGCCGGTAATAGTCGCCCCGAAAATCCAAGCGGGCGCCGGTGTTCCAGGATTCGAAGATCGCCCGCAGCGCCGCAACAAGTTCGACCATGCGGTCCACCGGGCGATCGAAGGCGGCGCCGAATCGCTTCTCGATCTGGGCACGCACTTGGGTGCCCAGCCCCAGGGCGAATCGCCCGCCACTGAGCAACTGGTGATCGTTGGCCTGGTGCGCCAAATGGATCGGGTTGCGGGGGAACGCGATCGCGACGTTGGTCATCAGGTCCAGGCCGCCCACCCCGGCGGCCAGCGTCAGCGGCGCGAACACATCGTGCGGGCCTTCGAAGGTGAAGACCCCGCTGACCCCGGCGTCACGCAGCTCGCGCGCCTGATCGACGACACCGGTCAGTCCGCTGAGGGCAGTGAGTACTTTCAACGCGATTCCGCAGCCTTACGAACTGATCTCGGAACCGACTGCCAAGCCGCCCGCGGATCCGGTGGCCAGATCCACCAGGTCGCGAAGCTCCCGGTTCACCACTGCAGGGTGTTCGAGGATCGAGCAGTGTCCCCCGCTGACCTCGACGAACCGGGCGAGATTGGGTGCGGTGTCGGCGATCCGCTGTGATGCCCGCAGCGGCAACAGCCGGTCCCGGGTGCTGCCGATGACCAAGGTGGGCACGGTCAGACCATCGAGGTTGATGAAGGATGCCGGGCCGAGCGCGTCGATAAGCGCCCGCACCCAGTGGCCGCGGCTGGCGGCCGGCGTCTTGGCGAACAGGTCGCAGATCAACGAGGTGACCCACGGATCGGCCGCACCGCCGACAGCGAGCATGTGCACGAATCGCCGCACCGCCAGGTTCGCCGGGCCGACGATCGGCACGTTGCCAAACGCCAGCAACCCGCGACGCGCTGCCTGCACCCGGGCCCGCTGTAGGGGCGGTGGCACCTGGAACAGTTCGACCTCGGCCAGCAGGTTGCCGATGGTGGTGTTGATCAGCGCTACCGCATCGGCACGCTCATGCACCTGGTGCCGGTAGCGGTCCGACCAGGAACTGATCGCAATGCCGCCCATCGAGTGTCCGGCGATGACCGCACGCTCCCCCGGCGCCAGGGTGGCCTCAAGGACCGAGTCCAGGTCGGATGCCAGGTGCGTCAGGCTGTATCCACCACGCTTGGGGACGCCACTACGGCCGTGGCCGCGGTGGTCGTAGGCGATCACCCGGTGATCGGCGCTCAGGTCGGCAATCTGCTGTCCCCACACCCCGATGGCGCAGGTGATGCCGTGCGCCAGCACGATCGGATAGCCGTCGGCCGGCCCGAAGACCTGGGTGTGCAGCTTTGTTCCGTCGGCCGCCCGGACCGCTATGGTGCGGGCCGGCGGCAGCTCCGCCGGGAATTTGCCGACACTTCGCCGCCGACTGGACCGTTGAGCACTCATCGCCACCTCATCGGAAATGCGGCAACGCTGCCGCATCGCGAGCATACGCCTGCGTGGACTAGGTTTTCGGGAAGGCACTATTGACGAAGGGTTCGCCCATGCGCGCGGTACAGATTTCCCAACTCGACGGACCGGCAGCTGCCCAGGTAGTCGATCTCGACGAGCCGGCCGGTGCGGGTCTGGTGGTCATCGACGTACACGCCGCCGGGGTGGCGTTTCCCGATGTGTTGCAGTCTCGTGGGCTCTATCAGCACAAACCGGAGCTGCCGTTCGTGCCGGGCGGCGAGGCAGCCGGTGTGGTGCGCAGCGCCCCGGACGGCGCGCATGTGCGCCCCGGTGACCGCGTGGCGGTTTTGACCATGCTCAACGGCGGGATGGCGCAGGTGATCGCGGTGCCCGCCGCCCAGGTGTTCAAGCTGCCGGACACGGTGTCGTTCGAGGCCGGTGCCGGGCTGCTGTTCAACGACCTGACGGTGTTGTTCGCGCTGACCACGCGCGGCCAGCTGGCCGAAGGCGCCACGGTGCTGGTGCACGGCGCCGCCGGTGGGATCGGTACCTCAACGCTGCGGCTGGCCGGGCCGCTGGGGGCATCCCGGGTGATCGCGGTGGTCTCGACCGAGGCTAAAGCCGAGGTGGCCAGGGCTGCCGGCGCCACCGACACGGTGCTCGCCGATGGGTTCCGCGAGGCGGTGGCCGAGTTGACCGGCGGGCGCGGCGTGGACCTGGTGCTCGACCCGGTGGGCGGTGACCGCGTCACCGACTCGCTGCGCTCCCTGGCCCCCGGCGGAAAGCTGTTGGTGGTGGGCTTCACCGGTGGCGACATCCCGACGGTCAAGGTGAACCGGCTGCTGCTCAACAACATCGACGTGGTAGGCGTTGGCTGGGGTGCGTGGGTGATGTCGCACCCGGGCGAGCTGGAGCGCCAATGGGACGCGTTGGAGCCGCTGCTGGCCTCCGGGAAGGTGGCCGCGCCGCAACCGGATGTGTTCGGCCTCGATCGGGCCGCCGATGCGTTGGCCGCGTTGGAGAATCGCACCGCGGCCGGCAAGGTCGTGCTGCGGATGCGCGATTAAGCCCCGCAGGGAGCCGATCCAGCTCCTCAACCGCACAGAGCCGGCCTCCACCGTTGTCGTGCGCTCGAAGGCATTCCCCTGATTCCTCTTGTGCCGCTGCGTCGTCCGTAGACGCCTTCGGCGTTGCTCGGCCGTTCGCGTACCCGGCTGGAACAGTCCTTGACGCGAATTCGACAAGTACCGGGCATGACCCGCCCAGCGGCTATCACGCACATAGTTGACCAACCACGTTGACCAACCCTGGTCAACTACTTAGCATCGATACGATGAAGCAGGTCAAGGTCCAGTACGCCAAGACGCACCTGTCTGCGCTGATCGCCGCCGTCGAGGGCGGCGAAGAGTTTGTCATTGCCCGCGGTGACAGCCCAGCCGCCCGTTTGGTCCCGCTCGCCAGCCAAGATGATCGCGAACTCGGCTTCGTCGCCTATGCGGTGCCCGACGAATTCTTCGACCCACTTCCCGAAGAAGAACTCACCGCATGGCAGTGACAGTGACGTACCTGCTGGACACCCATGCTCTGCTGTGGGCACTCACGGCCCCTTCCCGCCTGGGACGGAATGCCCGCGAGGTCCTCACCGATCGGTCCGTCGCCATCGTCGTGTCGTCGGTGTCAGCATGGGAACTGTCCACCAAGCAGCGACTAGGCAAGCTTCCCCAAGCAGATGCAATCCTTGGCGCCTATTCCAGGCATCTCGATCGCTTGGGTGCCACCAGATTGCCGATCACCGACGAACACGCACTACTGGCCGGACGACTCGACTGGGATCATCGGGACCCGTTTGATCGGATGCTGGCCGCCCAGGCGATCATCCAGTCGATGACTCTCATCACCGGTGATGCCGCATTCGCCGGCCTTGCCGGCGTCCCTATGGTGTGGTGACTGTCCACGGATCGCCAGACCAACGCCGAGTTCTTCAAACCGAGAGGAATCCGATGCCGGACCAGCGTTCTCCGCACAGTGACAGTGCCCTGCTCGACGCCGTCGAGCAGTCACCGAAAGCTGTGGCGGTACACGATAAATCGGCGTGGGTCGGAATCTTCGCCGCCGACGGGCAGGTGAACGATCCGGTCGGGTCGACTCCCCACGTCGGCACGGCCGCCATCGGGCGGTTCTTCGATACCTTCATCGCACCGAACACCATCGCTTTTGACGTGCAGAACGACGTAGTCGCGGGGATGTCGGTGCTACGAGACCTCACGGTGCACACCACCATGTCAACGGGCGTCACCATGCATATCCCGATGCACCTGCGCTATGACCTGGCCTCGCATGGGCCAGACGGCTCGCTGAAGATCCAAAGGTTGTTCGCGCACTGGGAGCTACAGAAGATGGTCGGCCAGTTGCTGACCTCCGGGGGCCGCGGCCTGCTGGCCTCGGTGATCCTGGGCCCCCAGCTGCTTCGGCACCAGGGGCTTTCCGGCTGCGCAGGATTCCTGCGCGGCCTTTCCGGGGTGCGCAAGCGTGGGAAGCGTCGGGTCGAGAACCTTGTCGCGGCGCTGGCGCAGCGTGACGCGGCCGCGGTTTCGGCGCTGCTGACTCCCGATGCCACGCTGAGCCTGGACGGTGTTTCGGAGACCACGGTGGCCGAGTTCGTCTCAACGGCACAGCACCTGACGGTCGAAAAACTCTTGGCCGCAGGGCATACCGTCACTGCGACGGTGCACCTGGATGGCCGACGCGGGGTGGGGTTGTTCGAGTTCTCCAAAGAGGGCGCGGACCGGGGCGCGATTTCCGCTGTCCGCCTCTATATCTGAGGCGGACAGCTACAGCACGCCGGGAATGATCGCCTTGCGGTTGGGCGGGTAATCGGGGAACTTCTGCTGGTACCACTTGTGGGTGGCCATCGCCCTGGGCCCCAGGTTCGCGATGGAGAAGAGCAGGAAGATCAGGCCCGGAAGCGTCCAGGCCATGATCGCCCAGCCCGCCCACAAGACGAGTTCACCGAAGTAGTTGCCCGAAGACACCCAGCGATACACCCCGCCGTACGGGATGCTGTACCCGCTGCTGCCATCGGCGCGCAGACCGATCAGGATGCGATCGGCCTGGAAGTTGATCCCCCAGCCGATCACTGCCACGGCCAGGCCCAGGATGAAGCGGGGGTCGACAAACCAACGCTCCTGCTGCAGGTGCGGGGCCAACGCCACGGCGTAGCCGTTGGCGAACCCGTTGACGGCGTTGAAGACGAAGCCGAAGGCGATACCGGAGATCGGGAAACGTTTGTCATCGCCCTTGCGGCTCAGCGGATAGATCAACCCGCGATAGAGATAGTGGCACTGCCACAGTGCGTACAACACGATCGCCGGTGCCCCATGCGAGTGCGCCACCAGCCAGAACGTCACGGTAAAAGCCCACCATTGGGGGCATTCGAACGTCAGCCAGCTGATCTTTCCCGGCAGCGTGAAGCGGTCGTCCGGACTGGCGAAGCGGCCATAAGGGTTGGTGAACCAGAAGCTGCTGGCGAAGGTGACGATCGTCAAGACGACTAGAAAGACGACAGCGGCGTGATACAGACCGGCCATGGGGAACCTCTCATCGAAGGATGCTAGGCAGTAGTAGCACATGTGGCCGCTGCGATCGCGCTGCGGATGCGTGACTAACCTGCGGAGTCGTCCCGCCTGCCGGGTGCGAAGTAGTCGAACGCGGCCCGCATGTCGCTGAGTTTGCCGTCGGTGCCCTGCAGCGAGAGTGTTACGTGGCCAAAGGATTTGGCGCCCAGCCGCTCAGGTCTCGGGAACGCTGACGCGTTGTCGAGGAACAAGTGGGCCAGCTGCACCCGGCCGGTATCCGCGGTGGTGATGCGCTCGATGGCACTCCACGGGATCACCCGGTTGCCGCTGCGCCGCCCGTAGACACCTTCGGCGTCGATGCGGACCTCGGCTCCGGAGGAGAACAACCGCGATATCAGCACCGCCACAGCGAAACCGAAGAAGACGATCGCGATCCACCCGAAGACGTGCAGGGCCTGCGGCGACCAGCCGCGGATCGGCCCCACCGGCCCGAACCCACCGGCCAACCGCACCCCGATCAGGACGAACGCGACTGCGATGGCGAGCAGCGAGGCGATTTTGCGACGGTCCGGATGCGCTTCAAACGGCATGTGCCCTCCCCTGTCGACGGGGATGACTCTAGTGCGCGACGGCGGCGGCGCCTCTACAACTGACGAGCGGCTAGGGCTCGCTGATGCGCGCCTTGAACTCCGGACACTCGACCAGAGGCGTGTGGGTGCAGGTGACGGCGTGGGTGAGGCTGTCACGCATGCGGGTGAGGCGGGCGATTTCGTCATCGACTTGGCGAGCCTTCTCCGCCATTCGTGCACGTAGTTCGGTGTCGCTGGGGGTGGCCCGCAGAAAGCGCTCGATCTGAGCAAGCGTGAATCCGGCCGCTTTGGCACAGCTGATCAAGGCGAGCCGGTCAAGCACCGCCGGTTCGTAGGTGCGACGCAGGCCGTTGCGCTCACCGGAGCTGATCAACCCGCGCCGCTCATAGAACCGCAGCGCCGATGACGCCAGACCGGATCGACTCGCCACCTCAGCAATGTCCAGCATCACCATCCCCTTGACTTGAAGCGTGGTTCAAGTCAGACACTAGCGACGAAGCGCCGCCAAGGAAAGGACACCGAGCGCCATGCCACTACATCCGCAGGTCCAAGCCCATTTGGAACGACTGGCCGGCAGCAACTTCGCCGACCTGCACACGTTCGCCCCGGAGCAGGTCCGCCAGGCCATGCGTCTGATGACCCAAAGCCTGGGCACCGGCGAAGCCGTCGCACGCGTTTGCGACCGCGCCATCTCCACCCGAGCCGGCGAGCTGCCGGTTCGGATCTACCATCCGCAGCCAGACGAACGGCGCCCGGTGATCGTGTTCTTCCACGGCGGCGGTTTCGTGCTGGGCGACCTCGACACCCACGACGGGCTGGCCCGGGCGCTGGCGAACCGCACCGGCCGCGTCGTCGTCTCGGTCGACTATCCCCTAGCCCCGGAGCACAAGTACCCGGCAGCGATCAACGCCGGCTTCGCTGCCACGCAGTGGGTTGCCCTGCACGGCGGCGAAATCGGCGCCGACGGCACAGACATCGCTGTCGCCGGTGACAGTGCCGGCGGGAATCTCGCTGCTGTGGTCGCGCTGATGGCTCGCGACGCCGGCGCCCCGGCCATCACGCACCAGGTACTGATCTACCCGGACTTGGATTTTCGGCGATCGAATGTCTCCATCCAAGAATTCGCGGGACAGTACGGCAACATCAGTCGAGCAACCCAGCAGTGGTTCATGAACCACTACCTCAACGATGCTCACGAGAAGCTCGATGCTCACGTCTCGCCGCTGCTGGCACCCAGCCTCAAGCAGCTTCCTCCGGCGCTCATCGTCACCGCGGAATTCGACGCCCTGCGCGACGAGGGCGGACAGTACGGCGCCCGACTCCAGCAAGCGGGTGTCCCCACCACCGTCAATCGCTATGACGGGATGATCCACGAGTTCATGCGCTGGCCCTTCGACGACGCGGCCCGGGCGCTCGAGGACATCGCCGCCGCTCTGCCAGCCGTGCCCCCGCCGAATTGAGCCCAGGGAATATACGTTGCGTCTGGCCAGCCATCGCCTAGTCTATTCACTGGACACTATGTCCAGCGAGCTATCGATGACGCAAGGAGCACGAGGCGATGCCACCCACGGCCAGCTCCCTGGGACCGCAGCCGGCGGACTACGACCCCGAGTGGGTGCGGGCGAAGTACGCACTCGAACGCGACAAACGGATGCGTCCCGACGCCGTGGGCCAGTTCATCGAGGTCACCGCCGATTTCTCGCACTACGCCGACGACCCGTGGACCGAGCGCGTCGAGCGCGACCCAGTGCACGACCACGTCCAGGTGGCGATCATCGGCGCCGGTCTGGGCAGCCTGGTCGCCGCCGCGCGGCTCCAGGAATCCGGGATCGACGACATCAGGATGATCGACACCGCCGGTGACTTCGGCGGCACCTGGTACTGGAACCGCTACCCCGGCGTGCAGTGCGATGTCGAGTCCTACATCTATCTGCCACTGCTCGAAGAGCTGAATTACGTACCCACCGAGCGCTATGCGCACGGCCCGGAGATCCGCGAGCACCTGCAGAACATCGCCAAGCACTACCGCCTCTACGACAACGCCTTGCTGGGCACCACGGTCACCGGCCTGCACTGGGACGACGCCGCCAAGCACTGGCAGATCACCACCGATCGCGGAGACGCGTTCACCGCCACGCTGGTCGCGGTCTCGCCCGGATCGCTCACCCGGCCGAAACTGCCGGGCATTGCCGGCATCAACGAATTCCGCGGACACACCTTCCACACCAGCCGCTGGGACTTCGGCTACACCGGCGGCGACGAATCCGGTGGGCTGACCAAACTGTCCGACAAGCGCGTCGGCGTCATCGGCACCGGTTCCACTGGACTGCAGTGCATCCCGCACCTCGGAGAGTGGGCGCGGCAGCTCTACGTCTTCCAGCGCACCCCGAGCACCGTTTCGGTGCGGGGCAACCGACCCACCGACCCGGCGTGGGCGGCGAGCCTGCAGCCGGGCTGGCAACGCGAACGCATGGAGAACTTCACCCGGGTCACCTGCGGGGTGGAGATGGACCTCGACCTCACCGACGACGGCTGGACGCAGAAAGCCCTGGAACTCAGTGAGCCCGCGGTGATCCGCGAGACTCAGCGCCTCGGCCGACAGATGACCCCCGAGGAGATCGCCGACTTCCTGTTCCACGCCGACTACGTGGCGATGCAACGGCTGCGGGCCCGAATCGACGACACCGTCCGCGATCGCAAGACCGCCGAAGCGCTCAAGCCCTGGTACCGGCTGAACTGCAAGCGGCCCGGCTACCATGACCAGTACCTCGATACGTTCAACCGGGACAACGTCACGTTGGTCGACACCGATGGGCGCGGCGTCGATCGGTTCACCGAGACCGCCGTCGTCGTCGACGGCATCGAATACGAACTCGACGCACTGGTGTTCGCGACCGGCTTCGAGGTGGGTACCGAGTTCACCCGCCGGCTCGGCTTCGAGATTGTGGGCCGCGACGCCGTGCGGCTCAGCGACAAGTGGGCGAAAGGCATGCGGACCCTGCACGGCCTACAGACCCACGGCTTTCCCAACTGCTTCTTCCTGGGTTACACCCAATCCGGGGTCTCCCCCAACTACACCCACACCGCCGAGGAGCGAGCCCGCCATTTCGCCTACCTGGTCAGCACATTCGTGCAACGGGGCGCGAACACCATCGAAGCCACCGCGGCCGCCGAGGACCAGTGGCTGGCCGCGATGGACCAAGCGTCGGAAAAACCCAAGGCCTTCTACGCCGAGTGCACGCCGAGTTACCTCAGTTCCGAGGGCGACCGGGAGAATCCGCACGGCATGCTGTCGACCAATTTCGGCGGCAAGCCTGTCGAGTTCTTCGAAATGCTGAACGCGTGGCGATCCACCGGCCGGCTGGAGGGGGTGATCCTGAAATGACTTCCACTGCACCGAAACTCACGATGCGTGACCGGCACCGCGCCATGACCCGCGACCAGATCATGGCCGCCGCGTTGGAGGCGTTTGCCGACCGGGGCTATGTCGCAGTGACCATCGACGACGTCGTTCGCCGGGCCGGGATCGGGCGGGCGACGTTCTATCTGCACTTCGACTCCAAAGCTGCGGTGCTGCGCGAACTGCGCAATACCCGCATGACCGTCTGGTCCCAGCAGGACGCCCCGCGTGGCGGCAGATCGGGACGGCCCTCGATCAGAGCGTTCTTCGAGAAGGTGGTCGACTTCTACACCTCCGCGCCGCAGCTCTATATGGCACTGCATCAGGCGCGGGCGGCCGACCCGGAGTTCGCCGCGGCGCATCGAGCCACCATGGAGGACAACGTCACCGAGTGGATCGAGGCCGATGCCATGCCCGGTGCCACCGAGGCCCAGCTGCGGCTAGCCATCGCGATGATGTACACCATGGTCGATTCCTTCATGCACCTGTGGCTGGTCGACGGCTGGCCACTGGAGCGCGAGGCTGCCATTGAGGCGATGACCGACGCGCTGCACGCCACCATGCGCTGAAAACCCCGGCCCGAGCGCCGGCCGGATTTATCGTGGCACACGCACGAGCGACCGCGGTGCGAGCGGTTTTCCGACGAGAGGCTGCGCAATGACCGAGCTACGGGCAGACGGCGCGATGACTGAGCAGCCGACGCAACGCCGAGGCGTCATGCAATCGCTCACCGGGCTCAGTGTCCGTTACGTCGAGCGCCTGATGCCCGACCCGTACCTGTTCGCCGTGATCCTCACGCTGATCGTCGCCGGGATGGTCGCCGCTCTGGTGCGCGGCGCATCGGCCAGCGGCATGCTGACGGCCTGGTACGCCGGGGTCTGGGGGCCGCAGAACATCTTCACGTTCGCCTTCCAGATGGCCCTGATCCTGGTGACCGGCTACACGCTGGCCGAAGCCCCCGTGCTGAAGCGGGCGATCGTCCGCGTCGCGGCTGTGCCGCGCAACCAGGTGCAGGGGGCGCTGCTGTGCTTTACCGTCAGTGCCGCTGCATCCCTATTGAACTGGGGCCTGGGCCTGGTGGCCGGTGCGCTGGTGGCCCGGCAGGTCGCGCGACGTTTCCCCGACTCGCATTTCGGCTACCTGATCGCCGCGGCGTTCATGGGCTTCATCGTCTGGACGCAGGGACTCTCGTCGTCGATCGCGCTGGCGAACACCGACGCCGGCAGCCCCATCAACGTGATCCACAAGATCGCCGGATTCACTGTGCCGTTGAGCCAGACCATTTTCCAGCCGTACAGCTGGCTCTCGGCGCTCATCGTGTTGGGGGTGCTCGCGCTCGCGGTGTGGCGGATGGAGCCGTCGGAAAGCCTGCCCCCCGATTCCGCGGTGTTCGAAGACGACAAAGCAGCCGTTGAGATCCCGGCCGGCAAGACATTTGCCGAATGGCTGGAGAATCAGTGGATCCTCAACGTGCTGCTGTTCGCGGCGGGGATCACGTATTTCGTGACCAGTGGTTTCGCGCTGAACATCTCGTCGATGATCATGCTGTTCACGATCACCGCCGCCCTGCTGCACCGCACGCCGATTCGCTTCATCCGGGCATTCACCGGTGCCGCGAAGGTCTCTGGCCCGCTGCTGCTGCAATATCCGCTCTACGGGGGCCTGGTCGGACTGCTGGCGTACCAGGGCGCCGAGGGGTCCAAGCCGCTGCAGACGCTACTGGCCCAGACGCTGGTCAACGGCGCGACGGAGTACACGTTGCCGTTCCTGACCTTCATCGGCTCGGTGATCATCAGCCTGTTCGTGCCGTCCGGCGGCGGGCACTGGGCCGTGCAGGGCCCGATCGCCGTCGACTCTGCGCTGGCGATCGGCCAGCAGTCACCGGCCTATCTCGGCCTGGTATCCATGGCCGTTGCCGTCGGCGAGGGCGTGGCGAACATGATCCAGCCGTTCTGGCTGCTGCCACTGCTGGCGATCGCGAAGCTCAATGTCCGTCAGGTGATGGGCTTTACGATCGTGGCGTTCGTAATCGGGTTGGCGGTCCTGGGGGCGATGACGTTGATCGCACCGTGGGTGATCTGAGGGCTACCAGCGTTCGCGATTCCTTGATATCTGCTCGTGCTTGTCGGATGCTCGTGACAGACGCACTGTGCCCTGGTCGCGAAGGAGAACGGCGTTGAACACACCGGAAGTCGGCAGCGTGGGCAGGATCTCCGCCGCCCTGCGGGACTGCTACGCCGCGATAGAAGCCCTCTGCACCGATCTCAGCGACACCGAGTGGGGCGCTCAGTCACTGTGCCCGGACTGGACGGTTCGCGATGTGATCAACCACGTCACCAGCATCGAGGCGGCAATGGCGGGATGGCTGCCCGACGACGATCGCACCCCGCCGCCGTTCGACAAGGCCGCGGACTTCCTGCGCGACGCCGACGCCGACGGCGCCGCTTACGCCGAAGTGGTACGCGCGGTTTTTGACCGTCGGCGACGCGACCTGGCCGCGTTGGCCGACGCGGATCTGCTGCGGCCGTCGTGGACGCCGGTCGGGCCCGCCACCTACGGCAGGTTCCTCGAGATCCGGGTCTTCGACTTCTGGGTGCACGAACGAGACATCACCACCCCACTGGGCCGCACCACCGATGACGCAAATCGCGGCGCCGAGATCGCACTGGCGGAGGTAGCCGGGTCCTTGGGCTACATCGTCGGCAAGAAGGTGGGCCTACCCGACGGAAAGAGCATCACCTTCGATCTCACCGGCCCCATTACCCGCCAGCTGCACGTCGCCGTGGATGGCCGAGCCAAAACTGTTGACCACCTGAATAACCCGGATGTCACGGTGGTCACCGGTTCCACGACCTTCATCCAACTGGCCTGCGGACGCATCGACCCGCAGGCCCAGATCGACTCCGGCGCCATCACCTGGAAGGGCGATGGCGACCTCGGCGACCGGGCCGCGCGTAACTTGAGGTTCACGATGTGACGGGTCGCCCGGATTTCATCGACTTCCACTTCGACGTCATGTGCCCGTATGCGTACCAGACGTCGCGGTGGATTCGGGAAGTACGCGACCGCACCGGCCTCGCAGTGAACTGGCGTTTCTTCAGCCTGGAGGAGATCAACCGCCAAGAAGGCAAGAAACATCCCTGGGAACGCGAGTGGTCCTATGGCTGGTCGATGATGCGCATCGGAGCACTGCTGCGTCGCCGATCGATGACCGACGTTGATACCTGGTACGAGCGCGCCGGCCGCGCTCTGCATGTCGAGGGCCGCAAGCCGCACGAGAAGGCGGTCGCCCGCCGGCTGCTCGAAGAGCTCGGATTCGATCCCGAACTCGCCGACCAGGCGATCGCTGACCCGACGACCAGCGACGAAGTACTGGCCGACCATCGACGGGTGGTCGCCGCCAGCGGCTACGGGGTACCCACACTGTTCTTTCCCGACGGGCAGTGCCTGTTCGGACCGGTGCTCATCGATCCGCCCACCGGCGATGCTGCCCTGCGGCTCTGGGACGCCGTGGTCGGCTGGACCGAGTTTCCGCAGTTGTACGAGCTGCAGCGACCCAAGACGCCGGCCGACGAGCAGCGCATCGCCGAAACCTTCCGCCCCTACCTGCAGGCGCGCGACTGGGTGTCGATCAACCGCGGACAGGTGGTCACCTTCCCCGACCGGGAGCAAAGGGCGGCCGCGGCAGATGAACCCTAGGTCAATGATCACCATTGCGCCGGAACAGAATCCGGTAGCGGCCTAGGCTGCCCGATATGGCCGACTTCACCGCGTCGCTGCCCCCGGAACTGGACAACGTTCCGTCCGCCCAGGGACCGCTGCCACCGTCGTCTGATCTCGTCGGCCGCCCCTATGCACTGCCCATCGACATCCTCGGCGAGCTGCACGGGCCGCTGTTCTACGCCGACTTCAGTGGGGTGCGAAAGCTGTACGCGTGCTCACGGGCGCTGGTCGAAGAACTGTGCGACGAGAACCGGTTCGCCAAGAACCCGATGCGCCCCTTGGAGCGAGTCCGCCAACTCGCCGGCGACGGCCTGTTCACCGCATACCACGGTGAACCGAATTGGCAGACAGCCCACGACGTCCTGATGCCCGGCTTCAGCTACGCCGGGCTGCGCAACTATCACGGCGCCATGCTCGACATCGGCACCCAGCTGATCCAGCGCTGGGATGGCTGCGTCGGGCATCAACCGGCGGACGCGTCGACCGACCTGCGGAAGCTCGCGATGGACACCGTCGGCCTTGCCGGCTTCGGAGCACGATTCGACTCGTTCAGCCACGAGGGCCTTGCCCCCATCCCGCAGAGTTTCACCGCGGCCCTGGCCAAGCTTGCCGAGACCGAGGGAACCGCCGACCTCGACCACGAACTGGAGCATCTGCATAGCAGCTTCGACGAGCTGATCGAGCAACACCGAGCAACTGCCACAGCCGAACTCGACGACCTGCTCTACGTCATGCTCGCAAGCGACTCCGACGGCGGCCCACGCCTCAGTACGGACAATATCCGCAACCAGATCATGACGTTTCTCATCGCCGGCCAGTTGACCACGTCGGAGCTGATGCCCACCGCGCTCTACAACCTGCTGCGTCATCCGGCAGTACTGTCGCGCGCAGTGGCCGAAGTCGATGCCGTGTTCGGGGTGGACGACGACTATCTGCCGAGCTACGACGACATCGGAAAGCTCGAGTATCTGCGGCAGGTGATCAACGAGACGCTGCGGTTGTCCCCGCCGGTAATTGGCTTCGACCGAACAGCCCTGGCGGACACAGTCATCGGCGAAAAATACCCGATCAGACAGGGCGAGGCCGTCAGCGTGCTCACCGGGGCGCTTCATCGTCAGCCGGAATGGGGTGACAACGTCGAACTGTTCGATCCGGACAGGTTCGACGCCGCCCGCTCTGCCGGCAGGCCCGGTGCGGTGTTCAAACCCTTCGGCACTGGAGCGCGATCCTGCATCGGACGCCAGTTCGCGCTGCACGAGGCCACCATGATGATCGCCCGGCTGATCCACCGTTATCGCCTGATCGACTCGCAACACTATGTGCTGCAGTTCGACAGCGAGCGCAGCCGGCGCCCGATGGGCTTTCACCTCGACCTGATCCGGCGAGCGCCTGAAGACCGCCGCACCGCAACAGCCTTGGCCACCCCGATACCCGAACGGAGCACGTCGGGAGCCAGCTCCGCGGTCAAAGCCGGCACCAAGTTGGCGGTGCTGCACGGCTCGAATCTTGGAACGTGTCGCGCACTGGCCAAGCAGCTTGCCGAAGAGGCCACCGACCTTGGCTGCATCGCCACGGTGGCGCCCCTGGACGACTTCGCCGGAAACTTGCCGGACACCGATGCGATCGTGATCGTCGCCGCGTCCTACAACGGTCAGCCGACCGACGACGCGCGCGCCTTCCTCGCCTGGCTGCTCGGCGGAGATACCGCACTCGACGGCGCTCCGTACGTCGCGGTACTCGGTGTCGGGGATCGCAACTGGGCCGACACGTATCAGGCGGTACCCAAGCGCATCGATGAACGCCTGACCGAACTGGGCGCCCGGCCGTTGATCCCGCTGACCTCCGCCGATACCTCAGGGGATCTCAACGGCACGGTCGAAGAATTCTCGGTGGCGTTGCACGCAGCGCTGTGCGAGCACTTCGGCGATCCGGACGCGGCGCCGGTCACCGACACCGATGAACCGCTCTACGACATGCATCCCATCATCGGCCCGGTCACCGCGGCGCTCGACGCCCGCTTCGCAGTAACACCGATGACCGTCCTGGACAACACCGCCTTGGTGGGCGACGACGCGATCCTGGGCGGAGCAAAACACTTTGTCCGCGTTGTCCTTCCCGAGGGAATTGAGTACCAGACGGGTGATCACCTGACAGTCCTCGCGGACAATCCGCCAGATCTCGTCGCCACGGTGCTCGAGCTTCTCGGCATCGAAGCCGAACGGCGGCTGTCGATCAATCCTCGGCGCACTTCGCGGCGGTTGATCGCACTCGATCGGGAGGTGAGCGCGCGCGAACTGCTCACCCACTTCGTGGAGCTGCGAAAGCCGGTTACGCCGAGCCAATTGCGGCGTCTGGCCGCATCCAACCCGTGCCCGCCGGAGCGTGAACGTCTCGAGCAGCTGGCCGCATCGGCCGATCCCTGCCCACTGAGTCCATTCGAGTGCCTGGTGGAGTTCCCGGCGTGCGAACTGACGGGCGCCGAGCTACTCGAACTGCTGGAGCCGATGACACCCCGCCACTACTCCATCGCGTCGTCCTCGCGCCTGACACCGGGGCTGGTCGGGCTGGTGGTCAGCGTGCTCGATGCGCCGGCCCGGTCCGGGCATGGACTGTTCCAGGGCGTGGCATCCAATCATCTGGCCGCCGCCGCACCTGGTGCACAGATTCGGGCACGGGTCGACCCGGCCCGCCAGGCGTTCCGTGCCGGTGCCGACCCGGCGAAGAATGTGATTCTGGTCAGCGCGGGTACAGGTGTCGCCCCGTTCCGGGGTTTCCTCGGCGATCGCTTGGCGGCCAAACAGGAAGGGGCGCCCTTTGCGCCGGCCCTGTGTTTCTTCGGCGTCCGAAATCCAGACGTGGACTACATCTTCCGCGAACAGTTCGAGGCCGCCGAAGCGGCGGGGGTAGTCCGGATGCGGCCCGCCTTCTCCCGCGCACCGCAGGACGGTGTGCGCTACGTGCAGGACCGGATCGCCGCCGACGCCGACGAAGTGTGGGAGCTGCTCGGCGATCCCACCAAGCACACTCACGTCTACGTGTGTGGTGACGGCGCCCAGATGGCGCCGGCGGTGCGGCAGGCCTTCATCGACATCTACCGCGTGCGTACCGGCAGCGACGAGAGCCAAGCCCGCGACTGGCTTATCGGACTGGTGGAGTCCGACCGCTACGTCGAGGACGTGTGGGCTGGGTGAGCGCGGGGCCGGACGAGCCAGAGACCCCATGAACGAAAACGGCCCCCAGGCTTGCGCCTGGGGGCCACTTTCTTTAGTAGCGGGGACAGGATTCGAACCTGCGACCTCTGGGTTATGAGCCCAGCGAGCTACCGAGCTGCTCCACCCCGCGTCGGTAAGTACGACACTACCCAACGGGTGCCCAAGCCGCCAAATCGCCTGGTCTGGCGTCGGCGCCGTCGCCCGACCGGTGCCGATTCATCTCGTCCTTGTCGGCCCAACCCCGCTATGCCATGCTGCATTCCGAGGCCACAACAGCGGGAGGGGCAACCGATGCCCGGATTTCTCGACAACGTCGGCCGCCTGCTCACCTACCGGATTCCCATCGGAGAGCTGATCGGCCTGGGCCTGATCCTCGGCACGCCGTATCTGACCATCGGATTGATCTGGACGCTGACCCACACCGCTGCGCTGCACGGCATGCGAGGCCTGGACCTCGTAGTGTCCATTCTTGGATCGATCGTGGCGTGGCCGGTGCTGCTGATCGCTAACGTCTGTATGCAGTGACCGCGAAGGGCAACGTCGCCCCGCAACAACGGAGGCCGCTCGAGATGATGTTTTTGGTACGGATCATCGATCTGGCCATGAGAATTCTCGGCGTCTCTCCCGAGTCACCATCCCCGCACGCGGCCGAGACCCGAATCCACATCGATCAGTACACGCCACGCTTCGACGATGGTCCCGTCGATCTCACTGAGGCGCTGGATTTTTGGTCTGCTGCCGCAGCAGCCGCCAACGTCGTCATGCAGTTGAGCCTGCCGGGAGTGGGCCACGGGGTCGTGGAGAGCCGGGTGGAATCCGGTGCCCTGATGGAACATCCATGGAAGAGGTTGCGCACCACCGCCCAGTACATGGCTGTCGCGGTGCTGGGCAACGCCGAGGAACGCGCTGCCTACCGTGACGCCGTCAACGTCGCACACCGGCAGGTTCGCTCCACCGCGGACAGCCCGGTCCAATACAACGCCTTCGATCCCAATCTGCAGTTATGGGTCGCCGCATGCCTATTCGTCTTCTACGAGGACACCTATCAGCTGCTGCGCGGCAAGATGACCCAGGCTCAGGCGGAGGGGTTCTATCACCACGCCTGGCCGCTCGGCACCACCTTGCAGGTCACCCCCGATCAGTGGCCGCCCACCCGCGCCGAATTCGACGCCTACTGGAACACCACCTGTCAGACATTGGAGATGGACGATATCGTCCGCGACTACCTCATGCGGCTGGTCGACCTGAAGATGATCAACCCGATCTTGCGGGCGCCCCTGGCGCCCCTGCTGCGGTTCCTGACTATCGGCTTTCTGGCACCGCTCTTTCGTGAGCGGCTCGGCGTGCCCTGGTCGCCGACCGAGCAACGCCAGTTCGAAAACCTCTTCCTGTTCGTATCATTCGTGAACCGCTTCATTCCCCGATTCATCCGAACCGTCAACTACACCGTGCTGATGGCCGACGTTCGCCGTCGCATCCGCCGAGACAAGGCACTGATCTGATGGCTGACCACGACGACGGCCTGGGACCCGACAGCATGCTGTGGCACTTCCTGGCCGACCGACGCTACCTGTTCGTGCTCCCCAGGGCGGTATGTCTGCTGCTGCTGCATCCCGGCATCGCCGCCGGCATCAACGAGCATGCTCTGATGCGCAAACGCATTTGGCTGCACAAGAAACGCACTTTCACCCAAGCCGTCAACTACGCCTATACCGACGTGGACATGCGGCCCCAGATGCGGTTCGCCCACGAGCATGTCAAGGGCGTCGACAGTCTCGGCCATAAGTACCACGCCCTGAATCCCGATACGTTCCACTTTCAGCACAGCGCCTATGTCGAGTCCCTCGTCGTCATGGTGAACACCTTCATTCGTCGGCTCGACGCCGACGAGCATGAGCAGCTCTACCAGGAGTGCTGCACCTGGTATCGCCGATACGGCGTATCAACCCGGCCGATGCCCGCGACCTGGCCGGAATTCGTCGAGTACTTCGAGGATTACTGCCGGTCGCACCTGGTGGCCGGTGAACACTTCGAGCCGTTCCGCGAGCAGATTTTCGCGCCCACCGATTGGTGGATGCGCACCGTCCCCCACCCGGCCATCCGCGCCCTGCAGCACCCCCGCGCCGTGGAACTCACCGGGATCACTGTCAGCGCCGCCGACCGATGGTCACTGCGACAGTTCGTCCGGTTGGCTCAGCTGTCCGCGCTGGCCCCCAGACATCACTGGAACGCCAAGGCACGCGCCGCACTCAGCACCGCGGCACAAAACGCGCCGACGACGCCGCTGGACGCCACGCGCCGCTGACACCACGCGGCGGTTGAACTGCTCCCCTATTTGGCGCTGTTGAACTTGGCCATCGCATCGTCGAGGCGTTGCAGCGCCGCACCGTAGGCGGCGAAGTCACCACGGTGTTGGGTGTCGCGCACCGCATTGAGCGCCGATTCGACCTCGCGCAGCGCCGCGGCTTTGGCCGGGGACAACGCGACCTCGGCAGCCGGGGGCGTCGGCACCGCCGCAACCGGCGGGGTCGCCGACGGGGGCGTCCCCTGCGCGGCAGCGCCGCCCTCGGTCGGCGCGATGTCGGTGGCCGCCGCACCGGCACCGGGCCCGAACAGGCCGGTGAGTGCGTCGGAGACCGTCGGCCCGTAGCCGATCTTGTCGTTGTACATCATCGCCACCCGGATGAGGCGCGGGTACGACGACGAGGCATCGCTGGAACCCGGTGAGGCATAGACCGGTTCGACGTAGAGCAGTCCGCCCTGCGCCACCGGCAGGGTCAGCAGATTGCCCCACCGGATGCGGTTCTGGTTGTCGCGCCCGATCACGCCGAGGTCTTGGCTGACCGTGGTATCGGTGGTGATCGCGTTATTGGCCAGCTTGGGCCCGTTGACCTGCCCGGGAATGGTGAGCACGGTGAGCTTGCCGTAGGTGTCTGGATCCGAGCTGGCGCTGATGTAGGCGGCCAAATAGTCACGCTTGAACCGGTTCATCGCGCTGGTCAACTGGAAAGACGCCGAATTGTCGTCCTTGGCAAGGTTCTTCGCGACGATGTAATACGGCGGCTGGAAGCTGCTGGCGGTCGGGTTGGGGTCCAGCGGCACGTCCCAAAAGTCCGAGGTGGAGAAGAAGGTCACCGGGTCGTTGACGTGGTACTTGGCCAGCAGCATCCGCTGCACCTTGAACAGGTCTTCGGGGTAGCGCAGGTGCTCGGCGAGCTCGGGTGAGATCTCGGACTTCGGTTTGACCGTGCCGGGGAACACCTGCATCCACGCCCGCAGCACCGGGTCCTGCTCGTCCTGGGCGTACAGGCTCACCGTTCCGTCGTAAGCGTCGACGGTGGCCTTGACCGAGTTGCGGATGTAGGACACTCGCCGGTCCGGCAACAGCCGGTTGAACTCGACTTCTTTGGAGTCCGCGGTCGCCGACGACAGCGACGTCAACTCCGAGTAGGGGTAGTTGTCCAGTGTGGTGTAACCGTCGATGATCCACACCAGGCGCTTGTTCACGATCGCCGGATACACCGTGGAGTCGGTGGTCAGCCACGGCGCCACCGCCTGCACCCGGCTGGCCGGGTCACGGTTGAACAGGATCTTGCTGTCCGCGCCGATGACGTTGGAGAACAAGAAGTTGCGCTCGGCAAACTTCGCGGCGAAAACGCTACGGGCCAACCAGTTTCCGACGTTCACACCACCGGTACCGGTGTAGGTGTAGTTCTTGGTCTCGGTGTTGGTCTCGTAGTCGTACTCACGATCGGCGCCGTTGCGGCCGACGATCGCGTAGTCGGCGGCGGTGTCGGCGATCACCGGCCCGTAGTAAACGCGCGGCTGGTCGAGTCGGGCCGGTCCGTCGGACACGACACCGCCGTTGGCACCGACGACGTTGGCCAAGAACTCCGGGTATCCCCCGTTCTGGTTGGGGTCGTTGGCGATACCGCGCACGGTGTTGGCCGGCGAGGCGATGAACCCGTTGCCGTGGGTGAACACGGTGTGCCGGTTGATCCAGTCGCGCTGGTTGTCGATCAGTCGATCCGGATTCAGCTCGCGGGCGGCGACCACATAGTCCCGCAGCTTGCCCTCGTCGTCGCGATAGCGGTCGATGGTGAGCTGGTCGGGGAAGAAGTAGAAGTTCTTGCCCTGCTGAAACTGGGTGAACGCGGGGCTGACGATGGTCGGGTCCAGCAGCCGGATGTTGGAGGTGGTGGCCGCATCGGCGCCCACCTGCGCGGCGGTGGCGCGCGCGTCACCGCGGTAGTCGCGGTAGGTGACCACATCCTCGGTCAGGCCATAGGCCTGCCGGGTTGCCGTGATCGAGCGGGAGATGTACTCGCTCTCCTTCTGCGCCGCGTTCGGCTTGACGCTGAACTGTTCGACGATCAGCGGCCAGCCAGCACCGACCACGACCGACGACAGCAGCAACAGCACCAAACCGATCGCCGGAATCTGCAAGTCGCGCAGCACGATCGCCGAGAACACTGCGACCGCGCAGATCAGTGCGATCGCCAGCAGGATCATCTTGGCCGGTAGCACCGCGTTGATGTCGGTGTAACCGGCTCCGGTGAACGGCTTGCCGGTGCGGGTGTGGCTGAGCAGCTCGTAGCGATCCAGCCAGTAGGCCCCGGCCTTGAGCAGCACCAGGGTTCCGATCAGGCTGACCACCTGGATGCGGGCCGGGCGACTCAGGGCGCCGGCCCGGCCGGACAGTCGGATACCGCCGAAGATGTAGTGCGTGGTCAGGTTCGCGATAGTGGCCAGACACAGCGTTGCCAGCAGCAACCCCACCACCAGCCGGTAGAACGGCAGGTCGAAGGCGTAGAAGCCCAAGTCTTTGCCGAACTGCGGGTCGTTGATCCCGAAGTCACCGCCGCGCAGGAACAGCTGAATACGCACCCAGTAGCTCTGCGCGACGATGCCCGCCAGCACACCGATGCTGGCCGGTATTCCGAATCCGAACAGCCGCAGCCGCGACAGCACCGTGGTCCGATACCGCGCCACCGGGTCGTTGACGCCGTTGCTGGGGACGAAGACCGGTCGGACCCGGAAAGCGGTGGCCATCGCGGCGAACACGATGCCGCCGACCAGCAACGCCACCACAACGAACGTGACCAGGCGGGTCAGCAATGTGGTGACGAACACCGAGCGGTAGCCCAGCTCGCCGAACCACAACCAGTCGACATAGCCGTCGATCAGCCGCGGCCCCAACAGCAGCAGCGCGATCACGACGAAGGCGCTGCCAACCATGATCCGGCTGCGCGCGGTCAATTTCGGCATCCTCGCAGTGGGCCGCATCCCCACGTGCCACGCTCCCTAGCTCAGTTGTTCCTGACGGCCCCACTGTAGCCAACGAACACTCAGCAAGAGGGCGGCTGACCTCCGTCGGTGATGGTTCGCAACGCGCCCACCGCCTGGGCGAGGCTGTCGACTTTGACCAGTTGCAGACCCTTGTCGTCGTTTCTGGCCTCGTAGCAGTTGTCGGCCGGGACCAGGAACACCGTCGCGCCGGCCTCGCGGGCCGCCATCATCTTGTGCGCGATCCCGCCGATCGCGTCGACCTGGCCGTTGGCCTTGATGACCCCGGTGCCGGCAACGAAGTTCGGCCCGGCCAGGGTGCCGTTGGTCAGCTTGTCCACGACCGCCAGCGAGAACATCAGCCCCGCCGACGGGCCGCCGATATTGGCCAGATTGAAGTCGATGGTGAACGGCGCCCACGGCGCATCGAGGACGGACACACCCAGGAATCCGTTGGCTCGGTCCTTGTTCTCTCCGAGCGTAATCCGCGCCGTGCCGGGTGCGGCGTTCTTGCGCCGGTAGTCGATGACGACCGTTTCGCCGGGCTTGGTGTCGGCCAGCCGCGCGGTGAACTGTTGCACGGTGTAGACCGGTTGGCCGTTGACGGCGTCCACGGCGTCGCCGCGCTGCAGCGCGCCGGCTGACGGCCCGGGGTCTTGGACGTCGGCGAGGGTTACCGCTGACGGGTAGCGCAAGTAGCCGAGCGCGGCGTACTCGGCACTCTGTTCGGACGCACGGAAGTCGGCGTCGTTGCTCTCGTCGACTTCCTGACGGGATTTGCCGGGCGGATAGACCAGGTCACGCGGCATGAGCTGTTCACGTCCGGACAACCACAGAGCCAACGCCTCCCCCAGCGTCAGACCGTCACGCTGGGAGACCGTGGTCATGTTGAGGTGGCCGGTCGTCGGGTGTGTGGTGGTCCCCTCGATGTCGACCACCTGCTTGCCGTCGATCGTGCCGAGGGTGTCGAACGTCGGACCCGGCCCCAACGACACGAAGGGCACCGTCACCGCCGTCAGCAGCACGCCGAACGCGACCACCGGCAGCACAGCCGCCAACAGCGTCAGAATCCGCCTGTTCACCCCGGGTATGGTAAACGGCCGCTGCCCAGGCGGTGACGGCCCGACCACCGGTGGCCCCGTGTCGTACCGCCGGACGTTGGCGGTGAGTACGGTTGTATCTATGGCTGATCTGCCCTTCGGTTTCTCTTCTGGGGACGACCCCGACCGCGAGCGAGGTTCCCGGCCCTCCGACCCGTTCGGGATGGGTGCTGGTTTCAACATGGCCGATCTGGGCCAGGTCTTTACCCAGCTCGGGCAGATGTTCAGCGGCGCCGGTCGGGTCAGCGCGGACGGCCGACCGGCCGGGCCGGTGAACTACGACCTGGCGCGACAGGTCGCGATCAAGTCGATCGGTTCGGTGGCGCCCGTCACCGCCTCAACCGCGACCGCCATCGGCGATGCGGTGCACCTGGCTGAAACCTGGCTCGACGGGGCGACTTCGTTGCCGGCCGGCACCACCAGTGGGGTCGCCTGGACGCCGGTGAACTGGGTTGAGCACACCATGACCACCTGGCAGCGACTGTGTGACCCGATGGCCGAACAGGTTTCGTCGGTGTGGGCGTCGGCGCTGCCGGAAGAGGCCAAGAGCATGGCCGGTCCGTTGTTGTCGGTGATGTCGCAGATGGGCGGATTGGCGTTCGGCTCCCAACTGGGCCAGGCGCTGGGACGGTTGTCCGGAGAGGTGCTGACCTCGACCGACATCGGCCTGCCGCTGGGGCCCAGCGGAGTGGCCGCGCTGCTGCCCGGCGCGATCGAGGAATTGGCCGGCGGCCTGGAGCAGCCGCGCAGCGAGATCGTCACCTTCCTGGCCGCCCGTGAGGCCGCCCACCACCGGCTGTTCACCCACGTGCCGTGGCTGTCCAACCAGCTGCTCAGCGCGGTGGAGGCCTACGCCCGGGGCATGAAGATCGATATCCGGGGCATCGAAGAACTGGCCCAGGGCTTCGATCCGGCGGCGATGACCGATCCCTCGGCGATGAACGAACTGCTCAACCAGGGCGTGTTCGAGCCGAAGTCGACCCCGGAGCAACTCGCCGCGCTGGAGCGCCTCGAGACCCTGCTGGCCTTGATCGAGGGCTGGGTTCAGACCGTGGTCAATGCGGCGCTGGGCGACCGGATCCCGGGCACCGCCGCGCTCTCGGAGATGCTGCGCCGCCGGCGCGCCACCGGTGGCCCGGCCGAGCAGACCTTCGCCACGCTGGTCGGTCTGGAACTGCGCCCGCGCAAGCTGCGCGAGGCCGCGGTGCTCTGGGAGCGGTTGACCACGGCGGTCGGCGCCGACGCCCGCGACAAGGTATGGCAGCACCCCGATCTGCTGCCCGAGTCCGCCGATCTTGACGAGCCGGCCGCATTCATCGACCGGATCATCGGCGGCTCCAGCGACATCGACTCGGCCATCGACCAGGCGATCGCGGAGTTTCAGCGCGAAGCCGGTAACCCCGACGACGCCGGCGACTGAGGCACGGCGCGCGGCCTAACGATCAGTTGCGTGCGGACCCTGGCCCGGCGGCTTCGGGTGGTGAGACGGCGTTCCGCCAAGCCAACGGATTGAGGTGGCGGTAGGGGTCCTCGGCGCGGACGTCGAGCAGCTCGGCCAAGATCTGCTCCAGCGACTGTTGAGTCTTGTCCCGCACGGTGGCAACCCATTTCTCGTTCGAGACGCGCGCTGGTTTGCTGGTGTCGATGGGGGCGCCGAAGCGCAGGTACATCCGCTGCGGTCGCGGAATGAGGGTCGGGCCGATGCCGTGCTGCAGAGGTATGGCCATGTCTGGGGGCCCTGAAAGCCGTCGGGACAGTGCGGTGCTGAACCGCTCCCAGCTGCCACCGCGACGACTCACACTCCGGTACACGTCGTCGCCTCCGACCAGCCCGACCGGCACGATCGGATAGTCGTGTTCGACTGCGAGGCGGGCGAATCCGGCGCGGCCCTGCCAGCGCAGCGTGTACTCCTCCCCCTTGAATTTGGGAATCTCGCGGCCTCCGCCCGGGAACACCAGGATGGGCTCGTTGCGGCGCATCAGTTCGCGGACGGGCTCCGGGGCGCCCACCAGTGCCCCCGCAGCGGCGAGCAGATCTCGGGCCGGGCCCCGCATGCGCCCGAACTGCCGATCCGTCAACGCCCGTACTCGTTGGCCGATCGCCCGCCGGACATGGAAGGGAATCAGCAGCGCTTCGATACTGACCTGAGTGTGGTTGCCCACCAAAAGAAATCGCCCATCACGAGGAAGATTCTCGAGCCCTTCGACGTAGGGGCGGTACGCCTCGACGACGGGCGTGACCGCGTCGGCGACGGCCTCCACTGCGCGCCGCATGGCTTCGACTCGCGGCGGATGGTTCAGGATCGCGTCAGTGTCTTGGAGGACGTGCATCTCCTCACATTACAGAACGAACTAGTTCGTATGGTTATGATCTTGCTGTGAGAAGAAGCGCCACCGAGCTGCGTGGTCAGATACTTGACGCTGCCCGCGCCGAGTTCGCTCGCCATGGTCTTGCCGGGTCACGCATCGATCGCATCGCCCGCGAGGCACACGCCAGCAAGGAACGTCTCTACGCCCACTTCGGCGACAAGGAAGCACTGTTTCGCGAAGTGGTGGACACCGACGTGGCAGCGTTCTATCGCTCGGTCACCCTGCGCCCCGACGCGGTGCCCGAATTCGCCGGCGACGTCTACGATTTGGGCAGAAACAGTCCCGAACACCTGCGCATGATCACCTGGGCCCGCCTAGAAGGACTGGCCCTCGACGAGCCCCACGCCGACGGGCAGGCGATCTTCCAGCACGCGGTCACCGCCATCGAAAGCGCCCAGACCGACGGGCACATCGACAGCTCCTGGGATCCCCTCGATCTGCTGGCGCTGCTGTTCGGTATCGGCCTGGCCTGGGCGCACTCCCCCGACCCGTACGAGTCCCTCACCGACCGCGCCGTCATCGCACGCCAACGCCGCGCCGCTGTGGAGGCCGCGCGGCGCATCGTTTCTGCCCCCTGTGGATGACGGGAGGATCGTCGCAGCCTGGCATGGCAGGGTCGCCCGCGTGACCAGCGTTGGTTCCGAGACCTGCACCTACGCCCTCGATCCGGCGCTGCCGGTGTTGCTGCGCCCCGACGGTGCGGTCCAGGTCGGCTGGGATCCACGGCGCGCTGTGCTGGTGCGACCTCCTCGCGGGCTGAGCACGGCGGCGCTGGCCACCGTCTTACGCACAATGCAGATCCCGACCACGGTGGCCGCGCTACGCCATGAAGCCGCACAACACGGCCCGGTGGACACCGCAGATCTGGACGACCTGCTGGTCTCGCTGGTGGCGGCTCGTGTCGCCGTGCGCGGCGCCGCCACCCGCCGTCAGTGCCGCACGGTCTCGCTGCGGGTGCACGGCCGCGGGCCGTTGTCGGATCTGCTGGTCGAGTCGCTGCGCTGCTCGAGCGCCGTGGTCCGGCACAGCAGTCATCCGCACGCCACGGTGAGCGCCGCCGGGACCGATCTGGTGGTGCTGGCGGACTACCTGGTTCCCGATCCGCGGTTGGTGCGTGAGCTGCACGCCGCGCGGGTCCCGCACCTGCCGGTACGGGTGCGCGACGGCACCGGCGTGGTCGGCCCGCTGGTCCTGCCGGGAGTCACCAGTTGTTTACGGTGCGCCGATCTGCACCGGCGAGACCGGGACTCCGCCTGGCCCGCAGTGGCCGCACAGCTACGCCACACCGCCGCCCACGCCGACCGGGCAACCGTGCTGGCAACGGCGGCGCTGGCGCTGAGCCAAGTCGACCGGGTGATCGCAGCGGTGCGCGGCGCTGCAACCCGCCCGGACCTGACTGCTCCTTCGACGCTGGACGCCACCCTGGAGCTGGATCTGGCCACCGGATCGATGATGAGACGGCGCTGGGTCCGCCACCCGCTGTGCGATTGCTGAGGTCTCATCCGGCACCGAAAATTGTCACCGCGGTGACCAGCACCACAACAACGTCATGGATGATGGACACGTGTCAGAAATTAAACGCGGAAGCGCAGCGCGCAATGCGAAGCTGGCCAGCCTGCCCGTCGGCTTCGCCGGTCGGGCAGCACTCGGGCTCGGGAAGCGGCTAACCGGCAAGTCCAAGGACGAGGTCACCGCCGAGCTCATGGAGAAGGCGGCCAACCAGCTGTTCACGGTCTTGGGTGAGCTCAAGGGCGGCGCCATGAAGGTGGGCCAGGCTCTGTCAGTGATGGAGGCGGCCATCCCCGAGGAGTTCGGCGAGCCCTACCGGGAGGCGCTGACCAAGCTGCAGAAGGATGCTCCGCCGCTGCCCGCGGACAAAGTGCACCGGGTGCTCGATGCCCAGCTGGGCACCAAGTGGCGGGAGCGCTTCACCGAATTCGACGACACCCCCATCGCCTCAGCCAGCATCGGACAGGTGCACAAGGCGGTGTGGGCCGACGGCCGTCCCGTAGCGGTCAAGATCCAGTACCCCGGCGCCGATGAGGCGCTGCGCGCCGATCTCAAGACGATCCGGCGGTTGACCGGCATCTTCAAGCAGCTGGCCCCCGGCGTGGACGTCAAGGGCGTCATCGACGAGCTGATCGAACGCACCGAGATGGAGCTGGATTACCGGCTGGAGGCCGACAACCAGCGCATCTTCGCCAAGGCCTACGCCGGCCACCCGCACTTCCACATCCCCAACGTCGTGGCCAGCGCCCCCAAGACGGTGATCCAGGAGTGGATCGACGGCGTCGGCATGGCCGAGATCATCCGCAACGGCACCGTCGAGCAGCGTGACCTGATGGGCACCCGGCTGGCCGAGTTCACCTGGGACGCCGCCCGCCGGCTGGAGCTGATCCACGGCGACGCCCACCCGGGCAACTTCATGCTGCTGGCCGACGGCCGGATGGGCATCATCGACTTCGGAGCGGTGGCGCCGATGCCCGGCGGGTTCCCCCCGGAACTGGGCGCCGCGGTGCGCTACGCCCGGGACAAGGACTACGAGAAGGTCATCGCGGTCATGCGCCAGGGCGGCTTCATCCAGAAGGGTCAGAACGTCTCGGTGCGCGAGATCGACGAGATGCTGCGCCAGTACGTCGAGCCCGTCGAGGTCGAGGTGTTCCACTACAGCCGCAAGTGGCTGATGCGGATCGCCGGCAAGCAGCTGGAGCGCCCCGTCGAGCAGCTCAAGACCGCGCGTCAGCTGGATCTGCCGCCAAAACTCGCGATGCCGATGCGGGTGCTCGGATCCACCACGGCGATCATGTGTCAGCTCGATGCCCACGTACCGGTCAAGCGGCTCTCCGAGGAATTGGTGCCGGGCTTCACCGATCCCGAAGACATCGCGGTCGGTCCATCGGCCTGACGCTGCGGCCGTTTACGCGGCCACCGGCTCCTTACGCGGACGTCCGCGGGGTCGCTTGCGGCCGATGACGCTGCCCCGGTCAAGGATTTCACCGCCCCACACGCCCCACGGCTCGGCGCGTTGCAACGCCGCCGCCAGGCACTGCTGGCGGATCGGGCACTGAGCACACCGTGCCTTGGCCCGCTCCAGATCGGCCGGGTCGTCGGCGAACCACAGGTCGGGATCGCTGTTACACGGCAACTTCAGGGTTCTCGACATGGTGTGTACCTGCTTTCCGGTCGGTTCGTGGGGTTCGAATCCGGGGCCGGTCGGCGGGCTGCCGAGCAAAAATAATGGCCACGGATCCTGGTGGGTCCGTGGCCATCGGGGGCGGGGGCTGCGGTTAGGGCGAACCCCGATGCACGGACGCGTCTACGGCGGCGGCGGCAACTGCGTGGCGAAGACGCAGTACCGCCGCCTCGGCAGCGGCGGCATGGCGCGCGCCGGCTACCAACGGGACGCTGATCGTGGTCATGGCATCCGAGGTTAGCCGCTCGGCCCACCGACCCACAACCGAATTAACGCCGCCAGTGGCAGGACCCCGGGTTCAACCCCGGCTGCGGACCAGCTCCAACACATCGGAGCCGAACTGTTCCAGCTTGCGCGCGCCGATGCCCGGGATAGCCACCAATGCGGCCTCGTCGCCAGGCAGCATCTCGGCGATCGCAGTCAGGGTGTTGTCGGAAAAGACAATGTAGGCAGGCACTTTCAGCTCGGTGGCGGTGCGCAGGCGCCAGTCCTTGAGCGCCACCAGCAACTCGGTGTCGACGTCGGCGGCGCAGGTCTCGCAGCGGCTGAGCATGATGGCCGCCGGGGTGGCCAGCGCCTTGTTGCAGATGCGGCAATACTTCGGGGCGCCACGGGCCCGGCGCTTGGTGGATGTACGCGAATCCGACTGCGGCACCGCGCCATCAATACCGCTCAAGAACCGCGACGGCTTGCGGCCGGCCCGCCCGCCCGGAGCGCGGGCCAGCGCCCAGCTCAGCGTCAGGTGGATCCGGGCCCGGGTGACGCCGACATAGAGCAGTCGGCGTTCCTCTTCGACGGCCTCGCTGTCCGCGCCGTGCGCCAGGGCGTGCGAGATCGGCAGGGTGCCATCGGCAAGGCCCACCAGAAACACCGCATCCCACTCCAGACCCTTGGCGGCGTGCAGCGATGCCAGGGTGACGCCCTGCACGGTCGGCGGGTGCCGGGAGTCGGCACGCATCCGCAGCTCGGTCAACAGCGCCGGAAGGTCCAGGTCGGGGCGTTGGGCCACCTCGTCATCGACCAGTTCGGCCAGCGCACCGAGGGCCTCCCAACGCTCGCGCGCCTTGGCACCGGTCGGGGGCTCGGTGGTCAGGCCCAGCGGTGCCAGGACACCACGGACGAGCTGCGGCAGCGGCCCGTCGGCGCCGCGTTCGGCTGCTCGTTCGGAGGCCCGCTGCAGGGCGACCAGCGCCTGACGGATCTCCTGGCGAGTGAAGAACCCCTCGCCGCCGCGCACCTGATAGGCAATGCCGGCCTCGGTGAGCGCCTCCTCGTAGACCTCGGACTGCGCGTTGATCCGGTACAGCACGGCGATCTCGGCCGGTGCGGTGCCGTCGTGGATCAGCCGGGCGATGGACTTGGCCACCGCTGCGGCCTCGGCGACCTCGTCGGGATGCTCCCGGAACGTCGGCGTCGGGCCGGACTCACGCTGGCCGATCAGCTTCAGCTTGCTGCCGGCCACCCTCCCACGCGCGGCAGCGATCACCCGGTTGGCCAACGACACCACCTCGGGCGTGGACCGGTAATCCCGTTCCAGGCGCACCAGCGCGGCCTCGGGAAATCGGCGGGTGAAGTCCAGCAGATAGCGCGGCGAGGCGCCGGTGAACGAATAGATGGTCTGGTTGGCGTCGCCGACCACGGTCAAGTCGTCACGGTCGCCCAGCCAGGCCGATAACACCCGCTGCTGCAGCGGCGTGACGTCCTGGTATTCGTCGACGACGAAGCAGCGGTAGCGGTCCCGGAACTCGGCGGCCACCGCCGCGTCGTTCTCGATCGCGGCGGCGGTGTGCAGCAGCAGATCGTCGAAATCGAGCATCGCCACTTCACCGCGGGCCTTCAGCGCCTCGTAACCGGCGTAGACCTCGGCCAGCTTCGCCGCATCCAGCGGAATATCCCGGCCGTCCGCGGCCACCGCCGCGGGGTACTGCTCCGGCCCGATCAGGGAGGCCTTCGCCCACTCGATCTCGCCGGCCACGTCGCGGACGTCGTCATTGCTCAACCGCAGCCCCGCGTGGCCGGCGGCGCGGGCCACCACCCCGAATTTGCGGTCCAGCAGTTCCCAGCCGGTGTCACCGACCACCCGCGGCCAGAAATAGCGCAACTGCCGCCGGGCGGCGGCGTGAAAGGTCAGCGCCTGCACTCCGCCGACCCCGGCGGCCGCCCCCGCCCCGGCCGCCGCTCCCAGTGCGCGCAGCCGTGACCGCATCTCGCCGGCGGCACGCTGGGTGAACGTGACTGCCAGTACCTGTCCGGGCGCGACGTGACCGCCGGCGACCAGCTGGGCGATGCGGTGGGTGATGGTGCGGGTCTTGCCGGTCCCGGCGCCGGCGAGCACGCACACCGGGCCGCGCGGCGCCAGTACCGCAGCGCGCTGCTCCTCGTCGAGGCCGGCGATGAGCGCATCCATGCGTCCATCTTGGCAGGCACCCCCGACGGGCCCCGACGCCGATTCGGGAATCATCGAGCGACCTATTAGGTTTGGGGAGTTATGAACCAGCTCGTCATGTACACGACCCAGTGGTGCGGCTACTGCCGGCAGCTCAAGGCCTCGTTGAAGAACCTCGGGATCGACTACGAGGAGATCGACATCGAGCTGGACCCCACTGCCGCGGAGTTCGTCAGCTCAGCCAACGGCGGCAACCGCACGGTGCCGACGCTGCGTTTCCCCGACGGCTCGACGCTCACGAACCCGACCGGGCGTGAGGTCAAGGCGAAGCTGGAGCGCCTCGGCGGCTAGCCCCGTCAGCTCGCTTCAGCCCAGGACTCGATGATGGTGCGGGCGATCGAGATCGAGCCGGGCAGCAGGAGTTTGGCGTCGGGGTCGCCGCTGTTCCAGGTCCCGGCGGACAACGCGGCCCGCACTTCGTCGCGGGTGAACCATGCCGCCTCGGTGATCTCGCCGTCGCTGAAGACGAAGGTCTGCCCCGGGTCGGCCACGGCGTGGAAGCCGACCATCAGCGACCGCGGGAACGGCCACGGCTGGCTACCGAGATAGGTCACGTCACGCACGGCCAGCCCGACCTCTTCGTGAACCTCGCGGACCACGCAGGTCTCGAATGACTCGCCGGCCTCGACGAACCCGGCCAGCAGTGAGAACATCCGGACCGGCCAGTTGTGCTGGCGGGCCAGCACGACACGGTCGGCGCCGTCGTGCACCAGACAGATCACGGCCGGGTCGATGCGCGGGAATTCCTCCACACCGGTGACCGGGTTGGCCCGCGCCCAGCCGCCGCGCACCGGCTTGGTCGGCGTGCCGTCGACGGCCGAAAACCGGGCGTGGTCGTGCCAATTCAGCAGTGCGATGGCAGAGGACACCAACTGGGCGCTGACGTCGTCGAAGATGTCACCGGTGGCACGGATGTCGAGCACCGAGACGTCGGCCCCGGTCGGCGCCTGTAGCGCGCCGCGGACCGCCCAGACGTGCCGACCGTCCTCGACACGACCCAGAAACACCGCATCCGATGGCGGTTTATCGGCCAGGTCACTGGCCTCGTGCAGCACCACCCGGCCGCCGGCGACCAATACCTGGTTACGGGGATCAACGCGCAGCAGCGCGGCGGACGACCAGCCGGCGACGGCCGCGTCGGTGTCGGTACGCAACTGGTCGGCTCGATCAGCCCCGACGCGTGAGAGCAGGGGCACCTGCCGCAGCTGGAAGTTGCCCATCATTCCTCCCCGCGCCGACGCGCCGCGACCGTCACTGGGTGGCCACCGTACGCACGTAGAGCAGCCGGTCACCGGCCTCGATCACATCGACCTCCGGTGCATCCAGTCGCAGCAGCCGACCCTCGCGCACCAGGGCGAGGACTATCTCGTTGAGATGCTTGGCCGATCCGCCGACTTCCTGCTGCTCCACCTCACGCTCGGCGATGGCGTAGCCGGCGTCGGGGGTGAGCAGGTCCTCGATGATCTCGACCACCCGGGGCGTGGTGGTGGCGATGCCGAGCAAGCGTCCGGCGGTCTCCGAGGACACCACGACCGAGTTGGCGCCGGACTGCTCCAGCAGGTGCTGGTTCTCGGCTTCCCGAATGGACGCCACGATGGTGGCCTGCGGGGCGATCTCGCGGGCGGTCAGCGTCACCAACGCCGCCGTGGCGTCGGAGCCGGTGGCCACCACGATCGCCGACGCACGCTGGGCGCTGGCCAGCCGCAGCACATCCGAGCGGGTCGCATCGCCGTCGACGGTCACCAACCCGGCGGTCTTGGCGCGTTCGAGCACGGCTCGGTCGTTGTCCACCACCACGATGTCGCTCGGGGTGGTCTCGTCGTCGCCGAGCATCGCCGCGATCGCGGTCTTGCCCTTGGTTCCGTATCCGATGACGATGGTGTGGTCTTTCACTCTCTTCCTCCAACGCTGAATGCGGAACGCCTGCTGGGAGGTCTCGGTGAACGCCTCAACGGTCGTTCCGACCAGCAAGATCAAGAAGGCGATCCGCAGCGGGGTGATGACCAGCACGTTAATCATGCGGGCGAACTCGGTGACGGGCGTGATGTCGCCGTATCCGGTGGTCGACAGCGTCACCGCCGAGTAGTAAAGGCAATCCAGGAAGGTCAGCCGGTCGCCCTGCACGTCCTGGTAGCCATCGCGGTCGACGTAGACGAACAGCGTGGACACCAGCAGCGCCGCCAGCGCGATCAGACTTCGGCGGTAGACGGTGCGGCCGGGACTGGACTGCCCGTGCGGCATGCGCAACACGCCGACGAGCGCATAACTGGGTTGGGCGGTCAGCGTCTCGTCAAGACGCCGCAACCGCCGCCAGCTAGCTCCTGCCACGACGGGCGGTCATCGGTCAGCCTGACGCACGGACCCACTGTAACCACACCCATCGTCAGGCGTTGAGCAGCGCGGCCAGGTCAGCCAGTTCGGGCAGCTCGTCGGCGATGACGGTGGTCCCGGAACGCACATAGTGGAAGGCGGCTCGTACCTGCGATGCCGGGCAGCCGGTCAACGCCGCCCAGGCAAGCCGGTAGACGCCGAGCTGGACAGCCGCGTGCCGGCGCGCGTCAGGCCCGTCGGGGGGCGTTCCGGTCTTCCAGTCCACCACGGTGACGCCGCCGTCGCGCTCGACGAACACCGCGTCGATCCGACCGCGCACCACTCGGCTGCCGATGACCATCTCGAACGGCACCTCGACGGCGGTGGGAGTACGGGCTGCCCAGGGCGATTCCAGGAACGCCGCCTGCAGACGGGCCAGCTCCTGCGCATCGGCGCGGGCGGTGTCGGCGTCGGCGGCGCCGGGTAGATCTTCAAGTTCGAAGAGCCGCTCGGCGCCATAGAGTCGCTGAACCCAATCGTGAAATGCGGTGCCCAACAACGCATGCGGGTCTGGTCGAGCCGGGAGCCGGCGACTTAGACGCTGCCCCGCGCCATCGGGGTCACGGCTCAACTCGACCAGACCGCTCACCGAGAGCTGGTTGGGCAGGGTGCGGGTCTGCTGGGTTGCGGCCGTGGCTCGCTCTGCCAGCAGGGCGTCCACGTCGGCGGCCCACCGGCTAGCCGAGGGCGTGTCGTCCTGGGGTTCGCCGGCCTGCAGTTTCGCGGCGACCAGTGCCGCGCCGCGTTCGACATCACCGCGGCGGCCGTCCAGCGGGTCAGCGGGCCACACTCCTTCATTTGCGGTGTCGCACAACGGATTTTTCTCTCCGTCAGCCGGCGCCTGCGCCCAGTGCTCGACCGTCCCGCAGGGCGTCCCCTCATCGGCTGAGCTGTCGATCACCGCCTTGATCTCGGCGAGGAAATCCGACGGCCCGCGCGGCTTGGCCTCGCCCTGCCCCCAGTGGTGGCCAGAGATCAGCAGGGTGTCTTCGGCTCGGGTGACAGCGACGTAGAGCAGCCGCCGCTCTTCGTCGACGCGCCGCTGATCCAAGCGGCGCTGATGTTCGGAGATGGCGTCGGACAGCTGTTTTCGGTTGGTGACCGCGTCAGTGTCGAGCAGCGGGACGCCGTGATCGCCGGGTTCATGCGGCGGTCCCAGCTTCGCCTCTCCTCCGTCGAACCTCGCTGAACCGCCGGGTTCATGCGGCGGTCCCAGCTTCGCCTCTCCTCCGTCGAACCTCGCTGAACCGCCGGGTTCATGCGGCGGTCCCAGCTTCGCCTCTCCTCCGTCGAACCTCGCTGAACCGCCGGGTTCATGCCGCGGTCCCAGCTTCGCCTCTCCTCCGTCGAACCTCGCTGAACCGCCGGGCCCAAACGGCTGCGCCCGGTCGCCGCGCAGCAGCGGCGGCAGTTCGGATGCGTCGGAGAGCCAGCTGCGTCGCGACGCGGTCGACGGGAAAACCCGCGCCACCAGGTGCGGTATCGCGACCACCTGCCATTCCAGCCCCTTGGCGGCATGCACGGTGAGGATCTGGACGCGGTCGGCAGCGACTGCTGGCGCTGCCGGCGCCAACCCGTTCTCCACCACGGCGGCGGCATCCAGGTAAGCCAGCAGACCCGGCAGCGCAGCCTGTGCCCCGGCACCCTCGGCGTAACCGGCCACCACATCGGCGAAGGCGTCGAGTTGTTCGGTACCCGCCGCACTTGCCGCCACCGGCTGCGCGGCGAGCACCTCGCAGTCCAGGCCTAGCACCCGGCGTACCTCGGCCACCAAATCGGGCAGCGGATGCCACAGATGGCCGCGCAGCAACGTCAGTTCTTCGGCGAGAGCGACGATGCGCCGGTACCCGACGGCCGAATAGCGCTCTGCCGGACCAGGATCGGCCAACGCATCGGCCAGACATGCGGTCTCCGAATCGGGCCCGGCCGTGGCCGCGATCTCCGCGGCCGATACCGGCGCACCGGACTGCTCGGGCCGGGCCAGCTCGGCGGCGCGTCGCCACAGCGCGGCGAGATCGGCGGCGCCGAACCGCCAGCGCGGCCCAGTCAGCACCCGCATCGCCGCCGCGCCGGCGGTCGGCTCCTGGATCAGCCGCAGCATCGCCACCAGGTCGGCCACCTCCGGCACAGACAGCAGCCCGGCCAGCCCCACCACTTCCACCGGCACGCCGCGGGCGCGGATCGCCTCGGCCAGGGGCGCTGCGTCGGCGTTGCGCCGCACCAGCACGGCGGCGGTGGGCGGATCCACCCCGTCGGCGTCGGCCTGCCGGTAGCACCGCTGCAAGGCCTCGGCGACCCATTCGTCTTCGGTGACGACGTCGGGCAGCAGGGCGACCCGCACGTCGCCGGGGGGCGCGGCCGGGCGCGGCCGGAGCGATTGCACCGTCACGGAACGCCGGCGTGCCTCCGCGGAGATCTCGTTGGCCAGGTGCAGCACCTCTGGCGGGTTGCGCCAGCTGGTCCGCAGCTCCAGGGTGGGCGCCGGACTGCCGTCGGAGAGCGGGAAGTCGGTGGCGAATCGGGGCAAGTTGGTCGCCGAGGCACCGCGCCAGCCGTAGATCGACTGGATCGGGTCACCCACCGCGGTCAGCGCCAGGTCGTCGTCGACACCGCCGCCGAACAGCGACGACAGGGCGATGCGCTGGGCGTGCCCGGTGTCTTGGTACTCGTCGAGCAGCACCACCCGGTAGGTTGCGCGCAACCGGGCGCCGACGGCCTCGTTGGATTCCGCCAGGCGCGCGGCAGTGGCCATCTGGGCGCCGAAATCCATTGCCCGTTCCGCCCGCATGCGCTGGTGCAGGGCCTCAATCAACGGCACCAGCTCGGCACGTTCGGTCTGAGTGTCGAGCATCTTGAGCAGCGACTGGTTGGGTTCGGCGCGCTGGCGCGGGCCCGGCGGCAGGGTGTGCACCAGCCGCTCCAGCTCCAGGTGCGTGTGGCGCAGTGCGTCGGTGTCCACCAGGTGTTCGGCGAGCTGGCCGGCCAGCCGCAACACCATCGCGGTGACCGCAGCGGGATCCCGGTCGGTGTCCAGCTCCCCGGGATAACCGCTGACCACGTCGAACGCCAGCTGCCACAGCCCGGTCTCGGTGAGCAGCCGGGTATCGGGCTCGATGCCGAGCAGCAGCCCGTGCTCGCGCAGCAGCGCGCCCGCGAAGGCGTGATAGGTGCTCACCACAGGTGTCGTGGCCGTGGCGCCGTCGATACCTTTCGCGCCGGATCTATCCGGTTCGGCCGCCATCAGTCCGGCGCCGGCCAACCGCGCCAACCGGGATCGAACCCGGCGCAGCAGTTGGCCGGCCGCCTTGCGGGTAAAGGTCAGGCCCAAGACCTGGCCAGGGTCGGCGTAGCCGTTCGCAACCAGCCACACCACCCGGGCGGCCATCGTCTCGGTCTTACCGGCACCCGCACCGGCAATCACCACCAGCGGCCCCGGCGGGGCGGCGATGACCGCGGCCTGCTCCTCGGTGGGCTGGTGCAACCCAAGCGCGGCCGCCAGTTCGGCGGGGTCGTAGCGGCCGCTCATGCGCCGCACCCACCGTTGTGGGCCGGGCAGATCGGCCGGACCGGGCAGTGCCGGCACCCGTCGTTGACCCGGGCGGTGAACTGCGGGCCGGCGGTGGCCGCGGCTGCCTGCGCGATCCGCTCCCGCCATTGCCCGCCGGTGTCGGGCGTGAGTGGGTCTTGTTCGCGCTCGGTGGCGCCGACCGTTCCGGGTTTGGCGGGATAGACCAGCCGGCCCCCGCCGGGCTGCTCCTCGGGCCCAATGAGCCCGGCTTCGACCGCCAGCTGGTAGACGGCCAACTGGGCGTGCTGTTGTGCGTCGTCCTTGCTCACCGGGGTCTTCGCGGTCTTGACGTCGACGACCACCAGCCGGCCGGCGGCGTCGCGTTCGACCCGGTCGATCCGGCCACGCAGCCGAACCCCGTCATCACCGACGTCGATCACTCCGTCGAAGCCGACCTCGGTGCCGACTTCGGTGAGGTCGCCACGGGTTTGGGACCGCCATGCCAGAAATGTCTCGATGATGGCGCGATGCCGGTCGAGTTCGTTGGCCGAGTACCACTGCGCCGTGAACGGCAGCCGCTGCCATGCCCGGCTCAGCTCGGCCTGCAGTTCTTGCTGGCTGCCCGCCGATTCGGCGACCAGCGCGTGTATCACCGATCCGATCGTCGAGCGCAGGTCGCGACCGTCGGTTCCGCCGTGGCGTTCGGCCAGCCAGCGCAGCGGGCAGTCCAGCAGGCTCTGCAGCGCCGACGGCGACAGGGTGACCGGTCCGTCGCCGGGTTGGCGAAGTGGCTCCTCGCTGCTCAACGGCGCCGCGCCATGCCAGCTCTGCGGATCGGCACCGGGCACCCCGGCCCGGGCAAGTCGGGCCAATTGCGTTGCAGCGTCAGCGCGTTCGGAGTCGCTGACCTCGGTCTCCGGTGCACAGACCACGGCACGCAGTCGGCCCACCAGCCCGGCCGCCGACAGCACCGGCGGGGCCACGACCGGTGGCGCCGGTGCTGTTGCGGCATCACCGGTGGCGCAAGCCGCGAGTTCGGCGAAGAACTCCGACGGGAGTTGTTCCTCGGTGCCGCCGTCTCCGTCGCCGTCGACAGCGGTGATGACCAGCCGGCGCCGTGCCCGTCCCAGCGCCGCCACCAACAGCCGGCGCTCCTCGGCGAGCAGCGGGGCCCGAGCCGAGACCTCTTCCCCGAAGCCGTGCAGGGTGTCCAGGAGCCGCTGGGTTCCCAGCACGCCGCCGCGCGGAACAGTATTGGGCCACAGTCCTTCCTGGACTCCGGCGATGACCACCAGATCCCATTCGCGCCCGAGTGCGGCGTGCGCACTGAGCACACCGACCGCCTCCGTGCCCATTGCGGACTCGACGCGGGGTGCCGCCAGTTGCATGGCGGTGACGTATTCGACCAGCCCGTTCAGGGTGGCACCGGCGGTGCGCGCCGCGTACTGCTCAGCCAGGTCGAACAGTGCGGTCACCGCGTCCAGATCCCGACCGGCTTGAGCGCCTGCCGTACCGCCGCGCTCGGCAGCCGAGAGCCAGCGTTGTTGCAGCCCTGAGCGATTCCAAGCCTGCCACAGTGTGTGGTGCGGGTCGCGGCCGTCGGCGTGGCTGCGGGCCGCGGCCTGCAACACCCCGCGAACCCGGCGCAGCGCGCGGCCGTGCGCGGCCGGCAGCTCACCCGCCGCGCCGGTGAGCACAGCCGCGAGACGGTCTCCGGGCTCATGCCGTTCATGCGGGGTTCCCGGACGGGCCGCGCCGCGGCGCAGGGTGCGTTGCAGTTGCCGCAGGGAGATCGGGTCCACGCGCCCGATCGGCCCACTGAGCAAGGCCAGCGCCCGAGTTCCGTCCACGACGTCAGCGGTGCACTCCAGCACCGTCAGCAAGGCGGCCACCGCGGGCTGTTCGGCCAGCAACCCACCACTGGCCGGCAACATGACCGGAATCCCGGCGGCAGCCAGGGTGCGGGGCAGCCGCGCGGCCGCCCGCGGCACCGACCGGACGATCACCGCCATCTGCGACCACGGCACCCCATCGATCAGGTGGGCGCGCCGCAAGGTGTCGGCGATCAGGGCGGCCTCGGCGTGGCTGCTGGCCGCGGTGCGCACGCTCACCGCTCCGGCATCGGGTCCGGTGCCCTCGATGCGACGCGTGGCGCTGGTCCCGGGCAGCCGCGCGGCGACGAAGCTGATTGCCTTGGCCACCGCCGGGGAGCAGCGGTGCGACGTCGTCAGCGTCACCACGGGCACCGCGGCTCCGTCGGGTTGCGCGTCGTCGCCCAGCAGGACGGTGGGTTCGGCACCGCGGAAACCGAACACCGCCTGATCGGGGTCGCCCGCGATCACCGTCCGGTGCACGCCGGCGGCAAGCACCCGCACCAACCGTGCCGCCTGCGGGTCGAGTTGCTGGGCGTCGTCGACCAGCAGTAGCCGGATCCGGCTACGTTCGTCGACGAGCAGATCCGGGTCGGTCGCGAAGGCCTCCAGCGCCGCCCCGACCAATTCCGCTGCGCCCAGCGCCGGCGTGGTCGCCTGGGGCGCCGCTGTACCGACCGCGGCGCGCAGCAGCATCACCTGTTCGTACTGCTGGGCGAACCGGCCCGCGGCCGTCCACTCCGGGCGGCGGCAGCGCTTGCCCAACCTGGTCAGCTCCGCCGGATCCACGCCCCGTTCGGCGCAGCGCGCCATCAAGTCCCGCAGTTCGGTGGCGAAGCCGTCGGTGGCCAGGGCCGCGTGCAGCGACGGCGGCCAGGCCCCGGCTCCGTCCCCGGCGAGCAGTTCCCGGATCACGCTGTCCTGTTCGGCGCCGGTGACCAGCCGTGGTGGGGTGGCCTCGGCCCGCCGGGCGGCGCGCTGCAGGACCGCGAAGGCATAGCCGTGCACCGTGCGCACCAGCGGTTCCCGGATCGCCTGGCCGCTGTCGGGCCCGCCGGCGGCCAGCAACGTCGCGGTCAGCGCTCCGCGGTCCGCCGCGGGAAGCCGGCCCGAGCCCGTGAGCAGCAGCACCGAATTCGCGTCCACGCCGGCGGCGACGTGGGCGTGGGCCACCTCCTCCAGCAGGCGGGTCTTGCCGGTGCCGGGTCCTCCGCGCACCTGCAAAACGCCACGCGCGCGCGGATCGAGTGCCGCGGCGGCCTGCGCGGCGGATGATCCCCAATCGTGTGGCATGCCGCCTATGAGAGCACTGCCCTCCGACAAGTCTGGGCGCGGCTGGCACCATCGACGGGTGAATCCCGATCATCGACTGCATGTGCACCGCTACGGCCCGGACGGACCGGTGGGGCTCCTGGCGATCCACGGGCTGACCGGTCACGGGGCTCGCTGGCGCTACGTGGCCGAGCATCTGTCCGACATTGCCGTCGCGGCACCGGACCTGATCGGCCACGGGCACTCATCGTGGGCGGCCCCGTGGAGCATCGACGCCAACGTCGCGGCGCTGGTGGCGCTGCTGGAGGACGGCGCTGCTGGCCCGGTCCCGGTGGTCGCGCATTCCTTCGGCGGTGCCATAGCGCTGCATCTAGCCGTGGCACGGCCCGATCTGGTCGACACGCTGATCCTGCTCGACCCGGCGATCGGCCTGGACGGCGAGTGGATGGCCACGATCGCCGCTGCGATGCTGGCCTCTCCCGACTACCCCGACCCTGCGGAGGCGCGGGCCGAGAAGGAGAACGGCGCGTGGTCCGACGTGGATCCCGGCCTGCTCGACATCGAACTCGCTGAGCATTTGGTCGCGCTGCCCGCGGGCCGCTTCGGTTGGCGTATCAGCGTGCCCGCGGTGATGTCGTACTGGAGCGAGCTGGCCCGCCCCGTGGTGCTGCCGAAATCCACGCCGACCACCGTGGTGCGGGCCACCCGCACCTCGCCGCCGTATGTGGAAACGGCGCTCATCGATGGTTTGCGGGATCGGCTGGGCGCGAACTTTCAGCTGGTGGACTTCGACTGCAATCACATGGTCGACCAGGCCCGTCCCGCCGAGGCTGCCGCCGTGATCCGCGCGCAGCTGGCCCGGCGCTAGGAGCGCGGTCCGTGGCGGCCATCACCGACGAACAGGTCGAGCTGGTGCGCGCGCTGATCATCAGCGTGCCCGCCGGCCGGGTCACCACCTATGGCGACGTCGCTTCCGCGGCAGGGCTTTCCAGTCCTCGCATCGTGGGCTGGATTCTGCGCATCGACGGCACCGATCTGCCCTGGCACCGGGTGCTCCCGGCGTCCGGACGGCCGACGGACCACTTGCGCACCGAGCAGTTGGAACGCCTTCGCGCCGAAGGAGTCCTGGCCGTCGACGGGAAAGTGGATCTGCGCACGCTGCGACACCGGTTCTGACGGCGGCACATTCGGCGAGCGTGTACTGAGCGCGAAAAATTGGCCGAAATCTCGCGCTGTGTACACGTTCGGCGAGCAAAGATAAGCGAAGCGAGAAAGCTAGAGCGCCAGGCGGACCAACGCGGCCGTGCGGGCCAGCCCGGGGAACGCCTCCTCGGTCGAGCGCGGATGCAGCGCGTGTACGGCAAGGCGGAACATCAACGCGCGCAGCAACATCTGCGGCCACTCGGGCAGTGTTTCCCACCGCTCGATCAGCCCGTCGTCGGCGTCACCCCACGAGAGGGCATCGACCACCACCACCCCGGCAGCCCACGAGGCGGGCCGCCAGTAGGGCGTGATATCGGTGATACCGGGCGCCGCGGCGCCGGAGAACAGCACCGTGCCGTACAGGTCGCCGTGCACCAACTGGCTGGGACTCTTGGTGGGTTTGCGCAAGGTGGCCAACTGGTTGATCAGGTCGATCGACCGCTGACCGTCCACCGAGCCCGGTGCCAGCCGTGCACCGGCCTGCAGCGAGGCGAACGGGCGTTCCTCCCAGGCCGCCCGGTCCGCGGCGATGAACACGTCGACGTCGGCCCACGGCGCCACCGGCGCCTGGGTCAAGAATCGGGGCCGCTCCAACTTGGAGGTGGCTTCGTGCAGCCGAACCGCCGCCGAGACCACCTCGTCATGGCGCGGTTCGGGGCAGCCGCCGACGAAGGTGTCCGCCCGCCAACCCGACACCACGTAGCGTCCGTCGGTGGAGCGCACCGGGCGGGCCAGGCGGATGCCGTCAGCGAACAGGGTCTCGCGTACTTTCGCCGACCACGCGGCCCTGGCATGGTCGGCGACCATCGACAGGACCACTTCCCCGCACTTCCAGCCGTCTTCCCAGCCGGCCCCAAGCGGTGTGGGTGAAACGTTGCGAATACCGAACGTCGCCAGCACATGTTCGGGCGGCGGCTCGATGGTCACGCGATAAGACTAGCCGCGGTGATCGCGAGCGCGGCGGAGCCGGGCGCGGCGGGTCACCGCATAAACCGCTAGTACATGACCATGTCGGGCTGCATCTGCTTGGCCCACGCCACAATTCCCCCCTGCAGGTGGACCGCGTTGGCAAAGCCGGCCTTCTTCACGGTGGCTAGGGCCTGGGCCGAACGGACCCCGGTCTTGCAGTACAGCACCGACATTCGGTCCTGCGGGAGCTTCGCCAGGCCCTCACCGGTGTTGATCGTCGATTGCGGGACCAACTGGGCACCCTCGATGCGGTTGATCGCCCACTCTCCCGGCTCGCGCACGTCGATCAGTGCCAGCTGTTGCCCGGAGTCCAGCAGCTCACGCAGCTCGGCGGGAGTGATCGTGGACCCGGCGGCCGCGGCGGCGTCCTCCTCGGCAACCACGCCGCAGAACGCGTCGTAGTCGACCAACTCGGTGATCGTCGGTGTGGCGGGGTCCTTGCGGATCGCAATGGTGCGGTAGCTCATCTCCAACGCGTCGTAGATCATCAGCCGCCCCAGCAGCGATTCTCCGATACCGGTGATCAGCTTGATCGCTTCGGTGCCCATCACCGACCCGATCGAGGCGCACAGCACCCCGAGCACACCGCCCTCGGCGCACGACGGCACCATTCCCGGCGGCGGGGGTTCGGGGTACAGGTCGCGGTAGTTGAGGCCGCGCTCATTGCCGTCCTCGTCGGCTGGCGCGTCCTCCCAGAACACCGACACCTGGCCCTCGAAGCGGTAGATCGAGCCCCAGATGTAGGGCTTGTGCGCCAACACCGCCGCGTCGTTGACCAGGTAGCGGGTGGCGAAGTTGTCGGTGCCGTCCAGGATCAGGTCGTACTGCGCGAACAGTTCGACGGCGTTGGACGCCTCCAGCCGCACCTGGTGCAGCTGCACCCGTACGAGCGGATTGACCTCGGCAATCGAGTCCCGGGCGCTTTCGGCTTTGGTGCGGCCGATGTCGGAGACCCCGTGGATGACCTGGCGCTGCAGGTTCGACTCTTCGACGACGTCGAAGTCGACGATCCCGAGGGTGCCGACGCCGGCGGCGGCCAGATACAGCAGAGTCGGCGCGCCTAGCCCGCCGGCGCCGATCACCAGCACGCGGGCGTTCTTGAGTCGCTTCTGCCCCTGCACGCCGACATCGGGAATGATCAAGTGGCGGCTGTAGCGCGCTACTTCATCCCTGGTCAGCTCGCCGGCCGGCTCCACCAGCGGCGGCAGTGATATCGGCACCGGGCAATCTCCTCAACGTCGCGTCCGCCAACCCATCACAGCAGCTGGTGGGGGCAACGACAAACCGCGGGCGAAGCTTCCCGAAAGGCAGCCGACCCGCTCAGGCAATCGGAGACGGCCAGGGGTTGAAGCGGCAGGTCTTCCCGTCGGGCTTGACCCAGTCCGGGTCGAACTTCGCCGCGTCGTCGTTAGAGGTGCCGAACGTCTGCTGCATCATCACCGGCGCCAGCCCGTCCTGCTTATCGCACGGCTCATGGTGCTGGTAGCCGATGGCGTGGCCGACCTCGTGGTTGATCAGGTACTGCCGGTAGGACCCGATGTCGCCCTGGAAGGGCACGGCACCGCGAACCCAGCGGGCTTCGTTGATGAACACCCGCGGCTCCGACTTGGCCCCGTAGGACGGGTTGTAGCAGGACGCCTCCAGCGGAATCTCGTAGCCGCAGCCCTCCCGGACCGTGATCGGCGACGTCAGCGAGATCCGGAAATCAGGAGCAATCGGGCTCGTGCCGTCCACCCGCACGAAGCCGATCTGCGGGGTGTGCGTCCATCCCTTGGGGTTACGCAGGGTCTGGTCGACCATCCGGGCGAACGCCTCGTCGCCGCCGAATGCGGTGGTATCGATGCCGTTCTCCACCTCGATGGTGTAGGCGAACACCTTCTCGGTGCCCTGTCCGAACTCCGGCTCCGTACCCGGAATGACGTGCCAGGACATGTCGCCGGCTTCGGTGAACGGGCCGCCGTTGGGCAGCACCCCGGTCGGCAGGTTGACGTCGAACTCGGTGAGGCCACGCGGTGGTGCGCCGATGATCGAGGTGCCCGCCGATCCGATCGTCGGCGGCCCCTGGACCGTGTCGTCGGCGGCCTGGGTGCGCACTCCGGTGCCGGTCACCGTCTGATACACCACCACGACGGTCAGAGCCATGAGCACCGGCAGCGCATAGGCGCGCCAGCCGTAGGTGGACACGAACCTGCCCAGCCAGGTCTGCTTGCGCCACTGGCGGTGCACATCACGGTCAGACCGCAACCGCCCAGCACCGGCCGCGAGCGGGTCACGCTGGGCGCGCAGGGGCTCTCGGAAGCGATCCCGCAGCACCGGGGCTCGACCGCCGCCGCTCCGCCCCGGGTCGTAGGTCACCGTCCCAGAATGGCACAAGGTCTGCGAGCTGGGACTCTGCGGCACGCCAGGAGGTGCGCTGCGAGGAGTTCGAAATGGCGATCGACGGCCGATTGTCGGATGTCGCTGGTGGAAGTGACGGGCGCAGCGCGTAGTCTCGCTCTCACGCACCGGCCGTCGCGGACCCAGGTCCCAGGCGCCGGCCGAACCAGATTGAGGAGTCGATGAGCAAACCGATCGACACGGCAGAGCGGGACGGCGCTCAGCCGACCGGCCGCCGCTCGAGCGGCGCCAAGGCGGCGACCACCGGCGGCCGTCGAGGCAGCCGGCTCCCCCGCGACGAGCGCCGGGGTCAGCTGCTGATCGCCGCCAGTGATGTATTCGTCGACCGCGGCTACCACGCAGCCGGCATGGATGAGATCGCCGAGCGGGCCGGGGTCAGCAAACCGATCCTCTACCAGCACTTCGCGTCGAAACTGGAGCTGTACCTGGCGGTGCTGGCCCGGCACGTGGAGAACCTGGTCTCCGGCGTCCGTCAAGCATTGCGGACCACCACCGACAACCGGCAGCGGCTGCGGTCGGCGGTGCAGGCTTTCTTCGACTTCATCGAGCACGACAGCCAGGGCTATCGGCTGATCTTCGAGAACGACAACGTTGCCGAGCCGCAGGTCGCGGTTCAGGTGCGAGTGGCCACCGAGTCCTGCATCGACGCGATTTTCGACCTGGTCAGCCACGACTCCGGCCTGGACCCGCACCGCGCCCGGATGGTCGCGGTCGGGCTGGTCGCGATCAGCGTCGACTGCGCCCGGTACTGGCTGGACAGTGACCGCCCGATCTCCAAGGACGACGCCGTCGACGGGACGGTGGCGTTCGCCTGGGGCGGGCTGTCACACGTGCCCCTTACCCGGTAGCGGCGTCAGCACCGATCCCGAAACCGACCCGCCGGCTGTCGGCGACACCGATCTCCACGTAGGCGATCTTGGCGGCCTGCACCAGGAATCGGCGGCCCTTCTCGTCGGTGAGGGCGAGCAGTCCAGCACCGTCTGCGCCCTTGCCCAACGCGGCGCCGACCAGCTTCTCGACCTCATCGGGCGTCTGCGCACTGTTGATGACCAGTTCGCGCGCGCTGTCGGTGACCCCGATCTTGACCTCCACGCCTGCCCCTTTCGTTTGCGTTGGGCGTTGCTAAGCAGGCTAGTGGACGGGGGCCCGGTTGGTGCGCACCGGCCGTTCGCCCTCGGCGATAACGGACTTTTCAGCGCTGCTGAATACGGACCATATTGCCGGCGGGATCACGGAACGCGCAGTCCCGCACGCCATATGGCTGTTGCGTGGGCTCTTGGACCACTTCAGCGTCCTTCGCCTGCAACCGGTCAAACGTGCCGTCAAGGTCGTCGGAGGCCAGCAGCAGCGTGCCGTAGGTCCCCTTGGCCATCATTTCGGCGATGACGCGGCGCTCAGCGTCGGTAACCCCGGGGTTGGCCGCCGGCGGGCACAGAACGATCGAGGTATCGGGCTGCTTGGGGGGACCGACCGTGATCCACCGCATTTTTCCTTTTCCGACGTCTAGGCGCACCTCGAAGCCCAGCGCGTCGCGGTAGAAGGCCAGGGAGGCCTCCGGGTCGTCGTGCGGCAGGAAACTCGAATGAATGGTGATATCCATATCGGTCACGGTAGGGGCAGCGCGCCGGTTGGGGCTTCTCGATTCCTGATCGGTCTGGTGACCTGTTTTTCCAGGCACGACGGGATGCCCTCCGTGAGGTGCATGGTCTCCGCCCGATAGCGGCTGGGTGGCATTCCGACGAGTTCGGTGAAGCGCGTACTGAAGGTCCCCAGCGATGAGCAGCCCACCGCGAAGCAGACCTCGGTGACGCTCATATCGCCGCGCCGCAGCAGTGCCATCGCGCGTTCGATCCGCCGGGTCATCAGGTACGAGTACGGCGATTCGCCGTAGGCGAGCTTGAATTGTCGCGACAGGTGCCCGGTGGACAGGTGCACGTCGCGCGCCAGTGCCTCCAGGTTCAGCGGTTGGGCGTAGTCGCGGTCGATCCGGTCCCGGACGCGCCGCAGCCGCGCCAGGTCGCGCAGATCCTGGGCATGCCCGCCGGTCACGCGCTGACATTATCGCGACGACCCGCTTCGCCCGGCTCCGCCGCGCTCGCGATCGCCGCTATCCCATGGCGACGACCCGCTTCGCCCGGCTCCGCCGCGCTCGCGATCGCCGCTAACCCACCTAAGCCAGGCCCAGCTCGCGCATGCGTTCGTCGTGGGTGTGTTGGAGGCGATCGAAGAACCCGGCCAGCTGGGCCAGCCCGGCCGCCCCCGACACCACCAGGTCGACGAGTTCGTCGCGGTCGGCCAACACGTACTGGGCCTGGGTGATCGCCTCCCCGAGCAGGCGACGCGACCACAACGCCAGCCGGCTGCGCTGTTTGGCGCTGGCTGTCACCGCGCCGCGCACCTCGTCGACGACGAACTGCGAATGCTTGGTCTCGGCGAGCACCGCACGCACCACATCGCCCACCTCGTCAGGCAGCCCGTCGGCGATCTGCAGGTAGAAGTCGGCGGCCATCGCGTCGCCGATATAGGTCTTGACCAATGCCTCCAGCCAGGTGCTGGGCATCGTCAGCCGATGGTAATTGTCAAGGGCGGTAGCGTATTTCGACATCGCCGCGACCACGTCGACGCCGCGGCACTCAAGCGCTTCGCGGAGCAGTTCGAAGTGGCCCATCTCCGCGGCGGCCATCGCCGCCATCGAGATCCGGCCGCGCAGATCGGGCGCCATCCGGGCTTCGTCGGTGAGCCGATAGAACGCGGCCACCTCGCCATAGGCCAGTACCGCGAAGAGCTCGTTGACACCGGGATGATCGGCGGACAGCCGCGGCGGGGAAGACTGCGCTTCCGCGTCGGCGGAGGGAACCGAATTCATCACCACACTGTATGCGTTCCGCGGCGATGGACCGTTGCCCGGCCCGACCAGGTAGTATGAGCCCCAGGCAGTGCCTGTTCGGCGCTGCCGCGCAATGTGCGTACACGTGGTTGGCCCGCCTCCTCGGCGAGTGCAGGGCCCCCGGCGGTGCCTTCGAAAATGGGCAAAGTATCGACCGTCTCCAGTGTGTGCGCCCCGACCCGCACCGCGATCGACTGACATACCGCGCCGACTTCGAAAGGCATCTGCCCGCGCATGACCCCACTGATCTCTACCACCGTTCCCACTACCCCTCCGAGCTTCGCCGAACTGGGCGTTCGCGACGAGATCGTCCGCGCACTGGCCGAGGACGGTATCGAGCACGCCTTCGCGATCCAGGAGCTGACGTTGCCGCTGGCCCTGGCCGGCGACGACCTGATCGGCCAGGCCCGCACCGGCATGGGCAAGACCTACGGCTTCGGCATCCCGCTGCTGCAGCGGGTCACCACCAGCCCGGACCGGCCGCTGACCGGCGCACCGCGAGCGTTGGTCGTGGTGCCCACCCGTGAGCTGTGCATCCAGGTCTCCGGCGACCTGGCCGACGCGGCCAAGTACCTGACCGCCGGGGACCGTCCCCTCTCGGTGCAGGCCATCTACGGCGGTCGACCCTACGAGCCGCAGATCGAGGCGCTGCAGGCCGGCGCCGACGTGGTGGTGGGCACTCCGGGCCGGCTGCTCGACCTGGCCCAGCAGGGACACCTGCAGCTGGGCGGCCTGTCGGTGCTGGTGCTCGACGAGGCCGACGAAATGCTGGACCTGGGCTTCTTGCCCGACATCGAGCGCATCTTGTCTCGCATCCCCGACGACCGGCAGTCGATGCTGTTCTCGGCCACCATGCCGGGACCGATCATCACGCTGGCCCGCAGCTTCATGAACCAGCCCACCCACATCCGCGCCGAGGCGCCGCACTCCTCGGCGGTGCACGACGCCACCGAGCAGTTCGTCTACCGGGCCCACGCGCTGGACAAGGCCGAACTGGTGGCGCGGGTGCTGCAGGCCCGCGGCCGCGGCGCCACGATGATCTTCACCCGCACCAAGCGGACCGCCCAGAAGGTCGCCGACGACCTGGGTGAGCGCGGGTTCAAGGTGGGCGCGGTGCACGGCGACCTGGGCCAGGTGGCCCGGGAGAAGGCCCTGAAGCAGTTCCGCGGCGGTGACATCGACGTTCTGGTCGCCACCGATGTGGCCGCCCGCGGCATCGACATCGACGACGTCACCCACGTCATCAACTACCAGTGCCCCGACGACGAGAAGACCTACGTGCACCGCATCGGCCGCACCGGCCGGGCCGGGCGCACCGGCGTCGCGGTCACCTTGGTCGACTGGGACGAGCTGGCCCGCTGGACGATGATCGACAAGGCTCTCAACCTGTGCTGCCCGGATCCCGCGGAGACCTACTCGAGCTCCCCGCACCTGTTCACCGAGCTGAACATTCCCACCGACGCCGGCGGCTCGATCGGCAAGGCACGCCGGTCACCGGCCAAGCGGTCCGACGACGAAACCCGTGAGACCGCGGCGGACCGCGAGCGTGCGCCCCGCAACCCGAACCGGTCTCGCCGCCGCACCCGGGGTGGTCAGGCGAACGCCGCCGACGGCGCCCCGCAGAGCGTCGAGTCGGGTGAGGCCGGCACCGCCGCGCCCAGCGAGACCACTGGGCCCAGTGCGCCGCGGCGTCGCCGCCGCCGCCGCCCGAACAAGACCGCGGCCGCTGCCGCGAACGGCAGCTGAGTTAGGCCGCCCAGATGGTGCGACCCGAGCGCCGCACCTCCGGTGATCTGGTCGCGGCGGCCCTGATCGCGGTCGTGATCGTCGTCGTCGGAGTGGTCATCTGGTGGACCAGCGATGCCCGCGCCACGATCAGCCGGCCGGCATCGGACTCGGCGACCAATCCCCCATCGGCGGCGATGGTGCCCGCGGCGCTGTCGCAGCTGTGGACAGCGGCCAGCCCGGCAACCTGGGCCCCGGTGTTGGTCTCCGGCACGGTGATCACCGGTGACGGTCCGCGGATGAGCGGACGTGACCCGGCCACCGGGGAGGAGCGCTGGAGCTACTCCCGCGACGTCGACCTGTGCGCGGTGTCCTGGATCTACCGTTACGCCGTCGCTGTCTATCCCGACTCCCGCGGGTGCGGCCAGGTCAGCGCGGTTGTCGCCGCCGACGGCCTACGCGGCCCGGCCCGCACCAGCTACGCCGACCGGGCCGTGCGGGTCTCCTCCGAGGGCAGCGCGGTGCTCTCTGCCGGCTCCACCCGCTTGGAACTGTGGCGTTCGGACCTGGTTCGAGTGATGTCTTACGGGGAGATCGACGCTCGGGTGAAACCCTCGGCGCGCGGCCGCGGACAGGGCTGCACCCTGATCTCGGCGGCGGCGGCCTCCTCGGCGGTCTCGGTACTGGAGTCCTGCGCGGGCCAGTCCGATCTGCAACTGACCCTGCTGCGCGCGGGCAAGGAGGAAGACGAGCCGGAGACCCAGCACATCGCCGAACGCGGCGTGACCGCGGACTCCGGCGCGCGGGTGCTTGCGGTGACCGACTCCGACGCCGGCGCCAACACCGCGGTCTATCTGCCCACCCCGCAGCCCCGGATCGAGGTCGTCGACCAGACCGGCACCACGATCGCCAAGACCATGCTGCCGGCCAAACCCACCGCCGCCAGCGCCACATTGCCGGTCTCGCGGCCCACCGGGTTGATCTGCTGGTGGACCGGCGACGCCGTGATGGTGTTCGACTCCGGAACGCTGACCTACCGCTACACCGTTCCGGCATCCGGCGCCGCGGTTCCGTTGGGGCCGGCGGTACGAATGGCCGACCGCCTACTGATCCCGGTGACCGACGGGGTCGGCGTCTTCGACCAGGACACCGGCGCGCCTGAACGCATCATCCCGGTCAGCCGCCCGCCCGGGGTGTCGACGGTGTTTCCGGCGGTGTCGGGTCCGACGGTGTTGGAGCAGCGCGGCGACACCGTCGTCGCGCTGGGTTGATGGCGTGCGACCCGCTTCGCCCGGCTCCGCCGCGCTCGCGATCACCGCTGGGCTGATGGCGGCGACCCGCTTCGCCCGGCTCCGCCGCGCTCGCGATCACCGCTGGGCTGATGGCGGCGACCCGCTAGATCTCTGGGGTGAAGGTGGGCAGCGTCTTGCCGTTCTTCCAGTACTTGAGCAACGCCTCGGCCAGCTGCCGATAGGCCTGCGCGCCCTTGTTCTTGCGTCCGGCGATCACTGAGGCGCCCGATGCGCTGGCCTCGGCGAAACGCACCGTCCGCGGGATCGGCGGAGCCAGTACCGGCAGCTCGTAGCGGTCGGCGATGTCGAGCAACACGTCGCGACTATGGGTGGTGCGCGAGTCGTAGAGCGTCGGCAGGGCCCCCAACAGGTGCAGCTTGGGGTTGGTGATCTGCTGGACGTCCGACACGGTGCGCAAGAACTGGCCGACGCCTCGATGCGCCAGGGTCTCGCATTGCAGGGGCACGATCACCTCGCCGGCCGCGGTGAGACCGTTGAGGGTCAGCACGCCCAACGACGGCGGACAGTCAATGACCGCCACATCGAACTCGTCTTCCAGCTTGGCCAGCGCCCGCGCCAGGACATACTCGCGGCCGGCGCGCATCAGCAGCATCGCCTCGGCGCCGGCCAGGTCGATGTTGGCCGGCAGCAGGGTCATCCCCTCGTCGGTCGGTACCAACGCCGTGTTGGGCTCCACCTCGCCCAGCAGCACCTCGTGCACCGACACCGGCAGCTTGTCGGGGTCGTGGCCCAGGGAGAAGGTCAGGCAGCCCTGCGGGTCGAGGTCGACCAGCAACACCCGCCGACCCAGCTCGGCCATCGCCGCACCCAGCGAAGCCACCGTCGTGGTCTTGGCCACGCCGCCTTTCTGGTTGGCAACCGCCAAGATCCGCATCCCCGTCACACCGACATACTGGCACGGCTTGGCTCCACGGAGCACCAAACGCCGCTCGGTGTCCGCCGTCGGGCAGAATCGACGGGCGTGGGGATCGAGGAGCACCGACTTCTGCTGCTGCGCCACGGGGAAACCGAGTGGTCCCAAAGCGGTCGGCACACCGGGCGCACCGATCTGGAGTTGACCGAGGTGGGCCGGCGCCAAGCCCTCGCCGCCCGCGCAACGCTGACAAAGCTTGCGTTGGACAACCCGCTGGTGATCTGCAGCCCGCGCCGCCGCGCCCAGGTGACCGCCGAGCTGGCCGGACTGCACGTCGACGAGATCTCCGACGACCTCGCCGAGTGGGACTACGGCCGCTACGAAGGGCTGACCACCGCGCAGATCCGCGAATCCGAACCCGACTGGCTGATCTGGACACTCGGCAGTGCTGGCGGTGAGACGGTGGCGCAGGTCAGCGACCGCGCCGACCGGATGGTTGCGTCGGCGCTGCGGCAACTCCCCTCACGTGATGTGGTGTTCGTCGGACACGGCCACTTCTCCCGGGCGGTGATCACGCGGTGGCTGGAGCTGCCGTTGGCCGCCGGAGCGCGTTTCGCGATGGCCGCGGCCTCAATGGCCGTGTGCGGCTTCGAGCACGGGGTGCGCCAGCTCATCGCGCTCGGTCTGACCGGACCTCAGGCCGCAGGGCTGTGACAACACTGCCACCGACGTTCGTCCTTTCCGGGCCCTCCGGGACGCTGTCGGCCGACGCGATGACAGCCGGTTTCGCCGATGTCGCCGCCGCCCAGGCCGCATTGTCCTGTGGGCAAGCACCAATAGTGGTGGGGGCGTTGCCTTTCCGCCCTGATGCTGCCGCGGCCCTGTTCGTCCCGCGCGAGGTGCGACGCGACGACGCGCTGGCGCTCGCAGGCGGCGCGGCACTTCCGGCGGTCCGCATCGTCGCGCAGATTCCGCAGCCCGACGAGCATCGAGCCCGGATCCGCCGGGCCCTGGACGAACTGACCGCGTCGCGCAGTGCCCTGCACAAGGTGGTGTTGGCCCGCGGGCTGCGCCTGGCCGCCGATGCCCCGCTGGATGCCGGCACACTCTTACACCGGTTGATCACCGCCGATCCGAGCGGCTACGGCTATCTGGTCGACCTGAGTGCGGCCGGACAGCCCTACGCCGGCACAGCCCTGGTGGGCGCCAGTCCTGAACTGCTGGTTGCCCGCGAAGGCGACCGGGTCACCTGCCGGCCCTTCGCCGGTTCGGCGCCCCGCTCCCCCGACGCGCAAGTCGACGCTGCCAACGGAGCCGCACTGGCCGAGTCCGGCAAGAACCGCCACGAGCATCAGTTGGTCGTCGATCAGCTGCGTGCGGCCCTCGGCCCACTGTGCACCGAACTCGATGTCGCGCCGGAGCCGCAGCTCAGCAGTACCTCCGCGGTGTGGCACCTGAACACGCCGATCACCGGCCGGCTGCGCGACTCCTCCACCACTGCACTGGATTTGGCACTGGCACTGCACCCGACCGCCGCCGTCGGCGGAATTCCTACCGCCGCTGCGGTCGACCTGATCACCGAGCTGGAGGGCGACCGGGGTTTCTACGCCGGCGCGGTCGGCTGGTGCGACGCCGACGGCGACGGCCGCTGGGTGGTGTCGATCCGTTGCGCGCAACTGTCCGCCGATCGTCGATCCGCGCTGGCCCATGCCGGCGGCGGGATCGTCGCCGAATCCGATCCGGACGAGGAACTGGCCGAAACGGTGACGAAGTTCGGCACGATCCTGTCGGCTATGGGCGTCGTTCCGCCCAGCGCAGCGCCGACGGACTGAATAACGCCGCCAGCACCGCCACGGCCGCCACACCGACCACCACGCCGTAGCCCCAGCGGTGTGAGCCCACCCCCAGGTACCAGGCGACCGGCAACAGCAGCAGATTGGCGAACACCGCTATGCCGCGCCCCACCCGCCGGCCGCGCAGCAGCGCCCACCCGGCCGCCGACACCGCGACACCGACGAAGGCGAACCATGCTGCGGTGCCGTAGCCATTGGCGTCATGCTGATCCGCGCCGGCCAATGCCCGCGCCACCAGCACCACCGCGACAACCAGCGCGGCCGCGCCCTGCACAGCGACAATCAGGCCCGCGCCCAGTACAGCGCGCGGTGAGTCAGCGACGGCTTTCACGCCGCCAGCGTAACCACCCGGTCCATCTCCTCCGATGCCCATAGACTCGGATCCCGTGCGTGCCGTGCTGATCGTGAACCCCAATGCCACATCCACTACGCCGGCGGGGCGCGACCTGCTCGCCCACGCGCTCAAGAGCCGCCTCGACCTGACCGTGGTGCACACCGACTATCGCGGCCATGCCATCGAGATCAGTCAGGCCGCGTCCCGGGACGGCATTGACCTGGTCATCGCGCACGGCGGCGATGGGACGGTGCACGGCGTAGTCAACGGCCTGCTCGGGGCACCTGGTTCACCGCCACCGGCGCACCTGCCCGCGGTGGCGGTGGTGCCCGGCGGATCGGCGAACGTGTTCGCGCGTTCGTTGGGCATCGCGGCCGACCCGATCGCCGCTACCAACCAGCTCATCGAGTTGATCAACCACCCGGCGGGCCGTACCGCGTGGCGCCGGATCGGTCTCATCGACTGCGGCGAGCGGTGGTCGGTCCTCAACGCCGGCATGGGAGTCGACGGCGAGGTGGTGGCCGCGGTGGAAGCCGAACGCGAGAAGGGCCACGCCGTCACCCCGCTGCGCTATATCCGCGCGGCGGTCCCCGCGGTATTGGCCACTACCCGCCGGGCGCCGACGTTGACACTGCAACTGGGCGATGACCAGCCGGTCGAAGGGGTGCACTTCGTGTTCGTCTCGAACTGCGCGCCGTGGACCTATGCCGACGAGCGGTGCGTGTGGACCAACCCCGACACCACCTTCGAGTCGGGAATGGGCGTGTTCGCGACCACCAGCATGAAAGTCCTACCCACGCTGAGGCTAGTTCGGCAGATGCTGTCGAAACGGCCCAAGCTGCGCGCCAAACAGCTCATCCGCGACGACGACGTACTCGCCCTGCGGGTGGATGCCGGCGACACACCGATAGCGACTCAGATCGATGGCGAATATCTCGGGCTACGTACCACGATGACGTTCCGGGCGGTTCCCGACGCGCTGGACGTCGTCGCCCCTCCGGTAGAGAAAGTCCGCTGACCTGCGGAGATAGCGCTCAATTCGCTCGATGAGCGCACAGTTAAGCCCACTGTAGTACACCTACGCAGGCAAGCTGGCAGCAGCCCCGCGCAAACGTGACCTTGGCCACGTGATAAAGCGCACCCTTGACATCTGTCCAGGCTGTGAAACGATCGAGCGATCGGATGCAAGCCGTAATCATTTCTTGCGCCGCTTATACACAGTCGAAAAGCACTAGCGCACCCCGCTGCGCCCAAAGTAAGGAGTTGGAGACCTATGGATTGGCGCCACAAGGCGGTCTGTCGCGACGAGGACCCGGAGCTGTTCTTCCCGGTGGGAAACAGCGGGCCGGCTCTCGCCCAGATTGCTTCCGCTAAGCAGGTCTGCACCCGTTGCTCGGTAGTCACCGAGTGCCTGACCTGGGCGCTGGAGACCGGCCAGGACGCCGGCGTGTGGGGCGGCATGAGCGAAGACGAGCGGCGTGCGCTCAAGCGCCGCAACGCTCGGACCCGGGCGCGCAGCGGGGTCTGACCTCAGACAAGAGCGACGCGGCCCCGACCTGGTCGGGGCCGCGTCGCTTTGTGTCGGGACCTGCCTCACAACGCCTGACGCAGCCGGCGACCACCGACCGGAATGCGCAGAACCATCTCGGTCCCACCGCCTGGCGCGTCTTGCGCGGTCAGCGAGCCGTTGAGCTCCGCTGAGACCAGCGTGTTGACGATCTGCAGGCCGAGCCGGTCGGAGGTTTCCAGCCGGAACCCGTCGGGAAGCCCGTGGCCGTCGTCGTGGACCACGACGTCGAGCCAGCGCGCCGAACGCTCGGCCCGGATGGTCACCGCTCGCCGGTCCGCCTCTGCCTCGAAGGCGTGCTCGATCGCGTTCTGCACCAGTTCGGTGATCACCATGATCAACGCGGTGGCCCGGTCGGCGTCCAGCGACCCGATCGACCCGATCCTGGCGACATGAATCGGGATATCCACACTGGCAACGTCATTCATCATCGGCAGGATGCGGTCGATCACCTTGTCGAGGTTCACCACCTCGTCGACCGACATCGACAACGCCTCGTGGACCAGTGCGATCGACGACACCCGCCGCACCGACTCCAGCAGCGCCTCGCGGCCCTCAGTACTGGCCGTGCGGCGGGCCTGCAGTCGCAGCAGCGCCGCCACGGTCTGCAGGTTGTTCTTCACCCGATGATGGATCTCTCGAATGGTCGCGTCCTTGGAGAGCAGCGCGCGGTCGCGGCGCTTCACCTCGGTGACGTCTCGAACCAGCACCGCCGCCCCCGCCGGCTGGCCGTGCACGATCAGCGGCAGGGTACGCAGCAGCACCACCGCCCCGGCCGCGTCGACCTCGAACCGCATGCTCGATCCGCCCGACAGTGACTCACGCACATGTTCGGCCAGCTCGTGCGCCTCGAATGGGTCGGAGATCAGCGGACGGGTGATGGCGACCAGGTCGTGACCGGCCAGCTCGGCGGCCAGGCCCATCCGGTGGTAAGCCGACACCGCGTTCGGGCTGGCGTAACGGACCGTGCCATCGACGGCCAGCCGGATGAAGCCGTCGCCCACTCGCGGACTCGAGCGCGACACCGCGATGTCGCCGACGTCGGGGAAGGTGCCCTCGGAGAGCATGTGCACCAGATCTGCCGCGCAGTCCAAGTAGGCCGCCTCCAACCGGCTGGACTCCCTGCCGCCCGTCAACGCGGTCTGGTGGGTCAGCACGGCCACAATCCGGTCGCCGTGCCGCACCGGCACTGCTTCCATATTGCGTTGTCCGGCAATGCCTTCTCGCCCGATGACACCCGATTCGAATGCCGCGACCGCCAGCGGCATCCACTCCGGCACGACGATGGTGCCGACGGCATCGCTCAGCAGCACCGTGGGCGCGGTATTGGGCCGGCATTGCGCCACGCACACCAGCGCACCGTCGGCGTCGGGGTCGCGGCGCACCCACATCAGGTAGTCGGCGAACGACAGGTCCGCCAGCAGCTGCCACTCCCCGACCACGGCATGCAAGTGGTCCACCGCACTGCCGGGCAGAACGGTGTGTTCGGCGAGCAGGTCACCGAGGGTGGACATCGGCTAGCTTGCGCCGGTCACTGCGGCAGCGATCAGCTGATCACGGCGATCAGGTCGCCGGCCTGAATCACGTCACCGACCTGGACGGCCACCTTGCTGATGGTGCCCGCGATCTCGGCCAGCACCGGGATCTCCATCTTCATCGACTCCAGCAGCACCACGGTGTCGCCCTCGTTGATCTGGTCGCCCTCGTGGACCACGACCTCGAGCACGCTGGCCACGATCTCCGCGCGAACGTCCTCGGCCATCTTCACCTCGTTCATCACCCAGTCAACGATTGCGTACATCAAAAAAGCTAGGCCCTATCGAACCACAACCCCCTCAAGCCATCGGGCAGGGCGCTCGGGTAAGCGAACTCGAAGATAAATAAGAGGACTTAGAGAGTTCGATCCGTGATCGTGTCGTGTTTCTCCTGTGACAATTGCATAGCACCGTTACTCGAGTGTTTTGAACGCGTGACGAAATCGCCGTGACGCGGCACGAGTCGCCATCGAACTTGAGGAGTAGCGCGTTGTCTGTAAACCGTCTTGCCCGGCCGCGAGTGCGGCTGACACTGATCTGCGCCGGCGCCATGACGCTGGCCACCCTGGGATTCGGTGTCGCGTCCGCCAAAGCGGCGCCGGCACTGGTCGATGACCCCATGCCGATTCCGGCCCCCCTCGGCACCCCCAGCCCCCTCGGCGTGCCCAACGCGCTGGGCGCCCCGAGCCCGCTCGGCGTGCCCGGATCGGCCGCAGGGAGCTCAGCGGCCGGCGTGAACGCCGCGAACTCCTTCCTTCAGGTCCTCAACGGCATGCTCAACAAGGTGGTGCCAGGGGTGGGCTCGATCATGCCGACCGATGTCAGCTCGCTGACGCCGCCCGGTGCACCCATGTCCACGGTGCCCGCGCTCGAAACCCCGCCGGCCCCGCCGACCCCACCGGCGCTCGTGCCGCAGACACTCGCGGGCGCGCGGACCTTTCACTGAGGCTGCCGGAGGCGCGGTGGCCGGGCCGATTCCAGGCCCCGCCACCGCGTCACACCCGGAGGTATGAGAGACTGGCCAGCCGGAATACCTGCTAGGAGGGCCAATCATGGCAAAACGTGGCCGCAAGAAGCGCGATCGCAAGCACAGCAAAGCCAACCACGGCAAGCGACCCAACGCCTAGAGCGTTAGCTCAGCGACGCCAGCACAGCTGATTGCAAGCCCGGCCTTTGGCCGGGCTTGCTGCGGTTATCGGCTAGGTGAGGCCATACCGGTGACCCGCTTTAGCCCTCGCGGTGGATGATCGTGGTCCGGCTGATCTCCAGCCGCACCCGTTCGTAGAGACGCCGCGGAGCCTTGTCACCACTGCACTTGCGGGCGATCAGCGTCTTGATCCGTTCCTCGACCCCGTAGTGCCGCAGGCAACCCGGGCATTCCTCAAGATGCTGGCGCAGTTTGGCCTTGGTCTCCGCCGTGCATTCGCCGTCGAGCAGCGTCCATACTTCGGCGATCACCTCAGAACAGTTGGCGTCGGATCCGCCGGCATCCGGCGGCGTGTTGCAGTCCCGCGAGTGTTCGGTCACGACGACACCTCCTCGGAAGCCTGACCGCCGCGAATGAATCCACGGTCGCGGGCTACATCGGCCAGCAGACCGCGCAACTGCCGCCTGCCGCGGTGCAAACGCGACATCACCGTGCCGATCGGCGTATCCATGATCTCGGCGATCTCCTTGTACGGGAATCCTTCGACGTCGGCGTAGTACACCGCCATCCGGAACTCTTCAGGCAGCTGCTGCAGCGCCTCTTTGATCTCGGTGTCCGGCAGCGACTCCAGCGCTTCCACCTCCGCCGAGCGCAGTCCCGTCGACGAGTGTTCGGCGGTGGCTGCCAGCTGCCAGTCGGTGATCTCGTCGGTCGGATATTCGGCAGGGGTGCGTTGCTTCTTGCGGTAGCTGTTGATGTAGGTGTTGGTCAGGATGCGGTACAACCACGCCTTGAGGTTGGTGCCCTCCCGAAACGAGCGGAACCCGGCATAGGCCTTGACCATGGTCTCCTGCAGCAGGTCCTCGGCATCGGCAGGATTGCGCGTCATGCGCAGCGCACCGCCGTAGAGCTGATCGAGCATGGGGATCGCGTCGCGTTCGAACCGAGCGGTCAGCTGCTCGTCGGTCTCATCGGAACGCACCGGCGCCTTGGCCTCTGTCGAAGCTTCGGTTCCGGTACCGGGCGCACTCTCGCCGTCAGCCATCTCGATCGCTGCTGTCCCTTCTGTCGCGGTGCCCACAACCAGCCCAGCCGATAGATCGCGTTCCAGCAGACCGATCGCCGTTGACATCGGCGACTCCTTTCCGATCCTAGGGCCGTGATCGACGGCTTGACGCAGCGACCACACGAACTGCCTTACTCAACAGCGTCGGCCATGGCGCTATTTCCCGCCCGTATCCTGACGCGGTGAGTCGCGCCGCAACCCGAGCCATCGCGGCCCTGATCGCCGCACAGGTGCCCCATGAGGTGCTGCGTTACCACCATGCACCGGACCAGCGCGCTTTCGGAGCCGAAGCCGTCGAGCGGCTCGCCGGAGAGGGGCCCAACGGGGTGCGGCCTGAGCAGATCTTCAAAACGTTGGTGGTCGCGATCCCACACGGCCTGGCGGTCGCGGTGCTGCCGGTGCCGGCGAAGCTGTCGCTGAAGGCGGTCGCCGCTGCCCTGGGGGTGCCCAAGGCCGCCATGGCCGACCCGGAAGCGGCGCAACGAGCCACCGGTTACGTGCTGGGCGGGATCTCGCCGCTGGGACAGCGCAAAACCTTGCCGACGGTGGTGGACACCTCGGCGCTGGGCTTCGACCGGCTGCTGTGCAGCGCGGGCCAGCGCGGCTGGGACGTGGCGGTGGCACCCGCGGATCTGATCCGGTTGACCGGCGCGATCACCGCGGACATTCAGGCGCAGTGACCGCGGTGATCACCGTTCAGCCGTCCAAGACCGGACCGGGATCGTCGCGCGGTGCGTCACCGAGCACGTCGTCGACGGTCGCGGCGAACGAGAGTTCAGCATCGATACCCGCGGCGTCCACCACCCGGGCGGTGAGCCGTTGGTCGCTGACCAGGCAGAGCCGGATGCCACGCCGGCGGCATCTGGCCGATTCGTCGACCAGCACCGCGAATGCGCAGATTCCCATGAATTCCAGTCCACTGGTATCGATGATCAGCGGTCCGGGAGCTGTGGCCACCTCTGCGGCTTCGGTGACCAGGCGCCGCCAGACGGCGACGTTGGACGCATCGACGCTGCCACCGGCGTGAACCAGCAGCGCTGCGCCACGACGCTCCACCAGGACACGCAGCTCTTCTTCCGCAGGGACCTGCGGGGCGGCGAACGCCTCGCCGACGCACGCCTCGGCAATGACGCCACCGCCCGTCATCGCGGCGGCCGGAACCGCTTCCGCTCGCTCCGTCCCGGCCCCGTTGCGACGCCACACGGAGCAGCGGCTGAGTTTACGGCGTAAACCGAACTGCATGCGGTTGAAGCTACGCCGGTTTGTTTACGTTGTAAACCGCTCCACGGCGGCTTTCTTGGATCGTCGTGCCGTCCCGCCGCAACCCGCGTCGAGACCCGGACGCGCCACCGCCCCGCACGCCGTAAACGGCGCACGGGGCGGTGTTCTCGCTTGCTAGTCCCTAAAGGCGTCCTTGACGTTCTCGCCGGCCTTCTTCAGGCTCGACTTCCCCTGGTCAGCCTTGCCCTCGTTCTTGAGGTCGTCATCACCGGTGACCTTGCCGGCGGCTTCTTTGGCCTTGCCCGCGACATCCTGCGCGGCGTTTCTGGCTTTGTCTGCCAATCCCATCGTGAGTTCCTCCCTCATGTGGCGTTGCAACACGAGCTATACCCACGATGTTTACAACGTAAACCCGTGCGGGACCGATTTGCCTCAGCGTCGGGCGAGCAGCAGTTCGAGCCGATCCAGCATGGCCTCCAGCGCCTCCTCGAACTCCGCAGTGCTGCGGTCCTGCGACAACATCGGCTGCAGGCGCAGCAGGTGCGGGTAGTCGGTCAGGTCGCGTGCGGACCGCTCGCCCCTGTCATCGAGGAGGGCCTCATCGGGGTGCAGTTCAGCGCCGCGCGCCGACACCTCCAACAGCAGGTGACCGATCAGGAACGTGGTGTAGGAGCGGTAGGCCGCCACCGCGGCGGCATCGTCGAATCCATAGGAGATCAGCGTGTCGAGAAAGCTTTCCATCCAGCGCAGGCTGCGCAGCGGCGGCCGAACCCATGGCGCCTCCGGCGCCTGGGTGGCCACCAGCGGAAACACCTCCGGATGGTCGAGTGCGATCTGGCGTACCCCGTGCGCCAGCCGCATGAGGTAGTCCTGCCAGCCGTCCTCCTGGCGCCGCGCCGCGAGTTGATCGGCGTAGAGCCGGTCGATGATGTGGTCGACGACGCCGCTGAGCAGGTCGCCACGGCCGTGTACGTAGCGGTACAGCGCCATCGCCTCGACCCCGCAGGCCGCACCCAGCGCACGCATGGTCAATTTCGACAGGCCCTGGCGGTCAATGAAGCCGATGGCCATTTCCAGGATCCCGTCGCGGCTCAACTGCGACGTCGAGCGCAGGCCGTCGCCCATGGCCGCAGCCGCGGCGTCCACCCCGCCATCCACCAGACCACCTCTTCATCTCCGTGGCGTTTGGTGGCTCAGTTTACGTCGTAAGCCGGTTGCCAGGTAGGAATGCGCCGGGTCGACGCGATCGGGCCCGCGTTGATCGCCGGTCCGGCGCGTGGGGCCGCCGCGGCATAGGCTGACAGCCATGCCCAACTCAGGCCCTCTCTCCGGCAAGACCATGTTCATTTCCGGTGCCAGCCGTGGCATCGGCCTGGCGATCGCCAAGCGCGCCGCCCGCGACGGCGCCAACGTCGCGCTGATCGCCAAGACCGCCGAACCGCATCCCAAGCTCGACGGCACGATCTACACCGCGGCCGCCGAAATCGAAGAGGCCGGCGGGCAAGCACTGCCGATCGTCGGTGACATCCGTGACGGAGACTCCGTAGCGGAGGCCGTGGCCGCCACCGTCGAACGGTTCGGCGGCATCGATATCTGCGTGAACAACGCCTCGGCGATCAACCTCGGCTCGATCCTCGAAGTGCCGCTGAAGCGCTTCGATCTGATGAACGGCATCGAGGTGCGCGGTACCTACGCGGTGTCGCAGGCCTGCATTCCACACATGATCGGCCGCGACAACCCGCACATCCTGACGCTGTCCCCGCCGATCCGGCTGGAGCCCCAATGGCTCAAGCCCACGGCCTACATGATGGCCAAGTTCGGGATGACGCTGTGTGCACTCGGCATGGCCGAAGAACTGCGCGGGCACGGTATCGCCTCCAACACGCTCTGGCCGCGCACCATGATCGCGACCGCAGCGGTACAGAACCTGCTCGGCGGAGACGAGGCGATGGCGCGCTCTCGCACCCCCGACATCTACGCCGACGCCGCATACGCCATCGTGACCAAGCCCGCCCGCGAATACACCGGTAATTCCTTGCTGTGCGAAGACGTGCTGGTGGACTCCGGCGTCACCGATCTGTCGGTCTATGACTGTGTGCCCGGCAGCGACCTGGGCGTGGACTTGTGGGTCGACACCGTCAACCCACCGGGATACGTGCAGCCTTAGCGCCGCGCGGCGAGACGACTGTGACCGACATCTTCGTCGAAAGCGAGTTCGCGCCGCTGCGCACCGTGGTGCTCGCCCAGTCTGAACTGGCGCTGCCCGACGACATCCCGGATTCCGACCTGGATTTCCTTTCCTCCGGCTCAGCCGAAACCGTTGTCGCTGGAGAAGATTTCGGTATCGCGTGCCCGCAGCGGGCGCACCTGTGGCTGCAGGAACGGCGCAACCTCGCCGCGGTGTTGCACCGGCACGGTGTCGAGGTGCTGCGGCCGCGGATGTTGACCGCGGCCGAGAAGGCCGCAGCAGGCTCCGACGGATACGCCAATTTCTTTGTCCGCGACCCGTTCTTCACTATCGGAGACGTCGTGATCGAGGGCTCCCTTCGGTTTCGGCATCGCCGTCGCGAGGTGTTGCCGGTCCGCGACATCCTGCTCGAGCGGGTGTATCCCGCCCTCTGCGACTATGTCGCCGTCCCGGCTCCCGAGATCGCCGCCGCCGACGACACGACGCTGGGGCCCGGTCCGTTCTTAGAGGGCGGCGATGTCCTGGTCCTCGGCCGGCAGGTTTTCGTGGGGACATCAGGCCTAGCATCGAATGCACTCGGCGCGCGCTGGCTGGCCAAGCTGCTCGCTACGCGGGGCTACACCGTTGAGGTGGTCCGGTTGGTCCCCGACATCCTGCACCTGGACTGTGCGCTCGGTTTGATCCGCGACGGCCTGCTGGTGGTGTGCGAAGACGCACTGCTCGACGGGGTTCCCGCCGCGCTCAAGTCCTGGGACCGGATACCGGTTTCGCTGGCGCAGGCCAAGGAACTGGCCACCAACGGGTTGCCGATCTCCCCCGACGTCTACGTCACCGATCCCGTTTTCGGTTGGGTCGGTGAGCAATTGGAACGCCGTGGCGTCACGGTCGAGTACGTCGAGTTCGGAATCAGCCGGTCACTGGGCGGCGCGTTCCGGTGCAGCACCCAACCCCTGCTGCGCCGCAGCTAGCCGACGGGGCGCGACTCGGCCCTCGGGATGACCAGCCGGAAGCGGGCGCCTCCCTGGTGGGAAACACACGTCAGCGTCCCGCCGTGCGCGACGGCCAGCGCCCGGGCGATCGGCAGTCCCAGTCCCGCACCGCCGTGGTCGCGGCCGCGGGCGCTGTCCAGGCGCACCAGCCGATCGAAGATCCGCTCGGCATCCTCGGCGCGCACCCCGACACCGGTGTCGGTGACGACCACCGCGATACCACCGCTGTCTTCACCGACCTCGACGGTGATCTGCCCACCGGGCGGAGTGTATCGGCGCGCGTTGTCGAGCAGGTTGGACAGAATCTGCGCGACTCGCGTGGGATCGACCCAGGCGGTCACCGAGTCGAGGCCGGTACGCTCGACTCGCAGTTGCGGGGCAAGCAGCGCCGCCCGATCCAGTTGAGTGTCGACGATCCCGACCAGGTCGATCTCTTTGAGTTCCAACGGCAGTCCGGCATCGATATAGCTCAGGTCCAGCATGTCGGTGACCAATCGGGTGGCCCGCCGGGCTTCGGTCAGCAGCAGGCTGGCGCGACGATGCTGACGAAGAACCTCGGGCTCGATAGCGTCCTCATTGGCGGATTGGCCGACATGCACGCTGACATTTCCGGCGATCTGCTCCGCGGCGGCCTGCATTCCCGCTATCGGTGTGCGCAGCTCGTGGGCAGCGTCGGCGAGAAAGCGCCGTACCGCCGCCTCCGCTCGCCGCGCCCCCTGCGCGGCGCGCTGCGCCCGCTTCTCAGAGTCCTCCAACTCGTCGAGCATGTCGTCGAAAGCTTCTGCTGCCCTGCCTAGTTCGGTCTTGGGGCGGTCTGGTCTCAGTCGCCGGCCCCGGTCCCCGGTGGTGATGTCGCGGGCGAGGTCGGTGAGCCGGTCCAGCGGCGCGAGCAGCGCACGGCTTGCCCCGGCCAGCAGGGTCGATGCCAGCAGCAGGGTCCCCAGACCGGCCTCGATCATCAAGCGCCGCAATCTGCGCAGCGTCTCGTCGGATTCCGTGGTGTCGGCGACCAGGATCACCCGGTCGCCGTTGGCCAAGGGATGCACCAAGACTGTTGCGGTGTCGTCGGGTTCCAGCGGCGGGGCCGGAATCTTCGATCCGGTGGTCGCGTCGGGCTCGATCGCGGGGTCGCCGTAGCTGGTGCCGTCGGCGGTGACCACCAGTGCGGCGATGATGCCGCCGTTGAGTTGTTCCGACATCTGTTCAGCCGAGATACCCAGTGCTACCAAGGAATCCGCGCGCGTGGTTGCCGCTGCCAGTCGTTCGTGCACGCTGCGCGTTGCCAGCGCGGTCAGGGTGGCATTGATCACCAGCCCCATCGCCAGCATCAGCATGACCAGCAACGCCAGCACCATCACCGTCAGCCGGCGGCGCAGCGAGGGGGTGGCGGTCATGAACCCGCAAGTTCCAGCCGGTAACCGATCCCGCGCACCGTATGCAGGATTCGTGGTCCGTGTGCCTCGAGCTTCTGCCTCAACCCGCTGATGTGGACCTGCACCAGGTTAGGGTCGTAGGCCTCATAGCCCCACACCGCGTTGAGGATCTGCGCGCTGCTGACGATGCGGCCGCGTTGTTCGACGAGGTAGACCAACACGCGCAGCTCGGTGGCGGTCAAACCCAGCGGGGTGCCCGAGCGGGAGGCCACTCCGGCGTCGACATCGACCATCAGATCGCCGAACTGCACGGCAGCCGGTAACCGGCCGCGTCGGCGGAGCACCGCACCGACCCGCGACACCAGTTCGGCCAGCTCGAACGGCTTGACCACGTAGTCGTCGGCGCCGCCGTCCAGACCGCGCAGCCGGTCGGGTAAGCCGTCACGCGCGGTGAGCAGCACCACCCCCACCTCGCCCCAGCGCAGGATCACGTCCATCAGCGCAAAGCCGTCACGTCCCGGCAGCATGACGTCGAGGACCACCAGATCCGGCCGGAATCCGTCCAGTACCTCCTCCAGGCCGTGACCGTCCGGCTGGGTGTCGGTGAGGTAACCGGCATCGGCCAGCGCCTCGCTGACCATCTCGCGGATGGTCTCGGAGTCCTCGACAACCAGAACCCGCGGCGTTCCCACACTGAAGGGAGTACCGCCGCGACGGTCGGCGGACCGGGAATCGGCCATGGTCCATTGATAACACCGTCACGCCACGATGGGGAGAACCGACCGGCGCGGCTTACGCCCGCCGCCGCGTTCTTCAGGTTCACTTCAAGTTGACTGTCTACGGTCACGGGGTCCGAGTGCGCCCGGCTACCCCTCGCAGCGGCGCGAACCGGGAAATTCAGGAGGCACCATGACGCCTACTACCAACAGGATTGTCTGACAATGGATTTCGCGATGCTGCCGCCAGAGGTCAACTCGAGCCGGATGTATTCGGGGGCAGGCGCACAGCCCTTGCTGGCTGCTGCTGCTGCCTGGAGCGCTCTGGCCGCCGAACTGAACAGCGCGGGTGTGGCCTACGACTCGGTGATCGACGAGCTGTCCGCCGGCTGGGCCGGGCCCAGCGCCGCAGCGATGGCCGCCGCCGCGGCACCGTACGCCCAGTGGATGCACGCCACCGCCGCCCAGGCCGAACACACCGCAACGTCGACCCGGACTGCCGCCGCCGCTTATGACGCGGCGTTCGCCATGACGGTGCCTCCCCCGGCGGTCACCGCCAACCGCACTCAGATGATGTCGCTGCTTGCCACCAACTATCTGGGTCAGAACACCGCCGCCATCGCGGCCACCGACGCCCAGTACTACGAAATGTGGGCCCAGGACGCCGCCGCCATGTACGGCTACGCCACCAGCTCCGCCGCTGCCACCAGGCTGGTCCCGTTCACCGAGCCCCCGCGCACCACCAATCCCACTGGGACCGCGAATCAGGCCGGTGCGGTCGGCCAGGCCACCGCCACCGCGGCGGGCAGCCACGCCGACACCGCGGTTTCCGCGATCACCCAGGCCCTGCAGGGTCTCAGCGCGCCGGGATCGGCGGCAGCGGGATCGAATGCGGCACTGACCGGTTCGATCGGGTCGGCGGCGGCAATGGAGCCTGGGCTGGCGGCCTCCTACTTGGCGTTGGCCTCCAGCCTGTTCGGCACCTTCGTCATCGACTCGGCCGGTACCTTCGGCGTGGACGCGGCCGGCACCTTCGGAATCGACCTGATCGGCGTCGGCGAGATCGAGAGCGAACTGCTGCCGGAGATGGCTTTGGCCAGCGCGATCACCCCGGTGAGCGCCGAACTGGGTGAAGCGGCCACGCTCAGCGGGCTGTCGGTGCCACAGGCCTGGGCCACCGCGGCGCCGACGACCACCGTGATCCAGCAGGTCGGCGGCGCCTTGCCGACTGCCGCGCAAGCTGCCCTCCCCGCGGCCTCGGCGGGCGCCTCGGCATTGCCGCTGGCCGCCATCGGCGCAGCCGGGCTGGCCGGTCGGGCCACCGCGGGCCTAGGGCGGGGCCGCGCGACGGCCACCGCGAACCCGAAAACCACCCCCAAACGGGCGCCGCGCGCCCTGATCAAACAGCGCGACCAGGCCGAGAAGCCGGAGCAGCCGCCGGTACGGCCGTTGCACGGGCCGATCACGCGGATCTCCGGTGAGCTGCGGGAACTGGCCGATCTGCGCGATGCCGGGATCCTCACCGAAGAAGAGTTCACCCAGGAAAAGCAGCGCCTCCTCGGCCGGTAGCACCCATGGATTTCGCACTGTTGCCACCGGAGGTGAACTCCGGCCGGATGTATTCCGGCGCGGGCGCCGGTCCCTTGCTGGCCGCGGCGTCGTCCTGGGATGCGCTGGGCGCCGAGCTACACAGCGCGGGCCTCGCCTACACCTCGGTGCTCACCGAACTGGGTTCCGGCTGGGCAGGCCCCAGTGCGCGGGCCATGGCCGCCGCCGCAGCGCCGTACGCCCAATGGCTGCAGACCGCCGCGATCCAGGCCGAGGAGACCGCCATCGCGGCCCGCGCCGCCACCGCCGCCTACGAGTCAGCTTTCGCCATGACCGTGCCCCCACCGGTGATCGCCGCCAACCGCAGCCTGCTGATGACCCTGGTCGCGACTAATTTCCTGGGCCAGAACACGCCCGCGATCGCCGCCGCCGAGGCCCACTACTACGAGATGTGGGCCCAGGACGCCACCGCCATGTACGGCTATGCCGCCGGTGCCGCCACCGCCGGCAGGCTCAGCCCGTTCCAGCAGCCACCGCGCACCACCAACTCCGCCGCTACGTCGGCGCAGTCAGCGGCCGTCATGCATGCGGCCGCCACCACCTCCGAGGGTCACGGGGAGAGTGCTATCACCACCCTCACCCATGCGCTGGAGTCCTCGTCGGCCGTGGCCGAGGCCATCGGCGCCGACGCGCTCTTGATCAGCGAACCCGCGATGGAGGTCGGCATCGCCGGTGTCGAGCTGGTTGTCGACTCGATGGGCACGTTCGGCGTCGACGCGCTCGGCACGTTCCTGTTCGACGCGATGGGCGCCGCCGAGGTGGGCCAGGAATTGCTGCGCGCCGCCATGGCGGGTGCGCTGCCGGTCTCGGCGAACTTCGCCTCGGCGACCTCGATCAGCGGGCTGTCGGTGCCACTGGCCTGGGCCTCTGCCACGCCGGCGGCGGTGGCGCCGCAGATCGGCATGTCGCTGGTGTCCGTCGGTACCGCCGCCGCCACCTCGGCTGTTCCGGCCGTGGCCGCCGGTGAGACGGTGATCCCCGCGGCAGGGATGGCCGCAGCCGGGGTGGCCGGACGGGCCGGGGCCGGCGCCACCCGGGGGGCCCGCATCCCGACTGCCGGTACCGTCACCCCGCCGCCGGTACCACGGCCCGGCGAGCTGCCGGAGGTGCCCGCGTCCTCGGCGTTCGGCCTGCTGATGGGCGCCGACATTGAGCTGCGTGAGCTGGCCGAACTGCGCAACGCCGGGATTCTCACCGACGAGGAGTACGCGCTGGAGAAGCGCAGCCTGGTCGGACGTTAGAACAGATGGGCCTGTTCGGGTTGCGGCTCGGCCGGTGCGATCAGCTCGGGTGAGTTGTTTCGCACGCTGTTGACCAGCGTCGAGACCTCACGCACCGCGATCCCGGTCACGTCCGGCGGCTGGGAAAGCAGCGTGGTGTCGACGCCAGCATCCGGGTCCAGCCAAGTGTCCCAACGGTCTTCGGGCAACAGCAACGGCATCCAATCATGAATGCCGGCAAGTTCCCCGACGGCCGCGGTGGTGATGATCGCGAAGCTCAGCACCGCGTCGGACACCCGGTTGGGGCGCCAGACCGACCACAGCCCGGCCGCATACAGCAACGCGCCGTCACCGTGGATGTAGAACGGTGTCTTGTGGGCCCCTCCTCCGGTTCGAGGCCCTTCAGCGCGCCATTCGTAGTAGCCGTCCATCGGCACCAGGCAGCGGCGCCGCTCGACGGACGCCGAGAACGCCGGTGAGGTGGTGACCTTGTCGGCACGGGCGTTGATCAGCAACGGACCGCCGGACGCCGGTGCCCCGCCGGGACCGGCTTTAGCCCACGACGGCACCAGCCCCCAGCGCATCAGCCGCAGCCGCCGAGTCGGTACATCGCCGGGTTGATGCGGCGGTTCCAGCTTCGCCTCTCCTCCGTCGAGCCTCGCTGAACCGCCGGGTTGATGCGGCGGTTCCAGCTTCGCCTCTCCTCCGTCGAGCCTCGCTGAACCGCCGGGTTGATGCGGCGGTTCCAGCTTCGCCTCTCCTCCGTCGAGCCTCGCTGAACCGCCGGGTTGATGCGGCCCAGCGCGCCGGCTGACCAGGGTCGCGACGCCGTCGGTGGGTGCCACGTTGTAGTTCGGGCCGGCGTCTGCGTCGGCCGGTATCTCGTTGATCGCATCGATACGCGTGGCCAGCAACGCCGGATCGGTGGTTACCGCGAAACGCCCGCACATACCTTCATGGTGACAGCTAATCGATCCGGGTGGCCGCGACCGCCCAGAACGGCATGTGCACCAGGTTGTCTTCGAGCAGCGGTTGCAGGTATGCGAACCGTTCGGCCAGCGCGCGGACACCTGCCACCAGGTCCTCGCGGCCCATCGACTCCATCACCGCGATCATGTCGGTGAAGGCAGCGGGATCGAACGTCCCCTGATAGGTCGTGGTCCCGATGTGGTCGATACGCCACCCGGCGGATTCGAGCAGCGGACCAAAGCGCTCCGGGGACAAACCGTCCAACTGCCAACCGTTGACGTTGTGGCGGCCGGCTTCGAACATGAACAGGCGGGCTTGAGGCTTGGTCGCCCGGTGCAGGTTGCGCGCGTAGCGCAACTGAGTTTCTTCATCGTCCTGGAACAGGTGGTAGAAAGCGCTGTCGACCACGGTGTCGAACCGGCCGTCGAATCCGACGAGGTCAACCGCGTCGGCCACCTGGAAATCCACCGTCACACCGGCTTGCGCGGCGTTACGCTGCGCGACCGCGATGGCAGCCGGAGAATGGTCGAGCCCCGTGGTCGAATAGCCATGAGCCGCATAGTGAATCGCGTGGTGACCCGAGCCGGTTCCAGGGTCGAGAACTTCCCCGCGCAGCGCTCCGCACGCCACCAATTGCTGCACTACCGGCTGCGGACGGCCGATCTCCCACGGCTCTGGGGGCACAGCGGGCCCAGAAGACACTGCGCCGCCGAGCTCGGTATCGCTGTTCATCGCCCACAACTGTGCGTGAGTCCGGTTAACGAAAACCGAACGCGCGGTGTACGAACGGCGTCAGTCGTCCCGGTGATGGCAAGATCGCCGCTGTGCACCTCTCCGTCCTCGATCTCACGCCGGTCCGCACCGACCAGTCCACCTCGAATGCAGTGGCGGCGACGATGCGACTCGCGAAGATCGCCGACGATCTCGACTACGCCCGGTACTGGGTTGCCGAGCACCACAACATTCCGTCGGTTGCCGCCACCAGCCCGGCGGTGCTGACCGCGATGATCGCTGCCGCCACGTCGCGTATCCGGGTGGGCTCAGGCGGAGTGATGCTGCCCAATCACGCGCCGCTGGCTGTGGCCGAGCAGTTCGCGCTGCTGGAGGCCGCCCATCCCGGCCGCATCGACCTGGGTATCGGGCGTGCTTCCGGCGCCGATCCGGTGGCATCAGCGGTGTTGCGCGGAGCGACCGGCCGCGGCGATCGCGACATCGACGATTTCCCCGACAATCTCGGCGACGTGATCGCCCTGCTGGGCACCGCGGGGGTGTCCGTGCAGTTGACGGATCGCAGCTACGTCCTGAGGTCGACTCCGCACGCGCTGACGAGACCGCGCGTGTTCGTGCTGGGCTCCTCACTGCAGTCAGCTCGAGTCGCCGCGGCCCAGGGGCTGCCCTACGTTTTCGGCCATCACTTGTTCGGCGAGCACACCGACGAGGCACTGACGTGCTACCGGTCACAGTTCGTCCCGAGCGAGCTTGCCGCCGAGCCGGCCGCGTTCCTGACCGTCAATACCGTGGTTGCCGAAACACACGACGAGGCAACGGCTTTGATCCTTCCCTACCTGCACCTGCAAGCGCAGACGGCGACCGGGCAACCACCGGGCCGCCTGGAACTGGTCGAGGACGCCCAGCAAACGGTCCTGACGCCGCAGCAACACCGCATCGCACAGGGCGAGCTCTCGCGTGCGGTCATCGGAACGCCGGCCGAGGCGCTCACGCAACTGCGGGAACTGGCCGACAGGTTCGGCGTGGACGAGGTGATGCTCAATCCGGTCGCATCCGCCCGGCGGGGCACCGACCCGGCCAGCGCGCCGGGGCGCGAATCCACCCTGCGACTGTTAGCTGACGCGGCGTCGCCAAAGTGAACAACAGGTGAAGGCAAACCAACGCCAGAGGGCTGCTCGGTGAATGTTTCGGGTGCCTTTTCCAACTGTCAATGAACAACTGCTGACAGTCTCCGAAAAGTGCCCTTCGCGGCTGTGTATCGGCCGTCTGATCGCATAGCGTCGGGTCTGCGCTCAAGGGCGTACGCGATCCGCAATATGGCGATCGCGGAAAAGGGTAAAGACCTCGACGAGGAGCCTTCATGTCGTTCGTCACAACGCAACCCGAAGCGTTGCTGGCCGCCGTCGCCAACCTGCGGGCCATCGGTTCGTCGATGGCCGCGCACAGTGCCGCGGCCGCGGCACCCACCACCAGCGTGGTGCCGGCCGCCGCCGACGAGGTATCCGCGCTGACCGCCGCCCAGTTCGCCACCCACGCTCAGGCCTACCAGGCCGTGAGCGCGCAGGCGGTGGCCGTCCACGAGATGTTCGTGAACGCCCTGAGCAGCGGAGCCAACGCATACGCCGCAACCGAGGCTGCTAACGCAGCAGCGGCCGTTTAGGTCACCGCGATGAACTACTTGTCGTTGCCGCCTGAGGTGACCTCCACCATGATCTACTCCGGGCCCGGCTCGGAGCCCATGGTCGTGGCAGCGTCGGCGTGGAGCGCGCTGGCCGCCGAACTGAAATCTGTTGCGGCCGAGTACCGCGCGGTCATCAACCAGCTGACCTCCGAGGAATGGCTCGGGACGGCCTCGGCATCGATGGCCACCGCAGCCGCGCCCTACATCAACTGGATGGAGCTCACCGCCGCGCAGGCCGAGCAGGCCGCCGCGCAGGGCCGGGCCGCCGCAGCCGCCTACGAGACGGCACACGCCCAGACGGTGCCGCCGGTTGCGGTCACCGCGAACCGTGAACTCCTACAGCAGCTGGTCGCCACCAACATCCTCGGGCAGAACACCCCGTCGATCGCCGCCACCGAGACCGAGCACAACGAGATGTGGGCCCAGGACACGATGGCGATGGTCGGCTATCACACGCAGTCCAGCGCCGCGACCCAGCTCAACGAGTTCACCGCACCGCCCAACCCGACCAACCCGGCCGGTGACGCCGCGAACGCCAACGCGGTCGCTTCGGCGGCCAGCAGTGGCACGGCCACCCAAGCGTCGGGCGCCCTGCAGAGCTTGGCGAAGTCGGCCGAGAGCACCACTTACGGCGCCGATGACATCCTCGCCGACCCGAACTACAACCTGAGCAACCAGTTGATGACCCAGCTGGTGACCAACGCGAACCTGCAGTCGAACAACGTCTGTGCGGTATGGCGTGGTGTCAGCGGTGTGCTCGGTCTGCAGAAGCTGTTTGCCGACGGCGCGAAGGCGGCATCATCGGGAGCCGCCGGCGCGGCCTCCGGCGCCGCCAGCGCGGCGTCCGGCGCGGCGAGCGCGGCCACCGGTGCCGCGGGCGCGGTCGGTGGCCTCTCGGTCCCGGCGGCCTGGGCTCCGCCGCTCGCGGCGGCGTCCACGCTGGGCCCGGTCTCCGGCGGCTCCTGGGTGCCGGTGGGTCCCGCTGCCGCGGCGGCGCTGCCGTCCGCAGGCGGAATTCTCGGCGGCGCCCCGATCGCACCGCCGACGGGAATGCCCGGGATGCCTGGCATCCCGGCCGCGGGTGCGGCCGGCGCTGGCTTCCGCGGTTTCGGCGGTCCGCGCTACGGAACCGCGTTGACCGTCATGCCACGTCGTCCGTTCGGCGGATAGACCCAGGGGACTTGGTGATCGACTACGGGGCACTGCCTCCGGAAGTCAATTCCACGCGGATGTACGCGGGAGTCGGCTCCGGTCCGATGTTGGCAGCAGCGGGGGCCTGGGACGTCTTGGCCCAAGAATTGAGCGTGACCGCGGCCGCGGTGGACATGACCATCGCGGACCTGACCAGCGGTCCGTGGCGTGGACCGTCGGCGGCCGCCATGGCCGCGGCGGCACTGCCTTTCACCACCTGGTTCAAGATGACGGCCGCGAAAGCCGAAGAGGCGGCCATGCAGGCCAAGGCCGCGGCGGCCGCCTTTGAAGCCGCGTTCGCGATGACCGTGCCACCACAGATGGTGTTCGCCAACCGGGCTCAACTGATGATGTTGGTCGCCACCAACTTCTTCGGCCAGAACGCCGCGGCCATCGCAGCGACCGAAGCCCACTACGCCGCGATGTGGGCCCAGGACGCCGCCGCGATGTATACCTATGCGGGCGGTTCCGCAGCGGCTTCGCAGCTGTCGGAGTTCACTTCGCCGCCGCAGACCACCAACCCCGGTGCGCAAGCGGGGCAGGCCACCGCGACCACCCAGGCCGTCAGCAACTCGGCGGTGTCGCAGGCGACCTCCCAGACGACGTCGCAGGGGCTGACCTCCTTGCAGTCGCTCGCTCAGTCTGGCGCGGCCACGGGGGCGCCTTCGGTCCCGGGTACAGGTACGGGTACGGGTACCGCACCGACCACGGGCTCGGCGGCATGGACCGCGTTCCTGCAACAGCTGGTCACTCCGCTCCGGACACTGACCGGCTACACGAACTCGGCGATGGGACCGTTCCGGCTCGTCGACATGGTCGGCCAGGGCCTCAACGGTCACGAAGTATCTGGCCAGGCGGTCGGAGACGTCAGGGCATTCCTGGGAGAACTGGCGAAGGTGTCCGACGTCGCGAAAGCGGGAACCGCAGCCTCCTACACCCCTGGTTTCGGCGCCGCGTCGCCGTCAGTCGCCGTGGGCAGGGGCATCCAGGTCGGGTTGTTGTCGGTGCCGCAGAGCTGGCCGATGGCTCCTACGTCGGCCAATCAGGCTGCCGCGACACTGGTTTCCAGCCGGGTGGCAGCTGCGGAGTCCGGCACGATGGCGCGCGGCGGTATGGCGGGGATGGCCGGCATGGCCGGTCTGCCCGGGGCCAGTGCCGCCGCCAACGGCGGGCCTACCGGTTTCCGGTTCGTTCCTCGGTACGGCTACCGCCACCGGGTAATGAACCGGCCGCCCAGCGCCGGCTAGGCGCTCGGCGGGTCAGATCGGCGCGCCCAGCAATGCGAGCGGCAGCATTCCCAGGTCAACGGCGAGCGGGAGGCCGATGGCGTTGAGGGGTTCGCCGTCAGCCAACTTCGAGGCGAAGATGTCGTAGTTGACCTGCGGCAAGGTGAACTACAACGCGGTGCCGACATCCACGAACGGGATGCCGGTGTGCGCCGGCAAGGTACCGAGCAGGTCTTCCAACGTCGGGGGTGGTCGTAATCCCACACCCATGGCGCCCGGATGTGCCGACAGGCGATGGCCGAGCGGGCGAGGATCAGGCCGGCTTGGCCGGCTTGGTCGGCTTGGCCAGCTCGACGGACGGGTCGATCCCCACAGGAACATCACCGAATCGGCTGGCTACCACCGGAACCCAGATCTGGGCACCGCGCTGGCCGCACTCGTTGCTTTCCACGGTGGCGACCATCGCGCCGTGCAGGACGCCCGGAATGGTCGGCTCCAGGGTGAGCACCTGGGTGGTGGTCTGACTGTCCTGTCGCCCGTCGACCCCGATACACGGCGTGTGCACTGTCTGCGGCTGCGACCGCCAGGTGTCGCCGGTGAACTCAAGGGCCAATTCACTGCCGCCTGAAGGCGTCTTCACCGTCTTCCGGTGATCCTTGGCATCCAGCATCATCGCCGACGCGGTGCACGCCGAGGCGTCACAGGACGACTTGACTGCCCACCAGGTGCTCACGTTGGGCGGTTCGGGGTTGGGCACACCGTTGTACTTCTCCCCGGCCCGGTTGGCGTCGACGCGGTAGGTCCCCTCGAACGCGGGCGCCTTGGGCGGCGGCGCCACGGCCGCCGCAGGTGCACCCCCAGCGGCGACCGCCGCCGTGTCGGCCGGCTCCTCGGCCAGCAGGCGCGGCACGATGGCCGCCACCGATCCCACCACCGCAAGCCCCAACGGCACCAAGACAGCGGGTCGGGCCAGTTTCGACAACCGGCTCGGCGGAGGTGCCGGCAAGGCTCGGGGAACGCCCCGCACGACGGTCCGGGCGGCGTCGGACTCGTCATCGGAGTCCGGATCGGCAAGCTGCTCGGCCAGGGCTGCCACAAAGTCCGAGCAATCGCGGAATCGCTCGGCGGGGTCCTTAGCCAGTGCCGCGGCGAGCACGTCGTCGAACTGCTGCAGTTCGGGACGCCGGTCGCTGAGCAGCGGCGGCGGTGTGTTCAGGTGGTGGCTGATCACCGTCACCGGGTTCTCGTGCTGATACGGCGGCGCTCCGGTCAGCATCTGGAAGGTGGTGGCGGCCAAGGCGTACTGGTCAGCGCGTTCCAGGCCTTCGGCGCCCATCAGCTGTTCGGGCGCGGCGTAGGCAATGGTGCCGATGGCGAGATTGCTGGCGGTCAGCCCGGTGGGGCCGCTGAGTTGCCGGGCGATTCCGAAGTCGGCCAGCACGGCAGTCAGCACGTCGTCGCCGTCTTCAGTCACCAGGATGTTGCTGGGTTTGACGTCACGGTGCACTACGCCTTGCCCGTGCGCATAGTCCAGGGCGTCGGCGATGCTCGCGACGATCGGGATGACGATCTGAGCCGGCATCCCGGCCGGGAACTTGCGGGTGATGAGCTCACCGAGCGTCTCACCCTCGATGTAGTCCATCGACAGCCACAGCCGGCCGCGGTATTCGCCGCGGTCGTGCACGCGCACGATGTTGGGGTGCACCAGCACCGCGGCGGCCTCAGCCTCCCGCCGAAACCGCTCTTCGTAGTCGTCGTCGGCGCTCAACGACCGACGCAGAATCTTCAGCGCTTCACGTCGAGGCAGCCGGGGGTGCTGCGCAAGGTAAACCTTGCCCATCCCGCCAGCACCCACCAGTTTCAAGATGGTGTACTCAGCAAAAATCGAGCCCGACGCCAGAGCCATGCCGCAGACACTAATGATGCTGGGTAAACAGTTGGGTGATACCAGGCAGCCAACCGGCAAAGATGCCCGTCGAGGCTCGCTGAACCGCCGGGCTCATGCGCCGGTACCAGCTCTGGAGCCATGCGCTGGCAGGATGAAACCGTGACGACTTGGCCGGCACCGATGCCCACCGCCCCCATCGACGCGACGGTGACCGTGCCCGGCTCGAAATCGCAGACCAATCGGGCGCTGGTACTGGCCGCACTGGCCGCGGGACGCGGGGGCGGTGTCTCCACCCTCTCGGGCGCGCTGCGCAGCCGCGACACCGACCTGATGCTCGACGCCCTGCGGGCTCTGGGCCTGCGAGTCGAAGCAGTGGCCCACCACGTGACGGTCAGCGGCAAGATCGACCCCGAACCGAACATCCGCCTGAACTGTGGCCTCGCCGGCACCGTGCTGCGGTTCGTGCCGCCGCTGGCCGCGCTGGGCACCGTCACCGTCACGTTCGACGGGGATGAGCAGGCCCGGGCCCGGCCGATCGCCCCGCTGCTGGATGCGATGCGCAGCCTGGGTATCACGGTCGAGGGCGACGGCCTGCCTTTCGGAATCCATGGATCCGGCTCGGTCGCCGGCGGCATCGTGGAAATCGACGCCTCCGCATCGTCGCAGTTCGTCTCCGGACTGCTGCTGACCGCGGCGGCGTTCGACGCGGGGCTGACCGTGCTGCACACCGGGGCTACCCTGCCGTCCGCCCCACACATCGCGATGACGGTCGCAATGCTGCGCCAGGCTGGAATCGATGTCGATGACACCGTTCCGAACCGCTGGAGGGTCGCACCGGCGACGGCCGCAGCCCGCAATTGGGAGATCGAACCCGACCTGTCCAACGCCACCCCGTTCCTGGCGGCTGCGGTGGTCACCGGAGGCCGCGTGCGAATCGCCGGCTGGCCGGCCGTCGGTGTGCAGCCCTCCGACGCCATCATCGAGATCTTCGGCGCGACCGGTGCACGGGTGAGCCACGCCGATGCGCACCTGCAAGTCCAGGGCCCGCGCGGCTACGGCGGCTTCGATGTAGATCTGCGCGCCGTCGGCGAGCTCACCCCGACGGTGGCTGCCCTGGCCGCCCTGGCCGCCCCGGGCTCGGTGTCGCGGCTGAGCGGCATCGCGCATCTGCGGGGGCACGAGACCGACCGACTGGCGGCGCTGACGACCGAGATCAACCGGCTGGGCGGCGACAGCGTCGAGACCCCAGACGGCCTGCTGATCACCGCAACCCCGTTGCACGGCGGAATCTGGCATTCTTACGCCGACCATCGGATGGCCACCGCCGGTGCGATCATCGGGCTTCGGGTTCCCGGCGTGGAGGTCGAGGATATCGAGACCACCGCCAAGACACTGCCCGCATTTCCCCGGATGTGGGCCGACATGCTGGCCGACGCAGGGGCCGGCGCTTGAAACCGGAGGACTACGACGAATCCGACGTCAAAGTCCGCTCCGGCCGCGGTTCGCGGCCGCGCACAAAGATCCGTCCCGGGCACGCCGATGCCCAGTCGGCCATGGTGGTCAGCGTCGACCGCGGCCGCTGGGGTTGTGTCCTCGACGGCCCCGACGGCTCGGCCGATCTGCAGGTCACCGCGATGCGTGCCCGCGAGTTGGGACGCACCCCGATCGTGGTCGGCGACCGCGTCGACGTGGTTGGCGACCTGTCCGGCCGGCCGGACACCCTGGCCCGCATCGTCCGGCGCAGACCGCGGCGAACCGTGTTGCGACGCACCGCCGATGACACCGATCCCACCGAGCGGGTGGTGGTGGCCAACGCCGATCAGCTACTGATCGTGGTCGCGCTGGCCGATCCCCCGCCGCGGACCGGTCTGGTCGACCGGGCGTTGATCGCCGCCTACGCCGGAGGGCTGGCGCCGATTCTGTGCCTGACCAAAACGGACCTGGCGGACCCTGCCCCCTTTGCCGGCCAGTTCGCCGACCTGGACCTCACGGTCGTCACCGCGGGCCGCGACGACCCGCTCGACGCCGTCGCTCCCCTGCTGGAATCGCAGGTGACGGTGCTGTTGGGGCACTCCGGCGTCGGTAAATCGACATTGGTGAATCGCCTTGTCCCCGAAGCTGATCGGGCCGTCGGACGGGTCACGGACATCGGCCGGGGGCGGCACACCTCCACCCAGTCGGTGGCACTGCGACTGGAGGGCTCGGGCTGGGTGATCGACACCCCGGGAATCCGCTCGTTCGGCCTGGCCCACATCGCACCCGACGATGTGCTGCTGGCATTCTCCGACCTCGCCGAGACCATCGACGACTGTCCACGCGGCTGCGGCCACCTGGGTCCGCCGGCCGATCCCGAATGCGCACTGGACAATCTGACCGGCGCGGCGCAGCGCCGGGTCGAAGCAGCACGCCGACTACTGACGGCGCTGCGCGAGGGCTGACCCGCGTTCCACAAGGCCGAGAGTGAATCTCGCGACGCTCTCGAGGCGTGTCACGTCGTGAGATTCACACTCGCGAGCATCGCTCAGACGGCAAGGTCGACTCCGGCAACCGTCCGCTGCCGCTGAGATACCTCCCATTGGCCGCCGTCAAGTGGTGTACGACGCGGCCCCAAGGTGAACGACAGGCGTCATCCAATTAACGCCTCCGACTGGCCGATGAACACTGGCTCCACATCGGCGAAAGACGAGCGTAAGCGTCGGTGAACAACAAGTGTCAGCGCTTTTCAGACCGACAAGCCTCTCCCTATCCTGGCAATGTCCTGGAAGGTTCCTGCCAAGTCCCTGTATGCGATTGCAGGCGAAAAGGAGATCGACATGTCGACCGTTGTTACACAGCCGGAGGTACTGGCCGCGAGCGCCCGAGAGCTGCAGGCCATCACCACGGACATGGAAGCCGGAAACGCAGCGGCGGCTGCCCCCACCACCCAGATCACCCCTGCGGGTGCCGACCCGGTGTCGCTTCTGACAGCCACCACTTTCGCCGCGCATGCCGAGCTCTACCAGCAGGTCAGCGCCCAAGCCGCGGCCATGCGGCAGATGCTGGAAATGGTGTTGAACATCAGCGCTCGTTCTTACGACGCCACCGAGGCCGCAAACGCGGCTGCGGTCTCCTAGAGCTAGGTCGACGCAATGGACTTCGGCACACTGCCGCCTGAGATCAACTCCGCCCTGATGTACTCCGGCGCCGGATCGGCGCCACTCTGGGCCGCTGCCCGCGCCTGGGAGACCCTTGGCGCCGAGATCTACACCACGGCTGCCAGTTACTCGACTGTGCTGGCCGACCTGAGCGCGGACTGGCACGGGCCGGCTGCGGCCGCGATGGCTAAGGCGTTCGAACCGCATCTGGAGTGGCTCAACCGGGCCGCCGCCCAGGCTGAGCAGGTGGCAGCCCAAGCGGGTGCTGCGGCCGCTGCTCACGATGCGGCTTTCGCCGCGACGGTTCCGCCGGCGGTGGTCGAGGCCAACCGCGCGACGTTGATGTCGTTGATGGCGACGAATGTCCTGGGACAGAACACGCCGGCGATCGCGGCTACCGAAGCCGCCTACGGTGAGATGTGGGTGCAGGACGCCACCACCATGTACGGCTATGCCGGACAATCGGCGGCCGCATCGCAGTTGACGCCGTTCACGGCGCCGGCCCCCACCGTCAACCCGGCTGGGGTGGCAGCCCAGGAGGCCGCCGTTGCCCTTGCCGCCGGGACTGCGACCGCGACCGACGCCGACACGCTGGCGTCCATGATCTCGACGTTGCCTGGTCAGCTCGGTAGCCTCGCCGGCCCAGCCGCATCCAACTTGATCGAAGATCTGCTGAATCCGATCACTTGGGACGGATCGACCATCACGTTCAACGGCATGCTCGGCGATCTGATGCGGGGCCTGACCGGATCGCCCACGCTGAGTGCGTCGAGCCCATTCGACATGTTCATCCGGATGGTGTCGCCCATGCGACTTTTCACCACCGCGTTCAAGGACATGGACGGCCTGTCGCATTCGCTGGTCCCGGCAACCAAAGCTGTCGAAAAGGTCGCCGAAGGCGCCGCCAAGGCAGCTGAAGGCGCGGCCAAGAGCGTCGGCGCCGGAGTCGCAGGAGCAGCCGCCGGAACCATCGGGCACGCCTCGCTGGTCGGCCCACTTTCGGTGCCGCCGACCTGGGCCGCCGCCCTCCCCGCGGCCGCCGTCCACTCTGCCCCGGTCCAGCTGGCCAGCTACGCCAGCTCCGCCGGGGTCGCGGCCGGCGAAGCTGGCCACAGTGCCCTAGGCGGGGTGCCGATGGCGGGTGCCGGTGGCGCCGGCGGCCGCGGCGGGTTCGGCGCCTTCGGCACCCCCCGCTACGGGTTCCGGCCGATGATGGTCGGCCGGCCACCGGCTGGCGGCTGACCGGACAAGCCGTCGGGCCGATTGATCTTGTGACACTCGCCGATGCCGCGCCACGATCCGTTGTGGCGCGGCATTGGCGATGCGGGATCTGACCGAGCGCCAGTGGCCTCAGGCGGCTAGGCCGACCTTCTTGTCGCGACGCCAGCCACGCACCGTGGAGATGGCGCTCTTGAGCCCACGGCGACGACCGGTCACCGGATCGACGCGCGTAAATTCCGGCCCCAGCTCGGCGAACATCTTCTCGCTGCGGGTCTCCGGTGCGTCATCGGCGGAGTCGCGCAGAAAGCGGTCCGGCAGTGACAGTTTGGCGATGGTGCGCCAAGTCTTGGCGTACTGCACCAGGAACGGCCCGGAGGTGTAGGGCAGGTCGTACTTCTCGCACACCGCACGAACCCGCACCGCGATCTCCGGGTAGCGGTTGCTCGGCAGGTCGGGGAACAGGTGATGTTCGATCTGATGCGACAGGCTGCCGCTCATGAACCGCATCGGCTGCCCGGCATCGATGTTGGCGCTGCCCAGCAGCTGCCGCAGGTACCACTGCCCCTGCGACTCGCCGACCATGTCGGTCTTGGTGAATTTCTCTGCGCCGTCAGGGAAGTGACCGCAGAAGATGATCGCATTGGCCCACAGGTTGCGGATCACATTGGCGATCGCATTGGCCTTCACCGTCGAGACGAATGTCGCGCCGGGCGACAGCGAGGTCAGGGCCGGAAACGCCACGTAGTCCTTGAACACCTGCCGGCCGGCCTTGTCGCCGAACTCCCGCAACCGGACCAGGGTCGCCTGGCGGCTGTCACGGCCCTTGAAGATCTTGCCGATCTCCAAGTGCTGCAACGCGACTCCCCACTCGAACCCGATCGCCAACATGGCGTTGTAGAACAGGTTGAGCAGGTTGAAACGCTGCCAGCGGGTGTCGCGAGTAACCCGGATTACGCCATAACCCACATCGTCATCCATGCCGAGGATGTTGGTGTACTTGTGGTGGGCGAAGTTGTGAGTGAAGCGCCAGTGCTTGGAGACACCGGCCATGTCCCACTCCCAGCCGGTGGAGTGGATCTCTGGATCGTTCATCCAGTCCCACTGCCCGTGCATGACGTTGTGGCCGATCTCCATGTTCTCGACGATCTTGGCCACGCCCAGGGTGGCGGTACCGGCCCAGCGCGCCCAGCGCCGGTTACCAGCCGCCAGCAGCACCCGGCCGGTCACCTCGAGCGCCCGCTGGGCGGCGATGGTGCGGTGGATGTAGCGGGCGTCGCGCTCCCCGCGACTGGCCTCGACGTCCCGGCGGATGGCGTCCAGCTCTGCGGCGAGGTTCGCCACATCGGCGTCGCTGAGATGCGCAAACACCTCGACGTCGGTTACCGCCATCAGACCGCCTCTCGGAAACGCATTACCGGCTGTACCTACGCTATCGTAACCTACGTTCGCGTAGGTTACCAGCGGGTAATCATCAGGCGTCCAGTTCGCAATCGCCGACCGCTGTGCTGACGCAGGTCTGCACCCGGGTTCCCGGCTCGTGATCGGCGCCGCTCCGCAGATCGCGAACGTGCCCACCCACCAGCGTGACCACGCACGACTGGCAGATGCCCATCCGGCATCCGAACGGCATCGATACCCCGACGCTCTCGCCGGCCTCGAGCAGCGTCGTCGCCGCATCGGCCGTCACGCTCTTGCCACTGGCCGCGAAGGTGACGGTGCCACCGCCCCCGGCCGGCGCAGTGCGTGCCACCGCGAACCTCTCGACGTGCAGTTGGTCAGCGATCCCGGCTGCGGCCCAGACGCGTTCGACGTCGCCGAGCATCGCCGCCGGCCCGCACGCCCAAGTCTGACGCTCGCGCCAGTCGGGCACCTCGACGTCGAGGGTTTCCGGTCCCCGCAGCTCCAGCCGACCCTGGTCTCGAGTGGTGCGCAACAGCAACCGGTAACCCGGGTGGTCACGTGCCAGAGCGGCCAGCTCGTCGGCGAACAGCGTGTCGGCGGCCGTGGGCGCCGAGTGCAGATGGACGACATCGGCGATCGGGCCCCGGCGGGCCAACGACCGCAACATCGCCATGACCGGCGTGATCCCGGATCCGGCGGTGACGAACAACACCGTGGCCGGCGCCGGGTCGGGCAACACGAACTCCCCTTGCGGCGCGGCCAGCCGCACCACGGTTCCCGGAGCCACGCCGTCCACCAGGTGACTGGACAGAAAGCCCTCCGGCATCGCCTTGACCGTGATGGAGACGGTGCGCGCCCCGGTCACCGGCGCGGATGTCAACGAGTACGAACGCCAGCGCCAACGTCCGTCGACCAGCAGGCCGATGCCGATGTACTGTCCGGCACGGTAGTCGAACTGAAAACCCCAGCCGGGCTTGATGATCAGCGTCGCTGAATCCGCGGTTTCGCGCCGGACCTCTACCACCCGTCCGCGCAGTTCGCGGGCCGACCACAACGGGTTGGCCAAGCGCAGGTAGTCGTCCGGCAGAAGCGGAGTGGTGATCTGTGTTGCGATGCGGCGCATAGCATTCCAGACCGGATGACGGTCCGCCCCGGCGGCGGTCGGCCGCTTGGTGTCGCCGATCTGCGCAACGATCGTCGAACGCTTCTTGCTCACGAAAACTTCCCTGCTAGTTACCGGGGGGTTGATAAACCTACGGTACCGTAACCTCGCCGGGACGGCATCAGAGCAGGTCGAGCAGGAACGGCAGCTCCTGGGTCGCGTACCACGCCAGGTCATGGTCCTGGGCGTCACCGACGGTCAGCTCGGCGTCCTCGTCGCCGAGATCGGCGTCGTCGATCACCGCCAATGCCGCAAGCACGGCGGGCTCAGCCGCAGCGTTATCCACGTACGCCGCGACCACGTCACTCATTGCGACGGGCCCTGCCAACCGGACCACGGCGGCGTCTAGATCGGGGCGAACGGCGGCACCCTCGACCTCGGCAACGAGCACCGCCCGGCGGGTGGGCAACTTCTCACCGGCCGAAGCGGTGTCCGCACCGGCCAGCAGCCGCAGCGAGGCCAGCGCCGCCTCTCCGATTGCCACCTCCGCCAGCTCGTCGTCGTCGCCGTGGGCGTAGGACTCCCGCAGCGCCGGGGTCACCGCGAACGCCGTCCCGCTGACCGGACGCAAAGAACCGTCGGCGACCAGTTGGGCCAGCATGGCTAGCGTCGCCGGGATGTAAACCCGCATGAGCCAGACCTTAGCCGTGATCGCGAGCGCGGCGAAGCCGGGCGACGCGGGTCACGGCCATCAGGCACAGCCGTTACGCGTCGCCCAGCAGCGTGGCGGCGTAGTCGTCCACATAACGGTAGAGACTGCGGTCGGGCCGCTGGTAAAAACCAGTGACGATGGGCTTCTTGGGCAAGTCCACCCGCTGGTGCTCCACCTCGCGATAGGAAATCGACGCCAGCAGGTGCGCCATCATGTTCAGCCGGGCGTGTGTCTTGACTTCTGACTCGACCACATACCAGGGGCTCGAAGCGGTATCGGTGCGGGCCATCATCTCGTCGCGGGCCCGCGAATAATCCTCCCAGCGGTGCAGTGCCTCGAGGTCCATCGGCGACAGCTTCCACTGCCGCAGCGGATCGTTGCGCCGCTTACGGAACCGGCGCAGCTGCTCTTCCTGGGATACCGAGAACCAGTACTTGCGCAACAGGATTCCGTCGTCGATCAGCAGCTGCTCGAAAACCGGCGCCTGCTTGAGGAATTGCTCATGCTCTTCGGGCGTACAGAAGCCCATCACCTTCTCCACGCCGGCCCGGTTGTACCAGGATCGGTCGAAGAGCGTGATCTCGCCGCGCGCCGGCAAGTGCGCGATATAGCGCTGGAAGTACCACTGGCCACGTTCGCGTTCGGTGGGCGCCGGCAGCGCCGCAATCCGCACCGTGCGCGGGCTCAGATATTCGGTGATGCGCTTGATGACACCGCCCTTACCGGCGGCGTCACGGCCCTCGAAGATCACCACCACCCGGGTGCCGGTGTCGCGGACCCATTCCTGAAGTTTGACGAATTCGCTTTGCAGACGCAGCAATTCCTTCTCGTACACGTCGTCGGCGAGCCGCTTCTTGGCGGCTTCGAATTCGTCGTCGCTCACTGTGCTGCCTCCAGCAGTTCGGCCAGCGCCTCGTCCAGCAGTGCTGAGACCATTCCTACGTCACTCATCGCCTTGCGGTCGGCATTGACACCGAAGTAGAGCGTGCCGTTGTAAGACGTGACGCCGATCGTGAGCGCCTTGTTGGGCAACAACGGGGGCACACTGTAGGTCTCGAGCAGCTTCGCGCCGCAGATATAGAGCTGCCGCTGAGTGCCCGGCGCATTGGTGATCAGCAGGTTGAACACCCGCCCGGAGAATCCGGCGAACGCGGTCGCGACCCGAACACCCATCGCGTGCAGGGTTGGCGGGGCGAAGCCCGCCACGGTCAAAATGGTGCGGGCATCCACCAGCCCGGTCGAGGTGGGATGCGATTCGGTGGCATAGGCGATCTGGGAAAGCCGGACTACCGGATTCGGCTCGCCGACAGGAAGATCCACCAGGAACGGCGTCACGGCACCGATCGGCTGACCCGCGGAGTCGAATTCGTGGTCGGGATACACCGACAACGGCGCCAGCGCCCGTACGGTGCGTGTCGAGCCGACCGGTTCGCCGCGGGCCAGCAGCCAGTTGCGCAGCGCCCCGGTTATGACGGCGAGCACCACATCATTGATGGCACAGTCGTAGCGGGCCCGCACCGTGCGGTAGTCCTCCAGCGACCCGCGGGCCACCGTGAACAGGCGGTTCTGCGAGACCTGGGTGTTGAGCGGGCTCTGCGGGGCCGCGCCGCGCGCGATGGCCCGGACGGCATCGAACGCCTTGCGGCCCGCCCAGGTCAACGGGCTGCCGACCGTCGACCCCACTGCCTGTAGTTGGGTCCGCGGCGCCGCTACCCAGTCCCCGACCGCACCGAGGACCAACTCGACGGCGCCGGGCTCGTCGCGCGGCACCCAGATGTCTTCGTCGAATGGCGGCGGGCGCTGCGTCCGGTCGACCAGGACGTGCCCCAACGCCGGGGCCGCCATGCCGTGGACCAGCGCTTGATGGGACTTGATGTAGATGGCGACCCGGTTGTCGGCCAGCCCCTCGATCAGGTAGGTCGCCCACAGCGGACGCGAGCGATCCAACGGTTGTTGACTCAACCGCGCGACCAGCTCGTGCAGCTGGCGGTCGCTGCCGGGGGAAGGTACCGCGAGATGCCTTACGTGGTAGGTGATGTCGAACTCGTGGTCGTCCACCCAGACTGGGCGGGCCAGGCTCATGGTGACTTCGCGGATCTTCTGCCGGTAGCGCGGGATCTGCGGCAACCGCTGCTCGATGGTCTCCAGCAGTTTGTCGTAGCCCAGCCCGCCCCGGGGGTTTCGCAGAATGAACAGCGACTGCACATACATCGGCGTCGTGGTGTTCTCCAGCCGGTAGAAAGAGGCTTCCGACGCCGATAGCCGGTTCACCATCGTGGCCCGTCCTCCCTGCTGGCTCGATCCGGCCGGGCACCGCACCAGCCCCGGATCGGAGAAAAACACTGCCGCTCACGGTAGCCCGCCACTGGGCGGCGCCGCACGCGGATACGCCGCAGCCACGATTGTGCGATGATCGCCGCACACGCCCTGCCACTCTCCAGCAGGCCCGCCGCCCGGACCGACCTTGGAGAGCTGCCGTGCCCATCGATCCCACTTCGCCCCCGCGCTCGACCGTCGCGCCGATGCTCGACTACGAACCGCCTGCCCGCCCGGCCATGCCGAGCCGGCCCGCGCACCCGCCCGCGTCGGCGCCGTCGGTCCGGCCCCGCCCCGGGCATCCCCCCAGGACGCGACCCGATCGACCGGCGCGCAAAGTGTTACCGGCACCGCTGCGGTCGGCCGCGGTGTTCGCCGACGCCGCGCTGCGCCGGGTCCTGGAAGTGATGGACGGGCGCCGGCCGTCGACGCATCTGCAGCCGCTGCTTGCCGCCGGACTGGCCAACTCGGTGGTGTCGGCTCGCCCAACGCCACCGGCGGGCCAGGTTCAGCCGGCCACCCTGCAGCGAGTACGCGTGCAACCGGCAGGTTCAGGCGAACCGGCCAGCGCGGTCGAGGTTTTCGGCACCTACCGGCGCGGACGACGCACGCATGCACTGGCCTGCCGCGTCGAGTCCATCCCCGGCCCCGGCATCGGCGGAAAAGGCCCGGATTGGCGGATCGTCGCACTGCACATCGGCTAGCGCCGATCGCAAGCGCGGCGAAGCCACGCGCTGCGGGTCGGCGCCATCGGCTAGCGCCGATCGCAAGCGCGGCGAAGCCACGCGCTGGGGGTACCGCCCGCTTGCGGGGGACGGGTCGGCGCCATCGGCTGAGGCCTACGCCTCAGCTCTTGCGCGGCACCTTCGGCAGCCGCGATCCCCGGCCTTCGCGGCGGGCCGCTTCGCGCCGCTCCCGGCGCGACTGGGAAGGGTTAGCTCCCGCGGGTTGCAGGTCACCGGAGCGCCGCACCTGCGCGGAGCCGTCCTCGTCGGGGCCCGAATAGGTCAGCCCGGCCGCACCGTCGGCGCCGTCAGCACCGTTGGCGCCGTCGATTCCCTTGGCGCGCAACCCGAACTCCGCCAACCCCTCGGGGGCATCCACCGGCGCCACCGTCTGCTTCGGGACGGCCTCGACGGCGACGTTGAACAGGAAGCCGACCGACTCCTCCTTGAGCCCGTCGAGCATGCCGCGGAACATGTCGAAGCCTTCCCGCTGGTACTCGACCAGGGGGTCACGCTGCGCCATCGCCCGCAGTCCGATGCCCTCCTTGAGGTAGTCCATCTCGTAGAGGTGCTCGCGCCACTTGCGGTCGAGAACGCTCAGCAGCACACCGCGTTCCAGCTCCCGCATCGCGCCGGCCCCGGCGGTCTCGTCGACCTGGGCTTCCCGCACCGCGTAGGAGTTCTCGGCGTCGGCGAGCAGCGCCTCGAGCAGTTCCTCGCGAGTCAGGTCGTCGGCCTCGCCGATGTCGTCGGCGTGCAGCAGCTCGTGGTAGTCGATCCCGACCGGGTACAGGGTCTTCAGCGCCGTCCACAGCTGCTCAAGGTCCCAGTCTTCGGCGTAGCCCTCACCGGTGGCACCGTCGACGTAGGCGGTGATCACATCGACGAGCATGTCGTGGGCCTGCTCGGCCAGGTTCTCGCCGTCGAGGATGCGCCGGCGCTCGGCGTAAATCACCTTGCGCTGCTGGTTCATCACCTCGTCGTACTTCAGGACGTTCTTGCGGATCTCGAAGTTCTGCTGCTCGACCTGGGTCTGGGCGCTCTTGATCGCCCGGGTGACCATCTTGGCCTCGATCGGCACGTCATCGGGCAGGTTCAGCCGGGTCAGCAGCGATTCCAGTGCCGCACCGTTGAACCGTCGCATCAGCTCGTCGCCCAGCGACAGGTAGAACCGTGACTCGCCCGGGTCACCTTGACGGCCGGAACGGCCACGCAGCTGGTTGTCGATACGCCGCGACTCGTGCCGCTCGGTGCCCAGCACGTAAAGACCGCCGGCCTCGATCACTTCCTCGGCCTCGGCGGCCGCCTCCGCCTTGATCTCGCGCAGCGCCGCATCCCAGGCGGCCTCGTACTCGTCCGGGGTCTCGACCGGGTCCAGGCCCTGACCGCGCAGCCGCTGATCGGCCAGGAAGTCGACGTTGCCGCCGAGCACGATGTCGGTACCGCGACCGGCCATGTTGGTGGCCACCGTGACGGCGCCGCGCCGGCCCGCCTCGGCGATGATGTGCGCCTCGCGCTCATGCTGCTTGGCGTTGAGGACGTTGTGCGGGACGCGGCGCTTGGTCAGCTGCTTGGACAGATACTCCGAGCGCTCCACGCTGGTGGTGCCGATCAGCACCGGCTGGCCCTTTTCGTAGCGCTCAGCGACGTCATCGACGACCGCGAGGAACTTGGCCTCCTCGGTCTTGTAGATGAGGTCGATCTGGTCGATGCGCGCCATCGGCTTGTTGGTCGGGATCGGCACCACGCCCAGCTTGTAGATCTCGTGCAGCTCGGCAGCTTCGGTCTCGGCGGTACCGGTCATGCCGGCGAGCTTGTCGTAGAGCCGGAAATAGTTCTGCAGCGTGATGGTGGCCAGGGTCTGGTTCTCGGCCTTGATCTCCACCCGCTCCTTGGCCTCGATGGCCTGGTGCATGCCCTCGTTGTAGCGCCGACCCACCAGCACGCGGCCGGTGAACTCGTCGACGATGAAGACCTCGCCGTTGCGGACGATGTAGTCCTTGTCGCGGTTGAACAGCTCCTTGGCCTTCAGCGCGTTGTTGAGGTAGCTGACCAGCGGGGAGTTGGCGGCCTCGTAGAGGTTCTCGATGCCGAGCTGATCCTCGACGAACTCCACCCCGAGCTCGTGCACGCCGATGGTGCGCTTGCGCAGGTCCACTTCGTAGTGGACGTCTTTCTCCATCAGCGGCACGATCCGGGCGAACTCGGAGTACCAGTTGGAGCTGCCGTCAGCAGGCCCGGAGATGATCAACGGGGTGCGGGCCTCGTCGATCAGGATGGAGTCGACCTCGTCGACGATGGCGAAGTTGTGCGGGCGCTGCACGAGCTGTTCCAGCGAGTGCGCCATGTTGTCGCGCAGGTAGTCGAAGCCGAATTCGTTGTTGGTGCCGTAGGTGACATCGGCGTTGTAGGCAACGCGCCGTTCGTCCGGGGTCATCTGCGACAGGATCACCCCGACCTCCAGGCCGAGGAAGCGGTGCACGCGGCCCATCCACTCACTGTCGCGCTTGGCCAGGTAGTCGTTGACCGTGACGACGTGCACGCCCTTGCCGGAGATCGCGTTGAGGTACGCCGGAAGCACACAGGTCAGGGTCTTGCCCTCACCGGTCTTCATCTCGGCGACGTTGCCGTAATGCAGTGCCGCGCCACCCATCAACTGCACGTGGAACGGCCGCTGGGTCAACACCCGCCACGCCGCCTCACGGGCTACCGCGAACGCCTCGGGCAGCAGGTCGTCAAGGGATTCGCCGTCGGCGTGCCGCTGACGGAATTCGTCGGTCTTGGCCCGCAGCTCCGCGTCGGTAAGCGCTTCGACGTCCCCGGAGAGGGTGTCGATGTAGTCCGCGACCTTTCGGAGCCGTTTGACCATGCGGCCTTCACCAAAACGCAGCAACTTGGACAGCACGGCTATGTCCCCTACTCAGTCTTCGGCATTACGAGCGTCACCCATGGTAGGTGACACCGTTGCCAAGGGCGGCAATGCGCTGCCAACGCAGCTCCGCCAAGGCCGTGCTCAGACCAGACGAATCAAGCCGTAGTCGTAGGCGTGCCGTCGGTAGACCACCGACGCCTGGTCGGTCTCCTTGTCCTGGAACAGGAAGAAATCGTGGCCGACGAGCTCCATCTCGTAGAGCGCGTCGTCGACCGACATGGGCGTCGCGGTGTGTTCTTTGGTGCGCACGATCCGGCCAGGCTCATGCTCGTGGCCGTCACTGTGCGCATTCGCCTCGCGGTGGTCGGGTTCGGCCGTGCCGTCCCGGTTGAATGCGGCGGCGAGGAACTCTGGGTCCAAGTTGGTGACACCGGTGGCCTCGGCTACCGACAGCGGCGTCTTGTCGCCGTAGGAGACGTTGCGGCGGCCCTTGTCGCGGCGCAGCCGGCTCTCCAGGCGGTCGATCGCAGCCTCGAACGCGGCATAGAAACTGTCGGCGCGGGCCTCCCCGCGGACCACCGGGCCGCGGCCGTGCGCGGTGATGTCGATCTGCTGGCAGGATTTTCGCTGGCGTCGATTATTGGCGTGCTTGAGCTCGACATCGAACAGGCGAATCGAGCGGTCCAACCGCTCCACGCGGGCCAGCTTCTGCGCGACGTAAACCCGGAAATGGTCTGGAATCTCAACGTTACGGCCCTTGACCACAATCTCCGCGCCCGACTGGTCGGGCCGCTCCTCCACGTCGACTGACGCCGCGCTGGTTTCCACAAATTGATTTGCCATGCTCGACACTCTCCTGTCGTCTCGACCACGTTCCTTCAAGGTCCCCCCGCCCTTGATGACGACCGTAGCCATGCCGCCGGATACATGCCACCGGTTTGGCGCACCCATTTGACAGCCGTCTCATACCGATGCGATTACGACTGCGGCAGAAACCGGCAGCCGGGCCTGACGCAGCACCCGCACCGACTCGGCCAGGGTGGCCCCGGTAGTCACGACGTCGTCGACGATCAGGACATCGCCCGCTGCGGAGAGATGCGTCAGCCCACCCCGACGCAGCAGGACTCGGCCCGCGATGTTGCGTTCCCGGGCGGCGCTGCCCAGACCGACCGAGTCGCGGGTCAGCGCCCGCATCCGCAACGCCGGCGCGACCGTCACGCCGGGGTGGCACGCGGCGACGGCCGCGGCGATGCGCGTGACCGGATCGCCCCCGCGCCGCCGAGCGGCGCTGCGCCGGGTGGGCGCCGGGATGATCGTCAGCGGCAGTTCCACCACCTGCCAGCACAGCAGCCGCTGCAGCGCCGCCCCCAACGCCGACGCCAGCGGAGCGACGAGGTCGCTGCGGCCGCGTTCCTTGACCGCGACGATCGCCTGCCGGCGGGCCCCGGCGTAGCGACCCAGCGCGAACACCGGGACCTGCGGATCCAGCCGCGGGGCGATCACCCGCGGTTCGTCGGGCCCGACCGCCAGCTGCGCGGCGCAGACGGCGCACCATCGGGTCCCGGGTCTACCGCAGCCGCCGCACTGCAGGGGAAGCACCGCGTCAAGCACACACCGATGCTTCCCCGGGGGTACGACAACGGGACCTGGCTGCGGTCAGTACCCGGCCAGGTCCGCCGACAGGTCGGCTACCGCGACACCCTCGGGCACCTGGACCTCGGCGATCGCCTCCGGGCGGTCGTCGAACTCCAACCGCAGCGCACGGCAGATGGTGGCGTGCATGTCATACATGCAGGTGATGTAGGTCAGCTCCATGATTTCGCGATCGGACAGGTGCGCCTGCAGCACCGCAAAGATCTCGTCGGCCACCCGGCCGCCGTCGTAGACCAGCGCATCGGTGTAAGCCAGCACTGCGCGCTCAAGCCCGGAGAAGAGGTCGCTGACCTGCCAGGACGGCAACGCGGCGATCTTCTCCTCGGACATACCCAACGAACGCATCTGTTTGCAGTGCTGGGAGAAGACGAACTGGCTGCCGCGCGCATAGCCGGCACGGGCCTGACCGAGCTCGCGCAGCAGCGGGTCCAGCGAGGCGTTGCGATACAGGGCAAATCCCCGCACGGCGTGGGAGAACACCTGTGGCGCCTGGGCGAACACCGTCCACCAGTCCCCCGGTGTCCCGTGGATGGTGCGGTGGCCGGTTGGCGCAGCACAGCACACGGGGTCGACGCCCGCGCCGAACAGTCGGTCATAGAAGAACAAGATCTGCTCGTCGGTCACTTCGGCGCGCGGGATCTCGCGGAGTCTGGGCATGGCGGTGTCCTTTCCGGCCCGCACGGCGGACCGCTACTACGGTATGTCGTACCTCGGCGTCAAGGGGCATTTAGTCAACAGAGAAACTAACGCCCGACCCCAAATTCGTGAGGGCACTAACAGTTTCGCGAATTTTCATCCTCGATACTGTTAGCGTCCCGTCCATGAGCACCGATGCGACACAGGTGGGCGCGCCCACCACCGAATCCGGCCGTGCCCAGGCGCTGGTCGGCAAGGGCTGGGCGCAGGGCGTGGCCCTGGTCATGATCTTCGGTTTCCTGGTGATGGGCATCCTGGCCTATCGCACGTACACGGCGTCAATGCCGATGCCGGACAAGGTCGTTACAGAATCCGGCCAACAGCTGTTCGCCGGTGCCGACATCACCCGCGGCCAGCAGCTCTATCAGGCCCGCGGCCTCATGCAGTACGGCTCGGTGCTGGGCCACGGCGCCTACCTGGGCCCGGACTACACCGCCGAATATCTGCGGCTGGCCACCGAGAATGTCGCCGATCAGTTCAAGGCACAGGGCGTAGCGAACCCGCACGACGACGTGGTCGCCGAGTTCCGAACCAACCGCTATAACGCGGACACCAAGACGCTGGTGTTCACCGACAAACAGGTCCAGGCGTTCAACGACATCGAGAAGCACTACGCCGCCTACTTCGGCGAAGCTTCCACCAAATACGGCCTGCTGCCGCACATGATCACCGACCCCGGCGAGATCCGTGATCTGACTTCGTTCTTCGCCTGGACCGCGTGGGCGGCGGCGGCCGACCGGCCCGGCCACAACTACAGCTACACCAACAACTGGCCCTCGGAGCCGCGCGTCGACAACGGGCCCACCGGATCAGTGGTGGTGTGGTCGGTGCTGTCGCTGATCATGCTGTTGGGCGGCATCGGCATCATGTTCACCGTCTACGGTCGCTGGAGCCAGAACATCGGCTGGCACGGCACGGAGATGACCAAGCTGCACTTCCGCCAGCCCGGCGAGGTGCCGCTGACCCGCTCGCAGCGCGCCGCGATCTGGATCTTCGCCGTGGTCGCGGTGCTGTTCTTGGCCCAAGTCCTGCTCGGCGGCGCCGTCGAGCACTACCGAGCGGATCTGTCGGAGTTCTACGGGATCGACCTCGCGAAGGTCCTGCCCTACAACCTGGCTCGAACCTGGCACCTGCAGCTGTCCCTGTTCTGGACCGCGGCGGCGTTCTTGGCCGGCGGAATCTTCCTGGTGCCCTTCATCACCCGCCGCGAACCCGGCAAGCAGTCAGTCCTGGTGTATGGATTGCTGGGCGCATTGGCCGTGGTGGTGTTCGGCTCGCTGGCCTTCGAGGCACTGTCGATCTTCGGGGTGATCAAGCCGGGCAGCCTGCTCTCCCAGCAGTGGGAGTTCCTGGACCTGCCGCGCCTGTTCCAGGTGCTGCTGATCGTCGGCCTGTTCTTGTGGATCGTCATCATCTGGCGTGGCATGCGCGCGAAGCTGGCCACCACCTCGAAGATGAACCTGCCCTGGATGTTCTTCTTCACCGGGCTGGCCATCCCCACGTTCTACGCGGCCAGCCTGCTGGCCGGCAGCGAGACGCACTTCTCGGTCGCCGACTTCTGGCGGTTCTGGATGGTGCACCTGTGGGTGGAGGACTTCCTGGAGCTGTTCACCACCGCGATGGTGGCCTACATCTTCGTCCAGCTGGGGGTGGTGCGTGAGCGCGTCGCACTGCTGGTCATCTTCCTCGACATCATCTTGTACTCCGCCGGCGGCGTGATCGGCACCATGCACCACCTGTACTTCTCCGGCACACCGGTGGAGCACATGGCACTGGGCGCGTTCTTCTCGGCCGCCGAGGTTATCCCGCTGACGTTCCTGACCGTGGAGGCCTGGGCCTTCCTGCAACTGGGTGCCCGTCAGGAAACCGGCGAGCAGAACAACTTCCCGGCCCGCTGGGCGGTGATGTTCCTGGTCGCCGTGGGATTCTGGAACTTCCTGGGCGCAGGCATCTTCGGATTCCTGATCAACCTGCCGGTGGTGTCCTACTACGAGATCGGCACCGCACTGACCGCCAACCACGCACACGCCGCGATGTTCGGGGTCTACGGCATGCTCGCGGTCGCCCTGGCGATGTTCGCCTTCCGCTACGTGATCCCGGCGGACAAGTGGCCGAACAAGCTGGCCCGGATCTCGTTCTGGGGCATGAACATCGGCCTGGCATGGATGGTGTTCGTCACCCTGTTGCCACTGGGAGTGCTGCAGTTGTTCCACTCGGTGAACGCGGGCTACTTCGAGGCGCGTTCGCTCGGTTACATCACCCAGCCCGGCAATGCGTTGCTGGAATGGCTGCGCCTGCCCGGCGACGCGATCCTGATCGGTGCCGGTGTGGTGCCGTTTGTCTGGATCGCCTGGATTGCGCTGCGCAACTTCCGCTCCGGGGAGACGGTCGACGAGTTGCCGGAGAACCCGCTCTACGTCGAGGTTCCCGCAGACTCCGCAGCCGCGGGCAAGGACTGAGCATGACCGGGCCGGCGACATGGGTGTGGCTGGTTGCCGGCTACGCGCTGCTGTTGCTGGCTTTCGCCTGGGGTTTCGACCGGATGGCCCAGCGGACCTCCGAACGCGCCGCGCAGTGGCGCACCGGCAAGTTCGTGTACCACGATGACCATGACGCGTGGAAGTGCCCGCAGGATCAGTGGCTCTGGCCGACCTCGTTCGACCCGGACAATCGCGTGATGCGGTACCGGGCGACGCCGTCGGTCTGCAACTCCTGCCCGGTCAAGCAGACCTGCACCACGTCGCCCCACGGCCGGGAGATCAGCCGGGCGGTGGACCCGTGGCCGCACTCGGAAACCGGCCGGTTTCATCGAGGAATAGCTTGTGCGGTAGCGGGTTTCGGTATCATCCTGCCGGCGGCGACGTTGTTCGTGAACCACTCGGCCGCCGACGTGTTGGTGTTGACTGCGGCGATCGCCGTAGTGGCAGCCGGCGGCTATCCCCTGCTGCGGCATCTGTGGAACACCCCGAGTAACGCCCCCGATGACCGGCCACACCGATCCGTCACCGAAGATCAGGCATTGAAGGTCGAGGCCGCGATCGACCGGTACTCCACCCGGTGGGGCGGCTTTTCCGACGACGCGTCGAGCAGGAGGCAGCAGCTCAAGTGAGTGAGGGACTGATCACCGTGCTGGCCCTGGCCATCGTGGCACTGGCCGTGCTGGCATATTTCGCGCTGAACGTGGTGCGCGAGTACGAACGCGGCGTGGTGTTCCGGATGGGCCATGCCCGCCCGCTCTACCAGCCAGGACTGAAGTTCCTGTTCCCCTTGGTGGACAAAATGATTCGGGTCGATCAGCGGGTGGTCACCCTGACCATTCCGCCGCAGGAGGTGATCACCCGCGACAATGTTCCGGCCCGGGTGAACGCTGTGGTGATGTTCCAGGTCACCGACCCGCTCAAGGCGATCATGGAGGTGGAGAACTACGCCGTGGCCACCTCGCAGATCGCCCAAACCACGCTGCGCTCCCTGTTAGGGCGAGCTGACCTGGACACGCTGCTGGCCCACCGCGACGATCTCAACGCCGACCTGCGCACGATCATCGACAAGCAGACCGAGCCGTGGGGCGTCCAGGTGCGGGTGGTCGAGATCAAAGACGTGGAGATCCCCGAGTCGATGCAGCGGGCGATGGCCCGCGAGGCCGAGGCCGAACGCGAGCGCCGGGCGAAGGTGATCAACGCCCGCGGCGAGCTACAGGCCTCCGAGGAACTCAGCCAGGCGGCCGAGCGGCTTTCGCAGAACCCGGCCTCACTGCAACTGCGTTACCTGCAAACCCTTTTGGAACTTGGGGCCGACCAGAACTCCACCGTGGTGTTCCCGCTGCCAGTGGACATCATCACCCCGTTCCTGGGCGGCGCGGCCGAGGCGTTGCGCGCCGCCAAGCGCAACACGTAGCCCGCCATCGGCTACCGCGCCACCATCCCACCGTCGGCGTGGATGGTCTGGCCGGTGATGTAGCTGCCCGCGTCGGAGACGAGAAGCAGTACCGGCCCGATCATTTCGTCGGGCTCGGCAATGCGCTGCTGCAGGGTGGCAGCCTGCAATGCGGCGATGAACTCCGGCGGGTTGTTACGCACCATGTCCGTATTGACCGGTCCCGGGGCGATGGCGTTGACCCGGATCCGCGATGATGCCAGCTCTGCCGCCATGGATCGAGTGAAGGAAACCAGTGCGGCCTTGGCAGCCGAGTACATCGACGTCGCCGGTGAATAGACGAAGGCGCCGGCCGAAACCACGTTGACGATGGCGGCGTGCTCGCTCTGGCGAAGATGCGGCAGCGCCGCCTGAACCAGGAAGACCGGCCCCTGCAGATTGACCGCGAACGACTTGGTCAACGCCTCCGAGGTGATCTCGCCCAACGGCAGCGCCAGCGCATTGGCAGCGTTGTTGATGACGATGTCCACCCCGCCGAACCGCTCGACCGTGGCGTCGACCAGCGCCCCGATCGCCTCGATATCACCGAGGTGGGCGGGGACCCCGATGGCCTGCGCACCGGCCTGGCGCAGTTGCTCGGCGGCCTGCTCGCACGCGTCGGGTTTGCGGCTGGCCACCACCACGTTGGCGCCGGCGGCGGCCAGTCCGTGCGCGACCGACAGTCCGATGCCGCGCGTTCCGCCGGTGACGATGGCGGTGCGGCCGGTCAGGTCGAACAACGCGTTGAGTGCAGAGGCGTCCACTGGGATCTCCTACGTCCGGGCCGAGTGGCATGAAGCGTAATTCACCCCCAAGCTCCGACCCGTGCCCGGATCGGGGCTTTATGCCCTGGGAATCCGCCGGTGTCGCCGCTACCGTGGGCAGTGCCTGCGTGCGCGCCGCGACGACGGCTTCGGGTGAGAGGACGCGATGTGGTCAGGGTCTTTCTGGTAGACGATCACGAAGTGGTACGGCGCGGCCTGATCGACCTGCTCGGCGCCGATCCCGAACTGGAGGTCGTCGGTGAGGCCGGTTCGGTGGCCGAAGCCCTGGCCCGCATTCCCGTGCTATCTCCGGACGTCGCCGTGCTCGATGTCCGGCTGCCGGACGGCAACGGCATCGAACTCTGCCGTGACCTGCTCTCGCGGATGCCCGAACTACGCTGCCTGATCCTGACCTCCTTCACCTCCGACGAGGCCATGCTCGACGCCATCCTGGCCGGCGCCAGCGGCTACATCGTCAAGGACATCAAGGGCATGGAGCTGGCCCGCGCGGTCAAGGAAGTGGGTGCGGGGCGTTCGCTGCTCGACAACCGCGCTGCGGCAGCCCTGATGGCCAAGCTGCGCGGCGCCGCCGCCAAACCCGATCCGCTGTCGGGCCTGTCCGAACAGGAGCGGACACTGCTGAGTCTGCTCGCCGAAGGACTGACCAACAAACAGATCGCCGACCGGATGTTCCTGGCAGAGAAGACCGTCAAGAACTACGTGTCAAGACTTTTGGCCAAACTGGGCATGGAGCGTCGCACCCAGGCCGCTGTCTTCGCCACCAAACTCGAGCGCGCACGGAATGACTGACGACGCATCCGAGGAAGGCCTGAACCCGCTGCGCGACAAACTTTCTCATTTGCAGCTACGCGAACTGCTGGTCGGCGTGCAAGACCGGGTCCAGCAGATCGTGGAGGGCCGCGACCGCCTCGACGGGCTGCTGGCAGCGATGCTGGCCGTTACCTCGGGTTTGGAACTCGACGAAACTCTGCGCACCATCGTGCAGACCGCTACCAATCTGGTCGAGGCCAAATACGGTGCACTGGAAGTACATGACCGGCACCGCCGAATGCAGCAGTTCGTCTACGAGGGCATCGACGACGAGACGTTCGTCAAGATCGGCCGGCTGCCCCAGCAGGTGGGGGTAGTCGGTCTGCTGATCGACGAACCCCAGACCCTGCGACTGGACGACCTGTCCAAACATCCCGCCTCCATAGGGTTTCCGCCCCACCATCCACTGATGCGAACCTTCCTCGGCGTACCGGTAGGCGTGGGCGGCGAGGTCGTGGGCAATCTGTACCTCACCGAAAAAGCCAACGGGCAGCCATTCAGCGAAGATGACGAGGTGCTGGTTCAGGCGCTGGCCGCCGCCGCCGGGATCGCGATCGCCAACGCCCGGTTGTACGCGCAGGCCAAGGCCCGGCAATCCTGGATCGAATCCACCCACGACATCGCGACCGAACTACTGTCGGGAACCGACCCCTCCACGGTGTTCCGGTTGATCGCCGAGGAGGCCAGCAAGCTCACCGGTGCCGAGTCGGCGCTGGTGGCCATCCCACTGGACGAGGACGCCGCCGAAGCGGAGGTCAGCGAGCTCCTGGTGGTCGAAACCATCGGGCCGACAATGGCTGCCCTGTCCGGGGAAACCCTCCCGGTGACCGGCTCCCCTGTCGGCGAGGCCTTCTCGAAACGGGAGCCGCACCGAGTCGACCGGCTGACGTTGAGCGGTGTACGTGCGGCCGGGCCCGCCCTGATACTTCCGCTGCGCGCCGCCGACGCGGTGGCCGGAGTGGTCGTGGTGATGCGGCACAGCGCCACCCCCCCGTTCAATACCGAGCAACTCGACATGATGGCTGCGTTCGCCGATCAGGCCGCGCTGGCCTGGCAGCTGGCCACCACGCAGCGCCGCATGCACGAACTCGACGTGGTCACCGACCGGGACCGGATCGCCCGCGACCTGCACGACCATGTGATCCAACGGCTCTTCGCCGTTGGGCTGTCGTTGCAGGGCACCATTCCCCGCAGCCGGGACGCCGCGGTGCGGCACCGGCTCTCCGACGCGGTCGACGACCTGCAGGCGATCATCGGCGAGATCCGCACCACGATCTTCGACCTGCACGGCGTCGCCTCCGCGGCGACACCGTTGCGACAGCGACTGGACAACGCGGTGGCCCAATTCTCCGGATCGGGACTGCACACCACCGTGCAGTTCGTCGGCCCGCTGTCAGTGGTGGAGCCGGGTCTGGCCGATCACGCCGAGGCCGTGGTCTCCGAGGCGGTCAGCAATACAGTCCGGCATTCGGGTGCCACCGCAGTGACCGTGCAGATCAAGGTCGAGGACGATCTGAGCATCGAGGTCACCGACAACGGCCGCGGGCTGCCCGAGGTGATCAACCGCAGCGGCCTGGCCAACCTGCGGCAGCGCGCTGAGCAGGCGGGCGGAACCTTCAGCGTCGCATCGGCCCCCGGTGGCGGGACGGTGCTGCGCTGGTCCGCTCCCCTGGTGTCGTAATCGCCGGCGCATCTCAGGCGTAGAGCGCGACCCCTTCACCGTCTCGCGGTTCGGCCTCGCGGGCGTCGGCTGTGAGCCACTGGACGGTGTCGTTGAGGAAGCGCCGCGGGGTTGCCGGCAGCGGATCGGCATTGATCGGCGCCCAGCCGACCCGCAGCAACATCTGCGGATAGCCACTGGTTCCGAAGACGTCGCGGCGCACCACGGCGCGGGTTTCAGCGATCTCCAGCGGCTCGGTGACCGGGCAGCTGGCCAACCCCAGCGCGGTCGCGGTCAGCAGCACCACGCTGGTGGCCTCACCGGACCGCAGCTGCGCCAGCCGGTCGTCGGTCTCGGTGCCCAGCGCCAGCATCACGGCACGATCCTCGGCAGGGACGGCACCCGGCGGCTGGGCCAGCGCCGGCCCGGCGAAGAACCGGCCCGGAATCGGGGCGCCGGGATCCGGTGCCGGAACACTGTGCGCCGGAACGCCGGCCACCGAACCGTAGCGTCCGCTCCAGGTCGCCAACTCGGCGAGGTACTCGTAGTCGGTGCGGTGCTCGAACACCGCGCGGGCCACCGCCGCGTTCAGCCGGTCCAAGGCGTCGACCCGGCGCAGCATCACGCCCGCCCGGGCGGCGCGCGCACCCATCAACGCGATGTCGGCGCCGGCAACTGGCCAGCCGCTGAAGTTACGGCGGTCGGTGCGCCGGCGCGGGATCGCCGCCGCCAGCGCGACATCGACCTGGCAGAGATCGGGCTGCGGGCCACGCGGGCCCAGCTCGATCGAGGCCAGCAGGTCAGGCTGTGCCGAGTCGGGCAACCGATGGACCCTGACCTGCTGGCCCAGCGCGGCGAGCGCCACCACGGCGTGGTGCAGTGCCGCGCCGCAGCTCAAGATCATGCCCCGGCCGTCGGGGTCGACGCTGTGCAGCTGCAGATCGGGCTCGGCGTAGAGATCCAGCCGGGGCGCCGACGGCGTCGGGTCCACCCGCCAGCGCCAGGGTTGGGAGTTGTGCACCGACGGCGCTCGGGCTGCCAGCATCAACGCGGTTCGAATGGTCTCCCGAACCGCCGCGGCGCCCGGGTGACCCGCAGATTGTTCGTCCACGGTCCAGCCCCTTTCTTCGCTGGCGGCCCCGAGCCCGATTCCCGCTGAGCCCAAGAGGGCCGCGCTATTCACGATCCTCCGCGTTCCAGGGGTCCGACCAGGGCACGAAGACCCGTACCTGCGCCGTGGACGCGGGACTTCTGGCCCTGCCTGCCCGATGGGGGCGGACGAGAGCGGGACTTTGGGCTTCTGTCGCTCAGCCCGGCAGTACCGGCAGCGCGCCGCTCACCATGAACGGCCCCAGCGGCGACCAGCTCTGCTCGTCCTCGGCCGCCGCGGACGACAGCGCAAGCACGCCGCGCGGATCGGCCACATAGACCGTGGACGGATCGGCGACGATCGTCGACACCGGCAGCTGCAGGTTGCCGTTGGGCGCATCGGAGTTGACCCCGTCGATGTTGACGTAGGACACCGGATGTTTGGGATCGGATCGACTCACCACGATGTCGTCGCCGGTGCGCCAGCTCAGCGACACCGCCGAGGAACCGAGCCCGAAGCCCAGCCGGCGCGGGTAGTGCAGCACGAACTGGCCGCCCGGCATCTGTTCGACCCCGGCCAAGATCACTTGCCCGCCGATCACCATGGCCGCCCGGGTGCCGTCGCGGGACAGTTGCAGCTCGCTGATCGGTCCGGGGAACCGCGCGGAGACCGCCCCGGAGTCCACCGGGATCCGGGCCGGGCGGCCCGTTGCGACTTCCTGGATGGCCCGCAGCACGTTGTTGCCGTCGACCACCACCCACACGGCTTCGTCCAGCGACCAGCTGGGCCGCGACAGGGTGTGCCCCTCGGCTGCCTGTACCGCTTCACCGCCGAGGTCACCGATCCACAGGGTGGCCTCCGGGTCACCGGGGTGCACCACCACCGAGGCCACTTGGCGGCCATTGCGCGACAGCGCGCACGACTCCTGATCGGGCTCGCGGCCGAACGCGCCCGGCACCCGGTTGGCCTGCTGCCCGTCCAGCACCAGCAGCGAACCACCCACCAGCGCATGTATCCCCGCACCGGCCCCATCGGAGGCGCCCGGATCGGTGGTGGCCACATCCGAGGTGGTCCACCCGTCGGGGAACCTGTCGTCGAGCGCCGCACCGTCGGCGTCAATCACGTAGGGACCCTTGATATCAGCTCGGGCCAACGTCCAGATGAGTTGCGCGGCAAGCAATTTTCTGGTGTTCGGGTCGGTGGCCGACAAACTGTCCAGATCGATCTTGGCGCCACCGTAGCCGCGGCCCACCCCGCTCTTGCCCCCATCGGCGCGAGTCACCGGCCCGCGCAGCCGCACTGGCGGCGACAGCAGGTTGCGCACCCCGGCCATCTCCGGGCGGGGGCCGGCGATCAGCTTGGACACCAGTTCGGTCGCCAACTGGTCGGGATCGGACACCGCGACGTAGCGGGGATCGGGAACCACCGTCTTGCCGGTCGGATCGACGAAATAGAGCGTGTTGCGCTTGTAGGTCGCCTGGAACTGCTGCCAGTCCAGGAACACCCCGTTGGGCAGCCGGTCGATGCGCCACCCGTCGGAGGTCTTGAGCAGTTCGATCGGCTCCGGGGCCGGCAGGGCGCCCTCGGCGGTCTCGAACACCCCCATGTCCGACAGCGACCCCAGCATGTCGGCGCGCATCGTCACCGCGACCCGGCCGGCACTGCGCGTCTCGACGAACACCACGTTGTCGATCAGCAACGCGCTACCGGCGTCGTCCCAGGAGTCGGAGGCCTCCTGGGTGAGGAACTGCCGCGCCGCGCGGTGCCGGTTGGCCGGATCGGCGGTCGCCTTGAGGAATTCCCGCAGCAGCACATCGGGATCCATCCCAGGGGTGGGTTTGGGCAGCACCGACGGCGGCGGCGCCTCCACCGTGCCGATCGCCTGCGGCGCCGATGTGCTGGGCACCCCTGCACACCCCGCCAGCACGCCGACCAGCGCCGCCGTCCCTGCCAGGGCCAGCATCCGGGTCGCGATCCTGTTGCCGCGCATCATCCGATCCTCTCGGCGTGCTCGCGGGCCCGCTGGCGACGCTCCCGACGCTCGGCGGCGCTCACCGGCTTCATCGGCAGCGGGCTGGTGGTGACCTTGTGGCCGCGCACCAGCGGCAGGGTCAGCCGGAAGCAGGCCCCCTTGCCCGGCTCGCCCCAGGCTTCCAGCCGGCCCTGGTGCAGCCGGGCGTCCTCCACGCTGATCGCCAGCCCCAGCCCGGTCCCACCGGAGCGCCGCACCCGAGACGGGTCGGCGCGCCAGAACCGACTGAACACCAGCTTCTCCTCGCCCGGTCGCAAGCCCACACCGTGATCGCGCACCGTGACGGCCACCGTGTCCTCGTCGGCGGCCATCCGAATCACCACCGGCTTGTGCTCGGCGTGGTCGATGGCGTTGGCGATCAGGTTGCGCAGGATGCGTTCCACCCGGCGCGGATCGACCTCGGCGATCACCTGGTCGCCGGGCATGTCCACCTTGAGCTGGACTTCGGCGTCGGCCGCCAAGTGCCCCACGTTCTCCAGGGCGCTGTTGACCGTCGAGCGCAGGTCCACCGACTCCACGGACAATTCGGCCACGCCGGCGTCGTGCCGCGAGATCTCCAGCAGGTCGTTGAGCAAAGACTCGAACCGGTCCAACTCGCTGACCAGCAGTTCTGTCGAGCGCCGCAGCGAAGGCTCGAGGTCTTCGCTGTGGTCGTGGATCAGGTCGGCGGCCATCCGCACGGTGGTCAACGGGGTGCGCAGTTCGTGGCTGACGTCGGAGGTGAACCGGCGCTGCAGGTTGCCGAACTCCTCGAGCTGGGTGATCTCACGCGAGAGGCTCTCGGCCATGTCGTTGAACGACACCGCCAGCCGGGCCATGTCGTCTTCGCCGCGCACCGGCATCCGTTCGGACAGATGACCCTCGGCAAAACGCTCGGCGATCCGCGAAGCCGACCGCACCGGCAGCACCACCTGCCGCGACACCAGCAAAGCGATACCCGCCAGCAGCACCAGCAGCACCAGGCCGCCGGTGGCGATCGTGCCGCGCACCATGCTGATCGTGTTGCGCTCGGTGCCCAGCGGATAGATCAGATACAGCTCCAGGTTGGTGATCCGCGACGTCGTCGGGGTCCCGATCACCAGCGCTGGACCCGAAAAGCCTTCGACGTGCACGGTCGCGTACTGGTAGCTGACCTGACCGGCCTTGACGAATTCCCGCAGCGCGGCCGGCACCTGATCCACCGGCCCGGCGGTGGTCGCCGCGCGCGGCCCTTCGCCAGGCACCACCAGGACCGCGTCGAAGGCACCGGCCGTGCCGCTGCCGGCAGCCGGGTCGGTCTTGGACATCAGCGTGTTGCGAGCCAGCTGCAGACTCGACGTCAGCGAACGGGCCTCCTCACCGCCGACGATGCCACCGGCAGTGACCCGCGCCCGCACGATCTGCTCGGTGGCCGCCCGGACCTTGACGTCGAGCACCCGGTCGGTGATCTGGCTGGTCAACACAAAACCGAGACCCAAGATCACCACAGCCGACATGCCCAGCGTCAGCACCACAACCCGCAGTTGCAGCGAACGACGCCAGGCGACCTGCACCGCGCGGCGCAGTGTGTTCACACCGAGCAGCAGTGGACCCGACCGCCGGGGGCGCCGTTTGGAGCTGAAGATCATTGGCGCTTCTCCTCAGCCTCGCTGGCGCTCGGCATCGTCGAAGACGCGAAGATCACCGCAGCTGCTCCCCGGTGGGGATCACGGAGGTCCGGCCTTGTAACCCACTCCTCGGACGGTCAGCACCACTGTCGGGTTCTCCGGGTCTTGCTCCACCTTGGCCCGCAGGCGCTGAACGTGCACGTTCACCAGTCGGGTGTCCGCCGGATGGCGATATCCCCAGACCTGTTCGAGAAGCACCTCACGAGTAAACACCTGCCGCGGTTTGCGTGCCAGCGCCACCAGCAGGTCGAACTCCAGCGGGGTCAGGGAGATCTGCTCACCGCCCCGGCTCACCTTGTGCGCCGGCACGTCGATGTCGATGTCGGCGATCGAGAGCATCTCGGCCGGCTCGTCGTCGTTGCGGCGCAGCCGTGCCCGCACCCGGGCCACCAGCTCCTTGGGCTTAAACGGCTTCATGATGTAGTCGTCGGCGCCGGATTCCAGCCCGAGCACCACGTCGACGGTGTCGGTCTTGGCGGTGAGCATCACGATCGGGACCCCGGAGTCCTTGCGCAGCACCCGACAGACGTCGATGCCGTTCATGCCGGGCAACATCAGGTCCAGCAGCACCAGGTCGGGCCGAAGCTCGTGCACCGCGGTGAGCGCCTGGGTGCCGTCACCGACGACCGCGGTGTCGAAACCCTCCCCACGCAACACGATGGTGAGCATCTCGGCCAGCGACGCGTCGTCGTCGACGACAAGAATCCTTTGCCTCATGGCGTACATGGTGTCACCAGATCGAGATAAAACGTGGCTATCACACGCGCGTTTCGCAGAGTTACCCGCGCATTTCGACCGCCAGCGCAGCCGCATCGACCGTCGGGCCGGCTACCTGCCAGCGTCCAGCAAATTCCGCTCGGGCCAACCCTCGATACACCTCGCCGGTGCGGCGCTGCAGACCGTCGTCGCGCTCGTAGCTGTCGCGGGAGCGGGTGGCGTCGTGCTCCTCGCGGTGCCGGGCCCGTTGAGCGGCGAGTTCGGTGGGCACGTCGAGCAGCACCTGCCAGTCTGGAGCGGGCAGCGCGAGGCGCTCGAATTCCAGCCGGCGAACCCAGCCCACCATCTCCCCGTCGGCGTCCTGGTGCAGCCGGGCGGCGCTGTATGCGGCGCTGGAGGCGACGTACCGGTCCAGGATCACCACGTCGTTCTCACGGCACAGCGCGTCGATCTCGTCCTTGGCGCCGGCACGGTCCAGCGCGAACAACATCGCCATCGCATACACCGAGTCGGCTAGATCGCCGTGCTGTCCGTGTAGCGCCTCGGCGGCCACGTCGGCGGTCACCGAGACGCCGTAACGCGGGAATGCCAGCGTGGCCACCGACTGGCCGGCCCCCTCGAAGGCCGTGCGCAACCCTTGGGCCAGGGTGTTCTTACCGGCGCCGTCAACGCCTTCGATCGCGATCAGCACGGTACGGGCTCACCCACCCCCGCGAGCAGTCGCGAAAGCCCCCAATTTCGCGCGGAAATGGGGGCTTTCACGACTGCTCGGCGGAAAGGTCAGTACCGGTAGTGGTCCGGCTTGTAGGGGCCTTCGACGTCGACGCCGATGTACTCGGCCTGGTCCTTGGTCAGCTTGGTCAGCGTGCCGCCGAGGGCCTCGACGTGGATGCGGGCCACCTTCTCGTCCAGGTGCTTGGGCAGCCGGTAGACCTCGTTGTCGTACTCGTCGCCCTTGGTCCACAGCTCGATCTGAGCGATCACCTGGTTGGAGAAGCTGTTGCTCATCACGAACGATGGGTGGCCGGTGGCGTTGCCCAGGTTGAGCAGCCGGCCCTCGGACAGCACAATGATCGACTTGCCGGTGTCGGGGAAGGTCCAGACATCGACCTGCGGCTTGACGTTGTCGCGCACAGCGCCGGAGGTCTCCAGGGCGGCCATGTCGATCTCGTTGTCGAAGTGGCCGATGTTGCCCAGGATGGCCTGGTTCTTCATCGCCTTCATGTGCTCGAGGGTGATGATGTCCTTGTTGCCGGTCGTGGTGATCACGATGTCGGCGTCGCCGATGGCCTGCTCGACGGTCTGGACGTCGTAGCCCTCCATCAGCGCCTGCAGCGCGTTGATCGGGTCGATCTCGGTCACGGTCACCCGCGCGCCCTGGCCCTTGAGGGACTCCGCGCTGCCCTTGCCGACGTCGCCGTAGCCGCAGACCAGCGCCTTCTTGCCGCCGATCAGCGCGTCGGTTCCACGGTTGATGCCGTCGATCAGGGAGTGCCGGCAGCCGTACTTGTTGTCGAACTTGGACTTGGTGACCGAGTCGTTGACGTTGATCGCCGGGAACACCAGCTCACCGGCGGCGGCCAGCTGGTACAGGCGCAGTACGCCGGTGGTGGTCTCCTCGGTGACACCCTTGACCGACTCGGCGATCTTGGTCCATTTGGTCTTGTCGGTCTCGAAGCGCTCGCGCAGCGTGCCCAGGAAGACCTTCCACTCGTGGGAGTCACCCTCCTCGGCGGGCGGAACCACACCGGCCTTCTCGTACTGGGCTCCCCGCAGCACCATCATGGTGGCGTCGCCGCCGTCGTCGAGGATCATGTTGGCCGGCTCGCCGTCCCAGGTCAGGGCCTGCTCAGCGCACCACCAGTACTCTTCCAGCGACTCGCCCTTCCAGGCGAAGACCGGGGTGCCCTTGGGCTCCTCGACGGTGCCGTGCGGCCCAACGACGACCGCCGCGGCGGCGTGGTCCTGGGTGGAGAAGATGTTGCACGACGCCCAACGGACCTCGGCGCCGAGGTCGACCAGGGTCTCGATGAGCACCGCAGTCTGGATGGTCATGTGCAGCGAACCGGTGATGCGGGCGCCCTTGAGCGGGTTGACCCCGTGGTACTCGTGACGCAATGCCATCAGGCCCGGCATCTCGTGCTCAGCCAGCCGGATCTCCTTGCGGCCGAAGTCGGCCAGCGACAGGTCAGCGACCTTGTAGTCGATGCCGTTGCGGCTGTCCGCGGTCAAACTCATCAGTACGCCCCCGTTAGGTTCGGTGAATTGGCTCCGCTACAAGCTACCGGCGCAGGCCCAAGTCTGCTCGGCCGGGTCATTCGGCATCGATGACGCCGTAGGTCTGTGCCGCGGGGGTGAACAGTCGCGCCAAGTCGGCAGCCACGTCGTGGTCGGCTTCGGGCGGCATGGAGACATAGCTCATGGCCAGCCGCACGACGGCCCGAGCCAGGATTCCGGCGTCGTCCTCGCTGACTTTGACCCAGCTGTGCATGAACGACGACGTCAGCCGCGCTGAGCTGCGGGTGATGATCGGGCCACTGTCGGTGGTGATGATCTGCAGCAGGTCCGGCTTGGCGGCCCCAGTCAGCAGCGAGATCACCAGCGGGTCGGCGGCCGAATCGGAGAAGAAGGACCGGAATCCCTCCAGGAATGCGGCGTGGACGTCGCCGACGTTGTTGGACATAGCCCTGTCCACGGCGTCGACCAGGCGGTCGGCCAGCCTGATCGCATAACCCTGCGCCAATCCCTGGCGCGAACCGAATTCGTTGTAGATGGTCTGCCTGCTGACCCCTGCTGCCTCGGCCACCGCGGCCAGCGTGATCGATGACCAGTCCCGCCGGGTCAGCAGTTCCCGCATCGCGTCGAGCACCGAGTCGCGCAGCAGCGCCCGGGAGGCCTCGGCGTAAGGGATGCGTTTCACCACCGCGAGATTAGCTTGTGCCACGCCGCCACTGTCCCCCCGCACGCGGGACGTGCCCCCACCTCATCACTGCGTTCCGCCTCGCCACCGGGCGTCGGCCCGGCGACTTCCACCATCTCGAAATCTTGCTTCTCGCGCACCGCGCAGTCCGGGCAGCACCAGTCGTCGGGGATCTGCTGCCACGCCGTGCCGGCCGGGAAACCCTCGCGGGGCGCGCCGGTGGCCTCGTCGTAGAGGTACTCGCAGCCGGGGCAGCGGTAGCTCGCCATCACGCCGCCGCCGCTTCGGTCGCGCGATAGTGCGCCAGGATCTTCGCGCGCCGCCGCGGCGAGATGTTGACCCGGGTGATATCGCCGTCGTAGTGCGCCAGCACCCGGTGGTCCATCAGCCTGCGCCACAGCGGCGGGAAGTAGGTGAGCCCGATCAGCGACGCGTACCCGCTGGGCAGGTTGGGGGCCCCAGCCATGCTGCGCAGCGTTTGGTAGCGCCGGGTGGGGTTGGCGTGGTGGTCGCTGTGCCGCTGCAAGTGGTAGAGGAACAGGTTGGTCACCAGATGGTCGGAGTTCCAACTGTGTTCGGCGGTGCAGCGCTCGTAGCGACCGTTGGCACGGGTCTGACGCAGCAGACCGTAGTGCTCGATGTAGTTCACCGACTCCAGCAGGGAGAACCCGTAGACGGCCTGAATTACGACGAACGGGATGAGCGCCAGGCCGAACACCGCGATCAGCACTCCCCAGAGCACCACCGACATCAGCCAGGCATTGAGCACGTCGTTGGACAGCCGCCACGGCCCCTTACTCAGCCGGTGTAGCCGCGCGGCCTCCAGCTGCCAGGCCGAGCGCAGGCCACCGAAAACAGTGCGCGGCAGGAACTCCCAGAAGGTCTCGCCGAATCGTCCCGATGCAGGGTCGTCCGGCGTCGCCACCCGTACGTGGTGGCCGCGGTTGTGCTCAATGTAGAAGTGCCCGTAGCAGACCTGCGCCAAGGTGATCTTGGACAGCCAGCGTTCGAGCCGATCCTTCTTGTGCCCCAGCTCGTGCGCGGTATTGATGCCGACCCCACCCAGGGTGCCCACCGACAGCGCCAGGCCGATCTTGGCGAACCAGCTGAGAGACCCCTCGACTCCCAGCCAGCTCAGATCGGTGGCGGTGAACAGGTAGGCACCCAGGACAAGGCTGGCGTACTGGCACGGGATGTAGGCGTAGGTGCAGTAGCGGTAGTACCGGTCGTTCTCCAACTGCTCCATCACCTCGTCGGGCGGGTTCTGCCCGTCGGCGCCGAACCGCAGATCCAGCGCCGGCAGCAGGACGTAGACCAGGATCGGCCCGATCCAGAACGGCAGTTGCGCGGCCAGATGCCAGCCGAACCGGTTCATCGCCCAGACGAACGGCAGCATCGTGAACATCGCAGTCGGGGCGATCAGGCCCATCAGCCAGAGGTATCGCTTCTTGTCCCGCCACACCGCTGTGGTCTGGATGCTCATCCACGCCCCTCCTTGTGAGTTCAACCACCGTTGCGGTTGGACATTACCTCTCGATTCGTCGGCCGTCTAGACAATAGATGGGTATTTGTACAAACGGGATAGCCCGCCACGTCCCCCGGAATCCGTATAACTTGAGTGCACAACGCACTCAGGGATGGGCACGACCGCGATGACGACTGCAGGTTCGGGCGCAGGCGCGCGGCCGCGTACCACTGTCCGCGTTCGCGACTACGCGGCCGGACTGGCCTTCGCCCACCTGCTGACCAGCGCCGAGGCGATCGCGGTGGTGGTCTCGCTCAACGGTGAAACACCACTCACCGACTCCACCTTGCTGTCGGTGCCGAACCTGGTGCTGGTGGCGGTACTGGTAACGCTGGGGACGCTGTCCGTCGTCGCCGCGGGCAGTGCCAGCATCGCGCCGTCCGTGCGCTGGTACACCGCAGGAGCGCCGCCCGACCGCAGTCAACGGCGCTCGGCCATCAACATCCTGCGCCGGCAGTCAGTGATCGTGCTCGGCACGTGGCTGATCGGCGGGGCGATCGGCATGGCCGCGATCCACTCCCACAACATGGGACTGATCGTGCTGCTTGGCACGATCATCGTGTTCGGGGGCACCGCATCGCTGAGTACCAGCATGTTGTTCACCCAACGCACCTTCCGGCCGATCGTGGCCGCGGCCTGGCAGGGGTCCGACGTCCGCGCGACCGCCCCCGGAGTACTGGCCCGCCTGGTGACCATGTGGTTCATCACCTGTGCAATGCCTTCGGCGGCCATCATCGCGCTCATCGTCTGCCGGCAGATGGGCTGGATCATCGACCCGGAATCGTCGGTGGAGATCCCGGTGCTGGTGCTGTGTGTGGTGGCGGTGCTGTTGGGGGTGCGCGCCATGATCCTGGTGTCCCGATCGATCTCCGACCCGGTCGGCGAAGTCGTCAACGCGATGGCCCGGGTCGAGCGTGGCGAGATGACCACGTCGGTCGGCGTCTACGAACAGTCCGAGATCGGGCGGCTGCAAACCGGATTCAACCGCATGGTGGCCGGTCTCGCCGAACGCGACAGGCTCCAGGACCTGTTCGGTCGCCACGTCGGCTCCGATGTCGCCCGGCTGGCCGTCGAACAGGATCTCGCGCTCTCCGGCTCGGTCCAAGAGGCGGCGATCTTGTTCATCGACCTGGTGGGCTCCACCGAACTGGCGGCCACCCATCCGCCCGACGAGGTCGCCGGCGTGCTCAACGACTTCTTCCGCATCGTGGTGGACGCCGTCGACGCACAGCGCGGTTCGATCAACAAGTTTCAAGGCGATGCGGCACTGGCGGTGTTCGGCGCTCCGGTCCCCTCCGTTCACGCGGCCGCGGCGGCGCTTGCCACTGCTCGCAGCCTGATCGCCCGGCTTCGCCGGCTGCCGTTGGTGGACTTCGGGATCGGAGTCTCGGCAGGCCCGGTGTTCGCCGGCAACATCGGCAGCGAAAACCGTTACGAGTACACCGTGGTCGGCGACGCCGTCAACGAGGCCGCGCGGCTGGCCGACCGCGCCAAAGCCGTCACGGCCCGGGTGTTGTGTTCGGCGACCGCACTGGAACGCGCCGACCAGGACGAGCGGGCACGCTGGGCGCACTACGGTTCGGCGACGTTGCGCGGCCGCACGCGGCCTACCGAAATGTCGATGCCGATCATCGAGCCCGCGACCTGGGGTGCCCCGGCTGCTGGGCACGTGCCAGACTCCGAGCATGGCTTATGACATCGCCCGTCCTCAGATGGAGGGGAACATCGCCGTCGGCGAGGACCGTCAGCTCGGCTTCGCCGAATTCGGTGCCCCGCAGGGCCGGGCGATGTTCTGGCTGCATGGCACACCCGGCGCCCGCCGGCAGATTCCCGTCGAGGCGCGGCTGTATGCCACCGAAGCCAACATCCGCCTGATCGGGGTGGACCGGCCCGGCATCGGTTCCTCGACCCCTTTCCAGTACGAGACGGTGTCTCAGTTCGCCGACGACCTGCGCACCGTTGCCGACACGCTCGGCATCGACAAGATGGCGGTCATCGGACTCTCCGGTGGCGGCCCCTACACGCTGGCGTGCGCGGCGGCCATGCCCAAGCGGGTGGTGGCGGCCGGCGTGCTGGGCGGCGTCGCCCCGGCGGTAGGCCCCGAGGCCATCGACAGCAACCTGATGCGGCTGGCCCGACTCGCCGAGCCGGTACTCGACCACGCCGGGCGACCGATCAGCGTGCTGGCCGCCGGACTGATCCGCATGATCCGGCCGGTTGCCTCGCCGGCGCTGGAACTCTACGCACGGCTCTCCCCCGAGGGCGACCGCGAGATGCTGTCTCGCCCGGAGTTCAAGGCCATGTTCCTCGATGACCTGCTCAACGGTTCCCGCAAGCAGCTCGCCGCGCCGATCGCCGATGCCGTCCTGTTCGCCCGCCCCTGGGGCTTCCGGCTTGCCGACATCAAGGTGCCGGTGCACTGGTGGCACGGCGACGCCGACCACATCGTCCCGTTCTCGCACGGCAAGCACGCGGTGGCGCTACTTCCCGACGCCCGACTCTACCCGATTCCCGGGGAGAGCCACCTGGCCGGATTGGGCCGTGCCGAAGAGATTCTGCGCACCCTGCTGCAGGCCTGGGACGAAGCGGGCGAGCCGACGTCATGACCGCGCCGCAATCGATCCGGGAGTTGTTCGACCAACTCGGTCTGCAGGAGGTGCCGTCGGCCGACGGCACCTTGACACTGCAGATGCCGGTCGATGAACGGGTGGTCAACACCTCCGGCGGGCTGCAGGGCGGATTGATCGCCACCATGGCCGACGTGGCGGCCGGACAGCTCGCGGCGCGTAGCACGCAGTTCGGCAACGGCATTGCCACAACGGATCTGTTCATCCGCTACCTTCGGCCGATCAAGGTCGGGCCGGCCCGGGCCGTCGCGTCCATCCTGCGCACCGGCCGGCGTTCGGTGGTGGCCCAGGTCGACATCTACCGGGGCGACGACGATCAGCTGGCCGCCACCGCGACGGTGAACTTCGCCGCCATCGAGCTGCCTGGCTGAACTCGCCCATGTCGGTAGTGCTGGTGCACGGCAACCCGGAATCGGATGCGATCTGGGACCCACTGGTCGATGCCCTTGACCGTCGAGATGTCGTACGGCTGTCACCGCCGGGATTCGGTGCCCCACTGCCGCAACACTTCTCAGCGAGCTACCTGGCCTACCGCGACTGGCTCGAAAGTGAGCTCGAAGCCCTCGGCGGCCCCGATGAGCCGATCGACCTTGTCGGGCACGACTGGGGCGGCGTCCATGTCGTCAATCTGGCGATGCACCGCCCCGACCTGGTGCGCAGCTGGACCACCGACATCATCGGCGTGTTCGACCCGGACTACGTCTGGCCCGAGACCGCCCAAATCTGGCGGACCCCCGGAAAGGGCGAGCGGCTGGTCGCGAACATGCTCGGCGGGACAGTGGAAGACCGAACCGCACTGTGGTCGGCCACCCTGCCGACAGACATCGCCAAGTCGATGGCGCAGGCACAGGGCCCGGAGATGGGACGAGCAACCCTGCTGCTGTATCGCTCGGTGGAAGGCCCCGGCGCGATGGCGCAGACCGGCGGTGGGCTGGAGCGCGCGCGTGCCCGTCCGGGCCTTTCCCTGCTGGCCACCGGCGACCCCTATGTCGGATCCGAGGAGATCCGGCGACGCGCGGCGCAGCAGGCCGGCGCGCATACCGAAGTGCTCGACGGGCTTGGCCACTGGTGGATGACCCAGGATCCGGTGCGCGGCGCGGCGGCCCTGACATCCTTCTGGGAATCCGTCACCGAATCCCAGTGACTCAGTTCGGCGTGGACAGCGCCGAACAGCACTCCCCTCAACCGGTTTTGGCCGGTGCCGAGGGCGGTGTCGATCGCACCCAAGACCTGGCTTCCTGGACTCACGCCCCGTAGCGCGCGGGAGTCGCCGAACGTGCGCGGGGCACTCCCTCACCGCTTATTGACAATGATTTTCATTATCGATAAGTTCTTGCACAGGTTGCTCGAAGCGTTCGAAGGACAACACCCTGATCTGGCGCCCCCGCGCCCAGCACATGCCGCTCGCAGTCAATGAACGCTTCTTTCGGCCGCCCGTACGAGAACCCGCCAACGTCGTCACAGACCGGCAGCCCATCGACCGCCGCCGAAAAGATGACTGATTTGGCTTCGGATACAACGCAAATGAAGGAGTACACATGAGTAGTCGTGACGAGGCGCGGCAGCGGATCCGAGAGCGCCGTCGTGTTCTCGGTGCCGGCAGCGCAGTCAGCGCATTCGTGGCGTTCGGCCTGGGACCGGTGGCGGCCGCACCGAGCGCGCACGCCGACATCGACTGGCTGGTCGATTTCATCGATGCCAGCGCTGTATCACTCGATACGGCCGGCCCCGCCGACGCAGACCCGGGCGACTTCATCACCGATCTGATCAATGGTTTCGGACTCTACGAGGCCGTTTTCGGTCGGTTATTGGTCGGAGACGGGATCGACGGCTTTACCGGTAGCAACACCTCACTATTCGGCTGGCTGCCCGGTATCGGCGACCTCGGCGACGGCGGGTTCCTCTACGGCAATGGTGGCAGTGGTACCGACGCCACCTACATCGACAATCAGCTCATCGCAGCCGGGGCGGGCGGCAACGCCGGACTGATCGGCAATGGCGGAAGCGGCGGCGCCGGCTTGGCGGCTGGTTTCTACGGCGGCAGCACCCTGATCGAGGCCACTGCCGGCGGCGCCGGTGGTGCTGGTGGCTGGCTTCTCGGCGACGGCGGTGCGGGCGGTGCGGGTGGTTCGGGCTGGAGCGGCACGCTCGCCGATGGACTCAGCGGCAGCATCGGTGCCGCCGGCGGGGCGGGAGGCAGTGCGTTGCTCTTCGGCAATGGCGGTGCGGGTGGTGCCGGCGGCGCCGGCGGGAACGGCAGCGCGGGCGCCAACGGCCAGCTGGCCCAAATCGGCGGCGCCGGCGGAAACGGCGGTTCCGGCGGAGTCGGCGGTAACGGCGGATGGATCATGGGCAGCGGTGGTAACGCCGGAGTCGGCGGCGCCGGCGGCAATGGTGGTGCCGGTGGCGATAGTGCCGTAGACAACGCCGACTTCGTCTCCAACGGCGCTGCGGGTGGCGCCGGCGGCAACGGAGGCGCTGGCAGTGTCGGCGGCACTGGCGGCGGTGGTGGCGCCGGCGGCAACGGGATCACCGGCGGCGAGGGCGGCGTCGGCGGCAACGGCGGGACCGGCGACAGCGGGCTCGGCGGCACGGGTGGCATCGGCGGGAACGGAGGCGACGGAAGCCACTCCGGTGGTGATGGCGGTGCTGGTGGGTCCGGTGGCGCCAGCAACACCGGGGACGGTGGTCGCGGCGGCGTCGGCGGCAATGGCGGCGATTCAGACGGCCGAAGCATCACGCTGCCGGACCACACCGCGGCCTACGGGGCCGGCGGCAGGGGCGGCGCCGGTGGTCACGGCGGCGACAACATCAACTCTCACGGAGCCGGCGGCGATGGCGGGGCTGGCGGCAGCGGTGGCAACGGCATCCTGCACCACAACGACGACGTCCTCGTACCTGGCGGCGCTGGCGGTACCGGCGGCGCCGGCGGGGCGTCCGGCAGTTCGGCGGGCCAGGCCGGTCAGGCCGGCACGGAAGCCGACGGCATCACCGGCGGCACCGGTGGCGCCGGGGGAACCGGCCACCCGCACGACCACGACCACGACCACGACCACGACCACGACCACGACCACGACCACTGACAACAGAAAAGAAGCAACGCGCAAGCGCTCGGCTGGGATGTCTCAGCCGAGCGCTTGCCTCTCTGACACCTGTGTCGGTACCCGGGTTCTTCGGAGCCGGGCCGGCCCGCGTCAGTTCGGCGTGGTCAGCCGACTCTCGATGAAGTGCGGCAACCGAAACCGCCGAGGCGCATGCACGACCGGTGTGTCCTGCGGCGCTCCGCCGTTCTGGGCGGCGGTGTAGGCCGCGGAGTTACCGGTGACATGCAGCACCTGGCCACGCCAGGTGATGTCGGCCTCCCGGTAGGCCTCCACCAGAGCCCGCTCCAGCAGCTCGTCGGCCTCGGCGATCGACAACGCGGCCAAATCGACGAACTCCCCATCGCGGGCATCGAGTTTGAGCATCGTGGGGCCGGCTTCCACCAGGTCGCAGTTGGCCCGGATGCTCAGTTCGGCGTTGGAACGCGCCAACCCGGCCAGTGCGTAGGCGGCCAGCAGGACGCGGCCCGCCTCATCGCCGGCCGGACCGCAGTCGAACCGCAGCTGCCGCAGCGCGGCGAAGCTGAGCACCTGGGTGCGAATAATCCGGCTGCAGCACACGCCGGTGTCGGACACCGCACGGGGATCCGCCGATGCACCGTCGACGAGTACGCCGATGATCTCACCGGACAGCACGCCGCGGAAACGGCTTTGGCCGGTGCCCAGGGCGGCGTCGATCGCACCGAAGATCAGACTGCCGGGGCTCAGCTCCAGCAGCGCGCGAGCGTTGTCCGGTGTGCTTTCGCGGGCCACTCGGTAGGCCGGGTGCGCGATCGCGGGCTTGCCGTCGATGGAGCCAGTGAGAAAGTGCCCGTCGAAAATGCGTTGCGGCAGTTCGAGATCGGAGTAGACCAACCGGCCGCCCTCGTAGGAGACCTCCATCCGCGGGACCCGGCTCAGCAACGGATGCTGAGCGTGGATGCCCTGCAGGATCGCCGCTTCCACGCGCTGGACCTGGCTCTGATTGTCATCGATGAGCACCGTCGCCGTCGGTTCCCCGTCGATCAACCGGGTCTCGACGGCCGACGCTGAACGCCCGGCGCGAGGAGCCGGGCTGACCGCGGCGTGCGGGCCCCCGGCCGGCGCCAGCTCGGTGGACACGGTCAGGGTGCTGCCGCCGCCGGCCTGGCAGGCGGCGACAAGCTGCGGAAAGGAAAGTTGGGACAAAGCGATCAACCTTTCTGGTCCACCGAGTGTGGCACAGGCGTCCGGTCCAGGTCCGGCTCGAGATAGATCACCAGCGCCGTGGGCACAGCCGCGCGAATATTGGCTTCGGCGGCATCGATGGTGGCCGCGACGCCGGCCAGGTCGAGGCTCGGAACCACGGCGATCTTGGCCCCCACCAGCATCTCGTCCGGGCCCAGGTACTGGGTGCGGATGTGGATCAGGCGGGTGACGTTCTCGGTTCCCTCCAGCGCCGCACGAATGGCCTTGTCCTCGGCGGCGGTGGCGCCCTCGCCGATCAGCAGGCTGTGCATCTCCACCATCAGGAAGACGGCGACCACCCCCAGCAGCGCACTGATGCCCAGGGTTGCCACGCCGTCCCACACCGGGTTTCCGGTGACCACGCTCAGCCCGACCCCGATCAGTGCCAGTGCCAAGCCGATCAGCGCCGCGGTGTCCTCGAGCAGGACCACCGGCAGCTCCGGATTGCGCGAGGTGCGCAGGAACCGCCACCAGCTGCCCTCGCCCTTGAGCGGGCGCGATTCGCGTACTGCGGTGCGAAAACTGTAGGTCTCCAAGCCGATAGCCACCAGCAGGATCGCGATCGCCACCAGCGGCGAACTCAGCTCGACCGGATGGCGCACCTTCTCGTAGCCCTCGTACAGGGCGAACATCGAGCCCAGGCTGAACAGCACCAGCGCCACCACGAACGACCAGAAGTAGCGGCTGCGGCCGTGCCCGAAGGGATGCAACGCGTCGGGCGCCTTGGCGGCGGCGCGCTGGCCGAACAGCAGCAGTGCCTGGTTGGAGGTGTCGACCACCGAGTGCACGGCCTCGGCGAGCATGGCGGCGCTACCGGTGATCACGTAGCCGGTGAACTTCGCCACCGCGATCCCGCCGTTGGCCGCCAAGGCCGCGACGATGGCCTTGGTACTACCCGAGGACGACACTCTAGAGCCCTATCGTCGCCCGGAACAGGGCGGCTGGCTTCTGGGCGAGCAGCCGGATCGGCCCGTCGTCGCAGGGCACCCAGGCCGACTCGCCTCGGTGCAGCGTCAGCGTCTTGGACTTGGCGTGCACGGTGATTGAGCCCTCGGTACACAGCAGTATCTGCGGACCGTCATGGCGCGCCGGCGCGTCCACCTCGTGGCCGAGATGGGTGCCGTCGAGTGTGAGTCGCGACAGCGCGAATTCCTCGGCAGGCGTCTGGTAGACCACCTCAAGTCCCTCGGTATAGGTTGCCGGCCGCAGCGCCTGCTCGGTGGTCGGGGTGAAATCCAGCACTCGCAGCAACTCGGGGACGTCGACGTGCTTGGGGGTCAGCCCGCCACGCAGCACGTTGTCGGAGTTGGCCATCACCTCCAGACCCACGCCATGGAGGTAGGTGTGCAGATTTCCGGCCGATACGAAGATGGCCTCCCCCGGTGCCAGGCTGATCCGGTTGAGCAGCAGCGAAGCCAGGACACCCGCATCCCCGGGATATCGCTCCCCCAGCTCGAGCACCGTCTTGGCCTCGGCAGAGAATTCGCCGGCCTCAGAACTGAGGTACTGGATGGCCCCTTCCAGCACAGCGGGCACCAACACATCCAGATCGGGTTGGGGCGCGGTGATCCACGTGGTGAACAGCGCCCGCAGTCCGTCGGCGTCGGACTGCACGTCGGACTGACCGTTGCCGGACTGGCCGCCGAGCAGGTCGATGAACGGGTCCAGGTCGGATACCGCCAGCGCCCTCAGCAGATCGATGGTGCGCGCCACCGGCCGGAAGCCTGCCAGCGCCTCGAACGGCTGCAGCGCCACCAGCAGTTCTGGCTTGTGACTGGTGTCGCGGTAGTTGCGGATCGGCGAGGACACCGGGACCCCGAGCCGCTCCTCACGCTCGTAGCCCTCGATCGCCTGCATGGCACTGGGGTGGGCCTGTAGCGACAGGGGTTCGTCGGCGGCCAGCACCTTGACCAGAAACGGCAGCCGGTCACCGAAGCGCGCCTGAGCCACCGGACCCAGCTGGCCCTCCGGGTCGTGGGTCAGGACGTTGAGCAATGACACCTCGCCGGTGTCGGTCTCCAGGCAGGCCGGGTCCCCCGGGTGTGCCCCCAGCCAAAGCTCGGCCTCGGGATGCGCCGCCGGAACGGGCCGACCGGTGAACTCGGCGATAGCGGTCCTCGAGCCCCAGGCGTAGGTCCGTATCGCACCGCGTAGTTGTTCCACTGTTCCCGTCAACCCCGCAAAAGTCTCACGTAGGCGGCCGCCATCTCCAACCGCACGGCCAGCACCGCAAGCTGCTGTTCGGCCCGGCCCGGGCCGCTCGGCGACAGCGCCCCCTCCGGCGGGTTCGGGCTCGCGGTTTCCTCCGAGGCGCCCGGTGCCACCGGCACGTCCCCGGCTGCGACCAGGTCGACATCGGGTAGGCCGTTGATACGGGCCGCCACCACCGTGCGTTCGGCGGCCAGCGTCAGGGCCAGTACCCGCAGCCGGTCGGCGGCCGGGCCATCGATCTGCTCGTCATGGAAGATGTCGGCGACATCGCGGCCACCGGCGGACTGCGCCCGCAGCACGCTCACCGCGTCGGCCAGCCCAGTCGCCGCCACTGTGGTCCGACCGATCCGCAGCATCGCCGCGCTGCCGTGCCGCGCCAGCGCCAGGGTCGCCGCGCAGTCACCGGCCAACGCGACGTCACGACCGACGATGCGGTCGGCCAGCATCTTCGCCGGGTTGGTGAACAGCTCACGCGCGGCGCTGTCGCGCAGCGCCTCGGCGTCGAGTTCGTCGGCCAGCGCACCCAAGTCGGTGGGTGCGGCCGCGCCTTCCAGGGCGTCCAGGATGGCCAGCCCGGCGGCCAGGTAGCGCGGCAGGCCGAACTCCGCCGAGACAGCGATCCGCGGTTCCAGCACGGCGACGCGGCCGGCGGTGGCGTCACGCAGCGGCCCCTCGTAGGGTGCGACCACCACGACTCGCGCGCCACGACGTACCCCGGCCGCGGCCGCGGCGACTAGCGCCGGGTCACCCGGGTCGTCGCCCGCGACGATCAGGACGTCCAGCGATCCGATCCAGGACGGGACCTCGGCCGCCAGCACCAGCGGTGCCCGTGCCGAATCGCCGCGGGTGGCGGCAAGCAGGCTCCCGGCCGTGGCCGCGGTGCCGCGGGTGGACAACCAGATGATCGTCCGCGGCGGGTAGTCACGGCTCTCACTGCGCACGGCATCCAAGGCACCCTCATCGACCGTCGCGGCAGTAGCGCGGACCTGCGCGCCGGCCATCGATGCCGCCCACAGTGCGCCGTCGCGGTCAGCCGCCAGCAGGGCCTCGGTGTCATCGAGGTCGACGGTGGAGTAGGAGCCGGAGAACGCGGTCACGGACGCGACTTCTCCGCGGCGCCGACGGCTCGGCCTTGCTGGGCGATCTTTTCGGACACTTGGGCCACCACCGCGTCCACCGCGGCGGCGTCGGGCGCCTCGACGTTGAGCCGCAGCAGCGGCTCGGTGTTGGAGCTGCGCAGGTTGAACCAGCTGCCCGAACCCAGGTCTACGGTCACGCCGTCGAGGTGGTCCACCGACGACACCTGGGCACCGAAGGACCCGACCACCGCATCCACGCAGGCCTGCGCATCGGCAACGGTGAAGTTGATCTCACCGGACGCCGCGTAGCGCTGGTAGTCGGCAGTCAGCTCCGACAACGGCCGCTGCTGTTCACCGAGTGCGGCCAGTACGTGCAGGGCGGCCAGCATGCCCGAGTCAGCGCCCCAGAAATCCCGGAAGTAGTAGTGCGCCGAGTGCTCTCCGCCGAAGATGGCGCCGGTCTCGGCCATCAGCGCCTTGATGTAGGAGTGCCCGACCCGCGACCGCAGCGGTGTGCCGCCGCGCTCGGCGACCAGTTCCGGCACCGCATGCGAGGTGATCAGGTTGTGGATCACCGTCGCACCGGGCTCGCGGGCCAGTTCGCGGGCGGCCACCAAGCCGGTCACCGCCGACGGCGACACCGGCTCACCGCGCTCGTCGACCACGAAGCATCGGTCGGCGTCGCCGTCGAAGGCGAGGCCGATATCGGCGCCTTGCTCGCGCACGAAGGCCTGCAGATCGACCAGGTTTGCCGGATCCAGCGGGTTGGCCTCGTGGTTGGGGAAGTTGCCGTCCAGCTCGAAATACAGCGGCAGCAGTGTGATCGCGCCGACCGATCCGAACACCGCCGGTGCGGTGTGGCCCGCCATGCCGTTGCCGGCGTCGACGGCTACGCGCAGCGGACGCAGGCCGGAGATGTCGACCAGGGAGTGCAGGAATGCCGCATAGTCGGCCAGCACGTCGCGGTCGGTGATGCTGCCGCGCGATCCTTGGCCGTCGCCGGCCGGGTCGACCCCGGCGATCAGCTCATCGCGGATTCGGCCCAGGCCGGTATCGGCGCCCACCGGCTTGGCACCGGCGCGGCAGAGCTTGATGCCGTTGTAGGCGGCCGGGTTGTGGCTGGCGGTGAACATCGCACCCGGGCAATCCAGCGCCCCGGAGGCGAAATAAAGCTGGTCGGTCGACGCCAGCCCGATCCGGACCACGTCCAGGCCGCGGGCAACCACACCCTCGGCGAACGCCGCAGACAGCAGTGGCGAACTGTCCCGCATGTCGTGGCCGATCACCACCTGTCGGGCACCTTCCTCGGCCATCAGCCGGGCAAACGAGGACCCGACCTCGGTGACGAGGGTTTCATCGATCTCCGAACCGACCAGGCCGCGTACGTCGTACGCCTTGATCACACGGTGGACAGCCGCAGCGGGCCGAGACATGGACAGGGCTCCTGACGCAGTGGACTCTTGACGCTCAAGCCTAGCCCGGAACCCGCGATCAGTCCGAAGGGTCTGGCAACACACGCAGGTGGCCACGGCGTCGACCATTGGTCTTGCCGGGCGGACCGGGCGGTGCCAGCACACCACCACCGGGTCCGGCGGTGGACGCTCCGCGGGTCGGGGCGTCCACCGGATTGGCCTGTGGGTACCACCCGTTGGCCGGGGCCGCGCGCCCGGATTCGCGCTCACGAACCGCCTCGGCAAGCGCGATCAGGTCGTCCTCTTCAGGCGAAACCCACGGGCCGGGATGGCGGACCAGTTCCCAACCGCGCGGGGCGGTGATCCGGCCGGCATGGTTGAAGCACAGGTCCCAGGAATGCGGCTCAGCGGCCGTGGCCAGCGGGCCGACCACGGCGGTGGAGTCCGAGTAGACGAACGTCAGCGTCGCCACCGCATAGTGCGGACACCCTGGCCGGCAGCAACGACGAGGAACGTTCACGCCCGTGAGGCTATCGTGGCCGCTCGCCCCCGCAGCGCCGGACACGCGCAAGGCGCCGGCACCCTATGCACAACCGTTACCATCTTCTGCGTGATCGCCACGCGTCGCCGCTGGCGCGGCCGCGAAACCCGCGGGCCGCTGTTGCCGCCCACCGTGCCGGGCTGGCGCACCCGCGCCGAACGGTTCGATATGGCCGTGCTGGAGGCCTACGAGCCCATCGAACAACGCTGGAAGCAACGGTTGACGGCCCTGGACGTCGCCGTCGATGAGATCCCACGGATCGCCGCCAAAGACCCCGACAGCGTGCAGTGGCCCCCAGAAGTGGTCGCGGACGGGCCAATTCCGCTGGCCCGGTTGATCCCGGCCGGGGTGGATGTTCGGGGAAATCCGACGCGCGCCCGAATCTTGCTGTTCCGCAAGCCGATCGAGCAACGCGCAAACGACAGCACAGAGCTCGGCGATTTATTGCACGAGATTCTGGTGGCCCAAGTCGCCACCTACTTAGATGTCGAGCCCACCGTCATCGACCCGACGATCGACGACTAGTCCCTAGCTCAGATGATGCCGCGCTTGAGGCGGCGGCGCTCACGCTCGGAAAGCCCACCCCAGATACCGAAACGCTCGTCGTGAGCCAAGGCGTACTCCAGGCACTCGCTGCGAACCGAGCAACGCTGGCAGATCTTCTTGGCCTCCCGAGTCGAGCCGCCCTTCTCCGGGAAGAACGCCTCGGGGTCGGTCTGCGAGCACAGGGCGCGGTCCTGCCACTGCTCATTGGTGGCTGTCGCGGGGTCGAACGGGTCGAACTCGTCGTAGTCCTCGGGTGCGGGAACCAGACTCAGATGTGGGCGACTGGGCATCGCCTCCAGCCCGCTCGGCCCAGCCATTTCAGCCATTTCGGCACCGGCGTGCGGTGCTCCCCCCATCACGCCCCAAAGGTGCTCATAGGACATGCTCCGCCTCCTCACCTGTAGCGCGATCCTGATATGTCGGCCGAATCGGAAGATATTGACCATCCCGATTCGAACATGTGATCGAATCTCGGTCTGCGACACCGAAATCGGCTGGCCAACCGGGAAATGACACTAGTGTGATTAGACACGGGTTGATCAGCCCGGTCAAGCTGATTGGCCAAATTCCTTACCATCCCGTGATCGATTTCCAACGTGTCCGAGACCGGCGAGTCCGTGTCATCTACCCCACACCCGCCCCTCGGCGTGTCTTACCGCGTCCCCCGATACAGCGACGACGGCGGTCCGCCACACCGGCCGCAGCGGCGCCAAAGGTACTGTCGTGCGCTGTGAAGGTCACCGTTCTCGTCGGGGGGGTCGGCGGCGCCCGGTTCCTGCTCGGCGTCCAGAAACTACTGGGTCTGGGCCAATTCGCCGAATCCCCAGCTGGCCACGGGGCCGACGCGCACGAGCTGACCGCGGTCGTCAACGTCGGCGACGATGCCTGGATGCACGGGGTACGCATCTGCCCCGATCTGGACACCTGCATGTACACCCTGGGCGGCGGCGTGGATGCCGAGCGCGGCTGGGGACACCGCGACGAAACCTGGCATGCCATGGAGGAGTTGGCTCGCTACGGGATGCAGCCGGACTGGTTCGGCCTCGGCGACCGCGACCTGGCCACCCACCTGGTCCGAACCCAGTCGCTGCGGGCCGGTTATCCGCTGACCGAGGTGACCTCGGCGCTGTGCGAGCGCTGGCAGCCTGGAGCGCGACTGCTGCCCGTCACCAACGACAGCTGCGAAACCCACGTCGTCATCACCGATCCGGCCGACGACGCCCAGCGCGCGATCCACTTCCAGGAGTGGTGGGTGCGCTACCGCGCCCAAGTTCCCACCCACGGGTTCGGCTTCGTGGGCGCAGAGAAGGCCACGGCCACACCCGAAGTCGTCGACGCCATCACCGGCGCCGACATCGTGCTGCTGGCCCCCTCCAATCCGGTGGTCAGCATCGGTGCCATCCTGGCGGTTCCCGGTGTCCGCGCAGCGCTGCGCTCCACGGCGGCACCGGTCGTCGGCTACTCCCCGATCATCGCTGGAAAGCCGTTGCGCGGCATGGCCGATGTCTGCCTGAGCGTGATCGGCCTGGATTCCACCTCCCGGGCCGTCGGCGAGCACTACGGTGCCCGCAGCGGAACCGGAATCTTGGACTACTGGCTGGTGCACGAGGGCGAGTCCCCTGACAGTCCCGACATCGCGGGCGTGACTGTTCACGCCGCCCCGCTGCTGATGACCGATCCGGCGGCTACCGCCGAAATGGTCCGCACCGGACTGGAGCTAGCGGGGGTGTCACCATAAAGGGGCAAGGCGAGCACGGCAGCGCCGCCAAGGTCGAGATCCTGCCGGTGACCGGCTTGGGCGAATTTCGGCCCGGCGACGATCTCGCGGCCGCGCTGGCCCAAGCCGCACCGTGGCTGGCCGACGGGGACGTCGTGGTCGTCACCAGCAAGGTGGTGTCCAAGTGCGAGGGCCGCATCGTGCCGGCGCCGCACGACGCCGAGGCGCGTGATGCGCTGCGCCGCCAACTGGTCGAGGCCGAGGCGGTACGCGTACTGGCCCGCAAGGGCCGCACCTGGATCACCGAGAATCGCCTCGGACTGGTGCAGGCCGCCGCCGGCGTGGACGGCTCCAACGTGGGGTCCGACGAGCTCGCGCTGTTGCCTGTCGATCCCGACGGCAGCGCCGCCGCGTTGCGCGCCAGCCTGGCCGAGCGTCTGGGCGTCCACGTGGCGGTGCTGATCACCGACACCATGGGCCGCGCCTGGCGCAACGGCCAGATCGACGTCGCGATCGGCGCGTCGGGCCTGTCGGTGCTCAATGGCTACGCCGGATCCGTCGACCGGCATGGCAATGAATTGTTGGTCACCGAAGTCGCCGTCGCTGACGAACTCGCCGCGGCTGCCGACCTGGTCAAAGGCAAGCTCACCGATATCCCGGTGGCGGTGGTACGTGGTGTCGCCAGTCCCGACAACGGTTCCACCGCAGCCGCATTGGTGCGTTCCGGCTCCGAGGACCTGTTCTGGCTGGGCACCGCCGAGGCCATCGAGGTGGGGCGCGGGCAGGCTCAACTGCTGCGCCGCTCTGTGCGCAGCTTCGCCGGGGAACCCGTTCCGGCGCAACTGATCACCGACGCCATGGCCGAGGCCCTGACTGCCCCCGCGCCGCATCACACCCGCCCGGTCCGGTTCGTATGGCTGCAGACTCCGAGTGTGCGCACTCGGCTCCTCGATGCCATGGCGCAGCAGTGGCGATCCGATCTGACCGGCGACGGTAAAACCCCAGAAGCCATTGAGGCTAGGGTCTCGCGTGGCCAGATTCTGTATGACGCACCCGAAGTCGTCATCCCGATCATGGTGCCCGATGGCGCCCACCACTACCCGGACGCCGTCCGTACCGCCGCCGAGCACACCATGTTCACGGTCGCCGTGGGTGCCGCCGTCCAGGGCCTGCTGGTGGCGCTGGCGGTACGTGGCGTGGGCAGCTGCTGGATCGGTTCGACCATCTTCACCCCCGAGTTGGTCCGCACCGAACTGGATCTCCCGCCCGACTGGGAACCCTTGGGCGCCATCGCCATCGGCTACCCCACCGAGCCGCCCGAGCCCCGCGCCCCGGCCGACGTCGGTGACCTGCTGGTGCGGCGATGAGTCTGCACGACTCCGCTGTCGCGGCGCTGAGCGCTTGGGCCGCACCCGATTCCGCGCAGGACTCGCTGCGGCATGCGGTGCTGGCTTTTCTCGCTGCCCGCCCCGACGCATGCCGGCGCGAATGCGTTCCCGGCCACATCACCGCATCCACCCTGGTGCTCGACCACACCGGTAAGCGCGCGCTGCTCACGCTGCACCCGCGGGTGGGCCGCTGGCTGCAGCTCGGCGGGCACTGCGAGGACACCGACGCCGACATCGTCGCGGCCGCGCTGCGCGAGGCCACCGAGGAATCCGGCATCACCGGCCTGCGCCTGGATCCGGCGCTGGCGGCCGTGCACGTGCATCCGGTGACCTGCTCGCTGGGTGTGCCGACCCGGCACCTGGACCTGCAGTTCGTGGCGCATGCGCCCGCGGATGCGCAGATCGGAATCAGCGACGAGTCGCTCGCGCTGCGCTGGTGGCCGGTGGATGCGCTACCGCCGGACGCCGACGACGCGCTGGCGCATCTGGTGGCGCGGGCCGTCGGGTAGCCCTGCCACGCGGGCTCATTCGGAGTCGGTGACTCGCGTCCAGGGCTGGCAATTCTGCGACTCGAAGGCCTTGACCGTGACGGGAATGCTGGCGTACATCGGACCGATAGACGTATTCGTCTGGACCACATGGTCCTTGGCCGCATCGGGTGTGCTGTAGGTGAACCACGAACACATCGAATCTTGCGTCGGCACGTTGTTGATCCACACGCCGAAGGCCGAACCCGACCCGCCGGTGTGATACAGGCCCGGTGCGATATCGGTGCCGACCTGATAGACGCCGTTACCGGGAATCGGGTCAAGCGGATCCGCAGCGGCCGGCGCCGCCATGGCGACTGCGGCCAGGCACGCGACGAAGACCCTCGTGAACATGGTTATGACTATCCACCGTTGGCTCTGCGTGTATGGCGGAAAAGTTCGAGAAAGGTGCGCCCTGAGCGCAGCGTCAGCGGAGAGCCGGCTCAGACGTCGCTGGAGTAGCGGATGCCGCAGTCGGGGATCGACACCCCGGGCCACACCCGCGCCCCGCGCAGCAGCTCGCAGCGGGCCCCGATGTCGGCGCCGTCGCCGATCACCCCGTCGCGAATCAGTGCCCGCGGCCCGATCCGGGCGCCGAACCCGATGATCGAGCGTTCGATCACGCTGCCGGCCTCGACTTTCACGCCGTCGAAGATCACCGCGCCGTCCAGGCGGGCGCCCGGGCCGATCTCGGCGCCGCGGCCCACCACGGTTCCGCCGATCAGGACCGCACCCGGCGCCACCGAGGCGCCGTCGTGCACCAGCGCCTCGCCGCGCCGGCCGCCCAACGCCGGTGACGGCGCGATGCCGCGCACCAGGTCCGCCGATCCGCGCACGAAGTCCTCCGGGGTGCCCATGTCGCGCCAGTAGCTGGTGTCGACGTAGCCGCAGACCAACACGGCGTCGGCCAGCAGCGCGGGAAACACCTCGCGTTCCACCGAAACCGGGCGTCCGCGCGGGATGCGGTCGATGACGTCGCGGGACAGCACGTAGCAACCGGCATTGATCTGGTCGGTCGGCGGGTCCTCGGTCTTCTCCAGGAACGCGGTGACCCGCCCATCCGTGGTGGGCACGCAGCCGAAGGCACGCGGATCGCCGACGCGGACCAGGTGCAGGGTCGCCTCGGCCCCCTGCTCGCGGTGGTAGTCGTGCAGCTCGGTCAGATCCGCCCCGGACAGCACGTCACCGTTGAACACCATGGCGGTGTCTTGGCGCAGCTTGGGCGCGACGTTGGCGATTCCGCCGCCGGTGCCCAGCGGCTCCTCCTCGGTCACGTAGTCGATCTGCAGGCCGAGCGCGGAGCCGTCGCCGAACTCCTCGGCGAACACCTCCGGCTTGTATGAGGTGCTGAGGATGACGTGCTCGATGCCGGCGGCGGCGATCCGCGACAGCAGGTGGGTCAGGAAGGGCAACCCCGCGGTCGGCAGCATCGGCTTGGGCGCCGACAGGGTCAACGGCCGCAGCCGGGTCCCCTTGCCGCCGACGAGGACCACCGCGTCGACTTGGCTCAGTGTCACGGGTGTCCCTTCGTCAAGGTGCGGCGGGCGTTGCGCACCGCCAAGTGTGAGCGCACCGCCAGCGCGCCCCGCATGCTCCAGCGCAGCGGGGCCCGCCACCAGCCGGTGTGCCGGTCGGCGAGGTAGGTATAGGTGCTGCGGTGATGTGCGGCCAGGTTGCGCGCGGGGTCCTTGCCCGTGGCGTGGCCCTTCTGGTGCAACACCTCGGCCGAGGGCACGTAGACGTTGAGCCAGCCGGCCTTGGCCAACCGGTCCCCCAGGTCGACGTCCTCCATATAGAGGAAGTAGCGCTCGTCGAAGCCGCCGATCGCGTCGAACGCGGCCCGGCGCACCAGCAGGCAGGCACCCGAGAGCCACCCGACCGAGCGCTCGCTGGGCTCCAGCCGTTCCTGCCGATAAGCACGGGTCCAGGGATTGTTGGGCCACACCGGACCGACCACGGCGTGCATGCCGCCGCGGATCAGGCTGGGCAGATGGCGGGCCGAGGGGTACACCGAGCCGTCCGGTTCCCGGATCAGCGGACCCAGCGTCGCCGCCTGCGGCCACCGGGCGGCCGCGTCCAGTAGGGCTTCGATGCTGCCCGGACCCCACTGCACGTCGGGGTTGGCCACGATGAGAAATTCGCTGCGTTCGCCGCCCTCGGAGTCCAGCAGGGCCACCCCGGCGTTGACCGCTCCGCCGTAGCCCAGGTTGGACCCGGTATGCAGCAGCTGCACGTTGGGGTAGCGCTCCGCGGCTTCCTCCGGTGCACCGTCGGTGGATCCGTTGTCGGCCATCACCACCCGCACCGGGCGGTCGGTCGCCAGCGACAGCGATGCCAGGAATCGGTCCAGATGCCAACCCGGCGAATAGGTCACCGTCACCACCGGTAGGGCCTCACTCACGGCGTAGAGGTTATCTGGCCAAGGCGGCGGACAGTGCATCGCTCCACCGGCGCAGCGGTGCCAGGCCGGCCCGCGCCGACTCGGCGCCCGACAACGCGGAGTAGGCGGGCCGGGCCGCCGGGCGCGGGTGCGCGGCACTGCTGACCGGCCGTACCCGGTCCGGGTCGGCCCCGACCGCGGCGAACACCGCCCGGGCCTGTTCGTACCGGCTGGCGGCCCCGGCATTGGCGGCATGCAACACCCGAGCGCTGGGCCGGGCATCGGCCAGGACCAGCAGCGCATCGACGAGATCGCCGACATAAGTCGGGGACCCGATCTGGTCATCGACCACCTGCACGTCCCCGTCGCCCGCGGCCTTTTCGCGCATCACCGCGGCGAAGTCGGAGCCGCCGGCGGCGCCGGTGTAGACCCACGCGGTGCGCACCACCAGAGCATCCGGAGAGGCCGCCAGCACCGCGTTCTCACCGGCAAGTTTGGTAGCGCCGTAGACGGACAGCGGCCGGGTGGCATCGCCCACTTCGTACGGGCGCGGCGGGGCGCCGCCGAAGTCGCCATCGAAGACGTAGTCGGTGGAGATGTGGATCAGCCGGGCCCCGGCCCGCGCGCAGGCGGCCGCCAGGTGGCCCGGCCCGGCGGCGTTGACGGCGTGGGCACGCTCGGCGTCGTTCTCGGCGGCGTCGACCTGGGTGTAGGCCGCACAGTTGATCAGCACGTCCCCGGCCCGCAAGTCCACGGCGTCCACCGCGGCGGCATCGGTGATATCGCACTGCGCCGAGGTCAGGGCCAGCACGTGATGGCCTGTCTCGGCGGCGCGGGAGGCCAGAAAAGTGCCGACTTGGCCGCCGGCGCCGGTGATCACAATCCGCATGAGCGTCGAGCTTATGCGGCGGTCCCAGCTTCCCCTCTCCTCCGTCGACGCTCGCTGAACCGCCGACCCCACGCCGGCGGTCCCAGCTTCCCCTCTCCTCCGTCGACGCTCGCTGAACCGCCGACCCCACGCGGCGGCCCCAGCTTCCCCTCTCCTCCGTCGAGACTCGCTGAACCGCCGGGCTGCCACGCCGTACTCGGCTACCGCCGATACAGCAGTTACGCAAGTAATCTGAAGTGATGCCTGCGCAACGTGTGATTCGTGTGATTGCCACGGTGGCAGCCGTCGCCGTCGTCTTGGGCACCGGAGTGGCCTGGAGCCAGGTCCGGTCGTTCGAGGACGGGATCTTCCACGTCTCCTCGCTGGCGCTGGGCAACGGCGGGTCCGACGGCGCGGTCGACATCCTGCTGGTCGGAATGGACAGCCGCACCGACGCTCACGGCAATCCGCTGACGCCGGAAGAGCTGACCGCACTGCGCGTCGGCGACGACGAAGCCACCAACACCGACACGATCATCCTGGTCCGGATTCCCAACAACGGAAAGTCGGCCACCGCGATCTCGATCCCCCGCGACTCCTACGTGGCGGCACCCGGCCTGGACAAGACCAAGATCAACGGCGTGTACGGGGCCACCCGGCTAGAGACCGCCGACGCGCTCGTCGCATCCGGGATGGACCCGATCCAGGCGCAGGCGCGCGGTACCGAGGCGGGCCGCGAGGCCCTGATCAAGACGGTGGCCGATCTGACCGGCGTCACCGTCGACCACTACGCCGAGATCGGACTGCTCGGGTTCGCGCTGATCACCGACGCCCTCGGCGGCGTGGACGTCTGCCTCAAGGAGCCGGTGTACGAAGAGCTCTCCGGCGCGGACTTCCCGGCCGGCTGGCAGCGACTCGGCGGTGCCCAGGCGCTGAGCTTCGTGCGGCAGCGCCACGAACTCCCGCACGGCGACCTGGACCGGGTCCGGCGCCAGCAGACGGTGATGGCCTCGCTGGCGCACCAGGTCATCTCCGGCAAGACCCTGTCCAGCCCCGGCACCCTGTCGCGGCTGCAGGCCGCGGTACAGCGGTCGGTGGTGCTGTCGGCGGGCTGGGACGTGATCGACTTTGTCACCAAGGCCCAAGACCTGGCCGCGGGCAAAGTGGCGTTCGCCACCATCCCGGTGCTCGAGGAGTCGGGCTGGAGCGACGACGGCATGCAGAGCGTGGTGCGCGTCGACCCCGGCCAGGTAGCCGACTGGGTCGCCGGACTGCTGCACGATCAGGACGAGGGCAAGACCGAGCTGCTGGCCTACAACCCGGAACAGACCACCGCCAGCGTGCTCAACGACACCGACATCAACGGCCTGGCCGCCGCGGTCTCCGGGGTGCTCAACGCCAAGGGATTCGGCACCGGGTCAGTCGGCAACAACGAGTCCGGGCACGTGCCCACCAGCCAGGTGCAGGCCGCCTCGGCCGACGACCCCGGCGCACTGGCGGTGGCCAGGGACCTGGGCGGGTTGCCGGTGGTGTCCAACGAGTCGGTCCCGACCGGCTCGGTGCGCGTCGTGCTGGCCAACGACTACACCGGGCCGGGATCGGGCATGGGCTCCGGCGGCAGCGGTGTACAGGCGGCCGGCATCTCCAGCTACGACGACGAGGCACCCCAAATCCCCGTTGCGTCACCGATTCTGACCGCGGGTTCCAACGACCCGCAGTGCGTGAACTAACGTCGCTGCGGTGATCAACCTCAGCGCGGCGATCCTCGATCCGATCATGCGCGCCGACCCGGTGGGGCCACGGATCACCTTCTACGACGACGATTCCGCCGAACGCATCGAACTGTCCGCGGCGACGCTGGCGAATTGGGCCGCCAAGACCGGCAACCTGCTGCGCGACGAGCTGGGTGCCGCAGCAGGCAGTCGTATCGCGGTGCTGTTGCCCGCGCACTGGCAGACGGCGGCGGTGCTGTTCGGCGCCTGGTGGATCGGGGCCGAAGTACTGCTCGATGACACAGCGCAGGACGCCGACATCGCGCTGTGCACCGCCGAGCGGCTCGATGAGGCCGACGCGGCGGTGGCAGCCACCGGCGGCGAGGTGGTGGTGCTGTCGCTGGACCCGTTCGGCCGGCCGGCCCCCGACCTGCCGGTAGGCGTCACCGACTATGCGACCGCGGTGCGGGTGCATGGCGACCAGATCGTCGCCGAACGTGCCCCCGGCCCAGCCCTGGCCGGATCGTCGGCCGACGACGTGCTGGCGGCGTGCCAAAAGTGCGCGGCAGCGCTGGGTTTGACCCCGTCGGACCGGGTGTGGTCGACCAAGGACTGGGACAACCCGACCGCGCTGATCGAGAACATGCTGACGCTGTTCGCCGTGGGAGCCTCACTGGTGCAGGTCGCCAACCCCGATCCCGACCTGCAGGAGCGCCGCCGGGCCAGCGAGAAGGTCACCCGAAACCTGGATTGACGCGATTTCGGCGCGATTGTTCCCGCTCAGCGGGCGCAACCGCGCCGAAATCGCCATACGGCGATACATGCATAAATGCTTATATGCTGATACGCTAGCCCGCAAGAACCCGCCGTACGAAAGAGGAGATGACTCATGGCAGTGCAGGGATTGCTGGTCAAAGCGGCGTCGACGGTGTTCACCGGACTGGTCGGCGTGAGCGCCTACGAGGTGGCCCGCCGGGCCCTGGCGAAAGCCCCGCTGCACGAGGCAGCGGTGACGGCCACCGAGTGGAGCCTGCGCGGAACCCGGCGAGCCGAAGAGGTCGCCGAATCGGCACGACTGAAGGTGGCCGATGTGGTTGCCGAGGCTCGCGAGCGCATCGGCGAGGAGGCCACCCCGCCGGCAGCAGCCGTCGAGCACGACCACGACCACTGACCGCCCGGCGCCGACGATGGGAAGCGCAGCGATGAACAGCAGCGGCGCCATAGCGACCGTGCCGGCGGCCAACGACGAGCTGACGGTCATCTCCGATGCCGCCGGCCGGATGCGGGTGCAGGTCTCCTGGGTCCGCGGCGATTCACGGCGTGCGGTGGCCGCCGAAGAGGCCGCCGGCCGCGTCAACGGGGTGCGCACCGTGCACGCCTATCCGCGGACCGGTTCGGTCGTGGTCTGGTACTCCCCCAAACGCAGTGACACCGCGGAGATCCTCGCGGCGATCGCGTCTGCAGCCACCGTCGCCGCCGAGCTGATCCCCGCCCGCACACCGCGCTCGGCCGACGTCAGCAACACCGACGTGCTGCGCATGGTGATCGGCGGCGCGGCGCTGGCACTGCTGGGCATGCGCCGCTACGTCTTCGCCCGGCCGCCACTGCTGGGACCCAGCGGGCAGCTCGTCGCGACCAGCGCCACGGTCTTCATGGGTTACCCCTTCCTGCGGGGCGCGCTGCGCTCGATCCGGTCCGGCAAGGCCGGCACCGACGCACTGGTGACCGCCGCGACCGTGGCGAGCCTGGTGCTTCGGGAGAACGTGGTCGCATTGACCGTGCTGTGGCTGCTCAATATCGGTGAATACCTGCAGGATCTGACGCTGCGCCGCACCCGCCGTGCCATCTCGGATCTGCTGCGCGGCAACCAGGACACCGCGTGGGTCCGGCTGCCCGACGGTACCGAGGTTCAGGTGCCCATCGACACGGTGCAGATCGGCGACGAGGTGGTCATCCACGACCACGTGGCGATCCCGGTCGACGGCGAGGTCATCGACGGCGAAGCCATCGTGGACCAATCGGCCATCACCGGCGAGACCCTGCCGGTCAGTGTGATCGCCGGCGCCCGAGTGCATGCCGGTTCGGTGGTGGTGCGCGGCCGAGTGGTGGTCCGGGCCACCGCGGTGGGCAACCAGACCGTGATCGGGCGCATCATCAGCCGCGTCGAAGAGGCGCAGCACGACCGCGCGCCGATCCAGACCGTCGGCGAGAACTTCTCGCGGCGCTTCGTACCAGCCTCGTTCATCCTGTCGGCGATCACCTTGGTGCTCACCGGCGATGTCCGCCGCGCGATGACGATGCTGCTGATCGCCTGCCCGTGCGCGGTGGGGCTGGCCACGCCCACCGCGATCAGCGCCGCGATCGGCAACGGCGCCCGGCGCGGCATCCTGATCAAGGGCGGCTCGCATCTGGAGCAGGCCGGCCGGGTGGACGCGATCGTGTTCGACAAGACCGGCACACTGACGGTGGGCCGTCCGGTGGTGACCAATATCGTTGCCATCCACAAGGATTGGCAGCCCGAACAGGTGCTCGCCTATGCCGCCAGCTCGGAGCTGCATTCGCGTCACCCGCTGGCCGAAGCGGTGATTCGGTCCACCGAAGAACGCCACATCAGTATCCCGCCGCACGAGGAGTGCGAGGTCCTGGTGGGGTTGGGCATCCGCACCTGGGCCGACGGCCGCACCCTGCTGTTGGGTAGCCCGAACCTGTTGCGCTCGGAGAAGGTCCGCATCTCCAAGAAGGCGGCGGACTGGGTCAACAAGCTGCGCGCACAGGCCGAGACCCCGCTGCTGCTAGCAGTCGACGGCACCTTGGTCGGGTTGATCAGTCTGCGTGACGAGGTACGCCCAGAGTCGCGCGAGGTGCTTGAGGCGTTGCGCGCCAAGGGTGTTCGCCGCATCGTCATGCTCACCGGCGATCACCCCGAGACCGCGGCAGCGGTGGCGGCCGAACTCGGCATCGACGAATGGCGGGCCGAGGTGCTGCCGGAGGACAAGCTGCAGGTGGTCCGCGGACTGCAGGACGAGGGCTACGTGGTGGGCATGGTCGGTGACGGCGTCAACGACGCGCCGGCATTGGCCGCCGCGAACATCGGGATCGCCATGGGTCTGGCCGGTACCGACGTCGCCGTGGAGACCGCCGATGTCGCGCTGGCCAACGACGACCTGCGCCGGCTGCTCGACGTGCGAGACCTGGGCGGACGTGCCGTTGAGGTGATTCGGCAGAACTACGGCATGTCGATCGCGGTCAACGCCGCCGGCCTGTTGATCGGCGCCGGCGGAGCACTGTCACCGGTGCTCGCCGCGATCCTGCACAACGCGTCGTCGGTGGCCGTCGTCGCCAACAGCTCGCGGTTGATTCGCTACCGGCTGGGCGTCGAGGCGGCGACGCCGATGGCGTCCGTGCCGTCCGTGCCGTAATCTGTCGACGTCCCGACTGTTCCTGTCGAGCACCACCACCAGCTCCAGGGCAGTCGGGACTTAGCGTCGGTAGGCGCAACAGCCCCTTAGCAGCCGTTAACAGCCACAGCCCTCGCCGCGCCAGGAGCGGAAGCCCTGCCACACCGAAACGGCGGCCACTCCCAGACCTATCAGCGGGTCGAGCCACCAGCCGCCGGACCACCCGGTGGTGAGAGTAAGACCGACCAGCACCGCGGCGGCCTGGATCGCACACAGATAGTTCTGCACTCCCTCACCGACGGTCGCCGCCGAGCCGAGCCGCGTGCCGAGCCGTCGCTGGGCCCGGCCCAGCATCGGCATCACCAGCACGGCCGCGGCGGTGACCGCGATGCCGATGGCGCTGCCTTCGCTGCGGTGGTCGCCGACAAAGTGGCGTATCGATTCCGCGGCGATATAGGGGGCGTTGATCCAGAACGAGATCGCCACGCCGATCTGAGCGCGCCGCTCCGCCGTCTCGGACAATGTGCGGGCACCGGTGAATCGCCAGATCACCACGGCCCCGGCCAGCGCCTCGGGAATGGCACCCAGCGCCCAGCCGGTCAACGCGATCGAACCGGCGGCCAGGCCCTGCCACAGGCCCACCACACCTTCGATTCCCACCAGGACCAGGCTGACCCAGGCAAGCCGGCGAGCCCAGGTCGCTGCGCGGTGCCAACCCGCATCGCGAACGACGGGAACGCCGTGGGCATGCCCAGCGTGGTCGTGGTCGTGCTCGTGGTGCCCGATGATCGTGCCCGGGGCGTCCATCACCGGATCGGCGATGCCCGCTGCGGGGCCCACGACGCTACTGTCCACGCAAAAAATGTTACCTGGCGTTTCGGTGAGGCAGCCGTCACAGCGCCGGCGCCTCAGGCGGCGCTCAGCTGTTGGAGACCACCTTGACGACGCGGTCGTTGCCGCGGTCGGCGACGTAGACATTGCCGCGTTTGTCCACGGCGACGTCCAACGGGGCGTTGAGTCCGGTGAACGGCAGCACCACCGGGATCGCGGCACCGGCAGCCAGTTTCACGACCTTGTTGCGGTTGTGCTCGGTGACGTAGACGTCGCCGGCTTCGTCCACCGCGATGCCCCACGGGGCGACGATCCCCGCGAAGGGCAGCACCACCTGTTCGCCTGAGGCGGCCACCAGCTTGAGCACCCGGTTGTTGGCGGTGTCGGTGACGTAGACATTGCCGGCGGAGTCGACTGCCACCCCGTCTGGCTTGTTGAGGCCGACGAACGGCACCGTGGTCTGGGTGTTGGTGACGGTGTCCAGGCGCAGCACGACGTCGTTGCCGCGATCGGCGACATAGACATTGCCGCCGTCGGAGTCCACTGCCACCCCGTCGGGGTCGTCCAGGCCGGCGAACGGAAGCACCGTGTGAGTCTCGGAGTCCGCGCTGAGCTTGACCACCCGATTGTTGACATCGGAGAAGTACACGTTGCCGATGCCGTCGACCGCCACGCCCCGCGGCTGGTATTGGTCGCTGAAGGGCACCACCGTCGAGGCGGCCGAGTCCGCGGCCAGGCGCACCACCCGGCCGTGGATGCCCTCACTGCTGACGTAGACGTTGCCGTCGCCGTCCAGCGCCACCCCACCCGGTGAGAGCCGGAAGTCCAGGTCGGTGAACGGCAGCACGTCCTGCGGCGGTGCCGCCACCGGCGTCGCCGACGAGGGCTCCGACACCACGTGCCCGATGCCGGCGACGACGGTGACCGCGGCAACCGCCGCGGCCGCCACCAGCACCGGCTTGCGGGGCAGCCGCCACCGTCGAGACGGGGTGGGGATGACCGTGGCCGGAGTCTGCAGGTCGTTGCGCAGCAGGGGTGACATCGGGAACGGCGCCGGGGGCGGCCCACCCAGACCGGTGCCCAAGGCGGTACCGAATCCGATGTCGGTCGGCGCCCATCCGGCCCGGCTCACGCCGGCCGACGCTGCGCCGCCACCTCGGCCCTCGGATCGGGGCTCGGGTTCCAGGCCGCCTGGCAGGTGCAGTGCGGGCTCGCCACGCCGCAGGATCCGGGACACCTGGTGGCGTTCGGGCTCGGTCAGCGCCTGGTAGGCCGCGGCGGCGAGTTCCCCGGCGCTGCTGTAGCGCTCCTCGGGTTTGCGAGCCAGCCCGCGGGCCAGCACCGCGTCGATGGCCGCCGGAACGCGCCCCGGGCGCAGCTTGCTCGGTTGTGGAGGCTCAGCGGTGCGGCGTTCTTCGATCGCCTCGTCGAGGGTGTCGGCGGAGAACGGGCACACCCCGCTGAGCGCCTCGGCCAACACCGCGGCCAGCGAGTAGATGTCGGCGAGGTGCGTGACCTGCTCGCCGGTCAGACGCTCGGGCGCCATATAGCTCAGGGTGCCGACCGCCGGCTTGGCCCGCACGCCCGGCTCGGCGATGGCCGCGGCCACCCCGAAGTCCATCAGATAGGCCAGGTCGTCCTCGGTGAGCAGGATGTTGTCGGGTTTGACGTCGCGGTGGACGACATAGGCGTTGTGGGCTGCGTCCAGGGCCGCGGCCACCTGCCGCACGATGGCCACCGCCCGCGGCGGGCTCAGTGGGCCTCCGTCGGCCAAGGCGGTGGCCAGGTCGGTGCCGTCGATCAGGCCGGTCTCGAGGTAGAGCACCTCGTCGATCTCGCCATAGGCGCGGATCGGCACCACATGAGGCTCGGTCAACTGCCCGGCGGCTTCTGCCTCGTCCTCCAGTCGGCCGCGGAACGCCTCGTCGGCGGAGAGCGACTCGGAGATCAGCTTGAGCGCCACCGTCTCGTCGTTGCGGGTGTCCTCGGCCCGGTAGACCTCACCCACGACGCCGTGGCCGAGCAACCGCCCCAATTGATAGGGGCCGAATCGCGATCCGGTCCGCAAACCCGGCTCGGGATTGTTCACCGACGACGCTCCCTTCGACCACAGTGCCGCGCACTGCGGCGAAAGATTGGCTACCAGACTAACCGGCGCCGACGCCGCAAATGGTCACGAGATCGCGTTGACCGCCGTCTGGAGCCTGGTTTTGAAGGACGCCGGCAGTGGGATGAAGCCGTACTGGTCGAGCCGGTCCTGGCCTGGACCGATCGCAGCCTGCAGGAACGCCTTGACGGCCGTGCCGGTGGCGGCGTCGGGGTATTTCGAGCAGACCATCTGGTAGGTCGCCGACACGATCGGGTAGGCGCCGTGTTCGGCCGGCCGGTAGAGGGACGCCGTGTCCAGCACCAGGTCGTTGTCGGGGTTGGCGTCGGACACGAATTTCGCCCCGGCGATCGTCTTGCCGACCGATTCGGCGGAAATCGCCACCGGTGCCGAGCCGGCCGCGGTGACGATCTGAGCCATGGGCAGCTGTTTGCCGACCGCGAACGACCATTCGTTGTAGGTGATGGATCCGTCGGTGGCCTGCAGCACCGCCGCGGCACCGTTATTGCCGGTGGCGCCTTCACCGATGCCGCCGTTGAACATGTCGCCGCCGCCGGCGTACCAGGCTCCGTCGGAGGCAACGTCGAGGTACTTCTGGAACATGGCGGTGCTCGGTGACCGGTCGCTGCGGTACACCACATGGATGGGCAGTGCGGGCAGCGCGACGCCGGCGTTGAGCGCCTTGATCGCGGGGTTGTCCCAGCTGCCGATGCTGCCGTTGAAGATCTTCGCCAGGGTGGGGCCGTCCAGGTTGAGGCTGTTCACCCCGTTGATGTGATAGGTGACGGCGATCGGACCGAACACCAACGGCAGGTCCCAGGCCGGCGAGCCGCATCGCTCCGCGGCCCGTTCCGGCTGCGACTTGGTGGCGTCCATGGCCACCTCGGAGCCGGCCAAGTCGATCTCGTTGGCGATGAAGTCATCGACTCCGGTGGCGGAGCCGTTGGCGTTGTAGACCAGCGCCTTCCCGGGACAGGCCCGGGAATAGGCGTAGGCGAACTGCTCGATCGCGTTGGCCTGGGCGGTCGACCCGCCGGCATGCAGTTCCTGCTTGCCCCCGCAGTCCACGCCTGCCGCCGGGTCCTCGGCGGACACCAATTGATCGGAGCCGCCGCCACAGGCCGAAACCGTCAGTGCGCCAACAGCCAGCAGGGCCGGCAGCACGGTCGATCGGCCGAATTTCACAGGACGACACTGTACCGCGACCCGCCGCGAGCGGGCCTGGTACGGCCGGATGCGGTGCGACCGGGACTCCCGCGCCGCCGAGTCAGGACCGCGACGGGGTGTGCGATGACGGCGCGCCGGCCCCCGAGACCAGCAGCCGTGCACTGATCAGCGCGACCAGCATGACCGCGACACAGATCAGCCCGTCGTCTTTGAGACCCCATTTGATCGCGACCAGCGTTGCCGTTCCGGCCGTCATGAGCAGCAGACCTGCGGCGGTGCCTCGGCCCGGTGCCGCCGAAACCGGAGCGTCCCAACCGGGCAGCGGATTGTTCTCCAACGGCCGCAGCACCATGAACAACAGCGCTACGCCGGCGGCCACGATGATCAACTGCGCGACGCTGATGGCGACGAAATGCGGCTGCCCCGGGTAGCGTGCCCAGCCCAGGTGGTCGAAGACCAGGTGCACACCCAGCAGCACCGGGATATGCCACAGGTACAGCGTCATGGCCCCGGAGTTCCCGACCGCGGTCAGCCACCAGACCCGGGGCCGTTGCGCCCATCGGGTGATCGCCGGCGCAGCGCAGATCGCCAGCGCGCTCATCGCGATCGCATGTCCGGCCAGCAGCAGCGACGGCGGGCTGGTGTTGGACAACTGGTGGTCACCGGTGCCGACCATGCTCAGTTGATAAGGCCCGAACCGCACCAGCGCGACGTCGATCGCCACCATGAGCACCGCGATCGCCAGCGCCTTATGCCGCGGCACCAGGGCGCGCCGGTAGGCAACACCGAACATGGCTGGGATGAGCCAGACGGCGAGGTTGAGATAGCCGATCGGCGCCAGCGCCGGGTGCTGCAGTCGTAGAGTGTCGACCACCCCGATCACTGCGTAGACCGCGGCGACACCGGCGAAAAGCGTTCCGGCGGTGGCGATCCGGTACAGCAACGGCATCGCGGCCAGCACCAGCACGTAAGCGCCGAGGAACCACAGCAGTTGAATGCTGACGCCGGCGACCGGTTCGTAGACGTGCTGGGGCAGTAGCTGGCGCAGCACCGCCAGGGTGGCGGCCCAAAACCCCAGGTAGTAGAAGACGGGCCGGAACAAACGGATGCAGCGTTTCATCAGCCAGCCGCCCCACTGCCCGCCCGGGCGCCAGGTGGTCAGGCAAGCGGCGGCGCCGGCGAAGAAGAACAGCGGCATGACCTGGAAGGCCCAGGTCAGCCACGCCAGCGCGGGTGTGGCCGTCAGGAGGTTGTCCCAAATCAGGACACGATCGCGGATGACGCTGGTGGCCATCACGGTGTGGCCGACGACGACGCCGAGCAGCGCGGTAATGCGCATGACGTCCAGGGCGCGATCGCGTCCGGCCGGTGTGGCCGCGGCCAGCTCGGTGGGGTTGGGGAAGCCCAGCAGGGTGGTCATCGTCGGTTACCTCCCGTCCTGCTGCGCCAGGCTGCGGGCGTAGCCGGTGCCCATCCCCAGCAGTAGCAGCCCCGCGACGATGAATGCCGCGACCCGGAACATGCCGTCAAGCGTGCCCAGATCGAACAGGAACAGCTTCGCGGTGGCGGCGGTCGTGAGGGCCAGGCCGGCGGTGATCGCCCAGGTGCGGGCGCCGCGGTCGTCGAGTCGCAGCGCGTAGCGCAACAGGACCCCTGCCATCACGATCCAGCAGAGGGTGGCCGCCATGTGGCCGGCCAAGAACCCGCCTCCGGTTCCGCCGATCGCGACGCCCGCGGTCACGGTGAAGGCGGTGACGGCGTAACCGATCAGCGCCCCGCCGCCCGCGGCCAGCACCGGCGTATTCGAGGGGTTCGTGTTGGGAGCGGCGACGTATGCGCGTGCCATCACGACCACCAGCGCAATCACCAGCAGGCTGGCGATCAGCGTGGACACCGTGTCCGCGCTCGACATCGTCGCCGCGCTGATCAGGTTGTCCGGCGATGCGTAGCGCAGGTAGACGACCGCCCCTGCGAATCCGAATCCTGCTGCGACCCAACGGGCCACGCCACCAGTCCGGCCGGCGACCCCGACGACGACAGCCATAGCCAGTAGCACCGGTGCCAGCACCGAGCCGCGCAGAGCCGTGGTCACCGCAACCAGTGCGGCGACCGCGGACAGTGCCGAGAAGACCTGGACGACGACCGGCTGCAATGCCCGATGGGCTCCGACGATCGCGAGCATGACGACCGACAGTGTCGCGGCCAACACGGTGGCCGGCACGGGGCCCACCGCGGCTCCGGCCGCCACCACTGGGAGGGTTCCGGCGGCGGTCAGCAGCGCGATCGCACCCGGCCTGGTGGTGGTCGGCAGCACCACCAGCCCGCTGATGACGGCCAGCACGGCACCCACGGCGCAGGCCCCGCCGACCAGCCAGACATCGCCGCCGACGGCGACCAGCGCCAACAGCAGGGGCAGCGTGGCGGCCGCGATGCGGGCCGCGAACATCGCTGTCCAGTCCTTGCCCAGCTGCACCGGCAGCGCCGTCGCCGACAGTGCCAGCAGGAATCCGATCAGCAGCAGGTCGACGTCGCCGGTGAGGATCGGGGCCAGACCGATCAGCGGAACCAGCACCAGCACCGCGAGGTGTTCGGAGTTCCAGCGCCGCGCCAATGCCAGACCGGCGCCGCCGGCCGAGGCCGCGACCACCAGTCCGACGGCTGCCGGCACCCACTGGTAGTAAGCGGTGATCGCGATGATGTCCAGGTAGGCCGCGGCGATCCCGGTGGCTGCCAACGCAATGGCCCCGGTGCGTCCGCCCGGCCGGTTGTGCAGTCGGCATGCCACGCCGACCAGCACGGCCGAGAGCATGAAACCACCGGCCACCCGGATCTGGGGGCGCAGGATGCCGGCTTGGGCAGCCAGCACCAGCAGCAGCACCACGCCTACCAGCGTCACCGCGACTCCCGCGACGGCCAGCACTTTGCCGATCCAACCCGAGTCGCCGGCCGCGGTAACAGGTTTCGGTCCCATGGCGGTCGGCGGCGCCGGCTGCACCGGCAGAGCCGACGGCGCCATCGGCACAGTTGGGACGATCTGGGGTGCCGGAGTGTGCAGCGCCCGGTCCAGTTCGGCGAGTTCAGTCGAGACCCGGTAGAGCTGCCACGACAAGGCGTGGCATTCCGCAGTAAGCCGGTGCAGTACGGCATGTGGTTCGGTCACGCGAGCAACGATGCCGCAAGCGGGCACGAATCGGATGAGTAGGACTACTCGATTTCGCCGGTCAGCTGTCCAGCCCGTGTTCGATGGCGTAGCGGGTCAGCTCCACCCGGTTGGCGACCTGCAACTTGCGGAATGTCGCCTGGACATGGTTTTCCACGGTGCGATGGCTCAGACCGAGCCGTTCGGCAATCTGCTTGGCGGACAGGCCCTTGGCCACGTGACGCAGTACTTCGGTCTCCCGCTCGGTCAGTGCGGGGGTGGCGGGCCCGGCGTCCGGGCTGCGCTCCAGGCGCCGGTATTCGCCCAGCACCAGCCCGGCCAGTCCCGGAGTGAACACTGCGCGACCGGCTGCGGTGGCGTGCACCGCATCGGTCAACTCTTCCCGTGAAGCACTTTTGACCAGATAACCGATCGCGCCCGCTTTGACCGCCTGCAGCACGTCGTCACGTTCGTCGGAGGCCGACAGCACCAGCACCCGCGATGCCGGGGAGACCTCGAGCACCGCGGTGGTCGCGGCCACCCCGTCGCCGTCTGCCAATCGCATGTCCATCAGCACCACGTCGGGTTTCACCGCTGCGGCCCGGCGGCGCGCCGCGCTCACCCCTTCGGCGGTGGCGACCACACTGAAGCCGGAATCGGCCAAGTCGCGGGCGACGGCGTCCCGCCAGATCGGATGGTCGTCGACCACCATCACCGTCGGATGGACAGTTCCCATTCGGTTCCCTCCCCCGCCTCGGTGTGCAACACGGCGCTGCCGCCCAGTGCCGTCAGCCGGCCGACAATCGACTTCGACACCCCGACATGACCTTGGCGCACAGCCTCTTCCAGCCGCCCGGCGGCGATGCCCACCCCGTCATCGCGCACGCTGACGGTCACCGTCTCACCCAGGTCTTCACAGAGCACAAAGGCTCGGGCGTGCGCACCGGCGTGTGCCCACACATTGTCCAGGGCATTGCCGACGGCGGCGTCGAGCTCGGCGGCAGTGCGCTGTTCCAGCAGCACCGGAGTGCCGGGCAGGCTCAGCGACACCCGATCGTCCGCGCGGCGGCTAAGCAGTGCCCGAAGATCGGTGGCGCCGACGTCCGTGGTGAAGTCCGCGGAACTCACCAGCCGGCGCAGCGCGCGTTCCTGCTCGCCGGCCAGTGCAGCCAACTCGGCTGCAGCTCCGCCGATTTCGCGCCCCTTTCGGGTGACCAGCGCCAACACCTGGATGACACCGTCGTGGACGTGCCGCGACAGCCGCTCGCGTTCCTCGGTGGCGGCGGCCAGTCGGGTCGCCCGCTGCAGGTCGTCGTGGGCCCGCCGCGCCGTCTGCGCAGCCATGCCGACCGCCAGGCCAAGCGCCAGCTCGACGATCATGGTGGCGTTGCGGCCGAAGTTCAGGCTGACGTAACCCTTGACGAAAGCGCTGGCTGCGGTCACCACGGTCGCGGTCGCCATGCCGCCGGTCGAACCGAACTGCAGGGCAGCCGAGATGGTGGCGTTGCTGGCCCACAGTGTCGTCGGCCAGGTCTGGTTCTCGAGTTCCCACTGCCGGGACGCGACCATCTCGGTGGAGAGCATCAGGGCTACCACCACAACGATCTCGGCGATCACCCATCCCGGGCGACGGGCGAAGCCGCGCAGATAGCCGACCGCGCAGAGGCCACTGAAACCGATCAGCACCGCGAACAGTGCCCAGGCCAGCCCCGGCCGCCGCAGGTCGTCGTTGATCGCAAGTTGAAATCCCAGCGCGTACAGGCAACTCAGCAGCCGAAACACCTGCGCGGCCCGCCACAGCGGGGTCACCGGATTCAGATCGCGGGCGACGCTCACACGAACTGCCAGGCAGCCCGTGCGATCGCCAACTCTTCATTGGTGGGAACCACCAAGACAGTGGTGCGCGATCCGTCGGCCGAGATGACTCGGGCACCCTTGCCCGTGCGGTTGCGTTCGGGGTCCACGACGATGCCCAGCCCGTCCAGGCCGGCCAGCGAATCCTCGCGCACGCTGGGCGCGTTCTCCCCCACCCCGGCCGTAAAGGCGATGGCGTCGACGCGACCCAGCACGGCCAGGTAGGCGCCGACGTACTTGCGCAGCCGGTGAATGTAGACGTCGTAGGCCAGCCCGGCGGCCTCACCCAGCGCGCCGCCGGCTTCCCGCTGCTCCAGCAGCTCCCGAAAGTCGTTGACCCCGGACAGCCCTTTGAGCCCGGAGCGGCGGTTCAGCAGCTCGTCGAGCTCATCGACCCCCATCTGAGCGGTGCGGTTGAGGTGGAACAGCACGCCCGGGTCGATATCACCGCTGCGGGTGCCCATCACCAGGCCCTCCAGCGGGGTCAGACCCATCGAGGTCTCGACGGCCACCCCGCCTTGCACCGCCGAAGCCGAGGCACCGTTGCCCAGGTGCAGCACGATAATGTTCAGCTCGCCGGGGTCACGGCCCAGCACCGCGGCGACCTCACCAGAGACGTATTCGTGTGAGGTGCCGTGGAATCCGTAGCGGCGGATGCCGTATCGGGTCGCGACGTCGTGGTCGACGGCATAGCTGGCCGCGGCCGCCGGCAGGGAGTGGAAGAACCCGGTGTCGAACACCGCCACGTGTGGGACGTCGGGAAAGTCGGTGCGGGCCACTTCGATCCCGATCACGTTAGCCGGATTGTGCAGCGGCGCGAGCTCGGCCAGCCGTGCCACCTCGGCCACCACCGCATCGGTGATCAGTGTAGGTGCGTGGAACAGGTTGCCGCCGTGCACCACCCGATGTCCCACGGCACGGACGGCGGCCAGGTCAATGCCGGAGTCGACGAGCTGCTGGTGGATCAGCCGCAGCCCGGCGGCGTGGTCGGCCACCGGGCTGTCGGCCTCGCCGATCTGCTCGACCAGTCCGGACAGCAGCGCGGTCCCGGCCACCGGGTCGACCAGTTGGTATTTGATCGATGACGAGCCGGAGTTGAGCACCAGCACCAGACCGGACGCGGCTTTGGTCACGGGGTCACTCCCTGCGCCTGGATCGCAGTGATGGCCACGGTGTAGACGATGTCGTCGACCAGCGCACCGCGGGACAGGTCGTTGACGGGCTTGGCCAGTCCCTGCAGCACCGGACCGATCGCGATCGCACCGGCACTGCGCTGCACCGCCTTATAGGTGTTGTTGCCGGTGTTGAGGTCGGGGAACACCAGCACGGTGGCCCGCCCCGCCACCGGCGAGTCCGGCATCTTGGCCGCTGCGACTCCCGCGTCGACCGCGGCGTCGTATTGGATCGGACCGTCGGCGAGCAGATCGGGGCGACGCTCGTGCACCAATTGCGTTGCGGCGCGCACCTTGTCCACGCCGGCGCCGGAGCCGGATTCACCGGTCGAGTAGGACAGCAGCGCGACTCGGGGGTCGATGCCGAAGGCGGCCGCGGTGGCCGCCGAGGAGATGGCGATGTCGGCGAGTTGCTCGACGGTCGGGTCGGGCACCACCGCGCAGTCGCCGTAGGCCAGCACCCGGTCGGACAGGCACATCAGGAACACACTGGACACCGTGGACACCCCGGGCGCGGTGCGGATGATTTCGAACGCCGGCCGGATGGTGTGCGCGGTGGTGTGCACCGCACCCGACACCATTCCGTCGGCGCTCCCCAGGTGCACCATCATGGTGCCGAAATAGGAGATGTCGCGCATGATCTCGCGGGCACGGTCCTCGGTGACGCCCTTGTGCGCGCGCAGCCGGGCGTATTCGGCGCCGAAGGTGTCCCGCAGGTCGCTGGTCTCGGGGTCGATCACCCGCGCGGCGTCCAGGTCCACGCCCAGCTCGGCGCCGCGCTGACGCACCGCGCCTTCCACCCCGAGCAGGGTCAGGTCGACGATGCCGCGGGACAGTAGCCGCCCGGCTGCCAACAGGATCCGGTCGTCGGTCGCTTCCGGTAGCACGATGTGGCGACGGTCGGCCCGGGCTCGTTCCAGCAGTCGGTACTCGAACATCTGCGGGGTGATCACGCTCGACGCCGGCACCCGGATCCGCTCGGCCAGCTCGGCGCCGTCGATGTGCTCGGCGACCAGGGCAAGCGCGGTGTCGATCTTGCGTAAGGCACCGACGGTGATCCGCGAGCCGGTGTGCGACACCTTTTCGGCGGTGTCGTAGGTGCGGTGGCTCGTGGCGATCAGCGGCAGCGTGGGCCGCAGACCCTTCACCAATTTGTCGATGGCCGGATGCGGCAGCAGGCCCCCATTGAGGATGATTCCCGCCAGCGACGGGAAGCCCTGCGCCTCATGGGCATTCACCAAGGCCAGCAGTACGTCGGAGCGGTCCGCCGGCACGATCACGACCTGCCCCTCGGACAGTCGATCGAGAATGTTCTCGGCTGTCATTCCGCCGACCATGACGCTGAGGGCTTCGCGGCGCAGCAACTCCGGGTCGCCGCTGTAGACGGTGCCCTGAAGCGCGGTGCAGAGTTCGGCCATGGTCGGCGCCGACAGCAGCGCTACCTCCGGAACCGCGAACGCCGGAACGTCGGCGTCGGCCAGACGCACCGAGATCGCCTGGGTGACTTCGGCCAGCCGGTCCGGGTCGCAACGGTTGGCGATCACCGCAGCCGGATGGGCGTGTACTGCGGCCACTTCGGTCAGGCAGCGCTCGGTGATCTCCGCGACGGCCTGCGCGTCGCGGTTGTGACCGTTGACCGCCAGCACCAGTGGCGCCCCCAGGTTGACCGCGACGCGGGCGTTGAAACTCAACTCGCTCGGGTTGACGACGTCGGTGTAGTCGCTGCCGACCACCAGGACGGTGTCGCAGTGCCGGGCGACTTCGTGGAACCGCGCGACGATCTCGCCCAGCGCCGCCTCGCGGTCGGCGAAGACCTGTTGGTAGGTCACGCCACGGCAGGCACTGTGGTCGTCGATGGTGGCGGTGGCATGGGCGAGCAGCAGTTCGAGTTGCCCATCGGGCTCGTCCAGCGATCGTACGACCGGCCGGAAGACGCCGACCCGAGTGGACGAGGCGGCCAGAAGGTGCAGCAGACCCAGCGCGAGCACGGACTTGCCGGAGCCGCCCTCGGCGGCGGCGAGGTAGATGCTCGACGTGCCGGCGTTACCTTCTGACATCGGCTCAGGCCAAGGCGATCCGGTCGATCGCGGAGCTCAGTCGCGCCACTGTTCCCTCGATATCGGCCAACTTGTCCAGGCCGAACAGCCCAATCCGGAAGGTGCTGAACGTCGCCGGCTCGTCGCATTGCAGCGGCACTCCCGCCGCGGTCTGAAGCCCCTGGGCCAGAAACTTTCGCCCGGTGCGGATGTCGGGGTCGGTGGTGTAGCTGACCACCACGCCGGGTGCTTCGAAGCCCGGTGCGGCCACGCTGGGGAAGCCGCGTTCGGCCAGCAGCGCACGCACCTTGCGTCCCAGCGCGAACTGCTGCTCTCGCACGGCGTCGAAGCCACGGTCGCGGGTCTCGGCCATGGCATCGCGAAGGCTGCTGATCACGCCGGTCGGCATGGTCGCGTGGTAGGCGTGGCCACCGTTTTCGTAGGCCACCATGATCTCGCGCCACTTCTTCAGGTCCAGCGCGAAGCTGGTGCTCTGAGTGCGCTCCATGACCTCCAGGGCGCGGTTGGACAGGCCGACCATGGCACAGCCCGGCTCGGCGCTCCAGTCCTTCTGTGGCGCGGTCACTAGGACGTCCACCCCGAGGGTCGCCATGTCCGCCCAGACCACGCCGGAGGCGATGCAGTCCAGGACGAACAAGCCGCCGACCGTAGCCGTCGCGGTGCCGATCCGCGTCAGGTAGTCGTCGGGTAGCAGGATTCCGCTGGCGGTTTCCACATGCGGAACGCACACCACCGCCGGCCGGATCCGCGCGATCGCCTCCTCGACCTCCTCGATGGGCGCGGGAGCGAAGGGCGCCTGGTCGCCGTCGCCGGTCGGACGGGCTTTGAGCACGGTGACTCGGTCGGTGATGCGGCCGGTCGCAAGGATCTGACTCCACCGGTAGCTGAAGAACCCGTTCCGGACGACGAGCACATCAGCGTCGTTGGCGAACTGGCGTGCGACCGCTTCCATGCCACACGTTCCGTTGCCGGGCACGACGACCGCCGCGTCGGCGTGGTACACCTCGCGCAGCATCGCCGAGACGTCGTTCATGACGTCCTGGAAGCGCGCGGACATGTGGTTGATGGCCCGGTCGGTGTAGACGACGGAGTACTCCAGCAATCCGTCGGGGTCGACCTCGGGAAGAAGTCCTGGCATGAAGCCTCTCCTAGGTGGGGCGGACAGCGCCGATTGCCAATCTTAGGGCTGTCGCATTCGTGCGTTCACCGATGCGCGCGAACGGCTTCAGCCGATCTCGACATCGGATATGTTGCGGCCGCCGAGCCACAGGCCCAGCGCTTCTGCGGTGCCGCGGACAACGGTGCCGCGGCCGCGGGGCCGGCCGATCCCGTTGGTGGGTTCGACCCGATACCGAAGCAGGGTCGGCTGCAGCTTCTGCACGGTCAGGCTCACCCCCTCGGACAGGATCGCGGCCTCTTCAACCGGCGGGATCTCGCGGCTACGCCCTAGTCCGCGCAACACATCCTGGTGATGCATCGCCAAGTCGCCCAGCAGTAGCCCGGCCACCGCGCGATCGGGTACCTGCGCCCAGCGCCGGGCGTCGGCGATCAACTCGGCTCGGTCGCGACCACGTCCTTCCATGACGACCTCGGCGTTGATCTTGTGCAACCGCCACGGTGCACGCAGGTATCTGCCGATCTCGGAGGTACCGATCAGATGGGCCAGCACGTCGCGCGGCGTCCATTGGGTACACAGGGTGGTGCCGTGATCGAATTCAGCGTCCGTGAGCCCGTCGACTGTGTCGACGAACGCATGCCGCGCTGCGCGAACGATGTCGATCCGGTTTGTCATCGCCTGGGGTCAGCGCAGGAGGTGTCGGCTCATGACGACGCGCTGGATCTGGTTGGTGCCCTCATAGATCTGGGTGATCTTGGCGTCACGCATCATCCGCTCCACCGGGAAGTCCGTGGTGTAGCCCGCCCCACCGAACAACTGCACCGCATCGGTAGTGACCTCCATGGCCACATCCGAGGCAAAACACTTACTGGCCGCCGAGATGAAACCCAACCCGGTCTCACCACGCTCGGCCCGCGCCGCCGCCGAATACACCATCAAGCGAGCCGCCTCGAGCTTCATCGCCATATCGGCCAACATGAACTGCACACCCTGAAACGTGCTGATGTTCTTACCGAACTGCTTGCGATCCTTGGTGTACTCGATCGCCGCATCCAACGCACCCTGGGCAATACCGACCGCCTGCGCACCAATCGTCGGACGCGTGTGATCCAACGTCCGCAACGCCGTCTTGAACCCCGTCCCGGGCTCACCGATGATCCGATCCCCCGGAATACGGCAGTTCTCGAAATACAACTCCGTAGTCGGCGAACCCTTGATACCGAGCTTGTGCTCCTTGGGCCCGATCGAAAAACCCTCATCGTCGATGTGGACCATGAACGCCGAAATGCCGTTGGCATCCAGATCCGGATCCGTCACCGCCATCACCGTGTACCAACTCGACTTACCACCATTGGTGATCCAGCACTTGGAGCCATTGAGGATCCAGTCATCCCCATCAGCCTTGGCCCGAGTCCGCATCGCCGCAGCGTCACTGCCGGCCTCACGCTCACTCAACGCATACGAAGCCATCACCTCACCGGCAGCCAGCCCCGGCAGCACCTGTTGTTTGAGCTCCTCCGAACCCGACAAGATCAAACCCATCGTGCCCAGCTTGTTCACCGCCGGAATCAACGACGACGACGCACACACCCGCGCGACCTCTTCGATCACAATGCACGCCGCCACCGAATCAGCACCCTGACCGCCGTACTCCTCCGGGACATGCACCGCGTTGAAACCCGATGCGTTCAACGCCGCCAACGCCTCTTCGGGGAACCGGGCCTGCTCATCAACATCCTTGGCGTACGGAGCGATCTCCTTCTCCGCCAACGCCCGAATCGCCGCCCGCAACTCATCATGCTCCTCGGGCAACTTGAACAGATCAAACGAGGGATTCCCGGCCCACCCAGCCATCACAGCCTCCTAAGCTACTCGCCGGTAACTTTACCTTGAAGCATCGCGTCCTTCGCAAGCACGCTCTGGGCCAGCTGGTCTTGAAATGCTTCCATGCGGGCCCGCAGCGCGGCGTCGGATGAGCCCAGAATACGCACTGCGAGCAAACCTGCGTTGCGTGCGCCGCCGATAGAAACGGTGGCCACAGGCACGCCGGCTGGCATCTGCACGATTGACAGCAAAGAATCCATGCCGTCCAGGCGGGCCAGCGGCACCGGCACCCCGATCACCGGCAGCGGTGTGGCCGAAGCCACCATCCCGGGCAGGTGCGCGGCACCGCCCGCCCCGGCGATGATCACCTCGATACCGCGGCCGGCGGCGTCGCGGGCGTAGTCGAACATCCGCTGCGGGGTGCGGTGCGCCGAGACCACCCCGACCTCGAACGGGATCTCGAACTCAGCCAGCGCCAGGGCCGCTTCTTCCATCACCGACCAGTCGCTGTCACTGCCCATGATCACGCCGACCCGGGGCCCGGGCTTGTGCTCACTCATGCGGATCCCATCCATCGCTCCATTCCCCGTGCGACAACCAGTGTGCCGCGCTTTCAGCCCGCTCGCGCAGGTTCGCCAAGTCCTTGGTGTCCTCACCCAGGAGGTTGATGTGGCCGATCTTGCGGCCGGGTCGTTCGTCCTTGCCGTAGAGGTGGACTCGGGCATCTGGGTAGCGCGCGAACAGGTGGTGCAGCCGCTCGTCCATCGTCATCGTCGGCGTTTGCGGGGCTCCTAGGACATTGGCCATCACGGTCACCGCCGCCACCGGTGTGGTGGCGCCGAGCGGATAGTCCAGCACCGCACGTAGATGCTGTTCGAACTGGCTGGTGGCCGCACCGTCCATGGTCCAGTGCCCCGAGTTGTGCGGTCGCATTGCCAGCTCGTTGACCAGCACCCGCCCGTCCGTGGTTTCGAAAAGCTCGACCGCCAGCACCCCGACCACGCCCAGCTCATCGGCCAACCGCAGTGCCAATTGTTGTGCAGCAGAGGCGGATTCGTCCGACAGGTCCGGTGCGGGCGCGATCACCGTCACGCAGATTCCCCTCTCCTGCACGGTCTCGACCACCGGCCAGGCCGCGCCCTGGCCGAACGGTGACCGGGCCACCAGCGCCGAGAGTTCGCGGCGCATCGCGACCCGTTCTTCGGCCAGTACCGGTACGCCTGCGGCCAGATAGTCGGTGACGGCCGCCCTTGCCTGGGCCACGTCATCGACGATCGACACCCCACGCCCGTCGTAACCGCCGCGGGCCGCCTTCACCACCATCGGGCCGCCGGTCAGCGCGGCGAAGTCATCGAGGTCCTCAAGCGTCTCGATCGCGGCGAACCGCGGCACCGGCGCTCCCAGCTCCGCCAGCTTGCGGCGCATCACCAACTTGTCCTGGGCGTGCAGCAACGCCGCCGGCGGAGGGGCGACGTTGACGCCCTCGGCGATCAGCTGGTCCAGCAGCTCACCCGGGACGTGCTCGTGGTCGAAGGTGAGCACGGTGGCGCCGGCGGCCGCCCGGCGCAGGTCATCGAGGTCGGTGTGCGATCCGATCACCACGTCCGGGGTGACCTGGGCGGCCGGCTCGTCAGCCGCCGCGGCCAGCACTCGCAGCCGCTGTCCTAGCGCGATCGCGGCCTGATGAGTCATCCGCGCCAGCTGGCCGCCGCCCACCATGGTGACCAGCGGGCTGCGTCCGCCCGCGGGCGGCGTAGGGGTTGGGGGGTTCGACACGGCCAATATCGTGTCACGTCGGCACCGCGGCGATCGCAAGTACGGCGCCATGGGGCCAGCGAGGTCGTTATGCAGTCGTTAGGCGCGGATGGGGCCGAGTCCGTACACTGGCAACTTGTGTCTTTTACCGACGCCACGATCGCCCGCCTGCCGCGGGTGATCCGTCCGCTGGCCGAACGCCATCATGAGCTGATCAAGTTCGCCATCGTCGGCGCGACCACATTCCTGATCGACTCCGCGCTGTTCTACACGCTCAAGCTCACGATCCTGTCGCCCAAGCCCGTCACGGCCAAGGTCATCTCGGGGATCGTCGCGGTGATCGCCTCCTACATCCTCAACCGGGAGTGGAGCTTCAAGGACCGGGGCGGCCGGGAGCGTCACCACGAGGCGCTGCTGTTCTTCGGGGTCAGCGGCGTCGGCGTGGTGTTGTCCATGGCGCCGTTGTGGTTCTCCAGCTACGTGCTTGGGCTGCGGGCGCCCATGGTGTCACTGACCATCGAGAACCTCTCGGACTTCGTCTCGGCCTACATCATCGGCAACCTGCTGCAGATGGCGTTCCGGTTCTGGGCGTTCCGCCGCTGGGTCTTTCCCGACGAGTTCGCCCGCAGCACCGACGCCGCACTCGATGCGACGATCGAGACCGGCGCGCTCACCGAGGCGATCGAAGACGCTCTGGAGGGCGGCCCGGACACCGGCGTGGTGACGCTGTTCCGGCGTCCGGCCCGTCATCAACCGCCGGCGGACGGTCTGTCGAAAACCTCGTGATAGAGGAGCGTGTGGACCTGTTCCACTCGCGGAATGTCGTAGAACTCCAAGGGTTCCTGTGACGCCGACTCGATGATCAGCGTCCCGGTTCGCAAGATCCGGTCGATGAACCCATGCACGAACTCCACACTGTTGATCCGCGCCAAGCCGATGTCGATTCCGCTGCGGGTCAGCAACCCGTGGCGATACATCACGCGTCGGTCGGTGACCACAAAATGCGTGGTCAGCCAACTCAGGAACGGCCAGAGTGTCAGCCAGCCGAATACCACCAGCCAGATCGCCCAGATCACCCCGAAGACGACGTTCTTGGCAGTCGGATCCCAGGCCCGCGTGTTGACGAACCCAGCGGCGAACGCGGCGCAGGCGGTGACCACCAACAGCGCCAGCACCGGCAGAATCAGGCGTTTGACATGCGGGTGGCGGTGCAACACCACCTGCTCGTCCTCGGCCAGCACGTTCTCCGGGTAACCCACGGCCGGGTCCTAGCCGGCGGGCCGGAGTCGGGTGATGTCGCCGGCCGACACCGCGACGGTGCCGTCCCCGGTGTTGATCACCAGGCGGCCGGTGTCGTCGATGGCCTCGGCGACTCCCTCCACGCGTTGGCCGCCGGGTATGTCGGCGCGCACCTGGGCCCCCAGGGTGCAGCTGTGCCGCCGGTAGTCCGTCACCAGTGCGTCGTCGGCTCCGCCCGCCGCCCGCCAGGCCGCGACCCTAGTTGCGAGGTGACGAAGAACCTTGTCGGCCCAGAGGTTTCGGTCAACCACCGCAGCGCCGAGCATGGCCAGTGAGACCGCCGCCGGATCCGGGGCCTCCTCGGCGGTCATGGTCACGTTGAGCCCGAGCCCTACCACGATCACCTGCTTGGGCGCGGCCACCTCGGCCAGAATGCCCGCCAGCTTGCTTTGCTTGTCTGGCTTGTCTGGCTTGTCTGGGCCCGCGATGACGTCGTTGGGCCACTTCAGGCCGACCTGCAGGCCCGAAACTTCGGCGATCGCATCGGCGACCGCGACACCGGTGGCCAGAGTCAGCCAACCCCAACCCGAGGTCGGCACCGTGCCTGCGGCGACCCCCACCGACAGTGAGAGCTGACTGCGCGCTGGGGCACTCCAATGTCGACCGTGACGCCCGCGACCGGCGGTCTGGTGCTCGGCCAGCAGCACCGCGCCGGCGATGTCTTCTCCCGCTGCGGCGCGGGCCAGCAGATCGGCGTTGGTGGAACCGGTGGTCTCGACGACATCTACGACGCGCCACGGCCCGTTCGGCCCGGTCAGACCGTCCCGCAGAGCGGTCACATCCAGCGGCGGCCGTGGCACAAGACTCATTTCGCCAGCTTACTCACCGGCGCGGCAACCACACCGGTTGAAACGCCCGACGCGCGGGTAATCGGACTGATGGAGGAGGTGATCGACATGGCTACCAGTGGATCGTTGACGAGGCGAATTCACCGCCGCCACAGCGCACAATCGGTCGCCGTGTCGTTGGCCAGCCGATTCGTCGTCAAGAACCTGGTGCGCGCGTGGGCAATCCGGCCGGACTTGGCGTGGCCGCTCGCATCGGTCGATCGGCTGGCCGGCATGGTGCCGCACCGGCAGATAGCGCGCGTCGAGCGCTTCCGTCTGGGTTACTGTGTCGCCGAACAGATTCAGGCGGCAGGCGTCTCGACGGAGCGGGCCATCCTATATCTGCACGGCGGAGCCTTTCTAACCTGCGGACTCAATACCCATCGCTCACTGGTAACTCGACTGTCCCGAGCGGCCGACGCCAGCGTCCTCAACATCGACTACCGGATGTTGCCCGCGCACCGGATCGCGGACGCCGTCGACGACGGCCTGAGCGGGCTGCGCTGGCTGCTTCGCCGTGGCTACCACCCGGAGCAGATCGTGATTGCCGGTGACTCCGCGGGCGGATACCTCGCCTTCATGACCGCGTTGGCAGCCGCGCAATCCGATCTGATGAAACCTGCTGGAATAGCGACAGTTTCACCGTTCACCGATGCAGACCCCACCGCAAAGCTTCAGCACCGCAACGCCCGGCGTTGTGCGATGTTCCCATGCGAGGCACTGATGGCCTTCACCCGATACCTGCTCCGTGCCCGCGCCGCGTCGCCGATGGATGCCGACCTGTCGTTGCTGCCGCCGGTCGCCATCCACGCAAGCACCGACGAGCTGCTGCTGCCCGACGCCGAAGCCATGGCGCAGCGGCTGGACGCTGCCGGTGTGCGTTGCGATCTGCATTTGTGGGAGGGCCAGGTCCACGACTTCCCGCTAGCGGCCGATGTGCTGCCCGAGGGACGGCGGGCGATCCGCTACCTCGGCGACTTCGTCAAAGACATCACCGCGCCGCCTAAGCCCGGTACCGCAGCCGCCTGACTCCGCCCGGCTCGTCACTGCATTCACTTGTGTCACAGCAGTTTTAGCCGTGGACAGTTTCTGCCGCTTGTCGGACCCCGCGGCTACTATTAGCACATGCGTTCGAATGGTCGGGAAGCGGTCGTTGAGGTCTTCGACGCGCTGTCCGCTGATCTGGATCGGGCGCTGGAGCTGGACTTCGACGCCCTGACCCCGCGGGAATGTCTGGCCCTGTTACGGCGCTGCGAGAAGCTGCGGCGACGACTTCCGGCGGTAGAGCATCCGATGGTCAACGCACTCGCCGCCGCCGATCCCGCTGAACTGGGCGGCAAGGCGCGTTGGGTGCTCGCCGACGCGTTGCATCTGACCCGCGGTGAGGCCGGCCGCCGCATCGCTGAGGCTGCCGAACTCGGGGCCCGCCGCACCCTGACCGGCGAACCACTACAACCGCTGCTGCCCACGGTGGCCGCCGCCCAACAAGACGGAAAGATCGGGGCAGCGCACATCGCGGTCATCCGCTCCTTCTTCCACTACCTACCCGACGGTATTGACGCGGGAACCCTGGCCCAGGCCGAGCACCAGCTGGCCGCTTTGGCCGGACAGTGCCGCCCCGACGAACTGAGCAAACTCGCCCAACGTCTCGCCGACCACCTACACCCCGACGGCAACTACACCGAAGACGACCGGGCCAAACGCCGCGGCGTCGTACTCGGCCCCCAGGACCGTGACGGCATGACGCCGATCAAGGGCTACCTCGATCCGCAAGCGCGGGCCACCCTCGATGCGGTGCTGGCCCGCTGGGCCGCCCCCGGAACGTGCAACCCCAACGACGACAACCCCTGCACCAGCGGCACACCGACTCAAACCCAGATCGACACCGACACCCGCAGTGCGCCCCAACGCAACCACGACGCCCTGACCGCCATGAGCCGCGCCCTGCTCGCCTCCGGAAAATTAGGCCACCACAACGGATTACCCGCCACCATCATCGTCTCAACCACCCTGGCCGACCTGGAAGCCGGCACCGGCAAAGCCCACACCGGCGGCGGCACCTGGCTACCCATGCGCGACGTCATCGCCATGGCCAGCCACGCCCACCACTACCTGCGGATCTACGACGGCGCCAAAGAATTGGCGCTGTTCCACACCAAACGGCTCGCCTCGCCGGGGCAGCGAATCGTGCTCTACGCCAAGGAACGCGGGTGCAGCCACCCCAACTGCCCGGTCGCCGGCTATTACTGCGAGGTCCACCATGACGACGACTACGCGAAAACCAAGCGCACCGACGTCACCGACCTCAGCCTGCGCTGCGGCCCCCACCATGAACTCATGACCTCAGGCGGCTGGAAAACGCGCAAACGCCACGACGGCACCACCCAAACCCTGCCCCCACCCCACCTGGACCGCGGTCAGCCCCGCACCAACCACTACCACCACCCCGAGCGGCTGCTGCGGGAAAGCGACGACGATGTTCCCTAGCCGGTCCGGTCGGGCGATCCGATGGCCCACACTTTAAGATCATTTCTTATGACCAGTGTTACTGAGCACTCCGGTGAGGCCCACGTAGAGGCGCAAGCCGAGCATGTCGTCGACATCCACACCACTGCGGGCAAGCTCGCCGACCTCAAGCGTCGGACCGAGGAGACCCTGCACCCGGTCGGTGAGGCCGCGGTCGAGAAGGTGCATGCCAAGGGCAAGCTGACCGCTCGGGAACGGGTCTACGCCCTGCTTGACGAGGGCTCTTTCGTCGAGCTCGACGCGCTGGCCAAGCACCGCAGCACCAACTTCGGCCTGGCCGACAAGCGTCCGCTGGGCGACGGTGTGGTGACCGGCTACGGCACCATCGACGGCCGTGAGGTCTGCATCTTCAGCCAGGACGCCACCGTGTTCGGCGGCAGCCTCGGCGAGGTCTACGGCGAGAAGATCGTCAAGGTCCAGGAGCTGGCCATGAAGACCGGCCGGCCGCTGATCGGGATCAACGACGGCGCCGGCGCCCGCATCCAGGAGGGTGTGGTCTCGCTGGGCCTCTACAGCAAGATCTTCCACAACAACATCCTGGCCTCGGGTGTGATCCCGCAGATCTCGCTGATCATGGGCGCGGCGGCCGGCGGTCACGTCTACTCCCCCGCGCTGACCGACTTCATCGTGATGGTCGACCAGACCTCCCAGATGTTCATCACCGGCCCCGACGTGATCAAGACCGTCACCGGCGAGGAGGTCACCCAGGAGGAACTGGGTGGCGCACACACCCACATGGGCAAGTCCGGCACCGCGCACTACGTCGCCTCCGGCGAACAGGACGCGCTGGACTACGTCCGCGACCTGCTGAGCTACCTGCCCCCGAACAACTACGCCGACCCGCCGCACTTCCCGGTTCCGGCAGCCGAGGGCGCTATCGAGGACAACCTCACCGCCGAGGACCTCGAACTCGACACGCTGATCCCGGACTCGCCGAACCAGCCCTACGACATGCACGAGGTCATTACCCGGATCCTCGACGACGACGAGTTCCTGGAAGTCCAGTCGGGTTACGCGCAGAACATCATCGTCGGCTTCGGCCGGATCGAGGGCCGCACCGTCGGCATCGTGGCCAACCAGCCGACCCAGTTCGCCGGCTGCTTGGACATCAACGCCTCGGAGAAGGCCGCCCGGTTCATCCGGACCTGCGACTGCTTCAACATTCCGATCGTGCTGCTGGTCGACGTACCCGGCTTCCTGCCCGGTACCGAGCAGGAATACAACGGCATCATCCGGCGCGGCGCCAAGCTGCTCTACGCCTACGGTGAGGCCACCGTCGCCAAGATCACCGTCATCACCCGCAAGGCCTACGGCGGCGCGTACTGCGTCATGGGGTCCAAGGAGATGGGCGCTGACGTGAACGTGGCCTGGCCGACAGCCCAGATCGCGGTGATGGGCGCCTCCGGCGCAGTCGGGTTCGTCTACCGCCAGCAGCTCAACGAGGCCTCGAAGAACGGCGACGACGTCGACGCACTGCGCCTGCAACTCCAGCAGGAGTACGAGGACACGCTGGTGAACCCGTACGTCGCCGCCGAGCGCGGCTATGTCGACGCGGTGATCCCGCCGTCGCACACCCGCGGCTACATCGCGACGTCGCTGCGGCTGCTGGAACGCAAGATCGTTCAGCCGCTGCCCAAGAAGCACGGAAACATTCCGCTGTGAGCCAAGAGAGCGGAGCGAGCTTGTGAGCGAAGAGAACGAAGCGACCACGGCGGTCGAGGAGACTCCGGTGGCGGCCGAGCCGCTCATCAAGGTGTTGCGGGGCAACCCCACCGACGCCGAGATCGCGGCGCTGGTCGCGGTGCTCGGGACGGCGGGCGGCGCGGGAGCCGAAGCCGGTCCGCAGGACCGCAATCTGTGGGGTCACCCGGTGGACAAGCTGCGGCTTCCGCTGTTCAGCTGGCAGCGGATCACGTTGCTGGAACGCACCCACATGCGCCGGTGACAAACGCGTGACGCGGCTGGTCCTCGGCTCGGCCTCCTCAGGCCGACTGGCCGTCCTGCGTGGCGCCGGGATCGACCCATTGGTGGTGGTCTCCGGTGTCGACGAGGACGCCGTGATGGCCGGTCTGCCCGCTTCCGCGTCCCCGGATGCCGTGACCGGCGCCCTGGCCGCCGCTAAAGCGGAGCATGTTGCCTCCACCTTGCAGCCTCCGGTGAGCACCGATTGCATTGTGATCGGCTGCGATTCGATGCTCTACATCGACGGCAAGCTGTGCGGCAAGCCCCCGACGGTCGATGAGGCCCGCATCCGCTGGCGCGAGATGGCCGGAAGTTCCGGACAACTTCACACCGGCCACAGTCTGATCCGGTTGCGTGACAACAGGATCACCCATCAGATCACCGAAACCTCCGTAACCACAGTGCGGTTCGGCCGACCGGATGACGACGATCTGGAGGCCTATCTGGCCAGCGGCGAGCCGCTGCGGGTCGCCGGCGGATTCACCCTGGATGGCTTGGGGGGCTGGTTCGTCGACGGCGTCGACGGTGATCCCTCCAGTGTCATCGGTATCAGCCTGCCCATGCTGCGTCGGCTGCTGCGCTCAGCCGGACTCTCGGTCGCTGCGCTGTGGGCGGCCAACCCGGTCGCCTGACCCAGGTCACGCGTATCTGCTGTCAGAGGATTTCCGGCCATGGGAGTGGCACAACGGTTACCGACCGGTAGGCTCGGTTTCGTGCCAGTGCCTGCCGACCCCAGCCCCGCCCTGCAGTCCTACGCTCACCCGGAACGGTTGGTGACAGCCGACTGGCTCGCGGGAAATCTGGGCACACCCGGCCTCGTCGTGGTGGAGTCCGACGAGGATGTCTTGCTCTACGACATCGGCCACATTCCCACCGCGGTCAAGATCGACTGGGTCACCGATCTCAACGACTCCCCGGTCCGCGACTACATCACCGGCGAGCAGTTCGCCGACCTGATGAACCGCAAGGGCATCTCCCGCGACGACACCGTGGTGATCTACGGCGACAAGTCCAACTGGTGGGCCGCCTACGCACTGTGGGTGTTCACCCTGTTCGGGCACGAAGACGTGCGACTGCTCGACGGCGGGCGCGACCTGTGGGTGTCCTCGGGCCGCGAAACCACCTTGGACGTGCCGTCGAAGACCACGACCGGCTACCCCGTCGTCAAGCGCAATGACGCCCCCATCCGGGCCTACAAGGACGACGTGCTGACCAACATCGGCCAGGTGCCGCTGATCGACGTGCGCTCGCCACAGGAGTACACCGGCGAGCGCACCCACATGCCGGAATACCCGGAGGAGGGTGTGCTGCGCGGCGGCCACATCCCGACTGCGGTCTCAGTGCCGTGGAGCAAGGCGGCCGACGACGCCGGCCGGTTCCGCAAGCGCGAGGAATTGGAACGGCTCTACGACTTTCTGAAGCCCGGGGACAAGCCGATCGCCTACTGCCGCATCGGAGAACGCTCCAGCCACACCTGGTTCGTTCTGACCCACCTGCTGGGCCTCGACGACGTCCGCAACTACGACGGTTCCTGGACCGAGTGGGGCAACACCGTGCGCGTGCCCATCGTCGACGGCCCCGAGCCCGGACAGGTGCGAGGAGTCCCGGAGAACCCAGCCAGCTGATGAGCTTGCCGGAGGGATTGGCACAGGTGGTCTCCGACTTCGCCGAAGTCGAAGGCCAGGACAAGCTCAAGCTGCTGCTTGAATTCGCCGACGAACTGCCCGAGCTGCCCGATGAGCTGACCGAATCCGCCATGGAACCGGTACCCGAGTGCCAGTCGCCCTTGTTCATGCATGTCGATGCCGCCGACCCGCAGCGGGTCCGCCTGTATTTCAGCGCGCCCCCCGAGGCGCCGACGACGCGCGGCTTCGCATCGATCTGGGCCACCGGGCTCGACGGCGAACCGGCCGACGTCATCCTGGGCGTGCCGGAGGATTTCGCGTCTCGGCTCGGGTTGGCCACACTGATCAGCCCGCTGCGACTACGGGGTATGTCGGCCATGTTGACCCGCATCAAGCGGCATTTACGCGCCGCGTAAGGGGCACTGGAACAGGTTCAGCGGTCGCGCTTTACACTGCCTGAAGCTAGATTCTTAAAGACATTTCTTAAACATGCCATCAGGAGGGCCAGTGGCGAACCATGCCAGCTCGAAGATCTCCAAGGTGCTCGTCGCCAACCGCGGGGAGATCGCAGTCCGGGTGATCCGCGCCGCGCGCGACGCCGGATTGGCCAGCGTGGCCGTGTACGCCGAACCCGACGCCGACGCACCGCACGTCCGGCTCGCCGATGAGGCGTTCGCCCTGGGTGGGCAGACCTCGGCCGAGTCGTACCTGGTGTTCGAGAAGATCCTCGACGCCGCGGCCCAGTCGGGCGCCAACGCGATTCACCCCGGGTACGGCTTCCTCTCCGAGAACGCCGACTTCGCCCAGGCCGTGATCGACGCCGGGCTGATCTGGATCGGGCCGAGTCCGCAGTCGATCCGCGACCTCGGCGACAAGGTCACCGCGCGCCACATCGCTGCGCGCGCCAAGGCTCCCCTGGTGCCCGGCACCCCGGACCCGGTCAAAGACGCCGACGAGGTGGTGGCGTTCGCCAAGGAGCACGGTGTGCCGGTGGCGATCAAGGCCGCGTTCGGCGGTGGCGGTCGCGGCATGAAGGTGGCGCGCACGCTCGAAGAGATTCCCGAGCTGTTCGAGTCGGCAACCCGTGAGGCGATCGCGGCCTTCGGTCGCGGCGAGTGCTTCGTGGAGCGTTATCTGGACAAGCCGCGCCACGTCGAGGCCCAGGTCATCGCCGACCAGCACGGCAACGTCGTCGTCGCGGGCACCCGCGACTGCTCGCTGCAGCGCCGCTTCCAGAAGCTGGTCGAGGAGGCCCCGGCGCCGTTCCTGACCGACGCACAGCGCAAGGAGATCCACGAGTCCGCCAAGCGGATCTGCAAGGAGGCCGGTTACTACGGCGCCGGCACCGTGGAGTACCTGGTCGGCCAGGACGGCCTGATCAGCTTCCTGGAGGTCAACACCCGTCTGCAGGTGGAACACCCGGTCACCGAGGAGACCTCGGGCATCGACCTGGTGCGTGAGCAGTTCCGGATCGCCAACGGCGAGACGCTGGACCTCACCGAGGACCCCGAGCCGCGCGGCCACTCGATCGAGTTCCGTATTAACGGCGAGGACGCCGGCCGCGGCTTCCTGCCGGCCCCCGGCCCGGTCACCCGCTTCGACCCGCCGACCGGCCCCGGCATCCGGATGGACTCCGGCGTGGAGACCGGTTCGGTGATCGGCGGACAGTTCGACTCGATGCTGGCCAAGCTGATCGTCACCGGCGCGACGCGCACCGAGGCCCTCGAACGCGCCCGGCGCGCCCTCGACGAGTTCCACGTGGAGGGGCTGGCCACGGTCATCCCGTTCGACCGCGTGGTGGTCCGCGACCCGGCCTTCGTCGGCGACGAGAACGGCTTCACGGTCCACACCCGCTGGATCGAGACCGAGTTCGAGAACAACATCGAGCCCTTCACCGGCGGTGAGCCTCTCGACGAGGACGACGCCCAGCCGCGGCAGAAGGTGGTCGTCGAGGTCGGCGGCCGGCGCCTGGAGGTGTCGCTGCCGGGTGACCTGGCGCTGGGCGGCGGTGCGGGCGGCGGTGCCGCTGGAGCCATCCGCAAGAAGCCGAAGGCACGCAAGCGTGGCGCGCACGGCGGCGCGGCGGCCTCAGGTGACGCTGTCACCGCGCCGATGCAGGGCACCGTGGTGAAGGTGGCCGTCGAGGAGGGCCAGGAGGTCGCCGCCGGTGACCTGGTCGTCGTCCTGGAGGCCATGAAGATGGAGAACCCGGTCACCGCGCACAAGGACGGTGTCATCACCGGCCTGTCGGCCGAGGCCGGATCGGCCATCACGCAGGGCACCGTGCTCTGCGAGATCAAGTAACCGACATCGAGCGTCCGACGACGATGCAGAGCGCCAGCGATGAGGAGGAGTCGGACTCATAGAAGCTGTCGAGATCAACGCCGGCCCGTGGTATCTGCGGATACCACGGGCCGACGATCGTATAGACGACCGTGTGCCCCTGGCCGACCTCGGTGAGACCGACCCGGACTACGTCGCGAAGGCGGAATCAGGCTGGGCCGACGACTCGCGCTATCTCTGGGCAGTCTGCGAGCCGACGACGGGCGAACTGTTGGCCGAGGTGACGCTGGATCCCGCCTCGGGCGAGATCGCCCGTCGGCACCGGCCAGGTTATAGCGAAGCAGCAGTTACCGGGGCACAGGCGGTGTCCCGGTTCGCTGCGGGCGCGTTAGGTCTGACGCCGGTGATGACCGGCGTGGGTGGTGCGGCTTCGCCCGACGAAAACCCAGGTCAAGCCGCCGATCGCCAACGCTAGGACCGCGATGCCGAAGCCCAGCGTCCACCCGGCGTCGTGCTGCGCGGCGGCGCTCATGAAGCCCACCAATGCCAGTGCCGCCATCAGCAGCATGGCCAATCCCGGCAACTCACGGCGGTCCTTGAACACCAGTCCGGCCCGCGGCTGGGTCGTACGCCTCTGATCGATTCCCTCATCGGTGTCGCTGATGTCGCTCATGAGGCCCTTGTACCCTCGGCGCCGCGCCCCGAAACCCGCTGGGCTGATGGCGGCGACCTGCTTCGCCCGGCTCCGCCGCGCTTGCAGTCGCCGGGCTGATGGCGGCGACCTGCCTCACCCGGCTCCGCCGCGCTCGCAGTCGCCGGGCTACGGGGCGTCGCGCAGCGCCGCCAGCAGCGGCTCTGCGGCCTCCTTGAGGAAGGCCTCCTGCGTCTCCCCGCCGATCTGAATCAACGCGATGTCGGTGAAGCCGGCGTCTCGGTAGGCGCCGACGGCGTCGACGATTGGGTCCAGTTCCGGCCCGCAGGGAATGGCCCCGGCGACGTCGCGCGGCTGCACGTAGCGGGTGGCGGCCGCGAACGCCGCCGGTGTCGGCAGCTCAGAATTGACCGACCAGCCGCCGCCGAACCAGCGGAACTGCCGGTGGGCACGCTGTATTGCCTGATCCCGGTCCGGATCCCAGCACACCGGTAGCTGCCCAATGATTCGCCCGCCCGCCAATCCGGCCGCCTGCCGTGCGGTGTGCCAGGAGTGGACCAGATCACGGTCGGGCTGCACCGCGATCAGATGATCGGCAGCCGCGGCGAATCTGTCGACGCCCTTGGGCCCCGACATGGCCACGGCCAACGCGACCGGGATGTCCGGCAGGTCCCACAGCCGCGCCTGGTCGACTTGGAAATAGTCGCCCTCGTGGTCGACCGTCTCCCCCATCAGCAGCTCGCGGATGATCTTGATGGCTTCACCGAGCATGGCCTGCCTACGCGCCACGTTCGGCCACCCCGCTCCGGTCACGATGTGTTCGTTGAGGTTCTCCCCGCTGCCCAAGCCCAGGGTGAATCGGCCCTCGGCAAGAATCTGCACGGTGGCCGCCTGCTGGGCCACGATCGCCGGGTGATAGCGCATCGTCGGGCAGGTGACGTAGCTGTACAGACCTATCTCTTGGGTGGCGTGCGCGACCGCGCCCAGCAGCGCCCACGCGTTGGGAGCGTGGCCCTGCGACACCAGCCACGGCGAGAAATGATCGCTGCACACCGCGAAGTCGAAACCGCGTTCCTCGGCGGCAACGGCATAGCCGACCAACTCTGCGGGCCCGCTCTGCTCGGTCATCAGGGTGTAGCCGAAGCGTGTCATGCTGCCGGAATACCCAACAGCCGACCACCGAAACGGCACGGCGCCGTTTGGCGCGGACCGGGTGGCGGGTATCCGCGAGCGTGCCCACCGCAACGATCCACACCGAACCTCGCCTGCCCGCCGCATGCGGGCCGTTGTCTGCAACGGTGTGCGATCTCTTGCGTCGGCCTGCCGGCGCGGCCCCCGAGCCCATCCCCCCGATCACCGACACCGACCCGTACGGCCGTGACCTGCAACTGGCGCTCTACGTCTGTTACGAGTTGCATTACCGCGGGTTCGCCGATGTTGACCCCGGCTGGGAGTGGGACGTCACCCTGTTGGGGCTACGCACGCAACTCGAACACGCGTTCCTTGACGGTGTGCGTCGCGATGTCGGAGTGATACCGCCACACGCGATAGCCGATGCCGAAATGGATGCCGCGGCAACCGAGCCCGTGCACGGCACCGGCCCCTCGTGGTACCTGCGCGATCATGGCACCTGGGAGCAGGCCCGCGAGTACTTCGTCCACCGATCGCTGTACCACCTCAAGGAGGGCGATCCGCACGCCTGGATCATCCCGCGCCTGACCGGCCAGGCCAAGGCGTCGTTTGTCGCGGTCGAGTTCGACGAGTACGGCGCCGGGCGGGGTCCGCGGCTGCACCAGCAGCTCTTCGCCGACCTGCTCTCCGCGGCCGGGCTGGATGCCGGTTACCTCGCCTACCTCGATGTTGTCCCTGCCGAGTCGCTGGCGGTGGTGAATCTGATGTCGCTGTTCGGGTTGCACCGCCGCTGGCGGGGTGCGGCCGCCGGTCACTTCGCGGCCACCGAGATCACCTCACCTCCGGGTTCGAGCCGCCTGGTCGCGGCGCTACGGCGGATGAGTGCGCCGGAGCCGTGCGTGGCGTTCTACGCCGAGCACGTCGAGGCCGACGCGGTACACGAACAGGTGGTCCGCAACGACGTGATCGGTGACCTGTTGGACGGCAATCCGCATTTGGAGACTGATGTCGTATTCGGTATCCGAGCTCTCGGCGCCGTGGAAAATCGGCTCTCCGACGTCATGCTCTCGGCCTGGTCGGCGGGACGTTCGTCGCTGCTCACAACGTGAAAATTAAGGTTTCACTGGGATTTACCAGAAATTGTCGGGCACCTCTTTGCCAATCGAAGCGGTTCTAGGTAACGTCTGGTTCCTCCGGTTGAGTTCACAGCCGCAGTGAAACGTCACCGCGTAACGCAGCCCCGGAAGTGATTACGTTGACGTGATCCAACAGCACGATTCGTCGACTGATGGAGCCACAACATGACGATCAGCAAGGTTACTCAGAACGCATTCGCCACTCCCGCAACGGAAGCCACCCAAGTTTGGCGCAATCACACCGCCAAGTTCACAGTTCATTGGGGTCGCACCGGAGCCGTCGTTGCCGTCAATGGCGAGATCGACGCGGCGAACGCCAGCCCATTCGCGGACTACGCCAAGCGCTGCGCCGAGTGCTGCGAGTGGCTGGTGGTGGATCTCTCTGAACTGACATTCATTGGGACCAGCGGGTTTTCAGCTCTTCAGTCGATCACCGCGCAGTGTTCCAGCGCGCAGACAAAACTGAAGGTGGTCCCGAGTCCCGCGTTGTCGACCTTGCTGCGGATCTGCGATCCGCACTCGCGACTTCCGCTGGTGGACTCGCTGACGGATGCGTTGGCCGAGGTGCAGCGGTCCGGCCGGCCGCTGCGCCTGGTGCCGTGATCTAGGAATCTAGGCAGGAACCGCGTCGGCAGAGCGGTTCCAGGCCCGGTGCCCGGCGAGTGCAGCGGCGAACGCGTCGAAGAACTCGTCATTCAAGTCGTCAGCCGCGGCCGTCGTCGTCACCACACCGGAGGCGACGACGACCGCGGTGTCTTCGGCCGGTGACTCGGACACCCCGGCCTTGGGCAACAACTTGACACCGGCCCCGAACGCCCCGATCACTTTGAGGTGCTTGTAGGCCTCCGTGACGAAGTGCACCGCATACCCGTCTCCGGACAGTGCCTGCACCGCGTCTGGCCCGCACGGCACCACCACTGCGTCGTAGAGCACCGAGGCCATCGTCGTGAAGGCTCGGTCGACACTCAACCGTCCACCGGAACCCCCGGCCAGTTCACCGCCGGCGATAGGCGCCAGCACTTCGGCGATCGCGCCGCGTTCCCGCATCGCCGCGACGAACCGTTCCACGCCCACCACGTCCACCCCGTCGGCGGCCAGCACGGCGATCCTGCGGCTTTCGATGCCAGGCGCATCTACGCCGGCCGGGGTACCGGCATCACTCAACTGCGAGAGCGCCGGTGACAGCACCACCTCGTCGACGGACTGCTCCTCAGGTGCGGCCAGGCCCAGCTTCTCGGCCACCTGGCGCGCCAGATCGTGGTCAACCAGGTTCAGCTGTTCGACGGCGCGCTGCCGGATCTCGACGTGTTCGCATTTCCCCAGTTCAAACGCGTAAGCGGCGACGATGTGCTTCGCCTCGGGCTCGGTCATGCTTCGGTAGAACATCCGTGCTTGGCTGTAGTGGTTCTCGAAGCTCGCGGCACGCTGGCGGATCTTAGCGCCGTCCACCTTCTCGGTGTAGTGCCGGAACACGCCCTCGTCCGCCAAGGCTGGGCAGCCACCACCCAACGAGTTCTTGAAGTAGCTGGACTTCCCCTGCGGAATCGCGTGTTGGCTGTAGCCGTCGTGCTGGTTGTTGCGCACCTGCGCCACCGGCCGGTTGACCGGCAGCTGAGCGAAGTTCGGTCCACCGAGCCGGATCAACTGCGTGTCCAGGTAGGAGAAGTTGCGGAACTGCAGCAGCGGGTCGTTGGTGAAGTCGATTCCCGGTACGACGTTGGCCGTGTGGAATGCCACCTGCTCGGTTTCGGCGAAGAAGTTCTCCGGGTTGCGATTGAGCACCATCTTGCCGACCGGGCGCACCGGAACCTGTTCTTCGGGAATGATTTTGGTGGCGTCCAGCAAGTCGAAGTCGAACTTGAACTCGTCGGCTTCGGTGACCAGCTGGACCCCGAGTTCCCATTCCGGGAACTGACCGGCCTCGATGGCGTCCCACAGATCGCGTCGGTTGAAGTCGGGGTCCTTGCCGGCGATCTTCTGGCATTCGTCCCAGATCAGCGAATGCACGCCCAGCTTCGGCTTCCAGTGGAACTTCACGAACGTCCCCTCGCCGCTGGTGTTCACGAAGCGGAAGGTGTGCACGCCGAAGCCTTGCATCATCCGGTAGCTGCGTGGCAGAGCGCGGTCCGACATCAGCCACATGATGGCGTGCAGCGTCTCGGGCTGCAGCGAGACGAAGTCCCACAGCGTGTCGTGCGCGGACTGGGCCTGGGGAATCTCGTTGTCCGGCTCGGGTTTCACCGCATGCACGAAGTCAGGGAACTTGATGCCGTCCTGGATGAAGAACACCGGAAAGTTGTTGCCCACCAGATCGTAGTTGCCCGCCTCGGTGTAGAACTTGGTGGCGAATCCGCGTACGTCACGCACGGTGTCGGCCGAGCCGCGCGAGCCGGCCACGGTGGAGAACCGCACGAACACCGGCGTCCTGGTGCCAGGAGTGGTCAGGAAACGCGCCGCGGTGTACTGCGCGAGCGAGTCGTCGTAGGGCTCGAAGTAGCCGTAGGCTCCCGCCCCGCGGGCATGCACCACGCGTTCGGGAATCCGCTCGTGGTCGAAGTGGGTGATCTTCTCCCGGGCGTGGAAGTCCTCCAGCAGTGTCGGCCCACGCTCACCGACGGTCAGCGCGTCGTCGGTGTGGTCGACGCGCACCCCCTGCTGAGTTGTGAGGTATCCGGACTGCCGGTCGACCCGGTAATCGTCGAGTTGTCGCTGCTTGCCGTCACGGTCCTCGGTAGCCACCGCTTTTCCTCTCGTCGGTATTCGGAAAGTCCCTGGGTGGGTATCCCAGGCGGGTCATCCGCAAACGGCCAGGACCATCCGCGAACGAGAGGGGACGAGCGTGAGCGCCCAATCGGCTGTGTTGTTCGACGTCGACGGCACCCTGGTCGATTCGAACTACCTGCACGTGCACGCCTGGCGGCGTGCGTTCGCCGACCTACACCTCGAGGTGGAGTCGTGGCGGATCCATCGCGCCATCGGAATGGACGGATCCGAGTTGGTCCGCCTGCTGTCCGACGACGCACCAGATGACGTCCGCCGACGCCTGAAAGACCTGCACTCGCACTACTACCTGCAGTCATCGGGCTTGCTGTCGCCGCTACCGGGCGCCCGCAACCTGTTGGAACACATAGCCGCTCTTGATCTTCCGGTGGTGCTGGCCACCTCGGCACCCGAGGACGAGTTGGCGGTGCTGCGCAAGGTGCTCGGCTGCGACGACCTTGTCGCGGCGGTCACCTCTTCAGCCGATGTCGACGTCGCGAAGCCCAATCCGGACATCATCGGGATTGCACTGGACCGGGTCGGCGCCACGGCGGAGCATGCCGTCTTCGTGGGCGACGCGGTCTGGGATGCCCAGGCGTGCGTGCGCGCCGGGGTGGCCAGCATCGGTCTGCTCAGCGGCGGCGTCTCGCGCGCCGAATTGGAAACGGCCGGTGCGGCGGTCGTTTTCGACAACGCCGAAGAACTGCTGGAGCACCTGGATCAGACTCCGATCGCCGGCCTGGCCAACGAGCGGGGCGAGCATGGATGAGTCCACGTTCCTGAGCACCCTGACTCGGACGGTCGGCGCGCTGCATCGCGCCGGCGTGCCGTTCGCCCTGGCCGGCGGGGCGGCGGTCTATGCCCGCGGCGGTCCGCATTCCCACCACGACATCGACCTGCTGGTCGAGCCGTCCGAAGCCGAGCGGGCGGCGATAGTGCTCGCCGAGGCCGGCATGTCACGTGTGCAGCCGCCGGAAGACTGGCTGCTCAAGGTCTTCGACGGCGCGGTGCTGGTGGACCTGATCCATCACCTCGGCGAGATCCCGATCAGCGCCGACACCATCTCCAACGCCCCGCCGATCCAAGTCGGTTCGGTGATCGTCCGGGTCATCACCGCCACCGATCTGATGGTGCAGAAGCTTGCGGTGCTGGACTGTCACCGTTGCGATTTCGCCGAGCTTCTCATCGTCGCGCGAATCCTGCGTGAACAGGTGGATTGGCCGCAGGTGCGCCGGCGACTGCGGAATTCCCCTTTCGCCGAGGCCTTCTGGCACCTGCTGTGTGGGCTGTCCATCGTCGACGATGACCACACCGCGCAACCCCAGCCTCCCGCCCATCTGGTCGCCGTCGTACGCCGCAGGCTCGCCGAAGACCCGGAGATCGGCGAGCTGGGAATCGGGATCGAGATCGACGACGACTCGGTATGGCTGACCGGATCGGTCAACGGCCCGCAACGCCGGGCGACGATCGAATCGGCTGTGCGACGCATCGTCGGTGCGCGCAACGTGATCAACGAGATCGAAGTGGTGCAGCTGTTCGAACCCGCAGAGCAGGTGACCGGGTGATTCGGGTTGCGGCCGTCGGTGACATTCATCTGGGCGAAGACTCACGCGGCACTATGCACTGGCACGATATCGATGCCCGGGCCGACATGCTGGTGGTCGCCGGCGACCTCACCCGGCACGGGACCGCCGCCGAGGGCCAAGTGGTCGCCGATGAGCTCAGCGACTGCCCGGTACCGGTGGTGTGCGTGCTCGGCAACCACGACTACCACCAGAATCAGCAGCACGAGATCACCGCGGCGCTGCGCGACGCCGGGATCGCTGTGCTGGAGGGCGAGACCCACACCGTCGACGTGCAACAGCAGCGGGTCGGCGTCGCCGGCGTGAAGGGATTCGGCGGCGGCTTCGCCGGCAGATGCGCGACGGCCTTCGGCGAACCGGAGATGAAAGCGTTTGTCGGCGCCACGCAGACTGCGTCCGACCAGCTGCGTGATGGCCTGCGCGCGCTGCGCACGGACTATCGGATCGCGCTGCTGCACTACTCCCCCGTCGCCGACACGCTGTACGGCGAGCCGCCGGAGATCTATCCGTTTCTGGGCTCATGTCTGCTGGCCGAGGCTATCGACGACGCCGGAGCCGACCTGGCTGTGCACGGCCACGCCCACGCCGGAACCGAGAAGGGCCGCACCGCCGGTGGCGTGGCGGTACGCAATGTGGCCCGGCCGTTGATCCGCGCGCCTTACACCGTGTATCAGGTCAGCGGTAATCCGATAGCGGCAGCAAGTACGGCAAGCGCGGCGAACATCCACGCGACGTAGTCCCCGATGTGCCCGGAGTGCGCGGCGCGCAGCGCACTGAGCAGTGGCGCGGCGACAGCGGTGGCAACCCGATGCACCGTTGGAGTCCAGCGGAGTAGTCCGGCGGCCGCCACTGCCGCCGCAGCGAATGCGCCGGCGGCGCTCATAGCGGCCCCGGCCACCGACCAACCCGGCACAGACGCGCCGGCCACAGCGCCGGCTTCGACGAAACGTGCTGCGGCGCTCTGCGCCCCGCGCGCGACCCCGGGCAGTAGGCCGGCAGCCAGACAACCGGCCAGCAGCAACCCGATCGCCAAGTACATGCTGGCGGGCGTCCGCCGCAGCCAGGTGTCGGGTTCCTCGTCACCTCGGGTCCGGCGCCCGGAGGCCACGTCGTCGGACGGCTCGGTTCGTCCGCCCACGCCGGTGAAACAACGGACGCCGGCCCGCAGCACGGCACCGCCGGTGAGTGCCGAAACCGCTAGGAACAGTGCCGATCCCCACGCGCTGCCGACCGCCTCCTCGCACAGGGACTTGCCGAGCGCGGTGCCGAACGGCGGCAGGCCGGCCAGGGCGACGGCCGCGATGCCGAAGCAAGCCGCCAGCAGTGGCTGACCCCGGCCGCGTCCTGCCAACTCCCATTCGTCGACGCTGCGATGACGATCCAGCAGGATCCCCACGATCAGGAACAGCGCCGACTTGGCCCCGGCGTGGCCGATCAGGTAGACCGTCGCACCGGTTACCCCGTGGGAGGTCAGTGTCGCGGTGGCCAGCAGCGACAAACCCATGTGGCCGATGGTGGAGTAGGCGAGCAGCCGCTTGAGGTGGCGCTGCAGTAGGCACATCACCGCGCCGACGGCCGCGGTCAGCGCGCCCGTCACGACGAAGACCCGGCTGACCACCGGTGAGGGCAGCGCACCCGCGAATACCTCCCAATACACCCGCCACAGCCCGTAGAGGCCGAGCTCGACCATGACACCGGAGAACAACACGCACACACCGGCCGGAGCGACGGCGTGCGCGTCGGCCAGCCAGAAGTGCAACGGCACGATGGCGGCCTTCACCAGCAGCGCCGCCGACACCAGCACGAAGGCTGCCACCACCAGAGCGTCGGGCCGCCCGCCACGTAGCGCCGCCCCCAGCTGGGCCATCCCCAACTGGCCGACACGGGCGTAGAGCATGGTGATGCCGATGAGGGTCAGACACGCGCTGAGCGACTGAATGATCCCAAAGTTGAGCGCCCCCTGGATCGCCGAGCGGTCCTCGATCTTGATGCCGGTCAGTGCGTAGCCGACCGCACCCATCAGCTCGAGGAATACGAACAGGTTGAACAGGTCCGCAGCCAGCACGAAGCCGTTCATCGCCGCCAGGAAGATCAACAGCAGCACGTCGAAGCGCGTGCCCGCCTCGTCGAGGCCGCGGCGACTGTAGAGCGCCGCGCACACGGTCAGGGAGCCGACGAGCACTGCCAGTCCCGCCGAGAGGGGATCCGCGGCCAAAGCGATACCGACGGCCAGGCCGGAATGTGGGCGCCAGTCGCCGATCCAGACCACCACCGTGCGGCCCGATGCCACGGCCAACACGCAGCCGGCGGCCGCAGCGCTGGCCGCCGCGACGGCCAGCACCAACACATTGGCTACCGACCGAGTCATCCTGCCGTTCAGTGCCAGCAACAGACATGCCGTCAGGATCGGCATCGCGACCAGCAGCGGCAACAGAGCGGCGTTGGTGGCCCCCACGGTGTTTCAGCCCCGCAGTGCCGACAGCTGATCCGGATCCAGGGTGTGGTGGCGCTTGTGGACCTGGATGGCCAGCGCCAGTAGCAGTGCGGTGACGGTGGCCTGAATGACGATGTCGGTAAGTGTCATCGCCTGCACCACGGGGTCGACCACAGCAGTCGGCCCGGGAGAATCGACGAATATCGGCGGCGCCGCGCCATGCTGGTAACCGACGGTCAACAGCAGAAGGTAGGTGCCCGCCTGCGCCACCGATAGGCAGACCACCGCATGAATCAGGTTGCGGCTACGGACGATTCCGAACGACCCGGCCAATACCAGCCACCCCGCCACGCCGTAGATGTAGCTGCTCACGATCTCTCCCGTCGCGGCGCGACCGTGATCTCCTGAGCCAGGAACTGCGCCAGCAGTACGGTCATGCCGCACGCCACCGCGATACCGACCGCCGCGTTGAGCAGCGGTACGACCCCTGACGAAAGCAGCTGCCCCCGGGTGCCGGTCGGCAGCACGTTGAGCAAGAACGCTCCGCCGGTGATCAAGGCGGTGACGCCGATGGCGGCGAATGCCGCTGCGCCCAGCGCCTCGCCGACGTCGAAGACGTTGACCGGACGCAACCGATCGAGCGCCCCGAAGCTTCCGGTGACATAGAGCAGGTGCAGGCCGGCGGCCAGTAGTACGCCGCCCTGGAAACCCCCGCCCGGGGTCAGGTGCCCGTGCACCACCACATCGACGCCCACCGCCAGTGTCACCGGCAGCAGTAGATATCCGACGAACCGGGTGGCGTCCAGGGCGGTTCGGCGACCTGAGTTGTGATACTCACGCTCCTCGACGGCCGGCCGGAGCAGGGCCATCACCCCGGTCACCGAGGCGACCAGGATGGTCTCCTCGCCGAGCGTGTCCAGGGCGCGCAGGTCGAAGTTCACCGATGCCACCACATTGGCGGTGTCGTGCGAAAGCCCGGCCCGCACCGCAAGGTCCCGATACAGGTGATGTGCCTGACCGAACACCGGAAGCTCGGCGAACCCCAGCCAGAGCAGGACGCCCAGTCCGGCCGCGCCGGCAAGAAACAGCGCCGTGCGCCCGGCGCGGCTCACCGACCGATCTCCCGGTGTCGACGCTGCACTGTCCGGAGCGTCAGCATCACCATCAGGGGCACTACCACCCCACCGATCAGCAATTGGGACAACGCCACGTCTGGTGCCTGCAGCAGCACGAACAGCACCGTTAGCGCCAGGCCGAAGACCGACAGCATGATCGCCTGCCGCGCCGGGTCGCCGGTCAGGGCGACAATGGTTCCGCTGATGCCGACCGTGGCGAGCGAGACCAGGACCAGGACGGTCATGGTGGCGAATCTGCTTCCGCCACACCGGCTTCCTGGGCGGTCAGCCGGGCCGTGGCAGCCGACATCACCGGCGCCGTCAGCAACACCAGCGCAGCGATGAGCACGACCATCGCCGACGCCTCAGAGACGCCGCGTTGCACTATCAGGCCCAGCGCTGCCAGCGGGAAGCCGACAGACGTGGTCACGCCGAGCAGGTGCAGCCGATCCACCACGCCGCCGACCGCCGCGGCCGCAACCGCGCAGCAGGCCATCACTGATACGCCGCCGAGGACCAACAGCCAGGCGATCATGGCTTGCTCGCCAGCAGCCGGGTGTAGACCAGGGTTCCGGGAAATGTGATCAGCACCAACACCAGTGGCACGATCAAGGTCCAGTCCTGGTGCCATGAGACGGCCAGCACCATCAAGGTGGCCACGGCGCCGACACCGGCGAATTCCAGACCCACCAAGCGCCGCCGGGGCGCACCTCGCGACGCCATCCACACTCCCGGCGCGAACACCCCGGCCTGCAGCGCCAGCGCAGCCAGCTCGCCGGGGCTCATCGCTGCACCGCCTCCTCCAGCCTCCCCGGACGTTGCCCCACCCGGTGTACCCGCACCGAGTGCGCGGCCGCGTCGAGCACGACGGTGCCGGGGGTGGTGGCCAACGCCATGGTTGCGGCGGTACTGCGGGCGGCCGCCACCGCCGCCGGTTCCCCGGGCAACGTCACCGAGTCGACCGCCGACCGGGCACGCCGTGACGGAATCAGGAGGTAAGCCCACACCTGGACGGGTTGGGCCAGCAATTCACCGGTGACTGCCGCCCCCCAACGCAGCCATCCCAGCCGAAACCGCCACGTGCCGCCGTTGGCCCGCCGCGCCGCACGAGCAACCGCGGCACACGGCAGGGTGCACAGGGCCCCGGCAAGCAGCTCGTGGGTGGTCCGCGCAGGCAGCGTCACCACCCACACCGCTCCGGTGGCCAACCACCACAACAGCGTTTCGGCGAATGCCCCCGTGAGCCGGCTATTTGCCGCGGACACGGCGGTTGTGCTTCTTGATCGCCGTGACCAGTTCGGATTTCCGCATCGTCGAGCGTCCATGAATGTCCAGCCGGCGGGCGACGTCCAGCAGATGCTGCTTGCTGGCGTTGGCATCGACGCCCTCCGCGGACGGTCCGGAGTTGTTCGGACCGCCGCCGGCCGCGCGCTTATCCGACGGGCCGCGCTTCTTTTTGGGCTCCCAGTGGTCCCCGACCTTCTCGAAACTGTGCTTGAGCGCGGCATAGGCAACCCGGTGCGCACGTTGCTCGCTGCCGTATTCCTTGGCGGCAGCATCGTGCGCTTTGGCGAAGGTGCGTTGCGCCTTGGCGCCGGAGCGCTGCAGCGTGCTGGGCAACTCGCCGCGTTTGGCGGTGCCGCTCTTCGTCGTCTTGGGCATGAGACCTCCAATCAGCGACTGCGATCGGGGTTGGTTACCCCATGAAACGGCTGAGCAACCATTTCTGTGGCGTCCACGTTTGTCGTTCCTCAGATCGGGCAACCCGGATACTCGTGAATGCCGAACGTTTCCGTCAATTGCTCACCGCCAGTGCCCCATTCACCTCGGTGTACTTCGAGGATTCACACGACACCGAGGACGCGGCCACCAAACTCGAACTGACCTGGCGCAAGATCAGCGAAGACCTCGCTCGTCAAGGCGTCGGCAAGCAGATCATCGGCGATGTCGAACGCGCGGTCATGGACTTGCGCCCCCCGGTCGGCAAGAGTGGTCGTGCGGTGATCGCCTGTCCTGACGGCGTGCTGCTCAACGAACATCTGCAGGCTCCCACCGCCACAACGGTTCGGGTGTCGCAGCTTCCCTACCTCATCCCGGTCTTCGAGCACGGCTTTGAGTACCCGGACTACGTGTTGGCCGAGGTTGACCAAACCGGAGCCGACATCACTGTCCATACCGGTGGAACGCTGCGCATGGAAACCGTTGACGGCGGGGGCTATCCGGTCCACAAGGCCGCCGGTGCCGAAACCCCGGGATACGGCGATCCGCAGCCGCACGCGCAGGAGGCCGCCCGCAAGAATGTCCGGGCCGTCGCCGCCCGGGTAGCCGAACTCGCCGAGGGGCCCGAACTCGTGTTCGTGGTCGGCGAGGTGCAAGCTCGCTCGGCGCTGTTGGAGGCTATGCCGAAGCGGATCGCAGGCCTGACCACAGAGTTGGCGATCGGGGCCCGACACAGTGGGCATGACCCGAGCGAGGTCCAAGACGCCATCGAAGCCGAATGCCTGCGGCGCCAACTCGCCGGCATCCAGGCCGCGGTAGAACGGTTCACCGCCGAATCGGGCCGAGGATCCGGCCTGGCAGCGCAAGGACTCCCGGCGATATGCGCCGGGCTGAGCCAAGGTGCGGTGGAGACGCTGATCCTCGGCGACATCGGCGATGCCACAGTGGTCGCCGACGCGGGGCTGACCGTCACCGCAGCGAACCCGGACATGCTCTCCGACTACGGTGCCGCACCGGCACATACGCTGCGTGCCGACGAGGCACTGCCCTGGGGGGCGATCGCGATCGGTGCGGATGTCGTGACGGCTGAGGTGGCGGTGGACCCGGCCGACGGCGTTGCGGCGGTGCTGCGCTACCCGCAGCCGGCGGCACCGGCCTGAGCGGTGCCGGTCACCATCCCGTCGGGTCGCTCTGTGCCGGGGCGTCCGAGACCGCTAAGGGCTGCTGTGTCGCCAGGTCGTCCTCGCTCAGGACAGCCAGTGGGCAGTGGCAGCGCGGCGTCAGCTCCGAGCCGACCGAGCCGAACAACAGATGCCGCAATCGCCAACGGCCGCTCGATCCGACGACAACCAGCTCGGCTTGCCGGGACAACTCCTCCAGCGCGTCAACCGGATCGGCAAACTCCACTTTGGTGTTCAGCTGCGCGGGCGCACCATCCGAAGCGCTGTGGGTGGCGACTCCCACGGCGTCATCGACGATCCGTTGGACACGCCGGTGCGGTAATTCATGTTGACCGAACACGATCCATCGGGCCATCAGAGGAGACAACTGGGTTGACGCCGCGTGCACCAGGGTCAGCGGTAGCGCCCGGCGTTCGGCCTCCTGGGCTCCCCACCGCACCGCGGCCCGCGATGCCGACGACCCATCGACACCGACAACGATCCCGGCACCCGCTGTATCCGAAGCCATGATGGGCGGAGGTTAGCCATCGTGCGCTGGTATCAAACCCCTCGGTGTGGTCAGGTGTCGTCGCTTCTGGCTTCGGCGCCGGTTTCGCCGACATCGAAGGCATCATCGGGGCTGGTACGCCCCACATAGGTACCGTCTTCGCCCTTGCCGGCCCGCGACCACGCCTGGTGGGCATCGGGTTCGACGTCCGCCTCGGCCTTCGGGCCTTTTCTTCCAGCCATCACCGGCATCCTTTCGTCGTCTTCGACGGGCTCAACGCGGCCGTCGCGCGGCCAGTACGCCGGCTCCGGCCACCCCCAGCGCGGTCGCGGCCCCGGCGACCAGCCCAGCGTGCCGGGCCGCCCAGATCTGCGGGCTGTGCGCGTGCGAGGAGTCGTCGAACGCCCCGCGCGCTCCGTGATCGCTGCCCGGCCGTTCGTCGAGCGGTTCCCACAGGTTGTACGGCTTGTCGCCGTCGACGCGCTCGCCGGTCTGCTGCGAGTCGTAGCCGGTGCGGGACAAGTAGCGATCGAGCAACGGTGCCGCGAACCGCTGAGCCAGCAGGGTGGCTACGGTGCTCTCGCCCACCCAGTACTGCTTGCGTCGGGGATGATCTGCGGCCCGTAGCACCGCCTTGGCCACCAACTGCGGCTGATAGATCGGCGGCACCGGCTGCGGGTGGCGGGGAAGCCGCGACAGCACCCAGGAGAACTGCGGCGTATTGACCGCCGGCATCTGAACGAGCGTGATGTTGACCTTCGAACCGTCATGCATCAGCTCACAACGCACCGATTCGGTGAAGCCGTTGACGGCGTGCTTCGCACCGCAGTACGCCGACTGCAACGGGATCGACCGCTCCCCCAGGGCCGAACCCACCTGCACAATCGTGCCGTGCTCGCGGGGCTTCATCCGGGCCAATGCCGCCATGGTGCCGTAGACGAAGCCGAGGTAGCAGACCTCGGTCACGCGTTTGAACTCCGCGGGACCGATCTCGGTGAACGGCGCGAAGACCGATGCGAAGGCGACGTTGATCCAGGTATCGATCGGCCCGAGTTCGGCCTCGACGCGATCGGCGGCGGCCGCCACCGCGTCGGGGTCGGCGACGTCGGTAGGAATCGGCAGGGCGGTGCCTCCGGCCTCTTCGACATCACGCGCCGCGCCGCGCAGGCCTGCTTCACCGCGCGCTAGCAGGGCGACATTGGCGCCGCGTTTGCCGTACAACTGTGCAACGGCCCGGCCGATCCCGGCGCTGGCTCCGGTGACGACGACGGTCTGGGTCATGTCTGGGCTCCCTTCTACGAGACGCTCTTGCCGGCAAGACGTTCGGCGAGCCGAGAAGCCAGCGCCATGATGGTCAGCGCCGGGTTGGCGGATCCCTGCGTCGGGCAGACCGAGCCGTCGGCGATGAACAGGTTGGGTACCCCCCACACCCGGTGGTCAGCATCAACGACCGAGTTCTCCGGCGCCGTGCCCATCCGGGCGCCGCCGATCAGATGGGCGTAACGCTGGATGGTCAATACGTCCTGGGCGCCGGCCGCGTGCAGGATGTCGGTGATCACCCGCGTCGAGTAGGCCATGTTCGCCTTGTCGTTGTCACAGCGGCTGTAGTCCATTCGGGCCACCGGGATCCCGTAGCCGTCGACTTCGTCGGCCAGGGTGATCCTGTTATCCGGGAGGGGAAGCAGTTCGTTGAGCACGCCGATCGTGCTCCAGTGGTTGTAGTCGCGCATATATTCGCGCATCGCTCGGCCCCAGTGCCCGTCGGCGAGTACGTGCTCGGACCAGCCGATCGGCAGCGGTGACACGGTCTGGATGGAGAACCCGCGGGCGAATCCCCGGGCGGTGTCGGTTTCGTAGAACTGCTCGCTGGTCACCTGCGGCGGCGGGGCCTTGTACATCCGCAGCTCCTCCGGCCATCGGCCCGCGGTCTGCGCAGCGCCTTGGACCATGACGTAGCGGCCGACCTGATCGGAGTTGTTCCCCAACCCATTCGGGAACCGCGTGCTGGTCGAGTTCAACAGCAGCCGTGGGGTTTCGATCGAGTAACCCGCGACCGCCACGACCTTTGCGCGCTGCAGGTGCTCGGCACCGTTGTTGTCGTAGTAGACGACGCCACGCGCCGCTCCGGTGCCATCGAGTTCTATGCGCGAGGCCATGCAGTCCGCACGGATCTCCACACCGTGTGCCAGCGCGTCGGGCAGGTGGGTGACGTACGGGCTGGCCTTGGCGTTGACCTTGCAGCCCTGCAGGCAGTAACCGCGGTAGATACAATGCGGGCGGTTTCCGAAGGTGCCGTTGACGATTCCGACCGGACCCACCCGCATCTCGATACCCAGATTGAGGGCGCCCTCCCACAGCTTGGACGCGGCACCGGAGATCGGGTGCGGCGACCATGGATAGCGGTGCGGATACCCCCATGGCCAGTTCTGTCCCGCGACCGGCAATTCCGCCTCGAGTACTTCGTAGTGACGACGGATGTCCTCGTAGACGATCGGCCAGTCCACCCCGACCCCGTCAAGGCTGAATGTCCGCAGATCGCTGGGATGAAAGCGTGGACAGTAACCGGCGTAGTGCACCATGGAACCACCGACGCCCCGGCCGGAGTTGTTCTTGCCCAACTCGATCGGATCGTCCCCGCCGATGATGCGCTTCTGCGTCCAGTACAGCGGATGCGATCCGGCTTCGTCGGAGACCCAGTCGGTGTCGGGATGCCAGAACGGTCCCGCCTCAATGATCACGGTGCGCCAGCCAGCCCGTGCCAGACGCTGCGCCAGCACTGATCCCCCGGCACCGGCCCCGATGACCACCAGGTCGACCTCGTCATCGATTGCATACCGGCGCATCGTCCTCTCGCCGGGCAGCTCCCGCGACTGCACATCCAGCAGGAACCGCGAGTCGTTGGCGGGTGGGCCCAGCGATCCCTTGAGCAGGCCGCGCCAGAAGTCGCCCACTACGAATCCTCTTCTTGCACCAGTTCCACCGGATCCTTGTCGATGGCACCGCGGGTTTCGAACGGCTCACGCACCGCCGCCGGACCGCTCGGACCGCCCAGTCGCATGAAACCGCGCGGGTAGGCCGGGCCGCCGAAGCCGATCTCGTTCCACGCCCAGGGATGGGAGTAGAACGCCGACAGGGTCATCCGCATACACACCGACCACGCCCGGGTCTCGTTGAGCTGTGACCAGGCACCGCCCTGCAATCGGCCGCGGGAGAACTGATCGACCAGAGCCAACTGGGTGGGAATCTCGGCTTGGGCGAACGACGCCTTGCCGTACCGCTGCCCGGCGGCCTCGTCCAAGCCACGCAACACCAGACGCCAGGTGTCGCGATCGTCGGGCATATCGGCGTACTGGTAGCCGTCGAGCTGACCGTCGGCCAGTTTGGCATCGACGAATTCGGCTACCGGAACCCGCGGTTCGGCGTCTTGTGCCAGCACGATGTCACAGAATGCCCGCAGGGTGGGCTCCTCGGCCGCGGTGAAGAACCGCAGCGGCCCGGGCGGCTCCAGCCGGACGAGCACCACCTGTCTGGTGGCCTCGTCCCAGCGGTCCCTGGACGCGAGCACGTCGAAGTCCGGGTAGCGCCCGATCATCTGCGGTGTGACGCCGCGGCGTTGCCGGGGCAGCCAGGACGGATGCGGTGGTTGACGATCGGCCCGTAGGTTCGGCAGGTGGTCGGGACGGGAGGTGTCGGCCATGGCTGCCGGCCCCTCAGTGTTCGCGGCGCAGCACCGCGGCCAGCAAGCCCATCCCGCCGACCATTGCCATCAGGCCGGGCGCTGCGATCGGCGGCCCCATCGGAACGTTGTAGGACGCCATCTTCCAGCCGCCGGGCTTACGAGACACCCCGCGAGCGTGCAGGTACTCCCCCAGCAGGCCGTTGGCGGCATACACCCCCGCGGTCAACGGCAGCCAGCGCTTGGCCCAACGGCGCGAGAACACCCCGCCGATCCCGGCGACCACCACCGGCGGCGTGACGAGGACCGGGCTCCACATCCACTTGTTGCCGAAGCCGGCCTTGTAGTGCTCGAGATAGATTTCGGCGGTCGTGACAATCGCGGCGAACGCCGTCATCGCCGATAGAGATCTTTCGAAGCGGCCATGCGCGACATTGCGGAACATCCGATCGACAATGTCACCGGCTTCACCGATCCACTCCGCGTGACTGCCCAGCCGCACACCGGATTCGCCGGTTTCCAGCAACATCATCTGCGCACCCCCGTTCGTTCGCCGATGTTCCGCCGAATCCCGGCAGTACCCCTCCGCCGCCGCGGTCAAACATGGCCCGGCTCCCGTGAGGATTGTCAGGTTTCGACCGCGGTCGAATGGGGAACTGATCGGGGTACAGATGAATGGAGGACGGATGCGATTCGGTGGATTGGCCGGGACCTTTGTGCTGATCTGGCTGCTGATCGGCGTCTTTGCGGCATGGCAGCGTGACTATTTCCACGGCAGTCAAACGAGTTGCGCAAATGCCGGGACCATCGCTGTCACCACATTGGCGGGCCCATTGAACTACCTCGGGTTCAACCCGGTTGTGTCCGATTGTCATTTACCGCAACCTTCTTCACTGGGTGCGGTCGGTTTGATTGTCTGAGAAGGGATTGGTGATGATTGCCCTCGGAGTGATCCTGCTTATTCTGGCGCTCATTTTCAAGATCAATATCCTCTGGACGATTGGCGTCATTCTGCTGGTCGTCGGTGCTGCGCTGTGGATTCTGGGCGCGGTCGGTCGTCCGGTCGCGGGTCGGCGTTACTGGTATTGATGCCAACCTGCGGGAAGCGCAAACAGTCGGACCGTGCCTCGCACAGTCGGGTTTGAGGTAGCACTGCGGCCGGTCCACGTTGGATGACAGGGGCACACTCGATGACTGTCGCCGCCGGCGCAGATCGCGGCTCCTTCAGGCATATTGCGCTGTTCTACCGCTCACCGCAGGAGTATGTCGATTACCTGGTGCCCTACGTCGCCGACGCCGTGGCCGCGGGCCTCCCGACCTTGGTGGCGGTACCAGAACCAAACCTCTCGCTACTCCGCAATGCGCTGCCCGCGGGCGCAGCCGGTTCGGCCAGCCTTTCCGATATGACCCAGGTCGGGCGCAACCCCGCACACATTCTGGGCGGAGTGCTGGGGGCTTTCGCCGCCCGACACCCGTCGGGACCGGTACGGATGATCGGCGAGCCGGTCTGGAGCGGCCGGTCCGAACTGGAGTATCCGGCATGCGTGCAGCATGAGGCTCTGGTCAATGAGGCGTTTATCGGCAGGGATATCACGATGCTGTGCCCTTATGACGCAACACATCTGAACTCCGAGATGCTCGTCGACGCCGAGATCACGCACCCCAGCCTGGGCCATTGCGGGCACCCGGAGCGGACCAGTTCCGGCTTCGCTCCCGACGTCGCTTGGGAGCGCTACAACGAGCCGCTGCCGCGCAGCACTTCGGCGGCAAGCTACACCCTGCACCGACTTACCGATCTGGCCGGCGCGCGTCAGTTCTCCGCCAAGTACGCCCGCTGGTTCGGCTTCACCGCGGCCGACGTCGCCGATCTGCAGTTGATCGTCAACGAGCTGGCATCCAACAGCCTGCAGCATGGCCGGGGCCCGTGCACTCTGCTGCTGTGGGCGGCGGATGATCAATTGATCTGTCAGGTGCGCGATGCCGGCCGCTTGACCGATCGGCTGGCCGGGCGGCGGCCGCTTATCAGCGACTACGACCACGGATGCGGACTGTTCGTGGTCAACGCAACCGCGGACCTGGTACGCATGCACACCGCGGCGAGCGGAACCACGGTGCAGGCGCATCTGCGGATGAGAAAGTCGGCGTGATGAGGGCGTATCGGGCGGACCGGTCTGGCGAATTCGGCCACATCGGTTGGGAATACCGCGATCCCGGGGAGTTCCTGTTTCGTGCTGCGGCATACGTCGCGGATGGACTGAACCTCGACCAACGCGTCGGCTATGTCGGCGCGGACGATCCCGCCACAATGCGGGCGGCCTTAGCTGCGGCCGGCCTCGGAAAGGACGCCCGCGAGGTACATGTCAAGACCGTGACGGAGCACTTCCTGTTCCAAGGTGAGGTCGTCGACGCCGAGCGTATGACCGAGCGCTACGCGGCGGCTGCGGTCGCTGCGGTCGCTGACGGGTACAGCGGATTACGTATCGTCATCGATGTCACGCCGGTGGTGCGCACGCCCGCACAGCGCGACGCGCAGGCGGCTCTGGAATTCCTCGGCGACCGCCGAATCGCCACCCTGCCGGTTGCGGTGATGTGCGGCTACAACGCCGCCGAACTCGGTGACGCCGCGGCCGGCTTGTTGTGCCTGCACCCGGCGGCCGGACCTAGTTCGGTGCCGTTTCAGCTGTATGCCCAGCCCGCCGGGCGCAACGCCATCGCACTGGCCGGCACACTCGACGCCGCTAGCGAGCCGCTGTTCCTGACCACCCTGCAGCGGGTCCTGCCGCTGCTGTCGCACGACACCCTCGAGATCGACGCGCGGGAACTGGAATTCGTCGGTCACCGGCAACTCTGCCTGCTCGACCGTTACTGCGCCGCCCACGGCCGAACCGCCTTATTGCGCAGCGACCGAGCAATCGTGCACCGGCTGGTCGACCTGCTGGAGTTCGGCAACGTTCGCATCGAGGAGACGGCGTGAGGCGTGCTGATCGGTTTCTGTCAGGCCGGCGAGGCCCGCTGCCGGAGAGAGCGGTGACGGCAGCGCGGCCCCGTCGACCCTGCGGTCACATCGTGCGCGGCTCAACGTATTTCGCTGCCACCTAAGTGGCGATGCGCGCGGCAGTCCCCGGTCTGCGTCGAACGCGCTCACGATGGCCGGATAGCTGTGAGCGACGCACGACTCACCGCCCGGCGGCGTCACGGAGGGGACCGCTGCGTCGGCCATACCCTCGTGGTACGCAGCCGCGTGGCCGACCGATGTCGGCGGCCGGACGGCAGCGAGACATCATGCGGTTCACAAGCGACGCCGCGCAAGGCGAGCTTCGGAGGGCGAGGCCGGGCGACGGGCATGTCGGTGGATACCGCGGTCCAGCACCCAGGCACTGCGGCGGTCAACAGGCGCAGCCATTCGGCGCGCACAACGCTCTCCGCCTCGTCGAGCACCTCCGCGGTCAAAGTGTCGGTGGTCATCGCGCACACCTCCTTCACCGGTTAGCAGGCCGCCGCCCGGCCTCTCGCAATCAGGCGTTAATGGCCCGTTCGCCGTGACTGCTGGCGATCTTGATCCGCCGGGGCTTCGCCTTCTCGGCGACCGGAATTGTCAGCCTCAGCACGCCGTCTTGATAACTGGCCTGGATCTGGCTCGCGTCCAGATTGTCGCCAAGGAACAGCTGGCGGCTGAACACACCGCGGGGCCGTTCCGCCGACACCATCTCGCGACTTTGATCCAGCCCCGGACGTTCGGCATGCACCGTCAGCACATTGCGTTCGACATCGAGATCCAGGGAATCCTCTGCCACCCCGGGCAGGTCGAACTCGACGATGAACTGGTCACCGTCACGCCAGGCATCCATCGGCATGACCGCCGGCCGCGCCGCGGTGCCCAGCACCTGCTGGGTCCAGCGGTCGAGATCACGGAACGGGTCGGTACGCATCAACATCATCTCCACCTCCTCGGTCTGCGGCAGATCATCTATGTCTGCCGACATAGATTTTTATATAGCACTGGTGGTAGGTTCACGCAAGAGGAGCACGAGGATTTTCCGACGAGTGGAAGCGACGCGCAGTGACCGACGAGATGAATGCCCGATCCGGGCTTGGGGTATACGGCATCTCGGTGGCAGCTGAGTTGTCCGGTATCGGTCCGCAGACCTTGCGGCTCTACGAGAGCCGCGGCCTGCTGACCCCGGCGCGCACCGCAGGCGGGACACGTCGCTACAGCGATGACGATCTTGCTCGGCTGCGACGGATCACCGAGCTGGTAAGCATCGGCATCAACGTCGCAGGCATCGGGCAGATCCTCGGCCTGGAAGCGCGCAACGCCCGATTGGAGTCCGACAACTGCAGACTGGAATCCGACAACACCCGGTTGCGATCGGACAACTCCCAACTGAAAACGGACTATGCACTGCTTGCCGCCCAACGCGCCGACCCGCCCTCAACGCGGAAACGAAAGGGGTCATGATGACCAACCCTGAACGGCTCCCGGCGACCGAAGCTGTTTCGGAGGCAGATCTCGCCGAACAACGGATCCCCGCAGACGAGAGCGCCGACGACGGGCTGGATCCGGCCGCCCTGGAAAACGCCGACGCCACCGAAGCCAACCCGGCCGACCTGATCGATCAGGCCATCAGCGTTCCGCTCCCCGACGACGACTACGACGGCGACCGATAAGGCAGCCGCCGGCAGCTACTCGGCTTTGACGACCTCCGCATCGGCCCGATGGTCCGACGTGCTCCGGCGTCGATGGCTGGTGTCGCACAGTGGATAGTTGCGACTGCGCCCACAGGTACAGATGGCCACCATGAAGCGATCCGATTCGACGACCCCCTCGGGCGTCTCGATCCGCACCGGGCCGGCGACCAGGACCGGGCCGTTACGAACCGGCTGAACCACCCTCTTGTCCGGAGTCGTCATGGCTTGTCCGCCCGGATCACCACCAGTTGTTCCACGCGACAGCCGGGCGACACCCGGCCGGTGGATTCCAGCCAGTCGGCGCGCGCCGAGAGCACCGGGCCGAACGGAATGCTTCGGACAGTGGCGATCTCGGCTGACAGTCCCGAGTCCCGCAGGCTCTGCAATGAGTACGCGACGTCGGCCAGGGCGGACTGCACCAGCAGCAGGGAACCGCCGCGACGCAACAGCGCCGCGGCCGATTCGCAGAGCGGGTTCAACACGACCCGCCCGTCCACACCGCCGTTCCACGACCATTCCGGACCGCCCGCTGACGCAATGGGCCCGCCGTTACGCGGCGAGGGCACATAGGGCGGATTGGCCACCACCAGATCGAACGGGGCGCAGCGCAACGCGCCACTCCACGGTCCCTGCCGAATCGCGACGTCGACGCCGGCGGCGCGCGCGTTGTCGCGGGCACACCGCACCGCGCGCGGGCAGATGTCGAACGCGGTGACGCTGTCCGCACCCAGCTCGGCCGCCGCGATGGCAGCCACCCCGCTGCCGGTGCACAGGTCCAGAACCCTGGCCCGGCGGGCCAATCCCGTGCGTTCCATGGTCTCGATGAGAAGATGCGAATCCTCTTGCGGTACATAGACCCCGTCTAGGTACGGCGGGCGGCGACGCAGGGCGCCGGGCACCCCCATAGTGGTCATCGGGGATTACCCGCCGTTCTTGCTGCGGATGTCGCGCACCGACTGCTTGGCCGACTCGGTGAACTCGTGCATCTTCTGCTTGGCGCCCTTGGTGACGACGCTCACGCGATCCGGGTCCTTGATGATCGCTTTGGCGGTGTTCTTGGCGATCATCTTCTCGATATGCGGTGGCACCGGCGGGATGTCGGGGTCCACCACGACTTCGAGCACCACCGGACCGGGCGCGGACAACGCCTGGTCCCAGGCCTGGCCGATCGTGTCCGGGCTGTCACAGCGAATTCCGGTCAAGCCGAGAAGTTTGGCGAATTCGGCGTACGGCACGTCCGGGATCATCTGCGAGTCTTCGAACTTGGGCTCGCCGCCCATGGCCCGCTGCTCCCAGGTCACCTGGTTGAGGTCCTGGTTGTTGAATACGCAGAAGATCAGCGGCCCATCAGACAGCCGGTCCAGATAGCGCTTCACAGTGATCATCTCGGCCATCCCATTCATCTGGAAGACGCCATCGCCGACGACGGCGATCACCGGTCGGTCCGGGTGAGCGAGCTTGGCGCTGATCGCATAGGGGGTGCCGGGCCCCATGGTCGCGAGGTTCCCGGCCAGTGAGGCCGCCATGCCGCGCCGCAGCCGCAGGTGCCGCGCCCACCAATTGGCGACCGACCCCGCGTCAGTGGTGACGACCGCGTTGTCGGGCAGGCGCTTGGAGAGCTCGTGGACCACCAGCTCGGGATTGAGCGGGCTGGCCTTGTCGTGGGCCCGGTCGTCGAGTACCCGCCACCAGGTCTCCACTTCGCTTTCGATCTTGCGCCGCCAAGACCGGTCCTTCTTGCGGTTCAACAGCGGAATCAGCTCGGCCAGAGTGTCTTTGGAGTCGCCGATCAGATTGGCCTGGACCGGGTAGCGCACCCCGATCATCCGGCCGTCGTGGTTGATCTCCACCCCACGGGCTTGTCCTTCTTTGGGCAGCCACTCGGCGTAGGGGAAGCTGGTCCCGATCATGAGCAAGGTGTCGGCACCCGACATCATGGCCTCGCTGGCCGTGGAACCCAGTAGTCCGATCGGCCCGGTCACATACGGCAGTTCGTCGGGCAGCGCGGCGCGTCCCAACGATGTCTTGGCAACACCGGCGCCGAGCAGGTCGGCGGCCTCCACCACTTCATCGGCGGCGTCCGCGGCTCCTGCGCCCACCAGGATCGCCACCTTCTCGCCCTCGTTGAGGATCTCGGCGGCTTTGCGCAGCTCGCTCTGCGGCGGGATCATCCGCGGTTTGGTCCACCCGACACTGCTGAAGACGGCCCCATGCTGGCGTGGTGGCGACGGGACCGCCTCTTCCTCGGCGACGTCCTCGGGCAGGATGATGGTCGCCACGGTCCGATTGGTCAGCGCCACCTTGCAGGCCCGGTCCACCAGGTGGCGAGCCTGGACCGGCGCCATGCAGGTCTGAACGAAGTCCGAAGAGACGTCCTTGTACAGCGAGTTCGGGTCGATCTCCTGCTGGAAGGCCGCGCCCAGCGACATCCGCTTCTGCTGACCGATGATCGCGACCACCGGCTGGTGGTCAAGCTTGGCATCGTAGAGCCCGTTGAGCAGGTGGATCGCCCCCCCGCCGGATGTGGCCAGGCAACACCCGAGCTCGCCGGTGAATTTGGCGTGGCCGGTGGCCATGAACGCCGCCATCTCCTCGTGGCGCGGCTGGATGAGTTCCGGGTCCCCACCGGCCCGGTCCAAGGCGCCGACCATCGACAGAATGCCGTCACCGGGGTAGCCGAAGATCCGGTGCACCCCCCACTGTCGGAGCCTGTCGAGGATGAAGTCCGCGGTTTTCGGCATTGTCTGCTCCCTTCAACACGCACACGGTTACCCGCCACCGGCTTTGTCAAACGGCTGGGTGCACCAGCGGTGCGGTACCACCGGTCACAGCGTTGTGGGCTATCCGCAGGTCGTCGACGAATGCGTCGTAGGCCTGCGCATGCTGCTCGCTGCGGTCCCGCAGCACCGCCGAGGGATGAACCGTGGCCAGGACCCTCGGCCGGCCGTTGGACCCGGCCAGGCCAGGCAGGCACAGCAGCTCACCGCGCCCGGTGGAGATACGAAACGAGGGCCCGAGCAGCGACTGTGCAGCCGTGGCACCCAGGCAGATCACCACTTCCGGCCGCACCGAGTCGATCTCGGCGATCAACCACGGCCGGCACGCCACCACCTCGGTGCGGCCCGGCTTCTGGTGGATCCGGCGTTTGCCCTCGCGGCGGGTGAACTTGAAATGTTTGACCGCGTTGGTCACGTACGTCAGCGCCGGATCTATGCCGGCGTCACGCACCGCACGGTCCAACAACCGCCCGGCCGGGCCGACAAACGGGTGGCCCTCGAGATCCTCGTGATCGCCGGGTTGCTCACCGACCAGCATCAGTGGCGCGCCCCGGCGCCCCTCGCCGAACACGGTCTGCGTCGCATCGCGGTACAGCGTGCAACCTCGGCACTGCGCAGCCGCCTCACGCAGCGCGCCCAGCGTCCGTCGTTCCGGCAGATAGCGCTGCGCCCCTGGCTCTTTCGTCGCTACCATTACGTCGACGCCGCCAGCTCGGGCGCAATCTCGGACTCCCAGAAAGCAAAGAAGCTCTCCTGGTCTGCTCCGATCTGCTGAACGTATACCTCGTCGAAGCCGGCGTCGGCGAACTCGTGGATCCGGTCCAGATACGGCCTGGCGTCCGGCCCAGCAGGCACTGATCGTTCCACGGCCTCGGGGCTCACCAAACTCGATGCCTGCTCGAAATGCACCGGCGTGGAGAGGTTCTGGCCCAGCTCGCCGGGTAGCTGCTCAATGGGCCACGTAGCGTGCGCGGTACGCACCGCATCCTCTTTCGACGGCCCGTAACACACTTTGAACCCCGCTTGGGCGGGCTTGCCGATGCCGCCGGCGTGATGGAACTCCGACACCAGCTCTGCCGCCGGCATGCTGCACTGGTAGCCGTCGCCGATCCGGCCCGCCAGTCGCGCCGAGTGAGGACCGTATCCCGAGACATAGATGGGGGTCGGCTGCGGCGGCAGGGTATAGAGCCGGGCGTTCTCCACCGTGTAGTAGCGCCCGTGGTGGTTTACCAGTGCGCCGGTGAACAGTTCACGGATCACCGCGACCGCCTCGTCGAGCATGCCGCGCCGGATTGCTGCCGTGGGCCAGCGTCGGCCGGTGATGTGTTCGTTCAGCGCCTCTCCGGTACCGACTCCCAACGTGAAGCGGCCCCCGAGTAGCGCGGCACTGGTCGCGGCCGCTTGGGCGATGACCGCCGGATGGGTGCGCACGATGGGGCAGGTGACCGCGGTGGTGATCGGCAGTTCGCAGGCCTGCGACAGCGCACCGATGACCGACCACACAAACGGGCTGTTGCCCTGCCGATCGTTCCACGGGTGAAAGTGATCGGAGATCCACAGTGCCTCGAAGCCCGCCTGCTGTGCCCGGACCGCTTGGCGAACCAGCTCGCCCGGTTGGAACTCCTCGCAGGACAACGCATAACCCAGGGTCGTCATGAGTCATGAGATACCCGCGGTGGCGGTGGCTAATCGTGGTTAGCGGTTTGGACTGTTGGGTAGCCGACCGGTGAATCGCCGCAAGCTGAACTAGGAGACGCCATGACTGTTCCCCGGACGGTAGAAACCGGGACACGTGACCGGCGCCCGACCTCTACATCTCCGATGCGGATCGCACCGGCGACCGCGAGCTGGCCGAGTTGTTTCGGCGCGCCCAGACTGCGAGCCGCAAGGGCGCCGAGGAGGGCAAGTCGCTGCTGCGGCAACGATTGCAAGCCTGACCCGCAAGGGCGATGCTGTTCAGTTCCCGGTTGCCGGGGCACTGGCAGATGTGGTTCCCGAGATCGTGGTGGTCGCCGAGCTCGTGGTGGAAGACGTCGACGTGCCCGACGTGGTCGTGGCGGCCGAGTCCAAGTCCGGATCCGCATTCGCCGGACCAGCCGAACCCGGCCCCGCCACCACCACGACCGCTGCCCCCGCCGCAGCTGCGATCGCTGCCATCGAACCTAGCGTCTTGCCCGTTACTCCCCGCACGCCCATGATGTCCTCCTGGTCGGTCTATCGCTGACGCGTCGTCGGTGGCGCGTGCTGAGGACGTTTACCCCGGCGGCCTGGGCGTAAACATTGTGGACGAACTTCCCGCATTCAGTACCCGCCCGGCGTTCCGTTGCCCACGCACGCCATCCCGGCGTCGCTGACGGCGCGGCGGTCCACGATGTTGCGGGTGTCGACGACCACCGCTTCGCCGGCCGCGCACCGGGCCACGGCTCGCCAATCCAACTCCGCGAAGTCCGGCCACTCGGTCAGCACCACGATCGCGTCGGCGTCCTTGGCTGCGACGTACGGGTCGTCGGCGACCGCAGTCGGCAGCCTCTCCGCCGTGATCGCCGCCAGCCGCGGGTCATAGGCGGTGACCTGCGCACCGACCCGCAGCAGCTCGGCACACACCTCAATTGCCGGCGAGTCACGGATGTCGCTGGTGCCGGCTTTGAACGTCAACCCCAGCACCGCCACTTTCAACTCGGGCAGCGGCCGACCCGACTGCCGCTTCAGCAGCGAGACGATCCGGTATATCTGCGCGGCGTTGGTGCGTCGGGCCGATGCGATCTCGCGCAGCTCGACGCCCTGCGCCCGGCCGGTGCAGACCAGCGCCGCGCTGTCCTTCGGTAAGCACGAACCGCCCCAGCCTGGCCCCGGCCGCAGAAAGTGCGGGCCGATCCGCGGGTCAGCACCCATACATCGAGCGATGTCGGTGATGTCGGCTCCGACCCTGCTGGAGAGCTGGGCCAGCGAATTGACGAACGACAGCTTGACCGCCAGAAAGGAGTTGCTGGCGTACTTAGCCAGCTCCGCGCTCTCCAGGCTCATTCGCAAGATGGTGCCGCCGCACTGGCCGTCGTAGAGCCCGGCCACTCGATCGCCTGCGGCAGCCTGCTCGGCGTCCACACCGATCACCACCCGATCGGGATGCTGGAAATCCTCGACAGCGAAACCCTCACGCAGAAACTCGGGATTGGCCACGATGTGGATGCCCCGGGCGGCCAGCGTCTCGCCGATCCGGCGACAGGTACCTGCCGGGACAGTGGATTTCACCGCCACCGCAGACCCCGGCGACAGCGTGTCGGCCAGCCGGGCCACGGCGCGTTCGACGGCACACAGGTCCGCGCTGCCGTCGACGCCCGTCGGCGTCGGCACGCACACAAAGACGATCTCGCGGTCGGCCAGCATGCCGTAGTCGTCGGTGACACGCAGGGTTCCATCTTCCAGGCCGGCACGCAGCAGGTCGTCGACATCGGGCTCGTCGATCGCCGCGTAGCCCCTGCGCAGTTCGGCGACGCGGCACCGATCGGTGTCGATGCAGACCGTGTCGACGCCCTTGGCGGCCAGACACACCGCGCTGGTCAAGCCGACATAGCCTGCGCCGACGACACCGACGGTCACACCAGGGGCGCTCACGCGCACTCCGCCAACAACTCTCGAGCCGCGGCGATCACCCGTGCCACCGTGATCAGCATCAGGCCCGGGTCCGGCCGGTCGGCGTGCGGGTCGCCGCGGTCGCCGGTCCACAGGGCGATGTGCCGGCCGGTGCCGCGCGGTCCCCACTGCGCCGGCGGCGTCGGACCGAACAGCAGTACCGACGGAGTGCCGGTGGCGGTGGCGATGTGTCCGACGCCAGTGTCTCCACACACCAGCAGCCTGGCATCGCTGATCAGCGCGACCATTCCGAGCAGGTCCAGTTCACCGGCCAGCACCGATGTCGACCTCAAGCCGGCATAGGCGGCGACGATCTCGGTCAGCGATCGCTCCGCGGCGGACCCGGTGACCACCACTCGATAGCCGGCCCGCGTGAGCGCTGCCGCGACGGCGGCGAACCTGTCTGGGGGCCAGCGCCGCGCCGCCGAGGCAGCGCCGGGATGAATCACCACGACGCCATCCCGTCGCGGGTACCCCGGTGGCCGGTCGATTCCGAGTTCTTCTCCACGGCAGCTGATTCCCGCTGATTCGAGTAGCGCACACCACCGGTCCACGTCATGGACGTCATCGCGCCAGAGTGGCCCGATCACATCCGGCGTATCGCAATTACTGTGGCTGATAATCATTTTCGCCCCAGTAGACATCAGATCGGCAATGCTCTCCGGGCCACGCCCGTGCAGATTGACCGCCACGTCCGGCACCGGCCCGGCCCAGCACAGCTCCCCTAGCCTGGCGGTCGGCGCCACTTCGTCCACGCCGGTGCACCACAACGCCAACGGCTCCAATACCGCGGGAGTGGCCAGCACGATCCGAGCCGACGGATAAGCCCGCCGCAGCCCCCGCAGCGCCGGCACCCCGGTCAGCAGGTCCCCCAGCCCCAGCGCACGCAGCACCAGGACGCTGGTGTCGCCGGTCACGGCCATGATGATTCCTCGCTGGAACACACCACCATTTCCCGGATTTCGCAGCCAGGCGGCTGGCGCAGCGCGAACAACACCGCTTCGGCCACCCGGTCGGGGTCGTTGAGCTTGGCGTCCGGCGGCGGCTTGTACTGCGCGGCACGGCCGTCGAAGAACGGAGTGGTCATCCCGCCGGGGATCAGCAGAGTCACACCGACTTCACCGGCAAGCTCGGCAGCCAGCGCCCGGGTGAAGCCGACCACCCCGAATTTCGAGGCGCAGTAGGCGGTGGCGTCGCTGACCGCCTTGATCCCGAGCGTCGACGCGCAAGTGACTATGCGGGCATCCGCGGCGTCGAGATAGGGCAGCGCAGCCCGGATGACCGCGGCCGTGCCCAGCAGGTTGACATGCAACACCCTTTCCCAGTCTTTGGCCGGAACCCGATCCAGTCGCCCGCAGCTGTCGATGCCCGCGGGGGTGAACACCCCGCGCAGCGGCTGGTCGACGGTGCCGGCCAGCTCAGCCACGGCATCGTGAACCGCGGCGGTGTCGGCGAGGTCAGCCCTGCGGTAGACGACATCTACTGCCGGTTCAGCGATGTCGATCACCAGCGGTGTTCCGCCGGCACGCTGAACCGCTCGCACTGTGGCGGCGCCCAGGCCCGAGGCACCGCCGGCGATCAGAATATTGCCCACATCGTTCATCAGCGCGCTCCTTCTCCTCGCTAGCGCACGGCTGCGATCAACTTCGATGACGAGTAGCCCGGGATGGTGGGCAGCACCATCACCTGACCGCCGTTGCGCCGCACGGTGTCCGCCTCGGGCAGTTCCGCTCCGCGGTAGTCACCGCCTTTGACCCAGATGTCGGGGCGCAGTCGCTCCAGCACCGCGGTCGGCGAGGTCTCATGAAAGATCGCCACGCCGTCCACGCAGGCCAAAGCGGCCAGCACCCGGGCACGGTCCTCGGCGGCCACCACTGGGCGTCCGGCGCCCTTGAGCGCCCGCACCGAATCGTCGGAGTTGATCAACACCACCAACGCATCACCTAGATCGCGCGCTCGCCGAAGCAGCCGCACGTGTCCGGTGTGCAGCAGATCGAAGCATCCGCCGGTCGCCACCAGCGTCCCGCCGCGGTGACGGACCCGCTGGGCCAGCGCGCTCACCGCTGCCATCCCGGTCACCGCCCCGCCCGGCGTCATCAGGTCGATCCCGCCGGGGATCGGCATGGCGCTGGAGACTCCTGCCGCACCCCCGGCCACCACGAAGCGAGACGCCGCGGCCACCGCCGCGGTCGCCGCCGCCAGCGCATCGGCGCCGTCAGCCAGCGTAAGTGCGGCGGCCACCGCGAAACGGTCGCCGGCACCGCAGGTATCGCTGTGGCCACCGGTTGGGGCTGTCGAGCGGATGTGCTGTGCGACGTGCCCGGCGTCGGCGAACATCGCACCGCCGGCACCCAAGGTGATGCTGACCGCGTCGGCGTTCCACTCCCGCCGCAGTGCGTCGGCCCGCTGCCCGCCGCCACAGGACGGCGCAAAGGTCTTCGCCTCGCCGTCGTTCGGTGTGACCAGTGAGCACCGCGGGATCGGCACCGAGCCTCGCGGGTGCGGATCCCAGACCACGGGCGTACGCCCTGCCGCGGCCGTCAGCGCCGAACGCAGTTCCTCGTGGCCGGCGACTCCGTGACCGTAATCGGCGACGCAGACCGCGGCCGCCTCACCGAGCAGCTCCACGATCTCGGCCGGTAAGCGCTTGTCGGCCGCGTAGCCGTCGCCGTGATCGACGCGCACCACCGACTGTCCGCCGGCTCGGATCCGGATCTTGCTGAGCGTGCCGCCGCACAACGGCAGCCCGATCACCCGAATACCCGGGTAGTCCTCGGCGAAGATCCGCGCCAGGCTGCGGCCGGTGGCGTCGTCAGTGGTCGCGGTAACGAGAACGACGTCGGGATACTCGCGGGCAGCCAGCACCGCCGCCAGTCCGGCTCCCCCGGGCCGCTGCCAGATCCGCTCTGGATCGACCACCGGAACCGGCGCCTCCGGGGACAGCCGGCTGGCCATGCCGTCGACGTCAATGTCGAGCATCGTGTCACCCACCACCACAAGAGGTTTCATGTACGTGTCCGCTCCGCGCCGAGCAGGACCGCATCGACGGCCATGCACAGGCTGTGCAGCAGCAGCAGATGCACTTCCTGCACGGTGGCCGTCGAGTCGGCCTCTACGCCGATGCCGTCGTCGCTCATCGTCAGCAGCGGGTTGGGCGCCGGCCCGGTCAACGACCACGTCGTCACGCCGATCTCCTGCGCCGCCTTGACCGCCGCCAGCACGTTGCGGCTCGTGCCACTGGTAGACAGCGAGACCAACACGTCTCCGCGCCGCCCGTGGGCACGTACTCCTCGGGCGAACATCTCCTCGGCGCCGTAGTCGTTGACGATCGCCGTGCCGGCGGAAGTGTCGGCGTGTAATGCGATGGCCGACAGCGGCTCTCGTTCGTGATGGAAACGGCCGACAAGTTCGGCGGTCAGGTGCTGGGCTTCAGCGGCACTGCCGCCGTTGCCGCAGGCCAGCAATCGTCCACCGCCGGCCAACACCTCGGCGAGCCGTGCCCCCCACTCCGACAGCTGGACGGCCGCCGGTCGCACCCGGACGATCGCTCGCTGCAGCTCTGCCATATGCCGTGCGATCATGCCGCACCTCGACTTTCGATTTGGGCCACGGCCGCCACCACGTCGTCGGCGGCGATGCCGTCGAGACAGGGATGGCCGGCAACGGGGCAGGTTCGCGCCCGGCTGCCGCGGCAGGGCGCCGTCTGATCGCCGCACAGCACCACCGGAACGCCATAGGGACTCCACCGACCGGCCGGTACCACCGGCGCGAACAGCGAGACCACCGGCGCGCCGACCGCCGCAGCCAGGTGCGCGGGCCCGGTGTTGGGAGCCACCACCGCCCGGGCACCGGCGAACACCGCGCCGAGTTCGGCCAACGTGGTACGACCGCCCAAATCGGTTGCGGCGCCACCGGAGACCCGCGAGGTGAGTTCCCGATCGGCGGCGGTGCCGGTGACCACGACGTGATGACCGGCCCGCGCCAACGCGTACACCAGCTCTGCCGATTTGGCAGCCGAGGGCCGCCGGGCCGGTACCGCGGCTCCAGGGTGAAATGCCACGTAGTCGCCGCCGCGCAGCGCCGCTCGCAGCGGCCCGGCGGGCCCCGGCAGCGGCTTGACCCGCAGCCGCCCCTCGTCGCCGGAGGGCAGCTGCCAGCCGGCGGCTTGCGCCAGCGACAGTGCCCGAAGCGGCTCTGGCACGTCGCCGGGGTCGGGGTGACGCAGGTCCAGCAGACGGCCGGGATAGTCGGTGCAGATCGCCCCGATCCAGCCCACGCCCGCCATCCGGCCGATCAGCGCCAACGGCAACGGGGACTGGTGAAACGAGGTGAAGATCAGCAGCGCCTCGGCCCGTTCGGCTGCCAGCACGCCGATCAATTCGGACACCGCCTCGGCTGTGACCGGTCCCGCGTCGAAATCCACCCAACCGGCGCTCCATCGCACCACGCGGTCCACCCCGGGCAGCAGCTCGGCGGCCGCACTGCCGCGCGGGCCGGCCAGAAACACCACGCGGTCGTGCGCTGCGGAGACAGCCCGAACGGCGGGGCCGGTGATCAACACGTCACCGAGGCTGTCGAGCCGCGCCACCACCGCGGTGCTCATCGAATACCCTTGAGTACCAACGTCACCGCTGCGTTCAGGGACCGGGCCACGGCGGCGTTGGCATAGGCGTCGGCGATCTCGGCGCGGCGAGTGCGTCGGGTGGGCACCAATATCGCGTCGGCGTCGGCGGCCCGAGCGGCGGCCATGTCACCACCGGTGTCGCCGATCATCACGCAACGGCCCGGGTGCACATCGAGTGCGTCGGCCGCCGCCGAAACCAGCCCCGGTGCCGGTTTGCGGCACGCGCAGCCGTCGCCGTCGTCGTGCGGACAGACCTGCCAGCTGTCGAACGGCCCGAGCAGTTCTTCGACCCGGGAATTGACCGCCGCCAGCTGTTCTGGGCTGATCAGACCTTTCGCCACTCCGGATTGATTGCTGACGACCGCGAGGCGCAAGCCATGTCGACGCAGCCGCCGCACCGCTCGGCGGGCGTGCGGCAGTGGCCGCACGCGGTCCGGGTCGGCCAGATAGGGACCGTCGTGAATCAAGGTGTCGTCGCGGTCCAGCAGCACCGCCAGCGGTGGTTCGGCCAGCGCCTTGCGGAAGCGCAGTGCGCCCCGGATGCGCTGCGCCACCGCGACCGGCGGGATGAGCGCACTGGAAATCACCATCGCGGCGACCTCGCGGCGGCTCCTCGGCCCGGCGGCGATGCGGCGCAACGCGAATTCGGCGGTCAGCCCGAGCCAGCTCAGCCATCCCAAGCTCAGCAACTGACGCCTGCGGATGATCATGCCCAGCACGCCCAGCAGTCCGGCGCCGCAGATCACCAGGTGCAGCGGCAGTCGTCCGCGCCCCTCGCCGATAGCCTTGCGCCACCCGCGGCCGTGCTTACGGCGCATCAGCGCGTCGTCGCGGTTGCCGCGCTGGGCGGCCACACTGCTCATGACAGTGCTCTGCGCCGGCGTCCTGCCCGGGATCGGATGCACCGACTCACGGGAACCGAAGGCGATACGGCCACCGGCTCGGGTCAGGCGCAGCGCAAGGTCGGCATCCTCGCGATACGCACGCGGGAAACGTTCATCGAAGCCGCCACAGGCCACCAGCGCATCACGACGGTAGGCCATGTCGGCGGTGATCCACCGGGCATCGGCAAGCCGCAGCGTGCGCCGTTCGTCGTCGAGCGGCCGGCGGTCCGTCGGCTCCGGCACCACGATCTTGGCCTGTGATCCCACCACGTCCGGGCCGGCACCGGACAGGTCTGCTTCCAAACGCGCACACCAGTTCTGGCCAGCGACCACGTCGTCGTCCAGAAAGCAGATCCAGTCCGCCCGCGCGGCGCGCCAGCCGAGGTTGCGCGCGGCGGCCGGGCCGCGCCCGCCGGAGCGCAACACGGTGACCGACAGAAAACCGGTCGCCGGCCACAGCGGCGCAGGCCGGCCCGGCCGATCATCGACGATGATCACCTCACCGGCCGGCAGCCGATCGCCCTCGCCCAGCGCCTCCAGCAGTCGATTCAGTGACGGGCGTCCGATCGTCGGGATCACCAGCGCATAGGTGGGGGTCATTGGGCATGCCTCCGAATCAGGAAGGGCCCCAGGGCCAGGGCGTCGATCGGGGCGCTGCCAAAGCACTCCAGCGCGTCGCGCGGGCTGTCCACCATCGGTCGTCCAGCGGTGTTGAAGCTGGTGTTGACGACCACCGGCACCCCGGTGCGCTCGGCGAACACGCTGATCATCCGGTGCAGCAGCGGATCATCAGCGCCAACCGTCTGGATGCGGGCGGTGCCGTCGACGTGGGTGGCGGCCGGGATTCGGTCGCGCCACATGTCGGTGACGTCGTGCACGAACAGCATGTAGGGGCTCGGCAGCGGGCCGCGGGTGAAGATCTCCCCGGCACGTTCGGCAAGCACCATGGGCGCGACCGGACGGAACTGTTCGCGGCCCTTGACCCGGTTGAGCCGCTCGAGGTTGTCCGCCTGGCGCGGGTCGGCCAGCAGTGATCGGTTCCCCAGGGCGCGGGGGCCGAATTCCGAACGCCCCTGGAACCAGCCGACGACACCGTCGCCGCCCAGGATCTCGGCGACCGCAACGGCGATGTCGTCGGGGCGTTCGTAGCGGATGTCGGCTTCGGCGAGCTCGGCGGCGATCTCGTCGTCGGTGAAAGATCGGCCCAACGACGCCGACGCCATCGGCGAGATCGTCTCGCCGTGTTCGGCTGCCACGGCCAGCGCCGCACCCAAGGCAGTACCGGAATCTCCGGCGGCGGGCTGAACCCAGATCGCCGAGAAATCGCCCCGGTCGAACAGGGCGGTGTTGGCCACGCAGTTGAGCGCCACTCCCCCTGCCAGGCACAGGTTGTCAGATTTGGTGTGGCGCGCCAGCCAGGCCACCGTGTCGGCCAGCACCTCTTCGAGCACCGTCTGCACGCTGCACGCCAGGTCCGCGTGCGCCGGATTCAGCACCTGCTCACCACGGCCGCGCGGCCGCGTGAAGGCGCACCAGTCGACGCCCGACGTGCGAAACGTGCCGTCCGGGCAGGCGTATACCAGCTCGCGCAGTCGCTCGGCGTAGACCGGCTTGCCGTAGGAGGCCATCGCCATCACCTTGTATTCGTCGCCCGACCGGGTGAAACCGAGGTGTTCGGTGAGTTCCTCGTACAACAGGCCCAGCGAGTGCGGTAATGCTTGGGAAGCAAGGACATCCAGCTTCTGGTCCCGGTACTCACCGGCCAGCATCGAGGTGGCCTCGCCGCGACCGTCCACGACCAGGACGGCGCTGTCGTCGAACGGAGAGGCCAGCCCCGCCGATGCCGCGTGCGCGACGTGGTGCCGCACATGGCGCACCACGCCCGGGTCCAGGCCAGGCAGCGCGGCGGCCAGAAACAGTGGAGCTCGGCGGGCGTACAGGGTCCGCAGATACTCCCAGTCCCGGTCCTGGCCCTCGATCACATCGCTGCTGTGTTCATGCGGCGGTCCCAGCTTCGCCTCTCCTACGTCGAGCCTCGCTGAACCACCGGCTAGCGCGGGGTCGTAGGAGTAGCCCACCGCATCGAGGTCGGCGGGCCCGATGCCGCCCTGCGCCAAACACCACCGGGCGGCCTGGATCGGCAGTTCCCAGGTGGAGAACGCCACCGCCTGCTTGCCGTGTTTGCGCCGGCTGAATCGCTCCTCCTCTGCGGCCGCGACAATTCGGCCGTCGATGACAAGGGCGGCTGCGGGGTCGTGAAAGACCGCGTTGATGCCAAGGACTCGCACCCGACCTCCCCCCGACCGTGCGAACCGCTTCGATCTGGCAGTGGAGATACCCACCAAAACCGCCGCTAAACGGAAGATGGAGCGGATTCGCTAAACCGTTGCGGTGAAGTCGATCTGGCTTCGGAACCAGGCGATCGTGGCCTCAAGCCCGTCGGGGACGTTGACCTTTGGCTCCCAGTCCAGGAATTCGCGGGCACGCCGGATGTCCGGGCAGCGCCGGCGCGGGTCATCTTCGGCGGCGGCGACATACCGGATCGGCGATTGACTCCCCGACCGCTCACGGATCAGTTCGGCGACCTGCAGAACGGTGAACTCGGCCGGGCTGCCGATGTTGATCGGGCCGGTGACATCGCGCGCGGCCAGCGCGATCAGCCCGTCGATGGTGTCATCGACGTAGCACAGCGAACGGGTCTGGCGACCGGTGCCGGCGACCGTGATCGGCTCGCCCCGCAGGGCCTGACCGCAGAAGGTCGGTACCATCCGGCCATCATCGGGACGCATTCCCGGGCCGTAGCTGTTGAAGATCCGGGCCACCCCGACGTCGGCATTGCGCGCTCGGCGGTAGGCGAAAGTCAGCGCCTCGGCGAACCGCTTGGCTTCGTCGTAGACGCTACGTAACCCGATAGGATTGACGTTTCCCCAGTAACTTTCGGGCTGCGGGTGAACGAGCGGATCGCCGTAGACCTCACTGGTAGAGGCCAGTACGAACCGGGCCCGGCAGGCCTCGGCGATACCGAGTGCGACTGCGGTGCCCTGGCCGCCGGCGCGCAGTGTCGCTATCGGCAATCGCAGATAGTCCGGCGGCGAGGCGGGCGAAGCCAGATGGAACACCGCGTCCAGCGGCCCGAACCAGCCAGGGTCGGCAAACCCCTGCGCGATGTCGTGCTCCACGAAGTCCACCCCGCGAAGACGCTGTACCGCTGAAAGATTGGTCGCAGAACTGGTGGACAGGTCATCGACGCACCAGATCCGCTGGGTGCCGTCAGCGAGCAGCCGGGCACAGAGTCGGCTGCCGAGGAATCCGGCACCGCCGGTGATCAGGACCCGCCTCAGCGCTCGCATGGCAACTACACCCGGATGGGCCCGACCCCCCGATCGGGCCCATCTCGGCTCGGCGTCAGGCCTTGCTGGTCCAGATCAGCACGTCCTGCACGCCGTCGTTGTAGACCACTCCGTCCGGCGGCGGGCCGGTGACGTCGAAGTAGATCTTGCCGTTGGCGGCAGCCCCCTGGCCGATCGGCCCGGGATTGATGCCGCCGGGCGTCGGCACCGTGTTGATCACGCGGTAGGTGTCACTGTTGGCCGCCCTGGCGTTGAAGTCCGAGACGACCGGGGTCACCGTTCCGCGGTCGGCACGCGCGGTCACGTCGGCTTGATACAGCTTGCCGCGGGGCTGGTAACCCGGGATGGTGACGTTGGCCGGCCCCAGGTTGCTGACCGTGTACGACGTTGCCATCGCCCCGTCGTTGAGCTGTTCGGGCGTGCCGAACGGTTGGATCGCCGGCTCGGCCATGGCGGTGGTCGCGGAGAGAACACTCAGCGCGGCGATTCCAGCCGCGCCAGCGGCCGTCTTGGCTGCAGTCTTGGAGAGCTTCACTTCTGACTCCTTCCATCGAGTCGATATTCAGCGGCGGTCCACTTTGCTGGAACTCACCTGTCGCAACGCGTACCCGGCGCGGCCGACGGGGAAACCCCGTGGTAGTTGCGCAGCGTCTGGAAATTGTGGATAGTTACGTCGCTCGGGCGTTCAGGAGGCAGCGCCAGCCTGGATCGTCCGTGCGCTCATTCCTGCGATTCCAGGCTGCGGTTCGCCCGCCGGCCGTGGGGAATCAGCTCATACTGTTGGGTACGAGAAGGCGGGTATGCGGTGGTCGGGGATGTCAACGCGTCGTTCGCGACGCCAACGGGCGACGACGCCGAGGTCCGCAGTGATCTCGACCTGGTAGTCGGCCACGGCGAGCCGCAGCGGGTCGGCCGGTTCCATTACTGGCTTGGCGAGCAGCGCTGGGAGTGGTCGGACACGGTCGCCCGCATGCACGGCTACGAACCGGGCACGGTGACACCCAGCACCGAGTTGCTGCTGCAGCACAAACATCCCGAGGACCGTCCCCAGGTGGCCGCGGTGCTGGAGCGGGTTGTACAGGGCGAGCCATTCAGCAGTCGGCACCGGATCATCGACACCGGCGGGCAGGAGCACTGGGTGATCGTGGTCGGGGATCGCATGCTCGACGACGACGGCACCGTGACCGGCACGGCCGGCTTCTACGTCGACGTCACCGACGTGTTGCAGGCCGACGTCAGCGCTGCCGTCTCCGAGGTGGCCGAGTCACGTGCGGTAATCGAGCAGGCCAAGGGCGTCCTGATGGTCGCCTACGGCATCTCCGCCGAGCGCGCGTTCGACATCCTGGTGTGGCGCTCGCAGGAGACCAACGTCAAGGTGCGCGACCTGGCAGCCCGCTTCCTGGCTGCGTTCACCGGCAAGCTGCCGTCAGAGGTGCTCTCCGAGCTGGACCACACTCTGTTGACCGTTACCTGAGCAACGCGCGAAGACTACGCTGAATAACACCGCACACTGAGGTTGCCTGCGCAGTCGGAGTGGGTAGCCACCTGAAGGTGGTGAGCGCGATGGCAGGGAAACCCGGCCCCCTCAACGTCGTCGGCGTGGGGGCGTCCGCCGGCGGCGTGGAGGCGCTGAAGAGCTTCGCCGCAACGTTGCCAAAAACGTTGCCCTGCGCCGTTCTGGTAGTACTACACATTCCACCAGGAGCGCCCAGTGTGCTGGCCCGCATTCTGGACCGGGCCGGTCCGCTGACGGCAGAGACCGCGCCCGTGGGAACCCCGATGGAGCACGGCAAGATATATGTCGCCGCGCCGGGTTACCACCTCCTGGCCGACGACGGGCGGACGGCGCTGTCGGAAGGTCCCACCGAGAACGGGCACCGACCCGCCATCAACGCGCTGTTTCGGTCGATCGCGCTGGCCCATGGCCGGCGCGCTATCGGCGTGCTGCTGTCCGGGGTACTGGACGACGGGGTGGCGGGGTTGGCCGCCATCCGATCGCGCGGTGGAGCGACGATCGCCCAATCCCCCAGCGACGCGATGTTCCCGGCCATGCCGAACAACGCGATCAACGCCGGCGTGGTCGACCATCAGGCGCCGGCGGCGGCGATCGGCGACCTGCTGGAGAAGCTGGCCGATCGAGAGTTTGAGGAAACCGAGATGGAGCCCGATACCCGAATGGAGCTGGAAAACCGCATCGCGATGGCCCGGCCTTTCGCGACCGATTTCGACACCGAGGAACTCGGACCGCCGTCCGGCTACATCTGCCCCGACTGCAACGGTGCGTTGATCACGGTGAGCGACGGAAACTATCGCTGCCACGTAGGGCATGCCTGGACCGGCGACGCGCTGCTGCGGGCCCGCGACAGTGAGGTCGAGAGCGCGCTGTGGGTAGCGGTTCGCAGCTTGCAGGAGAAGGCCAAACTGTCGCGCCGGCTCGCCGATCAGGTCCGCCCCGGCATCCTGAGCAACCACTACGAGGTACTGGCCCGCGAGGCCGAACATGCCACCTCGGTACTCGGCCGGCGGTTGGCCGCCGTCTACGGTGCGCAGGAGGACGGCCCTGAGTAGCGCACCGAGCCAACTGACGGTGACGATGACCACCGTCGCAGATATCTGTCTGTTGACCGCTACCGGGACATTGGACAGCAGCACCTATCTCGAGCTGCGCGACAGCGTGATCAAGGCGGCGCTCGACGAACCCCCCGCCGTGCTGGTCGACGTCAGTCGGCTCGATGTCCCGGCGCCCTCGGCATGGTCGGTGTTCACCAGCGCCCGTTGGCATGTCAGCACGTGGCCCGATATCCCTATCCTGCTGATCTGTCCGCAACCGAACGTGGCCGCCCGGATCTCCAGCACCGGCGTGACCCGCTACGTCGCGGTGCACGCCGATGTCGAGTCCGCGGTGGCCTCGCTGGCGCATGGCCCGCATCCACGACGCCGAGCTCGTATCGCCCTTTCACATTCGCTGAGCAGTCTGCGCGGTTCCCGCGACTTCGTGGCGGAGTGGCTGACCAATTGGTCGCAGGATCCGCTGATCCCGACGGCGAAAGTGGTCGTCGATGTGTTGGTGGAGAACGTGCTGTGCCACACCGACAGTCCGCTGGTGCTCTTGCTGGAATGCGCCGACTCCACAATCACCATCGCGGTCCGGGACACCAATGCCAGCCCGGCGATGCTCCGCGAAGGCGTCGGCGGCGGCCCCGAGTGGTCCTCGGGCCTGGCGGTGCTCGGTGCGCTGTGTCGCGCCTGGGGAAGCAGCCCCACTCCGAGCGGCAAGACGGTGTGGGCGGTACTCGGCCAGGAGGACCGGCTTTGACCTTCGCTGACCCGGGCCTTCCCGCGAGTAGTGTTTGCGTTCGCGGGATTTCTCCGAGCGGACGGGGTGAGATGGACGGGCAGACCGAAGCGCCGGACGAGGCGTTCGAAACCCTGTTGCGATATCTGCGGGACTCCCGGGGCTTCGACTTCACCGGCTACAAACGCGCTTCGCTGATGCGCCGGGTACGCCACCGGATGAGCCAGACCGGATACGACACCTTCGAACAGTATCTCGACGTCCTGCAGGCGAGTTCCGACGAGTTCTCGGCGCTGTTCAACACCATCTTGATCAATGTGACGGCGTTCTTCCGAGACCCCGACACCTGGGAGTACATCAGCTCCGACATCATCCCGCGGATCGTGGCCGAGCGGGCCCCCGATGACCCGATCCGGGTCTGGAGCGCCGGTTGCGCCTCCGGCCAGGAGGCCTACACGCTGGCGATTCTGCTGGCCGAGGCGCTCGGCACCGACGAATTCCGGCAGCGGGTGAAGATCTACGCCACCGACGTCGACGAAGACGCCCTGAGCGAGGCCCGGGCGGCCACCTACGACGCCAAGGCCCTCGAATCGGTGCCGCCGGCGTATCTGGACCGCTACTTCGAACAGGTCAACGGACGGTATGTCTTTCACAAAGACTTGCGCCGCGGGGTGATCTTCGGCCGCAACGATCTCGTCCGGGACGCGCCGATCTCGCGGGTGGACCTGTTGGTGTGCCGCAACACCCTGATGTACATGAACGCCGAGACGCAACGCAATGTGTTGGGCCGCTTGCATTTTGCATTGTCATCGCAGGGAACCCTCTTTCTCGGCCACGCCGAGATGCTGTTGAGCCACAGCGATCGTTTCAGCCCCCTGAGCCTGAAGCATCGGATCTTCCGCAAGGCACCCGGATCGCACAGCGGCCTGGAGCGCTACGACCCGGCGGCATCGATGTATGCGCGCCACGGTGACCTTCCCGGCCTGGTGACGGTCCGGGAGATGGCATTTCGGGCGAGCCCGGTGGCGCAGATCGTGGTGACCGGCGAGGACACCGTTGCGATGATCAACCAGCAGGCCGAGACGATGTTCGGGCTGTCCGCCCGCGATATCGGGCGCCTGCTGCGTGACCTGGAAGTTTCCTATCGCCCGGTGGAGCTACGCGCCTATCTGGAACAGGCCAAGGTGGACCGGCGTTCGGCCCGGGTCCAGGACGTCAGCTGGCAGCGCCCCGGCACCGAGACCATCTGGTTCGAGATCCATATCAACCCTTTGGTGGACGCCGAGAACGGCCTGCTGGGCGTCTCGATCGTGTTCTTCGACGTGACCGCAACCCGGGCATTGGTCGACAAGGTGGTCGCGACCAACCGCCAACTCGAGGCAGCCTACGAGGAGTTGCAGTCCACCAACGAAGAGCTCGAAACCACCAATGAAGAGCTGCAGTCGACGGTTGAAGAGCTGGAAACCACGAACGAGGAATTACAGTCCACCAACGAAGAGCTCGAAACCATGAACGAGGAGTTGCAATCGACCAACGATGAGTTGCACACCATCAACGACACGCTTCGAGAACGCAGCATCGAATTGGACGACGCACGTAACTTCCTTAATTCACTGGTTAATTCGGTGCATCTGGGCATGGTGGTGGTGGACCGGGAGATGCGGGTGGTGGTGTGGAACAGGGGCTGCGAAGAACTGTGGGGCCTGCGATCTGACGAGACCGTAGGTTCGGTACTGACCGGCCTCGATATCGGGCTCCCGATGGACAACGTCCGTCCGTTGATCGGCCACGCGTTCGTCGATCCGGACAATCCGGGCGAGGCGCACGTCGAGGCCATCAACCGCCGTGGCCGCTCGACAAAAGTCCGGGTGACATGTGCCGGATTCCAGGCGCCTACGGAAGGCGGGGTGAACGGGGCGCTGCTGCTGATGGAGGTGCAGACCTGAGCGGTCAGCCGCGCAGGTCCTGACCGACCGCGGCAATCTCATGGGTGTGCGCCGCGGCGCGATGTATTTCGGCGGCGTCCAGATGAGCCTCGCCGTCGCCGTTACCGGCAAACAAAGCCGCCTGCTCGTGGGCGGCGGCGGCCTTCAGGTGCGCCGAGACCGCATCTCTGTGTCGGGCGGCGGCGTCTCGGTGCGCCCGCTCGGCTCGCTCCCGCGATTCGTCGGCGTGGCGACGGGCAACTCCCACATTGCTAGCGCTGACCTTGATCCCGGCCGCCAATTCGGCCCGACGCAGCTGCAGCTCTTGGGCCCGCAGCCGTGCCAGCTCCGCGCGCGCAGCCGCCGCCGACGGGCTCATCGATGATTCACCACCTGTTGCGCCACCTCGGCCAACGCGATATTGGAGGTCTGCGAGAGTCGCTTGAGCAGCTCGAAGGCCTGCAACGCATCGATGCCGTACCGCTCCATGAGCATGCCCTTGGCCTGACCGATGACGTCGCGGGATGCCAGCGCACTACGGAACTGTTCGTCACGGCGAACCATGTGCCAGGCCAATGCGGCGTGGGTGGCGAGGATCAAACCCAACTCCACCGAGTCGTCGTCGAAAGCGTTGGGGGTCTGGGAGTAGAAGTTCAGGGCGCCGGTGCTGCCCTCACCGGTGAACAGTTCGAAGGCCAGGATGGACCGGATCGGCGTCGTGGCCGCGACCTCCTGGCAATAGGACGGCCACCGTTCCTCGGCGCAGATGTCGTCCAGGCGAACCACGTGATGCTTCCACGCCGCAGCCAGGCACGGGCCCTCCCGGTGCTGGCGCTGAATATCATCAAGTACAGCCGGGTATCTGTCTGTCGCAGAAAGGGTTTGCACATCGCCAGCAGACGTCGTCAGCGTAACTCCGGCGTGCTCGGCGCAGGACATGTGCCCGAGCAGGTTCACCAACAACTCATCGAGCGCGCCCTCGGATTCGACGCGCGAACGCTGATTCAACGTCTGAACCAGTTCCGCTACGTCGCGCATCATGTCGTTGCGGCTCGTCACCGCCATGCCGTCGCTCCGCCCAGGTTCCCCGCTAGATGCAACCATGCTCCTCCGATCACTCAGCCGCAGCAACCACTTCGACGTCGCGGACCACAATCTGCGCCGGAACCGAAGGGCTTGCCAGGTAACGCTCAGGCGTTACACGGACGCAGGGCGCTTATCGCGAACCCGATGCCCGGGCAGTGATGCGTCCCGGCGCCGCCGCCGGAAGCAGCCGGTCGTACACCCGCAGCGTGTCGGTGGCGATCCGATCCCAGGAATACCGCGAACGGGCCCGTTCTCGCCCGGCCTTGCCGAAGCCCGACGCGGTGCGGCGATCCCGCAGGATGGCGTTGATGGCATTCGCACAGGCGCGCGGGTCCTTCGGCGGTATCAGCAGGCCCGTCAAGTCGTGGACGACCGTATCGAGCATGCCCCCGACCGCCGACGCCACCACCGGCACCCCGCACGCCATCGCCTCCAGCGGCACCATGCCGAACGGCTCGTACCAAGGCGTACATGCGACGACGTCGGCAGACCGCAGCAACGCCGGCATATCGGCGCGGGCAACGGAGCCGCAGAGCGACACCCGTTCGGCCACACCGAGATCGGCAGCCAGTTTGAGCAGCCGGCAGGCTTCCGGAACGGTATCGAGTTCGGCCCGCGGGGGTCCGCCGGCGATCACCAGCTCCGCACTGGGCACCGTGGTCAACGCCTCTATCACCGTGTCGAATCCCTTCCGGGGGACGAACCGGCCGACTGCAACGATGCGCCGCCGCCCCGAGTGTTCTGCGGTCGGACCACGCGGGGAGAACTGCTGCACATCGACACCGCATGGCACCACCGAGATTCGCAACCGGTCTCGGCCGAGGCGCATCAGCTCGAAAACCTCATCACTGCAGCCGGCGGTCACCCACGTCGCCTCTTCCGCGACACGGGTCTCGAGCCGCAGCCGTTCGGCGGGGCTGGTGTCGCGGTGCCCCTGGTGCCGCTGCTTGACCACGCCCAACGCATGAAACGTCTGAACCGTGGGCACCCGGCGGCGTTTGGCAGCCAGCTGCGCGGCGATCCCGGACATCCAGAAATGCGCGTGCGCGATGTCGGGCCGCTCGCGGTCCCACTGCGCATCCAGGTACCGACCGAAGGCGACCATGTATTGCAGCAGTTCATCTTTGGGCACCTGGCGCGGTGGCCCCACCGGCACGTGAACCACCGTGTAGCCCTGGTCGGTGCGCACCCGCTCGGGCAGGTCGGCGTTGTCGCGGCGGGTGTAGACGTCCACATCGTGGCCGCGGCGGGCCAGTGCCGCCGACAGCTCGGCGACGTGGACGTTCTGGCCGCCGGCGTCGGCTCCGCCCAGGGTGGCCAGCGGGCTGGCATGTTCGGAAATCATTGCGATCTTCACGGCAGTACTCCCCCGCTACTCCCGGCGTTGCATTGCGCCTCGATGACCTGGTCCCACCGACGCAGGAATCGGTCGAGCCCGAAGTGTTCAGTGGCGTAGTTGCGGGCCGCCTTGCCGACCACCTCGGCCAGATAGCGGTCGGCGACCAGCCCGCTGAGTGCGGTCCGCAAGGTCTCGAGGTCCGCGCTGACGACGCCCGCCTCGGGGGGCACCACCATCGGTGCCATCGTGGAGGCCACCGCCACCACCGGCATTCCCAAGAACATGGCTTCCAGCAGCGACAGGCCCAACGACGTCCAGCGCGCGGTGTGCAGATAGACCCGGCGGTGCGCCAGTTCCTTCATCAGCTGATCAGCGCGTAGATCGCCGTGGCCGACAACACCCGTGCACCGATGCACCGGATCATTGAGGTCTTCGGTACCGATCCCCCAGACGTCGACCGGAGCGGCTTGCCCCAATGCGCCCAGCAGGTCCGCACCGACGGTGCGCCACCGCCGCAGCGGTTCGTTGATCAGGGCACCGGCGGCCGCGATGTCGCCGGTGTAGAGATGGCCGGGATCGGCGATACCGTGGTCGATCACCATCGTCGGGGCCCGGCCGTTGTCCCACATCAGCTGGTTGAACGCGGTGACGTGAATCAGCGGGATGTCGTCGCGGTCCGCGATCGGGTGCAGACTCTCCACCACGAACGGCCGCGGAGTGTTGTGTTCGACGTAGACCGCGGGGATATCAATTCCGGGCCGGCGGCCCAGCAGGCGCGCGGTGAGCTCCAGCTCGTGTGGTCGCTGCACTACCACCAGGTCGATCTCTTGTTCGCGCAGTTCGGCCAGCGGCACTTCTTGCGCGCGCGGCCAGTCGCGACCGCACAAGCCGCGACCGTCGGGATCATGCGGAGCGTTGACCGGAATGAGGTAGCGGTGTTCGCCGGCGACGAAGGAATCCATCCACGAGCCGTGCACATGCCAGACGAGCAGCGAACGCTGGGTGGTCTGCGGAAATGCCATAACCGGTTGTTACCCGCGACACCGGCGTCTAAACGTGGAAAAGGTACCCGAAGCGGTTTGCTGCAAGGGCTTTGGGGGACAGGCGAAAAAGTACCGTTACCGAATCGTTGCAGTGTGCCGAAGATCGGCGTAGGTTCGTTGGCAGGTTGAGTTCACAGCCACCCGGAAAGACGCGTCAACCACGCTAGCCAGGGAGGCCCACTCCCTGCATCTCATCCGTGAAGGTGTAACTCGCATCGACGCGATCCACAGTACGAGTTTCGACTGATGGAGTAATTCAATGCCCGCTTTGAGAACCGCCGGATCGGTGTTCCCGGCCAACCGCATACCTTCCCTTCCCCCGTCCGATACTTGGGCGAGCCGCACCGCCCGTTCCGTCACCCGATGGGGTCGCTCCGGAGCAGTGATCAGCGTGGGCGGTGAACTCGACGCCTCCAACGCCGGTCAGCTGGCCGACTACGTGCAACGCTGCGCGGGCTACTGCGAGTGGTTGGTACTTGACCTCAATGATCTGGAATTCATTGGTACCGCTGGCTTTTCAGCCCTGAAGGCCATCACCGACCGATGCGCCGAAGCCATGGTCTACTGCACGACGGTGCCCGGCGTCGCGGTAGCGCGTTTGTTGCGAATCTGCGACCCGGGCAACGCTGTGCCGACGACGCCGTCGGTGGCCGACGCGCTCGCCGGCGTGCAGGGATTCCGGCACGTCCGCTAGCCCTCACGCCCCCCGGCGAGTTCGCGGGCCCGTGCTTCACTCTCCACCGCCGGCCCCGAGCCGGGTAACCGCCGTCCAGCGACTTCGGGGGTGAAGACCAGCGCGAGCGCACCGATGGCCCCGGCTACGACCAGTAGGTAGGCCGGGGCCATCGGATTGCCGGTGCTTGAGACCAGCGCTTCGGCCATCAGCGGTGTGGTGCCGCCGAACGCCGACACCGACACGTTGAAGCCGATGGCCAGCGCCCCGTAGCGCACCGGGGTGGGAAACAGGGCGGGCAGTGTCGCCGGCAACGTCGCATCGAAACACAGCAGCATCAGCCCGATCAGCAGAACGCCGGCGAATGCCGTCGGATAGTTGTGGGCGGAGCGGATCAGATCGAAGGCCGGAATCGAAAGAGCCAGCAACATAGCGCATCCCGTCCACAGCACGGGTTTGACTCCAATGCGATCGGACAACCGCGCTACCAGGACCACGGTGGCCATCAGCACCAACAGCGTCAGCACGATCACCAGAAGCCCGCCAGCGTGTGGAATCTGCGCGGTCGTCTGAAGGTACGTAGGCAGATAGCCGGTGAGCAAATAGTCGGTGACGTTGTAGGTCAAAACCAATGCGATGCACAGCAGCAGGGGCTGCCATTGTCTGGCGGTACGTCGCAGTTGCCGCATTGCGGAGTCTTCGGAGTTTTCTGCTTCATAGGCCGGCGATTCCTCGAGGCGCAACCGCAGGTAGAGGGCGGCCAGCCCCAACGGAGCGCTGAGCAACAACGGAATTCGCCACCCCCAACTGAGCATTTCCGCGTCAGTGAGCAGACTTTGCAGGACGGTGACCAGCAGGCCCGCGACGACGTAGCCGGCCTGCGAACTCAGCGGCAGAAAGCCGGCCATCATGCCGCGCTTGTTGTCCGGGGCCTGTTCACCGACGTAGACCATCGCCCCGACGTATTCACCGCCGGCGGAGAAGCCCTGCACCATGCGCGTGGCCACGAGCAAGATAGGCGCGGCGACCCCGATAGTGCTGTAGCTCGGCAGCAGCCCGGTGGCGGTGGTGCCGAGCGTCATCATCAGCAGGGTGGTGACCAGCACCCGCTTACGTCCGATCCGATCGCCGAGTGGGCCGAAGACCAATCCGCCGATCGGGCGCACCGCGAACGCCGCGGCCAGTGTGCCGAAGGCACCGATCAGACTGCTGGCGCCGGTGCCGGGATAGAACACCCGCGCGATGGTGGTGGCGAGGTAACCGTAGACGCCAAAGTCGTACCACTCCATGAAGTTGCCGATGGCGGTGCCACGGATCGAGCGCCGGACTTGGTCAGGATCGGAGACCCGGATCTGCTCGCGCCGCCAGCGTCGTCGGCGATGTCGGCGGCTGGTCAGTGCGCTATCCCACGCGGCCCTGGACCAGCTGGCGGGCGGCGAAGTCGGCCCCTTGTTGGACCATCGTTGCGTCGTCGCCGGCGTAGCTGTCGTGCGCCGCGAAGTTCATGCCGTCGGAGCACACCGCGTCCTCGACGGCGCACACCTGCAGGGTCTTCGCCTGATACAGGGGCCCGATCACGATCGTGGGTTCTTTGAGGAAGTTCATCGCCCGTTCGTTGGGCATGGCGAACAACACGACCGCGGCGACGTGATCGGCGACGTCGGGGTCCAGTGGTTTGGGCACTGTCGCCGGGTCGACCCCGTCAGGAACTTGGGCCGAGGTGACGAAACCCATCACGGCCGCGCCCTGGGAGTAACCGCCCAGCACCATCTTGGTTCTGGGACAGCTGGTCGCTCGGGAGACCACGTGAGCACCCGCGTCCCGAATGCCGTCGACGCCGGTGTCCCAGTGGTCGTTGGCCGGATAGTTGACCGCGTAGACGGCTGGGCTTGTTCCCAAGCGGGCGTTGAGCGCATTGAGGAACGCTTGGCCCGTCGGGCCGACTCCCGGCGGCTCACCGGTTCCGCGCGCGAACACCACCTCGGTGTCGGGACACGGCGCCGCCCTCGCGGCGGGAACGCCGGGGGTCAAAAGCATCGCGGTACCGACTGCGGATACCGCGATCGCCAGCGAGCCAATGGAATCGAGGCTGGTACGAGCGGACATGTCGGTGTAGGTGCCCACCGCGCCCTCGACTCAAACCGCCTGCCCGGAATTTTTTTTCGCGGCACCGCTTTGGCGAACACTCTGGACAACGGACCCCCACTTTGTTAAGACAAGTAGGTCAGATATCTGTCTTCAGACTGCAGGGCAGCCATCCGCGGATTCTCGCAATGCCGACGGGTGGATCCAAAGCCTTCGGGACCTGTGTCGATCTCTCCCCTCTCGCACACCCGGCCGACGGGCCTTGGCGCTCGGGTCTGTGCGAAAGGGGAGAACGATGTGGGACAACGCAACGCACCGGCCGCGCCGGGTCAGCGTGGTCGCAGCGGCGGCAGCGTTGCTGCCGGCATTGATCGGCCTGGGCGCATCGGCCCCGCCCGCCGGCGCCGCCGGGCCCGAATTCCTGTCTGTGCCCTCGCCGAGCATGGGCCACAACATCACCGTTGAGTTCCAGGGCGGCGGTGCGCCGGCCGTCTACCTGTTGGACGGCTTGCGGGCTCGCGACGATCGCAGCGGCTGGGACATCGAAACGCCGGCGTTCAGCGAGTACGCCGGTTCCGGGATGTCGGTGGTGGCACCGGTCGGTGGGCGTTCCAGCTTCTACACCGACTGGTATGGGTCGGCCAACGGGCAGACCTATAAATGGGAGACGTTTCTGACCAGTGAGCTGCCGAATTTCCTTGCCGGGAAAGGTGTGCGATCGACCCGAAACGCGGTGGTGGGCATCTCCATGTCCGGATCGTCGGCACTGATCTTAGCGGCCTACCATCCACAGCAATTCGCTTATGCCGCGTCGCTTTCGGCACTGTTGACCCCCTCCAGCGGCAACGGCCCCACGTTGATCGGGATGGCGATGAACGACGAGGGTGGGTTCAACCCCCAAGACATGTGGGGTCCCTCGGGCAGCGCAGGTTGGCAGCGCAACGATCCGACGGTCCAAGCCGGGCGCCTGGCGGGCAACGGCACTCGACTGTGGATCTACAGCGGCAACGGCACCCCGTCGGAGATCGGCGAGGGCAGCCTGCCCGGCCAGGTGATCGAGCAGGTTGTGATGCAGAGCAACGTCGCATTCCGCGACGCCTACGCCGGAGCGGGTGGTCACAATGCGACGTTCAACATCGACGCCGCCGGGGTACACAGCTGGGGCTATTGGAACGCCCAACTGGTGGCCATGAAGGCAGACATGCAGGGCACGCTGGGCGCCGGCGGGCGAGTCTGACTGAGGCCGCGGAGGCGCTCAATACCAGTAACGTCTGCCGCCAACCGGGCGTCCCACCGCCCCCAACAGCCAGAACACCGCTCCGACGACCAGTAGGACGATCCCGATCGCCCACAAGACGTAGACATCGAAAACCAGACCCAGGATCAGCAGCAGCAACCCGAGGCCGATCATGAGTCATACCCCAGGATCGCGTCCCGGGCCCGGTCCATCATGGAGGCAAAGGGCCCCACGAACGCGTTGGCCAGTGCGCCCTCGACTCCGGCGTGCGGCCTCGTGGGTGCGATTGCCTCGGCGAGCCTGACCGCCCTCTCCAACAGCTTCAGTTCAGATTCGCTGAGTTCCTCACGCAGCTGGGCAAATTCGTCGTGTTCTTCGTGGCCGGCGTGTTCGAGGACATCGTCGCGAAGTTCCCGAAGCTTTTCGGTGAAAAACTCCGAATCCACGTTGACGTTCTCCAGCTCGCCCAAGGCCTCCTTGGCCTTCTTCTCTTCGGCCAACCGCGCGTCGATCATCGCGCGACCGTTGTCGAGCTCGTGGGCGGCTCGCGGATGCACGATCTCCTCTTCGGCCGTCTCGTGCACGGCCAGCAGCCGGCGCAGCCGGACGAACGATTCGTCGCGCTCGCCGCCGGCGGCCAGCAGTGTCTCGTCGAACAGCGTTTTGATGCGCTGATGCTGCTCGGTGAGGAAATCGACCACGTCTGTCGGGCTGTGCAATGTCGTCTGTGCCATGGCTATGGGCTACCCCGACGATGTTGGGGCAAAACCCTGGCCGGACCCTAGGACACCACGCGTATCTGCTCCAATGACGGATCCGCGGCGTCGGGCAATGCCATCCCGGCTGCCAGCCCGGACCGCAGATATTCGATGACGGCGGCGTCGAGGCGCTCACCGGGGACCACTGCCGGCACGCCTGGCGGATACGGCGTGAGCTGCTCTGCGGCGATACGTCCGGCAGCCCGCGATGCGGCGACCATCTCGGTGGGACCAAAGAATGCATCCCGGGGCAACTGCACGGTCTCCAGTTGCAGCTCCTGCGGCGAGGGCAGACGGATGTCAGCAGGTCGTTGGAAAGATGTTGCGGCGTCGCGCCACCCGTGTAGCGCGTCCAGCAGCCGATCAGCCGTACCGGCGTCATCGGCGAAGGACATGGTGACCAGGATGCGCCGGTGGTCGGCCAATCCCACGTCGAGGCAGCGTTGTTCGCGTAGCCAATCCCTGGCCTGATAACCCGACGTCCCGGTGCCCGAGACGTCGATCAGCACCTGCAGCCGGTCCAGATCGTGGGAGGCCTGTGTACCGAGCAGCGCATGCTCGAGCACTTCGATGTCAGAGATCTCATCGATGCGCCCGCGCACGTCACCTGCCAATTCGAGTGCGCCGTCCAATAGTTCATGTCCGTGGTGAACCATCTGACGACGCCAGCCGTCCAGTGCTGCGTAGATCGGCACGCTGGGACTGGTTGTCATCAACAGATCGGCGCAGGCCGTCAGCCGCTCTCGGTCGATGAGATCGCCCTGAATGTGGTAGACCGAGCCCTGCTCGAATCCCGCTCCCATCTTGTGCACGCTGACCACGCAGACGTCTGCGCCGGCGTCCATCGCCCAGGTCGGCAGGTCTTCATGGAAGGGCAGGTGCGCGCCCCAGGCCTCATCGACGATCAGCGGCTTGCCCCGGTCATGACATATCTCGGCGATAGCAGCCAGGTCCGCGCAGGTGCCGTACGGCGACGGGCTGACCACCAGCGCGCCCGCGGCGTCGGGATTCTCCTCCCACGCACCGGCAACCCGTTCCGGCGACGGCGGATGACACAAGTGCCGCTCGGCGTCCCAGCGCGGGACGATCCAGCGCGGCCGGATGCCGGAGAAGATCAGTCCACCCACCACGGACTTGTGGCTGTCGCGGGGCAGCAGCAGTCCGCCGTCCGCGCCGCCGGCCACCGCCATCATCGCGGCGCGAACCGAAAGCGAACTGCCACAGGTGGAGAAGAATGCCGACGAAGCGCCGACGGCGTCGGCCATCAACTGCTCGGCGTCGGTCAGGAACTCCCCGCGTGCTTCCCAGTCATCCAAGCCACCGCGAGCGAGCACATCGGCGCGGAACAGATCCGCGCCCAACGCGTCGAGCACTGATTCGTCGGCGCCGCGTCCCCGGCGGTGTCCGGGCGGGCTGAACCCGTACCGGTCCTGGCGTTGGTAATCGGCGAGGGCTTCCAGCACGGGTGCTCGGCGCTGATCCATCGGCGAGCCGCCCGCCCGCTAGCGCCGAAAGGCGATGACCAGTGCCAGCAGATCGATCCCCAGCAGCGCCCAACCGGCCACCGGCACCAGGAATCCGCGCCGGCGCCCCGCCGTGAAGAAGGTAGCCAGAATGGTCACTGCGGCAATGGCCGGCGCGCCGTAATAGAGCATTCCGAAGACCACTCCGCTGGGCCCGAGGTCGGGGCACTCGGCGGTGCTGCAGGCGGCGGTGCTCATCACCGCACCCGTCGCAACCACCATCACCAGGGCGGCGCCGGCGGCGGTCAGCAGAGCGGCGGCCCAGTTGACCCAGAGTCGGGCGCGGCGGTTGTCGTTCTCGACTGGTACCGGCATCGGCTCTGCCATCACAACGTCGCCCCTCGTGCCGCGAACTCGTCCACCAGCGCATCACAGAATGCTGGGAGGTCGTCGGGTTTGCGGCTCGACAGCAGGATCGATGGCCCGCAGTCGCAGCGCACCAACTCCTCGTCGACCCAATCGCCGCCCGCATTGACGATGTCGGTACGCAAGCTGGGCCACGACGTAATCCGCCGGCCGGCAACGACTCCGGCCTCCACCAGCGTCCACGGGCCATGACAGATAACGGCGACCGGTTTGCCGATGTCGAAGAATTCCCGCACGAACGACACCGCGCGTTCATCGGTGCGCAGCTGGTCGGGGTTGGCCACCCCGCCCGGCAGGACCAGTGCGTCGAAGTCATCCGCCGAGGTATCTGTGACTTGCCGGTCCACGTCGAATTTGTCGGCACGGTCCAGATGGTTGAAGGCCTGAACCGGGCCCTCTGCGGTGGACACCAGAGTCGGACGCGCACCGGCTTCGGCGACCGCGCGCCACGGTTCGGTCAGCTCGACCTGTTCGACGCCCTCTGGCGCCACCAGAAACGCGACCCGTCGTCCTTCCAGTGATCCGGACATGACCTCTCCTTTCTGTGCTGCGGTCAGCTCCCCCCGGTAGCGACCCGCATACCCGACTGCCCGGTCGGACAAACGAAGCGGTGTAGCACTGCACGCGCGGGGGTATTCCGCCGTCATGAATTGGGGGGCCGGGTTCGGGGCGACAGCTCTCGGCTTGCTTGCCTGCGCCGGCTGCGCGGCGCCGGTCTCGCAGAGTGCGCCGCAAGCCGTCTCGGTACCGGTGCGGGTGCCGCTGCACTCCCCCGTGTGGTCGTATGCCACCGGGGCGCTGCTCGCGCTCACCGACGACGGGCGATTGGCGGCGGTCGATCACCCCGCCCGCCCCCGCGAAGCGGCCACCCGGTTGTCGGAACCACTCGGCGCCGGACGCAACGTTCAGATCAGCCGCGCCGACGATCGGACCGTGTTCGTGCCGCAGCCCGCACGCGCGCGTGTTGCAGCGGTCGAGTTGACCGGCCTGCGGCAAGTCGGCGACATCGATGCCGGTCCGGCGCCGACCATGCTGGCCGAAGATTCGGGGATGCGGGTGCTGCTCGCGTTGTCCGCCGACGGCACGACGGTAACCCCGGTCGAGGAGTACGGCCTGCGGAAGCTGCCCGGCGCCCGGGTGACCGCGGGCCCCACCGGCGCTATCGACGGCGCCAACCGCGGGCGCACCATCGAGTACCACGTCTACGGGCCGGGCGGGCTTTCGTACTACAAGGGCTCGTCGTCGCCGCCGGAGCAACGCGGTCATTACGACGCAAGAGTTCTCGTGGCCGCGGGTGACGGCGCGGCGGCAGGCCGGGTCTATCTGGCCGACGCGCGCGGCGACACCCTCTACGCCGTCGAGTCCGCGCGCGGCGGGCACGGTCTGCAGGTCGTGGGACGCTCGCCGGTCGCCTCCCCGATCCGCTACCTGGGTTCCGACGACACCCGCGTGTACGCCGGCACCGACACCGGCGTAACCGTTTTCGAGTCGGCGACTTTCACCGGCTATCCACACGCCAGCATTCCGGTGCTGGGTGTCCTTGACTACCGGGCCGGTCTACCGTCCGGGCCGGCCCGGTCCGCCCCCCTGTCCGGCATGGCGATCGGCCCCGACCGGATATACCTGACCCTTCGGGGCCAGCCGGTCTTGGTCAGCGTCACCAAACCGCCACTATGAGGATCAGCATCGACGACGATGTTGCGGTGCTCACCGAGCAGCTGCGCGCGCTTCAGGATCTGGGGCAGCGCAGCACAGTCGACGACGAACAGATCTACGACCTGAGCATCCGGTGGGGCACCGCGATGGCCGGGCGGCTGCGCCGACTGGTGTATTACCACACCCGTGGCCTGCTCGACGACGACGCTGAGCGCCGCTTTGCGGTGGTCTGCGACGAGCTACGCGATGTGGCGGACCTGGTGGAGCGATTCGATCTGGCCCGTCCCGACCTGACCGCTGAATGAGTCTGCGTCCACGCCGGGGAGCTAGCCGAGGAATTCCTTGTAGCGCAGCCGAATCGCGGTTCGTGGCTGGCGGCAGGAGGGATCACGGCAGGTCAGTGCGACGAGGTAGGCGTCGTCGTCTTCATCAAGGAACAAGAAGCCGAGGTACAGCGCCTGCCCCACCGTGAAATCGGTTCCACCGCAGGCCGCGCAATGTCCGCCGCGCACCGTGACCAGTTCCGACACCCGAGCGCTGGCGATCTCACTCAGATCGGTCAGTTCCGGGCGCGCATCGACGATTGCGGTCACGTCAGATCTCTCCGTCCATGCCGTAGAAGACGTTGTCCTCGCGCCAGCCACCGCGCCCCTTCCCGATATGGGCATAGTCGTCGACGAACTCGATCTGGTTGATCCACTTGGCCATTTTGAAACCGACCTGGGTCTCGGCCCGCAGCCGCAGGGGCGCGCCGTGCTTGATCGGCAGCGGCTGGCCGTTCATCGCATAGGCCAACAGCATCTGCGGCTTATGGGCCAGCTTGAGATCGAGTACCTCGTAGAACTGCCCCCCGCCTTCCGCGCTCGGCTCGTCGGTGCTGTTGTCCTGCATGCTCATAAAGCAGATGTAGCGGGCCTGCGGCAATGGCTGCACCAGGTCCACCAGGGTTCCCAGCGGAAGTCCGGTCCACTCGCCGATCGACGTCCAGCCCTGGACGCAGTTGTGCAGTACCCGCTGAGTCTGCGGCTCGGCCAGCGCCCGCACCCCAGCCAGATCCAGCGTCATCGGTTGCTCCACCAGCCCGCCGACCCGCAGCCGCCAATCCACGAAATTGTGCACCGCCATCACCTTGTAGTACTCGGCCGTCGGCGGTTTGCCATTGACACGGTGCTCCGTCGACAGCATGCGCACCGGGTAGTTCTGCCGCGAGTCCAAGCGACGCAGCAGGCCCTTGCGCGGCACGGCGATCAGGGCGCCAAGAACCCGGCGCACCGACGCCGGGTTGCGCTGACTCCACACCGTCGCCGCGACATGGACGGCGATGATCGCCGCGATGATGAGCAACGACAGCGCGGTCGCGAAATACAGGTTGCGAACCGACCCGAAGATCATCAACGCCGTCAGCCGGCCCCAACCCCAGAAGAAGACCATCGCCAGATGGACCACGATGAACACCACGAACGCAATCAGGCCGAGGAAGTGCAGGCTGCGGGCAGCCTGCCGGCCGCCGAACAGCCGCACATACCACGGGAAGCGTGCCTCGATCGCCGGTGATTGCGCGGCCCCGGTGAGGATCTGAAATGGTGCCAGTACGAAGATCACCGCGGCATAGGTCAGCTTCTGAATGGCGTCCAGCGGTTCGCCCGGCAGCAGCGGAGGCAGATTGAAACTGGCGTAGGTGACGATATCGTTCCAGGCCTCGGCGAAGATCGACCAGGAATAGGGCCAGTACCGGTGCCACTGACCGGTCGCGAAAAGCGATATGTAGTAAGACGTTCCGAGCAGAATCCAGCCGATGACCGCAGCGAAGTGCCAATGGCGGCCCATGCCCAGCTCACGATGGCCAGGCAGCGCGATCAAGGGGTGATAGTCCTCCTCCTCGTCCAGGGTGTCGTAGAGCTTGTTGGTGGGCATCACTTTGCGGGTGAAGCGGGCCCACTCCGTTCCGGGAGCGCTGTCCACGCGCCAGTACAGCTTTGGATGGGTGGACAAGATCTCGAAGCCGCTGCGTAGCAGCAGGGTCAGGAATAAGACGTTGAGCCAGTGGTCAATCCGCAGCCAGGCCGGATAGTTGAGCAGCATCAGTCATACCAGCCCCTGCGCTGTCCGAACGCCACATTGACCCCGAACAGCACTGTCAGATACAGCCCGAGGAAGGCCGCCGCGCAGGCCAGCGCCAGGTTTCCCGGAGCCAGATCCCATCGCCCGGTCATCGCCGACAGGCCCGGCAGGCTCACCATTCGGCTGATGGGATAGCCGATCAGGAATGTCGTGCACAGGATGCCGCCCGCCACCCACCCCGCGGCCGGCACAATATCGTCGGCGTCGATCCAGGTAGTGCCGGCGGAGACGACACAGCCGATGATCATCACGGCGCAGTACGCCGCGAAATAGCCGGGACGGTGCACTGCGGTGGCCAGCACGTAGGCGTGCAGGCTCGCCAAGCCCAGCAGCGCGGCGTCGGCGGCCAGCGTCACCGTCCGCGGCAGGTTGAAGGCGATGCCGCTCATTGGGGGTCTAACCTGCGCACTTCGATGCGACCACCGACCTCGCGACACCGCAGCGCCGGTTGACCGCCGGTGGCCGGCCCACGCAGCAGCGTCCCGTCGCACATGTCGAACCGTGAGCCGTGGCATGAACAGGTCACCACGGTTCCGTCGAGTTCCCCCTTGCTCAACAGACAGCCGCGGTGTCCGCAGCGGTCGTGGATGGCCAACACCTGCCCGGCGTAGCGAACCAGCAGCACCGGTGTGCCATCGACATCCGCCGAATGAAGTTGCCCGTCAGCCAGTTCGGTGCTGTCGAGCACCGGAGTCCAGCCGTCAGGGCCGGGGTCGAAGACGGTCTGGTTGACTCCTACACCGCGGGTATAAGCCAGGTGGCCACCGAGGTAGCCGCCAAAACTCAGCGTGATGGCGCCGCCGAGACCGAGCAGTGTCGCAGCCAACCGCCGGCCCCGAAGCCGGTTCGCCAACGACGCGCCGTACATCAGCAATGCACCCGAGTTAGCCCCGGCATGCACCAGGCCGACCCGCCGGGACGCTTCATCGGACAGCTCGGTGTCCGCCCAGTCGCTGATACCGGTGACGGCTGTCGGGGCGAACGCGGCGATGCCGACCGCAGTCAGGCGGTTGGCCGCGGCCGCACCGGCACGCGGAGCCAGCACGTCCAGCAGTAATGCCGACAAGAAGGCACCGATGACCAGATCGGTCAGCGGCGGATGCGCCGGATGCCCCAGGCTGGTTCCGCTGATGAGGTCTTTGAGCTTGCCCTGCCCGGTCAACCGGCGCACCCGAGCGGCGAGCAACTGCGCCGGCCCGTCCAAGGCACTCGAGCGCTCCAGGCCTTCAGTCAAGTGGCCGGCCAATGCCGTGGTGTTCGATTGCTTCGGCATCGGGAATCTCCGATCTCACTGCTGGGCCATCTGCTGGGCTTTCGCGTAGACCAGCTGCAGGAAATCAGCGCCCGCGAGCGCGCTGAACGTACCCGCGACCAGCCGGGTCGGCCTCGGGGCCAGTACCAGCCCGGCGGCGAACGCGGTGACCACCCACATGTCCAGACAGAAAGGACACGTCAACAGCTCCCCCAAGCTGTGACGCAACGCGCTCGAGTGCCTGGTCTCCTCCATCACCTCTGCGGGGCCGCCGGTGCCCGCGTAGTGGGCAAACGGCGCGCGCAGCGGGCTGGTCACCGCGTCCTTTGTCAAAGTTCTGGACAGTTTGTGGGTACCGAGAGTCACCGTCAGCAGGTCTGCCGTTCTCCAGCCTTGCGGCAGACGGCGACCGGTGGCCGCGGCGGCCACGGTTACCGCCGCGACCAACCCGCCGTAGACCAGCAGCACCATCACGTAGCCCCCCAGCGGACGCGGGTTGTCGCCGCGGTACGCGTCGGCTTCCCGCTTGGCCGCGTCCGCGATAGTGCTGCCGGCCCCGGTCGATTGAGCCATCACTCAGTACTTGTCACAGGTCTTGGCGATGGGCCCGACCAGGTTGACGTACTGCGCCGCCTCCGGCACCCCCTGGGCCTGCTCGAGCATCTGCTCGCGCTGCGGCGGCGGTGCGGCGAGGAAGTTCTGCAGGAACGACTGCGCCATGGGTGCCGCGTTGAATTGTGCTGCGGCGTCCGGTGATTGCGCGTTCATTGCCGCCACCACCTGGGAATAGCTGCACGTCGTGTTCACCGCGGGGTTCTGCGACCACTGGCCGGGTTGTACCGGCTGCCCCGGTTGGGCCGGCTGGCCTGGTTGGGCCGGCTGTCCGGGCTGGGCCGGCTGGCCCGGTTGAGCTGGCTGGGTCGGCTGGCCCGGTACGGCGTTTGCCAGCCCCGTGCCACTCGCCAACGCCAGCGCCATGCCGCCGGCCGCGGCAAGCCTGGCCAAAGACGTTGTGATCATTGGTTTTCTCCCCTTCAATCCGTCAATTCATGTTTGTCACATGTTCCGTCGACGACGGCACCGAACTAGGCTTGCCGTTTTCCCCCGCGCTAAACCACGGTTTGCCCGCCGGTTGTAGTGGGTATCGGACGAAGTGCTGTGATTACTCGGATCCTCACCGCGGTGACCCTGGCTGGGTGGGTGCTGCTGTGTTCGCCCGCCGGCGGCGAGGCGGGCGCCGCTGGCTGCCCCGATGTTCAGGTGGTGTTCGCTCGCGGCACCGGCGAGGCGCCGGGCGTCGGGTGGATCGGCCAGCAGTTCATCGACGCACTCCGGTGGCGCACCTGGGGTCGCAATGTGGATGTCTACCCGGTCAACTTTCCGGCGGTACCCGAATTCGGCCCGTCCGCCGCCGGTGTCACCGACGCAGTCGGCCACATCCGCGATATGGCGGCCGGGTGCCCGAGCACCCAGATGGTCCTCGGCGGATACTCGCGCGGCGCCGCGCTGATGGGGTATGTCACCGAACCGACGGCCGGGGGGCTCGGGGCCGCATTACCGCCCGAGGCGGCCGGGCACGTCGCCGCCGTGGCACTGCTGGGAAAGCCGTCGGCGGCGTTCCTGAACTCCATCGGCGCACCGACCGTGACCGTCGGGCCGGGCTACGCGGCCAAGACGATCGACCTGTGCGCGCCCGGCGATCCGGTCTGCTCGGTGGGCGGCGATGGCGCCGCCCACGGCGCGTACGCGGCAAACGGCATGACCGCGCAAGCGGCGGACTTCGCCGTCGAACACCTCAAGCCACCCGAAAGTGTTCCAGGTCAGTCTCTTTGACCGTCAACCCGTGCCCGGCGCAGCTGCGGTCGGGACGCAGCACGCCGCCCGGCTGCGGACGTAGGACGCCGTCGAAGGCCATACGCTCGATCCGCACGTGGTCGTGGAAATATTCCAGATGACGCAGATGCCACAGTGCGGTGCCGACGTGCGCGCTGATCTGCGGCGCGCAATGCAATGACAGATCCAAACCACGGGCGTCGCACAACGCTCCCACCTTGAGCACTCCGGTGATACCCAAGCAGCGGGTGACATCGGCCTGCAGACAGTCGACGGCACCAGCGTCGAGCATTCGCTGGAAATAGGGCACGTCGTAGCCGTATTCGCCGGCCGTGATGTCCATGCCCGCCGGACTACGGTTGCGCAGCAGGCGCAAGCCTTCGAGATCGTCGGAGCTGACCGGTTCCTCGAACCAGCTCACCTGATGCTCAGCGAAGCGCCCAGCCCAACCCAACGCCTGCTTACGCTGGTAGGCACCGTTGGCGTCGACGAACAACTCGGTGTTGGCGCCGATCGCTCGGCGGGCCGCCGCCACCCGCGCCGCGTCGACGGCCGGGTCGCGGCCGACCTTCATCTTGACTCGGCCGATGCCCTCTTCGACCCATCCGCCGAGCTGGCGGCACAAGCGGTTGTCGTCATAGGAGGTGAAGCCCCCGCTGCCGTAGATCGGGGTGACCTCGTGCACCGCTCCCAATGCGACGGTCAACGGTTCGGCCAGCAGCCGGGCCCGCAGGTCCCACATCGCGATATCGACGGCGGCGATCGCCTCAGCCACCACGCCGGGCCGGCCCAGGTTACGTACCGCGTGCACCATGTCAGCCCAGCGTGCCGGTGGCACCGTGGCGTCGCCACCGGTGATGACCTCGGTCAGCTCGTCGCGCACCACCGTGGCCGCCGCGGTGCCGGCGTAGGTGTAGCCGGTGCCGATATGTCCGGCAGCGTGCACCCTCACCAGGACCATCGTGGTCGAGTCCCACACTGCGGTGCCGTCGGATTCCGGGGCGTCGGTGGGAATCGAGTAGGCGGCGACCTCGAGCGAGTCGACCGGGACCGGCATGCCGCAGGGCAGGCTCATGAATCGGTGACTACCCGCGCGCGGCGGCGGGTATGCATCTGCCATGGACGAGGGACCTACGCTGCTTGAACGCTTCCCGCCTCAGGTGCTGCGCCAGTATGCGTTGATCGCCGATGGCGAACGCGGGATCGTGGTCGGACCACGCGGCGATCTCAGCTGGATGTGCCTGCCCCGCTGGGACAGTCCAGCGGTCTTCAGTTCGCTGCTCGGCGGCTCCGGGGTCTATGCCGTCACCCCGGAGCTGCGCTACGTCTGGGGCGGCCGCTACGAAGACCGATCGTTGATCTGGCGTTCCCGCTGGGTCACCACCGATGGGATCGTGGAGTGCCGCGAGGCACTGGCCTTCCCCGGGGACATGCACACCGCAGTGGTACTACGCCGCATCCGAGCACTCGATCGGCCGATGCGCGTGCAGGTCGCACTCGACGTTCGCGCGGACTTCGGTGCCACCGCCATGTCGGGTCTCTCTTGCGAAGATGGCGTCTGGACCGGACGCTCAGGGCCGCACCGATTCCGCTGGGCCGGCGGCACTGCGGCCCGCCCCGGCGCCGACGGATCGCTACGCACGGTGCTCGACGTCGCGCCGGGAAGCGACCACGACCTGGTTCTGGAGTTGTCCGATCGCGAGCTGCCGGCGCAGCCGGTAAGCGCGGCGCAGGCCTGGTCTGCTACCGAAAGTGCCTGGAAGCAAGCTGTTCCCGAGGTGACCGGCACGCTGGCCGATATCGATGCACAACTGGCCTATGCGGTATTGCGCGGCCTGACCAGTACCGGCGGTGGCATGGTCGCGGCGGCGACGATGTCGCTACCGGAGCGGGCCAAGGAAGGGCGCAACTACGACTATCGCTACTGCTGGATTCGCGATCAGTGCTACACCGGGCAGGCGATCGCCGCCGCCGGCCCGCATCCGCTGCTCGATGACGCCGTCCGGTTCGTCACCGAGCGGGTGCTGGCCGACGGGCCTGACCTGCGACCGGCCTACTGTGTCGACGCCACGACGCCACCGCCCGAACACGACCTGTCGCTGCCCGGGTACCCGGGCGCGTCGGCCAAAACCGGAAACTGGGTGGGCCAACAATTCCAACTCGACACCTTCGGTGAGGCGCTGCTGCTGCTGGCCGCCGCCGGCCGGCTTGACCGGTTGGACGGCACCCATTGGGGTGCGGTGCACACCCTGGTGGATGCGATCGAAAAGCGTTGCGCCGAGCCGGATGCCGGAATTTGGGAACTCGACAACCAGCGCTGGGCACATTCCCGGCTGATGTGCGCGGCTGGGCTGCGCCGGATCGCCGGGGTGGCGTCGCTGGCCGAAGGTGCCCAGTGGCAGCGGCTGGCCGACAAACTGGTCAGCGACACCAGCAGCGATTGCCTGCACCGCGACGGCAGATGGCAACGCGCACCCGAGGACCCCGGGATCGACGCGGCACTGTTGCTGCCCGGACTGCGCGGAGCCGTCGCGCCCGATGATGCCCGCACCCTGGCGACCCTGGCCGCCGTGCGCCGAGATCTCACCCAAGACGGTTTCGTCTACCGCTATCGGCCCGACCAGCGCGGCCTCGGCGAGGCTGAGGGGGCCTTTCTGCTGTGCAGCTTCGTCATGGCGCTGGCCGATCACCAACAGGGCAATGACCTTGCAGCGCTTCAATGGTTCGAGCGAGGCCGTACCGCGTGCGGACCGCCGGGGCTACTCGCCGAAGAATACGACGTGAGCCAACGTCAGTTGCGCGGCAACCTGCCCCAGGCTTTCGCACACGCGCTGCTGTTCGAGGCCGCGCACCAGTTGGCCGGGCCTGACACGAATTGAATTACGGCTTGAGCGTGATCTTCACCGCGCCGTCGCGCTTCTCCTGAAACATCGCGTAGGCCTCTGACGCCTGTTCCAGCGGCAGTTCGTGAGTTGCGAAGGTGTCGACGCCCAGCGGGTCGTCGTCGGTCAGCAGCGGCATCAGCGAGTCAACCCGCGGCTTGACGTTGGCCTGCCCCATCCACAGCGTGATCTGCTTATCGAACAGGGTGAACATGGGCAACGGGTCGAGTTTTCCGCCGTAGACACCGACGATCGACAGGGTGCCGCCGCGGCGCACGATGTCGATCGCGGCGTAGAGCGCGGCAAGCCGGTCGATGCCGGCCTTGCTGATCAACGGTCCAGCCACGGCGTCCGGCAGCAGCGAGCTGAGCTGCTGCACGGCCTTGGCGCCGCCCGAGCCATGTGCCTCCATGCCGACGGCATCGATCACCGCATCGGTCCCGCGACCGTCGGTGCGGTCGCGAATCACCTCGCCAAGGTCGGATACCTCACTCAGGTCGACGATCTCGATCCCGCGCCTGGCCAGCCGGCCCAGCCGCTCAGGCACCAGATCCACGCCGATAACCCGGGCCCCCTGATGTGTTGCGATCCGGGCCGCCATGTCACCGATCGGCCCAAGTCCCAGCACCGTCACCGACCCGCCCTCGGGTATCGCCGCGTAGTCGACTGCCTGCATCGCGGTCGGCAGCACATCGGACAGATAGACGAACCGTGAATCCGGTGGACCCTCAGGAACTTTGATGTGGGTGTATTGCGCCTGTGGCACCCGCAGGTATTGCGCCTGGGCGCCCGGAACCTGGCCGTAGAGCTTGGAGTATCCGAACAGCGCGGCTCCGGTGTCCTGCTCGCGCACCCGGGTGGTGTCGCACTGGGTCGGCAGGCCGTGTCGGCACATACCGCAATGGCCGCAGGCGATCTGGAATGGGATGACCACTCGGTCACCGGGTTTGAGGTTGCTGACCGCGCGACCGACCTCGGCCACGACGCCGATCGGCTCGTGCCCCAGGATGTCACCGGGGTCCATGAACGCACCGAGCACCTCGTAGAGATGCAGATCGGATCCGCAGATATTGGTGGTCGTCACTTCGATGACGGCGTCGGACGGCTTCTCGATCACCGGATCTGGGACGGTGTCAACCTGGACTTTGCGCTTGCCCTGCCATGTGACTGCCCGCATCGGGTCGCCTCCATCGTGTCGCGCGCGTGTGGCGCGAACACCGCCCGGCTACCCGCCAGCAGCCCGGTGCAAACGCGTTGACCATCCCGGGACCAAGCCGGCGGATCCCCAACGTTTCACCACCGTCCCGCGGGGTACTGATCGACAATGACCTCGTTGTGGCTCGCCGACCGGATCGCAACATCACCGGCTTCGGGCACCGCCGAAGATCTGCCCGGTGTCGCCGACGTGGTGGTGGCCGGCGCCGGTATCACCGGCCTGACGACCGCGGTGCTGCTGGCGCGCGCAGGCCGCCAAGTGCTGGTCCTGGAGGCCCGGACGGTCGGAGCCTGTGCGACCGGGAACACCACCGCCAAGATCAGCCTGTTGCAGGGCACCCAGCTGTCGACGATCGCGGCGAAGCAGGGCAAAAGCCTGGCCGCCGCGTACCTGGATGGCAACCGCGCCGGCCAAGACTGGCTGCTGTCGTTCTGTGCGGCTGCCGGGGTGCCGGTCCAGCGCGAGGACGCTTACAGTTTCGCCCAGTCCGAACGGGGGGTGGCGGCGGCGCGTGCCGAGTTCGAGGCCTGCCGCGCGCTGGGACTGCCGGCAACGTGGGAGCCGCACGCCGACGTGCCGTTCGACTACCACGGCGGCGTCCGGCTGGCCAAACAGGCGCAGTTCGACCCGATGCCGTTCCTGGACGCGCTGCGCGCGGAGTTGCTCGCCACCGGCGGGCAACTTCTGGAACACACACGGGTACAGCGGGTTTCCAGTAGCCGTCATGGACTTAGGCTGGAAGTAGACGGCCCGCACCGGCACGCCGAACTGCAGGCCACCCAACTGGTGCTGGCCACCGGAATCCCGATCTTGGACCGCGGCGGATACTTTGCCCGCGTCAAACCCAGCCGGTCATATTGCATGGCGTTCGACGTGCCCGGCGAGGTCACCAGCCCCATGATGATCTCCACCGATTCGCCGACGCGGTCACTGCGCTACGCCCCGGTCAACGGCTCGGAACTGCTCCTGGTCGGCGGGGCGGGCCACACTGTCGGCCGCGAAAAACACCCGATCGATGCGCTGGCCGAACTCGAGTCATGGACGGTCAGGCATTACCCGGGCGCCACCCGCACCCACCTGTGGTCAGCGCAGGACTACGCGCCGGTCGACGAGCTGCCCTACGTCGGTCCCATCCTTCCGGAGAACGAAACCATCTACGTGGCAACCGGGTTCAACAAATGGGGCATGACCAACGGGGCGGCCGCCGCACTGGCGCTGGCCGGCCGACTGCTTGGCGAGCGACCGAACTGGGACCGGGCATTCGCCAGCTGGAGAACCAGCGAGCTACGCGGCCTGCCGACGGCCCTGGCGGCCAATCTTGCGGTCGGTGTCAACCTGGCGAAAGGCTGGATCACGCCGACCGCCCACATCGGCCAGCAATGCCTGGGCACTGACGGCGGCGTGGTCAGCGGACCCCCGTGGCGCCTGCAGGCCCAGTGCCGGGTGGACGGCGTCGAACACCGCCTCTCCCCGGTCTGCCCGCACCTGGGTGGCATCGTGACCTGGAATGACGCCGACCGGGCCTGGGAGTGCCCGCTGCACGGGTCGCGCTTCGCCCCCGACGGGACCCTTCTGGAAGGCCCGGCCACCCGCGGCCTGGCCGCCGGCAGCTGAGGGCCGCCGACGTCGTTTACCGTGCGCCGGGGCGGGTAATCGACCGCTGGGCGGTGAATGACGGCTGCGAAACGACGAGGTGAGCGGTGTGCATCATCGACCATGACATGCGCCAGATCGTCGCGAGCGCAAAGCTGGCGTTCGTGGCCACCGTCTGCGAGGACGGTTCGCCGAACCTGTCACCGAAGGAGTCCCTGCTGGTCTACGGGGACGAACACCTGGCATTCATGCACATCGCGTCACCGACGACGGCGGCCGATCTGCGCCGCGACCCACGCATCGAGGTCAACGTGGTGGACTTCCTCAAACGGCGCGGCTACCGATTCAAGGGCACCGCGCAGTTACGACCGCCCGGCGACGAGGTCTACGAGTGGCTGCGGCAGTGGGTCGTCGACACCCACGGACCGCAGTTTCCGTGTCGCGAAGCCGTACTGATCCGAGTCGAACGAGCACTGCCGATCGCCTCACCGGCCTACATGTTCGGCGATGCCCACGAAGCCGAACTCATCCGGTTGTGGTCGCAGATCTACGGACTGCGATGAGCAAGGCTACTGCAGCTGATCGCGCAGCTTCGCCAGCGATTTCGCGAGCAAGCGCGACACGTGCATCTGCGAGATGCCGACCCGTTCGGCGATCTGGGTCTGGGTCATCGACTCGAAGAACCGCAACACCAGCACTGTGCGTTCGCGTTCCGGAAGGGCATCGAGCAAGGGCCGCAACGCCTCTCGGTCCTCGATGCGGTCCATCCGGGCGTCAACCTCACCGAGGGTGTCAGCGATCGAGCGGACGTCATCTTCGTCCGAGCTGCCGCCACCGTCGATCGACAACGTGTTGTACGAGCTGCCCGCGACCAAGCCTTCGACCACCTCGTCGCGGCTCAACTCAAGTTCGGCCGCGAGTTCGGAGGCGGTCGGCGCCCGTCCCAGGCGTTGTGACAGTTCGGCTGTGGCCACACCCAACCGAAGGTGCAGCTCTTTGAGCCGGCGGGGAACCTTGACCGACCAGCTGTTGTCGCGGAAATGGCGGCGGACCTCGCCCATGATCGTCGGAACCGCGAACGAGACGAAATCCGAGCCGGTCTCGACGTCGAAGCGTGTCACGGCGTTGACCAGACCCACCCGAGCTACTTGAACCAGGTCGTCCCGTAACTCCCCGCGCCCTTCGAACCGGCGGGCGATGTGGTCGGCCAGCGGCAGGCACCGCTCGACGATCTTGTCCTTGCGGTTGCGGAAGTCGGGCGAGTCGGCATCGTATTGGGCGAGCTCACGAAACATGTCGCCGACGTCGGCATACTCCGATCCAGACTGTGAGCCGCTGCCGGCGGCACGCGGAGTCACCGCCCGGAATCCGCCCGGCGGGTCGTCAGCGTGACACCGAATACCTCACCCGCGCCGTTGGATTCGTGCCCATCACGGAACGTCTCGACGTCGTCGACCAGCGAAGTGAGCACGTGCCAGCTGAAACTTCCCGGGGTCAGCACCCCGGCCCCGTCTCCAGCCGCCGACGCCTGGATCGTCACGTGATCGTCGTGCGGGTCGATGACGACAGTGAGCATCGCGCCGGGCGCGGCACTACGGATCAGCTGCGTGCACAGCTCGTCGATCGCCAGTCGAAGGTCAGCGACGGTGTCGACGTCAAGATCCTCGTAGGTTGCGATCGCACCGACCAACATGCGCACCACCGCCAGGCTTTCCAGCCGGGGCGTAACCCGCAGTTCGACGGCCCGTTCGCTGCACGACCGCTGAGCCCGGTCACTGTCAATGTCGGTCATGAGGCCTCCCGGCGAAATCGGACCGAGACTACTGCTGCGTGTCAATCGACTGCTCACCACCCTCGCCTGCAGGCACCCTCGCGCATTTCGCGTTCAGCCGACACCGTCAACATCGCACGCCGGCTGCCCGGAGATCAGTCATGGGAAGTCTGTACCCGATCGCCGGAGAACTCAATCATCGATTTTCGGCGCCTACATTTCGGCCCCTAGGCATAGAGCGGCCCGGCCGGAACACCGGCCGGGCCGACTTGACCCCTCGGGTTAACTCGTGGAGGCCTGCTCGCGCATCTCGGCGTGCGCCAGCCGCCACTGCTGGTTCACCCGGCCGATCCGGCGATCCTCGATCAGCAGCCAGACCGTGCCCAGGACGGCGGCGAGCACCGCGATGACCGCGACCTCGATCCCCTGGCGATCGTGACCGGTCCCGAATGCGGCGAGGCAGCCGATACCGGCCACCATGCCAACCACCAGCAAGGAATATCCCGGCCAGCCCATGACGTCGATCATGGCGCGCCCCGCGTGGGGCCGAGTCGTCCGGACATGGTCGACCGGGTCATGAAACGTATCGCCCATTGCAATTCCTCCTCCTGAACAGCAATCCGGAGCCGCTCCAGAAGTAGACCGATATGAGGTGAACCCGTCCGCGACCCAAAACTATCGTATGCCGATACGTTGACCCCAGCGCCTCCTTTACAGGATGTTCACAGTCATGCAACAGTGAAGCCAATACCGGTTGGATCATCGGCCCACGCCCATGATCGGCGCAGCGCTGATTAGCAAGACGACCAACATCAACGTCAACAGGAACCATCCGGCGCCCTGCCAGCCCCACCAGGTACCCCGCGTACGCCACACCAGGTAAGTGCGCACAAACGCACGCAATCCACCAGCGGCGAGGATCACCGGTGCGCCGACGGCAAGGACGGTCCGGTAGGGCCGTCCGCACCCGGCCGTAACCGACTGCGGATCACAGGTGCTCACCCACAACACCGCTATCACGACAAACGCCAGCGCGGCAGCGGTGACCATCCCGGCGAAGCGAGCAGCCGCTCGGACCTCCCGGTCCTCCTGGCCCAACCGATCGCCACCGGGAGCAGAGCGCGACGGTGTGCGCGGTCCCACATCTCCCACCGTCCGCGCTGATGAGCTCTGCGTCAAGGCGATTCATTCGTTTAGGTCAACGTTTGGGCGCACGGCCGCCCGGGAAGCCTTGCCGTTGTGGCGGACCTCTACACCGCGTGGGTCTGTCACAGAACACGAAGGGAGGACTTATGTCGGACGACAAGCACAGCGCTACCGAAGACGGCATCCGAGGCGCCGTGGAGGGCGTCAAGGGCAAGGCCAAGGAGGCGCTAGGGGCCGTGACCGGCAACGACGAGATGGCCCGTGAGGGCCGCGCGCAGCAGGACAAGGGCGAAGCACAGCGCGACGCCGCCAAGCACCAGGCCGAGGCGGAATCGTCTCGGGCGGGCGCTAAGGCAGCGGAGGCGCGCGAGCAGTCGCACCAGTAGCCCGAGGGGAAGGCAGGTCCGGTCCGCCGCGCGGGCCGGGCCTGTCGCCACGTCAGGGGGTTACTTCCTGGGTGCAACGGGTAGTAAAAACCTTGAAAGCCTTGAGGCGACATAGCATCCATGGGTTGGAGCCAGGCGATGGAGATCGTGTTACTGACCGACCGCGACGAATTCGCGCAGTCACTGTCGGGGTTGGGTGTCTTCGGGCATTCGATCGTCCGCAGCCCACTGACAGTCACCGCGCGGGCCGACTGCCGCGGCGCGAGGGCCGTTTTGGTGGACGGCTGTGCCGATGTGCCGGCCGCGCGGGAGAGCTGCCGCAAACTCGGAGCCTGGGAGCCGTCGGCTGCCGTGCTGGCCGTCGTCGCCGCCGACGACTTCGCGGCGGTCGGCCTCGATTGGCACGTCGACGATGTGCTGATCGCGACCGCAGGCCCCGCCGAGGCGAACGCGCGACTGCGACTGGCCTTGGCCCGCCGGCGTGAATCCACCCACAACACGCTGGAATTCGGCGCCTTGGTCATCCACCCGGACAGCTTCACCGCGTCGCTGTCGAATCGCGATCTCGACCTCACCCTCACCGAATTCAAACTGCTCAACTATCTGGTACAACATGCCGGGCAAGCATTCACCCGGGCCCGCCTGCTGCGTGAGATATGGGGCGGCGAGGGCGGCCGCCGCAAAGTCGACGTCCACGTGCAGCGTTTGCGCGCCAAGCTGGGCGCCGACCACGAATCGATAGTCGATACGGTCCGCGGTGTCGGGTATATGACGCCGGAGTTGCCTCAGTCGCAATGGGCCATCGCCAACTGAGAGAGCCAAATGCCATGACAGAACGACCCGATTTCGATTCAGCGGCCACCGACACCACCAACGACGACACGCTGCCTCCGAGTGAGGCCACCGATTCCGACGAGCTGCGCAATGACGACGGCGACGCAGCCGTCAGTCCACCGGACGACTGGCAAGCCGCTGACAGCAAGACGGCACATGAGTCGTTGGACGCCAAGCTGGCGGCCGAGCAACCCGATGTGGCCGGCTCTGATCGCGATCCCGACCAGGCTGTCGGAGCCACTGGGGGCGGTCGACACCGCGCGCAGGTGTCCGGAAGCCCTGAAGACGGCGACTCGTTCTTCGCCGTCGAGGAGTGAACTCAGTAGTAGTTTTCGCAGGCGTTGGCCAACGGGCCGACGAGCGCAACGTAATGCGCGCCATCGGGCGTGCCCTGCGCCTGGTCGACTATCTGCTGGCGCCGCTCGGGCGGGGCGGCCAGAAAATTCTGCAGCCAGGACCGCGCGGCCGGAGTCGCGTTGAACTGCTCGGCGTCTCCGGGTGACTGATCGTTCATCGCCGACACCACCTGCGAGTAGCTGCAGGTCGTGTTGACCACCGGGTCGGTGTCCGGGTCGGCGGAGGCCGCTACCTGCCCTCCGGTCAGCGCCAAGGCGGAAAACCCGACTGCGGCGGCCGTTCTCATCAGGCCAGACATCTCGCGATCTCCCTATGTTGATCCGCCACTGGATCCGTCAAAACATCAGGACCAAAACCGCCAAGTCGGCCAACAGCAGCGCCCACCCGCACGCCCAGACCACGATCCCGCGGCGGTGTGTCGCCAAAAAGAAGGCGAGGAACAGCGTCAGCGCCGCTACGCCGGCCGCTCCGTGATAGAGCACGCCGAACAGCGATCCGTTCACCTTGAGCTCCGGGCACGCCGCCCTGTTACACAGCGCGGAACCGGACACCCTGGCCAGCGCGAAAGCCATGAGCAGTGCGGCGGCCGGCGCGGTTAGCAGCGACAGCGCCCAGTTGGCCCACGTCCAATCGCGGGGCAGCGCTTCTGGCGGCGCCGCCCCTGCCGCGCGCGGTTGCGCATCGGCGAAGATCGGCCGGACCGCCGTCGCACCGTCATCGGCAATGATCATCCCCCGCCTCCGATCCCCGAAATCACCGTTGCCGGATACCCGGCCACGACGAGCACAAAACCGCAGCGCGGGAGCATTCCGGCTCCGAACTTGGCACCATGGCTGGGTGAGCGCACAAGACCGCGGAACCCCAGCGCCGCTGGCTCGGTTCTCGGCGCTGACCCGGGACTGGTTCACCGGCACCTTCACGGCGCCGACGCCGGCCCAAGAGCAGGCCTGGTCGGCGATCGCCGACGGCCACAACACCCTTGTGGTCGCCCCGACCGGGTCCGGTAAGACGCTGGCGGCGTTCCTGTGGGCGCTGGATCAACTGACCGCACGGCCCAGCCAGGGCACCCGGGTGCTCTACATCTCGCCGCTCAAAGCGCTGGCCGTCGACGTCGAGCGCAACCTGCGCACTCCGTTGGCGGGCATCGCCCGGATGGCCGCACGGCGCGAGCTGCCCGCTCCCGGCATCACCGTGGGCGTGCGCTCCGGCGACACCTCGCCGGCGCGGCGCCGCGAGCTGGTCGCCAAGCCGCCCGACATCTTGATCACCACCCCGGAGTCGCTGTTTCTGATGCTGACGTCAGCGGCACGGGAGACGTTGACCGGGGTGCGCACGGTGATCGTCGACGAGGTGCATGCAGTGGCCGGGACCAAACGGGGCGCCCACCTGGCCCTGTCCCTGGAGCGCCTCGACGCGATGCTGGAGCGTCCCGCCCAGCGAATCGGGTTGAGCGCCACGGTGCGCCCGGCCGAAGAAGTCGCCCGATTCCTGTCCGGCCAGTCCCCCACCACGATCGTGACTCCCCCGGCCGCCAAGACGTTCGAACTGACCGTTCAGGTCCCCGTCCCCGACATGGCCAATCCGGCCGAGGGCACCGTCTGGCCCGAGGTCGAAGAGCGCATCGTCGACCTGATCGAAGCCCACCGGTCCTCGATCGTCTTCGCCAACTCGCGCCGGCTCGCCGAGCGATTGACTGGTCGGCTCAACGAAATTCACGCAGAGCGTTGCCTCGACACCGCACTGGAAGCGGCCCCCCTGGCGCGAGCCCACCACGGCTCGGTATCACTGCAGACCCGAGCCGACGTCGAAGAGGACCTCAAGAGCGGGCGGCTGCGCGCGGTGGTGGCGACCTCGAGCCTGGAGCTGGGTATAGATATGGGCGCGGTCGACCTGGTCATCCAGATCGAGGCGCCGCCGTCGGTGGCCAGCGGCCTGCAGCGCGTCGGTCGAGCCGGACACCAGGTGGGCGAGATCTCTTCGGGCGTACTGATTCCCAAACACCGCACCGATCTGATCGGCTGCGCGGTCGCGGTACAGCGGATGCTCGCCGGCCAGATCGAAACCCTGACCGTACCGGCCAATCCACTAGACATCCTGGCCCAGCACACGGTGGCCGCGGCCGCGCTGGAGCCGCTGGATGCCGAAGCCTGGTTCGACACCGTGCGCCGCAGCGCTCCGTTCGCCACCCTGTCGCGCGGTATTTTCGAGGCGACGCTGGATCTGCTCTCCGGCAAATACCCCTCGACTGAATTCGCCGAACTACGGCCACGTTTGGTCTACGACCGCGACACCGGGACCCTGACCGGCCGGCCCGGCGCACAACGACTGGCCGTCACCTCCGGTGGCGCCATCCCCGACCGTGGACTGTTCGCGGTGTATCTGGCCGGCACTGACGAAACGCGGAAGCCCTCCCGGGTCGGCGAACTCGACGAGGAGATGGTCTATGAGTCGCGTCCCGGCGACATCATCTCGCTGGGCGCCACCACCTGGCGAATCACCGAGATCACCCACGACCGGGTGTTGGTTACCCCGGCACCTGGCCAGCCGGGCCGGCTGCCGTTCTGGCACGGCGACGGTGTCGGGCGGCCCGCCGAGCTGGGTGCGGCGCTCGGCGCATTCACCGGTGAGCTGGCCGGACTTGATCCTGAGTCGTTCGACAAGCGCTGCGCGGGATTGGGTTTCGACGACTATGCGATCGACAATCTGAGGCGACTGCTCGACGACCAGCGCACCGCCACCGGGACGGTGCCCACCGACACCAGGCTGGTGGTGGAGCGGTTCCGTGACGAGCTCGGTGACTGGCGGGTGGTCCTGCACTCCCCGTACGGACTACGTGTGCACGGGCCGTTGGCACTGGCGGTGGGCCGGCGACTGCATGAGCGCTACGGCATCGACGAGAAGCCGACGGCCTCCGACGACGGCATCGTGGTCCGGCTGCCCGACACCGACTCCGGTGCCGAAGCTCCCGGCGCGGAACTGTTCGTGTTCGACGCCGATGAGATCGAACCGATCGTCACCGCCGAGGTGGGCGGCTCGGCCTTGTTCGCCTCCCGGTTCCGGGAATGCGCGGCACGGGCATTGCTGTTGCCGCGGCGACACCCCGGCCGGCGCACCCCGCTATGGCAGCAACGCCAGCGAGCGGCCCAACTGCTCGACGTGGCCCGCAAATATCCGACGTTCCCGATCGTGCTGGAGACGGTGCGCGAATGCCTGCAGGACGTCTACGACGTCCCCGCGCTGACGACGCTGATGGCACAGATCGCCCAACGGCGGGTACGGGTGTCCCAGGTCGAGACCGCCACCCCGTCACCATTCGCGGCGTCGCTGTTGTTCGGCTACGTAGGGGCATTCATGTACGAGGGCGACAGCCCGCTGGCCGAGCGTCGCGCGGCGGCCCTGTCATTGGATCCCACTCTGCTGGCGCAATTGCTGGGCCGAGTCGAACTGCGTGAACTGCTCGATCCCGAGGTGATCGCCGGCCTGAGCGCACAACTGCAGCATCTGACGCCGGAGAAGGCCGCCCGCGACGCCGAAGGGGTAGCCGATCTGCTGCGGTTGCTCGGTCCGCTCACCACCGAAGAGGTCAGCGCCCGAGCCGCCGGCGCGGCGGTGAGCGGCTGGCTCGAACACCTGTTGGCCGCCCGGCGGGTGCTGACGGTGGCGTTCGGCGGGCAGCGCTGGTGGGTGGCGATCGAGGACATCGGCCGACTGCGCGACGGCCTCGGGGTGGCGGTACCGCCCGGGGTGCCGACGGGCTTCACCGATCCGGTCGCCGATCCGCTGGGTGAGCTGCTGGGCCGCTTCGCCCGCACCCGGGGGCCGTTCACCACCGGGCAGGCCGCGGACCGGTTCGGGCTGGGAGTGCGGGTGGCGGCCGACGCGCTGGGTCGACTGGCCGCCGACGGACGGGTAATGCGTGGCGAATTCGCCGACTTCCCGGACTCCCCCGGCGAACAGTGGTGCGACAGCGAGGTGCTGCGGATCCTCCGGCGCCGGTCACTGGCCGCATTGCGAGCGGCGATCGAGCCGGTGTCGCCGGCCGCCTACGGGCGCTTCCTACCGGCCTGGCAGCAGATCGGCACTCCGGTCGTCGCCACCACCGGCGTGGACGGGCTGGCCGGGGTGATCGAACAACTGGCCGGCGCGGCACTGCCCGCGTCGGCGGTCGAACCGTTGATCTTCGGGCCGCGGGTGCGCGACTATTCACCGGCCATGCTCGACGAACTGCTGGCCTCCGGGGAGGTGCTGTGGTCGGGCGCGGGCGCGCCGGCCGGCAGCGCCCCGGCCACCGACGGCTGGATCAGCTTTCACACCGCCGATACGGCGTCGCTGACCTTGTCACCCCCGACGCCGATCGAGTTCGGCGACGCCCACCGGGCGATTCTGGATGCCCTGCACGGCGGCGGTGCGTACTTCTTCCGTCAGCTGTGCGGTGACGCAAGCGAGGCGGAACGCAAAGCCGCACTCTGGGAGCTGATCTGGGCGGGCTGGGTCACCGGTGACACCTTCGCTCCGGTGCGCGCGGTGCTGGCCGGCACCCGGCGCGCCACCCCGGCACATCGCAGCAGGCGCCCACCCCGGCTCAGCCGTTACAGTGTGGCGCACGCCGCTGCCCGCGCCGCCGACCCGGCAGTGGCCGGCCGCTGGTCGGTTTTGCCCGTCCCGCAAGAGGATTCCACCGTACGGGCGCACCACACCGCCGAACTGCTGCTGCACCGCTACGGCGTGTTGACCCGCGGCGCAGTCGCCGCCGAGGCGGTGCCGGGCGGTTTCAGCACCGTCTACAAGGTGCTGACCGCGTTCGAGGAAGCCGGGCGATGCCAGCGTGGCTATTTCATCGAGTCACTGGGGGCGGCGCAGTTCGCACTGGCATCCACCGTGGACCGGCTGCGCGGCTATCTCGACGGTGTCGACCCGGCCCGGCCCGACTACCACGCGGTGGCACTGGCTGCCGCTGACCCGGCCAACCCGTACGGCGCTGCACTGAGCTGGCCGGCGCACCCGGGAACGGCCCGACCGGGCCGCAAGGCCGGCGCGCTGGTGGTTCTGGTCGACGGGGAACTGGCATGGTTCGTCGAGCGAGGCGGCCGAACGCTGCTGAACTTCGCCGGCACCGCCGAGGCACAGCGTGCCGCCGCCGGAGCGCTGGCTCAGCTGATCGCTGACCGGCGAGTGGACGGGATTCGCATCGAGCGGGTGGACGGCGTGCCGGTGTTGGAGCTACCCGATTCTCCGACACTGGGTGCGTTGATCGAGGCCGGGTTCTCCCGCACGCCACGCGGATTGCGGATGCGCTGATGCCCGAGGGAGACACCGTATTCCACACTGCGACGGTGCTGGCGACTGCATTGACGGGAAAGACCTTGACCCGCTGCGATATCCGCGTTCCACGCTACGCCGGCGTCGACCTGAGCGGGCAGCGCGTCGATGAGGTGATCAGCCGCGGCAAGCATCTGTTCATCCGCGTCGGATCGGCCAGCATCCATTCGCATCTGAATATGGAGGGCAGCTGGCGGGTGGGGCGACCTCTCGCCAGACGCAGCCCGGTCGACCACCGGGTGCGAATAATCCTGGAGGCAGGCTCCGTTCGCGCCACCGGTGTCGATCTGGGTGTGCTGGAGGTGCTGGACCGCCACCATGACGGCGACACCGTCGCGCACCTGGGGCCGGATCTGCTCGGTGCCGACTGGGATCCGGCCTTGGCCGCCGAGCGCCTGGTCGCCGATCCGCAGCGCCCGCTGGCGTCAGCATTGTTGGATCAGACTGTGATGGCCGGAATCGGCAATGTCTACTGCAATGAGTTGTGCTTCATCGTCGGCCGGCTACCGACGACACCTGTTGTGGAATTGAATGATCCGGGTCGGCTGGTGTCGCGGGCGCACGAGATGTTGTGGGCTAACCGGTTGCGATGGTCGCGCTGTACCACCGGTGACACCCGGCCGGGCCGACAGCTGTGGGTGTACGGCCGGGCCGGCCTGCCATGTCGGCGATGCGGTACCAGCGTTGATTCGGACCGCAATGGCGCGCGTATTCGGTTCTGGTGCCCGTCATGTCAGCGGTGATGTCGGGGTTCCCGGTCGCTGACAGCCGAAAGCCGGCCGGCTAGCTTGCCGGCCGGCTTTCGGCTGTCAGCACTCGAAGGGTTGGTCGATCACGGCCACCCGCCGCAGCCGACACCGGGCAGGCAACCCCCGCCGCCGCCGGGACCACCCCAGCCGGTGGGGCCGCCCGGGATCTGGCCGCCTCCGCCGCCGGGACCGCCGCCGCCGGTCGGGCCTCCGGGAATCTGACCGCCGCCGCCGCCAGGTCCGCCGCCGCCGGTCGGGCCACCGGGAATCTGACCGCCACCGCCACCGGGTCCGCCACCACCGGTCGGCCCGCCCGGCTCGCCCGGGTTCTCAGCTCCAGGCCCGCCCGGGACAGGTTCGGGCGCCATCTCCGTCGTGGTGGTCGTCGTCATGGTGGTCGTCGTCGTGGTGCTAGTCGGCCCCTCTTCCTTGGTGCCGTTGCAACCGGCTGCTACCAGCGCGACTGCACTGCCGAGCACTGCGATCGTCATCTTGCTGTGTGCCTTCATCAGAATCAGACTCCCCTCTGCTCCGGTCGTGCCTTGCTGTACCCAGGACTGTCACAGCCGAAACCCCGGCGGCCGGACTCAGTTGGCGTCGAGGTCGCGTTCGCTCACGAAACCACGGGTCCGTCCGGTGAAGGGATCGTCGAACTCCAGCCGGTGTGCCAGCAGTCGCAACGGCTGCGAGAAGTCGTCGGGGGCAACCTCGGTGACCTGCGGATACAGTGGGTCTCCGTCGATCGGCAGACCGAGTGAGGCCAGGTGGACTCGCAACTGGTGGGTGCGCCCGGTGCGCGGGGTAAGCCGGTAGCGGCCGTCGCCCACCGACTCGACCAGCGTCTCGGCGTTCGGCTCGCCGGGTTCTTCACGTGCCTGCAGGCAACCACGCTCTTTGACGATGCGACTGCGTACCAGCAGCGGGAACGCGACGGTCGGCTCGGCGGAGGACCGCGCCAGGTACTGCTTGCGCACCGCGCCGCGGGCGAACAGGGTCTGATAGGGCCCCCGCAGCTCTCGGCGGGTGGTGAACAGCAGCACCCCGGCGGTCAGTCGATCCAGCCGGTGCGCCGGACTCAACTCTGGGAGATCCAATTCGCGCCGCAGCCGTACCAGCGCGGTCTGGGCCACGTGGCTGCCGCGCGGCATGGTCGCCAGGAAGTGCGGCTTGTCGATCACCACCAGGTTCGCGTCGCGGTGCAGCACCGGCAGGTCGAACGGTACCGGCACCTCGTCGGGCAGATCGCGATAGAAGAAGACGTGCGCCCCGGCCGGCAACACAGTGGTGTCATCGACGACCACCCCGTCAGCGGTAACCACTTCGCCCGCAGCCACTTTCGCCGCAGTATCCGCACCGAACCGGCTACGCAGCTCGGCGGCGACCGGGCCGCCGTGCAAACGCAGCCGGGCCGGCCCCAGACCGTCGCGCACCGGCAGCGGGGCGGGGCGTCGCCGGGTCACGGCAGCTTAAGATCGAATGCCGACGCACTGTCGGCATCGCGGGCGTAGGCGCGGTCGCGGATGGTCAGCAGCACCGCCGCCAGCATCGCTGCGGTGAGGGTGCCGATCAGCACACCCATTTTGACGTGTTGTTGACGAACGGGATCGCCGAAGGCGAGGTCGCCGATGAATAGTGCGACGGTGAAGCCGATGCCGCCAAGCAAGGCCAGAGCGACCACGTCGACCCACTTCAGTGAGGTGTCGAGCTCGGCTCGGGTCAGTGCGGCGGTCAGCACGGCGGCGCCGGCGATGCCCACCGCTTTGCCTACAACCAGGCCGGCGGCGACGCCGATGGCAACCGGATCGCGCAGTGTGGTGGCCAATCCGTGCAGGCCGTCGAAAGTCACACCGGCAGCGAAGAACGCGAAAACCGGCACCGCCACGGCGGCTGACAGCGGGCGAATTCGGTGCTCGAGACTCTTTGCGTCCAGCCGACGCTGCGGCGACGTGTCGCGCTTGCCGCCCTGGCGGACCGGAACCGTCAGGCCGAGGAGGACACCGGCGATGGTGGCGTGCACCCCGGATTCGTGGACCAGATACCAAGTGGCCGCCGCTAATAGGAGCAGCACCGCGGCGTTGCCGAAACGGCGGGACGCCACCGCGAACAACGCCAACGGGACGAGCGCCAGCCCAAGAGCGACGAAGTTGAGGTCGTCGGTGTAGAACACCGCGATCACGGTGACCGCCAACAGGTCATCGACCACAGCCAAGGTGAGCAGGAAGGTGCGCAATGCCGAGGGCAGGTGCGAGGAGATCACGGCCAGCACGGCTAGTGCGAACGCGATGTCGGTGGCGGTAGGAATAGCCCAACCGCGTAACGCTCCGCCACCAGTGTGGGCGTTGACGGCGACGAATATCACTGCGGGCATGACCATTCCGCCGACCGCGGCGGCGACGGGAAGCGCTGCGCGACGCGGGTCACGCAGGTCGCCGGCAAGCACTTCGTACTTGAGCTCCAGGCCGACCACGAAGAAGAAGATCGCCAGCAGGCCGTCGGCCGCCCACGCCGACACCGACAGGTGCAGATGCCAGGCGCGGGGGCCGACAGTGATGTCGCCGAGCCGGTAATAGGCAGCTGCCCACGGCGAATTGGCCCAGGCGATGGCGACAGTGGCCGCGACGAGCAGCAGTGCCCCGCCCACGGTCTCCTTGCGAAGCACGTCGGCGAGCCGACTGGCTTCGGCCGACGATCCGCGGCCGAAAAGCGGGGGGCGACCAGCGGTCAAGGGAGAGCCTTTGATTTGAGTGACGGATTGTCAGAGGCATAGAGCCTCGAAGGTGAAAGGCGTTGTCGCTCAGCGGTGCGCAGGTGGGCAGCCGGCAAGCTTGCCGTGCGCATTGTTGCCCCAGGACGTGGTGTAGCCGTTGGTGCCCCGAGGGCGCAGATCCCGGTCGGCCAGCAGCAGCACTTTCCGCATGGCGGTGCGGTGCGGCTGCCTCGGCATGCCGCTCACCATACCGGGCGCGACACACATTGCGCCAGGTCAACGGGGCCGCGACCAGATCGCGCGCAGTTCAGAACGGCCCCAACGACACATCGGCCACAACCGTCGGGGGTTGTGGCCGATGTGGCTTGTTGACGCGGAGTTATCCGCTCAGCTGACACCGAGCATCGCGAAGATACCCAGATCGTCCAGGAAGGCGGTCAGCGTGGTGGCGTCGGTCACCGGGTCGGCGCCGGTCCCCAGCAGGGCGGTCAGCAGGGCTCCCAGCGTCTCGTCGCCCAACACGCCGCTGCCGTCCGGGTCGGCGAGCGTCCCGCCGACGACCATGCCGTCGACGAACTTGTCCCAGCCGGCGTCAAGCTGCTCGGGGGTGATGCCCAGCAGGCCGCCGATGGTCGCGTCTTCCATCCCGTTCTGGGTGAGCAGGCCATTGAGCGTGGTGGTGCCGTCTATCCCCATCAGGGTGTCCAGCAGCTGGGCGACGGTCATCTCCGGGCTGAAGTCAGTGAAGGGGATATTCAGCAGGCCCGCGTACGCACCGAGTCCGAGGTAGCCGAGCAGGGTGCCGAGTTCCGTATTGGCACCGTCGCCGCCGATGAAGCCGCCGAGCAAGGTGTCGATCGGAATGGAGCCCAGCGGGGCCCCGCCGAAGTCGACGTCATTGAGCAGCGCGGTGATGTCGGTGGAGAGCAGGCCCAGGGTGGCGGCGTCCAGGGTCATGCCGTCCGGGTTCAGGGCGGCGAGCAGGTCCGCGAGACTCGATGTGGTGGAGATGTTGTCACCGAAGATCCCCAGGACTTGGCCCATGTTGCCGAAGTCGACGGCGTTCAGCAGGCTCTGCAAGCTCTCGCTGAAGGTCGGGAAGCTTGCCGTCAGCGCGACTTCGTGTTGCACCGACGCGGTGAGGCCGGCGGTGATCGTCGGAGCGACAGCCGTACCGCCAAGCAGAGCAGTCCCGGCAAAGACGGTCCCGGCCGCTAACGCGCTGGCTTTGACCGCAAAGCTTCGCACCCCTATTGGCGCGTCAACAGTGGAACAAGTAGACATGAATAGGTCCCCCTTCTGGGATCGAACATTAAGTCGATGCGACTCCCACATCGCCATTAACTTATTATGGGCTCAGCCTTGTGTCAACGATTTCATCGGCGGGCTTTGCCGAACCAGCAACGCTTGCTCACAGCAAACTTCCAGTTCACCGGGATAGTCATGCTATCGAGGCAACTACCGCAAGTAGGCACTGTATGCGCCCGGCGATCTACCACCAGCAGCAAAAAGCTCAGGTGTTTCTCGGCATTTCAACCCAGCCGATTGCGCCGCGCGATCAGTCGATGGCTTTTGGGCATTAATATCATCTCATAACAGTCCATTGGTATGAAATTGAAGGCTAAAAATACTTTAGCTATTTTCGGGATTGAGCGGAATGCGCACAACGCGCTCTATTTGACACCCCAGCAAAGTCACAAGTGCGTTTATCGCGCGCAGATATCAGCAAAAAGCCACGCCCGGTCCGCAGGGCAGACCGGGCGTTGGCGGGAAAGGTCGCGGCTACGGGGCCAGCAGGCCGAAGGCTTCCAACAGGTCGGTGATCAGGGTGTCACCGGTGATCGCCAGCGTGCTGTCGTCGGGTAGGAAGCTGGCCAGGAAAGTGCCCAGGCTCTGTTCGCCCCAGGTTTCGCCGGAGGGGTCGAGCAGTGTCCCGCCGAACGGCAGGCTGCCGAGGTACTGGTCCCAGGTCTGGGCGGGATTCAGGCTGAACAGCAGTGCCAGCGTCGCGTTATCCATGGTGGTGCTGTTGGTGGAGCTGACGGGCAGGATGTGCAGGTACTCGCCCAGCGTGTAGGCGCTGCCGGCCAGAACGGTGGTCGAGCCGAGACCCGAGTACGCGTGTTGGGTGATGTCGGCGGTAGGAACGGTCAGTATCGCGCTCAACCAGTCGACCAGCGAGCTGTTGACGGTCAGATCGGGATGGCTGGTGATATTCAGCAAGGCGCCGCACGTCAGGGTGCAGTTGTCGACGTTCAGGTTCTCCAGCCCCAGCGCGTTGATCATGCTGGCGAACTGACCGAGCAGCGCACCTAGGCCCACCGCGTTGGCCAGGTCAGTCAATGAGTGCGCCCCAGCGCCGTCGCCCAATACGACATCCACCAGCTCACCGAGATCCACGTTGCCGATCGGCACGCCGTCCACCAGGAACAGGCTGCCGGTGCCCAGCAGCGAATTGACCGCGGCGTTCGCGCTGTAGAGCGGTTCGGTGAGCGAGATCCCGAAGATGTCGGCGATACCGGACAGCGTGGTGCCGTCGGGGTTGAAGGAGGCCAGCAGTGCCGACACATCCGAGCTGACACTGAGCGGCGTGCTGGTCCCGGGCACATTGCCCAGCGCGGCCAGCACCTGATTGAGGTCCCCCAGCGACATATTGTCCAGCAGGGTCTGCAAGCTCTGCGCGAATGTCGGATACGCCGTCAGCACCACCTGGTGCTGCTGCGCCGAGGAGATCGGTGGGCTGACAAGCTGCGGACCGCCCGTACCGGCACCGAGCAAGCCTGCCCCGGCGACCACGGCGGCGGCTAGCGCACCGCCCCATCCGGGCAGCTCGCGAGAGCGCCACACCCCGATCCCACCCGACATGAGCCGCCCCTTCCCCATGCCCGGATCCCCCATGTGATCCAGCTCATGGCCAGAAAGTAGCCCCGCCAGAAATGTGTGTCAAACGCATGTGAATGCTGATATCAGCCTAAAAGACTGGAAAGATTCCCTGAATCATACCCACGGTAATGAAGTCTTGTTCAGGTAAGCGGAATCGGCTCCAGTATTTCGGCCCGCGCCTCGGGCGCACTGACGCGCAGCGCATCCGCCGATGCGTCGTCGGGCTGCTCCTGGGAGAGGATCTCGGCTTCCACGCGGGCGGTGTAGTTGGCCACCTCCCGGTCGATGACGACGTCGTCCCAGCCGAGCACCGCCGCCATCACCTCGGCAACCTCACGCGCGCAGTTGACCCCACGGTGGGCGTACTCGATGGAGATCCGGGTCCGCCGGGCAAGTACGTCCTCCAGGTGCAGTGCGCCCTCTGCGGCGGCTGCGTAGGCGACTTCCACCTTCAGGTAGGTGGGTGCCTCGGCTATCGGGTCCAGTAGCTCCGGCTGCCCGTCGGCCACCGCCAGCACGTCGTGGATCAGGGAGCCGTACCGGTCCAGCAGGTGGCGCACCCGGTAGGGGTGCAGGCCCTGGTGGGCGCCCACGTGTTCGGCCTGGTTGATCAGCGCGAAGTAGCCGTCGGCGCCCAACAGCGGCACCTTCTCGGTGATCGAGGGCGCCACCCGCGTCGGGATGTACTCGGCGGCGGCGTCGATCGCGTCGGCGGCCATCACCCGGTAGGTGGTGTACTTGCCGCCGGCGATCGCCACCAGACCCGGCGCCGGAACCGCCACCGCGTGCTCACGCGACAGCTTCGAGGTGTCGTCATTCTCCCCCGCCAGCAGCGGCCGCAACCCGGCATACACACCTTCGATGTCGGCGTGAGTCAGCGGCGTGGCCAACGCGGTGTTGACGTGGGTCAGGATGTAGTCGATGTCGGCCTTGGTGGCCGCGGGGTGGGCCAGGTCCAGGTTCCAGTCGGTGTCGGTGGTGCCGATGATCCAGTGGGTGCCCCACGGGATGACGAACAGCACCGACTTCTCGGTCCGCAGGATGACCGCCGCTTCCGAAACGATCCGGTCGCGCGGAACCACGATGTGCACGCCCTTGGAGGCCCGGACATGGAACCGGCCACGCTGGCGCGAGAGCGCCTGGATCTCATCGGTCCACACCCCGGTGGCGTTGACCACGACGTGTCCCTGGACTTCGGTGACATCGCCGTTCTCGGAGTCACGGACCCGCACCCCGGTCACGCGGTCGCCTTCGCGCAGTAGCGCGACGACCTGGCTGGAGGTGCGGATGACCGCGCCGTAGTGCCCCGCCGTGCGTGCGACGGTCAGGGTGTGGCGGGCGTCGTCGACGACGGTGTCGTAGTAGCGGATGCCGCCGATCAACGCGCTGCGCTTCAGCCCCGGACACAAACGCAATGCGCCGGCGCGAGTCAGATGACGTTGCGCGGGAACCGATTTCGCCCCACCCAGCTGATCGTAGAGGAAGATCCCGCTGGCCACGTACGGCCGTTCCCACCACCGCCTGGTCAGCGGGTACAGAAACGGCAGTGGCTTGACCAGGTGTGGTGCCAGGGTGGTCAGCGACAGCTCTCGTTCGTGCAGTGCCTCGCGCACCAGCCCGAACTCCAGCTGCTCGAGGTAGCGCAGTCCACCGTGGAACATCTTCGAGCTGCGGCTCGAGGTCCCGGCGGCGAAGTCGCGCGCCTCGACCAGCGCCACCTTGAGGCCGCGGGTGGCGGCGTCGAGCGCGCAGCCGGCGCCCACCACCCCGGCGCCGATCACCACTACGTCGAACTGCTCACTGCCCAGTCGTTCCCAGGCTCGTGCTCGTTGGTCGGGTCCCAGCGTGCTCACGTGTGCCAGGCTACGTGGCCGCCCGCCCAAACACGCTGCGACGCTCTCTTGGAGTGCTGCTGCTCAGTCGAGGTCGTCGTGCGTCATCAGCCGGCGAGCCGCCTCGGTGAGCGATCCCGACAGCGACGGATAGACCGCCAGCGTCTGCGCCAGGTCGGCCACCGTGATCCGGTTCTGCACCGCCAGCGCGATCGGCAGGATCAGCTCGGAGGCGATCGGGGCCACCACTACCCCACCGATCACCGTTCCGGTGGCCGGCCGGCAGAACAGCTTGAGGAACCCGTACCGCATCCGGCTCATCTTCGCCCGAGCGTTGGTCTGCAACGGCAGCATGACGGTCCGAGCGGGCACCGTGCCGTCGTCGATCTGGGACTGCGGCACCCCCACCGCGGCGATCTCAGGGCGAGTGAACACCGCGGCCGCCACCGTGCGCAGCCGGATCGGAGCCACCGCCTCCCCCAGCGCGTGATACATCGCGATCCGGCCCTGCATGGCCGCGACCGACGCCAACGGCAGCAGCCCGGTGCAGTCGCCGGCGGCATAGATCCCGGGCACCGACGTCCGCGATACCCGGTCCACCTGCAGGTAATCGCCCGGCGCGAGCGCGACCCCGACCCGCTCCAAGCCCAGTCCGGAGGTGTTAGGCACGGAGCCGACCGTCATCAGCGCGTGGCTTCCGGCCACGGTGCGGCCGTCGGCCATGGTGACCAACACCCCGTTGGAAGGTGCGCCCGTACGGGTCACCGAGGCAGCCCGGGCATTCTTGACCAGGGTGACGCCGCGCTCGGCGAACACGGTCTCCAGCACCCGAGCCGCGTCGGGGTCCTCGTGCGGCAGCACCCGGTCGCGGCTGGCCACCACCGTCACCTTGACGCCGAGCTCGGTGTAGGCGTTGGCGAATTCGGCGCCGGTGACCCCGGAGCCCACCACTATCAGGTGCTCGGGAAGCGTGTGCAGGTCATAGAGCTGACGCCAGGTCAGAATCCGCTCGCCGTCCGGCTCCGCACCGGGCAGCGTGCGCGGGCTGGCCCCGGTGGCGATCAACACCACGTCGGCATCGAGCACACGCTGCCCACCGCCGTGCTCAGTGACTCGGACTCGGTGACGCGCCAGGCCGGATTCGGCGTCGATCAGCTCCCCGCGGCCGGCGATGACTTCGACACCGGAGTTGAGCAGCTGCGTGCGGACGTCGTCAGATTGCGCCGCGGCCAGGGACTTCACCCGCTCGTGGATCTGATTCAGCTCGATCTCGGCGTCGGTGAAATGGATGTCGAAACCCAGGTGCGGGGCACGCCGTAGCTCGGTGCGCACCCCCGACGAGGCGATGAATGTCTTGGACGGTACGCAGTCCCACAACACGCAGGCACCGCCGATGCCGTCGGAGTCGACCACCGTCACCGTTACCGCTTCGGGCCCCTTGGCTGCCGCGACCAGTGCCGCCTCATAGCCGGCCGGGCCACCGCCGACGATCACGATGCGCGTCGAGGGAGAAGTCACAGCGACTAACCTATCCGCAGCGCGGCGTTTAAGATTTCTGCCGTGCCGCTCTACGCCGCCTACGGGTCGAACATGCATCCCGAACAGATGCTGCAACGAGCGCCGCATTCCCCGATGACCGGCACCGGCTGGTTGCACGGCTGGCGGCTGACGTTCGCCGGCGAGGACATCGGCTGGGAAGGCGCCCTGGCGACCGTGGTCGAGGACCCGGACTCGAGTGTTTTCGTCGTTCTCTACGACGTGACTCCCGAGGACGAGAAGAACATGGACAGCTGGGAAGGCTCGGAATTCGGCATCCACAAGAAGATTCGTCTGCGGGTGGATCGGGTAGACGGGATCACCTCGGACCCGGCGGACAGCGAGCCGGCGCCAGTGTTGGCGTGGCTGTACGTCGTTGATGCCTGGGAGCGCGGGCTGCCCTCGGCGAGATACCTAGGCGTGGTGGCCGAGGCCGCCCAGATCGCTGGTGCCCCAGACGAGTACGTGCGCAATCTGCGGACCCGCCCGGCCCGCAACATCGGCCCCGGCAGCTAGAGCAGATCGGTCTGGTCGACGACGCCGGCCATCACCCGCACCCCGACTGCCAGCGCGCGCTCGTCGAGATCGAACGTCGGCTGGTGGAGATCCAGTTGCGGCCCGCTGCCCGGCCACACCCCGAGTCTGCCCATGGCACCGGGAACCTGCTCCAGATACCAGGAGAAGTCCTCCCCACCACCGGACTGTTGGGTCTCGGCCAGCACCTCGGGCCCGATGGCCTCGATCGCGTGGGTCAGCATCCGCGTCGACACCGCTTCGTTGACCACCGGTGGCACTCCGCGGTGGTAGTTCAGCGTGTGCTCGATGTTCAGCGGTTCCAGCAGAGACGCCACCGCCTCCTCGACGATGCTCTCCATCGCCACCCAGGTGTCCCGGCTGGCCGTGCGCACCGTACCGGCCAGGCGCCCCGCCTGCGGTATGGCGTTGGCGGCGGCGCCGGAATTCACTGCACCCCACACCAACACCGTGCTGTTTCGCGGATCGATGCGCCGAGACAGCACCCCGGGCAACCCGGTGATGAGCGTGCCCAGCCCATAGACCAGGTCAGCGGTCAGGTGCGGCCGCGAGGTGTGTCCGCCGGGACCGCTGAGGGTGATCTCGATGGTGTCGGCCGCCGAGGTGATCGGTCCCGGAATGGTGGCCACTCGGCCGACCTCCAGTCGCGGATCGCAGTGCAGCGCGAAGATCCGGCTGACCCCGCTCAACACGCCGGCGGCGATCGCGTCGATCGCGCCGCCCGGCATCAGTTCTTCAGCCGCCTGGAACACCAGCCGCACCCCGACGGGCAACTCCGGCGCGGACGCCAGGGCGAGCGCCGCACCCAACAGGATCGCGGTATGCGCGTCGTGACCGCAGGCGTGCGTCACCCCCGGTACCAGCGAGGCGTACGGCGCCCCGGTCTGTTCGGTCATCGGCAAGGCGTCGATGTCGGCCCGCAATGCGACACGAGGCCCATCCTCCGGGCCGAAGTCGCAGGTCAGTCCCGTTCCGCTCGGCAATACCTTGGGGTTGAGTCCGGCGCTGGCCAGCCGCTCGGCGATGAACTGGGTGGTCGCGAACTCCTGCCGGCTGAGCTCCGGGTGGCGGTGCAGATGCCGTCGCCACGCCACCAATTCCTCGGTATGGGCCGCCAGCCACGCCTCGACGGCGTGCGACACAGGAGTGGGAGACATTCAGGCAGTATCCCATCGTGGCGCGCTACTAAGCTCAGTGCCTGTGACGGTACCGCTGGCAACTCAGGCGGCTGCGGTTGTAGCGCGCCGCACCGGCGTGCAGACGCATGACGTGGCGGTCGTGCTCGGTTCCGGGTGGGCGCCCGCGGTGTCAGCCCTCGGCACTGCGACTGCGGCCCTGCCGATGGCCGACCTGCCCGGGTTCAGCACGCCGACCGCGGCGGGCCACACCGGTGAGCTGGTATCCATGCAGATCGGCGCGCACCGGGTGCTGGTGCTGGTCGGCCGGATCCACGCCTACGAGGGCCATCAGCTGGCCGACGTCGTCCGCCCGGTACGCACGGCCGTCGCTGCCGGAGCCAACACCGTGGTGCTGACCAACGCGGCGGGGGGCTTGCGGGCCAGCTACCACGTCGGCCAACCGGTGCTGATCAGCGACCATCTGAACATGACCGGCCGCTCCCCCCTTGAGGGCGCGCACTTCGTCGACATGGTCGATGCCTACACCCCGTCGCTGCGCGCGCTGGCTCACCAGGTCGACCCCACGCTCGCCGAGGGGGTCTATGCCGGGATGGCCGGCCCGCAGTACGAGACCCCGGCCGAAATCCGGATGCTGCGCACCCTGGGCGCCGACCTGGTGGGCATGTCGACCGTGCACGAGGCGATCGCCGCCCGGGCGGCCGGTGCCCAAGTCCTCGGCCTGTCGCTGGTGACCAACCTGGCGGCCGGGATCACCGGTGAGCCGCTCAGCCATGCCGAGGTGCTGGCCGCGGGCCGGGAGTCGGCGGCCCGGATGGGTGGGCTGCTGGCCGACGTGATCGCCCGGTTGCCGGCACCCTCAGGTCAGTAGCTCACTCCCGAGCTGTGCCGCATCCGCGGCCACATCGTTGCCCAGCTGCCTACCGGCTGCTCGCACAGGTAGATCTTCGCGGAGCTCTCCCCGTTGCGAACCCCGGTGGGGAATCGGACGGACGTCAGGTAGGTGACATGCCGCCAGTACTGGGTCAACTTCACGACCGGGAATCGCCCGACGCACAGCACCGTGTCAGCGCTGCCGGCCGGCGGACCCCATTGTGCGTAATTGCTGTCGCCGCTGACCACCGGTCGGTTGATGCCGGCCGCCGGCCCGAGGACGCGCAGCGCCGACGCTTCGCCGTAATTACTGGTGAAGATCGGCACGTCGTCGGGCAGCGAGGCCGCCGCAGCCGCGACCTCGTCGACGAACCGCGGCCATCCGTAGGTCTCCATCGGAATGGGGTTGACCTTGCGCAACGTGGTGGCGTGCGCCGGTGGCAGCACCGGCAGGCAGAACACGACCGCGCCGGCAAACAGCGCGACCAGGGCAATCGCCCAGCCGCGCGGCGGCCGGTCGGGATTCTCGGCTTCGATATAGACGGCCCCGGCGGCAAACAGCGCCGCCAGTGCCGGCCCGGCGTAATAGCAGCGGCCGCCGGTGATGACACACAACACCAGTGCGACCACCGGCACCACTAAGGCCCAGCGGTGGTCCCGACCTTCCGGCGACACCAGCCAACGGACCCCGATCAACCACAGCAGCACCAGCAGCGGGCCCGCGTACAACAACAGCAGCAGCGGTAGCTGAAACAGCGATCCCACCGGGCCGCCCATCCGCACCGACATGGCATGGGCGAACGTCAGGCTGGGCCAGCCGTGCGCGGCCTGCCAGATCAGGTTGGGGACCGCCAGTGCCACCGCCACGGCGGCGGCCAGCCACGGTCCGGTCGTGCGCAGCGCGTCGCGCCGGAACATCGCCAGACCGACCCCGATACCGACGAGCAGCAATGCGACGGTCTGCTTGGCTTCTAGCCCGATGCCGGCCACCACGCCAGCCGGCAACCAGGCCAGTACCGTTCCGATCCGCAACGCCCGCGTCACCAGCAGCAGCACCGCGATCCAGATCAGCTGGTCGACCACGGTGGTCCCGAAGAACATCGCGGCGCCCATGAACAGCGGGCTGGCCGCGACGGCGGCGGCCGTGATGATTTGGGCAACGCGCCGCCCACCGAATTCGGCGGCCAACAGGGCCGCCAGCACGATGGCGCCTAGATGCACCACGATCGCCAACAATCGAAGCCCCAGCAAGCCGCCCAAGGCCGCCACCCGGGCCAGCAGGGGTACCAGCGGCGGGTGGTCGAAGTATCCCCAGGCCGGGTGCTGGCCACAGATCACGTAGTAGAACTCGTCGGGGTGCCAGCCGTAGTTCATGGCGAAAACCCCGTGGACGACCGCGGCCACGGCAACCACGACGGCTACCGGCACGAGCGTGAGTCGATTCACCGGCGAGGCAGTCAAACGACTCGCCAGCGAGGGTGTTGAACCGGTCACCGGCACTCCAGGGTCGCTTTGGGCGCAAACCGCAGCATCATAACAAGCAATTGACACCTGTCGATTCGCCGCTTGTCACAATCAACGGGTGACCCCCGAGGACTGGATCGCCCACGACCCCGACCCGGTGACCGCGGCCGAGCTGCGCGCATGCAGTCCGGGCGAGTTGGCCACCCGGTTCGCGACACCGCTGCGGTTCGGCACGGCCGGGCTGCGTGGGCCGGTGCGGGGTGGGCCGGACGCGATGAATCTCGCCGTGGTGCTGCGCGCCAGCTGGGCGGTGGCGCACGTGCTCAGCGCACAGCGACGCACGGGTTCGACCGTGGTGGTCGGCGGCGACGCGCGTCACGGCTCGGCGCAGTTCACGGTCGCGACGGCTGAAGTGCTTGCCGCCGCAGGATTTTCGGTATTGCTTCTTCCCCAACCATGCCCGACGCCGGTGGTGGCGTTCGCGGTGCGCCACACCGGTGCCGCGGCCGGCATCCAGATCACCGCCTCACACAATCCGGCAGGAGACAACGGCTACAAGGTGTACTTCGACGGCGGCGTGCAGATCGTCTCGCCGACCGACACCGAGATCGAGGCAGCGATGGCCGACGCTCCCCCGGCCGACTCAATCGCCCGCCGCCCTGTTGCTCCGGCCGGCGATGAACTCATTGCGCGCTACATCGGGCGGGCCGCCGCCGTGCGGCGCCACGGCGGCCGGGTTCGAGTAGCGCTGACCCCGCTGCACGGCGTGGGCGGCAAGATTGCGGTCGAGGTACTGCGCGCCGCGGGGTTTCCCGACATCCACCCGGTGAAGACCCAGTTCGACCCCGACCCGGACTTTCCCACGGTGGCGTTTCCCAACCCGGAAGAACCCGGGGCCACTGACGCGCTGCTGTCGCTGGCCGCTGACGTCGGCGCCGATGTCGCGATCGCGTTGGATCCCGATGCCGACCGATGCGCGGTCGGCATCAGCGGGCGTGACGGCTGGCGGATGCTGACCGGAAACGAAACCGGTTGGCTGTTAGGCGATTACCTGCTGTCACGACTACCCGCGGGTCGGGCGGCTGGCGTGGTGGTGGCCAGCAGCGTGGTGTCGTCGCGCATGCTGGTGCGCATCGCACAGCGCTATGGCGCGCGCCATGTGCAGACGCTGACCGGGTTCAAGTGGCTGGCGCGCGCCGATAACGACCTGCCCGGCGCCACGTTGGCCTACGCCTACGAGGAGGCGATCGGCTACTGCGTCGACCCGGAGGCGGTGCGCGACAAAGACGGCATCAGCGCCGCGGTATTGGTCTGCGATCTGGTGGCGGCGTTAGCCGGTCGAGGCAGCTCAATTCCCGAAGCCCTCGACGAGTTGGCCCGGCGGCACGGTGTGCACGTCACCGACGCGGTGACGCGCCGAGTCGCCAGCCCCGCCGAGGCAGCTGCCGTGATGGCCCGGCTACGCGCCGATCCCCCGGGGTCGCTGGCCGGATTCGCCGTCACCGCAACCGATCTGCTGCACCGCAGCGGACCGGTCACCGACGCGCTGGAGTTCACCGGCGAGTTCGACGGCAGCTCGGTACGGGTGGTGGTGCGCCCCTCGGGAACCGAACCGAAGCTCAAGTGCTATCTCGAAGTCGCGCGCCCGCCCTCGGATGACCTTGCCGGGGACCGCGCCGAGGCACAGCGGGTGCGCGAGGCCGTCGCCGATGCGGTCCGCGCCTGGTAGCGCCTCACTCCCCCGTTCGTCACCAGCCGCCGCACCCGCCTCAGCAGCCACCGGCCCGACGGGGTGTGATGGTTGCCCGCCTTTGAGCGACAACGGATGCCGGGAGGGCTGAATCGGGCTGAATCCACCAACGCAAGAACATTTGTCGCTCAAAGGCGGGCAACAACCACATACCCTCCCGCCAGTTACGGGTGTGACGGTCGGGATCTCAGCGCGGCCCGAACTGGCGGTCGCCGGCATCGCCCAGGCCCGGGACGATGTAGGCGTCCTCATTCAGTCCGTCGTCAACGGCGGCGGTGAACAGCCGCACTCCCGGTGCCGCTTGCGCTAGTGCCGCAACGCCTTCCGGTGCCGCCACCACGCACAGCACGGTGATGTCGGTGGCGCCGCGATCGACCAACAGTCCCAGGGTGTGCACCAGCGAGCCGCCGGTGGCCAGCATCGGGTCGAGAACCATGACCGGTGTGGCGCTCAGGTCCGCCGGAAGCGACGCTAGATACGGCACCGGGAGATGGGTTTCCTCGTTGCGCGCCACCCCGACGAAACCCACGTCGGCTTCGGGGATGAGGGCGTGCGCCGCTTCCACCATGCCCAGTCCGGCGCGCAGCACCGGCACCAGCAGCGGTGGCCGCGCCAGCCGCGCGCCGCCGGTATCGGTCAGCGGGGTGCGCACCACGACGGCTGCGCGGGCCGCGTCACGGGTGGCCTCGTAGACCAGCATCCAGGTCAGCTCGCGCAGCGCCGACCGGAACGCCGCGTTGTCGCTGCACTCGTCGCGCAGCGCGGTCAGCCGCGCCGCGGCCAGCGGGTGGTCGACGACGCACACATTCACGCCGCCGACCCTACGGGTCATGCGCCAAGGAAGTTGAGTATCTCGAAGACCACCGCGCCCATCTCCAGCATCGGCGCAAGCGAGATCAACGGTTCGCCGTTGAACACGGCGTCGGGGCCCAGCCATTCGGCGACGTTCAACGACACCGCCAGCTCGTTCCAGGCGTCGAGCAGGTGGGAGTCCACGGCGTTGGTGAGGTGGTAACCGGTCAGCAGCGCATCGACGAACGAATCCGACAATGGGGACTGGCCGGCGAAACCCAACAGGTCGTTGACCGGGTCGACGAAGCTGTGCACGGCGGCGTACTGCAGACCCGCCAGCATCTGCAGCGGGTCCATCCGCAGTCCGAAACCGGCCACATCGGAGCCGGCGGCCAGCTGGCCGCCGGCGGTCACCGCCCAGGGCCCAACGGCATCGGTGCCATTGATGCCGACGAACGGGTCACCCGGATTGCCGTAGCCCCAGTCGATCACCAGTTTGAGCATTGGTGTCATCGCATCCCCGATGACCTTGCCGATGTCGCCGAGCTGGTAGATCGGCCACAGGATCGGCAACTGCTGGGGAATCAGATAGAAGTCGGTGTCCCCGATCCTGCCGAGGTCGATGGTGTCGGCCAGGTTGTCGAAGTCGATGTAGGAGAAATGCACGGTCGCGGTGCCGATCAGCGCGTTGACCATGGCCAGCAGGTTGGCGGGGTCCTGCGGGAAGTTCGCCAGGCCGTCGTACTCGCCGGTGTAGATGTCGGTGTCGAACCCGCTGGTCGGGGTTGACCCGATGCTCAACGGGATGCCCAGAAACGGCAGGTGCACCGGCTGGTCGCCCAGCAGCGGATACGCGGGGAAGCGGGTCAGGACGCCGCCGAGCGGGTTGTTGGGGTTGCCGATCAGCACGAAGTGCAGGTTGGCCGGGTCATAAACGCCCCCGCCGCCGCCCGGTGCGTTGGCGAGCAGGTCGATCATTAACTGGGTGGAGACCGTGGCGCTCTGCGAGTAGCCGAACACCGTGACGTTGTCGCCGTTTTCCAGTTGCGGCGTCACCGCGGCCTGCAGGATCTCGGTGCCGCGGGCTATCGATTGGGCGAACGTCAGATAGGGGTTCGGTGGGGGCAGGCACACCAGCGGGCAGAACTGGTTAGGGGTGACCAGACCGGCGAAATCGTAGGAGGGAAAAGTCGGCTGACCTGGGAACCAGGGTGTCGCAGGCTGCAGGAACAGGTCCAACACCGCGTCCATGTAGCCGCCGACCGTGGGATCGGGAATGCTGGTGGGCCCCATGATCCAGCCCTCGTTGCCCAACAGCGCAACGTCGGGCCGATCTGCCGCGCCGGGTCCCGGTGTCCCTGGCCCGCAGGTCACCGAGAGCACCGACGCCGCTACGAGCAGTGCTGCCCCCAGCGATCGCCGGTGCTGCATCGATCTAGGCGTCGAGCAGGTTGATCAAGCTGAAGCCCACCCCGACCAGGTCCAGCAGCGGCTGGGCCGAGATCAGCGGCGCGCCGTTGAAGATGGCGTCCGGGCCCAGCACGTCGAGCAGGTTCCATTCGGTGGCCAGGTTCTGCCATCCGGTGAGCAGCGCCTGGTCCAGGCCGAGGGTCAGGTTGTAGCCCGAGAGCAGCGTGTCGACGAACGAGTCCGACAGCGGGCCCTGCCCGACGAAGCCCAGCAGGTTGTTGATGGTGTTGGTCAGGCTCTGCACGCCGGCGTACTGCAGGCCGGCCAACATCTGCAGCGGGTCCATCCGCAGTCCGAACCCGAGCACACCGGTGTCCTCCGACAGCTGGCCGGTCGCGGTGACCGCCCAGGCGCCGGCTGCGCCGATCGGGTCGACACCGTTCACGGTGATTCCGGCGTCGGGGGCACCCGGGTTGCCGTAGGACCAGTCGATGAACGTCTTCAAGATGGGCGCCACCGCGTCTGCGGCGAACTTGCCGATGTCACCAAGACCGTAGAGGGGCCCGAGGATCGGCAGCTGCTCGGGCAGCATGAAGTAGTTGGTGTTGCCGATCGTGCCCAGTTCGATGGCGTTGGCGAGGTTGTCGTTGAAGTACGAGTTGTGCACCGCCGGGATCCCCATGATCGCGTTGATCACGGCCAGCAGGTTGGTGGGGTCCTGCGGGAAGACGGCCCAGCCGTCGTATTCGGTGGCATAGACGTCGGTCGCGAACGGCACGGTCGGGGTCGAGTCGATGCCCACCGGGATGTTCAGGAACGGGATGTGCTGCATGGTCCCGTCGAACCCGTCCGGGAAGTGCAGCCGAGACAGCATGCCGCCGATCGGGCTGTTGGGGGCACCGATCAGCACGAAGTGCAGGTTGTCCGGGTCGTAGTCGCCGCCCGGCGCGTTGGCGAGCAGGCTGTGCATCGCCAGGGTGGCGATGACCGAGCTCTGCGAGTAGCCGAACACCGTGACTTCGTCACCGGCCTCGAGCTGTGGGCGGATCGCCGCTTCGAGGTTGGCCACGCCTTCAGCCAACGAGTCCCCGAAGTTCAGCTGCGGGACAGGCAACGGCTGGCAAACGATCGGGCAGAACTGTTCGGGGGTAGTCAGGCCGTTCAGCGCGTAGCCCGCGTACGTCGCCTGCCCGGCGAACCACGGTGTGACGGGCTGCAGGTAGAAGTCCCGCACCAGGTCCATGTAGATGCCGACCGTCGGGTCGGCCTGACCGGTGCCGCTCATGATCCAGGCCTGGCCGGCCAGCAGCGCGACGTCGGCGATCATCTTCTCGAACCGCGAGGCCAGTGCCGGACTCAGCAGCGGCGACACGCCGAGGAGGACGGCGCACAGCGCGGCCAACAAAATCGCCCCCAGGGGATGCACTCGCTTAACCGTCATCGCAGACCTCCCGGGTCAGTTCGAATATGTCATCGGCGATCAATTACCCCCACCTGACAAGATCACATTAATCTATTAGGTGGTTTTCAGCGTTGACCCTCATGGAGAAAACGCGTGTTGTCAAATCGATGACATTCGACCTGGCTTTTGCTCCAGGCGGGCCGGTCTAAGCGCCGAAGAAGTTAAAAAGACTGAAGCCCAGACCGACCAGATCCAGCAGCCCGTCGCCGGGCACCGCTGCCCCGCTCAGCAGGGCGTCCGGGCCCAGCACATCGCCCACGTTCAGTGCGGCGGCCAACTCGCTCCACCCGTTGATCAGGAACTGGTCGATGGAGTTGATCAGGTCGTAGCCGGTGATGGTCTGCAGGAAGTCGGTGATGCCGGTGATGGTGCTGATGTCAGTGGCACTGAGGGCACCGCCACTGGCCGCGGCCGCGACGTCGGCCCACGGACCGACGAGGCTCTGGATCAGCGCGTTCTGGACCCCGGCCAGCATCTGCAGCGGATCCATCCGCTCGAACAGGCCCATCACGCTGGATCCGTCGTACAGCTCGCCGGTCGGCGTCATCGCCCAAGGCCCGCCCGCCACCCCGAACGCCTGCTGGTAGGCGCTGCCGCTGATGAAGTCACCGGCCGGGATCCGGTACAGCCCGTTGACGGCCGGGTCACCGGCGTTGCCGTAGCCCCAGTTGATGATCAGCCTGGCCCACGGCGAGAAGAAGTCGCCGAAGAACTGTCCCGCAGTCCCCCCGTTGAACATGAACTGCAGGATCGGCAGGTTCTGCGGAATCATGTAGAAGTTCGCGTCGCCGATCGTGCCGACGTTGATGGCACTGGCCAGCTGCTCTGCGGTGTAGTCGGGGTAGTACGGGTGCACGGTCAGGATGCCGATGAGGGCGTTGATCACGGCCAGGATGTTGGTCGGGTCCTGCGGGAAGTTGGCCCAGCCGTCGTACTCACCGGTGTAGATGTCCGACGCGATGTGCTCAGTCGGGGTGGCGTCCAGGCTCAGCGGAATGTTGACGAACGGCAGGTGCTGGTCGCCCGGGAACTGGAAGCGATCAAGGATCCCGCCGATCGGATTGTTCGGGTCGCCGATCAGAACGACGTGCATGTTGTCCAGCTGATCGAGGGTCGGGTAGCCCGCGGTCCCGGCGTTGGCGATCAGATTGTTCATCTCGATGGTCGCGATGGCGGCGCTCTGCGAGTAACCGAACACCGTCACGTTGTCGCCGGCCAGTAGCTGCGACAGGATCGATTGGTTCAGCAAGCCCACCCCGGCGTTCAGCGAGGCGCCGAAGTTCATCGCCGGTTGGCCCGGTATGCAGACGAACGGGCAGAACTGCTCTGGCGTGACCAGGCCCTGGAAGTCGTAGCCGGGGAATGTCGGCTGGCCTGCGAAGAGCGGCGATGACGGCTGCAGGTATCCCGCGAGGATCTGGTCCAGGTAGGGCCCGACGCTGGGATCGGGCACGCCGGTGCCGCTCATGATCCAGCCCGCATCGGCCAACAGCCGCAGCCGGATCGCCAGCTGGTCCACGCTGTAGGCCACCGCCGAGGACAACGCCGATGTCAGGGCCAATACCGCGGCGCACAGCACCGCCAGCAGCATCGCGCCCGCCAGGCGCAACCGACCAGTCGTCATCGCGACCTCCCCCGGCCCCGGTTTTCCACCAGCAGCGACGCTAGCCACCCGGCGACCGCCGCCAACCCGATCACCGCAAAATTCAGGATTCTTTAATTCGCGATGCGAAGCGCCCCGCCGCCAATCAGGGTGCTAATGCCGGCGCAATCCCGCCTTCGGGCGGCGCGGGCTGCATCGTTATTCTGTGCGCCATGGCAGCTGACCTTGTACCGATCCGCCTCACGGTGACCGATGGTGACCGCTACACCCTGTGGGCTCCGAGCTGGCGCGACTCCGGTGACGAGTGGCAGGCGTTTCTGGGCAGGGATGAAGACCTCTACGGTTTCGCCACCGCGGCCGACTTGGTCGCGTTCGTACGGGTCAACGCCAACAACGACCTGGTTGACCACCCGGCCTGGACGCGGCTTGTCCAGGCCAACGCCCATAAGCTGGACCCGGGCCGCAACCGGCAGTATGACCTGATCGCAGTCGAAGAACTGCTGACCGAGAAGCCGACCAAGCAGTCCGTCCAGTCACTGGCCAATGCCCTGGAGATCGTCTCGGCGATCGGCTCGGTGTGCGACCTGACAGCGGTGACGAAGTTCTTCAACGGCAACCCCAACCTGGGCTGGCTGGCCGGCGGCGTCGACAACTTCACCGGCCGGGCCGGCCGCAAGCGCTGGGAGCTGATCGCCGAGATCATCGGCCGCAACTGGGGCGGTGTGCTGACCGCGATCGAAGAGATCATCACCACGCCCGACGTCGACGCCGCCGCGGCATCGCAGGCGGCCGATGAGCTGGCCGCAGAAGCCCCGGCCGAGCCGGAGCCGGCCGACGAAGACGTCGAGGACACCGAGGCTGCCGGCGAAGAGAACGGTGACGACGAGCCGGCCGCCGCGACCACCGAGCGGGCCTCGGGCGATCGGGTGGTGCTTGGCGGCGACGCGAACTTCTGGACCAAGGTGGGCATCGACCCGATTCGGATCATCACCGACAACGGGACGTTCTTCACGCTGCGCTGTTACCTCGGCGACCAGCCGGTGTTCCTGGGCCGCAACGGCCGGATCAGCGTGTTCGGTTCCGAGCGCGCCCTGGCTCGCTACCTGGCCGACGAGCATGACCACGACCTGTCGGATCTGAGCACCTACGACGACATCCGGACCGCGGCCACCGACGGTTCGCTGTCGATCGACATCACCGATGACAACGTCTACGTGCTCTCCGGAATGACCGACGACCTCACCGACGGGCCGGACGCGGTGGATCGTGAGCAGCTCGACCTGGCCGTCGAGTTCCTGCAGGACGTGGGCACCTATGCCGAGGACGGCGTCGTCGCCGACACCCTCGCGCCGGACCGTCCGCTGGGCCGGATGGTCAGCTACGTCCTCGACCGCGAATCGGTCAACGAGCCGCAGCGCCCGTACGCGCCCGCCGTCAAGGAATGGGAGCAGCTCGAACAGTTCGTGCAGTCGCGGCTGCGGCGCGAATAACGCTGCGCCGTCCGGTCGCGTCAGCCCGGGCGGAACCCGCACGCAGGAAGACATGTCACTACTGCGGAATTCACTTCGAATTACGGCAATCAATTACTCCAATTCATTGCCGAGCGGTCATATTCACGACTAACATCTGGCCCGATAACACTCGGGCCGAGCCGTGCGGTTTGCGGGGGCCTTCCAATTCGAAAGGACTACACATGCGCAAGGCGACACAGCGGGCCGCAGCAGTATCCGCAGCAGTTTTGGGAGTCGCGCTGATCGGCACGGGTTGCAACGGCACCGCCAAGGAGAAGACCAGCGAGGCGCTGAGCTCAGCCAGCTCGGTTGCATCCTCAGCCAGCTCGGTGATCTCGTCGGCGGTCAACTCTCCGTCGGAGGAGAGCGCCGCCAGCTCCACCGTGATCACCGGCGCCGACGGCAAGGAATACACCGTCGCCGGGCCGATTCTGGCCAAGCTCGACTCCCTGGACGCGACCGCCAAGCAGGACCTGGGCGAGCCCACCGGTGCCGAGCAGAAGAACCCCGACGGCGGCATCTACCAGCAGTTCGACGGCGGCGTGATCGTTCACACCACCCGTTCGTACGTGGTGTGGGGCAAGATCCGCGACAAGTGGAACGAGCTGGGCGGTTCGCAGGGCAAGCTCGGCTACCCGACCAGCGACGAGACCACCAACGCTGACGGGTCCAAGCAGACCACCTTCGAGCACGGCATCGTCACGTGGAAAGAGGGCGACGCCGAAGCCACCGTCACCGAGCACTGATACCTGAATCGAAGGCCGGGCAATCGCCACCGCGATTGTCCGGCCTTCGTCAGTTTCGCCGGCGAATCAGTCGATCAATGCCGCATATTGCGGCTTGATCACTTCTTCGATGATCTGCACCCGCTGATCGAACGGGATGAACGCCGACTTCATCGCGTTCACCGTGAACCGCTGCAGATCGGCCCAGCCGTACCCAAAAGTCTCGGCCAGCACCAGCATCTCCTTGCTCATGGTGGTGTCGCTCATCAGCCGGTTGTCGGTATTGACCGTCACCCGCAGCCGAGCGCGGGCCAGCAGATCGAACGGGTGCTCGGCGATGCTGTCGACCGCCCCGGTCTGCACATTGGAGCTCGGGCACAGCTCCAGCGGGACCCGCTTGTCGCGCAGGATCGCCGCCAGCCGACCCAGCCGCACCGTCCCGGCTGGATCTTCCGGGTCGACGGTGATGTCGTCGGTGATGCGCACCCCGTGCCCGAGCCGGTCGGCCCCGCAGAATGCGATCGCCTCGTGAATAGAGGGCAGCCCAAATGCCTCGCCGGCGTGAATGGTGAAGCGCGCGTTGTGGTCACGCATGTACTCGAACGCGTCCAGATGCCGGCTCGGCGGATAGCCGGCTTCGGCGCCGGCGATATCGAAACCGACCACACCCTTGTCGCGGAACCGGATGGCCAGCTCGGCGATCTCGCGGGACAGCGCCGCGTGGCGCATGGCGGTGACCAGGCAGCGCACCGTGATCTCCCGGCCAGCTGCCGCGGCATCGCGCTCGCCGTCGGCGAAACCGGCCAGCACCGCGTCGGTCACCTCGTCGAACGACAACCCGCCCTCGATGTGCAGTTCGGGCGCGAATCGCACCTCGGCGTAGACGACGGTGTCGGCGGCCAGATCCTCGACGCATTCGCGAGCGACCCGATACAGCGCGTCGGGGGTCTGCATCACGGCCACGGTGTGGCTGAACGGTTCGAGATAACGCTCCAGCGAGCCGCTGTGGGAGCGCGTTCGGAACCAGGTCGCCAGTTCCTCGGGATCGGTCTCCGGCAGGTCGTCGTAGCCGACCTGGCCGGCGATGTCGACGACGGTGGCCGGGCGCAGGCCGCCGTCCAGGTGATCGTGCAGCAGCGCCTTGGGGACCCGCCCCACGGTCTCCAGGCTCACCGGTGTGCTCATGGCTTCATCATGGGGTCGCCTCGATGATCAACGGACGCGGCAGCGGCGGTGTGTCGCCGACGCAGTAGCCGCCGCCGAGCTCGGCCAGCGCGGGGGCGATCCGCTCGGGGGTATCGGTGTACAGCGTGAACAGGGTGTCGCCGGGCGCCACCGGGTCGCCCGGCCGGCGGTGAATCCGCACCCCCGCGCCGTGCTGCACCCGCTCCCCCGGCCGGGACCGGCCGGCGCCGAGACGCCATGCCGCCAGGGCCACCGCCATCGCGTCGATGTCACCCATCAGGCCGCCGCGCTGCGCAGTCACGGTCTCGGTGCACGCTCCCACCGGCAAGGGCATCCCCAGATCCCCGCCCTGGGCGGCGACCATCGCGCTGAATCGGTCCATCGCGGTACCGTCACGCAGGGTCTGCGCCGGGTCGACACCGTCGATTCCGGCCAGGGTCAGCATCTCTTCGGCCAGCCGCACCGTCAGCGCCACCACATCGGCCGGGCCGCCGCCGGCCAGCACCTCGAGGGCTTCGGCCACCTCGATGGCGTTACCGACCGCGCACCCCAGCGGCGTGCTCATGTCGGTGAGTAGGGCTCGGGTGGCGACCCCGTGCGCCGCGCCCAGTCCGACCATCATCTGGGCCAGTTCCCCGGCCTGCTCAGCGGAGCGCATGAACGCACCCGACCCGACCTTGACGTCCAAGACCAGGGCCGCGGTGCCCTCGGCGAGCTTCTTGCTCATCACCGAGCTGGCGATCAGCGGCAGCGATTCGACGGTGGCGGTGACGTCACGCAGCGCGTAGAGCTTGGCGTCGGCCGGTGCCAGAGCGCCGGCGGCGAAGACCGCTGCGCCGACGCGGGCCAATTGCTCGCGCAGCCGTGCCGTGGACAGCGCCACCTCGAAGCCCGGTATCGACTCCAGCTTGTCCAAGGTGCCGCCGGTGTGACCCAGGCCGCGCCCCGAGGCGCTCGGTACCGCAGCTCCGCAGGCGGCAACGACGGCGACCAGCGGCAGGGTGATCTTGTCGCCGACGCCGCCGGTGGAGTGCTTGTCCACCGTTTTCAGGGGCTTTCCGTCGCGGCTTAAGTCGGTGAAGACCATCCGCTCCCCCGAGGCGATCATCGCCGAGGTCCAGCGCACGGTTTCGGCCGCGTCCATCCCGCGCAGGTAGATGGCCATCAGCAGCGCCGACATCTGCTCTTCGGCGACCAGTCCGGCGGTGTAGCCGTCGATCAGCCAGTCGATCCCGGCGTCGGGCAGCCGGTGGCCGTCACGCTTGGTTGCGATCAGCGTCGGGGCGTCGAAAGAGGCGAGCAGCGTCATGGCAGCGCGGTTCTCGGCAAGGAGTCGGGCCCGAAAGCGTCCGGCAGCAGCTCGGCCAACGGCCGCGCACCTGCCGGGTGGTCGATGAGCAGCTCGGAACCGCCGTGTTCGAGCAGGACCTGACGGCAGCGGCCGCACGGCATCAGCAGGTTTCCGTCGGAGTTGCTGCACGACAGCGCCACCAGTCGTCCGCCGCCGGCGGCGTAGAGTCCGCAGACCACCGCGCACTCAGCGCACAGGCCCAGCCCATATGAGACATTTTCCACATTGCAGCCGGTGACGACCCGGCCGTCGTCGGTCAGTCCCGCCGCTCCGACGCGCAGCCCGGAGTACGGCGCGTAGGCATTAGCTGAAACGTTGATTGCATTGCGCCGCAACATATCCCAGTCAATTTCGCGGGACATTCAATAGGTCTCCGCTTCACCTGCGCGCACCACATCACCTCGCCCATCCGTCGGCAACGATCGAATTTCAGCGTAGTCGCAGGCCCTGGCTACTCGTCAGTAACTCCTTCGTGGTCGTTTCGGACCTGTTGTTGGGTTTAGAGTCCTTGCCGAGGTTTATTGATAGCGATGGCGTTGCGGAGCGACCGTACGCACGGTATAGCCGGGCGCAGCGGGCCGCTGCAGAAAATTTGGAGGCGCTGATGACGGCGACATCCGCCGATGCGACTGCGGTGCCGGGGCCGCGGTCGGATGCGACGCGATTCCGGCGGCAGAGTCTGTACAAAGGCGACCCGGGAATGTGGGCGTTCGCGCTGCACCGGATCACCGGTGCGACGATCTTCTTCTTCTTGTTTGTCCACGTGCTCGACACGGCCCTGGTGCGGGTGAGCCCGGAGGCCTACACCGAGGTGATCGCCACCTACAAGACCCCGCTGGTCGGCCTGATGGAGCTGGGCCTGGTGGCCGCGGTGCTGTTCCACGGTCTCAACGGGGTCCGGCTGATCCTGATCGACTTCTGGTGGCAGGGCACCCGATACCACCGCCAGATGCTGGTGGCCGTCGGCGTCATCTGGCTGGTGGTAATGGTCCCGGTCGTGGTTCGGATCGGCATGCACATGGTGGAGCGGTTCCTATGAGCACAACTGACGTACAAGGCAGCCGGGGCCCGATAGCCCCGGTTCGCGGCCTGGACCGCGACCGCCCCGCCAGCCTCGGCGACCCCCGTGCGCCGCAACGGCACAGCGGGATGCCCAACTTCGAGAAGTACACCTGGCTGTTCATGCGGTTCTCCGGCGCCGTGCTGATCTTCCTGGTGCTCGGGCACCTGTTCGTGATGCTGATGTGGCAGGAAGGCGTCTACCGCATCGACTTCAACTACGTGGCGGAGCGCTGGCACCATCCGTACTGGCAGGTCTGGGACCTGTGCCTGCTGTGGCTGGCCGAACTGCACGGCGGCAACGGCCTGCGCACGATCATCGGTGACTACACCCGCAGCGCCCGCAGCCGGTTCTGGCTGATGACGCTGCTGGCGGTGTCGATCATCTTCACGCTGGTGCTGGGCAGCTACGTGCTGCTGAGCTTCGACGCGAACATTTCTTGACGGCAGATTCGGTAGCGAACGGGTGATATCGCGGTGATTCAAGAACATCGATACGACGTGGTGATCGTCGGTGCCGGCGGCGCCGGGATGCGCGCGGCCGTCGAGGCGGCCCCGCGGGCCCGCACCGCGGTGCTGACCAAGCTCTACCCCACGCGCAGCCACACCGGCGCGGCCCAGGGCGGCATGTGCGCCGCACTGGCCAACGTCGAGGACGACAACTGGGAGTGGCACGCCTTCGACACCGTCAAGGGCGGCGACTACCTGGCCGACCAGGACGCGGTGGAGATCATGGCCAAGGAGGCCATCGACGCGGTGCTGGACCTGGAGAACATGGGCATGCCGTTCTCCCGGACCCCGGAAGGCCGCATCGACCAGCGCCGGTTCGGCGGGCACACCCGCGATCACGGCAAGGCCCCGGTGCGTCGCGCGTGCTACGCCGCCGACCGGACCGGCCACATGATCCTGCAGACGCTCTACCAAAACTGCGTCAAGCACGGCGTGGAGTTCTTCAACGAGTTCTACGCGCTGGACCTGGTGCTCACCGAGACGCCGTCGGGCCCGGTGGCGACCGGCATCGTTGCCTACGAGTTGGCGACCGGTGACATCCACGTCTTCCACGCCAAGGCCATCGTGTTCGCCACCGGCGGCTCGGGCCGGATGTACAAGACCACCTCGAACGCGCACACCCTGACCGGCGACGGCCTGGGCATCGTGTTCCGCAAGGGTCTGCCGCTCGAAGACATGGAGTTCCACCAGTTCCACCCGACCGGTCTGGCCGGCCTGGGCATCCTGATCTCCGAGGCCGTGCGCGGCGAGGGTGGCCGGTTGCTCAACGCCGACGGTGAGCGGTTCATGGAGCGCTACGCCCCGACGATCGTCGACCTGGCCCCGCGCGACATCGTGGCCCGCTCGATGGTGCTCGAGGTGCTCGAGGGCCGCGGCGCCGGACCGAACAAGGACTACGTCTACATCGACGTGCGCCACCTGGGCGAAGAGGTGCTCGAGGAGAAGCTGCCCGACATCACCGAGTTCGCCCGCACCTACCTGGGCGTGGACCCGGTCAAGGAACTGGTGCCGGTCTACCCGACCTGCCACTACGTGATGGGCGGCATTCCGACCACGAACACCGGGCAGGTGCTGCGCGACAACACCAACACCGTGCCGGGCCTCTACGCCGCCGGCGAATGCGCCTGCGTGTCGGTGCACGGCGCCAACCGGCTCGGCACCAACTCGCTGCTGGACATCAACGTGTTCGGCCGCCGTGCGGGCATCGCCGCCGCCGAGTACGCCAACGCGCACGACTTCGTCGATATGCCGGAGAACCCTGCCGACATGGTGACCGGCTGGGTGGCCGACATCCTCTCCGAACACGGCAACGAGCGGGTGGCCGACATCCGTGGCGCGCTGCAGCAGTCGATGGACAACAACGCCGCGGTGTTCCGCACCGAGAAGACCCTCAAGCAGGCGCTGAGCGACATCCACGCGCTCAAGGAGCGCTACGCCCGGATCACCGTGCACGACAAGGGCAAGCGCTTCAACTCCGACCTGTTGGAGGCGATCGAGCTGGGCTTCCTGCTGGAGCTCGCCGAGGTCACCGTGCTGGGTGCGTTGAACCGCCAGGAGTCGCGCGGCGGGCACGCCCGCGAGGACTACCCCAACCGGGACGACGTCAACTACATGCGCCACACCATGGCCTACAAGCAGGGCTCCGAACTGATCGCCGACATCCGGCTGGACTACAAGCCGGTGGTGCAGACCCGCTACGAACCGAAGGAACGGAAGTACTGATGTCCTCCTCAGCTGACTCCGGTTGCTGCTCGTCCGAGGGCGGTTGCTGCTCCCCCGGGTCGTCGAGCGCTGCACCGGCGGCGTTGGTCGACTCTGCGCCCGCCGGTGACCCGCCGCTGCCCCCGGTTCCCGAGGGCGCGCAGATGGTCACGCTCAAGATCGCCCGCTACAACCCGGAGAACCCGGACGCCTACGCCGCCACCGGCGGCTGGCAGAGCTTCCGGGTTCCGGCACTGCCGACTGACCGGTTGCTCAATCTGCTGATCTACGTGAAGAGCTACCTGGACGGCACGCTGACCTTCCGCCGGTCCTGCGCGCACGGCGTGTGTGGTTCCGACGGGGTGCGGGTCAACGGCAACAACAAGCTGGCCTGCAAGCTGCTGATGCGCGACATCCTGCCCAAGAAGCCGGGCAAGGAACTGACGCTGACCATCGAACCGCTGCGCGGGCTGCCGGTGGAAAAAGACCTCGTGGTCAACATGGAACCGTTCATGGATGCCTACAAGGCGGTCAAGCCGTACCTGATCACCTCGGGCAACCACCCCACCCGCGAGCACATCCAGAGCCAGACCGACCGTGCGCGCTACGACGACACCACCAAGTGCATCCTGTGCGCCATCTGCACCACGAGTTGCCCGGTGTACTGGAGCGAGGGTGCCTACTTCGGGCCGGCCGCGATCGTCAACGCGCACCGGTTCATCTTCGACAGCCGCGATGAGGCCGCCGCCGAGCGCCTGGACATCCTCAACGAGGTCGACGGGGTGTGGCGCTGCCGCACCACGTTCAACTGCACGGATGCCTGCCCTCGCGGCATCGAGATCACCAAGGCGATCCAGGAGGTCAAGCGGGCGCTGATGTTCGCTCGCTGACCCTCCGCGACCAGACGCGAAAGCCCCCTATTCCGCCGCGAAATGGGGGCTTTGGCGTCTGCTCGCCAGCTAGATCCGACGGCGTGATAGGACACAGGGATGCACTGGTACACCGGCAACACCGTCTACGACACCGTCCTGACCGCAGCGTTCGCCTTCGCGGCGTTCGTGATCGTCGGCGGCTTCTTCGGCCAGAGCTCCTACGGCCGGTTCTCGACGACCAAGCTCGGCTTGAACCTGAACCCCAAGTTCGGCTGGTGGCTGATGGAGATCCCGGCGACCGTGGTGTTCCTGGTCGCCTACCTCAGCGGGCCGGCCCGCTTCGAGCCGACGTCGCTGGTGCTGGCCGGGATCTGGGCGCTGCACTACGCCAACCGCGGCTGGTTCTTCCCGCTGGCGATCCGCCAGGTGCCCGGCAAGCGCAGCACCTTCAACATCTCGGTGGTGGTGATGGGCATGCTCGTCACCTCCATGCACGGCTACCTCAACGGTGCGCTGTTCAGCCACGACTACTTTCACACCTACGGCACCGGCTGGCTGACCGACCCGCGGTTCCTGGTGGGCCTGGCGGTCTACCTGTGCGGGTTCGCGCTGCTGGTCAACTCCGAGTCGATCGTGCGCAACCTGCGCGACAAGAACAACCCCGGCGGCGCGGAGTACCGGATTCCGTTCGGCGGCGGCTTCCGCTTCGTCACCAGCCCGGCCTACCTGGGCGAGATGATGGCGTGGGCCGGTTTCGCGATCTTGACCTGGGCGCTGCCCGGCGTCGCCATCCTGCTGATCACCGCCGGCAACCTGATCCCCCGGGCGCTGGGCACCCACAAGTGGTACCAGGAGAAGTTCGTCGACTACCCGACCGACCGCAAGGCGCTGGTCCCCTTCCTGATCTGAGGGCCGCGTCTGCTCGTCACACTTTCCCGGGCTGTCCCGTCTAAGGGGTATGACTACCAAACCTCGCATCGACCCACTGCCGCCGAAACGCACCAACATGCTGGTGCGTGCCATGTACCGCTACGCCAAGCGACGCTTCGGTGAAGTTCCTGAACCCTTCGCCGTCGCCGCGCATCATCCGCGACTGCTGGTGGCCAACGCGGTGCACGAGGGCCTGCTGCAGTCCGCGTCGCGCAAGCTGCCGGCCGGCCCGCGGGATCTGGCGGTGTTCTGGACCGCCCGCACCGTCGGTTGCTCGTGGTGCGTGGACTTCGGGTCCATGCTGCAACGCCTGGAAGGCATCGACACCGACCGGCTGAAGCACATCGATGACTACGCGACCTCCCCGCTCTACAGCGACGACGAGCGGGCCGCGATCGCCTACGCCGACGCGATGACCACCGATCCGCATTCGGTCACCGATGAACAGGTCGCCGATCTGCAACACCGCTTCGGCGATGCCGGCGTGATCGAGCTGACCTACCAGATCGGCGTGGAGAACATGCGATCCCGGATGTACTCGGCGCTGGGCATCACCGAGCAGGGCTTCAACTCCGGAGACGCCTGCCGGGTGCCGTGGGCCACCGAGGATCAACGAGGCTGACTCGCCGGGGTGATCTCGATGTAGGCGATCGGGAGGCCCGCTGCCGCACTGCCCTTGTCCAGACCGCGCTCGAAGATCCGCATCACCGGACTCCAGTTGGCGGCGATCGCACGTTCGGCGAGCGCATGGTCGGACTCGGGCAGAATCCGGGCGATCGCGGCCACCGGTTGTCCTTCGGGTTTGCCGCGCAGGCTGCTGGGGACCACGACGACGTTCGGGTTGTTGCGGATTCGCTTGACCTTGCCGGTGGACGCGTCGGTGCGGACGTAGAGCTTTCCGGCATCGACGCCGTGATTGATCGGGCTCGGCATCGCCTCGCCCGACCGTTTGAACGTGACCAGCAGGATCTGGCGGTACTTGTCGAAGCCGGTGAAGTCCGTTCCGGTGGGGTCGGCGATGTCAAAGGCATCGCGGTGGCGCATCTTGTCCATGGCGCGAAACATCAACGCGCCCATTTTCTTTGAGATGCTATTGGCCACGTTCTTCCTCCGATCGGTTGGCGGGGCGCAGCGGGGATCCGGTGAACTTGTCCGGGTTGGCGATATCCCAGATCGCCACTACTCGCCCGTCGCGCACCGTCATCGCGGTGACGCGCGGCATCAGCTCGGGGAACCCGTCCGCGCCGGGCGCCCCTGGGGTGTAGGCGCCGAGTTCGCCGTTGACCAGGGCCAGCTGGTTCGCGGTGATCAGGGTCGGGCCGTAGCGGCGGGCCAGGCCGAGCAGGAACCGCGCCACCTTCTTATGCCCGCGAATGACCCGCGGGGCGGTCGGCGCCCGGCGGTTCGCGTCGCCGGTGAACGTCACGTCAGGGTGCAGCAGCGCCACCACGGCCGCCAGATCGCCGGACGCCATCGCGGCCATCAGTGAGCCGACCGCCTCCTCGTGGCGCGGATCGGGCCGCGGCGGCGGATCAGCGGTGACGGCCTTGCGGGCACGCGATGCCAGCTGGCGGGCTGCGGCTTCGGTGGTGTTGAGCACCCCGGCCACCTCGCCGAACGGCACCGCGAACCCGTCGTGCAGCACAAACGCCACTCGCTGATCGGGAGTCAGCCGCTCCAGCACCACCATGGCGGCGAACCGGGCGTCTTCACCGGCCACCACCGACGACAACGGATCGGCGTCGTCGTCGATGGTGGTCACCACCGGTTCGGGCAGCCACTCGCCGACATAGGACTCACGACGCCGCGCCGCCGAACGCAGCCGGTCCAGGCCGAGGCGACTCACCACCGTGGTCAGCCACGCCCGCGGGTCGACGATGTGGTCACGTTCGGCGGCGTCGAACCGCAGCCAGGCGTCCTGCACGATGTCCTCGGCATCGGCGAACATGCCGGTGAGCCGGTAGGCCACCGCCAACAGGTGAGGCCGCAGCGCCTCGAAATCCTCCACCGATGCGGTCATCGCCACCAGCCTAGGCCTGCCTCGACTAAGGGCGTTGCGACACAATGCAGGAGTGTCCAAGCCGCGCATCGACCCCGTCCGCTGGCAGCCACCGGGATCACGGCCGTTGCCCCCGCCGGATTCCACCCCGACACTGACCCTCATCGATATACCCGGTACCGCGCCCGAGGACGTAGTCGCCGCGGCCGACGGCAGCATCTGGACCGGGGTCGAGGACGGCCGCATCATCGCCGTCGACTCGGCAGGCGGCGCACCACGGGTGGTGACCGACACCGGCGGGCGCCCGCTGGGCCTGGCCTTCACCCGCGATCACCGACTGCTGATCTGTGACAGCCACCGCGGCCTGCTGCGTTATGACCCGCAGACCCAGCAGCTGGAGACCCTGGTCAGCGAGGTGGGTGGCCGGCCGCTGACGTTCTGCTCCAATGCCGTCGAATCAGCCGATGGCACAATCTATTTCACCGAGTCCACCAGCCGGTTCCGCTACGAGCATTACAAGGGCTCGGTGATCGAGGCACGCGGCAGCGGGTCACTAATGCAGCGGAGTCCCGACGGCACGGTGAGCGTGCTGGCGACGGGGTTGCACTTCGCCAACGGTGTGACGCTGACTGCCGACGAATCGGCCGTGGTGTTCGCCGAGAGCACCGGCCGGCGACTGTCCAAGTACTGGCTGACCGGCCCGCACCGCGGTTCGATCACGCCGCTGGTGCAGGAGCTGCCCGGTCATCCCGACAACATCTCGACCGGGCCCGACGGACGGATCTGGGTCGCGATGGTCTCCGATCGCAACGCCCTGTCGGACTGGCTGAGCCCTCGTGCGCCGGTCCTGCGTCGGCTGTTGTGGCGACTGCTGCCCTATCGCTGGCTGCCCGACCCGAAGTCAGTGGTGTGGGTGGTCGGCTTCGACGCCGACGACGGGCGGGTGCTGGCCCAGTACCGCACCGAACACCCCGACTTCGGGCTGGCCACCGGAGTGGTGGAGGCCGACGGCCGGCTGTGGATGGGCCGGATCGCCGGGCCGGGCCTGGCGTATTTCCGGCTGTAGCCTCCCGCTGTAACTTCCGTCCCACCAGCCACAGCGTGGCTCCCCATATTTGCCCTGCCCTTGCCCTACCCTGCACACACGATGACTTCTCTGCGCTCGGTGTCAGCCCTGGTGGCGGCGGGTTTTCTCGCCACGGCTCCCCTGGTCGCCCCTGCCGCCGGGGCGGATCCCACCCCCGGCCTGAACGCGGGAACGGTCGGCTGCCCGTATCAGGTCAACACCCCGCCCGCGGTAGACGCCTCCGAAGTGCCCCAAGCCGGCGCGCCCCCGCTGCCACTGCCCGTGCCGGCCACCCCGGTCGGCGGCGAGGCCCTGTCCGGCTGCGGGATCGTGGCCGCACCCGACACCCCGCCAGTGCCCAGCGAGGTCTCCGCCGAATCCTGGCTGGTGGCAGACCTGGACAGCGGCGCGGTAATCGCGGCCCGCGATCCGCACGGCCGGCACCGGCCCGCCAGTGTGATCAAGGTGCTGACCGCGATGGCGGCACTGAACGAGCTGGACCCCAACATGGTGGTTCTCGGCACCCAGGAAGACGCCAACGCCGAAGGCACCCGCGTCGGCGTCGGCCCCGGCGGCCGCTTCACCGTCGACCAATTGCTGCACGGCCTGCTGATGGGATCGGGCAACGACGCCGCGCACGCCCTGGCCATGCAACTCGGCGGCTGGGATGTGGCGCTGCACAAGATCAATACCCTGGCCGCGCGGCTCGGCGGCCGCGACACCCGTGCCGCCACCCCGTCCGGGCTGGACGGGCCCGGCATGAGCACCTCGGCCTACGACATCGGACTGTTCTACCGCTACGCCTGGAACAACCCGGCGTTCACCAACATCGTCGCGACCCGCACCTTCGACTTCCCGGGCTACGGCGACACACCCGGCTACCAGCTGGAGAACGACAACCAGCTGCTCTACAACTACCCAGGCGCGCTGGGCGGCAAGACCGGCTACACCGATGACGCCGGGCAGACGTTCGTCGGGGCCGCGACCCGGGACGGACGCCGGCTGGTGGCAGTACTGCTGCGCGGCACCCGGCAGCCGATCCCGCCCTGGCAGCAGGCCGCGCAGCTGCTCGACTACGGCTTCTCCGTCCCGGCCGGCACCCGAGTCGGGACGCTGATCGAGCCCGACCCGTCGCTGGTGGCGGCCCGAGGCCCGGCCGACGCCCCGAACCCGCAGGCCATGCTGTTGCCGCCGTCCGACGACACGGTGCCGGTACGCGTCGGGGTGGCCATCTTCGGAACGATCGTCGTATTCGGACTCATCATGGGCGCCCGGGCGGTGAACCGCCGCCCCGGAAGGGGCTCGGCATGGTGATCAAGTCCCTGCGCGCCTTCGGCTGGCTCACCGGGCTGCTGCTGATCGCGCTGGGGATCAGCCGGATGGCGTTCTCGCTGGACTCCATTCCGGACGGCCAGGCCGTCAACGCGACGGTGGACAGTGAGGCCCGCGCAGCCGGCGCCCTGCTGATCGGCTTCGGAGTCGGCTACCTCGAAGCCTTTCGACGCTCCCCGATCCCGGCCGGAGCCGTACGCCTGCTGGCCGCCACCATGGCGTTGCTCGGAGTCTCCCGGCTGATGTCCATGGCCGACGTCGGCATGCCGCATCCGGCCTTCACCGCGGCGTGCGCCGTCGAATTCGTCGCGGCCGGGCTGACCTATTGGTACGCGACCCTGGCCGAGCACCCCTTACGGCGTTGACCGATCACGCTCCGGAGTGCAGCACGATTCCGCGAATGTTCTTGCCGTCCCGCAGATCCTGATACCCCTGGTTCACGTCCTCGAGCCGGTAGCGAGCAGTCACCAACTCGTCCAGGTTGAGTTGTCCGGCGTCATAGAGCCGCAGCAGCCGCACGATGTCGTACTGCGGGTTGGCCGAGCCGAACAGTGATCCCTTGATGGTCTTCTCCATCAGCGTCAGCATCATGCCCGAGACGTGGACCGTCAGCTTCTCCGGGCTGGCAAGCCCGACCACGATCACGGTCCCACCCTTGCCCACGACGTCGAACGCCGCCGAGATCACTTCCTCCTCGACGGTGCCGACAGTAACGATCGCCTGGTCCGCACCCTGCCCCCAGGACAGTTCGTGGACCTTCTCGGCGGCCTCGCTCGCCGATGAGAATGCATGGCTGGCACCGAATTTCAGCGCAGTCTCCCGCTTGAACTCCACCGGGTCGACCACGATCACATACTTGGCGCCCGAGTGCAGTGCGCCCTGCACGGCGTTGATGCCGATACCGCCGACCCCATAGATGACCGCGATGTCCCCGGGCCGGACGTTGCCGGCGTAGGTGGCCGCACCCCAGCCGGTGGGGACCCCGCAGCCGACCAGCACCGCGGTCTCCAGCGGCAGCCAGTCATCGATCTTGACCACCGAATGTTCAGAGATCACGGCACGCTCGGAGAACGTGCCCAGCATGCACATGGCGCCGAATTCCTTGCCGGCGCCCCGGAATCGGAACGTTCCGTCCGGCATGCAGCCGTCCAGGATGGTAGCGCCCATGTCGCACAGGCTTTGGCGGCCAGTGGCACAGTAGCGGCATTTCCCGCAGCTGGGGATGAACGAGCACACCACGTGATCACCGGGGGCTACCTTCGTCACCCCGGGACCGACATCCTCGATGATCCCCGCGCCCTCATGTCCGCCGACGATCGGATACCGCGGTGGCAGATCACCGTCGGTCAGGTGCAGATCCGAATGGCACAGTCCAGCAGCGACATACCGGATCAATACCTCCCCGGGGCCGGGGCCGTCGAGATCGAGTTCCATGATCTCGAACGGCTTGCCCGGCTCCAGCAATACCGCCGCAGTGGTTTTCACAGCGCCATACCGCCGAGTGCCTGCGCCAGCGTGTCGTTGAGCTCTGACAGCTGCGCCCACAGGGTGTTGGTCAGCTCGGTGTCGTCAGTGGCGTTGAGCAGCCCCACCGACAAGTCATCGCGCGCGTTGAGGAAGGCGGCGGTGATGCTGGTGGCCGGGTCGAACAGTGCGTCGTTGATGACGGTGCCGAAAGCGTTGAAGCTGGACAGCAGGTTCGACGAGTCCGACCAGTACTCGCCAGTCTGCATCGCCGCCAACGTCTGCTCGGTGAGGTGCTGCAGTTGCAGCCCGGCCAGCACGCTCGGCAACTCGATGTCCTTGATGGCCAGCGGCAGGTTGTTGATCAGCGCGTTGAAGGCGCCTTCGGGGTGGGCCAGCACGTTGTTGAACACGTTGCCCCAGTTGGGCCCGAGGTCGGTCGACACCATCCGGTCGAAGACCGACGGCACATCGCCCTGGCCGCCGAACAGCTGGTCGAAGGTGTCCGAGCCGATCGCGGCCTTGATCTGGCCGATCTGCAGGTTGTCCCAGAGCCAGTTGATATTCGACGACTGGTGGAAGGAGTAGCCGTACTCCAGCAGTCGCTCCTGGGCGAGGGTGGCGTACTCCTCGGGGGTGACCGTCGGCATGTCCGCCGGCAGGTAGTCCTTGACGTCGGAGATCGGCACCACGGTGGTCTCGATATTGGGGTTGGTGATCGTCCCGCTGACGTCCTGCCAGCGCAGGATAACGCCGCCGTTGGTCAGGTCGCCGATGTTCACCCAGTTCGCGTAACCGGGGTTCTGGTTGCTGAGGATGTAGTAGGTGTAGCCGTCGTTGCCCTGGAATATCTGGGTGTTGTTCAGGCTGCCGGTCGCGCTGGCAAACGGAACGTATTGTCCCCATTCGTTGGTGACCTGCAGACCGTGGTAGCCGGCCTCGAGCTCGGGCACCTTGAGCACCAGTGCCTGACCGGGCTCCAGCGCGAAGTTGCCCAGGCTGGTGACCTGGCCCGGCAAGGTCAGCCCGGGGACGTTGGCGGAGGTGTCGCCGAGCTTGCTGAACTCGTTCGGGTCGTTCAGCAGCGGGTACTGGATCTGGTGGTAGTAGGTGTCTGACATATTCGCCAGTGGCAGCACCTTGCCGGTGATGCCCAGGATCGTGGCGATCTGGTCGTCGTTGAGCCACGGAACACTCTGGTCCGCACCGTCTTTGACGATGTGGACGTCGTTGTGGATCTGGCCCCAGTCACCGACGGTGTCGCGCACCAGCAGCGAGGTCGCCCCGGCACTGCTGAACCAGTTGGCGCCGTTGCCCGGGTCGGTGGGGCTGACGATGATGGTGTAGCTGCCGTCGGCGTTGGGGGTCGCATTGGCGAAGCTGAAGCTCTCCATCGGGGCGAAGTTCGAGTTCACCACGCTGCCCGAGTAGGTGGCCAGCCCGCCGCCGATGGAACCGTCACCGGGGTGCACCGTGATGGTGTAGCTGGCGTTCGGGTCCAGCGGCATCAGACCGTACTGGTTGTCCGGGTTGCCGTAGATCAGGTACGACTGCGGGTCGGCGGCCGAGGCGTTCCACATGAACGGGGCGGCAAGATAGCCGGCGCCGTTGAGGACGGGCAGTTCGCCCAGGCCGGGGAATTTGAGCATGCCGGTGTTGTACTGGGCGAGCAGCAGTGCCAGGGTGGTCGACGACATGTTCTGCACGTACTGCGGCAGCATGGAATCCGACGCCCCGTGATTGATGAAGTCGAACAGCGGATCGTTGGCGTCGAAGTCGGCGATGCTGGCCTGCGCCTGCTCCAGGGCCGCCACGGCGCCCTGCAGGGCGGCGGCCTCGGCGGCCGCGTGCGGCGCCGTCAGCGCCATGGCCAGCCCGCCGGCGGCCATGCTGCCGGCCACGCTGGCGACGCGAACCAGCCGACGAGAGAGCCGACGGCGCTCCTCCCGGTTGGCAGTGGTGAAGGTTGGACGGTTGGTGACTGCGACGTGGGCCATGAGATTCTCCAGAAAGTGATGAAAGGTATTTGCTGAGTTGTTGTTTGGGGTCTGTGATGTGGCGATAGGACTACCTCGCTACCGATGCCCGCACGGCAGGCCTGTCGGCGCTGAAGCGCAGCGCACTGTCTTCAACCGGCCCCGCACGTAGCCGTTCGACGTCTTTTTCGTAGGCCATGTCGGCCGTCCACGGCCCGGTTGTGCCGGCGCGCGGGAACTGTGCGACGCCGCGCTGCACGTAGCCCGACCCCAGATCGAGCAGTGGCACCCGCGGCATGCCCGGATCGTCGAGAACCGGCTCGACGCGCTGGTGTCCGTGGGCGTCCATGTAGTCGAGCAACCGGCAGAAGTGTTCGCAGACCAAGTCGACTTTGAGGGTCCAGGAGATGTTGGTGTAGCCGAAGGCGAACACCAGATTCGGCACCCCGGACAGCATCATCGACTTGTAGACCGTGGTGTCCGCGGGATTCACCGGTGCACCGTCGATGCGCAGCGCGATCTTGCCGAAGGCCGACATGGTGAGCCCGGTGGCGGTCACGACGAGGTCGGCGGCCAGCTCCCGGCCCGAGGCCAGCCGGATGCCGGTCGGGGTGAACTTCTCGATCACATCGGTGACCACGCTGGCCTGCCCGGATGAGATCGCCTTGAACAGGTCACCGTCGGGCACCATGCACAGCCGCTGGTCCCACGGGTCGTAGCGCGGGGTGAAGTGGGTGTCGACGTCGAAGTTCTTCGGCAGTTGGCGACGCACATTGGCGATGAGCAGCCGGCGCATCAGCTCCGGCGCGCGCTTGCAGGCCTTGAAGATTCCGCGGTTGAGCACGATGTTCTTGCGGCGGATGATCGGGTTGGCGCGCTGCGGGCCCAGCACCTTGTTCAAGATGTTGGCAATGGGGTCCTCGGCCGGGGTCGAGAACACGTAGCTCGGCGAGCGCTGCAGCATGGTGATGTGACCGGCCTTGGGAGCCATCGCGGGGATCAGCGTGACCGCCGTTGCGCCACTGCCGATCACGACCACCCGCTTGCCGGTGTAGTCCAGATCCTGTGGCCAGTGCTGCGGGTGGATGACCTGGCCGCCGAACTCCTCGACCCCGGCGAACTCCGGCGTGAAGCCCGCGTCGTAGTCGTAGTAGCCGGTGCCCAGGAACAGGAATCGTGCGGTGAACCGCGCCGTGGCGCGGCTGCCGGTGTGCTCGGCGGTGACGCTCCAGCGGCCGAGTTCCCGGGAGAAGTCCGCGGTCAGCACCCGGTAGCCGAACCGGATGTGTTCGGTCAGCTCGTTGTCGGCGACCACCTGACGCAGGTAGTCCATGATGATCGGCCCGTCGGCGATCGCCTTGCGGTGCGTCCAGGGCGCGAAACCGAAGCCGAAGGTGGCCATGTCGGAGTCGGAACGAATCCCGGGATACCGGAACAGATCCCACGTGCCACCGATGGAGTCCCGGCCATCGAGGACTGCGAACGACGTACCCGGCCGGCGGGCCTTGAGGTGATAGGCCGCGCCGATCCCGGAGATGCCGGCGCCGACGATGAGGACATCGAAGTCCGTGGTCTGCGTCTGGCTGGGGGCCGTGATTGTCACGCAAATCTCCTCTGAGCACCGGGTGTGGCGTGGTTCACGTTAAAGTCGCGACGAGCGGGTGCGGTATGTCTGTTCGCTCAGATCTTTTGCAGATATGTGTGCGATGGCACACTCATCGGATGGATGTCCTGCCGCCGCCCTCCGACGTCGTCGCGCTGATGGGCGACGTGGCCGAACTGATGCTGACCGAGATCGATGAGCTGGTCGCGGAGATGGACGCGGCCGAGATCGAGCTGAGCCCGTTTCTGGGTGCCGATGCGGCGCTGACCGCGGAGATGTCGGCGAGTAACCGCGCCAACCTGGCCCGGGTGATGACCATGTTCGCCCGCCGCGACGACCGGCCGGTCCCCTTCAACGTCCCACCCGAGGCCCTGGACGTCGCCCGGACCATCGCGCGGCGCGGGATCGGCCTCGACGTGCTATTCCAGTCCTACCGCCGCGGACAGAATGTCGGCTGGCAACGCTACATGGCGCATGCGGCCCGGATGGTCCCGCCGGGCCCGCTGCTGTTGCAGCTGCTGGAGGTCTCCTCACAACGCATGTTCGAGTACGTCGATCACGTGGTCAGCCAGGTGATCGCCGAGGCGCAGCGGGAACGCGAGGAGGTGCTCGGCGGTGCGCTGGCACGCCGCGCCGAGACCATCCGGCTGATCCTCGACGACGCCCCGATCGACAGTCGGCGGGCCAGCGAACAGCTGGGCTACGAGTTGGGCCGGCACCACACCGCGCTGGTGCTGTGGGCTCCCCCGCTCGGCGAGATCCAGGGCGCGTTGGAATCGGCCGCCGGGGTGCTGGCGCAGGCCGCCGGTGCGCGGCGCCCCCTGACGCTCCCTGCCGGAACGTCCACGTTGTGGGCGTGGCTGGGCAGTGAGGCCGCCCCGGCCCTGGATGCCCTGCGGGAGGCGACCAATCGCATCCACCCCACTATCCGCGTCGCGGTGGGTCCCGCCCGGCGCGGTATCGGCGGCTTCCGCCGCACCCACACCGCGGCCTTGGCCGTCCAGCGGGTGCTGGCCGCGCACCCGGCCGGGGCCCGGATCGGGCTCTACGATGAGCTGGAGGTCACCGAACTGGCCACCCAGAACCTGGACCGCGCAGCCGAATTCGTGGCCACCACATTGGGGCCGTTGGCTGCCGACAATTCCAGCGCGGAGCGGCTGCGCGAGACCTTGCGGGTGTTCCTCGACGAGGCCGAGAACGCGCCGCGCGCCGCGGCCCGCCTCCATGCTCATCGGAACACGGTGCTGCAGCGAGTGGCGCGCGCCACCGAGCTGCTGGGTCACCCGCCCAGCGCGCGACGGTTGGCGGTCGAGCTCGCGCTCGAACTCGCCCACCAGATCGGCCCCCGGGTTCTCACCCGAGCCTGATCGGCTGGATTCATATCCCCTACGGTGAGCCAGATGGGCCGATTCGCCGAACTGCGCCGCTCCTCGCCGCTGGCGCTGCTGGTGGGCGTGGCCGCCGCCAGTGTCGGCGTCATCTACGGCTACGACCTGTCCAACATCGCCGGCGCGCTGTTGTTCATCGAGCGCGACTTCGGGCTGACCGAGTCCCAGCAGGAGATGATCGCCACCGCGACGGTGATCGGCGAGATCGTCGGCGCCATGGCCGGCGGGTGGCTGGCCAACGCGATCGGCCGGAAACGCTCGATGGTGTCGGTGGCGCTGGGCTACGCGGTATTCGCGGTGCTGGGAGCGGCGGCGACGTCGGTGTCGACGCTGACCGTGGCGCGGCTGCTGCTGGGCATCACCATCGGCGTATCGGTAGTGGTGGTTCCGGTGTTCGTGGCCGAGTCGGCGCCGGCTCACGCCCGGGGCGCACTGCTGGTCACCTACGGGGTGGCCACGGTGATCGGGATCATCGCCGGCTATCTGTTCGCCTACCTGCTGGCCGGCACCGGCAATTGGCGGGCGATGCTGGGTCTGGCCGCGGTCCCGGCGGTGCTGGTTGCCCTACTGCTGGCACGCGTCCCCGACACCGCGCGCTGGTATCTGCTCAAGGGCCGCGTCGACGACGCGGAACGCACCCTGCGGCGGATCGAACCCGGCGCCGACGCGCAGCGCGAGCTGGCCGAGATCGGCCGCACGCTGACCGAGGAGCAGGCCGGCGGCGTCGGCGTGCTGCGCGAGATGCTGCGGCCGCCCTACCTGCGGGCGACGCTGTTCGTGGTGACACTGGGCTTCTTCATCCAGATCACCGGGATCAACGCGATCGTCTACTACAGCCCCCGACTGTTCGAGAAGATGGGCTTCGAAGGCGATTTCGCGTTGCTGGTCCTGCCGGCGCTGGTGCAGGTCGCCGCCCTGGCCGCGATGGTCGTCTCACTGCTGATCATCGACCGTGTCGGCCGGCGGCCGATCCTGCTGTCGGGGATCGCCGCGATGGTCGCCGCCAACCTGCTGCTGGTCGCGGTGTTCGCCGCCGGCGAGACGTTCGGTGACGCGCTGGCGGCGGTCAAGTTCGGTGGGGTGCTGCTGTTCACCGTCGGCTACACCTTCGGGTTCGGCTCCCTGGTGTGGGTGTACGCCGGCGAGAGCCTGCCGGCCAGGATGAGAGCAATGGGGTCCTCGGCGATGCTGACCTCCGACCTGGTGGCCAATGCGATCGTCGCCGCGGTCTTCCTGACGATGCTCACCTCGTTGGGCGGCGCCGGGACGTTCGCGGTGTTCGGCGTGCTGGCGATGCTGAGCCTGGGCTTCGTGTACCGCTACGCCCCGGAGACCAAGGGCCGCCAACTGGAAGACATCCGGCACTTCTGGGAGAACGGCGGACGCTGGCCCGCCGACGAAGGCCGGGACACCGGAGCGCTGGTTGCTGACAGCGAGGCCTCGGCATGACCGTCATCGCCGCGGGCGCCGTCGTGCTCGACGGCCAGGTGCACCGGCCCGGCTGGGTGTCGGTGGCCCAGGGGCGCATTGCCGATTGCGGGGCCGGGCCACCTCCGACTCGGCCAGACACCGATTTTGGTGACTGCGTGCTGGTGCCCGGCTTCGTCGATATGCACTCCCACGGCGGCGCCGGCGTCTCCTACGCCGACGATCCGGACCGCGCGGCGGCGCTGCACGCCTCGCACGGCACCACCGGCGGCCTGGCCAGCTTGGTGACCGCGTCACCGGAAACCCTGCTGGCGCAGGTGCACACACTGGCTGCCGCGACCCGGCGGGGTGTGGTGGACGGCATCCACCTGGAGGGGCCGTGGCTGAGCCGGCTGCACTGCGGCGCACACGACAGCGGACAACTGCGCGCCCCCGCGGACGCCGAGGTCGACGCGCTGCTGGTCGCCGGCGCCGGCACAATCCGGATGGTGACGCTGGCACCCGAGCTGCCCGGCTCCATCGCAACCATCCGGCGCTTGGTGGATGCGGGAATCGTTGTGGCCGTCGGACATACCGACGCGAGCTACGAACTGACGCAGCAGGCCGTCGACGCCGGAGCGAGGGTCGGCACGCACCTGTTCAACGCGATGCGGGCACTGCATCATCGCGAGCCGGGACCGGTTCCGGCGCTGCTGTCCGATCCACGGGTGACCGTCGAGCTGATCGCCGACGGCGTGCATCTGCACCCGGGGGTGATCCGGCACGTGGTGGCCGCCGCCGGCCCGGACCGGGTCGCACTGGTCACCGATGCGATGGCCGCCGCCGGAGTCGGCGACGGTGCGTTCCGTCTCGGCGGGCTCGACGTCGATGTCGCCGACGGAGTGGCCCGCCTGCGCGGTACGGCGACGATCGCCGGCAGCACCGCCACCATGGACCGGCTGTTCGCGACCGCGGTGCGCCTGCTCGGGGCAGACGATGCGGCCCTGGTCGATGCCGTGCGCATGACCTCGTCCACGCCGGCGCGCATCCTCGGGCTGCACCGGGGCGGCGTTCTGGCCGTCGGGCGTGACGCCGACCTGGTTGTGCTGGATCGGGATTGGCGGGTCTCGCGAGTAATGCGGCGCGGCGCCTGGCTCGGATAGGCTGCAAAGATGAGCGAACCGACCGTCACCCACGACAACGGGCAGTACAAGATCACCGTCGACGGCGAGCAGGCCGGGTTCGCCGACTACCTCGAACGCGGCGATCAGCGGGTCTTCCACCACACCGTGATCGACAAGGCGTTCGGCGGGCGTGGCCTGGCCAGCACGCTGATCGGTGCAGCCCTGGCCGACACCCGCGCGGCGGGTAAACGCGTCGTACCGACCTGCTCGTTCGTCGAGGCCTACATCACCAAACACCCGGAGTTCGCCGACCTCGTCGACCCGGCCGGCGACTGATCGTGACGCGGATTCCCGTCAACAAGCAGTCCGCGTCGGTCTACCGGTCCTACCTGGACGCCGCAGCCGAGGTGCGAGCACGCGCCGAAGAAGCCGGATTGTCGCGGACCGTCCTGGAGCTGGTGAATCTGCGGGTGTCGCAGATCAATGGGTGCGCGTTCTGCCTGAACCTGCACAGCAAGGCCCTACTGGAGACCGGTGACACCGTGCAGCGGATCGCGGTGCTGCCGGCCTGGCGAGACACCCAGCTGTTCTCCGACACCGAGCGGGCCGCCCTGGAGATCGCCGAAGCGGTCACCTGGATCTCCGACACCCACCTGGATGACGACGAGTACACGTTGCTGCGCGAGCACCTCACCGACGATCAGGTTTCGCTGTTGATCTGGTCGGCGATCACGATCAACGCGTTCAACCGCGTGTCGATCATGAGCCGCTACCCGGTGCGCGCCGAGAAGTAAGAAACCGCCTACCCCGCCGGGGTGAAGCGCGGCCCAGCTTGGCCACATAGTTCAAATTTGTATTACTTGGTTGGTGTAGCTATGGTGGTGACATACAGCCGCTTAGTAGCTACAGCGGCCCCGATAGTCGCCCGTTAGTCAAAAGACGTACGACTTTCCCCTGGAGACGAGGTGCGCAGTGCCCGACCACAAGTTGTCCGACCACAAGTTGTCCGACCGACAGGCGCAGGCCTGGGGCGCCTATATCGCGAGCAGCATCGAACTCGAGACCCGGCTCGACGAGCTGCTGCGCGAGCGGACCGGCCTGACGCTGATCGACTATCACCTGCTGATGCTGCTCGCCGCGGCACCCGAACAGCGCATGCGCATGAGCGAACTCGCCGACCGGATGGTCTTCTCCCGCAGCCGGATCACCTACCAGATCGATTCGATGACCAAACGTGGGCTGACCGTACGGGAATCGGCCCCCGACGACCGGCGGGGCTACCGCGCCGTGCTCACCGCCACCGGCCTGAAGACCCTCCAGCAGGCGATGCCTCAGCACGCCCATTCGGTTCGCGAGCTGTTCCTCGATGACTTGGACGCCGAGGAATTGGCTTGCGTCGAACGCATCTTCAGCCGGCTACGCAACCGGCTCAGCGACGAACGAAAGGCGCGCGCATGACATTCACCCCCGCCGAGCTGGCCTACCTACGCGACGAACCGATCGGCCGATTGGCCACCCTCGGCCCCGGCGGCGACCCGCAGATCAGGCCGGTCGGTGTCCACCTCGGTCCGGACGAGACCACGATCGACATCGTCGGCCATGCACTCTCGCAAACCCAGAAGTGGCGCAACGTGCTCCGGGAACCCCAGGTGGCCTTCATCGTCGACACCGTGATCTCGGTACAACCGCCGCAAGCCCGTGGCATCGAGATCCGCGGCATCGGTACCGCGCTGCTCGGCGCGGGAAGCACCGAAGGCGGGCTGTCCGGCGACATCATCCGGATCACCCCGCGGCGGATCGTGGCCTGGGGCCTCGACTCGCCGGGCACCACCGCCCGCGATGTGACCGACAACGAAAGGAACACACCATGACACACAAGATCGACTGGGATGACGCCTACCGGCAAGAGCTGACACCTGCGTGGAACATCGGTGCGCCGCAACCGGAATACGCGGCCTTGATCGCGCGGCCGGGCACGGTGCGCGACGACGTGCTCGACGCCGGCTGCGGCCACTCCGAACTGTCCCTGGCACTGGCCGCACGCGGTCACACGGTGGTCGGCATCGACCTGTCCCCCACCGCGGTCGCGGCCGCCACCGCTGCCGCCGCCGAGCGCGGCCTGAGCACCGCCACTTTCGCCGCGGCCGACATCACCGCATTGACCGGGTACGACGGCCGGTTCTCCACCATCTTCGACAGCGGGCTGCTCCACGCCCTGCCCGACGAGCTGCGGGAGAACTATCTGCGGGCCATGCATCGCTCGGCGGCTCCGGGAGCGAGGTTCTACATTCTGGCCTTCGGCGTCGGCGCCTTCGCCGACCATGAGGGTCCGACACCCACCCAGTTCACCGAAGAGCAGCTACGCGAAGAGGTTTCGGCGTGCTGGGTCGTCGATGAGGTTCGCCCTGCTCCACTGTTCGCCACGTTCGGTCAGATGCCCGGTTTCCTGCTGACCGCGCACCGCCCGGAGTGATCTGAGCCTGGCGGGAGCCGCTCACCCACGGGATTGCACCCGCCAACGGTCCGGGTCCGCTTCCAGGGCAGCGCGATCCCAGTTGCCGCGCACCGCCGCCGCTTCATAGGTGTCTTGCAGGAACTCCAGCAGGACCCGGTCCGGGTCGGGCGCTTGCCGCACCGCCTCGTAGGGCAGCACGAACTCGCCCATCTGCTTGCTGTAGAACGCGTCGGCGGGGCGGACCGGATGATCGGCGAAGCCATCGGGTTCGGGGTAGGCGTACGCATAGAAGCCACCTTCGGCGCCGCCGCCCGGCCAGAACCCGCAGCTGCTGAGTTCGTGTGAGTAGCCTTCCACCATCACCCAGTCGCCGCAGTTGGGTGCGCCCCCGGGGTGCGTCGGGGCGCTTCGGCCCGAGAACCGGGTACAGGCAAGATCCATTGCCCCCCAAAAGAAATGCACGGGGCTGACTTTGCCGATGAACCGGGATCGGAATCGTCCCAGCACTCGGTGCGCCTGCACCAGTTGCCGCCAGAACAGGTGGGCGGCCTGCGGGTCATAGGAGGCGTGCTCGACGTCGTCGGCGAACGGTACGGCGGGCTCGACCTCGTTGGGGTGCGACTGAATATGCGTCTGGAGGCCCAATTCGGCCAGCATGGACATGACCGTGGTGTAGAACTCCGCCACCGACTGCTCCCGCAGCGGAGTGGCCCGGGTGGCACCGGAGCTGCTTCGGATCACCAACCGGTGGTCGATGAAGTCGAATTCGATGTCGAAAACATCGCTGCCGTAGGGGATCGCCGAGGTGGTCAACCCTCGCGCGGTGACATACATCGTCACCTGCCACCAGTGGTTCACCAAGGGCGCGTGCGCCAGGCGGATCTTGCCGATGATCTGGGTCCACATGTGCAGGGTGTCCCGAGTCGGACCCCAGTCCTCGACGCGAAGACTCGGCCAGGTGGATTCGCGCGTCATGGTCCCCTACTACCCGTTTCGGGGGCTGGTCACACCGTCAGTCGGTGCGCAGGTTGTCCGCCGACGTCGCGGCCCATGCGGTGGCGAACAGGATGAGCCGGGCGGTGACGTAGGCGAATACCAGCAGGCCCAGGACCGGTCCGAACACCGCCCCGGCCGGGCCGTTGATCACCGACTGCAGATACACCGAGCCGGCCTGCTTGAACAGTTCGTAGCCGACCGCGGCGATGGCACCGGCCTCCATCGCGCTGCTGAAGCTCACCGACTCCCGGGGCAGCCGGGCGATCATCCAGGTGAACAGCAGCCACGACACCCCGGCCGCCATGATCAGCGACGCGACCCGCAACAGCCCACCCAGCAGGGTGAAATCAGGAACGCCCAGCCAGCGCAGGACACTTCGCATCAGCTTTGGGTCGGACAGGGCAGTCAGGGCGATGGTGGCCAGCATGGCCCCGAACGCCCACACCATCGCCAGCAGATCCGACAGCTTGGAAGAGACGAAACTTTGTTTGTCCGAGCGGGTTTCCCACATCTCCGACAGCGCCTCGCGCAGGTTGGCCATCCAGGTCAGCCCCACCCAGGCGGCGGTCGCCAGGCCGATCACCCCGACGGAGGCCCGTGAGGAGATCGCGCTGTCCATCAGCGTCACGAGCTCATTGCCGAACTCGCCGGGGATCGAATGCTTGATCCGGCGTTCGATCTCGTCGAGCACCTCGGGCCGACGCGACAACAGGAAACCACCCACGGAGAAGCCGACCATCGCCAGCGGGAACAGCGCGAAGATGGTGTAGTAGCTCATCCCCGCGGCGAAGAAGTTGCCCTGACCGTCGTCGTAGCGTTCCTGGGCACGCATGACGTGATCGAACCAGCCGTACCTGGTGCGCAGGCGGTCGATGACGCCCGGCTTGGTCGGGTCGGACTGGTCGGTCACGGCTTTACTCATGGCCGTGCTGGAAGGAGTCCCACCCGGTCGTACACGCGCGCCAGTGTGGCGGCGGCCGCCGCGCGCGCCCGGCTCGCGCCGGCGGCCAGCACCGCCTCCAGCTCAGCCTGGTCGGCGAGCAGCTCATCCACCCGGGCCTTGATCGGGGTGACGAACTCGGCGACGGCCTCCGCGGTCTCCTTCTTCAGGTCTCCGTAGCCGCGTCCGGCATAGCCGTTGACCAGGGACTCGACATCCGAACCGGTGACCGCGGCCTGAATGGTCAGCAGATTCGAGATGCCGGGCTTGGTCTCCGGGTCGTAGCGGATCTCGCGCTCGGAGTCGGTGACCGCCGAGCGGATCTTCTTGGCGCTTTTCGCCGGTTCGTCGAGCAGGCTGATCAAGCCGGCATCGGTGGCCGCCGACTTGCTCATCTTGGCGCTGGGGTCCTGCAGGTCATAGATCTTGGCGGTGGCCTTCGGGATCATCGGCTCGGGGACGACGAAGGTCTCCGGGAAGCGTGCGTTGACGCGCTGGGCGACGTCACGCGCCAGCTCCAGGTGCTGGCGCTGGTCTTCCCCGACCGGGACCACCTCGGTGTCGTAGAGCAGCACGTCGGCAGCCATCAGCACCGGATAGGTGAACAGACCTACGGTGGTGGAATCGGCCCCCTGCTTCTGCGACTTGTCTTTGAACTGCGTCATCCGCGACGCCTGCCCAAAACCGGTGAAACAGCCGAGCACCCAGGCGAGTTCGGCATGGGCCGGAACGTGACTCTGCACGAAGACGGTGCTGCGGGCCGGGTCGATGCCCAGCGCGAGGTACTGGGCGGCTGTCACCAGCGTGCGGCGGCGCAGCGTCTCCGGGTCCTGCGGCACGGTGATGGCGTGCAGGTCCACGACGCAGAAGAACGCCTCGTGATCGTCCTGCAGGCTGGTCCACTGCGCGACCGCGCCGAGGGCGTTTCCGAGGTGAAGCGAGTCGGAGGTCGGCTGGGCGCCGGAGAATACGACGGGACGGGATCCGGGAGTGCTCATGATTGTCCGATCCTGTCACGCCGGAGTCCGGATGACCGCACCTGGTAACAGAGCACTTGCTCTGTTACGGTGACGGCCATGCCCCGCCCGCGCGTGTACGACCCCGAGCAGGTGCTCGACGCCGTCGAGACGCTTGCCGCACGGTCCGGCCCCTCCGCGGTGACCATTCGCGCCATCGGGGAGGCCACCGGCGCCTCCAACGGTGCGGTCTACCACGGGTTCGGCTCGCGGGCCGGGCTGGTCGCCGCCGCGTGGCTGCGGGCCACCCGGCGCTTCCTGGCGGTGCAGGGCGAGCTGGTGGACGCGGTCTGCGACCCACTCGAGGCCGTGGTTGCCGCCGCCGACGCGCCAGTGGTGTTCGCGCAGCGTCATCCCGACGCCTGCAAGCTGCTGTTCGCGATCCAGCGCGACGAACTGCCCGACGACGACCTGTCTCCGGAACTGGCCGAGCAGCTCCGCGGCGCCGACGCCATGCTGATCGGCTTGCTCATCCGGCTCGCGGACGCCCTGTGGCAGCGCCACGACGCCGCCGCCGTCGACACCATCACCACCTGCGTCGTCGATCTACCCACCGCTATCGTGCTCAGCCGAAACCGGTTGGGCAGCACCATCGCCCGTGCCCACCTACACGCGGCGGTCCGCGCCGTGTTGTCGGTCGGGCCACCCCTGGCGGTTCAGCGAGGCTCGACGGAGGAGAGCCGAAGCTGGGACCGCCGCATGAATCAGAAAGGATCCACCCCATGAACCTGACCTATGACGACACGATCGCCGTGCTGGACCTCGGCGACGACGAGAACCGGTTCTCCCCCGACTTCCTCGACGAGATCAACGGGGTGCTCGACGACGTGCTGGCCGCCAACGCCGAGGGGAAGGCACACGGCCTGGTCACCACCGCGGGCGGCAAGTTCTACACCAACGGCCTGGACCTCGACTGGCTGATGGCCAACGGCGACCGCACCGACTGGTACGTCGGCCGGGTGCACGCCCTGCTCGCGCGGGTGCTGACCCTGCCGATTCCCACCGCAGCGGCCGTGGTCGGACACGCGTTCGGGGCCGGCGCGATGCTGGCGCTGGCCCACGACTTCCGGGTGATGCGCGCCGACCGCGGTTTCTTCTGCCTGCCCGAGGTCGACATCCGGATTCCGTTCACGCCGGGGATGGCGGCGCTGATCCAGGCCAAGCTCACCCCGCAGGCTCAGGTGGCGTCGATGACCACCGGCCGCCGGTTCGGCGGCGTGGACGCCGCGACCTTCGGCATCGTGGACAGCACCGCCGCCGAGGGCGCGGTCACCCCGGCCGCGACCGAGTTTCTGCGGCCGCTGGCCGGCAAGGATTCGGGCACCCTGGGCGCGATCAAGGACACCATGTTCGGGCCGGCGGTGGCGGCGCTCGGCGGGTAATCCCCATGAGTCCCAGCCGTCAACGGAGGGCAGGCGCATGATGGTTGCCCGCCTCTGAGCGACAATCAGGCGGTGCACCCACACGCACGCACCGGCGCGAACCGGACTCGTTGCGAACCGCACTCGTCTTGTCGCTCCAAGCCGGGCAACTACGGTATGCCGTCCCCCACGTGGCGGGTGTGACCGATGAGAGCTAGAGCCGACCGATGCCCAGGCGTGCTACGCCCCTGGGCGGCCGACGACGGACTGCTGGTGCGGCTACGCCTGATCGGGGGCCGGCTACCGGCCGCCTCACTGGCCCGGCTGCTGCAGGTCAGCGCCGAGTTCGCCGACGGCTCGGTGTACCTGACCAAGCGGGCCAACCTGCAGTTGCGCGGGTTGGCCGATAACGCTGGCGCGCTGGCCCCCGACGCGGTGGCCGCCCTGGAATCAACCGGGCTGTTGCCGTCGCGCAGCCATGAGCTGGTCCGCAACATCCTGGTCTCGCCGCAGACCGGCTATGCCGGCGGACGGGCGGACCTGCGCCCGGTGGCGACCGGGCTGGATGCGCTGCTGTGCGCCGATCCGCGACTCGCCAGGCTGTCCGGCCGCTTCCTGTTCGTGCTCGACGACGGCCGCGGCGACCTGATCGATCGGCAGAGCGACGCGGGCCTGGTGGCGCTCAGTGACGCCGAAGCCCAGCTGCGAATCGGTGACGACTGGGGTGCCGTGATCGGTCTCGATGGCGCCGCTGCCCGGCTCGCCGAGCTGGCGGCTGCATTCCAGGAAGCACGCGGCGAGCAGCCGGACGCGCCGTGGCACGTCCGCGAACTCGGTCGGCCTCTGCAACGTGCCCTCGCCGCCGACCCGCGCGTCCCGGCCCCGTCGGGTCCGTTACCGTTTGGCAGCGTGCCCGGCGGCACCCACGTGCACGTCCCCGACGGCGTGCTCACGCCGGACCACGGGCGATCGCTGATGGAGCACACCGAGCTCGTGGTGACGCCGTGGCAGGGTGTCTTCATCCCCCAAGCCCAGGAGGCGAACCCGTGAGCAGGCCCACGCGCCCGTCTCGGCATTACGACTACATTGCCGACGGTCCGGCCATCTACGTCGAATCGTTCGCGACCATCCGCCGCGAGTCCGACCTGTCGCACATCCCGGCGACCGCCGAGCGGCTCGCGGTGCGCATGATCCATGGTGCCGGGCAGACCGACGTCGCCAAGGACTTGCTGATTCACCCGGACGCGGTGCCGGCCGGGCGGGCCGCACTCGACGGCGGCGCGCCGATCCTCTGCGATGCCCGGATGGTGGCGGTCGGCGTCACCGCCGGGCGGCTGCCCGCCGGAAACGAGGTGCGTTGCTACCTGCGCGATGAGCGGGTGCCAGAGCTGGCGAAGGAATGGGGTACCACCCGTTCGGCGGCGGCCGTCTCGTTGTGGGAACCCGAGCTGGCCGGTGCCGTCGTAGCGATCGGCAACGCGCCGACCGCGTTGTTCCACCTGCTGGAGACGATCATCGACGGCGGGCCGCGCCCCGCGGTGATCGTCGGCTGCCCGGTGGGGTTCATCGGCGCCGCGGAGTCCAAGGAGGCGTTGGCCGCACTGCACCGCGACCACGGCATCGACATCCCGTTCGTGACCGTGCGCGGTCGGCGCGGCGGGTCGGCGATCACCTCGTCGGCATTGAACGCACTCGCCTCGGATACCGAATGAAAGACAGAGCATGACCGGCCGTTTTTATGGCGTGGGCCTGGGCCCCGGTGACCCCGAGCTGATCACCCGCAAGGCGGCCCGGATCATCGCCGACGCCGACGTGGTGGCCTACCACGCCGGGGTCAACAAGGCGTCGTATGCGCGCACCATCGCCGCCGACCTGATCCGGCCCGGTGTTCTCGAGGAAGAGTTGCGCTATCCGGTCACCACCGGTGTCACCGATCATCCCGGCGGCTACGCCGGAGCGCTCGCCGACTTCTACGAGGCCTCGGCATCGAGGCTGGCCGCCCACCTGGATGCGGGTCGCACGGTGGCGCTGCTGACCGAGGGCGATCCGCTGTTCTACGGCTCGTTCATGTACATGCACGACCGGCTTTCGGCGCGCTTCGACACCGAGATCATTCCCGGCGTGCCGGCGTTCAGCGCCGCCACCGCAGCGCTCGGGATGCCGCTGGTGCGCCAGACCGACGTGCTGACCGTGCTGCCGGGCACCCTGGGCGAGCATGAGCTGGCGATGCGGCTGGCCGACACCGACGGCGCCATCATCATGAAGCTGGGCCGCACCTTCCCGGCCGTACGCCGGGCCCTGGCCGCCGCGGGCCGGTTGGAGCACGCGTACTACGTCGAGCGGGCCAGTCACCCGCAGCAGCGTTGGCTGCCCGTCGCCGACGTGGATGAAGCGAGCGTTCCCTACCTGTCGCTGATCGTGGTGGACGGGGACTCCCGCAACGGGCAGCGTTCTCGGACGCCGCGCGACCAGACCACTGCGATCGTTGAGCGGGTGCCTGCCGCCGCTGAACTGCTGGTGATCGGGCTGGGCCCGGGACCCGAGGGCTGGTTGACCAGCGAGGCCACCGAGGCGTTGGCCACCGTCGATCACGTGGTGGGCTACGGCCCGTACGTCGCGCGGGTTCCGCAACGCGAGGGCTTGCAGCGACACACCTCGGGGAACACCGTCGAGCTGGACCGGGCCCGTTTTGCGCTGGATCTGGCCGCCCGGGGCGAGAAGGTGGCGGTGGTTTCCGGCGGAGATGCCGGGGTGTTCGGGATGGCATCCGCAGTGTTCGAGGCGGCCTCCGATGTTCAGTATCAACATGTTTCGGTGCGGGTGCTGCCCGGGGTCTCTGCGGTGCAGGCGGTGGCTGCGGCGGCCGGGGCCCCGATCGGGGCCGACTTCGCGGTGCTGAGCCTGTCGGATCGGCTCAAGCCGTGGACGGTGATCGAGTCGCGGCTGCGGGCGATCGCCGAAGCCGATCTGGTGCTGGCGATCTACAACCCGGCGTCGCGCGCGCGGCCCGACCAGATCGCGATCGCGCGCAAAGTGCTGCTGGAACACCGGGATGCGCACACGGTGGTGGTCATCGGACGCGATATCGGACGGGAGTCCGAGGAGCTCACTGTGACCACCTTGGGCGAGCTGGACACCGACACCATCGATATGAAATGTCTTGTCCTGGTGGGGGCCTCGTCGACGCGGGTGACGGCGACTGGACGGGTTTGGACGCCGCGATGGGTGCGTTAGCGGTCCAGTTCGTCGGGGCCGGCCCGGGCGCGGCAGATCTGCTGACGGTGCGGGCCGCCCGGCTGCTGGCCGCCGCCGATGTGGTGCTCTACCCGGGCAGCTACCTGGACCCGCAGGTGCTCGCGCACTGCTCGCAGGCCGCCGACCTCGTCGACACCGCCAATCTGGATCTGGATGCGATCACCGACCGGCTGGTCACCGCGCATCGGGCGGGTCGCGCGGTGGTGCGGCTGGTCTCCGGGGATCCGTCGCTGTACAGCGCGGTCTTCGAGCAGACTCGCCGTCTCGATGCCGCCGGGGTGCCGTGGAAGGTGACCCCCGGAGTGCCGGCCTATGCGGCGGCCGCGGCGGTGCTCGGCCGTGAGCTCACGGTGCCACTGGTGACGCAGTCGGTGGTGCTGACCCGTACGCAGGCCGCCTCCACCGCAATGCCGCAACGCGAAGCGCTCTCCGCATTCGCCGCGACCGGGGCCACGTTGGTGCTGCACCTGGCGATCACCCGCATCCGGGCGCTGATGGCCGAGCTGGCGCCCGAGTACGGCGCGGACTGCCCGGTCGCGGTGGTCTATCGCGCGTCCCAGCCCGAGGAACTGGTGCTGCGCGGGACCATCACCGACATCGCCGACGCGGTCGAGGCGGCGGGCTTGCGGTCGGCCGCGGTCATCCTGGTCGGCCGCGCGGTAGCCGATCGGCCTGATCCGTGCGCCGGCGAGAGCCATCTCTATGACCCGGCACGAGACCGCTCAGGACCGGGTTAACGCCCACTGGGTGACCGCCCGGCCCGGCGTCCAGCCGGTGAGGGACCCCAGCGGCGCTGCGTGCTCCACCTGGATGCGGGTCAGCTCGCCGCCGTGTTCGCGGTAGGCCGCCGCCAACAGCGCCTCGGTCTCCAGCGTGACGCCGTGGGCCACCACCCGGCCCCCCGGCGCCAGCGCGGCCAGGCAGGCCGCCAGCACCCCATCGCGGCTCAGACCGCCGCCGATGAACACCGCATCCGGGGCGGGCAGGTCCGCCAACGCGTGCGGGGCCGCGCCACGAACGACCTGCAACGCGGGCACACCGAGGTTGCGGGCATTGTCCGAGATACGTTGCGCCCTAGCGTCGTTCGCCTCGATTGCGATGGCACGGCAGGCCGGATGCGAGCGCATCCATTCGATGCCCACCGAGCCGGCACCGGCACCGACGTCCCACAGCAACTGCCCGGGAGCCGGGGCCAGTCGCGCCAGCGCGGCGGCCCGCAGGTCACGTTTGGTGAGCTGCCCGTCGTGGTCGTAGGCGTCATCGGGCAGGCCGGCCGCCCAGCCGTACGCCGGCGGGCCGGCCAATTCCAGCCCGACGATATTGAGCCGCGGGGCCGAACCGGCAAAGCTGGCGGCGGTGGTCTCCACTCGCGATTCGGCGGCTCCCCCGAGATCGCCGAGCACCACCATCCGGCTGGCTCCGTAGCCACGCTCGGTCAGCAGGGCGGCCAGCTGCCCCGGGGTGCTCTCATCGGACGACAGCACCAGCACCCGCCGCCCCGGCGCCAACTCCCGCAGCACCGCATTCACGTCGGCGGACCTGATCACCGCCGCGGACTCCGCGGACCAGCCCAACCGGGCCCGGGCCAGCGTGACCGACGAAACCGCCGGAATCACCGTGACCCGCTGCGCTCCGAACAACTCGATGAGCGTGCTGCCCACACCGGACAACAGCGGATCACCCGAGGCCAGCGCCACCACGCGCTGCCCGTCCAGCGCGTCGAGCAGCGCGGGCAGCCCGGCGCGCAGCGGCGACGGCCAGGTGTGGCGCTGTTGACCGTCGACCGCGGGCAGCAGGTCCAGGTGACGCGGCCCGCCGATCACGACGTCGGCCGCCAGCACCGTCTGCCTCGCCGGCTCGCCCAGCCCGGCCCAGCCGTCGGCACCGATGCCCACTACGGCGATGCGTTCGGCGGGGCGGGGCTGGGCTGGCACAGCGGCGATCGTAGCTAGGTCAATCGCTGCGTGAGGAATTCCACCACCCGCTTGCGCGCCTCGTAGGCGGGGTGGCCGTCGACCTCGCGGACCTGGTCGGTGAGCACCGAGTGCGCCATCCGGGACAGACCGTGCGCGTTGCCCGACGAGGAATCGATCTCGATGACCTCGAAGGCGTCCCCGAGCCGTGCCTTGAGCGTCGCGAAGCGGTCACCGGGGGCCATCTTGTCCTCGCTGAACCGCAGGCCCAGAGCGCACAGGCCGTCGGTGGCGGCCCGGTCGGCGACGACACCGAGCTCGACCTCGGAGAGACCCGGGTCGCGGCGCTGCTTGAGCGTGAGCGGGATCGGGACCGACGGCTGGCTCAGCACCGGCGCCAGCACCGCATCGTCGACGGCCGCGGCCAGCGCGAAACCGCCGGTGAAGCACTGACCGATCACCCCGACGCCCTTGCCGGGCGTCTTCTCGTTGAGGTCGCGGGCCAGCGCCCGCAGGAACTGGGTGACCGGGCGCTGCTTGTCGGTGGCGAACGCGGCGAACTCGCGGGTCACGCAGGCCCGAGCGATCGTGGTCGCGGCGTAGCCCGGCGTGATCGCCTTACCCGGCTCGCCGAACAACGAAGGAATCGCCACGGTGAACCCGTTGTCCACCAGGTGATTTCCCAGCGCCAGCACTCCGGGGTGTATCCCCGGGATCTCCGGGATCAGCACCACACCAGGACCCTCGCCCTTGCGGTACACGTCGTGGGTGAACTCGCCACCGGTGAACGGTTCGGCGACCCATCCGGTCAAGTCTGCTTCAGGTGCACTCACTGGTCGTGTGCCCTTTCTCTCGGTCGGCGTCTGCGGCCCCGAGTGTTAGGGTATCGGCGCGAAGCGCCAGGGAAGTCGGTGTGACTCCGACGCAGGCCCGCTACGGTGTTCCGCGGCGCATTTCGGTGCGCCACGGTCAGTCCGAATACCGGCTTCGCGTCGCCAACACACAGGTGTTGGCCACACGAGCGGAGCCTCAATGCAACAGCTGTACCCCTTTCCCGCTGTCCTCGGCGGCGACCCGGATGCCCCGGGCGGCCTCGACGACATGGCGCTGGCGCTTGTCCTGAGCGCGATCTCCCCCGGTATCGGCGGGGTGCTGATCCGCGGCGAGAAGGGCACCGCCAAGTCGACGCTGGTTCGCGCGCTTGCCCAGGTGCTGCCGCCCATCGACGTGGTGGCCGGTGACCGGTTCTCTTCCGATCCCGCTGAGGCGAACCCGCTCTCCCCCGACGGCCCGTTCCCCAGCGACGCGGCCACCGAGACCCGCCCGGTGCGGCTGGTGGAGCTGCCGGTGGGCGCCACCGAGGACCGGGTGGTGGGTTCCATCCACCTGGAGCGCGCGCTGAGCGCCGGCACGGTCGACTTCGAACCCGGGCTGTTGGCGCGCGCCAATCGCGGCATCCTCTACGTCGACGAGGTCAACCTGCTGGCCGACCACCTGGTGGACCTGCTGCTGGACGCCGCGGCAATGGGGCGGCTGACGGTCGAGCGCGACGCGGTCTCGGTCACCCACGCCGCCCGGTTCGTGATCGTCGGGACGATGAATCCCGAGGAGGGCGAGCTGCGCCCCCAACTGCTTGACCGGTTCGGTCTGACCGTCGAGGTGTCTGCCCCGCGCGATCCGGTGCTGCGGGCCGAGGCGGTGCGGCGGCGGCTGGCGTTCGACGCCGACCCGGATGGCTTCGCCGCGACGTATGCCGCGGCCGAAGATCGGCTGCGCGCCCGGATCCATCAAGCCCAGGAACTGCTGCCGCAGGTGGCACTGACCGACGCTGCGCTGGTCAAGATCGGCGAGATCTGCGCGGCGTTCGACGTCGATGGCCTGCGCGGCGACATCGTCTGTGCCCGCACCGCGGTAGCTCACGCGGCCTGGCAGGGGCGCGACGCGGTCAATATCGAGGACTTGCGGGTGGCCGCCCGGTTGGCCCTGCCGCATCGGCGGCGACGCAAGCCGTTCGACGCACCGGGTCTCGATGAGGCCGAACTCGACGAACTGCTGCCACCCGAGGAGCCCGAGCCCGACCCGGACGGTCCGGGACCCGACGGGCCCGAGCCCGATGGTCCGCCGGAAGGTGGTTCGCCGCCGCCGGAACAACAGCGCGGGCCCGCACCGACCGGGCACCCTGGGCCGGGCTCCACCTCGACCGTGGGCGCCGACTCCCCGTACCGCGCCAAGCTTTTCGCGGTCGACGGCGTGGGCGAAGGACGCGCCGGCCGGCGCAGCCGGGCCCGCACCAGCTCCGGACGCCGGGTGGGCGCCACCGCATCCGGCAACGCCGGCGGATTGCACCTGTTCGAGACGCTGCGCGCCGCTGCGCCGCATCAGGGCGCCCGGGGCCGTGCTGAAGGTCGGATGATCCTGCAGGCGACCGATCTTCGACGCGCCGTCCGGGAAGGCCAGGAGGCCAACCTGGTGTTGTTCGTGGTCGACACGTCCGGGTCGATGGCCGCCATCGAGCGGATGCGCCATGTCAAGACCGCGATCTTGTCCTTGCTGCTCGACGCCTACCGTCGCCGGGACCGGGTGGCGGTGGTGACGTTTCGGGACACCAAGGCGGAGTTGGTGTTGCCCGCGACCGGATCGGTAGAGATCGCCGCCGTGCGGCTCGACGAGTTGCCTGCCGGTGGCCGCACCCCGCTGGCCGAGGGCCTGCTGGAGGCCGCGGAGGTGATCCGCCGGGAGCGGCTGCGCGAGCCGGCCTGCCGCCCGCTGCTGGTGGTGCTGACCGATGGGCGGGCCACCGCCGGAGCCGAACCGGTGGAGCGCTCCCTTCTGGCCGCCGACCAGCTTGCCGGACAAGGATATTCGGCCGTCGTGGTCGATTGCGAGAACGGCCGGATGCGACTCGGCTTGGCCCGGATGCTGGCCGAGCACTTGCGGGCCGAATACGTGCCGCTGCCGCAGGTCAGCGCCGAGGCATTGACCGACGTCGTCCGCGATGCCACCGGAAGAGGAGCCGCCTGATGCCCCAGGGACAACCATTGACGGTGCCCGACGACAACCTGACCACCCGCCAGCGCCGCAACCGGCCGCTGCTGATGGTGCACACCGGCGACGGCAAGGGGAAGTCCACTGCCGCATTCGGATTGGCGCTGCGCGGTTGGAATCAGGGCTTCAATATCGGGGTCTTCCAGTTCGTGAAGTCCGCGAAGTGGCGGGTCGGCGAACAGACCGTGCTCGAGCGGTTGGGCGAGCTGCACGCCGAGACCGGTGAGGGCGGCCCGGTGCAGTGGCACAAGATGGGCTCGGGCTGGTCGTGGAGCCGCAAGGCCGGCGGCGTGGAGGATCACGCCGGCGCCGCCGCGGAGGGCTGGGCCCAGATCAAGGAACGCCTGGCGGCACAGACCCACGACCTGTACATCCTCGACGAGTTCACCTACCCGATGGGTTGGGGCTGGGTGGACGTCGAGGACGTGGTGGAGACCTTGGCCAACCGTCCGGGCCACCAGCACGTCGTGATCACCGGCCGGCGCGCCGATCCGCGGTTGATCGAGGTCGCCGACCTGGTCACCGAGATGACCAACATCAAGCACCCGATGGACGCCGGCCAGAAGGGCCAGCGCGGCATCGAATGGTGAGCGTGGTGGGCGTTCCCCTACCCCGGCTGGTCATCGCCGCACCCGCATCCGGGCACGGCAAGACCACGGTGGCGGTCGGAGTAATGGCCGCGCTGGCCGCCCGCGGCGTGCAGGTCAGCGGACACAAGGTCGGCCCGGACTACATCGATCCCGGCTATCACGCGCTGGCCACCGGCCGGCCGGCCCGCAACCTGGATCCGTATCTGGTCGGCCCCGACCGGATCGTGCCGTTGCTGCTACACGGCGCCGCGGGCGCGGACGTCGCCGTGATCGAAGGCGTGATGGGGCTTTTCGACGGGCGCCTGGGCACCGACGGTGAGGCCTCCACCGCGCACGTCGCGGCGTTGACGGCAACGCCGGTAGTACTGGTCGTCGACGTCTCGCATGCCTCCCGGACACATGCCGCGGTCGTAGCGGGCCTGGCCGGTTTCGATCCGGCGGTGCGCATCGCCGGGGTGGTGCTCAACAAGGCCGGCAGCGCGCGGCACGCCGATGAAGTCGTTGCCGCGTTGCGCCCCAGCGGTATTCCGGTGCTCGGGGTGTTGCCCCGCGACGCGGGCGTGCAGACGCCGTCGCGGCATCTCGGGCTGGTGCCGGCGGCCGAGCGCGACGAATCGGCCGCCATGACCGCTCGACTTGCCGAGCTGATGGAGCAGCACGTGGACGTGGACACGCTACTGGCGGTGGCCCGCCAGGCTCCGGAATTGACCGGCAACGCCTGGGAGCCGGCCGCCGAGGTCCGTGCCGCCTCGGGGCGCCGGCCGGTGGTGGCGGTCGCCGCCGGACGCGCCTTCACCTTCGGCTACACCGAGACCTTCGAGCTGCTGCGCGCCGCCGGTTGCGAGGTGGTCAGCTTCGACCCCCTCACCGACAGATGTCTGCCGACCGGCACCGCCGGGATCTATCTGGGCGGCGGGTTTCCGGAGGTCTACGCAGAACCGTTGGGCGCCAACACCGCCCTGCTGGGTGCGCTGCGGGCGGCGATCGCGGCGGGCGTGCCGACCGTCGCGGAGTGCGGCGGGCTGGCGTATCTGTGCCGTCGGGTGGGTGATGACGCCGGGGTCGGCGCGCTGCCGGGTGATGCGGCGATGACCCCGCGCCTGACGTTGGGCTATCGGGAAGCCACGGCGGCGGCCGACAACCTGCTGGCGCGGGCGGGAGATCGGGCCAACGGACACGAATTCCACCGCACCCAGGTCGTTTTCGATCACGCTGTGAGCGCGGCCTGGCAGCTTCCCGACGGCCCGGACGGTTTTGGCTCGACGAGCCTGCATGCGTCCTACCTGCACACCCATTGGGCCGGACATCCCGGGTTGGCGCAGCGGTTCGCGAACGCGGTACACGGTTTCAGCGGCCCGGATCTGCACCATCACGGCGATGTCGAGGCCGCACCCGGGCTGCTCGATTTCGCGGTCAACGTCTACGCCGGGCCACGACCGGACTGGCTCGAGCGCGCCCTGCATGCCTCCCTCGACGACGCCGTGGCCTACCCCGAGGCGTCGGCGGCCCGCGCCGCGTTGGCCGCCCGGCACGGTCGCACCGCTACGGAGGTACTGCCCACAGCGGGCGCGTCGGAGGCCTTCGACCTGGTGGCTCGCATGCGGCCGTGGCGCTCCCCGGTGGTGGTGCATCCGCAGTACACCGGCCCGCATGCCGCATTGACCGCCGCGGGCCACAGCGTCGGTACAGTGCTGTGCACGGCCGACGACGGCTTCGCGCTGCACCCGGATGCGGTGCCCGAGGACGCCGACCTCGTCGTCGTCGGTAATCCGACCAATCCCACCGGGGTGTTGCATCCGGCGCAGACGCTGCGTCAGTTGTTGCGTCCGGGCCGGGTGGTGCTGATCGACGAGGCGTTCCTCGATGCCATTCCCGGTGAGCCGGAAACCCTGTCCGGAGAGCGTCATTCGGGGCTGTTGGTGAGCCGCAGCCTGACCAAGCACTGGTCGATACCCGGGGTACGCGCGGGATACCTGCTCGGCGATCCCGCGCTGCTCGCCGAGGCCGCACGACTGCAGATCCCCTGGTCAGTGTCCGCATCGGCGTTGGCCGCCATGCTGGCCTGCTCGGATGAGCGAGCGTTGTGCGAAAGTGAGCTGCGGGCTCGGCAATTGACGTCGTGGCGGGCGCACCTGGATGAGGGGCTCGCCGCGCGCGAGGTGCGGTTCGTCGCGGGCTTGGCCCCGTTCGTTCTTGCCCAGGTCGGCCGTGGGGTGCATACGGCGTTGCGCGAGCGCGGAATTGCCGTGCGACGCGCCGATACTTTTCCCGGCCTGGATGACAGCTGGGTGCGGATAGCGGTACGGCCCCCGGACCTGACCGACCAGCTGCTGGCCGCACTCGACCGGATTCGGCGGTGATTGCTTCCCGGACACTCGGGCTGGCGCTCGGCTACGCCGCCGACCGCGCCTGGGGCGATCCACGGCGGCTGCATCCGGTCGCCGGATTCGGGACGTGCGCGCTGGCGTTGGAGCGGCGGCTTTACCGCGATGATCGGGCAAGCGGGGTCGCCCACATCTTGGTCTTGGTCGGGAGCGTCATCGGGCTGGCCTACGCGGGTGAGCGTTCAGCCCGCAATCCGTTGGCCCGCACGGCACTGACTGCGGCCGTCACCTGGGCGGTGCTCGGCGGCCGGTCACTGGAACGCGAAGCCGAGACCGTGCACGCCTTCCTGGCCGCCGGCGACCTGGAGTCCGCCCGGACCCGGGTGCGCAACCTGGTCGGTCGTGATACGACCGCGTTGGGTCCAGACGAGGTCGCGCGTGCCGTCGTCGAATCCGTGGCGGAGAACACCTCCGACGCGGTGGTGGCATCGCTGGTGTGGGGTGCGGTGGCGGGCATTCCGGGCCTGGTCGCACACCGCGCCGCCAACACACTGGATGCCATGATCGGGCACCGCAACGCCCGCTACGACCGGTTCGGCTGGGCGGCAGCACGATTGGATGACCTGCTGGGATTGCCGGCTTCCCGGTTGAGCGGTGTCCTGGCAGCTGCCCTGGGCCCTGATCCCGCCGGAGCGCTGCGGGCATGGCACCGCGACGCCCGACAGCACCCCAGCCCCAACGCCGGGGTGGTCGAGGCCGCCTTCGCCGGGGCGCTGGGGCTGCAACTCGGCGGGGTCAACACCTACTACGGAAATCGGCGCGAGGATCGCGCCCGGATGGGCTACGGTCGGGCGCCTGCGCCATCCGACATTCCGCGGACGACGCGGCTGGCCCGGCGGGTGGGCGTGGGCGCCCTGCTCACCGCGGTGGCGTGGTGTCTGACCCGAGGCTGATGAGGAGGTAGCGGTGGCGACCCTCGACGGTGTTGAGTTCTCAACCGATGCTGCGCGCGTCGATCGAGATTGGCTCTGGAACGAGCTGGTCGAGCACACCTACTGGGCGAAGTACCGCACCCGCGCCATGTTCGACCGTCAGCTGGACAGCGCGTGGCGCATGGTGGGCGCCTACCGGGCCGACGACGGCGCGATGATCGGTTTCTGCCGCGCCGTGTCCGACGGTGCGGCCTTCGCCTACCTCGCGGACGTCTATGTCGCGCGCGATCAACGGGGCCGCGAGATCGGCAAAGGCCTGCTGCGGAAGATGATCGACGAAGGCCCCGGTCGGGATTTCCGGTGGACGTTGCACACCGCTGACGCACACGGCTTGTACGAGCAATTCGGCTTCGCTGTGCCTGACGCGACGTATATGGAGCGGCCGTCGCGGCTGGCGCATATCCGGGACTGAGGCCGTCAGGCGTGCGTCAGGTCCGCTGCGTGGATCTTCTCACTCTGCTGGATATCGCTGGCATTCGTCGATTTCAGCCGCCAGATGCTGACCAACCCGTCGGGGCCGGTGAGCTCGCCGGCAGCGAGCGCTTCACCGATCAGGTTTCGCACGCGTGGCTCGTCGGCGGCTTCCGCGGCGAACAGCACCCGCAATACCAGTTCGTCGCCGACAACACGGTGGGCGACGTGGTGCGGCGCTAGGGGGCACGGCGGCGGGTGATCCCAACTGCCGCACAGCGCTTGGGCGATGGCTCCGCCGGGCGCGTTCGGACTACCGCCGGGCTCCATCACCACGACCGCGTCGTGGGCGTACGCATGGCGAACCATGGGTCGCGATGCTACGGGATTTATCCACAGTTTCGGGTTGATCCACAGGGTGGCCTTTCCCGGGCTGTCTTCCGGTGTTGTTGTCGGGGGTGGTTTTTAGCGTCGGGGTATGGCAACGGTGTTGGGTGCGGTGGCGGCGCGGGAGCAGGTCTGCGCTGCACTCGATGCCATTGACGCCGCCCAGGCGGTGTTGCGGGCGACCCCGACGGATCTGGTGGGCAACGACTTTCGCATCGATATCGCCGACCGCTTGGAGACCCAAGAACGCATCAATCGCGGATTGATGTATCGGATCTTCGGCGAACTCGCCGACCCGCCCGATGGCTGCGGTTCGATCGCCGCAGCAGAGCGTGTCAAGTTTTCTGTGTAAGTCGTCTGCCTGAATAGTTCGGTTGTGGTGCTTACAGATACGGATCGATGCGATCTGGGTAGACCAGCGTGAGCTGTTCGAGGGCCTTCTTCCAGTTGGTGACCACCTGTCCTTCCACGAGCCGTCCGGGGGCTGTTCGGCAACGTTTCTGGCCGCGTTCCTTGGCCCGATCAGCGGCCCGTTTGTCCTCGATGTTGCAGATCGCCAACCAGAGCAACTTCACCACGGCGGCGTCGTTGGGGAACTGGCCGCGAGTCTTGATGACTTTGCGCATCTGGTAGTTCAGCGACTCGATCGAGTTCGTCGTGTAGATCACCCGCCGCAGCTCAGGTGGGAATGCCAGGAACGGAATGAACTGCTCCCAGGCCCGATCGAAGACCCTGGTCACCGTCGGGTTCTTGGAGCCCAATTCCGATGCCCCGAAGGCATCAAGCTCGGCGCGGGCAGCGTCGGCGTCGACCGCGGTGTACACGGGTTTGAGGGCGTTGGCTACGGCCTTGCGGTCGCTGTAGGACACGAATCGCAGCGCGTTGCGGATTAAGTGCACCACACACGTCTGCACGGTGGCCTGTGACCAGGTGGCCGCGATCGCCTCGGGGAACCCGGTCAACCCGTCGCAGCACACGATCAGCACGTCCTTGATCCCGCGGTTAGCCAGGTCAGCACACACCGACGCCCAGAACGCCGCTCCTTCGTTGTTCTGGACCCAGATGCCCAGAACATGCTTGATCCCGGCCATATCGACGCCTACGGCGATGTGAGCGGCCTTGTTGCGGGTATGGCCGCCGTCTTTGACCTTCACGATCATCGCGTCGAGGTAGATCACCGGGTACAGCGACTCCAGCGGCCGGCGCTGCCAGCTCAAAACCTCATCGGAGATCTCGTCGACGATCTTGGAGATCGTCTCATGGGAGACCTCGGTGCCGATCGTGGAGGCCAGGTGAAATTGGATGTCTCGCAATGTCATTCCACCGGCATACAGGGAGATGATCATGTCATCGAGGCCCCCGATGCGGCGTTGGCCCTTGGGCACCAGCCGCGGGGTGAACGAACCGTCCCGGTCCCGAGGCACATCCAAAGGCACCGGGCCCGCCTCAGTTAGCACCGTCTTGGGTGACGCGCCGTTACGGGCATTGGGCAGCTCCCGGCCGACCGGATCACCCTTCTCATAGCCCAGGTGATCAGTCAGCTCGGCCGCCAGCCCCCGCTCCAAGGCGAGCTTGATCAAGCCGGGCAACAAGCCGCCCTCACCGGTCAGCGCAACCTGTCCGGTATCGATCTGAGCCAGCAGCTCATCCACCGTGCCCGAGGCCCGAAGCGCCTCGGCCATCTCCACCGTGGAGCCAACCTCAACCAACTGCGAGTCCACATCCCTGTCTGTCGTCACGTCCTGAGATCCTTCCGCTTCCCGGACCTACACAGACCATCTGACACCCCCCCGCAGCACGGACCGCCCTATGGAAACGGCTGCGGATCACCCCCCGCGAGATCACCCGCCGCTGCCGCCTGGCCGCCCGCATCCGACCCCGACGCTCCCTGACCGGAGCCGTTTTGCCTCCTGAACTCCCGGCCCTAGCCAGCGCAGTGGCCGCCGGCTCTATTGGGGAAGACCACATCCGCGCGATCTGCCAAGCCGTCGACGTCCTACCCACCTCAGTAGCCCCACCCCAGATCAGTGCGGCTGAGGCCGCCCTGGTCTCCCACGCCACCGCAGTCGACGCCGGGGTGCTCACCAAAATCGGGCAACGCATCGCCGATCACCTCAACCCCGACGGCCTATTCAGCGACCACGACCGCGCACGCCGCCGCAGCCTGACACTGGGCCGCCAAGGCCCCGACGGCATGTCCAAACTCACCGGACTCCTCGACCCCCAAACCCGCGCCTACTTCGAAGCCATCGCCGCCGCGGTACGCCCCGGACGCCACCAGCCCGATCCCAGCGACCCCGCCGCCGGTGATGACCGCACCGCCGCGCAGCGCTGCCACGACGCCCTGCGCCTAGCCCTATCCACCGCCATCGGCTCGGGCAAACTCGGCACCCACCGCGGCCACCCCGTCACCGTCATCGTCACCACCACCCTCGCCGAACTCAACCAAGCCGCCCACGCCGCCGCCGACCCCACCATCGCCATGCCACCGCCGGCACTGACCGGCGGCGGATCCCGACTACCGATGCGCGACCTGATCACCATGGCCGCCCAAGCGATTCACTACCTGGCCGTCTTCGACGACCACACCAAACGCCCGCTCTACCTCGGCCGACAAAAACGCATCGCCACCGCCGATCAACGCCTCATCTGCCACGCCCGCGACCGCGGCTGCACCCGACCAAACTGCCTGGAACCGGGCTACCACTGCGAAGTGCACCACTCCCAACCCTGGGCACACGGCGGCCACACCAACGCCGACGAACTGTTCTTCGCCTGCGGCTGCGACCACACCGACACCACCGACGGCCACCAACAAACCATCCCCACCACCACCGGACGCCTCGCCTGGACCGACGGAACCGGACCACCCCAAATCAACCACGCCCACCACCCCGACGAACTCCTCAAAGGCGACCCAGACCCACCCGGCGACGAAGCCGCCTAGCAGGCGTCAGGCGTCGGTTCTGATCAGCTCCACCACCGGGATGACCCGCTGGGTGCGTTCGCGGTAGGTGGCGAAGCCCGGGTAGCGCTCGGCCTGGATCCCGTAGAGCCGATCATGTTCGGCACCGGTGATCTCGGTGGCGGTGACCGCAAAGGTGTCGGTGCCGAGTTCGACAGTCGCCGAGGGGTTCGCTCGCAGGTTGTAGTACCAGCTCGGATGGTTGTCCTTGCCCTCGTTGGAGGCGAAAACGATGATCCGGTCGCCCTCGGGGAGGTACATCATCGGGCTGGTGCGCTGCTGTCCGGATTTGGCCCCAGTGGTAGTCAGTAACAGGACCGGGGCCCCTTCGAACCGTCCGCCCAATTTCCCACCGCTGCTACGGAACTCCGCGATATTACGGGCGTTGAACTCCAGGGTGCGCTGTGCGTCCACGGGCGGCCATCTCCTTAGTCGATGCCGACGAAGTGCTCGATCACCGGTGGTGAGTCGTAGAAGCCGTGCAGCAATGCGCGCCACTGCTCGAATTCCGGCGACTTCCGAAATCCCTCGGTGTGCGCCTCAATGTTCTCCCACTGCACCAATAACAAGTAGAGGTTCGGCGATTCGACCGACCGGGACATCGAAATCCCCAGGAATCCGGGCTGGGCGGCGATCAACGGCCGCGCCTTGGCGAACGCTGCTTCGAAGTCGGCTTCGCTGCCGGGCCGGATGGGCAGTACTCCATGTTCCACAATCACGCCTGTCAGTGTGCCCGACGATGTGTGGCCTGAATTACCGCCTAAAGACTCTTGTCTGTTACCGAATGACACAGATACGTTACCTGCAACTGACAGACACAGATATCTGGAGGAGGTGACGGGATGAGCGCTCTCGCAGCGGCAGTCGTCTTTGCCTGGTTGGGCATGGTGTTGGCGATCTCATTCCTCGAAGCACCCCTGAAGTTCCGCGCGCCGGGAATCACCATCCCACTGGGCTTGGGTATCGGCAGATTGGTGTTCCGGGCGCTCAACGCGGTGGAGATCGTGCTGGCGACGGTGGTGGTGTTAGCGGTGGCCACCAGCGCCCCGGGACGGATCTCGCTGGTCGGGGTCTGCGCTGCGGTGGCAGTGCTGAGCGTGCAGATACTTGTGGTCCGGCCCCGGCTGCGCCGCCGCTCGGATGCGGTGCTGGCGGCACAGACCGCCCCGCCCGGCGGGATCATCGAGCGCTCCCGCGCCCACTACGCCTACGCGGGACTGGAAGTGGTCAAGGTCGGTGCACTGCTGACCGCAGGTGCCGCTCTGCAGCTCGCCTCATTCGCCGGTTAGCACCCAGGCCAACGCGCGCTCGACCTCGTTCACCGTGGTCACGCCCGCCGGCCGGGCCGGGCGGCGCACGACGACCACCGGCAGGCCGAGTTCCTCGGCGGCCAGCATCTTGGGCCAGGTGTATTCCCCACCGGAGTCTTTCGTGACGATGATGTCGGCGCGATGCTCGCGCAACAGCGCGAGTTCTCCGGGCAGCGCGTAGGGTCCGCGATCCCTGATCACCGACCAGCTGGGCGGCAGGCTGATCGACGGCGGCTCGACCACGCGCGCCAGCACCGCAGCGTCGGCCAGCGCCGGCAGGTAGGACGCCAACTGCTGACGCCCGATGGTCAGCACCGGCCGCCGCCCCAACCGGGCCGCGATCTGTGCGGCCTGCTCGTGTGAGTCGGCCCAATGCCACGCCTGCCCGGCCCGCTGCGACCAGCCGGGCCGCTCCAGCCGCAGCAGCGGCCGGCCGGCCGCGGCACAGGCGGCGGCCGCATTGGCCGCCATCGTCGTCGCGAACGGATGGGTGGCGTCCACGACCACGTCGTAGTCGGACAATGCCGTTCGCAAACCGTCGATTCCGCCGAATCCGCCGATCCGCACCGCCCCGACCGGCAACCGTGGATCGGCCACGCGGCCGGCCAGCGACGTCGTGACTTCGATTCCCGCAGCGACCAGCCGATCGGCAAGGGCGCGGGCTTCGGCGGTGCCGCCGAGCAGCAGCACGCGCGTCACGGTGCCCCCGGTGGCAGAAACGGCAACTCAGACGGGGGCCCGCCGCCCGCCAGCTCCAGCAGGGCGTCGACGTCCAGGTGCTCTTCGATCAGATCCCCGAGCAGGTCGAGCCGACGCTCCCGGGCGGCCGGAAACGACACCTGCGACGGCGCCAGCCCGAGGGTGTCGGCCAGGAACGCCGCACGCAACGCGTCGACCTCCAAGCACCCGTGCCGCATGGTGCCGAAAACCTGGCCGGCGCGGACACCGCCGGGAAACGCATCGGCGACGTCTCCGCGGCTGATCCGGCCATGGTGGATCTCGTAGCCGCCATCGGACAGCCGCAGTATTTTCTCTGCCGCGAAACATGTTTCGACATCCAATAGGCCCAGCCCGGGCACCTCGCCGGGCGCTCCCTCGATTCCCTCGGGATCGCGGATCAACTGGCCCAGCATCTGGAATCCCCCGCAGATCCCTAGTACGGGCTTGCCGGCGGCGGCGTGGGAGGCGATCGCAGCATCGATCCCGCGTGAACGCAGCCAGGCCAGGTCGCTGATGGTTGCCCGGGTTCCGGGCAGCACCACCAGATCCGCGTCGGACACCCCACGCGGGTCGGCGGCGAACACCACGTCCAGATCGGGTTCCAAGCCGAGGGCGTCCAGGTCGGTGAAGTTGCTGATCCGCGGGAACCGAATTACCGCGACCCGGCGTGCCCCGGTGCGCCCCGAGCGCCGGCCGTCCAGATCCAGCGCGTCCTCGGAGTCCAGCCACAGCTCCGGATGCCACGGCAGGGTGCCGAACACCCGACGACCGGTGAGGCGCTCCAGGTCGGCCAGCCCGGGCTCCAGCAACCGCAGCTGCCCGCGGAACTTGTTCACGATGAACCCCGCCACCAATGCCTGGTCCTCTTCCGACAGCAGCGCGACGGTGCCGAAGAACGCCGCGAACACCCCGCCGCGGTCGACGTCACCGACGACCACCACCGGCAGGCCGGCGTGGCGCGCCAGGCCCATGTTCACGTAATCGCCGGCGCGCAAATTGATCTCGGTCGGGCTGCCGGCCCCCTCGGCGACGATCACGTCATAGCGCCCGGCGAGATCGTCGTAAGCACGGTGCGCGGCCGCAGCCAACTCCGCGCGGCCGTGCATCCAGTTCGACGACGACAGCGCCCCCCACGGCCGGCCCATGAGCACCACATGACTCTGCTGGTCACTGCCGGGCTTGAGCAGAACCGGATTCATCGCCGGCTCCGGGTCAACGCGCGCAGCGCAGGCCTGAATCCATTGCGCCCGACCGATTTCAGTCGTCACGCCGCCGGCACCGACGCACACCATGGAGTTGTTCGACATGTTCTGCGCCTTGTACGGCGCCACCCGCACACCGCGGCGCGCCAGCGCCCGGCACACACCGGTGGCCACCACCGTCTTGCCGGCGTCGCTGGTGGTTCCGGCGATCAGGATGCCCGCCATCAGGTTCGCCGCACCAGGAACACATCCATCACCCAACCCGCCTCGGCACGGGCCGCATCGCGGGCGGCCGTGATCTCCTCGACGACGTCACAAACCCGTCCGGTGACCAGCCGCTCCCCCGACGCACCGAGGTTGGCGCCCCACCAGATCGTCCAATCGGCCACCGCAGAAAGATCGAGCCGGTCCGGGTTGAGCATCGCCACGATGTTGTCCTGACCCGCGGCGACCGCCTCCGCCAGCCGCCGGCCGGTGGTGATGTGCACCGGACTGCCCACTTCATGCAGCACGATCCGATGCCGGGCTGCCAGCAGTTGCGGGGCGCTTATCCCAGGCAGCACGTCGTAATCCAGCTCGACCCCAAGGGCTTTCACCCGCTCGACGATGCGGATTGTCGAGTCGTACAGTGCCGGGTCGCCCCAGACCAGGAAGGCGGCGGTGCCGCCGCGGGACCGCAGCACGTCGGCGTAGCGCTGCGCCCGGGCCGCGTGCCAGTCCGCCACGGCGTGGGCATAGCCGGGCTCGGTCAGCCCCGGGGAGCGGTCGCGGGCCGGGTCGGCAACCGCGACGATAGGGATCGAGGGGGCGTAGGTGTCGACGATGGTGCGCCGCAATGCCAAAAGACCGTCGTCGGAGGACTTCTCGGATGCCACTACGTAGTCGGCTGACCGCAGTGCGCTGGCGACCTCGGCGGTGACGTGCGCAGGTCCCATGCCGATTCCGAGAATCCAGACTTTCACCGATCCTCCAGGTCGCCTTCTACGTCCAGGTAAGCCTGCCGCAACGCCGCCATGGTCTCGGGGTCGGGGTGCTCCCACAGGCCGCGGTCGGCGGCCTCGGTCAACCGTTCCACAATGCCGTGGAGCGCCCACGGGTTGGACTTGTCGAGGAACTCGCGGGTCTGCGGGTCCAAGACATACTCGGCCGCGAGCTTTTCGTACATCCAGTCGTGCACCACGCCGGCGGTGGCGTCGAACCCGAACAGGTAGTCGACGGTGGCGGCCAATTCGAATGCACCCTTGTAACCGTGGCGGCGCATCGCGGAGATCCAGCGCGGATTGACCACCCGCGCGCGGAACACCCGGGCGGTCTCTTCGGCCAGCGTGCGGGTGCGGATGGCGTCCGGCGAGGTTGAGTCGCCCACATAGGCTTTCGGGTCGGCGCCAGTCAGCGCCCGCACGGTCGCGATCATGCCGCCGTGATAGACGAAGTAGTCATCGGAGTCGGCGATGTCATGCTCGCGGGTGTCGATGTTCTTGGCGGCCACCTTGATCCGGCGGTAGTTGGTGCGCATGTCGTCGGCCGCCGGCGCGCCACCGAGCCCGCGACCGTAGGCGAACCCACCCCAGGTGGTGTAGACCTCCGCCAGGTCCTTGTCGTCACGCCACGTCCCGGATTCGATGACCTGCAGGATTCCCGCCCCGTACGACCCGGGCGCCGAACCGAAGATCCGGGTGGTGGCGCGGCGCAGATCGCCGTGTTCGATCAAGTCGGCGCGAGCATGCGCCGCCACGAAGTTCGTGTCGTCGGGCTCGTCGAGGGTGGCGACCATCTGCACGGCATCGTCGAGCATCGACACCACGTGCGGGAAGGCGTCCCGGAAGAACCCCGAGATGCGCACCGTCACGTCGATTCTGGGCCGGCCGAGCTCCTCGGGTGAGATGACCGCCAGCCCGGACACCCGCCGCGACGCCTCGTCCCACTCGGGTCGCACGCCGAGCAGGGCCAGCACTTCGGCAATGTCGTCGCCGGAGGTGCGCATCGCCGAGGTGCCCCACACCGACAGCCCGACCGATTCCGGGTAGCCGCCGGTGTCATCGAGGTAGCGCCGCACCAACGAGTCGGCCATCGCCTGCCCGGTCTGCCACGCCAGCCGGGACGGCACCGCGCGGGGGTCGACGGTGTAGAAGTTGCGTCCGGTGGGCAACACGTTGACCAGGCCACGCAACGGCGACCCCGACGGCCCCGGCCGTACGAACCCGCCGGACAGCGCGTGCAGCACCGCGTCCAACTCGGCCGACGTGCCGGCCAGCCGCGGAACCACCTCGGTGGCAGCGAATCTCAACACCCGACATACCTCGGGGTCAGGATGCAGCGTGTCAGCCAGGCCGGTCTCCCAACCGCCAGCCTCCATGGCTTCGACCAACGCGCGAGCGCGGCCCTCGATCTCGTCGACGACCGTCGCAGCGGCGTCTTCCTTGAGCCCCAGCGCGGCCCGCAGGCCCGGTACCGCATGGTCTACCCCGCCCCACACCTGCGGAGCCCGCAGGATCGCCAGCACCAGGTTCACCCGCTCCGGTCCGGTCGGAGCGCCGCCAAGCACGTGCAGGCCGTCCCGGATCTGGGCGTCCTTGATCTCACAGAGCCAGCCGTCGACATGCAGCAGGAAGTCGTCGAACTCCTCATCCTCGGGCCGCTCCTCCAGGCCCAGGTCGCGGTGCATCTCCGCGGCCCGCATCAGATTCCAGATCTCACCGCGGATCGCCGGCAGCTTGGCCGGGTCCATGGACGCGATGTTGCCGTACTCGTCGAGCAGTTGCTCGAGGCGCGCGATGTCGCCGTAGGACTCCGCGCGTGCCATCGGCGGGATCAGGTGGTCGACGATCGTGGCGTGCGCCCGCCGCTTGGCCTGGGCGCCCTCGCCGGGGTCGTTCACCAGGAACGGATAGATCAACGGCAGGTCGGCGATCATCGCGTCGGTGGCGCACGCGGAAGACAACGCCGCGGTCTTACCGGGCAGCCATTCCATCGATCCGTGCTTGCCCAGGTGTATCACCGCGTGCGCGCCGAAACCATGTGCCAGCCAACGGTATGCGGCCAGGTAGTGGTGGCTGGGCGGCAATTCCGGGTCGTGGTAGATCGCCACCGGATTCTCCCCGAAGCCTCGGGGCGGCTGGATCATCAGCACGACATTGCCGGATTGCAGTGCGGCCAAAACGATCTCGCCGGCGTCGTTGACGAACAACTTGCCCGGCGCCGGACCCCACGCCGTCGTCATCGCATTGCGCAGGTCGTCGGGCAACTCGGCGGTCCACTGCGCATACTGCTGCGCGGTGACCCGCACCTGGGCGCCGGCCAGCTGCGCAGCGGACAGCCAGTCCTCGTCCTGACCACCGGCCTCGATCAGGGTGTGGATGAGGCGATCCCCTGCCTGCGTCTCGTCAGCGACGTCGAGCACGCCGAAGCCGTCTCCGACGTCGTAGCCCTCCGCCGCCAGCCGCTGAAGCAACCGCACCGCCGACACCGGGGTGTCCAGACCAACGGCGTTGCCCACCCGGGAGTGCTTGGTGGGATAGGCCGACAGCACCAGCGCCAGCTTCTTCTGCGCGTTCGGGATACGGCGCAGCACCGCGTGATTCACCGCGACCCCGGCCACCCGGGCGCACCGCTCGGGATCGGCAGCGTAGTGCGGCAGCCCGTCGTCGTCGATCTCCTTGAAGGAAAACGGGACGGTGATGATCCGGCCGTCGAATTCCGGGATGGCGATCTGGGTGGCCGAATCCAACGGGGTCACGCCGTCGTCGTTGGCCTCCCAGTCCGCGCGCGAGGACGCCAGGCACAGTCCCTGGAACACCGGGATGTCCAGCGCCGCGATCTGTTCGATGTCCCACGCGCCGTCGTCGTCACCGGCACTGACCCCGGCGGTGGCGTTCATCGCCCCACCGGCGGCCAGCATGCAGACCACCAGCGCATCGAGCTGACCCAGCGCGGCGAAGAGCTCGTTGGGGGCGTTGCGCAGCGAGGCGGCGAAGATCGGCACCCCGACCGCCCTGCCGGTGGCATCGATGGCATCGGCCAAAGCGTGGGCGAATCCGGCGTTGCCGCTGACCTCGTGGGCGCGGTAGTACAGCACCCCGATCCGTACCGGGTTCGCAGCCTCGACGCCTTCCCGCTGGGCGAACCCCCATTCCGGGATCACCGCCGGCTCCTCGAAACCCTCACCGGTGAGCAGCACCGTGTCGCACAGGAACGCGTGCAGCTGGGCGAGGTTGGCCGGCCCGCCCTCGGCGAGGTAGGCGTGCGCCTGGGCGGCCAGGCCGATCGGGACCGTGGAGCACTCCATCAGCTCGGCGTTGGGCGAGCGCTCCCCGCCGAGCACCACCAGCGGCAGGCCGGTCGCGCGCAGCAGCTTCAGTTCCTCGGCGATCTCGGCCGATGACCCCAGGATGCGCAGCACCACGACATCGGCGCCGTTGACCAGCGGTTCGATGTCGTGGCGTGCGGGGTTCCCGAGCCGGTATGCCGCGCCGCTGGCCCGCGCGGACAGCAGGTCGGTGTCAGAGGTGGAGAGCAGGGCGATACGCCGCATAATCGGTTCCTCCCGGGGGTTCGCGCCCCGCATAGTCGGATGCCCCGCGGCCAGTATCTGGCTAACACAGTGGCGGAACCGCGCCGGAATTTGAGTACCGGACTTCCTGACGCCACGAGACGGCGGCCAGCCTAACGCAGCGCGGCATGCAACAATGTCGCCGGTAAGGCGATGACGAATGAGGAAGCCGGTGCGAATCCGGCGCGGTCCCGCCACTGTCATCGGGGAGCGACCCTCATCAGCCACGGCCCGCCACTTGTGGGGTTGGAAGGCGAGGCGAGCAGTGATCCGAGAGCCAGGAGACTCACGTCAACGCGTCCTGCGTACCGGGGCGGTGTACCCCGAGGAAGCTGACTCACGCTCATGTCCCGTGCGTTGCGGGTAGTTGCTGCGCTCCTGGTAGCGCTGGCCACCGCGCTGTCGTTGGCCGGCTGCTCCGGCGAACCCGCTTCCCGCACACTGCAAGCGCGTTCCGGCTGCATCACCGGCTTCGATCCGGCCGCCGACTACTTCCCGGACAAGTCGACGCTGACCGAGGCCACCAACTTCGCCATCACCTACCACGGCAGCTACCAGGTTCTTACGGTCAAGCGGCCCTACCTCGGCGGCAAGCCGATGTCGTGGGTGTTGGTGCGCTGCGGTGCGCCCGCGCCGACGCTGACCGGGGAGCTGGCGAACGCCCAGCGGATCACCGTGCCGGTGCAGAGCCTCTACTCGGGTTCGACGACGCATCTGGCGATGATCACCGAACTCGGCCAAGCGGGCGTGGTCACCGGAGTGGCGAGCCCGGCAGCCGTCGCCGACCCCCAGATCCGTGCGCGCATCGACACCGGTGAGATCGTCGGCTACGCGCCCGGCGGGCAGATCAATATCGAGCGCGTGATCGGTGCGGGCCCCGACCTGCTGGTCACCGAGGGCATCGACGACCCCGGCTATCCGAAGCTGCGCGAAGCCGGTACCCCGGTGCTGGCCGACGCCGAATGGCTGGAACCGACCCCGCTGGGCCGCGCCGAGTGGATCAAGGTGTTCGCCGCGCTGACCGGGACCGAACGCCAAGCCGCGCAGGCCTACCGGTCCATCCGCGACCGTTACCGTGCCTTGGCGGCTCAAGCCGCCGCGACCAAGCCCGTCGAGGTCTTGGTCGGCACCATGTACTCGGGCAGCTGGTCGATGCCCACCGGCGAGAGCTACTCGGGACGTCTGGTCGCCGACGCCGGCGGCACCTATCCCTGGCTGTCGGAGACCGGCGCCGAGAACCGGCAACTGAACTTCGAGTCGGTGTACGCCCGTGCCGGTACAGCGCCGGTCTGGCTGATCACCGACGACTGGCACACCCTGGGCGATGCGGTGGCCCGTGACAGCCGCTATGGCGAGCTGACCGCGCTGCGGACCGGCCACGTCTGGTCGGCGACCAAGGCAATGACATCCCTTGGCGGCAACCTCTATTGGGAACGCGGCACGGCCCGACCGGATCTGCTACTCGGCGACTTGGTCGCGATCCTGCATCCCGAGCTCGCCACCGACCACGCGTTCGAGTTCTACCGGCGGGTGCCGCGATGAAGCCGCGTATCGCCCTGGTGCTGACCGCGCTGAGCGCCGCGGTGGTCCTGCTGGCCGTGCTCGGGCTGGTGCTCGGACCGGTGCGGGTGCCGGTGCTCGACACCGTGCAGGTGCTGTTCGGCGCCGAACCCTCCGACCCGCGCTGGCAGGTGATCGTGTGGAACATGCGGTTGCCGCGGGTGCTGACCGCGCTGGCCGCCGGGTCCGCGCTGGGCGTCGCCGGCCTGCAGCTGCAAACCCTGTTCCGCAACACCCTCGCCGATCCCTACATTCTGGGCGTGAGCTCCGGGGCGAGCCTGGGCGTCGCGGTGGTGGTGCTGCTCGGCGGGGCGGCCGGCGGCGGTTTCACCACCGCGGTGGCCGGTGCCAGCCGCGCCGCGGAAGTGATCGCAGCGGCGCTGGGTGCGGCGGCCATGCTGACGCTGGTTCTGGTGCTGTCGCGATGGACCCGCTCGGCGGCGACGCTGCTGCTGATCGGTGTGATGATCGGCGCGGCCAGCACCGCGCTGGTGAGCTTGGCGCTGGTCTACTCCGATCCGCAGCGGGTGCAGCAGTACCTGTTGTGGGGCCTGGGCAGCTTCGCCGGAACCGGTTGGGCCGATTTGGAGTTGCTGCTGCCGCTGGTGGCCGTCGGGCTGTTGACCGCGGCGATGACGATCCGGCCGCTCAACGCCCTGCTGCTCGGCGAGAGTTACGCGGCGACCATGGGCATCAACGTGCACCGGGCCCGGATCGTCACGGTCGTCTCTGCGTCACTGCTGGCCGGCGTGACGACCGCGTTCTGCGGCCCGATCGCATTCCTCGGGCTGGTGGTGCCGCACGTGGCCCGCATCGTGGTGGGTACCTCCGATCACCGGGTGGTGGTCCCGGCGGTGGTCTTGCTGGGCGCGGTCGCCGCGCTGGGCTGCGGCGTTGTCAGTCAGGTGCCCGGCAGCGATCTGGTCATCCCGATCAACGCGGTCACCGCGCTGGTGGGGGCACCGGTGGTGATCGCCGTGCTGCTGCGGGCCCGGCGAGGATCGGGGTTGCCGTCATGACGCCACCGGCCGTCGAGCTGGCCGGCCTGGCCATCGGCTACCGCAGCCGGCGCCGGTCGACGACAGTGGCGACCGGACTGGCCGCTCAGGCTCGCCGCGGCGAACTGACCGTGCTGATCGGGCCCAACGGAGCCGGCAAGTCCACCCTGATCCGCACCCTGGCGGGTTTGCAGCCCGCGCTCGGTGGACGTGTCCTGTTGGACGGCGCCGACCTGACCGCTCTCCCCCGCGACGAGCTGGCCCGCCGAGTCGCGGTGGTGCTGACCGAACGCGTCGACCCGGGCTTGTTGTCGGCGCGCGAACTCGTCGGATTGGGCCGCATCCCCCACCTGGGGCTGGGTGCCCGCCTGCGCCCGGTCGACGAGGAGATCATCGACTGGGCGCTGGCGGCGACCGGCGCACAGCATCTGGCGTCGCGACCGGCTGCCGAACTGTCCGACGGCGAAAGCCAGCGGGTTCTGACCGCGCGGGCACTGGCCCAGCAGCCGGGCCTGCTGATCCTCGACGAGCCGACCGCGTTTCTGGACGTGTCGTCGCGAGCCGCACTGTTCGGCCTGCTGCGTGAGCTCGCCCGCGACCAGCAGTTGGCGGTGGTGCTGAGCACCCACGATCTGGAATTGGCGCTGCGGGTGGCAGATCGGGTGTGGCTGATGGATCCGGCGGGCACCCTGATGGACACCGTGGGCGAAGAGCTGATGTTGTCCGGGCGCATCGGGGACATGTTCGGCAACGACACCCTGCGTTTCGACCCGGCCAGCGGCATGTTCGAGCTCAGTACCCGCGCCGACAGCGATGGCGCGGCACGCACCGCACGCGTCGACGCTGAAGAGCCGTTGCACTCCGCACTGACGCGGGTGCTGTCGCGGGAGGGCTGGAGTATCGGCGATTCTGCCGAAATCGTGCTCACAGCAACCGATCCCGGTGCCATCACGCTGCGTACCGCCGGCGACAACCACGTCGTTGCGCTGCGCGACCTGCCGCAGCGACTGCGTACCCTGCCCGCGACCCCGCATCGCTGCGCGCCCCAGACTCGGACGTTCGCGGCACTGGCCGAGTTATCCACTGTGAGCTCCTATTTCGCGGTCTCGACCGGGACCGCTGACGACACCGGCTGGCGTCCGGTGACGCAGCTCTACACCGACACCGACCTGCTGGCCGGCGCGGTTGCCGGCGTGCAGGATCGCATCGGGGCGTCGGATCTACGCGTGGCGGTATCCACCTTCTACCTCGGATATGCGGCGCGGCTGTGGTCGATCGGACTCGGCGGGCTCGCCGAGCACGGGTTGCTGATCGATCTGGACCCCGATCAACTCTGGTACTCCGACTGCGGCGGCAGCGTCCGGCTTCACCTGCCGAATCCGGTGGCCTGGCAGACACCGTCAGCCAATGCGGATCTGGAGCCGATGCTGGCCGAGATGGTCCTGACCGAACACCTGACGCCGTTGGCCGCCGCGGTGCGTCGGCTCGGTCCGATCTCGCAGCGACTGCTGGACGGCAATGCCGCCTCCGCAGCTCTGGGCGCCGCCCGCGCCCTGTGCTGGCATCACGGTGGAAGTCTCGCGGACGAACCGAGCTGGGAACTCGCACGAAACATCTGCGAAGGCGAATATCTCAACGGCACAGTGTGTTTCGACGCCTCCAGCACGGATTATCGCCGGACCAGCTGCTGCCTGTTCTATCGCACGCCGGGCGGCGGCCTGTGCGGCGACTGCGCACTGACCCACAAACCTTGTCTGGACCGATGAAAGAAGGATTCCCATGACCGAGAACACCGGCACCGTCGTCGCCGATCCTCCCATCGTCGACACCGAAGACCGCGGTCGCGAACAACGCTGGCCGCTGCCGACCGATCAGCAGAGCCTGCTGGATCTGCTGCACCTGTGCTTCGACGAGTACTGGAACGAGATCTGGTTCGGCATCATCATGGAAGGCGCGGCCTGGGAGGTGGCCGCCCCCAACGCGCCGCGCAAGATCGGCATGCTCGACGGCTACGCCACCATCGACTTCGGCCGCTGGCACTTTCACCTCTGCATCGGCAAGCATCGGGCCAGCGGCTCGGAGCTGGGCCGCATCCGGCGCTGTAGCCGGGCCGAGCTGTACCGCCGAATCGGCAAGGACGGCAACCCGCAGTCGTGGGGTGTGCGCCTGTTCAACGGGCGCGACGAGCAGATGATGACCGTGATGCTGCCGAACCCATTCCTGACCAACGACCAGCAGATGCGCGACGAGCCCGAGTGGGGCCAGCTGGAGTTGTGGGACAAGCTGCGCGACAAGTACCTGGGTCTGGGGCCCGACCCGTTGGACCGCGGCGGAAACCGGATCCGCTGCGGCGGTTAGCGAGACTCGACGAAGGAGAGCCGAAGCTGGACCGCCGCAACAAACCCGGCGGTTAGCGAGACTCGACGAAGGAGAGCCGAAGCTGGACCGCCCCAACAAACCCGGCGGTTAGCCCCGCGGTTAGGCAGGAGACGTTGATTCTGCGTCCAGGGCTGTGCGCGGAGGCTGGGAACAGCCCTGGACGCAGTTTCAACGCGCCCGGTCCGGCTAGTCCGGTTCGGCCGGCCAGGTGTTGGGCATCATCGGGCTGATCGCCCCACCGCCGAACCCGTCGTCGGCCAGGGCGGTCAGTCCGCTCGGCCGTGCGCTGGCCACCCGGTGAGTGCCACCGGTGAAGCCCTGCGAGCCGGTACCTCTACTCGAGGCGAGTGCCCCGGCAAATTCCGGCATCGGGTCCGGCTCCAAGTCCATGTACTCGTAGCCGCGACCGCGCATCCCAGCCTTGGCCCGGCGCCGACGTCGCTGCGGCGCAGCCTCTTCCGCCGCGGCGGCCTCGGGAACATCTGCACTGTCCGGTTTCGGCGCCGCCTTCTTCCGCGTGCTGGTGCCCGATCCCCGGCGAGCCCCCATGTCGAGGCCCCCCACCATGTACATGTAGGCCGGCATCGTGACCGACGGGGGCCCCGCCGGGGTCGGCGGCGGTGCGCCGGGCGGCGGCGGGGCAGCCGCGGCCGGTGCGCTCGCAGGGGCGGGCGCGGGAGCCGGAGCAGGAGCCGGAGCGGGAGCCGGTGCCGGCGGCGAAGCCATCGCCAGCCCGGGCGGCGGCGGGGCAGGCGGCGGCACCGCTGCTGCCACCGCATGATGCGCCAGAGCCCCGATGCCCAGACCGCCGATCACCCCGGCGGGCGCCAGCACGGTCGTGGCGGCGAGCGCCGGCAACAGCGCCGGCAGCAGCGCCGTCTGGGTGATCAGGTAGTTGAGCGCCTGGATGGTGTTGCCGATCGTCGAGGTGACGATCTCGACCATCGCCAACGGCACGACCAGGCCAAGGCCCTGGGGATTGAACAGCGCGGTGTACATGATCGCGATCAGGTCGTCGATGATGACGATGCTGGTGAACGCGAAGTAGGAGCCCGGGTCCAGCGGCACCGAGAAGATGTAGGCCAGGTTTCCCGGGTTGAAGAAGCTCAGCGGGTTGCCCGTCCAGCCCAGCCACGACCCGGGGACGCCCCACGGCGGCAGCAACGACGAACCGTTCTGCAGACTGGCGAAGAATTCGGCGAGCGGGTCCGCGAGACCGGTGAAGCCGATCTTGTTGAAGAACTCCTGCAGCTCGGCATACAGCGGGTACTGACCGCTGTCGGGATAAGGCGGATGCGGGACCAGGCTCTCGAGCCATTTGGCGAAGTCCAGAAACCACTGCGGTGGCTCCGGCGCGGTGTCGGCCGCGCTGCCGGGCGTCTTGAGCACGGCCGGCGCCGGTTCGATCTGAGCTGTCGCCGCGGTCGCTACCGCCGCGCCGGCCACCGCCTGGTAGGTGGTCATCACGGCTGCCGCCTGCGCCCACATCCGCGCATAGTCGGCCTCGTTCAACGCGATCGGAATCGTGTTGACACCAAAGAAGTTTGTACCCACCAGCACCGCGTGGGTGACGTGGTTGGCGACCAACTCGGCCATGGTCGGCATCGCCGCCAACGCAGCGGTGTAGGCCGCCGCCGCGGTCTGCTGCTGCGCGGCCGTCACCGTCGCATCGCCACCGGCGCGCAGTAGCCAGGCCAGATACGGGGCATTAGCGGCCACGAACTCCTCAGCGGACGGGCCCTGCCACGCCCCGGCTTGCACTGCACCCAGCACCGCCGTCAATTCGTCGGCGACCGCGTGGTATTCAGTGCTCAGCGCGCTCCACGCGGCGGCCGATGACAATAGCGGACCAGCCCCCGGGCCGGCCGACAGTGACGTTGAATGGACTTCTGGCGGTGAGGCCATCCAGATGGGTGCGGTCATCGCACACCGCCGGATGCCACCCGAAAAGGGCGCAACATAAGGGTTTTTCAGCTCTCTCGGGGTACACCGCCCCGGGTCGCAGGATGCGACGATGTGAGTGTCCTGACTCTCGGATCAACGCTCGCCTCGCCTTCCAGCTCCATCAGAGCCGTGGCAGTTGAGGGTCGCTCCCCGATCACAGTGGCGGGACCGTGCCGGATTCACACCGGCTTCCTGCACCATCGTTGCCGTACCCGGGCATTATCGCACGCTGCGGCGCGCGACGCCCGGAAAGCGCGACTACACGCTGGCCCGGCCTGAGCCGCGCACCGCAGCGGCGACCGCATCGGCCAGCGCGTCGACGTCGGTGGGAGCCAACTCGGCGATGGTGATCCGCAGGCCCGCAGTGCCCCGGATCCGGAACCGCGCCCCCGGCGCCGCAGCCCAGCCTGCGGCGAACAACGCCGTCATCGCCACCGCCTCGTCGGGCACCGGGATCCATACGTTGAGCCCGGACCGGCCGTGCGCGATCACGCCCCGGTCGGCCAGCGCCGCGCACAGCCCGAGGCGGGCCGCGCGGTAGGCGGCTTCGGCCTCGGCCACCCGCCGCGTCGCCGCGTCGTCGCGCCACAGGTCTACCGCCAGGTTCTGCAGCAGGTGGCTGACCCAGCCCGGCCCGAGCCGCTGGCGACCCTGCACCCGTTCGACGGTGCGCTGGTCACCGGCCAGCACCGCCAGCCGCAGGTCCGGGCCATACGCCTTCGCCGCCGACCGAACGAACGCCCAGTGCCGGGTCACGCCCGCCAGCGGATGCAGCGGCACCCCGGCGATCGCCGCACCGTGGTCGTCTTCGACGACCAGCACATCGGCTGCGTCCAGCAGAGCCCGCAGGGCATCGGCTCGTTCGGCGGAAACCGCGGCGCCGGTGGGATTTTGGGCGCGACTGGTCACCACCACAGCACGCACCCCCCGTTGCAGCGCGCGGTCCAGGTCGGCAGGCAGCGGGCCGTCGTCATCGACTCCGACCGGCTCCGGTGTCAGCCCCAGCGCGCCGAGCAGATCGAGCAGGTTGGGCCACCCCGGATCTTCGACGGCCACCCGGTCACCGGGACGCAGGTGGGCGCTGAGCACCCGCTCGATTCCGTCCAGGGCCCCGGAGGTGACCGCGAGGTGGTCGGCCGGTACACCGTCGGCGGCCAGCTCGGCCGCGGCATGCTCGGCCAGTGCCGACGCGATCGGCGGATGCCCGTAGAGCACCACCGGCCCGGGGTGCGCCGGCACAGCGGCGATAGCGGGCAGCAGCGCCGGGTTGGGGTTTCCGGTGGACAGATCCCGCACGTCCGGCGGCACGGCCAGCCCGCGCAGCGAGCGCGGTGTGGTCGCCGGCCGATCTCGCACCCGGGTGCCACGGCGACCGGAGCTTTCGACCGCGCCGCGGTCGCGCAGCAGCCGGTAGGCGGCGGCGACGGTGTTCGGGTTCACCCCGAGTTGCTGGGCCAGCCCGCGTATCGGCGGCAGCGCGGCCCCGGGTGCCAACGCGCCGCGCGCGATGCCTTCCTCGACGCTCGCCGCGATGGCCTCGGCTCCCCCGCCGGTAATGCTGTATTGTACTGGCACATCTCCAATATTGCACTAGTACATTAATGGAGGCAACCCCGTGTCCTACGCACCGACACCCCAGACCACCCCCACCCGGTATCGGGAACGGGCTCGCTACGACCGCGACACCGTGCACCGCATCCTGGACGAGGCGCTGATCTGCCACCTGGGATACACCCGCGACGGCCATCCGGTGGTGCTGCCGACCACGCACGCCCGGGTCGACGAGACGCTGTATCTGCACGGCTCCACCGGCAGCGGCCCGGTGCTGGCCGCCGGCCCGGGCGGTCTGCCGGTCTGCGTCACCGCCACCCTGGTCGACGGGCTGGTGCTGGCCCGCTCGGCGCTGCATCATTCGATGGCCTACCGCTCGGTGGTCGTCATCGGCGCCGCCCGCCTGGTCGACGACGAGGCCGAGAAGCGGCTCGGGCTGGACGCACTGCTCGATCACGTCGCACCCGGCCGGGCCGCCGACGCCCGGCCGCCCAACCGCCGGGAACTGGCGGCCACTGCGGTGCTGGCGCTCGACCTGGTGAAGGTGTCCGCCTCGGTGCGCGACGGCGGCCCCAACGACGAACCCGAGGACGTCACTCTGCCGCACTGGGCGGGAGTGGTCCCGCTGCGGATGGTCGCCGGACGCCCGGAACCGGCCGCCGACCTCGACCCGGCCATCGCGCTGCCGTCTTACCTGGAGTCTTACCGCAGACCGCGCTGATACTCCGGCATCCAGGTGCCCGGCGTCATCGGAGTGGTGGCACCGCCGCCGAAGGCGTCGGCCGCCAGGGCGGTGAGTCCACTCGGCAGCACGGCATCCGAGGCGTCGTCTAAGTCCATGTATTCGTACCCGCGGCCGAGCATGTCGGCCTTTGCGCGCCGCCGCCGGCGGGACTTGACCTTCTCCTCGGCGACCACGGCGTCCACCGGCGCCGCGGCGGCCTCGGGCTCCGCGGCCTTGCGTCGGCGAGCACTGGTGCCCGCGGCCCGACGGGCCTGCTGGCTCGCGCCGGCGACCAGATACATCGCGGCCAGACTGTCCCCCGGGGACAGCGGTGGTGCGGGCGGCGGAGGGGGCGCCGGCGGCGCTGCGGGCGGCGGCGGTGCAAGAGCGGGCGCCGGAGCGAGGGCCGGGGCCGGAGCGGGAACCGGCGGCGTCGGAGCGACCGTCAGGCCGGCGAACGGCGGGGGCATGACCGGAACCACCGGAACCGGAACCGCATGCAGCGCAGCCAGGCCGGACAACCCCGCCAATCCGGCCAACGGCGCCGCGGCCAGTGGCGCCAATGCGGCGGTCAGCATCGGCAGCACAACCGGAATCAGCACCAGAGCCTGCTCCAGCAGCGTCTTGAGCAGGGCGATCACGTCGGTGATGATGGTGCCGATCGCCTGTACGGCGGTGAACATCAGCGTCGCGGCGATGGTGGCCGGATTACCGGAGGCGAAGGCCGCGGCCAGATCCGCGGCGATGAACGCGAACGTCTGCGACAGATAGGCCGCGAACGAGCCGAAGTCCATCGGGTAGCCGAGCGCGAACGCGATGTTGAACGGGTGCAGAAAGCTCAGCGGATTGCCGGTGATGCTCAGCCAGGGGTCGAACCCGCCGAACATCGACTGGAGGAACGGGTTGCTCGCCAGCTCATCGATCATCGGCTGCAGCACCTTGTTGTAGAAATCGGTGTAGCCGCTGTTCTGCAGCCATTCCATGATCTCGTTCTGTCGATCCGGCGGAAGCTGCGGCTGGCTGGCGTCCGCGGACTGGGCTTTGGCGATCTGTGGCGCCGCCGACGTCTGCGGGCTCGACGCCACCGCGGTGCCCGCTACGGCCTGATAGGTAGCCATCACGGTGGCGGCCTGCAACCACATCCGGCCGTAGTCGGCCTCATTGAGCGTGATCGGGATGGTGTTGACACCGAAGAAGTTGGTGGCCACCAGCACCGCGTGGGTGGCGTGATTGGCCGCAAGTTCACCCAGCGTCGGCATCGCGGCCAGTGCGGTGCTGTAGGCGGTGGCCGCGGCCTGCTGGGCGGTGGCGGTCAGGGCGCTGGCGACCCCGGCCTGGATCAGCCACGCCAGATACGGCAGATTCGCCGCCACATACGCTTCGGCGCTGGGACCCTGCCACGCCCCGGCCTGCACTGCCCCCAGCAGTGCCGTCAACTCGTCGGCGACCGCACTGTATTCGGCGCTCAGCGTGTTCCATGCGGCAGCCGACGCCAACAGCGGACCAGCCCCGGGGCCCGCCGACAGCAATGTCGAGTGGACTTCGGGTGGAGACGCGATCCAGATCGGCGCGGTCACGGTCGTCAGCTCTCTCGGGTTACCCGCCCCGAATCGGAGGTTGCGACGACGTGAGTGTCTGGCTCTCGGGTGAGGTCACTCCCCCGATGACAGTGGCGGGACCGCTCCGGATTAACACCGGATTCCTACATCGTCATCGCCTTACCGGCGAATTGTCGCACGTTGAGCGTCGCCGGCACCCCCGAGTGGGAAATCCACGACGACTCCGTCGGCGTGTCCGTCGGGAGATCCCCACTCGGCGGGGCCGAGGCGGCAGGGAGCCGCCCGACCTCAGTCCTTGGCGTCGATCGCGGCGTTCAGCGTCGCACTGGGCCGCATGACCGCCGAGGTCAGGTCGTGGTCGGGCGCGTAGTAGCCGCCGATGTCCACCGGCTTGCCCTGCACCGCGGCCAGCTCGTTGACGATCACGTCCTCGTTCTTGCCCAGCGTGTTCGCCAGCGCCGCGAAGTGCTTGGCCAGCTCGGCGTCCTCGGTCTGCGCGGCAAGCTCGTCCGCCCAGTGCTTGGCCAGGTAGTACTGGCTGCCGCGGTTGTCGAGTTCACCGGTCTTGCGCGACGGGCTCTGGTTGGCGTCCAGCAGCTTGCCGATCGCCGAGTCCAGCGTCTCGCCCAGGATCTTGGCGTGGACATTGCCGGTCTTGGCGCCCAGGTCGTCGAAGCTGGCGCCCAGCGCCAGGAACTCACCGAGCGAGTCCCAGCGCAGGTGGTTCTCCTCCACCAGCTGCTTGACGTGCTTGGGGGCCGAACCGCCCGCACCCGTCTCGTACATGCCGCCCCCGGCCATCAGCGGCACGATCGACAGCATCTTGGCGCTGGTGCCCAGCTCCAGAATCGGGAACAGGTCGGTGAGGTAATCGCGCAGGATGTTGCCGGTGGCGGCGATGGTGTCCTGTCCGCGAATCAGCCGCTCGAGGGTGTACCGCATCGCCCACACCTGCGGCATGATCTGGATCTCCAGGCCGTCAGTGTCATGGTCCTTCAGGTAGGCCTTGACCTTCTTGCGCAGCTCCGCCTCGTGCGGACGCTCGGTGTCCAGCCAGAACACCACGGTCATGCCCGACGCCCGTGCCCGCTGGACGGCCAGCTTCACCCAGTCCTGGATGGCGGCGTCGGTCACCGTGCACAGCCGCCAGATGTCGCCGGCCTCCACCTTCTGGGTCAGCAGCACCTCGCCGGTGGCCAGGTCCACGATGTCGGCGACGCCGGCCTCGGGAACCTCGAACGTCTTGTCGTGGCTGCCGTACTCCTCGGCCTTCTGCGCCATCAGCCCGACGTTGGGGACGGTGCCCATGGTGGCCGGGTCGAACTGGCCGTGGGTCTTGCAGAAGTTGATCAGCTCCTGGTAGATCCGGGCAAACGTCGATTCGGGGTTGACGGCCTTGGTGTCCTTCTGCCGCCCGTCGGCGCCGTACATCTTGCCGCCGGCCCGGATCATCGCCGGCATCGAGGCGTCCACGATCACATCCGACGGTGAGTGGAAGTTGGTGATGCCGTTGGCCGAATCGACCATCGCCAGCTCGGGACGGTGCTCGTGGCAGGCATGCATGTCCTCGATGACCTCCTCACGCTGGGAGGCCGGCAGGGTCTCGATCTTGTTGTACAGGTCGACCAGACCGTTGTTGACGTTGACGCCCAAGTCGTCGAAGAGCTTCTGATGCTTGGCGAATGCGTCCTTGTAGAACACCTTGATGGCGTGGCCGAAAACGATCGGGTGGCTGACCTTCATCATGGTCGCCTTGACGTGCAGGGAGAACATCACGCCGGTCTTGCGGGCGTCCTCCATCTGCTCCTCGTAGAACTCGCGCAGCGCCTTGACGCTCATGAACATCGAGTCGATGACCGTGCCGTCGAGCAGCGACACCTTCTCCTTGAGCACGATCGTCTTGCCGCCGTTGGTCGTCAGCTGCATCTTGACGTCGCGGTCGCGGTCCAGAGTCATCGACTTCTCACCGTGGTAGAAGTCGCCGTGGCGCATCGTCGCTACGTGGGTACGCGAGGCCTGTGACCACTCGCCCATGCTGTGCGGGTGCTTGCGCGCGTACTCCTTGACCGCCTTGGGCGCACGACGGTCCGAGTTGCCTTCCCGCAGTACCGGGTTCACCGCACTGCCCAGGCACTTCGCGTAGCGGTCGTGAATGTCGCGCTCAGAGTCGGTCTTGGGGTCCTCGGGGTAGTCGGGCAGCTTGTAGCCCTTGCCCTGCAGTTCCTTGATGGCGGAGACCAGCTGCGGCACCGAGGCACTGATGTTGGGCAGCTTGATGATCGTGGTGTCGGGCAGCTGGGTCAGCCGGCCGAGTTCGGCCAGGTTGTCCGGCACCCGCTGGTCTTCGGTCAGACAGTCGGGGAATGCGGCCAGGATGCGGGCCGCAAGCGAGATGTCACTGGCTTGGACGTCGATTCCCGCGGGCCCGGTGAAGGCCTGCACGATCGGCAGGAACGAGTACGTCGCCAGCAGCGGCGCCTCGTCGGTCAGCGTGTAGATGATGGTCGGCTGGTCGGCGCACATGGCTGTTCTCCCGGCGTCAGGGGCTTAGGTGTTCGATTGTCCCGCGTTGTACACGGCGGCATCAGTATCGCGTACCGCTCCGCAGGCGTTCACGGCCGGTGAGCAGGTGGCGACACCTCTATGAGATGCGATAGGCTGCGTGGCGGTCATGAGTGCCAGCGCGAAGCCCCGGCTTGCTGGCCGGCAACCCTCCAACCGCGGTGGGGTGCCCCGGGTGATGACCGGGTTGAGTAGCCACTATCGGCTACGCGGCAAGCGCGGGTCCGCCACAACGGGCCCCCCGAGTAGACAGGGGAACCTGATGCGTGCCTCCTTGCGCCCGCTCACCCGTTGCTGTTGTCGCTGAACCCACGCCTGATCCGCACGTCACCCAGCGACAACACATCCGAGGAAACCATTCAGCAATGACCGACGACACCAACATCGACCCCAGTTCGCACTGGTCGTTCGAGACCAAACAGGTCCACGCCGGGCAGGTTCCCGACGCGGCCACCAATGCCCGCGCACTGCCGATCTACCAGACCACCTCCTACACGTTCGACAACACCGATCACGCGGCCAAGCTGTTCGGTCTGGAGGTTCCGGGCAACATCTACACCCGGATCATGAACCCGACCAATGACGTCGTCGAGCAGCGCATCGCCGCGCTCGAAGGCGGGGTCGCGGCGCTGCTGGTGGCCTCCGGGTCCGCTGCGGCGACCTTCGCGATCCTCAATCTCGCCGGTGCCGGCGACCACATCGTTTCCAGCCCGCGGCTCTACGGCGGCACCTACAACCTGTTCCACTACTCGCTGACCAAGCTGGGCATCGAGACCACCTTCGTCGAGGACCCCGACGACCTGGAGTCCTGGCGGGCGGCGGTGCGGCCCAACACCAAGGCCTTCTTCGCCGAAACCATCTCCAACCCGAAGATCGACGTACTCGACATCCCGGGTGTGTCGGGCGTTGCCCACGACAACGGCGTTCCCCTGATCGTCGACAACACCGTGGCGACGCCCTACCTGATCCAGCCGCTGGCCCACGGTGCCGACATCGTGGTGCACTCGGCCACCAAGTACTTGGGCGGGCACGGCGCGGCGATCGCGGGTGTCATCGTCGACGGTGGAACCTTCGACTGGACCCAGGGCCGCCACCCCGGTTTCACCACACCCGACCCGAGCTACCACGGGGCGGTCTTCGCCGACCTGGGAGCGCCCGCGTTCGCACTCAAGGCCCGCGTGCAGCTGCTGCGCGACCTGGGTTCCGCGATCTCGCCGTTCAACGCCTTCCTGATCGCCCAGGGCCTGGAGACGTTGAGCCTGCGGGTGGAGCGGCACGTCGCCAACGCCCAGCGGGTCGCGGAGTTCCTGGAGGCCCGCGATGACGTGCTGAGCGTCAATTACGCCGGCCTGGCCAGCTCGCCGTGGCACGCACGGGCGCAGCAGCTGGCACCGAAGGGTGTCGGCGGCGTGCTCTCGTTCGAGCTCGCCGGCGGTATTGAGGCCGGCAAGGCGTTCGTCGACGCACTGAAGCTGCACAGCCACGTCGCCAACATCGGTGACGTGCGTTCGCTGGTGATCCACCCGGCGTCGACGACGCACGGCCAGCTCAGCGCCGAAGAGCAGCTGGCCAGCGGTGTGACCCCGGGCCTGGTTCGCCTGGCGGTCGGCATCGAGGGCATCGACGACATCCTGGCGGACCTGGAACTCGGCTTCGCCGCGGCCTCGACACAGCTCGGCGACTCGTCGGCGCTGGCGGCCCGTTGAGGCGGTCCCCGGTGACGATCTCCGACGTGTCCAGGCAGCTACTGCCCGCCGAGGGAGAGACCGGCGTGGTCGCCATCGGGTCGCTGACGCTGCAGAGCGGCGCGGTGCTCGATGACGTCCACATCGCCGTGCAGCGCTGGGGCGAGTTGTCGCCCCAGCGCGACAACGTCGTCATGGTGCTGCATGCACTGACCGGGGATTCCCACGTCACCGGGCCCGCCGGTCCCGGCCATCCCACCCCGGGCTGGTGGGACGGAGTGATCGGCCCCGGCGCTCCGATCGACACCGACCGCTGGTGTGCGGTGGCCACCAACGTGCTGGGCGGCTGCCGCGGGTCGACCGGCCCGAGCTCCCTGGCCCGCGACGGGAAGCCTTGGGGCTCAAAGTTTCCCGCAATCACGATCCGCGACCAGGTCGAAGCCGACATCGCCGCGCTGGCCGCGCTGGGTATCACCGAGGTGGCCGCCGTGTTGGGCGGTTCGATGGGTGGCGCCCGCGGACTGGAATGGATGGTGAGCCACCCGGATCAGGTGGGCGCAGGCTTACTGCTGGCAGTCGGCGCTCGGGCCACTGCCGACCAGATCGGCACGCAGAGCACTCAGATCGCGGCCATCCAAGCCGACCCGGATTGGCAGGGCGGCGACTACCACGGCACCGGCCGCAGCCCCGACGCCGGACTGGCGATCGCCCGGCGCATCGCGCACCTGACCTACCGCGGTGAGGCCGAGCTGGACCTGCGATTCGCCAATAGAGCGCAGGCCGAAGAAGACCCAGGGGACCCGCGCTACGCGGTGCAGAGCTACCTGGAACATCAGGGCGACAAGCTGGTGTCACGGTTCGACGCGGGCAGCTACGTGATCTTGAGCGACTCACTGTCCAGCTATGACGTGGGCGCCGGACGCGGCGGGGTGGCCGCAGCGTTGCGCGGCTGCCCGGTTCCCGCGGTGGTCGCCGGGATCGCCTCGGACCGGTTGTACCCGCTGCGGTTGCAGGCCGAGCTGGCCGAACTGCTGCCGGGCTGCGACGGACTGCAGGTGCTCGACTCCGAATGCGGACACGACGGCTTCCTGCTGGACACCGCCCGAGTCGGCGAGCTGATCCGCCAGACCTTGGACTTGGCGAGCGCGGCCCGGGAACGCCGACGGTGAGCCCGTCCGAGCAGGGCCGTCGCGACCGCTCACTGTCGTTCGGGTCGCAGGCCGCCGCCTACGAGCGGGGCCGTCCGTCCTACCCTCCGGAGGCGATCGACTGGCTGCTGCCGCCGGGCGCCCGCGACGTCCTGGACCTGGGCGCCGGCACCGGCAAGCTCACCGCCCGGCTGGTGGAGCGCGGCCTGGACGTGGTGGCGGTGGACCCGATCGCCGAGATGCTCGAGGTGCTGGCCAGCGCCCTACCGGGCACCCCGGCGCTGCTGGGGTCCGCCGAGCAGATCCCGCTGCCCGACAACAGCGTCGACGCGGTGCTGGTGGCCCAGGCCTGGCATTGGTTCGACCCCGCTCGGGCCATCCCCGAGCTGGTCAGGGTGCTCCGGCCCGGCGGCCGGCTGGGGCTGGTGTGGAACACCCGCGACGAACGACTGGGCTGGGTCAAGGAACTCGGTGCGATCATCGGCCGCGAGGACGCCCGCGACGTGGTCGATGCCGGGGTGAGTCTGCCCGCGCCGTTCGGCGACATCGAAAGCCACCAGGTGGAGTGGACCAACTACCTGACGCCGCAGGCCCTGATCGATCTGGTCGCTTCCCGCAGCTACTGCATCACCTCACCGGACGCGGTGCGCACCAAGACACTGGACCAGGTTCGCAACCTGCTGGCCACCCACCCTGCATTGGTCGGGTCCACCGGACTGGCACTGCCCTACATCACGGTGTGCACCCGGGCAACGCTCGCGGATTCCTAGCGCAAGCAGGTGTTTACGCCGACCGACAGCGGGTATGCCGCCTCGGTCGGCCGGAACCAGGGGGCCCTACGGTTGGCATCTGACATGGCCCCGGCCGTCCGAAGGGCCACACCACATGACTCACCGACTGACTCCACATTTCGCTGACGTCCAAGCCCATTACGACCTGTCCGATGACTTCTTCCGGCTCTTCTTGGATCCGACCCAGACCTACAGCTGTGCCTACTTCCGGCGCTACGACTTGACGCTGGAGGAAGCCCAACTCGCCAAGATCGATCTTTCGCTCGGCAAACTCGGGCTGCGCCCGGGCATGACGCTGCTCGACGTGGGCTGCGGCTGGGGGGCCACCATGCAGCGGGCGATCGAACGGTACGACGTCAATGTGGTCGGCCTGACGCTGAGCAAGCACCAGGCCGTCCACGTGCAATCGATGTTCGCCGCGATGGACTCCCCGCGCAGCCGACGAGTGCTGTTGGCCGGTTGGGAGGAGTTCGACGAACCGGTCGATCGGATCGTGTCGATCGGGGCGTTCGAGCACTTCGGTTACGACCGCTACGACGACTTCTTCGCGATGGCCTACCGTGCGCTGCCTAGCGACGGGGTGATGATGCTGCACACCATCTGCGGCTTGTCCCCGCAACAAATGGTCGAGTACGGCATGCCGCTGACCGCCGACCTGGCCGCCTTTCAGATCTTCCTGATGACCGAGATCTTCCCCGGCGGCGAGCTGCCGTCGGTGGCGCTGGTCAAAGAGCACGCCGTCAAGGCGGGATTCACGGTGAATCGCATCCAGTCGCTGCAGCAGCACTACGCCATGACCCTCGACCACTGGGCGCAGGCGCTGGAAGCGCACGAGTGTGAGGCCATCGCGCTTCAGTCCGAAGAGGTCTACCAGCGCTACATGCGTTACCTGACCGGCTGTGCCGAGGAGTTCCGGGAGGGCCGCTTCGACGTCAACCAGTTCACCCTGGCCAAGTAGCCGCCGCCAAAGCCCTTCACCCGACCGCGATTCCCGCTAGGCGCTGAACAAGTCGGCGAAGTCGTTGGCGATCGACTGGAACGCGCTCATCACGCTCATCAGCTCGAACCCGATGGCGGTGGGGATCAGCCCAGCGTCGGCTGCGATCGGCATTCCGATGGCGTTCGTCAGGGTGGTCAGCAAGTCGTCGCCGTTGCCGAATGCGTTGAAGAACATGCTGATGTCGTAGGCGGGCATGGTGGTCAGCAGGGCGTTGATGATGTCCGCGGTCGGCAGCAGCACCGAATACAGTGTGGCGGCCGCGCCGGAGAAGGTGTTGACGACGTCGAGCAGACTGGGCAGCGCGAAGTCCATCCCCGAACCGAGCGCATCGGCCGGGCTCCCGAGCGACAGGTGCCCGAGGTCGTAGATGAAGTCGTTGAAGCCATGCTGCGCGCCCTGCCACAGCGAGCTCAGCAGCGTCATGACGTCGATGTCCGGGAGCACGCCGTAGGTGGTGAGCACATTCGCCGGGCCCTGGTCCCAGCCGCCATGGGTCAACTCGCCGTCGACGTAGGTGTCGACGTTGCCGTACCCCAGGTCGACCAGGATCCGGGTGACGGGTTCCAGCAGGTCATAGAGCGGTTCGCCCAACACCGGGATGCCGAGCAACGGCTGCAGCAGGGGCAGGATCTCCGTCGGGATCATGTAGTAGTCGGTGTTGAGGGCGGCCGAGGCGCCGTCGGGCAGTGTCAGGGGTCCGTCGTAGTTGGTGGAGCCCAGCAACAGCTGTGCGCTGTCGATGGAGTCCGGCCGGCTGTAGCCGGGGCCGTGCACCAGCGCGATTCCCAGTACCGCGTTGAGCACCGACAGGAAGTTCAGCGGATAGCGCGGGAAGTCGGCGAAGCCGTCGTATTCGGCGATGTAGATATCGGTCGCGTACGGGGTGTCGGGCGTGGCCCCGTAGAAGTCGATTCCCATCGACGGGATGTACAGCGGAACTTCCGGGATGGCGAAGCGGGACAGCAGGCCGCCGTTGGGGAACATCTCATTGGCGATCAAGACGAACGACAGCTGGTCGGGGTCGGGGGCATTGCCGGAGGCCAGCAGCTGGTTCATCTCGATCGAGGAGAGGACAGCGCTCTGCGATACGCCGTAGACCACCAGGTTGTCGCCGGCCGCGATGTGATCGCGGATGGTCGAGTCGAGCATCCGCACACCCTGGTCGACCGAGGTGTCCAGCGGCAGGCTCTTGACGCCGGTGCCCGGGTACAGGCCTTCGGGGGTGAAGACGCCCTGCATGGTGTAGCCGTCGTACCCGAGGTGCGAGAGGTATTGATCGGCCCAGTGAAAGTCCCACGCCCCGGGGATCGGGGTGCCGCTGCCGCCCATGACTAGCGCGACGTTGTCGAGCAGCGCCACGTCGGCGACCACTGTGCGCGCCCCAGCGATCGAGGACGCCAAGGCCGGCGTCATGACCGGTGAGGCGACCACCGCGGCGGCGGTGGTCGCGGCCACTGCCGCGATGCCCAGAGGGTGGAACGTGGGGCTTACCTTCATGGCGACCTCCGACAGCGAGCGTGGACTGCTTATTACTTGCAGCACACTAACGCTCACATGATCAATGCCTGAAGTATTTCTTAATAACCCAAACTTTCTACTGTAGAAACTTCCGCCGAACAGGGCTTTTCTCCCGCCCAATGACCATAAGCTGATTTATGTTGCCAGCCATCCGGATACCAGGAGGAAACGCCAAGGTTCGACCGGACGGCCCCAGACAGTGCCGCCGGTCGCGCCACCGGGCGTCAGGCCGGCTTCACCTGGACGTCGACGGTGGTGGCACCGGCTTCGGCGACGATGATCAAGACCGACGACCCCGCCCCCGACACCACGTGCCCGCCGATGACATCCACCTGGTAGCCGTTCGGGTACTGCAGGGCCGGCACCACGATCCGAGTCTGCGCGTCGGCGGCGAAACTGCCCGAACCGTCAGCCATCGCAGTGGAGTAGTTGAAGTGGAAGATGCCAGAACCATCCGAGCTGAACGACCAGGCGTTGGGCACTCCGGCGATCGTCTGCGGGTACGGCTCAGCCAGGGCTGCGAGCTTGGCGGCGTCGACGTTGTCGCCGACCGGCGGCAGATTGGTGTCGAAGACCAGCGCCTGGCCCTCCGGTGAGCTGCTGGCGACGTCACCGCCGGTATAGGCCCACTCCAGCCAGCCGTACCGGAAGGGATTGGTGTGCTGCAGCGTGTTTGCGATGACACCGGCGTTGGCGGTGGCACCGAACTCGGTCATCAGTGCCGGAATGTTGTGCGAGTCGGCATACGTCGCGGCGTTGTTCAACAGGATGTCGAAATTCAGCCCGCAGCCGAAATCGATTTCGAAGACCGAATTCGCCAGGCAGTAGTTGTGGAACGCGAAGATCCCGTGCGGATCGTCCACGGCGCCCAGCGACGTCGGTACTGCCGTGTTGAACAGGAAGGTCGGTTCGAAGATCACCGGGGTATTCGGGTCGACCGAGCGAATCGCCGCGGCCATCTGGTTGTAGAACGGCGTCAGGGTCTGGGCATCGAAGTGCGAACTGCCCAGGAAGCTCGACAACCACGGCGAGCCCGGCCATGGCTCGTTGATGATTCCGTAGCCGGCCACTGCGTCGTCGTCCCTGAAGTAGTCGGCTACGTATTGCCACGACCGCGCGTAGTGGTTGGCCAGACCGATGCCGTCTTCGGCTTTGGCGTTGGACCAGAAGGCATCCCAGGCGTGTAGCTGCGCGGGATTGAACAGGTAGGTGCCGATCTGGCCCACGTCGGGGTTGGGCAGCCCGCCGGTCAGCACCGCCCACTCCGGCGCGCCATCGCCACCGAATCCCTCGCTGTAGAAGTCCTGATGGAAGTCGAGGATGCTGTAGATGCCGTGGTCGGACAGGGTTTGGACGGTCTGCTTGATCGCGGCGAGGTAGCCGGGATCGAAGACACCGGGCTGCGGCTCCACACCGGCCCAGAGCACGCCTACCCGGACGGCGTTGAAGCCGTTGGCGGCCAGGAACGCGGCGTCATCGTCACCGAACCCGTCGGCGCCCGGAGTGTACGGCGCGATCTTGTAGACCTGGTTGAGCCCGTGCAGGATCACCACCCTGCCGTCACTGTCGGTGATCCAGGCGCCGGTGGTGGACAAACCGGTGTAGGGGCCGCTGTCCGGGACGCCGGCCAGCGTGCCGAAATTCCCGACCGCACCGTGGATGCCGAACATGCCGGCCGCTCCACCGGCACCGCCCAGCGCCGGCAGGCTTCCGGCACCGCCATAGACCCCGTTGCCGGCGTCCCCACCGGCACCGCCGACGCCGATCAACCAGCCGCCGGCACCGCCGTCGCCGCCATTGCCGCCGAGACCGCCCTCACCCCCGTCTCCACCGGCGCCGCCATTTCCGAACATGCCAGCCGCTCCCCCGGCCCCGCCGCCACCGCCGGCGGTGTTGTCCCAGCCGGCACCGCCATCGCCGAACAGCCAGCCCCCGTCACCGCCGTCGGGATGCGCCTCGGTTCCTGCCGTGCCGTCGGCGATCATCGCGCCCCAACCCAGTGCCCCGCTGAACTCGTTGAGCCCGTCCAGGATTGGAGTGGGTCCGGCGCTGTGGATCCAGCTTTCGATGCCGGTGTGCAGCGGCGTGTAGATCAGCTGCTGCATCCACCCCGTCGCATCGGCTGCGCCCACGCTCGGCGTTCCGGCGATCCCGGTCAGGATGTCGTTCCAGTGTGCCGGGTCGAAGAACGCCTCCCAGGCCGCCGGGCTCGACAGCGCGGACCAGTCCACGGTGTGTGTTGCCGCGTCCACGAACGGGGCCATCGCCTGCTCGAGCAGGTCGTCGAACATCTCGGCGCTCGCCGGGGCCGGCACTGCCACGCCGAACACCAAGGCCGAGCCGACCACGACGCCCAGCCCGACCACCCGACGATCCAACTTTCCACTACGCCGTCGAGCCATCTGGCGTGGACCTCTTTCGCGTCCCATGAAGCTGAGCATTGAATGTGCTCATCATGAACGATTCCAACAACCTAGCGGGCCGATTCCCGATTTCGCCCCGAAGCCCAGAAATTGGCGACGTGGGCCCGGGCGAGACAGCGCCGTAGGCAAACCGTGACCCGGCCGACTCGCCGGTGTTACCGCTTTGATGCAGGATTTCAACAAGAACGTTCGGACAGATCCCGAGCTCCGCTCGGCGCCGAACCAAGATGAGGGGGATGCATGCGAGGCTTCATGAGCAAGGCTGGCGCGGGGGCGGGCTTAGCAGGCCTGATCGCCACCACAGGGTTGGCGGCACCGGCGCAGGCGAGCCCGGTCGACACCTCGTTCCTGTCCGATCTGGCCGGGGCCGGCATCCCGGTCGCCGATCCCGCCGCAACGGCTGCCCTCGGCCAATCCGTGTGCCCGATGCTGACCGAGCCCGCCGGCACCGCCGCATCTGTGGCGGCCCCGGTCGCCGGCCTGGGCGGCGGACCCAGCATGTCGCCCCAGATGGCGCAGCTGTTCACCGAGATCGCCGTGCAGATCTACTGCCCGCAGATGCTGTCTCAACTGGCCAGCGGCCAGGTGCCGGATCTGCCGCAGATCCCCGGGATGTCGGTCGGCATCCCCGGCTTGTCGGGTGGAATCCCAGCCATTCCAGCAATTCCCGGGCTCTAGGAGCACGTCGCGGCGCCGGGCTTGAGGTAGCTGACCAGGCTGACGTCGAGGACTTCGTCGATGAAGTAGTACTCGCAGCCGCGCAAGTACTTCAGGTAGCGCTGGTACACCTCGTCGGACTGAATCTCGATGGCCGTTTCCTTGTTGGCCTCCAACGCATCGGCCCAGATCTGCAGGGTCTTGATGTAGTGCGGTCGCAGCGAAAGCGCTTCGGGAACAGTGAAACCAGCCTTCTGGCCGTGCTGCACCATCATGTCGGTGGTGGGCAGTCGCCCGCCGGGGAAGATCTCGGTGAGGATGAACTTGATGAAGCGGGCGGTCTCGAACGTCAGCTTCTTGCCGCGCGCATTCAGATCGTAGGGGTGATAGCTGACGCTGCTCTGGATCGTCATTCGCCCGTCCGTGGGCATGATGTCGAAACACCGTGCGAAGAAGTCGTCGTAGCGCTCGTGCCCGAAATGCTCGAACGCCTCAATCGAAACGATCCGGTCGACCGGCTGGTCGAACTCTTCCCACCCGTGCAGCAGTATTCGGCGCTCGCGATCGGTGTCGACGGTGTCCAGTAGCCGTTGCGCGTAGGCATGCTGATTCTTCGACAGGGTGAGCCCGATGACGTTGACGTCGTAGCACTCGAGCGCCCGTTTCATCGTCGAGCCCCAGCCGCAGCCGATATCGAGCAGCGTCATTCCGGGCTGCAGGTCGAGCTTGTCGAGATTGAGGTCGATCTTGGCGATCTGGGCCTGTGCCAGCGACAGCTCCGGCGGCTCGAAATAGGCACAACTGTAGGTGCGGGTCGGATCCTGGAACAGCGCGAAGAAGTCATCGGACAGGTCGTAGTGAGCTTGGACCTCGGCGAAATGCGGCCGTAAGGTCTTGGCGGCCGGAATATCAGTCATCGCCAGACCTACTTCTGCAACGTGTACTGGTTGACGTCGATGTAGCCGGTGCGAAATCCGTTGGCGCACCCGGTCAGGTAATGCATGTAGCGGTCATAGACCTCTTGGCCCTGGATCTCGATGGCCTTGCCTTTGTTGCCTTCCAGCGCTGCCGCCCAGCAGTCGAGGGTTCTGGCGTAATGGGGCTGCAGCGAATGCCTTCGGGTTAGCGTGAAACCCGCTCGGGCTGAATGCTCTTCAACCATCTCGATGGTGGGTAGCCGCCCGCCGGGGAAGATCTCGGTGGCGATGAACTTGATGAACCGGGCCATCGCGAAGGTCAGCGGCATGCCACGGTCGGCCATCTGCGGCAGCGTCAACCCGGAGATGGTGTGTAGCAGCATCACTCCATCGGGCGGCAGAACGGCGTGGGCCATGGTGAAGAAGTCCTCGTAGCGCTCATGGCCGAAGTGCTCGAAGGCGCCGATGGACACGATCCGATCGACCGGTTCGCTGAAGTTCTCCCAACCCTCCAGTAGCACCCGCTTGGTGCGCGGGCTGTCCATGCCGGCGAACATGGCCTCGACGTGGACGGCCTGGTTCTTGCTCAAAGTCAGGCCGATGACGTTGACATCATGGGCTTCGACGGCGCGCCGCATGGTGGCTCCCCAGCCGCAGCCGATGTCGAGCAGCGTCATGCCGGGCTGCAGGCCCAGTTTGCCCAGCGCCAGGTCGATCTTGGCGAGCTGAGCTTGTTCGAGCGTCATGTCGTCGCGTTCGAAGTAGGCGCAGCTGTAGGTCTGGGTCGGATCGAGGAAGAGCCGGAAGAAGTCATCAGACAGGTCATAGTGCGCCTGCACGTCTTTGAAATGCGGTGTCAGGTTTTTCGGCATGGCAATGTGCTCTCGGCTGGGGCCGAAAGCGGCTCCCTTCTAGTACTTTCCAAACGCAAGCGCCACGTTGTGGCCGCCGAATCCGAAGGAGTTGCTGATCGCGTAGTGGTAGTCGCCGGTCCGTGCGTCGCCGGCGACGACGTCCAGATCGATCGCCGGGTCGAGGCGGTGCAAGTTCAGCGTCGGCGGGACTATCCCGTCCCGCAGCGCCAGCACCGTCAGAATCGACTCCACCGCACCGACCGCCCCGACCGAATGCCCCAGAGCGGATTTCGGTGCATACACCGCGGCACGGTGTGCGCCCAGGGCGTTGTTGATCGCCTGGGCCTCGGCCAGATCGCCGATCCGGGTTCCAGTGGCGTGTGCGTTGATGTGGTCGATGTCGGTGGGAGTCAGGCCCGCAAGATCGATCGCTCGGGTCATCGCGTAGCCCGCGCGCTCGCCCTGCGGATCGGGCGCCACGATGTGGTGGCCGTCCGAGGTGATTCCGGCGCCCATCAGACGACCGAGAATGGTTGCGCCCCGCGCCTTTGCGTGCTCAAGGGTTTCGATGACCATCAACGCGCCGGCCTCACCGAATACAAACCCGCTGCGGTCGGCATCGAATGGCCGGCACGCGCCGGCCGGGTCGTCGTTGTGAGTGGACAGAACGATACGCATCGCTGCGAATCCCGCGATGGGGACCGCTTCGATCTTGGTCTCGACTCCGCCGCAGATTGCGATGTCAGCCTCGTCGTAGACGATGTTGCGCCAGGCTTGCGCGATACCCTCGGCGCCGGAAGCACAAGCCGAGATCGGAGTGAAGACACCTGCTTTGGCGCCACGTTCCAGCCCCACGGCAGCGGCCGCGGCGTTGGGCATGTATTTCTGTACGCCCAGCGGCGAAACCGCCTTCATGCCGCGTTCCACCATGCCTTGGTATCCCCAGACCAGTTCCTCCGGGGAGCCGAGCCCGGTGCCGATCGACACCAGCAATCGGCGTGGATCCACCTCTGGCGAACCGGCATTCGTCCAGACCCGACGGCCCAGGATGACCGCCATTTTCTGCAGGTAGGACAGCCGATGCAGTTCCTTGCGGTTCAACTCGTGGTCAAAGTCCTCGAGCAGATGCCCGCCGATCCGCACCGGGAGATCGAACCGCTCGACGAACGGGTCCTCGAGCTTACGAATGCCACTCTGTCCGTCCAGCAGTTTCTTCCAGGTGTCCTCGGCGTCCGCCGCCAGCGCCGTCGTCATCGCGACACCGGTGACCACGACCTCGGGAAGGCCACTCCCGGTGGAGAGCCGAGTCATTCGGGCCATGTCCGCGCCTCGCTTCCAGGACGCTATTTGGTCAGGATGAACTGCCCGACGTTGCTGATTCCTCTGCGGAAGAGGTCTGCGCAGCCGGTCAGATAGCGCAGGTAGCGCTCATACACTTCCTCGGACTGGATGGCGATGGCGCGTTCGCGGTTGCGCCGCAGATTGTCCGCCCACATGTCCAGGGTCCGGATGTAGTGCTCCGGCATCAAAAAGGCGTCCTGGATATGGAATCCGGCGCCTTGCGAGTATTCGTAGATGTCGTCGCGACCCGCCATCTCCCCACCGGGAAAGATCTCCTTGCCAAGGAACCGAACGAAACGCAGATCGCTCATCGTCACCTTGATGCCATGCTCCCGCCAGTAGGTCTGCGGGTAGGTGAATATGCTGTGGAACAACATTCGACCGTCGTCGGGCAGAATGTCGTAGGCGCGTTCGAAGAACGCGGCGTAGCGAGCCTTCTTGAACGCGTCGAACGCCTCGATGGTGAAGATCCGATCAACCTTCTCGTCGAACTCTTCCCACCCCTGCAGGCGTGCCTCCGCACGACGCTGGGTATCGATCCTCGCCAGACTGGCGGCGCTGCGCGCGCAGTGGTTGCGGCTGAGCGTGATTCCGATGACGTTGACGTCGAACTCCGTCAGCGCCCGGACCAGCCCCGCTCCCCACCCGCAGCCGACGTCCAACACCGTCATTCCCGGCTCGAGGTTGAGCTTTCGCAATGCCAAGTCATACTTCGCGTTCTGCGCCTCCTCCAACGTCATGTCGTCGCGCTCGAAGTACGCACAGGTGTAGGCCATCGTCGGATCGAGGAACAGCCCGAAGAAGTCATCGGAGATGTCATATGCCGCTTGAGACTCTTCGTAGTACGGCTTGAGGTCAGTCATCTGTGTCACCATGTCCTCCGAATCGCTTACGCCACTGGCTTTTCCATCGTGAACTGGCAGACGTCGGTATAACCGTCACGGAACAGCTCCCGGCAACCCGTCAGGTACTTCAAGAATGTTTCGTAGGTCTGCTCGCCTTTGAGCTCGACCGCCTGGTCTTTGTGCGCTTCAAGTGCCTTGGCCCAGGTATCCAGCGTGCGTACATAGTTCGACCCGATCAACTGATGGCGAGTGATCGAGAAGCCGCAGCGGGTCGCGTGCTCGTCGACGATGGAGATCTGCGGCAAGCGGCCGCCGGGATAGATCTCGGTCAAGATGAAGTGGATGAAGCGCAGCAGCGACATCGTCTTCTTCAGTCCCCGCTGCTCGCCCTCTTCGGCGGTAGGCACGACGATGGAATGCAGCAGCATCACGCCGTCGTCGGGCAGCACGCGGTGGCACATGGTGAAGAAGTCGTCGTAGCGCTCGTAGGTTCCGACGCCATCGGCGAAGTGCTCAAAGGCGCCGAGCGACACGATGCGATCCACCGGTTCGTCGAATTCCTCCCAGCCCTGTAGTCGCACCTGCTTGCTGCGCGGGCTGTCCATCTCGGCGAATTTCTGTTCGCAATGAACCACTTGATTCTCACTCAGCGTCAGCCCGATGACGTTGACGTCGTACTTCTCGACAGCTCGCCGCATGGTGGAGCCCCAACCAGACCCGATATCGAGCAGCGTCATCCCGGGCTGCAGTCCCAACTTGCCCAATGCCAAGTCCACCTTGGCCATCTGAGCCTGTTCGAGCGTCATATCCTCGCGTGCGAAGTATGCGCAGCTGTAGGTCATCGTCGGATCCAGCCACAACCGGAAGAACTCGTTGGATCGGTCGTAATGCGACCGGATGTGATCGACATCTGGAATCAGCTCAACGTCGCTCATCTGTTCCTCCGCTGCACAAAGCGACTTCAAGGGCGTCCGTCATCTCGACGACGCGGCAACTCACGCCGTGTTCCCGGGGGATCGAACGATTCCCGAGCTGCGCTTTACACGACCAGTTGTCTTCAAAAGGGCTGTTTGTGCGATGAACTCATTGCGGGCACAGCCCCCTCCCCGACGCAGCCGACCCACACCGGCCGACCGAAAACGGGTTCCCCCAGAACAGGGCCATCAAACACGCCAGCCGATCCGATTGGCCGACGGGCGAATCCGCGCCGTCGCACCGGCCGAAATATTGTCGGGCCGGTCAAAAACGATTAGCTGGTCCCCAGCGGGTCGATCGTGGCGGCCACATAGAGCATCACTGTCGCCGCGGTCGTCATCGTCGCGAAGTCCAGCCCCCGCTCGCGCAGAACGAGCAGCCCGGCCCGGTCCTCGGACAGCACCAGGCGCAGCGCGGCCGCCACCCCGGTTCCGATCCCGATCAGCAGCGCGCCGCGCCGCCAGAAGTTCGCCCCGGCCAGCACGAATGCCGCCGTGAAGATCAGCCCGACCAGCAGGATCGGCCACTGCGCGGCGATCACCCGGCGGACATCGGCGAGGTTCACAGCGTGCTCTCGACTCTTTCCACGACGTTGGTCAGCAGGAAGGCCCGGGTCAGCGGACCCACCCCGCCGGGGTTGGGCGACACGTGGCCGGCCACCTCCCACACGTCGGGATGCACGTCGCCGACCAGTCCGGCATCGGTACGCGACACCCCGACGTCGACGATGGCCGTACCCGGACGCACCATGTCGGCGGTGAGCATGTGTGGCACGCCGACCGCGGCAACGATGATGTCGGCTTGGCGGGTCAGCTCAGCCAGATCGCGGGTCCCGGTGTGACACAACGTGACAGTGGCGTTCTCCGACCGGCGGGTCAGCAGCAGTCCCAGCGGGCGCCCGACCGTCACGCCACGTCCGATCACCACGACATGGGCGCCCGCAATCGGCACCTCATAGCGGCGCAGCAGGTGGACGATGCCGCGCGGGGTGCAGGGCAGCGCCGCCGGGGTGCCCAGCACCAACCGGCCCAGGTTGGTCGGATGTAGCCCGTCGGCGTCTTTGGCCGGGTCGACCCGCTCGAGGGCGGCGTTCTCGTCCAGATGTTTGGGCAGCGGCAGTTGCACGATGTAGCCGGTGCACTCATCGTTGGCGTTCAGCTCGTCGATGGTGTCGTTGAGCTGCGCCGGACTGCAGTCCGCGGGCAGGTCCCGGCGGATCGAGGTGATACCGACCTTGGCGCAGTCGGCGTGCTTGCCACGCACGTAGGCATGCGACCCGGGGTCGTCCCCGACCAGAATGGTGCCCAGCCCAGGTGTGCGGCCGGCGGCGGACAACGCTGCCACCCGTGCCTGAAGGTCGACGAAGATCTCGTCGCGCGTGGCCTTGCCGTCCAACGTAATCGCACCCACGCGGACAGTCTGGCATGCCACCCGCAGTTCCAACGATGACGATCCGTCATTAAGCTCCCGCTATGCCTGTGCCCGACGTCTTCAGCCCCGCCAAACTCGGCCCGATCACGTTGCGTAACCGGATCATCAAGGCCGCGACGTTCGAGAACCGCACGCCTGGCGCACTGGCCTCCGACGACCTCATCGAGTATCACCGGCTGCCGGCCGCCGGCGGGGTGGGCATGACCACCGTGGCCTACTGCGCGGTTTCCGAGGGCGGGCGCACCTCCAACGACGGCCTGTGGATGCGCCCGGAGGCGGTCGCCGGGCTGCGCCGGCTCACGGATGCGGTGCACGCCGAGGGAGCCCTGGTCAGCGCTCAGATCGGTCACGCCGGCCCGGTCGCCGACGCGCGCTCCAACAAGGCCCGTGCCCTGGCCCCGGTGCGATTCTTCAACCCGATCGGCATGCGGTTCGCCAAGAAGGCCACCCGCGATGACATCGACCAGGTCATCGCCCAGCACGCCAACGCCGCGCGCTACGCCGTGGATGCCGGGTTCGACGCCGTGGAGATCCATCTCGGCCACAACTACCTGGCGAGTTCATTTCTTTCTCCGCTGATCAACCGCCGCTCCGATGAGTTCGGCGGGTCGCTGGCCAACCGGGCCAAGGTGGCCCGCGGCATCGTGGCGGCCGTGCATAAGGCGGTGGGCGGACAGATCGCGGTGACGGCCAAACTGAACATGGCCGACGGGGTCCGCGGCGGTATCAACCTGGACGAGTCGCTGACCACCGCGAAATGGCTGCAGGACGACGGCGGCCTGGACGCGTTGGAGCTCACGGCCGGCAGCTCGCTGGTCAACCCGATGTACCTCTTCCGCGGGCACGCCCCGGTGAAGGAATTCGCGAGCGTCTTCCCCCCGCCGTTGAGCTGGGGCATGCGGATGACCGGCAACAGATTCCTGCGCGAGTACCCCTACACCGACGCCTACCTGTTGGACAACGCCCGCCTGTTCCGCGCCGAGTTATCGATGCCGCTGATCCTTTTGGGCGGCGTCACCAACCGCGCGACGATGGATCAGGCGATGGCGGAGGGATTCGAGTTCGTCGCAATGGCCCGGGCGTTGCTGGCCGAGCCGGACCTGGTCAATCGGATCGCTGAGGAGTCAACGACACTGTCGGAGTGCACGCACTGCAACCAGTGCATGCCGACGATCTACCGGCGCACGCACTGCGTCGTTACGGGCGCACCGGACGCAACTCGCTAGAGTTGACTCGATGAGTCACCCAGCCCCGCCGGTGCTGACCGTCCGTCACGACGGGTCGCAAGGCACGTTCTCCGCAGGCCACGACGTGGTCATCGGACGCGACCTGCGGGCCGACGTCCGCATCCCGCATCCCCTGGTCTCGCGGGCGCATCTGCTACTGCGCTTCGAGCAGGGCCGGTGGCTGGGGATCGACAACGGCTCCCTGAACGGCATTTACGTCAACGGCCAGCGGGTGCCGGTCGTCGACATCCGCGACGGACAGGCCGTCAACCTCGGCAACCCGGACGGACCGCGGGTCTCCTTTGAGGTGGGACGGCACCAGGGCCAGGCGGGCCGGCCGCCGCAGACCGTTTCGATCCAGGTTCCGCAGCCCGGCCAGCCAGGAATAGCACGACCGGCCCGGCCGCCACAGCCGTCGGGTTGGCCGGCACCACCGGAACCCGCACCGTATGCAGATCCGCGGTCGGCTGGGCACCCCGGCGTGCAGCAGCCCTACCGGACACCGTCCGGACCGGCGCCGTATCCCCCGCCGCCCGCTCCGCACCGGCCGCCGGCGTATCAGTCCGTGCCCCCCGGCCCGGCTCCCGACGCGGCACTGCGCCCCGGCTATCAACCTCCCGCCCAACCGCCCGCGCAGCCGGTGGCGCCCGCCGAAGTGTTCCCCCCGCACCAGCCCGCCACCCGGATGGCGCCGGTGTCGGCGACGCCGCCCGAAGTCGGCAACATCGCCACCCGCATGATCGACATCCTGCGGCCGGCCTCCAGCTCCGCACCGGATGCACCCGTCGGGGCTCTGACCATCGGTCGGGCCACCGACAACGACGTCGTGATCTCCGACGTGCTGGCCTCCCGCCACCACGCCATGCTGATCCCCACGCCACTGGGCACCGAGATCCGCGACAGCCGAAGCATCAACGGCACGTTCGTCAACGGCGTTCGAATCGGTTCGGCGATTCTGTCCGAAGGCGACCTGGTCACGATCGGCAACGTCGACCTGGAATTCACCGGCGGCACGCTGCTGCGCCGCACCGAAGCCGCGACGAGGACCGGGGGGCTTGAAGTTCGCGACGTCTGCTTCGACGTCGAGGGCGGCAAGCGGCTGCTCAACAACATCTCGCTGACAGCTCGTCCGGGCACCCTGACCGCGATCATCGGCGGCTCGGGCGCCGGCAAGACGACGCTGTCGCGACTGATCGCCGGTTACACCAAACCGACCGCCGGCTCGGTCACCTTCGAGGGCCACAACATCCACACTGAGTACGCCTCGTTGCGCAGCCGGATCGGGATGGTGCCCCAGGACGACGTGGTGCACCGGCAACTGACCGTCAACCAGGCCCTGGGATACGCCGCCGAACTGCGGCTGCCCCCGGACAGCAGCAAAGCCGACCGAGATAAGGCCGTCGCGCAGGTACTCGAGGAACTCGAGTTGACCAAGCACGCCGACACCCGAGTGGACAAGCTCTCCGGTGGCCAGCGCAAGCGCGCCTCGGTCGCCCTGGAGCTGCTGACCGGGCCGTCGCTGTTGTTGCTCGACGAGCCGACCTCGGGACTGGACCCGGCCTTGGACCGCCAGGTGATGCTGATGCTGCGCGGACTGGCCGATGCCGGCCGCGTGGTCATGGTGGTCACCCACTCGGTGTCCTACCTCGACGTGTGCGACCAGATTCTGCTGATCGCCCCGGGAGGCAAGACCGCTTACAGCGGACCGCCCAAAGACGTCTTCTCGGCGATGGGCGCTGACAACTACGCCGACATCTTCGCCAACGTGGGGGCCGACCCGGACGAAGCCAACCGGCGATTCCTGGAGCGCGACGGCGGCCCGAAGGGCCCCGCCGCCGCGGTCCCGTCGACCCCGCCGGCCGACTTGGGCAGCCCGCCGCCGGAAAGCCTGCGCAAACAGCTGTCGACGATCGCCCGCCGCCAAGTGCGGTTGATCGTCTCCGACCGCGGCTATTCGGTCTTCCTGGCGGTGCTTCCCTTCATTGTGGGTGCGCTGTCATTGACGGTGAAGGGCAGCGGTGGGCTCGGGATGCCGGGGCCCGATGCGCCGACCGAGCCGCAATACATCATGGTGCTGCTCATCATCGGCGCGGTCTTTATGGGAACCGCGCTGACCATTCGAGATCTGATCGGCGAACGCCCGATCTTCAAACGAGAACAGGCCGTGGGCCTGTCGACCGTGGCCTATCTGCTGGCCAAGGTCACGGTGTTCTGCGCGTTCGCCACCGCGCAGGGGGCGATCGCCACCTTCATCGTGATTCTGGGCAAGGGCGGGCCGACGCAGGGCGCCGTGATGTTCGGCAGTGCGAATTTCGACCTGTTCCTCGCCGTAGCCGGGACCTGTGTGGCCTCCGCGGTGCTGGGGTTGGCGCTGTCGTCGTTCGCGCAGTCCAACGAGCAGATCATGCCGATGCTGGTGGTCTCGATCATGTCGCAGCTGGTGCTGGCCGGCGGCATGATCCCGGTGACCGGGCGCGCCGGACTGGCGGAGGCCGCCTGGGTGACTCCGGGCCGGTGGGGATATGCCGCAGGCGCGTCGGCGATCGACTTCAACAAGCTGGTCAACGTGCCGCAGATTCCCAAAGACCACCTGTGGGACCACACCAAGGGCATCTGGCTGTTCGACATGGGGATGCTGGCGTTGCTGTCGGTGTTCTACACCGTGCTGGTGTGGTGGAAGATCCGGCTCAAGCGCTGAGCTCCCCGTTTCGCCCCCGCACACTCAACGCCGTCAACGCACATTGAATGCCGGTGAGTAGCCTCGGACCTGCAGTGCCTGGCGCACCCGCCACACGACCGCCGGTGCACGGTCGCGAGCTACCACCCGAATGACGATCCAGCCCATCCGGGCCAGCGTCTCAAGCCGAATGATGTCCTTGCGCCACTGCAGACTGTCGACCTGGTGATGCTCGCCGTCGTACTCGGCGGCAACCATGACGTCCGGCCACCCCATATCCAGGTAATAGGTGGCGTCGGCGGTCGGGACCGGGATCTGGGTCTGATCCGGGGGTAGCCCGGCATCGGTCAGCAGCAAACGCAGGTAAGTCTCGCGGGGCGACTCCGCACCTGGGTCAACCAGACTCAACACCTGCTCCAACTGCCGCAATCCGCGCACGCGGGGATGACGGAGGGCCAGCGCCGCGACGACGTCAACGTCAAGGTGGGTCGCTCGGGCCAGCGCGTCGAGCTGCGCTACGGCCGGCCGCAGCGGTTGGTGGCGGCCGATATCGAAGGCGGTGCGGTCGGGGGTGGTGACGAGCATCCCGTTGTCTTGGCCGGCCAGCATCTGCAGCTCGTCGTCAAGCAGGGTCTCCCGACGGGTGATCACCCCGACTGGCGCTCGCGGGTTGGCGTGCACCAGCTCGACCGGCACGTCGTCGTCAACCCACCTGGCTCCATGCAGTGCCGCAGCCGCCGGACCGGCGACGACGCCTCGCCGTCCTGACCATAACCACGCCGCGATGGTGCGCTGGTCGAGTCGCAACGAGACCTGTCCGGGCACGTAGACGTCGGGGTATGCGGCCCGGTAGTGGGTCCGCAGCCCATGCCGATTCAGTCTTCCGGCTGCCAGTGCCTCACTGCCGATAAACGGCTGCCCCTCCACGATCGATGAGCATCGCCGGGTCGGGCTACTGACACCATTCAGCTATCCACAGGTGCCTTGAGTGTGCGCCGAAGGCGTTGAGTGTGCGGTGACGTCGGGCGGGGCGCCAGGCTACGAGCCGGACTGCGGCTCAGCGCTCATCGGATTCGCTGTCCAGGCGCAGCCCGTGGGCGGCCGCATAGGTCAACGCCTGGGCGATGTCGATCCGCGTACCGGTCAGCGATGCCGTGGTCCACAACGTCGGGTCGACTCGCGCGCCACGCAGGTCGGCCTCGTCCAGCCGTGTGCCGATGGTCCGGGCGCCACTCAGGTCGGCGCCGCGCAGCACCGCTTTGCGCAGGTCCGCCTCCACCAGGTTGGCCTCTCGCAGCCGGCAACCGCTCAGGTCCACCGCCCTCAGGTCAGCGCCGCCGAGCCCGGCCAGGGTGAAGTCCACTTCGTCGAACACCAGCGGCCGCATCCGGCACTGCACGAACTGGGAGCCGAGCATGCTGCACTGGACGAACTCGGAATGCCACAGCGACGCTCGCTCGAAGCGACAGTTGCGGAACGCCGATCCGCGATGCACCGACTCACCGAGGTCGGCACCGGTGAAGTCGCATTCGTCGAACACCACCCGCTCGGTGCGCAACCGCGACAGGTCCGCGTCACGAAAGTCGTGGCCGGTGAACTCACGCCCGGTCCACTCTTGTGTGTCGCTCAAGCCTGCGGCGCCAGGGTGGACAGCGCGTATTCGCTGATCGCGATGAGCGCATCGCGGGCCGACCGGGGGTCGCGCGCGTCGACGGCGATCACCGGGATGTGTTCGGCCAGCGCTAGCGCCTTGCGGACCGCGGCGACCGGATAGCGCGGCGCGCCGTCGAACTCGTTGACCGCGATCAGGAACGGCAGATTGCGGTGTTCGAAGAAATCCACCGCGGCGAAGCTGTCCTGCAACCGGCGGCAGTCGACCAGGATGATCGCACCGATCGCACCGCGCACCAGGTCGTCCCACATGAACCAGAACCGGCGCTGGCCCGGGGTACCGAACAGGTAGAGCACCAAGTCCTCGGCCAGCGTGATGCGGCCGAAGTCCATCGCCACCGTGGTGGTCCGCTTGTCGGGGGTGGCCTCCAGGCCGTCGACACCGGCCGAAGCATCAGTGACCAGCGCCTCGGTGCGCAACGGCATGATCTCCGAGACCGTACCGACGAACGTGGTCTTGCCGACCCCGAATCCGCCGGCGATGACGATCTTCGTCGACGCCGAGTCTCGCGGAGCTGGCCTGTCCCAGGACCTGTCCGAGGGCCTATCCGAGCGCTCGTAGGCCACGAAGGGTCCTTCCTATCAGGTCTCGGCGTTCGTCCCGGGTGGATGCCTCGGTCAGTGTGGCACGTACTCGAAGGTATCCCGAGGTGACCAGATCACCCACCAGCACCCGCGCGACGCCCAGCGGCAGGTTCAGCCGGGCAGAGATCTCGGCGACCGACGGCGCGCCCTGACACAGTTCGACGATCCGCCCGCGCGGATCGCTGACCGGCCACTGGTTGGGCTGGGCTGCCCGCAGGGTCTGCACCGGGGCCTCCAGGGGCAACGGCACGTCGGTGTGGGTCCGACCGGCGGTCAGCGTGTACGGGCGGACCAAGTTGGCCTCAGTTTCCAGGTTCTCCAGAGCCTCTGGGACCACCGGGACCTGCGGCGCCTGCGGGCGCGACCAACGCTCGGGCATGTCCATCACCATTCACCGGCACCTCACGAGTGGCCGCCCCGCGACGGCGCCGATCGGCGCGCCGATGAGACCACCGCTCCGACTCGTTCCACCAGAACCGCCATCTCGTACCCGATCTGGCCGATATCGCCGGACGTGCTCGCCAACGTCGCCAGGTGCGAGCCGTCTCCGACCCGCATCAGCAGCAGGTAGCCGTGCTCCATCTCCACCACCGACTGCAGTACCCGGCCGCCTTCGAACAACTGCGACGCCCCGGTCGCCAAGCTGGCCAATCCGGACGCCACCGCCGCCAGCTGGTCGGCCCGCTCGGTGGGCAGGTGCTCGCTGGCCGCCACCGTCAGACCGTCGACCGACACCAGCACCGCATGCGACACCCCGGGCACCTCCCGGGCGAAATTGGAGACCAGCCAGTCCAACGAGCTCTCGGGGGTACGGCGCTGCGCGGTGGGATCGGTTGGGAAAGTCATTACTGGTTCTGTCCCTGGTCGGTGTCGAGGCTATTTTCTGGGCCCTTGTCTGGGCCTTGTTCCAAGCCGCCTTCTAGGCCGTTTTCCCGGGCGTGCGATCGCGCGGCGTGCACTCCACCGAAGTGACTGCTGATCGAACTGCGGATCGCCGCGGGATCCCGTTCCAGTGGCTCGTGGGCGGGCTGGGGCGGTACGCCGTTGGATGTTACCGGCTGTTCTGCGTCAGCCGGATCGTGCGCTACGGCATGGGGGTCTTCCCCGGCCGGCGTCGCTGCCGCAGCTGAGCCGGGCACCAGCCGGGCGCCGGGCTCGCGGACCGGCAGGCCGTGTTCGGTATGGGCGACCACCGGCACGTTTTCCGCTTCCGCGGCTACCGACCAACCGCGGTCCCAGACCGACTGCCAGTCCAGATCGGCGCGCAGGCTGGGCTCGTTGGGGTCGATGCCCACCGACTCCGAGAGCATCCGCTGATAGATCGAGTCGGACTCGGTCGCGGGCTCGGACTCGGGCTCGGGCTCGGGTTGAGGCTCCGGTGCAGCGGCGCCGACCCGGGCACGCGCCGCGAAATACCCCGACGTATCAGCGGGCGCAAACCTCTCGGCCGCCGGTTCGGGTGCCCGGTGCGGGTCCGGGGCCGGCGCTTCCGGCTGCCCGGCGCCCTGCTCCTCGGCTTCCCACCACGGTTGCGGCAGCTCGCGGCGTACTCGCTCGGGGGTGGTCGGTGGCTGCGCCGGTTGCGACGGTTGTTCGGAGGGCACGCCAGTGATGCCGCTGGATCCCGGGGTGCGTCGCGGCAGCAGTGAGACGACGGGACCGGGCTCGGCAGGCTCGGCGTCCTCGTAGGGCGCATACGTCTGGTAAGGCTCGGGCTGGTATTCGTATGGTTCGGGTTCGGGTTCATACCGCTGCGGTGCGGGCGGCGGCTGCTCGGCGGGTGCGAAGTAGGGCTGGGCGGGCGGCGCGAGTGCCGGCGACGACTCCTCGAAGGGCCGCACGGTCAGCAGGTGCGGCGGCAGATACACCTCGGCGGTGATACCACGAGATCCCTGAGAGGCCGGGAACAGCCGGACCTCGATCTCGTGGCGAGCGGCCAGTCGAGAGATCACGAACAGACCCATATGGCGGGCGTTCTCCGGACTGAACTCGCCACCGGCCGCCAGCCGCATGTTGGCCATCCGCAGGTCGGCGTCGGTCATCCCCAATCCGACGTCGACGACCTCGACCACTACCCCGCCGTCGTTCTCGAAACCGGCGACCACTCGCACCGGCTCCGTCGGCGCCGAATAGCGCAGCGCGTTGTCGATCAGTTCCGCGAGCAGGTGTATGCAGTCCGCGGCGGCGGCGCCGATCACGGTGGTGTCGGGCACCAGCACGGTCTGCACCCGGTCGTAGCCCTCCACCTCCGAGGCGGCCGCGCTGATCAGGGTCGCCAGCGGAACCGGACGTCCCCGCTCATGCGGCACCCGCGCACCGGCCAGCACCAGCAGGTTCGCGCCGTTGCGCCGCATCCGGGCGGCCAGGTGATCCAGCCGGAACAGGCTCTCGAGTCGGTCCGGGTCGTCCTCATTGCGCTCCAGCCGGTCGATGAGCGCCAACTGCTGGTCGACCAGCGACCGGTTGCGCCGCGACATCGTCTCGAACATCTCGTTGACCAGGCGCCGAAGCCGTGCCTCATCACCGGCGAGCAGCAGCGCCTGGGCGTGCAGCTCGTCGACGGCGTGGGCGACCTGCCCGACCTCCTCGGTGGTGTACACCGGCAGCGGGTCGGGGTCGCGGTCCGAACCGGGCGAACCGGCACGCAATCGGGCGATCTCCTGCTCGAGGTCGACGTGGGCGACCTGCAGTGCGCTGTCGCGCAGGGTCCGCAGTGGGCGCACCAACGAGCGCGCCACCAGCCACACCGCCAGCAGGGTGGCGGTGATCGCGGCCAGCACCAGCACGATGTCGCGAACGGCGGCGGCGCGCCGGTCCGCGGCTCGGTCTTCCACCGCCGCCGTGACGGCCCCGGTGTTCTCGCTGATGAGCTGGGCGGCGATCTGGTCGGTGGTACGGATGGAGTCGCGCAGCACCGGGTTGTTGGGCAGCACCTGCTCCGGGTCAGACATGATCGACATCCGGGTCACCAGCTGCTGTTGCAACGATTTGGCGTCCGGGGAGTCCACCCCAAGCACCTCGCTCATCCCGAACAGCGTCGACGGCTCGGTACCGGCCAAGGTCATCATCGAGCTGCGCAGCTCCGGATCGGGAAGCTCGCCACCCCGATTCACCAGCAGTTCCTGCATCATCATCTGGCCCCGCGCGCCGACGGCACGGCTCAAGCCCTCGGTCTGCGCCCGGATCCGCTCGCTGTCCACCCGCACCGACCCGTTGATGGCGTCCTCGGCGGTCAGCAGGATCGGCGCGTAGCCGGTGACCTCGTCGCGCAGGCCGACACCGGTGGTCGAGACCGAACTCAGCAACCCCTGGCCGCGTTCGATCAGCGACTCCACCCCGGACCGCACATCGTTCGCCACATCGGTGTGCGACAGCCGAGACTGCAGCTCGTACTTGCGATTCTCGAAGTTCTTCCGGGCACCTTCGGCATCGCCGTCCGAGGAAGCGGCCACCAGCGCGTCGCCCAACGCCGACATGTAATTGGTGATCGCCGGAATCATCTCGGCGCGGTCGGCGACCAGCCGAAGCCGGTTGGCCTCGGTGAGCGCATTGGAGATACGCAGCCCGCCGAACAGCCCGGCCAGCGCCAGCGGCAGTAACGCGATCGCCAGCACCTTCCACCGCACCGGCCAGTTGCGCACCGACCATCGCGACGGACGTTTGACCGCTGCGGACTCCGGCTTGTGGCCGTCCTCGGCTGGTTCGGCTGACTCCTCAAAGACCTGGCCCACCTCTTCCGGGTGGTCAAAGAGCGTCACCGGTCGGCGGCCGATTCGCCGACCGCTCGGCTGAAATTCACCGTCTGCGCCTCATTCATCGGACTCTCCGGGACATCGCACCCGCACAGCGGATCGCGGTGTGTTTCACGGCATAGCAATTCGACGAGTATGCCAGTCGACCGAAGGCCTGACCAGAATTTTTACTGAACAGAACACTTTCCGAGACCTTCGCGTGTCTTGGCGTACTTCGGTCGAGCAAACAGACCGACGCGCCATGTTCGACTCCCTGGAGACGGATCCAGCGCTCTTGGGCATCCCGCTGGGGTACCCCTAGACACACGGCGACGCGGGCTGACTTCACATCAGCCAGACAGTCAAATAAACAGTGCAGGCACTAGCCCCTGCCAACCGGGAGCTGGTGCCTGCGGGAAGAAAAGGACGCACTATAACGACAGGCGGTAGCCCGTCAGCACAAATGCTCCTGCGCAGCTGTTATGAAAATCCGATAATTATCCTGAGCGGGCGGGATAGTAGTTGCGACCATCTGGTCTGGCGTCAATCCCAGCTGCAGCTGATTACACACGTCGCGACCGCCCGCGATTGCCACATCCGGACGCACGATGAGCCCCGGCGCCACCGGATGCCCAGCGAAACTCGTAGCCGACCAACTATTTTCGCGCAACGCGTCAACGAAGGTCTGCTCATCGGCGTGAGCTGGGGGCGCGGTCAAAACTCCCACCGAGAGTCCCATCGCGACAATGGGAGCAACTACCCCCGCCTTACCAAAAAGCATTTCGATTCCCTATTCTTTTTGTGGTTGGTACGGATAGGGGTGCGAGATTACCGCGCCCGGACAAGGTTCGCGATTCGTCCGAGAATTCATCCCGGAGCGAAAGCCTAAGCTCAGTTACCAACGGCCATTGCTTGGTTTTGTTGACATTCGCGGGCCCCAGCCCGGCATTCCGCACACGGACTTCTCTGCCGACTTCGCCGAGCATCGCCTGCCTGATACGCGGCGACCGGAGACCGGTCGCTTTTTAGCCTGCCGCCATACGAGGATGCTGTTGTGTTCAAAGTGATGTTCTATTCGCCCCGCATCCCGCCCAACACCGGCAATGCGATTCGAATGGTGGCGGCAACCGGCGCGGAGCTTCACCTGGTGGAACCCATGGGCTTCGACCTGTCCGAGCCCAAGCTGCGGCGGGCCGGCTTGGACTATCACGACCTGGCCTGGGTGCGCGTGCACTCGTCGCTGCCGGCGGCCTGGGAGGCGCTGGGCGAGGCCCGGGTGTTCGCGTTCACCGCCAGCGCCCACACCCCCTTCACCGACGTGAGCTATGAGCCCGGCGACGTGCTGATGTTCGGCCCCGAGCCCACCGGCCTGGACGAGGCGACGCTGGCCGACCCGCACATCACCGCGAGAGTGCGTATCCCGATGCTGGCCGGGCGGCGCTCACTGAACCTGTCCAATGCCGCCGCCGTCGCGGTCTACGAGGCGTGGCGCCAGCACGGGTTCGCCGACGGGGTGTAGCCCCTTCAGCCCCCGCCAGGGAGCGGAACCTTTCCTCCAGCGGCCCAGGCCAACCGGTCCGCGAGCCGAAGCACTTGTCACCACTCGGCGGGACCATGTACGGTCCTGCATATACCCCTACCCCCTAGGGGTATATGACGAGGAGGATCTCATGAGGACACCGACGGCCGTGGATTGGCACTTGCGAGGCGAGTGGTTTGACGTGTGCAGCTGCAAGCTGCCCTGCCCGTGCAGCTTCGCCCAGGAGCCCACCCACGGAGACTGTCTGTTCACCCTGGTTTGGCAGATTCACGAGGGGCACTACGGCGACATCGAACTCGCCGACCTGGGCGTGATCGCCCTCGGTGAGTTCGAGGGCAACATGTGGATCGACGATCCCAGCGCCACGATGAAATTGATGTTCTACATCGACGCCAAGGCAGACACCGACCAGCGCTATGCCCTCGAGCGCATCTTTACCGGGAAAGAAGGCGGTTGGCCGGGCGAATTCGGCAGCCTGATCGGCACATTGGACAGGATCGAGTACGCACCGATCACCTTCGAGGCCGCCGACGATCTGGCGTACTGGCGCGCGGAGATACCGGGCAAGGTCGACCTACGCGTCGAGGCACTCACAGGCCCGACGTCGGATCCGGGCCGGCGGGTCACCACCGCCAACGCCCCGGGCGCAGAGGTCGGCCCGGGCCAGGTCGCGACGTGGGGCGTGGTCAAACGCGACCAGGCACGGGGATTCGACTTCTCTCACGAATACCGCGGCGGCTCAAGCAAACACTTCCCGTTCGACTGGCAACCGCACACGGATGACCCCGGCGCCCAGCAAACCAATTCCGGCGCTGAGAGCCATTCAGGCTGCCAGTGCAACGCCTAAGCCCACTGTCAGATCGACTGTAGAAGAAGCGATCCCACCACCACCGAAAGGAACACACGATGGCAACCTTCCGCAAACTCCGTACCAAGTTCGGCGAGCACAAGCGCCGAGTCGCCGGCACCCTGGCCTTCGCCGGCCTCGCAGTGGCAGTCTTCGTCGCCGGAGCCTGGGCGGGATCCTCCGGGGCACTCACGTTGGGCACGACTCCGGCCGTGGCGTCCCACGCAATGCATTCGCCCGCGCCCCACGGCCATGATTCCGATGACTCGCCGATGCCCGCCCGCGAAATGGGACCGAACATGAAGAAGCACGGCGAAATGCCCCCCGGCGAAATGGGACCGGACAAGAAGCCCATGAAGCCGGGCATGCCCATGCACAAATCGGACAAAAAGTGCTGCGACAAAGCGTGATTCGCGACCGGACAGGGAGTCTCCATGCTTGACACCATCGATGGCCTGCCGGCGCATCCGCTGCTCGCACACCTGGTAGCGGTCTTGGTGCCCACGACTGCCCTGCTGGCCGTGGTTGTCGTGCTCTGGCCCGCCGCACGCCGCCGTGTCAGTGGCGCCGCGTCGTTCGTGGCGGTGGGCACGCTGGTGGCGATCCCGCTGACCACAGCGGCCGGCAGTTGGCTCCAACAACGGGTGATGGGAGGTGAGATCCTCCATCGTCACGCCGCATTGGGCGCTCAGCTCGTCCTGTGGTCCGCGCTGCTTGCCATCGCCATGATCATCTGGTGGGCGCTGCATACCCCGCTGTTTGCCGACGAGGTGGGAGCGCTGCCACCGGCGATCCGTCGCATCGGCATGACCGCTACCGGGGCAGGCACCCTGATATTCGCGGCTGTGTCGACCTGGCTGGTCATCCGCATCGGCCACACCGGCGCCCAGTCGCTGTGGGGCGGAATGGACTGCTGACCATAGCCGCTGAGTTCACCTGGCCCGGACCATGGTCCGCTGACCGGTCCGGGCCAAGTGGATTCACGCCGCGCTTGCGATCACCAAGTGTCGAAGTGCGCGACCTGCTCGGCCGGCAGCCGCTTGGCCGGCTTGAAGTCGGTGCCCTTGGTGTAGGCGATCGGAAACAGCCCGCCCTGGCTGTACTCGTCATACGGGATGCCGAGCACCTCGGCGGCCTGCTGCTCACCGTCGCCCAGCAGGTGCAGTGTCGTCCAGCAGGAACCCAGCCCGCGGTTGCGCAACGCCAGACAGTAACTCCACGCAGCCGGGAACAGTGACGCCCAAAAGGATGCGCCGAACCCCAGCGACGCCGTCTCGGGCTTGCCTTCCAGGCACGGGATCATCAGCACCGGGACGTCCTGCAGGTTCTCGGCGAGGTATCGGGCTGAGCCGCTGACGAACTCCATCCGCTCACTGCGCACGTCGCCCTCGCCGTAGTCCGGCCGCATCCGGTTCAGATATGGCATGGCGTTCGCGCGGTAGATATCGGCGAGCGCCTGCTTCTTGACCGGGTCGGTGACGAACATCCATTGCCAGCCCTGAGCATTGGAACCGGTGGGTGCCTGCAGGGCGATCTCAAGACACTCCATCAGCACCTCGCGGGGAACCGGCTTGTCGAGATCGAGGCGTTTGCGGACCGATCGCGTGGTGGTCAGGACTTCGTCGGCGGACAAGTTGAGGTTCATGGGTGGAGGTTACCGCCGGGCTTGCTGCGGCGGTCCAGCTTCGGCTCTCCGGCGTCGAACCTCGCTGACCGCCGGGCTTGCTGCGGCGGTCCAGCTTCGGCTCTCCTGCGTCGAACCTCGCTGACCGCCGGGCACTACCGGAAATCCCGAGAGCGCGAACTCACAGTCAACTCAACGGGCCCCAGCCGATCGGCCAGCACGGTGACCGCCCCACTGGCGTTCTGCACCCGCCCGCGGATCAGTAGCGCCGCCGCGGTCTGCGCCAACCGTCGATGCCGCTTCCACACCCCCGGCGTACACAGCACGTTGACCATCCCGGTCTCGTCTTCGAGGTTGACGAACGTGACCCCGCGCGCGGTCGACGGCCGCTGCCGATGGGTCACCGCTCCGGCCACCAGCACCCGGGTGCCGTCGGGAACCGCGGTCAACCGCGCCGCCGGAACCACCCCGAGCGCATCGAGATCGGCACGCAGGAACTGGGTCGGGAAGCTGTCGCAGGACACTCCGGTGGCCCATACGTCGGCAGCCGACAACTCGATCTCACTCATCCCGGGTAACACCGGAGTATGCGTCGCAACTCCTACCCCGGGCAGCCGGTCCGGCCGCTGCCCCGCCGCAGCCCCGGCCGTCCACAGCGCCTCCCGGCGTGACACCCCGAAACCGGAGAACGCGCCGGCGGTTGCCAACGCCTCAGTCTGAGGAACTGAAAGATGCACCCGCGCAGTCAGATCCAGCATCGAAGCAAATGGACCATGGGCCTCACGGTCGGCCACCAGCCGCTCGGCGAGGTCGGTACCGATGCCACGGACAGCCCCCAGTCCGAGCCGGACCTGCGTGCCGGCTTCGGCCAGCGTGGCGTGCGCCAGACTGGCGTTGACGTCCGGGCGGTGCACCACGACCCCGTGCCGGCGGGCGTCGGCGACCAGCGACTGCGGCGAATAGAAGCCCATCGGCTGGGCCCGGAGCAGCGCGGCGCAGAACGCCGCCGGGTAGTGCAGCTTGAACCAGGCCGAGTAAAACACCAGCGACGCGAAGCTCATCGCGTGACTCTCCGGAAATCCGTAGTTGGCAAAGGCTTCCAGCTTTTCGTAGATCCTCATCGCCACCTCGCCGGTGATGCCGTGGCACTCGGCCATGCCGGAGTAGAACCGGTCGCGCAACCGGCGCATTCGCTCCGGTGACCGTTTGGAGCCCATCGCGCGGCGCAACTGGTCGGCTTCGCCCGCGGTGAATCCGGCGCAGTCCACCGCCAGCGTCATCAGCTGCTCCTGAAACAGCGGAACCCCATAGGTTTTCTCCAGCGCCCGCGCCATGCACGGATGCTCGTAGGTCACCGGGTCGATACCGTTGCGGCGGCGGATATAGGGATGCACCGATCCGCCCTGGATCGGCCCGGGGCGGATCAGCGCCACCTCCACCACCAAGTCGTAGAACTCCCGTGGGCGCAGCCGCGGCAGGGTGGCCATCTGCGCGCGCGATTCCACCTGGAACACCCCGACCGTGTCGGCGCGCGCGAGCATCTCGTACACCGCCGGCTCGGACAGATCGATCGCGGCCAGATCCACCTCGACGCCGCAATGCTGCGCCACCAGGTCGATCGCGTAATGCAATGCCGACAGCATCCCCAGCCCCAGCAGGTCGAACTTCACCAAACCTATTGCTGCGCAGTCGTCTTTGTCCCACTGCAGCACGCTTCGTCCGGGCATCCGGGCCCATTCCACCGGGCACACGTCGGCGATCGGGCGGTCACAGATCACCATGCCGCCGGAGTGGATGCCCAGATGCCGTGGCAGGTCGGCGACCTGATCGGCCAGCTCGATCACCTGTTCGGGGATGCCGTGAAGATCGGAGTCGTCCTCCCGGCCGGGCCGGCCCCATCGGCTCAGCTGTTTGCTCCAGGCGTCCTGTTGCCCCGGCGAATAGCCCAGCGCGCGGGCCATGTCCCGCACGGCACTGCGCCCCCGGTAGGTGATGACGTTGGCCACCTGGGCGGCGTGGTCTCGGCCGTACTTGTCGTAGACGTACTGGATCACCTTTTCGCGCTCATCGGACTCGATGTCGATGTCGATGTCGGGCGGGCCATCGCGGGCCGGCGACAGAAAGCGCTCGAACAGCAATCCGTTGGCCACCGGATCCACCGCGGTGATACCGAGGGCATAGCAGACCGCGGAGTTGGCCGCCGATCCCCTGCCCTGGCACAAGATGTCGCTGCGCCGGCAGAACTGGGTGATGTCGTGCACCACCAGGAAATATCCGGGAAAGCCCAGTTGGGCGATGACTTCCAGCTCGCGTTCGATCTGGGCGTAGGCGGCGGGCATGCGGTCGGGCGGGCCGTAGCGCCCGACCGCGCCGGCCAGGGTCAGCTGTCGCAGCCAGCTGTCCTCGGTGTGACCGTCCGGGACGGCAAACGGCGGCAGCCGCGGGGCGATCAGCGCCAACGGAAAAGCACACCGCTCACCGAGTTCGGCCGCCGCCGGCACCGCCGCCGGATGCGCCGCGAACAACCGGGCCATCTCTGCGCCCGAGCGCAGATGCGAGCCGCCCAGCGGAGCCAGCCGGCCGGCGGCGGCATCCAGTGACTGGCGGGCCCGCACCGCACCCAGCGCCATCGCCAGCCGGCCCCGATCCGGCCGGGCGAAATGCGCGCCGGTGGTGGCCACCAGCCCCACCCCGAACCGGGGCGCCAGGCCGGCCAGCGCGGCATTGCGTTCGTCGTCGTATGGATCGGAGTGCCGGGTCAGCTCCACGCTGACCCGCGCGGCCCCGAACCGATCCACCAGATCGGCCAGCGCGGCGGCGGCCGCATCCGGACCACCGGTGGCCAGCGCCTGGCGAACATGACCCTTACGGCAGCCGGTCAGGATGTGCCAGTGCCCGCCCGCCGCCTCGGTCAGCGCATCCAGATCGAAATGCGGCCTGCCCTTCTCGCCGGCCAGGTGCGCGGCGGCGATCTGCCGCGACAACCGCCGATAACCCTCCGGGCCGCGGGCCAGCACCAGCAGGTGCGGACCGGGCGGGTCCGGGTCATCGGTGCGCGCCACCCGCCCCAGCGACAACTCGGCGCCGAACACGGTGCCTATCTGAAGGCCCGCAGCGTCCAGCTCGGCGGCCGCCTCGGCGAACCGCACCACCCCATATAAGCCGTCGTGATCGGTCAGCGCGATCGCCCGCAGGCCCAGCCGGGCAGCCTCGACGACCAGCTCCTGCGGGTTGCTGGCCCCGTCCAGAAAGCTGTACGCCGAGTGCGCGTGCAGTTCGGCGTAGGGCACTGTCCGCCCTGCCGGCCGAAGTGGCTCGACCTGCGGGAACGACGGGCCGTGATCCGTCGACACACCGGCCGCGATATCGGTGTGACGAGGCTTACCATCTAGAACACGTTCCATTTCCGCCCAGCTCGGCGGCCCGCTACCCCAGCCCACACCCTCCAAGATATCGAACATATGTACGAAACACCCTGGGAAGGGTGTGAAAAAGAACTTTGATGCACTAATCTGTGTCAGTTCCGGCACGATGCGAAAGGGCCACTGCTTTCATGTTCGGCGCTCTCAGACGCGCGTGGTTACCCCTGCTCATCATCGTCGTCGTCGCGGTAGGGGGGTTCACCGTGCAGCGAGTCCGCGGCTACTTCGGAGCCGACGACAGCGGCAATGGGACCGTCCCGTTCGAGGACACCAAGCCGTTCCACCCCAAGGTCGTGGTCTACGACATCTTCAGCCCGGACGGCACCTACGCCGATATCAACTACCTGGACCTCGATGCCACCCCGCAACGGATCGACGGCGCCAGCCTGCCGTGGTCGCTGACCCTGTCGACCACCAACCCGGCGGTGAGCCCCAACATCGTCGCCCAAGGTGACGGCGCCACCATCGGCTGCCGCGTCACCATCGACGGCGTCATCAAAGAAGAAAGAATCGCCACCGGCCCCGTGAGCGCCCAGACCTTCTGCATTGTGAAATCCGCATGAGCAAGCACACCAGCGACGACACCCCGACCGACACCCTGCCGGCCACGCAGCCGCCGCCCAAGCGCGGCGGTATCCCGGCGTGGATCCGCCGGCTCGCGGTGCCCATCATCTTGGCCTGGCTGGCGATCACCGTCCTGGTGAACGTCGTCGTACCGCAGCTCGACGAGGTCGGGAAGATGCGCGCGGTGTCGATGGCCCCACGCGACGCTCCGTCGATGATCGCGATGATGCGCATCGGCAAGGTGTTCGACGAGTTCAAATCGGACAGCTCGGCGATGGTGGTCCTCGAAGGCGACCAGCCGCTCGGCGACGACGCGCACAAGTATTACGACCAACTGGTCGCCAAGATGGAGGCCGACCACACCCACGTCGAGCACATCCAGGACTTCTGGAGCGACCCGCTGACCGCGGCGGGATCGCAAAGCCCGGACGGCAAGGCCGCCTACGTTCAGGTGTATCTGGCCGGCAACATGGGCGAGACCCTGGCCAACGAATCGGTCGAGGCCGTCCAGCAGATCATCGCCGACACCCCGGCACCTGAGGGGGTGCACGCCTACGTCACCGGTGGGGCCGCCCTCAACGCCGATCAGCACATCGCCGGCGACAAAAGCCTGAAGATCATCACCGCGCTGACCTTCGTGGTGATCATCACGATGCTGCTGTCCATCTACCGCTCCGTCGGCACGGTGCTGTTGGTGCTGGGCATGGTGGTCTTCGAGCTGAGCGCTGCCCGCGGCGTGGTGGCCGTGTTGGCCTACTACAACATCATCGGCCTGTCGACGTTCGCGGTGAACCTGCTGGTGACACTCGCGATCGCCGCCTCGACGGACTACGCCATCTTCCTGCTGGGCCGCTATCAAGAGGCCCGAGCGCTCGGCGAGGACAAAGAGTCGGCCTTCCACACCATGTATCACGGCACCGCGCACGTGATCCTGGGCTCGGGTCTGACCATCGCCGGCGCGACCTTCTGTCTGCACTTCACCCGACTGCCCTACTTCCAGTCGTTGGGCGTTCCGCTGGCGATCGGCATGTTGGTCATCGTGCTGGCCGCCCTCACCTTCGGCTCGGCGGTCGTGGCGGTGGCCAGCCGCTTCGGCATGCTGGAGCCCAAGCGGGCGATGCGAATCCGCACCTGGCGGCGGATCGGCGCGATGATCGTGCGCTGGCCGGGACCGGTGCTGGTGGCCACCACGGCGGTCTGCCTGATCGGCCTGCTCACGCTGCCCGGGTACAAGACCAACTACAACGACCGGCAGTACCTGCCGGACTACGTGCCGGCCAACATCGGCTACGCCGCCGCCGACCGGCACTTCTCCCAGGCCCGGATGAGTCCGGAACTGCTGATGATCGAGACCGACCACGACCTGCGCAATCCGGCCGACTTCCTGGTGATCAACCGGATCGCCAAGCGGGTGTTCGAGGTGCCGGGTATCGGACGGGTGCAGACCATCACCCGGCCGCTGGGCACGCCGATCGAACACACCACGATCCCGTTCGCGATCAGCATGCAGGGCACCACCCAGCAGCTGAACATGAAGTACCAGCTCGACAGCATGAAGAACATGCTCAAGATGGGCGACGACATGGCGGTCTCTGTCCAGAGCATGAAGGACATGCTCGAGGTCACCCGCGCCATGTCCGAGACGACCCACAGCATGGACCTCAAGATGCACCACATGCTCGACGACATCCAGCGGATGCGCGACTCGATCGCGGACTTCGACGACATGTGGCGTCCGATGCGCAGCTACTTCTACTGGGAGCCGCACTGCTTCGACATCCCGATCTGCTGGTCGATCCGGTCGATCTTCGACGTGATGGACGGCCTCGACCAGATGACCGAGGACTTCGAGAAGGTGCTGCCCGACATCGACAACCTCGACCGGCTGATCCCCCGGATGCTCGAGATCATGCCGCCGATGATCGAGACGATGGAAAACATGCGGACCACCCAGCTGAAGATGCAGTCCACCATGGAGGGCCTGCAGCTTCAGATGGAGAAGATGATGGAAGGCCAGAACGCCATGGGCAAGGCGTTCGACGAGTCCAAGAACGACGACTCGTTCTACCTGCCGCCCGAGGCGTTCGACAACCCCGACTTCAAGCGCGGCATGAAGATGTTCCTGTCCCCCGACGGGCACGCGGTGCGGTTCATCATCAGCCATGAGGGCGACCCGATGTCCCCGGAGGGCGTCAGCCACATCGCGCCGATCAAGCACGCCGTGCACGAGGCGCTCAAGGGCACTCCGCTGGAGGGCTCCAAGGTCTATCTCGGCGGCACCGCGGCCATGTTCAAGGACATGAAGGACGGGTCGGCCTACGACCTGATCATCGCCGGCATCGCCTCGCTGTGCCTGATCTTCATCATCATGCTGCTGATCACCCGGGCCGTGGTGGCCTCGGCGGTGATCGTCGGCACGGTGCTGCTCTCGCTGGGCACGAGTTTCGGTATCTCGGTGCTGATCTGGCAGCACATCATCGGCTTGGACCTGCACTGGATGGTGCTGGCGATGTCGGTGATCATCCTGTTGGCGGTCGGCTCGGACTACAACCTGCTGCTGGTCTCCCGGATGAAGGAAGAGCTGCACGGCGGACTCAAGACCGGCATCATCCGCGCCATGGGCGGCAGTGGCTCCGTAGTCACCTCGGCGGGCCTGGTGTTCGCGTTCACCATGATGTCGATGCTGGTCTCCGACCTGCGCGTGATCGGCCAGGTGGGCTCCACCATCGGCCTGGGTCTGCTCATCGACACCCTGGTGATCCGCTCGTTCATGACGCCGTCGATCGCCGCGCTGCTGGGCCGCTGGTTCTGGTGGCCGCAGCGGGTGCCGTTGCGCCCGAGCCCGGTGGCGCAGCAGGCGGTGGCCCGGGCGAGTGAACCGGTGTCAGCCGGCTGACGCTGGCCGTTATGACGCCGGGCGGACGACGACCACCGGTGTGTGGGCTGACTGCACCACTGCCTGGCTGACCGAGCCGAGCAGCATGCCGGTGAAGCCGCCGCGGCCGTGGCTGCCCACCACCACCAGCTGAGCCTCCTGGGATTGGTCGACGAGTTGGTCGGCCGGTCGGTCATCGACCACCACGCGGCGCACCGTGACGTCGGGGTAGCGCTCCCGCCAGCCCGCCAGTCGTTCGGCCAGGGCCAGTTCGCCCTCAGATGCCATCGCCGCGGTGTCGACGCCGGGGAAGTCCATCAGTCCGGTGTCGTGCCAGGCATACACCGCGATCAGTTCCACCCCACGCAACGAGGCCTCTTCGAATGCCAGCGCGGTTGCGGCCTCCGACACCGGGGATCCGTCGATACCGACAACCACCGGTGCGGTGTCGGGACGCAGATGGTCTTCGTGGATGACCACGACCGGGCAGTGCGCGTGCCGCACCAGCGACGAGCTGACCGAGCCGAGCAACAGCCGGCGCATCCGCCCGTGCCCGCGCGACCCGACCACCAGGCGGGCGGCTTCGTGACTCATGTCCACCAGCATCGGCACCGTGGAGCCCACGACGGTCTCGGCGGTGACCTGCGTCGCCCCGGCCGCCTCGGCGATCTCGACGGCCTCACGCAGGTAGCGTTCGCCCTGGTCACGCTGCCACTCGGTGTAGCCGGGCGGCATCGGTGTCTCGGGGAACGTCATCACCACCGGGGAAGCCAGTACGTGGACCAGGACGAGCGGCAGGTTGTGCAGCGCGGCGTCACGCGCCGCCCAGTCGACTGCCGCTACCGACGACGGCGATCCGTCGACACCGACCAGGATTCCGGGAGTGGACGACATCGGGGCTCTCCTTGTGTTCGGGGAACTCTCTAGACCCCTACCACGCTAATCGGAACCGGGCTGTGGCACCGTGGTGGACATGGTTGGCATGTCGGTCACGATCGACCCGCGCCGGCATGACGCGGTGCTGTTGCGGCTCGACGATGCCGACACGGCGCCGTTGACCGAGCGGCTGCAACAAGCTGGCGTGCAGGTGGCCGCGGCAGCCCCCGATGACTCCGACGGTTCCAGCGCCGAACTGCTGGCCGCCGCCGCCGGGTTGGCCGTGCGGCCGGGCCGCTGTGTGGTGCTCACCGACTCCCAATCGGGGGTAATCGCCGCTCGCAGTGCCGGATTCGCCCTGGTGATCGGTGTGGGGTGCGACGGCGGTGACGCGGTGGTGGCTGATCCGGGCGCGGTGTCAGTGCGTACCGGCGATCGGCCGATGTCGGCGTTGCCGGATGCGATGACGGCCTTGAACGCCGGAGCGTTGCGCGACCTCGATCACCCGGCGGTGTTCTTCGATTTCGACGGGACCCTCTCGGACATCGTCGACGATCCCGACGCGGCCCGGCCGGTGGCCGGCGCGGTGGAGGCGTTGACCGCGTTGGCCGCTCAGTGCCCGGTCGCGGTGCTGTCCGGTCGCGACCTGGCCGACGTGCGAACCCGGGTGGGCCTGGACGGGATCTGGTATGCGGGCAGTCACGGCTTCGAGCTGATCGGACCGGACGGCGCTCACCACCAGAACGACGCCGCCGTCGATGCGGTGCTGGTGCTGGCCGCAGCGGCCGGTTCGCTCCATGAGCAGCTCGGTGCGATCCCGGGAATCATGGTGGAACACAAGCGCTTCGCGGTCGCCGTGCACTACCGCAATGTCGCCCGGGATCGGGTCGGTGAGGTGCTGGCGGCGGTGCGCGAGACCGGTCGGCGCCGCGGCCTGCGGGTCACGACCGGGCGTGAGGTGATCGAGCTGCGTCCCGAGATCGACTGGGACAAGGGCCGTACGCTGCACTGGCTGCTGGATCGGATGACCGGGGTGAAGACACCGCTTTTTCTCGGCGACGACATCACCGACGAAGACGCGTTCGACGCGGTGGCCGAACTGTCGGGCGCCGGAATAGTGGTGCGGCACAACGACGACGGCGATCGTGCGACCGCCGCCCGCTACGGTCTGGACAGCCCGGCGCAGGCCGCCGAGTTCACCGCACGGCTGGCTGAGCGGCTGGCCGCCGGCTGATCTGCGACCTCAGGCCTGGTATTCCACCGCGCCGTCGTCAAGCACCACCCGCGGGTTGGTGCCGTCGGGACCGGCTGCCTCGGTGCGGAACACCGCCTTGCCCGGCTCGGTCCGCCAGATCGAGGTGGTCAGCGTCTCCCCCGGGAACACCGGGTCGGTGAATCGTGCCGAGATGGCGCTGACCCGGCTGGCGTCGCCGCCGCCGAGCTCGGCGACCAGCGCACGACCGGCGAAACCATAGGTGCACAGCCCGTGCAGGATCGGCTTGGGGAAACCGGCCAGTGTGGTGGCGAACCACGGATCGCTGTGCAGCGGGTTGCGGTCGCCGGAGAGCCGGTAGAGCAGCGCCTGGTCCTCACGGGTCGCATACGCGACGCGGGAATCCGGCTCGGTGTCGGGGATCTGCGGGGCGGCCGCCCGTTGCCCGGGTTCCCCGCCGAAGCCGCCGGCCTTGCGGATGACCAGGGTGGTCAGCGTCTCAACGACCAGCTCGGAAGTCTTCGAATCGGTGCCGCGCGCCCGCAGCATCACGACGGCGTTCTTGCCCTCGCCCTTGTCCTGAATGTCGGCCACCTCGGCCACCACCTGCAGGCTTCCGGCGGGCGGCAGCGGGGCGAACAGTCGTACCTCTTGGGAGCCGTGCAGCAGCAGCGCCGGGTTGAACGTGCCGATCTTGCCGACGGCCGCAAAGCCCATGCAGCAGATGACGGCGTAGGTGGGCAGCACCTGTTGCGGGGTGTCATGGCTGTTCTCGGTGGTGAATGCCAGATCGGCTGTTCCGGCGCCGACCCCGAGCGCATAGAGCATGGTGTCGCGATCGGTCCATGCGAACGGCATCGGGTCGGCGGTCGCGCCAATGGCCGTCGGGTCCAGTGCCACGGATTCTCCTTCACCTCGGACGAATTGGCCCCCACCATTTCAGCAGAACCGGTCGCGTCAGCGCCATCCACACGGCAGGCTGTCGGCATGGGGAAGCGCACCTGGAACCGCACCGGCACCCTGTTCGCAATGTTGGCGGCGGCGCTGGCCACGGTGCTGGCGCTCAGCGGTTGTTCGGGGACACCGCACCCGCGCAACATCACCCTGACGCTGGTCCGGCACGCGGAATCCGAAGCCAACGCCGCCGGAATCCTCGACACCTCGGTGCCCGGTCCGGGACTGACCGAGAAAGGCCGCGTCCAGGCTCAGGAGATCGCAGATCAGCTCTCCCGCGGCCACCACGACGGTGTCTATGCCTCGTCGATGGTGCGCACTCAGCAGACCGCCGCCCCGCTGGCCCGCGAACTCGGCCGTCAGGTGCAGATCCTGCCCGGGCTGCGAGAGATCAGCGCCGGTTGGTTCGGCGACAAGCCCCGAGACGTGGCCAATTCGGCATATTGGCTTGCCCCGCAGGCATGGCTGCACGGTGACCGGACCGCAGCCATCCCCGGCTCGATCGACGGCAACCAGTTCAACGACGAGTTCGGCGCCGCGATCCAGCAGATCTACGACTCCGGCGACACCAACCCGGTGGCCTTCGCACACGGGGCGTCGATCGCGACGTGGACCCTGATGAATGTCAAGAACCCCCGCGATGAGCTGTTGATCGACCATCCACTGCCCAACCTCGGCAAGGTGGTGATCACCGGCAACCCGGCCACCGGCTGGAAACTGTTGGACTGGGACGGGATTCGCGCATTCTGACCGGGTGCCGATGAGCGCGTCTGACGGCTCCGACGCTCCGGCCGGCTTGACCGACACCGGACGCGTGGAGGCGTTCAGCGACGGTGTCTTCGCGATCGCGGTGACCCTGCTGGTGCTCGACCTCAAAGCACCCGAGCACGCCCCCGGACAGCTGCTGGAGGGCCTGCTTCGGCAGTGGCCGGCCTACCTCGGCTACCTCGCGTCGTTCGGCTACGTCGCGGTGATCTGGCTCAACCACCACCAGGCGTTCACCGCGATCAAACAGGTCAACAAGGGTGTACACCTGGCCAACATCGCCCTGCTGTTCACCACGGCGCTCATCCCGTTTCCGACCGCGGTGCTCTCCCGCGCGTTCATCGACGGCGCTGACACCCACGACGCGCGTACCGCCGTGGCCCTGTACGCCGGCATTTTGGCGGTGATGTGCGCGAGTTGGCTGCTGCTGTTCGACCAGGTCAGCCGATGCCCCGACCGGCTGGTCGCAGACGAGGTGGATCCGCGCGTGTTCGCCGCCCAACGGCTTCGGTCGATGACCGGGATCGTCGCCTATCTGGTGGCGGGCGTGATCGGCGTGCTGTGGTCGCCGATGGTCGCGCTGGCGATTTTCGTCGTGATGCCGGCCTTCTACGCGATCAATATCCCGGGCATGACCCGGCGAGACTCAACTCACCATTGACGTAGCCGACCCGAGCGACCACCATGACCGCATGCGTTATGTCGTTACCGGCGGTACCGGGTTTATTGGGCGGCGGGCGGTGGCCCGAATTCTGGAGCACAGTCCCGATGCGCAGGTGTGGGTGCTGGTGCGCCGCGCCTCGCTGGGCCGCTTTGAGGCCCTGGCCGCTCAGCACGGTCAGGCATGGGGCGAGCGGGTGAATCCACTGGTCGGCGACCTGACGGAAGAGAATCTGGGGTTGACCGACTCGGCGCTCGCCGAACTGGGCGACATCGACCACGTGCTGCACTGTGCGGCCATCTACGACATCACCGCCGGCGCGGCCGAACAACAGGCCGCCAACGTCGAAGGCACTCGCGCGGTGATCGGGCTGGCGAAGCGGCTCGACGCCACCTTGTCGCACGTGTCGTCGATCGCGGTGGCCGGCAACTACGCCGGTGAGTTCACCGAAGACGACTTCGACATCGGCCAGGAACTGCCAACCCCGTATCACCAGACCAAATTCGAGGCCGAAGCACTGGTGCGCTCGACGCCGGGACTGCGCTACCGGGTGTATCGGCCGGCGGTGGTGGTGGGCGATTCCCATACCGGCGAGATGGACAAGGTCGACGGGCCATACTACTTCTTTCCGCTGTTGGCCAAGCTGGCGGCACTGCCCCGGCTCACCCCGATGGCGGTGCCGGACACCGGACGCACCAACGTGGTTCCGGTCGACTACGTCGTCGATGCGCTGATCGAGTTGATGCACGCCGACGGGTATGACGGGCGCACCTTCCACCTCACCGCGCCGCGCTCTATCGGGCTGCCCGACATCTACCGCGCCGTCGCGCGAGAGGCCGGGCTTCCGCCGCTACGCGCCACGCTGCCCGGCGCCGTGGCGGCCCCGGTGCTCAACGTCCGCGGGCGGGCCCGGGTGTGGCGCAACATGATGGCCACCCAGCTGGGCCTGCCCGCCGAGGTGCTCGACCTGGTGAACCTGCGGCCGACGTTCGTCGCCGACGCCACCCGCGCGGCGCTTGGTGGCAGTGTCCGGCTGCCCGAGTTCGCCGACTACGCGCCGGGGCTGTGGCGGTACTGGGCGCAACATCTGGATCCCGACCGCGCCCGCCGCGACGATCCGGCCGGGCCCCTGGTCGGCCGGCACGTCATCATCACCGGGGCGTCCAGCGGTATCGGCCGGGCTTCGGCGATCGCCGTCGCCGAGCGCGGCGGCACGGTCTTCGCGCTGGCCCGCAACGGCTCGGCACTCGACGATCTGGTGGCCGAAATCCGGGCCGGTGGTGGGCAGGCGCACGCGTTCACCTGTGACGTCACCGATTCGGCGTCGGTGGAGCACACCGTCAAGGACATCCTGGGCCGGTTCGGGCACGTCGACTACCTGGTGAACAACGCCGGCCGGTCGATCCGCCGATCGGTGGTCAACGCATGCGATCGGATGCACGACTACGAGCGCACGATGGCGGTCAATTACTTTGGCGCGGTGCGCATGACGCTGGCGCTGCTGCCGCACTGGCGGGAACGACGGTTCGGCCACGTCGTCAACGTCTCCAGCGTGGGGGTACAGGCGCACAGCCCCAAGTACAGCGCGTACGTGCCCACCAAGGCGGCGCTGGACGCGTTCGCCAATGTGGTGTCGACCGAGACACTGTCGGACCACATCACGTTTACCAACATCCACATGCCGCTGGTGTCCACCCCGATGATTGCGCCGACCGGAAAACTGGTTCCGATGGGGGCGATCAGCGCCGAACACGCGGCGGCAATGGTGGTTCGCGGGCTGGTCGAGAAGCCGGACCGGATCGACACCCCATCGGGCACGCTGGGCGCGGCCGGCAACTACTTCACCCCCAAGCTGTCCCGACGGGTCCTGCACCAGCTGTACCTGGGCTACCCGGACTCGGCAGCAGCACGCGGCATGGCGCCCCCAGAAACCACCGAAGCCGTTGCACCCGTTGCGGCACACCCGACTCGACGGCGCCCGAAGCGGCCGTCGCGGGCGATCCCCCGGGCACGGACGCCCCGCCCGATCAAGCGGGCGGTGCGGTTGGTTCCGGGCGTGTACTGGTGAGCCTGCGCTTGTGACACTGCCCGTCTTCGCCGACTTCGATACCGGCGTCGACGACGCGGTCGCGCTGGTGTACCTGTTGGCCAGCCCGGATGCCGAACTTGTCGGGATCGCCGCTACCGGCGGAAACGTTGCGGTACAGCAGGTCTGCCGCAACAACCTGGCCCTGTTGGAATTGTGCGGGGCGACCGGCGTGCCGGTGTCCAAAGGCGCCGACGGACCGGCCCGCACCGCGGAGAACATCCACGGCCCGCAGGGGCTGGGGTACGCCGAGTTGCCGCCCGGCACCGGACAGCTCACCGGATACGACGCCGCCGCAGCCTGGGTCGCCGCCGCGCGGGAACATCCGGGGCAGCTGATCGGTCTGGCCACCGGCCCGCTGACCAACCTGGCATTGGCACTGCGGACCGAGCCGGCACTGCCCACGCTGCTACGTCGGCTGGTGATCATGGGCAGTGCGTTCTCCGGCGAACGGTCCGGCTGGGCCGAGTTCAACATCGGGTTCGATCCCGAGGCGGCCGCTGAGGTATTCACGACATGGGGAACAGTTGCGCCGCAACGGCTTCCGATCGTGTGCGGCCTGGATCTGACCCGGCACATCGCGATCACGCCGGCGATCCTGGCGCGACTGTCCGCGCCGGCTGACAGCCCGGTGGTTCAGCGAGGCTCGACGCAGGAGAGCCGAAGCTGGGACCACCGCATGAACCCGGTGGTTCAGCGAGGCTCGACGCAGGAGAGCCGAAGCTGGGACCACCGCATGAGCCCGGTGGTTCAGCGAGGCTCGACGCAGGAGAGCCGAAGCTGGGACCACCGCATGAGCCCGGTGGTTCAGCGAGGCTCGACGCAGGAGAGCCGAAGCTGGGACCACCGCATTAGCCCGGTGGTTCGGATGCTCAACGACGCACTGCGGTTCTATTTCGAGGCACACGAGGCGCACGGCCACGGCTACCTGGCGTATCTGCACGATCCGCTGGCCGCGGCGGTCGCACTGGAACCCACGCTGGTGACGACTCGCCAGGCTGCGGTGCGAGTCGAGCTTGCGCCCGGCGATGCGCGCGGGCGCACGGTCCCCGACTGGGATGCCGCACAGCCCAACGCGCTGATCGGGGTGGGCGTCGACCCGGCGGTGTTCTTCGACCGGTTCGTGCAGCGGGTCAGCGCATTCGCCGGTTCTCTCCCACCGAACGTGCACTGAGGGCGATCTCGGAGCCGAATTCTCGCGCTGCGTACACGTTCGGCGCGGGGTCCCTCGCGCGGCAATTGACCGGGTTCACTCGTACACCCCCTCCAGATACCACCGTCGCAGCCGGTAACACAGCAGCAGCGCCCGCCCGGGCGCTGCGCTTCCCGGCGAGTCCTCCAGCAGCGCCTGGACCCGGGCGGTGCGCCCGGATCCCGGCCCCTCCCGCTGCGGGTCCCACCACCGTTCGTCGACCGGCCAGGGACCGGCCCACCAGCGCAGCCGGTCGTCACGCCCCCGGGCGACCAGCCAGGCCGGGTCGGCGGAGAAGAGCCCCCGGCCCGTCACTCGGATCGGATTGCGTTCGGCGTCAAGCAGTTCCACCGGGTCATCGAGCAGTACCGACGGCGAGGGTTCGGGAAGCCGGCCGGGCCACGGCTGGCGCGGGTCGGCTAGCGGCACCGGCTCATCCCCCAGCGGGGTCAAGGTGATGCGCTCGGCGGGGCCGCGGCCGCCGGAGAGCACCGGCACCCGTACCGCTTCGGGACCGAGCAGGCTCTGCACCCGCACCAGGGCGCGGCGGGCACGCAACCGGTCCTCCTCCCCGAGGCCGCCCCACAGCGGCAACTGCAGCGCTTCGGTCGCCGAGAGCACCTCCACCGGCTCCAGCCGCAGCAGCGTCACCGGACCGGAGGGCCGGTCGGAGCCGACGCGGCTGTTCAGCCAGCCGTCCAGCTGCCAGCGCACCCGATCCGCGGTGGCATCCTCGGTCAACGGCTCGGCGCATCGCCACACCCGGGTCAGCTCTTGTCCGGTGTCGGTGACGGCGTGAATGGCCAGCCGGGTGCAGCCGACCCCGGCGGCCATCAGCGTCCGGTGCAGCGCACCGGCCAGCGAGCGACCGGCGAACGCCGCGGCGTCGACCCGGTCGATCGGCGGATCGCAGTGCAGCACGGCCTCGAGATCCGGCGTGGGCTCCCGCCCGGACGGACCGCGTTCCGGCTCGGCGCGGGCGAACCGGTGCGCGATGAGCGCGTCGGGGCCGAACCGCGAGGTGACATCCGGCCGGGGCAGCGCAGCGAATTGCCCTATGGTTCGAATTCCCAAGCGCCACAACAGGTCAACCAGGCCGTCCCGCCCGGGACCGGACAGGCTGGGCTCGGCGGCCAGCTGCCGGATCGACAGCGCCGACAGGAATCGGGCGTCTGTCCCGGGCGGCACCACGGCCCCGGCACGTGCGGCGAGCACCGCGGTGGAGAGCCCGTCGGCGATCCCGACCTGGCATTCGACATCGGCCGCGGCCACTGCATCGACGAGGCGTTCAGCGGCCCGCTCCTCGGAGCCGAAGACTCGCACCGCACCGCGCACCGACACCACCAGCAGCCCGGGCCGCAACACCTCAGCAGCCGGCATCAGTTCGTCGACCGCAGCCAGGACCGGCTCGAACAGCCGGGCATCGCGATCGGTGTCGGCGGCCACCACATGCAGCGCTGGACAGCGGGCCGCCGCTTCTCGGCGTCGCAGCCCACGCCGGACCCCCGCCGCCCGGGCGCCCGCCGAACAGGCGACCACCCGGTTGGCCAGAGTGACCGCAATCGGCGCGGTGGCCGGCAGCCCCGCCGCGGCCGCCGCGGCGACCGCGGGCCAGTCCATGCACCACAGCGCCAGCACTCGAGAGTCGACCATGAGAAGGCTCGCTACCCGGCCCTGGTTCGCCCGGCCGCGCGTCCGGCGGCCCGCACCTCGAGCCGCACCGCGCCGATCCGCCCGAAGCCGGGGATGGCGCCGCAGCCCGCCATCTTGTCGCCTACCGTCTCATAGCCGCTCACCCGAGCGTCCAACTGCAGCGCCGTGCCCTGCCAGGCGCCGCCGGAGACCAGCAGGGCGCAGCCCCGGTGTCGCGCGCGGGCCAGCACCACCCGGGTGCGCGCCGGCGGCACCGATCGACCACCCAGTCCGAGCACCACCAGATCCATGCCGTCCATCAGCACCGTGGCCACCTCCACCGGGTCGTTGCCGGGGTCGGGGATCACCGCGAGCCGGCTCAGGTCGGCGCCCATCTCGGAGGCGGCCAGCAGACCGAGATCGGGCTGACCGACGATGGCTGCGTTGCCGCCGGCCGCCGTCACCGTGGCCACCATGCTCAGCATCAGCGAGCGGGCCCCCGAGAGCACCGCCACCGTGCCGCGCGGCAGCCCGGCGGGCAACACCCCGGCCAGCAGCGACGGGACCGGCAGCACAGCCTCGAAAACCGGGTCGGCCGGGGCCGCCGAAGGCCCAGCCCCCCGCCGGCCCACACCCACCTTGCCCGACACCGCCGCCATCTGCCGACGCAGCTGTTCTAGCTGGTCGGCGCGATTCTTTCCGGAGCTATGACGTTGCCCCAAGTCCACTGCCGCCGTCATGATCGCCTCCGGAAAACACTCGAATATGTTCGAAACTATGTTCGATTGACCCGAGTGAACACTTCCCCACCGACAACCGTCAAGCCGGATCTCGCGGCGGCGCATCAACGGCCCCTCGCGCCCCATCAGCACCGATGATTGGTACATAGTTCAAAATATGTAACACTGTTCCGCATGACCCAATCCGTGGAGTCCGACGCGACTACCGATGCGCTGCCGTTGGGACCGCAGTCCTTGGTGTGGCGCTACTTCGGCGACAACCGGATGTTCTTGATCGGGCCGCGGCCCGCGGTGCTGCAGAACATGCTCGCCGAGCTCGGCCAGGGCGTGCTTGACCACTCGGTGTTCTTCACCGACACCGCCGCCCGCATCAAACGCTCGCTGCCGCCGATCTTCATGACCGTCTACGGCGACGACTCGGACAACACCGGCCAGCAGGTGCGCGACTTCCACCACAACATCAAGGGGACGATGCCCGACGGGAGCCGGTATCACGCCCTGGATCCCGAGACCTACTTCTGGGCGCACGCCACCTTCGTCGAGCAGGTGCTGTACTTCGCCGACACCTTCGTCAAGCGGCTGACCCCCGCAGAGAAGGAACGGATCTACCTCGAATCGAAGACCTGGTATCGCCGCTACGGTGTCAGCGACCGGGCGATGCCGGCCGACTACGCCGCGTTCGAGCGCTACTGGAATCAGATGCTGGACAAGGTTCTCGTCGACCACCCGACCGCCAAGTACGGCGTCGGCTATGTCACCAAGGGTTTCCCCTGCCCCAAGGGAGTGCCGCCGACGCTGTGGCGGGCGATCTCGGTGGTCTTCAATCCGCTCGCGGCGTTTCTCACCACCGGCGGTATGCCGCCGAGCACCCGTGCCCAACTGGGCCTGCCGTGGAGTGATCGCCACGAGCGACGCTATCAGCGGTTCGCCGCGGTCTGCCGGTCGCGGCCGGTCAACTGGGCATGGGATCATTTGCCGATGCGACTGCGCTACAACCAATTCGCCTATGCCGGCTACACCCGGGGCTGACCCGGCGACCACCGCCATCCTCGATGCCGCGGTCGCCGAGTTCGAGCAGCACGGCTTCCGACGGGTCGCACTCGACGACGTCGCCCGCCGCGCGCGAGTCAGCCGCACCACCATCTACCGCCGGTTCGCCGGCCGCGATGAGCTGGTCGCCGCGGTCATCGACCGGGAGAACGCCGCGCTCTACGACGACATCGCCGCCGAGCTGAAAAACTCTGGCCCCCAGTCGAATTACTATGTCGAGGCGTTCACCTCGGCGATCATGCAGTTTCGCCGACATCGGGTGCTCAACCGGATGATCACCGACGAGCCGGCGCTGGCGCTGGAACTGGGCCAACGGCACTACGACGCGATCATGGACCGGATGTCCGAAGCGCTGCAGGTGATCTTCCCGGCCGGATTCGCCGAACGCATCGGCGCGGCGGTGGTCACCGAATTGGCCGACATCATCCTGCGCTACGCCGCGATGGCACTGTTATTGCCGTCGCGCGAACCGCTGGAATCCGCCGAGGACATCCGCACATTCGCGACCGCGCATTTTCTGCCGAGTCTTCCCGCGGCACTGCGCGCAATGCCGATGTAGGGGGTTGCCCCCACTCATCAGAGGGCCGCACTGACTCCCATCGAGGCCGCCACCTCGGGCATGTAGCGCTCCGCGAGCAGGGTCGCGATGGCCTCGACATCACTGGCCAGCGGATACATGTGGCGATATTGCAGAACCTGTTTGCCGATCAGCCCGAGCCGCTCGGTGAACGTCGGCATGCGGCCCGGATCCAGCAACGGTGTGTTGAACGGCGCGCAGTCGGAACGCTGAAACTCAAAAGCCGCGCTGATCCGCGGCGCGGCCCCGAGACGGCTGCCGCGCCCGCCCCAGTGCAGCACTGCCTGGTTCCAGGCGAACATGGTGCCGGCCGTGGCCGGTAGCGCCCGAACGTCCTGCACATTGCGGACCACGGTGTTGTCCGGCCCGTCCCATCGACGCTGGACGAAACGATCGTCGAGATGGGCGGGCAGCACGTACATGCATCCATTCAGCGGGGTGGCATCGGTGAACGGGAGCCACACCGTCAGCGTCCGCGGCGAGTTGTCGGCATCGAGAGTCCCGATCACCCGGTCGCGGTGCGGGCCCCAACCCACCGCGTTGTCGCTGGGGTTGACGTGCCAGACCCAGAAGTCGGGCAATGCCTGGTATCCCTCGCCCATCACGCTGGACAGGAAATCTGAAAGCCCCTGGAAAGCCAGCCACAGCTCGTCATAGACGAAGGCGAAAGCCAGTGGGATGCCTTGTTGGAACAGCGTCGACACGCCCGCGCGAATGGGCGCGATGGCCGCTTCCGGCAGGGCGTCGGGAACCTGGACGTAGCCCTCGCGCTTCAGGTTGGCCAGCTGGGTGTCGAGCTCACCGACCGCAGCGGACGGGCGGGCGCCCCCGGCTTCTATCGACATTTCTGGGCATAGCTGCGCCCAGAATTCGCGACGCACAACGTCGGCAGCCGAAAGCGCAGCAATCATCGTGGCTACTCCCACTCAATAGTGCCGGGGGGTTTGCTGGTGACGTCCAACACTACGCGGTTGACCTCGGGAACCTCATTGGTTATACGGGTTGAGATCCGCTCCAGCACCTCGTAGGGCACCCGAGTCCAGTCGGCGGTCATGGCGTCCTCGCTGGACACCGGCCGCAGCACAATCGGATGGCCGTAGGTGCGGCCGTCGCCCTGCACGCCCACCGAACGGACATCGGCCAGCAGTACCACCGGGCACTGCCAGATCTGGTGGTCCAGACCGGCGGCGGTCAACTCCTCGCGGGCTATCGCGTCGGCCGCCCGCAGCGTCGCCAGCCGCGGACCGGTGACCTCGCCGACGATCCGGATGCCCAGCCCGGGACCCGGGAACGGTTGGCGGGCAACGATCTCCTCCGGCAGTCCCAGCTCGCGCCCGACCGCACGCACCTCATCCTTGAACAGCAGCCGCAGCGGCTCGACGAGACTGAACTTCAGGTCGTCGGGCAGCCCGCCGACGTTGTGGTGGCTCTTGATGTTCGCGGTGCCGGTCCCCCCGCCGGATTCCACCACGTCCGGATACAGCGTGCCCTGCACCAGGAATTCGACTCCCCCTTCAGAAGCGTGGTCTCCCAAGGTGTCTCGCACCGCACCCTCGAACGCCCGGATGAACTGGCGCCCGATGATCTTTCGCTTGCCCTCGGGATCGGACACCCCGGACAACGCGTCGAGGAACACCGCTTCGGCGTCCACGGTGACCAGCTTGGCGCCGGTAGCGGAGACGAAGTCGTTCTGCACCTGCTCGCGCTCCCCGGCGCGCAACAGCCCATGGTCGACGAACACACATGTCAGGCGGTCACCGATGGCACGCTGCACCAGTGCCGCGGCCACTGCGGAGTCCACCCCGCCGGACAGTCCGCAGATGGCGTGGCCGTCGCCGATCTGTTCACGCACCTGCTCGATCAGCGCATCGGCGATGTTGGCGGGCGTCCAGGCCGCGTCGATGCCGGCGAACTCGTGCAGGAACCGGCTGAGCACCCGCTGCCCGTAGGGCGTGTGCAGCACCTCGGGGTGGTACTGCACCCCGGCCAGCCGGCGGGCGCGGTTCTCGAATGCGGCCACCGGGGCGCCCGCGGTGCCGGCCACCACGGTGAACCCGTCCGGCGCTACGGTCACCGCGTCACCGTGGCTCATCCACACCGGCTGAGTGCCCGGCAGGCCCGAGTGCAGCTCCCCGCCGGTCACCGTCAGTTCGGTGCGGCCGTACTCACTGGTCCCGGTGTGCTCGACGGTGCCGCCGAGCGCGGCCGCCATGGCTTGGAAGCCGTAGCAGATGCCGAACACCGGAAGGTCGAGGTCAAACAGTGCCGGATCGAGCTGCGGGGCGCCCTCGGCGTAGACGCTGGACGGCCCGCCGGACAGCACGATCGCCAGCGGATCGCGCGCGGCGATCTCTTCGACGGTCGCGGTGTGCGGGATGACTTCGGAGAACACCCTCGCCTCCCGAACCCGGCGGGCGATCAATTGGGCGTACTGCGCGCCGAAGTCGATGACCAAGACGGGGCGAGACGATGGTGATGACACGCAAAGAGTCTAGTGGCGGCGAAAGTCAGCCGGACCAACGGCGGGCATGGTGAAGTGTAGGCACGCCGGATCGCCGGAGGGAGAACATGTGCTGGGTCTGCCCGAAACGGTGCGTGCCTGCCTGTTCGACCTCGATGGAGTGCTCACCGACACCGCCAGCGTGCACACCCGCGCCTGGAAATCCATGTTCGACGCCTACCTGTCGGCGCGTGCCGAACGCACCGGCGAGCCGTTCGTGCCGTTCGACGCGCAAGGTGATTACCGGCGCTTCGTCGACGGCCGCAAACGCGACGACGGGGTGCGCGCGTTTCTGGTCAGCCGCGGCATCACGCTGCCCGATGGCGCCGACGACGACCCGCCCGACGCCGAAACCGTGCACGGTCTGGGCAACCGCAAAAACGAGGCGTTCCGGGTGACGCTGCAGGCCGACGGCGTGGAGGTGTTCGAGGGGTCCCGGCGCTACCTGGCGGCGGTCACCGCTGCCGGCCTGGCCACCGCCGTGGTATCAGCCAGCGCCAACGCCGGTGACGTGCTGGCGCTCACCGGTCTGGAGAAGTTCATTGCGCAGCGAGTCGACGGCGTGACGCTGCGCGCCGAACACATCGCGGGCAAGCCCGCACCGGACTCGTTTCTGCGGGCCGCGCAGCTGCTCGGGGTCACCCCCACCGCGGCAGCGGTATTCGAAGACGCCCTGTCGGGAGTGGCGGCCGGTCGAGCTGGCGGGTTCGGCTTCGTGGTGGGCGTCGACCGGGTGGGCCAGCGCGACGACCTGCTGAGCCACGGCGCCGATGTCGTAGTCACCGATCTGGATCAACTGTTGTGAAAGCGGGCCGATGATCGCGCAAGATTACTTTCCGATAGAACCGTGGCAGATCCGCGAAACCCACCTCGATCTGAATCTGCTTGGGCAGACCGAGTCCCTGTTCGCACTGTCCAACGGACACATCGGCTTACGTGGCAACCTCGATGAGGGCGAACCGCACGGGCTGCCCGGCACCTACCTGAACTCGTTCTACGAGGTGCGGCCGCTGCCGCACGCCGAGTCCGGATTCGGCTACCCGCAGGCCGGGCAGACCGTCGTCGACGTGACCAACGGCAAGATCATCCGGCTGATGGTCGACGACGAACCGATGGACGTCCGCTACGGCGAGCTGATCGACCACGAACGCATCCTCGACCTGCGGGCAGGCACCCTGACCCGCCACATCCACTGGCGTTCCCCAGCGAAGAAGCAGGTCAAGGTGCATTCGACCCGATTGGTGTCGCTGGCGCAGCGCGGCGTCGCGGCCATCGAATACGTCGTCGAGGCGATCGACGAATTCGTCCGTGTGACAGTGCAATCCGAGCTGGTCGCCAATGAGGACCAGCCACCGACCTCCACCGACCCACGAGTTGCGGCGATCCTGGAGAACCCGCTGGAGGCCGTCGAATGCGAGAACACCAACACCGGCGCGGTGCTGGTGCATCGCACCCGGGCCAGCGAACTGATGATGGCCGCGGCCATGGATCACGAGGTCGAGGTACCCGGCCGGGTCCAGGTGTCCACGATGACGATCTCCGACGTGGCGGCGACCACCGTGGTGTGCGGCCTGCGCCCGGGGCAGAAACTGCGCATCGTCAAATACCTGGCCTACGGCTGGTCCAGTGAGCGGTCCCGGCCCGCGCTGCGCGATCAGGCCATCGCGGCGCTGACCGGTGCCCGCTACAGCGGCTGGCAGGGGCTGGTCGACGCCCAACGCGCCTACCTCGACGAGTTCTGGGACGGCGCCGACGTCGAGGTCCACGGCGACCCGGACTGCCAGCAGGCTATCCGCTTCGCGCTGTTCCACCTGCTGCAGGCCAGTGCCCGCGCCGAACGGCGTGCCATCCCCAGCAAGGGCCTGACCGGCACCGGTTATGACGGCCATACTTTCTGGGACAGCGAGAGTTTCATCCTGCCAGTGCTGATCTACACCGCTCCACACGCGGCAGCCGACGCGCTGCGCTGGCGAGCGACCACACTCGATCTCGCGCGCGAGCGAGCCACCGAGCTGGGACTGTCCGGCGCGGCTTTCCCGTGGCGGACGATCCGTGGCCAGGAGTGCTCCGGGTACTGGCCGGCGGGCACCGCCGCCTGGCACATCAACGCCGATATCGCGGCGGCGTTCGAGCAGTACCGGGTGGTCACCGGCGACAACACGGTGGAGCAGGAGTGCGGGCTGGCGGTGCTGATCGAGACCGCGCGACTCTGGCGCTCGCTGGGGCACCACGATCGGCACGGGGTGTGGCACCTGTACGGGGTCACCGGCCCCGACGAATACACCGCGATCGTCCGCGACAACGTGTTCACCAACCTGATGGCCGCTCACAATCTGCGCACTGCCGCGCAGGCGTGCGCCCGCCACCCCGACGCCGCCCACGAACTGGGGGTCACCACCGAGGAGATGGCCGGCTGGCGGGACGCGGCCGACGCGGCGCACATTCCCTATGACGAGGAACTCGGGGTGCATCCGCAGTGCGACGGTTTCACCATGGCCGCGGAATGGGACTTCGACACCCGCAACACCTACCCGCTGCTGCTCAATGAACCCTATGTGCGGCTGTATCCGGCCCAGGTGGTCAAGCAGGCCGACCTGCTGCTGGCCATGCAGTGGCGCAGCCACGCATTCACCGACGAGCAGAAGGCCCGCAACGTCGACTACTACGAGCGGCGCACGGTGCGCGACTCGTCACTGTCGGCGTGCACCCAGGCGGTGATGTGCGCCGAGGTGGGGCATTTGGAGTTGGCCCACGACTACACCTACGAGACGGCGTTCGTTGACCTGCGCGATCTGCACGACAACACCCGCGACGGCCTGCATTTGGCGTCGCTGGCCGGTACCTGGCTCGCCTTGGTGGCCGGGTTCGGCGGCCTGCGTGACGACGCCGGCGTGCTGTCGCTGGATCCCGCACTGCCGGACGGGATCTCACGGCTACGGTTCGGGTTGCGTTGGCGGGGATTTCGGGTGACGGTCGACGCCAACCACAGCAAGGTCACCTACACCCTGCGCGATGGCCCCGACGGTCTGCTGACGATCAACCATGCCGGCGAGGAGGTCGAACTGAGCACGCAGTCCCCGACCACGCTGCCCGCCCGTCGGCGTGAACCGCTGCTGCCCGCCCCGCCCCAGCCGCCCGGGCGCGAGCCGAAGCACCGCCGGGAGGTAGCGCGGTGAACCCGTGCGATTTCGGCGCGGTTGCGCCCGCTCAGCGGGAATTATCGCGCCGAAATCACCCGGGCCAGCGCAGTGCACCGAAAGCGCTGTCCGGCACCGCCGGGTTCTTCGGCGCGATCGGGTCCAGTCGCCGGTAGGCCTCGCCCTGGGTGGGCCGCAGATCGGCCTCGCCCTTGTTGGGCCACAGCGACGCGGCCCGCTCGGCCTGCGCGGTGATCGACAGCGACGGGTTGACACCGAGGTTGGCCGACACCGCCGCGCCGTCCATCACCGCCAGGGTCGGGTAGCCGTACACCCGCTGGTAGGGGTCGATGACGCCGTGCTCGGGGCTGTCCCCGATCGCCGCCCCGCCCAAGAAGTGCGCGGTGAGCGGGATGTTGAACAGCTCGCCCCAGGTGCCACCGGCCACGCCGTCGATCTTGGCGGCGATGCGGCGGGTGACCTCGTTGCCGACCGGGATCCAGCTGGGGTTCGGCTCGCCGTGGCCCTGCTTGCTGGTGTAGCGACGGATGCCCAGTTTGCCGCGTTTGGTGAAGGTGGTGATCGAGTTGTCCAGGTGCTGCATCACCAGGGCGATCACGGTGCGCTCGCTCCAGTCCTTGGGGTTCAGCAGCCGCAGGATGTTGCGGGGGTCTTCGCGGCCCTGGTTCAGCAGTTGCTTCCAACGCGGCACATCCGTCCCGCCCGGCCCGGAGCCGTCGGTCATCAGGGTCTGCAACAACCCCATGGCGTTGGAGCCCTTGCCGTAGCGGACCGGTTCGACGTGGGTGTCGGCGGTGGGGTGAATCGAAGAGGTGATCGCCACGCCGTGGGTCAGGTCCAGATCCGGGTTGACGCTCAATGTGGCCGCACCCACGATGGATTCGGAGTTGGTGCGGGTCAGCACGCCCAGCTTGTCGGACAGCTGGGGCAGCTTGCCCTTATCGCGCATCTTGAACAACAGCCGCTGGGTGTTGTAAGTGCCGGCGGCCAGGATCAGGTGCCGGGCAGTGAAGGTCTTGCGGTGCCGGCGCGCGCGCAGACCGGTTCGCACCGTTGTCACCTGCCACAGTCCGTCGGCACCCTGCTCGAAGGCTGTCACCGTCGTCATCGGATGCACCTGTGCGCCAGCCGATTCCGCCAGATACAGGTAGTTCTTGACCAAGGTGTTCTTGGCACCCCAGCGGCAGCCCGTCATACATTCTCCGCACTCGATGCAACCGGTGCGCTGCGGGCCCGCACCGCCGAAGAACGGATCGGCCACGGTCTTGCCCGGTTCCTTGGCACCGTTGGCGCCGTCCGGGCCGAAGAACACCCCGACCGGGGTGGCTACGAACGTCTCGCCGACCCCCATCTCATCGGCGACCTGCTTGACGATGCGGTCGGCGTCGGTGAAGGTCGGGTTCTGGACCACGCCGAGCATCCGCTTGGCCTGGTCGTAGTGCGGCATCAACTCGGCACGCCAGTCGGTGATGTGCGCCCACTGCTTGTCGGCGAAGAACGGCTCCGGCGGGACATAGAGGGTGTTGGCGTAGTTCAACGACCCGCCACCGACGCCGGCGCCGGCCAGCACCATGACGTTGTTGAGCAGGTGGATGCGCTGAATGCCGTAGCACCCCAGCTTCGGCGCCCACAGAAACTCCCGCAGATGCCAGGAGTTCTTGGCGAAATCCGCGTCGGCGTATCGGCGTCCGGCTTCCAGTACGCCGACCCGATAGCCCTTCTCGGTCAGCCGCAGCGCGCTCACGCTGCCACCGAAACCCGAGCCGATGATCAGGACGTCGTAGTCAGGCTCCATAGCCAGCAAGTATGACCGTACTCACCGGTAACTTGCTAGATAGGCTGCCCTTACCTCCTGGATTCAGGAACCGACGGTCAGGCCGACCTTCTGGAATTCCTTGAGGTCGCAGTAGCCGGCCTTGGCCATCGAGCGACGCAGCCCGCCGACCAGGTTCAACGAGCCGAACGGGTCGTCGGAGGGGCCCTCGAGCACCTGCGCCAGGCTGGGGCGCTCCCCGTAGGCGACCTGCATCAGCGCGCCGCGCGGCAGGGAGGGGTGGGCGGCTGCCGAGGGCCAGTACCAGCCGTCGCCCTGCGCCTCGGCTGCGCCCGCCAGCGGCGTGCCCAGCACCACCGCGTCGGCGCCGCAAGCGATCGCCTTGGCCAGGTCGCCGGACGTATGGATGTCGCCGTCGGCCAGCACGTGCACGTAGCGCCCGCCGGTCTCGTCGAGGTATTCACGGCGCGCAGCGGCCGCGTCGGCGATCGCGGTGGCCATCGGCACCGAGATGCCCAGAACCTCGTCGGAGGTGGTCACCCCGGAAGTGGAGCCGTAGCCCACGATCACCCCGGCCGCGCCGGTCCGCATCAGGTGCAGCGCGGTGCGGTGGTCGATCACTCCGCCGGCCACCACCGGGATGTCCAGCTCGGAGATGAAGGTCTTCAAGTTGAGCGGTTCGCCCGCACCATCGCGGTCCACGGCGACCCGTTCCGCGGAGATGATGGTGCCCTGGATGACCAGCAGGTCGACGCCGGCGGCCACCAGCGCCGGGGTCAGTGCCGCGGCGTTCTGCGGGCTGACCCGCACCGCGGTGGTCACGCCGGCCTCGCTGATGCGTGCCACCGCGGCGCCGAGCAGCTCGGGGTTCAGCGGGGCGGCGTGCAACTGCTGCAGCAGCCGGATCGCCGCCGAGGGCTCGGGTTCTTTGGCGGCCGCTTCGGTCACCTGGGCGATCTTGGACTCGACGTCGGCGTGGCGGCCGATCAGCCCTTCGCCGTTGAGCACACCCAGTCCACCGAGCCGGCCCAGTTCGATGGCGAACTCCGGGGAGACCAGCGCGTCGGTGGGATGAGCCAGCACCGGCATCTCGAACCGGTAGGCGTCCAGCTGCCAGGCGGTGGACACGTCCTTGGAGGAACGCGTACGCCGGGACGGCACGATGTTGATGTCGTCGAGCTCATAGGTGCGACGGGCGGTGCGGCCCATGCCGATCTCAACCATGTCACGCATGACGGGTCAGCCTCGTTTCTGTTGCTCTGCTTGTCTGCGCGCAGACGCGGGGACGAACGCCTGCTCAGCGGACGTAGTAGTTGGGGGCTTCGACAGTCATGGTGATGTCGTGCGGGTGGCTTTCCTTCAGACCCGCCGCGGTGATGCGCACGAACTGTGCCTGCTGCAGCTGCTCGATGGTGGCCGATCCGGTGTAGCCCATCGCCGCCCGCAGCCCGCCGGTGAGCTGGTGGATGACCGTGCTCAACGGGCCCCGGAACGGCACCCGGCCCTCGATGCCCTCGGGTACCAGCTTGTCCTCGGAGAGCGCGTCGTCCTGGAAGTAGCGGTCCTTGGAGTAGGACTTGGCTCCGCCGCGGCCTTGCATGGCGCCCAGCGATCCCATCCCGCGGTAGCTCTTGAACTGCTTGCCGTTGACGAAGATCAGCTCACCGGGCGACTCGGCGGTGCCGGCCAACAGTGAACCCAGCATCGTCGTCGAGGCGCCGGCGGCCAGCGCCTTGGCGATGTCTCCGGAGTACTGCAGTCCACCGTCGGCGATCACCGGCACACCGGCCGGGGCACACACGGCGACGGCCTCCATGATGGCGGTGATCTGCGGAGCGCCCACCCCGGCGACCACCCGGGTGGTGCAGATCGAGCCGGGGCCCACCCCGACCTTCACCGCGTCGGCGCCGGCCTCGACCAGTGCCGCGGCGCCGCTTCGGGTGGCCACGTTGCCGCCGACCACATCGACCCGCTCCCCCACTTCGGCTTTGAGCTTGCCCACCATGTCCAGCACCCCGCGGTTGTGAGCATGCGCGGTGTCCACGATCAGCACATCCACCCCGGCGTCCACCAGCGTCATCGCCCGGATCCAGGCGTCGTCGCCAACACCCACCGCGGCGCCGACCAGCAGCCGGCCGTCGCTGTCCTTGGTGGCCAGCGGGTGCTGCTCGGTCTTGACGAAGTCCTTGACGGTGATCAGCCCGGTCAGCTTGCCGTGGCCGTCGACGATCGGCAGTTTCTCGATCTTGTGGCGGCGCAGCAGGCCCAGTGCAGCGTCGGCGGAGACGCCCTCCTGCGCGGTGATCAGCGGCGTCTTGGTCATCACCTCGGCGACCGGCTTGTTCTGGTCGACCTCGAAGCGCATGTCCCGGTTGGTGATGATGCCAACAAGTTGGCCCAGGGAGTCCACTACCGGCAACCCGGAGATCCGGAAGCGAGCGCACAGCGCGTCCACCTCGGCCAGGGTGTTCTCCGGCGTACAGGTGACCGGGTCGGTGACCATCCCGGCTTCGGACCGCTTGACGGTCTCGACCTGGCCGGCCTGCTCGGTGACGGGCAGATTGCGGTGCAGCACGCCCATGCCGCCAGCGCGGGCCATCGCGATCGCCATCCGGGCTTCGGTGACCGTGTCCATCGCGGAGCTGACCAGCGGCACCTTGAGCGCGATGTTGCGCGTGAGCCGACTCGCGGTGTCGGCGGTGGCCGGCACCACGTCGGATGCTGCCGGAAGCAGCAGGACGTCATCGAAGGTCAGCCCCAACATCGCGATCTTGGGCGACTGTCCGTCGAGCGCGCCACCGGCGTATACCGCATCGTCTTGCGGGCCCATGGCATCAATCATCGGAGCGCTGACCTCTGTTTTGGACAACCAACGGCCATCTGGGAGCCTCCACTACAAAGCCGGGGTGAAAAGTCCATCCTAATCGCGGCGCACAGCCGCTTTCGCCCGCCACCACCCTTGACCTTCGGGCGGGCCGCTGGACCCACCGCTGGCGTTCTGTCATGGCGACTGCGTACCCTGATGGGCGTGCGTGACCACCTGCCACCCGGTTTGCCGCCCGACCCGTTCGCCGACGATCCGCATGACCCGTCTGCCGCACTGGACGCCGTCGAACCGGGCCAGCCGCTGGACCCGCAGGAACGGACCGCAGTCGAGGCTGACCTCGCCGATCTGGCGGTCTACGAAGCGTTACTGGCGCACAGGGGAATTCGCGGCCTGGTGGTGTGCTGCGACGACTGCCAGCAGGACCATTACCACGACTGGGACATGTTGCGCGCCAACCTGCTGCAGCTGCTCATCGACGGCACCGTCCGGCCGCACGAGCCGGCCTACGACCCGGAACCGGACAGTTACGTGACGTGGGATTACTGCCGCGGTTACGCCGATGCGTCGCTCAACGGGGCGACCTCGGAAGCCGACGGCTACCGCTGATCAGGGGCGCTGCCAGGTTCCGCCGCGGTGGACCACCAGCTGTGCGGCCTCATCACGCAGACCGCGTAATTCTTCAGCCGTATAGGTAGTGCTGGCTGCGCCGTTCAAATCGGCCAACATGCACGCCAGCGCCCATTGCAGCGGAATCAGCCCCAGCCGGCCGGTGTCCTGCAGTGCGGCTTCGGCCACTGCGCCCGCTCGATCGAGGTTCCCCGCACAGCACAGCGCACCGGCCAGCACCACCTGACTTTTCACCCGGTGTCGCACCATAGCGTCGCTCACGAGCTCGCATGCCTGCTCGGCATGACGCACCGCGGCGGCTCCGTCGCCGGTGACCATCGCCAATTCTGCGGTCACCCAATGCCGGCGGACCACCAGGCGCGGCGGTGCGGTGGCCGGCTCCGGTTCGGCTCGGGCCAGCAGTGCCGCCGATGCCGCGAAACGCCCGATCCCCAGCGCGTCGGCGGCCAGTCCGACCAGCGCATCGGCACGGGCCTCAAGGTCGACTTCACGCTCATTGAGGGCCAGCGCCAGCGCCCGGCCGTCGAAGCCGCGGGCCAAATCGTGCCCGCCGAGTTGGCGCAAGAACGAGCCCCGGGTGCTGTATGCCAGGGAGGCCAGCGGTCCGGCCGGCACCTCGCGCACCAACGCCGCCAGATCGGCGGCGGCGCTGGCGTAGCGTCCCTGTCCCCCAGCCGCGACGGCACGCAGCCACCGCTGGCGGGGATTGGTCGCCTCGGGCAGGGGCCAGCGGCCGGGTTCATCGCCGAACGCGGCAGCTACTAGGACGGCATTTGGGTCGTCAATCATCGCTGGGCGACGTTACGCGGTACCGCCTTTGCATAACCACTCCACAGAATGCGGAATAACATCCACTCTCACGGAAACTCCACCCGTTTAGGCCAGCCTTTCTTAACCATCGCGTTGGTTTTACTTCAGATCGTTTAGTTACCGTCCCTTCGGCGCCGGAAGTCAGCCGGCGCTGTTTTACGCGCACCACCTGAGATACCGCTCGACAAGCCGCATCCCAAAGATCCGGCCCCAACAGCGTTTTGAGAGGGGTTCCCATGCCACAGGTTGAGCAATTGCCCGGCCGCAACGCGGACGTATGGGATTGGCAGCTCCGGGGAGCATGTCGAGGGGTCGACTCATCGGTGTTCTTCCCGCCCGACGGCGAGCGCGGCCGCGCCCGGGCCCAGCGCGAGCAGAACGCCAAGAAGTGGTGCCGCAGTTGCCCGGTGCTGGAGCAGTGCCGGACGCACGCACTCGCCGTAGGTGAGCCCTATGGCATCTGGGGCGGCATGTCCGAAGCCGAGCGGCACGCCGCGTTGCGCTGCAACCTGCGCCCCAGCGGCTGATTACTTCCCGACCGGCCGCGGCGTCACATCCGCGGCCCGTGGGCACCCTGAGCAGCCCCCGGTTAGCCGGGGGCTGTTCGCTCACTCCACCCCCGGCGGCACGACCGTTACGTGCAGCAACGGTCGCTTCGCTGGGTTGAGCGCGGATCGCTCGGTTCTGGCGCCCACCGGCCAGTTGCGCCATTACGCTTCTCTTTCGGCAGCCCGCGGGGGTTGCGAGGGCAAGAAGAGCAAGGAGAGCGCCGTGAAAAAGCACCTGCTATTCGCCACCATCGCAGCAGGGTTCGCCGTGGGCTTGATCGGCGCACCCATCGCGAGCGCAGACGACGAGGGATTCCTCAACGAACTGCGGTCCAATGGGTTTCCGGGCCTGACGCTGGGAGACCAGCAGTTGCCCGACGGCGTGGTGGTGGCCAACGGTTGGATGGCCTGCAACCGACTGCGTCTGGGCGAGAAGCCCGAACAGACGCTGGCCCAGGTGAACCCGAACGATGCCGACAAGGGCCGCATGCTGATCAATGCCGCGCAGCATCACCTGTGCCCCGACACCCTCTGACAGCGTCCAAGCCGTACGCGCGGTGACATCGCAAGACAGGGCTGTCTGGCGGCCAGCAGCGGACTGTTCCAGAGCGTGTTCGACTCTGCGCTGCCGTTCTTCAACGACTTCTACTGATCGCCTCCACGGTGACGCCCGCGGCTTTCTCCAACACTTTGACGATGGAGGTGAAGTCGGACTCGGGGCCCCGTTCCCGCAGCGTGGACTCCCACATGGCGGCCACTGTGTCGGCCAGTTCCCGCGGCAGGCCGAGCACTTGCGCTTCGTCGAGGTAGAGCCGGATGTCCTTGACCATCAGGCCGGTGGCGAACCCGTAGTCGAAGGTGCGCGGCAGCACGGCTTTGGGGAACTTGTCTCGGCTGGCGTGTGTTCCTCCCGAGCCGGCATTGAGTACGTCGAGCATCACCTGCGGATCGAGGCCGGCCTTGACGCCCATCACCATGACCTCGGCGGTGGCGGCCAGTGTGGTGGCCGCCATCAGGTTGTTCACCAGTTTCATCGTCTGTGCCGTACCGGGCTTCTCGTCGACGAAGAACGGGCGTCCGAGTTCGCGCAACACCGGCCCGGCGGTCTCGAACGCTGCCCGCGGCCCCGACACCATGATGGCCAGGGTGCCCTGCTTGGCCCCGCCGACGCCGCCACTGACCGGTGCGTCCAGCGCCGCGATCCCGTTGGCAGCCAGAGTGACGTGATTGCGCTGCGCCACTGCACTTCCCACCGTCGACAGGTCGATGAACAGCGTGACCTTCGTGCCGGCGGCCACCTCGTCGGTCACCGCCGCCGACGCCTGTGGTGACGGCAGACTGGCCAACACGATCTCGGCACGATCGGCGACCTCCCGCGGCGAAGACGTGCCCTGTGCGCCGAACCCCATTGCGCGCTCGACCACTTCACGACGGCTGTCGCAGACCACCAGCTCGTGGCCGGCATCGACCAGCCGACTGGCCATGGGAGACCCCATGTTGCCTAGGCCGATGAAGCCGATCACTGCTGCTTCTCGTACTCGACGAACACCTCACGAGCGATCCGGAAGCTGTCCACCGCGGCCGGGACGCCGGCGTAGATCGCCACCTGCATGAAGACCTCGCGGATCTCGTCACGTGTGACGCCGTTGGTGAGCGCGCCCTTGACGTGGGTGCGCAGTTCGTTGGGCCGGTTGAGCGTCGCGATCATGGCCAGGTTGAGCATGCTGCGGATCTTGTGCGACAGGCCGTCACGCCCCCATACCGCGCCCCAGCAATACTCCGTGACCAGGTCCTGGAACGGTTTCGAGAAGTCGTCTCCGTGCTCGGCGTTGGCGACATAGGCACTGCCCAGCACCTCGGTGCGGATCTCCCGACCGCGGTCGTAGGTCTGTTGATCCATGGGATTCTCCTTCTCGCAGCGGTGAGAATATTAGACTTCAAAAATGAGAATGTGATATTCATATGCCATACACAGCGGGGGGTTCTCATGGCTCAGGTGATACTGCGCAGGGGCAGAAGTGCTAAAACTGTCGGCCGCCTGGCCACCGTCGGCATGGTTCTCGCTGCGTCCGGCGCGGCGATCATCCAACCCGTCGGGATCCTGCTCGCCGAGGCGGCCCTGCTGGCCACCACCGGTCCCCTTGCTGGCAGCCAGACCGCACTGATCCTCGGCGGAACCGGCCAGCCGACGCCGTCACCGGAGTATGCACGCTCCGCAGAAGAGCTGTACCTCAACGCGCTGGGCTTCAACGGCGGCTCGACCGGCTCGATGGTCTGCCACATGGACGGCACCGACCCGTGCAGTGCCCCGCTACAGGTGCTGACGACACCCGAGCTGTTCCAGCAGAGCAGCCTTGCCGACGCAACAGCGCTCGTCCTGGCCGTGGAGAAGGAATTCGACGCAAACCCAGGAGCATTCGACGCCGACCACCCGCTGACAATCTTCGGCTACTCGCAGAGCGCCACCGCCGGGTCGATGGCCATGGCCCAACTCGCCGCGTACGGAATCCCCAGCGATGCACTGCATTTCGTATTCATCGGCAATCCCTCCAACCCGGACGGCGTCTGGCAACACCTGGAAGCTGCCATGGACGCGACACTGGGCACCCAGTTCACCGACGCCTTCCTCAGCTTCACCGGTATGGATGACAGCATCGGCAGCTCTACCCCGAATGACCTGTACCCCACCACCATCTACAGCCTGCCCACCGACCCGGTGGCCAACTTCGTGGACTCCTACGCCGAAAACGGCCTGTGGGGCGCGCTGCTGAACATCTTCGGGCCGCACGTGGAGTACTTGGGTCTGACCCCAGAGCAGATCGCCGACGCCACCACCATCACCGATGGCCTGCTGACCTACGTCAACATCAACGACGACGACATCAACGGCTTCGACGCCTGGCTCAACGCGCTGTTGTTCAACGGGGTCGCAAACAGCGATCCGCTCCAGAGCCTGTGGGACTCGCTGGTGCTGCTGTTCACCAATTCGTACTGAGCTCAGCCGGAATTATCCGGCCCGAACTGCGCTGCGCCCTCAGCCGTGCGGCGCCTCGGATATCTTGCTGTCCGGCTTGCCCAGCGTCTTGCAGTAGGTCGACACCGACAGACGGGTCGCCGAGATCTCCAGACTCGATGGGTCGGCACCGCTCTTGTCTTTGAGCATCTTGGTGATTTCGTCGTCCTGCTTCTTCTCGTCCTGGTCGACGAAATCCTGGCACTTGGTGTCGCCGCCGGTGTTGATCACCTGCGAGGCCGAGCACCCACTGGAAAGCAGCACCCCCAGCGCAAGGGCGGCAAACACAACGCTTTTCATCCTCGTCACCCCTTACGCCTCGCGCCCGAAGAGGCGCAGCAGCCAGAGCAGGATCATCGCACCCAGGATTGCGGTGAACAAGGTGAACCACCAGCCGCCGCTCGCCGTGTCGACGACGAAGCTGAGCAGGAATCCGCCGATCAACGCTCCGACGACACCCACGACGACGTCGGCGAGCAGCCCATATTTGGTCTTCATGGCCATACCCGCGATCCAGCCGGCAATAGCGCCGATCACGATGTAGCCGATCCACCCCACACTGGTCAACGTTGTGGAACGGGCCAGGAATTCGGTGGCCGCCACTGCGTTCATGGTGATCTCCTTTTCGACACCCTTAGCGCCGCCCCGGTCAGCGCCGCGGGAGATTCATACCCGTTCTACGCGGCGGCTAATCACAATCGCTGACTGCTCACCACTGAGCCGAAAAATGAATTGATAACCGATGCAATGGATTCGCTGGATCTGAGTTATCCCGAGCCCTTCGGCAGGTGGTAGGCAAACGACTTCTCCTGGCGCTGCTTCATCTTCTCCAGGCACTGGTGGTGCTTGCGGGCGTGGTAGGCCAGCGGGAAATAGGTGAGCCGGTCGGGCAGCACCCGGTAGGCGATCCGAATGGCGGTGTAGATGCGGGTGAGCTGGCGTTCCTCGTCGGCGCTCCAGGTGACACCGAGCTTCTCCCGGAGCCGCGGGTCCAGCAGCCCGACCACCGACAGATAGTTGAACCGCAGGGCCGGTCGTAGCGCGCCTTGCACCAGCGGCGCCAACAGTTTCGGCACCGTGGGCGGCAGCTCGACCTTTCCGGACTGTAGATCGGCGATCAACTGCAGCGCCTGCGGCGTACCACGCAGGGTGTCGACCATCCGCTCGTAGTAGTCGGCCATCTCCTGCTGCGACTCGGGATAACCACGCATCGGCACGTGCAGCAGTCGAGCCAGCCGGCGGTTGTCGCGCAGCAGTTCTTCCTTTTCGGCGCCGGTGAATTCGCGGCCGATCATCAAACGCCCCGCCTGGGCATTGATGATGTAGCCGGTGGCGATCACCCACTGATAGGACTCCGGGTGCAGCGCGCTGATCTGCTTGCCGGTTTCGGCACTTTTCATGGTGATCGGCTTGTGCAGTGCGCGAACACGATCACCTTCGGCTTTGGCCTCGGTTCCGCCATAGGTCCAGCGCAGCACCGAGTCGACCGACCGGATCGCCCGGCCGCCCGGGTCACCGTGGAAGGCCGCGGAGTAGCGGCCGGTGACCTCGGCGATGACCGGATGCATGGCCTGCATCATGAACGCCGCGCCCTCCAGGATCAGGAAGGTCCATCGTCCGGTGTGCTCGGCGGTCAGCGATTCCGGCGGAATGAGTTCGATCTGCTCGAGGTCGTCGATCTCCTCGAGATCCTGGGCGGGCTGGTGAGCCTCGAGATCGGGTGTAGAAGTCATCGGCTTCCCCTTCGTCCCTTGCCATCTGATGCTGGCGCCGACGCTAATGTGCACGTACGGTCGCATACAAGTCGCGTTAGGAGATCATGTGAACGCACATAGCCCCAGTTCACGGCGTCGCAAGTCACCACAGCAGACGCGTTCCCGTGAGATGGTCGCAAAAATAGTGACGTCGACGGCGTGGCTACTGCATCGGCATCCGCCCGAGCAGATCACCACCAATCTGATCGCCGAGAAGGCGGATATCAGCAAGGGATCGATCTATCAGTACTTCGCGAACAAGGAGCAGATCATCGACGCCGCGGTGGAGCGGCTGGCCGCCGAACAGGCGCCCGCGATCGAGGACATGCTGCGGGCGATCACGTTGGACCGGCCGGCCTCAGCGATGGAAGCATCGATCGACATCCTCATCGACTACACGATCACCAACCGTCGGCTGATTCGCTACCTCGCCCAACGGCCGGATCATCTGCGCGCGTTCGAGAACGTCTCCGGGCTCAACGCCACCTTGTTGGCCATGACCACACTGCACATGAGTCACTACCGCAGCCAATACCGCGACGAACTGAGCCCGAGCGCTCTGGCTTGGCTGTTCTTCAACATGGCCGTGGCAACGACCATGCGCTACATCGAGTCCGACGACCCGATCTCGCTCGACGAACTGCGGGCCGGGCTGAAATTCGCTTCGGCCGGACTGCTGGCGCCCAGCCCGTTGGGTTAGCTCGAGCCCGCCGCGATCACCTCGTTGACCTCTACGGCCCGCTCGGCCATCTCGGCGTGTGCCCGGTCCAGGGCTTCGGCTTGGTCCTCGTCGGCTTTCATCAGCGCGTCGATGTTGAATCCGGCCATGTCGAGCACACCCATGTCCCGGAACGCCTTCTGCACCTTGGGCCCCCACAACCCGATGTCCTTGACGATCGGCACAATGCGGCTGAACAGGTGTGAGCGGAACTGGGTCATCAACGGCGACGCGTCGACCCACTGCGCACACTCGGTGACGTTCAGGCCGAGGGTCTCAAACACCTCTTCGCCCCGGAACCGGTCGCGCATCAGGTAGCAGGCGTCCACGACGAACTCTTCACGCTCGTCGCGCTCCGCCTCGGTCAGCGCAGAGTAGTAGTCCTTCAAGGAGATTCGACCGAACGCGACGTGGCGGGCCTCGTCCTGCATGACGTAGGCCAATATCTGCTTGGCCAGCGAGCCCTCCGCCGACACGTCACGCAGCACGCCGAACGCGGCAAGCGCAAGCCCCTCGATGAGGACTTGCATGCCCAGATAGGGCATATCCCAACGAGAGTCACGCAGGGTGTCGCCCAACAACGCAGTCAAGTGCTTGTTCACCGGGTAGACCATCTCGGCCTTGTCCTGCAAGAACCGTGAGAACGCCTCGACGTGGCGGGCCTCGTCCATGGTTTGGGTGGCCGCGTAGAACTTCGCGTCCAGGTCCGGAACGACCTCGACGATCTTGGCCGCGCACACCATCGCCCCCTGCTCGCCGTGCAGAAACTGCGAGAACTGCCAGGACTGATGGTGCTGGCGCATCTCGGCGCGACGCTTGTCGTCTGCGGCGTCCCACATCGGGCTGCCGAACAGGGGATGGAAGTCGTCAGGGAGCCCGAGCGGATTCATCGGGTCGACATCTTGGTCCCAATCGATACGCAACTGGGCATCCCACTGCTTGTCCTTGCCCTTTTGGTACAGCGACAGAAGCCGGGCCCGGCCGTCGTCGTACTCCCAGGTGAAGCACGCGTCGCCGGCACTGGGGACCTGCCAGGAATCGGACGCAGGAACCTGCGTGTATTTGTCCTTCGTGGTCATGAGCTGCCGCCTTTTACCGGGTGTGACCAGTGGTCTTATGACGTGTATCACACTGCGCCGCGGGCGGCGGCGCGTCAAGCATCGGCGCCAAAACCGAACACACGAAAACACCCCCGGCCCAAATGGCGGTTTCTAGGGGTCGTCGCAACACTGCTGGTTAGTTGGCCAGTAGTAGATCACGCAGGCGCTCGGCTGGGGTATCCCAGCCGAGCGTTTTGCGTGGGCGGCTGTTGAGCTCTTGGGCGACGTGTTCGAGGTCTTCGGGTCCGTAGATGCTCAGGTCGGTTCCTTTGGGGAAGTACTGCCGCAGCAGTCCGTTGGTGTTCTCGTTGCTGCCACGCTGCCAGGGGCTGGCCGGATCGCAGAAATAGACGGCCATGTCGGTGGCCATGCTGAACTGCTTGTGCCCGGCCATCTCGGCGCCTTGGTCCCAGGTCAGTGACCCCCGCAGATGTGCCGGCAGGGTGCTCATAGTTGCGATCAGTGCATCGCGCACGGTCTCGGCGTCATGCCCGCCCGGTAGGTGCAGCAGCATCGTGTAGCGCGTCGTTCGCTCGACGAGGGTGCCGATCGCGGTCTGGTTCTTCTCCCCGGTGATCAGATCGCCTTCCCAATGCCCGGGGATCGCACGGTCTTCGACTTCGGCGGGGCGGTCGCTGATCATCACCATCGGGTCGGTGAACCGCTGATAGCGTTCGCCGTCTTTGCGGTGCGGTTTACGTCTCGTTCGTCCGGTCCGAAGTGCTTGCTGCACTTCTCGTTTCAAGCCACCTCGGGCCTGGAAGTAGAGGGCCTGGTAGATCGTTTCGTGGCTCACCCACATGCTCTCGTCGTCGGGATGATCCCGGCGCAGGCGGCGCGAGATCTGCTCCGGTGAGAGCTTGCGCGATAAGCCTTCCTCGACCGCCTCCCGCAGGACCGTGTTCACCACCAGTTTGGACCCCTTGGGCCGCGCCCGGGCCGCCACTGCCACACGATCGGCCTGATACGGCAGGTATCGGCCATCAATGCTGTGTCTGCGGACCTCCCGCGAGACGGTGGAGACGTTCTTGCCGATCCGGTCGGCGATCGCCCGCAGCGAATCCCTCCCGAGCAGGCCCTCGGCGATCGCTACCCGATCCTCGATCGACAGATACCGGCCGTCAATCGCCGGCGGCCCGGTGTCATCGCAGGTCACACTGGTCACAGGCTGTTTGTAGACGGTGCCGTGGTTGTAGTCCACGACCCGGCCATCGGGATAGATCCGCGTGTTGTTGACGTGGCGAATCCCCTGGCGCCAGTCCCGCGCGGTCCGTACGTTCACACCGACCTCACGAGCTGCCTGCGCGGTTGACCAGCCGGCCGCGAGCAGCTCCATGCAACGACGTTTGGCCTCGTCCTTGCCCTTCGGCGGGATCTTCTCGGTGGTGACCAGACCCTCGACGACCAATATTCGACGCGCCACCGAATGCGATACCCGACAGGCTTTTGCCGCCTGATTGATCGAGCCCGTCTTGTCGAATACGGCCACGATGATGTCCCGATCGGCAACCCCACGCTGATCACCACGCTTGCCAGGACCCCGGGCCTGCCCGGCCGGCCGGCCGATGGCCCGCAGAATCGCATAGCACCGGTCACGGGACAGGCCGACCGCGACCGCAGCCTCCTTAACCGGAACCCCAGCATCGACCAACTTCGCTAGCTGGTCACCGAACCGCGCACAGTCCTCCAAAAACGACATGGTCGCCGCAACCTCTCAATCGAGAGTGTTGCGACGACCATGTGAACCCGCCAATGGGACCGGGGGTGCTTTTCGTGCGGACTGACTAGTGAGCGTGCCCGTGATGCCCGTGGCCGGCGTGCGCGTCGACCTCGACGGGCTTGTCGACCACAGCGGTCTCGGTGGTCAGCACCATCCGCGCCACCGACGCGGCGTTGAGCACCGCCGACCGGGTCACCTTGACCGGGTCGATGACACCGTCGGCAGCCAGGTCACCGTAGGACAGCGTGGCGGCGTTGAAGCCCTGCCCGGCCGGCAACTCGGCGACCTTGCTGGTCACCACGGCACCGTCCACGCCGGCGTTGGTGGCGATCCAGTACAGCGGTGCGCTCAGCGCGGCGGCGAACACCTCCACGCCCTGCTTCTCGTCGCCGGTCAGCGAGGACTGCAGCCCCGACAACGCCGCACGGGCCTGCACCAGCGCCGCGCCACCGCCAGTGACGATGCCCTCCTCCACTGCAGCCTTGGCCGCCGCCACCGCGTCTTCGACCCGGTGCTTGCGCTCCTTGAGCGCGGTCTCGGTGGCTGCGCCGACCTTGATCACCGCCACGCCGCCGGCCAACTTCGCCAGCCGCTCCTCGAGCTTTTCGCGATCCCAGTCGGAGTCGGTCGCCTCGATCTCGGCGCGCAGCTGCTTGACCCGTCCTGCGATGGCCTCGGCAGTCCCGGCGCCGTCGACGATCACGGTGTCGTCCTTGCTGACCACCACCCGGCGGGCCGTGCCCAACACGTCCAGGCCGGCCTCGCGCAGTGTCAGGCCGACGTCGGGGTTGATCACCTGGGCGCCAGTGACGATCGCGAGGTCCTCCAGGAACGCCTTGCGACGGTCACCGAAGTAGGGCGCCTTGACGGCAACCGCCTTGAGCGTCTTGCGGATTGCGTTGACCACCAGGGTCGACAGCGGCTCGCCCTCGACGTCCTCGGCGATGATCAGCAGCGGCTTGTTCGCCTCGACGACCTTCTCCAGCAGCGGCAGCAGGTCCGGCAGCGAGCTGATCTTGTCGCGGTGCAGCAGGATCAGCGCGTCCTCGAGAACGGCTTCCTGCGAGTCGAAGTCGGTGACGAAGTAGGCCGACAGGAAACCCTTGTCGAAGCCGACACCGTCGGTGATCTCCAGCTCGGTAGACAGCGTCGAGGACTCCTCCACGCTGACCACGCCGTCGCTGCCGACCTTGGTCATCGCCTCGCCGACCAACTCACCGATCTCCTCGTCACGCGAGGACACGTTGGCCACCTGCGCGATCGATTCCTTGCCCGAGACCGGGGTGGCCGCGGCCAGCAGCGCCTCAGAGACCGCGTCGGCGGCCTTGGCGATGCCGTTGCCCAGCGCGATCGGGTTGGCGCCGGCCGCGACGTTGCGCAGCCCGCCGGAGATGATGGCCTGGGCCAGGACGGTGGCGGTGGTGGTGCCGTCGCCGGCCACGTCGTTGGTCTTGGTGGCCACCGACTTCACCAGCTGCGCGCCGAGGTTCTCGAACGGGTCTTCCAGGTCCACGTCGCGAGCCACGGTGACACCGTCCATGGTCACCGTCGGGCCGCCGAAGGACTTGGCCAGCACCACCGTGCGGCCGCGCGGACCCAGCGTCACCCGGACTGCGTCGGCGAGCTTGTTGACGCCGGCTTCCATCGCCCGGCGCGCGGCCTCGTTGAACTCAATCTGCTTGCTCATAGCTGTTTAAGCCCTTTTCTCTACGCGTGCCGCCCCGGACATCACCCGTAAAACGGGGATCTCCGGGGCGGGCACGGTGGTTGCTTTGTGGCTACTTGCCGACGATGGCCAGCACGTCGCGCGCGGACAGGATCAGGTACTCCTGGCCGCCGTACTTGATCTCGGTGCCGCCGTACTTGCTGTACACGACGACGTCACCCTCAGCGACGTCCAGCGGGATCCGCTTGCTGCCACTCTCGTCCCACCGGCCGGGGCCGACGGCGACGACAGTGCCTTCCTGCGGCTTCTCCTTGGCAGTGTCCGGAATGACCAGACCGGAAGCGGTCGTGGTCTCGGCCTCGTTGGCCTGAACGAGGATCTTGTCCTCGAGTGGCTTGATGTTCACGCTCGCCACGATTGGAGCCCTCCACATTGTCTGGATGCGACCCGGCCGATGCCGAGCCCATCGGAACGTACTTACTTAAGGTGTTCGGCATTCGTACGAGCCCTCGCGTCGTCGTCGCGGGTGCCGAGCGAGAATCCGACCGACTGCCACCTAGCACTCTATACATGAGAGTGCTAGCACTCAAGGGGACCCCGGTGCTTCCGCGGCATCGTGGCGAGCCGGCCGCGAACGCGCGTCGTCGTACCTCTGGGCCCCCTAGCTCGCCGCGACGAGGAGCGGCGTCAGCTGACCTGGCCCGCCACCACCGGCAGGCCCGGGTTGGTGGCCACATCCAGCGGCGACGGCGCAGCGCCGGCGGCGATCAGGTGTGCCGCGAACGACGCGATCATCGCCCCGTTGTCGGTGCACAACCGCAACGGCGGGATGCGCAGGGTCAAACCCGCTGCTGCACAGCGTTGCTCCGCGAGCTCGCGCAACCGGGAGTTGGCAGCAACCCCGCCGGCGATCAGCAGAGTGCCGACCCCGAGATCGGTGGCCGCGCGCACCGCCTTGGCGGTCAGCACGTCGGCGACCGACTCCTGGAAGCCAGCCGCCACGTCGGCGGGTGAGAAAGCGGCTTGCGCCCCGTGCTTTTCGATGTAGCGGGCTACCGCGGTCTTGAGCCCGGAGAAGCTGAACGTGTACGGGGCATCACGGGGGCCGGTCATTCCGCGCGGGAACACCACCGCGTCGCGGTCGCCGGTGCGGGCCAGTTCATCGAGCACTCGCCCACCCGGGTAGCCGAGTCCGAGCAGCCGGGCCACCTTGTCGTAGGCCTCCCCCGCGGCGTCGTCGACGGTGCTGCCCAGCTCGACGATCGGCTCCCCCAGCGACCGGACGTACAGCAGATGAGTGTGGCCGCCGGAGACCAGCAGGCCGACGCACTCCGGCAGCGGGCCGTGCGCGTAGACGTCGGCGGCGAGATGCCCGCCCAGGTGGTTGACGGCGTAGAACGGCACTCCCCAGGCCGCCGCGTAGGCCTTGGCCGCGGCCGCGCCCACCAGTAGCGCCCCGGCCAGTCCCGGTCCGATGGTGGCCGCCACTGCGTCCGGACGGCGGTCCCCTCCCAACCCGGCCGTCGCCAGTGCCCGGCGCATGGTGGGGCCCAACGCCTCCAGGTGTGCCCGCGATGCGATCTCGGGCACCACCCCACCGAAGCGGGTGTGCTCCTCCACACTGGAGGCCACCTCGTCGGCCAGCAGCGTCAGAGTGCCATCCGCTTCCAGACGGGTGATGCCGACACCTGTTTCGTCACAGGAGGATTCGATGGCCAGGACAATTGTCATGCGCGCCACTTCTCCTCATCGCTTCGCTCTGCATCGTCGCCGGCGCGTGTCACGACTGAGCCTCCCGTCGCATCGTGTAGGCGTCGGCACCATTGCGGTAGTAGCGCTTACGCAGTCCGGTCTCGACGAAGCCGACGTCGCGGTAGAGCGCGATCGCCGGAGCGTTGTCGGTCCGGACCTCCAGGTACACCACGCCCCCGTCGGCGTAGTCCAGCAGGTCGGTGAGTAGCCGCCGCCCGATGCCGCGGCCCTGATGGGCCTTGTCCACCCCGATGGTGTGCACTTCGTATTCGAACGGTGCGGTGCGCCCCAACCGCGCGATTCCGCCGTAGCCCACCACGGCATCGCCGATCCGGGCGGCGACGTAATGGTTGTCTCCCGCAGCGATCGCCCGGCTGAACGCTTCGGCCGGCCATGGGTCGTCGCCGCCGAACAGTTGGGCTTCCAATTCGGCGCAGCGCACCGCATCGCTGTCCTCCAGTGCGCCCAGCGTCACCGGCACCGCGGCCGTCGCCGCCGGTTTGGCGTCGGGGCGGCGCAGGTACAGCGGGACCAGCGATTCCGGCGTCGTATTCCAATCCCGCACTGCGGCAACCAGTCCGGCCGGAGTCGGGTAGGTGATGGCGAGAACCGGCAGGTCGAACAGCTCGGTATGCGCGGGCGAGCCGGCGACCGCGACGGCATCGGCGGGGTCGACGTCGGCCGGGGCACACACCGCGGGGCCGGCGACCCGGGCGCCGTCGCGATAACGCGCCCAGTAGACCTCCCGACGGCGCGCGTCGGTGACCACCAGCACCGGGCCCGTGGTGCGCACACCGATCGCGTCCAGGCTGCACACGCCGTAGACCGGGATGCCTAGGGCGTGACCGTAGGCGGCGGCACTGGCCATCCCGACCCGCAGGCCGGTGAACGGTCCCGGCCCGCAACCCACTACCACCGCAGTCAGATCGGCCATGCTCACGCCGGCATCGGCCAACGCCCCCAGCACGTTGGGGGTCAGCCGCTCGGCGTGAGCCCGGGCGTCGGGGGTGACCCGTTCGGCCAGCACGGTGCGCCGGTCAGCGGCCACAATGCCCGCCGTGACGGCCGGGGTGGCGGTGTCGATGGTCAGAATCACTTCGGTCACGGCGCGCACCACCGCCAGGTCGCAGTGCGCATCTCGGAGTCCGCGGCGCGGTCCAGCCGAACATCGAGGTGCCGTTCCGAGAGCCGCTCGGCCAGGCCTTCACCCCACTCCACCACGACGACGGCGTCGTCGAGTTCAGTGTCCAGGTCCAACGAGTCCAACTCGGCCAGCAGGTCCAGGCCCGACTCGTCGAGCAGCCGGTAGAGGTCGACGTGGATCATCGCCGGGCTGTCGGGCCGGCGGGCCCGATGCTCGCGGGCCAACACGTACGTCGGCGAGGTCACCGGACCGTCGACATCGAGTGCCGCTGCGATCCCCTTGGCCAACACGGTTTTTCCGGCGCCCAGCGGTCCCGACAGCACCACCACGTCGCCGGCGCGCAGCTGTTCACCCAGCCGAGCTCCCAGCGCAACGGTGTCCTCGGCGGTGGCCAAGGTCGCCTCCTGCGGATCAGCCACTGCGCCCGGCCTTTCGGCGCAACCGGTGAGTCAGCATGCCACGGCGCGGGGTGGCGCGCTCCACCAGTCGAACCAGCGCCTCGTCGATGACATCGGGTTCCTCCAACTGCACCAGATGCCCGGCCCCGGGCACGATCACCAGCTCACAATCCCACAAGGTGGCCGCCATCGCCCGCGAGTACCCCGGCGGGGTGAGCAGATCCTGGTCGCCACAGGCGACCAGCGTAGGGATCTTGGCCAGCGTCGGCAGCGCGGCACTCTCGTCATGAACTTCCAGGGCGTGCAAAAAGCCCACCATGGTGGCGACCGGGGTGGAGTGCATCATCTCCTCGGAGTAGGCCACCACACTCGGGCTGATCTGGTCGGTGCCGTAGGAGGCGGCCCGCAGAATCGGTGCGATCACCCCACGCGCCGCGCCGCGGCCGCGGTGCACCAACTTCGGCGCGTAGCGCACACTGAACTGCACGGCCTCCAGCGCCGGGTTACGCAGTATCTGGCCCAGCGGGGACCGCGAAACACCTTTGGCTGCCGACGATATCAACGCCGCACCGACGATCCGGCTGCCGTAGCGCTGGGGAAACTGCCGAGCGTGCGCGAGTACCGTCATGCCGCCCATCGAATGCCCGACCAGCACTATCGGGCCGCGCGGCACGGCCGCCCGCAGCACCGCCTCCAGATCCTGGCCGAGTCGCGGCACGGTGTAGGTCCCCGGCGGGGCGACACTGGAATCGCCGTGCCCGCGCTGGTCGTAGAAGACCATGCGCACCTGATCACCCCACTCGGCGGCCAGCCGCGCCCGCTGAAAGTGGAACGAGCCCATCCGCAGGCAGAATCCGTGCGCGAACACCACGGTCAACGGGGCGTTACGCGGACCGGTGTCGCGCACCGCCAGTTCGACACCGTCGTCGGTGACCACCACCGAGCTGTGGTCGTGGTCGAGGATCTCGAAATCCTCGTCGGCGTAAGCGTCATCGGCGGTGGTGCGTCGTGTCACCGACCGGGCGATGGTGCTTCCGGCGATGGTGCCGACGGCAGCCAGACCTGCCATCCCCGCCAACCAGCCGCCGGCTCGCCGCTTACCCGCCATCGGCGCCCCGATATGTCCGGGCGACCCGCCCGCGCGGGCTGTTGACCACCTCGTAGTGGATGGTTCCCAACGCGTCGGCCCAATCCTGGGCCAACGGTTCGCCGTCGGCTCCGGACCCGAACAGGATGACCTCGTCACCCTCGGTGACGTCGACGGGGCCAGGGCCCAGATCGACCACGAACTGGTCCATGCACACTCGGCCCACGCTGCGCCGACGCCGGCCGTTGATCAACACGTCGAACCGTCCGCTCAGCGGTCGGAACACTCCGTCGGCGTAGCCCATCGGCACCAACGCCACGGTGGTGTCGACCGGGGCGACCCAGGTGTGACCGTAAGAGACCGCCTCCCCGGCTTTGATCGGTCGAACCAGCACCACAAGCGATTTCAGCGTCATCGCCGGAATCAGGCCCATGTCACCACGTTCGGGGATCGGGCTCAGGCCATACATCGCTATTCCGGGCCGAACCATGTCGAACGCCAGATCGGGACGGGTCATGGCACCGGCTGAGTTGGCCAGGTGAGCGACCGGGAACTTCAAACCCTGCTCGCGTGCCACGTTCAGAAGATCGGAAAAGCGTTGGGCTTGAACGTCGTTGACCGGGTTGGACGTCTCGTCGGCGCAGGCCAGGTGCGACATCAGGCCGCGCACCCGGATCGCGTCGTCGGCGACAGCCCGCTGCAGTGCGCTCACCAGTACCAAGAAATCGGCGGCGCCCACCCCGTTGCGGTTCATGCCGGTGTCGGCCTTGACCGTGACGGTCGCAGTCCGTCCGGTACGTCCCACCGCGTCGAGCAGCTCGTCCAGCTGCGACACCGAGGAAACCGCGATCTGTACGTCGGCGGCCAACGCGGGAGCGAAGTCGGTGCGGGGCCCGTGCAGCCACGCCAGCACGGGTGCGGTGATGCCGGCCGCCCGCAAGCTGAGGGCCTCGTCGACGGTGGCCACCCCGAGTTCGGCTGCGCCGGCGGCCAGCGCCGCACGGGCCACTGGGACCGCGCCGTGGCCGTAACCGTCTGCCTTGACTACAGCCATCACCCCGGCGGTGCCGGCGTGTTCGTCCAGCACCCGCACGTTGTGGGCAATGGCGTCCAGGTCCACCAGCGCTTGCGCGAGCAGGCCGGACGTTCGGGATATGGCAGTCATGTCAGCCTCGATTGTCCCAGAACCTCCCAAAACGGCCCGCCGGATCGCCCAGTGTGCGGTTTGATCGGCCTCAAAGCCGTTTTGCGACCGAGAACACACACTCGGCCGCAGCGCCCGCCTGATCAGTGCGAAAAGTGCTGCTGATCGTCGTAATGGCCCGCGGGCTTGACCCGGTCCAGCGCGGTCACCGATTTCATGATGTCGTCGAAAAGCGCCCGGGCAAGATCCGCCGACAGCCCCTCGCGGACCACGACGCGCAGCACCGCGACGTCCTCGGCGCCCTCCGGCATGGTGTAGGCCGGCACCTGCCAGCCGAAGGTGCGCAACTCGTGGGACACGTCGAACTCGGTGTAGCCGCGCTCGCCGGCCAGCCGGCAGCTCACCACCGGGATCGCCGAACCGTCGCTGATCACCTCGAAATGCTCCGAAGCGGCCAACTGATGCGACAACCAGCGGGCGGTGTCGGACAGGGTCCGCATCACCTCGGTGTAGCCGGCGCGGCCCAGCCTCAGGAAGTTGTAGTACTGGCCGACGACCTGGTTGCCCGGCCGGGAGAAGTTCAGCGTGAACGTCGGCATGTCCCCGCCCAGGTAGTTGACCCGGAACACCAGCTCCTCGGGCAGGTAGTCGGCGCTGCGCCACACCACGAAACCGATGCCCGGATAGGTCAGGCCGTACTTGTGGCCGCTGACGTTGATCGAGACCACCCGCGGCAGCCGGAAATCCCACTTGAGGCCCGGGTGCAAGAACGGCACCACGAATCCGCCGCTGGCGGCGTCCACGTGCACCGGCACGTCCGGCCCTCCGCCGTCGGCCAGATTGTCCAGTGCCGCGCAGATCGCCTCGATGGGTTCGAGCTCGCCGGTGTAGGTGGTGCCCAGGATGCCCACCACCCCGATGGTGTTCTCGTCGACGGCGTCGATCACCTGCTCGGGCGTGATCACGTAGCGGTCCTGGCCCATCGGCAGGTAGCGGGGTTCGACGTCGAAGTAGCGGCAGAACTTCTCCCACACCACCTGGACGTTGGAGCCCATCACCAGGTTCGGAGTGCGACCCTTCCAGTCGTCACCGACCTGCTGGCGCCAGCGCCACTTCATCGCCAGCCCGCCCAGCATCACCGCCTCGCTGGACCCGACGGTGGACACCCCGATCGCGCTGGCGGGGTCGTCGTCGCGCAGGTTCTCGGCGTGGAACAGGTCGGCGACCATGGACACGCAGCGCTGCTCAATGGCCGCGGTGGCCGGGTATTCGTCCTTGTCGATCATGTTCTTGTCGAACGACTCGGCCATCAGCGCCGACGCTTCGGGGTCCATCCAGGTGGTGACGAAGGTGGCCAGATTCAGCCGGGAGCTGCCGTCGAGCATCAGCTCGTCGTGGATGAAGCGGTAGGCGGTCTGCGGGTCCATCGGGTCGTCGGGCAACCGCAGCGCCGGGACCGGCGAGGTGAACATCCGGCCGGTGTAGGCCGGGGCGATGGCATGCGCCGGCACGGACGGGTGGGAATGGGTCACTGCGACTCTCCTCTATAGCTGGGCCAGGGCGGTGCGGATGTGGGCCAGGATGCGCGACGCCGACGTCGGAGTGTCGCCGGGGCCGGGGTCGGCGGCCGAGGCCGCGGCGGCGCGGGTGTGTACGAACGCGGCGGCGGCAGCGGCTTGCGCGGGCGGCAGGCCCGATGCCAACAGCGCGCCGATCATCCCGGAAAGCACGTCGCCGGAGCCCGCGGTGGCCGCCCAGGACCCGCCCGACGGGTTGAGATAGACCGGGCCGGATGGATCCGCGATGACGGTGACGTTGCCCTTGAGCAGCACGGTGGCCCCGAAGCGGTCGGCCAGCTCGCGCGCCGCGCCGACCCGGTCGGGTCCGGGCGGGTGCCCGGCCAACCGGGCGTATTCGCCGGCATGCGGGGTCAGCACCGTTGGGGCGTTGCGCTCGGCCACCAGGGCTGGGTGGGCGGCCAGGATGGTGAGCGCATCGGCGTCGACGATCACCGGCAGATCGGTGTCAAGCGCGAACCACAGTGCGGCGGCAGCCTGTTCGCCAGTGCCCAGACCCGGACCGACCGCCCAGGCCTGCACCTTCCCGGCGGCCGCCGCACTGGGTGCGGCGACCACTTCCGGCCAGTGCGAAACCACTTGGGCGTCAGCGCTTCCGGCGTAGCGCACCATCCCGGAGGTGGCGGCCACCGCTGCCCCGGCGCACAGGATCGCCGCGCCCGGGTAGGTTGCCGAGCCGGCCAGGATTCCGGTGACGCCCTGGGTGTATTTGTCGTCGCGGGGACCGGGCGCCGGCCAGCAGGCCTCGACGTCGGCTGCGGTCACAGAGTGAATGTCGGTGTCCGGCAGCTCCAGGCCGATCTCGACGAGCTCGACCCGTCCGCATTGCCCCAGTGCGTGCACCGGTTTGAGACCACCGAAGGTGACGGTGAGCGCGGCGTGCACCGCGGGACCGTCCGCCGCGCCGGTGTGCGGGTCCAGGCCGCTGGGGATGTCGACGGCCACCACCGGGATGCCTCGCGCATCGACGTCGGCGAAGATCTCGGCGGCGTGCGGCCGCAGCGGGCCGCGCCCGGAGATGCCGACCACTCCGTCGATCACCAGATCCGTTGCGGGCGGCGCGGTGTCGACGATCCGGCCGCCGGCATGTCTGAAGGCTGCGAGCCCTTTTGCGTGGGCGCGCCCAGGGTCGAGCAGGATGGCGCTGGCCGCCGCGCCGCGCCGGCGTAGGAAAGTGGCCGCCCACAGCGCGTCGCCGCCGTTGTCGCCGGAGCCCACCACCGCGCACAGGTTGCGCCCGGCTATCCCGCCGGTTCGCGCGGCCAGTTCCCCAGCGATCGCGGTCGCCAGCCCGAACGCGGCCCGGCGCATCAGCACCCCGTCGGGCAGGCTCGCCAACAGCGGTGCTTCGGCGGCGCGAATGACCTCGACGCTGTAGTAATGCCGCACTTGCCCTCCTCGCGCTGCTCGCGCTTGTCAGGCTAGTGGCCGCCGGCGCTACTCGGGTGATGTCGCAGCGGATGGTGGGGATGAGTCAGCGGGTAACAGCACAACCCGATCACCAGGGCGGCGGCGTGGCCGATCGCGGTGAAGTCGGGATTGATGAGCAGCGGCACGGTGAAGATGACGACCAGGCCGGCCAGGTAAACCCAGCGCCACGGCCGACGTATCCGGTAGGTGAGCACCGCCATCACCCCGACCAGGAAGTAACTGACGCCGATGTCGCGGGCGTAGGTGAGGCGCTCCGATTCCCGGTGCAGGTGGATCAGCGCATACAGCGCACCCTCGCTGACGTAGGTGGCACCGACGTGGGAGATCAATCCGACCATCAGCCAACGCAGGTGGCCCAACCAATGTTCGGCCGGCGCCAGGAACAGGGTGAACAGCACCAGATACGGCGACCAGTCCTTGCCGTCGATCCACAGCAGGCTGGAGACCAGCACCTCCAGCGGGTCGGTGGCCAGATGGTGCAAGTTGGTGGATTGCTCGACGAGCATGGTGTGCAGGCGCCGGCCGACCAGGTGCTGGATGACGGTGGTGACTCCCAGCACCGCCAGCCACAAGTAGGTCAGCGGCGCGGTGTGCACGAAGTGCCACACCGCGGCCAGGCGCGTTCTGACGTCCGCCACGGCGTACAGCGTCGCATGGTTGATGCAGACACGGACAGACCGACCGCTGATAACGTCTCATGCCAGTGAGGCCCGTCCGCCTGTGACCGGCCCCGACGGGACGGGGGTGCCCCGATGAGCGAACCGCACGGTCCAACTCCCAATCCGTACGACCCAACACAATTTGCGCCCACCAGCCGGCCCATGCCGCCGCTGGGCGGACAGTTCCCGCCGCCGTGGCCACCCGGTCCACCGCCGCAACGCAGCCGCCGATTGATTTGGGCTCTGCTGGGGCTGGTCATCGTGCTGACCGTAACCGCCGTAGTGCTCGGCGTGACCGTCGTCGGGCGCGACCGGCAGGAGAACGCGCATGCCACCGCAGAGTCTGGCTCCGGCGACAGGGCGCCGGTACCCGTCTCGGTGCTCGAGACCTTGCTGCCGGCCGCGGATGTCGTCCGCGACGCGACGGCCGACCCTGGGATCGGCATTGTGGACAAAGGCGAAAGCATGTTCCCCGGGGTCGTGGAGGAGAAATCATGCCAGGGGATGAGCTTCGTCGCCGCGGGCCCGGTCTATGCGGGCTCGGGTTGGACCAGCGTCCGCTGGCAGATTTGGAACAGTCCCGCCGAACCCAAACCGGAGAAGCTGGAGCATCAGATGTTGACATCGGTGGTGAGTTACCCCTCTGCCCAAGCCGCCCGCAGCTACTACGACAAACAGCGCACCGACTGGCAGTCGTGTTCTGACCGTACCGTCAACATGCGGGTAACAAACCTGGAGAACCCAACCGACGCTTTCTGGACCGTAGGAGCGGTCACCGAAAACCACGGTGTACTCAGTACCACCGGGATAAGTGAGGGCGGTGCCGGTTGGTCCTGCGGGCTCACGACCGCGGTGCGCAACAACATCATCACGCAGCTGAATTTGTGCGCCCTTACCCCGTCTGGCGATGCGGCACAGAAGGTCCTCGCCTCGATCACCGCGAAGATCGACGCGGCGGCCTGACTCGGGCACAAGCGGTTCGCGTCGATTCTCACCCCTGCGACGGCGTGCAGCTTCGCATTGTCAGTGCAGACCGTGATAGCCCAACCGCTGATAACGTCTCATGCCAGTGGAGGCCGGTCCGCCTGTGACCGGCCCCGAGGGGATGTGGGGGCACCTCATGAGCGAACCGCACGGTCCGACACCCAATCCGTACCACCAGCCCCCTTTCGCGCCTATGAACCAGCCGATCCCGCCGGTTGGAGGCGGACCATTCCCGCCGCCGCTGCTGCCCCCTGGGCTCAGCGGTCCCCCACCGGGGTCACCAGGGCCCAATCGCCGCAAGATCTGGACGGTCTTAGCCACGGTCGCCGTGGTCGCGGTGATCGGCATCGTGCTCACCGTGACACTGTCCGGGCGTAGCCGGCACGACACGGCCAGGCCCGCCTCAAAAACGGAGACCTCGGCGACGGCATCGGCATCCTCTGACAAGTCACCGGTACCGGCCGCCAAGATTGCGGGATTGCTGCCTCGCCAGGAAGACCTCGCCGCGGCGGTGGGCGACCCCGAACTCGGTGTCGTGGCTAGTGGCGAAGCGATGGATGAGGTCACCGTGGTGGACGCGGACTGCCAGGGCATCAGTTCGGTCGCCTCGGGGCCCGTCTACGCCGGGACCGGTTGGACCGCGATCCGCTGGCAGCGCTGGTACAGCCCGCCCGACATCGACACTCACGACCTGAAGCACGGCCTGTTGGTATCGGTGGCGGCCTTTCCACGGGCGGAGAACGCGCAGGCCTTCTACGCGAAGCAGAGCGACAAGTGGAAAAGGTGCGCCGGCCGCACCCTCAACATGACTGTGACCAATGGCGACAATGAGCCGCGCGTTTTCTGGACCGTCACCGAGGTCACCGAGTCCGATGAGCTGGTCAAGACGACCGCCATCAGTGAGGGCGGCGCCGGCTGGTCATGCCAGGACGCCCTGACCATCCGCAACAACGTCGTTGCGCAGGCCGATGTCTGCGGTAACAGCATCCCGGCCAATGCGGCGCAGGAGATCCTCGGCTCGATCGCCCCGAAGGTCGACGCGGCAGGCTGAGCTGACTTCCGACAGGCCCGACGGGAAGTGGAGTGCACCAATGAGTGAACCGCAGGGTCGGACTCCCAACCCCTATGATCCGATGCGATTCGCGCCGATCAACGGCCCCGTCTCACCAGACAGTCAGGCACCGCCGTTCTGGCCACCGAATCCACCACCGAATGGCGGCCGACGGCTGATATGGCTGCTGGTGGGGCTGGTCTGCGCGCTGACAGCGATCGTCGTGGCACTCAGCGTGACCGTCGTAGGCCGTGACCGACACGAGATTGCCCAATCCCCCACCACGACATCAGCACCCGCGACCTCCGACCGCCAGGCGCCGCTGTTTCCCGCTTCAGCTCTGGACAGCCTGCTGCCGGACCGGAGCGTCGTCTCTTCCGTCGTGGCCGACCCTGCCATCGACCTGGTCGATCACGGCGAGGCTATTGCCGCCGGCGATTTGGTGGATGCCGATTGCCAAGGAATTGCATCTGTTTTCTCGCGGGACTACGTAGGCTCCGGCTGGACCGCCATCCGCTGGCAACGCTGGAACAGCCCCGCCGAACCCAATCCCAGCTATCTGGTACAGCATGTTTCACTGTCCGTGACCACCTATCCGAACGCCGCCGCTGCCCGGGCGTTCTATGCCAAACAGAGCGCTGCATGGCGAAAGTGCAACACCCGTATTGTCAACAGCCGCGACGTAAGTGCGAAAGGATCCCCGGAGCAACTCTGGTATATCGACAGTGTCGCCGACTACGAGGGCGTGCTCGCCGCCCGCATGACGGACAACGTCAACTCCGACTGGAGGTGTGAAGCCAGACTGACCGTACGCAGCAACGTCGTCGTCCACGTCGGAGTGTGTGCGCACACAACTTCGATGATGGAGGCACGCACGCTGCTCGCCTCGATCGCCCAGAAGGTCGATGAGGCCGGGTGAGCCCGCACCATCCAATCCTTGATCCGCTTCGGCGCCTCGCGTATCGTCCGATTCAATTTCGCGTCGCACAGTAGCGAATACAGGGAAAGGGCCGAGCCGTTGCGCAACCGCTACGCCGGGGAACCGTTCACCACCACCGAATCTGAGATCGCCGCCGCTCTGGAGCAGGTCTCGATCCCCACCTTGTTGCTGTCGTGCGTGCACATCACCGGCGACCCCCGCTTCATCCGGGATTACCACCAGAACGGGATCTTCCTCAACGAGATCCAGGGGTTCATGTCCGAGGAAGACAAGGCCCGCGCCCGCGCCGAGGCGCTGCCGGTGATCGCCGACTATCGCGATCGCGGCTGCCCGGAGCCCGCTCCCCTGCCCGCCGAGCTGGTCAAGGAGATGATGGACTGGGCGGCCTGCGAGACCGTGCCGGATGCCTACCTCGGGTTGCTCTCCGAAGAACTCGACCTCGACGGGGTCGACCCGCGCAGTCCAGCGCCGGTGGAGCGCGCGGCGGAATTGTCGGTGGTGGTGATCGGCTGTGGCGAGTCGGGCGTGTTGGCCGGAATTCGGCTGGCCCAGGCCGGTATTCCCTTCACGATCATCGAGAAGAACGAGGGCCCGGGCGGAACGTGGTGGGAGAACGACTATCCGGGCGCTCGGGTGGACGTCGCAAACCACTTCTACTGCTACAGCTTCGAACCCAACAACGACTGGGGGCACTACTTCGCCGAACAGCCCGAGCTGCGGGCGTACTTCGCCGATCTGGTCACCAAACACAGTCTGGCTGACCATATTCGGTGGGGCACGGAGGTCACCGACGCCGTCTGGGACGAGGGCGACGGTACCTGGACGCTGACCGCCCGCACCGCCGACGGGGCAGTGTCCACGCTGGCAGCGCGCGCGGTGATCACCGCGGTCGGTCAGCTCAACCGGCCGCATCTGCCCGATCTCGACGGGGCGGACAGTTTCGCCGGGCCAGCGTTTCACTCCGCGGCCTGGGATCACAGCGTCGACCTGACCGGCAAGCGGGTGGCGCTGATCGGGGCGGGTGCCAGCGGGTTCCAGATCGCACCCGCGATCGCGGAGAAAGTGGCTCACCTCACGGTGTTTCAACGCACCGCACAGTGGATGTTCCCCAACCCGATGTATCACGACGCCGTCCACGACGGGGTGCGCTGGGCATTGCAGCACTTGCCGTTCTACGGCCGCTGGTACCGATTCCTGTTGCTGTGGCCCGGGGCCGACAAAGGCTTGGAGGCCGCCCGAGTAGATCCGGACTATCCCGACCAGGACTACGCGGTGAGCGAGATCAATGCCCTGGCCCGGCAGATGTTCACCGGCTGGATCACCGATCAGGTGGGCGACGACGACGAGCTGCTGGCCAAGGTACTGCCCGACTATCCGGCGACCGGTAAGCGCACCCTGCAGGACAACGGCACCTGGCTCAAGACCCTGCGGCGCGACAACGTCGAACTGATACGCACCCCGATACGCACGATCACCCCGCAAGGTGTGGAGACCGAGGACGGCATTCACCACGACGTGGATGTGATCGTGTACGCCACCGGATTTCGGCACACCGATGTGTTGTGGCCGATGCGCATCACCGGCCGCGACGGCACCGATCTGCACGCACTGTGGGGCAGCAAACCGTATGCGTATCTGGGCATCACGGTGCCCGGGTTCCCCAACTTCTTTGTGCTCTACGGGCCCGGCGCGCATCTGGCGCATGGTGGCAGCCTGATCTTCAACTCCGAGTTGGAGATGCGCTACATCGACGCCTGTCTGGCCAAGCTCGCCGACGAACAGCTGCACTCGATCGAGCCGACCGCGCAAGCGGCTACCGAATGGCATCAGGCCACCCAGAGCGCGATCGCCCAGACGGTGTGGGCGCATCCGGCGGTCAAGCATTCCTACTTCAAGAACGCCGACGGCGAGATCCACACGGTGAGCCCGTGGCGACTCGACGAATACTGGTCGGCGGTGCGCGAACCGGATTGGTCGCAGTTCGTCATCGCAAAGGAGCGCTGAGTTGAGCGGAATCGTCGTCACCGGGGCAGCATCGGGGATCGGCCGGGCCTGCGCCCAGGCCCTGGCCGCCGAAGGCCGCCGAGTTGCATTGTGGGACATCGCCCCGGCGGTCCAGGACGTAGCCGAGAGTTTGGGGATGCCCGGCGCGGTGGTCGACGTGTGCGACGACGCCGGCGTGCCCGCCGCGGTCGCAGCAGCGGCCGAGGCGCTCGACGGAATCGACGGGCTGGTGCATGCCGCGGGGCGAGTGCTGCCCGAACCGGTGGGCGCCTACACCGGCGAATCCTGGGATGCGGTGATGGCTGTCAACCTGCGCGCCCAGGCGATGCTGGTGCAGCTGATGCTGCCGCACCTGGAGGCTGTCGCCCGGGCCGGCGGCGACCCGGCGGTGGTCGGTATCTCCAGCATCGAGGGCCTGACCGCCAACCCGTTCATCCCCGCCTATTGCGCCTCCAAGGCCGGTCTGCTGGGGTTGACCAGGTCGATGGCCGCCCAGCTGGGCCCGGCCGGAATCCGCGTCAACGCGGTCTGTCCCGGCTTCATCGAAACCCCGATGCTGCAGATCGCTCTCGACGTCGAAGAAGTGGCCGCCGGCTTTGTAGCTGCGGCGCCGCTGGGACGCATCGGTCAACCGGAGGAGGTCGCCCAAGCGGTGGCGTTCCTGATGTCGCCGCGGGCGTCGTTCATCACCGGCACCCAGATCGTCGTCGACGGTGGAGTCACCGCGCGGCATCCGTGACGGGCTTAGAAGACCCAGCTCTGCGGTGCCGCGATGACGAAGCCGTGAGTGGCCACCGGACTACTCACCTCACCGCGGACCTGGGGCTCGCGAAGCACACAGACCAAGTCAGTGGACGGCGGAACCCCGCAAACCATCGACTGGGCGGGTGAGAAGTCCCAAAACACGATCTTGTGGCCCACCGGAAGCTTTGCCGCCGGCGGGTTTCCGGCGAGCAGAGCGTCTGGTGGGGCGGGTACGAAACGAGCGGGGATGCTTTCCTTCCCGTAGATCCCGGGCAGCTCCACCGAGCCGGCGTCACGCGGGGCCCCCGGTATATCGCCCGCGCAGTTGACGTCATGAGTGATCCTGCCCTGCCGCACCCGGCAGACCAGCCCGGAATCGGTCGCGAAGACCACATTGGGCGCCTTCTGCAGGTCGCTGACCGAACCGGGCAGCGGTCCGCTGTCGTCGATCAGGGAGTCCACATCGGGGATCCCCGGTGCCGCCAACGCATTCGGCACCGCCGTCAGCAGGGCCAACGCGGTGACCGCCACTGCCAGTGCTCGCCGCGCCACCCGGAGCCTCCCAATTCGCCGTCAGAACTTCAAAACTACGAGCGACGGGCTCGCAGGTCAACGTCATCGACCGCCTCAACCGTGTGCATCCAAGGCGGTAGTGTCCCGGAGGATGGCCCAGAGCTACCCGCCGCCGAAGCCGCCGATCTCGAGGGGAGATCTCGCTGGTTCCCTCTGCGCGCTGGCTCTGACAGTCGTCGGCGGTGGCGTGGCCGCGATTCTGGGACTCTTCCTGATGGCCTTCACTGACAACTGCCCGCCCGCGACCTGCGATATCGATGCAGGCGTCACCGCAATCATGGCCGGATTCGCAGCAGCCGCCGTAGTCGGCCTCGCCGGAACGGTCGTCACCGTCGTCCAATTGGTGCGCCGTAACCCGGCCTGGCCGTTCGCCGTAGGAACCTTGGTATTGACCGCGGCGGCGTGCGCCGTGGGCATTGGAGGCTATCTCGCTGCGGTGGGCGGCTGAGCCGCCGCCGCCACGGCGCGCAGGGCCGAATCGGCGATCGCTTCCTGTAGGCCGCGGGTCGCCAGCTCATCGGCCAGCTCGTTGTCGGCAACCCCCGAATGGCCTTTCACCCAGAACCACTCGACCTGGTGACGCGCGCAGGCGGCCTGAAGCCGTTGCCACAGGTCGACGTTCTTCACCGGCTGCTTGGCGGCGGTCAGCCAGCCGTTGCGCTCCCAGCCTGACACCCACTTAGTGATGCCGTTGCGGACGTAGGTGCTGTCGGTGTGCAGATGTACCACCACGGGCCGGGTGAGGGCTTCCAGCGCCACGATCGGAGCGGTCAGCTCCATCCGGTTGTTGCTCGTCTCGCCGGGCTCGCCCCCGTACATCTCGCGGACGTGGTGGCGCATACGCAACACCGCGCCCCAGCCACCGGGGCCCGGGTTGGGGCGGCACCCACCGTCGGTGTGGATGACGACCACGTCATCGGTGGATTCGGCGAGCGGTGTAGTTCCGCGAGCAAGAGATCCGACGCCATCAGGATCGGTGGATTCGGTCATCGGCTGAGGATAGGGGGCGAGATCATCGCAGTGCGGACCGACATACCCAGATCGCGATGCCGAAGCGTGGTGATCCGGCGACCGGGCTGCACGGCATCCTTCACCGGCAAGGTGCGCGCGCCGAAGAACGACGCCGTGGCCTCGATATCGTCGACGACGTAGGTGATACCCCACAGCGACGACGGGCCGTCCGCCGCCGTGTCGGGCGACCCGACGACTTCGAGGATCACCGCACCCAGCCGGAAGAAGATCTGCCGCATCGGCCGGCCGCCGAATTCGGCGTCGCGTACCCGGCGCGACTGCAGCCCTACGGCAGCCAATGCCTCGACGGTGCGAGACAGGTTGGGCGACAAGAGCACAACGTGGTCGATCGCGATCACACCGTTCGGATGCGCGGCCGGTTCAGTGGCCGCCGCGGCGGAACGGGAGGTGGGGATACCGTCGAGCGGGCCGTCTTCGGGCAGGCCCCGCAGTGCCCACCCGAGGATGCCGGTGCCGGCCCCGCCCAGTCGCAGCCGAACCTCACCCACCCGGCAGACGTCGTCGGGGTCCACGCTGAACCCGGCCGACCGCCACGTGTCGGCTGGATCGCCAAGACGGAGTTCGTCGACGGTGACGGACATGCCGCGCATCTTCTCAGCCCTGCGTGACGGGCTCAGGTTTCAGATCACGCCACCAGCAGTAGATGAACAGCAGCATCGACATCACCAGCGCGACGATCACCCACAGCGTGATCGTGACATCGATCCAGGATCCGATCGGCGGAGCGTCGGGCAGCGCGTTTCTCAGTGGAACCACCGCGAAAAGCATTGCCGCATACCAGGTTGTCATCGGCGGCTGGAATTTACGCCAGCCCAGGAACGTCAGGTTCGCGACGACGACGGCCACTGCGGCCAGGGCGATCAAGACGCCGACGATCACGGCACCAAAGGCCATGGTGCTCGGCGACCGATGCAGCGTGATTCGGTACGGGCCACCGTCTTCGCGGTCGCTGACAATCTCGTTCTTCCAACCGGCGATGTGGTCGACGAACGTCACCGACATCCGTTCCGGAATCGAGGCGTCCCCGCGCACGACGTCGACGGTGATCGGTCCGGTCTGATAGTGATCGAACGGCCACTTCGCCGAATTACCGGAGATGGTCAACGGGACCGGGAATTCGCCGGGCACCATGCCCTTCGTCCAGGTGCGCTTGGTCGGCGTGACCGCGGAGTGCACCGCGATGCTCAAGTCTTCGGTGAGCCCGTGCCTGACCGGATCGAGCAGTGCCGGACCCGGGCTGATGGTGACCTTGCCGGTCAGGGTGCCCTTTACGGTCTGGAGATCCTCGATGTCGATGGTGACGGTGGTGCCATCTGCCGACACCAGACCTTCGGTGAGGTGGCGGGGGCATCCACACCCCGCCCGCTCATACAGCGCGACGGTCACGAGGTAGGACGCGACGAAGAAGACCGTCATCCCGAGGATCAGCAGCAGCCTGGGCCGGTTGACGTGAACAGCAGCATCGGCGTTGGACAAGCCTGTTCTCCCTGATGTCAGCTTGGTGGTCGACAACGACGGCTGCATCGTCTCATCGTGGCAGCGACTACCGCCGAGTTTTCGGCGGACGAGCGGCACACAAATCGAGCTGCTGCAACCAGATTCCGGCTCTGCCGCGAATCTGTGGTGCGTTAGAAGACTTCGCTGTGCGGCGCCGAGATGACGAACCCGTGCGTCACCGCCGGGCCGCCACTCTTGCCGCCGTTCTCACGCCCGGCCTTGAGCACACAGGCCACCTCGGTACCCATCGGAGCGCCACAGACCAGCGACTCGGTGGGTGAGAAATCCCAGAACACGATCTTGTGCCCGGGCGCCAACATGATCGACGGAACCTTCGCCGGATCTCCGAGGAGCCCGGCGGGCGCCATCGGCATGAACTGCGCCGGGCCGCTGCCGTCGGCGTAGACGGTGCCAAGACTCACGCTGCGGGTTCCCGCTGGGGCGCCAACGAGATTCCCGGCACAGGCCACACTGTGCGTCACCTTCCCGCGGCTCTTGCGGCAGGCCAGACCCGACGGGGTGGTAAACGCCAGATCTGGGATTCCGGTGAGGTCGGCAACCGAGCCCGGCAGCGGCCCACTGTCGTCGAAGAGTGGATCGAGATCGGGAACCTCGTTTGCCGCACCGGCATTGGGTACCGGAATAAGGACCGCCATTGCGGCACACGCCACCGCCAACAATTCTCGCACTGAAAACTCCCGCTACTCGACGGTGACCGACTTGGCCAGGTTGCGCGGCTTGTCCACGTCGTAGCCGCGAGCCTGCGCCACCCCGGCAGCGAACACCTGCAGCGGGATGGTCGACAACAGCGGTTGGTACAGGGTTGATACCGCAGGGATTTCGATCAGGTGGTCGGCGTAGGGGCGCACCGTCTCATCGCCCTCCTCGGCGATCACGATGGTGACGGCCCCGCGGGCCTGGATCTCTCGAATGTTGGAGAGCAGCTTGGAGTGCAACATCGCGGCGTTCTTGGGCGACGGCATCACGACGATCACCGGAAGGTCGTCCTCGATCAATGCGATCGGGCCATGCTTGAGTTCACCGGCGGCAAAGCCTTCGGCGTGCATGTAGGCCAGTTCCTTGAGCTTGAGCGCACCCTCCAGCGCCACCGGGTAGCCGACGTGGCGCCCCAGGAAGAGCACCGCACTCGACGAGGCGAACTGCCGCGCCAACTCCGCGACGGAGTCGATGCCTGCCAGCACATGCGACACCAGTTCGGGCATCGCCTCCAGTTGCCGGTACTCGTGCTCCACCTCGTCGGGGTACTTGGTGCCCCGGGCCTGCGCCAGCGCCAGACCGACCAGGTAGTTCGCGGTGATCTGCGCCAGGAACGTCTTCGTGGACGCGACACCGATCTCCGGCCCGGCCCGGGTGTAGAGCACCGCGTCGCACTCCCGCGGAATCTGTGAACCGTTGGTGTTGCAGACCGCGAGCACCTTGGCCTTCTGCTCCTTGGCGTGCCGGACGGCCTCCAGGGTGTCGGCGGTCTCGCCGGACTGGCTGATCGCCACCACCAGGGTGCTGCGGTCCAACACCGGGTCGCGATAACGGAACTCACTGGCCAGTTCGACTTCCACCGGCAGCCGCGTCCAGTGCTCGATCGCGTACTTGGCCAAGAGACCGGAGTGATACGCGGTCCCGCAGGCCACCACGAACACTTTGTCGATCTCGCGCAGCTCCTGGTCGCTCAGGCGCTGCTCGTCGAGGACGATCCGGCCGTCCTCGAAGTGCCCGAGCAAAGTCTCGGCAACCGCGGTGGGCTGCTCGGCGATCTCTTTGAGCATGAAGTATTCGTAGCCGCCCTTTTCGGCGGCAGAAAGATCCCAGTCGATGTGAAAGTGACGAGCGGCGGCAGTGTCGTCGTTGCCGTGGAAGTCCGAGATGCGGTAGCCGTCGGCGGTGATGACCACCGCCTGGTCCTGGCCCAGCTCAACAGCTTCGCGTGTGAACGGGATGAACGCCGCCACATCCGAACCCAGGAACATCTCGCCGTCGCCGATACCGACCACCAGCGGCGTGGACCGACGCGCCGCCACGATGGTGCCCGGTTCGTCGGCGTGGGCGAACACCACAGTGAAGTGGCCCTCCAGCCGACGGAGCACTGCCAGCGCCGAGGCCACGAAGTCCCCGGCGGTGTCGCCCTCGCGGTATTGGCGGGCCAGCAGATGAACGGTTACCTCACTGTCGGTCTCGCTGGTGAACTCCACCCCGGCGCGTTCCAGCTCGTCGCGCAGAACCGCGAAGTTCTCGATGATGCCGTTGTGCACCACCGCGAACTTGCCGGCGGCGTCGCAGTGCGGGTGGGCGTTGTGGTCGGTGGGACGGCCATGGGTGGCCCAGCGGGTGTGACCCAGCCCGGTACCTCCGGCCAGCAGGGCCGGATCAGTGGCGGCCAGTTCGGCTTCTAGGTTGGCCAGCCGGCCGGCACGGCGCCGAACGGTCAGCTGCCCGATCCCGTCGACGACGGCGATCCCGGCGGAGTCATAGCCGCGGTATTCCATGCGACGCAGGGCCTCGACGACGACGTCGCGAGCAGGGCGTTGCCCGACGTAGCCGACGATTCCACACATAGCTGATCAGGGTAGTGCACCGGCAGGGGGCCGCCATAAACCGTGCAGGTCAGCGGCGTCCCGGCCGTGAGCCGTGCAATTACGGCTTCAGGCCGACCGCTGCGCGCTGCTCGCTACTGCGCGCCACCGAAGAGGTCTGCCAACAGGCCTCCGAAGTCGAAGTCAGTGGCCGCCCCAGGATCCGGCTCCACCTCGGGAGGAGGCCCGTCGAAGTCCAGGTCGCCGGTCAGCAGCAATGCGAGCACCTGCTCCAGGCCGGCCAACGCGCCGGTCAACCCCACTCCCTGACCCGGGCCGAATGTCAGGTCCAGGGTGAGTGGGTCGGTGACCGACACGGTGATACCGAGCGCGTTGAGGATCGAGCCGCCCCCGAAGATGGGCGGGGGAAGTTCTTCCGCGGACAACGCATCGATATTGCCGCCGACTTCTCCCGGGGACAGCAGCCCGCCGAAAGCGAAGCTGAGGCCGGAGATGCCAACGCCCTCCGGCAGCAGGCCGGCTTCAGTGACCGTCGGGATCAGGAAATCCAGGTTGAGCGTGGCGCCGTTGAGAAGGCCGTTGACCATGTTGGCCGGGATGTTTATCAGCTCCTGCAACGCCGCCGTGGTGTCCGGGTTGTCGCCGCCGAGATTGGCGCTGATGGCTTCGACGCTGTTGATGAGCGCCACCAACGGTGACAGGGACGGCCCCAGTGCACCGATCAGCAGGCCGGACAGCGGCGAGGCCAGGACCTGGACGATCTCCGGGATCGGGTCGGGAATTGCCGGAATGAGTCCGGGCGCCAACGCTTCCCCTTGGTTGCTGAGCAGGCCGTAGAGCAAGAAGTTGCCCAGGTAGAAGTCTGGGCTCCCAATCCCGCCGTCGCCCGACGGGAGACTCGTCGTGAATTCAGCCAGCGGGTTGAGGAAGCCCTTCTGGTCGCCACCAAGGAACGTCAGGGCGGCACCCAACTGCTCGAGGTCCAGGTTGCTCAGATCGGCGTTGCTGAGCGCATCGCTCAGGGCGCTGTTGGCGTCCTGCAGCGCGGTCTGCAGGTGCTCGAAGTTGACTTCCGCGGTATTGAAGGCGTCAGCCCAAGCTCCCGTGAAATCGATATCGGCGGTCAGCGCGACGTCATGGACCATCTGAGCCTCGAGCAACGGCGTGGCCACCGGCGTGACAGTGATCATGCCCGCGCCTACCACCGCGATGCCGGCGGTGACGAAGGGTCGCAGTGTCGGATTCATTTGAGCAACTCCTCAAGATCCAGTGTCGTGCCTGCGGAAACAACTGAGTGTGAGGAAGATCATATTTAATAAAAAGCTGTGACACAAGGCTTGGTTTCCAGGTTCACGTCATCTTTGCCGGACATTTCGGCATCCACGCGGTCTTTTCGACCCCGACACTTTCTTGGGCTGCTCCCAGCACGTTGCGGCTAACCCGGCTCGGCAACGACCGGCAGCGGTTATGTTGGGAATCCGCCCGAAGACCCGAGGCGGGGTCGGCCAGCAAACGACGGTCTAGGTGACGACATGCCACAGGACAGCCCAGCCACCGCGCGCACCCTGGTGGAACTGCTACGTCAGCAGGCCGACCGCTACCGGGACAAGGTCGCGTTCGTGTTCGCCCCGGATGGCCTGGAGGAACAGAGTCGGCTGACCTACGCCGAGCTCGACCGCAGCGCGCGGGCGATCGCGGCGGGTCTGCAACAACAGGGAGCGACGGGACGTCGTGTGCTTGTTGTCTGCCGGCCGGGTCTCGACAGTGTCGCGGCCTACTTCGGCTGCCTGTATGCCGGGGCTGTTGCCGTGCCCGTGCAGGATCGGCTCGGGAGGTTGACGCTGATCGCCCCCGATGCGCGCGCCGGTTTCGCCCTGGCGGACTCCGCCACGCAGGACACGCTCAGGGCCAGGGTCGACGGTTTGACCAAACGGCCGCTGCGATGGCTGACGCCAGACGACCCCGGCGCAGACCCGGAGAGCTGGAAGCCCCCGGAGATCGGCGCCGACACCACAGCGATGCTGCAGTACACCTCGGGATCCACCAGGGCGCCCAAAGGTGTCGTCCTGACGCACAGCAACCTACTGGCGAACCTGGTCGCGATCCACGAGGCGTGGGGCGGCGACGACCAGAAGGTCGCGGTCTGCTGGCTGCCCCAGCACCACGACATGGGCTTGATCGGCGGCATCCTGCAGAGCGTGTACGTCGGCGGCAACACGGTGCTGATGTCACCGGCCGGCTTCATCACCCGCCCGATGCGCTGGCTGGAGGCCATGTCCCGGTACCGCGCCACCATCGCCACCGCACCGAATTTCGCCTACCAGCTCTGCGTCGAGCGCAGCACCGCCGAGGAGCGCGCGGCGCTCGACCTGTCGCAGTGGTCAACCGCGATGAACGGCGCCGAGCCGGTACAGGCCAGCACCCTGCGTGCCTTCGCCGAGGCTTTCGCGCCCGCCGGATTCCGGCCGGAGGCGTTCCTTCCGGTGTACGGCCTGGCCGAAGCCACCTTGTTGGTCTCGGGCGGATCGGACGCCACCGCACCGGTGATCCGCTGCATCGACCGCAACGCGCTTGGCGAAGGTCAGGTCGTCGAGATCACCGACGCCGCCGACGATGATCCCGGCGTCGTGGAGCTGGTCGGGTGCGGCCGACCCCGCGGCGGTCAGCAGATCGTGATCGCCGACCCGGAGACTCGCCGGCGCCGCGACGACGAGCAGGTTGGCGAGATCTGGGTCTCCGGTCCGTGCGTCGCCCACGGCTACCGCGGCAAGCCAGAGGACACCGAGCAGACGTTCGGCGCCTACCTGGCCGACTCCGGCGAAGGGCCCTTCCTGCGTACTGGCGATCTGGGATTCCTGCGAGCGGGCGAGGTGTTCATCGCCGGCCGCTGCAAGGACCTGATCATTCTCCGCGGCAACAACTACTACCCCAACGACATCGAAAAGACGGTGCAGGGCAGTCATCCCGCGCTGCTGTCCGGTCGCGGTGCGGCCTTCTCGGTGACGCCGCAACCGGGCGCCAGCGAACAGCTCGTGGTGGTACAAGAGATCGGATCCTCCGGTGACGCTGCGGCCTTCACCGGCGTGCTGAAGGCGATCAACGCGGCTATCGCCCGCTACCACGGCGTCGGGGCCCATGCCGTGGTTCTGGTGGAGCCGGGCACCATCCCGACCACCTCCAGCGGCAAGATCCAACGACAGGCCGCCCGGCAGAAGTTCCTCGACGGAGGGTTCACCGCGGTGGCCCAATGGCGCGCAGCGCCGGGCTCCGGCGGCGGTCCCGCGCAGCCCCAGGCGGCGGCCCAGACCGCCGCGGCGGCGCAGCGAGCGGTGGCGCTCCAGTACTGGAAGGCACGGCAGGGCTGACGGCTCAACGTCGGCGCCGGCGTGCGTTACGGTCATCAGATGGCCAGCCTCAAGCGCCTTTACGCCACGTTGTCCCGTCCCGGACCGCATCGCGTCCTGCGCGGAGATCTGGCCTATGCCGGGCTGGCCGGGGTGGTGTACACCCCGCAGTCCGGGTACCGGCTTCCGGCGGTGGCCTTCGGCCACGACTGGCTGACCGGGGCCGATCGCTACGCCGGGCTGCTGGAACACCTGGCCTCGTGGGGCATCGTGGCGGCGGCCCCCGACACCGGACGGGGGCTGGCACCGTCGGTGCTGGATCTGGCCGCCGATCTGGGCCGCGCCCTGGAGATCGCCACTGAGGTCCGGTTGGGACCGGGTCGGATCAGTGTCGATCGAGACCGGCTCGCGGTGGCTGGACACGGGTTCGGCGGTTCTGCCGCGGTGTTCGCCGCGGCCACACTATCGGTGAAACCCAAAGCGGTGGCGGCGATTTTCCCGACCGTCACCACTCCGCCCGCCGAGCAGGCGGCGTTGACGCTGGATGTGCCTGGCGTGGTGTTCAGCAGTCCCGACGACCCCAAAGCACTGCGTTCCAACGCAATAGAGCTGGCTCATGCCTGGCAGCTTTCAACGCTGCGGGTGATCGGCAAGGTATCGCCGGCCGGGCTGCCGCAGGGGCGCCGGCTGACCGGGTTCTTCGGCTTACCTACCTCGGATCGGCGCACCCAGCGGCGGGTGCGGGCCCTGCTGACCGGATATCTGCTGGCACAACTGGTGGGCGACAAAACGTTCCGAGACTTCGCCAACCCACAGGCGGCGTTGCCTAAGACCGAGGCGCTCGACGCCCTGCCAGAGCCGGTGAGCCCGGAAGAGAAGTTCGCCGCACTGTTCAAGTAGTTCTACATACGGCAGCGGCCGCCGAGTCCTTTCGGACCCGACGGCCGCTGCCGTTGTGGTGTGGCGTCTATCCGCCCGCACCCGCGGTACCCGAGGCGCCGACCGTGCCGGCCGTCCCGTCGGGCGTACCGGTCCCGGCCGCGCCACCGGCGCCACCCTTGCCGAGTGCCCCACCAGCCCCAGGCGTTCCGGTGCTCGCGCCGCCGGTGCCACCGTCGCCGCCGTGGCCACCGTTCGCGCCGTTGCCACCCGCGGCACCCTCGGTGCCGGCACCACCTGCGCCGCCGACCCCACCGGCCGCACCAGCGCCGCCCTTGCCACCGGCAACGCCGCCGGTGCCGGCACCACCGGTACCGCCGTTGCCGCCGGTTCCGGCCGCGCCACCGTTGCCGGCGGTGTTGCCCGCACCGCTGGCAGCGCCGCCGGCCCCGCCGGTGCCACCGACGCCGCCGGCTCCACCGGTGCCGCTGGCACCGGTCGAACCATTGGTGCCCGAGGTGCTCGACCCGCCCAGCCCGCCGGACCCGGCAGTACCGCCGTTGCCACCGGCACCACCGGTACCGCCGTCGAAGCCGGCACCGTTGTTCGTGCCACCGACACCGCCGGCACCACCCTTACCGCCGGCACCACCGGTGCCGCCGGCGCCACCAGCGCCACCGTTACCGGTGCCCGAGGTACCACCGTTGCCGCCGGCGCCGGCCGCGCCGCCGTTACCACCGGTGCTGCCATTGCCGCCGGCCGCGGTCGTGCCGGCATCGCCGGCGGTTCCGGCGACCCCGGCCCCACCGGTGCCACCCCGGCCGCCCGTGCCGCCGTTGCCGTCCAGCGCGCCGGCGCCGGTGTTGCCCGCGGTGCCGCTGGTGCTGGCACCGCCGTTGCCCGCGGTGCCGGCCGCTCCGCCGGCCCCGCCGTCACCGCCGATCCCGCCTGCCAGACCGTTGCCGTCGCTGTCCACGCCACCGGTCCCACCGGCACCACCGGTACCGCCGTTGCCGCCCTTGCCCGCGGCACCACCGTTGCCACCGTTGCCGGTGTTCGAGGTACCACCGTTGCCGCCGGTGCCACCGGCGCCGCCAGCGGATCCATTACCACCGTTGCCACCGGCCGTGCCGGCGACGGTGTCCGTCGCGGTCGCGCCGGTTGCACCGCTGCTGCCCGTGCTACCCGTGCCGCCGGCGCCACCAGCACCACCGTTACCACCCTTACCGGCATCCGCCGTGCCACCGTTGCCACCGGCGCCGCCTGCGGCGCCCGTACCACCGGTGCCCCCGTTACCGCCGTTGCCACCGTTGGCCGCGAGGGCGCCGTTGCCGCCGGCACCACCGGCACCGCCGACCCCATTGGCACCGCCTGCGCCGCCGTTACCGCCGTTACCGGCATGGCTGGGCGCGACACCGATGTCGTTGGTCGGCACTGCAGTTCCGGCGCTGTTGCCACCCTTGCCGCCCGCGCCGCCGGCCGAATCGGCGCCACCGGTGGCGCCGTTGCCGCCGTTGCCGCCGCTGGCGGTGCCGTTGCCGCCGTTACCGCCCGCGCCGCCGACACCGACCGCACTGCTACCGCCGTTGCCGCCGTTGCCGCCGATGCTCACCCCGGTGGCCGCACCGTTGCCGCCGGCACCGCCGTCACCACCGGTGGCGCCGGTACCAGCCGTGGAGGACGGACCGGATCCGCCGTTGCCGCCGTTACCGCCGACGCTGTAGACGGTGCCCGCGGTGAAGTGGTCGCCGTTGACGTCGCGCCAGCCGGTACCGGAGCCACCCGCACCGCCGTCACCGCCGTTACCGGCGGTTCCCGCGCCGGCCAGGCCGGTACCACCACCGGCACCGCCGTTACCGCCTTGAGCGTGGTTGCCGGAGAGCAGGCCGCCGCCGGCACCGACGGTGCCATTACCGCCGGCGCCACCGTTACCACCGGTGCCGCCGACGCCGGAGCCGGGCGCGCCGCCGGTGCCACCGTTACCGCCGTTACCGCCGAAGGTCTGGACGGTGTCGTCATCGGTGGCTCCGTTACCGCCCGCGCCACCATTGCCGCCTGCCCCCGCGGGCGCGCTGGCAGCGGCACCGCCGGCACCGCCATTGCCGCCGTTGCCCGCCACGCCTTGGACGTTGGCGGCGCCGCTGGCGTCACCACCGCGGCCGCCGTCACCACCCGCAGCGCCCGCGTTGAATCCGGTCGAGGCACCAGCGGCACCACCGACACCGCCGTTGCCACCGTTGGTGACGCCGGCGCCACCGGCGCCACCCGTACCACCGGCACCCCCGGTACCGTCACCGGCGTTCGCGCCGGCGCCGCCCGCGCCGCCGTTGCCGCCCTTGAGACCGTCACCGCCGATACCACCGGCAGCACCGTTGCCCGCGACACCGCCGCTGGTGCTGCTCAGCGGGTCACCGCTGCCACCGCCCGCACCACCGGCACCACCGTTACCGCCGTTGCCGAGGAAGTTGCCGTTCGCGTCCTTGAAGCCGTCACCACCGTTGCCGGCCGCGCCTCCAGCGGCTCCGATACCGGCGTGGCCCTTCTCCCAGAAGTTGCTACCGGCCGCGCCACCGGCGCCACCGGCGCCGCCGTTGCCACCGTTGACGTGGTCGGCGGTTCCAGCAGCGCCGTTACCGCCGGCGCCGGCCTTGCCGCCGTCGCCGCCGTTGCCGAGGTTGAAGGCGCCGCGACCGCCGGCCCCACCGTTACCGCCCGCGGTGCCGTTGCCGTTGCCGCCATTGGCGAAGCTGCCGGCCACGCCGTCACCACCGGCGCCGCCGTTGCCGCCGTTGCCGAAGAACCAGGCCACCGCGGCACCACCGTCGCCACCGTCGGCACCGATACCGCCGGCACCGCCGGCACCGCCGTGACCCAGACCCCAGGCGCTCGCGCCACCGTCGCCACCGGCGGCACCGAGCCCGCCGGCCCCACCGTCGCCGCCGTTGCCCAGCCAACCGTGTGCGTCGCCACCGTTGCCGCCGGCCACGCCGTCGGCATCGCTGCTCCAGCCGGCACCGCCGTCGCCGAACCACAAGCCGCCGTCGCCGCCGTCCGGGTTGACCTCCGTGCCGTCGGCACCATTACCGATCAGGAATTGCCCGGACATCTCGTTGATGGCGTTGTTGACCATCGAGCCGAAGTCGCTGTCGATCCAGGCGGTCATACCCATGTGCAGCGGGGTGTAGAACCACTGGTCGAGGATGGTGATCATGTCGAACGCGGCGGGATCGAAGGCGGCGAGGCCGGGGTCGACGTCGGAGGTGACGTCGGCCGGGGTGAGCCAACTGAAGTCGAACAGATCCTCGAAGCCGTCGGCCTGAGCGGCCGGCGCGCCGGCCAGCGGCGCCATCCCGAAGGCCAAGAACGCTGCCACTGCGCTGCCGGTTCCGACCGCCCGGCTGCCGCGCCGCGCTACGGTCTGAACTTCTGATCCCGGCTGGCTACCGGTGTGACGACGAGTCATTGCGAATACCTCTCCTGATGAAAAGTTCGGCTAGTAATGAAAGTTGCTGGGTGGATGCGCGACGGGTCAGCCGACCAGGCCGAGGTCGGAGAACAGGTCGCCGAAGTCGAAGCTGTCCGCCATCGCGCTGCCCGCACCGCCGTCGTCGACGCCGTCGTCGACGACGAAGCCCTCGGGCGCCGGGATGCTGAAGATCGGGTCCTTGCCGCTCCACGAACCCCAGCCGAGCTGCGAGCCGATCACCTGCGACAGCCCCAGCAATGCGCCCAACGGACCGATCGCGTCGCTGGGCGCGTCGATGGTGGGCGACAGCGCGACACCGGTGTTGAGGTTGAAGCCGATGCTGTTGAAGATGGAGCCGCCGGATGCCGGCGCCGTGGCGATCTCGTTTCCGTCGGCGTCCAGGATGTGCATGGGGCCGGCCGTGACGTGACCGCCGGTGCTGAACCATCCGCCGAAGGCGAAGTCCAGGTGCGTCAGCTCCATGGGCGCCGGGAGGACGCCGGCGCCGTTGATCGCCGGCAGCAGGCCGTCCAGGTTGAGGGTGGCGCCGTTGAGCGAGGCGTCGAACATGTTCGCCGGGATGTTGATCAGGCCCTGCAGCGCCCCTGACGTGTCACCGTCACGCAGTGCGTCGCTGATGTCCTCCCAGCTGTTGCCCAACGCGACCCAGGGCGCGATCCACGGACTCACCGAGGCGAGCATGAGGGCGCTCATCGGCGAACCCAGGAAGTTGATGATCGGAGTGAGCGTCGCGGCCTGATCCTCCGGCAGGAAGCCCGGGACCTGGTTGAAGATGATTTCGTGGCCACCGCTGAGGTTGCCCACTGTGTAGCTGCTGTCCATCGTGTGGCGGATGACATCGTTGATGGTGGCCTGGTCGGCATTCATCAAGGTGATCGCCGACCACGCGTTCTTGAAGTCCGTCTGGATCGCGTTGACCATCGCCGAAATGGTCGACGGGTCGTCGATCATGCTCTGGATGTAGCCCTCGATGTTATTCGTGAACTGGGTGAACCCGATGTTGGGCGCCGCGTTGTAGGAGGCCATCATCTGCGCGATGTTGTCCTGAGCGGTGTTGTAGGCCGCAACATAGGGGTCAGTGAAATCCGAGAGGCTGAAGCCGGCGGTCAACGCCAAGTCACGTGCGATGGCCATGTGAGTCGACGGCGCCACGCCGGGGGTGACAGCGATCAGGCTCGCGCCCACGATCGCGACACCGGCGGTGGCGTAGGGGCGAAGGGCTTGCTGCATCAATTTTCTCCTCACAACTTGTCGCCGCACCCTGAGGCGCAGGTAGGACCAGAGGCAAGATAGCTAATATTTAACTTAGAAGCAACCGGGAACGTGAACTGCCTCAAAAGCGGCAAAAAATGTGATCCCCACCTCGAATCGGCCGGCATGAACCCCCACTGACCTGCAGTTAACGGTCACGCTAACGCTAGGCTCCCGCACTCCAGACCTCCGGAAGCTTCGTTCACGTAAGTGAACTTATCCGACATGCTGTGAACTGCCTTAGGAATAGTGATTAGTGTCAGCAAGCGCCCCGGACCGGGGCGAATCCGCATGGCTGATAACTTGCGTCCGCTTCCCAGCATGGTTTCGTGGGTGGATCTGTGGGTCAGACAGGTGCGCTGAACGCCCCTCGAGTGGACTCCGGAGGTCATATCTAGCTCTAACGTCGTTCAAGTCGCGCGGGAACACGCGCGCACGGCCGGAGCGAAGGCGAGAACGACACCAAAACGACCACGGTCGCCGAGCCCGCGATGGACTCGGCGACCGTGGTCGCGTTCAGGTGCCGGCTAGGCGCCGGGCGCCCCGTTGGTGCCCGGGGTACCGGGGGCGCCGTTGCCGGCACCGCCGGTTCCGGTGCCGCCGGCGCCGGCCGCCCCACCAGCCCCGCCGGGACCACCCGGCGTGCCACCCTTGCCGCCGTTCGCGCCATCGCCGCCGTCGCCGCCGGTGTTGCCAGCGCCCTGAGCGGTACCGCCCTTACCGCCGGCCCCGCCCTGACCACCAGACCCGCCGGCCCGGTCAGCACCGTCGGCGCCGGCAGTTGCGCCGCTGCCGCCCGCCCCGCCGATGCCGCCCTGACCGCCGGTACCGCCGACCCCGCCGTTGCCGCCGTCGAAGCCATCGCCGGTGGCGTTGGTGCCGCCAGTGCCGCCGTTGCCGCCGGCACCGCCCGCGCCGGCAAGGCCGCCGGCACCGCCGGCACCACCGGTGCCGCCGGTCGACGTGCCACCGGCACCACCCTTGCCGCCGTTGCCTCCATCACCGGCCGCACTGCCGTTGCCACCGGCCGCGTTCGAGTGGTTAGCGCCCGCCGCGCCGGCACCGCCGACCCCGCCGTTACCGCCGGCCCCGCCGGCACCGCCGTCGCCATCGCTGCCGACAGTTCCGGCCGGGCCGCTGGTGCTGGTACCGGCCGCACCGCCAATGCCGGCCTTACCGCCGATCCCGCCGTTACCCCCGTTGCCGCCGTCCAGGCCCTGGCCGCCGGCCCCACCGTTACCGCCCGCACCGCCGGCCCCGCCGGTGCCGCCGACTCCGCCGCTGCCGGCGGCACCAGTGCCCGAGGTACCACCGGCCCCGCCGTTGCCGGCACTGCCACCGTTACCGCCGTTGGTGCCGTTGCCGCCGGCGGCGCCGTCAGTGCCGGCAGATCCGGCCCCGCCGTTACCGCCGGCACCACCGGTGCCGCCGCTGCCGTCGAGCCCCTCGGTTCCCGCGGCACCAGCGGTTCCGCTGGTACTGGCGCCACCCGCACCGGCCGCGCCACCGTCCCCACCGGCACCGCCCTTACCGCCGTTACCGCCGGCCAGGCCGTTGCCATTGGCGTCGGTGCCACCGTTTCCGCCCGCCCCACCGGCTCCACCGGTGCCGCCGACTCCGCCGTTACCGCCCTTGCCACCGTCACCGGTGGTCGCAGTACCACCGGCACCGCCCTTGCCTCCTGCGTTTCCGGCCGAGCCGTCACCGCCGTTACCCCCGGCCGCGCCCGCCAGCGCGGTGCCGGCCGCACCGGCCGCGCCGGCCGTGCCGGCACCGCCGTTACCGCCATTACCGCCATCGGCCGTGCCGGTAGCGGCGCCGCCGTTACCGCCCTGGCCGCCACCGACACCACCGTCGCCGCCGTTACCGGCGTGGCCCGTACCGGGCGTGATTCCGAGTGGGTTGCCGACCGCCGCCACCGCGCTGCCGCTGCTCGCACCGCCGTTACCGCCGGCCCCAGCCGTACCGCCCGGAGCACCGGCAGCGCCACCGGCACCACCGTTCCCGCCGATGACCGTGCCGCTGCCGCCGGCACCACCATTAGCGCCGTTACCACCATTCGTCGTGCCGCCGGTGAGGCCAGCACCGCCGGCACCCCCGGCACCGCCGGCACCGCCATTGCCACCCACGCTGACGCCGGTGGTCGCGCCGGCTCCGCCGGCACCGCCGGCACCGCCGTTACCACCTGCGAAGCCCAGGAGGCCGGACCCGCCGCCGCCATAGCCACCTGCGCCGCCGTTGCCGCCCTGGCTGTAGACACCGGTCCCGTTGTTCCAGCCGGTGGCGCTACCGCCGGCGCCACCAGCACCGCCGTTGGCACCTGAGTAGGCCCCGATACCACCGTTACCGCCGTTACCGCCGGCGAAGGTGCCGGTACCGCCGGAACCACCGGCACCACCGTTACCGCCGAGGCCCTTGGAGCCGAACCCGCCGTTACCGCCGGCTCCGCCCGCTCCACCGGTGGTCTTGACGGTGGCATCGTTGGTGGCGCCGGCACCGCCGGCACCGCCGTTACCGCCGGCCCCGGCCGCCCCGGTGCCGTTGCCGCTACCGCCGAAGCCGCCCTGACCGCCGGCACCGCCGACGCCCGCAGCTAGCGCGGAACCGGTCGCGGCGCCGCCGGCACCGCCGTTGCCACCGGCTCCCCCGGTGCCGGTCCCGAAGCCGCCACCGCCCGTGCCGCCGCCACCGCCAATACCGCCGTTGATACCGGCACCGCCAGCACCGCCGGCACCGCCGTCCGCTCCGGTGCCCTGCTTGGCGCCGTAAGTCAGGCCGCCGCCCTGACCGCCGGCACCGCCAGCACCGCCGTTGCCCAGGAACTTGCCCCCGCCGTCCTTGGCCGCGTCGCCGCCGGCGCCACCGGCACCACCGGCCGAACTGGCGCCGAGCTGGCCGGCCCCGCCGAGGGGGCCGTTGAACTTCTCACCGCCGACACCGCCGGCGGCGCCACTACCACCGGCGCCACCGATACCGCCGTTGAGGTGGGTGGCGTCACCGGCAGCGCCCGCGCCGCCGTTACCGGCGGTGCCGGCCGCACCACCGTTGCCGCCGGCGCCGAAGGTGTAGCCACTGCGGCCGCCGTCACCGCCGACACCAGCGTTGCCGCCCCCGGCACCATTGCCGCTGCCGCCGTTGGCGAAGGTGCCCACCGCGCCATTAGCGCCGTCACCGCCGGCACCGCCGTTACCGCCCGTGCCGAAGAACCAGGCCACCGCGGCACCGCCGTCACCGCCGGCGCCACCAGCAAAGCCGGCAGTGATGGCGTCACCGCCGGCACCGCCGTTACCGCCGAGGCCCATGAACCAGCCACCCGCGCCGCCGTCACCGCCAGCCGCACCGGCGCCGCCGGCTCCACCGTCACCGCCGTTACCAATCCAGCCCAGGGCACTGCCGCCGTCACCGCCGGCAACACCGGCCGCGTCGCTGCTCCAGCCGGCGCCACCGTCGCCGAACCACAAGCCACCGTCACCGCCATCGGGGTTGAGCGCCGTTCCGTCGGCACCATTACCGATCAGGTACAGCCCGGAGATGTCATTGATGGCGCCGTTGACCAACTCGCCCAACGGGTTATTGATCCAGAACTCCATAACCATATGGATCGGGTTGTAGAAGAAGTTGGTGAGCAGGTCCGTGCCGAAGTCCGCCGCGGGCATGGGTTCGAAGTTGAAGCTGAAGTCCGCCGGCGAAGCATCCGACTGGGGGAACATGTCGGAGAGCCAATCGAAGTTGAACAGATCATCGACGTCGGCCTGCGCCGGCGGCGCGGACGCCAACGGCGCCATGCCGAACGCCAAGAACGCGGCGACGGCGCTGCCGGCGCCGGCCACCCTGTTGCGGCGCCGCGCGCCACTTCCGGGCTGAGTGCCACGCTGGCTGCTGGTGTGACGACGATTCATTTTCGAACACCTCTCGTGTGAACAGTCCTGTTGAGCGGTTGTGACTTCTCAGTTCGGGTCATGCGAAATGCGGGCTGGACGGGTTTACAGGCCCAGGGCGTCCAGGAGGCTCGCCCAATCGGCCGCATCCCCCACGCTCGAGCCGGCACCGCCGTCATCGAAGAAGTCAGAGGGGACGACGGGGAAAGAGAAGCCGGACAGCGGCGGCTCCACGGGCGGCTGGCCAGGGTTCTTGCCGTCCCAGTTCCAGGCGGCCCCGCCCAGCAACCCGGTGATGGCCTGCTCCCAGCCCATCATGGCGCCGATCGGGCCGACCCCGTGGCTTTCAACGGTGAGCGTGAGCGGTACCCCGAGAAAACCCGAAGCGTCGATAGCGAGGCCGACACTGTTGAAGATCGAACCGCCAACCGCAGGCACCTCGGAAACGATGTTTCCGGAGGCGTCATAGGTGGTGTACGCCGCGTTGGCCACCGAGCCGGGAGTAAGCAGGCCACCGAACGCGAAATCCAGGTGGGACAGGGTGCCTGGCGGCACCACACCGTCGAGCATCGGCAGGATGAAGTCAAGGTTGAGGGTGGCGCCGTTGAAGAAGGCGCCGGTCATGTTGGCCAGGATCTCGTTCAGGCCGTCGCCGTCGTTGATGCTGTTCATCAGTGCGACCCAGGGGCTTATCCCCGGCCCGATCATGCCCATGATCATGCCGCTCATCGGTGACGAGATGAAGTTGATGATCGCGTTTATCGGTTCGACGTCGGTACCGGCGGGCAAGAAGGCCGGCAACAGTTGCGGCAGGAGTCCGAACAGCAGGGAATGGCCGAGGGTGAAGGTGGAGAGATCGGCACCCCCGCTGAGGGTGTGCAGAATCGTGGTAGCTGCGGTCGGGTCGTCTGCGGCGATGCCGAGCATGGTGTAGGCGTTGTTCACCGCGCGCAGATGCTCCTGCATCTCGTTGACCACGTCGGGGATCTTCGACGGGTCGTTGAGGATCTCCTGGAAGTAGCCGTATTGGTTGGCGATGAACTGCTGGAACGCCACGAACGGCGCGAGGTTGAAGTTGTTGGCGAGCACCGTGGCGTTCTCGGCCGCGATGTTGTACTGCTCGATCCACGGCGCCATCGCGTCGGTCAGGAAGCTGGTGAGTGCGACGTCGTGGGCCTGGGGTACGTCGGGCAACGACGCGACCGCCGGGGGGACGGTGATCAGGGTGGCGCCCACGATCGCGATACCCGCCGTGGCGTAGGGGCGAAGGGTTTTCTGCACAGCCATCTCCTTTGGTGAGGTGCCGCCCTCGGCAAACGCCTGGAGAAGCTGTGGCGCTGCCGTGTTGCTCCTGGATTCACACTTATTCACTGATGTGAGACGAAACACTAACCGTGAGTAACTTAAGACACAAGCACCTTCGTCAAATATTTTTCTCGCGTTTCCAAAGCTCACATGCGTTAACTTTCGGATATCTCGTCATCCTGCATAATTTTCATCTGAGAGTGGACGGTCGTCCTGTTCCGGGCAGGGCGCATGCCCACTAATGATCGAATCGATGTGATATCGGCAAATCGGTGGACGTCCCCGGCGGTGCCCCGTTGCCGAGGTTGGGCACCGCACTGTCGCCGTACGTCGCAGTAGGGAATGCCGTGGTATGTCTGTTAAGTGCGGATCGGTGTACAGCTGGCCTATGCGGGTGGGTTCAAGGAAGCGGTCGAGCAGGTTGTCGCGCTGGAGCGAGCCGGGATCGACGTGGTCTCGGTCGCCGAGGCCTACTCGTTCGACGCCATCAGCCAGCTGGGCTACCTGGCGGCCAAGACGTCGCGAGTCGAGCTCCTCACCGGAGTTCTGCCGATCTACACCCGCACGCCCGCCCTGCTGGCGATGACGGCCGCCGGCCTGGACTACGTCTCCGACGGCCGGTTCGCCCTGGGTCTGGGCACCTCCGGGCCGCAAGTGGTGGAGGGCTTCCACGGCGTGCCGTTCGACGCTCCCCTGGGCCGTACTCGCGAGGTCGTGGAGATCTGCCGGGCGGTATGGCGCCGCGAACGCCTCAACTACCACGGGAAGCACTACCAATTGCCGCTTCCGGCCGAACGCGGAACCGGACTGGGCAAGCCGTTGCAGTTGATCAATCACCCGGTACGCGAACGCATTCCGATCTCGATCGCCGCGTTGGGGCCCAAGAACGTCGAACTGACCGCCGAGATCGCCGACGGTTGGCAGCCGGTGTTCTTCTACCCGGAGCGGGCCAATGACGTGTGGGGCGCGTCCCTGAGAGCCGGTGCAGCCAAACGCGATCCGGCGTTAGGTCCGCTCGACGTCATCGTGGGGGCGTCGCTGGCCATCGGCGACGACGTCGAGGACCGGCTGGCATGGGTAAAACCGCAACTGGCGCTCTACATCGGTGGAATGGGCGCCAAAGGCCGCAACTTCTATCACAACCTGGCCACCCGTTACGGCTTCGGCGACGTCGCCGATCGCATCCAGGAGCTTTACCTGTCCGGACGCAAGACCGAGGCGATCGACGCGGTGCCCGACGAGCTGGTGCGCAACACGTCGTTGGTCGGGCCGCGGGGCCTAGTGGCCGACAGACTGGCCGCCTACGCCGAGGCCGGCGTGACCACGCTGCTGGTCGGCCCGCTGGCCACCGGGCCCGACGAAGCACTGCGCTATGTCGAGGAGCTGCGCGCCCTGCTGCCGTCCTGACTCCGCGCGCGGGGGCCGGGTGTGGCCCAGAACACCCCGCACGCCAAGATGGGCCCATGGAATTCACGCCCACCGTGACAACCCCCATTGCAGAAACCCTGGTAGAGCTGCTACAGCGGCAAGCCGAGCGGTTCGGCGACAAGGTCGCATTCACCTTCTCCTACAACGGCGACGACGACGGCCGCAGCGAGCTGACCTTCCGTGAGCTGGACCGTCGCGCACGCGCCATCGCGGCGAACCTGCAACACTACGACGTCACCGGCGAACGAGTGCTGGTGCTGGTGCGGCCGGGCTTGGACTTCATCGCCGGGTTCTTCGGCTGCCTGTACGCGGGCGCCGTGGCGGTGCCGGTGCATCAGAAGCTGGCGCCACGCCTGCAGGTCGTGGTCCCCGACGCCCAGGCCCGGTTCGCGCTCACCGCCGCCGAGAAGAGCCAGGACACCCGGGCCGCGGTCGCCGGGATTCCCGGGGAACCCGAGCAGTGGTTCTTCACCGACGCCGGCGCCGACCCCGACACCTGGGTCGCCCCCGATATCGACATCAATTCCCCGGCCGCCATCCAGTACACGTCGGGTTCGACCCGCTCCCCCAAGGGCGTGCTGCTGAGCCACGGCAACATTCTGCACAACTGCGACGCCATCCGTCAGTCGTGGAACGGCGACGAGAACGCCAAAGGCGTGTTCTGGCTGCCACCGCACCACGACCTGGGCCTCATCGGCGGGATCTTGTCGATGATCTACGTCGGGGCCAGCACGGCACTGATGTCGCCGACGGCCTTCATCAAGCGCCCGATGCGCTGGCTGGAACTGGTGTCGGCGCATCGCGGCGTGATTACCGCCGCCCCGAACTTCGCCTACGACCGGTGCGTGGAGACCAGCACACCCGAAGAGCGTGCCGCACTGGATCTTTCCTGCATGACCGTGGCGATGAACGGCGCCGAATCGGTGCGCGCCACGTCGCTGGCGGCGTTCGCCGATGCCTTCGCGCCGGCGGGTTTCCAGCTCTCGTCGTGCTATCCGGTATATGGGTTGGCCGAGGCCACCCTGTGCGTCGCGTCCGGATCGCCCGCCGGAGTGCCCGGAGTGCGCTACCTCGACCGGGTCGCGCTGGAGCAGGACCGCATCGTCGACGTAGCGCCGGATGACCCCGCCGCCGCGACGTTCGTCGGCTGTGGTCAGCCGCGCCAAGCTGACATCGCGATCGTCGACCCGGTGACCCGCCAGCCCTGCGGGCCCGACGAGGTCGGCGAGATCTGGGTAGCCGGACCCAATGTCGCACAGGGCTATTGGAACAGGCCGGAAGAGACAGCAGCGACGTTCGGGGCGGTGCTGGCCGAGCCGGGCGACCCTACGCGCGGCCCGTTCCTGCGCACTGGAGACCTCGGATTCCTGTGTGCCGGTGAAATTTTCACCACCGGGCGATGCAAGGACCTGATCACCATCGACGGTCACAACTACTACCCCAATGACATCGAATTCACCGTGCAGCAATGCGATCCTGTGCTGGTTTCGGGCCGCGGGGCGGTCTTTGCCACCGACGCGCCGCCCGGTGGTCTCGAACAACTTGTCGTCGTACACGAGGTGGACAGTGAGCGGGCCGCAGAGACCGACCTCGACGCCGTCATCGAGGCGATTCGTCTGGCGGTCGCCACCCACCACGGGATCGCGGCCGACGCGGTCGTGCTGGTGCATCATGTGTCACTGCCCACCACCTCGAGCGGCAAGGTCCAGCGCGGCCAGTCCAAGCAGAACTTCGTCGAGGGCAAGCTGGCGACCGTCGCCGAGTGGCGTACACCCGCCCGGGAACTGTCGCTGGAAGAGCTGGAGGCGGCCGCCAAGATCGTCTCGACACTGCAGTCGTGGGGAGTCCGACAAGGCTGAACGATGCGCCGAGGACCTAGCCGGAAGCCAGCGGGTTGATCCAGCGCAGGCCGGGAAATCGTTGGAAATCGGTGTCGGCCGAGGCGAGTTCGACGCCCTGCTCGATCGCGAGAGCGGCAAGCTGGGCATCTGGTACCAGGTTGCCGGTGACATCGACCTGGCCACAGATCTTCGCGTAGGTCTGTGCCGTTGCTTCGGTGGCGGGCGGGATCCACACCACTGGGACCGCTAACCAGTCCGAAACGTGCGTCCACGCTTCGGCGCCGGTCAATGGGTTGGCGGCCGCCCTGGGATGTGTGACCATCCGCAAGAACGCGCCGATGGTCTGCCACGGCAGCCCAACCCGGTTGGCGCCGTTCAACGTTTCTTCCAGCCACGCTGCGGCCACCGGATTGTGTTTGCTATCGGAATCGACGGCGTACAGCAGGAGGTTCGCGTCGACAATCATCGGTCGCCATCGAGTAGGTCGAGCACCTCGGCCACGTTGCTGACATCGACCTTCAGGCCGACCGGCGCGGTGCGATGACGGTATCGAGGCCCGGGGCCGCTGGCCTGTGCGGCGATGCCGCGGCGGGCAAGCAGGTTCAGCGCCTCGCTGATACCCAGTCCCTGCCGGCGAAGTCGCTCGATCTCGGCAGCGACATCGCTGTCGATCACCACGGTGGTTCTCACATTGAGCATGCTACTCCTGTCGCATCATGATGCGAGGGCAAACGCATCATGATGCGATTGCTCGAATCACTCCCCTACCTGCGGCAATTCCTCGGCTGCCATTTCGCACGGGGTCTTCGGCGGGATGACGTCTGTCGACTCGGCGGCCGGTTCGTCCGCACTGTCTCCGGTGTCGACTACGGGTCCGGAATCCCCGGCGCCCGGTGCTGGCTCCACTGCGACATCACCGATTGCCGCGTCCCCCGCCGGGTCTTCGGCGTCAGAATGCTTGGCGGTCTCCACCGCCGGTTCGGTCTCCGGCTCGGACTCCGGCTCGGGGTCGTCGGAGTCGGTGGGCTCGACGCCTTCCCGGATTGGATCGTCGAACGGCTCGTCGAACGCCTGGCCGGCGCCGGGATCGCCGAGCGCATCGACAAGCCGCGGGATCAGCCCGCCTAAGCCTGCGAGTCCGCCCAGCCCACCGCCCAGGCCACCCGGTAGTCCCGCCGACGGCAAACCCAGGTCGCCGGGCAGGCCGAGCGCGCCCGGCAGCCCCAGATCACCCGGTTTATGCGGCGGTTCCAGCTTCGCCTCTCCTTCGTCGAGGCTCGCTAAACCACCGGGTTTATGCGGCGGTTCCAGCTTCGCCTCTCCTTCGTCGAGGCTCGCTAAACCACCGGGTTTATGCGGCGGTTCCAGCTTCGCCTCTCCTTCGTCGAGGCTCGCTAAACCACCGGGTTGGTCATCGAGCGGTTTGGCGGGTGCCGAGGCGCTCACCGCCTGCGCCGGTGGATCCGGCGCCAGCCGGGCCATCTGGGCCGGCGAAACATCGAGCGGGCCGGCGATCGGAGCAATCGGGACGGGCACCGCGGGTGCTGCCACCTCGGATCGATGCGCCGGTCCCAGATCCCCCGGAATCGCGAACACCACGCCCGCCCCAGGCTCAGCCGCCGCTATCGCCGCGCCGTAGGCCGCGGCGATCCCGTCCTGCGCGGTTCGGATGGCCGTCACCCACTCGCCGCGAACATCGTTGTCCACGTAGGGAATTACTTGCTTGTCTACCACCTCGGCGGCACCCTCCTCGCCGGCGCCGGAGCTCACCGCGTGGGCTGCCGCCAGCCAGGAATGCCGGTGCGCGCCCACCCGCTCATCGACTGCCACCATCGCGGCCACCTTGGCGTCGACCAACCGCCACAACTCGTCGCGCAGCACACCGCAACCCGCGGCCGCCGCCCGCAGCCGGGTCGTCAGCTGTGCTGCGGCGTCGCAGTGCTGACGCAGGAATTCCGCGGCCACGTCGGCGCCCGGCCCCCGCCAGGCATTGGCCAGCTCTACCAGTTGCTGTCGTTGGATACGCAGTGCGTCGTCGGCGGTGTCGGCGAGTGCATTCAGTGCGGCACAGTCGCTATCGAGCGATTGCAGGTCCAGGCCGGCTTCGCTGTCGTAGCGGCCGGCGAGCTGGCCGTCGTAGCCGGTGAGTTCCGGATGCCGGTATCCCCGTCGATAGCACGCCGACACATAGGTCTGAGTGTGCATGACCGCCTCGCGCCCCTCGGCCAGCCGGGTGGACACGTCATATCGCTGGGCCACGTCAGCCAACCCGTTCGGCGGCGCTGGCTTCGGCCTGTCCGTAACGCGTCAGCGCGACCCGCAGTGCCGTGGCGATCTCGGTATTGGCCCGCGACCAGCGCATCAGCTCGGGCAACCAGGCCTGTAGCGCACGGCGCAGCGACTCCCCCGCCCTGATATGGTCGCGCCCGGCAGTGGCGCCGTCGAATAGCAGCCCGCCCAACCGGATACGGTAAGCCGTGTCGATGACCGATGCGACTCCATCGAACTGGTCCGCGACCGAGCGCAGCGCGGAGGCATCGAGGTAGAGCTGTTGTCGTCCCATACGTGTTTGACGGTGTGAACGCCCCGGCGGTTCCAGCCGCAACCAATTCAGCTGTAATGCAGGCGGCACTGCGCGATACGAACCTCGTCATCGACGACTTTGTAGACCAGCCGATGTTCGGCGGTGATACGGCGTGACCAGTAGCCCTGAAAGCCGCGCTTCAACGGCTCGGGCTTGCCAATGCCCTCGTTGCCGTTGCGCTGAATGTCGGCGACGAGCTGGTTGATCCGGCGCAGCACTCTGCGATCCTGACGCTGCCAATAGAGATAGTCGTCCCAGGCCGATTCGTCCCAGACAAGTTTCACCTACTTGTCCAACAGGTCGTGCGCCGCCCCTTCGCCGGCTTCCAGCCTCTCGATCGAGCCAAGCAGCCGCCGCGCATTGGCCGGGTTTTGCAGCAGATGCGCGGTCTCCTTCAGCGCTTCATAGTCCTCGAGCGCAACCAATACCACTGGAGGCTTTCCGGACCGTGTGATGATGACTTCCTCGCGGTCATCGAGTACCGAGTCGAGAGTGGCCGCAAAAGCCGCCCGCGTCGCGGAGTAGCTCATGGTCTTCATGGTCGGCAGGCCTTCCTCACCGAACAAGTACTGTACAAATAATTGTACGTCATGGGCGCCCACGGTTGCAGCCACGAACATCGCCCCCAGCGGGGTGGGCGGCCCGGCTCAGTGCCGGGTACGTACCGCGTCGGCGACGTCGGCCGCGATCCGGCGCGCCGTCTCCTCGTCAGAGGCCTCCACCATTACCCGGACGAGCTGCTCGGTTCCCGACGGACGCAACAGGATTCGCCCAGTGTCACCGAGCTCTTCGGTGGCGCGCTGCACCGCATCGCGCACCGCCGGGCGGCCCACCGCCTCGGCCTTGTCAGTGACCTCGACATTGATCAGCACCTGCGGCAGCGTGCGCATCGCCGAGGCCAGGCCGGCCAGCGGAGTGCGAGTCTGCGCCATTCGCGCCATCAGACGCAGGCCAGTCATGATGCCGTCACCGGTGGTGGCCACCTGGGGCAGCACGATGTGGCCGGACTGCTCACCGCCGAGGGTGAATCCGCCGGCGCGCAGCTGCTCGAGAACATAACGGTCACCGACGTCGGTGGTGTGCACCGTCACCCCGGCCTCGCGCATGGCCAGGTGCAGACCGAGATTGCTCATCACGGTCGCCACCAGGGTGTCGTCTGCCAGTTCGCCGGCTTCGCGCATGGCCAAGGCCAGCACGACCATGATGGCGTCACCGTCGATGACGTTGCCGTCCGCGTCGACGGCCAGGCAGCGGTCAGCGTCACCGTCGTGTGCCAGGCCCAGGTCCGCTCCGTGGTGCAGCACCGCGGCACGCACCGGCTCCAGGTGCGTCGAGCCGCACCCCTCGTTGATGTTGAGCCCGTCGGGGTCGGCGTTGATGGTGATCACGGTCGCCCCAGCGGCCCGGTAGGCCCGCGGCGCCGCGTCCGATGCTGCGCCATGAGCGCAGTCCACCACCACGGTCAGGCCGTCCAGCCGGCTGGGATTGGACTCGCCCAGGTGCCGCAGGTAGCAGTCCAGCGCATCCTTGGCGTCCACCACCCGGCCCAGCTCGGCGCCGATCGGGCGCAAGCCCGGTCCGGCAGCCACCAGGTCTTCGATCTGGTCCTCGGTGGCGTCGTCGAGCTTATGCCCGCCGGGACCGAAGAATTTGATGCCGTTGTCGGGCATCGGGTTGTGCGAGGCGGAGATCATCACCCCGAAGTCGGCTTCATACGCGCTGGTCAGATAGGCCACTGCCGGGGTCGGCAGCACACCGGCGCGGAGCGCATGGACGCCCTGGCTGGTCAGCCCGGCGATGACCGCGGCCTCCAGCATCTCGCCGCTGGCCCGCGGGTCACGCCCGACGACAGCAACCCGGCGCCCGGTGCCAGTGGAGAGCCGCTGTGCCGCCGCGCCGCCCAGCGCGACCGCCAGCTCGGCGGTCAGCTCGCGGTTGGCAACCCCGCGGACGCCGTCGGTGCCGAAAAGTCGACCCATAACTATCCTTTATCGCCGCGAGCGCGCGTGCCGCCGGCCCGACACGCCGGTGTCGAACCGAAAACACGCACCCTCAAACGCAAGCCGGGGGTGCCTTCCGCGTGCGGAAGGCACCCCCAACTCGCTGCCAGAATGCAATCGCAGATCAGCGCTTGCTGTACTGCGGAGCCTTGCGGGCCTTCTTGAGACCGTACTTCTTGCGCTCGGTGGCCCGGGGGTCACGAGTCAGGAAGCCGGCCTTCTTCAGGGCCGGACGGTCTTCGGGCTGCACCAGGATCAGCGCGCGGGCCAGGGCCAGGCGCAGCGCACCGGCCTGGCCGGAGGGGCCGCCGCCGTCGAGGTGGGCGTAGACGTCGAAGCTGTCCACCCGGTCGACGGTGACCAGCGGAGCCTTGATCAGCTGCTGGTGCACCTTGTTGGGGAAGTAGGCCTCCAGGGTGCGCCCGTCCAGGTTGAACTTGCCGGTGCCGGGCACCAGGCGCACACGCACCACGGCCTCCTTGCGGCGGCCGACGGTCTGGATGGGACGACCCAGGTCGTGCGGCTCGTAAGCCGGCGCGACCTCTTCGTACACCTCTACGGTCTCGTCAACCACGGGGGCCTCGACGGCCTCGGTGGCCTCGTCGATGGCCTCAGTACCTTCAAATGCAGTCTCGGTCATTGCGCCACCTGCTTGATTTCGAACGGGATCGGCTGCTGCGCGGTGTGCGGATGCACCGGGCCGGCGTAGACGTGCAGCTTGCGCTGAATCTGACGCCCCAGCTTGTTGTGCGGGATCATCCCGAGGATCGCCTTCTCCACGACGCGGTCGGGACGGGTCTCCATCAGCTCACCGATGCTGCGCTTGCGCAGCCCGCCCGGGAAGCCCGAGTGGCGGTAAGCCATCTTCTTCTGCAGCTTGTTGCCACTGATGGCAACCTTGTCGGCGTTGATGATGATGACGAAGTCACCGCCGTCAACGTTCGGTGCGAATGTCGGCTTGTGCTTGCCGCGCAGCAGGGTTGCTGCCGCAACGGCGAGCCGGCCGAGCACCACGTCGGTGGCGTCGATGACATACCACGAACGTGTGGTGTCACCCGCCTTCGGCGCATAGGTGGGCACAGCGCTTACCTCTTCTTTTAACTCGAGCCGGGGTTTCCCGGTTCTAGCGGATCCCGGAGCGAGCCGGGTGCCGGTCTGGCGACGACGGGTTGGTTCTCGGCGACCGACAGTGACCCGAGGACCCACTGTGCCAGAAGGCACCGCACGCCAACGGTGCAGCTTACCGGCGGTGATCGGGGCGGGTCAAAACGGCGATCGCCGGCGTTTGAGCCGGTGTGGCCCCGTCGGCTCTCCACCATCGGGGCCACACCGTGTTCGGGGGTGGCCTCTCCTACCTCCCCCAAGCTCCCGCGGCGCGACGATCGGCGTCGGCAACGTCGACGGCGCCGTCACGGACGGCGTTGCCCAGGTCGAACAGGATCTGGTTCAGCGCACTGACGGCGTGCTGCCATCGCAGCTGTTCAGCGTGGTAGGCGCCGGCCGCCTCCCGCGTCCAGACCTGCTGCAGGGGTGCGATCTGCGACCGCAGCTCCTCCAGGGCCCCGTTGAGCCGGGCGGCCGTGGAGTGGATCTCCTGGCGGACGGCGTATTCGATCTCGTCGAAGTTGTACGACAGTGCGGCGTCCATGTCCGGCCCTACTCAGATTCCGTCGCCGGCGGCGGCGATGTGGTGCGAGTGGGCCTGGGCGACCTCACGCAGCGCCCGCTCGTTGTGGCGGATGGTCTCGGCGATGCGCGCCAGGGCGTGGTGCAGCTTCATCGATTCGGCGTTCCAGCGGTCCACGACATCGTGGAAGCGGGCTGCCGCCAGGCCCGACCACACCGATGGCGGCACTGCCCCCATCCGGCCGACGAACGCCTGCAGCATCCCCCGAATCTCCTCGTTGCGGGCGTCGGTGGCCGCTGCGACGGCACGCATGACGTCGAAGTCGGCGCTGAGTGTGGTGGTGGCTGCGGGTGTGCTCACATCGTCTCCTGCCGTCGGCGGCCGCGATCGAGTCGCGCTGATATGTAGTTCGACTGCACTCGCCGGGTTTCGGTTCCATCGGCCTTGGCAACCGCCGGGCGACGCGTCAATCTGCGCATTCCCCCTCGACGACCACCGCCTGAATGACATAAATGCAGGACGAGGACCGTAAGCCTTGAGCTGACTACTGCGTGCGGCCCGTCGTCTGCATCGAGGAGGGGAAATGCAGCGTGTTCTGGGCGCCTATCTCGCCGCTGGCCTGGCCATCACCGGCGCCGGTGTGCTGGTCGTTCCGCCGGTGCAACCAGTGGCAGCGCACGCACAGGTACTCCTGGCCGGCGCTGAATCCTCACTCGGTGACGGCACCGCCCTGATCATGGGCGCCAGCTTCATCGCAACCCCCAGCCAGGGCTGGCTCAATGCGTTCGACCGGTTGTACCTGCAACCACATGGCTTCACCGGCGACCTACTTCCGGTGACCACACCGGAGTCGCTCTATCCGTTCACCGGGCCGTTCAGCATGACCTTCGACAATTCGGCAGCCCAGGGCCTCCAGATTATTGAGGAGGCAATCCAGCGGCAGATCGCGGCAGGCGGAGTCAGCGCCGACAACCCGGTGGTGGTGAGCGGCTACTCGCAGAGCGCCTCCATCGATTCGCTGCTGATGGCACGACTGGAACAGGACGGCATCGATCCCGCGAACGTGCATTTCGTGTTGCTGGGCAACCCGAATAACCCCAACGGCGGGTTGCTGGAACGGTTCGCCGTCCCGTTCGGCGATAACCCCGACGCCGTACATCTCGGGCTGACGTTCTCGGGCGCTGCCCCCTCGGATGTCTCGCCGACCGACGTCTACACCTATGAATACGACGGCTTCGCCGACTTTCCGAAATACCCGATCAATCTGCTGTCCGATCTCAACGCGTATCTGGGCATCATCTTCAACCACGTCGCCTACCTGGGGCTGACGCCGGAGCAGATCAGCAACGCGGTCGCGCTGCCAACGCTGGACCCAAACAGCCTGACCAACTACTACATGATCGAGTCCGCGAGCCTGCCGCTGCTGGCCCCGCTTCGGTTGTTGCCGGTGTTCGGCAATCCACTGGCCGACCTGCTGCAGCCGGCGCTGTCGGTGTTGGTGAACCTGGGCTACGGCAGCATCGACAACGGCTGGTCGCCCGGCTACGCCGATGTGGCCACCCCGATGGGTTTCCTGCCCGACCAGAGCGTCCTCGACCAAGTGCCCGAGGCGCTGTGGAACGGTGTCCTGCAGGGATTCACCGACGCGTACCGGGACCTGAGCGATCCCGCCAACTACCAGCTGATCTCACCGCAGACGATGTCCGATGTGCTGGGGCCGCTGCTGAACTCGGCGACCGCGGCTTTCAACCTCGACGGGTCGTGGGAGGACATCACGAGTTATCTGTCGACCTTCCTCTCCGGGGCCGCGAACTGGTACGCCGAAGGCCTCCAGGAGCTGTCGCTGACCCACACCGGCCTGCCGCCCATCGACATGGGCAGCACCCTGTTCTTTACGCTGCCCCAGGTCGCCTGGAACCTGTTCGAAACCCAGCTGGCTGCCGGTGACCCGCTGGCCGCCATCGGCGAACCGCTGGCGGCGCTGATCGGCCTGGCCCCGCTGATGCTGGTGGGGGCGGTGATCTAGTCCCGAGGTAGACCTCGGTGCGTCATCCACAGGCAGACCCGTCATCCGAATGGCCGCGACCCGAGCCGGCGGTAGGCTGCCGGCATGGAGCCGGGGAACCTGGAGGCGCGCGTCGCCGCACTGGAAACCCAGGTGCGCGACCTTGACGGCCGGATGCGTGCAAGCGAGCGTGACGCCGCGGCCGCACGGGTCCTCGCCGGCGCCGCCGATCGGGACGTGAGCGAGATCCGCGGCGAACTGCGGGACTTCCGGCGGGCCACCATCGCGAGCTTTAATGCACTTCGCGAGGACATGAACGATCTTCGCGCGGACATGAACGCCCGTTTCGCCCAGGTCGACAACGGATTCATGGAGATGCGCAGAAGGTTCGACGCCACCGCGGCCGGCCAACAGCGCATTGTCGAACTCATCCAGGGCCTGAGCAGCGAGCAGGGCGGCACCAGCTAGGCCCTGCGGTAGCCGCGATATCCCCTGCAAACGACTGATCGCCGGGCCCCTTGTGGGGACCCGGCGACCGTGTCGAGAGGGATACCGGCTAGCCGGGGTTGCCCGGGTTGCCGGGGGTGCCGTCAGCACCAACGGGGTCTCCGGCGCCACCGACGCCACCGGCACCGGCCGCACCACCAGCGCCGCCTGCGCCCACCGAACCCGCGGCGCCGTTACCGGCCCCGCCGTGTCCGGCTTGTCCGGCCGCGCCACCGGCCGCGCCGTTACCGCCGTTACCACCGTTACCACCGGCCAGGCCGGCGCCGGTGTCGGGGTTGACGCCACCGGCGCCGCCGGCACCGCCTCCGCCACCGTCACCGCCACGCCCGCCGTTGCCGGCGTTACCGCCGGTGCCGTTCTGCGAGGTACCGCCGTTGCCGCCCGTGCCGCCCGCGGCGCCCGCGGCGCCGTTACCGCCGACGCCGCCGGCCGTCTTGCCGGGCGCGCCGGTGAGCGGGTTGTTGCCGGTCGATCCTGTTGCGCCGTAACCGCCCCGTCCGCCCTGGCCGCCCTCGCCGCCGTTGCCGCCGTTGACGCTGCCGGCCCCGTTACCGCCGTTGCCGCCGGCGCCGCCGACACCCGCGGTGCTGGTGCCGCCGCCGGCCGCGCCTCCGGCGCCGCCGATACCGCCGTTGCCGGCGTGGCTGGGCCCGATGCCAAGGGTGTTGGTCGGGGTTTGCACGCCGCCGCTGTTGCCGCCGTTGCCGCCCTTGCCACCGACTCCCGAGACGGTGTCCGAGCTTGAGCCGTTGCCGCCACCGCCACCGTTGCCGCCCGAGGCGGTGCCGTTCCCGCCGTTGCCGCCGTCGCCGCCGGCACCGCCCGGAGCGCCGTTGCCCGCGCCGCCGCTACCGCCCCAGCCGCCGTTACCGCCGACGCTGACCACGCCGGGGCCGGTCGCGCCGTCGGCGCCGTTTCCGCCCTGACCGCCGACTCCACCGCTACCGGTGCCGCCGCTGAGCATGTTGGTGCTGGTCTGACCGCCGCCACCGCCGGCACCGCCGTTACCGCCGATGCTCCAGATGGTGCCGTCGGCGTCCTTCCAGCCGGTCGCCACGCCGCCGTCGGCCCCATTGCCGCCGGCACCGCCGTTGATCCCGTTGGCGCCGTTGCCGCCGCCGCCGCCGTCACCGCCCTTGTAGGTGCCGGTGCCGCCGGCGCCGCCGTCGGTGCTGGCACCGGTGGTGTAACCGTTGCCGCCGCCTCCGCCGTAGCCACCGCGCCCGCCGATGGTCTTGATGGTGTTGTCGGTGGTGGCGCCGTTGCCACCGGCACCGGCTTGGCCGGCGTCCCCGCCGCGCCCGCCTTCCACGTCGCCGCCGTAGCCGCCCTGGCCACCGGAGCCGCCGTTGCCGGCGGTGCCGGTCACCCCGACCGCGCCGGTGGCATTGCCACCGACACCGCCGTTGCCGCCCTGCCCGCCGATACCGGTGGCGCCGTCGGTGGTGGCGGAGTTGCCCAGGCCGTAGCCGCCGCTGCCGCCCCAACCGCCGGCGTTGCCGCCGTTGATGCCGGCGCCGCCGTTGCCGCTGTTGCCGCCGTTGCCGCCGGCGTAGCCGGCGCCACCGTCACCGCCGATGCCGCCCTCGGCGCCGTTGCCGATGAAGTGGCCGTTGGCGTCCTTGACTGCTTCGCCGCCGGCGCCACCGTTGCCGCCGTTGCCGCCGTCCCCGGCCTGGCCGGCTTGACCGTAGAGCGGGGCGCCGTAGAAGTTGGAACCGCGGGCGCCACCCAGGCCGCCCACACCGCCGCGGCCACCGACGCCGCCGGCCAGTCCGTTGGTGCCATCGTTGCTGCCGACGCCACCGTCGCCGGCCGCGCCGCCGGAGCCGCCTTTGCCGCCGTTGCCGAGCAGGTAGCCGCTGACCCCGCCGTTGCCGCCGGTGCCGCCTTGGCCGCCGCTCATCCCCGTGCCGCTGGCATTCTGGGTGCCGTCCATGCCGGCGCCACCGGCGCCACCACTGCCGCCGTTGCCGAACATCCAGGCCATCGCGGCACCGCCATCGCCGCCGGCGCCGCCGAAGCCACCAGCCACAGTCGCAATGCCGCCGGCTCCGCCGTCGCCGCCGTGGCCCATCCAGACGCCACCGATACCACCGTTGCCACCGGCGGCACCCGCACCACCGTCACCACCATCGCCGCCGTTGCCGAAGCCCAAAGCGTTACCGCCGTTGCCGCCGGCCTCCCCGGCCACATCACTGGACCAGCCAGCACCACCATCGCCGAACCACAACCCGCCATGGCCACCATCGGGGTCCTCCGCGGTGCCGTCGATACCGTTGCCGATCAGGTACTGCCCGGAAATGGTGTTGATGGCGCCGTTGACCATCTCCCCGAGCGGGTTGGTGATCCAGAACTGCGTCAGCATGTGCAACGGCTCATAGAACATCTGGTCAAACATCGTGGCCACGTTGAAGTCGCCCATCAGACCCGACAGGTCGAACCCATCAGCCGAGCCGGGCACATCGATGTCAACGGTCGGGGCCAACCACTCGAAACTGAACAGATCCTCGAAATCAGCCGAAGCGGCCGGCGCCGGCGCCAACGGCGTCATACCGAACGTCAAAAACGCCGCCACGGCGCTGCCAGTACCGATCATGCGGTTGCGGTAACTCATCTGTGAATACCTCTCGTGCGAAAAGTCTGGTTTGGAAAGAGTTTTAGGGGATTGACGCCGGGCGCGGGCTACAGCCCCAGCAGGTCGGCGAACCAGTCGCTGGCCGCGGCACCACCGGCACCGCCGTCATCAAGGTCGTTGATCACCGGCAGCTCAGCACCGGCCAGCGGCGGGGTGACCGGCACCGCACCCTTGCCGTCCCAACCCGAACCCAGCAGCGCACCGATGGTCTGGCCCAGACCCAGCATCGCCCCGAGCGGCCCGACCGCATTGCTACCGATGTTCAGGCTGCCGATCACCGGGGCACCGGTGAGCTCGATACCGACACTGTTGAGGATCGAACCACCCACCGCGGGCGTCTCACTCACCACCGCACCGCCGGCGCCAAGCACCTGATACGGGTCGATAGCCACATGCCCGGCCGTCAGCCACCCACCAAACGCAATGTCCAAATGGCCGATCCCCATGCCGTCGGGCAACATGCCACTGCCAGCAGCGGCCTCATTGATCATCGGCAGCAGACTGTCCAGGTTGAGCGTGGCACCGTTGAACGAGGCCCCCACCATGTTGGCCAGGGTGTCACCGAAACTGTCACCCTCGGTAATGCTGTTGAGCAAGCCCACCCACGGCGCAATCCACGGACCCAGCGAGCCCATGATCAGTCCACTCAGCGGCGAGGACAAGAAGTGGATGACCGGCACGATCTCCGCCGGAAACATCCCGCCCATCAGCGACGACAACGGCCCGGCAAACAGGTCATACCAGCCCAACGCGAACGTCGAGGAGTCCCCAGCGGCCAGGGTGTGACTCATCACGATCTCCAGGGTTTCCTGGCTGGGGTTGGAAAGCGTGTACCCGGTCAGCAACGCATCCAGGTTGTGACGCATCTGCTCGGTGACCGCGGTGATGTTCGCCGGGTCATCCATCAGCTGCTGGGCGTAGTCCATTTGGTTGGCCAAGAACTGCTGAAACGCGATCCCCGGCGCCAGGTAGTAGTTATTGAGCAACTGCGACAGGTTCTGCGACGCCGCGTTGAACACCTCGTCCCACGCGCTGCTCGCCGTCAGCGCCACATCGCGCACCGCGCCCACAGTGGGCAGCGGCGCGACCACCGGGGTGGCCGCGATCAGGCCAGCGCCCACGATCGCGACACCAGCGCTGGCGTAGGGGCGGATTGTTGCGCGCAAGGGAAATCTCCTCAAGGTTGTGGCACGAGCACGGGTCGGATTCTGGGTTAGCTGGCGCGCTGAAAGGAAGGCGAGGCTTACCAGAGTTTTCTCAGGTAAATGCAGGCATTCGGCAGCGCCGATTGCCCACGCGGTATGAATCCGCAGCAATAACAGCGCATCTCAATCAACACGACTTAAAGCTAACCGTCATTTTTCTGTGAAGTTAGGACGTTCTTCCGCAGGTTTGGATTATCGTCGGCGCATGCTTCCTACGGCCCGATTGGTGCGTCAGCGCGCCGGGGTGAAGGTCTACGACTATCCGACCGCCCCACACCTGCCACCGGTGGTGGTGGCCCGGGTGGGGCGGGAAAGACTGTCCCAACACGGCCAGATCCACAACTTCCCGGCCCTGTGGTGCGACCGGTCGACCGGGATGGTCTATGTGGTCGCGATGGGCGCCACCGTCGGTCCCGAGGCGGTGGAGTGCGCCGACGACGGCATCGCGGTGTTCTTCGACCCAGCAGCGGTCGGCCATGACGGCGCATCGCCATGGCTCTCCTGGCGATCACATCCGCTACTCTGCCTGTTCCTGCACGAGAACGAAGACGGTCTGTTGCGCATCGAGCTACCCGTCGCCGATCGTCCAGCGATCTTCAACATCCTCAACGCGATGAAATCCGAACTCACGCAACGCCAAGACGGAGACCGCGAAGCGATATCGGCCCTACTGACCCTGCTGCTGGTCAAGCTCACCCGACTCGGCGCCGACACCATCGGCAGCGTGCGCCACGAAGACGAACCCCTACTGGCCGAGGTGTTCGCCACCATCGACCGGCGCTACACCGAACCGCTCTCGCTACGCGAAGTCGCGCGTGAGGTCTCGGTATCAGCCGGGCATCTGACCACCGTTGTGCGCCGCCGCACCGGCCGCACCGTACTCGAGTGGATCACGCAGCGCCGCATGGGCGAAGCCCGTCGCCTGCTGACGGATACCCGGCTATCGATCACCGAAATCGGCCAGCGCGTCGGACTGCCGGATGCGGCCTACTTCACCCGGCAGTTCCGCCAAACACACGGTGTTTCACCCAGCCAGTGGCGAAAATCCCCGCCGCCCCCTCTGTGACGGTCGGCAACGTAGCGTTCTCAGCCGACGGCGTGGGCAGAGCGCACCGCCTGCTCACACACCACACGCAACGCGTCCTCGCCTCCCGACTCGCTCTGGCACCCGATTCCGATGCGCAGCGCACCGTCGGCCAACACCACCCAGTCGACATGGTGGCCGTTGCGAACTTCCCGATAGGTCACGGCGGGACGTCCCGCGCTGGTGCCTTCCGGGTCGAAATCGGTGAACACTCCGGGCGTTTCGGCGTCAGCGCGTTGCAGGGCGCGCTGCAACGGCTCCGCGATCGCAGTCAGGGTGTCGCCGGCGGCCGGCGCTTGGGTCACGTGCAGCACCAGCTGTGGGTCGTCGGGCGACACTACTTCCACCCGCGCCGATCCTGGCCCACCTGCCACCCGTCGCGTCGACCACCCATCCGGAATCTGTACCGCTACATGGCCTTCCACTAGGTAGGTCACGGGATTCGCGGTGTCCGAACGAGCGTCATGACGTGTCAGAAAGCCCAGCGCCACCACAGCGCCGACCAGGGCGGCCGGGGCCAGTCGCCGGCGGCGACTGGCGGAGGCGAGTTTGGCGACCGGCGCATTGCCCGTGCGGCGGATCGGCGGCAGCCGATCGACCACGGTCGTCCGCACCTCGGGCCGCAGCCGCTCCTCGATCAGCGCAGCCAGCGCCGCTACCCCACCGATCCCGGCCGGTGCGTCGATCACGACCGCTCCGGGATGACCCCGTACCACCGCACGTATCCGGCGCGCCACCGCGTCGGCGACCTCGTCGGGGGAACCGATGCGCGGCTCGGCGACCACGTCAGCGCTACCGACGCCGGTGACGGCCACCAGGCCGGCGGCGATCTCCACGACGACCGCGGCGTGGGATGCGCGCACCAGCACCGTTGCGCGCGATCGGCAGACCACCTCGCCGGCCAGCGGTCGGGCCGCATCGGCGAGCAGCCGCACCCTTCGGACCGGCCACCACGACGGGTGGATGAGCTCGACCGATTCAACGGGCAACGGGCAGGTCAGCACCTCGCGCAATAGCTCTGGCACCGCGACCGGTTGCCCATCGACCAAACCGACCGGGTCATCGATCCACTCCAGCGCCGCTGCGGCGAGGGCTGATTCGGCACCGCCGCAACACAATCGGCGAATGGTTGCGGGACCGGCCTCGACCACCGCACGATGCCCGACGCTCATGGCTCCCACGCCACCTGTACGAGCCGCTCGCCGTCGGCCCGGGTGACCAGTGTGCCGCGCCCAGGAGGCAGCGGCACCGAGCGAGCCGAATCCCACGGGGCGTCCGCGGCACTGCCAGCCGAACCGTTCATCATCAGCGTCATCGCGCCCAGGTCGATCAGCGCGGTCAGCAGCGGCTCATACATCGATCGGGCCGCTCCCCCGCTGCGACAGGCCACGACCAGGTGTAGCCCGAGGTCCCCGGCGTGCGGGAGGTATTCGATCAGTGGTGTCAGCGGATTTCCGGTGCCGGCGGCCACCAGGTCGTGGTCATCGACCACCACATACAGCTGCGGCCCGGACCACCATGAGCCGGTGCGCAGCTGTTGCGGGCCGAGGTCTGCACCGGGCATCCGCCTCGCCAGCTGGTCGATCAGGCCCGGCAGCAGCGTGGCCAGTGAGGGCCTCGACATCGCATAACCGGCCAAGTGCCCGGCCGGTACGACGTCCATCAGGCCGCGCCGGTAGTCGACCACCAGCAGCTGAGCCTGCCCGGCAGGGTGGACCCGCACCAGCTCCCGGCACAGGGTTCGCAGCACGGAGGTCTTGCCGCACTCGCCGCCGCCCACGATGAACAGGTGCGGTTGCCGCCCGAAATCGATCGCGACAGCGTCGAGTTCACGTTCGTCGATGCCCAGAACCGGCTGGCCGGCGGCGGTGACGGGCAGGTCGGCCCGGGCGACGAGGGTCGGCAGCAGCCGGATCGGTGGTGCGACGGCACCGTCGGGGTGGTGCATCGGTTCCCAGCCTTGCGGGCGGGCCAGCAGCATGTGCATGCCGTCGTGGGTCAGGCCGCGGCCGGGCCGGCCCTGCGGCACCCGCTGGGCCTGGCGGCGGTCCAGTTCGGACTCGGCCGGATCGCCCAGCCTCAGCTCGATACGGGTGCCGATCAGGTCCCGCAAGGCGGGCCGCACCTCGGCCCACCGCGACGCTGCCAGCATTACGTGCACACCAAAGGACAGGCCGCGGGCGGCCAGCGCGACAATTCTGGACTCCACCTCGAATTCCCGGCACAGGGCGGACCATCCGTCGATCACCAGGAAGACGTCCGGGCCCACGCGTTCGCCGTCCGCGATGTGGCCGGCACGCTGAGACTCGCGCCGCGCCACAATGGCCTCGATCTCGGCGACCACCCGCTGCACCAGGTCTGGTTGCCCAACGCCGGCGACCGCGCCGACGTGCGGCAGGGTTCGGGTCGCGGAGAGCTCTCCGCCGCCGAAATCCAAGCAGTAGAACGCGACCCGGGTCGCATCGTGGGTGGCGCACAGCGCGGCGATCAGGGTGTACAGCGCGGTCGACTTGCCCGACTGCGGGGCGCCCACGACGGCGACATGGCCCGCAGCGCCGTCCAACCGAATCGACAAGGTGGTCCGACGCTGCTCGAAGGGCCGATCGACGACGCCGATCGGGACCGTCAGATCCGCGTAGTCGGCATCGAGGAGTGGCCCCAAGGTTGGGGAATCTCCGAGGGGAGCCAGCCAAATCTGTCGTGCCGCCGGGCCATGCCCGGACAATCGCTGCAGCATTGCCTGCAGCACGGTGCGCCCACCCAGATCGGTAGCTTCCCGGATCGGACCGAGTGGCATGGCGGTGAACGGGCGTACCGCGACCGGATCCGCCCGCGCTGGAGGGCACATCCCGGCGACGTAGGCCGTCTGGAATTGCCGCACCGCGCCGTCGGCCGTGCGCAAGAACCCAACCCCGGGGACATTGGGCAGATCGTGGGCATCGGTGGTGCCCAGCACGATCCGGGATTCGGCAGCCGACATCGTCTTGAGGCACACCCGGTAGGACAGGTGCGATTCCAGACCCCGAAGCCTGCCCTCCTCGAGCCGCTGACTGGCCAGCAACAGATGCATGCCCAGCGAACGACCCAACCGGCCTATGGCGACGAAGGTGTCGAGGAGATCGGGATGCTGGTGGAGCAGTTCGGAGAATTCGTCGACGATCACCAGCAGTGCCGGCAGCGACGGCAACTGCGGCCGCGCGGTTCGTGCCTGCCGATACGCTGCGACGCTGGGCGCCCCGGCGGCGCGCAGCTGTTGCTGGCGCCGCTGCATCTCGCCGGCCAGCGCGTCGCGCATCCGTTCCACCAGCGATGCCTCCTCGGCGAGGTTGGTGATGACGGCACAGACATGCCTGGTCTGCTCGAATCCGAGAAAGGTTGCACCACCTTTGAAGTCGACCAGCACCAGATTCAGGTCCTCCGGTGAATGCCGCGTGGCCATGCCCAGCACGAGCGTGCGCAGGAACTCCGATTTGCCCGAGCCGGTGGCGCCGACGCACAGCCCGTGCGGCCCGCTGCCCCGCTCGGCGGCTTCCTTGATATCCAGCCGTACCGGCTCTCCGCTCGCATCGGCGCCGATCGGGACGCACAATGACTGCGCCGAGGCGCGCGCCCATTCCGCCGGCGCATCGAAGCGGTCGATGTCGCCGATGCCCAGCAGATGAGCCCACCCCCCGCTCCCGGAGCCGAGGGGCCGGTGCGCGGTCAGGCGCCGCGCACACACCGCCGCGTCGGCAAGAGTCAGAAAGTCCGGCCGGCCAAGGTGGCCATCGGCGTCACGCAGTTCCATCGCGGTCACGTGCAGGAGGCGGGCCGTGCCTCGGGCGCCCAACTCGGCCACCTGAAGACCGCTCGCATCGTCGCTGATCACCACGGACCGGCGGCCGGTCAGGCTGGTTTCGGCGGCCGTCAGGTCGGGATAGGTCAGACGCAATGGTCCGTCGGCATCGGCGGCCGACGGATGCTGATGGTGCGGCAGCCATTTCAGCCAATCCCAGTCGCCGCGATGCCGGCCGTCCACGGCCGCGATCAGCAGCGCATCGGGGCCGTGCAGCACGGCGAGCTGACAGATCAGCGCGCGCAGCAGACCGCGAGCCCGCTCGATGTCACCGTCGAGGCGCAGCGGCGACGGCCCCAGCACCATCAGCACGACAGGCACGTCGGACACCGCTGCGTGAGTGTCCAGGAAACGGCGCAGTGCTGAGTCGGTGACCGGATCGACCCGTCGCACCGGATCGCGCGATGGCGCCACCAGTCGATTGGCCGGTGCGGCCGGGCCGATCCCGACCCGCACCGAGCCGAAATCGGGGTCGCCGAGCTGGCGCTCCCACATCCGGGCCCCGCCGGCCAACACCCATAGTGCGTCCGGCTCTGGGTGCGACCAGAGCGCCCAGGCGCGCTGGGCCTCAGCGTTGTCTGCCACGGACTTCCGCAATCCCGCGAGGTAGGCCAGGTAGTTCTCGCGGTCGCCGTCGATGTCGGTGCCACGCCCATGGTTTCGGCTGGCGAGGACGGCTGCCACCGCCGACGTGAGCATCATCAGCGGGAACAGTGCGAACACCGGGCTGCGCACGGCCGTGGAGCCCGAGCGGTAGGCGACGGCGGTCACGGCGAGCATCCCCACCGCCATAACGGCGGGAAGCAATCGGGTCAGAATCATCCGCGACTCGGCGTCGGGCACCGATGGCGGTGCAGCGACGGCGATTTCGCCCCGCGATGGCGACGGGGGCGGGAGCGCGGTCGGCGCAGGACCGGTCATCGGCACACCGTAGGCAGCGCCGATTCGCCGGGCAAGTCAGCTGTGGATAGCCGAAAACGTCGCGGCTGCCGGCTCAGTAGCGTGCGGGCAACGAGGCCGAAAGGAGAACGGGACGTGTCGAATCCGGATTCGGGCCTGCGGCGGGTCGCCGTACACGCCGACAACACGCACGCTGATCTGACGCTACCGTCCGGCGTGCCGGTGGCGGCCCTGATCCCCGCCGTCGTAGAGCTGATGCCGCACCGGGCCAGTCCGGACTCGCTGCGCCCCTATCGCCTCTCCGAACTGGGGCGCCCTGCACTCGACGGCACGAGAACACTGTCTCAGCAAGGCATCCGCGATGGCGCCACCCTGGTGTTGACCCGCGCCGAATGCTCGGCCCCGCAAGTATCGTTCGACGATCCCGCCGAACAGGTGGCGGCCGCGGTACGGACCATCGAGCGCCCGCGGAATCGGGCGGCGCGCCGGCTGGGCGCCGCGCTGACCGCGTCCGGGCTGGCCGGGGTGGCCGGCTTCGTGGCGATTCCCGGCGGCCCCGGCGCCCCGAACGCACTGTTGGCGGTCGCGGCCACCGGCGCGGTCGCCCTGATGACCGTCCCGCCGAGTGGCTGCAACGGGTTGGTGCGCACGACGTTGTGCTGTCTGGCCGGGTTGGCGCTACTGGGCGCGGTCGCGGGAATGGCCGTCGCGGTGGCCGGGATTGCACTGCCCCAGGCGGGCGCCGCGGCGGTTGTCGCGGGAGTCGGCATGATTCGCGTCGCCGGCCGAGTGGCGGCCGCGGCCACCGGGTTGTTCGGTCGGGAGGAGTCACAGGTGGGCCGGGCGCACGATCTGCTGACCGGCTTGGTTTCGGCGGCTGCGGCCGTGGCGGCTCTGGGTTCCGCCGCGGTGGTCGTCGGGGCACCGGTGGCCGAGGAGCCCTACCTGGTGGGCGCGGTGCTCGCGGCGACGGCTGGCCTGGCGCTGGTACTGCGCGCCCGCTCGCACACCGATGGCGTGCAGATCGCGGCGCTGATCGCCGGCGGTACCGCCACATCGGCGATCGGCCTACTCGGCGCGGCGGGCCACACAACGGCGCAATGGCCGGCGGCGCTGGCCGTGGTGCTGACCGTTGCGGCGCTCGGCCTGGGCTTCACCGCTCCGACCACATCCCCACTGATCCGGCGTGGCGCCGAAGTCGTGGAGGGCCTGGCCCTAGGTTCGTTGGTGCCGCTGGCGTGCTGGCTGTGCGGGTTGTACAGCGCTGCCCGCGGATTGAATCTGGGCTGACTCGTGCCGCGTACCCGGGTCGCTCGGTTGGCGACGGTCGCCATGATCGCTGCGACAGCGTGCGCACCGCCGGCGAACGCGGTCGCACCGCCCCCGGTCGACCACACCCGTTTGCCCGCGCCTGCACCGGCCGCGCCGACACGCCCCACGGTGCAGCGCGAGGTGTGCACGGTGGGCGCACTGGGGTCCGGTGGGACCCCGACTCAGCTCGACGGGCTGGACCTGGCCGCGGCCTGGGCGCTCACTCGGGGCGCCGGCCAACGGGTTGCGGTGATCGACACCGGTGTCGCGCCGCACCGGCGGTTGCCCGGATTGATCGCCGGCGGCGACTACGTCTCCACCGGCGACGGCACCCGGGATTGCGACGGGCACGGCACGCTGGTCGCCGGAATCATCGCGGCCGCACCGGATCCCGTAGCCGACCGGTTCAGCGGGGTGGCGCCGTCGGCCACCGTGATCGGTATTCGAGCGTCCAGCGCACGGTTCGCCGCCATCGGCGACGCTGCCGGTATCGGCGATGTCGATACCCTGGCCAAGGCGGTGCGTACTGCGGCGGACCTGGGCGCATCGGTGATCAACATCTCCACGGTGGCGTGCCGACCCGCACGTACCGGACTCGACGACCGAGCGCTGGGCGCCGCGCTGGCGTATGCGGTCGAGGTCAAGAACAGCGTCGTCGTCGCGGCAGCCGGCAACGCCGACGAGGGTTGCGGCGCCGAGGAACCCATGATCGTCACGCCGGCCTGGTACGACGACTACGTGCTGACCGTCGGCTCCGTGGATGCCCGCGGCGTCGCTTCGGCGTTCACCTTGCCCGGTCCGTGGGTCGACGTGGCAGCGCCCGGCGAAGCGGTGCTCTCGTTGAGCACCGTGGGCGATGCGATGGCAGACACCCTCGACGGCTCACCGTTGCGCGGCACGAGCTTCGCCGCGCCGGTGGTCAGTGGGCTGGCGGCGCTGATCCGCTCGCGGTTTCCGCAGTGGACGCCACGCCAGGTGATGGACCGGATCAAGGCCACCGCCCACCACCCACCGGGCGGTCGTGATGATGTTGTCGGCGCCGGTGTCGTGGACGTGTTGGCCGCGCTCACTTTTGACGTGACCACCTCGCGCAAACTGTCCCCGCCCGCACTTCCTCTGCCCCTGCCTGCACCCGACCCCGAACCCGCTGCCGAAGCGGCGCCCGCCGGGCTGCGCACCGCGATCCTCGGCACGGCTGTCCTAGTGGCGTTGCTCCTGTCAGCCGTCACCGGTCGGGCACTTTCGGGCCGGGCGGCGCGTCGCGGCCCAGCAGCGCTTGGTCCCGACTGAGCCGGGGGCCGGCCGGCAACCCAGCCAACAGCGGCCACGGCACCCCGGTGGCTACCGCGGGCAGCCCCAGCCTGCGCCCCGCGTCGTCGTCGTCAACGGTGAACCGCACCCCGCTCTCGGTGATCAGATAGCCGACACCGCCGGCGTGACCGGAGGTGTCGGCCGCGCGCACATAGGCACTGTGCCCCGGCGGCAGGTAGACCCCGTCCAAGGCGGGGCCCGGCCCGTCCGCCTGGGCCAGCACAGTCGGCGACTCCCCCACCGGTAGACGCACGCCGCTCGACAGCGTGACCCCGCCCGGGTCGTCGGCGCGCCAGTGCACGCACAGCACGGCCGGGGCTAGTCCCACCCTGTGAAGGTCCGCGGCCGGCGGGGCTTCGGGGATCGCGTTGAGCAGCAACGCCGAGACCCGACTCGGCACGGCGGCGTCCAGCAGCGGGTCGGCAGGGTCGACCGCAACCCGCCGTCCGTCGAGGAGCAGAAAGGTTGCCCCGGATTCTGAGCTGACCGGTATCGCCTGCTGCGGGTCGAGGCTGCCGGACTGCAGGGGGTCGGCACCGACCATGAGGACGGTGCCGGCGGAATCCTCGCACAACGACCACGTCGCAGCGTCCGGCAGTGGCGCCCCGATCACGCCCGGCGCACCCGGGATGCCCAGCGGTGGCCCGCGCCGAGCCCGGCCGAGCGCACTGCCGTCCACCGGTCGCGGGTCGGCCGCCCCGGTGATCAGCCGCGCCGAAGCGAGGTTGTACACCGGATGCACCGTGTCGGCGATCCGGACATAGAGCGCCCCGGTCGCGCGGTCCAGCAGGATCGGCGCATCACCCAGGACCGGCTGTGGCTGTAGGACGGCCAGCATCACCGCGCCGACGACCACGACCATGCTCAATAGCCAGCCCAGGGCCAGGGCACTTCGACCGGGGACGGGGCCGCCCGTGACCCGCCCGCACCGCAGCGCCCGTTCCATCCGGCGAGAAAAGAAGCGGTGTGCACTGAGCTGAAGCTGCGTCGTCGATCGCCCGGCCATATCGGCCACAGGCTATTCGTGAGACCGCTGCGGCCGTACTCGGCCATCCACAGTCCCGTCGGTATCGAATTCGGGCTTCGGTACCATCTCGGGTATGCGTTTTGTTCAGCTGAGCAGCATTTTCTCCGCGACATTGATGGCAGGCGCACTGCTGACGCTGCCGGCCGTAGCGCCGAGCGTCGCCCCGGTGGCGACCGCCTACGACTGCCCGGATGTCGAGGTCATCTTCGCCCGCGGCACCAGCGAGCCGCCGGGCGTCGGCCGCGTCGGCCGGGCCCTGATCGACTCGCTGCGCCAGCAGACCTCCAAGAAGATCGACGAGTACGCGGTCAACTACCCCGCCGGCCGGCTGCAACTGGGTGGGGGCGACGGCGCCAACGACGTGATCAGGCGGGTCAAGGCGGCGGCCGAAGTCTGCCCGAACACCCAACTGGTGCTGGGCGGCTACTCGCAGGGCGCCTCGGTCATCGACATCGTCACCGGCACACAGGTCGGCGGCATCACCTGGGGCAACCAGCTGCCCCCGGACCTTGCCAACCAGGTGGTGGCCGTGGTGGCGTTCGGCAACCCGGCTGTGCGCACTGGCGGCCCGATCAGCGTGCAGAGCGCCCTGTTCGGCTCCAAGGCTCTCGACCTGTGCAACCCGGGTGATCCGATCTGCCATGAGGGCCCCGGCAACGAATGGACCGATCACACCGACGGCTACATCCCGGCGCTGACCAGCCAGGCGGCCAACTTCGTCGCCGGCCGGCTGCGGGCCGCGGGTCCGGCACCGACGCTGGAGCCGTGATCGGGCCCACCCCGTTTTAGTTAGCTCGTCAAGGCTTATTTTCGCTACTATCGTTCACTATGAAGGCATTCCGCATCCTGGCGGCAGGAGCCGCTGCTACAGCGCTGCTGATGGACCCCACCGCGTCATCGACGCCGACAGCCTCGGCTGACGGTTGCCCAGATGTCGAGGTGGTGTTCGCTCGCGGGACCAGCGAGCCGCCGGGCCTGGGTCGGGTAGGCGACGGCCTGGTCAACGCGCTGCGGAACCAGACGTCCCGCTCGGTTGGCGCCTACGCGGTCAACTACCCGGCCAGCTACGACTTCGGCCGGGCAGCCGACGGCGCCAACGACGCCAGCGCCCACATCATGTGGATGGTGGAGAACTGCCCGGGCACCCGCCTGGTCCTCGGCGGCTACTCACAGGGCGCGGCGATCATCGACATCGTGGCGGCGGCACCGGTGCCCGGCTTCGGCTTCACCGCGCCGCTGCCGCCCGAGGCCGCCGACCACGTCGCGGCGATCGCGGTGTTCGGCAACCCGTCGAACAAGATCGGGCAGCCGCTGACCAACAGTCCGGCTTACGGATTCAAGACCATCGACCTGTGTACCGATGGCGACCCGGTGTGCTCCCCCGGGCGCATTTTCTCCGCGCACTCCGGCTACACACCCGGCATGACCAATCAGGCCGCCTCGTTCGTCGCCGGCCTGCTGTAGCCCGGTTGCCTCGAGTGTGCGGTTTGGTCGCCGAAAACGCGCTTCCGCGACCCAAACCGCACACTCGGTGGTCTAGCGAGTGCGAATATCCCGGGTGATGATGGTGCGCGCTCCCAGCTGATCGTCCGGCGGGTAATCCACCCCGACCAAGGTCAGCCCACGTGCGGGTGCGGCGGTGAAATCACTGGATCGGCGCTGCGCGTTCAGCAGATCTGCACACCACGAGGCATCGCGGCGGTGCTCACCGACCGCCAGCACCGCCCCGACCAACGAGCGCACCATCGACCAGCAGAACGCGTCGGCGCTGACGTGCGCGGTCACCAGCTCACCGTCACGCACCCAGTCCAAGCGCTGCAGGTCGCGAATGGTGGTCGCTCCCTCGCGGTGCCGGCAAAAGGCCGCAAAGTCATGCAGCCCCACCAGATTTCGGGAGGCTTCGGCCATCGCGTCGACGTCCAGCGGCCGCGACCAGGCGGTGATGTAGCGGGCCTCTTGAGGCGCCACCCCATAGGGCGCGGTCGACAACCGGTAGGCGTAGTGGCGACGCAGCGCCGAGAACCGGGCGTCGAAGTCAGCTACGGTGCGCTGCACCCGCAGCACCCGCACGTCGATCGGCAGGAAGCGCGCCAATCGCCGTGTCAGCGCCAGGAACTCCGGCTCGCCGTCACGCCGGGTGCGCGAATAGGCGTGCTGCAGCGCCGAATCCGGTACATCGATGTGGGCCACCTGCCCGGTGGCGTGCACGCCTGTGTCGGTGCGTCCCGCCGCGAACAACCGCACCGGAGTGCGGAACACGGTCGTCAGAGCCTCATCGAGAACTCCGGCGACCGTGCGCTGTCCCGCCTGAACCGCCCAGCCGGCGAATTCCGTGCCGTCGTAGGCGATGTCGAGCCGAAGCCGGACGACTTCGGCCGTACCGTCAGGACTCGTCGGTACCCTCGGCCGCATCGGTGGCCTCGGTGGCTTCAGCAGCCTCGGTCGCCTCGGCGGCCGGCTCTTCGACCTTCTCCTCGACCTCGGCGGGCTTCTCGGCCTTCTCGGTCTTGGGGGCAGCCTTCTCCGCCTTGGCTTCAGTCTTAGCGGCCCTACGTGCCTTCTCAGCCTCCGAGGTCACGGTCTTCTCCCGGACCAGTTCGATCACGGCCATCGGGGCGTTGTCACCCTGACGCGGCTCGACCTTGATGATCCGGGTGTAGCCACCGCTGCGGTCCGCGAAGTGCGGGGCGATCTCGGCGAACAGCGAGTGCACCACGTCCTTGTCGCGGATCTTCTTGAGCACCTCACGCCGGTTGTGCAGCGTGCCCTTCTTGGCGTGGGTGATCAGCTTCTCGGCGTACGGCCGCAATGCCCGCGCCTTCGGCTCGGTCGTCTTGATCCGGCCGTGAGTGAACAGCGACGTGGCCAAGTTGGCCAGCAGCGCCTTCTGGTGCGAGGACTTTCCGCCGAGGCGGGGACCCTTAGTGGGCTTGGGCATTGCGACTTCTCCTAAATGGGGCCGGCCCCCGTATCAGGTAGGGCCGGGACGGCTCTCTTTCGAGAGGTTTGGCGTTAAAGCTGCTCGGTTTCGGCGTAGTCCTGCTCGTCATAACCGGCGTCGGCCGACCAGGTGCCAGTGGCAACGTCGTAGCCCGCCACCTGCGACGGGTCGAAGCTGGCCGGGCTGTCCTTGAGCGACAGGCCGAGCTGGTGCAGCTTGACCTTGACCTCGTCGATGGACTTCTGCCCGAAGTTGCGGATGTCGAGCAGGTCCGACTCGGTGCGAGCGACCAACTCCCCGACCGTGTGCACACCCTCGCGCTTGAGGCAGTTGTAGGACCGCACGGTCAGGTCCAGGTCGTCGATCGGCAGCGCGAACGAGGCGATGTGGTCTGCCTCGGCCGGCGACGGGCCGATCTCGATGCCCTCGGCCTCGACGTTGAGTTCCCGTGCCAGACCGAACAGCTCGACCAGGGTCTTACCGGCCGAGGCCAGCGCGTCCCGCGGGCTGATGGAGTTCTTGGTCTCCACGTCCAGCACCAGCTTGTCGAAGTCGGTGCGCTGCTCGACACGGGTCGCCTCGACCTTGTAGGTCACCTTGAGCACCGGCGAGTAGATCGAGTCAACCGGGATGCGGCCGATCTCAGCGCCCGACACCTTGTTCTGCACGGCCGGCACGTAACCGCGGCCGCGCTCGACGATCAGCTCGACCTCGAGCTTGCCCTTGTCGTTCAGGGTGGCGATGTGCATGTCGGGGTTGTGCACCGTCACGCCGGCCGGCGGGACGATGTCACCCGCGGTGACCGCACCCGGGCCCTGCTTGCGCAGGTACATGGTGACCGGCTCGTCCTCTTCGGACGAGACCACCAGGCCCTTGAGGTTCAGGATGATGTCGGTGACATCTTCCTTGACGCCGGGGACCGTGGTGAACTCGTGCAGCACACCGTCGATGCGGATGCTGGTGACCGCCGCGCCGGGAATCGACGACAGCAGGGTGCGACGAAGCGAGTTACCCAGGGTGTAACCGAATCCCGGCTCCAGCGGTTCGATGACGAACTGCGACCGGTTCTCGGCCACGACCTCTTCGGACAGGGTCGGACGCTGCGAGATCAGCATGTTTTTCTTTCTCCTTCTGGCACCCGCTATTTGATGCCGGTTGGGGGACTCGGGGTGGGACCCCGAGCTGTATTACTTCGAGTAGAACTCGACGATCAGCTGCTCGGTGAGCGGCACGTCGATCTGGGCACGCTCCGGCAGCTGGTGAACCAGGATGCGCTGACGCTCCCCGACCACCTGCAGCCAACCCGGGATCGGGCGGTCGCCGGCGACCTCACGGGAGATCTGGAAAGGCACCGTGTTGATCGACTTGTCCTTGACGTCGATGATGTCGTACTGCGACACCTGGTAGCTGGGCACGTCGACCTTCACACCGTTGACGGTGAAGTGGCCGTGGCTGACCAGCTGACGGGCCATCCGGCGGGTGCGGGCCAGGCCAGCGCGGTAAACCACGTTGTCCAGCCGGCTCTCCAGGATGCGCAGCAGCTCCTCGCCGGTCTTGCCGCCACGACGGACGGCTTCCTCGTAGTAGCGACGGAACTGCTTCTCCATCACGCCGTAGGTGAAGCGCGCCTTCTGCTTCTCCTGCAGCTGCAGCCGGTATTCGCTCTCCTTGATCCGCGCGCGACCGTGCTGGCCGGGCGGGTAGGGGCGCTTTTCGAATGCCTGGTCGCCGCCGACGAGGTCAACACCCAGACGGCGGGACTTGCGGGTGGCGGGTCCGGTGTAACGAGCCATTTTGTTTCAGTCCTCCTAGACCCGACGCCGCTTGGGCGGACGGCAACCGTTGTGCGGCTGCGGGGTGACATCGGAAATCGCACCGACCTCGAGGCCGGCGGCCTGCAGCGAGCGGATCGCGGTCTCACGACCCGAACCCGGGCCCTTGACGAACACGTCGACCTTCTTCACGCCGTGCTCCTGCGCCTTGCGGGCAGCGTTCTCGGCGGCCAGCTGCGCGGCGAACGGAGTGGACTTACGCGAGCCCTTGAAGCCCACGTGACCCGACGACGCCCACGCGATCACGTTGCCCTGCGGGTCGGTGATCGTCACGATCGTGTTGTTGAAGGTGCTCTTGATGTGAGCGGCACCGTGCGGGATGTTCTTCTTTTCCCGACGCCGAGTCTTCTGGCCCTTCTTGGGCCCGGTCGCTTTCTTGGTTGCCATGGGTCTTACCTGGCCTTCTTCTTACCGGCGATGGTGCGCTTCGGGCCCTTACGGGTGCGCGCGTTGGTCTTGGTCCGCTGGCCGCGCACCGGCAGGCCGCGACGGTGCCGCAGACCCTGGTAGCAGCCGATCTCAATCTTGCGACGGATGTCCGCCTGCACCTCGCGGCGCAGGTCGCCCTCAACCTTCAGGTTGCGCTCGATGTAGTCACGCAACTGGGTGAGCTGGTCGTCGGTCAGGTCCTTGCTGCGCTGGTCCTTGTCGATACCGGTCGCGGCCAGGATTTCGTTGGAGCGAGTACGGCCGATGCCGTAAATGTAGGTCAGCGCGATCTCCATGCGCTTATCGCGCGGCAGGTCGACGCCCACAAGTCGAGCCATGGGGGCATGCCCCTTTCATCTTCGTTACGGAGGTTGTGATCCCAGCCCGTTCCCGGCCTACTGCTCCGGGGCCCGGCCTCCGATCCGGGCGTGTGTGGGCGGCCTATCCGCTCACTGGTACTGGGAGGTCTGCATTCAGTTGTGGCTGGTGCCCGGCTTCGCCGGGCCGGCGATCTGTGTCGATGGCGACGACCCGCTGCGCCCGGCTGGCGCCGCGCTAGCGGTCGCCGCTTAGCCCTGGCGCTGCTTGTGGCGCGGGTCCGAGCAGATCACCATGACCCGGCCGTGCCGACGGATCACCCTGCACTTGTCGCAGATCGGCTTGACGCTGGGGTTCACCTTCACGGCTGCTGTGGTCCTGTTCTAATCGCTGGTTGACGTACTTCGGGCGGTCGGGAGCTACTTGTACCGGTAGACGATGCGTCCGCGGGACAGGTCGTAGGGAGACAACTCCACGACCACCCGGTCTTCCGGCAGGATACGGATGTAGTGCTGCCGCATCTTGCCGCTGATGTGGGCGAGCACCTTGTGACCGTTCTCCAGCTCAATGCGAAACATCGCATTGGGCAGGGGTTCGACCACTCGACCCTCGACCTCGATTGCACCGTCTTTTTTGGCCATTACTCTCCGGCGATCCTCCGTGTCTGACTTACTTGTCGCGTGTGCATGCGCCCGCCACGGCGCAGCATCGACTACGACTGCAAAACGTGGGCCGGTGACAGGAAATTCCAGGTAGAACCCCAAGAATCTCAGACTGGACACGCAAGAGTCGACGCGGACGCCGCACCGTCGACCTACGATACCCGCATCCGCCCCCCACGCCAAAAACGGCGGGTTCGCACACGGCGCCGGCATGCGAGGATGACCCTGACAATCGGCGAACCGGCGGCGCTCGACCTACAGGAGGCGTGGTGACGATTGTGTACCTGGCGGCGTTCGCCGTCGGTGCGATCGCCCTGCTCACCGCCTTGCTGCTGACCGATATCGGCCACGACGGGATGCCGTTCCTGAGCCTGACCGGAATGTCCGCCGCACTGGTCGGAACGGGCGCCGGCGGACTCGTGGCGACATGGGCCGGGTTCAGCGCCCTGCCCGCGGGCGCGCTGGGTCTCGGCACTGGAGTCACCCTGGCCTTCATCCTGCACGGTGTTGTGCTGCCCTACCTGCGGCGACAGGAATCGAACTCCCAGCACGGGCGGTCGGCCTATATCGGCCTGTTGGGCACCGTGACGATCGACGTGCCGCCCGGCGGGTGGGGTGAGATCGCCTTCGTCGACCCCGACGGCAACCGGGTCCGGTCCCGGGCGATCAGCCCGGAGCCGCAGACTCTGGCCAAGGCCACCCGCGTCTACATCGCCGATGTCGACGCCGATTACCTGCACGTCGTCGCAGTACCCGCTCAGTAACCCGCTAGAGAGGCAGTAATCGTGTCGCTTGTCTTGATCGTGACCATCGGCACTATCGCAGCACTGTTGTTGCTGGTCGTGTTGCCGATGATCTACGTGAAGAACTACATCAAGGTCCCGCCGAACGAAGTCGCGGTGTTCACCGGGCGGGGTACGCCGAAGGTGGTGCGCGGCGGGGCCAGGTTCCGGATGCCGGGCATCGAACGGGTCGACATCATGTCGCTGGAGCCGTTCAACGTCAGCATCAACCTGCAGAACGCGCTGTCCAACAACGGCGTGCCGGTCAACGTCGAAGCCGTCGGCCTGGTCCGCATCGGCTCGGCCGACGAAGCCGTGCAGACCGCGGTGCAACGCTTCCTGACGTCGGACCTCGATGATCTGCAGCGCCAGATCAACGACATCCTGGCCGGGAGCCTGCGTGGCATCACCGCCACGATGACCGTCGAGGACCTCAACTCCAACCGCGACACGCTGGCCCGCAGCGTGGTCGAGGAAGCCGGCACCGACTTGGCCCGCATCGGCATGGAAGTCGACGTTCTCAAGATCGCCGGTATCTCCGACCGCAATGGTTATCTCGAATCGCTTGGTCAGCGCCGCATCGCCGAGGTGAAACGCGACGCCACGGTAGGCACCGCCGAGGCTGAGCGGGACGCCCAGATCCAGTCGGCCAAGGCGCGCCAGGCCGGTGCGGTCGCCCAGGCCGAAGCCGACACTGCCATCGCTACCGCCAATCAGAAGCGCGATGTCGAGCTGGCCCGGTTGCGCGCCCAGACCGAGGCCGAGAACGCCCAAGCTGACCAGGCCGGTCCGCTGGCGCACGCTCGCGCCGAGAAGGACGTCGGGATCGCCGTCGAACAGGCCGAGGCCGCCCGTGTGCAGGCCCGCATTGAAGTGGAACAGCGTCGCGCCGAGCAGGCCCAGGCCGCGCTGCAAGCCGATGTGATCGCCCCCGCCGAGGCGCAGCGGCAGGCCGATGTGGCCCGGGCCGAGGGGCAGCGCCAGGCCGCGATCCTGGCGGCACAGGCCCAGGCAGAGGCGGCCCGACAGGCCGGTGAAGCACAAGCCGACGCGCGCAAGGCGGCCGCCGACGCCCTGCGGGTGGAACGCCAGGCCGAAGCCGACGGCGCCAGGGCGGCCCTGGTCGCCGAAGCCGAGGGCACCAAGGCCAAGCTGCTTGCCGAAGCCGAGGGTAAGAAGGAGATTGCCAACGCCCTCAACAGCTACAGCGCGGAGGCAGCCCGAATGCTGATGCTCCCCGACGTGCTGGCTTCGGTGGTGGCGGCCACCCAGGCCGCAGCCGCGCCACTGTCGGACATCGAGCGACTGTCGATTGTCGGCGGTGCCGGCGATGCGCAGGATGCGATCGGCGGTCTACTGGGTATCAGTCCGTTGGGCATCGCCAAGGTGCTGGAAACGTTGAAGGCATCCGGGGTGGACGTGGCGGCCATGCTGAGTCCGAAGGACACCGAATCGCCACCGGTCCCCAACTCGTATCCGCTGCCCACCGAGTAACTGCAACGAGCACAGGAGTCACGATGTCGGACACGTTCGCACTCAAGCCCGACCTGGGCCGCTACGCGGTGTGGACCTTCGGATCCCCCACTCCTGAACAGGCCGCCGAGATCGAACGCCTGGGCTACGGCGCCATCTGGGTGGGCGGCTCGCCGGCCGCTGACCTGGCATTTGTCGAGCCGCTGCTGGCGGCGACCGCGACCCTGCAAGTGGCCACCGGGATCGTCAACATCTGGTCCGCACCGGCCGAGCAGGTCGCCGAGTCCTACCACCGCATCGAATCCGCCTACCCAGACCGGTTCCTGCTCGGCATCGGAGTCGGCCACTCCGAGGCCACCGCCGAGTACCGCAGCCCGTTTGCCGCCCTGACCGATTACCTGGACGCCCTCGACGAGGCCGGGGTGCCGACCAGCCGCCGGGTGCTGGCAGCACTGGGCCCCAAGGTGCTGCAGTTGGCGGCGCAGCGAAGCGCCGGGGCGCACCCCTACCTGACCACCCCCGAGCACACCGCGAGTGCGCGCGAGCTGGTCGGCCCGTCGGTGTTCCTGGCGCCCGAGCACAAAGTGGTGTTGTCCACCGATGCCGGCGCGGCCCGCGAGGCCGGACGCGAGGCGGTCGGCTTCTACCTGCGGCTGTCCAACTACGTCAACAACTGGCGCCGGCTGGGGTTCAGCGACCGCGACGTGCGCGCGCCGGGCAGCGACCGGTTGATCGACGCGGTGGTGGCGCACGGCACCGCCGACGAGATCGCCGCTCGCCTGCGCGAGCACCTGGACGCCGGTGCGGACCAAGTGACCATCCAGGTGCTGGGCGGTTGGAAGAACCTGCTGCCGACCCTGACCGAGCTGGCCGGGCCCCTGGGATTGTGATTTCGGCGCGATTGTGCCCGCTGAGCGAGAGAAACCGCGCCGAAATCGCCCCGAGGATCCCGGTTATGGTTGCCCCATGCATCTGCTGGTCACCGGTGGCGCCGGGTTCATCGGCGCCAACTTTGTGCACAGCACACTCGCGCAGCGCCCCGGCACCACGATCACCGTGCTGGACGCGTTGACCTACGCCGGCAGCCGCGAATCGCTGGCCGCCTTGGATTCCCAGGCCGGCCGGTTCCGGCTGGTGCAGGGCGACATCACCGATGCCGCGCTGGTCGACGCCCTAGTCGCCGATCTGAATCCCGAGACCGACGCCGTGGTGCACTTCGCCGCCGAAACCCACGTGGACAATGCACTAGCCGACCCGGAGCCGTTCCTGCGATCCAACGTGGTCGGCACCTTCACCGTGCTGGAGGCGGTGCGCGCCCACGGGATACGGCTGCACCACATCTCCACCGATGAGGTCTACGGCGATCTGGCCCTCGATGATCCGCGCCGGTTCACCGAGACGACGCCGTATCACCCGTCGAGCCCGTACTCGTCGACCAAGGCCGCCGCCGATCTGCTGGTGCACTCCTGGGTGCGCTCCTATGGCGTACGCGCGACGATCTCGAACTGCTCCAACAACTACGGGCCCTATCAGCACGTGGAGAAGTTCATCCCGCGCCAGATCACCAACCTGCTCACCGGGCGGCGGGCCAAGTTGTACGGCAGCGGCGCCAACGTCCGCGACTGGATCCACGTCGACGACCACAACAGTGCCGTCTGGCAGATCATGACCGGCGGCCACATCGGGCGCACCTACCTGATCGGCGCCGACGGGGAGCGCGACAACCGCAGCGTGCTGCAGGCGATCCTGCGGTTGATGGACCACGACCCGGACGACTTCGACCACGTCTCCGACCGGCCCGGTCACGACCTGCGTTACGCGATCGACCCGTCAGCGCTGCGCGACGAATTGGGCTGGAAGCCCGAGCACACCGACTTCGAGGCCGGCCTGCGCGAGACCATCGACTGGTACCGCGCCAACGAATCCTGGTGGGCCCCATTGAAAGAGGCCGCCGAGGCCCGTTACGCGAAGCTGGGACGCTGACGTGCAGGCGCGCGAGCTGGCCATCCCCGGAGCATGGGAGCTCACCCCGACTCAGCACTCCGATTCCCGCGGCGTGTTCTTCGAGTGGTTCACCGACCGCGAATTCACCGCATTCGCCGGGCACCGTTTCGACCTGCGCCAAGCCAACTGCTCGGTGTCGAGCGCCGGAGTGCTGCGCGGACTGCACTTTGCCCAACTGCCGCCCGGTCAAGCCAAATACGTCACCTGCGTGTCAGGTTCGGTCTTCGACGTCGTCGTCGACATCCGGGTCGGCTCCCCGACCTACGGTCACTGGGATGCGGTACTGCTGGACGCCCAGGATCGTCGGTCGGTGTATCTCGCCGCGGGCTTGGCGCATGGATTCCTTGCACTGCAAGACAATTCGACGGTGATGTACCTGTGCTCAGCCGAATACGATCCGCAGCGCGAGCACACCATCTGCGCCACCGACCCCGCGATCGGGATCGACTGGCCGGCCGATCACCCGTTGGTGCTCTCTGACCGGGATGCGAGCGCCCCGTCGCTGGAGCAGGTCCGGGAAGCCGGGTTGCTGCCCTCCTGGAAGCCCACCCCCGAGCCGCGCTAGATCGGCGGTCCAGCTTCGCACCCAACAGGGCGCGGATGACCATGTCGGCCAGCCACCAACGGCCCGAGTGGGTACACAGCCGATCATGCGGGCGATCGGATCGACCGCCGTCCGATCATGGCGGAAGCGCCGGACGCGAATCCCCGCCGCGACCCCAGTGCCGGGCGCTTCACACCCGCCGTGAACGCGGCAACGACCCTCTAGCAATTACTAGGATGTCCTAGTATTCTCGGAACCGGGCAGATTCAGCCCACCACTCGCCACTGAAAACACTCCCGGGATGACCGCATGAGCACACAGATTCCGCACTTCATCGATGGCCACCGAAACGCCGGCTCGTCACAGCGCACCACCGATGTCTTCGACCCCAACACCGGAAAGGTGCAGGCCACCCTGCCGCTGGCCAACACCGCGGACGTCGACGCCGCGGTCACCTCCGCGGCCGCGGCCCAGCGCGGTTGGGCCGCCTACAACCCGCAGCGCCGGGCCCGGGTGATGATGCGTTTCATCGACCTGGTCAACACCCACGTCGACGAGCTGGCCGAGTTGCTCTCCCGCGAGCACGGCAAGACCCTCGAGGACGCCCGCGGCGACATCCAGCGCGGCATCGAGGTGATCGAGTTCTGCGTCGGGATCCCGCACCTGCTCAAAGGCGAGCACACCGAGGGCGCCGGCCCGGGCATCGACGTGTTCTCGCTGCGCCAGCCGCTGGGCGTGGTCGCCGGGATCACTCCGTTCAACTTCCCGGCGATGATCCCGCTGTGGCAGGCCGGACCGGCCCTGGCGTGTGGAAATGCATTCATCCTCAAGCCGTCCGAGCGTGACCCGTCGGTGCCGGTGCGTCTTGCCGAATTGTTCGTGGAGGCCGGCTTGCCGCCGGGCGTGCTGCAGGTGGTGCACGGCGACAAGGAAGCCGTCGACGCCCTGCTGCACCACCCGCAGGTCGCCGCGATCGGCTTCGTCGGCAGCTCCGACATCGCGCAGTACATCTATTCGACGGCCACCGCCAACGGTAAACGTGCCCAGTGCTTCGGTGGGGCCAAGAACCACATGATCGTGATGCCCGACGCCGACCTGGACCAGGCCGTCGACGCACTGATCGGCGCCGGCTACGGCAGTGCCGGGGAGCGCTGCATGGCGATCTCGGTGGCGGTCCCCGTCGGCGAGCAGACCGCCGAGCGGTTGCGCTCCCGGCTAGTGGAGCGCATCAACGGCCTGCGGGTCGGCCACAGCCTGGACCCCAAGGCGGACTACGGCCCGCTGGTCACCCGGGCCGCTCTGGACCGGGTCAACGACTACATCGGCCAAGGCGTGACCGCCGGCGCCGAGCTGGTGATCGACGGCCGCGAACGGGCCAGCGACGACACCCAATTCGGCGACGCCGATCTGACCGGCGGCTTCTTCGCCGGCCCAACGCTGTTCGACCGTGTCACCACCGACATGTCGATCTACACCGACGAGATCTTCGGCCCGGTGCTGTGCATCGTGCGTGCCCACGATTACGAAGAAGCCCTGCGCCTGCCCAGCGAGCACGAGTACGGCAACGGGGTGGCGATCTTCACCCGCGACGGCGACACCGCCCGCGACTTCACCTCCCGGGTGCAGGTCGGCATGGTCGGTGTGAACGTGCCGATTCCGGTGCCGGTGGCCTATCACACCTTCGGCGGCTGGAAGCGGTCCGGCTTCGGCGACCTCAACCAGCACGGGACGGCGTCCATCACGTTCTACACGAAGGTGAAGACCGTCACGCAGCGTTGGCCCTCGGGGATCAAGGATGGCGCTGAATTCCACATCCCCACAATGGAATAGGACAATGAACACCATCTTGGATGATGAAGAACGGGTGATCGTCGACACCGCGGCGGCGTTCGCCGACAAGCGCCTGGCCCCTTACGCCCTGGAATGGGATGCCACCCACCACTTTCCGGTCGACGTGATGCGGGAGGCCGCTCAGTTGGGGATGGCGGCGATTTACTGCCGCGACGACGTGGGCGGCTCCGGACTACGCCGCCTGGACGGGGTGCGGATCTTCGAGCAGCTCTCGATCGCCGACCCGGTGATCGCGGCCTACCTGTCGATCCACAACATGTGCGCCTGGATGATCGACAGCTACGGCACCGAAGACCAGCGCAAGAGCTGGGTGCCGCGGCTGGCGTCGATGGATGCGGTGGCCAGTTACTGCCTGACCGAGCCCGGCGCGGGCTCGGATGCCAGCGCACTGAGCACCCGTGCGGTGCGCTCGGGTGACGACTACGTGCTCGACGGGGTCAAACAGTTCATCTCCGGCGCCGGGGTCTCCGACGTCTATGTGGTGATGGCCCGAACGGGCAGCGACGGCCCGCGTGGCATTTCCACGTTCATCGTCGAAAAGGACGCGCCGGGGCTGAGTTTCGGCGCCGCCGAGCAGAAGATGGGCTGGAACTCCCAACCGACCGCGCAGGTGATCTTCGAGGGCGTGCGGGTGCCGGCCGAGGCGATGCTCGGCGGTCCGGACGGAGATGGCAACGGTTTTGCCATCGCGATGAACGGCCTCAACGGCGGCCGGATCAACATCGCCGCCTGCTCGATGGGCGGCGGACAGGCAGCGTTCGACAAGACCGGCAGCTACCTGGCCGACCGGACGGCATTCGGCAAGGCACTGCTGGACGAACCGACGATCCGGTTCACCCTGGCCGACATGGCCACCGCGCTGGAGACTTCACGACTGCTGCTGTGGCGCGCGGCGACTGCGCTCGACAACAACTCCCCCGACAAGGTGGAGTTGTGCGCGATGGCCAAGCGCTACGTCACCGACGCGTGCTTCGATGTCGCCGACAAGGCACTGCAACTGCACGGCGGGTATGGGTATCTGCGCGAATACGGTCTGGAGAAAATCGTCCGCGATCTTCGGGTGCACCGCATTCTGGAGGGCACCAACGAGATCATGCGGTTGGTGATCGGCCGGGCCGAGGCGGCCCGCGTCCGGTCCGGCCAGTAACCCCCGGCATTCGAGGCCCACTTAGGAGCACATATATGGCAATCGTCGCGTTTCTCGGTCTGGGCCACATGGGTGGGCCGATGTCGGCAAACCTGGTCGCCGCCGGGCACACCGTGCGCGGCTTCGACCCGGTGCCGGCAGCCACCGCGGCCGCCGAGCAACACGGCGTGAGCATCCACGCCAGCGCCGCCGAGGCGGTGGCCGGTGCCGACACGGTGGTGACGATGCTTCCGCACGGGGACGCAGTGAAGAGCTGCTACGCCGAGATCCTGCCCGCGGCCTCCCCCGACACCCTGTTCATCGACAGCTCCACCATCTCGGTAGCCGACGCCCGCGAGGTGCACGCCCTGGCCGGCTCGCACGGGTTCGCCCAATTGGATGCACCGGTGTCCGGCGGAGTGACCGGTGCGGTCGCCGGGCGCCTGGCGTTCATGGTCGGCGGCGAGGATGCCGCCGTGGCACGGGCCACCCCGGTGCTGGAACCGATGGCCGCCAAGATCATCCACTGCGGTGCGGCGGGCGCCGGCCAGGCCGCCAAGGTCTGCAACAACATGGTGCTGGCCGTGCAGCAGGTGGCGGTCGCCGAGGCGTTCGTGCTGGCCGAAAAACTGGGACTGGCCGACCAAGCCCTCTTCGACGTGATGACCGGCGCCACCGGAAACTGCTGGGCACTGCACACCAACTGCCCCGTCCCGGGCCCGGTGCCGACCTCCCCGGCGAACCGGAATTTCGAGCCGGGTTTTGCCACCGCGCTGATGAACAAGGACCTCGGGCTGGCGATGGATGCGGTTGCCTCGACCGGGTCGGCTGCCCCGCTCGGCAGCCACGCCGCTGCGATCTACCGCGACTTCGCCGCCGAACACGGCGCGCAGGACTTCAGCGCGGTGATCAATCTGCTGCGCGGCAGCTGAGCGCCCGCCGGCGCGCACGATCACGATACTTGTCAGACCCTCCTGCCATGCTGATGGCATGTCCGCGACCGCGACCTCAACGGGCGTCAAAGCGCGTCCTGACCAGCGTCTCGAGGTGCTGTTCGAGGAGTTGTCGGAGTTGACCGGTCAGCGCAACGCGATCGATGGACGCGTTGTCGAAATCGTCGCCGAGATCGAACGTGATCAGCTGTGGGGCACTACCGGGGCACGCTCAGTCGCCGCACTGGTGGCCTGGAAGACCGGGACCTCGCCGGGCAACGCGCACACGATCGCGACGGTGGCGCACCGACTCGAAGCGTTTCCCCGCTGCGCCCAAGGAATGCGGGAAGGCCGCTTCTCCCTGGACCAGGTCGGCGCGATCGCTCAGCGAGCCGCCGACGGATCCGACGAGCACTACGCGCAATTGGCCGTTGTTGCCACGGTCAGCCAGCTGCGCACCGCGGTGAAGTTGGAACCGCGCCCCGAACCCGGCCCGCCGCCCGACCCGCGGCCGGCGATCACCAAGACGTCCAATACCGAACTCGACGTCTGGCGTATCGCCTTGCCGCACAACGAATCAGCGATTCTCGACGCCGCACTGCAATCGCATCTCGACGCCCTGATCGCCGCGTGGAGCCACGACCGCGACAGCAGCAGCGCCAAGCCCGACAACACTCCCCCGATGCCGACCCAGATCGATGCGTTCCTGTCGCTGGTCGAGACGGGCTGGGACGCCGAGGTGCGCCGACGACCGCACGGTCAGCGCACCACGGTGGTGGTGCATCTTGATGTCCAACAGCAGATCGGCGCCTTGCATCTGGGCCCGTTACTGCCTGAATCCGAGCGGCAGTACCTGACCTGTGACGCCACCTGCGAAGTGTGGTTCGAGCGTGCCGGTGAAGTGATCGGATGCGGTCGATCGACCCGCACCATCAGCCGTCGACTGCGCCGCGCCCTCGAACACCGCCACGCCACCTGCGCTGTTCCCGGCTGCGGCGCCACCCGCGGCCTGCACGCCCACCACATCCGGCACTGGGAAGACGGCGGCGAAACCGAACTGAGCAACCTGGTGCTGGTCTGCCCCTATCACCACCGGCTGCATCACCGAGGCATCATCACGATCACCGGGCTGGCCGACCATCTCATCGTCAACGACGCAGACGGCCGACAACTGCAGTCCGGATCACTGGCCCGCCCGCCACGCACCCCCGCACCCGCGGTCGCACCCTGTCCCGGACCGACCGGCGAACGCGCCGACTGGTGGTGGTACCAACCCTTCCAACCCCAAGCACCACCGAGCACCAACTGACCTGCTGTACTACGGCCTACTTCGCGATTGCCATCACCGCGCCGGGCCGCAGCCAGCCGATGATCTTCACCAGCGTGGCGTCATCGATCGCCACACAGCCCGCCGTCGGCCCGCCGTCGGTGGTGTGAAAGAAGTAGGCGGAGCCGTCACCGGGTGTGCGGGTTTTGTTGACGCCGATGGCCACCGCGTGCCGGTACTGCGGGATATTGAGGTTCTCGCTGGCCGCCGTGTTGAACGGACACTGGGCTTTTTTGCAGACCTGCATGGTGTTGTAGGTCGGACTGCCCGAGTCGCTATCCCACCAGTGGTCGGATCCGACCTGCACATACGGCAGCCCACCGCCAGGATTCGGCGCGGTGCCGAACGCCGAATCGAGCGTGTAAAACCCCATTGGGGTCGACGGCTCGCCTTCCTTGGTCTCTCGCGTGATTCCCGCCGAGCCGACATGTGCCGGAATCCCGGCCGCAACCGCCTCCCAGCCCGCGGCAGTCCGCTGATAGACATCGATCTTTGCGGTCGAATGACCCACTCCGACAACCGACACCACCTGGGTGGCGTTACCGACCGCTTCGGCGAACCACGGTTCGACGACCGCCACGGCCAGCGGCGCGGTCACCGAATTCACGCCCATCGCGCATAGCGCTGCGCACACAAGAACCACCAGTCGACGCACCACAGCATGGTCGATGACCGGAGCCGTCAGCGTCAAACAATGATTGCGGCGCGGCGTAACCAGCGCCGAGATCAAACTGCTTCGCGACAGCTGAACCGGGCGACCACCCGCTGCGCCTGCAACTCCCGGCAACCGTTGGCCAGCAGTCCGTCGTAACGGCTGGAACCCGCGTAGATCACCGGCAGTCCGATCGCGGCCGCGGTACGGGCCCCGGACTCGTAGCCGGCGATCACCAGCGCCTCCCCGGCCACAATGCCCAGCTCCCACAGCGCCAGCCGGTAGAGCTCGGCATCCCCGGCGGGTCCGGTCAGGTCGTCTGCGCTCACCACGGTCTCGGCCATGCCGTCGCCGATCAGTTCCCGCACCCGCTCCTGCACCCACGCACGCGGGCCAGCGCCGACCACCGCGATCCACAGACCGGTGGCGAACAGGCTCAACACCAGGTCCACCAGGCCCGAGCGGGGCTCGCCGTCGGCGTCGGCGAGCGCGTCGAGATCGAAGATCACCGCTTGTAGGGGGTAAACCTCGGCATCCGGGTGCGCCTGGTCCCACCAGAACGGGCGGCCCGGACCGGTCCATGTCGCGAGTTCAGTTGTGATCTGCATAACAGACACCGTGCCGGAAGCGGGAGCGGGTGTCCTCCCCCATTGGGGGGATCTGGGTGGGGTAATCACCGCCGGGGTTCATTCAGCGGTCCCAGCGTCGCGGGGCCCTATTGTCTTGCTATGCCCGTGCGCCTGGTCCTCGTCGACGACCACGAGATGGTGATCGAGGGCCTGCGCGCCATGCTCACCGCGTTCGCCGACCGGATCGAAGTGGTCGGCCAGGCGGTCAACGCCGAACAAGCCATCGCCGTGATCGCCGAAACCGACCCCGACGTCGTGTTGTGCGATGTGCGGATGCGCGGTGAGAGCGGCTTGGACCTCTGCCTGGCGCTGCGGGAACGCGACCCTGACCGCAAGGTCGTGATGCTCTCGGTCTACGACGACGAGCAGTACCTGTTCGAGGCGCTGCGCGTCGGCGCGACGGGTTACCTGCTCAAGAGCATCAGCAGCGACGACCTGGTGCATCAGATCGAGTTGGCCCACCGCGGTGAGACGGTGATCGATCCCGGACTGGCAGCGCGCGCGGCGGGCACCGCCGCACGACTGCAACGCGACGAGTTCTGGCCCGGCGCCCGTCAGGGGCTTACCCAGCGGGAAAGTGAGATCCTGGCCTACATGGTCAGCGGGCTGTCCAACCGCGGGATCGCCACCAAGCTGGTGATCGGCGACGAGACGGTCAAATCCCATCTCCGCTCGATCTACCGCAAGCTCGGGGTGTCCGACCGGACCGGGGCGGTGGCCACCGCGCTGCGCGAAGGCATCTACCGGTGAGCTCCAACAGCGGGCCGCGCTCGCGCCCCCGCAAGACCACGGCGGTGCGGGACTTCGTCGACGCCAACCACGAGCTGGCACTGCTGCGGGAGCTCATCCAGGCCGCCTCCAGCGGGCCCGGAGTGGAACCGCTGGCCGCCGCGGCGGCCCGGATGATCACCGCGGCCACCGGCACCGACGTCTGCTTCGTGCACGTCCTCGACGACACCGAGCGTTCCCTGACGCTGACCGGTGCGACCCCACCGTTCGACACCGAGGTGGGCAAGATCCGGCTGCCGCTGGGGTCGGGGGTGTCGGGCTGGGTGGCGCGACACCGCGAGCCGGTGGTGATCAGCGACAACAAGGAGGCCGATCCGCGCTACCTGCCGATCGAGTCGCTGCGTGGGCGTGACTTCACCTCGATGGTGTCGGTGCCGATGGAGACCGACCCGGGCGGGTTGGTGGGTGTGCTCAACGTGCACACCGTGACGCGCCGCGAGTTCACCCCCGGCGACGTCGAACTGCTGCGGGTGATCGGCCGGCTCATTGCCGGTGCCATGCACCAGGCCCGGCTGCACCGGCAGCTGGTTGCGCGCGAACGTGCCCACGAACTCTTCGTCGAGCAGGTGATCGAGGCCCAGGAGATCGAGCGGCGCCGGTTGGCCGGCGACATCCACGACGGCATCTCCCAGCGGCTGGTGACGCTGTCCTACCGGCTGGATGCCGCCGCCCGCGCGGTCGGCAACGACCCGGACGAGGCGTCGGCGCAGTTGGAGGCCGCTCGTGAACTCGCCGGGCTGACCCTGCAGGAGACCCGGGTGGCGATCAGCGGGTTACGGCCACCGGTGCTCGACGATCTGGGCCTGTCCGGTGGCCTGGCCAGCCTCGCCCGGTCGATCCCGCAACTCACGATTGAGTTGGACCTGGCCGAGACCCGGCTGCCCGAGCACATCGAGCTGGCGCTGTACCGGATCGCGCAGGAGGGCCTGCAGAACGTGGTCAAACACGCGGCCGCGACGACGGTGCGGCTGGGATTCGCGATCACCGCCGACCCCGACACGGCACGGCTGGAGATCGTCGACGACGGGGTGGGTTTCGACACTTTCGAGCACCCGGTGGGCGGCGACGAGATGGGCGGCTACGGGGTGCTGTCGATGGCCGAGCGCGCCGAGCTGGTCGGTGGCCGACTCAACATCCGGTCGCGTCCCGGGGCGGGCACCGCCGTCACCGCCACCATCCCGATCCCGTCCCCCGCCGCGCGAGCTGGGGGGCACTGACTCCGGCGAGCAGTCGCGAAAGCCCCCAATCCGGGTCGCAATCGGGGGCTTTCACGACTGCTCGGCATCAAAAATCTCCGGCGTTGCGCCGCAACGTCTCGATCGCCGAGGACAGCATCCGCGATTCCTGCACCGACATACCGACATCGGCGAACACCTCCCGGTTGAGGCTGACCGTGGCGTCCGCAACGGTGGCGCGACCCAGGTCGGTGATCGAGACCAGCGTGGTGCGGCCGTCGGTGGGGTGCGGCAGCCGCTCGACCAAGCCGGCCGCCTCCAACCGTCGGATCGCGTGCGTGACGCTGGTGACGTGCACCTGCAGCCGGTCGGAGGCCTTAGTGATCGGCAACTGCCCGGAGCGACTGAACGCCAGTAGCCGCAGCAGTTCGAATCGGGAGAAGCTCAAGTCGTAGGGCCGCAGGGTCGCCTCCACCCGCGCCAGCAGGATCTGGTGGGCGCGCATCACCGACGTCACCGCCACCATTCCGTCGGCGACCTCACCCCAACCGGCGCGCTCCCAGTTGGCGCGGGCCAGCGCGATCGGGTCGGCTGGGGCGAGATCGCCGGAGGAACTGGAAGCTGCCACGCCCTTTTCTTACCGCACCGCGCGGTGCCGTCACGTCGGTGTGCGGCAATTGCCACCACGACGCCAGTCGCGGAAGGCGAAGGCAGAGGTCGGAAGGGTCAGCGCGGTAGCGGAATTGAACCGTTGGGCACTCGACAACGTGACACCGACATGACCCCCTCTTCGCCTTCGCTTGCCGCGGTAGCCGTTGAATTCCCACCGAACCGATACAGCCAAGACGAAGCGGCCCAAGCGCTGGGCGACTTCGCCGGCCCCGAGTTTCGGCGGTTCTTCGATGCCAGCGGCGTCGCGTCGCGGCATCTGGCGTTGCCGTTGCCGCGCTACGCCGAGCTGAGCGGTTTTACCGAGGCGAACAACACCTTCATCGACGTCGCCCTCGACCTCGGTGAGCAGGCGCTGCTGGCGGCCCTCGATGCCGCTAAGGTCAAGCCGGCCGATGTCGACGTGGTGGTGTCGACGACGGTGACCGGGCTTGCCGTACCGACATTGGAGGCCAGGCTGGCGGCCCGGGTGGGGCTGCGGCCCGACGTCAAGCGCATCCCGCTGTTCGGCTTGGGCTGCGTTGCGGGCGCGGCCGGGGTGGCCCGGATGTACGACTATCTGCGCGCCTACCCCGACCACGTGGCGGCGTTGCTCGCGGTCGAACTGTGCTCGCTGACCGTTCAGCGCGACGACCGTTCGATGGCGAATTTCGTGGCGGCGAGCCTGTTCGGTGACGGCGCGGCAGCCGTGGTCGCGACCGGGGCGAATCGGCGCCCGGTCCGACCGAACGCGCCGAAAGTATTGGCTACCCGCAGCCGGCTCTACCCTGACACCCAGGACGTGATGGGCTGGGATATCGGCACCAGCGGGTTCCGGATCAAGCTGTCGGTCGAGGTCGCCACCGTCGTCGAGAAGTATCTGGCCGAGGATGTTCGCAACTTCCTGGCCGACTGCGGGATGACCTCCGATGACGTGTCGACCTATGTCTGCCATCCTGGTGGGCCGAAGGTTATCGAGGCGGTCCAGGACGTGTTGGAGCTGCCTGCCGACGCGCTGGATCGAACCCGAACGTCGTTGCGCGAGAACGGGAATCTGTCATCGGCCTCGGTACTTGACGTGCTGCGGTCCACTATGGCCGATCCGCCGCCGCCGGGCTCGTTCGGGCTGATGGTCGCGATGGGGCCGGGATTCTGCTCCGAACTCGTGCTGCTTGGCTGGTAGCCCACGCTTCAGCGGTTGATTCCGACTGTCGGGAGACCGGCCCGCAATGCGCACAGCGCGTCGTGCAGGTCGCCTTTGACGGTGTCGTCATCGATGCCGAGATCCGCGGCGATCTGCGCCGTCGTCCAGCCGAGGTAGTAGGACCGGTAGATCACCGCGCGGTACCGGCCCGACAACTGGGTCAGCGCGCCTTTGAGCTGGTCCGCACTTCCCGACGATGGCACCATCCCGTTCCGCCTCCGACCCGGTACACCTAGCCATCCCTTGTATGGACCGATACAACTACATCATAGATGTATCTGCTAGGACATATCTACTTTTTTGTCGGCTATCCTTTGGGGCATGCCAGCCGTGCCGAATTTTCAGGCCGAGGTCCGGCAGATGCTGCACAACCGGATCCTCGACGCGGCCCACGCGCTGGTCTGCGCCGAGGGCTGGCAAGCGGTGAACATGTCGCGCATCGCCGCCACAGTCGGCATCAGCCGGCAGGTGCTCTACAAAGAGATCGGCGCGAAGCAGGCGCTGGGCGAGGCCCTGGTTCAGCGCGAGACCACCCGATTCATCACCGGGGTGATCACAGCGATCCAGTCCCACCCCGACGACGTCGCTGCCGGTCTGGCCGCCGGCGCCGCCTTCACGCTGCGCGCAGCCTCCGACGATCCCCTGGTCACCGCGACGTTGACCCGCGAGAACAACGCCGAAGCAAGCCTGACTCCGCTGCTGACCGTGGGGCCGACGCCAATCCTGGCCGGTGCGATCGAGGCCATGGCGGCCGCGGTCCGATCGTGCTACGACCTGCCGGACGCCGTCGAACGGCAGCTGAATTCGATCGTCGAGGTCGACGTCCGGTTGACGCTGAGCCATATGCTGCAGCCGATGGGCAGCATCGACGACGCCGTCCGCCAGATTCACACCACCCTGCGTGCGCTGTTCGACGCCGCGACGCCTTAGCGGTCCGTCGGTGCATTTTCCCGATGACCGGACACCCACGCTGAACCGCACAGCGCCGCCATGCGTGTCAAAGATCAGAAACCGTGGATAGGGAGTGACGCCCTTGCACACCGATCTTCGTCTTCATCGGGATCAGTCGCGCCTGCGCGAGCTGACCATCGAACTGCGCGACGTCGTCCGCGAGTACCAGATCGGCGGGCAACGGGTGCGCGCACTCGACCGGATCAACCTGCATCTCAGCGGCGGCCAGTTCATATCGATCGTCGGGCCGTCGGGGGCGGGCAAGAGCACGCTGCTGCACCTGCTCGGGGCACTGGACTCCCCCGACAGCGGATCGATCATCTTCGACGGCGCCGAGATCGGCCGGCTCACAGACGAGCAGGCGTCGGAGTTTCGTCGGCACCGGGTGGGGTTCGTCTTTCAGTTCTTCAACCTGCTGCCAACCCTGTCGGCGTGGGAGAACGTAGCCGTTCCGAAGCTCCTCGATGGCAGCCGACTGGACAGGGTCAAGCACGATGCGATCGGTTTGCTGGAGCGGGTCGGGCTCGGCAACCGGGTGGAGCACCGTCCGGCGGAGCTGTCCGGCGGCCAATTGCAGCGCGTCGCCATAGCGCGGGCCCTGATGATGGATCCGTCGCTGATTCTCGCCGACGAACCCACCGGAAACCTCGACTCCGCAACGGGCGCTGCGATTTTGCGGCTGCTTTCCGAGGTGGCCCACGAGGGCGGCCGCTCCCGGATGGTGGTGATGGTGACCCATGACCGCGACGCCGCGGCGGCTACCGACCGGGTGATCAGCCTGCAGGACGGCCGGGTGGGATCAGACCGCGGGTCGCCGCGCCAGGACTCCGGCGATCGCAAGCGCGGCGAAGCCGGGCGCTGGGGGCACCTCCCGCTTGCGGGGGACGGGTCGCCGCCCCAGGACCGCAACGGGTCGCCACGCCACGAACGGGCAACGGTCCGGCGATGATCTCGGCGATCGCCGCCACCGCGAGCCGACTTCGGCTGTTCAGCCTGCGCGAATTGGCCGTACACCGGCGGCGTACCCTCGCCTCGGTCACCGTCATGGCCGTCTCGGCGATGTATCTGGTTGCCGTGCTGGGTATCTTCGGGTCGATCACCGGTTCGGTCAACCGGCTCTCCGACGGGATCGCCGGGATCGCCACGCTCGAGGTGTCCGGCGTCACCGATGCCGGATTTCCCGACTCGCTGGCAGCCGAGGTGGCCCGGGTTCCCGGCGTCGCGACCGCGGCGCCGCTGATCCGGGCGACCACCCCGACGGCTACCGGGACAATGCTGCTGTTCGGCGCGGATGCCAGCAGCGTCGCCCTGGCCGGCGCGTTGGCCGACGCGCTGGCTCATCCGCCGACGGGGCCATCGGCGACACCGAGCGGCGTGCAGGTCGGGCCCGGAGTGGGCCATGGCAAAGGTGACGGATTCCGGCTGGGCACGACCTGGGTCACGGTGACGCAGGTACTCACCGGCAAGCATCTCGCCGATCTCAACGGCGGCAACTATGTGCTGGCCCCACTTTCCTTGGCGCAGAACATCACCGGCCGACTCGGCCAGCTCGATTCGATACTGATCACCACCAAGCCGGGCACGGACGCCGCCGCGGTACGCACCGCGGTGACCTCCGCCGTCAACGGGCGAGCGATCGTCGCCGAACCACGGATGCGCGCCACTCGCGCCGGCGACGGCGTCAAGCTGATGAACTACATGGCACTGATGGGTGCGACGGTTGCGTTGGTGGTCGGCGCGTTTCTGGTCTACACCACCATGACCATGGCGATCGCCCAACGCCGCCCGGCCATCTCGACCCTGCGCGCGATCGGGGGCCGCCGCTCCACCATCGTCACGGACCTGATCGGTGAAGCCGCGACCCTCGGGGTGCTGGGCGGAGCCCTTGGCGCGGTCTTAGGAATATTCTTGGGCCACTTGGCTATCCGCCGACTTCCGCCGGCCATCACGCAGGGACTCGAAGCCCGGGTCGAGTACTGGCTGCCCGGCTACGCCCTGCCGGTCGCGATAGCCGCGACGGTGCTCAGCAGCGTGACTGCGGCGGCCATGGCGGCGCGGCAGGTCTACAAGGTGTCGCCGATCGAGGCGCTGGCGCCGGTCGGGGCTTCCGCCGCCGACACCGTCCCACGCCGGCTGCGGACCGTGACCGGGTTCGTGGCCATCGCGGTGATCACGGTGTCGTTGTTCATCATCGTGGGCCACCGCGGCGTCACCTCCCTGGCGGCGATGATCGCGGTGTTCTGCGCCGAGATCACCCTTGGCTTTGCCCTCACCGCGTCCCTGGTCGCCGCGGCCGCCGCCGCGGCCCGGACCTTCGGCACGGTCGGCGCGGTCGGGGCCGCGACGATCGAGCGTGCGCCGCGGCGGGTGTGGGCCACCGTGATGACCGTACTGATCGCCGTGGTCACCACCGTGGTGATCACCGGCACCGACAACGACATGATCTCCTCGGCGCGCGCCATCTTCGCGCCCGTCGCGGGAGTCGACGTATGGGTCAGCGCGAACGCTCCGGACAGCTTTCCCACCGACGCGCTGCCGCAGGGCCTGGAAGGTCGCGTGGCAGCGGTACCGGGGGTCGACCGGGTCAGCCCGGGCGCCTACGGATTTGCGGTGATCGGTGGCACCCGGGTAATGCTCGACGGATTCTCCCCCGGGTCGGCCGATCCGCTGTTTCGCGCACTCGGTGACCAGACGCGCCGCGACGTGCTCGACGGCCGGGGCGTGGTGCTGTCGCAGAACCTGGGCACCACCCTGGGCGTACGGGTTGGCGACGAGCTGCACCTGCAGACACCACGCGGCCCTCGGCAGGCGGCGGTGCTGGCGCTGGTGCCGTACTTCTCGACGGTCATCGGCACCGTCGGGATCGGGCTCGACCAACTACGCGCCTGGTTCGATCGCCCGGCGGTGACCACACTGCAGGTGACCGCCGCCGACGGGGTCGATACGGCCCAGCTGCGCACCGACATTCGCCGAGTGGTCCCCGAGCCGAACTACGTCTACGACGGTCGCACCGCTCTGGCGGGCCTCGAAGCGCCGCTGCGTCAGAGCATGGTGATCGCCAACGCGGTACTGCTCATCGTGGTGTTCGTCGCCGCGGTTGCCTTGTTCACCACGTTGACGCTCTCGGTGCTCGAACGTCGCCGCGAGATCGGTGTGCTGCGGGCGATCGGCGCCAATCGCCGCTTCACCGTGCAGATGGTGCTGGCCGAAGCGGCCGGCATCGGTGTGATCGGCGGCCTGGCTGGGCTGGCGATCGGCCTGACCGATCAGTGGCTCTACAGTCTGGTCAGCGCCGAGATCATGAATTTCACCGTCACGTTCCAACCGAGCGCGGCGGCACCGGCCTACGCCGTGGGCGCGGTGGCGATCAGCCTGCTCGGCTCGGTGCCGCCCGCACGACGAGCCGCCCGGCTCAACATCATCGACGCGGTGTCCAGCGAATAGGGTGGCATAACGTCCTCAGACGAGACCGAGCTCAATGAGGTCAATGAACAGCGCCGCGAACGGATCAGTGAACGGCAACGAGAACGTAAAGTCCAGGTCCGGGTTGTCCGGAACCATGAACGTGTTGACCGTCTCCCCGGCCACCCCGATGCTCGCGGCCCCGAATCCCAGATTGTCCTCCGGGTCGGTCCCAGACGTCAGAATGTCGGTGAACAGCGGGGTTTGTAGAACCACCGCAACATAATTGTCGTCGTCGGGGTCGCCCGCAGAGGTGAGGGTGAACAACCCGAAATCGGTAGTGTGACTGATGAAGTCCGGATCGTCGACCACCGTGGACAGCGCAGCACCCGGATCTCCGACATCACCGAAGAGCCAGGAGTCGGCGCCCACACTGCGACCGCCCCCGTCTGCATGGGCCGGGCTGCTGATCGCCCACGGGGCGAGCCCAGCGACTAAGAAAGCGCCGGCACCTATCGCCGCCCGGCGGCGGCGGACAACTGTTCTACTCATGGTGGGAACTCCAATCTTTCGACGTTACCTAGCCCACGTTCACGACTGCTCGGCGGTTCACCCACCACGGTGGCGAACCCCTGCAGCTGCGGTGTGCACGGCGGCGGCACCGGAGTACGGCGAATGCTGGTCAGCGCGGTGGTGTCGAATCCTGCTGCGGCGATGGCGTCCAGCGTCCGGCGGTTCGGCCGGCAGCCGGACGCCAGCCACGCCCACGGCCTCGCGATCAGATCCTGGAATCGGCCCATCGCGCCCTCACCGCGGACATGCTCGAGTACCACCAGCCGCCCGCCGGGGGCCAGCACCCGGCGAATCTCGCCGAGGGTGGCATCGACGTCATCGACCGAGCACAGCACGAGACCGACGTGTACCGAATCGAAACTGTTGTCCGGGAAGGGAATCGACTCACCAACTCCGTCGACGATATCCACCGGGACGCCGCGACGGCGCGCGACGGCGGCGGCCATCCGGCGCATCGCGGGCTCCGGCTCGACGGCCGCGACCGACGTCACCGCCGAGGGCAGAAACATCAGATCCGCTCCGGGACCGAGTCCGATCATCAACAGCCGTCCCATCGCGTAGCTCATGGCCGTACGCCGGTACCGGCGATAGAACAGCCGGTCGAAGAACGGCATTCCGAGTCGATACACATACGGGAACAACGGGTTACGTGGTGACATCGGTCGCCCACAGCTCGCCCTGATCCAGCCGGAAAGGCGGATACTCATCACGCATCAAAGAGACGTACACCGCTACCCGATAGCGCCAACGAACGATGCCCAACAACAGGTCCGACATGCCGACCGGGATCGTGCCGGTGATCAATAACGTCACCGCTGTGATCACGCACAGCAACTGCAACGCGGGTTCCAGCGCCCAACACATCAGGATCTGCGGCAACCCCAACAACCACCATTTGACCAGCACCGCCCGGCGCTCGAGCCGTTCGGGGTAGTCAACGTGCAGGTCGGCCGGATAGTCGGGCCGAGACGCCAGCGTGAACGGCGGGTATCGGTCGGTGCTGTTCATCGGAAACCGGTAGTTCATGACCCGCCACGACCAGCGCAGCACACCCACATTGAAGTCGAAGATCGGGCGCGGATAGCGACCGGTGATCAGAATCGCTACTCCGGCAACGAAAGTCAGCGGAAGGTAGGACAGATACAGCAGGATCAGAATCGGGTAGTGCGGGGTGGCCAGCACGCACCATTTGAACAGCCAGAGCCAGCGCGAGGGGTTGTCGAATTCACCGCGCACCCGTACCGGATCCGCCGGTGCCGGCGAGACGAGACGAACGGACACATCTTCACGCGCGGGAAGCGACATCGGTCTGCCCTCCTTTACGGCTGCGATCTGTTGGCTAGCCGGCGATGGGACTGATATCGGCCAGCCCGAGGGTGCGGCTGATCTCAGCCGACATCCGGCGGTGGCTGACCGAGCGCAGAAACATGGTCATCCCCCAGGTGTGCAATCGGTCCGGGATGAACGCCGCCGGTCGCAGCACCAGCTCGCTGTGCGACAGCTGCAGCGCCGTTACCCGCGACACCGCCGCCACTTTGCGGCGGCGCGTGTTCTCATACCAGCGCAACGCGCGCGCCAGATCATCAGGCGAGGGCGCCGGCGGCAGATCAGCCAGCGCCTTGCACAGCACCATGCTGTCGAGCAGGGCCTGGTTGGTTCCCTGCGCCATGGTGGGCGGCATGGTGTGCGACGCGTCGCCGATCAGGGTGACCACACCCCTGCCTGCACCGGGAACCGGGTGGCGAAAATGCGGGTAGGGCGAGCCGGCCAGGTCGTCGTCGGTCAAGGCCGCCAGCACGCGATCCACCGGAGCGGACCAGCCGGAAAACTGTTGACGGATCATGTCGATCGGGGATGCCGGGCGAACGAAGTCCGCTGACCACGGCAGGTCGAACCACCACTGCAGCTCGGGGCCACCGGCCGGCCACAGTCCAAGGTTCCCGTGCTTGCCGACGATCATCAGCGCCACCCGTTTGTCGACGACAAGGTCCGGGAGGCTGACCAGTCCCTGCCAGCTACTCCAACCGGTCGGTTTGGCAGGTGGGGCGTCGGTGAGATCTCGCACCATCGAATGCAGCCCGTCGGCACCGATCAACAGATCGCCGCGGACCGAGCTGCCGTCGTCGAAATCGACGCGCACCTCGCCGTCGGTACCGCTCACGCCCACCGCGCGGGCATTGCACCGAATGCGCTCGGCCGGAAAGTCATCCAGCAGGCGTTCCAGCAGCACCCGGCGCGGGACCATCCGAACCGGTGCACCCAGCCCGCGTGCCATCGCGGTCATGTCGAGGGTGGCCAGCGCGCGGCCGGTGGACGTCGTCACCTGGACCGCAGACAACGACTGCCCGGCTCCGGCCATGTCCACGCCCAGCTGCCCCAGCACCGTCGCGCCGTTGGACCAAATGGTCACGGCGCCGCCGCCGGCCTGAAGGTCTGGCCGCTGCTCGAAAACGATGACGTCGTGGCCGTCGCGCAGCAGACCGCGAGCAAGGGAAATCCCCGCCACACCCGCGCCGACCACAAGGACACGCAAGGCCGCGTTCAAGGCTCGCACCTTCACCGTGGTGACACGGTTCAGCCGGGAGTTTGGTTCATTCCCCTATGGGGTCAGCCGGCGGCCGGGCTGGTCAGAATTCTGGGCCCGTCCTCGGTCACCGCGACGCTGTGCTCCCAGTGCGCGGCGCGTGACCCATCGGCGGTGACGACAGTCCACTCGTCTTCAAGGATCACGGTCTGGTCGGTGCCCAGGGTCAGCATCGGCTCGATGGCCAGCACCGAGCCAGCCACCAGCAGCGGGCCGCGGCCCGGCGATCCCTCGTTGGGCAGGAAGGGGTCCATGTGCATCTGGCGGCCGATACCGTGGCCGCCGTAACCGGCAACGATGCCGAACGAGCGCTTGAACTGAGTCGACGCGGCCCGGGCGCCCATCTCGATGGCGTGTGACACGTCGCTGAGTCGGTTGCCCACCACCATCGCCGCGATGCCGGCCTCCATCGCCTGCCGGGTCGCCGCGGACAGGTTTTCGTCGGCGACACTCAGCGTCTCGATCCCGAAGGTGACCGCGGCGTCGCCGTGCCAGCCGTCCAGGATCGCGCCGCAGTCGATGGACACCAGGTCGCCGGCCGCCAGCACCTCGTCCGCCGTGGGGATGCCGTGCACCACCCGGTCGTTGACCGAGCTGCAGATCGAGGCCGGGAAGCCGTGGTAGCCCAGGAACGAGGGCGTGGCACCCGCGTCCCGGATCACCGATTCGGCGATTTCGTCCAGCTGCAGAGTCGAGACGCCGACCGCCGCCGCTTCGCGCACTGCGGCCAGTGCGGCGGCGACGACAGCGCCCGCCGCAGCCATCGCGTCGAGCTCACCGGGGCTGCGATGCGGCACCGCTTTGCGCCGCTTCGCCCACCCGACCACTACTGTCCCAAGGCGTTCAGGGCGCGGGTGAACACCTCATCGAGCGTGCCGAGCGCGTCCACCACGTGCAGGTCGTGCTCGTCCTGGTAGTAGTCCAACAACGGCGTGGTCTCCTCGCGGTAGACCATCATGCGGTTGTGGATGACGTCGGCGGTGTCGTCGGCGCGGCCACGTTCCTTGAGCCGCTTGAGCAGTTCGCTCTCGGTGACCCGGAACTCGAGCACTGCGTCCAGCTTGGTCTGGCGGCGCTCCAGCATGGTGTGCAGTGCCTCGGCCTGCTCTACCGAACGCGGGTAGCCGTCCAGGATGAACCCGTTGGCGGCGTCGGGCTGGTCGAGCCGGTCGTCGACCAGCGCGTTGGTGAGCTCCGGCGGCACCAGGTCTCCGGCATCGAGGTACTGCTTGGCCTGCTTGCCCAGCTCGGTGCCCTCGGCGATGTTGTGGCGGAACAGATCGCCGGTGGAGATCTGCGGGACGCCCAGCTTCTCCGCCAGCTTCGCCGCCTGGGTGCCCTTGCCGGCTCCGGGCGGTCCCAGCAGTACGACTCTCACTTGAGGAACCCTTCGTAGTTGCGCTGCATGAGCTGGCTCTCGATCTGCTTCACCGTGTCCAGACCGACGCCGATCATGATCAGCACCGCGGTGCCGCCGAAGGGCAGGTTCTGAACGGTGCCCGAACTGCCCATGTGCAGGAACAGGTTGGGCAGCACCGAGATGACGCCAAGGTAGATCGAGCCAGGCAGCGTGATCCGGCTGAGCACATAGCGCAGGTAGTCCGCCGTCGGGCGTCCCGGCCGGATGCCCGGAATGAAGCCGCCGAACTTCTTCATCTCGTCGGCCCGCTCGTCGGGGTTGAACGTGATCGACACATAGAAGTACGTGAAGAAGATGATCAGCCCGAAGTACAGCGCGATGTAGACGAAGTTGGACGGGTCAGACAGGTAGGTGCTGACGAACTTGTCCCACCAGCTGTTGCCCGGGCCGCCGCTGCCACTGTGGACCAGCTGGGTGATCAGCTGCGGAATGTAGATCAGCGATGAGGCGAAGATGACCGGGATAACGCCGGCCTGGTTGACCTTCAGCGGCAGGTACGTCGAGGTACCGCCGTACATGCGCCGGCCCACCATGCGCTTGGCGTACTGCACCGGGATACGGCGCTGGCCCTGCTCCACGAAGACCACGCCGACGACGATGGCCAGCGCCGCCAGGCAGACCATGGTGAACACCACGGCGCCGCGGGAGTCGAGGATGGTCTTGCCCTCGATCGGAATGCGGGCGGCGATACCGACGAAGATCAGCAGCGACATGCCGTTGCCGATGCCGCGCTCGGTGATGAGCTCACCGAGCCACATCACCAGCACCGCGCCGGAGGTCATCACCAGCACGATCACGATCAGGGTGAAGATGCTGTGGTCGGAGATGATGTCGTGGCGCAGGCTGCAGGTCTGCAGCAATCCGCCGTTGGCGGCCAGCGCCACGATGCTGGTGGCCTGCAGAACAGCCAGCGCAACCGTCAGATAACGGGTGTACTGCGTCATCTTGTTCTGGCCGGACTGGCCTTCTTTACGCAATTCCTCGAAGCGCGGGATCACCACGGTGAGCAACTGCACGATGATGCTGGCGGTGATGTAAGGCATCACGCCGATGGCAAACACCGTCAGCTGCAGCAGTGCGCCGCCGGAGAACAGGTTGATCAGTGAGTACACCTGCGCGGCGTCGCCGCCGCTGACTTCCTTGATGCACTGCTGCACGTTCTGGTAGTCGACGCCGGGCGACGGGATCGCGGCTCCCAGGCGGTACACCACGATGATGCCCAGCGCGAACAAGATCTTGCGCCTCAGGTCGACCGTCCGCAGTGATGAGATGAAAGCCGAGAACACTCTTCTCCTCCTGCGCAGCCGAGGTCCGGTCGCGGCGTTCCAATGGGCTGTTGTGTCCCAGCCCCGGTTAGTCCTGGGTTAGTCCTGCGTTTTCGCGTCCACGTGCCGGCCGATCACGACAAGGCCACGCGTGTCTTAAGCGCGTCAGCAGTCTACGAGAGTAACAGCTGCGCACCGCGGGCCGGGCGGGCGTTGGCGGCACTGACAGCGCGCGATCAGCGTAGCGGCGTACAGTCGGCGATGGCTCGTTAAATACGCTAACTAACTTCCCGGCGGCACTCGACCGGCAGAGCTAGATAGATAGGAGTGCGCACTATGGCACGTACCGCCCGATTCGATGGAGACACCTGGGACCTGGCCTCCAGCGTGGGAATCACCGCCACCGGCGTGGCCGTGGGCCGTGCGATCGCCAGCCGGGCCGCCCATCCCCTGATCAACGACCCGTTCGCCGAACCGTTGGTGCGCGCCGTCGGCCTGGACCTGTTCACCAGATTGGCCAGCGGTGAGATCGCCCCGGAAGACTTCGGCGACCAAGCCCCGAAGGACATGGCCCGGATGGCCGACAACATGGCGGCCCGCACCCGCTTCTTCGACGACTTCTTCACCGACGCGGGCGCTGCCGGCATCCGCCAGGCCGTCATCCTGGCGTCCGGGCTGGACTCGCGTGCCTACCGGCTGGACTGGCCGTCCGGCACCATTGTCTATGAGGTCGACCAGCCCGAGGTGATCGAGTTCAAGACCCGGGTGCTGGCCGCCCACGGCGCGCAGCCCACCGCCGATCGGCGGACCGTCTCGATCGATCTGCGCGAGGACTGGCCGGCGGAGCTACAGGCGGCCGGCTTCGATCCCGCCCTGCCGACTGCCTGGAGCGCGGAGGGACTACTGGGCTACCTGCCCCCCGACGCGCAGGACCGGCTGCTGGACACCGTCACCGCCCTGAGCGCACCGGGCAGCCGGATCGCCACCGAGAGCACGCCCGGCCTCGACGCGGCCACCGAAGAACAGGCACGTCGGCGCATGCAGGAGTCCGCGGAACGGATGCGCAGCCACGGGGTCGACATCAACCTGGCCGAACTGCTCTATTTCGGGGACCGCAACGAAGCCGGCAGTTATCTGGCGGGGCACGACTGGCGGGTCGACAGCCACGACGTCGGCGCGCTGTTCGCCGAGTACGGGCTGCCACCGTTGGACGTCGATGAGGAGCCCGGCTTCGGCAAGCTGGCCTACATCAGCGCGGTCCGGGGCTGACGGCCATGGCACGCACTGAGAACGACAGCTGGGACCTGGCCTCCAGTGTGGGCACCACCGCCACCATGGTGGCCGCTGCCCGCGCGCTGGCCACCGCGGAAGCCGAGCCGATCATCTCCGACCCCTTCGCAGCGCCGCTGGTACGGGCGGTCGGGATCGACTTCTTCACCAAGATGGTCGACGGCACGCTGGATCCGGCGGTGGCCGCCGAAGCCAAATCCGCCGCCGAACCGATGACCGCCGTGATGGCAGTGCGCACCCGGTTCTTCGACGATTTCTTCCTGCAAGCCGCCGATGCGGGCGTTCGGCAGTCGGTCATCCTTGCCGCCGGACTGGATTCGCGGGCCTACCGGCTGGGCTGGCCGGCCGGCAGCGTCGTCTACGAGATCGACCAGCCGGACGTGATCGAGTTCAAGTCCCGCACACTGGCCGACTTGGGAGCCCAGCCGACCGCCGATCGCCGCGCCGTGGCCGTCGATCTGCGCGACGACTGGCCGGCCGCGTTGCGCGACAGCGGTTTTGACGAGACCAAGCCCACCGCGTGGAGCGCAGAGGGCCTGCTCATCTATCTGCCGCCGGATGCGCAGGACCGGCTGTTCGACCACATCACCGCGCTGAGCGCCCCGGGCAGCCGGGTGGCCACCGAGTACCACCCCGACGGCGCGGCCACACTGAGCGGCTCGAACCAGTCGCTGGGTCAGCGGTTCGCCGACCAGGGCCTGGATCTCGACATCACCACCTTGGTGTACTCCGGCGAGCGAAACCCGGTCGGAACATACCTGACCGAACGCGGGTGGCAGGTGCGCGAGCGCGGCCGCGAGACCGTGTTCGCCGACTACGGTCGCACCTTTCCCGACGGTGACATCGTGGCCCGGTTACGCAATTCGGTTGCGATCGAGGCGATTCGGCTCTAAGCGGCATTTCGCCACTTTCAACGACCATGGCCGCCGGTCCCGAAGGACCGGCGGCCATTGTCGTGTTGCGGGGTGGCCGCGCTATCAGCTCGGGGGGATGACCCCGCCGCCCTTGCCGCCCTCGCCGGGCTGCCCGGGCGGGCCGGCGGTGCCGCCACCGGCAGCCGAACCGCCACCGCCGGCCGGGCCACCAGGCCCGGCGGCGCCGGGGCCACCCGGAGTGCCATCGGCGCCGTTGCCACCGTCTTGGCCCGCGGTGCCGTTGGGGTTGTTGGCCGCACCGCCCTTACCGCCGAGGTTGCCGCCGGCCGCGTTTCCGCCGCTGCCGCCGTTACCGCCGCTGCCGCCGTTACCGCCGGCGCCACCGTTGGGGTTCGTCGCGCTGCCGTTACCGCCGCTCGCACCGGCGCCACCGGCGCCACCGTCGCCGCCCCTGCTGCCGTTACCGCCGGCGCCACCCTTGCCGCCGTCGCCGCCGTTGCCGGAGTTGCTGCCGCCGAGGCCGCCGTCGCCGCCCTTACCGCCGTAGCCACCGTCGGCGCCGTTGGACCCGTTGCCGCCGGTACCACCGGTGCCACCGGCACCTGCCGACTCGCCAGACGCGCTACCGGCGTCGGCGCCGGTACCACCGGTGCCGCCGTTTCCGCCCTTGCCGCCGATTCCGGTGCCATTACCGCCGGTGCCGCCAGTGCCGCCGTTGGGGTTGCCGGACTGATCGCCGTCGGTGCCGGTCGACCCGGTCCCCCCGGTCGTGCCGGGGCCGGTCGGGGCATTGGCGCCCTTACCGGCGTCGCCACCGTTACCGCCGTTTCCGTCGGCGCCGGCGTTGCCGCCCTTGCCGCCGTTGCCGCCGTACTGGCCAGTGCTGGTCGCGTCGGCACCCTTGCCACCGTTGCCGCCGTTACCGCCGGTGCCGGTCGATCCGGCCTTGCCGTTCGCGGCTTGGCTCCCGTCACCGCCGGTGCCGCCCGTGCCGGCGGTTCCTGCCGTGCCGCGGTCGCCGCCGTCACCACCGTTGCCGCCGTGGCCGCCGTGCGCGCCCGATCCGGTGGTGTTGGTGGCGATCCCGTCGCCGCCGTTGCCGCCGTTGCCGGCGTTACCGGCGTTACCGGCGTTGCCGCCCTTGCCGCCAGCACCGGCGCTGCCGCTGCCGCTGGCCCCGGTACCGGCCGCGCCACCGTTGCCGCCACTGGCGCCGTTGCCACCGTTGCCGCCGCTGCTGGCGTCGCCGCCGGCGGAGCCGTCCGGGTTCGCGGTGGTGCCATTGCCCCCGGTGGTGCCGTTACTGCCGTGGCCGCCGTTGCCGCCGTTGCCACCAGCACCGCCGGCTCCACCGTTGCCCCCGACGCCGGAGTTGGTGCCGCCCAGACCGCCCGCACCGCCGTTACCGCCGGCGGTGCCGTTGCCGCCGTCGGTGCCGTCGACGCTCGGGTCCGTGGAGTTGGTGCCGTTGGCGCCGTTGAAGCCGTTGCCGCCCGCACCGCCGTTACCACCCCGGCCATCGGGACCGGCGTTACCGCCCTTGCCGCCGTCGCCGCCGGTCTGGTTCGCGTTGGTCGCCGCACCGCCCTTGCCGCCGGCGCCACCGTCGCCGCCGGTCGCATTGGCACCGGTGGAACCGTTGGCCGCCTGGGTGGCTCCGTCGCCGCTGGTTCCGCCCTGGCCGCCGGCCCCGGCCGTACCACGCACGCCGCCGTCGCCACCGTCGCCACCGTTGCCGGCCGCCGCACCGGCACCACCGCCTAGACCGGCGCCACCGGCACCGCCGTTACCGGCGTTGCCGGCGTTTCCGCCCGCACCACCGACTCCGCCGTCGCCGGCGTTGCCATCCTTGCCGTCGGTGGCAGTGCCGCCGACACCGCCGTTGCCGCCACTACCACCCGTGCCGCCGATACCGCCGTTGCCGGCGTCGCCGCCGTCCGTACCGTTGCCGCCGGGCAGGGTGGCGTCGATACCAGCGGTGCCGTTGGCGCCGCTTCCGCCGATACCGCCGACGCCACCGGCCCCGCCGACACCGCCGTTTCCGGCGTCACCGGAGGTGGTGCCCCCTGCGCCACCGGCGCCACCGTTACCACCCTGGCCGCCATCGCCGCCGAGGGTGCCGTTGCCGTTGCCGTCGGTCACACCCGCCAGGCCGTTGGCACCCGTACCGCCGGCGCCGCCGTCACCACCGATGCCGATGGCCCCGGCGTTACCGCCGGCACCACCGTTACCGCCGTTGCTTCCAGGTGCGGTCGCGTCGAATCCTCGACCGCCGTTACCGCCGTTGCCGCCTGCGGTGGCGTCCGCGCCGACTGTGCCGTCAGTTCCGGCGGTACCGCCTTCGCCACCGGTGCCGGCTCCGGCGCCGGTGCCGCCCAGGCCGGCCTGTCCGCGGTTGCCGCCGTCGCCGCCCTTACCGCCGTCGGGGTTGTCGGCGTCACCGGCGGCACCGGTTCCGCCGTTGCCGGCGTTCCCGGCGTTCCCGCCGTCACCGGCGTTCCCACCGTCACCGTTGCTGCCGCCATTGCCGTTCGCCGCGGTGCCGGCATTGCCGCCCACGCCGCCATTGCCGCCCACGCCACCGTTGCCGCCATCGCCGGCGTTGCCGCCCGCGCCGTCGTCGACGCCGGCCACCCCGGTCGCTCCGTCCTGACCGGTACCGCCGCTGCCGCCCGTTGCGCCGTTGCCGCCGTCGCCGCCGTCGCCGGCGTTACCAGCAAGCGCGCCGCCGTTGCCGCCGGCGCCACCGGCACCACCGTTGCCGCCGGCACCGCCGGTACCACCGGATGCGCCGGGCACGTCGCCGTCAGTACCGACTGCGCCCAGCGCACCGCTACCGCCGGCTGCACCGTTGCCGCCGTTGCCGATCAGACCACCGTGGCCGCCGGCACCGCCGGCCCCGCCGTCGGCACCCGGAACGGCGTTCGGGTCAGCGGAGGCGTCATAGCCCGCGCCGCCGTTGCCGCCGTTGCCGTGAATGCCAGTCACTCCGGTCCCGGCCACGCCGTCGAGACCGTTGACACCGCTGGCCGGGTTGCCGCCGGTGCCGTGCACACCGGCGACGCCGGCGTTGCCCGCCGTACCGGGGTCACCACCGTTGCCGCCCTTGCCGCCGTTGGGGTTTTCGGCGTTGCCGGCCGCGCCGTTGCCACCGTTGCCGGGGGTGTTGGCGTTGCCGCCGTTACCGGCGTCGCCGCCGTTGCCGTTGAGCCCGACCACGCCGTTGTAGACGACGCCCGCGTTGCCACCGTTACCGCCGGCGCCACCGTCACCGCCGCTGCCGCCGCGACCACCATCCTGGCCGTCCTGGCCCGGAAGGATCCCGTCCGCGCCGTTGGCACCGGCTCCGCCGTCGCCGCCATCCGCGCCGTTGCCACCGTTGCCGCCGTTGCCGGAGTTCCCGGCATCGCGTCCACCGGCGCCACCGTGTCCACCGTTGCCGCCGTAACCGCCGACCTTGCCGTCCACACCGGCGTCGCCGGGGTTGGCGCCGTCGGCACCGGCGGCGCTGTCGCCGCCATGGCCGCCGTTACCGCCGTTACCGCCGTCGCCGATCCGGCCTGCGGCGCCACCGTTTCCGGCAGCACCACCGTTCTGACCCTGGCCGTCGGCGAGCACGCCGCCGTTGCCGCCGTTACCACCGTGACCGCCGTTGCCACCACTGATGGCCACCGCACCGTCCGCGCCGGAGGCGGCGCGGGTGCCGTCGCTGTTCAGACCACCGAGGCCCGCGATGCCGACGATGCCACGGTCACCGCCGGCGCCACCGTTACCGCCGTCGCCGGCGGACAGGCCCGTTCCATCGTTGCCACCGTTGCCGCCGTTGCCGCCGTTGCCGGCATTGCCGGCGTCACCGGCGCTGCCGCCGGCCCCGGCCACACCGGACGCACCAGCCGGGTGGATGCCGAGGAATCCGCCCGCGCCGCCCTTGCCCGCGTTTCCACCGGCGCCACCGTTGCCGCCGTTGCCACCGTTACCGGCGTCCATGCCGTCTTGTCCGGGCAGGCCGCTGCTGACGCCGGCGCCACCGGCGTTGGTGCCATGCAGGCCGTTCTGACCATCACCGCCGGCGCCACCGTCGCCGCCGACACCACCGTTGCCGCCGTTGCCCGCGGCACCGAACAGCAAGCCCGCGCGGCCGCCGGTACCACCGTTGCCGCCGATGCCGCCGAAGCCGCCGTGATCACCGCTCGCGCCGAACGTGGCTCCGTCGGCACCGTCGCCCCCGAAACCTCCGGCGCCACCGGCACCACCGGCCCCGCCGTTGCCGATGAAGATGGCCGCGCCGCCGGTTCCACCGAAACCACCTGCGCCACCGCCGATTCCACCGACACCGCCGGCACCGCCCAGGCCTCCGTTGCCCAGCAGCCAGCCACCGGCACCGCCGTCACCGCCGTTACCGGCGTCGCCACCGGCAATACCAGCGAGTCCGGCGCCACCCGCGCCGCCATTGCCGATCAGTCCGGCCGCTCCGCCGATCCCACCGTCGGCGTTGATGGCGTCACCGGCCACCCCGGCGCCGCCGTCGCCGAACAGGAAACCACCGTCGCCGAGGTTGCCGAAGAGTCCCGAGCTGCCCAGCAGCGAGTCGTTGACCCCGTCGAAGCCGTCGATGCCGTTACCGATCAGCACCCGGCCGAACAGGTCGACGAAGGGCTGGTTGACGAGGTTGAGCAGCGGTTCGGCGTAGCCCATCAGGTCTTGGCTGATGGCATACAGCGGTAGGTAGACGTAGTTCTGGAAGCCCGTGTAGAGCACATGGTCCATCTCCGCCAGCCAGGGGCCCAACGGCTGTGTCGGGTCGAAGGCGAAAATGCTGGAGTCGAACGCGGCACCCGCGTCCAGGCCGTCCAGGAAATCGGCCGACGACCCGGTGAGCCACAGGTCCGAGCCAACCGACCAGGACTCGAACATCTCCAGGATGGGCTGCGAGAACAGGTCGTCGAAGTCCGCGCTGGCGGGAGCGGTTGCGACCGGGCTCACCCCGAAGGCCAGGAATGCGCCGACTGCGCTACCCGCGCCGGCCACCCGCCGAGCGACGCCACGGGCACTTTGCCGACGGTCACGACTCTGTTTCATGCCGAATCTCCCAATTTCTGAATTCATTGCCTAATTAATCGCCGGTTCAGCATGAAATCCGCGAACCGTAACGACTCACTCGCGCTGCAAGCTAGCCGAATTTGACGTCGCCGACGAATTGAAAATTAGGTATTCACAGAGCCTCGTGCTGCGATAAACCATGATTGACCTGAGAATTAGCCGAAATTGAGAGGTGCGCCATATGGGCGACATCATGATTTACTGACGGCTGTGACCACCGCCACGCATTAGGTAATATTGCTTACGGGTCAGCCCCCATATTGAAATAGCAACGCCCTTGAAAAAGGACTAACGGCCCTATCGGACGATCGCAGGCCTCGGCAGGACAACCGTCGGGACCAGTTGCGGGATGGCAACGCTGTCCAGCCCTACGCTTAGCCACTGACGCTCAGCCCCGCCGCGGCCCCCGGCGAAATCGCCATTCGGCGATAGCCGGGCGACCGGCGACGGTATAACCACCCCATGGTGCTCAAGGTCAAGGTTCCCCAGGATCTGATCGGCGGCGACGTCGATGTGGGCTACGGCAAGGTCGCCGATGCGTTCCGGGCCAACTTTGCAGCAGGCCGGGAGGTGGGCGCCGCGGTCGCGGTGTATCGCGACGGCGTCAAAGTCGTTGACCTGTGGGGCGGCTACCGCGACGGGGTTACGCGTGCACCATGGCAGCAGGACACCATGGTCAACGTCTTCTCCAGCACCAAGGGTGTGGCGGCCCTGACCGTGGCACTGGCCGTCTCGCGGGGACTGTTCGGCTACGACGACACGGTGGCAACCCATTGGCCGGAGTTCGCCCAGGCCGGCAAGGGGGACGTCACGATCCGCCAATTGCTGGGCCATCAGGCCGGGCTGAGCTCGCTGAAGCCCGCACCCAATCTGGCCGATGTCGCCGCCCCGGATCGACTGGCGCCCATGCTCGCCGCGCAGAAACCGCTGTGGGCGCCCGGCACCCGGCACGGCTATCACGCGATCTCGTTGGGCTGGTACGAATCCGAACTCATCCGTCGCACCGACCCGGCGGGTCGCACCTTGGGCCGGTACTTCGCCGACGAGATCGCTCGGCCACTCGGACTGAACCTGCACATCGGCCTGCCCACCTCGGTAACCCGCGATCAAGTGGCGTTGCTGCACCAGTGGAAGCGCGCAGAGTCGCTACTGCACCTCAATGTGATGCCGGCGGCCCTGGTGGCGGCATCGTTCAATCCGTTCGGGCTGCTGGGACGGGCGAGTTCCCTGCCCCGTGACATCAAACCCTGGGACGGCGACTACAACCGCGACGAGGTGCGTGCCGTGGAGATCCCGTCGGCCAACGGGATCGGCTCCGCCTCGGCGATCGCGCGGCTCTACGGCGCTGCCGCAACCTCGGATCCGGTGCTACCGCTGAGCCCCGATGTGCACGACGAACTCACCGCGATGCCGGCACCACCATCTCGCGGAGAACGCGACAAGGTCTTGGGTGTGGAGGTGGTGTTCTCGCTGGGGTTGTCCAAGCCGGCGTTCGCCTCGGCCTTCGGTTCCTCGGACAGGGCTTATGGCACACCGGGTTTCGGTGGTTCTTTCGGATTCGCCGATCCCGACACCGGCATCGGTTACTCGTATGTGATGAACCGCTTGGGTTTTCACCTCTACAGCGATCCTCGCGAACTCGCGCTGCGCCAGGCCTTATTCCGCGACGTGTTGGGCACCCGGCTGCAGTCCTGACCCCTACATGTACTGGGGGCAGTAGTGCGCCGTCGAGATCGCGGCGAACTGGCCGGCGGTCTGGATGGTGAATCCCGGGTTGGTGGCCTGCACCGCGACGACGGTGTCCATCGGGGACAGTCCAGCGTCCATCAGCTGGCACACCGCACGGCCTGCCGACACGGTTGCCTGGTCGCCGGCGCGGTGGCTCAGCCCGGCGCCCGAGAGAGTGGCCAGAAACTGCCCATCGACGCCGGACGGCGTGGCGTTGGCGGGGGCGGCCAGGACGACCATCGCGCTCAAGCCTGCCAGCAGCAGTAACCGTTTCATGGCTGTAAGCATGGGCGGCACCCGTTAAAGACGTGTTACCGAGCTTTTACTGCCGCGAAGAGAATTGTTGATTCGAAGTTACGCGCTTTACCAGCGCGACTCCCCCAGCCACAGCACGTGCGCACCGTTGACCGAGCGTTCGACCTGGTCGACGAGCCCGGCCAGCGACCGCACCAGCAGGCTGCCGACCGCATCGGACAGCGCTGCCGCCGGCTGCGACGATTGGCGCGGCCGGACGAACTCCCACAACGACGAGCCGGGGTAGGACACGGTGCGGACCTGCGCGTCCGCTTCGAGCCCGGCCAGCACCTTGGCGCGGCGTACCGCCGTGCGCAGGCCGCCCAGCTCGTCGACCAGCCCGCGTTCGGCCGCGTCGGCACCGGTCCACACCCGCCCGCGCGCCACCGCGTCCACCGCATCGGTGGACAGGTTGCGGCCTTGCGCCACCCGCGCCACGAAGTCGTTGTAGAACAGATCGGCTTCGGTCTCGACCTGTCCTTGCTGCTCGGCGGTGAACGGGGCGTTGATCGACCAGGCGTCGGCGTTGGCGCCGGTGCGCACCGAGTCGGTCCCCACGCCGAGGCGTTCCTTGAGCTCGCGAGCGACCAGCTTGCCGGTCACCACCCCGATGGAACCGGTGATGGTGGCGGGGTTGGCCACGATGGTGTCGGTGCCCGCGGAGATGTAGTACCCGCCGGAGGCCGCGACCGCGCCCATCGAGGCCACCACCGGCTTGCCCGCCGCGCGGGCCTGCTGCACCGCTCGCCAGATGGTTTCGGACCCGGTGACCGAACCGCCCGGGCTGTCCACCCGCAGCACGATTGCGGCGACCTCCTCGTCGGCCGCGGCCTCGCGCAGCGCGGCGGCGATCGTGTCGCCACCGACATTGCGGTTGCCCAGCGGCGACAATTGCGGCCCGCCCGAGCCACTGACGATCGCCCCGGACACCGTCACCACCGCGATCGCCGGCTTAGGCTTGCGACCCGGCAGGGTTGGTCCCGACCCGCCGGCCGTGGCGTGGGCATAGCGCCCCAGGTACAGCCGCGGTGGTGCGCCGTCGTCGTCGGCGCCGGTGGTGTCCTCGGCTCCGGACAATGCGGCGATCCGGTTGTAGGCCTCGTCGCGGAATCCGATCCGGTCGATCAGGCCCGCGGCCACCGCATCGTCACGCAGCAGCGGTGCTTTGTCGGACAGGGCATCGACCGTGGCGGCGTCCAGATTCCGGGATTCGGCGACGGCCGCGCGCACCTGGGCGTGCAGGCTCTCCACCAACGCGGTGTCGGCCTCGCGGTGCGCGTCGGTGTAGGAGTCCTGGGTGAACAGGTTGGCCGCCGACTTGTATTCGCCGCGGGCGACGAACTGCGCCTGAATGCCGGCCTTGCCCAACGCACTGCGCAGGAAGGTCGCGTTGGTGGCGAAACCGATCAGCCCGACCGTCCCCGACGGCTGCATCCAGACCTCGCCGAACGCCGAAGCCAGGTAGTAAGACAGCGTGCCCGGGTAGGTTTCGGCCCACGCCAGCGATGGTTTGACGGCGGAGAACTCGGCGATCGCCGCCCGCAGCTCTTGCACCGGCCCGGCGGCCGCCGACGAAAGCTGCACACGGGCAATCAATCCGGCGACGCGGGGGTCGTCGGCGGCACGGTGGATCGCGGCCACCACATCACGCAGCACCGGCGGCCGACCACCGGATCGGATCAGGGCCAGCGGGTCGAAGGCCCCGGTCTCGTGGGGCAGCTCCTGCAGGTCGAGTTCGAGGATGACGCCGTTGGGCACGCCGTGGTGCCGGGCGGTGTCGATGCGGCGCGCGACGCCGCGCAGGTCGTCCAGGCCGGGCACGCCGGTCAACAGGGAGAACATGATTTTGAGCGTACCGGCGCCGCCGGACATACCCGGGCGACCAAAGTCCGGTCGGCTATCCGCCGACGATGTGCCCAGGCGCGCCGGCGCCGCCGGCCCCGCCCGTGCTTCCACTCGGCGCGCTGCCGGGCTGGCCTGCCGTCCCGCCTGCCGAGCCACCGTCGCCGCCGGTGCCGCCCGGTGCCCCATTGCCGTTTCCTCCGGTACCTCCGGTGCCGCCGGAGCCGGTGAGGACACCGATGAAGTCGCCACCGGCCGCGCCGCCGTCGCCGCCGTCGCCACCTATGGTGCCCGGCGCGCTGCCGGCACCCCCCTTACCGCCGGAGCCCCCGTCACCGCCCAAGACGCTCAAGGCATTGCCGCCGCCGGCTCCGCCGGTCCCGCCGGCGCCGCCGGTGCTTCCGGCTGCGGTCCCGGAGGCACCACCGGTGCCACCGGAGCCGCCGGTGCTGCCCGGGGCGACACCGAGGAGGTTGTCACCGCCGGTGCCGCCGGTGCCGCCGGCACCGCCGATACTGCCGATCCCGCTGCCGCCGGCCCCGCCGGTCCCACCGGAGCCGCCCGCGCCGCCGGACAAGGCACCGGCGACGTTGCTGCCACCGGTTCCACCGGTACCGCCCTGGCCGCCGACGCTGTTGACGCCGCTCCCGGCGGCGCCACCGGTACCGCCAGTGCCACCGGCGCTGCCGACTGCCAGACCGGCGAGGTTGGTGCCGCCAGTGCCACCCGTTCCGCCCTGGCCGCCGATGCTGCCAGCAGCGTTGCTCGCCACACCACCGTTTCCGCCGGTACCGCCCTTGCCGCCGCCGATGGTTCCGGCCAGGCCGTCACCGCCGTGCCCGCCCGCGCCGCCTTGGCCGGCAACACTGTCGGCCTGGTTGGCGGCTGCCCCGCCGGTGCCGCCCGTGCCGCCGAGTCCCCCGCTGGCTCCGACGATGGTGATGGCCGAGTCGCCTCCGTGCCCGCCGTCACCGCCGGCGCCGCTGACCCCGGCGGCTCCTTGGCCGGCCCCGCTGCCGCCGCCCACTCCGGCCACCCCGCCGTTGCCACCGGTCCCGCCCTGGGCGCCCGCGCCGATCACGCCGAGCAGAACGCTTCCGCCCTTGCCGCCGTCGCCACCGACTCCGCCGTTGCCGCCGTCACCGTTGCTACCGGCGGCTCCGCCGTTAGCCGTTCCGGCCACACCACCGACACCGCCGACACCGCCGACACCGCCGGTGCCACCCACCTGCGGCCCGAGAAGACTGGCCAAGGCATCGGCGCCGTCACCGCCGGTACCGCCGGTGCCGCCCACACCGCCCTGGCCGCCGTTGCCGGCGTTGAATCCGTCTCCGCCGGTGCCACCGACACCGCCCGCGCCGGCAGTACCGCCCGTCTGCGGCGGGGTGGCGGTGACGACGATGTTGGTGCCGTCGGCGCCGTCCTTTCCGGCGCCGCCCTTGCCGCCGTTGCCGCCGTCGCCGCCGTCGCCCTGCTGGGCGCGGGTGGCGTTGTCGGTCTCCAGGCCGCCCTGACCGCCGTTCCCGCCGGTGCCGCCCTTGCCGCCGGTCCCGGCCGTGGTGTTCACCGAGCCGGAGGCGGTGCCCTGCGCGCCGTTGCCGCCGACACCGCCGTCGCCGCCGGCACCGGCGTGGCCGTCGCTGCCGGTCGTGCCGCCGGCGCCGGAGGCGGCTGGGCTGACGCCGGCTCCGTTCAGACCGCCACTGCCGGCAGTGCCGGCGGCACCACCGTGTCCGGCATTGCCGCCGCTGCCACCGGTTCCACCGTTTCCGCCGTCGGTGCCGTTGGCGGTCGGCGAGGTGTAACCGGCGCCGCCGGTGCCGCCGACACCGCCATCGCCACCCGCACCGCCATCGCCGGCGTCGCCGCCCTTACCGCCGGCGCCGACGCTGCCACTGGTGCTCCCGACTCCGGCGGCGCCACCCTGACCGCCGGTTCCGCCGTTGCCGCCGGTTCCGCCGTCGACTCCGTTGCCGCCGGTGCCCCCGGTGCCGCCGTTCGGGGTGCCGGCGGTACCGGCGATGCCGGTGCCGCCGGCGTTGCCGTTGCCGCCGGTGGTGCCGGTCGCGCCGTCACCGCCGGCGCCGCCCTGGCCGCCGTTACCGCCGGCCCCCTGCAAACCGGTGCCACCAACGATTCCCGAGGCCGCCTGGTTGGCACCGGCCCCGTCCAGGCCGCCGAGGCCGGCCTGGCCGCCGCTGCCACCCGCGCCGCCGGTGCCGCCCACACCGCCGGCACCACCGTTGCCGCCGGACAGGCCGGTGGTGCCGGTCTGGTCATAGCCGTCACCGCCCGTGCCGCCGTTGCCGCCGGTGCCACCGGTGCCTCCGGTGCCGCCGTTGCCACCCTTGCCGCCGAGGCCCACCGAGCCGGTGGTGGACCCGCTGCCCGCCGCGCCGCCCTGACCGCCGCTGCCGCCCTTACCGCCGGTCAGGCCTTGCCCACCGGTGTGTCCGGTCTCCCCGGTGCTGCCGTTCGGGGTTCCACTTGTCCCCACGGTGCCGGTGCCACCGTTCGCGCCCGTCTGCCCAATTCCGCCGGCCGCACCGTCACCACCCTTGCCTCCGTCGCCGCCGCTGCCGGCGCCGCCCTGGCCCCCGGCCGCGCCCTGCCCGCCCGAGGCGGCCTGCCCTGTTCGGCCGATGCCGCCGGCGCCGCCGGCGCCCCCGGCTCCTCCGGCACCGCCGTTGCCTCCGGCACCACCGGCCGCACCGTCACCACCGTTGGTCCCCGGCGCCGCGGTCGGGTCAGCCGCGGCGTTGTAGCCGTCACCACCGTTGCCGCCGTTGCCGCCGACACCACCGGTGCCGCCATCGCCGCCGGTGCCCCCGATACCGCCGAGGCCCTGCAGCCCATCGGTGGAACCGTGACCAGCGGCACCGCCATTGCCGCCCGCACCGCCCTGCGTGCCGGTCCCACCGGTACCACCGACACCACCCTCGACACCGGCCGTGCTCGCCTGGGTTGCGGTGCCGTTGGCCCCGTCACCGCCGTAGGCCCCCACGACGCCGGCGGTGCCATGGAAGCCGCGGCCACCCACGCCGCCGTCGCCACCATCACCACCGGCACCCTGGGCGCCGTCGAAGCCACTGGCCGTCCCACCGGCGGTCAAACCACCCAGGCCTCCAGCACCCCCATCACCACCAGCACCACCGTCTTGACCCACGCCACCGGGCACAAAGAACTGCGTCGACGCCGTACCCGTAGCACCGTCGGCGCCGTCACCACCGCGGCCACCGGCACCACCATGGCCAGCCACCCCATCGGCACCGCTGGCGGCGCGCACGCCGCCGGCCCCGAGGCCGCCTAGACCGCCGACTGCGGCATTACCGCCGCCACCACCGGTCCCACCGGTAGAGCCGGCAGCGCCCGCAGTGACACCATCAGCGCCCCGGGCACCCACCGACCCATCGCCACCGGATCCGCCGCTACCACCAACCCCGCCGCCGGCCTGGTTGCCGACGCTGCCGTCAGCCCCCGCGGCGGCCTGACCACCGCGACCTACACCGCCGGCACCACCGGCGCCCGCCGCGCCCCCGGCGCCCCCGGCGCCGCCGGCACCACCGACCGCGCCATCACCACCCCGGGTCCCGGCCGCCGCACCCAGATCTGAGGCCGCGTCATACCCATCGCCACCCTTGCCTCCGGAACCCCCGGTCCCACCGGTCCCGCCGTTGCCGCCGGCACCACCCACACCACCGAGGCCCTGCAACCCATCGGTGGACCCATGCCCGGCGGCACCACCGGCTCCACCGACACCGCCGGCACTGCCCGACCCGCCGGCGACACCGTCACCACCGGCGATACCTGCCGTGCTCGCCTGGGTTGCGGTGCCATTGACCCCGTCATCGCCGGCCGTACCGACACCACCGGTCACCCCGTCGAACCCGCGGCCACCCACCCCGCCGTCGCCCCCGTCACCGCCGGCACCCTGCCCGCCGTCGAAGCCACTGGCCGCCCCACCAGCGGTCAAACCACCTGCGCCCCCGGCACCGCCGTCACCGCCGGCGCCACCGGCTTGACCCGCACCACCAACCACCCCGGCCTGTGTCGACGCCACCCCTGCCGCACCATCGGCACCATCACCACCGCGACCACCGGCACCACCATGACCGGCCACGCCGTCCGCGCCATTGCCGGCACCTCCGGCGCCTCCGGAGCCGGCGTTGCCGCCGTTACCGCCGGCGCCGCCGGTCGTGCCGTCAGCGCCCGCGAGCGCACCATCGACACCCCGTGCGCCCGTGGCGCCGTCGCCGCCGTTGCCACCCAGGCCGCCGGTTCCCAATGCAGTGGCGGTGCCGCCGGTGCCACCGTTGCCGCCGCTCGTGCCGGCCGGGGCGGCCGGATCGCTGGCTGCGTCGTAGCCGTTGCCCGCGTTGCCACCGTTGCCCTGCGGGCCCGACGGCCCGGCGCCGGCGTGGCCGTCGTCGCCGGGTGTGGAGCCAGATCCCCCCGTACCCGCCGCGCCGGCCCCGCCGGTGGCACCGCCACTGCCGCCGTTGCCACCGTCATGGTGTGCTGCGGTGCCGTCAGCGCCATCTCCGCCGTCGGCGGCCACGCCCGCGTCACCGCCATTGCCGCCGGCGCCGCCCCCACCGGCCAGACCGGCAGTCGCACCGTTGAGGCCCTGCCCGCCGGCTCCGCCCGCGCCACCGGCACCGCCGGCCGCGCCACTGCCCGCGGCGCCCCCGTTGCCGCCAGAGCCGGTACCACCGTTAGCGAAAGTGCCGGCGGCACCGTCGGCGCCGTCGCCGCCCTTGCCGCCGTTGCCACCAGCGCCACCGACCCCGCCCTTGCCGCCGTGGTTGCCCGCACCGGAGCCATCACCCCCGATGCCGCCGGTGCCGCCGGTCTGGCCAGCGACGCCGTCTCCCCCGGCGCCACCGGGCAGCATCGCGGTGGCGCCGTCCGCGCCGGTAGCCCCCGCGGTCCCGTCGCCACCGTTGCCACCGTTGCCGCTGCCCACGGCGTCGCCGCCGTTGCCGCCGCTGCCTCCGTCTGCTCCGCCGTTTCCGGCTGCGCCGCCGTCACCCCGTTGTGTGCCGCCGTCGCCGCCGTCGCCGCCATAGCCGCCGGTGCTTCCTGCGATTCCGGTGCCGTCACCGCCGGTGCCGCCCTGCCCACCGTTGCCGGTCGCGCCGGCGTGGCCGCCCGCTCCACCGTCACCACCATTGCCGCTGCCTTGCCCGGCACCGCCGTTGCCGCCGGCGCCGCCGTCGCCGGTTATCGTCCCGCCGGCCCCGCCCGCGCCGCCCCGGCCACCGGCCGCATCCTCACCCCCGTCGCCACCGGCGCCGCCCGCCCCGCCGGTACCGCGGGTTCCACCGCTGCCGCCGGCACCGCCCGCGCCACCCGCCACACCGGGCGTCGTCGACGTGAAGCCCTCCCCGCCCTTGCCACCGTGGGTGGCGTCCGGCGCCGGGTTTGACCCGTCGGCTCCGTTCGAACCCGCAACGCCGGTGCCGGCTGCCCCGCCGGTCCCCGCCGCGCCGCCGGTCCCGCCGCCGCCCGCGATGCCCGCGTCACCGGCCGCGCCGCCATTGCCGCCGTCACGGTTGGTCGCGCTGCCGGCGGCGCCGTCGCCCCCCACACCGCCGGCCGCTGCATCACCACCCGCCCCACCGTCGCCGCCGTTCCCGTTGACGCCGGCGGTACCGGTCGACAAGGTCGCCGCGCCGCCATTGCCGCCGTGCCCGCCGGCACCTCCCGCCCCACCGTTGCCACCGGCCTTCCCGGCGGTTCCGGCGTCACCAGGGTTGGCGCCGGCCGTTCCCGCCAGCCCACCCGTCGCGTCCCCGCCGCGGCCGCCGTCCCCGGCATTACCGCCCGCGCCTCCGCTCGCGCCGGTACCGCCAGCCCCACCGTCACCGCCGGCACCACCGCGCCCGCCGGAGAGGCCGGGCGCAGCACCGGAATCGGATGCGGCGTCATATCCCGCGCCGCCGTTTCCACCGATGCCCCCCGCGCCGCCGTTGCCGTCCGCCGCGTGGGTGATGCCGTCGAGCTCCAGGCCTCCGAGCCCACCGTTTCCGCCGCGACCACCGTTGCCGCCGGCCGTCCCGTCGGGGTCAGTGGGGGTTCCGGCGACACCAGCGATGCCGTCGCCGCCTTTGCCGCCGTTCCCGCCGAGACCAGCGTGGCCGTCCGGGCCCGCCGTGCCCGCATCGCCCGAACTGCCGAACAGGTATGCGCCCGTGCCCCCGGCGCCGGCTTGGCCGCCGCGGGCCGCGTCGCCGCCGTTGCCACCGCTGGATCCGTTGCCGCCGTTGCCGTCGCCGCCGTTGGCGAACGACCCCGCCGGCCCGCCGAACCCGGCACCGCCCGCGCCGCCGTTGCCGCCCGTTCCGCCATTGCCGCCGCGGCCGCCATCCCCGAGCCAGAGCGAACCGGCGCCACCGGCACCGCCCTTGCCCCCGGCGGTGCCCGCGCCACCATTGCCCCCGTTGACCCCGGCGCCACTGGAATTGGCGCCCGCGGCACCGTTGAAGCCCGCTCCGCCGTTGCCGCCGTCGCCGCCATTGCCGGCCGCGCCGATCCCGAAGAAGTCCTGGACATGGCCGGCGCCACCGCCCGCGCCACCATCGCCGGCTGCCAGCAGGACGCCGTCAACGACGGCGGCGGCACCACCATCGCCACCGCGGCCGCCGTTGCCCATCCATTCCCCACCGGCGCCGCCCATGCCGCCGTCGGCGCCAAGTCCGCCCGCACCACCGTCACCGCCGTTGCCCAGGCCGCCGGCGACACCGCCATTACCGCCCGCGACTCCGGCCTCGGTGCTGGTCCAACCCGCGCCGCCGTCACCGAAGAACAGGCCCCCGCCTTGGCCGTCGGGATTCTCCGCGGTCCCGTCAGCGCCGTCGCAGATGATGCCGCAGAAGCCCGGCAGGGTGAAGGGTTTGAGCAGCTCGTTGATCACGTCGTTGACCTGGGAGCCGAAGGGGCTGGCGATCCAGTCCTCGAGCTGGGCGTGCAGCGGCAGCCACAGGTCCGTCTGGAATTGCTCAGCCCAGGCGCTCGCGTCAGCCGGCCAGCTGAAGCCGTCCCCGCTCGAGATCCCACCGTGGAGGTCGCCATCCCAGCCGAGCCAGTCCAGGATGTCGTCGAATCCGACGTCTGCGGCGGCGGGCGGCGGCGCAGCTAACGGCGTCATCCCGAACGCCAGGAAGGCGACGATCGTGCTGCCGGCGCCCACAACACGGCGAGAGGCAGTTCGCCGCTCGGAATCTGAACCCAATCGACGACTCATATGCCCATGCCTTCCTCGGAACGCAACGGGGGCGAGTGACGTACATCACCACGTCCTACGATGGTTATATAAGGCTGTGAACGGCATATCAATCATTAATTTTTTGACGGTTCACCAAACGTCCAGCAAACACAGAATCGCACCCCGTGATAATCACGGGGTGCGATTCTGTGAACGATTGTGGAACTGAAGAGACCGTCCCTACAGCTCGGTGGCGGAGCCCCCGGCTGCGGTGATCTTGTCTCGGGCACTGCCGCTGAACTTGTGGGCGGTGACGTCGACCTTGACCGTCAACTTGCCGTCGCCGAGCACCTTGACCAGGGTGTTCTTCCGGACGGCGCCCTTGGCGACCAGTTCGTCGAGACCGATGGTGCCCCCCTCCGGGAACAACCGGTTGATGTCACCGACGTTGACGACCTCGTACTCGGTACGGAACCGGTTACGGAAGCCCTTCAGCTTGGGCAGCCGCATGTGAATGGGCATCTGCCCACCCTCGAACCGGACCGGCACGTTCTTCCGTGCCTTGGTGCCCTTGGTGCCGCGACCCGCGGTCTTACCCTTGGAACCCTCACCGCGGCCGACGCGGGTCTTCTTGGTGTTCGACCCGGGCGCAGGGCGCAGGTCGTGCAGCTTGATGGTCATTCTGCTTCCTCCACTTGCACGAGGTGGTGAACAACCCGGATCAGCCCACGGGTCTGCGGGTTGTCCTCACGCACCACCGACTGGCGGATCTTGCGCAGGCCCAGGGTGCGCAGGCTCTCGCGCTGCTTCCAGCGTGCACCGATGGTGCCGCGGACCTGGGTGATCTTCAGGTTAGCCATGATTACGCCGTGCCTTCCCGCGCCGCGGCGGCAGCCAGAGCTTCGCTCTCGCGACGAGCCTTGAGCATCGCGGCCGGCGCAACATCTTCGATGGGCAGGCCACGACGGGCCGCCACCTCTTCGGGACGCTGCAGCATCTTCAGCGCGGCAACGGTGGCGTGCACCACGTTGATCGCGTTGTCGCTGCCCAGCGACTTGGACAGGATGTCGTGCACGCCCGCGCATTCCAGCACGGCACGCACCGCGCCGCCGGCGATCACACCGGTACCCGGGCTGGCCGGGCGCAGGAACACCACACCCGCGGCGGCTTCACCCTGCACCGGGTGGGTGATGGTTCCACCGATCAGCGGCACCCGGAAGAAGCCCTTGCGAGCCTCCTCCACGCCCTTGGCGATCGCGGCAGGCACTTCCTTGGCCTTGCCGTAGCCGACGCCGACCAGGCCGTGGCCGTCGCCGACGATCACCAGAGCGGTGAAGCTGAACCGGCGGCCACCCTTGACCACCTTGGACACCCGGTTGATCGCGACGACGCGCTCCAGGTAGTTGCTCTTGTCGCCGTCCCGGTTGTCGCGGCCGCCACGGCCGCCATCGCGGCCACCACGTCCACCGCGGTTGTCACGGTTGTCGCGCCCGTCGCTGCGGGGGGCACTGCCCGTGTCGGGACCTGCCGAGGAGGCCCCTGTCGGCTGCTCCGCCATCATGCGGTCCTTCCAGTCATCTTCACGTCGGTCATCAGAAGTTCAATCCGCCCTCGCGCGCCGCGTCGGCCAGCGCCGCAATGCGCCCACCGTAGGTGTAGCCACCGCGGTCGAACACCACGTTCTCGACGCCGGCGGCCTTGGCACGCTCAGCGATCAGCTGGCCGACCCGCACACTGTGGGCCTTCTTGTCGCCGTCCACACCCCGCACGTCGGCCTCGATCGAGGAGGCCGCGGCCACCGTGTGACCAGCGAGGTCGTCGACCAGCTGCACGTGGATGTGCCGCGAGGAGCGGTGCACGACCAAGCGCGGACGCTCGGCGGTGCCGGACACCTTCTTGCGCAGCCGCGCGTGCCGACGAATCCGGTGCGCACGCCGAACCTCGGAGATGTTCTGCCCGACGGGTTTGCGGTCCGGGGTGCCTGTTTGTGATTGCGCCATGACTACTTACCTGTCTTTCCGACCTTGCGGCGAACCTGCTCACCCTCGTAGCGCACGCCCTTGCCCTTGTAGGGGTCGGGACGACGCAGACGGCGGATGTTCGCCGAGATCTGGCCGACCTTCTGCTTGTCGATGCCCGAGACCGAGAACTTGGTGGGCGTCTCCACCGCGAAGGTGATGCCCTCCGGAGCCTTGATCAGCACCGGGTGGCTGTAGCCCAACGCGAACTCCAGGTCGCTGCCCTTGAGCGCGACGCGGTAGCCGACGCCGAAGATCTCCATCTTGCGGACGTAGCCCTCCGACACACCGGTGACCAGGTTGGCCAACAGGGTGCGGCTCAGGCCGTGCAACGACCGGTTGCGCCGGTCGTCGTCCGGCCGGGTCACCACGAGGGCGCCGTCATCGTTGCGAGCAACGTTGATGGGCTCCGCCACGGTGAGCTCCAGGGTGCCCTTGGGCCCCTTGACCGAAACGTTCTGACCATCGATGGTCACGTCGACCCCGGTGGGAACCGGGACCGGCTGCTTACCAATACGCGACATGTCTGCTACTCCCTCACCACACGTACGCGAGGACTTCGCCGCCCACGCCCTGCCTGGCCGCCTGACGGTCGGTGAGCAGACCCGAGGACGTGGAGATGATCGCCACGCCCAGGCCGCCGAGCACCCGTGGCAGGTTGGTCGACTTTGCGTAGACCCGCAGGCCCGGCTTGGACACCCGGCGCAGACCGGCGAGGCTGCGCTCCCGGTTCGGGCCGTACTTGAGGTTGACCACCAGCGCCTTGCCCACCCGGGCGTCTTCGACGTGGTAGTCGGTGATGTAACCCTCACGCTTGAGGATCTCGGCGATGTTGGCCTTGATCTTCGAGTGCGGCAGGGTCACCTCGTCGTGGTACGCCGAGTTGGCGTTACGCAGACGGGTCAGGAAGTCCGCGATCGGATCCGTCATAGTCATTTAGGCTGCTCCTCCACCCTCACCAGCTGCTCTTCTGCACACCGGGCAGCTCGCCGGCGTGCGCCATTTCGCGCAGGCAGATTCGGCACAGGCCGAACTTCCGGAGCACCGCGCGCGGGCGGCCGCACTTGTTGCAGCGGGTGTAGGCGCGCACCGCAAACTTGGGCTTGCGGGCCGCCTTGATAACCAACGCCTTCTTAGCCATGGTCAGTTCTCCTTGAACGGAAAGCCGAGAGCCCGCAGTAGCGCTCGTCCTTCGTCGTCGTTGGTCGCCGAAGTGACGACGGTGATGTTCATCCCCCGCGGACGGTCGATGGAGTCCACGTCGATCTCGTGGAACATCGACTGCTCGGCCAGCCCGAAGGTGTAGTTGCCGGAACCGTCGAACTGCTTGGCCGACAGCCCGCGGAAGTCGCGGATACGCGGCAGAGCAATCGAGGTAAGCCGGTCCAGGAACTCCCACATCCGGTCACCGCGCAGGGTGACCCGGGCACCGATCGGCATGCCCTCGCGCAGCTTGAACTGTGCGATGGACAGGCGGGCCTTACGGATCTCCGGCTTCTGGCCGGTGATCGCGGCCAGGTCGGTGACCGCGTTGTTGATCAGCTTGGCGTCCCGGGCGGCTTCGCCAACACCCATGTTCACCACGACCTTCACCACGCCCGGGATCTGCATCACGTTGGCGTAGTTGAACTCTTTGTTGAGCGCGTCCCGGATCTCCTCGCGGTAGCGCACCTTCAGCCGAGGCTGGATCTTCTCTGCAGTCGTCATCTCTAGATGTCCTTGCCGTTGCGCTTGGAGACGCGAACCTTCTTGCCGGACTCGGCGTCCACCCGGTAACCGATCCGGGTGGGCTGTCCGTCGGAGTCGACGACCATCACGTTGGAGACGTGGATCGGGGCCTCTTGGGTGACGATGCCGCCCGAGGAGGCGCCGGCCTGGTTGGCCGAGTTCGCGACGTGCTTCTTGATCCGGTTGACGCCCTGGACCAACACGCGGTTGCGGGCGGGGTAAGCCTGCAGGACCTTGCCCTTGGCGCCCTTGTCCTTACCGGCGATGATCAGGACGGTGTCGCCCTTGTGGACCTTCATCTACAACACCTCCGGTGCCAGCGAGACGATCTTCATGAACTTCTTCTCGCGCAGCTCGCGACCGACCGGCCCGAAGATGCGGGTTCCGCGCGGGTCGTTGTCGGCCTTGATGATCACGGCCGCGTTCTCGTCGAACTTGATGTAGCTGCCGTCGGCGCGGCGACGCTCCTTGACGGTGCGCACCACGACGGCCTTGACGACATCACCCCGCTTGACGTTGCCGCCCGGGATGGCGTCTTTGACGGTTGCGACGATGACATCACCGATGCCTGCGTATCGCCGCGACGAGCCGCCGAGCACCCGGATGCACAAGATCTCCTTGGCGCCGGTGTTGTCGGCGACCTTCAACCGCGATTCCTGCTGAATCACCAGATCTCCTAAATAATCGAGTCGACGCGCGGCATGGCGGTACCAGCCGGAATCTCCCCGGACGTGCGTGGTCTTGCTCTTCTTACGGAGCCGATGAGCACGCAGGGCCAACTTTCGCTGGCCGAGGTCTGCTCACGGCAACCCCTGAAGTCTAGGTGACGTACCGCCCAACACCAAATTGCTGGTCGAGAGGGTCCGCAACGGGCGGCGACAGCGTCCCACGCACTTCGATTCCGGCCGGACTCAGTCGTCGCCTTGCCGCACCCAGGCGTAGATGAACAGTCCCATCGCCGCCGCCAGCGCGATCAGCACCCACTGGACAATTGCCTGGTCAATCCAGGAGCCCGGCGGCGGAGCACCGGGAAGGATGTTGCGCAGCGGGATGATGGCGAACAGATTCGCGGCGTACCAGGTGGCGAATGGGGGCAGAAACTTCCGTCTGCCCATCGCCATCGGCACGGCCACAATCAGCGCCAGGGTGGGCAGGCTGATCAGGACCAGGCAGATTCCGAGGTCGAAGATCAGTGGCCCCCTGGCCCGCTGGATCTTCAACACCACCGCGGCGTCGGCATCGCCTCGCTGATTTCGGGTCCGGCTGGCGTCGTGCACCCGGGCGACGCTGGCGTCCCAGCCGTCCAGCGACCCGGTGACCTCAACTCGAGCGGGGAGCCGTTTGCGGCCTTCACCGGTCCCCACGAAAACATCGGCCGACAGCTCTTCGGTGGTGTAGGTGTCGAAGGGCCAGTTTCCCGGGGCGCCGTATGCCTCGATCGTCGTGCTGACTCGAGCCGGCGCATCTCCGGCCGGGAAATGCAGGTCCCCCAGGTCGTTCGGGGGATACAACCGCACCGCGAGCTCGGTGTTCAGTACATCGAATCGCTTGTCGTACAACGCTTCTCCGGGGTGGACGAGCACGTCCACGGCGAGTCGATTCGCGACTGGGTTCAGCTCCTGAAGGCGCACCTGCACGATGGTGTCCTCCGGGTTCGCCGCACTCAGGTCGAGCGGCGGCAGCGGACTGTCCGATCGCTGAAGGGTGTGAACGCCGAACAACGAAGACGCGTAGGCCACAACGATCGCGGCCAGGATCACCGCGCCGGTCAGAAAGCGCGGCCGTTGGCGCCGCTTCGCCGCCGCAGCGCCGGCCGGTTCCAGTTGGGGCTCAGTGGTCATCGGCAGTCAGGGTAGCGAACAGCGGCGGCACCCGTACCGCGCAGGAGATGCCCGAAACATGCTGGCCGGCAAGCATATCGGAATCCGATCCAACTCGCGCAGACGTCACCCTCCGCCCGCACACCGTTTACCTTCCGTTCGGCAATGTGCGGGTTTCGGTTGTTATACACACGGCCATGAATCGATTTCGGGCTGTCGCAACCCGAACGCCGGCCGTGGCCGCCGGCATCCTGTTGGCTGCGTCCGCAGTGGCCCTGTCGGCATGCACCGTTCCCCATATGACGCTGGCCTATGCCAGTGAACTCGTGACCTGTGGCGGCAAGACCGATCTGAAAGCCAGCGGTTCGACCGCGCAGGCTCATGCGATGGCCGAGTTCGTCGGCGTCTACCGCACCGCCTGCGTCGATCGCACGCTCGACTACACCGCCAACGGTTCAGGCGCTGGCATCGCCGATTTCCTGGCTGGGGACACCGATTTCGCGGCGTCCGACTCGCCGCTCAACGCTGAGCAGCGGAGGCTGGCCAAGCAGCGCTGCGGCGGAGCGGACGCCTGGCACCTACCGATTGTGTTCGGGCCGATGGCTATCACCTACAACCTTCACGAGGTCGAATCGCTGGTGCTGGACGCGCCCACGATCGCCAAGATCTTCACCGGCAGCATCACCCGCTGGGACGACCCGGACGTTGTCGCGCTCAACGGGCCCATGCCTGCTCAGGACATCCGCGTCGTATATCGCAGCGACTTGTCCGGCAGCACCGAGAACTTCCAGGCCTACCTGCGGGCCGCATCCGGCGGCGTTTGGGACAAAGAGGCGGACAAGACGTTCAACGGTGGCGTCGGCGTGGGCGCCAAGGGCAATGAGGGCACCGCGGCGCTGGTACGCACCACCGAGGGTTCAATCAGCTACAACGAGTTGGCCTTCGCCATGGACCAGGGGCTGTTCGCCGCCGAGATCAAGACCCCGGCGAGCCGCAAGTCCAAACGCCCGGTGCGCATCGGCGCCGACTCGGTCGGCAAGACCATCGCCGGCGCGAAGATCACCGGAACCGGCAACGATCTCGTGGTCGATATCTCGTCGTTTTATAACCCGACCCAGGGCGACGTGTATCCGATCGTGTTGGCCGGCTACGAGATCGTCTGCTCGAGATATCCAGACCCGGTCGTGGGACAGGCGGTCAAGGGGTTCCTGCAGGCGGCCGCCGGCCTGGGCCAGGCCAACCTCAACAAGCAGGGCTATATCCCGCTACCACCTGACTTTCAATCGCGGGTCTGGACGGCGATCGACGCCATCTCCTGAGACCTCGCGTCGGCCCCGAGCACGCCGAGCCGGTTAACGCAGTTCGGCCGCGCAACGAAACCCGATATGGCTCGTAGCCGTGTCCTGTGACTGCGGGGACCGGGCTGCGGGGCGATAGCGGTGGCAGTACTCCGGCGCGCACAGATGCGAGCCGCCCTTGAGGGTCTGGCTGATGTCGGGGTGGGCGGGGCCGGCCGGCGCGCAGCAGGCCTTCGGCGGGGTGTCGAGCCGATGGTGGGCCGAGAACTCGGTGGTCGTCCACTCCCAGACGTTGCCGATCATGTCGAGGAGCCCCCAGGCGTTCGGGGGAAATGTGCCCACCGGTGAGGTCCCGGCCCAGCCCAGCGCGCCGTCGTTGCGGTAGGGAAAGTCGCCCTGCCAGGTGTTGGCCATCAAGGCACCGCCCGGCTTCTCCTCCTCCCCCCACGCATAGGTGCTCACGCTGCCGGCTCGGGCGGCGTACTCCCATTCGGCCTCGGTCGGCAGCCGCCGCCCCGCCCACCGGGCAAAGGCCGCCGCGTCGGGATAGGCCACCTGGACCACCGGGTGATCCGGCTTGTCCTCGACGGTGCTGTCCGGTCCGAACGGGTGCCGCCAGCTGGCGCCGGGTACCCATTGCCACCACTGGCGCCAATCGCGCAGGTCGACCGGCCCGTCCGTGGGGCGAAACACCAGGGCGCCCGGGTCGGCGTCGCCGTACAGGGCGGGATCGAGCTCCTGTTCGGCGAGCGTGAGGTAGCCGGTTGCGTCGACGAATGCGCCGTACTGCGCATTGGTCACCGGATGACGCTCCAGCGCGAACGGCTGGACCGCCACGCTGTGAATGGGTGCCTCTTCGGGATAGAAACTCGTCGAACCCATCCGGAACACCCCGGGTGGGATCTCAACGAGGTCCGTCAACATCACGTCAGTCCCGCGAAAATGCGGCAGCGATAGTCTTTTTCACATCCAGGTACGGGTCACCGCTGACATCCACGGCGACGTCCGCGATGGTCCCGCCGGTGAAGGCGAACGGCGCACGGTACGCCGACGACACCGCCTGGCCGGTATTGCGCCCGACGCTGACTCCACCTCCGGCCAACGCGAAGGCACCCGGCTGGGCGACCATGTCGGGCAGGGTGGCTACCACCTTGTCGTCGATGTACAGCGAGGTCTCGCCGACCGGCGTGTGACTGCCCTCGACTGTTCCGGTGCGCTCGAACCGGATTCCGAAAATGTGCTGTCCCAACGGAACCGGACCGGGCGATGACAGCCACTGTTCGCGCTCGCCGAGAAAGTTGTAGACGTAGTGCAGTCTGCCGCCCTGAACGAACAGTGCATGACCGCCGTGTCGGGCACCCTGCTTGAACAGCAGCCCCTCCGCAGCAGCGGAATCCACCGTGACGCGGGCCAACACCGAGAACGACCGGCCGCGAAGCTCCACGCACGCGCCCAACGGCACCTCGGCGGTGTTCGGGTAGTAGGTGTAGCCGGTACGGTCACCGGACAGATACGGCCGCTGGCGGGTGGTCATCTCGAAGATGTTCAAGTCCGCCAACGGCAGGCCGTTGTACTTCTCTGCCTCGGCGAACCACATCGCCTGCAGTTCTTCGAGTTTCTCCGGATACTCGGCGGCCAGGTCGTGGCACTGACTGCGGTCCTCGGCAAGATGGTAGAGCTCCCACCGGTCGTCGTCGAAGTGACTCCAGCCCGACGGGGTCGCCGCATGCACCGTGTTGGCGAACCAGCCACGGTGCCAGATCCCGCGGGTGCCCAACATCGTGTAGAACTGGGTGTGCTTGCCGGTGTCTGCGGTCGGATCAACCAGCGCCGCTTTGAAACTCACGCCTTCCAGCGGCCGCTGCGCAATGCCGCGCACGGTCTCCGGCGGCGTTATGCCGAGCAGGTCATAGACCGTCGGGGTCACGTCGCAGACGTTGACATAGGTGTCGCGTACCTCGCCGCGCGCGGCGATTCCCTTGGGCCAGCTGACGATCGCGGGGTCGGCTATGCCGCCCTCGTGGGAGGCATAGCGCTTGTAGAGCTTGTAGGGCGTGTTGAACGCCATCGCCCACCCGACCGGGTAGTGGTTGTAGGTTTCCGGACTACCCAACTGATCGAAGAGTTTCATCGCCTCTTCGACCGAGTCGATGTAGCCGTTGAAGAATTTGTTCTCGTTGGGCGAGCCGTTCGGGCCGCCCTCGCCGCTGGCTCCGTTGTCCGAGATCACCACGACGATGGTGTTGTCGAGTTGCCCGGACTCCTCCAGGTAGTCCAGAATCCGCCCGATCTGGGCGTCGGTGTACGTCTGGAAACCCGCGAACACCTCAGCCATCCGTGCGAACAGCCGCTTCTCGGAGTCATCGAGGCTGTCCCACGGGCGGACCATGTCCAGCAGCGGCCAGGGCTGGCCGTCGGCACTGGCGACGCCGGCGTAGGGGTTGACCTCGGACAGTTCGGTGTCCTGCGGTACCAGTCCCAGCTCCTTCTGGTTCGCCAACACGACTTCCCGGTACTTCTCGTAGCCCATGTCGAAGCGTCCGGCGTAGCGGTCGGCCCATTCGGCGAACACATGGTGCGGGGCGTGGCCGGCACCCGGGCAGACGTAGCCGAACCAGGGCTTGCCGGGCGCGATGGTCTGCGCATCCCGAATGAATTCGATTGTCTTGTCGGCGATGTCCTTGGACAGGTGATAGCCGTCCTCCGGCGTGGCGGGCGGTGCGACCGGGTGGTTGTCATAAACCAGATCCGGGTACCACTGGTTGGTCTCGCCTCCCATGAATCCGTAGAACCGTTCGAATCCCCGCTGGGTGGGCCAGTGCCGTCGGGCGCCGGCCATGTTGGACTCTTCCAGCGGGGTCAGGTGCCACTTGCCGACGCAGAAGGTGTTCCAGCCCTGTTCGGCGAGAACCTCACTGAGCAGGGCGGTTTCGAAGGGGATGCGTCCGCTGCAGTTAGGGAAGCCATCGGTGAACTCTTCGATGGTGGCCATCCCGACGCTGGTTGCGTTACGCCCGGTCAGCAGCGAAGCCCTGGTCGGGGAGCACAGGGCGGTGGTGTGGAACTGGGACAGCCGGACACCGCGCTCGGCGATCCGGCTCATGGTGGGCATCTCCACCAGTCCGCCGAAACAGTCCCAGGTGGCGATACCGGTGTCGTCCCAGACCAGGTACAGCACGTTGGGCGCCCCTTCGGGGGCGGTCGGCGCCGCGAACGGCCCCCAGTCCGGTTCGGAATCCCGGATATCGAGACTGACCTTGCCCGTGAATTCCACCATTGCTCACTCCGTCGTCGGCCCCCGGATCGGATGAGACACTACCGGCCCGGTGCCGAGGCGGCAGCGATTGGAGCCGGGGGCCGCTCGCGCGGAGCCGATGGCCGGTTGTCGCCGACGCCGGCCGACACCAGCTCGCCGAGGAAGGCTGCGGCCGCCGGCGAGGGTGCCCGTTCCAGTGGGGTGATCAGCGCCAGCTCGCGTGGGATCGCCGGATCGGTTGCCACCCCGACCAGCTGGTCTGACTTCGCCACCAGCGCCGGCGGCAGAAATGCCACGCCCACGCCCGCAACAACCAGGTTGACCAGGTCGAGCGGACTGTTGGATTCGGCGCAGACGGTTGGGACAAACCCGAGGTCGGCGCAGATGCCATCGATGTGCAGGCGCGTCCGAAGGTCCGCCCGGCGTTCGACGAACTCGCGCTCACGCAGGTCAGTCAGCGGGACGACTTCGCTGGCCGCGAGCGGATCGTCGCGGCGTACCGCCAGTACCAGGGGCTCGATTCCCAACGACAGGTCCTTGACCCGGCTCCCGTCATAGGGCCGGCAGACGAAGGCGAGGTCCACGTCGCCGTCGGCGGTCGCCTGCACCAAGGTGTCGATGGAGTCGTGCCGCAGCGTGATTTCGATGCGCGGAAAGTTTCGGTGATAGCGGGCCAGCAACCGCGGCAGATCGACGGTTCCCAGTCCCTGGATCAGGCCGATGCTCAGCCGCCCGCACAACACTCCCCTGACCGCGTCAACGGCGGCCCGAGCGTGGTCGGCCGCAGCCAGAGCATTCTGCGCATCCGGCAGCAGCGCCAGGCCGGCGGTGGTGAGGTCGACGCGGCGATTGTTACGGACCAGCAGGGCGGTTCCGAGTTCCTGCTCCAGGCTGCTGATCGATGCGGACAGGGTGGACTGCACCACGTGCACCTTCGCAGCCGCCCGAGTGAAGTGCAACTCTTCGGCCACAGCGACAAAGTGTTTCAGCTGCCGCAGCTCCATAGCGATCAGTGTGACGCCCGACGCCGATTGGTCAAATCGAATGTTGGTTTGCTCCAACACGATTACTTTGAGGCGGCTGAGACCAACCCGCAACGAACGCTGATTGTTGCCGCAACCCCACTGCCGCAATGACTTACATCGTCGCCCTCACGTGCGTCGATCGACGCTGACGATTCTCTACATTGAGATTAACTGTTGAAATATCCACGCACAGGGGTGGTGACGACGCCGTCCACCCGTTAGCGTCTGACGAGGATGCCAAGGGGGGTTGAGGCAGAGTCCCTGACATCCGGACATCCGTTGTCGCACAACATCATCGCCGCTACTACAACGCCTGGACTGGATTTGTCGTGCGCGCGAAGGGGGCGAACGCCGGTGTTCAGCACGCCCGGCACGTTCGAAGGGGAACGCACAGGACCGGGGCTACCCAAGTACGGAAGGAACGCACCGAAAATGAATCGTCGGACCATAATGTCGGCCGGTGGGGTCACCGCGGGTCTACTCTCGACCACATTCCTGCCCGCCACAGTCGCTTTCGCCGACAGCGGTGTCGGCGCAGCCGGAAATGTCGGCAGCACCGCGATTCCGGTGGACCTGGCGAGCAATGTCGCCGGTACCGGAGGAACAGGAGCCCTGGGCGATGCCGGCGCCCTTGGCCCGGAGGCATCCGCACCCGCCCCACACCCATTGGCGGATCTGGGCGCCCTGAGCCCCACCGCCGGTACGCCCAGCCCGTCGCCGCTCGGTGATACCGGTGCGATCCCGCCGATCACCGGCACCTCGGATGCCGTGCCGGGTGCCACTCCCGATGCCGCTCCCGGCACCGGCGATGGATTCACCATCGGCGATACCACCTTCAATCCCGTCCTCGACGACGGATCGGCGGGATTCACCCCACTCAGTCCGCTGTTCAGCGCACCGCCGCTATTCCAGGTCGGCGAGGGTGAGCAGTCGTTCGACGTGTCCAGTGGCACGGGCGGCAGTGCCACCGATCTCGGCAACGTGACCGCCAGCGAGAACGTCACGAACCTGTTCGGCGGTATCCACAACACCGAGTTCACGATCACCGACGTGGATCCGGCCGCCGGTGCGACCGCCTCCGACCTGCCCGCCGTGGGAACGGTGTATGACGTGATGAACTTCGGCAACGGGTTCGCGAACGTCTATACCGATATCCCCGGGGCCGACGGCGCCGCCAATTCCATCACCGACACGCTGACGACGCCGTTCGGCGACTTCAACATTCCGACCGATTTCGACGCTGCCGGTCTGCTTGATCCGGGCGACGCCTTCGGCTTGTCGGCGATGGGCGCAGATGCCGCGGGCGGTGCGGCCGACGCCGCTTCCGTAGCAGCGGGAAGTGCGGCCGACGCAGCCGGCAGCGCCGCCGACGCCGCCGGCGGTGCGGCCGACATCGCCGGGGGTCTCCCGGACCTGTCGGGCATGTTCGATCCGTCGGACCTATTCGGAATCTGACCCGCGCCACAGGCCGAACATCCCAGGTCCACCCTCGCGCCCCGGTCCTGGGATGTTTGGCCTGCGCGCGGAACGGGTAGCCCGGTCACCGCATACTTCATGGAAGTTCTGGGGGGAACCATGAGTTGGACACATCGATGAGGGCACAGCATTCGTTGGGGCTCAATCTGTCTTGGCTGCGCGTGACCACGGTATTTCTGATCGACATCGGTATCTTGTGGATCGGCGGCCATTGGCCGGCCCAGCTCGGGCCCCCCGAGCGCGCATGGTGGCCGGCGGTGGGCCTTGCCGCGGTGCTTTCCACGGCGGCGTTGATCACCCACCGTCGAGTACCGCTGACGGCGATCGTGCTGGCGCGGCTGCTCGATCGCTTTGCGACCCCTGCAGCGTTTCTCACCGAAGGCTGTACGCCCGGCTTCGACCACCGCCGTCGCTACAGCCGCGACGTCGTCGGAGTACGCGAACACCGCGGGCGGCTGGTGTCGGTGATCGCCGTACCGGCCACACCGACCGAAGCGACCGGGCGGCATCGCCGCGTCCCGGCGCCGGTGCCGACTCTCTCCGCTGAGCTCGTCGCCGCCGGGCTGCGCCAGTTCGACGTACGCCTGGATGGGATCGACATCGTGTCGGTACGAACGTGTGACTCTCCCGCCGACTCTCCCGATGACGAACGCGCCACCGCCGACGCGCCGGCGGTCAATGAGCCCGGCTCCAGCGGACCACAAGACAACTGGCTGATCCTGCGGATGGATCCGATGCACAACACCGAGGCGGTGGCGGTTCGCGACTCAGTCGCCGCGACCCTGGCCGTAGCCACCGAACGACTGGCGCGCGACCTGTGCGAACGTCACCTGGACGCGCGCATCCTGTCCGCCGACGAGTTCGACCAGGTCGACACGGCTCTCTTGGCCGGTCTGCAGCCCACCCGGCTCCGCCGACGTCGCCGCCGACTGAAGCAGAAAGAGAGCAAGGGCCCCAAGCAGTTCGCGGCCACATTCTGGATGTCGCCGCGCGACATCTCGACGGAGAATCTCGAACGGCTGTGGCTGCCGGAGACCGATACGACCGCGGTCACGGTGCGCCTGACGCCGCAACAGCGCCACACTGACGTCGCGGTCCTGGTGCGCTACCACACCGCGCGTAGATTGCGCCGGAACGCCTCGGCCGGATTGAACCGTCTCAACGGCCGACAGTTGACCGCCTTGAGCACCAGCCTGCCGACGCCGACGCAACGCACGCTGGCGGTTCCGGCCCGGGTGCTCAACGGCGAGGATTCACTGCAGGTTCCGCTAGGCCCAACTGCGCCGCAGCCGTTGGCGCGGATCAAAGTTCCGGCATGACCGGCACAAGACCCCGGAAACAACCCCAATCACGACGAAGCCCCGCGACGCAGGGGCGGTTTCTAGGGGTCGTCGCAACACTGCTGGTTAGTTGGCCAGTAGTAGATCACGCAGGCGCTCGGCTGGGGTATCCCAGCCGAGCGTTTTGCGTGGGCGGCTGTTGAGCTCTTGGGCGACGTGTTCGAGGTCTTCGGGTCCGTAGATGCTCAGGTCGGTTCCTTTGGGGAAGTACTGCCGCAGCAGTCCGTTGGTGTTCTCGTTGCTGCCACGCTGCCAGGGGCTGGCCGGATCGCAGAAATAGACGGCCATGTCGGTGGCCATGCTGAACTGCTTGTGCCCGGCCATCTCGGCGCCTTGGTCCCAGGTCAGTGACCCCCGCAGATGTGCCGGCAGGGTGCTCATAGTTGCGATCAGTGCATCGCGCACGGTCTCGGCGTCATGCCCGCCCGGTAGGTGCAGCAGCATCGTGTAGCGCGTCGTTCGCTCGACGAGGGTGCCGATCGCGGTCTGGTTCTTCTCCCCGGTGATCAGATCGCCTTCCCAATGCCCGGGGATCGCACGGTCTTCGACTTCGGCGGGGCGGTCGCTGATCATCACCATCGGGTCGGTGAACCGCTGATAGCGTTCGCCGTCTTTGCGGTGCGGTTTACGTCTCGTTCGTCCGGTCCGAAGTGCTTGCTGCACTTCTCGTTTCAAGCCACCTCGGGCCTGGAAGTAGAGGGCCTGGTAGATCGTTTCGTGGCTCACCCACATGCTCTCGTCGTCGGGATGATCCCGGCGCAGGCGGCGCGAGATCTGCTCCGGTGAGAGCTTGCGCGATAAGCCTTCCTCGACCGCCTCCCGCAGGACCGTGTTCACCACCAGTTTGGACCCCTTGGGCCGCGCCCGGGCCGCCACTGCCACACGATCGGCCTGATACGGCAGGTATCGGCCATCAATGCTGTGTCTGCGGACCTCCCGCGAGACGGTGGAGACGTTCTTGCCGATCCGGTCGGCGATCGCCCGCAGCGAATCCCTCCCGAGCAGGCCCTCGGCGATCGCTACCCGATCCTCGATCGACAGATACCGGCCGTCAATCGCCGGCGGCCCGGTGTCATCGCAGGTCACACTGGTCACAGGCTGTTTGTAGACGGTGCCGTGGTTGTAGTCCACGACCCGGCCATCGGGATAGATCCGCGTGTTGTTGACGTGGCGAATCCCCTGGCGCCAGTCCCGCGCGGTCCGTACGTTCACACCGACCTCACGAGCTGCCTGCGCGGTTGACCAGCCGGCCGCGAGCAGCTCCATGCAACGACGTTTGGCCTCGTCCTTGCCCTTCGGCGGGATCTTCTCGGTGGTGACCAGACCCTCGACGACCAATATTCGACGCGCCACCGAATGCGATACCCGACAGGCTTTTGCCGCCTGATTGATCGAGCCCGTCTTGTCGAATACGGCCACGATGATGTCCCGATCGGCAACCCCACGCTGATCACCACGCTTGCCAGGACCCCGGGCCTGCCCGGCCGGCCGGCCGATGGCCCGCAGAATCGCATAGCACCGGTCACGGGACAGGCCGACCGCGACCGCAGCCTCCTTAACCGGAACCCCAGCATCGACCAACTTCGCTAGCTGGTCACCGAACCGCGCACAGTCCTCCAAAAACGACATGGTCGCCGCAACCTCTCAATCGAGAGTGTTGCGACGACCATGTGAACCCGCCAGGTCGCGGGGCTCTGTCGTTACTACGGCGTCGTTATCACGCCGTCGAATTACTTGGCCTTCTCCAGGATCTCGACCAGGCGCCAGCGCTTCGACGCCGACAACGGACGGGTCTCCATCAGCGACACGCGGTCACCGATGCCGGCCGTGTTGTTCTCGTCGTGCGCCTTGACCTTCTTGGTGGTCCGGATGATCTTGCCGTACAGCGGGTGCTTCACGCGGTCCTCGAGCTCGACGACGATGGTCTTCTCCATCTTGTCGCTGACCACGTAGCCGATCTGGGTCTTGCGGCGGCCCCGCGGGGTTTCCGTACGCGCGGTGTGCTTGGGACCCTTCTCCGCGGCGTTAGCCTTTGCAGCCTGTGCCATTACGATGCCTCGCCTTCAGAACCAGCGGGACCGGACGCCAGGCCCAGTTCCCGTTCGCGCAACACGGTGTAGATGCGCGCGATCTGGTGGCGCACCGTGCGGAGCCGACGGTTGTTGGTGAGCTGCCCGGTCGCCATCTGGAAACGCAGGTTGAACAGCTCCTCTTTGGACTCGCGCAGCTGCTCGACGAGTTCGTCGCCGTTAAGCTCGCGCAGTTCGCCAGCGGTAACTCCCACTGCCATCAGAACTGCTCCTCTCGGGTCACGATGCGCGCCTTGATCGGCAGCTTGTGGATCGCCCGGGTCAGTGCGGCGCGGGCAATGGCCTCATTCGGGTAGCTCAGCTCGAACAGCACCCGACCCGGCTTGACGTTGGCGACCCACCACTCCGGCGAACCCTTACCGGAACCCATGCGGGTTTCGGCGGGCTTCTTGGTCAGCGGACGGTCCGGGAAGATGTTGATCCACACCTTGCCGCCACGCTTGATGTGCCGGTTGATGGCGATACGAGCCGACTCGATCTGCCGGTTGGTGACGTAGGCGTGCTCCAGTGCCTGGATGCCGTACTCACCGAACGTCACCGCGGTGCCGCCGCTGGCGATACCGCGCTGCTTGGGGTGGTGCTGCTTGCGGTGCTTGACCTTACGGGGAATCAACATGGTCTAGTTCTCCGTGCTCTGCGTTGCTTGTGACTCCGCGGTCGCTGCGCCCTCGGTGACCGTTTCCGCAGCAGCGGCGTTCTCAGTGCTCTCAGCGGCCCGCCCGGCGTCGGTGCTGGTCGCGGTGGTACCCGAAGCGCCGCTGCGGCGCGGGCGGGTGCCCGACGGGCGCTCCCGGCGCGGACGGTCGGCCGACGGTGCGGCGACGGCCAGCTCGCGCTTGCCACCGACCACGTCGCCCTTGTAGATCCAGACCTTCACACCGATCCGGCCGAAGGTGGTCTTCGCCTCGTACAGCCCGTAGTCGATGTCGGCGCGCAGCGTGTGCAGCGGCACCCGACCTTCGCGGTAGAACTCCGAGCGGCTCATCTCGGCGCCGCCGAGACGGCCCGAGCACTGCACCCGGATGCCCTTGACGTTGGGCTGACGCATCGCCGACTGGATCGCCTTGCGCATCGCGCGGCGGAACGCCACACGGTTGCTCAGCTGCTCGGCGACACCCTGCGCGACGAGCTGGGCGACGGCCTCCGGCTGCTTCACCTCAAGGATGTTCAGCTGCACCTGCTTACCGGTGAGCTTCTCCAGGTCGCCACGGATCCGGTCGGCCTCGGTACCGCGGCGGCCGATCACGATGCCCGGCCGGGCGGTGTGGATGTCGACCCGGACCCGGTCCCGGGTGCGCTCGATGGTCACGTCGGCGATGCCGGCGCGCTCCAGGCCGCTCGACAGCAGCCGGCGGATCGCCACGTCTTCCTTGACGTACTCCGCGTACTGCTTGTCGGCGTACCAGTGCGACTTCCAGTCGGTGGTGATCCCGAGCCGGAAGCCGTGCGGGTTGATCTTCTGGCCCATTACTCCGAGCCCTCCTTCGCGTCGGACGTCTCAGGCGCCTTCTTGGCTGCCGCCTTCTTGGCGGGCGCCTTCTTCGCCGCCGCTTTATCAGTCGTCTTCTCGGCAGCCTTGGCTGCGGAAGCCTTCTTGGCCGGCGCCTTCTCGGTCGCCTTGGCCGCCGAAGCCTTCTTCGCCGGGGCCGTCGCACCCGCCTGGTCGGAGGCCGCCTTGCTGCCCTGCGCACGACGCGCCCGGGCCGCGCTGGCGGACTGCGCGGAGCCGCCACCGGAGGACGGCCGGCTCTCCACCACCACAGTGATGTGGCTGGTGCGCCGACGGATCCGGTACGCACGCCCCTGGGCGCGCGGCTTGATCCGCTTGGCGGTCGGGCCCTCGTCGGCGTAGACGCTGGCCACCACGAGGGTGGCCGGGTCCAGGCCGTCGTTGTTCTGGGCGTTGGCAGCCGCGCTGGCGATGACCTTGGCCACCGGCAGGCTGGCCTGCTGCGGTGCCCAGCGCAGGATGTCCAATGCGTCGGACACCGACTTGCCGCGGACCAGGTTGATCACCCGGCGGGCTTTGCTGGCCGAAACCCGCACAAAGCGGGCCTTGGCGACAGCGGACGGAAATTCAGTCGTGGCACTCACCGGCGCTTAGCCTTCCGGTCGTCTTTGATGTGTCCCTTGAAGGTGCGCGTCGGAGCGAATTCGCCGAGCTTGTGCCCGACCATCGACTCGGTGACGAATACCGGAACATGCTTGCGGCCATCGTGTACGGCGAACGTGTGCCCGATGAAGTCCGGGATGATCGTCGACCGACGCGACCAGGTCTTGATGACCTGCTTGGTGTTCTTCTCGTTCTGGACGTCGACCTTCTTGAGCAGATGGTCGTCGACGAACGGACCCTTCTTGAGGCTGCGTGGCATCGCTTTCCCTCCGATTCCTAGCGCTTCTTGCCGGTGCGCCGGCGTCGGACGATGAGCTTGTCGCTGGGCTTGTTCGGCCGGCGGGTGCGACCCTCCGGCTTACCCCACGGGCTGACCGGGTGCCGGCCGCCGGAGGTCTTGCCCTCACCACCACCGTGCGGGTGGTCCACCGGGTTCATGACCACACCACGGACGGTCGGGCGCTTGCCCTTCCACCGCATACGGCCGGCCTTACCCCAGTTGATGTTGGCCTGCTCGGCGTTACCCACCTCGCCGACGGTGGCGCGGCAGCGCACGTCGACTCGGCGGATCTCGCCCGAAGGCATACGCAGCGAGGCGTAGGCGCCTTCCTTACCCAGCAGCTGGATGCTGGACCCAGCCGAGCGGGCCAGCTTGGCCCCGCCTCCCGGGCGCAGCTCCACCGCGTGCACCAGGGTGCCGGCGGGGATGTTGCGCAGCGGCAGGTTGTTGCCCGGTTTGATGTCGGCGTTGGCGCCCGACTCCACCACGTCGCCCTGAGACAGACCCTGCGGGGCGATGATGTAGCGCTTCTCACCGTCCAGGTAGTGCAGCAGCGCGATACGCGCGGTGCGGTTGGGGTCGTACTCGATGTGGGCGACCTTGGCGTTGACGCCGTCCTTGTCGTGCCGACGGAAGTCGATCACGCGGTAGGCACGCTTGTGACCGCCACCCTTGTGCCGGGTGGTGATCCGGCCGTGGGCGTTACGCCCACCGTGGCCGTGCAGCGGCCGAACCAGCGACTTCTCCGGGTGAGAGCGGGTGAGCTCAGCGAAATCGGAGACGCTGGCACCGCGACGACCGGGGGTCGTCGGCTTGTACTTGCGGATTCCCATGTCAGTTAGATCTCTCTCTCACTCCGGTCAGGCCGGTGCGGCGAACAGGTCGATCGGCTTGCTGCCGGGCGCCAGAGTCACAATGGCGCGCTTGGTGTCCTTGCGCTTGCCGTAGCCGGTCCGGGACCGCTTGCGCTTGCCCGGCCGGTTCGCGGTGTTCACCGACGAAACCTTGACCGCGAAGATCTTCTCGATCGCGATCTTGATCTGCGTCTTGTTCGAGTCCGGGTGCACCACGAACGTGTACACGTTGTCCTCGATCAGTCCGTAGGACTTCTCGGAGATGACCGGCGCGAGGATGATGTCGCGGGGGTCGGTGATGGTCGCCATCAGGCCGAAACCTCCTCGGTTTTGGCGGTGTGAGCCTCGATGTAGGAGTTCAGAGCCTCGACGCTGAACACCACGTCGTCGGCACGCAGCACATCGTGGGTGTTGAGCTGGTCCGGGGACAGGATGTGCACACCCGGCAGGTTGCGCACGCTCTTGGCGCCCGTCTCGTCGGCCCGGCCGATGACCACCAGCACCTGCTTGCGGTCAGTGATCGAGCCCAGGAACATCTTGGCGTCCTTGGTCGACGGGGTCTGTCCGCTCACCAGTTCGGTGACCGCGTGGATCCGGCCGTTGCGCGCCCGGTCCGACAACGCTCCGCGCAGGGCGGCGGCGATCATCTTCTTCGGGGTGCGCTGGCTGTAGTCGCGCGGCTTGGGGCCGTGCACCACGCCACCACCGGTGAACTGCGGCGCCCGGGTCGAACCCTGACGGGCCCGGCCGGTTCCCTTCTGCCGGTAAGGCTTACGGCCACCGCCGCTGACCTCACCGCGGGTCTTGGTCGAGTGCGTACCCTGACGGGCCGCGGCCAACTGAGCGATCACCACCTGGTGCATGAGCGCGATGTTGGCGGGAGCGTCGAACAGCTCGGCGGGCAGCTCAACCGAGCCGCTGGACTTGCCGTCCGGAGTCTTGACGTCAATCTTGATGCCGGCCATTACTTCTCACCCTTTTTGATCGCGCTGCGGACCAGAACCAGCCCACCGTTGCGGCCCGGAATGGCGCCCTTGATCAACAGCACACCGTTCTCGGCGTCGACCTTGTGCACCACCAGGTTCTGGGTGGTGACACGGTCGCTGCCCATCCGGCCCGACATCCGGGTGCCCTTGAACACCCGGCCGGGGGTCGAGCAGCCACCGATCGAACCCGGCCGGCGGTGCACCGCCTGAGCGCCGTGACCGGCGCCCTGGCCACGGAAGCCGTGCCGCTTCATGGTGCCGGCGTAGCCTTTGCCCTTGGAAGTTCCGGTGACGTCGACGTAGCTGCCGTCACTGAAAATCTCGGCGGTCAGTTCCTGGCCGACCTCGTACGCGGCCGCGGCGGCCTCGTCGTCGAGCCGCAGCTCGGCGAGGTGACGGCGGGGGTTCACACCCGCGGCGGCGTACTGACCGGTGACCGGCTTGTTCACCTTGCGGGGGCTGATCTCGCCGTAGGCGAGCTGCACGGCGCTGTAGCCGTCGCGCTCGGGGGTACGGATGCGGGTCACCACGTTTGGCCCGGCCTTGACGACCGTGACCGGCACGACCTTGTTGTTCTCGTCGAACACCTGCGTCATGCCCAGTTTGGTACCCAAAATACCTTTGCGTGCCATGGTTTTCGGTAGCTTCCTACTGGGATCTATTGGATATTGACGTCGACGCTGGCCGGCAGATCGATGCGCATCAAAGCGTCAACGGTCTTCGGCGTGGGATCGAGGATGTCGATCAGCCGCTTGTGGGTGCGCATCTCGAAGTGCTCCCGCGAGTCCTTGTACTTGTGCGGGGACCGGATAACGCAATACACGTTCTTTTCGGTCGGCAGTGGCACCGGGCCGACTACGGACGCACCGGTACGAGTGACCGTCTCAACGATCTTGCGCGCCGAGGCGTCAATCGCCTCGTGGTCGTAGGCCTTGAGCCTGATGCGGATCTTTTGTCCCGCCACGCTTCTGCTACCTCACTCCTGCAAAGGGGGTCCGTTTTTCGAACCCTTTGTGCCCCAGCTCGTCGCTACCTTTTCGGACCCGTGGGCCCGGTGTCGACACTGCGCTGGGCGCTGCCGCCGCTGTTTACCTGTCCTGGTCCACCGGTCCCCGCGGTCGGGCGTGTCGCCCTCACACGGCCCCGTGCACGGCGAAAATGCTCCGTACGGCGAGAATGGGACCGGACGCGCCCGGGTGGGCGCTGGTCGTATGCCCGGCCAGGGACAACCCCGGCGCAGGCGAACCTGAATAGTATGCCCCAGATCGGGTCAGCGGCCAAATCCCCGCGGTTTAGCGAGGCTCGATGACGGAGAGGCCAGGCTGGAGCCGCAGCATCAACCCAGCGATAGCGTTCCCGGACCTTGCGGCCAGCCGCCGGTGAGCGGCCCGGAAGCTGATCTTACTTGCCGGTAAGATCGCGAGGCGTGACCGGATCTACCAGTACTTATCAGGCATGGCGACGGCTGGCGGGCATCCCCGGCGGCACCCGGCTGTTCTCGGCCGCGGCGATGGCCCGGGTCCCCTACTTCGCCTCGGTGCTTCCGCACGTGGTCCGAATGGAGCCCGGGCTGGCCGAGGTGCTGGTGCCCAAGTGGCCGTTCGTCTACAACCACCTGCACACCGTGCACGCGATCGCGTCCTGCAACGCGGCCGAAGTCGCGATGGGGATGTTGATGGAGGCCACCGTGCCGCGCAGTCACCGCTGGATTCCCAAGGCGATGAACGTGGCTTACCTGGCCAAGGCGACGACGTCGTTGCGGGCAACGGCCCGGCTGGACCCACCGGACTTCAGCGCGATCACCGAAGGCACCGAAGTGGTGGTGCCGGTCAGCATCACCGACAAGGCGGGCGTCGAGGTGGTGCACGCCGATATCACCACCTGGGTGACGCCGGCCCAGATCACGGGCGAGCCGGGCCCGCTCCCCCGTCGAGCGTGAAGCACGGCGACGAAGAAGTAAGGGTCAGCCGCGGATCGTCGCCCAGAAGTCGCACTGGTGCTCAGCGGCGTAGTCGGTGATCATCCGACTGCCGTCGGTGCGCAGTGACATCCACCGCCGGTCGGGCCCGGCTCCGATCGCGGGCCAGTCGGGCTGGTCGACGGCGATCGGCGCACCGGTGACGACGAACCCTGTCCAGTACTCGATCATCTGGTCGGACAGCCGGCGCTGGGCGGAGTCCAGAGGCGGGGCGCCGCCGATGTCGAAGAGATAGCGCATCTCCAGCGAGTGGGTGGCGCCGATCGGGAACGGCACCTGGTCGTACAACTCCGGGGCCGGGGCGTGCGGGTCGTCGAATTCGTAGCCGTAGACGGGCGCGCCGCCGGCCAGGCCGCGCGCCATCCGGTCGGCCAGGCAGGCGAAGATGTCGTCAGTGGCAGCGGCCGCGTAGGCCAGCGAGACGCTGCCGTCGAACCGGCCCGGCGGATAGTGCTCGGCTACCGCGGCGGCGGAGTCGCGACCGAAGGTGTCGGCCAGCTCGTCCGGGTATTCGGCGGCGGTGATCTCCTGTCCGACGCGCAGATACCGCAGCGCGACGAACATGGTGAACTCATCACGGTTGACCCCCAGCAACACCGGCTTGCCCGCGGGGCCGCCCTCTGCCGGAGATTCCCGGAACGCCCGCACCGGATCCTTGGGCAGCAGCGCGCCGCCGACCACCGGCCCGCTGAGGTAATCGGTGCCGAACCGGGAGTACCACAGCGGCTTGGCCAACCGGTCGGGCGGCAGCGCCCGCAGACACGACGCAGTCAGCTCGTCAGGGTCGTGCGGCGCCGTGGCCCGTTCGCCGCACCCCAGGGACTCGGCGTATTCGCGGCTGATCCGCTGCGCCTCGGGCACCTCGACCTGGGCCTGGCACGGCCCACTCTGAATGATGGCGGCCCGAAACAGGCCCGCCGAGTCCGGGGCGGCCAGATGGTCACAGACCGACATGCCACCGGCGGATTCGCCGGCGATCGTCACTTTGTCTGGGTCGCCGCCGAATTCGTCGATGTTGTCGCGAACCCAACGCAGGGCCGCCTGCTGGTCGGCCAGCCCATAGTTGCCGGGGTCCCCCAGCGCCGGGTCGGCCAGGAAGCCGAGCGCCCCCAGCCGATAGTTCATCGTGACGACGACGATGCGTCCCCGGACGGCAAGCCGTTGCGCGTGGTAGATGTCGCCGGCCCCCCGCATGAAACTGCCGCCGTGGATCCACACCATGACCGGTAGCGGTTCGGCGGACGAGCCGGTGGGCGTCCAGACGTTGAGCGTCAGGCAGTCTTCGCTGATCGGATCGACGTCGGCAGCGTCGGGCTGGATGCACCAGGGCCCGCGTCTGACCGCGTCACGCACACCCGGCCACGCCGGCATCGGCGCCGGTCGTTGCCACCGCAACGGCCCGACCGGCGGCGCGGCGTACGGGATCCCTTGAAACAGCCGGTGATCCGGACCGACGGTTCCCCTCACCAGGCCGGAGCCGGTCCGCACCACGTCGGCGTTGAGCGCGACAGCCCGCGGCCCCACGCTCCGGTGCGACGCCGCCCCGTCCGAGCGCGCGCAGCCGCCGGCCAACACCGCAGTCAGCGCCAGGACGACGGCGCCGACCCGGCGACCCCACCGGCACGATCCGATCGACATGACCGAAGAGCCTAATCGGGGTGGATCAGCCCAAAGCGCCGCCACGACGGCCGGTGATCCGCAACACTGGGCTCAAACCTGACACGTGTCAAAAATATCGGCGAGGAGCAGGGTATGAGCACACCGATCATCGACCAGGCCGCCCGGGTATTCGTCGACCCCAGCGCCTATGCCGATGAACCTCGTCTGCACGCAGCCCTGACCCACCTGCGCGCACACGCACCGGTGTCCCTGGTCGATCATCGGCCCTACCGCCCGTTCTGGGCCATCACCCGCCACGCCGACATCATGGAGATCGAACGCGACAACCAGCTGTGGATCAACGCACCGCGTCCGGTGCTGGCGCCCGCCGACGCCGACGACCTGCAGCGCTCCCTGCTGGAGTCCGGAATGGGTCTGCGGACCCTGATCCACATGGACGATCCGCAACACCACAAGATGCGCGCAATCGTCTCAGATTGGTTCCGCCCCAAGGCGATGCGAATGCTCAAGACGCGCATTGACGAGCTCGCCCTGCAGTACGTCGAGAAGATGGTGCAGCTCGGCCCGGAGTGCGACTTCGTCCAGGAGGTCGCGGTCAACTACCCGCTGTTCGTGATCATGTCGCTGCTGGGCCTGCCGGAGACGGACTTCGGCCGCATGCTGCGGTTGACCCAGGAACTGTTCGGCGGCGACGACGAGGAGTATCGCCGCGGGTTGACTCCCGAGGAGCAGCTGCCGGTGCTGCTCGACTTCTTCTCTTATTTCGGGGCGTTGACCGCGGCACGGCGAGCACAACCCACCGAGGACCTGGCCTCCACGATCGCCAACGCGACCATCGACGGCGCACCGCTGTCGGACGTGGACACCGCCTCCTACTACGTCATCATCGCCACCGCCGGCCACGACACCACCAGCGCGGCGATCAGTGGCGGCCTGCGCGCACTCGTCGAGCACCCTGATCAGCGCGAGCGGCTCCGCTCCGACCTGCGCCTGATGCCCACTGCGGTCGAGGAGATCATCCGCTGGGTGACGCCGGTCAAGGAATTCATGCGTACCGCCACCGCGGACACCGAGGTCCGCGGCGTGCCGATCGCCGAGGGCGAATCGGTCTACCTGTCCTACGTTTCGGCCAACCGCGACGAGGACGTGTTCGATGACCCGTTCGCGTTCGACGTCGGCCGCGACCCGAACAAGCATCTGGCGTTCGGTCACGGCGTGCATTTCTGCGTGGGTTCGGCCTTGGCACGCATGGAGATCAACAGCTTCTTCAGCGCGTTGTTGCCGCGGCTGGAAGCCATCGAACTGGCCGGCGAGCCGCAGTCGGTGTCGACGACGTTCGTCGGCGGCCTCAAGCACCTGCCGATCCGCTACCGGCTCCGGCCCTGACCTGACAGCAGTGTCGCGGCACGGTGCGCGAGCATCGCGATCGTCGCGTGCGGCCCGCGACTGGTGATCCGGGGCAGCGCCGAGCCGTCGATCACCCACAGCCCGTCGATGCCACGCACCCGACACTGCGCGTCGAGCACCGCCGCCTGGTCGCCGTCGGCGCCGATCGGCGCGCTACCGCACAGGTGCTGTGATGTCGACCAGCGCGGTTCGCCACCAACGCCTCGCAACGCCAGTATCTGCTTGACCAGGTCCACGCCGCGGCGCAACGCCACCAGATCTTCGGGTTCGGTGTCATAGCGGTGTTCGATGCGGGGCGCTACCTGCGGATCCGCCGAGATCAGGCTTATCCGGCCGCGAGTTCGCGGAGTCATCAGCGCCACCCCGATCTGCGGCTGATCGGGCGTGTCGGTCTCCCCGACCATCGTGGCGAAACCGGCTGTGTAGGGCCGGATCTCCAAGTTCTCATGGTGCAGCACGGTCTCCAGTACGGGGCGACCCGGCGTGCCTGGCCATTCCGCTGCCACCAGCCATTCCGGGTGATCGGCACAGTGCGTGCCGACGGGAAGCGCTGCCCTTACCGCGACTCCCGCATCGCGCAACATCTTCTCCTCACCGACACCGGACAGCATCAACAGATGCGCTGAGCCGATCGCCCCGGCGCACAACACGATTCGATCCGCCGTCAGCGTCATGGGGCCCTGCTCACCGACCGCTTCGACTGCGATAGCTCGATCGGCTTCGATGGCAACACGTACCGCTCGGGTCTGCGTGAGTACCGCGAGGTTAGGCCGCGACAGCGCGGGCCGCAGGTATGCGGCACCCGGTCCGGTACGCACGCCGTCCTCAGTGACGTTGAGTGGCACCGCTCCGGCGCCGGATTGTGTCGTCAGCGTCGCGTCATTGAGGTCATCGATCCAACCAAACCCGGCTCGCTGTACGGCATCATTGAATCGCTTTGTGTTGTCGCACATTTCACGGGTGCGACGAACCGGTATCGGGCCCGCATCGCCGTGTTGGGGGCCCTGGAAGTCAAGGTCGGTCTCGACGGCCCGAAAGGACTCCAGCAGTTGCGGCCACGACCAGCCCGCGGGGTAGCCGGCAAAGTCTGCCGGGAGCCCCCGGCAGAAGTACCCTCCGTTGACCGCGCCGGAGCCTCCGACGGTCGCGCCGCGCACGATCGTCAGCGCATTGTCGGCTCTGCTGATCAGCTCGGCGCGGTACCGACGCACCAGCCGGCTGGCCGGCCCGATCGGCAACCTCAGCGCGTCGGCGGTCTGCGCGGCCAGGACCGGATCCTCCAGACCTGGGCCCGATTCGACCACCGTGACGGTGTAGGAGGGATCCGACGAGAGCATGGTCGCGACAATCGATCCCGCGCTTCCAGCCCCCACCACCAGCGCATCGCTGTGTACCACCGGAACGGTCAAGGCGGCCTAGCTGCGGATCTGCGGCTTGAGTGCGGCAATATTGCGTTCGCGCACCACCCCGGTCCACAGGCCGGCGCCGTATGCCAGATCGTCGACTCGCTTGAGCAGCAGATAGGCCGGCAGCCCCAGGGGCCGGGAATCGTCCTCACTGCGCGCGTGCCGCAGCCAGTCCACCACCCCGTCGGCGACCGCCGCCAGCAGAAGCGCCCGGCGGCATCGCTGTGACACGCAGGCGGCCAGCAGGGCGACCGGCCAGTAGTGCCGGCACAGGGCCGAGGCGAGCTGCAGCCCGGCGCTCGCCAGGCCGCGCAACGTCACCATCAGCACATCTGCCGGCGCGGTGTCCGGGCCGCGCATAGATCGGGCAACCCGGTGTCCGGTCATCGCGGCGATCGCCAACGAGACCAGATAGCCCACCGCCGAGCCGAGCGCCATCAGCGCCCAGCCCGCCAGCGCCCAACCCGAGATCACCATGGGTGCGGCCTTGTCGGGATGACGGGCGGACAGCGGCGCCGCCGAGCCCCCGTAAAAAGCCTTGCGCGCCACCCAATCCCGCAGCTCTATCCGATGATCGTGGGCGACCTGCGCAATCGGCTCATAGCGCAGCCTGCTGCCGGCGTCCACTAACCGCCAGCACAGGTCGACGTCTTCGCCGGAATGCAACGCCTCGTCGAAGCCGCCCAGCTCCCGTAGCGTGCTGGAGCGGCAGATGATCGCCGCACTGGGGACGTAGGCGACCTTGCCGTAAGGCACCACCGGCGCCTCGCAGCCACCCAGGTCCAGCGACGAGCGGATGGCCTCGTACCGCGCGACCAGGTGACCGCTGTCGGCCATACCGACAATGCGGGGGGCGACCAGGGCCACGGCCGGGTCGCAGAAGTGCCCCAGCAGTGCCTCCAGCCAGCCCCGGCGCGGCAGCACGTCGGAATCCAGGAACGCCACGAAATCTGTCGTGCAGGCCATCAACCCGGTGTTGCGCGCGGCCGCCGGCCCCCGGTTCTCCTCGTGGCGCAGCACCTGCACCTCGCAGCAGTGGGCAGCGGTCAGATCCTCTTGGCGGATCGGGACCTGCGATCCGTCGTCCACCACCACGACACGTAGGCCGCGAAGTGCCGCTACCAGCCGTTGCAGCCCGACGATGTTGTCTCGCACCGGGATAACCACCGTCACGTCGCGATACGATGGCCCACCTGCGGGCCGGGGGTGGGCAACGGTGGCGTCGAGCAGGGTACGGGCCAGTTGTGCGCTGACGGCGTCGCGTACCTCCAACCGGCCGTCGGACAACATGCCCTGGGCGGCCGGCGCCAACCGCAGCAGCCGGGTCGGCGAACCGCCCAGAAGCGTGGATCCCCGCCCCAGCACCCGCACCTTCCGGTCGACCTGCACGGCGAAACCGTCCGGCAGCCTAGCCGCGGTCATCGCAGCATCCCGTCGGGCCCGGGCGCCCAGGCGCCGAGGGCCGCCAGGCCGGCCTCGGTCATCTCGCCGAAGAGTCGTTGCCCCTCGACTGCCGTGGCGGTGGTCGGGTCCCCCAGCACGCCGACGGCACTCACCGCGGCAACACCGCCCTCGCGCATCGCGGGCAGCAGTTGCACCAATGGCGCGCTGTTGCCCGGAAGCGCCCGGTCAAACCTGACACTGTCGGGCGAAAGATGCAGCAGCAGAGACGTTTCAGTGTGGCCGGCATGGGCATCGGCCCCCGGAGCGGCACACGGGAGCCACGCCACGTCGCGGCCTTCGAACCGAAGCCGGCCTACCGCCTCGATCAAGGCGGGCACATTGCCGCCGTGGCCGTTGACGAAAACCACCCGCCGCGCCCAGCAGCAGGCCGAGCGGCCGTACTCCAGCAAAAGCTGGATCAGCGCCTCGGTGCCGATCGAGATGGTGCCGGCAAAGCTCTGATGCTCGCCGCTGGCCCCGTAGGCAATGGCCGGCGCGACCGCCCAGCCCTGCCCCGGCCCGGCCCCGGGCGACCGCTCGGCCAGCTCCTGGGCGAGCGCCTGCGCGACCCGGGTATCGGTGTCCAGCGGTAGGTGCGGGCCGTGCTGCTCGGTCGACCCCACCGGGACCAGAAGCATCATCCCTTGCCCCGACAGCTGACCCTGTAGCCGGTTCTGCAGCTCGCTCCAGGTCGAACCACCGAGCTCGCCGCCAACCGCCATCGGACGATGGTAAGCGAATTCACCTGTCGTACACCAGTTGTTGACGAGTACGACCGCCGTAAATTTTTCGCGCCAGGGGCTCGAAATGCTCCCGGCTGATCACGTCCGTCCCGTCCGCCACGGGCGTATCAGGATTGGCCCTGATTTAGCAGGTGGGCGCTCCAGTCCGACGAACGGCGGACCGGAGCCATCACGACTAGACCTCAGCGTTGGGCACGCCCAGCGCCCGGGTGAATCCGGCCGGAATCAGGATGTCGTCCGTCGACAGATCGTGCACCGAGGCCCGGCCGAGGCCCATCAGGGCCGAGTCGATGCCGCCCCGGAGGATGTCCAACACGTTCTCCACCCCGGGCTGTCCGGCGGCGCCCAGCCCCCACAGGTAGGCGCGTCCGATCATCACGGCACGGGCTCCCAGCGCCACCGCCTTGACGACGTCGCTGCCCCGTCGGATGCCACCGTCCAGCAACACCTCGATCTGGTCGCCCACGGCCTCGGCGATGGCCGGCAGAGCCCGGATCGCCGCCGGGGTGCCGTCCAGGTTGTTGCCGCCGTGATTGGAGACTGAGATCGCCGAAACACCGGCATCCACAGCACGTTTCGCATCGTCCACCCGCATCACGCCCTTGAGCATGAACGGCCCGCCCCACAGCTCACGCAGCCAGGCGATATCTTCCCAGGTGGGCGGTGGGGTACCCATCCACTCCCCATAAGCCTGGAAGAACGGCGGCCCCGCCTCGCCGCGGCCCGCCTGGTTGGGCACCCGCAGGCTCGGCGGACGCATGGTCTTGGCCCACCGCAGGAACCATCCCGGCCTGGTGAGAGCCTCCGGCATCATCTTGACCATGGTCTTGAGATCCATCTTCTCCGGGATGGTGGGGCTGCCCCAGTCCCGCCCGTGCGAGAAGCTCCAGTCGGTGGTGGCGATCATCCCGACGGCCCCGGCCGCCCGGGCGCGCTCCACCCGCTGAGCAATCGCGTCGCGACCGCCCAGCCAATAGATCTGAAAGAAGGTCTTGGGGTTGGCCGCGATGACCTCTTCCATCGGCTTGCTGGCAAATGACGAGAGACCCATCGCGGTGCCGCGCGCCGCCGCCGCGCGCGCGACGGCTACCTCGCCATCCGGGTCGACCGCCTGCACTCCAGTCGGCGAGATCATCACCGGCATCGAGATCTCTTGCCCCATAACCGTTGTCGACAGTTCGCGACTGGCAGGCGCACCCACCACATGCGGGGCGAATCCCAGTTCGCTGAACGCCGCCACGTTGTCGCTGACCGTCAGGCCCTTTTCACTGGCCGAGATCAGCGAGGAGTAGGCAGACTTCGGGAGCCGCTTTTTGGCTCGTTCCTGGGCAATAGCAACAGTTTCGAACCAGACATCACGAGCCATTATCAGATGGGACTTTCATTGCAGAGGCGGGCCGGCGGACGCATGGACAGCGTCAACGGCACCACAGTGGTGATCGGCTTGCCGCGGGAATGGTCCGCGGCCGGGCGGGGCTTGGTGCGATCGGCAGCCAGCGCGGGTGCGCCGTAGCCCTGGACGCATTCCGGATCCGGTCCATCCAGCGGCAGTCCGGTGAAGAACTTTGCGGCCATGCAGCCGCCCCGGCAGCTGTCGTAGTGGTCGCAGCTTCCGCAGGCGCCGGCGGACTGCGGCTCCCGCAGTTCACGAAACAGCGGAGCGTGCTTCCAGACGTTGTCGAAACCTCCGTCGGACAGCACGTTTCCGGCCAAGAAGCGGTCGTGGATGGCGAAGGGACAGGCGTAGACATCACCGACGGGGTCGATGAGGCACACCACGCGCCCGGCGCCACACATGTTCAGCCCGGCCAGCGCGCCGGGCGCGCCAAGTCCGGACAGGTGGAAGAAGGAGTCACCGGTGAGCACCCGCTCCCCGTTGGCCACCAGCCAGTCGTAGAGCTGGACCTGCTGGTCGGCGGTCGGGTGCAGGTCGTCCCACACATCGGCGCCTCGCCCCGACGGCCGCAGTCGGGTGATCCGCAGCGTCGCACCATAGCGGCTGGCCAACTCGGCAAAGTCGTCAAGCTGGTCGATGTTGTGGCGGGTCGCGACGACCGAGATCTTGGCGTCGGAGAATCCGGCCGCGGCCAGGTTCTCCAGCGCCCGGATCGCCATATCGAACGAGCCGGGGCCACGGATCGGGTCGTTGACCTCTGCGGTGGCACCGTCCAGGGAGATCTGGACGTCGACGTAGTCGCTGGCCGCCAGCTTGGCCGCCACCTCGGGGGTGATCCGCAGGCCGTTGGTGGAGAACTTCACGCCGACGTGGTGCTCGGTGGCATAGTCCACCAGCTCCCAAAAGTCCGAGCGCACTGTGGGTTCCCCGCCACCGATGTTGACGTAGAACACCTGCATGCGTTCCAGCTCGTCGATGATGTCTTTGCACTGCCGCGTGGACAGCTCGCGGGGATCGCGCTTGCCCGACGAGGACAGGCAGTGCACGCACGCCAGGTTGCAGGCGTAGGTCAGCTCCCACGTCAGGCAGATCGGAGCGTCAAGCCCGTGCTCGAATTGTTCGATAAGCCGGGGCACCGGTGCCACGGATGTCATTGGCCCTCCCTGGGCATCAGCATCTTCGAGTCCGCCAGCACGCCCAGCGCATGCAGGTACGGACCCTGATCGGCATCGTCGACTCCGGCTGCGCGGCAGGCGGATCGGACATCGTCGTGGTCCGGAAGAGACCGCACCACCTCGACGATGGTGCGGTTCTTCAGGAACGACAACTTACGGGTGCCGAAGTGGTACAGCAGCGCACCAAACGGCTCCGGGCGGAGCGCCACCTGCGGGTGCAGCTCCCAGCCGCGGTCGGGGTCGAACACTGTTGCCTCCGAGGCCACGGCGACCTCCGGCATGGTCAGTAGACGCCGCACATGCCGTCGATGGACACCTCTTCGACCAGGCTTTCGGTGACGAGCTCGGCATTGGTGTCGTTCTGCTGGTTCTGGTCCATGACGCGGGCCTTTCTCACGTTCGGGTTCGACAAAGGACTGTCGTGTCGGTCACAATCTCGGACAGAATATGGCATCGAGTGCCGTAAAGGAAGTGGGGCTGTGAGATGGGCGGTACGCCGGGTCCGCACCCCCGCGCCGGGCGGCGCCGCTCCACCACGCCGCAGCACATCACCGACGTGGCGATCGACCTGTTCGCCGCCCGCGGATTCGGCGAGGTCAGCGTTGATGACGTGGCGCAGGCCGCCGGCATCGGCCGTCGCACGGTGTTCCGGTACTACGCCTCGAAGAACGCCATCCCGTGGGGCGACTTCGACGCGCACCTGCACCAGCTACGGGAACTGCTGGACGGTATCGAACCCGGAGCGCCACTCGGTGACGCGCTGCGTGCGGCGCTGTTGGCGTTCAACACGTTCGGCGAGAGCGAGACGGCGCGCCACCGCCGGCGGATGCGGGTGATCCTGCAGACCGATGAGCTGCAGGCCTACTCGATGACGATGTACGCCGGCTGGCGCAGCGTCATCGCGGAGTTCGTGGCACGCCGGGCGGGTCTGGACCCTGATGACCTGCGGCCGCAGACGGTGGCGTGGATGATGCTGGGGGTGGCGCTCAGCGCTTACGAACGCTGGCTCGGCGATGAGTCGCTGGTGTTGCCACAGGTTCTCGGCGACGCGTTCGACGCGATCCGCGGCGGCCTGGACTGAGCGTCAGCATCTACCCCGCGATATCGCGATAGGCGGCCACTACCGGCTCCAGCTCGTCAGGGGTGGCGCCGTGCATGATCAGCGCGTCGGCGCCGTAGTCGAACTCCTGGCGGATGCGCTCGGCGCAGCGCCGCGCCGTACCGGTGGCCGCCGGCTGAAGCCACTCGTCGGGGATCAACGTCGCGATGTGCTCGATCTGCGCGGCGCTGGCCTTGTGGTCGATACCGCCCGGAATCGACGTCACCACCGGGTCCTCGCGGAAGCGCTGCAGCACCGCCGGGTCCCAGTTGTTGGTGCGCACCAGCAGATCGCCGTAGCCCTGCAGGTAGGTGGCCAGCCGCGCCACGGTCTTTTTCAGCCGCAGCTCTTCGGGCAGGTGATCGCCCACCGTGGCGAAACACGACCACACCCGCACGCTCGCCGGGTCGCGGCCGGCTCGTTCCGCGGCGTCCTTCACCGTTTTCACGCTGCGCTGCAAGGTCTCCGGAGTGAAGTAGGTGTGCAGGATGACGTCGTCGAAGAACGCTCCGCCCAGCTCGAGCGTCTTCGGCCCGAATGCCACCAGCGCCAGCCGGATGTCTTCGGCGAAGTCCGGGTCCAAGAACAGCACCTGATAGCGGCCGATCGGCCCGTCGTGGTTGAAGATCACCTCGCCTTGCCAGAGTCGGCGCATCACCTGTGCGAAGTCGGCCATCTGCGCGGTGGTGACGTTCGGGATCCCGAATGCGGCGTACATGGCAGCCACGCCGCGGCCGATGCCCAGGGTGAACCGTCCCCGCGACAGTCGGTGCATGGTGGTTGCCCATGACGCGGTGATCAACGGATGGCGGGTGTTGTGATTGGTTGCCGCGGTGGCGATCTGCATCCGGCCGGTGACCGCACACGCGGCCCCGACCAGCGACGATGCCTCTTTGACGTTCCAGCGTTCGGAGATGAACGCGGTCCCGAACCCGAGGTCCTCGCCACGGCGGGCTTCATCCATCAGCGCGGCCGGACCTTCCCCGCCGGCGCCGGCCAGCAAGTAGTAGCCCAGTTCGTCGAGGACCCGTTCAGTCATGCCCAAACCCCTTGCTTGTAGCCGCAATTCCACACCTCGGTGATCCTGCCGTCGATCACGCGGAACACGTTCGGCCGCCTTTCGTCGACACTTCCGCAGGGTTGCCTATCGATGGGTTTACGGTACGGTATTCAGTTGGATGCCGTGGGAGGAAATGCGATGAAGGTTCCGTTCACCTGGAAGGTCACCGGCTGGTTCATGATCGGCTGGTCACCGGAGTTCGCCGCCGGAACGACCCGGGCCCTGCACTACTTCGGCGAGGACTTGGTCGCCTACCGCGACGCCGACGGCGAACTGCATGTGATGGAGGCGCACTGCAAGCACATGGGCGCCCACCTGGGCCACGGCGGCACGGTGGTCGAAGACCGCGTCGAGTGCCCGTTCCATGGCTGGCAGTGGGGCCCCGACGGCTGCAACAAATTCATCCCCTATCAGCCGGACCGGCCGAACAAGGCGTTGCGCCTGCGGGTCTACCCGGTCCGCGAACAGCACGGCTGCGTGTTCGCATGGCACCACCCCGACGGCGCCGAACCCCACTGGGAGATGCCCGACATCTTCGGCAAGTTTCCCCAGTTCACCGCCGGCCCGCAGGACTACTACCGGGCCTACCCGGAATTCTCCCGACGCCTGGAGGGCGAACCGGTCCACCCGCAGATCGTCGCCGAGAATGCCGCTGACAGCGCACATTTCCAGTACGTGCACCACGCGACGGTGACGCCGAGGGTGCTCGATTGGAAGATGGCCGACCAGGAATGGCAGTTCGTCGCAGGCTGGCCCGACGAGCGCGCCGACGACCCGGAGCAGATGGCGTTGCGGTTCCACAGCCATCTGTTCGGGCTTGGCGGGGCGATCAGCATCTTCGAGGGCGTGCAGCAGCATCGGCTGATCTTCACCTGCACCCCGGTCGACGAGGGCCGCTCGGACCTGTTCTATTCGATCTGGTGGCCGCGGATTCCCGGTGATGACTCCGAGGCACCGCCGGATGACGTGCGCGCGCGGGTCGAGAAGCAGTTCCTGACCACCGTCGAAGACGACCTGGGAATCTGGCGCTACCAGCGCTACATCCAGAATCCGGCACTGTCCAAAGTCGACGCGAAACCCGTTTATGACGCTGCGGAAATGGGCTACACAGTTTTACGATGTGCCGCCCACCGAGGCCGTCTTGAGATGACCGCCGGGCTGGCGGACCTGGTAGCGCCTGCGCACACCGCACTGATCACCCAGGAGCTGCAGGGCGCGGTGGTGGGGCCCGACGCCGGCTTGGCGGCCCTCGCCGACGAGGCGCGCCGTGAGGCATTGCCCAACATCAGCCGGCTGCTGCCGGCGGCGCGGTCGGTCGGCGTTGCGGTGGTGCACTGCCTGGTGCACCGTCGCCCGGACGGCTTGGGTTCCAACCACAACGCGCGGTTGTTTTCCGCCGGCCGCCGCGCGGTGCGCATCGATCCGGGCAGCGCCGGTGCCACCCTGCTGCCCGAGTTCGGGCCGGAGCCGGCTGACCTGGTACTCAGCCGCTACCACGGCCTCGGGCCGATGGGCGGAACCGATCTGGATGCGATCCTGCGCAACCTGGGAATATCCACCGTTGTCGCGGTGGGGGTCTCGCTGAACGTCGCCATCCCCAACCTGGTGATGGACGCGATCAACGCCGCCTACCGCGTGGTGGTGCCCCGCGACGCGGTGGCCGGTGTCCCGGCCGAGTACGGTGCTGCCATCATCGACAACACGCTGTCGCTGCTGGCGACGATCACCACCACACAGGAGCTGATGGACACGTGGCAACCCTGACCCAGTTCACCGTGCCGGAGGTCACCGACGCCGTGGCCGCGGCGATTCCCGACCGCGACATGATCATCCAGGGCGACCGACGCTACACCTATGCGCAGATCCTCGAGCGGTCCAACCGGCTGGCGTCCTACCTGCACTCTCGCGGGCTGGGGTGCCACACGCCGCGGTCGGACCTGTCTGCGCACGAGACCGGCCAGGATCTGTTGGGGATCTACGCCTACAACGGCAACGAGTTCGTCGAGACCCTGCTGGGCAGCTTCCGGGCCCGGGTGGCGCCGTTCAACGTCAACTACCGCTACGTGCGCAAGGAATTGGCCTACCTGCTGGCTGATTCCGGCGCCACCGCGCTGGTATATCACGCCGCGTTCGCCCCCACCCTGGCCGAGGTGCTCCCCGAGCTTCCCCAGCTCAAGGTGCTGATCCAGATCGCCGACGACTCCGGCAACGCCCTGCTCGACGGGGCGGTCGACTACGAGACGGTGCTGGCGGAAAGCTCCCCGGAGCCGCCGCCGGTGCAACCCTCGCCCGACGACCTGTATGTGCTCTACACCGGTGGCACCACCGGGATGCCCAAGGGCGTGCTCTGGCGTCAGCACGACATCTTCATGGGCTCGTTCGGTGGCCGCAACTTGATGACCGCCGAAGAGGTCAGCTCCATCGATGACATCGTGGGGCCGGCCGGGGCGAACCCGGGGATCAAGCTGATGATCCTGCCGCCGCTGATCCACGGCGCCGCGCAGTGGGCCGTGATGACCGCAATCAACACTGGCCAAACCCTGGTCTTCCCTTCGGTTGTGGACCATTTCGACGCCGATGACGTGGTACGCGCCATAGAGCGGGAAAAAGTGATGTCGGTGACCGTGGTCGGCGACGCGATGGCCCGGCCGCTGCTGGATGCGATCCGCAAGGGCAGCGCCGACGTGTCGTCGCTGCTGGTGGTGGCCAACGGCGGCGCCCTGCTGACGCCATATGTCAAACAGCAGATCGTCGAGACCCTGCCCGGCGCCATGGTGATCGACGGGGTCGGCTCGTCGGAGACCGGCGCCCAGATGCGTCACATGTCGACCTCGGGTGCCGTCTCCACCGGAACCTTCGCCGGCGGACCGGACACCTGCGTGGTGGCCGAGGACCTAGGGGCCGTGCTGCAACCCGGGCACGACGGGCTGGGCTGGCTCGGCCAGCGCGGCTACGTCCCGCTGGGTTACAAGGGCGATGCAACCAAGACCGCCGCGACGTTCCCGGTGATCGACGGGGCGCGCTTCGCCGTTCCCGGCGACCGGGCCCGGCACCTGGACGACGGTTCGATCGAGCTGCTCGGCCGGGATTCGGTGACGATCAACTCCGGTGGGGAGAAGATCTTCGCCGAGGAAGTCGAGACGGCGCTCGCCTCACATCCGGGTGTCGTCGACGTGGTGGTCGCGGGCCGGCCCAGTGAACGCTGGGGCCAGGAGGTGGTGGCCGTGGTGGCCCTTGCCGAGAATGCCGCCGTCACGGCCGCCGAACTCATCGAGCACGCCGGCGGGTCACTGGCCCGCTACAAGCTGCCCAAAGCAGTCGTGTTCCGGTCGACGATCGTGCGCAGCCCGGCCGGCAAGGCCGACTACCGGTGGGCGCGCGAACAGGCCGAGCAGGGCTAGCGTCGTCAGCCGCGTTTGATCCGCCGGCGAGTCCGGTTGCGCGCCGAGCGCAGCATCGCGTCGGCGTAGAAGCGCATCGCGGGCCGAAACGGCGGCGCCGCACTGCCGGTCATGCTGAACGGCAGGTCGGAGCCCACCACGGTCCGGTAGTGGCTGAACGCGTCAAAACCCGCCTTGCCGTGGTAGGCGCCCATGCCGCTGCGACCCACCCCGCCGAACGGTGCCCCCGACGGAATCATCTGTGCGGCAAAGTCGTTGCGGGCCACTCCACCGCTTCGGGTGCGCTGCACGAAGGACCGGAATCCCTTGCCGCCCGGACCGAACCAGTAGGCGACCAGCGGGGCGGGGCGCGAGTTAATCGTCTCGATTGCTTCGTCGAGGGTGCCATAGCCCTGCACCATGAGCACCGGACCGAAGATCTCCTCGTCGGAGATGCGCATGGTCGCATCGGCGCCGCGCACCAGGGTGGGGGCGATCTTGCGGGAAGCGCGATCCGGCAGCGCCTCCCCGTCGGGCGCGACGGTCTCTACCACGGCGCCGCGGTCGCGCGCGTCGTCGATCAGACCCAGCACCCGGTCGAAGTTGGCTTCGTTGACACTTGAGCAGTAGTCGCCATTGGTCAGGATCGTCGGGAACATGTCCCGCAACGTTTGCCGGGCGACATCGACGAATGCGTCGACGTCGCGCTCGGGCACCAGGACATAGTCCGGGCACACGCAGACCTGACCGCCGTTGACCATGCGGGCTGCCGCGATCCGCTTCGCCGATCGCGCGATATCGGCGCCGGGCGCCACCACGACGGGGTTCTTCCCGCCCAGTTCCAAGGTCACTGGGACCAGGTTGTCCGCGGCAGCGCGCTGCACCAGCGCACCCACCGACGGCGAACCGGTGAAGAAGACGTGATCGAACGGCAGCCCAGCGAACGCGGCCGCCACATCAGCGCCGCCGGTGATGACGGCGAATTCGTTCTCGTCGAAGTACTTCGGTGCCAGGTGCGCCATCAGCTCGGCGGTGTGCGAGGTGATCTCAGACATTTTGACCATCACCCGATTGCCCGCCGCGAAGGCTGCCGCCGCCGGCACCACCACCAATTGCAGCGGGAAATTCCACGGCCCGATGATGCCCACCACGCCAAGCGGACTGGGCCGCACCTCGGCATGCAATCCGACCAGCCGGGCCGCACGCAGCAGCTTGCTGGGACGCATCCATTGTCGGACATGCGATCTGGTGTGCTCGACCACGGGGACGATGCCGATCATCTCGGTGGCCAGTGAGGCCGCGCGTGACCGGGTGCCGAAATCTTGTGCCATCGCCTCGGTGAAGGCGTCGACGTTTTCGAGCACCATCGCCAGCAACCGATCGATGCGGTTGCGCCGGACCGCGGCACCCGGCGGCCCGTCGTCGGTGAAGGATCGCCGCTGCTTCTCCAGCAGACTCGCCAGCTCGGCGGTCACGACAGGTCCAGCGGCCCGTTTTGTGCCACGGTCTGCAGCTGACCCAGTTCCACGCCACGGTCGGCAGCCGCTTCGATGCAGGCCGCAACGTCCTTGCGCATGAAGGGTGCAACGACTTTGGCGAAGCTGTCCACGCCACCGGCCGATTGCACGTATCCCGCGGCCCGGCTGCCGCCGCTGCACTGCGCCAGCGCCTCGAACAGGCTGGTATCGCGCACGCCGAGGTTCTTGCCCAGCTCGACCGCGGCGGCGACCAGTTGCGCGTTCGCGGCGAACAGCACGTTGTTGATCAGCTTGAGGTTGAGCGCGGTGCCCAGTGCCCCGGTAAGGATCACCGGGTCGGCGTAGGCCGCCAAGACCGATTGCGCGCGGGCCACCGCGTCGTCGGGGCCGCCGAGCAGCACGGTCAGCCTGCCGGCCTCGATGTCATGAGCGCCGCCGCTGACCGGAGCATCCACCAGCGCCGGGCCGTTCGGGAACTCCGCCGCCAGTGCGGTCAGCGTGCTCACCGTCCCGGTGGTGTGGGAAACCACGACCGTGCTGGAGTCGGCATTGGCCAGCAAGCCGTCGGCGCCGCCGGCGACCTCGAGCAGTTGTGCGTCGGAGAACAGGCAGCTGATCACGACGCCGGCATCGCGGGCGGCCGCGGCGATCGACTCCACTGGCACGGCGCCGGCGGCGTCGAGCCGTTCGCGCACCTCGGGCCGTCGGGCATAGACCTGAACCCGATGCCCGGCGGCGACAAGGCGCGCGACCATCGGTTCGCCCATCTGGCCGGCTCCCACGAATCCGACGACCTGGCCCGTTGTGCTCATTCTCGGCTCCTCAAGGCAGCTTTCGGCTATCCGGTAAGGGCAACCGTAGCATTGTCCGCGAGCGCCGAATTCGTTACAGTCGTGCTTACTGTCGACTTTTCGGGTACACCAGAAGGCTGGCGAGGATGACCAACCCGCAGCGCAAGGTCGTGGTCGTGGGCGCGGGGTCGGGAATCGGCGCCGCCACCGCCGCGCACTTCTACGAGCGCGGAGATTTCGTTCTCGCCGTCGACGTACACACCCACCACACGCCGGCATCGCAATACGCCAACTGCGACCTCCGGGATGCCGCGGCCATCGCGGAGTTCGCCGCCGAGATCGGTGACGACTGGGATCTGTTGGCTCATGTCGCCGGCGTACCTGGCACCGCATCGGCCGCCGACGTGCTGACGGTCAACTACCTGGGCATGCGGCTGATGACCGAGGGCCTGCTGCCGCGGCTTCGTCGCGGCGGGGCGGTGGTCGCAGTGGCATCGACGGCGGCACTCGGGTGGGACCAGCGCATCTCGGTGCTCAACGGCCTACTCGAAGCGACAGACGCGCAGGCCGTCCAGCGCTGGCAGGCTAGCCAGGACCCGGCCTATCCTATCTACAGCACCTCCAAGCAGGCCATGATCCTGTACGCCAAGCGGCGCGCCGCGACCGCGCACGCCGAGTACGGCGTGCGAATCAACACCGTGAGCCCGGGCCCCGTCGAAACGCCGATCCTGCCCGACTTCGAACAGTCGATGGGCAAACAGACGCTCGACACCGTACGCGCCACCGTCGGCCGGCACGCCGGCGTCGACGACATCGTCCCGGTGATCGACTTCCTGGGCTCCCCCGCCGCCGGCTGGATCACCGGCCAAGACGTTCTCGTCGACGGCGGCTTCATCAACGCGATCACCGCCGGCACACCCATCCCCACATAGGGCCAACCTTCCGAGAGGAAACCATGACAATCGATTCGTCACCTGCCGCACCGATTTCCCCACACCCCTACCATCGCCTCGACATCTCTGAAACCGAGTTCTGGGGCAAGGACTTCCGGACCCGGGACGAGACGTTCGCGACGCTGCGCAACGAACCGGGCCTCACGTGGCACCGGCCGATAGATGCCGTGTTCCCCCACCAGGAGACCGGCTACTGGGCGGCAACCCGGCACGCCGACGTCAAGTTCATCAGCCAGCACGAAGAGCTGTTCTGTTCCCGCGAAGGCGTCAGCGTCGACCCGATGCCGGCGGAGATCCAGCGCAACATGACGTTCTTTCTGGCGATGGACCCGCCGGAGCACACCCGGTACCGCAAGCTCATCAGTTCGGGCTTCACACCGCGGCAGGTCCGACGCATCGAGGATCAGATCAAGGCCAACTCCCGCAGCATCGTCGACGACCTGTTGACCCAATTGCGCAGTGGAGACCAGATCGACTTCGTCACAAGCTGTTCCGGCCAACTGCCGATGCGCACCGTCTCCGACATGATCGGCATCGACCCGGCCGACCAGCAGAAGGTCGCCTACGCCGCCGAATGCCTGTTCAGCGGGAGCGACGACGAGTACGCCTCACTGGAGGAGCGGGCGGTGCACGTCATGACGCAGCTGGGCGTGCTGGCCGGCTCCGGCGTCGAGCTGGCGCAGCGCCGCCGTGCCGAACCGCACGATGACCTGATGACCGAGTTGGTCAATGCCGAGGTCGACGGCCATCGTCTCACCGACGCCGACCTCGGCTCCTTCATGGTGCTGCTGGGCTCTGCGGGCAACGACACCACCAAGCAGGCCACCACGCACGCATTCAAGGCCCTCGTCGAACATCCCGAGCAGCGCGCCTGGCTACTGGCCGACTACGAGAATCGGATCGGCGGGGCGGTCGAGGAATTCGTGCGCTGGGCGACACCGGTACTCGCCTTCGCCCGCCACGCGGTGGTGGACACCGAGGTCGCCGGGACCGAGATCAAGGCCGGCGAGAAGGTGGCGCTGTACTACTGCTCGGCCAACCGCGACGAGTCGGTGTTCGACCGGCCGCATGAGTTCGACCTCACCCGCACCACCAACCCCCACCTGGGCTTCGGCGGCGGTGGTGCGCACTACTGCCTGGGAACCCACGTCGCCCGGATGGAGCTGCGGCACCTGTTCTACGAGCTGCTCACCCGGTTGCCCGACGTCACCCTCGGCGAGCCGGAATACCTGCAGAGCACCTTCGTGCACGGCATCAAGCGGATGCCGATCAGCCTGGCCTGACGCTGGTGCGATACTTGCTTAGTCATTTACTGTAACCTTTACAGTATGTTGCTACGCCCGACGGGAGATCAGCCGTGGAAAGCCAGCTTGACGACATTGCTGCCGCACTCGACAAGCCGGCCGACTACCTGAAGAACCCCTACCCGTACTTCCGGAACAAGCGCGAAGGGCTCGGGGTCTTCCCCGGAACGGTCATGGACTATTCCAAGACCCCGGCGTCGCTTCGGCCCAAGACCCAGTTCGCCGCGGTCTCCTTCGAGGCGGTGAATCAGGTCTTCCGCGAGGCGGATTCGTTCAACTCGCACATCTACGACGTCACGATCGGCCTGTTCATTGGACCGACCATCCTGGCGATGGAGGGCGAACCGCACCGCAAGCATCGCAACCTGGTCTCGTCGGCGTTTAAGCGGAAGTCGTTGGTGCACTGGGAGCCGGAGGTGGTCAGGCCGGTCTGCACCGCATTGATCGACGAATTCATCGCCGACAGCACCGCCGATCTGGTATCCGGCTTCACCTTCGAGTTCCCCACCCGGGTCATCTCCAAGCTGTTGGGTCTGCCCGAAGAGGATCTGCCCTGGTTCCGCCAGCGCGCGATCGAGCTGATCAGCTACACCGTCAATTACGAACGAGCGTTCGCCGCTTCGGCGGAGTTGAAGGACTACTTCCTGGCTCAGATGGCGAAGCGCAAATCCCAGCCGACCGAAGACATCATCGGCGACCTGGTCACCGCCGAGGTCGATGGCGAGAAGCTCAGTGACGAAGCGATCTTCTCGTTTCTTCGCCTGTTGCTGCCGGCCGGCCTGGAGACCACGTATCGGGCCACCAGCAACCTGCTGTACCTGCTGCTCACCCATCCCGAACAGTTCGCCGCGGTGCGCGCCGACCACGATCTGATCGGCGCCGCCATCGAGGAAGGGCTGCGCTACGAGACGCCGCTGACCACGGTGCAGCGCACCGCCATCCGCGACACCGCGGTGGCCGGCGTCGAAGTTCCCGCCGGCGCCGTCGTCGACGTCTGCATCGGGTCGGCGAACCGCGACGAGGCCCGGTGGGAACGGCCGGAGGAATTCGACATCTTCCGCAAATGGATTCCGCACATCACGTTCGCCGCCGGCGAGCACACCTGCATGGGCCTACATCTGGCCCGCATGGAGATGCGGGTCGCGATGGAATGTCTGCTCGACCGCCTCGGCGAGATCACCCTGCTCACCGATGACAACCCGCACATCTACGGGCAGCCGTTTCGCTCCCCGCGTTCGCTGCCGGTGACCTTCACCGCCCGATAAGTCTGCCGGCTCACGCCCGCGCGGCGGCTGCGGGTCAGGTGCCGCGCGGTTTGCGGTAGCCGATCGTCTTGGTCTCCAAGTACTGCGCGAATCCCTCGATTCCGCACTGCCGGCCCCAGCCGCTGCTCTTGTAGCCGCCGAACGGCGCGTCGGCGCCGTAGTACATGCCGCCGTTGACGCCGATTGCGCCGGTGCGGATCCGGCGCGCCACGTCCAGTGCCCGTCCGTTCGATGCCGAGACCACCGCACCGGCCAGCCCGTAGGCGCTGTCGTTGGCGATCCGCACCGCCTCGTCGTCGTCACTGAACGGCAGCATCACCAGCACCGGCCCGAACACCTCCTGCTGCGCGATGGCGGCGCTGTTGTCGACCCCGACGATCACCGTCGGCTGCACGTAGTGTCCGCCCGCCAGCTCGTCCGGCAGGCCGGTGACTTCGCCGCCGCCGGTGGTGATCTCGGCACCGTCGCGGCGAGCCTGCGCGTAGGCGTCGAGCACGCGCTGCTTCTGTGCGGCGCTGATCAGCGGGCCGACCAGGGTCTGCGGCAGCGCCGGGTCGCCCACGGTGACGGCCGCGAAGGCCGCGGTGACCGAGGCGACCAACTCGTCGAAGAGGCTGGCATGCACCAGCATCCGGGTGGTGGCCGCGCAGGCCTGCCCGGCGTGCACGCACACTCCGACTGCTCCGGGGATCACCTTGGCCGAGTCGGCGTCGTCGAGCACGATCAGCGCCGACTTTCCGCCCAGCTCCAGGAAGGTCCGCTTCATGGTGTCGGCGCTGGTGCGCGCCAGTAGCTTGCCGACCGTGGTGGATCCGGTGAACGAGATCATGTCGACGCGAGGGTCGGTGCCGAGCAGTCCGGCCACCTCGTTGGACGGCGTGGGCACCACGTTGACCACCCCCGGGGGGATGTCGGTGTGCTCAGCGATCAAGCGACCCAGCCGGGTGGCGTTCCACGGGGTGTTCGGGTCGGGCTTGAGCACGACGGTGTTGCCGGCCGCCAGGGCCGGCCCCAGCTTGTTGAGGATCACCTCGATGGGAAAGTTGGACGGTGTGATCGCAGCGACCACACCGACCGGCTCTTTGACGACCGTGCGAATGTTGCGGTCGCCGAACAGTCCGCCGCCGTCGAGCTGCCGCTCCCAGTCGAATTCATCGATCAACCGTCCCGGGTAGCGCAGCCCGTCGACGAGCGGCCAATCCAGCTGTGCCAGTTGGGTCGTCATCACCGGGCAGCCGACCTCGGCGATCAGCTCGGTGCGCAGCTCCTCCTTCTCGGCCTCCAGCGCCGACTGCAGTTGCGCCAGGCAGCGCTTGCGCAGTTCTCGGTTGGTCGACCAATCGGTGTCGTCGAACGCTCGCCGGGCCGCACCGATCGCCTGCTGCATGTCGCGGCGGTCGGCGGCCGCGGTGGCCCCCAACACCCGTCCGGTGGCCGGACAGTGATTGTCGAACTGCGCACCCGAGGCCGCCGCCACCAACTTGCCGTCGATCAGCAGGCGCGACTCTGCCGCCGCAGCAGCCCGTTCGCCGATCGCAATGCTGCTGACCCGATGTCCGACGTCGCTCACCTCGCCCCTTTCGGAACCCCAACCGTAACCATTACAGTAGAATACTTCAATTGGTTCTCCAGAGGTTCGCACGGCGGCAGGAGCGCGCTGAGTTGATCAAGGTGATGGACGGCTTCCGGGTACTGGAGGTCGCGCAGTTCACGTTCGTCCCGGCGGCCGGGGCGATCCTGGCCGATTGGGGGGCCGATGTCATCAAGGTCGAGCACCCGGTGCGCGGCGACACCCAGCGCGGGTTCATCCGGATGGGCGGCTTCGAACTCGACCCCGACCGGCATCCGCTGATCGAACATCCCAACCGCGGCAAGCGCAGCGTCGGCATCGACGTCTCGACCCCGGACGGTCAGCAGGTGCTCTACGAGCTCGCCGCCTCCGCCGACGTGTTCCTGACCAACTACCTGCCGCGGGCACGGCAGAAGAACAAGTTCGATGTGGAACACATCCGCGCCGCGAATCCGGACATCATCTATGCCCGCGGCAGCGCATACGGCGACAAAGGCCCCGAACGCGACACCGGCGGCTTCGACGGCACCGCGTTCTGGACCCGCAGCGGGGTGGGGCACGCTCTGAGCCCGGAAGAGCTCGGTGCGCCACTGTCCCAGGGAATCCCGGCGTTCGGCGACTCGGTCGGCGGCATGAACATCGCCGGCGGCATCGCCGCCGCGCTGCTGCATCGCGAGCGCACCGGGGAAGCCCTCGAGGTCGACGTCTCGCTGCTGTCCACCGCATGGTGGGCGGCCGGCGCCAGCGTGACCCAGGGCATGGAGACCGGCGAGGCCATGCGCGCACTCATGCCGCAATCCGGTGGCTCACCGGTGAATCCGTTCCTGGGCAACTACACCACCTCCGACGGCGGCACCATCAATCTGTGCATCGTCAGCCCGACCGGATACATCCGGGACACCTTCGAGCATTTGGGCATTCCCGATGCGGCCGACGACCCCCGCTTCTCCGACGTGCTGCCGCTGATGCAGAACGCCGAGGCAGCCAGCGCACTGATCGTCGCCGCGATCGGCTCCAAACCGTTCGAATACTGGCGTCAGCACCTCAAGACCATGAAGGGCCAGTGGGCACCGTTCCAGAGCCTGGTCGACCTGGGCTCCGACGAACAGGCCATCGCCAACGACATGATCGTCGAAGTCGAGGCCGGCGACGGCGGGCCGGCGTTCAAAGTGGTCCGCGGTCCGGTCCAGTTCAACCATGAGCCGCTGGAGACGACCCGCGCCCCGCAGGCATCCGAGCACACCGAGATCGTCTTGATGGAGCTCGGGATCGACTGGGACCGCATCGAAAAGCTCAAGGAGTCAGGCGCTATCGCCTAGCCGGCGCGGGGACTTCTCACCGTATTTCCGGTCGGCATCGAAATTGAAGTTCGCGATGGCGGTCGACACACCGCTGCCGATCGGGCCGAGAGTGTCGAACAGGCTTGCACTTCCGGTCGCCACGCCCGCGTCGCTGTAGTGGGTCAGCGCCGCCAGCCCGATGTAGGGACCGACCGGCAGCCTGCTCAGGGTCAGGGTGTAGTCGGCGTTGATGAAGGCCAGGCCCTTGGTGCTGAAATTCGTCAGCGAGGCGGTGACGTCGACGGCCATCGCCGCCCGGACGAACGGCGTCAGTTCTTCGCCCTCGACCAGGTCACGGATCTCACGCAGCCACGCGTAGCGCGGTCCGGCGTGCTGCCACGGGAAGCCGGCGCCTTCGTCGTTGCCATAAGCCCGGATGAACATGGGCACCGAATCATCCAGCCGGGCCGGCTCTTCCGGGACCGGCGGCAGGCAGACCTCGGTGGTGAAGAAGTCACCGTCGGGCTGCGGACCGCGACGCAGGTACAACGCCGAAGCACGGGCCACCAGCTCGCCGTCCTGGGTCATCTCGGCGTCGATCGCACGCATCCGCGAGCCGGAGCGCACCACCGACGCATCGACCCGCAGCGGTGCACCGGCCACCCGGCGCAGGATCTCGACGGTCAGTCGCGCCGGCTGCAGGTCGGCTTCTCCCGCGTGCCGCTCGACGGCGCGGGCCAGCAGCCCGCCCACGACCTGTCCCCCGAGGGTCGGCCCCCACCCGCCGTGCGCGATCGGGTTGGGCGCCAGGTCGTCGCCACGACGCACCACAAACGGAATCATGTCTTACTGCGCTCCAGGTAGAAAAAACCCCGCTGGTCAACTCGCGCTATCGTACATTACTGTAAGCATTACAGTTAATAGACCCGTTGCGCGGAGGTCCCATGCAGAAAGCGCTAGCTCCCGACATCTCGACCTGGCCGGAGGAGAGCCCGCAGTTGGTGGGCAGTCGGTGCGCGGACTGCGCCGCCACGGTCTTTCCGGCCCAGCCACGCTGCCCGAGCTGCAGCGGCGACCGGATGAGCCAGGAACTGCTTCCGCGCACCGGAACCCTGGTGGCCTGGACCACCCAGGGTTTTCCGCCCGGGGCGCCGTACCTGGGTCCCACCGGCAAGGACTTCGTACCGTTCGGTGTCGGACTGGTGCAGCTGGGCGACGTCGTCCGGGTCGAAGGCCGGCTCACCGAGAACGACTCGGACAAGCTGGAATTCGGCATGCCGGTGGAGTTGGTCATGGTGCCGTTCACCTCCGACGCCGACGGCAACGAGGTCATCACCTTCGCCTTTCGGCCGGTATAGGAGACCGCGATCCCATGACTCATGACGTAGCGATCATCGGTGTGGGCCTGCACCCATTCGGCCGATTCGAGGGCAAGTCCGCGATGGCGATGGGGGTCGACGCGATCTTCGCCGCGGTGGCCGACGCGGGGGTGAACTGGAAAGACATCGGCGCCGCGACCGGTGGCAGCTGGACGGTGGCCAACCCGGATGCGATCGTCGGAATGGTCGGGCTGTCGGGTATCCCGTTCACCAACGTGTTCAACGCGTGCGCCACCGCGGCCAGCGCGGCCAAGGTCTGCGCCGACGGTATCCGGCTGGGCGACTACGACATCGGCATCGCCGTCGGCCTGGACAAGCACCCGCGCGGGGCGTTCACCGAAGACCCGGCGTTGGTCGGAATGCCGCGATGGTATGCCGAGAACGGCCAGTACCTGACCACCCAGTTCTTCGGCATGAAGGCCAATCGCTACCTGCACGATCACGGCATCTCCCGGCAGACGTTGGCCAAAGTCGCGGCGAAGAACTTCCGCAACGGCGTGCTGAACCCGAATGCGTTCCGGCGGAAGCCGATCTCCGAGGAGGAGATCCTGGACTCGGCGATGCTGAACTATCCGCTGACCCAATACATGTTCTGCGCTCCCGACGAGGGCGCGGCGGCGGTTGTGATGTGCCGCGCCGACATCGCGCACCGCTATACCGACAAGCCGGTGTACCTGCGCGCGGTGGAGGTCCGCACGCGGCGCTACGGCGCCTACGAGGTGAACACCACCTTCGCCCCGGTCGTCGAAGACGTGGCACCCACGGTGTACGCCGCCCGCGCCGCCTTTGAAAAGGCCGGTGTCGCACCCGAAGATGTCGACGTCATCCAGTTGCAGGACACCGACGCCGGCGCCGAGATCATTCACATGGCCGAGTGCGGCTTCTGCGCCGACGGCGACCAGGAGAAGCTGCTGGCCGACGGCGCGACCGAGATCACCGGGTCACTGCCGATCAACACCGACGGCGGGCTGATCGCCAACGGTGAACCGATCGGCGCATCCGGACTGCGCCAGATCCACGAGCTGGTGCGCCAGCTGCGCGGCGAAGCCGGCGACCGGCAGGTGCCCGGCAAGCCGAAGGTGGGATTCGCTCAGCTCTACGGCGCTCCAGGCACCGCCGCGGCAACCATTCTGACCCGCTGACGACCCGGAGCAATCATGAGCCAATTCCGTGACGCACCGATCTTTGATGCCGACCAACACATGTACGAAACCCCCGAGGCACTGACCAAGTACCTGCCGGAGAAGTATTCGCGGGCGGTCCAATTCGCCCAGATCGGCCGCCAGACCCGGATCATCATCAACGGCAAGGTCAGCGACTTCATCCCCAATCCCACCTTCGAGCGGGTCGCCGCGCCGGGCGCACACGAGAAGTTCTTCGCCGGGGAGAACACCGAGGGACTGACCCTGCGTGAGATGCAGGGCCAGGCGATCGAGGCGCCGGCGGCAACCCGCAACCCCGCGGACCGGGTCGCCGAGCTGGACCGCCAGGGCGTCACCGAAGCATTGAACTATCCCACGTTGGCCAGCCTGGTCGAGCATTCCAGCGCCGACGACCCGGAGCTCACGCTGGCCATCATTCACGCGCTGAACCAGTGGATGGCCGAGCACTGGTCCTACGACTACGACGGCCGGGTGTTCTCCACGCCGATCATCAATCTGTCCGAGGTCGAGGGCGCACAGCGGGAACTGGAGTACATCCTCGATCAGGGCGCAGCGGTGGCGCTCGTCAAACCCGGACCGGTCAACGGCATCCGCGGTTGGCGCTCTCCGGCGCTGCCGGAGTTCGACCCGTTCTGGCGTGATGTCCAGGCCGCCGGTCTGCCCATCGTGCTGCATGCCAGCTTCCCGCCGCTCGACGACTACGTCGGCCGGTGGGAGCCGCCGTACACGCAGAACTTCATGACGCAAAGCGCTTTCCGCTGGATGGTGCTGGGGCACCGCGAGATCGCCGACATGATCACCGCGCTGATCTGCCATGGCACCCTGACCCGCTTCCCCAAGCTGCGCATCGCCAGCGTGGAGAACGGCAGCTCCTGGATCGGGCCGCTGTTTCACGACTTCGGCGACCTCTACAAGAAGATGCCGCAGAACTTCCCGGAGCATCCACACGAGGTGTTCCGGCGCAACATCTGGGTCAGCCCGTTCTGGGAGGGCGCCGTCTCCGACGTGGTGGACACCGTCGGCTGGGACAAGGTGCTGTTCGGATCGGACTATCCGCATCCCGAGGGACTGGCCGAGCCGAAGGGATTCTGGCGCTACGCCGAGGGAATGGACGTCCGGCGCACCTATGACTTCATGGGCGACAACGCCCGCCGGTTCATGGGCCGACCGATCGCGAACCCGGATCCGGCGGCCCTCAAGCCACCAGCGCTCGCCGACGCCTAGCGTTGACTCTGCGGTCTCCGGCTGCGACACAACGCAATTCACCGCCGGCGACCGCAGAGTCAACGCGGTATCACTTCGGCGCGAAGCGCTGGCCGGCGTCCAAGCGGATGCACTGGCCGTTGAGCATCGGGTTCTCGACGATGGCGGCCGCCAGCTTGGCGTACTCCTCGGGGCGACCCAGCCGCTTCGGGAATGCCGCGTCCTTGGTCAGCACAGCGGCGAACTCGTCGGGGATGCCCTGGGTGAGGCCGGTGGCGAACAGGCTGGGCGCGATCGCCAGCACCCGGATGCCCACACCGCCCAGGTCACGGGCCATTGTCAGGCACATTCCTGCGATGGCGGCCTTGGACGCGGTGTAGGCGATCTGCCCGATCTGGCCTTCGAACGCCGCGATCGAGGACGTATTGATGATCACGCCGCGCTCATCGTCTTCCGGCTCATTGGTGCTCATGTGCCAGGCCGCGAGCCGGCTGACGTTGAAGGTCCCGACGACGTTGAGATCCTGGGTGCTGCGAAACGCCTCCAGGTCGTGCGGCCCGTCGCGAGTGATCGTTCGCTGGCCGATACCGCCACCGGCGGTGGTGACCGCGATGTGCAGCCCGCCCAACGCCTCGACCGCCTCGTTCAGCACCCGCTCGGTACCGGAGAAGTCGGTGACGTCGGCTTCGAAGAAGAGGCCGCCGATCGACTCGGCCACTTCCTTGCCCTTGGACTGCGGCCGGTCCAAGACCGCCACCTGGGCACCGCGTTTGGCCAACAGCTCCGCTGTCGCCTTACCGAAACCCGATGCGCCACCGACGATGATCGCGCGCTTGTTTTCGATCTCCACGAACACTCCCCTTGTTTGGACACGACGATCCGGGATCCACCCCGGCGCCTATACTATAGCCGTTCCCGTAATCCATTCAGTATGATCTACAAGGGTCCCGGGCAGGCGTATCAGACGCTCAGTTGATGAACCGGCTGGCGATTCTGGCCAGCGACGATCGGACACGCGGCGAGAGGTAAACCGCGAACACCCCGTTGAAGATGTCCTCGCGCAGCCTGGTCAGCGTCGAGGTCGTGATCCGCCAGTCGCCGTCGACCTTTTCATACGTCTCGGTGTAGTGGCCGTAGCCGCGCAGGTTGACGCCGGGACCGAACCGCACCACGTCTTCGAGCGCCCACACCCCGTGTGCCGTGGTCGGCGAGTCCAATTCGATGTCGGGGGCGTGGACCTGGTGGACAGTGGGCTGGTCTCGCAGGCTTTTGCGGGTGAAAGCCACGAATTCATCGGCGCCAGTGATGACTTTGCCACCTGCACTCGACGTATCGCTGACGAAGTCATCAGTGAACAGCGCACGCCAGGCCGCCCAGTCTTTGGTGTCCAGGTACCGGCAGTAGCGGGACTTGAGGCGTTTGATCGCCTCGATCTGCGCGGCGTCGTCAGCCACGATTCGGAACCGGTTCGTAGCGCAGCATCGTGACGTCGTGGTCCGGGTAGTCGCAGAACACCGGCTGCACCCGCATCCCCACCACCAGATCCGCGGGATCGGCGTTGACCAGTTCGGTGGAGAACCGCGGGCCTTCGTCCCATTCGACGATCGCCAACAGCTGCGGGACGGCGTCGGCGAAGTGCAGCCCGACCGGCCGGCGGGCCACCGTGAAGGAGTACAGCGTGCCCATTCCGGAGATCTCGCGCCATTCCAGATCATCAGCCAGCGTGCGCGGCGCCCGAACACGCGGATAGAACACGTAACTCTCGGTTGACGGTGAGTACTGGATGACGATGCGATGCTGCGCCAGCGCATCCCAGAACGGAGCGGTGGTGGGCGTCTTGACCGGCATCGGCCGCTCAAAAGTGGTCATCGGGTTTCAGTCCCCTTCCAGGATGAGGGTCGTCTGTTCCGACAGGATCCCGCCGTTGCCCGAGACGAAGGCCCGGTTGCAGTCGGCCACCTGCGCAGCCTGAGCCCGGCCCATGATCTGGCGGGTGGCGTCGCAGACGTGGTGCATGCCGCCGGCCAGGCCGGCCTGGCCAAATCCGAGTTGACCGCCCGCGGTGTTGAGTGGGAAGTCGCCGCGGAAGGTCAGGTCGTGATCGGCGAGGAACTGCATGCCCTTGCCCTTCTCGCAGAACCCGGCGTCCTCCAGCGACAGCAGCACGGTGATCGTGTAGCAGTCGTAGATGGAGACCATGTCCATATCCGCGCGCGTCAGATCCGTCATGGCGAAGGCGGTGTCGGCGGCCTCGCGGATGGGAGTCGCCAGCAGGTCTGCGGCGTATGTCGGTGTCTTAAACGGCACGTGTTCGCCGAATCCCTTGATCCACACCGGACGGTTGCGGGCTCGCTTGGCGACCTCGGTGCTGGCGATCACCACCGCGGCGCCGCCCACGCAGGGCATCACGATCTCCAGCATGTGCAGCGGGTCGGCGATCACCGGGCTGGCCAGTACGTCTTCAACGGTCAGCGGGGTGTCGCGCCAGATGGCGCCGTCGGTGTGATTGGCGTTGACGCGCTGATCGACGACCAGTTTGGCCATCGCCCGCTCGTCGTAACCGTAGACGGCGCCGTAGCGAGTGGCGACCTGGCCGTAGGGGCCGTTCTGCCCCAGGTTGCCGTAGGGAATCTCGAACTCGGCTTGCGGAGAACCGTATTGGTTGCTCGAGGACCCGAAGAACATGGCGTCGACCAGTGGCTTGGGTTTACGTTCCGACATCGGGGTGATGTAGCGGGCCGGCAGCGCGCACAGCACCACATCACAGATGCCCAGTTCGATCGCCGCCGCGGCACGCCAGACCATGGCCGCGGCACTGGCCCCGCCCAAGTCGACGATTTCGGCGAACCGCGCTGGAACACCCAGGTATTCGGCGATCGTGGAGGGTACGAAGATCTCGGATTCGCCCAGGTGTGAGGTGACGATGCCGTTGACGAGTTCGCCCGGCAGGCCCGCGTCGGCCAGTGCTGCCGCGCTCAGTTCGGCCCACTGCTCCAGGGTGAACGGGGCCGGGGTGGCCTTGTTCATCCGTTCCGGCGGCAGCTCGACGTAGCCGACGATCGCGGCGTCTCCACGTAGTCCCATGTGGGGTGTCCTTCATCTCATTTGCGGGGCAGGCCGAGAATCATCTGCGCGATGATGTTCAGCTGAATTTCCTTGGTACCGCCGCCGATCAGCTCGGCCGGCGACAACAGATATGGTTCGACGACAGCCGGCTCGGAATCGGCGACCATCGCCAGTCGCCCGACGGTGGCCAAGGTGGCGTGGAAGGTGCGGCGCAGCAGCACGTTCATCGCCACTTTCGCGATGCTCGACGACGCCCCCGTGCCCTCGCCGTCCAGCAGCCTGATGGTCTCGCGCACCCCGAGTGCCCTGATCGCGTTGGCGTAGGCGTCGAGTTCGCCAAGTGCGCGCAGTGCGTCATCGCGCGATCGGCCCGGGGCCGCGGCGATGGCCCGCAGCGCCACGGCCCGGTCGTTCTCGACGTATCCGCTGATGGCGGTGCGCTCCTCGGCCATGGTGGCGATCGCCAGCTGCCAGCCTTCGGTGGGCTCTCCGAGCAGCATCTCGTCGGGTACGAAGACGTCGGTGAGGAACACTTCGTTGAATTCGGCTGCCCCGGTGGCCATCACGATCGGCTGGACTTCGATGCCCGGCGAGCGCATGTCCACGATGAAATAGCCGATCCCGCGATGCTTGGCTGCCGTGGGGTCGGTACGGGCCAGCAGTGCGCCGTAGTCTGCGCGCTGCGCGGCCGAGGTCCAGATCTTGTGGCCGTTGATGCGCCATCCGCCGTCGACCTTGACCGCGCGAGTGGTCAGCGACGCCAGGTCGGAGCCGGCTCCGGGCTCGGAGAACAGCTGGCACCAGGCGAGTTCGCCGCGCTGGGTCGGGGGAATCAGCCGCTGCTGCAGGGCATCCGGTGCGGCGCGCACGAGCGACGGCAGGATCCATTCGGCGATGCCCAGCGACGGCCGGACCAGACCGGGCCGTTTGGCGAACTCCTCGATGATGATCAGCTGCTGCAATGGGGAAGCGTCGCGTCCCCACGGCGCGGGCCACTGCGGGGCGATCAGCCCGGCTTCGGCGATCAGCGTCCGCTGCGGGCCCGTTTCGAAGTGCGGGTAGTCGCCCTGGCGTCCCGGACCGTCGTTGACCAGCGCTTGGGCGGCGTCGAGAGTCGCGGCGACCCCCGCCCGGAACTCGGCTTCCGCGCCGCCGAGGTCGACGGTGAAGTCCCGCTGCTGCGCGACGGTCAGCTCGCCGAGCCGACGGGCCCAGTCGGTGGCAGCACCGATCGAAGCGGCGATGCTGGTGGCGCGGCGCCAATACAGGTGCAGATCGTGTTCCCAGGTGAACCCGATCGCACCGAACATCGTCAGCGTGTCGAACACGGTGTCCGGGCACGGTGCGACTGCCGCCAACGCCGCGGTGGCGGCGGCGATGCGATGCTGCGGGGCGGAATCGGCGACAGCTCGCAATGCGTCCCACGCTGCGGCACAGGCCAGTTCGGCGCTGACCAGCAACATGGCCGCCTGGTGCTGCAATGCCTGGAACGTACCGATCCGGACACCGAACTGTTCGCGGGTGTGCAGATGCGCGGTGGCCGCCTCGACGCACCACCCGGCGATGCCGGCACACACCGCTGCGGCAAGACCGACGGCGAGATACTCCGCGCGCCCGGTGTCGATCCCGGTCAGTGCCTCGGCGGCGCGCACCGGGTGATCGGCCAGGGTGATCGTGGCCAGGTCGGTGAGCAGGTCCGTGCCGGCCACCGGCTGGATCGTCGCCCGGGCTGTGTCGACCACGGCCCACAGGCCGGTCCCGTCCTCGCAGCGGGCGCAGACCAGCGCGAGGCGGGCCGAGCGGGCACCGGAGATCACGTCCGAGGCACCGCTGATCAGCCAGCCGTCGTCGGCTCGTCGTGCGACGAAGTCCGATTGCCCGCCGAGCACGACGGCTGCCGGCGCACCGGCGGCGAGGGCACGCAAATACTCCTCCCGCGCCGGCGTGGCCTCGGCGAGCAGACCGACCGCGCCGGCGGTCACCGTCGGCAGCAGCGGACCCGGTAGCGACACTGTTCCCGCGGCCTCCAGTACGGCGGCGACGTCGAGCAGCCCACCGCCCTGGCCGCCGTACTGTTCAGGCAGATGAATCGCGTGGAACCCGTTGGCGACCAAGTCGTCCCACCAAGCCGGCAGTTCCCCGGCAGCCAGCGCATCGAAGGCCTTGCGGGTGTCGGCCATCGGTGCGTGCCGGCCGGCGAACTGCCGCAGCGACTCGCCGAGTTGGCGTTGTTCGGCGCTGAGCGTCACGCTCACGTGCTCTCCTCATGTTCTCCACGTGCAGTCCACTGGGATTGGATACGCGCGGCGGTCTCTCGCACGGCCGCACCGAGTTCGGCGACCTCCGCCGCGGTCAGGGCCGCGAAGGGGGCGACTCCCACCGACATCGTCGCCGTCCCGTCGATGTCGCGGACCGGAGCCGAGACACTGGCGATCGGATGCCGCTCGGTGTTGCCGAGTTCGTCGGGCAGGTAGTCGACCTCGGTGAGATCGGCGAACGCCGTGGCCAACCGCGCGGTGATCTCGTCGGGCTCGCCGTCGGCCGCCAGCGCCTGCAGGGCCGAGTACACCCGCACATATTCGCGGCTCATCCGGTCGATCGCGTAGCCGCGCCGGCCGACCTCGTCGAGCACGGCGGCCAGCCGTCGCCGCAACCGCGGCGACGGCGCGCCCAGCCCGCTGAGCCATTCCTTCTTGACCGGTTCGCCTGCGCCGGCGATGAACTCACGGCCGAACGGCGCCACCAGCGGAATCCGGAAGCCGGCGCCCAACCGCAAGCCGGCGATCGACTCCCCGACCGAATCGGTCACCACCACTGTCGCGCCCTGGCGGGCCCCGAGGATCACCTGTCGGCCGACCGCGTCGAAAAGCCGCTGCAGCTCCGGCCGGAAGGCCTGCCGATTGATGGGGCGGGCGAGCGCGGCCAGCGCGGGGCCCCAGGAATATCCGCCCGACCGGCGGTCCCGCACGAGCCACTGCCGGCCGGCCAGGGTGGCGAGGATCGCGTGGCAGGTGCCGTGGCTGATGCCCAAAGTCTGCGAGATCTCCGACAGGGAGAAGTGTCGTTCCGGGTCGGCGGCCAGCAGCTCCAGGATCCGCATCACCCGCTCGGTCGGCGGCGACGACACCGGACGGACCGTGCCGCCCGCACCCATCGCTGCCGTCATACTTTCGAAAAGTACGTCGAATAGTCGACGCACGCAAGTTCGCGGCGGACCTCAGCCGGCCGCAGCCACCCGCGCGCGCTCCCGTACCGACGCCACCACCCCGCCGTCGTTGAGAATGTCGGTTCCGGTGAGATAACCCGCCTGGTTGCTGACGCAGAACGCCAGCAGTTCAGCCATCTCCTCAGGCGTTCCCCAGCGCGGGACCGCGGCGTCGGTAACCATCGCCCCCGCACCGGCCCGCTCCTCCAACCGGCCCATCTCGGTGTCCACCGAACCGGGCGAGACCGAGACGATGCGCAGCCCGCGACCGTTGAACCGCTCGGCCTGCGCGCTGGAGTACCAGCGGACGAACGCCTTGCTCACCGCGTAGGCGAAACCCGAACGCACCTCCGGCGGCATCGGGTCGCATACCGCCGCCATGGCATCGGTGAACTCACCGGAATCGTGCAATGCCAGCGGGAACTGGCCGGTGGGAATCAACTCGTCGGGCAGCAGGTGTGCGGCCATGGACGCGACGTTGACGATCGCGGCGCCCCCGGGTGCCGTACCAAGGAAGATCTCGTTGACGTTGAGAGTGCCGATCGCATTGGTCCGCATGACGTAGTCGGCGTCACCCATGCTCGGGCTGACTCCGGCGGCGTGGATCACCGAGGTGAGGGGCCCGATTCCGGCCGCGGTGGCGAACAGCGAGGCGACCGCGTCGCGATCGGTGACGTCGCAGTGCACGGTCACGATGTCGTGTTCCTGCAGCACATCCGCAGCGGCCTCCAGCCGGTCTTGCCGGATATCGCAGAGCACGACGGGCTGCTGGCGACCGACGATCTTCGCGGTGGCCAGCCCCATCCCCCCGGCACCGCCGGTGATAACGGAAACCATTGCGCTATGCCTGCGCCAGCTGCTTGTCGGTGTAGCGGCGCGCCCATTCGGCACGCGGCCGGATCGACACGTCCACATCGGTGGCCGTCGCCCGTAGCGCCCCCACCGTCGCCTGCTCGCGCGCGGTGTGGGCGAACGGATCCCAGCCGAAGAACCGACAGGAGTTCTCCCAGGTGATCTTGTTGATGTCGGCGTCGTCGGCGCCGGCGGCCTCCAGTTCGGCGAGCACCTGCTCGGGGGCGTCCGGCCAGAAGCAGTCCGAGTGCGGATAGTCGCATTCCCAGGCGATGATGTCGATGCCGATCTCGTGGCGCAGCTTCAGCGACGTCTTGTCGGTGACGTAACACGCCAGCGAGTGCTCGCGGAACACCTCGGACGGCAGCTTGTCACCGAAGTCGCGACGCAGCCACTTCTGGTTGGTGTAGTGCCGGTCGCTGCGGTCCAGGTAGAAGGGGATCCAGCCGATACCGCCCTCGGAGAACGCGAACTTCAGGTCCGGGTAGTTGCGCATTGCCGGGCCCCACAACAGGTCCTGGGCGCACATCGCCGAGATCTGGGTGGCCAGGATGATCAGGTTGTCGATCGGGGCGTTGGGGGCCATGCTGATCGCCCCGAAGCCGGTGCCGATGTGCAGACACATCACCACACCGGTCTCCGACAGCGTGCGGAAAACCGGGCCCCAGTACTCCTCGTCGTGATAGCTGGGCAGGCCCTCCAGGTGCGGCAGTTCGGGCATGGTGACCGCGCGGCAGCCCTTGGCCGCCACCCGGCGGATCTCGGCGCACATCGCCTCGGGGTTCCAGGTCGGCAGGATCGCGATCGGGATGAAGCGGCCCGGATAGGAACCGGCCCACTCGTCGATGTGCCAGTCGTTGTAGGCCGACACCATCACCAAGGTGACGTGTTCGCGGGTCATGTTCAGGTGGCGCGCGGAGAACCCGGTGAAGGTCGGGAAGCACATCGAGGCGAGGATGCCGTTGCGGCTCATGTCGCGCACCCGTTCGTGCACGTCGTACACGCCGGGGCGCATCTCGGCGAAACCGGCGGGGTCGCGCCCCCACTCCTCGGCCGGCCACGACACCACGGCATTGAGCCCGCTGACGCCTTGCGGGCGGCCCTGATACATCCACTGGTCGACGCCTTTGTCGTCGGTGACGACGATCGGCGCCTCCGCCTTGTACTTGGCCGGGACATGGTTGAGGAACATGTCGGGCGGCTCCACCACGTGGTCGTCGATGCTGACCAGGATCAAGTCGTCGATGTTCATGGCTCTACTAGTACCCTGGAAAATCGTGACCGTCTCCGCGCGTTCGGCCATAGATTTTGCAGAACCGGCCAACATCGATCTGCGCCGTGGCGGCCGCGCGCGGGCCGGCAGCTACCTCTACGAGGGACGGCAGTTGGTCACCGGCTGGCATTCCCATGACTTGCACCAGATCGAGTACGCCGTCGGCGGCGTGGTCGAAGTCGAGACCGCCGCGGCGCACTATCTGTTGCCACCGCAGCAGGCGGCCTGGATCCCCGCCGGCCTGGAGCATCAGGCCGTCATGCGTGCCGAGGTGCGCACCGTGGCGGTGATGTTCGACCCCGAGCTGGTCGCCCACGCTGGTGACCGGGCCCGCATCCTGACCGTTTCGCCGCTGATCCGGGAGATGATGCTGCATTCGCTGCGCTGGCCCATCGAAAGGGCCGACGGCGACGTGGTCTCCGACGACTTCTTCCGCACCCTGGGGCACCTGGTTTCCGCCGCACTGGACCACGAGGCGCCGCTGAGCCTGCCCACCTCGGATCACCCGATCGTCGGCGCGGCCATGGTCTACACCAAGGAACACCTGGCGTCGGTGACCGCGGCCGAGGTCGCCCACGCCGTCGCCGTGTCCGAGCGCACCCTGCGCCGTCAGTTCGAAGCGGTGATCGGGATGTCCTGGCGCACTTACCTGCTACACGCCCGAATGCTGCAGGCGATGGCGCTGCTGGCCGCCCCCGACCAGGGGGTCCAGCAGACCGCGACGGCTATCGGCTTCGACAGCCTGTCCGCGTTCACCCGGGCGTTCACCCGCTTCGCCGGTGAGGCTCCGTCGAGCTACCACCGCCGAATCATGACCACTACGGCGTCTTAACCACTGGCGGCGAATAATTCGGCTTGCCGAGGCCCAGCACGTATTGGGCGATCATGTTGCGGAAAACCTCCAGGGTCCCGCCGTAGATGCCGACCAGTGGAGCGAACCGGAAGACGTAGTCCGAGGCCCCACCGTCGATGGCACCGTCGGTGTCGATCGGCAGCGCCGACGCACTTCCGAGCAGGTCCATCAGGTCCGGCGAGACATCGCGCATCGCCTGCGCCAGCGCCACCCGTCCGAAAATGGACGGCGCCGACAGCGACGCCTCGACCCGCGCCGCGGCGCGCCCGAGCCGGTAGGCCACCGAACGATCCGCGATGCTCCCCGACCGCCCGGCCACCTCGCCCGCCTTGTCGACGGCGACGGCCATGAAGTTCGCCTGGTGCATCATGATCGAGACATCCTGCAATCCATCGGGATTGGCGTCCACCGCGCCGTGCTCGACGTTGAGCGGCTCACGCAGCACCGTCCAGCCGCCGTTGACCTCGCCGAGGCGGTACTTGTCGTCGACGCGCACGTCGCTGTAGTAGACGATGTTGGTGCGGTCGCCGTCGACGGTGCGCAGGCCCTGGATCTCGATGCCCGGAGTGTTCAACGGCACCAGGAACATGGTGAGGCTCTTGTGTTTCCGCGCTTCTGGGTCGGTGTTGGTGATCAGGAAGACGTACTGGCAGTTGTGCGCGCCGGTGGTGAACATCTTGGAGCCGTTAATGACCCAGCTGTCGCCGTCGCGCACCGCGCGGGTCTTGCAGGTCGCGACGTCGGAGCCGCCCTCGGGCTCGGTGTAGCCCAGGCAGAGCCGGATGTGGCCGCTGAAGACCCCGGGCAGGATCTCCTCGCACAGCTCGGGCGAGCCGAAGGAGGCAACCGACCGGGCGACCATCGCGGTGGTTCCCCAGGTGACCCAGGGCACGTGGGCGCGGCGCTTCTCCAGTTCCCAGATACGTCGGCGCACGCGCGGCAGGCCGCCGTCGGCCTCGGTTTTCCATTCCGCTTCCAGGTAACCGGCGGCGCCCAACGCCAGGTGAACGACCTCGTCGAAGTTGTCCCCGGTCTCCCGGTCTCGGCGCTTGACGTCCGCGGTCACATGGGTGGCCAGGAATGCGCGCACCTCCTCGCGGAAAGCCAGGTCGTCGTCGGTCAGCTGCGGTTGTGAGAAGTCCATGTTTTTCGGGTGTCCTATTCGGCTGCGCGGGTGGCGGTTTCGCGGGCGGCTGCTTCACGAGCGGCGACGAGGTTGCCGATGCGGCAGGCGGTGGCTCCGGGGTCGCCCCCGGCCAGGGGCCAGCCGCGGGCCCGGACCAGGTACGCGGTGGCCGCGGCTTCGGCTGAGACGCCCAGGCCGCCCTGGATGTGCACCGCCATGGTGGCGGCCTTGGCGGCTTCCTCTGCCATGAACACGAAGACCGAGGCCGCCAGCTCCGGACGCTCATCGGGCTCGTTGTCCATGAACCATCCGGCGCGGTAGGCCAGGTTGCGTCCGGAGGCGACCGTGATCGCCATATTCGCCAGCGGGTGCGAGATCGCCTGCAGGGTGCCGATCGGCACACCTAGGGTGTAGCGGGTCTTGGCGAATTCCGCGGCGATGGTCATGGTCTGCTCCACCATCCCGACCAGCGCAGCGGCCGTCAGCAGTCGCCATTCATCCAGTGCCCGCTGATATTCCGCCAGCGCCTGAGGTCCGCTGGCCAGCACGGTCGCTGCATCGGCGTCGGCCGGGTCGACCCAGGACATCGGCAACCGGCCGATGTTGTCGACCCGAGCCGGCCGGGTGGCGAAGGAAAGTCGCATCACTGCATCGCCATCACGGACGATGATCGTGTCGGCGATCGAACCGGTCGGCAGCAGCCGAGGGCCGGCGGTGGCCTCCTGGTGCGGGTCGAACGCAACCAGTCGATTCCCGCTCACGATGTCGCAGGTGTGGTCGGCGTCCGGCGACAATCCACCGAGGCGGCCCAACAGGCGCGCGGCGCAGACCTGGTCGATCCAGGGAACCGGCGCCAGCGAGCGACCGATCTCCTCGGCGACCAGCGCAAGATCGACCAGCGTGGCGCCGTCGCCGCCGACCGATTCCGGCAATGCCATGGTGGTGGCGCCCATCGCGCACAGCCGCTCCCACAAATTTTTATCGAAGCCGGATTCCTCTGCGGCACGAACTGTTTCGATGCCGCAGTGCGTGGTGAAGAACTGTTTGTAAGCAGACTGCAATGCGACGTGGTCTTCGGTCAGGCTGTAGTCCAACCTGCGCAGTTCGAAACGATCCATCTCAGCTCTCCTGTTCGGGTACGGCGCCGCGTTCGGCGAAGAAGAAGTCGGCGGCGTTGCGGTAGAGGTACTTGTCGAGCACGTCGGGTGGCAGGTCCAGCGCGCGCGCCTCGGGCACCACCCGGTCCATCCGCAGCACCGGCCAATCCGAGGCGAAGATGACCTTGCCGGCGCCCCGGGTGCGCATGAAGTGCAGCAGGGTTTCCGGCAGTCGTTTCGGCGACCAGGCCGAGGTCATCAGCCGTAGATTGCGGTATTTGATGAGCATGCGAACCGCGACGTCCCACCAGGGGTCGGCGCCGTGGATCATGCACAGCCGCAGTTCGGGGAACCGCACACAGACCCGGTCCAGGTGGATCGGGTGCTGCACCTCACCCGGGATCGGCGGCCCCGGAATTCCGGTGTTGACGCACAGCGGCAGATCCAGCTCGGCGCACTTGGCGTAGAGCGGGTAGTAGACCGCGTCGCTCGGCGGATACTGGCCATCGCCCCAGAAGCTGGGCCCCACAACGGCGTAGACCACCGGCAGGTCGCCCGCGACGGCACTCAACTCCCGCAGCGCGGGCACCGGGCGCAGCAGGTTCATGCCGCCCATTGCCAGCGCGAACCGGTCTGGCCTGGCTTCCACGAACTTTCGGGCGGTCACCGACGGTTTGACCAGGTTGTCCATCAAGACGGCCTTGGTCACGCCGTGGGTGTCCATCTCGTCGAGCAGTGCCGACATGTCGGCCGGCGCGAACATCGACGCGGGGCCCTTGAAATAGTCATCGCGCGTTCTGACCATCCAGGACGGCTGCTCGTTCTCGCCGAAGTGCACGTTCACCAGACAATCGATGACGTGTGACTGCTCGCTCATGCCCGTCATGCCGTAGCCACCTCATTCACCCGTTGTTTAGCCCAGCGGTAGTCGGCCTTGCCATTGCCCAGCCGGCGCACCTGCGCCACCATGACGAACGCCTTGGGCACCTTGAAGCCCGCCAGCACCGATCGACAGTGTGCGTCCAACTGCTCCTCGACCACGCCCGAATCTGCCAGCGGGACAACCAGGGCCACCAGCTCTTCACCCCAACGCTCGCTCGGTCGACCCACCACCAGCGCGTCGGCCACCGCCGGGTGAGCACGCAGCACGCCCTCGACCTCCTCGACGAACACCTTCTCCCCGCCGGTGTTGACCACCAGGGAGTCGCGACCGAACAGCCGCAGCGTGCCGTCTTCCTCGATGCTGGCGCGGTCGCCGGAGATCACCATCCGCTGACCGTCTATCTCACCGAAGGTGCGCTGTGTCGCGTCGGCATCGTCGAAGTATCCGAGCGGGATCCGGCCGGTCCGCACCACCCAACCCACTTCCGCGTCACCGGGCTGCAAAAACCGGGTCCGGTCCTGCGACACCACCGATCCCCCGGTCCGCAGATCGAAGGTGTCGCGCCGCGCGTCGTGCTGGCTGCGCCCGAAGCCCAGATTGCCGGTCTCCGAGGAGCCGTACCCGTTGATCAAGGTGATCTGCGGGAGAAGTTCCAGCAGCGCCGCCTGGTACTTCGGATTGGTTGCGGCACCACCGGTTCCGATCGAATGCAAGGAAGACAGGTCATAGGGACCCCTGCGCAGTTCGGCGACCAGTGGCGCGGCGTAGGCATCGCCCACCATGGTCATCAATCCGACCTTCTCCCGCGCGGCGGTTTCCAGCACCGAACGGGGATCGAATCTGGTGCGGGTGTCGTTGAGGATCACGGTCTGGCCGCTCAGGATCGCCGAGAATGCGGTCCACAGTCCGGCGGCGTGCATCAGCGGCGACAGCGCGAACCAGGGCGGACCGGCGTACTGCACCTTCTGGTGGATCTCCGCCGCGCAGGCGTGGTCGTCACCGACCATCGATGACACGTAGATGTCGCTTTGTCGCCACAGCACGCCCTTCGGGCGGCCGGTGGTTCCCCCGGTGCAGATCATCAACAGATCGTCCGGGGACGGCGTCACCGCCTGATCGGTATCGCCCTGCGCCAGGGCATCGTCCAGCGATACCGCGTCGAGCCCGGGTCCGGCGGCGGCAGCACCGTCATCGATCCGGATCAACAGCTCGGCGCCGGATTCGCGGAGCGTGTCAACGAATTTCGCCTCCAGGCTGGCGTGGTAGATCACCGCTCGAGGACGCAGATAGTCGAGTAGCTCACCGGCCTCGGCCGGGGTGTAGTAGTGGTTGACGTTGACCGGGACCGTGCGTGCCTTGAGGCAGCCGATCACCATGTCGGGGTACAGATCGTTGTGCATGAGCAGCGCGACGCGGTCCTGGCCGCACTCCCAGTTGCGTAACTCCGAACGCTCACGCTGGGCGCCGAGCCCGCGTCCGGCCAGGTAGTTGGCCAGCCGGCGGGTGCGCTCCGCGGCTTGCGCGAACGTGCTACGCCTGTCCCCGCAGATGGTCATGGCCCGGTCGGGCACAGCCTCGGCGATCGCGTCGAGGACCGCGCCAAGGGTCCATTCGCCCACCGTCAGGCCGAAGCTGTCAGGTGGGCGACGCCCGGCGCGCAGCGGTTCGGATCACCCAGCAGAGTCAATGCGTTGTCCCGCATCACCATTCGGGTATCTTCCGCGCTGAACTCCGGGAACTGCGGGATGTCGGCGGTGAAGGTGGTCGGGTCGGCCAGGCCCTCACCGTGCGGCCAGTCCGAACCGAACAGGATCTTGTCGACGCCGATCGTGTCGGCCAGCAGCTTCACATCGTCCTCGTAGTAGGGGGCAATCCAGACGTTGTTGCGCAGCTGCTCGATCGGATCTTCCTTGTAGTGGTACGGCGCGTTGTTGGCCGACTTCTTCAACCGCTTGATCAGCCGGTAGACGAAGTAGGAGCCGTTCTCGATGCTGACCACCTTGAGCTTGGGGTGACGGGTGAACACCTGGTGCACGATCATGGAGGCGATGGTGTCGTGAATCGCGCGATCGTCCATGATCACCATGTCCAGCGGGTCGCGCTTACCGAATCCCTTGAACACCCCGCTGCCGCCCCACAACGCCGGGATCGCCATGTAACCGGAGTCCGACAGGTGGAAGACGACTGCGACGCCCGCCTCGGCAAGGCGCGCCCACACCGGGTCGTGCACGGGGTCACCGAGGGACCGGGCCCTAACCTCGCCGGGCACCGGAGCCGGGCGCACACACACCAGCTTGGCTCCGCGACTGATCACGAATTCGACTTCCTCGACGGCCTTTTCGGGGTCGGCCAGCGAGATGATCGGTGCGGATATCACCCGGCCGTCGGGACGGTCGAAGCCCCAGTCCTCGTCGAGCCACAGGTTGAACGCATGGACCGAGGCAATGGTGGCGGGGATGTCGTGCTTGAGCCCCTCCTCCACACCACAGGCGAAGGTCGGCAGCATGAACACCGCCTCCAGCCGCTGCCGGTCAAGCACCTGCACGCGGGCGTCGCGGTTCTGGTATTCGGGATGCTCGGAGAGCCGGTCGAGCTTCATCAACGACGCCGGGTCGACGCCTTCGGGGATCTCACCCCGGAACAGCAGATCCAGGCAGCCGGGTTCGATGATCGGATCGAAGTTCGGGTTCGGAATGAAGTGGTTGACGACCCCGCCGAACACCGCCAGGGTGCGATTGCCGTCCTGCACCATCTGGACACCGCGGCTGCGGAACTCCTTGGGTAGGTGCCGAGTGAAGGCATCCAGCGGCTCGTAGTAGTGGTTGTCGACGTCGACGGCCAGGTACGGGAGCCGTTCAGGTGCGGCAGTCATGCGCTCAACCTTTCTTAAGTGAGGGGCGGGAAGTTCGGGGGGCGTTTCTCGAAGAAGCTCGTGATGCCCTCGATGAGGTCAGGCCGCGCCAGCGATTCGTACATCAGGGTTTCGGCGCGCGCGCTCACCGCCGCGACGTCGTCCAGGGCGTCGCCGTAGGCCTGCGCCTTGATCACCGCCAGCGATGCCGGTGAGCAGTTCGCGGCGATGTCGGCTGCGTATGCCATAGCACGTTCCAGCAGCAGCTCGGGCGCCACGACGTGGTTGACCAGACCGAATTCGCGGGCCTCCTCGGCGAGGAAGGTGCGTCCGGACAGCAGCAGGTCCATCGCCGCGCCCCAGCCCGCCAGGCGCGGAAGAATCCAGGTGATTCCGTGTTCGGCGATCAGTCCGCGTCGGGTGAACGCGGTGGCGAACTTGGCTCCGGCCGCGGCGAATCGGACGTCGCACATCAGGGCGTGCGTCAGACCGATCCCGACGCAGGAGCCGTTGATCGCCGCGATCACGGGCTTGCGCAGTCGGGTCAGGAAATGCGGGGGACGGTCCCCGACCAGCTGGGCCACATCGGTGTCGGAGGTGTCGGCATCGGGATCCTCAAGAGTGGCCGCGGGACCCAGATCGGCACCGGCACAGAAACCGCGGCCGCTGCCGGTCACCACGATCGCGCGCACCGCAGGGTCCGCCTCGGCGTGATCGATCGCGGTGTAGAAGCCCGCAGCGATGTCAGGCCCCCAGGCGTTGAGCCGCTGCGGGCGGTTGAAGGTGACCACCGCGACGCCGTCGCGCACGTCGTAGAGCACAGCAGCGCCGGTCGCCACGAGCGTGCCGTCGTCGGCAGCGGTCATCGACCCCGCACCTCCTCGCCTCGGCCGCCTGCAGGAATCGGACTGAAATAGTTCTTTACTGTATACCTTTCGGTAGCGCATTCCGCAACCCGCATCGACCCGGCCGAGAATGACTATGTCACCAGGTCAGAGCCGATTCCGCGCCTGCTGATCAGGTGAAATCCGAGCCGCCGTCGACGTTGACGTTGGCGCCGGTCATGTAGGCGTTGCGACGCGAGGCCAGAAAGGCTGCGACCGCACCCACTTCGTCCGGCAGGCCCGCCCGCGGCAGCTGCGACGAGTGGCCGAAATGCTCGGCAATGGCCTCCATCAGCCGGTATGGGTCCACCCCGTCCGAGTCGTCCACACCGACCGACCGGGCCCAGCCGACCAACGCCTCGGAGGCGACGCTTCCGGGCGAGACCACGTTGACCAGAATCTCCTCGGGCGCCAGCAGCAGGGCCAGATTCTTCGAGATGCTGTTCACCATCGCCTTGGCCGCGGTGTAGGCGACCAGGACTGTGCTTTGGCGCTGCGTCGACTGCGCCGAGAAATTGACGATTCGGGCCCACTGCGCCTTGCGCAGCAACGGCAGCGCCGCCTGCACGGTATGCACCATCCCCATCGCACCCTGGTCGATCGCCCGGCGCCACTGCTCATCGGTGAGATCTTCGAAGGTGCCCTGCACGTCGGGGCCGGCCGCGTTGATCAGGATGTTGAGCTCGCCGCCCCAGCGCCTCCCGAGTTCGGCGAAGGCTTCGCGCACCCGCTGCTCGTCGCAGGCATCGGCGACTATGCCGATCGCCTCCGGACTGCCGCGTCCCCTCAGGTCGTCACACGCGCGGTCCAGGTCGGCAGCCGAGCGCGCCATGACCGCCACCCGTGCGCCGTCGTCGGCCAGGCAACGCGCGGTCGCCAATCCCATCCCCCGGCCACCACCGACGACGACGGCGCGCGCGTTGCGCAAACCCAGTTCCACGGCCTAAGCCCCAGCGTCAGGCGCCGGTCCAGTTCGGGGCGCGCTTCTCAGCGAACGCGATGGCGCCCTCTTTGGCGTCGTGGGAGGTGAACACCGGCGCGATCAGTTCGCCCTGCTTCTGCCAGATCTCATCCTGGCTCCAGCCGGCCGACTTGACCATGATCTCCTTGGTCACCGCGACGGCCAGCGGGCCGTTAGCGGTGATCCGCTCGGCCAGGGCGATGGCCCCGTCCAGTGCTTCACCCGGCTCGGTGAGCACGTTGACGAAGCCCCACTGGGCGCCCTGCTCGGCGGTGAAACTCTCACCGGTCAAAGCCAATTCGAGCGCCTTCTGATACGGAATGCGGTGCGGTAACCGCAACAGGCCACCGCCGGCGGCCACCAGGCCCCGCTTGACCTCCGGGATACCGAATTTCGCGTCCTTGGCGGCCACCACCAGGTCGGTGGCCAACACCAGCTCGGTGCCACCGGCCACCGCGTGTCCTTCGACCGCGGAGATGAGCGGCTTGCGCGGCGGGCGCTCGGTGAAGCCGAGCCCCCGTCCCGGGACGTACGCCAACTCCCCGGCCGCGAATGCCTTGAGATCCATTCCCGCACAGAAGTTGCCGCCGGCTCCGGTGAGCACCCCGACCGACAGTTCGGGAGTGTCGTCGAGTTCGTCGCAGGCCGCAGCCAACCCCTCGGCGACCGCCTTGTTGGCCGCGTTGCGCGCCTCCGGCCGATTGATCGTGATGACAAGAATCCGTCCGCGACGCTCGCGCAGTACCGCTTCTGACACGGCTCACCCTTCAGGCGTTGTGACAAGGTATATCAAAATGCTTACCATAGGCTTTACGGTAAGAGAAGCTCATTACCCCGCGCAGGCGAGCGGTACAGGTAGGTTTGACGGCTAGGTTTAGCAGCGAAGAATCCGGCCGTGTCGACCAGAACTGGAGGTACCCGCAGTGGCAAAGCAGCCAGTCGCCGAGAAACGGCAACGGCGCGAACGCGGATCGATCAACCCCGATGACATCATCGACGGCGCGTTCGAGCTCGCCGAACAGATCGGCGTCGACAACCTGAGCATGCCGTTGCTCGGTAAACATCTCGGCGTCGGCGTGACGAGCATTTACTGGTACTTCCGCAAGAAGGACGACCTCCTCAATGCGATGACCACCCGGGCCCTACGCCAGTACACATTCGCCACCCCGTACGTGGAGGCCAAGGACTGGCGTCAGACGTTGAGCAATCACGCACACAGCATGCGGTCGACGTTTCTGGGCAACCCGATCTTGTGCGATCTCATCCTGATTCGGGCCGCACTGAGCCCGCGAGCCGCGCAGCTCGGCGTCCAGGAAGTGGAGCGGGCGATCGCCAGCCTGGTGGAGGCCGGCTTGTCGCCGCAGGATGCTTTCGACACCTATTCGACAGTCTCGGTGCACATCCGCGGGTCGGTGGTGCTGCAGCGGCTCTATGAGAAGAACCGGGCATCGGATGCCGAGGGGCCGTCTGATTTCGAGGAGGCCCTCGTCATCGACCCGGCCGTGACCCCGCTGCTGGCAGAGACCACCCGCCAGGGCCATCGGGTCGGCGCAGCAGATGACGCCAACTTCGAATACGGGCTCAACTGCATTCTCGACCACGCCGAGCGGCTGATCGAGAAGAACGCCAAGCCGCCGCGGCGTCGCACCGCGCCGACTTCGTCGCCTAAAACCCGCTAGAGGTCCGCTGAGCCTGACGGCGGCGTCCCGCTGCGCCCGGCTCCGCCGCGCTTGCGAACGCCGCTAGACCTCGATCACCACCGCGCCGCCCTGGCCGCCACCGGCGCACATGGCGGCCACACCGATGCCACCGCCGCGTCGCTTGAGTTCGTAGAGCAGCGTGGTCACCATCCGGGCACCGGATGCGGCGATGGGGTGGCCGAGGCTGCAGCCGCTGCCGGAGAAGTTCACCAGCTCTTCGTCGATGCCGTATTCCTTGCACGCCGCGATCGGCACCGAGGCGAAGGCCTCGTTGATCTCCCACAGCGCGACATCGCCGACGGACAGCCCGGCCCGCTCCAGCACCTTGCCGATCACCTTGACGCCGCCGAGCCCGGTATCACGCGGTGCGACACCGACCGAGCCCCAGGCTTTGACGGTGCCCATCACGGTAAGGCCCTTATCACTCGCGTAGTCCGCGTCGACGAGCGCGACAGCCGCCGCGGCGTCGTTGGTGCCACTGCTGTTGCCGGCGGTGATCGAGAATCCCTCGATCTCGGGGTGCAGCACCTTCAGGGCCGCCAGCTTCTCCGCGGTGGTTTCGCGGCGTGGGAACTCGTCGACCTTGAACTCGGTCACCGACCCGTCGGGCAGTTCGACCTTCAGCGGGATGATCTCGTCGACGAATTTGCCGGCGTCGATCGCGGCGATCGCCCGCTGATGCGACCGCGCGGCCCAGGCGTCCATCTCCTCGCGGGTGATGCCCGCCGCCTGCGCGGTGTTCCAGCCGACCGTGATCGACATGTCGCGGGTGGGCGCATCCGGGGTCTCCGGGTGAGTCGGGGGCATCCAGCGCTCCTCGAACTTCAGCTCGGGGCCGGGGATGCGCCAGTTCGTCAGCGGCGTCATCGACAGCGACTGCACACCGCCGGCGATCAGCACCCGCTCCATCCCGGAACCGATCTGCGCGGAGGCGTTGCCGATCGCGGTCAGGCTGCCGGCGCAATGCCGGTTGACCGACTGGCCGGGCACCGACTCCATGCCGCACGCGGCGGCCGCATAGCGAGCCAGATCGCCGCCACCGTAGTGGGATTCAGCGAAGATGATGTCGTCGATCTCGGTCGGCTCGATGCCGGCCCGGCGCACCACCTCGGGCAGCACCGTGGTGATCAGCGCCTCCGGGGGAGTGTTGACCAGAGTTCCTTTGAACGAACGTCCGATGGCCGTACGAACGGCGCCGACGATGACAGGTGTAGGCATTTTTCCGACCTTACATTATTCGCTGTTTTTGTAAAGACACGCGCCTGGTTCACACACGCCGATTCTCACGGCTCCGGGACGTGGAAGTGCTCGTCACGCAGCCGGAACGCCTCCTTGGTTCCGTGCTGCGCCCGGGTCTTGACGAAGTTGAACTCCCCCGGCGCGAACTGCAGGTTGGTGCCATAGGCGTGAAACAGATAGCTGGCCACCTCTTCACCCTGATACGCCTGGCTCTGTTCGACGAGCCGAAACGCCTCCTTGGCGATGACGACTCCGTCGGCGGGCATCTTGGCGGCCTTGCACGCCCAGTACCGGGCCCGCGCGGTCACCGCCGCCGGATCGCAGGTCTCGGTGAACACACCCAGATGTTCGACCGCAGCGGCCTCGATGATGTCTCCGGTCAACAACAGCCGCCGCGCCAGCACGGGCCCGAGGCGATGAAAGAACATGTGCAGGCTGCCCAGCGCCGGGCCCAGAAACCGCGTCGCGGGCATGCCGATCTTGGTGTCACGCGCGATCACCGAGATGTCGGTCATCAGCGCCATCTCGAAACCGCCGCCGAGCGCATACCCGCTGATCTCACCCACGGTGACCTTCGGGAAGCCCATCAGATTGTGGTAGAAGCCGAAAGATTTGCGGTCCACGGTAAGTCGGCGCCGTTGGCTGGGCCGGCCCTTGGCCGGCGGCTGCGCGGTCTCCCCGCGCTCGCCGTACCAGCCGTAGGCGTTGTTCATGTCCGCGCCGGTGCTGAACACTCCTTCGGCGCCCCGCAGCAGCACCACCACCAGATCGTCGTCCTCGGCGACCCGCTCCAGGCAACGGGCGACCGCGTCGCGCATCGCGGCATCGTAGGAATTGCGCCGGCCCGGGTTGTTCAGCGTGATGGTCGCGATGCGCCCGTCGGGATCGACATCGAAGAGCACGCGATCGTCGGCGGTCTGGGCTGCGCTCATCGGTGGGACCCCTCATCTTGTCTGCGGCCGAATCGAATGGCACTCAATTTGTTCGGCGGCGCCGCCGCCGTGGTGACCTCGCCGGTACACAGCAGCTCGCCGCGGTGGAGAAGCCGCGCGGTGGAAGCGATACCCCGCTCCACCTCGGTTCGCACGATGTCGAAGTCCAGCTCGGTGAGGATCGGCGTCGGACGCCGGTAAGTGACCAGCAGTGATCGGGTACGCCCGGCCGAGCCCGCCGCGCAGCTCTGGTGCTGAGTCACGCAGTCGAAGAACACCCCGAGGAAGCCGCCGTGCACCAACCCTGGGGGACCTTCGTAGGGCAGCGGGAAGGTGACTGTGCCCGAGGCGGTCTCGCCATCGAGGTGGTCGAACCGGTACTCCGGAAAGCAGGGGTTGAACGATCCGACGTTGAACGCGTGCGCCAGGTAGACCCGACCGTCCGAGCCGTCAGCCGATTCCAGGCGGGGCATGGCCTCCACCGAGGCGACAGCAGCCAGTTGCCGCTCCCAGTCGGCGAACTGCGTCAGCATGTCGTCCACCAGCGGATGGGGGTGCTCCAAGGCGAGCAGCAGCCCGGTCAGGCGGCGCATCACACCGGCCACCGCAACGGTCTGCCCCAGCGGCAGCTCGCCGAAACGGGCGGTATCTCCGGCCGCAACCACAGAGTCCCTCGAACCGTCCGCCATAGGCCTTTCTCCGCCGAATCGCGCTAATCGTATAGCCTACTGTAGCTATCACGATATAGCGTTGAAAGGTGGACACCACCGTGGCCGACTCCCCCGAATCCGGGTCCGGCTCCGCCCCCGATGGCGCAGTCACGGCGCAGCGTGACGGCACGCTGCTACGCCTGACCCTGGCGCGCCCGGATCGCCGGAACAGCCTGAGCTCGTCGATGACCGATGCACTGGTCACGGCCCTGACCGAGGCGGCGAGCGACGACACGTTGCGGGCCATCCATATCCGGGGCGCAGGCGATGATTTCTGCGCCGGCGCCGACTGGGTGGCCACCAATACCGGCGGCCAACGACCCCGCACCGGCGATCTGGTGCGCCGCGTACCGCACGCCGCGCACCGGGCGATCGAACTGCTGCAGACGATCCAATTGCCGGTCGTGTGCAGCGTCCGGGGTTGGGCGGTGGGCCTGGGCTGCAACCTGGCGCTGGCCGCCGACTTCACGGTGGCCGCCACCGACGCGGTGTTCTGGGAACCGTTCGTGGCGCGCGGCTTCAGCCCCGACTCGGGATCGACCTGGCTGCTGCCACGGCTGGTGGGACTGGCTCGGGCCAGGCGCATGTTGCTGCTGGGCGAACAGGTCAGCGGTGCATCCGCGCAGGATTGGGGACTGATCCACCAGGCCGTGGCACCGGCGGACCTGGACTCGGCCACCGAAGAGCTGCTGGCCGCCTTGGCGCAGGGACCCACGGTGGCGATCGGCCTGACCAAACAGGCGCTGCATCACGCACAGCACGCGACGTTGCCGCAAGCCCTGACCCAGGAGCTGTTCAACCTTGAACTCAGCTGCCGGACAGGAGATTTCAAAGAAGGCCTAGCCGCGTTCGCGCAGCGGCGACCGCCCGGCTTCACCGGCCGCTGACAAGGAAGAGACGGCAATGCCGACATTCGACACCATCGACTACGACGTGCGCGGACACACCGCCACGATCACGCTGAACCGCCCCGAGGCGCTCAACGCGCTGAGCCCGCACATGGTCACCGAACTGCGGACCGCCTATGCCGAGGCCGAGAGCGACGAGGCGGTGTGGGTGGTCATCGTCACCGGCACCGGGCGGGCGTTCTGCACCGGCGCCGACGTGAAGGAGATCCCCGGCGACGGCAAGGTGATCAACGAACGGCCCTATCTGTCGACCTACGAGCAGTGGGAGGCTCCGCAGGAGGGCACTCCCCCATTCCGGACGATGGCCAAACCGGTGCTGGCGGCGATCAACGGGATCTGTTGCGGCGCAGGACTGGACTGGGTGACCACCTGCGACATCGTGATCGCCTCGGACCGCGCGACGTTCTTCGACCCGCACGTCTCGATCGGCCTGGTCGCCGGTCGCGAAGTGGTGCGGTTGGCCCGCGTGCTGCCGCGCTCCGTCGCGCTCCGGATGGCCATGATGGGCAAGCACGAGCGCATGGACGCCCAACGCGCCTACGACCTCGGCATGATCAGCGAGGTCGTGGAGCACGACCGGCTGCTGGCCCGCGCCCACGAGATCGCCGACATCTTGAACTCGAACGCTCCGCTGGCGGTACGCGGAACGCGGCTGGCGATCCTCAAGGGCCTGGATCTGCCGCTGCACGAGGCGGAGATGCTCGCGGAGTCGTTCCGGGAACGCAACCTGCACACCCAGGACTCCCTGGAGGGGCCGCGGGCCTTCGTCGAGAAGCGCGCACCGGAATGGCAGTGCCGATGAGCGGCGAATTCACCACGGTCCTGCTCGACTTCGACCGCACCGCACGCGTCGCGACCATCACGTTGAATCGGCCGGAACGCCTCAACGCGTTCGACCGCACCATGTGCGAGGAGATGGCCGCAGCATGGCGGATCGTCAAACTCGATACTGAGGTCAACGCCGTCGTGCTGCGCGCCGCCGGCGACCGGGCATTCAGCGCCGGACTGGACATCAAGTCCTCCTACGGCCAACCCGACAACGTCTGGAACCACGAAGATCCCGGCGAATTGCTGAGCCCCAAGTGGCAGAAGATGTTCAAACCGGTCATCTGTGCCGTGCAGGGCATGTGCACCGCGGGTGCGTTCTACTTCCTCAACGAGGCCGACGTGGTGATCTGCTCGGACGACGCCACGTTCTTCGACTCCCACGTCTCCGCCGGACTGGTCTGCGCACTCGAGCCGATCGGGCTGATGCGCCGAATCGGGTTGGGCGAAACCCTGCGGATCGCCCTGATGGGCAACGATGAGCGGGTCAGTGCCGACACCGCGTTGCGCATCGGCCTGGTGACCGAAATCGTGTCGCGCGAACACCTCTGGACGCGAGCGCACGAGATCGCCGCCACGATTGCGGCCAAGCCGCCGTCGGCCACCCAGGGCACGGTGAAGGCGATCTGGGAATCCCTGGACAAGCCCTACCGTGCCGCGCTGGACCAGGGCCTGATCTACACCAGGCTGGGCAACCCGCTGGGCAAGGCCGAACTCGACGCGCAAACGCCGCTCCCCGCCGCACCGCCGCGGATCCGCTGATGGCGCATCCGCTGAGCCGGCGCATCGCCGAGGTGCTCGATCTGGCGCCAGAGGCACCGGCATTGCAGTACGACGGCCGGTGGTCGTCGTGGTCGCAACTCGGAGCCCTGGCGCAGCGCATCGCGGACCTGACGCCGTCCGGTGGGCGGGTCGGGATCGTGCTGCGCAACCGCCCCCCGCAGGTAGCCGCCTTGCTCGGCGTCTTGCTCGCCGGGGGCTGTGTGGTAGTGATCAATCCGTCGCGCGGCGACGACCGCACCCGCACCGAGATCGCCGCGCTGGAACTGCCGGTGATCATCGGGCACGCCGACGATCTGGCCGCCCTGGTCACCGCGACACCGCACACCAAGGTCGTGACGATCTCCGATCTCACCGCAGGCCCGCACATCACCGTGGCCAGCGAGCCCAAGCCCGATCCCGGACGCCCCGGCGTGGCGGTGTGGATGCTGACCAGCGGAACCACCGGACCACCCAAACGCGTCGACCTGCGTTACGACATGCTGGCGCACAGCGTGATCGGCCCCGACCCCAAGCATCTCCCCACACCGGCCGAGGTGCGCCGCGGCATCGCGATCGTCAACGCGCCGCTGGTGCACATCGGAGGCGTGTACCGCGTGTTGCAGTGCATCGCCGAGGCACGCCCCTTCGTGCTGCTGGAGCGATTCGAGCTGCAGCGCTGGGCCGAAGCGGTACGAACCTGCCGACCGCGCGCGGTCTCGTTGGTGCCGGCCGCGTTGCGCGCAGTACTGCATTCCGACCTGAGCCGCGAGGATCTGGCCGGCATCCGTGCGGTCACCTCGGGGACTGCCCCGCTGTCCGCCGACGACGCCGACGCGTTCACCGCCAAGTTCGGCATCCCGGTACTCACCTCCTACGCCGCAACCGAATTCGGCGGCGGCGTGGCCGGCTGGACCCTGGCCGACTATCAGCAGTACTGGCAGGACAAACGCGGCAGTGTCGGGCGGGCGAGCCTCGGCGCGCAACTGCGCGTCGTTGACGACGACGGCGCACCGCTCGGCGCCGATCAGCCCGGGCTGCTCGAGGTCAAGCCCGGCCAGCTGGGGCCCGCTGCGAACTGGATGCGCACCACCGATCTGGCCCGTATCGACGCCGACGGCTTCCTGTGGATCCTGGGCCGGGCGGATCAGGCCATCATCCGCGGCGGATTCAAGGTTTTGCCCGACGATGTGCGGGTCGCGCTGGAAGCACACCCGGCGGTCAAAGGCGCCGCCGTGGTGGGCCGTGCCGACGAGCGCCTGGGACAGACGCCGGTGGCGGCGGTCGAGCTGCGTTCTGGAGCCTTCGCCGACGCCGGGACGCTGACCGAATTTCTGCGCGGCCGGCTGGCCGGCTATGAGATTCCCACCGAGATCGCGATCGTCGACGTCATACCACGCACGCCGTCGGGCAAGGCCGACCTGGGCGCGGTTCGGGACCTGATCGGCATGTCGAGCAAGCATGCCCGCTGAGACCCTGCCGCAGATCCTGCGCACCCAAGCGCGGACCCGCGGAGCCCACCCGCTGCTGATCTGCGACACCGAACGGATCAGCTACGCCGACGCCGAGCAGCGCTCCGCGGCATTGGCCCGCCGACTCGTTGCGCTGGGCGCCGGCAAAGGCAGCCACATCGGGCTGTTGTATCCCAACGGCCCAGCCTTCGTGGTCGGAATGCTCGCCGCGGGCCGGATCGGCGCGGTGGTGGTCCCATTCCCCACCCTGTCAACTGCTCCCGAGCTGCGCGACCAGCTGGCGCACAGCGACGTGCGGATCCTGCTGGCCGCCGAATCCTACCGATCGCACGACTACCGGGCGCGGTTGACCGAAGTCCTCGGCGACGTCGATATCGATAGCGCAGCAACGCTGTTCAGCGTCCACGCGCCGCAGCTGCGCCATGTCCTGTTCGGCGCCGAACACTGGGGACCACCGGACGACCAGGACACCCTCGAAGCCATGGAAGATGATGTCGACGGCGGCGACTCACTGGCGATCATCTACACCTCCGGCTCCAGCGGCACACCCAAGGCCGCGGTGCACAGCCACGCCAGCCTGATCGGACACCAACGCAATCTCAACGCGATCCGGCAACTCACCGCCGAAGACACCCTGTTCTGCAACTCGCCGTTCTTCTGGATCGGCGGGTTCGCATTCGCGCTGCTGGCCACGATGGTGGCCGGATCGACACTGCTGTGCTCCAATGCCACCGACCCCGCTGCCACGCTGGACCTGCTCGAAGCCGAGAAGCCCACGCTGACCAATGGTTACGTCGCCGGCATCGCAGCCCTGGCGCAGCACCCGAGCTTCGCCGGACGCGATGTGTCCACCCTGCGCCGCGGCAACCTCTACCCGATCATGGCGCCCGGCGCCCGCCCTGCCGATCCCGAGCTGCGGCACAACATGCTCGGGCTGACCGAGACCGGCGGCGTCGTACTGCTCAGCGGCGACGAGACCGACCAGCCCGAACACCGGCGCGGAAGCTTCGGCATACCGGCCCCCGGTTTCGAATGCCGCGTCGAGTCCGGCGAACTGTGGGTACGCGGCCCCTACCTGATGCAGCGCTACCACAAGCGCAGCCGGGAGGAATGTTTCGACGTTGACGGCTGGTTTCACACCGGCGATCTGGTCCGCACCGACGCCGACGGCTTTTTCTACTACCTGGGTCGACAAGACCGGGTGATCAAGACGGCAGGAGCCAATGTCTCTGCCGCCGAGGTGGAGCGAGCCATCGCCAAGGTCACCGGCGGATCGGTCGCGCATGTGTTCGCGGTGCCCGACCCGCAGCGGGGTCAGTTGGTGGCCGCGGTCATCGTGGCCGGCGACACCGATATCGACGAGGGACAGTTACGCGCGCAGCTTGCCACCGAGCTGTCCGCCTACAAGATCCCGCGCAGGATCGCCTACGTCCGCGCCGCCCAGATCCCGCTGCTGTCCAGTGGGAAAGTCGACCTGCGGCGGCTGGCGGAGGTGCTCGATGTCTGAGGCCCTGACCGTCGACACCGTGGTGCGTTCGCGCGCCTCCGCCGATCCAGCCAAGCCGGCGGTGATCGACCCGAACAACCGGCTCAGCTACTTAGACCTCGAGGTGTCATCACGTGAGCTGGCCGCGGTGTTCGTGCAGGCTGGTATCGGCAAGGGCAGCCGGGTGGGGCTGATCATGCCCAACGGTGTCGACTGGGTGCGCATCGCGGTCGCTGTGACCCGGATCGGGGCGGTGCTGGTGCCCCTGAGCACGCTGCTGACACCGCCGGAACTGGCCGCGCAGCTGCGTGTTGCTTCGGTGCAGTTCCTGATCAGCGTCCAGGAGTTTCGCGGCCGCCGTTACCTCGATGGCCTTCCCGAGGATCTTGCGTCACTGCAACGTATCTGGACAGCAGACCAGTTGGCCGACGCGGTCGCCGAAGCCGGACCCACTCGAATCGTCGACGCCCTGACCGCGACCGTGACTCCCGCCGATCTGATGCTGATCATGTTCACCTCCGGCAGCAGCGGCCCACCCAAGGGGGTGCTGCATTCGCACGGCAGCGCGCTGGGCGCGGTCGCCTCCGGCCTGGCGGCCCGCTGCATCGACGTCGATACCCGGCTGTATCTGCCAATGCCCTTCTTCTGGGTCGGTGGCTTCGGTGGCGGGGTGCTCTCGGCGCTGCTGGCCGGGGCGACCTTGATCACCGAAGGGAGCCCGACCCCCGAGACCACTTTGCGCCTGTTGGAATCCGAGCGGGTCACGTTGTTCCGCGGCTGGCCGGACCAGGCCGAAGCACTGGCCCGCCACGCCGGGGCCACCGACCTGTCGGCGCTGCGGCCCGGCAGCCTGGAGGCGCTGCTGCCGCCGGGATTGCGCGCCGAGCACGGGGCACGCGCCAATCTGTTCGGAATGACCGAAGCGTTCGGGCCGTACTGTGGCTATGCCGCCGACACCGACCTGCCGCCTTCGGCGTGGGGAAGCTGCGGTAAACCCTTTGCCGGTATGGAGGTTCGGATCGTCGACGCCGATACCGGCGCTGCGGTGCCACCCGACACCGTCGGGATGATCCAGCTGCGTGGGCCGCACACGCTGCGCGGCATCTGCGGACGCACCCGCGAGGATGTCTTTACCGTCGACGGCTTCTACCCCACGGGCGACCTGGGCCGCCTCGATCGCGATGGATTCCTGTTCTACCACGGCAGAGCCGATGAAATGTTCAAGGTCAGCGGCGCCACGGTCTATCCCAGCGAAGTCGAGAAGGCCCTGCGCAGCATCGCCGGTGTTGCGGCCGCGGTCGTCACCAACGTGCCCGACGGGGAACGCAACCGGGTGGGAGCGATGGTGGCCGGCGACGGGCTGACCATCGACGCACTGCGCAGCCGATGCCGCGATCTGTTGAGCTCGTTCAAAGTGCCGGCGGTATGGCTGGTGGTCTCCGGGCCCGATGCCATTCCGCACGGGCCGACCGGCAAAGTGGACAAACGGCACGTACGAGACATGTTGACCGCGGGATATCCCGCCGATACAGGCGTGAACCAACAACGGAGGGAACGGATATGACAGGCCGACTGGCTGGCAAGGTGGCATTCGTCACCGGAGCAGCACGGGGACAGGGACGTGCCCACGCGGTGCGGATGGCGAGCGAGGGCGCAGACATCATCGCCGTGGACGTGGCCGGGAAACTGCCCGACTGCGTGCCATACAACCCGGCAAGTCCCGAGGATCTGGCCGAAACCGTCCGACTGGTCGAGGCCACCGGCCAAAGTATCGTGTCCACGATCGTCGACACCCGCGACTACGACGGCTTGCGTGAGGCGGTCACCGACGGGGTCGCCAAACTCGGGCGCCTCGACATCATCGTCGCCAACGCCGGTGTTGCTGCCCCGCAGGCCTGGGATGCCATCTCCCCGGAGAACTTTCGCGATGTCATAGACATCAACGTGACCGGCACCTGGAACACCGTGATGGCCGGCGCCCCGCACATCATCGCCGGGATGCGCGGCGGTTCCATCATCTTGATCAGTTCGGCCGCCGGGATCAAGATGCAGCCGTTCATGGTCCACTACACGGCCAGCAAGCATGCCGTCACCGGAATGGCCCGCGCGTTCGCCGCCGAATTGGGCAAGCACGCAATTCGGGTCAACAGCGTGCACCCCGGCCCGGTGAACACCGACATGGGAACCGGCGACATGGTCAGCGCGCTGGGCCAGGCGATGGAGACCAATCCGCAGCTTTCGCAGATGCTTACCCCGTTCCTGCCCACCTGGGTAGCCGAACCGGAGGACATCGCCGGCACCGTGTGCTGGCTGGCCAGCACCGACTCGCACCTGGTCACCGCCGCCGCGATTCCGGTGGATCAGGGCTGCACACAGTACTGAGCACGTCATGGAACGGTTCAGCGCGGCACTGTCTGCGAGTTTGAACAGCTACGGGGCGGCACCGTGCATCGAATTCGATCGGCACTGGTACTCCGGCGACGACGTCACCGGATACATCGCTGCTGTCGAAGATCACCTGCGGCGGGCCGGAATCGGTCCCGGCGAGCCGGTTGGACTGGTGGTGCGCAACCGAGTACCCCACGCCGCCGTCATCCTGGGGTTCATCGCCGCCGAGCGGCCGATCGTGATGATCTACTCCTACCAATCCGCGCAGGCGATCGCACGCGACATCACCGCGCTGCGCCTACCGGCGATCCTGGCAGACCGGCTGGACTGGAGCGATGTGGCGATCGAGGCTGCCGACGCCCGCGGATCCGCCGCGCTCGCGCTGTCCGATCGTCCCCTCGGCGTCGAAACCCTCACCGGACGAAGACAGCTCGACGATCACCACACCGAGCCGCAACTGGAGCGGCCCGGCCTGCACATCCTGAGCAGTGGTACCACCGGACCGCCGAAGCGCGTACCGGTCGACACATCGGCGTTGCAGCACACCGTGTTGACCATGACGGTCGGCCGCACTCCGCTCCCCGATGATCCACCGGAATTGGTGTACTGGCCGTTCGGCAGCATCGGGGTCTGCCAACTGCTGGTCGGTCCGTACCTGCGCAAGCGGGTCGTACTGCTGGAGAAGTTCACTGTTGAAGCGTGGGTGCGGGCGGTCAAGACCTACCGGATCAGGCGGACCGGTGTGCAGCCCGCGATCCTGCGGATGCTGCTCGACGCCGACGTCGCCAAGGAGGACCTCGCGTCTTTGGAGTACTTGCCCGGGGGTTCCGGGCCGCTCGACCCACAGCTGCGTGAAGAGTTCGAGACTCGCTTCGGCATACCCCTGCTGTGGGCATACGGCGCAACCGAGTTCGCCGGATCCGTCTGCGCCTGGACACCGGAGCTGTACCGCCGCTACGGTGCGGCGAAACCGGACAGCTCCGGCAAGCCACTGCCCGGCGTGCAGGTGCGCATCATTGATCCAGCTAGCGGCGACGAGGTCGCGGTCGGTGAGCGCGGCGTGCTGCAAGCCCGGATAGCCGTGGTGCGTCCGGACTGGATTCGCACCACTGACATCGCGTCGGTGGACCCCGACGGTTTCATCACCCTGCACGGACGCGGCGACGGGGCCATCAACCGCGGCGGGTTCAAGATCCTGCCGGAGACGGTGCGTGCCGTGCTCATCACGCATCCGGCGGTTCGGGACGCCTGCGTGGTCGCCATCCCCGATCCCCGTCTTGGCCAGGTGCCTGCCGCCGCGGTCGAACTGCGGGAAGGCTTTCCGTCACCGACCGCCGAAGAGCTCATCAGCCTGGTGCGCGAGACACTCCCCAGCCATCATGTGCCCGTTGCGGTTGCGATCGTCGATGAGTTGCCGCGCAACCCAGCGCTGAAGGTGCGTCCGGCCGACGTAGCCGCGTTGTTCCAGGCGCGAGCATCAAGAAGCCGGACCGATCCTTAATGGCAGCGCGGGTAGCGCGCACGTCGCAGAGGGCCAGGTGATCTCTGGAACGAAACCCGGGGCGAGCTCGAAATCAGGAATACGGGCCAGCCATTCCGCGACGATAAGTCTGAGTTCCATGCGAGCCAGGTGGGAGCCGAGGCAGCGATGCGGTCCGCCGCCAAATCCCCAGTGCTTGTGGACTTTTCCGTCGAGGACCAACTCATCCCCGGAGCGCTCGTCGGTCCCGTCGCGATTGATCGCACCGAGGCAGAGGCGCACCTGGGCGCCCGCCGGAAGTTCGACGCCGGCGACCGTGACCGGACGAGTGGTCGATCTTCCGACGACCGGTGCCGCAGGTTCGAGGCGGATCATCTCCTCGACGAAGACCGCGATGCCGTCGGCATCGTCACGCAACCCGGCACGCAACTCGGGTCGGCGGGCGAGTTCGAGCATCGTTGCGCCGATAGTTGCGGTGACGGTGTCCAGGCCTGCCAGCACGAACACCAGGGACAGCCCGATCGCCTCATTGTCGCTCAGCGCGTCCGCGCCCCGCAGAAGCTCCGAGAGCATGCCGGGGAACGGATCCTTCCGTTGTTGTGCAACCGCTTCGGCGAGATATCCGTACAGTTCCACCGTAGGGCTCAGATCGACGCTGGAAGGGTCATTGGCAAGACTCAAGGCGATGATCGCGTCCTTCCAGGCGACGAGGCGATCTCGATCCTCGAGAGGCAGCCCGAACAGCGTCAGGAATACCTGCGAAGGATACGGGGTGGCCAGCTGCGCCATCACCTCACACCGATCACGCTGCGCGATCTCGGAGATGATCTCAGCGGCCTGCGCCTGCAACGAGGGCAGCACGGCGATCAGGGTCTGGGGACTGAAATAGCGATGCAGCAGCTGCCGATAGCGCGTGTGCTCGGGGGGATCGAAGCCCAACGGAACCAGCGGGACCGGGCTGATCATGTCGTCGTAGGGAATCCTCGACGAGAACACCTCCCAATTGCGCAGTGCGGCGAGAACATCTTCGCGGCGAGTCAGGTAGTACCAGCCGTCGCCGACCAGCACCGGCCCGAGATCACGCAACGCCGCCCAACCCTCACCGCGGTCACGGGCCATGGGCAGATCGGCGTAGGCGACGTACGGCAGTTCCGGCGCTACGTGTGCATCGGTCATGGCCGCAGAAGTCTTCAACCGCCCACCGATCGTTCGGCATTCTGTTTGGCCTGGCGGCTCTCGTACCGGTCGACCAACTCCCGGAAACCGAGCCGGTGGTATTGCGGGACAGGCTGGATACCCCAGATGTCCTTGGCGGTGTCCTTGCCCTCGGCGCCCTCCGGAGGACCGAGCGGCGGATACGGATACTTGCATTCGAGGTCGTCGTCGGAGTAGCGCACCTTGAGCAGTTCGCTGCAGATCTGGGTAAGACTCAGCGTCGGGTACCCGTAGTAGACCGCCATGAACGGCAGGGTGAACGCGCCCTCGATGACGAGCGCCACCAGGCACACCAAAGTGGCGCGCTTGATCCACTTGTGCATTCGCGCGTAGTACGCGGTGGTGCCCGGCGGAAGTACGTCGGCGGCAGGTGTTTCCATGGTTGCGCTCCTTGCTCAGTCGGAGAAGATTTCCCGGTTGACGGTGTGCAAATATGGGATCGCCAAGAACGGTGTGATGTAAAAGATGTCGTAGAGCCACCAGCCGATCACCGGGAAGATCACCCCGGCATAGCGCACGTCGGCATACATGGTCATGTTGAAGACATAGAGAATCCAGATGAGTACACCCATCCAGCAGGTGACGATCATCCACTGGTGACCCCAGCGCTTCATCTGCAGAAAGCCGATCGCGGCGGCGCAGCGCATCGCGAACACCGTGAGGATCATGCCGAAAACCATGGATTTCTCACCCGGCCCAGCGGCACCCCCGACCCACAGTTCGTTGTAGTGCCAGAAATAGCCGGCGTCGAACATGTGGCCCCAGCCGATCATTAACACCCGGTTGATCAGGGTGTGGTTGGCCACCAGGTCCAGCGACCAGCCCAGGCTGTTGAGCATGCCGTCGATCAGCACCAGGTAGCCGATCAGGGTGACGATCATGGGCCGCACTGCCAGACCTGCACGCTGGGCCTCGCGCTGCAGCCAGACGCCGCGCAGGAAGATCGGCAAGCCGACGAAGCCCGGTACCCACATCCCCATCAACGCTGCGCCGACGATCATCCAACGGTCGGCTCGGCGCTGGGCGGCACGCGATTGCGTCTCATGAACTTCGAGGGCGGCAAAGTCTGTCGCCGAGCCCGACCCGCTCACAGCTGCCACCAACCCCGTGCGAACGACATGTACAGCTGGATACCGAACATGATGGCCAGGTAGCCGTAGATGAAGATCTGAAACACGATGAGGGCTCGCTTGCGGTTACGTTCTTGCTGGTCCATATCTGCGACTTCCTTTCCTAGGGACGCTCGGTGAGCACGCTGGCCGCCACTTCACGTAGGCCGTCGTGAATTCCGCCGTCGGTGGTCAGCGGCGCCAGGATGCACGCTTCGGCGGCCTCGGGCTCGCTAGCCCCGGCGGCGACCAGTTGCGCGGCGTTGACCAGGGTGCGCGTCGAAGGCGGTTCGAAGTGCAGGGCCTGGTCCGCGGTGCGCAGGGCAATGGCGCACTGCACCAGGCGATTGGCGATCTCCGCTTCGACACCGGTCTCGGCCACGATCACCTGTGCCTCACGCTGCGGCGGCAGGTAGTGCATCGGCAGCGTGGCGAACCGCTGCCGGAAGGACGGCTTCAGCTCTTTGAGCGAACTCCGGTAGGCGGGGTTGTAGGAGCAAACCAGCATGAAGGCGTCTGGCGCCGTGATGGTTTCACCGGCGCGATCCAGGTACAGGGTGCGACGGTGATCGGTCAGCGAGTGCAGCACGGCCAGCGAGTCATGCCGTGCCTCCACAACCTCGTCGAGGTAGCAGATCGCTCCGGAGCGCACCGCCTTGGTCAGCGGCCCGTCGGTCCACACCACGTCACCGCCGGCCACCAGGAAGCGGCCCACCAGATCCGAACTGGTCAGGTCGTCATGGCAACTGATGGTGATCACCGGCCGGCCCAGCAGCAAGCCCATGTGCTCGACGAGCCGGGTCTTACCGCAGCCGGTCGGGCCGGTGAGCATAACCGGGATGCGGCGCAGATACGCCTTTTCGAACAACTGCACTTCGTTGCCGTTGGCGAAGTAGACATCGCTGCTCATCGGGCTCCTCGCACGTGGTCGGTCATGCTGCGGTCAGTTCGCGGTGAACGTGGGCCAGGACGCGCGGTAGTTCCGAGACCCGCCGAATCCGTTGGGAACGACGCGGTCCGAACACCTCGGGGAGTGGATCGACGCGCACCGGCCCGACGCCGACGTAGTACACGCACACGCCCGCGTGGTCGGCTTCTTCGACGGCGTGCGCGACATCGGCCCAGGCGTATCGGCCTTCGTATCCCTCGTCGGACATCAGTCCATCACCGATCATGATGAGCAGACGCCGCTCGGAAGGCTGCGCCAGCAGCCGGCTGGTCAGATGTCGCAGCGGTGCACCCAGCCGGGTGTAGCCGCCGGCGCGCAGTCCCAGGCCGCTCGGTGCGACGAACTTGCGGTCGCCGAAGTCTTTGAGGCAGTGCACTTCCACGTGGTGGCGGGTGTTGCCGGTGAACGCGAAGATCCCGTGGCGCTGACGCGCGCTCGTCATCGCTGCCGAGAGCGCGTCCGCGCAGGCCAACTCCAGGCTGAACAGTCGGCCGCCATGCACCCCCAGCGACGAGCTCGCATCGAGCAGCACCGCCGTGGTCACGTCCCGGCCTGCCGGCAGCAAGTCCCGGAAGATCCGCGGCTCCCCCGCCTCCCCGGCCAGCACGTCGAGACGGTGACTGACGTAGGCGTCGACGTCGAGATCGGATCCCTCGGCGAGCCGATTGGTCATGGCGCGCACGGTGTGTTGTTCGAACCACTTACGCAGCTCGATCGCAGCCGGTGAGGGCTCGCCCGATGGTGTTCGCCGATCGCGTTCCACTACCGCGACGTGGTCGGACAACAAGCTGCCGGCGTGCATGTTCCACTCCGGGTACGGGATGCCCGCTCGCCGGTCACGACCGAGAAAGCGATCATCGTCTTCGGGCCGGCTCGGCGGCGGCATGGTGGTGTTGCGAACGCCCCCGTCACCACCCACCGGTACCGAATAGGGGCGGGGGCGCCGCTTTTGGTTGCTCGACCACGGCATGCGGCCAAGGCGGCGCACCGAGGAGGCCAGGCGCCCCGGCTCGGTCCAAGCCGCCGGCAGCGTTCCGGTCAGTGGATGCCCGGCCAGCGGTTGCCGGGTGCGCGCCAACCCGGTCGCTCGATCGAACATCTCAGCGGCCGTCATCTCGGGATCGGCGGGTTCGAGGTCCGGCAGCACCCGCTGTAGCTCGGCCACCAGGCCCGGCCACCGCCCAGCCACCCAACCGAGGGCCACCTGCGACTCGACGAACGTCAGGGCCAGAAGCTCACGCGGCGAAAAGTCGGCCAACCGGTACTGCGCGATTCGCTCCTTGGAGGGTGAGCATTGCAGCGCCACCCCGCAGGTCAGTGTCCGTCTGGTCCAGCCGGGCTCAAAGGGGCCAGGGGGGTGAGGAACGTAGACGGTGGACAGATTCGGATTCAGGCTGAAACTTCTTCGGGCGCCGGTCATCAACCGCGCACCGTCGCGGCGTCGGTCGCTCAATGCGACTGCCGTCAGCGCGCAGCTGGTCTCCAGCGCCAGGGGCTCCATGTCCGCCTCGGTCAGAAAGTTCCGATGCTGGAGAACATCCAGTACCAGAATGCGATGATCAAACACGTTCCGCCCCATGCGGCGACGTAGCGCAGAATCTCCCAAAGCCAGGTCATCACAGTTTCCTATCGTTGGTCAGTCGGAGAAGATCTCCCGGTTGACGGTGTGCAGGTACGGGATCGCCAAAAATGGTGCGATGTAGAAGATGTCGTAGAGCCACCAGCCGATCACCGGGAACACCACACCGGCGTAACGCACATCGGCGTACATGGTCATGTTGAACACGTAGCCGATCCAGATGAGCACGCCCATCCAGCAGGTCACCACCATCCACTGATAACCCCACCGCTTCATCTGCAGAAACCCGATCGCCGCCGCGATCCGCATGGTGAACACAGTGAAGATCAGGCCGACCTCCCAGCCCTTCTCACCCGGGCCGGCCGCCCCGCCGATCCACAACTCGTTGTAGTGCCAGAAGTAGCCGCCGTCGAACATCGCGCCCCAGCCGTTGAGCAACACCCGGGCCAGCAGGGTGTGGTTTGCCACCACGTCCAGCGCCCAGCCCACGGCGTTGATCGCGGCGTCGATGATCACCAGGTAGCCCAGCAGCGTCACCAGCATGGGCCGCACGGTCAGTCCGTCGCGCTGGGCATTGCGCTGCAACCAGATTCCCCGCAGAAACAGCGGAAGACCGAAGACACCGCATGCCGCCGTACCGATCAGCATGCCGCCACAGATCATCCACCGGTCTGCTCGGCGCTGGGCGGCCCGTGACAGCTCCAGGTGCTCATCGAGCCCGAGCCCGTCGCGCAGTTGCTGCGGTGCAGTAGGCAATGGCCGCCCCCTCGCCGTTTGAGGAACGCCTACGACGGTAGGGAAATTACTGACTTAAGTCAATGACTTTTGGCGAGTTCAGTGCGCAGCCCCCAGGCCACGCAAGGTCCTGGTCACGTAGTCGGCGACCAATTCCGGACGAGTCGGCCAGTCATGGGTGGTGATGAGCAGGGCGTAGAGGCCGAGCAGGAAGAACACCGCGCTGTTCATCGCCACGACGTCGTTGTCGATCTCGCCGCGCTCCCGCGCCAGTTCGATGCGCCCGGCGATCAGCACAATCAGCGGGTGATGCTCGCCGTTCTCGGCGGGGGGCCGGGTCGGCGAGAAGTGCAGCGCCAGGAATTCGGTGAACAGCGGATCGCCCAGGCGTCGCTCCAGATCGATGATCAGGCGCGCGGACTCACCCAAGATGTCCGAAAGCCCTTGGTGCTCACCAAGGAACTTCTCGAACTGCTTGGTGATTCGCTCTTCCTCCCGGCGCTCCAACTCCAGCAGCACGTGTTCTTTGGTGGGGAAGTGAAAGAAGAATGTGCCGTGCGCGACGCCGGCGGCGGCCACGATGGCGCCGACGTCGGCCTGGGCCATCCCGGTCCGCTTGAATTCGGCAGTCGCCGCACCCAGCAGCCGCTCGCGCGTCTGCAGGCGCCGCGCCTCGCGTGCCGTCACCTTCGCCGGCTTGTCCGCCACGGCCATGCCTTGATCCCTCTGTCCACCGACTCTGCACCATTCGCCGTACGACAGTATCGCCTCCCGGCGGCCGCGCATATCAGATGACTTAAGTCAGCGTTTTGGATTCCTGCAGGGTCGTCGAGATCAGGGCGCGGATGTTGTTTCGACAGCGTCCACACACCGTCCCGGCCCCGGTGCACTCACCGACCTGCTTGGTGGCGGTGGCACCGGCCCGGGCCGCGTCGATGACCTGCTGACTGGTCACCCCGGCGCACAAGCAGACGTACACAGCGCGTCAGGCCCCGGTCTCGAGGGCCTTTGCCTCCAGCTGCGCTTTGTCCACCTTGCCGGTGGCATTCAGCGGCAGCGCATCGACGAAACACACCGAGCGCGGCACCTTGAACCCGGCCATTCGGTCGCGGCTCCAGGCAATCAGGTCCGTCTCGGAGAGCGGCGGGTCCGCGGCACTTCTCACCACAAACGCCTTGCCCACCTGGCCCATTCGCGCATCGGGTACGCCGATCACCGCAACCTGCGAGATCCCCGGATGCTCCAGCAGGAAGCCCTCGATCTCGGCGGGATAGGCGTTGAAGCCGCCGACGATGAACATGTCCTTCTTGCGGCCGACAATGCGCAATCGGCCGGCGGCATCCAGCGTGCCGACGTCCCCGGTGTGCAACCAGCCTTGCGCGTCGATCGCCTCGGCGGTCGCGTCCGGGTCGTCGAGGTAGCCGACCATCACGTTGTAGCCGCGTACCAGGACTTCACCGTCATCGGCGATGCGCAACTCGATGTCTTCGCAGGCCCGTCCGGCCGTGGTCGCGATGTCCTCGAACGAGTCGCCGCGTCGGGAGGCCGTCACCGTCCCGGCTTCGGTGAGCCCGTAGCCGGTCATGATGGACCGGAACGGCAGCTCGTTGCGGATCCGGCGGATCAGATCGACCGGAATGTCCGCGGCACCGGTGACCGCGGCCCGTAGCGACGACAGGTCGCGAGTCCCACGCGCGTCCAGCAGTGACTGATAGAGCGTCGGGGGGCCCGGAAGCATCGTGATGCGCTCGGATTCAATGAGTTCGGCCACGGTGTCGACGTCGAAGACCCGCACCGGCACCATGGCGGCGCCCCGGATGCACGCGGCGATACAGCCCGCCTTGTAGCCGAACGTGTGGAAGTAGGGGTTGACCATCAGGTACCGGTCGCCCTCGCGCAGGTCGGCCAGATCGCACCATTCGGCGTAGAGCCGCAGGTTCTGTTGGTGGGTCATCATCACGCCTTTGGGCCGGCCGGTGGTACCCGAGGTGAAGATGATGTCGGCGATGTCGTTGCCCGCGCCGCCGCGCTGTAGTGGCGAACCGCTGCTCAAGAAATCCGATCTCAGGTCGATCACCGGAACACCGGGCGCGGCACTGAAATCCAGCCCCAGAAAGCCCTTCTCCACCAGGACTAGCTTGGCGCCACTGCGGCGGATGATGTCCTCGGCTTCACTCGGCTTGAACCGCGTGTTGACCGGAACCAAGACACCGCCGGCGGTCAGCAGCCCGAATGCGGCGATGATCCAGTCCGCCGAGTTCGGCGCCCAGATCGCCACCCGATCGCCCTTGGCGACACCCGCTGCCGCGAACGCTCCTGCCGCGCAACGGACCCGATCGGCCAGCTCAGCGAAGCTCAACCGTACCGGGCCGTCGGCGATCGCCTCGGCATCCCCGAAGCGATCGCCGACACTTAGGACCATCTCGGGGATGGTCTCCCAGCGTGGCACCCCTAGACGGTGACGAGCCGACCGAGATTGCCGCCCATGATCTTGGCCTGGTCCTCGATGGGCAGATGCGACAGCGCGGTGATGTAGTGGGTCGGCTCGGCCAGCCCCTCTGGGTGCGGCCAGTCCGAACCGTAGAGCACCTGGTCCACGCCGACCAGGTTGATCAGGTCGTCGATGCCCTCCTCGTAGAACGGGCTGACGTAGATCCGGTTCTTGATCTCTTCCATCGGGTTTCCGAGGAACGCCTCGGGCGCCTTCCGGTAGACCTCGGCCATGGAGTCCAACAGCGGGAACATCCACTTGGAACCGGCTTCCACGATGCCGACCTTCAGCTTCGGGTGACGGAACAACGCACCGTGAATCACCCACGAGGCCACCGCATCCTGGATCGGACGCCACTCGTTGAGGATGCCCATGGCGTTGGTCTGGAACGGCAACATCTCTTCCACCGCACCGTCCCACTCGGAGGTGTAGCGGGAATAGCCACTGTCCGACGAGTGCATCCCGATGAAGACGTCGTATTCGACGCACTTCTCCCAGAACGGGTCGAATTCGGGCAGCGCGAACGACCGCGGGCCGCGGAAGCCGGGCACCGGTGCCGGGCGGATCAGAATCGCCCGAGCGCCGCGCTTGACCACCCACTCCAGTTCCTCAATCGCCTTCTCGACGATCGGAAGGGTGATGACCGGCGTGGTGAAGATGCGGTTCTGGTAGTTGAAGCCCCAGACCTCGTCCAGCCACTGGTTCAGCGCGTGGATGATGACGTGGATGGTGACCGGGTCGTCGCGCAGCCGTTCCTCGATGAGGCTGGCCAGCGTCGGGAACATCAGCGAGCGATCGATACCCAGTTCGTTCATCAGCTCCAGTCGCGGGGCGGGCTCGAAGAACGCCGGGATGGACTTCATCGGCTCGCCGAACAGTTCGCGCTTGCTCTTGCCGTCGGGGTTGCCGTACTTGAAGTACTCCTCCCAGGCGCCGGGCTTGGCGACCACCGAGAAGGTGGGGTTAGGGATGTAGTTGCTGATCTGGCCGCGGATGGCGATCTTGGTGCGCCCGTTGACCTCGACGTACTGGACGACGTCCTTGTACTCCTTGGGCAGGTACTTGGTCAGCGCTTCGGGCGGCTCGTAGAGGTGGTTATCCGCATCGAACAAGGGGAACGGGACGTCCACGCGATGTGACAGTTGGCCCATGAAATGCTCCTTTTCGGTTCATGAGAATCTTATTCTCATAGGGGTGTCGTTGCAACACTCTCGGCGAGCTGCTTGCGGACCAGGTATTTCTGCACCTTGCCGCTGGCGGTGCGCGGGAAGTCCTCGACCTCCTGCAATTCCTCGGGCCACTTCTGCCGCGCGACGCCCAGCCGCTCGAAGTGCTCCCGCACCTGCGACATGGCGGGCAGCTCACACCCCGCCTTGAGGCGCAGCACCGCGACCGCCCGCTCCCCCAGCCGGGCATCCGGCGCCGCGACCACGACCGCTTCGGCCACCGCCGGCATCGCCAGCAGGACGTCCTCGACCTCTACCGCGCTGATGTTCTCGCCGCCGCGGATGATCACGTCTGCCTTGCGGTCGGTGATGGTCAGATACCCGTCGGCGTCGAGCACCCCGATATCGCCGGTGTGGTACCACCCGTCGGCGTCGAAGGCCGCCGCGGTCAGCGCATCGTCGGTGTAGCCCAGGCACAGGTCGGGTCCGCGGCTCAGGATTTCGCCGTCCGGGGCCAACCGCACCTCCACGCCGGGCCGGGCATCGCCGTCGGTGAACAGCCGCTTGTCCTCGGGAGCACTCGGGCGGGACCCGGTGATCGACGGGTGCTCGGTGCTGCCGTAGGAGCGGAAGACGAAGATGCCCAGGTCGGCGAGCCGTCGGGTGACGGCTCCCGGCACCGTCGACCCACCCAGGCCGACGTGGCGAATGTGCTGTAGGTGGGCGTCGGTGAAATCCGGGTGGTCAAGCAGGCTGGTGACGAAGTACGGCGGTCCACCGCCGATCGACACCCCCTGTTCTGCCATCAGCGCCAGCACCTTGGCGGGATCCCAGACGTCGGCGAGATCGATCGGCGCCCCCTCCAACACCGGGATGAGAAACGCCCCGACCATGCCGATGAAGTGTCCGACCGGGGTGGCGGTGAGCTGCCGTCCGCGGTCCTTGGGGTAATTGGCCAGCAACTGGCGCGTCTCGCAGCACAGGGTCTGATGACTGTGGATCACCCCCTTGGGTTCGCGGGTGGTCCCGGAGGTGAATGCGATCAACGCGGGCGCCCCGGGGTCGGCGTTCAGGGTTCCCGCCATCGGTTCGTCGGCGAGTAGGTCTTCGAAGTTCTGACCCACCACCCCGATGATCGGGATGTCAGCGCACAACTCGGGGCGGAAACTCATCCGCCCGAACCGCTCGGCGGTGATGAACACCCGCGGCCGGCTGGCGGACAAGATGAAGCCCAGTTCCCGTGGACCGTAGAAGTGCACGACCGGCACCACGACCGCGCCCAGAAACGCCGCCGCCCAGAACGCCGCGGCGGCCTCCATCCAGTTGGGCAGCTGCAGGGCCACCACGTCACCGGGACCGACGCCGCGAGCTCGCAGGCCGGCCGCCAGTCGGCGGGCAACCAGCTCCACATCGGCAAAACTCCCCCGCCACGGCCGAACCGCCGAGTGCACCTCGAACCCTGCCTCGGAGCTGGCCGCCAACCCGGTGGCGAGCAGGTCACCAAGGGTTTCGCGGGTCCACCATCCCTGCTCTTCGTAACGCCGAACCAGGTCGGCAGGAATCTTTCGCATCTTGCCCGTGATGCTATTCTCCGTTTTTGAGAATGCCAATATCTTGAGCGGAGAGCCATGGGTCACGACCCGGACGAGCTGGACGTACAACTCGATGACGGCCTGGCCGTCATCACCATCGACCGGCCCCAGGCCCGCAACGCCATCGCCCCCGAGACCATGGAGCAACTCGACCGGGCGCTGGACAAGGTCGCTGGGGCACAGGCCCTGGTGATCACCGGCGGCGGCGACCGTGCCTTCGTCTCCGGCGGCGACCTCAAACAGCTCGCCGCCCTGCGCACCGAAGCCGAAGCAGCCGCCATGGCCTGGCGGATGCGCACCCTGTGCGATCGGATCGCCGCGTTCCCGGCACCGGTGATCGCGGCACTGAACGGTCACGCGCTGGGCGGTGGCGCCGAAGTGGCGGTCGCCGCCGACATCCGGATCGCCGCCGCCGACATCAAGATCGCGTTCAATCAGGTGTCCCTGGCGATCATGCCGGCCTGGGGCGGCGCCGAGCGGCTGGGCAAATTGGTCGGACACAGTCAGGCGCTGCTGCTGGCCGGCACCGGGACCATGCTGGACGCTTCGGCGGCCGAACGCATCGGCCTGGTCAATCGGGTGGTCCCCAGGGAGTCCTTCGACGCCGAATGGCGCGCCTTGGCCCGGTCATTGGCCAACCCGTCGGCCGGTGAGATCAAACGGGTGCTCGGTGGCGCATCGGCGGACGAGGCGGTGGCGGCGTTCGCCCGGTTGTGGGTCGCCGACGAGCATTGGGAGGCCGCCGATCGCCTCCAACAGGGCAGGAAGCAGCGCTAATGCTCGACGGGTCCCGAGGCCAGCGCGACGCCCGAGAGCGGCGCGTACGGCGGCGGGTCACCCTCGAGCCGTTGCAGCCAGCGCTCGACGAACTCGATGGTCTCGGGGTGGCCGAGGGTCATGCCCAGCGCCTCCTGCTCGATGATCAGCATCCGCGAGGCGCTCGTCATGAGAACCATCAGCACCGTTGGCGGGAACTCCTCGTCGTCGACGCCGTACCGGGCAAACAGCCCGGACACCGCAGCGATCTGTTCGGCGCGCAGCCGCTCGGCGTAATTGGCGATCTCGGCCCGCAAGGCCTCGCGCTCGTTGGCCACGGTGATGAACTGCATGGTCAACGCCGTCCATGCCGGATCGGTGTTGAATCGCCACAGCGCCCAGAGCGGCTGCGGCGACGCCAACACCGCCGCCTGTTCGGCCAAGCCCTGATCGCCACGCCGGCGGAAAATCGCCAGGAACAGGTCGTCCATGGTGCGGAAGTAATAGTGGACGAGCTGATGCTTGAGGCCCGCCCGCTCGGCGACGCGACGGGAGCTGACCGCGCCGGCGCCGTCGGTCAGCAGAAGCTCTTCTGCAGCGTCGAGCAACAGGGTCCGGTTCTTCGCGTCCGGGGCGCCAATCCTGCGCTGTCCCTTAGCCGATTCGGGCATGCCGTTTGCTCCGCATCGTGGTCGTCACCTTTACACCTTCGGCGGCCATCGTAGTGGCGCCGCAACCCTTGACCCCCCAACCCCGCCCATGCTAAGCAGGTGCACAGCATCTGTCAGCCCGTTCCGCAGAGAGGTCCACGTTGACTGACTTCGCGACGATCGATTTCTTCACCGATCAGTCCCTGGTACCCGATCCCCACCCGTACTTCGACTACCTGCGGGCCCAGAACCCGGTCACCCCGCTGGGCGTGTACGACGTGGTCGCGGTAACCGGCCACGAGGAGGCCAACGAGATCTACCGCGACTCCGACACCTTCTCCAACCTGGTCGCGGTCGGCGGGCCTTTCCCGCCGCTGCCGTTCACCCCCGAGGGCGACGACATCAGCGAGCAGATCGAGGCGCACCGCCACCTCATGCCGATGACCGAGCACATGGTCACCATGGACCCGCCGATGCACACCAAGGCTCGATCGATACTGAGCCGGCTGCTGACCCCGAAGCGGCTCAAGGAGAACCAGGACTTCATGTGGCAGCTGGCCGACCGCCAGCTCGACTACTTCATCGAGCGCGGCAGCTGCGAGTTCCTCTCGGAGTATGCGAGGCCGTTCGCGCTGCTGGTGGTCGCCGATCTGCTCGGTGTGCCCGAGGCCGACCGGCCGGCCTTCCAGGAGGTGCTGGGCGCGCCGCAACCCGGTGCCCGCATCGGCTCGCTGGACCACGAAGAGCTGGCCCATGACCCGCTGGCATGGCTGGACGACAAGTTCAGCCGCTACCTGTCTGACCGGCGGGAGAACCCGCGCGCCGACGTGCTGACCGACCTGGCCACCGCCACCTACGAGGACGGGTCTATTCCCGAGATCATCGACGTGGTCAAGAGCGCCACCTTCCTGTTCGGGGCCGGCCAGGAGACCACCACCAAGCTGCTCAGCGCCGCGTTGCGGTTCATGGCCGAGGATCCGGCCCTGGTCGAGCAGCTGCGCAGCGACCGCAGCAAGATCCCGAACTTCCTCGAGGAGACGCTGCGCCTGGAAAGCCCGGTGAAGACCGACCCCCGGCTGGTGCGCAAGACCACCACGCTGGGCGGGGTCGAGCTGAAGGCCGGCACGGTCGTGGTGATGTTCCCCGGCGCCGTCAACCGTGATCCCCGCAAATTCGAGAACCCGCACGAACTGCGGATCGACCGTCCCAATGTCCGCGAACACCTGGCGTTCGCCCGCGGCAGCCACACCTGTCCGGGTTCACCGCTGGCACGCGCGGAGAGCCGCATCTCGCTGGAACGAATCCTGGATCGTATGACCGACATCCGGCTCGACGAGACCCAACATGGCCCGGCCGACGAGCGCCGGTTCACCTTCGAACCGACCTTCATCCTGCGCGGCCTTACCGAACTGCACCTGGAATTCACCCCGGTGGCGGCTCCGGTCAGCGCTGGCCTGTAGACCGCTGCTCTGCCGAAGGGACCAACAACATGACGGTGACCGCCACCGACGAAGCGCGCTACGACCCGTATGACGTTGACCTCAACAGCGATCCGTACCCGATGTTTCGTCGGCTTCGCGAAGAGGCACCGCTGTACTACAACGCCGAGCACGACTTCTACGCGCTGAGCCGGTTCGACGACGTCAACAAGGCCCTGGTCGATCACCAGACGTTCAGCTCGGCGCGGGGGGCGATCCTGGAGCTGATCAAGGCCAATACCCCGATCCCGCCGGGGTTGATTCTGTTCGAGGACCCACCGATCCACGACATCCACCGCAAGCTGCTGGCCCGGATGTTCACCCCGCGCAAGATCGCCGAACTCGAATCCAAGATCCGCGAGTACTGCGCCCGTTGCCTCGATCCACTGATCGGTACCGGCCGCCTCGATTTCGTTGCCGACCTCGGTGCCCAGATGCCCATGCGCGTGATCGGCATGCTGGTGGGCATTCCCGAAGCCGATCAGGAGATCATTCGGGACCGCTCGAATGACAACATGCGCACCGAAGCCGGCAAGCCGATGACGGTTGCCTCCGAAGGCTTCGACGACGGTTCGATCTTCGCCGACTATCTCGACTGGCGCGTCGAGCACCCGTCCGATGACATCATGACCGAACTGCTCAACGTCGAATTCACCGACGAATCCGGCACCACCCGGCGGCTGACCCGCGACGAGCTGCTGATGTACGTGATGCTGGTGGCCGGCGCCGGAAACGAGACCACCACTCGGCTGATCGGCTGGACCGGAAAGGTGCTGGCCGAACATCCCGACCAGCGTCGCGAGTTGGTGGCGAACCCGGCGTTGATTCCGCAGGCGATCGAAGAGCTGTTGCGCTTCGAACCACCGGCACCGCATGTGGCGCGCTACGTCACCCGCGATGTGGAGTACTACGGCCAGACCGTGCCCGAAGGCAGCGTGATGATGATGCTGATCGGCGCGGCCAACCGCGACCACCGCAGGTTCGCCCCCGACGGGGACGTTTTCGACATCCACCGCGAGGCACGCCAGCACCTGACTTTCAGTGTGGGCGCACACTACTGCCTGGGTGCCGCATTGGCCCGCCTGGAAGGGCGAATCGCATTGGAGGAGATCCTCAAACGCTTCCCCGAGTGGGACGTCGACCTCACCAGCGCGGCACTGTCACCGACTTCGACGGTCCGCGGGTGGGAGTCCATGCCCGCTTCTGTCGGATGAATCCACTTCTACAAGTTACGAATTGAGGTTTTCCTATGGCTGGACGTGTTGAGGGCAAGGTCGCGTTCATCACCGGCGCGGCCCACGGTCAGGGCCGCAGTCACGCGGTGCGGCTGGCCGAGGAGGGCGCCGACATCATCGCGATCGACGTCTGTAAGCCGATCGTCGAAAATTCCCCCATTCCGCCGGCCACCCCCGAGGAACTGGCCGAGACCGTCGATCTGGTCAAGGCCCGCGGCCGTCGGATCTTCACCGCCGAAGTCGATGTGCGCGACTTCGACGGACTCAAGGCCGCGGTGGACGCCGGTGTGGAGGAGCTGGGTCGCCTGGACATCATCGTGGCCAACGCCGGCATCGGCAACGGTGGCGACACCCTGGACCAATGCAGCGAACACGACTGGCAGGAGATGATCGACATCAACCTGTCGGGCGTGTGGAAAACGGTCAAAGCGGGTGTCCCGCACCTCATTTCCGGCGGAAAGGGCGGCTCGATCATCCTGACCAGCTCCGTCGGCGGGCTGAAGGCCTACCCGCACTGCGGCAACTACGTCGCCGCCAAGCACGGCGTGGTGGGCATCATGCGCTCGTTCGCCGTCGAGTTGGGGCACCAGAACATTCGCGTCAACACCGTGCACCCCACCCACGTCAGCACCGGCATGATCATGAACGAGGGCACCTGGAAGATGTTCCGCCCGGACCTGGAGAACCCGGGTCCCGACGACATGGCGCCGATCTGCCAGATGTTCCACACCCTGCCGGTGCCCTGGGTGGACGCGGTGGACATCAGCAACGCCGTGTTGTTCCTGGCCTCCGACGAAGCCCGCTACATCACCGGCGTCACCTTGCCGGTCGACGCGGGAAGCTGCCTGAAATAGCTGTCTCGGTACGTTGACTCTGCGTCCACCAGGCGAAAGTGCGAGTGACCTGTCTGGTGAGCGCAGAGTCAACGACCTGGATATGCGTTGACGGCCGATTATGCAACTGATCATAATCGGCCGATGGCGCGCGACACCCGGCAGGCGATGGTGCTGACCGCCGTGGCACTGCTGCGCGAACGCGGCGCCGACGGGATCACCCTGGACACCCTGGTGAGCCGCAGTGGCGCGCAGCGCGGCTCGATCTATCACCACTTTCCGGGCGGACGCGCCCAGATCCTCGACGAAGCCGTTCAACTCGGCGGCGATGCGATCGGCTCACTCATCACCGGCTCCGCAGCCGGCGGTCCGATCGCGGTGCTCGATCGGCTGGCCGCCTTCTGGCGAAAGATGCTGACCGAGACCGGCTATACCGCCGGGTGCCCGGTGGTATCGGCCGCGGTCAGTTCCGGGCCCGACTCGCCGCTGCTCCAACACGCCGAACGGATCTTCGCGGCCTGGAAGACGCGGTTGATCGACTGCTTCGTGACCGACGGCCTGGACGCCGACGCGGCCGGCCGGCTGGCGACCATGTGCATCGCCGCGATGCAGGGCGCGATCATCATGTGCCGCACCGAGGCGAGCCTGCAGCCGCTGGACGATGTCGCCGGCGAGCTGCGGGTCCTGGTCTCCGCCCGAACCCTGTTCTGCACCACAGCTGACCCGGCCGGTTGCCCGGGCAGCAACTGAGAGGAAACCGCCATGGAATGGACCGGGGCCGTATACGCCGACGCACCAACGGTGGAGGTCTCCACCTGGATCGACGCCCCGCCGGAGCGCGTCTGGGAACTGGCCAGCGACATCCACGCGGTCGCCGAGAGCAGTCAGGAACTCCAGCGCGTCGAATGGGCCGACGGTGATGGGCCCCGGCTGGGCGCGCGATTCACCGGGTACAACCGGCATCCCGCCCTCGGGGAATGGTCCACGATCTCCGAAGTGGTCGAGTTCGAACCGATGACGGTGTTCGGTTGGGCCGTCAGCGATCCCGACAACCCCACGTCGTCGTGGCGGTTGAGCCTGGTCCCGGAAGGGACCGGCACCCGCCTGACCGAATGGATGCAGCTGGGGCCCGCGCCGTCCGGGCTTTCGCTGGCCATCTCCGCGATGCCGGACAAGGAACAGAAGATCGTGTTCGTGCGGCTGCGTGAATTCGAGGCGGGTATGACGGCCACCCTCGATCACCTCAAACAGCGCGCCGAGCACTGATGCGCGCGTCGATCACGCTGGAAGCGGCCAGCGTCGGCAGCTGGGAGCATCAAAAGCTGCTGGTCCGCGAGGCCGAGAAGATGGGCCTAGACATCTGCTGGGTCGCCGAGGCCTGGGGGGCGGACGCGGTCTCGGCACTGGGCTACTACGCCGCGTGCACCGACCGAATGCTGCTGGGATCGGGGATCATCCAGCTGTCCACCCGGACCCCGGTCGCCATCGCCCAAGCCGCCATCACACTGTCCAACCTGTCCGGCGGACGGTTCCTGCTCGGTCTGGGCGCCTCGGGCCCCCAGGTCATCGAGGGGCTGCACGGTCAGTCCTTCGACCGGCCGCTTCCCCGGATGCGCGAGACCATCGAGATCATCCGGCAGGCGATCGCCGGCGAGCGCATCGCCTATAGCGGCAAACAGTTCCAGATCCCCCGACTCGGTTCGGCCACCAAGCCCATGCGGTTGTCGATGCGCGCCGAACACCCGATCCCGCTGTATCTGGCCAGCCTCACCCCGGCGATGCTGACGCTGACCGGCGAAGTCGCCGACGGCTGGCTCGGCACCAGCTTCGTGCCCGAGGGCGCCGACGCGGCCTACTTCACCCATCTCGACAGCGGCCTGGCCCGCTCCGGGCGCACTCGAGCGGACCTAGACGTCTGCCAGGGCGCCGAAGTATCGTTCGCCGACGACGACAAGCATCTGAAGGAACTGATCGACAGCCGCAAGACCGAGCTGGCCTTCAGCCTGGGCGGAATGGGTTCGGCCAGTACCAATTTCTACAACCAGGCCTACAGTCGGCAGGGCTGGTCGGATGTCGCCGCCGCAGTGAAGGAACGCTGGCAGGCCGGCGACCGGAAAGGCGCCGCCGCGCTGATCACCGACGAGATGGTGCTGGCCACCACCTTGATCGGCACCCCCGCAATGGTCCGCGATCGCCTGCAGTTCTGGTGCGACGCCGGGGTGGACACCGTGCGGGTCTACCCGGCCGGCGAGCGCCTCGAAGATCGGATCGCCACGCTGGGCGCCGCGATCGAGCTGGTGCACTCGATCACGCGCACCGGCCGGTAGCTGCCCGGCTATCCCGGCGAGCTGCCGATAACCCCATCGGCTACCAACGCGGCAATCTCGGCCTCGGTAAGCCCCAGCTCGCTGAGCAGCTCATCATTGTGCTGGCCCAGTAGCGGTGCCGGTCGGGTATGAATACGGCTCGGGCCCTGCGACATTCGGGCCGGCAGTGTGCTGTGCGGAGCGGCACCGTTGACCGGGTGATCGACCCGCTCGAAGAAGTTCCGCGCGGCCAGCTGCGCCAACTCGGTCTGGCGATGCGGTTGCATGACCTTGGCGACCGGTACCCCGGCGTCCCACAGTGCTGCGACGACGTCGTCGGCGCTGCGCCTCGCGCACCAGGCGGACAGCTGTTCGTCGATCAGGTCGTGGCGGGCCCGTCGTCCGGTCGCGTCCGACAAGGCCGCATCGGCAGTCCAGGCCGGGTCACCCAGCGCAGCCCGCAGACCGGCCCACTGCCCATCGGTAGCGACCGCAATCGCTACCCAGCAGTCTTGCCTGCCGAATTCGTCGACGCCGGCGGTCCGATAGAAGTTCTGCGGGGCGGCCGCCGGCCCGCGGTTTCCGTCACGTTGCAGCAACGCACCGTTGGCGGAGTATTCGATCACCTGCTCGGCGGCGATGTTGAGTGCGGCGTCGACCATCGCCGCCTCCACCAGCACCCCCTGCCCGGTGCGGCGCCGATGCTCCAGGGCCAGCAGCAGACCCGTCAGCGCATGCACACCCGCGTTCGGGTCACCGATCGAGTACGGCTCGTAGGGGTTGCGATCGGGGTAGCCGGTCAGCCAGCTCAGGCCGGAGACGTCCTCGATGACGTAGGCGAACGCCGGGTTATCCCGCCACGGGCCGTCCAGGCCGAATCCGGGCATTCGCAGCATGATCACGTCGCTGCGCAGCGACTGCACGAAGTCGAAGTCCAGACCCAGATTCTCGACGACGCGGGGGGTGAAGTTCTCGACGATGACATCGCAGCCGGCGATCAGGCGGTGCAGCACGTCGCGGCCGGCCTCGGTCTGGAAGTCCAGCGTCAGACCCTTCTTATTGGTGTTGAGCGCCGAGAAGATCGGCGACTTCTCCCACCATGACTCCTCGCTGACCGGTATCCCGGCGATCAGCCGGGTGCCGTCGGGATGCCGGGTCGACTCAAGATGGATCACCTCGGCGCCGAGCATGGCCAGCAGGTGCGTGCACGACGGACCGGCCCAGAAAGTGGTCATGTCCAGCACCCGGATGCCGCTCAGCGGCAACCGATCCCCGGCCGGTTCCGATGCCGGGGCGTCTCGGCGCACCGGCGGCAGCTGTCGGTAGAAGTCGGTGTGTTCGCCCAGCCGCGGAGCCGGGGTCGGCGTCTGTAACGCCACACCGCGCAGCCGATAGGGCGGTACCGGTTGGACGAACCCGTCGCGCGGATTGCGGGTGAACACCTCGCGATACCGGAAGTGGTCAAACGTCGGCACGTTCTCCCCGTTGCCGACCGGCGAGTTGGGTATCCGGAAGGCCGACGCCAGGTCGCGAACATCGTCGACCTTGTGACTGCGCACCCACTGGTACAGCTCCGGCGCGTGCAGGTTCGCCTGCTCGGTGATCGACAGCGGCGAGTTCTCGTCGATCCACTCGTCGTGCCCCGACATCGCACACAGGTCGAACCACTGCTGCGCGGTGCCGCAACCCAGCGCGACCAGACCGTCGGCGGCCTCGGCCACGCCGGGCACCGTCGGCCGCCGTTCGGACCGCCACGGGTGATCGAGGACCTGAAAGTAGGTGACGGGATAGTAAGTCAGGCCGAGGATCTGGGCTTCCAGCCCGGACAGGTCGATCAGCTCGCCGCGGCCGTCGCGCAGCGCGCGGACCCGCGAGGCCAACGTCATCGCGGCGGCATACGCCCCAGCGAGCCAGTCGCCGACCTGACCGCCGATGTGTACCGGTGCGCGATCCTGCGAGCCGCGGCCGAGCCCGACCGCTCCCCCGGACCAGGCCTGCAGGGTGAACTCGGTGGCCGGGCGGTCCCGCCAGGGACCTTCCAGCCCGAACGGCGTGATGGCGGTGACCACCAGGTGCGGGTGCCGCCGGTGGATCTCAGCCGGCGCCAACGACGGGTGCCGGCCGACGGCCCCGTCCGGCGACCACACCACCGCATCGGCGGAGGCCAGCAGCCGATGCACGAACTCGATGTCGTCGACGTTGCCTGGGTCGGCGACCACACTGTGTTTGGAGCAGCCCAGGAAACTGAACAGTGCACCGCCGGACGCGGGATCGACCTCGGCCTGTGATGCCGACCAGCGGCGCATCGAATCCCCCTGCGGGGGTTCGACATCTACCACCGTTGCGCCTCCGTCGGCGAGCATCTTGGTGGCATAGGCCCCGGCGATACCGTCGGACAGGTCGACGATGGTGTAGCCGTGCAGCGGCGCCACGGTGTCAGGATTCCTTGTTGCGACTGGACTTGCTCAGCCGGAAGTCGGGCGGGAACTTCGAGTCGTTGTCCTTGACCGCCCCAGAAAGACCGGATTCGATGGCGTCGTCGAGCATCAGGTCATCGGCGTCGGGTGCCACACCCGAACCCATCGACTCGAAGAACGCCGACAGCAGGCTGCCCATGTACTCACCCTGATGCTGCTTATAGACCTCGAAGAACATCTTCTGCATGAACACGGTGTCGACCGGACGGTTGCGCGCGCAGGCCAGCGCGTACTTGTCGACCTCGGCTTCGAGTTGGTCGCGCGGGACCACCTTGTTGAGGAAGTTGCACTTCTCCATGTCGGCGGCGGTGAAAGGCCGGCCGGTGAACACCATCTCGGAGAATTTGCGAAGCCCCATCATCTGCACCCAGGTCCACATCCGCGGCCCCCAGCCGTAGTAGCGGAAGGACGGGTGGCCGAACAGTGCGTCGTCGCTGGAGATCACCAGATCGGCGTCGGCGGCCTGGTAGAAGTGCCAGCCATAGCAGTAGCCCTTGGCCTCGACGATGCTGATCTTCTTGAGCTCCTGCAGCGGACGGTTGCCGGCCTGCACATTGGCGTACCAGGCGCTGATGGTGGCGCCGTTGCGAAAGGTGCCCTGGGGCGGATAGTTGACGTCCATGCCTTCCAAACGCAGTTCAGCCAGCCGCCTTTCGGGATCCTCGACGCCCTCCATGAATTCGGGAAGGTCCGCACCGCTGCCCAGGTTGTCTCCGACACCACGGATCACCACGACCTTGACGTCGTTGTCCACGCTGGCCCCGCGCAGCAGGTCCGCGTAGCGCAGCCGCGCCGATGATGTCGGGGCGTTGAGGTATTCGGGCCGGTCGAAGGTGATGGTGGCGATTTTGGTGGCCGGGTCCTTGTGGTAGCGGATGATCTCTTCCGCGGACGGCCGCTCGGAAGGCCCTGGCGTGTCTGACATTCGCGAACTGCTCCTCTAATTGGAAGGTCTGGTGGTCAAAACTTCGTGGCCGTCCTCGGTGATCAGTACGGTCTCGCGCCCCAATACCGCACCCAGCCCGGGTTCGAACACATAACCGGTGACGGCCAGCACCATGCCCGGCTCCAGCCGTCCGGACGCCGCGGTCTGTGGCAGGTGCGCCGATACCACCGGCGGGTCGAATCCCAGCCCCAGACCATGCGCCACCGGGACCGGCGGCAGCGGTTCCCCGGCGTCGGCGTAGGCACTCAGCAGCGCACTGCCGGAGGCTCCGGGCCGGCAGGCACCGGACAGTTTCTCCCACAACACATCCCAGCGCCGGTAGAGTGCAGCGGTCCTGGTGTCGGGACTGCCGCCGACCGCGAAGGTGCGTCCCACCTCTCCGAGGTAGCCGTCGGCGAGCACAGCCGCCGAGATCGCTACCAGGTCCCCGGCCCGGACCCGGCCGCCTCCACCCGCATGCCGCCACGGGTGTTCCCGGGAGGTCACCCAGACGACGTCTTGGTTGGCCGGGGTGCTGTCCCCTCCCGCGCTCATCGCCTCCATCAGCACCCCGACCAACGTCTGTTCGCTGACACCGTCGTCCACGGCGCCCGCCGCCACTGCCAACGCCGACTCAGCGACCGCCACCGCGCTGCGCAGCGCCGCGACTTCCTCGGCGGTCTTGATGGACCGGGCGGCCCGCATGGCGGGTTCCCCGTCGACAAGTTCGGCTTGCGGGAAGGCCAGCGGGAGCAGTTGGGCGAACATCGGTGACATCGCATCGGTTCCGACCCGTCGTGCGCTCAGTGCCCCGTCGAGATGCGCCAGTGCGGCGATGATGTTCGTCGGATTCCACGAAATCTCGTTCAGGTGATCATGCGGAATGTCCTCGGCCGCACCGTGGCCGGAGGAGCTCAGCAGGTGAACCGCGCCGCTCGCGCGCACCAGCACGCAGTTGGGTGCAAACGAGCGGGTGCCCGCCATCCAGCGCTGGGGAGTGCCGGTGAGGTAGCGGACGTTGGCCTGGCGCCCCAACACCAGCACATCGAGGTCGTGGGCTTCCATCTGAGCCAGCGCGCGCTCACGTCGCCCGCAGCTCAGCGCCAGCGCATCCGGCGCAACCTCAGTACGCATACGGCGTCCGGGGGTCGTCGGTCAAGGAGAGGAAGCCGTCCTCGGTGATCACCACGACATGCTTGCGACGGTATCCGCTGGTGCCGTCCTGCCACACCCTCGGCTCCAGCACCAGCACCATGCCCGGCTCGAACACGAAGTTCTCGTCGAATTCGGCACCCAGGTCGGTGCCGATCATCGGCGCTTCGCCGGCGGTCACCCCAAGTCCGTGGCCGAGGTGGCCGTGCGGCAGCCACGGCCGCCGTCCGCCGTTGGCGGCAGTGGCCACTCGGGCCAGATCTCCGGCGGTGACACCGGCCCGCGTCACGTCTAGCACGGCGGACAGAACCGCCTGCCACTGTCGAAACTGCGCCTGCTGGCGTGGTGTCGGGTCGGTGCCGACGAGCCAGGTATGACCGAAGGCCGAGCAATATCCGCCGTAGCTGATCGAGGCGTCCGACCACACCACGTCGCCGACGGACAGCTCACGGCCGGCAGCCGTCATCGACAGAGCTCGGCCGCCGGGCATCACCTGCCAGACCGGCTCCAGCATGATGGCGTCGGCACCGAATTCGAAAGCGCGCCGCAGGAAGTGCGCGGACAGGTCCCGCTGCCGGACGCCGGGACTCAGCCGCGCCCGCACCTCGCCCATCACCCGCCCGGTGATCCGGCATGCGGTCCGGATACACGACAGTTCATCGGTGGTCTTGGTCAACTTGGCGGCGTTGACCACCTGCGCCGCATCGACCGGCCGGCGCGCCGCGAACAGCCGCTCCTGGGCGCGCCGCATGGCACCGGTGCACTCGTCGACCCCGACTACGGCGCTGCCCGGGATCAGCTCGGCGATGCCTCGGGCGAATTGGTCGACACCTTCGTCGCATTCGAGGAACGCCGGCGGGTGCAGGTGATCGGCGGCCAGATCGGATTCCCAGGCGTTCCGCACAGGTGCGAACAGATGCGGCCACGGGTCGTCGGCAAGCACCACGGCGACCGGTCGATCGATGTGGGACAGACCTGCGTCACCCAGTCGCCAGCTGGTACCGGTGGCATAGGTGACGGTGTCATTGCCCAGCAACACCAGGGCGTCGATACCCCGCTCGGCCATCGCCGCCCGCAGCCGCGCGCCGGTCTCCCGACGCAGCCGCGTCCGGTCCGGAGCTTCTGCGATCTCTACGCCGCCGGCCACGGCCGACAGCGTTGCCGCGGCAGCCGCCATCAGACACCCAGGAATGCTTTGATGTTGCTGCTCACCACTTTCGCCGCGTCCTGCGGTCCCAGGGCTGCGACAACGTTGGCCAAGGACTTCTCCGAGTAGCCAAAGGTGCTCTCGTTGTGCGGGTAGTCCGACGACCACATCACCTTGTCCACCCCGATCTGATCGATCAGTCGCAGGCCGAGCGGGTCGACCATGAACGACGCGCTCATGTGGGTGTCCCAGTAGTGCCGGATGTCGTGCTGCAGTTGATGGGTGAACATGTGCTGATAGGAGGCCAGCAGGTGTTCGGCGTCCTGCAAAGCGGTGGGAACCCAGGCGATCCCGCCTTCGAACCAGCCGATCCGCAGGCCCGGGTGACGGTCCAGGATGCCGGAGAAGATGTATTTGGCGAACTGTTCGCGGAACGAGTCGACATTGACCATCATGCCCACCACGACGCTGTTGACCTCGCAGGGCGTCTTCGGCGGGGTTTCACCGATGTGATGGGTGATCGGTAGCCCGGCCTGCTCGATCTCATCCCAGACCGGATCCATCGCCCGGGCACCGAAATCGATGATGTTGCCGTCGTCGTCCTTGCCGGGGTTCAGCGGCAGCAGGAACGTCTTGAGCCCCAGCGCCTTACACTCTTCCACGGTGCGCCTGGTGCCGGCGGGGTCCCACCAGTTGATCAGGCCCACCCCGTAGAAGTGGCCGTTCGACCGCTCCTGCAACTCGGCCATGTACTCGTTGTAGATGCGGAAAACCCGCTCCCGCAGCTCTTTGTCGGGGAAGTGAAACAAAGCGAGGACAGCGTTGGGGAACGCCAGTTCCTTGTCGACGCCGTCGGTGGCCAGCTCGGCGATCCGGGCCTCGATATTGCTGCTGGCCGCACCGGCCAGATCGTCGTATTGCATGAGCACCGCCGAGAAGTCGCCCGGCAGGAACGACTGCCCCTTGCGGCCGACCATGTACGCGCCGTCTTCGTACCAGATGCGGGGTGCCTTGTCCTTGAGGTCCTCGGGGAACCGTTGGTAGAAGATGTCGTCGGCGATCGAGATGTGGTTGTCGGCGGAGAACACTTCGGTACCGGCCGGGAGGCCGACACCAGCTATGCCCGCACCGGCGCGCCCATGACGGTCCTTGGGCGCCCCGTAGCCGCCGGCGGGATAGAACGCTGTGCTGTGAAACGCGGCGGCTTCAGTTGGTGTGCTGGCCATGTCAATCCACTTCCAATCGGGCGGTTACCAGGTGACGGGGAGTTCGTAGACGCCGTAGGCGAGCCGGTCGTTCTTGAACGGGATCTCGTCGATGTCCACCGCCAGCTTCAGGGTGGGGATGCGCTGGAACAGGGTGCGGAAGGCGATCACCATCTCGGCGCGGGCCAGCTGCTGACCGACGCACTGGTGCGGGCCAAACCCGAACGCCATGTGCTGGCGGGCCGGGCGCGCCAGGTCGAGCGCATCCGGATCGGGGAAGACCGAGGCATCCCAGTTGGCCGGCGCCAAGTCGATGATGATGCCCTCACCGGCGCGAATGGTCTCGCCGCCGATCTCGATGTCCTCGAGGGCCACCCGGCGCTGGCCGGTGTGGATGATCGACAGGTAGCGCAGCAGTTCCTCGATCGCGTTGGCGATCGCGGCGTCGTCGTTGCCGCGGAACACCGCTGTCTTCTCGGCGATCTTGTCGGGTTCGTGTAGCAACGCCACGATGCCCAGGCCGATCATGTTCGCGGTGGTCTCGTGCCCGGCGATGAGCATCCCGGTGCCCAGCTGGGTGGCCTCGCGCACCGACAGCTCACCGTTTTTCACCCGCTTGCCCAAGTCGGAGACCATGTCGTCGGTCGGCTCGGCCATGCGGGTCTCCAGTAGCTGGACCAGGTACTTGGAGAGTCCGGTGGCGCCCTCGGCGAGGTCGTCGGAGGTGGCGTTGCGGTCCACGCCCATGGTGGCGTGCTGCTGGAAGAACTCGTGGTCCTCATAGGGCACGCCGAGCAGTTCGCTGATGACCAGGGAGGGAATCGGCAACGCGAATCCCTCGATCAGGTCGGCCGGTTGCGGTCCGGCCAGGATCGCGTCGATGTGTTCGTCGGTGATGCGTTGCGCGACCGGGGCCAAGGCGTCGACCCGTTTCATGGTCAGAGCCGGGGACAGAATCCGCCGGTACCGGATGTGTTCGGCGCCGTCGGTGGTGAACACCGACTTGGGTCGGTGGTCGACGCTGGCGCGCATCATCTCGTTCCAGTGCGGGAACCCGGGCTGGTGGTCGTCGACGCTCACGCGGGGATCGGAGAACAGGGTGCGCACCGCCTCATAGCCGGTGATCAGCCACGGGGTGCTGCCGTCCCAGATCCGCACCCGGCTCAGCGGCCGCTGTGCGGCCAGCGCCATGGTCTCCGGCGGCGGCGCGAACGGGCACCGGCCGTCGCGGCTCATCGGATACTCCGGCGTTGCAGTGCTGGCAATGGTGGACGCTTCGGTCACGCTCACTCCTCGACGATCTTGATGGCTCCGGACGGACAGACTTGGGCCGCCTGGTGCACGGCGTCGGCCAACTCCTGCGGCGGGGAATCATCGAGCAGGACGACGACACCGTCCTCATCACGCTGGTCGAACACCCGGGACGCAAACCCCACGCACTGCCCCGAGGACGCGCAGATGTCTTGGTCGACGGTCACTTTCATTGCGGGCCTCCCTGAGCTCCGGTGACCGGAGCGAGCCACAGACCCACGATTGCGTCGATCAGGTCGGATCCGGCTTCGGTCCAGCTGGCGGATGCCGACGCTCCAGATGCCAGCGCGCGCTCGTGTTCGGCGCAGGTGTGCATCAACAGGTTTCGGGCCATCACGTTGCGGGCCTGGTGGACCCGCAGTGGAAGATCCGGCAGGCAGGTGTTGATGCCATCGACGACCTGCACCAGCGACGGCGAACTCAGCGCGTCCTTGACGACGATGTTGTGGTAGGCCGGATCGGCCATCACCTGCGCAGCAAATCGCGCATACCAGGTCGGATTGCCTAGCGCGGCAAGGTGATCGGTGAGTGGACGGACCAGGCAGGACACCCAGTGGCGCAGTTCGGTGGAATCCGACGCGTCCGACACCATCTCTTCGCGCAGCCGCTCGACCGGCACTCGGTGGCGGCGCTCGATCTCGCGGACCAGGTCGGTCTTGGTGCCGAAGTGGTATCCGACGGCGGCGTTGTTGCCCTGTCCGGCGGCTTCGCTGACCTGCCGGTTGGAGACCGCGAATACCCCGTGTTCGGCGAACAGCCGTTCGGCCGCGGTCAGGATCGCTTCCCGCGTGCTGCTGGCTCGTTCAGCCCGCACGGCCCGATCAGCGGTGGTCACGGCGTCAGTCAACCGCGGTTCACGGTTTAAGTCAAGCGATTGATTTAATTTTTTGCGGCATCCGCCGGCTTGCTGCGGCGACGGATCGCCTTGCCTGCGACGGTTCCGCCGTCCACCGGCAGCACCACGCCCGTCACGTACCGGGAGCGCTCACCGGCGAGGTAGAGCGCAGCTTCGGCGACGTCAGCCGCGGTCCCCTCCCGCTTCAGCGGCCGGTCGGCCCGCATCGTCTCGCGAATCGCCGCTTCGTACCGTTCCAGGTCCTCCGGATCCAGGTTCGCCGCCGCCGACGACGCCACGAACGGCGTCGGAACGTTGCCGGGCGCAATGGCATTGACCCGGATGTCGTAGTGGGCCAGCTCAATCGCCGCGGATTTGGTGAACTGGATGACCGCGGCTTTCGACGCGCGGTAGGTCATCACCCCGCCGCCGGCCTGAATCCCGCCGATCGAGGTCAGATTGAGGATCGACCCGCCGCCGGCTTTGGACATGTACCGGGCGGCGTCGCGAGTACCGGCCATCACACCGAGCACGTTGACCGCCATGATGCGGTGAAAGTCAGCCAGGTCGTCGTCGAGAAACCTGTTGTGCATGGTGCCCGAGACCCCGGCGTTGTTGACCATGATGTCCAGTCCGCCGAACATCTCGACGGCCGATTCGACCAGGGCGCCCACTTGGGCCGGGTCAGAGACATCGGCGACCCGGAAGATCGCCTCCGCACCGAGTTGGCCCGCGAGCGCTTCGCCGCGTTCGCGATCCATGTCGGCGATGACGACGCGCGCTCCCTCGGCGAGGAATCGCTCGGCGATCCCGCGGCCGATACCCGATGCACCTCCGGTGACGATTGCCACCTTGCCGGTCAATTCGTTGCCCATCTGCACCCTTCCGCTGCGGACCACGTCCGTGATCGACTCAACCCGTTGGTCCGGGTTCAGTCAAGCGACTGAATTAAATGGTCGGGCGACCTAAAGTCGGCAGCATGACAGGCCCCGTCTCGACCGACGACCGGCTGGAGATCGCCGCGCTGCTCTACCGCTACGCCCGAGCCGTGGACACCAAGGACTGGACGCTGTATCGGTCGGTGTTCACCGAAGAGGCCGTCATCGACTACTCATCAGCGGGCGCGATCTGCGGCACGCGTGACGAAGTCGCCGACTGGTTGGCGACCGGTTTTGCGTCGATTCCGATGTCGATGCACTACATCACCAACATCGAGATCCTGGATCACACTGCCGATTCCGCGCTCGCACGGGCGATGTTCTACAACCCCATGCAGCTGCCCGGAATGACGGGCTTGAGCCACTGCGGTGGCTACTACCACCACGAGCTGGTCCGCACCGGCGGCGGTTGGCGTAGCGCACATCTGCGCGAGGAGAACGTCTGGTTCACCAATTCCCCGGGCCGCCACCAGGTCGGTTGATCACCTGGCGCAGAAGCGTTTTGCAACCCGCGCAGATTCGGCAGCACAACATGTCAGACCCCTCTGCAATGCTTTGGCTATGCCCTCGATCGCACCGTCAGCCAGTGCCGAAGCGCGAGGCGGCACGCGCCTTGAGGTGCTCTTCGAGGAGCTGGCCGAGTTGTGTGGTCAGCGCAACGCGATCGATGGACGCATCGTGGACATCGCCGCCGAGATCGAGCGAGACGAGCTGTGGGGTGGTACCGGAGCGCGGTCTGTCGCTGCGCTGCTGGCCTGGAAGACCGGGGTGTCACCGGGCAACGCCCACACCATCGCAACGGTGGCCCATCGAGCCGACGAGTTTCCCCGCTGCGTCCAGGGCATGCGGGAAGGTCGCGTGTCACTCGATCAGGTCGGGGTGATCGCAGGGCGGGCCGCCGACGGCTCCGACGAGCACTACGCACAGCTGGCCGGCGTGGCCACGGTCAACCAGCTGCGCACCGCAGTCAAACTGGAACCGCGACCCGAACCCGATCACCGGCCTGAGCCGGCGTGCTCGATCACCAAGACCGGCGACGAGCAGGGTAGCTGCTGGCGGATCAAACTCGATCACCTCAACGCGGCGAAGTTCGATGCGGCACTGCGGTCTCACCTGGACGCCCTGATGGCCGAGTGGAAACACGACCACGATGGCCGCGCAATAGATCAGGCGCCTCCGTTGCCGACTACGGCTGACGCGTTTCTGCGTCTGGTCGAGGCTGGATGGGATGCGGCGGCAGCCCGCCGGCCCCACGGGCAGCACACCACCGTGGTGGCGCACCTCGACATCAACGACCGGGCCGCGGCACTGCACCTGGGGCCGCTGCTGTCGGACGAAGAACGCCGATACCTGCTGTGCGACGCCCGCTTTGAGGTGTGGTTCGAGCGCAATGGCGAACCCATCGGCGCCGGCCGCACGACCCGCGGGATCAGCCGCCGGCTTCGACGGGCCATTGAGCACCGCGACCGCTGCTGCGTGGTTCCCGGCTGCGGGGCCACTCGAGGGCTGCACGCCCATCACATCCGGCACTGGGAAGACGGCGGCGAAACCGAACTGCCCAACCTGGTGCTGGTCTGCCCGTATCACCATCGGCTGCACCACCGGGGCATCATCACCATCACCGGGCCAGCCACCCACCTCACCGTCACCGACAACACCGACCGACCACTGAGCGCCGCATCGCTGGCCCGCCCACCCAAGCAACCGCGACCCACGGTGGCAGCATGTTCCGGGCCCACCGGCGAACGCGCCCAATGGTGGTGGTACTCACCATTCCAACCGCAAGCACCACCGACAACTAATTAGGTCACGGGCGGCTGATCACCCGGCAAAGAAGTCCAGCAGTAAGCCGTTGACCTGTTCGGCCTGTTCGATCTGCGGGCAGTGGCCGGCACCCTCCACGACGACGGCGCGCCCGCCGGGGATCTTGTCGACGATCTGCGCCGACCACCCCGGCGGGAGCAGCTTGTCGCCGGCACCTTCAATTACCAACGTCGGTACTGAAATGCGTTCGTAGGCACGGTCGCTCGACGCCGGCGGTGGGGTCTCGGCGCCGGGCCGGCGGAAGCGCGCCGCCGCTACCGCCTCCCATGCGCCGGGTGCGATGCTCGAAACGTACCGCCGCCGTACGTAGTCGTCGTCGTCAGGATAGGCCGGGTCGTGAAACAGCGCGGCCACGATCCGGCGCATGGCGGGCACCGTCGCGTCGTAGTCGTAGAGCGCGGCCATGTGTTCGTTCTGCTGGATCTCTCCGCCACCGCAGATGGCGACCAGTCGCCGCACCGGCAACAGCGGCGCCTCCGACGTGGTGTCGACCAGCAGCATGATGGCGCCCATCGAATTGCCCACGAAATCCGCCGATTCGACTCCCAGCGTCGCGCAGAACCGCGCGACGTGGCGAATCCGCATTCCGCGCCCGTCGTTGAAGTCGAGGACCTTGGCCGACTCCCCGAACCCGAGCAGGTCCGGCGCGAGTACCCGATAGCGCTCGGCCAGTGCGGGGATGGTGTGTTCCCAGCCGATCTCAGCGCCGGCACCGAACTCGCCGCCGTGAAGCAGCACCAGCGCCGGGGCGAACGGGTCACCCGATTCCAGGTAGGAAGTGCTCAGGCCGTCCACGACGACGGTCTTGCGCGTGATCAGCACGTGGGCTCCTCAGTCGGGGATCAGCGGGCCGATCGGCCGGGTCGTAGTGGCGTGAAATCCACCGTGCACGAAGACGAATCGCATGATGCTCCTGCCCCGGGCTATTTGATCGCGATCGGGTTCACCGGTGACCCGACTCCGCCGGTCACCCGCAGGGGCGGCGCCACCAGTTGGAATTCGTAACGGCCGTCGGCGGCGCAATCCGCGGCCAGTGCGCCGAGGTCCCAGTACTCCCCGAGCATCAATCCCATGTCGCGCAGGCACAGCATGTGCAGGGGCAGATATGTTCCCTCGACGCCGGAGACCGGGTCTTCGACCATCAGGTTGTCGGCGGCCACCGCGGCAACGTCGTGGGCGTGCAGCCAGGAGGCGCACCGCCAGTCCAATCCGGCGCCCGGTTCAGCGCCGTTGCCGGTCACCGAAAACCTTTCCCACCAACCGGTTCGAACCACCACGATGTCGCCGGGTTCGACGCTGACATTCTGGGCGCGGGCGACTTCGTCGAGTTCCTCGGGGGTGATCGGGATACCCAAGGGCAGGAAGGTGTCCGCGCCGCGGTGCGCGACCACATCGAGAAGAACACCACGCGAGGTGATCCCCTTGCCGTCGACTTTGTCGATACCGCAGTGGTAGGCGCCCTGGCTGGTCACCGAGGCTGCCGGGAAGCCGTTGTAGAGCTGGTCGTCGTAATAGACGTGCGAGAGCGCATCCCACTGGCTGGCGGCCTGCAGCGGCATCACGATCATGTCGTCGTTGAACCGGAATGGGTTGTCGACGAAGAACTCGCCCAGCTGCTGCGCCACGATGTTGCGGTGCCATTCCGGGCCGTATTGCGCCAGCGTGCTCACGTCGCCGCCGTCGACGGTCATCACGTGAATCGGGTTGTGCCGGAACTGGAGCGCGCCCTGCGGTCCCGAGGACCCGAAATCCACCCCGAGCGGGAACACCTTGCCGTGCCGAACCAGGCCGGCGGCCTCGGCAACCTTCTGCGGTGTGATGAGGTTGAGGGTGCCCAGTTCGTCGGCGTCGCCCCAGCGCCCCCAGTTGCGGACCGACTCGGCCACCCGCCGGAACTCGGTCAGGCCGGCCACGGCGCCGATCCGTCCGTCAGGGCGGCGGCGGCCCGGCCGCTGATGTTGCCGCCATCGACCCAGAGCACCTGGCCGGTGATGTAGCCGGCCGCCGGACTGTTCAGAAACACCAGTGGTGCAGCTTGTTCTTCGGCGCTGGCGACCCGCCCCAGCGGTTTGGGAATGTCGTCGAGAAAGTCCTGCCCGTAACTGCCGCGCAGTTGATCGAGGATCGGGGTTTCGGTGACGCCGGGCGCGGTGCAGTTGATCCGGATTCCGCGTTGCGCCAGGGGTTCGGCGCGGAGCATGCCGTAGAGGATGATGGCCTCTTTGGACAGCCGGTAGCCGCCGTCGGCAAGCGCGGCGGGATTTGCACGGCACCACTGTAATCCGGCAGCCATGCCTTGGGAGTTCAACAGGCCGACCGTGGTCTGGACGTTCTCACGGTAGGCCGCCGCAGCCAGCGAGGACACATTGGCGACCGCCGACCCCGCCGGCATCGCCGGCAACAGTGATTCGGTGAGGTGACGCAAGCCCAGAAAGTTGATCGTGACCACCCGCTCGGGGTCACCGATGCCCGAGGAGACCCCGGCGACGTTGAACAGCGCATCAACGTATCCCGCCGCCCGGATCGCTGCGGCGGCGTGATCGATGGACGCCGGATCAGACAGATCCGTCGCGTGAAATTCGTCGACGCTTGCCGCAGGCTCGACCCGGTCCAAGCCGACGACCTGCGCCCCGAGTTCACCGAGCTGCGTCACCAGCGCCGCGCCGATTCCCGACGCGCAGCCGGTGACCACGGCTCGTCGACCGTCGTAGCGCCACAGTCCAGACGGCGCGCTCACTGCTGGCCGCGTTCCCGCTCTTCTCGCTCTTCCCGGGCAAGTTGCGCAGCCTGCACCCGACCCTCGTTCATCTCGGCCATCGCCTCGGGGATCTCGGTGGCGGTGAACGTGCCGCCTCGACCGGTCGGCAATCCGCCGAACGAGTAGGACTCGTCGAATGCCGGTGCGGTGGAGGCTTGTCGGCGGGACTCCAGCTTCTCCAGCACCGGTTCAAGACGCTTGGCCTTCTCGGCAACTGCCTTCTCGTCGCGTTCGATGAACTCCGGCAGCACCTCTTTGCCCATCAGTTCGATGGCCTCCATGGTCGCCTCGTGGCTGCGCGGGTTGAGCAACAGGATGAGCTCGTCGACGCCGCTCTCCTCATAGCCACGCAGGAACTCCCGTGCGGTCGCAGGGCTTCCGATTGCCCCGCGGCCCGGTCCATAGGCCAGCGTCGGATCCTTTTCCACTTCTTCGAGGTAGCGGTTCCAGACCCCGGTTCGGCCCGGGGTGTGCTCGCCGGTCATGTAGTAGTGCATGATCCCGAACGAGAAGAATCCGCCGCCGACCCCGAGGCGTGCGATGGCCTGCTCGTCGGTGGGGGCCACCATCATCGACAGGTCGCCGCCGATGGCCAGGATGTTGGGGTTCACCTGGGGGGTGACCGGGACGCCGTTCTCTTCGAGTTCCTTGTAGTAGCCGTTGACCCGCTCGGCCAGCGGGCCGGGACCGGTGTAGGCGAAACTCAGTGCACCGATGCACTTAGTCGCGGCCATCTGCACCGAAGCCGGCCGGGTGCAGGCCACCCAGACCGGCGGATGCGGCTTCTGCAGCGGCTTGGGCACCACGTTGCGGGCCGGCATCTGCACGTGCTGGCCGTCAAAGCCGGTAAACGGCTCCTCGGTCATGCAGCGGATCGAGACCTCGAGTGCTTCCTCCCACTGGGTGCGCTTGTCGGCCGGGTCGATCCCGAATCCGCCGAGCTCGGCGATCGAGGATCCCTCTCCGGTGCCGAATTCGACCCGGCCACCGGAGAGCAGGTCCAAGGTGGCGACCCGCTCGGCCACCCGGGCGGGGTGGTTGACCACCGGGGGCAGGTGCATGATCCCGAAACCGAGCCGGATGTTCTTGGTCCGCTGGCTGGCCGCGGCCAAGAACATCTCCGGCGCGGTGGCGTGGCAGTACTCCTCCAGGAAGTGGTGCTCGGTGAGCCAGACCGTGGAGAACCCGGCCTTGTCGGCCAGCTCCACCTCGTCGAGTCCGTCGGAGAACAGCTGGCGTTCATCGTCGTCGGACCATGGACGCGGCAGCGCGAATTCGTAGAACAGTGAGATCTTCACGGTTTACCTCCTGGGCGATTGGTTGGGAGCCTGCGATTCGGCGGACGGCTGGCGATCAGAAATGTCGGCAAGGTGTTGGGCGGCGACGTAACCGAAGGTCATCGCGGGGCCGATGGTCGCTCCGGCGCCGGCGTAGCTGCGGCCCATCACCGGGGCCGAGGTGTTGCCCACCGCGTAGAGGCCCTCGATCACCGAGTCGTCGGCGCGCAGTACCCGGGCGTGCTCGTCGGTACGCAGGCCGCCCGAGGTGCCCAGATCGCCGAGGATGATGCGGAAGGCGTAGTAGGGCGGCTTGCCCAGTGGGTGCAGGTTGGGGTTGGGCAGCGTCGGGTCCCCGTAGTAGTTGTCATAGACACTGTCGCCGCGATTGAAGTCGTCATCGTGGCCGGCGCGGGCCAACTCGTTGAACCGCTGTGCCGTGCTCCGCAGCCTTTCGGCCGGGACGCCGATCTCACCGGCCAGCTCCGCGAAGGAGTTGGCCGCCTTCACCACGCCGGAGTCCAGCCAGGCCTGCGGTATTCGGCGCCCGGTCGGCACGGGTGCGCCGGGGATCTTCGGGATCGGCAGGTGTCCGGCGACGACGTAGCGGTGAAAGGATCGCTGGTCGGTGACCAGCCAGCATGGGATGTGAGTGACACCGGCCTGCTGGCCGGCGATCATGGCGTGCGCGAAATCCATGTAGGGCGCCGCTTCGTTGATGAACCGCTCGCCGGCACCGTTGACGATGAACTGGGAGGGCATCATGCGTTCGTTGAGCATGAACTGCAGGCGCCCGTCGGGCCAGCACACCGCCGGGAACCACCAGGCCTCGTCGAGCAGGTCGGTCGCCGCGCCGACACGTTCCCCGGCCCGGATGCCGTCGCCGGTGGCCAGCGGGTTGCCGAAGCTCCAATCGTGTTCCAGCACAGGCTGATGCTGCTGACGCCACGCCAAGTCATGGTCGAACCCGCCGCTGGCCAGGATCACACCGCGGCGCGCCGCGATGCGCTGTGTCGCGCCGTCGCGCTGCACCACCGCACCGATCACCGCCCCGGAGTCGTCGGTGATCAGCTCGGTCATCGGTGCGTCCAGCCACAGCGGTATGTCCCGTTCGACCATGGCCAGCCGCAGCCGCGCGGCCAGCGATTGGCCGATGGCGGCCATCCGGTCCCCGAACACCCGGGCGCGAAACATCCGCCACAGCAGCTTGACCAGAACCGCTTTGCCCCGCCACGACTGGCGGACTTGGTAGAAGAGCCGAAGGTCCTTGGGGCCCAGCCAGATCCCCTTGGGCGCCAGCGCCAGCGGGGCCAGCAGGTTCTGCTCCTCGTCGCCGAGCTTGCGCAGGTCGATGGCGGGTACGTTGATGGTGCTGCCCAGCTCTGAGCCGCCCGGCAGCTCCGGGTAGTAGTCGGCGTAACCGGGCTTCCAGACGAATTCGAACCAGCAGCTGGTGGCCTCCAAGAATTCCATCATCTGCGGCGCGGCATCCACGTATTGCCGCAGCCGCGCATCATTGACCAGCCCGTCGGTGATGGTGCGCAGGTAGGTGAGGACGTCGTCGGGGTCGGGCACATAGCCTTCTCGGCGCTGCGACGGCGCCCCCGGCACCCAGATGCCGCCGCCGGACAGCGCAGTGGATCCGCCGAAGTACCGCGACTTCTCCACGACCAGGGTGTTCAGGCCGCGGGCGTCGGCGGCCAGTGCCGCGGTCATTCCGCCGCCGCCGGAGCCGATGATGAGCACGTCGACGACGTGGTCTGGATCGGTCACCGGATCACCTCCGTGGGTTGCGCGGTGCGGATGGCGAATCCGGCGATCAGTTCGGGGGCCGGCCGGTAGTAGCGATCGGTGATTCGGTAGTGGCCCTGCGCCGCGAGCGCACCGAACGCGGCTGCCCAGGTGCGGATCTCGTGTGCGGAGCCACCACCGGACTCGGTGATGAACGCGTTGGACCAGTCGTTGAGGTCGTCGAGGCGGCCGCTGTCCACGATCGACAAGAACCGCTCGTCGAATTCGGGGTTCAGCGGTGCGAGATTGGTCGTCCCGGCCGCGAAGTCGCGGGCCGCCGCGATCACCGTGTCCTGGCGAGCCTGGCGCTGCTCGGCGCTCATGGCGGTGCCGTGCAGGATCCGGTCCCGGGTGATCGGTGGCGCGGTCGCCAATGTCGGGATCGGCGGATCATGCGAGAGCCCACCGGATCCCACCACCAGTACCCGCAGGTCCAGGCCGGCCAGGAACTCCCCCACCGCGGTGCCCAGCGCGCGGGCGCGGTGTATCGGCCCGAGCGGGGCGGCGACGGCATTGAGGAAGATCGGGATCACCGGGCACGCCGCGGCGTCCCCAAACAGCCGCTCCAGAGGCTGGGCAACGGCATGGTCGACGTCCATGGAAGCCGAAACGGACACGTCCACACCGCGTTCCAGCACTGCCTCCGCGCATTCGCGCGCAATGTCGGCCGGAACGTTCAGCGACCCCAGGTGCGTGCCGTAGTCACCGATGCCTTGGGCCGCCGTGCCGATGCAGAACGGTGGCATCAGTTGCAGGAAGAACCCGTTGTAGTGGTCCGGCGCGAATATCACCGTCAGCTGCGGGTCGAAGTCGGCGACGAAGGCCGCGGCGTCGGCGATCGCGGCCTCGATGTCGTCCATCAACTCACGGGGTGGTCCCGGCAGATTCAGCAGTGGACTGTGGGACATGCAGCACAGGGCCAGTGTCATCGCGGCGATCACCCCCTTGCATGGTCGCGGCCAGCACGTCAAAGAGTCGTGCGCTCACTTCGGGGGCGCGCTGGGCGATGCAGGCCGCGGCGATGCAGCGGTCCGGGCGCAGGAACAGCACCGATTCGCTGTGGCGGTCGAACCACGCTTTCAGCGCGCCGGTCCGATCGCCGACGATGGTGATGGCGGGGTCATCGGCCTGACCGGACGGGGTCCAGTGCAGCTGGGTCGAGGGCCGCACCGCGATGAAGCTCGCCCCCAGCGCCGTCCACCGCGCGAACGCCTCCTCGCCGAGCAGCGCCCGGGGATTGTTGTTCCAGGCCAATACCGCGAAACCGGTGCCGATCACGTCGTCGAGGAGAAGGTCTGTGCCACTGCGGGTGTCGACGCGCGGCTGGATGAACAGGGTCCCGGTCGGGGAATCGGGGCGCCGTGGCTGGTCATGGACGACTGCACCCTGCTCATAGCGCGGCATCGGCTTGAACCGCATCTCCAGGACGTAGCGTTTGAGGGTCGGTACCGCCGAGGCGGCCCGGATCACCCGATCACGCAGGCCCGCGACGCGGCGGTTGGTCGGCGAGATCACCTTGCCCACCATCGTGGACAGGTCGATCATCGCGCGGGCGTGCTTGCGCCGCTCGGTGTCGTAGCTGTCCAGCAGGCTTGGCCGAGCCTGCCCCCGGACCACCGCGGCCAGCTTCCAGCCCAGGTTCATCGCGTCGCGGATCCCGCTGTTGTAGCCCTGGCCCTGCCAGACCGGCATGAGATGCGCGGCGTCGCCGGCCAACAGCAGCCGCCCGCGCCGAAAGGCCCCGGCGATCCGGGAGTGGTGGGTGTAGAGCCGGTGGCGGATCACATCGACGTCGTGCGGATAAGGCAGGAACGGGGCCAGCATGGCCGCGACGAATTCGGGATCCTCGGCCTGCTCATCGGTCTCGTGGGCGTGGATCATGAACTCGAACCGGCGAATACCGTGCGCAATCGAGATCGATGCGTACGGGCGCGCCGGGTCGGCGCCGACTTCACTGTTGGGATGGCCGAGCGGGTCATTGGCGATGTCAACCACCAGCCAGCGCGTCGACGAGGTGGTGCCGTCGAAGGACACTCCCATCAGCCGGCGGGTGGCGCTGCGCCCGCCGTCGCACCCGACCACGTAGCGAGCCGACACCGTCTCGGGTTCCGGTCCGTCGCCACCGATGCTGACCGCCACCGCGTCGTCGGTTTCAGCACACCCAGTCATCGGCCGGCCCCACAACACCTCGACGTGGTCGAAGCGTTCCAAGCCGCGCAGCAGTTCGGCGTCGACCAGCGGCTGCACGAATCCATTGCGCTTGGGCCAGCCGAAACAGGCGTCGGCAGGCGCCATTTCGGCCAGCAGTCGCCGACGGCCGTCGTAGAACCGCAGGATCTGGTTCGGGACGGTATGCGGCAGCACAGCATCCACCAGGCCGATCGCCTGGAAGGTGCGCAGCGACTCATCGTCGAGGCCGACCCCGCGGGGATAGTCGATGAGGGTGTCGCGGTCCTCGATGACCAGGGTGCGAATCCCTTGCAGGCCGAGGATGTTGGCCAGGGTCAGGCCGACCGGCCCGGCGCCGACCACGACGACTTCGACATCACTGAGCGCAGCCACGCTAGCGCTCCAGCAGAAATTCCAGGTGAAGGCGGTTGAAGGTCTCGGGGTCCTCATACTGGGGCCAGTGGCCGCAGCCGGGCATCAGTTCGAACCGGGCGCCCGGGATCATCGACGCGATCCGTTTGCCCTCTGCGACGTCGGCCGTCGGGTCGTCACTGGTCCAGACCACCAGCGTGGGCGCGGTGATCTTTCCGTATTCGGCTGGCCCCAACAGATTGCGGGCCCGGATCTGCGGGTCCTGCAACGCCATGATGTCGCGCATGGCGTCGACGAATCCCGGCAGCCGGTAGATCCGCTGGCGGCTGGCGACGATGTCGTCGTAGTCCTTGGTCTTGTCGGCCATCAGCCACTTGATGCGCGCCTGAACCGTTTCCCAGCTGGGATCCTCGACCGCGGCCATCGACAGCGTGATGATTCGCTTCATCACCTCGGGGTCGGCTTGAGAACCACCGGCGGTGTTGAGTACCAGCCGATGGACCCGGTCCGGGTGGTCGATGGCGGCGCGCGCCGCCACCCATCCACCGAGGGATTCGCCGCTGATGCTGGCCGTCTGCGCACCGATCGCGTCCAGCACGGCCAACAGGTGCGCCACGTAGTGCGGGATTTCGAGTGGATGGCCAGGTTTGTCGGTGTAGCCGTGGCCGAGCATGTCGATCGACCACGTCCAGAAGTGTTCGGCGTGCGCGGCGAGATTGCGGACGTAGGCCTCGGCGTGTCCGCCAGAGCCGTGCAGTAGTACCAGCACCGGCTTGGCCGGGTCGCCGGCCCGCAGGTACCGGGTGCGTACGCCGTTCGCGTCGAGGTACCCCTGCTCGAACGCGACGCCCTGGAGGTCACTCCAGACGCTCTCGAACTCCGGCACCTGCCACCTCTTCTCTTGCTCGTGTGGAAATGCGATTCTCGTTTTGCGGCATATCGAACGTGCTTTTATCGCACACATATGTACGTTATATTCAAGAGCATCACTCTCACGCGGGTGTATGTCAAGGAGGCCCTGCTGATGCCCAGCCTGATGCCCGACGCTGCCGCCGAGACGGCGCGGGGTTCGCAGACCCTGGCCCGGGGGTTGGCCGCCTTGCAGGCCGTGGCCGCCGCGCCGGAGGGATTGACGGTGCAACAGGTCGCCGACCGGGTGGGCGTGCACCGGACGATCAGCTACCGACTGCTCAACACGCTGACCGGCTTCCGCCTGATCGCCAAGGGCGACGACGGCCGGTACCGCTCGGCCGCCGCATTGGCCGTCCTCGGCGCCTCGTTCGATAACAACGTGCGACAGCTGAGCCTGCCGACGCTGCGGGCGCTCGCCGACGAACTCGGGACCACGGTGTCACTGCTGGTTGCCGAGGGCGATCAGCAGGTGGCCGTCGCGGTCATCGTCCCCACCCAGGTCGGCTACCAGCTCGCGTTCCACGAGGGCAGCCGCCATCCGCTCAGCCTGGGTGCCGCCGGGATCGCACTGCTGGCAGCCATGCCCGCGCGGCCCGGCGAGCGCGACGTCGTCCCCCAGACTCGGGAGCGCGGCTGGGTGGTCACCCATGGCGAGATCGAGCCCGGAACCTTCGGACTGGCCGTGCCGGTCCGCCGCCGCCGCCCGGCACCGCCGACCTGCATCAACCTGATCTCGCACCGCGAGGACGTGGTGCTGCGCGGCCGCGATGCCGTGCTGGCCGCGGCCGGCCGACTGTCCGAGATCTTGAGCTGAATCCGCCGGAGAGGAACACAGTGATGTCAGCCGGTTCGCCTGGTGATTGGGACGACACCTTCGATGTGGTGGTGTTGGGCACCGGCGGCGCCGGGCTCACCGCCGCCCTCACCGCGGCGGTGCACGGCGCGTCGGTGGCCCTCTACGAGAAGTCCGACACAGTGGGCGGCACCACCGCGGTCTCCGGCGGCATCGCCTGGATTCCGGCGCACAATCGCGCTCCCGAACTGACCGTCGAGGCGGCGATGGACTACCTGCGCGCCCAATCCTTCGGCGCGATGGACGACGCGCTGGTCTCGACGTTCGTGCGGACCGGTCAGGAGATGGTCGACTTCGTCGAAGCCCACAGCGATGTCCGCTTCGAGGTCGCCACCGGTTTCCCGGACTACAAGCCGGAACTGCCCGGCGGACGCCCGTCCGGGGGGCGCTCACTGAGCCCGCTGCCCTATCCCGTCTCCCGCGTGGGCTCTTGGCAGGACCGGATCACGGCGTTTCCCGCCGACTACAGCAATGTCGGATTCGACGCCGAGACGCGCGCCCGGTTGCACGCCGACATCGACGCGACAGCCGCGGGCGAAATCTGCGTGGCCGGCACCGCGTTGATCGCCGGGCTGTTGCGCGGTGCGCTGGACGCCGGCATCACGCCGCAGACCGGGTGCCGCGGTGTCGAACTCCTCGCCGACGCCGAGCGCATCGTGGGTGTGCGGGTCGACGGCGACGGCTCGTCACGGCGAGTACGCGCCCGGCGGGGTGTCATCCTGGCCAACGGCGGCTTCGAATGGGACGTCTCCCTGGTGGAGGCGTTTCTGCGCGGGCCGATGCGCGGTGCGGTGTCACCGCCGAACAACACCGGCGATGCGCTGCGCATGGCGATGGCGCACGGCGCGGACCTGGCCAACATGGGCGAGGCGTGGTGGGTCCCGATCGTCCGGATCCCCGGTGACACCATCTCCGGAGAGCAGCGCAGCCGCAGCGTACGACTCGAGCGGACCCGCCCGCGCAGCATCATCGTCAACCGGGCCGGGCGGCGTTTCGTCAACGAGGCCTGCGACTACAACTCGATGGCCGGCGCCTTCCATTACCTGGAGCCGCGCGGCGGGTACGTCAACGATCCGGCGTGGATCGTGTTCGACGCCGGGCACCTGCGCCGATACGGATTCCTCGGTGTCACGCCCGACGGCACCGCCCCGGACTGGTTCTCCGAATCGCCCGATCTGGCCGCGCTGGCCGCCAAGACCGGGATAGACGCCGATGGACTGAAACAGACGGTGGCCGCCTGGAACCGCGACGTCGCTGCGGGGTCGGATCCCGAATTCGGGCGGGGATCCAGCGCCTACGACGGCTATTGGGGTGACGACCAGGCCAGCACGGTCGCCGGTCGCACCCTGGGACCCCTCGACACCGCACCCTTCTATGCCGTGCCGCTGTCCGTCGGCGCGATGGGCACCAAGGGCGGGCCCCGCACCGATTCCGACGGCCGAGTCCTGCACGTCACCGGCCATCCCATCCCCGGTCTGTTCGCCGCGGGCAACGCGATGGCGGGTGTGACCGGCCGGGCCTACGGTGGCGCGGGGGGCACCATCGGACCGGCCATGGTGTTCGGCTTCCGGGCGGGACGTGCGGCTGCCACCACCGACGCGGAGGCGTAGCCGGCCGATTGGTCTCGCGGTCGGCACAGCGGAAATGTTATTCTTCGCTACCAAGAATTTGAGTCTTTGCCCACGCGGCCGCTCCGGCCGGTGCAGCAGTGGAGGACCCCGTGACAGGCAGGCAGGTCAGCGCATCGTCCCTGGTCGTGGGGACAGCGTGCGCCGCAGCGCTGGCCGCCGCCATCCCGGCGGGCGCCGACGATCCGACGCCGCACCGGGTGCGCTACTCGGTCAGTGCGACTCAGACCGCGCAAGCGTACGTCTACTACCGCGAGGTTCAGCCGCCCAATTTCGGCGAGTACAGCCACAACCCGTACCAGTACAGTCCCCGTGCAGACGTCACGGTCGGACCGAACCAGCCCTGGATCTTCGAGACCACCCTGGCCGATCCGCAAGATTGGGCCATGGTGGTGGTGTCGCTGCCCGGAATGCATCCGGAGCTGCCCACGCCCGGGTTCGTCTGCGAACTGCGCGTTGACGACGTCGTGGTCGCCACCGACGCCGGTACCAAGGGGGCGCTCTGCTCGCTCCGCACTTGGTGAGGGACCCTGGTGCTGGGTGGACAACGGACAGGAGAGGCGTATGCCGTCGCGTGATCCGGCGAAGCCGGGGGGGCCCAGAAAACATGCCGGGAAGCACGCCGCCAAGCGCGCTTCGAAAGACGCCCTGACGCTGGCGGAGGCCGAGGCGAAGGCCGCCGAGGCGGCGGCGGAGCTGGCCCGCGCCCGAGCGGAGCTGCTCAAGGCCCAGCAGGAGCCCGAGCCGGAATCCACTGCGGCGGTCGAGCTGGAAACCGCTCAGGTGATCGAGACTTCCGAAGCGGCCGAGCCGGCCCCGGGAGTTGGCGAAGGGGTTGAGGAGGGTTCCGCCGAACAGCCGGCTGAGAAGTCCCGCACGATCACCGGAATCCGCAAAGTGCTGCCCTGGGCAGCGGCGACGCTGGCCGTGCTCACCATCGGTGGACTTATCGCGGCGGACGTGGTGATGCTGGCCCACCACAACAGTGTGGCGCTGCGCCAGCGCCAATCCGCCGAATACGCCGCGGCCGCTCGTCAGGGCGTGGTGACGCTGATGTCGCTGAATTACGAAACCGTCGATGACAACGTCAAGGCGATCCTCGACAACTCGACCGGCGAGTTCAAGAAGGACTTCGAAGCCCACGCCGGCGACTTCACCCAGGTGGCCCGCAAGTCGAAAACCGTCACCACGGTCGACACGGCGGTCGCGGGGGTGGAATCGATGTCGGACAACGACGCGGTGGTGCTGGTCGCGGCCAACACCAAGGTCACCAATATCGCTGGAGCCAAAGAGGAACCCCGCGCTTGGCGCCTCACCGTACACCTGGCCCACGAAGGCGATCGGATCAAGATGTCGAAGGTGGACTTCGCGGCATGAGCGAACCCGACGAGACCGACGTGACACCCGAGGCGACCGAGTCCGAATCCGACGACGAGGCCGTGCCCACCGAGGCCGACGGCGCCCTCAAAGATGACGCCCTGGAACCTGACCAGCAGCTGGGGGAAGAGCCACCGGCCGAGCAGCCGCAAGCCGGCCCGACCGTCTCCACGGCGCGCTGGGTCGCCGCCGCCCTGGCTGGGCTGCTGGTGGCGTCGGCGGGGCTGACCGCCTGGCTGTACTTCGGAGTGCTTCGGGCCGATCAGCAACTCGGACCCGCGGCCGAGCAGGCCGTGATGGCTGCCGCCGCCGACGGCGCGGTCGCCGTGTTGACGTATGCACCCAAGACGATGGAGCAGGACTTCGCCGCCGCCGAGAGCCACCTCACCGGCGACTTCCTCGCGCGCTACACCGATTTCACCCAGAAGGTCGTTACCCCGGCGGTCAAGGAGAAGGAAGTACAGACAGTGGCCGCGGTGGTGCGCAAGGGGCTGGTATCCCTGCACCCCAGGTCCGCGGAGGTGCTGATCTACCTCAACCAGACCACGATCAGCAAGACGAATCCGGACGGCTCGTTCTCGATGAGCAGCGTCAAGGTCGGCTTGGAGAAGCACGACGGCCGGTGGCTGATCTCCTCGTTCGACCCGGTCTGACCATTCTCTGCAGACAGCCGCGAGCTACATGCGCACCAGGGCGAACGTCCAGGTGTTGACGCCGCCCGGACCATTCATACAGCCCACGTCGAAATGTGATTCGACGACGCCGGCCAGCGTGTTCGCGTCCCAGGTGTAGGTGTCGCGCGTCGGCATTGAAGGTCCGAACGGGCAAGTCAGACCGTTCGGGTAATCAGAGGTGAACGAGTACTGACCGTTCACCAGTCTGGCGGTCCCGCCGTAGTATCCGCGGCCGAAGAAATGCGGCCGGTCGATCGCACTCACCGTTACACAGCCCGCCGGCAGGTCGTCGAACTTGCCCATCGTCTCGCAGGGGTAGGCCGCCCAGACCCACGTGGCGTCGGTCCACCGATTGGTCAGGACTTCGTAGTTGCCGTAGCGCATATCGGCTGCGGCGGCCGGCGCCACGGCTATGGCGATGGTCAACGCACCGAGCGCTGCACCGGCAGTGGTTCGGATCATGGGTGAACTCCTCGGCATACCAGAAGCGTTGTTCCGCTACAGATCACCGCGACGCCACAACGACTCACCGTCGGCGACACAGGTCAAGAAAAGCCCATCGGGTGCCTGCGCCACCTCACCCGAATACTCGTCGCACTTGCTGTTCTCCTCTTTGATGCCGTGCATCTCCGGGGAACGGAACCAGCGGGGCTCGTAGCGGCGCGGGGACGCGCAGTACACCAGTCGACCAGGCAGGGTCGAGGGCCCGGCGACCGCGGATCCGAAAACGAAGTAGGTGGTATTTGAGCACGGCGCACCCAGCACGACGTTCGGCATGATTCCGGGTGTACATGCCGGGACATCGCACATCGGCACGTACGGATCTGCGACCGTCGGCGCCGCGGGCGTCACCTCGGCGACCGTCCCGGCGGCAAGTACCGCCGCGACAAGCACTTTCATCACGCGAGTGGTCTGCATGGTCTCCCCCAGCACCTAGAGTCGCTCGACGGTCAACGGCATGAGGATCACCGTGGGCTGGTTACGGCCACACGCGCCCGAGACTCCGATCGTCCGGTCGTAACCGACGAGCCGGTCGATATTGCGTTTCTCGTATTGACCGTTGGTATCACTGCCTTGGAACTGGTAGCGCTGGCGACCCGACGAGGTGGTGCCGTCCGGGCAGGTCTGCCAGTTCTCGTGGAAGCGGTCGACGATCCAGCGCGAGGTACGGAACTCCAGCGGTGCGGTCCAGCCCTGGTCGCTGCTCACCTGGCCGGTGCAGACGTGCGCGTTCTCGCAGCTGGAGCTGAACGTCCACACCGACGTAACGGTGACCTCGTTCATGAAGACCTCGTTGGTCTTGGCCCAGTCCCCGTTCGAGGTGACCCGGTAGGGGCCGTTGAGCTCAAAGCCCAGGCCCGCGTGCGCCGGCGGCGCCGGGGTCGCCCCGACCACAAGTCCGAACGCCGCTGTGGCGACGATCAATTCACGTACGCGCATTCGTCCTCCCTCGGCGCTCAGAATGGCATCAGGTCGGTCCACGACTTGGGCCCCGCACCCGGCACCAAATTCGTCTGCTGCTCGTAGCGCCCGTCGGGGGTCATGTACTTGCCGGTGTTCGGGTCGTAGGGCACCACCGCGACCGACGGCGTCTGCTCACCGATCCCGGAGTTCCCTGCCAGCGGCGGCGGCGCGGGCACCACCGGCCGAGGCGAATCAGGCGGCGTCCCCGACGGAGTGGCCCACGGCGGCAGCGGAGTGCCTCCGACGGGAGCGAAGAGCCGGTCGCTGAAGTCGACCCGGTCATCGACCGGGACGCCCTGCTTGAGCAGGTTCGGGTCGAACGGCCCGGGGCCGGTGAGGTGCTGGCGCATCGCGATCGGGACGAAGCCCTTCGGGTCGTCGCAGAGTTCGACAGTGGGCGCACGCTTGCCCGGATGCTCGATACACGGGAAGTTGCGGGCACCGCGGACCGACACCGGTGAGTCCTGCGGCAGTTTGCAGTACAGACCGTCGGGAGTGTCGATTGTGGTGGTATCGGCCGGGGAACGCCACGACGACGGCGGCAAGAACCCCACCGTACAGGGGTTGGGGTCACCGAACGTGAGAGTGAAGTCGCCCTGGGGCAGACCAGTCGGGTTGTTCTTGGGCAGACCGAACGACTGCTGGGCCGCAATGTATCCGGGCAACAGCACCATCAACTGCTCCAGCGACGGGTTGTAAACCATCAGCACCTGGCCGAGGGTGTTCAGGTTCGCCAGCAGAATCGGCAGCGTGGGTTTGAGATCCTGCATCAGGCCGGAGACTTCGTCGGCGAATCCGGGTCCGCGTTGCAGGATGGCCCGTAACTGGGGATCGTTGGCGGCGACCTGTTCGGAGATCCCGGCAACGCTGCGCGCCCAGGTCCGGATCGCATCGGTGCTTCGTTCCTGGGAGTCCAGCAGTGGCGCACCGTCATCGATCAGTTTGCGCACCTTGTCCGAGACCCGGTTGGCGTCACCGCTGATGGTGGTGGCCGAGTCCAGCAGTGACTGAAAGTCGTAGCCGGCGCCGTCGAAGGCCTGGAACGTCTCGTCGAGCAGGCCGCTGAGCTTGTCCTTGGGGATGCTGTCGACCAGTGCACTGACCTGATCGAGCATCGGGCCGACCTGTTGCGGGACTTGCGTGTCAGCGGCTGCGATCACCGAGCCGGTGTGCAGGTACGGGCCGTTGTCGCTGCGCGGTTGCAGATCGACGTACTGCTCGCCGATCGCCGACACGCTGCGCACCGCGGCCACCAGATCGGCCGGGATCTTCGGGGACCGATTCAGCGACAGCGTGGCCCGCACGCCATTGGACGTCAACGAGACATCGGTGACCGTGCCGACCTGCACCCCGTTGTAGGTGACATTGGAGAACCGGTAGAGCCCCCCGGTCTCGGGCAGGTCCAGCTTGACCACCACCCGGCCGATCCCGAGCATGGTCGGCACCTGCATGTAGCCGAACAACATGGCTCCCACACCGATCACCGATGCCACCAGGAACAGGATCAGCTGGATCCGAACAAAGCGCGTCAGCATCTAGCCACCGCCTCCCGAGGCAACCGCTCCCGGCGGAACGGCCTGGCCCGATGACTGCAGGATCGGCTCTTGCAGCGGATCGTAGGAATAGTTCAGATACCACGGGTCACCGGGCGCCGGAACCAGTTTCGCGTCCTCGTCACCCCACTGCGTGCCGGCGAACAGCGCCCGCTTGAGTCGGGGCTTGGTGAGGTCGAAAACGGCGAACAGGTTCAAGAAGTCGCCCCGCACGGCACGCTCGATCGCGTTGGGGCCGTAGGGGAAGGCCGAGGCGTAGGCCACTGCCGAGTTGAGCTCCGGGCCGATGTTGGCCAGCGAACGCAAGGCCGGCTCGATGTGGATGAGATCGGAGACCAGTTGGTGCCCGGAGTCGTTGACCAGACCCGACGACAGGTCACCGAACTGCCCCAGCTTGGTCAACGCGGTGACGAATTTTGGTCGCTCCTTTATCAAGACGTCGATGGCCGGCGGGATCTTGTTCAGCGCACGGTTGATGGTGTCGCGCTGCCCGGCGAAAGTCGTGGCCGCCCGATTCATCTCGCCGATGGCGTCGACGATGTTGTCCCGCTGCCGGTCCAACGCGCCGGTGAAGTGGTCCAGCCGCACGATCAGATCGCGGATGTCGGCCTCACGGCCGGCCATGGACGCACTGAAGTTATGGATGATGTCACCGATCTGACCAAGTCCGCCGCCGTTGACCAGCACAGCCAGCGACGACAGCGTCTGCTCGGTCGACGGATAGGTCGACGAGTCGCTTAGCGGAATGGTGGCCCCGGACATCAGCCTGCCCGTCGGCGCCTGTCCGATCGGCGGATTGAGCGCCAGGTGCATCGAACCGAGCAGGCTGGTCTGCCCGACGGTCGCGACCGCATTCGCCGGGACTTCGACGCCGGGGTTGACCGCGATGTCGACATTGGCGTGCCAGTCGCTGACGGTCATCTTGCCGACGCTGCCGATCACCACGTCGGAAAGCATCACCGGCGAATTAGATTCCAGTGTCCCGACATTGGCCAGCTGGACCGTGAAATGCTGCGCCCCGGCTCCGCGGCCCTGAACACCCGGCAGCGCCAGCGAGTTCAAACCGCCGAAGGCACAGCCGGTCGTGGTACCGGCGACCGCGAGGGCAAGCGCCGCACTGCGCCGCAGGGAACGGAGACCGATCATGGCGAGGGTGTCCCTTCCGCCGGTAACGGACCTGGCAGGCCGGGCGGCGGCCCCGGCGGCGGGCCGCCCGGCAGCAACATCCCGTCGAAGGTGGTCGGGCTGGGCAGCGGCACTCCGGGGATCAGCGGCGGTGTCGCTGCGGCGGGCAATCCGTCCGGCGCGTAGGAACCGCGGGGCTGCAACGGATCGGTCCAGCCCGGCGGCGGGGGAACATCGCCGTGCAACCCGGTGTAGGCCGAGATCGACGGCTCCTGTTCCGGCAGGTTCCCGGGGTGCTCTGCGTGCGGCATCAACGCCGGATCGGTGTAGATCAACTTCTCCGGGCTGGCCGCCTTGGTCAGGTACGGCGACATCGGAAACGGGAGGCCGTTGAAGTTCAGCAGCCGCATAGCCGGCCCAAGGTACTGCTCGCACAGCTTGCCGGTCTCCGTCGACGTCACGTTGCCGATCGCGCCGGTCATCGTGCAGATCGCCTGGACCGGGTTACTGAAGTTGGCGAACGCGAACGAACCCACCGGGGTCCCGCTGGTCACGTTGTACATGTTGAGCGTGTTGGCGATCGCGTTCGGGGTGATGTGCAGAATGTTGCGGATCGCATTCTTCGAATCGACCAGCGTCTGACTGACCTTGGCCACGCCCTGCAAGGCCTCGGCGGTTTCGGCGCGGCTGCCCGCCACGAAATCCCGCACCGTGTCGATCGCGCCGGCGAAGTCGGTGAGAGCTGCATCCAGGTTGGATCGGCTGTCGTTGACCACGCTCGTCAAGGTGGCGAGCCGGGATTCGAACACCACGATCTGCTGATCGCTGTCGCGTAGCGCGGTCACGAAGGTCTGCAGACCCGAAATGATGTCGACGATGTTGCCGCTGCCCTCGGCGAAGATCCGGGCCACGCCGGACAGTTGCGCCAACGTCTCGCGCAGTTTGGCGCCGTTACCGTCCATCGCATTGGCCGCGCTGTCGATGAAGCGCGACGCCGACGTTCCCGAAACTCCGCTGCGCGGCCCCAATTCGGCGGCAAGCCGGTTCAACTGGGTCTTGACCTCATCCCACTCGACCGGGACAGCGGTGTGCTCGCGCGGGATCACCGCGCCGTCGGCAAGGGTCGGCCCGTCGCCGCGATGGTAGGCGGGGGTCAGTTGGACGAACCGCGCCGCCACCAGGTTGGGCGCGACGATGACAGCTTTGGCGTCGGCCGGGATCGGCACCTTGCGGTCGACCCGCAACGTCAGTTTGGCCTGTGTGCCCTGCGGTTCGATACGGTCGATGGTGCCGACCTTCACCCCGGCGACCCGGACCTCGTCACCGGGATAGATGGCGGTCGCGGTGGAGAAGTACGCCGTGATCCCGGTCGGTTTCAGTACGGTCTGACGGACGAGCATGCCCGCACCCGCCAGCAGCAGCACTGCCGCCAGGGCGGCTGCCGCAATCTGCAGTGGTTTACGAGTCCTCATCGGGGCGGCAGGTCTCCTGGTTGCGGGATCCCATTGACCGGGAACGGAAGTTCGGCACGCGGCCCGGCATTGTCCGGCGGCTGCCCGGCGTCGACGCCACGCCGGAATCCGAAGGCGTAGTCGAAGAACGGCTGAAGCAGCTGCGGCAGGAACAGGTTCGGAACGTAGGCGCTGTAGTAAGCCCCGTTGGACACTGTCTCGCCTTGGGTGAGTTCGTATTTCGCCAGACCGGGCAGCGCCTTGGCGAGGTTGTCCCGGTTCTTCACCAAGATCTTGTTCAGTTCGATGATCTTCTCGAGCGTCGGTTTGAGCTGTTCGTTGTTCTGGGCGACCAGTTCGGACAGCTGCCGGGACACCGCCGACGTGCTGACCAGCAGATTGACGATGGCCTGCCGTCGGGTGTTGAGCACGTCGACAAGGCTGTCGGCGTCCAGGATCAGCGAATTGATCTGCTGGCTGCGTTCGGAGAGCACACCGGTGAGATCTGCGGCCGACTTCAGCAGGTCGGCGAGGCCCTCATTGCGGCTGTTCACCGCCCGGGACAGCCTGCTCAGACCGTCGAACGTCGGCCCCAACTGCGGAGCGATCTGGTTGATGGTGTCCGAGAGGGTGTCCAGCGACCGGTTCAGCGACTCGGTGTCGGTGCCGGCGGTGTTCGTGGTCAGTTCACCGACCACGTCGACCAGCGAGTACGGCGAGGACGTGCGGGTGAGCGGGATGACCTCGAGCGGGCGCATCTTGCCGCTGCCGGCCGGCTCCACCGTCAGCACCCGCTCACCGAGCAGCGACCCGGTGCGGATGTGTGCGGTGGTCTGCCCGCCCAGCCCGTACTTGCCCGCCAGGGTGAAGGTCACTAGGGCATCGCCGTTGTCTAACGCGACATCGGTGACCGAGCCCACCTTGATCCCCGACAACGTGACATCGGCGCCAGTGCTGAGGCCACCGGCTTCGGCGAACCGGGCCTGGTAGCGCACGCAGGTGGCCCACTGGATCAGTTGTTCGGGCTGCAGCCCGATCGCAACGATGAACGCGACGACCACGATGCCGATCAGGCCCATTCGCGTCAGGTGGCTGCCATGGTATTTCAGCATCGGCCGATCCCCCGTCGTGGCGGGGCGGAGCCGGACGGCATGGCACTCAGTCGGTGTCGCTGCATCGGCCCTCCTCGGCCTTGATCCAGGGGAACACCGCTGTGCGGCCTTGGGTGTCGCTGACCCGGATCTGGACAGCGCAGAGGTAGTACTGGATAAACCCGCCGTAGGCGCCGAGTCGGATGGCCTTGCGGTAGTTCTCCGGAGCCTTCTGCAATGACATGTCCAGGCCGGCCAGGTCAGCGTTGATCGCAGTGGTCAACCGATCTACCTGAGTGATGGTGTTGGTCAAAGGATCCCGGGCGTTGCCGAGCAGATCGGCCAGCGACGCGGTGCCGCGGTCCAGGGCGGTCACCGCGGTCCCGATCGGGTCGCGATCGGCCGCCAGGCCGGCGACCAGCTTGCTCAGCCGGTCGATCGCCCCGGAGAACCGTTTGTCGCCGTTGGACAGGGTGGCCAGCGTCGTACGCAGTTGGTCGATCAGCGATTCGATCACCTGGTTGTTGTCGGCCAAGGAGTTTGAGAACGACGACGTCCGCGACATCAATGAGTCGATGGTGCCGCCCTGGCCCTGCATGATCTGAATCAACGAGGCCGTGAGCGAATTGACGTCCTGCGGATTGAGTCCGCGGATCACCGGCTTGAGGCCGTTGAGCAGCAGGTCCAGATCCAGCGCCGGCGCGGTGCGCTCGAGCGGGATCTGCGCTCCCTTTCCCAACAGCTGAGTCGAACCCGGCCCATCGACCAGTTCCAGGTAGCGGTCACCGACGAGGTTCAGGTAGCGCACCGAGGCCTGGGTGCCGGTGGTGAGCGGGATGTTGCGGTCGGCCTGGAACTTCACCAGAACCGTTCCGTCTGGACGCAGCGACACGCCACCGACCGTGCCGACCCGCACGCCGGCGACCCGCACGCTGTCGCCGGCCTTGAGCCGCGAAGCGTCGGCGAACACCGCCTGATAGCCCACCGTTGGGCCGGTCCGCACTTCGGCGAAGATCGCGAACAGAAATACCGTCGCCAGTACCATCACCACGGCGTAGACGCCGAACTTGACCAGAGTCGCCAGCCCGCTTCTCATCCCGGCATCCCCACTTGGGCGCTGTTGCGCGGCGGCCCACCGATCGGGCCGAACAGCGCCTGCTTGAGGCCATCGGAGTTGAGCAGGATGCCCTGGTTGCCGTATTCGTACGGGTTGGCGCCGGTGTCGGCGATCAACGCGGGCACCCGGTACTCCGGCGGTACGTCGGGCAGGCCCAATTCGGTGCAGTAGGACCGGTCGGAGCGGGCCGCCACCTTCGGTAGATGGTCGGGGTAGCGGTAGCGTTCCTTGGCCAGGGTGAAGCTGGCGGTGATGATGATGCCGGGGACATCGAACGGCGGGGATTTGGCGAACGGCACCAGACCGCCGATCGAGCAGCCGAGTTCCTCGTGATACTTGTCCAGCAGCGCGGCGGTCGGCTCCAGTACCTGTGTCAAGTCGGTCAGGGCCTGTCGATTCTCACCCAGTACCTCGTTGCCGGTGTCGGCCAGACCGATTGCGCTGAGCAGGAAGGTGTCCAGGCTGTTCTGCTCGGCCACGATGCTGTCACTCATGGTGTTGGTGGCGTTGAGCGCGGCGGTCAGGTCCGGGGCCGCATCCGCGTAGGACCGGAACACCGGTGCCATGGTGGCGGTCTCGTGTTCCAGGGCCCCCAGGCTGGGTTCGATCTCTGCCAGCAGCTTGTCGAAGTCGGTGAGCGCCTGACCCAGCTTCTGCCCGCGTCCGTTGAACGCGGTCGAGACCGCACTCAGGGTCTCGTTGAGTTTCTTCGGATCGATCTTGTCCAAGACCCGTACCAGCTGTTGGAATACCGTGTTGATCTCGACGGTGACGTGTTCGCCCGCCAGGACCTGTCCGGCGTGCATGCGGGCGGTGACCGGTTCCGGCGGCGGCACCAGATCGACGAACTTGGCCCCGAACACCGTCGAGGAGGCGATCCGGGCGCTGACGTTGGCCGGGATCAGTGACAGCTGTCCCGGTTCCATCTTCAGATGTAGGACAGCAGTGCCGTCCGGCTTGGCCTCGATGTCGCCGACCTTGCCGACCTGTACGCCGCGGATCTTTACCTTGGCGTCGGGGTACATCACCAGGCCGGCGCGCTGCGACAGCACCGTGACAGGCACCGTGCGGGTGAAGCTGCCCCGGAACAAGCCGATGGGCAGCCCGATCGCGGCCGCGATCGTCAGCACCGTCACCAGCCCGATCAGCGGACGCAGGTATGCCGGCTGCTGACGCCTTACGCCTGCGGGCCGATGCCGGCCCGCGGCGGCCGAGCCTCGGTCCGGATCGTTAAGGTGGCCACCCAGCGGCGGATCTGCGGTCGCTCCCAGGACCATTACCGCTCCGTCACCGCGGCGTTGAGGCGGACGTCATCGCGAGCTGGGATCAGCGCTCCGACACCACTGAGCACCATCGCTGCCGCCCCTTCCACGATGGTTACCGCCGACACCGCAGGCTCGAAGAGTTCTACGCACTGTGCCACACCACTGGCACCCAGCGGGTGGCCTTTGGCGATGTATGGCATCGAGAAACTCCTTGCTGCTACCCGGTCGCCTAGGTGACCGCGCCGACGGTCTTGAGTTCGATGATGCGGTCCCAGTCCAGGCCGAGCTCGGCCAGGATCTCGTCGGTCTGCTCGGCGAATCCGGGTGCCGCACCGGTCCTCGGTGCGGTCACGTCGAACTGCACCGGGTTGGCGACCAATTCGAGTTCGCCTGCCTGCACGATGTATTCGTTGGCACGGATCTGTGCGTCCTGGGCGGCCTGCAGAGTGTCCTGGACCGGCGCCCACGGGCCGGCCAGCGTGGCGAACCGCTCACTCCACTCGGGGAGCGTCCGCTTGGCCATCGCCGCGCGCAGGATTTCCACGGCCGCCGGAGTGTGCTCGGCAAAGGACTGTGCGGTGGCGAACCGTGGATCGTCGATGTAGTCGTGCAGTTCCATGTGTTGACACACGTCGGCCCAGAACTTGGTGGGCTGCATCATGACAAAGGAGATGTAGCGCTCGTCGGCGGTCGCGTACACCCCCACCAGCGGGTTGATCGGCGAACCATGCACGCCGGGCGGCTGTTGAATCAGGCGCTCACCCAGATGACTGGTCAAGGCGACGGTATGGCCCATGGCCCACAGGCCACTGCCCAGCAGGGATACGTCGACCACCGACGGCTCGCCGGTGCGCTCACGCTTGAACAGCGCCGCCGCGATACCGCCGGCCAGGTTGGTGCCGGAGATGGTGTCACCGTAGGCGGGTCCGGGCGGGCCGATCATGCCCTCGATGCCGGGCGGGGTGATGGTGGCGGCGGTACCGGCGCGACACCAGAAGGCGGTCATGTCATAGCCGCCCTTTTCCGATTCGATGCCGCGGGGACCCAGCGCGCTGCCGCGCGCGTAGATGATCTTCGGGTTGACCGCACGAATGTCCTCGACATCCATGGCGAACTTCTTGCGGTGACCGGGAAGGAAACTGGTGAGAAAGACGTCTGCGCGTTTCGCCAGTTCGAGCAACACCTCGCGCCCCTCGGGCGTCGACACGTCCAGACCGATGCTGCGCTTACCGCGGTTGGCGTGCTCGATGTTGGGATTGGGGTCGCCCTCGACCCGCAACATGCCGGTCTGGCGCAGCCCGCGCTGCGGGTCACCCGTCACCGCGTGCTCGACCTTGATGACTTCGGCACCCCACTCCGCCAGCACGGCACCGGCCGAGGGGACGAACCCGTACATCGCGACTTCCAGGACGCGAACGCCCTCGAGCGGCCTCATCCGCCTGCTCCGGCAACCGGCACGGCAAATGTCTTGCTTTCCAGGAATTCCTCCAGTCCGGCGATGCCCATCTCGCGGCCGATGCCGGACTGCTTGTATCCCCCGAAGGGAGCGTCGGGACTGAAGTAGTTGCCGCCGTTGATCGAGAATGTTCCGGTCCGGATCCGGCGGGCCAGCGCCAGCGCCCTGTCCTGGCTGCCGAAAACAGCACCGGACAGTCCGTAGATCGAGTTGTTGGCGATCCGCACCGCATCATCGTCGTCGCCATAGCCGATCACCGTCAGGACGGGTCCGAAGACCTCCTCTTGGGCGATCTCGCTGTCCGGGTCGACGTTGGTCAACAGCGTTGGGGTGTAGAAGAAGCCGGGGTCGACCTTCTCGCCGCCGGTCACCAGCGTGGCACCGGCGGCTACCGCACGCTGCACCATCCCGTCGACCTTGTCGCGTTGCTTGGCGCTGATCAGCGGGCCCATGTAGGTCTTGGGGTCGGTCGGGTCGCCGTAGCGCACGTGGGAGAAGTTGGTCTTGATCATCTCGACGATCTCGTCGTGATGGCTGTTGGGCACCAGCAGCCTCGATGTCAGTGCGCAGCCCTGGCCGGCGTGGGTGACCATCGAGAACGCGGCGAACACCGCGGCCATGTTGAAGTCGGCGTCGTCGAGGACGATGGCCGCGGACTTGCCGCCCAGCTCCAAAAAGACCCGCTTGAGCGTCCCGCTGGCAGCGGCCATGATCGCCCGCCCAGTCGGGGTGGACCCGGTGAAGGTGACCATGTCCACGTCAGGATCGGTGGTCAACACGGCACCGACCGCGGGGTCCGACGAGCTGAGCACATTGACCACCCCGGCAGGGATATCAGTGTGGTTGGCGATCAGTTCGCCGAGCGCGAGAGTGACGAGCGGGGTGTCGGGCGCGGCCTTGAGCACCACGGTGCAGCCGGCGGCCAGCGCGGGCGCGAGCTTCGCGAGGGCCAGCTGGTTGGGGTAGTTGTAGGCGATGATCGCGCCGACGACGCCGGCGCCTTCCTTCTCCACCCAACGGTGATGCAGCATTCCGCGACTCTCGACGTTGCCGAGATCTTCGGTCATCGGATAGTTCTTCAGCAGATCGGCGTAGTAGCGCACGATCGCGATCGGCTGGTCCAGCTGTGCACCCTGGGTCAGCGCCGGGGTAGCACCGACCTCGGCGATGGTCAGTGCGGCGAGTTCGTCACGGTGCTCGACGAGCGCACGGTGCAGTTGGTCCAGGCAGCGGATCCGCAGTGCGGTGTCGGTGGCCCATTCACCGGTATCGAAGGCCCGACGGGCCGCCGCGACGGCCGCGACCGCGTGCTCGACGCCGGCCTCGGGCGCATAGCCCAGGACTTCGCCGGTGGCCGGGTTGAGCGAGGCATACGTGGTGTCCGCCTCCACCAACTCACCGTTGATCAGCAGTCGCCGGTCGACAACCTGTCCCATGGAGCTATCGGCGGTGGTCCCTGCTGTGTCCTGCGAACGCATCAAGCCTCCAGACGGGTAACTAGGTTCTCATCTGCGGCGAATCATACATCTCATATGTGAGAACTCAAGGCCGCCCGAAAAGCGTTGCAACCTGCCGTTCTACGGCGAGAGTTAATGCAGCTACGGCATTTTCGCTGCTAGGAGCCCCCGCCGGCGCGCCTTGCCAGAATCCGATATACGAGAGTACGATTCTCAACGCTCGGAAAGGAGATTCTTTGTGACCGAGACGGGCCTCGTGAGGACTGCTGTCGTGACCGGGGGCGCCTCGGGTATCGGTGCGGCAGTCGTGAACCGATTACGCGCCGCGGGCCACCGGGTGGCCATCATCGACCTCAAGCCCGACGGCGGTTCAGCAAGCCTCGACGGAGGAGAGGCGAAGCTGGGGCCGGCGCATGAACACGGGCAAGATGGTGCCTTCGCCGCCGACGTGACCGATCGCGCACAGATCGACGCCGCGCTGACGCAGATCCGCGAACAGCTCGGGCCGGTCACCATCCTGGTCAACGCCGCCGGCAAAGACGGGTTTAAAAAGTTCAGCCACATCAGCTTCGAGGACTGGCAGCAGATCATCGACATCAACCTCAACGGTGTCTTCCACACCGTTCAGGCGGTGCTGCCCGACATGATCGAGGCCGGCTGGGGTCGCATCGTCAACATCTCCTCGTCGAGCACCCATTCCGGGACTCCTTATATGGCGCACTATGTTGCGGCCAAGTCCGCCGTCAACGGACTCACCAAGACATTGGCGTTGGAGTACGGGCCGAGTGGTATCACGGTCAACGCCGTACCGCCGGGCTTCATCGACACCCCCATGCTGCGCAACGCCGATCGGCAAGGGTTCCTCGGCAACATCGAGGACAACATCGCCAAGACCCCGGTGCGGCGCATGGGACAGCCTGAAGACATCGCGGCGGCCTGCGCGTTCCTGGTGTCCGAGGAGGCCGGCTACATCACCGGACAGATCCTCGGCGTCAATGGCGGCCGAAACACCTGACATTCACCACATTTCGCTACGCCACGGCGTGCAGGAGCACTAACGAAAGGAACAGCAGTGGGACGCGTTGCCGGAAAGGTCGCATTCATCACCGGAGCAGCCCGCGGACAGGGCCGCAGCCACGCACTGCGACTGGCCGAGGAAGGCGCCGACATCATCGCCGTCGACCTGTGTCAGGACATCGAAACGATCGGCTACCCGATGGCGCGACCCGAAGACCTCGAGGAGACCGCCAAGCTGGTCGAGAAGACCGGGCGCAGCATTGTCACCGCGCAGGCCGACGTGCGCGACGCGGCGGCGCTCAAGACCGCGCTCGACGCCGGCCTGGCCGAGTTCGGCAAGCTCGACATCGTTGTGGCGCAGGCGGGTGTGGCCGGCATGAAGGGCAACCCGCCGCTGCAGGCCTGGACCGACGTCATCAACACCAACCTGGTCGGCACCATCAACGGGATTCAGGTCGCGCTGCCCCACCTGTCTGAGGGCGCCTCGATCATCGCCACCTCCTCGGCGGCCGCATTGATGGACGCCCACCAGAAAGCCAACCCGGGCGGCGACCCGGGCGGGATGGCCTACATGACCTCCAAGCGGTTGATCGCGCAGTACGTGCATGATCTCGCAACGGAGTTGGCGGTGCGCGGCATCCGCGCCAACGTCATCCACCCGACCAACTGCAACACCGACATGTTGCAGAGCGAGCCGATGTACCGCTCCTTCCGGCCCGACCTGGAACACCCCACCCGCGCCGACGCCGAACCGGTCTTCTACGTCCAGCAGGCGATGAAGGTGCCGTTCATCGAACCCGAGGACATCTCCAACGCGGTGCTGTGGCTCGCCTCCGAGGAGGCCCGCTACGTCACCGGCATGCAGTTGCGGGTGGACGCCGGCGGATACCTGAAGTGGTACGACTACCACGTCTGATGACGCCCGACTATTCGCAGCGGACCGAAATCGGTTGAAAGGAGCGATAACATGAAGGTTTCCGTTGACGGCCAGCGGTGCCAGGGCCACACGCTCTGCGCGATGATCGCGCCCGATTCCTTCGTGCTCAACGACATTGACGGCACCTCTTCGCCGGTATCCGAGGTGGTTCCGGCCGATCAGCAGGACGCCGTGCGCGAGGCCGCACACTCCTGCCCCGAACAAGCCATTCTCATCGAGGAATGAATTAGGGAGGATTCCTTGAGCGTCAACGATTCCCTGGCCGCGACCGGCCACGACGATGCAGCCGAAGATCGCAAGAAGAACACCTTCTACTTCGATCGGCACACCCCGGAGTACCGTGATCGCTTCGACGAGATCACCACCGAGATGCACGCCAAGTGCCCGATGGCGTGGAGTCCCACCTACAACGGACACTGGGTGGCCGCCGACAGCAAGCACGTCTTCGAACTGGCGCGCTGCCCCGTCGTCTCCAACCATCACGACATCAGCGGGGAAACTCCTTTCCAGGGCATCACCATCCCCAAGGCCAGCCGCGCGACCGTCGTGCGCGGCGGCATCTTGGAGATGGACGAGCCCGAGCACAGCGCATACCGTGGCGCGCTGAACCCGTACCTGTCCCCCGCGGCGATCAAGCGGTGGATTCCGTTCGTAGATGAGATCACCCGCGCCGCACTCGATGAGCACATCGAGTCGGGACACATCGACTTTGTCGAGCACCTGGCCAATGTGGTTCCCGCAGTGTTCACCCTCGCCATGATGGGCATCGAACTCAAGAAGTGGAACGTCTACAGCGAGCCCACGCACGCCTCGGTGTACACCCCGGAGCACTCACCCGATCGCGAAAAGATCAACGAGCAGCATCGCGAAATGGGCATCGACATCATCAACAACATGATGGAGATCCGGGAGAACCCTCGCCCGGGCCTGGTGAACGCCATGCTGCAGTTGCGCATCGACGGCGAGCCCGCACCCGACATCGAGATCCTGGGCAACCTGGGCCTGGTCATCGGCGGCGGATTCGACACCACCACCGCACTGACCGCACACGCACTGGAATGGCTCGGCCAGAACCCGGCGGAACGCACCCGACTCAGCCAGGAACGCGCAACACTGCTGGACCCGGCGACCGAGGAGTTCCTGCGGTTCTTCACCCCCGCACCCGGTGACGGCCGAACATTCGCCGAAGATGTCGAGGTAGAGGGCCAGCAGTTCAAACAGTTCGAGCGACTGTGGCTGTCGTGGGCGATGGCCAACCGCGACCCGGCGATCTTCGAAGACCCCAACCGCGTCATCATGGACCGTAAAGGCAACCGGCACTTCAGCTTCGGCCTAGGGGTGCACCGCTGCATCGGTTCCAACGTGGCGCGCACAGTTTTCAAGTCGATGCTGACCGCGGTGCTCGACCGGATGCCCGATTATGAGTGCGACCCCGAGGGGGCGGTGCACTACGACACCATCGGTGTCATCCAGGGTATGCGGAACCTGCCGGCCACCTTCACCCCGGGTAAGCGGCTCGGGCCGGGGTTGGACGAGACCCTGGAGAAGCTGCAGCGGATCTGCGACGAGCAGGAGTGCGCCCGGCCGATCACCGAGCTCAAGGAACAGGTCGTCATCGACTGACGTTCCTTGCGCGAGCAGACATAAAAGCGCCCATTTCAAGCCGAAAATAGGGCGCTTTTATGTCTGCTCGCGGTACCGATCTCGCGCTAGCCGCGGGGCAGGCCCAGCCCCTGCTGAGCGATGATGTTGCGGTGGATCTCCGAGGTGCCCCCGGCGATGGTGCCGGAGAAGCTGCGGGCATGCCGCTCGAACCAGCTGGCGAAGTAACTGTCAAGGTTCATCGGCGCATACGGGCCCGAATTCGCAGGGTGCACAAGACCGTCCACTCCGGCCGCATCCAGCGCGTGACCGGAGGCGAACATCTCGGCCTCGGAGCCGAGCAACTTGAGCACCGACAGTGCGGCCACGTCTTCCTCGCCACGCGCCGCGCGCGCCAGCGCTGCCGACCCCAGCAGGCGCAGCGCCTGATAGTCCATGACCGCCGTGGCAAACCGGTCACGTTCGAGAGCACCCTCGGGGTGGAAGTCGGCGATGATGTTGTCCAGCCGGTCGGCGAAACCCAGCCACATCATGGTGCGTTCGTGGCCCAGGGAGCCGTTGGCCACCCGCCAGCCACCGTGCAGCGGACCGACCAGGTTCTCCGCCGGCACCCGTACATCGGTGAAGAAGACCTCGTTGAAGTCTTTGTCGTCGATCCCGCAGATGGTGGGGAACGGACGACGCACCACTCCCGGGGTGTCGGTGGGGATCACCAGCACACTGATGCCCTTGTGTTTGGGCGCATCGGGATCGGTGCGAACGAAGGTGAGCAGCACGTCGGCGTCATGCGCCCCCGAGGTCCACACCTTCTGGCCGTTGACGATGAAGTCTTCCCCGTCACGATCCGCCCGGGTCCGCAAGGACGCCAGGTCCGATCCCGCGCTCGGCTCGCTCATGCCCAGCGAGGCGGTGATCTCAGCGCGCAGAATCGGCACCGCCCAGCGCTGCTTCTGCGCATCACTGCCGAACGAAAGCAGCGATGCCGCAATGATATTCACACCCTGTGGATTAAAGCTGTGATAAATGCGGCGCCGGCACAGCTCCTCGAGGTGCACGAACTGTTGCAGCAGGGTGGCGTTGCGGCCACCGAACTCCGGCGGATTGCCGGGCAACAACCAGCCGTTGTCGAACAGCAGACGCTGCCAGCGGCGCGCCCACTGCGGCATGTGCGACACCGAACGTGGTCGCTCCATGGTGTCGGCCTCGGGGGGCAGGTTGGCGTCGAGGAAGGCCGCGAACTCGGCGCGGAATTCCTCGACCTCGGGATCAAATGCGAGCTGCAAGGTATTCCTCGGCGATCGCGGCTCGGTGCTGCGCGGCACCACCGAGCATCAGCTCCCCTGCCTTGGCCCGCTTGAGTGCGAACTGCAGGTCGTTCTCCCAGGTGAATCCCATCGCACCGAACAGCTGCAGCCCGTGCCGGAAAACCACCGACTGACATTCCCCGGCGGCAGCCTTGGCCATCGCGGACGCCATCCGCCGCCGCGGGTCATCGACTGCGATCGTCAGCGCGGCGAAATAGGCCAGCGCCCGGGCGCGTTCGATCGCCACGTGCATGTCGGCGGCCTTGTGCTGGACGGCCTGGAAGGAACCGATCGGCACCCCGAACTGTTGCCGGCTACGGACATGCTCCAGCGCCAGGTCGAGAATGCGCTGGCAGGCGCCGACCGTCGTCATCGCCATTCCGCTCAGCGCGACGTGGCGGGCCCGCTCTACATCGACGCGGAGCCGGGCGCTGTCGGGCACCTCGACTCCGGCGAACGACACGTCACTGACATGTAGCGTCGGGTCGAAGACGGCCGACTTGCGCGTCGTCACCGCACCGGCGTCGACCAAGAACACGCCCGCCGCGGTGACCACCGCCAGCCGATCGGCGCGGTCGCCGTCCAGGACATGCAGGGCGGTTCCCTCCAGCACCCAGCCGCCGGCGTTGCGGTGCGCAGTCACCCCGCTGAACACCGCCGCGCCCGTGGATCCGTCCGGGTTGTGGTGTTCACCGACCAGCGGAGCGAACTGGGTCATGGTTGCCAGGAACGGGGTGGGATCCGTGGCGCGGCCCAGTTCTTCGAGGACGATCGCCAGCTCTACCGCGGTTTCCGGCTCGTGCAACTCGGTCCAGCCCAGGTCGACATAAACCTTCCAGAGCGCGTCGACTGCGCCGCCTTCCTCGCCTTCGGCCACACTGCGCACCAACGAGGGCGAACACTGTTTGCCCACCACATCGCGTACCGTGCCCTGCCACAGTCGCTGATCTTCGTCGAACTCCAAGAGCATTACAGCCACCTCTCCCAAGCGCCGATTGAGAATAGCATTCTCGTTAACGGATGTAACGATCTCGCCATGAGGTGCCTTGTCATCGCTGCGCAACGCCCTGGCGATCGCCCCAGCGCCCCAGCACCCGCGGGCGCCGGACGCTCGCCGGAATGAGAACCTTGTTCTTGCGTACAAAGAATACAGCTATACAATGGTCTTCACCGGGGGGCCGGGCGGCACGGTGACTGCACCACAGTGCCCGGCGGGCGGTACGACGAAGGGCGGCGTTGATGATCGAGCACCCGGACGGCACGCGCACGCCCGTCATCGACGCCAGTGTGCACATCTTTGCGACGTCCAACGCCGACCTACGCAGCTTCATGCGCGAACCGTTCAAGAGCCGGGGCTTCCCCGACTACGAGATGGACTGGTACGGCGCGCCGGGCGGCGAGTACGCACCAGGCACCGACGGCCCGCAGCGCCCATACCCCGGGTCGGACCCCGAGGTAGTCGCCCAACACCTGTTCGCCGAACGCGGGGTCGACGTGGCCGTGCTGCACCCGATGACCCGCGGAGTCATGCCGGACCGGCATCTTGGATCGGCGATCGCCGCGGCGCACAACGAGATCCTGGTGTCACGCTGGCTGGACCACCCCCAGTACGGCGAGCGCTTCCGGGGCACCATCCGAGTCAATCCGGACGACATCGCCGGCGCGCTGCGCGAGATCGAGCGGTGGAAGGACCACCCCCGGGTCGTGCAGATCGGCGTACCACTGCAATCCCGGGAGCTCTTCGGCAAACCACAGTTCTGGCCGCTGTGGGAGGCGGCCATCGACGCCGGCCTACCGGTCGTGGCGCACATCGAAGTGGGTTCAGGCATCTCCGCCTCGCCAACACCGTCCGGCGTTCCCCGCACCTACGAGCAGTACGTCAGCTTCATGGCGTGCAATTACCTCTACCACCTGATGAACATGATCGCCGAGGGCGTTTTCGAGCGGATGCCGGCGCTGAAGTTCGTGTGGGCCGACGGCGCCGCGGATCTACTGACACCGCTCATCTGGCGGATGGATACCTTCGGCCGGCCACACCTGGAGCAGACGCCGTGGGCGCCGAAGATGCCGAGTGACTACCTGCCCGGCCACGTCTACTTCGTGCAGGGCGCCATGGACGGCCCCGGGGACACCGATTTCGCCGGGGAATGGTTCGGCTTCACCGGCAAAGACGACATGGTGATGTACGGATCCAGCTATCCGCACTGGCAACGCAACGAACTGACCATTCCGCACGCGTTCAGCGCCGAACAACGCGACAAGCTGTGCTGGCGCAACGCCAGTGAGCTCTACGGCATAGAAGTCCCTGCCGTACCAGCCATCGCGGGCGCACACTAGAGAGCAGTAGGACCGAGGGAGTTCACGATGACCGTGACAGCTACCGAACGTAAGCCGGCCGCCGAGCGAATCGCCGTGCGATGCGTGGATTCGGACGTTCACCCGGTGCCTCGGCGCGGCGATCTGGTGCAGTACCTGCCCGAACCCTGGCGCAGCAAGTACTTTCTGCCCCGCCGGGTCGGCGAACAGATCTACTACGACGCCCCCGACTACGCACACGCCTACGCCATGCGCGTTGACGCCTTCCCGGCCGACGGCGAATTCCCGGGAAGCGACCCGGAGTTGGCCTTCAAACAGTTGATCATGGAAGCCGGAGCCGACTACGCGATCCTCGAGCCCGCCGCCTACCCCGCCCGCATTCCCGAAGCACAGCAGGCGATGTCGTCCGCACTCAACGACTGGCAGGCCAACCACTGGCTCGACGCCAAGAACAACTGGCACGAGCGCTGGCGAGGCTCGATCTGCGCCGCGATCGAGGACCCAGCGGGCGCGGTCGCCGAGATCGAGAAGTGGGCCGGCCACCCCTACATGGCACAGATCCTGATCAAAGCCGAACCACGGCCCGCGTGGGGCGACCCCAAGTACGACCCGATCTGGGCGGCAGCCACCAAACACAACATCACCGTGAGCTGCCACCTCTCCCGCAGCCATCACGAAGAACTGCCGATGCCGCCGGTAGGAATGCCCAGCTACAACCACGACTTCATGGTCACCTACTCACTCCTGGCGGCGAACCAGGTGATGAGCCTGGTCTTCGACGGGGTCTTCGACCGGCACCCGAACCTGCGCATCGTGCTCGTCGAACACGCCTTCACCTGGATCCTGCCGCTGATGTGGCGGATGGATGCCATCTATGCGGCCCGCAAGTCATGGGTGGACATCAAGCGCAAGCCGAGTGAGTACGTCAAGGACCACATCAAATTCACCACCCAGCCGTTGGACTACCCCGAGGACAAGACCGAACTCTCGCGGGCCCTCGAATGGATGGAGTGCGAGAAGATCCTGCTCTATTCCTCGGACTACCCGCACTGGACCTTCGACGACCCGCGCTGGCTGGTCAAACACCTACCCAAGGCGGCCCGGGAAGCGGTGATGTTCAAGAACGGACTGCAGACCTACCACCTTCCCGACACGGTCCCGGCCCTCGAGGGACAGGTGCGGGTGTTCTAGATGAGTCAGGACGAGCAGCGGCCCCGGCTGGCCCAGGGCCGCGAGCACATTGTTGCCACGATCGATGAAATCCCGCCCGGCACACACAAACTCGTGCCGATCGGGCATCACGGAGTCGGCGTGTACAACATCAACGGGACGTTCTACGCAATCGCGAACTTCTGCCCGCATCAGGGCGGTCCGCTGTGCTCTGGCCGGCTGCGCGGGCGCACCGTCGTCGACGAGGAGATCCCGGGCGACGCCGCCATGGTCCGCGACCTCGAATACATCTACTGCCCGTGGCATCAGTGGGGTTTCGAACTCGCCACCGGTACGACCGCGGTCAAACCGGAGTGGAGCATCCGCACCTACCCGGTGCGGGTAGTCGGCAACGACGTCCTCGTCCAGGCCTAACACACAGGAGCTTTCGGTGGCCTCTATCGAAGTCAACGCCGGCAACGTTGTCTACGAAATCCTCGGCACGGCCGGTGATCTGATCGTCCTCACACCCGGCGGCCGGTTCTCCAAGGAGATTCCCGGACTACGCCCGCTCGCCGACGCGCTCGTCGAGGGCGGCTACCGGGTGCTGCTGTGGGACCGTCCCAACTGCGGCGCGTCCGACGTACAGTTCTACGGCCAGTCCGAATCGCACATGCGAGCCGAGACGCTGCACGGACTGCTCACCGCCCTTCAGACCGGGCCGGTCATCCTGGCCGGCGGCTCGGGCGGCGCACGTGACTCGATCCTGACCACCATGCTTTATCCGGAGCTGGTCACCAAGCTGGCGCTGTGGAACATCGTGGGCGGCATCTACGGCACCTTCGTACTCGGGTCCTACTACGTGGTGCCCAGCATCCTGGCCGCGCGTGGCGGCGGGCCGGCGGCCCTGCTGGGCGTCCGTGAGTGGCAGGAGCGCATCGAGGAGAACCCGAACAACAAGCAACGACTGCTCGACCTGGACGGTGATGCGTTCCTCAAGGTGATGTTGCGTTGGCTCAACGCATTCGTCTCCAAGCCGGGCCAGACGATTCCCGGCGTGGACGACGAGATGTTCGACCGAATCACGGTTCCCACGCTGATCATCCGCGGCGGCGAGAACGACTGGGACCACCCCAAGCGCACCTCATTGGAGGTCAACTGCCTGATCAAGGGATCCGAGCTGATCGACCCACCGTGGCCTGAAGACGCCTGGGAGCGGGCTGCTGAAGATCGGGCCTCAGGAAAAGTCAGCCACTTCAACATGTTCGACACGTGGGTGCAGGCCGCCCCGGCGATCCTGGAATTCCTGGGCCGCTGATGATCTCAGCGGGTGTGGATGTGAACCTCGCAGTTCAGCGATGCCTCCAGCGCAGTGTGGATCCGACTTTCGCCGACCCGCTGCAGATCCGGCTCCGCCAAGGTTACCTGCACGATGTCGAGACCATCGGGCCCCGACGTGCGGGCGATCTCACCGGACAGTCCCAGCCCGGCCAGTACCCCGTGCACGTCGTCATCGGTACCTCTGCTCAGGTAGGTCACCACGCCCGGCGTCGGCATCGTGTCGAAGGCTTTGGCGCACAGCCGCATACCGATATCGATGACGTCCTCTTCGGCTCCGGCGATCAGCAACCGTACGTGGCGCCGTCCCACCGGCATAGCGGCAATGTCGGCATCGATCACGTCGACACCGGCTTGGCCCGCCAGCTCTCGCAGCGTTGTCATTCCCGCCGTCAGATGCTCGGGCATCAGCTTCCCGGCCGGGTCGACGTCGAGTCGCACCACCGCTGTTCTCACGTCCGCGAGCCTAGCCAAAAGAGGTGTCAATGACGACCAACAGCACGGTCACACCGGACGCCAAAACGATCACCGTGGCCGCCTGGCCGAGCTGCCCGCCACGGCTGCTTCGCCTGCAGTCCGGCGTCGAGGACGCGACGGAATACCTGTCCGGCGGCGGCTATCAACCGCTGCCGGGCCCGGACGAATTTCTCGCAGAGGTGGAACGCAGCGGATTGCTCGGCCGCGGCGGCGCGGCATTCCCGCTCGGAGTCAAACTGCGTTCCGTGCGCGTCCGAGCCCGCCGCGGCCACGACACCGTGGTGGTAGCCAATGGTGAAGAGGGCGAACCAGCTTCGTTCAAGGACCGGTGGCTGCTGCGCAACCGCCCCCATCTGGTGCTGGACGGGTTGCGGTTGGCCGCCGCGACTGTTGCGGCACGTCGCGCCTACGTCTACGTCTCCGATGCGTGGGCAGCCCGTAGCGTCGAGAACGCATTGACCGAGATCAGCCCGGAAATCCTTGGCGGGTTGTCGATCACGGTTTTCACGGTCGAGGCGGGCTACGTGGCCGGCGAGGAGACCGCAGCGGTGCGTGCCATCAACGGCGGCCCGGCCAAACCGACGGACAAACCACCCCGCCCCTACCAACAGGGAATCGGTGCGCTGCCGACCCTGGTCTCCAATGTCGAGACGCTGGCGAACCTTCCTTATCTGCAACGGCATGGCGCGGACGCGTTTCGCACGTACGGGACCGCGTCGTCGCCGGGCACCTTCCTGGCCACAGTCAGCGGCGGCGGGAGGCCTCCCGTGCTCTACGAGCTACCGCATGGCGTCGCGATCGCCGAATTGCTGAGCGTGCACGGGGTTTCAGCCGAGCAGGTCCGTGGTGTCCTGATGGGTGGCTACTTCGCCGGTCTGCTCAACTGTGAAGCGCTGCAGGCCACCCTCGACCACGAGTCGCTGCGCGCAAGCGGCTGCGGTCTGGGCTGCGGGGCGATCTCCGTCCTCACCGACGACTGCCCGGTCGCGGTGGCGGCCGCGGTGTTGGCCTATTTCGGCAGGGAGAACGCCGGGCAGTGTGGGTCGTGCTTCAACGGAACCGTGGCTATGGCGGCGGTCGCCGAAGCGCTGCGGGACGGAGTCGCGACCGCCGAGGATGTGCAGCGGCTGCAACGGTGGGCCGGTGTGCTGCCCGGGCGCGGCGCCTGCGGCACGCTGGACGGCGCCACCAATGTTGCCGCCAGCCTGCTGACCCGATTTCCGGACTTGGTGGCGCGCCACCTCGACGGCGCCTGCGACGCCTGCCGTGGCGACGCCTTCCACGCGATGCGTCCCTACCAGGTCGAGGAGGTGACGGCATGAAGATCCGCCTGGACCGCACGCTGTGCGACGGGTTCGGCTATTGCGCCAAACACGCGCCCAAACATTTTTCGCTGGACGACTGGGGATATGCATCCCTGACCGGCGACGGATCGGTTGAGAAGGCCGACGAGCACGACGTCATGCGCGCTCTGCTGGATTGCCCGGTGCACGCCATCATCGAAATCACCGCGGAGGACGACCTGTGAGCACACCTGGGCGCCCCCTTCCCGCGGTCACCCCCGAGAACGAATCCTTTTGGACCGCTGGCGCTGATGGCGTGCTACGGCTGCAGAAGTGTGTCGACTGCGCCGCACTGATCCATCCGCCACAACCGGTGTGCCGGTATTGCCGCAGCACGAACATGGGTGTGCGCGACGTGTCTGGGCGAGCCACGCTGGCGGGGTTCACCGTCAACCACCGATTCAGCCTGCCCGGTCTGCCGGCGCCCTATGTGGTGGCCCAGGTAGCGATCAACGAAGACCCACGAGTTCGACTGACCACCAACATCATCGACTGCGACCCTGATCAACTCGAGCTGGGCCAGCAAGTGGAGGTGGCGTTCGAGCACATCGAGGACGTCTGGCTGCCGCTGTTTCGTCCCGTACCGGCCGGTGCGGAAGATGCAGCGACCAAGCCGCTCCCCGACGACGAGATCGCGCCCGAGGACTACGCACAGCATGTGCGCCCAATGGTGACCTCCGACAAGTTCGAGGACAAGGTGGCGCTCACCGGGATCGGGGCTTCACGGCTGGGCCGTCGGCTCATGGCTGCGCCACTGGCTCTGACCGTGGAGGCATGCCAGGCGGCCGTCGCCGACGCAGGCTTGACCTTCGGGGACATCGACGGACTCTCCACGTACCCGGGCTTAGACGTCGCGGGCATGGGTGAGGGCGGGGTCTCGGCGCTGGAGGGCGCGTTGGGATTCCGCCCGACCTGGATCAACGGCGGCATGGACACCTTCGGTCCGAGCGGCTCCGTCATTGCCGCGATGATGGCCGTGGCCACCGGGCTGGCCCGCCACGTGTTGTGTTTCCGAACCGTGTGGGAATCGACATTCAACGAGCTGCTGAAAGTAGGCAAAGCCTCACCACCCGGCGGACCGCGCACGAACAGCTGGCAGGTGCCGTTCGGCGCCACCTCGGCGGCACACACCCTGGCACTCAATGCGCAGCGGCATTTCCACCGCTACGGCACCACCCGCGAGACCCTCGGCTGGATCGCGTTGAACCAGCGGGCCAATGCCGCACTCAACCCGACGGCGATCTACCGCGATCCGATGAGCATGGACGACTACCTGTCCGCGCGGATGATCACCACCCCGTTCGGTCTCTACGACTGCGACGTCCCGTGCGATGGCGCGGTCGCGGTGGTTGTGTCGGCCGTCGACGTGGCACGCGACTTGGCCAAGCCGCCGATCCGAGTCGAGGCGGTCGGCACCCAGATCATCGAGCGAACCGACTGGGACCAGAGCACGCTGACCCACGAACCGCAGGTCCTCGGCCAGTCCGCGCACCTGTGGTCGCGCACGGCGTTGCGGCCGGCGGACGTCGACGTCGCCGAACTCTACGACGGGTTCACCTTCAACTGCCTGTCTTGGATTGAGGCACTGGGCTTCTGCGGCATCGGTGAGGCGAAGAGCTTTCTGGACGGGGGCGTCAACATCGCACGCGACGGGGTGCTGCCGCTGAACACCCACGGCGGTCAGCTCTCGCACGGCCGCACGCATGGCATGGGACTGATTCACGAGGCCGTCACCCAGCTGCGCGGTGAGGCCGGTGAACGCCAGGTTCCCGGCGCCCGGGTCGCGGTGGCGAGCAGCGGCGGACTGACACCGAGTGGGGTCATCTTGCTGCGGACCGACTCGTGAGGACCGACTCGTGAGCGCCACGGTGCGCCCGCGGATGGTCAGCGCCGACGGGGTGCCGATGTCGGCACTGGTCGCCGAGGTCCCCGATCCGCATGCGGTGATCGTCGCGCTGCACGGCGGCGGCACCACGTCGATCTATTTCGACTGCCCCGGACAACCCACACTGTCACTGCTGAGAACCGGTGCGGCGCAGGGCTACACCGTGATCGCGTTGGATCGTCCGGGCTACGGCAGCTCGGCGCTGTATCCGGAGGCGATGACCGAGCCCGAGCAACGCGTCCGGCTGGCCTACCTGGCGGTCGATCGGATCCTTGGGGAACGGGCACGTGGCGCGGGGCTGTTCGTGCTGGGTCATTCCAACGGCTGTGAGCTGGCGGTGCGGATGGCCGCGGCCGATCGCGGCGCGGGCCTGCTGGGCCTGGAACTGGCCGGCACCGGGCTGCACTACCAGGACGCTGCGCGCACCGCATTGAGTTCGGCCGTTCCGGGCCAACGGCCCGCCGGTCTGCGCGAACTGCTCTGGGAGCCCGCCTCGCTGTATCCGGAGGCGGTGCTACGCGGGATCACCAACGCGTCCTCGGGCGCACCGTATGAAGCCGACATGGTGGCCAGTTGGCCACGCCGGGACTTTCCGTCACTGGCCGCACAGGTTCGGGTGCCGGTGCGCTTCACCTTCGCCGAGCACGAGAAGGTCTGGGAGTCCGGCCCCGACGCGCAGCGCGAGATCCGCAACATCTTCACCGTCGCAGACAGTTTCACGACCAACCAGCAGCCCGAGGCGGGCCACAATCTCAGCCTCGGATTCAGCGCCGCGGCATACCACCGCTCGGTGCTGTCATTCGTCAACGTTTGCGCGACCGCTGTTATCGCGCGGGACTCGGAGGTCAGCTGATGCGCGTCGGATTCATCGGGTTGGGCAGCCAGGGCGCGCCGATGGCGCGGCGCATCGTCGAGGGCGGCTACGCCACGACGTTGTGGGCGCGAAGGGACGGCACACTGGAACCCTTCTCCGACACCGAGGCACGCATCGCCGACTCCCCCGCGAAGCTGGCCGGCCAGAGCGACTTGGTCTGCCTGTGCGTGGTCGGTGACTCCGATGTCGAGGAAGTGGTCCGGGGCGACAACGGTGTGCTGGCCGGCCTGCAGCCCGGCGGGATCATCGCGATTCACAGCACGGTCCATCCCGACACCTGTCGCCGGTTGGCGCAACACTGTGCCGAACGGCAGGTCTCGGTGATCGATGCGCCGGTGAGCGGGGGCGGCCCGGCCGCCGCGGCCGGCACATTGCTGGTGATGGCCGGAGGCGAAGCCGACGTCGTGGAGCGTTGCCGGCCGGTGTTCGAGACCTATGCCGACCGGGTGGTTCATCTGGGCGATCTCGGCTCCGGCCAAGTAACCAAGTTGCTCAACAACCTGTTGTTCACCGCCAACCTCGGGACTGCAGCGACGGCGCTGGCTCTGGGCAAGCAGTTGGGCGTCGCCACCGACCGGCTCGCCGAGGTGGTCTCCGGTGGCAGCGCGAACAGCTTCGCGCTGAACAGCATCCGGGGTTCCGGCGGCACTCTGGACCGGTTGGCCGGGCTGGCGGGAGCCCTGCTGCAAAAGGATGTCCGATTGGTGTCCGACTTGGCGGAGCGGGCCGGGGCTGCGCCCGGCGCGGTGCTCGATGCCGCCGATGCGGCGCTGTCGCTGATGGACCACCCCCGGTGAGGCCGGTCTGCGGTGACCCCTTCCGACAAGCTGCCGTTTGTCTTACAGTAGCGGTTATAGTCCATCGTCCCAGCGTCGGCTTCGCCTAGCGTCCGGCGCACCGAGGAGGTTCGATGACCAAGGCGGAACTCATCTTCGACCCGTTCTCCGAAGAGTATTACGAGAACCCGTTTGACATCTATCGGCGCATGCGCGAGGAAGCGCCGCTGTACTACAACGCCGAAGAGGACTTCTACGCGCTGACGCGCCACGAAGATGTGTCGGCGGCTCTCAAGGACTTCGAGACCTATTCGTCGGCCCGGGGCTGCGATCTCGCGATGGTGCGCTCGGGTGAGGCGCCGCAGAAGATGATCATCTTCATGGACCCTCCGGATCACCGGCATATGCGCAGCCTGCTCAACAAGGCCTTCACCCCGCGCGCGATTCAGGCCCAGCGCGACACCGTCGTCGAGCAGGTCGAGCGGTTCCTGGGCGCCGTCGACCCCAACGGTTTCGACGTGGTGCAGGACTTCTCCGGGCCGTTCCCGGTGGAGGTCATCACCCGGATGGCCGGGGTGCCCGATGAGTACCGGCAACAGGTACGGCATTGGATCGACACCTCGCTGCACCGTGAGCCGGGGCAGATCGAGGTCAGCGAGGCCGGTATGCAGGCCACTATCGAGACCGCGACCTACTACTACGGACTGATCCAGGAACGGCGCATCGACCCGCAGGACGACATGATCAGCAGGCTGATCGCCGCCGAAATGCCCGGCGAAGACGGCCAGATGCGGCGCCTCGACGATATCGAGATCACCGGATTCGCCTCGCTGCTCGGGGCCGCCGGCGCGGAAACCGTCACCAAGCTGGTCGGCAACGCGGCGGTGATCTTCGCCCGCCAGCCCGACCAATGGCAGAAACTCCTCGACGATCGCAGCAAGGTTCCTGCCGCAGTCGAGGAACTGCTGCGCTACGAGGGCCCGGTGCAGTACAACGTCCGCTACACCCTCAAGGAAGCCCACGTCGCCGGCGGCACCATTCCGGCCGGCAAACCGGTGTTCTTGATCGCCGCGGCGGCCAACCGGGATCCCGAAGCGTTCACCGATCCCGACACTTTCGACATCGACCGAGACCAGACGCAGGCGCAACACCTGGGCCTGGGGTACGGGATCCACAGCTGTCTGGGGGCGGCGCTGGCCCGGATGGAAAGCGTCATCGCCTTGGAGCGACTGCTGGACTTCATGCCTCGCTACGAAGTGGATTGGGCTGGCCTGCAACGAGTTCACATGCAGAACGTCTCCGGCTGGAAGAACGTTCCCGTCCGCGTGTTGCGTTAGGGGTGTCGATGTCACGCCGACAGGTAGTGGTCGATTACGGGCTGTGCGAATCCAATGCGATCTGCATGGGCATCAACCCGGAGGTGTTCCACGTCGATGACGACGACAACCTCTTCATTCTCAAGCCTGACATCACCGCCGAGACCGAACACGACGTCGCCGAGGCGGTCCGTCGCTGCCCCCGCCAGGCGCTGGCGATCGTCGACGACTAGGCGCCCTCACCGCGAGTGTGAATCTGACGACGCGACACGCCGATGTCACGCCGCCACATTCACACTGGGCAAGCGATTTCCCGCCGCAGGGCGGGTTCTGGATCAGGAGCGCGCCGGGAATCCCGACAGGATCACCGCGTTGCACTCGGCCGCGGCCTGCCGCAGCTTCACCGCCTCCTGGTAACCCTCGGAGTTGTACCAAGCACGGGCCGCGTCGACGGATTCGAATTCCAACACCACGGTTTGGTTTCCGTGCCACTCGCCCTCCAGCACCTCATGCTGGGTCTCGACGGCCAGGATGGTGGCGTTGGCCATCGTCGGCCCCGCCGCCTTACCGTAGGCGACCATGCCCGCGGGGTCCTTGATGGCCTCGGTCAAGATGATATATCCCTTAGGCGCGTTCGCCATTAGCTCTCCTGATGGTCGGTGACGTCGTCGATGGCACGTTCTGGGCATTGCTTGATGGCGTCGCGGACGGCGTCTTCGAACTCTGCCGGCACCTCGCCGACGGTGACCTCGGAGTAGCCGTCGTCGTTGATGGCGAACACCTGCGGGCAGATCGTGGTGCAGATGCCGTGTCCGGCACAGCGATCCGGGTCAACCCAGGCTTTCATCGCGCCGGCCGTTCAGCCGGGGTGAATTCCAGGTTCAATTGGATCAGTCCGCGCAGGATGTAGGTCGGGATGTAGTGGAACTGGCGCGCACCGGCCGGGCCGTGCAATTCGTCGGAGATCCTGATGTCGGTGGTGCGGTCCAGCAGCCGCTCGATGGCGATGCGGGTCTCAGCGCGGGCCAGCGGCGCACCGGCGCAGCTGTGGATACCACGTCCAAAGGTGATGTGCTGACGAGCATTCGAGCGCGCGGGGTCGAAGGTCTCAGGGTCGGTAAACCGGCGCGGATCCCGGTTCGCCCCGGCCGCCAGCACCATCAGCGTCGTGCCGGCAGGGACATGCACTCCACCGATCTCGGAGTCCACCCGCGACAGCCGGAAGTCCCCCTTGACCGGGCTCTCGAAGCGCAGCACCTCCTCGATGAAGTTCGGGATAAGACTGCGGTCATCACGGAGGCGCTGCTGGATGTCGGGCCGCTCCCCAATGATCCTCAGCGCGGAACCGAGCAGCCGCACCGTGGTTTCCTGGCCTGCCGAGTAGACATTGGCGGCCACCTTGGCCACGTCCATCGGGTCCGGAATGGAACCGTCGGGGAAGGTCGCCTCCGCCATGCCGGTCAGCACGTCGGCGCGCGGTGCACTGCGACGGTCGGCGATATAGCCGGCGAACGTGGCGTAGAGGAACTCCAACGGGCTGTGCGCCAGCGCCTTGGCATCGGTGCTGCCGATCCCGCCCCCGGCGTTGTGCTGAATGTTCTTGACGAAGTCATCACGATCTTCATCCGGGACACCCAGCAGATCCGCGATGACCAGCAGGGTGAACGGGGCGGCGAATCCGCCGATGAACTCACCGGCGCCCGGCGCCAGGAAATCGTCGAGCACCGCATCGGCGAGCTCCCACATGGCGTCCTCGTTCTCCTTGAGGCGCTTGGGGGTGAGCAGCCGCATCAGCAACGCGCGGTGATTGGTGTGCGTCGGCGGATCCAGGGTCGGCAGCTGATCGCTGAACGGCAGCTCGTCGCGGTGCTTGTCGATCAGACCCGCAACGGTCTCGCCCCCCAGGTCGCCGTCGAGCGGTACCGGGAAGCCAGGGAAGGGCCCGGTCACCGCGATACACGAAGAGAACACTTCGGCGTTGCCGGCCACCGCACACGCTTCGTCCCAGCCGGTCACCATCATCACGCCGTGGTGCGGCTCGCGGCTTACCGGCGACCGCTCACGCAGCGCGCGCAGATAGGGGTAGGGGTCGCCGACCACCGTTTGGTCGGTGAAGAAGTCGATCGTGTCTGGATCCATCGAGCCGTTTCGCTCCCTCTCACAACCGAGAATCCCATTCTCGTAACCGGTGAATAGAATTTCATAACGCGACGGTGCCCGTCAATGTTGCCCGGGCCGCCGGGACCGACTCAGCTGTTCGACCGCGCGGCCTCCATCAACGCATTCGCCTGGCGATCGCCATCCTTGTGGTGGCTGAGCGCACGGATCGAGACGTCGTGGCCCTCGGCCGCCTTCCGCAGCGCGCCGACTCCCGCCTGCTCACGGGGTATGTGCGAGAACGGATCGAACGAATACCAGCGCATGGCGTTCTGGTGAGTCATCTTGTTGATGTCGTCATCGGACACATTGTTGGCGGTCAGCACATCCCACAACTCTTCGGGCGCCCCGGGCCACATCGAGTCGCTGTGCGGGTAATCGGCCTCCCAGGCGATGTTGTCGATACCGATCAGGTGGCGCAGCTGAACACCCACCGGATCGGAGATGAAACAGGTCAGGAAGTGCTCCCGGAATACCTCGGAGGGAACCTTCCCGCCGAAGTCCTGACCGGTCCAGGTCGAATGCATCTCGTAGGTGCGATCCACGCGCTCCAGGAAGTACGGGATCCACCCGGTGCCACCCTCAGACAGGGCGATCTTGAGGTCCGGATACTGCTTGATCGGCCGCGACCACAACAGATCCGCGGCGGCTTGGACGATATTCATCGGCTGCAGGGTGATCATCACGTCCATCGGCGCATCAGGAGCGGTGATGGCCAGCTTCCCGGACGATCCGATGTGCACATTGAGCACCATGTCGGTGTCGCACAGCGCCTGCCACAGCGGGTCCCAATACGCGTCGTGAAAACTCGGGTAGCCCATCGCAGCCGGGTTCTCGGTGAACGTCAAGGCATGCACGCCCTTCTTGGACACCCGCCGCACCTCGTCGGCACACTTCTGCGCATCCCAGATAACCGGTATCGCCATCGGGATGAAACGCCCGGGATAGGCCCCGCACCACTCGTCGATGTGCCAGTCGTTGTAGGCCTGCACCAGCGCCACCGAGAAGTCCGCGTCGTCGGTGGCGAAGAGTCGACCGGCAAAGCCGGGGAACGACGGGAAGCAGATCGAGCCCAGAATCCCGCCGGCATTCATGTCCTTGACCCGCTCGTCGACGTTGTAGCAACCGGGCCGGATCTCATCGAGGCCCTGCGGCTCCAGCCCGTACTCCTCTTTGGGCCGGCCCGCGACCGCGTTGAGCGCGACGTTAGGGATCACCACGTCGCGGAACTGCCAGGAGTCGGAACCATCCGCGTTGTGCACCAGACGCGGCGCGTCGTCGAGGTACTTGCGCGGCAGGTGGTTGGCGAACATGTCCGGTGGTTCAACGGTGTGGTCGTCGACGCTGATCAGAATCATGTCGTCCTTGTGCACGGCCATCCTCCGTTCCGGGCGCGGCACAGCGGGCCGCCCCAACGACGTCTCCAATGAAAACTATCTTCCCGTTTTCGGAGAATCAACCTTCGCGCAAGGTCGCGGTGTTGCGGCGCCCGCGGCGCGACCAGGCGCGGCGAGCACCGTTGCACCTACTCGCCCCACCTGCACAAACGGCGAAGTGTTGACCAATCGAGTCAAACATGGAAATCTGTTGGTCAAATATGAGAATGCGATTCTCGCAAACGAGGAGGAACCGATGCGCCTGACTCCGCTGTCGGAGTCCCAGTGGGACGAGGAGGCGGTCCAGCGTGCGCTGGCCCAGGTGCTGACCGCCGATCGGCGCAACCCCCGCGACGCCGGGTCGGCGATGACCATGCTGGTTCACCACCCGAAGCTGGCCCGGGCCTTTCTCAAATTCAATGTCGAACTGCTGTACCGCTCAACGCTGCCCGGAAACCTTCGCGAACTTGCGATCCTGCGGACCGCCCACCGCCGCGGCTGCGAATACGAGTGGGTGCACCACATCACGATCGGCAAAGAAGCCGGCCTCACCGACTCCGACATCGAAGACCTGCAGCACGGCACGGGACGCGATGAGCTGTACCAGGCCGTGGTGAACGCAGCCGACGAACTCGAGGAGGCCTCCCGGCTCTCCCCCGCCACCGAGGCGGTCCTCGCCAAACACCTGGACGAGCAACAACTGATGGAACTCGTCTTCACGGTCGGCTGCTACAGCATGTTGGCCATGGCATTCAACACCTTTGGCGTTGAGCTTGACGAAGAATCCGAATCAGAAAGGTAGTACCGTGGCGCACTTCCCCAAGCCGGCTGCCGGCAGCTGGACGCAGAGCTATCCCGAACTGGGCACCGAGCCAGTCGATTACAGCGACTCCATCGACCCCGCATTCTTCGAAGCCGAGCGCGAAGCGGTCTTCAAGCGCACGTGGATCAACGTGGGACGCGTCGAACGGCTCCCCAAGACGGGCAGCTACTTCACCCGTGAGCTGCCCTCGGTGTGCAAGGGCACCTCGATCATCGTCGTCAAAGGCAAAGACGGCGTGGTGCGCGCCTTCCACAACATCTGCCGCCACCGCGGAAACAAGTTGGTGTGGAACGACTTCCCCAACGAGGAGACCTCCGGTACCTGCCGACAGTTCACCTGCAAGTACCACGCCTGGCGTTACGGCCTGGACGGCGACTTGACCTTCGTCCAGCAGGAGGACGAGTTCTTCAACGTCGACAAGACCGACTACGGCCTGGCCGGTGTGCGCTGCGAAGTATGGGAAGGCTTCATCTTCGTCAACTTCGACGACAACGCGCAGCCGCTTGCCGACTACCTCGGGCCGCTGGCCAAGGGGATCGAGGGCTACCCGTTCGGCGAGATGACCGAGACCTACTCCTACCGCGCCGAGGTCGGCAGCAACTGGAAGCTCTTCATCGACGCGTTCATCGAGTTCTACCACGCGCCGATCCTGCACCAGGGGCAGTACACCAAGGAGGAAGCCGCCAAGATCCAGAAGTTCGGCTACGAAGCGCTGCACTACGAGCTGGCCGGGCCGCACAGCCTGCAATCGACATGGGGTGGCCAGGCGCCGCCCCCCGACATGTCGATGGTCAAGCCGTTGGACCAGGTGCTGCGCAGCGGACTGTTCGGCCCCTGGGACAAGCCGGATCTCATCGCCAACCTCAAAGATCTGCCGCCGGGCGTGAACGTCAAGCGAGTGCCGCAGTGGGGCATTGACTCGTGGCTCTTCTACCCCAACTTCATGCTGCTGATCTGGGAGCCAGGTTGGTACCTGACCTACCAATACTGGCCGACTGCCGTCGACAAGCACACCTTCGAGGCCAACCTGTACTTCGTGCCGCCGAAGAATGCCCGCGAGCGCCTGGCCCAGGAGCTGGCCGCCGTCACGTTCAAGGAGTACGCGCTACAGGATGCCAACACCCTGGAAGCCACCCAGACCATGATCGGCACCAAGGCCGTCAAGGACTTCCTGCTGTGCGACCAAGAGATCCTTATCCGCCACCTGCACAAGGTGAACCGCGACTTCGTGAAGGAGTACCAAGATGCCGCTGCCGTCTGAGTTCGCCGCCCTGGAGCCCTATTTGGACTGGGACTTGGCTCATGAGCCCGACCGCTACGCCAAGCGGCTGACGTCATCCATGGCCGAGATGCAGCAGTTCTACGACGTTGCGTTCCCGATGCTGGACGACGTCATTACGTACTGCGATAAGTTCCCGCTGGACGACTTGCCAGATGATGCAAAGACTCTCATGCACATCATGCAATCCCTCGTCATGGTGTCGTTCCCGATCGAGGCATGGAAGCAACCGCGCGTCCCGGACAGCGGCGCGGCGTGGGTGGAACTGCTCAGCGAGCCGGTGATCTAGGGGTGCTGACGCTCAAGGCGGCCGGGCTGCTGGACGTCGACGCCGGAAAAATCGTCCGGCCCGGAGTGCTGCATATCGACGGTGACCGGATCGTCGGCGTCGGCGAGGGCACCGCTGTGACCGACGAGGTCATCGATCTCGGCGACTCGATCCTGCTGCCCGGGTTGATGGACATGGAAGTCAACCTGCTGATGGGCGGCCGTGGCGAGAACCCCGGCCTGTCCCAGGTGCAGGACGATCCGCCGACAAGGGTGCTGCGTGCGGTGGGCAATGCCCGGCGCACCCTGCGCGCCGGGTTCACCACGGTGCGCAACCTGGGACTGTTCGTCAAAACCGGCGGATACCTGCTCGACGTGGCACTGGGCAAGGCGATCGACGCCGGGTGGTTCGAGGGGCCGCGCGTGGTGCCGGCCGGGCACGCGATCACCCCCACCGGCGGACACCTGGATCCGACGATGTTTGCGGCGTTCATGCCGGGAGTACTGGAGCTGACCGTCGAGGAAGGCATCGCCAACGGTGTCGACGAGATCCGCAAGGCGGTCCGTTACCAGATCAAACACGGCGCGCAGTTGATCAAAGTGTGCTGCTCCGGCGGTGTCATGTCGCTGACTGGAGAGGCAGGAGCACAACACTATTCGGACGAAGAGCTGCGTGTGATCGTCGACGAGGCGCACCGGCGGGGACTGCGCGTGGCCGCACACACCCATGGCGCCGAGGCCGTCAAACACGCGGTGGCCTGCGGGATCGACTGCATCGAGCACGGCTTCCTGATGGACGACGAAGCCATCGCAATGCTCGTCGAGAACGACCGCTTCCTGGTCACCACCCGGCGGCTGGCCGAGGCCATGGACGTCTCCAAAGCGCCGGCCGAACTGCAGGCCAAGGCCGCCGAGATGTTCCCCAAGGCCCGCACGTCGATCAAGGCGGCCTACGAGGCCGGGGTGAAGATCGCCGTCGGCACCGACGCGCCCGCAATCCCGCACGGCCGCAATGCCGATGAGCTGGTCACCCTGGTGGAGTGGGGCATGCCGCCGGCCGCCGTGCTGCGGGCGGCAACGGTGACGTCCGCCGAGCTCATCAACGCAGCCGACCGCGGCCGCCTGGTCGAGGGGCTGCTGGCCGATGTCATTGCAGTTCCCGGTGATCCCCTGGCCGACATCACCGTCACCCGCAACGTGAACTTCGTCATGAAAGGCGGCAAGGTATATGTCAACAAGAACTGACGACCTGGTCGAGATCCAGCAGACGCTGGCCCGCTACGCGGTGACCATCACCCAGGGCGACATCGACGGCCTGGTGGCCGTGTTCACCCCGGACGGCACTTACAGCGCATTCGGTGAAACCTACTCGCTGGACCGCTTTCCGGTGCTGGTCGATGCCGCGCCCAAGGGCCTGTTCATGACCGGCACGCCGGTGATCGAGTTGGACGGCGACACCGCGACCGGCACCCAGCCGCTGTGCTTCATCGACCACGCCAGCCACGACATGCGGATCGGCTACTACAACGACACTTACGTGCGCACCGCCGACGGCTGGCGCCTGCGGACCCGCAAGATGACGTTCATCCGGCGCAGCGGTGCCCATGACGCGGGACGCCCGCACGCCATCGGCAGGCCCGAAGCCCGATGACGATGACGGCGCCAGCCGGAGGAGACATCGGGCCATCGACACCTGGGATGAGTGCGCTGCACGATCCCGCCGAGTTCCGCACGCAACTACGCGCCTGGCTCGAATCTACTGATCTGACACCGCCTCCCGATCACTCCCTGAAGGCACATCTGCATCAGTTCGCCCGGGTGCAGCAGGCGCTCTACCAGGCCGGGTGGAGCCGCTACGGCTGGCCCGAGCACGCCGGCGGCCTGGGCGGACCAGCCATGCTGCGCGCCATCGTGGGTGAGGAGGTGGTCGGCCGGCGCCTGGTGGAACCGGGCCCCTACTCCATGCTTGAGGTGCTGGCACCGACGATGATCGATTACGCCACCCCGGAGCTGGCCGCTGCGATGGTCCCGAAGTTGCTCAGCGGCAAAGAACAGTGGTGCCAGGGTTTTTCCGAGCCAGGATCCGGCAGCGACCTGGCATCGCTGAGCACCCGCGCCGTGCCACGGGGCGACCAGTGGGTGATCAACGGCCAAAAGGTCTGGACCAGCTTCGCCCAGTACTCGCAGCGCTGCATCCTGCTGACCCGCACCGGGGACGCCGAGACGCCGAATCACCAGGCGATCACCGCCTTCTTCGTCGACACCGACACCCCGGGTATCGATGTGCGCCCGCTGCGCACCATGCACGGCGTCGACGAGTTCTGCGAGGTCTACTTCGATGACGTCGTCGTCGACGGCTCACGGATGCTCGGCAAGCCCGGCGACGGCTGGCAGCTGGCCATGGACCTGCTGCCCTACGAACGCTCGACCTGCTTCTGGCAACGCATCGCCTACCTGTACTCACGCTTCGATGCGCTGATCGCCGAGGTGAAGCGCCAAGGCGCCGCGGTCGACAACGACTTGGGGGCGGTGTATCTGGCGTTGCACACCTTGCGCTGCCGTTCCCGTGCCACCCAGCACCGGTTGGCCGACGGTCATCGGCTGGGCCCGGACACCTCGGTCGACAAGGTGTTGCTGGCCGGCGCCGAACAGTTGCTCTATGACACCGCACGCGACCTGCTGCCGGGAGTCATCGAGCTGGACGAGGGCGAGTGGCGCGCCGAGTACCTGTACTCCCGGGCGGCCACCATCTACGGCGGTACCGCCGAGGTTCAGCGCAACATCATCGCCCGCCGACTGCTCGATCTTCCCAAGGAGTGACGATGACCACCGGAATGGACACCGCTTCGCTCGTTCTGCTGGAAGACACCCTGCGCAAGACCATGGCGTCGTCGTCCGGCGCTGCGCTGGACCAGGCCCTGGCCGAACTCGGTTGGGCGGAAATGCTCTCCGAGGAACCGGATTTGGCAATCCCGCTGGTGTTCCGGTTGCTCGGCGAGACCGGGGCGCATGCCTCGGTACTCAACGACGTGATCCTGGAGACCATTGGCGGCTTGCCCGGCGGCACTCCCCCGATGCCCTACGCCGGTGGCCGATGGGTGATCTGGGAGCGCAGCGAGCGCGACTCCAACCCCGTTCTTGGCGGGCTTCCGTTGCGCCAGATACCTGGCGGGGAACTCATGCGCCTGGGTGAGGCCCGCCGCGCGTTGGGATGGTGGCTGGTCGGCTCGGCGCGGGCGATGTTGACGCTGGCCCGCCAGCACGCAACCGACCGCGTGCAGTTCGGCAAGCCGATCGCGTCCTTCCAGGCCGTTCAGCATCGACTGGCCGAGACCCTGGTCGCCATCGAGGGCGCCGAGGCCACCCTCACCGTGCCCGTCATCGACAGCCCGGACCTGACGTCCATATTGGCCAAGGCCGCCGCGGGAAAGGCCGCACTGACCGCGGCCAAGCACTGCCAGCAGGTGCTCGGCGGCGTCGGTTTCACCGAGGAACACGATCTGCACCGCCACATACAGCGGGTCCTGGTGCTCGACGGTTTGCTCGGCAATGCCCGCGAGTTGACCCGCCAGGTCGGCGGCGGCCTGCGGGCCCGCGGCTCGGCGCCGCGCATGGTGCAGCTCTGACCGCCGCCGAGTGGCAATTTCGCGACGCGACACGCCGTTACGGCGTCGGTGAATTGCCGCTCGCGAGGCGGTGAGCCAGGTGACGCCCTTAGCGCGGCAGGCCGAGCACCCGCTGCGCGATGATGTTGCGCTGGATCTCCGAGGTGCCGCCGGCAATGGTTCCGGAGAAACTGCGCAGGTACCGGTCGAACCAGCTTCCAGAGGCGTGGTCCTCGTTGAGCGGCATGTAGGTACCGGAGCTGCCGGGGTGGATCAGGCCGGCCGCACCCACATTGTCGAGCGCGTGTTCCGCGGCGTTCTGGACGGCTTCTGAACCCAGCAGCTTGAGCACCGATAGCGCGGGCACGTCCTGCTCACCGCGCGCGGCCTGCGCCAGGGCCACCGAGCCGAGCAGCCGCAGCGCCTCGTTGTCCATCAGCAGGGTGGCGAAGCGGTCGCGGTCCAGCGCGTCCACCGGGCTGAAGTCATGGATCAGATCACGTAGCCGGTCGGCGAAGCTCATCCACAGCAGCGTGCGTTCGTGACCGAGTGAGCCGTTGGCCACTCCCCAGCCACCGTTGAGCGGCCCCACCAAGTTCTCCGCAGGCACCCGGACGTCGGTGAAGAAAACCTCATTGAAGTCGATGTCGTCGTGCGCACAGGCCGATGCAAAGGGCCGACGCACAACGCCTTCGGTGTCGGTGGGGATCAGCAACACACTGATGCCCTTGTGCTTCGGCGCATCCGGGTCGGTGCGTACGAATGTCAGCAGCACGTCGGCATCGTGGGCGCCGGAGGTCCAGACCTTCTGTCCGTTGACCACGAAGTGGTCGCCATTGAGCACCGCCCGAGTCTGCAGGCCGGCCAGGTCCGATCCGGCGCCAGGCTCGCTCATCCCCAGCGACGCGGTGATCTCGGCCCGCAGAATCGGTACCGCCCAACGATGTTTCTGCTCCTCGGTGCCGAACGACAGCAGCGAGGCGGCGATGATGCCAACCCCTTGCGGGTTGAAGCTGGGGTAGATACGCCGGCGGGACAGTTCTTCGGAGTGCACGTACTGCTGCAGGATCGTGGCGTTGCGGCCGCCGAATTCGGGCGGATTCGCCGGCAGCAGCCAGCCGTTGTCGAACAGCAGTCGCTGCCAGCTGCGGGCCCAGTCCGGCACGTCCGAGCACGAATGCGACCGTTCCAAAGCGTCGGCATCGGAGGGCAGATGCTCGTCGAGGAAAGCCGAGAACTCGGCACGGAAGTTCTCGACTTCAGGATCAAAGGTCAGTTGCACTGGAGAACTCCTCGACTCGGGCGCCCGGGATACCCGATTTGCGAGCGGCCGCCGATCTTGCTCGTCCGCTTCCCTAGACGCGGATATGAGAATATCATTCTCGAATGGAGAAGTTGCGATCTCTGAATCGTCGCCCCCACGCCGGTGCGCTACGCCACCGGCGCATTTGCGTCCAGTACAGTTGCGCCATGCCTCCGTCACCGCAGCGTCCGGAACGCCGGTGACCAATCCGAGCGAAGAACCCGCCTGGAAGCAGCGCGCGGTCGAACGCTCAATCAAGACGGCGAAGATCCGCGCGGCGCAACGCGTCCAGCGGTTTCTGGATGCCGCGCAGTCGATCATCATCGAGAAGGGCAGCACGGACTTCACCGTCCAAGAGGTCGTGGACCGCTCACGCCAGTCGCTGCGCAGCTTCTACCTGCAGTTCGACGGCAAACACGAGCTGTTGCTGGCTCTCTTCGAAGACGCCCTGAGCCGCGCCGCCGACCAGATTCGCGCGGCGACGGCCAATCATTCCGATCCGTTGGAACGCCTCAAGGTCGCCGTGGAGTTGCTGTTCGAGTCGTCGCGCCCGGACCCGGCCGCCAAACGGCCGCTCTTCACCGATTTCGCCCCGACCCTGCTGCTCACCCATCCCGTCGAGGTCCGGGTCGCCCACACGCCGCTGTTGGAGTTGCTCGCCGAGCTGACCGAACAAGCTGCCGACGCCGGCCGGCTGCGCACCGGTGCCCACCCCCGGCGGGTGGCGGCCATGGTTATGCAGACGGTCATGTTCAACGCCCAATCCAGCCCGGCCTCGGCCGATCCGACGGTCAATCCCCTGACCGCCGAGGAAGTCTGGGACTTCTGCGCGCACGGCTTCGGACGCAACTGAGCCGGCCGGCTACACCCGAACAGGCCCGATACGTCGACGAAAGTCCGACCCACAACAACGGCGTCGACAGCTGTGCGATGCGGTGATCGAACCGCTCGACGCCGACTGAGCCGCCACACGACGACCCGCTTCGCCCGGCTCCGCCCCGCCTGAGCCGCAGACCACGGCCAACCCTAGACATCGGCTGGGGAACCACATACCCTCGTGCAAACGCAATTATCCGAATGCGAGAAGGGGATTATCCATGTCGGTGCAGACGGTGTTGGACGACATTCGTAAGGTCCCCGGCACCGGAGACGTGATTCCGATCATCGATCCGGCCACTGAAGAGCAGCTGACCGAGTTCACCGACTGCGGACCCGAAGCGGTCAACGACGCCGTCGCCCGGGCCAAGGCCACCGCCGAGTCCGGGGTGTGGTCGCAGATGGCCGACTACGACCGAGCCAAGGTGCTGTGGAAGGTCGCCGACCTCATCGACGAGAATGCCGAGATCCTCGCCGAACTGGAGTCGGTCAACGCCGGCATTCCTGCCTCGCAGGCCGCGATCATCACCAAGGTGGGTTCGGAGTGGTTCCGCTACTACGCCGGCTGGTGTACCAAGATCGACGGCATCGCCCGCGATGTGAACACCGGTGGCCTGACGGGCATCGAGTCGCATCAGCACGTCTACACGCTGCGCGAGCCCTATGACGTGGTGGGGCTGATCTTCCCGTGGAACGGTCCGGTCTTCAACTTCTGCGCCAAGCTGGCGCCGTCACTGGCCGCGGGTTGCAGCAGTGTGGTCAAACCGGCCGAGGAGACCCCGCTGTCGGCACTGGTGCTGGACCGCATCCTGAGCGAGGCCGGAGTCCCCGACGGCGTGGTCAACATGGTGCTCGGCTACGGCCACACCGCCGGTGCGGCGATCACCGCGCATCCCGACGTAGACAAGGTCGCGTTCACCGGCTCCACCGAGGTCGGTCGTGAGATCGTCCGCGCCTCTGCCGCAACCAATCTCAACAAGGTGACCCTCGAACTCGGCGGCAAGTCACCGGTGTTGATCTACGACGACGCCGACCTCGACATGGCCATCACCATGGCGGCGTTCGGAACCTTCGTGCACTCCGGGCAGGCCTGCGTGTGCGGCTCGCGCATCTTCGCCCAGCGCGGCGTCTACGAGCGGGTCGTGGAAGGCATCGCCAACATGGCCAACATGATGCAGCTCGGCGGACCGAAGGACGAAGGCGTCATGGTCGGTCCGCTGATCAGCCAGAAGCAGCTGACCCGGGTGCTCGGCTACCTCGAGCAGGGCAAGGCCGACGGCAACGAGCTCGTCACCGGCGGCCACCGGCTGGATCGGAAGGGCTACTTCGTGCACCCCACCGTGGTCACCGGCGTCGACCCCGACTCCAGCCGGCTTTTCCAGGAGGAGATATTCGGCCCGGTGGTCACGATCCTGCCGTTCGACGACGATGACGAGGCGATCGCTCTGGCCAACAACAGCACCTACGGACTGGCCGCGACCGCATGGACGTCGAATCTGGGCCGGGCACACCGACTGGCCAAGCGGCTCAAGGCCGGAACGGTCGGGCTGAATTGTCAGATGCAGTTCGACCACTCGATGCCGTTCGGCGGATACAAGCAGTCCGGCTGGGGCTACGAATCCGGCAAGGCGGGCATCGAGACCTACCTCCAGACGAAGATCGTCTGGGCGCAGATGTAGCCGGCGACTCCGAACAACGACATGGTTGACACCCCCGCCTCCCCCTACCGGGTCGTCCAATGGACGACCGGCAACGTCGGCAAGAGCTCCGTACGGGCGATCGCCGGCAACCCGAACTACGAGCTTGTCGGCCTCTTCGCATGGTCGGACGACAAGGTCGGCCGCGACGCCGGCGAGCTTGCCGGCATCGACCCACTCGGCGTCGCCGCGACCAACGACGCTGCGGCGCTGCTGGCACTCAAACCCGACTGCGTGGTCTACAACCCGATGTGGATCAACGTCGACGAGCTGGTGCAGATCCTGTCGGCGGGCGTAAATGTCGTGACGTCAGCGTCTTTCATCACCGGGCACAATCTCGGCAATGACCGGGCCCGGCTCGACGAGGCGTGCCGCAAGGGCGGTTCGACCCTGTTCGGCTCCGGAGTCAGCCCGGGGTTTGCCGAACTGCTGGCGATTGTGGCGGCGACGGCATGCGACCGGGTCGACAAGATCACCATCACCGAGACGGCTGACACCACCCTCTACGACTCTCCCGACACCGAACGACCGGTGGGTTTCGGCGCCGCGATCGACGACCCGGACCTGGAACCCATGGCCGCTCGCGGCACGGCGGTCTTCGCCGAGGCGGTCCGACTGGTCGCCGACGCGATGGGCGTCGAACTCGACGAGATCACCTGCACCTGCGAGTACGCCCAGACCACCGCGGATCTCCCGATGGCTTCATGGACGATCCCGGCCGGCCATGTGGCCGGGGTCTTCGCCAGCTGGCAGGGAATCTCAGGCGGCCGATGCGTCATCGACATCAACGTGCGGTGGCGTAAAGGTCAAACGCTCGAGCCGGATTGGCAGCTCGACGGCGATGGCTGGAAGATCACCATCGACGGCCGGCCGACGGTGAACATGCAGGTCGGGTTCACCCCGCCACCGGACCTGATCGCCTCGGCCAAGTCCCTCGACGACTTCTTCGAGCTCGGCCACATCATGACCGCGATGCCGCCGATCAACGCCATCCCGGCGGTCGTCGCCGCCGAACCCGGTATCGCCACCTACAACGATCTGCCGCTGAACCTGCCCCGGTTCCCCGCTCAGAACAGGTAGATCACCAGTACGGCCGTGCACAGCACGGCCAGCCAGGTGTCGGTGGTGCGGCGCAACCACATCGGTGCGGTACGCACCTCCATGAAGTTGCGGATGATCAGCCGGGCTTTGACGGCCGACAGCGCGATCACCGTGACGGTAATCGGGATGCTCGGCTCCACATGCCCGGAGGTGTGTCCCGGGGCCAGCCACCACGCCAGCACGGTGATGACCACCAGCACAAGCCAAGTTCCGGTGAGCCGCGGGTCGGCTACGAAGCGGGAATGCTGCGGTGCGGTCACGGAGTTCACCTCATCACGTAGAGCAGGGCGAAGATGACGACCCAGAGCAGGTCGACCATGTGCCAGTAGGTCGCGCCCTGTTCGACCATGCTGACCCGGGCCCGGCGTGGGTTGCGCAGTTCCCGGATCACGACGCCGAGAATCAGCAAGCCAAGGCCGACGTGGAACAGGTGCACGCCGGTAAGGACGTAGTAGAAGCTGAAGAAGGCGCTGGAATTGGTGTGCCCCGCATGTATTTCCGCGGACCACTCATAAACCTTGAGCACCGCGAACATCACGCCGCACAACGCCCCAGCCCGCACCAGGCGGACGGCGCCGGTGCGATCGCCGGCCCGGGCGGACTGCACGCTTTGGGCCACCAGCCAGGAGCTGGTGATCAGCACGATGGTGTTGATCACGCCGATGGTGATGTTGAGGTGCTGCTGATCGGCCAGGAACTGCTCGGGCGCGCGCGTCCGGAAGACCAGGTAAGCGATGAAGTAGCTGCCGAAGATGAACAGGTCGCCAAGCACCATGAACCACATGTGGCCGTCGCCGGGCAGATGCGTACGAGCGCTAGACGCTTTCAGGTCAGTCATCGACGTGCCTCCGCAAGGGATTCGGGGGCTTCGCGTTTGCCTGTGACCCACATGATCGGGAAGATCAGCCCGATCCAGGAGGCGAAGATGACGACGGCGATGTAGAACGAGATGATGCCGTTCCAGGAGAAGGCGCCCGATTCAAACAGCCACATCTGGGTGGCGATCACTTCGGTGACGATCTGCCAGACGGTGATGTAGGCGAACCACTTTGGGAAGATGTTGTTCTTGTCGTAGAAGATCGCCAGCGCCAAACAGAAATAGGCGGCGGTGAAACAGCCCAGAGATCCGTTGTAGGACAGTGTCCCCAGGTCGTAGAAGAAGCGCACCAGCTCCGGGTCGCGATCTGCCCGGAACACCGCGAGCAGGTAACACAGCATCATCAGCTGAAATCCCGGGACCGCGCCGACCGCCATGGCACCGATGTAGCCGTAGGCCAGCACCGAGCCCGAGCTCATCCGTTTCATGTGATAGCCGATGAGGCCGTTGGAGATCGCGGCGCCGCCGGTGATCACCAGCAGCATCACGAAGCCGATCTGGATCGTCGGGGCATGCTGGTGATACCAGGCCTGGATCTCGGGCATGCCGACATCGGGGCGCGGTGGCGGCGTCACCCGGCCCAGCAGGCAGACGCCGAGACCCATCAGCAGGTAGAAGGTCACCGAGATCCAGAACACCACCCGCACATCGGGTTTGCCTCCGGCCGGCGGTGTCTCGTCGGCCTGGGCTCCGTAGAGCAGTGTCGCGATGTTCACCGCGCCGGTCCTTCGATCAAGCCTTCGGCCACGCCTTGGCGATAGAGCGCATCACGCAGCGCAAAGAACATCGCGATGACGAAGACTGCGAACGCGCCGTTGCGAACCCAGAACGAGATGAGCCCGTCCCAGGCCAGCGGTCCGGTGGTGAACACCGTCGCCGCGACCGACGGCAACATTGCCAGGGCGGTGATCACCGACAGGTGGGCCACCCAGCGTGGGAACACCGGATCGGGTCCGCGGTCGAAGTAGACGGCGCAGGCGAGCATGGCGAACTGCGCCACGATCATGCCGACGGGCGCGATGAACGACAGCCACGCCATGTCGTTGAGGGCTTGAATCACCTCGGGGCTGCGGTTCGGGCGAAACGCCGCCACCCCGAAGTAGATGTTGGACAACGCAAACAGCGTCGCACCGCTCACCACGGCCGCCAGGTAGGCGTAGGCGAAGACGTGACTCTGGCCCGACATTCGCTTCATCTGCGCCACGATCAACACCAGAAACGGCACGATCATGATCCCGCACAGGTTGAACCCGACCATGCTCAATCGGATCCAGGACCGATGCTCGTCATAGAACTGCGCCACCTGCCCGGCGGACATGGTCGGCGACATGGGCGGGAAGAAGCCGGGGAATGCCACGAACATCGCCAGCAATACCGCGGCGACGACCGGGCCCGACCACAGCAGCACCAACTGCGCCCGGAAGGCGGTGGCCTGCGGCGCCTCCTCCGCTTCGGCGATCATCTGCATGACGTGATCCCTTCATTGCGGGAACCGGATCGCCCCCTAGCCGATCGACTACCCGAAAGATAGCCGATCGGCTATCTGCCGGTCAATGGCGATCGACGTCCGGCGCCTCGATGAATCGCTTGGTGAGCCGCAGCAATTGGGCGCGCAACGTGTCGTCGTCGACGTGGCCCACCAGCGGATGCATCACCCCGACGGCGATGGCACCCGACAGCATCGCCGCCGACACCACGGCGTCGTCGCCGGCTTCGCCGACCAGCACCCCGTACAACCGCGCGATGAACTCTTGAAATGGCTGATGTTCGGCCAGCAGCCGGACGACCACCGGATCGAACTGCAGGGTGCTGGCCGCACCCCGTCGACGCACCGCCATGTCGATAACCCCGTCGAGCAACACTTCTCGTGCCCGCGGCCGACTCTGCTCGGCTTCGGCGGCCTCCAGCGCCTCCTCCAAAGCCCCCAGCTCCCGCTCGGTGAGCGCGACGACGATCTCCTCCTTGGTCTTGAACTGGTGGTAGACCGCCGCCTTGGTCACCCCGATCACGTCGGCGATCATCTGCAGCGACGTTCCGCCGACCCCGTGTTCGCCGATCAATTGCAGCGCAGCGTCGAGAATGCGCGTTTGCGCCGCGCTGCGGGGAATGAAGCGGAACTGGGTAGCGGCCGGAATGGATGCCATGCGATGAGAGTAGCCAGTCGGCTAGTCAGATAACAGCCGCTCCGCCGCGGAGTAGGGATCGTCGGTTCCGTCGACAACCAATTCGGTGAGCCGCTCCAGCGCGGGGTGGGTGCGCAGCCGGGTCTGAGCCAAGGACAGGATCTGCGCCCGCGCCCGGGCCAGCCGACGCTCCCGACTGTCGGTGCGGTGATGGGCTTCGACGGTGTCCACCAGCTCGTCGAGACCGTCGCCGCGTGCAGCGATCAGGGTGAGAATCGGTGCGCCGGTGTGCATCAGCTCGACCCGAAGGTCGCGCACGGTCTGCTCGGCGCCCTCGCGGTCGGCTTTGTTGACCACCACGATGTCGCCGACTTCCAACAGTCCGGCCTTGGCGGCTTGGACCGCATCACCGGCGCCGGGATTGAGGACCACGATTGTCGGGTCGGCGATCGCGGCGATCTCGATCTCGGATTGGCCCACCCCGACCGTCTCCAGCAGCAGCACGTCGAAGCCGAGCGCGGCAAGCAGCTGGATAGCCGCGGGCACCGCCTCGGCCAGTCCGCCCAAGTGGCCGCGGGCCGCCACCGACCGGATGAGCACTTCCGGGTCGTTGATGTGGGCGGCCATCCGGATGCGATCACCCAGCAGGGCGCCGCCGCTGAACGGCGAGGACGGGTCGACGGCCAGCACCGCCACCCGCAGGCCCCGTTGTCGGTATGCCCCCACCAGTGCAGCGATCGTGGTGGACTTGCCCGCCCCCGGCGGTCCGGTCACTCCGATGACTCGCGTGGCCGCAGGCCCCACGGCGGACAGGACTTCGGCCCGCCGGCCACTTTCGACCAAGCTGAGCAACCGGCCGGTGGCGCGGACGGAGCCCCCGCGCGCCGCGGCCAGCAACTCGGCAATGGTCATCGGCACCGTCAGTTCTTGTTCGCGGTGAGCCGATCGATGATGGCCGCGAATTCGTCGGTCTTGAACGACTGATCTTCGGCCATGTTGGCGAAGTCCAATGTGGCCAGTACCGCGCGCTCCAGGTGGATGTTGAGCAGCCGCTTGGTGCTCTCCACCGCCTGGCGCGGCAACTCAGCGATTCGCTTGGCACACAAAATCGCTTCCGCCAGAGGATCTTCCGCCACATGATTGGCCAAACCCAGCGCTACCGCCCGGGCCGCCGGAATACGTGCTCCGGTCAGGGCGTACTCCTTGGCCAGCAGCAGGCTCATCTGCAAGGGCCAGGTCAGCGGGCCGCCGTCGGCAGCGACCAGACCCACCTGCACGTGCGGGTCGGCCAGGTAGGCCGATTCCGAGATGTAGACGATGTCGCTCAGCGCCACCAGACTGCAGCCCAGCCCGACGGCGGGCCCGTTCACCGCGGCGATGACCGGGGTACGGCAGCGTGCCATGCCCAGCACGATATCGCGGCCGTGCGCAATCGTCTTGGCACGCAGCTTCTCGTCGCGGCGCAGTTCGTCGAGGTAGGCGAAATCGCCCCCGGCGGAGAACGCCCGACCGCTGCCGGTCAGCACCGCCGCCCGCGCCTCGTCGTCTTCCTCCAACCGCGGCCACAGTTTCGCCAGACCGGTGTGCAGCGCGTCGTTGACGGCGTTGAGCGCGTCGGGGCGGTTCAGCGTGATGATCCGCAGCGGGCCGTCGGCGCGCACGTCGATCTCAGCCGGCATGTCGTACATGTCAAACTCCTCTACTTCAATCCCAGGATTCGGCCGGCAATGATGTTCTTCTGAATCTGCGAGGTACCGCCCATCACGCTCTGGGCTCGGCTGTACAGGTAGGCGCTGAGCAGGTCCGGGTCGTCGGCCCCGCCGACCGCCAGCGCGGCGTGGCCGACGGACTGCTCCACCCAGGTCATCAGCAGCTTGTCCAGCGAGCCCTCCGGCCCGTGCGAGAGCCCGTCAAGCTGTTCGGAGAGCCGTCGGCGCACATGCAGCCGAAGCATCTCGGTTTCCACTGCCGCCCAAGCTAATTCCTCCGGCACGTCACCGGATACCCGGTTCGCCATCTGGCGCACCAGCTTGCCGTAGCGCGCCGAATACCCCAAGGTCGACGGTTCGCGCTCATGACCGACCACCGTCATCGCCAGCGCCCAGCCCTCCCCCGGCGCACCGATCATCTGGCTTGCCGGCACCCTCGCGCCGTCGAGCAGCACCTGGCCGAATTCGGTAGTGACACCGTTGATCATCTGCAGCGGTCGCTGCTCGATTCCAGGCTGGTGCATCGAGATGATGAACGCCGAGATGCCGCGATGCCGGGGCGCATCCTTATCGGTGCGAGCCAGCAGCAGACACCAGTCGGCGACGTCGGAGTAACTGGTCCAGATCTTGTGCCCCGCAATGACGTAGTCGTCGCCTTCACGAGTCGCCGTGGTGGTCAGCGATGCCAGATCTGAACCGGCCCCGGGTTCGGAGAAGCCCTGGCACCAGCGCTCGGTGCCATCGATCATGCCGGGCAGAAACCGTTGCTGCAGTTCTTTACTGGCGTGGCGGCCCAGGCCGACGACCAGATAACCCAAACTCGGCCGCGGCGGTGCGCCCGCAGCGGCCAGTTCCTCGTCGACGATGACGTCATAGACCGGGGGCAGCTCCTGGCCGCCGTACTCGCGCGGCCAGGATGCCCCGAAGAATCCACCCGCATACAGCGCCTGATGCCATTCACCCTGGCGCTCCCAGTACTCGTCGTCGCCGGCGGCGGGGAAGGTACCGGCCCGCTCGGTCAGCCAGGCCCGAAGCCTGCTGCGGAAATCGGCCTCGGCGGGCGAATCACGAAAGTCCATCTGCGATCTCCCTTATCGTCACGGGCCACAGGCCGGTCGAAGTCAGCGCCCGCCGTAGATAGACGTGCGCCGCGCACTCCCAGGTGTTGCCGATTCCGCCGTGCACCTGGATCGCGGTCTCACAGACCGTCCGAGCGGCGCGCGCGGAATAGATCTTGGCGATCCGGGCGGCTTGTACCGCATCGGCTGCGGGCGCCTCATCGACCGCCCAGGCCGCGTGCCGTAGCACGCTCACCGAACCCTCGATCAGCGCCAGTCCCTCGGCGAGCAGGTGTGCGATGGCCTGATAGGACCCGATGGGTTTGCCGTACTGCTCACGGATCTTGGCGTAATCGCATGCCAGACCGTGCGCACCGCGTGCGGTGCCGACCAGATCGGCGCACGTGGCCACCAGCGCCAACGCCTGCCACCGCAACGCGTCCTCGGCGCCGAGCTCGCCGACCCGCTGCGCCGCACCGGCAAGGTCGGCCACAGGCCGGGTGAGGTCGGCTCCGGTGCGCAGTGCGCCGACAGGGGCGGTCAGCACCGCGCGCCCGTGCACCGTCACCGCTTGGGCGGCACCGCGCGCGTCGATGGCGGTGTCACCGACCGCAACGGTGGCGGGGTCCCCACTCAGGGCCACGTGGCGGTGCAGGTCGTCGGCAAGCGCCGGCCCGAGGAACGGCACGTCGACGAGGCCGCGACCGAACTCCTCTGCGACGATCGCCACCTCAACCCCCGAGGCGCCGTCGGAACGTAAAGCGCGCCAGCCGGTCTGGGCGACGGCACGTTCCAGTCGGGTGATCCGACCCGCGTCGTCGAGCTCGGCAACCGAGTCGGGCCCCAGATCATCGGCGAGCTTGGCCGCGGCATCTCGCAGTTGGCGCTGCTCGGCATTCAGCCGGACATCCATAGGCGCTCCTTCAGTAGTCGGCGCAACAGCTTTCCGGAAGGCAACCGGGGGATCTCGGGCACGACCACCACCCGGCGCAGCCGCTTGTAGGACGCGAGGCGGTCGCTGACCAGGGCGCACAGTTCGTCGTCGCTGACCGGGGCACGCAGGGCGACCGCCGCAACGATGGCCTCACCGTCACGTTCGTCGGGCACCCCGAACACGCCGCAGTCAGCGACCGCCGGGTGCTCGTGCAACACCGCCTCGATCTCGGCAGGGGCGACCTGAAAGCCGCGGACCTTGATCATCTCCTTGCAGCGATCGGTGATCCGCAACCAGCCACCGGCGTCGAGGTATCCCACATCGCCGGTGTGAAACCAGCCGTCGCGCACGACTTCTGCGGTCGCCGACGCGGGAAGATAACCGGCCATCAGGGATTCGGACCGGACCACGATCTCGCCGGGGACACCGGCCGAGAGCTGCTCACCGGTTTCGACATCGACTACCTGCAGCTGCACGCCGGGCACCGGCCGTCCCACGGTGTCCGGAACCGCGTCGTCGAGCCGCGCCGCACCGAGGGGGTTGCATGCGATCACCGGTAGCTCGCTGGTGCCATAGGCCGGCACGAATGGCACGCCGGTGCGCCGGGTGACGGTGTCGGCGACGGCCGCGGTCACCGGGGTGGCACCCCACATGATGAAACGCAGCGAGGACAGGTCGAACGATTCCAAGTTCGGATGCGCGGCGATGGCCAGGGCGATCGGTGCCACCGCCATTTCCACGGTGATCTTGTCCGAGCCGATCGATGTGAGCATCGTGTCGATGTCGAACCGGCGGTGCAGCCGCACCCAGGCCCCGACCTGCAGTGCGGTCAGGATGTTGAGCAGCCCCAGGATGTGCGACGGCGGCGTCGCCACTTGGATCCGGTCGACGGCGGTGAGCGCCAACGCATCCCGCCAGTGCCGTACCGCCGCGGCCAGCGAGGCGTGGGTGTGCCGGACAGCTTTGGGCAGGCCGGTGGTGCCGGAGCTGAACACCAGCAGTGCATCGGAGCCGGCCGGCGGCGGCGCACCGTCCCAGGTGCCGGCCGGAATCTCAGCCATCACGTCATCGAGGTGTCGCATCGGCATCAGCTCGGCCAGCACCGGGTGATCACCGAGTGCACACCGGGGTTGCACCAGCGTGAGGGCGTGCGCCACCTCGTCGCGCTTCCAGGCGGGGCTGATCAGCGCGACGATCGCCCCCAGGCGCCAGATGGCACGCACCGCGATGACGAACTCCGGCCGATTCGACGACATCAGCGCCACCCGGTCTCCGGCACGCACACCCTCGGCCGCCAGGACGGCCGCCAAGCCGCCGGCCAGCGCGTCGATCTCGGGCAGCCGCCACTGCCGATCCTCGAACGCAAGCACTGCTGTAGACGATCCTGACGACATTTGAGAAGATCCTATCGGTTTGAGAGAATAGTATTCTCTAAAGCGAAGAACGCAAACCGGAAGGGGTGGGCATGGCGGTCACTCATGTTTTCCAGCGAGCGACCGTGACGCGCATCGTCAAGGAGACGGCCGATGCCTACACGTTCGTGCTGTCGCCGCACGAGACGCCGTTTCCCTACCGGGCCGGTCAGTACTCGACGTTCCAGGTGCGGGTGGACGGCGAAGAGCTGTACCGCTCCTACTCGATGTCGAGCGCACCCGAGTCCGACACCGAGCTGATGACCACGGTCAAACGTGTTCCCGGCGGCAAGGTGTCGAACTGGCTGCTGGACAACATCGCCGAAGGCGACGAGCTGGTCATGACCCGTGCGGCGGGGATCTTCTGCCTGCAGGAGTCGACGGCTCCGCTGCTCGCGTTCTCCGGTGGCAGCGGAATCACGCCCATCCTGTCGCTCGCCAAGAGCGCACTGGCGACCACCGACCGCGCCGTACGACTGCTCTGCGCCGATCGCGACGCCTCCGCGGCGATTTTCACGGGCGCATTGGACGAACTTGCCGCCCGCTACCCCGGCCGACTGTCCGTTCTGCGCCATTGCGATGCCGACGACGGCCTACTCGACGCCGCGGCGGTCACCGCATTTGTCGGCGCCGACACCGACGCGGACTGCTACGTGTGCGGACCGGCCGGATTCATGGATGTGGTGCGCGCGGCGTGGCCCGGTCCGGGTCGGCTGTTCATCGAGGACTTCGATGTGGCGGCTGCACCGGCGCCCTCGGCGTCTTCGGAGGCGGCCCCAGCGCCCAGCACCGACGCCGAGGTGACCGGGACGGTGACGATCCACCTCGGGCGCCAGAAGGAATCGGTGCCGCGGGTTGCCCGCGAGACCCTGCTGGAAAGCGCCCGGCGGGCCGGACTGGCTCCCCCGTTCTCCTGCGAAGCGGGCAACTGCGGCACCTGCATCGCGCACATCACCGAGGGCAGCGCGACCATGATCAACAACACCGTGCTCGACGACGACGAGGTCGCCGACGGTTACATCCTGACCTGCCAGGGCCTGCCCGAGGGCGGCTCGATCACCGTGCACTACGAATAGGTCGGCGGTGACCGCCGGCCACCGGCTCTCAGCCGGTGGCACCGACCCCGTAGCCCAAAGTGCTCTTGGTCTCCAGGTATTCGTGGAATCCGGCGTCGCTCCACTCGCGGCCGTTGCCGCTGCGCTTGTAGCCGCCGAACGGCGCGTTCAAGTCGAAGGCGTGGTTGATGGCAACCCAGCCGGCTCGAATCCGGCGAGCGATACCCCGCGCGGCGTCGAGGTCAGCGCCCGAGACGTAGCCGGCCAAACCGTACTCGGTGTCGTTGGCGATCTCGACAGCCTCGTCCAGATCGTCATAGCCGAGGATGCACAACACCGGGCCGAAGATCTCTTCGCGCGCGATCGTCATCTGGTTCGTTACCCGTGCGAAGACCGTCGGCCGGACGAAGTAACCGGTGTCGATCCCGTCGGGCCGGCCGGCGCCGCCGGCGGCGACCGTGGCGCCCTCGGCAATGCCCTGCTCGATCAGGCCCTGCACCTTGGCGAACTGCGCCGCTGACGCCACCGGACCGATCGCTTTCGGATCGGCGGGGTCGCCGACCTTTACCTGTTCGGCGACCGCATGGGCGATCGCGATGGCCTCGTCCATGCGCGAGTTCGGCACCAACATCCGCGACGGCGCGTTACAACTCTGCCCGGAGTTGACCATCATGGTCGACACCCCGGCGGTGACGCTGTCGACGAACGCGTCGTCGTCGAGCACGATGTTGGCACTCTTGCCGCCCAACTCCTGGGTCACCCGTTTCACGGTCGGGGCGGCGTTCTCGGCCACCGCGACGCCGGCGCGGGTGGAGCCGGTGAACGACACCATGTCGACGTCCGGGTGCCGCGACAGCGCCGAGCCGACTCCGGGTCCGTCACCGTTGACCATGTTGTACACGCCGGCCGGGACGCCCGCGGCGTCCATGATCTCGGTGAAGATGTAGGCCGAGAACGGCGCGACCTCAGATGGCTTGAGCACCATGGTGCAGCCGGTGGACAACGCCGGGTAGACCTTCACCGCAATCTGGTTCAGCGGCCAGTTCCACGGCGTGATGAGACCGCATACCCCGATCGGCTCGCGCTCCACCAGGGTGTCGCCGCGCTGCTCACTGAACGAGAAGTTCTTCAGTGCGTCGATCGCCGTGACGAGATGACCGGCCCCGAGATTGATCTGCACTCCGGCAGCCAGGCTGGGCGGCGCACCCATCTCTTCGTTCACCGCGTCGGCCAGGTCGCCGCTGCGCCGTTGGTACTCGGCGAGGATCGCCTGCAGTAGATCCAGCCGTTCCGCGCGGCTGCTCTGCGACCAGCTGTCAAAGGCCCGCCGGGCCGCGGCCACCGCGAGGTCGACGTCTGCCGCCGAGCCCAGTGCGATCTTCCCGCATACCTTTTCGGTGGCCGGATTGTCGACGTCGAGCGTCTTCGCCTCAACCGGGTCCACCCACCGGCCGTCGATGTAGAACTGGGTGTATTCGCGCATCACAAGTCTCCTTCTACTACTGGGTTCCGTCTGTCTGCGCCATCCCGAAGCTGTATCGGATGTGCGCGGCGTGCCCGTCGGGCACCACCGGGAAGCTCACCGGTTCGGTGACGTCGCGGATCTGTTCGATCCGGGCGTCGATGTCCTCGATGGTCCAGGACGGTTGATAAACGCCGGGGCTTTCAACCAGCGCGGCGCGGGCTACCCGCCCGGCCAGGGCGATCAGCACTTCGCCGGTGACCGAGCAGGATTCGTGTGCCAACCAACCCACCAGCGGCGCGACCAGTTCGGGTTCCATCGGCGGGTACGCCGAGGTGTCGATCCCCTCGGCCATCCGGGTCACCGCCGCCGGGACCACCACGTTGCAGCGGACTCCGTGCGCCGCGCCCTCCAGCGCCGCGACGTTGCTCAGCCCGATCACGCCCGCCTTCGCGGCCGCATAGTTGGCCACATCGGCGTTGCCGTAGATTCCGCCGATCGACGAGGTCAGCACTATGCGACCGTATCCTGCGTCACACATGGCGCCGAAGGCCGCCCGCACCACATGGAAGGCGCCACGCAGGTGCACGTCCAGCACCGCGTCGAAGTCTTCCGCACTCATCTCACGTAACGGGGCCCGACGGACGTTTCCGGCATTGTGGATCAGGATGTCGACCCGCTCGTAGCGCTCCAGCGCGGCGCCGATGATGGTCTCGCCGCCCTCGGGTGTGGCGACCGACGCGGTGCAGGCCACCGCGGCGCCGCCCGCATCGCGGATCTCGGCGGCGACCCGCTCGGCCGGGTCTTCGTGCGGGCCGTCGCCGGTCAGGCCGGCACCGGTGTCATTGACGACGACGGTGGCTCCGCGTTGCGCCAGCAACAGTGCGTAGGCGCGGCCCAGCCCCCGCCCGCCGCCGGTCACGACGGCGACACGGCCATCGAAGCGCAACGGAGGTGGTGCGCTCAAGCGAACGGTTCCTCACCGGCGAGCTTGGTCCGCTGCAGCATCCGGCCCGAGTCGGGGGCATACGGCAACGCTCGGTGCATGGTTCCGGTGTTGTCCCACATCACCAGATCCCCAACCGACCACTGGTGCCGGTAGACGAACTGCGGCCGGGTCGCCCAATCGCGCAGCCGGACCAGCGTTGCGGCGCTGTCCCGGTGGTCCATCCCGACGATGTGGCTGGCGGTGCAGCCCAAGATCAACGACTTGCGCCCGGAGCGGTGCGTCCAGACCACCGGTAGCTCACACTCCCCGATCGCCATCATCTGACGTAGCGCCGCGAACTCGGGCTCTGGGTCGTAGTACAGCAGCGTGTTCCACGCCGAATGCATCGCGCGCAACGAAGCGATCCGACCCTTGTCGTCCTCGGCGAGATCGTCGTAGGCCGCGTAGGTGTTGCAGAACTCCGTGTCCCCGCCACCGCCAGCCGGCAACACCTTGCTGGACAACAGCGACGCCAAGATCGGCACCTCGTTCATGGTGCCGTCGAGATGCCAGTAGAACGACCCCTTGAGATAGTCGGCCTGCTTGTTCACCGTGGTGTCGAGCGTGACGTCATAGACCGCCTCGCCGTCGCGTTCGGGCGCCAAAGTGCCGAGGGTCTCAGTGAACGCGACCTGCTCGGTATCGGTCAACCCGATCTTCGGGAACACCAGAACGCCACGCCGCTCGAGCAGTTCACGGATAGCCCCGGCGTGCACGCCTGACAGCAACGCTTCCTTGTCGGCCAGCACTTCGGTTCCGATGCGCTCAGTGAGATCTCGCGTCGCGAATGTGGTGGCGGTCATCGCAGATCCAATCCGTTCAGATCGCCGGCGTCGCGCCACTGCCTCAACAGATCGTCGAAGGCGTAGAAGCCCGGCGAGTACACCTCGCCCAGGAACGATCGGCTGGCGTCGCCGAAGCCGCGACCCTCGTTGTTGTAATAGCCTGGGGTGCAGGATAAGTCGAATGCCGAGTTGTCGAATGCCAGCTCGCGGATGGTGTTGACCCAGGCGTCCTGGCCCTCCTGACTGGGCTCGACGACCGTCGCCTTGCGATTGAGGGCCTCGGCGATGATGTAGGCGATGTGCTCGGCCTGCTGCTCGAACATCGCGGTGGTGTTCGCCGACACGCCGCCCTGGATGAAGCCGGTGTGGAACTGATTGGGGAACCCGCGGCTGGTCATCCCGTGCAAGGTTTGATACCCGTCGCGCCAGTGGTCAAACAGTGATATCCCGTCGCGGCCCTCGATGACGTCGATCGCGTACCGACGGCTGATCTCGGTGGATATCTCGAAACCACTGGCGAAGATGACGCAGTCGACCTCGTACTCGACGCCGCCCGCGACAACGCCTTTCTCCGTGAGCTTTTCGATTCCCTTGGATTCGGCTACGTCGACCAGGGTGACATTGGGACGATTGAACGCAGGCAGGTAGGTGTCGCTGGAGGTCGGGCGCTTGCACATGAACCGGTAGTACGGCTTGAGCGCCTCAGCGGTCTGCGGATCGTCGACGATACCGTCGATGCGGCGACGCAGCCGCTCCATGATCTTGTAGTCCTCCTCCTCCCGCATCGCCATGATCTCCTCGACACCGAGAGCCATCGGGTCGGGACTGGCACCGATGCGAGCGGTCAGGTTGCGACCCAACTCGGTCCAGAAGTCGCACACCATATCGGGGGCGTCGAACACCACGCCTTCGAACGGCGACCAGCGGTGAAAGTTTCGCTTGCGTTCGGCCTGCCAACCCGGTTGCAACGATGCGGCCCACTGCGGGTCGGTGGGCTCATTTCGGCGGAAGTCGACCGAGGATGGCGTGCGCTGGAAAACATAGAGCTGCTTGGCATCCCGACCCAGGTGCGGGACCAGCTGCACACCAGTGGCGCCGGTGCCCACCAGAGCTACGGATTTGTCCGCCAGCTTGTCCAGGCCACCGTTCGCGTCGCCGCCGGTGTAGTCGTAATCCCAGCGGGCCGAGTGGAAGACGTGGCCGCCCGCGTTCATGAAGTCCTTGATGCCCGCAATGCCGGGCAACTTGGGCCGGTTGTAGGAGCCCTGTGCCATCACCACGAAACGCGCCCGCAGGTCGTCGCCCCGGTTCGTCGTCAGCCGCCAGCGCTTGATCTCCTCGTCCCAGCGGGCGGTGCGCACCTGGGTCGAGAAGATCGCCCCGTCGTAGAGGCCGAAGTGCTTGCCGATGTTCTGGCAGTGCTGGAAGATCTCGGCACCGTCGGCGAACTTCTTGGACGGGATGAAGTCGAGCTCTTCGAGCAGCGGGACATAGCAGTATGCGTCGTTGTCGCATTGGATTCCGGGGAACCGGTTCCAATACCAGACACCGCCGAAGTCGCCGCCCATCTCGATAACCCGCACGTCGGCCACGCCGGCCTTTTTCAGGTAGGCGCCGGCAAGCAGTCCGGAGATCCCACCGCCGAGGACCACGACCTCGATATCGGCATCGATGGGTTCACGCGGAGTCACCGCGGTGTGCGGATCGACCTCGGCGAACTCCACGAAGTCATCCTTGAGTTCGAGGTACTGCTGCGAGCCGTCGGAGCGAACGCGTTTGGCACGCTCGGCGGCGTACTTGCTCCGGAGCGCTTCGATGTCGAAGTCGTCCGGGGTCTGGGTCGGCGGGCAGTCCGTCATCGATCGTTTCCTGTCGGGATTTCTTGAGGCGCACCGGCGCCCATGTACTTCGACAACTGGTGGTGCAGGTTGACGATGGCGCGTTCCCGGTAGGGGTTGGGTTTGGCGCCGGGATAGCCGAGGGATTTCATTCCCTGCTGCACCGCGGCCATGTTGGAGAAGTCCTGCGGGAGAACCGAGCGCCAGCCCGGATCGCCCACCGGGGTGTATTCCCATTCAGTCTGCGGTTCTTCACCTTTGGGAAAGAGTTCGAACACCGAGACCTCGAAGATGCACTTGTCGGGGTTGTAGCTGGGGTGCGGCCGAGCGCTGTAGCACAGCGCACTGGTCAGTCCCTGGCCGATCTGGAAGTTCGGGAAGATCTGCCAGGCGGTGCCGGCCTGCCCGAGCACATCGGTGGGAATCGTCGGCCAGACGACCCCGCGAGCTGCGTCGTCGCGGCGCGCCGAAGCGAGCCAGTGCTCGAGGACCTTGTCGGCCGGAGTGCCCTCGGGCAGCTCGTCTACCAGTCGCTTGGCGGCGTTGACCAGCGTTGCGGTGGTGGTGGCGTTGGTCTCCTCCATGGTGTAGACCTGCATCTCCGCGGTCGACACCCGCGGATCGGCTCCGGTCCCCAGCCGGATCTTCGACTTGGTCGCCTCTAGGTCCTCGGGGGCGTCGTAGCCGAGGTTGCTGTGCCTGCCCTGCACCCGCGCCCAGCCCTTGAACTCACCGAACTTGTTGAACTCCGGATGGGTTGTGTAGACGTGGTAGGTCTCGTTGAAGGCCTCCATGGCGACCTTCCAATTGCAGTCGAACTCAAGCCATTTGCGCCACTTGTAGCGCATGTTCTCCAGCCCGAACGGGTCGAGGATCTTCGCGGCCGGAAACAGGTAGTCCGCCAGCGATTCACAGTCGGGGTCCATGTTGATCCAAAGCCAGCCACCCCAGGTGTCGACGCGCACCGGACCCAGGTGGGTGTTCGCGGGCGTCAGAGTGCCTTGCCAGTCGTCCTGTTCGCGAATGTGGGTGCAGGCTCCGTCGAGTCCGTAAGTCCAGCCATGGAAACCGCAGACGAACGATTTGCGGGTGCGCGCGCAGGCGTTCTTCGCCCCGGCGGGGGTGTCGACCAGCCGCCGGCCGCGGTGCATACAGACGTTGTGGTGCGCATGAAAAGAGTCTGGTCCGCTGCGGACGACGATGATCGAGTCGTCGAGGATGTCGTAGGTGAGGTAACTGCCCACCTCCGGCAGATCTTCGACCCGCCCGACCTGCTGCCATACCTTGTGCCACAACTTGTCTCGCTCGGCGCGGGCGTAGTTCGGGCAGGTGTAGGCCTCAACACCGATCGTGACTGGGCTGGCCAGTTCTTCGTCTGAACCCTCGACCGGGTTGGTCATCACATCCTCCTTATCGCCGCGCGGAAGGTGTCGTCCTTGAGAAACAGCGAGGTGTTGTCGGCGTCGAGGTGACTCCATTTCAGGTTCAGCCCGCCGTCGACCAGCAAGGTCTGCCCGGTGATGTAGCTGGCCAGATCGGAGAGCAGAAACAGGATCGGCCCGGCCTGTTCCTCGGGCCGTCCGCGTCGCCCCATGGCGATCGCCTGCAGGTCGCGATCGGGGTCGGTGTCGGTGTAGGTGGCCGAGGCCGCGGTGTTGGTGACGCCCGGAGCCACCGCGTTGACCCGAATCCCGGCCGCTGCCAACTCGACGGCCATGGTGCGGGTCATCGCGACGATCGCGGCCTTTGCTGTGCCGTAGGCGATATGGAACGGCGCGGTGTTCATCCCGCTGATCGAGGAGATCGACACGATCGAGCCCGCCCGCTGCTGGGCCACCAGTGCGGCGGCGACCGCGCGACTCATGAAGAACGCGGTCTCCAGGTTGTGCGTGAAGATCTTTCGCCAATCGGCGCGCGACACCCTGGTGGACGGCATCCAGGTCGCCGGTTCGGCACCACCGGCGACGTTGACGAGCCCGTAGAGCTGTCCATCGGCACGTTGCGCCACTTCGAGCACCGTGGCGACGCCCTCGTCAGTGGACGCGTCGGCCGCCACGGATATCACCGACAGACCCCGCTCCGCCAGCGGCGCGATGTGCTCGTCGAGGTTCTCCTGCGAGCGACTCACCGCGATCACGGTGGCCCCCGCCTGCGCGGCCATCGCGGTGATCGTCGTGCCGATCCCGCCGCCGCCGGCGCCCGACACCACCACGATCCGGCCGCGAAGGTCCAGGGGATTGAAATCGCTCAACAGGCTGGGAGGAGTGCAGTGATCCGCCATGACCCGCTTTCACCTGGCACAGCCCGCGATTTGGATGCCCGCCGGGCACCGAGATCGCGGATTTGTCCGGACAACATACGTCATTCTTCTTTCCGAAGAACACTATTCCGCAGCGGCAAGCGCAGAGTCAAGAGCGAGGGCTCCGGGCCTGTCGGCCTTATTGTCTGGACCAATGGGACGTCGTGTGGCCGCCACGGCCCGGCGTCACCGGCCGACACGCCCCGGCGGGGCGTTCACTTGGCCCGAACGCCTTACGTCATGATGGAACCCACATCGAGCGTCGCCGAATTTGACTACGCACGTTGTCAAATCGAGCCGAGGGGAGATGCGAATTGTCTTCCAGTCAACGCCGGGGCCGCTGGTCCGGGGTCCCACTGGCAGAGCGTCAGGCCTTACGCCGAGACGAGTTTCTCGCCGTCGGGGTGCAGTTGCTCGGTGATGCACGTGGACCCACGCTGACTATCCGATCGGTATGTCGCGCGGCCGCGCTGACCGAGCGCTATTTCTACGAGAGCTTCGCCGACCGCGACGAGTTTGTGCGCGAGGTATATGACGACGTGTGCACGCGGGCGTTGGCGGCGCTGCTGTCGGCCCGAAATCCCCGCGAAGGCGTGGAATGCTTCATCACCCTGATGGTCGACGACCCGGCGCGAGGCCGGGTGCTGCTGCTGGCCCCGGAGCGGGAGCCGATCCTGGCCAGCGCCGGCGCCAAGTGGATGCCGGATTTCATCGTGATGCTGCAACGCACCCTTACTCACATTGGCGATGCGGCGGTCCAGCAGATGGTGGCAACCGGGCTGATCGGCGCGCTGACCACCCTGTTCGCCGCTTACCTCAACGGCCGACTCGAAGCCGGCCGCAGCCAATTCATCGACTTTTGCGTGGAGATGCTGCTCACCGCGCAGATCGTGCGCTAGGCGGGGGCGCAAGTCGCACCCGAACACGCACCGCGAAAACTTGATGCTACCGACAGACACAGATATATTGCCTGCAACTAGTCGACACAGATATCTGGGGAGCTGGCATGACGCGGGAATGGACCGACGTGGAGTTGCTGCACGAGCTCGAGCCCGTCGTGGAAAAACTCATCAACCGACACTTCTCCATGGCCAAGGACTGGAACCCCCACGACTACATCCCGTGGTCGGAGGGCAAGAACTACTACGCGCTCGGCGGACAGGATTGGCATCCCGAGCAGTCGAAACTGTCCGAAGTCGCCCGGACGGCAATGGTGCAGAACCTGCTGACCGAGGACAACTTGCCCTCGTATCACCGCGAGATCGCGATGAACTTCACCATGGACGCCCCCTGGGGCACCTGGGTCAACCGCTGGACCGCTGAGGAGAACCGCCACGGCATCGCGCTGCGCGACTACCTGGTGGTCACCCGCAACTGCGACCCCATCGAACTGGAAACGCTGCGGATGGAGACCGTCAATCGCGGCTTCAGCCCGGGCCAGAACCACCAGGTCCAAGATGACCTGTTCGCCGAGAGCCTGTTCGACTCGGTCATCTACGTGAGCTTCCAGGAACTGGCCACCCGGATCTCGCACCGCAACACCGGCCAGGCCTGCAACGACCCCATCGCCGACCAGCTGCTGGCACGGATCTCGCACGACGAGAACCTGCACATGATCTTCTACCGCGATGTGAGCGCCGTCGGCTTCGACATCGCACCGGAACAGGCGATGCGCTCGCTGCACCGGGTGCTGGCCAACTTCCAGATGCCCGGATTCGTCGTGCCGGAGTTTCGTCGTAAGGCCGTGATCATCGCGGTCGGCGGCGTCTACGACCCGATGATCCACCGCGACGACGTGGTGATGCCGGTGCTGAAGAAGTGGGGCATCCTCGAGCGGAGCTTCAGCGGCGAAGCGGCCCGCTACCAGGAGGGGATCGCCAAGATCGTCGCCGAGCTGGACGAGACGTGCGAGAAGTTTGAGCTGGCCAAGCAACGCCGGCTCGAGCGGGAGGCCAAGATGGCCGAGAAGCGCGCCGCCAAGAAGGTGTTGGAGCCATCAGCGCCGTAGTCGGTGGCGTAGGCAACGGCGGCGACCTGCGTCACCCGGCTCCGCCGCGCTCGCAGTCCGCGCTGAGGATCGGTTCGCTTCAGCTTGCCAGTCCCGTGGTGCTGGCCCCGATGGCCGGCGTCACCAACGTCGCATTCCGCACGCTCTGCCGCGAGCTGGAACAGTCCCGGGCCGGAACGGTCAGCGGGCTCTATGTCTGCGAGATGGTGACCGCACGCGCGCTGGTCGAACGACACCCCGCCACCCTGCACATGACGACGTTCGGGCCGGAGGAGTCACCACGCTCGCTGCAGCTCTACACCGTCGATCCCGACACCACTTACGCCGCGGCGAAGATGATCGCCGATGAAGGACTCGCCGACCATATCGACATGAATTTCGGCTGCCCGGTGCCCAAGGTGACCCGCCTCGGCGGCGGGTCGGCGCTGCCCTACAAGCGCCGGCTCTTCGGCAACATCGTCGCCGCGGCGGTGCGTGGCACGGCCGGCACCGACATTCCGGTGACCGTGAAGTTCCGCATCGGCATCGACGACGCCCACCACACCCACCTGGACGCCGGACGCATCGCCGAGGCCGAAGGGGCCGCGGCGGTAGCCCTGCACGCCCGGACCGCGTCGCAGCGCTACTCCGGCACCGCCGACTGGGAGCAGATCGCGGCGCTCAAAGCGCAGGTCCGCTCGATTCCGGTTCTGGGCAACGGCGACATCTTCGAAGCCGGCGATGCCCTGGCCATGATGGCGGCCACTGGTTGTGACGGGGTGGTGATCGGCCGCGGCTGCCTGGGTCGCCCCTGGTTGTTCGGCGAGCTCTCGGCGGCTTTCGCGGGCCGGCCCACACCGACCCCACCCACGTTGGGCGAAGTCGCCGACATCATTCGCCGCCACGGCGAACTGCTGGCCCAGCACTTCGGCGAGGACAAGGGCATGCGCGAGATCCGCAAGCATGTCGCCTGGTACCTGCACGGATTCCCCGCCGGTTCCGAGCTGCGGCGCGAGCTGGCGATGGTGACCACACTGTCCGAGCTCGACGAACTGCTCAAGCAGCTGGACGGCTCGGTCCCCTTCCCCGCGGCCGCCACCGGCCCCCGCGGGCGACAGGGCTCGCCGGCCAAGGTCACCCTGCCCGAAGGGTGGCTCGACGACCCCGACGACTGTGCGGTGCCGGCCGGGGCGGACATTATGCACTCGGGTGGCTGAAATGAGACTTTGTCGACATCGCGTGTCTGGAAAGTTCTCAGTAGAATAAGTACCTTATTGCCCCAGGCAGGGATCGTCTCTGCGCAGGCATATCCAGGTGCGGAGACCAATGCCGATCATCCGTACCGCACCGACGTGCGAGCGACGCGCGCCGGTACCGAGGACTCGGAGGCCCTTGAGGACATGAGTGACGGCGATAACGCCACTCCTGGCCGCTGGGCGCCGGAGGGCCACAATGACGGCGACCATCAGCTGATGACGATGACACCGCCGGGACCCGCACCCTGGGAACGCTGGCAGAACTCGTCTGAGGAAACTCCCGTCCCGCACCGGCGAAACGCGTCCCGGCGCCGCAACGGGTCGGTGAGCGTCGCCGACCTGATCGCCAGGGTCAACGCCGAGCCTCCGCCTTCGGGTGGGCGCAGCCAGCGCCGGGCCGCCTCAGCCTCGCCTAAGCCCGAAGTGGCCGAGTTCGTCGAGCCCGTCGAGCCGGTGGAGCCCGTCAGCTTGTCCGAGGTATCCGAGCCCGAGGCCGAGTACACCGCGCTGGAAATCGCCGATCTAGCGGCCCCGATGCCCGACATCACCGAGGTGGCCTACCCCTCGGAAGTGCCCGACCTCGACCGTATTCACGGCACGTCACTCGAGCCGGCCGGTGCCCCCGACTGGGACGAGTTGGCACCCGCCACCGAGGCGCCGGGCCTATACGGCGGTCCCGAGATGCAGCGGGGCCTATACGGCGGCCCCAGCTTCACCTCTGCTGCGTCGAGCCTCGCTGAACCGCCGGGTTTATACGGCGGTCCCAGCTTCACCTCTCCTGCGTCGAGCCTCGCTGAACCGCCGGGTTTATCCGGCGAGCCCGAGATGCTGCCGGCGCGAATCGACCCGCCTCGCCAGACACCGCCGGCTGACACCGAACCTGCCGCGCACGGGCCCCACCACCGGGCGAAGCTCGCGGGCCGGGCGGTCGCGGCCATGATGGCGATCCTTGCCCTGGTGCTGACCGGGTCGGCCTGGCAGTGGAGTTCGTCGAAAAACCGCAGCCTCAACCACGTCAGCGCGCTGGACCCCGACTCGCACGACATTCTCGATGCGGCCGGCCAGTATGGCGACGAGAACTTCCTGATCGTCGGCGCGGACACCCGCGCCGGCGCCAACAGCGACATCGGCGCCGGCAGCACCGAGGACGCCGAGGGAGCTCGCTCCGACACGATCATGCTGGTCAACATCCCGGCGAACCGTAAACGCGTGGTGGTGGTGTCGTTCCCCCGCGACCTGGCGATCACCCCGATTCAGTGCGAGGCCTGGAACTCCGTGACCGGCGCCTACGGGCCGATCTACGACGAGGAAACCGGAACCTACAGCGACGACATCGTCTACACCGAGACGAAGCTGAACTCGACCTACGCCTTCGGCGGGCCGAAGTGTCTGGTCAAGGAGATCCAGAAACTGTCCGGACTGGCGATCAACCGGTTCATGGCCGTCGACTTCGTCGGATTCGGCAAGATGGTCGACGCGCTGGGCGGCGTCGAGGTGTGCACCCCCAGCCCGCTCTACGACCTCGTGCTGGGCAGCGTCCTCGAAGACACCGGACGCCAGCGAGTCAACGGCGGCACCGCGTTGAACTACGTGCGGGCCCGGCACGTCACCACCGAGGACAACGGCGACTACGGCCGCATCAAACGCCAGCAGCTGTTCTTGTCGTCGCTGCTGCGCTCGTTGATCTCCACCAACACCTTCTTCTCGCCGACCAAGCTCAACAACGTGGTCAACATGTTCATCGGCGACAGCTCGGTGGACAACGTCACCACCAAGGACCTGGTGAACCTCGGCCAGTCGTTGCAGAAGGTCGCCGCCGGGCACATCACCTTCGTCACGGTGCCGACCAGTGAGACCGACGAGAACGGCGACGAGGTTCCCCGGATGGATGACGTGCGGGCCCTGTTCGACGCCATCATCAACGACGACCCGCTGCCCGGCGAGAACGACCACAACGCCACCTCGGTCCCCACCACGGCGGCAGCCAACCCCACGACCCCGTCGACTTCCCTGCCCGGCGCACCGGCCCCCCCGGCGGTCAAGCCACTCAGCGAGCAGGTGCACGCGGTCACGACCTCGCCCGCCGATGTCACGGTGCGGGTATCCAACGCCACCGAGCAGTCCGGCCTGGCCGGCGCCACCTCCGAGGGCCTGCAGCAGTGGGGCTTCAACGTCGACAATGCCGACGACTACCCCGGCACCGTCAAGGCCACCAAAGTGCTGTACTCCCCCGGAAACGAGCAGGCCGCCGCCACGGTGTCCTCGGCGCTGTCAGGCGCGCCGATCGAGCGGGTCAGCGGACTGGGCAGCATCGTCCGCGTTGTCCTGGGATCAGACTTCCGTACCGTGACCAAGCCGGTGGCCGCCGGCTCGCAGGTCAGCGTGCAACTCAACCGCGGCGCCAGCGTCGAACCGACCGAACTGCCCGACGACCTGACTGTCACCAACGCCGCCGACACCACCTGCGAATAGCGCCCACTCCCGCCCAACCCGCGCGAATCGCAGTCCACGGTTAGTCTTGAGGGCATGCGAACCGCGTACCACGAGCAACTCTCGGATCTGGCCGAACAGCTCGGCACGATGTGCGGCTTGGCCGGGGCAGCAATGGAACGCGCCACACAGGCCCTGCTGCGAGCCGACTTGATGCTGGCCGAGCAGGTGATCACCGATCACGAACAGATCGCCGCGATGAGTACCCGCGCCGAGGAAAGCTCCTTCGTGCTGTTGGCGTTGCAGGCCCCGGTCGCCGGGGATCTACGCGCCATCGTCAGCTCCATTCAGATGGTGGCCGACATCGACCGGATGGGCGCGTTGGCCCTGCACGTCGCCAAGATCACCCGCCGCCGCCACCCGCAACACGCACTGCCCGAAGAGGTGAACGGATACTTCGCCGAAATGGGCAGGCTTGCAGTCGAATTGGGCAACAGTGCGCAAGAGGTGCTGCTGTCCCGCGACCCGGAGAAGGCCGCCCGGATCCGCGAAGAAGACGACGCGATGGATGACCTGCACCGGCACCTGTTCTCGGTGCTGATGGACAAGGAGTGGCGGCACGGAGTGGCCGCCGCCGTGGACGTGACATTGCTTGGGCGGTTCTACGAGCGGTTCGCCGACCACGCCGTCGAGGTCGCTCGTCGGGTGATCTTCCAGGCGACCGGCAAGTTCCCCGACGAGCACACCCTGCCCTCAAGCGAGTAGCGCGGCTAAAGCTCTTTTAAAGCCCTGAGGATGCGCTGTTCGCTGACCGGTCGCGGGGTACCGAGCTGCTGAGCCCACAGACTCACCCGTAGCTCTTGGATCTGGCGCGCGATGTCGCGCACGTCGTTGTCGCGATGGCGCGCCGTAGGCAGGGTCGCCAAAAGGTCCCGGTAGGCGTCTTGCACCGCGTGCACCCGTGCCATCCGTTCCCGGTCGGCCTGCAACGCGCGGGGCAGCTGCTCCACCCGGCGACGGACGGCGGTCAGGTAGCGGACGAGATCGCCTAGGTGCGCGCGGCCGGTGGCGGTGACAAAACCGGGCGCCAGCAGCGCATCCAGCTGGCCGACGATATCGGCGATCGCCTCGGCCTGGCCGGGAGGCGGCTGCGCCGGCAGCGCCACTTGGGTGTCGCGGGCCGCGGCCAGCACCTGCGCAACTCGGGTCACCACATCAACGGTGGCGGGCACCAGCGCGCCGGCCACCCGGGTGCGCAACGCGATGTACTCCGCTCGGGTCCACACCGGCGCCGCCGTCAACGCGTCGGTCGCGGCGTCGGCGCAGTCGTCGATGAGCGCCGCCAACGTCCCGTCCGGGTTCGCCTTGAGCATCAGCCGCGTCGGCGAATCCAGCTGCCGCTCGACCGCTTTGACCGGCGACGGAACATCGCAGCGCAGCAACCGGCGGATACCAGGGCCGAGCGCGGACCGCTGCTGCGCCTCGGTGGAGAACACCCGTAGCTGCGCGGTGTCGCCGCCATCGACAAAAGCCGGGAAGCCACGAACAGCGCGCCCGGCCACCACCCGCTGCACGGCCCGAGGCAGCGTGTCCAAGTCGTCCGGCCAGCTGCGCAGGCCGCTGCGTTCCAGCTCCGCGCCGACCGCATCGGCAACCGCCTCGCGGGCTGATGCCGCCAATCGATCCTGCAAGACGCCAAGGTCTTTGCCGCGCGCCACCTCGGTGCCGTCTGCGGCCTCCACGGCGAAGGTGACCCTCAAGTGTGCGGGAAGCTTGGTCAGGTCGAAGGCATCGATCGGCACCAACACACCGGTGCGGCGACGAAGCTCATGTACCAGCGACTCCAGCAGCGGCTCGCCGGCCGGCCCGATTGCCGACAGCACCGCACGGGCGGTGTCGGGTGCCGGGACGAAGTTACGTCGCAGATCCTTGGGCAGGGACCGGATCAGCGCGGTGATCAGCTCTTCGCGCAGCGCCGGTACCTGCCAGGCGAACTCGTCGCCACCGAGGCGGGCCAGCACATCGATCGGCACATGGACGGTGACCCCGTCGTCGGCGGCGCCCGGCTCGAAGCGATACGTCAGCGGCAACCTGAGATCCGCGGTCGCCCAACTGTCCGGCCGATCGGCGCCAAGTGTCTCGTCGGCCCGCAGCAACTCGTCGCGCGTAAAGGTCAGCAGCTCGGGTGTGGCCTTCTGCTGCTTGCGCCACCAGCCGTCGAAGTGCCGTGCCGAGACCACGTCGGCGGGAATTCGGGCGTCGTAGAGGTAATACACGGTGTCGTCGTCGACGATCAGATCGCGACGACGGACCCTGTCTTCCAGCTCCTGAAGTTGGGCGCGCAGCGCGGCGTTGTCGGCGAGGAATCGGTGCCGGGTCACCCAGTCGCCCTCCACCAGCGCGTGCCGGATGAACAGCTCGCGAGCCACCACCGGCTCCACCCGGGCGTAGCCGACCCGGCGGCGCGCCACCAGCGGCAGTCCGTACAGCGTGACCTTCTCGAAGGCCATCACCTCGCCGCGCTTGGCGTCCCAATGCGGCTCGCTGTAGCTGCGCTGCACCAGATCTGCCGCGACCCGCTCGACGGTTTCCGGCTGGATGCGCGCGGCGGTCCGCCCGAACAGCCGGCTGGTCTCCACCAGCTCGGCGACCATCGTCCAGCGCGGCGGTCGTTTGGCCAGCACCGAGCCGGGCGCCAGCACGAATTTCGAGTTACGTGCACCGGCGAACTCCCGACCGTCGTCGCGCCGCATCCCGACGTGCGACAACAACCCGGCCAGCAACGCAGCGTGGATGGCTGCCGGCTGAGCGGGCTCGCCGGATTCACGGATGCCGATATCGGCTGCGATGCTGCGCAGTTGCCCTACCAGGTCCTGCCATTCCCGGATCCGCAGGTAGTGCAGGAACTCATTGCGGCACATCCGGCGAAACGCACTGCCGCTCAGAGATTTCCGCTGCTCTGACAGATACGACCACAAGTTGAGATAAGCGGTGAAGTCGGAATCGTCGTCGACGAACCGGGCATGCATGGCCCGGGCCGCCTCCTCCCGATCGACTGGCCGCTCCCTGGGATCGGGAATGGTCAAGGCCGCGGCGAGCACCAGCATCTCGCGAACACAGCCTTCGGTCTCAGCGGCCAGGATCATCCGGCCCAACCGCGGGTCCACCGGCAGCCGGGCCAGCCGGCGGCCGACATCAGTGATCGCCCCTTGCGCGGTGAACGCGCCGAGCTCGACCAGCAGCGCGACCCCGTCACGGATGCTGCGCGAATCGGGCGGGTCGAGGAAGCCGAAGTCTTCCACCGCACCCAGCCGCAGCGACGCCATCCGCAACAGCACTGCGGCCAGGTTCGTGCGCAGCACCTCCGGGTCGGTGTAGCGCGGCCGAGTGTCGAAGTCGGCTTCGCTGTAGAGCCGAATGCACACCCCTGGGGCCGTGCGGCCGCACCGGCCGCTGCGCTGCGCGGCGGACGCCTGCGAAATGGGTTCGATCGGTAGCCGCTGAACCTTCAGCCGGCGGCTGTAGCGGGAGATCCGCGCATTGCCCGGATCGATCACGTAGCGGATGCCCGGCACCGTCAGCGATGTCTCAGCCACGTTGGTGGCCAGCACAATGCGCCGACCGGCGCGCGCCTGAGCGAATACCTTCTGCTGGTCAGCAGTGGACAGCCGCGCGTACAACGGCAGAATCTCGGTGTTGGCCAGGCCGCCGAGAGCCTCTGCGGTGTCGCGGATCTCGCGCTCGCCGGACAGGAACACCAAGACGTCGCCGGGCGGTTCGGCGGACAGTTCGTGCACCGCATCGACGATCGCCTCGATCTCGTCGCGGGTCTCGGTCCGGATGATCTCCTGATCCGGGTCGTCCGGGTCATCTGCGGCCTCCGAGCTGACCGGCAGCTCCAGCGGGCGATACCGGATTTCCACCGGGTAGCTGCGGCCGGACACCTCGACGATCGGCGCACCACCTTCACCGCCGAAGTGCGCTGCGAAACGCTGGGGTTCGATGGTGGCCGAGGTGATGATCACCTTCAGATCGGGGCGGCGCGGCAACAAGTCGCGCAGGTAGCCCAGCAGGAAGTCGATGTTGAGGCTGCGTTCATGCGCCTCGTCGATGATCAGTGTGTCGTAGCGCAGCAACCGCCGGTCCCGTTCGAGCTCGGCGAGCAGGATGCCGTCGGTCATCAGTTTGACGCACGTTCGGTCGGACACGCGGTCGGTGAACCGGACCGCGTACCCGACCACATCGCCTAGCGGGCTGGCCAATTCGTCGGCAATGCGCTGCGCAACGGTGCGGGCGGCCAGCCGCCGCGGCTGGGTGTGACCGATGGTGCCCCGAATGCCGCGGCCGAGCTCCAGGCAGATCTTGGGCAGCTGGGTGGTCTTACCGGAACCGGTCTCGCCGGCCACCACCACGACCTGGTGATCCCGAATCGCCGCAGCGATCTCGTCGCGGCGGCCGCTGACCGGCAGGTCGGGATAGCGGACATCGGGCACCGCGGCCCGGCGCGCGGCAACCAGCGCTTGCGCCTCGCCCATCCGCTCGGCGAGCTTTCGCACCTGCTCGGGCTTTGCGCCACGCAGATCCTTCAGGCGCCGTCCGAAGTAGACCGCGTCCCGGAGGGTCAGCTCATCGAGGAGCGTGCGCAACTGCGCGACGGACGGTTCGGCCACTTCGCGAAGCTTACGGGCCTGGGCCGACCTGCCTGTCATCTGGCATTTAGCCAGTCCATATCGGCGTCATCTGAATTCCACCAGAATTCCACCGTTAGATCATGGCTGTTCACCCTACCGTAACCTTCGTGCACCGCATTAAATAGAGAAGTGGCCCGGATCGTACGTGGTTATTGCGAATTGTCGGCCGGGTTGATTCGGTGATGTCGCGCCGCGGCCATCACCTTAATTCGTTCTGCGAAAGGGCATTGTGAAACTGAACGGAATTGGCGCGACGCTGGGAATTATGGCGACCGGCGCGTTGGTGTTATCCGGGTGCGGCAGCGACAAGAACACCGACACCGGCGAGAAGACGACCTCGAGCTCGGCAGCCGCCGGCGGAAACTGCGGCGGCACGGACACGCTGAAAGCCAGCGGATCGACCGCCCAGCAGAACGCCATGGCCCGGTTCGTCAAGGCGTTCATCGACGAGTGTTCGGGCCACAACGTCAACTACACCGCTAACGGCTCGGGCGCCGGTATCCGGGAGTTCGTCGGCGGCCAGACCGACTTCGCCGGCTCCGACGTTCCGCTGAGCGGCGACGACTACGCCGCGGCGCAGCAGCGCTGCGAATCCCCGGCTTGGAACCTGCCGGTGGTGTTCGGCCCCATCGCGATCACCTACAACGTCCCCGGCGTCGACACGCTGATCCTCGACGGCCCGACCGCCGCGAAGATCTTCAACGGAGCCATCACCAGCTGGGATGACCCGGCGATCAAGGCCCTCAACCCGACGGCCACCCTGCCCGCCCAGCCGATCCACGTGGTGTTCCGCAGCGACGAGTCCGGGACCACCGACAACTTCCAGCAATACCTAGATGCCGCCTCCGGTGGGGCCTGGGGCAAGGGCGCTGGAAAGACGTTCAACGGTGGCGTCGGCGAAGGCGCCAAGGGCAACGACGGTACGGCCGGAGCCATCGCTTCCACCGAGGGGGCGATCACCTACAACGAGTGGTCATTCGCCCAGGCCAAGAACCTGGCCACCGCCCAGATCGTTACCTCCGCCGGCCCCGATCCGGTCGCGATCAGCACCGAGTCGGTCGGCAAGACCATCGCCGGTGCCACCATCAAGGGGCAAGGCAACGATCTGGTGCTCGACACGGCGTCGTTCTATCAGCCGACGCAGGCGGGCTCCTACCCGATCGTGCTCGCCACCTATGAGGTGGTGTGCTCGAAGTACCCGGACGCTGACGTCGGCACCGCGGTGCGGTTGTTCCTCAAGTCCACCATCGGCGCAGGCCAGGATGGTTTGGCCGACAACGGCTACGTGCCGATCCCCGAGGCTTTCAAGGCTCGCCTGGCGTCCGCGGTCGACGCCATCTCGTGACCCCCGGGCATCCATCGACGCCCTTGGCGAACAGCCGCTCGCCTCGAGGTGAGCGGCTGTTCCGGGCGGCCGCGGTCTCGGCCGGATCGACCGTGGTGGTGGCGATCGCGCTGATCGCGATCTTTCTACTGGTACGTGCTGTCCCGTCGTTGCTCGCCAACGACGCGAACTTCTTCACCAGCCCGGACTTCCGCACCAATGATCCCGACCACCTGTCGTTCGGCATCCGGGACCTGCTGATGGTCACGGTGTTGAGCTCGGTATTCGCGTTGACGCTGGCGGTGCCGATTTCGGTCGGTATCGCGATCTTTCTCACCCAGTACGCACCCCGGCGGTTGACTCGACCGTTCGCCGTGGTGATCGACCTGCTGGCGGCGGTGCCGTCCATCATCTTCGGTCTCTGGGGGATCTTTGTGCTGGCACCGATGCTGGTGCCGATCATGCGATTCCTCAGAAGTCACTTGGGCTGGCTGTTCTTGTTCCATAAGGGCAACGTGTCGCTGGCCGGCGGCGGCACGATCTTCACCGCGGGGATCGTGCTCGCGGTGATGATCCTGCCGATCATCACCTCGGTCTCGCGGGAGGTATTCCGGCAGACCCCCTTCGCCCACATCGAAGCCGCCCAGGCCCTGGGAGCCACTCGCTGGGAGGTGGTTCGCATGGCCGTGCTGCCCTACGGTCGCAGCGGCGTTATCGCCGCGGCGATGCTGGGCCTGGGGCGCGCGCTGGGCGAGACGGTCGCGATGTTGATCATCCTGCGGGCCGCGGCAAAGCCTGGGAATTGGTCGCTGTTCGACGGCGGGTACACGTTCGCCTCCAAAATCGCCTCGGCTGCCGCGGAGTTCAGCGCCCCGCTGCCGACCGGCGCCTACATCGCCGCCGGGTTCGCATTGTTCGCACTCACATTCATCGTCAATGCCGCCGCTCGCGCGGTGGCCGGCGGCAAGGTCAACGGATGACAGCCCAACTGCTCAGCGCACCGGTCAAACCGTCGGTGCCCCAGCGCCATCACCTCAGCGTGCGGCGCCGGTTGACGGACAAGATTGCCACCGCGGCATTCGTGTCCTCGTTCGCCGTCGCAGCGATTCCCTTGGTCTGGCTGCTCTGGGTCGTGGTGGCCCGCGGTTGGCACGCGATCACCAATCTGAGCTGGTGGACGCATTCGCTACGCGGCGTGCTGCCCGAAGAATTCGCCGGCGGGGTGTACCACGCGCTGTACGGCACCCTGGTGCAGGCCGGGGTGGCCGCGTTGCTGGCGGTGCCGCTGGGGCTGATGACGGCGATCTACCTGATCGAGTACGGCGGCGGCCGGTGGGCGCGATTGACCACCTTCATGGTCGACGTGCTGGCCGGGGTGCCCTCGATCGTGGCATCGCTGTTCGTCTTCAGCCTGTGGATCGCCACCCTCAGATTCGAGCAGAGCGCATTCGCGGTTTCGCTGGCGCTGGCGTTGCTGATGTTGCCGATCGTGGTGCGCTCCACCGAGGAGATGTTGCGTCTGGTTCCCGACGAACTACGAGAGGCCAGCTACGCGCTGGGGGTGCCGCGATGGAAGACGATCCTGCGCATCGTGATCCCCACCGCGCTCTCGGGAATCCTGTCGGGAATCTTTTTGTCGATCGCCCGGATCATCGGTGAGACCGCCCCCGTGCTGGTGCTGGTGGGCTACAGCCGGTCGATCAACTACGACATCTTTCACGAGAACATGGCCTCGCTGCCGCTGCTGATCTACTCCGAGCTGGGGAACCCGCAGGCGGCTGGGGCCGCCCGAGTCTGGGGTGCGGCGCTGACGCTGATCATCCTGGTCGCAGTCAGCGCGATCGTGGCGGCCGTGGCGACTCGGCTCACGTCGGTCCACGATCGCTGACCCGAAGCTGGCACCGCCGCATCAACCCGGCGGTTCAGCGACCTTCGACGCAGGAGAAGCGAAACTGGAACCACCGCATCAACCCGGCGGTTCAGCGAGCTTCGACGCAGGAGAAGCGAAGCTGGAACCGCCGCATCAACCCCGCGGTTCCGTGCCACCGACCAGTTTCACCACCCGGTTGTTGCCCCGGTCGGCGACGTAAAGGGCACCATCTGCACCGACGACGACCTGCAGCGGAGTGTTCAGCCCGGTGAACGGCAGCTTCGTCTGGGTATTGGACCCGGCGGTCAGCTTCACCACGGTGTGGCTGTCGTGGTTGGTGACGAAGACGTTGCCGGCCCCGTCAACGGTGACGCCCCACGGTGCATCGAGACCGGTGAACGGCAGCACGCTCTGGGTATTGGATCCCGCGGCGAGCCGCACCACCCGATCGTTGTCGGTGTCGGTGACGTAGACGTTGCCGGAGGAGTCGACAGCCACGTCGTCCGGGTTGTGCAGCCCGGCGAACGGCAGCACCACCTGGGCGTCGGCCCCGGCCGGCAACTTGACCACCCGGTTGTTACCCCGGTCGGCGACATAGACGCTGCCGTCCTTGTCCACCACCAGGCCCTCCGGATAGTTCAGCCCGCTGAACGGCAGCTCGGACTGGACGTGGGAATCCGGGTCCAGCTTCACCACCCGATTGTTGAAGTCGGTGACGTACACCGCGCCCGCACGATCGACGGCTACGCCCTGCGGCTCGTAGAGCCCGGTGAACGGCAGCATCACCGGAGTCTTCGATCCCGGCTCCAGCTTCACCACTCGGCCGTACATGCTCTGGTTGGTGACGTAGACGTTTCCGCTGCCGTCCAGTGCCAACCCGCCCGGGGAGAGCCGGAAGCTCAGCCCCTCCAAGGGCAGCACACTCTGACCGTTCGCCGACGCCGACGCCGACGCCCCGGCAGATGTCTCCGAACGGTGGGTGACCGCGTAACCGCCCACACCGACCGCGACCAACAGCGCCGCGGCAGCCGCGGCCGGCACCAGCCATCGGCGATCTCCGCGGCCCTTTGCCTCGGCGGCAAAAGCCGGTGCGGCTGCCGCGGGCTGCTGCGCCGGCCGGTCCCGCCAACCGGTGATGGCGGGCCGCATCTGAGTCTGCTCGTGCGGTTGGTCGTAGGAGTTCGCGCCATGGGCGCGGTGTTCGTAGCTGGCCGGCCTTTGTCGGTAGCCGTCGGCGGGAGAGCTCCCGCCGCCGTTAGTGGAGGCACCGACGGCGCTGGCCATTCGGGTGGCCACACCGCCCTGCTGAACGATCATCGCGGCCTGATGCTGCTCTGCAGTGGTCAGCGCGTCGTGTGCGGCACGCGCCAGATCGCCGGCGCTGCTGTATCGATCCCGCGGATTCTTTGCCATTCCCCTGGCGATCACCTGGTCCAATCCGACCGGCACCACACCCGGCCGCAGCTGACTGGGACGCGGGGCGGGCTCCATCAGATGGGAGGCGATCAGCCGTTCGATGGTCTCGGTCCGGTACGGCTGTTGACCGCTCAGACACTCGCTCAGCACACAGGCCAGTGAATAGATGTCGGCACGGTAGTCGACCTCGGCCCCACTGAACCGCTCTGGCGCCATGTAGTTGTAGGTGCCCAGCGCCATCCCGGTCTGCGTCAGGCCGGGATCTGCCGCGGCGCGGGCGATACCGAAATCGACCAGGTAGGCGAAGTCATCCCGGGTGAGCAGGATGTTCGCCGGCTTGATGTCGCGGTGGGTGATTCCGCCGGCGTGCGCGGCGTCCAGGGCGGCGGCCACCTGTTCGATCACCGCCACGGCTCGCGCCGGGGGCAGCGGGCCGGAGCGCTGCAACTCCATGCCGAGGTCATTGCCGTCGATCAGCCGCATCTCCACGAACATCTGACCGTCGATCTCGCCGTAGTCGTGGATGGGCACCACATGCGGCTCGGTAAGCCGGCCTGCCGCGTCGGCCTCGCGCTGCATCCGGGTTCGGAATGCCGGATTGCCCGACAGCACGGGAGCGATCAGCTTCAGTGCGACCGATCGGTGCTTGCGAGTGTCCTCGGCCTCGTAGACCTCACCCATGCCACCTCGCCCCAGCAGCCGAAGCAACCGGTAAGGACCGAATTGGGAACCCACCTGGGAAGCCGGTCCGTTATCGTTCACGACGCTCCATTCACCCGGTCAGGATTGGCATCAAGCGATCAACTGTTGCGGTGAACAGAAGATTAACCAAAGGTTACCAGTGAAAATGGATCGCCGCAGATGTCGACGATCAGGAAATAGCGTCGACCGCCGCGTTCAATTTCGCCGTAAATTCCGGAGGTAGGGGAATATAGCCGTACTGGTCCAGATCCTGCTGTCCGTCACCGATCGCCGCTTGCATAAACGCCTTGACCGCCTGCGCTGTCGCCGGGTCTGGGTATTTAGAGCAGACGATCTCGTAGGTCACCAGCACGATCGGGTAGGCACCGGCCACCGTCGGTTTGTAGAACGACGAGGTATCCACGACCAGATCGTTTCCGGCGCCGCTGAACTTGGCGCCGGCGATGGTCTTGTCCACCGAGTCGACGGAGATGGTCACCGGTTGCGGGCCAGCCGAGGTGACGATCTGGGCCATGTTGAGCTCGCGCCCCACCGCATAGGACCACTCGTTGTAGGTGATCGAGCCCTCGGTGCTCCGCAACATCGCCGAGGTGCCGTCGTTGCCGGCCGCCCCGACACCGGTACCACCGTTGAAGGCCTTGCCCACCCCGCGACCCCAGGCGCCGTCGGAGGCGATGTCGAGGTACTTCTGGAAGTTGTCGGTGGTTCCGGAGTCGTCGCTGCGGAACACCACGTGGATGGGCTCGGCGGGCAACGCCGTGTCCTTGTTGAGCGCCTTGAGCGCGGGGTCATCCCACTTGGTGATGGTGCCGTTGAAGATCTTGGCCATCGTGGGCCCGTCCAGGTCGAGTTCGTTGACGCCGCCGATGTTGTAGGTCACGGCAATCGGACCGAAGACCGTCGGGAGGTGCCAGGGCGTCGAGCCGCACCGCGCCGCCACCCGCTGCGGCTCACCGTTGGACGGATCGAGCGGCGAGTCAGATCCGGCCAATTCGGTTTGCCCACTGGCGAATTCAGCGATTCCGTTGCCAGATCCGTTGGCCCGATAGTCCAGCGTGTAGTCCGGGCAGGCCCGGATGTAGGCGTAGACGAACTGTTCGATCGCGTGCGCCTGGGCCGTCGAGCCGCTCGCGGTCAGCTTCTGCTTGCCGCCGCACTGCACCGTTGAGGAGCCCGACCCCGAGGCCGACGACGACTCGCCACCACCGCAGGCCACGACCGTCAGCAGTACAGTAGCCAGCAGACTCGCGACGATACCGAATCGGTTGATCCTCAACGGCACTCCTTCGGCAGTCAGCGTGGAAACCACACGGTAGCCGAATCCGGTAATAAGTCAGCCAAAGCGACCCGAGATGTAGTCCTCGGTTTCCTTAAGTCTCGGATTAGAGAAAATCTTCTCGGTGCCGTCAATCTCGACCAACCGGCCAGGCTTCCCGACGGCCTCGAGGTTGAAGAACGCCGTCTGATCGCTCACCCGTGCCGCCTGCTGCATGTTATGGGTGACGATGACGATGGTGTAATCCTGCTTGAGCTGCGAGATCAGCTCTTCGATGGCCATAGTCGAGATCGGATCCAACGCCGAGCAGGGCTCATCCATCAACAGTACGTCGGGCTGCACCGCGATGGCCCGCGCGATACACAACCGCTGCTGCTGACCACCGGAGAGCCCGCCACCGGGCTTGTCCAGCCGGTCCTTGACCTCGTTCCACAAGTTCGCCCCGCGCAGCGACTGTTCGACGGTCTCGTCCAGCAACTTGCGATTGCGCACTCCTTGCAGCGTCAACCCGGCCACCACGTTGTCGCGAATGGACATGGTGGGAAACGGATTTGGGCGCTGGAACACCATCCCGATCGCCTTACGCACCCCCACCGGGTCGATGCCAGCCTGGTAGATGTCTTCACCGTCGAGCAACACCGAGCCCTCAACGCGCGCCCCCTGGATGACCTCGTGCATCCGGTTGAGGGTGCGCAGCACCGTCGACTTGCCGCAGCCCGATGGCCCGATGAACGCCGTGACACTGCGCGGCGGTACCGACAACGTCACATCGGCCACCGCGTGAAACGACCCGTAATAGATATTGACGTCGCTCAGGTCCAACCTTTTGGCCACTGGCAGCCTTCTCCTCACTCGAGTCAACCTGTCCCGGCCCGAATGTCCGACGGCCCAGACCTTCTTGGAGCAACGATCTGCGCGCCAGCCTAGCCACGATCTTGAGTCCCGCAATCTGGCGAGTGGCATCGACGCTGCCCGCCTCCGCCGCGAGGCGCCACGGTCCGATGGCGGCCAAGGGCGACGATCGCCGTCAGACAAGGGTGGCGCGCCAGTAACTGACGCGGCACAGACCCTTGAATCGCTGCCCGAAATACGTTAGGACCCAGGCGGTTAAGCTGCCGGATGCGACGCGTGCACTCACCTAGCCGAAGCGGCCGGAGATGTAGTCCTCAGTCTCTTTGAAGCTCGGGTTGGAGAAGATCTTCTCGGTCCCGTCGATCTCGATCAGCCGGCCGGGCTTGCCGACATCGGCCAGGTTGAAGAACGCCGTCTGATCGCTCACCCGTGCCGCCTGCTGCATGTTGTGGGTGACGATGACGATGGTGTAATCCTGCTTGAGCTGCGAGATCAGCTCCTCGATGGCCATCGTCGAGATCGGATCCAACGCCGAGCAGGGCTCATCCATCAACAGCACGTCGGGCTGCACCGCGATGGCCCGCGCGATACACAACCGCTGCTGCTGACCACCGGAGAGCCCGCCACCGGGCTTATCCAGCCGGTCCTTGACCTCGTTCCACAGATTCGCCCCGCGCAGGGAGAACTCGGCGGTTTCGTCGAGTGTGCGGCGGTTGCGGATTCCCTGCAGCTTGAGACCGGCCACCACGTTGTCGCGAATAGACATGGTGGGGAAGGGATTCGGGCGCTGGAAAACCATTCCGACGGCTTGGCGAACCCCCACCGGGTCGATTCCGGGGCGGTAGATGTTCTCGCCGTCGAGCAATACCGAGCCTTCGATGCGGGCCCCCGGAGTGGTCTCGTGCATCCGGTTGAGCGTGCGAAGCACGGTCGACTTGCCACAGCCGGAGGGACCGATGAACGCGGTGACACTGCGCGGCGCGACCGACAGTGACACGTCGGCCACCGCGTGAAACGACCCGTAAAAGATGTTGAGGTCGGTGAGGTCCAACCTTTTAGCCACCGTGCAGCTCTCCTTGTTCGCCCACCGCTACGCGCTGGTTGTCGAGACCGATCTAGAACTTCTTGGGAGCGAAGATGCGTGCCCCGAACCTGGCCGCCACGTTGAGTAGCGCGATCAGCAGGATGAGCGTCAGCGCAGCGCCCCAGAGCCGATCCGTGGGCACCGCACTGGCGCCCGCCCCGGCTGATGTCTGGTCATACATCATTCCCGGCAGCGACCCCATGAAGCCGTGGAACATGTCGAAATTGATCGCCTGCGAGTAGCCGACCAAGATCAGCAGCGGCGCGGTCTCACCCATGACCCGGGCCAGCGCCAACAGTATTCCGGTGACGATGCCCGACAGCGCGGTCGGAATCACGATGCTGGTGATGGTCTTCCACTTCGGTGCGCCCAACGCGTAGCTGGCCTCACGCAGATCCATCGGAATGATCCGCAGCATCTCCTCGGTCGCTCGCACGATCACCGGCACCATCAGCAGCACCAACGACAGCGACACCGCGAAACCGGAGCGGTGAAATCCCAAGGTGGCCACCCACAACGCGTAGACGAACAGCGCTGCGACGATCGACGGCACCCCGGTGAGGATGTCGACCATGAAGGTCGCGAGCTTGCCCAGTCGGGTGCCGGCACCGTACTCGACGAGATAGATCGCGACGAAGATCCCGATCGGGATCGAGATGGCCGCGCACAGCAGTCCTTGCAGCAGGGTCCCGATGATCGCATGGTAAGCGCCGCCGCCGGCCACGAACGCCGTCATGCCGGCCTGCGAGTGGGTCCACCAGGAACTGGTGCTGACGGCACCGAAACCGAAGTCGAACACCGAGTACATCACCCACACCAGGGGCACCAACGCCAACGCCATCGCGGCGGTGACCAGCACCGTCGCAATCGAATTGGCAACCCGGCGGCGCAGGCCTACCCCCGCAAACGTGCGCAGCTTGACGGGCCGGTCCAGCAACGCGGTCATGAATGCACCTTCTGGGTGATCGCGACGCGCGCCAGCGCGTTGACGATAAGCGTCAGCACGAACAGCACCAGGCCGGCCGCGATGTAGGCGCCCGCCTTGTACTGGTCGTTGAATTCCGATGCGGTGGCGGCGATCTTGGTGGCGAAGGTGGAACCGCCGTCGAACAGCGACCAGTTGAACGCCTTCTGGGTGGAGCGCAGGATGATCAACAGCGCGACCGTCTCGCCGAGCGCCCGACCCAAGCCCAGCATCGCGGCACTGATATAGCCGGAGCGGCCGAACGGCAGCATCACCATCTTGACCACCTCCCAGCGAGTCGCGCCCAACGCCAGGGCGGCTTCGACCTGGCCGCGGGGCGTCTGAGCCAGCACCTCGCGGGTGACCGCGGTGATGATCGGCAGGATCATCACCGCCAGCACGATTCCGCCGGTGAAGATGGTGCCGCCGCCCGCCACCGACGCGTTGCCGTCGGCGAACAGGAAGAATCCACCGAGGTGTTCGTTGAGCCATAGCGCGGTGCCGCGCAACTGCGGGGCCAGCACGTACAGGCCCCATGCTCCGTAAATGATCGACGGCACGGCGGCCAGCAGTTCGACCATGTAACCCAGGGGCCCGACGAGCCGCCTGGGCGCGTACTCGGCGAGATAGATCGCGACGCCCAGAGCAACCGGCATCGCCAGCAACAGCGCGAACAGCGAGACGAACACCGTCACCTGCAGCATCTCTGCGATGCCGAAGTGCATGGCGGAGGTGTTGGTGGTGACCCAACTGCCGCCGTAGGTGAAGAAGTTCTCCCGGTTGCGCTGCAGCGCCGGTATCGCCCGCAGCAGCAGAAAGCCTCCGACGGCGCTGATCAAGACGATGATCAGCACCCCGGAGCCTTCCGCGACCAGACGGAACAGCCGATCTTGCAGGCGGCTGCCGGTGGAACGCAGCGCCGTCGGGGTCACCGACGGCGTCGATGCAGGCGCAGACACAGACGAGTCGGCGATGCTTGACACCCCCTCATCGCTTGCACCACCGCGGCTACTGGATCGCGTCGATGGCGGCACTCAAGCGCCGTTTCAACTGGTCCGGCAGCCGGACGTAACCGGCGGACGACAGCTCGTCCTGGCCGCTGGTGGAGGCCGTCCTCAGGAAGGACTTCACGGCCGCCGACGTGTCGGGGTCGTAGCCCTTGGAGCAGACGATCTCATAGGTCACCAAGACTAGCGGGTAGGCAGCGGCCTGCTTGGTGCCGTAAAGCGACCTCAGGTCCAGCCGCATGTCGTTGCTGTCCTCGGAAACGAATCCGGCCGACTGAATCGCGACACCGGCCGATTCGTCGGTGGCGGCGACCACTCCAGAGCCCGAGTCGATCATCGCCGACCGCAGGTTGGCCTGGTCGGCGAAGCCCTTCTCGACATAACCGACGGCACCGGGCGTGCTCTGCACCGCCTGCACGACCCCGGCCGACTTCTGCGCGCCCTCACCGACGCCGCCCTGGAACTCGCTGCCTTCGCCCTTGGTCCAGGTCTGCGGCGCCGCGGCGCTGAGGTACTTCTGGAAGTTGTCGGTGGTGCCCGACGAGTCCGAGCGATAGATCGGCGTGATGGCGATCGCGGGCAGTTCCTCGCCCGGGTTGAGGGCCACCAACGCGGGGTCGTTCCAGCTGGTGATGGCTCCGCTGAAGATCCGGGCCAGCACGTCACCGTTGAGGACCAGGTTCTCCACCCCGTCGAGGTGGTAGGCGATGCTGACCGGCCCGAACACCAGCGGCAGATGCCATGCCGGGTTCTGGCCGCAGCGGTCGGCCGCCTCGGCGACCTGCGCCTCGCTCAGCGGCGAGTCCGAACCGGCGAAGTCGACGTGCCCGGCGATGAACTGCTCGCGCCCCGCCCCCGACCCGGTCGGGTTGTACGACAGGTTCTTGCCCGAGCACTCTTTGCCCCACACCTGGTTGAACACCGCGATCGCGTTCTGCTGAGCCGTCGACCCCTCAGCGGTCAGCGTGTTCTTGCCGGCGCACTCGGCGGAGTCGGCTTTGCCGGAGGTGGTGCCGGTGCCGGACGGGCTCGCGGTGTTGTCATCGCTGCCACAGCCACTGAGCGCCAGACCGGTCATCGCGGCCGCTACCAGCGCAAGACCCGCCTTTGTGCGTTTCATCAGTTCTCGCTTTCTCGCTTCCGGTTCAAATCTCTCCGGGAACGTATGCGGCACTTATGGATGGCAACCACATGGCAGATGAACGGGCGGTGAATAGATTCCAGTGCCCCATCAAGGCTGATCCACTGCGGCGTAAGCGGTGTCGACACTGTGCACCACAAAGCCCAACTGCTCGTAGGTGCGCAACGCCGCGGTGTTGTCCGCCTCGACGTAGAGCAGCACGATCGGCGCCTCGACCTCGGCAAGCCGATCCGCCAGATAGACCAGGCCAATCTCGGTCAGCACCCGGCCCAGACCGCGGCCCTGGGCGGCCGGGTCCACTCCCACCACGTAGACCTCCCCCAGCGGTTCAGCGAGCCTCGACGAAGGAGAGGCGAAGCTGGGATCGCTGCGTGCACCCAGCGGTTCAGCGCCCGGTTTGCCGGAGTGGATCTTGGTCCAGTGAAACCCCAGCAACACGGGTCCGTCGAACGCCAGAAAGAGTCCGGCCGGATCGAACCATGCCTCGGCGCGGCGCTGTGCCAGGTCCTCGGCCGTCCAGCCGCCCTGCTCGGGATGCCAGGAGAACGCGGCGTTGTTGACCCGCAGCAATTCGGCGTCGTCGCCGGGGCCCGCATAGGTGCGAATCGTCACCCCGGGCGGAACCTTCGTGCCAACGCGGAGGTCCCGCAGCGATCGGCGCATCTGCAGCAGCTCACGCACCGCGGTCAGCCCCAACGCCTCGGCAGTGGCTCGGGCGGCGGGCAGGGTGCCATGCGCCCAGAACCGGGCGCCGCCGTCGGTTCGGGCCAGTGCGGCGCTGGCCATCGCGGCCCCGATACCGCGCCGCCGGGCTTGCGGCGCCACCACCAGCTCCGCCATCGGCGCGGCGTCCTCCGAGCCCGCGGTCAGGTTCAGATAACCCAGTACCGTCGCGCCGTCATTGGCGACCAGATGGTCGGTGCGGGACGCGGCGAGCTCCCGCAGTACCTGCTCCCCGACCGGGGCGACGCCGTCATGGTGGCCGGCAGCGGTGATCAGCTCGCGGATCTGCCGCTGCTCGTCATCGGTCAGTGCGGCATGCCATTGCGAGGCGGTCACTGACTGGTCAGCGGCTCGGGCGCACCGCCGTCGGCGCCGTCGAGGTCGTCGACCATCTCGTCGTCGCCCTCGTCGCCCTCGTCGTCGGAGGCGGCCGAGGAGTGGCCCCGCACCGGCCGGACCGCTTTGTAGCCGACGTTGCGGACCGTGCCGATCAGCGACTCGTATTCCGGCCCGAGCTTGGCGCGCAACCGCCGGACATGCACGTCGACCGTGCGCGTACCGCCGAAGAAGTCATAGCCCCAGACCTCCTGCAACAACTGCGCCCGGGTGAAGACCCTGCCGACGTGTTGGGTGAGGTACTTCAGCAGCTCGAACTCCTTGTAGGTCAGGTCCAGCGGACGGCCCCGCAACCTCGCGGTGTAGGTGCCCTCGTCGATCACCAGCTCGCCGAGCTTGGTCTGTCCCGAGGCCTGCTCGGCGGCCGGCGCGCCGCGGCGTCCCGTCAGCAGCCGCAACCGGGCGTCGGTCTCGGCGGGTCCGGTACCCGGCAGCAGAATCTCGTCGATACCCCACTCGGCGTTGACCGCAACCAGTCCGCCCTCGGTCACGATCGCGACCACCGGGACCGATCCAGCGGTGGCGCTCAGCAGCCGGCACAGTCCACGTGCCGCGGCCAGATCGGTGCGCGCGTCGACCAGAACCACCTCGGCCGAACCGGCCTCAAGCAGCGCAGAAACCTCGGGCGCCGCTGTCCGCACAGTGTGCGCAAGCAGGGACAGCGACGGCAACACCCCGTCGGGGTGCAGGTCAGCGGTCAACAGCAGTAGCTCCAATAGAGGCCCTCCAGCGTCCCAGGTGATCTAACGATAGCGTGCGACCTGCCAGAATGACCGAGTGCGCAGGGTGCTTATCGGTATGTCGGCCGCGATCGCGGCCCTGGTCTTGGTGGCCGTCGGGGTCGATTTCGGAGCAAGCGTCTATGCCGAGTACCAGTTGTCACGGGCGGTACGCCGGGCCACGGACCTGCGCGCGGACCCGTTCGTGGCGATCCTGGGCTTCCCGTTTCTGCCGCAGGCGCGCCGCGATCACTACACCGAAGTGGAGATCAAGGCCCCGGCCGTCGAACAGCCGATGATCGGCAAGTCGATGCTCGAGGCCACCATGCACTCGGTCGACTTGACCGAAGCAACTTGGCGGTTCCGGCCGCACGCCCCGATCCCGGTGGCCAGGCTGGAGAGCCGGATAATCATCGGCTCCGTGCATTTGGGCCGCTACCTGGGCATCCGCGACCTCATGGTGGAGGCGCCGCCGGCCGAGACCAACGACAACACCGGCGGCACCACCGAATCCGGAATCTCGAGCAGCCACGGGCTGGTATTCACCGGCACGCCAGCGGGTTTCGGCAAGCGGGTGAGCGTGGCCGTCGACCTGTCCATCGGTGGGGCAGACCACAGCACGTTGGTGATCACCCCGACCGGCATCCTTACCGGGCCGGACACCGCCGACCAGACTGTGCCCGAGGAGCAGCGCGCCGCGGTGCTCACCGCGTTCAGTGGCAGCCTGCCTCAGCAGCGGCTGCCGTTCGGGTTGATCCCGACCAGTCAGGGTGCGCGCGGCTCCGATGTGATCATCGAGGGCATCGCCGATGGAATGACGGTCACCCTGCCGGAGTTCCGCCCACGATGAGCATCGTCGCGATCTTCGCCGCCCTGGTATTCGCCGGTGCGATCGGGTGGTGGCTGAACCGACGGGCCGGCGTGTTGCGACAACTGCCCGGCACCGAGACTGGCGACGGCGACGCCGCCGGTTCCGATGCCGCCTTTTTGGAGCTGGAACCGGGACGCCCGGCAGTGGTGCATTTCTCAGCGCCCTGGTGCGGACCGTGCGCCGGCGTGCGCCGGGTGGTGGAGAAGGTCTGCGATGATCTCGGCGGTGTCGCCCATCACGAAATCGACATCGACGCCAACCCCGATGCGGCGCGCAGGTTCTCGGTGCTGTCGCTGCCGACCACGGTGATTTTCGACGCCGAGGGGCGCCAGCGGTACCGCGCCACCGGTGTGCCGACGTCGGCGGACCTGCGTTCTGCGCTGGAACCTCTGTTGGCTTGACGGCCCCAATGTTGGGTAGTCTGTACGTCGTGTTCGCCCGCCTCGAGCTTGTGCTCACCAAGCGCCGCACAGTCGACCTGTGCCGCACCGCGGGCTGCTGTTGTTGTCGTTGTCGCTGAGACGCGCGTTTTCGCGTCGCTATCGGAGCGCCCGGGAAGCCGTGGCATGTCTCCACCAGCCACTCGCCACGACAGCCAGGAGCATTTCATGCGGGACATCCACACCGACACCGCCCAAATCCAACAGGTAGACGTCCGGGGTCCCCGGTTCACCGCCTGGATCACCACCGTCGTACTGGTGGCCGTCCTGCTCATCGCCGGGTCCAGCCCGATCGGCGCGGCCATTCTGCTGGCCGCCCAAGCCGTCGTCTTCGCGATCGGCGCGACCGCGGGCCCTCGCCGGCACCCCTACGGATTGCTGTTCGCCCGGCTGGTGGCACCGCGACTGGGGCCGGTCACCGAGCGTGAGCCGGTGGCGCCGCTGCGCTTCGCCCAGCTCGTCGGCCTGGTGTTCGCCGTGATCGGGATCGCCGGGTTCGCGTTCGCCCCGGCAGTCGGCCTGGTCGCGACGGCCTTTGCCCTGGCGGCGGCCTTCCTCAACGCCGCCTTCGGCATCTGTCTGGGCTGCCAGCTCTACCCGCTCGTCGTACGCCTGCGACCGGATACGGCGTAGCCACAGCATCTCCCCTGGAAGTAACCGGAAAGGACTCCCCCATGGCACGCTCTGACGTCCTGGTCTCCACCGACTGGGCTGAGAGCAATCTCGACGCGCCCAACACGGTGTTCATCGAAGTCGACGAAGACACCAGCGTCTACGACATCAACCACATCCCGGGCGCCATCCGGCTGGACTGGCGCAAAGACCTACAGGATCCGGTACGCCGCGACGTCATCGACGAGGCCGCGTTCTCCAAGCTGCTCTCCGAGCGCGGCGTCGCCAACGACGACACCGTGATCCTCTACGGCGGCAACAACAACTGGTTCGCCGCCTTCGCCTACTGGTACTTCAAGCTGTACGGACACGAGTCCGTCAAGCTGCTCGACGGCGGCCGCAAGAAGTGGGAGCTCGGCGGTCGTCCGCTGTCGAGCGAAGCCGTCAATCGGCCCGCCACGTCCTACACCGCCAAGCCGTTGGACGAATCGCTGCGGGCCCGCCGCGACGAGGTGGTCGCGGCGATAAACACCAAGAACCTCGTCGATGTGCGCTCCCCCGAGGAGTTCTCCGGCAAGATCCTGGCTCCCGCCCACCTGCCTCAGGAGCAGAGCCAGCAGCGCGGCCACGTCCCGAGCGCGATCAACGTGCCGTGGAGCCGCGCCGCCAACGAGGACGGCACCTTCAAGTCCGACGAGGAGCTGGCCAAGCTGTACGCCGACGCCGGCCTGGATGGTCAGAAGGAGACCATCGCCTATTGCCGTATCGGTGAGCGTTCGTCACACACCTGGTTCGTGCTGCGTGAGCTGCTCGGACATCGCAACGTCAAGAACTACGACGGTAGTTGGATGGAATACGGCTCCCTGGTGGGCGCCCCGATCGAATTGGGAAGCTGATATGTGCTCTGGACCCAAGCAAGGGCTCGCCCTGCCTGCCAACGTCGACCTGGAGAAGGAGACCGTGATCACTGGCCGCGTGGTGGACAGCTCCGGCGCGTCCGTCGGCGGTGCCTTCGTCCGACTGCTGGACTCCTCGGACGAGTTCACCGCTGAGGTCGTGGCCTCGGCCACCGGTGACTTCCGGTTCTTCGCCGCTCCAGGCGCCTGGAGGGTGCGTGCCCTGTCCTCGGCCGGTAACGGTGACGCCGTGGTGACGCCCTCCGGGGCGGGCATCCACGAGGTCGACATCAAAGTCGCCTGACGACTCGCACTACCCGATCGCGGCGTCCCGCTGCACCCGGCTTCGCCGGCCTTGCGAACGCCGCTAGACTTCCCCCCGTGGTGTTGTTCTTCGAGTTGATGCTGGTGGCGGCGACTGGCCTGATCACCTGGTTCGCGCTGTACACGCTGTATCGGCTGATTACCGACGAGATGTGAGTGCCTCCGAGGGGGGTACGCCGGATGCCGGCGAGCGCCAGGTCGACCGGGGTTCCGGCGACCGCGCGGTAGCGGCGGCCGCTGAGCGTGCCAAGCAGACCGCGGCACGCAACATTCCGGTCTTCGACGACCTGCCGTTCACCGATACCGCCAACCTGCGCGAGGGTGCGAACCTGCACGACGCCCTGTTGGCGCTGCTGCCGTTGGTCGGGGTGTGGCGCGGTGAAGGCGTGGGCCACGGCGCGCAGGGTGACTACCGGTTCGGGCAGCAGATCGTGGTGTCCCACGACGGCGGCGACTACCTGAACTGGGAAGCGCGGTCCTGGCGGCTGTCCGACGACGACGAGTCCAGCCAACCGGCCCTCCGCGAAACCGGCTTCTGGCGGTTCGTGGACGATCCGGACGACCCCGACGAGTCGCAGGCCATCGAACTGCTGCTGGCGCACTCCACCGGCTATGTGGAGCTGTTCTACGGGCGCCCGCACGGCCCGGCCTCCTGGGAGCTGGTCACCGATGCGCTGGCCCGCAGCAAATCGGGTGCGCTGATCGGCGGGGCCAAGCGGCTGTACGGGATCGTCGAGGACGGCGACCTGGCCTATGTCGAGGAGCGGGTGAACGCCGACGGCGAGCTGGTGCCGCACCTGTCGGCGCGCTTGTCACGCTTCATCGGCTGATCTTTTTGCGTTGACTCTGCGCCCACCAAGCAAAAGTTCGAGTGCGGCGCCTGGTGGACGCAGAGTCAGTGACCGATCGCGGTGTCGACCAGTCCGGCGAATTCCTGCTCGGACACCCGCGGTTGTAGCGCCCGGCCGTCCAAGGTGTGCACCCGTGCGGCCAAGGTGATGCTCGACACCAGCCAGAGATCTTGCGCCGCAGCGAGATCCGACAGTCGCAACGGGGCGTATTCGCATTGGTAGCCCGCGGCGCGGGCCACGTCGAACAGTGCCTCCTGGGTGGTGCCGCGCAGGATCGGGTGCGACAGCGGCGGGGTGATGAGCCGTCCGGGCTCCACCAGCACCACCGTCGAGCGCGGCCCCTCCAAGACGTAACCGTCGGAGCTGATGAAGATGACGTCGTCGGCGCCCTGTTTCGCGGCGTACCGCAGCGCCGCCATGTTCACCGCATAAGACAGCGTCTTGGCGCCGGCCAGCAGCCACGGCAGCTCCAGCCCCTGCGCCGACAGACCACGGTCCAAGGTGATCACCGCCACGCCCTCTCGGCGGGCCGCTGCGATGCGTTCCGGCAGCGGGGTCAGCATGACGTATGCGGTTGGTGCCGAACCGGTTTCTCGGCCCCGGCTGTAGATCATTCGCAGGGCGCCCTCGCCCGTTCCGGCCCACTGCTGCACCGCCTCGTCGACGGCACGACGCCAGTCGTCCAGGTTCGGCGCCGGCAGGTCCATCAGCTCGGCGGAGCGCGCCAGCCGGGCCAGGTGAGCATCGAGCAGGCAGGCGGCGCCGTCGCGCACCAGCAGCGTCTCGAAAACCCCGTCGCCGCGCAGCGCCGCCAGATCGTCGGCGTGCAATAGCGGCGAGCCGGCTGCGGCAAGCCCACCGCCCACGGTGACGATCGTCACGACGCTGTCTTCCACATCGGCCTCCGGTGCCATGGACCGTGAGCGTAGCGGCTCCGTAGAGTTGATCCGTGTCCGCCGTCCCCGCACCTGATTCCGGCCCCGACGCGGGCGCTGTCTGGCATTACGGCGACCCGTTCGGCGAACAGCGCAGCGCTGAAACCGCAGCCGTGTTGGTCGATCGGTCCCACCGGGCGGTGCTCGCGCTGAGCGGCGCGGACCGCAAGACGTGGCTGCACAGCCTGTGCACCCAGCACGTCGCCGATCTTGCCGACGGCGCCAGCACCGAGAACCTGACCTTGGACGCCAAGGGCCACATCCAGAACCACTGGGTCCAGACCGAGCTGAATGAGCGGACCTACCTCGACACCGAGCCATGGCGGGGCACGCCCCTGATCGAACACCTGCGCAAGATGGTGTTCTGGGCCGACGTCGCCATCGAGCCGGCGGACCTTGGGGTGCTGTCGCTGTTAGGCCCCGACCGGGATGCTCCGGCTGTCCTCGACGCGTTGGGGCTGGCCGCTCCGCTCGGGGCGACGGCGGTATCGGTCGGTGATTCCGGGGGTTTCGTTCGGCGGGCGCCGGGCCACGATGCGCTGGAACTGCTGGTGCCGCGCGCCGAGAAGAGCGAGTGGCAGCGGCGGCTGACCCAGGCCGGGGTGCGACCCGCCGGAATATGGGCCTACGAAGCCCACCGCGTGGCCGCCGGGCGCCCACGGTTGGGCGTGGACACCGACGAGCGCACCATCCCGCACGAACTGAACTGGATCGGCGGGCCGGGCGTCGCCGCGGTGCACCTGGACAAAGGGTGCTACAGCGGGCAGGAGACGGTAGCCAGGGTGCATAACCTGGGCAAACCGCCGCGGATGTTGGTGCTGTTGCACCTGGATGGATCGGTGGACCGGCCCTCGACAGGCGATCCGGTCACCTCAGGCGGGCGCTCGGTGGGCCGGCTGGGCACGGTGGTGGACCATTTCGAACTGGGTCCGATCGCGCTGGCGCTGCTCAAACGCGGACTCCCGGCCGATACTCCGCTGCTGACCGGCGCCGACTCGGAGGTCAGTGCGGTGATCGACCCGGAATCGATGCCGCCGCCGGACGAGCGCGGCGCGGGACGGCTCGCCGTCGACCGGCTGCGGGGCCGGCTTTGATAGTGGTCACACCGGCGCAGGGCAGGTCGGCAGCTCCGCGATCGGCACGGTAAGCTGTCGGCAGGACAATAAACACATTCAGATCGGAGCCGCCTGCTCGTTGGGCCGCTCCGTTATTGCGCGAGGGGGTCCCCCCATGGGCCGCGGCCGGGCTAAGGCGAAGCAGACCAAGGTTGCTCGAGAGCTGAAGTACAGCTCACCGTCGACCGATTTCTCCCAGCTCCAACGTGAGCTGGCTGGGTCTGAGGTCAACGACTCCGACGGTGACGACTCCTGGAATGGCGACGACGACTGGCGCCGTTGAGCGCCAGGCGTACCGCCGGTCCTGACTGGCCCCGATAGGGCTGGACTTGATGGGGCTGGGCAGACCCGCTAGGGCCTAGAACCTCGGCCTAGAACCTCGGGTGCTCCCCGACCAGCGTGGCCCCGTCTCCCGGTTCGGCGTTCTTCCCCGGCTTGGCAACTGTGCCGAGCGGCCAGCAGTCGACGTGGCGGGCAGTCAGGATGGCCAGCGCGCGGTCGGTGTCCTCCGGCGCGACGATGGCAACCATGCCGACGCCCAGGTTGAACGTCTTCTCCATCTCCGCGCGGCTCACCCGTCCACGCTGGGCGATCATCGCGAACACCGGAGCCGGCGTCCAGGTGCCACGGTCCACCTCGGCAATCAGCCCGTCGGGGATGACGCGGGCGAGGTTACCGGCCAAGCCGCCGCCGGTCACGTGGCAAAACGTCCGCACCTGAGTTTCGGCGGCCAGCGCCAGGCAATCCTTGGCGTAGATGCGCGTCGGTTCCAGCAGTTCCTCACCGAGGGTGCGACCGAACTCCTCGACGTGGCCGGCCAGGTTCATCCGGTCGATGTCCAGCAGCACCGCCCGCGCCAACGAGTAGCCGTTGGAGTGCAGGCCCGAGGAGCCCATCGCGATCAGCACGTCGCCGGGGCGGACCCGATCAGGGCCCAGCACGTCGTCGGCCTCCACCACGCCGACACCGGTCGCGGAGATGTCGTAGTGGTCGGGTTCCATCAGGCCGGGGTGCTCGGCGGTCTCCCCACCCAGCAGCGCGCAGCCAGCCTGCACACACCCTTCGGCGATGCCGGAGACGATCGCGGCGACGCGTTCGGGCACGGTGCGGCCGACGGCGATGTAGTCCTGCAGGAACAGCGGCTCGGCGCCGCAGACCACCAGGTCGTCGACGACCATGGCCACTAGGTCGATGCCGACGGTGTCGTGCTTGTCCAGTGCCTGGGCGATGGCCAGCTTGGTGCCCACGCCGTCGGTGGAGGACGCCAACAGCGGCTCACGGTAGTCGTTGCGCAGGGCGAACAGGCCGGCGAAGCCGCCGAGGCCACCCCGCACCTCCGGCCTGGTGGCCTTGGCGGCCAACGGTTTGAACAATTCGACGGCCCGGTCACCGGCGTCGATGTCCACTCCGGCCGATGCGTAGGTAACGCCCTGGGAGCTTGATTCTGCTGAGGTCATCGCGGTAAAGGCTACCGGTCGCCGACTGCGTTCGGTATTGCGCTCGACGTTACGGGCTCAGAGCCGGTTGTGGCGGACCTGATTGAACGGTACGCCGCGGTCGGCGGCGTACTCGCGAGGCAGGCCCAGAACGCGCTCGGCGATGACGTTGCGCGCCATCTCGTCGCTGCCGCCACCGAGGCCCACGGTCTGTCGTGACAGATACCGCCGGCCGGCTCTGAGCAGGTGCGCCTCGTCGTCCACCACGGCCAACGGACCGGCGACCGCCATGGCGGTGTCGACCTCCAGGTAGGTCACATCGGAATGGAACAGCCGGATGATCGAAGCCGCGGCCGGCGGAAGTTCACCGCTGCGCATGCCGCGCCCGGCGTAGTCGATGAGCTTGTCGCGCACCATGCGCCGGGCCAGCACCCGGCCGATCTGGTCCTGGGTCAGCGGGTCGTCGGCGGTGCCGGCGTCGTGCGCCAAGGTCAGGAAGTCGCCGGCAGCCATCTCGGTGCGCTCGGGGCCGCGCCCGCTGGCGAACTCCGAACCCTGCCCCACCGCCCGCCGCTCGTGGTAGAGCAGCCGCGACGCGACGTCCCAGCCCTTGTTGACCTCGCCCACCACCGTGTCGGGCCCGAGCCGCAACCCGTCGAAGAACTCTTCGCAGAACTCGTTGGAGCCGTCGACCTGCTCGATGCGGCGCAGCGTGACGCCGGGCGCGTCGATCGGCACCAGGAACATCGTCAGGCCGTCGTGCTTGGGCACCGTCGAATCGGTGCGGGCCAGCAGCAACCCGAAGTCGGCGGCGAACGCACTGGTGCTCCACGTCTTGGCCCCGCTGACCACCCAGTCGTCGCCGTCGCGCTCGGCGCGGGTGATCAGGCCGGCCAGATCGGATCCGCCGCTGGGCTCCGAGAGCAGCTGCACCAGCACCTCGTCACCGCGCAGGGCCGCGCTGATGTGGCGGCGCTTCTGTTCCTCACTGCCGGTGTCGAGCAGGGTGGCGCAGCAGATGGTGAAGGTCGGGACGTTGAGGATCAGCGGCATCTCGTAGCCGGCGGACACCGCGTCGAAGGCCTTCTGGTAGCTCAGGCCCAGGCCGAGGCCGCCGTATTCGCGGGGGAAGCAGATCCCGGCGAAGCCGCCGTCGTACAGCCGCCGCTGCAGTTCGCGTGCGCGCTGCCAGGCGCCGTCGTCGTCGCGACCGTTGCGCGGGGGGTGCTGCGGGTCCAGGCGCGGCATGTTGGCGGCCAGCCAGTCGCGTGCCGACGCGGCGAAGGCCTCAACGGTGATGTCGGTCATGCGGCGGGCTCCGTGCTGTTGGCGGCCGCGTAGATGGCCTGGTGGTGCTCGGCGGGAGTGCCGAGCAGATTCCGGTACAGGGTGGCCCGGCGCAGATACAGGTGCAGGTCGTGTTCCCAGGTGACGCCGATCCCGCCGTGCAGTTGCACGCACTCCTGAATCAGCCGGCCGGCATGTTCACCGAGATAGGACTTGGCCGCGCCGGCCCACATGGCGGCGTCGGGATCCCGCGCGGCGACCTTGTCCACCGCACCGGCGGTGATCGCGCGGCAGGCGTGCAGCCACATGGTCATGTCGGCGAGCCGGTGTTTGATCGCCTGATAGGACGCCAGCGGCCGGCCGAAGCTGTACCGGTCGCGGGCCCACGCGACGGTCATGGTCATGACGGCGTCCAGGATTCCGGCGGTTTCGGCGCACACCAGCACGATCCCGACCTGGGTCTGCCGGTCGATGAGCGCACCGGTCTGTGCCGCGGTGCCCACTACGGCGGACGCGTCGATTTCGGTATCGCTGAATTCGATCCGCGCGTACTGCTTCACCAGATCGATGCCGGGTTGCGGCGTGACCTGCACTCCGGCGCTGTCGGTGCGGACCAGGAACTGGCGCAACGCACCGTCGTCGGTACGCGCGCCGATCAGCACCAGATCTGCTCGGTCTCCGGCCTCCACCCGATCCTTGACCCCGTTGAGCCGGTAGCCGCCGGCGATACTGGTTGCGGTCAGGCCCGGCTGGTGAGGACGAAAGCCCCGACCGGGCTCGTCGGCAGCCCAGGTCGCTACCGCCTGCCCCGCAATCAGCGCCGCAATGACCCGCGCATGGGTGTCCCGGTTGTCGGCGTCGACGAGACCGGCCAGGACCACGCTCACCGGGTACAGCGGCCCGGGCGCCACGGTGCGCCCGATCTCGGTGGCGATCGCGGCCAGATCGCGCAGGCCGCAGCCCGAGACACTGCCGCCACCGAGCTCCTCGGGCACCAGCAGGCCGGCCCAGCCGAGATCGGCGGCCTGCCGCCACCATGCCGCGTCGTAGGAGCCGCCCCGTGCATGCAGGCCGCGGTAGTCGCTCAGCGCGGCGGTCTTGTCCAGAAATGCCCGCGCCGTGGCGACGAAAAGCTCGCTCTCCGTTGACAGATCGGTCATGTCCTCTCCTTCGAAAACCGCGGTCACCGGATGGGCTCGTCACCGAGCACCGTGGTGCGCAGCATTTCCCGCGGGGAATCCGGGTCATAGGGGGCGGCCCGGTGCAGGACGCCACGGTTGTCCCAGATGACGGTGTCCCCCACCGACCAGCGGTGACGATAGACCCGATCGGCCACGGTGGCGCGGGTGAGCAGTTCGTCCAGCAGGGCACGCCCCTCGTCCAGGTCCATGCCGACGACGTAATCGGCGGAGGCGCCGAGTACCAGTGATCGGCGCCCGTTGCGGTGCGTCCACACCAGAGGATGTTCGTGGGTGGGCCGGGCCCGCCACCGGGCCAGCTCTTCCGGGGACGGGTCGGGGGTGACCCGCCGCTGGGAAGCCTCTAGCGAGTGGACGACACGCAGTGCGCCATAGCGCCGCTTCTCGTCGTCGGCGAGTAGGTCGTAGGCGGCATACGAGCTGGCGAATTCGGTCTCGCCGCCCCGTTCGGCTACCTGCACCGCCGAGAGCACGGTGGCTTTCTGCGGGTATTCGTCGCCGGTCGGCGTGCACCCGTCGATGTGCCAGTCGAAGGTGGCGCGCAGGTAGCTCGCCGAGGAGTTCTTGGACCGGTTCAGTGTGACCGGGTAGATGCCCGCGACCTCGTGATGGCCGTCGGCGGAGTAGTCGACACTGCCCAGCAGGCCGCAGAACGCAACCTGGGCGCGGGGGTCGATACGCAGGCCCCGGAAGACCAGGACGCCGTTGTCTTCCAACGCCTCGAGCACCGCGGCCCCCAGGCTGTCGTGATCCTCCGCGGCAGCGAGCTGCCGCGGGTCGACGCCGAGCACCTCGGCACCGACTGAGGACGTCAGCTTGTTGATGGTGAGCAGACTCATCGGCCTGTCCTTTCTGACAGAGGATTTCGCGCTGGTGGCCGTTACGGGATGGGCCAGCCGGTGCGGATCATGACGGCGTCGGCGGCGTCGACGGGGGCGGGCTGCTGCATGATCTCCACCGCCATCGCCACCATCACCAGGGAATAGATCAGGTGCAGCAGGTTGAGCGCGTCCTCGGGAAGTTCGTCCAGGGCGAACTTGTCGCAGTGGTCGATCGCTTCTTCCAGCCGCGGAAAGAACGCGTCGTAGAACTGCCGCAGCTCACCGATAGTGCTGGACAGCCGCTGATTGAAGCGTTCGGTTTCGGTTGGCAAGCACCAGGTTTCAGCGAAGCGCTCGAGCTCGGCGAAGGCGCTGGGCAGCCGGGGAGCGCTCATTGCGCCGCTCCTACGCCGGCCTGCGAGCGCCGGTGGTCGTCCACCCAGTCAACGACTACCTTGTGCAGGTGACGCACCAGGATCTCCTGATCGTTGAGTGGGAAGTCGTCGACGATGCCGTACTCCAGCGCCGCCTGGGTGCCGCCGAGCATGCCGGCGTCTTGCAGCGCAAACTCCTTGAGTACCACCGACGCCACCTCGTGCTCGATGCGCTCGCGCACGCTGCGGGCCGGGTGGAAGTAGGTGTGGGCCTCGAAACGGTGGGTGTTGTGCGAGGTGGGCCAGTACCGGTAGAGCAGGTACCAGCCGCCGTAGAGGAGGATCTCGGTGTTGGGGAAGATCTGGAAATTGCTGATTCCCCACGGTTCGATGCCGCCCGGATTCAGCCCGGCCGGCAGTTCACCGATGTCGGGCGTCTCCCAGGGACCGACCAGCCCGCTGCGGGTGGCCCGCTCGATCGGGTACATGTACTCCGGGGGCAGCAGCCATCGGCGCCGGCCGGCGGTGGAGACCAATCGGTGCGGCCCGTCGAGTTGGAAATGGCCGCAGGTGAATCCGGCACCGGGCACCCGGACTTGGGGCGGCACTTGCTGGGAATGCAGCGCCGGAACGTGGTAGTACTCCTGGAACGCGTCGGCGAAGATCTTCCAGTTGCTGTTGTTGTGGGCCACCCAGTCATAGCGTTCGGTCAGCTTCTCGAACGGGTAGCCGTCGAGGCCGGTGATCATCGGCCCGAGGAATTCCCGCAGGCCCTGATGCGGCTCGGTGTCGAGGTTGACGAAGATGAAGCCGTTCCAGATGTCACAGTGCAGCGTCATCAGGACCGCGGTGTCTGCACCGTCGAATTCGTGCGTGCGGCGGCAGCGTTTGCAGGTGATCGCGTCGACCTGTCCGGCGATCTCGCGGTCCGGAAACTCGTGCCAGACGAGTTTGGTTCCGCACCGCGGGCAGACGTTGTGGAAGGCACGGATTCCTTGGCCGGTGTGGACGAGAAGCACCGACGCCCGGGCGGCTTCGATCTCCTTGGTGGCATAACTGCCGCGTTCGGGAAGTTCCTCGATGCGCCCGATGTTGAGCCAGGCACGTTTGAACACCGCTTCGCGTTCGAGTTCGAAGAACTCCGGCGAGGTGGAGTCGGCGAAAGAGATCGGGCCGGTGCCCAACTCCGGGTAATGCTCCGTCCACGAGCCCTGGGCGGTCCGGCCGGTTCGCACCGAATGTTGTTCTGTCACAACACCGCCCCTCCGTTGACACCGAGTACCTGACCGGTGATGAATCCGGCCTCCTGCGAACACAAGAACCCGACCGCCGCGGCGATGTCCGCGCCGGTGCCCAGCCGTCCCATCGGGATACTGGCCGCGATCTGCTCGTTCGGTGGCAGGTATCCGGCCGCTTGGCCCTGGTGCTGCATGGGCGTCTCGATGCCCGACGGCGGGATGTTGTTGACCGTGATGCCTTGGGTGGCGTATTCGCGAGCCAGCGATTTGGTCAGGGTGATGACCGCTCCCTTGGACGCGGCGTAGTGCGCGGCGAACGGCGATCCGCGCTGGGCGCTGGACGAGGAGATCATCACGATGCGCCCCCACCCGGCGGCGACCATGTCCGGCAGCGCGGCCTGGCAGCAGTGAAACGTCCCGGTCAGGTTGACGTCGATGATCCGAGCCCAAGCCTCGGGCGTGATGTCGGCGAAGGCCGAGTAACCGAAGAGCCCGGCGCTGGTGACCAGCGCGGCGACCGGGCCGAGTTCGCTGCGCACTCCTGTGAAGGCCTCGCCGACGGCGGCCCGATCGGTGACGTCGACCTCGACGCCCAGCGCGGTCGCGCCCTGGCCCAGCACGTCGTCGGCAACCCGCTGCGCGGCTTGGCCATTGACGTCGAGAACGGCGACGCGATAGCCGCGCCGGCCCAGTTCGTGGCAGGTGGCCTCGCCCATACCCGAGCCCCCACCGGTGACCACGGCGACCCGCTGCGGCACCTCTGTGGTCATTACATCCCCTTCGGCGTCGATCGGCGAATCGCGACCCTGGACGTCCCCGCCCGGAATATTATCAAGTACTTGTTATTGATCTCAAGTGTTGAACTTCGGATCTGCCGGGCGGCGTCAGGGCAGCTTGATCATCGAGACGTACATCGCCACCACCGGCCGGTAGAGGTCGATCCCGTCGAGTTCGCTGGCCAGTACGGCCGAGTCGCTGGTGGCGACGAGAACCTGCGCCAGGGTCAGAGCCGGGATCAACAGCGTTCCCCCGAGCCGTTCGACGCCCTCGACGATGAAAGTCGCCAGCTGCTCGACGACCTCCGCCCGCTTGGCGGCGACGCGATCTCGAGCTTCGGGGTTGCGCAGCAGGTACAGCGTGAACTCGTACCCGAGCGCGGCATGCTCCGCGCCCCGGTCCCGACTCAGCCGGTGCCAGCGCTCGGCGATCTCGTCGAGCTCGCGCACCCCTACCTGCGTCGCGTTCGCCATCACCTCGGCGAAGTTCTCGAAGTACCGGCGCCAGTACCGATCGCTGACCGCCAGGAAGAGCTCGTCTTTGGCCGCAAAGTGCTTGTAGATGGCGCCCTTGGTGTAGCCGGCGGCCTGGGCGATGTCATCGAGAGTCGCCGTGGTGAAGCCCTTTTCGGCGAAGACTTCCTCAGCGGCGTCCAGCAGCAGCGACCGCGTGCGCTCGAGCCGGCGCTCACGGGTCCACTGCTCCACCATGGGCCAAATTGTCCCACAGAATCTGCGCTACCCCTTGGCATCCTAGATACTGGTAAGTATATTTTGCCGGGCTGGGCCATCCCGGAAGGAGACCGCACCATGAGTAGCGGCTTATCGAGTCAAGAGGTCGAGTCCGTTCCCACTGGACCGGAGCCAAGCGGCCATGGAAGTGGCGGGCCCATCAAGGTATGGGCGACGGCCGGCGGCGCATTGCTGACGCTGCAGCTCTACGTGTGGACCCGGTGGATCACCGGGCCGTTTTTTGAGCGCGTCCCCGGCGGGCCGAACGATCCGCCGATGTACATGAAGGTGCCCCTGATGGCCAACGCCATCGTGCTCTGGGTCGGCCTGCCGGTGGCCGTGTGGTGGTTCTTCATCCGTCCGTGGCGCCGCGAACGCCGAATCACGTTGGACGGCTTGCTGTTTGTCTCGATGGGCCTGATGTTCTTTCTAGATCCGTTGCTCAACTACTTCAACACCTGGTGCACCTACAACACCTGGCTGTTCAACCGGGGTTCGTGGACATCGCACATCCCGGGTTGGGTGTCGCCCGAGGAGCCCGGCCGCCAGGTGGCCGAGCCGCTGCTGACGAACATTCCCGGGTACGCCTACGGCGTGCTGCTGATCACCATCGCAGGGTGCTGGATCATGGGAAAGATCAAGGCGCGCTGGCCCACTATCAGCAATCTGCGACTCATTGCGATCACCTACGCGATCTCGTTCATCTTCGATTTCGTCATGGAGGGCTTGGTCCTGCTCCCGATCGGTTTCTACACCTACCCCGGCGCCATCCGATCGGTGTCGATTCACGCCGACACCTACTACCAATGGCCCATCTACGAGGGGCTGATGTGGGGCGCGGTCCAGGCGGCGCTGTGTTCGCTGCGCTTCTTCACCGACGAGCACGGGCGCACCGTCGTCGAACGTGGTCTCGACCAGGTGCGAGGTGGCTTGGCCCGTCAGCAGTTCACCCGGTTCCTGGCGGTCTTCGCCGGGGTCAGCGCGTGCTTCTTCGTGCTTTATATGGTTCCGGCGCAATGGATCGCCCTGCACTCCGACCCGTGGCCGGCCGATCACCAGAAGCGGTCCTACTTCACTGGCGGGATCTGTGGCGACGGCACCGACCGGCCCTGCCCGAATCCTGTTCTGCCACTGCCCACCAACCGCTCCGGCTACATCGACGTCGACGGTCACTTGGTGATGCCCGACGGAGTCGCCGTGCCACCCGTGGTGCCGTTCGAGCGCGGAGAGTGAAGAACGCCGTGGCCGTCACCATCGCCCCGGACGTGTACTACGACCCCTGGGACGTCGGGCTCAACGCCGATCCCTATCCGATGTTCACGCGTCTGCGGGCCGAAGCACCGCTGTACTACAACGAAGTTCACGACTTCTATGCCGTGAGCCGGTTCGCGGACGTCAATGCGGCCCTGATCGATCACAAGACTTTCAGCTCAGCCCGCGGCGTGGTGTTGGAGATCCTCAAGTCCGGGATCGAGATCCCTTCGGGCATGCTGATCTTCGAGGACCCGCCGATCCATGACATCCATCGCAGCCTATTGGCCCGGGCGTTCACTCCGCGCAAGATCAATGCACTCGAGGCCGCCATTCGTGACTTCACCGCCCGGTGCCTGGACCCGTTGATCGGCGCGGACCGAATCGATTTCGTGAAAGACCTCGGCGCGGTGATGCCGCTGCGGGTGGTGGGCATGCTGTTCGGCATCCCCGAGGACTACCAGCGGCGCGTTCAAGAAGACGGCGACAAGCATGTGCGCACCCAGCGCGGCGGGCAGTTGACCGACAATCCCGACGGCGCGCTCACCGACGGACAGGTCTTCGCCGACTTCATCGACTGGCGCATCGACCATCCGGCCGACGACCTGACCACCGACCTGCTGCAAGTCGAATTCACCGATGAGACCGGCAGCACGCGGCGACTACGCCGCGAGGAATTGCTGATGTTCATGAACGTCGTCGCGGTGGCCGGCGCCGAGACCACCACCCGGCTGATCGGCTGGATGGGCAAGTTGCTGTCCCAGCATCCCGATCAACGCCGTCTGCTGGCCGAAGACCGCTCTCTGTTGCCGAACGCCATCGAGGAGATCCTGCGCTACGAACCGCCGGCACTGCAGGCAGCGCGCTACGTCACCCGCGACATCGAGTTTCACGGCCAGGTGATCCCCGAGGGGGCGGCCCTACTGACTCTGATCGGCGCGGCCAATCGTGATGAGCGCCGGTTCGGAGCGACTGCCGCGTCCTTCGACGTCAGCCGGGCACCGCGTCAACACCTCACCTTTGGGGTCGGCGCCCACTACTGCCTCGGCAACGCCCTCGCTCGTCTCGAAGGCCGGATCGCCCTCGATGAGATTCTCAATCGCTTCCGCGACTGGGAGGTCGATCTCGACGCGGCGATCTTCTCGTCCTCCTCAGCTGCCCGTGGCTGGGACACTATGCCCGCGCTGCTCCGCACTGCGTGACGGTGTCCTTAGGGCTCCACGTGGTCGGCGAACAGGGTGTGGCCGGTGCCCTGCTCGACGACCCGGGCCAGCAGCGCCCGCAACGTCTCCTGTTCTTCCGGGCTCAGCACACCGAACACCTGATCGTGCGCGGCGAGCGCGTCGGTGACGACCGCCGAGGTCACCGCGCGCCCCTCCTCGGTCAGGTAGGCCCGCAGGATTCGGCCGTGGTGGGGATCCTGCTTGCGCTCCACCAGTCCGCGGCGCTCGAGCGCATTCAGGGCCAGTTGCACACCCTGCGGAGTGATGAGCAGGCGACGTGCGAGTTCGGCGCCGGACAATCCCGGTTCTCCGGCGAGTTGGCGCAACAGACCGATCTGGGCGGTACTCACCCCGTGGTCGCTGATCGCCTCGTTCACGGTCGTCAGCGAGTAGTAGAAAGCCTGCTTGAGCAGCCACAGGATGTTGTTGGTGAGATCCATGTCCTGCTTCCCTATCAACTGCGTTTGCAGACTCGGCCGTCCTTCATGACAAATCGCACGTCTCCGGTTGTGCCGATGTCCCGGGTCGGGTCGCCCGGTACGGCGATGATATCGGCGCAGTAGCCGGGGGCCAGCCTGCCCAGTTCGTGGGCGGCGTCGATGAGATCGGCACTGACCACGGTGGCCGCCCGCAGTGCCTGGATGGGCGTCATACCGCGCTCCACCAGTGCGCACAGCTCTTTGGCGTTCTGGCCATGCGGGATTGCCGGCGCATCGGTGCCACAGGCGATGCGTACACCGGCCTCGATCGCCCGGGGCAACATGGCTTTGGCCCGCGGAAACACCTCGGCCGCCTTCTTGCGCAGTTCCGGAGCGATCCGGTCGACGGCCATGGCATCCGTCAAATAGGTGGTGGAGACCAGGAAGGTGCCGTGGTCCACCATCATCGCCAGGGTCTCGTCGGTGGCCAGGAACCCGTGCTCGATGCAGTCGATGCCGGCCCGGATGCACGCCCGAATCGCGGTGTCGCCGATGGCATGTGCGGCCACCCGCACCCCGGCCCGATGCGCCTCGTCGGCGATTGCGGCCAATTCGGCGTCGGAGTACTGCTGGGCGCCCGGGGCGGTGCTGTGTGACATCACCCCGCCGGAGGCCGACACCTTGATCAGCTTGGCGCCGTGGCGGATCTGGTAGCGCACGCAGGCGATCACATCCGGCACGCCGTTGGCGATGCCCTCGGCGACCGACAGCGGCATGACGCCGGGCGCGAGCCGTTGGAAGACCGTCGGATCCAGGTGGCCGCCGTAGGGCGTGACGGCATGGCCGGCGGGGTAGATCCGCGGACCCACGTGCCAGCCCTGATCGATCGCGCGCTGCAGCGCGACGTCAAGCAGGTAACCACCGGTCTTGACCATCAGCCCCAGGTTGCGGACGGTGGTGAAGCCAGCTTCCAGGGTGGTTCGTGCGTTAACCGCGGCTCGCAATGTGCGGTAGGCGGGATCGTCCTGCACGCCGTGCAGCGGGGTGGGAAGCCCCTCGGGACTGCCCGGCCCGCCGATGAGCAGGTTGAGCTCCATGTCCATCAGTCCGGGCAGTAGCGTGACGTCACCGAGGTCGAAGTCGTCAGCCGAAACCGGAAGGGGCGACTCGGGATTGACGGCGGCGATCCGCCCATCCTCGACTACCACTACGGCGGGTGAGTGCACCACACCGGCGTCGACGTCGAGCCATCGATCGGCGCGCACCACACACTTCTCGCGCACCGGTCGGCTCACGGGAACGGCTCGGCGATGCACTCGATGACCGCCGCACCCGAGTCCGGAACGCGCGGTTGTTTCCAGGCTTCGGCCGGGAAGGCCACCGTGATCATGGAATACAGCAGGTGCATCAGGTTCAGTACATCCTCGGGCATATCGTCGAGGCTGAACTTGTCGCAGTAGGCCAGCGCATCTTCGGCGCGTGCCGTGACGGCGTCATAGAACGCCTGCATGTCTGACATGGAACTGGTCAGGCGTTTGGCGTAGCGCTCTGGTTCAGATGGCAGGCACCACTGGTTAAACGGTTCGAGGTCGGCGAATTCCTTTGGCAGCATGGCGGTCACGATGTCTCAAACCTTGGCCGTAGTGCGCTCGTGCTCGGCGATCCACGCGGCAGTCTCGGCGTGAAAGTGCCGGATCAGCACCTCTTGGTCGTTGAGCAGGAAGCGATCCACCACCCCGGTACCGATCATCGTGTGGGTGGCCTCCAAGGTGCTGGCGTCCTGCAACCCGTACTCCTTGAACGACACCGCCGCGAGTTCTTGGGCGACCCGCTCGCGCGGAGTCCGCGGCTGCGGAAAGTACAGCGTGCCTTCGAAAATGTGTGAGTCGTGCCCCGTCGGCCAGTAGTGGTAGGTCAGATACCAGCCTTGGCCCCAGAACAGGATCGTGAAGTTGGGGAAGATCTGAAACGAATCCAGGCCCCACGGATCGCATTTCGCGGGATTGAGGCCGTCGGGCATCGGGCCGATATCCGGCGGATCCCAGGGCCCGAAAAGCCCGCTCTGGCAGATGTCCTCGATCGGCTTGCGCATCTCCGACGACATCTCCCAGGCTCGAACACCTGAGGTGCTCACCAGGCGGTGCGGGCCCTCGATCTGATAGTGCGGCGCCTCGAAACCGGCCTGTTCAGCCGCCACCCGAAAGGCCGTCGGCGTCTGGTTCCCGTGCAGTACCGGCGCGTGATAGAACTCCTGGAACGCGTCGAGGAACAGCTTCCAGTTGGAGTTGACCGACGAGCGGTATTGCCATCGGGATGTCATCTGCCCGAATGGGTAGCCCTCCAACGCCGTAACCATGGGCCCGAGGAAGTCGCGCAGCGACTGCTCCGGAGTGGCGGCGAAGTTGACGAAGATGAATCCCTCCCAGACGTCACAGTGCACGGCGACCAAGCCGTAGCGACTCTTGTCGAGGTCGAAGAACTCTTCCTCCTGCTGAACGAAGGCCAGATTGCCATCCAAGTCGTAGCGCCAAGCGTGGTACTTGCAGGTGAACTGGCGGCAGTTCCCGCTCGTCTCCTCCAACGGCATGGTGTCCCACACCAGCTTGTTGCCTCGGTGCCGGCAGACGTTGTGATACGCCTTGATCTCGCCAGATCCGGTTCGCACCAGGATGATCGAGGTGTTGACCACCTTGAGTTCCCGGGTGAAATAGCTGCCCTTCCGCGGAACCTGCTCTACCCGACCGACATTCAGCCAGGCACACCGGAAGATCGCCGCGCGTTCCTTCTCATAGACATCGGGACTGATGGAATCGCGGTACGACACCGGTTCGGTACCGAGCTCGGGGTAGTGCTGGGTCCAGCTACCTTCGGGCGGCTTGGGAAAACGCGCCACAACCACTCCTGTCCTCACGCCGGGTCACGAGTCTTGTTGGCGCCGACGCTATCGAGCGGCACGTTCAGTGTCAAGTAGTTGATACTTGGGCGGGAAGTCAGCTTCAGGAGTTTCCTGAAGCTGGCTTCGGGCTAGGGCTGGCTCAGCGCGGCGTCGTTGTCGCTCTCGGCTTTGCGCGCGGTGTTGCTCAGCATCTGCTCGACGACGTTCTTGCCCAGGGCACTGTCATCGGGCAGCTCGATCGGGTAGCTGCCGTCGAAACAGGCACAGCACAGCCGCGATTTGGGCTGCTCGGTGGCCGCGATCATGTCTTCCTGGCTGACGTAGCCGAGGCTGTCGGCGCCGATGGCGCGTCGCACCGCTTCGACCATCTCGGTCTCGTCCTCGACGGCGTTGGCGATCAGCTCGGCCGGCGAGGCGAAGTCGATGCCGTAGAAGCACGGCCACTTCACCGGCGGGGAGGCGATCCGCACGTGCACCTCGACGGCACCGGCCTCGCGCAGCATCCGCACCAGGGCGCGCTGGGTGTTGCCCCGCACGATCGAGTCATCGACGACGATCAGCCGCTTGCCGCGGATGATCTCCCGCAACGGGTTGAGCTTGAGCCGGATACCGAGCTGACGGATGGTCTGCGACGGCTGGATGAAGGTCCGCCCGACGTAGGCATTCTTGGTCAGGCCCTGTCCGTAGTCGATACCGGACTCCTGGGCGTAGCCCACCGCGGCGGGGATGCCGGACTCCGGCACGCCGATGACCAGGTCGGCCTCCACCGCGTGCTCACGGGCCAGCCGCCGGCCGATCTCCACCCGGGTGGCGTGCACCGACCGGCCGCCGATGGTGCTATCGGGCCGGGCCAGGTAGACGTACTCGAAGACGCAGCCCTTCGGGGTGGGGTTGGCGAACCGGGTGGAGCGCACCCCGTCGGCGTCGATCGCCAGCAGCTCGCCGGGCTCGATGTCGCGGACGAAGGAAGCGCCCACGATGTCGAGCGCCGCGGTCTCGGAGGCCACCACCCAGCCGCGGTCGAGCCGGCCCAGCGACAGCGGCCGCACGCCCCACGGGTCACGGGCCGCGTACAGGGTGTTCTCGTCCATAAAGGTCAGGCAGAACGCACCGCGCGCCGTCGGCAGCAGTTCCAGCGCCGCCTGCTCCAAGGAGGCGTCGGCGGCACCGTGCGCCAGCAGCGCACCCAGGATGTCGGAGTCGGTGGTGGCCACGCCGGGACGGCGGGTGTCGATCAGGCCCAATTCGCGGGCCCGGCCGGCCAGTTCGGCGGTGTTGACCAGGTTGCCGTTGTGACCCAGCGCCACGCCGGTACCGGCGGCGGTGTTGCGGAACACCGGCTGGGCGTTCTCCCAGGTGGTGTCGCCAGTGGTGGAGTAGCGGCAGTGCCCGACCGCCACGTGCCCGGGCATCGCCAACAGCGTCTGTTCCTCGAACACCTGGCTGACCAAGCCCAGGTCTTTGAAGACCAGCACCTGCGAGCCGTCGCCGACGGCGATGCCGGCGGCCTCCTGGCCACGGTGTTGCAGCGCATACAGGCCGTAATAAGTGAGCTTCGCTACTTCTTCGCCGGGAGCCCAAACTCCGAAGACGCCGCACTCTTCACGGGGTGCATTCTCGAGGTCTACTACCTGCTGGTCCGGCACGTTTCAGCTGCTCCAGGGGGACGGGCCACAGTGACGACGTTCAGTCTACGGTCAACATGCGTCAAGTTTCACCAACGGCAACCAATCGGCGATCTCGGCTGCTCGTGCACCCGATAGCCGCAGCTTTCCGGCCGCGGTCGCCGCGCTGGTCTCCAGCAGCCCGGCGGCCAGCAGCAGCCAGCTGCGCGGATCGGTCTCGACCACGTTGGGCGGGGTGCCGCGGGTGTGCCGCGGTCCGGCGATGCACTGCACCGCGACGAACGGCGGGATCCGCACCTCGACGCTGGCACCGGGGGCCAACTCGGCCAGGGTGCGCGCGGTCAGACGGACCGCGGCCGCCAGCTCGGCGCGGTCGGGGGCGGGCACGGTGTCGTCGTGCAGCCACGCCGCGAGCGCCAGTACAGCTGCGCGCGTCTGCGCGGGGTCGGGCTGTGAACGTGAGCGGGCGGCGGCCACGGGTCAATCGGTGGGGTGCGCGGCGAACCAGCCCAGCAGCAGATCGGCGAGCCGGTCCGGTTCGGTGTCGGGAATCCAGTGTGAGACGCCAGCCATGACCTCGAAGCGATAATCCGCGTCGACGTATCGGGCGGTGTTACGCGCCGCCTTGGGCTTCAGCGCGATGTCGTCGTCGCTCCAGACATACATGGTCGGCACCGAGATCTGCTGGTTGCTGTCACGCAGATTCGACAGCGGCAGGGCCCGGTACCAGTTGAGCCCGCCGGTCAGCGCGCCCGGTTCGATCATGGCCTGCGCATCCCGTTCGGCCGCGGCCGAACTCTGCCCGCTTCGCCGTAGCGCCTTGGCGGCCACGGCGCCTTTCCCGCGCGTGAGCAGCCACTCCGGCAGCCACGGCAGCTGGAAGAACCCCATGTACCACGACGCCAGACCTTGGCGGCTGGTGATGAACGACTTCAGGAAGGCAGCGGGGTGCGGTACCGACACCGGCGACACCGTGGCGAGCCGCTCGGGCAGTTCGGCCGCCACTCCCCACGCCACCGCGGCACCCCAGTCGTGGCCCACCAGGTGCACGCGCTGCGCGCCACTGGCGTCGATCAGCGCGCCGATGTCGGCGACGAGTTCGGACATGCGGTAGTCGCGCCGCCGCGGCGGCCGGGCACCGGGTGAATAGCCGCGCTGGTTGGGCGCCAGGCATCGGTAGCCCGCGGCGGTGAGCCGGTCGATGACGGCGTTCCAGCTGTCGTTTCGCTGCGGGAAGCCGTGCAGCAGCACCACAACGGGACCGTCGGGCGGCCCGGCGTCGCGAACGTCGAAGACCAGGCCGTCACGGGTGTAGCGCTGCATGGGTGAAGCATCCCGCATGCCGTTAGGCCGCGGTAGCTTGCCCCGGCCGATTGCCTATTCGCCCCGCAGCGCCGCGCGCACCCGCTCGGTGTCGCGCGGCGTCCAGCCGTCGGGTGGCAGCACCGCCACCCAGCCGTCCAGGATGGTGTCGGCGTAGTTGTGGCCGTGCCCCGCGGGCATCTGCTCACCGTGGAACAGGTCCGCGCTGACCTGCCAGAACGTCACCACCGGGTACCAGCGCATGGAGGCCGTACGGTCCGGGCCGGGCGCTTCGGTCAGCCAGTCCGGCCGCGCGAACAGCAGGTCCGTCGACCACCACACCACCGGGTCGGAGGCATGTTGCAGGAACAGCACCCGGGTGCCGTCCCACGGCGGCGCGGCGATCCGAGCGATCTCGGCCGGCACCGTGCCCTGCGAGAACCGCACCGTGCGGCCGTTGTCGTAGCGCGGCAACACGGCGGTGCTGCCGGGGTCGCGCCGCACCAGCAGCGCGTGCCAGAGCGGGCTGGCTTGCGGCGGCCCCACCCACAACACGGACTCATAGCCCATGTCGGCGATGTCGGGCAGCCAGTCGAACGCCGCCTGCCCGGCCATGGACCCCAAGCTCTCGCCGTAGAGCACCAGCTTGGGCCGGTGCCCGACCGGAAGACCTCGCCACCGCTCGGCGATGGTGCGCACCAGCAGCCGTCCGGAGTCCATCGATTTGCGCTGGTCGGCCAGGAAGGAGATCCAACTCGGTAGGTAGGAGTACTGGACGCCCACGATCGCGGTGTCGCCGTTGTAGAGCATCTCCAGCGCATCGGCCGCGGCCGGATCCACCCACCCGGTGCCGGTGGTGGGCACCACGACCAACACCTGCCGATCGAAGGCGTGGGTGCGGTCCAGTTCGTCGAGCAGCAGCTGCATTCGGGCCTGGTCGTCGCCGGCGCTGTGCAGCCCGGCATACACCCTGATGGGTTCGCGGGCGGGCCGTCCGTTGATCCGGGTGAGCTCGGCGGCGTGCACTCCCCCGGCGACGAAGCTGCGGCCCTGACTGCCCAGGGTGGCCCACGGGGCCAACGAGTCAGGGCTGCCGGATCGCTCCGGTTGCAGCGGCTGGATCGTCCCGGCCACGGTGGCACTGTCCTCGGGCTGGAACACCGCGCTGGCGCCGGCGAAGAAACCGCGGATCAGCACCCCGTTGATCAAAGTGGTCAGCAGCACGACGACGATCGCGCTGCCGATGAACATGGCGACTTCGCGGTGCAGGTGCCACCGCCGGATCAAGGCCCGCGCCAGCAGCCGACTCGCGTCGATCAGCACTCGCACAGTCGCCACCAGCGCGGCGGCGACCCCGATCGCCACCCCGAGGGTGCGCAGGTAGCCCAGTGTTGCCGGGCCTTCGATGCCCAGCAGCTCGGAGACCTGGCGCTGCCAGCCGGCAGCCGGGATCAGCATCAGAACGCACGCGGCCGGGGCCGCCACCACCACCGTTGCCTTGAGTGCGAGCAAGGCCGGGCGCGGGGGCGGCCACCAGCTGGCGCCACGCAGGAGGAACCGTTCCACCATGGCGCCGATCAGCACGCCCAGTCCGTAGCCGAAGGCTGCGTTGATCCCGCCGATCAGCCCCTGAAACACCCAGTCGCGCGGCAGCAGCGACGGGGTCAGCGACAGACAGAAGAACAGCGCACCGAACGCCACTCCGACGAACTTGAGCCGCAGCAGGCTCCACGCCCACACCAGCAGCGGGTGTTTCGCCGTTGCCTCGGCCGTTTCCATGCCGCTGGGGCTTTATCCGAACAGCCCCGGCAGCACCGCTTCGGAGGTGCTGCGCAGTTCGGTCAGCGACACACTGAACTGGCCCTGGACCTCGATCTCCTGCGAGGCCTGGTCCACAACGCCGACACGGGTGACCGGCAGACCGCGCGCCTCGCACATCGAACGCAACCGGCTCTCCTCAGTGCGCGGCACCGCCACCAGCGCCCTGCCCGCCGACTCGGAGAACAGGAACACGAACGGGTCGGCGTCTTCGGGAAGCAAGATGCGGCAACCGGTTTCACCGGCGATCGACGACTCGACGACGGCCTGGATCAGCCCGCCTTCGCTCAAGTCGTGGGCAGCCGAGATCAGGCCATCGCGCGATGCCGCGCTCAGCACCTCGGCGAGCAGCTGCTCACGTTCCAGATCGACCTTCGGCGGCAGTCCACCCAGGTGATCGCCGGTCACCTGCGCCCAGATGGACCCGTCGAACTCGTCGCGGGTGTCGCCGAGCAGGATCAGCGTCTCGCCCGGTTCGACGCCGAATGCCGTGGGAATACGGCGGCCGACGTCATCGATGACCCCGAGCACCCCGACGACGGGGGTGGGGTGGATCGGCGTGGCGCCGGTCTGGTTGTAGAAGCTCACATTGCCGCCGGTCACCGGAATCCCCAGTGCCGCACAGCCATCGGCCAGACCGCGAACGGCCTCGGCGAACTGCCACATCACCCCGGGGTCTTCCGGAGAACCGAAGTTCAGGCAGTTGGTGACGGCGATCGGCGTGGCACCGGTGACAGCCACGTTGCGGTACGCCTCGGCCAGCGCCAGCTGCGCCCCGGCGTAGGGGTCGAGCTTGGTGTAGCGACCGGACGCGTCGGTGGAGATCGTGATCCCGCGCCCGGAGTCCTCGTCGATGCGCAGCATCCCGCCGTCGGCGTGCTCGGCCAGCACGGTGTTGCCGCGCACGTAGCGGTCGTACTGTTCGGTGATGAACGCCCGGCTGCACAGGTGCGGGCTGCCCAGCAGCGCAAGCAGAGTCGCGCGCAGCTCCTCCCCGGTGGCCGGCCGCGGCAGCTTGTCCGAGCGGTCCGCGTTCAGCGCGTCCTGGGTGTCGGGGCGCGCGACCGGGCGCTGATAGATCGGGCCTTCGTGGGCCACGGTGCGCGGCGGCACGTCGACGACGGTCTCGCCGTGCCAGGTGATCTGCAGCCGGTCGCCGTCGGTCACCTCACCGATCACGGTGGCGAGCACGTCCCACTTGGCGCAGACCGCCATGAAAGCGTCCACGTTCTCCGGGGCGACCACAGCGCACATGCGTTCCTGCGACTCGCTGGACAGCACCTCGGCCGGGGTCATGTTCGCCGCGCGCAGCGGCACCTTGTCCAGCTGAATCGCCATGCCGCCATCGCCGGCAGACGCCAACTCAGAAGTGGCACACGACAGTCCGGCACCGCCGAGATCCTGGATGCCGACCACCAGCTTGGCGGCGTAGAGCTCCAGGCAGCACTCAATGAGCACCTTCTCGGTGAACGGGTCGCCGACCTGAACCGACGGAAGTTTCTTTCGGCCGGCACCACTCTCGTCACCGCCGAAGGTGTCCGATGCCAGCACCGACACGCCACCGATGCCGTCCAGGCCGGTGCGCGCCCCGAACAGGATGATCTTGTTGCCGGCACCGGAGGCGAACGCCAAGTGCAGGTCTTCTTTCTTCAGCACACCGACACACAGCGCGTTGACCAACGGGTTGCCGGCGTAGCAGGGGTCGAAGATGGTTTCGCCGCCGATGTTGGGCAGCCCCAGCGAGTTGCCGTAGCCGCCGATGCCGCGCACCACCCCGTCGAGCACCCGGCGGGTGTCAGGGGCGTCGGCGGCGCCGAAACGCAGCTGGTCCATCACCGCGACCGGGCGCGCGCCCATCGCCATGATGTCGCGCACGATGCCGCCCACCCCGGTGGCCGCGCCCTGGTACGGCTCGACATAGGACGGGTGATTGTGCGACTCCACCTTGAAGGTGACCGCCCAGCCGTCACCGATGTCGACGACGCCGGCGTTCTCGCCGATGCCGGCCAGCATGGCTTTGCGCATCTCGTCGGTGGTGGTCTCCCCGAAGTAGCGCAGGTGCACCTTGGAGGACTTGTAGGAGCAGTGCTCGCTCCACATCACCGAGTACATGGCCAGCTCGGCGTCGGTGGGGCGGCGGCCCAGGATGTCGCGGATGCGCTGATACTCGTCGTCCTTGAGACCCAACTCGGCGAACGGTTGCGGGTGCTCGGGCGTTGCAGCGGCGTGTTCGACGGTGTCCAGCGTGGTCGGGGGCGTCACGGGCACAGTCTATGGCACCGATTTCGGCTCAGTCCGGCGCCAGGAACGCCGCCAGGGCCGCCGCGTAGGAGGTCACGTCGCGCGCGCCCATCAATTCCCGTGCCGAATGCATGGCCAGCTGCGGAGCGCCCACGTCAACGGTGGGGATCCCGGTGCGTGCGGCGCTCATCGGGCCGATGGTCGATCCGCAGGGCAGGTCGGCCCGATGCTCGTAGCGCTGCAGCGCCACCCCGGCCGCCTCACAGGCCAATGCGAAGGTCGCGGCGGTGCGGCCGTCGGTGGCGTAGCGCAGGTTGGGCTGCACCTTGAGCACCGGGCCGGCGTTGACCGCGATCTGATGGCCCGGTTCGTGACGGTCCGGGTAGTTCGGGTGGGTGGCGTGCGCCATGTCCGCCGAGGCCAGCGTGGAGCCGGTCAGCCGGCGCAGGAAGTCCTCCCGGTCACCGCCGGCGGCCAGCGTGATCCGCTCCAGGATGGTCAACAGCAGATCGGACTGGGCGCCGTGATCCGACGTCGACCCGACCTCCTCGTGGTCGAACAGCACCAGCACCGGCAGGTAGCGGCCGGGCTTCGCGGCAATCAGAGCCTCGAGGCCGGCGTAGCAACTGGCCTGGTTGTCCAGCCGCGGCGCGCTGACGAATTCCCGGCCCAGCCCGGTCACCGCCGACGGCGCCAGGTCGTGGGTCATCAGGTCGAAACCCAGCACGTCGCGCGGTTCCACGCCGGCACGGTCGGCCACGTAGCCGAGGAAGTCCGGGGACCGGCCGTCTCCCCAGACCGCGTTGACGTGGCGCTGCGGATCCAGCTTGACCGCGGCGCGGTCGTCGGCCAGGTGGATGGCCAGCTGCGGCACCCGCAGGATGGGCTCGTCGATACGGACCAAGTGGTGGCTGATGCCGGAGCTTTCGGCACCGCTGCGCACCGAGAGCCGGCCGCTGATCCCCAGGTCGCGATCCAGCCAGGAGTTCAGCCAAGCGCCGCCGTAGGGCGCCAGGGCCACCATCTGCCAGCCGGCGACCTCGCGGGCGGGGTGCTGCTTGACCCGCAGGTTCGGGCTGTCGGTGTGCGCGCCGATGATCCGGAACGGGGTGTGGCCGCCGTGCTCCGGACTATTCCACGCAATCAGCGAACCGGCCCGGACGGTGAAATACCGTCCCGGCGCCTGCGGCCACCGGTCGGTTTCGGCGACCTCGGTGTAGCCGGCGGCACGCAGCCGTTCGGCGACCGTGGCGCAGGCGTGAAACGGCGACGGTGAGGCGTCGATGAACTCGCATAATCCGGTTGCGGTGGCCGCCATGGGGTTAAGTCTTTCGCATCCGGACGCCGATGGGGGCGTTAGGGTCGATAGCGTGCCGTCCGTTCAGCCAGTCACCGCTCCCCTGACCTGTGCGGCCATTTTTCTGGTGGCCACCATCAACGACGGCGGCGAGCAGGTGGTCCACGACGCGTTGCCCGACCTGGCGGGTTTCGCCCGGGCGATCGGCTTTCGCGACCCGTCCAAGCGGCTGTCGGTGGTGACCTCGATCGGCTCGGATGCGTGGGACCGGCTGTTCGCCGGGCCCCGGCCGGCCGAGCTGCATCCGTTCGTCGAGCTGACCGGTCCCCGCCACACCGCCCCGGCCACGCCCGGGGATCTGCTGTTTCACGTCAAGGGCGAGACCCTGGACGTGTGCTTCGAGCTGGCGGGGCGGATCGTCAAGGCGATGGCCGGTGCGATCACCGTGGTCGACGAGGTGCATGGCTTCCGGTTCTTCGACAATCGCGACCTGCTCGGGTTCGTCGACGGCACCGAGAACCCGGTCGACGATGAAGCGGTGGCGGCCACCGCGGTCGGTGACTCCGATCCCGACTTTGCCGGTGGCTCTTATGTGCACATCCAGAAGTACCTGCACGACATGGCCGCCTGGGAGGCGCTGCCGGTCACCGAGCAAGAACGTGTGATCGGCCGCACCAAGGCCGACGACATCGAGTTCGACGACGCGGTGAAACCGGCCAACTCGCACATCGCGCTCAATGTCATCACCGACGAAGACGGCAACGAGCTGGACATCGTGCGGCACAACATGCCGTTCGGCTCGGTGGGCTCCGGCGAGTCCGGCACCTACTACATCGCCTACTCGCGGACGCCCCAGGTCACCGAGCAGATGCTGCGCAACATGTTCCTCGGCGACCCGCCGGGCAACACCGACCGCATCCTGGACTTCTCCACCGCGGTCACCGGCGGACTGTTCTTCACCCCCACCGCCGACTTCCTCGACGATCCACCGCCGCTCCCGGGAGCCGCGGCACCCACCCCCTCCGAGCCCGTCGAGACCACCGGCGTTCACGGCTCACTGAACATCGGCAGCCTGAAAGGAACCTCGCAATGAACAACCTGTATCGCGATCTGGCCCCGGTCACCGAAGCGGCCTGGGCCGACATCGAGCAGGAGGCGACCCGGACCTTCAAGCGGCACATCGCCGGGCGCCGGGTGGTCGACGTCAGCGAGCCGGCCGGCCCGACGGCGGCCGCGGTGGGCACCGGTCGGCTGACCGGTATCAGCGCCCCGGCCGACGGCGTCGAAGCGCATCTGCGCGACAGCAAACCACTGGTGCGCCTGCGGGTTCCGTTCACCCTGTCACGGGAAGAGATCGACGATGTCGAGCGGGGCTCGCAAGATCCCGACTGGGACCCGGTGAAGGCCGCGGCCAAGAAACTGGCGTTTGCCGAGGACCGCATCATCTTCGGTGGATACCCGGGCGCCGCGGTGGAGGGCATCCGCAGCGCGAGCTCGAACCCGGAGCTGACGCTGCCGGAGGACCCACGCGGCATCCCCGACGTGATCAGCCAGGCACTGTCGGCGCTGCGTCTGGCCGGGGTGGACGGCCCGTACTCGGTGCTGTTGTCCGCCGACGCCTACACCAAGGTCGCCGAGACCTCCGATCACGGCTATCCGATCCTGGAGCACCTGCGCCGGCTGGTCACCGGCGACATCATCTGGGCGCCGGCGATCGACGGTGCGTTTGTGCTGACTACGCGGGGCGGCGATTTCGACCTGCGGCTGGGCACCGACGTGTCGATCGGCTACCTGTCGCACGATGCCGAGAACGTGCAGCTCTACCTGCAGGAGACGCTGACTTTCCTGTGCTACACCGCCGAGGCCGCGGTCGCGCTGACCTGTTGACGCTAGACGGTCTGAGGGGCCGAGCCCGTCAGACCGACAGCACCGCGTCCAGGGCGGAGTAGAACAATCCCAGCCCGTCATCGCTGGGCCCGGTCAGGGCCTCGATAGCGTGCTCGGGGTGCGGCATCAGCCCGACCACCCGGCCGTTGGCCGAGCTGACCCCGGCGATGTTGCGCAGCGAGCCGTTGATGTTGTCGAGGTAGCGGAACACCACCCGGCCTTCGCCTTCGAGCTCGTCGAGCACCGCTTCGGAGGCCACGTAGCGGCCCTCACCGGACTTCAGCGGCACCAGCAGATCGGCGTCGGCGTCGAACCGGGAGGTCCAGGCCGTCGAGGTGGAGGTCACCCGCAGCCAGACGTCGCGACAGACGAAATGCAGGCCGACGTTGCGGGTCAGCGCTCCGGGAAGCAGACCGGCCTCGCACAGCACCTGGAAGCCGTTGCAGATGCCCAGCACCGGCATGCCTTGGCCGGCGGCCTTGATGACCTCGCCCATCACCGGGGCGAACCGGGCGATGGCCCCGCAGCGCAGGTAGTCGCCGTAGGAGAAGCCGCCGGGCACCACCACAGCGTCGACGCCCTTGAGGTCGGCGTCGGCGTGCCAGAGGCTGACGGGCTCGGCACCGACGAACCGGACCGCGCGGGCGGCGTCGACGTCGTCGAGCGTGCCGGGGAAGGTGATGACGCCGATCCGGGCGCTCACGAGGTCTCCCGGCTGACGGTGAAGTCCTCGATCACCGTGTTGGCCAGCAGCGATTCGGCGATCTCGGCCAGTGCGGCGTCGTCGATCGAATCGTCGACTTCGAGCTCGAAGCGCTTGCCCTGCCGCACATCCGACACTCCGGCGTGTCCGAGCCGAGAAAGCGCTCCGACGATCGCCTGTCCCTGCGGGTCAAGGATCTCGGCTTTGGGCATCACGTGCACAACCACCCGGGCCACGGGTGCTCCCTACTGTCGACGGGGGAATCGGTCGGGTCAACAATACCGATGCCCGTCGGCGGCGCCGGAGAGCACAATCTTTAGGTATGCAACTGACCCACTTCGGCCATTCCTGCCTGCTCGCCGATTTCGGCGGGACCACGGTGCTGTTCGACCCCGGCAACTTCTCGCACGGCTTCGAGGGCATCACCGGTCTGGCGGCCATTCTGGTCACTCATCAGCACCCCGATCACGCCGACGTAGCGCGGCTGCCGGCCCTGATCGACGCCAACCCGGGTGCAGTGCTCTACGCCGATCCGCAGACCGCCGCCCAGCTGGGGCCGCCCTGGCGGGCGGTGCACGTCGGGGATGCCTTCGACGTCGGGCCGCTGCGGGTGCGCGGGGTGGGCGGGCAGCATGCGGTGATCCATCCGGAGCTGCCGATGATCGACAACATCTCCTACCTGATCGGCGATGACGCGCATCCGGCCCGGCTGATGCATCCCGGCGACGCGCTGTTCGTACCCGGCGAACCGGTGGACGTGCTGGCTACCCCGGCGGCGGCGCCGTGGATGAAGATCTCCGAGGCCGTCGACTACCTGCGCGCGGTGGCGCCGCGGGCCGCGGTGCCGATCCACCAGGGCATCATCGCCACCGACGCCCGCGGGATCTATCACGGCCGGCTGGCCGAGATGGGCCGCGCCGACTTCCAGGTGCTGCCCGAGGAGAGCGCCGTCACGTTTTGACCGCCGAGCAGTCCCCCGCAAGCGGGAGGTGCCCCCAGTGAAAGCCCCCATTTTCGGGGCGTTTTAGGGGCTTTCACGTCTGCTCGCCGGGAAGGACCCGCCTCAGGCGATATCGCTGGCGGCGCCCCGGCCGGCGGCCCGACCGGAGAAGATGCACCCGCCCAGGAAGGTGCCCTCCAGCGCCCGGTAGCCGTGCAGACCGCCGCCGCCGAAGCCGGCCACCTCGCCGGCCGCGTACAGCCCGTCGATCGGCTTGCCGTCCGCACCCAGCACCCGGGAGTCCAAGTCGGTTTCCAAGCCGCCCAATGTCTTCCGGGTCAGGATGTGCAGCTTGACCGCGATCAGCGGGCCGGCGGACGGCTCGGTCAGCCGGTGCGGGGCAACCACCCGGCCGATCCGGTCACCCAGGTAGGACCGGGCGCCGCGGATCGCGGTGATCTGGCCGTCCTTGCTGAATCGGTTCGCCACTTCGCGATCGCGCGCGGTGACCTCGGCCTCGACCGTCGCGTAGTCCAACGGCACCACGTCGGGCAGGTCGTTCATCGCGGCGACCAGGTCACGCAGCGACGAGGCGTGCACGAAATCCACCCCGCGGTCGATGAACGCCTGCACCGGCGGGGGCGGCCCGGACCGGGCTCGTGAGGCGGCCAGCTGACGCAGGCTACGGCTGGTCAGGTCGGGATTCTGCTCTTGGCCCGAGAGCGCGAATTCCTTCTCGATGATCCGCCGGTTGAGCACGAACCAGGTGTAGTCCTGACCGGAGCGCGCGATGTGTTCCAGCGTGCCTAGGGTGTCGAATCCCGGATACAGCGGCCCGGGCAGCCGCACGCCGGCGGCGTCGAGCCACAGCGGTGACGGGCCGGGGATGATGCGGATGCCGTGGCCCGGCCAGATCGGGTCGTAGTTGGTGATGCCCTCGGTGTAGTGCCACATCCGGTCCCGATTTATCACCCGGCCACCGGCTGCCTCGGTGATGCCGATCATCCGGCCGTCGACATGGGCGGGCACCCCGGCCAACAGTTGCGCGGGCACCCGGCCCATCCGCTCCGGCCAGTTCTGTTTCACCAGCTCGAGGTTGCCGCCGATGCCGCCACTGGTGACCAGCACCGCCGGAGCACGGAACTCGAACTGTCCCACGGTGTTCCGCGATGACGCCACGCCACGTTCGGCGGCCGAGGGTTCCAGCACACTGCCCCGAACCCCGGTCACCCGGCCACCCTCGACGATCAGCTCGTCGACCTGATGCCGGAAGGCGAACCGGACCTTTGAACGGCCCCGCAGCCGGCCCGCGAAGATCTCCACCAACGCCGGTCCGGTTCCCCAGGTGATGTGGAAGCGGGGCACCGAATTGCCGGGCCCGGTGGCGCCGTAACCGCCACGTTCGGCCCAGCCCACCAGCGGAAAGACTTTCAGCCCGCGGGCCCGCAGCCAGCTGCGCTTCTCACCCGAGGCGAAGTCCACGTAGGCGTGTGCCCATTGCCGCGGCCAGTGGTCGCACTCCCGGTCGAAGCCGGCGGTGCCCAGCCAATCCTGTAGCGCCAGTTCGTGGCTGTCGCGGACCCCAAGCCTGCGCTGCTCGGGGCTGTCGACGAAGAACAGGCCGCCGAACGACCAGAACGCCTGTCCGCCCAGGTTCGCGCTGTTCTCCTGGTCGACGATCAGGACACGCTGACCACGTTCCACCAGTTCGCAGGCCGCCACCAGGCCCGCGAGACCCGCCCCGACGACGATCGCGTCAGCGTCCGTCTTACCGCTCATGGCGTCCCAGGGTAACGACTCAGGCGCTCAGCTCCGAGGTCACATCGACCGGCGCCAGCGGCCAGCCGTAGCGCTCCGGCCGGCAACCGTGGCCCAGCGCGGTGTCCACCGCCTCCAGCATGGCCGCCGTCACGCCCGGCTTTGCCAGCTGCCGCGCACCTACCGACAGCCGCACCACCCCGCCGCGACGGGCGATGCGCTCGCTGCTGGCCACCACCATCCGGCACCACCAGGGCGCGCTGAGAAATCCCGCGCCGACGCCGAGCACCCGGGCCCGCACGGTGTGGTCCAGTACCAGGTCGGTGATGCCGTGCAAACCGGCCAGAAGCCGGAAACCATTGCGCGGCAATGCCCTAACGGTGCCTGGCGACACGGTCCAGCCAGGCGCGGCGAACAGCCGGGTGCGCAGGCCCAAGTGCTCCAGGACGCGGTCGGCGCCAAGCAGCCGCAGATTGGCCTCGTGGGCGGGCAGCGTGGCGAACTCGCCGCGGCGCTTCTTGGTGGCGGCCTCGTCGAAGCCGTGCAGCACGATCGCCGCACCGTCGGCACGCCGCTGGGTCAGCCACTCGACGGTGCCGGGGTCGCGGTCGAGCCGGTAGCCGCCACCCAATCGCGGGGCCACCAGCAGCGACACGTCGACGCCCCGGGCATCCAGTTGCGCACAGAAGGCCTCGGCGTCGGCCTGGGTGTGCGCCCCGATCCCGGAGACGGAGACGATCAGTTGTCCGGTCACGACACCAGTGTGACCAGCGCAGGTGTCCAGCCGGTGACATCGAGGAGGACGTCAGATAGCACTACGGAATCGCCCGCCGGCGGCTGTGGTCGGCCGGATCGGTGGTGTCGGCGGCGATCGCCTTGAGCCGGGCGAGATCACGGGGGTGCAGATCCGGCGCCATCTCCAGCGATTCCAGAAGCAGGTCGGTCTGTTCGCGCAGGGCGGGCAGGTGCTCCGGGCGGCCGTATTCCTTGACGTGCGCAACCAGCATCCGCAACACCCGCAGGATCGCCGCCGCCACCATGGGCTGACTGGGCGCAACCTGGCGAAGTTGGTCGAAACCGTGCCCGATGTACTCCTTGGGATCGAGATCCCAGGGCCGCAACAGTATTCGCCCGTCCGGCCCGGCCACCGCCCGCGGCCGCGGTTGTACTGTCAGCACCCGGCGCAGCAGGCTGCCCACCCGCAGCGTCGCCTCCACCGCGGTGGTCGGGTCGTTGATCGCCGAGCTGAGCGCACGCAGCCCGATATCGACCAGCTGCCGGAAGGCGAAGTCGACGTCTTCCTGCATGGTGCGGCTGTCACTGACGACGACGGCCCGGGACAGCTTGTCCCGCACCCGATCCGGATTGGCCGGCACCGGCCAAATGGTGACCAGCGGCTGGCCCAGGTGGATGTAGGCACCCACGCGGGTGTCCAACCGGATTGTGGTGCCGGCCGGGATGGCAGCCAACAGCCGCTGGGGGTCGACTTGGCTGACCCAGCCGTTGCCGGGTGAGGTCAGCCGCAACGCGTCCGGAGGAACATCCATGTCGGCTTCGTGGGCCGGTTGCTCGTGGGCGGCGGCGGCCGCGACGGCGTCGATCACCATCGAGCCCTCGGCCGCGATCTCGCGCACCACCTGTCCGACCTCCAGGCGGTGGGCCAGGTGATCGACGTGCGCGATGATCGTGATGACGGTGGCGATCGTCAGCACGACCGCGACCGTCACCGTCAACGGCGGCGCGGGCACCGGCGACGATCCATCGAGATCCGGCAGGCTCAGCACGCAGTACACGAACGTCGCGACCAGCAGGCCGATCACAACCTGGCTGAGCCGGTCCCGGATGAACCACCGCATCACGCGGGGTGAGAGCTGCGAACTCGCCAGCTGCAGACTGACGATGGTCAGCGAGAAGATGACTCCCGCAGTGGTGATGGTCGCGCCGGCGATGGTGGACAGCAGCGTGGTGGCCACGCCGCTGTCCATCTTCAGCAGGAAGCGCGGCGACGGGCCGATGTTGCGATCCGCCACCCGGGTGATGACGGCGAGCGCCATCCCGCCGAACACGATCACCAACGGCAGCGCGAACAGGCTCTCCCGGAACCGGTAGGCCAGCGCCGCCGCCCGCACGCTGGGGAAGCGTTCCGAGCGGGTATGCATCAGCCAGGCAGGACGGCTTCGATGGCGGCGATCACCTCGGGCGCGTCCGGCGCCGTGGTGGGCCGGAAGCGGTTGACCACGGTGGCCCCCGGGGCGAGCAGGAACTTCTCGAAATTCCACTGCACGTCACCGGCGGCGCCCTCGGCGTCGGCGGCCTTGGTCAGCTCGGCATACAGCGGGTGGCGGTCCGCACCGTTGACGTCGGTCTTGGCCAGCAACGGAAACGTCACCCCATAGGTGGTCGAGCAGAAGGTCTGGATCTCTTCGGCTGTTCCGGGCTCCTGGCCCATGAACTGGTTGCAGGGCACGCCCAGCACGGTCAGGCCGCGATCGCCGTAGTCCTGCGCGAGCTGCTCCAGCGCGCCGTACTGCGGGGTGAGTCCGCATTTGGACGCGACGTTGACCACGAGCACCGCGCGGTCGGCGTAATCGGCCAGCGAGGTGGAACGGCCGTCAAGGGTGGTCAGCGGGATTTCGGCGAGGCTCATGGCCGCGACGTTACCCGCAGCCGACAACCGCCAGCAGCCAGGCGTAGGAGAAGGCGATCTCTTTCCAGCGTTCATAGCGCCCGGAGATCCCGCCGTGGCCGGCGTTCATCTCGGTTTTCAGCAACACCGGGTTGGCGTCGGTCTTGGTGTGCCGCAGCGCCGCGACCCACTTCGCCGGCTCGACGTAGTACACCCGAGTGTCATTCAGCGAGGTCATCGCCAGGATCGGCGGATATTCCCGGCGGGCGATGTTCTCGTACGGCGAGTAGGACTTCATGTAGAAGTAGACGTCCTTGTCGTCCAACGGGTTTCCCCACTCGTCCCATTCGATGACGGTCAACGGCAGCGACGGGTCCAAGATGGTGGTCAGCGGGTCGACGAACGGCACCTGCGCCACCACGCCGGCGAACAGGTCCGGCGCCAGGTTGGTCACCGCCCCCATCAGCAGGCCGCCGGCGCTGCCGCCCATCGCCACCAGATGCCCGGGCCGGCAGACCCCCGCATCGATCAGGTGACGGCCCACAGCGACGAAGTCGGTGAAGCTGTTCTTCTTCTCCAGCAGCTTGCCGCGCTCGTACCACAGCCGGCCCATCTCACCGCCGCCGCGAACGTGGGCTACGGCGAACACCATGCCCCGGTCCAGCAGCGACAACCGAGCGATCGAGAACTGCGGATCCTCGCACGCCTCATAGGCCCCGTAGCCGTAAAGCAGTGTGGGAGCTGGGAGTTCGATACCGGCCCGGTGCACGACCGACACGGGGATCCGGGTGCCGTCCTCGGCGTAGGCCCAGTCGCGGTATTCAACGTAGTCGGTGCTGTGGTATTCGCCCAGCACCGGTTGTTCGCGCAGCAGGGTGCGTTCCCCGGTCGCAAGGTCGATGTCGTAAACCCGCACCGGGGTGATGAAGGACGTCGCACCGACCCGCAGTTTCGGGGCGTCCCAGTTCGGATTGGTGGCCAGACCCGACGACGTCAGCTCGGTGTCGAAGGTGATCTCCTGCGGCGGTTGGAGATCACCGTCCGCGCCGATCGGCCACAGTTGAATGCGGGGCAGGCCCTCGGCTCGGTACCCGACCACCAGGTGGTGGGCGAAGGCGTCTACCGCATCGAGCCGAACGTCGTCGCGTCCGGCGATCAGGGTCTGCTGCGCCGTTGGATCGTTCACCGGCGCCTGGACCAGCGTGAAGTTGACCGCTCCGTCGTTGTGCAGCATCAGGAATTGGTCCTGGCCGCCGATAATCGCGTGCTCTACGGCGTACTCGACGCCTTCGCGCCGAGGCAGCACCACGGTGAACTCGGCGTGCGAGTCGGCCGCGTCGGCGTAGCGCACCTCGGTGGTGATCGACGAACCGGCCGCGATCAACACGTAGGCGTCGCTGCGGGTGCGTCCCACCGACAACCAGAATCGTTCGTCGTCCTCGTGGTAGACCTGCTCGGAAGACCCTGCGGAAGCCCCGATTCGGTGGCGCCACACGGTATCCGGGCGCCAGGCCTCGTCGACGGTCGTGTAGTAGACAGTCTGGTTGTCGGTCGCCCAGGTCACCCCGGCGCCGATCCCGGCGATCTCGTCGGGAAGCAGCTCACCGCTACGAAGATCCTTGAACCGCAGCGTGTACCGCTCGTCGCCGACGACGTCGACGGAGTAGGCCAGGAGGTGACTGTCCGGGCTGACGCTGGCGGCGCCGAGCGCGAAGAAGTCGTGCCCTTCGGCCTCGGCGTTCTGGTCGAGCAGCACCTGTTCGCCGGGGATCTCGGTGGCCTCGTCGAGCTGGGGCGGATCCCAGTCATCGGGGCTGCTGATCGGACAGCGGCAGTGCACGCCGTACTGCTTTCCTTCGAAGGTGCGCGCGTAGTACCACCAGTCGCCGCGACGGGCGGGCACCGACAGGTCGGTCTCCTTGGTGCGGGCCTTGATCTCGTCGAAAATGGCCTGTCGCAAGGGTTCCAGGTGCGCCGTGGCGGCGTCGGTGTAAGCGTTCTCGGCTTCGAGGTGGGCGATGACGGCGGGATCAGACTTGTCGCGCAGCCACTCATAGGAGTCGACGAAGACGTCCCCGTGGTGAGTGCGGGTGCTGTCGACGCGCTTGGCCGAGGGCGGTCCCGGAAGGGTCTGCGACACGTCGGTCATGCTCCGGGGCCGACCCAGTCGTCGAACGAAAGACCTGAAATACGTTCGTAGGCCTCGACGTAGCGGGCTCGAGTCGCGGCGATGATGTCGTCCGGTAGCGCCGGGGGCGGTTGGTCTCCAGAGCGGTCCCAACCGGATTCCGGGCCGGTGAGCCAGTTGCGGACGAACTGCTTGTCGAAGCTCTGCTGCACGACCCCGGCGCGATAGTGGTCGGCCGGCCAGTACCGCGACGAGTCGGGCGTGAAGACCTCGTCGGCCAGCACCAGGTTGTCGTGTTCGTCGATGCCGAACTCGAACTTGGTGTCGGCGATGATGATTCCCTTGGTCAGCGCGTGGTCGGCTGCCTGCACATAGGTCGCCAGGGTGCGGTCGCGCAGCTGGCCAGCGCGTACCGGCCCCACCAGGTCGATCACCTGCGCGAACGAGATGTTCTCGTCATGCTCACCGATGTCGGCCTTGGTCGCCGGGGTGAACAGCGGATTGAGGAATTTGCTGGCTTCCACCAATCCGGGCGGCAAGGAGATACCGCACACGGCGCCATTGCTCTGGTAGTCCAGCAGGCCCGAGCCGGTCAGGTAGCCGCGGGCCACACACTCCACCGGCATCATCTTCAGCTGGCGCACGACCAGCGCGCGGCCGAGCACCTCGTCGGGGATGCGCGGGTCGTCGGGCGGCCCGGCCAGGTGATTGGGGGCGTCGACGAGGTCGAAGAAGAAGACACTCATCGCGGTCAGGATGCGGCCCTTGTCCGGGATCTCGCTGTCGAGGATGTAGTCGAACGCCGAGATCCGGTCGGTAGCGACGAACAGCAGATGCTGCTCATCGATCCGGTAGAGTTCGCGGACTTTGCCGCTGGCCAGGTGCTGGTAATCGGAGAGCGCGGGTCGCGACATTGCGTCAGCCTAGCGGGGACCGCAAGACCGGCGAAGCCGGGCGCAGCGGGTCACCGCCATCAACACAGCGGGGACCGCAAGACCGGCGAAGCCGGGCGCAGCACGCCGCCGGGTGTGTTGGGATCGGATGATGACCTCCCGGTTGCTGCCCTACGCCACCTCCCCCGGCCGCCTACTGGCCCAGCTGTTCAGCGACCTCGTCGTCGCGGCCTGGACCTCGCTGTGGGTACTGGTCGCGCTCGCCGTCCACGGCGCGGTCACCACCATCGCCGGTGTCGGCCGGCAGTTCGAGCGCGGCGCCAACGGTGTGGCCGACAGCCTGGCCTCGGCCGGCAAGAGCGCGGACCGTATCCCGCTAGTCGGCGACGCGGTGAGCAAGCCACTCACCGCGGCCGGGCACGCTGCGGTCGACATCGCCGGTGCCGGCCACAACCTCGACACCACCGCCGGCTGGCTGGCCTACCTCCTGGCGGTCGCGGTCGCGGCCCCGCCGATTCTGGCGGTGGCGATGCCCTGGGCCGCGCTGCGGCTGCGGTTCTTCCTGCGCAAGCGGGCGGTGCTCACGCTGGCCGCCACCCCGGCCGGTGAGCAGCTGCTGGCACTGCGGGCGCTGACCAACCGACCACTAGGCAAGCTGACCGCGGTCAGTCCCGATCCTGTTGGGGCATGGCGACACGCAGACCCCGCGGTGATCGGCGGCCTGGCCGCCCTGGAACTGCACTCCGCGGGCCTGGCCCGGCGATCTCGGCGCGGTCTGGCCCGCTGAGCGGGAGAAATCGCGCCGAAATCGCAGGGAACCGCGGACGGGTCAGGCTACGTCCGACCTGGTATGGACCACTATCTACGGCGTCATGACGGGGTGATCACCCGCTCGCAGGCTTTGGAATGCGGCCTCTCCAGCTCCGCCATCGGCCGCCGACTCCAATCCGGACGCTGGCGGCGCTGCGGGCCTGGTGTGTACTTCGCCGACGATCGTCCCTTCACCACCGCCGCACGCATTCGAGCAGCGGTGTGGAGCTATGGGCCCAATGCCGTCGCCAGCGGTTTGGCCGCGGCCTGGTGGCACCAGCTGACCACCACCTCACCGAATTTGGTCGAGGTCACGGTGCCTCGGAATTCCCATGGGCGGGCTCATCGAGGCACCCGGCTCCGGCGCCGGGACCTCTTTCCCGCGGATGTGGTCGAGCGCAGGGGGCTGTTGGTCACCGGACTGGACCTGACGACAGTCGAAGCCGCTGCCCGTCGTGGAGGGGGCCCCAAGGTGATGGATACCGCCCTGCAGCGTCACACCGAACTACCCCGGCTGTGGCGGGCCCAGCTGCGAAACGCAGGCCGGCAGGGATCCCCTGCGGCCCGGCGGATGCTGCAGGCAGCGCAGAGCGGCGCCCGTTCACAGGCCGAGCGAATACTGGTCCAGCTGTTGCGCGATGCCGGCATCACGGGATGGGTGGCGAACTATCGACTGGGCAGCTACAAGATCGACGTTGCCTTTCCCGATATCGCAGTTGCGATCGAAGTCGACGGCTGGGCTTATCACAGCGGCCCGGATGAATTCGAAGGTGACCGGGTGCGGCAGAACCAGATCGTGTTGCGCGGTTGGACGGTGCTCCGGTTTACCTGGCTGGACTTAGCCACTGCCCCGCACCGTGTCATTGCCGAGATTCAGTGGGCGATTCGGCGCGCTACTGCCCGCTGAGCGGGAGAAACCGCGCCGAAATCGCAGGCGATCAGCAGATCAGGGCCGCAGTTCCACCATCATGTGCCGCATCCCGGTGTGCCGGTTGCTGCGGGTCCACTCCACCGGTGCCACCACCGCCAATTCACCGAACCGGCCCAGCAGCTCCTCGTAGAGCACCCGCAGTTCCAGCCGGGCCAGGTGGGCACCCAGGCAGAAGTGGGCGCCGTGACCGAACCCGATGTGTGGGTTGGGTTTACGGGTGATGTCGAACTGTTCGGCCCGGTCGAAGACCGCTGCGTCACGGTTGGCTGAGCCCTCCCACACCAGCACCTTCTGACCGGCGTCGATGGTCTGCCCGCCGAGCACTGCGCGCCGGGTTGCGGTGCGCCGCTTCGACGGCGCCGGTGACGTCCAGCGCAGGATCTCTTCGATGGCGGTCGGCAGCAGATCGAAATCGCTACGCAGCAAACGATATTGGTCTGGGTACTGCGATAGCGCCAGCAGCCCGCCGGCAATGGCGTTGCGGGTGGTCTCGGCGCCGGCACTGAACAGTAACTGGAAGAACAGATACACCTCGAGATCGCTGAGCTCAGGGTCGGTCGAGTTGGCCACCACCGAGAGCATGTCGTCGGCGGGCTCGGCGCGCTTGGCCGCGATCAACTCCCGTCCGAAGGTGTAGACCCGGTTGCCGGCATCCTCGATGGACAGCCGCGACACCACCGCCTTGCGTGAGCCGCGAAAGTCGAAACTGGGCTCGATCGCCTCGAACAGCCAATGCCGGTCGGCCTCGGGAACGCCTAACAGGATGCAGATCATCTGCATCGGCACCTCGGCGGCGATGTCGACCAGGAAGTCGAAGGGAACCCCGGGCTCGACGGCGTCGAGCAAAGCCCGCGCCCGGCGCCGCAGGTCGGTCTCGACACGGCGGATCATCCGTGGAGTCAGTCCGGAGCTGACCAGCCGTCGGACCTGCGCGTGCCGCGGGTCGTCCATCATGTTCAGCAGCTGTCCGGCGATCGGCAGGTCCTGCAGCACGGTGCCGCCGAACGGCCGGTCCCCGCCGGTGACCGACGAATAGGTCTCGGCATCGCGCAACACCTCAAGCGTTTCGGCGTGCGTGGCAACCGACCAGAAGCCGTCGCCGTCGGGAGTGTGGGCGGTGGGTTCGTGCCAGTACACCGGGGCGACGCGGCGGTGCAGCGCGAACAGCTCGTGGGGGAAGCCGTCGGCAAAGTTGTCCAGATCGGTGAAGTCGATGCTCGCGAGTTCCTGGACTTCCATGGCGGTTACAGGATCGCGCCCGGGCTATAGGCAGCCCCGCCCGGATACCGCTCGACGAGTTCGGCCACCTCGGCCGCCACCCGATCAACCTGGTCGGCGGCCGCGCCGGTGAAGGCCTGCCGGTCGGCGACGGCCGCATCCAGCGCGGCCCGGTCCAGTGGCAGCCGGTCGTCGGCGGCCAGCCGGTCGAGCAGGTCGGGTTCGGCGCCCCGCTCGCGCATCGCCAGCGCGACGGCCACCGCGTGCTCTTTGATCACCTCGTGCGCGGCTTCGCGTCCCACCCCGGCACGCACCGCGGCGATCAATACCTTGGTGGTGGCCAGGAACGGCAGGTAGCGGTCCAGCTCGCGGGTGATCACCGCCGGGTAGGCCCCGAATTCGTCGAGCACGGTCAAGAATGTCTCGGTCTGCCCGTCGACGGCGAAGAAGGCGTCTGGCAGCGCGACGCGGCGCACCACCGAGCAGAAGACGTCGCCCTCGTTCCACTGCGCGCCGGCCAGTTCAGCAGCCATCGAGGCATAACCGCGCAACACCACCTGCAGCCCGTTGACCCGCTCGCAGCTGCGGGTGTTCATCTTGTGCGGCATCGCCGACGAGCCCACCTGGCCGGGCGCGAATCCTTCGGTGACCAGTTCGTGGCCCGCCATCAGTCGGATCGTCTGCGCCAGCGAGGACGGGCCGGCGCCCAGTTGCACCAGCGCGGAGACCACGTCGTGATCCAGCGAGCGGGGATAGACCTGCCCGACGCTGGTCAGCACCGCCGAGAACCCGAGGAATTCGGCGACTCGGCGTTCCAGCTCGCTCAGTTTGGCGGTGTCACCGTCGAACAGATCCAGCATGTCCTGCGCGGTGCCCATCGGCCCCTTGATGCCGCGCAGCGGGTAGCGGTCGATCAACTCACGCACCCGCCGCAGCGCGAGCAGGGTCTCCTCGGCCGCCGAGGCGAATCGCTTACCCAACGTGGTGGCCTGCGCGGCGACGTTGTGGCTGCGCCCGGCCATCACCAGGTCGCGGTAGGCCGCGGCGTGACTGACCAGGCGCGCCGCGACCGCGACCCCGTGGTCGTGGACCAGTTGCAGGGACTGGCGAATCTGCAGCTGCTCGACGTTCTCGGTCAGGTCCCGGCTGGTCATGCCCTTGTGGACGTGCTCGTGACCGGCGAGGGCGTTGAACTCCTCGATACGGGCCTTGACGTCGTGGCGGGTCACCCGCTCGCGGGCTGCGATCGACGCCAGGTCGACGTCACCGAGGACAGCCTCGTAGTCGGCGATCGCCTGTGCGGGCACCGGCACACCCAGCTCGGACTGGGCGCGCAGTACCGCCAGCCACAGCCGACGCTCGGCAATGATCTTGGCCTGCGGCGACCAGATGTCTGTCATGGCGGTACTGGCGTAACGGGTGGCCAGCACATTGGGAATGCTCACGAGCAGCTAGCTTACGGTCGTGCGCTCCGGTGGAGTCTGACTGGCCTGGGCAGCGGGCACGGCTTCCACGATGACCGGGCCTCGGCCCTCGGACAGCGATATCGCGGCATCGATCAGGTACTCGCCGACGACCTGGACGGCACGCCACGGGGGCAGCGGTTCGCAGATGAAGGCGGGATTGGTTCGGGTGGCCCGGCGCATCACGTTCTGACATCCCTGCGCGAACTGCACGCGCTGCACTGTCGCGTCGTCAGCCCGGCTGATCAGCGGGTAGGGATTCTGGGTGTAGCGAATGCACGCGCCGTTTCGGTCGATGCCGTAGCCGGCCAGCAGGCCGTCGTAGGGGTCGATGGTGAGCGGCCAGAAGGGCGACGCGAGGTCGAAGGAGCGCACGATCTCTCGCCGCGGCCCGACGGGGACGTGCCGGGTAAGGGATCGGGTGCGGCACCGGGTGGCGATGTCGTAGGGGCGCACTCGCTTGTTACGCATGAGTTCCAGAAAAACGTCGACCGCTATTCGAGCTGCCGGCGGCCACTCGCCGTGCGCAAACGCGGCATTACTCTCGTTGGCGCGGCCAACGGTCAACATGGCGACTCCACATGTCGAGAAAAACAGACAGGCTCGTAGTCTGACACAGACTGTCGGTCGGTGAGTACGCTTTGGCCGATGAGTAACGGGAGGCCGACCCGGCGGGACATGCACGCCGAGCTCACGCGGACCGCGGTGCTCGACGCCGCCCGGACCCTTTTCGTTGCCAAGGGCTTCGAAGCGACCTCGGTCGATGAGATCGCGCAGGCTTCGCACTCCAGCAAGGGTGCCGTCTACCACCACTTTCGCGACAAGCAGGCGATCTTCGCCGAGGTGTTCAGGCTCAGCCAAGCCGACGTCATGCAGGCCGTATTACCGGGCGCCCTGGAGTCCATGCCCGACGACGCCAGCCCGTGGGACCAGGCGCTGTTGGCGATCAGCGCGGTGCTGCGCTGCTACGTCCACAATCACGACGCACGGGTGTTGCTGCGGGAATCAGCCAGCGCATTGGGTTGGGACCGCAAGCAGACCGTCGACGAGGAGCTGGCGCTTCCGTTGCTGCGCGGGGTGCTCGGCGAGCTGATCGAGACCGGCCAGATCGTGGCCGTGCCGGTCGGCGTCACCGCCGAACTGCTGTACGCCCTGCTCAGCAAGACGGGGCCCATCATCGCCGCCGCCGCCGATCCCGCCCAGGCGGTCAACGAGATCGAGCCGGTGCTGTTCGCGTTGTTGAACGGCCTGCATCGCGAGCCGTCGCAGCCGGCCGGCCAAGCCAAACGCTTGGGTTTCGCCCGGCCGCAAACGCCCTGAGTACGGGCGCCGCGGCACTGGCTGCGCCGATGACGAGCCCTTACAGCGCGTGCAGGATGTCTTCGACCCGGTCCTTGGCGTCCCCGAACAACATCGCGGAGTTCTGCCGGAAGAACAGCGGGTTCTGCACGCCCGCGTAGCCCGAAGCCATGGAGCGCTTGAAGACGATCACGTTGTCGGCGTCCCACACGGTCAGCACCGGCATACCCGCGATCGGGCTGGACGGGTCTTCGGCGGCGGCCGGGTTGACGGTGTCGTTGGCGCCGATCACCAGGACCACCGACGTGTCGCCGAAGTCGTCGTTGATCTCGTCCATCTCCAGCACGATGTCGTAGGGCACCTTGGCCTCGGCCAGCAGCACGTTCATGTGGCCGGGAAGTCGGCCGGCGACCGGGTGGATGCCGAAGCGCACGTTGACGCCGCGGTCGCGCAGCTTGCGGGTCAGTTCGGCGACGCCGTACTGGGCCTGCGCGACGGCCATGCCGTAGCCCGGGGTGATGATCACCGAGTCGGCGCCGCCCAGCAGCTCGGCGACCCCTTCGGCGGTGATCTCACGGTGCTCGCCGTAGTCCTTGTCCTCGGCGGGGCCGGCTTCGATCCCGAAGCCACCGGCGATCACCGAGATGAAGGACCGGTTCATCGCCTTGCACATGATGTAGGACAGGTAGGCACCCGAGGATCCGACCAGCGCGCCGGTGATGATCAGCAGGTCGTTGGAGAGCAGGAAGCCCGAGGCGGCCGCGGCCCAGCCCGAGTAGCTGTTGAGCATCGAGACGACCACCGGCATGTCGCCGCCGCCGATCGAGGCCACCAAGTGCCAGCCCAGCGCCAGCGCCAGCAGGGTCACCACGATCAGCAGCCACAGCTTGGGCTCGTACACGAACCACACCGTCAAAGCGACGAATGCGACCAGCGCGCCGATGTTGAGGAAGTTCTTGCCGGGCAGCATCAGCGGGTTGGACTTCATCCGCGCCGAGAGCTTGAGGTTGGCCACGATCGAGCCGGTGAACGTCACCGCACCGATGAACACGCCGATGAACACCTCGGCCGAGTGGATGCCGAACAGCCCCTGGGCGGCCAGTTCGCGTGCGTCGGCGCTGCACGGGCTGTTCTCGACGTGCAGGTAGCCGTTCCAGCCGACCAGCACGGCGGCCAGGCCGACGAACGAGTGCAGCAGCGCGATCAGCTCGGGCATGCCGGTCATCTCGACGACCTTGGCGCGCCACAACCCGATCGCCGCACCGACCACGGTGGCCCCGATCAGCAACGCCAAGCCGACCGGATTGATGTCGTGATGCACCGCCAAGGTGATCGTCGCGGCCAGCGCCACCGCCATCCCGAGGATGCCGAAGCTGTTGCCGGCCTTGGACGTCTCGTGCTTGCTCAGCCCGGCCAGGGCCAGGATGAACAGCAAGGCCGCGACGATGTATGCCGCCGAGGCGGCGGTCTCAACTGAAAACATAAGCGGGGTCTACTCCAAGTCGGGGTGCGCAGCGCCTAGCTGCGAGAGAACATGGCGAGCATGCGGCGGGTCACCGCAAAACCACCGAAGATGTTGATGCTGGCCAGCAGGATCGCCGCGGCGGCCAAACTCGTGATGGCCGGGTCGCCGTGGCCGATCTGCAGCAGCGCGCCCACCACGATGATTCCCGAGATCGCGTTGGTCACCGACATCAGCGGGGTGTGCAGCGCGTGGTGCACATGGCCGATCACGTAGTAGCCGATCACGATCGCCAACGCGAAGACGGTCAGGTGCACCTGCAGCGCCGCCGGCGCCAGCGCGACCAGCGCGAACAGCACGGCGGCGGCAGAGACCACCACGCCCAGCCGACGCCCGGCCGACATCGGTTCCTTGTTCGTCTGCGCGACCACCGGAGCTTCGGCGACCTTGGCCGGGGCGGCCGAGACCTGCACCGGCGGCGGGGGCCACGTCGACTCGCCATCGCGCACCACGGTCATCGACCGCTGCACCACGTCGTCGAAGTCCAGCACCAGCTGGCCATCCTTGCCGGGTGTCATCAACTTCATCAGGTTGACCAGGTTGGTGCCGTAGAGCTGCGACGCCTGCGCGGGCAGCCGGCCGGCCAGGTCGGTGTAACCGATGATCGTCACGCCGTTGTCGGTGACGACGGCCTGGTCCTTGACGGTGCCCTCGACGTTGCCGCCGTTGGCCGCAGCCATGTCGACGATCACGCTGCCCGGCTTCATCGACGCCACCATGTCGGCGGTGATGATCCGCGGCGCGGGCTTACCCGGGATGAGCGCGGTGGTGACGATGATGTCGACGTCGGCGCACTGGTCGGCGTAGAGCTGCGCCTCCCGGGCCTTGTAGTCGTCGCTCATCTCCTTGGCGTAGCCGGTGGCCGATACCTCGGTCTCGGTCGATTCGATTGACAGGTATTCCCCGCCGAGCGAGCGAACCTGGTCGGCCACCTCGGGACGCGGGTCGGTGGCCCGCACGATTGCGCCAAGGCTGCCGGCGGCGCCGATCGCGGCCAAGCCCGCCACCCCGGCGCCCACGACCAGTACCTTTGCCGGCGGCACCTTGCCTGCGGCGGTGACCTGGCCGGTGAAGAACCGGCCGAAGACGTGGGCCGCCTCGATCACGGCGCGGTAGCCGGCAATGTTGGCCATGGAGCTCAGTACGTCCAGCGACTGCGCCCGCGAGATCCGGGGAACCGCGTCCATCGACAGCGCCGTGATGGGCCGGCGGGCCAGATCTTCCACCCGATCCGGGTTCAGGGCCGGGGCCAACAGGCTGACCAGCGTCGCGCCCGGCTTCATCCCGTCCAGCTGCTCGGTCGAGGGGGCGTTCACACCGAAGACGATGTCGGCGGCGCGCGCATCGCCGATGGTGGCGCCGGCCTCGGTGTACGCCTCGTCGGAGAAGGACGATGCTTCTCCGGCACCGGAATCCACTACGACGTCGTAACCGAGCTTGGTCAGTGCAGCAACCGTCGTCGGCGTCGCCGACACACGCGTCTCACCGGGCTGCGCCTCGGATAGGACACCGATATTCATGACGTAGCTCTCCACATTCGCATCTCTTCGCCGTCTTCCGGCGCTTACGGCGCATTTCCAAGCGCCTCCGAACCCTTCATTACCCGCCAGTAGCTAAGGAGCGACAAAGGGATCGAGGCAGCATACCGTGTGGGCTTCTCAGGCCGACACTGCGCGCTGGTCCAGTGGAGCGAGCATATCGATGACGTCGACGACCGCGGCCCGGGCGGCCGCCCGCGGGCCCTGCAGGTCATCGACGAGCGCCGCCATCACCGCGCCGTCGACCATGCAGACCAGGGAATAGGCCATCTCGACTCGCGTGATCCGTCCGGAGCGTTCGACTGCCTCGGCGACCGCATCGGACCGTTGGTGCAGGATCCGGCGCTGAATGTCACGCAGCGCCGGGTGGCGAGAGCACACGATGTAGCGCTCATAGCGGGAGATGAGCTGCTCGGTTACTTGCGGATCGCTCTCCGGGTTCTCTTGCGACCCCACCAACAGCTCCACGAGGATGTCCGCCGTGGTCTCGGCACTGCGCCGGCGGCGGGACAGCTCGGTGATGCGCGCCCGCAGTTGCGCGACCTCCAACATCCCGATGTGTTCCACCGCGTGGGCGATGAGGTCTTCCAGTGACGAGAAGTAATAGGTCGTCGACGCCAGCGGCAGGCCGGCCCGCTGCGCCACGGCGCGGTGGCGTACGGCATCGAACCCACCCTCACGCAGCAGCTCGGCGGCGGCGCTGATCAGCGCATACCGCCGCCGCTCGCCCTTGGGCGTCACTGCTGTCATCACGTCTAGAGATGCTGCCAGCCCAGGTAGCGCAGCATCATGCGTTTCCGCCTTTTCGGACAAACAGCGCCCCGCTGGCATGATGGCCGCCATGCCGGAGTTGAGCCGACGAGCGGTACTGCGCGCCGGGGCCATGCTGGGCACCGCGGGCGCACTGGGGGCGCGTTCACTGTTGGGTGCGCGACCGACGCAGGCCGCCCCGCCGCAAGCCGCACCCACGATGACGACGGGCTCGTTCGCCTCGGCGGCGCGCGGAGGAATCACCACCAACTGGGCCATCGCCCGGCCTCCCGGCCAGACTGGGGCCTTGCGTCCGCTGATCGCGCTGCACGGCAAGGGAAGTGACGCCGCGACAGTGATGGCCGGTGGCGTCGAGCAGGGCCTGGCCGAAGCAGTCGACGCCGGGCTGCCCCCGTTCGCGGTGGTCGCCGTTGACGGCGGCGGGAGCTACTGGCACCGCCGCACGTCCGGGGAGGACTCGGGGGCAATGGTGACCGACGAGTTGTTGCCACTGCTGGCCGAGCAGGGCCTGGACACCTCCCGGGTGGGATTCCTCGGCTGGTCGATGGGCGGCTACGGCGCCCTGCTGCTGGGGGGCCGGCTCGGCCCGCGCCGAACGGCGGCGATCTGCGCGGTCAGCCCGGCACTGTGGCTGACGCCCGGAGCGACGGCACCGGGTGCGTTCGACGGCGCGTCGGACTTCGCGGCCAACTCGGTATTCGGGATGCCGGCATTGGCCTCGATACCCATCCGGGTGGACTGCGGAAACGATGACCCGTTCTATTCGGCGACCCAGGCGTTCATCGCCCAGCTACCCAATCCCCCGGCGGGCGGTTTCTCCCCGGGCGGGCACGACGGCTCGTATTGGAGCTCTCAGCTGCCGGCCGAATTGACCTGGATCGCCCCACTGTTGACCGCCTAAGCGTTCTTCAGTCTCCGAACACCGCTGGGACGAAAAGCGAGCAACAACCCCGCGCTCGGCCGACCGCGAATCTGGGTTGATGTCCCCTAATTCGGCCGCATTGTCTCCTAAATCGTCGAATTTGTCCGGCATCTGAGCCGTGCAGAACCTTGTGTGACGCAGAACACGCGAGGTAGCGTCGAAAAGTACTCACCGGTAACTCAACTGATTCTGAGTGCCATTAAATGCCAGTCCAACCGAACCAATTGGAAGGCCTGTGATGACAAATCGACGACTCCAGACGGCCACCGTTGCTGCCACCGCCGGCGGTGGGCTGATCACCGCAGCACTCATGCAAGCCGCGCTGGGCGCTGCCGCCCCGGGCGACAACGCCTTCACCATCGACGGCACCGTCTTCGACCCGATCACCTCATCCGGCACCAAGGGCTTTGACCCGGTCGGCCCTCTCAGCCTGGCTCCCCCGCTGCTGGGCCTCGGTGGCGGGTCGGTGAGCATTGGACCCACCAGCTTGGACCTCGCCCCGCAGATCTTCGATTTGTACAACGGCACCGAATCGCTCGGCAGCATCAGCACCAACGAAACCGTCGCCAACCTGCTGGGCATGTCCAACACCGCATTCACCGTCCTCGACATCACCCCGGCCGATGGCGTCGAGGCCTCGGCGCTACCCGCGAAGGGAACGGTCTACGACGTCCTCAACCTGGGCAATGGCTTCTACAACGTCTATGTCGCCACCCCCGGCGCGAACGGCACCGTTACCGACACCCTGGTGACACCATTCGGCAACACCGACCTGAGCGCGCTGTTCGCCGACATGAACGCCGCCAACCCACTGCAGCCGGGTGACGCGTTCACCCCACTGCAGGTTGGAGACAGCAGTATCGGCGCCGACGCCTTCACCATCGGCGGCTTCACGTTCAACCCGTTCAGCACCGGGGAGGACGGCACGGTAACCGAGGGCTTCACGCCGGTCGATTCCCTCGCCGGCTTGCCGCCGCTGCTGAATCTCGGCGGCGGCCAGCTGGTGTTCAGCCTGGGCTATCCCGAAACCCAGCCGCAAGCCTTCGCCCCGCAGGACTTCGAGGTCTACGGGAGCAGCGGCAGCGAGCTCGGCAGCGTCCAGACTGCGGTGGACGTGGCGAATCTGTTGGGCATGACGAACACGCAGTTGATCATCCAAGGTGTAACCCCTGTCGATGGCGTGGAGGCCTCGCAGCTGCCGGTACTGGGGTCGGTTTACGACGCCTTCAACCTCGGTGGCGGCTGGGTCAATGTCTACACTGCGACGCCGGACGTCACCGTCGACGGCGTCGTCACCCCCGGGACTGTCCATGACACCTTGGTCACGCCGTTCGGCAATTTGAACCTGGACTCGCTGTTCGGCGGCATCAATGCCGCCAACCCGCTCGACCCGGGTGACGCGTTCACCGGGCTGCAGGTCGGCGACCCGAGCCTTGGCGATGACGCATTCAGCCTCGGCGGCTACATCTTCGACCCGACTCTGGGCTTGACCGGCTCGGACGAGGGTTTCAACATCGTGCCGTCGCTGCTCGGCGTCGGGCCGCTGCTGAGCCTCGGCGGAGCCTCGGTGGGCATTGGTGGCGGTACACCGATCGACTTCGCCCCGCAGGTCTTCACTGTCTACGACGACTCCGGTTCGAGCCCCACCGACCTCGGGAGCATCACCACCGGCGTGAATGTGTCGAACCTGCTGGGGATGGCCAACACCGAGTTCACCGTGGCAAGTGTCGCCGCTGCCGACGGGGTGGACGCCGCGCTGCTGCCCGCGGCCGGAACGGTCTACGACGTCCTGAACTTCGGCGGTGGTTGGCAGAACATCTACATCGCCACACCGGGCGACGACGGCACCATCACCGACACGTTGGTGACGCCGTTCGGCAACATCGACCTGAGTTCGCTGTTCGGCATCTTCAACGCCGCCAACCCGCTCGACCCGGGCGACGCCTTCACCGGTCTCGACGACGTCGGCGCCATGTTCGCAACGGACCCACTGGCCCTGTTCGGGCTCTGATCGGTAACCCCAGCAGGGTTACTGGCAGAGCTTGCCCAGCGCCGTGATGTGCGAATCGAGGTCATGCCCCAGCTGCTCGCGCTCCGTATTCGGTTGCCCGACAAGGTAGCTGAGGTTCAGACGCTCCAGCGCACCGGCCATCTTCTGGGTGGAGTCCACGATGTCTTGCGGCGTCGCGGGGTCCGCCTCGAGCCGGCCACGCAGGTAGGCCGCACCCGCAGTGAGCGACAACCGCGCGTTGGCGGCCACCGCGAGCTGGGCGACGGGGTTCTCCGGGTCCGGGTTCTTCATGTGCATGTTGTTGGCCACCGCTTGGCGAGCAAGCACGACCGCACCGCACACGTCCTTCTTGGCGTCGTTGACCTGCTCGCTGCTGAACTTGGCAGAACCCCCGGCGGACGAGCCACCGGACGGCCACAACGCAGCCACGGCCCCACCACCGATGAGGCCGGCAACCAGTCCGACCGCCGCAGCGATCAGCAGGGGACCGGTGCTCGACTGCGCCGGGGCCGGGGCCGGGGTGGGAGCTGGCCGCCGTTTCGCCGTGCCGGCACTTTTCGCCGGGGCATCCTGCTCTTCGGATCCAGTGGACTCCGGTTCATTTAGGTCAGCCATGGCACCCAGGATAGCGGTAGCCTCCTGCGGTCAGATCTGGATCTTCCCCTCGGCGGCAGCCGCGCCGATGTCGCTGCGGAAGTGGCTTCCCGGCAAGCGAATTGAGTCGAGGATCCGGTAGGCGTCGGCACGCGCGGCATTCAGGTCGTCTCCGACGCCCACCACCGACAGCACCCGCCCGCCGGAGGACACCACCGCCCCATCGTCACGGCGTGCGGTACCGGCGTGCAACACCCCGTCGCCCTCGGCGCCCACAATCACGTCTCCGACACGCGGCCGGCCGGGGTAGTTCTCCGCTGCCAGCACCACGGTCACTGCCGCCGCATCCCGCCAGCGCAACACCCCGAACTCACTCAGCCCGCCGGTAGCGGCGGCATGCAGCAACTGCCCGAGCGGCGACTCCAGCAGTGCCAGCACCGCTTGGGTCTCCGGATCGCCGAAGCGGCAATTGAATTCGACCACTGCCGGCCCGGTCGACGTCATCGCCAGACCGGCGTACAGCAATCCGGTGAAGCGGCTGCCGCGCCGGAGGAGTTCGGCCGCGACGGGCTCGACGACGTCGGTGACAATGCCGGCCGCAGCCTCGCGAGACAACCACGGCAACGGTGCGTAGGCGCCCATGCCACCGGTGTTGGGCCCGCTGTCGCCGTCGCCGACCCGCTTGAAGTCCTGTGCCGGCAGCAGCGGCACCACGGTGGCGCCGTCGACGATGCAGAACAGGGACAGTTCGGGGCCGTCCAGGAAGGATTCCAGTAGCACTGGATGCCCGCTGTCGAGCAGGCCGGCGGCATGCGCCCGGGCGGCAGCCCGATCCGCCGTGACGACGACACCCTTGCCGGCGGCCAGCCCGTCGTCCTTGACCACCCAGGCCGCCTCCCCGGCATCGGGACCGAACCGGGTCAGGGCGGCGTCCAGGTCAGCGGGGCTGTCGACGATCTCCGAGCGGGCGGTACGCACGCCGGCGGCGGCCATCACGTCCTTGGCGAACGCCTTGGAGCCTTCGATGCGGGCGGCATCCTGCGACGGCCCGAAGCAGGCGATCCCGGCGGCACGCACCGCATCTGCCACACCCAAGACCAACGGCACCTCTGGCCCGATCACCACAAGGTCGGCCTCGACGTCGCGGGCCAAGGCGGTGACCGCCGACGCCGAGGTGATGTCGATGTCTCGTTGCTCCGCCACCGCCGCAGTACCGGCGTTGCCGGGGGCGATCACCAGGTGATCGACCTTGGGGTCATTGCGAAGGGCTAGGAGTAACGCATGTTCCCGGGCGCCGGAACCGATCACCAGGACGCGCATGGGCGCTACTCCTCTCTGAGTTCGCCTCGCTTCGTCATCGGCGAGGCGCGAGACAAAGGATATATAGCGTCAATCCCTGCGGATGGCGCTGCATACCTCTGGCCGCGTACTGCCCGGCCGGTAAACGGGTCAGGCCGGGGCGCCCGATGCGCCAGCCTGGCCGCCAGAACCGGCCTGGCCGCCAGAACCACCTGTCCCAGCGGCTCCGGCCGTGCCGCCCGCGCCGCCCACTCCTGGGCTGCCGCCGTTGACCCCGGAGACTCCGTTGGCACCGTTACCGCCGACGCCTCCGTTGCCGCCGTCGCCGTTCTGGCTGCCCTGCGTAGTCGCACTCCGGCCGTCTAAGGCGTCCGGGCTGCTGGTGCCCGCGTCTCCACCGGCCCCACCGGCGCCGCCGATGCCGCCGGTGCCGTTGTTGCGATAAATATCGCCGTCCGCACCCGCTCCGCCGTCGCCGCCGTAGGCACCGTTGCCGCCGATTCCACCAGTGCCGATGCTTCCGGCGTTTCCGCCGTTACCACCGCGCCCGCCGTTACCGCCGTAGCCGTTGTTGGCGTCGATCCGGCCGGCCCGGCCGTTTCCACCGGTACCGCCGTTACCGCCGGAACCAGCCTGGCCAGTGGCAGCGCCGGCATTGCCACCGTTACCGCCACTGCCACCGTTTCCGCCGTAGCTGTTGTTGGCGGTCGAGGTGCTGTCAGCGCCGTTGCCTCCGTCGCCTGCATTGCCGCCACTGCTGACGATCGGTCCGGCAGTGCCGACCGATCCGTTCTGCCCGCCGTTGCCGCCATTGCCGCCATTGCCGCCGTAGCCGTTGTTGTAGCCCAGCTGACCGTCGTGGCCATGACCACCGTTGCCGCCGTTACCGCCGGCGCCGGCCTGGCCAGTGCTGTTCGCGGCGCTTCCCCCGGAGCCGCCGTTGCCGCCGTTGCCGCCGTAGCCGTTGTTGTAGCCGACTTGGCCGTCCGCACCGTCTCCACCGGCCCCACCGGTACCGCCGTTGCCCACCTGGCCGGCTGACCCCACCGTCCCGGCCAGCCCCCCGGTCCCGCCGCTTCCGCCGTTGCCGCCGTAGCCGTTGTTGTAGCCGACTTGGCCGTGGGCACCGGCGCCACCATCGCCGCCGACACCGCCGTTGCCGGCCGTACCGGTGCCGTTGCCAGCGTTGCCTCCGAGACCACCAGTTCCGCCCCTGCCGCCTTGGCCGTTGTCGTACGTCACGCTGCCGGCCGCGCCGGTTCCGCCCGCACCACCGTCGCCGCCGTTGCCGGCTACACCGCCGTGGCCGACAGTCCCGGCCACTCCACCGGTTCCGCCGTTGCCGCCCTGAGCTCCGGTGCCACCGTTGTAGCCGCGCACGCCGTCAGCGCCATCGCCACCGGTACCACCAGTACCGCCGTTGCCGACCTGACCGGCGACTCCTCCGGCGTTGCCGCCGTTACCACCGGTCCCACCGGTGCCGCCGTAACCGTTGTTGACGCCGAACTCGCCCGTGGCACCCGCGCCGCCGGCACCGCCGTTGCCGCCGTCACCGACCTCGCCGTCCGAGCCCATGACCGACCCGCCCAGGCCACCCTTCCCGCCGGTGCCACCGTTACCGCCGTTGCCGCCGCGGCCGCCGCCGGACTGCATGCTGGTGGCATCCGCGCCGTCGGCTCCGTTGCCGCCGGTGCCGCCCGTGCCGCCGTTGCCGTGATCGCCCCCGTTGCCGCCGTTGCCGCCGGCGCCACCGTTGGCCGCGGTCTGGCCCGCGGTGGCCGGCGGAGCCGGCGTGTAGCCAGCGCCGCCATCGCCGCCGTTTCCGACAATGACGCCGGAGGGGGCACTGCCGGAGGTACCGGCTTGGCCACTGCCGTTCGAGCCGACTCCCGCCGTACCTGCGGCGCCACCGTGCCCGACGTTGCCGCCGTTACCGCCGTTGCCGCCGGTGGTGTGGGTGGCGATCCCGGATGCACCGTTGCCGCCGTCGCCGGGGTTGGCGCCATTACCCCCGCTGCCGGCATTGCCACCTGTGCCCTGCGCTCCGGCGTTGCCGCTGCCGTTGTTCAGTGCGCCGGCCGCACCACCGTCGCCACCGTTTCCACCCTGACCGCCGGATCCGCCGTTGCCGCCGTTGCCGCCGTTGCCGGTCCCGCCGTTGGCGAAGCTGCCGGTAGCTCCGTCATTGCCCTTGCCACCGGCACCACCGCTAGCTCCGTGACCGCCGTTTCCTCCGGAACCCGCATTGCCGGCCTGGGTGCCGCTCGCACCGCCGGCGCCACCCTGACCGCCGGATCCGCCGGCGCCGCCGGCGTTTCCTGACGCCCCTGGATTCTGGGCGTCGGCGCCCTGAGCACCAGCGGTCCCATCGCCACCGTGGCCACCGTTACCGCCATTGCCGCGGTCACCGCCATTGCCGCCAGCACCACCGTTACCGCCGTTGGTGCTCGCTGCAGCGTGGTCGTCGCTGCCGGCGTCGTAGCCGTTTCCACCGTTGCCTCCGTTGCCGACGACATCGGTCACACCGCTACCGGCCAGCCCCTCTTGGCCCGCAGTGCCAGTACCGGCGCTGCCGCCGGTCCCGGCCGCGCCACGCTCTCCACCCGCGCCGGCCGCACCGGCGTTACCGCCATTACCTCCCTTACCGCCTGCGAGGTGAGCGGCGTCACCGGTCTTGCCATCGCCGCCATCGCCGGGCGTGCCGGCGCCGCCGCCATGACCACCATTGCCGCCGCTCCCGTTGGCGCCTGCCACGCCGCCGACTGCCGTGGAAGCTCCACCGTTGCCGCCATGGCCGCCGGCACCGCCGGCACCACCGTTGCCACCGTCGCCGGCATTGCCGCCGTGGGCACCCGCCTCGGCGTTCGCGTCGCCGGCTGCGTCGTAACCGTCGCGGCCGTCGCCACCGTTGCCACCCTGGCCACCGTTGCCGCCGTTGCCGCCGGCGCCGCCGACTGCACCGGTTCCCCCATGACCACCGGCCCCTGCTGCGCCGCCCCTGCCGCCTTCTTGACCGTTGTCGCCGAGGTTGACTGCGTTGAGGCCCTGATAGCCGTTGCCGCCATCGCCGCCGTCACCACCGTTACCGCCGTTGCCCTGCGTGCCGTCGAACCCGCTGGCACTGCCGTCGGCGTTCCGGCCGCCGGCTCCGGCCGCGCCACCGTTGCCGCCGTTGCCGCCGTTGGTCCCGGCGCCGCCGTTGCCACCAGGCGCGGTCGCCTGGGTGCCATCAACACCGTCAGCGCCCCGACCACCAGTGCCGCCGTTGCCGCCAACACCGGCGGTGCCGTCACTGCCGGCAGCGGCCTGGCCGCCCCGACCCGAGCCACCTACGCCACCAACACCGGCATCGCCACCAGCGCCACCCGCGCCACCGGCCTCACCATCAACCGAAGTGTTGCCATCACTTAGACCATCACGGCCCGCCGCCCCATCGGTGCCATCCGCACCACTGCCGGCGTTACCACCAACACCACCCAGGCCCGCCAAACCATCACTGCCGGCCGCACCATCAGCAGCCCGCGTGCCATCACCACCAACACCACCAGCGCCCGCAGTGCCCGCCACACCACCGGCACCACCATCGCCACCAGCACCACCAGCGCCACCATTGCCGCCATCAAGACCAGCACCGGACTGCTCAAACCCACTACCCCCGCGACCACCGGCACCACCATCGCCACCGTTGCCACCACTGCCCGCGTTACCACCCACGCCACCAACACCGGCAACACCACTGTTGGCACCAGTACCGGCAACACCACCAGAACCGCCCGCACCACCATTGCCACCACGCGTACCAGCAGTGCCATCGCCACCGTCGCCCCCGGCACCACCGTTGATCGAACCCGCCACACCCGCAGCACCCTCAGAACCAGCACCACCACTGGCGCCGACCCCACCATTAGCGCCATGACCGCCGGCACCACCGACACCACCATTGCCGCCATCACCATCAGCAGCGCGGCTAACCCCATCCGCGCTCAGACCACCCTGACCACCATTGCCACCAGCACCACCATTGCCCCCGGCAGTGCCATCGATTGCGCCGTTGGTGCCGTCAACACCGTCAGCACCCCGACCACCAGTGCCGCCGTTGCCGCCAACACCGGCGGTGCCGTCGCTGCCGTGGGCGGCGGTGGTGCCGTTACCACTGTCGCCGCCGGTACCGCCGGTGCCGGCGTTGCCGCCCTTGCCGCCGTCTTGTCCGGCATATCCGCTGGTGTGGTTGGCGTCGCCGTTGGCGCCGTTAGCACCATCAGCGCCGGCACCACCATTGCCGGCGTTGCCACCGACACCACCAACACCGTGGGCGCCGGTGGAGCTACCGGTGCCGCCGAGTCCACCGGCACCACCAGCACCACCATTGCCACCGCGGGTGCCATCGGCACCCGGGGTGGCCCCATTATGGCCGTTGAAGCCACTGCCCCCACGGCCACCAGCACCACCAGCACCGCCAGCACCCTGCTCGGCCGTGGTCACACCGTCAGCTTGCAAGCCACCCGCGCCACCGTTGCCGCCGGCGCCGCCGGCACCACCAGCAGTCCCATCAGGGTTTTGGGCGTTGCCGTTGAGACCATCGAGGCCGGTACCACCCAGGCCCCCGGCACCGCCCTTCCCGGCGGCACCGTCACTGCCGTTGGCGGCGGTGGTGCCGCCACCACTGTCACCACCGGCACCACCGATACCGGCGTTGCCGCCGGCGCCACCGTCTTGCCCGGCATACCCGGCCGTGTGCTCGGTGGTGCCGTTCGCGCCGTTGGCCCCGTTAGCGCCGTTGCCACCATTGCCGGCGTTACCACCGACCCCGCCAGCACCGTGAGCACCCTCGATCGTGCCGGTACCCCCGGCACCGCCGGCACCACCAGCACCGCCATTGCCACCACGGGTGCCCTCAGAGCCCGGGTCATCACCGTTAGCGCCGTTGAGGCCGTTACCGCCGCGGCCACCGGCGCCACCGGCACCACCATTACCGGTCGCGGCTTGCGTGGTGCCGTCGGCCTCTAGGCCGCCCTGGCCGCCGTTTCCGCCGGCGCCACCGGCGGCGCCGGCCGTGCCATCAGGGTTCTCGACGGTGCCATTGACCCCATCAAGACCCGTACCACCGCGGCCACCGTGACCACCAATCCCGGCGACCCCATCAGCACCACTGGCCGAGGCGCTGCCACCACCACTGTCACCGCCGGCACCACCTTTGCCGGCGTTGCCACCATGGCCGCCGTCTTGGCCGGCGAACCCGCCCGCATGCTCGGCATCACCGTTGGCGCCGTCGCCACCATCAGCACCGTGACCACCATTACCACCATTGCCGCCCAGGCCACCGACACCGTGAGCACCGTCGATCGAGCCGTGCCCACCGGCACCGCCGTTGCCGCCGGTACCCCCATCACCCGCATGGGTGCCGTCCCCACCCGGGACCGCACCGTTGACACCGTTGAACCCATTACCGCCGGCGCCACCATCACCACCAGCACCACCCACACCTTGGGCGGCCTGCGACCCATCCGCGAGCACACCCCCGACACCACCATCACCACCGGCACCACCGTGGCCACCCGCAGTGCCATTAATAGCCTCGGCGACACCATTAGTGCCCAAGAAACCGTTACCACCGGCACCACCATTGCCGCCGGTACTGCCCGCACCATCGAGCCCGTCAGCACCCGTGCCGGTGCCGTCACCGTTGGTGCCGCCGATGCCGCCGGCACCGAAGTCCCCACCCTTGCCGCCGGCACCACCATCACCGGCATCCGGGTGCTCGGCGCTGCCGGCCGCACCCGCACCACCGGCACCCGCGGTCCCGGCGTTGCCACCATCACCAGCCGCCCCGCCCGCACCCGCGCTACCGGCGGTGCCATGCGCCGCAGTACCGGCCGCACCCCCGGCACCACCATTACCGCCGGCCCCACCACTACCGGCGTCACCACCGGCACTACCCGTGCCATCACCGCCATTAGCGAACGAACCGGTGGCGCCATCAGCGCCGGAGCCCCCGCCTCCCCCGGCCGCGCCCTTACCCCCAGCACCACCGTTGCCGGCGTTACCGGCCACCGCACCACCGGAGCCGCCGGCACCACCATTGCCGCCATGGCCACCATTGCCACCGGAGATCCCCGAGCCACCCGCCGTGCTGGCATCAGCACCAGCAAGACCGGTGAAGCCATTACCGCCCACACCACCAGTGGCGCCGTTGCCGTGCGCACCACCATCACCACCGGCACCGGCATTGCCCCCGGATGCGCCCTCACCATTAGCCAACACCCCGGTACCGTGACCGCCGTTACCGCCGACCCCACCATGGCCACTGACCCCTGCCGGAACCAGGCCATCAGCACCCGGACGGCCCGCGTTGCCCCACATCCAGGACATGAACTTCTCACCGGCAGCACCACCAGCACCGGCGATCGTGCCGACCTGCCCACCCGCGCCACCATCGCCACCATTACCGCCACCAAGGGCACCGTCACCACCAAGGCCACCGGCGCCACCATCACCGGCCAGGCCCGCGTTACCGCCGACCCCACCATTGCCGGCCGCACCGAAGTGCCCACCCACACCACCAACACCGCCACGGCCGCCGGCGCCACCATCGCCACCCAGCCCACCGACACCACCATTGCCGCCCAGAGCATCGAGGCTGATCGCGCCGGCGCCACCAGCACCACCGGTGCCCCCGGTGCCCCCGGCGCCACCGGCCCCACCCACGCCGCCGATACCGAGGACGAAGCCGGCCGCACCGCCCGCGCCACCATTGCCACCCAGGCCACCAGTGAGGCCCTCGGCGCCCGCAGTGCCATTAAGGGCACCCAGCACCCCATCAACCCCGGCCACACCGGTCGTGCCCGCCGCGCCCGCACCCCCAGCACCACCAGTGCCACCAAACCCGAACAGGCTGATCACATCACCGCCGGCACCACCATTACCGCCAGCAACCAACACATCCAGTGACGCCCCACCCGCACCGCCGGTGCCGCCATCACCGAACAACCAACCCCCCGCACCCCCAGCGCCACCATCGCCACCATCGGCACCCACACCACCAGTGCCGCCATTGCCGAACAAGCCCGCAGCACCACCGGCACCCCCCACCCCGCCAGCGATCCCAGCCACCCCCGCAGCACCAGCACCACCATCACCAAACAAAAACCCGCCATCACCAAGGTTGCCGAACCACCCCGACGACCCCAACAACGAATCATTGGCCCCGGCGAAGCCATCAACACCGTTACCGATCAACTCCCGACCGAACAAGTCCACAAAAGGCTGATTGATCAAGTCCAAAAACTGCTGGTTACCAGCAATAAAGTCCTGCGTCAGGTTGTACAACGGCAGATACAAGTCATCGTGATAGAACGACGCCACCGCCACATCGAACTGCTCAAACGCCTCAAACAAGAAGCCGCCCGCATCCGCCGCCCCCGGATCGGCCCACCCCGACCACAACACCGAACCCGGATCCGACAACTCCGACCAAAACACCGGATCCAAGAAATCAAAACCATCCGCCGACGCCACCGGCACCGACCCTGCCCCAAACGCCAGAAACGCCGCCACAACACTCGACGCACCCACCACACGCCGACCAGACGAACGAAGAACATCGCCGCACACCTGCTGGCCCATCGAACGGCCAAGGGCCTTGCTGTTGTGCTGACGAGTCACGTCTTACCTGCTCCCGGAACGGCGTGTCCTCAACCTGAGGAAGCGGACAGATTCCGCGAAGACGGAAGCTACCGACGAGTAGCGGGACCCGCCACTCGAAAACGGAGAGAAGTGTCTTGTCGTGGAAAACTCGCGACCTAAACAGCCCTAAAACGCCTGGTCGCGTTCACATCGGGAATGAAGTCCATCACTATGGACTAAAAAAGTGAAATCACTCATAGGCTTACTAACGGAAACGTCAATTTAGCCCGAGAAAGGTGGCCCCGATCCTTCGAAGTCCGACAAATTCGGGCCGCGCCTGAGGCGCCGCGGTGACCCGGCGGCGACTTTCGTCCACTTGTGCGCCATCTTCGCCACCAGGGGATTCGGCCGCTGTTCCGGGCCGAGCAGCGAAGATGAGGCTGCCAACGTCACCGCTAGCACGCCCCTGCGCCAGCCACACCTGGCTCTCAGATCCCGCCGGGTCGCGCTTCGCAGTGGACCAGACAACCACGCCCCAGAAGCACCGAACGAGTCATGCCAGGTGCGATGACACACGAAAGCCGCTGTACATCCGTGGCGACAGCATCAAGAAGCGACGGCCCCGCTGTGTCAGCGGCTCGCCACCATGGTGTGCAGTTCGTCGACGGTCCAGGGCGAAAAACGCTGGTGATCGCGGTATCCGAGTACCGCGGGGACCGGCCGTTCGAAGCGGCCCAGGAAGCCTCCCGAGGCCAGGAACACCGATCCGCTCACTTCAGCTGACAGGTCGCTGGCCAGGTAGGCGTACAGCGGGGCGACGTAGTCGGCCGGGGCCGGGTCCAGTGAAGCCCGCATGCTGATCTCATCCAACAGGCCTCTGGCGTTCAGGTCGCGGATGTGGTTCTCATAGTCGTCTCCGGTGGACAACCGGGTCTTCGCACCGGGGCAGACCACATTCGCCCGCACCCCGTGGGGCGCGAGCTCCGCGGCCACCGCCACGGTAAGGCCGTTGATCGCGCCCTTGCCGGCGGGATACCCGGTGCCGCCGTAATCACCGAGAAACGCCACCGACCCGCTGTTGATGATCGAGCCGCGGCGCTGCTCGACCATGATCGGCGCGGCCGCCCGGCAGGTCTGAAAAGCGGTTCCCAAATGTGCGTCGAGCAGATCCTGGAATTGCTCGGTGGACACCGACAGGATCGAGGAGCCAGGGGGTTCGGCGACGCCGGCGCAGTTGATCAGCGCGTCGACGCTGCCGTACTCCTCCCGACAGGCCTGGACCAGCGCTCCGGCGGTCGCCTCGACATGGGCCGCACCGGCCAGGCCGACGGCGCGCCCACCCGCTGCGATGATCGCCTCGGTGGTGTCCTGCACCGCTCCCGGGTCCCGGCCGTTGACCACCACGCCGGCACCGCACGCCGCCAGCAGCTGCGCCACCGCTCGCCCGATGCCGCGGCTGCCGCCGACCACGACGGCTGCCCGTCCGGCGAGCAGGGTGTCGGTCACTCGCCCTTCTGCTTATCCAGCACGGCGGCGACGTTGGCCTTCTTGTCCTCGCCCTTGCCCGCGGCGGCGGCCTTGTTGCGCTTGGCAATCACCTTCTCCACCACGGCGTTCAGCCCGGATCCGCGTGGGAAGCCGACGTAGTGGGTGATGAAGATGGCCATCTCGCGCAGCTCGTCCTCGGTCAGCTCGCCGTTGTGCAGCGCGGCGTTGACCTGGATCTCGGCCAGGTCCTTCTCCCCCACCGCGGTGACCACCGTCAGCGTCATCAGCCGCTTGTCGCGCATGGAAAGCCCCGGGCGGCTCCAGATCCGGCCGAACAGGTGATCGGCGGTGAGCGCGAAGTACTCACCCGGCATGTCGGGCATATCCCAGGCGTAGACCTCGTTCATCTTGGCCAGCCCGGTACGGCGCAGTTCGTCCATCAGATCTCTCCTAGTCCTTCCGAGTGCGGCACGCCCAGACCGGCGGCGAGTTCGGCGAGCGCCACCTGGGCGAGCGGCAGGTCGACTCCGGTGGCCTGTCCCAATCCCAGTGCGAGGCTGAGGTCTTTCTCGCCGAGTCCGCGAGTGTGGCTGAGCGGTTGATACAGGAAATCTTCCGGCTGCAGAGGGGTGGTGGTGTCGCGGAACATGACCGCACCCGGACCACCGGTCAGCGCATCGGTGTGGCGAACCACCCGGCCCAGCGCTTGCAGATCGAGTCCGGCCGCCTCGGCCAATTTCATGGCTTCACCGGCCGCCGCGTACGCGGTGAACGTCAACATGTTGCGCGCCAGCTTCATTCGGGTTCCCGCGCCGGGCTCCCCGGCGTGGATCACCAACGATGCCCACTGCTTGAATGCCGGCTTGATCTGCTCGTAGACCGCGCGATCGGCACCGACCATGGTGGCTAATTGGCCCTTCTCGGCCGCCCCGGCACCACCGCTGACCGGTGCGTCGACGACGTGAATGCCCTGTGGCTTGAGTTCCTCGGCCAGCTCGGCGGCCGTGGTGTCGGCGATCGTCGAGTGGATCGCGATGACGGTGCCCGGCTTCGCCGTGGGCACCAGTTCGGCGACCACCTGGCGGACCTGGGCATCGTCGAGCACGGTGATGCTGATGATGTCGGCGTTCGCCCCGACCTCGGCGACGCTGCCGGCGACGCCGGCCCCGGCCTCGGCCAGTGGCGTCATCGCCTCGGTCCGCAGGTCGAATATCGTTACGCCACCAGGCCAGTCGACCAGACGCTTGGCCATCGGCGCACCCATATTGCCGAGGCCGATGTAGCCGAGGCGGGGTTGTTCTTCCGGGGCTACAGTCATAAGTTCCGATTCCTCCTCATCGCTTCGCTCTGCGTCGTCACCGGTGGCTATGAGCGGATGATCTGTCCGCCGTCGACGTTGAAGATCTGGCCGGTGATCCACGACGCCTGGTCCGACAGCAGGAACAGGCACATCGGGACGAGATCCTCCGGCGTGCCCATCCGGGCCAGCGGCAGCTGCTGGACCATCTGCTTGACGATGGCCTGCGGGGTGGTGACCCGGTTGGCCTCGGTGTCGATCGGGCCGGGTGCGATCGCGTTGATCCGGATGTTGCGCCAGCCCAGTTCGCGGGAGAGCTGCTGGGTCAGGCCGTTGACCCCAACCTTGGCCAGACCGTAGAAGTTCGAGTACACCCATGCCGCAGTGGAGGACTGGTTGACGATCGCGCCGCCGCCCCGCTTGGCCATGTGCTCGTAGACCGCCCGCGTGCAGATTAGTGCGCCGTCCAGATTCACCCGCATGAAGTTCTCGTAGTAGTCCCACGGCACGGTCAGCAGGCCGTCGAGCTTCATCCCGCCGAAGATCGCGGCGTTGTTGACCAGGTAGTCGATTCCGCCGAACTCGGCCACGGCCGCGTCCGCCATGGCCTGCGCCGATTCCAGGTCGGAGACGTCGACGCGCACCGCGATCGCCTTGCCGCCGTCGGCGACGATCTGATCCGCCACCGTCTTCGCGCCGTCGATGTTGATGTCAGCCACCACCACCGCGGCACCCTCGGCGGCGAGTGCCTGGGCGTAGGCCTGCCCGATACCGCCACCGGAGCCGGTGACGATAGCCACCTTGTCGTCGAATTGACCCATCTGCTTGTTCTCCTTGATCCGGTACTAGTCGTTAGTTCGCTGCTGTCGCAATAGCTTTGATTTCCAGGTACTCCTCGAACCCGGCGACGCCCATCTCGCGGCCATTGCCGGACTGCTTGTAGCCACCGAACGGCATATCCGCGGAGTACCAGACCCCGCCGTTGACGTTGACGGTGCCGGCCCGCAGTCGCGCCGCTACCCCCGCCGCCCGCTCGGCGTCGGCGCCATAGACGGTGGCGGACAACCCGTAGGGCGAGTCGTTGGCGATGCGCACCGCGTCGTCGTCGCCGTCATGCGGAATCACGGTGAGCACGGGCCCGAAGATCTCCTCGCGAGCCACCCGCGCCTCGTTGGTCAGCCCGGCGATCACGGTGGGCTCGATGAAGAAGCCGGCGGGCTGATCGGCGGGGCGACCGCCGCCGCAGGCGAACGTGCCGCCCTCGGCGATCGCCAGATCCAGGTAGCTCTGCACCCGGTCACGCTGGCGCGCGGAGATCACTGGGCCGCAGATGGTGCCGGCCTTCGACGGGTCACCGGCCTTGATCGAGCCCATGGTGCCGGCCGCGATGGCGACCGCCTCGTCGTAGCGGGCCCGGGGCACCACCAGACGGGTGGTGATCGCGCAGCCCTGCCCGGCGTGCAGGCAGACCGAGAATCCCGCCACCGAGCACGCCGCGGCCAGGTCGGCGTCGTCGAGTACCAGGAAGGCGGACTTGCCACCCAACTCCAGGAACACCTTCTTGATGGTGGCAGCGGCGTCGGCCATCACGCTGCGGCCGGTGGCGGTCGATCCGGTGAACGAAACCAAGTCCACCCGTGGGTCTTTGGCGAGCGTGGCACCCAGCGCGTGGTCGGTCGAGGTGACGATGTTGACCACACCCGGCGGAATGTCGGTCTTCTCCGCGATCAGCTCTCCGAGCACCGCGGCGACCCACGGAGTATCGGGTGCGGGTTTGAGCACGACGGTGTTGCCTGCGGCCAGCGCCGGACCCAGCTTGGCCAAGTTGATCTGATGCGGGAAGTTCCACGGCGTGATGGCGCCGACGACGCCCACCGCCTCGCGCACCACCGAGCGTCGCGTGGGGATACCCATCGGCGACGCCTGACCGAGATCCTGTGTCCACTCGTAGTTTTCGGCGGTGTCCGCGGCGAAGCTGAGGTCGTTGATCGGCCCTTCCAGCTGCGCGCCGGCAGTCAGCATCCGGGGCGCGCCCACGTCGGCGATCGTCAGATCGCGAAGCTCCTCGACATGCTCGAGCATCGCGTCTCGCAACTGACGTACGCAGCGCACCCGCAGTTCGGTGTTGGTCGACCAGTCGGTCTCGTCGAATGCCCGGCGCGCTGCGCCGATCGCGCGATCCATGTCGGCGGCGTCGGCGTTGGCCGCCTCACCGAGCACCTCTTCGGTGGCCGGGTTGATTGTGGCGAAGCCGCCGGCTCCGCCCGAGGTCAGCTTGCCGTCGATAAGCAGCCGGCTCACGCCGTCAGCCAGTAGCGCCATCGTCTCACTCCCGCAGCTTGGTCGCAGTCCCCCGTGAAGAAACACTGCGAAAATGGACACATGTCCGTTATCACCGGCTCGAACCCTAGACCCAGAGTTGGCGCCCCCGCAACCCTCTTGGCCTGAAACCGTTGTTTCCCAGGGGACTTGCCTAACAAATCCACCTTCAGCTACGTTGGACACGTGTCCAGCGAATCGGTGGCGGCAGTCACATCGACGAACGCTGCCTTTCCCGACCCCGCAACTCCTGGCGCCACACCCGCTCCCCGGAACCGGCGCCAGGAGGAGACCTTCCGCAAGGTGCTGCGCGCGGGCGTCGAAATGCTGCGGGAGAAGTCCTACGCAGACCTGACCGTGCGCGCCGTCGCTGCGCGCGCCAAGGTCGCCCCGGCGACCGCCTACACCTACTTCTCCTCCAAGAACCATCTGATCGCCGAGGTGTATCTGGACCTGGTTCGTCAGGTCCCGTACTTCACCGACGTCAACGAGCCGATGCCGAGTCGGGTCAACCAGGCGCTGCGGCACCTGGCACTGGTGGTCGCCGACGAGCCCGAGGTCGCGGCGGCCTGCACGGCGGCACTGCTCAGCGGCAACAGCGACCCAGCGGTCCGCACGGTGCGCGACCGGATCGGCGCGGAGATCCACCGCCGCATCGTCTCGGCGTTCGGCCCGGACGCGGACCCCCAGAAGGTCTCTGCCCTGGAGATGACCTTCTTCGGCGCTCTGGTCAACGCCGGCAGCGGCGCTTTCACCTACCACCAGATCACCGATCGGCTGGCCTACGTCGTCAGCCTGATCCTCGAATCAGGAGCACCACGATGAGCCTGCAGACGGAGACTTCCAAGCCACCGGTCCTCAACCCCTACGACTACGACTTCCACGAGGACCCGTTCCCCTACTACCGGCGGCTGCGCGACGAGGCCCCGGTGTACCGCAACGAAGAGCTCGATTTCTGGGCGATCTCACGTCACCAGGACGTGCTGCACGGGTTCCGCAACAGCGAAGCGCTGTCCAACCGGGACGGGGTATCCCTGGACCCGGTCTCCCGCGGCCCCCACGCCCAGCTGGTGATGTCGTTCTTGGCGATGGACGATCCGCAGCACCTGCGGCTTCGCACCCTGGTGTCCAAGGGCTTCACCCCGCGCCGGATCCGCGAGCTCGAACCCCAGGTGGTTCGGCTGGCGCGCCAGCATCTCGACAGCGCGATCCAGCCCGGCTCCGACGGCACCTGCTCGTTCGACTTCATCAATGACTTCGCCGGCAAGCTGCCGATGGACGTCATCTCCGAGCTGATGGGTGTGCCGGAGGCCGACCGGGCCCGCATCCGGGAGCTCGCCGACGGGGTGCTGCACCGCGAAGACGGGGTGACCGATGTGCCCCAGTCGGCGATCCAGGCGTCGGTAGATCTGATGACCTACTACAACGCGATGATCGCCGACTTCAAGAAGAACCCGGCAGACAACCTCACCTCCGCACTGCTGGAGACCGAGGTCGACGGCGACCGGCTTGGCGACCAGGAGATCCTGGCGTTCTTGTTCTTGATGGTGATCGCCGGCAACGAGACCACCACCAAGCTGCTCGGCAGCTCCGTCTACTGGGGCCATCGCAACCGCGACCAGCTGACGTCGGTGTTCGCCGACCGCTCCCGGATCCCGCTGTGGGTCGAGGAGACCCTGCGCTACGACACCCCGAGCCAGATCCTGGCCCGCACCGTCGCGGAGGACTACACGCTGCACGGCACCACCATTCCGGCCGACTCGGTGGTGCTGTTGTTGCCCGGTTCCGGAAACCGTGACGAGCGGGTCTTCGACGACCCCGACGCCTTCCGGATCGGACGCGACATCGGTTCCAAGCTGCTCAGTTTCGGCAGCGGCGCCCACTTCTGCCTCGGCGCACATCTGGCCCGGATGGAGGCCCGGGTGGCGCTCGACGAACTTTTCAGCCGGATCAGCGACTACCAGGTCGACGAGGCCAACGCCGTGCGGGTGCATTCATCCAACGTGCGCGGCTTCGCCGACCTCCCGATCACCGTCAAGGAGGCATAAATGCCACGTTTCGACCCATCCCCGGACCGGCGGCCCGCCATCGTCACTGGCGCATCCTCCGGTATCGGCGCCGCCACCGCAGAAGAATTGGCGCGCCGCGGATTCCCCGTCGCACTCGGTGCCCGACGTACCGACAAACTCGCCGACCTGGTCAGCAAGATCCGGGACAACGGCGGCGAGGCGGTCGCGTTCCCGCTCGACGTCACCGACGCCGACTCCGTGAAATCCTTTGTGGCGTCCAGCATCGATGCGTTGGGCGAGATCGAGTTGCTGGTCTCCGGTGCCGGCGACATGTTCCCCGGACGCATTCACGAGCTGCCCACCGAGGCGTTCAACGACCAGATCCAGGTACATCTGATCGGCGCCAACCGGCTGGCCACCGCGGTGCTGCCGGACATGGTCGCCCGCCAACGCGGCGACGTGATCTTCGTCGGCTCCGACGTGGCATTGCAGCAGCGTCCGCACATGGGCGCCTACGGCGCGGCCAAGGCCGCGCTGGTCGCGATGGTGCACAACCTGCGGATGGAGTTGGAGGGCACCGGAGTACGCGCTTCCATCGTCCACCCCGGTCCGACCCTGACCGAGATGGGCTGGAAGCTGTCCGCCGAGCAGGTGGGTCCGATGCTCGAGGACTGGGCCAAGTGGGGCCAGGCTCGGCACAGCTACTTCCTTCGGCCGCAAGACCTGGCTCGCGCCATCGCATTCGTCGCCGAAACTCCGCGCGGCGCGCACATCGTCGACATGGAGGTGCAGCCGGAGGCCCCGCTGCGCGACACCGACTCCGATCGCCAGAACCTGCAACTGGGCGAGGAAGGAATGCCGAAATGAGCCGCGACATCGACGATGCCGCCAGCGGAGCTCGCGTAGCTGGCGGAGGAGGAGTGGCGCCAATGGCGCTAGCCACTGAGGTTCCCCGGGTCTCCGGGGGCGAGGCCGAGCACGGCCACCTCGAAGAATTCCGCACCGACCCGATCGCGTTGATGCAGCGCGTGCGCGACGAATGCGGCGACGTCGGCTGGTTCGACCTGGCCGGGCGCAAGGTGGTGCTGCTGACCGGCGCCGAAGCCAACGAGTTCTTCTTCCGCTCCACCGACGACGAGCTCGACCAAGCCGCGGCCTACCCGTTCATGACCCCGATCTTCGGCAACGGCGTCGTGTTCGACGCTCCGCCGGAGCGACGCGCGGAGATGTTGCACAACACCGCACTTCGCGGCGAACACATGAAGCGTCACGCCAGCACCATCGAGCACGAAGTACGCCAGATGATCGCCGACTGGGGCGACGAGGGCGAAATCGACCTGCTGGAGTTCTTCGCCGAGCTGACCATCTACACCTCGACCGCGTGCCTGATCGGACGGAAGTTCCGCGAAGAACTCGACAACCGATTCGCCCAGCTGTACTACGAACTGGAGAACGGCACCGACCCGCTGTGCTACGTCGACCCGTACCTGCCGATCGAGAGCTTCCGTCGCCGCGACGAGGCCCGCGTCAAGCTGGTCGAACTGGTGCAGGGCATCATGAACGGCCGACTGGCCAACCCGGAGTCCGACAAGAAGCGCCGGGACATGATCGACGTCATGGTGTCGATCCCGGACGAGAACGGCAACCCGCGGTTCTCCGCCGACGAGATCACCGGGATCATCATCTCGATGATGTTCGCCGGGCATCACACCAGCTCGGGAACCAGCGCATGGACGCTGATCGAGATGCTGCGCCACCCGGAGGCTCACGCCGCGGTGATCAAAGAACTGGACGAGCTGTACGCCGACGGTGGCGAGGTGAGTTTCCATGCGCTGCGCCAGATTCCGAACCTAGAGAACGTGCTCAAAGAGACCCTGCGCATGCATCCGCCGCTGATAATTCTGATGCGGGTTGCCAAGGGCGAGTTCGAGGTCTGCGGCTACCCGATCCACGAAGGCGACATGGTGGCGGCTTCGCCGGCGGTCTCCAACCGGATTCCGGAGAACTTCCCCGAGCCCAACGACTTCGTTCCGGAGCGCTACAACGAACCGCGCGAAGAAGACGTCATCCACCGCTGGACGTGGATCCCGTTCGGGGCCGGTCGGCACCGCTGCGTGGGGGCGGCTTTCGCCACCATGCAGATCAAGGCGATCTTCTCGGTTCTGCTGCGCGAGTACGAGTTCGAGATGTCACAGCCGCCGGAGACCTACCGCAACGACCATTCCAAGATGGTGGTGCAACTGGCCCGCCCGGCCAAGGTGCGCTACCGCCGGCGCAGCAAGTAGAAGCCGAGGGAGCGCTGAAATGGGTAGCTACACAGTGAAGGTGGACCTGGACCTGTGCCAGGGCCACGCGATGTGCGAACTGGAGGCGCCCGACTACTTCCAGGTGCCCAAGCACGGCAAGGTCGAGATCCTCGACTCCGAACCACCCGACTCCGACCGCCGCCAGATCCAGGCAGCCGTACGGTCTTGTCCCACCCGAGCGTTGTCCATCGAAGAGAAACAGGATTGAACATGGCGTCTTTTTCCCGCGAACAGCTCGATGACTGGGTCGAGCGCTGGTTGCAGGCCAACCGCGACGCCGAAGCGGCCGGCGACTGGCGGCCGCTGGCCGACTTCTACGCCGATGACGCCACCTACGGCTGGAACATCGGCCCGAAAGAGGACGTCATGTGCGTCGGGATCGACGAGATCCGCGACATCGCACTGGGTCTGGAGATGGAAGGGCTGGACAACTGGCAGTACCCCTACCAAAAGGTGCTCATCGACGACAAACAGGGCGAGATCGTCGGGTTCTGGAAGCAGGTCGCGACGGACGCAGACGGTGTCGAGTCGGAGATCTACGGCATCGGTGGCAGCTGGTTTCGCCTCAACGCCGACGCGAAGATCGAATGGCAGCGTGACTTCTTCGACTTCGGTCACGTCCAGAAGCTCTACCTGGACCTGATGACCGCCGGCAAGCTCTCCAGCGGAATGCAGAAGCGAATCGAGCGCAGCCTGGCCGGCGAGAAGCTGCCCGGCTACTACCCGCTGGGAACAGCTCCGGTTCCACTCTGGTAGAACACCACTCACTCCAGGAGAACTCGTGGCCATACGCGTCGCCCTGATCGGTACCGGCAACGCCGGGCGCATCGCCCTGCGCGGCCTGATCACCAATCCCGCCTACGAGCTCACCGGAGTGTGGGTCTCGACGGCAGCCAAGGTGGGCAAGGATGCCGGCGAGCTCGCCGGTCTCGACCTTCGCACCGGCATCACCGCCACCGACGACTTCGAGACGATCATCGACGCCAAGCCCGAGGCCGCGGTCTACTGCGCGATGGGTGACACTCGGCTACCCGACGCTCTCAAAGACGTCTGCCGCCTACTGGCCGCCGGCATCAATGTCATCGGAACCGCCCCGGGGGTGCTGCAGTACCCCTGGGGCGTCATCCCGGACAAGTTCATCGCGCCCATCGAAGATGCGGCCCGACAGGGCAATTCGAGCGTCTACGTCAACGGTGTCGATCCCGGTTTCGTCACCGATATGGTCCCGCTGGCCTTCGCCAGCACCTGCCAACGCATTGAGCAGATCCGTTGTCTGGAGATCGCCGATTACGCGACCTACGACGGCGCCGAGGTCATGTTCGACGTGATGGGCTTCGGCAATTCGCTCGACAACGTGCCGATGCTGCTGCAACCGGGCATCTTGAGCATCGCCTGGGGCGCGACAATTCGCGAGCTGGCTGCCGGGTTGGGCGTGACCCTGGACGCCATCACTGACTCATCGGAGCGCGAGCCGGCGCCCGAGGCCTTCGATATCGCCGCCGGCCATATCCCCAAAGGCGGTGTCGCCGCACTCAAGTTCGAGATCAACGGCATCGTCGACGGCAAGCCGCTGATCGTGGTCGAGCACGTCACCCGGCTGCGCAGCGACCTGCGGCCGGACTGGGCTCAGCCGGCACAGCCGGGCGGCTCCTATCGCGTGGAGATCACCGGCGAACCCTCCTACACCGTCGACATCTGCCCCACCAGCGGGCACGGCGATCACAACTACGCCGCGATCGCGGTCGGTGTTGGCCGCGTGGTCAACGCGATTCCGGCCGTCGTCGCCGCACCGGCCGGCATCGTGACCACCCTCGACCTGCCATTGGTCGGCGCGCCCGCCGTCATCGCGGGAACCGGCGACTGAGACACCGAAGACAACCACCAGCACTGGACTGAAAGGCGGAATGCGCATGGGGCGTGTAGACGACAAGGTAGCCCTGATCAGCGGGGGTGCGCGCGGTATGGGCGCGGCTGACGCCCGGATGTTGGTCGACGAGGGCGCCAAGGTGGTCATCGGCGATGTGCTGGACGAAGAGGGCGCGGCGCTCGCGGCAGAACTGGGTGACGCCGCCCGCTATGTGCATCTCGATGTCCGGGACCCGGAGCAGTGGGCCGCCGCGGTGAGCGTCGCGGTCGAGACGTTCGGGAAGCTGAACGTGTTGGTCAACAATGCCGGGACCGTCGCACTGGGGCCGCTGCGCAAGTTCGATCTGGACCAGTGGCACAACGTCATTGACGTGAATCTCAACGGCACATTCCTGGGGATGCGCGCCTCCATCGATTCGATGATCGCCGCCGGCGGCGGATCCATCATCAATGTGTCCTCGATCGAGGGTCTGCGCGGTGCACCTTTTGTGCACCCCTATGTGGCCTCGAAATGGGCGGTGCGCGGACTGACCAAGTCCGCCGCTCTCGAACTGGCCCGCCACAACATTCGGGTCAACTCGCTGCACCCCGGGTTCATCCGCACCCCGATGACCGAGCATCTGCCAGAGGACATGGTGACCATTCCGCTGGGGCGGCCCGGCACCTCCGACGAAGTCGCGACCTTCGTGCTGTTCTTGGCCAGCGACGAGTCTTCCTACGCCACAGGCTCGGAGTTCGTCATGGACGGCGGTCTGGTCACCGATGTTCCGCACAAAAATGGTTGACACTCGGTCATACACCTAGCCATCATGTGTATGCCCGAGCGTGGTTCATGCTCCAGTGACAACCAAAGGTGTTCGTCTTGACATCAACGCAATCAGCTTGTCCGTTCGGTTCGGGTTTCGATTTCACCGACCCGGACGTCCTGCTCCACGGCATGCCGATCACCCAGTTCGCAGAGCTGCGCAAGACCGCGCCGATCTGGTGGAACGAACAGCCGTCACACAGCAACATCTTCGATGACGGCGGCTATTGGGTCATCAGCAAACATCAACACATCAAAGAGATCTCGCGTGACAACGACGTGTGGTCAACCAACGCCAAGGGCGCGGTCATGCGCCTGCCCGACGGCATCTCCGCCGACCAGCTGGATCTGACCAAGGCGTTGTTGATCAACCATGACCCGCCCGAGCACACCCGACTGCGCAAGCTGGTGTCACGACTGTTCACGCCCCGCTCCGTGAGTGCGCTGGAGGAGAAGCTGGCCCAGTCGGCGCGCGACATCGTCGCTGCTGCAGCCGAGAAGGACAGCGGCAATTTCGTCGACGACATCGCAATGCAACTGCCGCTGTTGGCGATCGCCGATCTGCTCGGGGTTCCCGAGGCCGATCGGGAGAAGCTGTTCCACTGGACCAACTCGATCATGAACACCGACGACCCCGATTTCGACTCCGATCCGGCGATGGCCAACGCCGAGTTGATGGGCTACGCCTACACCATGGCTGAGGAGCGGCGGCGCTGCCCGGCCGACGACATCGTCACCCGACTGGTCCAGGCCGACATCGACGGTGAGTCGCTCGGCGAGACCGAGTTCGCATTCTTCGTCATCCTGCTGGCGGTGGCGGGCAACGAGACCACCCGCAACGCCATGACGCACGGCATCAACGCGTTCGCGGAAAACCCCGATCAGTGGGAGCTCTACAAGAGGCAGCGGCCCGAGACCGCCGTTGACGAGATCGTGCGCTGGGCTACCCCGGTGCACTGCTTCCAGCGCACCGCCAAAGTCGACACCGAACTGGGCGGGGTGGCCATCGGCAAAGGGCAGCGGGTCGGGTTGTTCTACAGCTCGGCCAACTACGACGAAGAGGTCTTCGACCGGCCGTTCAGTTTCGACATCCTGCGTGATCCCAACCCGCACCTGGCGTTCGGCGGGCAAGGCACCCACTACTGCATCGGCGCCAACCTGGCCCGGATGGAGATCCGGCTGATCTTCGACGAAATCGCCAACCAGCTCCCGGATATTGCGAAGCTGGCCGAGCCGCAACGACTGCGTTCCGGCTGGATCAACGGCGTCAAAGATCTACAGGTCGCCTACCACGGCTAGGCCGACCCCAAGGGTTCGAAGGGGTTCCAACGAACCTTCCCGCCGCCCGGTAGTCGGTTATAGGCTCCGAGCAGGGGACTGCCGGACGTCGGAGAAATTCAAAATGAAAGCAGGTTCGCGGTGAAGACAAAGGGTGCGTTGCTCTGGGAGTTCAACAAGCCGTGGTCGGTCGAAGAGATCGAGATCGGTGACCCCCAGAAAGACGAGGTCAAGATTCAGATGGAGGCGGCCGGCATGTGCCACTCCGACCACCACCTGATGACCGGCAGCATCCCCATGGCCGGCTTTCCGGTCCTCGGCGGGCACGAGGGCGCCGGCATCGTCACCGAGGTCGGTCCCGGGGTGGAAGACATCGCCCCCGGCGACCACGTGGTGCTGTCCTTCATTCCGTCCTGTGGCAGCTGTCCGACCTGTCAGTCCGGATTGCGCAACCTGTGCGACCTGGGCGCCGGACTGCTCAACGGCGTGGCGGTCAGCGACGGCACCTTCCGCGTCACCGCGCGCGGCGAGGGCGTCTACCCGATGACGCTGCTGGGCACATTCTCGCCGTGGATGGTGGTGCACAAGTCTTCGGTCGTGAAGATCGACCCGTCGATTCCGTTCGAGGTGGCCTGCCTGGTCGGCTGCGGCGTCACCACCGGCTACGGGTCGGCTGTCCGCAGCGCCGATATCCGCCCGGGTGAGGACGTCGCGATCGTCGGTGTCGGCGGGGTCGGCATGTCGGCACTGCAGGGCGCGGTCAACGCCGGCGCCCGCAACATCTTCGTCATCGACCCGGTGGACTGGAAGCGCGACCAGGCGCTGAAGTTCGGCGCCACGCATGTTTACCCCGACATCTTCGCCGCGATGGGCGGGATGATGGAGGTCACCCACGGAGCGATGGCCCGCAAGGTGATCGTCACCGTCGGCGAGGTGCACGGCGCCGACGTCGACAACTACATGGTCTTGACCGCCAAGGGCGGCACCTGCGTGCTCACCGCGATGGGGTCCATGCTCGACAACCAGGTGACGCTCAACCTGGCGATGCTGACACTGCTGCAGAAGAACCTGCAGGGCACCATCTTCGGCGGCGGCAACCCGCAGTACGACATCCCGCAGCTGCTGTCGATGTACCAGGTCGGCAAGCTGAACCTCGATGACATGGTGACCCGCCAGTACAAGCTGGAGCAGATCAACGAGGGCTACCAGGACATGCTGGACGGCAAGAACATTCGCGGCATCATCCGCTACACCGACGCCGACCGCTAAGTCATCGGTTGACTCTGCGCTGACCAGGCAACCTACTCGCACTTTTGCCTGGTAGGCGCAGAGTCAACGAAGGACTAAGCACGCCGGAAGACCAGGCTGGCCTTGAGCCTGGTCCGGTTGCCGACCATGCCCAGGAAGTTGCCTTCCACAGCGAACTGCTTGCGGGTGACGATCGCCTCGGTGGTCAGCCGGACCCCACCGTCTTCGAGCGGGGAAACCTCGACTTCCAGCGGCAACGGTCCGGTGATGCCCTTGACGGTCAGTTCGGCGTCCAGTCGGGCAACATCGCCGCCGGCCGGCTCCCCGCCGGTGACCACGACGGTGATGTCGGGGTAATGGTCGGTGTTGAAGAAGTTCGATCGGCGCAGGTCGTGGTCACGGGTGCCCAGTCCGGTGTTGATTGAGGCGGCCTTGATATCGACCCTGCCCGTCACCGTCTTGTCGTCCTTGATCTCGCCGCTGCCGCTGAATTCGGTGAATGCGCCCCGGACCTTGAGCGCGCCCCACATGGTTCCGTTCTGGAACCGGATACTTGACTGCCCGGGATCCAGATTCCAGGTTCCCACTGCCTTAGGACTGCTGAGAAATGTTGCGACAGATGACATCTCATCTCCTCTTGCCTCTGGCGTGACAAGCCCGCACCACGGATATTCAGGGGTATCAACTCGTCCTCGATAATACGCAGCAGCGGCCGTTTAATCTGGCACTCGGCGCATATGCTGGACCCATGACCACCGTGTTCACCAAAATCATCAACCGGGAGCTGCCGGGCCGATTCGTCTACGAGGACGACGACGTCGTCGCCTTCTTGACCATCGAACCGATGACCCAGGGCCACACCCTGGTGGTGCCCCGCGCCGAGATCGACGGGTGGCAGAACATTGACAACGCGGCGCTCAACAAGGTGATGGCGGTGGCGCAGAAGATCGGCAAAGCGGTGTGCGCAGCGTTCGACACCGAGCGGGCCGGCATGATCATCGCCGGCCTAGAAGTTCCCCACCTGCATGTCCATGTCTTTCCGACCCGCAGCCTGTCCGACTTCGGCTTCGCCGGCGTGGATCGCAATCCGTCAGCGGAATCGCTCGACGAGGCGCAGGCCAAGATCAAGGCCGCGCTGGCCGAACTGGACTGAGACTCAGACGATCTCAGCGGGCAACTCGGCCGCACGAGCCGAGGTGTCGGCAAGGCGCGGCAGCGACACCCGGAACGTGCAGCCCTGGCCCGGCGGCGAACTGACGGTCACCGAGCCGTGGTGCGCCCGGGTCAGCGAGTCGACGATCGACAGCCCCAACCCGGTGCCGCCGCTGGCCCGCGCCCGCGATGAGTCGGTCCGGAAGAACCGTTCGAAGACCCGCTCCACATCCTGCTCACTCATCCCGGGCCCCTGGTCGACGACCTCGAGGATGGCGTCGTCGCCCTCGGTGCCGACCCGCACGGTGATCGCGGTCCCGTCCGGGGTGTGCTGCAGTGCATTGGACACCAAGTTGCTCAGCACCTGCCGCAGCCGCGCTTCGTCGCCGAGCACTTCCGGGGTCCCGGGGCCGTCGAAGACCTCGAGTTCGATGGTGCGATTCGGTGCGATGGCCCGGGCATCGTGCACCGCGTCGGTGGCCAATACCAACAGGTCGACCCAATGGCGCTCCAGCGGACGCTGAGCATCGGTTCTGGCCAGCAGCAGCAGGTCCTCGACGAGCAGGCCCATTCGGCGGGCTTCGCTTTCGATGCGTGACATCAGCAGCTCCACATCGCGGGCCGCGCCCTGCCGGTACAGCTCGGCGAAACCGCGAATCGTGGTCAGCGGGGTGCGCAGTTCGTGGCTGGCATCGGTGATGAACCGCCGCATCCGTTCCTCGGAGATACGCGCGCTCTCCGCCGAGTTCGCCGACGAGGCCACGGCCTCCTGGATCTGCGCCAGCATGCCGTTGAGGGCCAACGTGAGGCGTCCGACTTCGGTACGCGGATCACGTTCGGGCACACGACTGTCCAACTGACCGGCAGCGATTGCGGCCGCGGTCCGTTCGACCTCGGCCAGCGGCCGCAGGCTGCGGTTGACCACCACGTAGCCGGCGGCGCCCAGCACCAGCAGCACCCCGACGCCGATCGTCACCCGCCACCAGGCCAGGTAACGCAGCGTGGCCCGGGGATCGGACAGATCCCTGGCCACAGTGATCAGCCTGCCGTTCTCGCCGTGCACCGACAACGCCCGCCACTGCACGCCCGATCCGTCGACGGAGCCGATCGTGATCGGCACCGACCCCACGTCGTTATCCGGCGGCAGCAACGGCTCGGCGTTCTGGTCGTTGACGACGGTCCAGATGCTGCCGTCGGGGTCGACGTCACGGACATAGAAGCTCGTCGGTGGCCGGCCGGGATTGGGGTCCTCCCCCTCCCTCGACGGCAGCCGCCCGCGCTGTTCCAGCGCCCAGCCGTGGGCGGCGTCGATAAGCGTGGCGTCGATCCGGCCGATCAGCCGGTGCCGCAAGATCGTGGTCACGGCGTACCCCTGCGCCAGCAACCCGATGGCCACCATCGCCAAGGTGGCAGCGACCAGGCTGACTTTCAGCGGCAAGATGTCCCGAAGGGGTTTGACCGTCCCCATATGTTTCGACCTATAACCCGTTTCCGGCCCTCACCGGCCACAGTCGTTCGTCGCGGCTCGCGTTCATCGCGGCTCGCGCAACACATAACCGACCCCACGCAGCGTATGGAGCAGGCGCTTCTCGCCGGTGTCGATCTTGCGCCGTAGGTAGGAGACGTAAGACTCCACCACGTTGACGTCGCCGCCGAAGTCATAGCGCCACACGTGGTCCAGAATCTTCGGCTTGCTCAACACCGTGCCGGCATTGATCACAAAGTAGCGCAACAGCGTGAACTCGGTGGGCGACAACGAGACCGGCTGCCCCGCCTTCCACACTTCGTGGGTGTCCTCATCGAGTTCGATGTCGGCGAACGTGAGCCGGGAGTTGCGCGGTTCCTGGGCGCCCTTGCCCGCCCGGCGCAGGATGACCCGCAGCCGCGCCACCACCTCCTCCAGGCTGAACGGCTTGGTCACGTAGTCGTCGCCGCCGAGGGTCAACCCGGTGATCTTGTCCTGCAGCGAGTCCCGCGCGGTCAAGAACAGGGCCGGGGCGTCGATGCCGTCGGCACGCAGTCGGCGCAGCACCCCGAATCCGTCCATGCCCGGCATCATCACGTCGAGGATCACCGCGTCCGGACGAATCTCGCGTGCGCGGTCCAGCGCTGCCGGCCCGCTGGAGGCCGTGTAGACCTCGAAACCCTGGAATTTCAGACTGACCGACAGCAGCTCCACAATGTTGGTCTCGTCATCGACGACCAGCACGCGGGCCTCCGGTGCAGCGTCATGCGCAGGTGTTGCTCCCATAGCGTCAATTCCCTCGCGGTCCGGTGAAAACCACCTGGATATCGGCTGTATGTTTACTGTCAATCAAACTAGCTGATACCCGCTCCCAGTGCCCCCTAGACTGGCCTGGTGAGCCTGGTCAAACAGCTTATTGCCCTGTCCACCGCCCCGGCGCGCGTCGGCCTGTCGATCGCCGATGCCAGTCTCGGCGTCGCCACGACGGCGCTCGGATTAGCCCGCCAGGCTCTCGGCGATGCCGGAAAGCAGGGCGCAAACAGCTCGATGGCACACATGCTGGGCCTGGACGACACCATCGCCCGGGCCAACCGGCTGGCCAAGTTGATGGATGACGATGCGCCGCTGGGGCGTGCGCTGGCACCGGGCGGGCCGGCCGACCGGCTGCTGGCGCCCGGCGGCCTAGTCGACCAACTGACCGGGCCGGGCGGAGTGATCGACCGGCTCACCGCCGAGGGTGGCGGGCTGCAGCGGGCCCTGCAACCCGGCGGCCTGGTGGATCAACTGACCGACGAAGACGGACTGATCGAACGACTGCTGGCCGAAGACGGCTTGGCTGATCGACTGCTGTCCGAAGGTGGGCTGATCGACAAGCTGACCGCGCGCAACGGGCCCCTGGAGCAGCTCGCAGGTGTCGCGGACACGCTGAGCCGGCTGGCCCCCGGGATGGAAGCCCTGGAACCGGCGATCGAGACCCTGCAGGAGGCGGTGATAGCGCTGACGCTGGTGGTCAATCCGCTGAGCAACATCGCCGAACGCATCCCCCTGCTGCCACGCCGATCCAGCCGGCGTTCGTCGGCCCGGACGGTGCGCTCCCAACGGGTGATCGACCACGACCCGACCGAACCACAGAGTTGAGCCCGCCGGCGACGGCCCGCCACGACCCGACTTAGGAGGCAGGAGCCTCAATACGACAGGCCATCGGCGTACCGCTGTCGCCGGCAATAGCGCCCCTTGCCGCGATTCCTCGCCTTGTACGTCGGCAGCTGGCTGTCACAGTTGGGACAAACGAGGCGCAGATTCTCACGACGATTGTTGCTTGCATCTCCATCAATGTGGTCGATGATCAGCGTCAAAGTCACGCCGTTCCAAGTGCCCTCGATGCCGCAGATCGCACAACAACCGCCCTGCTGCTCGATGAGGTAGTCCCGGACATAGTTGCCGAGGTACGACGTGCGACCGCAGGCTCCGGTGTCGAGCCAGGCTTCCAAGAGCTGGCGTCTGCGGTGTGACTGTTGACATGCATTGCTGCAGAACACCCTTAGCCGACGGCCTTCAAAGTCGACGCCGCACCCAAGACAGGTCACCGTCATGAGACGGACGCTATCCAGCAGTACCGACAAGAACGGCGCCACCGAATGGAGCCGCGTGAGAGACTCGAACTCTCGACATCCGCTTTACAAGAGCGACGCTCTACCAACTGAGCTAACGCGGCCGGGGACGGCTCAATGAGCCATGGCGATTGTACGACGGGGTGATGCCGCCCGATCCGCCCGCTCCCACCGGTCTACCTTGCCCCGCCGGTAAGCAGCCGGACGCAGCAATCAGACGTCGTTGCCCGGTCCGTTTCGCCCGACATGGACGCCTGGTACAGCAAACTCGCGGACCCTTCACGCGTTGAGTGCCGGATATCCCACTTCACGTTTCCTGCGCTTTTTCTTACGAAAACCCGTATAGGCTCTCAGGCTGCAGGCAGTTCATTCGACTTTTTGGGGGAAGAAGAACCATGCAGCTGACGCTCAACCCGTTTATCACCGGCAGCCTCGCGATCACCAGCGCCGCCCTCGTCGCCGTCGCACCCGCAGCGCCGCAACTGGAGATCCTCCAGCACCGGCCGGTCGAACTCACCGCGGTCGCCTCGTCCGCCGCCGCCACCAACCTCGGCTTCATCGTCATCGACGACGGCACCGTCGGGTTATTCCCCCTCGGCCCGATGGCCGACATGCTCGGCTTGGGGAACGTCACGCTGGCGCAGATCGTCAATTTCTTGGGCATGGGCGATGACCAGCTCAGCGACTTGCTCCCCGGCCTGATCAACGGCCTCGGACTGGGCCACACCACGGTGGGGACGCTGGTCAGTGGTCTCGGACTGTCCGACATCGGACTGGCCGGTCTGCTCAACGGACTGGTCGACGGGCTCGGCTTGGACAGTGTCACGCTCGGCGGTCTGGTCGACGGCCTGGGCCTGGGTGGCCTGAACGTCGGCGCCCTGGCCCTTGGCCTGGTCGACGGCCTCGGTTTGGGCGGCGTCACCCTGGACCAGTTGGTGACCGGCCTGGGCTTCGGTGACATGGAGCTGAAAGACCTGGCACCGATCCTCACCGCCTTGGGCTCCGCCGTGCCGGGCCTGAACAACGTCACGTTCGGCGACGTGGTGAGCGGGCTGGGCATGAGCAACGTTCAACTGAGCACGATCCTCACCGACCTCGGCGGAAACGCCATCTTCCTCAACACCTTGCTGGGGTGGGTAGGGGTGATCCCGGGCCTCAACAACATCACCACCCTGGGCGGCCTACTGGAACTCGCCGGCCTCACCAATGCCGCGGTCTTCCCCGGCGTGGTGAATCTGCTGACCGACCCCGCCGCCGGTGTCGGCGGCATCAGCCTCAGCAGCGCACTCGATGTCCTGGGGCTGGACGGTGTCACCCTGAACCAGCTGCTGCCCACGCTCCCGCTGAACATGTCCGTCGCCAGCCTGCTGGGCGGACTAGGCCTGGACGACAGCACCCTCGGCGACTTGCTCGGTTCCGGACTGATCCCGTCGGGTGCCACGGTGGGCGGCCTGGTCGATTCGCTCGGCCTTTCGAGCACCACCCTCGACTCCCTGATCGCCGGGCTCAACGGCTCAGGACTGAGCCTGCTCAACGACAGCCTGAACGACCTGCTCACCAATGTCGGCGTCGACGACGCCACCATCGCCGACCTGCTCACCGGGCTCGGCCTCTACGACCACGCCCTGTTCAGCTTCAGCTTCTAAAGGCCAGCTGCGCGGGCCAGATAAACCGCGTCAGTCGCGGGTCAGGTATTCCAGCACCACGCGGGTGAAGGCGTCCTTGGCCTCGATCATGGTCCAGTGCCCGCAGTTGGGGAACACGTGCACCTCGGCGTCGGGGATGGTCCGCATCGGGATCAGGGCCATGTCCAGCGGGCTGACCCGGTCGTCGCGGCCCCAGGTGACCAGCGTCGGCGTCTTGAGCCGGTGCATCATCGCCCAGGGCAGCGGACCCTTGGACGCCTGCATCATCTTCACCATGTTGGTGAAGGCTTCCTTGCCGTACATCCGCCGGGCGCTGGCCAGGGTGTCGGGGTCAGTGGCCAGAGCCCACCGCTCCTCGATGAGCTCGTCGGTGACCACCGAGGGGTCGTAGACCATCGAGTGCAGCCAGCGCACCAGCGCGTCGCGGCTGGGGTTGTCGACGAAGTCCTGCAGCAACCGGATGCCCTCGGCCGGTCCCGGGCTGAGCAGGTTGGTGCCGATGCCGCCGATGGTCACCAGCTTGCTCACCTTGTCGGGGTTGCCGATCGCGTAGCCGATCCCAACGCCGCCGCCCATCGAGTTGCCCACGATGCTGAACCGGTCCAAACCCAGCGCTTCAACGAAGGCCGGCACCGCGCCGAATGCGGTCACCATTGGATGCCCGCCGAAGTCGTCGCTGACCCCGAACCCGGGGAACTCCAGCACCAGGCAGCGGAAGTTCTCGGCGAACGCCGGCAGCACGCCGCGGTAGTTGCGCCATCCGGTCACGCCCGGCCCGGAACCGTGCAGCAGCAGCAGCGTCGGCCCGTCACCGGCTTCGTGGTAGCGCAGCACCCCTTGCTCGGTGGTGACCTCGCGCAGGGTCTCGTCGTGGCTCAACTCGGCCGGCATGTGTCTCCTCAAAGATCCTGAAAGTCTTTAGACACGCTAACGCCGGGGCCCGCCGGTCACGGTGCCGGGGTCGGGATCTTGCCCGCGCTCGCCCCGCCGTCGACCGCCAGTTCGGCTCCGGTCACATACGCCGAGGCATCCGAGGCCAAGAACGCGACCACGTCGGCGACTTCGGAGGGCAGCCCGATGCGGGTCAGCGGCGCTGCGGGGTGTCGCCCCGGCCCGGGCCGGACGCGCAGGTGCGCGACCATCGGGGTGTCGATCATGCCGGGGTGTACTGAGTTGACTCGAATCCCGTAGGGCCCCAATTCGATTGCGGCGACCTTCGTCATGCCGCGCAGTCCCCACTTCGACGCCCCGTAGGCGCTGTAGCCGGCTAGACCCTGTAGCCCGGCTTGTGATGACACATTGATCACCGACCCGCCGCCACTGGCCTGCATCGGCTCCACCACCGCCTTGACACCCAGAAACGCCCCGATGAGGTTGACCCGCAACATCGCGTTGAAACCCGCGGCGGACTGCTCGATGAGCGGAATCGACTGGCAGATCGCGGCGTTGTTGACCAACACGTCCAGGCGCCCGAATTCGCTGACCGCAGTCTCGACCACGCTCTTCCACCCGGCCTCGTCGCCGACATCGTGGCGCACGAACCGAGCCCCGAGTTCGGTGGCGATGCGCTCCCCTTCGTCGGCCAGTACATCGGTGAGCACCACGTGGGCACCGAGCTCGGTGAACAACCGGGCCTCAGCGGCGCCCTGCCCGCGTGCGGCCCCGGTGATGATGGCGACCTTCCCGGTCAGATCCACACCGGCCATCAGTCGCGATCCTGATCGATACCGGTCAACATCAGTTCCGAAACGCGCCGAGGGAACTCGGTGAACTTCGCCATCGGAACGATGTTTCGCGGCATGATGACGTGCCGGCGGTTGCGTTCGATCGCCACCGCGATGGCCTCCGATACCGCCACCGGGTCAAGCGATTCGCGCGGAATCATCCGCCACCGAATGGACCGCTCGATGGTGCGTCGGGCCGGGCCGAATGCCCGGATATGGTCGATCATGTCCGTCTTGACCTCGCCGATCTGCACCAGCGTGGTGCCGACCGGCTTGCCCCGTAACTCCCCGCGGATGCCGGCGGTGAAGTGGCTCAGCCCCGCCTTCGACGACCCGTACAGCGTCAGTCCAGGCCCCTGGGAGATGGCGCCCATCGACGACACGTTGACGATATGGCCGCGACCGCGCCGCACCATCCCCGGTATCACCTGGCGGCACAGTTCCATCGGCGCCGCCAGGTTGACCTGCAGCAGATTCCGTACCTGTTCAGGGCTCGCCTCGTGAAACCTGCCGACGTGGTCGACGCCTGCGTTGTTGATCAAGATGTCCACCGGACCGTCTGCCTCGACCCGGTCGATGAGGCCCTCCACTGCCGACGGGTCGCCCAAGTCGGCCGGATAGGCCTTCCCGCCCAGTTCTTTGGCCAATACATCGAGGGCGGCACCGTCGCGCGCCGCCAGTGCCACTGCGCAGCCATGCGCGGTCAGCACTTCGGCGATGCGCTTGCCGAGCCCACGGCTGGCGCCGGTGACGAGCACCCGGCTGTTCTGCAGTTTCATCGCGCCCTTTCTTCTTCCGCTAGGTCTGTGAGAGATGGTCAGATGTCTTGTTGCCTAAGGCATTGCGCAGGACGACACACACGTCTTCGTTGGCTTCACGAGCCAACGGCAGGTGGTCGGCCAGGTTGAAGAAGCCGTGGAAGCCCTCGTCATAGCGCCGTACCGTGGCCGGAACCCCAGCGCCGCGAAGCCGGCCCGCGAAGTCTTCGCCTTCCTCGCACAACGGGTCCAGCGCTCCGGTCACAACGTGCGCGGGTGGCAGCCCGGCGAATTCGCCGAGAATCGGCGAGGCCAGCACATTGCTACGGTCGCCTTCACGGCCGAGATACTGCTCGGTGAACCACTGCATATGCGACCCGGTGAGTACGCCATTTTTGGCGTGCTCGCTGGCCGTCGACGACTTCCGTCGCTGGTCGACGACGGGGTAGATCAGCACCTGCAACGCGATCTTCGGTCCGCCTCGATCACGGGCCAGCATGGCCACCACGGCGGCGAGATTGCCGCCGGCACTGTCCCCGGCGATCACCAGCCGCGCCGCGTCGGCGCCGAGTTCGTCGGCGTGACCGGCCACCCATTCGGTGGCAGACCAGGCGTCATGCACGGCCGCCGGGAACGGGTGTTCAGGCGCCAACCGGTAGTCGACCGACACCACCACGGCCCCCGATCCGTTCGCCAGGCGTCGGCAGCACGAGTCGTGCGAGTCCAGGTCGCACAGCACGAATCCGCCGCCGTGGAAGTAGACCAGCACCGGCGGCCGTTCGCCGGATTCGCCCGCACTGGCCGGGTAGTAGATCCGCACCGGCAGCGACGTCGCTCCATCCGGGCCCGGAATGAGGCGATCCTCGATGCGCGCCACCGGAACCGGGACAGCCGGCCGGCGACTGGCCTTCAACTTGGCCCGGACCTCAGCCGCGTTGCCATTGCCGGCAGCGATCGACGCGAACGCCGCACCCATCCGATCGGCGGTCTCGCGCTTCATCGAGTCGGGGGTCGGTCGGCTCATCGGGCACTCCCTTCGAGTGAGCGGTCCGTAACGCCAGCCGCCCTGGTCCAGGGGGTTTTCTCCGGCTTCACAAGCTGCACCATAGGGCGGCATTGGCCGCACCTGAGCCGCTGCGTCTCACTGGGTGAGACAAACGGTCTTCCCTGACACAGCTGCATGCCACAGTGACTCAAGCCACACACCGCGGCGCCGTGGAGGCGACGTGCGTGCCAGCCAATCCATCCAGTGAGGTGAGAAATGCGCCGCCTGAAAGGCGAGGACAACAGTTTCTTCGCATGGGAGAACGAGGTGCAGCCGCAGTACACGATCAAGGCGGTCGTGCTCGATCCGAGCCAGGGGCGTGAGGCGGTCACCTTGGAGACGGTCCGGGCCGCGGTTCCGGCGCTGGTGCAACACGTCGAACCGCTGCAGTGGCATTTGCTGATGCCGCGCCTGGGGTTCGGCCGGCCCTGGTGGCTCGCGCGCCCCAGCGTCGACCTCGACTACCACGTCAAACACACGACAGCGGCGGCACCCGGCGGTGACTGTGAACTCGCGGCGGTGATCGGCGAGATCTTGGAATCCGATACCGAGCGGCACCGCCCGCCCTGGCAATTGTGGTACGTCGATGGTCTCGCCGACGGGCGGGTGGCTTTCGTCCTGAAGGTTCACCACGCCATCGCCGACGGCATGGCCTCCCTGCGTCTCCTCGAGACCATCTACAGCACCGACCCGGACGCTCCGGTTCCCGCGCCGCCGTCCACGCCGCCGGCGGTCGAACGGCGCCCCGCGCTGTCGACGTGGCTGCCGATGGTGTTGCGCCACCAGGCCGACGCCGCACTGAACTTCCCGCGCATCATTGCCCGCAGTGTGCGCGTCGCCGGCATCATGCGCCGTCGCCAAAAGTCCGGTAAGCCCGGATACGCCGCTGCGTTCTCCGCACCCGGTACGCGGTTCAATGCACCACTGACGACCAGCCGCAGGTTTGCCTACCACAGCTGCGACATGTCGACCATCAAACAGGTCGGCAAGGCTTTCGGCGTCACGGTCAACGATGTGTTCCTAGCCGTGTGCAGCGGTGCGCTGCGCGAGTTCCTGGACCGCAACGGCGAACTGCCCGTCGAGACTCTGACCGCGGTGGTGCCGGTGTCCATGCGCCCTCCCGGTGCTGGGACCGACTGGGGCAACCACGTCGCGCGGTGGAACGTGGTGCTCGCGACCGATATCGCCGATCCGGTCGAGCGTCTTCGTGCCATCGCCGACGCCACAACGACGGCCCGCGAAGTGCAAGCGGAGCGAGATGCCCTGCTACAGCACGACTGGATGGAGTACTGGCCGCTGTTCTGGTTCTATTCACGCGCGTTGCCACTGGTCAGTGAGCGGATGACCCGCCGACCCACCTTCAGCCTGATCGCATCCAATATGCGGGGCCCACAGCGCCGCCTGTACTGGGCCGGAGCACCGATCGAAAAGCTCATTTCGACTGGCCCGGTGGTGTTCCCCATGGGCCTGAACTTCACCGGGTGGAGTTATGAGGACCAGATGACTATCTGCACGCTCGTCTGCGGCGACCATGTCTCCGACGCGTGGCAGATCGCGGACGGCCTGCCACGGGCGCTCGCGGAGTTGGCGGCCCTGGCACCGGCCGCACCCGAGTCAGTCGACGAAGCCGTCTGACAGGCCCTCCAGCAGCCGCGCTGTCAGCCCGAAACACGCGTGCGTGCCCTGCCACAGCCGGGTGACCGGATCCGAGGAGGCCAGCGCATGCCGCCGGCTGCTGGCCAGCAGATCATCGGCCGCATCACGTGCTCGTGCGGCGGCCTGCAGCTGTTCCGATGCCGCCAGCCGCGTCGCCTCGCCGTCGGCAGTGCCGGCGGAGCCGGCGATCGGTGGCAGCGTTGCACTGAGCTGGAGTCTGGCGGCGTCGATATCGCAGGCAGCACGACCCACGTCGGCCGTCGACGATGGCCGATCCATCACCTCCTCGCTGCCGTAAGAGGCCGACAGCCGCTGGCGGATCTCCCCGACGTGCCGGTGCCACACCCCGTCGGCCGCGCCGATCACCGTCGCTGCCGCACCCGCGCCGGGCAGCGCCGACGCGGAAGACGGGAAGATGCGGTGTGCCGGCACGGCAACGTCAGACACCGTGACGTCACAGATGGCGGTCCCGAGCAGTCCGGACGAGTTGCGCGTCGGCTCGGTGCTCACCTGCGCACGGGGCAGCAGCACCCGGTAGCGGCCACCGTCACCGTCAGCGGTCAACAGGAGCCAATCCGCGAGATCCGCGCCGCCGACCCCGTGCCAACAGCCGGTCAGTCGGGATTCCGGGCCGGCTCGCACCAGACGTCCCTCCGAGCAATAGCCCGGTGCGATCAGCGCCGTGCTGTCATCGCCCCATACTTCGTCGGCCGCAACGCCGGGCAGGCTGCCGACCTCGTGGGCGGCAGCGTTGAACATCGTGGTAACCCATCCCAGCGATGCGTCCAGCGCAGCCAGCTCACCGACCGCCGCGACGAACTCCTCGGCCGTCACCGCCGGGCCCCCGTAGCGCACCGGTTGCAACATTCGCCATCCGCCACACTGCTGCAGCACGGCCGTCAATTGTGGTGTCGACGGCCGCTTTTCGCCTTCAACAGCGAGGACCGGCGCCACCACACCGAGAATCTCGCGCGCGACGCTGTGCACAGTCGACGGCCGGGTCATTCCCACCTCCTTGTGCGCGATGAGGAATGGTATCCAAGTTTGGCTGAAAGGAAGCGGCTGTTGTGCCGCAGTTCATTAGGCTGATCGCATGAAACGGCTTTGGGGACCTGACGCGCTAGGCCCGAACGCCGCGGAGCTGCAGCGCCTCGTCGGCCTCGCATGACCGTCGAGGCGGTCCACGCACTACTTCCCGCGATCGCCGAGGCGGCGGCCGATGTCGACCGCACTGGCGCGGTCGATGCCGACATCATCGCCGGCCTGCACGAGGCCGGGTTCTTCGCGATGCTGCGGCCTACCGCATTCGGTGGGGTGCAGGCCCACCCGGACGAGTACCTGACCGCCAGTCGCGACATCGCGGCGGCATGTACCTCCACGGGTTGGCTGGCCGCGATGTTGGGTGTGCACGCCTGGCACCTAGCACTGTTCGACGAACGCGCGCAGCACGATGTCTGGGCCGACAACCCACGAGCGTTGCTCTGCGAGTCCTACGCGCCCACTGGGCGGCTGGAACAGGCCAGCGGAGGATTTCGGCTCTCCGGCCGGTGGAGCCGTTGCGCGGGCGCGCAGCACGCCTCGTGGCTGATGGCCGGGGCAGTGCTCGTCGGCGAGGACGGCGCCGCCCAGGACTTCACCGTCGCTCTGGTGCCCCGCGAGGACTTCACGATCGAGCCGAATTGGAACGGCCTGGGTCTACGCGGTATCGGCGCTGACGAAGTGGTGGTTTCCCGTGCCATCGTGCCCCACTACCGCACGTTCGGGGTCAGCCAGCAGCCACGCGTCGGCCTGGCACCGCTCTACCGACTTCCGCAGACGGTGTTGTACACCCACGCCGGGACGGTACCGGTGATCGGTGCCGCGCTCGGGCTGCTTGCCGCACGTCGCCCGTCCTTCGGCGGCCCCCTGGACGCAATAGCGACCGCGAGTGCCGGAGTGCACCTGTCGATACGGCAAATCGAGCGCAATATAGGCGAATTCATGAGTTGCGCGGACCACGACGTATTCCCGGACGCCGCGCTGTTGTTGCGCGGCAGACGAGACCAGGTGGTGGCGTTCGAACGTGCGGCGCAGGTGGTGCGCTGGTTCGTCGAGCGGTCGGGACCGGACCTCGACGGGTTGGTGGAGCGGGTCTGGCGTGATGTCCAGACTGCCCGCATGCACGTGTCCAACGACGCCGAACGGGTGCTGTCGGTCGTCGGTCAGTTCGCGTTCGGTTTGAAGGTCGACGAATTCATCTTGTGAGCTGCGACCGCCGAGCTACACCCACGCGTCGGAGGTCAGGGTGCGAAGCACCCGGGACAGCATGGTGTCGGTTTCGCTCACCGGAGCTTGTGAACCCCGCACCGCCGCTTCGGGATCGGGTCGGCCCAGATAGTGGGAGATGCGGCCGACGGCGCGCATCACGAACGGCGCGGTGCGCTGCAATCGGTGCATCGGCAACGTACCGGTCAGCGACAAGCCAGCCACTTCCCCATCGCTGGTGCGGATCGGGGCGGCGACACTGCACAGACCGACCGCCAATTCCTCGTTGTCGTAGGCCAGGCCGTGCCGGGACCGGATTCGGGTCAGCTCTTGATGCAAGGTGTCCAGGTCCGCGATCGTGGCCCGGGTGAGCTTGCTCAGCGGCCCGCTGAACACCGAGTCGACCTCTTCCGCCGGAAGCTGCGCGAGCATCGCCTTGCCCAGGGCACTGGCGTTCGCGGGGGTACGGCCGGCGACCCGGGTCGGCAGCACGACTGCGCTGCGTCCGGCCACCTTGTCCAGATAGACGACTTCACCGCCGAGCAGCACGCCCAGGTGGACCACCAATCCGGTATCCGCGTGGAGCCGTTCGAGCGTCCGCGAGGCGACGGCACGCAGCTGGGAGTACTCGACCATCCGGGTCACCGGAAGTGATGAGGCCGCCAGCGTGTATCCCTCGGAGCGGTGGCGCAGCAGCCCGGCGGAATGCAACTGGTTGAGGATGCGATGAACCGATGAACGTGGCAGCTGGGTGCGCGAGACCACTTGATCGAGCCGCAGACACTCGCCGGGCTCGAACACGTTCATGATCAGCGCGACCCGAGCAACCATCGACGTCGGCGCGTCCCCGCGGCCAGCAGCTGCCATAGCTCCACACTCCCATGCAGCTGGCGGCCGAGGGGCCTAAACCACGCCGCCGCCACCGACGAAACTGAAGCAGCGCAGCCGAATCGCGAGAAGCGACCTGCGTAAGTTCAGTCTCGCGAGAGCCGGATTCGCTCGCAACGTCTTCGCGGCGTCAGCTCGCCAGTCCAGCCACGCGATGTCAAGGCACGGTAGGTGCGGTCGATAACGTTGTCGCGCCGGTCCTCCGCGATCACCTTGATGTTGAGCCAACCCAGCTGCGCCAACGTTTGCTCACGGCGGTGGCCCCGGACGTACTCGCGGCGATCGGTACGGTGTTGATCTCCGTCGTACTCCACTGCGACCTTGAAATCCTCCCACCCGGTGTCCAACATGGCGACCAGCCTCCAGTCTTTGTGTACCGGGATCTGCGTGACCGGGGGCGGAAAGCCAGCATCGACGAGCACTAGCCGCAGCCAGCTCTCCTTCGGCGACGCCGCACCACCGTCAACGAGCGGGAGTAGTTCCCGCAGCTGTCGCAATCCGCGGGCGCCCGGGTACCGCTTCGCCAGCTTCCGGACGTCGGCGGCGCTAAAGGGTGTCGCGCGCATCAGCGCATCCAGCCGGGCCAGCGAGTTTCCGCGCGGAAGGTGGCGGCCCAGGTCGAAGGCGGTCCGCGCAGGCGTGGTGACCGGTAGCCGGCAGGTATAGGTGAGCTCGTCCTCGGCGGTCGTCTCGTTCCGGACTTTGATCCCCCGCGGTGGGTGGGTGTTGTCCCAGATCAACTCGATCGGGATGTCGTCGTCGACCCACTGCGCGCCGTGCAGGGCGGATGCGGCGACACCAGCGACGGTCGCACGTCGCCGTGACCACAACCAGGCGCCGACGGTACGGTCGCGTAGCGTGGCCCGCTGCCGCTTGGGCAGATAGACGTCAGGAAAAAGCCTGCGGTACCAGCGCGCCAGTTCATGACGGGTGACCTCGCCGCGCGCAAGGGCTTCGCTGCCAACGATGAGGTTATTCATGCCGCAGAGCATGTGCTCCGGCAGGTGCCGACGCTATTCACCCACCGAGCGACACCGCCCTGCACCGCCCAGACGGAACTCACGCAGGAGAAGCACAAGAAGCCACCTGCGTGAGTTCAGTTTCGGCGCAGATCCGACGCAGCCTTATTGGCCCATCGCGTATTTCACGGTGGGACCCGCAGTCCAGCCGCCGTCCACAGCGATCTCAGCGCCGGTCACGTAGGCGGCGTCGTCCGACAGCAGATAGGTGACCGCACCGGCGATCTCGTCGGGCACACCCACCCGCCCCATCGGGGTGTTGGGATAGTTGCCCTCGCCGAGTTGGATGCCGACTTCGGCGGTCATCGGGGTGTAGGTCATGCCGGGGTGCACCGAGTTGACCCTGATCCGGTCGGCGCCCAGTTCGGTCGCCGCGATCTTCGTCAGTCCGCGCACGCCCCATTTGGAGGCGCCGTAACCCGCGGTGAGCGGGAGGCCCATCAGACCGGCCGCCGACGAGATGTTCACGATCGAGCCGCCGCCGGCGTCTCGCATGGAGCCGATCACGGCCTGAACTCCGTTGAACACGCCCACCAGGTTGACTTCCAGCACGGTACGGAAATGGTCAACGGGTTCATGCTCGATGAACTGTCCGGTCGCGATGCCGGCGTTGTTGACGAGGCCGTTGAGAGATCCGAATTCGGCCTTCGCGTAGGAGACCGCTTCGGCCCACTGCGCGGTGTCGGTGACGTCCAGGTGCGTGTACCGCGCATTCTGCCCAAGCTCCTTGGCCAGCTCGGCACCCTCATCGTCGAGCAGATCGGCGATGACCACCCTGCCGCCCAGCTCGACGATGCGGCGGGCGAACGCCGCGCCGAGCCCTCGAGCACCGCCGGTGACCAGGGCGACCACGGCCGAGAGTCGGTCCGAATCCGGTTTCATGGCAACAATCTCCTTTTCCTCACCAGCCTCACCTAGTGCACACAACCACACCGGGAAATCACGCCCGGCTCAATTCCCACCCAGCGGGACAAGCCCTGTTCCAGGGCCCGACGGCGTCGGTAGCTTCCTCCCATGACCAGCTCCGTTGATGTCGTAGTGATCGGTGCCGGCTTCGGCGGGCTCTACGCGATACACCGATTCCGCCGCGACGGTTTATCGGTACAGGCGTTCGAGGCCGCCGATGGCGTGGGCGGCGTCTGGTACTGGAACCGCTACCCCGGGGCGCGCTGCGATGTGGAAAGCGTCGACTACTCGTACTCGTTCGACGATGACCTGCAACAGGAATGGGACTGGACCGAAAAGTACGCCACCCAGCCGGAGATCCTGGCTTACCTGAACCACGTCGCGGACCGTTTCGACTTGCGGCGGCACATCCGGTTCGGCACCCGGGTCACCGAGATGATCCTCGATGAAACGGCGCTGCGCTGGGAGGTCCGCACCGACAGCGGCGACGTCGTGTCAGCCAAGTTCTGTGTGCTGGCGGTGGGCCCGCTGTCGAATGCGAACATCCCGGCGATCGACGGGCTCGACACCTTTGGCGGGCAGATTTATCACACCGGGCGCTGGCCGCACGAAGGCGTCGACTTCACCGGAAAGCGGGTCGGCGTGATTGGTACCGGCTCCTCCGGTATTCAGGTGATTCCGCCCATCGCGGAGCAGGCCGCACATTTGAACGTGTTCCAGCGCACCGCGAATTACAGTGTGCCGGCCGGCAACATCCCACTCGATGACGCCACCAGGCAGGCCCAGAAGGCAAGCTATGCCGAACGCCGACAGCTGTCGATGGACAGCGGCGGGGGTTCACCACACCGGCCCCACCCGAAGCTGGCGGTACAAGCCTCCGCCGAAGAACTGCGTGACGCCTACGAGAAGCGCTGGCAGCTCGGCGGCGTGCTGTTCGCCAAGACTTTCCCCGACCAAACCACCACCATCGAGGCCAACGACACCGCACGGAGGTTCTGGGAGGAAAAGGTCCGCGCCGTCATCGACGATCCGGCGACGGCGGAACTGCTGATCCCCAAGGACCACCCGATCGGCACCAAGCGAATCTGCACCGACTCGAACTACTTTCAGACATTCAATCGGGACAACGTATCCCTGGTGGATCTGCGTGCCACGCCAATCGAACGGATCGATGCCGCGGGTCTGCACACGTCCGATGGGCACTACGAGCTGGATGCGCTGGTGTTCGCGACCGGGTTCGACGCGATGACCGGATCGGTGGAGAAGTTGCGGGTCGTGGGCCGCGACGGCCAGACCCTCAATGAAGCATGGGCCGATGGCCCAAACACCTATCTGGGATTGGGGATTCCGGGCTTCCCGAATCTGTTCAACCTCACCGGTCCCGGCAGCCCCTCGGTATTGGCCAACATGGTGCTGCATTCGGAGCTGCATGTCGACTGGATCGCCGACGCCATCGGCTATCTGGGCGCCCACGATGCGATCGCGCTGGAGGCACGCCGGGACGCCGCCGTCGAATGGGGTGCCGAGTGCTCGCAACGCGCGGCAGGGACCCTTATGACGCAAGCGAACTCGTGGTATCTGGGCGCCAACATCCCGGGCCGGCCGCGGGTCTTCATGCCCTTCATCGGTGGATTCGGCGTGTACGGGCAGATCATCGCCGCGGTCGCCGAGGCCGGCTACAAAGGATTCGACGTTATCGAATCCTGAGCCGGCGGTTCAGCGAGCCTCAACGAAGGAGAGGCGAAGCTGGGACCGCAGCATCAAGCCCCGCGGTTCAGCGAGCCTCAACGAAGGAGAGGCGAAGCTGGGACCGCCGCATCAAGCCCCGCGGTTCAGCGAGCCTCAACGAAGGAGAGGCGAAGCTGGGACCGCCGCATCAAGCCCCGCGGTTCACCAGAATTCGACAGAAACGCTTCCGATACCGGCCAGTTCGGCTCGAAATCGATCGCCCGCACCGACATCGAAGGCATCGGTGCACGCCCCGGACAGAATGGTGTGACCAGCTTCCAAACGCACCCCGGCACGTGCGACAGTACGGGCCAGCCAGGCCACGGCCGCGGCCGGATTGCCCTGCACCATACCGGTGTTTCCCCGGGTGACGACGACCTCGCGTCCAGCGTGACCGGAGTAGAGCACCGCGTCGATGTCTGTCAGGTTCACGGCCCCCGGCGGACAGCCCTGCCAACCCAGCACGAATCGCGCGGCGCAGGCATTGTCCGCGATCGCGTCGACAATGCCGATACGCCAGTCCTGGATGCGGCTGTCGATCACCTCGATCGCTGCGGTGACGTAGTCGGTGGCGGCGAGCACATCGCGTTCGGTGCAAGTGTGTCCAGGCAGCCGGTCACCGAGCACAAATGCGACCTCGACTTCGATCCGGGGTTGGTAGCGTCCGGACAGCTTCACGGTATCGCCGTCGCCGGCCATCATGTCGGTGAGCAGGTGGCCGTAACACGGCTCGTACACCCCGATCATCTGCTGCATCATCGGGGAGGACAGGCCCACCTTGTGCCCGCAGATCGCCGATCCGGCGTCGACTCTGCGCGCGATGTTGCGCCGCTGAATCGCATACGCGTCATCGATATTCAGCCCCGGGGACATATCACACAGGGACTCGATAGGGCGGCCCAGCCGTTCTGCTCGCCACAATGAGGTTGCCGCGGCCGCGCGTCCGGACGCCTCGGCGATGCTGATCACTGGCGACACGATGGTTCTCCCCTGAACGGTCGGTGGGTCAAGTGTGCGAAGCACGGTGGAGCGGTTCAAGCGCAAGTCCCGCTCAGCGGTACGTGGACGGGGCCGAACCTCAGTCCCTCAGGAACTCCGCAATGTCGGCCCACAACGTCTGCCGGGCGCGCTGCGCCAGCTGCAACATCGGCATGGTGAAGAACCCGTGGATGGCACCCGGATAGTCGCGGTGGGTGGTCGCAACGCCCGTGGCTGCCAGTGCCGCCGCATAGGCCTGCCCTTCAGAACACAGCGGGTCGCAGCCTGCGGTGATCACCACGGCCGGGGGCAGTCCGGGGCGTACGTCTTGGATCGGCGAGGCGTAGCGGTGGGTGCGGTCGGTGATGCCGGGCAAATACTGGTCCCAGTACCAAGCCATGGCCGCGGCGGTGTTGTAGAAGCCTTCCCCGAACCGCTGGTAGGACGCGGTCGTGAAGTCCGCGGCGATCACCGGGTAGATCAGTGCCTGACAAGCGATCTCCGGCCCACCGTGGTCGCGGGCCATCATCGCGGTGACCGCGGCGAGATTCCCGCCGGCACTGTCCCCGGCGATCACCAGCCGGCCCGGATCCGCGCCCCACTGCTCGGCGTTCCGCGCCGCCCACGCGGTCGCGGCGTAGACGTCGTCGGCAGCCGCCGGCCAGCGCGCCTCCGGCGCCAGCCGATAGTCGACTGACACCACCACCGCGCCCAGCCCGTTCGCCATCGCCCGGCAGAGTCCGTCGTGAGAGTCCAGGTCGCAGAACACGAATCCGCCGCCGTGGGCGAATACCACCACCGGCCGCACCGCATCTGGGGCCGTTGCGGGCTGGTAGATCCTGACCGGGATTGGGCCCGCGGAGCCGGCCACGGTGCGCTCTGCGACACCGCCGACCGGCTCCGGCTCGTCGGGCAACTGCAGGCGGGCGCGAATTGCCGCCCGCGCTTGCGGACCAGTCATCGTCTCGACGCGGGGAAATCCCGCATTGAGCGCAGGCAACAGTTCAGCGATCTGAGGATCGAGGTTCACGAGCAGCTCGTCGGCGGGCCGGCCGTGATGTCTAGCGCGATCAAATCGCTGCAGCGAGATCGGCCAGCGATGCGGCGATCTCGGTGGAGACGGGCGCATCAGGACTCGAATCGAACGAATCCATCACGATGTTCCATACCGTCTGCGGGAACTGCACCATCTCATTCCAGACGTCGGTGAAGCCGGTCGAGAAGGCATCCGTGATCTGCGTAGTGTCCATGCTCAGCAGCGCCTGCTGGATGTGGAACATCGCCATCTGGGGCACCGTCATCAGATCCCGGAACGCAACGAACAGCTGCGTCGCGGTATCTGCCGGCGCCACGTCGATCCCGTCCCAGCTGACCAGCGTCCACCCGTCGGTGGGATTGCCTTCCAGCACCACCTGGCTGGTGTTGGTCAGCGGGTGGGTCCAGATCAGCGACGGGTCGGGATTGTCGACGTTCATCTGCACCCACGCCATGATTGCCGCGCCATGCGAGAACGCCACGTCCTGATAGTTGGGGTCGTCGGCGTTGATGCTGGTGTCGTAAATCTGTTGGACGGCCCCGCTGAATCGGTCTTCGAACGCCATTCCGTTGTAGTCCGAGGAACCCAGCAGCGGCACCCAGTACAGCCCGTAGGTCCACGCAATCGGGGCAGCCAGGTACATGAAAGCCATGTTCTTGAACTCATCCCCGGTCGACGCCTGGATGCCTTCCCATATGCCGGCACTGATCTCGTTGAGACCGGACAGGTTGGTGACGTTCATGCCCATCAGATCGGCGAACGGCGCCGCGGTCTCCTGGGTCCGGACCAGCCCGGATGCGAAGATCCCGTCTACGCCCGTCGAGCCGTACTGGTCGTAGAGCTGCTGACCGACCTGTTCCGCCTGCAGCTGGCCGTTGTAGGCGGCCGGGTAGGGGTCACCGGTCAGGTGTGCCCCGGGCGCGAGGGTCCCGTTGATCAGATTCACGTTGTCCGTCGAGGTGCCGTGCCGGACAAACTCCAGCAGGATGTCCTGGGCCTCACCGGCGGTGAGCTGGACCTCCGCGGCCGATGCGCCGGCTGGCGGCGCGGCCACCGGGGTGACGGTGACCATGCCGCCGCCGGCCAGGACGGCACCGGTGACGATCAAAGAGCGGGCGACAACATGCGGCATGGCAGTCTCCGTTTCTGTCGTTTCAACACTGAGCTGTGATCGGACTCACAGCGCCGGACGCTAGCTGATGCAAACATGAGGAAAGAACCAGTTGTCTCAGTGAACGGGATAATGATTTTGTCCACTGAGCGGGACGACCCCGGCCAAGGTGACCGCGAAACTTCTAGCATCGCCGACATGACGCTTGGGCCATTGGCCGACACAGGCAAAGACGGTCGCCACCTGCTCACCTGTCCGCTCTGCGAAGCCATGTGCGGCTTAGAGATTCACGTCGATGGCGGCCGAGTCTCCCGAATCAGCGGCAATCGCGACGACGTCTGGAGCCGTGGTCACCTCTGCCCGAAAGGCGCCTCACTCGCCGCGGTCCACGAGGACCCCGACCGCGTCCGAGTGCCGATGATCAAGGTGGACGGCGAGTGGCGCCAGGTCAGCTGGGATGCCGCCTTCCGCCGCTGCACCGAACTGCTGCAACCGATCATCGCCGAATACGGCATCGCGGCCGTGAGCTCCTACATCGGCAATCCGACAGCGCACACGTTCTCCCTGGGCCGCTACATCGGGATGCTGCTGGGCATGTCCGGCATCCCGACCAGCTACTCATCGGGCACGGTGGACCAGTGGCCCAAGAACCTGACCTCGCACCTGATGTACGGGGGCTGGTGGGCCATTCCGGTACCCGACATCGCCCACACCGACCTGCTGGTGATCATGGGCGCTAATCCGGCGGTGTCGCAGGGTTCGCTGCTGGCCGCACCGAACATCAACGCGATCATCGCGGACATCCGCAACCGCGGAACCGTGATCGTCATCGACCCGGTCCGCACCGCCACCGCCGCCAAAGCCGACGAATGGCTGCCGATCACCCCCGGCACCGACGCCGCCCTGCTGCTTGCCGTGATCCACACCCTGTTCGACGAGGATCTGATTCGGCTGGGCGCTGCTGGCGAGTATGTCGACGGCATCGACACCCTGCGGGCGATCACCGCGGACTGGACGCCGCAGCGAGTGGCCCCGGCAACGGGGATCAGTGCCGACCGAATTCGGCAGTTGGCGCGGCAATTAGCCAACACCGATAAGGCGGTGGTGTACGGCCGAATCGGCTTGTGCACCCAGGAATTCGGGAGTCTGGCGAGCTGGCTGGTTGATGTGGTCAACATCCTCACCGGCCATTTCGACCGCCCGGGCGGCGCGATGTTCCCGCGGGCGACGGCGTGGTCGCTGACCACCCAACAACTGCCCGGTTTAGAGGGGGGCCGGCCGGAATTCGGCCGGTGGCGCAGTCGCGTCCGCGGCGCCAAAGAGGTGCTCGGCCAGACCCCGGTGTCGTGCCTGGCCGAGGAGATCACCACCCCGGGTGAAGGACAGGTCAAGGCGCTGATCACGGTCGCGGGCAATCCCGTGTTGTCCAGTCCGGCCGGCCACCAGCTCGATGAGGCGCTGCCGACGCTGGACGCCATGATCGCGGTGGACTGCTGGCTCAACGAGACGACCCGGCACGCCGACGTGTTCCTGCCCGGGCTTTCACCGCTGGAGCAACCGCACCATGACGACCTGTTGCTGCAGTTCGCCATCAGCAGCGTCAGCAACTACTCGCCGGCGGTGTTCTTCCCCGACGACCCCGACCGTCCCGACGAGTGGGAGATCCTGATCCGGCTGACCGGTCTGTGCACCGGGACTCCCGCCGAAGCTGTCGATGTCACCGCGCTCGACGATGGCTTCTTCGACGTCATGTGTTACCTACAGGGCTTGACCGGACCCGAGATTCGCGCGCGCTATGACCACGGCGGACCGGAACGGATCTTGGATCTGACGCTGCGCACCGGGCCGTTCGGCGATCGGTACGGCGAGAACCCGGACGGGCTGACACTCGACATGGTCAAAGCTCACCCGAACGGGATCGACTTCGGCCCGATGGTGCCGCAGGTACCCGACATCCTGAGCACGCCGGAGAAGAAGGTGCGGCTGGCGCCGCAGTATCTGCTCGACGACCTGCCCCGACTGGCTGCGCGGCTGGATCGCCGGGCCGATGAGTTGGTGTTGGTCAGTCGGCGCCACCTGCGCTCCAACAATTCCTGGATGCACAACTTCACGCCGTTGATTAAGGGCAAGGACCGCTGCACCTTGCTGATCCATCCTGACGATGCGGCAGTGCGCAACCTGACGACCGGGGACAGCGCCGTAATCGCTTCGGCGACTGGGCGCGTCGAAGTTCCCGTCGAGGTCACCGACGCGATCAAACCCGGCGTGGTATCGATGCCGCACGGCTGGGGTCATGGCAGGGCCGGCACCCGTCTGACGGTGGCCAACGGCTCGCCGGGCGTGAACAACAACATCCTGGCGCCGCCCACATTCATCGACGAACCGTCGGGCAACGGCGCGGTGAACGGTATCGCGGTGACCGTCGAACCGGCCTGACGGTTACGACTACGACGGCGCCCGAAACGACCTCATCCGCAGCAGGTAGCGCGGCACCCCCGAGATACCGAGACTGCGCGGCCAGTCATCGCTGCGGAAGTAGGCGTCGGTGCCCCCGTCGACGAAGATGACGCTGCCGCAAAGGAAGTCGGCGGCGTCCGAGAGCATGAACAGCATCCAGTCGGCCAACAGTGCGGGATCCCCGTAGCCGCCGACCGGCACCGGGAACGACTGAACGGCCTTGGCCTGCTGCGGTATCGCCAACAACTCGTCGAGCAGTGGAGTCTGAATCGCCCCGGGTGCTAGCACGTTGAGTCGGATACCGGCTGCGGCCCACGCCGGGGTCACCGCGTGCCGGCGTGCCCAGCGGGTCACCGCGATCTTCGATGCACCGTAGGCCATCGACGGCGCCGCCGGACCGAGCAGCTTGACCGTGCGCACCGCCCGCGCCGTCTTACCGGCGAGCAGGGAACGCACGGCTCGACGAGGGACGACGGGGATCGTCGTCGATGAATTACTGCCGATCACAACAACTTTGGCGCGTTCAGCGGCGGCCAGCGCCGGCCGCCACGCCTCGAGTAGGTCCACCACCCCACGGAAGTTCACCTCGAAGATGGTGCGGGCCATGCCTGGTCCCGGCTTCGGGCCCAGCCCTGCCGCCAGAACGGCGCCATCGAGACGGCCCCCACACTGGGCCAGCACCTGCTCAGCGGCGGCGGAGCGTCCGGTCGGGCTCGACAGGTCCGCGATGACGTCGGCGTCGCGCAGGTCGACCCCGATGACGGTGTTGCCGGCCGCCCGCAGCTTGTCCGCAGCCTGCCGGCCCATGCCGGATGCCGAGCCGGTTACCGCGTAAACACCCACGAGACTTCCTCCTCTGGCCGTTGCCCTCCGTCATACAGACATACAGGGCAAGGTAGACATCATGCACGTCGGATTCATCGGACTCGGCAACATGGGCGGCGGCATGGCCGCCAACCTGCTCAAGGCGGGTCACGCCGTCACCGCCTACAACCGGTCACCGGCCAAGGTGGCCGCCCTGGCCCAGCAGGGCGCCACGCCGGCACGCACGGTGGCCGACGCCTGCCGCGGCGACGTGGTGCAGACCATGCTGGCCGACGACGAGGCCGTCGAGAACGTCGCGCTCGGCCCGGACGGGATTGTGGCGTCGTTGCCGCCCGGCGGCACCCACATCTCGTCGAGCACCATCAGCGTGGCGCTGGCCCGTCGGCTCACCGCCGCGCACGCGGAGGCGGGGCAGTCCTATATCGCCGCACCCGTCTTCGGCCGGCCCGACGCCGCCGCTGCGGCAAAGCTTTTCGTAATCGCGGCGGGCGCGCCGGCGGCACTGAACCTGGTGGCGCCGCTTTTCGACGCGGTCGGTCAGCGCACCTTTGTGGTGTCCGAGCAGCCGTACACCGCCAACCTGGTGAAGCTGTCCGGCAATTTTCTGCTCGCTACCGTCATCGAATCGCTCGGTGAGGCCATCGCGCTGGTGGAGAAGGCCGGGGTGGACCCGGCGACCTACGTCGACATCCTCACCTCGACGCTGTTCAACGCTCCGGCGTATGCGACCTACGGCGACCTGATCGCCCGCAAGAGCTTCGAGCCCGCCGGTTTCGCCGCCACCCTCGGGCTCAAGGACGTCCGGTTGGCGTTGCAGGCCGCCGAGGAGCTGACGGTGCCGCTGCCGCTGGGCAGCCTGCTGCGCGACCGCTTTCTGGCCCTGCTGGCCAACGGCGGCGGACAGCTGGACTGGTCGGCGATCACCACGCTGGCCGGGCGCGACGCCGGGCTCTAGCCCTGGACCACTCCGCGCAGCCCGTCGGCCCCGAACGCGGGCTCAAGCATGGACGAGAAGTCCGGGCCGCGGCGCAGCATCTGCCCGCCGTCGACGTTGATGACCTGACCGGTGATGTAGCCGGCCGCGTCACTGAGCAGGAACAGCGCCAGGTTGGCGACGTCCTCGACCTCGCCGGGCCGCGGCAGCGGCGTTGAGACGCGGTAGTCCTCGCTCAATGCGGGCGAGTCCAGGATGGGGGCGACCAGCTCGGTGCGGGTCAGGCCCGGGCGGATGCTGTTGACCCGCACCCAGGAGGCGCCCAGCTCGTCGGCCGCCAGCTGCATCATGTGGTCCAGCGCCGACTTGGTCGGGCCGTAGGCGCCGAACCAGCGGTGGGTGTTGCTGGCCGCGATCGAGGAGATCCCGACGAATGAGCCCCCGCCGCCGCGCACCAGCGCGCGGCCGGCGTGCTTAAGCAGGTACAAGGTGCCGTTGACGTTGAGGTCGACGGTGCGCCGCCACAACTCTGAGTCGATCTGGGTGATCGGTCCGATGGTCAGCGAACCGCCGGCGCAGTGCACCACGCCGTGCAGCCGGCCGTTCTTGGCCACCGCGGCATCGACAGCGGCGATCACGCTGTCCTCGTCGGTGACGTCGGCCGGCTGGTGCCGGACGTTATCGCCGAGCTCGGCAGCCACCTTCGCCAATCGATCGGCATCTCGCCCAACGATCAGGACATCGGCCCCGGCGGCAGCCAGCGCGGCGGCCACGGCCTTGCCGATGCCGCTGCCGCCGCCGGTGACCAGGTAGCTGCGGTCTTCAAAGGAAAGCTGCACACCGACCCCTCACGTCGAAACTGGAACAGGTTCTACCTATGGAACCACGCCTCAGGCGGCCGCCTCGGCCGAACGACGCAAGGCGCCTAAGTCAGGGTTGGTCGCGGCGGGCCACAGCGGTGGGCTTGGCGGTGCGCCAATCCTCGACGTCCGGCGGCAAGCCCAGCGGGGCGCGGTTCTCGTTGTGAGCAGCCCAATGGGCATGACCCAGTTGATGGATGTGGAAGCCGTGCCGCAGCGCCTCGGTGAAGCCCATCGCATCGGCGGCGCCGTTCACCGAATCCTTGATCAGCAGCGCGGCCATGGTGGGCAGCTTCGCGATGCGGCGGGCGAACTCCAGCGTCTTGTCCGCCAGCTCATCGGTCGGGAACACCTTGGAGACCATGCCCAGCCGGTGCGCCTCGTCGGCGTCCAGCGAGTCCCCGGTCAGCAGCAGCTCCTTGGCTTTGCGGGGGCCGAATTCCCAGGGGTGGGCGTAGTACTCCACACCGGGCATGCCCAACCGAACCCCGACGACGTCGGAGAACCGGGCGTTGTCGGCGGCCACGATCAGGTCGCACGCCCAGATCAACATCAGCCCGGCAGAGATGGCGTTGCCCTGCACCTGCGCGATGGTGATCTTGCGCAGGTCGCGCCACCGGCAGGTGTTCTGGAAGAAGAAGTGCCACTCCTGCAGATAGGTCTTCTCCACGACCGGCTCGCGGGTGGCGCCGTGGGACTGGAAGGTCGGGTGCTGTGCCGGTCCGGGGCGCCGCTCGAGCAACGTGGCTTCGGAGCCCAGGTCGTGGCCGGCAGAGAAGTTCTTGCCCCGCGCGGCCAGGATCACCACCCGCACGGTGTCATCGGCCTCGGCGCGGCCGAATGCCTCGTCAAGCTGCACCAGCAGGGTGCGATTCTGCGCGTTGTGCACGTCGGGGCGATTCAGCCAGATCCGGGCGATGCGCCCGTCGTCGAGCGTCTCGTAGTCGACCAGCCGGTCCGAGTTGTCAGGCTGCCCCGATGCGGTGTCCGATGTGACCATTGCCTCCGCCCTCGTCGTCATCGCATCACAGGCTACGGCGGCCGGCCTGAGCTGCCCGAGCCAGGTGTGACACAGCGCGCACTTCGCTAGAGTCAAGTCATGCCTGCAAAATCCGAACACGCCGACATCGAGGACGTGGAACCGCTGGCCGACAGCACCGCGCGCCAGGCCCGGCGAGTGGTAGCCGCCTACGCCGAGGACGCCGACGAGTGTCGGGTGTTCCTGTCCATGCTGGGAATCGGGCCCGCGACACCCGACAAGAACGGGGCGTAGATGCCGGAGTCGGGGGGCCCGGCCGCGCCGCATGAGCCCGGCGGTTCAGCGAGGCTCGACGGAGGAGAGCCGAAGCTGGGACCGCCGCATGAACCCGGCGGTTCAGCGAGGCTCGACGGAACAGCCGATGCACCCGGCGAGTCCGATTTCGTCGTAGTGGCCAACCGGCTGCCGATCGACATCGAGGTGCTCCCGGACGGTACGACGGCGTGGAAGCGCAGCCCCGGCGGATTGGTCACCGCGCTCGAGCCGCTGCTGCGTAAGCGCCGCGGCGCCTGGGTCGGCTGGCCCGGCAGCCTGGAGGCGCCCGACGGGCCGATCGACATCGAGGACCTGCGGCTGCATCCGGTGCCGCTGGACACCACCGATATCGCCGAGTACTACGAGGGCTTCTCCAACGCCACCCTGTGGCCGCTGTATCACGACGTGATCGTCAAGCCGATCTATCACCGGCAGTGGTGGGACCGCTACGTCGACGTCAACCGCCGTTTCGCCGAGGCCACGTCGCGAGCGGCCGCGCCGGGCGCCACGGTGTGGGTGCAGGACTATCAGCTGCAGCTGGTGCCCAAGATGCTGCGGGATCTGCGGCCCGACCTGACCATCGGCTTCTTCCTGCACATCCCGTTCCCGCCGGTGGAGCTGTTCATGCAGCTGCCGTGGCGCGCCGAGATCGTCGACGGCCTGCTCGGCGCCGACCTGGTCGGCTTTCACCTGGCCGGCGGCGCCCAGAACTTCTTGTACTTAGCCCGCAATCTAGCCGGGGCCGTCACCTCGCGAGGGTCGGTCGGGGTGCGCAGCCGATTCGGCGAGGTGCGGCTGACCGACCGCACGGTACGCGTCGGGGCCTTCCCCATCTCGATCGACTCCGGCGAACTCGATCGCAAGGCACGCGAGCGCGGAATCCGGCGGCGGGCCAAGGAGATTCGCGCCGAACTGGGCCATCCGCGCAAGATCCTGCTCGGCGTGGACCGCCTGGACTACACCAAGGGCATCGACGTCCGGCTCAAGGCGTTCAATGAGCTGCTGGCCGAGGGACGCGCCAAGCGCGACGACACCGTGCTGGTGCAGCTGGCGACTCCGAGCCGGGAGCGGGTGGAGAGCTACCAGATCCTGCGCGACGACATCGAACGCCAAGTCGGCCACATCAACGGCGAGTACAGCGAGGTCGGTCACCCGGTGGTGCACTATCTGCACCGCCCGGTCCCCCGCGACGAACTGATCGCATTCTTCGTGGCCAGCGACGTCATGCTGGTGACCCCGCTGCGCGACGGGATGAATCTGGTCGCCAAGGAGTACGTGGCCTGCCGCAGCGACCTGGGCGGCGCCTTGGTCCTGAGCGAATTCACCGGTGCCGCGGCGGAATTGCGGCAGGCTTACCTGGTCAATCCACACGACCTCGAGTGCGTCAAGGATGTCATCGAGGCGGCGGTCAACCAGACCCCCGAGGAGGGGCGCCGACGGATGCGGGCACTGCGCCGTCAGGTGCTGGCCCACGACGTGGACCGCTGGGCCCGATCCTTCCTCGGTGCGCTGGCCGACTCCGCGGAGTAACGCGGAGTAGTTCAGCCGACGGCGCCGACCCGTCCCCCGCAAGCGGGTGGTGCCCCCAACGCCCGGCTGGCGCCGCGCTTGCGGTCGACGCTAGCTACACAGATGCTGCGGGTTGTCCTGGCAGTTCAGCGGGTAGTGGATCACCGGGTTCGGCAACGGCGAGACGAACGTCAGGGTGAAGGCGCGCTTCTCCAAACCGGGCTGCAGACCACACACCGCGTTGTGCGAGTGGGTGTAGGTGCCGTTGAGCGAGGTGTCGAACTGGTACATCTCTTCGCTGCCCGCGGTGCTGCCGTCGGAGCACCGGGTACCCGCCAACAGCGGTGTCTTGTACGTCCACTGGCCGTTGGCCAGCCGGTAGGCCCCGGCCTGTCCGGGCGGGCCGTTGCTTTCAACCTGCAGCTTGCAGCCGACCGCCAGGTGCAGTGGCACCCGGCCGTCGCCGACGGTCGGGACGCACAGCGGATAGATCTTCCAGGTCGCGGTCTTGGCACCGTCGTTGTAGGTGTAGATGCCCTCCAGCGTGCCTTCTGGAATCGCATCGTCGTCGGCACCGGCCGGGACTGCGAGTCCGGTGGCCGCCGTCACCGCCGCAGCCAAGGCGACAAGACCACGAACAAGTTTCCCCATGGCGCTCAATCCTTTCAGCTAGATCGGCACGATGTTGCTGATCAGCCACTTGCGGTCGATCTTGCGGAAGTCCACCCGCAGCCGACTGCCCTCGTAGTACTTCTCCTTGGACTTGCCGGTCACGGTGCGGTTGACGAACACCAACACCGAACCCGAAGTCCGGCGCGCAGCCATGGCAGCGACGCCGACGACATCGACCTGGTTCACCAACTGCTTATCGCGCGCCTGCGGGATGATCTCGTTGATGGCACGAGCCTCGAATTCGCGGCGGTAGTCCCCCGTGAACATCGGGTACGTCTCGGTCAGGCTGCGTTCCACGGTCTTGTACTCATACCCAAGCACTTTCGGGATCTCGTCGGCGGTCAGTCTGACCAACTCCGAGCGCGCCGACTGCTCACCATGCGACTCGACCCGGTTCCAGTACAGCTTTCCCGCCGATGCGCCAAGACCCACGAACGCCGCGAGCAACCCCGCCAAGACGGCCAGCAACATCCACTTACGCGTCATCGGCTGCCGTCCGGCCACTTGAGGTCGTAAGCCGTCATGTTGCCCGCGTCGTCTTCATGCACGATCACCCGCAAAGCGTAGGGCTGCGACGGCTTGTTGACGCCATCGACATCGGTGGCGGTAGCCCGCATCGCCACCAACACCGACGCGTTGGCAGCGATGTTGTCGACCCCTTCCAATGCCGCGGCGTTGATGACGGCTTCCGAGCTGTGCTTGGTCTCGCGGAGCAACGCCTTGAGGTTCTCGGCGTTGGCGGCCATCGTGTCGCGCAGCGGTCCGCTGGTGCCCGCCACGAACAGATCTACCTGGTCACTGATGGTGTCGGGCGTATAGGTATACATGTTCAGCACCGTCTGGACCGCGGTGTCGACGAATCGCTGATCCCGCTGTTGCTCTGCGTCGGCATGCCGGTGTTGCACCCCGAGCGCGGCGACCATCAGTCCAAGCAGGACCGACGCCGCGAGTCCGACGGCGCCCGCCAGTTGCGCAGTCTTGCGGGCATTGGGCCGCCGCCGCGGCGGCGGTCCGGCCGGCCGGACCGCACGCACCGCAGCGCGGCTCGGTGCCGGAATCGTTACCGCACTCGGCGTCGTTTCGCCGGCATCACCTGCTGGTCCCGCAGCCCGCGAGGCCCGGCGCCGGACCTTCGCGTCGTCGGGTCCGCTCACGTCTGCCTCGGCGCGAGCATCAGATCAGCCCAGTTCTCGGCGGGCAGCCACTTGTCGGAGCCGGAGACGAACACTCCGCTGTTGCCTGCCGGATCCACGAACTTTCCGGACCGGTCGTAGCTGCTGTAGGCAACACCGTTGGCCTCGGCGGGCAACGGTCCCGGAGCCGGCCCGGGAGCTGCTGCCGGAGCGGGGTCACGGCCGTAGGCGGGCAGGCCACCGTTGCCCCCAGGACCGGTCGGCAGGTTCTGGTCCGGCGGCGCGTAGTACGGCCACGGCGCCGGCGGATTCGGCCCGAGCTCGTTCGGCGGGTACGGCAGCGGGAACGGCGGGTTGGGAGCCGGGCCGGGGCCCGCGGGCACGCCCGGCGGCAGCGCAACGACCGGCGGTCCCGGGTCGTAGTCCGCCGACGGCGGGATGTAGGGGAACTTGTTCATCGGCGTCAGCATCCGCGGATCGGTGATCGGAGTGTCATACGGGACGGGCGGCCCGCGCCACGCGTTGCTGCCGATCGGGACGAAGCCCCGCGGGTCGCGGCAGAGCTGGATGGTGGGCGCCCGCTTGCCGGGATATTCCATGCAGGGGTAGTTGCGGGCACCACGGACCGCGGTCGGATCGTTCTGCGCGGCCTTGCAGTACAGGTCCTTGGGCAGTTCCCGGACGGTTTCGTCGGCCGGTGTGCGCATTTCGGTGAACGGCAGGAAGCCGACCGTGCATGGCGGCGGGTCGTGCATGTCGATCTTGAAGTCCAGCTTCACGCCTTCATCCATCGGCACGCCGCCGGCGACGGTGATCAGTGCCGCCATCAGCGCGGGGAACACCACCAACGCCTGCTCAATGGAGTTACGGTATATGACCCCGACCCGACCGAAGTTGGCGATGCTGGCCGCCAGCGTGGGGAAGGACGCGCGGATTCCGTCAAAAGTGGTGTTGGCCTCGTCGGCGACGCTGGGCAGGGTCTGCAGCACCTCGCGGAGCTGCGGGTCGGCCTTGTGCACCTCGGTGGTGACCGCCGCCAGCGACCGTGCCAGTTTCCTGATGTCGTCACCGCTGCGGATCTGGGCGTCCAAGAAGGGCTCGACTTGGTCGACCAATGCCGAGGTCGCGTCGAAATTGGCGTTGGCCTCGTCGACCAGCTGCCGCGACGAGGCGATCATTCGCGCCAGCTCCTGCCCGGAGCCGTTGAACCCCTCGAACGCGCTGCGCAGCAGATCGCGAAGACGGCTGTTGGCGACGCTGTTGACCAGCGACTGCGCCTGGTCGAGCAGTCCGGCGATGTCCTGACCAATAGCGGTGCGGTCCTGGCCGATGCGCGCGCCGTTGCGCAACGCGCCTGCGGCCGCATCCCCGGCGGGTGGCACGAGGTCGATGTACTGCTCACCGATCGCGGACATGCTCTTGACGGTGGCGGTGACGTTCCCGGGGATCTTGGTACTGCTGTTGAGCCGCATTGCGGCGTCGACGCCGTGGTCGCTGAGTTGAACAGATTCCACCCGGCCCACCGTCACGCCGCGGTAAGTGACATTGGCGCTCTGGTAGATACCGCCGCCACCGATGAAGTCGGCGGTCACCTTGTAGGTGCCGATACCGATCCGGCTCGGCGCGTGCAGGTAGAGGATCGAGATGGCACCGACGGCCAGCACGGTGACCACGGCGAAGATCCCGAGTTGGATTCGAACGAGGCGGGTCAGCATCGCAGGTCATTCCTCATAGTGGGGAGCCGTTCCGGGCGGGATCTTGAACGGGTCGGCGGCCTGTCCGGACAGGTTCGCCATCTCTCCGATCAAGAAATCGGGCGGGTTCAGAACGTCGTGCATGTGCGGCATGTTCGGGTCGAAACCGCCGGTGGTGAACACGGTTTCGCCGAATCGACGCAGTGTCATGTCAAAGGTGACGTAGACGTTGAGGAAGTCGCCACGCACGGCGTTACGCAGATACATCGACGGGAACGGGAACGTCGGGATGAACGGGAACGCCGTCACCAACTCGTTGGCGTTGTCAGCGAACGCCTTGATGACCGGGTACAGGTCCTTGATGTCGGCGGCGAAGTCTTCCTTGGTCTCGCTCATGATCCGCGCTCCGACCACGGCCAGCCGCTGCAGCGCCCCGAACGCGTCGACGATGTTGCTGCGGTTGTCGTTGAGCACCGCCAATGCCGCGGGCATGGTGTCCAGCGCCCGCGCCAGGCTGGGAGCGCTACGGGCCAAGGTCGCCCCGACCCGGTTCAGCCCCTCAGCCGCCGCGACGATGTCGCGTGCCTGGCGGTCCAGCGAGGCGGTCAGTTCGGCCAGCCTCGGCACCAGCTCGGCAAAGGTACCGGCCCGGCCGGCGACCGCGGCGTGGGCCTCTTCGGTGATGTCTTGCACCGCACCGAGATTGCCCTGGTTGACCACCACACCCAACGACGACAGCACCTCTTCGGTGCTGGGGTAGCGCCCGGTCCGGCTGAGCGGAATCTCATCGCCTCGGGCGAGGGTGCCGACCGGAGGTTGGTCGGTCGGCTCGGCCAGCTCGATGTGCTGAGAACCCAGCAGCGAGGTCTGCGCGACGTTCGCGATGGCATTGGCCGGCAGGTGCACATTGCCGTCCAGCGACAGCTTGACCGCGGCGTAGAAGCTGCCGTCGGGCCGTTGCACGGCCCGAATCCCCGACACACTGCCGACCGTGACGTCATCGACCATCACCGGCGAGTTCTGCGGCAGCGTGGTGACGTCCGGCAGTTGCACCGTGATGCTGTAGGAGCCGCGACCATGGCCTGCGGTTCCCGGCATGTTCAGCGAGTTCAGCCCGCCGAACTGACAACCGGACAACACCAACGCCCCGGCACCGAGCACCGCACCGCGGCGGCCGACCCGGTGCAGCGCGCCGCCAAGAGACTTCACGCTCATCCGCCCTCCCGTGGTGCACCGGCACCGGGCTGAGCCGGACCCGTCGGGCCGGGCGCCTTGCCCAGCTGCCCCGGCGCGGGCGGCGGCAGGAACAGGGCCGCGACATCTTCGGTGCTCGGCGGCGTGACACCGGGAGCCGGCAGCCACTTCAGGTACGGCACCGGCGTCTGAGACTTCGCCTCGGTGGCCGGGGTGTCGTAGATGATCTGGCCCTTGTAGGCGGTGATCGAGTTGACCGGGTGGAACAAAAACGGGATAAAGTTCATAGACCAGCGCCGCATGACCGGTCCCATCCGCTCCTTGCAGATCTCCGCCCGCTTGAAGTTGTCGGGCACCGAACCGACGTCGAAGACGCCGCCGCAGATGAACTGCACCGGATTGGCGAAGTCGGGCAGCGACAGGAGCCCGCTCAAGGTCCCCTGCGCAGGATTGTAGATGTTGTAGAAGTTCACCAGGCCGTGCGGGGTGATGTGCAGCGCCTGTTCGAGGTTGTCGCTCTGGTCGGACAGCACCTTGGTGAACTCCGCCAGCTTATTGACCTGGGCGATCAACGCGTCATTGTTGTTGTGCAGGAAACCGCGAACGTCGCGCAGTGCCTGGCTCAGCGTGCCCAGCGTGACATCCAGGTCGACCGAACTCTCGGCCAGCACTGCCGACACCGCCGCGACATGGTCGGTGAACTGCACGATCTGCTCGTTGCTGCCGGAGAGCGCATCGACCAGTACCTGCAGGTTCTTCACGGTGCCGAACAGGTCGGTGCGCGAGTCCCCGAGGCGCCCGGTGATCGCCGACAGTTCACGCAGCGCGTTGCGGAACGAGTCGCCGTTGCCGTCGAAGGTGTCGGCGGCCTGGTTGACGAAGGCGCTCAGTGCCCCGTTGAGCTTGCCCTGCTCGGGTGCCAACTGGGAGCTGAGCTGGGTCAGCTCCTGCTTGACCTCGTCCCATTCGACCGGGACCGCGGTGCGGTCTTCACTCAGTACCGATCCGTCGGCGAGCTTGTCACCTTCGGTGTAGGCCGGGGCCAGCTGAATGACCCGCGCGGAGACGATGTTCGGTGCCATGAGCACCGCATGCACGTCGGCCGGCAGCGGCACATCCTTGCTCACCGACATGGTGATCTTGACGTTCTCGGCACGCGGCTCGATGGACTCGATGCGGCCGACCGGAACCCCGACCACCCGGACGTCGTCACCCGGGTAGAGGCCCACCGCCGAGGCGAAGTAGCCGGTGATGCGGTAGCTGCGCTGCGCGGGCAGCACCACGTATGCCGCGGCGGCCAACAGTACCGCCAGCAGGCCGGCGAGGACGAGGCGTGAAGTTCGGCGTGTCATGGTGACTTCGGCTTAATGATCGTGCGCTCGGAGATCATCCCGCGCAGGTAATCGGCCAAGCTGTCGGGCAGCTTGCCCGGCTGGAAGAACATGTCGACCATGACCTCCGACATCGTGGGCGGCGGTAGGCCGTACAGGTTGATCTGGAAGCCCGGACCCGAGGCCACCACCTCACCGAGTGTGGTGGCGTATCCGGGCAGCCGCTCCAGGGCGCCGGCGATCCGATCCTTGCGCTCGATCACGTTGTCCAGCACCAGGTTCAGCTTCTTCAAGGTCGGACCGATCCCTTTCTCGTTATCGGTCACGACTCCGGAAAGCTGTTGCGACACATCGTCGATGCCGCCGATCAGCGCGCCGAGCGCCTGCCGGCGCTCATCAAGCGCAGCGAAGAGCTGGTTACCGTCGAGCACCAGCCTGTTCACCTGGGCAGCGCGCTGGTTGAGCACACCGGTGACAACCTGGGCGTGCGACAACAACTGGCCCAACGCCTCATCGCGACGGTTGAGGCTGCGCGACAGGGAAGCCACCCCGTCCAGCGCTCCGCGCAGCTGCGGGGTCGCCTCGCGCATGGAGTCGGTGAGCACCTGCAGCGCTTCCTCGAAGCGCGGCTTGTCCAGATCGCGGACGTTGCCGCCGAGGTCCTGCAGTGCGTTGTTGAGGGTGTACGGGGCACGCGTGCGCTCGAGCGGGATCGAGGTCACCGAACCGCCGCCGGCAGGAGTGATCGACAGGGCCTTCTCACCCAGCACGGTGTCGGTGCGGATGGCGGCCAGCGACTGGTCCCCCACCCGGACCTTGCGGTCGACGGTGAAATCCACTTTCGCGCTGGCTCCGGCCAGTCCCACCGATTTGACCTTGCCCACCCGGATACCGGAGACCGTCACGTCGCTACCGGGGATGATGCCGCCGGCGTCGGCGAAGTAGGCGTGGTAGTTCTTGCCCTGGGGCCAGAACGGCAGGCTGGTGTAACCGAAGGACACCAAGACCAGGCATGCCACCAGTGCGATGCCCAACGTACCCGTGCGAACCGGGTTTACGCCGTCAATTTTTGACAGGAGAGCACCTCCCCTTGCTCGTGTCGTTCTGGCCGCCCATGGGCAAGGTGATGTCACTGCCGGCGGGGCCGTTGAGCTTCAGGGCGACGGTGCAGTAGTTGATGTTGAAGAAGGAGCCGTAGGCGCCAAGTGCGTTGAGCCGCAGGTAGTTCTCTTCCAGCGGGTCGATGACGTCGTTCAGCTCCTGCCTGCGCTTGTCCAGCACGGTGGCCAGCGGCCGCGCGTTCTCGAGCACGCCCTGCAGTGGCCGACGGGTGCGGCGCAGCGTGTCGGTGAGGTCGTTCTCCACCGAGGCCAGCGGCCCGATCGCGCCGGCGATCGCATCCTTGCCCAGGGCCAGGCCGGTGATCAGCTGCTGTAGCCGGTCGACGGTGGCGTCGAACTGTTCGCTCTTGTCGTCGACTGTGGTCAGCACCGTGTTCAGGTTGTTGATCACGTCGCCGATGAGCTGGTCGCGGGAGGCCAGCGTGGTGGTGAACGAGCTGGTGCTGGCCAGCATCTGCGACAGCGCACCGCCCTGGCCCTGCAGCAGCTCGATGAGGGCGTTGCTGATCTCGTTGATCTTTCCGCCGTCCAAGCCCTTGAGCAGCGGGCGCATCCCGCCCAACAGTGCATCCAGGTCCAGGGCGGGCTGAGTGTGGTCGCGGGCGATGGTGCCGCCGGGCGGCAGCTTGTGCAGTTCCCCGGCGCCCGAGGCGATCTCGAGATACCGGTCGCCGACCAGGTTTTCGTAGCGGATGAGCGCGCGGGTCGAGTCGTAGATCTGGTAGCGCTTGTCCACGTCGAAGGTGACACTGACGTTGTTGTCCGGCGTCAACTCGACGCGTTTCACCGTACCCACCGGAATACCGGCGATCCTCACGTCCTCGCCGCCTTTGAGCCGGGAAGCGCTGGCGAAATCGGCGTGGTAGGTGTGGTTCGAGGCAAACCGGAATTCGCCGAACACCACCACCAGACCGGCCGATACCAACAGCATGGCGACGGCGAAGATGGTGACCTTGACCAGGGTGCTGCGCGGACTCATCAGTATTCATCCCGTTCCGCGAAGGCGCCGTTGAAGAGGAACTGCGCGGTGGAGGGTGCGTCGAACTGGACCTCGGTGTTGGGCTGGAACGGGATGTAGGCGCTGTCGGTCACCAGGAACGGTGAGCGGAACCAGGAGCCGCCGTACTGCTTGCTGGGGATGTCCGGCAAGCCGCGGCAGTTCGGTCCGCCGGTCGCGTTGGCCACCGGTAGGCTCTCCGGGTAGGTGTAGGCCGGTACGCCCGGGATGAAGCTGGACTGCACATACAAAGCCGGCTTGGTGCCGCCCAGCGACGGACCGAATCGCTCCATGGCATTTTGAATTCCCTTGAACAGGCAGCCGAACTCCGGCGAGTATTCGGCGAGCAGGCTGGTCATGGCGCGGAAGCGCTGGATCCCGGCGATGAAGTCGTCGGCGGCCGGGGCGAAGGTGTCGTAGCCGTTGTTGGCCAGCCCGGTGGTCGCCAGCAATGCCTTGTTCAGGTTCTCCCGCTGATCGACCAGGGTCTTACTGATCGCCGGGACGTTGTCGATGGTCGTCGCCAGGTCCGGGGCGGCATCTCCGTAGATGTTGCCGACGACCGCGGTCTTGGCGAAGCCCGACTGCAACTGGGGCAGTTTCGGATTGAACTTTCCGAGGTAGCTGTTCAGCCCGGAGAGCAGCCCGCCCAGGTTGTCACCGTTGCCCCGCAGGCCCTCGGCCAGCGCGCTGACCGACCCGTTGAGCTGAACCGGGTCGATCTTGTCCAGCACGTCGGTCAGCTTCTGGAACAGGGTGTTGACTTCCAGCTGCACGTCGGATGCCTGCACGTTCGCGCCGTTGCGCAGCGTCGCACCCGAGGGCACCGGCGGCGGAACGAACTCCACCGACTTGGCCCCGAAGATGGTGTTGCCGGCGATATGCACCGCCGCGTTCGACGGGATCTGGCGCATCGCGGAGCTGTCGATGGCCAGGAACAGCTTGGCCTGGTCGCCGGAGTACTTGATCGACTTGACCTTGCCGACCTGAATACCGCGGTACTTGACCTTGGCGTCCTGTTCCATCACCAGGCCGGCGCGCGGCGAGGTGACGGTGACCTTATCGGTGGAGCTGAACACCGACACATACGACAGGTAGGTGAAGACGGTGGCGGCAAGCAGGATCGCACCAAGGACTGCCGCGGCAATCCGCACCTGGGTACGCCTCGAACCCGTTTGCACGTCCACTTCCTTGCTATCCCGAGAGGTTGAAGTTGCCGGACCCGCCGTAGACGGCGAGTGAAACGAACAGCGTAATGACTACGACCACAACCAGCGACGTGCGGACGGCCTGACCGACCGCGATGCCGACCCCGACGGGACCGCCGGCAGCGTTGAAGCCGTAGTTGGTGTGCACCAGCATCACCGCGACCGACATGATGATCGCTTGCAGGAAGGACCACAGTAGATCTGTGGGGATCAGGAACGTGTCGAAGTAGTGGTCGTAGAGGCCCGGTGACTGCGAGTTGATGAACACCGTGGTGGACCGGGCAGCGAAGAACGCGGCCAGCACTGACAGGGAATACAGCGGGATGATCGCGATCAGGCCGGCCACCAGTCGAGTGGACACCAAATACGACACCGCATGGACGGCCATCGATTCGACGGCATCGATCTCCTCGGCCACGCGCATGGCGCCGAGCTGGGCGGTGGTGCCGGCTCCGATGGTGGCGGCCAGGGCGATCCCGGCAACCACGGGTGCCACGATTCGCACGTTAAGGAAAGCGGACAGGAAGCCGGTCAACGCCTCGATTCCAATGTTGCCCAGCGAGGAGAAGCCCTGGACCGCGATCACGCCACCGGAGGCCAGGGTGAGGAAGGTGGCCACGCCGACCGTGCCGCCGATGATGGCCAGCGCGCCGGTGCCCATGGTGATTTCGGCGATCAGCCGGACGGTTTCCTTGCGGTATCGGGTCAGCGCGTTGGGGACGTAGCGGATCGATTCGGCGTAGAACAGGGCCTGCTCACCGAAGTTGTCGACAGCCTTGGGCACCCCGCGGAATATCCGCCGGAACCGCAACGTGGCGTCGTAGCTCATTTGACCAACACCCGGACGCTGATCGCGGTCATGACGACGTTGATGACGAACAGACAAATAAAGGCGTAGACGACGGTCTCGTTGACCGCGTTGCCCACGCCCTGGGGGCCGCCCTTGGCGGTCAGTCCGCGGTAACACCCGATCAGGCCGGCCGCCGTGCCGAACAGCAGCGCCTTGATCTCGGCCATCACCAGCTCGCCGAGCCCGGTGAGGACGGTGAGCCCGTTGATGAAGGCCCCTGGGTTGACACCCTGCAGAAAGACTGAGAACACATAGCCGCCGACCAGGCCGATCGCACACACCAGGCCGTTGAGCAGCAACGCGACGAACGTCGACGCCAGGGCTCGCGGCACCACCAGGCGCTGAATCGGGTCGATGCCGAGCACCCGCATCGCGTCGATCTCTTCGCGGATGGTTCGGGCGCCCAGGTCTGCGCAGATGGCGGTCGCGCCTGCGCCGGCGACCACGAGCACGGTCACCACCGGGCCCAGCTGGGTGATGGTGCCGAACGCGGTTCCGGCGCCGGACAGGTCGGCAGCACCGATCTCGCGCAACAGGATATTGAGGGTGAACGCCACCAGCACGGTGAACGGGATCGCGACCAACACCGTTGGCAGCAGCGACACCCGGGCGATCATCCAGGTCTGGTCGAGGAATTCGCGGTACTGGAACGGCCGGCGGAACATCGCCCGGAACGTCTCCAGGGACATCTCTACGAAACCGCCCACGGCCCGAGCCGGAACCGTGAGTTGTTCGATCAAGACGCGTCCTTCCCTCAGGTCGAGCTAGCAGGGGCATCGGTGGTCGCAAAACTGTATCCGGCAACCTCGCGCGAACGGCGTCATCCGTGCAATTCAGACGCCGCCCCACGTGAGCCGGATCATATTAACTAGAACACGTTCTCAGTGTCAAAGAACACGTTTCAGCGAGATTCCTGAGATATCCGCCCTGGTCACAACACATTGTGACCTACGCCTCGCTGTAACGCGTTCTAATTTTGTTCTAATCGCCGGACATCAGTTCGGACGCGGAGAAAGTCCGGGCCGGGTCCCGGCCGGCGAAGTAATTCGCCAGCGTGTCCGACAGCCCGGCCGGGTCCCAAGCCTGCCCATCGGCGCTGAACTTACGTTCCACCGTCGGCGCGGCCATCAGGGTTACCTCAGGTCCGTAGACCACGAAAACCTGACCGCTGACAGCAGCCGAGGCCGGGGATGCCAAGAACCGGACCAACGTCACCACGTGCTCGGGCGACAGCGGGTCGATCTCGCCCTCACCGACCTTGGCCTCACCGAACACATCGGCGGTCATCGCGGTGCGGGCCCGCGGGCAGATGGCATTGGCGGACACGCCGTAGCGGCTCAGCGCCCGGCTGGCCGACAGCGTCAGCGCGGTGATTCCCGCCTTGGCCGCTCCATAGTTGGCCTGTCCGACCGGGCCCATCAGGCCGGCCTCCGACGAGGTGTTGATGATGCGGCCGTACACGGCGTTTTCGCCGCCCTCTGTGCCACTCTTGGCCTTCTGCCGCCAGTAAGCGGCCGCGTTGCGGGTCAACAGGAAGTGTCCACGAAGGTGGACCGCGATCACGGCGTCGAAGTCGTCGTCGGACATGTTGAACAACATCCGGTCGCGGGTGATCCCGGCATTGTTGACGACGATGTTCAGCCCGCCCAGGCCGTCGGCGGTGCTGACGAGTTCGTCGGCGGTGGACCGCTGACTGATGTCGCCGGCCGCCGGCACACCCTTGCCGCCGGCCGCGGCGATCTCGTCGATGACGTCGGAGGACTCCAGCGCCGGCGCGATGTCGTTGACGACCACCGTCGCCCCGGAGCGGGCCAACCCGATCGCCTCTGCTCGGCCCAGGCCGGCGGCCGCGCCGGTCACCACTGCGACCTTGCCGGTCAGGTCGATCGTGTTGTCAGTCATTTACGCCGCTCCTTATGCATCACCGGCGCACTCGTCGTCACCGGCGGTTATGAATACCTCTAGTCGTTGCCCGTGGGAGGCTAGTCGTCGACGCGGCGCAGCGCGGCCCGCGGGCACTCGGCGATGGCCTGCTCGGCGTGGGCTTCCCGGTCGGCCGGGACGGGGGCGAGCTTGACCTCTGCCTGCTCGTCATCGTTCAGATCGAACAGGTCGGGGTCGATTCCGACGCAAATCGCGTTGCCCTCGCAACGATCCAGATCTACCTCAACTCGCATGACATTCTCCTGTAAAAGCCCTGCGCCGACCGAGCGTTTCCGGCCGTCGTCATCCACTAGTGTCACCATACGATCCGACAGCTTCCCCACACGAGCCGCTAGGGCCGTTGGACCCCGGGACTAGAACGTGTTACAACGGGCTGTCGAACCAGAATCTTATCGTGACACCGATCACCAGCGAAGGACTCCCCCGATGCAGATCAGCTACACGCCGGCCCAAGAAGAGCTGCGCAGCGAACTGAGGTCCTACTTCACCACGCTGATGACGCCGGAGCGTCGTGAGGCCCTCAGCTCGACCCAGGGCGAGTACGGCACGGGCAACGTTTACCGGGAGACCGTGGCCCAGATGGGCAAGGACGGCTGGCTGACGCTGAGCTGGCCGAAGGAGTACGGCGGCCAGGCGCGTTCGCCGATGGAACAGCTGATCTTCACCGACGAGGCCGCGATCGCCGGCGCCCCGGTGCCGTTCCTGACCATCAACAGCGTCGCCCCGACGATCATGGCGTTCGGCACCGAAGAGCAGAAGAAGTTCTTCCTGCCCAAGATCGCCGCCGGCGAGCTGCACTTCGCGATCGGCTACTCGGAGCCGGGCGCAGGCACCGACCTGGCCTCGCTGCGTACCACCGCGGTCCGTGACGGCGACGACTACGTGATCAACGGCCAGAAGATGTGGACGTCGCTGATCGCCTACGCCGACTACGTGTGGCTGGCGGCCCGGACCAACCCGGAGGCCAAGAAGCACCGCGGGATCTCGATGCTGATCGTGCCGACCACCGCCGAGGGCTTCTCCTGGACCCCGGTGCACACCATGGCCGGCCCGGACACCAGCGCTACCTACTACCAGGACGTGCGGGTGCCGGTGACCAGCCTGGTCGGCGAGGAGCACGCGGGCTGGAAGCTGGTGACCAACCAGCTCAACCACGAGCGCGTTGCCCTGGTCTCGGCGCAGCCGATCCTCCTGGCCCTCGAAGAGGTCCGCGAGTGGGCGCAGAACACCAAGGATGCTCACGGCAACCGGATCATCGACTCGCAGTGGGTGCAGCTCAACCTGGCCCGGGTGCTGGCCAAGGCCGAAGTGCTCAAGCTGATCAACTGGGAGCTGGCCTCCACTGACAAGGCCGCCCCGTCTCCGGCGGACGCCTCGGCGGCGAAGGTGTTCGGCACCGAGCTGGCCACCGAGGCCTACCGCCTGCTCATGGAGGTGCTCGGCACCGCCGCCACGGTGCGCCAGGACTCTCCCGGCGCACTGCTGCGCGGTCGGGTGGAGCGGATGCATCGGGCCTGCCTGATCCTGACCTTCGGCGGCGGCACCAACGAGGTGCAGCGCGACATCATCGGCATGGTCGCCCTGGGCCTGCCCCGGAACCGCTGACCACACACCCAAGGACTTTGGAGGCAAGGACTCATGGACTTCACCACTACCGAAGCATCTGACGACCTTTCGGGTCTGGTCGGCACCATCGTGGACGCGGTGTGCACACCGGAGCGTCAGCGTGAGCTCGACGCGTTGGAGCAGCGCTTCGACACCGAGCTGTGGCGCAAGCTGATCGACGCGGACGTCGTGTCCAGCGCGGCGAGCGAGACGCTGGGCGGCGGCGGGTTCGGCGTGCTGGAGCAGACGGCGATTCTGACCGCTCTCGGCCGCCAGCTAGCCGCGGTGCCCTACCTCGAGTCGGTGGTGCTGGCCGCCGAGACGCTGGCCAAGTTCGGCTCGGCCGAGCTGCAGCAGGCCTGGGGTGCCCCTGCCGCGGCCGGCGAGAAGATCCTCACCATCGCCCTCGACGGCGAGATGGGCGAAGGCCCGGTTCGGGCTGCCGCCGCTGGTGATGGCTTCCGCCTCACCGGTACTCGCACCCAGGTCGGTTTCGCTTCGGTGGCTGACGCGTTCCTGGTGGCTGCCGAAACCGATTCGGGCGCAGCGGTGTTCCTGGTCGCAGCCTCCGACCCCGGCGTGACGGTGACGTCGCTGGCCACCACCGGACGGGGCAGCGTGGGTCACCTGGAGCTCTCCGGGGTCGAGGTGGAGGCCGGCCGCCTGGTCGGTGGCGCCGACGTGCTCGACCACCTGGTCAGCGTGGCGGCCCTGGGCCACAGCGCCTACCAGCTGGGAGTGTTGGAGCGCGGCCTGGCCATGACCGCCGAATACGCCCGCGAGCGTGAGCAGTTCGACAAGCCGATCGGCAGCTTCCAGGCGGTGTCGCAGCGGCTGGCCGACGGCTACATCGACGTCAAGGGCCTGCGCCTGACGCTGACCCAGGCGGCGTGGCGGGTCAGCGAAGGTCTGCCGGCGACCACCCAGGTGGCCACCGCCGCATTCTGGGCGGCCGAGGCCGGCCACCGGGTGGCGCACAGCATCGTTCACATCCACGGCGGAGTCGGTATCGACATCGACCACCCGATCCACCGCTACTTCCTGGCCGCCAAGCAGACCGAGTTCGCGCTTGGCGGCGCCACCGGACAGCTGCTGGCGATCGGCCGCGAACTGGCCGAAACGCCGGCGTAGCGGCGATCGCAAGCGCGACGAAGTCACGCGCCGCGGGTCGCCGCCATGTACCTAGCGGCGATCGCAAGCGCGACGAAGTCACGCGCCGCGGCTTAGCCGCCATGTACCTAGCGGCTAAGCCGGACCGCTCAGCGGTTCAGCGCATCCCCGAACGTCACCTTGAACCCGGGCAGGTCTGTCAGGGCCACGGTCGCGTCATACGTCCGGTCGTATCCGGTGTGGCTGAGCTTCCAGCCGTCGGCGGTACGGCGGTAGGTGTCGTGATAGAAACCTGCCCCGATCAGCATCAGGTTGACGTCGGGAACGATCACCCGGTCCTGCAGGTACCAGATGCCGGTGGCGGTGTCCGGGCCGGTGAGGGTGATCTCGGGATGGTTGACCCGGTGCTCAGTGATGACATTGCCGGGAAGCGAGTTCCGCATGAACTCCACCAACGAGTCACGGTCGGCGAACGTGTGGTTGCTGCCCATCGACTGGCCGTAGGCGGCGGTGACGTCCTCGGCCAGGGTGGCCGCGAAGTCGTCCCAGTGCTTGGTGTCCAATGCCCGCATGTAGCGGTACTTGACCTGCTTGATCTCGTCGATGTCGGCGATATTCTTCAGAGCTGCGATGGCGTCGAAAGCCTGCGAATCAGTCACCGCTCTATTGCATCACTAATCTGATCACCATGTCAGTACCCGCCCAGATCGACCAACAGTCCACCGTCACAGCACTGCTGGCGCAAGTCGCCGAGGTGGACGACCGCGGTGTCTTCTACGAGGACACCTTCGTCAGCTGGCGAGACCACATCGCCGCGGGCGCCCGGCTCGGTGCCGCGTTGCGGGCCCGCCTCGATCCGGACAAACCACCACATGTCGGTGTGCTGCTGGGCAATACGCCGTTCTTCTCCACGATGCTGGTGGCGGCGGCACTGACCGGCATCGTGCCGGTGGGCTTGAACCCCACCCGCCGGGGCGCAGCTCTGGAACGCGACGTGGCCCACGCAGACTGCCAGCTGGTTCTGGCCGACAACACCGCAGACGTCACGCTTCCCGGCATGATCGATGTCGAATCACCCTCGTGGCAATCGGAATTGGCCGGATATGACGGCACACCGGTGAGCTTCCGGGAGGCCGACCCCGACGAGCTGTTCATGCTCATCTTCACCTCGGGCACCAGCGGCGACCCAAAGGCGGTGCGCTGCACGCAGTGGAAGGCGGCGTTCCCGGGGGTGATGCTCTCGCAACGGTTCGGGCTGGGGACCTCCGACGTCTGCTACCTGTCGATGCCGCTGTTTCACTCCAACGCGGTGATGGCGGGCTGGTCGGTAGCGGTGGCCGCCGGTGCATCAGTCGCGTTGCGCCGCAAGTTCTCCGCCTCCGGGTTCATTTCCGACGTGCGCCGCTTCGGCGCCACCTACGCCAATTACGTCGGAAAACCACTGTCGTACGTGCTGGCCACCCCGGCGCAGCCCGACGACGCCGACAACCCGCTGCGACTTCTTTACGGCAACGAGGGCGCACCCCGGGATCTGGAGCGGTTCGCGGCTCGGTTCGGCTGCACCGTGATCGACGCCTTCGGCTCCACCGAGGGCGGGGTGGCGATCGGGCGCACCCCGGACACCCCGGCCGGCGCGCTGGGGCCGCTGATCGACGGGAATACCATCATCGACGTCGAGACCGGCGAAGAGTGCCCGCCTGGGGTGGTCGGCGAGCTGGTGAATGCCAGTGGGCGCGGCCAATTCCGCGGCTACTACCGCGATCCCGAGGCCGAGGCGCAGCGGATGGCCGGCGGGATCTACCACTCCGGCGACCTGGCCTACCGTGACGAGGCCGGCTACGCCTACTTCGCCGGCCGTCTCGGCGACTGGATGCGGGTGGACGGCGAGAACCTGGGTACCGCACCGATCGAGCGGATCCTGCTGCGCCACAACGCCGTCGCCCAGGTCGCGGTGTATCCCATTCCGGACCCCGCGGTGGGTGATCAGGTGATGGCCGCGCTGGTTCTGGCCCGCGGCGCGTCGTTCGACGCCGACGACTTCCGCGCGTTCCTGGCCGAGCAGCCCGATCTGGGCCCCAAGCAGTGGCCGTCGTATGTGCGGGTAGCCGAGGAATTGCCGCGCACCGAGACGTTCAAGGTGCTCAAGCGGGTGTTATCCGCCGAGGCCACCGAGTGCGGCGATCCGGTGTTCCGGATCTCCCGGTAGCAGGCTGTCCTTTCACGAGATGACATCCCAGCCTTGGCTCGGATCGCCGTTGCAGTAGCGGGAGGACACCCATGTCCCCGGCGCCGGACCGCCCAGGACAGTGAGGCAGTACCAGCCGGTGTCGTTCTTGACCTGGCCGTTGGGATCGATGTTCCAGTTCTGGGGCCACAATCCGGCACACGGTCCTAGGTGCGCGAACATACCGCCGGTGGTCGAAGCCACCGCCTGATTGATCAGGCATCCCCCGGGGAAGGCCACGTTCTGCAACTGCCTGCCGTTGAGGTACCACCGCTGGGAGTCCGAACCGTCGCACGGGTTGATCACCACCGCGGCGAAATAGTTCGCGCTGGGGGCGTCCAGACAGAAATCGCCCAGCCGGCTACCCAACCCGACCGGGCCATCGGCGGCCGCCACGCCGGCGATACCCACCGCGACGCACAGCACCGTACCGGCCACAGCAAGGACCCGGCCGACACCGCCTATCACGCGCAACCGATGCATTGTTGGCTCCATCTTCTCGGCCCCGTCCAGCCCCGTCACCCCAGGTGATCAGCAACTCCTACCACCATGGCCGCCGTCGACGAGCCGCAAATGACGAATTGCCCACTCCGGTTCCGGCGGGGCGCGCGGTGTGGCCACCGCCGTTTCGAGCCCCAAGCGCGCAATACTGAATCAATGCCTGCTGCCCGCCGCATGCTCGTCGCAGTCCTGGCCGCCGCCCTGGCCTTACCTCTGGCCCTGGCCTCCCCCGCCTCCGCAGAGTCCCTGCAGGCCAGCTTCGCGCAGCTGGCCAACACCATTCCCGCCAACATCGGCATCGCCTACGCCCCGGCCGGCCAGAACGGAGCGGGCACACTGGGCAGCCTGCAGAACGGGGTGGCGTGGTCGTCGATCAAGGTTCCCCTGGCTATCGCGGCGATCCACGCCAACGTCGCGAACGCCAAAGACCTGGCGGCGCGTGCTGTTACCGCGTCCGACAATGACGCCGCCGAGAAGTTGTGGTCAGAGTTGGGGCCCGCACCGCAGGCAGCCCAGCAGGTTCAGGCTGTCCTGCGGGCAGGCGGCGACGCCGGTACCGCCGTGGAATCCCGACGATTGCGGCCTGAATTCAGCGCGTTCGGTCAGACCCAGTGGCCGCTGGCCCGCCAGGCCGTGTTCGCCGCCCACCTGCCCTGTATGGCAGTTGCCTCACCCGTTGTCAGCTTGATGCGCAACACGGTTCCCGACCAGCGCTGGGGGCTGGCAAGCCTCAACGTCCCCAGCAAGGCGGGGTGGGGTCCTGGTCGGGGCGGGGGCTATCTGGTGCGCCAGTTCGGCGTGGTGCATGCGCCGGCCGGCGACCTCGGGGTGGCGCTGGCCGCCGAACCCAAGGACGGCAGCTTCGAATCCGGGATTGCGGCGCTCAACCAGATGACCCAGTGGCTCAGTGCCCATGCCGCCGAGCTACCGGGTGGCCGCTGCGCGGGGTAGTTTGGCGGCTAACCACGTGTTACCCGCGAGTAGGAGATCACCCATGCCCGCCCCATCCGCCGCAGATTTCGACCGGCTGCGTCAACTGTCCGCCATCGACGACATCGATGCGCGGCAGTCGAAGACCATCGACGAGGTCTTCACCGGTAAGCCGCTGACCACCATTCCGGTCGGCAACGCCGAGGACGTGACGGCGGCATTCGCCAAGGCCCGCGCGGCGCAGCGCACCTGGGCGGCGCGCGGCGTCAAAGAGCGCAGCGCGATCATCGAGCGCTACCGCGATCTGGTGATCGCAAACCGGGACTTCCTGATGGACGTCTGCCAGGCCGAGACCGGCAAGGCGCGGTCGGCGGCCCAGGAGGAGATCCTCGACATCATGCTCAACGCGCGCTACTACGCGCGCCAGGCCACCAAGTTGCTGGCCTCCAAGCGAGTGCCTGGGCTGCTGCCCGGCATCGTCAAGACCGTGATCAACCACCACCCCAAGGGCGTGGTGGGCGTGATCGCGCCGTGGAACTACCCGATGACGTTGTCGATCTCCGATGCCATCCCCGCGCTGCTGGCCGGCAACGCAGTGGTGGTCAAGCCGGACAGCCAGACCCCGTACTGCACGCTGGCCAACGCCGAACTGCTGTATCAGGCCGGTCTGCCGCGCGACTTGTTCGCGGTGGTGCCCGGCCCGGGTTCGGTGGTCGGCACCGCGATCGTGCAGCAATGCGACTACCTGATGTTCACCGGTTCCAGCGCCACCGGCCGCACCCTGGCCGAGCAGTGCGGCTCCCGGCTGATCGGCTTCTCCGCCGAACTGGGCGGCAAGAACCCGATGATCGTCACCAAGGGCGCCAACCTGTCCGAAGTCGCCAAGGCCGCCACCCGCGCCTGTTTCTCCAACGCCGGGCAGTTGTGCATCTCGATCGAGCGGATCTACGTCGAGCGTGACGTCGCCGACGAGTTCGCCACGAAGTTCGCCGAGCAGGTGCGCGCCATGAAACTGTCTAGCAGCTACGACTTCACCGCCGACATGGGCAGCTTGATCTCCGAAGACCAGATCAAGACGATCTCCAACCACGTCGACGACGCGAAGGCCAAGGGCGCCAAGGTTATCGCCGGCGGAAATGCCCGCCCGGACATCGGGCCGCTGTTCTACGAGCCCACGGTGCTGACCGACGTCACCGACGAGATGGAGTGCGGGCGCAACGAGACGTTCGGCCCGGTCGTCTCTATCTACCCCGTCGACAGCGTCGAAGAGGCGATCGCGAAGGCCAACGACACCGAATACGGGTTGAATGCCAGCGTGTGGGCCGCTAGCAAGGCCCAGGGTGAGGCGATCGCCGCGCGCATCAAGTCCGGCACCGTCAACGTCGACGAAGGCTACGCGCTGGCCTTCGGCAGCACCGCCGCGCCGATGGGCGGCATGAAGGCCTCCGGGGTGGGGCGTCGCCACGGCGCCGACGGCATCCTGAAATACACCGAGTCGCAGACGGTCTCGACGGCCCGGGTGCTGAATCTGGACCCGCCGCTGGGGATCTCGGCTCCGGTGTGGCAGAAGTTGCTGACCCCGATGATCCGCATGGTGCAGGCGCTACCGGGCCGGTAGCGCTCAGCGCCGGCCGGTGCGGTTCTTCCCCCGGTCGATATCGCGCTCCAACTCGGCCAGCGCCGGCTCGATCGCATCGGCCATCTTGTGGATGTCCTCGGCGACCTCCGGCGTGGTCACGAAACCGAAGTCGAGGTGGTCGCGGTAGGAGAAGCAGGTGATGTTCAGCGCCACGTCCATGACCGGCGGGCCGAGCGGCACCAGTGACTCCAACTCCGCCCCGGCCATGTAGATCGGAATCGGCGGGCCTGGCACGTTGGAGACGACGAGGTTGATCGGGGCCAGCCGATTCGACAACCCGGTCGCGGTGTAGGCACGGGCGGCCAGCTGCAGCAGCCCGGGCGGGGTGGTATCGGTCAGTCCCATGATCTGGTGCGCCGACAACGCCTTGGCCATCTGCTTGGCGCTCTGGGTGCTGGCGTGAATCGTCTTGAGCCGCTGGGCAGCTCCCTCGATGTCGGTCCCCATCGACACCGTCATCGAACTGACCTTGTTGCCGACCTCGCCCTGACTCTCCTCGGTGCGGGTCGATACCGGGATCTGCGCGACGAGTGGCTTGTCCGGCAACTCCCCGCGCTCACCCAGATACTGCCGAACTGCGCCGGCGACCATGGCGAGCACGACGTCATTGAGCTTTACCCCGTAGGCGTCCTTGACGGCCTTGATCCTGGCCAGCTCGACCCGGGCGGCACTGATCCGCCGGTGCGGCGAGACGCTGGCGTTGAACCGTGTCACCGGGGCGTCGAAGTAGCGCGGTGGTTTGCGGGGAAGTCCCAGTCCCACGGTGGCAATCTGCTGGCGAACGGTCTGCTGCAGCAGTCGGCCGATGCGGTACGGCGTCTTGACCGCGACGTTGACCAATTCCTCGACGACCCGGCGCTCGTAGCTGGGCATCGTGGATCCATTCGCGGACCCGATCGTTTCCGGTAGTGGCGGCCGCGGCTCGGGCGTGATGTCCAGCATGATCTCGAACAGTCCTGCGCCAGAGACACCGTCGACGATGGCGTGATGCATCTTGGTCAGCGTCGCGACCCGCCCGCCGCTGACACCTTCGATCACCCACATCTCCCACAGCGGGCGGGAGCGGTCCAGCTTGTAAGACATCAGCCGGCCCACGAGCTCCTCGACCTCGCGCCGCCCGCCGGGAGCGGGAACGCCGATGCGCCGCAGGTGGAAGTCGATGTCGAGATGCTCGTCTTCGACGAACCACGGCCGGTCCAGCCCCATGGGGGAAGGACTGACCCGCCAGCGCAGCTGCGGCAGTTGCGGTAATCGCTCGATCAGAAGCTGGCGAACCCGCTCAAAGCTGTAGTTCGGCGCATTGGTGGTGTCGCAAATCGCCAACCCACCGATGTGCATGTGCCAGCCCGCCGTTTCGGCAGACCAAAACGCCGCGTCGACGCCCGAAAGTCGCTGCATCGACAGAGACTAGCCCGGGCACCGGTTCACTGGGAGCGGCTCACCGTCAAAAGATTCGGTGAATTAGCTCTCTGCCGCCACATGCTTGGCGTGCACCTCGTCGGCGGGACGGGCTTCGGTCTGCTCCTTGGCCCAGCGGTAGTCGGGTTTGCCGGCCGGGGAACGCTTGACCTCGTCGACGAACCACAGGCTGCGGGGCACCTTGTAGCCGGCGATCTCGGTACGCGCGCAGGCGTTGATCTCCTCCAGCGAAGGCCGTGCGTCGCCGCGCGCCTGCACCACCGCCGCCACATGCTGGCCGTAGCGGGCATCGGGCACCCCGACCACCAGCGCGTCGAAGACGTCGGGGTGGGTCTTGAGGGCGGCCTCGACCTCTTCGGGGTAGATCTTCTCGCCACCGGAGTTGATCGACACCGAGCCGCGGCCCAGCATGGTCACGCTGCCGTCGGCCTCGACCTGCGCGAAGTCGCCGGGGATCGCGTAACGCACGCCGTTGATGGTGCGGAACGTCTCGGCGGTCTTCTTCTCGTCCTTGTAGTAGCCGACCGGGATGTGACCGCGCTTGGCGATGATGCCCCGCACGCCCGAGCCGGGCTGGACCTCGTTGCCGTCGTCGTCGAGCACCACGGTGGTCTTGTCGATGGTGACCCGCGGCCCGCCGGTGTGCGCTTCACCCTTGGCGACGATGCTGGTGCCGCCGAAACCGGTCTCCGAGGATCCGATGGAGTCGGTGATGATCCGGTTGGGCAGCAACTCCAGCAGGCGTTCCTTGATGCTCGGGCTGAACAGCGCCGCGGTGGACGCCAGCAGGAACAGCGACGACAGGTCGTACTCGTTTCCAGCGTCCTGGTGGGCCAACAGCGCGTCCAGCAGCGGGCGCGCCATCGCGTCGCCGGTGAAGAACAACAGGTTGACCTTGTGGTCGTGAATGGTGCGCCACACCGCGTCGGCGTCGAATTCCGGTGCCAGAACCACGGTCTGGCCGCTGAACAACGACATCCAGGTCGCCGACTGGGTGGCGCCGTGGATCATCGGCGGGATCGGGTGGCGGACCATCGGCGGGTTGGCGACGGCCTGCTTGGCCAGGTCGTATTCGTCGGCGATCGGCTCGCCGGTGGCGAAGTCGGTGCCGCCGAACAGCACCCGGTAGATGTCCTCGTGGCGCCACATCACGCCCTTGGGGAAGCCGGTGGTGCCACCGGTGTAGAGCAGGTAGATGTCGTCAGCGCTGCGCGGTCCGAAGTCCCGCTCCGGCGAGCTCTGCGCCAGTGCGGCCTCGAACTCCACGCCGCCGTAGCGCTGGTAGTCCAGATCGCTGCCGTCCTCGACCACCAGGATGGTCTTGACGTTCGGGGTGTCGGGCAGCACGTTGGCGACCCGGTCGGCGTACTGGCGCTCGTGAACCAGAGCGACCATGTCCGAGTTGTCGAACAGGTAGCGCAGTTCGCCCTCGACGTAGCGGAAGTTGACGTTGACCAGGATGGCGCCGGCCTTGATGATGCCGAGCATCGCGACGACGATCTCGTTGCGATTTCGGCAATACAGGCCGACCTTGTCGTCCTTCTTGACGCCCTGGCTGATGAGGTAGTGGGCCAGCCGGTTGGCCTTCTCCTCCAGCTGCCCGTAGGTCAGCTCGTCAGGCCCACAGATCAGGGCAACCCGATCCGGTACGGCGTCGATGGCGTGTTCGGCTAAGTCGGCGATGTTGAGAGCCACAACACACAAACTAGAACGTGTTACATTTCGATTTCAAGTCGAGGTTCCAACCCGGAAAGGCGGACGCCGGTGAGCGAGTCGTCAGAACAGCCCCACGCCCTCGTTGAGCAGCGCGGACACACGCTGATCGTCACCCTGAACCGGCCGGAGTCCCGCAACGCTCTTTCCGGCGAAATGCTCGCGATCATGGTCGAGGCCTGGGACCGCGTCGACAACGACGACGACATCCGCTCGTGCATCTTGACCGGCGCCGGTGGTTATTTCTGCGCGGGCATGGACCTCAAGGCGGCCAACAAGAAGGCGCCGGGCGACTCGTTCAAAGACGGCAGCTACGACCCGTCACGAATCGACGGCTTGCTCAAGGGTCGCCGGCTGACCAAGCCGTTGATCGCCGCGGTGGAAGGCCCGGCCATCGCCGGAGGCACCGAGATCCTGCAGGGCACCGACATCCGCATCGCCGGCGAGAGCGCCAAGTTCGGCATCTCCGAGGCCAAGTGGAGCCTGTACCCGATGGGCGGCTCCGCGGTGCGGCTGGTCCGCCAGATTCCCTACACCATGGCCTGTGACCTGCTGTTCACCGGTCGCCACATCACCGCCGCCGAGGCGCTGGAGATGGGCCTGATCGGGCATGTGGTGCCGGACGGCTCCGCGCTGGACAAGGCGCTGGAGATCGCCGAGCAGATCAACAACAACGGCCCGCTGGCGGTGCAGGCGATGCTGCGCACCATCCACGAGACCGAAGGCCTGCACGAGAACGAGGCCTTCCAGATCGACACCAAGATCGGCATCAAGGTGTTCTTGAGCGAGGACGCCAAGGAAGGACCGCGGGCGTTCGCCGAGAAGCGCAAGCCCGAGTTCAAGAACCGCTGATGCGGATCGCAGTCACCGGCGGCACCGGCTACCTCGGCGCCCACACGGTCAAGACCCTGCTGGAAGCCGGGCACTCGGTGCGGCTACTGGTCGCACCGGGCTGCGGTGACGAGCCGGTCATTCCCCGGCTGCGGGAACTGGGCGCGCTGGAGGTGCTCGACGGCGACATCCGCGACACCGCCGTGGTGGCTGCGCTGTTGGATGGCTGCGACTCGGTGCTGCATGCCGCCGGGGTGGTCGGCACCAACGACCGCCAGGAAAAGTTGATGTGGGACATCAACGCCTACGCCACCGAAGCGATCCTGACCCGCGCCGTGGCCGCCGGCCTGGACCCGGTGGTGTCGGTCAGTTCCTACAGCGCGCTCTTCCCGCCGCCGAACGGGATCATCGGCCCGGACTCGCCCACCGTGCCCGGGCGCAGTGCGTATGCCCGTACCAAGGCCTACGGCGAGCGGGTGGCCCGCCGACTGCAGGACGAGGGCGCTCCGGTCGTGGTCACCTATCCCTCCAGCGTCGTCGGACCGGCGTTTCACACCGCGCCCGGGGTCACCGAGCGAGGCTGGGCGCCGATCGTGAAGTACCGGGTGGCGCCGGTGGTGCGCGGCGGCATGGCGATGGTCGACGTCCGCGACATCGGGTTGGTGCACGAGGCGCTGATGCGTCCCGGACGCGGTCCGCATCGCTATCTGTGCGGTGGCATCATGGTCAGCTTCGACGAGATGATCGCCGCGGTGGAGCAGGGTTTGGGTGCGCCGGTGCGGCGAATCCCTATTGCTCCCAGCCTCTTCAAGGGCATCGGCCGGGTCAGCGACCTGGCCAGCAAGCTGCTGCCGCTGCCCGAGTCGCTGAGCTACGAGGCGGCCTGGCTGCTGACCTCGGCCACCCCGACCGACGACTCGGCCACGCTGGCCGATCTGGGCCTGGCGTGGCGGTCGCCTGTGGACGCGATCGTGGAGTCGCTGCGGGCACCCCTCCCCTCCCCGCCGAACGTGTAATCAGCCCCTCTTTCGCCGAACGTGTAACCACTGCGAAATTCCGGCCGGATTTTCGCAACCAGTGCGCGTTCGGCGTTCGTGTCAGAGGTCGTTGGCAGAATCCCGCCATGGTGACACCGTTCCTGGGCAGCGAAGCCGTGCGGACCGGGCGGCTGACGCCGTACGCCTTGCGGAGCCGATTCACCGCGATCCATCCGGACGTCTACGTCCCGGCCGGACCGGAGCTCACCGCCGTGTCGCGAGCACGCGCCGCATGGCTGTGGTCACGTCGGCGCGCGGTGATCGCCGGCCAATCCGCTGCCGCGCTGCACGGTGCCAAGTGGGTTGACGATCGCGCCCCAGCCGAGTTGCTCTACGACTGCCGGCGCCCGCCCCGGGGTGTCCGGAGCTGGTCGGACCGAGTACAGGCTGATGAAGTGCAGCTGATCGGGGGCTTGCCTGCCACCACGCCGGCCCGCACCGCCTTAGATCTCGCCTGCCGCTATCCGTTCGGGCGGGCCGTCGCGGCCATCGACGCACTCGCCCGCGCAACCCGCCTCACGATGGCCGATGTCGAGGTATTGGCCGAGCGCTACCGCGGCCGCCGAGGGATCCGCCGTGCACGGATGGCGCTGGAACTCGCCGACGGCGGCGCCGAGTCACCCCGCGAAACCTGGTTGCGACTCTTGCTGATTCGGGCAGGATTTCCCCAGCCGCAAACCCAGATTCCGGTCTACGACGAGTACGGCCAGCTTGCTGCCGTCGCGGACATGGGTTGGGAGGACATCAAAGTCGCTGTCGATTACGAAGGTGAGCACCACCGGATCACTCGCGCGGCATTCAACAAGGGCATCAGGCGCCACGAAACCATGGCCCAACTCGGCTGGATCGATATCCGGATCACCGTCGAAGACACCGAAGCCGGGATCATCGGCCGAGTCAGCGATGCCTGGACTCGCCGAACGTGTACTGAGCCCGAGATTTCCGCGGCGAAATATCCGGCCTGATTACACGCTCGGCGAAGACGACTACGTCAGCACCGGTTTGCTCGGGGTGAATACCACCGGCATCGATTCCAGGCCACTAACGAAGTTCGCCGGGCGCAGCGGCAACGCGTCACCGGACGCCAACCGCAGATCCGGCAGCCGCTGCAAGATCCGCTGTGTCATCAGCCGCAATTCCAGCCGGGCCAGCTGGTTGCCCAGGCAGAAGTGCGTGCCGAAGCCGAATGCCACGTGACTGTTGGGGTCTCGGGTGACGTCGAAGTGTTCCGGCTCGTCGAACACCGACTCGTCGAAGTTGGCCGACTCGAACAGCAGCAGCATCTTCTCGCCCTCGCGCAGCTGCGTGCCGTGGAACTCGGTGTCGCGGGTCAGGGTGCGGCACATGTTCTTCACCGGCGAGGTCCACCGCAGCATCTCCTCGATCGCCACCGGCAACCGATCGGGCTCGCGCTGCAGCAACTCCCACTGATCGAGGTGGCGTAACAGCTGCGCCGTGCCACCGGACAGGGTGTGCCGAGTGGTCTCGTCACCGCCGATCAGGATCAACAGCGTCTCGAAGATGATCTCGTCGTCGGTCATCTGTGCGCCGTCAACCTCGGCGTTGACCAGCACGGAGAACAGGTCGTCGGTGGGCTCGGCCCGCCGTTTCGTGATGGTGTTCCTGGTGAATTCGGTCCAGCCGGCGAACGCCGCCATGACCGCCTGAGCCGTCGCCGATTCCGGATCCAGGTGTGAACTCAGCCCAGCCACCAGGTCGTCTGACCACCGCAGCAGCATCGATCGTTCTTCGGGCAGTACGCCGAGCATGTCACCGATCACCGCCATCGGTAGCGGGGCGGCGATGTCACGGACGAAGTCGCATTCACCGCGCTCGCACACCGCATCGATGAGGGTGTCGCACAATGTCTCGATCGACGGCAGCTGGGCGTGCACGCGTTTGCGGGTGAATCCGGCGTTGACCAGCTTGCGACGCAACAGGTGCGCGGGGTCGTCCATGTCGATCATGTACGGGAAGCCCGGTTGATCGGGACGGATGCCGCCGGCATTGGAGAACACCTCGGGCGTGCGTTCGGCGTCGATCACCGCTTGATAGGTCGACGCCGCGGCCAGCCCGTTGCGGTCCCGGAACACCGGCTCGTTGGCCCGCATCCAGCCGTAGGCGCCACGAGCACCCCCGTCGGCGTAGAACGTACCGTCGGTCAGATCGACATCAGGCTTGGTGGCCGGCTTCGCATCGGCCATTACCTCGGTCATTGGCGTCCTCCGGATTACAGTGGGAGTCATGGCTCTTTCACAGCACACCATCGCTGGCACTGTGCTTACCATGCCGGTCCGCATCCGTCATGCGGATGTGCATTCCGCAATGTTTTCGGTGCCCGCGGACGCCGCGCAGGCGATGATCGACTACAGCGGCCTACAGGTCTTCCAGCAGCAGCCGGGACGCGCGGTGGTCAACTTGATGCTGGCCCGCTACATCGACGGCGACCTGGGTAAGTACCTGGAGTTCGGGACCGCGGTGATGGTCAACCCGCCGGGGACCGAGGCCAGCGGCTGGCGGGCATTGGGCTCGGCCGGCGCGTTCATCCACCACCTGCCGGTCGACCAGGAGTTCACCCTCGAGGCCGGACGCACCATCTGGGGATTCCCGAAGATCATGGCGGACTTCACCGTTCGCGACGGCCGGCAGTTGGGTTTCGATGTCGCCGCTGACGGCCAGCACATCGCCACCATGGAATTCGGTCGCGGGCTGCCGGTTCCGGGGCTGTTCACGTCGAAGCCCCGGGTGCTCCAAGCATTCAGCCACCTCGACGGCGTTACCCGCCAAGTGCCTTGGGAGATGCGGATTTCGAAAGTGCGTGGGTCGCTGGGCGGCACCACGCTGCGGCTGGGCACCCACCCGTACGCCCGCGAGCTGGCCGCACTAGGCCTGCCCAGGCGGCCAATGATGTCGTCGACCGTGGGCCGCGTCGAGATGACCTTCGGCGACGCGCAGGTGATCGGCAGCTAACGCTCCACGAACTTCGGCCATTCTCCTCGGTGAATTGACGCCCGCACGACCGGCTGTCAACGTTGATTCACAGCTGACGCAATAGAGGAGTCACGATGTTCGTCGATCCGGCGATGCTGACCGACGGGGCAACCCATTCTCACAGCGCCGCGGACCTCGCCCAGGCGGGCGCGGCGTCGTTGGATCAGACTGCGGTGGCAGCGGGAATCTTCGGCAGTTTCGGCGCAGCCGACGCCTTTCATCAGGCAATTTCGACCCGCCATAGCGACCACGTCACCACCCTCAACGATCAGCGCCGGGTCTTGGCCGATGTCGCCGACAAGGCACATCACGCCCGGCGGGCATTTGTCGGTATGGATCAGCACAACGCGGCCGAACTTCGTGCGGTGCGGTGCAACTCCGCTACATAAGCCTGCCGCTGCTCATCGATGCCGCCGGCGGTGACCCGTGGCAGGCCAACAACACCCTGCGAAGTGGTAACCCGGCCGCTGTCGATGAGCTCGCGCAGGCATTCCACAACGCCGGCGCGTGTACCGCCGCGTCCAGCGCGGCGTTCGCCCAAGCCCGCCAACGCTTCCAGACGGCTTGGAACCGGGAGAACGGCGAGCACCCGATCAACGACTCACGCGAAGTACAACGCGCCACCGACACCTTGCACCTGCAACAAACCCAACTCACCGCGATCGGCACCGACCTGGAAATGATCGCAGCCGCGCTGGCCGAGGCACAGAAGTCCGCGGCCGCGAAGATCAACGCGCTGGAGATCCAGCTTCAAGACATCGACAACCGCATCGGCATGTACCGGGAAGCCCACCTCGACACCGCCGAATTGGAACAGGTGGCCATCGACGACACCGCCGGCATCTTGCATCAGATCGAAAAGCTCCGCGACGACTACGCCGGAATACTTCAGATTTCGACAACCAAGCTGCTCTCCCACGGCTACGACCGGGCACCGCTGGGTGGCCCCCTCAGTCCCGCCCCGAGCGCGCCGGGCGACCAGTCCGCGTTCGAGGAGCTGTTGCGCGCCAACGACCAAGCGGTGCTCGATGCCATGGCCCGGGTCCGGGCCGCCCAAAAAGCCGTCGACGACGCCACGGCCAAGGCTTACCAGCAGGGTGCCGGCAGCGACGCGGCCCAGGAGGCGATGACGCGGCTGCCGGCCTTGAAGAAGAACCTCGCCGATGCCCTCGATGACCTGGGCAAGATCCCCGACTACTCGACCATCGATCCCGCCTCGGTGCACCTTGGTCCCGACGGCGCCGTGTCATTCGCCTACACCCTCGAGGGCCAGAAGATGGTGGTGACCGGCACCCTGAAAAACGGCAGCGGCGAGATCTACGACCAAGGCGCCGGCGCCGGCAGTGGCGCCTACTTCAGCTATCAGGACGGCAAGCTGGCCGCCTCCCGGTTCCTTGACCCGGGCCGCGTCACCCCCGACGACGCGCTGCTGCAGAACGTCATCTTCACCGCGGTGGGCGCCGGGCCCGCGGTCACCGCAGGCAAGGCCGGCGTCGAAGCCGGCTGGCAAGGCATGCGGTCCCTGCTCGCCCGCGAAGCCCTCGAAACCAGCGGCGGTAGCGCTGCCGGCCTGAGCGCCGACAACGTGCTGCCGCGCGCGATCACCCAGGCCGAAATCCGTGCGCAGGCCGCCGTCGACGATCTCGCCATCCACCACCCCGGCGTGCACGCTCCGGTCACCACCAGTGGCGATCACATTCCACCCGCCGCTACCGCCGAACACAGCCCAGCGCCCATCCACGAACACCCGCTGCCGGACGCCGGTCCGCACGTTCCTCATCCACTTCCGTCCGAACCGATGACATCGTGGCCGGCGTTCACCTTGGAAAGCCCGCTCGATCACATGAGCCCGGAGCTTCGGGTCTTGTCCGAACAGCACCTCACCGGCAGCGGTGAAACCGTCCTCGGACCATTTCGGCCAATCAGCGGCCCGTCCTACATTGACGTCGCACGGGCACACGGCGCCAGCTACTTCGACATAGGGCAAGAAGCATGGAACGCAGCGACCGAAACGGAGCGACTCGCCGCAAACCAGCACGTACTTGATGCCGCCATCGCCAATCGCGATAGAATTACGTTGTCAGTCCCATTTCGCATGATCCGGCAAGACAGCTACACTGGCGCCGAGATCAGGTATCTCGAATCTCACGGATATGTGCGCAGCGGTAATACCTTGATTCGACCAGGCCTAGGGAGCGGGTAAAATGACGCGGTTACTCGAATTATTCCTAAAGCACCTTCAAGCGCTGTATCTGGATCCCAAATACCGAATCACCAACTCCATGACCACCGGCTCTCCTGCCGAGAATGCGTCGTTACGGATGACTGGTGACACAACCAGCTGGCAGCTAATTAACGATAGAGGGCAGGTCTACGTAGCGGTCGCCCCAACCCGCCTTGATACCGCAGAAAATTGGTTTAGACTCACGACGATTCGACAGTATCTGGACGGCGTGGAAGAGCGCAGCACGCTACTCACTGATGAGCTTGCAACTTGGCTGAGTCACAATAAGGAACGAGTGGAAGCACTGTTCGTTGATGCACGCGTAGAACCTTCTTGCAAAGCCCTAATCGGCTTGGAAGAAATGAAGGCTACGGAGCTATTCGGACCGCCTTAAAGGAAAACCACGACAGACTTTGCGCGCCTCACGGCAACGTGGATTGAATGGGCACCAAGGGCAACCCTCGCTGACGTGGCAGTGTCGGTGACCTGCGACGATTGTGAGCTCTTGTTCACGTCCAATGACTATTCGGTACATGTGTACCGGGACGGCCGCTGGTGGTTGATCGATACCGCCAATGACCGTCGACAGCGGTCACGCGGAGTAGCCAAGTTTCGTTTAACCTGGCAGAGAAGTACCTGATCGTGCGTTGGATATCCACGGCGTGCCCCAGGCTTGCCTCCAGAGCACTGGGCGCCGGGCTGTACAAGATGGGGTTCAGCAGTGAGGTCACGGTAGCGCCGACCGAAAACCAATAGAGAACAGAGATCAAATCGCCTGCCGGGAGTGCGATTCTAGGACAGCCTTACAGCACCATCTTCAGTCATGTGATGTCGAGATCTGTTGACGAGATCGAACAGATGGGCAGAGCAGAGCTTCTGCGATAAAGGCGACCGCGTCGGCCAGCGGCGTAGAGGAACCACCCCTAAATCTTGGCGTCCCGCCCCTCCCAATACGGGTCGCGCAGCTTGCGCTTGTACAGCTTGCCGTTGGGATCACGCGGCATCTCCGCGATGTAGTCAATCGACTTGGGCAGCTTGAACTTTGCCAGCCGTGCCGCCGCGTACTCCATCAGCTCGGCGGTCAGCGCGTCATCTCCGGTCACGCCCTCGGCCGGCTGGACGACGGCCTTGATCGCCTCGCCCCATTCCTCGTCGGGCACCCCGAACACCGCGACGTCGAGCACCTTCGGGTGGATGATCAGCTCGTTCTCGATCTCGGCCGGGTAGACGTTGACCCCGCCGGAGATGATCATGTTGGTCTTGCGGTCCTGCAGATACAGATAGCCGTCCTCATCCAAATAGCCGACGTCGCCGACGGTGAACAGGTCACCGGCACGGTTCTCCTCGGTCTTCTTCTGGTCGTTGTGGTAGGCGAAGGTGGAGCCGCCCATCTGCATGTAGACGGTGCCGACCTCGCCGGACGGCAGCTCGTTGCCTTCGTCGTCGAGCACCTTGACCACCGAATACGGCCAGGCCTTGCCCACCGAACCCGGGTGGGTCAGCCACTCGGCGCCGCTGATCTTGGTGCCGCCGCCCTCGGTGGCGGCGTAGTACTCGGTGATCACCGGACCCCACCAGTCCAGCATCTGACGCTTGACCTCGGGCGGGCATGGTGCCGCGCCGTGGATCATGTTGCGCAGCGAGGACATGTCGTAGCGCTCGCGCACCTCGGCGGGCAGCGCCAACAGCCGACGGAACTGGGTGGGCACCATGTGGCTGTGGGTGACCTTGTGCTCGGCGATCAGCGCCAGCATCTCTTCGGGGTCCCACTTGTCCATCAGCACCACCTTGTGGCCCAGCTGGATGGAGATCGACGAGAAGTTCAGCACCGCAGTGTGATACAGCGGCGAGCCACAGATGTGTACGTGGTTGTCGAACGGCAACAGGTCATAGAGCGCGAAGAAGCCGGCCGAGGCAACCGGAACCGCATCCGGGTCGGCGCCGGTCAGCGGACGCTTGACGCCCTTGGGCTTGCCGGTGGTGCCGGAGGTGTAGAGCATCGCGGCGCCCATGGTGCGGACGTCGGGCCGAGTCGCCGGCTCGTCGGCGCCCAAGGTGGACAGCGGGGCGAACCCCTCGATGTCGCCGACAGCGAAGCGCCCCTGCGCGGGCAGGCCGGCCTCGTCCGCGGCGATCTTGGACGCCTCGGCGAACCGCTCGTGGGCGACAACAACTTTCGCACCGCTGTCGGAGAGGATGTAGCCGATCTCCGGACCGGTGAGGTGCCAGTTGATGGCCACGATGTAGAGCCCGGTCTGCATGGCGGCGAAGTACACCGCGAGCGTGTCGACGATGTTCGGCAGCACCATCACCAGCACGTCGCCAGGCTCCAGGCCCATCGCCTGCAGGCCGCGGCCGTAGCGGTCGGCACGGGCGGCCAGCTCCCCGTAGGTCAGCTGACCACCGTGGACGTCGACCACGGCGACGGCGTCGGGGGTGTCACGGGCAATGTTCCACAGGCCGGCTTCACTCATTCGGCCAATCTAGAACGCGTTCTAGTCTGCCCGCAAGGTGGGAACGGCGCCGCACGCCGAACCGTACTAAACCAGCGAGGCCAGCTGCTGAATCTGCTCGGTGCTGCGTCCAGTGACCACCATCATGGTGACGCCGGCGGCCTCCCAGACCTTGATCTGCTTACGGACGTAGTCGACGTCGCCCACGATCGCGGCGTCGTCCACCAGCTCGTCAGGGATGATCTCGCCGGCCTTGTCCTTTTGCCCACTGCGGAACAACTTGGTCACGTCGTCGACGACCTCGCCGTAGCCCATCCGGCGGTAGACCTCGGCGTGGAAGTTGGTGTCCTCCGAGCCCATGCCGCCCATGTAAAGCGCCAGGTAGGGCTTCATCGCCGCGAACGCCGCGGCACGGTCCTCGGTGATGACGATGTTGGCCGTCGCGCAGATCTCGAAGGTTTCCCGGGTACGCCGCGCGCCCGGTCGGGCGAAGCCCTCGTCGAGCCACTCGTTGTACATGTCGGCCAGCCGCGGCGCGTAGAAGATCGGCAGCCAGCCGTCGGCGATCTCGGCGGCCATCGCGATGTTCTTCGGGCCTTCGGCGCCCAGCATCACCGGGATGTCGGCCCGACGCGGGTGGGTGATCGGCTTGAGTGCCTTGCCCAGCCCGGTGCTGCCCTCGCCGCTGATCGGCAGCGGGTAGTGCGGGCCGGCGCTGGTCACCGGGGCCTCGCGAGCCCACACCTGGCGCAGGATGTCGATGTACTCGCGGGTGCGCGCCAGCGGCTTACCGAAGCGCTGGCCGTACCAGCCCTCCACCACCTGCGGACCGGACACGCCCAAGCCCAGGATGTGGCGGCCACCGGAGAGGTGGTCCAAGGTCAAGGCAGCCATCGCACAGGCGGTCGGGGTACGTGCCGACAGCTGAACCACCGAGGTGCCCAACCGAACCCGTGATGTCGACGAGCCCCACCAGGCCAGCGGCGTGTAGGCATCGGAGCCCCACGCCTCGGCGGTGAAGACCGCGTCAAAGCCGGCGTCCTCGGCTGCGCCCACCAGTTCGGCGTGGTTGGTCGGCGGCTGCGCGCCCCAATATCCGAGTTGCAGTCCCAGCTTCATCCTTGGCTCCTCGATTGCCTGCTTGCCACCATTGTTAGAACCTGTTCTACTCGATGCCGTGACTGCCAGCCAAAGCAACCGCGCGCAGATCGATGAGCATGAGCCACCCCTCTCTGCGCCGCTGAAGTTGTCCTTCGACTACACACGTTCAGTCGGCCCCGTTCTGGGCGCGTTCTTCACCGCTCTGCGTGAGCGCCGCATCGTCGGCGTACGTGGCTCCGACGGTCGGGTGTACGTGCCGCCGGCCGAGTATGACCCGGTCAGCTACGAACCGCTCACCGAGATCGTACCGGTGAGCAGCGTCGGCACCGTGGTCTCGTGGTCCTGGCAGCCGGCCCCGTTGGAAGGCCAACCGCTGGACACCCCGTTCGCCTGGGCGCTGATCAAGCTCGACGGCGCCGACGTGCCGCTGCTGCACGCGGTGGCGGCCGAGAGCGCCAAGGACATCAGTGTCGGCACCCGGGTGCACGCGCACTGGGCCGACGAGACCGTCGGCGCGATCACCGACATCGCCTACTTCGCGATCGGTGAGGACGCCGAACCGGTGGCCGACACCCCCGATGAGCGCGACCCGGTGACCATGGTGGTGATCCCGTCCAGCCTGGAGATCCAGCACACCGCCTCGCTGCCGGAGAGCGCCTATCTGCGCGCCTTGCAGGAAGGCAAGTTGCTCGGGGCGCGCACCGGCACCGACGGCAAGCTGTACTTCCCGCCCAAGGAGGCCGACCCGGCCACCGGTCTGCCGCTGGACAACTTCGTCGAGCTGCCGGACAAGGGCACCGTGACGACCTTCGCCATCATCAACATCCCGTTCGCCGGGCAGCGCATCAAACCGCCCTATGTGGCCGCCTATGTGTTGCTCGACGGCGCCGATATCCCCTTCCTGCACCTTGTTTCGGACATCGACGCCCACGAGGTACGGATGGGCATGCGCGTCGAGGCGGTGTGGAAGCCCCGCGAGGAGTGGGGCCTGGGCATCGACAACATCGAGTACTTCCGGCCTACCGGCGAACCGGACGCCGACTACGACACCTACAAGCACCACCTGTGAGGGGCAGCATGACGCAACGCGATGTCGCGGTGGTGGGCTTCGCCCACGCCCCGCACGTTCGCCGCACCGACGGCACCACCAACGGCGTCGAGATGTTGATGCCGTGTTTCGCTCAGTTGTACTCCGAGCTGGGAATCGCTCAGACCGACATCGGCTTCTGGTGCTCCGGTTCATCGGATTACCTTGCCGGACGCGCTTTCTCGTTCATCTCGGCGATCGACTCGATCGGCGCGGTTCCGCCGATCAACGAGTCGCATGTGGAGATGGACGGCGCGTGGGCACTGTATGAGGCCTACATCAAGGTGTTGACCGGCGAGGTCGACACCGCGCTGGCCTACGGCTTCGGCAAGTCCTCGGCCGGCCAACTGCGCCGGATCCTGGCCCTGCAGACCGACCCCTATACCGTTGCGCCGCTGTGGCCGGACTCGGTCTCGATCGCAGCTCTGCAGGCCCGGCTTGGCCTGGACGGCGGCCAATGGACCGCCGAGCAGATGGCGCGGGTGGCACTGGATTCGTTCGCGGTCGCCGACCGGGTGGATTCGGTGGAGCCGTCGGCCAACCTCGACGACTTGCTGGGGCGCCCGTTCTTCGCCGACCCGCTGCGCCGCCACGACATCGCACCGATCACCGATGGCGCTGCCGCGATCGTCCTGGCCGCCGGCGACAAGGCCCGTGAACTGTGCGAAAACCCGGCCTGGATAACCGGTTTCGAGCACCGCATCGAGTCACCGGTGCTGGGAAGCCGGGACCTGACCCGGTCGCCGTCGACCACCGCCTCGGCGCGCGCGGCGAGCGGCGACGACATGCCCGCGGTGGACGTCGCCGAGATCCACGCGCCGTTCACCCATCAGCACCTGATCCTGACCGAGGCGATGCGGTTGCCGTCGAAGACGAAGGTGAACCTGTCCGGTGGGGCCTTGGCGGCCAACCCGATGTTCGTCGCCGGACTGGAGCGCATCGGCTTCGCCGCGCAGCACATTTTCAACCGTTCGGCCGGCCGCGTGCTGGCGCATGCCACCAGCGGCCCGGCGCTGCAACAGAACCTGGTCGCGGTGATGGAAGGACGCAACTGATGGGCCAACTCGCTGCGGTGCTGGGCACCGGGCAGACCAAGTACGTCGCCAAGCGCCAGGACGTCTCGATGAACGGCCTGGTGCGTGAGGCCATCGACCGTGCGCTGGCCGATTCAGGCTCGACGTTCGACGACATCGACGCGGTGGTGGTCGGTAAGGCACCGGACTTCTTCGAGGGCGTGATGATGCCCGAGTTGTTCATGGCTGATGCTGTTGGCGCCACCGGCAAGCCGCTGATCCGGGTGCACACCGCCGGTTCGGTGGGCGGGTCGACCGCGGTCGTGGCGGCCAGCCTGGTCAAGTCCGGCAAGTACCGGCGCGTGCTGACCATGGCCTGGGAGAAGCAGTCGGAGTCCAACGCCATGTGGGCACTGAGCATCCCGGTACCGTTCACCAAGCCGGTCGGGGCCGGCGCCGGCGGCTACTTCGCCCCACACGTGCGCGCATACATTCGCCGCTCCGGCGCGCCGACACATATCGGCGCGATGGTCGCGGTCAAGGACCGGCTCAACGGTGCCCGCAACCCACTGGCGCACCTGCATCAACCGGACATCACCCTCGAGAAGGTGATGGCATCCCAGATGCTGTGGGATCCCATCCGTTTCGATGAGACCTGCCCGTCATCCGACGGTGCCGCTGCAATGGTGATCGGCGACGAACAGATCGCTGACGCGCGGATCGCCGAAGGGCATCCGGTGGCCTGGATCCACGCCACCGCGCTGCGCACCGAGCCACTGGCTTACTCCGGTCGCGATCAGGTCAATCCGCAGGCCGGCCGGGACGCTGCAGCCGCACTGTGGAAGGAAGCCGGTATCACCAGCCCGATCGACGAGATCGACTGCGCCGAGGTGTATGTGCCGTTCTCCTGGTTCGAGCCGATGTGGCTGGAGAATCTGGGGTTCGCTCCCGAAGGCGAAGGCTGGAAGCTCACCGAGGCCGGCGAGACCGCGATCGATGGCAAGATCCCGTTCAACGCCTCCGGAGGGGTGCTGTCGTCCAACCCGATCGGCGCCTCGGGCATGATCCGGTTCGCCGAGTCGGCGATCCAGGTGATGGGCAAGGCCGGCGACCACCAGGTTCCGAACGCCCGCAAGGCGCTGGGCCACGCCTACGGTGGCGGCTCGCAGTACTACTCGATGTGGGTGGTCTCCTCTGACAAGCCAGCCGACAAACCCGCCAAGTGAGAGGCACACCCGCATGAATGCAGATCACCCCGCCCACCTCGCCGGCAAGCGCTCCCGTGACGCGGTAGCAGCCCGCGACAAGGACGCCTGGCTGGCAAACTTCGCCGACGACGCGATCGTGCAAGACCCGATCGGACCGTCGCACTTCGACCCCGAGGGCAAGGGCCACCGCGGCCGTGACGCGATCTCGAAGTTCTGGGACAACGCGATCGCCAGCACCGACAAGATCGAATTCAACTTCTCCGACACCTTCCAGTGCGGTGACGAGGAAGCCAACACGGGAAACATCACCATCACCATGGGTGGCCACCAGATCGTCACCGAGGGTGTATTCACCTACCGGGCCAACGAAAAGGGTGAACTGGTGGCGCTGCGCGCCTACTGGGAGCTGGACCGCGCAGCCAAGACGGCCCGCAAGCTCTAGGCGCGGCAGCGTCCGTCGTCGAGATTTAATCTCACGACGCGACACGCCGATTCAGCGTCGTGGATTTCCCACTCGCCGCACGGGCTCGGCACAGCGGTGCGCCGTAGGAGCCGATCACTCCGGCGTAACCGGCTCCATGCCTTCGCGATAACGCTGCGCGAGATCGCGGTAGTACGGCGGGTTGGCGTTGATCCACATCTCGGCGCCGGTTCCCGCGATCGGGCCCTTGACGACGGCAGGCGAGCCGGTCACCAGCACCCCGGCCGGGATCTTTGTGCCGGCGAGCACCGTCGCGCCGGCCGCAACCAGACTGCGACTGCCGATCACCGCGCCGTCGAGCACCGTGGCGTGGTTGCCGATCAATGCCTCGGCACCGATGTTGGCGCCATGGATCAGGCACATGTGGGCGATCGTCGCGCCCGGGCCGATGTCCACCGGGACGCCCGGCGGCACATGCAGCACCGAGCCGTCCTGCACGTTGGCCCCCTCGCGGACCACGATGGGGGCGTCGTCGGCGCGCAAGATGGCGCCGAACCACACCGAGGCCCCGGCTTCGATGGTGACGTCGCCGATGAGCGTGGCGGTGGGAGCGACGAAGGCGGTGGGGTCGATCCGCGGCGAGCGACTATTGAAGGAGAACAGCTGCATTGTTCAGGTATATACCAGGGACCAAAGACCCCGAACCAACAGGGCTTATTGCGCAAACAGGCGTCAAAACTGTAACGTGTTCTAGTTAGAAGCGAAGAGTTGGAGGCAACAGGTGAGCACTGACAACGCCGAGGTCGGCGTCCGCCACATCGATACCGGAACACTGCCGGACCGCTATGCGCGTGGCTGGCACTGCCTGGGCCCGGTGAAGGACTTCCAGGACGGCAAGCCGCACTCCATTCACGCGTTCGGCGCCAAGCTGGTGGTTTTCGCCGACTCACAGGGCGAGCTGCACGTGCTCGACGCCTACTGCCGCCACATGGGCGGGGACCTGAGCCGCGGTGAGATCAAGGGCGACGAGGTCGCCTGCCCGTTCCATGACTGGCGCTGGGGCGGCGACGGGCGCTGCAAGCTGGTGCCCTACTCCAAGCGGACCCCGCGCGTTGCGCGCACCCAGTCCTTCCCGACCGATGTGCGCGGCGGGCTGCTGTTCATGTACAACGACCCGGAGGGCAACCCGCCGCCGGACGAGGTGCGAATCCCGGAGATCCCCGAGTGGTCCAGCGGCGAGTGGACCGACTGGCGCTGGAACTCGATGGTGATCGACTCCAACTGCCGCGACATCATCGACAACGTCACCGACTTCGCACACTTCTTCTACATCCACTACGGGCTGCCCACCTCCTTCAAGAACGTCTTCGAGGGCCACATCGCCTCGCAGTACCTGCACAACGTCGGGCGCTCCGACGTGCCCGGCCTGGGCACCAGCTACGGCGGTTCGGAATTGGACTCCGAGGCCTCCTACTTCGGTCCGTCGTTCATGATCAACTGGCTGCACAACAGCTACGGCGGTTTCAAGGCCGAGTCGATCCTGATCAACTGCCACTACCCGATCAGCCAGGACCAGTTCCGGCTGATGTGGGGCGTCATCGTGCAGAAGCCCAAGGGCCTCGACGACGCGACCACCGAGAAGATCGCCGACGCCATGACCGACGGCGTCAGCAAGGGCTTCCTGCAGGACGTCGAGATCTGGACACACAAGAGCCGGATCGAGAACCCGCTGCTGGTCGAGGAAGACGGTGCGGTCTACCAGCTGCGCCGGTGGTACTCGCAGTTCTACGTCGACGCTGCCGACGTCACCTCGGAGATGACCGATCGCTACGAGATCGAGATCGACGCGACGGTGGCCAACGAGAAGTGGAACGCGGAGGTCGCCGAGAACCTGCGGGTGCAGGAAGAGGAAGCGAAAGCCGCAAAGGCTTCCGAAACCGTTAACGCAGAGTAGGACTGGCGCCATGGCCCGCGAGGTTCCCGACGCCGGCGAGCTGGCCCGGTCCATGCTGATGTTCTACGGCCCGCACGACGATCACGGCGAGCACGGCGACTCCGATGACGACGGGCCCGACACCCGCTACTCACGGCAACCGCTGTTTCCGGTCGATCCGGAGCGCTACGAGGCGATTCGTGCTGCGACCGAACGGGATACCGACCGCTACCTGCATTCGGGTCTGATGCCGGTGGAATGCCGGCACTGCACCGCCACCGTCGAGGTAAAGAAGCTGGGGCCCGGATACACCTCGGTGCAATGGAATTCGGCAGCGGTGAAGCAGTGCGCCCATTTCGCCGCCGAACGCGAGGCCGGCCACGGCAGCAGCCGTAGCCGGGGGTGCCCGAAGCTGTCGAAGAGCATTGCGCACGCGGTTGCCGAGGGCCATCTGGAGGAGCGGTCCAGCGCTCCCCCGCCCGGCGACGGCATCGACTGAGCTACGCGAAAGCCCCCTCCGACGGCATCGGAGGGGGCTTTCGCGTAGGCCCGTCTCACAGGCCGGCGAAGCGCTCCCGGACCTGCTCGGCGGTCAATCCATAGTCGGCCAGGGAGTACTCGTGCTTCGGTGCGCGCGGGCCGGTCTTGCTCGCGGCGTAGTCGTCGGCCATGGCCTGGCGTGCCTCGTCGGAGAGCGGCAAGCCGAAGCGTTCGTAGATACTCGCGGCGGTGGCCAGCGGGTCGGCGACGAACTCCTTGTAATCGATATCGCAGAACTGCGCCTGGTCATAGTGGGCGCGTTGAGTGTTGAACAGCTCCAGACCGCGAGCCCAGGTCTCCATCTCGTCGGCGCCGATCCGGGCGCCCACGAAGGTGTTCGACTGGCCTTCGGTGGTGTGCCGGGCCAGCGAACACATCGACGCCATGATGGTCTCGGCTGGCCGATGGCACTGCACGATAAGCGCATCGGGGTAAACCGCCATGATCGCGTCCAGCGCGAACAGGTGACTGGGGTTCTTGAGCACCCAGCGCTTGCCCGGGTCGTTGAGCCCGATCAGTTGCAGGTTTCGGCGGTGCCGTTGGTACGACGGGATCCAGTCCTGTTCGGAGAGCCAGCGCGAGTAGCTCGGCAGGTGCGCCAGGGTCTCGTACGACACCGAGTGCAGCGACTGGCGCAGCAGCTGCCAGCACTCTTCCAAGCCGTCGGCGGTCATGAAGTGCAGCCCGGTGTAGTCCGGATTCTCGTCATGGTGCCGGGCGAACTGGTCCTGCATCTGGGTGAAAACCGGGTTGCTGTCCCAGGTTTCGCGTGGCGGCCGCGGCTGCGGGAACTCTGCCAGCCACATCTCCAACCCCTGGTGCACCGGGTCGGCGCCCAGCAGCCGGTGCAACGCGGTGGTTCCGGTGCGGGGCAGCCCGGTGACGAAGATCGGCCGCTCGATGCCGACCTGGGTGTACTCGGGGTTCGCATTCCAGCCGGCCTGCGACAGCAACCGGGCCACCAGCGCACTACGCAGGAAGAACCGATTCATCTTGCTGCCCAGCTCGGTGAGGTCGGCCTCGGTCTGATACGAGTCCAGCAGCACGCCGAGCGCTTCGCGGTAGTTGTCGTCGTCGGGGCCGAAGTCGTCCAGACCCACCATCTTGATGGCCGAGGCGTGCAGATCCTCGACGGTGCCGACGTTCGTACGAGCGGTCATCAGTTGTGGTACTCCCCGCAGTTGACGTCGATGACCTGGCCGCTGATGCCACTGGCCAGATCGCTGGCCAAGAACAGCACCGCGGAGGCCACCTCGTCCTCGGTGGGCAGCCGCCTCAGGTCGGAGTTCGCGGCGGTGGCCGCATAGATCTGCTCGACGGTGGTGCCGTACTTGCCGGCCTGGTGGGCGAAGTAGCTCTGCAAAGTGTCGCCCCAGATGTATCCGGGTGCAACGGAGTTGACGCGGATGCCCTGCTCGCCCAGTTCGGATGCCAGCGACTGCGACATCGCCAGCAGCGCGGCCTTGGCCATCTTGTAGGCCCCGTACTTGGGCTGCGAATGCCGGATCACCATCGAGTTCAGGTTGACGATCGAGCCGTTAGCTGCGGCCAGCGCCGGCGTGAAGCCCTGGGTCAGGCGCAGCGCGCCGAGCCCGCTGAGCTCGATGGCGTCGCGGATGTGCTGAAACGTGGTCTGCGCCAATGGCTTCATCGATGGCACCCGGAAGGCGTTGTTGATCAACACGTCGATGTGGTCGAACTCGGCCGAGGCGGCCTCCACCAGGTGCGCTACCTGGTCGTCCTCGGTGATGTCGGCCGGGACCACCAGGGCGCGACGCCCGGCGGCCCTGACTTGCTTGGCCACCTCTTCCAGGCGATCGGCGCTGCGCGCGACCAGCACCAGATCGGCGCCCTCGGCCGCGAACCGATTGGCCATCGTGCTGCCGAGCCCCGGCCCGACACCGCTGATCACCACGACTTTGCCGTTGAGCAATCCGGTCATCTCTACCCCAGCATCCTGTTAGCGATTTGCCGCTGCCGCAGCGCGATACGCGCTCGCCAGTCCTCTTGTGAAATTTTGTTGTGCTCGTAGAACGGCAGCGCCGCCGCAACGTTGTCCACGTCGATCAGCTCCACGGTCGGGCCGTCGGCCTCGGTCAGTTGCCGCGACACCCGCTGCCAGCGGAACTGCAGGAAGCCGCGCCGATGACCCAGGGTCTCGACCCAGTTGGTGACCCCGGGATCGGTGTCGGAGACCACGATCCGGATCTTGCCGTCCGGATCGGCTTGCGCCTGAGTGCCGTTCAGCGAGGTCTGGTGGTTGATGTAATCCAGCGAGATGTACCACAGGCTGCCCAGCTGGAACCCCAGGTACGGCGCATCCGACACCGGCAGGGTGATGACCAGGGCCTGCCCGGGTTCCAGGTCGTAGTGCCCGGCCGACGAGTACTGAGTGGCCAGACCGCCCGGCGTGAGGCGCGGCGCCACCATGGTGTTGACCGGGAGGTTGAGGTAGAACCACTGGGGGAAGGCCAACCAGGTCTTGATGCGGTTGATCAGCTGCTTTCCCGCTGCCGCATAACGCTTCTCGATGAGCCGCGGGGTCAACACCGGCGGGGCGGTGCCTTCGGTGTCGGTCCGGGCGATCGAGAGGGTTCCGCGCTGAGCGGACCAGTCGTTGTAGACCTCGCGGATCACCAGTTGCGCCGGCTTCGTCGGCTGGAAGCGCCAGGTGAAGGTGCCGTCGGCGGCAACGTCGAGTTCGCGGTCGTCGAAGGCGGCCTCACTGGCAGGGACGTTGTCGTCGGTGTATTCGCCGCCGAGCAACTGGAAACTGAGGTCGGTCGTGGTTCCCCGGGTGCCCTGCACGATGTAGTCGTTGCCGGGACGCACGACGGTGCCGAAGTACAGCGTGTCGGGGTTGTCCAGGCCCATCTTGGTGAACGGCCCGGTGCCCGACAGCAAGAACGGATGGTCGCGCTCGCTGTTGAAGGCAGCGTGTACGCACGCCTCAACGCCGCCGGCCAGGTACTGCAGGCCCTCGAGCAGATCGGCCTCGGTCTCGATGTGCGGGGCGGCGGCGACCAGCTTCTCCGCCTCGGCGATCGCGGCCGAAAGGGGTTCGGAGTACATCGCTGCAACACCTCACAGATCGTCGATTGGTTCAATATTGGACCGAGATGGTAGATATCTCGAACCGACTTTAGACGGTCGCGGTAGCATGCTGCAATGGCTGTGCCTGAACAAGCGGCGCCCCAACGAGTTGTGCGGTCGTCCCCGCCGACCGAGCGGGTGGTGACGATCCTGGACTTTCTGGCCCGCCACCCCGACCAGAGCTTCGGGTTGTCCGAATTGGCCCGGCGCACCGAGCTGTCCAAGCCGACCTGCCTGGGCATCGCCAACGCCCTGGCCGACGCGGGTTACCTGACACGAGACGACCCCCACAAGACCTACCGGCTCGGGCCGGGCCTGATCTCGCTCGGTCGCGCGGCCCAACAGGCGCTGCGGGTCGGCCCCGAGGCACGCGAGCAACTGCAGCGGCTGTCCGCGGATTTCGCCACCTCCGCGGCGCTGAGCGCGGTGGTCGACGACCGCATCACGGTGCTGGAGCTGGTGGCGGCGCCCAACGCGCACCTGGGAGTCCAAGCCGGCCAGAGTTATCCCTTCGCCCCGCCGGTCGGGCTGATGTTCGTGCTCTGGGACGACCACGCCCTGCGGGACTGGCTGGCCCGCCAGCCCACCATCCCGCTGCGATCGGAGAGCGAACGACTGCAACGCGTCGTCGACGAATGCCGCGCCGACGGCTACCTGGTCGAGCGTCTGACACCCGGCGGCCAACGGCTCTACGGGTTGATGGCGGGCCTGTCCAGCGATCTGCCCGACGAGCTGCGGGCCCTGCTCGGTGAGCTGGTCTCCGACATCGGCGAGCGGGTGTATCTGCGTGGCGAAGCCGGCAGCCGGGGCCGCCACGACATCAGCGTGATCTCCGCGCCGGTCTACGACCACCATCAACGCCAGGCAATGGTGGTGTCGCTGCACGCCCAGCGCGCACTGACCGACTCCGAGATCACCAAGTGGGCGCGCGGACTGTTGCGGACCGCAGAGGCCCTCACCGCGCAACTCGGCGGAAGTAAGCCCGCCTGGCTGTTAGGTTCGGCGACATGACCGCGCTGGTCTTGTCGGCCGCTTCGCGACTGGAGTTGTCCGAGCTCGTGCACCGCTACGCCGGCTATGTCGACGCGCGACGATTCGACGAGCTAGCCGAATTGTTCACCGCCGACGCCGAACTCGTGCTGCCGGATCCGCCGGATCACCTGGAGCCATGCGTGCGCCACCACGGCCACGCCGGCGTGCGGGACGCAATGTCAGCACTGGCCGGCCTGACCCGCACCCAGCACGGCATCCTCGGCGAGGTCTACACCGCCGCGACCTCGACTGACGTCGCGACCGGAGAGATCACCGGGGTGGCGCATCATTGGATCGAGCACGACGGCAAGCTCACCGACCACGTCTGGTACCTGCGCTACCGCGACGCCTATCACCGCCTCGAGCAAGGCTGGCGAATCGCCCAGCGGCAGTTGACCATCGACGCGATCGAGTCGCGACCGCCCCGGCAGGTGCGCTCATGACCACAGCCCAAAGGCCGCAGATTTCGTTGCAGCTGAAAACTTTCACCGATGATCCCAGCCACGACTGGGCCACCACCCTGGCCCTGGGCGCGGCGATGGACGCTGCGGGTGTCGATCGGGTGGTGGTCTCCGACCACGTGGTGTTCGGCGAGAATCCGGATGCGTACGCCGACCCGCGGCTCGGCGGGATCACCGGAGGACGCCAGCCGACCGGGCCCGACGGCCAGTGGCTGGATCCGCTGATCGTGCTCACCGCGCTGGCCGCCACCACCACCCGCATCCGGTTGGGCACTGCAGTGTTGCTGGCGGCACTGCGCCGCCCGGCGGTGCTGGCCAAAGAGCTGGCCACCCTGGATGTGCTGTCGGGAGGGCGACTGGATCTTGGCGTGGGCGTCGGCTGGCAACGCGAGGAGTACGAGGCCGCCGGACTGTCATTCGAGCGTCGCGGGCGACTCCTGGACCACACCCTGGAGGTGTGCCAGACACTGTGGACTCAGCAGCGCAGCAGCTACACGTCCCCGGAGTTGTCCTTCGAAAACATTCACCAGATGCCCAAACCCGTTGCCCCCGGCGGGGTTCCGATCTGGGTGAGCGGCACCGTCAACGACGCGGTGGCACGCCGGCTGGCCCGGTTCGGGTCCGGCTGGATCCCGTGGGGCCCGGCAATGCGCGACCCGGCCGGGGCCATCGCGGCGATGAAGGACCGCATCGCCGCACTGGGCGGCGACCCCACCGGCCTGCAAATCCTGGGCCACGCGAGCACCGCTAAGAACCCGGACGGCTCCCTGGACACCGCGGCCACCGCGGCCACCGCGCCGGCACTGGTAGCCGCCGGTGTCACCGATGTGCGGGTCACCTGCTCGCTGCCCAAGGACATCGGCCAGGCCACCGAACTGCTCAGCGAACTCGTCTCGGCGTTCCGCGCCGCAACCGGTTAAGGAGACATCGATGGAAAAGGTCATGATCGTCGCGCGCACAGCAGATTTCAGCGACCAATGGTGCCAGAATCTGCGCGGTCCGATCGCAGCGAAACTACTGGATCTGGGCCTGCCGGGCGTCGTGGTCAACGTGCGCGACGAGCAGGTGCGCGACTCCATGATGACCCTGACGACGCTGGACCCGCCGGCGGCGGCCGTCATCAGCCTGTGGACCCAGCAGTACTACGGCGAAGCGACGCGAGCCGCCATCGCCCTGATCGAAGCCGAATCTGATTCGGCGGCAGCGTATCTGGTGACCGAATCGATGCCCATGCCGCCGCCTGACCTCGGCGAGGGCCGCCGCACCCCGGGTCTGGCCAATGTGGCGTTGCTGCGCCGGCCGGCTGATTTGGACGAGGCGACCTGGCTGCACCGCTGGCACATCGACCACACCCAGGTCGCGATCGACACCCAGGCCACCTTCGGCTACACCCAGAATGTCGTGATCCGCCCGCTCACCGAGGACGCACCCCGCATCGACGCCATTGTCGAGGAGAACTTCCCCGACGAGGCGGTGTCAGACCCGTACGCGTTCTACGGCGCGGCCGACGAAGCCGACCTCACCGATCGGGTGGGCCGGATGATCGCCAGTGTCAGCGCGTTCGGCGCGCACCTGAATATCGACACCGTACCCACCAGCCGCTATGTGTTCCGGACGCCGTTCGTCACACACACTGCTGAGACAGCGTGATCAACGCCTCCCGTACATGCGGGTGCCGTTCGAGGTAGGACAGCACCGGGTTCGGGGCGCCGGGATCCTCCTGCCGTCCCTTCTCGTCTAGTTCAGCCCGGACGTCCGGATGCCGGTTCAGGTACGAGTCGATGGAGTTGCCGAAGGTCTGGTCGCATTGCTGCGGTGCGGCGTTGGCCACCGGTGTCAGTACCGCGGCCAGGCTGAGCAGGCCGACCGCGATCGCTCGAGTAATACCGCTCATCACTCGACGGTACCCGCGTTTCTAGTTCACGCTGGCCAGGGCGAACGGCAGCACCTGCGGTGCGCCCGCAGCCCGCAACACCCGGGCCGCCATCGTCAACGTCCACCCGGTGTCGGTGACGTCGTCGACCAACAGCACCGGGCCGATATCGGCCGGTAGTTCCACCGGCGGCAGCCAGCAGCCCTGCAGCGCGGCGACCCGGTAGGCCGAGTTCGCCGCCGTCGTCGCGCGGCGCTGCGGCGCATACCGCAAAGTGTCCAAGCGGGTCAGGCGGCCGAGCTGCGCCAGCCGGTCGGTCAACGAGCCGATCAGAATCGGGTGCGTGGCCGAGTCCAGGCCCAGCACCGCGGTCGGCCGGGTCTGCCAATCCCAGTCGGCCAGCACGCTCACGGCCGCGCGCACCACCTCGTCGGGCACTTCGCGGTCCGGCTCGTCGAGCAGCCGCCGCAGGCGCGCACCCCAGCCCAGGTCGGTGAGCCGGCCGATGACCCGGCCCGGCTCCGGCCCGTCGGAGATCCGGCCGGACAGTGTGACGCCGAGCTGCGCCAGCCCCGACGGCCACTGTCGCCGCGGCGTGATCTCCACGCCGGGTCGCATCAGCCGCTCACGCGTGGCTGCGGCAACGCTGGGATCCACCGCGGCGTCAAACCGCGGCCCGGCACAGTTGTCGCATCGCCCGCAGCGCTCCCCCGGCTGCAGCTGGGGGTCGTTGAGTTGGGCCCGCAGGAAACTCATCCGGCAGCCGTCGGTGGCCTGGTAGTCCAGCATCGCCTGCTGCTCGGCCCGCCGCAGCTCGTCGAGCTTGCGGTAGCGCTGCTCGTCGTAGGTCCACTGGGCTCCGGTGCCTAACCAACCGCCCTTGACTCGGCGTACCGCGCCGTCGACGTCGAGAACCTTGAGCACCATCTCCAGCCGCGACCGGTTCAGGTCCACCCGGGCTTCCAGTGCCGGCGTTGACAGCGGCTGATCGGGTGACAGTTCGCCGATCACCTTGCGCACCAAGGACTCCGCGGGGAAGGCCAGCGACGCAAAGTAGTGCCAGATGTCGGAGTCCTCGGTGCCGGGCAGCAGGATCACTTCGGCGCTGGCGGTGGCGCGCCCGGCCCGGCCGACCTGCTGGTAGTAGGCGATCGGCGAGGACGGCGCGCCCAGGTGGACGACGAATCCCAGGTCGGGTTTGTCGAATCCCATGCCGAGCGCCGAGGTGGCGATCAGCGCTTTGACCCGGTTAGCCAGCAGATCAGCCTCAAGCTGCTCGCGATCGGCCGAGTCGGTCGAACCGGTGTAGGCGGCCACCGCGAACCCCTGCGCGCGCAGGTCGGCAGCCACATCGTGGGCTTGAGCCACGGTGAGCGTGTAGACGATCCCGGATCCCGGAAGCTTCTCCAGGTGAGCGCCGATCCAGGCGGCCCGCGCAGCCGGGCCCCCGGCTTGGACCACCGACATCCGTAGCGATTCGCGGTCCAGGCCACCGCGCAGCACCAAGGTGTCGCCACCGCCGACCCCGAGCTGGCCGGCGACATCGGAGACCACCCGGTCGTTGGCGGTGGCCGTGGTCGCCAGCACCGGGATGTCGGCGCCGAGTTCGCCGATCAGGGTGCGGATGCGCCGGTAGTCCGGCCGGAAGTCGTGGCCCCAATCCGATACGCAGTGGGCCTCGTCGACCACGACCAGCCCGGCCCGGGCGGCCAGCGCCGGCAGCACCTCGTCGCGGAAGTCGGGATTGTTGAGCCGCTCCGGGCTGACCAGCAGGACGTCGAGTTCGCCCGCGGCCACCCGGCGTTGCACGTCGGCCCACTCGGTCACGTTCGACGAGTTGATGGTGGCCGCGTGCACGCCGGCTCGTTCCGCGGCGGCGACCTGGTTGCGCATCAACGCCAGCAGCGGCGACACGATCACCGTCGGGCCGTGCCCGCCAGCCCGCAGCAGTTTCGCCGCGATGAAGTACACCGCCGACTTGCCCCAGCCGGTCCGCTGCACCACCAGCGCGCGGCGGCGCGCCACCACCAGTGCCTCGATCGCAGCCCACTGGTCGTCCCGCAGCCGCGCCTGTGGTCCGGCCAGTTGCTCCAGAATCGCCTGGGCTTGATTTTTCATGCGATTGCGGCGCGATTCTGCCCGCTCAGCGGGCAATACCGCGCCGAAATCACTACTTCGCAGCCCGCTCCCGCTGGATCTCCAGCGCGATGTCGATGAGCTGGTCCTCCTGGCCGCCGATCAGCTTGCGCTGCCCGGCCCGGTGCAGCAGCTCGTGGGCGGGCACGCCGTAGCGCTCGCCCTGGCGCACCGCGTGCTTGAGGAAGCTGGAGTACACCCCGGAGTAGCCCATGATCAGCGCGTTGCGGTCCAGCACGCACTCGGCGGGCATGGCCGGACGCACCACTTCCTCGGCGGCATCCGCGATGTCGAAGAAGTCGATGCCGGTCTTGATCCCGACCTTGTCGAACACCCCGATCAGCGCCTCGACCGGGGCGTTGCCCGCACCCGCGCCGAACCGGCGCACCGACCCGTCGATCTGCTTGGCACCGGCGCGCACCGCCTCCAAGGAGTTGGCGACGCCGAGCCCGAGGTTCTCGTGGCCATGAAAACCAACCTGGGCGTCGTCACCGAGCTCGGCGACCAACGCGGCCACCCGGTCACGCACACCTTCGAGCACCAGCGCGCCGGCCGAGTCGACCACGTACACGCACTGGCAACCGGCGTCAGCCATGATGCGGGCCTGGGCGGCCAGCTTCTCCGGGGACACGGTGTGGGCCATCATCAAGAACCCGACGGTCTCCAGACCGAGCTCGCGGGCCAGGCCGAAGTGCTGGATGGAGACATCGGCCTCGGTGCAGTGGGTGGCGATCCGGCAGATCTCGCCGCCGTTGCCCTGCGCCTCCTTCATGTCTTCCTTGGTAGCCACGCCGGGCAGCATCAGGAAGGCGATCTTGGCGTCCTTGGCCGTGGCCGCCGCGAGCTTGATCAACTCCTGGTCGGGAGTCTTGGAGAACCCGTAGTTGAAGCTGGACCCGCCCAGCCCGTCCCCGTGGGTCACCTCGATCACCGGTACCCCGGCGGCGTCGATCGCGGCGACGATCGCCGAGACCTCTTCGGGGGTGAACTGGTGACGCTTGTGGTGCGAACCGTCGCGCAGCGAGGTGTCGGTGATCCGCACATCGAAGATGTGGTCGCTCATTACGCTCCTCCAGCCTTTGCTGCCGCCATCTCGCGGGCGATCTCCTCGCCGACCTTGGTGGCGGCGGCGGTCATGATGTCCAGGTTGCCCGCATAGGGCGGCAGGTAATCGCCGGCGCCCTCGACCTCGACGAACGTGGTGACCACCGCACGCCCACCGGAGTTCAGCGACGGCTCGTCGAACTGCGGCTCGTTGAGCAGCCGGTAGCCCGGCACGTAGGTCTGCACCTGGGCGACGACGTCCTTGATCGACGCGGTGATCGCGTCACGGTCGGCGTCCTCGGGGATCTGGCAGAAGATGGTGTCGCGCATGATCATCGGCGGGTCGGCGGGGTTCAAGATAATGATCGCCTTGCCGCGCTCGGCACCACCGATGGTCTGCACACCCGCCGAGGTGGTCTTGGTGAACTCGTCGATGTTGGCGCGAGTGCCCGGACCGGCCGACACGCTGGCGACGCTGGCCACGATCTCCGCGTACGGCACGGTGCCGCCCTGAGCTTTGACCGCGCGGGTGACCGCGTACACGATCGGAATGGTGGCCTGACCACCGCAGGTGATCATGTTGACGTTCGGTGCGTCGACGTGTTCGTGCAGGTTTGCCGGCGGAATCACCGCCGGACCCACCGCGGCCGGGGTCAGGTCGATGGCCCGGATGCCGGCGGCCTCGTACTTGGGCGCGTACGCCTTGTGCACGTAGGCGCTGGTGGCCTCGAAGACGAAGTCCGGCTTCTCATCCAGGGCCAGTAGCCAGTCCGCCCCCTCGGCCGAGGTCTCCAGGCCGAGCTTGCGGGCTCGGGCCAGGCCCTCGGACTCCGGGTCAATACCGATCATCCAGCGCGGCTCCAGCCACTCCGAACGCAGCAGTTTGTACAGCAGGTCGGTGCTGATGTTGCCCGACCCGACAATCGCGACTGAGGCTTTAGCAGCCATGAACGCTCCTCTATTGGAATCTATGCGAAAACCAGCCGGACTGAACCCAGCCCGGTGAAGTCGGCGACACAGTCGTCACCGGCGTGTACGTCGATGGCCCGGGTCGCGGTGCCCGGCAGGACGATGTCGCCTGCCTTCAACCGCACCCCGAAGCTTTCCACCTTGCGAGCCAGCCAGGCCACCGCGGTGACCGGGTTGCCCAGCACCGCGTCACTGCGGCCCTGCGCGACCACCTCGCCGTTCTTGGTCAGCGCCGCATCGATGTTCTTGATGTCGATGTCACCGGGCTTGACGCGCTGCGTGCCCAGCACGAATCCCGCCGACGATGCGTTGTCGGCGATGGTGTCGCAGAGTTTGATCTTCCAGTCGCTGATCCGGCTGTCGATCAGTTCGATCGCCGGGGCGAAGGCCTCGGTCGCGGCCAGCACGTCCTCTTCGGTGCAGTCCGCGCCCGGCAGATCCGCGGCCAGGATGAAGGCCACCTCGACCTCGATCCGCGGGTAGAGGTAGTTCGACGCCTTGACCGGCTTGTCCTCGAACACCTGCATCTCGTTGAGCAGGTGCCCGTAGTCCGGTTCGTCGACGCCCATCATCTGCTGCATCGCCTCGCTGGACAGGCCGACCTTGTGGCCGACCACGCGGGCGCCCTCGGCGATCCGCTGGCGGATGTTGATCAGTTGGATCTCGTAGGCGTCGACGACGTCGATGCCGGGCTGAGCCGCCGTCAACGGAGAGATCGGAACCCGACTCCGCTCCGCTTGCGCCAACTCGGCAGCGAGTTCCTCACGGATCTGGGCGCTGAGCATCTTCGATGGTCCCCTCGGGTGGTGTTGAGCGGATGAAACGAGCCGTTCAGCGGCAATTCTATAACGTGTTCTAAAACGCCAACACCGAGACGAGGCCTAGCCTCGTAGCTAGCCCGTCTGCCCTACTTCGCCCGCTGCGACACCGGCGGCCTGTAGATCACCGGCCGCCGGTGTAGTCGACATGCCAGTGTTTGATGCCGTTGAGCCATCCGGAGCGCAGCCGCTGCGGGCGGTCCAGGGGCTTGAGGTCCGGAATGTTGTCGGCGATCGCGTTGAAGATCGACCCGATCGTCATCCGCGCCAAATGCGTGCCGATGCAGTAGTGCGCGCCAGTGCCGCCGAAACCGACATGCGGGTTGGGGTCACGCAAGATGTTGAACTCCTGCGGGTTGTCGAACACCGTCTCGTCGAAGTTGGCCGCGCGGTAGAACATCACCACTCGCTGACCTTCTTTGATCAACGTGCCGTTCAGGTTGTGATCACGGGTCGCGGTGCGCTGGAACGACGTCACCGGAGTGGCCCAGCGCACCACCTCGTCGGCAGTGGTCGCCGGGCGCTCCTTCTTGAACAGCTCCCACTGCTCGGGATGCTCGGTGAACGCCATCATCCCCTGGGTGATCGAGTTGCGAGTGGTCTCGCTGCCGGCCACCGCCAACAGGATGATGAAGTAGCCCAACTCGTCATCATTGAGCTTCTCGCCGTCGACGTCGGCCTCGACCAGTGTCGTGACGATGTCCGGGCCGGGGTTCTGGCGCTTGAGCTCGGCGAGCTTGAGCCCGTAGGTGATGATCTCCAGCGCTGAGGCCGCCGGGTCGTAGTGCGCGAACTCCGGGTCGTCGTACGACGTCATCTGGTTGGTCCAGTCGAACAACTTGCCGCGGTCCTCCTGCGGCACCCCCATCAACCCCGCGATCGCCTGCAACGGCAACTCCGAGGCCACTTCCACCACGAAGTCGCCGCTGCCTCGAGCCAGTGCTTCCTTGGTGATCGCCTGCGCCCGCGCCTGCAGGTCATCGTGCAGCGGCAAGATGTGCCGAGGAGTGAAGCCACGGGAGATGATCCGGCGCTGCCGGGTGTGCTTCGGCGCATCCTGGTTGAGCATCAGGATCCGTTGCGCGTCGAGCTGTTCGCGGGTTGTTTCGTCGTGGAACCTGGGGATGGCGCCGTTGCGCTCGCTGGAGAACACGTCGTCCAGCCGCGAGATCTCCTTGACGTCCTCGTGCCGGGTGATGGCCCAGTAGCCGCCGTCTTTGAAGCCGCCGCTCTTGTCGTCGGGCTGCGCGATCCACTTGATCGGCTCGCTGCGCCGCAGTGCGGCGAACTCCGCGTCGGGTAGTCGCTCGGCGTAGATCTCCGGGTCGGTGAGGTCGAAACCGGCCGGAATGCCGGTGGCTGACGCGATAGTAGGGCTGGCCACGATGACAACTCCTCACTACTGATCCGCAGGAGAAAGCGATACGTTCTCGCGCCAGTAAAGCATGCCTTCACCTTGGACGGAAGGGCAGAAAGGCCCTGCATATGAGGCAAAACTGGAACACGTTCTACTACGCCGACCAGTCGGCGTGACCTGGCCGGAACCGAGGGGTTACCAGCAGGGTAGGGAACGAACGCGCGGGGGGCGCCGGAGCAATAAGGCCAGCCAACTGGCGCCCGGGCGGGGCAATTCTATAACGTGTTCTACATGGCCGAACAGGAGTACGACGTCGTCGTGGTCGGAAGCGGCGGCGCCGGGATGGTCGCCGCCCTCACCGCCGCCCACCAGGGACTGTCCACCATCGTCATCGAGAAAGCCGCCCACTACGGCGGCTCGACCGCTCGCTCCGGTGGTGGCGTGTGGATCCCCAACAACGAGGTGCTGCAGCGCGCGGGCGTCAAAGATGACGCCCAAGCCGCTCGCACCTATCTGCACACCATCGTCGGCGACGTGGTTCCGGCCGAGAAGATCGACACCTACCTGCAGCGTGGGCCGGAGATGCTGTCGTTCGTGCTGAAGAACTCGCCGCTGAAGATGTGCTGGGTTCCCGGCTACGCCGACTACTACCCCGAGCAGCCCGGCGGAAAGCCCACCGGCCGTTCGATCGAGCCGAAGCCGTTCAACGCCAAGAAGCTGGGCGCCGACATGAATGGCCTGGAGCCGGCTTACGGCAAGGTGCCGCTGAATGTCGTTGTCATGCAGCAGGACTACGTCCGACTCAACCAGCTCAAGCGCCACCCCCGCGGAGTGCTGCGCAGCCTGAAGGTGGGCGCCCGCACCATGTGGGCCCAGGCCACCGGCAAGAACCTGGTCGGCATGGGCCGGGCCCTGATCGCGCCGCTGCGCATCGGCCTACGCAACGCCGGCGTTCCGGTGGAGCTCAACACCGCGCTGACCGACCTCTACGTGGAAGACGGCGTGGTGCGGGGTGTCTACGTTCGTGGGGCGAGCGACTCCGAATCGAGTGAGCCGCGCCTGATCCGCGCCCGACGCGGGGTCATCCTGGCCAGCGGCGGATTCGAGCACAACGAACAGATGCGGGTGAAGTACCAGCGCGCGCCGATCACCACCGAGTGGACCGTGGGCGCGAAGGCCAACACCGGCGAGGGCATCGTGGCCGGCGAGAAGCTCGGCGCCGCCCTGGACATCATGGAGGACTCCTGGTGGGGGCCGACGGTGCCGCTGCCCGGGGCGCCGTGGTTCGCGCTGTCAGAGCGCAACTCGCCCGGATCGATCATCGTGAACATGGCCGGCAAGCGGTTCATGAACGAGTCGATGCCCTACGTCGAGGCCTGCCACCACATGTACGGCGGCGAGTTCGGTCAGGGCCCCGGCCCCGGTGAGAACATCCCGGCCTGGCTGATCTTCGACCAGCGCTACCGCAACAACTACATCTTCGCGGGATTGCAGCCGGGCCAACGGATCCCGAAGAAGTGGCTGGAGTCCGGTGTGATCGTCTCCGCCGACACCCTGGACGAGCTGGCGACCAAGACCGGCGTGCCGGCCGCCGCACTGGCCGCGACCGTCGAGCGGTTCAACGAGTTCGCGCGGACGGGTGTGGACGAGGACTTCCACCGCGGCGAGAGCGCTTACGACCGCTACTACGGTGACCCGACCAACAAGCCGAACCCCAACCTGGGCCAGATCGCGCAGGGGCCGTTCTACGCGGCCAAGATGGTGCCGGGCGACCTGGGCACCAAGGGCGGGATCCGCACCGACGTGAACGGCCGGGCATTGCGCGACGACGGCAGTGTCATCGCGGGCCTGTACGCGGCAGGAAACGTGAGTGCGCCGGTGATGGGCCACACCTACCCGGGACCGGGCGGCACCATCGGACCCGCCATGACGTTCGGCTACCTGGCCGCCCTCGACATCGCCGGAAAGGCCTAGCTATGGCGATCGATCTCGACGTCGCACTGGGAGCAGAGTTCGGCCAGGTCGAATTCTCCTGGACCGCGACCAATGTGCAGCTCTACAACCTGGCGCTGGGAGCCGGGTCGGACCCGATGGATCCGCGTGAGCTGAGCTACGTGGTGGACGGCAAGCCACAGGTGCTGCCGACCTTCGGCTGCGTCGCGGCCTCGTTCAACGAGGTGGACCCGCCGAAGGTGAGCTGGCCCGGGATCGAGATCGACCTGGCCAAGATCCTGCACGCCTCGGAGAAGGTCACTGTGCCGGCGCCGCTGCCGCCGTCGGGCAGCGCCCGCGCGATCAGCCGGATCGTCGAGGTATGGGACAAGGGCAAAGCCGCGGTGGTGGTGCTCGAGACCTCGGTGACCGCCACCGACGGCACGCCGCTGTGGACGCAGCACCGGTCCATCTTCGCTCGCGGCGAGGGTGGCTTCGGCGGCGAGCGCGGACCGTCGACCGCCACCGAACTTCCCGACCGGGCACCGGATTTCGAAGTCGACATCCCGGTGTCCCCGCAGCAGGCACTGCTCTACCGGCTCTGCGGCGACCGCAACCCACTGCACTCCGACCCGGCGTTCGCAGCCGCGGCGGGCTTCGACCGGCCGATCCTGCACGGGCTGTGCACCTACGGCATGACCTGCAAGGCGGCGGTCGACACCGTGCTCGACGGTGACGCCGGTGCGGTCCGGTCCTTCGGCGCCCGGTTCGCCGGCGTGGTTTTCCCGGGCGAGACGCTGCGGGCCCGGCTGTGGAAAGACGGCGCTCGCCTGGTGGGCAATGTCGTGGCGCCCTCGCGTGAGGACGCCGCCATCCTCAACGATGTGGAGCTTGTTACGGCCTAGCCAGCCCCCGGCGTCCTCGTCGACCGCCCGTGCGGCGGCCCCTAATTGAAAATGACTTTCATCTTCGATATGGTGATCGTCATGACGGCGCCGGTATGGATGGCATCTCCTCCAGAGGTGCATTCGGCGGCGCTGAGCAGCGGCCCGGGGCCCGGCCCACTGTTGTCTGCCGCCGGCGCATGGTCATCGCTGAGCCTTGAGTACACCGCGATCGCAGAGGCATTGCGGGAGGTGCTGGGAGCTACCCAGGCAGCGTCGTGGCAGGGACCCAGCGCCGAGCGCTATCTCGCCGCACACCTGCCGTACCTGGCCTGGTTGGCGACGGCCAGCGCGGACAGCGCCGCACGTGCATCTCAGCACGAAACGGCGGCCGCCGCCTACGTCAGTGCGTTGGCGGCCATGCCCACCATGCCGGAACTGGCGGCCAACCATGCCATCCACGGAGTTTTGGTCGCTACCAACTTCTTTGGGGTCAATACCATCCCCATCGCGATCAACGAAGCCGACTACGTACGGATGTGGGTCCAGGCCGCCACCACGATGGCGACCTATGAAGCGGTGTCCGGCGCAGCGCTGGCCTCGACCCCACGGCTTGCCACGGCACCGCCCATCGTCAACCACGCCGAGGCTGACCACGATCACGACCACGACCACGACCACGACCACGACCACGACCACGACCACGGGGGAATCCACGACGGGGACGCAGACCTTCTCGACCCGGAGTTCTGGAAGCATCTCTTCGGCGAGCTGGGCGAATACGCCGAGACCATCATCAACGATCTGCTGACGGATCCCGCCGCCCTGCTGACCGATTTGCCAGTCATCATGGCCGACCTGACCTTCCACGCCACGCAGATCGCCTCGGCGCTGAGTCAATTCGCTCCAGCGCTGTTGCAACCCGCGCTGGCCCTGGCGATCGGCAACCTGGGGTGGGCAGCCGGCTTGGCCGGTCTCGCCGGAATTCAGCCCGCCCCGGCCGTTCTGCCCGCCGAGGCCCTGCCCACAGAGAATCCGTTGGCCTCCGTGGGCTCGGCGAATCCGTCCACCACCGTCGCCAACACGGCCGCGGCACCGGCCACCGGCGGCTCGGTATCGGCGCCGACGACCAGCGCCGCGCCCGCGCCGGCACCGCCTGCTGCTCCCCCGACGGGCGGTAGCCCGGCGTTCTTCCCGCCCTATGTGATCGGGCCTCCCGGCGCGACCAGCCGGATCCCCGCCGCGGCCCGCGCCCATGCCGTCAAGAAGGCACAGAATCCGGAAGCAGCCGCCGAGGCGGCGGCCGCAGCTGCGGCCGCACGGGACCGGTCCAGGGCCCGCCGACGCCGAAGTGCTCGCGGGCATGCGGACGAGTTCATCTACGTCTACGCCGACGACACCCCCGATGCGGGGCCAGACGTCGCGACTCGCGCCTCCAACAGTAGTGCCGGGCCGTTGGGATTCGCTGCGGCACAAGCCAAGCCGGGTCTGCCAGCAACAGGTTTGACCAGGTTGGCGAGCGGCGGTTTCAGCGACGGGCCGACCCTTCCGCTGTTGCCCGAGAGCTGGGGCGAGGGCGGGTAACCCAGCGCGAAAAGACGCGGAAGCCCCCAAAAATGTCGATTTTTGGGGGCTTTCGCGTCTGCTCGGCCTATTAGCCGAGGATCAGGCCCGATGTAGGCACACCGGTCCCGGCGGTCACCAGCACGTGCTCGACGCCATCGACCTGGTTGACCGAAGTGCCGCGCAGCTGGCGCACGCCCTCGGCGATGCCGTTCATGCCGTGGATGTAGGCCTCACCGAGCTGACCACCGTGGGTGTTGATCGGCAGCCGGCCGCCGAGCTCGATGGCGCCGCCGGCGATGAAGTCCTTGGCCTCGCCCTTGCCGCAGAATCCCAACTCTTCCAACTGGATCAGCGTGTAGGGGGTGAAGTGGTCGTAGAGCACCGCGGTCTGGATGTCGTCGGGCGTCAGACCCGACTGCGACCACAGCTGCTTGCCCACCAGACCCATCTCGGGCAGCCCGAGCTCCTCACGGTAGTAGGAGTACATGGTGAACTGGTCGGCCCCGGCGGCCTGCGCGGCTGCCTCGATGATCGCCGGACGGTGCTTGAGGTCGCGAGCCCGCTCCGGAGTGGTGACGACGATCGCCACCCCGCCGTCGCTCTCCTGACAGCAGTCCAGCAGCCGCAGCGGTTCGGCGATCCACCGCGAGTTCTGATGATCCTCGATGGTGATCGGCTTGCCGTAGAAGAACGCCTTCGGGTTGGTCGCCGCGTGCTTGCGGTCGGCCACCGACACCGCACCGAAATCCGCACTGGTGGCGCCGTATTCGTGCATGTAGCGCTGGGCGATCATCGCCACCGACGCCGCCGGGGTGCTCAGGCCGTGCGGGTACGACCAGCTGTACTCCACGCCGCGCGAGTCGGCGTTGACCGTCAAGCCGGTCATCACCTGTCCGAACCGGAACTCCGAGCGCTCGTTAAAAGCGCGGTACGCCACCACGACTTCGGCGACTCCCGTGGCCACCGCCAGGGCGGCCTGCTGCACCGTCGCGGCGGCGGCACCGCCACCGTAGCCGATCTGGGAGAAGAACTTCAGCTCACCGATCCCGGTGGCACGCGCGACGGCGGTCTCCAGGTTGGAGTCCATGGTGAAGGTGACCAGGCCGTCGACATCGGAGGGCTTCAGGCCCGCGTCGTCGAGAGCGTCGAGCACCGCCTCGGCAGCCAAGCGTAGTTCGCTGCGCCCGGACTCCTTGGAGAAGTCGGTCGCGCCGATTCCGGCGATAGCCGCCTTACCGGACAACATCAGGCCTCCCCGAGGGTGAGTGTGGCGGTGGCGATGACGTGGTCGCCAAGACTGTTGTTGCCCACGACTTTCACGGTGACCAGGCCGTCGTCCACCGCCGTCACCTCACCGGAGAAGGTGACGGTGTCGTAGGCGTACCACGGCACACCCAGCCGCAGCCCGATCGAACGGATCACCGCGTTGGACCCGGCCCAGTCGGTGATGTAGCGCTGCACCAGACCGGTATCGGTCAAGATGTTGACGAAGATGTCCTTGGAGCCCTTGGCCTGCGCCTTGTCCCGGTCGTGGTGCACGTCCTGGTAGTCGCGGGTGGCGATCGCCGTGGAGACGATGAAGGTCGGGTCCCCGTAGATCTTCAGCTCGGGCAGCTTGGTGCCCACGTCGACAGTCGCAGCGCTCATGCCCCGTCTCCTTCCACAGGCTCCCAGGCGTACAGAGACCACGCCGGACCGACATCGCTGGCAGGGAAATCGAGGAAGGTTGCGCGAACCGGCATTCCGATCTTGACCGCGGCAGCGTCGACGCCACGGAGCTCACCGAGCATCCGCACGCCCTCCTCCAGCTCGACCAGCGCGATCACGAACGGCAAGCTGCGGCCGGGAACCTTGGGCGCGTGGTGCACCACGTAGCTGAACACCGTTCCCTTGCCGCTGGAGACGACATAGTCGGTGGTCTCGGTCTTGTCCTTCCAGACCGCCGGGACGGGCGGGTGCTGCAGGCTGCCGTCCGGGCGGAGCTGGATGCGCAGCTCGTGTGCGGCCACCCCGTCCCAGAAGTACTGGGAGTCCCGCGACCATGACGGGCGCATCATCTTGTCGGGGTCGAGGTCCTCGGGCACCGCGGCTGAGGAGCCCGCGCTTTCCTTATCGGCGGGCAGGAACTTCAGGATGCGCCAATTCATGTCGGCCACGCATTCCGTGTCTTCGTCGCCGTTTACCCACCAACGGATCTTCTGGGTGACGAAGTAGCCCTCACCCAGGCCGGTCTTCTTGGGGCCGACGATGTCGGTCACCTCGGCGGTGACGCTGACTTCCTCGCCGGGACGCAGGTAGCGGTGGTAGGTCTGCTCACAGTTGGTGGCCACCACGCCGACATAGCCTGCGCCGTCGAACAGTTCCATGACTTTGCCGAGCGGGTCGTCGGCGGGGCGCTCCCCGCCCAGTCCCATCATGGTCCAGACCTGGATCATGGCCGGCGGAGCGACGATTCCGGGATGGCCAGCCGCCTGCGCGGCCGCCTCGTCGGTGTAGATCGGGTTGGCGTCGCCGATCGCGTCGACCCAATGCCGAATCATCGGCTGGTTCACCGGATCGCGGCCGGACCGTGGCTTGCTGCGGCCAGACGCCAGTATCTGCTCGATCCCGGAGGAAATGTCGGTCATCACCTCTCCTCGACTCATCGTGACACCCGCGGAACCTTCAGCCCAGAAGCGGCGATCATCTCGCGCATGACCTCGTTGACGCCGCCGCCGAAGGTGATCACCAGGTTGCGCTTGGCCATCTTGTCCAGCCAGACGAGGACTTCGGCGGTCTCGGGGTCCGCCGGGTTGCCGAATCTGCCGACGATCTCCTCAGCGAGGCGATTGACTTCCTGGATCCGTTCGGTGGAGAACACCTTGGTGGCCGCAGCGTCGGCGACGGCGATGTTCTCACCAGAGGCCGCCACCTGCCAGTTGAGCAACTCGTTGATACGCCAGATCGACTTGATCTGCGCCAGCAGGTGTTTCACGTCGTCGTGTTCGATCGGCGTAACGCCGTCCGAACCAGGCTTGGACGCCCAGCGGTGTACTTGGTCGTAGATGCCGGCGATGCGACCAGCCGGACCCAGACCGACGCGCTCGTGGTTGAGCTGAGTCGTGATGAGCTTCCAGCCACCGTTCTCCTCACCGACAAGCATGTCGGCGGGTACGTGCACGTCGTTGTAGTACGTCGCGTTGGTGTGATGGGCCCCATCGGACAGGATGATCGGAGTCCAGGAGTATCCGGGATCCTTCGTGTCGACGATGAGAATCGAGATGCCCTTGTGCTTGGCAGCGGCCGGGTCGGTTCGGCAGGCCAGCCAGATGTAGTCGGCGTCGTGGGCGCCCGTGGTCCACATCTTCTGCCCGTTGACGATGTATTCGTCACCGTGCTTGACCGCGGTGGTGCGCAGCGAGGCGAGATCGGTGCCGGCATCGGGTTCGGAGTAACCGATCGCGAAATGCACTTCGCCGGAAAGAATCCCAGGCAGGAACTTCTTCTTCTGCTCTTCGGTGCCGAGCAATTGCAGAGTCGGGCCGACGGTCTGCAAGGTGACCATCGGCAGTGGGAGGTCAGCCCTATTGGCTTCGTTGATGAAGATCTGCTGCTCGACGGGACCGAATCCCAGGCCGCCGTACTCCTTGGGCCAGCCGACGCCCAACTTGCCGTCGCTGCCCATCCGCTTAATCACGGCACGGTAGGCCTCGTTGTGCCGATCCGACTCCATCGCCTGCGCCTCTTCGGGCGTGATGAGGGTCGAGAAGTACTCGCGCAGTTCGGCTTGCAGCGCCCGCTGCTCGGGTGTCAGGTCGATGAACATTTACGCTCCCACCAAATCGAGGCGGTGCACGGGACCACCCAACAGCCGGGTCAAGTCTTTGATCGAGGAGTAGTAGCGGTCCATCGGGTAGGTGATGTCCATGCCCATACCGCCGTGCAGGTGGTGGCAGAGTCGCATGGCCGGTGCAGCCTGCGATGTCAGCCAGTAGCCCAGGATGCCGAGGTCTTCGCCGGCGTCCAGACCTTGAGCCAACCGCCAAATCGCTGATGTCGCCAGCAAGTCAATGGTCCGCGAAGCGATGTAGACCTCAGAAAGCTGAGCGGCCACGGTCTGGAACGTCGACAGGGGACGGCCGAACTGCTCGCGGGTGGCGACGTAGTCGGCGGTCAACCGCAGGGCGCCAGCCACCAGCCCGGCCGCGAACGCCCCGGTGGCGGCCAGCGCCAACTGGTTGACTCGGGCAACGCTGGCGCCGTCGAGAACGTCGGCGTCCTCAACCGCGACGTCGGCGAACGTCACCACGTATTCGTCGGATCCGTTGGAGGCCGGTGTCTTGGTGACCGTGACGCCCTCGGCGTCCGGGGCGACGACCACCACCGCCTTGTCAGCGGTGACGACCAACCACGTCGCCGTCTGCGCATAGGGGACACCGGTCTTGGTGCCGTTGAGCTTCCCGCCGGCAAAGCTGGTCGTGGGGTGCTCCGGCAGCTGTCGGCCAGGTTCGTTCAGCGCGGCCGAGAGCACCGCACCGGTGGGCACCCCCGCCAGATACCGGTCCTGCTGGCTCTCGGACGCCAGGTCCAGCAGCGGGATCAACCCCAGGCCCAACGTCGCCAGCGCAGGACCGATGGTGCCATGACGGCCGATCTCGGTCAGCGCGGTGGCCAACTCCGAGAGGCCCAGACCATCGCCGCCGAGTCGCTCCGGCACGCCGAGCGCCGCGACTCCGCCGGCTACCAGCGCATCCCAGTTGTTGTCTCGGTCGAGCACCGACGTCACCACATCGGCGACAGCCTGCTGCTCCGGGTTCGGTGTGAAATCCACCCGAATCCTCCTTGATTCGTCTAGGCCGTCAGTGTGCTCAGTGCGCGACCGGGCACGCACCCGAGTAGTCGACCGGCCAGTGCTTGATGCCGTTGAGCCAGCCGGACTTCAGCCGCTCCGGCTCTCCCATCGGCTTCAGGTCGGGCATGTGGTCGGCGACCGCGTTGAAGATCAGGTTGATGGTCAGGCGGGCCAGGTTGGCGCCGATGCAGTAGTGCGCCCCGGTGCCGCCGAAGCCGACGTGCGGGTTGGGGTCGCGAAGGATGTTGAAGGTGAACGGGTCGTCGAACACCTCCTCGTCGAAGTTGGCCGAACGGTAGGACATCACCACGCGGTCACCGGCCTTGATCTTGACGCCGTCGATCTCGGTGTCTTCGCTGGCCGTGCGCTGGAATGCCGAAACCGGGGTGGCCCAACGAATGATCTCGTCGACAGCGGTCTGCGGCCGTTCCCGCTTGAACAGCTCCCACTGGTCGGGGTTCTGCGAGAACGCGACCATGCCATGCGTAATCGAGTTGCGGCTGGTCTCGTTACCGGCAACCGCCAGCATGATGACGAAGAAGCCGAACTCGTCATCGCTGAGCTTCTCGCCGTCGATGTCGGCCTGGATCAGCTTGGTCACGATGTCGTCGGTGGGGTTCTTGCCCCGTTCCTCGGCCATCTTCATGGCGTAGGTGATGACCTCGAACGACGACATCGCCGGGTCGACGTCGGCGTACTCCGGGTCCTCGCCGGCGGTCATCTCGTTAGACCAGCGGAACAACTTGTCCCGGTCGTCCTGGGGCACACCGAGCAGTTCGGCGATGGCCTGCAGCGGCAGCTCGCAGGACACCTGCTCGACGAAGTCGCCGGTGTTGGACGCCGCGGCGGTCTGGGCGATCTTCTGCGCCCGCGCCTTCAGCTCGTCCTCCAGCCGCGAGAGCGCGCGGGGGGTGAAGCCCCGGGAGATGATCTTGCGCAGCCGGGTGTGGTGCGGCGCGTCCATGTTCAGCAGGACCGCGCGCTGCAGGTCGACGGCCTCGCGGGTCATCTCCTGCGGCCAGACCGGGATCGCGCCGTTCATCGCACTGGAGAAGACGTCGCTGCGCAGCGAGACGTCCTTGACGTCCTTGTGCTTGGTCACCAGCCAGTAACCCTTGTCGCCGAAGCCTCCGGTTCCGCCGGGAACGTCGACCCAACGCACCGGTTCGGACTTACGCAGCTCGGCGAGCTCCTTGACCGGGAGGCCCTTCAGGCTCATCTCGGAATCGAGGAAGTCGAAGTCGCTGGGGATGGCGGGGCAGCCCATGTGTCTACTCCTTGGGTGTTCTGTAGGTAACTGTGTGGGTTCGACGTTTGAACGATGAAGCGCTGAACAACGCCGTCTAGTGCCTGATTGCGACCATTGAAACACGGCCCGACCGCAGATCAAAGGCGCTGTCGCATCGTCGCTTGTCAGACTAATGAAACGTGTTCTAGCCTGGCCGCATGGGTAATCCTGTCATCGTCGAAGCCACACGCAGCCCCATCGGTAAACGTAATGGCTGGTTGTCCGGCCTGCACGCCACCGAACTGCTCGGGGCGGTGCAGAAGGCGTTGGTCGCGAAGGCCGGCATCGACCCGGGCAGTGTCGAGCAGGTCATCGGCGGCTGCGTCACGCAGTTCGGCGAGCAGGGCAACAACGTCACCCGGCAGTCCTGGCTGGTGGCCGGGCTGCCCGAGCATGTCGGCGCCACCAGCATCGACTGCCAGTGCGGCAGCGCCCAGCAGGCCAACCACCTGATCGCCGGCCTGATCGCGACCGGCGCCATCGACATCGGCATCGCCTGCGGCATCGAGGCGATGAGCCGCGTCCCGCTGGGCGCCAACGGCGGCGGCGCCCGCGCAGCGTCCTGGGACATCGACCTGCCCAACCAGTTCGAGGCGGCCGAGCGCATCGCCAAGCGCCGGGGCATCACCCGCGCCGACGTGGACGCACTGGGGCTGCGGTCCCAGCAGCTGGCCAAACAGGCCTGGGCCGAGGGCCGGTTCGACCGGGAGATCTCCCCGATCGAGGCCCCGGTGATCGACGAGAACAAGCAGCCCACCGCCGAGCTGAACACCGTCAGCCGCGACCAGGGCCTGCGCGACACCACGGCCGAGGGCCTCGCGGCGCTGAACCCCGTCATGGAGGGCGGCATTCACACCGCCGGTACCTCGTCGCAGATCTCCGACGGCGCGGCCGCGGTGCTGTGGATGGATGAAGACAAGGCGAGGGCCTTGGGCCTCAAGCCGCGCGCGCGCATCGTCAGCCAGGCCAACGTCGGCTCCGAGACCTACTACCACCTGGACGGCCCGGTGCAGTCCACCGCGAAGGTGCTGGAGAAGGCCGGCATGAAGATCGGTGACATCGACCTGGTCGAGATCAACGAGGCGTTCGCCTCGGTGGTGTTGTCCTGGGCAGCGGTGCACAAGCCGGACATGGATCGGGTCAACGTCAACGGCGGGGCGATCGCGCTGGGCCACCCGGTGGGTTCCACCGGCAGCCGGCTGATCACCACGGCGCTGCACGAGCTCGAGCGCACCGACAAGTCGACCGCGCTGATCACCATGTGTGCCGGCGGAGCGCTGTCCACCGGCACCATCATCGAGCGCATCTAGTGGCTTCGGTTCCGGAGAACGACCGCATCGCGGCGGCCCAGGCCTACATCGACGCGCTGGTCAGTCACGACGCTTCGGCGGTCCGATTCAGCCCGGACTGCGTCCGGATCGAGGTCGGACTCAAGACCGGTTTCTCGGGAAATCATCTGCGCCGCAGCCTCAACCGCGGTCCGCAGTTCCGGTTGATCTCGGCGGCCACGTTGCCGAAGTACAGCATCGACGGCGACGATGTGCGGGCGGTCTACGACATCATCACCAAGCCGTCGCTGTTCGGGGTCCGGGTCTGCTCGCATGTCGACGAGGTTTTCCGGATCCCCGCTGACAGCCCGGACGGCACCGCCGTGATCCACCACATCCGCGCGGGGATTCGTCCGTTCATCCACCGTTAGAGTGAGCCAGTGAGCAACCCAGACACACCAGAGAAGCCGAAGTCGCTGGATTCGCCGGTCACCGGGACGGTGATCAAGTGGATGTCGCGGGCCAACACCTGGGCCTACAAGGCAACCGGCGGCCGGGTGGGCGGTAAATGGCGGTTGGGCACCAAGCACTTCGGCGAGGTTCCCGAGGTCGGCATTCTCACCACCACCGGACGCAAGTCGGGTCAGCCGCGGGAATCCCCGCTGTTGTTCCTGCGCGAGGGTGACCGGGTGATCCTGGTGGCTTCCCAGGGCGGGCGCGCCACCAACCCGATGTGGTACCTGAACCTGAAGGCCAACCCGCAGGTGTCATTCCGGATCCGCAGCGAGGTGCTGTCGTTGCGTGCTCGCGACGCCAGCGAGGCCGAGCGGGCCGCCTATTGGCCCAAGCTCGACAAGATGTACCCCGACTTCGTCAACTACCGGGCCTGGACTGATCGGGAGATCCCGATCGTCATCTGCGAGCCCTAACAGCGATCTCGCGCAGGCTGCGCGCCAAACCAGCCGACGACGAGAGCCCCGCACACCCGGCGTGCGGGGCTCTCGTCGTCGGAACGCCTAGGGCGTCTTGCCGTTCGTACCGGTCGCACCGTTGGTGCCGCCGGTTCCACCGGTGGCGCCGGCACCGCCGTTGATTGCACCGGCATTGGTGCCGATGGACCCCGGACCGGTCGGCAGGTTCGGGGTGACGACCGTGCCACCAGAGCCGCCGCTACCGCCGACACCGCTGGTCGTGCCGGTGCCACCATTGCCGCCGTTGCCGCCCTTGCCGCCCTGCACGTTGTTGACCGCGCCGGAGGTGCTGGTGGTCCCGTTGCTGATCGACGACGGAGGCGCTCCCTTACCGGTCCAGCCCCAGCGGATGTTGCTGCCGTCACCGCCCTTGCCACCGGCACCGCCGTCACCGCCGGTACTGCCGGCCCCGACACCCGCGCCACCATTGCCACCGGTGCCGCCCGCACCGCCGTTGGAGCCGGCGGCGTACTGATCGCTGCCACCCCTACCGCCAGCACCACCGTCGCCGCCAACGAATCCGGTGCCACCGTTGCCACCGGCGCCACCGGCACCGGTGACGTTGGCCGGCGCGCCCGCGTTGGAGTTTCCGGCGGAGTCGACGTAGCCCAGCGGGCTGAGGTTGCCGCTGCTGCCACCGTTGCCGCCGGCACCACCGTCGCCGCCGTTGCCCGCGTGGCCAGCAGCTCCCAGCGTCGTACCGGCGCCAGCCGCGCCGCCGTTGCCGCCGACGCCACCGGCACCACCGGTTGCCCCGACGCCGATGTTGTGACCCTGCAACGGGTAACCCTCGGCTCCGTGGGTGGTGTAGCCGCCGTTGCCGCCATCGTTGCCGGCGCCGCCCTTGCCGCCGTTGCCGCCGTTGGAGCCCATGCCGGTGGTACCGCCACCGGCCCCACCTGCGCCACCGTTACCGCCGGTGCCGCCGGCCCCGCCGACAGTTCCGTTGCTGGCAGCGGCGTTGTACTCCGTGGTCGCCTTCCCGTCGGTGCCCCGGGCGCCGTTGCCCGCGTCACCGCCGTTGCCGGCCACACCGCCGTTGCTGTCGGCGCCCGCCGTTCCGTTGGCCGCGCTACCGCCCGCCCCGCCGTTGCCGGCATTGCCGCCGGCCCCGCCGTTGCCGCCCTTGCCGCCCGCAGTCGTGGCGTTGGCTCCGGTACCGCCGTTGCCGCCGGAGCCGGCCTTACCGGCGTTGCCACCGGTGTCGGTCGCGCCCGCACCGGCCTTGCCGCCGTCACCGGCGTTGCCGCCGTTGCCGCCGGCAGAGCCGCTGGAGCCACCGGTAGTCGCGTTGTTGCCGGTACCACCGTTGCCGCCACTACCACCGGCACCGCCGTTACCGAGCGCACCGGCGCTGCCGCCCTTACCGCCGGCACCGCCGTTCTGGCCGATGCCGCTGGCCAGAGTGGTTCCGGTGCCGCCGTCGCCGCCCTTACCACCGTTGCCACCGGCTGTACCGGCCGCACCCGCCGCACCGTTGGCGGCCGACTGCCCGCCGCCGCTGTCGCCACCGGCGCCTGCGGTGCCCGCTGCACCCCGGTTGCCGCCGGCGCCGCCGGCGCCACCGACGCCCGCGGTCGCTCCGGTGCCGCCACCGAGGCCCTTACCGCCGGCACCGCCGTTACCGGCGTTACCGCCGCTGCCGGCGTTTCCACCGACGCCACCGGCACCGTGGTGGTTGGCCGTTCCGTTGCTGGCGGTGCCGCTCGCACCACCGGCGCCACCGGCGCCGCCATTGCCGCCCTTGCCGCCGCTCGTGCCGTCACCGCCGGTACCGCCGGCGGCACCGGCCACCGTGGCATCCGCGCCGGCCTTGCCGTCCGCGCCACTGCCACCGTTGCCGGCGTTGCCGCCCTGGCCGCCGACGCCGCCGCTGGCCGCCACCGCGCCGCGGTCACCACCGGCGCCACCGACGCCACCCTGGCCACCGTTGCCGCCGCTGGCCGAGCTGCCGTCCGCCTGGGTGAAGCCATTGCCACCCCGACCACCGGCACCACCGTCAGCACCCTGGCCATCGGCCGCTCGCGTGGAACCGTCGGCCTGCAGACCTCCGACGCCACCGCTGCCGCCCTTGCCACCGTTACCACCCGTGCCGCCGTTGGGGTTAGCCGAGCTGCTGGCATCGGTACCGGCGGCACCCTGACCGCCCTTGCCGCCGGCGCCACCGACACCGGCGTTGCCGTTGGTCCCGCTGCTGGCCGATCCGGTGCCGGTTCCGGCCTTGCCGCCGATACCGGCGTTGCCGCCGTTACCGCCGTCATGGCCCGCTCCGCCGGCGCCGTTGTTCACACCCGAAACCCCGGCACTGCCTGCGGCACCGGTAGCACCCGCGCCACCGTTGCCGGCGTTGCCGCCCGCGCCGGCAGCACCCACGCTGCCCGTCGAGGAACCGGTACCACCGACACCGCCGTTACCGCCGACGCCACCGTTGCCACCGTTACCGCCGTTGCCGTCACCGGTGGCAAACGACCCGGCCGCACCGTCAATACCGTTGCCGCCCTTACCGCCGGCACCGCCGTTGCCACCGGCCCCGGTGGCAGCCCGGTCAACACCGTTGACCTCCAAGCCGCCCAGGCCACCGTTGCCGCCCTTGCCGCCGTTGCCACCGGCGACACCATTGACGTCAGCGGCGGTGCCGTCGGTACCATCGGTGCCCCGGGCGCCGTTGCCACCGTTACCACCGATACCGGCTGAACCGTCGGTGCCGTTGTCGGCGTGCTGGCCGCCACCGCTGTCGCCACCGGCTCCGCCCTTACCGGCGTTGCCACCGGCGCCGCCGTTCTGCCCGTCGCCGCCACCGGTGCTTCCGCTGGCACCGTCGGCGCCGTTGCCGCCGTTGCCGCCGTTGCCACCAAGCCCGCCGACACCGTGGTCACCTGCCGTGTGTCCGGTACCTGCGACACCGCCGTTGCCGCCGGCGCCACCGTTACCGCCGTTGCCACCGTCGGCACCGGGCGTCGAGCCGTTGAGACCGTTGTAGCCGTTACCACCGGCGCCACCGTCACCACCGCTGCCGCCGTCGCCCTGGTTGAGCTGCGTTCCGTTGCCGGCGAAACCACCGGCACCGCCGTTACCGCCGGCACCACCGTTACCGCCGGCTGTTCCGTCGATGTTGCCGGCCTTGCCGTTACCACCGATGTAGCCGCGGCCACCGTCGGCACCGTCGCCACCGATGCTGCCGTTGCCGGCCTGCCCGGCGGCACCAGTCGTGCCATCGCCGTTGTCGCCACCGGCACCTGCCGCGCCGGCGTTACCGCCGGCGCCACCGGCGCCACCGTTACCGCCGTCGAGGTGGCTCGCGGTCCCGTTAGCGCCCTTGCCGCCGTTACCGGCGCTACCGGCGTTGCCACCGTTCCCGCCGGTACCGCCAGCGCCGTGCACGCCGTCAGTCGCACCGTTGAGGCCGATACCGGCGTTGCCGCCTGCCGCACCGGCGCCGCCGGCGCCGCCGTTTCCGGCGTTGCCGCCTTGGCCACCGTCACCGTTGTCGCCACCGGCGAAGGTGCCGGTAGCGCCCTTGGCGCCATCGCCGCCGTCACCACCGTTGCCACCGTTGCCGCCTAAGCCACCGCTGCCGGCGTGGTAACCGACTCCGCTGCCGGCACCGCCGTCGCCGCCCTTACCGCCGGCTCCACCGGCCTGGCCGTCGCCGCCGGCCTCACCGGGCTGGGTTCCGCTGCCGCCGTTGGCGCCGTTGGGGCCGTTCGGGCCCGGCAGGCCATCACCGCCGTACCCACCGTTGCCACCGTTGCCCTCACCCGTGGCGCTGCCACCCTGGCCGCCGTCCCCGCCGTGCTGGCCGCCGTCGCCGCCGTTGCCGGCGTTACCGCCGTCACCGGTCTGCGTGCCACCGGCACCACCGTCACCGCCGTTGCCGCCGTCACCGGTCTGGCCGTTACCGCCGTCGCCGGCGTTACCGCCGTCGCCGTTGGCGCCAGCGTCGCCGCCACCACCGCCGGCGCCGCCGTTGTGGTCGCCGTTGCCGCCATTGCCGCCGTTGCCGCCGTTGCCGGTGTCGGTGCCACCGGCACCACCGGTACCACCGGACCCACCGTTGGAGTTGTCGCCGTGGCCGTCGCCACCGTTACCGGCGTTGCCGCCGTTGCCGTGGCTGCCGGCGTCGCCACCGTTACCGCCATTGCCGCCGTCGCCGTTGGGGTTGGTGTAGCCGTTACCGCCGTCACCGCCATCTCCTGACGGCGAGCCTTCGGCGCCGTCGCCGCCGTCGCCGCCGGCAGTGCCAGTACCACCGGCACCACCGGTTCCGGCGCCACCACCGGACCCACCGGATCCGGCGTTGCCGGTGTCGCCACCCTTGCCGCCGTTGCCACCGTCGGGGTTGGTGGCGTCGCCATCGGCGCCCTTGCCGCCGTTGCCGGCCGAACCGGCGTTACCGCCGGCGCCGCCGTCGCCGCCATTGCCGTTGTTGCCGGCGTTGCCGTTGCTGGCACCGCCGCCGCTGCCGCCGGTACCGCCGGCGCCGCCGGTACCACCCGAGCCACCGTTGCTACCGATCCCGCCGTCGGCGCCGGGCGTGGTGGCGTCGTCACCGTCCGCTCCGGAACCACCGTTACCGGCGCTGCCTCCGCTGCCGGCGTTACCACCGCCACCACCGTTGCCCACGACCGAACCACCGGCACCACCAGCGCCACCGTTGCCACCGGCACCACCGTTGGTGCCGTCGCCACCGGCCTGCGACGGGTCAGTGCTGTTGCTGCCGTCGGTGCCGTCAGAGCCCGAACCACCGTTGCCGCCCTGTCCACCGTTGCCGTGGTCACCGGCGTTGCCACCGGCGCCACCGTTGCCACCGGCGGTGCCGGGAGCCGCGTTCGGGTCGGTCGAGGCGTCGTAGCCGTTACCGCCGGCGCCACCGTCACCACCGGCGCCCGATGTGCCGTCGGCGCCGTCGGTGCCGGCCGTGCCTCCGGTACCGCCGCTGCCCGCCGAACCGCCGGTCGCGCCCTGGCCGATGGCGCCGTTGTTGCCGCCGGCACCACCCGTGCCGCCGTCGGGGCTTTCGGCGTCGCCGTCGGCGCCCTTGCCGCCATTGCCACCGACGCCGGCGTTGCCGCCATTTCCGCCATTACCGCCGTCGCCGTTGGCGCCCGCGGAACCATTGGTGGCCGAGCCGCCGTTGCCGCCGGTGCCGGCCTTGCCGCCGGCTCCCGCGTCGCCACCGACGCCGCCGTTACCACCGTCCTGGCCGGGGTCGGTTGCGTCGGCACCGTTGGCGCCCGAGCCGCCGGAGCCACCGTTGCCACCGTTGCCGGCCAGGCCTCCAGCGCCGCCGTCACCGGTGACGGAGCCGCCCTTGCCGCCGGCACCACCGTTGCCGCCGGAGCCGCCGGCCGTACCGGCGCCACCGCCGTTGCCGTTACCGTCACCGTCGGTGCCACTGCCGTTCGCACCGGCGCTGCCGTCGGTGCCGCTACCGCCGTTGCCGCCCAGACCGCCGTTGCCGTGGTCACCGGCGTCACCACCGGCACCACCGTTGCCACCAGAGGTCCCCGGTGCCGCGTTCGGGTCGGTGGAGGCGTCGTAGCCGTCGCCGCCGGTGCCGCCGTTGCCCTGGGAGCCGGAGGGAATGCCCCCGTCTTGGCCGTCCGAACCGTGGGTCAGGCCGCTGCCGCCAGTGCCACCGGCACCACCGGTGGCGGCGTTACCGCCCTGGCCACCATTGCCACCGTCGGGGTTTTCCGCGGTGCCGTGCGCACCGGCGCCGCCGTCTCCGGCCTTGCCGGAATCGGCGCCATTGCCCGCGTTGCCGCCGGCACCCTCGGTGCCCGCCTTGCCGTGGGCGGAGCTACCGCCGGCACCGCCAGCCCCGCCGTCGCCACCGGAACCACCGGTGCCGGCGCTGCCACCCGCACCGCCGGTGCCGTCTCCGCCGTTGTCGAACGTGCCGTCCGCACCGTTGGCGCCATTGCCACCGACACCACCGTCGGCGCCGCCACCACCGGCTCCACCGTTACCGCCGTCACCGGCGATCGATCCGCCGGCACCGCCGGCACCACCGGTGCCGCCTTTACCGCCCGACCCGCCGGCCTGACCGGCGTCGCCCGGGTTCTCACCGTTGTCTCCGGCACCACCGGCGGCACCGTTGCCGGCGTTGCCACCGTTACCGCCGTTGCCGTGGTCACCGGCGGCACCACCGGCACCGCCGTTGCCGCCGTTCGTGCCGGGTGCGGCGGTCGGGTCGGACGCGGCGTCGTAGCCGGCTCCACCGTTTCCTCCGTTACCGCCGCTGCCGGGGGTGTTGCCGGCCTGCCCGTTGTTGCCCGTGGTCGCACCGGATCCGCCGGTTCCGCCGCCGCCGCCGACACCGACGTTGCCGCCGTGGCCGCCCGCGCCGCCGTCGGGGTGGGCCGCTGTGCCGTCGATACCATCGCCGCCGTCGCCGGGAGCACCGCCGTTGCCGCCGTTGCCCGCATTGCCGCCGGCCCCGGTGGTGCCGCCACCGGCACCGCCGTTGCCACCGGTTCCGCCGCCACCGCCGTTACCGCCCGCGGATCCGTCCGCGTGGTCGATGTAGCCGTTGCTGCCGTCGAAGCCGGCACCGCCCTTACCGCCATTACCGCCGAGGCCGCCGTTGCCATCGGTCGCGTGGCCGCCACCGACTTCTTGGCCGCCGGCGCCACCCGCACCACCGGTACCGCCGTTGCCGCCGGCGGTGCCGTCGACGTTGTCCCGGTCGCCGTTGGCGCCATCCATGCCGGCGCCACCCGCGCCACCGTTACCGCCGGTGCCGGCAGCACCGTTGCCGCCGTTGACACCCTGCTGACCGCCGCCGGAGTCACCGCCCTTACCGCCGGCCCCGGCGTTGCCGCCGTTACCACCGGCGCCACCGTCGTAGCCACCCACGTGCTCGGCGTCTCCGTTGGCACCGTTGGACCCGTCGGCACCGTTACCGCCGTTACCGCCGTTGCCGCCGGCACCGCCGACGCCGTGATCACCGGTGAGCGCGCCCGTGCCGCCGACACCACCGGAGCCACCGTCACCACCGGTACCGCCGGATTGGCCGTTGCCGCCCGGGTTGGTGCCGTTGGCACCGTTGAAGCCGCTACCACCACGGCCACCGGCACCACCGGCGCCGCCGTTGCCGTCGGTCGCCTGTGTGGAGCCGTCAGCCTGCAGGCCGCCCTTGCCGCCGTTGCCGCCGGCACCGCCGGCTGCGCCCGACGTGCCGTTGATGTTGCTTGCGGTGCCGTTGACGCCGTCCAGACCGGTGCCACCAGCACCCCCGTTACCGCCCTGACCTGCGATACCGGAACTTCCGCCGGCAGCGGTGTTTCCGCCGCCGCTGTCGCCGCCGGCACCACCCTTGCCGGCGTTGCCACCGGCACCGCCGTCCTGCCCGGCGTAGCCGGCCTGGTGCTGTGCGTCGCCGTTGGCACCGTTTGCGCCGTCCGCGCCGGCACCACCATTGCCGGCGTTGCCACCGACACCACCGGCGCCGTGGGCGCCGGTCTGGGTGCCGGTGCCGCCGACGCCGCCGGCCCCACCAGTACCACCGTTGCCACCGCGGGTGCCGTCAGCACCCGGCTCGTCACCGTTGGTGCCGTTGATGCCGTTGCCGCCGCGACCGCCCTGGCCACCGGCACCACCGTTGCCGGTCGTGGCGTGTGAGCCGTCGGTGTTCAGACCACCAGCGCCGCCGGTTCCGCCGGTTCCGCCGGCACCGCCGGCGGTGCCGTCGGGGTTTTGGGTGGTGCCGTTGGTGCCGTCGAGTCCGGTGCCGCCTGCCCCGCCGTTGCCGCCAACACCGGCGGTGCCGTCGCTGCCGTGGGCGGCGGTGGTGCCGTTACCACTGTCGCCGCCGGTACCGCCGGTGCCGGCGTTGCCGCCCTTGCCGCCGTCTTGTCCGGCATATCCGCTGGTGTGGTTGGCATCGCCGTTGGCGCCGTTAGCACCATCAGCGCCGGCACCACCATTGCCCGCGTTGCCACCGACACCACCAACACCGTGGACACCAGTGCTCGAGCCGGTCCCGCCGACGCCACCAGCGCCACCGGCGCCACCATTGCCACCGCGGGTGCCATCAGCACCCGGGGTAGCCCCATTAGTGCCGTTAAAGCCACTACCACCACGGCCACCAGCACCACCAGCACCGCCAGCACCCTGCTCAGCGCTAGTCACACCATCGGCTTGCAGGCCACCTTGACCACCGTTACCGCCCGCACCCCCGGCACCACCAGCAGTCCCATCAGGGTTTTGGGCGTTGCCGTTGAGACCATCGAGGCCGGTACCACCCAGGCCCCCGGCACCGCCCTTCCCGGCGGCCCCATCGCTACCGTTGGCGGCGGTGGTGCCGCCACCACTGTCACCACCAGCACCACCGATACCGGCGTTGCCGCCGGCGCCACCGTCTTGCCCGGCATACCCGGCCGTGTGCTCGGTGGTGCCGTTCGCGCCGTTGGCCCCGTTAGCGCCGTTGCCACCATTGCCGGCGTTACCACCGACCCCGCCAGCACCGTGAGCACCCTCGATCGTGCCGGTACCCCCGGCACCGCCGGCACCACCAGCACCGCCATTGCCACCACGGGTGCCCTCAGAGCCCGGGTCATCACCGTTAGCGCCGTTGAGGCCGTTACCGCCGCGGCCACCGGCGCCACCGGCACCACCATTACCGGTCGCGGCTTGCGTGGTGCCGTCGGCCTCTAGGCCGCCCTGGCCGCCGTTTCCGCCGGCGCCACCGGCGGCGCCGGCCGTGCCATCAGGGTTCTCGACGGTGCCATTGACCCCATCAAGACCCGTACCACCGCGGCCACCGTGACCACCAATCCCGGCGACCCCATCAGCACCACTGGCCGAGGCGCTGCCACCACCACTGTCACCGCCGGCACCACCTTTGCCGGCGTTGCCACCATGGCCGCCGTCTTGGCCGGCGAACCCGCCCGCATGCTCGGCATCACCATCGGCGCCGTCGCCACCATCAGCACCGTGACCACCATTACCACCATTGCCGCCCAGGCCACCGACACCGTGAGCACCGTCGATCGAGCCGTGCCCACCGGCACCGCCGTTGCCGCCGGTACCCCCATCACCCGCATGGGTGCCGTCCCCACCCGGGACCGCACCGTTGACACCGTTGAACCCATTACCGCCGGCGCCACCATCACCACCAGCACCACCCACACCTTGGGCGGCCTGCGACCCATCCGCGAGCACACCCCCGACACCACCATCACCACCGGCACCACCGTGGCCACCCGCAGTGCCATTAATAGCCTCGGCGACACCATTAGTGCCCAAGAAACCGTTACCACCGGCACCACCATTGCCGCCGGTACTGCCCGCACCATCGAGCCCGTCAGCACCCGTGCCGGTGCCGTCACCGTTGGTGCCGCCGATGCCGCCGGCACCGAAGTCCCCACCCTTGCCGCCGGCACCACCATCACCGGCATCCGGGTGCTCGGCGCTGCCGGCCGCACCCGCACCACCGGCACCCGCGGTCCCGGCGTTGCCACCATCACCAGCCGCCCCGCCCGCACCCGCGCTACCGGCGGTGCCATGCGCCGCAGTACCGGCCGCACCCCCGGCACCACCATTACCGCCGGCCCCACCACTACCGGCGTCACCACCGGCACTACCCGTGCCATCACCGCCATTAGCGAACGAACCGGTGGCGCCATCAGCGCCGGAGCCCCCGCCTCCCCCGGCCGCGCCCTTACCCCCAGCACCACCGTTGCCGGCGTTACCGGCCACCGCACCACCGGAGCCGCCGGCACCACCATTGCCGCCATGGCCACCATTGCCACCGGAGATCCCCGAGCCACCCGCCGTGCTGGCATCAGCACCAGCAAGACCGGTGAAGCCATTACCGCCCACACCACCAGTGGCGCCGTTGCCGTGCGCACCACCATCACCACCGGCACCGGCATTACCCCCGGCGGCGCCATCACCATTAGCCAACACCCCGGTGCCGTTGCCGCCGTTACCGCCGACCCCACCATGGCCACTGATCCCCGTCGGGACCAGACCATCAGCACCCGGACGCCCGGCGTTGCCCCACATCCAGGACATGAACTTCTCACCGGCAGCACCACCAGCACCGGCGATCGTGCCGACCTGCCCACCCGCGCCACCATCGCCACCATTACCGCCACCAAGGGCACCGTCACCACCAAGGCCACCAGCACCACCATCACCAGCTAAGCCCGCATTACCGCCCACACCGCCATCACCGGCAGCACCGAAATGCCCACCCACACCCCCAACACCACCACGACCCCCGACGCCACCATCGCCACCCGCCCCACCGACACCACCATTGCCCCCCAGAGCATCGACACTGACCCCGCCGCCACCACCGGCGCCACCGGTGCCACCAGTGCCCCCGACACCACCAGCACCCCCGAGACCACCAATACCCAGCACGAAGCCGGCCGCACCCCCGGCGCCACCATTGCCACCCAGGCCACCAGTGAGGCCCTCGGCGCCCGCAGTGCCATTAAGGGCACCCAGCACCCCATCAACCCCGGCCACACCGGTCGTGCCCGCCGCGCCCGCACCCCCAGCACCACCAGTGCCACCAAACCCGAACAGGCTGATCACATCACCGCCGGCACCACCATTACCGCCAGCAACCAACACATCCAGTGACGCCCCACCCGCACCGCCGGTGCCGCCATCACCGAACAACCAACCCCCCGCACCCCCAGCGCCACCATCGCCACCATCGGCACCCACACCACCAGTGCCGCCATTGCCGAACAAGCCCGCAGCACCACCGGCACCCCCCACCCCGCCAGCGATCCCAGCCACCCCCGCAGCACCAGCACCACCATCACCAAACAAAAACCCGCCATCACCAAGGTTGCCGAACCACCCCGACGACCCCAACAACGAATCATTGGCCCCGGCGAAGCCATCAACACCGTTACCGATCAACTCCCGACCGAACAAGTCCACAAACGGCTGATTGATCAAGTCCAAAAACTGCTGGTTACCAGCAATAAAGTCCTGCGTCAGGTTGTACAACGGCAGATACAAGTCATCGTGATAGAACGACGCCACCGCCAGATCGAACTGCTCAAACGCGTCGAACAAGAAGTTGCCCGCATCCGCCGCCCCCGGATCGGCCCACCCCGACCACAACACCGAACCCGGATCGGTCAACTCCGACCAAAACACCGGATCCAACAAATCAAAACCATCCGCCGACGCCACCGGCACCGTCGGCCCCACCCCAACCCCCAAAAACGCCGCCACAACACTCGACGCACCCACCACACCCCGACCCGACGAACGAACAAATTTGCTAGACATCCGACGGCTCATGGCGACCCTCTCATAATTTCCACTAAGCATTCGCGCAGGTTCGAATTATGGCCGTCTGTTCACTTATCGCAAACTCAGGCATTGCCTATGTGGCCGAAACCGCATCTTGATGGATCTCATAGCGGGTGCCGACACACTATAGGCGCAGGTCAAAGCGGCACAGGTGAGGCTTCCCGCGGCACGAGTGACGTTCGTCACAGTCGAAAAAGGTGAACGATTGGCACGAAATTAGGATTTACTTCATAGGGAACAGCACCCCATCCACGCCTTTTACGCGTAGGCCTGATAGGCCTACGCGTGCAGTGAATTTGCTATTTTGTTTTGGTTTGCTGGCATCACGAATTCAGCAGAAGGAGACACCCACGAGGGGCACCCAGCGACACGTCCCGACCGGTGCAAAGCGCACCCTGGGCCTCCGTGCCGCCGCTGCGTTCGATAGGAGATCGCGATCAGGTGAAGATCGGCGAAATACGTCCGCTGCGAGGCGGCGGACTGAGCGAGCGCAGCTCTGCCACTCACACTGTGCGGCAGGGCACCCGCCCACAGCATCGGCAAAAGTGCCGAAATCGCGCTGGTATCGTGGCCGAGACTGGCCGATAACTTAGCGGTAAAAGTACCTAGATGACGGGAAGCGAGCCTTACGACTGCACAACTGCACGGATGCACAGCCGATCCATCCGGGGGGAATGGAGAACTTGCCCGCTAGCGCGAGCATCCTTGCCTCGGAGAGACGGTAGATGATGTCGAATGCGGATGTGGCAGATTCGCCACCTTCCCCACCAACAGTCCTCGTGGTCAGCCCCGGAGACTCCCGGCCGCAATGGCAGCCCCCGACGGAGTCGTCGACCAGCGGACTCTCGTGGCTGAAAAGCACACTCGCAGAAGTGGTTACCGCCCACCGTGGTACACGGCTGGTGGAGCAGGACCACAAAGACAAGTTCGCTGTCGGGTTCGTCGATGCCAGCGATGCGGCCGCTTGTGCCATCGCCTTGCAGCACGCCCCGTCGGCGCCGATCCGTCCGCGGATAGCCGTGCACGCCGCCCAGGTCTCGGTGGCCGAGCCCGGTGCGCACCCGCAGTCGCTGGTGAATCGCGCCGCACGCCTGTGCGATCTGGCCCATAGTGGTCAGACATTGTTGTCGGAGACGGCCCAGCCGTTGCTGGCTGATCGACTCCCGCCAGGGGCTTGGCTGATCGACCTGGGCATGTTTCGACTGCGCGGCATACCGTATCCCGAACGGGTGGCGCAGCTCTGCCATCGCGAACTTCCCACCGATTTTCCGCCGCTTCGAACCGGAAATGCGGTGCACGAGCCTTACTTTCCGACGCCCCTGACGAGTTTCGTCGGACGCCATGCGGAGCTGACCGAGCTACGCCAGCTGGTTGACGGCAATCGCCTGGTGACGCTGACCGGTTCCGGCGGAGTCGGCAAGACGCGGCTCGCACTGCAACTGGCCGAAGAGTTTGTCGACCGATTCCGCGACGGGGCATGGTGCGTGGATCTGGCGCCGATCACCGACCCGGATCTGCTTCCGGAACGCGTGACACACATGTTGGGCCTACCTGATCGACCGGACCGCTCACCGGTCGACACCCTGGCGCGCTTCATCGCAGACCGGCAATTGCTGCTGGTGCTCGACAATTGTGAGCATCTACTGGACGGGTGCGCGCAGTTGACCAGCACGCTGTTGGCCACCGGTGCAGACCTGACCATCGTGGCGACGAGTCGCGCACCAATCGGGGTGGCCGGCGAGGTGACCTGGAAAACCCCGTCGCTCTCGCTCGTCGATGAGGCTGTCGAGTTGTTCCGGCAGCGCGCTCGGCTGGTCCGGCCAAGTTTCACCGACACCGATGGTGACGCCGCTTTGGTGACCGAAATCTGTCGGCGCCTAGACGGGGTGCCGTTGGCCATCGAACTCGCCGCGACGCGAGTTCGGGCGATGTCACTGTCCGAGATCGCCGACGGGCTCGACGAGCGCTTCCAACTGTTGACCGGTGGTGCACGCACGGTGGTTCCGCGCCAGCAGACCCTGCGGGCCTCAGAAGACTGGTCGCATGACTTGTTGAGCGAACCCGAGCGGGTGGTGTTCCGCCGTTTGGCGCCATTTCGGGGCGGCTTCGACCTTGACGCCGCCCATGCGGTCGCCGGCGGAACTGACCTACCGCGCGGACTGATCATCGACAAACTCACCCAGTTGGTGGACAAATCGCTGGTGATAGCCGACAGCACCGGGGAGTCAACGCGCTTCCGGATGTTGCAGACCGTGCAGCAATATGCCTCGGAAAAGCTTGAGAAGGCCGGGGAATCCGATGCAATCCGGGCCCGCCACCGGGATCACTACACAGACCTGTTCGGCTCCGAGGTGACCGCCGGATACGGCTGGCACATCGCGCAGGCGGAACTGGAGATCGACAACCTCAGGGCCGCCTTTACCTGGAGCCGCGACCATGGCGAACTGGAGCTTGCCGCGCGTCTCGCGTCGTCGCTGCTCCCACTGTGGATCCACAGCCGGACCTTGGAAGGACTGGCATGGTTTAACGCGCTGCTCGCCGTCGGAGCCACGATGGCGCCTGGCGCGCGTGCCCGCACGCTCGCGGACAAAGCGATCTTTGACGCGTTGATCGGACACTACGGGCAGGCTCAACAAGCAGAGGAAGCGGTCACGATCGCCCGCGATCTCGACGAGCCCGGCCTGCTCGCCTGGGCGTTGGCCGCCTGCGGCTTCACCTGTAGCTACAGCCCCGAACTCGCCCTGCCCTACTTCGAACAGGCCATCGCACTGTCGCCCGCATTGAACGACGACTGGCGGTTGAGCCAGATATATGGCGTACAGGCGTATTCGGCGTTCGTGGCCGGCGACCTCGACACGCTGCGGCTCGCCGCAGAAAGAGGAGCCGCCCTCGCCGATGCCGTTGGCGACTGGTCAGTTTCCCGGCTATGCCGCCTTTGCTTGGGAATCGCGCACCTTCATCGTGCAGAGCTCACGATGGCCGTCGAGCAGGCCCGAGCTGTGGCGACGGAAGCCGAGGCCGCGCACGACCCTTTGTTCAGCGCCCAGAGCCTGACGGTGCTCGCCGAAGCGCTGGGATGCCAGGGCGATACCCGCGGCGCGCGTGCGGCGGCGGACGCCTGCGTCGAGGCCGCCGCCGAACTGATCGACTTCCACCGCGCGTTCAGCTACGGCGCGCTGACCGACGCTTTGTTGGCCGCCGGCGATGTGCCCGGGGCGGCCAGGGCAGCTGATGCAGCGTGTGACGCGTGCGCACTGCCCCAACTGCTGGCCATCAACGGCAATCCGGTCGCCCGAGTGGCACTGGAATGCGGCGACGTAGCCGCGGCTCGCCGTTGGGCCGACGAGGCATTGTCCGTGGGTTCGGGTATCCACCGGATACTCCTGCTGGAGATACGTGGCCGAGTGGCCATGGCCGAAGGTGAGTTTGAACAGGCCGAACGAGACGCGCGTGAGGCGCTGACCATCGCGGCAGACACAGAGGCAGTTCTGGCCGCCCCGGATCTGCTCGAATCCCTGGCGACAGTGGCCACCGCCGCGGGGCGATACCACGATGCAGCACGGCTGTTGGGCTCAGCGGCTGGTGCTCGTAGTCGCACCGGCGCGGTCCGCGCTAAGGTCTATGACGCCAACTACGAAACCACTGTCAACACACTGCGAGAAGCAATGCCGCAGAACGACTTTGAGCGGCGTTGGGATCAGGGTGAGGCATTGTCCACGGCTGAGGCCATCACGTACGCCGCCCGAGGTGACGAAAAGGGCAAAGCCAAATCCAAACGTCCGTCCAGCGGTTGGGATTCGCTGACCGCGGCCGAACGCAATGTCGTCCGTCTCATCAGTGCTGGGCTCCGAGACAAAGACATCGCTGCGCAACTGAACGTCTCACCCCGAACGGTGCATTCGCACCTGAACCGGATCTACGCCAAGCTCAATATCTCGTCGCGCCTGCAACTCGCCCAAGTGGCGGCGCAACATAGCTGACTCGGCGTATCAGGCGATCCGTGACTGCGGCTCCACGTACGCCCACTTTTTCCAGTGCCGGTATTCCTCGGCGTCGAGCTCCCGGCCGAACAGGGTGCTGACGGCGACGTCGTGCTCCAGGTAGAGCTCCTCGTTGCGTCGCCATGCCTGCAGGTAGCGGTAGAACGGCAACCACGGGTGCAGATGGTGGACCAGGTGGTAGTTCTGGGACAGGCTCAGCGGGGCCATCAGCCATTCCATCCCGACCCGAAGCCGGCTGGCGCGATAGCGGTCCTCACGCTGCGTGGCCTCAAGCCCGTGGTGCGGCAGCCAGTCGAACGACCACCCGATGATGAAAATGCCGATGCGCTGCGGGATCAACACAACCACCGCGAGCAGCCAGAAGTGGTTGGTGACGATCGCACCACCGACGATCGCGGCCGTCAGAGAAAACATCAGCGCCGTTTCGGCGACCTCAGCCAGCGGACGCCGCCAGGAATGCTGAATCCGGCTCCACAGTCTGCGGGTGTACCAGGACGCGTAGAAGACATCCATCAACGCCCAGCGGAACGGAAGTTGCCAGGCCGGCGCGTGCGTCGCGAACATGTCCGGATCTCGGTCGGGATCGTTGGTGTGCCGATGATGCTCGCCGTGCACATAGCCGAAAGACGGCAACGAGAACGGCAGCACCACGAACAGCCAGGCCAACCGGCCGACCACCGCATTGACCCAACGCACCGAGCAGAATGAGCGGTGCAGGGCTTCGTGCGCCACCGAGAACATCACGTAGCTGACTGCGGTGCTCAGTGGAATGGCAGCCCAGGCCGGAAGCGATCCGCGAGCGGTGCCGATGGCCACCAGCACGAACACCACGAAGGCGCCGACCCCGAGACCGAAGGTGGGCCACGCGAAGGTCGGTACGCCCTCGCCGGGATGCGGATGGCGTCGGCGCCGGGCTGCCGCCGGCGGGCTTTCCGCCGCTTCGAGCACCGACACAGAATCCTCCAGCCTTAGAGGCACATGAAAAAGTAACGGACGCGTAAAACGAGAACGAGTACAGACTACGTTGCTTTCCGAGGGGGTTGGGGAGCAAAGCATCGATGTCCGGCTAAGTAACTATCACAATATTGACGCCCACAGATAACGCCGCAGGTCCGCGCTTCGGGACTTTATTCCCCTTGCTGCAGTCCCCCGCTAGAAGGTGACCAAGATCGCACGATGCCGTTAGCAGGCGTTGGCGGCGGGCCAGCGAATGGGTCTTAACGTCGCTCTGATGTCCGCACCAGCGGGCGCTAGAGTTCCTGCGCGGCAAGACCGCATGCTAAGCCCAGGTACCCCGGAACCTGCAGCGGCCACCGACACCGTCGTCCAGCGGACCCGCCCTCTGCCGCCGGGGCTTATGCCCCGTACACCGGCACCGGCGGCCGCGACTGGGCCAGCAGATCGGTGACGACGGGCCCCAGCTCGGCGGGATCCCAACGGGAGCCCTTGTCGGCCTGCGGCCCGTGCGCCCACCCCTCGGCGACGCGGATCTTGCCGCCTTCGACCTCGAAGACCTTGCCGGTCACATCACGCGACTCGACACTGCCCAGCCAGACCACGAGCGGGCTGACGTTCTCCGGGGCCATGGTGTCGAACGCTGCGTCCTGGGTGGCCATCATGTCGGCGAAGACGGTCTCGGTCATGCGGGTACGGGCCGACGGCGCGATGGCGTTGGCGGTGACGCCGTATCGGCCCATCTCGGCGGCGGCGACCAGGGTCAGCGCGGCGATGCCTGCCTTGGAGGCGCTGTAGGTGGCCTGCCCGACGCTGCCCTGCAGGCCGGCGCCCGAGCTGGTGTTGATGATCCGGGCGTCGACCGTTTCGCCGGCCTTGGACTTGGCCCGCCAGTACGCGGCGGCGTGCTTCATGGTGGCGAAGTGGCCCTTGAGGTGCACCGCGGTGACCGCGTCGAATTCCTCTTCGGTGGCATTGGCGAACATCCGGTCGCGGACGATGCCGGCGTTGTTCACCAGCACGTCCAGCGTGCCGTAGGTGTCGACAGCCTGCTTGATCAGCGCCTCGGCCTGGCCCCAGTCGGCGACGTTCGAGCCGTTGGCGACGGCTTCGCCGCCGGCTGCGACGATCTCGTCGACCACGCTCTGGGCAGCACTGCCTCCACCGGCCGGTGAGCCGTCCAGGCCGACACCGATGTCGTTGACCACGACCCGCGCGCCCTCAGCGGCAAACGCCAGCGCGTGTGCCCGCCCGATTCCGCCGCCCGCTCCGGTGACGATGACTACGCGGCCGTCAAGAAGTCCCATCAGTGCTGTCTCCTTTTTTACTTGTTCGCGCTGGATGCGTCGAGGTAGGCGGGGTTCTCTCCGCCACCGTGCACGGTCAGGCTGGCGCCAGTGACATAAGACGCCAGATCGGAGCTCAAAAATGCGGCTGTCCAACCGATTTCGGATGGCTTGGCCAGCCGACCCAACGGCACGGTGGCACCGACGGCGGCCACCGACTCGGCGTCGCCATAGAACAGCTCGGACTGCTCGGTCTCGACCATGCCGACCACGATCGAGTTGATCCGCACCTTCGGCGCCCATTCGACGGCCAACGATGTGGTCAGGCTGTCCACCCCGGCCTTGGCCGCGCCGTAGGCCGCGGTTCCCGGCGACGGCCGACGGCCGCTGACACTAGTGATGTTGACGATCGAACCGCCGCCGCCCTGGGTCTGCATGACCGCGTTGGCGTGCGTGGACACGAGCAGGGCGCTGAGCAGGTTCAGCTCGATGATCTTGCGACTGAAGTTGGCGGACGCATCGGCGGCCAGCGCGAACGGAGAGCCGCCGGCGTTGTTGACCACGATGTCGATCCGGCCGTGGGCGGCCACGATCGCTTCGATCAGACCCTTCACCGCGTCGTCGTCGCGGACGTCGCAGGAATGGAACTCATACGGGGAGCCCTCCACCGGACGTCGGGCGCAGGTCACCACCGTCGCACCCTGATCGGCGAAGACGGCGCTGATGCCCGCGCCGACACCGCGCACTCCGCCGGTCACCAGGACTACCTTGCCGGTCAATCCGAGGTTGATCGCATCACCCACTGTGCTAGCGTACCAAGCAAGTGCTTGCTTAGGTAGCTTAGGTACTCCAAGGCCCCAATACGACAGGGAAGTCCCGCCCATGCCGATCACATCCAAAACCGTCGAACCGGGGATCGTCGCGGTCACCGTCGACTACCCGCCGGTCAATGCCCTGCCATCGCGGGCCTGGTTCGAGCTCGGCGAGGTCATCACCGCCGCCGGCAACGACATGTCCACCCACGCGGTGATCCTTCGCGCCGAGGGCCGCGGCTTCAACGCCGGTGTGGACATCAAGGAGATGCAGAACACCGAGGGCTTCACCGCCCTGATCGACGCCAACCGCGGTTGCTTCGCGGCATTCAAGGCCGTCTACGAGTGTGCGGTGCCGGTGATCGCCGCAGTCAACGGCTTCTGCGTCGGCGGCGGCATCGGCCTGGTCGGCAACGCCGACGTGATCGTGGCTTCCGACGACGCCAAGTTCGGCCTGCCCGAGGTGGAGCGCGGCGCCCTCGGCGCGGCCACCCACCTCTCCCGATTGGTGCCGCAGCACATGATGCGCCGGTTGTTCTACACCGCGGCCACCGTCAGCGCCGCCACCTTGCACCAGTACGGATCGGTGCACGAGGTGGTGCCCCGCGCCGAGCTGGACGAGGCCGCGCTGCGGGTGGCCCGCGACATCGCGTCGAAGGACACTCGGGTGATCCGGGCGGCCAAGGAAGCCCTCAACCTCATCGACGTGCAGAAGGTCAACTCCAGCTACCGCATGGAGCAGGGCTTCACCTTTGAACTCAACCTCTCCGGTGTCGCCGACGAGCACCGCGACGAGTTCGCCGGTACCGAGAAGGGCGCCAAGAAATGAGCAAAGTAACGACTCTCGACGACGCCGTCGCCGAACTGCGCGACGGCATGACGATCGGTATCGGCGGCTGGGGCTCGCGCCGCAAGCCGATGGCGTTCGTCCGCGCCATCCTGCGCACCGACGTCAAGGATCTGACGGTAGTCACTTACGGCGGACCGGATCTGGGCCTGCTGTGTTCGGCGGGCAAGGTGCGCCGGGCCTACTACGGATTCGTCTCCCTGGACTCTCCCCCGTTCTACGACCCGTGGTTCTCCAAGGCCCGCACCACCGGGGCCATCGAGGCCCGCGAAATGGACGAGGGCATGCTGCGCTGCGGACTGCAGGCCGCCGCCCAGCGGCTGCCGTTCCTGCCGATCCGCGCCGGGCTGGGCAGCTCGGTGATCGACTTCTGGGAGGGTGAACTCAAGACCGTCACCTCGCCGTACCCGGTTGCGGGCGGTCACGAGACCCTGGTCGCGATGCCGGCGCTGAACCTGGACGCCGCGTTCGTGCACATGAACATCGGCGATGAGCGCGGCAACGCCGCCTACACCGGGATCGACCCGTACTTCGACGACCTGTTCCTGATGTCGGCGCAGCGCCGGTTCCTGTCGGTGGAGAAGATCGTGCCCACCGACGAGCTGATCGCCAGCACGTCGCCGCAGACCCAGGTGATCAACCGGATGATGGTGGACAAAGTGGTGGAGGCCCCGAATGGAGCCCACTTCACCATCGGGGCAGCCGATTACGGCCGCGACGAGAAGTTCCAGCGGCACTACGCCGAAGCCGCCAAGTCCGACGAGACCTGGGCGGAGTTCAAGGCCACCTACCTGTCCGGTAGCGAAGACGACTACCAGGCGGCGGTTAAGGCATTCGGAGCGGAGGCACAAGCATGACCGACTCACCCACTCGCGCCGAGATCTGCGCCGTCGCCTGTGCCGAACTGTTCCGCGACGCCGGCGAGATCATGGCCTCACCCATGGCCACGGTGCCCTCGGTCGGCGCCCGGCTGGCCCGCCTGACCTTCTCCCCCGACCTGGTGCTCACCGACGGGGAGGCCCGCATCCTGGCCGACACCCCGGCGATCGGCAAGGTCGGGCCGCTGGAAGGCTGGATGCCGTTCAACCGGGTCTTCGAGACCCTGTCGTGGGGCCGGCGCCATGTGATCATGGGCGCCAACCAGATCGACCGCTACGGCAACCAGAACCTGTCGGCGTTCGGTCCGCTGCAGCAGCCCACCCGGCAGATGTTCGGGGTCCGCGGCGCACCAGGCAACACCATCAACCACACCACCAGCTACTGGGTGGGCGCTCACTCGTCACGGGTGTTCTGCGAGGCCGTCGACATCGTCTCGGGCATCGGCTACGACAAGGTCGACCCGGCCAACCCGGCGTTCCGGTTCTTCAACCTGGGCGGCGTGGTGACCAACCTCGGGGTGTTCGACTTCAACGGCCCCGACCACCAGATGCGTGCGGTCTCGCTGCACCCAGGCGTCACCGCCGATGAGGTCGCCGAGAACACCTCGTTCGAGGTGCACGGCCTGGCCGACGCTGCGACGACCCGGCTGCCCGAGGTCGAGGAACTGCGGCTGATCCGCGAGGTCATCGACCCGAAGGCGCTGCGGGACAAAGAGGTAAGGGCGTGAGCCGCCTGCGCACCCCGCTGACCGAACTGGTCGGCATCGAACACCCGGTGGTGCAGACCGGGATGGGTTGGGTGGCCGGCGCCCGACTGGTGTCGGCCACCGCCAACGCCGGCGGACTGGGCATCCTGGCCTCGGCGACCATGACCATCGATGAGCTGGCTACTGCGATCGCCAAGGTGAAGTCGGCCACCGACAAGCCTTTCGGGGTCAACATCCGTGCCGACGGCGCCGATGCCGGTGACCGGGTGGACCTGATGATCCGCGAGGGCGTCAAGGTTGCCTCGTTCGCGCTGGCCCCCAAGGCCGAGCTGATCGCCAAGCTCAAAGAGGCTGGTTCCGTAGTGATCCCGTCGGTAGGCGCGGCCAAGCACGCCAAGAAGGTGGCGTCCTGGGGCGCCGACGCGGTGATCGTGCAGGGCGGCGAGGGCGGCGGGCACACCGGCCCGGTCGCCACCACGCTGCTTCTTCCGTCGGTGCTTGACGCAGTCGCCGGCACCGGCGTGCAGGTGATCGCCGCCGGCGGCTTCTTCGACGGCCGCGGCCTGGCCGCCGCGCTGTCCTACGGTGCGACCGGTGTCGCGATGGGCACCCGGTTCCTGTTGACCAGCGACTCCACCGTTCCGGATTCGGTCAAACAGCGCTACCTGGCCGCCGACCTGAGCGGCACCGTGGTTTCCACCCGAGTCGACGGCATGCCGCACCGGGTGCTGCGCACTGAGCTGGTGGAGAAGCTCGAAAGCGGTTCGCGGGCACGCGGTTTCAGCGCTGCTATCCGCAACGCGGCGAAGTTCAAGAAGATGTCGCAGATGAGCTGGCCGACCATGGTCAAAGACGGGCTGGCGATGCGGCACGGCAAGGAACTCACCTGGTCGCAGGTGCTGATGGCCGCCAACACCCCGATGCTGCTCAAAGCCGGCCTGGTGGAAGGCAACACCGAAGCCGGCGTGCTGGCCTCGGGTCAGGTGGCGGGCATTCTGGACAGCCTGCCGTCCTGCGCCGAGCTGATCACCTCGATCGTCGACGAGGCTGTTGAGCACCTGAAGGCCGCGTCGTCCCACATCGCCTGAGCGCCAATCTCACGACGCGACACCCCGCGGCGGCGTCGTGAGGTTGCCGCTCGCGGAGGGTCGGGCCCAGCTGGCGGCGTACATCGCGTGCTCGACCCGACCAATCAGCGTCGCCCGCCGGTAGCGCAGCAGCTCCGAGCTGGCCCGAATGATCACCCAGCCCGCCTCGGCCAGTGCCACGTGACGGTCGATGTCACGCTGCCGTTGCGTCGGGTCGGTCCAATGCTGCGCACCGTCGTATTCGATTCCGACCTTCAGCTCCCGGTAGCCCATATCGACCCGGCCCACGAATTGCCCGTAGTCGTCGCAGACCACGATCTGGGTCTCCGGGCGCGGCAACCCGGCGTCGATCAACACCAGCCGGACGTGGCTCTCCGGATAAGACTCGGCGCCGCTGTCTATAAGCGGCAGCACCGCGCGCAGCCGGTTCAGGCCCCGTGCCCCGCCATGCGCGGAGATGACTGCCTCGACGTCGGCGACTCCGATCCCGGTGGCACTCGCCAGCGCGTCAAGGCGCTGCACGGCAGCAGTCCGCGACCTGGTTCGCCGGCCGATGTCGAAGGCGGTGCGTGCCGGGCTGGTGACCGCAATCCCGTCGACCGTCGTCACCTCGTCCGGTTTGAGCGTGTCTCGGTAGACGACGAGCTTCGGCGGGGGCTGGCGGTTGTCGTGCACGAGCTCGGCGTTCAGCGCGTCACTCATCCACTTCGCGCCGAGGAGCGCAGCGGCGGAGTTGCCGGCGACCACGCCGCGGCGGCGGGACCACAGCCACGCCGCGACCGCCCGTTGTCGCGCCGTCAGCGTGATGCCCCATGGCGCGTAGACGCCCGGGTAGACCGGCTCGTAGAGCGCCCGCATCGCCCGCTCGGGGAGGGCCTTGGCAGCCAGCGCCTCCTGCCCCAGGAATGGCCAGGCCGGTTCCTCCATGGTCCGAAAGCATGCCGGAGGTCGCGCGCAGCACGCTGACACCCATCCACAGGGCGCGAGTGGCAATCTCACGACACGACACGCGGTGGCAGCGTCGTGAGATTGCCGCTCGGCGGAGGGGCGCGGGTTAGTCGGGTGGCTAGGCCTCGACCACCATCAGGGTGTGCCCGGTCGGGTCGCGGAACCAGAACATCGGCGGAACCGGGTCCCCCATCCGCGCCACTTGAGCGTCGACGTCGACCCCGAGTTCCTTCATCGCGGCATGTGTGGCGTCGATGTCATCGGTGGTCAGGGCGATACCGGTGTCGGTCGGCTCGACCGGCCCGCTCTCCGGCGGCGGCGGGGCCAGGGCGATGCCGGCCAAGCCGGTGGGCGGATAGACCTCGATCCAGTGGTAGCCGTCACCCATGTCGATGTCGGTACGTTTCTCGAAGCCCAGCGACTCGTAGAAAGCCACGGCCTTGGCCTGATCAACGGTCGGCACGCACACGAGGTTGATCGTCTTCAAGCCGATCTTGGCAGCGCTCATCATGCTCCTTCGGGGTTGGGATGGGTTGGGGAAACTACGAATTCGAGCCGTATAGCTGAGCGATCTCCGGCGAGCTGGCCCAGCGACTGTAGGTGGGACCCTGCGGCCAGCCGTCGGGCGAGTCCTGCCACTCTTCCTGACGCCCATAAGGCAGCACGTCGATCAGCGGAAACACGTGACTGAGCTGTTCAACCCCGCGATGGTTGGTGAACCAGGTGCGGTAGACGGCGTCATCTTGTCGCAGAAAGACATTCACTGCGAATTGGCCGCCCGGCGGTACCCCGACATCAGCTCCGAACGGGCTGTTGGCAGTGCTGTACCAAGCCATCTGATTGCCGACCCGCCGCTTGTAGGCGATCGCTTCGTCGATCGGCCCCTGCGTGACGATGACGAACCGTGCGTCATAAGCGTCGAGGAAGTCGAGTCGGGTGAACTGCGCGGTGTAGCCGGTGCACCCCGGGCACTGCCATTCCTGACCCGGGGACCACATGTGGTGGTAGACGATCAGTTGACTCTTGCCCTCGAACACCTCAGGCAGGCGCACGGGCCCCCGCTCACCCTCGAGCACATAGTCGTCCATGGCGACCATCGGCAGGCGCCGGCGCAGCGCCGCGATCGCGTCGAGTTCGCGGGTGGCCGCCTTTTCCCGGACGCGCAACGCGTCGATTTCTCGTTGCCAGGTCTGGTGATCCACGACCGGCGGCGCCTTGAAACCCGTCATCGGCGAAACCCCCCATTGGTATGTGTACGGCGTCTACATTGGCTATGTTCACACCGTACACTTGAACCCGAGGGGGCTGTCAAGAGGTGACTGCGACAAAGACCGGTTATCACCATGGCGACCTGGGAGCGGCGCTGATCGACGCCGGCCTGCAGCTGACTCGGCTCGGCGGTCCAGAGGCTCTCACGGTCCGGGAGGCGACCCGGCGCGTCGGAGTCTCCCCCAACGCCGCATACCGCCACTTCGCCGACCGCGAGGCACTGCTGAGGGCCGTCGCGATCGCCATCGGAGACCGGATGGCCGCACGCATGCTCCCACCGGTGAGCGGACGGGGCTCACCGCAGAACCGGGCACGCAACCAGCTCCGCGCAGTCGGACTCGGCTACATCGGGTTCGCGTTGGACGAGCCCGGGTGGTTCACCGTGGCCTTCTTCGGCTCCGGGGTCACCTCAGTCGACGACGACGGAGTCCCACCACCGTTTCGCGCGCTGGTCGACGCACTCGATGCGATGACCGATGCCGGTGTGCTGCACGCGAACCGGCGCGCCGGTGCGGAGTGGCCGTGCTGGTCGGCCGTGCACGGATTCGCCGAGCTGGCCCTGCGCGGGCCGCTGCGCGGCGCTCCTCGCCCCGACCTGGACGCGCTGGCAGGGCGAACGGTCGACGACATCATCGCCGGGCTGGTGGGGTGAGGCGGCGACTGCGCGGCTTCAGCTGGCTTGCGCGGGCAGATGGATCCCTTTGCTGACGGTGATCAGGAACGCGGTGAGGTCACGCGTGAGATCGTCGATCGACCGGGGCGGATCGGTCTGGTGCAGGAAATCGGCGACGATCTCGAAGAGCCCCCCGACGGTGGCCACCGCCATCGCCCGATAGTCGGCGGGCTCCCCGGGGTGAGCCTTGCTGCGCCAGAACGACTCGATAAAGTTCGCGGCCCACTTGCGGTTGGCCCGCCGTTGCGCCTCCACCCGCGGCGAGATTCCGGTGCTTTCCCGGAACGCAACGACGGCCACCCGGGGGTCGACCACCAGCTCATGGGCGAACACCGTCAGAACGCGACGCACCGTCGCCTCTTCGGTCTCGTCGGTGCCGGCGGGAGCGCCGTGGAGCAACTCCTCCTCGACCCTTGCCTCGATGCGGTCGCCGATCTCGTTCATCAGCGCCAGGTAACAGTCTTCCTTGCTGTCGAACAGCTCGTAGAACGCCTTGTTGCCGACGTAGGCGGTTTGGCAGATCTGCTCGATCGAGGTATTGACGTAACCGTCTCGGGCAAACAATTCGAACGCTGCAGTCAGGAGTTGCTCACGGCGCTGAGCCCGACGCTGATCAGCGTCGAGTCCGCGAATCCGGCGCCCCCCTGGTGCCGACGGAGTCGGTGTTTCCATGGAAACCGATTTTAGCCGCCAAGGCGCTCGATGATCGTGACGTTAGCGGTGCCCCCGCCCTCGCACATCGTCTGCAAACCATAGCGGCCGCCGGTGCGCTCCAATTCGTTGAGCATTGTGGTGAACAGCTTGGCACCGGTCGCCCCGAGCGGGTGGCCCAGCGCGATCGCCCCACCGTTGGGGTTGACCTTGGCCGGGTCGATCGGGAACTCCTTCATCCAGGCCTGCACCACCGGAGCAAACGCCTCGTTGATCTCAACAACATCAATATCGTCGATGCTCAGGCCGGTCTTCTCCAGCGCGTAGCGGGTGGCCGGAATCGGGCCGGTCAGCATGATCACCGGGTCGTCACCACGGGCGCTGATGTGGTGGATGCGGGCCCGCGGCTTGAGGCCGTGCTCCTGCACTGCGCTTTCTGAGGCCAGCAGCACCGCAGCCGAGCCGTCGCAGATCTGGCTGGAGAGCGCGGCGGTCAGCCGACCACCCTCGACCAACGTCTTGAGACCGGCCATCTTCTCCAGCGTGGACTCGCGCGGGCACTCGTCGGTGTGGAACGAGTTGCCGTCCACATCGACCGGGATGATCTCGTTGTCGAACCGGCCCTCGGCGATCGCGGTGAACGCACGCTGGTGGCTCTGCAGCGCGAAGCGCTCCATGTCCTCACGGGAGATGTCCCAGCGCTCGGCGATCATCTCGGCGCCGCGGAACTGCGAAACCTCCTCGTCCCCGTAGCGCTCCAACCACTTCTTCGACTCGTTGGTCGGCGAGGTGAAGCCGAACTGCTCACCGACGACCATTGCCGACGAGATCGGGATCTGGCTCATGTTCTGCACGCCGCCGGCCACGATCAGGTCCGCGGTGCGGCTCATGATCGCCTGCGCGCCGAACGAAATGGCCTGCTGACTGGAGCCGCACTGCCGGTCGACGGTCACCCCGGGAACCCCTTCGGGGAAGCCGGCCGCCAGCCACGCGAGCCGGCCGATGTTGCCGGCCTGGCCACCAACGGCGTCCACGCAGCCGGCGATCACATCATCGACGGCCGCCGGGTCGACGCCGACGCGGTCCAGCAGACCGCGAAAGGCCAACGCGCCCAAGTCGATCGGGTGAATGCCGGCCAGCGATCCGTTGCGCTTGCCGACGGCGGTGCGAACCGCGTCGATGACATACGCTTCAGAGACTTGTGCAGCCATTTCAGACTCCTTCTTTGGTGATACCACCCAGCACGATGGCGAGGTATTGTCTGCCGACTTGTTCGGCGGTCAGTGGGCCACCCGGCTGGTACCAGCGCACCGATACCCAGGTGGTGTCGCGGATGAAGCGATAGACCAGGTCGACGTCGAGGTCGGGTCGGAATATTCCCGCTTCAATGCCCTGCTGCAGCACGTCAAGCCACATCTTGCGTTGCTGACGGTTGCGTTCGTCGACGTAGGAGAACCGGTCGTGAGACGACAGCCGCTTGGCTTCGTCCTGATAGATGACGACCTGGGCGTGCCGATGCTCGATCGCGTCGAACGAGGCCAGGAACAGTCCCTTGAGGCGCTCCAGCGGATCGGTTTCGCTGTCAATGATCTGCTGGTAACGGGCGAACAGCCAGTCCAGAAAGTCGCGCAGCACCTCGTCGACCATCTCCTCTTTCGAGGAGAAGTGGTGATACAGACTGCCGGACAAGATCCCGGCAGCGTCGGCGATGTCACGCACGGTCGTGGCACGCAGGCCACGCTCGGCGATCATCGCCGCCGCCAGGTTCAGGAGTTCGTCACGGCGCGTCATGGCATCAGGCGCGCTGGCTGGAAACCGAGATGATTTCGCCGGTGAGGTAACTGGAGTAGTCGCTGGCCAGGAACGCGATAGTGGTGGCGATCTCCCACGGCTCGGCCGCCCGACCGAATGCCTCGCCGTCGGCGAGGCGGTCCAGCAGCTCGGCCGAGCTGGTCTTCTCCAGGAACTTGTGCCGGGCGATGGACGGCGAGACGGCGTTGATCCGCACTCCGTATTCGACGGCCTCGATCGCGCTGCACCGGGTAAGGGCCATCACGCCGGCCTTGGCCGCGGCGTAGTGCGACTGCGAATGCTGTGCACGCCAGCCCAATACGCTGGCGTTGTTGACGATCACGCCACCGTGTTCGACACCGCGGAAGTAGCGCAGCGCCGCCCGGGTTGCCCGCATCACCGAGGTGAGGGTCACGTTGAGCACGCGGTCCCACTCGTCGTCGGTCATGTCGATGACCGGGGTCTGCCCACCGAGTCCGGCGTTGTTGACCAGCACGTCGAGGCGGCCCATCTTTGCCACGGCCTCGTCGAACAGTGCGTCCACCGCAGCAGTGGAGGTGACGTCGCAGACCACCGCCTCGACCCGGCCCAGCCCGAGGCCGGCCAGTTCGTCGCGGGTCTCGCCGAGGCGGCGCTCGTGGTAGTCGGAGACCACCACATCAGCGCCTTCGAGCAGCGCGCGCCGCGCTGTGGTGGAGCCGATCCCGGTACCGGCGGCTGCGGTCACCAGAACCGTCTTGCCCGCCAGCAGGCCGTGGCCGGCGATCTCTTCCGGCGCTTGCGTCAGGTTCATCCCTTTGCCTCCCGGGGTAGGCCGAGAACCCGCTCGGCGATGATGTTGCGCTGAATCTCGTTCGACCCGCCGTAGATGGTGTCCGAGCGGGTAAACAGGTAGAGCCGCTGCCACTCGTCGAACTCGCCGTCGCGCAACACCATCGAGTCACGTCCGATGATGTCCATGGCCAGCTCACCCAGATCGCGATGCCAGTTGGCCCACAACAGCTTCGAAACGTTGTCCTGGCCGGGTTGCTCCACGTCCATGGTGGCCATGGCGTAGGACCGCATCGACCGCAGGCCGACCCAGGATCGGGTCAACCGCTCGCGAATCAACGGGTCTTCGGCGGCGCCGTTGCGCGCGGCGAGCTCAGCCAGCGAAGACAGTTCACGGGCGTAGCGGATCTGCTGGCCCAGTGTCGACACGCCACGCTCAAAGGTGAGCGTGCCCATCGCGACCTTCCAGCCGTCACCGGGCTCCCCGACCACCAGGTCGGCGTCGGTGCGGGCGTCGTCGAAGAACACCTCGTTGAACTCCGAGGTGCCGGTGAGCTGCACGATCGGCCGGATCTCGACGCCGGGCTGGTCCAACGGCACCAACAGGTAAGACAGTCCGTTGTGCCGCTTGGAGCCCTTCTCGGTGCGGGCCACCACGAAGCACCACTGCGACAGGTGCGCCAGTGACGTCCAGACCTTCTGGCCATTAATAAGCCACTGCTCACCCGCGCCGTCGAGCACCGCGGTGGTGGCCACATTGGCCAGGTCACTGCCGGCGCCCGGCTCGGAGTAGCCCTGGCACCACAGCTCGGTGACATTGCGGATGCCGGGCAGGAAACGCTGCTGTTGCTCGGGTGTGCCGAAGGCGATCAGGGTCGGCCCCAGCAGCTCTTCGCCCAGGTGGTTGACCTTGTCCGGCGCGTCAGCCTTGGCGTACTCCTCGTAGAACGCCACCCGGTGCGCCACCGACAGGCCGCGCCCGCCGTGTTCCACCGGCCAGCCCAGGCAGGTCAGCCCGGCGTCGGCGAGATGGCGGTTCCACGCCATCCGCTCCTCGAACGCCTCATGCTCCCGCCCCGGGCCCCCGAGGCCCTTGAGCTCGGCGAACTCCCCGACCAGGTTGTCGGCCAGCCATGCACGGACCTCAGCCCGGAACTCCTCGACTGCTTGCACCCTTGTAGGCTAACCTACCAAGCACTTGCTCGGCTACGAGCCGTCGAGCCCAGGGAGCCCGCGCTGACGGCGATGCCGAGTTCAGCGACGGGGAGGAGCAGCGCCTATGAGTACAGAACCGCAGACCACACCTGCGGCCCTGGACCACATCGCGCGTGCGCTGCCCGACCATGACGCCCTGGTCACCGAGGACAAGCGCTTCACCTACGCGACCCTGCGCGACGAAGTGCGGCGGGCCGCCGCGGCTCTGATCGCCCTGGGCGTGCAGCCCGGCGACCGGGTTGCGCTCTGGTCGCCCAACACCTGGCACTGGGTGATCACCTGCCTGGGCACTCACTACGCCGGCGGCGTGCTGGTGCCGCTGAACACCCGCTACACCGCCGCAGAGGCCACCGACATCCTGTCCCGCAGCAAGGCCAAGGTGCTGGTGGGCATGGGCCGGTTCCTCAAGACCGACCGGCTCACCGAACTGGACCGAGACCAGCTGCCCGACCTGCAGCACGTTGTCCGCGTGCCCGTAGAGGTGGCAGACGGCACCTGGGAAGAGTTCATCGCCGCCGGTGCCGCGGTGCCGGCCGCCGACGTCGACGCCCGCGCCGCCGCCGTCGGACCCGAGGATCTGTCCGACATCCTGTTCACCTCCGGCACCACCGGCCGCAGCAAGGGCGTGCTCTGCGCGCACCGCCAGTCGCTGGCCGGCCCGGCGGCCTGGGCGGAGTGTGGTCAGATGACCTCGCAGGACCGCTACCTGTGCATCAACCCGTTCTTTCACAACTTCGGCTACAAGGCCGGCATCCTGGCCTGCCTGCAGACCGGGGCCACCCTGATTCCGCAGGTCACGTTCGACCCGGCCGCTGCGCTGCACGCCATCGAATCCCACCGGATCACCGTGCTGCCCGGGCCGCCCACCATCTACCAGACCCTGCTGGATCACCCCGAGCGTGACCAACACGACCTGAGCTCGCTGCGGTTCGCAGTCACCGGAGCGGCCACCGTCCCGGTCGTGCTGATCGAGCGGATGCAGACCGAACTCGACATCGACATCGTGCTCACCGCGTACGGGCTGACCGAGTCCGGCGGGTTCGGCACCATGTGCCGGGCCGATGACGACGCCGTCACCGTCGCCACCACCTGCGGGCGTCCGATCGGCGACTTCGAGCTGCGGTTGGAAAGCACTGGCGGCGACTCGGATTCCGGTGAAGTGCTGCTGCGCAGCGCCAACATCATGCTCGGCTACCTCGATGACCCGGAGGCCACCGCCGCGGCGATCGACGAGCAGGGTTGGCTGCACACCGGCGACATCGGGACCGTGGACGCGGCCGGGAACCTGCGGATCACCGACCGGCTCAAGGACATGTACATCTCCGGCGGCTTCAACGTCTATCCGGCCGAGATCGAGCAGGCACTGGCCCGCCTCGACGGCGTGGCCGACGTGGCCGTGATCGGCGTTCCCGATGAGCGGATGGGCGAAGTGGGTCGCGCCTTCATCGTCCGCCGACCCGGATCGACGCTCGACGAACAAGCAGTGATCGCTTACGCCCGTGAACATTTGGCGAACTTCAAGGCACCGAGATCGGTGACCTTCACCGACTCCCTACCGCGCAATCCCGGCGGCAAGGTGGTCAAGCATGAATTGAGAGAGTGGGCCTAGATGGACTTGAACTATGACGAGGAGACCGAGGCCTTCCGGGCCGAGGTGCGCCAGTTCCTCCACGACAATCGGGACAAGTTCCCGACCGAGTCCTACGACACCGCCGAGGGTTTCGAGCAGCACCGTCGCTGGGACAAGGTGCTCTTCGACGCCGGCCTGTCGGTGATCGCCTGGCCGAAGAAGTACGGCGGGCGCGACGCCAGCATGCTGCAGTGGGTGGTGTACGAGGAGGAGTACTTCCGCGCCGGTGCGCCCGGCCGGGCCAGCGCCAACGGCACCTCGATGCTGGCGCCGACGCTGTTTGCGCACGGTACCCAAGAGCAGCTGGACCGCATCCTGCCGAAGATGGCCAGCGGCGAGGAGATCTGGGCGCAGGCATGGTCGGAGCCGGAGTCCGGCAGTGACCTGGCGTCGCTGCGTTCGACGGCCACCAAGGTCGACGGCGGCTGGAAGCTCAACGGGCAAAAGATCTGGAGCTCGCGGGCCCCATTCGGCGAACGCGGCTTCGGGCTGTTCCGCTCCGACCCCGAAGCCCAGCGCCACCACGGCCTGACCTACTTCATGTTCGACCTGAAAGCCGACGGCATCACCGTGCGTGCCATCGAACAGCTCGGCGGCGAGACCGGCTTCGGCGAGATCTTCCTCGACGATGTCTTCGTGCCGGACAACGACGTGATCGGTGTGCCGAACGAAGGCTGGCGCGCCGCGATGAGCACGTCGAGCAACGAGCGCGGCATGAGCCTGCGCAGCCCGGCCCGGTTCCTGGTGGGCGCTGAGAAGTTGGCGGCCATGTGGCGCCAGCACGGCAGCGATCCGGTGTTCACCGACCGCGTCGCCGACGCCTGGATCAAGGCGCAGGCCTACCGGTTGCAGACGTTCGGCACCGTGACCCGGCTGGAGGCCGGCGGTGAGCTGGGCGCGGAGTCCTCGGTGACCAAGGTGTTCTGGTCCGACCTCGACGTTGCCCTGCACCAGACCGGTCTGGACATCCGCGGCGCCGACGGCGAGCTCGCCGACGCCTGGACCCACGGTTACCTGTTCTCGCTCGGCGGCCCGATCTACGCCGGCACCAACGAGATTCAGCGCAATATCATCGCCGAGCGGCTGCTGGGCCTGCCCCGGGAGAAGAAATGAAATTCGATCTAGACCAAGAGCAGCGCGACTTTGCGGCCAGCATCGACGCCGCCCTGGGTGCCGCTGACGTGCCCGGCGCGGTGCGCGCCTGGTCGCAGGGCGACGCCGAACGGGGCCGTCAGGTCTGGAATCAGCTGGCCGAACTCGGCGTGACCGCGCTGGCAGTGCCGGAGGAGTTCGACGGCATCGGCGCCCATCCCGTCGACCTGGTGTTGGCCATCGAAGCGCTCGGCCGCTGGTGCGTGCCGGGGCCGGTGGTGGAGTCCATCGCGGTGGCACCGATTCTGCTGGCCGGCTCACCTGATGCCGGGTCACAGCTGTCCGGGCTGGCCGCCGGTGAGCTGATCGCCACCGTGGCACTGCCACCGCACACTCCGCGGGCCCTGGATGCTCAGGCCGCCGACGTGGTGCTGCTGGCCGAGAACGGCCAGGCCGGCACGGCACAGGCCGGCACCCGCCACGCCTCGGTAGACCCCAGCCGCGGCGTCTTCGACGTGACCGCGACCGGCGACTCCTGGAATGCCGACACCGCCCGCGCCTACGAGATGGGTGCCCTGGCCACCGCCGCGCAACTCATCGGTGCCGGGCAGGCGATGCTGAACACCGCCGTCGACTACGCCAAGCAGCGCACCCAGTTCGGGCGGGTGATCGGCGGCTACCAGGCCATCAAGCACAAGCTGGCCGACGTGCACATCGCGCTTGAGCTGGCCCGCCCACTGGTGTACGGGGCGGCTCTGTCGTTCGCGGACAACTCGGCCGACACCGCCCGCGACGTCAGCGCCGCCAAGGTGGCCGCGTCCGATGCCGCCCTGCTGGCCGCGCATTCAGCACTGCAGACCCACGGCGCGATCGGCTTCACCAGCGAGTGCGACCTGTCGCTGTGGCTGCTGCGGGTGCAGGCCCTGCGTCCCGCGTGGGGTGATGCGACCGCTCACCGGCGGCGAGTGTTGGAGGCGATCTAAGTGGCCCGTAACGACGAACGCGACCTGCTGCGCCAGACCGTGGCCGCACTGGTCGACAAGCACGCTACCCCCGAAGCAGTACGGGTGGCGATGGAATCCGAGCGCGGCTACGACGAGACCCTGTGGCGGCTGCTGTGCGAGCAGGTCGGCGCCGCCGCCCTGGTGGTGCCCGAGGAGCTCGGCGGCGCTGGGGGCGAACTGGGCGACGCCGCAGTCGTTCTCGAAGAGCTGGGCAAGGCATTGGTGCCCACTCCGCTGCTGGGAACCATTCTGGCCGAGCTGGCGCTGCTGGCCGCGCCCGAGCCCGATGCCGAAGCATTGGAACAGCTCGCAGAGGGCGGTGCGATCGGAGCGGTCGTCTTCGACGACGGTTACGCGGCTAATGGCGACATCGCCGACGTCGTTGTCGGCACCGACGGTAGCCAGCTCACCCGCTGGACCGAGTTCAGCACCGAGCCGGTGGCCACCATGGACCCCACCCGGCGCTTGGGCCGGATCACCGCCACCGCCACCGCGCCCATCGGCGACGATCCCGGGATCGCGGACTACGCGGCGATCCTGCTGGCGGCCGAGCAGATCGGCGCCGCCGCCCGCTGCCTGGACCTGACCGTGGAGTACACCAAGAGCCGGGTGCAGTTCGGCCGGCCGATCGGCAGTTTCCAGGCGCTCAAGCATCGGATGGCCGACCTGTACGTGGCCGTGTCGGCCGCGCGCGCCGTTGTCGAGGACGCCATCGCCGAGCCTTCGCCGACCTCGGCCGCGCTGGCGCGGGTGGTCGCCAGCGAGGCGTTTTCCAAGGTGGCCGGCGAGGCGGTGCAGCTGCACGGCGGTATCGCGATCACTTGGGAAAGTGACATCCAGCTGTACTTCAAACGCGCGCACGGCAGTTCACAGTTGCTCGGCCTGCCGGCACAGCATCTTCGCCGGTTGCAGGCCGAGGTGCTCTAGAGCCCCGTACGGTAGCCGCATGTGCACCCGACTGGTTTATCTCGGCCCGAACGGCAACATCATCACCGGCCGGTCCATGGACTGGAAGTTGGATCTGGCGACCAATTTGTGGTCGTTGCCGAGGGGTGTGAAACGCGATGGTCGAGCTGGGGCGAACTCCGCGACCTGGACCGCAAAGTACGGCAGTGTGGTGGCCACCGGCTACGACATCTGCACCACCGACGGCTTGAACGAAGCCGGGTTGTCCGCCAACCTGCTCTGGTTGGCGGAGTCGGTGTATCCGAAGTACGACGGAAGCCGGCCCGGACTGTGCATCTCGGTCTGGGCGCAATACGCCCTGGACAACTTCGCCACTGTCGCCGAAGCCGTCGCAGCGCTGAGCACCGGGGCGTTCGATGTGGTTACCGACGGCGTTCCCGGCGAGGACCGGCTGGCCACTCTGCACCTGTCACTGTCGGACGCGACTGGTGACAGTGCGATCGTGGAATACGTTGACGGCAAGCAGGTCATCCACCACGGGCGTCAGTACCAAGTGATGACGAACTCGCCACTTTTTGATCAGCAGCTCGCGGTCAACGCCTATTGGGAGCAGCTCGGCGGCACCGTCATGCTGCCGGGCACCAATCGGGCCGCGGACCGATTCGCCCGAGCTTCGTTCTACGTCAACGCGATTCCGAAATCCGACGATATGAAGATCGCACTCGCCTCGGTGCTCAGCGTGGTGCGCAACGTGTCGGTGCCATTCGGCATCTCTACACCGGGCGAACCGAATATCTCCTCGACCCGCTGGCGCACGGTCGCCCACCACACCCGCAAGCTGTACTGCTTCGAGTCTGCGCTGACGCCCAACGTGTTCTGGGTGGACCTGGCCAAGCTCGACTTCACCGAGGGCGCCGCGGTTCGCAAGCTCGACCTGGGCTCCGATGACAGCAACGTCTTCGCCGGGGAGACATCGTCGGACTTCGTAGTGGCCGAGCCGTTCTCATTCCTCGGCTTGAACCGATGAGTTCGATTCGCCGCGGCCGCCACCTGGCTGCCGCCTCGCTGTCAGCTGGGCTGATCGCCCTAGTGCTGGCCGCATCGGCAGCCGCTGAACCGGGGCCGCAGTGGTCCGGGCTGGACGCGCGCGCATACGCCGGTCCCATTCCCGCCGAAGGGGATCTGATCACCTCGGTGCCGCTCGACCCAGCGTTATCGGTGACCGGCGCCGCCAACGCCTTCCGGATCCTGTACGCCACACCCGATCAGCACGCCCGGCCCGCGGTGAGCACCGCCGCGGTCTTCGTGCCGCACGGAGCGCCCCCGGCCGGCGGGTGGCCGGTGATCGCGTGGGCGCACGGCACCGTCGGCCTCGGCGACGACTGCACCCCCTCAGCCCGGCCACGCAGTCCCCGCGACAACGAGTACCTTTCGCACTGGCTCGACCAGGGCTATGTGGTGGTCGGCACCGATTACGTCGGGCTCGGCACGCCAGGGCTGATGAGCTATCTCAACAGCGCCACCGAAGCGCACTCGGTGATCGACTCCGTGCGAGCCGTCCACCAGATGGACCTGCCGCTGTCCCCCAAGTGGGCGATCGTCGGCCAGTCCCAGGGCGGCGGCGCGGCGATCAACAGCGCCTGGTGGGCCAGCAGACTCACCGCCGGCACCGGCCTGGATTATCGCGGCGTGGTGGCCACCGGCACCCCGGCCAACATCGAACGACTGGTCATGGAGGCCGGCCCCGATCTGCCGCCGCAGGCGGTGCCCCCCGCGGCGATCAGCTACACCTCGTACATCGTGGCTGCCCTGCGCGAAGCGCATCCCGAGATTCCCCTCGATAGCGTGCTGACTCCACGCGGGCGCGAACTGGCAGACCGGGCCGAAACGGTGTGCAAAACGGAGCTGGATCAGCAGGTGGCGGGAACCACGCTGCACGAGCTGTTCAGCGCGCCGGTGAGTTCGCTGGACGGTATCGGCGCTGCCCTCGATCGGTTCATGGGCACCCCGACCGACGGGTATGACCGGCCGATATTTCTCGGGCACGGCCTGCGCGACACCGACGTGCCGCCCCGGTCCAGTCAGACGCTCTACCAGCAGCTGATCGACAACGGCGAGAATGTCGAGCTGCACATCTATCCCGACCAAGACCATTCGGGCACGGTGCTCGCCTCCATGCCGGACTCCACCCGATTCCTCCATCAACTGATGACAGGGTGATCGCATGACCAACCATCTCGACCGCACGGCACTACGCGCCGGTATCCCGCCGTTCCACGTGATGGACGTATGGCTGGCCGCCGCCGAACGCCAGCGCAGCCATGGCGATTTGGTGAACCTGTCGGCAGGCCAGCCCAGCGTGGGCGCGCCCGAACCGGTGCGTGCCGCCGCCGCGGCGGCCCTGCAGGCCAACGAACTGGGCTACACCGTCGCGTTGGGCATCCCGGAGCTGCGCTCGGCCATCGCCGGCTCATACGCCGACCGCTACGGACTGTCCGTCGACCCCGACGACGTGGTGGTGACCACCGGCTCGTCGGGCGGATTCCTGCTGGCCTTTTTGGCCTGTTTCGACGCCGGCGACCGGGTGGCGATCGCCAGCCCCGGCTATCCCTGTTACCGCAACATCCTGACCGCGCTGGGCTGCGAGGTGGTCGAGATCCCGTGCGGGCCCGAGACCCGCTTCCAGCCCACCGCAGCTATGCTCGCCGAAATCCCCGGGCCGTTGGCCGGGGTGATCGTCGCGAGCCCGGCCAATCCGACCGGGACCGTGATGGAGCCGGCGGAGCTGGCCGCGATCGCCGCCTGGTGCGACGCCGCCGGGGTGCGGTTGATCAGCGATGAGGTGTATCACGGCCTGGTTTACGAGGGCGCCCCGCAGACCAGCTGCGCGTGGGAGACCTCACGAAACGCGGTGGTAGCCAACAGCTTCTCGAAGTACTTTGCGATGACCGGCTGGCGATTGGGCTGGCTGCTGGTGCCGCCGGCACTGCGCCGCGCGGTGGATTGTCTGACCGGCAACTTCACCATCTGCCCTCCGGTGCTGGCCCAGTATGCGGCGGTCGCCGCGTTCACGCCGGAGGCGATCGCCGAAGCGCAAGGCCATCTGCGGCACTACTCCGCCAACCGGGAGCTGCTGCTGGGCGGGCTGCGGAGCATGGGCATCGATCGGTTGGCTCCCACCGACGGGGCCTTCTATGTCTATGCCGACCTCGCAGAGCACACCGACGATTCGCTGGCGTTCTGCGCGCGCCTGCTGGCCGACACCGGTCTGGCGCTGACGCCGGGGGTCGACTTCGACACCGAGCGCGGCAACACCTACGTCCGACTGTCGTTCGCCGGCCCCACCGCCGACATCGAGGAAGCATTGCGCCGACTCCGCGGTTGGCTGCCGCTCCGGTAGGTTTACCTTCCAAGCTGGAAATACCTGATCGAAGGGACCACTGCTATGCGCATCACCACGACTTCTGGCCTGGCGCTCGGCGCGGCAGCCCTCGGCATCCTCGGGGCGGTGGCCGCATCCACGCTGACGGCCAGCAACCCGGCCGACGCCGCACCGGGAGCCTGCACGGCCGCCGGGCTCGCCAACACTGCCAGTGGCGTGCTGAGCCAGGCCGGTGGATTCCTCAACGACCACCCGGAGACCAACGACGTGTTGACCTCGGCGGCCACCATGCCGGCGGACCAGGCCAAGTCTTCGGTGCAGGGTTACTTCATCGGCCACCTCGACCAGCTGGCCACCCTGCAGGGCATCGCCCAGCCGCTCACCGACCTGAAGAGTCAGTGCGGCATCGCGGTCTCTCCGACCCAGCTGGCCACCCTGCTGGAGACCGTCAGCAAGTAGGTCCGGGCCATGGCCCTGGCGATCAATGACCACGAAAGGGCCGCGCTGGCTCAGGCGGCCGGTTTCGGGCTGTTCGCCGCGATCACTGGACGCCGGTCGCGGCGGTTCCCCGTGGGCGGCGCCATTCCGGCCGGCGCGCTGGCCTACACCAGCCGCCGTCCGGTGCAGCCGTTGTCCGAGGTCGAACGGGCGCTGCTGCTGTCGCTGATGGCCGGCACCACCGGTTGGCACGACGGTATCGCGCACCATCCCGGGTACTCTCCGGCGCTGCCGAACTACCCCGGCAGCGCCACCGGGCGGGCCATGCCGTCGGCGGCGGGATTTCACACCAGTCAGCTGTTCTTCACCGACGACACCGGCTGCTACCTGCTGCCTACTCGCGACCAGCCGCCCCAGCCGTTCGCGACCGTCGAAGCGTGGATCAGCCACACCGCCGATTCCTATGTGCGCCTCTCGGATTCCCGCCTGCAACTGCCCGCCGAAGAGCCCTACATGGAGGGTCACAACACTTGGATCGGCAACCACCCGGGCAGTCTGCTGGCATTCAACGTGGCAGACCTGGCCGAACACCTGCTGGAGAATCTGTGGTTCTTCGCGGCCAACGGTTATCCGATCACCGATGACATCACCGGCCGCGACATCCCCGGCGTGCAGGCCTTTTCCGGCTTGGCGCACGCCGACGACCCGATTCCACTGTCCTTCGTGGAGCAGTACACCCTGACCGAGGCCAGCGCCGAGCTGTCCATCGCGGCCCACAATGGAGCACTCGGCTTGCAGGCAATGGGCTTGGGCGGCTGGATCTTCGACGGCCTGGACCGGTTGTCGGTGCTGGGCGGCTCCGGCGACCCGCGCGCCCCCGGACTGGGATTCGTCGCCGACACCGACCCTCGTTGGCCATTCCCGAATGTCACCGGATTACCCGGCTACTTCGAGACGCTGTGTCCCCCGCATGTCGCGTCGGTCGCCGAGGGTGTGCGCAAGCTGGTGGCCCGCAAGTTCGGACCGGGCGGGCCGTCGCACGCCGACACCCCGGGGCCGTGGTCGGACAGCGGGGCGGTGCGCGGTTCGGCACTGCCGCCGGACGGCATCGCCGAACTGGTCACCTGCGAGGCGTCCTACATTTATGACACCTTCGGGAAACTGCCGGGCACCGTCCCGACCGTGCACGTGCTGATGTACCTGCAGGCCCAGCACCTCGACACCGACTTCTATGACGAGTTCTACTCCCCCGGCGCGTATCTGCGCACCCACGCCGAGCACCAGCGATGCTGGCACGGCTCATGAGCGCCGGCGAACTCCCGCGATGACGGTGTAAGCCAGCCCCACCGCCAACAAGATGAACTTCGTCAGTGCCGCGCTACGCGCACGCCGGGCATTGGTGTCGACGTCGACGCCGTCGAGGGCCTTGAGCAGTGCCACCCCCTCGATCGCATCACCGGCGACTGCGCCGACCGGCAACAGCCGCAACAAGATCGGATGACCGTTGCGGGTACGGACACGCTCGATGAGCAACAGCGCCCAGGTCCCGTAGGTGAGCATGTAACCGAAGTCGAGCCACAGGGACCACCGTGCCCACCGCCGACCGTCGGCACCCCAGACCGCCACGATCTCCTGAACTCGTTCGGCATTGCCGGCCAGCTCAAAGCCGATGATGCCCGGGCCACCCGTCTGGCGCATCCCGCGCTCTGCCACCAGCATCACCGCGGCGTAGGCGAGAGTCGCCACCGCCGACCAGCCGAGTCGCTTCACCCGGTGCATGGTAGGCACCAGCGCGCCCCGCGAGTGTGAATCTCACGACGCGACACGCCGAGTCGGCGTCGCCGGATTCACACTCGTGGCGAGAAACTACAGCCAGGTGTCGTCGGTGGTGGCGGTGAGGAACGCCTCCAGGTCGTCGCGCCAGTGCGCCGGAGTGGTCTTGTCCGGCTCGATGCCGGTGTAGTCGCCCCGATAGAACAGCAGCGGCCGCGGCTTCACCTCCGGGACATCCGACAGCGACTGCACCGCGCCGAACACCACGAAGTGGTCGCCACCGTCGTGCACCGAGGCCACCGTGCAGTCGATGTGGGCCAGCGATCCGCCTAGGATCGGCGACCCCAGCGGGGACGGCTGCCAGTCCACACCGGCGAACTTGTCCGGTTCCCGCGAGCCGAAGCGGGCGCAGACGTCCTTCTGCTCCTCGGCCAGGATGTTCACGCAGAACTTTCCGCTGGATTCGATGGCCTGCCAGGACCGCGACTGCTTGGTCGGGCAGAACAGCACCAGCGGCGGGTCCAGCGACAGCGCGGCGAACGACTGACAGGCGAAGCCGACCGGCACATCCTCATCCACGGTGGTGATGATCGTGATGCCCGTGCAGAACTGGCCGAGTACGTTGCGGAACGCACGCGGGTCGATCGAGAGGTCGTCAGTCACTGCTACTGCATACCCACAGTGAAGTCATGTCCCCACAGGCTGACCGCGGTGCTCTCCCGCGCCACCCAGTCGTCGTCGTCGACCTCAAGGCCCTCGCAGCCGAATTCGATCTGGAAACCGCTGGGCGCCTTCATGTAGAACGACAGCATCTTGTCGTTGACGTGCCGTCCCAGGGTGGCGGCCATCGGCACCTTGCGACGGTAGGCGCGGTCCAGGGCGAGCCCGACGTCGTCGGCGCTCTCCACCTCGACCATCAGGTGCACGATTCCGGTCGGAGTCGGCATCGGCAGGAAGGCCAGGCTGTGGTGACGCGGGTTGCAGCCGAAGAACCGCAGCCAGGCCGGGTCGCCGTCAGCGGGACGGCCGACCATCTGCGGGGGCAGCCGCATCGAGTCACGCAACCGGAAGCCGAGCACGTCGCGGTAGAAGTGCAGCGCCTCGGCGTCGTCCTTGGTCGACAGCACCACGTGTCCCAGGCCCTGCTCTTCGGTGACGAACCGGTGGCCGTAAGGGCTGACCACGCGGCGGTGCTGCAGCGCCACCCCGTGGAAGACCTCCAGGTGATTGCCCGACGGGTCGTCGAACGCGATCATCTCCTGGACGTTGCGCTCGGCCAGCTCGGCGGCGGTGGCTTCCTTGTAGGGCGTGCCCTCGGCGTCCAGGCGCTGCCGAATCTCCTGCAGCCCTGCAGCATTGGCGCATTCCCAACCGGATACCAGCAGCCGGTCCGTGTCTCCGGGCACGACCACCAGCCGGGCGGGGAACTCGTCCATCCGCAGGTACAGCGCACCTTCGGTGGTACCGGATCCCTCGACCATGCCGAGGACCTTCAGCCCGAAATCCCGCCAGGCTGCCATGTCGGTGGCCTGGATCCGCAGGTAGCCCAATGATCGGATACTCATCGGCAGTACCTCCGATCAGACCATGGTGTCGCCGGGCGGCAACCCGAACTCGTGGTTACCGAAGATCATGTATGCGCGCTCCGGGTCGTTGGCGGCGTGCACCCGACCCGCATGCGCGTCACGCCAGAACCGCTGCACCGGAGCGTCGTTGGACAGCGCGGTGGCACCGGCCGCCTCGAAGAGCCGGTCGATGGAGGCGATGGCCCGGCCGGTGGCACGGACCTGGTCACGACGGGCCCGAGCACGCAGCTCGAACGGGATCTCCTGGCCGGCGGACAGCAACGCGTACTCGTCGCCGACGTTGCCGATCAGCTGACGCCAGCCGGCGTCGATGTCACTGGCGGCCTCCGCGATCCGGACCTTGGCGAACGGGTCGTCCTTGGCCTTCTCGCCGGCGAACGCCGCACGCACGCGCTTGCCCTGGTGCTCGACGTGTGCCTCGTAGGCGCCGTAGGCCATGCCCATGATCGGCGTCGAGATGGTGGTGGGGTGAATGGTGCCCCACGGCATCTTGTAGACCGGCGCCGTGTTGGTCTGGTAGCCGCCGGCGGTGCCGTCGTTCATCGCCCGGTAGGACAAGAAACGGTGCCGCGGCACGAAGGCGTCCTTGACCACGACGGTGTTGCTGCCGGTGCCGCGCAGGCCCACCACGTGCCAGACGTCGTCGATGCGGTAGTCGGAGATCGGGATCAGGAAGCTGCCGAAGTCGACCGGCTTGCCGTCCTTGATCACGGGACCGCCCAGGAACGCCCAGGTGGCGTGGTCACAGCCCGACGACCAGTTCCACGAACCGTTGACGATGTAGCCGTCGGCGGTCTCGGTGACGACACCGGCGCCCATCGGCGCGTAGGACGAGGAGATCCGGACGTTGGTGTCCTCACCCCAGACGTCTTCCTGGGCCTGCTGGTCGAACAGCGCGAGGTGCCAGTTGTGCACGCCGATGATGCCGGCGACCCAGCCGGTGGAACCGCAGGCACTGGCCAGCCGGCGCACTGCCTCGTAGAAGAGGGTCGGGTCGCACTGCAAGCCGCCCCACTGCTCGGGCTGCAGCAGCCGGAAGAAACCGATGTCCTCGAGCGCCTTGACGTTGGCGTCGGGGAGCTTGCGCAGGTCTTCGGTCTCCTGGGCACGCTCGCGCAACTGCGGCAGAAGCTCGTCGATGGCGGCCAACACCGACTGCGCGTCACGCTGTTGAATGGACGTCACTAGATTGCCTCCCAGAAGTGAACAGGTTCTTCCGGCCCGTTTTCCAACCAGCCTAGAGTGAGATTAGAACACGTTCCGTTTTGTGTCGAGCGGGGTGTTCCTGCAGTTGGTAGCAATACCGGACCACTTTTCTGTAACCTGTTCTAGTTATGACCGAAGATGAAGGGCGGCCCGTGACGGAGACCATTCCGGACGAACCACTCGGTGCTCACGTGCTGGAACTGCAGATCACCGAAGTCGTCACCGAGACCGACGACGCCCGTTCGCTCGTGTTCGGCGTGCCAGACGGACCGGACGACCCGGAGATCCCCGAGCAGCGGTTGAAGTACTCGCCGGGCCAGTTCCTGACGCTGCGAATCCCCAGCGACCAGACCGGCTCGGTGGCCCGCTGCTACTCGCTGTGCAGTTCGCCGTTCACCGACAACTCGCTGGCGGTCACCGTCAAGCGGACCGCCGACGGCTACGCATCGAACTGGCTGTGCGACAACGCCCACCCCGGCATGCGCATCCACGTGCTGGCGCCCTCGGGCACCTTCGTGCCGAAGTCCCTGGACACCGACTTTCTGCTGCTGGCCGCCGGCAGCGGGATCACCCCGATGATGGCGATCTGCAAGTCGGCGCTGTCGCAGGGCAGCGGCAAGGTGGTCCTGGTCTACGCCAACCGCGATGAGCGGTCGGTGATCTTCGGTGCCGCGCTGCGCGAGCTGGTCGACAAATACCCCGACCGGCTGACGGTCGTGCACTGGCTGGAGTCGGTCCAGGGCCTGCCGAGCCGCGCCGCGTTGGCCCAGCTGGCCGCCCCCTACACCGACCGCCAGGTCTTCATCTGCGGTCCCGGCCCGTTCATGCAGGCTGCCCGCGAAGCCCTGGATGCCTGCGGGGTGCCGGCCGAGCAGGTCCACCTCGAGGTGTTCAAGTCGCTGGACAGTGACCCCTTCGCCGCGGTCAAGATCGCCGACGCCCCCGAAGGCGAGCAGTCCGCCGCGCCGGCCACCGTCGTCGTCGAGCTGGACGGCGAGAAGCATGAGCTGGAGTGGCCGCGGCACGTCAAGCTGCTCGACCTGCTGCTTGACAAGGGCCTTGACGCCCCGTTCTCCTGCCGAGAGGGGCACTGCGGCGCCTGCGCCTGCGAGCTCAAGAAGGGCAAGGTCACCATGGAGATCAACGATGTGCTCGAACCCCAGGACCTGGCCGAAGGGCTCATCCTGGCTTGCCAAGCCCATCCCGAGACCGATTCGGTGGAAGTGACCTACGACGAGTGATGTCCGGTCTAAGTTGGTGCGACATGAAGCGGTTGCTGATGATCCCGGCAGCCTTGACGTTGTTAGCGGCGCTGATCCCGGCCGCGACCGCGTCGGCGGCCAGTGACACCAAGACCACGTTGTTTCCGGTGAACGACGCCGATCAACTGCAGACTCACAGCTGGGTCGACTGCAGCGCTCCGCCGCTGTGCCGGTTCACCGTCGGGGTGCAGTTGCAGACGCCCGGGGGCCTGACCGGGTTCCCGCCGGATCTGTGGGCCCGCCAGAGCACCGAGATCCGCTCGTCGAAGCGCACCGCCTATCTGGATGTGCACACCGACGGCGGTGAGGGTTGGTTCAAGGACCGCGGCGGCCCGGGCACCAAGGTGTTCAAGGATGGCACCGGCGCGGTGATCCAGTCGATGTACTACGGCGAGGGCCCGCCGGAGAAATACCAGACCAATGGCAGCATCGACGTCCTGGAATACTCCACCGGCCGTCCCAAGACCGACGCCAACGTGATCGTCTGCACCCATGTGCAGGTGGTCTACGCCGGGGTCAACCTGACCACGCCGTCCACCTGCGCCCAGACCGTCTTCTAGTACACGTCGCGCTGGTAGCGACCGGCGGACGATAGCGCCCGCACATGGGCTTTCGCGGCGTCGCGGGCGAGCAGCCCATGTCCCGCGGCGATATCGCAGATCGCGCGGTCGACCTCCTTGGCCATCTGGCTGGCATCGCCGCACACGTAGAGGTGCGCACCGTCCTGCAACCACTCCCACACTTCGGCTCCGCGCGCGCGAAGCAGGTCTTGTACATAGACCTTCTCGGGCTGATCGCGAGAGAACGCCAGATCGAGTTCGGTAAGAAAGCCGCTGGCGTGCATGTCCCTGAGCTCGTCGCGGTAGTAGAAATCGGTGGCGGCATTGCGTTCGCCGAAGAACAACCAGTTCCGCCCGCGATGCCCAAGCGCGCGGCGCTGCTGCAGAAACCCGCGGAACGGTGCGACGCCGGTACCCGGCCCGATCATGATCATCGGGGCGTTGGGGTCCGCCGGCGGCCGGAAATGGTTGGTGGGCTGCACGAATATGCCGATCTCGGCATCGTCGCTTCGGTCCGCCAGATATGTCGAGCACACGCCGCCGCGCGGCACCCCCCGACACTCATAGCGCACCGCGCCTACCGTCACGTGCACCTCGCCGGGGTTGTCGACGCACGCCGACGAGATCGAGTACATCCGCGGTGTCAGCGGTTTGAGCACGCCAAGCCAGTCGTCGACGGTGGCCCGGATCGGGATTGCGGCCAGCACATCCACCGACTGGCGACCCCACATCCAATCCGATAACGCAGTCTTGTTCTCCGGCCGCAACAGGTCGACGAGCTCGTGATCTTGGCTGCGCTGCGCCACGAACCGTAGCAAATCACCGGTGATACGGGCGATTTCGAATCGCTCGACCAGCGCCTGCCGCAATGGCATCGAACCGTGCTCGGCGAGCTCGACCACGTGCGTGCCATCGAGGCCGGTCAGCATCAGCCACTCGTCTACCAGCGCGGCGCTGTTGCGTGGCCACACCCCGAGTGCATCACCGGCCTGATAGCTCAATGTCGCTTCGGGAAGCGCGAACACCAGCTGTCGCACCTCTTTCGTCGAACCCGGGCCGCTGAGCACCGTGTTACGCATCAGCCTGGTGCGCAGTGGGTTCTTCCTGCTGTAGCGGCCCGATTCCCTCGACGAGCGGGCCGCGACGGGAGCCGCAACCGCTGCCACAGCCGGAGTCGACACGGCACCCAGGGCGCCGCGGAGCGTTCTGAACCATTCGTCGACGGCATCGTCGTAATCGGGCTCGCAGTCGACACGGTCCAGGATTCGGGTAGCGCCGAGCTCGGCCAGCCGAGTGTCGAGTTTGCGCCCGTAACCACAGAAGTCGTCGTAGTTGGAGTCGCCCAGCGCCAACACGGCGTAGCGGGTGTCGGTGAGTTGTGGTGTCCCGTCGGCGGACAACTCCTCCCATAGGACCGCGCCGTTGTCGGGCGGGTCACCGTCACCGGTGGTGCTGGAGACCACGATCAGCTGTCGGGTTGCCGACAGGCCGCTCACCGGGAAGTCGTTCATCGTGTGCAACGCGACCGGCAGTCCGGCCTCGCCGAGGTGGGCCGCGCAGCGGGCGGCCACCTCTTCGGCATTGCCGGTCTGCGAGGCCCACAACACCACGATGGACTCCGGGCGCGACCCATCGGCCTGAGATCGGCTCGGGGGAGCCGCCGGCGTGGGATGTCGGGAGTACAGCCCGGCCAGCAGGCCGTCGACCCACATTCGGGTGGCCGGCTCCAGAGGGGCATTGGCCGGCACCGTCGGCACCCCGGTTGCGCTGCGCCCCGCCTCGGTGCGAAGTGCGGTCAGCAATCCACTCAAATAGATGCGCTCCATGGGAGCGAATGAGGGCACGGTGGTCACGGATTCCCCACTGAGCCCGAATAATTCGATAAGGGTGTCCACCTGGTCCAAGCTGACCCCGCCGGCCTGCGGCGTCTCGGGCGTTTCCAGTTCGAGCGGCGATTCGACAACCACCTTGGCCAAGGTCACCGCACACGCCTTGTACTCGGGCTGTTGCGATGTCGGGTCGACGGCGTCATTGGTGACGGCGTTGATCGACAGGTACTCACCGAACGCGTCGTTCCAGTGAAACGGTGCGAAGCAGTTCCCCGGACGCACCCGGTCGGTGACCACCGCCGGCAGCACAGCCCGGCCCCGGCGCGAGGCGATCTCCACCGGGTCGCCGTCGACGATGCCCAGCCCGGCGGCGTCGTCGGGGTGAATCTCCACGAACGGGCCCGCGTTGAGCTTGTTGAGCTTGGCGACTTTTCCGGTCTTGGTCATGGTGTGCCACTGATGCGGCAGCCGCCCGGTGTTGAGCAGGAACGGATAGTCGTCATCGGGCATCTCGTCGGGCAGCAGATGCGGGCGGGCGAAGAAGACGGCTCGGCCGGACTCGGTCGCGAACGCCAACCGCGGCACGCTGCCGTCCTCGCGGACCAGCTGCGTCTGACTGGCCCCGTCGTTGAGGTAGCGGATGGGGTGGCGGTTCTGCCCGCTCTCCGGCGGGCACGGCCACTGGATCGGCGTCTGACGCAATCGCTCGTAGGTGATGCCGCGTAAGTCGTAGCCGGTCTTGGGGTTGGCGAATCGTTTGATCTCTTCGAACACGTCTTCGGCGCTCGAGTAGTCGAACGCCTTGGCGTATCCCATTTCTGCCGCGACGCGGGCGATGATCTGCCAGTCCGGCAACGATTGACCAACCGGGTCGACCGCCCGTTGAAAGAGCGTGAGATTGCGCTCGGAGTTGACCATCACTCCATCGCACTCAGTCCACAGCGCCGCCGGCAGCAGCACGTCGGCGTAGGCACTGGTCTCGTTCTCGGCGAACGCATCCTGGGCGATCACCAGCTCGGCCCGTTCCAGCCCCTCCAGCACGGTTTTTCGATTCGCCACGGTCGCAACCGGGTTGGTGCAGATGATCCAGCACGCCTTGATCTGGCCATCGGCCATCCGCGAGAACATGTCGATGGTGCCGGCGCCCACCTCGGTGCGCAGCGAGCCGCGTGGGATGCCCCAGATGTCTTCGACGAATTCACGGTCGTCGGCACAGACGACGCTCCGCTGGCCAGGTAGTCCCGGACCCATGTAGCCCATTTCTCGGCCACCCATCGCATTGGGTTGACCGGTCAGGGAGAACGGTCCGCTGCCGGTCTTACAGATGGCCCCGGTGGCCAGGTGCAGGTTACAGATGGCATTGGTGTTCCAGGTTCCGTGTGTGCTCTGGTTGAGCCCCATTGTCCAGCAGCTCATCCAGTTACCCGACTCGCCGATCCATGCTGCGGCCGTGCGAATGTCGGCTTCGGGGATTCCGGTGAGCTCAGCCACCGTCTCCGGCGTGAACTGCTCGAGGAAACTGGGCATGACTTCCCAGCCCTGCGTGTACTCGGCGATGAACTCGTCGTCGGTGTGGCCATTCGCGACGATCAGATGCAGCAACCCATTGAGCAGCGCCAGATCGGTTCCGGGCGCGATCTGCAAGAACAGGTCGGCCTTCTCCGCGGTGGCACTGCGGCGTGGATCGACGACGATCAGCTTGGCGCCGGCTTTGACGCGGTCCATCATCCGCAGGAACAGAATCGGGTGGCAGTCGGCCATATTCGCGCCGATCACGAAGAACACGTCGGCGTGATCGAAGTCCTGATAGGAGCCGGGCGGCCCGTCGGCACCGAGTGACTGTTTGTAGCCGCTGCCCGCGCTGGCCATACACAACCGCGAGTTGGACTCGATCTGGCTGGTGCCGATATAGCCCTTGGCGAGTTTGTTCGCCAGGTATTGCGCCTCGGTTGACATCTGCCCGGAGACGTAGAGCGCTACGGCGTCGGGCCCGTGCTCGTCGATGATCGCCCGCAACCGGCTGGCGCAGTAGGTGATGGCGGTATCGATGTCGGTCGGTTCGACGGGTTCGTCGCGCCCGGGCCGCATGAACGCCGACTCCATTCGGCCGGGCGCGGCGAGCAGATCCGCGGTGGTGGCACCCTTGGTGCACAACCGGCCGAAGTTGGTCGGATGGGATTGGTCACCGCTGGACTTGGCTACCCGGCGGCGCCCGGTGGCCGCATCGGTTTCGACCTGCAGCACCATCCCGCATCCGACCCCGCAGTAGGCACAGAGGGTGGAGACGGCCTCTGCACGCTGGCGGTCGTTTTGCGCTGGCATGGAAGGTCACCTCCTGCGGTTGCGGGCCTTGCCGCCACCCTGCCGCGCGCAGGTTTCAAGATCATTTCGGGACCATTACCACGCGTTGCGATATTCCGGCAGAGCCGCTGGCCATGCGTGATGCCGCCGTCAACCGCGAGAAACTGTTGCCTGAATCACTTCCCGGTCAGGGCTTCTAGGCCGGACGCAGAACCGCCAACGAATGCCCCGGCAACAGTGTGGCTCCGCCCTCAATCCGCGGTGACGCCCAAGCCAGTACCAGCTCGCCGCAGACCGGCACACTCACCGTGTCCTCGCTGAGATTGCAGACGACCACCAGCGGACCGCGGTGCATGGCGATCCATCGCCTGTCCTCGTCGTAGTCGATCATCAGTTGGCTCAACCAAGGACCGACCGGATCGATTTCAGCGCGTAGCCCGATCAGTGCCTTGTACAGGTGCAGCAGCCGTAGATGGTGTTGCTCCTCGAGCTCGCGCCAGGCCAGCTTGGAACGCTGGAAGGTTTCGGGATCCTGGGGGTCGGGGATCTCGTCGGCATTCCAGCCGTGCTCGGCGAACTCGGCTTTGCGGCCTTCGGCGGTGGCCTTCGCCACCTGCGGGTCCTCGTGTGAAGTGAAAAACTGAAAGGGCGTGAGCGCGCCCCACTCCTCCCCCATGAAAAGCATGGCGGTGTAAGGCGACAGCAGTACCAGTGCAGCCTTGATCGCGAGTTGCCCGGCCGTCAGATTCTGCGATGGGCGGTCACCGAGCGCTCGGTTGCCGACCTGGTCGTGGGTGCACGTGTAGGCCAACAGCCGGGTAGCCGGAATCTGCGAGATCGGCAGCGGCCGACCGTGACGCCGGCGGCGAAACGAGGAGTACGTGGCCGCATGAAAAAAGCCGTTACGCAAGGTGGTCGCCAAGGTGGCCATGCTACCGAAGTCGGCGTAATAACCTTGCCGTTCACCGGATACCGCGGTGTGGATGGCGTGGTGGATGTCGTCATCCCATTGCGCGGTGATCCCGTAGCCACCGCTTTCGCGACGGGTGATGGTGCGCGGATCGTTTCGATCGCTTTCCGCGATGAGCGACAGTGGACGGCCCAACCGCGCGGCAAGCGCGTCGGTTTCGGCCGACAGCTCTTCAAGGATATTGATCGCTGTGGTGTCCACCAGCGCGTGCACGGCATCCAGCCGTAGGCCATCGACGTGGAAGACCCGCATCCAGCGCAGCGCACAGTCGATGATGTAGCGGCGCACTTCATCGGAGTCCGGTCCATCGATGTTGATGGCATTGCCCCACGGGTTACGTACGTCCGACAGGTACGGTCCGAAGCGGGGAAGGTAGTTCCCGGACGGCCCAAGGTGGTTGAAGACGGCATCGATCAACACCCCCAGACCCCGGGCGTGGCAGGCGTCGACGAAGCGTGCCAACCCATTCGGGCCACCGTAGGGCTCATGCACGGCGTACCACAGCACACCGTCGTATCCCCAGCCGTGCACGCCGGAAAAGGCGTTGACCGGCATCAGTTCTACGAAATCGACGCCCAGATCGACCAGGTGATCCAGCTTGTCGATAGCGGAATCGAACGTGCCCGCAGGCGTGAATGTGCCCACGTGCAGTTCATAGATCACCGCACCTTCGACTGGCCTCCCCACCCAGTCGTCGTCAGTCCAGGTCAGGCTGGCCTCATCCCACACCGCCGAACGGGCGTGCACGCCGTCGGGTTGGCGGGCCGACCGCGGATCTGGGAGAACCTGCGGGTCGTCATCGAGCAGATAGCCGTACCGGGCATCGGGCGCTAGGTCGAGCGTCGTTCGCCACCACCCGTCAGCCGAACGGGCCATCGGGTGAGCCACCCCATCGACATCGAGGCCGACGATTGCCGGTGTTGGTGCCCAGACGGCAAAGTCAGTCATCGACGCGCTCCAGCAGCACAACCGGTAGTTCGGCGAACAACTCGACGGCCCGGACCGATCCGCTGTGCCGGACGCCGGAGAGCGCGTCGGCCCAAGTACCGGGAGGCAGTGCGACAACGGTATCGCCCCACCCGGTGCCCTGCAGGCGCACCGTCCAGCGGCTGACCGCCACCATCACGTCATCGCCCCGGCGAAAGGCCACCACGTGTTCTGACGCCGGTCCTGAGGCCAGCACCGGCTGGTAGCCGCCGTGTAGGAAGCTGTCGGGACGGTCCCGTCGCATCTGCAATGCCGCAGCGACCACCCGCATTTTCGGGCGATGCAAGGACTCCAGCGCTGCCCGGCGCGTGTCGTAGTCGACCGGCCGCCGATTGTCCGGGTCGACCAAACTGTCATCGCAGAGCTCGGTGCCCTGGTAGACGTCCGGAACGCCGGGGACGGTCAAGGACAGCAGTTTCTGGCCCAGAATGTCGCTTTCGATATGCGGAGCGAGTTCGGCGACGAACTCGGTCAATTCCTGCGCGATAGGACCATCCAGTATGTCGTCAAGCCACCGGTGCAGCGCGCCCTCGAACTCTGCGTCGGGGTCGTGCCACGATGTCCGCCGATCCGCCTCGCGCGCCGCCTTTTCGGCGTAGGCGTGCAGCCGCTCGCGCAGCGTGCTGGTCACAGGGGAGTCAAGTGGCCATACACCGAAGATGTTCTGCCACAGGAAAAGCCCGGTTGCCAGATCGCGTGAGGGCGCCTTGGATTCCCAACGAGCGACGAACTCCGCCCACAGCGACGGCACCTGCGACAACACGCCGATGCGCGCCCGCACATCCTCGCCGCGTTTGGTGTCGTGGGTGGACAGCGTGATCATCGTGTGCGGCCAGCGTCGCGCCCGGGTGGCGGCCCGGTGATGAAACTCGGCCGAACCCACACCGAAATACTGCGGATTGCCGCCGACCTCGTTGAGCGATACCAGTCTGGCATCCCGGTAGAACACGCAGTCTTCGGTTGCCTTGGCGGTCACCGCTCCGCACAGCTGCTGCAGCCGTGCAGCGGCTTCGGCACCGTCGGCGATCGCCGCCGCGAGCAGTTCAAGCGGCTCGTCCAGTTCCGGCCGCTGCGCAAGTGTGTGTGCCAGTGCCACCGGCAGTATCGCCGCCAACCCGTGATAATCGCTGCGATAGACACCGATGTTTCCGAGCAAGGCCACGATGGCGTCGGCCAGCAACGGATGATCAGCGCCGGCAGCGCCGGCCACACAGCGGCACAGCCGCGCCAGCTCGCTGCCCAATGTCTCAGCAGCCGCGATCCCCTTCTGCTCGGCAAGCAGGGCCGGCATCACGCGATAGTCGACGCCAGCGGTCTCGTACAGCTCGGTCAGCGCCGGCTCACCGTTCGGGTCGATGAACAGCCCGCCGATCTCCCGCAGGGCGTCGTACCCGGTGGAGCCGGCCACCGGCAGGCTCGGGTCCAGCGACTCGTCAACGGCCAGAATCTTTTCGACGACGATCCAGGCGTCAGGTCCGACCAGCGCACGCAGCCATTCCAGGTACCCCCGCGGATCCGACAGTCCGTCCGGGTGATCGACCCGCACGCCATCGACAAGACCAGCATCGAACCAGCGCGCCAGCTCGACGTGCCAGGCGTCGAAGACCGCTCGATCCTCTTGACGCAGGCCGGCCAGAGACGTGATCGAAAAGAAGCGGCGGTATCCGCAGCCGCCGTTGCGCCAGCCGACCAGACGATAGTGCTGGCGATCGTGGACTTGGTTGCCGCTGCCGCCGCCGGTTCCGGGCGCGATCGGAAACACCAGATCCCCTAGACGCAGCGCCTCACCGTCGACGGCCAGGTCGGCAACATCGTCGTCAGATCCCAGCACCGGCAGAATGATTCGCCCGTCACCGACGTCCCAATCGATGTCGAAGAATGCGGCATACCGCGAGGAGCGGCCATGCTTCAGCACATCCCACCACCACGGGTTCTGCTCCGGCCTTTGTACCCCCACATGATTGGGCACGATGTCGACGATCAGACCGATCCCGCGGGCACGTGCCGCCGCCGACAGCCGCGCCAAACCCGGCGCACCGCCCAGTTCGGCAGAGACCGTAGTCGGATCGACGACGTCATAACCGTGCGCCGATCCGTGCACCGCGGTCATGATCGGTGAGAGGTAAAGGTGCGAAATGCCAAGGGCATCGAAATAGTCGAGTAGTTTCTCGGCGTCGGCGAAGGTGAACGCGAAACCGCTTTCCGCGCCCCGCAGCTGTAACCGGTAGGTGGACAGCACCGGGCCGGCCATGCGTTAGCGTACTTTCCGCAGGACGAGCAGCGAGCGGCCCGGAACAGGCAGCGCGTCCCCGGCCTGCGCCCCCTGTTCAGCTCGGGATGTCGGCTCCGCGGTGTCCAATTCTTTCGTCCATTCTTGGGCGTAATCCTTGCCGGGAACGGCGAACTCGACCGTCTCCTCGTGCGCATTGAAGCACAGCAGGAACGAGTCATCCACCACCCGCTGGCCGCGCATGTCAGGTTCGCGGATCGCCTCGCCGTTGAGGAAGACCATGATGCACTTGTCGAAGCCGTTGTCCCAGTCGTCTTGGCTCATCTCCTGACCGGTGGAGGTGAACCATGCGATGTCGCCGATTTCGTCTTCGTGGCGTACCGGGCGGCCCTCGAAGAACCGGCGACGGCGAAACACCGGATGCTCTTTGCGAAGCTGCGTCACGTGGCGGGCGAAGGCCAGCAGATCGGCATTGGTATCGGCCAGTGACCAATCCATCCAGGCGAGTTCGGAGTCCTGACAGTAGGTGTTGTTGTTGCCCTGCTGCGTGCGCCCCAGCTCATCGCCGTGCCCGATCATCGGCGTGCCTTGGGACAGCAGCAGGGTGGCCAGGATGTTGCGCGTCTGGCGAGCCCGCAGTTCCTGCACTTCCGGATCGTCGGTGGGGCCTTCGATGCCGCAGTTCCACGACCGGTTGTGGCTCTCGCCGTCGGAGTTGTCGTCGCCGTTGGCCTCGTTGTGCTTTTCGTTGTAGGAGACCAGGTCACGCAACGTGAATCCGTCGTGGGCGACGACGAAGTTGATGCTGGCACCCGGCCGGCGCCCGGTGGCCTCGTAGAGGTCTGACGAGCCGGTGAGCCGCGAGGCGAACTCCCCCAACTTCTCCGGTTCGCCGCGCCAATAATCGCGCACGGTGTCGCGGTATTTTCCATTCCATTCGGTCCACAGGCCCGGAAAATTGCCGACCTGATAACCGCCCTCACCGACGTCCCACGGCTCGGCGATCAGTTTGACCTGGCTGACCACCGGGTCCTGCTGGATCAGGTCAAAGAACGCCGAAAGACGGTCCACATCATAGAATTCGCGGGCCAGAGTCGACGCCAGGTCGAAACGGAAACCGTCGACGTGCATCTCGGTCACCCAGTACCGCAGTGAGTCCATGATCAGCTGCAGTGCGTGCGGATTGCGCGCATTGAGGCTGTTCCCCGTTCCGGTGTAGTCCATATACCTGCTTCGGTCGTCGTCGACGAGCCGGTAGTAGGCGGCGTTGTCGATGCCACGGAAGTTGATGGTCGGGCCCAGATGGTTGCCTTCAGCGGTGTGGTTGTAGACCACATCCAGGATCACCTCGATCCCGGCTTCGTGCAAGGTGCGCACCATCGCCTTGAATTCCGCGACCGCAGCCCCCGGCTGCCGGCTTGCCGCGTACTGGCTGTGCGGGGCGAAGAAGCCGAAAGTGTTGTAGCCCCAATAGTTCCGTAGGCCCATCCGAAGCAAGCGGTCGTCGTGCATGAACTGGTGTACCGGCATCAGCTCGACAGCCGTGACATTGAGTGCCTGCAGGTGGTCGATGACGACCGGGTGCGCCAAACCGGCGTAGGTGCCACGCAGTTCCTCGGGGACGTCCGGATGCGTCTGCGTCATACCCTTGACGTGGGTCTCGTAGATGATCGTCTCGTTGTAGGGGGTCTTCGGCGGCCGATCGGTTGCCCAGTCGAAGTACGGGTTGATCACCACGCTGGTCATGGTGTGCCCGAGCGAGTCGACCCTTGGCAGCGTCTCGTCCCGCGGCGGATCGTCTCCGGCTGCCATGTCGTAGGAGAACAGCGCCTGGTCGAATTCGAAATCGCCGGTGAAGGCCCTGCCGTAGGGGTCCAGCAACAGTTTGCTGGAATCACAGCGATGTCCGGCCGGCGGGTCGAACGGCCCGTGCACCCGAAAGCCGTAGTTCTGTCCCGGCGACACCGTCGGCAGGTAGGCGTGCCAGACGTAGCCGTCCACTTCGTCGAGCGGTACGCAGGTCTGGTCACCGTCCTCGCCGATCAGGCACAGATCGACCCGCTCGGCGATCTCCGAGAAAAGGGCGAAGTTGGTTCCGCCACCGTCGTAGCTGGCCCCGAGTGGGGCGCTGTTGCCCGGCCAGACGGTGTGCGACACAGGTGCGGGTTCAGCTGAATCCCTGGCCGCGGTGACCACCCTCGCCGGATTTCGGGTAGTGCCCATACTCGCCCAATCTCGTCACGACATCTGCTTGCACGTGCCTTTGCCGAGGGTGGCTACCCGCCTGCCGGGCGGTCAAACTATCGCCGGCATACGACACTACGGTCCGCTTCGCGGGGGTGGGGAGTTGAAATGCGTCCCAGGCGGGTATAGGCGTTGTCGTGGCGCCCGATGACCTACGCCGACTGGCAGCGGCGCACGGCGTCGCCACCGTCTATCGCAACGAACGGCGCGAGTTGGTGCAGGTGGACGCCGGCGTCGTGGTCCAGATCCTGCGGCTGCTCGAAGTCGAGGCCGGCAGCGACGCGGATCGTCGTGCCGAATTGGTCAGGCTGGACGAACGCGAGCGTGCGGGGGTTTCGGCTCCGACGCTCGCCGTGCGACTGACCGGGAGTCCCCTACCGTTGTCCGGGGCCGCCGCTCTGGTGAGCGAAGACGGCGAGCGCACGGTGGTGCGCGAGGAACTGCCCGCCGATCTGGAGCCGGGCTGGTATCAGCTTCAACTGCGCGATGACCAGGAAGTCACGCTGGTGGCGGCGCCCGCCCGGGTTCCGCAGGCGCCGGTCACGTGGGGGTGGATGCTGCAGCTCTACGCGTTGCGATCCGCCCGATCCTGGGGCATCGGCGACCTGTCAGACCTGCGGGATTGGGTGGCCTGGACAGCAGCCGAGCAGGGCGCCGGAGCGGTGCTGCTCAATCCGCTGCACGCACCGGGACCGACGCATCCCGTGCAGCCGTCGCCGTATACGCCGTCGAGCCGGCAGTTCGCCAACCCGCTGGCACTGCGCATCGAAGACCTCGACGCCTACCACCGGTGCGACCCGGCAACCCGGTCGGAAGTCGATGCGCTGCGAGTCGCCGCGGACACCATGAAGATCGACTACGACCTGGTCTGGGCGTCCAAACGCGCGGCCCTGGAGTTGCTCTGGCGTGCTGAAGGGCGTCCCTGCCCGCTCGACGAGCCGTCCGGGACCCGGGCGTTGCGTGACTGGGCCACCTACTGTGCGCTGGCCGAACGCCATGGCGGTCGATGGTCCAGTTGGCCGGTGCCGCTGCACGACGCAACCGGCGTCGCGGTGGCAGCCGCGCGGCTCGAGCTCGCGCCGCGCGTCGCGTTTCATGCCTGGGTGCAGCAACGCTGTGTGGAGCAGCTGCGTGCGGTACAGCGCGCCGCCAAAGACTCGGGCATGGCGCTGGGCGTGCTGCACGACCTGGCAGTCGGCGTCGACGGCGACGGCGCTGATGCGTGGGCGCTGGCCGACGTACTGGCCGGTGGGGCCAGTGTCGGCGCGCCCCCCGACACGTTCAGCCCTCGTGGGCAGGACTGGTCGCTACCGCCCTGGCGGCCGGACCGCTTGGCGGACACCGGCTACCAGGCGGTACGCGACATGCTGCGGGCCGTCCTGGCCCACGCGGACGGCGTGCGCATCGATCACGTCGCCGGCTTGTGGCGGCTGTGGTGGATCCCGCCTGGCGAGAGCCCCGATCGGGGCACCTACGTCCACTACGACGCGGACGTCATGCTCGCGGTGCTGGCGCTGGAGGCGCATCGCGCCAACGCCGTGGTCATCGGCGAGGATCTGGGAACCGTCGAACCGGAAGTCACCCGCGCCCTGGCCGACAACGGAATGCTGGGCTGCGCGGTCTCCTGGTTCACCCGTGACGAATCAGTGCCCGGCCAGCCGTTGCTTGCGCCGTCGGCGTGGCCTTCGCGAGTGGCTGCCAGCATTTCCACGCACGATCTGCCCACCGCAGCCGGATTCTTTGGCGGCGAGCACGTACGGGCACGCGCCGAGCTGGGTCTGCTCGACGACGTGGCGGCCGCCCAGTGCGCCGCCGAGCAGGAGCGAGCCGAATGGCTCGCCCTGCTGCGCTCGGAAGGTTTTCTCGAGCAGGACGACATGTCCCCGGAGGAGCCGCAGATCATCGATGCCATGCACCGCTTTCTGGCGGCTACCCCGAGCCGACTGAAACTCGTCTCCCCCTACGACGTGCTGGCCGAGCCTTGTCAGCCCAACCTGCCCGGCACCGTCGATCAATATCCGAACTGGCGTCTGCCACTGCCGGAGTCACTTGAGCAGCTGCAGACCGACCCGAGGATCGCCCGCACCGCGGCGATCTTCTCGCACGATCCAGGTCACCAATCGTCTGCCAGGTAATCACGTCCGGAATGGGGTACATGTCGAGATATGGCCATCGACGCTGACGACGAATTTGGTCAGGACCTAGACCCCGGGGCGGGCAGCCATGTCGAGGACGGCATCGTCGAGCACCCGAGCGCCGACGACTTCGGCGACGCCGCGGCCCTGCCTGCGGATCCCGCCTGGTTCAAGCGAGCGGTGTTCTACGAGGTGCTGGTCCGGGCGTTCTACGACTCCAACGGCGACGGCATCGGCGACCTGAGGGGCCTGACCGAGCAGCTCGACTATCTGCAATGGCTCGGCGTCGACTGTCTGTGGCTGCCGCCGTTCTACGACTCGCCGCTGCGCGACGGCGGCTATGACATTCGGGATTTCTACAAGGTGCTGCCGGAGTTCGGCACGGTCGATGACTTCGTCGAACTGCTCGACGCGGCGCACCGGCGCGGCATTCGAGTCATCACGGACCTGGTGATGAACCACACCTCCGACAGCCACCCCTGGTTTCAACAGTCGCGGCAAGATCCCGACGGCCCCCACGGCGACTACTACGTGTGGAGTGACACCAGCGAACGGTACGCCGATGCCCGAATCATCTTCGTCGACACCGAGGAGTCCAACTGGACGTTCGACGCGGTACGCAAGCAGTTCTATTGGCACCGGTTCTTCTCCCACCAGCCCGACCTGAACTATGACAACCCGGCGGTACAAGAGGCCATGATCGATGTGCTGCGGTTCTGGCTGAACCTCGGCATCGACGGGTTTCGCTTGGACGCGGTGCCATACCTTTTTGAAAGGGAGGGCACCAACTGCGAAAACCTGCCCGAGACACATGATTTCCTGAAACGCTGCCGCAAGGTCGTCGACGACGAGTTTCCCGGCAGGGTTCTGCTGGCCGAAGCCAATCAATGGCCCACAGATGTGGTCGAATATTTCGGCGACCCAGACACCGGCGGCGATGAATGCCACATGGCATTCCACTTCCCGCTGATGCCACGCATTTTCATGGCGGTGCGGCGCGAGTCACGCTTCCCGATCTCGGAGATCATGGCGCAGACGCCACCGATACCTCACCTGGCGCAATGGGGAATCTTCCTACGTAACCACGACGAACTGACCCTGGAAATGGTCACCGACGACGAGCGCGACTACATGTACGCCGAATACGCGAAAGACCCGCGGATGAAGGCGAACGTCGGAATCCGGCGCCGGCTGGCCCCGCTGCTGGACAAGGACCGCAATCAGATCGAACTGTTCACCGCCCTCTTGCTGTCGCTACCCGGCTCCCCGATCCTCTACTACGGTGACGAGATAGGGATGGGTGACATCATCTGGCTGGGCGACCGCGACGCGGTGCGCACCCCGATGCAGTGGACACCCGACCGCAACGCGGGCTTCTCCACCGCGAACCCCGGCCGCCTTTACCTGCCGCCCATTCAAGACGCGGTCTACGGCCATCAGTCCGTCAACGTCGAATCGCAACGCGACACCTCTACATCGTTGCTCAACTGGACCCGCACCATGCTCGCGATTCGACGCCGGTATGAAGCCTTCGCCCTCGGCGGGTTCCGCGAACTGGGCGGGTCCAATCCATCGGTGCTGGCCTTCGTGCGGGAGATGGTGCGGGAGGTCTCCGGTAGCAATGGGAGCGTCCAGGGTGACACCGTCTTGTGCGTCAACAACCTGTCCCGGTTTCCCCAACCGATCGAGTTGAACCTGCAGCACTGGGACGGCCACATACCGGTGGAACTCACCGGCTCGGTGGAGTTTCCGAGAATCGGAAAACTGCCTTACTTACTCACGCTGCCCGGGCACGGCTTCTACTGGTTTCAGCTGTGCGAGCCGAGGGAGGACATGTCATGACTGGTGGCACCGGCGAACCAGCGGGCCTGCCGTGGGCGGAATGGCTGCCGACCCGACGCTGGTACGCGGGACGGAATAGGCAACTGGCGCAGACAGATCCCTTCCTCGTGGTGGAGTTGGGGGGCGGGCTGCAGCTGGTACTGATCGACGTCGGCTACACCGACGGCACCGCCGATCGCTACCAGGTGATAGTCGGCTGGGACGTGGACCTGGCACCGGAGTACGCCCAGATCGCGACGATCGGAACCCACGCCGGCCATACCGCCTCCGACGCACTGTATGACGCTGGGGCAACCCGAGTGTTGTTGTCACTGATCGATTCGTCAGCCCAGCGGGGCGATGTCACCTTCACTCCGGAGCCGGGGGTGACGCTGCCGGTTCGCGCCGATTCGCGCGTATCGGAAGCCGAGCAGAGCAACACCAGCGTCATCGTCGAGGAAAAAGTGGTCCTCAAGGTGTTCCGGCGAATCAGAGATGGGATCAATCCGGACATCGAACTCAACGCAGCGCTGGGCCGAGCCGCCAACCCCCACGTGCCGCGACTGTTCGGCTCCTACCAGATCGAGTTGCCGGGCGACTCCGGCGTGCGGCCCTACGCGCTGGGCATGGTCAGCGAATACGCGATGAACTCCGCCGAAGGCTGGGCGATGGCCACCGCGAGCGTGCGCGACCTGTTCGCCGAAGCCGATCTGTACGCCTACGAAGTGGGCGGTGACTTCGCCGGGGAGTCGTACCGACTCGGCGAGGCTGTCGCATCGGTGCACCGGTCACTCGCCGACACCCTGGGGACTTCGCAGTCGGCATTCCCTGCCGAAGCGCTGTTGGCGCGGTTGTCGGCGACCGCGGAGACGGTGCCCGAAGTACGCCCACATCTGTCCGCGATCGAAGAGCGATTCGCCGCACTCGCCGGTGAGACCATCACGGTGCAACGAGTTCACGGCGACCTGCATCTGGGTCAGGTGCTGCGCACCCCGAACGGGTGGCTGCTGATCGATTTCGAAGGCGAGCCCGGCGCACCGTTGGCGGAACGTCGCAGGCCGGACTCGCCGCTGCGCGATGTCGCCGGCCTACTGCGGTCCTACGAGTACGCGGCGTACGGGAAACTGGCGGATCTGTCGCGCGACGGCCAAGACCGGCAACTGGCCACCCGGGCCCGCGAGTGGCTGGACCGTTGTCGCAGCGCCTTCTGTGAGGGTTACGGGGCGGAATCTGGCACCGACCCGCGTGACAGCGCAGCACTTCTGGACGCCTACGAGTTGGACAAGGCGGTCTACGAGGCCGGCTACGAGTCCCGGCACCGGCCCGCCTGGCTACCGATTCCGCTGCGGGCGCTGAGCCGACTCAGCTAGCGGGATCGGGTTCCAGCCACAACGCCGACAGGGGCGGCAGCACCAGCACCGCAGAGGCCGGGCGCCCGTGACGTGGCTCGTCGACGGCGTCCACACCCCCGAAATTGCCGACGCCGCCGCCGTTGTAATCAACGGCATCGGTATTGAGTATCTCGCGCCACCGTCCCGGGAACGGCAGGCCGAGGTGGTAGTCGGTATGAGCCACACCAGAGAAGTTGAATACCGCCGCGAGCACTGATCCGTCCGAGGCGTAACGCAGGAAGCTCAGCACATTATTGGCGGAGTCGTTGGCGTCGATCCAGGAATAGCCGGCCGGGTTGAAGTCTTCGCTCCACAGCGCGGGACGGCTGCGGTACACGGAATTGAGATCGCGTGCCAGGCACTGAATTCCCGCAGAGAACCCCGGCGAGTCGAGCTGGAACCAGTCCAACCCGCGTTCCTCGGACCATTCGGCACGCTGGCCGAACTCCTGGCCCATGAACAGCAGCTGTTTTCCGGGATGCGCCCACTGATAAGCCAACAGACTGCGCACCCCGGCCGCCTTGACATGGTCGTCGCCGGGCATGCGGCTCCATAGTGTGCCCTTGCCGTGCACCACTTCGTCATGGCTGATCGGCAGTACGAAGTTCTCGCTGTAGGCGTAGAGCATCGAGAAGGTCATCTCGTGGTGATGGTAGGAGCGGTGCACCGGATCGTGGCTGAGATAGGCGAGGGTGTCGTGCATCCAGCCCATGTTCCACTTCATCGAAAAGCCCAGCCCACCAAGGCTGGTCGGCCTCGACACACCGGGCCACGACGTCGATTCCTCGGCGATGGTGACGATACCGAGCGCCGATTTATGTGCGGTGGCGTTCATCTCCTGCAGGAACTGCACCGCCTCCAGGTTCTCGCGACCGCCGTAGACGTTGGGCGTCCAGCCGCCCTGGGGTCGCGAGTAGTCCAGGTAGAGCATCGATGCCACGGCGTCCACTCGTAGCCCGTCGATGTGGAATTCCAGCAGCCAGTACAGCGCATTGGCCACCAGAAAGTTGCGCACCTCGGGTCGGCCGAAGTCGAACACGTAGGTTCCCCAGTCGAGCTGCTCACCGCGTCGCGGATCAGCGTGCTCATACAACGGGGTGCCGTCGAATCGCCCCAACGCCCAGGCATCTTTCGGAAAGTGCGCCGGCACCCAGTCCACAATGACTCCGATGCCGGCACGGTGCAGCACGTCGACCAAGTAACGGAAATCGTCGGGCGTGCCAAAACGCGCGGTCGGCGCGTAGTACGAGGTGACCTGATAGCCCCACGATCCGCCGAACGGGTGCTCGGCAACCGGTAGCAGTTCGATGTGGGTGAACCCTTGCTCCACAACGTAATCCGTCAGTTCAGTGGCGAGCTGCCGGTAGCTCAGCCCGGGCCGCCAGGACCCCAGGTGTACTTCGTAGATGCTCATCGCTTCGAACGCCGGATTTGCGGTGGCCCGTCGATTCATCCAGTCGCTGTCGCTCCAGGTGTAGCGACTGGTAGTGACGCGGGAAGCGGTGTGCGGCGGGGTTTCGGCCGCGAACGCCATCGGGTCAGCCCGCTCGGTGACCAGATCGTCTGCACCGTGAACCCGGAACTTGTACAGGCCATCGATCGGAAACCCCGGCCAGAACAGTTCCCACACACCGGAAGAGCCGAGTGCCCGCATGGGCGCTCCGATACCGTCCCAGCCGGTGACGTCACTGATCAACCCGATTCCCTTGGCGTTGGGCGCCCACACCGCGAACGACACACCGGTCACGGTCCCGTCTGGAGTGGTGAACGAGCGCGGATGAGCGCCGAGGACCTCCCACAGCCGTTCGTGTCGCCCCTCGCCGAACAGGTGCAGGTCGATCTCACCCAGCGTCGGCAGAAAGCGATACCCATCGGCCACCACGTGCGGTTCCGCTGCGCCGGGATAGTCGATCTGCAGCCGATAGTCGATCAGGCCCGCGAAGGGCAGTGTCGTCGCAAAAAGCCCGTTACCCAGGTGTTGCATCGGGATCCGGTCACCGCCCACCAGAACCGCCACGGCGCTCGCGCCCGGGCGCAGGGCTCGGATCACGGTGTTTTCACCGTTGTCGTGGGCGCCGAGGATCGCGTGCGGGTCGTAGTGCACGCCGGACATCAGCCGGTCGAGGTCCTCGGGGCTCACCTGAAGCCCGCTGAGTTGGCGTTTTATTCGGGTCATCGGGTCTTCACCTCCGATGCAGCAACTCGGTTCGCGCGGGTGTACTCATCTCCGGCATGTTGATGATGTGGGCGATCGCTCGGCTCGGGTCGAGTCGCACGTAATTGTCCTGCCCCCATTGGTATTCCTCCCCGGTGATCTCGTCACGCACCCAGAACCGCTCGTAAGGCGCCATCCCCAGCGCCGCCATGTCCAGCGACAACGTCGCTTCCTCGGCGGTGAACGCGTTCAGCGTCACCACCACCAGCACGGTGTCACCGCTGGCCGGGTCGAATTTGCTGTAGGCCAGCAGCGCGTCGTTGTCGACGTGATGGAAATGCAGGGTGCGCAGTTGCTGCAGGGCAGGGTGCCGTCGGCGAATGGCGTTGAGTTGACCGATGAACGGCTCCAGCGATCTGCCCTCACGGCGCGCGGCGGCGTAGTCGCGTGGTCGCAGTTCGTATTTCTCCGAGTTCAGGTACTCTTCGCTTCCCTCGTGCAGCGCCTGGTGTTCGAACAATTCGTAGCCGGAATACACGCCCCAGGAGGGGCCCATCGTCGCGGCCAGCACCGCCCGGATGGCAAACATGCCGGGGCCGTGATGCTGCAGACTGGCGTGCAAGATGTCCGGCGTGTTGACGAACAGATTGGGACGGCGAAAATCCGCGAATTCGGCGATCTCTTCGCCGAATTCGACGAGTTCGGTCTTGGACGTTCGCCAGGTGAAGTAGGTGTAGGACTGGGTGAAACCGAGCTTGGCCAGGCCGTATTGTCGTGCCGGCGGAGTGAAGGCCTCCGACAGGAACAGCACATCAGGGTCAGTGGCCTTCACCTTCGTGATCAACCATGCCCAGAACCCGGGTGGTTTGGTATGGGGGTTATCGACCCGAAATATTTTGACCCCGTGTGAGATCCAGAACTGCACCACCCGATGCACCTCGGCATACAGGCCGGCGGGATCATTGTCGAAATTCAGTGGATAGATATCCTGGTATTTCTTCGGCGGATTCTCCGCGTAGGCGATCGTCCCGTCCGGTAACTCGGTGAACCACTGACGATGTTGACGTGCCCACGGGTGATCCGGAGCGCACTGCAACGCCAGGTCCAAGGCAACCTCCAGGCCGAGTTCACCCGCGCTGGAAACGAACTGGTCGAAGTCATTGAGTGTCCCCAAGTCGGGGTGCACCGCGTCGTGGCCGCCCTCGTCGCTGCCGATCGCCCATGGCGACCCGACATCGCCGGGCTCGGCAACCGCGGCGTTGTTGCGGCCCTTTCGGTGCACCTTTCCGATCGGGTGGATCGGCGGCAGATACACCACGTCGAATCCCATCTCGGCGATCCGCGGTAGCGCCGATGCCGCGGTGGCCAGCGTGCCGTGCACCGGAGCGCCCGCCGAGTCCCATCCGCCGGTGGAGCGCGGAAACATCTCATACCAGGAGCTGAAGCGAGCCCGCGGCCGATCCACCCAGACCCGATACTGCTGCCCGCGAGTGAGCAGGTCGCGCAGCGGATAGCAGCTGACCAGCTGGGAGATCTCGTCGGACAAGGCCGGCGCCGCGCGATCCATCGGGTCGCCCGGAGCGCGCAACGCCGCAGCCGCTGCCACCACGGGCTCTCGCCCGCTGCGGGGCATCGCCGCCGCGGCACGGTCCAGCAGCTCGGCGCCGATCAACAGATCGTTGGCCAACTCGGCCTCGCCCTGGCCGGCGTCCAGCTTGGCGACCACCGCGTCACGCCAGGTGCGGATCGAATCGGTCCAGCCGTCGACCCGAAAAGCCCACATTCCGGTCTGATCGGGCACGAACTGGCCATGAAAGACGTACGGCTCGTCACCCTCGCCCATCGGAAGCAGCGCCGGCCTTATTCGGCAGGAGTCCGCACTGCCGAGACAGCACACCACCAAGGTCGCCGCGACCACTTCGTGTCCGTCACGCCACACCGCGGCGCGCACCGGCACGGTCTCCCCGACCACTGCCTTGGCGGGTTGCCTGCCGCAGGACACAACCGGCGTAACGCCATCGACCTCGATTCGGCCCGGCACCCAGCACTCCGTTCGTCGGCAGCGATTCCGACTGTGGGTACCCCCGGCGACGGAAAGCTACGCGAGGCGACGACCGGCGCGACCGGCAGAGAGCTAGCCGCGCGGCAGCCCCAGCAGGCGCTCGGCGGCCAGCGTCAGCAGGATCTGCTCGGTGCCCCCGGCGATCGACAGGCAGCGGGTGTTGAGGAAGTCGTGCACTTCGCGCCCGGCCACCGCGCCGCCCCCATCGGCCACATCCATCCGGAACTCGGCCAGCTCCTGGCGATAGCGCACCCCGATCAGCTTGCGCACCGAGGACTCCGAGCCGGGGTCTTGACCGCCGACAGCGAGCTGGGCGATGCGTTGATCCAGCAGCGAACCCGCCTGGGCGGCGATGATCAGCCGGGCCAGCCGCTCGGCGGTGGCGGTGTCGGGTTCCCGATCCGCCAGGGTTTTCAGCAGCTCCTCCATCGGGTTGCCCAGCGCGGTCCCGCCGGCGATCGCGACGCGCTCGTTGGCCAAGGTGGTGCGGGCCAGCCGCCAGCCGTCGTTGACGCCGCCGACCACCTGCTCATCGGGGACAAACACGTCATCGAGGAAGACCTCGTTGAACAGGGCCTCGCCGGTGATCTCCCGCAACGGCCGGATGTCGATGCCCTCGGCGGCCATGTCGACCAGGAAGTAGGTGATGCCCTTGTGTTTCGGAGCGTCGGCATCGGTTCTGGCCAGGCAGACGCCCCATTGCGAGTCGTGGGCGCGCGACGTCCACACCTTCTGACCGGTCAGCCGCCAGCCGCCGTCGACCTTCACCGCCTTGGTGCGCAGTGCCGCCAGGTCCGAGCCGGCGCCGGGCTCGGAGAACAGCTGGCACCAGAACACCTCGCCGGTCAGGGTGGCCGGGATGAAGCGCTCGATCTGCTCGGGCGTGCCGTGCTCGAGAATCGTCGGGGCTGCCCACCAGCCGACCACCAGGTCGGGACGCCCGACGCCGGCCGCGGCCAGTTCCTGGTCGATCACCAACTGTTCGGCGGGGCCGGCCGCGCGTCCGTAGGGAGCCGGCCAGTGCGGCGCCAGCAGACCCGATTCGGCCAGCGCCACTTGGTGCTGGTCGGCCGGCAACGCCGCGATGCGTGCCACCTCGGCGGCGATTTCGGGCCGGACGTCGGTGGTCTCACCGAGGTCGACCTCCAACCGGCGGCGCAGGCCGTCGCGGGTCAGTGCGGCGGTGCGGCGCAGCCACCGCTCGGGCCCGCCGAGTGCCTGACCGATGCCGTAGGCCCGACGCAGGTACAGGTGCGCGTCGTGCTCCCAGGTGATGCCGATGCCGCCGAGCACCTGGATGCAGTCCTTGGCGTTGGCCTTGGCGGCGTCGATGCAGATCGCGGCGGCGACCGCGGCCGCGATCGTGAACTGCTGGTCATCCGGATCGGATGCGGCGCGCGCCACGTCGGCGGCGGCCACCGCGGCCTGATCGGCCCGGCACAGCATCTCCGCGCACAGGTGCTTGATGGCCTGGAAGCTGCCGATCGGCTTGCCGAACTGTTCACGCACCTTGGCGTATTCGACCGCGGTGTCCAACGCCCAGCGGGCGACCCCGGCGGCCTCGGCGGCCAGCACCGTGACCACCAGGTTCTCTACCCGGCTACCGGCCTCCAGGACCACTGCCGGCACTGCGGTCAAGGTCACCTTGGCCAGCGGTCGGGAGAAGTCGGTGGCGGCGAGGGGCTCGACGTTCACCCCGTCCGCGCCGGCGTCCACCAGGATCCAGTCCTGTCCGGCCGGCAACAGCAGCAGACCGTCGGCGGTGGCGCCGAGCACCCGCTCAGCGGTGCCGGAGGCCTGCCCGGCTGCGGCGTCGAAGCTCACCGACGCCGCGGACGGGTCGGTGACCACGCCGGCAACCCGCTCGCCGGCTGCCAGAGCTTCGACCAGGGCCGGATCGGTGACCACCAGGGTGGCCAGCGCGGTGGTCGCCACCGGCCCGGGGACCAGGGCCTTGGCGGCCTCATCGACCATCGCGCAGAGGTCCTCGAGTCGCCCACCGGCCCCGCCGGACTCCTCGGGCACCGCCACACCGAACAGGCCCAAATCGGCCAGTCGAGCGAAAACAGCTCGCCAGGAATCGGTTTCACCCAATTCCGCGGCACGAATCGCCTCGGCGGTGCCCGCGGCGGCGGCCCAGTCGCGGACCAGCTCGCGAGCGGCGAGCTGTTCGGCGGCACTGGTCTCCGTGGTAGTCACTGACACGCTGGGCTCCTCCGAGTCGAGATGGGCTTGAGAGAGGCGGGTCACGAACGCCCCCACCAACCACTAGAACGTGTTCTAATAGTGCCAGCGTCCGAGCGTCAAGTCGAACCGTAATGGCTGGACACGTTGGGTCCGACCGATGTCGGGAGTAGGAAAATTCAACTACGCGGTGCGTATCGTTATGGGCCAGTAGATCGACGGAGGGAGCCGCGCAGCACATGTCGTCACCAGCTGAGGGCACCACAGGCCGCGGATCGAGCAGCCAACCGCGCGAGGTGGTCAACGTCGCCGTGCTGACTGAATCCGACCTGGGCTCCGAAGCGCAGCGCGAACGCCGCAAGCGCATCCTCGACGCGACGCTGGCGATCGCGTCCAAGGGCGGCTACGACGCGGTGCAGATGCGTGCCGTCGCCGACCGCGCGGACGTGGCCGTCGGCACCTTGTACCGCTACTTCCCGTCGAAGGTTCACCTGCTGGTCTCGGCGATGGGCCGAGAGATCGCGCGGGTGGACACCAAGACCGACCCGGCGACGTTCGCCGCAACCACCCGCCACCAGCGGCTGAACCTGGTGGTCAACAAACTCAACCGCGCCATGCAGCGCAACCCGCTGCTCACCGAGGCAATGACCCGGGCATATGTCTTTGCCGACGCCTCGGCGGCCGGGGAAGTCGACCACGTACAGAAATTGATCGACTCGATGTTCGCCGGGGCCATGAGCGACGGCGAGCCGACCGAGGAGCAGTACCACATCTCCCGGGTCATCTCGGATGTCTGGCTGTCCAACCTGCTCGCCTGGCTGACCCGGCGGGCGTCGGCCACCGATTTCAGCACCCGACTGGACCTGGCTGTCCGGTTGCTGATCGGCGACGACGACAGTCCCAAGGTCTAGCCCCCCTTCTGCGAAGATGAGCACCGGTTCGACAGTTTCAGAACCGGTAGCGGAGCGTATTCCGCGCCGGCTGGCGCACGCACTGGACCTGTTGAACTTCACCCTGGCCGACGTGCGCGACGGGCTGGGCCCCTATCTGTCGGTCTACCTGCTGGTGACCCACCATTGGGACCAGGCGTCGATCGGCCTGGTGATGGCGATCGGCGGAATCGCCGCGGTGGTGGCGCAGACCCCGGTGGGTGCGCTGGTCGACCGGACCACGGCCAAGCGAGCACTGCTGGTTGTCGGTGCGCTGGCGGTCACGGCGGCGGCCTTGGCGATGCCGCTGTTCCCCGGCTTCTACAGTGTCGCCGCGTTGCAGTTGCTGACCGGGATCGCGGGCTCGGTGTTCGCACCGGCGCTGGCCGCGATCACCCTGGGCGTGGTCGGTCCACGGATGTTCGCGAAACGGCTCGGCCGCAACGAATCGTTCAACCACGCCGGCAATGCCGCGACCGCAGCGGCCACGGGGGCCCTGGCCTACTTCTACGGCCCGATCGTGGTGTTCTGGATGCTGGCCGCCATGGCTGCGCTGAGCATCCTGGCCAGCCTGCGGGTTCCCGAGTCCGCGATCGATCACGACGTGGCCCGGGGCATGGATCATCTGGCCGGCCAGCCCCATCCGCAGCCATCGGGATTCGCGGTGCTGCTGCGCAACCGGCTATTGCTGGTGTTCGGCGCGACCGTGGTGATGTTCCACTTCGCCAACGCGGCGATGCTGCCGTTGGTCGGCCAGGAACTGGCTCTGGTCAACACCGAGGTGGGCACCGCACTGATGGCGGTGTGCATCGTGGCCGCCCAGCTGGTGATGGTTCCGGTGGCCTATCTGACGGGCTCCAAAGCCGATGTCTGGGGCCGCAAACCGATCTTCCTGGTGGGATTCGCGGTGCTGACCATCCGCGGGCTGCTCTACCCGGTCTGGGACAACTCCTACTGGTTGGTCGGGGTTCAGCTGCTCGACGGGGTGGGCGCCGGCATCTTCGGTGCGCTGTTCCCGTTGGTCGTGCAGGACATCACGCACGGCACCGGCCGCTTCAACGTCAGCCTGGGGGCCATCACTGCGGCCTGCGGCGTGGGCGCGGCACTGTCGAACTTCATCGCCGGTCACATCGTCTCGGCCGCCGGCTACAACACGGCGTTCATCGCCCTGGCCGCGGTGGCCGGCGCGGGGTTCGTGCTGTACCTGAGCGCGATGCCCGAGACGGCCAGGATCAGCGGCACCACCGCGCCACCGTTAGCCTGAGCGGATGCGCCTCAAGCTCGGCCGCCCCGACATCGGCCGGTACGCCGACCGGTTCGACGTCACACCCGCGGCGCCGGGCGCGCCGTTGTCGGTGACGTGGCTCGGTGTGACCACCATGGTGATCGACGACGGGTCTTCCGCGCTGATGACCGACGGCTACTTCTCCCGCCCCAGTCTGGGTCGGGTGGCGCTGGGCAAGGTATCGCCGTCAGCCGCTCGCATCGATGCCTGCCTGGCTCGCGCCGGCGTGCATGAACTGGCGGCGGTGATCCCGCTGCACTCACACATCGATCACGCGCTGGACTCCGCGGTGGTGGCCGAACGTACCGGTGCGACCCTGGTGGGTGGTGAGTCGACTGCCAATGTCGGCAGGGGTCAAGGGCTCTCGGCCGATCGCCTGATCGTCGCGACACCCGGAACGCCCCTCGAATTGGGCGCCTACGACGTCACCCTGATCGAGTCCCGGCACTGCCCACCAGATCGCTTCCCCGGCGTGATCAGCGCCGCGGTGGTTCCACCGGTGCGGGCGTCTGCCTATAAATGCGGTGAGGCCTGGTCGGCGTTGGTGGCCCACCGCGCCTCGGGGCGCAACCTGCTGATCATGGGCAGCGCGGGCTTCATCCCGGGGGCGTTGGCCGGCCGCAGCGCCGACTTGGTCTACCTAGGCATCGGCCAGCTCGGCATTCAGCCCCGGCCCTACGTGGTCGACTACTGGAATGAGACGGTTCGGGCCGTCGGCGCGTCGGCGGTGGTGTTGACCCACTGGGACGACTTCTTCCAGCCTTTGTCAAAGCCGTTGCGCGCCTTGCCCTACGCCGGCGACGACCTCAATGTCACGATGCGTGTCCTCAGCGAGCTGGCCGAGTCCGACGGGGTCGGCCTTCACCTGCCCACGGTCTGGCGTCGTGAGGATCCGTGGGCCTGAACCTGGCACTTGCACTGCTGCTGCTTGCCGTGGTGCTCGGATTCGCGGTGGCCCGCCCGCGGGGCTGGCCGGAGATGTTCGCGGCGGTGCCGGCCGCCGCCATCCTGGTTGCCACCGGCGCGATCTCGATGCACGACGCACTCACCGAAGCCGCCACGCTGCTGCATGTCGTCGCGTTCCTGGGCGCGGTGCTGGTGCTGGCGCAACTCTGTGATGATGAGGGCCTGTTCGAGGCGGCCGGCGCGGCGATGGCACGGGCCGACGTCGGTCCGCCGCAACACCTGCTGCGCCGGGTCTTCGTCATCGCCGCCGGTCTGACCGCGGTGCTGAGCCTGGACGCGACGGTGGTGCTGCTGACGCCGGTGGTGCTGATGATGGCCCGCCGCCGCCACGCCCCGATACGCCCACACGCATATGCGACCGCGCACCTGGCCAACACGGCCTCGCTGCTACTGCCGGTGTCGAACCTGACCAATCTGTTGGCGTTCAACCAGGCCGGCCTGTCGTTCGTGAGGTTCACCGCGCTGATGGCGGCGCCGTGGCTGGCCACCACCGCGGTCGTCTACCTGATCTTCCGCTGGTTTTTCCGCGCCGATCTGCGGGCTACACCGGTGCACCAGCACGCCGGGCCACCGCCCCCGGTTCCGGTGTTCGTGCTGGTGGTGCTGGGGCTGACGCTGGCCGGCTTTGTGGTCGCCGAGACGTTCGGGGTCCCGGCGGCATGGGCAGCCGTCGCCGGTGCGGCCGTGTTGGCCGTCCGTGGTCTGGCGCAGCGGCGCAGCACCCCGGCCGGAATTCTGCGGGCCGCCAATCCCGGTTTCCTGGTGTTCGTGTTGGCCCTCGGCGTGGTGGTGCGAGCCGTCGTCGACAACGGCCTGGGTGCCCAGATGTCTACGGTGCTGCCAGCGGGATCGAGTCTGGCGGCGCTGCTGGGCATCGCGGCGGTCGCCGCTGTGCTGGCCAACGTGGTCAACAACCTGCCGGCGACGCTGGTACTGGTGCCGTTGGTGGCATCGAGCGGCCCACTCGCGGTGCTGGCGGTGTTGATCGGGGTCAACATCGGCCCCAACCTCAGCTACACCGGCTCGCTGTCGAATCTGCTGTGGCGCCGAGTGTTACGCCGCTACGACGTCGCGGCCGGAGTCGGCGAATACACCCGCCTGGGACTGTGCACGGTGCCGGCCACGCTGCTGGTGGCCGTGCTGGCGCTGTGGGCGAGCGCTCGACTGCTGGGGGTCTAGGTCAGCGATAGGCGGGCGGCAGCGGCATGCCGAGTTCGGCCATGACGGCACGCAGCCGGCTCGGATAGTCGGTGATGAGCCCGTCGACGCCGGCGGCAATCTGTCGCCGCATGGCATCGGCATCATTGACCGTCCACGGAATCACCCGCAGCCCAGCCGAATGTGCGCGTTCGGTGAAGGCGCGATCCACCACCGAGTAGTCCGGGGACACGATGTCGGCGCCGACCGCCACCGCCCCGGAGATCGGATCCGGCCCCTGCTCGGCCAGTGCGACTAACGGAACAGTCGGTTCCGCGGCCCGCACCAACTGCAGTGTGCGCCAGTCGAAACTCTGGATCTCGACGGCGTCCAGCTTGCCGGCTGCCCGCACCGCCGCCAGGATCACGTCGACGATCTGCTGCTGGTTGTCCGCGTCGACCTTGGTCTCGATGTTGTAGCGGACGCCCGCGTGACCGGTGTGCGCGAAAACTTCCGGCAAGGTGGCGATCACATTGCCCGGCACCACTTCCGCATCCGGGAATTCCGGCAGCAGGTGACCGCAGTCCAGCGTTCGGATCTGGGCGAGGGTGAGATCGGCTACCCGCTTGCCCACATACGGGTAGTCGGGGTCGCCGGCGAACACCGGTCCGGTGTCGGCGCACTTCGCCGGCTCGATCACCGGGTCGTGCCACACCAACGGTTGTGCGTCGCGCGTGAGCACGATGTCCAACTCCAGCGTGCTGACCCCCAACTCGAGCGACTTGGCGAAGGCACGCAACGATTCCTCGGTGGTCTCGCCCCGGCCGCCGCGATGCGCCTGCAGATCAAACGTCGACGGCTGCGCGGCCGCCGTCGACGATGGATTCACCACCGCAGCCGTCAGCACCGCCGCAACCAACGCGCGGCGAATCACCGTCGCTGGCGGGCGATCTCGGCCAGCACGACCCCGGCGGCCACCGACGCGTTGAGCGACTCGGTGGGCCCCGACATCGGAATCGACACGATGGCGTCGCAGTTCTGCCGGACCAGGCGGGACAGGCCCTTGCCCTCGGAACCGACGACCAACACCATCGGGCTGGTGCCGTCCAACTCATCGACCACGGTGTCGCCGCCGGCGTCCAACCCGACGATCTGCAGGCCGCGGTCTGCCCACGCTTTCAGCGTTTGGTTCAGGTTGGGTGCCCGCGCGATCGGAACTCGCGCCGCCGCACCGGCACTGGTACGCCAGGCCACCGCGGTCACCGATGCCGACCGACGCTGCGGGATCACCACACCGTGTCCACCGAACGCCGCGACCGACCGCACGATCGCACCGAGATTGCGCGGATCGGAGATGTTGTCCAGTGCCACCAGCAATGGCGGCGCGACATCGCGGCGCGCGGCGGCGATCAGGTCGTCGGGATGCGCGTAGCTGTAGGGCGGAACCTGAAGCGCGATGCCCTGATGCAGCCCGTTGGTGGTCATCTTGTCCAGGTCGGACCGCGGGACCTCCAGGATCGGCAATCCGGAATCGGCTGCCCGAGTGACCGATTCGGTTAGGCGCTCATCGGCCTCGGCGCCCAGCGCCACATACAGCGCGGTGGCCGGGATTCCGGCACGCAGGCACTCCAGAACCGGGTTGCGCCCCAGCACCGTCTCGTTCTCGTCGGTGCGCTTGGCGGTCCGGTAGGCACGCTGCTTTGCCGCACGCTTGGCCGCCTTGGCCGCCGGGTGGTATTCCCGCTGGTGCGCCGGCGGGGTGGCGCCACGGCCTTCGAGCCCACGGCGGCGCTGACCTCCGGAGCCAACCGTCGGCCCCTTCTTGGTGCCGGGCTTGCGCACCGCACCCTTGCGCTTGGAATTTCCGGCCATCTACTCAGACCCCTCCACCAGTAGTGACCATTGCGGACCATCCCCGGTGTCGGTGACGTCGATACCGGCATCCTTGAGCCTGCAGCGGATCTCGTCGGCTAATTGCCAATCCCGTTCCGCGCGAGCGGTTTCCCGGCGTTCCAGCTCGGCGCGCACCAAGACGTCGACCGCGGCCAGCGCCGCCGAGGTCTCATCGCGCGATTCCCAGCGTTCGTTGAGCGGGTCGCAACCCAGCACGTCCATCATCGCCCGGATCGCACCGGCCGCGACCAGCGCGCCCTCGTGGTCACCGGTGTCCAGCGCCCGGTTGCCTTCCGCGCGCATCCGGTGCACCTCGGCCAGGGCGATCGGCACCGACAGGTCGTCGTCGAGGGCTGCGGCGAAGCGGTCCGTCCAGGTGGTGGGGACCACCGCGCCCACCCGGCTGCGCACCCGGTGCAGGAAGTCTTCGATGCCGACGTAGGCGTTGACGGCGTCGCGCAGCGCGGTCTCGGAGAACTCGAGCATCGACCGGTAGTGCGCACTGCCCAGGTAGTAGCGCAGTTCGGCCGGCCGGACCCGTTGCAGCACCGCAGACATTGACAGCACGTTGCCCAGCGACTTGCTCATCTTCTCGCCACCCAGGGTGACCCAGCCGTTGTGCAGCCAGTAGTTCGCGAATCCGTCTCCGGCGGCGCGGCTTTGAGCGATCTCGTTCTCATGGTGCGGGAAGACCAGATCCATCCCGCCGCAGTGGATGTCGAATTCGGCACCGAGGTAGGAGCGGGCCATCGCCGAACATTCCAGGTGCCAGCCCGGACGACCCGCGCCCCACGGCGTGGGCCAGCTGGGCTCACCGGGCTTGGCGCCTTTCCACAACGTGAAGTCGCGCGGATCGCGCTTACCGGTGGCGACCCCCTCGCCCTGGTGCACGTCGTCGATGCGATGACCGGACAGTTGGCCGTAGTCGGGGTAGCTGAGCACATCGAAGTACACGTCGCCGCCGCCGGCATAGGCGTGGCCCCGCTCGATCAGGCGTTCGATCAGCTCAACCATCTGCGTGATGTGCCCGGTGGCGCGCGGTTCGGCCGACGGTGGCAGCACCCCCAGCGCCTCATATGCGGCGGTGAACTCACGTTCGTGGGTGGCGGCCCACTCCCACCACGGCCGACCCGCTGCGGCGGCCTTGGTCAGGATCTTGTCGTCGATGTCGGTCACGTTGCGCACGAACGCGACGTCGTAGCCGCGGGCGGTGAGCCACCGGCGCAAGACATCGAACGCCACACCGCTTCGGACGTGGCCGATGTGCGGCGCCGCCTGGACGGTGGCACCGCATAGATAAATAGAGGCATGACCGGGCCGCAGCGGGACAAATTCACGCACGGCGCCGGTTGCCGTGTCGTGCAGCCGCAGGCTGGGGCGATCGGTCACGACGGGCCAGCTTACCGGGCGCTGAGCCGACGACCGCCACGCGCGCCGCTAGCAGGGGCTTCCCAGGATCGGCGACCGATCGCCGCATCGGTGGACAGGGGGTGTGACGTGGCATATATTGCGGCAGTGAGTAAACGTCTGGTGGCAGTCTCTGGAGCGGTCTTGGCTGCGGTCGCATTTGCAGGTAGCGCGACGGCATACGCCGATGAGCCGAACAACAACCAGCAGCCCCAGCCGCAGCCCGCGGAAGTTGTAGCCGCCGTTACCCCTGCGCCGGTCGAGCACCCGGCTATGCAAGGCGTCCAGGCCCAGAACGAGGCGACTCCGGACACCCACGCTCAGAGCGAGGCGATGCAAGACGCCCAGGCCGAGCAGCAGCGCCAGCAGGCCGAGGCGCAGGCCGACCAGGCGACTATTGGCGCCGGCGCCGCAGGTGCCGCCGGCGCGACCCAGGCCAGCGCAATGGGAAGCCAGATCGGTATGTCGTTGGCGATGATGGCCCCGATGGTCGGGATGATGGGCTTGCCCCTCGTGACGCCCCTGTTGACCACCGGACTGACCGGTCTCGCCACCTCGGGCGGGAACAACGCTGCAAACGCGCTTGCCGACGCCGGTTCGGCCGCTGCGACCGACGCTTTCAGCTCGGGGGCGCCGGAAATCGGCTCGGCCGCTGCGACCGACCTCTTCAGCGCGCCCTCCGCTGCGGATCTGCCATTTGATCTGGGCAATATCGACTTCTTGTCCACCGTGGATCCCGACCTGGTGACGGGGGCTACCGGGGACGTCCTCAGTGGCGCCCTAGCCGACGCCGCCGGCGACACCGCGATCAACACGTCCGGTGCGCTTCTCGACACACTGCCCGACCTTGGCACCAACATCGGCGCGGACGTCGCCAACCTTGGCGCGGACGCCGGCGTGCAGATCGGCACGGCGGTGGCCACCGAGGTTCCGTGTGGCATCATCGGCGCCATCTTCGGCTTCGGCTGCTAATAGCCCTGCCGAGCCAACTACCCCGGCACCACCAACGCGGTAGCCACCGCGGCCAGTCCTTCGCCTCGTCCGGTGAGCCCTAGGCCGTCGGTGGTTGTTGCCGACACCGAAACCGGTGCGCCCAGCAATTCCGAGAGCAGCTGCTGCGCTTCGGCGCGGCGGGGTCCCACTTTCGGCCGATTGCCGATGACCTGCACCGCGGCATTGCCGATCACGAAGCCGCTCTCGGCGAGCAGTTCGCGCACATGTCCGAGCATCACAGCACCGGTTACTTGCGCCCAGCGGGGCTCGTCGACGCCGAACACTGTTCCGAGGTCCCCCAACCCTGCCGCCGACAGCAGCGCGTCACACAGGGCGTGTGCGGCCACATCGCCGTCGGAGTGCCCGGCACAACCGTCGGCGTCTGCAAACAGCAACCCCAGTAGCCAGCACGGCCGGCCCGGCTCGATCGGGTGTACGTCGGTTCCCAGCCCGACCCGCGGCAGCGCGCTCACCGATTCACCACCGCCTCGGCGAGCATCGCGTCCAGTGCGGTGGTGATCTTGAAGGCCAGGGGATCGCCTTCGACGGTCTGGACCTGGCCGCCGATGTGTTCGACCATCGACGCGTCATCGGTGAATTGCGTGCCCGTGCCGGCCTGCTGGTAGGCCCGCAGCAGCAGGTCGGCGGCGAACCCCTGCGGGGTCTGCACGGCCCGCAGGCCGGCCCGCTCAGGCGTGCCGAGGACCGTTCCGTTCGCGTCGACCGCCTTGATGGTGTCGGCGACCGGAAGCGCCGGGACGACGGCACGGTATCCGGCATGCAACGCCTCGACCACCCGGGCCACCAGTCCGGGCGGGGTCAACGGACGTGCGGCGTCGTGGACCAGCACGAATTCGGGGTCTTTAGCGCTGGCCAGCGCCAACCGGACGGAATCGACGCGGTCGGCACCGCCGGCGACGACGGTGGCAGCCCCACCGAGGATCAATTTGGCCTCGTCGGTGCGATCCGGCGGCACCGCGACCACGACCTGGTCGATGACCCCGGACTCGTGTAGACCTGCCACGGCGCGCTCAACCAGCGTTACGCCGCCCAGTAGAAAGAACGCCTTCGGTATTCCAGCGCCCAGCCGCACACCCGAACCTGCGGCCGGCACCACGGCTACTGTGCTTGGCACCGGACCCCCGGCAGCCCCGAACGACGCGGTAAGGACACTGCGGTCAGGACGCTGCGGCCAGCACCTCGTCGAGGATGGTCTCCGCCTTGGCGTCATCGGTGTTCTCGGCCAGGGCCAGCTCACCGACGAGGATCTGACGCGCCTTGGCCAGCATCCGCTTCTCACCTGCGGACAAACCACGCTCCTGGTCACGCCGCCAGAGGTCACGAACGACCTCGGCTACCTTGTGCACATCGCCGGAGGCGAGCTTCTCCAGGTTGGCCTTGTAACGACGCGACCAGTTGGTCGGTTCTTCGGTGTGCGGGGCACGCAACACCTGGAAGACCTTGTCCAGCCCTTCCTGGCCGACAACGTCACGCACACCGACATATTCGGCATTTTCAGCGGGAACTCGAACGGTGAGGTCGCCCTGCGCCACCTTAAGGACCAGATAGTCCTTTTGCTCGCCTTTGATGGTCCGGGTTTCAATCGCCTCGATCAACGCTGCACCGTGGTGTGGATATACGACGGTGTCTCCGACCTTAAAGATCATCTGATTTGAGCCCCTTTCGCTACCCCATGCTAACACGCCGCCACAACACGCGACCACCAACGGTGCAGGTCAGGGGCACCGCGGCCCCAGGAGGGGGGTTGACACCGCGACGGAAGCGTGCTGGGTCGAACCTGATCGGAGCCTGATCCGGGCTGGTCGGTGGGGTCTCGGTGGGGGTCATGGGCGACCGGTAACCCTGCGCTACCGCCAGCAGATGGTTGCTACTACAGTGCATAGTCACAAGTCGCGACGGCCGAGCAGGAGACCACACGTGAACTCGTTCAGCAGGGCCTTCAACAAGGCTGCGATCGCGCTGATTGCTGCGACGGCGCTGGCCGGCTGCGGTACCGGACAGATCTCTCAGACCGCTGACCAGGCATCCGCGGTCAACGGCGCCTCGGCGACCGTCGGTGATCTGGCGCTGCGCGACGTGCGCATCCAGGCGACGCAGACCGGTGACGCGTTGGAGCCCGGCCAGACCGTCGACCTGGTGTTCGTGGTCAGCAACCAGTCGACCGAGGCCAACGACGAGCTGAGCGACATTAAGACCTCGATCGGCAAGGTGTCACCGACCGGCAGCAAGACCGTGCCCGTCGGCGGCGTCCTGGTCGTCAGCGCTCCGGCAGGCCCCGACCTGCCGACGGCTCCCGCCGCCAAGGCGCTGCCGGAGGTGGCCAACGCCAACACCGCTTCTGCGACGGTGACCCTGGACAAGGCGATCCGCAACGGACTCACCTACGACTTCACCTTCACCTTCAAGAGGGCCGGCGAGGTGCGCGTGGACGTGCCGATTTCGGCCGGCCCCGTCTCGCACCACTGACGTCGCGTCGCGGCCGGCACTGTCGGACCTAACCGATACGGTCGCCGAGTGGCCAAAGCACGTTCGCTCTTTCGCTGTTCGGAATGCGGGAACACCACCGCGAAGTGGTTAGGCCGCTGCCCGGAGTGCGGTAGCTGGGGCGGTATCGACCCGGTAGGCGAAGCCGCAGCACCGGCGGGTGGGCTGCGGCCGGCGGCACCGGCACGGCCCGCGGTGCCGATCAGCTCCATCGAGGCAGGTCGCGCACGACCGGCGCCCACCGGCGTCACCGAACTCGACCGGGTGCTGGGCGGCGGGGTGGTCCCCGGCTCGGTCACCCTGTTGGCCGGCGATCCCGGGGTCGGCAAATCGACGCTGCTGCTTGAGGTCGCTCACCGCTGGGCGCTGGCCGGGCGCCGCGCGCTGTACGTGTCCGGAGAGGAGTCCGCGGGGCAGATCCGGCTGCGCGCCGAACGCACCGGATGCAGCCACGACGAGATCTATCTGGCCTCCGAATCGGACCTGCAGACGGTGCTGGGGCACATTGAGGCGGTGCGGCCCACCCTGGTGGTGGTGGATTCGGTGCAGACCGTGGCCGCCGCCGACACCGACGGCGTGGCCGGCGGGGTCACCCAGGTGCGGGCCGTGACGGCCGCTTTGACCGCGGCCGCCAAGAGTGCCGATGTGGCGCTGGTCCTGGTCGGGCACGTGACCAAGGACGGCGCGATCGCGGGCCCACGTTCACTGGAGCACCTCGTCGACGTGGTGCTGCACTTCGAGGGTGACCGCAACTCGGTGCTGCGAATGGTGCGGGCGGTCAAGAATCGTTTCGGAGCTACCGATGAGGTGGGGTGTTTTCTGCTCCGCGACGACGGCATCGAGGGAATCGCCGACCCGTCCGGGCTGTTCCTCGAGCAGCGCAGCGAGCCGGTGCCCGGCACCGCAATCACCGTGGCACTGGACGGCAAACGCCCCTTGATCGGCGAAGTGCAGGCGCTGCTGGCCAAACCGGCGGGCGGCTCGCCACGCCGCGCGGTCAGCGGCATTGACCACTCCCGGGCCGCAATGATCACCGCGGTGTTGGACAAGCACGCCGAACTTCCGATCGCGGCCGGCGACATCTACCTGTCGACGGTCGGCGGTATGCGGTTGACCGATCCGTCTACGGATCTGGCTGTCGCGATCGCGCTGGCGTCGGCCTATTCGGATCTTCCACTGCCGGCGACCACCGTGGTGCTGGGCGAAGTGGGCCTGGCCGGTGACCTGCGCCCGGTCAGCGGAATGGACCGCCGGCTCGCCGAGGCGGCCCGGCTCGGCTTCACCACCGCGCTGACTCCCCCGGGCGCTCCGGCCAGTGTTGGCGGCCTGCGTACGGTTCCGGCAGCCAACATCGTTGCCGCGCTGCACCACCTGGTCGAGATCGCCGACCGGCGCGGCGGTCATGTAGCGCCGCCGCAGCTTCTCGATCGGGCCTAAGAAGCGATCAGTTGCCCGGCGGCGGCGCGTCCGGCGGGGGCACCTCCTGCCCCGGCGGCGGTAGGTCCGGCGAGGGCTCCGTAAGCATGAATGGCACCGTCGCGGATCTCAGATTGCCGAGTTGGACGACGAGGTTGTAGGTCCCAGGTCCGATCGGCTGCCGCGGCAGTGGGCACTGCGGCGCCGAACCCATTCCGGTCCAGGTCACCGTGGTGGTCACCTGCTCGCCGGGGTCGAAGGTCTTCACCAAAGTCTCGTTGGACGGCGCGCAGTCCAGGTTCGACCACAGCCGCTGGTTGTCCAGTGAATAGACGTAGGCAGCCAGCACTGCGGCACCGACATCCCGCTTGCAGGCCACCAAGCCGATGTTGGTGACAACCATGGTGAACTGCGGCTGCTCCCCCACCGTGTACTGCGGGCCGGTCAGACCCTTGACCGCCAGCGTCGAGTCGGGGCAGTCGTCGCCCTCCTTGAGCACCGGAGGCGGCGTCACCGCGGCGGTCGGGGTCGGCGCTTGTGGTGGTGCCTGCTCCGCGGGCGCCACCACGGGCGTCTTGACCTCTTCGGGCGAGGGGTTCTGTGGCTTGGCGTGCTGCGCGGCGGTGGATTTCTTCCCGTCGGCATTGTCGGCACCGGCGCTGCTGCCGTGAACGACGCCGAAGATGATGGCCGACACGACTGCAATCACGATGAGCGCAATGCCCAGCGCGAGGCCACGTCGTCGCCAATAGATCTGCGAAGGCAGCGGACCCTGCGGTTCCAAATCGAGCACGTTCTCACGGTAGGACGACCTCACCGCGAGTTGTCCGACCCGTCCCGGCGTGTCGTAGCCGCGTTGTGACCTTCAGGGACTAAATCAGGCCTATTCGGCGCCGAAATCGCCGATGTCGCCCAGGTGGTTGCGTGCCGATACCCGTCCGTCGGCCAGGTGATAGGTGGCGCCGACGATGGCCAGCGAACCGGACACGATCCGCTCGGCGATCGCCGCGGACCGCGTTGCCAGCTGGGCCACCGTCTCCGTCACGTGCCGGGCTTCGAACTCGTCGACGGCACTGAGCCCGTCGCGGCGGCCCACCAGGATCGACGGCATAACCCGCTCGACGATGTCCCGCAGATAACCGCCCGGGACGGCCCCGCCGTCCAACGCCGCCAACGTCGCCTTGACCGCGCCGCAGCTGTCGTGGCCGAGCACGACGATCAGCGGAACGTTGAGCACCTCCACCGCGAATTCGATCGAGCCCAGCACCGCCGAGTCGATGACGTGGCCGGCGGTGCGGACCACGAACATGTCGCCCAGGCCCTGGTCGAAGATCAGCTCGGCGGCCACCCGACTGTCACCGCAGCCGAACACCACTGCGGTCGGCTTCTGGCCAGCGGCCAGTGCAGCGCGCCGCGCGACATCCTGGCTGGGATGGCTGGGCTCGCCGGCGACGAAGCGCTCGTTACCCTCTTTGAGTGCTTTCCACGCTGAGATCGGGTTGGAATTAGGCATGCCCGATATTCTGCCTGTGAATTCAGCGTTGCGCGCGGCGAGGATCGAAGTTCACCAGCTGTTCAGCTGGTTCGCGTCGGCTGAACGCGATCTGCCTTGGCGGGCGGGCGATGTCACGCCGTGGCAGATATTGGTGAGCGAGTTCATGCTCCAGCAGACTCCGGTCGCACGGGTCCTACCGATATGGCCGGATTGGGTGGCACGCTGGCCGACGCCGTCGGCGACAGCGGATGCGAGCCAGGCCGACATCCTGCGGGCATGGGGGAAACTCGGCTATCCCCGCCGCGCCAAGCGGCTGCATGAATGCGCGACCGTGATCGCTCGGGAATTCGCAGACGTGGTGCCCGATGACGTGGATGTCTTGCAGCAGCTGCCCGGCATCGGCAGCTACACCGCCAGGGCGATCGCCAGCTTCGCCTACGGCCGACGGGTTCCGGTGGTGGATACCAACGTGCGCCGGGTGGTGGCCCGGGCCGTGCATGGACTCCCCGACGCCGGTGCCCCGTCGACAAAGCGCGACCACGCCGACGTGGAAGCCCTGCTGCCCAAGGCCGACCAGGCCACCAGGTTCTCCGCGGCGCTGATGGAGCTGGGCGCCATCGTCTGCACCGCACGGTCGCCGCGTTGTGATGACTGCCCGCTGCGGCACAGCTGCAGCTGGCGGCTTGCCGGTTCACCGCCGGGAACCGGACCCAAACGGCCGGCTCAACGCTATGCCGGCACCGACCGCCAGGTCCGCGGACGATTACTGGATGTGTTGCGGGACAACGCCGTTGCGGTGACACGTGCCGACCTTGATCTGGCCTGGCCGGCGGATGCGGTACAACGCGAACGCGCCCTGACCTCACTGTTGGGCGACGGCCTGGTGGAGCAGCTCGCCGATGGCCGCTTCGCGCTGCCCGGTCAGGACAGGAACGACTCGACGGCCTCGCGGTAGATCTGCGGCGCGTCGTCGTGCACCAGGTGGCCTGCATCTGGGACGTGTAGATAGGTGCTGTCGACCGCGAGACGGTGCATTTCGCGCATCTGCCCCGGCGGCGTCACCGAGTTGCCGGCCTCGATCAGCAGCGTCGCGCAGCGCACGTTCTGCCACTGCTCCCAGTAGTCACGGGTGCCCCATTCGGCCGCGATCTGCAACCACCACTCGGGTCGGCCGTGCAGCCGCCAACCGGTCTCGGTGCGGTCGAACGCCTCCAGGAAGTACCGGCCGGCGATGTCACCGAATTCGGCGACCACCTCCTCGGCACTGGGGAACTCCACGGGCAGGGCATGCACCCACGGCTCCCAGGGGCCGGTGGTGCGGCCCCGGAAGTCGGGCGCCATGTCCTCGACCACCAGCGCCGAGACGAGCTCGGGGTGCCGGGCCGCCAGGCACCACGAGTGCAATCCGCCCATCGAGTGCCCGATCAGCCGCACCGGGCCCGGCAACTGCTCGACGGCGACGGCCAGGTCGGCGACGAAGCGTTCGGTGGAGATCGGATGCGGGTCGGCGACCTCACGGCCGCGATGCCAGGGAGCGTCGTAGGTGTAGACGGCACCCAGCCTGGTCAGCCACGGCAGTTGCCGCGGCCAGGTGGTGCCACGGCCCATCAGTCCATGGACCAGCACCAGCGGCGCCCCGTGTCCACCGCGGTAAGTCAGCAGCTCGGTCGACGCGATTCCCACCCGGGGCACGGTAGCCTAGGCCCATGTCAGTGGTGAAGATCAATGCAATCGAGGTGCCCGCCGACGCCGGGCCCGAACTGGAGAAACGGTTCGCAAATCGCGCGCACGCGGTGGAGAACCAGCCCGGTTTTCTTGGCTTCCAGCTGCTGCGCCCCGTCAAGGGCGACGACCGCTACTTCGTGGTGACGCACTGGGAGTCCGACGAAGCGTTCCAGGCGTGGGCACAGGGGCCCGCGGTCGAAGCCCACGCCGGACAGCGGGCCAAGCCGGTAGCGACCGGAGCATCGTTGTTGGAGTTCGAGGTCGTGCTTGACGTCGCCGGAACCGCCGCACAGGCCTAGCCCCGTGCGGCGCCACCTGGCGGCATGGACGACCGCTCTGACCCTGGTCGCCCTCGCCGCCGGGGCAGCCGCCGGCTGCGCTCCTTCACCGGCATCTCCCGCCGACGCCGGTTCCGACAGCGGCGTGACGATTTCGACCAAGACTCCGCCGGGCCTGCGCGCCAAGCAGACCATGGACATGCTGAACTCCGATTGGCCGATCGGGCCGATCGGGGTGGCGACCCTGGCCGCACCGGACAAGGTCGAGCAGGTGGTCGCGACCATGGAATCGCTGTGGTGGGACCGGCCGTTCCACCTCGACAGTGTCGACATTCGGGCCGGCGCGGCCACCCTGCACCTGACCACCTCCTACGGTGCCCGCCAAGACATCAGGCTCCGCACCGACGACAACGGCATGGTCGACCTGTTCAAACCGACCACCGAGGCACCGTCCATCGGCTCCTGGCACGACCTCGATGCGGTGCTGAACAAGACCGGCGCACGGTACTCCTACCAGGCGTCGCGGATCGAAGGTGGCGTCTGTAAACCCGTCGCCGGCGCCAATACCGCCCAATCCCTGCCGCTGGCATCGATCTTCAAGTTGTATGTGCTGCTGGCGGTGGCCAACGAGGTGAAGGCCGGGACGGTGTCGTGGGACGATCCGCTGACCATCACTGGCCGGGCCAAGGCAGTCGGCTCGTCCGGCCTGGAGGAGCTGCCCGACGGCGCCCATGTCTCGGTGCGCAGGGCCGCCGAGAAGATGATCGCCACCAGCGACAACATGGCGACCGATCTGCTCATCGGCCGGGTGGGGACCCGCGCGGTCGAGCGTGCACTGGCCGCGGCCGGGCACCACGACCCAGCCAGCATGACGCCTTTTCCCACCATGTACGAACTGTTCTCGGTGGGCTGGGGCAAGCCCGATCTGCGCGAGCAATGGCAGCACGGTTCCCCGCAGGAGCGGGCAAAGCTGCTGCAGCAGGCCGATTCCCGGCCCTATGAGCCGGATCCGATTCGTGCGCATATCCCGGCGTCCGCCTACGGCGCCGAGTGGTACGGCAGCGCAGAGGACATCTGCCGGGTACACGTCGCGCTACAGGCCGCTGCGGTGGGCAAGGCTGCACCTGTCCGGGAGATCCTGTCCGCGGTGCGTGGCATCGATCTGCCGCGCACCGACTGGCCCTATATCGGCGCCAAGGCCGGCGGTCTGCCCGGCGACCTGACCTTCAGCTGGTACGCCGTCGACCGGGGCGGTCAGCCGTGGGTGGTCAGCTTCCAGCTCAATTGGCCACGTGATCACGGCAAAAGCGTCGGCAGCTGGATGCTGCAGGTCGCCAAGCAGGCGTTCGGCCTACTGCCGACGCAGCGCTAACCCCAGGGAGGGATCCCATGCGACAACTGGTCCGGGTGCAGAACTTCAGCATCTCCAGCGACGGGTACGGCGCCGGGGAAGGACAGAGCCGCGAGCGTCCGTTCGGCCATGCCGATCCGGCGGATTTCATGTCCTGGGCTGGCGCCACCGCGCACTGGGTCAACCGGACCGATCCCGGCGGCAGCTTCGGACTCGATGACTACATCACCCGCGACTGGGCCTACAACATCGGCGCAGAGATCATGGGGCGCAACAAATTCGGTCCGCAGCGCGGGCCGTGGCAGGACTACGACTGGCAAGGATGGTGGGGCGATGAGCCCCCGTTCCGCACCCCGGTGTTCGTCCTCACCCACCATGTGCGGCCGTCATTCACCTTGGGCGACACCACATTCCATTTTCTCGACGCCTCCCCCCAGGAGGCACTGGCGCGCGCATTAACCGCGGCTGACGGCAAAGACGTGCGCATCGGCGGCGGCGTTGCCACGGTTCGGGAGTTCCTCGACGCCGATCTCATCGACACGATGCACGTCGCGGTGGCACCGGTCGAACTCGGCCGCGGGGAAAGGTTGTGGTCAAACCCCGATGAGCTTGTCGAGCGTTTTCATCTTGAGCAGATCCCAAGCCCCAGCGGGATGGTGCACCACTTCTTCTGGCGGCGAGGCCTGCACTGACGGGCCGCTGAACGCGAAACGGGCGGCACCTCAAGTGAGGGTACCGCCCGTTTCGTGTCAGTCGCGACTACTCGGCGCCTGCCTTGGCGAGGTCGGACGCCTCCGCCGTCGGCTTCGGGCTACCGGCAAAGGTGAACACCGCGTTCTCGTGCGCACCCTCGCCATCCCAGTTCTCGACGTCGACGGTGACCAGCTGGCCGGGGCCCAACTCTTCGAACAGGATCTTCTCCGACAGCTGGTCTTCGATCTCGCGCTGGATGGTGCGCCGCAGCGGACGCGCACCCAACACCGGGTCGAAGCCGCGCTTGGCCAGCAGTGACTTGGCCTTGTCGGTCAGCGCGATGTCCATGTCCTTGGCCTTGAGCTGCTTGGCCACCCGGCCGATCATCAGATCGACCATCTCGATGATCTCTTCCTTGGTGAGCTGGTGGAAGACGATGATGTCATCGATGCGGTTCAGGAACTCGGGGCGGAAGTGCTTCTTGAGCTCGTCGTTGACCTTGAGCTTCATCCGCTCGTAGTTGTTCTCCCCGCCACCCTGAGTGAAGCCCAGTCCGACCGCCTTGGAGATGTCGGAGGTACCCAGGTTGGAGGTGAAGATCAACACGCAGTTCTTGAAGTCCACCGTGCGGCCCTGCCCGTCGGTGAGCCGGCCGTCCTCGAGAACCTGCAACAGGCTGTTGTAGATCTCGGCGTGGGCCTTCTCGATCTCGTCGAACAACACCACCGAGAACGGCTTGCGCCGCACCTTCTCGGTCAGCTGACCGCCCTCTTCGTAGCCGACGTAGCCCGGAGGGGCACCGAACAGCCGCGACGCGGTGAATCGGTCGTGGAACTCGCCCATGTCGATCTGGATGAGCGCGTCGTCGTCGCCGAACAGGAACTCGGCCAGCGCCTTGGACAGCTCGGTCTTACCGACACCGGACGGGCCGGCGAAGATGAACGAGCCCGAAGGCCGCTTGGGGTCCTTCAACCCGGCGCGGGTACGCCGGATCGCCTTGCTGACCGCCTTGACCGCGTCCTCCTGGCCGATGATCCGCTTATGCAGCTCGTCTTCCATCCGCAGCAGGCGGGTGGTCTCGGCCTCGGTGAGCTTGAACACCGGGATACCGGTCCAGTTGCCCAGCACCTCGGCGATCTGCTCGTCGTCGACCTCGGCAACGACGTCAAGATCTCCGGAGCGCCACTGCTTTTCCCGTTCGGCGCGCTGCGCGACGAGTTGCTTCTCCCGATCCCGCAGGCTGGCCGCCTTCTCGAAGTCCTGCGCGTCGATCGCGGATTCCTTCTCCCGGCGCGCGTCGGCGATCTTCTCGTCGAACTCACGCAGGTCTGGCGGCGCGGTCATCCGGCGGATTCGCATCCGAGCACCGGCCTCGTCGATCAGGTCGATCGCCTTGTCCGGCAGGAACCGGTCGTTGATGTACCGGTCGGCCAGGGTGGCTGCCGCCACGATCGCCGAGTCGCTGATCGAGACCCGGTGGTGGGCCTCGTAGCGGTCCCGCAGCCCCTTGAGGATCTCGATGGTGTGCTCGACGGTGGGCTCACCGACCTGCACCGGCTGGAACCGGCGCTCCAGTGCGGCGTCCTTCTCGATGTACTTGCGGTACTCGTCGAGGGTCGTGGCGCCGATGGTCTGCAGTTCGCCGCGCGCCAGCTTCGGCTTGAGGATCGAGGCCGCGTCGATCGCGCCCTCGGCCGCACCCGCACCCACCAGGGTGTGCAACTCGTCGATGAACAGGATGATGTCGCCGCGAGTGTTGATCTCCTTGAGCACCTTCTTCAGGCGCTCCTCGAAGTCACCGCGGTAACGGCTGCCGGCCACCAGCGAACCCAGGTCCAGGGTGTAGAGCTGCTTGTCCTTGAGCGTCTCGGGGACCTCACCGGCCACGATGGCCTGCGCCAGACCCTCGACCACAGCGGTCTTGCCGACGCCGGGCTCACCGATCAGCACCGGGTTGTTCTTGGTGCGCCGGCTCAACACCTGCATGACCCGCTCGATTTCCTTCTCGCGGCCGATGACGGGGTCGAGCTTGCCCTCCATGGCAGCCGCGGTCAGGTTACGACCGAACTGGTCGAGCACCAGCGAGGTGGACGGTGAACCGGACTCGCCGCCCCGTCCCCCGGTGCCGGCCTCCGCGGTCTCCTTGCCCTGGTAGCCACTCAGCAGCTGAATCACCTGCTGGCGGACCCGGGTCAAGTCAGCACCCAGCTTCACCAGAACCTGGGCGGCGACACCCTCACCCTCACGGATCAGGCCGAGCAGAATGTGCTCGGTCCCGATGTAGTTGTGGCCGAGCTGCAGCGCCTCACGCAGGCTCAGCTCAAGCACCTTCTTGGCACGTGGGGTGAACGGGATGTGCCCAGACGGCGCCTGCTGGCCCTGGCCGATGATCTCCTCGACCTGGCTGCGCACCCCTTCCAAAGAGATGCCCAGGGACTCCAGCGACTTGGCGGCTACGCCTTCACCCTCGTGGATCAGGCCCAGCAGGATGTGCTCGGTCCCGATGTAGTTGTGGTTGAGCATCCGGGCCTCTTCTTGGGCCAGGACGACAACCCTGCGGGCGCGGTCGGTAAATCTCTCGAACATCGGCGGCTACCTGCTCTCCCTCGCGATCGGCACTTGATCGGCCTCGGCTCGGCCGGCGTGCCTGCTGTCCACTCTAGTGGGCGGCGCAGCGCGCTGTGACCTGCCTTGCAGTGCGTACTGAATCGACCATCCGATAGCCCGTCCCGAAAGACCTGGCACCGGATGCAAGGGACCAACGTCTAAACCCACCGAATGTGTTCCGACGGGCGCAAGGTTCGCCAGCAGCGAAACCTACTGGACCGTTGCGGCGGTCCCAGTGTCGGCTCTCCTGCGTCGAGCCTCGCTGAACCGCTGGGTCCACACGGCGGTCCCAGTGTCGGCTCTCCTGCGTCGAGCCTCGCTGAACCGCTGGGTCCACACGGCGGTCCCAGTGTCGGCTCTCCTGCGTCGAGCCTCGCTGAACCGCCGACTAGGTTGCGGCGTGAAATGCGTCGATGATGTCGGCCGGGATGCGCCCGCGGGTCGACACATTGTGCCCGTTACGGCGGGCCCATTCGCGGATCGCGGCGCTCTGCTCGCGGTCGATGGTTCCACGGCGACCGCCACCGGAGCGGCCACGCCGGCGGCCTCCGACCCGACGGCCCGCGTCGGCCCACTTCTTCAGTTCTGCGCGCAGTTTCGTAGCATTCTTGCTTGAAAGGTCGATCTCGTAGGTCACCCCGTCCAGGCCGAATTCGACCGTTTCGTCGGCGGCACCCTCACCATCGAAATCATCGATCAAGGTGACGGTCACTTTTTTCGCCATTGGTACCCCTTGGTTAGCTTTCGTGCGCGCAATCGTTGCGCAAGCCGTATTCGACCTCGCCGACTAATCTGCCATAAAAATACGCCTGCTTCAACACAACAGGCTTCGGCGCAGTTCAGTTACCTTGACGGCGAACAATCGGAAACAAAACGGTGTCTCTAATTGATAGACCCGTCAACACCATCAACAGGCGGTCGATACCCATTCCGGTACCTGTGCAGGGCGGCATCGCGTGTTCCATCGCCGCCAGGAAGTCCTCGTCGAGCGCCATCGCCTCATCATCTCCGGCGGCGGCTGCACGGGCCTGGGCAGCGAATCGGTCGCGCTGTACCACCGGGTCAATGAGCTCGGAATAGCCGGTGGCCAGTTCGACACCGCGCATATAGAGATCCCACTTCTCGGTGACGCCTTCGATGCTGCGGTGCTGGCGAGTCAGGGGCGTCGTCTCGACCGGGAAATCCCGAACGAATGTCGGGGCACTCAGAGCATGGCCGACAGCATGTTCCCAGAGTTCCTCGACCAGTTTGCCGTGACCATAGCCGCGATCTTTGGGTATTTCCACGCCGAGTCGATCCGCGATCGCCCAGAGGTCGGCCACCGAGGTGGCGGGGGTGATCTCCTCACCAAGTGCGGACGACAGCGATGGATACATTTCAACCGTCGCCCATTCGCCGTCAATGTCATAGATGCTGCCGTCGGGCAGCGGCAGTTGACGGGTCCCGATCACCTCATCGGCGACCTCTTGAATAATCTCGCGGGTAGCCACTGCAGAGTCGTCATAGGTGCCGTAGGCCTGGTAGGTCTCCAGCATCGAAAACTCGGGCGAATGCGTGGAATCGGCGCCTTCATTCCGGAACACCCGATTCAGTTCGAAGACCCGGTCGAACCCACCGACAACGCATCGTTTCAGGAAAAGTTCTGGTGCGATTCTCAGGAAAAGGTCCGCGTCGAGGGCGTTTGAATGGGTGACGAAAGGCCGAGCGGCCGCTCCGCCGGCCAATGTCTGCAGCATCGGCGTTTCGACCTCAAGGAATCCGCGGCGCTCAAGCGCGTTGCGCACCGCGCGAATGACCGCGATGCGCTGGCGGGCCACCGTACGCGCCTCCGGACGAACGATCAGGTCGACGTAGCGCTGCCGGACTCGCGACTCCTCGCTCATCTCCTTGTGCGCCACCGGCAGCGGCCGCAACGACTTGGAGGCCATCTGCCAGGAATCCGCCAACACCGAAAGCTCGCCGCGGCGGGAGCTGATCACCTCGCCGCGCACGTAGACGATGTCACCGAGGTCGACGTCGGCTTTCCACGCCTCGAGCTCCTGCTCCCCGACACTGGCGAGGCTGATCATCACCTGAAGCTGGGTGCCGTCGCCCTCCTGCAGGGTCGCGAAGCACAACTTGCCCGAGTTGCGGGCGAATACCACTCGCCCCGCGACGCCGACGACGTCGCCGGTGGCGGTGTCGGCAACCAGGTCGGGGTAACCGGCCCGGATCTGGGCGAGCGTGTGCGTACGGTCTACCGCCACGGGATAGGGATCGCGGCCTTCGGCCAGCAACCGAGCCCGCTTGTCGCGGCGGATCCGGAACTGCTCGGGGAGGTCGGATTCGTCCTGCGTGTCGGGGGAAACGTCGGCGGAGCTCACGACCCGCCAGCTTAGAGGAACAGGGGCTACAGAACGAAAAGCCGGCGGCGCTCAGCGCGCCGGACGGAGCCTGCCCCGCTGACTGTCCCGGTTGCGTTCGAACACCAGCCGCAGTCCGTCCAGAGTCAAATTGGCGTCGTGATGGTCGACCGTCTCCAGATCGGCCAGTAACAGCGGTGCGGAGTGGCCGGTGGCCACCACGGTCACGTCGTCCCCGGCGCCCGCGGCCTCCTCGCGTACCCGGCGAACCAGACCGTCGACTAGCCCAGCGAACCCGTAGACCGCGCCGGCCTGCATGCATTCGACGGTGTTCTTACCGATCACCGAGCGCGGCCGGGTGAGCTCGACCCGGCGCAGGCCGGCGGAGCGGGCAGCGGCGGCGTCCGAGGAGATCTGGACGCCGGGCGCGATGGCACCGCCCAGGAACTCGCCCTTGGCCGAAACCACGTCGACACAGATCGACGAACCGAAGTCGACGACGATAGCTGCCGTCTTGAACTTGTGAAACGCGGCCAGCCCGTTGACGATCCGGTCAGCCCCCACTTCCTTGGGGTTGTCCACCAGCAGCGGGATCCCGGTGCGCACCCCGGGCTCGATCAACACGGCGGGGACGGAGGGCCAGTACTGGTCGAGCATCAACCGAACTTCGTGCAGCACCGACGGGACGGTGGACAGCGCGGCGGCACCGGTGAGTTGTTCGCCGTCGTCGCCGATGAGTCCATCCAGAGTCAGCGCCAGCTCATCGGCAGTGATCTCCGCCTCGGTCCGAATCCGCCACTGCTGCACAACTTTTCCGTTGTCACCGGAACCGGAGATCAGGCCGATGACAGTGTGGGTGTTGCGGACGTCGATTGCCAGCAGCACGGTTAGTGCACGCTTCTGGGCGAGAGCAGATCCGAGACGTCATCGGGAACGAAGGCCGGGTCGTCACCGAGGTCCACCTGCTTGTTCTCGGCGTCGACGAACACGATCCGCGGCCGGTAGGCACGAGCTTCGGCGTCCTCCATGGTGCCGTAGGCGATCAGGATGACCAGGTCGCCAGGGTGCACCAGATGCGCTGCCGCACCGTTGATTCCGATGACGCCGCTGCCCCGCTCGCCGGTGATGGCGTAGGTGACCAGGCGGGCGCCGTTGTCGATGTCGACGATCGTGACCTGCTCACCCTCGAGCAGGTCAGCAGCGTCCATCAGATCGGCGTCGATGGTCACCGAGCCGACATAGTGCAGGTCAGCATGAGTGACCGTGGCACGGTGGATCTTCGACTTGAGCATCGTCCGAAACATCAATTCCTCCGGGTTACGTGATCTCCATCTGAACCGGCCTCCGAACCGGCTAACGCCACGTCGGCGTCGATGGGAAGTCCGAGCGTGATCGCCGCGTTGTCGAGCAGTCGGGTCGAGCCGACCCGGGCGGCGATCAGCAGGCGTCCGGCTCCATCGGCGGGCGCCGGCCCGAGGTCGACGCCTCGAACCTCCAGATAGTCGACGTCGACGGCAGGTACCGCGGACAGCACCGCGGCGGCAGCATCCAGGGCCGCTTGTGCCCCGGCCGCGGCCGCACGCTCACCGGCAGCCAGGGCGGCCGACAGAGCCGTCGCGGCTTCGCGCTGCACGGGGTCCAGGTAGCGATTGCGCGAAGACATTGCCAGACCGTCGGACTCACGCACAGTGGGAACGCCCACCACCGTCACGTCGAGGTTGAGGTCGGTGGCCATCTGACGCACCAAAACCAGCTGTTGATAGTCCTTCTCCCCCAAGAACACCCGGTCGGGGTTGACGATCGACAGCAGTTTGCAGACCACGGTGAGCATGCCGGCGAAGTGGGTCGGGCGCGCCGCCCCTTCGAGTTCGGCTCCCAGCGGTCCCGGGTGCACGGCGGTGCGCGGGCCGTTCGGGTACATGGCCGCGGCAGTCGGGGTGAAAACCAGGTCGACCCCTGCGGCGCGCAGCGCAGCCAAGTCGTCGTCCAGGGTGCGCGGGTAGGCGTCGAGGTCCTCTCCAGCGCCGAACTGCAGCGGGTTGACGAAGATCGACACCGCCACCACCGAGCCGGGCACCCGCTGCGCCGCGCGGACCAATGACAGGTGACCTTCATGCAGGGCGCCCATGGTCGGCACCAACATCACCCGGCGACCGGTCGACCGCAGCGCGCGGCTGACCCGCGCGACGTCGTCCGGGCGCTCATAGACGTTGAACCCGCCGGCGGTGAAGGTGGGCTGCGGACCCCGGACCGTATTCGAGCTCATCGAGCCAGCACCTCCAGCACGTCGTCGGCGGCACCGGCGCGGTGCGCCGTGCGCAGGGCGTTGGTGCGATAGGCCTCGGCCAGGTCGGGGTCCACGGCGGCCAGCGCCCGCAGGTGCCGGGCCAGGGTGGCCGAGTCGCCGCGCGCCACCGGACCGGTCAGCGCGGCCCGGCCGTCACGCAGGGTGTTGGCCAACGCGGCGCGCACCAGCGGTCCGAGCACCCGCTCGGCGATACCGTCGGGGTCATCGGCCACAGTCGAGCCGATCCGCCCCGGCAATGCCGCCCGCAACGCCGTCAGCGCATCGTCGATGACGGTGACCACGTGGTTGCCGCCGTGGCAGAGCGCAGCGTGGTAGAGGGTGCGGGCGGATTCCTCGACGCGGAACGGCTCAGCGCCGATCTCGAGCGTCAGTGCCTCGGCGATGGCAAAGCCGATCTCGTCGGCTGCGGTGATACCGAAGCAGCTCTCCGACAACCGGTCGATGTCCTCATCCGAGCCGGTGAAGGTCATCGCGGGATGGATAGCCAGCGGTAGGCAGCCCTGCTCGGTCAGCGGCGCAAGCACACTGATCCCGATGGCCCCGGACGTGTGCACGACGATCGTGCCGGCGCGCACCGCACCCGTGGCGGCCAGACCGGACACGATGCCGGCCAGTTCGGTGTCGGGGACGGCGAGCAGCAGCAGTTCCGCGTCCGCGGCAACATCGGGCGCCGGCAGGATCAGGCTGTCGGGCAGTCGGCGCTGGGCGCGCTGCCGCGACTCCTCGGAGATGGCGCTGCAGGCCACCACGACATGCTCGGCGCGCTCCAGCGCAACACCGAGTGCGGTGCCGACGCGGCCGGCCGAGATGACGCCGACCTTGAGCCGGGCGGGCCGCAGTCCGTCGAACTGCGCCATGCAGACGACCTCACAGGTTCTCGTGGTTTTCGTTCCAGTCCCGCGTTGCGGGTACCGGACGGTCGCCGGTGAGTCTATCCCGATCGGTCCCGACACTGCGAGTGACGTTGGTCGCAGTTGAGCGGGGATCAGTCCTCGCGGCGGCGGTGCCGGCGACCTTCGGTCGGGGTGGGCTGCAACCGGGCCAGCAAGTCAGCCACCGACTGGCCGCCGGTGCTGGGGCCGTCAGCGCTCCCGTCGGCGCCGGCGGAATGGCGGGACGCGGCCGCGTGGGCGTGGGCGGGAGCCGCCGGCTCGGCCGCCTGCGGCTCCGTGACTACCGGCGGTGCCGGGTTGACCGGAGTTGACTGAACTTGGTCGCCGGCCGGATCCGCCGCGTGCCGAGAGCGCGCCCGACGGCGTCCCCCGCCCTCGTGGCGTGCCGGTTCGGCGCCGTTCACCGGACCGGCGGCGGGTTCGGCCGGGCCGGAGTGGCGACCGTGGCGGCTCGGCGCTTCGGCGCTCTGCTCGGAGACACCGTGCCGTCCGGTTTCCGCCGGAACATCCGCGGACCAGTGGCTGCCGGGAGCGCCTGGCGGCAACCATTCCCCCTCGGCGCCAACGGGTTTCCAGGACGGGGTCGGCGCTGCAGCGCGAGGAGCAGGCGGCGGGGCCGGAGGCGGCTGCGGCGGCTCCGGCTCGTGGCGGGGTTCGGGCGCGACGAAGGGCTGCGGCGGTTGGGCCCAGCGGGCGGCGGCCGGTTGTGACGGCGGGGTCTCCTCGGGGGTCCGAGGTGGTTCGTCGGCGCTACGGCGATGCGAACCGCGGCGCCCCTCGACGTGGGGCGCCTGCGGTTTCTGCGGTGCCTGGGGCGGGGAGCTCCCGGCGGCCGGGATCCGCACCTCCGGAACGTCGATGATCGGGTTCTCTGCGGTCTCGGTGACTGAGTCCGGCGGGTAGCTCGTGGTGGCCGACGACGCGACCCGGGTGGCGCCGGTGTGGGGCTGCTCAGCGGAGCGCGCCCAGTCGCTGTAGGCGCGGACCGGGGTGCGCTCAGGTTCGAGGGCCGGCCGCTGGCTCAGGTCGGCGTCGAAGAGAATCTCCAGGTTGGTGCGCAGCGCGGACAACTCGGCGCGCAACGCTGCGACCTCGTCGGCGGCCTGTGCCCGCAGTTCGGAGGCCAGTTCGCGGCGCAGCTGGGACTCCACCGTCAGCTCGTACTCGCGCCGCGCGGAAATCTCCCGGTCCAGTTGCAAGTCGTAGACCAGCTTCAGGTCTCGGGCCCGGGCCTGGTCCACATCGCTTTGCCGCCGATAGATCACCGAGACGAACGCCGCCGCGACCGCGGCCCACAGCGCGATAATGACGGCGAGTTTGAGCAGCTCCACCCGACTGGTGAACACCAGCGCCGAACTCGCGGCGATCGCGAGGATCAGCAACGCCGTCATCAACGTCCAGCCCGGCCTGCGAACTCCACGCCGACCCGGGGCGCGGGACAGGACCGAATTCATCTGCGCCGCTCCACCTCGTCGCTCTGTCGGGTACCGCTGCTGGCGCGCATTGCCCGACTGTACCTGTACGAGGTCAATCCGCGTGTCGCCCCACTCCGGCGATTCTTACCCGGGTTGGTTTCCGGTCAGCTCGGTGGGCGGGCCCGGATCGTGCGGCGACTTGCAGCGGTTCTGCAGCCACAGCGCGGCGATGAGCAGTGCCAGTGCGCTGGCCGCGGCGACCACGGCGCCGCCGGTGTCCTGGGCCGCAACCTGCAGCGTGGACCGGCGTGGCAGCAGGTAGCCGAGCACACCCAGCCAGAAGCCGAGCACCAGCGCCCCCATCCAGGCCGACGCCTTGGCGACCACCACAGTGCGAGCCACCGCGAGCGGATGCAGCCGGCCGGCCCCGGCGCCAATCTCGCCGTCGTCGATCTTCGCGCCGACGTAGCGGCCCCAGGCCCCCTCGGCGATCGCGACCGCCAGTAGCGATATCCCGGTCCACACTGTGATGGGCGGGAACCATCGGTACAGCAGCGGGACCGCCAAGTAGCTGATGATGGCGACCGCAGCGGCCGCGGCGGTCACGTCACGTTTGCGAGTCGGGCCCATCAGAGCTGCAGCACCAGGTCGGTCAGCGACACTCCGGCACGCTCCGCCGGTTCCAGCTCGTCGAGCAGATCTGTCACCGCACGCGGGCGGCCGTCTACGGTCAGTCGTGCTTCCGGCTCGATCGATAACCAGGGCACCAGGACGAACGCACGCAGATGGGCCCGGGGATGGGGCAGGGTCAGCTCGTCGTCGTCGGACAGCACCTCCGTCCCGTGCAGTTCGTGGCAGCTGATCACGTCGACATCCAGGGTCCGCGGTCCCCAGCGCTGCGTGCGCACCCGCTCGGCCGCCTGCTCCAGTTCGTGCGCGCGGCGTAGCCAGATTTCTCCGTCCGCGGCCGGGTCGTCGACGATCAGCACCGCGTTGAGGAAGGGGCCCTGTTCGACACCGCCCCAAGCTTCGGTCTCGTACACCCCCGATACCGCGCGCACCGCGGGGCTCAGGCCATCAACTGCCGATTGCAGCAGGGCCAACCGGTCCCCCAGGTTTGACCCGATGGAAAGCACAGCGCGCGTCACGCCGGCACCACCTTGCCGCGGCGGTCGGTGCGTGAGCGCCGGGCGACCACCGCAACGTCGGCGAAGGTGAGCGGGATCGGGGCGCGTGGCTTGTGCAGCGTCACCTCGACGGCCTGCACCCGCGCGTCGCCCATCACCTCCTCGGCGATCTCGGCGGCGACGGTCTCGATGAGATCGCGGGCCGGGCCCGCGACGATATCCGCGGCGCGCTGTGCCAGCTGTCCGTAGTCATAGGTATCGGCCAAGTTGTCGCTGGCCGCCGCGGTGGCGAGGTCCATCCAGACCGTGATGTCGACGATAAAGTCCTGGCCGTCGGCACGCTCGTGCGCGAACACACCGTGATTGCCGCGAACCTTCAAGCCGCGCAATTCGATCCGATCAGTCATCGCTTGCGCCTCCTTGACTCCAGGCTTCCAGGACTCGTAGCGCGTCGACCGAGGCCCGCACGTCGTGCACCCGCACGCCCCAGGCGCCGTGCAGCGCGGACAACGCCGATATCACCGCGGTGGCCGTTTCGCGCTCGTCGGGCGGCCGCGGTGTGCCGTCCTCGCTCGCCAGCAGCGTACCGAGAAATCGTTTGCGTGACGCGCCGACCAGCACCGGCACGCCGAGGTCGACCAATTGCGGCAACGCATGCAACAGGGCCCAATTGTGTTGCGCGGTCTTGGCGAAGCCCAGACCAGGATCGACGATCAATCGCGCCGGATCCACGCCGGCGGCCACCGCCGCGTCGACGGCGGTGAGCAGATCCCGGCGGACTTCGGCGGCGACGTCGCCGTAGCACGGCACCCGATGCGGATTGTCGGGATCGACCGGCCGCCAGTGCATCAGCACCCATCGGGCACCCGAAGAGGCCAACAACGGAGCCATGCCGGGGTCCGCCGCTCCCCCGGACACGTCGTTGACGATCGTGGCACCGGCGTCCAGCGCGGCCTCAGCGACGGCGGCGTTCATCGTGTCAACGCTGACCGTAATACCGTGGCCAGCAAGTTCTTTCACTACCGGAACCACTCGCTGCGCTTCCGCCCGCGGGTCGGTGCGCACCGCGCCGGGCCGAGTCGATTCGCCCCCCACATCAATGATCGCCGCACCCTGGCCCGCCAGCTCTCGGCCGTGCTCAACGGCGCGATCGACGTTGAGGTAGCGCCCGCCGTCGGAGAACGAATCGGCGGTGACGTTGACCACCCCGACGACCAGCACGCGTGTCTGGCTCACTTGCGCCGAATGAGTTCCAGGGCCTCAGCGCGCGACGTGCTGTCGGTTTTGAACTGCCCGCGGACCGCCGACGTGGTGGTGATCGCACCGGGCTTGCGGACTCCGCGCATCGCCATGCAGAGGTGCTCGGCCTCGACCACCACGATGACTCCGCGCGGATTCAATTTGCGCATCAGGGCGTCGGCGACCTGTGCGGTCAACCGCTCCTGTACCTGCGGCCGCTTCGCGTAGAGGTCGACCACCCGCGCCAGCTTGGACAGACCGGTGATCCGGCCGTCATAGCCGGGGATGTAGCCGACGTGGGCGACACCGTGAAAAGCCACCAGGTGGTGCTCGCAGGTCGAGTAGAGCGGGATCTCCTTCACGATCACCAGCTCTTCGTGCTGCTCGTCGAAGGTGGTCTCCAGCACCTCGTCGGGGTCGGTGTAGAGCCCGGCGAACATCTCCCGATAGGCCCGCGCAACCCGAGCCGGGGTGTCGAGCAGACCCTGGCGGTCGGGGTCTTCGCCCACCGCGAACAGCAGCTCGCGCACGGCGGCCTCAGCGCGCGCCTGATCGAAAATTGCCGACGTCATCGTCGACCCCGCTTTCTCAGTCACCGGACGGCTGCTCGGACCGGTTGTTCTCCGTGCCGTGACCGCCGCCGTCTGCCTCACCGGACGGTGCCGGCGGTGGCGGTGGCTGACCCGCGCCGGGATACGGCTGGGGCTGGTGCTGATACGGCGGGTAGTGCTGAGCGGGCGGGTAACCACTCTGCGGCCAGTGCTGGGGCGGGTACCAGTAGCCGCCCTGCTGCGGCGCCTGCGCCTGCTGCTGCGAAGGCGGCCAACCGGGCGCGTGCCAGCCGGCCGGGGCCCCGTAGTCGGGTTGGGTGCCCGCGTCACCGCCGGCGGGCACCCCGTTGCTGCCGTTGGGACCGGATTCGCCCGCCCGGGCCGCCGCCTCGCGCGACGCCTGAGCGATGGCGGCCTTGAACGCCGGCTCCGGCTTCGGCTGCGGCCACGGCTCGCCCCGCTCGATGGCCAGCTCACCGGGGGTCTTGATCGGCGGCTTGTCGGACGGGACCCGCCCGCCGAAGTCGTCGAACGCCGTCAGCCGCGGCCGCTTGTTCACGTCGCCGAAGATCTTCTCCAGGTCGGCACGGTGCAGCGTCTCCTTCTCCAACAACTCGCCGGCCAGCACGTCGAGCACGTCGCGGTACTCGGTGAGGATCTCCCAGGCCTCGGTGTGCGCGGCCTCGATCAGTTTGCGGACCTCGTCATCGATGTCGCGGGCCACTTCGTGGGAGTAGTCGGGCTGGGTGCCCATCGCCCGCCCGACGAACGGGTCACCGTGGTCGCTGCCGTAGCGAACCGCGCCGAGCTTGGCGCTCATGCCGTACTCGGTGACCATGGCGCGGGCGACTGCGGTGGCCTTCTCGATGTCGGAGACCGCGCCGGTGGTCGGCTCGCGGAACACCAGTTCCTCGGCGGCGCGCCCACCCATCGCGAAGACCAGCTGGGCGATCATCTCCGAGCGGGTGCGTAGCCCCTTGTCCTCTTCGGGCACCGCGACCGCATGCCCGCCGGTACGGCCGCGGGCCAGGATGGTGACCTTGTAGACCGGGTCGATGTCGGGCATCGCCCACGCCGCCAGGGTGTGGCCGCCTTCGTGGTACGCGGTGATCTTCTTCTCGTGCTCGCTGATGATCCGGCTCTTGCGGCGCGGACCGCCGATCACCCGGTCCACCGCTTCTTCCAGTGCCGCGCCGGTGATCACGGTGCCGTTCTCGCGCGCAGTCAGCAGCGCCGCCTCGTTGATCACATTGGCCAAGTCGGCACCGGACATACCGACGGTGCGCTTGGCCAGCCCGTCCAGGTCGGCGTCGGGTGCGATCGGCTTGCCCTTGGAGTGCACCCGCAGCACCGCGCGCCGCCCCGCGATGTCGGGGTTGGTCACCGGGATCTGACGGTCGAAGCGGCCGGGCCGCAGCAGTGCGGGGTCGAGGATGTCAGGCCGGTTGGTGGCCGCGATCAAGATGACCCCGGCGCGCTCGCCGAACCCGTCCATCTCCACCAGCAACTGGTTGAGGGTTTGCTCACGCTCGTCGTGCCCGCCGCCCAGTCCGGCGCCGCGCTGGCGGCCGACCGCGTCGATCTCGTCGACGAACACGATGCACGGGCTGTTCTGTTTGGCCTGCTCGAACAGGTCCCGTACCCGGGAGGCGCCGACACCGACGAACATCTCCACGAAGTCCGAGCCGGAGATGGTGAAGAAGGGCACGCCGGCCTCACCGGCGACCGCGCGGGCCAGCAGCGTCTTGCCGGTGCCGGGCGGGCCGTAGAGCAGCACGCCTTTGGGGATCTTGGCGCCCAGCGCCTGGTAGCGGCCCGGGTTCTGCAGGAAGTCCTTGATCTCGTAGAGCTCCTCGACCGCCTCATCCACGCCGGCGACGTCGGCGAAGGTGGTCTTGGGCATGTCCTTGCCCAGCTGTTTGGCCCGCGATTTGCCGAAGCCGAAGCCCATCCGGGCGCCGCCCTGCATTCGGGAGAACATCACGAACAAGCCGATCAGCAGCAACATCGGCAACATGTAGATCAGCAGTGAACCGAGCAGGCTGCCCTGGTTCACCACGGTGTTGATCTCGGCCTTCTTGGCCGTCAGCGCGGTGTAGAGCGGAACGGCGTACCCCGTCGGGTACTTGGTGATCAGCTTGTCGACCTTCTCGGCCCGACCGGGTTTGTCGGCTTTACCCGACTTGCCGGCTTTGTCGGTCACCTCAACGCTGGTGAGCGGGGTCTTCAAGACCAGGCGCAGCTGTTGCTCGCGGTCGTCGAGCTGGGCGCTCTTGACGTTGCCACTGTGGATCTGGGCCACCGCCACCGAGGTGTCGACCGGCTTGTATCCGCGGGTGTCATCGCTGAAATAGAAGAACGACCAACCGAGCAGCAACACCACTGCGATCGCGGTTACGGTGCGGATCACGTTTTTGCGATTCATCAGACATCGGCCGGGCGCGGCCAAATCCTTCCAATACATGCAGCTGGGCATGTTCAGGCTACCGTCCCTTGCGGTTAACCTGCCTGGCCGGACTCGGGAACCCTGTTCGATAGCGGCCCGGTTGTGCTTTGGTGTGACGGTGGCTCCCGCAATCGAACGAGCAACTCAACGATTCGTCGACACCAACGGCGTGACCCTGCGGGTCACCGAGGCGGGCGATCGTGGCGCCCCGGTGGTGTTGCTAGCCCACGGATTCCCGGAATTGGCCTTCTCCTGGCGCCATCAGATCCCGGCACTGGCCGACGCCGGCTTCCATGTCCTGGCACCCGATCAGCGCGGCTACGGAGGCTCGTCGCGACCCGACGAGATCTCGGCCTACGACATGGCCGCGCTCACCGGCGATCTAGTCGGCCTGTTGGACGACGTCGGCGCCCAGAAGGCGATTTGGATCGGTCACGACTGGGGCGGCTCGGTGGTGTGGAGCGCAGCGCAGCTGCACCCGGACCGGGTGGCCGGCGTGGTGGGAATCAGCGTGCCGCCGGTGCCCCGGTCCCAGGCCTCTCCGACGGAGGCGTTCCGCAAGATCTTCGGCGAGAACTTCTTCTACATGCTCTATTTCCAGGAGCCCGGCGTGGCCGACGCGGAACTGGATTCCGATCCGGCGCGCACCATGCGCCGGATGATGGGCAGCCTCAGTCCGGGCGACCGCGAAACGGCATTGCTGATGGCGGCTCCCGGGCCGATGGGCTTCATCGATCGGCTTGCCGAGCCGGCGGCGCGTCCGGATTGGATCAGCGCCGGCGAACTGGACCACTACATCACCGAGTTCACCCGCACCGGGTTCACCGGCGGGCTGAACTGGTACCGCAATCTCGACCGTAACTGGGAGATCATGGCCACGCCGCCCGCCACCACCATCGGGATTCCCACCCTGTTCATCGCCGGGTCCGCTGATCCGGTGCTGACCTTCACCCGCCGCGACCGGGCAGCAGAGCTGGTGACCGGCCCCTACCGCGAGGTGATCATCGACGGCGCCGGCCATTGGCTGCAACAAGAGCGGCCCGAAGAGGTCAACGCGGAGCTGCTGGGATTCCTGAGCGGGGTGCAGCTGTGACCGCCCGGCCGCTGCGCTTCGGGGTCTTCATCACCCCCTTTCACGCGCTGGGTCAATCACCGACGGTCGCACTGGAATACGACCTGGAGCGCGTCGTCGCCCTGGACCGGCTGGGCTTCGACGAAGCCTGGTTCGGGGAGCACCATTCCGGCGGATACGAGCTGATCGCCTGCCCCGAGGTGTTCATCGCCGCCGCTGCGGAACGCACCAAGCACATCCGGCTGGGCACCGGCGTGGTTTCGCTGCCGTATCACCACCCGTTGATGGTGGCCGACCGTTGGGTTCTGCTGGACCACCTGACCCGCGGCCGGGTGATGTTCGGCGCGGGACCGGGCGCGCTGCCCACCGACGCCCACATGATGGGCATCGATCCCGTCGAGCAGCGCCGAATGATGCAGGAGTCCCTGGAGGCGATCCTGGCGCTGTTCCGGGCCGAGCCGGGTGAGTTGATCACTCGCCATTCGGACTGGTTCACCCTGCGCGACGCGGCCCTGCACATTCGCCCCTACACCTGGCCCTATCCAGAAGTCTCTGCGGCCGCGATGATTTCGCCGTCCGGACCGCGGTTGGCCGGTGCGCTGGGCACCTCACTGCTGTCACTGTCGATGTCGGTTCCGGGCGGGTTCGCGGCCCTGGAGAACACCTGGGAAGTGGTGCGCGACCAGGCCGCCAAGGCCGGGCGCGACGAGCCGGACCGGGGTGACTGGCGGGTACTGAGCATCATGCACATCGCCGACACCCGCGGGCAGGCCGTGGCCGACTGCACCTACGGACTGCAGGACTTCGCGAACTACTTCGGTGCGGCCGGGTTCGTACCGCTGGCCAGCGAAGTCGAAGGCTCACCACAGACGCCGACCGAGTTCGTCGAGGCCTACGCTGCGGCCGGGAGTAGCTGCATCGGCACCCCCGATGACGCGATCGAACACATCACCGGCTTGCTGGAGCGCTCCGGCGGCTTCGGTACTTTGCTGTTCCTCGGGCACGACTGGGCCTCGCCCGAGGCCACATATCACAGCTACGAGCTGTTGGCTCGCAAGGTGATTCCCCACTTCAAGGGCCAGCTGACCGCGCCCAGGGCGTCGCACGAATGGGCCCGCGGCATGCGCGACCAACTGTTCGGCCGGGTCGGCGAGGCGATCACGAACGCCGTCGTCGAGCACGTGGCCGAGTCCGCGCCCCCCGAAACGGATAGTTCGCACTGATGCGCGCGTCGGTGCTGCGCGACGGGCGGATGATCTACCGCGACGACGTGCCGGAGCCGACGCCGGGTCCGGGCCAGGTGCTCGTTGCGGTGACCGCCTGCGGCATCTGCGGATCCGACCTGCACTTCGCCTCGCACGGCGAGCAGGTGCTGGCCGCGACGCAGGCCATGTCCGGCAGCCCGTCCGCGCGGGCATCGATCGATCTGGGTGCCGATATCTTCATGGGCCATGAGTTCAGCGCGACAGTGCTCGAAGCCGGTCCCGGTACCGACACCTTTGCCGCCGGAACGCCCGTCACCTCCATCCCGGTGTTGCTGGCCGCCAAGGGTATTGAACCGATCGTCTATTCCAACACCACGGTGGGCGGCTACGCCGAGAAGATGCTGCTGTCGGCTCCACTGCTGGTGCCGATCCCCAACGGGCTCGATCCCCGCCACGCCGCATTGACCGAGCCGATGGCGGTGGGACTGCATGCGGTCAACAGATCCGGCATCGTGGCCGGCGAGACGGCGCTGGTGTTGGGCTGCGGACCGATCGGGATGGCAATCGTCGCAGCCTTGCGTACCGCTGGGGTGGAAGACATTGTGGCCGCTGACTATTCGGCCGCCCGGCGAGATCTTGCGACGACCATGGGTGCGCATCGCACCCTCGACCCGGCGCAGGGGTCGCCGTTCGACACCGTCACCCCGAATGTGATCTTCGAGGCGGTCGGCGTGCCGGGCATCATCGACGACGTGCTGCGGCGCGCGCCGGCGCGCAGCCGGCTGGTGGTGGCCGGAGTGTGCATGGAACCCGACACCGTGCACCCGTTCTACGGCATCGCCAAGGAGATCAGCGTGCAGTTCGTACTGGCCTATGAGCCGGCGGAGTTCGCCGCGTCACTGCGGGACATCGCCGAGGGCCGGATCGACGTGGCTCCGCTGATCACCGGCGAGGTTGGACTCGACGGTGTGGGCACCGCTTTCGACGAGCTGGCCGACCCTGGCCGGCACTGCAAGATCCTGGTTACCCCTTAGCCGCAGCGCCCAGCCACGCCCGCGGGAAGCCACCGGCGTCGACCAGCTGCTTCGACCACCCGCCCACCAGCTCCACCAGTTCGCCGAGGTCGTCGCCGAGGCGGGCCACGACCGTGGCACATGCCGCATCGGTCGCCGTCTCGACCGCTTCGCGCGCGGCGCGTCCGGCATCGCTGAGTACGCCGTCGCGCGCCAGACCGCGCTCGGCCAGCCGGGCCTCGCCCCCGGTCAAGTCGTCATCGCTCCACGCCCGGGACCGGACGTAGGTGCGCCGCGGGAATCCGCGGTAGAGCTCGGTGATCAGGCCGATCTCGACGCCATCGAATCCCGCTGCCACCCAGGCGTTCACGTGCGCATCGCCGCGGAATTCGCGCAGCTGGTCAGCCAACAGCCAGGCATCGGTGAGCGGCTCGCCGGCCAGCCCGTCGGCAACCAGCCCGGCGAACAGTGGCTTGCCCGCCACCGACAGACCATCGGCAGCGCGGCGCAGCAATTCCACCGCGCGCTCGATACCGTCAGGGGCCGCACCCAAGACCCGGCGCAGCTGAGCCACCGCACCTTCGGTGCGCGCCGCCCGGATGGTCGGCGCGTCGGTCAACTTCCAGCCGTAGCCGACGGCGGGAACGACCACCGCCGGATTGAACACCCCGAACGTCGCGGCGATCACTTCGCCGGGCGCCTGCCCCAGCGCGGAGCCGCGGCTGCAGAAGTACGCTGGCCCGTCCGGCATTTCAACCCCATCGGTTGTTGCGGGGCTGGCACCGAAACCGAGTGCCGCGTAGCCGCGGTGACACTCCGGGGAGAAGTACACCTGGCCGGCGAACGGCTCGATGGCGCTGGACAGTGCTCGCGACGGCGCGGAGGTCATCACCTCAGTGTGCCGCACGGGTCTTTTCCGCCGGTGTGCGCGTCGACTCCGCTAGGGTGCCAGTCATGCCGACACACAGTGCCCGGATGGTTCTCCGCTGGTCGATGACGATGGCGCTAGCCGGTGTGGCCGCCCTCGCGATGGCCGGCTGTGACGCCGCGCCCGGCGGCGGAACGGACATCCCGCGTCAGGTGACCGTGGTGGGCACCGGCGAGGTCCAGGGCGTTCCGGACACGCTGACCACCGAGGCGGGCATCGAGTTCGTCGCCGGAGATGTCACCAGCGCGATGAACCAGACCAGCGAGCGTCAGCAGGCGGTGATCGACGCACTGGTGGATGCCGGTGTGGACCGCAAGGACATCAGCACCACCCAGGTCAGCCTGCAGCCGCAGTACGGCAACCCCGACGCCAGCGGGTCGGCCAACATCACCGGCTACCGGGCCGGCAACACCATCCGGGTCAAGGTCGAGCGCGATTCCGCCTCCCAGGTCCTGGCGGTGATCGTACGAGCCGGCGGGGACGCCACCCGGATCAATGGGGTGAGCTACTCCATCGAGGACGATTCAGCACTGGTGCGCGGCGCCCGGGAGCGGGCCTTCAACGACGCCAAGGACCGCGCCGAGCAGTACGCCCAGTTGTCGGGCCTGCGGCTCGGTCAGGTGATCTCGATCTCGGAGATCGCCGGCGAGACGCCGCCGACGCCGGTCGGGATGCCGATGCCCCGCGCGATGGCCGCCGCTCCCCCGGTCGAGCCCGGTCAGCAGACCGTGAGCTTCACCGTGACCGCGGTCTGGGAGCTGAGCTAAGACTCCTAACCTTCTGATCCGTAGTCGGATCTCACTCCACAGCCGTCCGACAGTGACGGCAGTTATCCACAACTGGCGGCCCTGTCAGAAAGTTTGAGTCAGTGGATTCCGCTACAATCGAACGTATGTTCGAACAGTCGTCGCGGGTTCCGTCTCCGGAGTCGGTGGCGCGGCTTAATGAGCGGTTCCAGCGGCGGTACCCCTCGGTGACGGCGGAGTCGGCGGTGTTGGTGGATCGGGTTTGTGTGTCGGCGCGGGCGGAGAATCGGGCGGCGGCGGCGCAGTTGGTGGCGATCGGGGAGTTGTTCGCGCTGCGGTTGAGCTGCTGTGGTGAGACCAAAGAGTGGGCGGTCGATACCGAGGCTGCGGTGGCTGCGGAGGTGGCGGCGGCGTTGCGGATCAGCCAGGGGCTGGCGGCTAGTCGGTTGCACTATGCCCGGGTCATGCGCGAGGAGTTGCCGCAGGTGGCGGAGGTGTTCAAGGCCGGCGATATCGATATGCGGTTGTTTCAGACGATCGTGTATCGCACCGGGTTGATCACCGACCGGGAGGTGCTGGGGGTCGTTGATGGGCAGTTGGCGGCGCAGGTGGGTCGGTGGCCGTCGCTGACCAAGAGTCGGTTGGCGGCCAAGATCGACAAGATCGTGGCCCAGGCCGACGCTGATGCGGTGCGCCGCCGCACAGAACGCCAAGCCGAGCGTGAGGTCGGCTTCAGTGATCAGGAGGGCGGGATCACCGAGATCTATGGCAGCCTGTTCACCACCGATGCCCGTGCCCTGGACAAGGCCTTGGATGCGTTGGCGGCCACGGTGTGTGAGCACGATCCCCGCACGCGTGTTCAGCGGCGCGCCGATGCGATGGGGGCGTTGGCGGCCCGCGCCGATCGGCTGGGTTGCCGTTGCGGGCGCCCGGATTGTGCGGCGGGTTCCCGTCCCGGGGCCTCGCCGGTGCTGATTCATGTGATCGCCGGGCAGGCCACCGTCGACGGGACTGGGGATGCACCGGGTTCGTTGGTCGGGGCCGATGGGCTGATCCCGCCGGAGTTGATCGCCGAGCTCGCCCGGTCGGCCCGGTTGGTGTCGTTGGTGCATCCCGGCGATGCTCCACCGGAGCCCGGTTATGTGCCGTCGAAGGCGTTGGCTGATTTTGTGCGGTGCCGGGATATGACTTGTCGCTGGCCCGGTTGTGACTGCCCGGCGCTCGACTGCGATCTGGACCATACGATTGCCTACGGTGACGGTGGGCCCACGCATGCGTCGAATCTCAAATGTTATTGCCGTACCCATCATTTGGTGAAGACGTTTTGGGGGTGGCGGGATCAGCAGCTGCCTGATGGCACGGTGATCCTGACTTCGCCGGCGGGGTGCACGTACGTCAGCACCCCGGGCAGTTCGAGCGTGTCAAGTTTTCTGTGTAAGTCGTCTGCCTGAATAGTTCGGTTGTGGTGCTTACAGATACGGATCGATGCGATCTGGGTAGACCAGCGTGAGCTGTTCGAGGGCCTTCTTCCAGTTGGTGACCACCTGTCCTTCCACGAGCCGTCCGGGGGCTGTTCGGCAACGTTTCTGGCCGCGTTCCTTGGCCCGATCAGCGGCCCGTTTGTCCTCGATGTTGCAGATCGCCAACCAGAGCAACTTCACCACGGCGGCGTCGTTGGGGAACTGGCCGCGAGTCTTGATGACTTTGCGCATCTGGTAGTTCAGCGACTCGATCGAGTTCGTCGTGTAGATCACCCGCCGCAGCTCAGGTGGGAATGCCAGGAACGGAATGAACTGCTCCCAGGCCCGATCGAAGACCCTGGTCACCGTCGGGTTCTTGGAGCCCAATTCCGATGCCCCGAAGGCATCAAGCTCGGCGCGGGCAGCGTCGGCGTCGACCGCGGTGTACACGGGTTTGAGGGCGTTGGCTACGGCCTTGCGGTCGCTGTAGGACACGAATCGCAGCGCGTTGCGGATTAAGTGCACCACACACGTCTGCACGGTGGCCTGTGACCAGGTGGCCGCGATCGCCTCGGGGAACCCGGTCAACCCGTCGCAGCAGACGATCAGCACGTCCTTGATCCCGCGGTTAGCCAGGTCAGCACACACCGACGCCCAGAACGCCGCTCCTTCGTTGTTCTGGACCCAGATGCCCAGAACATGCTTGATCCCGGCCATATCGACGCCTACGGCGATGTGAGCGGCCTTGTTGCGGGTATGGCCGCCGTCTTTGACCTTCACGATCATCGCGTCGAGGTAGATCACCGGGTACAGCGACTCCAGCGGCCGGCGCTGCCAGCTCAAAACCTCATCGGAGATCTCGTCGACGATCTTGGAGATCGTCTCATGGGAGACCTCGGCGCCGATCGTGGAGGCCAGGTGAAATTGGATGTCTCGCAATGTCATTCCACCGGCATACAGGGAGATGATCATGTCATCGAGGCCCCCGATGCGGCGTTGGCCCTTGGGCACCAGCCGCGGGGTGAACGAACCGTCCCGGTCCCGAGGCACATCCAAAGGCACCGGGCCCGCCTCAGTTAGCACCGTCTTGGGTGACGCGCCGTTACGGGCATTGGGCAGCTCCCGGCCGACCGGATCACCCTTCTCATAGCCCAGGTGATCAGTCAGCTCGGCCGCCAAACCCCGCTCCAAGGCGAGCTTGATCAAGCCGGGCAACAAGCCGCCCTCACCGGTCAGCGCAACCTGTCCGGTATCGATCTGAGCCAGCAGCTCATCCACCGTGCCCGAGGCCCGAAGCGCCTCGGCCATCTCCACCGTGGAGCCAGCCTCAACCAACTGCGAGTCCACATCCCTGTCTGTCGTCACGTCCTGAGATCCTTCCGCTTCCCGGACCTACACAGACCATCTGACACCCCCGCAGTTCGTGGCTGTTCCCGCACTTGTGCGCACCCACCGGGGAGTTGCCAGCACCCAAGCCACGTGTCGATGACCGCTGTGGGGACCGGACCGCGATGATGCCCCGCCGACGGCGTACCCGCGCCCAACACCGCGCGGCCCGTATCGCTATCGAACGCAACCAGAACCGCAAAGCCCGCCAAGCCCGACACGCCGCATTCGACGCCGTCTGGTTCCCCAAACTCGCCCCCGCCGCAGACGACGACCCACCGCCCTTCTAACGGGACCCGTTGGTCCGGGGTGGGATCGCCTCGCCTGCACCGGTGCCGCTTCCCCAGGCAGAACGCTCCGCCGTCGCCACATGGATTCGGCGACTCGCCGTCCCAATCATCGGTCACCGCGATGAAGCGAATCGGCAAAGTCTTCGGCGAGTACACCTCCGACCGCTCGGCGATGATCCCGAATTGAAAGGGAGCCAGAGGCGGGCGTCCCAATGATGCTGAGGGCGCCCGCCTCCGTCGCTCACCTGACGAACACTCCGTTCGTCAACTCATCCCGCCCGCAAACATTTCGACAAGGCTGACCAACGACGCGATGAGACCAACGCCCTCGCCCGGGGCCGAGTACGGCATTCCCATCCCCACCATCTGCAGGTCGAGACCGAGCGAGTTGTAGATCGAACCACCGATGCTGCCGGAATCTGTTGTTCCGGGTGTGAAAAGACCGCCGAAATCGAAGCTGGCCCCGAGGACCGCATTGCCTTCCGGGACCTGCAGAGCGTCGTTCAACATCGGCACCAACGCATCAAGGTTCAGGGTGGCCCCGTTGAAGAACGCGCCGACCATGTTCGCGGGGGTGGCCAGCAGCTCTTGCACCGCGGCCTCAAAGTCTCCGCCGCCAAGGCTGTCGACGATCGACCCGACACTGTTGATCAGCTCCACTCCGGGACTGACCAGCGGGCCGACCAGTCCCATCAGCACACCGCTCAACGGTGACGACAAGAGCGTCAGGATTGTGGCCGCGGGCTCAGCGGCTTCTACCGGCACGACCCCCATGCCCATGTCCATTCCGGCCAGGTACTGCAGACCCCAAAGATGGCTCCAGTCCAGAGTTTGTGCCGCCAGTTCCGAGCCCTCGGGGGTAGCGACGTCGACACCGAGGAAGGTCACCGCGGCAAAAGCCTCTTGCAGAGAACTTGGGAACCCGAAGTCAGCTTCCTTGATTGCGTCGAAGACCTCAGTGGCGTTGGCCAGCGTGGTGTTGAAAACGTCAACCCATGGCCCGAACAGGTCGAGCGACGCGGTCAGTTGCACGGACGGCGGCGCTGAGACGGGAAGCGCTGGCATCACTGGGTTTACCGCGATCAATCCGGAAACGGCCAGGGCAGTTCCTCCGGCCATGAGGCCACGGAAGTCGATGCGGGGTACAAGGTAGTGAGAGTCACGAGACGGTGTCATGCCTAGTTTGTCGCGCGGCAGATGAGGTTGGTTCCTGCTTCAGAAGAGATTCTGAAGTGACGTACATCTAATTTTCAGGGCCGGCCGAACTCGACCAGAGTGGTCGGCGCACGAAACCTCGCCAGACCACGCACGCCGTAGATCAGCGGAAGCGCCGCGCCAAGCACCCTGCCCCGTCCGCGCGGCATGCCGAGTTCAGAGACGGCCCTGACCCCGGGCACCGCACGCAGTTGGTCGTAGTCATTCGCAGTGAACCAGAACGGCATTGGTGGCGCCGTGTAGTTGTCGCTGAGCTTGAAGCCACGGCGTGAGCGTGAGTAGGCACTCAACAATCTCGGGACACTGTCGAAGATCATCCGCCCGCCGGGAAACCTCCGGGCGCAGGCGGCGAACAGCTCGAACACCGCCGCGCGGTCCAGGTACTGCAGTAGCCCTTCGGCTGTGATCAACACCTCAGCGGATTCGCCAACCTCGTCCATCCAGGAGTAGTCGAGCGCCGACTGGGCACAGTACCGCAGCCGGCTAGATTCCGGCAACAGCTGCTGTCGCAGTCGAACAATAGGTTCCAAATCCACCGAAAGCCAACGTAACTGACCGTTATCAACCCGCCAGAAGCTGGTCTGCAAACCCTCGGCAAGGGCGACCACGGTGGCACGCGGATGCACCGCTAAGTATCCACGGGTGGCCTGGTCGAACACCAACGCCCGCATCGCGGTGGCCTGGTGAGTCCTGCCGAAATCGGCGTAGTCGTACTCAAGGCTGTTGAGCAACTCGATCGCCATCGGGTCAACGATCAGCCCGTCCGGACGCTTCGCCTCGGCAGCCCGCTGATACAACGTGAGCAGCGCGGTCTCCGATATCCCATCGAGATGACGGGCGTCAATGACTGGCACGCCTTCAGACCGTACCCGCCGAGCCCCCGCGAGTCGCTGCGAGAAATCTAACCGCAGTCGACCGGAACTTTTTGATTCACGTCTCCGACCACCTCGTTGGCGGGAATCGGCCCGCGCCTTGCGTTCCGCGTAATCCACGACATCAGAGGAGGTGCCATCCTGACCGCCCCGATCTGGATGGCAATGCCTCCCGAGGCGCACTCCGCCATGCTCGCCGCTGGCCCAGGGCCGGGACCTCTGTTGGCAGCCGCCGAACAATGGCAGCAGCTCAGCGTCATCTACGACGACACCGCCGCTGAATTGACCCAGGTACTTGGCGGGGTGCAGACCGGCCACTGGCAGGGCCCCAGCGCAACGGCCTATCTGTCCGCGCACACGCCTTATCTGACCTGGCTGGAGCAAGCGGCCGACGACAGTGCCACGACTGCCGCACAACACCAGACGGCCGCCTCCGCATATAGCGCCGCGCTGGCCTCAATGCCCAGTCTCGAAGAACTGGCCGCCAACCACGCGGTTCACGCGGCGCTGCTCGCCACGAACTTCTTCGGCGTGAACACCGTCCCGATCGCGGCCAACGAGGCCGACTACACGCGAATGTGGGTGCAGGCCGCCGAGACCATGTCCGTATATCAGGGCACTGCCACCGCGGCCGTGGCAGCGACCCCCCAGATCCGCCCCGCGCCACCCATCGTCGCCAACCCCGCGGCGGCCACCTCCCCCGAGGGCGTTACAGACGGCAATTGGCTGCAGGACCTGGCACACCTCATCACTGAACTTCTCAACAACGCTGGCAATGTCGAAGAACTGCTGCGCATCTTCGAGGACTTCTTCCAAAACCTCGGCTTCAACCCGGCGATCGCCACCTTCCTGGCGGCCGTCGCGTTGGTGGCCTACGACGTGTTGTGGTACCCCTACTACGCGTCATATGGCCTGTTGCTCTTGCCGTTCTTCGCTCCCGCGCTCAGCGCGCTCAGCGCCTTGAAGTTGCTACCGCTGCTGAACGGCCAACAGATCCCCGCTGATCAGGGACCGGACATGCTCGCACCGCGAGCCGGTGGCGCACGCGTAGACATTCCCGTTGCGGCGATGGTGGCCCCGCCCGCTGCGGCCGGCTCCTCCACCGGTCTGGGCGGCACCGCCGGTGCACCGGGACCGAACGCACCCGTCGTCGTCCCGAGCGCCGACGGCGTTGCCGCGCTGATCCACTATGTGGTCGCCGGCTGGGGACCACCCGGCGTCGAGACCGGACCCAAAGACGACATGGCGGCCTCCAACAGCGCTGCGGCCACCAGCCGTGCGACCGCTCCGCGGACCGTCTCCACCGATGCCCGCAGCCGACGCAGCCGACGTAGCACCGGCCGGATTCGTATGCACGGCAATCGTTACGAATTTCTCCAGGCCGGCGATGGCCCGGTCACGGCCGCGAACTCTGATGCCGGGCCCACCGCTCACCCCGAGGCCATCGCAGCAGTAGTCGCCTCTACCCGCGCCTCTGGACTCACTGGGCGCGCTGACGAAATCCGGCAAGTACCAATGTTGCCCACCAGCTGGTGCGCCTCCGACCAGGTAGAGCAACTGACACAACCGATGAAGGACGGAAAAGAAGAATGAGCAAGAAAAGCCAGATCGGATGACGCTGACCGTCACAGGCACCGGCCTTGGAGCGCAGATCACCGGGGTGGACCCCAATGATCTGAGCAACATCACCCGCGACGAAATTCGCGAGATCGTATACGCCAACAAGCTCGTCATCATCAAAGGCGTTCACCCCTCGCCGGAGCAGTACCTCCAGCTCGGCAGAATCATCGGCGACATCGTGCCCTATTACGAATCCATGTACCACCATCACGAATTTCCGGAGATCTTCGTATCCTCCACCGAAGAACACCAAGGCGTTCCGCGAACCGGCGCGTTCTGGCACATCGACTACATGTTCATGCCGGAGCCGTTCGCGTTCTCAATGGTGTTACCCCTGAACGTTCCCGGACCTGACCGCGGTACCTATTTCATCGACCTCAACCAAGCCTGGGCGTCGGTACCAACCGCCCTACAGGACGCTGCCCGCGGAACATGGAGCACCCATGATCCACGGCGGCACATCAAAATCCGTCCCGACGATGTCTATCGACCGATCGGGGAAGTGTGGGACGAAATTACCCGGACCACGCCGCCCATCAAATGGCCGACCGTGATCCGGCACCCGAAGACGGGCGAAGAGATTCTCTACATCTGCGCGTCGGGGACCACCAAGATTGAGGACCAGGAATCCCGAGCGCTCGAACCGTCGGTGCTCCAAGAGCTGATGGCCGCAACCGGGCAACTTGATCCCGCGTTCACACACCCCTTCATTCATACCCAACACTACGAGGTAGGAGACATCATCTTGTGGGACAACCGAGTTCTGATGCATCGAGCCAAACACGGCAGTTCCGCGGGCACCTTGACGACCTATCGGCTGACAATGCTCGACGGGCTCAAGACCCCGGGATACCCGGCATGAGCGCCACCGGTTCGACGCCCCCAGCCTTGACCGACGCGACCCCGATCTCCGAGAACCTATTGTCCAAGGTGCTGGAGCCTTACGCCTACAAGGGGTGCCGGTATCTGATCGATGCCGAAGCCCAAGCTGACACCGATTCGGTGTTGGCTCAAGGAAGTTTCTCGATCGCCGAATCCGCCTATATCCGCAGCACCGGCCATTTCAATGCAGTCGAATTGGTGCTGTGCTTCAATCAGCTCGCCTACTCTGCTTTCGCGCCCGCCATCGCCGACGGCGTGATCCCCGCGTTCCATGGTTGGACATTCGACGACTACTGCAAGCACCAGCTCTCCAGCATGTACATCAGAACGTCGTCGTCACGGTTCAGAAGACCGATTGATGCCACCAAGTTCCAGGCGCGGCTGCACTGCCACAACCTGGAGATCGTCGAACGCACGGTGCGGTATCTGCGCGTGCCATGCGCCATTGAGTTCTGGGATGAGCACGGCGGCTCGGCGTATGGCGAGTTTGAGCTAGCTGCCCTGAACATCCCCGGATGCCAGCCAGAACAAGCCCGCTGACATGAGGACGCAAGCCCCCTCCAGCATGCTGGAGCGCATTCTCGAACACGTTCGCCAACGGCCCGACGCGATCGCGTTGCGCCGTTGCGATGGAACCGGTTTGGTGAGCTACCGCGATCTGGCCGCGGAGTGGGACAGGCTGGCCGGTGCACTGCACCAGCAAGGGGTGTCGCGGGGATCGCGAGTGCTGGTCGTCTCCGACAACGGGCCACAGACCTACCTCGCGGTCCTGGCGTGCGCCCGACTCGGTGCCATTGCCGTTCTCGTCGACGGCGACCTGCCGGTGGCCACCATCGATCGGTTCGCCCAGCTGACCGATCCCTCCGCAATGCTGCGCACGGTCGGTACCAGGATGCCTACCGCGGGCCTACCGGACCGCCTGGCAGCGATCCCGACACTGTCGGTCGCCGACCGCCAGGCTTTTCGCAACCCGCCGGGGAGCCTGGGTCATCCGAGCGGAGCCGCCGATGATCCCGTAGCGATGATCTTCACCAGCGGAACCACGGGTGAACCCAAGGCTGTGTTGTTGGCCAACCGAACTTTCTACGCCGTTGCCGACATTCTGCGAGCGGAGGGCTTGACGTGGATCGACTGGGTGGCCGGCGAGACGGCGTATTCGCCGTTGCCGGCAACGCATATCGGTGGGCTGTGGTGGATCCTGAACTGCCTGATGCAGGGCGTGTCATGTGTCACCGGCGGCGAGACCGGCGCGTCGTTGCTGGAGATCCTCTCGGTCAATGACGTCGCCACGGTTTGTCTGGTCCCCACGCTGCTGTCACGCCTGGTGGCCGAATTGAAGGCGACCGGAGCACCGGTACCGGCCTCGCTGCGCTTCCTGGGCTACGGCGGATCCAGGGCTATCGCATCGGACGTACATTTCGTCGAGGCTGCCGGAGTGCGGACCGCACAGGTCTATGGCCTGAGTGAAACCGGTTGCACCGCACTGTGCCTTCCCACCGGGCCGGGTTCGATCGACGCCATCGAGGCGGGTGCTGTCGGCAGGCCGTATCCGGGCGTAGAGGTTCATCTCGACGGCGACGGCAGTGGGCCAACGGGGCCTTCGGCTTCGTCGGGCACCCTGTGGATCAGATCGCCGGCAAACATGCTCGGATACTGGAACAACCCCGACCGCACCGCTGAAACGCTGCGCGACCGGTGGGTCAACACGGGCGACCTGCTCGACGCAGGCAGCGACGGTCTGTTCTATATCCGCGGACGAGCGTCGGAGATGATCATCTGCGGCGGCGTCAACGTGGCTCCCGATGAGGTCGACCGGGTCGCGGAGTCGGTCAGCGGTGTCCGCGACGCCGCTTGCTACGAGATTCCCGATCCGGAATTCGGTGCGCTGGTGGGGCTGGCGGTGGTCGCCGCGGAGAATCTGGACGAGGCAGGCGCCCGCGCCCTTAAGCAGTCGATCGCGGCCCGATACCGCAGCGAGGTGGAATCTGCTGCCCGCCCGTCGACGATCGTCTTGGTCACCAGCATTCCGAGAACCCAATCAGGCAAGGTCATGCGCACGTCGCTGGCCGCGGCGATCGATGCACGCGAACGTGAGTGAGCCTATACGGCAGCGGATTCTGGCTGCGGTCTGCGACGTGCTTTACATCGACGAGAGCGACTTCCTCGACGGTGACGCCACCGACCTACGCGACCTCGGATTGGATTCGGTGCGCTTCGTTCTGCTGATGAAACGACTCGGGGTGGACCGCGAGTCCGAACTTCCGGCTCGCTTGGCGCGCGATCTTTCGATCGCCGCCTGGGTCACCGAATTGGGAGATTCCGGTGGGCATACCTGACTCGGCGCGTGCGCGGCGCATTCCACTGTCCGTCTCCCAGCAGAACATCTACCGGGGGGTACTGCAGGATGGGGACCCCACGCTGTATCTGATCGGTCGCAGCTACCGGTTGCGTCCACTGCCGCTTCGAGAATTTCTTCTCGCGCTGCAGGCCTGCGTCCGCAACAACCCAGTGCAGCTATGCGTACTGGAGGAGACCGAGTCGGAGTACCCGGACCTGGTGCCACGGCTCGCAGTGGACGAGCTGGTACGGATTTCCGGTCCTGAAGTGGATCCGTTGGTCCACGAGTGGGATTCGGGCATCCTCGATCGGCCGCTGGTGCGCCACACCGTGCATACCGGCGCGAGCGGCGAAGTCATCGGGCTGGAGGTGCACGCCCATCACATTCTGCTCGACGGCGGCGCAACCGGACTGATCGAAGCCGATCTGGGCCGGCTCTTGTCGGATGGACCCGGTGAAATGCCCGACATCGCAGCCGGACTGGACCGGCTCGCCGAGGCTCATCGCCGGGAGGCTGAGAAGGTGCGCGCAGCACACGATCGGCTGACCGAATCGATCCAGCGTGAACTCACCGCTGAGATCAACATCGGCGGCCAACCGCAGTCACCGTCCGCCTCAGGAAGCGCGCGGCGAGGATCGCTGCGTGAATCGATACAGATCACCGGGACCCGATACGACGCGATAGCAACGCTGGCCGAACAACAGCAGATCCCGCTGCACATACTGGTGACGGCAGCAGTTGCCGCGGTCGATGCGAGCCGTCGACACAGCGCCGACGCCATGGTGGTGCACGCAGTTGACAATCGATTCGGCGAACCGGCCCTTGATGTGGCTACCTGCCTGGTCAATTCGGTCGCCCAGTCGGTGCGATTTCCGGCGTTCGCCTCAGTGCGAGACCTCGTCAGCGCCTTAGACCGCGGCTATGTGAAGGGAGTGCGTCGCCGCTGGTTTCGCGAAGAGCTTTATCGCCGGATATATCTGACGACCAACCGTGCGCCCCAGATGGAGGCGGTAGCGCTCAACTACCTACAGCAGCCCTGTGCACCCGAACTGCGTCCGTTCCTGAACGGCCTGCCGTCGACAACGGACATCGGGCCGATCGAGTGCCCCACCGTAGCCGTCGTGCACGACGACCTGGGCCGAACACTGAGCCTGTCAATCTGGGATGGCGGCCCCCCGCAAACCCGTGGCGAATCCACGGGAACCGCAAACCTGATCGCCGAGGCACTGCGACGGTTCCCGACAGGCTGGGATCGACCGGTCGCGATGAGCGTCGGCGCCTGGCTCGAGGTCTGTTCCGACGGCAGCTGCCTGCCTTCCGGGAGCGCAGCCGGGCCTAACGCCGAGACCCCATCGGCTTGGTTTCTGGACACGGCCGCCGACGTCGGCAGTTTGCGCCGACGCCGCCGTTACGTCGACGCATGGGTCAGCTGGTTGGTCACCAACGGCGTCGAGCCGGGTGAGGTGCTGGTTCTCGCCGACGACCACACCGACAAGACCCTGGACCTCTTGTTTGCCTGTCACTTGGCCGGCTGTGGGTACAGCGTTTGCGACATCGCAGACGATCTCACCGAGCGCGCCAACGCGATCGCAACGCAAGGCGAAGTCTCGTCGCGGGTCATCGACGTGGCCGCGGCCGCGCCTGCGCCAGATCCGGCGATAGTCGACGACCGCCTCCGTCGGGTCCGCAACGACGCCATGTTGGCGAACAGGATCGCGTACGTCATGCCTACCTCGGGCTCCACTGGGGTTCCCAAGTTGGTCCCGATATCCCATGGGGCGCTTGCGCTCTTCTGCCAAGGACATCGCGGCGCCTACGGTTGGCAGTCGAGCGATACCGTCTTGCAGTGCGCGCCGTTGACGTCGGATATCAGTGTCGAGGAGATCTTCGGCGCCGCCCAGTGCGGCGCTGATCTGATTCGGTCATCAGCCGTACGAACCGGCAATCTGCTGCAGCTGGGCGACGACTTCGAGCGACACCGGCCCACCATCCTCGACCTGCCCACCGCGGTCTGGCATCTGTGCTGCGAGGAGCCGGAGATTCTCGAGATTCTGGCAGCATCCGGGTTGCGCCAGATTGTGATCGGCGGCGAAGCTGTTCGCCGGCGTTCACTCGAAAAGTGGCTTGCAGCCGTTGAAGTTTCGCATATCGCTTTGATTTCCAGTTACGGCCCGACCGAGGCCACCGTGGTGGTGACCTACCTGCCGCTGAGTGGGCAGGGATCCGTCATCGGATCGGACACCCGGCCGCGGGTGGGTCGCCCGATAGTTTCGAAGACGGTTTTCGTCGCCTTCGGTGAGATCATCGTTGTCGGAGATATGGTTTCGACCGGCTATCTGGGCAGGTCCGGCGCCTTCGGCACCGTGGTCGACGCCGACGGCACCCGACGCCGCGCGTTCGCCACTGCCGACCGCGTCACCTGGGACCGTCAGGGATTTCTGGTGTTCGCTGGCCGCAGGGATGCCGTCGTGAAGCTCGCCGGACGGCGGGTCGACATCGCCGAGATCACCCGACTTATCGCCGAGGACCCCGCGGTCTGCGATGTCGCCGTCGAGCCCGAGGAGACCCGGCTCGGAGTGTGGTTTCAGACTCTGCTCACCCGTGACGGAGCACAGGATATTGAGGCTCGGGAACGCATTCGAAGCATCCTGCTGGCCGCCCGAGTACCCGGATTCGTGGTGTCGGGGGTCGCCGAGATCCCACGCAAGCCCGGCGGCAAAGTCGACGTCGACCGACTGCCCAGGATCCGACTCGAAAGCACCGGAAACGCAGGAGGTCAAGCGGCCGGCCTGGCCGAACTTTGGAGTCGGTGCCTCGACCGCGAACTTCAGCCTCATTCTTCGTTACTTGCTGAAGGCATCGGTTCCCTGGACTTGATCCGCATCCTGCCTGCCACCCGCCGCTACCTCGGGTGGCACCTGTCCCTGCTGGACGTGATCAGCGCCGACAACGCGAGCCGTCTGCTCGAGTACACCGACGGTATCGGGTTGGACGAGGCCACTGCCGCCGAGATCGACGACGATCTCACCCGCCTGACCGCGCCTCCGCCTGCTGTAATACCCGGCCCCCTGGCCAGCGAGACTGGTGCCGTTCTGGTGCTGGGCGCCTCCGGAATTCTCGGCACCGGATTCGCTAGCGCCATAGGCGAGCTGCGCGCCGATGGATTCGCCTCCGAGCTGATCCTGGCAACCACATCGAACCTGCCGGACGCCGCCCCTTGGCGCTCACTGGCCGGCATCGAGGGCGTTCGCATCAAACGCATTGCCCCAGAAGGAATTTCCGATCTGATACGCACCACTTCAGCTGCGACCGTGGTGAATGCCATCGGTAACACCAACGTGGTGGTGCCATATCGCGAGTTGCGACCTGCCAATGTGGCGGCGGTAGCAGACATCGTTGCGGCCTGCGCGGCTCACGGCGCCGGGCTGGTGCATCTGTCGACCTCGGTGGTGAACGCGCAAAACGCTGCACCGCAGGTCGTCGATCCGCGCGCCGCCCCCTATCCCTACGCGGCGTCCAAGGCGCTGGCTGAGCTGATCGTCGCGCGCAGTGCGCCGAATCTGGACTTCACCCTGGTGCGGCTGCCGCGGGTGCTGGGAGAACCGCATCAACTGCGTACGTCCGCCGACATTCTGGTCGCATTGGCGGATGCATGTGCGGCGCTGGGTGCTCACCCGGCCGTGTCGTTGACCGAGGAAGTCACCGTTGGCCGCTCGGCAGCGGCTGCCATCCTGGGCACGCTCTCGACTTCCCTAGGCCGCACCATCACCGTGCTGCGGGGCACGCCCGTGGAGTATTCGGCGTTCCTCTCTCGGTTCGGCAACCGTCAAAGAGATGCCGACGAGTGGAAGAGCCAGCTGGATGACAGTGACTGGGCACGACAGAACCCGCGTCGCTGGGCTGTCATCGACGCCTGGCTCACGCTCGGAACACGCCTGGGCGATCAGTCCTACGCGCAGTACCTGGCGCGCTACCCGACTGTCGGCATAGAGGTCGACAGTGTCACCGCGTTGACTGCCACCGCTTCGTCGCTGCCCGAATTGGTGAGTCACGGATGTTCGCGGAACCGGACGGCCCTGCCCCACGACCACTCCCAGAGGACCTGACGAAGGAGAAGCCTTGTCCGACATTCGACGGATCGAACTCGACGTAACCGGAATGACCTGCCGCATGTGCTCGGCGCATATCGAGCTGAAACTGAACTCGATCAACGGAGTTCGGGCCTCGGTGGACTTCCCGACCGCGACAGCCACCATCGACGCCGACGCCACCGTGGCTGTCGCAGCATTATGCGGCGCCATAACGGATGCCGGTTACCACGGCGAGCTGCGATCGGAGCGAGCTCGCACCGCGGAGGATGTGCAGATCGCCGGCGGCACCATCGGGCGAATCGCGAGCCTGACTCGATTCCTATCGCGGGGCCGGCGCAAACCGGCGATGCACCAGATCTGAAAATCCGTTGCCGCCCTGCTAGCGGGGCTCAGCCCTGATAAACCCGCGGGTCCAGGGTGCCGATGTAGGGCAGGTCCCGGTAGCGCTCGGCGTAGTCCAGGCCGTAACCGACCACGAAGTCGTTCGGGATGTCGAAGCCCACGTAGGCGATGTCGACGCCGGCGCCCAGCGCGTCGGGTTTGCGCAGCAGGGTGCACACCCGAAGGGACCGGGGCCGGCGGGTGGCCAGATTGCGCAGCAGCCACGACAGGGTCAGTCCGGAGTCGACGACGTCCTCGACGATCAACACGTCGCGGTCGCTGATGTCACGGTCGAGGTCCTTGAGGATGCGCACCACCCCCGACGACGACGTCGACGAACCATAGGAGCTGACCGCCATGAACTCGAACTGCGTGGGCAGCGGAATCGCCCGGGCAAGATCGGTGACGAACAGCACCGCGCCCTTGAGCACGGTGATCAGCAGCAGGTCGCCGCTCTCGGCGCTGCCCTCGGCGTAGTCGGCGGCGATCCGCGCAGCGAGTTCGGCAGTGCGGGTCCGGATCTGCTCCTCGGTCAGCAACACCGATTTGATGTCACCCGCGTACAACTCGGGTTTTCCCCCCGGCAAGATCGCAGCCACCAGCACAGCGTGCCATGGCAGGAGTTCGACAACCAACTGCAGCGACGGAAACTCCCACCCCGTGGCTCAGACCGGCTCGCTGCGCAGCCGCAGCAGCCCGTCCCCGCGAACCGCGAACAGCCGCTGTCCCCGCAGGTCCGATCCGATCGCCACTCCCCCCTGGCCGCGCCAGGCCGTCACCAGCCGGTCCACCGCGCGGATCTGCAGATCGGTCAGGCCGCGTCCGCCTCCGTCGATCAGCCAGCGCCGGATCACCGCCAGCCGCACCGGGCCCGCCAAGGTCGCCAGCGCGGCAGCGTCCAACGCGGCGCCCGTGGTGGCGCCGGACAGCGCCTGCTCGGCCAAGCCATCGATGAGCTCGGTGTTCTCTCGCAGCGCGATCGCGGTGCGGGCCAGCGCTTCGGCCACCCCGCCGCCCAGCACATCTTCCAACAGCGGCAGCACTTCGGCCCGCAGCCGCACCCGGGTGAAGCGACCGTCGCTGTTGTGCGGGTCGAGCCACGGCGTCAGCCCCAGTTCGGTGCAGGCTTGTGCGGTCTGGGCGCGCCGCACCCCCAGCAGCGGCCGGCACCACGGTGGGTCGTATGGCCGCATCCCGGCCATCGACCGGGCGCCCGAACCGCGGCCCAGCCCGAGTAGCACTGTCTCGGCCTGATCGTCGAGGGTGTGTCCGAGCAGTACGGGATCCCGGCCGCGGGCTTCGGCCAGCGCGGCGTAACGGGCCGTCCGCGCCGCCGCCTCCGGACCTCCCGCGACCCCCACGGTCACCGGAATGACCTGCGCATCAACGCATCCCAGGTCGAGCGCCTGACGGTACGCAGTCTTGGCCACCTGGGCCGAACCGGCTTGCAGGCCATGGTCGACGATCAGCGCGGTGGTGGGCCGCATCGCGGCGGCGACGGCGGTCAGCGCCAACGAATCCGGTCCACCGGACAACGCGACCGCCCAGCGTCCCCTCTGCGGCAGAAACTGCTCGGCGAACGCCCCCAGCGCGGCGCGCAGCGCGGCTACAGCACCCGGTCGATCCACCGCTGGGGCTCTTCGATCTCGGCGGGCAGCGGCAGAGTCTGCGGACCCGACCACACCACGTTGAACCGGTCCATGCCGACGCGACCGACCACGGCGTCGACGAAGGCCTTGCCGCGGGTGTACTGGCTCATCTTGGCGTCGAGGCCAAGCAGCGCCCGCAACAGCCGCTGCAACGGCGGCTGGCTGCGCTGACGGCGTTCCTCGAAGCGGTTCCGAATGGTCGCCACCGATGGCACCGCCAGCGGCCCGACCGCGTCCATCACGTGGTCGGCGTGGCCTTCGAGCAGCGTGCCCAGCATCAGCAACTGGTCCAGCGCGGTGCGCTGCTCCTCGGACTGCACCGCCCGCACCAGGCCCAGGATCCCCGACGGTCCCGGCGACTCGTCGTCGTTCTGGCGGCCCCGCAGATAGTCGGCCAACCGGCCCACCACCTGGGTGAGGTCCGGGCTGCTGTCGCCGGTCAGTACCGCCAGCGCATCCGACATGTAGCCGGCCAGCCACGGGTTGACGCTGAACTGCACGCGGTGCGTCACCTCGTGCAGGCAGACCCACAGCCGGAAGTCGGCCGGCGTCACCTGCAGCTGGCGCTCGATGGCCACCACGTTGGGATAGACCAGCAGTAGCGCCCCACCACCCGCACAGAACGGGTCGTATTGCCCGAGGATGCCCGACGACACGAAGGCCAACACCGCACCGGCCTGCGCCCCGGTCAGCCGGCTGGTGAGGAAACCGGCGGGCCGCTCCGAGGCGCCCATCATCACCCGCATCGATTCGGCGGCCGCGGCGATCCACTGCCGCCGGTCGACCACGCGAGCGTCGGGGACCGGGCCGTCCTCGCCGAGACCGGTGACCTCTCGGACCAGCGGTTCTGCCGCGCGGGCACTGGCGTGCAATTCCTCGATGACCTGGCGGCGGGTGTAGTCGGTCATCGGCGGTGCGGGCCGTGCCAGCCAGCCACCGACCGTCGCGGCGAACTCGAAGTCCACCGCGCTGCCGACGTCGGATTCGCTCATCCGCATCCGCAGGTTCGCAGCACCGCGGCCAGCGCGTCGATCGCCGTGCGCCCGGTGGGACCGGCGTCGTTGGAGATGAACGCAAACGTCAGCACCCGCTGGTCGCGGTCGGTGACGATGCCGGCCAGCGCATTGGTGCGGGTCAGCGAGCCGGTCTTGGCCCGCAGCCAGCCGGCTGCGCCACGCCCGATCTTGGGGTTGAGAAACCGCTCGGACAGCGTGCCGCTGCCGCCGGCGACCGGCAGCATGTCCAGCAGCGGGCGCAGCTCGGGCAGGTCCGGCCCAGCGGCCGCCTGCACCACCGCATCGAGGGTCCGGGCCGACAGCCGGTCGTCGACCGACAACCCGCTGGAGTCCTGCAGGCTGGCTCCGCTGACCGCGATGTGGGCGGTGGCCAGCCGGTTGGTCACCGCGTCGACCGCTCCGGAAAACGAGCGGGGCCGGCCCATCGCCGCGGCCACCTCACGGGCGATGGATTCGGCCATCACGTTGTCCGAGGCGTTCATCATCTCGCCCAGACGGACCACCAGCGGCGCCGATCGGACCGCGCCCAGCTCGCGTCCGGTCACCGACGAGGACGCGATGCTCACGTTGTCGGGGTCGACGCCCAACTCCGCGGCCAGTGCCTTTCCGGCGTCCAGCGCCGGTGTCGTCGATCGCCGGGACTCGACGGTGGTCGGCTGGACGCGGCCGCCGTCGACCATCACCGCCTCGATCGGGGCGATGTCACCGCCTTCGATGTCCTCGGCGTCCCAGCCCTGGGCCATGGTCGGGCCGGTGAACGCCGACGTGTCGACCTGCACCTCGGTGACGCTCACCCCGCTACGGCGCACCTGCTCGGCCAGATCGCTGATGCGCGCGGCTTCGCGATACCAGGTGTCCTGACCGACCTCGGCCGTCGACAACGTGGGGTCGCCGCCACCCACCAACACCACCACCCCGGGCTGATCGCTCGCCGTCACCCGGGTGGTGACCCGGGCGCCCTGATCCAGCGCCAACAGGGCGGCCGCCGCGGTGAGCACCTTGTTGGTGGACGCCGGCTGCATAGGCAGGTCTTCCTGCTGGGTCCACAGCGCCTTGCCGGTGAGTGCATCGGTGATGCGGCCGGTGAGCCGGCCCAGGTTCGGGTCGGCCAACGCCTGGGCCATGGCTGCGGCAAGTGCACTGCCCACCGGCATCGGGGCGTCGTCGGAAACCGGAACCACCCCGGGTTTTGCGGTCGCCACCGGTGCTGGCGACACGACGCGCGCACCTGCGCCGGATTCGTCCGGAAGCACAACGACCGCCACGACCACCACGGCGGCGGCCAACGCCAGCACCGCAGCCGCGATACCCAGATGGGCGCTGCTGTGTCGCCACCGAGTGGGTTGCATGTCTCTCCTGCCTGTCAGGCGCAATTGTGCCGGACGGGCGGAGTCCGGGCGTGAATCCGGGCCGCTCTAGACTGACCCGGTGCAATTCGACGTGACCATCGAAATCCCCAAGGGCCAGCGCAACAAGTACGAGGTCGACCACGCCACCGGGCGGGTCAAGCTCGACCGCTACCTGTACACGCCGATGGGCTACCCCACCGACTACGGCTTCATCGAGGACACCCTCGGCGAGGACGGCGACCCGCTGGACGCGATGGTGCTGCTGCCGCAGTCGGTGTTCCCCGGCGTGCTGGTCGAGGCACGTCCGGTCGGGATGTTCCAGATGACCGACGAAGCCGGCGGCGACGCCAAGGTGCTGTGTGTGCCGGCCGGTGACCACCGGTGGGACCACATCCAGGACATCAGCGACGTGCCCGCCTACGAGCTGGATGCGATCAAGCACTTCTTCGTGCACTACAAGGACCTGGAGCCGGGCAAGTTCGTCAAGGCCGCCGACTGGGTTGACCGCGCCGAAGCCGAGGCCGAGATCACCCGGTCGATCGAGCGGTTCAAGACCTCCGGTCACTGACCCCCAACACGTCCAGCAGTAGCGTGAGCTGGACGTCGAACACCGTCCCCGGTGCCGACAAGGTGTCCTCGCCATACCCGCCGAACACCTCCAGGCTGACCGCGCCAACCAGAGCCGCCCACAGCAGGAAGCATTTGGCGATGACGGCATCGTCGCCGGGGAAGCCGAACTCGACGCGGAGTCGTTCGAAATCCGCCGACAGAGGTTGCGCTGCACCATTTTTCCCCGACGCGATATCGCCGGCCGCGATGCCCGCCGCGATCGCTTCGAAGAGCGCTCCAACAACCCGGGTGCCTGGAACCACGGTCTGTTCAGCCGGCGCGTGATAGCCGGGAACCGGGCTGCCGTACAGCAGCGCCCACCCGGCCGGATGGGTTAGCGCCCAGTCCCGCACCGCGTGGGCGATCGTCACGATGTCCTCGCGCCACGGCACCGACGGGGCCGATGCGCGGGCCCGGCCGACGGCATCGGCCAGGTCGTTGTAGGCGTCGACCAGCAGCAGGGTGATCAACTCGTCGCGGCTGCCCACGTACCGGTAGACCGCCGAGGACACCATGCCCACATCGCGAGCGACCGCTCGCAGCGACAGCCCGGCCGCCCCGTGGGTGTGCAGATGACGCCGTCCGACCTCGATGATCTGCGCCTCGATGCGTTCCCGCGATTCCTGCCGCTTTCCCACGGCACCAGTCTGACAGATATGAGAGCGCTGCTCTTGTTTTGGCCCCGCCAATATGTCACGATCAGCAAAACGAGAGCGCTGCTCTCGCTATCGTCAGCAAGGGGAAGCCCGTGGCCGCCGGATACGACCGACCCAACGCCGCCGCCCGATTCGCCAACACGGTGATCCGCAAGCTGGCCGAGTCGGGCATCAGCATTGCCGGCACCCGCGCGATCTCCGTGCGCGGCCGCAAGAGCGGCAAGCGCCGCGGTGTCGTGATCAATCTGCTGACCGTCGACGGGGTGGACTACCTGGTCTCGCCGCGCGGCAACACCGAGTGGGTTCGCAATGTGCGCGCCGCCGGCGAGATCGAGGTCGGGCCGCGGTGGCGGCCGCGCCCGGCTCAGGTCATCGAGGTGCCCGACGAAGATAAACCGGAGGTGCTACGCCGCTATCTGCAACGGTGGTACTGGCAGGTCAAGGGATACGTGATGGGGCTGACGCCGGATGCCAGCGACGACGAACTACGGGGCGCGGCGCCGTCATTCCCGGTCTTCTCACTGCGCTGAAGTAGCCCCGCGGGTCCGGTACAAGCTGGCCCCCGTCGTCAGCAGCAATACCCCCACCACGACCCCCAGACTGACCGGGGTCGGGATCTCCGGGACATTGAGCGGACGGCCGGAATTGATGAACCACACCTCGTTGGTGCGCAGGGCGTGCAACACCATCCGCACCCCGATGAAGCCCAGGATCACCGCCAGACCCTGGGACAGATAGACCAGCCGGCTCAGCAGCTTGCCGAGGATGAAGAACAACTGCCGCAATCCCATCAGGGCGAACACGTTGGCGGTGAACACCAGGTAGGGCTGGCGAGTCAGCCCGTAGATGGCCGGGATGGAGTCCATCGCGAACACCAGATCGGTGGTGCCCAACGCGAGCGCGACCAGAAACATCGGGGTGACGGCCCACGCCCCGGCGTTGTCCCGGACGAAGAACCGCACGCCGGCCCAGCGATCAGTGGCGTTGAAATGGGTGCGCGCAAACCTCACCACGGCGTTGTTGCCGCCCTCGCCCTCACCTTCCCCGGTGGGGTCGGAATGACGCAGCAGTTTGATCGCGGTGTAGGCCATGAACGCACCGAACACGTAGAATGTCCAGGACAATCGCTGCACGGCGACGCCGCCGAGCGCGATGAACACCGCCCGAAACGACAGCGCCAGAATGATGCCGACGAACAGCGCCTCCTGACGGTACTTCTTGGGCACGTTGAAGCTGTTCATGATGATCACGAACACGAACAGGTTGTCCACCGACAGGCTGTACTCGGTCAACCAGCCCGCGTAGAACTGCATGCCGTATTTCGCGCCGTGAAAATGCCACACCCAGACGCCGAACGCCACCGCCAGCCCGATGTAGCACGACAGCCGGATCGCGACTTCGCGCATCGACGGCTCGTGTACGCGGCGGGCCACCAGGAACAGATCGAAACCGAGCACCGCGCCCAGGCCTGCGAATGTCACCAGCCATTCCAACAGCGACGGGTCCAACGGGGGGCCTCCGGTCGTCGAGTCAGTTCAGCGGGCTGACCGACCGTACCCTGCGACCCGCTTAGTATTTTCGCCGTGGTGACCGATGTCGGTGGTACCGGATCCCCCGGGTTCCCGCGTGGGGTGGCCACGGGCCCCGTCGCCCGAGCCAGTATGGCGCGGGTCGGCACCGCAACCCTGCTCAGCGCCCTCTGCGGCTACGCGGTGCTATACCTGGCGGCACGCGATCTGGATCCGGCAGGTTTCTCGGTGTTCGGCGTTTTCTGGGGCGCGTTCGGCCTGGTCAACGGCGCCGCCAACGGGCTGCTGCAGGAGACCACCCGGGAAGTCCGGTTTGCCGGAGACTCGGCCCGCAAGCGCCCCTCCACGCCACACACCCGCCCGCTACGGGTTGCCGGGCTGACCGGGCTGGTGGCGGCCGGCGTGGTTGCTGCCAGCTCGCCGCTGTGGAGCGGCCACGTGTTCGTCGAGGCACGCTGGCTGTCGGTGGGCCTGCTGTGCTTCGGGCTGGCCAACTTCGCGGTGCACGCCACGCTGCTCGGCATGTTGGCCGGCGCCAACCGCTGGACGCAGTACGGCGCGCTGATGGTGACCGATGCGGGCATCCGGGTGGCGGTGGCCACCGCGACGTTCGTCATCGGCTGGGGCCTGCTCGGGTTCTTGTGGGCCACCGTGGCCGGCGCGCTGGCTTGGCTGCTGCTGCTGGCCGCCTCACCCACCGCCCGCTCCGCTGCGCGACTGCTGACTCCGGTGAGCACGGCGGGATTCCTGCGCGGTGCGGCGCATTCGATCACCGCAGCCGGAGCCAGCGCGGTCCTGGTGATGGGTTTTCCGGTGCTGCTGCAGGCCACCTACGGCGAATTGGGCGCCGCGGGCGGCGTGGTGATCCTGGCGGTCACGGTGACCCGGGCACCGCTGCTGGTGCCGCTGACCGCCATGCAGGGCAACCTGATCGCGCACTTCGTCGACCAGCGGGGCCGCCGACTGCGGGCGCTACGCACCCCGGCGGCGGCCGTCGCCGCACTGGGCGCGCTGGGCGCCGTGGCCGCGGGTCTGCTCGGGCCCTGGCTGCTGCGCACGGTGTTCGGCGCGGATTACCGTGCCGACGGGCTACTGCTGGCCGGGCTGACGACGGCAGCCACCGCAATCGCGCTGCTGACGCTGACCGGGGCGGCGACGGTGGCCGCGGCACTGCACCGCGCCTACGCGCTGGGCTGGGTGGGCGCCACGGTGGCCTCGACCTTGCTCCTGCTGCTGCCGCTGGACCTGCCGACCAGAACCGTGGTGGCCCTGCTGTGCGGTCCCCTGGTGGGAATCGCCGTGCATCTGGCCGCGTTGCGCACCGATTCGTAAGCCGGGCAGGCGTGTATTTTCTAAACCATCGATACCCGCTACCCCGATGTCTGGATCATCGTCCCGGCGTTCAACGAGGCGACCGTCATCGGTGACGTGATCGCCGGGATCCGTTCGGTTTTCGACTACGTGGTCTGCGTGGACGACGGAAGCACTGACGACACCGCCGTCACGGCGCGGCGCGCGGGCGCCTACGTGGTGCGCCATCCGGTCAACCTCGGTCAGGGTGCGGCCATTCAGACCGGCGTCGAGTTCGCCCGCCGCCAGCCCGGCGCACGACTGTTCGCCACCTTCGACGCCGACGGCCAGCACCGGGTGGCCGACCTGAGGCGCATGATCGACCATCTCGACACCGCCGACCTCGACATCGTGATCGGCACCCGGTTCGCCGCACCCAAAGCGGCCGCGACGGTGCCGCCGCTCAAACGGGCGGTGCTGCGGACCGCGGTATGGATCAACCCGCGAATTCGCCGACTTGGGCTCTCCGACGCCCACAACGGCCTGCGGGTGTTCAACCGCCGAGTGGCCGATTGCCTCGACCTCACCATGAACGGGATGAGCCACGCCGGGGAGTTCATTGCCCTGATTGCCGAGAACCGCTGGCGGGTGGGCGAAGAGCCGGTCGAGGTGCTCTACACCGACTACTCGAAGTCGAAGGGGCAGCCGCTGCTCAACGGCGTCAACATCCTGTTCGACGGGCTGCTGCGCAAGAGGATGTCGCGATGAACTGGATCAAGGTTCTGCTCATCGCAGCGGTGCTGATGCTGCTGATCTACCTGTTGCTGTCGCGTCGGTCCGCCCAGTCGCGGGCGTGGGTGAAGGTCGGCTACCTGGTGTTCGTGGTGGCCGGTATCTATGCGGTGCTGCGCCCCGACGACACCACCGTGTTGGCCAACTGGCTCGGGGTGCGCCGCGGCACCGATCTGATGCTGTACGTGCTGATCATGGTTTTCGCGTTCACCACGCTGAGCACCTATATGCGATTCCGCGATCTGGAGCTGCGCTATGCCCGGCTGGCGAGGGCGATAGCGCTTACCCAAGCCCAACCGCCCGAAACCGGCGGATTAGCGAAGCTGGAACCGCCTAAAACCGGCGGTTTAGCGAGGCTCGACGCAGGAGAGGCGAAGCTGGAACCGCCTAAAACACAGTAATTCGGCAACAGTTGTCCCAGCGGTAACAGCGGGTTTGCCGATCGTCCGATTCCAGCCCTCACCGTTGCAGGTATGCGGGGTAGCGACATCCTGGCAGAACCTCTGGCCGACGTGACAGGGGCACTCCTGACAGTGCCGGTGGTCGAGCTGTACGCAGTGCTCTGGCGCGCCGGACTGCTGGAGGTGCGACTTCGCGCACCCAAGCGACCACTGCCGCAGGTGACAGTGCTTCAGCCGGCGTAACGGGACGGCCTCAGCGCACCAGCTCCAGCTTCGCCGACGACTTCTTCGCGGCGGCCTTTCTGGCCGGCGCCTTCTTGGCCGGGGTCTCCTTGGCCGCCGCGGTCTGCTTGGCCGCGGCCTTCGTCACCGGGGCTTTCTTGGCCGGAGCCTTCTTCACCGGGGCCTTCTTGACCGGCGCCTTCTTGGCGGCGGCCTTCTTGGCAACTGGAGCCTTCTTCTCCGGAACCGCCGGAACCGCCGACAGCGCCTTGATGGGGGCCTCGAGCTCCTGGGTGGGAGCGGCGATCTCCTTGGCCTCCTTGGCGGGCGCCGCGAAGCGGCTCGCCACGGCCACCGCGGCGGTGGCCGCCGCGGCCGTGCCGAGGCCCTGCGCCCAGCCGATCGGGCCGACCGGCGTGCAACCCAACAACTGGCTGACCCCGGGCGTGGAGACTATCGCCGCGAACAGCGCGAACGATCCGGCCGCGGTAGCCAGCACCATCGGCGCCCGCGAATCCACCACGGTCTGACCGAGTTCGGTGGTCACCAGCGAGATCAGCGCCACCGTTGCCGCCCGCTGCGGCAGACCCGTTGCGGAGGCCATCGCCCAGGCTGCGGTGCCCGCCGCGGCGGTGACTCCGCCGCGGAACGCCACCGCGCGCCACAGTTTGCGCTCGTCGAGTCCAGGCACCGCGTCACCGATCGGGCCGGCCGGCGTGCTCACCGCCACGGCGGTGGCCGGCAGCGCGTCGGTCAGGGTGTTCATCAACAGCAGCTGCCGGGTGTTCAGCGGTGAATTCCCGGTGATTGCCGTGCCGATGACGGAGAACATCACTTCGCCGGCGTTGCCGCCCAGCAATCCGGAGATGGCCAGTTGCACACCGCGCCACAGTCGCCGACCCTCGTCGATCGCGTCGACCAGGGCACCGATCTTGCCGTCGGTCAGCACCACGTCGGCCGTGGCGTGTGCCGAGTCGCTGCCGTGTGCCACCACACCCAGCCCCACCGTGGCGGCCCGGATCGCGGCGGCGTCGTTGGCGCCGTCGCCCACCATCGCCGATACCCGGCCAGCACGCTCCAGAGTCTGGACGATCTGCACCTTGTTCTCCGGCGACATCCGGGCGAAGATCACCCGCTCGCAGACCACACGCTCTTGTTCCTTGCGGTTCAAGGCATTCCACTCCGAGCCGGTGATGACCTGCTCGGGGGCGACGGTCACGCCCATCTCGGCGGCGATCGCGGTGGCCGTGATCGGGTGATCACCGGTGATCATTCGGATGTCGACGCCGCGGGCGGCCAGATCGGCGAGCAGCTGCGGAGCGTCGGCCCGGGGGGTGTCGGCCAGGCCGAGGAACCCGAGCAGCGTCAGCCCGGATGCGCTGACCTCCACGAGACGTTCGGAATCGTCCTGGACGGCCTGCACCTGGGCGGCGGTCAGCTTGCCGTGGGCGACCGCGATCACCCGCAGACCCTGGGCGGCCATCGCGGCCACCTGCTGCTCGACCTTGGCGTCGGCGTTCTTGCAGGCCCCCAACACCACTTCCGGCGCGCCCTTGACCAGCAGCTCCGATCCCAGCACCGACGCCGAGAAGGCCCGGCCGGAACGGAACGGCAGGTGAGCGTCGGGCTCGATCCACGGCCGGGCGCCGGCGGCGGCCGCCGCGCCCTCGACGATGGCCTGGTCGGTGGCGTGCGCGTGGGCCGCACCGTCGGGAGCCGGCGCCGCCTGCGCGGCCGTGCCGAGTACGTCGTCGTCGGAATATCCCGCAAGCGGTCGCACCGTGGCGACCCGCAGCCGGTTCTCCGAAAGCGTTCCGGTCTTGTCGAAGCAGACCACGTCGACCCGGCCGAGCGCCTCCACCGACCGCGGGATGCGCACCAGCGCACCGGTTTTGGTCAACCGCTGTGACGACGCGTGCTGGGCCAAGGTGGCCATCAGCGGCATGCCCTCCGGGACGGCGGCGATCGCGACCGCGATCGCGTTGCCCAGTGCGACCCGCAGCCCGCCCTGGCGCAGCAGGCCGAGCGCGCCGACCGCTACGCCGCCGGCGGCGCTGTAGGGGAAGGTCCGGTACATCAGCTGGGACAGGTGGTGCTGCAGGCCGACTTCGGGCAGCTCGCCGGCGGCCAGTTCGGAGGCCCGGCGGGCCTGAGTGTCGGCGCCCACGGCGGTCACCATCGCCAGCGCCTTGCCGGCGATCACCGTGGTGCCCGCGTACAGCATGGAGCTGCGCTCGGCCAGTTCGGCGCCGGGAGTCGGGTCCAGCTGTTTGCCGACCGACAGCGATTCGCCGGTCAGCGCGGATTCATCGACTTCGACGTCGGACACCTCGATCGTCCGGGCGTCGGCGGGCACCACCTCGTTGCTGCGCACCTCGATGAGGTCACCCGGCAGCAGTTGCTCGGCGGGGATCTCGTGGTAGGACGGGGTGCCGTCAGCACCCACCAGCACAACCCGGGCCGGCGGGGCCTGCTGGGCCAGCAGGGTGTTCAGCCGGCTCTCGGCCCGCAACCGCTGATAGGCGGCCAGCATGGCGTTGCCGGTGAGCACCGTGCCCACCATCACGGCGTCGATCGGCGAGCCCAGCATGGCGGTCGCCGCCGAGCACAGCGCCAAGATCGGCGTCATCGGGTCGGACAACTCTTCACGCACGGCGTGGAAGTACGGCCAGAACATGCCCTGCGTCTCCGCGTCGACCGGCGCGCGTTCGGCCAGCGGCGTCACCGCGTCCGGCGACAGCAGCTCGCGCGCCTGCTCGACCGTCATAGCGTGCCACTCGTAGGCCGGTGCCGGCTTCGGTGCGTGCGCCCGCAGGACCCGGCGCGCCAGCAGATACCCCGAGAGCATTCCGGCGCCCGCACCGACGGTCACCGGGCCCGGGCCGCGGCTCGGGCCGGCCCCGACACCGGGGATGGTCGCCCGAACCCCGCGGACCAAAAGCAGCCCGGCGATGGACGACGCCCCGATCGAGATCGCGACCCCACGCTCGGTGGCCGTGCGGGCGGCCGGCAGTGCGCGCAGCACCTGCCAGGCCCCGGCCAGGTCGGCCAGCAGCAGGTCGGCATAAAAAGGCGGCGGGGTGTCGGGGTGCTCGCTCGTCGGCATGACGCCCAGCGCCAGATCCGCCGACGCCAGCGCCTGCGCCGCCCCGGTCGACAACACCGCAACGGTGCGGCCGGTCTGCTGCAGGTCGGCCACGGCTGCGGCCAGCGCGCCGTCGAGATCTTCACCGGAGACCGGCCGGATGTCGTCGAAGCCGGGACGCAGCTCGCCGAGGATCTCGGTGTCCACCGTGACCAGCTCCGCGCCGGAGGCACGCCCTTCGAGCACCACCGCCGAGGCCAGCGCGTGGTGCGCGGGCAGGATCAGCGCCTCCACCGACTCCGTGCGGGTCGAGCCGCGGGCCGTCATCCCGGGAACCCGGTGCCAGCCCGGGCGCAGTCCGGGCTTATCGAGCAGGCTCTGCGCGCTGTGCCACGCCTTCGGCAGCTCATGCTCGCTCGCACCGCGAATCTGCACCACCCGGCGTTGTTCACCGATCAGCGCCCGCGGGTCGATGACGACGGTGTCGATCTTGTCGAGGCGGCGCAGGCTGTCCGGACGCAGCGGCAGCACGCCGTGCGCGTCGGCCAGACCCTGACCCAGGGTCGCAGCGAACGATTCGCAACTGGTGCGCACCGCTTTCGGCGAGGTGGCCAGGATCGCGCTCGAGGTCATGTCCAGGTTGCGGGTCAGTGCACCCACCGCCCCGGCCGCGACCACCTGCGCCACCGCGGTGCGCTTCAGGTAGCGCTCGGCCAAACCGTCCGGCCGCGGGACAGGCCGGGCGGCGGGGTGCACGTCCGGGTGCTCGGCGTACCGGGCCAGCTCCGGCTCGTAGCGATTCCAGGCCAGCGCCCCGGCGCGGGTCTCGGAGGCTTTGAGGCCCTCCACCATCAGATCCACCGCCAAGATCGCCGGGGACATGGTGATGACGTGCGACCCGAGCGAGACCAGGGAAAGCACCCTGTCGGTCTTGGCCGGGCCGATCCGGCTCGCCAGCGCGTTGCGGACCAGCGGCTGGTAGCGGGCCACCGACGCCGCGGCGTCGAAGACCTTGGGCGCGGCCGGCCAGCGCATCGCACTGCCCACGGTTGCGATCGCCAGCCCTACCGCGTTGGCCCCCACCATGGCGCCCTTGGTGGCCAGCAGCAGTCCATCGCCGGGCAACGCCGCGGTCTCGGTCAATTCGGCATTCTTCGCTTCCTTTTCCAGGGCTTCCACCGTGGCGCACAGATCAGCCAGCGAAACGTGGTCGCCGATCTCGACGACCACGCGCGACAACGGGCGGTTCAGCCGCACCGAGGTGACGCCGGGCTCGGCCCGCAGGGCTTCGGAAACCTCGGCACCGATGTCCACACCGTCGGAGTCGTCGAGCCCGTGCACTTCGATCCAGGCCCGCCCGGCGCCGCGCCAGCTGCGTCGGCTGGTCAGATCGGAACGCTCACCGGCCAGGATCTTGGCGCCTTCGCGCAGTGGGATGGCGGCGAGATCCAGGCTGGCCGATGCGACGGCGCCGACGGCGTCCAGCCCGAAACGGCCGATTGCGAAAACATCCATGGATTGCCTCCAGCGTTATTGCAGCGCTGGAGGTCTCTTCCGCCGGGTGGCCGGCCCACAGCCCCGGTCACCCGATGACGGGCGACGTGATGACGACACTGCGAATTGGGGAATACTCCCCTCCGACCGGCCAGTATGCCACAAAGTTCAGATGGTCTTCATCTGCCGGAAGTATGCGACGGTGCGTGTCACCCCGTCGGCCAGCGCGACCTGTGGACGCCAGCCCAGCACGTCCGCGGCCCGCGAGATGTCCAGGCAGGACCGCTTCAGGTCACCGAGGCGCGGCGGGTGGAACTCCGGGTCATCAGACGCACCGACGGCGGCGGCAACCGCGGTATGCAGCTGCCTATCGGAGGTTTCCACCCCGGTGCCGACGTTGAAGCGTTGCCCGTTGCCCTGCTCACCCGACGCCCGCACGAAGGCGTCCACCACGTCATCGACGAACACGTAGTCACGGGTGTTCGATCCGTCGCCGAACACCTTGGTGGGCCTGCCCTCCAGCAGCGCCTGGGCGAAGATCGCCACCACCCCGGCCTCGCCGTGCGGGTCCTGGCGAGGTCCGTAGACGTTGGCCGGCGCGATGTGGGAGCACTGCAGCCCGTAGAGGTGGCCGAAGGTGTTGAGGTAGATCTCACCGGCCACCTTCCCGGCGGCATACGGCGAAGCGGGATCAGTGGGGACGTCTTCGCCGGTTGGGTAACGCTTCGGGGTGCCGTAGATCGACCCGCCCGAGGAGGTGTGCACGATCTTGCGCACCCCCGACGTCCGCGCGGCCTCGGCCAGCCGGATCGTCCCGACGACATTGACCGAGGCGTCGAAGACCGGGTCGGCCACCGAGTGGCGTACATCGATCTGAGCGGCCAGGTGAAAGACCACCTCAGGCTGGTGCTGCGCCAGGATCGCCTGCAGGTCCGCCGAGACGATGTCGGCCTCGACGAAGGTGAAGCCGGCGTCGCCGGCCAGATGCTCGATGTTGACCGCGCGGCCGGTGGCGAAATTGTCCAGCCCGACTACCTGGTGCCCGTCCGCCCGCAGGCGGTCGACCAACGTCGATCCGATGAACCCGGCTGCTCCGGTGACCAGTGCTCGCACCGGCCCACCATACCGACAGGTAAGAAAGACCCATGCGCACCCGGACTGCCGCCCTGCCGTGGGTCTGCTGGGCGGCGCTGGCGCTGATCGCCGCGCAGCTGGTGGTCCGGGCGGTGGTGGCATTCGGGGGCTACTTCTACTGGGACGACCTGATCCTGATCGGCCGCGCCGGCACCCACCCGCTGTTGTCGCCGGCGTACCTGTTCGACGACCACGACGGTCATGTGATGCCGGGCGCCTACCTGGTGGCCGGGGCGCTGGCCAAGCTGTGGCCGCTGCAGTGGGCCGCGCCGGCGATCAGCCTGGTGGTGCTGCAGCTGCTGTCGTCATGCGCGTTGCTGCGCGTGCTGTGGGTGATTCTGGGCTGGCGGCCGGTGCTGCTGGTACCACTGACTTTCGCGTTGTGGACTCCGCTGGGCCTGCCGGCCTTCGCATGGTGGGCGGCGGCACTGAACTCGCTACCGCTGTGCGCCGCATTGTCCTGGGTATGCGCCGACGCGATCCTGTTGGCGCGCACCGGGAATCGACGCTACGCGTGCACCGCCACCCTGGCCTACCTGGGCGGGCTGGTGTTCTTCGAGAAGTCCGCGGTGATCCCGTTCGTCGCGTTCACGGTGGCGGCACTGCTGGGCTATGTCTCCGGTAAGCCGCTGGCCGGCGCGGTCGTCGGGGCGTGGCGGGCCGGCGCCCGGATGTGGACGGCGATGCTGGCGGTGACCGCCGGGTGGATCGGGGTCTACCTGGCGGTGGTGAATCAGAAGCGGTGGAGTTTCGACCTCGACATGACCCGCGACCTGCTGCTGCGCTCGATCACCCACGGCATCGTCCCGAGCCTCGCCGGTGGCCCGTGGACCTGGGCCCGCTGGGCGCCGGCCTCGCCGTGGGCGCTGCCGGGACCAGTGGTGATGACGCTGGGGTGGCTGGTGCTGGCCGGGCTGTTGGCGGTGTCGCTGGCGCGCAAACACCGCCTGGTGCCGGTATGGCTTGCCGCGGCCGGGTACGCGGCGGCCTGCCAGGTACCGATCTATCTGATGCGCTCCTCGGCGTTCACCGCGCTGGAGTTGGCTCAAACCCTGCGCTACCTGGCCGATCTCGTCGTGGTGCTGGCGATCCTGGGCGCGGTCGGGTTGTGCGCCCCGAACCGCGCCTCGTCACGGCGGCTGGACGCCTCACCGCTGCGCACCGTTGCGGTGACAGGCCTGGCGGTGACGTTCACCGCGAGCAGCCTGTATTCGACGGCGACGTTCTTGTCCTGCTGGCGGGACGATCCGGCTCGGGCGTACCTGCAGAATGCCCGCCACGGTCTGGCCGCGGCACATGCCGCCTCCGATGCGCCGATGCTGGACCAAGAGGTCGACCCGCTGGTGCTGCAACGGGTCGTCTACCCGGAGAACTTGGCCAGCCACATGTTCGCCCTGCTTCGCGACCGACCCGAGTTCGCCTCGGCGACGACGCAGTTGCGGATGCTGACCAACGCCGGGACGGTGGCCGACGCCCAGGTGACGTGGGTCCGCTCGCTGGTTCCCGGGCCGGTGCCCCACTGCGGCTACCTGATCCAGCCGGACCGGCCGGCGACCCTGCCGCTGGACGGCCCGCTGCTGCCCGCGGACTGGACCGCCGAGATCAACTACCTGGCCAACGTCGACGGTGCGATGACACTGTCGCTGTCGGACGGCCCCGATGTGCGCGTGCGGGTCCGACCGGGCCTCAACCGTGTCTTCGTGCGACTGCCCGGCGCCGGATACAACATGTCCGCGCGTGCCGACACCGCAGCGCTGTCGGTGTGCGTCGCGGTCGGCCCGATCGGTTACCTCGCGCCAAAGTAGGGACGGCAGGTTGGGTTGATGGATGAGCTTCGCCGGCAGCTGGGCGTGTTCGACGCGGTGACGATCGGGCTGGGTTCGATGCTCGGTGCCGGCATCTTCGTGGCGTTGGCGCCGGCGGCCGCAGCCGCCGGTGCGGCGATGCTGATCGGGCTGGTCGTGGCGGCGGTGATCGCCTACTGCAACGCGATTTCCTCGGCGCGGCTTGCGGCACGGTATCCGGCCTCCGGCGGTACCTACGTATACGGGCGTGAGCGGCTGAGCCCGTTCTTTGGCTATCTGGCCGGCTGGGGATTCATCGTCGGCAAGACCGCATCGTGCGCCGCCATGGCACTGACGGTGGGTTTCTATGCGTGGCCCGAGCACGCGCACGCGATCGCGGTGGCGGCGGTGCTGGGGCTGACCGCCGTCAACGTGCTGGGCGTGCAGAAATCGGCGTGGCTGACCCGGGTGATTGTGGCGGTGGTGCTGGCGGTGCTGGCAGCGGTTGTGGTGACCGCACTAGGCACCCGCGGTATCGCGGCCTTTGGACTCGACCACTCGTCTGTGTCGGTGCCGGGGGTGCTGCAGGCAGCCGGCCTGCTGTTCTTCGCGTTCGCCGGCTATGCCCGCATCGCCACGCTGGGCGAGGAGGTACGGGATCCGGCCCGCACCATTCCGCGCGCGATCCCGATCGCCTTGGCCATCACTTTCGTGGTGTATGCGCTGGTGGCCATGACGACACTGAATGTTCTTGGCCCAGAAGGTCTTGCCGGCGCATCGGCGCCCCTGGTAGAGGTGGTGACGGTCGCCGGGGCGGCCAAGCTGACCGTGGTGGTCCAGATCGCAGCGGTAGTCGCCGCGACGGGGTCCTTGCTGGCCCTGATTCTGGGGGTGTCGCGTACTACCCTGGCCATGGCCCGTGACCGGTATCTGCCCGGGTTCTTGACCGCGGTGCATCCCCGGTTCGGGGTGCCGCACCGCGCCGAAATCGCGGTCGGGCTGGTGGTTGCCGGGCTGGCCGCCACCACCGATATCCGTGACGCCATCGGGTTTTCCTCGTTCGCGGTCCTGGTGTACTACGCCGTGGCCAACGCCGCGGCCTGGACCTTGTCTGCCGCCGAGGGCCGTCCCCCGCGCCTGATCCCGATCATCGGCCTGGTGGGCTGCGTCGTCGTCGCGTTCGCCTTGCCCGTCACCTCGGTCCTGGCCGGACTGGTGGTGTTCGGTGTGGGTATCGCCGCTTACGGCGCGCACCGTCGGTGGGGCTACAACGCGCCGGCGTGACGGCGCCGCGCTGCACTCCCCGACCGTGCTGGGTACGTTCTACAGTCGTGCCCTCACTGCAAGTCCCCGCGCAATATCTGCGCGGCTCGTCGGCGCCGCAGCCCCGCACCCTGATCGACATTCTGCTCCAGACCGCTGCGCGCTACCCCGATGCTCCGGCCATCGACGACGGCCATGTGGTGTTGACCTACGCGGAGCTGATCGAGGACATCGCCGACAGTGTCGCGTGGCTGGCCGCGCGCGGTCTGGGTCGCGGTGATCGCATCGGCATTCGGATGCCGTCGGGCAATTACGCGCTGTACGTGGCGATCCTGTCCACGCTGGCCACCGGTGCGGCCTACGTGCCGGTGGATGCCGACGACCCGCCCGAGCGCGCCGAGCTGGTGTTCAACGAAGCCCAAGTTGCGGCGGTGATCACCGAACAGGGGTTGACCCGCGGCCCCGGCGCGTCCCGCGGCTGGCGGGCCACGGCGCCGCAGACCAGCGACGACGCCTGGATCATCTTCACCTCGGGGTCCACCGGCACCCCGAAAGGCGTGGCAATCACGCACCGCAACGCGGCGGCCTTCGTCGACGCCGAAGCCCAGCTGTTCTTGCAGGACAACCCGATCGGGCCCGGCGATCGGGTGCTGGCGGGGCTGTCGGTCGCGTTCGACGCGTCCTGCGAGGAGATGTGGCTGGCGTGGCGTTACGGTGCCTGTCTGGTGCCGGCACCGCGGTCGCTGGTACGCAGCGGCATGGACCTGGGTCCATGGCTGGTCTCGCGCGACGTGACCGTGGTGTCCACCGTGCCCACCCTGGCGGCACTGTGGCCGGCCGAGGCGCTGGAGGCGGTGCGGCTGCTGATCTTCGGCGGGGAAGCCTGCCCGCCGGAGCTGGTGGCCCGGCTGGCGGTGGACGGCCGCGAGGTGTGGAACACCTACGGCCCCACCGAGACCACCGTGGTGGCCTGCGCTGCGCAACTCGACGGCACCGGCCCGGTTCAGATCGGATTGCCGCTGCTGGGCTGGGATCTGGCCGTGCTCAGCCCCGATGGGGCGCCGGTGGCCCCCGGCGAGGTCGGCGAGCTGGTGATCGGCGGTGTCGGGCTGGGCCGCTACCTGGACCCCGACCGCGACGCCGAGAAGTACGCGCCGCTGCCCGAGCTGGATTGGGCGCGGGCCTACCGCAGCGGCGACCTGGTGCGGCTGGATGCCGACGGGCTGGTGTTCTGCGGCCGGGCCGATGACCAGGTCAAGGTCGGCGGCCGGCGCATCGAATTGGGCGAGGTGGACAGCGCCCTGGTGACACTGCCCGGCGTCAGCGGCGGTGCGGCGGCGGTGCGGACCAGTGCTGCCGGGACACCACTGTTGGTCGGTTACCTGGTCAGCACCGACCCGGACTTCGATCTAGGGGCCGCTCGCGCCGAGCTGGGCCGGCAACTGCCCGCCGCGCTGGTGCCCCGACTGGTGCTGGTCGACGAACTCCCCACCCGCACGTCGGGCAAGGTGGACCGCGATGCGTTGCCGTGGCCGGTCGGGCCGGAGTCCGGCGGCGCGGGCCTGGCCGGCGGAGTCCTCGGGGACGACCCGGACAGCACCCTGGGCTGGCTGGCCGGGTTGTGGCGCGACGTGCTGGGTGCCGCGGTGGACGACGAGCAGGCCGACTTCTTCGCCCTCGGCGGCGGATCGCTGCAAGCCGCACAGCTGGTCGCCGCGGTACGGCAGCGTTACCCGCAGACCACCGTCGCCCAGCTCTACGACCGTCCGCGGCTCGGCTCGTTGGCCGGGTTTCTCGACGACACGGGCCGCAGTGATCCCGGAGCCGAGGCCGCGTCCCGCGCGGTCGCGCCCACGCCGTGGCAGACCCAGGCCGCACAGGTGTTGCTGTCGGTTCCGCTGGCCACGCTGACCGGACTGCAGTGGGTGACGTGGCTGGCGCTGATCAATAACGTGGTGTCGGCGGTGCACCCGGTGGGCTGGCTGGTGCGGCTCGACTGGTGGTGGGTGATCGCCGCCTTCCTGTTGTTCGTGACCCCGCTGGGCCGGATGGGCATCGCCGCGCTGGGGGCGCGCGCATTACTTTCCAACCTTCAGCCGGGCACGTATCGGCGCGGCGGCCCCGAGCACCTGCGGGTCTGGATCGCCGAACGGCTCGCCACCGCCAGCGGCGCCGAGAACCTCTCCGGCGCACCGTGGCTGGTGTATTACGCCCGGGCACTGGGTAACAAGATCGGCGAGGGCGTCGATCTGCACTCCGCCCCGCCGGTAACCGGGATGTTGACCCTGGGCCACCGGTGTTCCATCGAACCGGAGGTGGATCTGACCGGGCACTGGATCGACGGCGATGCGTTTCACGTCGGTCCCGTGACGGTAGGTAACGACGCCACCATCGGTGCCCGCACCACCCTGCTGCCCGGCGCTGCGGTCGGCAAGGACGCCGACGTCGCCCCGGGGTCCGGGGTAGTCGGCGAGGTGAAGAAGGGCCAGTACTGGACCGGCTCGCCGGCGGTGAAATCCGGTAAGGCGCACCACCCCTGGCCGGATCACCGGCCACCGCCGCGCCCGATGTGGGCTGCGGTGTACGGGTTGACGTCGCTGCTGCTCGCCGGCCTGCCGCTGCTGGCGCTGGGCGCCGGACTGGCGGTGCTGGGCTGGGCCGTTCGGGACTGCGCCACGCTGACCGAGGCGATTCGGCCGGCGGCGCTGGCCACCCCGCTGGCCGCGCTGGTCGCGATGTTCAGCTACGCCGCCCTGACCGTGATCGGGGTGCGGCTGTTGTCGATCGGGCTGCGCGACGGCTACCACCCGGTGCGCAGCCGGGTGGGTTGGCAGTTGTGGGCCACCGAACGTCTGATGGACGACGCGCGCGACTATCTTTTTCCGGTGTACGCCAGCCTGATCACGCCGTGGTGGCTGCGATTGTTGGGCGCCAAGGTGGGCTCCGGCACCGAGATCTCCACGGCGCTGGTCATCCCGAAGTTCACCACGATCGCCGACGGCGCGTTTCTCGCCGACGACACCATGGTGGCCTCCTATGAATTGGGCGGCGGCTGGATCCACGTCGCACCGGCCACCATCGGCAAGCGGGCATTCCTGGGCAATTCCGGGATCACCCAGCCGGGCAGGCGGGTCCCCGACAACTCCTTGGTGGCAGTGCTGTCAACGGCACCGCACAAGGCCAAGACGGGCTCGTCGTGGCTGGGCAGCCCACCGGTGCGACTGCGGCGTAAAGCCGCCGACCTCGACGCCGAGCGAACGTTCGAACCGCCGCTGCGGTTGAAGGTGATGCGCGCCGTCATGGAGACATTCCGGCTGATCCCGGTCATCGTCACGTTTGCGATCGGAGCCGCGGTTTTGGGCGCGTTGCAGTGGGGGGCAACAACGTTCGGCTACGGCTGGACCGCGCTGGGCAGCGGCGTGACGTTGCTGGCCGCGGGTGCGGTGGCCGGCGGCAGCGCGGTGGTGGCGAAATGGCTGACCGTGGGCCGGATCCGGGCGTCACAGCGCCCGCTGTGGTCGTCGTTCGTGTGGCGCAACGAGGTCTCGGACGCTTTCGTCGAAACGGTTGCCGCCCCGTGGTTCGCCCGCGCCGCAACCGGCACCCCGGTGATGAGCCTGTGGTTGCGGGCGCTCGGCGCCACTATCGGCCGCGGCGTGTGGTGCGAGACGTACTGGCTACCCGAAGCCGACCTGGTGACGCTGGGTGCCGGCGCGACGGTGAACCGCGGCTGCGTGGTGCAAACCCACCTGTTTCACGACCGGATCATGCAGATGGACACGGTCACATTGGATGCAGGCGCCACGCTGGGGCCCAACTGTGTGGCGTTGCCCGCGGCCCGACTGGGCGCCGGTGCCACCGTCGGGCCGGCCTCGCTGGTGATGCGCGGCGACGAAGTACCGGCGGCGACGCGCTGGCAGGGCAATCCGATCGCGCCGTGGCTGGTATCGGGCAAGAAGCGTGGGTCTTCGGCTGCCGCGCGTCAGGAGCCCGCGGCATGAGCAAACCCGCGAAGATTCCCGCCAAGACAGCCAAGGCCCCAGCACCTGTTCTCGACCCCTATCTGCCCGACAGCGGCAACAGTGGTTACCGGGTCTCGCGCTACGAACTCGACCTGGAGTACAAGGTCAGCAGTAACCGGCTCTCGGGCACCGCGACCATCACGGCGGTCGCGCTGACTGCACTGCGCGAGGTCACCCTCGACCTCGCCGACACGATGTCGGTGGCCAAGGTCTGGATCAACGGTCGCCCACCCGCGCGGTTCGCCACCTCCGCGGCCAAGCTGCGAATCACCCTGGCCGCCACGGTGCCGCCCGGTGCGGCGCTGGTGATCGTGGTCCGATACTCGGGATCACCGCGCCCCAGCGAAACACTGTGGGGCGAAGTAGGTTTCGAAGAGCTGTCCGACGGAGCGCTGGTCTCCGGCCAGCCCAACGGCGCACCGTCGTGGTTCCCCTGTGACGATCACCCCTACACCAAGGCCAGCTACCGAATCCAGATCAGCACCGACAGCCCGTACTACGCGGTGGCCAACGGCGAACTGATATCGCGGCGCGCCCGGGCCACCCGCACCACCTGGACTTACGAGCAGCCCGAGCCGACCCCGACCTATCTGGTCACCCTGCAGATCGGCCGGTACGTGGCCCGCCGGCTGCCCGGTTCGGCGGTGGCAATCCGTGCGGTGCTGCCGGCCCGCCTGCAGACCGAGTTCGAGCAGGATTTCGCAGCGCAGGCACAGATGATGGAGCTGTTCGTGCGGCTGTTCGGGCCCTACCCGCTGGCGGCCGGCTACACCGTGCTGGTGACCGACGACAACCTGGAGATCCCCCTTGAAGCACAGGGGATTTCAATCTTCGGCGCCAACCACTGCGACGGCACCGGGGGATCCAACCGACTGATCGCCCACGAACTGGCCCACCAGTGGTTCGGCAACAGCGTCACCCTGCGGCGCTGGAGCGATATCTGGCTGCATGAGGGGTTCGCCTGCTACGCCGAATGGCTGTGGTCGGAGCATTCCGGCGGGCCGAGCGCCGACCAACTGGCGCGGCGCTACCACCGCCAACTGGAGGGCCTGCCGCAGGATCTGCTGTTGGCCGATCCCGGGCCGGCCGACATGTTCGACGACCGGGTGTACAAGCGCGGGGCGATCACCCTGCATCTGCTGCGCGGCCGGCTGGGCGACGATGCCTTCTTCGCCCTGCTGCGCGACTGGACGTCGCGCTACCGCCACGGCAACGCCGGCACCGAAGACTTCACCGCACTGGCCGCCGGATACGCGGGCGAACCGCTGCAATCGTTGTGGCAGGCCTGGCTGTATTCCACGGCAGTCCCCCCGCTGGCAGCGCCCCGTTAACCAAACCGGGTCGGTAGATATGTGTTTCGTATGAGTCATCACTGCCGAGTTGCCCGGTCGTAGCGGCCGAAAATAGCGTCAAATATCGGCGATCGAGGAGTAGCCGATGAATTTCGCAGCGCTGCCACCGGAAGTCAACTCTGGCCTGATGTACGCCGGAGCCGGTTCAGGCCCCATCCGCGCCGCCGCCACCGCCTGGAAAACCATGGCAGCCGAACTCGAATCAGCAGCCAACAACTACCGAACCATCATCGCCGAGCTCACCGACCAAACCTGGCAAGGCCCCTCGGCAACAGCCATGGCCGCCGCCGCCACCCCCTACGCCGCCTGGATGAGCACCACCGCCACCAAAGCCAGCCACGCCGGCACCCAAGCCGCAGCCGCCGCCACCGCCTACGAAACCGCCTACGCCATGACCGTGCCCCCAGCTGTCATCGCCGCCAACCGCGCCCAACTGGCCACCCTGATCGCCACCAACTTCCTCGGCACCAACACCACCGCCATCGCCGCCACCGAAGCCCACTACAGCGAAATGTGGGCCCAAGACGCCACCGCCATGCACACCTACGCCACCAACGCCGCAGCAGCCACCCAACTGCCCACCTTCACCGCACCCGCCGACACCACCTCGGACGGGTCATACGACGGCGCCGGCGAGGAAGGACTGCTACTCAACATCCTGGTCGCGCTGCTGGAGGTGGACAGCATCGCGCCCTTCGAAGGCGGCGGTGCGGGACTGGAATTCGGCGGCCTGGCCATCGAAACGGCCAGCCTGGCGCCCTTCGCAGGCCTGGGCTTCACCGGCGATTTCGGTGCCGTCGGCCCCCTGGGCCTGCTCGGTGACGCGCTGCCCGCCGGCGGTGTGTTCGGTGTTGCCCCGGCCGCAGTGGCGCCGGTGCCCTCCGCGGGCCTGGTCAGCACGGGCCGCGCCGCAATGCCCTGGGCCGGTGTGGGCAAGGCGATACCGGTGGGCGGCATGTCGGCCCCGCGGGCCTGGGCGGCGGCCGCGCCCGCGGCACTGCGCGAAATCACCTTGCTCTCAGCCCAATCCAGCGCCATGTCAGCGGCAGCAGCCGGCACTGAACTCCCGTTGGCTGAGATGGCGCTGGCCGGCGCGGCGGGACGGGCCTTGACCAGATCGGCCGGCACCGTCGGCGCCGCACACCGGTCCGCCTCGGTGACGGCGCCCAAACAGGCGGATCCGGACCCATCGGAGGAGCCCGAGGACACCGTGACGGGTGTGGAGGTTCTGGCCGAACTGCGCGGGCTTACCGAACTGCGCGAATCGGGAGTCCTCACCGACCAGGAATTCCATCGGCAACGCGAACGCGTCATCGACATGTTCGTCGACTGGGCGGAGGCCGGCCAGTGAATTTCGCAGCGCTGCCACCTGAAGTCAACTCTGGCCTGATGTACGCCGGAGCCGGTTCAGGCCCCACCCGCGCCGCCGCCACCGCCTGGAAAACCATGGCAGCCGAACTCGAATCAGCAGCCAACAACTACCGAACCATCATCGCCGAACTCACCGACCAAACCTGGCAAGGCCCCTCGGCAACAGCCATGGCCGCCGCCGCCACCCCCTACGCCGCCTGGATGAGCACCACCGCCACCAAAGCCAGCCACGCCGGCACCCAAGCCGCAGCCGCCGCCACCGCCTACGAAACCGCCTACGCCATGACCGTGCCCCCAGCCGTCATCGCCGCCAACCGCACCCAACTGGCCACCCTGATCGCCACCAACTTCCTCGGCACCAACACCACCGCCATCGCCACCACCGAAGCCCACTACAGCGAAATGTGGGCCCAAGACGCCACCGCCATGCACACCTACGCCACCAACGCCGCAGCAGCCACCCAACTGCCCACCTTCACCGCACCGCAGCCCAATACCGCTGCTGGAACCGGCACGGTGTCTACCGGTCTGCTGTTCGATATCGTCAGCGCGGTTTTCGAGGTGGGCAGCGTCGGGCCCTTCGGGGCGATCGGCCTGGGCGGCGCGTTCGGCGGCCTGGCGATGACGCTGGGAGAACTCGCCCTTCCCGAGGGGGCCGAACTGGGGGCGCTGGGTCTGATCGGGGAAACCACGCCCGCCCTGGGCGGTTTCGTCCCGACCGCCAGCCTGGCGGGAACCGGCACGGCGTGGGCCAGTGTCGGCAAGGCGATACCGGTGGGCGCCATGTCGGTACCGCGGGCCTGGGCGGCGGCCGTTCCCTCCGCACTGCGCGACGTCACCGGAGTATCAGCTCCATCCGGTAGCGCCTCCGCCACAGCGGGCCCGATGGCGACCGCGGCCAAGCTCCCGTATTCCCAGATGGCGCTGGCCGGCGCGGCCGGGGGCGCCTTGACTCACCCGGCGGGCAACGAACGCCGTTCTCCACCGGCCACCCAACGCGTTTTCACCGCACCGCCCAAGCGGGCCGCAGCTCCCGAAGATCCGGATGCCTCGGTAAAGGTCGACAAAGCCGACAAGTCGAAAGCCATCGGTGTTGTCGCCGAACTACGCGCTCTGGTCGAATTGCGGGATTCAGGCATTCTGACGCCGGAGAAATTCGCCCAGCGGAAGCAACGTCTGCTCGGCGAATGACCCCGACTCGGTGGAAAATGGCGACCGATGGCGGGTAACACGGACGGTCAAGCTCCGCGCAAGGCGATCCTCGGACAGCTTCCGCGGATCTATCGCCCGGACGGCTCCCCGATTCGGGTGCTGCTGGTTGATGACGAGCCGGCGCTGACCAACCTGGTGACCATGGCCCTGCATTACGAGGGGTGGGTGGTCGACGTCGCCCATAACGGACGCGACGCTGTGACCAAGTTCCACGGCGGGACGCCGGATCTGCTGGTGCTCGACATCATGCTGCCCGATATCGACGGGCTGCGGATTCTGCAGCGGGTCCGCGAATCCGATCCCTACACGCCGACACTGTTCCTCACCGCCCGCGACTCGGTGACCGACCGGGTGACCGGACTGACCTCGGGCGCCGACGATTACATGACCAAGCCGTTCAGCCTGGAGGAGTTGGTGGCCCGGCTGCGGGGGCTGCTGCGCCGGTCGAGTCAGCTGACCCCGCCGATGAACGAGGTCCTCACCGTGGGCGACCTGACGTTGGACGGCGCCAGCCGACAGGTCACCCGCGGCGGCACCGCGGTGGCGCTGACCACGACCGAGTTCGAACTGCTGCGCTTTTTGATGCGCAACCAGGGCCGGGCGTTGGGCCGTGCGGAGATCTTGGATCGGGTCTGGAATTACGACTTTGCCGGGCGGACCAGCATCGTCGACCTCTACATCTCCTACCTGCGTAAGAAGGTCGACGCCGACCGGGCGCCGATGATCCACACCGTGCGCGGTGTGGGATACATGTGCAAGCCACCCGAATGACCGCCGCCCCCAAGCCTCCTCGGTGGCGTCCACGTGGTCTACGCCGGCAGTTGGTGCTGGGGGTGTCGGCCGTGGTCACCGTGGTGTTCGTGGCGGTGGGTGCGGTGTCGGTGCTGAGCCTGCGCACCTACGTCACCGCCACGAGCGACGCCGACCTCTACGAGTCGCTCAACGCCTTCAGCCACTACTTCGCCGACTATCGCCACGTCGACAACGTGGTGGGTCCCGACGGCCGGTCGAACATCGGCAGGGCCATGCTCGGTTTCAGTGATCAGACCCCGGGAAACGTGCTGGCGGTGCTGCGCGACGGCGTGGTGATCGGGGCGGTGGTGTTCACCAAGCGGGACCCCTATCCTGCGCCCGCCGACGTGGTGGCCACCATCGCCGAGGGGCGCTGGTCCAGTGGTCCGCCGCAGACGGTGGAGTTGGGCAGCCTGGGCGCCTATCGGGTGGCTACCCGCGCGGTCGATGACGACGACCTGTTGTTCATCGGCGGCTCGATGCACCTTGCGAACCGCACCGTCGATCGCCGGATGGCTGCTGCCTCAGCGCTTTACACATTGGCGTTGCTGGTCACTGCGGGGTTGACCATCACCGTGGTCAGCTATGCGCTGCGGCCGCTGCGCCGGGTCGCGGCGACCGCCGCCTCGGTGGCGGCGATGCCGCTGGCCGAGGGTGACGAGCGCATCACCATCCGGGTGGCCGATGACGACGTCGACCCGGGCAACGAGGTGGGAATCGTCGCCGGCGCCCTGAATCGATTGTTGGACAACGTCGACAGTGCACTCGCCTATCGCAGTGACGCCGACCGGCGGATGCGACAGTTCATCACCGACGCCAGCCACGAGCTACGTACACCGCTGGCGGCCATTCAGGGGTATGCCGAACTGACCCGGCAGGACAGCGCGTCCCTGCCGCCGACCACCGAGTACGCGCTGGCCCGCATCGAGTCCGAGGCCCAGCGGATGGCCTCGCTGGTGGAGGAGCTGTTGTTGCTGTCGCGACTCGGCGAAGGCCAGGACCTGCAGCTCGAAGAGGTCGACCTGGCTGACCTGGTGCTCGATGCGGTCAACGACGCGGCCGCCGCCGCACCGGCTCACCACTGGATCAAAGACCTGCCCGATGCCCCGGTGTGGGTTCGCGGCGATCGCGCGCGGCTGCACCAGGTCGTCACCAACCTGTTGAAGAACGCCTGGGTGCACACCCCGCCCGGGGTGACGGTGACGACGGCCATCACCGCGGGTGGGCCGGCCGCGGAGTTGACGGTGGCCAACGACGGCCCCGGTATCGACGCCGAGTTGGTACCGCATCTTTTCGAGCGGTTCGTCCGGGCGGATAAGGCCCGCTCGGGTGAATTGGGCAGCACCGGACTGGGGTTGGCGATCGTCTCCTCTATCGTCGGCGCGCATCGTGGCTCGGTGAGTGTGGAGTCGACCGAGGGCTGGACGGTGTTTCGGGTGCGGCTGCCGCTGGTGGATCCGGCGCTAGGCGGATCGGGCTCCTGACCGCGGTCGCCGGGACCGGTGCGGCAATGCCCGCCGCTGCGACCAAGAGAGGTCGAAGTCGACGACCAGCGCGGCCGCAACCGCCAGCGCCACCGGGGTGAACGTCTGCGAGTCCTGTTCTGCGGCAAGGCCGGTGAGGACCCGGCCGCCGTAGCCGTCTTCGGTACCGGGCACCGTGACGCGCACTCGGGCCGACACCGCGCCCGGGTACGGACGCAGGTAGAACACGCTGCCCGGCTGCACCGGGCCGGCTAGCTCGTTGCCGTCGGCGTCCAGCAGCTCCGCGCCCTCGACGCTCAGCGCGGCGGAATCTGCGACGGACAGGCGCAGCGGCCCCACCAGACCGTCGGCCATGGTGGCGGCCGAAACGTTCAGTCCGGGTGCGGTGGTGCGCGCCCGGGCCGCGCCGGCCAGCAGGTAGCGGTAGAGGGCCACGATGCGGTCTGCATTGCGATAGGTGCTGGTGCCGTTGAGCCAGAAGTCGACGTCGCCGAGGGTGGCTGCCGCCCCGGGATCGGCCACCGACAGGCGGTAGAACCGGTGTCCGCCGACGGTGGCACCCACGCCGAGTGCCTTGCGATGCGCGCCGGCGGACTTGACGGCCAGCCGCGACGAGGGCACCTCCCGCCAGCTACGGCCGTCGTCGGACTTGTGCAGGGTCACCGTCACCGGCTCCGAGGCCACCAATTCCAGGGTGTAGCCGCCCAACTCAAGAGCCTCTTCGAACTCGACGGTCACCCCGTCGGCGTCGCGCAGCACCCGGACCGGCTCGGTGCGGGCGCGGGTGTCCAGCTCCAAACCGTTGGTCAACCGCCAGATCGCGGCCTGGGTGGCGGCTATCGCCTCGTGCTCGGTGATGTTGCCGCGGCCCAGCTGGTGGCCGGCCTCCCGCAGCCGACGGCTCAACTCGACGGTGGACAGCCGCGGGACCGAGTTGCGCAGGATCCAGTCGACCTGAACTTCGCGGGGGTCACGGGCGCCGGCACGCAGGTTCGGAACCGCCGACCAGGTGTCGATCCGGTATGCCGATGGCCGGGTCGGCGCGATGCCGTGGAAATCCAGCGAATAGGCCGCGATGCCGGGATTCAGGCGAATCAGATCGGTGCGTGCGCTGGTGCCGTCGGTGAAGACGATCCGGTCGACGGTGTGCGAATAGGTGCCGCCGTGATAGCGGGTCATTCGGTCGATGTCGACGGCGGGGCGGGGTTGCACCCGGCGGCGAACGGTCACCGTCGGTTCGGTGTCGAGAAAAGGAAAAACGGAGGTTGAAACGGTCATGCCGAGTCGACTTTCTGGTCTGAAGCGCGCACGGCAGCATCTCGCCGAGAAAAGGGGGCGGGCTGCGACGCTAAGGAATCAGGGCGTCAGAGAATCAACAACAACAACACGCGGCAAGGCGGCACAAAGCGTGCGGCTGTGGCAGCGTGATGTTCGACATACACATACCCTACGACATGTACCGCAGCGGCGCGAACTGCGAGGGATTCAATTCGCCCTGAGCGCAACTGGTGGGCAAACCCGGACCATGGTCCATGATTGGCGCCGTCACTCATCAGGAGGAAAGCAATGACGTCCGCTCAGAACGAATCTCAGGCGCTCGGGGACCTCGCCGCACGGCAACTCGCGAATGCGACCAAGACGGTCCCGCAACTGGCCACCATCACGCCGCGCTGGTTGCTGCACCTGTTGAACTGGGTCCCGGTCGAAGCCGGTATCTACCGGGTCAACCGGGTGGTCAATCCCGGCCAGGTCGCCATCCATGCCGAGCAGGGCGCCGGTTCGACCGAACCGCTGCCGCAGACGTTCGTGGACTACGAGACCAGCCCGCGGGAGTACACCCTGCGGTCGATCTCCACCCTGCTTGATGTGCACACCCGGGTCTCCGACCTGTACTCCAGCCCGCACGACCAGGTCGCACAGCAACTGCGCCTCACCATCGAGACCATCAAGGAACGCCAGGAGTACGAGCTGGTCAACAACCCGGAATACGGGCTGTTGGCGCAGGTCACGCCGGAGCAGACCATCTCCACCCTGACCGGCCCGCCTACCCCCGACGACTTGGACTCGCTGATCACCAAGGTGTGGAAGACCCCCGGGTTCTTCCTGACCCACCCGTTGGGAGTGGCCGCCTTCGGCCGTGAGGCCACCCGCCGCGGTGTACCGCCGGTGGTGGTGAACCTGTTCGGCGCCCAATTCATCACCTGGCGCGGCATCCCGATCGTGCCCAGCGACAAGGTGCCGGTGGAGGACTCCAAGACCAAGATCCTGCTGGTACGCACCGGCGAGGAGCGTCAGGGCGTCGTCGGACTGTTCCAGCCCGGCCTGGTCGGCGAGCAGGCGCCGGGCCTGTCGGTCCGGTTCACCGGCATCAACCGCTCGGCGATCGCGTCCTACCTGGTCACGCTGTACAACTCGCTGGCCGTGCTCACCGACGATGCGCTCGCCGTGCTCGACGACGTCTCGGTGGACCGTTTCCATGAGTACAAGTGACCCCAGGCCGGTAAACCCACCGGTCAGCGCCGCTGAGCTGGAGGTACTGGCCAATCAGCTGTATGCCGCCCGGCCTGGTCCGGACTCGCCGCCGCAGACCACCGCGGTGGCACCCCGGGGCGGCGTACCCGACCCTTCCGGGTTATTGCCGCCGGGGCTAGCCGACCTGTCGGTGTTCGCGGTGCCGAGCGGCATCGTGCCGACCGTGCCCGGGGTGCTGGCCGGTTCGCCGGCCGGTGCGGTCCCGGTCGCGCCTCGTGGATCGGCGCCCGGCTGGCCTGGGGGCGTCCCGGCGGTTCCGCAGCTGGATTGGCACGGCTCCCCCACGCCGGCCGCCGGTGGCGACGAAGCGAACTACGCCTTCTTGTCGCATCGGGTGCCGGCCGCCGAACCGGCTCCGGCGGTGCCGGACTCGCACGAGATCTTCGACGTCAACGCGGTGCGCGCTGACTTTCCGATCCTGCGCGAGACCGTCAACGGTAAGCCGTTGATCTGGTTCGACAACGCCGCGACCACACAGAAGCCGCTGGCCGTCATCGACCGGCTGTCGCACTTCTACGCCCACGAGAACTCCAATATTCACCGTGCCGCACACGAACTCGCGGCCCGCGCCACCGACGCCTACGAGGACGCCCGCGACACCGTGCGGCGATTCCTGGGCGCACCGCGCAGTGAGGACATCGTCTTCGTGCGCGGCACCACGGAGGCGATCAACCTGGTGGCATACGCCTGGGGCGGCAAGAATCTGCGCGCCGGCGATGAGATCGTCATCACCCACCTCGAGCACCACGCGAATATTGTTCCGTGGCAATTGATCTCGAAGAAGACCGGGGCGATTTTGAAGGTGGCCCCGGTAGACGAGGCGGGCAACCTGCTGCTGGGCGAATTCGAGGACCTGCTGGGCCCGCGAACCAAACTGGTTGCCGCCACACATGTCTCCAACGCGCTGGGCACCGTCACCCCGGTGCACGACATCGTCGAGCTCGCCCACCGCTACGGCGCTCGGGTGCTGATCGACGGGGCACAGTCGATCCCCCACATCCCGATCGACGTGCAATCGCTGGGCGCGGACTTCTTCGCGTTCTCCGGACACAAGATCTTCGGTCCCACCGGGATCGGAGTGCTCTACGGCACCGCCGAGGCGCTGGCCGAGACGCCGCCGTGGCAGGGTGGAGGCAACATGATTGCCGACGTCACCCTGGAGCGCTCGCTCTACCAGGAACCGCCCAACAAGTTTGAGGCGGGCACTGGCAACATCGCCGATGCGGTCGGCCTGGGCGAAGCCCTGCGCTATGTGGAACGAGTGGGCATCGAACGCATCGCCGCCTACGAGCACGCCCTACTCGAATACGCCACACCGCGCCTGGCCGATATTCCCGGGGTGCGGCTCGTCGGCACCGCCGACGAGAAGGCCAGTGTGTTGTCGTTCGTGCTGGCCGGCCACGAGCCGTTGGAAGTGGGCAAGGCACTGAACTCCGAGGGCATCGCGGTGCGCGCCGGTCACCACTGCGCGCAGCCGATCCTGCGCCGCTACGGCCTGGAGGCCACCGTGCGGCCGTCGTTCGCGTTCTACAACACTTTCGAAGAGATCGACATCTTCATCAAGGCCGTACGGCGCATTGCCGAAGGGAGCGCGTAGCACCTATGGCGGCCTTGGCAGGAAAGGGCATTTGATGGGCAGGATCTACGACAACGTCACCGAGCTGATCGGCCATACGCCGCTGGTGCGGCTCAACCGGCTGACCGAGGGACTGGGCGCTCAAGTGGCGGCCAAACTCGAGTTCTACAACCCAGCCAACAGCGTCAAGGACCGCATCGGTGTCGCGATCATCGACGCCGCTGAGCAGTCCGGCCAGCTGCGCCCCGGGGGCACCATCGTCGAGGCCACCAGCGGCAACACCGGCATCGCCCTGGCGATGGTCGGCGCCGCCCGCGGCTACAAGGTGATCCTGACCATGCCGGACACCATGTCCACCGAGCGCCGGGTGATGCTGCGCGCCTACGGCGCCGAGATCGTGCTGACGCCCGGCTCCGAGGGCATGGCCGGCGCCGTGGCCAAGGCCAAGCAGATCGTCGCCGACACCCACAACGCCCTGTCCGCCGACCAATTCGCCAACCCGGCCAATCCGGCCATCCACGAACGGACGACCGGCGAAGAGATCTGGAAAGACACCGATGGCGCTGTCGACATCTTCGTCGCCGGCATCGGCACCGGAGGCACGCTGACCGGTGTCTCGCACACCCTCAAGGCCCACAAGCCCGAGGTTCAGATCGTCGGCGTGGAGCCCAAGGACTCGGCGATCCTGCACGGCGCCGACCCCGGCCCGCACAAGATTCAGGGTCTGGGCGCCAACTTCGTCCCCGAGGTGCTCGACCGCGACTGTTATGACGAGATCATCGACGCGCAGTTCGACGACGCCATCCGGGTGGCTCGCGCGCTGGGCACCGAGGAGGGGATCCTCGGCGGGATTTCGGCCGGCGCCAACGTGTGGGCCGCCCTCGAACTGGCCAAGCGCCCGGAGAACGCCGGAAAGCTGATCGTGGTGGTGGTTCCCGACTTCGGCGAGCGCTACATCTCGACGCCGCTGTTCGAACACATTCGCCAGTGAGCGCACTCATGAGCATGTGGGCGGCGCTGCGCGAGGACCTGCGCAACGCGCGCGAGCATGACCCGGCCGCACGCGGGGATTTCGAGAACGCCCTGGTCTATTCGGGCCTGCACGCGATCTGGTCATATCGGCTCGCGCACCGGCTGTGGGCCAAGCCGGCGCTGCGCGGGGTGGCCCGCGTGCTGGCTCAAGCCACCCGATTCGCCACCGGTATCGAGATCCACCCCGGCGCGACGATCGGGCGGCGCTTCTTCATCGACCACGGCCTGGGCGTGGTGATCGGCGAGACCACCGAGATCGGCGATGACGTCATGGTCTATCACGGTGTCACCCTCGGCGGGCGCTCGCTGAGTCACGGCAAGCGCCACCCGACCATCGGCAACGGCGTCACGGTGGGCGCCGGCGCGAAGGTGCTCGGTCCGATCACCATCGGAGACGGCAGCGCTATCGGCGCGAACGCCGTTGTCACCCAGGATGTTCCGGCGGATTGCATCGCCACCGGGATCCCGGCTGCGGTGCGTCATCGCACCGAGAAGCAGCGCGAGCCGCTGGTGGACCCGACCAGTTACATCGACCCGGCGATGTACATCTAAAGACAGTTCAGCGCAAGGGTTCCGCGGCGATCACGTAGTCGTGACCGTGCCGCAGACCGCCGTCGCGGGCGAGGACGAGCAGCGCTCGAAGCCGTAGCTCTTCGACATACTGGAGCATCCCGCTGCCGAGCGCCGCGGACCCGAAACGTTGAAGTCGCCCGCGGCACATATCAAGCTGGCGGTTGACATGACCGGGTCCGTAGCGGATCGGGAAGCGTCGGCTCTCCACGATCGCAAACCCGGCCCGTTCGAGCTGCCGCAGCATCCATTCGAGCGGATATTCACGGTAGGGCCGCTCCCCGGCCAGCAGCAGACACGCGTCGCGGGCCCGCCCGATTTCCCAGATGATTCGGCCGCTGTCGGTCTCGGGCTGGTACTGAACGTAGGGTTCCAGCCCAGTGATATAGAGCCGGCCGTTGTCGGCGACCAGCGGACGCAATCGTGCAAACACCTGGTCCTGCCAGTACGGAGCAAAGCCCTCGATCGCGCCGACGAGATAGTCGACGAGCACGGTGTCGAAGGTTTCGCCGGCGAGCAGGCTGTCATCGATCCAGTTGCCGACCAGCAACCGGTCTTGTGGCCGGATTCCATCGCCCAGTGCCGCACGAGCCGCCTCGGCCATGCCGGGCGCCGCAGTGATCGCCGTCCAACGGTCGGTCGGCAGCGCCTGGATCCATTGCAGGGACTTCACCCCGGCACCGGAATCCAGCATGGCGCCCCACGCTCGATCGCCATGCAGGGTCTCCACGTAGCGAAAGAGCGATGAGACTTCGGGTTTGGCGCTGGTGGACAACGGGATTGCTCGCTTCGTCGGCGCGGTGTGGTGCGGCACCGGCAGCGACCGTTGCGGTCTCGGCGATGCGCGGCTCTCAGGCTAGCGCGCATCGACGTTATTGACAATGATTGTCATTAGCGTGAGGGGTCGAGCTTGTGGAGCCACCTAGGAGAATCGAACTCCTGACCTATTCATTACGAGTGAATTGCTCTACCGACTGAGCTAAGGTGGCGCGCCCCGCCTAAACCGGGCCGGGTCAGTCTACAGGTCGTCTCGCAGGGCCTGCCCGACGGTGGCCACCATGGCCCCGACCGCGAAGCGGGGCTTGACGTTGGCCGCCAGTGCGTCGCGGCATTCGAGCACCGCCTCGATGCAGCGCAACAGCCGATCCGGCGACGCGTGGGCGGCGATGGCCGCCACCGCATCGGTCATGTCCGGATGGTTGGGCCGGGCGACGCCGGCCGACGTAGTGGCCACCAGCAGGGCATCGCGGAAGTAGGTGGCCAGGTCGATCAGGGCCCGATCCAGCGCGTCACGCGAGGCCCGGGTCTGCCGGGACTTCTGCCGGCGCTCCAGGTCCTTGATCACCCCGGCGGTGCCGCGCAGTGTTCCGGCGGTGCCCTTGCCGGTCCCGCCGGCCCCCAGCGCGGTGCGCAGCTCCTCGGTCTCGGCCTCGGCGCGTTCAGCGGTCAGATCCCGCGCCTCGGACTCTGCTGCGGCCACCAACTCGTCGACCGCGGTGAACGCCCGCGACGGGGTCGCCGCGTCACGCGCCAGTGACAGCGCCCGCTGGCGGCGCTGGCGGGCCTCGAAATCGGTGGCCAGGCGCCGGGCCCGGCCCACGTGGCCACCGCTGACCGCGGCCGCCCAGTCCGCCGTCTCGCGGTCGAGCCCGTCGGCGTCGATCAGCACCTGGGCGATGGCCGCCGGCGGCGGCGTCACCAGCGCCACGTGGCGGCAGCGGGACCGCAGCGTGATCGCGATGTCCTCGGGATCGACCGAGGGGGCGCACAACAGGAACACCGTCGAGGGCGGCGGCTCCTCGACGACCTTCAGCAGGGCGTTGCCCGCGCCCTCGGTGAGCCGGTCGGCGTCCTCGACCACCACGATCTGCCAGCGGCCGGTCCCGGGGCGCCGGGAGGCGGCCTGCACGATGGCCCGCATCTCATCGACGCCGATGGACAGTCCCTCCGGCACCACCCGCCGCACGTCGGCGTGGGTGCCGGCCATCGTCGTGATGCAGGCGCGGCAGTGACCGCAGCCCGGCCCGCCGTCGGCCTCGTCGGCGGTGCACTGCAGCGCCGCGGCGAAACACACCGCCGCGATCGACCGCCCCGATCCCGGCGGACCGGTGATCAACCACGCGTGTGACATACCGCCGGCGGTCATACCGCTGTGTGCTACATCACGCCGAGCTGCCCGCGCGGCAGCCAACAGCTCGGCTTCGACCGACTGCTGGCCCACCAAACGCGCGAAAACCCCGGACATCATCGGTCACAGTAGTGGCTTGACCGGACATTCGGGCTCCGGCTTTGTCGCCTCGACCGATACGGTGTGCTGGTGAGCACCACGACCCTGGTCGGGCGGATCAACCGATTCGTCCGCTGGGTCGTGCGCACTCCCTGGCCGGTTTTCACGCTGAGCATGCTGCAAGCCGACATCATCGGGTCGCTGTTCGTCTTCGGTTTCCTGCGGTTCGGCCTGCCCGAGGAAGACCGCATCAATCTGCAGGACCTGCCGCGCCTGAATCTGGCGTTGTTCGCCATGGTGCTGCTGTGCCTGTTCGCGCTGGGCTTTTCGATCAGCACCGCATTGCTGATGCCGGTCTTCCGCTGGCAACGCCGAGAGGCGCTGCTGGCCGATGTGGACGCCACCGACTCCGATCCGGCAGATACCGAACTGGCCCGGTCCCGGGCGCTGCGGATGCCGTTCTACCGCTCCCTGGTCAGCATCTGCTACTGGACGGTCGGCGGGGTGGTGTTCGTCGTCATCAGCTGGCAGGTGGTGCACAACGTGGTGCCGGTGGTGGTCACCGCCACCGCCCTGGGTGCCGCCGCCACCGCGATCATCGGTTATCTGCAGTCCGAGCGGGTGCTACGGCCGGTCGCCGTCGCGGCCCTGCGGGACGGGACCCCGGAGAAGCTGCGGGCGCCGGGAGTGATCCTTCGGCAGCTGCTGACCTGGCTGCTGTCGACCGGGGTGCCGGTGCTGGCGATCGTGCTGTCGGTGTTGGCCGGCAAGGCATCGTTGCTCAACGCCTCACCGGACAAACTGTTCACCCCGATCCTGCTGATGGCGCTGGCCGCCCTGGTGATCGGGCTGGCCGGCACCGTGCTGGTGTCGATGTCGATCGCCGACCCGCTGCGCCAGTTGCGCTGGGCGCTGGGTGAGGTGCAGCGCGGCAACTACAACGCGCACATGCAGATCTACGACGCCAGTGAGCTCGGGCTGCTGCAGGCCGGGTTCAACGACATGGTGCGTGACCTGGCCGAGCGGCAGCGGCTGCGTGACCTGTTCGGCCGCTACGTCGGCGAGGACGTGGCCCGGCGGGCCCTGGAGCGTGGCACCGAGCTGGGTGGCCAGGAACGCGACGTGGCGGTGCTCTTCATCGATTTGGTGGGTTCCACCCAGCTGGCCGCGACCCGGCCGCCCAGCGAGGTCGTCAACCTGCTCAACGAGTTCTTCCGGGTCGTGGTCGAGGCCGTCGGACGCCACGGCGGTTTCGTCAACAAGTTCCAGGGTGACGCGGCGCTGGCCATCTTCGGCGCGCCCATCGAGCACCCGGACGCCTCCAGTGCGGCCTTGGCGGCGGCCCGCGAACTGCACGACGGCCTGCTGCCGGTGCTCGATTCCGAAGAGTTCGGCATCGGGGTGTCGGCCGGGCGGGCCATCGCCGGCCACATCGGTGCCCGGGCCCGCTTCGAGTACACCGTGATCGGCGACCCGGTCAACGAGGCTGCCCGGCTGACCGAGCTGGCCAAGTTGGAGGACGGCCACGTGCTGGCTTCGGCGGTGGCGGTCAGCGGCGCGGTCGACGCCGAGGCGCTGTGCTGGGAGGTCGGCGAGATCGTCGAGCTGCGTGGGCGCGCCGTTCCCACTCAGCTGGCGCGGCCGCTGAACCTCGCAGCGCTGGAACCGATCCCGGCCGAGATCGTCGAGGACGCCGAGCCCGCGGCCGCAGCCGACTGACTCAGCTCTTTGTAGCCTTCTTCGCGGCTGCCTTCTTCGCCGGCGCCTTTTTCGCGGGTGCCTTGCGGGCCGTCTTCTTGGCGGCCTTCTTGGCCGGCCCCCGAGCCCGCCGGTCGGCGAGCAGTTCGGCGGCACGCTCATCGGTGATGGTGGCCACCTCGTCGCCCTTGCGCAGGCTGGCGTTGGTCTCACCGTCAGTCACGTACGGACCGAATCGGCCGTCCTTGATCACCATCGGCTTGCCGCTCGCCGGGTCAGCACCCAGCTCCCGCAGCGCGGCAGTCGCCGCCGCTTGGCGGCCACGGCGCTTCGGCTCGGCGTAGATCTTCAGCGCCTCCTCAAGGGAGATCTCGAAAATCTGCTCCTCGGTGGCCAGCGACCGAGAATCGGTGCCCCGCTTCAGGTATGGCCCGTAGCGACCGTTCTGCGCGGTGATCTCATCGCCGGACTCCGGGTCGACGCCGACCACCCGCGGCAACGACAGCAGCTTCAGCGCATCGTCGAGCGTCACGGTTTCCAGGCTCATGCTGCGCAGCAGTGAACCGGTACGCGGCTTCGGGCCGGTCGGCTTCTTGCCCTTCTTGGCGGTCGCCCCGGACTCGTCGTCCGGCGGGGGCGGCAGAACTTCGGTGACGTACGGGCCGTAGCGGCCGTCCTTGGCGACGACCTCGTGCCCGGTGGCCGGGTCCACACCGAGCGACCGGCCCTCCTGCGGCGTGGCGAAACGTTCCTCGGCCAGCGCCAGGGTCAGCTCGTCCGGTGGCAGCGAGTCATCCAGGTTTGCCCGCTGCGGGGTCGGCTCGCCGTCGTCCCCGGTGACCATGCGCTCCAGGTAGGGGCCGTTCTTGCCCACCCGTACATAGACCGGCCTGCCTTCGGCGTCGTCGAACAGCCGGATCGAGTTGATCTCGCGGGCGTCGATGCCCTCCAAGTTGACCCCGACCAGCTTCTTCAGGCCCCCGGCGCGGGCGATCGAGTCCTCGACCCCGTAGTCGCCGCCGAAGTAGAAGTTGTGCAGCCAGTCGACGCGGCGCTGGCGCCCGGCGGCGATCCCGTCGAGCTCGTCCTCCATGGCGGCGGTGAAGTCGTAGTCGACCAGCCGGCCGAAGTGCTGCTCAAGCAGCCCGATCACCGCGAAGGCCACCCAGGTGGGGACCAGCGCGCTGCCCTTTTTGTAGACGTAGCCGCGGTCCTGGATGGTCTTGATGATCGAGGAGTACGTCGACGGCCGACCGATGCCCAACTCCTCGAGCGCCTTGACCAGCGAGGCCTCGGTGTAGCGCGCGGGTGGGTTGGTGGCGTGGCCGTCGGGGGTCAGCTCGGTGGCGTCCACCCGCTGGCCCTGGGTCAGCTGCGGCAGCCGCCGCTCGGCGTCGTCGGCTTCACCGCCGGCCAACTCGTCGACGGTCTCCACGTAGGCCTTGAGGAAGCCGGCGAAGGTGATGGTGCGGCCGCTGGCGGCGAACGTCACCTGCTGAGAGCCGGACTGCCCGCCGATCCGCAGGCTCAGCGTGGTGCCGCGGGCGTCGGCCATCTGCGAGGCGACGGTGCGCTGCCAGATCAGCTCGTAGAGCCGGAACTCGTCGCTGCCCAGCTCATTGCGCACCGCGTCGGGGGTGGCGAACGTCTCGCCGGCCGGCCGGATCGCCTCGTGGGCTTCCTGGGCGTTCTTGACCTTGCGGGTGTACTGCCGCGGCGACGGCGAGACGTATTCCTCGCCGTAGAGCTGGCGAGCCTGCGTGCGGGCGGCATCAATAGCGCTGGCCGACAAAGTCGTCGAGTCGGTACGCATATAGGTGATGTAGCCGTTCTCGTAGAGCCGCTGGGCGATGCTCATCGTCCGCTCGGCCGAGAACCGCAGCTTGCGACCGGCTTCCTGCTGCAGCGTCGAGGTCATGAAGGGCGCGTAGGGGCGACGGGTGTAGGGCTTGTCCTCCACCGAGGTCACCGACAGCGACGCACCGCGCAGTCCAGCCGCCAGGGCAGTGGCCGCGGCCTCGTCGAGCACCGTGACCTCGGCGGGCTTCTTCAGTGCCCCCAGCGAGTCGAAGTCGCGTCCGCTGGCCACCCGCAGCTCGTCGACGGCGACCAGTCGGGCGCTGAAGTTGGGCGGGGAAGCCGTCGGGTCGGAGACGCTGGCGTCCAGTTGGGCGACCACGTCCCAGTAGGAGGCACTGCGGAACGCCATCCGCTCGCGTTCGCGCTGCACGATGATGCGGGTGGCCACCGACTGGACGCGGCCCGCCGACAGCTTCGGCGCGACCTTTTTCCACAGCACGGGGCTGACCTCGTAGCCGTACAACCGGTCCAGGACGCGCCGGGTCTCCTGCGCGTCGACCAGGTCGATGTCCAGGTCACGGGGATTTTCGGCGGCGTTGCGGATCGCCGGCTCGGTGATCTCGTGGAACACCATCCGCTTGACCGGGATGCGCGGTTTCAGGGTCTCCAGCAGGTGCCAGGCGATCGCCTCGCCCTCCCGGTCACCATCGGTGGCCAGATAGAGCTCGTCGACGTCTTTGAGCAGGTCCTTGAGCTCGGCAACGGTGCTCTTCTTGTCGGGGCTGACGATGTAGAGCGGTTCGAAGTCGGCGTCGACGTTGACGCCCAGACGCGCCCACGCTTCGGTCTTGTACTTCGCCGGTACGTCGGCGGCGTTGCGCGGCAGGTCCCGGATATGCCCTCGGGAGGACTCAACGACGTAATCGCGGCCCAGATAGCCCGCAATTTTCCGTGCCTTGGTGGGCGACTCGACAATGACGAGCCGCCGCACGGGTGTTTTATCGCCATTGCGGGCGCTCACCGTCTTAGAGTCAGCCACCTTGCGCTTACCACTCCACTTCTGTCCGCACCGCCGCGTCACGCCGCCGGTGGACAACTGACAATCTCGCACTCACGCCCATGCCGATGCAAACCGGCGTTCAGCAGTGCATTCTCTCAAAGTCCGTCCGCATGGCCCGGGATCGCGGCTCCGACACGCGGCCATTGACTCAACGCTTCGGGATCCGCGGGTGATTCCCCGACGTTCTCGACCAGCCGCGATAACCTGCGGCGGCCGGTGATCCGCAACGCCGGATGGCCGCCGCGGGTCCCGATCAGCGTGGGCGCGATACCCACCCGCATCATGGCCGAAGCCAGTGGCTCGTAGGTGTCCGGCGCGTGCGGATCGAGTCCGAGCAGGTATCGGTCGTCCTCGGCGGCCCCGGCCGCCAGCGTCCACGCCCGCAGTTCCCGCGGACCCGGCAGCCATTGCGGCGGCACCGTTTTGACCGCCCCGCGGGTCCAGGCCTGGGCCAGCACGCGCAGGCGCGCGTCGACCGCAGTCCGCACCAGCGGGGTGTCTTCCTCGGTGCGAGTGACCTCGGACAGCAGACCGGCTTCGCCGATCAACTCGGCCAGTGCCACAGCTCGCCAGGGGGCGTCGACCACGACCGACAGCCGCGCGCCGTCACCCACCACGACGATCTGTCCCGGACCAGCCAGCACCCCGGTGAGGTCGGCAACGCTGGGCGGCACCGACTCTGCCGAAAAGAAGGAAAGCTGGCTCACGTCACCGACAGTAAGCCGGTCCACCGTCCGGCGGTATCCGGGGCGGTCTTACCCGCCCGAAACGAAACCCCCCGGCTTAGCTCCGTTGGTGGGAGCTGCCCGGGGGGTGACGTCAAATTCCGTTGCTTAGACGGCGCGGACGCCCGTGGCCTGGGGGCCCTTGGGGCTCTGGCCGACCTCGAACTCCACCCGCTGGTTTTCCTCGAGGGTGCGAAAGCCGGACCCTTGGATCTCCGTGTAGTGGACAAACACGTCCGCCGACCCGTCTTCAGGCGCGATGAAGCCGAAGCCCTTTTCTGCGTTGAACCACTTCACAGTTCCCTGTGGCATTTGTCGATCTTTCCTTACTCTTCTTGCCCGGTGCGGTGCGCACCGTTGTTCGGGGCACCGATTTTCGCTGCCCCGGGCCTGTTCCGACCGCCGTACCCTGGCGGTCGGTCGGTGCTGCCACCGAACTCCCCCGCGGGCACTGCGGCCGCAACCACAGATCCTGCGAAGGCTTAACACGAACACAGAAGCTACGACCGCCCATCAGTCAACCATGTTCGTCGCGCCGAGGACAGACTGCGGTGCCGAAATCTCGGCCGAAGGGTGAACAATACGGCGGCGGACATTCGAGGCCGGCGGTTCAGCGAGGCTCGACGTAAGAGAGGCGAAGCTGGGACCGCCGCATAAAGCAGGCAATTGAGGAAGGGACCAATGACGGCGAATTTCGGCGGTGAATTACTGGCCGCCGCGCTCGCCGGGGTCGAAACCGGTGAAGATCCGCTGTGTCACGTGGCCGATCTGCCGGCGTCGGCGGGCCACTCCGGAGCCTGGCCGGACTGGGCCGAGCCCGATGTGATCAGCGCGTTCACCGGGCGCGGGATCGAGGTGCCGTGGTCGCATCAGGTGGCCGCCGCCGAATTGGCGCACGCCGGCCGTCACGTAGTGATCAGCACCGGCACGGCGTCAGGGAAATCGCTGGCCTATCAACTGCCCGTGCTGCAAGCACTGGCGACCGACCCGCGTGCCCGGGTGCTCTATCTGTCGCCGACGAAGGCGCTGGGGCACGATCAGCTGCGCGCGGCGTACAGCCTGTCCGCGGCGGTGCCCCGGCTGGGTGGCGCGGCCGGAGCCGTGGCACCCACCGCCTACGACGGCGACAGCGCCGCCGAGATCCGCCGGTTCGCCCGGGAACGGTCCCGCTGGGTGTTCTCCAACCCGGACATGATTCATCTGTCACTGCTGCGCAACCATGCCCGCTGGGCGGCCTTCCTGCGTGGGCTGCGCTTCGTGATCGTCGACGAATGCCACTACTACCGGGGGATCTTCGGCTCGCACGTGGCGATGGTGCTGCGACGGCTGCTGCGGTTGTGCGAGCGCTATGCGGCGCCGGGGGCGGCTGCCGGGCCCACCGTGATCTTCGCCAGCGCCACCACCGCGTCACCGGGCGCCAGCGCGTCGGCGCTGATCGGACAGCCCGTCGCCGAGGTCACCGAGGACGGTTCGCCGCACGGGGCCCGGACGGTGGCCCTGTGGGAGCCGGCACTACGCACCGATATGACGGGTGAGAACGGCGCGCCGGTGCGTCGCGCCGCCGGCACCGAGGCGGCCCGGGTGATGGCCGACCTGATCGCCGAGGGGGCACGCACGCTGACCTTCGTGCGCTCGCGTCGAGGCGCGGAACTCACCGCGCTGGCGGCCCGCACCCGGCTGGAATCGGTCGCCCCGACCCTGGTCGACAAGGTCGCCTCCTACCGGGCCGGTTATCTGGCTGAGGATCGCCGTGCCTTGGAGCGCGCGCTGGCCGACGGCGAGCTCTACGGCCTGGCGACTACCAACGCCCTGGAACTGGGGGTCGATATCGCCGGGTTGGATGCGGTGGTGATGGCCGGCTTCCCCGGCACGGTGACCTCGTTCTGGCAGCAGGCCGGCCGATCGGGTCGGCGGGGCCAGACGGCGCTGATCGTGCTGGTCGCTCGCGACGACCCGTTGGACACCTATCTGGTGCATCACCCCGCGGCGCTGCTGGACAAGCCGATCGAGCAGGTGGTGATCGATCCGGCCAACCCCTATGTCCTGGGGCCGCAGCTGCTGTGTGCGGCCGTCGAACTGCCGCTGACCGTCGCCGAAGTGGCGCAGCTGGGTGCCGCGCAGCTGGCCGACAGCCTGGTCGACGACGGATTGTTGCGGCGGCGCTCTGACCGGTACTTCCCGGTGCCTGGGCTCGACCCGCACGCGACGGTGGAGATCCGCGGGTCGGCCGGTGGGCAGGTGGTGATCGTGGAAGCCGACACCGGGCGACTGCTCGGCAGCGTCGATGCCGGGCGAGCGCCGGCCACGGTGCACACCGGCGCGGTGTATTTGCATCAGGGCGAGAGTTATCTGGTCGATTCGCTGGATATCGAGCGTCAGATCGCGTTCGTGCATGCCGAGGATCCCGGCTACGCCACATTCGCACGCGAGATCACCGACATCGACGTGACGGGGGAAGGCGAACGCGCCTGGTTCGGCCCGGTCAGTCTCGGCCTGGTGCCGGTGACGGTGACCCGCCAGATCGTCGGCTATCTGCGACGGCTGCCGACCGGGGAGGTGCTGGATTTCATCGACCTGGACGTGCCACCGGCGACGTTGCCGACTATGGCGGTGGTCTACACCATCGCTGCCGACGCGCTGACCGCCTGCGGAGTCGCCGAACGTGCCATCCCGGGTGCGTTACATGCCGCCGAGCATGCGGCGATCGGGCTGCTGCCACTGGTGGCCAGCTGCGATCGCGGCGACATCGGCGGCCTGTCCACCGCCGTGGGTCCGGAAGCGCTGGGGAGCCTGCCGAGTGTCTTCGTCTACGACGGTCACCCCGGGGGTGCCGGCTTCGCCGAGCGGGGATTCCGCGCGGCGGCCACCTGGCTCACCGCCACCGCGGAGGCGATCGAATCCTGCGAGTGTCCGCACGGCTGTCCGTCGTGTGTGCAATCACCCAAGTGCGGTAACGGCAATGACCCGTTGGATAAGGAAGGTGCGGTGCGAGTGCTGCGGCTGGTGCTCGGCAACCTCGACAGCTCGCACACGGGCTCTGGATGACTGCGGGAGTCGGCCGACCCCCCGAACGGCCGACTCCCCCGAGCCCTTACCCCGTCAGCTGCATCGCAGTGACGGGCGTCACCACGCGAAAGGACACGCGGGACAGTAAGACGAACGGTCGAGAGATGCGATCCGTTCCCAAACCGGTACATGACCGGATGCGGCCGTAAGTTACCGGCTGCACCGGATCTTCCGCAACTTGGCAAACGCGCGGACCGTGGAAAACCTGCCTCAAATCCGGGAGATATTTCACTGTTGGGGCAGGTAGAAAGGATGATAGTCGTAAAATCCCGAACTATGGCGCACGACTGGTTGCTGGTAGAGACCCTCGGGGGTGAACCGGTAGTCGTCGCGCAGGGCCGCCAGCTGAAGAACCTCGTGTCGCTCACTCAGTTCCTGCGACGCAGCCCACACCTGGCAGCGATTCAGACCGCGATCGCCGAATCGGTGCGGACCGGGGAGAGCCTGGCCAGCATCACTCCGCGCCGAGATCGGGTTATCCGCACCGAACCGGTGGTGATGTCCGATGGCCGGGTGCACGGCGTGCACGTCTGGACCGGGCCGGCCGACACGGAGCCACCCGAGCGCCCCGTCCCGGGCCCGTTGAAGTGGGACCTGACACTGGGCGTGGCCACCGACACCAGGGAGTCGCTGGCCAACAGCGGCAAGGACCCGGAGGTGGAGGCCACTCATGGCCGCGCGTTCGTCGAAGAGCTGCCCACCCGCGAGTTCAGCCCCAACGAGAACAAGGTGCTGGCCCTGGCGATCCGTGCCGAACCTGGACAGACCATCTGCAGCAGTTGGGATGTCACCGATTTCAACGGGGAGACCATTCGGGTGGGCTTCGTGGTCCGCACGGCCCGCGAGGTCGTTGCCGACGGCCGGGAGCATCTGGTGACCCGGGGGATGAACTGGCGTGGCCAGTTCGACGGCGCGGTGCAGCGCCCCGACTTTCTGGCGCAGCAGATCCTGCACGCGCTGGCCCAGCCGGGCGTGCACCGGGCCATGGTCGATCTGGCCAACCGGCGGCTGCTGAAGTGGCTGGATGAGCCGTGCCCGTTTTACGACTGGCGCAGCCCGGCGGATGTTTCCCGGGTCCATCCCGACGACCAGGTGCAGATCGCCCGGATGGAAACCGTCCTGTCCCGCTCCCAGGCACCGGCGAGCGGGGTGCTGCGGCTGCGCCAGATGGACGGCAGCTGGGCTCCGGTCCACGTGACGGTGAACCGGGTGGAACTCGACGAGGGCACCGTGGCCGGGCTGATTGCGCTGCGCTTGCCCACCGAGGCCGAACTCGCGGACGCTGGGCTGAGCGCCACCGTCGAAGCTCCCTAGCCGACAGGCCCGGCGCGAGCCGTCGCGCGGGCGGGGCCAAGTCGCCAGCCGGGCACCGGCATCGCGGCGGTGATCACCACATCGAGTCCGTCGACCGTGCAGCTGATTTCGCCGGCGTGCATCCGCGATCCCACCATCCTGGCTTGCGCGCAGGCGCCGGCGGGCCCGGCCGGAACCCGGCCCGCACCGGCCAGGGCCGCCAGGTCGGCGATGGCCTGGGCGCGGTGTCGCGCGATGACCGCGGCACCGAGCACAAAGCCGCCGCCGGTGACGCTCAACAGCACCACCACCATCGCGGCCGCGGCCACGGTGGCCCCGCCGGCCTCACCGCGACGGCTCGAGCGCCGAGACCGCTTCGGCGGTGATCGCCATGCCGGGCAACAGAACCGGCCGAGCGGTGACACGGGCAACCACCACGTCGCCTTCGGAGCGCAGCCGCACCGCCGCGCCGTCCGGTGCGATCTGTCCCACCACCGCGGTGACCGCGGCGGCGTCTCCGCGTGCGGCCAGCCGGGCGGCTTCCCGCGCGGCATCGACGCAGCGGATCTGGGCGGACACCGCGGTGATCCCGGCCAGACAGAGCACCAGCACCGAGACCAGGGCCGCCAGCGCGAATGCCGCCTCGACCGTGCTGGCTCCGGAATCGTCGACAAATCGTGCATGGCCGCGCACCACCGCTCAGACCTTGGTGTTCAGCGCGCGCCCGATGACGCGGTTCAGTGCCGACACGATCGAATCACCGGTGACCACGGTGTAGAGGATCGCGCCGAACGCCGCGGCAGCAATCGTCCCGATCGCGTATTCGACAGTGGACATCCCGGAGTCATCGGATGCCAGCAGCACCATCTTCAACGACAGGACGCGAAACATGTTGCGCACCTGAGATACCCGAGTACTCACACACCCTCCTTCATCGGTAACCTTCTTCCGGTTTTCTCGCGGCCGGTCCGCGACGCACCGCCCGATCACAGCAAGCCCGACCGCAGCACGTCACCGGCCAGCCCGGCCACGACCGGCACGATGCCCAGGCACACGAATGCGGGCAGAAAGCACAATCCGAGCGGCCCAGCGATCAACACCCCGGCCCGCTCTGCGGCGGCCGTCGCCGAATGCGCCGCCTCGTCGCGACACTGCGCGGCAAGTTCACCGAGCCCAATGGCCAGCGCGGTACCAGATGACCCCGACCTTCGGGCCAGGCGCAGCACCGCGGTGGTTGTCGGGTCCAGCCCCGCCGCAGCCGGACCGTTCGGCGCTGACCAGGCAATGCCCGGTTCGGCGCCCAGCGCCAGCAGGTCCGCGCCGCGGCGCAATGCCGCCGCGAGTGCCGGCGGCGCGTGGCGGGCGGTGGCCGTAGCCGCCCCCGACACAGACATCCCCGCGGCCAGGCAGAGCGCGAACACCTCAAGGTCGGCCGCCAGCGCCAGCGCATCGGAGCCCGGGGCTGCCCGCCGCAGCGCCGGACGCTCTGGCCGAGGTAGCCCGGCCCGCTCCCGCACAGTCGCCGGTCCGGCTGCGGCGAGCACCGCCACAGCCAGCAAGATCGCGGCTGCGGTCATAGGACACCGCTCGCCTGAGCGGTGATCCGGTCTGACCACAGCAGTCCGGCGCAGACCAGGCCTATCCCGATCAGCGAGAGCAGCCCGCCCGTTCCGCCGAGCAGAAAGACCATCGGCCGCGCTCCGATCAATTGCCCCAGCAGCACACCCAATACCGGCAGGCAGGCCAAGAGCGTCGCCGAGGCCCGGGCGCCGGCCATGCCGGCTTCGGCACGCGCCGAGAACCTTTGCCGGGCAGCGATATCGCGTTGCGCGGCTTGCATCAGCGTGGCAATCGCCAAGCCGTGCTGTCCCCCAAGTTCCCAGTACGCAGCGAGCCGCGCCCACTGCGAGGGCAGCGCCGAGGATCTGGCGGCCTCACGCAGGCCGGTCGCAACATCGGCACCCAGCCGCGCCCGAGCCGCGACGCCGCCCAGGCCGGCTACTACCGCGGGGTGGTTGGACTCGGCGGCCGCCAGAGCGAACGCCCGCACCGGATGCGCTCCGACGCGCAGCTCACCGGCCAACGCATCCAGTGCGGTTTCCAGGGCGTGTGATTCCGCGACGGCCCGACGATGGCGCAGACCACGGCGACGTCGCACGACGACGGTGGTTGCCAGTACGACTCCGGCCAGCCACGCGCTGCGCGGCAGGACCAGCGCGACCAGTACGGCGGCCCCGGACACCGCGCCGATGCAGCTCCATCGGCCGGCCCGCCCCGCCACGGCACCGCGGAGCGGGCGGCCGGCCGGCGTGATGCGGCGGCGTGGCGAAGAACCGAGCAGCATCGCCGCGGCCAACGCCAGTGTTGCGACCGCGGGGCCGCTCACGCGGACATCCGATCGCGTAGTAGGGAGCGGAATTCGGCGACGTGGTCGGTCAGTCCACGTCCGAACTGCCACACCGGCGCGGCCTGCACATACCCGGCGGCGGTGCGGCGCAGTATCGAGATGTCGGTGAGCCGCCGGACGCCGTCGCGGTCCCGCGCGACGTGCATCAGCACCTGGACGGCCGCCGCCAGTTGGCTGTGCAGGCCGGCGCGGTCCAGACCACCCAGTGCGGCAAGTGCTTCCAGGCGGGCCGGGACTTCGGCCGAATTGTTGGCGTGCACGGTTCCGGCACCGCCATCGTGGCCGGTGTTCAATGCGGCCAGCAGGTCGACCACTTCGGCGCCCCGGACTTCGCCGACCACCAACCGATCCGGCCGCATCCGCAGCGCCTGCCGGACCAGCTCGCGCAGGCCCACCTCGCCGGCGCCTTCGACGTTGGCCGCGCGGGCCACCAACCGGACCAGATGCGGGTGGCGGGGCTGCAGCTCGGGTGCGTCCTCGACGCACACCACCCGCTCGCGTTCGCTGACCGCGCCGAGCAGAGCGGCCAGCAGGGTTGTCTTCCCGGCGCCCGTACCGCCGGAGACCAGAAACGCCAGCCGGGCGGTGATGATGTCGGACAGCAGGGCGGCCGCCTGCGGCGCAATGGCGCCGGCGGCGGTCAGTGCGGCGAGGTCTTGGGTCGCCGGACGCAGCACCCGCAATGACAGGCACGTCCCGTCGGCGGCAACCGGCGGCAGGATCGCGTGCAGTCGTACGGTGAACTCGCCGGTGCCCCCGACGTTGAAGCCGTGCAGCTGCCCGTCGACCCAGGGCTGGGCGTCGTCGAGCCGGCGACCCGCAGCTACCGCCAGCCGCTGGGCCAGCCGTCGCACCGCGGCTTCATCGGCGAACCGAATCTCGCTGCGCCGCAAGCCCGCCCCGTCGTCTATCCACACCGCATCGGGGGCGGTGACCAGCACGTCAGTGGTGCCCGGTGAGCACAGCAGTGGTTCCAGCACGCCGGCACCGGTCAGTTCGGTCTGCAGAACCCGCAGGCTGGAAAGCATTTCGGTATCGCCAAGCACACCACCGGATTCAGCCCGGATCGCTGCGGCCACCGCCTGGGGGCGCAGCTCCGAGGAGCCTCCGGACTCTGATGCCAGGCGTTCCCGGACCCGGTCGATCAGCGAATCCCTCATGTGGCCAGGGCTTTCCGCTGCGGCAACAGTTCAAGGACCCGACCGGCCGCCGCCGCCAGCGCAGAGCGGCGGGGCAATCGCAGACCCGAGTGTTCGAGACGCTCGGCCAGTCGGGGTTCGGCCCGCAATGCGGCCAGCAGCGGCAACCCGACGATCTCTGCCACCTCCGCGGCCCGGAGGCCGCCGGGAGCCGGTCCGCGCACCACCAAGCCGACCTGGGGATTCACCGCGCGCAGCCGTGGTGCGATCGCGGCGGCGGCCGCGCAGGACCGTATGTCGCAGGAGCTGACCACCACCACGAGATCGGCTACGTTCAGCGCGGTTTCGGCCGAATCGGCCAACGCCCGGGGAAGGTCGCAGACCACGGTGACCCCGCCGCGACGGCCCGCATCCACGATGGCGTCGACGGTACCGGCGTCGACGCCAGTGGCCTCGTAGGCCGCGTCGCCCCGGCTAGCGCCGGACAGCACACTCACCCCACGCTGACGGGGCAGCGCTTCGCGCAGTGCCGGCCAGGTCAGCCGCCCGCTGCGCTGGGCCAGGTCGCACCAGCGGAGGCCGGACGCGTTCTCGGTGCCCACCAGCAGATCGATGCCCCCACCCCAAGCGTCGAGGTCGACCAGCAGCGCATCACCTGCGCGCTGGGCCAGCGCCGTCGCCAGCACCGATGCGCCCGCTCCCCCACGCGCGCCGATCACCGCGATGACGTCGCCGCGGCGTGCGCCATCACGCACCGTTTCGCCCGCCTCGGCCAGCTCGGCCACCAGCTCGTTGCCTTCGGCGGGCAGGGCCAGCACCCGTTGCGCCCCGACGGCTATGCCGGCTTGCCAGGTGTGGGTGGTGGGCTGGCCGCCGGTGAGCACGACGACGTGGGGGCGGCGCGGTAACCGGGCCGGGCCGCACCGCGCGGCAGCCTCCTCGTCGAGCACCACGGCCGCGGCAGCCGACCAGGCCCTGCGGTTGGGCGTCTCGGCACCGAGGTGAATGACGCGTGTACCCGCCGCCGCGGCCACCCGGTCCAGTTCGTCACGCAGCACCGGTTGGGTGACGAGGGCCAACAGGCCGGTGGCTGTGTTCACCGCCTCACTGTGGCGCGGCGACCCCCATCACGGCACCCGGATCCCGGCGAGTGTGGATGAAATTTCGGACTGTGGATAACTCGAAGTTATGGATTACCGATTAAACCAAACTAATCGTATGAAAAGCCGGATCTGTAACACGTTCCAGTCAGCGTGAGGGCTCTCCGGCGAACTTATTACCGGTTAAAAAAGACGACCCCCGCCAGGGGGGGAGGAGGCGGAGGTCGTCGCGTATCAACCCCGGGGGGTCGGGCCGATACACCCTCAGCATAAGCCGAGTAATGCCACTATACACACGACAGGGCGGTCCGGCGCAAGTGTTTGCAAGTGTTGCTATCAAATGGCGGCCTAAATCTCGCACTACGTGTGAAGTGCTCTTTCTTCCGTAGCACGGGGTTAGCAGACCTCTCGCACCTATGCTGTGGCGGTGACCGCATCCACCCCGCAGCCGCACTCAGCGCCTACGTCACCGGCCGATCCTGCGGCACCTTTTACGGCACCTCGAACCCGTACAGCAGCCTTCTTGGACCTCGATCAGACGGTCATTGCGAAGTCCAGCGCGCTGGCCTTCAGCAAACCCTTTATGGATCAGGGACTGATCAACCGTCGCACCGTGCTCAAGTCCAGTTATGCGCAATTCCTGATGCTGCTGTCCGGTGCCGACCACGATCAGATGGAGCGGATGCGCGCCCACCTGACCAACATGTGCACCGGCTGGAACGTGGAACAGGTCAAGGCGATCGTCAACGAGACGATGCACGACATCGTCACCCCACTGATCTTCGCCGAGGCCGCCGAGCTGATCGCCGATCACAAACTGTGCGGCCGCGACGTGGTGGTGGTCTCGGCCTCCGGCGAGGAGATCGTGGCGCCCATCGCCCGGGCGCTGGGCGCAACCCACGCCATGGCGACCCGCATGGTCGTCGCCGACGGCAAGTACACCGGCGAGATCGCGTTCTACTGCTACGGCGAAGGCAAAGTGCAGGCCATCCGCGAGCTGGCCGCCCGCGAGGGCTACCCGCTGGAGCACTGTTATGCCTACTCGGACTCGATCACCGACCTGCCGATGCTGCAGGTGGTCGGGCATCCGTCGGCGGTGAACCCCGACCGCGCGCTGCGCAAAGAGGCGATCGCCAACGGCTGGCCGGTGCTGACCTTCTCGCGACCGGTGTCGCTGCGCGACCGCATCCCCGCGCCCTCCGGCGCCGCGCTGGCCACCACTGCCGCGGTCGGCGTCAGCGCACTGGCCGCCGGCGCGCTTACCTACTCTCTGCTGCGCCGACTGGTGCCTTGATCCGGTCTCCAGCAAACATCGCTGATCACAATCCGGTGACGCGACACACGCCGGATGCGTTTGACCCTTGCTGTGTCGTGCGTCACGTAGTACAAAGGAAGCACGGAAGCCGGTAAGGCCAGGGTCGACCCGGAAGAGAAGGATCGACCTCCCGAACCGCACTTCCCAGTACGGAGAGCGGTACCCACGCGGAGCCACAGCCGCGAAGATGGCAGAAGTGTTGCGGGCCTGCGTAATTGCGGAACGTGATCGGTGTTGCCAACCCTTTGGGTGGGGTTGCAGCCGAAGAACACCGCAGGAGCGCCGAGGCCACCCACGCAGCCCAAGTTGGACGCTTGGTAACCGTGTACCGTGCTAGCGGGCGGCGATCCGAATCATTCGGAACGCCGCCCGCTTCGTTCGTTCCAGGACCTCTTCAAGTGGCCCGAATCAGCGCCTAGCGACCCGCCTCAGCAATCCCCAGCGCATCGAGCGCTCCGGTGCGCATCGCGCCGCAACACAGCAGCAGCCAGGCACTGACACCCTCGGCTGAGCCGGTCGCGAAGCCCGCCGCCGCCCGCCGGTAGTCGCGCGCGTTGCGCATCCAGGTCACCTCGGGCACGCCCAGCCCGTGACGGTCCAATCCGCTGGCGATGGTGACCAGCCGGGCCGCGCCGCGGGCTACCACGCCGTCGGCGCTGCCGAACGGCGCGAGCGTCAGCAGTTCACCGTGCACCACCGCGGCGAACACCGGCGCGGCCACCGACGTGCCGCCGGTCGCCAGGTCGGCCAGCATCTCCAGCCGGCGCCCGACCGCCGCGCCGCCTTCGGGCCGGCCCAGGCGCTCCTCGTCGACGAGGTCCGCGGCGGCCAACACGTGCAGCCGGGCCAAGGCCTGCAGCGGCGCACGCCGCCACACCTCGACCAGGGTGGTCTCCCCGCCTTCCAGAGCCTGGGCCACCCGCAGGGCCCCGGCGAACACCGGATCCGAGGTCGATTCGGCGTCCACGGCCGCGGGACCCCCATCGAGCACCGAGGACGCCCGCGCTGCCCGCAGGGACGCCTCCGCGGCACTGACCGGCCAGCCCCGCATGTTGGTCTTATGCCGATGCACCCGGGCCAGCTCGTCGCGTACCTGCTCACTGGCCTCGGAGACACCGGGCAGCGCAGCTAACGGGGCGAGTGGGTCCTCCGCGGTGGTCACGGGCTGTGACACTACCGCCGAGATGATTAGGCTCCTGACCGTGACCGCAACACCTGCCGCTTCAGCGCCGTCGTACCCGCCTGCCGCCGAGTTCGTCGCCCAGGCCAACGCGGGTCCCGAGTTGTACCGCGCAGCCGAATCCGATCGGCTCGCGTTCTGGGCCGAGCAGGCCAACCGGTTGAGCTGGGCAACGCCCTTCACCGAGGTGCTCGACTACTCGGGCGCCCCGTTCGCGCGCTGGTTCGCCGACGGCAGGCTCAACATCGCCTACAACTGCGTGGACCGCCACGTCGAAGCCGGCCACGGCGACCGGGTGGCGATCCACTGGGAGGGCGAGCCCGACGGCGATGCCCGCACCATCACCTACGCGGACCTGCTCGCCGAGGTCTCCCGGGCCGCCAATGCGCTGACCGGGCTCGGCCTGGTCGCCGGTGACCGGGTGGCGATCTACCTGCCGATGATCCCCGAGGCGGTCATCGCGATGCTGGCGTGCGCGCGGTTGGGCGTCCTGCACACCGTGGTGTTCGCCGGTTTCTCCGCGCACGCGCTGCGCTCTCGGATCGACGATGCCGAGGCGAAGGTGGTCATCACCTCCGACGGGCAGTTCCGCCGCGGCCAGCCGGCACCGCTCAAGCCCGCGGTCGACGAGGCGGTCGCGGATGCTCCGAGCGTCGAGCATGTGCTTGTGGTGCGCCGCACCGGCGGGGAGGTGTCCTGGAACCCCGACCGCGACCTGTGGTGGCACGACGTGGTGGATCCGGCCGCACCAGAGCACACCCCGGAGGCGTTCGAAGCCGAGCAGCCACTGTTCCTGCTGTACACGTCGGGGACCACGGGCAAGCCGAAGGGCATCGTGCACACCAGCGGCGGCTACCTGACGCAGGCGGCCTACACCCACCACTACGTCTTCGACCTCAAGGCTGCCTCCGACGTCTTCTGGTGCACCGCCGATGTCGGGTGGGTCACCGGCCACACCTACGCGGTCTACGGGCCGCTGGCCAACGGCGCCACCGAGGTGATCTACGAGGGCACTCCGGACTTCCCCGACCAGCACCGACACTTCCAGATCATCGAAAAGTATGGTGTGACAATCTATTACACCGCACCCACCTTGATCCGTACGTTCATGAAGTGGGGCCACGAGGTCCCTGACGCTCACGACCTGTCCAGTCTGCGGCTGTTGGGTTCGGTCGGCGAACCGATCAACCCGGAGGCCTGGCGCTGGTACCGGCGGGTGATCGGCGCGGACGCGCTCCCGGTGGTCGACACCTGGTGGCAGACCGAGACCGGCGCGGCGATGATCACCCCGCTACCCGGTGTGGCCGCAGCCAAGCCGGGTGCCGCGATGACCCCGCTGCCCGGGATCTCCGCTCGCATCGTCGACGATCACGGTGATCTGTTGTCGCCGGATGACGCAGCCGGGGAACCGGTTTCGGGTTACCTGGTGATCGATCAGCCGTGGCCGTCGATGACCCGCGGAATCTGGGGCGACTCGGAGCGTTTCATCGAGACCTACTGGTCGCGCTTTGCTGAGCAGGGTTGGTACTTCGCCGGTGACGGCGCCCGCTACGACGCCGACGGCGACATCTGGGTGCTGGGCCGGATCGATGACGTGATGAACGTGTCCGGGCACCGCATCTCCACCGCTGAGGTGGAGTCCGCGCTGGTCGGTCACGAAGCGGTGGCCGAGGCCGCCGTCGTCGGCGCCGTCGATGAGCAGACCGGCCAACGGATCTGCGCGTTCGTGGTGCTGGCGGCATCGCACACTCACGTGGGCGGCACGATCGTCGACGAACTGCGTGAGCGTGTCACCGTAGAGATCTCGCCGATCGCCAAGCCCCGCAACGTCCATATCGTCCCGGAGCTGCCCAAGACCCGCAGCGGCAAGATCATGCGGCGACTGCTGCGCGATATCGCCGACGGCCGCGAACTCGGCGACACCTCAACCCTGGTGGACCCCAGCGTGTTCGATGCGATCCGAGCGGCCGACTGAGCCAATGCGGCCACCCGCGGCGCCCGGCTCCGGCCCGCTTGCGCTCGCCTAGCCGATCGGGACGAAGCCCGCGCCCGGCCGGTCGTTGGCGTTGATGTCGCCCAACACGGCGTTGATCGACACCACGACCGCCGGTGTGTGCAGCGGGATGTACTTGATCACGCAGGTCGGCAGCGCGTCGCTGAACGCGCCGTGGATCATGCCGACCAGCATGTTGTTCACCACGACCGGCCCGCCGGAGTCGCCGGGGCGACCGCAGACCTGCATCACGATGGTGCCGGGGTCTTGGCCCGGCCCCCAGGTGAGGCCGCAGGAGTTGCCGGTGGTCCGGCCCTGTTTGCAGGCGATCTGACCGAAGATCGGGTCCGGACCGATGCCGCCGATCACGAAGCCGCCGAAGTTGGACACCGGCGTCACCTTGTTCGGGTCGAACTCGATCACCGCGTAGTCCAGGCCGTCATTGCCGGCCACCATGTGGCCGATGATGCCGTTGCCTTCGGAGCCCTCGGCGGCCACCTGCGCGCCAGGGCCACCGCAGTGTGCCGAGGTGAAACCGATCAGCGCACCGGTCTTGTCGTGGCCGATCGCGGTCAGCGTGCACAACGTGTCCTCGTCGACCACGATGCCGGCGCCCCCGCCCATCACCACCTTGTCGTCGGCGGCGACTCGGGCCACCGGTGCGACGACGGTGGCCAAGGCGGCACAGGTCACCCAGGCCAACAGCGCCGTGGCGCTGCGTAGCAACCAGCGGTGTGCGATCAGCACAGCGGTTCTCCCGTCGATCAACTCCACCCCCGGTGGTAGAGAAACAGCCTAGCGGCGGTCGCAAGGACGACGGAGTCGGACGCGCGGGCCAACGCCATCAGGCCCAGCGGCGGTCGCAAGGACGACGGAGTCGGACGCGCGGGCCAACGCCATCAGGCCCAGCGGCGGTCGCAAGCGCGGCGAAGCCGGGCGCCGCGGGCCGCCGCCATGCGCCGAGAGCTGCCGCAGCTTTTCCGGGGTCACTCGTCGGGTCAGCTACCGCATGGCAACATTAAGCCGCGACGACGGCGAACGGGAGGACAGCCAGTGAGCAAGGCCGATCGCAGGAATGCATTACGCGCCGCGGCCAAGGCGGACCGCAACGGCGTGCCCAACACCTTGGCGACCATCCCGTTGGCCGACCCGCACGCGCTGCCCGCCGACCCGTCCCTGGGTGACCTCGTCAAGGACGCCACGGCACAGATGTCGACGTTGGTGCGCGCGGAGGTAGAATTGGCCCGCGCCGAGATCACTCGGGACGTCAAAAAGGGCCTGACCGGCAGCGTGTTCTTCATCGCGGCCCTGGTCGTGCTGTTCTACTCCACTTTCTTTTTCTTCTTCTTCGTCGCAGAGCTGCTCAACATGTGGCTGCAGGACTGGGCCGCCTATCTGATCGTGTTCGGGATCATGCTGGTGGTGACCGTGGCCCTGGCGCTGCTCGGTTTCCTGCGGGTGCGCCGCATCCGCGGGCCGCGCCAAACGATCGAATCGGTGCGTGAGGCCCGCGACGCGCTGCGTCCCGACCCGGACCGCCTGCACGCCTCGTCGGCGTCGGCGGGCTCGCCCGGTAGGCCGACCACCGATCCCTCGGGCTGGTAGTGCCGCCACCGGATCCGTCGATCACCCGTATCGACGGGCCGTGGCGACACTGGGACATCCACGCCAACGGCATTCGCTTCCATGTCGTCGAGGCGACAACGGTCGGCAAAGACACGACCACCTCCGCCGACGCTCCGCCGACGTCGCGGCCGCTGGTCATGCTGCTGCACGGGTTCGGCTCGTTCTGGTGGACCTGGCGTCATCAGCTGCGCGGGCTGAGCGATGCCCGGGTCGTCGCCGTCGATCTGCGCGGCTACGGCGGTAGTGACAAGCCTCCCCGCGGCTACGACGGCTGGACGCTGGCGGGTGACACCGCCGGACTGATCCGGGCCCTGGGGCACTCTTCGGCGACCCTGGTCGGCCACGCCGACGGTGGCCTGGTGTGCTGGGCGACCGCGCTGCTGCACCCCCGATTGGTGCGCGATATCGCCGTAGTCAGCTCGCCGCATCCGGCGGCGCTGCGCAACTCGGCGCTGACCCACGCCGAACAAGGCCGGGCGCTGTTGCCATGGTTGCTGCGGTACCAGGTGCCGTTCTGGCCGGAGCGCTCCCTGACCCGCCGCGATGGAGCCGAGCTTGAGCGCTTGGTGCGCAGTAGAGCTGGGGCGAACTGGCAGACCAGTGCGGACTTCGCCGAGACCATCGGGCACCTGCGAACCGCGGTACAGATCCCCTCGGCGGCGCATTGCGCGCTGGAGTACCAGCGCTGGGCGGTGCGTAGTCAGTTCCGCGCTGAGGGCCAACGGTTCATGAAGGCGCTGGACCTGCGCACGCTGAACATTCCGCTGCTGCACCTACGCGGCGAGGACGACCCCTACGTGCTGGCTGACCCGGTCAACAAGACGCGGCAGTACGCGCCGCACGGGCAATACGTGTCGGTTCCCGGCGCGGGACATTTCGCTCACGAAGAGGCGCCCGAGGTGGTCAACGGCCACCTGATGCAATTCCTAAGCGGCGGAGCGTAACTCACTCTCCCCCGACGCAGGTCTGCGTCGAGACCGGCTGGGTGTCGCCGATGCGGGCGAGCTGACCCGCAACCTCCTCGGCGGTCATCACGAACCCGGTGTCAGCGTCGTCGACGGCCGCACCGAACACCACGCCGATCACCCGGCCGTCCATGTCGATCATGGGCCCGCCGGAATTACCTTGCTGCACAGTGCCCCTGATGGTGTAAACCCGGCGGGTGACAGTGGTGTTGCGGTAGATGTCGGGACCCTCAAGGTTGATGACGTCGCGGATCCGGGCCGGGGTGGCCTCGAAGACCCCGCCGCCGGGGTAGCCCAACACCAGCGCATCGGTGTCGGCCTGGGCGGGCGAGGAGGCGAACGCCAACGGCGGCAACGGCAGATCGGGCACCGCCAGGATCGAGATGTCTTCCTTGGGATCGAAGGAGATCACCGTGGCCTCATACGATTTGGTTCCGCTCTCCACGGTGACGCTGTCCGAGCCGGCTACCACGTGCGCGTTCGTCATCACCCGGGTGGGCGAGATGACGAATCCGGTGCCCTCCAACACTTTCTGGCAGTTGGGCGCCACACCACGGATCCGCAGCACGCTCGGCGCCGTGGCTTCCACCACCGGGCTGGCGGCCAGTTCCGGGTCCGGCGCATCCACCGCGGCGATCGGGGCGTGACTGAAGGGCTCCAGCACGGCGGGCAGCCCGGAATCGTCGAGCACCGCCGAGAGCCGCCGAGGCACGTTCTTGAGCCACTGCGGCGCGACATCGTCGACCTGGCGCAACACTCGCGAATCGTTGACGGCGGCGGCCAGGTTCGGCTGATCGGATGCGGTCAACGGGGTGGCCAGCAGCCAGGCCGCGATCAGGACCACCCCGAGCTGCAGCACTACCCCGATGATGGAGTCGACTCCGCGGACACCGGGGTTGCGGATCGCACCGCGCACCGCCCGGCCCAGCACCACTCCGGCAACCTCGCCGATGACAACCATGGCCAGGATCAGAAACAACGCGGCGAACAGTTTCAGCCGCGCACCGGAGACGCTCTCGATCAGGTGCGGGGCCAACAGCACGCCGGCCATCGCCCCCAACGCAACACCGACAAAAGAGAGCAGGGAGCCCAGGGCGCCGGAACGCCAGCCGGATACTGCGGCAACGAAGGCGATCGCCAGCACGGCGATGTCCAGCCACTGCGACGACGTCATATCCCAGTCATCCCCGTTCCACCAGGTTCTTCTCCAACCAACGCCATGGCCTCGTCCAGCCCGAGTACCGCGCTGGTGTCCCAGGGCTGTGCCCAGCCGGCCACATCCAGCATCGCCGAGATCACCTGGGCGGTGAATCCCCAGACCAGCATCTGGTTGAGCCGGAACGCCGGCATGGCCCAACGCCGACTGCGCGCATCACGGTAAACCATCAACCGGTTCTCGGGGTTGATGAATGCCCGGACTGGAACGCGGGCCACGATCGCGGTCTCGCCCGGGTCCACGGCGGTCACCGGTCCGGGATCCTCGGAGTAGGCCAACACCGGCACCACGTGGAACCCCGAGGGGGCGATGAAGATCTTGTCCAACGTGACCAACGGGTGCACCCGGACCGGGTCGATCCCGGTCTCCTCGTTGGCCTCGCGCAACGCGGTGGCAATCGGACCGTCGTCGCCCGCGTCGACCGCTCCGCCCGGAAATGCGGCCTGCCCGGCGTGATGGCGCAGCGTCGAAGCCCGCACCGTGACCAGCAGGTCAGCCGATTCCGATATCGCCTCCGGCGGGCCGTCGGGCGGGCCGGAGAACAGCACCAGTACGGCCGCGTCGCGCCGGCGTCCGGTGACGCTGGCCTTGGCATTGGCCGCCGTGATCATCGCCCGAACATCGGCGGGCAGTCGGTGCAGGTAGGCCGTCGGCACCTTCTCGACGTTGTCGACCAGCGGGCGCAGCCAAGACGGGGCGCGCGACGGGGCCCAGGACTGGGACTCGCCAGCGCTCACCGCGCCTCCCTTGCGTGCCGGATCCTGATCACCCCACATCAGCGGCCACTGTTCTCGACGGCGGCGGCGATCTCTTCGGCATTGGCGAAGGGCTGCGGCAGGATGCGGGCAACGCTACCGTCCGCGGCCAGCACCACCGTCGCGGGCATCACATTGGGAACCCGTAACGCCGCCGCCAGCTGCCGGCGGCCGTCTTGCAGGGTGGGCAGCCGCACGCCCAGCTCGGCCAGCAGGGCCAACCCGGCGGCTTGGTTGTCGTCTTGATGCACCGTCACCACCGTCACGGTCGGCCCGACCCGGCGCTGGTATTCGGCGAATGCCCGCAGCTCGGCGCGGCACGGTCCACACCAGTACGCCCACAGGTTGAGCACTATCTTCCGACCGGCGAACATCGCCGCCACGTCGACGGGCGAACCATCGGCCGCGCACTCGACGGTGACGCCGCGCAGGATGCTCGGCCCGCTGTCGCCCGGTCCCGCTTGGCAGGGTGGCAGGTCGGCGCGTTGACGCAGTTCGGCCAGGTCTGGCCCGGAGCCGACCACGCTCGTCGTGCCGCCCGGTCGCAGCACGGCCGGTTCGCGACGAAGTTCGCTCACCAATCCGGCAAGCAAAGCGGCCACCACCGCCAGTATCGCGATCGTCCATCGCGTCGACCTGCTCATCCTCGGCGGGCCGCTACACCCGATTGCGGCGGCCCGCTGCGCCCGACTCCGTCGGGCTGGCGACCGCCGCTAGCCCGGCCAGGGCCAGCAGATGCTCGGTCTCGGGGCCTTTGACCAGCGCGGCAGCTTCCATCGGAGAGGTGGGCCCGATTCCGAACGAGGGGCAGTCCTTGGCCAGCACGCACACCCCGCAGGCCGGCTTGCGGGAGTGGCAGACCCGTCGGCCGTGAAAAATCACCCGGTGGCTGAGCAAGGTCCATTCCTTGCGTTCGATGAGCTCACCGACCGCGTGCTCGACCTTGACCGGGTCTTCCTCGCTGGTCCAGGCCCAGCGTCGCACCAAGCGGCCAAAATGGGTGTCCACGGTGATGCCCGGGACCCCGAACGCGTTGCCCAGGATCACGTTGGCGGTTTTGCGCCCCACCCCGGGCAGGCGCACCAGCTCGTCCATGGTGTCGGGCAGTTCGCCGTCGAAACGTTCCACCAAGGCCTGGCCGAGGTTGATCAGAGAGGCCGCTTTGTTGCGATAGAAGCCGGTGGGCCGAATCAGCTCCTCCAGCTCGGTGCGGTCGGCCTGGGCGTAGTCCAGCGCGGTGGGGTATCGGGCGAACAACGCCGGCGTCGTCAGGTTCACTCGCACGTCGGTGCACTGCGCCGACAGCACGGTGGCGACAGCCAACTCCAAGGGATTGGTGAAGTCCAACTCGCAGTGGGCGTCGGGAAAGGCCTGCGCCAGAGTCCGATTCATCCGACGAGCGCGCCGGACCAGTCCGGTCCGGGTCTCGGTCCGCGCCGCGCTGGGCGCCTTGTCCACCGTCACCTCCGACAGGGTACTAATTTGTGACCCTAACGAGACTTTGCCCATGTTTACTGACGACTTGTGTCCTGGTTGCTGATCACCGCCATCCCGACGCTGCTGATGCTGTCGGCGGTCGGGCTGGAACGCATCGAAACCGGGTTGAGTCAGGTGGAGAAGGCGAATCCGCAGTTTCCCCCGAATCGGCGTACCAACCGTGTGTAGCGTTGTAACCTCGCTTGACGCCTAGCTCTAGACTCAGGTGGCTGGCCGGGTAGCGGCCCGCACTTACGATTTCAAACCTTCATCAAAAACATCTAAGGGGCATCGTGGACGAGATCCTGGCGAGGGCCGGAATCTTCCAGGGAGTTGAGCCCAGCGCCGTAGCAGCGCTGACCAAGCAGCTTCAGCCCGTGGACTTTCCGCGCGGACACACCGTGTTCGCCGAAGGAGAGCCCGGCGACCGGCTGTACATCATCGTCTCCGGGAAAGTGAAGATCGGCCGGCGTTCTCCTGATGGCCGGGAGAACCTCCTGACCATCATGGGTCCCTCGGACATGTTCGGTGAGCTCTCGATCTTCGACCCTGGTCCCCGGACCTCGAGCGCGACCACCATCACCGAGGTGCGCGCGGTCTCGATGGACCGTGACGCCCTGCGGTCGTGGATCTCCGATCGGCCCGAGATCGCCGAGCAGCTGCTGCGCGTGCTGGCCCGCCGGCTGCGCCGCACCAACAACAACCTGGCCGATCTGATCTTCACCGACGTGCCCGGCCGGGTCGCCAAGCAGCTGCTGCAGCTGGCGCAACGGTTCGGCACCCAGGAAGGCGGGGCCCTGCGGGTCACCCACGACCTGACTCAGGAAGAGATCGCCCAGCTGGTCGGGGCCTCGCGGGAGACGGTGAACAAGGCGCTGGCCGACTTCGCCCACCGTGGCTGGATCCGGCTCGAGGGCAAGAGCGTGCTGATCTCTGACTCCGAGCGGCTGGCCCGCCGGGCGCGCTAGTCGCGTCACTCACGTCGAAACCGACGTTTTGCAGAGTTCTACTCGCACTTTCGCTGCAAAACGTCGGTCTCGACGCGGGGTTCTTCAGCTCCGCAAGTAGTTCAGCTGGGCCTGCACCGACCATTCGGCGGCACCCCACAGCTCTTCGTCGACGTCGGTGTAGACGTATTCGACGACCTGTCGGGCGGTGGCGTCCTCGCCCAGCGCGACCAGCGCGGAGCGCACCTGGTCGAGCCGCTGTTCGCGGTGCTCGAGGTAGCCGCTGGCCACCGCCTCGATGTTGGGCAGCTCCGGTCCGTGCCCGGGCAGCACCGTGCGTCCACCCAGGCCGCGCAGGCGCCGCAGCGAGTCCAGGTAGCGCGTCAGGTCGCCGTCCTCGGAGTCGATGACCGTCGTGCCGCGCCCCAGCACGGTGTCGGCGGTCAGGACGGCGTCGTCCAGCACGAACGACAGCGAGTCCGCGGTGTGGCCCGGGGTGGCAAACACGGTGATCCGCAGGCCAGCCGCGTCAATCACCTGACCATCGGTCAACCCGCCGCCGAGCCGGCGCTGAAATCCGCTCCCCGCGGAGTACACCGGTGCCCCGACGGCGTCCACCAGCTTGTCGATGCCCTCGGTGTGATCGAAGTGCCGGTGACTGATCAACACCAGGGCGATCCGGCCGACGTCAGCCAGCCGGCCGATGTGCTCGTCATCGTCAGGCCCCGGGTCAACGATCACCACCTCGTCGCTGCCCCGGCCACGCAACACCCAGGTATTGGTGCCATCCAGGGTCATCAGCCCGGGGTTGTCGGCCAGCAGCACCGACGCGGTCTCGGTGACCGGCCGCAGCCGACCGTACGCGGGATGACTGGCCGACACCGCTGCGCTACTCCGCCGCGGCCTTCAGCTCGACGATCAGTTCGACCTCCACCGGCGCGTTCAGCGGCAGCTCGGAGACCCCGACCGCGGAGCGGGCGTGCTTGCCGGCATCGCCGAACACCTCACCCAACAGCTCGGAGGCGCCGTTGACCACGGCGGGCTGCCCGTTGAAGTTCGGCGCCGACGCGACGAATCCGACCACCTTGACCACCCGAGCCACGGCATCGAGCCCGACCAGGGCATCCACGGCGGCCAGCGCGTTCAGAGCGCAGATCCGGGCCAGCGCGTGGCCCTCCTCCGGGCTGACCTCCGCGCCCACCTTGCCGGTGCGCGGCAATTCGCCGGCCTGCATCGGCAACTGCCCGGAGGTGTAGACGAGGTTGCCGGTGCGCACCGCCGGCACGTAGGCCGCCAGCGGCGCCACGACGCCGGGCAGCGCGATCCCGAGTTCGGTCAGCCGGGCCCGCCAGCTCATCGCGGACGCTTCAGGAAGGCGATGAGCTGCTCACCGGAAGGCCCCGGCAGCACCGACACCAACTCCCAGCCGTCTTCTCCCCATTGGTCGAGGATCTGCTTGGTGGCGTGCGTGATCAAGGGGACGGTGGCGTACTCCCAGACCGTGCGTTGACTCATGGCAGCGAGCTTATCGCTAGGACGCCCAAGTACTTGGTTAGCATGCAGTGGTGACAGCCACATCCAGCAGCGAGCCGCTTCTCGGCTGGCCTTCGCGATTGACGAAGGCCCGGCTGCATTTCGTGACCGGCAAGGGCGGTACCGGCAAGTCGACGGTTGCGGCCGCACTGGCGTTGTCGCTGGCAGCCGGCGGGCGGCGGGTGCTGCTGGTGGAAGTCGAAGAGCGCCAAGGCATTGCGCAACTCTTTGACGTGCCGCCGCTACCCATCACCCCACTCAAGGTCGCAACCGCCGAGGACGGTGGGCAGGTCGACGCGCTAGCGATGGATATCGAAGCCGCGTTCCTGGAATACCTGGACCTGTTCTACAACCTGGGGATCGCCGGGCGGGCGATGCGACGCGTCGGTGCGGTCGAGTTCGCGACCACCATCGCGCCCGGCCTGCGCGACGTCATCCTCACCGGCAAGATCAAGTACCACGTGATCCAGACCGATAAGAACAACAAGCCGATCTACGACGCGATCGTGGTGGACGCGCCGCCGACCGGCCGGATCTCCCGGTTCCTCGACGTCACCAAGGCGGTGTCGCAGCTGGCCAAGGGCGGCCCGGTGCATTCGCAGGCTGACGGCGTGGTGAAGTTGCTGCACTCCGACCAGACCGCCATCCATCTGGTGACGCTGCTGGAGGCCCTGCCGATGCAGGAGACCCTGGAGGCCATAGATGAGTTGCGGGCGCTGGACCTGCCGATCGGCAGCGTGATCGTCAACCGCGACATCCCCGCACACCTGGACCCCGCGGACTTGGCCAAGGCCGCCGAAGGCGTCGTCGACGCCGACGCGCTCCGGGCCGGACTGTCCGCGGCAGGGATCACGCTGAGCGACGACGACTTCGCCGGCCTGCTGACCGAGACCATCCAGCACGCCACCCGCATCAGCGCCCGGACGGAAACGGCCGAGCAGCTGCAGCAGTTGGACGTGCCGCGCCTGCATCTGCCGACGATCACCGACGGGGTCGACCTCGGCAGCCTCTATGAACTTTCCGAGATCCTCGGCCAACAGGGGGTTCGATGACACCCGACACGACCGGCAAGCCACTGGCGCTGGACTTGGCGACAATCCTGTCCGATACCGCCAATCGCGTGGTGGTGTGCTGCGGCGCCGGCGGCGTCGGCAAGACCACCACCGCCGCATCGATGGCGCTGCGGGCCGCCGAATATGGCCGCACCGTGGTGGTGCTGACCATCGACCCGGCCCGTCGGCTGGCGCAGGCGCTGGGCATCGAAGACCTGGGCAATAACCCGCAGCGGGTACAGCTACCTGCGGAAGTGCCGGGTCAGCTGTACGCGATGATGCTCGACATGCGCCGCACCTTCGACGAGATGGTGACGCAGTACTCCGGCCCGGAGCGGGCCGAGGCGATCCTGGGCAACCAGTTCTACCAAACGGTCGCCACCTCGCTCTCCGGCACGCAGGAGTACATGGCGATGGAGAAGCTCGGCCAGTTGCTGAGCGAGGACCGTTGGGATCTGGTGGTCGTCGACACCCCGCCGTCACGCAACGCCCTGGACTTCCTGGACGCACCCAAGCGGCTGGGCAGTTTCATGGACAGCCGGTTGTGGAAGTTGCTCTTGGGCCCCGGGCGGGGCATCGGCAAGCTGGTCGCCGGTGCGGTCGGCCTGGCGATGAAAGCGCTGTCGACCGTGTTGGGTTCGCAAATGCTTTCCGACGCAGCGAATTTCGTGCAGTCCCTCGACGCCACCTTCGGCGGCTTCCGGGAGAAGGCAGACCGCACCTATGACCTGCTCAAGCGCCGCGGCACCCAGTTCGTAGTGGTGTCGGCAGCCGAACCCGATGCGTTGCGGGAGGCGTCCTTCTTCGTCGACCGACTCTCCGAAGAGCACATGCCGCTGGCCGGGCTGATTCTCAACCGCACCCACCCGATGTTGTGCGACCTGCCCATCGAGCGCGCTATCGACGCGATCGAGACGCTGCAGGAGCCCGGCACGGCCCTGCCCGAGGGGACGAAGGCACTCACCACGGCTGCGCTGCAGATTCACGCCGAGCGCGGCGCCACCGCCAAGCGTGAGATCCGACTGCTGTCACGTTTCACCCGGGCCAACCCGCGGGTTCCCATCGTGGGGGTGCCGTCATTGCCGTTCGACGTCTCCGATTTGGAGGCGCTCGGCGCGATCGCCGACCAGCTGACGGCGAAGAAGTAGAAGTAGAAGCGAAGAGAGACTCAGCCCGGCGTCAGCCGGCGTCACGCTGCTTGCGCTGAGCGGCGAAGTACTCGCGCCAAGACGTCACCTCGGGGTGCTGCTTGAGCAGTGCCCGGCGTTGCCGCTCGGTCATGCCCCCCCACACGCCGAACTCGACCCGGTTGTCGAGGGCGTCGGCCAGACACTCGAGGACGACCGGGCAGTGCCGACAGATCACCGCGGCTTTGCGTTGTGCCGCACCGCGTACGAAGAGTTCATCGGGATCCGCACCGCGGCAGACGGCTTTGGAAACCCAGGCGATTCGGCCCTCGTCCTGCACGCCGCGCAAGACGGCTCGGGGGGCTTGGGATGCTGAAGCCGTTGGCATGCTGGTGTTGTGAACCGCTGTCCCTGCAACAGACACTGACGATCCTCCGTCCCGGCCGCCGCCGGCAGCCACCTATTCAACATCGGCGCCGACCGACACATTGCGATCTACGCCACATCGTGTCATCAGTGTTACCTGAATCGCACTTGATGTCCAAGTTAGGTGGTCAGGTGCTGTCTGCGCAACAGGTTGATCGGCACTTTTTTGGGACGACCGTGCAGTCCGATCATGATCTGCGCGACGGTCAGCAGTGGGACCGTCGGATGAACCGCCCTTTTTTGACGCCTACGTCAGTTAAAGCGGCCTTGCGGTTCCCGCGGCGTTGGGGGTCCTAGGCGAGCACCACTGCTACCGGGGGCAGGGTTGATGGCAGTGGCCCCCATCGCCCGGCTCCGCCGCGCTTGCGACCACCGCTAGTGTGTAAGCCATGTCGGAGCGCCCCCCGACCGGCCCTACTGTGCTCAAACTGGCCGGGTGTTGTCTGCTCGCCGCCGTGTTGCTCGCGGCGCTGCTGTTTCCCGTCGCCGGCGGTATCGGCCTGATGTCCAACCGCGCCTCCGACGTGGTGGCCAACGGGTCGGCCCAGCTGGTCAGCGGTGACGTGCCCGCGGTATCGACGATGGTCGACGCCAAGGGCAACACGATCGCGTGGTTGTACTCGCAGCGCCGGTTCGAGGTGCCCAGCGACAAGATCGCCGACACGATGAAGCTGGCGATCGTCTCCATCGAGGACAAACGGTTCGCCGAGCACAGCGGGGTGGACTGGAAGGGCACGCTGACCGGGCTGGCCGGCTATGCCTCCGGAGATATCGACACCCGCGGCGGCTCGACGCTGGAGCAGCAGTACATCAAGAACTACCAGCTGCTGGTCCTGGCCCAGACCGACGCCGAGAAGCGTGCCGCGATCGAGACCACTCCCGCGCGCAAGCTCCGCGAAATCCGGATGGCGCTCACCTTGGATCGGACCTTCACCAAGCCGCAGATCCTGACCCGCTACCTCAACCTGGTGTCATTCGGGAACAACTCGTTCGGCATCCAAGATGCCGCCCAGACCTACTTCGGTGTGGACGCCGTGGACCTGAATTGGCAGCAGTCGGCCCTGCTGGCCGGAATGGTGCAGTCGACCAGCACGCTGAACCCCTACACCAATCCCGAGGGTGCGCTGGCGCGACGGAACCTGGTGCTGGACACGATGATCGAAAACATCCCCGGCGAGGCCGACGCGCTGCGCGCGGCCAAGCAGGAGCCGCTGGGCATCCTGCCGCAGCCCAACGAGCTGCCGCGGGGCTGCATCGCGGCCGGCGACCGGGCCTTCTTCTGCGACTACGTGCAGGAGTACCTGACGCGGGCGGGGATCAGCAAGGAGCAGGTGGCCCGCGGCGGCTACGTCATCCACACCACGCTGGACCCCGACGTGCAGGCCCCGATCAAAGAGGCGATCGACAGCTTCGCCAACCCCAACGTGCAAGGCATCGCCAGCGTGATGAGCGTGATCAAGCCCGGCAGTGACGCGCACCCGGTGCTCGCCATGGCCAGCAACCGCACCTACGGGCTCAACGCCGACCTCGGCGAAACCATGCGGCCGCAACCGTTCTCACTGGTCGGTGACGGCGCCGGGTCGATCTTCAAGACATTCACCGTGGCCGCGGCGCTGGAGATGGGCATGGGTATCAGCGCCGATCTCGAAGTGCCCGGCCGGTTCCAGACCAAGGGCATGGGATCGGGCGGCGCCAAGGGCTGCCCCAAGGAGACCTGGTGCGTGGTCAACGTCGCGCCCTACCGGTCCCCGATGAACGTCTCCACCGCGCTGGCGACCTCGCCCAACACCGCGTTCGCGAAACTGATCTCCCAGGTCGGCGTCGGCCGCACCGTGGACATGGCGATCAAGCTAGGCCTGCGCTCCTATGCCGATCCGGGCACCGCCCGCGACTACGACCCGGACAGCAACGAGAGCCTGGCCGACTTCGTCAAACGGCAGAATCTGGGCTCGTTCACCCTGGGCCCGATCGAGGTCAACGCGCTGGAGCTGTCCAACGTTGCCGCCACCTTGGCCTCCGGTGGGGTCTGGTGCCCGCCGAATCCGATCGACAAGGTCTTCGACCGCAACGGCAACGAGGTGGCTGTGACCACCGAGACCTGTGAGCGAGTGGTTCCTGAAGGGCTCGCGAACACGATGGCCAACGCCTTGAGCAAGGACATCCAAGGCGGCGGCACCGCGGCGCCGGCCGCCGGTTCGGTGGGCTGGGATCTGCCGATGGCGGGCAAGACGGGCACCACCGAGGCGCACCGCTCGTCGGGTTTTCTGGGCTTCACCAACCGTTACGCGGCGGCCAACTACATCTTCGACGATTCCCTCTCGCCCGGAGATCTGTGCTCGTTCCCGCTGCGGCACTGCGGCGACGGGGACCTCTACGGCGGCAACGAGCCGGCCCGGACCTGGTTCGCGGCGATGAAACCGATCTCCACCGAATTCGGCGACGTCATAATGCCGCCGACTGATCCGCGGTATGTCGATGGCGGCCCCAACTCACGGGTGCCCAGCGTCACCGGCCTGGACGTGGACGCCGCCCGGGCTCGCCTCAAGGAAGTCGGATTCCAAGTCGCCGACCAGCCGAACTGGGTCAACAGCAGCGCCCGTTCGGGGGCCGTGGTCGGCACCTCACCGAATGGTCAGACCATTCCCGGCTCGATCATCACCATCGAGGTCAGCAACGGCATCCCGCCGCCACCGCCACCGCCGCCGGACGGCCTGCCGCCGATCGGACCGGTGGGTTCGACGGTGGTGGAGATTCCCGGGTTGCCGCCGATCACCATTCCGCTGCTGCCGCCCCCTGCGCCGCCGCCGTAACCGCGGTAGCGCGCTGTGGGCGCAGTAGTCTGAACGCCATGGCTCCTTCACCTGCCCTGACCCGGTCCGTCGTCGCCGCTTCGGCGGCGCTCGGGCCGGCGGCTCTCGCGATCGGATACGGCGCGCTGGTCGAACGCAACGCGTTCGTGGTGCGCGAGGCGACGATGCCGGTGCTGGCGCCCGGCTCCGCACCGCTGCGGGTCCTGCACATCAGCGACATCCACATGCGTCCCGGGCAGCGCCGCAAGCAGGCCTGGCTGCGGGAACTGGTGCGCCTGGAGCCCGATCTGGTGGTCAACACCGGCGACAACCTTGCACATCCGAAGGCGGTGCCGGCGGTGGTGCAGGCCCTGGGTGACCTGCTGTCGGTGCCGGGCGTATTCGTGTTCGGCAGCAACGACTACTTCGGTCCGCGGCTGAAGAACCCGGCCAAGTACCTCACCAAGCCGACGCATCGCATCCACGGCGTCCCGCTGCCCTGGCAGGATCTGCGCGCGGCCTTCACCGAACGGGGCTGGCTGGACCTGACCCACAACCGTCGTGAATTCGATGTGGCCGGCCATCGGATTGCCGCGGCCGGTGTCGACGACCCGCACATCGAGCGGGACCGCTACGAGACCATCGCCGGCCCGGCCGACCTGACCGCCGACCTACGCCTGGGGCTGACCCATTCGCCGGAGCCACGCGTGCTGGACCGGTTCGCCGGCGACGGCTACCAGTTGGTGATGGCCGGCCACACCCACGGCGGCCAGCTGTGCGTGCCGTTCTACGGCGCACTGGTCACCAACTGCGGGCTGGATCGCTCCCGGGTCAAGGGGCCCTCGCAGTGGGGTGCGCACATGCGCCTGCACGTCTCCGCGGGCATCGGCACCTCACCGTTCGCGCCGGTGCGGTTCGCCTGCCGTCCCGAGGCCAGCCTGCTGACCCTGGTGGCGGCGCCCACCGGCGGTGACGACTCGCAACTCACCCGCGGCTCGACCCAGCCCTCCGTGTCGGCCCGTTGACCGGACGGATCGCCGATCACGGGCATCCACGGCGCTGGGCCGACAACGCGATCCGGCTGATCGAAGCCGACGCACGGCGCAGCGCCGACACCCATCTGCTGCGTTATCCGCTGCCCGCGGCGTGGGCCGCCGAAGCCGACGTGGCGCTGTACCTCAAGGACGAGACCACCCACATCACCGGCAGCCTCAAGCACCGGCTGGCCCGCTCGCTGTTTCTCTACGGACTGTGCAACGGCCGGATCGCCGAGGGCACCACGGTGGTCGAGGCGTCCTCGGGGTCCACCGCGGTCTCAGAGGCCTACTTCGCGGCCCTGCTGGGCCTGCCGTTCGTCGCAGTGATGCCGTCCTCGACCAGTGCATCAAAAGTGGCGCTGATCGAGGCGCAGGGCGGGCGCTGTCATTTCGTCGCGCATTCGGCCGATGTCTACGCCGAAGCAGAGCGGATCGCCGCCGACACCGGCGGGCACTACCTGGACCAGTTCACCAACGCCGAGCGGGCCACCGACTGGCGCGGCAACAACAACATCGCGGAGTCGATGTTCTCCCAGATGCGCGACGAGGCCCATCCGATCCCGGATTGGATTGTGGTGGGGGCCGGCACCGGCGGCACCAGCGCAACGATCGGCCGCTACATCCGGTACCGCCGGCACGCGACCCGGTTGTGCGTGGTGGACCCGGAGAATTCGGCGTTCTACCCCGCCTACGAGCAGTGCCGCTACGACGTGGTGGTCGAGGAATCGTCGCGGATCGAAGGCATCGGCCGGCCGCGGGTGGAACCGTCGTTCCTGCCCGACGTGGTGGACCGGATGGTGGCCGTGCCCGATGCCGCCTCGGTGGCCACGGCGCGGCACGTCAGCGCGGTGTTGGGGCGTCGGGTAGGCGCCTCGACCGGCACCAACGTCTGGGGAGCGTTTGCGCTACTGGCCGAGATGGTTGCCGACGGGCGCAACGGATCGGTGGTCACCGTGCTGGCCGACAGCGGCGACCGCTACGCCGACACCTATTACAACGACGACTGGCTGGCGCAGCAAGGGCTGGACCCGACGGCTGCGGCCGCAGTCTTGGCCGAGTTCGAGAGGTCCTGCCGGTTTGCGTTCGCCTGAGCCTGCTCTTCGGCTGCGTCGGGGTTGGTGGCGGCAAGCCACACCGCAGCCAGAGCGAAGAAACCGGCATACACCGCTCCGCCTAACAGCGTCATGATCTGACTCCCTTTGCGCTAAACCTTATTAGCCAGTCTGCCTAAGTCCGCCTATGTTTGCGAGCTCCACGCGCCGGATGTGGGGCGTTTCATGCTCCGGGGAGCTAGTGAGCTGCGCCTCGATGACGGTTACGCGGGGGATCGAAAGCGCGGCGAAGCCGGGCGCTGGGGGTCTCCGCTATCGGCACAGCCTGGGCGTTTGGGTGACCGGCGGCGCGGTGCGATACGCTGTCGTGGCTTCACACGGGGTGTGGCGCAGCTTGGTAGCGTGCTTCGTTCGGGACGAAGAGGTCGTGGGTTCGAATCCCGCCACCCCGACTCAGGTTGTTGCAGGTAGAGGGCTCTGACCGGTTATTCCGGTCGGGGCCTTTTTCCGTCGCGGTCCCCAGTATGCCTGTGATTTCATCCACCAGGCTTGGTCGCGTAGGTTCTCAGAGAACCAAATCCGAGAACGTAACGCAGCATTCAACGAAGGCCATCATGTCCGAGGATCAGAACACAGACGTTCCGCCGAATCACCTCTCAATCGATCCGCGCAGCGCCTTCTATGACGAAGAGGTGCTCCGCCGCGACGTGGGTATTCGCTTCAATGGCGTCGAGCGAACCAACGTGCACGAATACGACGTGGCCGAGGGCTGGGTGCGTGTGGAAGTGCCTACCGCCAAGGATCGCCGCGGAAATCCGATGGTCGTCAAGCTCAGCGGCACGGTTGAACCGTATTTCCGCGTAGCGGAATAGCCGACGCCCCTCGGTTACTGGCGCGGTTCTGACTTTGTCAGGCCGTGCCTGGTTGTATCGAATCCGGTCCACCGACTTCCTTGGCGGTAGACAATGTCTGCTGTGGACTTCCCGATGCGCTACGACCGGTGGTATCGGCCACTGGCGACCGTGTTCGGCCTGGGGCCCGGGCGGGCCAGCATCCGGGTGGCCGACGGACTACTGCACGTCCGCAGCGGATGGGCTTTCGCCATGGACATCGCCTTGAACAACATCGAATCCGCCCGGCCGGCACCGGAACGCATGTGGGGCTGGGGCGTCCATCAGGCGTGTAATGGCTGGCTGGTCAACGGATCCCGGCACGGTGTGGTCCAGATACGGCTCACCCACGGCGTCAAACCGAGCAAGGCACCGACGGCCGGCTTGTTCAACAGGCCGGTCCGCAGTCTCTACGTCAGCGTTACCGATCCCGACAGCTTCATCGCCGCGCTGACGGGTTGGCAGTTGCCCGCAACCGGTTCCTAGAGCCGTTCCGGCCCGGCTCCTGCCTGCCGGAACCGGCCTATGCTGGTGGTGTGATCGAAGCGGTACTCCCGTGGGCGCTTCCCGTCGTCGTCATTCTCGTCATCGTGGCGATCCTGATCGCGCTTTCGGCACATTTCAACCACGACTGAGCGGTGTTTGCGACTCGGCGACATCGAGACCGAAACTCGGCCCCGATGGGGCCAGGCCTGGACCGCCCTTCGGCGCTGGCTACATCACCGCAGGGCCTGTTCCGAAATTCCTTTGAGCGCTACCGCCTTGACCGCGCTAGAGCCGTTCACGGACCGCGGCCGACAGCCGCGAACCGTCGGCCTTACCCGCGGCAATCGCGGTGGCGGCCTTCATCACCTGGCCCATGTGCTTCATGTGCGGCCGCTCCCCGATCGCCTCGGCGACCTGCGCCAGCGCGGTGTCGACGACGTCGGCCAATTCGGCGTCGCTGAGCGGCGCGGGAAGGTACTCGTCGATGATCCGAGCCTCGGCGTGCTCTTCGGCGGCGAGGTCACCCCGGCCGTTCTGGGTGTAGATCGTCGCAGACTCCGCACGCTTGCGGGCTTCGCGCGCCAACACCTTCAGGACGTCCTCGTCGGTCAGTTCCCGGGCCTGTTTGCCAGCTACCTCTTCGGCCTGGATCGCAGCCAACAACATTCGCAGAGTCGCCGTGCGCAGCTTGTCCTGCGCCTTCATCGCCGCCGTGAGATCGGTACGCAACTGGGATTTGAGTTCCGCCATGCCCCATAACGCTACGCTCAGCCACATGGTGAATCCGCCTCCGCCGGGCTACCCCGGACCTGGTTTTCCGCCTCCCGGCTACGGCCCGCCACCGGGCTACGGCCCCCCGCCACCGGGCTACGGTCCCCCGCCCCCGGGTTACGGCCCCCCGCCCGGCTACAGCCCACCTCCTCCGGGCTACGGTCCCCCACCTCCGGGCTATGGCCCTCCGCCCGGCTACGGAGCACCTCCTCCGGGCTTCAGTTCCCCACCCGGCTACGGCCCGCCGCCCGGATACGGCGCCCCGGTGGGCTATCCGCAACCTGAACTCAAGCCCGGCATCATTCCGCTGCGCCCACTGAGCCTGACCGACATCTACAACGGCGCCGTGGGCTACATCCGGGCCAACCCGAAGACCGTGCTCGGCCTTACCGCCGTGGTGGTGGTGGCCACCCAGATCATCAGCGGAATCGCCCTGTTCGGCCTGCTGTCGGCGCTCGGCCCTTCAGGCCCGGGTAGGTCGTCGTCGGAGCTCTCCGGCGGTGATGTGGCGGCGTGGCTGACCGGTTCTGTCGGCGCGGCTATCGTGACCGCCCTGGGCACCATCGTGTTGACCGGCCTACTGACGGTGGTGGTCGGCCGCGCGGTGTTCGGGTCGCCGATCACCATCGCCGAAGCCTGGGCGATCGTGCGTGATCGCTTCGGTCCGCTGATCGGACTGACCGCCCTGATCGGCCTCGCCGCGGCGGTGCTGTGTGGTTTCGCGGCGGCCCTGATCGCGTTCGCCGAAGGCGCGGGCGGCACCGGCGCCGCAGTGTTGATCGCCGTGCCGATGGTACCGGCACTGATCGCAGCATTGGCCTACGGCTACACCGTGCTGGTCTTCGCGCCGACCGTGATCGTGCTCGAGCGCCAACCCGTGTTCGAAGCGATGCGCCGCTCGTTCTACTTGGTGCGCAACAGCTTCTGGCGAGTGCTGGGCATCATGGCCCTGACGGCCCTGATCGTCTCCCTGATCAGCAGCGCAGTGGCGTTTCCCTTCAACATCTTCGGGATGATCGTCACCCACGGCGCAGACGCCCTGACCGGCGGTGCACAGTTGGGCCTGTTCTCCCGGATCGGAACGACGATTGGTCAGATCATCGTGCTGCCCTTCAGCGCCGGGGTGTCGGTTCTGCTATACACCGACCGCCGCATCCGGGGCGAGGCCTTCGACCTGGTACTGCGAACCGGCGCCGCCGGTGGGCCGTATGTCGGCGGGTGGACTGACAACCTCTGGCTGACCCGGCCCCCGGGGTAAGGATCCCGGGGTGCCCACCGTCGACGTCGACCGCGAAGCCGCCCGCGAAGCGGCCGAACGCGAGCTGGCAAAACCGATGTACCCGCGGCCGTCGCCCAAGCAGCAGTTCCTCGACTTCATCGAGACGCTGGTACGGCGGTTGGTGCTCAAGGGTGCGGAGTTGCCCGGCGGATGGTTCACCATCAGCGTGTTGCTGATCGTCCTCGCGGCGGCCGTGGTGGCCGCCGTCCACGTCAGCCGTCGCATGCTGCACGACGGCCACCGCGGCGATCCGTTGTACGGCGCAACACAGCTCAGCGCCGCCGAACATCGCGCCGCCGCGCAACTGCATGCCGCAGCGGGCGATTGGGTCGAGGCGATCCGGCACCGCCTGCGGGCCGTGGCTCGCGGGCTCGAGGAGAACGGGGTCTTGCATCCCGCCACGGGCCGCACCGCCACCGAACTGGCCCGCGACGCCGGTGCGGCGCTACCCGCCCTGGCCGGTGAGCTGTTCCGGGCCGCCGAGACGTTCAACGACGTCAACTACGGCGAGCTGCCCGCCACCCCGGAGGGATATCGGATCGTCACAGAACTCGATGAGCGGGTGCAGGCCACAACACAGGCTCGGCAGTACCGATGACGACCAGGCGGCGGACATGGCTGTGGGTCGCGGCGGCCTTGGCCGTGATCGTGGCGGTTTCGGCGGTGGGCGCCTACCTGACCACACCGCGGCCGGGCGGCCGAATGGATCCCGATGCCACCGGCCCCGAGGGTGCGCACGCATTGGTGACACTGCTGCGTCACCGTGGGGTCGAGGTTGTGCCCGCCGCAACCGTCGATGACGTTGCCCTGCAGGCACGTCCCGACACGTTGGTCTTGGTGGCCCAGACCCCGCGCATCGCCGGCAACGAGCTGATGAACCGGCTGGCCGATCTGCCCGGCGACCTGCTTCTGGTGGCACCGGACGCCCTGGCCCGCAAGGCCCTCGCGTCCGGCATTCGGTCCGGCCCCGCACGGGCGTACACCCACCAGCCCGATTGCGGCCTGCGCGAGGCGCAACGGGCCGGAGCCGTCGACCTGCGCACCACTGCGACCTATGTTGCAACCAAAGGCCATTCACTGGAAAGCTGCTACGACGGTGCCCTAGTGCGCTACCGCGACGGCAAGCGGACCATCACCGTGATCGGCAGCGAGACGTTCATGACCAACGCCGACCTGGCCCGGGAAGGCAACGCCGCGCTGGCTATGAACCTTGCCGGCACCTCCGATCGCCTGATCTGGTATGCGCCCCAACATATTCAAGGCGCAAAATCAGGGAAAGCCGCGATTGCCGGCCTGATCCCACCGAACCTACGATGGCTGTTCTGGCAACTGTGTGTGGCACTGGCCCTGGCCGCCATTTGGAAGGGCCGCCGACTCGGCCCCCTGGTCGCCGAACAATTACCCGTCGTCGTCCGCGCATCGGAGACCGTCGAAGGGCTCGGCCGGCTCTACCGCTCGCACCGGGCCCGCGATCGAGCAGCCGCCGCCCTGCGCACTGCCGCCCTGCGCCGACTGGCTCCGCGCCTGGGGTTGGGCCCGGGACCCGAACCGCCCGCGTTGGTCGCGGCAGTGTCGACACGCATTGGGGCGCACCCCGACTGGTTGTGGAACTTGCTGTTCGGTCCGCCTCCGGAATCCGACGAAGCCCTGATCGCCCTGGCCCACGCACTCGACGACATCGAAAGGCAGGTCACCCACTCGTGACTCACACTCCCGCAGAGAATCCGGCCGCTGCCGCAGCCCGCGATGCATTGCTGGCGTTGCGCAGCGAAGTCGCCAAGGTAGTGGTCGGCCAGGACGCTGTGGTCAGCGGCCTGGTGATCGCGCTGTTGTGCCGCGGCCATGTACTACTCGAAGGTGTTCCAGGCGTGGCGAAAACACTGCTGGTCCGAACTCTGAGCGCCGCGTTGCGGTTGGACTTCAAACGGGTCCAGTTCACCCCGGACCTGATGCCCGGAGACATCACCGGCTCGCTGGTCTACGACACCCACACCGCGGAGTTCGTGTTCCGGCCCGGACCGGTCTTCACCAATCTGCTGCTGGCCGACGAGATCAACCGGACCCCGCCCAAGACCCAGGCCGCGCTACTGGAGGCGATGGAGGAAGGTCAGGTCAGCGTCGACGGCGCGGCCAAGCCGCTGCCCGACCCGTTCATCGTTGCCGCCACCGCCAACCCCATCGAGTACGAGGGCACCTACCGGCTGCCGGAGGCTCAGCTCGACCGATTCCTGCTCAAGTTGACTGTGCCGCTGCCGGTACGCGAAGCCGAGATCGACATCTTGGCTCGGCATGCGCAGGGCTTCGATCCGCACGACCTGTCCGCGGTGGCCCAGGTGGCCGGCGCACAGGATCTGGCGGCCGGGCGTGCCGCGGTGCGCCAGGTGCTGGTGGCCGACCAGGTGCTGGGCTACATCGTCGACGTGGTGGCGGCGACCCGGCACTCGCCCGCCTTACAGCTGGGTGTCTCACCGCGCGGTGCGACCGCGTTGCTCGCCACCTCGCGGTCGTGGGCGTGGCTGTCCGGGCGCAATTACGTGACGCCCGACGACGTCAAGTCGATGGCTCGCGCCACGCTGCGGCACCGGGTGATGTTGCGCCCGGAGGCCGAACTCGAAGGCGCCACCGCCGACGGCGTTCTCGACAGCATCCTGGCCTCGGTTCCGGTGCCGCGCTGGTGATTCTGACCGGTCGTGCCGCGCTGATCGCACTGCTCTGCGCCGTGCCGATCACGCTGGCCCCTTGGCCGGCGGCCGCCTTCGCGCTGCTGCTGGCTGGGCTCTCCGCGGCAGTGCTGCTCGACGTCGCGTTGACGACAGATCCCGCCGCGCTGCACATCGACCGGTCCATGGACAACGCGATACGGCTCGGCCAGACGATCACGACCACGTTGTGGATCGTCAACGGCAGCCGCCCATTCCGCGGTCAGATCCGTGATGCCTGGTCGCCCAGCGCCTGCGCCACACCGCGCTCGCATCCGCTGGAGCTGGCGGCCGGTCAGCTATCCCGAGTGGTCACCGAGCTACGGCCGATCCGCCGCGGCGACCAGCAGGCCGCCCGGGTCACGGTGCGCTCGATCGGCCCGCTGGGACTGGCCGGGCGGCAGCGCTCTCGGCAGGTGCCGGGGCAGGTGCGGGTGCTTCCGCCCTTCTTGTCCCGCCGGCACCTGCCGGCACGGCTGGCCCGGCTACGGGAGGTCGACGGGAATCTTCCGGCACTGGTACGCGGCCAGGGCAGCGAATTCGACTCGCTGCGCGAATACGTCGCCGGCGACGACGTGCGCTCGATCGATTGGCGCGCCACCGCACGGCGCTCCGAGGTGGTGGTGCGCACCTGGCGTCCCGAACGGGACCGGCGGGTCGTCATCGTGCTCGACACCGGACGCACGGCGGCCGGCCGGATCGGGGTAGACCCCACCGCACGCGATCCCGCGGGCTGGCCGCGCCTGGACTGGTCGATGGATGCGGCACTGTTGCTGGCGGCATTGGCATTACGCGCCGGCGATCACGTCGATCTGCTCGCCCATGATCAAGTGACCCGCGCCGGGGTATTCGGGGCATCGAGGACTCGGCTGTTCGCTCAACTGGTCGACGCGATGGCGCCACTGCAGCCGGCGCTGGTCGAATCCGATGCCGCGGCGATGCTGGCCACCTTGTCCCGACGGGCGCGCCGAGGCAACCTCGTTGTGCTGTTGACCGATCTCAACCCCTCCGCCCTGGAAGAGGGCCTGCTACCGGTGTTGCCGAATCTGACCGCGGCCCACCAGGTGATCCTCGCGGCGGTTGCCGATCCCCGAGTGGAACGGCTGGCCCAGGGACGCGGCGACGCGGCCGCGGTCTATGACGCCGGCGCCGCCGAGCGGGCCCGCAATGACCGCCGCGCGATGGCGGCCCGATTACGTCGCAGCGGCGTGCAGGTGATCGACGCCCCGCCCGAGGATCTGGCGCCGGCGCTGGCCGATGCCTATCTGGCGATGAAGGCCGCCGGGCGGCTCTGATCGCGGGGCTTGCAGGACGGGGCTAGCCGGTGGGGACGACATCGGGGGCATCGGCGATGTCACCGGTTTCGTCGGCGGCCACCGCTTTGCGCCCGAAGTACACGACGTAGGCCAGAAACGCGACCTCCACTGCGGCCCCGATGCCGATCCGCAGCCACGTCGGCAGCGGCGATGGGGTCACCACCGCCTCGAGCAGGCCGGCCACGGCGAACACCACGACCAACCCTACGGCGACCGCGACGACGGCGCGGCCCTGTTCGGCGAGTGCCTGCGCGCGGGGCCGATCGCCCGGGGCGATCACGGTCCAGCCCAGGCGCATGCCCACCGCGCCGGCCAAGAACACCGCTGTCAGCTCCAGTAGCCCGTGCGGGGCAAGCAGTCCCAGCATGAAGCCGCCCCGGCCGGCGTGGAACATCAACCCGAGTCCCAAGCCGAGGTTGGCCGCGTTGGAGAACAACAGCGCCGGGATCGGCAGGCCCAGCAGCACGGAGAACGCAATGGCGCGAGCGGCCACCCAGGCGTTGTTCACCCAGACCTGCAGCGCGAAGGATCCGGCCGGGTGATCGCTGTAATAGGCGGCGAAGTCGTGGTTGACCAACCGGTCGATCTCGGCGGGGGTGCCGATCACCGCCTGCACGTCGGCGTTGCCGGCCACCCAGCAGGCGATGACCGCCGACACCGCCAGGAACACCACGGCGGTGCCCAGCCACCACCGCCAGGCGCGGTAGGCAACCACCGGAAACGACACCGTCACGAAGCGGACGAATTCCGAGGCCAACGGCGCATGGGCACCGGTTACCGCGGCACGCGCCCGCGCCACCAGCGCGGAAAGTCGGCCGATCAGCGCTGCGTCCGAAGATGACGAGCGCACCACCGAAAGATGGGTGGACACACGCTGATAGAGGTCGACCAGCTCGTCGACCTCTGCGCCGGCGAGCCGCCGCCGATTCTTGACCAGTGTCTCCAGCCGGTCCCAGGTCGGTCGATGGGTCAGCACGAAGGCGTCGACATCCACGTCGCCGAGCGTAGCGAGGACTGCGAGCACGGCGAAGCCGGGCGACGCAGGTCCGCGCGCCAACAGGCACAGCGAGGACTGCGAGCACGGCGAAGCCGGGCGACGCAGGTCCACGCCAACAGGCACAGCGAGGACTGCGAGCACGGCGAAGCCGGGCGATACAGATCTGGCGGCCCGGCCGCGAGCGCCTCGATGTGACCTGTTCGGCGAGTAGCGTCTGAGCTATGGCGAACCGCAGCCCCGAGCTGGTGACCGGCGACGCCGTCGTCCTCGACATCGCGATCGCGCAGCTGCCGGTGCGCGCGGTCAGCGCGCTGATCGACATCACCGTCGTGATCGTGGGATACCTGTGCGCGATCGTGCTGTGGGCCACCACGCTCGGCCGGTTCGACGACGCGTTGACCACGGCCATCATGATCATCTTCGCGGTGCTGCTCTTGGTCGGTTATCCGGTCATCATGGAGACCGTCACCCGGGGCCGGTCGCTGGGCAAGATGGCGATGGGGCTGCGGGTGGTGTCCGATGACGGCGGCCCGGAACGCTTCCGGCAGGCACTCTTTCGGGCGCTGGCCTCAGTAGTCGAGATCTGGGCTTTGACCGGCAGTCCGGCGGTGATCTGCAGCCTGCTGTCACCGCGCGGAAAACGCCTGGGCGATATCTTCGCCGGCACGGTGGTGATCAGCGAACGGGCCCCGGCCTCGACGCCGCCGCCCATGATGCCGCCGGGGCTGGCCTGGTGGGCCTCGACGTTGCAGTTGTCGGGCCTGCGGGCCGAATCCGCCGAACTGGCACGGCAGTTCCTTGGCCGGGCCGCACAGCTCGACCCGCATACCCGGCAGATGATGGCCTACCGAATCTCCGGTGACGTGCTCGCGCACATCTCACCACCACCGCCCCCGGATGCTCCGCCCGAGCTGGTGCTGGCGGCCGTGCTGGCCGAACGGCATCAGCGCGAGCTGGCGCGGTTTCAGGTCATGCCGCCCGGGCCGTATTTCCCGCCGCCTCCGGCGCCGTGGCCGCCATCGAATACTGGCGGATTCCTCCCCCCGAGCTAGCCGACCAAGCCCTTGCACCCTGGCGGTCAAACGACCGGCAGGGCTTCCGCCGGCGATGGCGCTGACGCTTCCGATTCCGTTCGGCATTGTCCCGACCGTCCCTCGGCCGGCCCGACGTTATCGTTGCATCTCGATAGTTCTCGATATATCGTTAGTGTATCGGGAGCGAATCGCGCTCCCCCTTCCCAAGCAAAGAGGTACGCATGAACAGCCCCTTTGGTCCGCCCGGTGGACCCTTCACAGAAGATGCCGAACACCACGTCGGGTTCGGTTTCGGCCCCGCGACGCCACACCAGCGCCGCGCGGCACACATCGCGCGCCGGCAGGCCCGGCGCGAGTTTCGCAGGCAGTTGCGCGACCACGCCGCCGAGCACTGCGCGCCGTTCGGCTTCGGTCCGGGCCACGAGGCCGTCGGCCCCGGATTCGGCCCGGATTTCCGGCACGGATTTGGTCCGGGGTTCGGCCCTGGTTTCGGACCGGGCGGTCCGGGCTTCGGTTTCGGCTTCGGCCCGGGCGGGCACCGTGGACACCGGCGCGGCAATCGCGGCCGGCGCGGCGATGTGCGGCTCGCCATCCTGGCCCTGCTGGCCGAGGGCCCGATGCACGGCTACGAGATCATTCAGCAGATCGCCGAGCGCAGCCAGCAGCTGTGGCGTCCCAGCCCCGGATCGGTCTACCCGACCTTGCAGATGCTGGTCGATGAAGGCCTGATCACCGGCACCGAAACTGACGGCAAGAAGCGCCTTTTCGAATTGACCGAAGAAGGTCGCGGGGTCGCCGAGACGATCGAGACCCCGCCGTGGGAACAGATCGCCGACGGCGCCGACCCGGGGCAGATCAACCTGCGCACCGCGACCGGCCAGCTGTTCGGTGCCGTCGCACAGGCCGGCCAGGCAGCCACGCCAGAGCAGCAGCAGCGCATCGTCGACATCATCAACAGCGCCCGCAAGGAGATCTACGGGATCCTCGGGGAAACCGACTGAGTCTGACCGTGCGGGTCAACAGTGACGAAGGACCCGATGCATCGCGGTCTTTTCGTTCGATGAAACCCACAGTCCGTAAGCGGTTTTGACCGTGATCTGACGGGCGACGAATTCGCATTCGAACGCGGCGTTCGCCGGCAGCCAGCCGGCGGCGTCGCGGAATGCTTTGTCGAAGTTGGCTTGAGCACTGACCGCGAGCAGGTTGCGCGGATCGTTGGCGAAATCGCGGCGGCGCCTGTCGTCCCAGGTTCGCGCTCCCTTATACCAGGCGTCGGCCAGCGAGACGAGATGGTCGACCTGCACGGCCTCGGACGTCTCGGGGCCACGGGCAAAGGCGATGGCCTCTCCGGAGTACGGGTCGTGCAGGATGCCACGCTGCACCAGGCAGGTGCCCCGTCGCAGTTCGATCTGAGTCAGGTCGCGGCGCAGGATGTCGTCGCGGGTATTGCAGCCGTTGTGGCCGAATTCGACGTCGACGTCGTCACTCCACCGCTCGCCGAATCGGTAGCGCTTGAAGTCCTTCTCGCGATCCCAGCCCTTGACCGGCAGCGCTTCGAGCAGGCGGCGGGCGTCGTCATAGCCCGGATCCAGCGGCGCTGCGCTCGGCGTCGGCGGCGTCGGAGGCGGCGAGGGCCCCGACGGCTGCGTGAACCACTCGGCCTGCTGCCACCACGCCCAGCCGACAACGGCCACCACGACCAGCGCAACCAACGCGCCGGGCAGCACCCGCCTGCGTGCGGCCATTCTCAGGGCAGCTCGACCCAGTCCAGCGTGCGCTGCACGGCCTTTCGCCACCCGGCATAGCCTTCGGCACGCTGCTCATCCGACCAGTTCGGGGTCCAGCGCCGGTCTTCGCGCCAATTGGCGCGAAGGTCGTCGGGCCCCTTCCAGAAACCGACGCCCAATCCGGCCGCATACGCCGCGCCCAGTGCGGTGGTTTCGGCCACCACCGGTTTGACCACGTCCACCCCGAGCACGTCGGCCTGGATCTGCATACATAGATCATTGGCGGTGATACCGCCGTCGACCTTCAAAACCCCAAGGTGCACACCGGAATCGGCTTCCATAGCCTCGGCCACATCGCGGCTCTGGTAACAGATCGCCTCCAGCGTGGCCCGGGCCAGATGCGCGTTAGTGTTGAAGCGGGACAGCCCCACGACCGCGCCACGCGCATCCGAACGCCAGTACGGCGCGAACAACCCCGAGAACGCCGGCACGAAGTACATCCCGCCGTTGTCGGAGACCTGCCGGGCCAGGCTCTCGACCTGTGTGGCGCCGCTGATGATGCCCAGCTGGTCGCGCAACCACTGCACCGCAGAACCGGTGACCGCGATCGAGCCCTCCAGCGCATACACGGGCTTGGCATCGCCGAACTGGTAGCAGACCGTGGTCAACAATCCGTTGTTGGAGCGGACGATCTGCTCACCGGTGTTGAGCAGCAAGAAGTTTCCCGTGCCGTAGGTGTTTTTCGCCTCACCCGCCGACAAGCACACCTGGCCGACCATGGCGCTCTGCTGATCGCCCAGGATGCCGGCGATCGGCACCTCGCCACGCAACGGTCCGGTGCTCGCGGTGACCGCATGCCGGCGTCGCGTCGACGACGCCGTGATGCGCGGCAGCATCGCCTTGGGGATCGAGAACAACGCCAGCAGTTCGTCGTCCCAATCCAGGGTCTCGAGGTTCATCAGCATGGTGCGGCTGGCGTTGGTGACGTCGGTCAGGTGCGCGCCGCCGCGCGGCCCCCCGGTCAGGTTCCACAGCACCCAGCTGTCGCAGGTGCCGAACAGCGCGTCGCCACGTTCGGCGTCGGCGCGCACCCCCTCGACGTTGTCGAGAATCCACTGCAGTTTGCCGCCGGAAAAGTAGGTGGCCGGCGGCAAGCCGGCCTTGCGCCGGATCACCTCCCCATGGCCGTCGCGCTCCAGGGCCGCGGCGATAGCGTCGGTTCGGGTGTCCTGCCAGACGATCGCGTTGTGGTAAGGCTGGCCGGTCTTGCGGTTCCACACCACCGTCGTCTCGCGCTGGTTGGCGATGCCAAGCGCCGCCAGATCCGACGCGTGCAGCTTGGTGGTGTTGAGCGCCGAGACCAGCACCGCGGCGGTGTGGTTCCACAATTCGAACGGATCGTGTTCCACCCAGCCGGCTCGCGGCAGGATCTGCTCGTGTTCGAGCTGATGGCGGCCCACCTCTGCACCGTCATGGTCGAAGATGATGCAGCGAGTGCTGGTGGTGCCCTGGTCGATCGACGCGACGAAATCGGCCAAGTCTGACTCCTGTCCATACCGGTGCCGGTCGGTGCCGCGTCCATCATCGCCCACCTGGTCCGATCGGGTGGCGCTACACGGCAGGATCGCGACTCCCGGGCAGGTCAGTCCACAAAATTAGACATTCTTCACGAAGCCATCAGACGCTATTCATTCACTCGGGCGCATATTTCGATGTATTGCGAGTACATCTCGTGTTGGTGAACAAACGGTGTCGGAACGCCGCCGATGTCTGTGCCCCCAGAAGCCGCCGTGGCCGACCGCGTGCAGGTCAGAACTGAATCGGAGAAGACATGGACGTCGTCCTCGGTGTGGCACTTGCGTCGAGCGCGCCCACCACGATCCACACCGTACTGCTCTGCGGAGAACGCGGGGACGGCGTCACGCTGGAAGAACTCAGCATTGACGTGCCTTCCGACGACTCCTCCGAGTTCGCTGCCGTCGACGCGTTGATCGCGGCGATCCTGCGGGCGCGTGACGCCGCGGACTCGGCCGGTCTTCACCTGGTGTCGACCGGCGTGACGGTGACCGATCCGCTAGACGCGGCAGCACTGAGTTCACGGCTTTCCAGCGGTGCCCTCGAGGGTTTGGAGAACGTGGCACTGGTCTCCCCGGTGCTTGCGGCGGCAAGCTTGGCCCACAACCTGGGACAGACGGTCGGCTGCGACCAGATGGGGCTGCTGTCCGTCGAGGCGTCGACCGCGACACTGGCCATGGTCGACTGCACCGACGGCACCATCACCCGGATCTTTCGGCAAGCCCTCGATGACGGCGACGCCACCGCCGCGGTCGATACGGTCGCCGAGCAGCTCAACGCCGCCCACACGGCTCCGGACGGTCTGTTTCTGATCTGCGCCGAGGGCGATTCGACCGCGTTGCGGCCGCGACTGGAAGCGACGGTCGACCACGAGGTGTGTGAACCCGCGGAGCCGCGCGCCGCGCTGGCCCGCGGCGCGGCACTTGCCTCTGCCCGCCTGGTCGGTGTCGAGGAGGAGGCCGCCGCGCTGGCCTACACACAAGAACCCGCATCCGGTGCTGTCGGGCCCTGCTACTACGACATCCCCGGCTTTGACGCCGACGATCTGGCCTACAGCGCAGTGCCCGACGAAGACGCCGAGGCGGCCACCGAGATCTTCGAACCGGTGGGCCACCCGCCTCGCCGTCCGCTGCTGGTGGCCGGCGCGGCGTTGGCGTCTGCCGCGTTTGCCGCAGCGTCGGCGCTGATGGTGGCCATGACGCTGGACATCACTCCCAACCTGGTGGCGCTGCGGCCGGATCTGGGGCGCGCGCTGACCATTCCGCACCGGGCTCCGAATCTTCAGGTGCCCGCCACCGAGCCGTTCGGGGGACAACCGCCGGTGATGGGGCAGGCACCGGCGGACTCGATTCCGCTGCCGCCGTTGAGCCTGCCGTCGGTGCCCGACCTTCCGGCGGCGGTGCCGCTGGGTGCCCCGGCGCCCGATCTGCCGGCTCCACAGGCGGTGGCGGCCGGGGCCAGCACCGGGCCGTTGTTCGTTCCCGCCCCGATCTTCGGTCCGCCGTTGCCCATCCACCCGCCGGCGGCGCACACGCCCTCGCCCTTCGTGTTAGCGCCGCTTCCGCAGCCTGCCCCGCACCGGCCCGTCCTGTCGGGGATGCCCGATCTGTCATTCCTGTGGGGATTGCCCGGCAAGAAGCCGACGGCACCTGCCCCGCCGGTGGTCAAGCCCCAACCGCCCGAGGTCAAGCCCGAACCCCCGGTGGTCAAGCCCACGCCGCCCGTCGAGCTCCCCAATCCCCCGGTGGTCAAGCCCGATCCGCCGATCGTGAAGCCCCATCCGCCGGTGGTGAAGCCGAACCCGCCGATCGAGCTTCCCGATCCACCGGTCGTGAAGCCCAATCCCCCGGTGGTCAAACCCGAAATCCCGGTGGTCAAACCCGAAATCCCGGTGGTCAAACCCAACCCACCGGTGGTCAAACCCGAAATCCCGGTGGTCAAACCCAACCCACCGGTGGTGAAACTGCCGGACCCGCCGGTTCAGGTCCCGGACCTTCCCGTCATCAACCCGAACCCGGGTATTCAGCTGCCGGAGCTGCCGGTCAAGGTTCCCGACGCACCCGCCATCAACCCCACCCCGGGAATTCAGTTGCCGAATCTGCCGATTCAGCTGCCGAATTCAGGGCCCCCGGCCGGACTTCCGGTTCCCGAGGCGCCTTCGCTGCCGTTGCTGCCCGCACCGCAAGCGCCTTCGCTGCCGTTGCTGCCCGCACCGCAAGCGCCTTCGCTGCCGTCGCTGCCCGCACCCAAGGCACCGTCGCTGCCGTCGTTCACCGCACCGCAGGCACCGTCGCTGCCCTCGCTGCCGGCACCCAAAGCACCGTCGCTGCCCTCACTGCCCGCACCGAGCGCTCCCTCCATGCCCAATCTGGGTGGTGGCCTGTTCGGCGGCGGCAAGCCGGGCGGAATCTTCGGTGGCGGCAAGCCCGGCGGCGGCCTGTTCGGCGGCGGGGGTGGTGGCGGACTCTTCGGCGGTGGGGGCGGCGGCCTGTTCGGCGGCGGAGGCAAGGGCCTGTTCGGCCACTAGCGTTTGCCGAGAACAGCCTTCACCCGCCGTCCGGCGCAGCGGCTAACGCCGTGGCGAGCACCTGCACGTCATCCTCGGTGGTGTCGACGTGCGGTGAGATACGCAGCACGGGCACGATCAGCTCGAGCGGTGCGCGTTCGACTCCGGCTGCGGTGGTGACGATCCCGTGCTCGGTGATCAGCCATGCCCGCACCGCCACCGGATCGGTACCCGGGGGCGGTACCAAGGTGGTGATCGCGCTCGGCTCGTCGAGCGGTTCCACCACCCGCCAGCCGGGTAGCTGAGCCAGCACCCGTCGGCTCCGGGCACCCACGCCGGCCAGCGCAGCGCGAACCGCCACCGGCCCGGCCGCCAAATGTTCCCCCAGCGCAACCGAGAACCCCAGCTGCGCCGCGACGTTGATGTCACCGGCCTCCGGCCCGGGCTCCGACAGTTCGGCCAACGCCGGCCGCAGCGCCAGCGCCCCGACACCGCGCGGTCCGGCAAGCCACTTGCGTGACGACGAATAGACGGCTTCGGCGCCCACGGCACAGTCGATCTGCCCCAGGGCCTGCGCCGCGTCGACAACCAGTGGAACGCCGAGCCCGCGGCAGATATCCGCCATCTGCGCCAAGGGCTGTACCAGCCCGCGGTGACTGCCTACTGGGGTCAGGTGCACAAGGCTCGGCGGGTCGGTGGCTAGTGCGGTCGCCGTCTCATCAAGCACCAGGCGGCCGGTGTCGTCCACCGGCAGCAGCCGCCGGCTGAACCCGTGCGCCGCCATCACCGCCAGATTCGGGCCGTACTCGCCAGGCAGGCAGGCTATGGTGCGCTGCGCCCCCGGCCATCGGGACAGCAGTAGATCCAGCGCATTTCGCGACCCGGTGGTGAATACCACGTCGGCGTCGGCCATGCCGGTCAAGGCCGCGAATGCGGCCCGCCCGGCATCCAGTACCGGCGCGGCCGCCTCGGCGACGACGTAGCCACCGACCTCGGCTTCGTGACGGGCGTGGCGGGCTGCGGCGTCCAGTGCCGCGTAGCTCTGCCGTGAACAGGCCGCACTGTCCAGGTGCAGCCCGGCAACCGGTGGGCGCGCGGCGCGCCAGCTGTCAGCGAGGCTCATTTGATGGCGAGCGACAGGCCGAAATCGCCTGCCGCGTCGGTCCACCACCGTCGGCGCCGCAGACCCGCTGCGGCCAGTTCGTCGGCCACCTGCTCCGGCCGGAATTTGCAGGACACCTCGGTCAGCATCTCCTCGCCGGCTGCGAAATCGACAGCCAGATCCAGCGCACCGACCACGACATGCTGGGCGCGACCGGCCCGCAGCCACATCTCGATGCGCTGTTCCGCCGAATTCCAGCGCGCCACATGGGCGAACTCGTCCAGGTCGAAGTCGGCGTCGAGTTCACGATTCACCACCGCGAGCACGTTACGGTTGAACGCCGCGGTCACCCCGGCCGCATCGTCGTAGGCACGCACCAGCCTGCCGGTGTCTTTGACCAGATCGGTCCCCAGCAACAGACCATCACCGTCGTGCATGACTGCGGCGAGGTCGGCCAGGAAATCGGCGCGTGGACCCGGCGTCAGGTTGCCGATGGTCGATCCCAGGAACACGAACAGCCGCCTGCCACCATCGGGGATCTGCCCCAGATGGTGCTCGAAGTCGCCGCAGACACCGTCCACCCGCACGCCGGGATAGTCACCGGAAATCGCCTCCCCCGCCGTTTCCAGCACCCCGGCGTCCACGTCGAACGGGATGAATCGGCGCAGCGTCCCGGCGTCCTGCAGTGCGTCGAGCAGCATCCGGGTCTTTTCCGAGGTGCCGCTGCCCAGTTCGACCAAGGTGTCCGCACCCGACAGCGCCGCCACCTCGCCCGAATGTGCCCGCAGGATCTCCGCCTCGGCGCGGGTCGGGTAATACTCGGGCAGCCGGGTGATCCGGTCGAACAGCTCGCTGCCGACATCGTCGTAGAACCACTTGGGCGGCAAGGACTTCGGGTGCTGCGCCAGCCCGTGGCGGACATCGGCCCGCAGCGCGGTGCGCGCAGCATCGGCGGCCAGGTGATTGGCGATGGTGACCCCCGTCATCGGGTCACGCCCAAGGCGGTGACACGGACTTCTCCGTCGTGCACATCCACCAGGTGGCAATCCGGGATATCCACCCAGCGTGGGTCGTCGTCGTAGGGCTCACTGGCCAGCACCACACCGTCGGCACCGTGCAACATCGACAAGGTATCCCCCCAGGTCGTCGCCAACATCCGGGAACCGTTGGCGGCCACTATGTTCAGCCGTGCTTGCGGATCGGCCGCACCGACCTCCGGGATCACCTCACCCAGCGAGTCCACCCCGCGGGCAAAGATCGCCGCGGCCAGTACGGCACTGTCGCAGACCGATTCGGCACGATCTGTAGTAGTCAGAACTTCGCGGTTCACCACGCCGTTGTGCGAGAGCAGCCAACTGCCGTCGGTGAACGGCGCGGTGGCGCTGGCCTCAATGGGCATCCCGACGGTCGCCGACCGCACCGCGGCCACCACGCAGTGGCTGGCCAGCACCGGGGCGATCGAGGCGAACGACCCGTCACTCCACAGCGGTGCCGCGCTGCGCCACCGGCGAGGCACCCCGCCGTTGGCGGCATCGAAAAATCCTGCGCCCCAACCGTCTGCGTTGAGCAAACCGTGCTGCTGCCGGCGCGGAGCATACGACTGCACCAGCAGCCCCTGTGGCGGTTCCAGCATCAGCTCGGCCAATGACCGCGGCCGACCCAGCCAGCCCAGGTGCCGGCACATCAGGCGTCCCAGGCCAGTCGGACACCGGCGAAGATCTGCCGCCGATAGGGGTGGTCCCAGTTACGAAAGCTCGGCCGCAGGATCTCGCGGGCGACCGCCCACGAGCCACCGCGAAGCACCCGGTAGTCGCCGCCGAAGAACGGCTCCGAATAGCGTTGGTAGATCATCGGAGAAAAGCCCGGCCACGGTTGCAGGGGCGAACTCGTCCACTCCCAGACATCGCCGAGGAGTTGTTGGGCGCCATAGGCCGACGCTCCGTCCGGGTAGGCCCCGACCGGCGCCGGTCGCAGCGCTGCACCGCCCAGGTTGGCCACCTCGGCCGACGGATCGGTGCCGCCCCAGGGATAGCGGCGTCGCGCGCCGATGACCGGATCCCAGGCGCAGGCCTTCTCCCATTCGATCTCGGTGGGCAGCCGGGCCCCGGCCCATTCCGCGTATGCCTGCGCCTCGAAGTAACTGATGTGTTGCACCGGCTCGTCGTCGGGGAGAGCCTCGACGTGACCGAACCTGACCCGGGATCGATGATCGGGGCCCCAGAACTCCGGCGCCGTCAATCCCGCTTGCAGACAGTGGCGCCAGCCCCGTTCGCTCCACCAACGAGGTTGCCGATAGCCGCCGTCGTCGATGAATCCCCGCCATTCGCGGTTGGTCACCGGCACCCGGCCGATCCGGAACGCCGCCACATCGATGTAGTGCGCGGGGCGCTCGTTGTCGAGCGAGAAGGGCTCATCGCCGGCATCAACGCCGAGCACGAATTCACCGCCCGGTACCAGCACCGAGGTTCCTGCCAGGTCGGGCCGCCCGGCGGGCAGACCGTCGCCGACGCCGAGCAGCGGTGGGCCGACACGTAGGTTCAGCGCCTGCAGCATGGTCTCGTCGTGCTGGTGTTCATGGCTGAGCACCAAGCCGAACACGAACCCGTCCCCCGGGTCGTCAGGCAGGGTCTCCAGCTTGTCGAAAACTTTGGAACGCACGGTGGCGCAATACTTCCGGGCCTGCTCAGGCGCCAACAGCGGCAGGTCGACGCGGCTGGCCCGGGGATGGATGAAGGCGTCGTAGAGGCCCTCGACATCGGAAGGCAGCAAGCCGGGGCGCACCGGGTCCCCATCGCGCAGCAGCCACAGCTCCTCCTGCTGACCGATATGAGCCAGGTCCCACACCAGTGGACTCATCAGCGGGTCGTACTGGCGGTGCAGCTCCACGTCGTCGAAATCGACGAGCGTCAGCGTGCGCTGCCGCGCCCGGGCCAGGTCGCGGGCCAACATCTCGGATGTCGTCATAACTGTCTGCGCGCCAATCGAGTCACCATCGCCGCGGCATCGGACCGGGTCACTTCGTCGGTGACGTCGTCGGCCGGGCAGCGACCTCGTTCGACCATGCCGACCAGCCGTTCCATCCCGTCACGCAGGGATACTGGTGCCCGATCCGCGACCAGTCCAACACAGCATCCGGCTGCCGCATGCAGCCGCGGGTCGGCCAGGCCGATCCGGGCGGCGACGTCCCAGGCGGTGGCGACGGGAGCGACGGCGTCGGCGGCGCTGTCGGCGACGACCGGGTCGTCGAGCAGGGTGGCCAGGGTGAAAACCAGTGCCGGCCAGAGGGTGTCGTCGACACTGTCGAGATAGCGGATCTCCAGCCATCCGCGTGGCCGTACCGGCGGAAACAGTGTGGTCAGGTGGTAGTCGAGGTCTTTGACCCCGGCGCGGCGATCGCCGAGCCGCACCCGCCCGTCGGCCCAGTCGGCGAACGGCACGTAGCGGCTGACCGGAATCGCTTCGGGAGTGTGCACCAGCATGACAGGCGCTTTGAGCGCGTACCGCGCCCAGTCGGTGGCGGGGTCGGTGCCGTCCAGGCCGAGGACGGGACCACAGCGCGCCGAGTCCAACCGGCTCCATACCCGCTGGCGGGTGGAGCGCCATCCAGAGAACTCCCCGGCCAGCAATGGGGAATTCGCGGCGATCGCGACCATCGTCGGGCCCAGCGCGTGGGCCAGCCGCACTCGGTCGGCCCAACCGGAACGCGTACCGGCATCCAGGTTGAGCTGGACCGACGCCGTCGCTGTCATCATCGCCGCACCGGCCGAACCGGTGTGGCTGGCGGCGAAGAACTGTTCCATGGCCGCGTAACGCTCGCCGGGGTTGACCCGCTCCGTGGGCCGCAGCGGGTCGGCGCCCAGCTGTACCAGCCCCAGGCCGGCATCGGCGAACGCCGCCCGCAGCACCGCCTGGTCGGCCGCCATCGCGTCGATCGCGGCGAGGGCATCGGTCAGCGGCGGACCGGAGAGCTCGACGGCGCCGCCGGGTTCGACCGTGACGACACTGCCGCCCGGCAAGGCCGGCAGGGACCGCAGCACGTCACCGATCTCGGCCCAGCCGGGCCGGCGGTGCGGGTCGGTCGGGTCGAAGCAGTGTGCCTCGATCTCCAGACCCACGCGGCCGTGCGGGGCGTCGGTGAGACATCGTTCGGTGATGTAGTCGGCGGCGTCGGCGGCACCGGACAGCTCGGGGCCGCCCAGGCAAGACTCATCTCCGCGGGACAGTTGCGTCGCCGCGGCGAACCCCATATCAACCCCTCCGCCCGTCGATCTTCCCGACGCTACCGGAGAGGGGCGACAAGCGGACCGATGATTACTGACCTAGGGAGTTCTGCATCGCCCCTGCCAGCACGTTCACCGCGGGGCCGGCGTTACCGGTCTGGCAGACCTTGGCCTGCAGCAAGACGTTGGCCCGCAGCCGGGTCTGGGTGAAACAGCGCCGGTCGGTGCCGGCCTCCTGCTTGGTCCAAGCCTCGTCCGTGGCCGTGGCCGGCCCGCCGCTGAACTCCCAGACCTGGGTGGCTCCGGTGTCCAGATGCATCGCGGTGGTGCGGCCCGAACAGCCGCCGGTCCGGTCCACGACACGGTGGAATGCCGCGGTGGCAGCATCGTTGGTGGCGAACACCCCCACCACCTGCTTGACGAAGTGGCCCTGATCGGTGGCCGAGGTCTGGGTGACGGCGCTGTTGAACGACGCCAGGTCGGGATCGTTGTAGACCTCGGGCAGTCCGATGTCGGCCCAGTTGTTACATGCCGGGTCGTCGACCCAGTAGGCCTGGTACGGCTGGCCGGAGACGGCTTCGAAGCCCATCGGGGCGCCGACGATGTTGCCGACCGATCCCTTGGGCAGCACCGCGTAGGAGACCACGCCGGGTTCGGAGGGCCCGGCGGTCGCGACCGCTGCACCGGCAGCGACCAGTCCCAGTCCCGCCAGCAGAGTCGCGGCGGCACGCCGGCCGTCAGGCAAGGTTGGCCCGCACCCCGGCCTCCACCGCGCGACCCAGGTCCGGGTCCACGTTGCGCCAGTACTCGAACACCCGGGACAGCACCGGCTCGGTGACTCCGGCCGATACATGCCCAATAATATTGGCGGCCAACCGCTTCCGCGCGTCGTCGTCGAGGACATCGCGGACTAGGGTCCGGGCCTGGCTGAAGTCGTCGTCGTCGGGGCGCAGCGTGTAGGCGGAGCGCACCATGTCCCCGTCGGCGTGCCAGCGCACTTCGGCGGCACGGGCCGGGTCAGCCTTGGGACCGCCCATCGAGTTCGGCGCGTACACCGGGTCCGTCGCATTGACGAACCGCATGGCGCCGTCCTTGGAGTAGCTGTGCACCTCGGATTTCGGTGCGTTGACCGGCAATTGACTGTAGTTCGTCCCGATCCGGGCCCGATGGGCGTCGGCGTAGGAGAAACCTCGAGCCAGCAACATCTTGTCCGGGCTCAAACCGGTGCCCGGCACCATGTTGTTGGGCTGGAACGCCGCCTGCTCGATCTCACTGTGATAGTCGCTGACATTGCGGTCCAGGGTCAGCTTGCCGACGTCGATCAGCGGGTAGTCGGCGTGCGGCCACACCTTGGTCAGATCAAAGGGGTTGTAGCGGTAGGTCTTTGCCTCCTCGAACGGCATGATCTGCATCTTCAGCGTCCAACTCGGGTACTCACCGCGCTCGATCGCCTCGTACAGGTCCCGCTGGTGGTAGTCGGCATCGACGCCGGCCAACCGGTCGGCCTCATCCTGGGCGAGGAACTCCACGCCCTGGTCGCTGATGAAGTGGTACTTGACCCAGAAGATCTCTCCGGCGGCGTTGATCCAACTGTAGGTGTGACTGGAATAGCCGTTCATGTGGCGCCAGTTCTTCGGGATGCCCCGATCCCCCATCAACCAGGTGACCTGGTGGGCCGACTCCGGCGTGAGGCTCCAGAAGTCCCACTGCATGTTGTGGTCGCGCAGATTGCTGGCCGCGCGACGCTTCTGCGAGCGGATGAAGTGTTGGAACTTCAACGGATCGCGCATGAAGAAGACCGGGGTGTTGTTGCCAACCAGGTCGAAGTTGCCCTCAGAGGTGTAGAACTTCGTCGCGAAACCGCGCGGGTCCCGCCAGGTGTCTGGGCTGCCGCGCTCACCGGCGACGGTGGAGAACCTCGTCAGCGTCTCGGTCTTGGCGCCCGGTGCAAACACCGCGGCCCTGGTGTATTTGGTGACGTCCGCGGTGACCTCGAAGTGCCCAAATGCCCCACCGCCCTTGGCGTGCGGCTGACGTTCGGGGGTGCGCTCCCGGTTGAACATCGCCATCTGTTCGATCAGATAGTGGTCCTGCAACAGGATGGGGCCGTCCGGGCCGATCGTCAGCGATTCACCGTCGCTGGGCGCCGGGATTCCGGCATCGGTGGTGGTGTGGTGCTCGGTCATCTACCTGTCTCCTCTTGCACTCAAGAGCTTGTGAATCAACGCGTTTGACTCAGGCCGCCGACGAGTGTGCGGTTACCTTCGCCTGACATGGCACGTCGCCCAGGAAATCGCACATTCGGCAACATTGGAAAGGATCAGCGGTGCGGTGGCGCCGACGGCGGAGGTGGCGGCGGCGGCGGCGATGCGGGCGGTCCGCCGGGACCGCCGGGACCGTTACCCGGGCCGGCCGGCCGGTATCCCGGCCACTCCGGGCCCTCGCCGGGACCGAAACCGGGCCCACCCGGCCCGAAGCCGGGGCCCATCGGCGGACCGTGATGCATCATGCACGGTCCGTGGTGGCGGTGCCCGTACCAACCGCCGCCGCTGAGGTAAACACCGGTGCCGAAGATGACGGCGGCGACGAAAACGGTTCCGGCGATGATCACCACCCAGGCGGCGGCTTGGTAGAGCCGGTTCGGCGGTGGTGGCGGAGGAGGCGGTGGGGTGGAAACTGGCGACTCGCTCATACCGATCAATCATGCCCCACAACGACGCCGGCCGCCGCCCTTCGGGAGGGGCGGCGGCCGGTTGCTCGTGGCCGGGCCGGGTTACCGACCGGGTGGGGGCGGCGGGGCCTGGGTGCTCACCGAGGGCGGCAGCTCGCCGGGTCCTCGCTGGTCCGGGCCGGGTCCCATCGGTCCCGGGCCGCGGTGGTGGCCCTTGTGGAACATCGCGTGCTGGCCGTGATGCCCGTGATGTCCGTGGCAGTGGTGCCCGCCCGGGCCACCGCGGCTGACCCAGACGCCGGCGAAGAAGATCGACGAGACGATGAAGACGATGCCGGCGACGATCGCGACCCAGGCTGCGAGCCGATACAGCCAGTAGGGCTTGGGCTCACCCGGCGGTGCCGGTGGGGTGGTTGTGGTGTCAGGTGTTTCGCTCATGGAGCCATCCTGCCGGGGACAACGCCAGGCACCGCTAGGTCTTGGCTATGCATCCGCTATGAGTCGGAGGTCCCGCGGAGCCCGACGGAGACCCTATAAATAACGTCAGAAAGTCCAGGGAAAACCCTGTATCCCCACCACCCCTCGCGCTCCTAGCATCGCTCCCAGAACCAGCCATCAGGGCGGGGAGCAGCAGGGGAAGGCACAACAATGGGGAATCTGAAACGTGTGGGCTGCCTTAGCGTATTGGTGGCCGGGGTGGGCATCGGCGCCGCGCTGGCGGCCACGCCGGGGGTCGCTTTCGCCGGGACAAACGCGGTGGACGGCGGCGCGGGTGCACTGGGCGTCGCCGGGGCACTGGCGGCGACCATCGGCGATGCCGCCGCCACGGTAGGCACGGCAGCCGCGGTATCGCTGCCGACCCTTCCCGACGACTTCGGTAACTTCGCCATTTCGATCAGCGGTATGCCGCTGCTGAGCCTCGGCACCGCGTCCGCGAGCTCAAGCTTCGGGAACATCGCGATCGCCTACGGCGACTACTCAACCGCCAACGCCATGAGCGGCTTCTTCAACTACGCCACCGCCCAGGGCGACCACAGCGTGGCGGCAGTCGGAGACACCGGGTCGTTCAACTACGCCTCCGCAGTCGGCGATCACGCCAGCGCACTGGCGGCCTGGGGCAACGGCAACGTGGCTACCGCGACCGGCGACTACGCCGTCGCCAGTGCGGGCGCCTCGGTGGTGCCAGGCGTCTACGACAGCCACTTCAACACTGCCACCGCCGAAGGCTTGCACGCCATCGCATACGCCGGCTGGGACGGCAGCAGCAATAACGAGGCGAGCGCCATCGGCGATTACGTCCAGGACTACGCCCCGGATGGCGGCCCCTGGTCTGCCGACGCGGACGCCAACCTCCTCGGTGATGGCGGCACGGACTTCTGGGCAGACCTATGGAACCTGTTCAGCTGACCGACCAGGGCTTGAACGGGTTCACCGCGAACCCGTTCCTGCGCGTTTGGCAACGTTGATACTGCTTGCAGTACACCATCCATGCAGCTCAGCGGCGTTGGTGGTGTTGGTGGCAAACGGGGTGCGCTGAAACTACTGCGGACGCTCTGCGGACGGACGGGGGCGCGGGCTGAGCGTGGGCACGATGTGCGTATGAGCGATCAACCTGACGAACGTGACGCGGTAGCAGGCCGCCAGGCCGATGCCTTTCTAGATGAAGGTGCCGGATCGTCCGAAAGCCAGTCCACCTATTCCGGTCCGGAAGAGGTGGGCCAGTCACTGAAGACGTACAGCTTGTCTGAGGTCGTGGCGTTGGTCCTTCCGGAGTTGAGCCACGGTGAACGTTGGCTCGCCGAGCGGCTCCGACGCGGCGAAATCCGCGGGTACAAGATCGGTCGGACTTGGCGGATGACCCATGGAGACGTTGAAGATCTCATCGCGCGCCACCGGAACTCGCCGCGGCCAACGCTTCTTCCCGCGGAGCCCGAGCGCTATCCGGGCGGCCTAACCCGCCGTTCGTGGCTGTACCGCCAGCGATACGGGCTTGAGGGAAATCCCAACCTTCGAGGGCCGCGTCGCACCGCGCCGCCTGCCGAACCACCCCCGGCCGTTAAGCCCGTGCCGAGCGATTTCCGGTACGTCATTCCAGAACCAAAGGAGACTATCGAAGCGATGCCGCCACTGACTGAGACCCAGCAGCAACTCCTGCAGCGCGTAGAGCGCGAGGGAGCGGTGGCGGTGACCGGCCGCTTCCGCAAGACGGTTGAGGGCCTAGTCAGGCGGGGGCTCGTCAAATACGAGGTCGCTCACGTGCTAAGTGAGAGCGAGAAGGCGCCTGGCTACATCTACCGCTTTACTGTCCAGCGCATGACCGACAACTAAAAGTGCGGAGCGCCCAGCGTCAGCGTGACTTGCGGCGTAGCATTGTCGGCGCAGGGGGCACCACCTCGCCTTAGCCCTGAAATAACGGGCCGTCAGAACGGGCTTGCATGGGCCCCCTGCTTGCTCTTCAACGAGGTAGCATCGTCGGTGCAGAGGTTCCCTCCCGCTCCAGCCTTGAAATAACAGGCCGTCAGAAAGAGCGGGGAATGGGGCCTCTGCGTCACGTTCAGCCCCTATCGGGGGGCGGCCCCGCCCTAGCCGCCCTGCAAAAGAGCGTGCCGCCGCGTGTCGAAGGAAAGCGGCTACATACGCCACGGCTCCTGCTATCGTCCCCCGACGTGACGGTCGCAGTGTTGGTCAAGGTATTCGACGGCATCGTTCTCGCCACGGACTCTGCCACGACCATCGAGCTTCCCGACGGGTCTGCGCAGGTGTACAACAACGCCGACAAGGTCTTTAACCTGCATCGGAAGCTTCCCATTGCAGCGATGACTTGGGGGCTGGGCCAAGTTGGGCCAGCCAGCGTGTCCACGGTCGCAAAAGACCTGCGGAAACGCCTTATGGGGAAGGCCGGGAGAAAGTACGAAGCGTGGAAGCTCGACAAGCATTCGTACGCCATCGAGGATGTCGCGAAGCGATTGGCTGAGATGTTCCACGAACTGCTGAGCGCCAACAGCGAGGAACTCCCTGACAACTGCCTGCTGGGAATGCTCGTCGCTGGATACTCGGCCAACGCCTCTCAGCCCGAAGCTTGGGTGCTGTACCTCGACGGCAAGGGCTCGAAGCCGAAACCTCTGCTGGTAGGTGGCCCGGAGGACAGTGGGTTCCTCGCGTACGCGCAACCACGCGCCGCTGATCGACTGTTCCGCGGATTCGATGAGCAGTTGGCGAGGGCCGTCAAGGCTGCGGTGCCCGACGATCATCATGCTGCGATCGACGCCGCGCTCAACGATCAGACCCTGAGCCCGGTAATACCTCCCATGCCGTTCCCCGACGCCATCGACTTCGCCAAGTACTTAGTCGAGGTCACGGCGGGTTTCTCGCACTTTCTACTGGGGCCAGATACAGTTGGTGGACCAATCGAAATTGCTGGAGTGAACCGGCATGAGGGCTTCAAGTGGATCGCGCGTAAGCACTACTACACGCCAGAACTAAATGTAGGGGTGAAACAATGATCCATAACGCGAGCTCAACGCCTACAGGGCCAGGCAACCATCGCAGAGAAGCCCCTGAACCTCAGGTCACTAGCTCAAGTGGGCAGATGCGATCCATGCGAGAGCCATATCGAGCCAGCCAGCCGGCCAGGGTGCAACGTGAGCGTCCAGCGGGGTCGTCCCGGTAGCAGTTAGCTAGCCCCTTCCCTAGATCAGTACGGCTCTCATCTGGGCTTTCCCGCCTTGTGCCACCCTGCGCTGAACGCCTTATTGATTTCGTGGCGTACAGCAGTTGGGTCCGCACCGTTGATCCCACCGTTGATCACAACGGCGGGGTCACTCGGCCCAGGCGCTGCCCCGGTCCCCAGGTGGGCCGTGTTCAGCTCTGTGGGTCCGGGATTCGGCGTTTTCAGCAGGTCCGCGATGCCGGGCATTTTGAGGTCCGGCAAGCCGAGCCCGCCGCCGCCGGAACCGTCACCTGATCCGGCGAACTGTTGGAACAGCCCACCAGCGAAATTCGCCGCCGCCATCAACGATTTCGCATTCGGGGTGTCGAACGGGTTCATGAACAATGACCCATCCAAGCCGAGGGCTTGCAGTGCCCCCGACACCAACGATTGCCCCAGGTTCTCGCCCAGCTCCCCAGTGCCATTGCCACGTCCACCAGCCGTGGCCTTCTCCTTGGCCGTAGCCAACTTGTCCTCAGCCTCAGCCTGACGCTGCTGCGCGTTCGTCAACGCCTCCTGCGCCTTGTCCCGCTTCTTCTCCGCCGCCGCAAGCTTCTTCGCCGACGCCCCCTGCGCCTTCAGCTCATCCAGTTCGGCGTTGGCAGTGTCCAAACGGGACTGCGCCGACCCCACCGACTGCCGTGCCTTCGTCACCCGATTCGACGCCGACACCACCTGCGAGCTGGCAGAGAAATTGCTTGCACCATTGGGGTCATCCCCACCCGCTAGAGCGATCCAGGCGCGTTGCGGGAACATCGACGCACCCGCCGCAGTCCCACCGAACTGCCCCCCACCGGACCGGCCACCCATTTCGATGTTGACGTTGCCATTGAACGGGTCCACGATCGTCCCCGCAGTGTGCCCACCACCAGCACCGCCAGTTCGCCAACCGATCCAGTAGGCGGAGATGCCTTTCGGTGGGTCACCCATCTGGAAGCCACGCGACAGTAGGGCCGCGGCTTCATCACCGGTCCCGAAGCGTCCTGTTCCTCCGGTGATGAAGTTCGCCAGCGTGGATTGCGCACCCGAGCAGTCGGTATCGAACGTGTCCCCCTCACCCTGACCCCACTTGTAGGGGCGACCGGCGATCCCGGACGCGAACTGCCGCAAGGATTCAGGGGTAATACCGCCGTCTTCGCGTGCGGTGAGCTGCATGCCGAACATGGCGGCGACTTCGGACAGGATCTGGGTGGATCGACCGCGCTTGCTGGTCGCGAGGGGAATGTAGGCCTCGCCGCCGGTTTCCTTCTCCGCGAAGATCGTCCCCGCTCCACGCCCGGCATACAGGCCGGCGTCTTCGGGTTTGATGATCCACTTCAACCCGTTGAAACCACCGTCAGCCCTGGGAACAATCGCCCCGACCGAACGCGGAGCAGGCGGGGCATCCAGCGGAGCGGCGCCGAAAGCCTCACGCAGCGTATTGATCCGGATCAGCTTGTTCTCCGGCTTCTTTAGCTCTTCAATGGCCTGCTTGGCGGCATCGACCCCGTCCAGCTTGACCAGGATCAGCTTCCCCTCCTTGATCTGCGCCTGGTAGTGCAGCCTCTCCAGCAGTTGTTCGACTTCCTTACCGAGGGGCGCGTCGACTGCGATGGTTTTGTCGTTGCCCTCACGGACCTGCACCCCCAGGGCGGACAGCAGGTCGAACACTTCTTTGCCGCCGGGCGCGTCGACCTTGATCGGGAGGTCGGTAGGTATCTGCCCGGACTGGATCAGTTTCGCGATGCCGCCGAGCCGATCACCGTAGGTGGCTAGGGTGCCGCCAAGGTCGTCGAAAGCGGCCTTGATGTGCGGTACGTCGGTCTGGAACCGCCGCGCCAGTTCCGCGAAGTTCTCCTCATTCTTGGCGATGACCGCGGCCATGTCGCCGCCGTTCTGGGAGACATCAACCGTCGCATCCACCAGGCGCTTCAAGGTGTCATTGAGCTCGACACCATTGACCATCAGAGTGTTGACCTCACCGCCGGCTTTGAACAGCGCGTCGCCGACGCCACCCGCAGCATCAACAGGGGTCTGGCCTTGCTGTTGAATCGCCGCGGAAGCGCGTGTATGCGCGGCCTCCGCGTCAGCCTTCGTGCGAGCTGGATTCAACGCGTCCAGGGCGGCCTTGAGCGCATTGGACTTGTCCGCCGCGGTGGCGGTGTCATCGGCCAGGGTGCGCATGGCCGAGGCCATCTCATACACCCCGGGTGCGGTGTTCGCAGCAACCTGCTGCTGAGCCATGAACTCAGTACGCGCCCGACGCAACGCATCAGCAGCGCCGCGGCCGCCAACACCAGCAGCTTCAAGCTGACCAACCATGGCATCAAAGCCAGCCTGCGAACCGTACGCGGCATCCGACAAGGACTGCTGGCCGAGCTTCAACGCATCGATGGCCTTCAGGGCATCCTTGGCGGCATCGGCCTCGGCTTTGATCTTGTCGGAGTAGCTGGCCGCCGGCCCGGAGAATGGGTTGATGCTGCGGTCAGAGTCCCTGAACTTGTCCAGGAAGGAGCCGGTCCGCTTCGCCGCGGCCTCCAGCTCCGTACTGATTGACCGGATCCGCTCAACAGCGGCTGGTTTCACGGTGTCGTCGAATGCACCCCGTGATTTCTGCAATGCCTCGTTGAGTTCCACCTGGGCACGCCCGGTGTTACGGACCGCATCCTGGTAGGCCGCAAGGGACTGCGAGGACTTCTGATTCTGGGCGGAGATGTAGGCGAACGCGGCTCCGCCAGCCATCAACGCTACGGAGAGTCCCCCACCTAGGGCGTTGATGACACCGGTGGTGGCCCCGCGCAGGGTGTTCATTGCTCCGCTGCCGCGCGCCGCCAATGTCGCCCATGCGGACCCGGCTGTGCTGATCTGCTGGCCGGACATTGCCGCAAGGGACTGCTGCAGCCGCATCTGATCCCGGAAGCCGCGGAACACTCCGACTGTCTGCTGGCCAAGGTTCGTCACCGCACTGGACGCTGCGGTCGTCGCCGGTGCGATGCGCCCCAAGATCTCTGGGACGATCCGGAATCCGGCCCATGCCAGGGCTGCGGCCGTGACCAGCCCTTGATGGTTGCTCATCAGACCGGCGATTACCGTCAACGCCGGTGTGACCGTGTGCAGCACACCAGCAGCGGCCTGCAATGTCGTGACGAACGCTTTCCAGGCGGCACCACCAACACTCGCCGCAGCCTTGCCCCCCGACTTCGCGATCTCACCCAGCGCTGGCCCCACAGACCGAAAACTGTCCACCAATCCGGCGAACGCGGCGCGCGCGTCCTGCACCGCGGGGTTGGCCGCCAACTTCTCCCAGGACTCACCGAGCCCGTCGATGCCCTCCGAGAGCTTGCTCATCAACCGCTCGGCCGGGCCTTCCAACCGGTCGTAGACATCCAGCTTCAGCGATTCGAGACTGTTACTGACCCGCTCGATCGCGCCAGGCAATCCCCGGGTCTGCGCCTTAGCCATCCGGGCAGCAGCACCATCATCGAACGTCTTCGCCAAGTTCTTGTCGAAGTCGGCGACGTTGCCCAACATGGCGCCGCGCATCGCATCCGAGCCGAACAGAACGTTGGAGGCCGCCTGGAACTGCTCACTGCTCATGCGACGTTTGGCTTCGTCGAGCTGCCGGAACAATTCCCGGAACCCCACGAACTGCATATCGCCCGTGTCTTGCAGCTTGTACAACTCCAGGCCGAGCTCTTGGATCGCCGCCTGCGCAGGGTTGCCCTGATCGGTGATCGACTGCAACGTCGTTTTCAGCAGCGTGCCGGCATCAGAGCCCTTCACCCCCGCATTGGCGAGCATCATGATCGCCGCAGCAGTACCGTGAACGTCCTCCCCGAAGCCCTTTGCAACACCAGAGACTTGCTGCATGGCCTGCGCGACGTCGGTGATGCCGGCCGATGAACCGATGTCGGCGTTGGCGAGAACATCAGCCACTTCGCGGGCTTTATCCGGCGCCATCTTGAACGCGTTCAAGATGTTGGACTGAATCTCCCCCGCGCGCTCGGCATCGACCTGCGCCGCAGTCGCCAACTGCAAGGTTCCACGGGACGCGGCGATAGCCTGATCCGCCGACATACCCGCCTTGGCGAGCTCCGTCATGGCCTTGGCGGCATCCATGGTGGAGGTGCCAGCCAGGTCCACGTCATTGCCCAGAGCCCGTGCTGTCGCACGGAACCGGGCAAGGTCGGCCTCCGACGCCTCGGTGACACCGGCAAGGTTGTTCATGGTGCGGTCAAATCCCACACCGACCGACATGACCTCTCTCAAGGCACCGGTGACGGCGGCAGCGCCCGCGGTCACCCCACCGGCAGCCATGAGACTCTTGGCTACCGAGGAGAATCGCGTCCCGAACGCGCGTCCTGCTGCGTCGCCCTGCGCACCGAATCGAGCACTGTCGATACGGGCTGCCAGAGAAAACCGCTCACCAAAAGTTCGGCCGGCCCGAGACCCTTGCGCGCCGAGCTTGTTGGCGTCAATCTTCGGGTTAAGGCGGGCACTGCGGTTGGCCTGCTCCATCACACGCGTGATGTCGCGCTGCATACCGGGAGCCCTGACCGCGAGGGTGACCCATGCGCTGGCTAGCTCTGGCATTCGAAAGCCCTCCTAGCTCGTCGACTTCTTCTGAAAGCGGCTGGGATCGAACGGAACCACCTTGCCCGACCCCTTCGGTGGTTTCGTCACCCGCAGCCGAGCGATTTCAGCCTTCGCCCGCTCCAACGCCGGATTCAAGTTCCCCCGCAACTGCGGCGACGCCTCGAAAGCCTCAGCAAGAAGCCGATACCGGATCTCCGCCTCGGCGAGGTCATCCTTGGCTTCCATCGCCTCATTCAGTGAGGTGTATTTGGCCATGCGGGCCGCCTTCCGGGGGGAGGGGGTAGGGGGGCCTGACACACACACTCGCCTATGCCACGAGGGGCCTCCGAGGTGGGGGTGGTGGGGGTGGCCCCCTGGTGGGGTGAGCGGCGGCGGCGCAGGTTTGTCCAGTGACTCCCAGGAGGGAGAGTCGTGGAGTTCCTTTGCCCACGCGAAAGGAATGAAACTCGTGGGGGTTTGACGCCGCCGCCGCTGGTCACCACCACCCCGTGCCGAACCCTTCGCGAAGTGGTCGGGGTCCGGATGGTTCGCCGATGGAGTTGAGGGGCGGGACTTCCGGCATGCCTGAGGGCCACGGGAGATTCAACGTGGGCGGCATGTAGTGGCCCACGTTGAGCAAGCTGTTCTCCGTGTATTTGGCGAGGGCGGCGAGGTCGTCGATGTCGTTGCGTGCCGCGGTGTTGCGTTCGAGAAAGTCATCCCTGATGGATGTCCAGCCGCGTACGAGTGCCCGCTCCAGCACTGCTGTTGCCAGGATGTTGTCGCCGGATCGCTTTGCCGATTCGTAGAGTTCTGCGGCGTCGTCGTCGTGTTCGAGTTCGCGGACGCGGGCTTGCGCGTCTCTGTAGCTGACGACCTTCGCTGGATCGCTGCTCGCAGTGGGTGATAGGCCGAAGACTCGGCGCTCAAGGTTCTCTTTCATGCCTTTGACTGCCGCCTTTTCGCGGGCGAGTAGGCCCATGATCTGGTCGGTGACCTCTTGGTGCAGTGGTTCGAGGCGTTCTCGTCGTCCGGTGGTCGTGAGATTGGGGTCGGCTTCGACCTCGGCGTGTGTCTGCATGAATTCTTCGGAGAGTCGGGCGGCTTCGTCGCGGTAGCCCTGAACTGTGGCTTGTAGGGCTTCGAGACTCATATCGTGTTCTCCTTTACGCGGTGGCCTTGAGGGCGGTGATGCTGTTGGAGTCGATGAGCCACCGTCCGCCGACCCGCCGTGCGTGTAGCTTTCCGGCGGCACACCATTTGCGGATGCATCGGTCGGTGACGTTCAGCGCTTGTGCTGCCGCTGTTGTGGTCATCAACATTTCTGATTGTGCGGTATTCGGTTGGGCCGCAGTGGGTTCTGTTCCGTTACCGGAATAGCATGCGGAGATGTGAAGGGCCGTGAGTGCGACGTACGCGTCGGGGTCGGTGGTGCGTAAGTTGATTCGGCGGTCTTCGGTCATGCCGGATTTGCGGTCGAGCCAGCGCGCCATTCGTGGGGAGATGATGGCCGACCCGTCGGCTGTGATGCGCTGCGCTATGCGGACTTCCAGCGACGGGGTCGGGCCTTCCGGGTTATGTGTCATGCTCCCCCTCGATGTCGGCTTCGACCCCGGCGAGCTGTAGCTCTAGCGCCATAAGGAGGTTGGGGCCGTAGGTGCTGGCGAGGGTTCCTAAGGCGAATCCGGCGAGACCGAAGAAGAGCCGGGCTGCGCATTCCGGGCAGCTGCCGGTCTGCTCTTGTGCGACGTTGCGGGGGTCGACGTTTTCTCCGGTGCTGGCTTTTGCCATTGCGATCAGGATTCGGAGTGCCCTGGCCTGGGTGATCGGCCCTCCTCCGCCGTTCGTGGTGTCGGGGTCGCAGCGATGGGCTGGCTGGTTGGTCATTGGGGCCTCCTGGGGGTTGGTTCGATGGGCAGTGCGGTAGGGGCGCACATGGCGCTATTAGCCTGGCTCGAATGGTTGCGATTCCATCCACGCATCCAACTTGTCACTGTCGATGCGTGCGTTCTGAATCGTGCTGCCCTTGAACGGGTTAACGGCAGGAAGATCGCCATCCTTGATGGCTTGCGCGATCCTGCGAGTGTTCTTCGCCCCGATCCGAGCAGCAGCTTCGGAAAGTGTGAGCCAGGTCTTCATGCGGAATACTCCACCCTCACGTGGATGTCCTGCTTCTCTGGGTAGGTGGTCATCTTGGCTCCTGGGGTTGGTTTTCGAGGATCTTGGTGACGGTTGAGTAACCGACGCTGAGCCGGCGGGCGATCATGCTGGGTGCGGTGCCGGCTGATTGTTCGGCGAGCACCTTCGCGACGCGTTCGGGCGAGATGCGCACGATGCCTTGGGCGACGAGGCGATGAGCGGCGGCCAGGTGTGCATCAGGTGCGGGCTTCGGCTGGATGATCTGCTTGTCAAGCAGGTCGTTCCTCCCTTCGGTGTGCACACTGTTGTGCGCCTCCACGTGCACGGCGCTGTCAGCGCCTTGTTGTGGCTCAACGTGATGTGCGTGCACTTGTTGGCTCCGTTCGGCGTTGGTGAGTGCAAACAGGGCGATCAGGCTGCTGGCCATCCCCAGGTCGACGACTATCGGCACGATCCACGCCAGTGAAGTCGGGATGGCTGCCTGGGTGATGACGAGGTCGCGCAGTTGTACGAAGTTCACCGTGAACGCGAGCGCAGCCAGTGTCACGGCGATGCACAGAGCGGCGCGGTATGCACCGCCGACGAGTCCGGCTTGTGCGAGTGCGTGCACACCATAGGTTGCGGCGAGTTGGATAGCGACGGTGAAGAACGCGACGGCTGAGGCGATTGTGGTTGAGTTTGCGTCGCCGATCTGGGCATGCACAACCACACCTAGCGTCGACACCACCGCCGAGCCGATCAGCCAGGCCCAGAAGAACCGGCGAGCGTTCCGGTGGGCCCTCACGCTGTCACCTCGTCGTCGACTGCGAGGCGCCACATCGAGCCTCGGCCTGCGCCCGACGACTCGATTCGAGGATTGCCACCGCGCTGCTGGGCGGCCTTGAGGGTGGCGTGCTTGTAGCCGATATCGGTTCCCGCAGCGATGACGACAGCTGGTTTCACCCAGTGCCCTGGTTGACTGTTGGCCCGGAACCAGCAAACCATGAAGGTGTGAGCCTCGACGGTCGCCAGGGTGCATGCGCTGCACTTGCCGGTGTCCGTTCTGGCGGGGTGTTGGTGACATTCAGAGCATGTTGACCTGCGTGAATCGAGGTTAGTTACGGTTGCGGATGGTTCAGCGGTGAACTCGGGGGTCAGCGCCTCTGACCTGGCGTTTTGGGTGCTGAACTGCGGTTCAGCGGTGAACTCGGGGGTCAGCTCGTAGTGAGTGCCGCCCTGCGGTGCCGCAACGGCCGACAAACTGCAGTCTGCAGCTAACTCGGCGATAGCCGAATCGAGCAGTTCTCGGTACTCGCGCTTGCCCATCCTGGACATCAGATCCCGCCGCGCGGTACGGCCGTTGGTCAACACCTTGATCACCCGGCGCTTGACGACGGCGAGGCGGCGGTCATCTATGACCTCTTCGCCTACTGCACGGCTTATCGCCCGCTCGCGGATCTTTGCTCGGGCGGCCCGGCGGTCGTGCTCCAAGACGACGTTTCGGGTGGCGTCGGATACCTGCATGACGGCCTCGGACAGTGCCCAGTCCTGCTCGGAGACGACTGACCGGTGGTGCATGATCGCCAGGAGGGCGGCGACCTTGCAGCGGACCAACATCGCGTGACCATCGAGGGCGTCACCGTCGCCGCGCTGGCGGGCTAGGTGCGCGGCGATGATCGTCTCGGTGATCTCCGCCGGCCCGTAGGCGATCTCCACTACTCCGTCGGCACCGGGCGCCCATAGGGGGATGCCGGTGTCGAGCGGGCCGGGGTCAGCGGAACGTTCGTCGGGCATCTGCGGGTCTGTCGAGGGGAACCACAAGGTGCGCTGAGGGGTTCCGCCCGTCGCGTCATCGAGGATCACCCCGCAGTGTCCGAACTGGCCGGCGACCGAGAGGCACATGCGATAGGTGTGCGGCGCGACCATCCGAGACGTGGCCGACGAAGCCCCCTTGCTGCCGAGCCGTTCACCCATGATCGCGGCCTTGAGGGTGGCGCGGGTGTTGTTCCCTTGCCCTGCGTCCAGTGCGGCCAGGTGGTCGATCTCGGGCACCATGAAGATCGCCCTGCTGATCCGGTCCTCGGGGTTCTTCGTCTCCTTGAACAACTCGGAGATGCCCTGACCCGATCCGAGTCCTTCCTCGTGGATATCAGCCGGCCATGCCAAGCGGGCTGTCGCGTCTGAGATGCCCTTGCCGCCACCGGATGCCGCGACGAACACGGCCATCATGTTGAGGCTGGCTCGGCCGCCGATGACGCCGGGGAGTTGCACGTGCGGACCAGTGCTGGCGGCCACCCGGAGCAGGACGGCGCCGAATACGGCCCAGGGGGCTGCGTAGCGTGCGCGCGCCCACTGGTAGATCCGGGTGAGTTGGTCGGACTCGGATTCGAGGAAGAACCTGTTGGTCAGGTCGGGGTCGATCACGCGGTGGTCTCCTTGTGTCGAGGGACGTAAGCAGGGCCTCGGCCGGCCCGGATCTGGCGGGCGACAGCGGACCAGTTCTCCGACTGTCGGAGAACTGGTTCGCTGGCCGCGGGTCCGGATCCGGCGGCGGCGGTCAGGAGGCCCGCGGCGCCAATCGTTTTCGATGCGTCCGCCGCAGCCTCTTGGGCGAGGTCCACGCGCAGGGCGTGGTGCACTCCCGCGGCCAATACCGCAGCGAGCTTGTCGGGGTGATGGTCGTCGAGCTGACACCACTGAGGGGTGCCGGCGGCCAAGACGTTGGCGGGGTTGATACCGCGGCGCTCGACGAACTCAAGCACCGCGGTCCAACAGACCTGCCGATTGGTCATCCGGCCTCCCGCAGGGCGCAGGAGGGTCCGATGCCGGCCTGGACGCTGGCCGGGTCGGTCAACCAGCGCCCACAACCCCGGCAGCGCATCGCCAGGCGCCACTCCGGCAAATCGGTGGGGACGCCGGGCCGAAGCCCGGTCCCCCCTTCGATGGCCGGTCCACCGGACACGACCTCCTGGACCACCAGGCCGATCGGGTCGATGACGTACTCATCCTCGCCGCGGCCAGATCCCTCATCGCGCACGTGAGTGATGTGGGCCAACAGGCGATCTGCCGGCACGGTCGCTGTCCATAACCGGCCGCCGGTGAATCGGTCACGGAACCATTCCGCGGTTTCCCGCCTGCCGGTCCACGCCATCCTGTTGGGGTCGGCACCACCGCGGTACAGCACCACCTGATCGGGCGGCTGCGCGGTTACTCCAGCCTCGGTGTAGCCGACATCCCGCCACCACGTAAGCCACTGGGACTGTTCGATGTAGGACTCCGGGAATTCCGCCATGCACCACGCCTCGATCACCGCTCGCCGCATGGTGGCGGCATCGAGACTGTCAGCCACCAGACCCAGCATGTTGGGCAGCTCGTTGCGAGGGAGACGACAGGTCAGGGTGTCCCAGTCCTCAACACCGCCGAAGTAGGCAGCCTCGGCATCCTGGTAGGTCAGCAGCAGCTCCGCATCGGCCATCACGCACCGCCCTGAATCTCGGCGGCGACGGTCATCAGATGTTTGGCCAACGCGACGGCTTCAGCCGGCGTCAGCCTGAATTCCGTATCGACATTCAGGAACGGCCTGGCGCTCTCCCGGAACAGATGCAGTGCTACATAAGGCAGCCGGTAGTAGCGTCCGCAGGCGTAGGCGCTGATGTGCGGATCGGCGTCGTCGAGCTGCTTGTGTGACGCCGGGGCGTTCTCTTCGAGACTGCACCCGACCGTGTAGAGCTGCCCCTGGCACCACTGATCCACCCGGTGGGACTCCCTCGGGTGTCCATCATCATCAATGCACCAGGGGGCGCAGGGCCAACCGTCGGTGCTGGTCGACTCTGCCGTAGCCCAAGCTCTGGCAACCGTGGCTGCCGCGTCCCGCATCGTTGTCGTCAACGAGTCGGTGGTCATCGCTGCCCTGCCCACAGTTCCGCGAGGTCCGCAGCTTTGCTAATCGCCGCGGCAACCGCACGAGCGATCGCTGGGGAATATCCCGTGTCGCACCAGTGGATCGCCACCGCCTCATCCGGGTCGTCGGTGACGATCCGACCGTCGCCGGTCTGCGTGCAGACCACGCGAACGTCTACACCGAACTTTGCCGGTACTGGTATCGGTTCTGACCAGACTTGCCGCAGCGGAACTCCATCAACGACTTCCCAGGCGTCAATCCATTTTGGGTCGGCTCCGGGCGGCAAAGGGATCGTGTAGGCGCTCATCGGGCGCCCCCCTCGGCAGCGGCGGCGATGAGGCTCTGAGCGGTACGTAGGTGGCTTACCGCGTTCGCCAAATCGATGCCGACACTGATCCCGGTGTCGGCGGGCATCACAGAGAAGGCGTCCTCGCCAGCATCTTCGAGGGCGTAGCGCACGTGTTGCGCGGCCTCAGCCAGGGCGCCAAGGAAGGCAGCAGCGCTCGGCGTCGGGTCGTCATCGATCGGGGTCGGTTCCGGAAGGGGTAAAGTCATGGCTAGAACTCGCTTTCTGTGGTTGTGGTGACTACGTGGTGGTTCTGCCCTCGGCTGGTGTCGGCGCACCACCGGGGGCAATTTCTTTTCGGGGCCGAAGATCCTCGGTCCTGTCCATCTCGGGCGCGATCCCCAGATCGGGATGCCATTCCTGCGGGTAGATGCGCATCAGGCCGCATCACCGCCACCGCGCCGGGTCGCCTGCTCCTGCTCGGCCAGCCAGCGCTCGATCTCGCTGCGGCGGTATACGACCCGGCCTCTAGGGCCGAGGGTGAACGACGCCGGGCCCTGGTCCGTGCATCGCCAGAACCGCAACGTTCCCGCGTTGATCCCGTACTCCTGCTCCACCTGCTTCGTGTGAAGCAGATCGCCATCTGCCACTGATGCTCCTTTCACAGCGCGATGTTGATATCGCATTGTCAGGTTGCCACTGTTGGCAATGCTGGTCAAGCATTACGCTGTGATTTATGCATCAGCAGGTAGATGGTTCGCCGTCCGAATCCGTCAGTCAGCAGTTCGGAGACTTGATGCGGCAACGCAGAGAGGACCGAGGCTTGAGCCAACGGCAGCTAGCCGAGCTGCTCCGTGACGTCGATCTCCATCTTGACCCGTCCGCGATAACCAGAATCGAACGCGGAACCCGCGAAGTAAAACTGTTCGAGGCTCTCGCGATCTCGAAGCTGCTGGAGTTCGATCTGGACTACATCGCGTTCTCCCCTGACAAGCAATTTCAGATCTCGGGATCAAACCTGTCTGTGGCGGCCACGCGCGCCCGAAAGGTGCTGCTTCAGGCCATCCGCTACGTGGATCACTGGGCAAACCACACCGACGACGAAACCGAGCAACGCCTGATGGCGCGGCACGGGTGCGATGTTGTTGACCTCTACACCGAAATCCTTAAACAGTCACCAAGTTTCAAGTACGGGAGCTTCCTAGCGAGTTTCGAGGGTGACAACTTTGCCGTTTACTTCAACGAATCAGACCATGCAATAAAGCAGGCGGTTGTTGAAGCGGTGACAGCTCACATCTTGGTGAGCGAAGACGAATTCGATCAGATTGGGAAGGCCCACCGCGATGCAGCTACGTAACCGCCGCGCTGGTGTCGAGGATCGCTGGCATCGCGTCGGCGACGGTGAGCCGTGCACGGACAAGGGGCACGGCAAGCTCGGCACGTTGGCCCAGAGCAAGAGTCATGGCGTCGGGAAGCGTTGGCGGGCAAGGTATGTCGATGAGAACAGCAAGGAGCACGCCAAGAGCTTCGCGCGTAAAACTGATGCGCAGGACTGGCTCGATGAGATCACCGCGGCGTTCACCACCGGCACCTATATCGACCCGCAGCGCGGCAAGATCACCTTCGCCTCGTTTTACAAGGGGTGGTCAGCCCGCCAGGTCTGGGTGTCGGGAACCCAGCACGCGATGGACCTCGCCGCCAACAACGTGACGTTCGGCAACGTCACCTTCGGTGATCTGCGGATGTCCCACATCGAGGAGTGGGTAAAGCGGATGCAGGACCGCGGCCTGGAGGCCACCACGATCCGCACCCGGTTCTCCAACGTGCGCAGTGTCATTCGGGCAGCAGTGAAGGATCGGGTAGCGCCGCGTGATGTGACCGTCGGGGTGAAGCTGCCCAGGGTTCGCAAGAGTGCGGCAGCGATGAGTATCCCGACAGCCAAGGAGGTCGGCGCAACCATCCGGGCGACCACCGATATCGAGCCGACCTACGGGGCGTTCATCGCGGTGTGCGCGTTCGCCGGCCTACGCCGCGGGGAGGCCTCGGCGCTGAAGATCTCCGATGTCGATTTCATGCGCCGGGAGATCCATGTGCAGCGTCAGGTGCAGTGGACTGATGACGGCCGGATGGAGATCCGCGGGCCGAAGTACGGATCGGAGCGCACGATCTTCGCACCGGAGGGCATGGTGACGATCCTCGCCGAGCACGTCCGGCTGTACCGGGGCGGGGATGACCCAGACAGGTGGCTGTTCCCCAGCTCCCGCGACAAGGCTCTACCGGCGCATGCCGCCACGGTCGGGCGCTGGTGGCGGATCGTTCGCCAGAAGGTCAACATCGACTACCGGCTGCACGATCTGCGGCACTTCTACGCGTCCGGGTTGATCGCCGCCGGCTGCGACGTGGTCACCGTTCAGCGGGCGCTCGGGCACAGCTCGGCGTCGGTCACCTTGGACACCTACGGGCACCTGTGGCCGGACGCCAACGACCGGACCCGCAAGGCCGCTGAGGGGCTTGTCGAGCAGGCGCTTGGAACTACTGCGGACGCACTGCGGACGGATGCCTGAGATTAGGCCTGTGACCAGGGCTTGAACGGGTTCACCGCGAACTGGATCACCCGATAGGGCGCGCGATCACGCGGCTGGGTGTTCCATTGGCTGACAAACACCCGCAGCTCATCGAGGGTCGATCCCGGCGAGATGTAGCCGCCGTAGGGCTGGGCCAGCCGGTTGTCGAACGGTGACGGCAGGGTCTCGACGGGCACCGGCGGTTCCGGCCACTCGGCGTGCTGCACCACCGTGGTCACCGGGGCGGTGCCTAATCCGGTCGGTTCGTAGGCCACCCGCACTTCCATGTTCCCGGTGGTGCCGTTGAAGTAGGTCAGCACCGGCCTGCCGTCGATCTGGCGCAGGCTGAGCTCGCCGATCTGGTCGTTCCACAGCGGCGTGGGAGCATGCCCCCAGCCCGCGGTGGCCGACCAGCCCTGCCAAGCCGACCGGTCGGTGAATTTGCCCGGCGCGACCCGGTACAGCGTCACCGATGCGCTGCGGTCAAAGTTGTTGGCCACCACATACACCCAGCCGGTGACCGAGTCCGGCGTCGGAATCGGGTCGTAGTAACCACTGATCTGAGACTGGCCGTAATCCTGATAGGACGCCGGCCGCGCCGATCCCGGCACGGTTTGCCAACCCGGTTGCGCCGGATCGGCTTTCACCAACCGTGAGCTTTGCGGCACCAGCATCTTGGCGGTGGTCACCATCAGATAGTTGGTCCGGTTGATCGAAACGATCCCGGCCGGCAGCTGAGTAGTGCCCGCCGGGCCCGGGTCGGCCAGCAGCGGCTTGTCCACCCCGAGCACCCCGGTGTAGCGCACCCCGTCGGAGTCGTCGACCGAATCGGGATCCAGCCGCAGCGCGATCGGCGAATACCAGCCGCCATACCCGACGCCCTGGCCGGCGAAGCTGTCCCCACAGATCTGCAGCACCGCGCTGGGGAACTCCATGAACTCGCACAGGTCGGTGGCGCCGATACCGTAATCGCCGGTGGGCGTTCCGGTTCCGGCACTGGGGCCGATTCGGACCACTTGACCTTCGGCCAGTGGCCACAGCACCGGACGTGGGATGGGCGCGGGCGGCTCGGCGCGCGCCACCCCAGGCAGAGCCAACAGCAGTGCCAACAACGCCGACCCCGCCGAGCGTGTATTCACTGCGACGTTTTCAACGATTTTTCGCAGTGGTTGCACGTTGGGCGCATTGAGGCGGGCCGGACGGTTAAGACCCAGCCAGCAACTCGGCGATCTGAATCGTGTTGAGCGCCGCGCCTTTACGCAGGTTGTCCCCGGAGACAAACAGCGCCAGGCCGCGCCCGTCGGGAGCACCCGGATCAACCCGGATTCGGCCCACCAGCGAGTCGTCGGCGCCGGCGGCAGCCAGCGGAGTCGGCACATCGGTGAGCGTCACACCCGGGGCCTCGGCCAGGATCTCCGCGGCCCGTTGCGGCGACAGCGGCCGAGCGAACTCGGCGTTGATCGACAGCGAGTGCCCGGTGAACACCGGCACGCGAACACACGTGCCGCTCACCAAAAGCTCTGGCACACCCAGGATCTTGCGGCTCTCGTAACGCAGCTTCTGGTCCTCGTCGGTCTCGCCCGAGCCGTCGTCGACCAGCGAGCCCGCCAGTGCAACCACGTTGAACGCGATCGGTGCGACGTACTTGTCCGGCGCCGGGAAATCCACCGCGCCACCGTCGTGCACCAGTTCTTCGGCGCCGTCGACGACCGCACGGACCTGCGTCGCCAGCTCCTGCACGCCGGCCAGACCGCTACCCGAAACCGCCTGGTAGGTCGAGACGATCAGCCGGGTCAGGCCGGCCTCGTCGTGCAGCGGCTTGAGCACCGGCATCGCCGCCATCGTGGTGCAGTTCGGGTTGGCGATGATCCCCTTGGCCAACTTCTTCCCGCGTACGTCGCGGTCGAAGTTCACCTCCGAGACCACCAGTGGGACATCGGGGTCCTTGCGCCATGCCGAGGAGTTGTCGATCACCGTGACCCCGGCGGCGGCGAACCGCGGTGCCTGCACCCGCGACATCGTCGCGCCGGCGGAGAACACCGCGATGTCCAGCCCGGACGGGTCTGCGGTCTCGGCGTCCTCGACCTCGATCTCGGCTCCGCGGAATTCCAGCTTGCGTCCGGCCGAACGCGCCGAGGCGAAGAACCGCACCTGCTCGGCCGGGAAGTTGCGCTCCTCCAGCAGGGTGCGCATCACCTGGCCGACCTGGCCGGTCGCACCCACAACACCGATGGAAACCATTTAGCGCCCCGTCCCGCCGTAGACCGTGGCCGCCTCGTCGGTGCCGAGGCCGAACGCCTCGTGCAGCGAAACGACGGCCTTGTCCAGATCATCTTCGGCGCACAGCACCGAGATACGAATCTCGGAAGTGGAGATCAAGTCGATGTTGACCCCGTTGTCGGCCAGCGTCTCGCAGAAGGTGGCCGTCACGCCCGGGTGGCTGCGCATCCCGGCGCCGATCAGCGACACCTTGCCCACCTTGGCGTCGTAGAGGACCTCGGTGAAGCCGATCTCGCCCTTGAGCGACTCCAGCTTGGCCACCGCGGCCGGCCCGTTGTCGCGCGGGCAGGTGAAGGTGATGTCGGTCTTGCCGTCCTCGATCTTCGAGACGTTCTGCAACACCATGTCGATGTTGATGTCGGCGTCGGCGACGGCGCGGAAGATCTTGGCGGCGTAGCCGGGCAGGTCGGGGATGCCGACCACGGTCACCTTGGCTTCGCTGCGGTCGTGTGCGACTCCGGTCAGGATGGCGTCTTCCATGGGGATGTCCTTGATCGATCCGGAAACGATGGTGCCGGGCTTGTCCGAGTAGGAGGACCGGACGTGGATGGGCAGGTGGTAGCGGCGGGCGTACTCCACGCAGCGCAGCATGAGCACCTTGGCGCCGCACGCGGCCAGTTCGAGCATCTCTTCGAAGGTGACGGTGTCCAGGCGCTTGGCGTTGGGCACGATGCGCGGGTCGGCGCTGAAGATGCCGTCGACGTCGGTGTAGATCTCGCAGACGTCGGCCTTCAGCGCCGCGGCCAGCGCAACTGCGGTGGTGTCCGAACCGCCGCGCCCCAAGGTGGTGACGTCCTTGGTGTCCTGGCTGACGCCCTGGAAACCGGCGACCAGCACCACCTGGTCTTCGCCGAGCGCGGCCTGCAGCCGGCCCGGGGTGACGTCGATGATCTTGGCCTTGCCGTGCGCACCGGTGGTGATGACCCCGGCCTGCGACCCGGTGAACGAGCGGGCGTTGCAGCCCAGCTCCTCGACGGCCATCGCGACCAGGGCGTTGGAGATCCGCTCTCCGGCGGTCAGCAGCATGTCCAGTTCGCGGGCCGGCGGAGCAGAACACACCTGCTGCGCGAGGTCCAGAAGGTCATCGGTGGTGTCGCCCATCGCCGAGCAGACCACCACGACCTCGTTACCAGCTCGCTTGGTCTCGACGATGCGCTCGGCGACCCGGCGGACCCGGTCGGCGTCGGCCACCGACGATCCGCCGTATTTCTGCACGACGAGCGCCACGGTCGTCCTTTCCGCCGATCTGACTGATCGGGCCTCTACAAGAACCTCAACAAGGATAGGGGAAGGACTTCGCGGGTTCACTCGGCCTCCGAAGCGACAACGTGCGAGGACATCGCGCTGCGGCCGCTGGATCGGCGTGTAAGCTTCTCCACGTGCAGCGCGTGCTCCTGCTCGGACGCCGCGACGGGGTCTGACCAGGACCGGCTCCCCGTCGCGGGTTTCGCCGATGCGCCGGTTCTTGAGTCCACTGGACAAGTCCCTGACAAGCCGGAGCGAAAATCGTGACTACCTATTCCAGCCCTTCTCACCCGGACGCCTTCACGTCTACCCGTGCCATCACCACACCCGCGGGGCCTCCCAACCCCGGCCAGCCCGCCTGGAACCCGCAGCGCGGGTCGGCGATGCCGGTCAACCGGTACCGCAGCTTCGCCGACGAGGTCGAGAACATCACGCTGCCCGACCGCACCTGGCCCGACCGTGTCATCGACCGCGCCCCGCTGTGGTGCGCGGTGGACCTGCGCGACGGCAACCAAGCGCTGATCGACCCGATGAGCCCGGCCCGCAAGCGCCGGATGTTCGACCTGCTGGTGGCGATGGGCTACAAGGAGATCGAGGTCGGCTTCCCGTCGGCCAGCCAGACCGACTTCGACTTCGTCCGCGAGATCATCACCGAGGGCGCGGTGCCCGACGATGTCACCCTGCAGGTGCTGACCCAGTGCCGCGACGAGCTGATCGAGCGCACCTTCGAAGCTTGCCAGGGCGCCAAGAACGTGATCGTGCACTTCTACAACTCGACGTCGGTGCTGCAGCGCCGGGTGGTGTTCCGCGCCGACCAGGCGGCGGTGCAGGCCATCGCGGTGGCCGGGGCACGCAAGTGCCTCCAGGAGCAGGCCAAGTACCCGGACACCCGATGGCGCTACGAGTACTCCCCGGAGTCCTACACCGGAACCGAACTGGAATACGCCAAGCAGGTGTGCGATGCGGTTGGTGATGTGATCGAGCCGACGCCGGACAACCCGATCATCTTCAACCTGCCGGCCACCGTGGAGATGGCGACCCCGAACGTCTACGCCGACTCGATCGAGTGGATGAGCCGCAACCTCAAGCGTCGCGACTCGGTGATTCTGAGCCTGCACCCGCACAACGACCGCGGCACCGCCGTGGCCGCGGCCGAGCTGGGCTATGCGGCCGGGGCGGACCGGATCGAGGGCTGCCTGTTCGGCAACGGCGAGCGCACCGGGAACGTCTGCCTGGTGACGCTGGGGCTGAATCTGTTCTCGCGCGGCGTGGACCCGCAGATCGACTTCTCCAACATCGACGAGATCCGCCGCACCGTCGAGTACTGCAACCAGCTGAACGTGCCCGAGCGTCACCCCTACGGCGGCGACCTGGTCTACACCGCGTTCTCCGGCAGCCACCAGGACGCCATCAACAAGGGCCTGGACCAGATGAAGATCGACGCGGATGCGGCCGACTCCGACGTCGACGACATGCTCTGGCAGGTGCCCTACCTGCCGATCGACCCCCGCGACGTGGGCCGCACCTACGAGGCGGTGATTCGGGTCAACTCGCAGTCCGGCAAGGGCGGCGTGGCGTATGTGATGAAGACCGACCACGGCCTGGTGCTGCCGCGCCGGCTGCAGATCGAGTTCTCCCGTGTGATCCAGCAGCTGACCGACGGGGAGGGCGGCGAGGTCACGCCGAAGGAGATGTGGGACGCCTTCGCCGACGAGTACCTGAACCCGATCCGGCCCCTGGAGCGCATGCACCAGAAGCTGCTGGCCGCCGAGACCGACGACGGCACCGACCGCATCGAGGCCGTCGTCAAGATCGACGGAACCGAGACCGAGATCACCGGGTCCGGCAACGGCCCGCTGGCCGCGTTCGTCGATGCCCTGGGCAGCGTCGGTGTACAGGTCCACGTGCTCGACTACTCCGAGCACGCGATGAGTGCCGGCGAGGAGGCCCAGGCCGCGGCGTACGTGGAGGCGCAGATCGGTGGCAACACCGTCTGGGGCGTCGGTATCGCACCATCGATCACCACCGCATCGCTGCGGGCAGTGGTCTCAGCGGTGAACCGGGCGGCCCGGCTCGGCTGACACGACCTACGGGGGGGGCAGGCATGACGCGAGTGACGCGATGTCCGGGGATGACAACCCGCTGCTGAGGGCTGCCGCCGACCGGATGGCATTCCTCGAGTTCGGCAGGTCAAGCGTCGCGGGAGTCTCCGACCTGGTTGTCGCTTCGTGGGAGCGCAGCCGGGATGCCGGTGTGGATGCCGTCCGCCCGATCAGCACGTTCACCGATGAGATCGACACCGATTCGCTGTTGGCGCGCTGCGCGCGCCCAGTGCTGCAGCAGTTGGGCGACGACACGTCCGCCGCCAACCTGCCGCTGGCCATCGGACTGAGCGACCGCAAGGTGCGCGTCGTCCAACGGATTGACTCCTCCTCGACGGCCACTCACCTGTTCGACCGGGTCCAGTACGCGCCCGGATTCGACTTCTCGGAAGCGGCCGTGGGCACCAACGGGGCCGGAACCGTCTTCGAGTCAGGCCAGCCCGTCAGCATCGTCGGCCCGGAGCACTACAGCGAGAGCCTGGAGAATTTTGCCGCCTGTGGCGCTCCGATCCTCGACCCGGTCACCGGCCGCGTCGAGGGCGTCGTGGCGATCGCCACCTTGACCCAGGCGTGGAACCCCGTCATGCACGTGCTGGTCAAGAACGCCGCGAAGGAGATCAGCCGCAACCTGCTGCTGGACCGCAGCCAGACGCAACAGGCCGTCTTCGACGCCTACCTGCGCGTCACGGCCCGGTCGGCCCGCGCGGCGGTGTTCGCCTTCGGTGCCGCGCTGCTGATCGCCAGCCCCGCCGCCCAGCAGATGTTCGACGCCGGGGAACAGCAGGTGCTCCGCGACCACGCGACGTTCCTGCTGGCACGCAGAGAACGTGCCAGCGACACCGTCGTGCTGCCGAGCAGTCAACGCATCGTGCGCATTCGCGGAACCCGTGTCTTCGCTGGTACCGAAGTCGCCGGCATGCTGGTGATCGCCGAACCGGCGACCTCGGGGCGCGCCGGATCGGCGGGGGCCGCCGCTGAGCCCGGCGTGGTCCCACTCGGGGTGACCACACTGTTCGGCTCGCAGAAATCCCTGGCCGGCGGTCGCACCCCGGCATGGGTGCGGGCCTGCGATGAGCTACGCGAGGCACTGGAGAACCAAACGCCGGTACTGCTGGTCGGCGAATCCGGAGTAGGCAAGTTCACTCTGGCGACGCAGCTTTTCCAATCGGTCCATCCCGGCGCTCGCAACATCACCATCGACGCCGAACAGCTTGCGGCACACGGCGCCGCCGGCCCGCCACCCAACGGTCCGGGTGGACCCGCTTTGCACATCGCGCGTGACATCGATCAGGCGAGCCCGGCGGGCGTCGCGGCATTGACCGCCTACTTGGCTGGGGTCAAAGCGCTCGCCTTACCCGGCTGGGTAGTCGCGACGGTGTCGCAGGACCCGTCGGGCTCAACGCAATCAACGCCGGAGTTCGGTGAGCTGCTGAGCCACTTTCATGCCGCGATCACCGTGCCGCCGCTGCGATACCGCACCGATGACCTGCCGGGCATCACCGCCGCCCTGCTGCGCGGGATCGCACCGGAACGCAAGGTGCGGCTCAGCCCGGCGGCGGAACGGCTCATCAGCCGATACCCGTGGCCCGGCAACATACCTCAGCTGCGGGAGGCCTTGGCACATGCGCTTCGCCAACGCCAGATCGGTGAGATCGCCGACACCGACCTGCCCGGATACTGCCAAAGCGTCACCCGCCGGGCCTTGACTCAGCTCGAAGGCATTGAACGAGACGCGATCGTTGCGGCCCTACGACAGGCCGGCGACAACCGGGCCGCCGCCGCCGCACAACTGGGGATGTCGCGGTCGAGTCTTTATCGGAAGCTGAAGACCTACGGGATCACCACGTAGTCGTCGATCGCGTCCGGAACCGTCATCCAATCGGTCGCTTCGCGGATGTACTGGCCGATCTGGCGCAACGACCGGATGGCCTCTGGCACCATCGGGCCGGCGATCTGGAACACATGCATCTGGCCCGGCCACACCCGCAGCTGGACCGGAACGCCGACATCGGCCAGGCTGTGCGCAACCAGCTTGGCGTCCTGCAACATGACCTCGGAGCCGGAGACGTGAATCAGGGTGGGGCACATCCCGGATTCGATGTGATCCAGTGGTTCGAAGACCTCCTCGCGCGTGCCGTCGGTGCTGCGGCGCTCGGCGGAGTGGGTGATCAACTCGACCAGCGCGTCGAAGGCCTTGGCCGGGAACATCGCATCGGTGCCGCTATTGGCGTGCGTACGCCGAGATGCCTTGGCGATCTGGGTCAGCGGCGACATGCAGACCAGGGCCGCGGGTTGTTCGGCCTCATCCAGGAGCCGTCGGGCCAGCGCGAGAGCCAGGTAGCCGCCGGCGGAGTCACCGGCCACCACGATCTGGTCGGGCGCATATCCCTGACGACGCAGCCACTGGTAGCCCTCGTAGCAGTCGTCGATCGCCGCCCCGACCGAGTGGGTGGGGATCTTGCGGTAGTTGACCGCCAATGCGGGGCTGTCCGCGTACTTCGACAGCGTGGTGATCAGCCGGTCGTGGGTGTTGACGCCACACGTCAAGAAGGCGCCGCCGTGCAGGTACAGCACGACGCGCCCGGTACCGTCCGCCGGCAGTACGCCGGCGGCGCGGACCAACCGTGCCGTGCAGTGCGGCAACCGAACCGTGTGGCGAACGCTGCCCGGGGCGGAGGGGACGACCCGGGCAGCGTGGTCCACCAGGCCCCAGGGCCATGGCGCCTTCGGCAGCTGACTGCCGATGGCCAGGATGGGCCAGATGCTGAGGCGGGCGGCGAGCCCGACGAGTTGGCCGGCGAGGCTGGGACCGTTTTCCACAACCTCGTCCGGCATCGAAGAAGCCCGCCGGCGACCCGGGGTCGACGCGCCTCGACGCACCCGGCCCAGCAGCGGGGTCACGCCGGGAGTTGCCCGGTCTTCGCGTACAGCGGTGGTCATCGCTGGACCGCCGATGACCCCAAATGTTTCGTCACGGTTAACAGCATGGCGTTATCCGTTCACCTGTCGATGTCCCAATTTGGGACACTCGCCGCCCCGGGAGAACCCCTAGAACAGCGAGATCTGATCTCCGGCGACCCCGGTGTCGACGAATTCCTCGATGCCGGTGCCTCCGACGACGCCGCCGATCCCGCCGACATACGCCATGAAGTCGGAGTCGGAGACCATCGGCACGCCCAATTCGCGCGCCAGGTAGCCCTTGCCCTGCTCGGGGCGGTCCTCGTTGCAGATCACCAGTGACGTGTGGGCGTCGACGACGTCGCTGTAGGCCAACCCCGCGTGCAGGATGCGTTCGACGAGCTCCTCATGGGTGCGGGTGCACTCTGCCGACAACGCCACCCGCATGCCCTGCACCAGCGGTCGTCCCCGCACGTAGCGGCCCGGGTTGAGGTAGGCACACGGCATCCGCGACGCCAGCGCCTTCAGCGGCCGTAGTTCCTCGTGGGTGATCCGCCCGTTGGGCCAGCGCCGCCGGGTCACCGGCCGCACCGGCAACCACACGTCGCGCTCCCGGGCGCGCTGCAGCGCAGGCTCGAGCACCCCGGCCAGCACCCGCGCGTCATCGAGTGCGTCGTGCGCCCGGGTCTGGACGACACCCCAATGTGCGGCCAGCGTCTGCAACCGCAGGTTGGGCAGGCCCAGGTCCAACCGTCGCGCAAGCTCCAGAGTGCACATCACCGAATCGACGGGCAGTACCGCACCGGCCATCTCCGCTTCGGCAGCCAGGAACGTGTAGTCGAACGCCACATTGTGGGCCACCAGGGTGCGGCCCGGCAGCAGCGCGACCACCTCGTCGACGACATCGGCGAACTGCGGCTGGCCGGCCAGCATCTCCGCGGTCAGCCCGTGTACGTGCGTGGGCCCGGGGTCGATGCCCGGGTTGACCAGGTGCGACACCGCGTGCTCCACCCGACCGTCGGCGTCGAGTGCCAACGCGGCGACACTGAGCACCCGTGCCTGCCCGGGCCGAAACCCCGACGTCTCGACGTCGACCACGACCCAGCCGTCGCCGGGTTCGCGAGCCGGACGGCCCCACCGAGCACTCATGTGACGAGGATGGCATGCCGGTGTGACCGATCCGGGCCGCCACCGCCCGTGTCGCCGCCTTAAACTCACCGCCATGATCACCGCCCGCGGACGCCTGGCGCTGGCCGCCGGCGCGAGTGCCCGGTGGGCGTCGCGGGTGACCGGCCGCGGTGCCGGCGCGATGATCGGCGGTCTGATCGCGATGACCCTGGACCGATCGATCCTGCGTCAGCTCGGCACTGGGCGACGCACCGCGATCGTCACCGGCACCAACGGCAAGTCGACCACCACCCGCATGCTCGCGGCCGCGCTGAGCGACCTGGGCGCGGTGGCCACCAACTCCGAGGGCGCCAATATGGACGCCGGGCTGGTGGCGGCGCTGGCCGCCGATCGGACCGCGCAACTGGCGGCGCTTGAGGTCGACGAGATGCACGTCCCGCACGTCTTGGACGCAGTAAATGCCGCGGTAGTCGTTTTGCTCAACCTCTCTCGGGATCAGCTGGACCGGGTCGGGGAGATCAATGCCGTGGAGCGCGCGCTGCGCACCGGCCTGGCCCGTCATCCGCAGACGGTGGTGGTCGCCAACTGCGACGACGTGCTGATGACTTCGGCCGCCTACGACTCCCCCAACGTGGTCTGGGTGGCCGCCCGCGCCGGCTGGTCGGGCGACTCGGTCAGTTGCCCGCGCAGCGGCGAGGTGATCGACCGCCACGAGGACCACTGGCGCTCCACCGGAAGCGAGTTCAGCCGGCCCACCCCGCAGTGGTGGTTCGACGACGACTCGCTCTACGGCCCGGACGGGCTGGTGCTGCCGATGCGGCTGGCCCTGCCCGGCACCGTCAATCGCGGCAACGCCGCCCAGGCCGTAGCGGCCGCCGTCGCCCTGGGCGCCGACCCGGCCAAAGCGGTGGCCGCGGTCTCCGCCGTCGACGAAGTGGCCGGACGCTACCGCAGCGTGCAGGTCGGCGACCACACGGTGCGGATGCTGCTGGCCAAGAACCCGGCCGGCTGGCAGGAGGCGCTGTCGATGGTCGACAAGCACGCCGCCGGGGTGGTGATCGCCGTCAACGGGCAGGTGCCCGACGGCGAAGACCTGTCCTGGCTGTGGGACGTGCGTTTCGAGCACTTCGAGGACACCACCGTGGTGGCGGCCGGGGAGCGCGGCACCGACCTGGCGGTGCGGCTGGGCTACGCCGGTGTGCAGCACACCCTGGTGCACGACACCCTCGCCGCGATCGCGTCCTGTCCGCCCGGACCGGTCGAGGTCGTCGCCAACTACACCGCGTTCCTGCAATTGCAGCGGCGGTTGGCATGACGGCGCAGACGATGCGGAGCGCAGCGACGAGGAGGAGGCGGCGCAATTAGCACCGTACGGATCGGGCTGGTGCTGCCCGACGTGATGGGCACCTACGGTGACGGCGGCAATGCGGTGGTGCTGCGGCAGCGACTGCTGCTGCGCGGGATTCCCGCCGAGATCGTCGAAATCACCCTGGCCGAACCGGTGCCCGAGTCCTTGGACCTCTACACCCTCGGCGGCGCCGAGGACTACGCACAGCGACTGGCCACCCGGCACCTGATCACCCACCCCGGTTTGCAGCGCGCGGCGGCGCGGGGAGCGCCCGTGCTGGCGATCTGCGCGGCCATCCAGGTCCTGGGACATTGGTATGAGACCTCGGCCGGCGAGCGGGTCGAGGGGGTCGGGTTGCTCGACGTGACCACCTCACCGCAGGAGTCGCGCACCATCGGCGAAGTGGTCGCCACGCCGCTGCTGGCGGGGCTGTCGGCACCCCTGACCGGCTTCGAGAATCACCGCGGCGGCACCGTGCTGGGGCCGGACGCCTCGCCGCTGAGCGCGGTCACCAAGGGCGCCGGCAACAGGGCCGGCGACGGCTATGACGGCGCAGTGCAGGGCAGCGTCGTCGCCACCTACCTGCACGGGCCGTGCCTGGCCCGCAACCCGGAGCTGGCCGATCTGTTGCTGGCGAAGGTGGTCGGCGAGCTCGCGCCCCTGGAGCTGCCGGAAGTGGACGTGTTGCGCCGCGAACGGCTGGCTGCGCCCCGGCGGGTCTGACTACGGTCAGACCATGACCGATCAGAGCGCCCCGGATGCCCCGGATGCCCCAGTGGCCGAGGCCGCGATCGCAATCTCCCAGCGCCTCTACGATCGCCTGGCCGAGACGATCGGGGTCATCGAGGATCTGGTCGCCAAGGAGTCGCCGGACCTCACCAGCGACTCGTCGCTGCTGCAGCTGCTGCACGAGACCGTGTCGGCGAACGTCGACACGTACTTCTCGGCGATCCGCCACAACATTCCGGTGGCTGACATCGCGGCACCGCCGGTCGCCCTGGAACACGCCCGCCGGCTGGCGCAGCGCGGGGTACCGGTCAACGCGTTGGTGCGCGGTTACCGGCTGGGCCACTCGGTGGCGCTGCAGCTAGTGCTGGCCGAGATCCGTTCCGCCGAACTGGATCCCGACCTGAGCCTGAACGTGCTCGGCGCCATGTCGACACTGATGTTCGGCTATATCGACGAGATGTCGCAGCAGGTGTCAGCCGTCTACCAAGCCGAGCGGGAACGCTGGCTGGAGAGTCGAAATGCGGTGCGCGCGTTGCGGGTGCGCGACATCCTGGCCGACGAGAGCCTGGACGTCGACGCGATGACAACCGCGATTCGCTACCCGCTGCGGCGCACCCATGCCGGGATCGTGGTGTGGTATCCCGATTCGTCCGGCGACCGGCTGGCCGCCGCGGAGGGTTTTATCAAGCACCTCGCCGAGTCGCTGCCGGTGCATGGGGCACCGCTGTTCGTGCCGGCCGACAGCGCATGCGGGTGGGCGTGGCTTCCGCTGTCCTCGGACGCCGCAGACGATGTGGTGGAACAGATCCGCGCCTGCGCGCTGGCCGCGGAGGGCGAGCCGTGGGTGGCGATCGGTGATCCGCTGCCCGGCGTCGAGGGTTTCCGCCGATCGCACCAGCAGGCCCTGGCGGCCCACGCCCTGGCGGTCGCCTCCGGGGCCACCGCGAATCGGGTCAGTGCGGCCGGCGACCCCGGGCTGTCCGCGGCGGCGCTACTCGGTGGGGACAACCTGACCGGCGCGCGGGCCTGGGTCGCCGAGGTGCTGGGCCCGCTGGCCTGCGCGACCGAGAGCGACGGCCGGCTGCGCGACACCCTGCGGGTGTTCCTGCGCACCGGGTCCAGCTTCAAGGCGGCCGGCGAGCAACTCCATTTCCATGTCAACACCATGAAGTATCGGGTGCAGCGGGCGGTCGAGCGCCGCGGCCGCCCAATCGCCGACGATCGCCTGGACGTCGAGATCGCGTTGCTGCTGTGTCAGTGGTACGGCGCTGCCGTGTTGTCTTCGCAGGACGAATAGCCGTCCGAATTCCGGCCGCGCGGGACGAGCGGCGAGGCTGCGGCGCTACCTAACGTCAGGCACATCCGAAAACACGTGGTGTGACCGAGGCGAGGGGTTGAACGCGATGAGCACCGAGATGGCCAGCGGACCGAAGCTCTGGCAGGACAAGAAACGTCACCTGTGGCTGTTGGGCCTGGTGGTGCCCACCATGCTGTTCTTGATGGTGCCGCTGGTCTGGGCGCTGAACCAGGCCGGCCTGCACACCGCGGCGCAGCTGCCGTTGTACATCGGGCCGATCCTGCTCTACGTGCTGCTGCCGGCGCTGGACCTCTGGATCGGCGCCGACGGGCAGAACCCGCCGGACGAGGTGATGGCGGCGCTGGAGAACGACAAGTACTACCGCTACGCCACCTACGCCTACATCCCCTTCCAATACGCCAGCGCCATCTTCGGCGCCTACCTGTTCACCGCCTCAGACCTGGGCTGGCTCGGGTTCGACGGGTCGCTGGGCTGGTTGGGCAAGATCGGGGTGGCGCTGACCACCGCGACCGTCGCCGGGGTCGGTATCAACACCGCCCACGAGCTGGGTCACAAGCGGGAGTCGCTGGAGCGCTGGCTGGCCAAGATCACCCTGGCCCAGGTCTGCTACGGCCACTTCTACGTCGAGCACAACCGCGGCCACCACGTCCGGGTGGCCACCCCCGAAGACCCGGCGTCGGCCCGCTTCGGTGAGACGTTCTGGGAGTTCCTGCCCCGCAGCACTTTCGGCGGCATCCGCTCTGCGTGGGAGTTGGAGGCCCAGCGGGTCCGCCGGACCGGCAAGAGCCCGTGGAACCCGCGGACCTGGGCAGACAACGACGTGGTCAACGCGCTGGCGATGTCGGTGCTGTTCTGGGGCGTGCTGATCGCGGTGTTCGGCGTCGCGCTGCTGCCCTACGTGCTGATCAACGCCATCTACGGGTCGTCGCTGCTGGAGTCGGTGAACTACCTGGAGCACTACGGGCTGGTGCGCCAGAAGCAGTCCAGCGGCCGCTACGAGCGCTGCACACCGCAGCACAGCTGGAACTCCGACCACATGGTCACCAACCTGTTCCTCTACCACCTGCAGCGGCACAGCGACCATCACGCCAACCCCACCCGGCGCTACCAGACGCTGCGCAGCTTCGATGACTCGCCGAACCTGCCGGCCGGCTACGGGGCGCTCATTGGGGTGACCTACTTCCCGACGGTGTGGCGCAAGCTGATGGACCACCGGGTGCTCGAGCACTACGCCGGTGACATCACCCGGGCCAACATTCACCCGCGGGTGCGCGACAAGGTGCTGGCTCGATACGGAGCGGCCGTCTGATGGCCGTCTACGGGTGCCCGGGCTGCGGCTACCTCTACGACGAGGCCACCGGGGAACCCCGCGAGGGATTCCCCGCCGGCACGCCCTGGCAGCAGATTCCCGGCGACTGGACCTGCCCGGACTGCGCGGTACGCGAAAAGCTGGATTTCGAACCGATGGGAGTGAACTCATGAGCGACTACAAACTGTTCCGGTGCCTGCAGTGCGGCTTCGAATACGACGAGGCGCTGGGTTGGCCGGAGGACGGCATCGAGCCGGGCACCCGCTGGGCCGACATCCCCGAGGATTGGAGCTGCCCGGACTGCGGCGCGGCCAAGGCCGACTTCGAGATGGCGGAAGTGGTACGGCCGTGAGCGGCGTGGTCATCGTCGGGGCCGGCCTGGCGGCGGTGCGCACCGCCGAACAGCTTCGGCGCAACGGCTTTGGCGACCCGATCACGATCGTCGGCGCCGAAGAGCACCCGCCGTATGACCGGCCGCCGCTGTCCAAGCAGATGCTGCGCGGCGAGGTGAATGATGTTGCCTTGAAACCGGCGAGTTTCTACGACGACAACGGCATCACGTTGCGCCTCGGTGTCCCGGCTCTTGGTATCGACGCCGCGGCGCACACCGTGGAGCTGGCCGACGGACAGCTGCTCGGCTACGACCAGCTGGTGATCGCCACCGGCCTGGTGCCGCGGCGGTTGCCGACGTTGGGCGACCTGGCCGGCATCTGCGTGCTGCGCTCGCTGGATGACTGTGTGGCCCTTCGTGATCGGGCGACGACCGTACGCCGGGCGGTGGTGATCGGCGCCGGCTTCATCGGGTGCGAGGTTGCCGCCAGCCTGCGCGGCCTGGGCGTGCAGGTGACGCTGGTGGAGCCGCAGGCCGCACCCCTGGCCGCCGTGCTGGGCGTGCAGGCCGGGACGTTGATCGCCCGGCTGCACCGCGATGAAGGCGTCGCCGTGCGCACCGGTGTGGCAGTGGACTCCATCGCCGGCGGCGAGGCCGTCGAGTCGGTGACGCTGTCGGACGGCTCTGTGGTGGCAGCCGATCTGGTGGTCGTGGGCATCGGGTCGCGCCCGGCCAGCGACTGGCTGACCGGCAGTGATGTCGAGGTCGCCGACGGCGTGGTCTGCGACGCGGTCGGGCGCACCAACGCCCCCGATGTATGGGCGATCGGCGACGTGGCGTCCTGGCGGGATGCGACCGGAACCCAGATCCGCGTCGAGCACTGGAGCAACGTCGCCGATCAGGCGAGGACCCTGGTGGCGGCGATGCTGAACCTGGAAGCGGTGGTGAGCCCGGGCGTGCCCTACTTCTGGAGCGACCAGTACGACGTCAAGATTCAATGCCTGGGCCGGCCCCGCGCCGACGACACCGTGCACGTGGTCGACGATGACGGCCGCCGCTTCCTGGCCTACTACGAGCGTGACGGGGTGCTGGTCGCGGTGGTGGGCGCGGGCATCCCGGAGAAGGTTCGGACCGCTCGCGCCGGGATCGCCGCCCGGGTGGCGATCGCCGAAGTGCTGCAGCCGGTCTAGGGGCGCCAGCCGCGGGCGTGTAGCGCCTGGGTGACACGGTGGATGGTCTCTTGGGGGTTGTCCTCGTTGATCACCTGGATGTTGATCCAGCCCAGGCGTTCCAGCTTGCGCTGGCGCTGGTGGTCTTTGACGTACTGCGCACGATCCTTCTGATGGTGTTCCCCGTCGTATTCGGCGGACACCTTGTAGTCCTCCCATCCCAGATCAAGCCAGGCGAACGGCCAGTAGCGGCGGTCGCGCACCGGGATCTGGGTGGTCGGGGTGGGCAGGCCTGCGTCGACCAGCAGCAGCCGCAGCCAGGTCTCCTTGGGCGAGGCGGCGCCGGCGTCAACGAGCGGAAGCGCCGCCCGCAGCCTTCGTAAATAGCGGGCGCCTTGGTGATGCTTGGCGATCAACAGCACGTCCTCGGTGCTGAACGGGGTAGCCCGGGCCAGGGCGTCGAGCCGGGCGACCGCATTGCCGCGGGGCAGGTGGCGGGCCAGGTCGTAGGCGGTGCGGGCGGGTGTGGTGACCGGTAAGCCGGCGACTTTGGTGACCTCGTCGTCGGCGAGGGTTTCGTCGCGAACGATCAGGCCTGGTTGCGCGCGGGTGTTCTGCGCGATGAGCTCGATGTCCACGTCGGCATCCACCCACTGAGCCCCATGCAGGGCCGAGGCGGCCAGGCCGGCGATCACCCCGTGACGCCTCGAGGCGAGCCATGCCGCCGTCGTGCGATCCCGCAAGGCGGGCGTTGTGTCCTTGCGGAGGTAGACCCCCCGAAAGAGCAGGCGATACCACCGCCGCAGCTCGTGGCGGGTCAGCCGGCCAGCGACGGTCGCCTCGCTGCCGATGAAGACCCCGTCCATGGCGGAATGATGCCAGCGGCCACCGACACATCCGCTTCTCCTCGCCGAGACCGACTTTTTGCAGGGAAAGTGCGAGAAGGGGTCTGCAAAACGTCGGTTTCGCGGAGGTGGAAGGGGTGCAGGCGGGAAGTCAGGCCATGGCGCGGCGGCCGGTGAAGGCCCGGCCCAGGGTCAGCTCGTCAGCGAACTCCAGGTCGCCGCCCATCGGCAGCCCGGACGCCAAACGCGTCACGCTGAGCCCGGGAATGTCGCGCAGCACCCGCACCAAATAGGTGGCGGTGGCCTCGCCCTCGGTGTTGGGGTCGGTGGCGATGATCACCTCGCTGACGTCCACCCCATCGACCCGCTCCCCGACCCGATTCAGCAGCTCACGCACCCGCAGTTGCTCGGGGCCGATCCCTGATAGGGGATCCAGCGCGCCGCCGAGCACGTGGTAGCGACCGCGGAACTCCCGGGTGCGTTCGATGGCGGCGACGTCCTTGGGCTCCTCGACGACGCAGATCTGGGCGAAGTCGCGGCGCGGGTCCCCGCAGATCCGGCACCGCTGAGCGTCGGAGACGTTGCCGCACACCTCACAGAACCGCACCCCGTCGCGGACCTTGGTGAGCACCGCGGTGAGCCGGTCGATCTCCGGCGGCTCCACCGACAGCAGGTGAAACGCGATCCGCTGGGCGCTCTTGGGGCCGATGCCCGGCAGCTTGCCCAGCTCGTCGATCAGGTCCTGAACCGGACCCTCAAACACCTAGGCTCCCGGCATGCCGAGCGCGCCACCCATGCCGCCGGCCAGCGGTGACAGCCGCTGCTGGGCCAGCGTGTGCGCCTTCTTCGAGGCGTCCGCGAGCGCTCCCACGAGCAGGTCCTGCAGGGTTTCGATGTCCTCGGGGTCGACGACCTTCGGGTCGATGTGCACCGCGAGCACCTCGCCGCTGCCGTTGGAGGTGACCTTGACCAGGCCGTTTCCGGCCTCCCCGTGCACCTCGGTGACGGCCAGCTCCTGCTGCGCCTGCAGCAGGCGCTGCTGCATCTGCTGAGCCTGGGCCAGCAACGCCGACATGTCGGGCGGGCCTCCTGGTTGCATGACACTCCCCTTGCGTTGTCGTGTGCGTGGTCTCGACTGGGTTGCGGCTTGGTTACAGCTGGAGAGACCCGGTGCGTGTGAGAGTTCCAGCGTAGTCGGCCCCGGCCTACGTTGGCGGCGTGCGCGTACCAGTTCTTGTCCGTGTCGGTATCGCGATCACCACCGGCCTGGTGGTGGCCGCCGCGGTGCCGAGCGCCCCGCTGGCTCCCTTGGCCTCGGCAGCCCCCGGCAACATCGCCGGCATGATCGTGTTCCTCGACCCCGGACACAGCGGCGCGGGCGACCCCGCCGCTCTGTCACGCCAGGTACCCAACGGCCGCGGCGGCACCAAGAACTGCCAGACCAGCGGCACCGCGACCAACTCCGGCTATCCCGAGCACAGCTTCACCTGGGACACCACGCTGCGGATCCGCCAAGCCCTCAATGCCGCCGGCGTTCGCACCGCGATGTCGCGAGGTGACGACAACGGGCCGGCTCCGTGCATCGACGCACGCGCCGCAGCGGCCAATGCGCTGCACCCCAATGCCATCGTGTCCATCCACGCCGACGGCGGGCAGCCCGCCGGCCGCGGGTTCCACGTCAACTACTCCGCGCCTCCGCTGAACCCGGCCCAGGAGGGCCCGGCGGTGCGGTTCGCCCAGATCATGCGCAGCCAGTTGCAGGCGGCGGGCATTCCGCCGGCCAACTACATCGGCACCGACGGCTTGAAGGGTCGCGCCGACCTCGCCGGGCTCAACCTGGCCGAATACCCTTCGGTCCTGGTCGAGCTGGGCAACATGAAAAACGCCACCGATGCGGCCCTGATGGAGAGTCCGGCGGGCCGCCAGCGCTACGCCGACGCGGTCGCGCGCGGCATCGCCAGTTTCCTGAGCGCTCAGACACAAGTGCCCTAACTCGCAGCACTGCTGCGTGCACGCCCGCCGATCCGCCGTTAGCGTGGGAGGTGATGTCCGTTCGGCCGGCCGATACACCGACATCCCACGCGCGGGGGGTGCGGCTGCTGCTGGACAGCTACCGCAACATCCCCGCTGACGAATCGGTCCGGCTGGCCAAGCCCACCTCCAACCTGTTTCGGGCGCGCGCGAGGCGCCAGGCACCAGGTCTGGACACCTCGGGCCTGGTGAGCGTCATCGCCGTCGACCCGGAGAATCGCACCGCCGACGTCGACGGCATGTGCACCTACGAGGATCTGGTCGCCGCCACCCTTCCCTACGGCCTGGCGCCGTTGGTGGTCCCGCAGCTCAAGACGATCACCGTCGGCGGTGCGGTCAGCGGGCTGGGAATCGAGTCTGCGTCGTTCCGCAACGGGCTTCCCCACGAGTCGGTGCTGGAGATGGACGTGCTCACCGGCGACGGCGAACTGCTGACGGTATCGCGTGACGAGCATGAAGATCTGTTCCACGCGTTTCCGAATTCCTATGGAACGCTGGGGTATTCGACGCGCCTGCGGATCGAATTGGAGGCCGTAAAGCCATTCGTCGCGTTGCGGCACATCCGCTTCGATTCCCTGGACGAGCTGGTCGCGACGATGGACCGCATCATCGATACCGGCGGGCTCGAAGGCGTTCCGGTGGATTACCTCGACGGCGTGGTGTTCAGCCCCCGGGAAAGCTACCTGTGTGTCGGTATCGCGACCGATTCCCCCGGCGCCGTCAGCGACTACACCGGCCAGCAGATCTACTACCGCTCGATTAGGCACGCGCACGGGATCAAAGACGACCGGCTGACCATCCACGACTACCTGTGGCGCTGGGACACCGACTGGTTCTGGTGCTCGCGCGCGTTCGGCGCCCAGCATCCCCTGGTGCGCCGGTGGTGGCCGCGGCGCTACCGGCGCAGCAGTGTCTACTCGAAGCTGATCGCCTACGACCAGCGCTTCGCCATCGCCGACCGGATCGAGAAGCGGCACAACCGCCCACCTCGCGAGCGAGTGGTGCAGGACATCGAGGTCCCGCTGGAGCGCTGCCGGCAATTCCTGGACTGGTTCTTCGCTCACGTCCCGATCGAACCGGTGTGGTTGTGCCCGCTCCGGCTGCGCGGCGACGAGGAGTGGCCGCTGTACCCGATTCGGTCTAATCGCACCTACGTCAACGTCGGGTTCTGGTCGTCAGTCCCGGCCGGCGCCACCGAGGGCGCTACCAATCGGCTGATCGAGGCCAAGGTGAGCGAGCTCGACGGCCACAAGTCGTTGTACTCCGACTCCTACTACACCGCCGCGGAGTTTGACGAGCTCTACGGCGGTGAAACCTATCGGAGGATCAAGAAGACTTACGACCCCGACTCGCGGCTACTGGACCTCTACGCCAAGGCGGTGCGACGACGATGACGATCGACAGCGAGCAGGTACGCACGCCGACCGGCAGATTGAGCCTGGCCCAGGTGCTGGAGACCCTGGCCACCGACGGACACCTGCCGCTGCGCTTCACCGCCTACGACGGCAGCAGCACCGGCCCCGAGGACGCACCCTTGGGCCTGGACTTGCTGACGCCGCGCGGCACCACCTATCTGGCCACCGCGCCGGGCGACCTGGGGATGGCCCGGGCCTACATCTCCGGTGACCTGGGGCTGCACGGCGTGCACCCCGGCGATCCCTATCGGCTGCTCAAGGCGCTGGCCGACGAGCTGCACTTCAAACGGCCCTCGCCCAGAGTGCTGGCCAACATCGTGCGCTCGATCGGGATCGAACATCTGGTGCCGATCGCCCCGCCACCCCAAGAGGCACTCCCCCGGTGGCGACGTATCGCGGAAGGTTTGCGGCACAGCAAGTCTCGGGATGCCGGGGCGATCCATCACCACTACGACGTGTCCAACGACTTCTACGAGTGGGTGCTCGGTCCGTCGATGACTTACACCTGCGCGGTCTATCCAACGCCGGATGCGACGCTGGAGCAGGCCCAGGAGAACAAGTACCGGCTGGTCTTCGACAAGCTGCGGTTGAGCCCCGGAGACGTGCTGCTCGACGTGGGCTGCGGCTGGGGCGGCATGGTGCGCTACGCGGCGCGCCACGGGGTGCGTGCTATCGGTGCGACGCTGTCGGCCGAGCAGGCCCAGTGGGCGCAGCGCGCGATCGCCGACGCCGGCCTGTCCGACCGAGCCGAGGTGCGGCACTGCGACTACCGCGACGTCGGCGAATCCGGGTTCGACGCGGTCTCCTCGATCGGGATGACCGAACACATCGGCGTGGCCAACTACCCCGCCTACTTCGGATTCCTCAAGTCCAAGCTGCGTCCCGGCGGCCTGCTGCTCAACCACTGCATCACCCGGGCAGACAACAAATCCACTGCGGCCGCAGGCGATTTCATCGACCGCTATGTGTTCCCCGACGGAGAGCTGGCCGGATCCGGCCGGATCATCAGCGAGATTCAGGACGTCGGCCTCGAGGTACTGCACACCGAGAACCTGCGCAACCACTACGAGCTGACCCTGCGCGACTGGTGCGCCAACCTGGTGGCGCACTGGGACGACGCCGTGGCCGAGGTCGGGCTGGCCACCGCCAAGGTCTGGGGCCTGTACATGGCCGGTTCGCGGCTGGGCTTCGAGCACAACGGCATTCAGCTTCATCACGCGCTGGCGGTCAACGGCGCCGACGGCGCCGGCCTGCCGCTGCGGCCGTGGTGGCGGCCCTAGGAGCTCTAAAGCCCTAGCGGCTCTGGCGGCGCGCGAAGGCCGGGGCGCGCTCCGGGCGCACGCCCACACCGACCAGGTAAGCCGGAATCGCCGAGAGCCAGGGCAACATCGCGAACAGCCTGCCCACGCTCGCCGGCGGGCTGAGGTTCTGGCCGCGCAGGATGGGGTTCAGCGCCCGGTGCGCTGCCCGCTGCACCGATTGGGTGACGACGGTGGGCAGCTGTCGACGTCGCTGCACGGCGGCCAGATCCCGAGCGGTCACCCGCCCTTGCCGGAGCGGCTCGGCCAGGATGGTCGCGGCGGCCACCGCATCCTGCACCGCCAGGTTGATGCCGACCCCACCCACCGGTGACATGGCGTGTGCGGCGTCGCCGATACACAACAGCCCGTCAATGCTCCAGTGCCGCAACCGATTCACCCGCACATCAAGGTGTTTGACGTCGTCCAGGCTCTGCAGCGCCTCCACCGAATCCGCGGCCTCGGGAATGAGCTCGACCACGTCACGGCGGAACCCCTCGATACCGCGGGCCCGCTTGTCGGCGTCGGTGCCCTTGCGCCCCAGGTAGGCGACCTGAAAGTAACTGTCGCGCGGAATCATGATCGCGGCCCGCCCCGGTCCGAGGCGGGGTAACAAGGTGGGCTGGGTGGCGCGGTCGTTCGGCAGCCGGAACCACCACACATCGAAGTTCACCGGAAACTCGCGTGAGTGCAGGCCCGCCTCATGCCGTGCGACCGACCAGCGCCCGTCGCAGGCCACCGTGAGATCGGCACGCAGTTCCCCGGTGCCCTCGGCGTCGCGGTAGCGCACTCCGGCCACCCGCCCGTTCTCGTGCAGCAGCCCGGTGACCTCGGTCTGCATTCGCAAGGTGAACGTCGGCTCGGTCTGCGCGGACTCGGCGAGCAGGTTGAGCAGGTCCCACTGCGGCACCATCGCAACGTAGGGGTGCGGCTGGCGACGCAGCCGGCCGAAATCGACCACCGTGACGTCGCGCCCGGCCACGTCGAGGCTGACCTGATGGATCTCACTGTGCGCCAGCGTGGTGAAGCGCTCCCAGAGCCCGAGCTCATCAAGAAGACGCAGGGTCGTGGGGTGCACGGTGTCGCCACGGAAATCACGCAGGAAGTCGGCGTGCTTCTCCAGCAGCGTCACCGCTATGCCGGCCCGGGCCAGCAACAGTCCGAGAACCATGCCTGCCGGTCCGCCACCGACGATCGCGCAGGTGGTTGCTTCGGTCATATCGCCCATTGCGGTGCCACGTTACGCGTGTTTGAGGCGGCGCCCGGGCGGTTATTCGCATCTCGGCAAGGGGGGTACATCATGACTGCCAAAACACTGACCAAAGGCACGAAAACCACCAACGGCAAGCTCGGTTTGGCCGAGGTTCTGATGCTCCTGGCGGGCGGAGGCCAGCCACCGCTGAGGATCTCCGCCTACGACGGCAGCAGCGTGGGCCCCAGCGACACGGAGCTGGGCGTCGATCTGCTGAATTCCCGCGCCACCGCCTATCTGGCCACGTCACTCGGTCAGCTCGGGATCGCCCGCGCCTATGTCGCCGGTGACCTGGAACTGCGCGGCGTGCATCCCGGCAATCCGTACCCGGTGCTCAACGCCATGGCGGACCTGGAGTTCAAGCACCCGTCGCCACGCGAGTTGGCCAACATCGTCCGGTCTATCGGGCTGAAGAACCTGAAGCCGATCGCGCCACCGCCGGAGGAAGCCCCACCCCGATGGCGTCGTACCGCGGAGGGACTGCGGCATTCCAAGGCTCGCGACGCCGACGCGATCCATCACCACTACGACGTCTCCAACACCTTCTACGAGTGGGTGCTCGGCCCATCGATGACCTACAGCTGTGCGATCTACCCCAACCCCGGCGCGAGCCTGGAGGAAGCGCAGGAGAACAAGTACCGACTGATCTTCGAAAAGCTGCGCCTGCAAGCCGGCGACCGGTTGCTCGATGTGGGCTGCGGCTGGGGCGGCATGGTGCGCTACGCGGCGCGCCGCGGCGTTCAGGCGCTCGGGGTGAGCCTGTCGGCCGAACAGGTCGAGTGGGCACGAGCGGCAATCGCCGACGAGGGACTCGCGGGCCTGGCCGAGGTGCGGCACTGCGACTACCGCGACATCCGCGAGGACGGGTTCGACGCCATCTCATCGATCGGGGTGAGCGAGCACATCGGGGTGAAGAATTACCGCTCCTACTTCGGATTCCTCAAGTCGAAGTTGCGCACCGGCGGGTTGCTGCTCAATCAATGCGTGACGCTGCCGGACAACTCGATCTACCGCGGCGACGCCTTCACCGACCGCTACGTCTTCCCCGACGGCGAGATCACCGGCTCGGGCCGTGTGATCTCCGACATTCAGCAGACCGGGCTCGAAGTGCTGCATGAGGAGGACTTCCGCCACCACTACGCGATGACGCTGCGGCAGTGGAGCCGCAACCTGGTGTCGCACTGGGACGAGGCCGTCGCCGAGGTCGGGCTGGGCCGGGCCAAGGTGTGGGGGCTGTACATGGCGGCCTCGGTGCTGTGCTTCGAACGCAACCTGTTCCAGCTGCATCAGGTGTTGGCCAGCAACGTCGACGGGGACGGCGACGACGACCTGCCGCTGCGGCCTTGGTGGCAGCCTTAGCCGATCAGTCGCCGCTGATCCGGCGGGCGCCCAGCTCGTTCTGCAGCAACTCCAGGGCCACTTCTTCGGGGTCGCGGCGAGGCGGGGCACCGGAGGCGTCCGCCGTGTTTTCCAAAGCCTCGGCCAGCATGGCCTCCTCGTCGGCGCGGCGTGCCGACTCCATGTCGACCTGAGCGGGCGCCGCCGACTGGCCCGCGTCCGGAGCAGCAGGTCCGCCGGCCTCGCAGCGCACCCGCCAGTTCACCCCGAGGGCATCCTTGAGCGCTTCGATGATGACGTCGGCGTTGCGCTGCTCGGAAAGCCGCCGGGCCAGCGGGGCGGATTCGTGACTGAGCACCAGCGTGTTGCCGTCCACGGTGCGCACGGTCGCGCCGGCGAGCATCACCTCGGTGGTGCGGCTGCGCTGACGAACCTTGTCGCGCACTGTAGTCCACATCGCGCGCACGGCGGCGGCATCGGGCTCGCCCGGAGTGACCCCCGCAGCGGGTGCGGGTGCCGGAGGCGCTGCAGCGGGCGGCGGCGCGGGGGCCGGCGCGGGTGGTGCAGGGGGTTCGGGTTCGGGCACCGTCGCGGCGGGCGTCGGCACCGGCTCGGGAGTGGGTGCGGCGGCGGGCACCGGCGCAGGCGTGGGCGCGGCTGCGGGCTCAGCGGCCCGGGTAGAGCGACGGGTGAACTGCTTGGCGGGTGACGCGGCGGGCGGCTCTTGCGTGGCGGCAGCGGCCGGAGCCGGCGCGCTCGCGGCGGGCGCGGCGCCGGTCCGTACGGGTGCCGCCGGGATCGACATGTCCAGTCGGCCCTCGATGCGCTCGACCCGTTGCAGCAGTGCGGCTTCGGTGTCGGCGGCCGACGGCAGCAGCAGCCGGGCGCACACCACCTCCAGCAGCAACCGGGGAGCAGTCGCGCCGCGCATCTCGCCGAGGCCGGCGTGCACCACCTCGGCATAGCGGGCCAAGGTCGCCGGGCCCAGCCGGGCGGCCTGCTCATACATCCGCTCCAGCATGTCTTCGGGCGCGTCGACCACACCCTTGGCGACCGCGTCGGGGACCGCCTGCAGCACGATCAGGTCCCGAAAACGCTCCAGCAGGTCGATGGCGAACCGGCGCGGGTCGTGGCCGGCGTCAACGACCGCCTCCACCGCTCCGAACAGCGATGCGGCGTCCCCGGCGGCCAAGGCGTCGACCGCCTCGTCGATCAGCGCGACATCGGTGGCCCCCAACAGACCCAGCGCCCGTTGATAGTGGACGTGGTCAATGCCGTTCTCGTCTTTCTCCGAGCCGGCCAGCAGCTGGTCGAGCACCGAGAGGGTGTCACGCGGCGAGCCGCCACCGGCACGGATCACCAAGGGATACACCGCGTCGTCGACGGCGACCTGCTCCTGCTCGCAGATTCGGCCGATCAGCTCGCGCATGGTTCGCGGCGCAAGCAGCCGGAACGGGTAGTGGTGGGTACGCGACCGAATGGTCGGCAACACCTTCTCCGGTTCGGTGGTGGCGAACACGAAGATCAGGTGGTCGGGCGGCTCCTCGACGATCTTGAGCAGCGCGTTGAAACCCGCGGTGGTCACCATGTGCGCTTCGTCGATGATGAAGATCCGGTAGCGCGACTGGGCGGGTGCGTAGAAGGCGCGATCGCGCAGATCGCGGGTGTCGTCGACGCCACCGTGGCTGGCCGCGTCGAGTTCGACGACGTCGATGCTGCCCGGGCCGTTGGGGGCCAACGCCACGCACGAGTCACACGTTCCGCACGGCGTCGGCGTCGGCCCCTGCGCACAATTCAGCGATCGGGCCAGGATGCGCGCCGACGAGGTCTTGCCGCAGCCGCGCGGTCCCGAAAACAGGTAGGCGTGGTTGATCCGGCCCGCCGACAACGCGGTGCACAGGGGTTCGGTGACGTGCTCCTGCCCCACCACTTCGGCGAAGGATGCCGGCCGGTATTTGCGGTAGAGCGCCACGCCAGCAGGGTACTTGCTCGGCCCGACGACGGTGCAGGCCCGGCAGCCGAAGCGCTACGGCTTCGGGCGCAGATACCCCAGCGTGTTCCACATGGGGCTGACGTCACGCCAGTTCAGCGTCACGAACAACCGGCCACTGGAGTTCTGTTCGGCGACCTCGTACTGAAGCAGGCTGCCGCTGCCGCGCACGGCCGTGACGACCCCGGCATGCCCGTGTTCACTGACATACCCACCGGGACCGTAGACCACGACGTCCCCGACCTGCGGTGCGTTCAGGCCGCCGTCGAACGGCACCTGGTCGAAGTATTGGCCCAGACCATTGGTGGCGAAATGCTCGTAGAGATCGAAGGCATTGCCGCTGGGGTCTCTATTTCGCCATGAACCCAGCGCCTGAATGTATTGCTGCACGAGCGGGTAGCACTGGCCGTCGCCGTACATCACCGGATTTCCCAGTGCGCCCTCGGCGGCATCGCGGCGGAAGCGGTCGAGTTCCTCGACGGCCCGCGCCGGCAGCGCCGGGGCCTGGTCGGCCGCGGGGGCCGCATCGAGTGCCGCCGCGGGGGCCGGCACCGGCTTGGGTTCGACGGGCGGGCCCGGCAGCGCGTGGGCCGCGGGGACCGCACTCAGCGCTATGAAGGCCGCCGCCACCGCCACCCGGCCGCAGATTCCGGGCATGTCAGCCCAACAGCTGCTCTGCGGCGGCCAGCAGCGCACAGGTGGCCAGACCGTCGACGGCATTGCGCAGGTCATCGAGGGACGGGAACGACGGGGCGATCCGAATGTTCTTGTCGTCGGGGTCCTTGCGATACGGGAACGACGCACCGGCTTCGGTGACCGCGATTCCGGCATCCTTGGCCAGCGCCACGGTGCGCCGGGCGGTGCCCGGCCAGACGTCGAGGCTGATGAAGTAGCCGCCCTTGGGGTCGGTCCACGACGCGATCTTGGAGTCACCGAGCCGGTTCTCCAGGATCTCGGCGGCCAACTCGAACTTGGGCGCCAGGATCTCCTGGTGGCGGCGCATGTGCAGCCGCACGCCGTCAGCGTCGCCGAAGAACCGCAGGTGACGCAGCTGGTTGACCTTGTCCGGGCCGATCGAGCGCTTCCCGGCGTACTGCAGATACCAGGCGATGTTGCCCAGCGAGCCACCGAAGAAGCTGACGCCGGCACCGGCGAAGGTGATCTTCGAGGTGGAGGCGAACACGTACGGCCGGTTCGGGTTGCCCGCGGCCGCGGCCAGTCCCAGCACATCGATCTGGTGGGGGAATTCGGTGGTCAGGGTGTGCACCGCGTAGGCGTTGTCCCAAAACAGCCGGAAGTCGGGGGCGGCGGTCTTCATCTGGACCAGCCGGCGCACGGTCTCCCAGGAGTAGGTGATGCCGGTGGGGTTGCCGAACACCGGCACGGTCCACATGCCCTTGATGGCCGGGTCGGCGGCGACGAGTTCTTCGATCAGGTCGACGTCCGGGCCGTCCTCGCGCATCGGGACCGGGATCATCTCGATGCCCAGGGTCTCGGTGATCGCGAAGTGCCGGTCGTAGCCGGGCACCGGGCACAGGAATTTGACGACCGGCTCCTGGCTCCAGGGCCGCGGTGAGTCCACGCCGCCGTGCAGCATCGAGTAGACGACGACGTCGTGCATGAATTCGAGGCTGGCGTTGTTGCCGGCGATCAGGTTGGGCACCGCGATGCCGAGCAGCTCCCCGAAGATGGAGCGCAGCTCGGGCAGACCATGCAGGCCGCCGTAGTTGCGGGTGTCGGTGCCGTCGTCGCCGCGGTAGTCGTCCGGGCCGGGCAGGGCCAGCAGGCCGTTGGCCAGGTCGAGCTGCTCGGGCGCCGGCTTGCCGCGGGTGAGGTCCAGTGCGAGCTTCTTGGCCTGCAGTTCGGCGTAGTCCCGCTGGTAGCGCTCATATTGCGCGGTCAGGTCGGCACGGTTGAGGGTATGCAGCGACACGGGTGCGCCTTTCAACGTCGAAGGCCCGAGATATAAGGGGACCCCGCGCACCCGCCAGAGCCCATTGACCCTTGCTGCCTTCCGGCCCTGGGGGAGTTCACAGGATGGACGCCGCGCGGGGTCCACGGGCAAGTCTAGCGGGGGTCGCGAGCGCGGCGAAGCCGGGCGCTGCGGGCCACCGCCGCCGGACACAGCGGGGGTCGCGAGCGCGGCGAAGCCGGGCGCTGCGGGCCACCGCCGCCGGACACAGCGGGGGTCGCGAGCGCGGCGAAGCCGGGCGCTGCGGGCCACCGCCGCCGGACACAGCGGGGGTCGCGAGCGCGGCGAAGCCGGGCGCTGCGGGCCACCGCCGCCGGACACAGCGGGGGTCGGGCGCCCGGCGACGATGCGGTTGCCGGAGCAGACCGCTAAGGAGTCGGGCGGTCCAGCAGAGTGCGGCGAAGCCGGCCAATAAGAGGAGTGCGCAGGGCACGCAAGGGACTCAGCTACCATTGCCGACGGAGGATTCGCCTAGTGGCCTATGGCGCTCGCCTGGAACGCGGGTTGGGTTAATAGCCCTCAGGGGTTCAAATCCCCTATCCTCCGCACCCGATTCAGGTGCGGCCGGACCGAAAGATCGAGGTCCGGTCGCACCTGAATCACTAGCTGACGAGCATGGGAGGTGGCGTGAGTCGTACCGTCGCCACGGTTTGGCACGCGTCGCTCTCGACTCTCGCCGCCATCCTGTATTTCCTCTTTGTCCTGCCGCGGTGGTGGGAGCTGACCGGCTTCAGCCCGCACGTGCTAGGCACCGTGATGCGAGTCCTCCTCGGACTGCTGGTCGGGGCGATGGCCCTGCCCGTGGCCGCGGTGTTGAAGCAGTCCCGCAAGCCCGAGTACGGCACCCCGCAGCTTGCGCTGTCGCTGCGGACCGGCTCGATCGTGGCGCATCTGGTGGCCGCAGCGTTGATCGCCGGCACCGCGGTCAGTGAGATCTGGTTGTCGCTGGACAGCTTCGGCGTGTGGCTGTTCGGGATCTACGGCGCCGCAGCCGCGATCGCCCTGTTGGGGATCGGCGCGTTCTACCTGGCGTTCGTCGCCGAACTCCCGCCGCCGCCGCCCAAACCGATCAAGCCCAAGGCCGAGAAGCAGCCCAAGGGAGGGCGTCGCCGGGGCAAGAAGTCCGGCGACGCAAAGGCCGAGGACTCCGAAGACGCCGAAGACACTGAGGCCTCGGCAGACGCTGAAGGCGACGACGAGTCCGACGACGAGTCCGACGACAACGCCGGCGCTGACGCCGAGGTCGATGACGAGCCTGAGGCCACCGAGATCGTCGAGTCGACGGGCGAAGAAGCAGGCGAGTCAGCCCCAACCGACGAGGCCAAGTTGCGCCCGTCCGGCAAGCGCCGGGCGAAAAAGGGCCAGTAAGCCCGATCCGCCGCGGCTACCCTGTTCGCTATGGCCGAGAACCTCGGCGGTGCCTTCGCGGATGCGGCGCGCGCGCGTGAAGAGGAGCTCGCGAACCGGCTGGCCACATCGGTAGCAGCCGACAAGGAGCTCCAGACGATCCTGCAGCAGGCCGTACGCAACGCTGTGAGTTCACGGCAACGCCTCGACGCCATCGAGGCCGAGATCCGCGAATCGGCCGCCACCTGGCCAGGACTGGACACCCCCACCGGCTCCCGCCAATTCCAGCGATTCCTCACCGCCAAGACCCGCGAGATCCACCGGGTGGTCTCCGACGCCGCCGCCGACAGCCGGCACCGGTCGCAGCTGGCGCAGACCCTGACCAACCACTACAAGCTGGGCAGCGGCGAGGATGGCCAGGATCCGCATATCCGGCTGGTGGACAACACAATCCCGACTGACGGGCAGCAGCCCCGCGATCCCACCATCGCCGGCGTGGGCAGTCCGCCGATGCCGGAGAAGCAGGATGGTTCGCCGTATGACCTGGGTGCGACGATCCCGGGCACCGGCATCGTCATCACCGGCGACCCGGAGAGCGGCCACCCCCGGTTGCACACCCCCGGCAAGCCCGACATCGATAACCCGTTCCCCGTCGACGAGGGTTTCCGGGCGCTGCCGACCGGCACCGCCGTCGGCCCCGACGGCCAGCAATATGCCTTCTACAGTGTGCGGCCCTACGGGCTCGGCACTTCGCCCGAGAATTACATCGCGCCGGAATCGCGGGTCCAGAATCTGGCCGATCCGGCAACGGATTTGGGGCCGCTGCTGGGCACCCCGCTCGGTTCGGACACCAAGGTGGGCATCTCTCAGGCCAGCGGCGTCTACGACCCGGCATCCGGAACGATGATGATCGTCGGCAACGTCGGCCAGGACGGTCAGCGCGCCCTGTGGCAGTCGGCCCCGGTAGCCGCCGGTGACCCGCCGAATGCCTGGATGAACAGCCTGCACGAGGTCGGCACCTTCAACAATCTCGGTCCGGCCGATCGGGAGAATCAGATTGTGTCACTGCCCCAGGGCGGGTATCTGTTGGCCAGCGCCAGCGACGACGGCCAGGTCGTGGGGGTCACCGCGGGCAGCCCGCAGGGGCTGCTGCAAGCTCCCTCACAAGACCTCACCGGCCCCGGATTCATCCCGAGCCCCGGTAATCAGCCGGCCGTTCCGTACGGGCCGAGCATCGTCAACGTCGAGACGCTTCCCAACGGCCAAGAGCAGGTCACGATGCGAGTCAGCACGTGGCCGACGCCTGAAGGCTGGCCGACCGGGCCGGACGCCCCGCCACCGCCCTATCACCCGCGGACCTACACCACCACGTTCAACATCAACCGGTAGCGCAGGCGGGGCCTTGAAAGCCCGAGGAGCCGGAGAGCCTAGAACGCCGTGCTGCCCGACGGGCTCAGCACGAAGCCGTGATGCCCCAGAGAGGTGTCCAGGCAGGCGACAAGCTGGTCGGTGCCCACCGCGCAGGTGACGTTGCCGTACGACAACTTCTGCCCGACGCCCAGGAAGGCTCCGTTGGAGAATTGGCGGCCACAGCCGGTCGATTCGCGGTTCAGCCGCAGACCCGCCGCGCCCTGCGAGCGCACCGTCCCGATCACACAGCCGCCGGGCACTGGGGCGCCCGAGCCCAGCGGCGCGTTGGCCAAGCCCGGCATATCGCCGTCGCACATGATGGCCTGCGACGATCCCGCGGGCGGGTCGACGGCGTCGAACTGGCAGGCGACGTTGTAGGGCGTGGAGAAGTTCACCCAGCGCCCCGGCCCCTTGGGGCCCGTCGAGATGTAGTTGTCCACCGGGACCGCGGTGAAGTCGTCGAAGTTGGGGAACCCCGCAGGTTGCGCGCCCGCCGGTAACCCCGGAGCCCCGAGAAACAAGCCGCCCGCCGCGCCGGCGACGAGCAGAACCCGCATGACTCGACGGGTGGAACCGTTCATCGGTCTCCTGTTACGGCTTGGGGGCCCAGTCCCACACCGACATGTCGTCGCGCGGGTACTGACTGCAGGCCTCGGTCGACTTGGCGACGACGCCCTTGTTGTTGAAGAAGATCTTGGCGTGGTTGGGCCACGACACCGTCAGCGGGTCGGCGAAATTGGTTGCCAACTCCTCGGAGTAGGCCCGGCGCTGATCGGGGTTCAGCGAGAAGAACCAGTGCATCTTGTCGATGGTGGCCTGCTGCACCTGGACCGGCTTGTTGTGCATGTCGATCATGTAGCGCTCGTAGTAGATCGGCGACAGATCGCGGCTGGCGGCCAGCATCTGCTCGGCGCTGCAGTCGGTGCGAATCACGCGACGCGGGATCGGGAAGTCGTCGGTCGCGTCGGCGGAGGCGGTGGCGGGCAACAGCACCGCGGCCACGGCTGCGCCGGCGGCGGCAGCGGTCACGACGATGCCCCGCAGAATCGAGCGGTGCGTACGCATGGAGTCCACTGTAGCCATTCCCCCGGTCCTTTCACTCCGTCAGTTTTCGGACGCTAAACCCGCCGGTGAGACCACTGAGTCGGGTGAAGCAGGTGAGGCGAATGCGCCAGCAAATGGCCGCTCAGCCATTCGAACTCAGTAAGCAATGCTACATAACTTTAGTCATGCTACCTAATTGGTTTTCTGGCCCCTGAGCATGCGATCGCTCACATCCGGCTACCGGTTGTGGGCCAGCTCCTCGGTGTCATCCCTGCGCGCGAGGGCGGCAGCTTCTCGATGCCGGGCGGCTTTCCCGCCGACGTGCGGCAGCACGTTGATCGGCCACCAGAACCAGCGCCCCAGCAGCGCCGCGATCGACGGCGTCATGAATGCCCGCACGATCAACGTGTCGAACATCAGCCCCAATCCGATAGTGGTGCCGATCTGTCCGATGATGCGCAGGTCACTGACCGCCATCGACGTCATGGTGAAGGCGAACACCAGCCCGGCCGACGTCACCACCTTCCCGGTGCCGCCCATCGCGCGGATGATGCCGGTATGTAGGCCGGCGTGGATCTCCTCTTTGAACCGGGCCACCAATAGCAGGTTGTAGTCGGAGCCCACCGCCAGCAGGATGATGACCGACATCACCAGCACCAGCCAGTGCAACTGCATGCCGATGAGGTACTGCCAGAACAGCACCGACAGCCCGAACGACGCACCCAGCGACAACGCCACGGTGCCGACGATCACCAACGCCGCGATCAGGGCGCGGGTGATCAGCAACATGATGATGAAAATCAGGCACAGCGAGGCGATTCCGGCGATCAGCAGGTCGTAGTTGGAACCGTCGTGCATGTCCTTGAACAGCGACGCCGTCCCGCCGAGATAGATCTTGGCGTCTTCGAGCGGCGTGCCCTTGAGCGCTTCCTCGGCCGCGACACGGATCTTGTCGATGTGCGAAATGCCTTCGGCCGTAGCCGGATTGCCCCGGTGCGAGATCATCATTCGGACGGCCTTGCCATCCGGGGAGATGAACATTTTCATGGCCCGCTTGAAGTCCGGGTTTTCGAACACCTCCGGCGGCAGGTAGAACGAATCGTCGTTCTTGGATTCGTCGAACGCCTTACCCATCGCGGTGGCGTTGTCGCTCATCTCGTCCATCTGATCGAAGATCCCGGACATGGTGCTGTGCATCGTCAGCATCATGGTCCGCATGGTCTCCATGGTGTCGATCATCGGCGGGAAGGTGGTCAGCATCTGCGGCATCAGGGCGTCCATGTCAGCCATGTGCGCGATCATCTTGTCCATGCTCTCGCTCATCGGATCAACGCTGTCGACCATGTCGAACGCCGAGCGCAGCGAGAAGCAGATCGGGATGTCGTAGCAGTGCGGTTCCCAGTAGAAGTAATTGCGGATCGGCCGCCAGAAGTCTTCGAAATCGGCGATGTGGTCCCGGATCTCGTAGATCTGGCCCTGTAGGTCATCCATGTCGACGACCATCTCGTGGGTGGTGTTGGCCAATTGCGTCATGTAGCCCAGCATCTGGCGCATGGTGGCGATGGTCTGCTCCATGGCCTCGGCCTGGGTGAGCATGTCATCCATGCGCTTCTTCTGGAACTGCATGGTCTGCAGCTGGCCGGCGTTCTGCATGCTGATCTGGAACGGGATCGAGGTGTGTTCCAGCGGGGTGCCCTGCGGGCGGGTGATCGCCTGAACCCGGGAGATCCCGACGACTTTGAACACCGACTTGGCCAGCTTGTCGATGATCAGGAAGTCCGACGGGTTGCGCATGTCGTGGTCGGACTCGATCAGCAGTATCTCGGGCATCATCCGGGACTGCGAGAAGTGCCGGTCTGCTGCGGCGAATCCCTCGTTGGCGGGGATGTCGGTGGGAATGTACTTCCGGTCGTCGTAGGCCGGCTGATACCCCGGCAGCGTCAGTAGGCCGACGGCCGCGACTGCCAAGGAGGCGACCAGAACCGGGCCCGGCCAGCGGACGATCACCGTCGCCACCCGCCGCCACCCGCGGGTGCTCGTCGCGCGCTTGGGGTCGAACAGGCCAAACCGGCTACCGACCGTGATGATCGCCGGGCCCAGCGTCAACGCTGCGATGACCGAGATGAGCATGCCCACCGCGCACGGGATACCCAGCGTGACGAAGTAGGGCATCCGGGTGAAGTGCAGGCAGAACACCGCTCCGGCGATGGTCAGGCCCGAGCCCAGGATGACGTGCGCGACGCCTTCAAAAGCCGTGTAGTACGCCGATTCCCGGTCTTCGCCGGCTTGGCGCGCCTCGTGGTAACGGCCGATCAGGAAGATCGCGTAGTCGGTGCCGGCGGCGATCGCCAGCGAGACCAGCAGGTTGACGGCGAACGTGGTCAACCCGACCCAGTGGTGGTGGCCCATGAACGCCACCACGCCGCTGGCGGCGTTGAGCTCCATGTAGACCATGCCCAGCAGCAGCACCACCGTGATGATCGACCGGTAGACGAGCAACAGCATGGTCAGGATCACCAGGATGGTGACCACCATCATCTTGAACATCGACTTGTCGCCGGCGTGGTTCATGTCCTTGGCCAGCGCCGCGGTGCCGGTCACGTAGACCGTCAGCCCGGGCGGGGCCTGGACCGAGTCCACGATCTGGCGAACGGATTCGACGGAGTCGTTCGCCGCCGCCTGGCCGATGTTGCCGACCAGGTTCAGTTGCACGTACGTCGCTCGGCCGTCGGGGCTTTGGGCGCCCACGGCAGTCATCGGGTCACCCCAGAAGTCCTGCACGTGCTGAACGTGTGCGGTGTCGGCCTTGAGCTTCTCGACCACTTCGGCGTAGTACTCGTGCTCGGCATCGCCCAGCTCGTGGTCGGACTCCAGCACGACCATCGCGGTGCTGTCGGAGTCCGACTCCTGGAAGACCCTGCCCATCTCGGTCATGGCCTGCATGGACGGGGCGTCTTTAGGACTCGCCGAAACGGCGTTCTGCTTGCCGACCTCCTCCAGTGGCGGGACGGTGGCGACGAGTACCGCGATCAGCGCCAACCACGCCAGGATGATCGGTATGGCGAACCGGCGGATGGTCCGCGCGATGAACGGTCGCTGCGGTTGGACGCCGGCGCCGTGGGTGCCGGGCTGGCTCATGCCGCCTTCAACAGGCAGAAGGTGTAGGCGTTGACCTCGTTGGAGATCCGTTCCGCCTTCACTTCTCCGTCCACCGCGATGCGACAGCCGATGCTGTTGCTATTGCCTTGGGCCATGATGCTTCCCACTACCGCGGGAAGGGTGGTGACGATTTCGAGGTGCCACGGCAGAGTGGCGTCGGAGACACGCTGCGGTTCGGAGTTGACGTCGAAGTAGCTGATGTCGGCCACCGTTCCTGGCGGGCCGAAGATTTCGTAGGTCAACCGCTTGGGGTTGAACGGCTTGGTTTCGTCGTTCTGGCCGTCGGAATACGAGGGGCGCTTCTCGGAGCCGAACAGGCCGTGGATGCGCGTCACGGCGAATGCGGCGACACAGACCACCGCCAAGATCACCAGGGGTATCCACACCCGGCTCAGTACCTTGAAAATCGAAGTCCCCTCACACCAGCAAGCTTTGGATACCCTAACCCACGTCAACGTGCGTAAACGCACGCTACAGCACTCCCACGGAGGGCCGCAACGCACATCATGTGCGTTATCCTCGCGCTGTGCGCCAGGCGACCTTCAAACGCGCCCGCAGCGACGCGAACAAGCGTCAGCGGGCTGAAGCGTTGATGGAGGCCGCCCGCTCGGTGGCAATCGAGGCCGGCGTGGCATCGGTGACCCTGACCGCTGTGGCCAGCAGGGCCGGGGTGCACCACTCCGCGGTTCGGCGCTACTTCAGCTCGCACAAAGAGGTGCTGCTACGACTGGCCGCCGAAAGCTGGGAAAGCTGGTCGGACACCGTCTGCACCGCACTGCAACAGTCCGAAACGATGTCGCCGGATCGGGTGGCCGCCACCCTGGCCAGCGGATTGGCAGCCGATCCGTTGTTCTGCGACATGCTGGCCAACTTGCATCTGCACCTCGACCATGAGGTAGACGCCGAGCGGGTGATCGAGATCCGGCGAAAGATCACCGCGGCGGGGCTGACCATGGCCGACGCCCTCCTGCAGGCACTCCCCCGACTGGGCAAGCAAGGTGCCTTCGACCTGTTGTTGGCGTCGTATTCGCTGGCAGCGCCGTTGTGGCAGGTTGCGCACCCTCCGACGAAACTGGCCGACGCTTATGCCGCCGAGCGGCAGGTACCACCGGAGTGGAACTTGGACTTCACCACTGCGTTGACCCGGCTGCTCACCGCCACCTGCGTCGGGCTGCTGGCGTCGCCCAACTGACTCAGTCCGATTTCTCCCGGCTGGGCTGCACCCGCTTGGGCTCCCCCGGCATCTTCGGGTAATTCGGCGGGTAGGGCATGTCCCCCAGCCCCCGGGCTTCGTCGGCAGCCACCATGTCGAGCAACGGCTCGAGGGACTGCTCGAGGTCGTCGATGGTGCTCCACGGGTCACCGCGGTGGGCAATCAGGTCGGGCACCGTGCTGATGGTGTAGTCGTCCGGATCGGCGCCGGCGGCCAACTCGTCCCACGTCAACGGCGTCGAGACGGTGGCGATCGGCGTGGCCCGCACCGAATACGCCGACGCCATGGTGCGGTCGCGGGCGTTCTGGTTGAAGTCGACGAAGATCCGCGCGCCCCGCTCTTCCTTCCACCACGAGGCAGTGACTGCGTCCGGCGCGCGCCGCTCGATCTCGCGGGCCAGCGCGATACCGGCCCGGCGGACCTCGATGAAGTCCCAGTCGGACTTGATCCGCAGGTAGACGTGCAAGCCGCGGCCGCCGGAGGTCTTGACGTAGCCGACGAGCCCGAGCTCGTCGAGCAGCGGGCGCACCACCTCCAACGCGACCGCACGTGCCTGCGCGAAGCCGGTGCCCGGCTGCGGGTCCAGGTCGATGCGCAGCTCGTCGGGGTGGTCGGTGTCACCGCAGCGCACCGGCCAAGGGTGGAAGGTCACCGTGCTCATCTGCACGGCCCACAGGATGTCGGCGGGCCGGGTGACCTTGAGGACGTCGGCGGTGCGGCCGGACGGGAACGTCACCTGGCAGGACTGCAGGCTGTCCGGACGTCCACGCGGCAGCCGCTTCTGATAGACCTCGTCGCCCTCGATGCCGTCGGGGAACCGCTGCAGGTGGCTCGGCCGGTCGGCCAGAGCGTGCAGCAGCGGCCCGCCCGCCACCGCCAGGTAGTAATCGGCCAGCGCCCGCTTGGTGCCGCCGTCACCCAGCCGGGGGAAGTACACCTTGTCGCCGCTGGTGAAACGGACGGCGGTGCCATCGACATCTAGCTCCTCGGGCCCGGCCATCTCAGGTCTCCAGTACGTCGGCGAGGTCGTAGTTCAGCGGCACCTCGAGCTGATCGAAGGTGCAGCTGGCCGGGTCCCGGTCGGGGCGCCACCGCAGCAGTTTCACGGTGTGCCGAAAGCGGTCCCCCTCCATCTGGTCGTAGGCGACCTCAGCGACCCGCTCGGGCCGGATCGGGACCCACTGCTTGTCGGCGGCAGAGTTCCATCGGCTGGCCTCGCCCTCGCGGACGTCACCGATGCGCAGCGGCTCCAGCTCAACCTGGAGCTTGAGCCGATCAGCGTCGGTGAACGCCGACGAGCCGCCCACCATCGCCAGCTCGCCATCGGGGCGATACAGCCCCAACAGCAGAGAACCGATGCCGACGCCGCTCTTGTGGATGCGGTATCCCATCACCACGCAGTCGGCGTCCCGGTGGTGTTTGACCTTGACCATCTCGCGCTTGCCGGGCAGATACGGCCCGTCGTTCCGTTTGGCGACCACCCCATCCAGCCCAGCGCCTTCGAATGTGGTGAGCCAGCGGGTGGCCTGCTCGGGGTCCGCGGTGGCCCGGGTGATGTGACAGCTGGCGCCGCCGGTGATCAGATCGGACAGCGCCTCGCGTCGCACCCGAAACGGCTCGTCGAGCAGCGACGCCAAACCGGTGGCCAGCGCGTCGAAGGCGATGAACTGCGCCGGGGTCTGTTCGGCCAGCAGCCGCACCCGGCTCTCGGCGGGGTGAATCCGCTGGCTCAGCGAGTCCCAGTCCAGCCGGGTCCGCCCGCCGATCTGCCGCGGCACCACCACCTCGCCGTCGAGCACGCAACGCGGGGCGGTCTCGGCGCACAGAGCCTCCAGCAGCTCCGGGAAGTAACGGCTCAGCGGTTTGCCGTTGCGCGACTGCAGCAGTACCTCGTCACCGTCGCGGAACACAATGGCGCGAAAGCCGTCCCATTTGGGTTCGTAGGACCAGGAGTCGGGCGCTGCGCCGTCGCTGGGAACCTTGGCGGCCGCCTTGGCGAGCATCGGGGCTACCGGCGGGGCCACGGGTAGGTCCATGGTGTCCATCATGGGCGGTGGAGAGTCAGCGGCGCAGGAACTCCACGACGTGGCGGGCGAGTTCTTCGCCGGCATCCTCCTGCAGGAAGTGCCCGGCGTCGTGGATCGTCGGGTGCGCCCGGCCGTGCGCCCCGACCATCTCGCGCTCGAAGATCGGCGCCATGGCCCCGGTGATCGGGTCGCCGTCACTGAACGCGACCAGCATCGGGGTCTGCGATGCGCACAGCGCAGCCCACGCCGCCCGGTTGGCCGGGGCCGCGGGATCCTCGGGCGTGGTCGGGATCAGCGACGGCATGGTCCGGGGACCGACGCAGTAACTGTCGTCGGGGAACGGGGCGTCGTAGCCGGCCCGCACGGCGTCGCTCATCGGCCGGCGGCATCCGGCCTGCACGAACCATCCGACGTTGATCGTCGGTGCGGTCTGGATCGCCTCCCGGAAGCGCCACCAGACCTCCGGCATCGGAATGTCCCCGGTGGGCAGACCGGTGTTGGCCACGACTACGCCACTGAACCGGTCCGGGTTCTCCGCCAGCACCCGCAGCCCGATCAGCCCGCCCCAGTCCTGGCACACCAGCGTCACGTTCTGTAGGTCGAGGACGTCGAACGCCAGCGCACGCATCCATTCGACATGGCGCGCATAGGTGTGGTCTTGCGCGCGGGTCGGCTTGTCGGACCGGCCGAATCCGACCAGGTCCGGACAGATGACCCGATACCCCGCCTCGGCCAGGATCGGCATCATCTTGCGGTACAGATACGACCACGACGGTTCGCCGTGCAGCATCAGGATCGGGTCCCCGTCTTCGGGACCGTCTTGCACCCACGCCACCCGCAGCGTGCCGCCTGGCTCGTCCTCGTCCAGGTCGTCGAGGTCGCAGAACTGCGGCGGGTAGGGGAAATCCGGGAGTCCGGCGAACCTGTCGTCGGGCGTTCGCAGGGTCTGCATGAGGCGACGATACCGCGTCGGTATATACCCCCGGGGGTGTCTGATAGACTGGGCTCATCGCGACCAAGGAGGTCTGGAATGTCCGTGGCAATGAGTACCGCAGTGACCGGCGCCGATTTCGACGCAGTCACCGAGAAGACCCGAGAGATTTTGAAGGACAACGGTTTCGGCGTACTGACCGAAATCGACATGCAGGCCACACTGAAGGCCAAGCTCGGCGAGGAGATGGAGCGCTACCTGATCCTGGGTGCCTGCAATCCGCCGCTGGCGCACCGGGCCGTGACCGCTGAGAAGCGCATCGGGGTGCTGCTGCCCTGCAACGTCGTGGTGCGCGAAGACACCGAGCATCCGGGCACGGTGCTGGTGGAGGCCATGAATCCGCAACTGATGGCCCAGGTCATCGACAATCCGGCGTTGGCCGCGATCGCCGACGAGGTGAGCGAGAAAATCCGCACCGTCATCGATACGCTGGCGGTTGCGTTGCGCACCACCTGAAAGGAACCGCCGATGTGCTACCCCGTGCCCTGCCGAGTCTGCGGTAAAACCACCTGGGACGGGTGCGGCGAGCACATCGCAGAGGTGAAGGCTCAGGTGCCTCCGGAGCAGTGGTGCGCCGGCCATTCAGAGACGCAACGCTCCTAGTCCCGCCGCTGGGCACACCGTTTATGGTGTGGGGATGGCCGAGCATTTCATGCCGAACGCACACACGCTGGTGGACATGCTGCGGCTACAGGCGGACCGGTACGGGGACAAGGTTGCGTTCCAATTCGCTCCCGACGGCAACAACGTCACCGCCAGCCTGACGTATCGAGAACTCGACGCCAAGGCTCGGGCAGTTGGCGCCGACCTCCAGCGGCAGGGCGCTGCCGGACAACGGGTGCTGGCGATCTGCCGGCCGGGCCTGGACAGCATCATCAGCATTTTCGGCTGCTTTTACGCTGGGGCGATCGCGGTGCCGGTCGACACTCCACTGGCCCGCCTGAAGCTGGTCGCGCCCGACGCCCAGGCCACCTTCGCGGTGGCGACCTCCACCACCCAAACCCAGCTTCAGATGGCGGCCGCCGATGTGGCCGGCATGTCGGAGCTACGGTGGTGCGCCATCGACGAAGCCGTCGCCCCGGAAGCGTGGCAGGCGCCCGACATCGACCCGAGCACCACGGCGATGATCCAGTACACCTCCGGTTCGACAAAGTCACCCAAGGGTGTGGTGGTGACGCACGGCAACCTCATGCACAACCTGGAATCGATCCGGCAGGCCTACCACGGCAACGAGCACGAGACGAGCGTCTACTTCCTGCCGCAGCAGCATGACATGGGACTGATCGGTGGGGTCCTGGAGATGATCTACGTCGGCTGCACCACCGTATTGATGTCGCCGATCGTCTTCTTCCAGCGCCCGATGGCGTGGCTGGAAGCGATGTCCCGGTTCCGCGCCAACACGACCGCAGCACCCAACAGTGCCTACCGGTTGTGTGTCAAACAAAGCACTCCCGAGCAGCGTGCGGCACTGGATCTGTCGCACTGGACCACCGCCGCAAGCAGTTCCGAGCCGATCCAGGCGTCGACCATTCAGGAGTTCGCCGACGCGTTCGCTCCGGCGGGATTCCGCATCGAGGCGTTTCTCCCGTGCTACGGCCTGGCCGAGGCCACCCTGCTGGTCTCCGCAGACCCCACTCCCGGTGTCGCCGGCGTCCGCTACGTCGACAGCAAGGCACTGAGCGAGAACCGCACCGTCGACGTCGACGCCACCACCGACGCCGTCGCCGTGGTCAGCTGCGGCCCACCGGTGTACGGCCAACGGGTCGTGATCGCCGACCCGGAGACTCGCCGCCTCCTGGGACCGGACGAGGTCGGCGAGATCTGGGTGTCGGGCCCCAGCATTGGGCAGGGGTACTGGGATCGGCCGATAGAGAACGCACACAGCTTCGCCGGATTCCTGTCGGATACCGGTGAAGGTCCCTTCCTGCGGACCGGCGACATGGGATTCCTGTGCCAGGGTGAGGTATTCGTCACCGGGCGCTGGAAAGACCTCATCACCATCGGCGACAGCAACTATTTCCCGAACTACATCGAGCCGACTGTGCAGGACAGCCATCCGGCGTTGCTGCCCGACCGCGGCGCGGTCTTCGCGGTGCAACCGAAACCGAATGCCGACAGCCGCCTGGTGATCGTGCAGGAGCTGGACTATCGGCAGCAGGTCGCCGAGAGCGAATATCCCGGCATCATGGAGTCCATCCGCGCGGCGGTCAGCGAACAGCACGGTCTGGACGCCCATGACGTATTGCTGGTGCCGGCGATGCGGGTGCCCACCACCTCAAGCGGCAAGATTCAACGGGGCGAATGCCGGCGACAGTTCCTCGCCGGCGAACTCAATGCGCTGGCGCAGTGGCATGCCCCGGCGGCGCCGGCCGTACGGCACCCGGAGGCACCCGCAGGAACCGGAGCGAGCACGCTGGCCCGGATGATCGTTTCCAGCTTGGCGCAGCGCCGTCAGCAGCAACACGGAACACCGCCGAATCCCGCCAACAATTAGGGCTTAGCCCCTAGGAAGTCCACCAATCGGTCGAGGACGGGCCGCTGCCCGGCCAACAACTTGATTCGCGCCTGGGCCACCGAGAACCAGCCGACCCGGTCGACTTCCGGAAACTCCCGTCGTTGTCCCGACCGCGGCGGCCACTCCACTTCGAAGGTGTTGCTGCGGGCGTCGGTCACGTCGAGGTCGCCGCGCACGGCGAACACCGTGACCACCTTTCCGCCGGCCTGGCGCACCTCACCCAGATCGGCTCGCTCGCCGTGCGGCGGCGGTAGACCGAGCTCCTCGGCGAATTCACGTCGCGCTGTGTCCCACGGGTCCTCACCCTCGGGTTGTTCGCCCTTGGGAATCGACCAGGCCCCGTCGTCCTTGCGCGCCCAGAACGGTCCACCGGGATGGGCGATCAACACCTCGACTCCGCCGTCGGCGCTCGACCGGTACACCAGCAATCCGGCGCTGCGCTTGGCCACGCCTCACACCCCCACGGCGTGTTCCAGGTCTTCCAGCGCGGTGTTCAAGTGCCCGAGCAGGCGCTGTAGGTGCGGAATCGAGCGACGACAGCCGACCAGCCCGAAATCGAGGTTTCCGGCGTTGCTGACGACGGTCATGTTCAGGGCCTGCCCGTCCAGCGCGATCGACATCGGATAGTTGCCGTCCAGACGGGCGCCATGCCAGTACAGCGGCTCGGCCGGGCCGGGCACGTTGGAGATGACGATGTTGAACGGTGGCTTGGCCGCCGAGACGAATCCGGGGATGGCCGCCAAGGCCAGCGGCGCCATGTTGGCCGCCGACAACGCCAGCGCCTGGGTGCGCGGCAGCTCGCTGAAGACCTTCTTGTTGCGGCACATCGACTCGCTGATGGTCTCCAACCGCTGCGCCGGGTCTTCGACGTCGGTGGCCAGGTTGCACAAGATGGTGCCGACCATGTTGCCGCCGGAGTCGGCTTCGGCTTCGGTGCGAAGGCTCACCGGGACCATTGCCACCAGCGGATGGTCCGGCAGGGCGTTGCGCTCATCGAGGTAGCCACGCAGCGCGCCGGCGCACATCGCCAGCACCACGTCGTTGAGGGTGACGCCGGCCGCCCGTTTGACCGCGATCACCCGCTCCACCGGCCAGGACTGCGCCGCACACCGGCGGGCGCCGCCGATCTTGACGTTGAGCATGGTGCGCGGCGCTTCGAACGGCAGGGTCAGCTGTTGCTCCAGCAGTGCGGCACGCGCCAGCTTCACCGTCGACGGTCCCAGGGCGGCAACGCCTTTGACCATCGAGGTCAATTCGCTCAACGGTGACGGAGAATCCGGGCGCGGCCGCGACTGGGGCCGCACCGACCACGGCGTGCGCAGTTCCGACTCCCGCGGGTCGGTCGAGAGCGTGTGGCGCATCAACCGCAGCAGCGAGACACCGTCGATCAGCGAGTGGTGAATCTTGACGTAGACGGCGAACCGGCCGTCGGCCAGCCCCTCCACCACGTGGGCTTCCCACAACGGGCGGTGCCGGTCAAGCAGGCTGCCGTGCAGCCGAGAGGTCAGCTCCAACAGATCGCGCACTCGCCCGGGCACCGGCAGCGCCGAGCGCCGCACGTGGTACTCGAGGTCGACATCGTCGTCGAAGGCCCAGCGCAGACTCGAGATGCCACCGAACAGCGACGCCGGACGCTTTCGGAATGCGGGCTGCAGATCACGGGCGCCCAGCAGGCCCCGGTAGATCTCGCCGACGAATTCCGGTCCGGAGCCCTCCGGCGGTTCCAACAACATCAGCCCGCCGACGTGCATGGGGTGCTCACGCGTTTCGGTCAGCAGAAAGACCGAGTCGAGCGGTGACATCAGCTGCATCAATCCATTAGACCGTTCCAAGTGAGTGATCGTTAGTGATCACGCGACTTGCACCCCGTCTCGGGGTTGTTCGGCAGCCTCGCGGCCGCGTCCCTTCCGCGCTTCACAGCCACCGGCCCGGCTACGCCGGGTCTTACGGTCGGCTCCACGCTTGACGGCGGCCCCAACTGGGCCGACGACGCTATTGGGTTCCTCGTAGCGCGCGAGGTTCACAGCGGCGCAATCATCACGCTGATGGAAGGCTGAACACGAGTCGCATTGCCAGTGTTCAGCCCAGCCGATGTCCTGCACATGCCGGCAGGCATGACAAATTTTCGACGACGGAAACCAGCGGTCAGCGACCACCAGTTGTGACCCGTACCAGCGTGTCTTGTAGGACAGGTGCCGGCGCGGTGTGCCCAGAGCCGCATCGGAGAGGCCGCGCCGGCGAGCGCGGGCCCCCGGCAGGCCCTTTTGTCGCAGCATCCCCGCCGCATCCAACCCTTCCATCACGATGCGGCCGTGAGTTTTGGCCAACCGTGTGGTCAGGACGTGCAGATGATGGGTGCGAACATCGTTGACCCGGCGATGCAGCCGGGACATCTCGGTGCTGCGCCCACGATAGCGGCGCGAGCCTTTCCTACACCGGGAGCGGGCACGACTGACGTGCCGCATTGCTTTGAGTGCCGCTTCGAGCGGTCGCGGATTGGGCACCCGCTCAATCACATTGCCGTCAGCGTCGGCGACGGTGGCCAGCCGGCGCACCCCGACATCGACCCCCACCCGCGAGCCGGGACGGGCGGTATGGGGCTGTTGGGGGCGTTGCACCACCACCCGAACCGACAGGTCCAGCCGCGTACCGTTGCGCCGCACCGTCATCGCCAGGACCCGCGCCCGCCCCGCTCGGATGAGCCGTTCAATCCGACGGGTGTTCTCATGCGTACGAACAGTGCCAATGACCGGCAAGGTTAAGTGCCGGCGGTCGGGCTCGACGCGCATCGCCCCAGTCGTGAACGACACTCGATCGGCGTCACGGCCCTTGCGCTTGAACCGCGGGAAACCCACCCGCTTACCGGTGCGCGCACCAGATCGGCTCTGCTGCCAGTTCCAGTACGCATCCACCGCACCGGCCACCCCGTCGGCGTACGCCTCCTTCGAGCACTCCGGCCACCACACAACCCCGGTCTCGGCGTTGACACACACGCCGTCTTTGGCCTGATTCCAGCGTTTACGCAGTGACTGCAGCGACGGTTTCGCCGTCTCGACACCAGTCTCACGCCACGCCCTGGTATCGGCTTTCAGAACCGCCACAGCCCAGTTATATGCCTTACGGCGAGCACCGAAATGCCTAGCCAACGCGCGGGCCTGATCTTCGGTCGGGTCCAAAGTGAACCGGAAAGCCTGTACCCAACAGCCTTCGGGGATCTCGAAGCGCGCCATCAGGGCGCCTCACCGTCATCGGCAGCCACAATAGCTCTTTTAGCCGGGTTGGCCGCGGCACGTCTCCCGTAGACCTGGGCACACGTGCGGGTGAGGATCTCGGTCATATCGCGCACCAGAAACCAGCGATACGCGTTCACCCGAGCAGCACCGTTGCAGTCAGCCGCCGCCGCCAGATTCATACACCCGTTCCTACAACGCACCACCGACAACTACCGAGCACCCAGACCTCAACAGCTGACAACCCCGGAGGGGCGCATGGCCGCTTGCTAGTCTTGCCCCGTGCGCCGGCGGGCCGTTGTCTGTGTCGCCTCGGCCGCGTGCTTGCTCGCGGCCGGCATTGTCGCGCCCGCCGCGCCGGCAGATCCCGCAAACCCCGCCGTCGCCGGCAAGATGGTGTTTCTAGACCCCGGGCACAGCGGCGCCAACGACGCCTCGATCGCCCGGCAGGTTCCGAACGGGCGCGGCGGTACCAAGCCGTGTCAGACCAGCGGAACCGCCGCCGACGACGGCTATCCCGAGCACAGCCTGAACTGGGACGTGACCAACCGGATCCGGACGGAACTCGAGCGGCTTGGAGTGCACACCGAACTCTCGCGTGGCGACGACACCTCGGTAGGCCCATGCATCGACGCGCGCGCCGCAGCGGCCAACGCCGCGCACCCGGACGCGATCGTGTCCATCCACGCCGACGGCGGGCCCGCCTCAGGCCGCGGGTTTCACGTCAACTACTCCAGCCCAGCGCTCAATGACGCCCAGTCCGGTCCGGCGGTGGCGCTGGCCGGCGACATCCGGGATTCCCTGTTGGCCGCGGGAATTCCCCAGTCCAGCTATCTCGGTGCCGACGGCCTGTACGGGCGCGCGGATCTGGCCGGGCTGAATCTGGCCGAGTATCCGGCGGTGCTGGTCGAGTTGGGCAACATGCGTAATGCCCAGGACGCGGCGCTGCTGGAAAGTGCCGACGGGCGAGCTCAGTACGCCGCGGCGGTCACCAACGGGATCGTGGCCTACCTCAGCAGGTGACGATGTCTCAATGCGGATTCGGCCGTGCCGCCAGAACACTTTTCGGGGTGGCCGCCCTGACCCTGGCGCTGACGGGCTGCTCAGGCAACAGCACCCCGACGGTGATCGCTGGGCATGCGATATCGATGCTGTATGACCCCGGACGGGTCGGCGGGCTGCCCACCGCGGAAGGTCCCAGCGGCCCGCGCGGTGACGTTCCGCCGGTCACCGCCCGGGTGCAAAACAGCGACGGCGGGGACATCGACCGCCTGTCGCTGCTGGCGATCGATGACATCGAGGACTTCTGGGCGCAGCACTACGCCGAGGCGCTGCGCGGACGCTTTCAGCCGGTCTCGACGCTGATGTCGTATGACTCCACCGACGCAGACGGCCCGTCGGTGTGCGGCGGCGACGTCTATCACCTGCCGAACGCGATGTATTGCCGCCGGATGGACACCATGGCCTGGGACCGCGCCAAGTTCTTGCCCACCGCCCGAAAGTACTTCGGCGACATGGCGATCAACGGGACGCTGGCTCACGAATACGGGCATGCCCTGCAGAACATGGCGGGGATCGTCAACCCGCTGACGCGCACCCTGGTCCGCGAACAGCAGGCCGACTGTCTTGCCGGGGTGTATCTGCAATGGGTGGCCGCGGGCAGTTCCTCACGAATGCAGTTGAGCACCGGCGACGGCCTCAACCATGTGCTGGCCGGGCTGATCGTGATCCGCGACCCGGTGTCGACGCCGGACAATCCGGTCTCGATCTCTGATGAGCATGGCACCGCGCTGGACCGGGTCGGTGCTTTCCAGACCGGCTTCGACGGCGGCGCGGCGATGTGCGCCGAGATCGACATGGACGAGATCCGCAAGCGCCGCGGCGATCTGCCCAATTCCCTGTTCGATTCGGAGAACCCGCAAAGCGACCTCACGATCGACGCGTCGGTGTTGTCGACCCTGATGGAGCAGCTGGGCCAGATCTTCGGCTTGTCCCGTCCGCCGGAGCTGTCCACGTCGGGCAAATGCCCCAGTGGCCGCCACCCCGACCCGGTGGCCTACTGCCCGGAGTCCAACCTCATCGTCGTCGATCTGGCCGGCCTGCAGGAGATGAGCGCGCCGACCGATCAGTCGACGCTGGGTATGCCGCAGGGCGACAACACCGGATTGTCGGCTGTCACATCGCGGTATGCGCTTGCGGTGCAACGGGAACGCGAGGTCGGCTTGGAGTCGGCGGCGGCGGCGTTGCGCACCGCGTGCCTGACCGGGGTGGCCCAGCGCCGGATGGCCGAGCCCATGACGCTGTCATCGGGCCAGGGCTTGACGCTGGCCGGCGGCGACCTCGACGAGGCGGTGACCGGCCTGCTGATGAACGGAATCGTCGCCAGCGACGCCGAAGACAACACCGTGCCGGCGGGTTTCACCCGGATCCTCGCGTTCCGCTCCGGGCTGCACGGCGACATCGACGGATGCTTCGAGCGGTTCCCGTGATGGGCGTGACGTCATGAACCGCCCCGACGACCCGCGCGAACGGCCGGAGCGGCGAACCACGCCGATACCGCGGCCCCCACAGCAGCCGCAGCGGCCGCGCGGGCCACAGGGGCCACCGCCGCAGCGACCACGGCCACCCGAACGGCCCTGGTATCTGGAGGTCCGCCGACCCCCGACACCCCCGCCGCACCGAGTGCCACCGCCCCCGCAGCCGCACCGGCCGCCGCCGTCGGGACCTCGGGCTCCGGTACCGCCGGACCGTCGCCAGGCGCGGGCGGGCTCGGATGGCGGTGCCCCGAAACCGGGGGGCCCGCAACCTCCGTCGAACCGCGCCGTGCTGATCGCCGCGGGCCTGACCGGACTACTCGCCCTCGGCGTGCTTCTGGTGTTGGTACTGCGCGGCACCGTCGGCGGCTCGGGCCCCGTCGAACTCGATGTGCTCAAGGCCCAAGACGGTGTCCGCCAGGTGCTCACCGACCCGATCAACGGCTATGGACGTGACAACGTGACCAATGTCCGATGCAACAACGGGGTGAATCCGACCGTGCGCAAGGGCACCAGTTTCAGCTGTGTGGTCACTGTCGACGGCGCTCAGCGCCGGGTGCTCGTGGAGTTCACCGACGACGCCGGGACGTATGCGGTCGACCGTCCGCGGTGAGGTCTTAGCTGGTAAAACGCGGAAATGTCACCGCAAAGACGTTGTTGGGCAACGTCTGTGGGCTGGCTAGGAGTTGGCTGGCGAGCTAGGACCGACCGGGCCGCAGCGAAATAGGGTCACACGCGCCGATCCAACTACCGCGCCCCGTGGCCCTGAGGAGTTCGATGACCTACGTCAAGCCGCCCGAGCTGATCAATGTGATGATCGACGCCGGCCAGTCCAAGATTTTCATGTCCACCCGCGACACCCTGATCCGCGCATTCATGGCCGGCGCGACACTGGCACTGGGCGCGGCGTTCGCGGTGACCATGACGGTGCAGACCGGTCACGCGATCATCGGGGCAATGCTGTTTCCGGCCGGTTTTTGCATCCTCTACCTGCTCGGATACGACCTGCTGACCGGCGTGTTCGTGTTGGCGCCGCTGGCCTGGCTCGACAAGCGTCCCGGTGTCACGATCGGCGGGGTGCTGCGGAACTGGGGACTGGTCTTCCTCGGCAACTTCGCCGGCGCTTTCACCGTCGCGGTGCTGATGGCGATCGTGTTCACCTACGGCTTCTCCAGCCCGCCCAACGAAATCGGTCAGGCGATCGGGCACATCGGCGAGGCGCGCACGCTCGGTTATGCCGCACACGGCTTTCCGGGCATGCTGACGTTGTTCGTGCGCGGCATGTTGTGCAACTGGATGGTCTCCACCGGCGTCGTCGGGGCCATGCTGGCCACCGACGTCACCGGAAAGGTGATCGCCATGTGGCTGCCCGTATCACTGTTCTTCGCAATGGGATTCGAGCACTCTGTCGTCAACATGTACCTGTTCCCCTCCGGCCTGATGCTCGGCGGGCACTTCACCATCCTGGACTACATCGAGTGGAACGAGATTCCCACGGTGCTGGGCAATCTGGTGGGCGGATTGGCGTTCACCGGGTTGGCGATGTACGCGACGCATTCGCGGACCGCACCCAAACGCAACACTGCGACGGTGCAGAAGGAAGTGATCGCGGGGGTCTGACGGCCATCCGGTAGATCCACCGGGGCGGGCCATGGCGGCCTGACGACCAGTGAACGCAAAAATGACCCCCTACCTGCAGCTGCAGATAGGGGGCATTTTGGCGGTGGCGGAGGGATTTGAACCCTCGGTGGGGGGTTACCCCACACACGCTTTCGAGGCGTGCTCCTTAGGCCGCTCGGACACGCCACCGCGGGACAGCGTACCCAATGAGGGGGCGATCAACCCAATCGCTGCCGGGCGAAGAACGCTTCCAGTGGTGCAGCGCACTCTGCGGCGAGCACTCCACCACGTACTTCGGGGCGGTGGTTGAGCCGGCGATCCCGCACCACGTCCCACAGCGAACCGACCGCCCCGGTCTTGGGTTCGAAGGCCCCGAACACCAGGCGTTCCACCCGCGCGGCCACCAGCGCGCCCGCGCACATGGTGCACGGCTCCAGGGTGACGGCCAAGGTCGCGCCGGTCAGCCGCCAACCGTCACCGAGGACGGCGGCAGCAGCGCGGATGGCCAGCAGTTCGGCGTGCGCGGTCGGGTCTGACAGGGCTTCGCGCGCATTGGCGGCCTGGGCCAGCACGGTGCCGTCGGGACCTACCACCACCGCACCCACCGGCACGTCGCGGGGCCCGGCCTGGCCGGCGGCCACCAGGGCCGCGCGGATCAGGTCCTCGTCGGTGAGCGGACCGCTCACCGATTGCGTCGCGGCAGGGCCGCGGTGAGCTGCTCGTCGAAGCCCATCTCGTTGGCGATTCGGTGCAGCTGCTCGTCGACGGCCAGGTCGGACTCGTCGAGGATGACGCCGAGCACCGCGGCGGGCAGGCCGATGTCGGACAGCACCCCCAGGTCGCCCTCTTCGAAGGGGTCGGCATCTTCCAGGTCGTCGGCGTCGATGTCGGCGTCGATCTCCTCAAGTACCTCGTCGGCGAGGTCGTAATCCAGGGCTGCCGTGGCATCCGAGAGCAGCAGGCGGGTGCCGGCCGGGCCCGGCCGGATAATCACGAAGAACTCGTGGTCGACATTGATCAGACCGAAAACAGCTCCGGCGCTGCGCAGTTCACGTAGCTCGGTCTCTGCTGTGGACAGGCTGGTAAGGGCCGCGGCACGCATCGACGTACAACGCCACTTGCCGTCTTCGCGCACAACAGCCACTCCGAAACCGTCCAGCGTCTCTGCCGGCCGGCCCGGTGCAGACGAGCTCTGTGCTCCCATGGGCGCCTACGGTAGTCGCCGCTTACGCCCTTGACCAGCGTGTGCCAACCTGGACAGGTGGCAGTAAGCGCAGTGAAAACTCCGGTGTGTGTTTTGGGGCTCGGCCTGATCGGCGGTTCGGTGCTGCGTGCAGCCGCGGCGGCAGGCCGGATGGCGTTCGGCTACAACAGGTCGGCCGACGGGGTGAACGCCGCCGTCGCCGACGGATTCGACGCCACCACCGAGCTGGAGACGGCCCTGAAGCGGGCCGCGGCGACCGGTGCGCTGATCGTGATCGCCGTCCCGGTCCCGGCGCTGCCGATGCTGCTCGGCCCCATCGGCCGCCTGGCACCCGAATGCCCGTTGACCGACGTCACCAGCGTCAAGAGCCCGGTGCTCGACGAGATCACCGCCGCGGGACTGCAAGCTCGCTTCGTCGGCGGCCATCCGATGGCTGGCACCGCCCACTCCGGTTGGCCGGCCGGGCACGCCGATCTGTTCCAGGGCGCACCATGGGTGATCAGCGTCGACGACCACGTGGACCCGGCGGTGTTCGCTGAGGTGCTGGACCTGATTCTGGACTGCGGGTCGCTGGCGGTACCGGCGCGCTCGGAGGAACACGATGCGGCCGCGGCCGCCATCTCTCACCTGCCGCACCTGATGGCTGAGGCGCTGGCGGTGACGGCGGCCGACGTACCGCTGGCGTTCGCGCTGGCCGCCGGCTCCTTCCGCGACGGCACCCGGGTGGCCGGCACGGCTCCAGACCTGGTCCGGGCCATGTGTGAGGCCAACTGGCAGCGGTTGCTGCCGGCGCTGGATCGCGCGATCGCACTGTTGGCCGATGCGCGTGATTCGCTGTCGGCCTCGGATTCGGTAGCCGAACTGGTCAATCATGGGCACGCCGCCCGAACGCGCTACGACAACTTCCCCCGCAGCGAGATCGTCACGGTCGTCGTCGGTGCCAAGGACTGGCGCCGCGAATTGGCCGCCGCCGGCCGGGCCGGCGGGGTGATCAGATCCGCGTTGCCAACCCGGGATAGTCGATGACGAAGCCGTCGGCGTCGACGGTGATGGTGGTGCCGCGGGCATCGGTGCCCGGGGTGATCACCTTGATGCCAGGCTGGGTCCCGGCGCTGCTGTAGCTGGCGGTCGCCGCCACCACCGACATGTCGGGCAGGTTCAGGTACAGCGTGGGCAGGGTGATCGCTGCCGCCCGCTCGTGCAGCCGGGCCCGCCGGATCGGCAAGGTGTTGAAGAACGGGCTGAACAGCATGTCGATGTCCAGGGCACCGTCATAGCCGGCGCGGGACTGGCCCCGGGCGTCAGTGACCAGCCACATGTTCTCTTCGTCGCGGGCGATCACCAGCTGGCGTTCCCGTTCGGCGAGGGTGACCGTCAGCCCCAGCCGTTTGGTGGCGCCGGACTCATCGGTGTGCAGGTCGTAGTAGACGCCGAACGCCGGATGGTCGGCGGTGGCCCCGGCCACGATGCGGCCGTTGGCCCGAATCCGGTTTCCGGACAGCTGCACACGTACCGATTCCATCCGGGGGGCGTCGGGCGCGCGCCAGGTCAGAATCGCCGGCCACTGGCCGGACGGGGCTGCACTCACCAACCCACCGTAAGCGACCGGCCAACGATCCGCAGTGAGGCCCCCCGCCGCGCAAACTCACCAGAACCCGTTCATTTCCGGGTCCTACGCGGCAAGATGTCCTCATGAGCAGCGACCCGAGCGTGCCCGTCGACCCGCCTGCGGGCGAAGCCAGCACCCCGCCGCCTGCGGCGACGATGCCGTTCACCCGTGCCGGCGCGCTGTGGAGCGCGCTGATCGCTGGTTTTCTGGTCCTGATCGTGTTGCTGGTGTTCGTCACCCAGAACACGGATCCGGTCGACCTGGCGTTTTTGACCTGGACCTGGAGCCTGCCCAAGGGCGTGGCGATCCTGCTGGCGGCGATCTGCGGCGGGCTGGTGACCGCCCTGGTGGGGACCGCGCGGATCTTCCAGCTGCGTCGCGCCGCCAAGAAGACCCTCGCGGCCCGGCGGTAGCCCGCCGGATCAGCCCGCGGCTTCGCCGCTTTCGTCACCGCCGGGCAAGCGGGCCTGATTGCGCGGCAGCAGGTCCCAGACGTGCTCGGTGCCGTTCGTCGATGCCACCGCAGCCTGGCCCGACCGCGAGTACAGCAGCCGGGTGATCGACACATAGTCGATGGGAAACGACAGCAGCCGCTGGGTGCCCAGAACCTGGTGCAGGATCACGTTGATCACGCCACCGTGGCTGAACACCGCGACCGTGTCGTCGGGCCCGGAGCCGGCCACCACGTCGGCGACCGCGTCAGCGACTCGGGCGCAGAACGCAGCCTCGTCGACGTCGGCGGGCAGGTGCCCCTGCGCCATCCGGGCCCAATCCTGGGGCCGTTCGGTGCGCAACTGTTCGACGGGCAGATAGCCGGCCAGATCGCGGTCGTACTCGGCGAACCGCTCATCGATGTCGACGCTGCGGTCGAGCTGCGCGGCCAGCGGCTCGGCGGTCTGGATCGCACGACGCTGCGGGCTGCTGACCAGCCGGGTGATCGGGAACCGCGCCAGCGCGTCCGGCAGGCGTTGCGCCTGGGCGAAGCCGGTCTCGGACAACTCGGGGTCTGAGCCCTGGCCGTACTCGCTGCGCAGCGGGAGGGCATGGCGAATCAGCAGCAACTGCACGCGTTTCTCCTATGTCAAGCCGCTGCTTGTTGGCAGGGCTGAGTTCGGTTGTAGTGGTCGGTGTGGAGGCGCCCGAAGACGACGCGGCACAGGCGGCGTTTGAGGCAGCGCAGGGCTTCGCGGTTGGAGTCCCCGGCGTCGAGGCGTTTGCGATAGTAGGCCTGCCCGAGTCCGTCGAGGCGGATTTGAGTGATGGCGATGCGGTGCAGGGCGGCGTTGAGTTGGCGGTTGCCCGATCGGGTCATGCGGACGCGGCCGGCGGTGTTTCCCGACCACACCGGGATGGGCGCGGTTCCGGCGTGGCGGGCGAAGGCTGCCTCACTTTTGAACCGGGCGACCCCGGCGGTTTCACCGACGAGCTTGGCCGCAGTCAGCTCCCCGCAGCCCGGCAGCGCCAACAACGCCGGGCAGACGGCACGCACGCGTGCGCTGATCCGCTTGGCCAACTCGTTGATCGCCTCGGTGAGCCGGGTGATGTCGGTGAGCTCGTCACGGGCCAGCTCGGCGACCAGGCCGTCCATGGTGGCCAGCCAAGAGCCGAGGATGGTGCGGTGCTTGGGCAGATTCAGCGAACGAGCCTTAGGTGCGCGTTCGGGGTCGAGTTCGTGTACCCGCCACACCAATCGGTTGATCATTGCAGTCCGTTGCGCGACAAGGACTTCGCGGCGATCCACCAGCAGCTTCAGCTCCCGCGAGACTTCGTCATGGGAGGCGACCGGCAGATCCGGCTCGCGCAGAAATGCCCGGGCGACCGCCAGTGCGTCAATCGGGTCGGATTTGCCTCGAGTACGTGCCGAGGCACGAGTTTGGGCCATCAATTTCGGTGGCACCCGCACCACTTTCTGGTCAAAGCCCAGCAGGTCGCGCTCCAGCCGCGCCGATAGATGCCGACAGTCCTCGATCGCCCACACCACCTCAGCCCCGAAACGTTCCCGGGTCCACATCACTGCCTCGGCATGGCCGGAGGTGGTGGCTGTGACCACCTTCTCACCCACCTTGCGTCCCACTTCGTCGACCGCGACGCAGGTGTGGGTCCGCTTGTGTACATCGACTCCAACAACAACCATGGTGGTTGCCTCCATTCACTGTGAGGTGACGGTTGGGCCGGTCGGCGGACAAACCTCAGTCGGGGGCGATGCCACGCTCCTATCAAGTCACGCCGGCCGGTCCTTCACACCCGGTGCCGACAAAACGCGTGCACGCCAACCCAAAGGCGGCAGGCACCCTACGAGCCAGACACCAGATGATCAGGATCCAACTACCGCAACGCGGCACCTCACCCTGACACTGACTGTCACCCTAAGGGGCCAGTTCGGCCCGGCCTCACGGGGTGACGATGTTGAAGTTCGGGTCGGGGTTGTCCAGTGCACCGAGCAGGTTCGCCCAGGCGCTCTGGTCGCCGGAGACCTCCAGCCCACCATTGCCCAGCAGCGCCGCCAGCAGCGCCAGCTTGGTGGGCGCCGTGACGGTGACGTCCGCGCTGTCCGGGTCCGCCGGCGTCTTGCGGTGCACGAGCACCCCGTTGCGCAGGGTGAGGCGATAGTTGACCCCGGTGTCGGCGAACGAGACATCCAGAGCCAGCGCCAGATCCCAGGCCCGCGGCCCATTGATCCGGATCGCCAGACTCTCGAAGAGCTGCTCGGGGCTCAGTTGCGAGATCAGTGCCACCGAGGTGACCTGACCGACCGTGCCGAAGTTGCCGGTGCGCAGTTCGGTGGCGCCGGAGAGGAAGAAGTTGCGCCAGGTCGCGTTCTCCGCGCCGTAAGCCAGTTGTTCCAGCGTGTCGGCGTAGAGCCTGCGTGCCCCCGCGTGGTCGGCGTCGGTGAACATCGCATGGTCGAGCAGGGTTGCTGCCCAGCGGAAATCACCGTCATTGAAGGCTGCCTCGGCCAGTTCGACAACGCGGTCCACTCCGCCCAGCGCCGCCGTGTAGCGGGGTCCCAGGGCCTCGGGCGGGTGCGGCCACAACCGGGCCGGGTTGCCGTCGAACCAGCCCAGATACCGCTGGTAGACGGCTTTGACGTTGTGGCTCACCGAGCCGTAGTAGCCGCGGGCGTGCCAGGCGTTTTCCAGCGCGGGCGGCAGCTGGAACTGTTCGGCGATCTCGACTCCGGTGAAGCCGCGGTTGAGCAGCCGCAGCGTCTGGTCGTGCAGGTAGGCGTACAGATCGCGCTGCAGCCCCAGGTACTGCGCGATCCGCTCGGTGCCCCACGTCGGCCAGTGGTGCGAGGCGAAGACGACGTCGGCCCGCCCGGCGAAGGTGTCGATGGCCTCGGTGAGGTAACCCGCCCAGGCCCGCGGATCACGAACCAGCGCGCCGCGCAGTGTCAGCAGATTGTGCTGGTTGTGGGTGGCGTTCTCGGCCATGCACAACGCCCGGAATTGCGGGAAGTAGAAATGCATTTCGGCCGGCGCCTCGGTGCCCGGCGCCATCTGGAACTCGATCTGTACGCCATCGATGACATGGGACTCGCCGGTCTGGGAGATGGTGACGGTGGGGACGATGACCGACACCTCCCCGGTCGAGGTGTTCTGCCCCAGGCCGCAGCCGACCTGCCCGCGCGGGCCGCGGGACAGCACGGTGCCGTACATGTAGCCGGCCCGGCGCAGCATCGCGGTGCCGGCGTAGACGTTCTCGGCCACCACGTGCTCGATGAAGCCCTCGGGGGCGAGCACGGCCACCCGCCCGGCGTCAACGTCGGCCTGCGACGTCACGCCCAGCACGCCGCCGAAATGGTCGGCGTGACTGTGGGTGTAAATGACCGCGGTGACGGGGCGGTCCCCGCCGCGGTGCTCCCGGTAGAGCTTCAGTGCGGCGGCGGCGACCTCGGTGGAGATCAGCGGATCGATGACGATGACCCCGGAGTCGCCTTCGACGAAGGTGATGTTGGAGATGTCGAAGCCGCGCACCTGGTAGATGCCCTCGACCACTTCATAGAGACCCTGCTTGGCGGCCAGCTGCGATTGGCGCCACAGCGACGGGTGCACCGAGGTCGGCGGGTCACCGGCGAGGAAGTCGTAGCTGTCGTTGTCCCAGACCACTTGGCCGTCGGCGGCGGTGATGACGCACGGTGTCAGTGCGGCGATGAAGCCGCGGTCTGCGTCGGCGAAATCCGTTGTGTCGCCGAAGGGCAGCGCCTTGAGGTGCGCGGCGTGGGCGGCTTCGATCGTTGCACTCACCGGCTGGTTCTCCATGGCGTCCAGCTTGCCATCGACGCCGTGCCGCGGTGCGGTTGTCGCGTCAGTGGCGCCGACGCAACGAGGTCAATGCGTGGCGCAGTCGCGTGGGCCACGACGGGCGGGCGACCCGGTCGCGGGTCTCGCGGGCCTCGTGGGCGTAGTCGCGAATGGATTCGTCGCCTTCTTCAGCACGCATCAGATCACTTCTCCGGTGAGTCGTCGGGCGGGGCCGGCGGGTCTTCGGGAACCAGCCGTTCGGGCACCTCGGCAGGAGCGAGTCGTTCCGGCGGTTCCGCGGGCACCAGTCGTTCCGGCGGCTCTTCGGGAACACGCCGGTGTGGCGGCTCTTCCGGCCGGCCCGGTTCGGGTGGCAGTTCGGGATTCATCTGGGTCGCCTACCCGCGGGGCGGCGGGAGCAAACCCCGGGGCAGACGCACGGTGAACGCGGTCCGGCCGGGTTCGCTGCTGACGGTGATGGTGCCCCGGTGGGCCCGGACCACCGCCGAGGCGATCGCCAGCCCGAGACCGGTGCTGCCGCCCTTGCGCGACCGGGAGGTGTCGCCGCGGGCGAATCGCTGGAAGATCTCCGGCAGGAACTCCGCGGGGATTCCCGGGCCGTCGTCGGTGACGCTCAGCACGGCGTCATCTCCGTCGACACCCAGCCGAAGGGTCACCACGGTTCCCGGACCGGTGTGGACGCGGGCGTTGGTGAGCAGGTTGGCCACCACCTGATGCAATCGGGCGGCGTCACCGGGCACCGTCACCGGCTCGTCGGGCAGATCGAGTTGCCACTGATGGTCCGGTCCTCCCACGTGGGCATCGCTGACCGTGTCGACCGCCATTCGGGACAGGTCCACCGGTTCGTGCTCCAGCGGACGGCCGGAGTCCAACCGGGCCAACAGCAGCAGGTCTTCGACCAGTCGGGTCATCCGCTCGGTCTCGGACTGCACCCGGCTCAACGCATGCGCCAACGCTTGCGAGTCCGCTCCGTCTGATACCGGAATTCGTTGCGCCAATTCGGTGTAACCGCGGATCGCAGTCAGCGGCGTGCGTAACTCATGACTGGCGTCGGCGACGAACTGGCGCACCCGGGTCTCACTGTCCTGGCGGGTCGACAGCGCGGCAGCGATGTGGTCGAGCATCCGGTTGACCGCCGCGCCCAGTTGTCCCACCTCGGTGCGGGGATTGGCGTCGGATTCGGCGACGCGCACCGGCAGCGTCGCCTCACCGCGGTCCAACGGCAGGCCGGCGACTTCGCCGGCGGTCTGCGCGACGCGCCGCAGCGGGGTCAGTGCTCGCCGGATCACCACACTGCCGGCGGTGGCCACCGCGGCCACGGCGACCAGGGTGACCAGCCCGAAGATCAGCAGCACCCGGACCATGGTGTCGTCCACCGCGGCCAGCGGCAGCCCGGTGACGATCACGTCGTCACCACGTCGAGCGGTGGTCGCGACCACCCGGTAGCGGCCCACGCCGTCGAGGCGCCGCGTCACCGGGGGTTCGCCGGCCGACACATCGGTCAATCGCGTCGTGGCGGAAGGACTCAGCTCCTCCCGCTGACCCGAGATGCTCAGATAGCCCGCCTCGACGTCTTGACCAGACCCGGGAGTACTCCCGCTTTCCATCACGGCACCGACCATGCCGGCCGGCTGGCCGGGGGCGTCCAGGAAGTCCGGGCCGGGCCCCGGGCGCGGTCGGTGATGCCGATGTCCGGGCGGCGGCAGGGGCTGGCCGTGCAGCCGCGCGGAGCGGCGCGAGGCGTCGGAGAGCTGGTGGTCGAGTTGGCCGACCAGATACTGGTAGAGGGCCAGTTCCGTCACCGCGCCGATACCCAGGCAGGCCACGGTGAGCAGCACGATCTGACCGGCCAGCAGCCGCGCCCGCAGCGACCAGGTGCGCCACAGGCCGGCTTGCCGCGATTTACACAGCCGGCTTGAGCACATAGCCCGCACCGCGCAGCGTGTGGATCATCGGCGGTCGGCCGTTGTCGATCTTCTTACGCAGATAGGAGATGTAGAGCTCGACGATGTTGGCTCGGCCGCCGAAGTCGTAGTCCCACACCCGGTCCAGGATCTGCGCTTTGGACAGCACCCGCTTGGCGTTGTGCATCAGGTAACGCAGCAGCTCGAATTCGGTGGACGTCAACGTGATCGGATCACCGCCCCGGGTCACCTCATGGGAATCCTCGTCGAGCACCAGGTCACCGACCACGATCTGGGCCCCGGCCTCGGCGGTGCTCACCCCGGTGCGGCGCAACAGCGCTCGCAGCCGCAACACCACTTCTTCGATGCTGAACGGCTTGGTGACGTAGTCGTCGCCGCCAGCGGTCAACCCCGCAATGCGGTCCTCGAGGCCGTCCTTGGCGGTCAAGAACAGCACCGGCAGCCGCGGGTTGATCTCGCGCAGCTTGGGCAGGACGTCGAGTCCGCTCATGTCGGGAAGCATCACGTCGAGCACCACCACGTCGGGGCGTTCGGCCTTGGCGGCGGCGATCGCCGAGGCGCCATCCCCCGCCGTCGCGGTGGTCCAGCCCTCGTAGCGCAGCGCCATCGACACCATCTCGGCCAGCACCGACTCGTCGTCGACCACCAGCACCGTGATGGGCTTGCCGTCGGCGCGCGACATCACGACGCGTTCGACCGATCCCCGTGGCGCAGACATCACGTTCCAGTATGTCGGTCGCGCCGATATGTTCATCGCATGGCACGCTCACCGCAGGAAATCTTCGACCACCATCTCCAGGCTCTGCTCGCCCGCGACGTCGACGAGCTGCTCGTCGATTACACCGACGAATCGGAGCTGATCACCGCCGCCGGCGTAGCGCGGGGCAGCAGCGGCATCCGGGCCGCGTTCAGCCAGCTGTCCGCCGCGCTGGCCGACGCGAACTTCGAGATCAAGTCGCAGACCTACAGCGGCAACGTGCTGCTGCTGGAATGGACGCTGGAGGCAGCGGGTTTCAGCGTCGACGGAGTGGACACCTTCCTGTTCGGCGAGGACTCGATCCGGGTGCAGACGATCTCCCAGCAGGTCCGGCCCAATAGCTGACGCCGCTGGAAACGGGGCCCGCGAAATCACCGAATCGCTGCGGGCTGACGGGTTAGGTTTCCCCCCGTGAACCTCGAAGCGGTCGCGGACTGGATGTCCGCCCAGGGCCTGGGCGAGGGCCCGCTGGAAAACGTCACCGAGCTGTCCGGCGGCACCCAGAACGTCATGCTGCAGTTCACCCGATCCGGTCGCAGCTACGTGTTGCGGCGCGGCCCACGGCATCTGCGACCGCGCAGCAACGCGGTGATGCTGCGGGAGACCCGGCTGCTGGCCGCGTTGGCCGGCACCGATGTGCCGCATCCGGGATTGATCGCGGTCTGCGACAACCCAGCGGTGCTCGGTGACGCGGTGTTCTACCTGATGGAGCCGGTCGACGGGTTCAACGCGAGTGGGGAACTGCCCGCGCTGCACGCCGGCGACCCGACGGTCCGGTACGGCATGGGACTGTCGATGGCCGACGCGCTGGCGAAGCTCGGTGCTGTCGACCATGTCGCGGTGGGATTGGCGGACTACGGCAAACCCGACGGCTTCCTGGAACGCCAAGTGCCGCGGTGGCTTTCCGAGCTGGACTCCTACCGGCAGTTCGAGAACTACCCCGGGCCCGACCTGCCCGGACTCGACGACGTCGCCGACTGGCTGCAGCGCAATGTGCCGACATCCTGGCAGCCGGGGATCCTGCACGGTGACTATCACGCGGCCAACGTGATGTTCTCCCCCACCGGCCCGGAGGTGGCGGCCATCGTGGACTGGGAGATGTCGACCATCGGGGACCCACTGTTGGACCTGGGCTGGCTGCTGGCCACCTGGCGCCAGGATGACGGGTCCAGCGTGTTCAGCCACACGCTGACCGGCATGGACGGGCTGGCCTCCCCCGATGACCTGGTGCAGCGCTACGCCGCGGGCAGCTCTCGCGATCTGACGCACATCGGGTGGTACACGGTGATGGCCGCCTTCAAGCTGGCCATCGTGATCGAGGGCACCCTGGCACGGGCGTCGGCAGGCATGGCCCAGAAGGAAGTGGGCGATCAGTTGCACGAGGCCGCCGTCTGGCTCTTCGACCGGGCCCAGACCTGGATGGCGAGCGCGAAATGACGGAGCGTATCGACGACATCGACAGGATCGTTGAGGCCGACACACGGCGTCTGGTCGACATCTTCAAAGACCTGCACCGCAACCCCGAGTTGGGCTTTCAGGAAGTGCGCACCGCGCGCACCGCCGCGCAGGCACTGGGCAACCTCGGCTTCACGGTGACCACCGGGATCGGTCGCACCGGCGTGGTGTCGGTGCTGGCCAACGGCCCCGGCCCAGTGGTGATGTACCGGGCCGACATGGACGCGCTGGCAGTCCCCGAGACCACCGGCCTGGACTACGCCAGCAGCAACCCGGCACTGGGGCACATGTGCGGGCACGACGCGCACGTGACCTGGATGTTGGGGTTGGCCAAGGTGCTCGCCGAGACCACCGACTCCTGGGCGGGCACCGCGGTGCTGATCGGACAGCCCGCGGAGGAACTGATCACCGGCGCCCAAGCCATGATCGACGCGGGCCTCTATGACGTCGCCCCCCGACCGGACGCTTTCCTGGCGCTGCACACCGCGCCGGTACCGGTCGGCATGGTCGCCGCGGTCGGCGGAGAACGAATGGCCGGTACCGATCAGCTCGACATCGTGTTCCACGGCGTTGGCGGGCATGGGTCGATGCCCCAGCTGGCCCTCGACCCGGTGCTCATGGCGGCGCAGGCGGTCGTGCAGTTCCAAAGCATCGTCAGCCGGGCCGTCGCCCCCAGCGAGACGGCGGTGCTGACTGTCGGCTCGGTTCAGGCCGGCAGTACCTACAACGTCATCCCGGACCGGGCACTGCTCAAAGTCAATCTGCGCTGGTTCAACCCCGAGGTACGCGAAACGATGCTGGCCCGTATTCGGGCGATCTGCACGGGCATCGCACGCAGCTACGGCATGCCCGAAGACCGGCTGCCGGAGATCACCATGGCCGGTGGCGCCACCCCACTGGTCAACGACACCGCGCTGACCGACCGGGTGGCAACCGCGCTGGGTGATCTGCTCGGCCCGGACAACGTCGTGCGTCAGCTTCCCGCGCTGACCGGCTCAGAGGATTGCCACCTGCTCAAGGGACCGCACGTCGATGTACCGCTGGCATATCTGCTGGTCGGCGTGGCCGATCCACAGGTGTACGCGAAGTCCGCGGAAAAGGGCCAATTGTTCCCCTATACACCGCACTCGCCGGACTATATGGTCGACCTTTCCGCTATCCCGCTCGGAACCAGGATTGCAGCCCGTGCAATGCTTGAATTGCTTACTCCCAGTCGGTTTTAGTACTGATTACACTCCGCCGAGTTTCTGAAACACTTGTGCGGTCCACGAAGACGAGCTAAGGTGTATTGCTGTGGACGATCGTCACAAAGACCCAACCGTCGTGTTGCCCTACCTCGTGGGCAGGCCGCTAGGAGCGACCGAGGTCTACGAGGCATTCGGCTATCGCAAGTCCGCCTATTACAAGGCGGCCCATGAGGGCCGTCTGATCAGCGCGGACAATCTGATCCGAGTCGCCAGGTACTTCGGCCTCAACCCCGTCGACCTGCAGGTACGGTTCGGATTGATCGAGCACGACGCCGTCGCCGAATACCTGGAGTCCTCAGCGCGGCCGCTGCGGCTGGGTGATCTGAAGGCGGATCTGGACAAACCGCCCGTCTAACCGGACCGCCAGGAAGTACCGTCGACGCATGACGTCGGCGTTAATTGGTGCCACCGTGGCGGTGGCGCTATACACCCTGTGGGTACGCCGTGATACGTGGTGGTCGCGGTGGGAGATCGGTATCACCCTGGCGATCGCATTGGAGACGCTCGCGCTCGTACTGATGTCGCCATGGGCAGCCGAAGCCCTTGGCCCGGCGCTGCACCACGTCACCCGGATATGGAACATCCAGCAGCTGGCCGGTCACATCTGCTTCGTCGTCGCCATCGCGGCCAACATCTACCACGTGCTGGCCCGCCTGGCCGACTTCGACCAATTCCGCCCGCTGTTCCGCCTGCACGTGCAGTTCCCCCTACAGGCCGGCGTGGTGGCGATGGTGGCAGTGTTCCTCGTCGCCGACGCCGGCTATCGGCCAGACGGTTTCTCATCGCTTGGGGGCGGCGGCGCCTGGGCGCGCGCATACTGGGTGCTGCTGTCCCTGATGCTGATCTACCTGTCCGGCTACGCGACGCGGGTGCTATCGATGCTGCGATCCGATCCACGCGCCAAAGAGACCGTCGAGCTCTACACGGCCTCCACGGCCTTCGCGGTGGCGGCCATCATGGCGCTGTTGAGCAATGCTTGGTCCAAAGCCGATGTCAGCCCGCTGATTTGGCTGTGCGCATGTATATCCGTGGCGATCTTCGCCTACGGTTCGGCCCGTTCCTGGCAGGCCAAAGCCGCGTGGTTCACCAGCAGTGACCGTCCGGTTGCGCAGCAGAATCCTCCACAAGCCCTGTCGTGAGGGCACCCGATGACGTCCGGAATCATTGTCACCACATTGGCAGTCGTCGCCTATAGCCTCTGGGTTCGCCGCGACACCTGGTGGACGCGCTGGGAGAACGCCGCCACCTTTGCGTTGGCGCTGGAAGCCGGTGCGCTGCTACTGATGTCGCCATGGGCCGGAGCCAAGATCGGCCCGGTGCTGCACAACGGCCTCGGGGTGTGGAACGTTCAACAGCTGATCGGCCACCTGTGCCTGATCGTGGCCGTCACGGCGAACATCTATCACATGCTGGTGCGCCTGGCCGACCCCGATCAAGTGCGGTTCATCATGCGCCGCCAGCTGATGATCCCGATATGGTTGGGCATCGCCGTGATGGTGCCGGCCTACCTGCGCTCCGACCAGGACTACCAGCCTGATGTGTTCGCCGCACCCAGGACCGACGCCTGGATGGAGCTGTACCAGGTGGTCGGCTGTGCGCTGGTGGTCTACCTGAGCGCCTATGTCACCCGGCTGATGCTGACGCTGCGGCACGATCCGCGCGCCAAGCCCACCATCGACCTCTACCTGGTCTCGATGGCATTCGCCACGGCGGCATGCCTGATCGTGGTCGGTTCGACGTGGGTCGACGGTGACAACGCCAGCCCCGGGATCTGGCTCTGCATCTGCTTGGCGGTGGGCACGTTCGCCTACGGGTCCGCGCGATCCTGGCAAGCCAAGAGCGCCTGGTTCACCGCCAACGGCGACGAGTCGGTGATCGGCGCGCAATGACACCTGCGTTCATCCTGGCCACCGTAGCGATGGTCATCTACTGCCTGTGGGTTCGTCGCGACACCTGGTGGTCACGCTGGGAGGCCGGCGCCACCTTTGCCATCGCGATGGAGGGCCTTGCCCTGCTCTTGCTGACACCCTGGGCGGGCGCCGAGCTGGGGCCGACCCTCTACGCCCTGCTGGGGCGGTGGAACGCCCAGCAGGCACTCGGGCTGCTGTGCCTGTTCGCCGGGGTGATCGGAAACATCTACCACATGCTGGTGCGGCTCGCCGATCCCGCACACGTGGGGCCGATCATGCGCAAGCACCTCCTGGTACCGGTGGGCTTGTGCATGACGGTGATGCTGGTGGCGTTCTTCAAAACCGACCGGGGCTTCGAGCCAGACCTGTTCGCCACGCTGTCCGGGGATCACTGGGTGACCGCCTTCGAGGTGACCGGCAGCGCGGTGTTGCTGTACCTGACCGGTTACGTCGCTCGGCTGATGTTGTCGCTGCGGCACGACCACCGGGCCCGGACGACGCTCGTGCTGTACCTGGCGGCAATGACTTTCGCGATGGGGGCCTGCCTGGCCGGGATCATCTCGATCTGTATCGGCCGCGACGCCGGCCCGGCGATCTGGGCCTGCGTCTGTCTCTCGGTGTCGATCTTCGCCTATGGTCTGGCGCGGTCCTGGCAGGCCAAGAGGGCATGGTTCGCACCGAACGCCTCCGCGCGGCGCAGCGATAAACAAAGCGGGCACTCCTAGCCGACGAGGCGTGGCCCCGGTTCGTCAGGCGCCATCGAGTTCAGTCAACGCTCGCCTGAGCGCGGTGGCTTCGTCGGCGCCGACGCGTTCGACAAAGTGAACCAACGCGGCCTCGCGCCCGCCGGAGTCGGCGACCTGATCGAGCGCATACGACATCAGTTCGGCGACCAACTCGGCACGGCCCTGCGTCGGTACATACCGGTGGGCGCGATTGTCACGCCGCTGGACCACCAGGTTCTTCTTCGCAAGTCGTTGCAGCACAGTCATGATCGTGGTGTAGGCCAGGTTTCGCTTCACCGCCACCGACGCGTGGACCTCGCGGACGGTCAACGCCCCCGACGCCGACCACAGGCACTCCATGACCGTGCGTTCGAGATCACCCAACCCAATGCGCGCAGCCACAACCCATAACCTCCCGCGATGATCCGGAACACGACTACATCCCGACAGAAGGTAAGGCTAACCTAATTCAAAGAATTTGGGGTCCGGAGCGGCCACGCCGAGCCACACCCGGCCCATGAAACAGAAAAACCCCGGCAAAAGCCGGGGCAATCTGTCACCGATGAAAAATGTGCGCCCGAAGGGATTCGAACCCCCAACCTTCTGATCCGTAGTCAGATGCTCTATCCGTTGAGCTACGGGCGCCTGTCTTCAGTTGTCGGTCGAGCAAGCCCGGCCGTTGCGGAGGCGAGAGGATTTGAACCTCCGGTCCCCCGTAAAGGGGACAACTCATTAGCAGTGAGTCCCATTCGGCCGCTCTGGCACGCCTCCTCGAACTCGTTGAGGGTACCGGATCACTCCCCCAGTTCTGAAACCGCGGGGTGAGTGCGGGGAAGTAAGCCGCCGACGACACACATATGCTGTGGTCCGTGACCGCCCGACTGCGCCCGGAGATCGCCGCGCTGCCAGCCTACGTCGAAGGTAAGACGGTCCCCGGATCGATCAAACTCGCCAGCAACGAGACGGTGTTCCCCCCGCTGCCCAGCGTGGCCAAAGCCGTCGAAGCTGCCCTGGCCACCACCAACCGCTACCCGGACAACGGCTACGCCGCGCTGCGCGACCGGCTGGCCGAGCATGTCGGGTTCGGCCGAGAGCACGTGGCGGCCGGCTGCGGATCGGTGAGCCTGTGCCAGCAGCTCATCCAGATCAGTGCCGGCGCCGGCGACGAGGTGGTGTTCGGGTGGCGCAGCTTCGAGATCTACCCGCTTCAGGTACGCACCGCCGGCGCCGTTCCGGTGCAGGTGCCGCTGCGCGAGCACACCTACGACCTGGACGCGATGCTGGCCGCCATCACCGAGCGCACCCGGCTGATCTTCGTCTGCAACCCGAACAATCCGACCTCCACCGTCGTCGACCCCGACGCGCTGGAACGGTTCGTCGCCGCGGTGCCACCGCACATTCTGATCGCCATCGACGAGGCCTACGTGGAGTACATCCGCGACGGCCTGCTCCCCGACAGCCTGGGACTCGTGCGCCGCCACGCGAATGTGGTTGTGCTGCGCACGTTTTCAAAAGCGTACGGGTTGGCCGGTCTGCGTCTGGGCTACGCGGTCGGCGATCCGGAGATCATCACCGCACTGGGCAAGGTCTACGTGCCGTTCACGGTGTCCAGCGTGGCGCAGGTCGCCGGGATCGCCTCCCTGGACGCCGCCGAAGAGCTGATGGCGCGCACCGACGCGGTGGTCGCCGAGCGGGCCCGGGTGTCAGCAGCGCTGCGCGAAGCCGGGTTCGAGCTGCCGGATTCGCAGTCCAACTTCGTGTGGCTGCCGCTGGCCGAGCGCACCGCCGACTTCGTAGCCGCTGCCGCGGCGGCCCGCATCGTCGTCCGCCCCTACGGGCAAGACGGAGTCCGGGTGACCATCGGCGCGCCGGAGGAGAACGACGCGCTGTTACGGTTCGCACAGACGTACCGCTGAGGAGGAACGAAATGCACGCGACCGCGACCGCCACCGTCGCCGCATCCACCGCTCAGGTGTGGGCGGTGCTCTCCGACTACGAGGGCATGTCCAGCTGGGCCCCCGGACTGAAGATCACCGTGATCCGGCCGGGCACACCCGAGCCCAACGGCGTCGGCGCCCAGCGTCGCATCCAGGCGGTGCCGGGCATGGCGCCGCTGGTGGAGGAGATCATCGCGTTCGAGCCGGATCAGCGGCTGAGCTACCGGGGCGTCTCGGGCATCCCGTTCCGCAACTACGTCGGCAACGTGGCACTGCGGTCGACCGGATCCGGCACGGAGATCAGCTACACCGTCAGCGCCGACAACCGGCTGCCCGGCGTCGCCGCGGTGCTGGCCCAGGGCCTGCTGTTCGGCCTCAAGCGGGCCGTGAACAAGGCCGCCTGAGACGATGACCGCCATGAATGACGAGCTGGCCCGCAAGACTTTCAATGCGCTCAAGGAGCGCACCGGGGAGATCCCCGACGCCGAGATCGACGAGTTCTGGGCGACGCTGCCACCGGCCACCGTCGAGCAGATGATCGGCGAGTGGCGCGGCGGGGAGTTCGTCACCGGCCACAAGATGAACGGCCTGTTGGAAAAGGCCCGCTGGTTCGGCAAGACGTTCAACTCGATCACCGACGTGCAGCCGCTGGTGTGCCTGGACGAGGACGGCAACAAGTTCTCCAACACCCAACTCGGCAAGGGCGAGGCGAGCCTGTGGGCCGAGGAGTTCCGCGGCGAGGTGGTGGCGACCATGGTCTACGACGGTCAGCCCACCCATGACCACTTCAAGCGGGTCGACGACAACACCGTGCTGGGCATCATGAACGGCAAAGCGGGAGTGCTGGACAACGGGCGGTACTTCTACTTCTATCTCGAGCGGGTCTAGCGCCACGCCCTAAGCGTGATTGAGGCGGATCGCCACGATTCGCCATGCCGGCCGGCGGGAACCCCCTAGGGCATGTCTACCTACCGAGTACTGAACCCACAGGGCGAAGTCGTGGACACCAAAGACATCGCCAGTGCCGAAGACGCGCACGCCTGGTTCGTCGACGTCAAAGCCGACAACACCGAGCTGGGGTGGCGGATGGAGGTCGATCTCGACGGCCAATGGCGGTTCTTCGACGACACCGAAGGCGACCGCCGGTAAGCCGACCCGCTACGCCGTCAACGGCGCAGCACCAGTCCGGGATCGGTGTCGCTCCGGGTTGCGTCCGGTGCTTTCCGGCGGTGGCGCAGCGAGGCGATGACGGTGCCCGTGAGCACACCGACGATCACCAGCAGCGACGGTCCGGTGCCGATCTCGATGCCGCCGGCGCCCTGTTCGTGCATCGCGTGCATGATCAGCTTCACGCCGATGAACCCGAGGATCACCGCCAGTCCGTAGGACAGGTACACCAACCGGTCCAACAGGCCGTCGATCAGGAAGTAGAGCTGCCGCAGGCCCAGCAGGGAGAAGGCCGTCGCGGTGAACACGAGATAGCTGTTCTGGGTCAGGCCGAAGATCGCCGGGATCGAGTCGAGCGCGAAGAGCACATCGGTGCCGGCGATCGCCAGCATCACCAACACCATCGGGGTGATCGCCCAGCGCCCGTCGATGCGGGTGAACAGCCGGTCGCCGTCATAACGCTCGCTGGTGTGCACCACCTTCTTCACCAGCCCGACGATGACATCGGGAGCTCGGTGAGCCTCCTCTGCGCTGCCCGACCTGAGCATGTTGCCCGCCGCCAGCAGCAGGAGCAGGCCGAAGAAGTAGAAGACCCAGGCGAAACGGTTGATCAGCGCCGCGCCGAGCAAGATGAAGCCGGTGCGGGCGGCCAACGCCATCACAATCCCGAACAGCAGGACCTTCTGCTGGTCGGCGCGCGGCACTCGGAAGCTGGCCATGATGACCAGGAATACGAACAGGTTGTCGACCGAAAGCGCCTTCTCAGTGACGTAGCCGGCGAAATACTCCGAGCCCGGATCAACTCCACCGAAGACAAACACCCCAACCCCGAAGAGCACGGCGACACCGACGTAGCCGGCGGACCAGAGCGCGGATTCCTTCAACGTCGGAATGTGTGCCTTGCGGACATGCATGAAGAAGTCGAACGCCAGGAGCCCTAGTAGGCCGACGATCGTCAATGCCCATAACCATCCGGCAATGTCCATGTCCTACCCACGCTAGGCACCTTGAACGACGCTGGACTGGACAGCAGGTTGCGAGGCTATGACCGTCCGGTAAAGGCGATCAGCTTCTGCAGGCTAGACGCCGAATCGGGGACGTCGACCGGGTCATCGAACCCCGCCCGCACCCGGCCCGCCGGGGTGATGATCACGTGCGCCAGGCTCAACACGTACTCGGCCAGCGGTTCGGCCACCTGCACCGGGCGGCCGGTCGCCGTCGCGTAGTCCCACGCATGCACCAGGAATTCGAGCGACAGAATGCCCACCACCATCGTCGCAGGCAGCTCGTTGGGGCCGATCGCGACGCTGCCCTGCAGGCCACGCGCGTGCCAGGCATCCAAAGCCGGCCGGGCCGCGGCGATGACTTGGCGTTCCGGCGACTCAGCGGTGTCATGGTCGGCAAACACAGCGCCAGCCGCGCCACCCAGCACGCGGATGGAGTTCAGCAGATGCTCGGTCAGCGCTGCGACGTCGAATTCCGAGCACGGCGTCGGATTGGTCAATTCGTCGCTGCTGATGTGATGCAGCACCTGCGCCAACACCCCCAGGGCGGCTTCGGCGCCGGCCAACTCGTCGGCAGGGGGTGCGTCGGGACCGGGTCGCAGATCGGAGGCCATGGTTCCACGCTACGGTCTGGAGTATGGCCGAGACCTATGAATCCCTCACCGTCGAGATCAAAGACCACGTTGCCCAGGTCACACTGATCGGGCCGGGCAAGGGCAATGCGATGGGCCCGGCGTTCTGGGCGGAGCTCCCGGGGGTCTTCGCCGAGTTGGACGCCGACCGTGACGTGCGGGCGATCGTGCTGACCGGCTCCGGCAAGAACTTCAGCTACGGGCTGGATCTGGCCGCGATGAGCGGCACCATGACACCGATGCTGGCCGAGGGGGCGCTGGCCCGGCCGCGGGCGGACTTCCACCGCGAGCTGCAGCGCATGCAGGGTGCGATCACCGCGGTGGCCGACTGCCGCACCCCGACCATCGCCGCGATCCAGGGCTGGTGCATCGGCGGCGGGGTCGACCTGATCTCGGCGGTCGACATCCGCTACGCCGCGGCCGACGCCAAGTTCAGCGTGCGCGAGGTCAAGCTGGCCATCGTCGCCGATGTGGGCAGCCTGGCCCGGCTTCCGCTGATCCTGTCCGACGGTCACCTGCGTGAACTCGCGCTGACCGGCAAGGACATCGACGCCGCCCGGGCAGAGAAGATCGGCCTGGTCAACGACGTCTATGCCGACGCGGAGGCCTGCCTGGCCGCCGCCCACGCCACCGCGACCGAGATCGCCGCCAACCCGCCGCTGACCGTAGCCGGGGTCAAGGATGTGCTCGACGAGCAGCGCACCGACCGGGTGGCGGCCAGCTTGCGCTATGTGGCGGCATGGAACTCGGCCTTCTTGGCGTCCAAGGACCTGATGGAAGGCATCGGCGCGATCATGGGCAAACGCAAGCCGGAGTTCACCGGCGAGTGACGGCCTGGCTCTTCCTGTTCGGGGCGATCAGTTTCGAGGTCGCCGGAACGCTGTCGATGCGCGCCTCCGACGGCTTCGCTCGATGGCAGTGGGTGATCCCGGTGGCTGTCGGTTATGTGGTGTCCTTCGTTTTGCTGGCGATGGTGCTCAAGCGCGGTATTCCGGTCGGAGTGGCCTACGGGGTCTGGTCGGGTGTCGGAGTGGCGTTGACCGCGGTGCTGGCCCGGTTCTTGTTCGACGATCCGTTCACGCCGGTGATGGCCGGTGGCGTGGTGCTGATCGGCGCGGGTGTGTACCTGATGGAGATGGGTGCGCACGGGTGAGCGACGACGTTCCGCACCGCCAGCCGGCGCTGGCCGACATCATCGCCACCCTCGACGTCGACCGCGTCGATGACGAGCACTTCGTGGCCACCCAGCTGGACAATCGGATCCACCACATCGTCGGCGGACATATCGCCGGCCAGGCGCTGATCGCGGCCAGCCGCACCGCGCCGGGACGGGTGCCGCACAGCGTGCACGTCTACTACCTGCGCGCCGGGGATGCCCGCCGCCCGGTGGACCTGCATGTGGAGGTGGCCCGCGACGGCGGCACGCTGTCGACGCGCCAGGTCACCGCCCGCCAGGACGGCCAGATCCTGCTGGAAGTACTGTCGTCGTTCACCACCGCGGTCGACGCACCGGAATACCAGCAGCCGATACCGGATGTCCCCGACCCGGATTCGCTGCCGTCGTCGCAGGAACAATTGGCCGCCTACGCTGAGGAACTCGGTGGCTACTGGGTCCAGCCGCACCCCTTCGACCTGCGCTACGTGGACGCACCGCCGCGGATCGCCATGGAGCGTGCCGAACCGTCGCCGCGGTTGCGGTTGTGGTGGAAACCCGCCGAGGCGGTGCCCGCCGATCCGGCGATGCACAGTGCCCTGCTGACCTACCTGTCCGGCACCACCATGGTGGAGGCCGCGCTGGCGATGCGGCGCACCAACCAGGCCAGCACCTTCAACGCGCTGATCGACCATGCGCTGTGGTTCCAGCGCCCCGTCGACCTGTCGGACTGGGTGCTGTCGGATCAGTTCACGCCCAGCGGTATCGCCGGGCGGGGTCTGACGACCTCGACGATGTACAACCGGGCGGGGCAGCTGGTCTGCGTGGCGACCCAGGAGCTCTATTTCGGCCGGGGCCGCGCCGTCTGAGGCCCGCCGGGCCTCGCACGTAACCTGGCGGGCATGACTCCTGACGGCACCATCCGTGTCCCCGCCGACCTCGACGCCGTGACCGTGATCGGCGACGAGGACCACTCCGGTATCGACCCGGCGGCCGTGGAACGGATCTGGCAGGCCGCCCGGCACTGGTATTCCGCCGGCCTGCACCCGGCCATCCAGTTGTGCCTGCGCCACAACGGTCGCGTGGTGCTCAACCGGGCGATCGGGCACGGCTGGGGCAACGGTCCCGAAGATCCCGAGGACGCCGAGCTGGTCCCGGTGAGCGTGGACACCCCGTTCTGTGTCTACTCGACCGCCAAGGCCATCACCAGCACCGTCATGCACATGCTGGCCGAGCGCGGCGCCTTCTGCCTGGATGATCGCGTCAGCGACTATCTGCCCGACTACGGCCGACATGGCAAGCACCGCACCACCATTCGGCACGTGATGACGCACAGCGCCGGGGTGCCGTTTGCCACCGGACCCAAGCCCGACCTCAATCGCGCCGACGACCCGGAGTACGCCCAGGCGCAGCTGGCCAATCTGCGGCTGGTGTACCCGCCCGGGCTGATGCACATGTACCACGCCCTGACCTGGGGACCGCTGACGCGGGAGATCGTGCGGGCGGCCACCGGCAAGGACATCCGGGATGTGCTGGCCACCGAGATCCTGGACCCACTGGGCTTCCGGTGGACCAACTATGGCGTTGCCCCACAAGATATTCCGCTGGTAGCCCCCAGTCATGCCACTGGCAAGCAGCCAACCGGCGCGGGTGTCGCGGTGTTCCGAAAAGCGATCGGCGGGTCGGTCCACGAGATCATCCCGGTCACCAACAGCCCGTTCTTCCTGACCACGGTGGTGCCGTCGTCGAACACCATCTCCACCGCGTTCGAGCTGTCGCGGTTCGCCGAGATCTGGCGTCGCGGAGGCGAACTCGACGGAGTGCGGGTGCTGTCGCCGGAGACTTTGCGGGGCGCGACGGCCCAGTGCCGCAGGCTGCGGCCGGATGTCGCGACCGGGCTGGCGCCGCTGCGCTGGGGCACCGGCTACATGTTGGGGTCCAAGCGGTTCGGGCCGTTCGGCCGCGGCGCGCCCGCCGCGTTCGGGCATTTGGGCCTGGTCAACTGCGCCATCTGGACAGACCCCGAGCGGGGGCTTTCGGCCGGCCTGATCTCCAGCGGCAAGCCGGGCCAGGACCCGGAGGCCAAGCGCTATACCGCGCTGATGAACACCATCGCCGCGGAGATCCCGCGCGCGTAACAGGCGCCACATCCGTCACCGCCCGGGGTCATGTGGGTTAGCGCCCGCCTCACTCACTCGAAAATAGAAGGTGACCAGAGGCTGGTGAGCGGTCTCTGCGCTGGTGTTAGGCAGCGTCGGTGCGGGGTTGGAGTGTCACGCTGTATCCGAGGGCTTGGAGTTGCTTGATGGCCCTGGCCTTGGCTTTTGCCGGCTGGTGTCGGGTGTAGTAGTCGGGTCCAGGGTCTTGGTAGAAGGTGCCGTTGACGATCATGTGCCATGCGCAGGTGAGCATCTTGTGTTCGATTGCAACGATGGCGATCTGGCCGGCGAGGGACTGGCGACGCGACTTTGTGGTCCCGGACCGAGACGGCCGGCTACCGGCGATGCGTCGGTAACGGATACCGAAGTAGGTGTTGGCGCTGCGCGACGCGGAGAGGGCAGCTACCCCGAGGGCGGCTTTGAGGTGGTGGTTGCCGGGTGGGGTTTTCGCCGATTTGACCCGGCCCGCTGATTCGTTGCTGCCGGATGCGACGCCTGCCCAGGACGCTAGGTGGTTGGCGGTGGGGAACACGCTCATGTCGGCGCCGGTCTCGGCGATGAACACGTTGGCCACGGTGTAGGAGAAACCGGGGATGCTCACGAGGAGCTCCCGAACGGCCTGAAAGGGGACGATCAGCTCCTCGATGCGCGCATCCAGGCGGGCGATGTCGGCGTCGTGGGCGTCGATACGGTCCAGGTAGAACCGCACCATGAATGCGTGGTGGCCGTTGAACCGTCCGGCCAGCGCCTCGGTCAGTGCAGGGATCTTCTTGCGCAACTGTCCTTTGGCCAGATCAGCCAGCACGGCCGGGTCGCGTTGACCAGCGATGAGCGCTTCGAGCATCAGGCGCCCCGACACTCCGATGATCTCGCAGGCCACCGTCGACAGTTTGATCCCGGTGTCTTCGAGCAGCGTCTCCAGCCGCCCGATCTCTTTGGTGCGGGCCTGGGCGATGGTGGTGCGGGCGCGGGTCAGATCGCGTAGCGCCCGGATCGGTTCAGGTGGCACGAACGAGGCGCGGACCAGCCCATGAGCACCCAGTTCAGCCAGCCAGGCCGCATCGGAGACATCGGTCTTGCGGCCGGGCACGTTGCGGGCGTGGCGGGCGTTGACCAGCATCACGTTCAACACGTCGTCGAGCAGAAAGTAGAACGGCTTCCAGTACGCCGCAGTCGACTCGATCACCACACATGTCACCTTCTCGGCAATCAGATGCTCGCGCAGTGCCATGATGCTGGCGGTCATCGATGTCCAGGTGGTCACCGTCGACGACGTCGCTTTGCGCCCGCGGCCCTGGATGCGCACACACACTTTGGCGTCCCTTTTCGACACGTCGATTCCCGCGCACCGCGGGTGAATGACTTCCATGGCAGTTCATTCCCCTTCCGCTCAAATCTGCTGCGATGGAACGTGTTTCGGGGAGGACGTACATGAAACAGAAGTCTCACTCGCGTGCTCACAGGCAACAATCCACATCCCTCGCACAACCGCAAAGGGATGCCCTCCAGCCCCACGCTCTAGAGACGTACTCGACGGCAACAAGGCGGGACGGGGTCGCCGAAACACCCCTTAAGCGTCAACCCGGACCACGACGAACGCAACCACGCACCCCACCCGCACCGGCCCGCGATTTTCATTCCCCACATCGGGGCGCAGCCCCATGCCCGCTCTGAGCGACAGCCCGGATTATGTCAACCGGATTGAGCCCCTACCGCGGCACTCCACGTTGTTGATGACTCTGCGCTCAGGGCGGGAAAGCGCGAGGGGGGTGCGACGTGAGCGCAGAGTGAACGGTTAGGCCGCAAACGCGACCGCGGCCGCCGAGTCCGGTGAGGGACCCGACGGCCGCGATACGCGATCTCTCGGCGTTTAGCCGGCTTTGCCGTTGGTGCCGTTGGCGCCAGTGGCGCCAGTGGTGCCGTTGATTGCGCCGGGACCACCCGCCGCACCACCGGTTCCACCGGTTCCGCCGGTTCCGCGGGTGCCGCCGGCACCACCGGGGCTACCGCCGTTACCGCCGTTACCGCCCTTGCCCCCGGCCGGGCCAGCGCCGCCGTTGCCGTTGGCGCCGTCGGTTCCGCTGGTGCTGTCGCCACCGACGCCGCCCTTACCGCCGGTACCGCTGTTGCCACCGTCGCCACCGGCACCGCCGGCCTGGCCGACACCGGCGTTGACACCGCCGGCGCCACCGTTGCCGCCAGCGGCTCCGGCACCGCCGGCGCCACCGACGCCGCCCTTGCCACCGTTGCCGGTGACAGACGTGCCGCCGTTGCCCGCGGCCCCGCCGTTGCCGCCGTTACCGCCGTCGGTTCCGTTGCCGCCGGCCGTGGTGGTTCCCGTGATGCCAGCGGTGCCTGCCCGGCCGCCTCCACCGGCCCCGCCGTTACCGCCGTTGCCACCGTTGCCGCTGATGGAAGCGCCACCAGTGCCACCGATACCGCCGTTGCCGCCGTTGCCGCCGGGCCCACCGGGCAGCGCCAGGGCCCCGGTGCCGCCGGTGCCACCGACACCGCCGTTCCCACCGTTGCCGCTGCCGGAAGTGCCACCGGCTCCGCCGTTGCCACCGTTACCGGAGGTCGCGCCCGTTCCGATACCACCCGAACCACCGGCGCCACCGGTACCACCGTTGCCGTCGAGGCCACCGTTGATGCCGGCACCACCGGCACCGCCGATGCCGCCGTTGCCACCGTTCAGACCGTTACCGATGGCGTCGACGCCACCGCCGCCGCCACCACCACCCGTGCCACCGACGCCGGCCTTGCCATCGGTGCCGGTACCGGAGGTACCGGCGACACCGCCCTTACCACCGTTGCCGCCATCACCGCCGGCGTTGGTGGTGCCGGTACCGTTGTAGCCGAATCCACCGCTGCCACCGGCACCGCCGTTGCCGGCGGTGCCGCTGGCGGAAGTGCCGCCCGAGCCACCGGTCCCACCATCACCGGCGACTCCGCCAAGGGCTCCTTGGCCACCGGAGCCACCGGTCCCGCCGGTACCGCCGGGACCGGTACCGGAAGTACCACCGGTACCGCCGTTACCGCCGTCACCGGAGGGCCCGCCATTGACTCCGACACCGCCGGCGCCACCGGTGCCTCCGCTGCCACCGGAGCCGTCGACACCACCGTTACTCCCCGAACCGCCGGCACCGCCGTTGCCGCCGTCACCGCCGTTCAGGCCGTTGCCTGCGGAGTCAGAGCCGCCTACGCCACCGGAACCGCCGAACCCGCCGCTGCCGGCGTTTCCGTAAGTGCCAGAGGTGGAGGCACCGCCGACACCGCCCTTACCGCCGTTACCACCGTCGCCGCCAGCGGTTCCCGTGACCGTGCTGCTTCCGATCGCGCCCGCAGCACCCGTACCACCGCCGCCACCGGCGCCACCGGCACCACCGTTGCCGGTGCCGGAAGTTCCGCCCGCACCACCGTTTCCACCGTCACCCGAGGTTCCGCCGTTGACTCCGACACCACCGGTTCCGCCGGCACCACCGGCGCCACCGTTGGCGTCGATACCACCGTTGCCGCCGCTGCCGCCGGCACCGCCGATGCCGCCGTTGCCGCCGTTGAGACCGTTGCCTGCCGCGGTGACACCACCGACCCCGCCGGTACCACCCGCGCCACCGACGCCGGCGTTACCCCAGGTGCCAGTGGTGGAGACTCCGCCGACGCCGCCCTTACCGCCGTTGCCGCCATCGCCACCCGCGGTCCCCGCCACCGTGCTGCTGCCAACCGCGCCCGCAGCACCGGCACCACCGGCACCACCTGCGCCACCGGCGCCACCGTTACCGGTGCCAGACGTTCCGCCGGTACCACCAGTGCCACCGTCACCCGAGGCCCCGGTGGTGCCGATGCCGCCGGCGCCACCGACACCGCCGGCGCCACCGTTGCCATCGAGGGCATCGGTACCGGCAACACCACTGGCGCCGCTGGTGCTGACGCCACCGGCGCCACCCTCGCCGCCAGTACCACCGGTACCGCCGGTGCCACCGTTACCGCCTCTGAGGCCGTTGCCGTCGGCGTCTACGCCACCCTTGCCGCCGGCCCCGCCGACACCACCGGTACCGCCGACACCACCGGTACCGCCCAAACCGCCGGTACCGGTGACCGCGGTGCCGCCGACGCCGCCCTGGCCGCCGGCCCCGCCGTTGCCGCCGGCAAAGCCATCACCACCGGCCGCGCGCGGGTGCGGTACTCCCGTGGTCCCGGCAAGGGCGGTACCGCCCGAGCCGCCAGCGCCGGCATTACCGCCATTGCCGGTGCCCGTTGCAGCACCGCCATTACCGCCATCGCCGGCATCTCCGCCGGAGGTACCGCCACCGCCCGAGCCACCGGTGCCGCCAGCGCCGCCGCTGACCGCGCCAGCTCCGGTGCCACCGACACCGCCGTTACCGCCGTCACCGCCCGGACCGACCGGCAACTTGGAAGTGCCGGGATTGCTAGCGCCCCCGGCCCCGCCGGAACCACCGTTACCGGCGCGGCTGGCACCAAAGGGATTGCCGGGGTTGGTGGCGCCGTCACTGTTGCCACCGGCACCGCCTTGACCGCCGTTGCCACCCGCCAGCTGTGCGGCGCCACCGGCACCGCCGCTACCGCCGTTACCGCCGGAGGCGGTGCCGTCGCCGCCGGCCCCGCCGGTACCGCCGTCCCCGCCCCAGGCGCCGGCAACAATCAGGGTTGGCGGTGCAGCGCCACCCGCGCCGCCGTTACCGCCGTTACCGCCAGTGCTGATGACGTTGGCCCCGGTTGCCCCATCGGCACCGGCTCCGCCGTCACCGCCGAGCCCCGAATACCCGTTGGGCAAGGCCTTGCCGCCGACCCCACCGTTACCGCCGTTGCCACCCTTGCTGAAGATGGTGCCGTCGGTGGACTTCCAGCCTGTGCTGGTGGCGCCGTCAGCACCACGGCCGCCCTCACCGGCGATGCTCGTCGCACCGCCACCGCCCTGGCCGCCCGCACCACCGTTGCCGCCGTTACCGCCGACGTAGGTGCCGGTGCCGGCCGCGCCGCCGTCGCCGCCGTCGCCGCCGGTGCCGATTCGGGTGGGGTTGTTGAGACCTGCGAAACCAGCAGCGCCACCGACACCGCCCTGGCCGCCGTTACCGCCGGTGGTTTTCACGGTGTTGTCATCAGTGGCTGCGTTGCCACCGGCGCCACCGGCACCGCCCTTGCCGCCGACACCGCCGTCGGCAAGGTTGGAAGTGGACGCACCGCCGGTGCCACCGTTGCCGCCATTGCCGCCGGTGATCGCGCCGAAGCCGCCGGCACCGCCGTCACGACCGTCGCCGCCGACGCCGCCGGGCGAAGCGGCGCCACCATCGCCACCTTCGCCACCTTTACCGCCGGTGATTCCGGCTCCACCGTCTCCGGCTGCGCCACCGGCGCCGGCGACCGCTCCGGCCCCTCCGATACCGCCGCTGCCCCCGGCACCACCGTTGCCAAGGTAGTCACCGGTGACCGCGTCCTGGTATGCGTCGCCACCGTCACTGCCGGCGCCGCCCTCGCCGGCAGCCCCGGCTGCGCCGGCGCTGCCGTAGGAACCGTCGAACTTCACGCCCGCCGCACCGGCAGCACCAGCATTGCCGCCATTTGCACCGGCGGCACCATTGAGGTGGGCGGCAATGCCGTCGCTGACGCCGTCGGCAGAGGTGCCCGCTGCACCGGCCTTTCCACCGTCGCCACCATTGCCACCGTTGCCGAACAGGTAGCCGCTTCGGCCACCGGCGCCGCCGGCAGCGCCGCTGCCGCCGTTGCCGCCGACGCCGGTGCCGCCGTTGGCGTAGGTGCCATTGGCGCCGTTGATGCCGTTACCGCCGACACCGCCGTTGCCGCCGTTGCCGAAGAACCAGCCGACCGCGTCGCCGCCGAGACCGCCGGCGCCGCCCCCGCTACCCGCACTGGCCCCGTTACCGCCGGCGCCACCGTCGCCGCCGATACCCATGAACGAGCCGCCGTTACCGCCGTCACCACCGGCACTGCCCTCGAAACCGTCACCGCCGGCACCGCCGTTGCCGAACCATCCCGCGGTGCCGCCGTCGCCGCCGGCCAGTGCGCCGTCATCGCTGTTCCAGCCAGCACCACCATCGCCGAACCACAGGCCGGCGTCGCCGCCGTTGGGGTTGAGCGCGGTCCCGTCGGCACCGTCGCCGATCAGGAACAGCCCGGAGGATTCGTTGATCCAGCCGTTGACCAGTGCGCCGAGATCGCTGTCGATCCAGGCCTCCATACCGAAGTGCAGCGGCTGGTAGAACCACTGGTCGATGATCGTGGACATGTCGAAGAAGCCGCCGGCCGCGGGCAGTGCGACATCGGCCGTCGAGGCCGCGGGGTCGAACAGGTCCAACAGCCAGTCCAGGCCATCGTCGGCCTGCGCTGACGGCAGGCCGGCCAACGGGGTCATCCCGAACGCCAAGAACGCAGTGGCTGCACCACTGGCACCGATCACCCGCTTACGGCGCGACTGGCCAGCCTGCTGCTGACCGCGACGCCGGTTGCTGCTGTGACGACGACTCATTGAGGAACACCTTTCATCAGATGTAAAGCTTTGGGGTAGTTGTGGATTGCGATGACGGATCAGCTGAAGAGCCCGTTGAGCAGGTCTTCCAACCCGCTGAACACGTCAGTGGCCTGCGCGCTCTCGCCGCCGTCATCGAGGAAGGTGTCCGGAATGATCGGCAAGCCGACACCGAACCAGGGCGGTGTCACGGGAACGTTGTTCTTCCCGTCCCAGCCCGAGCCCAGCAGCGATCCGATGATCTGGCCCCACGCCTGCCAGGCCGCGATCGGGCCGATCGCCTGGCCCTCGACGTCGATCTTGTTCAGGACCGGAACACCAACCATTTCCAGTCCTACGGCGTTGAACAGGGAGCCGCCGACCGCGGGAACCGTAGCCAACACTTCGTCGTTCGCGCCGATCACCTGGTAGTTGCCGATCTGCACATTGCCGGTGCTCAGCAATCCACCGAAGGTGAAGTCCAAGCGGTCCAGGGCCATGCCTTGGGGGAGGAACCCGGCGTCGTTGATCATCGGCAGCAGCGAATCCAGGTGCAGGACAGCGCCATTGAGGAAGCCGTTCCAACCGCTGGCGATGATCTCGTTGAGGTCGTCACCGTCGGCGATGCTGTTCATCATGGCAATCCACGGGCTGATGCCGGGGCCCAGCGAGCCCATGATGACGCCGGACATCGGCGAAATCATCCAGTTCAAAGCTGCGTTGACCCCGTCAACATCGGTGCCCGCCGGCAGGTAGCCCGGAACCTGGGAAATCAGTACGAGATGGCCTGACGTGATGGACCCGTCGATGGTGTGGTGGGTGACCAAGTTGTAGGTCTCCTTGGCGACATCCAACGGCAGCGCCCAACCGTCGCGCACCGCCACCCAGTGCTCCTGGATCTGGGTGTTGATGTCGGCGAGCGTGGTGGCGCTCGGGTCGTCCAGGAATTGCTGCGCGTAGCCCATGACGTTCGCGTACAGCTGCTGCCATGCCACCCCCGGCGCCAACAAGAAGTTGTTGATCAGGGTCGTCGCGTTGGCGGCCGATTCGTTGTACACGTCAATCCAGGGCTCGGCGACACTGGGCAGACCCCCGGCGGTGAGCGCGACGTCAATGACCGTGCGGGCCATAGGCGCCGGCGCCACAACCGGCGTCGCGGCGATCAGGCCGGTCCCGGCGATGACGACGCCGGCCGTTGCGTAGGGGCGAAGAATGGCGTGCAAGGGAACTCCTTCAGGTCATGTGACTCAGCACACGGAACGTAACTGAGGGAGACCTGAAAATCACCAGTCAGGACGGGGCCGCCGGTAAAGGGGTGCACCCAGTGCGCGATTGGCAATCTAGCTGGGCAACAAAATCCCAGGCACAGGCGTTAACATGCAGTTCTAGCAAACTTAAAGACCCCACTGAATGGTTCAACTGGAAATTACCGGCGAGTAAGAATTGAAACACGTTCATTCGTGCCTATTCCGAGTCTCGGCGGCGCGTAATGACCGTTGACCTGCGCAGTACCGCTGCTGCGATAAAGTTCAAGCGCGCTTTGTAGAAACAGGTGTCAAGTAATTTCGCTACAGCACGGATCTCTATTAGGGGAACTTTAGCTAACATGCTATTGCCAGCCATCAAGGCAGGTAGCGGGCGTGTGCCCGGAGTGATGTGTCAGGGTCGGGGCGTCTGGACCCGCCGCCGAAAGCCGCATTACCTGAGAATTTTTGAGCGATATCCGGGGGGGCAGATCCAGCCCGGAAACCACGCTCGATCTCAGGTCAGCGGGGGAAGGCCGGTCCGCCGGCAGACGTCACCGAGTGCGATCACCTGCTGACGCGACAGCTGGCCAAGGTAGTGCGCACGAATCCCGCGCGCGTAGGTCACCACCGCGGATGCGAACCGCGCCCGGCCCTCAGCGGTGATGTGGGCAAGCACCGCTCGGCGGTCGCCGGGATGCGGTCGCCTACCGACCAGCGCCTGGGCCTCTAGATGGTCGATCAGTGACGTCACCCGGCTGGGCGCCAGCGCGAAAGCCTTTGCCAGGTCCCGCATTCGGGCCGAACCGGACTCCGAACTGGCCAGCCGGTCCAGTACCAGGACCTCAAAGAGGGTCAATCCATGGGCATGGATCAGGCTGTCGTTCAACGCCGCGATAAGGCGATCGGACGCGTCCACGAACTGGTGCACGCACGCGCTTTCGGCGGCGTCGAGCACCGGCAATTCCCACACTGGCCGCTCAAGCGCCCGCAGGTGCCCCATCGGGCAATGCTAGCGACGCGAAGTGGCGATCGGTGCTTGATTCAGCAACTTGACGCCTCCAACTTGGGCGGGAGGCTAGGTGCTCAGTCGAGCGTCGACTTTTTCGGAAGCTCTGCGGCTTCTAGTGAGGCGCTGATCTGATGGCAACTGGCACCCAGGGCAAGCATTTGCTGCCGAGACATCTGGTTCACGTAGAGCCGGCGGATCTGTTCGGCGTAGGTTTTGCGGGCCTCCCCCAGCCTCGTTCGGCCCTCGGGCGTGAGCTCGGCCCGCACTCCCCGGCCATCACCGGGAATAGGTATCCGGCGGACCAGGCCGCGACTTTCTAGCCGCCGGGTCAGCCAGGTCACCCGGCTGCGGAGCAGCATCAGCGCCGCGGCCAGTTCGCTCATTCGGACAGATCCGCTGTCGGACTTGGCGAGAAGATCCAGCAGTCGAAGCTCAGACAGGTCCAGCCGGTGGCGGCCCAGCAGGCTACGGTTAAGCGCGCCCAACAGATTGGTCGATGACTCGACGAACTCTTGCCAAGAATTCTGCTCGATGTCCTCGAGCCCCGGCAGCCGCATCGCCGGCGCTTGGCCCCCTGTGTCCTCCACGGCGGGCGACGGTACCGAAACCCTTCCCACAATGACCACGAAAAACGGGGGCATTTGCATGCTTCTACATACATCAGTGACGCGCGCCGCCAGCCCGCAACGTCGGAGACCGTCACATCCAGGCTTTTCACAGGCCCTTTTAGGATAGTGCCAGCAAATATACAAACCCCGACGGTTGATTCAACCGGCAACTAACTCGCGAGTAGCAATCAGAACGTGTTCTAGCAGCGGGTCGAAAGCGCCGTTAAGGCCGACGGCAGGCCGGTAACTGCTGGCCACCCGCGATGTCCGAGCTCAACGCGCATTGACCAAGAACCTTGGCAATTAACGTCCGTAGTGCATTTCCCAGCAACTTCACAGGGAATGGGAAACAGCGCGTGAGCAAACCGCGAGACGCCGCTGCGTTGGCGCAGATCAGATCGGCGGCTTGGCCACGAGCTCGCCACCGGGGGTTCGGGAGACATACAGCGTCGAGTCTGCCTGCCTCAGGCCGGAATTAATCCGTCGGCAATTCTCCTCGAGAGTGGCGAGCTGGCGCCGCGAGAGGGTCCCGATGAGGTGGGTCTTGACCCCTTGGGCGTAGTTGTGGCTGGCGTGCCCGGCTACCCGCCGGCCGTCGTCAGTGATCCGAGCGACCACCCCTCGCCGGTCATCGGAATTCTGTTCGCGCTGAACCAAACCCCGCTCTTCGAGTCGACGGATCCGCTTGGTCATGTGGTGCGGGTTCGCGCCCAGCGCGTCGGCCAAGTCGCCCATCCGTGCCGCGCCCTCGTCAGACTTGCCCAGGATGTCGAGCACCCGCAAGTCAATGACGGACAGATTGTGCGCTTCGGTCAGCCAGCGGTCCATCGTGGCATGAAAGCGCAGCGCAGCGTGCAGAAAGTTCTGCCACGACTTCTGTTCGGCGATGTCCAATCCGGGAAGATCACTGGGGGTGCGGCGACGAGCCGGACGTTGCATAGCGTCATGGTAGCCAGGATTAGTTCCAGTGCGCCAACATCATTCCGCACCTGAGTACTGCGTAGCCGTTATCGATCGACGTTTCCGGTGGATCGTTGAATACATTTAATGCGGCCAAGCCGGTCGGTACAAATATCGACCAAGGCCAAGTGGCGCGCGGCATGCACTCACCGGGCCAGAGCCCCAAGGAATTCCAGGACCTACAACTCGTCCATATTTTGCATACAAACATATCGGTAAGCGATGTAAAGGGTGTATCGGAACTGTCGCGGCAGCGTCCGAATTTGCCGCAGAATCCCTACGCGCTGAATATGCGTGCCACCGGGAGGGGGCGACGGCGTCCTGGGGGCCGCCTTGGCTGAATAGGGCGGGGTTGCACGGTATCCGGCCACACCCTGCCGCGGTCATCGGTGAGGTCCCCGCGGACAGACTCGGCCTAACCCGGAGTGTTCGGATGCGAAAAAGGGCGGTGGCGGAGGGATTTGAACCCCCGGACGGTGTTAGCCGTCTCTCGCTTTCAAGGCGAGTGCATTAGGCCGCTCTGCCACGCCACCGCGGGAAATCGTACCTTGGCCGGGTCAGTGCTCCCGCGGGGTCAGCCGGGTTGACCGCTGCCGCCGGTGGTGCCGGGCTGGCCCGGCGGAGTGCCGGTACCGGCCACACCGCCGGCACCACCCGCGCCCGCTGCGCCGCCCGCGCCGTGTGACCCGTTGGTGCCATTGGTGCTGGTGCCGCCGGCACCGCCGGCCGCACCGTTGCCACCGGTTCCGCCGTCGCCGCCATCGCCACCGGGCAGGGTGGTGCCGGCAGAGTCGGTGCCGCCGTTGCCGCCGCGGCTGCCCGCACCGCCGGTGCCGCCGGCTCCACCAGTACCGCCGCTGCCGCCGTTACCGGAGACCGCGGTACCGCCGGCGCCGCCCTTGCCGCCGTTGCCGGCGGCGCCACCGTCGTGGCCGTTACCGCCTGGTTCATGCGCGGGGTTAGTCGCCGGCGCGCCCGTGTAGCCGGTTCCGCCGACGCCGCCGGTACCGCCATTGCCACCATCGACGTTGCCTTGCGCACTCCCGCCTGTCCCACCGGCTCCGCCGTCGCCGCCGGCGCCGATGGTGCCGGTTCCGCCCATCCCGCCGTTGCCGCCGTTGCCGGCGTGGCTGGGGCCGGCACCGTAGGGGTTGTTGGCGGGCATGGCGATTCCGCCACTGTTGCCGCCGGTCCCGCCGGCACCGCCGTCACCGGCGGTGCCGCCTGACCCACTACCGCCGAGAAGGACCATGCCCGCGCCCCCACTGCCACCGGTGCCGCCATTGCCGCCCGACGCCGTGCCGTTGCCGCCGTTTCCTCCTGCGCCGCCCGTGCCGGCATTGCCGCCGCCATACGCGGTGCCGCCGGTACCGCCGCTGCCGCCATTGCCACCAACGCTGATGACACCCGGCCCGGAAGCGCCGTGACCGCCGTTGCCGCCGGCGCCGCCGACCGCACCATCGCCGGTGTAAGCGCCTCCGCCCGACGAGCCGCTGCCGCCGTTACCGCCGTGGCTCCAGATGGTGCCGGTTCCGTCGTCCCACCCGGTGCTGTCGCCGCCGTTGCCGCCGCGGCCGCCAGCCCCGCCGGTGGCACCCGATCCGGCGCCGAAGAAGCTGTCACCACCATTGCCGCCGGCATAGGTTCCGGCACCGCCGTCCCCGCTGTCGCCGCTGGCCCCACCGACTCCGGTCTGACTGCTTCCTCCCATGCCGCCACCGCCGCCGTCGCCGCCGATGGTCTTGACGGTGTTGTCGCCGGTAGCCCCATTGCCGCCGGCGCCGCCGTTACCGCCCACACCACCGGCACCGCTTTGGGACGGAGCGCCCCAGCCGCCCCAGCCGCCGCTGCCGCCGGTACCCGCGGTGGCATCTCCGCCGGCGCCGGCGTTTCCACCCGCGCCGCCAGTGTTGTTGCCGGCGGACTGGCCGCCGTTACCGCCCCAGCCGCCGCCACCACCGTTGAGACCGGCGCCACCGGCGCCGCCGTCACCGCCGTTGCCACCGATATAGCCGTTGCCGGCGATCCCGCCGTCACTTCCGGCCCCGCCGTTGCCCAGGTAGTCGCCGTTGACGTCTTGGTAGGCGTTCCCGCCGTTACCGGCGTCGCCGCCGTCGCCACCGTTTCCGAGTTGCCCGGCATGTCCGTACATGGGGCTGGTGTAGATGGAGGATCCGCGCCCGCCGGCCGCACCGCCGGCGCCACCACCCCAGGACCAGCCGCCGTTGCCGCCGTCGACGTGCTCGGCGGTGCCGGTGGCGCCGTCGCCACCTTTGCCGCCGGCTCCGGCGTTGCCGCCGTTGCCGCCGTTGCCGAACATGAAGCTGCTGCGCCCACCGGCGCCGCCGTTGCCGCCGTAACCGCCGGCTATCCCATTGCCATCGCCACCGTTGGCGAATGTGCCTGCGGCGCCGGCCGTTCCATCCGCCCCGTTGCCGCCGATCCCGCCGTTGCCGAAGAACCAGCCCGACGCGTTGCCGCCGGCCCCACCGTTGCCGCCGGCAACACTGGCATCCAGGGCGATCCCACCATTGCCGCCGGCACCGCCGTTGCCCATCCAGAGTCCACCGGCTCCGCCGTCACCGCCGTTGGCGCCCGCTCCACCATCACCGCCGACACCGCCGTCGCCGAGCCAGCCGGCCGCATTGCCGCCAGCACCGCCGGCCACACCTGCTTCGGTGCTGTCCCAACCGTTTCCGCCGTCACCGAACCACAGGCCACCGTTGCCGCCGTCGGGATTGGCTTCGGTGCCATCAGCACCGTCACCGATCAGGAACTGCCCGGCCGAGGTGTTGATCCAGCCGTTGACCATCGACCCGAAGTCACTGTTGATCCAGGCCTCCATCGAGGTGTGGATCGGGTCGTAAAACCACTGGTCGATCATCGAGGTCCAGTCGAAGGTGCCCGCGTCGACCGGGCCGGCTACCAGCCATGCGGAGGAATCGAAAAGGTCGACGATCCAATCGAATTCATCGGCCTGAGCCGGCGGCGCCACGGTCAGCGGAACCATACCGAAGGCCAGGAATGCGCCGACGGTGCTGGCGGCGCCGATCGCGCGCTGGTGACGACGAGTCATTTCGGACATACCTCTTTCATGACAAACATGCTGTGGGTCAAATGTTTTAGAGAAGTCGGGGGTCGCGGTCCGGTTAGCCGGGTTGCCCGTTGCCACCGACCGTGCCCGGCTGGCCATCGGGATTACCGGCTCCGCCCGTGCCACCGGCGCCACCCGCGCCGGCTGCACCGCCTGCGCCGTGAGTTCCGTTGGTGCCTCCGGTGCTGGTGCCGCCCGCTCCGCCGGCCGCGCCATTGCCGCCGGTTCCACCGTCGCCGCCATTACCACCGGGCAGCACGTTGCCGTCCGAGTCGGTGCCGCCATTGCCGCCCTTGCTGCCGGCCCCGCCGGTTCCGCCCTTGCCGCCGGTACCGCCGTTTCCGCCGTTACCGTCGACGGCGTTGCCGCCTTGGCCGCCGACGCCGCCGTTGCCGGCGGTGCCACCGTCCTGGCCATCACCGCCGGGGCCGTGCGCGGGGCTGGTGGCGGGTCCGCCTGTGGAGCCAGTGCCGCCCTGGCCGCCGTTACCGCCATTGCCGGCGTCGACGGTGCCGAGCGCATTGCCACCGGTACCACCCACCCCGCCGTCGCCGCCGACACCCATCGTTCCGCTGCCGCCCATGCCGCCGTTGCCGCCATTCCCGCCGTGGCTGGGCCCCAGGCCGTAGGGGTTATCAGTGGGCATGCTCACGCCGCCACTGTCGCCACCTCTACCGCCCGCACCGCCATTCCCGGCGGTGCCGCCTTCGCCACCTTGCAACGGAATAGACGCGGTACCTCCAGCACCACCGGCGCCTCCGTTGCCGCCGGTCGCTGTGCCGTAACCTCCGGACCCGCCGGCACCACCGTCGCCGGCCGCACCACCAGTCGTCATCGCTCCGCCTCGACCGCCGTTACCGCCGTTACCGCCGACGCTGATGGTGTTGGGTCCAGTCGCGCCGTCGCCGCCCCTGCCGCCTGCACCGCCAGCCGCAGCGCTGTCGCCGATACTTGAGGCGCCGCCGGTACTGCCGTTGCCGCCGTTGCCGCCGTGGCTCCAGATCGTGCCGGTCCCGTCGTTCCATCCGGTAGCCGCGCCGCCATCGCCGCCGTTACCACCGGTTGCACCGGTGGCGCCGCTGCCGCCGCTGATAAAGCCGGCATTCCCGCCGTTGCCACCGGCGTAGGTGCCGATGCCGCCGGCACCCCCGTCGCCGTTGGCGCCACCGGCCCCGGTTTGACTGGATCCGCCTCGGCCGGCGCTGCCGCCATTGCCACCGATGGTCTTGACAGTGTTGTCGTCGGTGGCCCCGTTGCCACCATTGCCGCCGTTCCCGGCGGCGCCCCCAGCGCCGCCCTGTGCGTTACCGCCGTGGCCGCCGCCGCCGCCGCTGCCGGCGGTACCAGCGGTGGAGTTGCCGCCATTCCCGCCGCTGCCGCCAGCACCGCCGGTGTTGTCGCCCTGGGAACTGCCGCCGCTTCCTCCGGAGCCACCAGCACCGCCGTTGAGGCCGTTTCCGCCGTGACCGCCGTCACCGCCGTTGCCGCCGATGTTGCCGCTACCGGCGGAGTTGGCCCCGCCGCCGTTGCCGCCGTTGCCGAGGTAGTTGCCGTTGACGTCCTGGTAGGCATCGCCACCGTTGCCGCTGCCGCCGCTGTCACCGCCGTTGCCCATCAGCCCGGCTTGCCCGTACGCCGGGCTGATGTAAATGGTTGACCCGCGCTCACCAGCCGCACCGCCTGCGCCGCCACGTCCGGCGTAGATGCCGTTGCCTCCGTCGACGTGGTCGGCGGTGCCGGTGGCGCCATTTCCGCCGGCGCCGGATACGCCGCCGTTGCCGCCGTTGCCGCCGTTGCCGAATATGAAGCCGCTTCGTCCGCCGGCCCCGCCGCTACCGCCGTTGCCGCCTGCACCACCGGTGCCGTCACCGCCGTTGGCGAAAGTGCCCGCAACACCGGCCATCCCAGCCGCTCCATTACCGCCAACCCCGCCGTTGCCGAAGAACCATCCCGACGCGTTGCCGCCGTCTCCGCCGATCCCGCCGTTCCCGCCGGCCTCCACAGCTGTGCCCCCGTTGCCGCCAGCACCGCCGTTGCCCATCCAGAGTCCACCGGCCCCGCCGTCACCACCATTGGCGCCCGCACCACCGTCACCACCGACACCGCCATCGCCGAGCCAACCGGCGGCGTTACCACCGTTGCCGCCGGCTACGCCGGCTTCAGTACTGTCCCAGCCGTTTCCACCGTCGCCAAACCACAATCCGCCGTTGCCGCCGTCGGGATTGGCCTCGGTGCCATCAGCACCGTCACCGATCAGGTATTGACCCGCAGCGGTGTTGATCCAGCCGTTGACCATCGACCCGAAATCACTGTTGATCCAGGCCTCCATCGAGGTGTGGATCGGGTCATAGAACCACTGATCCAGCATGGAAGTCCAGTCAAAGGCACCCGCATCGGCCGGCTCGGCGACCAGCCACGCCGACGAATCGAAAAGATCAGCGATCCAATCGAATTCATCGGCCTGAGCCGGCGGCGCCACGGTCAGCGGAACCATCCCAAAGGCCAGGAATGCGCCGACGGTGCTGGCGGTGCCGATCAGGCGGCGGCGGACGGTGTGGTGACGACTCATATTGCGGTTGCCTCTCTAAGCAACTGGGAGTTAAGGATTTAGAGGATCAGAGCCCGAGCAGGTCGCCCAGCCAACCGAACGCATCAGTCGCTGCCGCACCGCCGTCATCGAGGATGGGCAGTTCCGCACCGGCCAACGGCGGGGTGACCACGACCGGGCCCTTGCCGTCCCAACCCGACCCCAGCAACGCGCCCACGGTTTGACCCCAGGCCTGCCAGGCGGCGATCGGCCCGATGCCGGCACTGTTGAGATCGAGGGTGCCAATTACCGGGACACCGCTGAATTCGATTCCCACGCTTTGGAAGATCGAGCCGCCGACCGCGGGCACTTCCGCCGCGACGCCACCCCCGGGGCCCAGCGTCTGGTAGCTCACCGCGGCCGCACCCGTGGACAACAGCCCACCGAAGGCGAAGTCGAGGTGGTCCATGTTCATGCCGGCCGGGAAATAGCCCGACGAGTTGATCATCGGCAGCAGCGAATCCAGGTTCAAGGTTGCGCCGTTGAAGAACGCACCACCCATGTTGGCCAGGATGTCGAACGGGTTGTCGCCGTCGGTGATCCCGTTGAGCAACGCGATCCACGGGCTGATCATCGGGCCGATCATCCCCATCAATACCGCGCTGGCAGGCGATCCCAGGTAGTCGATGATCGGCATGATCGACTCTTTGTCCACGTCGGCAGGGATGTAGCCGGCGACCTGGCCGAACATCAACTGATGGGTGCCATCCATGGTGTGGTTGAGCACCGTGGCGTGGGTCGCGTCGGTCTCGTTCTGCAGCGCCCAGCCCGAGATCACCGCGTTCAGGTGCTTCTGGATTTCCTCGTTGACGTCGTTGGTGGAGCCCGATGGGTCGTTGAGCAGCCGGTCGGCATAGTCCATCTGGTTGGCCCAAAACTGTTGCATCCCTACACCGGGTGCCAGATACCAGTTGTTGAGCATCGTTGTGACATTCGCCGACGCGGCATTGACGACGTCCTGGAACGCCCCCGTCAATGCGACCGCGTGGGATTGGACATCAGAGGGAACCGGCACCGGCGCAGACAACGGCGTGACCGCGACGAGACTGGCTCCGACCAGTGCCACGCCAGCGGTGGCATAGGGGCGAACGGTGGCGTGCAAGGGGAACTCCTCGGCTGATGGATTGGTAACGCAGTGAACAGCGATGAACGTAACTAAGCGAGGACTGAGTGTCTCTAATCGAACGTTGTTATCTCTGAATACGTTTGCTGTCACCCCCGGCCGGTTTGCGACAACTGATCGTGGATTCCCAGGTCAGCACCGTGATCGGCGGCCGCAGATCGGCCGCCACAGCGGGTTCAACTGTTTCAACCTGTAACTACCGGTGGGTAACCATTCCGCTTGTCCCCCACGCGGAATGGTTGCCTACCATCAGCAAACTGTGGAAACGCTGGGAAGCACAATGTGGGCAGGGGTCAGGCGTAGTTCGAGCGGCGGGTTACCGCCGACCGGTGTCGCCTTCGACAGCAGCTGTTGGCGCACTCCGGCGAACGTTCCGCACCTGCCGGTCGGCACGGGTGTTGGAGGGCAAGCCGATCCGACGGCACGCGTCGCCGAGCGCGATCGCCTGCTGGCGCGACATCGGGTCCAAGTAGGTCCGGCGAATTTCCCTGGCGTAGAAGGACAGTGCAGGACCTAGCCGCACCCGGCCGTGCAGCGTGATGTTGACAACGACGCGTCGCCGATCGCCCGGAACGGGTGCACGACGCACCAGGCCCTCGGATTCCAGACGGGTGATCTGCTGAGTTATCCGGCTGGGCTGCAGGGAAAACGCGCGACCCAACGCGCTCAAGGGCGCTGATCCGCCCGGCGACTTGGCAATCAGTTCTAGCAGCAGAATGTCGATGAATCCGAGCTGGATCGCCTGGGTCAGATGTTCGTTCAATACCGGGAAGAGCGTCGCCGACGACGACATGAACTGATGCCAGCAACGCTTCCCAGCATCATCAACCCCGGGCATATAGCACGTGGGCGCCTCCGGAAAGGCTTGGGAATCAACGCGAACCGAAACGGGCGTGCCAGGTTCGACCAAGGCACGCCGCAGTTCGGAAAGCCGCAGACCCTCGCCGATGCGCCAACAGTTCTCCGCGACAGTGCTGACCTGGCGAGTCGATAGTGGTCCCAGCAAGTAGGTCGAGACAGCTTTCGCGTAACTGATGGTCGCCTGATCGATCATGGTGCGCCCGTCGTCGGTGAGCAGCGCGACCACCCCGCGTTTGTCCTGCGGATCAGGCTCGCGACGTACCAGGCCCCGCTCCCCGAGACGATCGATCCGTGTCGTCATCTGACGGCGGGTCGCGCCGAGCAGTTCGGCCACATCGCCCATCCGCGCAGATCCGTCCGCGGACTTGACCAAGATGTCGAGCACCCGCAAGTCGATCACCGACAGTTGGTGTTCAGCGTTGAGCGCCCGGTTCAGCACCGCGTCGAATCGCAGCACGGCTACCAAATAGTGTTGCCATGCTTGACGTTCGGCGAGATCCAAGCCGGGTAAATCACTCCCCGTCCGGCGGCGATCGTTGCGCTGCACAGCGTCATGCTAAGCCCACCACTTAGCTTTCCTCATCGTTTCGACCGCGTCGGGCCGGTAGTAGCGTGTCCGACATGCACGCCATCATCGCTGAAGCCCCCGAAGTCCTCGCTTGGCGAGAGGTCGCCGATCTACAACCGGCTCCCGGCGAGGTGCTGATTCGGGTTGCCGCCGCCGGGGTGAACCGGGCCGATCTACTGCAGGCGGCGGGTTTGTATCCGCCCCCACCCGGGGCCAGCGACACCCTCGGCCTGGAGGTTTCCGGCGTCATCGCCGCGGTGGGCGACGAGGTGTCGGATTGGACAATCGGCCAACAGGTTTGCGCGTTGTTGGCCGGGGGCGGCTACGCCGAGTACGTCGCGGTTCCTGCGCCCCAAGTGTTGCCGATTCCGGCCGGGGTGGACCTGGTGGATGCTGCCGGCCTGCCGGAGGTGGCCTGCACCGTCTGGTCGAACCTGGTCTTGACCGCTGGGTTGTCCGAGGGCCAGTTGCTGCTGGTGCACGGCGGAGCCAGCGGCGTGGGCAGCCACGCCATTCAGGTGGCACGTCAGCTGGGGGCGTGGGTGGCCGTCACGGCCGGATCCGAGGCCAAGTTGGCGTTCTGCCGTGAATTGGGCGCCGAGATCACCGTGAACTATCACGACGAAGACTTCGTGGCGCGGGTGCGCGAGGCCGGCGGTGCCGACGTGATCCTGGACATCATGGGGGCGGCCTACCTGGACCGCAATGTCGATGCGCTGGCCAGCGACGGACGACTGGTGGTCATCGGGATGCAGGGCGGGGTCAAAGGCGAGCTGAACCTGGGGAAGCTGATCTCCAAACGCGCCCGGGTGATCGGCACCGCCTTGCGCGGCCGGCCGGTGGAAGGGCCGCACAGCAAGGGCGCGGTGGTTGCCGCGGTGACCAGTGAGCTCTGGCCGATGCTCGGCGACGGCAGGATCAAGCCGGTGATCGGTGCACGGCTGCCCATCACGCAGGCCGCCGAGGCACACCGGATGCTGTCATCGGGTGAGGTGACGGGGAAGGTTGTGCTGACTGTCTGAGCGCCGGGACCGCGGGTGTCCATCCGACTGACTTTTGCGGCAGCGACCGGCATTTCGGCGCTGACACGCGTGCCTCAACGTAGCATCATTCTTGAGAAAGATTGCGACGGCGCTGCCGTCAACGGATACCAGGAGGCACGTGCAATGACCACCGAAACCGGAGCAGCTACAACGGATTCGGGTGCGCTATGAGTTCGCGTATGCCGCGGCAACGGCTGGGCCTGAGCGACTACCTCCTGAGTGTTCCGGCGCCGCCGCTACCGATCCTCGCCGATCCGTACAGTGTCCGTTTCGCAGACCAGCCCGGCGACCCCGAGATGATCTCCGAATGGATGAACCGGCCGCATCTGGCCGAAACCTGGGGCTACGCCTATCCACCCGACGAATGGCGCCGTCATCTGCAAACCCAGTTCGACGGTGCCTACTCACGCCCGTACATCTGGCTCCTCCACGGCGAGCCCCTCGGATATATGGAGCTGTTCCGGGTGGCAAAAGACGACTTGGCAACGGTGTATGACGCCCTTCCCTACGATGTGGGCTTGCATGGAGCCATGGCGGATGCCGCCGCGGTCGAAAAGGGCCACGGCAAGAACATCTTTGGCCCCTTGGTGTCCAGCATTTTCGCGGCCGAACCGGAATGCCGTCGGATCATCGGGGACACCAATGCCGGTGCGGGCTCGTACGGTCGCCGGTTCTGGGAGCGACGCGGCGGGGTCTTCCTGGGTGAGCACTATATGGCCAAGTGGGATCAAAACATCGCCCTGTTCGCCTGGCTGCGGACCCCGGAAGACATGCCGGGCTATCGCAAAGAGTAAGCGTAGCGGCACAGAAGGGCGGTGACAGAGCAGCTGTCGCCGCCCTTTTTGTTGGCGTGAGTTCGCTTGGCCCGCCACGTACGAATCCCCGGACCCGACACCGAAGTGTCGGACCGGGGATTCGTACGTTCGCGCCTTGCCTAGGCGTCTGGCTAGGGCGCGCCCGTGCCACCGGCGCCGCCGGCGCCGCCCACACCGGCCGGGCCCTTGCCAGCACCGGCGGCCGTGCCAGCGACACCATTGGATCCCGCATTACCGGCGACACCGTCACCATTGGTTCCGCCGGCACCACCTTGGCCACCATCACCGCCCCCGCCCGCCCAGTTGGACTTGCTGGGTCGGGAGGCACCGTTGACCCCGTTGCCGCCCTTACCGCCCATGCCACCGGCACCGCCCTGAGCCTGGGTGCCGTCGGCGTTGGCGCCGCCCTGGCCGCCGGTGCCACCGGTACCACCGGCACCGCCACTGCCACCGGTACCGCCACCACCAGTGCCCTGACCGACGAGGCCGTTGTAGCCGGCACCACCGGCACCACCATTGCCGCCGACGCCTGCCTTACCGCCGACACCACCCTGACCGCCGAGACCGCCGGCGCCGTGTTCACCGGCATTTCCAACGCCCAGCGCAATACCACCGGCGCCACCTTGACCAGCCGCGCCGCCGACGCCACCGTCGCCGCCCTGACCGCCGACGCCGCCGGTACCGCCGGTACGCCCGGGCAAGCCGAGGCCACCCGCGCCGCCGGCACCGCCGGTGCCGCCGTTACCACCGGTACCGCCGGTGCCGCCGATCCCGCCGCTGCCGCCGAGGCCGCCCTTGCCCCCGTCACCGGTCACCGTGCCGCCCGCACCGCCGACACCGCCGGTGCCACCCACTCCACCGGCAAACCCGGTGGCGCCCTTGGCGCCGGCGCCGCCGGGGCCACCGGCCATCGCGTTACCGTTCGGGTCCTTGGGCATGGAACCCGTGCCGCCGTTCGCGGCGACGGAGGTGTTGGCTCCGGCATTGCCACCCTTGCCGGCGTTACCACCGGCGCCACCGTCGCCGTGTTGGCCGGCCGCACCGCCGTTACCACCGTTACCGCCGGCGGCGCCGGCGCCGTTGGCGGCGTTGGTACCCGACGTGCCGTTGGCACCCGTACCGCCGTTACCCCCGGCACCGCCGTTGCCGTACTCGCCGGTGTAGCTACCGCCGGTGCCGCCGTTGCCACCGGCCTGCGCCAGGCCGCTGCCCAGCGTCGTGCCAGTGCCGCCGTTACCGCCGGTGCCACCGGCGCCGACCGCGCCGTGGTTACCTGCGGCCCCGCTGTCGGCTTGGGTCACACCGTCGCCACCGAGACCGCCGGCACCGGCCGCGCCGCCGGCGCCGTAAGTGCTGCTGCTGTTACCGCCCTTACCGCCGTTACCGGCTGCGGCATTCGTTCCACCACCCGCGCCGTCACCACCGCGGCCGCCGACACCGGCGTTACCGCCCTTGCCGCCGTTACCGCCATGGCCGCCTGACCCATCCGCACCGTTGTTGCCAACCGTTGCCGTACCGCCGGCGCCACCTTGGCCACCGGCACCGCCGGCCCCGCCAGCCCCGGCCGCGCCGGTGGCGTCACCGCCGACACCACCGTTGCCGCCGGTTCCGGCGGTGGCGTTGGTTCCCGCGGTGCCGTTGGCGGCGTTTCCGCCGGCGCCACCGTCACCACCGATACCGCCCTGGCCACCGGCGCCACCGTCACCGGAGATGGTGCCACCGGCACCACCGACACCACCGTTGCCGCCGGCCGTACCGGCCGTACCGTCGGTGCCATTGACGCCGCTGGTGCCTCCAGCCACACCGTTGGATCCAGCGCCGCCGTCACCGCCGATGCCGCCGTGTCCGATCGTGCCGGCAGCGCCACCGGCCCCGCCGTTACCGCCGGTCTGGCCGAGCGCGGCGTTGCCGCCATCGCCACCGTTGCCGCCGTTGCCGCCGAGCACCAGGCCATCCTGGCCGTCGGAAGCAGCCACGCCGTTGCCACCGATGCCGCCGGTGCCACCCTGGCCCGCCGTACCCGCGGTGCCGCCCTGGCCGCCGTTGCCACCCGATCCAGCGATCGTGTCGCTGCCGCCGCCGGCACCAGTGCCGCCGTTGCCGCCGTTGGCGCCGTCACCGGTGTTACCTCCGGCGCCGCCCTTACCGCCGGCCCCGGCAGCGCCGGTGTTGCCGTTGGTGGCCGTACCGCCGGCTCCACCGCTACCGCCGTTACCGCCGGTTCCACCGTCACCGTTGGTGCTGGTGGCGTCGCCACCGTTGCCGCCGTTGGCGCCGCTGCCGGCCGCCGCATTGGTTCCGGTGGCACCGTTGTCGCCGGCACCGCCGTGGCCGCCGCTACCGCCCGCGCCGCCGGCACCGCCGACACCGCCGTTGCCCGCCTCGGCACCACCGGCGCCACCCTGGCCGCCGCTACCGCCGTGACCGCCGGCCGTACCCGCTGTGCCGTCACCGTTGATGTCGGTGCCGCCGTCGACACCGGCCGAGCCGACGCCGCCGTTACCACCGGCGCCGCCGGTGCCGATCACGCCGGCGTTGCCGCCCTTACCGCCGGAACCACCGTCCTGCGCCGAGCCGTCGCCCAGGGTCTGGCCGGCACCACCGTTACCGCCGGCCCCGCCGTCACCGCCAGAGCCGTTGGTGCCGTCCTGGCCGTCGCCCGCCTGAGCGCCACCCTGGCCGATGCCGCCGGCGCCGCCGGCGCCGCCGAGGCCACGGTTTCCGCCGTCACCGCCACTGCCACCGTTTCCGGCGGCGGCGTCGATACCGCCGTTGCCACCGTGGCCGCCCGCACCACCGTTTCCGGCGTTGCCGGCGTTACCGCCCGCTCCACCGACGCCGCCGGCACCATTGGCGGTCTCGCCGCCGAGACCGCCGGCACCACCGGAGCCCGCGTTACCGCCCTGGCCGCCGTTGCCGCCAGTGTCGCCGGCCAAGCCGATGACACCGTCGCCACCGTTGCCGCCGCTGCCACCGGTACCGCCGGCGCCACCAGCACCTGCAGCACCCGAGGTGGTGCCACCTGCACCACCGTTACCGCCGTGGCCACCGGTACCACCATCGCCACCGAGAGTGCCGTTGCCGTCGATGTCGGTGCCGCCAGCCAGGCCGCTACCACCGTGTCCACCAGCACCGCCCGCGCCACCGGTTCCGATCGCACCGGCCGCGCCACCGTTGCCGCCGTAGCCGCCGGCCTGGCCGGTGACACCGTCGGCGAGCATTGCGCCGTTGCCGCCGGCACCACCGACACCACCGTTGCCGCCGCCGGCAACCACGCCGGCCGCACCGTCGGACCGGTAGGTGACACCGTCACCGTTCAGGCCGCCCTTACCGGCGGAACCAGCCGTACCCCGATCGCCACCGGCGCCGCCGTTACCGCCGTGTCCTGCGGTTTCTTCAATGCCACCGCCGGCACCGTTGCCGCCGCGGCCACCGTCACCGGCCTGACCGGAGGCACCGCCGTTACCGCCGATACCACCGCTGCCGTTGAGGCCGGCCGTGCCGTTGCTCGCGCTACCGCCCTTTCCGCCGCTGCCGCCGGCGCCGCCGGATCCACCGTTGCCGCCGTTGCCGCCATCGGTGCCGTCGCCGCCATTTCCGCCACTGCCCGCAGCGGCGTCGGTGCCAGCGAGGCCTTGCACGCCCGCGCCACCGGCGCCACCGTTACCGCCGGCACCGCCGACACCACCCTGACCGCCGTTTCCGGAGATCGAGCCGCCCTTACCGCCGTTGCCCGCGCTACCACCAGCCGCGCCGTTGCCACCCGTTCCGCCGTTGGCCAGAGCCGTCGAGCCGGTCGCGCCCGCGGCGCCGGCGCCACCGTTGCCGCCGGCACCACCGTTACCCACGGGTCCGGCATTGCCACCGTCACCGCCCGCGCCACCAAGCTGAGCGGTGCCATCGGCGAGCAGCACGCCGGTACCGCCCTTGCCGCCGGCCCCGCCGTTGCCGCCGATGGCCGCGGTACCCGCGTTGCCGCTGGCAGCCTGGGCGCTGTTGTCGGCGTTCCAGCCGCCCGCGCCGGCCGTACCGGCGGTGCCACGGACACCTCCGTCGCCGCCGTGACCACCCGAGCCCGCCACCGCGCCCGTGCCGCCACCGGCGCCGTCGGCACCGCGACCACCGTTGCCGGCGTTACCGGCGTTACCGGCGTTACCACCGACGCCACCAGATCCGTCCACACCGGCAGTGCCGTGACTCGAAGTACCGCCGGCACCGCCGTTACCACCGACCCCGCCGTTACCACCGACCCCGCCGTTGCCGCCGTTGGTCCCGTCCGCGCCGGAGCCGCCGCTACCGGGAGTCACCACGGCACCACTGACGCCGTTGGCGCCATGGCCGGCGTTACCGCCGGCACCACCGACACCACCCTGGCCGCCGGCACCGCCGTTGCCGGCATTCGTTCCGCCGGCACCACCGACACCGCCCGTACCACCGGCACCGCCGTGGGTGCCGTTGGTGCCGTTGCCGTCGTTCAGAGTGACGCCGTCTTCACCAGCCGCACCTGCACCACCGTTGCCGCCGGCACCACCGGTGCCTACCGAAGCCGCGTTGCCGCCGTGCCCACCGGCGCCGCCGCCCTGGCCCGTGTCACTGCCGCTGATCACACCCGCGCCGATGCCACCATTGCCGCCGGCACCACCGTCGCTGCCGATACCGGCCACGCCACCGCTGCCGTCCGCACCGTCGCCATTCGTGCCGGTACCGCCCGCACCGGCCGTGCCCGCAGCGGCGCCATCGGCGCCATCGCCACCCGCGCCGCCCGCGCCCGCGTTGGCAGCGCCGCCGCCACCGAGGCCCTTACCACCGGACCCGGCCGTACCGGCGTTGCCACCGTCGCCGGCGTTGCCGCCGACACCACCGGTGCCGGCGACAGCGTCACCGCCCTGGCCGCCGACACCACCCTGGCCGCCAGCACCGGCGTTGCCACCGTTACCGCCCGCGGCGTCGGCCACGGTCGCGTCCGCGCCCGCGCCGCCGGCACCACCGTTGCCGCCCTTACCGGCGTTGCCGCCAGCACCGCCGTTGCCCGACGTGGAGCCACCGAGACCGCCGGTGCCACCGTTACCGCCGACGCCACCGACCGCCCCCGCGGTCCCGTTGCCGTCGCCGCCCGTAATCCCGTCCACGGTCGCTCCGACACCACCGGCACCACCGGCACCACCGTTGCCGATCGAAGCCGCGTTGCCACCAGCACCACCATGACCGCCGCCCTGGCCGACCGCGCCGCTCAGACCCACGCCGGCGCCGCCCTGGCCACCGACGCCGCCATCGCTGGCAATGCCGTCGGGGCGAGTGGAGCCATCCGCACCGTTAGTCGTGCCGGCACCGCCGAGGCCGACCTGGCCCGCTACACCGCCGTCGGCACCGTTTCCTCCGTTACCGCCGTTGCCCGCGTTCGCTGCACCGCCGCCGCCGAGGCCCTTACCGCCGTTGCCCGCGACGCCACCATTGCCACCCATGCCGGCGTTGCCACCGGTGCCACCAGTGCCATTGGTGGCCGCGCCACCCTGGCCACCGTTGCCGCCCGCGCCGCCGGCCCCGGCGTTGCCGCCGTTACCACCGGCCGTGTCGGCCACCGTGGCGTCCGCGCCCGCGCCACCGGCGCCACCCTGGCCGCCGACACCGCCGTAGCCGCCCGCGCCGCCGTTACCCGAAATGCTGCCGCCGGCACCACCCAGGCCACCGTCGCCACCGATACCACCGACCGCTCCGTCGGTGCCGTGTCCGTCGTTGCCGGTGACACCGTCTACCGTCGCACCGGCGCCGCCGGTGCCACCCATTCCGCCGTTACCGACCGCGGCGGCGTTGCCACCCTGGCCGCCGTTGCCGCCGCCCTGGCCGGTGTTCGTCCCGCTGATCAGGCCGTATCCGTCGCCTCCGCGACCGCCATCGGCACCGTCGGCCGCGATGCCATCGGTGCCGGTGGCCCCGTCCGCGCCCGCGTCGACCCCGACGCCACCCACGCCGGCCTGGCCGCCTGCGCCGCCGAGGGCGCCGTCACCGCCGTTGCCACCGGCACCGGCGTTGGCGCCGCCACCGCCGCCGCTGCCCTGACCGCCGACGGCCGCCGTGCCCGCGTTGCCGCCGGCACCACCGGCGCCACCTTGGCCGCCGGTGCCTTCAGCCGAGGTACCGCCGGCACCACCGGTGCCGCCCGCGCCACCCGCACCGGCGGCTCCACCGTTGCCGCCCGCGAGGTCCAGCAGGTAACCGTCGTCGGCTGCGCCACCGTTGCCACCGTTACCACCGGCGCCACCATTACCACCGGCGCCACCGTTGCCCGAGCCCACACCAGCGGCACCGCCGGCACCGCCGTTGCCGCCTACGGCACCGGTACCACCCGCGGTGCCATCGATGACCACCGTCGTTCCGTTGATTCCCGACGCGCCGTTGCCGCCGTCGCCGCCGACACCGCCGTCGCCGCCGATACCGGCCGTACCACCGGCACCGCCGTTGCCGCCGGCCTGCGGCACAGTTCCGCCGAGCAGTTCACCGTCTCCACCGCGGCCGCCGGCGCCACCGTGGCCGCCGCCGCCCTCGGCACCATCAGCGCCCTGGTCCGCCTGAGCACTGTTGTCCGCGTTCCAGCCACCGGCACCACCGGCGCCAGCCGAGCCTCGGTTACCACCGGTACCGCCCTGGGCACCGGATCCGGCCGTGGCGTTGTTGCCGCCGCCCGCACCGTCACCGCCGCGACCGCCATTGCCGGCGTTACCGGCCGCACCGCCGGTACCACCCTGGCCGCCGTCGCCGTCGGCGCCGGCGTTGCCCGCGGTCGCGGTGCCGCCGGCACCGCCCTGACCGCCGACACCACCGGCACCACCGTTGCCGCTGTCACCGCCGCCGATACCGACCGTGCCGTCGCCGCCGCTGCCAGCCGTCGCGTCGACACCGGCCTGACCATCGAGCCCGTGGCCACCGGCACCACCGGTGCCGCCGACGCCGCCCGCACCACCGGCGCCACCGTTACCCACGGTGGTGCCGCCGGCACCACCGATGCCGCCCGCACCACCGGCCCCACCGACAACGCCGTCCGTGCCGTTACCACTGATGTCCGTGTGCCCGGCCGTGCCGGTCGCACCCTTACCGCCGACGCCACCGTTACCGCCGTCACCGACCGCCCCGGCGTTACCACCGTTGCCGCCCTGGCCACCGGCCTGCACGGTGCCATCGCCCAGGAGCTCACCGGCACCACCGGCACCACCGTTACCGCCGTTGCCGCCGGTGCCATCGGCGCCAGCCGCGCCCGAGGCCGCGTGGTTGCCGCTGCCGCTCGAACCACCGGCGCCACCCGCGCCACCGCTACCGATGGCACCACCGGCGCCACCCTTACCGCCGTTCCCGGCCGCTGCCCCGGTACCACCACCGGCACCATCACCACCGTTACCACCGACACCGGTCGCCCCCGCGGCGCCACCGTCGCCACCGATACCACCGACACCGTGCGCACCCGCGGTGCCGTGCGCCGAAGTACCGCCAGCACCACCGTCGCCACCGACACCACCCACGCCGCCGTTACCGGCCGTGCTGGTCGCGTCACCACCGTCGCCACCGTTGTCACCGCTACCGGCGGCCGCATTCAGACCCGCAGTGCCGTCAGCGCCGGCACCGCCGACACCACCGGTGGCACCGCGGCCACCCGCGCCACCGGCACCACCATTGCCGGCCTGCGAACCACCGGCACCACCAGCGCCACCGACACCACCGGCGCCACCGGCCAGACCCGTGGTGCCATTGCCGTTGGCATCGGTGTGCCCGGCCACGCCAACCGCACCGTCACCACCGGCACCACCGGCACCACCGTTGCCCAGCGAACCGCCGTCACCACCACGGCCACCAGCACCACCGGCGCCACCGGCGATGGTGGCGTCGGCGCCGTCACCACCACGACCACCGTTACCACCACCGGTCGCCGCCGCACCCGCATTACCCGCAGCGCCACCAGGCGCCGCCGCACCACCGGCACCGGCCACACCAGCGTCACCACCGCGACCACCGGCACCGCCGTCGATGTGCGCACCATCGCCGTCTGCGCCGGCACCGCCGTTACCGCCGGCACCGGCGTTACCGCCATCGCCAGCAGCGCCGCCAACACCCGCGACGCCCGACGAGCCCAGCAGACCGCCAGAGCCCGCAGCACCACCGAGACCGGCGGCACCACCGGCACCACCGTTACCACCGTTACCGGCCGCGCCACCATCGGCGCCCGGAGCGGTGGCGTCGATGCCGTCGCCGCCATCGCCACCGTTACCACCATCGGCACCGGCACCACCGGCACCACCCTTACCGCCGGAACCGATCAGCCACGAACCCTTACCACCGGCACCACCATTACCACCAGCACCACCATTAGCACCGGCAAGACCATTCAGCCCAGCACCAACCGCCGCCCCAGCAGCACCCACCGCACCATCGCCACCAAGGCCACCATTACCGCCCGAACCGAACGCCAACCCAAGACCATCACCACCGGCACCACCAACACCACCGGCACCACCAGCGATACCAGCACCCGCAGCACCACCATCACCGCCGATACCCATCCACCAGCCACCGTTACCACCGGCGCCACCGTCACCACCATCAACACCCGCACCACCGGCGCCACCATCGCCGAACATGCCCGCCGAACCACCAACACCACCAGTGCCATCAGCAGCCGTACCACCAGCACCACCATCACCGAACCACAAACCACCAGCACCACCAGCAGCCTGCGCCAGCGTCCCACCATCAATACCGTCAGCACCATTGCCGATCAGAATCTGACCGAACCCAAAAATATTGATGAAGTCATTAACCGCAGACCCAAACGAACTATTGATCCACGCCTGACCCAAGTCATGCCACGGGTCATAGAACAACGACCCAAACCAATCATCAGCAGCAGCCGAACCCGGCACACCCGCCAACGACGCATCAAACGACAAACCCACATTCGACAGCAACGGCTCCCACGAAGCCTGATCAAACAACGTCTCCCACGACGACGCCTGACTCAAATCACCAAGAGCCCCAGCCAAATCCGAACCAACCAGATCAACAACCCAATCCAGCTCATCCGCATGCGCAACAGGCGCCGAAGACAACGGCGACAACCCAAACGCCAAAAACGCCCCAACCGCACTACCGGCAGCTGCTATCCGACGCCGGCCACGTATGCCGTCGCCATGCGATCCACGACGTCCCGCGGTGTGACGCTTGTCAGCCATCTGGAAACTCCCTTATCTGCTTAATCTGTGAAGTCGTGGGTTGAATGCGGTTAGGCGGTCAGGGGGCCGGCTGGCCGTCGAGGCCAGCGGTGCCAGCCGTGCCGTTGGTACCGTTCCCGCCCTTACTTCCGGCGCTACCGCCGGTACCCGCAGCACCGCCGGCGCCACCGGTACCACCTGCGCCGGCAGTGCCGCCGCTACCACCCGTGCCAATCGCACCGTCAGCACCATCGGCGCCGGCAATCCCGGCACCCGGAGCTGCCCCGCCCTGGCCCCCGGCACCTGCGTTGCCGCCGTTACCGCCGTCACCGCCGGTGCCACCATTGCCGCCCGTACCGCCGGCGCCGCCCTTTCCGAACAGGCCACCCTTCGATCCGGCGCCGCCGGTGCCGCCGGTGCCACCATTGCCGCCGCCGCCACCGTTGCCGCCCGAGCCGCCGATGCCTCCGGCTCCTCCGTTACCGGACTGAGTGCCACCTGACCCACCGTTGCCGGCCGCTCCGCCGTTGCCGCCGGCCGTACCGTCGCCTCCGTCACCGCCGGTACCGCCATTGCCGCCCTTGCCGCCCGAGCCGCTGCCCGCGGTGCCGGTGGTGCCGGTGGTGCCGTTGGTACCGGTGTAGCCGACGCCGCCGCTACCGCCGTTTCCGCCTGCACCGCCCGTGCCATTGAGCCCGGCGTTGCCGCCGCTGCCGCCCTTGCCGCCGTCCGCGCCGGCCACACCCGCACTGCCGATGGTGCCGGCCCCGCCGTTGCCGCCCTTGCCACCATCGCCGTACTGCGCGGTGGAGCTGCCGCCAGAGCCGCCGTCACCACCACTCTGGTGGGAACCTTGGCCGGCGCCGCCGTTACCGCCAGCGCCACCGTCTCCGGTACTGCCCGCAGCCCCGGCCGTCCCGCCGGCCGCCTGTACGGAATGATCGGCGTTCCAGCCGCCGACTCCGGCTGTGCCAGAGGTTCCTGCCGTGCTGGAGCTGTTGCCTCCATTGCCGCCAGATCCGGCCACGGCGTTGGCGCCGCCGCCAGCGCCATCGCCGCCGCGACCACCGTCGCCAGCGTTACCGGCGTTGCCACCGTTGCCGCCCTTACCGCCGACGCCGTCAGCGCCCGCACTGCCGTGTGCGGAACTGCCGCCGAAGCCACCGTTGCCACCGATACCGCCGGCCGCACCGTTGCCCGCCGTGCCGGTGGCGTCGCCACCGTTGGTGCCGTTGCCGCCGCTGCCCACAGCCGCGTTCACGCCGGCGGTGCCGTTGGCGGCGTTGCCGCCATTACCACCCGAACCGGCGGCGCCACCGACACCGCCAACACCACCGTTGCCGCCCTGGCTGCCGCCCGCGCCACCGCTACCGCCGTGGCCACCGTTGCCGCCTGCGACACCGTTGGTGCCGTTACCGGACGCCTCGGTGATGCCATTGCTACCGGTCGCACCAGCACCGCCGGCCCCACCGTTACCGCCGTTACCGACTGCGCCACCGGCACCACCGTCACCGCCGCTACCACCGGCCTGGGCGACGCCGTCACCGAGCATCACACCGGCGCCGCCCTGGCCACCATTACCACCGTTGCCGGTGCTGGGGTTACCGTCCGCGCCGGCCTTGCCGTCGGCCGCGATGGTGTTGTCGCCGCCGATGCCGCCGTTCCCTGCGGCGCCGCCGTATCCGGCGTAGCCACCGGCGCCGCCGTCACCGCCGTCACCGGCAGTGTGGTCGGCACCGCCGCCGGCACCGTTACCACCGTTGCCACCACGCCCAGCGGCACCGCCCGCGCCGCCGTTACCACCGACGCCGCCGGCACCTGTGCTGCCCTGGGTTCCGTTGGTGGCGGTGCCGCCGAGAGCACCCGCACCACCGTGACCACCGGCACCGCCGTTACCACTGATACCCGCGTTGCCGCCGTTGCCGCCGTCTGCGCCGCTACCGGCCACCGCGTTCTGCCCGTCGGTGCCCTGGGCGACGCCACCGATGCCGCCGGTACCACCCGTGCCGCCGCGTCCACCAGCGCCACCGTTGCCGGAGATGCTGCCGCCGGCGCCACCCACGCCACCGTTGCCGCCCGAACCGCCGACCGCACCATTGGTGCCGTTGCCGCTGCCGTCGATGATGCCGTTGGAACCGACCGAGCCGGTCCCGCCGTTACCACCGGCGCCGCCGTTACCGATCGTGCCGGCCGCGCCACCGAAGCCGCCGTTACCGCCGGCCTGGGAGGAGCCGTCAGCGAGCACCTGGCCGGTACCGCCGTGGCCGGCGTTGCCACCGTTGCCGCCGATTCCGAGCGCGCCGTCAGTGCCGGCCTTGCCCGAACCACCCGTACCGGTACCACCGGCACCGCCGAGGCCAGCCGCCGCGCGGTCGCCACCGTCGCCACCGTTGCCGCCTGCGCCAGCCTGGGTGTTGTTGCCGCCGCCCGAGCCGTTGGCACCGGTACCGCCGTTACCCGCGTTGCCGGCGTTTCCGCCATTTCCACCGTTGCCCGCGGTGCCGCTGACGGCGCTGCCGCCCTTGCCGCCGGCCGCACCCGCAGCGGCATTGCCGCCGTCACCGCCGCTGCCGCCCGCCGAGCCGCCCGTGCCCGCGGTGCCGTTACCGCCGTTACCGCCACTGCCGCCGTTACCGCCGTTACCGCCGTTACCGCCGTTACCGGAGATGGAGCCGCCGTTACCGCCGTTACCGCCGACAGCACCGGCTGTGCCAGACGTGCCGTCGGTTCCGTTGCCGTCGCCACCGGTGATCCCGGCCGCGCCGGTGGTACCGGAACCGCCGTTACCGCCGTTACCGCCGTTACCGATGTTGCCGCCGTCGCCGCCGTTACCGGCCTTACCGCCGGCCTGAGTGGTGCCTACCGCGTTACCGCCGTTACCGCCGTTACCGCCGTTACCGCCGTGTGCTCCGGCCAAGCCGTCGGTGCCGTCGGCACGCTGGGTCACACCATCACCGTTGAAGCCGCCAATGCCACCGATTCCGGCCGTGCCAACGTTGCCGCCGGCACCGCCGTTACCACCGGAACCGGCAAGGCTGTTGACACCGCCGCCGGCCCCGTTGCCACCGCGACCCCCATCCGCGCCCGTCCCGGCGTTACCGGCGTTACCGCCCACCGTGCCCAGACCATTGAGGCCGGCCGTGCCGTTGGTCGCGGTACCACCGGCACCGCCGTTACCGCCGTTACCGCCGTTACCGCCACTGCCGCCGTTGCCGCCGTTGCCGCCGTTGCTGCCGGCCCCACCGGTGCCGGCGACCGCGTCAAGACCCGCCTTGCCCTGGAAGCCGTTGCCACCGTTGCCACCGTTGCCCGCAGCGCCGGCGCCGCCACCGGCACCGCCGTTGCCCGCGATCGAGCCGCCCTTGCCGCCCGCGCCACCGTCGCCGCCTGCGCCACCGGACTGGCCGCTGATGCCATTGACCGAACTGGACGTGCCGCTCGCACCGTTGCCACCGACGCTGCCGGCGCCACCGGCACCACCGGCGCCACCGTTGCCGTAGGTTCCGGCGTCACCGCCGAGTCCGCCTGCGCCACCGCTCTGCGGGTTGCCGTTGGCCAGGGTCGCACCGTTACCGCCGCGCCCACCGGCGCCGCCGTTACCGCCGGTGGCCGCACCGCCGTTGCCGCCGTTGACGGCCTGGTTGCCGTCGCCGCTCAGGCCGCCCTTACCACCGAGGCCGATCGCGCCACGGTCACCGCCGTCACCGCCGTTGCCGCCGTGTCCGGCAATCGCATTCGAGCCGCCTCCGGCACCGTTGGCACCGGTACCGCCGTTGCCGGCGTTGCCCGCGGCGCCACCCTGGCCGCCGACGCCACCGGCACCGGCCGCACCGTTGTTGCCGAGCGTTGCCGTGCCGCCGACACCACCGGCGCCACCGTTGCCGCCAAGGCCGCCCGAGCCGCCGTCGCCACCGTAGCCGCCGTTGCCGCCGGAAAGCCCGCTACCGAATGCCACCGAGGCGGCATTGGCACCGTTGGCGCCGGAACCACCGCGACCGCCCGCACCACCCGCGCCACCGGCGCCACCGGCACCGGCGTCACCGGAGATGCTCCCGCCTTCGCCGCCGTCGCCGCCCGCACCACCGGCACCGCCGAGACCGCCGTTGGTTCCGCTGCCGCCGTTGCCGGCGCCATCGACGACCCCGTCGACACCTGCGGTGCCGGCCGAACCGATGCCACCGTTACCGCCGGCACCGCCGACGCCGACCGGTCCTGCCGCGCCACCGCGGCCACCATCACCACCGGCCTGCGGCGATGCATCGGCGTGCACCACGCCGGCGCCACCGTTGCCGCCCGCGCCACCGTTACCTCCGGTGGCCGCGGCGCCCGCTGCGCCGTCGGCAGCCTGTTCGGTGTTGTCACCGTTCCAACCGCCTTCACCTGCGGTCGCGCCGGCCTCGCCACGAACACCGCCCTGACCACCGGCACCACCGTTGCCGGCCTTGACCCCGGCGCCTCCGCCGGCGCCGTGGCCGCCCTGGCCGCCATTACCGGCGTTGCCCGCGTCACCGGCGTTACCGCCGACGCCGCCGGCACCGGCCGCACCAGTGGCACCGTTGGTCGCGCTGCCGCCCGCACCGCCGTTGCCGCCTTGGCCGCCGTTGCCGCCCTTGCCGCCGTCGCCGGCGTCGCCACCGTTGGTTCCGTTACCGCCGGTGCCCGCACCGGCGTTGATACCGGCAGTTCCGTCCGAACCGTTGCCGCCGTTGCCGCCGTGGCCTGCTGCGCCGCCGCTACCGCCGGCACCACCATTGCCGGAGACGGAGCCGCCGGCACCACCGGCGCCACCGACGCCACCGGCACCGCCGTCGGCGCCATCGGTGCCGTTGCCGTTGAGGTCGGTAATGCCGTCGACCGTCGCACCCGCGCCGCCGTTACCGCCGGCACCACCATTGCGCACCGACGAGCCTTCACCACCGGCACCACCGGCACCACCGCCCTGACCGGTGTTGGTTCCGCCGATCAGGCCGGTACCAGCCCCACCCTGGCCACCGGCGCCGCCGTCGCTGCCCTGCCCGCTGTTGCCGGCGCCACCCTGGGCTCCGGTCGCAGTGCCGGTACCGCCGACGCCTTGGGCTCCTGCGCTGCCGCCATCGGCACCGGCGCCGCCGGCACCACCGGCGCCCGCGTTGGCGGCGCCGCCACCACCGAGGCCGGTTCCACCCTTGCCGGCGATACCGGCGTTACCGCCGTTACCGGCGTTACCGCCGGCACCACCGGTGCCATTGTTCGCCACACCACCGGTACCACCGGTGCCGCCCTGGCCGCCGGCTCCGGCGTTACCGCCGTAGCCACCCGCGGTGTCGGCAACCGTCGCGTCCGCACCAGCGCCACCGGCGCCACCGTTGCCGCCGTTGCCGGCGTTACCGCCGGTGCCACCATTGCCGGACGTGGTGCCGCCGGAACCACCGGTGCCACCGTTACCGCCGACGCCGCCGAGGAAGCCTGCGGTGCCGTTGCCGTTGGGGTCGGTGATGCCAGCGACCGTCGCGCCGACGCCACCGGTACCACCGGTGCCACCGTTTCCGAGCGCTGCGGCATTACCACCGGCGCCGCCGTGGCCACCGCCCTGACCGGTCAGCCCATCGCTGGCCAGACCACTGCCGTCGCCACCGTTACCACCGGCCGCACCATCGCTGCTCAGACCGGCCTCGCCGGCGCCACCGTCGGCGCCCACCTGCGCACCGGTTCCGCCGGCACCTACGCTGCCGGCCGCACCGCCGTCGGCGCCGTTACCACCGGCGCCACCGTTACCGGCGTTGTCGGCGCCGCCGCCACCAAGTCCCTTGCCGCCGGCCGCAGCGGTGCCTGCCGCACCACCGTCGCCGGCGTCGCCGCCGGTACCACCGGTGCCGTTGGCCGAGGTGCCACCCGCACCACCGGCGCCACCCGCACCACCGGCGCCGGCGCTACCGCCGTTGCCACCGGCCGCACCGGCCACCGTCGCGTCGGCTGCCGCGCCGCCCTTACCCCCGGATGCACCGGTGCCACCGGCACCACCAGCACCGCCGTTGCCCGAGTTGCTACCCGCCGCGCCGCCGACGCCACCGGCACCACCGGCGCCACCGACGCCACCGGTCGTGCCGTTGCCTCCGCCGTCGGTGAACCCGTCAGCGCCAGCGAAGCCCTTACCGCCGGCGCCGCCGGCACCACCGTTGCCGTTCGTGGCCGCGTTACCGCCGGCGCCACCCTGACCGCCGGCCTGGCCGGTCAGCCCGTCGCTGGCCAAGCCGCTGGCGTCGCCACCGTTACCACCGGCCGCACCGTCGCTGCTCTCACCGGCGTCGCCCGCGGCGCCATCGGCACCCGCCTGCGCACCGGTTCCGCCGGCACCGAAGTTGCCCGCCGCACCGCCGTCGGCGCCATTACCACCGGCACCGCCAGCACCGGCGTTGTCGGCGCCGCCGCCACCAAGTCCCTTGCCGCCGGCCGCGGCGGTGCCTGCCGCACCACCATTGCCGGCGTCGCCGCCGATACCACCGGTGCCATTGGCCGAGGTGCCACCCGCACCACCGGCGCCGCCCGCACCACCGGCACCGGCACTACCGCCGTTGCCACCGGCCGCGCCGGCCACCGTCGCGTCGTTGGCCGCGCCGCCGTCACCGCCGGAAGCACCGGAACCACCGGCGCCACCAGCACCACCGGTGCCCGAGTTGCTGCCCGCCGCACCGCCGGCACCGCCAGCGCCACCGGCACCGCCAACGCCACCCGTGGTGCCGTCACCGTTGCCGTCGGTCGTGCCGTTCGCCCCATCGGCTCCCGCACCGCCGGCGCCACCGGCACCACCGTTGCCGTTCGTGGCCGCGTCACCGCCGGCTCCACCAGCTCCACCGGCCTGACCGGTCTGGCCGTCGCTGGCCAGTCCACTGCCGGCGCCGCCGTTACCACCGGCCGCGCCATCACTGCTCAGGCCGTCCAGGCCCGCATCGCCAGAGGCACCGCCAGTGACACCGCTGCCACCAGCGCCACCGCTGCCGGCCGCGCCACCGTCTGCGCCGTTACCACCGGAACCGCCGGCACCGGCGTTGTCGGCGCCGCCGCCGCCAAGTCCCTTGCCACCGGAAGCCGCCAATCCGGCCGCGCCACCGTTACCGGCGTCACCGCCCGCGCCACCGGTGCCGTTGGCCGAGGAGCCACCAGCACCACCCTTGCCGCCCGCACCACCGGCGCCGGCACTACCGCCGTCACCTCCGGCAGCACCGGCCACCGTCGCGTCATCGGCGGCACCGCCGTTACCGCCGACACCACCCTGACCACCGGCGCCACCGGCGCCACCGGTACCGGAGTTGGATCCGGCCGCACCGCCGGCGCCACCCTGGCCGCCGGCGCCGGCGTTGCCACCCGCGGTACCGCTGCCGCTGTTGTCCGTCGTGCCTTGCGTGCCATTGGCACCCGCGCCGCCGGCGCCGCCCGCGCCGCCGTTGCCATCGATGGCGGCGTTGCCGCCCTGACCACCGACGCCACCGGCCTGTCCGGTTACGCCATCGCTGGCCAGACCGACGCCCTTGCCACCGGCGCCACCGGCGCCACCGTTGCTTCCCGCACCGACACTGCCCGCGCTACCGGCGGCGCCGCCGTCGGTCCCGGCACCCGCCGCACCGGCCGCGCCGCCGACCGCGCCATCGCCACCTTGGCCACCGGCGCCGGCTGCGTCGAAGCCACCACCGCCGAGGCCCGCGCCACCATCCGCGGCCTGGCCGGCCGCGCCACCGTTACCCGCGGCTCCGCCGGCACCACCGGCGCCGATCGCGGAGACACCACCCGCACCACCATCGCCACCGATGCCGCCGGCGCCGGCGTTACCACCGGTGCCGCCGGTGTTGCCGGCTGCCGTCGCGTCGTCGGCCGCGCCACCGTTACCACCGGTGCCGCCGGTTCCGCCCGCGCCGCCTACGCCGCCCGTGCCGGAGTTGGTGCCGCCGGCACCACCGATGCCGCCCGCACCGCCGGCACCACCCGTTGCACCCGCGGTGCCGTTGCCGTTGCCGTCGGTGACACCGTGCTCACCGGTCGCACCCCGGCCACCGGCGCCGCCCGCGCCACCGTCGCCATCGGTACCGGCGTCGCCACCGTTACCGCCCTGGCCACCGGCCTGCGCGGTGCCGTCGCCCAGGAGCTCGCCTGCGCCACCGACACCACCGGCCCCACCATTGCCCTCGACACCGTCAACACCCGTCGCACCGGTCGCGGCGTACGCGGACCCGCCGCTGGAGCCGCCCTTACCACCGGTACCGCCCTGGCCCGCAGTGGAGCCGGCCGCACTACCACCGTTACCGCCGGAGCCCGCCGCTGCGGCGTTACCGCCACCGGCACCGGCACCACCGGCACCACCATTGCCGGCCTGACCACCGGCGCCACCGTCGCCACCGATACCACCGACACCGTGCGCACCCGCGGTGCCGTGCGCCGAAGTACCGCCAGCACCACCAGCGCCACCGACACCACCCACGCCGCCGTTGCCGGCCGTGCTGGTCGCGTCACCACCGTCGCCACCGTTGTCACCGCTACCGGCGGCCGCGTCCACGCCCGCGAGACCGTCGGCACCGGCACCACCGATACCACCGGTGCCACCTCGGCCACCCGCACCACCGGCACCACCATTGCCGGCCTGCGAACCACCGGCACCACCAGCGCCACCGACACCACCGGCGCCACCGGCCAGACCCGTGGTGCCATTGCCGTTGACATCGGTGTGCCCGGCCAGACCGACCGCACCGTCACCACCGACGCCACCGGCGCCACCGTTGCCCAGCGAACCACCGTCACCACCACGGCCGCCAGCACCACCGGCTGTGCCTGCGATGGTGGCGTCGGCACCGTCACCACCACGACCACCGTTACCACCACCGGTCGCCGCCGCACCCGCATTACCCGCGGTACCCGGGGTCGAACCGGCACCACCGGCACCGGCCACACCGGCGTCACCACCGCGACCACCGGCACCGCCATCGACATACTTCGAGTCGCCGTCGGCGCCATCGCCGCCGTTGCCTCCGAGACCGGCGTTACCACCGTTACCGCCGGTGCTACCGGCACCAGCAGCACCGGCGGAACCGAGCAGACCACCAGAGCCACCGGCACCACCGAGACCCGCGGCACCACCGGCACCACCGTTACCGCCATTACCCGCAGCGCCACCGGCACCGCCGGCGACGGTGGCGTCGATGCCGTCGCCGCCATCGCCACCGTTACCACCATCGGCACCGGCACCACCGGCACCACCCTTACCGCCGGAACCGATCAGCCACGAACCCTTACCACCGGCACCACCATTACCACCAGCACCACCATTAGCACCGGCAAGACCATTCAGCCCAGCACCAACCGCCGCCCCAGCAGCACCCACCGCACCATCGCCACCAAGACCACCATTGCCGCCCGAACCGAACGCCAACCCAAGACCATCACCACCGGCACCACCAACACCACCGGCACCACCAGCGATACCAGCACCCGCAGCACCACCATCACCGCCGATACCCATCCACCAGCCACCGTTACCACCGGCGCCACCGTCACCACCATCAACACCCGCACCACCGGCGCCACCATCGCCGAACATGCCCGCCGAACCACCAACACCACCAGTGCCATCAGCAGCCGTACCACCAGCACCACCATCACCGAACCACAAACCACCAGCACCACCAGCAGCCTGCGCCAGCGTCCCACCATCAATACCGTCAGCACCATTGCCGATCAGAATCTGACCGAACCCAAAAATATTGATGAAGTCATTAACCGCAGACCCAAACGAACTATTGATCCACGCCTGACCCAAGTCATGCCACGGGTCATAGAACAACGACCCAAACCAATCATCAGCAGCAGCCGAACCCGGCACACCCGCCAACGACGCATCAAACGACAAACCCACATTCGACAGCAACGGCTCCCACGAAGCCTGATCAAACAACGTCTCCCACGACGACGCCTGACTCAAATCACCAAGAGCCCCAGCCAAATCCGAACCAACCAGATCAACAACCCAATCCAGCTCATCCGCATGCGCAACAGGCGCCGAAGACAACGGCGACAACCCAAACGCCAAAAACGCCCCAACCGCACTACCGGCACCCAACAGACGGCGGCCACGCCGACGTGAGTGACCGTTGCCCGAAGCGTTACGTCCTACTGCCATTTGGGTTTTCCTATCTGTGTGGCCCACAGTTGTGCTCGCTTTGTCTGTCATGAAGTTGGATTTGGCGGCTTACCCGCTCAGCAGGTTCAGCCGTAGAAGCCCAATGCCGCGGCGATCTGGTTCGGAATGTCGTTGAGCCACTCCGACGCCACGCCGAAGAAGTTGCCGTTGATGCCGAACAGGCCCAGGTCGGACAGCCCCAGCCCGTCGATCAGGCCGTTGATGTCGAGGCTGCCCAGGCCGAGGTCGGTGAGCAGCGAGTTGATCGTGATGCCATCGAGACCCAGGTTGGAGACGATGGTGTCCAGATCGAAGGTGTCCAGGCCGATCCAGCCGAGGAAGGTCCCCAGCGTGGGGTCGCCGAGCACACTGGTCATCAGGTCGGTGATGAACGTGTCCAAGTGGACCTCGTCCAGACCCAGACCACCCAGGATGCTCTCGATCGAGACCCCGCCCAACAGGCTGTTGATGAACTCGTCGAGCGACTGGTCGTTCAGGCCCAGGCCGTTGAGAATGCCGGCGATCGAGATGCTGCTCAACCCGAGGCGGTCGATGAACATGTCGATGTCGATGTTGTTCAGGCCGAGGTTATTGAAGATCGCCTGGATGTAGATGTCGTTCAAGCCGAGACTGTCGATCAGGCCGGACAGACTGACGCTGCCCATGCCCCAGTCCTCGAACAGTGAGAGCAGCGTGGTGTCGGTCAGCCCCAGTCCGGCGACAGCATTCGTGAAGAGCTCCGTCAGGGTCGGGTCGAAGCCCCAGGCGGTGAGGAACTGCTCAAGAGTGACGTTGCCGGTCAGATTGCCCAGTCCGTCGAACAACTGCTCGAGCGTGTAGTTACCGAGGCCCATGGCATCAAGGCCCTGGAACACGGTGATGTTGGACATGTTCAGGCCCTCGACAACTTGGCCGACGGTGTTGGTGCCCATCACCGCCGCCAGCGTCGGGTTGCCGGCCTTCTCAAGCAGGGAGGCCTGATCGGGGGCGAGAACGCCCAACGGTGTCACAGCCAGGTTCGCGTAATTCGGGTCTGGGCTAGGAAGCGTGTACATCAAGTCGACGAGCACAACGTCGCTGACCGGAGTGTCGGGCGGGTAACCCATGGTGTTCTCGCCGATCGGCATCATGTCGATCAGATCCGCGACGGTCTGGCTGCCGAACGGCCCCATCAGGTCGCCCAAGGTGGCGCCGGGCGGGAACATCGAGAGCATCATTTCCATCAGCGGCGTGCTGCCGGTGATGTCCGGTCCGAGGAACCCATCGTTGAGCAGGTCGATCAGCGTCTGGTCGCCGTACTCGCCCAACATTCCGGCGAGCGCGCCGATGGTGATGTTGCCGAGGCCCATCTGCTCGAAGAGGTCGGTCAGTGGGGGGTCGCCGAGCGAATCGGTCAGCAATCCGCCGATGGTCCAGGACGGGTCGATCAGGCTGGCCAGGGACTCGTTGCCCGTGGCGCCGAGCAGATCCTTGATCAGGCCACCGACGGTGGCGTCGTCACCGCCGACGAAGCTCAGGATGAGCTCGGACAGGCTGGGGTTGCCGATGTCGGTCTGGTTGAGCAGTGCGATCAGCAGGCTGGCGACCGAGTCGCCGGGCTGGATTCCACCGAGGCTCTCCAACAGCTCAGCGATGGTGGGGTTGCCGATGCCGGCCTCGTTGAAGACGCCGATCAGCAAGTCGGAGAGCGATTGGGTACCGATGCCCATGTCGTTGAGCAGGTCCACCGGCGTCATGTGGCCAAAGCCGAGCCCGTCGAGCAGGTCGATGATCAGCGTTTCCAGCGGAACATCGCCGATACCGGCCTGCGACAACAACTGGGTGATGGTGGTGTCACCCATGCCGGACAGATCGACCACATCACCGATGTTGAAGTTGGCATCGATCGGCTGTCCCGGGGTCAAGATGCCGTTGAACAACGGGAAGTAGGCGCCCCCGAAGTCGACTCCGCTGCTGCCGTTGAGAAAGGCGTCCAACAGCGTCGCCGGCGCACCGACCAGCGCCGAGAACGCCTTCATCGGGTCGGTGAAGAGGTTGCTGAAGATTTCCTCCATGACCTGCTGGAACGCGTTGCCCATGGTCACCCATGGGCCAATGCCTGCCAGCAGCGAAGCGGCCCAGGTCGGCAGCTGCAGGTCGATCTCCGCTGGGAACGGGAAGATCTGGACGCCGACGGTGGGCATCGAGTTGGTGAAGATGTTGATGACATCCGGGATGCCGTTGATCGCCTCTTGCGGGTGCGTGATGATGTGCTGCAGCAGCCCCCACATGTCCACTGAGTTCTGGTTCAGCGCCTGTAGGTTCGCGATGGTGTGCTCGAACAGATCGGTATAGGGCGAGAAGAAGCCCGACGTGAGCGCAACGCCGCGCTGCTCGATCGTCGCGAGCTGGTGCTGCAGCTGCGGCAGGTTGGCGGCCACGGGCGGAACCGCGACCAGGCCCACCCCGGCAACAGCCAGGCCGGTGGTGACGTACGGACGAAGTGTTTGCTGCATGACGCCCTCCCGGACGGAAGTTCCGAAGTTGCTTTGCCGTTCAGGTCGTTTAGCCACCGAGCACCGCCGTGATCTGGTCCCCTAGGCCGTCAAGCCAGTAGGACATCGAGCCCCAGAACTCGCTGATCTGGGCGTTGATCACGGTCATATCTCCAAGACCCATGGAGGTCAGGAGCTCGTCGACGGTCTGGGTGCCGAAGTCGCCGAGCAGCGCACTGACCGTTGAGGTCCCGAACAGCGAGTCGATCAACTCGTTGAGGGTCTGATCGCCCAGGCCCAGGGCGAGCATCTGGTCGGCGATGGTGGTGATGCCGAAGAACTGGTCGAACAGGTCGCTGAGCGACTGGCCGCCGAGGCCGAAGTCGTTGAGCATGTCGTTGAGGGTCTGCGGTCCCAGCGCCTGACGGATGATGTCGTCGAGGTGCATGCTGCCCAGTCCACCGTCGTCCAGTGCGTTGGCGACGGTTTGGTCACCGAAGGTCTGGTTGAGCAGTTCACTCATGGTCTGGTCGCCCAGACCCGACGCGCTGAGCATGTCGATGATGGTCTGGTCGGCGGGCACCAGCTGGTCGATCAGGTCCGCCAGGGTGGTGTTGCCCATGACGCCGAGCAGCGACGAGAGCGGCGCGTCGGGCATACCAGCCAGCACCAGTTCGGTCAGGGTCTGATCGGCCATGCCCGAGTCGGCGAGCATCTGCCCCAGCGTCATCGAGAAGTTTTGCTGGATCATGTCGGCGAGGCTCATCTCGGCCATCGGGCCGAGCATCACAGAAAGCGGCTCGTCCAGCTGGGCGCCCAGCATGCTGGCGATGGTGGTACCCGCCAGGGAGTCGGACAGCAGGGCGTCACCACCCTTGTCCAGCGGAGTCATGCCGGTAGCCACGAGCATGTCGTTGATCGTGAGATTGCCGGTGATGTAGGACAGGTTGCCGAAGATCGTGCCCAGCGACAGGTTCGTGATACCCAACAGGTCGGTGACGTCCCGGGCTGTGACAGCGCCGAAGCCCGCGTAACCCATAACGTCGGCCACCGTGGTGTCGCCGAAGGGACCGAGGATGCTGACGGCCAACTGCCCCACGTCAGCGTCGGCAAGGCCGGCCTGACTGAGCAGGTCCATCATCGTCTGGTTGCCCAGACCCAGGCCGCCGAGCAGCGAGGTGATGAACTCGTGGGTGGTCTGGGCGCCGAGCCCGGTGGCGTCAAGCAGGTCCGCCGGGGTTTGACCGCCGAGGCCCAGTGCTTCCACCGCCGTTTGCAGCAGTCCGTTGAGCGTCAGGTCGCCGGCGCCGATGTCACCGAGGAGCTCGTTGACCGTCGGGTCGCCGATGCCCAGCGCGTTGAGCACGTCCATACCCAGGTCGGCCAGCTTGAGGTCGGCCAAGCCGACGTCGCCGGCGATGTCGACGACCGTCGGGTTGTCGAAGCCCAGGGCATGGGTGAAGTCGATCGCAAGGTCGGCGACCTGAACATTGCCGATGCCCAGCTGGTCCATGAGCTCAGCGATGGTCGGGTTGCCGATGCCCACCGCGTCGAAGACGGTGCTCAGCACGCTGGAGACCTCAAGGCTGCCCAGGCCGAGGGCGTTGATGACGTCGACGGGGGTGTCGTCGCCCATGCCGAGGCTGTCCAGCAGGCCGGTCAACATGCCCGCCACCTGCAGCGTGCCGATGCCGGTCTGGTCGAGCAGGCTGGCGATGGTCTGGTCGCCGATGTTGAGGTTGTTGGCCAGCTCTTCGGCCGTCTGGTCGATGATCAGGTTCTGACCGGGGACCAGCAGGCCGTTGAAGACGGGGATGCTGATGCCGGCCACGTCGATGGTGCTGGTGCCGTTCAGCCACGCGTCGAGCAGACGCGGGACCGCGGTGAAGATCGCCGCGAACGGGTCCAGCGGGTCGTTGGGGTTGAAGATCTGGTTGAGGATGTCCTGCATCGCGTCGTTGACCGTGACCAGCGGGCCGATGATCCCCATGCCGATGGTCAGGATCGGCGAGAGCAGAACCATGAGCGGGTCGGAGCCGCTGATCGACGGCATGATGCTGGTCAGGAAGTCGAAGACCTCCGGGAGCCGCGACAGCGAGCTCGGGTCACTGAAGATCTGCTCAAGCAGGTTGATCCACCCGTTGTCAGATCCCATCGCCACCAGGTTGGTGGCGGTGTTGTTGAACAGGTCCTGCCACGGCCCGAAGAAGTCCGCCGTGAGTTTCACAGGATGGTGCTGGGCCATCTCATAGGACTGTCGAGGCTCAACTTGGGGCCGCAGCACCGCGGCGGGAACCGCCCCGTTAACCGCGATCAACGCGGCACCCGCGATCGCGACACCGGGGGTGACGTACGGGCGAAGCGCGAGCTGCATCATGCTCTCCTACGGACACTGACTACGGACGTTGCTTAAACTTACATGAGTTTTCCGCTTTGTCGAACCGTAATTTTTATAAGGAAAACAGTCGTAAAAACCCTGGCTGATTGCACGTGAGGCGATAGATGTCCATCAGGCAGGAAGGACGTATCCCCATGTCACCGTGGTGTGCACCATGACCCCAAGCAGAACTCTTGGGTTTTGTTAATGATTATTCTGCGGGGTGTGGCGACGCTTAGGTAGGGACGTTCTGGGCGGGGCGGCGCCGCCGACAGAGCCAGAGCATCTGCAAGAAAGTCGCCACACGGTCCCGAACAAGCAGCCGGCGCCGGAAGTTGAACGTGGGCCTGCTGGGCTTCGCCTTCAAGCCAGCCAAGCACCAGCAGCGGTCCCAGCGGGATCTTGAGGTCAGGCCTGGCCCGGCGAGCCTTCCCGCCGCTGCTGCGCCAATCCGGCCGCGACCGCCCGCCCCAGTCCGGCCAACAGCGCACCCTTGAGTCCCGGTCCCGCTTTTGCCGGCCGCGGCTCCGCCCACTCCGCCAACACTGTCAGCTCACCCGCGACGTACTGGTCGCGGCACGCGCCGCGCTGAATCTTGCCGCTGGTGGTAGTCGGTATCCGCATCGGTTTGAGCAGCACGACGGCCTGTGCGTCGATTCCGTGGTGAGTGCGGATGGCCGCCCGGATGGCGTCGATCAGATCTTTCGGATCGACCCCGACCGCCTCATGGTGGTGCACCTCCTGCACCACCACCAGGTATTCGGGGGCGTAACGCTCGGTCGGCAACTGGAACACCGCGCCACGGCTGGGCATCAATGCCGGATGGCATGCCTGCACCGTCAGCTCGATGTCGTTGGGGTAGTGGCTATAGCCACCGATCGTCATCAGGTCTTTACACCGGCCGGTGACGTACAGTTCGCCGCCGGAGAAGAACCCCAGGTCGCCACTGCGCAGGTAGGGGCCCTCGCCGGTGTCAGCCAGATGCGCCCCGAAGGCGTGCTCGGTCTCTTCGGGGCGACCCCAGTAGCCCACGCCCACACTCGGTCCGGACACCCATATCTCGCCCACTTCCTCAGGGGCGCGAAGTACCCGCGTCTCGGCATCGACGATTCGGACGTCCAGGAGCTCCGACTTCTTACCGCAGCCCACCAGCGGCAGTGCAGTCTCCGGCTTGGCAACGTCGGCTGCTACCTCGACGACTCGATCCTCGGTGAGCGCGGTCCGGTCGAAGTGGCGGACCACCGGCAACGCCGACTCGGACATACCCGTCACGCCCAGGGTCGCCTCGGCCAGCCCATAGGCCGGAATGAAGGCCTCCGGCCGGAAGCCGGCGGGCGCGAATGCGTCGGCAAAAGACTGCAGAGTCTCAGAACTGATCGGCCCGGCGCCGACCACGGCGATCGACAAGCTCGACAGGTCCAGGGCGGCGCGCTGCTCTGCTGTGCTGCGTTTGACACAGGCCTCGTAGGCGAAGTTGGGTGCGGCGGTGATGGTCGCCTGGTAGCGCGAGATCGCCTGCATCCACCGGAGCGGGCGCATCAGGAAGGCGCTCGGCGACATCAGCACGGTGGTGCGGCCGCCATAAATGGTGCCGAGGATGCCCCCCACGAAACCCATGTCGTGATACTGCGGCAACCAAGACACCCCGCTGATCGGGCTGTTCATCACTGGCGCATCATCCGGCGGATTCAGCGCCCACCTCATAATCTCCAGGTTGCTGAGGTAGTTGCGGTGAGTCAGCACGCAACCCTTCGGCACCCCGGTGGAGCCCGAGGTGTACTGAATCATGGCGAGGCTGTCGCCACGGACGCTCTGCGGCTCCCAGTCCGCGCCGTCGCCGGAGACCTCATCCATGGCCAGCCACGTCAGCTTCGGCCCGGAACTGAGGCCGTCCACCGCAGACTTCATCTTGGCCTGGGTCTTGGCCGTCGCCAGCGCGAAGCCCGCATCCGCTTCGGGCACGACGGTCTCGATCCGCCGGATAGGCCAGTGCTCGTCGACCGGTATCGCGACAGCGCCGGCGTAGAAACAGCCGAACAGCCCGGCGATGCTGTCCACACCGGGACGGCAGAGCACCAGCACACGCTGACCGGCGGCACCGTGAAGCTGCAAGTTCGCCGCGATCGAGCGGGCACGCCGGTCCAGGTCGCGGTAGGTGACCCGGTCCTCTTCAATGTCGCCTTCGGGGCAGAAGATGAAAGCGGGCGTGTCCTGAAAACGCGCAGCCTGCTGCTGCATCAGGTCCACCAAGGTGTCCAGAGCCAAAGGGGCCAAGGAACTTGTCAGTTCTGCCATCGTCTGATCTGCCTTCAAAGTACGTCGGTAACGGCCACAGCGTAGCGGGATCGCAAGCGCGGCGGAGCCGGGCGCAGCGGATGCCGCATGGGCCCGGCCGCCGGACCACCGCCGGCCGGTGCACCGTCTGCCCATCGGGCCTCTCTTGACTATCTGACACCACCTGCCCGTCCGGTACCAGGCCAGGACCATATGGAGATTTGCCCGCCTAAGAGCGACTCTGATGGTTACAGCGGCGACTATGCAGCCGCCCGAAGCCGATTGACCTGACATAATGCAGGTTGTCGCTCCAAGCCGGGCAAACGCCACATCCCAGCCGCCCGGTTGCGGGTGGGGCAAATGAGATTCTGGTGACCGCAGGCCGTCAGCCCAGCGACGCCAGCGCCCGAACCAGCTGGTCGACTTCGGCCATCGTCGAGTAGTGGCCCAACCCGATGGTGACCGCTCCCCCGATGTCGTTGACCCCGATCGCATCCAGCACCCGGGATCCGGCATTGGCGATCGCCAGCACACCGTTGTCGGCCAACCGCTGCACCACTCGCTCGGCCGGCACCTTCTGTACTGCGAAGCTGACCACCGGGATGCGCGCCTCGGGCTGGCCGATCAGCATCACCAGCGGCAGTGACCGCAAAGAACTAAGTAGGTACTCGAAGAGCCGATTCAGATACGCCGCGACGGACTGCATCGATACCGCCAGCCGCTCGCGGCGGCTACCCCGTGCCGACTCGTCCAGAGAAGCCAGATACTCGACACTGGCCACCAGCCCAGCGAGCAGACCGAACTGGTGCAGGCCGACTTCCAATCGGGCCGGGCCCACGGCGTGCGGGTCCAGCGATACCGACCCGAACGTGTCGATCAGCGCCGGGTCACGAAAGACCAGCGCGCCCACCGGCGGCCCACCCCAGGAGGCCGCGTTGACGGCCACCACGTCCGCCTCGACCTCGTTGATGTCGAGTAGCCGGTACGGCGCCGCGGCCGAGTGGTCGACTACGGCGACGCCGCCCACGTCGTGGACCAGCTTGGTGACCGGCCGAAGGTCAGTGACGGTGCCCAGCACCCCCGACCCCGAGGTGAGTGCCACCAGCCGGGTGGACGGGGTGATCAGGTTCTCCCACTGCCAGCTGGGCAGCTCCCCGGTCTCGATGTCGACCTCAGCCCATTTGAGCTTGGCGCCATAGCGGTTGGCGGCCCGCACCCAGGGGGCGATGTTGGCCTCATCGTCGAGACGGGTGACCACTGTCTCGTAGCCAAGGCTCACCCGCGACGACGCGGCATCGGCCAAAGCGCTCAACAACACGGCGCGATCCGGACCCAGCACCACCGCGGCGGGATCGGCGCCCACCAGATCCGCCACCGCCTGGCGGGCCGCGACCAACACCGCGGCACTGCGGCGGGCCGCCGGGTGCGGACCGACCGCCTTCGCCAACGATCCCCGGAATGCGGTCGACACGGTGGTGGCCACCGAGTCCGGAATCAACATGCCCGACGGCGAATCGAAATGAACCCATCCGTCACCGAGCGTCGGGTGCAATCCACGCACGCGAGCGACGTCATAGGCCATGCCAGCCACCTTAAAACTTCTCAAGATCGATCGGTGAACGTCTCGGATAACGAGATAGCTCCCCCGCAATACGGAGCCAGGTCACCTTGGCAGACATACTAGTGCAGTGCTTCTGGGCTTCGGACTGGTCACCGCGCTTTTGCTGCTGGTACTTCCCGGCGCGCTCGTAGCGGCCGGCGCCGGCCTGAACTGGCCGTTAGCCGTGGCGGTCGGACCGGCGCTTACCTACGGAGTCGTAGGCCTGGCCATCGTCCCTTTCGGCGCCATCGGAATCCCTTGGAACGCAACCACGGCAGCGGCCGCACTGGTGGTGGCCGGCGCGGCGGTGTACGGCTTGGCGAGGGGAATGCGGTCTTTGCTGACGCGCCGTCCCGGCATCCACGTGGCGGCCCCCTCGCCGGCACTGTGGCCGATACTCACGGTGGCCGCCGGAACGCTGCTGGGCCTATTGCTGATCGGCTGGGCCGCGGTGCGGGGAATCCCGGACTGGCAGAGCATTCCCAGCACCTGGGACGCGGTGTGGCACGCCAACACCGTCCGATTCATCCTCGACACCGGCCAGGCCTCACCGACTCATATGGGCGAGCTGCGCAATGTCGAAACCCACGCCGCGTTGTATTACCCGTCGGCGTTTCACGCACTGACCGCGGTGCTGTGCCAACTGACCGGCGCCGCACCCACCACCGGCTACACCCTGGCCGGCCTGGCCGCCTCGGTGTGGCTGTTTCCGGTCAGCGCAGCGCTGCTCACCTGGAATCTGCTGCAGCGGGTGACGAGCACCGCCGTGACGGCGGTGTCAGCGGGCGGCGCGGCCGCGCTCTCGGCGTCCTTCACCGCGCTGCCCTACGTCGAGTTCGGCACCGCCGCCATGCCCAATCTGGTGGCTTATGGGCTGGTGGCGCCGGCGTTCGCGCTGATCACCGCCGTGCGCACCCTGCGGGACCGGATCGGCGTGGCGGTGCTGGCGCTGCTGGGGGTGTTCTCGGTCCACCTGACCGGAGGCGTGGTCACGGTCCTGCTGCTGGCGGCCTGGTGGCTGTGTCCCTCCGACGGCGCGCTGTGGAACCCGCTGCGCGGAAAGCGGCGGGACACCCTCGCCCTGGCCGGGGTCCTGATCCCGACCGGGCTGCTGCTGCTGCCGCAACTGCTGAGCGTGCGCAAACAAGCCGAGATCATCGCCGGGCACGCGTTTCTGACCCACGAGGGTCGCAAGTCGGGTTTGCGCGACGCGCTACTGATGCACACCCGCCACCTCAACGACTTTCCGATCCAATATGCGCTGGTGGCCCTGGCTGTGATCGGGGCGGCGCTGCTGGTGGCCCGCAAGGTGTGGTGGCCGTTGGCGCTGTGGGCGGTGCTGGTGGTGGGAGTGGTGCAGTCCTCGGCTCCACTCGGCGGCCCGGTCGGCGCCGTGGTGGGCACCTTCACTGATCTGTTCTACAGCGACCCGCGCCGAATCATGGCGGCGATGACATTGCTGTTAGTCCCGATGGCCGGGGTGGGTCTGGCGGCGCTGGCCCGGGTCATGTCCAAGCCGGTGGGCGCGCGGGCGCGGCCGGTACTGACCGGGTTGCTGCTGGTGGCGGCGACGGTCGGGCTGGCCTGGCATTACCTGCCGCGGCACGCGTTCTTGTTCGGCGATAAGTACGACTCGGTGATGATCGATGCCCGCGACCTGCAGGCGTACGCCTACCTGGCCGACCTGCCCGGGGCCCACGACACCGTGATCGGCAATGCCAACGTCGACGGCAGCGCCTGGATGTACGCGGTCGCCGACCTGCACCCGCTGTGGACGCACTACGACTACCCTCAGCAGCAAGGCCCCGGCCCGGAGCGGTTCATCTTCTGGGCCTTCGCCGACGACGCAGACACCGATCCTCGGGTGGCGACCGCCGTGCACGACCTGAATATCCGTTACGTGCTGATCAGCAGCCCGACGGTCCGCGGGTTCTCACTACCCGACGGGCTAGTGTCACTGGAGAAATCGCGGTCGTGGGCCAAGATCTACGACAATGGCGGGGCCAGCATCTACGAATGGCAAGGAGACAGAGCGCGGTGATCACCAGCGGCGCAGACGACATGGACAGCGCAGATGGCGTCGAGATCATCAGCGGCGCCGACCCGCGACTGTTGGCGGCTGGACTCAACAGCTCCGCTGACACCGCTGATGATGACGAGGCGTCGCTGACCGACCTGATCGAGCAGCCCGCCAAGGTCATGCGGATCGGCACCATGATCAAGCAGCTGCTCGAAGAAGTCCGCGCGGCGCCCCTGGATGATGCGAGCCGGCTTCGCCTGCGCGAGATCCACTCCGCCAGCATTCGCGAGCTCGAGGACGGCTTGGCTCCGGAACTGCGCGAGGAGCTGGACCGGCTGACGCTGCCGCTGCGCGAGGACGCCACACCATCGGACGCCGAACTGCGAATCGCCCAAGCCCAGCTGGTCGGCTGGCTGGAGGGCCTGTTCCACGGCATCCAGACCGCGTTGTTCGCCCAGCAGATGGCTGCCCGGGCGCAGCTGGAGCAGATGCGCCACGGCGCCCTGCCCCCCGGCGCCGGCCCGGGTGCCGGGGCAGGCGGGCCCGGAAGCCACAGCCAGAGCCACGGCTCCGGCCAGTACCTGTAAGTCAGCAAGCGGAATTGCCGTGCCTGACAACGATCCTCGTATCGAAACCCATGACGCCTGGGTCGAGTTCCCTATCTTCGACGCCAAGTCACGGTCGCTGAAGAAGGCGTTCCTCGGCAAGGCCGGCGGGGCGATCGGACGCAACAACTCCAATGTGGTGGTGGTCGAGGCGCTGCGCGACATCACCATGTCACTGTCGCTGGGCGATCGGGTGGGTCTGGTCGGCCACAACGGCGCGGGTAAATCCACTCTGCTGCGGCTGCTTTCGGGGATCTACGAGCCCACGCGCGGGTCCGCATCGGTGGTTGGGCGGGTGGCGCCGGTGTTCGATCTAGGCGTGGGCATGGACCCGGAGATCTCCGGCTACGAGAACATCATCATCCGCGGTCTGTTCCTCGGACAGACCCGCAAGCAGATGGCCGCCAAAGTCGACGAAATCGCCGAATTCACCGAGCTGGGCGACTATCTGGCAATGCCACTGCGCACCTACTCCACCGGTATGCGGGTGCGGTTGGCGATGGGCGTGGTCACCAGCATCGATCCGGAGATCCTGTTGCTCGACGAGGGCATTGGCGCCGTGGACGCCGAGTTTTTGAAAAAGGCCCAGACCCGGTTGCAGAAGCTGGTGGAGCGGTCCGGAATCCTGGTGTTCGCCAGCCATTCCAACGAATTCCTGGCCCGCCTGTGCAAGACCGCGATGTGGATCGACCACGGCACCATCCGAATGACCGGGGGAATCGAGGAAGTGGTCGGCGCTTACGAAGGCCCCGATGCGGCCCGGCACGTGCGCGAGGTGCTTGCCGAGACGCAGGCCAGGGACCAGGCGTGAACGAAACCATCTACGCCGTCGTTGTCACGCACCGGCGGCCGCAGCAGCTGGCCGAGTCACTGGCGGCGCTGACAGGCCAGACCCGGGCACCTGACCACGTTATCGTTGTGGACAACGATAACGACCCCGCGGTGGCCGAGCTGGTGGCTGGGCAATCAGTGCCGTGCACGTACCTCGGTTCGCGGCGAAACCTCGGTGGCGCAGGCGGTTTCGCGCTGGGCATTCTGCACGCCCTGGCCGCCGGCGCGGACTGGGTGTGGCTGGCCGACGACGACGGCCGTCCGGCCGACGACGGGGTACTGTCGGCGCTGCTGGCCTGCGCGGCCAAGCATCGCCTGGCCGAGGTGTCGCCGATGGTGTGCAACATCGACGACCCGTCCCGGCTGGCCTTCCCGCTCCGGCGCGGGCTGGTGTGGCGACGTCAAGTCGGCGAATTACGCACTGGCGCAGCGGATGACGACCTGCTGCCGGGGATCGCGTCGTTGTTCAACGGGGCGCTGTTCACCGCGGATGCCCTGGACGCGGTCGGCGTGCCCGACCTGCGGTTGTTCATGCGCGGCGACGAGGTGGAGGTACACCGCCGGCTGGTGCGGTCGGGATTGGCGTTCGGAACGTGCCTGAACGCGGCATACCTGCACCCGTGCGGTTCGGCGGAGTTCAAACCGATCCTGGGTGGTCGAATGCACGCCCAGTATCCAGACAGCGCCGCCAAACGCTTCTATACCTACCGCAATCGCGGCTATCTGATGGCTCAGCCGGGAATGCGCCGGTTGTTGGTCCAGGAATGGCTGCGGTTCGGCTGGTTCTTCCTGGTGTCACGCCGCGACCCGGCCGGCCTGATCCAGTGGGCCCGGCTGCGCCGACAGGGACGCCGCGAACAGTTCGCCAAACCGGAGGAGCAGCAATGAGCTTCGACGACGTTGCCGCGCAGTCCAAGACGTTTGCGCGGGCGCGGGCCGATCTGGTGGACGGGTTCGGCCGCCGCGAGTTGTGGCTGCACCTGGGCTGGCAAGACATCAAACAGCGTTACCGGCGCAGCGTGCTCGGCCCGTTCTGGATCACCATCGGCACCGCCACCACCGCGGTGGCGATGGGTGGCCTGTACTCCAAGCTGTTCCACCTCGACCTGGCGGTACACCTGCCGTACGTGACGCTCGGGCTGATCGTGTGGAACCTTTTGAACGCCGCCATCCTGGAGGGCGCCGACGTGTTCGTCGCCAACGAGGGGCTGATCAAGCAGCTGCCTACGCCGTTGAGCGTGCACGTCTACCGGCTGGTGTGGCGCCAGATGATCCTGTTCGCGCACAACATCATCATCTATGTACCGATCGCGTTGATCTTCCCGAAACCCTGGTCGTGGGCGGATCTTTCGGTGATCCCGGCACTGCTCCTGATCGCACTGAACTGCGTTTGGGTGTCGCTGTGCTTCGGGATTCTGGCCACCCGCTACCGCGACATCGCCCCGCTGCTGTTCTCGGTGGTGCAGCTGCTGTTCTTGATGACGCCGATCATCTGGAACTACGACACCCTGCGTGCTCAAGGAGCGTCACGCTGGACGGCGGTGGTGGAGTTCAACCCGCTGATGCACTACCTGGACATCGTGCGGGCCCCACTGCTTGGAGCGCACCAAGAACTGCGGCACTGGGCGGTGGTGCTGGTGTTGACGGTGGTCGGCTGGGTGGTGGCCGCGTTGGTGTTGCGCCAGTACCGGGCGCGGGTCGCGTACTGGGTATAGCCGGTTCGTTGCGCCGGCTGAGTTGGCTCAGATTGGCCAGAGCGGGCCACATCGGTCACTTGCGTATCGTTGGAGGACTAGGCAGACGTTGCCAAATCGGATAGCGCCGACGATATCCGATTCAGCAACACCCACATGGTCCTCCGCCGGTGCTGAAGCGATGTGTGTGGCTAAGCCGGGGGAACAGACCGCACCGCGGTAAACGGAAGAACCCCGACCCTGTGCCGCCAGAGGCGACCAGAGCCGGGGCCCTTCTTGCCTGGAGCTACGGGGTGACCGGGTTGTTCGCCCCGTTGTTGCCGGTTGCGGTCTGGCCATCCGACTGCGTACCGCCCTGGTTGACGATGTTGCCGTCGGTGCCGTTGCCCCCGGTAGCGCCGGACCCGGTGCCGCTGCCGCCGTTGCCTCCGGTGGCCGTGCCGTTGGTGGCCGTGGACGGAGTGCCCGCACCGTCGTTGCCGAAGGCGTCGAGCCGGCTCGACCCGGCCTTGCCGCCGGTACCGCCGTCGAGACCGTCGCCGCCCTTGCCGCCGGTGGCCACACCGTTCGCGACGTTGTCCGGGTCACCGCCGGTGGCGATGCTGGCCTTGCCACCGTCACCGCCGGTCCCACCGTTGCCGGCCTCGTCGGTGGTGGCGTCCCCGCCGTTGCCGCCGGTCGCGGTACCGCTGGCCGTTCCGCCCGGACCACCCAGCGTGCCGCCGTTGGTCACCTTCGAGCTCTGGATGTCCGCACTGCCGCCGTTACCGCCGTGACTTCCCTCGCCGGTGGCGTTACCGCCGTCACCGCCGGTGGAAGTGCCATAGGAGCTGCCGCCCGCAGCGCTGCCCTGCCCGAGCTCACCGGACTCCAGCTCGCCCCAGGAGCCGTTGCCCCCGACGCCACCGTCGGTACCGGTACCGCCGTTGCCGCCCTGTGCGATCGCGTCGTTGCCACCGCCGCCGATGCCACCGCCGGCGTTGTCGACGACCAGGTAGCCCGCACCACCGTCACCGCCGGTGCCGTTGTCTCCGGTGCCGCCGGTGCCGCCGGTGGCGGTTCCGGTGATAGTGCTGTCTGCACCCGTCGCCGAGGCGACCGCCTCACCGCCGCTACCGCCGGTGCCACCGTTCACTGCCGTGCCACCGGCGCCGCCGGTGACCGTGGTCTGGTCGATGACCGCGCCGTCGGTCGCGACGATGCTCGCCGCACCGCCGGCACCGGCGGCGCCGCCGTCGCTGCCCACACCGGCATTGCCGCCGGTCGCGTGACTGTTGGTGATAGCGCTGCCGGCGCCGGTCGCGGTCAGGCTGGCCGCGCCCCCGTCGGCGGTTGCGCTGGCGTCACCGCCGGTGACCGTGCTGTCGGAGATGCTGCCGCCGTTGCCGACGGTCACCGTGGCGCCGCCGCCGACGTGGTCGCCGACATTCTGCCCGCTGGCCACCGTGACGTTGCTGACTGCGCCACCGCCATTGTTGATCAGCGAGTTGTCCGCGCCGTCTTGACCGTTGACACCGCCCGCACCGCCGTCGGTTCCGTTACCGCCGGAGATGTGGGCTCCGTCGATGGTGCTGCCGTCACCGTCTGCGATGACGGCTCCGCTTCCACCGTTTCCACCGTTGCCTCCGACGCCGGTGGTGCTGCCCGCTGCGCCGTTGCCGCCGTTTCCGCCGGTCGCGGTGCTGTCGGTCACGGTGCCGCCGTTGCTTTCGCCGACGATGGCGCCACCGCCGCCGCCACCGCCGCCGCCACCCTGACCCGCGGTCTGGCCGTCGGCCACCCCACCGGCACCGCCGCTGCCGCCGTTGCCGCCGGTCGCACCGTCGCCGATCCCGACGCCGTTGGCGCCCGCGCCGCCGGCGCCGCCGTTACCGGCCGTGCCGGTGCCGGAGGTGCCGCCGTTACCACCGGCACCACCGTGGCCGCCATCGAAGCTGCCGGTGTTGCCGTTACCACCGGCGCCACCGTTACCGCCGTGACCGGCACCGCTGGCGGCGCCACCGTCACCGCCGGTGCCGCCGGAGCCGCCCGTGCTCAAGCCCACGTCCGGTAGCGCACCGACGACCGGTGCGCCGGTGCCGCCATTGCCACCGCTGCCACCATTGCCGGCCTGGCCGTCCTCGGCGGTGCCACCGGCGCCGCCGTTGCCACCGTGGCCGCCGGCCAGGGTTCCGTTCTCTCCGGTGTTGCCCTCGCCGGTGGTGTTACCGCCGTTACCGCCGTTGCCGCCGTTTCCGGCCGTCTGGTCACCGGTCGCGTTGGCACCCGCGCCGCCGTCACCGCCGTAGCCGCCATGACCGGACCCGTCGCCGCCGGCACCACCGGCACCGCCGTTACCGCCGGTGTTGTTGCCACCATCAGCGGTGCTGGTCACCGCACCGCCGGTGCCACCGGCGCCACCGGTGCCGCCGTAGACACCCTGGCCACCTGAGCCGCCGGAGCCACCGTTGCCGGCCTGGTAACCGGTACCGCCGCTGCCGCCCTTGCCGCCGGAGCCACCGACACCCGTCGCATCCTCGTGGGCCGGGCTCAGGCCGTTGCCGATGAAGTCTCCGGTGTTGATGTTCGTGGGCGCGTTCCCGCCGAGTCCGCCCGTACCACCATCACCGCCGTTACCGATCTGGCCGATGCTGCCTCCGGTGCCGTCGGTGTGGCCGTCGCCGCCACCCTTACCACCGGTTCCGGCCGTGGCACCGGCGGCTCCGCCGTTGCCACCGTTGCCGCCGGCGCCGGCCTCGCCGCCATTGGGGGGCGTAGGAGCCGGCGAGGGGCCAACGCTCGAACCGTTGGCGCCGGTGCCGCCTTCACCACCGACGCCACCGTTGCCACCCTTGCCACTGTTGCCGCCGTTACCACCGTTGCCGTTGGTCGCCGAGCCACCGTTGCCGCCGACACCACCGTTGCCGCCGTTACCGGCGTTGCCACCGGCGCCTGCTGCCACGGTCGCGTCATTCGAATCCGCGCCGTGACCGCCGTTGCCGCCCGTGCCGCCGACACCACCGGCACCACCGTTACCGCCGTTACCCGAGACCGAGCCGCCGTTGCCGCCGACACCACCGGCGCCACCGTTGCCGCCGACGGCGCCGTCACCGCCGGCCGTGCCCGGGTCTTGACTGTCAAAACCGGCCGCGCCCTGGTCGCCGTTGCCGCCGACCCCACCGTTGCCGCCGTTGCCATGGCTGCCACCGTTACCACCGGCGCCACCGGCACCGCCGGACACACCCGTGCCACCGATTCCGGCGCCACCGGCACCGCCGTCACCGCCGTTGCCCGACACCGTGTCCGGCAGCGTGCCATCGGCGCCATCCGCGCCCGCGGTGCCGGGTGCGCCACCGAAGGGACCGGCGCTGATACCGGCCGCGCCGCCCGCACCGCCGGCGCCCACCGCACCGAGGTTGCCGCCGGCACCACCGGCGCCACCGGCACCGCCGCCGACGAGCTCGTCGCCGACCGCCTCCGTTGCAAGTTCCGGAGCGGTACCACCTCCGGCGCCACCGTTGCCGCCGGCGCCACCGTTGCCGGCAAGGCCGGAACCACCGCCAACGCCACCGGCACCACCGTTGCCCGCGGCACCCGACGGGTGCACGCCGAAGAAGCCACCGCCGCCACCATTGCCGCCGGCGCCACCAGCGCCAGCGGCGCCGCCGGAGCCGGCGTTACCACCGGTACCGCCCGCGCCGCCCGCACCACCCGGGTCACTGGCGGGAATGAGTGCCGCGGGCACGATCTCGGGCCCGTTGTTCACATCACCGTTGCCACCGGCACCGCCGTTCCCGCCGTTACCACCGACACCGCCGTTACCGCCGATGCCGCCGTTGCCGCCGGCACCGGAGTTACCGAACAGGCCAGCGGCCCCACCGTTACCGCCGGCGGCACCGTTACCACCGGCAAAGCCGTCCGTGCCGTCACCGCCATTGCCGCCGTCGGGTCCGTTGGCGCCGGTTCCGCCGACCGGGCTCAGACCGTCGGCGCCCACGTTTCCGTTGGTGCCAGCCGCGCCGTTGCCACCGTTTCCGCCGGTACCACCGTTGCCGCCGTTACCGAAGAAGAAACCACCGGCGCCGCCGATACCTCCAACCAAGCCGTCCGTTCCGGCCGCGCCGATACCGTCGACGCCGAAGGCGCCCGCGCCACCGTCGCCGCCGTTACCCATCAGGGAACCGCCGGCGCCACCGCTGCCGCCCACCAGGCCGAGCCCGATGCCGCTGCCACCGTCGCCGCCGTTGCCGAGCATGCCGGCGTTGCCGCCGTCGAGGGTGAACGTCGAACCGGCAGCGAAGTCGTAGGTGCCGTTCTCAATGTCGGCCAGCGTGACCTCGTTGCCATCGGCGTCGAGCAAGACGGCGCCGTCCGCGGCGAGCACATCGCCGTCCGCATCGACGAACGCGCCGCTACCGCCGTCACCGAACAGGAATCCACCGGCGCTCGCCGCGTGGTAAACCAGGTCGCCGTCGGCGTTGAAGTCCACGTAGGCGTTGGCGCCGTTGGCGAAGATGCCGTCGAGGTGCAGGCCGCTGCCGATCAAGAGCTGACCGATGTCATATAGCGGCTGGTAGATGATCATGTTGATCGAGTTGGCCACCAGCTCGTTGAGAGCCTGCAGCGGGTCGGTACCCGCCGCCATGCCGGCCCAGTCGCCGCCAAACCCGTCGAAACCAAGCCATTCAAGTCCCGACGTGTCGGCCGCCGGCGGCTCGACCCAGCTGAACAGGTCGTCGAACAGGCCGTCGAGCCCATCGGCACTGGCCGGCGCGGCCGTTAGTGGCGTCATACCGAAGGCCAGGAACGCCCCCACGGCGCTGGTGGCGCCCACGGCGCGACGAACTCGGCTATTTGCAGTCTTGGTAGCAGAGCGGTGTGACATGAGATCTCCCCGGGGCAGATTAGCTCTTGACTGTTGACAGGGACGTAAATTGCTTATCCGGCGTTAAGGTAACAGACCTTTTTCAAATTCGGCAACCAATTCCGACAAATAGAAGCTGCGCAGGCTCCGCCGGCAGCCCTGTGACCAGGCACTTTGTGTAGAAAGAAGTCTTATCGAGAGGACTTTCGTGCGACTATAAGGAGTGTTATGCCCATCTACTGGTCCACTGAAAGCGGGCGATTGACGTTTTGGCAGGGTTGCTGGAAACATCGCGATAAGGGCACTTGTTTGTAAGCGGCACCCTTCCGACCACGTGCTAACGCGCAATTCGGACGCCCTCGCGCCAGGATCGAGTGGTAGCTACACCGGCAATACCGGGTGATCCACGAGCCTGAGAACCTGGCAGCGCGGTAGCCATCGGCGACTCAGGTGTCCGCCGGGCGCGACCTACGCGTACGGAACCCGACGCTTAGTGGGTTCAGCTGAGGGGGCCATCGGCAGCCCGCAGGTCCGGCCGTGGCGCCGTCGCACTGCCGGCGGAGCGAATCAGTTCCGGCAACTGATCAACCCCGCGGTTCAGCGAGGCTCGACGAAGGAGAGAGGAAGCCGGGACCGCAGCGAGTAGCCAACGGCGCCCAGCGGCCCCGCGGGTCAGGCGATCAGGTCGCCCAGGCCGAAGTCGGTGAGTACCGCGTCAAACCCGTCCGGGACCAGCCCGGCATCGACAGCACCCACGGTGAACGCATCCTCGAGACTCACCGGGGCGACAACCTCATCGAGGCCGCCCGGGTGGAATACATCAGCCAGGCCGATGAGGCCGGCCTCACTGGAGCTGGGGTCGAGCAATTCGCCGGTGAGCCAGTTACGGGTCTCGTACCACTCCACCATGTTGTCGAACAGGTCCTTGAGGGCGTCGCCGGCCGTGCCCAGCAGCGTGATGGTGTCCTCGACACCCTGCCAGCCCTCGGTGAGCACCAGCAGTGGCGCACCGACCAGCAGTGTCAGCGGGATCACGAAGAACAACTCGCCGAGCGCCTCAAGACCGATTACCACCGGAAACCACGGGGTTGCCGGATCGTCCAGAATCGGAATGATCCAGTTCAATCCGGTCAAAGTGCCGATGATGTCCATCAAGCTGGAGTCGGAGGACAGCGCCGTCAACTCGACCGGGGTCAAGACGGCGGCCGGCGGAAGAGCCACGGGCGACGCCGCGGCAGGGATGGGCGTGACACCGCCGGCCGTAAACGCAACCACACCAGCGGTCGCAACGCTGGCGATGGCCCGAGAATATCCGTTCGACGCAGTCCACATAGCGACTGATTGTATTGCAGGGCAACTGAATTTTCGAACCCAAACTGAACACTGAGACGAAATCGTCTGCCGCTCGCGGGGAGTGATTTGCCGTGTTGCGACCATCGAACGCCCGACCGTATCAGGAAGCCTCAAATCGCTTCTGCGACAAAGGCGTTCGCCTGTGACGCAGTGACCTCGCCGCGCAGAGTTGCCGCAGACACGGCACTTACCCGGATGCAGTTTTTTTGAATACGGAGCCGCCGTCGGCATGCAACAAAAGAAACACCCCGCACGATTGTGCGGGGTGTTTCTTTTGCGCTGTAGCGATTAGCCCTCCGGAACCACAGGAGGCTGCACGACGCCCGGCTGACCGGCCTGTCCGGCAGTGCCGTCGCTCGCGGCGTCCGGACCGGCACCAGCAGCGCCGCCGGCACCAGCGGCACCACCCTCGCTGTCGGCACCCGGGACATTGCCCGCGCCGCCGTTGAGGCCGTCGTCACCGAATGCCGGGGTGAGGACGTCGCCGCCGTTACCGCCATTGCCGCCGTTACCACCGGTGACCTCACCGGCACCACCGGCGCCACCGTCGCCGCCGGCGCCACCGTGGACACCGTCGAGCGGACCGGAGGACGAGTCACCAGAGGTGGTGTTCCAGTCCGGGTCACCCCAACGGATGTTGCTGCCGGCACCACCATTACCGCCGGCACCGCCGTCGCCACCGACACCACCGGTGCCGTCGGTGTTCGCCAGGCCCTGACCACCGGCGCCGCCCTGGCCGCCGTTGCCGCCGTGGGTGCCACCCGCGTACAGGTCGTTACCACCGTTACCGCCGTTACCGCCGTTACCGGCGGTCGCGCCGGACCCACCGGCACCACCGTTACCACCGACACCAGCGGTGCCCTGCGGCCCCATGGTGCCGGAACCGACCGGCCCCTCAACCGAGGCGAAGTCCCGCACGTCCGCGACGTCGCCACCGACGCCACCGTTGCCGCCGTTACCACCGTTGCCGATGATGCCGTCGTTGCCGTTGGCCGCGCCCGCACCCGCCGCACCGGCGTTACCGCCGGCACCACCGGCGCCACCGTCACCGGGGGCGTTGTAGAGGCCGTGCACCGAGTCGGTGTCCTCGTGGACCCCGACACTGCCGTGGCCGCCGTTACCGCCGTCGGAACCGACGCCACCGTTACCGCCGTTGCCGCCGTTACCGGCCTGGCCGCCACCGGCACCGCCGGCGCCACCGTTACCACCGGCGGCACCGTTACCACCGCTGGTGGCCGGGATTGCCGGGTCCAGGACGCCGCCGCCAGCCGCGGTCGATCCGTTCACACCGTTCTGGCCACCGGTAGCAGCGGAGGCGTTACCACCGTTACCACCGTTACCACCGTCGCCGTCGACACCAGCCGCACCGTTGTTGGCGCCCTCGCCACCGGCCGCACCACCGGCCGCCGCCGCGCCACCGTTACCGGCGTTGCCACCGTTGCCACCGGCCATACCGTTAGCACCCACACCGTTGGCCGCCAGACCATCGGCACCGGTACCGCCGTCGCCACCGAGGCCACCGTTACCACCGACGCCACCGTCGGCGTTGGCACCAGCGACACCCGGGACGGAGCCCTGGCCAGCTGCGCCACCCACGCCGCCTGCGCCACCGAGGGCACCGTTGCCGCCGTTGCCGCCCGCGGCACCGTCGCCGTTGCCGTTTTCGAAGTCGCCGTTCGCACCGGTCACACCGTTGCCACCGTTACCACCGGCACCACCGACACCGGCGTCGCCGCCGTTGCCCGCCGCACCCGGGGTGTGGACACCGAAGAAGCCACCGGCGCCACCGTTACCGCCGACACCACCGTTACCGCCGGCACCACCGACACCGGCGTTGCCACCGTTGCCGTCCTCGGTGTCCGCACCAGCAGCACCCGCACCACCGGCGCCACCGACACCACCGACACCACCGGTGCCACCGGCACCGGAGTTACCGAACAGGCCGGCCACACCACCGTTGCCGCCCGCGCCACCGTTGCCCGCGACGCCACCGGCCTGACCGATGCCACCCGCGGCACCGGTACCACCGACGCCACCGGTACCACCAGCGCCACCGTTGCCGATCAGGAAGCCACCGTCGCCACCGACACCACCGGCGAAGCCGACCGCACCGATGTCACCGATGCCGCCGGTACCACCAGCGCCACCGTTACCCATCAGGAAGCCACCGGCACCGCCGTCGCCACCGAGACCGAAGAAGCTGCCGCCGTCGCCACCGTTGCCGATCAGGCCCGCGTTGCCGCCGTTGAGGTCAAAGTCGTTCGAAGCGAACGAGTAGGTGCCGTTCTCGATGTCGGCGAGCGTGACAACGTTGTCGTTCTCGTCCAGCAGGACCACGCCGTTGGCGCCGAGCACTTCACCGTCAGCGTTGAGGAACGCACCGCTGCCGCCGTCACCGAACAGGAAGCCACCCGCGGAGGCGGCGTTGTAGACCAGGTCGCCGTCAGCGTTGAAGCCGACGTAGGCGTTGTCGCCGTTGTCGAAGACGCCGTCGATACGCAGCCCCAGGTCGTTGATCAGGAACTGGTTGATGCCGTAGATCGGCTGGTAGATCAGCGTGTTGAGGGTGTTGGCCACCAGCGTGTTGAGGCCATCGAGCGGGCTGGCAGCTGCCGAGCCGGCCAGGTCACCGTCAAAAGCGCTGAAACCCAACCAGTCAAAACCGGAGGTGTCGGCCGCCGACGGCTCGATCCAGCTGAACAAGTCGCCGAAGAAGTCCTCGAAGTCAGCGCTGGCGGGCGCCGCCGTGACCGGCGTCAAACCGAACGCGAGGAAAGCGCCCGCGGCACTGGTGGCGCCGACGGCGCGACTGAGACGACGAGTCCTGCTCTTGGCGGCAGATCGGTTCGACATGTTTTCCCTTCAGGTGAGGATTAGCTATTGGCGGCTGACAGCGTCGTAAATTGCTAAGCCGCCGTTAAGGTAACAGAGGGTCTACAACACAGGCAACCGAGATGAGATCGAGAACCTGGAAACTTGTTGAAATGCCCGTGAACAGTTGGTTTACCGAAGTAGCTAACGGTTTAGTTGGACACGTGTCTAAATATGAAACGGATCACAGGGAATCCGAATATGCTCACGCTGAGCATAAAACTGTGAGCCGCGTAGGTTTTTACCATGTTTAGGCAGGTCAAGCTGATGCACCTTGGTTCACTAGAACGGTCACGCAGCCCGTTGGGTGTCCTCCGCGGCTCCATTCGCGGCCTTCACCGCTGCGGCCACGACCCTCTGGTGGGTGCAGTTGCTGATTAGGATTCCCGAGTGGCCGAGACAACACCCCGACCTCTGCAGCTGTCGACGCAGGTCTGGCGTTTTCTGGTCACCGGCGCGCTGTCGGCGGTAGTGGATTTCGGGCTGTACCTACTGCTGTACCTGGGGGCGGGCGTCCCGGTCGATATGGCCAAGGCGATCAGCTTCGTCGCCGGAACCACCACGGCCTATCTCATCAACCGGCGATGGACGTTCCAATCCTCTGCCCACGCCGGGCGGTTCATCGCAGTGATGGCGCTCTACGCGCTGACGTTCGCTGTCCAGGTGGGGATCAACCACCTGTGCCTACAACTATTGGATTACCAACGGTGGGCGTTGCCGGTCGCATTCGTGGCGGCCCAGGGCACCGCGACCGTCATCAATTTCGTTGTGCAGCGAACGCTGATCTTCCGCACGCGCTAGTTCGGGCCGACGGGACCGTTGGCCCATGACGGTGCCCACTGTCGGTGTCGGCGGTGCCGATGGACCCCTCACCACCGGCACCGCCGCTCCCTCCGACCCCCCGAGGTCCTACTGGCCAACCAACCCGGTCGGCTTAATCAATTCGCCGCGGCGGCCCTTGCCACCGTTGCCGCCGTTGCCATCCGCCAGGCCGTCGAGACCATCGCCGATCAGGCCCCGCCCAGGCAGTTGTGCCGAGAAGTCGTTGATCGGGTCCAGCAACGCCTGGCAGATCAGCGGCAGGCCTGGGTGGATGGCAGCAAACCAGTCCGGCCCAGCCACGGCGGACTGCAGCATCCCCCAGGCATCGCCGAAGCGCGCCGCAGTGGAACCGCCCAGGGTGCCGAATGTGCCGCCGCCGATAAAGCCGAACGCGTCGAGGTCGACAACGGAATCATCGATCACATCTGCCCGTGCGGGCGGCACGACGGCTGGCGATGCCATTCCGCATTCCGGGAACGCGCCCACCGCACCACCAGCGCCGATGATCCGCCGGGCATCAAGCCCCTTGGAACGGCCCGGCCGAGCGGACATGGCGAACTCCCCCACTAGACGTCGACTAACGATCACTAACTTAGTGCGTACGCTAATGGCATTCTTCTCATAGTCAAGACGGGTTTTAATCATCGGCTTCAGCGCAATGAACGGAGCCCGTGACGGCCGGACCGCCGGCACAACTTGGGCTAATCCGACTTTGATACGCTAATTACCGGCTTTCAGCTGCTCAGTTTTCGCCTAACGCCAAGCGGCGACCCTCGCTCGGGCGCCCCCGAACGGGCCTGCACCCCCTGTCCGGCGGCTAGTAAATCTCAGCAATAATTAAGGCACGCAGCCGGCTGAAAGTCTCCGAACGCCACCGCGGCCCGGTCGAAAGACCGGGCCGCGGTGACTAGGTGTGTGGGGCTTACGGTTTGTTCGCACCGTTGTTGCCGGTCCACTGCAACCCGTCGCTGCTCTGACCAGCGCCGTTGATCTTCTCGTTCGACTGGCCATTGCCGCCCGTGTTACCGGCGCCGGTGCCGGTGCCGCCGTTGGCGGCCTGGAGCTCGCCGTTGGTGTACGAACCGGCACTGGCGGGGTTATTCGGCCCGCCCGGGCCGGTCGCACCGACGTGGACGTATCCGGCTTCGCCGCCTTGGCCGCCGTCGATACCGACACCGCCGGTTCCCCCGGCCGCGGTGTTGTCGGTGGCTTGGGCACCCTCGCCCAGCGCAGTGATCTGCGTCGACGAAAATCCGGCGCTGACCGCCACGGCTGCCACTACCACCAGTGACCCCGCTCCGGTGGCGGCACCGTAGCGGGGTCACTGCTGTTGGTCGTACTACCCGGTGATCGTGTCGTCAGCGCCCTTGCCGCCGTTGCCGCCAGGCGCGACGGCGGTGGCGTCGCCGCCGTCCTCCCCGGTCCCACCGGCGGCCGCACCGCTGGCGGCGCCACCGTTGGGTGCGGTGATGGTGGCGTTACCGCCCGCACCACCGTTGCCACCGTTGCCGCCGGTGTTGCCGGTACCGCCGCTGCCGCCCGCACCGCCGGTGGCCGTACCACTCCCGCTGCCACCGTTGCCGACGCTGATGGTGGCGCTGCCACCCGCCGCACCCTTACCGCCGCTGCCACCGTCGAGGTCGTCGCCTCCGCTACCGCCGGAACCACCGGTGGCGTGGCCGCCGTCGACACTTCCGCCCGTGGCCGCCGTGATACTGGCGGCACCGCCCTTGCCGCCGACGCCGCTGTCGGTTCCGCCGGCACCACCGTCACCACCAGTGACACTGCTGTTTTCAACAGTGCTGTTCTGCCCGACGGTCACAGTGGCGCCACCGCCGGTGGCACCGGCGCCCGCACCGGCGGCACCACCGATGAGGTGGGTGTCGGAAACGCTGCCGCCGCCGGTGACGGTGATGCTGCCCGCGCCGCCGAGCGCGCGGTCAGAGCTCTGGCCCGCCGTCACGGAACTGTCGGCGACGGACCCACCGTTGGTCGAGATCCGCGCGCCGGGACCCTGCAGGGTGCCGGCACTGTTGCCACCGGTGGCGCTGCTGTTGGTGATGGAGTCGCCCTCGCCTCTGGCCACGATGACGGTGTCGGACGCCACCTTTCCATTGACACCGTCAGCACCGGCGCTTCCGTCACCACCGGTCGCGGTGGCACCGGAGACGACCGAGTCCTTGCCGAGAGCCTGGATATAGGTGTAGCCACCTTGACCACCCGTGACGCCGACACCCGTGCCGCTACCACCGTCCCCGGCGATGGCGGTGCCGTCGGCATGCGCTCCTTCGTTGGCAGCGGCCACCTGACCGCTGAAGCCGTTACCGCCCTTTCCACCGTCGTATCCGGCCCCGCCGTTGCCGCCCTGAGCGTCACCGGTGGCCACGGCGCCAGTGCCGCCGGCGACCACGCTGCCGATTCCACCGTTGCCGCCCGTGCCGCCGTCGTATCCGACCCCGCCGTCGCCACCGGTCGCGGTTCCGCTGGCCGACCCGTCGTTGCCGCCGAAGCCGGTTCGGACAAAGCCACCCTGGATGCTGCCGCTGCCGCCGTTGCCGCCGACACTGCCGGCACCGTCGGCATCACCACCGGCGCCACCCTGGCCATCACCAGAAGCGCTGCCGCCGGTGCCGCCCTCGACCCCGGCGGTGATAGCGGAGTAACCGCCGGCACCACCGGCACCACCGTCGGTTCCGGTACCACCGTTGCCACCCGTGGCAGCGGCACCGAAAACGTTGCCGCCGTCATTGGCCCAGACATCGGCATCCGAGCCGCGTCCACCGGTGCTGCCGACACCGATGGCGTTGCCGCCCTGGCCGCCGGTGGCATCGCCGCTGGCGGTGCTGTTGGCGCCAGCCGCGGTGACCCTGCCCATTCCTCCAGTACCGGCGGCGCCACCGTCGCTACCGGCCCCGCCGTTGCCGCCGAGCGCGTTGCCCTGCGTAACCGCGCCACCCGCCGTGGCACTCACGCTGGCCGCACCGGCGGCACCTCCCGTGCCGCCGTTGGCGTCACCCACACCGACGTCTCCACCGCGGGCGATGCTGTCGGTGACCGTGCTGCTCAGGCCGTCAGCGGTCACTGACGCGTCGCCACCGGCAACGCCGGTCGCGGCGTCGGTGGCGATAGCGTGCCCGCCGGAGATCGCACCACCGTTGGTCGCTTGCACCAGGCCGTTGCCGCCCGCGGCACCGGCGGCGCCGTTGCCGCCGGCAGCACTGCTGTCGGTGACGTTGATGCCGGCGTCGGCCGCGTCGGGTCCGTTGATCGCGTGCCCGATCCGGCCCTCGCCACCGGCGCCGCCGTTGAGGCTGCCGGCACTGTCACCACCGTGACCGCCAGTCGCCGTCCCGTTGGTGATGCTGCCGCCGTAGCCACCGGAACTGATCCGGCCCGTACCGCCGGCACCACCGGTGTGGCCGACGCCGCCTTCGGTGGTACCCATACCACCGTCACCGCCCTGCGCGGTACCGGTGACGGCGCCGCCGCCACCGCCTTGCATGTCGGCACGGATCTGAGCGTCACCGCCGATACCTCCGGTGCTGCCGTAGCCAACACCGTCGCCACCGTTGCCGTTGGTTGCTTGGCCGCCGGCGTGCGCGTCTTCACCGAAGGCGGCCACCTGCGCGTAGAAGGTGTAGCTACCGCCCTTGCCGCCATCGAGACCGTCACCACCGTTACCGCCGGTGACAACAGTGTTCGCGTCCACAGTGGCACCGTCTCCGGCGGCGTAAATCCGCCCACCCGAGGCATTTCCACCGGTACCACCGTGCCCGAAAGCATCAGCGGTGGCGTTACCACCTGAACCGCCGTAGATGGTGCCGGCCGCCGAACCACCGTCTACGTAGTACGAGCCGGTAGCGATACGGGCCGAACCGCCCAGACCACCCACACTGCCGCCGCCGGTTCCGTCGCCGCCGACGCCCGCCAGGGCCTTGCCCGTGACGTCACCGCCGGCATGCGAAGTGTGCGCGTTCTCCTGGTAAATGGTCCACAGCTCCGAGTAACCGCCGGCGCCGCCCTTGCCGCCGTCGTACCCGTCACCGCCGTTGCCGCCGATAGCCTGCGCGTCGTGGACGCTGCCGTCCAATTGCGAGGCCACCGACGCGTACCCGCCGGCGCCGCCCTTACCGCCGAGGTCGTCACCGAAGCCGGCGTCACCGCCCGTCACGGTGACGTTGGTGACGTCGCCACCGAGCCGGTCGACACCGACAGCAGGCGTTGCCAGCGTCGGCAACGTTCCGCCGGCCATGATGTTGGCCGCGCCGCCCGCCGCGGTGTCGGAGCCCGCACCACCGGTTACATGACTGTCGGAGACGTTGCTGCCATCAGTGGCCACCAGCGACGCGTTGCCGCCCAATCCGCTTCCGCCAGTACCGCCGTCACCACCGGTGACAGAACTGTGCGAAACGGAGCTGCCCGATGAGACGGTCGCCGTGGCCGAACCACCAGCGCCGTTCACACCGCCGTTGCCGCCATCAACCTCGAGACCGTTGACAGTGCCGCCGGTGACCGTGACGGTGGCACCGCCACCCTTGCCGGTGCCGGTACCGGCGTTACCACCGGTGATGTGGGTGTCGGTGACAGTGCCGCCGCCGGTGACGGTCAGGCTGCCCGAACCGCCGAGGGTGGTGTCGGTGCTCTGCCCGGCCGTCACGGAGCTGTCGGCGACGTGGCCGCCGTTGACGTCGATCCGCGCCCCGGGACTCTGCTGGGTACCGGCGCTATTGCCTCCAGTGACCTGGCTGTTGGTGATGGTGTCACCCTCACCCCTGGCGATGATCACCGTGTCAGAAGCCACCCGGCCATTCGCCCCAGGAACCCCGGCACCACCGTCACCACCGGTGGCGGTCACACCGGTAACAGAGGAGTCCTTTCCGAGAGCCTGGACATAGGTGTAACCACCCTGACCACCCACGGCGCCGACACCGGTGCCGTCACCACCATCACCTGCGGTCACCGTGCCATTAGCCGTGGCGCCCTCATTGAGCGCACCGACCTGGCCGGTAAAGCCCCGACCGCCGGTGCCGCCATCAAGACCGTCACCGCCATTGCCGCCATGAGCGCTACCACTGCCCTGCGCACCAACGCCACCGGCGACGATGCTGCCGGTGTTGCCGGCGCCGCCCTTACCGGCACCGACCGCGTCACCACCGGCACCACCGGTCGCCACACCCTGCGCGGTACCGCCCGCACCGCCTAGGCCGCCGCTGGCGTAAGCCCCTTGGATGTTGGCGCTGCCACCGTTACCGCCCAAACTGCCCGCGCCCGTTCCCGTGCCACCGGCACCGGCAGTAGACGAGCCGAACGCCGTTCCGTCCTGGCCAGCCGTCACCTGCGCGTAGCTGCCGTTACCACCGGTCCCGCCGTCGACACCGGCACCGCCGGCGCCACCCTGGGCCACCGTGGCCACGCCCGCGTTACCGACCGTGCCGCCGTTGCCGACAAAGGCGAAACCGGCACCGCCATTACCGCCGTGACCACCCGTGGTACCCACACCACCAGCACCGCCGATGGCCTGGACCTGATCCGGATCACCGGCAATACCCACCGTGCCATCGGGAGCACGAACGATCGCCACACCACCCGTACCGCCGGTGCTACCAGCGCCGTCCGCTAGGCCACCAACGCCGCCGGTGGCGTTACCCGAGGTGTGCTCATCGCTACCGACAATCTGGCCAGCATCATTGATACCGGCGTCGACGGAGGCTGCACCGCCCGCGCCCGCCGTACCGCCGTTCTCACCCGTGCCGCCGTCGCCTCCCTGCGCCGTGCCCTCAGTGGTGGTCTGGCTGCCGTACGCCCCGACGCTCGCCGCACCACCAACACCACCCGTGCCACCGGCGTTACCCACGCCACCGTTACCACCGATGGCGTGACCGACGGTCACCTCGCCGCCGTCGTCGGCCCTCACGGTGGCTGCACCACCGGCGCCGCCGACACCGCCATCGGTACCGATGCCGCCGTTACCGCCGACTGCAGTGGCATCGTTCACCACGCCGCCGTTGGTGGCGCTCACACTTGCCGCACCGCCGACACCATCCGTGCCATCGACAGCGAGGATGCCGAAGCCGCGAGCGAAGCCACTGCCGCCGCCCTCGCCACCACCGTTGCCGCCCGTCACGTGGCTGTTGGTGATAGTGCTGCCATCGTCCGCAGTGACCGACGCAGCGCCGCCGCCAGCACCGGCCGAGGCATTGCCGCCCGTCGCCGAGCTCGATTCGATCGTGCTGCCGTTGCTGGCCCTGATGCCGCCGGCTCCGCCAACACTCCCAGCAGCACCGTTGCCGCCGGTGACGTGACTGTCGGTGATGTGGTCATTACCAGTGCCCGGGTTGGCGCCTTCAGCCCCGAGGAAGTTCGTCGCGCGGCCGCCGTTGCCGCCGTTGACGCCATCAGCACTGTCGCCACCACTGCCACCGGCCGCCGAACTGTCGGTGCTGGTGCTGTTGTCCGAATTGGCCTGCACGTAGGCCTGGCCGCCGTTGCCGCCGGTCAGCCCATCGCTGCCCGTACCGCCATTGCCACCGCTCGACTGGGCTCCGGTGACCGTGGAATCGTCGCCCACCGCCCGGACCCAGCCCAGCCCACCATCGCCGCCCTTGCTGCCCGCGCCGATGCCGTCGCCGCCGCTGCCACCGTAGGCTTCGCCGTTGGCGTTGGCGCCGTCGGCCAGTGCCGACACCTGGCCGCCGATACCGTTGCCGCCGGTACCACCGTCGAGACCATCACCACCCGAGCCGCCGACCGCGATGCCAGAGGCTACTGAGCCTGCACCGCCCGCCATGATCGCACCGTTGCGGGCGATGCCACCGGTACCGCCACCGGTCGCATTGCCACCGGCACCGCCGGTCGCAGTGCCGGACGCGGTGCCGCCGTTTCCGCCGAAACCACCGGGTTGTCCGTCACTCCAGGCCGCCTGGATACCACCGAGGCCCCCGGCACCGCCGACACTGCCGACACCGGTGGCAGTGCCACCGACCCCACCGGTCGCCGTGCCGGACGCGTCACCGCCGGTCCCGGAGCCTTCCAGGCCGGCATAGACCGCCCCGGCACCGCCGGCACCGCCAACGCCGCCATCGCTACCGGTACCGCCACTAGCGCCGGTGACCGTCGCGTCGTGGACGAGGCCACCCTGCCCTGAGCTCGCATACCCGCCGCCTCCGGCACCACCCGTGCCGCCGGTGCTGCCGGCGCCGCCGACACCACCGGTGACGATGGCGTTATCAACGCTGCCACCCGAGTTGGCCTCGACCGTCGCGCCACCACCGACGCCGCCGGCACCGCCGTTGGCATCTCCGGTCCCGGCGTTGCCGCCGGTGGCCGAGCTGTCCCTGACGGTGCTGCCCGTCCCGTCAGCGGTGATGCTTGCCGCGCCACCGGCCGCACTGTCGCTGGCGTTGCCGCCGGCGGCCGAGACCGTGTCGATGACAGCGCCGTCAGTCGCGGTCACGCTGGCGCTGCCGCCTGCACCGCCCGAACCGCCATTGCCACCGGTGACCGTGGCGTTGGTGACCGTGCTGCCAAGACCCTCAGCGACAATGGCCGCCGCGCCACCGTCGAAGCCGTCGCCAGCGTTGCCACCGGTCACTGTGCTGCCAGCGACACTGCCACCGTTGCTGACCAGTAGCGAGGCGCCGCCGCCAAGTGCGTTATCGCTGTCTTGCCCGCTGGACACCGTGGTGTTTTCGATGGAGCCGCCGCCGGCAGCGATCAGCGAGTTGCTGGCACCGTCCTCGCCGACAACCCCGCCCTGACCACCATTGCCGCCGTTGCCGCCGTCGACAGTGCCGTCTGTGATGGTGCTGCCCGGGCCGTCGGCGTGGATTGTCGCGCCGCCACCAGTACCGCCGTGGCCTCCGGCCGCGGTGGTGCTACCCGCGCCACCGTCGCCGCCCTTACCTCCGGTTGCGGTTCCGGTCGCGGTCCCGCCATTGGTGCCGCCCACGTAGGCGCCGCCGCCACCACCACCGCCGGCACCGCCGAAGCCGGCGTCCGCGCCGGCGCTCAGGGCGCCACTACCGCCGACACCGCCGGTACCGCCGATCGCGCCAACGCCGTTGCCGGCACCGGTACCGCCGGCACCGCCGTTACCACCCTTCCCAGCCGCTCCGCCATCGACAGCCGCACCACCGAGACCACCGGTGCCGCCGGTACCACCGGCTTGGCCGAGCAGCCCATCGCTGCCGACACCACCGCCGTCGCCACCCTTGCCGCCGTTGCCGCCGTCGCTGGTCGCGCCCGACGTCGAGCCGGCCGCACCGTCGGCGCCGGCCGTGCCCGAACCAGTACCGGAAGCGCCGCCTCCACCGACCGCACCACCGGCGGCGCCGTTACCACCGTTACCGCCTGCGCCCGCGGTGTCTCCGCCACCTCCGCCGGCGCCATCACCGCCCGTGCCGGCCGTTCCTGCGTTGCCGCCGTCACCACCGGCACCACCATTGCCGTTGACGACGCTGCCGTCACCACCCGTGCCGCCCTTGCCGCCGGCTCCACCCGTTCCGGCGTTGCCGCCATTACCACCGGAGTCGTCGCCGCCGGTGGCGCTGAAGCCTTCGCCGCCGTTACCGCCAGAACCACCGGCACCGCCTTGGCCTCCAGTGCCACCGACGTTGCCGGTTCCGCCCGCACCGCCGGTTCCACCGACGCCACCGGCGCCACCGTGACCGCCGTCGGGATCCCCGTCGACTCCTGCCAGACCGTTGTAGCCCTGGCCACCGGCACCACCGGCACCACCGTTACCGCCGTTGCCCTGGGCGGCGTGGCTGCCATCGGTTTCCAGACCACCCAGGCCGCCGTTGCCGCCGTTACCACCGGCTTGGCCGGCGCCTCCGTCGACGTTCGTGCCATCACCGGCGGCCCCGGCCGCACCGTCTTTGCCGTCGCCGCCGTTGCCACCGACACCGGCCGCGCCGTCAGCGCCACGGCCGCCACCGACTAGGAGGCCACCCTTGCCGGCGTTGCCGCCCAGGCCACCGTCGCCACCGGAGGTGCCAGCCGCAGCAGCACCATCGGAGGCCGCGTCATACCCGGCGCCACCAGCGCCGCCGTCGCCGCCCTTACCGGCCGCACCGTTGCCGCCCGACGCGGCCTGGACCCCGCCACCGGAGAGACCACCGGCGCCACCAGCACCGGCATTACCACCGTCGCCGCCGTTGCCACCAGTACCGCCGGTGGTGTTGACGGCGTCACCGGCCGTCCCGATCGCGCCGTTGGCGCCGTCGGTGCCCGAGCCGCCCTTGCCGCCGACACCGCCGGCGCCGTGGATGCCGGCCGTCGAACCTGTACCGGCAACACCACCGTTGCCACCGGCGCCGCCGTTGCCTCCGGACGTGCCCGCCGCCGCACCAGCACTGACCGCGTCATAGCCGGCGCCACCGGCACCACCGGCACCACCGTTACCGCCCTTGCCCGACGCGGCATGGCTGCCATCGGTCTGCAGCCCACCCTGGCCACCGTTGCCGCCGTTACCGCCGGAGGTGCCGGCCGTGCCGTCGACGCTGCCTGCGGTGCCCGCCGTGCCGGCAGCACCCGCCTTACCCGAGCCGCCATTGCCGCCGACGCCGGCGGCGCCGTCCGCGGCACGACCACCACCGACCTGCAAGCCGCCCTGACCGGCGTTACCACCGACACCACCATTGCCGCCGGAAGTGCCCGCGGCCGCACCGGCGTCGCTGGCGGCGTCATACCCGGCACCACCGACCCCGCCGTTGCCGCCCTTACCGGCCGCACCATTGCCACCCGACGCGGCCTGGACCCCGCCACCGGAGAGACCACCGGCGCCACCAGCACCGGCATTACCACCATTGCCACCATTGCCACCGGCACCGCCGGTGGTGTTGACAGCATCCCCGGCCGTCCCGATCGCGCCGTTGGCGCCGTCGGTGCCCGAGCCGCCCTTGCCGCCGACACCGCCGGCGCCGTGGGTGCCGGCCGTCGAACCCGTACCGGCAACACCACCGTTGCCACCTACCCCGCCGTTGCCACCGGACGTGCCCGCCGCCGCACCAGCACTGACCGCGTCATAGCCGGCGCCACCGGCACCACCGGCACCACCGTTACCGCCCTTGCCCGACGCGGCATGGCTGCCATCGGTCTGCAGCCCACCCTGGCCACCGTTGCCGCCGTTACCGCCGGAGGTGCCGGCCGTGCCGTTGACGTTGACCGCGTCACCCGCCGTGCCGGCAGCACCCGCCTTACCCGAGCCGCCATTGCCGCCGACGCCGGCGGCGCCGTCCGCGGCACGACCACCACCGACCTGCAAGCCGCCCTGACCGGCGTTACCACCGACACCACCATTGCCGCCGGAAGTGCCCGCGGCCGCACCGGCGTCGCTGGCGGCGTCATACCCGGCGCCACCGACCCCGCCGTTGCCGCCCTTACCGGCCGCACCGTTGCCGCCCGACGCGGCTTGGACCCCGCCACCGGAGAGACCACCGGCGCCACCAGCACCGGCATTACCACCATTGCCACCGTTGCCACCGGCACCGCCGTCGGGATTCAGCGCACTACCGGCCGTGCCGATGGCCCCGTTGGCGCCGTCGGTGCCCGAACCGCCCTTGCCGCCGATCCCGCCGGCGCCGTGCGTGCCGGCCGTCGAACCCGTACCGGCAACACCACCGTTGCCACCTACCCCGCCGTTGCCTCCGGACGTGCCCGCCGCCGCACCAGCACTGACCGCGTCATAGCCGGCGCCACCGGCACCACCGGCACCACCGTTACCGCCCTTGCCCGACGCCGCGTGGTTGGTCCCATCGGCCTGCAGACCACCCTGGCCGCCGTTACCACCGTTGCCACCGGAGGTGCCGGCCGTGCCGTTGACGTTGACCGCGTCACCCGCCGTGCCGGCGGCACCCGCCTTACCCGAGCCGCCATTACCACCGACGCCCGCGGCGCCGTCCGCGGCACGACCACCACCGACCAGCAGGCCACCCTGACCGGCGTTACCACCGGAACCACCATTACCGCCGGAGGTCCCAGCCGCAGCCGCAGCATCGGAGGCCGCGTCATACCCGGCGCCACCAGAGCCGCCGTTGCCACCCTTGCCGGCCACACCGTTGGTGCCCGACGCGGCGTGGTTACCGCCACCGGAATCACCACCGGCGCCACCAGCACCGGCGTTACCACCATTGCCACCGTTGCCACCGGCACCACCGTCGGGGTTCAGTGCGCTACCGGCCGTACCGATCGCGCCGTTGGCGCCGGCGGTGCCCGAGCCACCGTTACCCCCGACACCACCAATACCGTGCAGCCCCGTAACCGAGCCGGTTCCTCCCGCGCCACCGTTACCGCCGGCGCCGCCGGCGCCACCATCGCTGCCCGGGCCCGCCCCCGCGGCTACCGCGTCCCACCCGGCGCCGCCCTTGCCGCCCGCACCACCGTCGCCGCCAACACCATCCGCAGCCCGGGAGGTGCCGTCCGCCTCCAGACCGCCCTGCCCGCCGTTGCCACCACGGCCACCGGCTTGACCGGCCGTTCCGTCGATGTGGTTGGCATTCCCATCGACCCCGTGGGCGCCGTCCTTGCCGTCGCCTCCGTTGCCGCCGATCGCGGCGACGCCGGAGGTCGCGCGCGATCCGTCGGCTTCCAGACCCCCGAGGCCCGCGTTACCGCCGGCGCCACCGTTGCCGCCGGCCGTGCCCGCGAGCGCGCCGGGGTCCGTGGCCGCGTCATAGCCGTTGCCACCGACGCCTCCGTCGCCGCCCTTACCGGCCGAACCGTGGGTGCCCGACGCGGCGTGGTTGCCGTTACCGGAATCGCCACCGGCGCCACCGACGCCGGCGTTGCCGCCATTGCCGCCGTTACCGCCCGCGCTGCCGTTCATGGTCGATGCCGTGCCCGTGACGCCCGCCGCACCGTCACCGCCGTCGGTACCGGAACCACCGTTGCCTCCGACGCCGCCGGCACCATGCGTACCGGTAGTGGCGCCGGTTCCGCCGACACCACCATTGCCGCCCGCACCGCCGTGGCCGCCCGAGGTGCCCGCCGCCGCACCGTCGGCGAGCGCGTCATAACCGCGACCACCCTGGGCACCGTCACCACCGTTTCCGCCGCCGCCTTCGGCGGCGCGCGTGACGCCATCGGCCTCTAGGCCGCCCTTACCGCCGTTGCCACCGGCGCCACCGTTACCGCCGGCCGCGCCATCGTGCGACAGCGCGCTGCCGTCGGCGCCGGCGTAGCCCGCTCCACCATTGCCACCCCGGCCGCCGGTACCGGCTGTACCGCCGGAGCCGCTGGCTGCCTGACCACTGGCGCCTTGGCCACCGGCACCGCCCTGACCCGCGTTGCCGCCGGCGCCACCGGTTTGGCCGGCGAACCCGTCGACATGCGAGGCGTTGCCGTTGGCGCCGTCGGCACCGTCGGCGCCATCGCCACCGACGCCGCCGTTGCCACCGATCGCCCCGTCACCCTGACCACCCGCGACGCCGGCCGCACCCGAGTCTGCGAACCAGCCACCGGCACCACCCGCGCCGGCCTTACCGGCGGCACCACCGTTACCGCCGACACCACCATTGCCGCCGCTGATCGCATCAACGTGGCTGACGGTGCCGTCCTGGCCATCAGCGCCGTGGCCGCCGATACCACCGGCGGCACCCGTACCACCGGAACCACCCTTACCGCCGTCACCGAACCAGTTCGAGCCGCGGCCGCCGGCACCACCATTGCCGCCGGCGCCACCGTTTTGACCCGCGCCACCATCGGCGCCGGCCAACACACCAGCCAACCCCGCCGCGCCGACCGCACCGTCACCGCCGGTACCGCCGGCACCGGCCGTGCTCCACAACGCCCACAGCGCGGCGTCGCCACCGACACCACCGGCGCCGCCGTCGCCGCCCGCGGTGACCGCGGTTCCACCGTCACCGCCGTCACCGCCGTGGCTCAGCCAGGCGAACCAGCCGGCGGCACCGCCGTCGCCACCGGCACCGGTGTCAAACCCGTCGCCGCCGTGACCACCGTTGCCGCCGAACAGGCCGCCCTGACCGCCCGCACCACCGTCGTAGACGCCGCCCGACCCATCGGCGTCCCATCCCGCGCCGCCGCTGCCGTAGATCCAGCCGCCGGCGCCGCCGTCAGGGTTCACGGCCGTGCCATCAGCGCCGTTACCGAACGGCATGAACCAGTTGATCTCGCCCCAGTTGAACGACGCGGCCGCAGAACCCGGCCAGCTGAAGTCAGCCGCCCCGATGTTGAGGTTCAGGTCAGCGAGCACTGCATCCCAGGTGGCTGGATCGCCCCACGAATCGAAGACCCCGTCCCAGCTGGCCGAGTCCAAGACGACGCCCCAGGCAGCCTGATCACCCCAGTTGATACTGAGGTCCGCGACGGCCGTGCCCAGGTCCTGACCGAACAGGTCCACCCACATGTCTTCGATATCCGCCTGCGCGGTAGGCGCCGCGGCGAGCGGCCCCAACCCAAACGCGAGAAACGCGCTCACTGCGGTTCCCGAGCCCAACGCCCGGCTGCTGCGACGACTCTTGAAACGACTCTGACGGTAGCGAGACATGGCACGTGCCCCTTAGCTGCAGATATTGACGACGGCGGCAAATCTAATGGGGGGCTAGGTTAGCAGGGGCTAACTCTTAGTCAACCCCTATTTCCTTGAGGAACCGGCACGGTGCCGACAACGCTTGTTTTCAGCGCCCTGAACAGGGCTAACGGAAAACTGAGAAGAATGTTGTTAATAGCAACGCGTATATTCACAGCTCTTGTACATCACTTATTTTCTTCTAAGATTAGGTAAAAATGCCTACGTCGCGTTTGCCAGGGCTGGCGTAGGTGATCTGCCACCCTGTGCCCTCGCCCGCGGGCCGCAACGCCATCGCGGCCCGGTCTAAAGACCGGGCCGCGATGCTTGGAGAGGGCGACCAGTAGCGCGCCCCTCCCCTTACGGGTTATTCGCGCCGTTGGTGCCGGTGGCGGTCTGACCGTCCGCGTTCTGAGTGTTGACCGCGTAGACATTGCCTTCAGAGCCGTTGCCGCCGGTGGCACCGGTACCGGTGCCACCCTTGCCGCCGGTGGCCGTGGCGTTGTCGGCTGACGGGTGGTCGGCCGGGGTGCCGGTACTGTCGAGCCCCGCCGCGACATTGCCATCGGCTCCGGCACCGCCGGTGCCGCCATTGGCACCGGTGCCGCCGTTGCCGCCGGTAGCACTGCCGCCGGTAGCACTGCTGTTCTCGCCCAGCGCGTTGACCCGGCCGTATCCCGCATTGCCGCCCTGGCCATCGTTGCCGACACCGCCGGTGCCGCCGTTCGCAGTGCCGCTGGCGACGGCATCGTTCCCACCGGCCGCGATGCTGGCCTTACCGCCATTACCGCCGATTCCGCCGTTGTAGGCGGCGCCACCGTCGCCGCCCGTCGACGTGCCGCTGGCCGTCCCGCCATTGCCACCAGCGTTCGGGTTGCCGAAGAAGAAGGTGGTCTTGGAGCTCTGGATGTCGGAGCTTCCACCGTTACCGCCGACGCTGCCCGTCCCGGTGGCCTCACCACCCGAACCACCGGTGGAGGTGCCGTAGGAGTTGCCTCCCGGACCGTTGGACTCGAGCTCACCCCAGGAGCCCGTACCGCCGTGACCTCCGTAGTTTCCGGCGCCGCCATCACCGCCGATCGCGATAGCGGCGTTGCCGCCCCCACCAACCGAGCCTCCGTCGACGTCTACGAGTAGCTCGCCCTTCCCACCGTCACCGCCCGTCCCGGCATTGCCGAGCCCGCCGGCGCCGCCGTACGCCTCCCCGGTGATGGTGCTGCCGACCCCGGTCGCTCCGGCCACGGCGACGCCGCCGCCGCCACCCGTGCCGCCGGCTTGGCCATAACCACCGTCGCCACCCTTGACGGTGGTGTCGGTGATCTGTGCCCCGTCGATCGCCGTGATGCCGGCCGCGCCGCCATCACCAGCCGTGGCACCGACCGAGCCGTCGGTGTCCCCCGCGTTGCCGCCGGTCGCGTGGCTGCCGGAGATCAGGCTGCCGTTGCCGATGGCGCTCAGGGTCGCCGCACCACCGGCAGCGGTGTCGCTGGCATTGCCACCGGTGACCGAGCTGCCGCTGATGACGCCGCCGTCGCTGACGGTCGCCGTAGCGGCACCGCCGGCGAAGTTCGCGGTGTTGTGGCCGTTGGTGATGGTCGTGTCTACGACCTGGCTGCCGGCACCGTCGACGGTCAGCGAGTTGTTCGCACCGTTGGCACCGTTGGCGCCGTTGGGCCCTCCGTCGACACCTTGGCCACCGTTGACGTGGCCGCCGTCGATGACGCCGTCGTTGAGGGCGGACATCGTCGCGGATCCGCCACCACCACCGTTGCCACCGGCCGCGGTGGCCGAACCTGCGCCACCGTTGCCACCGTCGCCGCCGATCGCGGAACTGTCGGAGGAGATGGTGCCGCCGGTGCTGGTGGACAGGCTGGCCGCGCCACCGTCTCCACCCTTGCCACCGACGAATCCGGTGCCACCGTCTCCACCCGTACCGCCGTTGCCACCGGTGACGGTGCCGCTGGTGGTGCTGCCGCCGCTGATGCTCGCGGTGCCGCCGTTACCGCCGGCACCGCCGTTGGCGCCATTGCCGCCGGTCCCACCGTCGCCGCCGTTGCCGCCGTTGATGCTGAGCCCGTCGTAGTTAGTGCCTGCACCCACGTTCAGCGTCGTACCGATTCCGGTGCCACCCTTGCCACCGATGCCGCCGTTGGTTCCGGCCGCGCCGCCGTCGCCGCCGTCACCGCCGGACACCTGGCCGTTGGCGAAGCTGCCGCCACCTGCCACGTTCAGCGTCGCGACACCGCCGGCGCCGCCGAGGCTGCCGCCGGTACCGGCACCGGCATCGCCGGCTTGAACCGTGGTGTGGCTGACGCTGGTACCGCTCCCGTCGGCCGTGATCGTGGCACTGCCACCGATCGCGGTGTCGCTGTTCTGACCGCCGATGGCGTGACTTTCGGAAATGACGCCGCCGTCGGTGGCAGTCACCGTGGCGTGACCACCCAAACCTGCGGTCCCACCGTCGGCGCCGATGGCAGAACTGTCGGTGATGGTCCCGTTGGTCGCCTGGAACTGCCCATGACCGCCGGCGACGGTGCCTGCGGCGTCGCCGCCGACGGCGGTGGCACCGGAGATGTTGCCGCCGCTGGCGGGGTCCCCGTAGTTCCCGGAGAACACGTAGGCCTGGCCACCCAGGGCACCGGTAGCGCCGACAACGTCCCTGTCGCCACCCTTACCGCCCGTGGCCGAACTGTCGATGGCCGTACTGCCAGTCCCGTTCGCCACAATCCGGCCCTGACCGCCGTACCCGGCGTGGCCGCCGTTGGTCGCCGTACCGCCGTCGCCGCCCGTTGCGGTGCCAGACGCCTCGCTGTTCACACCGAAGGCCTGGATGTTGCCGATCGTGCCGTTGCCACCGATGCTGCCCGCACCGGTGCCGGTACCGCCATTACCGCTGTTCGCGGTGCCGCTGGCCTGCGCCCCGGCCGCGAAGGCGCCCACCTGACCGCTGCTGCCATTGCCGCCGGTGCCGCCCGCTAGACCGGCGCCGCCGTCACCGCCGATGCCCTGCCCGGTGGCCACCGCGCCGGTTCCGCCGGCGACCACACTGCCGATACCGCCGTTGCCACCGGTGCCGCCGCCGGTGGCGTCGGCACCGCTACCGCCCTTCGCGGTTCCGCTGGCCGAACCGTCGTTACCGCCGATGCCGGTCCGGACGAAGCCAGCCTGAATATTGCCGCTTCCGCCGTTGCCACCGGTGCTGCCGACGCCGGTGCCCTTGCCGCCGAGGCCGCCGGTCGCGTCGCCGGTAGCGGTGCCACCGGTGCCGCCCTCCACACCGGCGGTCACAGCGGAGTAGCCGCCGAGGCCGCCTTTGCCGCCCGCTTCGCCAATGCCACCGGTGCCCCCCGTCGAAGTGGCCGCACTGACGGTGCCGCCCAGTGCCGCGGCGATGTCGGAGTCAGCACCCTGGCCACCGACGCTGCCTGCACCGTCTCCGGTGCCGCCGTTACCACCGGTTGAGGTGCCACCGACGGTGCTATCGGTGCCGCCGGCGGTGACCCGGCCAGCGCCACCGACGCCGCCGGCGCCACTGTTGTTTCCGGCGCCGCCGTCGCCACCGACGGCGTAGCCGTCGGTGATGGCGCCGCCCGCTGTGGCGGTGACGCTGGCGTTACCGGCGTTGCCGCCGGTGCCGCCGGTGGCGTCGCCCACCCCCGCCTTACCGCCCGTGGCTGAGCTGTCGGTGATGCTGCTGTTGGCGCCATCGGCCGTGAGGCTGGCCGATCCGCCGTTGGCGGTGGCGTTGCTGTCCTGACCGGTGGCCTGGCTGCCGGAGATGCTGGCGCCGTTGGTGGCCTGCAGCAGTGCGGTTCCGCCATTGTGGCCGGCTGCACCGTCCCCGCCGGTGGCTCCGCTGTTGGTGATGGTGTCGCCGCCGGAGGTCACCGTGTTCGGGTCACCGGCGAAGACCTGTGCCCGACCGCCTTGACCACCGTCGACCCCGTTGGCGCTGTCACCGCCCTTGCCGCCGTCCGCGGTGCCGTTGGTGATCGTGTCTCCCGTGGCGTTGGTCTGCACGTACGCCTGACCGCCCGCGCCGCCGGCCTTGCCGGCGCTGCCCGCACCGCCGTCACCACCGGTGGAGCTGCCGTTGGTGATGGTGCTGTCCTGGGCCAGCGCGCGGACCCATCCCAGGCCACCGTCGCCGCCCTTGCTGCTCGGCCCGTCACCGTCACCACCGTTGCCGGCCTGGCCGGTCCCGCTGGCGTACGTCCCGTCGCCCAGCGCCGCCACCTGGCCGTTCTGGCCGTTACCGCCGGTGCCGCCGTTGAGGCCTTGGCCGCCGTTACCGCCGTGGCCGGTGCCGCTGGCCTCCGCACCGGTGCCGCCGGCGTTGATGCTGCCGTAGCTGCCGTTGCCGCCGGTGCCGCCACCGGTGGCGGCGCCCCCGGCGCCGCCGATCGCGGTGCCGTGCGCGGTGCCGCCGGGCCCGCCCAGGCCGCTGTGCGCCTCGCCGGCATCGATACCGCCGTTGCCACCCTTGCCGCCTTGGCTGGTGGCATCGGTCCCGGTGCCACCCGTGCCACCGGTGGCCTGACCGTACGAGGTGCCGTCCTGGTGTGCTTCGACGCCGCCGAGGCCACCCTTGCCGCCGGTACCACCGTTGTCCCCGGTGCCACCGGAACCGCCGGTAGCGGTGGTGGCGGGTGCACCCACGGCGGGGTCGTCGATGACCTTGCCGCCATCGGTCGCCGAGATGTAACCGGTGTTGCCGTCGCCGCCGATACCACCGGCTTTACCGGCACCGCCGTCACCGCCGGTCGCGGTACCGGTGGCCGCACTGCCGGCACCGTCGGCCGTGACGGTGCCGATTCCGCCGCCGCCACCGGTTCCGCCATTGCTGCCGTCACCGCCGGTACCACCGTTGGCGGTGCCGCCGTCGACGCTGCCGCCGTTGGTGGCGCCCACGACTGCCGCACCGCCCGCACCTCCGGCGCCGCCGTTGGCGTCACCGACGCCGGCGTTGCCACCGGTCGCGGAGCTGTTGGCGACGGTGCTGTTGGTGCCATCGGCGGTGATGCCCGCGGCGCCGCCGGCCGCGCTGTCGCTGCCATCGCCACCCTTGGCGTGACCGTCGGAGATGCTGCCGCCGTTCGTTGAAGTCAGCGAGGCAGCGCCACCGGCACCGCCGGCGCCGGCGTTACCACCGGTCACCGAGCTGTCGGTGATGGTGCTGCTGGCGTCGATGGTGACCGTCGCGCTGCCACCGGCGAACTCGTCCGTCGAATTGCCGGCCTGGATCGTCAGGTTCGTGACGTTGCCGTCGACGATGACATCGGCCACGCCACCGGTCAGCCCGGCCGCACCCGGTGCGGTCGCGGTGCCGTCGCCACCGTCGCCGCCATTACCACCGGTCGCGGTGACGCCGCTGGAGGATCCGCTGCCGCCGACGTGGGCACCGCCACCGCCGCCGCCACCGCCACCGCCGTAGCCGATGCCGCTGCCGAGCCAACCCGCGCCACCGCTACCGCCGTCGCCACCGACCGCGCCGGTGCCGACCGAGGCACCCGAGCCACCGGCGCCGCCTGCGCCACCCTCGGCGCCCACGCCACCGTTACCGCCGTTGCCGCCGGTACCACCGGACTGCGGGGTGGAGCCGCTCATACCGATGCCATCGCCACCCTGGCCGCCGTTACCGCCGGCACTGCTCGTGCCCGCCGTGCCGGCCGCTCCGTTACTGCCGGTGGTGCCGCCGCTGCCGCCGGCGCCCGCAGCGCCAGCCGCGCCACCGTTGGCGCCGTTGCCGCCGTTGCCGCCGTTGCCCGCCAGCAGGCCGGTGCCGCCGTCCGCACCGGCGCCGCCACTGCCGGCCGTGCCGGCGCCGCCGCCGGTACCACCGTTGCCGCCCTGGCCGCCTGCGCTGCCCGATAGTCCGGTGCCGCCCTTGCCGCCGCCGCCACCGGCACCGCCGGCGCCGGCGTTGCCGCCGCTGCTGCCCGCCGCACCCGCTGTGGTCGCGTCGACGCCGTTGCCAGCGTCACTGCCGTGACCGCCGCGGCCGCCGCTGCCGCCGGCACCACCGCCGTTGCCGTTGCCACCGGCACCGCCTACACCACCGTTACCGCCGGCCACGCCGTCGGCGCCGTCCGGAGCACCGGTAGTACCCCACGTGGCGTTGCCACCGGCACCGCCGTTACCGCCGCCGCCGCCGGCAGCTGTGGTGCCGGTACCGCCGACGCCACCGCCGCCGCCGTTACCCGCGATGCCGCCGGTGGCGGTACCGCCGGCACCGCCGTCGCCACCGTTGCCGGCGGCACTGCTGCTACCGGCCTGGTTGCCGCCGGCGCCACCGGCGCCGCCGTTACCGGATTGACCCGGGTGGTAGTCGTCGGGGGTGGCGCCGAGGTTGGTGCCGACCCCGCCATCGCCGCCCGCACCGCCCTTGCCGCCATTGCCCGCAGCAGTGGTGACCGAGCCATCGGCGCCCTTACCGCCCGCGCCGCCACTGCCGGCCCAGCCGCCGGTGCCCTGTCCGCCGTTCTGGCCACCGTCGGTGCCTGCACCGCCCTGACCGCCGGCGCCACCGTCGCCGCCGGCGCCTCCATTGCCACCGTCAAGACCACTGCCGGCCGCAGCATTGGCGCCGCTACCGCCGCCGAGGGCCTGGCCGCCCTGGCCGCCGCGACCGCCGTTGCCACCGCCGACACCATTGATGCCCTGACCACCGACACCACCGTTACCGCCGGCGCCACCGTTGCCGGCATCGCCCCCGTCAAGGTTGGTGGCGGTGCCGCTGGCACCGCTGCCGCCCTGGCCACCGCGGCCGCCCAGGCCGCCGTCGCCACCGTGGCCGTTGGCACCGTCCGCACCGCCGTCAACTCCGGCCCCACCGGCCCCGGCCTTGCCGCCAATGCCACCGTCGGTCGCGGCGCCGCCGTCCATGCCGCTGCCGGCAGCGGCTCCACCGCCGGTGCCACCTTCACCGCCTTCACCGCCGCTACCGCCCGCGCCACCGCTACCACCGCTGGTGCTGTCGGCGCCGTGTCCGCCACCACCACCGGTGCCACCGTTACCGCCGGCACCTGCCGCGCCGGCATCCCCGGGGGTAGTGCCCTGGCCGTAGCCGCCGTGACCACCGTGACCACCGACGCCACCGTCGCCGGCGGCACCACCGGTGCCCCCGATGACGCCGTCGCCGCCGAGGCCACCGTTACCACCGTTTCCGGCAGCAGCGCCGGCTCCGCCGTCAGCACCGAGATCAGTACCCCAGCCGCCGCGGCCACCGTCTCCACCGAGACCGCCCTCGCCACCGGTGCCACCGGTACCCGCGTTGGACGCACCGCCTGCACCACCCAGACCGCCGTCGCCACCGGTCCCAGCGGTCCCACCGACCAGGTTGTAGTCGTACCCGTCATAGGTGTGGCCGATGTTCTGGCCGATACCGCCCCAGCCACCGGTGCCACCCTGGCCGCCCGCACCACCGGCACCACCGTCGCCGGTAGCGCCCGTCGCGGCACCACCGCCACCGCCAGATCCGCCCTTACCCGCAGCGCCACCGAGCCCGGTGGTGTCACCTCCGTGACCGTTCTGGGCGCCGCCCTGGCCACCGTTACCGCCGGCACCGCCGGCACCACCGGTGCCGCCGTCGCCGGTCGCGTTGTCCGCGCCAGCGGAACCCGCACCACCGTTGCCGCCGGCGCCACCGTTGCCCGAGGACCTCAGGCCGTAGTAGCTGTTCGTGCCGGTGTTGCCGCCGTTACCACCGGCGGCACCGGCCTGACCGGTGCCATCGGCGTAATGGCCGACGCCGTCACCACCGTTACCGCCGTTACCGCCGTCGCCGCCGAGTCCGACCGCACCGTGCTCGCCGTCGGCGGCATTGGTGCCGTCGCCGTTGTCGCCACCGGCTCCACCGGCGCCGCCCTTGCCAACCAGACCACCGATGCCACCGTCGCCACCCTTGCCGGCGGCAATGTTCGAGGCGGCATCACCGTCGCCGCCGTCGCCACCGTTACCACCCTTACCGGCCGTACCACCAGAACCGCCGGCACCACCGACGCCACCAGCACCGTGCTGGCCGGTACCGCCGCCGCCTGCCGCACCGGCTGCACCACCGGCACCACCGGCACCACCGTTGCCGCCATCGGTGGAGTTACCGCCCGTGCCACCATTACCGCCGGCCACACCGGTGTTGCCGGAGTTGTCGGTGCCCGCCGCACCGTCGGCACCGGAGCCACCCTGACCACCAGTGCCGCCTTCGCCGCCCTGACCGCCGCTGCCGCTGACGCCGGAGATCGCGCCACCAGCACCACCGGTGCCGCCGGCGCCACCGTTACCACCGGCACCACCAGCGGAGACCGCCGACGCGCCTGCGGTAGCGCCACCGATTCCCGCCACACCGGTCGCGCCCTTGCCGCCAGCACCACCGGTACCACCGTTGGCGCGCGAGCCACCGGCGCCACCTTCGCCGCCCTGGCCGCCGTTCTGCGCGGTCGTGGTGGCACCGATGAGGCCGGATCCGTCGCCGCCGACGCCACCGTTGGCACCGATGCTGTCGGTCCCCGCGACACCGTCGCTGCCGTCGCTGCCGGCAGTGCCGGCTCCGGTACCTGCCGCGCCGCCCTCGCCGGCAAGGCCGCCGTCGGCACCGTCACCGCCTCTACCACCGCTGCCGGCGTTGGTACCGCCACCGCCACCGGCTCCATTGCCAGCGCTGCCGGCCGTACCGGCGTTACCACCACTGCTCCCGTTGCCGCCGTTGCCGTTGACGGCGCTACCGCTGCCGCCGTCGCCACCGTCGGCACCGTTGCCACCAGCACCGGCGTTGCCGCCGTCACCGCCATCGCCACCACTCCCGGCCGTGGCGCTGACACCCGATCCTCCGTTACCGCCGACACCGGCGGTGCCGGCATTGCCGCCCTTGCCACCGATGACACCGTCACCGCCCTTGCCACCGGCGCCAGCGTTGCCGCCGGCACCGCCGGACGTGCCGCTGTCGCCGGGATTGACGCCAGAGACACCGGACACACCGGTGGCGCCGTTACCGCCCGCGCCGCCGTTACCGGCCTGACCCGGGTGGTAGTCGTCGATCGTCGCGTAGTCGTTGGTGCCGGCACCGGCGTTACCGCCGTCGCCGCCCTTACCGCCGCTGCCGCCGGCCAGGCCGCTGCCCGCGGCGGCCGTGCCACCGTTGCCACCCTGACCGCCGTTGCCGGCCCAACCACCGGTGCCCAAGTGTCCGTTGGCGCCGCCGTCGGTACCAGCTCCGCCCTGGCCTGCGTCGCCGCCGTTGCCGCCGGCGCCACCATTGCCGCCGTCGAGGCCGCTGCCGCCAGGGGCGTTAGCACCGCCAGCTCCATTACCGCCCTGGCCGCCCTGGCCACCCCGGCCGCCGTTACCGCCACCGACACCGCCGATGCCCTGACCACCGGCACCACCGTTGCCAGCTTGGCCACCGTTGCCGCCGTCCAAGCCGTTGCCGAGCGCGTCGCGGTTGCTGTTCGGCGCGCCCTGACCACCCCTGCCGCCCAGGCCACCATCGCCACCGGTGCCGTTGGTGCCGGTGGTGCCGCCTCCGTTCCCGGCACCGCCGGCCCCGGCATTACCACCGTCACCACCGTCGGTGCCGACACCACCATTACCGCCGCTGTTCCACTTCGCGACGCCACCGGTGCCGCCCTCGCCACCGGTGCCACCGGAGCCACCTGCACCGCCGCTGGTGGCGTTGGTGCCGACACCGGCGTCACCACCGGTACCACCGTTACCGCCGCTGCCGGCCCGGCCGGCGTCCATACCGTCAAGGCCGCCCGGGTAGTTGCCGGAGCCGCCGTGACCACCGTGGCCACCGACACCGCCGTTGCCGGCGTTACCGCCGTCGGTGGCAATCAGGCCAGAACCACCGGCACCGCCATTGCCGCCATTACCGGCGTCGCCGCCGACACCGCCGACACCGTCCGCACCGCCCGCGTCACCACCGGTTCCGGCACGGCCACCGTCGCCGCCGTCGCCGCCGTTACCGGCCTTGCCGGCATCACCCTGGACCCCGGTGTTTCCGGTGCCGTTGTTCAACGCGCCCGCAGCGCCACCATTACCACCGGCACCGCCGGCGCCACCGATGCCGCCGGCACCGCCGTTGATGTTCGCCGTCGGATACAGAGCGCCGACCGCGTGGTCAGCGCCCCAACCGCCGTCGCCGCCGTCGCCGCCGTCGGCACCGGCGCCACCCTTGCCACCGCTACCGGCGTTGCCGGCCACCGCACCGCTGGCACCGCCGGCGCCGCCGTTGCCGCCAGCGCCACCGGCCTGGCCGGCACCGCCAGCACGACCGGCGTCCGTGGCCGGAAGGTGCTGCGCAGGATCGTTGACGTTGCCGACGCTCTCGCCATTGTCACCGGCCACACCGTTGCCACCCGCACCGCCGTTGCCACCGCTGCCGCGGCTACCGCCGTCCCCGCCGGCACCGCCATTACCGCCCCGGTCCCCGGCGTTGACGCCGTTGAAGCCGTCGCCACCCTGACCACCGCTGCCGGCGATGCCGGTGATCTCGGTGCCATCCGTTCCGGCCCCGCCGTTGGTGGAACCCGTTCCCGCAGTACCGGCCTGACCCGCCGCGCCGACCTCGCCGCCCTTACCGCCGCTACCGCCATCGACATGGGTCGCGGTACCGTCCGCGCCCTGACCGCCATCACCGGCCGTGCCGGCATTGCCGCCATCGCCGGCGTCGCCGCCGACACCGGTGGCACCGTTGGAGCCGCCACCGGTCGACGTACCACCCACGCCGCCCTTACCACCATTGCCGCCGGAGCCGCCATTGCCGCCGGAGCCACCCGCCTGACCACTTCCGCTGCCACCGTTGGCGAAGGTGCCGACGGCACCGGTCACCCCGTCGCCACCGCTACCCCCATTGCCGGCGTTGCCACCCGCACCACCGGCGCCGCCGACGTTGCCTGTGCCACCAGCTCCGCCATCGCCACCAGCGCCGCCCGAGCCGCCGTTTTGGCCGGATTCACCGGCGTTAGCACCACTGGCACCGACATACCCGGCGCCGCCCTCACCACCGGCACCACCATCGCCACCGTCACCCTGCGCGGCGTGGGTAGTGCCATCGGCTTCGAGACCGCCCGTGCCACCGTTACCACCGGCGCCACCCTTACCGCCAGCCGTGCCGTCCGGGTCGGCCTGAGTGCCCGCGTCACCCGCGGCCCCGACCGCACCGTCGCCGCCGTTGCCACCCACACCGGCCGTGCCGTCCGCGGCGTGCCCGCCCCCGACCTCGGCACCGCCATGCCCCGCGTTACCGCCGACACCACCATTGCCACCGGAGGTGCCCGCTGCAGCACTGCCATCGGTGGCCGCGTCGTAGCCAGTGCCACCGACGCCACCGGAGCCGCCCGTGCCCGCCGAACCATTCGTGCCCGACGTGGCGTGGTTGCCGCCACCGGAGTCGCCACCGGCGCCACCGGCACCGGCGTTACCGCCATCGCCACCATTGCCACCGGCACCACCGGTGCGATCCTCGGCAGTACCTGTGGTTCCGACTGCGCCATCGGCGCCGTTGGTACCCGAACCACCATTGCCGCCGACGCCACCGACACCGTGCGCACCCGGGTTGGCACCCGTACCGCCGACGCCACCATCACCACCTGCGCCACCGTTGCTGCCGGAGACACCCGCACCCGCGCCCGCAGCCACCGCGTCGTAGCCGGCACCACCCTTGCCGCCGGCCCCACCATCGCCACCATCACCCTGCGCGGCATGGGTGGTGCCATCAGCTTCCAGACCACCCTGGCCACCGTTACCGCCCGCGCCACCTGCGCCACCGGCGGTGCCGTCAATGTTGGGTGCGGTACCGGCCGCACCGTCGGCGCCGTCCTTGCCGTCTCCGCCGTTGCCACCCACGCCGGCGGTGCCGTCGGCGGCATGGCTGCCCCCGACCTCTGCGCCGCCGTGCCCGGCGTTGCCGCCGACACCACCGTTGCCACCGGAGGTGCCCGCAGCAGCACTGGCATCCAAAGCAGCGTCATAGCCCGTACCACCGGCGCCACCGGAGCCGCCCTTACCGGCCGAACCATTGGTGCCCGACGTGGCGTGGTTGCCGCCACCGGAGTCGCCACCGGCGCCACCGGCACCGGCGTTACCGCCATCGCCACCATTGCCACCGGCACCACCGGTGCGATCCTCGGCAGTGCCCGCGGAACCCGTGGTGCCGTTGGCGCCATCGGTACCCGAACCACCAGCGCCACCCACACCGCCGGCACCGTGGGCGCCCGCGGTGGCACCACTACCACCAGCGCCGCCGTCGCCACCAACACCGCCGTTGGTGCCCGAGGTGCCCGGTGCGGCAACCTCGGTGACCGCGTCGTAGCCGGCACCACCCTTGCCGCCGGCACCGCCGGCGCCGCCGGCACCGTCAGCGACGCGAGTGCTGCCATCTGCCTTCAGGCCGCCCTGGCCTCCGTTACCACCGGAACCGCCGGCACCACCATTGCCACCGGCCACGCCCGCGGTGTGACTGTCCGCACCGGCGTAGCCCGCACCGCCCTGACCACCGACACCACCAACACCGGCCGTGCCGTCCGTTCCGTTGCCGGCCTGGACACCGGCACCACTGAGACCACCGCTGCCGGCCTTGCCCGCGTTACCACCAGCGCCACCGTTACCACCGGCGGTGCCATCCACATGACTGGCCGTGCCGTTGGTGCCGGCCGCACCTGCGGCACCCGCACCACCGTTGCCGCCGTTGCCCCCGACCCCGCCGAGACCGGCCGCACCGTTGTTGGTGCCATGCCCACCGACGCCCCCGGTACCACCGTCGCCGCCGATACCACCGTTGGTACCAGTGGCGCCCGCCGTGGCCCCGGCCACGCCATTGCCACCATTGCCACCCTTGCCGCCGGCACCACCGACACCACCATCGCCCTGGGCAGCACGGGTCCCGTCGGTCTGCAGACCGCCCTGACCACCGTCACCACCGGCTCCACCGGCGCCACCGTTGGTGCCATCGATACGTCCGACGCCGGTGTTGGAGCCATCGCTACCGTCAAAGCCCTTGCCGCCGGCACCGCCCTTACCGCCGACACCGGCCGAACCGTCACTGCCGCCGGCAGCCTGAGTTCCATCGCCGTTGTCGCCGCCGGCCCCACCCTTGCCGGCATTGCCACCCGCACCACCGGCCTGCCCGGCCGCGCCGTCCACATGCGTGGCCGTGCCATCGGCGCCGTTGCCACCCGTGGCGCCATCACCACCAGAGCCGCCGTCACCGCCCGCACCGCCGAGGCCGTGAAGTCCCGCATTGGTACCGGTTCCGCCGACACCGCCGGCCCCACCGGCACCGCCGTTGCCGCCGTTCTCACCCGCGGCCCCCGCGGTCGCCCCATCCAGGCCTTCGTAGCCGGCCCCGCCCTTACCGCCGCCACCACCGTCGCCACCATCACCGCTGGCGGCACGGGTGTTGTCGACGTTCAGGCCGCCTTGGCCACCATTGCCGCCGGCGCCACCGGCCTGACCAGCTCCACCGTCCGGGGCAGCCTGTGTACCCACGGCACCGTCGGCACCGTCCTTGCCATCGCCGCCGTTGCCGCCAATACCAGCGGCACCGGAGGCCGCCCGAGAACCGTTGGCCTCGAGACCGCCCACGCCGGCGTTACCGCCGATACCACCGTTGCCGCCAGCGGTACCCGCGGCCGCGGCCAGGTCGGAGGCGGCGTCATAACCACCCCCGCCAACGCCACCGTTACCGCCCTTACCGGCCGAACCGCTGACTCCGGTCGCAGCATGGTTGCCATTGCCGGAGCTACCACCCGCGCCGCCGACACCGGCGTTACCGCCGTTGGCGCCGTTGCCGCCCGCGCCGCCATCGGGGTGGGTGGCATCGCCTGCGTTGCCGGCGCCACCATTGGCGCCGTCGGTGCCTGATCCGCCCTTTCCGCCGACGCCACCGGTGCCGTGAGCGCCCGCCGTCGATCCGGTACCCCCGACACCACCGTCGCCGCCGGCACCACCATTGCCGCCCGAAACACCCGGCCCTGCACCAGCACCCAGCGCGTCATACCCGGCGCCGCCCTTGCCGCCGGCGCCACCGTCACCACCGACACCGTCCACAGCACGCGTGGTGCCATCGGCCTCAAGGCCGCCCTGTCCACCGTTGCCGCCGGCACCACCGGCGCCACCGGCCTTGCCGTCCGGACTCAGTGCGGTGCCCGCGGCACCGGCCGCGCCGTCCTTGCCGTCGCCACCGTTGCCACCGGCGCCGGCCGTGCCCGCAGCTCCGCGCGTGGTGCCGTCGGCTTGCAGACCACCCAAGCCCGCGTCACCGCCGGCGCCGCCATTGCCGCCAGCCGTACCGGCCGCCGCAGTCGAGTCCGTCGCCGCGTCATAACCCGCACCACCGGCACCACCGCTGCCGCCCTTGCCGGCCGCGCCCGCCGTGCCGCTACCGGCCTGACCACCGGCGCCCTGACCACCGGCACCGGCATGCCCGGCGTTGCCACCGGCGCCGCCGGCCTCACCCGCGCCCCCGTCCACATGGGTCGCGGTCCCGGCTGCACCATCAGCGCCGTCGAGGCCGTCCCCACCACCACCACCGTTGCCCCCGAGGCCGCCGACGCCCTCAGTGCCGGTCGCGCCCGCAGGACCGCTGCCCATGAACCAGCCACCGGCCCCACCGGCCCCGGCAGTACCGGCCGCACCGCCGTTGCCGCCTAACCCACCGTTGCCGCCACCGGTGCCGTCAAGGTCGAGACTGGTGCCGTCCGCACCGTCCGCACCCGCGCCGCCGGCGCCGCCGTTCCCACCGTCACCGGCCGCGCCACCCTTGCCGCCGGCACCGAACCAGTACGAACCCCGACCGCCAGCGCCACCGTTACCGCCGGCACCACCCTTGCCGCCGTTGCCACCATTGCCATCGCCACCGTTGGCGAAGCTGCCGGCCAGCCCGGCCGCGCCGGCAACCCCGTCACCGCCCTGGCCCCCGACACCCGCCGTGCTGAACAGGCCCCACAGCGCAGCATCGCCACCGATGCCACCGGTACCACCGATGCCACCCACCGTGGTCGCGTCAGCGCCGGCACCACCGTCACCGCCGTGGCTGAACCAGGCGAACAGACCCGCGGCACCACCATCGCCACCGTCACCACCGTCGACGCCATCACCGCCGGCGCCACCGTCACCGCCGAACAGACCACCCTGACCACCGTTGCCACCGTCGTCGCTGGCGCCGGTGCCATCGGCATCCCAACCCGCGCCACCGTTGCCATAGATCCACCCACCGGCGCCACCGTCCGGATTAGTGGCCGTGCCGTCCGCGCCGTCACCGAATGGCATCAGCCAATTGATCTCGCCCCAATTGAACGACGCGTCCGAGGCACCCGGAAGATCAAGCGAAGCGGCCCCGATACCGGCCAGATTCAGATCCGCCAGGATCGCATCCCACATGGCCGGCTCGCCGAGACCTTCGAAGAAGGGCGTCCAACTCCCCGGGTCGAAAACCACCGCCCAGGCGGCCTGGTCGCCCCAATTGGCACCCAGATCGACGACGGCGTTACCTAGATCGGCACCGAACAGGTCCACCCACACGTCGTCAAAATCGGCGTGCGCGGTCGGCGCCCCCGCCCACGGCCCCAGCCCAAAGGCCAGAAACGCACCGACCGCGGTCCCGGCACCAAAGACACGGTTGCGACGAACCTTAAATCCACCCTGACGATGACGAGCCATGACGTCTCTCCCCTTAACTGACGCACAACGCAAGCACAGCTATCTCGCGTGGGAAGTTACGTTAACAGCGATTCTCGCGCAGTCAACCCCGGTGCACTCCGACAGACGGTCGTACGATATTCACGCTTGTTACCCCTGATTACGGTTAGTCGGCCTCCGTAAGTAGACTTACAACAGGTGTTGTCACTTCCCGAGTTCACAGGTACCTAACAGCTAAACAACGGACTGCAGGCTCTCAGCAAAGAGATCGAGCGCTCACCACGTTTGCTGGCAGTTGCAGGCTCGGGATCACTGGCCACCGATCAGGTCGCCTAGGACCATCAGGGGCAGGTCACCGGCCGCCACGCCGCCTCGGCGGCCTGGCGCCCACGATGTGGGGAACGGCTCCGATGGCGCGACGATGCCTGTGCCGTCGTCCGCGGCGCCGGTGCGACCCCGACCCGAACGGCAATATGAGGCCGACGGCCTCGGCTGCGGCAATCCATTGCCTGGTTTCGACGGCGAGGTCGGGACTTCGCGGCCGCCCCCGATTCGTGTGTCCCTATTACTGTCCAGTAACGCTTCGTCACCTGTGGCGATAAGCACAACGGTTCGCAACAAGGGCCAGCTTTATCTCCTGTTTTCCCGCCCAGAAAAGCGACGCGGCCACCCCATTGCTGAGGTGGCCGCGTCAATCTGTCCTACCAGGATCAGCCGTTGGGGCCCGATCCGTTCGGGCCGTTGCCGCCGTGGCCGCCGTCGCCGCCAAGGCCCAGGTTTCCACCGTCGCCGCCGGCGCCGCCGGCACCGCCGGTCCCGGATGTGCCGGTGTTGTTCCAGCCGTCACCGCCGTTGCCGCCATTGCCGACCGGGCCGCCGGGCACGCTGCCCGCACTGCCCGCCGTAGCGTTGCCAGAACCGGTCCCGGCGGTGCCACCCGCGGCGCTCGGGTAAGCGACGTCGCCGCCATCCCCGCCGTCGCCGCCCTTGTGGTTGGTGGCGTCGCCGTTGGCTCCGGCACCGCCGTTACCCGCGGTGCCACCGGCGCCGCCGTTGCCGCCGTTGCCGCCCGCTCCCAGGCTGCCCGTGGTGCCGTGCGCCGCGGTCCCACCGAGGCCACCGTTGCCGCCGTTACCGCCCTGACCGCCGATGGCGCCGTCGCCACCGTCTTGGCCGTTGTTGGCCTGACCGGCAATTCCAGAGGCCACCGCGCCGGCAGCACCGTTCATGCCGCTGCCGCCCTGGCCGCCGTCGGCACCCGAACCACCGGCACCCCCGGCGCCGCCGTTGCCGGACAAGGCACCGCCGAGTCCGCCCGCGCCGCCGTTGCCGCCCGCGCCGCCGTCCTGGCCGTTGAGGCCGGAGCCGCCCGCGACGGTGGCGCTGAGGCCGGCCATGCCCGCCGTGCCGCTACCGCCGGCACCACCGTCGCCACCGTTGCCGATCGCGCCGCCGTTGCCGCCCTTGCCGCCGGCACCACCGGACGCCCCTGTCACGGCGTTCGGGTCGTGCGACGGGTCATATCCGGCACCGCCGTTGCCACCGTTGCCCGACGGGCCGATGGCCTGGGTGCCGTTCGCGCCGTCGGTCCCGTCGGTGCCCCCGGCACCGGCCGTGGTTCCGGCCGCGCCGCCGTTGCCGCCGGTGCCGGCGATGCTGCCCGGGTCACCGCCGTTACCGCCGTTACCGCCGTTGGGGGTGCTGGCGTCACCGGCGGCGCCGTTGCCGCCTTGGCCGCCCTCGCCCGCGGTTCCGGCGCTGCCGCCGTTGCCGCCGTTGCCGTTGGTGCCGACGGTGCCGTGGCTGGTGGTGCCGGCACTTCCGCCGGCTCCACCGGTGCCGCCGGATCCGGCTTCACCGCCGTTGCCGCCGTTGCCGCCGCTCGCGCCGGCCACCGATCCGGTGCTGGCGTCATAGCCGGCGCCACCGGTCCCGCCGGCGCCGCCGGCCCCACCGTTGCCGCCGTTGCCGCCGTTTCCGGCCACGTTGGCCGCCAGCGAACCGCCGTTGCCGCCCGCACCGCCCTTGCCGCCATTGCCACCGGCCAGGCCTTGACCACCGGCACCACCGTTCGGATCTGCGAGCGTGCCCGCGGTGCCGGCCGCGCCGGTCCCGCCGACGCCGGTCTTACCGTCTCCGCCGACGCCACCGTTGCCACCATTGCCGATGTTGCCGCCGTTGCCGCCGGCTCCACCGTTCCCGCCGCTGGTGCCGCCGGCGGCCCCGGCGTCGGTGGCGGCGTTGTAGCCGTTGCCGCCCGTGCCGCCGTTACCGGCCGGGCCGGTGACTCCGGTGCCGTCGGCCCCGTCGCCGCCGTTGATGCCGCCGGTACCGCCGGTGCCGTGTGCACCGCCGGCGCCGCCGCTGCCCGCGGTGCCGGCGTTGCCACCCGCACCGCCGTTGCCGCCGTTGACGGTGACCGCATCGCCGTCGCCGCCGTTGCCGCCGTCGCCCGGTGTGCCGGCGTCACCGCCCGCACCGCCCGCACCGCCGTTTCCGTTGGCACCCGCGGTCCCCTGCGCCGACGCGCCACCGTTGCCGCCGGCACCGCCGTAGCCACCGGCCTGGCCGTTGCCGCCGGAACCACCGTCGGTTCCGGCACCACCGGCCGTGGTGGCGCTGGTGCCGGCCAGACCGTCGCCACCGGAACCGCCCTTGCCGCCGGCCCCGCCAACACCCCCGGTGCCGCCGTTGCCCGACGTCGACCCGCCGACACCACCGTCGCCGCCCTTACCGCCGTGGAAGCCCGCGGTGCCGTCGGTGCCGCTGATGTGGGCCAGCGTGCCCTGGTCGCCGTCGACGCCGTCGCCACCGGAGCCGCCGGAGCCGCCCGCTCCACCGTTGCCGATGTTGCCGCCGTCGCCGCCCTTACCGCCGTCGCCACCGACGCCGGTCGCGTTGGTGAATCCGGCGCCACCTGCGCCACCGTTGCCGGCCGGGCCGGTGGGGCTGCTGCCCGCGGTGCCGCCGGTCGCAGCGCCTGCGCCGGTACCGACCGCGCCGCCGTTGCCACCGGTGCTCGAGTTCCCCCCGGCTCCGCCGTTGCCCCCGTTGAGGTTTGCCGCGTCGCCGGCCGCACCGTCGCCGCCGTTGCCACCCGCTGCGCCGTCGCCACCAGCGCCGCCGGACCCGGCTGCGCCCACCGCGCCGTCGGCTCCAGTACCGCCCGCGGCCACACCACCGGCCGCACCGCCGTTGCCGCCCCGGCCGCCATTGCCGGCGACACCGGCGTCGCCACCCTTCTCGCCAGAACCGTCACCGCCGTTGAGGTAGCTGCCGTTCACCCCGGCCGCGCCAGCGCCGGCGTTTCCGCCCTGGGCGCCTGCACCGCCGGCACCGCCGTTGCCGCCATGCCCGGAGATGGAGCCGCCGAGACCACCCGCGCCACCGTTGCCGCCGAATCCGCCGTCGCTTCCGCTGGTGCCGCTGCCGCCTGCGACCGTGGCGGTGATGCCGTTGGTGCCCGCGACGCCGTTGCCGCCAGCGCCACCGTCGCCACCGTTGCCGAGGTTGCCGCCATCGCCGCCCTTGCCGCCGTTGCCGCCGTACGCACCGAACAGGCTGGAGGTGAAGCCATCACCGCCCTTGCCGCCGTTGCCAGCCGGGCCGCTGACACCATCACCAGCAGAACCGGTAGTTCCATTCGTGGAGCCGGTGCCGGCCGTGCCCGCGGCACCGCCCTGGCTGGAGTCACCACCGCGACCACCGTTGCCACCGTTGATGCTGTACATCGCATTGCCGTTGGCGCCGGCGCCGCCATTGCCGCCCGCGGCGCCGTCGCCGCCACTGCCGGCGTTGCCACCGGTGCCGGTCGAAGCCAGGCTGCCGTCGCCGTTGCTGCCGCCCGCACCGCCGTTACCGCCGTTACCGCCGTTTCCGGCCGTCCCGGCGTTGCCGCCGGCACCACCGTTGCCATTACCGGTGGTGTAATCACCGGCCGCGCCGGCAGCGCCGGCAAATGCGTCACCACCGTCGGCACCCGAACCACCATTGCCACCGACACCACCGGTCAGTGAGGTCAAGCCGGTACCGGCGTTGCCGCCCTTACCGCCCGTGCCACCCGAGCCGCCGGCGGTCCCGGAGTTGCCATTGCCGTTGCCGTCCGTGCCGACGGCGTTGATGCCGGCCACACCGTCGCCACCAGCGCCACCGTTGCCACCGTTGCCCAGGTTGCCGCCGTCACCACCGGCACCACCGTTACCACCGGACGCACCGGCCACGCCGGAGGTGAAGCCGTCGCCACCCTGACCGCCATTGCCGGCCGGGCCGCTCACACCCGCGCCCTGGGAACCGGCGCTGCCCGTCGAGGAACCAGTGCCGGCCATGCCCGCGGCACCGCCCTGGCTGGAGTCACCACCGCGACCGCCGTTGCCACCATTGAGGTGCGACGCGTCGCCGTGGGCGCCCGCACCACCGTCACCGCCCACGGCACCCGAGCCGCCACTACCGGCGTTGCCGCCGGCGCCGGTCGCCGCCGCGCTGCCGTCACCGTTGGTGCCACCGACACCACCATTGCCGCCGTTGCCGCCGGCTCCGGCCGTACCGGCGTTACCGCCCGCACCACCATTGCCGTCACCGGAAGCGAACGAACCGGCCGCACCGGTCGCACCGGCCACGGCGTCGCCGCCGTCGGCGCCCGAACCACCGGCACCGCCGATGCCACCGGTCAGGGTGCTCAGGCCGGTGCCGGCGTTGCCACCCTTGCCGCCGAAGCCACCCGAGCCACCGCTGGTGCCGGAGTTGCCGTTGCCGCTTGCGTCGGTCCCGACACCGTTAGTACCGGCCACGCCGTTGCCGCCGGCACCGCCGTTGCCACCGTTGCCGAGGTTGCCACCGTCACCGCCGGCGCCACCGTTACCACCGGAGGCCCCGGCCACCGTGGAGGTGAAGCCGTTACCGCCGTCGCCGCCGTTGCCGCCGCTGGTCACCTGGCTGCCGGCGCCTCCGTGCAGACCGGACGTGCCACCGTTGCCGCCAGTGCCGGCGCTACCGCCGGCACCACCGGCACCTTCGATGCCGGCGTTGCCACCGTTGCCGCCCTGACCTCCGTCGACATGGGTGGCATCGCCGTCCGCGCCCCGGCCGCCGTTACCACCGGCGCCGGCGTCGCCGCCCTTGCCGCCCGCACCGCCATTGCCGTTTCCACCGTTGCTGGTGGCACCGTTGCCCGCGTTGCCACCGGCGCCACCCTCGCCACCGGTACCACCGGCACCACCGTTGCCGCCGTTCTCCCCCGCGCCGTCGTTGACGCCTTGCACGCCCGCCGCTCCGGTGTATCCGGCGCCGCCGGCACCACCGAGACCACCCCGACCGCCGACACCACCGTCACCACCCGTTCCGGAGTTGGGGTTCAGGGCGTCTCCGCCGACGCCGCCGGCGCCACCCTTGCCGCCGGTACCACCGGCACCGCCCTGGCCGGCCTCCCAGCCGCCGGCGCCGCCCGCGCCACCATTGCCTCCGTTGCCACCGGCACCACCCTTGCCGCCGTGGCCGTTCTCCAGCAGCACACCACTGTTGCCGCCCCGACCGCCGTCACCGCCGTTTCCGCCGTTGCCACCGGTCCCGCCGTCGCCGACCGCGCCGGCGTTGCCACCAAGGCCGCCGTTGCCGCCGGCGATGCTCAGCGCCTTGAAGCCCAATTCGCCTGCGTGAGCGGCGTTGTAGGCCGCCACGTCGAAGCCGTCGCCACCGTTTCCGCCATTGCCGCCGTGCCCGGCCGCCTGCCCGTCGGCGCCACTGGCCGCATGCTCGGTGGTGGAGCCACCGGTCAGGCCGCCCTGACCGCCGTGACCGATCGCGCCGGGGTTTCCGCCGTCGGCGCCGCGGCCACCGGCGGTGTTACCCGCCGTTCCTTCGGCCCCGTCGCCGCCGTTGCCGGCGATCCCGGCGTTGCCGCCGGCACCACCCTGGCCACCAAGACCATTGACGCCCGCAGACCCCCAGCTCGTCCCAGCACCAGCGAGACCACCCTGACCACCCTGACCACCGTTGGCGCCGTCACCACCGCCGGCACCATCACCACCATTTCCGTTGCTGGCGGCCACATCCCAGTCACCAGCAGCACCGTCACCACCGCGGCCACCATTACCGCCGGCACCACCGACACCGCCGACACCACCATTGCCACCGTTACCGAACAAGCCCGACGCCTTACCACCGGCACCACCATTGCCACCGTTACCGCCCAGGACACCGTTGCCACCGACCGCGCCGCTGCCTCCATTGGCCCAAACACCGGTAGCACCGGACAGACCCGCCGCACCTGCCGCGCCGATTCCCCCGGCGCCACCGGCACCGCCGGAACCGAACAGCCAACCCGTGCCATCGCCACCATTGCCGCCGGCGCCACCACCGTCGCCGCCCACACCGCCGGTACCACCAACGCCCATCCACGAACCGCCGGCACCACCATCACCACCGGCCAGGCCGGCCAGACCTGCCCCGCCGGCGCCGCCGTTGCCGAACAGGCCTGCCGCGCCGCCATCACCGCCGGCGACGCCGTCGCCACCATCACCGAACAGCCAACCGCCCGCACCACCATTGCCGCCATCGACGCCCTCGATGCCGGCAGCGCCATTGCCGATGATGATCGAACCGAACCCGAACGTGTCATTGATGAACGAGTTGACCTCGATGCCCAACGGGCTCTCAATCCAGTCGACCATGCTCGCGTGCAACGGCAGGTAGACGAACTCATCGATGTAGGCACTCAGATCGAACGGGTCGCCACTGGCTTGCCCCGCCGACGAGTCGAACAACGACCCCCAATCGAACGCCGCCGCGGTGTCCGCATCGGCACTCGGCCAGGCAGCCGGGTTGAACAGATCCAGCAGCCAATCGAACTCACCATCGGCCTGCGCCGCCGGCGCCGACACCAACGGTGTCATACCCAACGCCAAGAAGGCCGCCGCCGCGGAACCCGCACCCAGCACTCGACGACGCGAGCCTCCCATGTGCTGGCCGGCTCCGGCCTGCCGTGCGCTCTGACGCTTTCCAGTCATTTACTGCCCCAAGTTCTCAAACGGTGGCCCAGTGCATGGGCCCATGGATGGTTGTGATGTTTTGCTCCGCTGACGCCACGCCTGCTGCGCGGCCACAGTCAGATCGGGAATCGATCCGCCACGGAAAATCCGCCGGGCGTCGAGCTATCCACCCATGTCAATGCGGTACTTACCTGAACCATCCGAACCCGGATGGACGCAGCTCGGGATACGGAGCGCTTCCTGTGCTGACAGGTGCTCGGCCCAGCTGCCCTGGCGTACCAGGGCAGCGATCTCATCGCGGACATCCGTTCACTCGACGGCCTGACGCCTATCCGCCAGCCGTCGTGCCGACGCTGCCGTCGCCGCCACGCCCGCCGTCGCCGCCGTTGCCCATGTTGCCGCCGTCGCCGCCGGCACCGCCTTGGCCGCCGGTGCCGGTGCCGGGCTGGCTGTAGCCGTCGCCGCCGTTACCGCCGTTACCGGACGGGCCGGCCGCCGGGGTGCCACTGGCGCCCGCGGTACCGGCCGTGCCGCCGCCGCCGATCGTGGTACCGGCCGCGCCGCCCTCACCGCCGGTGCCCGAGACATTGCCGGCGTCACCGCCGTCGCCGCCATCACCACCGTCGTGCGTGGTGGCATTGCCGTCGGCGCCCCGGCCGCCGTCGCCGCCCTGGCCGGCGCTGCCGGCGTTACCGCCCTTGCCGCCGTTGCCATTGGTGCCGACGACGTTGCCGTTCTGCGCGGTTCCGGCGTTGCCGCCAGCACCTCCGGTGCCACCCGAGCCGGCCTCGCCGCCGTTGCCGCCGTCGCCGCCGTTGGCCCCAGCAACCGTCGCGCTGTAGCCCGCACCGCCGGTACCGCCGGCGCCACCGTCACCGCCCGCCCCGCCGTTACCGCCATTGCCGGCGGTGTTGACGCTCAGCAGACCGCCATTGCCGCCATGGCCGCCCTTGCCACCATTGCCGCCGGCATCACCCTGAAGCCCGTTGCCGCCGTTGGGGTCGAGCGCAGTTCCGGCCGTACCGACCGCGCCGGAGCCGCCGACACCCGTAGCCGCGCTGCCACCGGCACCGCCGTTGCCGCCGTTGCCGGCCGAGCCACCGTTGCCGCCCGCGCCGCCCGCACCACCGTCGGTGCCCGCAGTGGCGGCGGGGTCAGTGGCCGCGTTGTAGCCGTTGCCACCGTTGCCGCCGTTGCCGGACGCCGTGGTGACCGGGGTTCCGCTGGCGCCATGCGCGCCGTCGACGCCGCCGGTTCCGCCGGTGCCGTGCGCGCCACCGGCACCGCCCGTGCCGGCCACGTTGCCCGGCTCACCGCCGTTGCCACCGTTGCCGCCGTTGGGGGTGGAGGCGTTGCCGTCGGCACCGTTGCCGCCGTTACCGCCCTGCCCTGCCACGCCGGCGTTACCTCCGTTGCCGCCGTTGCCGTTGGCGCCCGCACTGGCCGCGCCGTTGATCGCACCGGCGTTACCTCCGGCGCCACCGGTGCCACCGGATCCGGCCTCACCGCCGTTGCCGCCGTTGCCGCCGTTGGTGCCGGCTGGCGCGTCGAGGTCGGCGGTGGCGTCATAGCCGGCGCCACCGGTCCCACCGTTGCCGCCCGCGCCGCCGGCGCCGCCGGCGCCACCGTTACCGGCGTGGTTGGCGGCGAGGCTGCCGCTGGCACCGCCGTTGCCGCCCTTTCCGCCGTTGCCGCCGGACAGACCTGAACCGCCCGCGCCGCCATCGGGGTGTGCTGCCGTGCCTGCGGTGCCGGCCGCGCCGGTCCCGCCGATGCCAGTGGCACCGGCACCACCGCTACCGCCGTCGCCGCCGTTGCCCTGCGAGCCACCGGCGCCACCTGCGCCGCCGTTGCCGCCATTTCCGCCGTTCTCAGCGGAGCTGGTGGGGCTGAAGCCATTTCCGCCCTGACCGCCGTTTCCGGCCGGGCCCGTGATGGCGGTGCCGCCAGCCCCAGTGGTGCCATCCGTGCCGCCGGCACCACCGGTGCCGTGCGCGCCGGCCGATCCGCCCGTGCCGGCGGTGCCGACCTCGCCGCCGACGCCGCCGTTGCCGCCGTCGGGGTTGGTGGCGTTGCCGTCGGCGCCGCGGCCGCCGTCGCCGGCCAAGCCGGCGTTACCGCCACGCCCGCCGCTGCCGCCGTTCCCGTTGGCGGCCGCGTTGCCCGAGGTGGAGGTACCGGCGTTGCCGCCTTGACCGCCGGCGCCACCCTGACCACCGTTGCCGCCGCTGCCACCGTTGAGGCCGTCCGCACCGGCGGACGTCGCGTTGGCGCCGTTGACGCCGTTGCCACCGTTGCCGCCGACACCGCCATTGCCGGCGTTACCGCCGACGCCACCGACGGCGCCGGTCCCGCCGGCGCCACCGTTGCCGCCCTGGCCGCCGTTGGTGCCGGATTGGCCGCTGCCGGCGTTGACGCCGGTCAAGCCGTCGTAGCCGTTGCCACCCTGACCGCCCGCGCCGCCATTGCCACCGTTGCCGGAGGCCGCGTGCTGGGTGGTGCTGCCGGCGAGCAGACCGCCCTGGCCACCGTTGCCACCCAAACCACCAGCGCCACCGGCAGTTCCGTCCACACCCGCCTGCGTGCTGCTGGTGCCGTCAAGACCCTTACCGCCCTGGCCGCCATTGCCGCCGACGCCCGCGGTGCCGTTGGTACCACTGGCCGCAGGCCCACTGGCTCCTTGGCCGCCGGCGCCGCCGGCACCGGCGTTGCCGCCGTTGCCCCCCTGGCCGCCTGCCGTACCGTCGTGATTGGCCGCAGTGCCGTCAATGCCTGCGCTGCCGGCCGCTCCCTTGCCGCCGCTACCACCATTGCCGCCGACACCACCGGCACCATGCTGGCCGGCCGTCGAACCGGTACCACCGGCGCCACCATTGCCGCCGGCACCGCCATTGGTTCCGCTGACACCATCAGCACCCGGCGTCGCACCGTCGGCACCGGTAAAGCCGTTGCCGCCCTTGCCGCCCGCACCACCATTGCCACCGTTGCCCGAGGCCGCGTGCTGGGTGGTGCTGCCGGCGAGCAGACCGCCCTGGCCACCGTTGCCACCCAAACCACCAGCGCCACCGGCAGTTCCGTCCACACCCGCCTGCGTGCTGCTGGTGCCGTCAAGACCCTTACCGCCGGACCCACCGTTACCGCCGACGCCCGCGGTGCCGTTGGTACCACTGGCCGCAGCACCGCTGGCGCCCTGACCACCGATCCCACCGGCACCGGCGTTACCACCATTGCCACCATTGCCACCGGCCGTGCCGTCGTGGTTGCTCGACGTGCCATCGACACCCGCGCTGCCGGCCGCGCCCTTGCCGCCGCTGCCGCCATTGCCGCCGACACCACCGGCACCATGCTGGCCGGCCGTCGAACCGGTACCACCGGCGCCACCATTGCCGCCGGCACCACCATTGGTGCCACTCACGCCATCCGCACCCGGCGTCGCACCGTCGGCACCAGTAAATCCGTTGCCGCCCTTACCACCCGCACCACCATTACCGCCGACGCCCGAGGCAGCCCGGTCCGTGGAGCTGCCCGCCAGCAGACCACCCAGACCACCGTTGCCACCGCTACCGCCGCTGCCACCGGCGGTGCCGTTCACGCCCGCCTGCGTGCTGTCGGTTCCGGCCAAGCCGCTACCGCCCTGGCCACCATTGCCGCCGAGGCCTGCGGTGCCGTTGGTGCCGTTGGCTGCGTGGATGCCGTTGGGACCCTCGCCGCCGGCGCCGCCAAGCGCCGCGTTGCCGCCCCTGCCGCCGTTGCCGCCGACCGTGCCGTCGTGGTTGGCCGAGGTGCCATCGACACCCGCGCTACCGGCTGCCCCATTGCCGCCGCTGCCGCCATTGCCGCCGGCACCACCGGCACCGTGCGCACCGGCGGTCGAGCCGGTACCGCCGACACCACCATTACCGCCGGCACCACCATTGGTGCCGCTACCACCGTCAGCACCCGGGGTGAGGCCGTTGGTACCGGTAAATCCGTTGCCGCCCTTGGCTCCGGCGCCACCATCGCCGCCGGCACCCGAGGCGGCGCGGTCGGTGGTGCTGCCGGCCAGCAGACCGCCCTGACCGCCGTTGCCGCCGGCACCACCGTTGCCGCCGGCGGTACCGTTCACAGCCGGCCCGGCGCCGTCCAGGCCCGCAAGGCCGTTGCCGCCCTTGCCGCCGTTGCCGCCAAGGCCCGCGGTGCCATCGTTACCCCTGGCCGCGGGGCCATCGGCGCCCTGACCACCGGCGCCACCAGCGCCGGCGTTCCCGCCGTTGCCGCCGTTACCGCCGGCCGTGCCGTCGTGACTGTTCGTAACGCCGTCGGTGCCGGCCTTGCCGGCTGCACCGTTGCCGCCGCTACCACCATTGCCGCCGACACCACCGGCGCCCTGCTGGCCGGCCGTCGCGCCGGAACCACCGGCACCACCGTTACCGCCGGCACCACCATTGGTGCCGCTGACGCCATCCGCGCCCGGCGTCGCGCCATCGGCACCGGTAAAGCCGTTGCCGCCCTTGGCTCCGGCGCCACCATCGCCACCGTTACCCGAGCCGGCGCGGTCGGTGGTGCTACCCGCGAGCAGGCCACCCTGTCCACCGTTTCCGCCGGCACCACCGCTGCCACCGGCGGTGCCGTTCACGCCCGCCTGCGTGCTGTCGGTTCCGGCGAGGCCGTCACCGCCGTTGCCGCCGTTGCCGCCAAGGCCCGCGGTGCCGTCGTTGCCGCTGGCCGCGGGGCCGCCGGCGCCCTGGCCGCCGACACCGCCGGTGCCCGCGTTGCCGCCGTTGCCGCCGTTACCACCGGCCGTGCCGTCGTGGTTGCTTGACGTGCCGTCGACGCCCGCATCACCGGCCGCCCCGTCACCGCCGCTACCGCCGTTGCCGCCGACACCTCCGGCACCCTGCTGGCCCGCGATGGAGCCGGTACCCCCGGTACCACCGTTGCCCCCGGCACCACCATTGCTGCCGCTCTCACCGTCCGCGCCGACGCTGGCACCAGACAAGCCGGTGTAGCCGTGGCCGCCCTGGCCGCCGGCACCACCGTCGCCACCGAAACCGGTAGCGGCGTAGGTCATTCCGTCGGCGTTCAAACCACCGGCGCCACCATTGCCGCCGGCGCCACCGTCGGTGCCGGCGGTGCCGTCCACACCGGCTGTCGTGCTGCTGGTTCCGGCCGCTCCGGCGGCACCGTTGCCGCCGTTACCGCCGACGCCCGCGCTGCCGTTGTCGCCGGCGTTGCCGCCCTTGCCGCCGTTGCCACCGGCGGTTCCCGCCGCCGCATTCGGGTCGGCAGCGGCGTCGTAACCGTCGCCGCCTCGACCACCGGATGCGGCACCGGTCGATGCCTCGCCGCCGTTACCCGTCTGGCCGTCCACGCCACCGGTACCGGCCTGGCCGCCCGCACCGCCGATGCCGGCGGTGCCCGTCGCCCCGCCGTTGCCGCCGTCGCCGCCGTGAAGGTTGACGGCAGTCCCGGCCGCACCCGCACCACCGTTACCACCCACGCCGGAGTCGCCACCGTCGCCGCCGGCACCACCGTCGCCACCGTGGCCGGATGCACCGGTGCTGCCGTCCAGGCCGAACAGCGCATGGGTGACTCCCGCGGCCCCGGCCGCTCCGGCCGCGCCGCCGTTGCCACCGGCACCACCGTTGCCACCGTTGGAGCCCGCGGTGCCATCACCGCCGTTGCCGGAGCCACCATCGGCGAACGTCCCGGCCACGCCATCGGTGCCGTCTTCGCCACCCAGACCCTGGCCGCCGGCACCACCAGCGCCACCGTTTCCGGCCGCGCCGCCCTGCCCGCCGGAGCCGTACAGCAGCGCCTTGGACGCCCCGCCGGCGCCCCCGTTGCCGCCGTTTCCACCGTTGCCGCCCGCACCGCCGTTGCCGCCGTCCACACCGGCAACACCGACTGCCCCGGCGATTCCCGCCAGTCCGTCGCCGCCGGCTCCGCCGTTGCCGCCGATGCCGAAGATCCAGCCCAGACCGGCGCCCCCGTCACCGCCATTGCCGCCGGCGCCACCAACACCACCGACGCCGCCGACCCCGGTCCAGGTGCCACCGTTGCCGCCGTCACCGCCGTCGAAGCCGAGGCCCCCGGCACCGCCGGCACCACCGTTGCCGAACATCCCGGCCGCGCCGCCGTCACCACCGGCAACCCCGGTCAGCGAACCGTCGTAGCCCGCACCGCCGTCTCCGAACAGCCAACCCCCGTTGCCACCATCGGGATTGAGCTCGGTGCCCGCGGCACCATTGCCGATTATGATCGAACCGAACCCGAACCAGGTGTTGATGAAGTCATCCACCGGCTTGCCGATGAAGGGGTCGTTGATCCACGCCACCATCCCGGCGTGCATCGGCTCAAACAGATACTGGCCCAGCAAGCCGGTGATACCGAACGGGTCACCCAGCATCGCCGCCGCCGAACCCGGCTCGGCGTAGGCCGCACTCAGCGCGTTGCTCAGCTCGTCTCCGGCGAACAGCTGATCCCAGTTGAAGCCCAGATCCCCTGTGCTGCCGTCGAACAACGTACTCCAGGAACTCGGGTCGAACAGGTCTTCCAGATCGAAGTCGGCCTGCGCCTGCGGCGCAATCCCCAGGGCCAGAAAGGTACTCACCGCACCGGCGGCACCGACCGCCCGACGCCCTGCGCTGCCGCGGGTTCCGTGCAGTGCTGCACTGCGACGCTTACGAGCCATGGGGATGACCTCTATCTGGTGTCTGGGTGAGTGGAGTTAGTTGGGCATCGGGATGCGGGACGCCGACGACACGGCATGCGGGCCAGGGTCTCCGGCCCCGGCACTGGGTGCCGGGCCGGAAACCCGCTTGCCTGCAGGGGTTTTAGCCGTGGACACCGTCGGCGCCCTTCGTTCCTGAGGTGCCCGCGGTGCCGGTCTGCCCCGCCGTGCCAGGGTCCGCGCTGACCGCGCCGCCCGCGGACGCCGATCCGGCCGCCCCGGCGGTACCGCCTGCGCCACCGGAACCGGCCGCACCACCGGTGCCGCCGGCGCCACCGACACCGGTATTGCCGTTGGCGCCGATGCCTTGCGCAGTCCCCGCCGCGCCACCGACTCCGCCGTTACCGCCCGCGCCGCCGTTACCGCCCGTACCGCCGGTGCCACCGTCGCCACCGTCGCCGCCCTTGGCGTAACCGGTGCCCTGGTGGTTCTCACCGGTACCGCCGCCGCCGCCGGCGCCGCCGTTGCCACCGTTCTCGCCCGCACCGCCGTTGCCGCCCAGGCCGCCGAGACCGCCGTCGCCACCGTTGCCGGCGATCGAACCGCCCTTGCCGCCGGCGCCACCGGCGCCACCGCTGGCCCCGGCCGTGCCGTTGGTGCCGTTACCACCATTGCCGCCATTGCCACCGTCGCCGCCGTAGGCGAAGCCCCGGGTTCCGCCGGTCTGCGCATTGGCGCCGCCGCCGGCGCCGCCGTTACCGCCGGCCGCGCCCTGCCCGCCGTAGCCACCGTTGCCGCCATCACCGGCGTTGATGTCGCCGCAGCCGAAGAACAGCGCGCACGACGCGGACGCCCCGGTGCCACCGGCACCACCGATCTGACCGGCCTGGTTGGTGTTAGCGCCGTTGGCTCCGGTTCCGCCACCAGCTGCCTGGCCAGTCGGCGGGGTGTAGCCGGCGGTTCCGGCCGCACCAGTGCCGCCGGCACCACCGTTACCACCATTGCCGATGGTGCCGGCGTCGCCGCCCTTGCCGCCGATGCCACCGATCTGGGCAGCACCGTTGACGGTGCCTTGACCATTACCGCCGACTCCGCCGTTACCGCCGTTGCCGCCGCTGGCTCCGGTCGCGCCCCCGGCTCCACTCGCGGCCAGCTGGCCGTTACCGCTGTCACCACCGAGACCGCCGGCCCCACCGGTGCCGCGGTTTCCGCCGTTGCCGCCCTGGCCGCCGTTGCCGGCGGCCGCGTTGGTGCCGCCACCAGCACCTGCACCACCGGTACCGCCGTTTCCGGCGCTGCCGCCCTGGCCACCGGCGCCGCCTTGGCCACCGACGCCGTGGCTACCGGTGCTGCCGTCGGTGGCGGTGCCGCCGACGCCGCCGCTACCACCGACTCCACCGGTGCCGCCGATGGCCCCGCTGCCGCCGTTGCCGCCCTTGCCGCCGGTGAGTCCGCTGCCGTCGGGGGCGGTGATGCCGGTCGAGCCGTTCGCGCCGCTACCGCCGGCACCACCGACGCCACCCTTGCCGCCGGCACCGCCGTTGCCCGCAGCGCCGGACACGGCACCGCCGTCGCCGCCCGCACCACCGTTGCCGCCGGCACCACCGGTGAGCCCGGCCGTCCCGGATCCTCCGGCGTTGGCGGCGTTTCCGCCGGCCTGACCCGCCGCACCGGTGCCTCCGGCACCGCCGTTGCCTCCGTTACCGATCGAGCCGCCGCTGCCGCCCTTACCGCCGTCGCCACCTCGGGCGCCGGCTGCGGCGTTAGCGTCGGCGGCCGCGTTGTAGCCGTTGCCGCCGTTGCCGCCATTGCCGGATGGGCCGACGGCGGGTGTGCCGTTGGCGCCGGTCGCTCCATTGACACCGCCGGTTCCGCCGGTACCGCGGGCACCACCGCCCCCGCCGGTACCGGAGATGCTGCCTGCATCGCCACCACGACCGCCGTTGCCCCCGTTGGGGTTAGCCGCATCTCCGGCGCCACCGTTGCCGCCATTGCCGCCTTGGCCGGCCGTCCCGGCATTACCGCCGGCGCCTCCGCTGCCGTTTACACCCGCGGTGGCCGCACCGTTGATCGCACCCGCGTTACCGCCGGCACCACCGGTGCCACCGGAACCGGCCTGACCACCCTTGCCACCGTCACCACCGTTGGCACCGGCCGCCGTCGCGTTGAAGCCGGCACCACCGGTACCACCGGCACCACCGTCGCCACCCTTGCCGCCGACACCGCCATTGCCGGCGTGGTTGACACCGAGCAAGCCACTGGCGCCGCCAACACCGCCCTTGCCACCGTTGCCACCGGCCGCGCCGGATCCGCCGGCACCGCCGTTGGGGTTGCCGGCCGTGCCCGCGGTGCCGACCGCGCCGGTACCGCCGACGCCGGTCGCGCCCGCGCCGCCGGCACCACCGTTGCCGCCGTTACCGGCCGAACCCGCCGCACCGCCGTTACCGCCGGCACCGCCATTGCCGCCGTTGTCGGCGATGCTCGTCGGGCTGAACCCGGCCCCACCGTTGCCGCCGTTGCCGGAGGCCACGCTCACGGCCGTGCCGTTGGCGCCGGTCACTCCGTCGACACCACCGATGCCGCCGGTCCCGTGCACGCCGCCCACACCGCCGGTGCCGGCAACGTTGCCTGCATCGCCCCCACGACCGCCGTTGCCGCCATTGGGGTTAGCCGCATCTCCGGCGCCACCGTTGCCGCCATTGCCGCCTTGGCCGGCCGTCCCGGCATTACCGCCGGCGCCTCCGCTGCCGTTGACACCCGCGGTGGCCGCACCGTTGATCGCACCCGCGTTACCGCCGGCACCACCGGTGCCACCGGAACCGGCCTGACCACCCTTGCCACCGTCACCACCGTTGGCACCGGCCGCCGTCGCGTTGAAGCCGGCACCACCGGTACCTCCAGCACCGCCGTCGCCGCCCTTGCCGCCGACACCGCCATTGCCGGCGTGGTTGGTCACCAGCGCGCCGCTGGCCCCGCCATTGCCACCCCTGCCGCCGTTACCGCCGGACGCACCGGAACCACCGGCGCCCCCGTTGGGGTTACCGGCCGTGCCCGCGGTGCCGACCGCGCCATTACCGCCGACGCCGGTCGCGCCCGCGCCGCCGGCGCCACCGTTGCCGCCGTTACCGGCCGAACCCGCCGCACCGCCGTTGCCGCCGGCGCCACCGTTGCCGCCGTTGTCGGCGATGCTGGTCGGGCTGAACCCGGCCCCACCGTTGCCGCCGTTACCCGACACCGTGGTCGCCGAGACGCCGTCGGCGCCGTGGCCGCCGTGGATGCCGCCGCCGCCGGAGGTGGCGCCGGCCGTGCCGCCGGCGCCACCGGTCCCAGCGACATTGCCAGGGTCGCCGCCCTGGCCCCCGTTGCCGCCATTGGGGTTGGCCGCATTTCCGGCGGCGCCATCGCCACCGTTGCCGCCCGCTCCGGCATCGCCGGCATTACCGCCAGCCCCACCGTTGCCGTTGTTGCCGACGGTTCCGTTGGCCGCGGTGCCCGCGTTACCGCCGGCACCGCCGACGCCGCCGGAACCGGCCTGACCACCCTTGCCACCGTTGCCACCGTCGGCGCCCGGCGCAGTAGCGGTGAAGCCCTTCCCACCGACACCACCGTTACCGCCGGCGCCGCCCGCACCACCGATGCCGCCGTTACCGGCGGTGTTGACGCTCAGCGAGCCACCAGCGCCGCCGGCCCCGCCGTTGCCACCATTGCCGCCGGAACCGCCTTGTCCGCCGTTGGTGCCATTGACGCTGCCCTGGGTGCCGTTGTTGCCGACCGGGCCGCTGGTTCCGGCCGCACCTGCCGCCCCGGCACCGCCGTTGCCGCCGTTGCCGTGGGCACCGCCGTTACCGCCTGCGCCGCCGTCGCCGCCGGATTGTCCTGCCGCGGTGGGGGTGAAGCCCGCGCCGCCCTGGCCGCCGTTACCGGAGGCCCCGATGATCTCGGCGCCGTGCGCACCGGTGGCACCGACCGTCGCCCCAGCGCCGCCGGCCGCTCCGCCGACACCGCCCGCTGCGCCGATGCCGACATCACCACCGTCACCGCCGTTGCCGCCATTGATGTGTGCGGCGTTGCCGTTGCCGCCGGCCCCGCCGTTGCCGGCGGCACCCGCGTCACCGCCACGACCGCCGGCGCCGCCGGAGGCATTCGCACCGGCATGACCGTTCCCGGCCGCTCCGCCGACACCGCCGGCACCGCCGTTGCCGCCCACGGCGCCGTTGCCACCGTCGCCGCCATTCGACCCGTGTCCGCCGGCCGTGCTGGCGTTGGCCCCGGTCACGCCGTTACCACCGTTGCCGCCCGCACCCCCGGCACCACCCACGCCGCCGGCACCACCATTGCCAGCCTCGGAGCCACCCTTACCGCCGGCGCCGCCGGTACCGCCGCTACCGCCGACGGTGCCGTTGCCGCCGTCACGGTTCACCGCGTTGCCGGCCGCCCCGTTCGTGCCGTCCGCACCTGCGCCACCGGTGCCACCGTTGCCGCCATTGCCGTGATCACCACCGTCACCGCCGACGCCGCCGTTTCCGCCGGACTCACCTGCGGTAACGGCGCTGAATCCGTCGCCGCCCGCACCGCCGTTGCCCTGACCGATCGTGACCGTGCTGCCGGCCGAACCCGCTGCGCCGGTGTGGGATCCGCTGCCTGCGTTGCCGGCCTTGCCGCCGTTACCGGTGTCGCCGCCGTTACCGCCGTTACCACCGTCGCGATGCGCAGCCGTGCCGGCCGCCCCGGCGCCGCCGTCTCCGGCCGTGCCGGCGTTGCCGCCGTTGCCGGCGTTTCCGCCGGCGCCGGTCGAGCCCGCCAGACCGTGGGCCGCAGTACCGCCCGCACCACCATTGCCGCCGCTGCCACCGTTGCCGCCGCTGCCCGCGTCGCCACCGTTGCCGCCGGTCCCGTCACCGCCGTTGTCGAACGAACCCGTCGCTCCGGTGACGCCATCTCCGCCCGCGCCACCGTCCGCGCCGTGGCCGCCTCGACCACCGGCGCCACCGTTGCCGGCCATCGAACCGCCCTTGCCGCCGACGCCGCCGGCGCCGCCGTTTCCGCCGGTGAAACCGTCGGTCCCGTTGGGGTTGGAGGTGCTGCCGTCGCCGCCGGCGGTGCCGGTCGCACCGTCGCCACCGTTACCGCCCGCGCCGCCGTTGCCGTAGGCGCCGCCGTCACCACCGGCGCCACCGTTGCCGCCCGACTCCCCTGCGGCCGTGGGGCTGTAGCCGTTACCGCCCGCACCACCGTTGCCGCCGACACCAGTCACGTCGGCACCGTTGATGCCCTGCTGACCGACCATGGCTCCGGCGCCACCGGCTTGTCCGCCGGCACCGCCGGCGCCGGCCGTGCCGGTGTCGCCGCCGTCACCGCCCGCGCCACCGTCGACGTTCGCCGCCGTGCCGGCCGCGCCCGCACCGCCGTTGCCACCGAGTCCGGCAACGCCGCCGGCCCCGCCGTTGCCGCCGTTACCGGCCTGACCACCGGCCCCCGCAGAGCCGTTGCTGCCGAACAAGGAGCTGGCCGTCCCACCGGCACCGGCCGTACCGGCCGTGCCGCCATTGCCACCCGTGCCGCCGTTACCGCCGTCGGTGCCGTCGGTGCCGTCGCCGCCGTCGCCGGTACCACCACCGGCGAACGTGCCTGTCTCACCGTCGATTCCGTTGGTGCCGGCCACGCCCGCACCACCGACGCCACCGGTGCCACCGTCACCGGCCGCACCACCCTTGCCGCCGGCACCGAACAGGAATGCCCTGGACGCGCCGCCGGTCCCACCGTTACCGCCGACACCGCCATTGCCGCCAACGCCGCCGTTGCCGCCGTTGATGCCCGCGACACCGGCCGCACCCGCGGCGCCTAGCAGTCCGTCGCCGCCGGCACCGCCGGCACCACCGACGGCGAACAGCCAGCCGGCCCCGGCGCCGCCGTTACCGCCGTCGCCGCCAGAGCCACCGATGCCGCCAGCGCCACCGACACCGCTCCAGCTGCCACCGGCACCACCGTTGCCGCCGTCGAAGCCCGCGCCGCCGGCGCCACCGGCACCACCGTTGCCGAACATCCCGGCCGCGCCACCATTGCCACCGGCAACCCCGGTCAGCGAACCGTCGTAGCCCGCGCCGCCATCGCCGTACAACCAGCCGCCGTTGCCGCCGTCGGGGTTGAGCTCGGTGCCCGCGGCACCGTTGCCGATGATGATCGAGCCGAAGCCGAAGGTGTTGTTGATAAAGCCGTTGACCTGGCTACCGAACGGGCTGTTGATCCAGTCGACCATGCCGTCGTGCAGCGGAGTGTAGATGAGCTGATCGAGCAACGCGGTCAGGTCGAACGGATTACCGGCGGCCAGGCCGGCCGATTCGGCACCGGCGTCCAGGCCGGCAAAGTAGTCAGCCCACGCCGCCGGGTTCAGCCACGACTCCAGGTCCCACCCGGCGCCGTCTACGCCCGGCCATACGGCGGGTTCGAACAGGTCGACCAGCCAGCCGAAGTCGGCGTCGGCCTGCGCTGCCGGTGCCAGTGTAAGCGGGGCGATCCCGAAGGTTAGGAAGGCGCTTAGTGCCCCCGCGGCTCCGACGGCACGACGGTTGCTGTGGTGCTTACGAGCCATTGGGACGACCCCTATCTGGGTGAGTGGAGTTGATCGAAGAGAAGTGAGAGGTGTTCAGGCGCTGGCAATGCGGCAGCGCCTCGGTGCAACGGACGATGCCCGAGGTCGCCGCGGATCGGCGTTGGCGGCGATCATCCCGGGGTGCCATCAGCGCCCTTCGTGCCCTGGCCACCGGTGATACCGGCCTGTCCCGGAGAGCCCGCATCCGCGCTGACCGCACCACCGGCTTCGGCTCCGCCGCCCGCACCTCGGGCGCCACCGGCTCCGCCAGAACCGGCCGCCCCGCCAGCGCCTGCACTACCACCGGTACCTGCTGTGCCGTTGACACCGCCACCCTGCGCAACACCCGCAGCACCGCCGGCCGCGCCATTGCCGCCAGCGCCGCCATCACCGCCCGCGCCGCCGTTACCACCCGTACCGCCATTGCCGCCCTTGGCATAACCGGTGCCCTGGTGGTTCTCGCCATAGCCGCCGGTACCGCCGTTGCCGCCGTCGCCACCTTGTTCACCCGCGCCGCCCGTGCCGCCCGAACCGCCGACGCCGCCATTCCCGCCGTTGCCAGAGACCACGCCGCCCTTGCCGCCAGCACCCCCGGCGCCGCCATTCCCACCGACGGTGCCGTCCGCGCCGTCGCCACCGTTACCGCCGTTACCGCCGGCGCCGCCATAGGCCTTGGCGCCGATACCCCCGGTCTTCCCGTTGGCGCCGCCGCCGTTACCGCCATTACCGCCGTCGGCGGCCGCCCCCCCGTCGCCACCCTTTCCGCCATTACCGCCAGTGATGGTTGGGGCGCCCCAACTCGTGCTGCTCACGCTGTTGCCAGTTCCGCCATCACCACCTGCCTGTCCAGGTTGGGTGCCGCTGGACCCGGCACCGCCGGTACCACCATTGGCGGCCTTGCCATTTGACGGCGTATGGCCGTCGGCACCGACCTTGCCGCTACCGCCGGCACCACCGTTCCCGCCGTTGCCGATCGCACCGCCGTCGCCGCCGGCGCCGCCCTTGCCGCCGTTGGCACCTGCCGCAGCGTTGGTGTCTCCGGCAGCGTTATAGCCGTTACCGCCGGCGCCGCCATTGCCGGATGCGCCCGCTGCCGCAGTTCCGCTCGCGCCGTCGGAACCCGTGGTTCCACCGCCGCCGACCGTGCTGCCCGCCGCGCCACCGGAGCCGCCGGCTCCGGCAACACTGCCCGGGTCGCCTCCGTTACCACCGCGGCCACCGTTCGGGGTGCTCGCGTTGCCGTCGCCGCCGCGCCCGCCGTTGCCGCCCTGGCCGGCGCTGCCGGCGTTGCCACCTTGGCCGCCATTGCCGTTGGTGCCGACCGTCCCGTGTTCGGTGGTGCCGGCAGCGCCGCCGGCGCCGCCGTGGCCACCGGAGCCGGCTGCACCGCCGCTGCCGCCGTTGCCGCCGTTAGCACCGGCCGTCGTCGCCGTGAAGCCATTGCCGCCGTTACCGCCGTTACCACCGGCGCCGCCGTCACCACCGACACCACCGTTGCCCGCGGTGTTGATCGCCAGCGCACCACCGGCGCCGCCCGCACCGCCATTACCGCCGTTACCGCCGTCGCTGCCGGTACCGCCGGCGCCGCCGTTGGGGGTGCCGGCGGTGCCCGCCGTGCCGGCGGTGCCGACACCAGACTTACCGCTGCCGCCGACCCCACCGTTGCCGCCATTGCCGACGTTGCCGCCGTCACCGCCGGCGCCACCGTTGCCGCCGGAGGTGCCAGCGGCAGCGCTAGCGTCGCCGGCCGCGTTGTAGCCCGCGCCGCCGTTGCCGCCGTTGCCGGCCGGGCCGGTGATCGCCGCGCCGGCATCACCGTCGGTCCCAGCGTTGCCGCCGGCTCCGCCGGTTCCGGCCGCGCCGCCCTGACCGGCAGCGCCCGCCGTTCCGGCGTCACCGCCGTTACCGCCCTTGCCGCCGTTGACGTTTGAGCCGTCCCCAGCTGCACCGTCCGAGCCATTGCCGGCCGTGCCCGCGTTGCCGCCGGAGCCACCGGCGCCGCCGCTGCCGTTGGTGCCCGCGTTTCCGGAACCGCCGGCCGTGCCGCCGGCGTTACCGCCGGCGCCGCCGGAGCCGGCGTTGCCACCGTTGCCGCCGGATCCGCCGTTGTTGCCGTTCGCCCCGGCCACCGTGACCTGTGCGCCGGCCAGGCCGTCGCCGCCGTTACCGCCGGAACCGCCGGCGCCGCCCAGACCGCCGTTGCCGCCGTTGCCGGTGATCGAGCCGCCCAGGCCGCCGGCGCCGCCCGCGCCACCGTCGGTACCGTTGCCTCCGCTGGTGCCCGAACCTCCCGCGGTGGTGGCGTCCACGCCGGCCACACCGGTGAAGCCGTTCCCGCCGTTGCCGCCGTTGCCGCCGTTGCCGTGTTCGCCACCGTTGCCGCCGGCACCGCCCGCGCCGCCGTTGAGGCCCGCGGTCGAGGAGGCGAAGCCGTGCCCGCCGTCGCCGCCGTTGCCACCGCCGGTCGGAGCGCTGCCTTCGGCGCCGTGCGTGCCGGCGTCACCGCCCAGGCCGCCGGAGCCGGCCGCTCCGCCGTTGCCCCCGGCGCCCGCGATTCCAACGTTGCCGCCGTTACCACCGTTGCCGCCGTTGATGTTTGAAGCGTCACCGTCAGCGCCCCGGCCGCCGTCACCGGCCGCGCCGCCGATGCCGCCCTGACCGCCTGCGCCGCCGTTGCCGTTGGCACCCAGAATGCCGGTTCCGGTGGCGGTGCCGGCGTCGCCACCCTTGCCGCCGCCGCCGCCGGTCCCGCCGGCGCCGCCGTTGGTGCCGTTGCCGCCGTTGCCGTCACCGGTGAGGTAGCTGCCGGCCGCACCGGTCTGTCCGGCCCCGCCTTGCCCGCCGATGCCGCCCTTCCCGCCATCGCCGCCGCTGCCGGCATTGCTGTTGGCGCCGGTGCCGTTGCCGCCGTGCCCGCCGTCGCCACCCAAGCCGCCGTTGCCGCCCTGGCCGCCGCTACCGCTCAGGGCGCCGGCCGCGCCGCCGTTGCCGCCGTTGCCGCCGTCGCCGCCGGTACCGCCCTTGCCGCCCGACCAGCCACCGTTACCGCCGGGGCCGCCGGCCCCGCCGTTGCCGCCGTTGCCACCGGCACCGCCATCGCCGACCAGCCCGGCGTCACCGGCGTTGCCGCCGTTGCCGCCGGCGATGCTCAGCGCCTTGAAGCCCAATTCGCCTGCGTGAGCGGCGTTGTAGGCCGCCACGTCGAAGCCATCGCCACCGTTACCGCCGTTACCGCCGTGCCCGGCCGCCTGCCCGTCGGCGCCACTGGCCGCATGCTCGGTGGTGGAGCCACCGGTCAGGCCGCCCTGACCGCCGTGACCGATCGCGCCCGGATCGCCGCCGTTGCCACCGTCACCGCCATCGGGATGCTCGCTGGTGGCGTCCAAGCCGGCGCCACCATCGCCGGCGATTCCAGCGTTGCCGCCGGCACCGCCCTGGCCACCAAGCCCATTGACCCCCGCAGACCCCCAGCTCGTCCCGGCACCAGCGAGACCACCCTGGCCGCCCTGGCCACCGTTGGCGCCGTCACCACCACCGGCACCGTCACCACCATTTCCGTTGCTGGCGGCCACATCCCACTCACCAGCAGCACCATCACCACCGCGGCCACCATTGCCGCCGGCACCACCGACACCGCCGACACCACCATTGCCCCCGTTACCGAACAATCCCGACGCCTTACCACCGGCACCACCATTGCCGCCGTTACCGCCCAGGACACCATTGCCACCAACGACGCCGTCTCCGGTACCGCCGTTGGCCCAAACACCGGCAGCCCCGTCGATGCCCGCCGCACCGGTGGCTCCGATTCCCCCGGCGCCACCGGCACCACCGGAACCAAACAACCAACCCGTGCCATCGCCACCATTACCGCCGGCGCCACCACCGTCACCGCCCACACCGCCGGTACCGCCAACGCCCATCCACGAACCGCCGGCGCCGCCGTCGCCACCGGCCAGGCCTGCCAGACCCGCACCGCCGTCACCGCCGTTGCCGAACAGCCCGGCCGCGCCACCATCACCGCCGGCGACACCGTCGCCACCATCACCGAACAGCCAACCGCCCGCACCACCATTGCCACCATCGACACCCTCAACGCCGGCAGCACCATTGCCGATGATGATCGAACCGAACCCGAACGTCTCATTGACAAACGAGCCGACCTGGATGCCCAACGGGCTCTCAATCCAATCGACCATGCTCGCGTGCAGCGGTGTGTAGATGTAGGCCTCGACCAACGCCGTCAGATCAAACGCGTCGCCACTGGCTTGCCCCGCAGACGAATCGAACAACGACCCCCAATCAAACCCAGCCGAGGCATCCGCCAGTGACCACGCCGCCGGGTCGAACAGATCCAGCAGCCAATCGAACTCACCATCAGCCTGCGCTACCGGCACCGACACCAACGGCGTCACACCCAATGCCAAGGAGGCTGCCGCCGCCGAACCCGCACCCAACAACCGACGACCGAAAGCCCGAGTTGCCTTGTGGCGCTTACCAATCACAGGGGGAACCTCGTTACTTAAGCAGGGATGGTTGATTCGTTGAGGACGTGGCGGCTAGCCGGTTGTGCCGGTCGATCCGCCACTGCCGGCGGCGCCGTTGGCGCCGTTGGTCCCGCCGGTGCCCCCCGCACCGCTGGATGCGCTCGAACCGTCGGCGTTGTGGCCGCCCGCGCCGCCCCCACCGGCCACGCCGCCGGTTCCGCCAATGTCGGCGGTCCCACCGGTCCCGCCCTGGCCGGCCGTTTGGCTTCCGAATGATGTGCCGCGGCTGGTGCTTCCGCCGTCACCGCCGTCACCGCCGCTGCCGCCGTTGCCACCGGCACCGCCGTTGCCGCCGGCGCCGCCCACGCCGGCCTGCCCGGCGCCGTCCGCACCGGCCGCGCCCGCGTCACCGCCCTGGCCGCCGATGCCACCGGCACCACCGTTACCGCCGTAGCCGCCGTTGCCGCCGTTGCCGCCCTGGCCACCGACCGCGGAGGTGCCACCGACCGGCGCTGACATGTAGGCCTGCCCGCCGTTGCCGCCGTTGCCGCCGTCACCGCCGACGGTGCCGTCGCCGCCGTTGCCGGCCGCGCCGCCGACACCACCGTTGCCGCCCACACCCGACACCGATCCGCCGGCACCGCCGGCACCACCGGCGCCACCGTTGCCGCCGGTCACACCGCTGACACCGTTGCCTCCGTTGCCGCCGTTGCCGCCGGTACCGCCATGAGCGCTGCTGGAGCTGCCGCCGACGTAGCCGTAGCCGCCGGTGCCGCCGTCTCCACCGTCACCGGAAGCCCCGCCGGCACCGCCGTTGCCGCCCTTGCCGCCGGTGGCCGTCTGGCCCAGCCATGCGCCGGTGTTGGCTCGGCCGCCGGTGCCACCGTTGCCGCCGTCCTGGATGTGTCCGCCGTTGTTGGCGCTGTTGCCCGCGGTGCCGTTACCGCCGATGCCGCCGGTGCACGAGCTGGTGCCGGCGGTGCTGCCGCATTCGGAACCGGTGGCACCGTTGCCGGCCAACGGGTTCGATCCGCCTTGGGTAGGTGCAGCCGGATTGGTACCCAGCGCGCCCTTACCGCCGGCGCCGCCGTCTCCACCGTTGCCGTTGGAACCGGCCGCACCGCCGAGGCCGCCGTTGCCGCCGGCTTGACCGACGTTGTTGATCACGCCGACGCCGTTGCCGCCCGCGCCGCCATTGCCGCCGTTACCGCCGCCGCCGGCCGCGCCGACGCCGCCGTTCGCGCCATCGCCCGCGCTACCGACCCCGCCGGCACCGCCTTGCCCGGCCGTGCCGCGTTCCCCGCCGGTACCGCCGTTGCCGCCGTTGCTGGCGTTTGCCGCGGCGCCACCGCCAACACCCTGACCACCCTGACCACCGGTGCCCGCGTCGCCCGCGGCACCGCCGCGCCCGCCGGCACCGCCGATTCCATTGGTGGCGGTGCCGCCCTGGCCGCCCACGCCGCCCTGACCGCCGTTGCCGGCGTCACCGGCGTTGCCGCCGTTCTGGCCGGCCACGGTGGCGTTGAGTCCGGCACCGCCGAGGCCACCCGTGCCGCCCGCGCCACCCTGACCACCGACGCCGCCGTTGCCGGACACGGTGCCGCCGGCACCACCGGTACCGCCGTTGCCGCCGAGTCCGCCGTCGCCGCCGTGCGTACCAGTGCCCGAAGCATCGGTGATCCCAGCCTTGCCGGTCGCGCCGGCACCACCGTTGCCGCCCGCGCCGCCGGTGCCGACCGTGCCGGCGTTGCCACCGTTGCCGCCCTGACCACCGACCTGGAGAGTGCCGTCATACAGGACTTGGCCAGCGCCACCGTTGCCGCCCGCGCCACCGTTGGAGTGGCCCGCGGCGCCGTCCGCGCCATTCGCGGCCTGGCTGCCGTCGGCGCCTATGCCGCCTGCCGCACCGTGGCCGGCCTGCCCGATCTCGCCGCCGTCGCCGCCATTGCCACCGGCACCGGCCTCGAAGTCAAGGCCGCCGCCGGCCCCGTCGCCGCCTCGACCACCGGTACCACCGTTTCCGGCCGCTCCACCGGTGCCACCGACTCCACCGGCCCCGGCCGCGCCCGCGTTGCCGTTGATCGCAGTGCCGCCGGCACCACCGTTACCGCCCTTGCCGGCGTCGCCACCGTCGCCACCGTCGCGACCGTCGCCGCCGTCGGTGCCTTGCCCAGCCGCGTCGGTGGCCCCTGCGGTGCCGGTCAGGCCGTTGCCGCCGGCACCACCGTTGCCGCCTGCCCCACCGCGGCCGCCGGCACCACCGTTGCCGGAGATGTAGCCGCCCTGACCGCCTACGCCGCCGTTGCCGCCGGCCGCGCCGTCTCCGCCGTGGCTTCCGTCGCCGCCGGCGTCCGTGACACCCGCGTCCCCGGTTGCGCCCGCGCCGCCATTCCCGCCTGCGCCGCCGGTGCCGACCGCACCCGCGTCGCCGCCGGCACCGCCATTGCCACCGGCCTGGGAAGCGCCGTTGGACAGCACTTCGCCCGCACCGCCGGTACCGCCGGCACCACCGTTGCCGCCGCCGACCGCGGCCGCGCCCGCCGTACCTCCAGCGCGCTGGCTGGCACCGTCACCGCTCAGACCGCCCTGGCCTGCGCCACCGGCATGGCCCGCGGTGCCCGCACTGCCGCCGGCGCCACCGTTTCCGGCGACCAGGTTCAAGCCGCCGCCCGCGCCTCGGCCACCGGCACCGCCGTCGCCGCCCTTACCTGCGTCGCCGCCGTTGCCGCCGATCCCGCCGATCCCGGCCTTCCCTGTTGTCCCGTTGACTGCGCTGCCACCGACACCGCCCTGACCGCCGGCACCACCGCTACCGCCGTTTCCGCCGTCGGCACCCGTACCGCCGTTGCCGCCATTGCCACCGCTACCGGCCGCGGCATCGGTGCCCGCGACACCGGTCAGACCGGTCGCGCCGTTGCCGCCGTTGCCGCCGTGGCCGCCGACGCCGCCCGCGCCGCCGTTACCGGCGATCGAGCCACCGCTACCGCCCGCACCGCCAACACCACCGGTGGCGCCGTTGGCGCCGTTCGAGCTGTTGACCGAGCCGGTTCCTCCGCTGGCGCCCGCGCCGCCATCACCACCACGGCCGCCGTTGCCGATCGATCCGGCGCTGCCGCCCTGGCCACCGGCGCCGCCGACCTGCATGGTGCCGTCGGCCAGTTCGCGGCCGTCGCCGCCGCGACCGCCTTCGCCACCGTTACCGCCGCCGCCGCTCCCGCCGCTCGCGCCCGTCGCGCCGTCCTGCCCGGAGCCCGCGCCGTCACCACCGACGCCGCCGACGCCTGAGATGCCACGCTCGCCGCCGGAGCCACCCTTGCCGCCGCTGCCGGCGGTCGCGCCGGTGCCGCCGCCGGTTCCTACGCCACCGTTGCCGCCGTTACCGGCGCTGCCCGCGGCACCGCCCTGGCCACCGGCCCCACCGTTGCCGTCGGTCGCGGCACCCCCGAGGCCCCCGGCGCCGCCGGTGCCACCGGTGCCACCGTTGCCGCCGGTTGCGCCGGACGCGCCGCTGCCGGGGGTGACGAAGCCGGCGTTACCACCCTTTCCACCAGCGCCGCCGGAACCGCCCTGGCCACCGGCACCGCCGTCGCCGGAGAGGGTGCCGCCGGCACCGCCCTTACCTCCGACGCCGCCCGCCGCGCCGTTACCGCCGGTCAGTCCATTGCCGGCCGCATCGCGGCCACCCGTCACACCGGCCGCGCCGTTACCGCCGTTGCCGCCGGCGCCACCGGTGCCGATCGCACCCGCGTTGCCGCCGTTGCCGCCGGCGCCGCCGGCCTGGACCGTACCGTCGGCCAGCACCTGGCCGTTGCCGCCGTTGCCGCCCACGCCACCGATGGCGCTGCCCGCCACACCCGCAGCACCGCTGGCGGCCTGCCCGCCGGCACCGTTACCGCCGGCGCCACCGCTGCCGGCCACACCGGCCGTGCCGCCGCTACCGCCATTGCCGCCGTGGCCCGCCACCGCGTTGGCACCGCCACCGGCGCCGTCGCCTCCGGCACCGCCGGTACCGCCATTGCCGGCCGCACCACCGGCACCACCGACGCCACCGACGCCCTGGCCACCCGCGGAGCCATGCGCCGCCGTGCCGCCCGCACCACCGGCGCCACCGACGCCACCGGCACCGCCGTTGCCACCGACGCTGGTGGTGCTGCCGCCGTCGCCACCGTTGCCGCCGCTGCCCGCGACCGCGTCCGCGCCATCGATTCCATTGGCGCCGGCACCACCGGCGCCGCCGGCACCACCCACGCCACCGGCACCACCGACGCCACCGTTACCCGAGATCGAACCGCCGGCGCCACCCACGCCGCCGGCACCGCCGTTAGCGCCGGTCGCGCCGTTGGTGCCGTTGCCCGATCCGCTGGTGATTCCGGCCGCGCCGGTCGCCCCGGCACCACCGGTGCCGCCGGCCCCGCCGTCGCCGGTCGCGCCCGCGTTACCGCCGTGGCCGCCCACGCCGCCGGCCTGTGCCATCCCGTTGGCCAGCAGCTGCCCGGCACCACCGGTGCCGCCCACGCCGCCGTCGCCGCCGGTTCCCGTCGCGCCCGCTTTGCCGCCTGCCGCATGAGCACCGCCGGCACCCACGCCGCCGGCACCACCGGCGCCGCCGGTGCCTACCGAACCGCCGTTACCACCGAGTCCACCGGCACCGGCCGCGGCGGCGAGGCCGCCACCGGCACCCGTGCCGCCCTGTCCACCGTCGCCCGCGTCACCGCCCGCGCCACCGGCACCACCGACGCCGCCCGCGCCGATCGCGCCCGCGGTGCCGTGCGCCGCGGCGCCACCGGCACCACCGTTGCCGCCGAGACCACCGACGCCACCCTTGCCGCCGTTGCCGCCGTTCTCGCCGGTCCCGCCGGCCCCACCACTTCCGGCCGCGGCGTTCTGGCCGGCGGCTCCGGTCTCTCCAGTCCCGCCGGCACCACCGGTGCCACCGACACCGCCCGAGCCGCCGGCACCACCGTTGCCCGAGACCGACCCGCCAGCACCACCGGCGCCACCATTACCCGCGACGCCACCTGCACCACCCTGCAAGCCGTTGCCGTTGACGTCGTTGCCGCCGAGGGCGCCCGTCGCGCCGTTGCCACCGACGCCGCCGTTGCCGCCGTTGCCGGTCGACCCGCCGTCACCGCCCCGACCACCATTACCGGCCGCCTGGCCGGGGTTGACCGCGCTGAATCCGGCGCCGCCGTTGCCGCCGTTACCGCTGACAGTGGCCGCATCGCCGGCACTGCCCGTCGCGCCGGCAACACCGCCGGCACCGCTGCCTGCCGCGCCGCCCCGGCCCGCGGCGCCGGCTAGCCCGGCCTCGCCGCCGCGACCGCCGTTGCCGCCGTTGAGGTGCGCAGCGGTTCCGGCCGCACCGTTACCACCGTTGCCGCCGGCACCGCTGTCGCCGCCGTTGCCGCCCGCACCACCTGATCCGCTGTGGCCCGCGGAGCCGAACAGGCCACCCGCCCCGGCATCGCCGCCGATACCGCCGTTGCCGCCCACACCACCGACGCCGCCGTTGGTCCCGGCACCACCGTTGCCGTTGCCCGCGCCTACGAAGGTGCCCTGCGCGCCATCGTTACCCGCCGCGCCGCTGCCGCCGTCACCGCCGACGCCGCCCGCGCCGCCGGAACCGCCGTTGCCGAACATGGTGCCGCCGCCACCACCGGCGCCCCCGGCGCCACCGACACCCCCGTTGCCGCCGTCCCGGCCACCGGTGAAGCCGTCACCACCGGCGCCGCCGGCACCGCCGACCCCGCCGTTGCTGAAGGACATCCCGCCCCGGCCACCGGCGCCACCGGCGCCACCGGCCCCGCCGTCGATGTGCGCAGCCGTACCGTCGCCGCCGGCGCCACCGTTGCCGCCGTTGCCGCCGTTACCGAAGAAGAACCCGCCGTCGCCGCCCGCGCCACCGGCGCCGCCGACGCCGCCGAACTGCCCGGCCGTGCCGTCGGTTCCGTTGCCGCCGTGGCCGAACAGGCCACCGCCGTTGCCGCCCACTCCGGGGGCGCCGTTGATCGGAGCCGGGTCGCTCGCCAGGGCAGCGAACGTGACCATCCCGGGACCGCCGGCCCCGGAATCGCCGGCCCCGGTGTCACCGGCGCTGCCGGCATTGCCACCGTTGCCGAATAACCAGCCGGCATTGCCGCCGTTGCCGCTGTAGCCGAAGCCGTCGCCGCCGTCGCCCAACAGCAGGCCCGCGTTGCCGCCGTCCGGGTTGTCCGCCGTGCCGTCGGCGCCGTTGCCGATCAGGTAGACCCCGAAGAAGCTGTTGATCGCACCGTTGACCTGCAGGCCAAGTGGGCTGTCGATCCAGTTCTCGATGCTGGTGTGCATCGGCTCGTAGAACAAGGTGTTGAACAGATCAGAGAACGGGTCGTTGGCCGCTGCGGACATCGGGGCCAGCGCGGCGTCCCAGTCGCCGTCGAGTTGCGCGAACAGCGGTGCCCAGGAGTCGGCGTCGAAGATCGTCTGCCACGACGCCGCGTCACCCAGGTTGGTGAAGGCATCGCCCAGGCTCTGACCGAACAGGTCGGAGACCCAGCCCAGCTCGTCGGCGTGGGCCGGCGGCGCAGCGGACATCGGGCTGATCCCGAAGGCCAGGAACGCGCCCACCGCCGTGCCGGCCCCGGCGACGCGTTTGCGCCGACGCGCCCCGGTGGGGTTCGCCGTCCGCCGTTCTACACCGTCGCGCCTGCCGCCCATTGCTGTTTTCCGCCCTTGTTTCGTGAAGTGTTGGTAAGCCGAAGGATTGAACTCAGAAGCCGAAGAGGCCGCCGAGCTGCCCGATGCTGACCGAGATCAGATCGGTGCCGGAGATGCCCATGTTGGAAAGCAGGTCGTCGAGATCCAGGCCGCCGAGACCGAGGTTGTCGATCACGTCGTTGACCGTCAGGCCGGTCAGGCCGAGGCTGGCGACCAGCGAGTCGACGGTGACGCTGCCCAGGCCCAGCGAGTTGGCGATGTCATTGACCGTGACGCCGCCGAGTAGGCGCTGCAGAATCTCGTCCAGGTGGACGCTGTTGAGGTTCAGGTCGTCGAGCAGGTCGCCGACCTTGGCGCCGCCCAGCAGGCTTTCCAAGAAGCCGTCCAGGTGAATGTTGTTCAGCCCCAGGTCGTTTGCGATCGAGCCGAAGGTCATACCGCCCAAGACGTGGTCGATGACGCTGCCGATGTCGATGTTGTTCAGGCCGAGGTTGCCCAGCAGCCCGTTGATCGTGACGTCCAAGCCGAGCCGGTCGATCACCGTGTCGATGTTCAGGTTGTTCAGGCCCCAGGAGCTCAGCATCGATACCACCGAGGTGTTCATCAGCCACGAGAAGCCGTTGTTGAGCAGGCCACTGAGGGTGACACTGTCCAGCCCCAAGTTGTGCATGACGGTGTCGAAAGGGGTGCTCAGATTCAAACCGGTGAGCAGCTCGCTGAGCTTCTCGTCGCCCACGCCGGTCGCCCCCAGCAGCTGGCCGATGGTGATGTCGGACAGTGGAGTACCGGGCGCCACGCCCAGGTTGGGGGCGCCGGCACTGTAGAGCCGCTGCAGGGTTTCCAGCAGACTGTTGGGCCCCATCAAACTGTTGAGGGTTTGGTAGCAGGACACGTTGTACAAGCCCGGCAGCAGGGGGCAGGTGATGTCCGGGACGGGGATCGCGCCGTCGGCGAGTTCGAGCAACGTCTTTTCGCCCATCCCGGCCTGGGTCAGCAGGTCGGTGAACTTCTGGTCGCCGATCTCGGTGCCTTCGAGCAAGTCACCCAGCGTCATGTTCGACATCTCCGCGCTCTGCAGCAACTCGGAGAGCGACATGTCGTAGCCGGCGCCCTGCAGGATTTCGATCACCAGGTCGCCGACGGTCATGCTGCCGGCGCCGCCGCCACCGAACATGCCGCCCAGCAGGGTGTCGATCAGCTCGGCGAGGCTCTGGTCACCGAAACCGGAGGCGTCCAGCAGCGGGTTGATCACGCTGCCGAGCGTCATGTCCGCACCACCGAACTGGCTGAGCAGATCGGTGATGGTCGCGTCGCCGCCCACGGTGGTGTGGACCAGATCTTTGATCGCCTCACCCAGGGTGAGTTCGCCGACACCGAGCTGGCCAAGCAGGCCGGTGATGGAGGTGTCGGTCATCCCGGCGGCGTGCAGCAGTCCGGTCGCCAGCTCGCCCACCGACTGGTCGCCGAGGCCGAATTGGTCGAGCAGGCCGGCCAGGGTCGGATTGCCGATGCCGGCCTGGCCGAGCAGACCGGTCAGCACCTCGGCGATCGACTTGTCGCCCAGCCCCACCTGATCTGCCAGGCCGGAGATCGTCGGGTTCCCGATACCCATCACCTCGAGCAGGTTGGCCGCCAGGTCCGCGATCGGCTGGTCGCCGATCCCGAACTCGGACAGCAGCGCGGTGACGCTCAGGTGCCCGAAGCCCAGGCTGTCGAGCAGGCCGGTCAGCAGACCCTCCACCGACTCGTCGCCGATGCCGAACTGGCTGAGCACGTCGCCGAGCGTCGTGTTTCCGACGCCGGCCAGGTCCACCAACTGGCCCAGTTGCAGGTCGATGGTGGCGGTGTGTGGTGCGACGAACAGCCCGTTGAACAGCGGGATGTTCATCCCCGCCACGTCGATCCCGGACGTGCCGAAGAGGAAGGCGTTGATCAGCGTGCCCGGAGCGTTGAGCAGGATCATGAACGCGTTGGCCGGGTCGGCGGAGAGTTGGTCCATGATGTCGTTCCACGCGTTGTTCAGCGTGATGAACGGGCCGATCATCGCCAGCAGGGTGTGCAGCGTCGAGCCCAGCTCGATGTTGATCTGCGCCGGCAGCGGTACCGCGTTGACGGTGATCGTCGGCAGCAGGCCCCAGCTGGTCAGCAGCCCGGTGACGTCGTTCGCCGGGTCGGCGGTCAGAACCACCGAATGCTGCTGCTGCGCAAAGTGCGTCGGGGCGGCGGGCATCGGTGCCACCGACGGGACGACGGCGATCAGACCGGCGCCGACGACGGCGATCCCGGGCGTGAGGTAGGGGCGAAGGCTCTGCAGCATCAGGTTTCTCCGAGTCGATTCGATGGGGGCGGTTACACGCCGCCGAACAGCGAGGCGAAGAATCCGCCGAAATCGCCGAGATGGGTGTTGATCAGCACCATGTCCGACAGGCCGAACTGGTCCAGCAGGTCGTTGAGGGTGTCACTGCCCAGGCCCATGTTGGTGAGCATCGAGTTCAACGTTCCGTCGCCGAAGATGTCCGCCAGCAGCTCGTTCAGCTCGGTGGTGGCGAGTTCGAAGCTGCTCAACAGATCGGCGATGGTCTGTCCGCCCAGGAAGCCGCCGACCAGCGTGTCGAGGTCGGTGGTGGCGAATCCCAGGCCACCCAGCACGGAGCCCAGTGACATGTCGCCCAGCAGGCTGTGCAGGAGCGCGTCGAGGTGGGTGTTGCCCAGGTCGGTGCTGCCGAGCAACGAGCCCAGGGTCTGGCCACTGAAGATGCCGTCGAGCAGGTCACCCAGATGCTGGTTGCCGATGCCCGCGTCGTTGAGCAGCTCGCCCAACGTGCCGGTGCCCAGCAGGTTGCCCAGCATCTCGTTGAGGGTGGTGTTGTTCAGCCCCATGTCGGTGAGCAGCTGACCCAGGCTGGTGTTGTCCATGCCGAAGCTGGCGACCAGTTCGTCCAGCGTCTGGGTGTTCATGCCCATACCGGTGAGCACCGAGCTCAGGGTCATGGAGAGGTTGGCTTCGATCAGATCGCTGAGCTTCTGGTCGGCCATCGGCCCGAGCAGCTGGGCGATGGTCTGATCGGCCATGCCCTGGTCGGCCAGGATGCTGTTGATGGTGTTGGCGTTGAGGCCGTCGATCATGCCCTGGCCACCGATCTTGTCGGCGACGGTGTCGCCGCCGGTGGCCCAGATCAGGTTGTTCAGGGTCAGGCCGCCGAAGCCGAGGTTGCTGAAGACGGTGCCCAGCGAGACGTTGCCCAGGTGGGCAGCGTCGACGATGTTCTGCATGGTCAGCCCGCCCAGGCCGGCGGCGTTCACCAGGTCGCCGACGGTGGCGTCGCCCAGCCCTGCGCCGCCGAGGAAGTCGACGGCCAGCGAACCCACGCTGATGTCGCCGAGACCCATCGCGTCGATCAGGTCCAGCGGGGTCCGCTGCCCCAGGTCGAGCGCGTCGAGCACCTTGGGCAGGATGTCGCCGACGGTCAGGTCGGACAGGCCCAGCGAGTTGAGCAGGTCGACCGGGGTCCGCTGGCCCAAGCCGAGACCGTCGAGCAGGCCGGCGGCCAGGTCGGAGACGGGCTGGTCGGCCAAGCCGAGCTGGTCGAGCAGGCCGGTGACGGTCGGGTCGCCGATGCCGGCCGCGTCGAGCACCGCGAGCAGCGCACCCGAGACCGACTGGTCCGCCAGGCCGACGTTGCCCAGCAGGTCCCCCAGCGTCGGGTTGCCGATGCCAATCGCGTCGAGCAGCTTGGTGCCCAGATCGGCCACCGACTCGTCGCTCAGGCCGATGTTGCCCAGGATGTCGATCAGGTTCTTCTGCCCCAGGCCCATCGCGTCGAGCAGTCCGGTGGCGAGCTGCGCGGCGGACTGCGGCCCGATGCCGATCGCGTTGATCAGATCCAGCGGTGTCTGGTCACCCAGGCCGACCCCGTCGAGCAGGCTGGTCACCATCGACCCGAGCGGCAGGTCGCCGATCCCGATTCCGGACAGGATCGTGGTCAGGCTCTTGTCCCCGAGGTTCACCGTGTCCAGCACCTGGCTGAGGGTGATCTCGAGGTCGAAGGACTGCGGCCCCACCAGCAGGCCATTGAAGGCCGGGACGGTGATCCCGAAGAACTCGATGGTGTTGGTGCCGTTGAGCCAGGCGTTGAGCAGGGTGGCCGGCGCGTTGAACAGGATGCTCAGCGTGTTGGCCGGGTCGATTGCGATCGCGGCCCAAATCTCGTTCCACGCGTTGGTGACCGTGACGAACGGCGCGACCGACGACAACAGCAGCCCCACCTCGGACGGCAGCATCCCGGAGTCGAAGTGCTGGCCCAGGTTGGCCAGGTTGGCGGCGGTGTTGCTGAACAGCTGATCCCAGGTGACCAGTACATCGGACGTGTTGGCCACCAACCGCAGGTTCGGTTGCTGGACCGGCGCGAGATCCGGCTGTGGGGCCGGCGAAGCATGCAGGTTTGCCTGCGGCATCGGCACAGCAGTGACGCTGACGAGACCGGCACCTACTAGGGCGACACCCGTCGTGGCGTAGGGACGAAGTAACTGCTGCATCGGAAATTTCTTCCATCTCGAGGTATCAAACGTTCGCGACAGTACATGAGCAGCGTCACATTTCCAATATAGATTTCTCAGGCTCACAGGCGGATTTTTCAGGCACCAAAAGACAACGTTCGTAGTCAAATTTTCGACAACACGCGTAGTCACTAATCTGACAACATGCGTGGTCAGGGCAGGTGGAGACCCGCGGTATCGCTTAACCTTCCGGCAAAGTCCACCATTGTCGCCCGCATTAACATCATTTAAGCGACGCGATTAACAACTTTTTAATCCAGTAAAAACTGAGAAATTGCTTAGCGATCGTAAATCGCGCCTGGCTGCCTCGACGGACAACCGTCCACGAACGGATTACCGGCCCTTCCGCCGCGACGGGGAACTTTCCACGGCTGAAGATGGCGCAGCGAGGGATTGGCCGGCGTCCCGATCCCGTGCTGCGGGCACCGCGTCATCGTGGCTGGCGGCGGCAGAGACCGGGTTTGCTGGGCGCGATCACCCTACAGCCGAGCCGGAACGGATCGGAGATACCCCGGCGTGTCGGTGTTAGTCCGATTCGCGTCGTTGGCGTGCCAGCCGGCCGACGAACCGGGCCAGGCCGAGCGCCATCTGCTGCTTGGCGGCCATTCCCGGTTCGGCGGCCGGGGGCGGCGGTGCGTTCCACTGGGCAACGGCCACCAGCTCGCCCGCACTGAACTTCTCCCGACACGCGGCCCGCTGGATCTTGCCGCTCGACGTGGTGGGAATGCTCATCGGTTTGACCAGGAGTACGTCGTGCACCTCGGTCCGGTGGTGGCGCCGGACCGCGTCGCGGATCGCGGCCAGCACACCGTCGGTATCGGTGTCGGGAGCCCGGTGTCGCTGCAGCTCTTGAACCACCACGAGTCGTTCGCAGGCGAACGGATCCCCGCGCTCGCCGGTTATCGCGAACACCGCGCCGCGCCCGGCCACCAACATCGCGTTGCTGTTCTGCACGGTGCGCTCGATGTCGTTGGGGTAGTGAACGACGTCGCCCAGAACGATCAGGTCTTTGCAGCGCCCGGTGACGAACAGTTCACCGTCGCGCAGAAATCCGCGGTCCCCGGTGCGCAGGAAAGGGCCTTGGAATGCTTGGCCGGTGTCGGCCAGGTACGCCGCGAAGGTCTGCTCGGTCTCCGCGCCGCGCCGCCAATATCCTTGCCCCACGCTGGGGCCGGAGACCCAGATCTCTCCGACACCGTCAGCGTCGCACTCGATTCGGGTCTCCGGGTCGACGATGATGACTCGCTGGCCGCCCCGCGGCCGACCGCATCCGACCACCGCGGCGGCGATCGGATCATCGGCCGCGGCCTCGACGACCCGGTCTTCACCGAGTGCCCCGCGATCGACGTGCACGACCACCGGCAGCCCCAGCGCTCCAGCATCCGATCCACCGGACACGCCCAGGGTCGCCTCCGCCAGGCCGTACACCGGCAAAAACGTCTCGGGGGCGAACCTGGCCGGTGCGAACGCCTCGGAGAATGCCTGCAGCGACGCGGGATTCACCGGTTCACCACCGTTGAGGGCGACCTGCCAGTTGGACAGATCAAGCGCTGCGCGCTCCTGCGGTGTGCTGCGTTTGACGCACCAGTCGTAGGCGAAATTGGGCGCTCCGGAGATGACCGCACCGTGCCGCGACATCGCTTCCAGCCAGCGCATGGGGCGCATCAGGAAAGCACCCGGCGACATCACCACCGTGGTCGTCCCGACATACAGCGTCATCAGGACCCCGCCGATGAGGCCCAGGTCGTGATACTGCGGCAGCCAGGTCACCGAACCCACCGGTGCATGGAACACCGGGTTGTCCGGCGCGGGGTTCCAGGTCTGGCGAACGGTCTGAAGGTTGTGCATGAAGTTGCCGTGGGTCAGCACCACGCCCTTGGGTGCCTTGGTGGTTCCGGAGGTGTACTGGATTGCGGCGATGGTTGCCGCGACCACCGGCGGCAGCGCCCAGCGATCGGCGGCGGATTCATCGCCGCTCAATTCGTCGGTGGCGAACCACTGCAGCGGCGGCAATCCCGCCGCCTCGGCTGCACGGTCCGCCGCGGCCCGGATCCCGTCTTGGGTTTTCGTGGTGGCCAGAGCGATCTCGGCGCGCGCGTCGGGCACGATTGCCTCGATCCGCGCCGAGGTCCATTGCGCGTCCACCGGAATCGCGACGGCGCGGGCATACAGGCAACCGAAGAAGGCCACGATGCTGTCCAGGCCCGGGCGGCAGAAGATCAACACCCGCTGGCCCGCCGCGCCGTGCTGCTGCAGACCGGCGGCGACTGCCCGGGCCCGACGATCCAGCTCGCGATAGGTCAGCCGGTCGTGTTCGTCCTCGCCCTCCGGGCAGAAGAGGAAGGCGAGTTTGTCGCCGAGGCGGTCGGCCTGCTGCGTGAGCAGGTCCACCAACGTAAATGCGCTGGGCTCTGTCGTTGACATAGCCCAGCGCACCTACAGATCGAACGGAGTTGCTGCTGCTGAATTACTGCTGCTGGCAGAGGTTGTCCAGGACGTCGATCTGACCACGCAGCTGGTCGCGCAGCGGCTGCTGGACGGCGTCCTCGGGCGAGTGCCCAGCCAGGTAGTTGATGCTCAGCGCCTCGAGCGTGTCGGCCATGTCGCCAACGGCCTTCGACAGGTCGGCCGGGGTGGCCGGGTTGGCCTCGAGGTTCTGGTGCAGGAAGGCGCCACCGGCGAACAGCGAAAGCCGCGCGTTGGTGCCCACCGCCAGGTCACCAGCCAGGTCGCCCGGCACCGGGTTCTGCAGGTTGGTGTTGAACTGGGTGCCCTGACGCACGACGCCCTGCGCCTCGCAGATCTTGCCCTTGGCCTCGGCACGCTGGTCGTCGGAGAACTTCTGGCTCGTCGACGGGTGGAACCAACCGAAGATAGCCAAAACGATGCCGATCACGGCCAGCGCCAACGCGGCGATCGTCGGCACCGACAACGCCGGTGCGGGAGTGGAAGATTGCGGAAAACCCGCGGTCTTGGGCTTGGCAGAGGAGGATTCGCTCGCAGGAGTCTCAGGCATTGCGCGATCGTAACGGCACAGCTCCGAATAGTCACGCTGAACGGGGATCCGGCGCGTTGGCGGTACCCTCATGTGCGATGTTGAGCACCGACTTGCAGACCACACCGCGCCGCCTCACCGGCTGGGGCCGCACCGCGCCAAGCGTGGCGCAGGTGTTGTCGACCCCGGATGTCGAAGTCATCGCCAAGGCGGTGGCTCGCTCGGCCGATGCCGGAAGCCGGGGCGTGATCGCCCGGGGCCTGGGCCGTTCTTATGGCGACAACGCCCAGAACGGCGGCGGCCTGGTGATCGACATGACCGCGCTGAACCGGATCCATTCGATCTCCTCGGACCGCGGCCTTGTCGACGTCGATGGCGGGGTGAGCCTGGATCAGTTGATGAAGGCGGCATTGCCCTTCGGGCTGTGGGTGCCGGTGCTGCCGGGGACTCGCCAGGTCACCATCGGTGGAGCGATCGCCTGCGACATCCACGGCAAGAACCACCACAGTGAGGGCAGCTTCGGCAACCACGTGGTGTCGATGGAGTTGCTGACCGCCGATGGTTCCGTGCGGCACCTGACCCCGGACGGCCCCGAGGCAGCGTTGTTCTGGGCCACGGTCGGCGGCAACGGTCTGACCGGGATCATCCTGCGCGCCACGATTGCCATGACGCCGACCGAGACGGCGTACTTCATCAACGACGGCGACAACACCACCACTCTTGATGAGACCATCGCCTTCCACAGCGACGGCAGCGAAGCCAACTACACCTATTCTTCTGCATGGTTCGACGCGATCAGCCCGCCGCCGAAACTGGGCCGCGCCACCATCACCCGTGGGCGCTTGGCCCTGCGCGACGAGCTGCCCAAGAAGCTGGCCCGTAATCCGCTGAAGTTCGACGCACCGCAGTTGATGACCGTGCCCGACGTCTTCCCCAACGGGTTGATGAACAAGTTGAGCCTGAGCGCCATCGGTGAGCTGTATTACCGCCGCGGAGGCCACTATCGCGGCAAGGTGCAGAACCTGACGCAGTTCTATCACCCGCTGGATCTGCTCGGTGAGTGGAACCGCGGCTACGGCCCGGCCGGCTTCGCCCAGTACCAGTTCCTGGTGCCCACTGAGGCCGTCGAGGAATTCAAGAGCATCATCATCGACATCCAGGCCAGCGGGCACTACTCGGCGCTCAACGTGTTCAAGCTGTTCGGACCGGGGAATGAGGCGCCGCTGAGCTTCCCGATGCCCGGCTGGAACGTGTGCCTGGACTTCCCGATGAAGCCCGGCGTCAACGAGCTGCTCAACGAGCTCGACCGTCGCGTGATGGAGTTCGGCGGCCGGCTCTACACCGCCAAGGATTCCCGCACCACCGCGGAGAATTTCCACGCCATGTACCCGCGGATCGACGAATGGATCGCGGTGCGCCGCAAGGTGGATCCCGACGGGATCTTCGCCTCCGATATGGCCCGACGTTTGGAGCTGCTCTAGATGGTGTTCGACGCGACCGGCAATCCCCAGTCGATTCTGCTGCTGGGCGGCACGTCCGAGATCGGTTTGGCGATCTGCGCGCGCTACCTGCGCAACGCCTCAGCCGGCGTCGTGCTGGCCTGCCTGCCCGGTGACCCCGGCCGCGACGGCGCCGTGGCCGCGATGGAGGCGGCCGGTGCCAAGTCGGTGCGGATCGTCGACTTCGACGCTCTGGACACCGCAAGCCACCCGGCGATGATCGACTCGGCGTTTTCGGGCGGCGATATAGATGTGGCGATCGTGGCGTTCGGCATGGACGCCGACGCCGAGGAACTCTGGCACAACCAGGCCAAGGCCGTGCAGGTCGCCGGGATCAACTACACCGCAGCGGTTTCGGTGGGCGTGTTGCTCGCCGGCAAGATGGGCGCCCAAGGCTTCGGGCAGATCATCGCAATGAGCTCGGTGGCCGGTGAGCGGGTGCGCCGCACCAACTTCGTCTACGGCTCCACCAAGGCCGGGCTCGACGGCTTCTACCTCGGCCTGGGCGAGGCGCTTCGCGAAGACGGGGTGCGGGTGCTGGTGATCCGGCCCGGCCAGGTTCGCACCCGATTCTCCGCGCACGTCAAAGAGGCGCCGCTGACCGTCGACAAAGAGGACGTTGCCGAACTGGCGGTGGCCGCAGCCGCCAAGGGCAAGGAGATCGTCTGGGCGCCAGGGGCGTTCCGCTACGTGATGATGGTGCTGCGGCACGTCCCGCGAGCGATCTTCCGCCGGTTGCCGATCTAGCCGATGCTCAGCCCCGAGCCCGTGCGTCACACGTGCACCGCCGGGGGGGAAGGTGTGTCTGATGCCCGCCTTTGAGCGACACCGGGGCGATCGGCCCCGGTGGGTTTCGTCGAGTGTGCGGTTTCGTTCGCCGACGACGGTGCCTGACACACCAAACCGCACACTCGGGCACGATTACTCGTTCGCCGTGTCGCAGACCCCGCCCGCCGGCGACCGCCGTTGTCGCTCAAAGGCGGGCAACAGTCACATACCTTCCGATTTTCGACAGGCCGGTGCTCACCATGCGTAACGCGCTGACCAATTCACTCCAGACCGTCGGCCAGATGATGCTGGCCGCCGCGGTGGCCGTCGTCGTCGCGGTGGTCGCCCTGGTGGCGATCGCCCGGGTGCAGTGGCCCGCATATCCCTCGTCGAACCAGCTGCATGCGCTGACCACCGTCGGACAGGTCTGTTGCCTGGCCGGGTTGGCCGCGGCCGGCCTGCTGTGGCGACGCGGCCGGCAGGCACTGGCCTGGCTGGCCGCGGTGGTGTTCGTCAGCGCGTTCTCGGTGGTGACCCTGGCGATGCCGCTGGGCGCTACCAAGCTCTACCTGTTCGGTATCTCGGTGGACCAGCAGTTCCGCACCGAATACCTGACCCGGCTGACCGACAGCCCCGCGTTGGCCGACATGACCTATCTCGGACTGCCGCCGTTCTACCCGCCGGGCTGGTTCTGGCTCGGCGGGCGGGCTGCGGCCTGGACCGGGCTGCCGGCCTGGGAGATGTACAAGCCGTGGGCGATCACCTCGATCGCGGTGGCCGTCGCGGTCGCGCTGGTGCTGTGGAACAAGATGCTCCGCTTCGAGTACGCGCTGCTGGCCACGCTCGCCGGGGCGGCGGTGACGCTGGCCTACAGCTCCCCGGAGCCCTACGCGGCGATGATCACCGTGCTGCTGCCCCCGGTGCTGATCCTGGCCTGGTCGGGCCTGCGGGCATCCGGCCGCGGCTGGGCCGCCATCGTCGGCGCCGGCGTCTTCCTGGGCTTTGCCGCTACCTTCTATACGCTGCTGGTGGCCTACACCGCGTTCACCGTGGCCCTGATGGCGCTGCTGTTGGCGGCGTCGCGTGTGGTCAAACGCTCCGGCGCCAAAGCCGCGTTGAGCCCGCTGGGCCGGCTGGCGGTGATCGGCGTGATCGCCGCGGCAATCGCCTCGATCACCTGGACGCCCTACCTGCGCCAGGCGCTGTACCACCCGGCCGGCGAGTCTCGCAGCGCCTTCCACTACCTGCCCGGCGACGGCGCCGAGCTGAGCTTCCCGATGCTGCAGTTCACGCTGCTCGGAGCGCTGTGCCTGCTGGGCACGCTGTGGCTGGTGGCACGGGCCACCAAGTCAACCCGGGCGGGGGCGCTGGCTATCGGCGTCGTCGGCGTCTACCTGTGGTCGCTGCTGTCGATGCTGTCCACCCTGGCTCTCACCACGCTGCTGAGCTTCCGACTCCAGTCGACGCTGACGGTGCTGCTGGCCACGGCCGGAGTATTCGGCTTCATCGAGGGCGCCCAGGCGCTCGGCCGGGCCGCGCAGGGCTGGCACACCATCGTCTATCCGGTCGCGACCGCGGTGGGGCTGGCCGGGGCGATCGCGTTCAGCCAGGACATTCCCGAGGTGCTGCGGCCCGACATCACCGTCGCGTACACCGACACCGACGGCCACGGCGACCGCGGCGACAGGCGGGCACCGGGCGCCGCGAAGTACTACGAGGCCATTGACGCCGCCATCACCGCCACCACCGGCAAGCCGCGCAACGAGACCGTGGTGCTCACCGCCGATTACAGCTTCTTGTCCTACTACCCCTATTGGGGCTTCCAAGGGCTGACGCCGCACTACGCCAACCCGCTTGCGCAGTTCTCCGCGCGCGCCGCCGCGATCGAGGCCTGGTCCAAGCTCGACACACCCGAGCAGTTCACCCACGCGCTCGACGACTTGGCGTGGCCGGCACCGACGGTGTTTCTGATGCGGGCCGGCGCCGGCGACAGCTACAGCTTGCGGCTGGCCAAGGACGTCTACCCCAACCATCCCAACGTGCGGCGCTACACCGTGGAGCTCGATGCGGCCCTGTTCGCCGGGCCGCAGTTCCACGTGCAGAAGATCGGCCCGTTCGTGCTTGCCATCCGCACCTGACGGGCGCCGTCGAGCGCACCGATAGCATCTGGTCCGTGACCGATACGCGCGCCGACTTCCGGATCGCTCGGGCTGTCGCCGTCGTCGCCGGCGTGCTGGGCACCCTACTGGCGATCCTCACCCCCTTATTACCGGTCAAGCAGACCACCGCCGAACTCAACTGGCCGCAGAACGGTGCCCTGGCCAGCGTGCAGGCACCACTGATCGGTTACGTCGCCACCGACCTCGATATCAGCGTCCCGTGCCAGGCCGCAGCCGGTCTCACCCCGGCCAAGTCGGTGCTGCTGTCCACGGTGCCCAAGCAGGCCCCCAAGGCCGTCGACCGTGGACTGCTCATCGAACGCGTCAACGATGACTTGGTTCTGGTGGTGCGCAACGTGCCGGTCGTGGTGGCGCCGCTGTCGGCGGTGCTCGGGCCGGACTGTCAGAAGCTGACCTTCACCGCGCACGCCGACCGGGTCACCGCCGAGTTCGTCGGCCTCAAATACGGACCCAATGCCGAAAAGCCCGGCTCACCGCTGACCGGGACCCGCAGCGGCTATGACTTCCGCCCGCAGATCGTCGGGGTCTATACCGACCTGTCCGGCCCGGCTCCCGACGGCTTGGACTTCACCGCCACCGTCGACACCCGCTTCTCCAGCGCGCCCACTCCCCTCAAGCTGGCCGCGATGATCCTCGGGGTGGCGCTGACGATCGTCGCGCTGATCGCCCTGCACATCCTGGACACCGCCGACGGCACCCGGCACCGGCGCTTCCTGCCGGCCCGCTGGTGGTCGGCCTCGCCGCTGGACGCGCTGGTCACCCTGGTCCTGGTCTGGTGGCACTTCGTCGGCGCCAACACCAGCGACGACGGCTACATCCTGACCATGGCGCGGATCTCCGAGCATGCCGGCTACATGGCCAACTTCTACCGCTGGTTCGGCACCCCCGAGGCGCCGTTCGGCTGGTACTACGACCTGCTCGCGGTGTGGTCGCACGTGTCCACCTCCAGCATTTGGATGCGGCTGCCCACCCTGGCCATGGCGCTGGCCTGCTGGTGGCTGATCAGCCGAGAGGTGATCCCCCGGCTGGGCCACGCCGTCAAACACAGCCGGGCGGCGGCCTGGACCGCGGCCGGCATGTTCCTGGCGTTCTGGTTGCCGCTGAACAACGGGCTGCGTCCCGAGCCGATCATCGCGCTGGGCATCCTGGCGACCTGGTGCTCGGTGGAGCGGGCGGTGGCCACCAGCCGGCTGCTGCCGCTGGCGATCGCCTGCATCATCGGCGCGATGACGTTGTTCTCCGGGCCGACCGGGATCGCGTCGATCGGTGCGCTGCTGGTGGCGATCGGTCCGCTGCGCACCATCTTGCACCGGCGCTCCAAGCAGTTCGGGCTGGCGCCGTTGCTGGCACCCATTGCCGCGGCGGTCAGCATCACCGCGATCGTGATCTTCCGCGACCAGACGCTGGCCGGCGAGATCGAGGCCAGCACGCTGAAGTCCGCGGTCGGGCCCAGCTTGGCCTGGTTCGAGGAGCATGTCCGCTACGAGCGGCTGTTCCTGGCCACCCCCGACGGCTCGGTGGCGCGCCGGTTCCCGGTGCTGGCATTGGGTCTAGCGCTGGCGGTGTCGGTGGCGATGGCGTTGCGCAAGGGCCGGATTCCCGGCACGGCGGCCGGGCCGAGCCGGCGCATCATCGGGATCACCATCATCTCGTTCATCGCACTGATGTTCACGCCCACCAAGTGGACGCACCACTTCGGTGTGTTCGCCGGGCTGGCCGGTTCGGTGGGCGCGCTGGCCGCCGTCGCGGTGGGTGCCGCGGCGATGCACTCGAGGCGCAATCGGACGCTGTTCACCGCGGTGGTGCTGTTCATCACCGCGCTGTCGTTCGCCAGCGTCAACGGCTGGTGGTACGTGTCCAACTTCGGGGTGCCGTGGTCGAACGCCTTCCCCAAGTGGCATCTCGCGTTCGCCACCATGGGCGTGGGGCTGACGGTGTCGGCGGCGCTGCTGGCGGCCTGGTTCCACTTCACCAATGGCGCCGAGCGGCGGCCACGCTGGTCGGCACTGTCGGGCTACCCGCTGGCGATCGCCTCCTGGATGCTGATCGTGTTCGAGGTCGTGTCGCTGACCGCCTCGATGCTCGGCCAATACCCGGCGTGGACGGTGGGGCGCTCCAACCTGGGCGCCCTGACAGGCAAGACCTGCGGGCTGGCCGACGACGTGCTGGTCGAACAAGACCCCACCGCCGGAATACTCACCCCGATCGACGCTCCGGTCGACGACGCCCTCGGCGCGACGTTCTCGGTCGGGTTCACCCCCAACGGGATTCCCGCCGACGTCTCGGCCGACCAGGTGATCGGCCCGCCCGGGTTGGGCCGGCTGGCCGACGACGACGCACAGATCGCCGGCGGCGAGGCCGGTACGGAGGGTGGCACCACGGCCGCCGAGGGTGTCAACGGTTCGCGAGCCCGACTGCCCTACAAGCTGGACCCGGCCCGGGTGCCGGTGCTGGGCAGCTGGCGCGCCGGCATTCAGGTGCCGGCGCTGCTGCGCTCGGCCTGGTACCGGTTGCCCGCCGACCGGGCCAACGCCGGACCGCTGCTGGTGGTGGCGGCCGCGGGCCGCTTCGACCGCGGCGAGGTCACCGCGCAGTGGGCCACCGAGGCCGGCGCCGCGAACGACAAGCCCGGCGGGACGGTCGAATTCGGTGACATCGGCGCGGTCCCGGCCTGGCGCAACCTGCGCGCGCCGATGTCGGCGATCCCGGCCGAGGCCACCCGCATCCGATTGGTGGTCCGCGACGACGACCTGGCCCCGCAGCACTGGATCGCGGTGACACCGCCGCGCGTCCCGCAGCTGCGGACCCTGCAGGAAGTGGTGGGCTCGGAAGACCCGGTGCTGCTGGACTGGCTGGTCGGCCTGGCGTTCCCCTGCCAGCGTCCGTTCGGTCACCAGAACGGGGTGACCGAGGTGCCGAAGTGGCGGATCCTGCCGGACCGTTTCGGCGCCGAGGCGAACTCGCCGGTGATGGACAACAACGGTGGCGGCCCCCTGGGCATCACCGAGCTGTTGGTGCGCGCGACCACGGTGCCCAGTTATTTGAACCACGACTGGTTCCGCGACTGGGGTGCCCTGCAGCAGTTGACGCCGTATTATCCCGCGGCCACACCTGCGCATCTGGATCTGGGCACCGCCGTGCGCTCCGGGCTGTGGAGCCCGGCGCCACTGCGGCACTGATCTCGGTTAGCGGCCTCGCGCGTCCCAGCCCCACCGGCCTCGCGCGTCCCAGCCGTCACCGGACCCGAGGTATGTGATAGCTGCCCACCTTTGAGCGACAACGTGCGTTATGTCAATCCGAGGTATGTCCGCCCGCGGCAACAGGGCCCGACTTGTCACCTCCTGGGGGCAGGGTCGGGCTCATGACGAACGCGATAACCCTGCGCGGCATCGAACTGCGCTATGTCCTGACCCACTACCTGCTCCACCATGGAACGTGCAGCATCGGCGAGCTGGCCGCGGAGCTGGCGTCTCGGGGTTTCGGCGTCCAGGGCCGGCCGTCGAAAGCGATCTCCGACGCGCTGCGTTGGGAGCGCGGTCGCGGCCGGGTATTCCGGCGCGGTCGGGGCCGCTACGGTCCGGCTTCCATGCCGCGCAGCACCGAGCACCGCATCCACCAGCGGGTGATGGCGCTGCGGGCCCGGGCGGCGGGTGACGACCCGGGCTGCCGGGTCACCCTATCCCCCACCGAACCTGACATCACGGACGTTGTCGCTCAAAGGTGGGCACCGATCACATACCCCAAGTTTGGTGACGGCAGAGACTGGTGTGACAGGCCCTACGCCGGGTCCCCATCCCGGCCATCCCGTCGCATAGCATCAGGGCTCGTGTCCTCCACCTACGACCAGCCCCAGCAGCGCTATCGGATCGCCCGGCTGATCGCGGTGCTGGCCGGCCTCACCGGCGTGCTGCTGTGCGGTATCACCCCGCTGCTCCCGGTCAAACAGACCACCGCCACCATCGCCTGGCCCCAGGGGCTCGACGCCAACGGCCACGTCAGCGACGTCACCGCTCCGCTGGTATCCGGCGCCCCCAAGGGCCTGGACGTCATCATCCCCTGCTCGGCTATCGCGACCCTGCCCGAAAAGGGCGGGCTGGTGCTGTCCACCGTGCCGGCCGGCGGCGTCGATGCCACCGCTCACGGCCTGTTCGTGCGGGCCAACAAGACCGCCGTGTTCGCCGCCTACCGCGACCACGTGGCCGCGGCCGCGCCCCGCGCCAAGATCGCCGACTGCAGCCAACTGCATCTGTGGGCCAACGCCGGCGAGGTCGGCGCGGAGTTCGTCGGCATCCCCGGCGCGTCCGGCACCCTGCCGCCGGAGAACAAACCGCAGATCGGCGGCATCTTCACCGAACTGGAGATCGGCCCACAGCCCGGCCTGAGCGCGCACATCGCCGTCGACACCCGCTTCATCACCCACCCCACCGCCCTCAAGGCCGCCGTGATGGCGCTCGGTGTGCTGGCGGTGCTGGCATCGATCGTCGCGCTGGCGATACTGGACCGGCGCCAATGCCACCGCACCCCGCGTAGCTGGCGGCACTGGTTCAAGGCCAATCCGATCACCTGGCTGGCCGACATCGGCGTGCTGGCCACCCTGGCGCTGTGGCACGTGATCGGCGCCATCTCATCCGACGACGGCTACAACCTCACCATGGCGCGCAACGTCGCGCACGCCGGCTATGTGGCCAACTACTACCGGTTCTTCGGCGCCACCGAGGCCCCGTTCGACTGGTATCCGGCACTGCTCGGCCAGCTGAGCGCGATCAGCACCGCCGGAGTGTGGATGCGCCTGCCCGCCACGCTGGCCGGCATGGCCTGCTGGCTGATCATCAGCCGCCGCATCCTGCCCCGGCTGGGCCGGCTGTCCGGCAACCGCGTCGCGGTGTTCACCGCTGCGGCCATGTTCGCCGCGGCCTGGCTGCCGTTCAACAACGGCCTGCGCCCCGAACCGCTGATCGCGCTGGGCACGCTGGTGGTCTGGGTCCTGGTGGAACGCACCATCGCCACCCGCCGGCTGGTGCCCACCGCGCTGGCGGTCCTGGTGGCGGTCTTCACCGTCACGCTGGCCCCGCACGGACTGATCGCCCTGGCTCCGCTGCTGACCGGCTCCCGCGCCATCGAGGCGGTGATCCGCAAGCGCCGGGCCACCGACGGCTTACTCGCGCCGCTGGCGGTGCTGGCCGCAGCCGCATCGACCATCGCCGTGGTGGTCTGCCGGTCGCAGACCCTGGCCGCGGTCGCCGAATCGGCCCGCATCAAGTACGTGGTCGGTCCGACCATCGCCTGGTACCAGGAGTTCCTGCGGTACTACTTCCTGACAGTCGAAGAGAACGTCGACGCCTCGTTGACCCGCCGGTTCGCCGTGCTGGTGCTGCTGTTCTGCATGTTCGCCATGCTGGTGGTGCTGCTGCGGCGCGGCCGGATCAACGGGGTGGCCAGCGGCCCGGCCTGGCGGCTGATCGGATCCACCGCGGTGGGCCTGCTGCTGTTGACGTTCACCCCGACCAAGTGGGCGGTGCAGTTCGGCGGGTTCGCCGGGCTGGCCGGGGCGCTGGCGGCGCTCACCGCGTTCACCTTCGCCCGCGTCGGGCTGCACAGCCGACGCAACATGACCCTGTATGTGACCGCACTGCTGTTCCTGGTCGCGGTGGCCACCTCGGGGGTCAACGGCTGGTTCTACGTCGGCGGCTACGGGGTGCCGTGGTTCGACATCCCGCCGGTGATCGCCAGCCGCCCGGTGACCTCGATGTTCCTGGCGGCCTCGATCGCCACCGGCCTGCTCGCCGGCTGGCAGCACTTCCGGTTGGACTACGCCGGCCACACCGAGGTGACGCCCAACCGGCGCAACCGGATCCTGGCCTCCACCCCGCTGCTGATCGTCGCCAGCCTGATGGTGCTGCTGATGGTCGGCTCGATGGCCAAGGCCGCCGCCGGACGCTACCCGGCCTACACCACCGCCAAGGCCAACGCCGACGCTCTCACATCCGGCCTGGCCTCGTGCGGCATGGCCGACGACGTGCTGGCCGAGCCCGACGTCAATACCGGTCTGCTGCAACCGGTTCCGGGACAGACCTACGGCGAGCTCGGCCCGCTGGGTGGTTCCGACCCGTACGGCTTCGACCCCAACGCCGTCGACGACGACCTCACCTCGCTGGCCGTCATCGCCAAGCCCGGCGTGCCCAATGCGGACGCCTCCCCCAACAAGCCCAGCGCCAACCAGAGTGACGCGGCAGGTACCGCCGGCGGCAAGATCCCCGACGACGCCCCCGACGGCGTGAACGGTTCCCGGGTGGCGCTGCCGTTCGGCCTGGACCCGGCCGTCACCCCGGTGCTCGGCTCCTACAAGGAGCAGGTCGCCGCGCACGCCACCTCGGTCTGGTACCGGCTGCCGGAACAGTCGCCCGATCGGGCACCGATTGTCGTGGTCACCGCGGCCGGCGCCATCTGGTCGCACGGTGAGGACGGCAAGCTCGACTACGGCCAGCCGCTGAACCTGGAGTGGGGCAGCACGGACGGCACGAACGGCGCTATCCGAGCGCTCGGGCAGACCGAACCGATCGACATCGGGCCGCAGAACTCCTGGCGAAACCTGCGTTTCCCGCTGGCCTGGGCACCACCGGGTACCGACGTGGTGCGCATCGTCGCCAACGACCCGAACCTGTCCACCGAGCAGTGGATCGCCTTCACCCCGCCGCGGGTGCCGGTGGTCAAGACCATCAGTGAGTTGATGGGCTCGCAGACTCCGGTGCTGATGGACATCGCCGTCGCGGCGAACTTCCCCTGCCAGCGGCCGTTCACCGAACACCTGGGCATTGCCGAGCTGCCGGAGTACCGGATCATGCCCGATCACAAGCAGACCGCGGCATCGTCGAACCTGTGGCAGTCGGCCGAGGACGGCGGGCCGTTCATGATCACCCAGGCCATGCTGTGGACTACCACCGTCCCGACGTACCTGCGCAATGACTGGTATCGCGACTGGGGTGCGGTGGAGGCCTATCACCGTCTGATCCCCACCAAGGACGCACCCGACGCCGTCATCGAGCAGGGCACCGTCACTGTTACCGGCTGGAGCCGGCCCGGACCGATTCGAGCACTGCCATGACCCCGCCTGTGACCGACCGTGACCTGAAACTGACCCGCTGGGTGGCCGTCGTCGCCGGCCTTGTGGGCTTCCTGCTGTCGGTGGCCACCCCGCTGCTGCCGGTGGTGCAGACCACCGCCACGCTGAACTGGCCGCAACACGGCGAGCTGAGCAGTGTGACGGCACCGCTGATCTCGCAGACCCCGACCTCGATGACGGTGAAGGCGCCGTGCGCGTTGGTGCGCGCACTGCCCCCCGAGGGCGGCACGCTGCTGGCGACCGCGCCGGCCAAGGGCAAGGACGCTGCGCTCAACGGGCTGTTCATCACCGTCACCGAGAAACGGGTGGACGTCACCGACCGCAACGTGGTGCTGGCCACCGCACCGCGAGCCAAGGTGGAAGGGCCCGGCTGTACCGACATCGAGGTCACCTCGTCGCACGCCGGAACCTTCGCCACCATCGGCGGGATCACCCAGCGCTACGGCTGGCCCGACCCGAACCTGCGCCCGCAGATCGTCGGGGTGTTCACCGACCTGGCCGGTCCCGCGCCGGCCGGGCTGTCGCTGACGGCAGACATCGACACCCGGTTCTCCACCAAGCCCACGGCGCTCAAGCGGGCCGCGATCTATGCCGCCATCCTGGCCACGGTGATCGCGGTGCTGGCGCTGTGGCGCCTGGACCGGCTCGACGGCCACCGGATGCACCGGCTGATCCCGAGCCGGTGGCGGTTCTTCTCACTGGCCGATGTGGCAGTGGTCTTCGGATTCCTGCTCTGGTACGTGATCGGGGCGAACTCCTCCGACGACGGCTACATCCTGGGGATGGCCCGGGTCGCCGATCACGCCGGCTACATGAGCAACTACTTCCGGTGGTTCGGCAGCCCCGAAGACCCGTTCGGCTGGTACTACAACCTGCTGGCGCTGATGACGCACGTCTCCGACGCCAGCATCTGGATCCGGCTGCCGGACCTGGTCGCCGGTCTGGTGTGCTGGCTGCTGCTGAGCCGTGAGGTGCTGCCCCGGTTCGGCCCCGCGGTGGCGGCCAGCAAGCCCGCGCTGTGGGCCGCCGGCCTGGTGCTGCTGGCGGCATGGATGCCGTTCAACAACGGCCTGCGCCCCGAGGGCATCATCGCGGTCGGTGCGCTGATCACCTGGGTGCTGGTGGAGCGGGCGATCATCTCCAGCCGGCTCACGCCGGCGGCGCTGGCGATCATCTGCGCGGCCTTCACCCTGGGCATCCAGCCCACCGGACTGATCGCAGTGGCCGCGCTGCTGGCCGGCGGCCGTCCGCTGCTGCGGATTCTGGTGCGCCGTCACCGCATTCACGGCACCTGGCCGCTGGTGGCGCCGCTACTGGCCGCCGGCGCGGTGATCCTGACCGTGGTGTTCTCCGACCAGACCATCCGGGCGGTGTTGGAAGCCACCAGGGTCCGCACCGCGATCGGCCCCAGCCAGGCCTGGTACACCGAGAACCTGCGCTACTACTACCTGATCCTGCCGACCGTCGACGGCTCACTGTCGCGGCGGTTCGGTTTCCTGATCTGCGCGCTGTGCCTGTTCACCGCGATGTTCATCATGTTGCGGCGCAAGCGTGTTCCCGGCGTCGCCAGCGGACCGGTCTGGCGGCTGATGGGCGTCATCCTGGCGACCATGTTCTCGCTGATGTTCGCGCCCACCAAGTGGGTGCACCACTTCGGGCTGTTCGCCGCGGTGGCCGGAGCGATGGCGGCGCTGACCACGGTGCTGGTATCGCGACAAGTGGTGCGCTGGTCGAGAAACCGAATGGCATTCGCGGCAGCGGTGCTGTTCATCCTGGCGTTGTGTTTCGCCACCACCAACGGTTGGTGGTACGTGTCGAGCTATGGCGTGCCGTTCAACGCCGACATGCCGCGCATCGGCGGGGTCACCGTCAGCACAATCCTGTTCGCCATGTTCGCCGTGGCGGCCGGTTGGGCGGCGTGGCTGCACTTCGCGCCGCGTGATCGCGGCGAGGGCCGGCTGGCCCGGGCCCTGACCGCCGCGCCCATTCCGGTGGCGGCCGGTTTCATGGTGTGCGTGTTCGTGGCCTCGATGGTGGCCGGCGTCATCCGTGAATACCCGACCTATTCCAACGGCCTGGCCAACGTGCGGGCGTTCGTCGGCGGCTGCGGACTGGCCGACAATGTGCTGGTGGAGCCGGACCCCAACGACGGGGCGCTGACGCCGCTGCCCGGTGAGTACGGCGACCTCGGCCCGTTGGGCGGGGTGGACCCGGTGGGCTTCACCGCCAGCGGGGTGCCGGAGAAGGTGGTCGCCGAGTCGCTGCGGATGCCGATCACCCAGCCGGGCACCGACTACGACTGGGACGCCCCGAAGAAGCTGAAGACGGCCGGCATTAATGGCTCGACCGTGCCACTCCCGTATGGCCTGGACCCGGCCCGGATTCCGTTGGCGGGCAGCTACAGCACCGACGGTCAGCAGGAGTCCAAGTTGACGTCGGCCTGGTACAGCCTGCCCCCGGCCGATGACGGTCACCCGCTGGTGGCGGTGACCGCCGCGGGCACCATCGCCGGCAACAGCGTGCTCAAGGGCTACACCACGGGCCAGGATGTGCAACTGGAGTACGGGGTTCCCGGGCCCGACGGCGTCCCGGTGGCCGCCGGACGGCTGGTGCCCTACGACCTGTTCGGCGAGTGGCCGCGGATGTGGCGCAACCTGCGCTACCCCCGCGCGCAGATCCCCGGCGACGCCGTCGCGGTACGCATTGTGGCTTCTGACAAGTCGCTGAACCCGCGGGACTGGATCGCGTTCACCCCGCCGCGGCTGCCCGAGGTGAAGACCATCCAGGAGTACATCGGCTCTTCACGGCCGGTGCTGCTGGACTGGGCGGTGGGCCTGGCCTTCCCGTGCCAGCATCCGATGTTGCACGCCAACGGGGTCACCGAGGTGCCCGAGTACCGGATCACCCCGGACTACAACGCCAAGAAGCAGGACACCGACACCTGGCAGGACGGGGTCAACGGCGGGCTGCTCGGTATCTCCGACATGCTGCTGCGCGCCCACGTGATGGCCACCTACCTGAACTACGACTGGGGCCGCGACTGGGGCTCGTTGCGTCAGTTCGAGGTGATCACGCCGGCCACGCCCGCGGAGTTGGACCTGGGTAGCGCGACGCGTTCGGGCTGGTGGTCACCGGGCCAGATCCGGATCAAGGCCTGAGGTCTGCGCCTTCACGCGCGTCGGCCACCGGCTGATTCGCGATGACGGCCGCGAGCTCGCGCTCGAGTTCGCCCTGCACGCCGGGGATTCCGGTGCCGCGCAGGGAACACCCGAGGGTCTCCGGCAGGAACCTCAGGGCGCCCAACCCGAGCACCGCGGCGGCCACCAGATATGCCGCCGGGAAAAGCTGCCAACCGGTGTGTTCGATGACCGAGTCGGCCAGCACCGGTGAGGTGCCGCCGAAGACCGCGACCGCGGCGTTGTCGGCGATCGCGAAGCCCGCGTAGCGCACCTGGGTGGGGAACATCGCTGGGAACGTCGCCGCCACCGTTGCCAGCGGTGCGGCGAACAGCACACTGAGGACGGTGAATCCGACCAGCGCGCAGGCGAATCCCTGGCCCATTAGCCAGTACATCGGCAATGCCAACACGATGAACCCGATCAGCGACCCGCGCCACAGCGGCTTTCGACCGATCCGGTCCGACCAGGCGCCGGCAAACGGAATACAGGCCATCATGGCCAGCTCGCCGACCAGCACCACTGCCGTCCTGCAGCGCTCGTCAAGGCCGGCGGAGGCGTGCAGGTAGGTCGGCTGGTAGGTCACCAGGGTGTAGTCGATGACGTTCAGCGCGACCAGTAGCGCGAAGGTCACCAGAATCGGCCGGGTGTAGTTGGTCAGCAGGTCGACCAATCGGTCCCAGGCCGATCCCTTGATCGCGTCGCAGGCGACGCATTCGGCGAACACCGGCGTCTCGGGCATCCGACTGCGCAGCACCAAGCCCAGCACGCCTAACGGCAGGGCCAGCAGGAACGGGATACGCCAGCCCCACTCGGCCATCTGTTCGTGACTGAGCATCGCCTCCAACGCCAACACGACGGCACTGCCCAGGACAAAGCCGCCAACAGCGCCGAACTCCAGGAAACTGCCGTAGGTCCCACGTTTGTCATCGGGCGCGCTTTCGGCCATAAACGTTGCGGCGCCGCCGTATTCACCTCCGGTGGAGAAGCCCTGCACCACCCGCAGGGCGATCAACAGCCCAGGAGCCCACCATCCGGCGGTGGCATAGGTGGGCAAGACCCCGATCAGTGTGGTCGCCACGGCGATCAGCAGGATGGTCGCAACCAGCACAGACTTCCGCCCGAACCGGTCTCCGATCGGGCCCCAGATCATGCCGCCCAGCGGCCGAAGCACGAAAGAGACGGCGAAGCCGAACATGGTCCCGAGGTTGCCGAGCGTGTCCGGGAAAAAGGCCTCGGTCAGATAGGTCGCCACAACGGCATAGACGCCGTAGTCATACCATTCGGTTGCGTTGCCGATTGCTGAGGCTGCAATTGCTTTGCGCAGCAGTCGTTTTTGTTCATCTGGAGCGGTCCGCGATTTCCGGGTAACCGGCGCCGACGGCCTGGCCGGCAGCAGTAGACTCATCGCGCCTCGCCGCTAGGGCACTCGCTGCCATCACACACGTCGACCCCCTCGTCAGGCCTCCGACGGTTCGCACGGCGATCCGGGCAGCCGGAATCACGTTCCGGCCCCGCACAATCGGAACCTCGGCGGCCGGCCCATCACGGGATCGCCTGGGGTAAACGATAATTGGTTTGCTACAGAAGTGACTGGTGTTGCTGAAGCGTTACGCAACACTTATCCGTCCGAGACTAGGACGCGGCTTCCCAGTAAGCGGGGTCCAGGTACTGACCGACCAGCGACTCCCACATCATGTTGGTCAAACCGTTGAGCATCTCGTCCACCGTCGGGTCGTCGCCCGCCGCGACGCCCACGCCGGCCATAGCTGCGAGTAACCCGTCCAACGCGGGGTTGTCGAGCATGTCGACTTCCACGTACGTCTGGGGGTCGAACAGGTCGGCGACAAAAGCGCCCACGCCGGTCATCGTCGCCGCAAACAGCGCGTTGCTGACCTCGCTCCAGTCGAGGTTCGGCATGTCCTCGGTCGCCATGTTCGGGACATCCGCCGGGCCGTCGTTCCACCCGTGATCGATGTTGCCGTAACCCAGGTTCACCAGGATGCGCGTGACCGGTTCCAGCAGGTCATAGAGGGGTTTTCCGGTAATCGGGACGAACAGCAGCGGGTATAGCAGCGGGAGGTACTCGCTGGGGATCACGTAGGAGTTGATCATGCTGTCCGGGCTGGACTCCAGCAGGACGGCGTCCGCGATCTGCTCGGGAGTCAAGCCCAGGTAGGCAATGTGCTGGATGGCCATGCCCATGATTGCGTTCAGGCTGGACAGCGGGTTCAGGAAATATTTCGGGAAGTCGGCGTAGCCGTCGTACTCCAAGGTGTAGATGCTGGTGGGGTACAGATCATTCGGAGTCGGGTTGCCCAGCGTCACACCCTGATCCGCGAGATTGGCGGTGATGCCCGGCATGTCCGAGAATCCGACCAGCAAACCACCATTCGGATTCGCCGAGTCACCGATCAATACGAAATGCACCGCCGAACTCGGTACGCCGGCCTCGTCGAGCTGCTGCATTGCCAGTGTCGTGAGGGCGGCGCTCTGCGAGTAACCGAAGACCGTCACCGGGTGGTCCTCGTCCACCTTGCCCTCATCGAGCAGGGTCAGCACTCGGTCGGTCAGAGCCTTCGCGCCCTTGGCCATGGACTCGTCCAGCAGGTAGGCCTCCTGGGGAGTGGTCAGCACCTCGAGCTGGCCGCCGAACCCGTGCGGCTGCAGAAAGAGGTCATTCACGGTTTCGGCGTAATGCTCACTCGGCGTCGGCATCATGCTGGGGCCCATGATCAGCGCGATGCCGGAATTGGCGAGCGAGCCGCCCTCGGCAGCGGACAGCAGTACGCCGGCATGGTCGGGAGCCGAGGTCCACGACGAAACCTGGGGAGCACCGGAAATACCAACAGTCAAGACGGCGGCAGCCAGTGCAGCTCGCAGACCGGACTGGCAGTGACTGGACCGTGCCGAGACCGCATCAAACATCGAAAATTCCTCGCCAGATTCTCGAGGCCGCCCACGAGCGGGCGTTGCCGAACCTGGATGATTTCAATCACACTCTGTTATGTCAAATTAAGGTTCACTAATCTGGAAAATCGCCCTCACCAGGACCAAGTCCCTACCATCCTGAGAACACCACCTGCCTAATGCCGCCGCCCCTGAGCCAACACTAAGCGGCGAGGTGAGCTCGCTGTACTGCCCGGAGAGGCGTGGGAAGGCGTAGGGTTCGGCGCGCCCAGGCGAGCTTGGGCGTGACGCCGGGCCTGTGATCCTGGCGAATTCCCTTGAGCGGCAGCACGACTTGTTGTCGGGGAGCACCCTTTAGACAACAAATCCGTGGCCGGTAGCCACACAGATACCCCATTCACCGGGTGCGCCGTTGCGGCAACCTCCCGGGAGCTACCAACTAGATCGGCAGCAGGCCATGCTTGCGCTGCACCTTGGGGAAGTTCTGCTTGTCCCGCAGCAGACGCAGCGATTTGCGCAGCAGCAGCCGAGTCTCGTGCGGCTGGATCACCGCGTCGATGTAGCCGCGCTCGGCCGCGGTCCACGGAATCGCCATGTTCTCGTTGTAGCCCGCGATGAAGTCCGCCTTGATCTTCTGCACCTCGGGCGCGGTCGGATCCGGGAAGCGCTTCACCAGCAGCTGGGCCGCGCCGTCGGCCCCGATCACCGCGATGCGGGCCGTGGGCCAGGCAAAATTCAGATCCGCGGACAGCTGCTTGGAGCCCATCACCGCGTAGCCACCGCCGTAGGCCTTGCGGATGATCACCGTCACCTTCGGCACGTCGGCCTCGACGATCGCGTTGAAAAACCGGCCGCCCCGCTTGATGATCCCGTTCTTCTCCTCCGAGACCCCGGGCATGGCGCCGGGGGTGTCGACGACGAAAACCAGTGGGAGGTTGTAAGAGTCGCAGAAGCGGATGAAACTGGCCGCCTTGTCGGAGGCCTCGGTGTCGACCGCCCCGGACATGAACATCGGCTGGTTGGCGATCACCCCGACCGGGTGCCCGTCGACCCGGGCGAACGCGGTGATCATCGCCTGTCCACGCTGTTCGGCGATCTCGAAGACGTCACCGTCGTCGAAGATCCGCAGCAGGATCTCGTGCATGTCGTAGGCGACGTTGTCCGCATCCGGAACGATCGAGTCCAGCTCCAAGTCGTGCGGGGTGATCTCCGGCTCGAGACCGGGATTGACGATCGGTGCATCGTCGAAGTGGTTGGCCGGCAGGAACGACAGGTAGTCGCGCACGTACTGGAACGCCGCCGCCTCGTCGTCGACCACCTTGTGGATGTTGCCGCGCTGCGCCTGCACGTCGGCACCGCCGAGTTCGTCGAAGCTGACGTCCTCGCCGGTGACGTCCTTGATCACGTCCGGTCCGGTGATGAACATGTAGCCCTGATCGCGCACGGCCACCAACAGGTCGGTCTGGATCGGCGAATACACCGCTCCCCCAGCACATTTACCCAAGATGATCGAGATCTCCGGCACCAGGCCGCGCAGCATCTCGTGGCGCCGGCCCAGCTCGGCGTACCAGGCCAGCGACGTCACCGCGTCCTGGATCCGCGCACCCGCGGAGTCGTTGATGCCGATGATCGGGCAGCCGACCATGGCCACCCACTCCATCAGCTTCGCCACCTTGCGGCCGAACATCTCACCGACCGAACCCTGGAAAACGGTCTGGTCGTGGCTGAACACCCCGACCGGCCGGCCGTTGATCCGGCCGTGGCCGGTGACCACGCCGTCGCCGTACAGTGCATTCGGGTCACCGGGGGTCTTGCACAGCGCACCGATCTCCAAGAAGCTGCCCGGGTCCAGTAGCGCATGAATGCGCTCGCGGGCGCTCGGGATGCCCTTCTTCGCACGCTTGGCGACGGCCGCCTCACCGCCGGGTTCTTTTGCCAGCTCTAGCTTTTCGCGCAGTTCAGCCAGAAGTTCGGCGGTGGTCTTGTTCGTCACGCGCTCTCGCTCTCGGCTTGGATCCGGTTGATCGCCTCGGTCATGTGGGCGCCCACCTTGGCAATGTACGGCTCGTCGATCACCTGAACATGCTCGCCCCCGATCGGAACGATTTCCAGGTCGTTGACGTACTCGCCCCAGCCGCCGTCGGGCTTGCGGGTCGCGTAGGCGGGCTCGAACACGATGGCGTCATCGTGATAGCGGTCAGCCATGTACAGCGCGACATATCCGTCGTAGGGCTGGTATTCGGCGGTGTCCAAGGCCCGGTTGTCCAGGTACGACGTGCGCTGGTGCTCGATGATCCCGCCGGGGATCTGCACCCCGCTCTGCGACACCACATCCATCACGAAGCGGACCTGACCCTCGTCGTCGAGCTTCTCCAGCTCCTCGTAAGGGATCTCGGGAACCTCAACGTTGAAGGTGCGCTCGGCGAACCGCGCGTAGCGATCCCAACGGGCGCGCATGCCTTCCTTGCTCTGGTCGATCGGCTCGCCGGGCATCACCGCGTCGATCAGCCCGACGTAGCGCACGTCGGCACCGGACTGCTTCAGCCCGATCGCACACGCGTAGGCCATCGCCCCGCCCAGCGACCAGCCGGCCAGCAGGAACGGCCCATCGTGCAGCTCCAGCAGCTTGGGCACGTACTCGGCGGCACGCTCCTCGATGGAGCCCTCCACCCGCTCGATGCCATAGACCGGGGTGTCGGCGGGCAGGCGCTTCATCAGCGGCTCGTAGACCACCGTCGACCCACCGGCCGGGTGGAACACGAACAGCGGAACCTTGTTCGAGCCTTCGGGCTTGGCGCGCAGCGTGCGGACGAAACCGTCCACCACGCCGTCTTCCAGCTGATCGCGGACGATCGTCGCCAGGGCCTCAATGGTGGTCGCCGACTTCACGTCGTCGGTCGAGATGACGCCCTCGGCGCGCTCGGACAGCCGCTCGGCCATCTTGGTCGCGGTGTCGTCATCGAGCGTCGGCAGTTCGTTGAAGATGCCGCCCGGCGACTTCCCGGTGACGATCGCCCAGGTGGCGAACGTGACCCGCTCGGCGGCGTCACGCGGTGGCACGTCGGCGCCCAACGCCTCGGTCACCGCCTCCTGGGTGAGCACCTTGGCAGCCGCTGCGGCGGCGGTCTTGGTACTGACCCCACTCGAATTCGCGCCCGGGCCTTCGGGATTGGTGGGCGGGGGCGGAATCGGTGCGCCAGCCGGTCCGGCCGGATTGGTCGGCGGCGGCGGGATCGGGAGGTCCGAAGCCGGCGGTGCGGCAACGGGTTCGGCCGCCGGAGCCGGCGCGGCTTCCCCCGACTCCGCTGCCTTGGCCGCCGCCAGGATCGCGGCCTGCTCGGCGGCGATCTCCTCGGGCGTCTGGGTCTTCTGGTGCTCGTGCAGCGCCTCGACCTCGTCGCGGTGCTCGACCGCGTAGCGGAGCATCTCCTCGATGTTGTACAGGTTCGCGTCACGGACCGCCGTCAGTTGGATCGGCGGTATGTCGAAGTCGTATTCGACCCGGTTCTTGATCCGCACTGCCATCAGCGAGTCCAGGCCCAGCTCGATCAGCGGCACCTCCCACGGCAGGTCCTCGGGCTCGTAACCCATGGCGCCGCCGACGATCGTGCCCAACCGATCCGCGACGGTCTCGCCGGATTCCGGTGACCACTTGGCGAAACCGGCGGCCAGGCCGGCACCGGCGGTGAGGTTGTCGTGCAGGATCGCGGCATCATCGACCGGTTCCTCAACGGGTGCAACGGAAGTCGTCGCGGTTTCCGCCACCGCGGTGCCCGCACCGACAGCGACCGGCAACACCCCGGCTGCGCCGCCACGCGACACCAGCGCGTCATAGACCAGCGTGAAGGATTCGCCGATGCGCGCGTGCACCTGCACGGCCGCGCCGCCCGGATGCCGGGTCAGCGTCGTCACCAGTCGAGAACCCTCGCCGGGCACCGCCCGCTGTTCGGAGGCCACCAGGGACGAGTCCGGAATGACCGTTGCGGCAGCGGCTTTCACCAGGGCAGCCAGGTCAGTCTCGCCGCGACCCGCGTACTCGAAGACGTGCCGGCCGTCGGGGGTCGCGACGTGCGAACCTGGCATGACACCGGTGGCATCGCCGGAGAAGCGGGCGTCGAGCCAGTGCGGCTTGCGTTTGAAGTGCGTCGGCGGGATGTTGGCGAACTCCGCCGGGCTGACCGGGCCTTGCACCTCACGCGGGAACAGGGTGCGGAAGTCGAGGTCGTGGCCGAAGACGTAGAGCTGGGCCATCGCCATGGTCATGGCGTCCACGTCGTCGGTCTTGCGAGCCAACGTGGCGATCAATTGGGCGTCGTGCAGACCAGCGCTGGCCGTCGTCAGCCCCACCTGCATGAGCGCGACCGGGTTCGGCGCCAGCTCCAGGAAGGTGGTGTAGCCGTTGTCGACGGCGTTGCGGACCCCGTGAGTGAAGTAGACGCTGTGACGCATCCCCTTCTTCCAGTAGTCCACATCGTGGATCGGCTCTCCGCCGGGCTTGACGTAGCTGCCCTCGTGCACGGTGGAGAAGATGCCGATGTTCGGGGTGTGCGGCTCGATGCCCTGCAACTCCGCGGAGAACTCGCCCAGCAGCGGGTCCATCTGCGAGGTGTGGCCGGCGCCCTTGGTCTGCAGCTTGCGGGCGAAGCGGCCCTCGGATTCGGCGCGCGCGACGATCTCGTCGATCTGCTCGGGCGGGCCGCCGATCACGGTCTGGCTGGGGGCGGCGTAGACACACACCTCCAGGCCCGGGAAGTCGGCGAACACGGTCTTGAGTTCCTCGGCGGAGTACTCGACCAGCGCCATGAACCGGATGTACTCGCCGAACAGCATCGCCTCGCCCTCACCCATCAGGTGTGCGCGCGAGCAGATCACCCGAGTGGCGTCGGCCAGCGACAGACCACCGGAGAAGTAGGCCGATGCCGGCTCGCCCAGCGACTGGCCGATGACGGCAGTCGGGCGGGCGCCGTGGTGCTTGAGCACCTCGCCGAGCGCGATCTGGATGGCGAAGATGGCGATGTTGGACGTCTCGATGCCGTAGTCGTGCGAGTCATCGAGGATCAGCTCCAGCACCGAGTAGCCGCGCTCGTCCTGGACGTGCGCGTCTACCTTCTCGATCCACTCGGCGAAGATCGGGTCGCGCAGGTAGAGGTTCTTGCCCATCTTGCGGTGCTGCGCGCCGAAGCCGGCCATCACCCAGACCGGCCCGTTGGTGACCGGGCCGTCGGCGGAGTAGACATTCGGCTTCTGCTTGCCCTCGGCCACCGCCCGCAGGCCGGCGATGGCCTCGTCGTGGTCGTGGGCCAGCACCACGGCGCGCGAGCGGCCGTGGTTGCGCCGCGACAGCGACCGGCCGATCGAGGTCAGCGGGGTGGCCCGGCCTTCTTCGCTGTCGATCCAGTCGGCCAGCTCGGCCGCAGCAGCCTTCTTGCGGGAGGTCAGAAACGCCGAGATCGCCAGCGGGATAAGGGGTTTCACCGGTTCTTCGGCCGCCAGCTCGGCCAGCGCCTCGTCGCGCAGCCGCAACGCCTCATCGGTCAGGCCGGGAAGCTCGTACTCGGGCTCGTCGCCGTAGCCGTGCGAGCTCTCGGGTGCAATGAACTCGCCGTACTCGTCGAAGCGCGGGGCTTCGTGCTCGGCGAATTCGTCGCTCGGCGCGGCGGCCTCGGCGGCGGCGGGCTCTTCGGGCTGTGGCTCGCGCTCGATCACGTCGCGGGGCAGCACCTCACGCACCACCAGGTGCGCGTTGGCCCCACCGAAGCCGAATCCGGACACCCCGGCCACCGCATAGCCGCCGTAGCGCGGCCAGTCACTGGCGGTGTCGGCGACCTTCAGGTGCGTGCCGGCGAAGTCGATGTAGGGGTTGGGCCCGGCGTAGTTGATCGACGGCGGGATCTTGTCGTGCTGCATGGCGAGCACGATCTTGGCCAGGCTGGCCGCGCCGGCGGCCGACTCCAGGTGCCCCACGTTGGATTTCACCGCGCCCAGCAGCGCGGGCTTGTCGGCGGCGCGGCCGCGGCCGACCACCCGGCCCAGCGCCTCGGCCTCGATCGGGTCACCCAGGATGGTGCCGGTGCCGTGCGCCTCGATGTAGTCGACGGTGCGCGGGTCGATACCGGCGTTCTTGTAGGCCTTGCGCAACACGGCGGCCTGCGCGTCCGGGTTGGGCGCCAGCAGGCCGTTGGACCGGCCGTCGTGGTTGACCGCGGAGCCGGCGATCACCGCGAGGATCTGGTCGCCGTCCCGACGCGCGTCGTCCACCCGCTTGAGCACCAGCACGCCGCCGCCCTCGGCACGGGAGTAGCCGTCGGCGTCGGCCGAGAACGACTTGATCCGGCCATCGGGCGACAGCACGCCGCCGACCTCGTCGAAACCGACCGTGACCAGCGGGGTGACCAGTGCGTTCACGCCGCCGACCAGCGCCACGTCGGCCTCGCCGTTGCGCAGGGCCTGCACGCCGGCGTGCGCGGCGACCAAGGACGACGAGCAGGCGGTGTCGACGGTGACCGACGGCCCACGGAAGTCGTAGAAGTAGCTCACCCGGTTGGCGATGATCGAACTCGAGTTACCGGTGATGGCATACGGGTGGGTGATGCTCGGGTCGGACAGCGCCAGGTTCTGGTAGTCGCCGTTCGTCGAACCCATGTAGACCGCAACCGCTTGGCCGCGCAGGCTCGAGGCCGGGATGCGGGCGTGCTCCAGGGCCTCCCAGGTCAGCTCGAGCGCCATCCGCTGCTGCGGGTCGACGTTGTCGGCCTCCATCTTCGACAGCGCGAAGAACTCGGCGTCGAAGCCCTTGATGTCGGACAGGTAGCCACCGCGGGTGCGCGCCTTCTTGACGCGTTCGGCAACCCGGGGCTCCTCCATGAACTCCGACCAGCGCCCTTCCGGCAGGTCGGTGATGGCGTCGAAGCCCGCCAGCAGCTTCTCCCAGGTCTCCTCGGGGGAGTTCATGTCGCCGGGGAAGCGGGTGGCCAGGCCGACGACCGCGATGTCGGCGACATCGGCGTCCCGCGACCAGTCCTCGGAATCGTCGGCCCCGTTTTCCAGCACCGGCTCGCCCTCGACGATCACCGTGGCCAGCGCCTCGATCGTCGGGTGCCGGAACGCCACCGTCGCCGACAGCGTCACGCCGGTGAAGTCCTCGATGTCGGAGGCCATCGCCACCGCGTCACGCGACGACAGGCCCAGTTCGATCAGCGGGGCGGTCTCGTTGATCTTGTCCGGCGACTGCGAGGTGGCCTTGGCCACCCAGTCGCGTAGCCAGGTCCGCATGTCGGCGACGGTCAGGTCGGTGCGGCTGGTGCCGCGCAGGGTTGCGTCGTCGCCGTCGCCGGTCATCTGCGGAGCCTCGCTCATCTGGGGTTAGACCTCGTCGGGGTAGGCGTTCGGGCCGGTCGTGCCGCTGCGCAGGCTGCCGTCCAGGTAGGCGGCCCGGCAGGCGCGGCGGCCGATCTTGCCGCTGGAGGTACGCGGGACAGTGCCCGCCGACACCAGCAGCACGTCACGCACGGTCACGCCGTGGCGCACCGCGATCGCCGCCCGGATGTCGTCGGCGATCGGCTGGTATTCGAGCTTGTGGGCGCCCGGGGCGCGCTCGGCGACGATCACCAGCTGCTCGGAGCTGTCCTCGGGGTCGAACTTCAGCCCGGAGTGCGGGTTGTCGAAGGCCGACTGCGGCAGCTGGTTGGCCGGCACCGAGAACGCCGCGACGTAGCCGGCCCGCAGCGCCCGGCTGGCCTCCTGCGCGGAGTACTCCAGGTCCTGCGGGTAGTGGTTGCGGCCGTCCACGATCACCAGGTCCTTGACGCGGCCGGTGATGTAGAGGTCGTCCTGGTAGTAGGCGCCGTAGTCACCGGTACGCACCCAGAAGCCGTTCTCGTCGGCGCCCTCGGCCCGCGAGGGGCTGGTACGCGACTTGAGCACGTTGTGGAAGGTGTCGGCGGTCTCCTTCTCACGGTTCCAGTAGCCGATGCCCATGTTGTTGCCTTGCAGCCAGATCTCGCCGATCTGGCCGTCGGGAAGCTCGGCGCCGGTCTCGTAGTCGACGATCACCGCCCACTGGTCCACGGCCACCCGGCCGGCCGAGGCCTGGCTGACCGCGTTGGGGGCGTCGGCGGGAACCTCGACGAACCGGTTGCCGTTGTTGAGTTCCTCGCGGTCGACGTAGACCACGCGCGGTCCTTCGTCGGGCGGGGTGGTCGACACGAACAGGGTGGCTTCGGCCAGCCCGTAGGACGGCTTGATCGCCTCTTCACGGAACCCGTACGGGCCGAAGGCCTCGTTGAACTTGCGCACCGAGGCGGCCGATACCGGCTCACTGCCGTTGAGGATCGCCCGGACGTTGCTCAGGTCCAGCGGCGGGTCGCCCTCCTTGGGCAGGCCCCGCGCCGCAGCGTGCTCGAAGGCGAAGTTCGGGGCCACCGAGAAGCACTCACCGGTCTCCCCTTCCTTGCGGGCCATCTCCTTGATCCACCGGTAGGGCCGGCGCACGAACGCCGCCGGGGTCATGAAGGTGAACTGCTGCCCCATCACGCACGACAGCAGGATGGTGACCAGGCCCATGTCGTGGAAGAACGGCAGCCAGGTGACGCCGCGGTCGCCCTCGCGGCCCTTGAGCGCGTCCAGCAGCTGGACGACGTTGGTGGGCAGGTTCAAGTGGCTGATCTTCACCCCGGTCGGGGTGCGGGTGGAACCGGAGGTGTACTGCAGGTAGGCGACCGCGGTCCGGTCAGCTTCGGGCATGACCCAAGTCGACCCCACCTCGTCGGGCACCGCGTCCACCGCGATCACGCGCGGCCGAGCGTTGGCCGGGCGGCTGCGGAAGAACTTCCGCACACCCTCGGCGGAGTCGGTGGTGGTCAGCACCGCCGACGGGGTGCAGTCGTCGAGCACCGCGTGCAGGCGGCCCACGTGGCCCGGCTCGCCCGGGTCGAACAGCGGCACGGCGATCCGGCCGGAGTACATGATCCCGAAGAACGACACCAGGTAGTCGAGGTTCTGCGGGCACAGGATCGCCACCCGGTCGCCGGGCTCGGTGACCTGCTGCAGCCGGGCACCCAGTGCGCGGTTGCGGGCGCCGAAGTCGGCCCAGGAGATCTCACGCGCTACGCCGTCGCGCTCGGTGGAGTAGTCAAGGAAGCGGTACGCCACCTTGTCGCCGCGCAGGGCGGCCCAGCGCTCGACGGTGCGCACCAAGTTGGCGTTGTCCGGGAACCGGATCTTGCCGTCCTTGACGAACGGGTTGTGGTAGTTGGCCTGTGTTGCCGGGGCCATGCAAAATCTCCTGTCGCGAACATGCGTTCTCATCAGCTGCCGGGCGCGTGTGGCCACGCCGCTGCGTTACATCGCGCGGGCCCGGGACCTCACAGATGGTAATGGTTGCCGGCACCCGACGACGCGCTGCTGCCCTGCGGCCACGGACCGCCGCTCTTAAATTGTTCTTAATGTTAGAGGTCGGTGCGGTCCATGCCAAATCAAACGGTACCGCGTGTGACGCCAGTCTCCGGGTCACGAAGCGGTCCCAGCTTCGCCTCTCCTTCGTCGAGCGTCAGCCGTGTGGCGGCCGGGGCGCGTTGTCGATGAGTTCACGCGCCCAGTTCAGCGTCCACTGGGTTGCGGACATGCCGTCCTGGCTCCAGACATCGGTGGTGCCGTACAGCGCGTGCACCGGCTGAGCAGCACCACCGGCCAGCGTTGACAGCGTCGCCGGCAGCTTGCCGACGCTGAACGCCTCCTGCGGGGCCGCGCAGATCAAGTCACCGACCGCGCAGATCTCGTTGGTGCGCTTATCGAGGTCGCCGAAACCGCCCTCGCGCGCGCCGGTCATAGTCAGCCCCATCCCGGACAGGATCGGCAGCTCGTGCAGGGTCACCTCGGCGCCCTGACCGGGCGGGGACGGCGGGACGTCCACACCCACGCCGGTCTGGCGACGGCCGTCGGCGATCAGCGTGACGCCCAGCACCAGGTCTTCGTCGACCGGCCCCTCCCAGTTGCCGATCTTGCTGGCCACGTCGCCGGCGATCACGGCGCCCTGCGAGAAGCCGACCAGCACGTAGCTGGTCAGCGGGCACCGGTCATTCATCTCGGTCAGCGCCTTGATGGTGGCGCGAGTGCCTTCGGCGCGGCTGTCGTTGTAGCTCATCTGCTTGTCGGCTGACAGCGGGTTATGGAACTGCGCGGTGTAGGGAACCGTGTAAGTCTGCACCCGGGCGGCGTCGAACTGCTGCGCGATCGGGCGGGTGACGGTGAGCAGAAGCGCGATCGGGAACTGGGTGGGGTCGAGCGGGTCGTCCGTCGGCGAGGTCTCCCAGGTGCCGGGCACCGACACCAGCTGCACATCCGGGCAGCTGGCGTCCTGGTAGGCCGGGCGGGGCTTCTTGGTCCGCGACGGGACCGAACTAGTCGACGGGACGCCCGCTCCCGGCTGCTCCGCGATCGGCGGTGTGGCCGGGCGCCGAATCCAGATCACCACCGCGACGATCACCAGCGCCACCACGAGCGCCATCGCGCCGGCGGCGATCCAGGCGAGGACGCGGCGGCGGTTGGCTGGGGACTTGCGAGGAGATTTCGCGGATTTGCGCGGGGCTCCCGATGTCTTCTTCTTGGCCATATCGCCTTTCACGGTACAGATCGGCGGTCCCGGCCATCATTGACTCTGCACTCACCAGGCGGGTTACTCGCACTTCTGCCTGGTGGGTGCAGAGTCAACGGGTGAAGTGCGCTCAGCAACAGCCGCTGGCACCATCCCGGTACGGAAAACGCGGGCCAGCAGCCGTTCATCGGCTCAGAGGCCTTGCGCGCCGGCACCGTCACCTGGCATGAGCTGGCCAAGTATCACCGCGCGATCATGCCGGATGTCTACCTGGATCGGCGCGCCGAGCTCTCGATGCGGAACCGGACGCTCGCGGCGTGGCCGATCTCGGCCGGCGCGGGGGGTTGGTTCATCGCGTGGCCCGGCTCGATGCCCTGGCACAGGCAACGCGTTTCAAAATCGATGACGTGGCGCAGCTGGCGAAGCGGCACCCGCATACCAAGAGACTGCGCAGACTCGAAACGGCGCTGGATCTCGTCGACGCCGGAGCCGACTCCCCCCGAGAGACGCGGCTGCGGCTAAAACTCATCGCAGCGGGCTTCCCGCGCCCGCAGACCCAGATTCCGCTACGGCGCGGAGGCGGACGCTGGTACTACCTGGACATGGGTTGGGAGGAACATCCCGCTCGCCGCGAAATGGATTGGCGTACGACGGCGATCAACACCGGACCAGCCGTCCGCAATACGTCAGCGACGCCGAACGTCAGGAATTCATCGCTCGGCTCAGCTGGACGCAGAACAAGGTTCTGGCGGAGCACCGCGACGACGACGTCATCCGCCGTGTCCGGCAGGCCTGGGACCACCTGGCCGGGCACCCCAAACCGAGATTGACTCTGCACTCACCAGGCGAGTTACTCGCACTTCTGCCTGGTGAGTGCAGAGTCAACGCAAATTGGCGCCGCGCTAGCGGATCGCGCCGACGATGTCGCCGGCCATGGCGCCCAGCTGCGACGCCCACGATCCCCAGCCGTTGTCACCGGCCGAGAAGTCGAAGTGCCCGTTCTTGCCGCGCACCTGGCGGTACTGCGAGTTGAAGTACCGACCGCTGCCGGCCGCCTGCGACGGGTCGCCGATCATCGCGGCCGGGTTGGAAGCGCCGCCCAGCGGAGCGTAGATCCAGACCCGGGTGTTGTTCTGCGCCAGCAGCGTGGCGTGCACGGTCGGGTCGTGCCACTTCCACCGGCCGAGCTGCGGTGCGCCCCACATGCCGTACGGGTCCACCCCGCCGAAGTTCTGCAGGCCCGCGGCGATCACGCCGCCCTCGGTGGTGTTGGCCGGCCCCAGGAAGCCCGACATCGAGCCGGCGAAGCCGAACCGGTCGGGGTGGAAGGTGGCCAGCGCCAGTGCCCCGTAGCCGCCCTGGGACGCACCGACCACGGCGTGCCCGCCCGGCGCCAGGCCCCGGTTGGCCGCCAGCCAGTCCGGCAGCTCACTGGACAGGAAGGTGTCCCACTGCTTGCTGCCGTCCTGCTCCCAGTTGGTGTACATGCTGTAGGCGCCGCCGGCCGGGGCAACGACCGAGACCCCCTTACCCGCCAGGGTGTTCATCGCGTTGCCCGCGGTCACCCAGTTGCTCACCTCCGGGTGGGCATCGAACGCGTCAAGCAGGTACACCGCGTGCGGTCCCTGGTTGAGGAACGCCACCGGGATATCGCGGCCCATCGAAGGCGAGGGGACCATCAGGTTCTCGAACTGTGCGGCGTGCGCGGTGGAGCCGACGATCGCGCCCCCGCCCCACAAGCCCAGCATCAGCACGGCCACGCACAGCGCCCGCAGCAACTTCGACAGTCCGCTCATATCCACCTCGCTCGTCGGCACAGATTCTCCGATGGTTCCACCCGCTGGTCGCATGCCCTGACCCCGGGACGTAGTCAACCACACGGCACTCGCGGGCAAGGCAGGAAACGACCGACGGCGACGACCCGTCGGGTCGCCGCCGTCGGCGGTACATCTTTAGCGCTGGGAGACTACTCGCCCGAGCTGCTGCTCGCGCCGCCTCCCGGCGTGGCGCCCAGGTGGCTCTGCAGGTCCGGCTTCATGGCCTGCAGCTGCTGACCCCAGTACTCCCAGCTGTGCGTGCCGTACTCCGGGAAGTTGAAGATCGCGTTGTTGCCACCGGCCGCGGTGTAGAGCTCCTGGAACTTCTTGTTCGCACCGATCATGAAGTTCTGCTCGAGGAACACGGCCGGGATGTTGTCGCCACCCAGCTCGTTGGCCTTGCCGTTACCGCAGAAGACCCACAGGCGGGTGTTGTTGGCCACCAGCTTGTCGACGTTGACCGTCGGGTCGTTGCGCAACCATGCCGGGTCGTTGTCGTCGCCCCACATGTCGTTCTTCTTGTAGCCGCCGGCGTCACCCATCGACAGACCGATCCAGCCCTTGCCGGTGGACGGGTTCAGGTAACCCGACAGCGAACCCGCGTAGGTGAACTGGTTGGGGTGGTAGATCGCCAGCGTCAGCGCCGACGAACCCGCCATCGACAGGCCGACCGCCGCGTTGCGGCTCTGGCTCACGCCGTACTCGGAGGCCAGGTAGGCCGGCAGCTCGCTGGTGAGGAAGGTCTCCCACTTGTAGGTGGAGCAGCCCGCCTTGCCGCAAGCCGGCTTGTACCAGTCGCTGTAGAAGCTGGACTGGCCACCGACCGGCATGATCACCGAGATGCCCGAGTTCAGGTACCACTCGAATGCCGGGGTGTTGATGTCCCAGCCGTTGAAGTCGTCCTGGGCCCGCATGCCGTCGAGCAGGTACAGGCCCGGGGAACCCTGACCACCGCTCTGGAACTGGACCTTGATGTCACGACCCATACCCGCCGAAGGCACCTGCAGGTACTCGACCGGCAGACCCGGCCGGGAGAACGCGCTCGCCTCCGGGGTACCACCGACGAAACCGACCAGTCCCGCCAGCAGGGCCGCGCCACCGGCGGCGACCATCAACCTGTCAAGCAGCTTCATTCTTGGCATCCTCATTCGTTCGTTGTGCCGTACTTTGCTCATAGCGTGGCCCGACTCGGACCCGATCTGTGCGTACCAACGCAACAGTGCCGGTGTAGTCAACCACAAAACACTCACCATCGAGGGCCCCGGGTTCCATCGCAGGGCACGCCACCCGGGCTGTGACCGGATTTTGTGACAGTCGGCGTCCTGCGCTCATCTGGGCATACCGGCCGGTGAGACCCGGCAAGGCCGGTAGCTGCCGGGTCCGGAGAATGACGTCGGTCACAATTTTTGAGTCGGCCCGGCACCAGACGGTCAGGGGAGCTCAGGCGGCATCCCGGTATAGGTCGGTCGGGTCGGTTCGGGCACGGCCAGTCCGCAGCGGATCAATTCGTCGCGCGGGACCCGCTCGATCCGGTAGCGGGTGAAGCCCGGCGAGTGCAACACGTTGGACAGGAAACGGCGCGGGCCCATCGGCGCACGCACTGAGCCCAGCACCGCCGCGGTGTCGGGGCAGCGCATGGCCGCCTCCGCCTGGGCGATCCAGTCCTGGTCCAGGTAGGCCGGGATCAGCGGGTACCACTTGACCCACGGCCCGTCGGCCACCACCCAGTCCCGGAACAGGTCCTTGTCGTGGCCGATCCGGCCGTGCTCCAGCCGCTCGGTGTGCGCCGCGATCGGATTGATCAACCCGATCTGGTCCAGCACCCGAACGTCCAGGCCGGTGTTCATCCCCAACATGCCCATGTTGGTGAAGAAGACAGTGTGCGGCCCGGTACCGCCCGGATCGGGATCGGTCGGAACGCCGATGCCCGGGGGCACCGGCAGGATGACCGGCACGACGTCCCACTGGTCGTAGTTGCCCGACGGCAACAGCAACGCCCCGTCGGGGGTGGCGGCGATCGTGGTCAACACCGCGCGCATCCGCGGATAGCCGAGGTAATCCGCGGCGGTCAGCGGGTGGGCGTTGCCGGTCGCCTGGGAGTAGAACCGGCGCTCGTCGACGATCCCGGAGTAGGTGACGCGGGTCGCGTCGTCGCCCATCCCCGGGGAGTTGGCCGCCCACAGCGCCCAGCCGGCCACCGCCATCCACAGCAGACCGACCGCACCACTGAGCGGGTAGCCGGCTTCCCGCCGGTAGCGCGCGCCGTCGGCTAGTAGCACCGGAATGACCGCCACCGGGGCCAGCATGCAGAACAGCGGCGCCAACAGCACCCGCCCGTGCATGAAGTCGCCGCCCTGACGCACCCAGTAGGCCGCCTGCAGCAGACCGCTGAACACGAAGAAACAGACCACCGCGCCGGGGCTCTGCACCAGCCGGGCCCACCGGCCGACGCCGGGCGGCACCGGCCGGCGCGGCCGGTAGCGGACGGCGGAGCCGACCCACAGTGCCGCGCCGAGCGCCACCAGCAACACGGCGGGCACCCACAGCGCGTAGGGGGCGTTGAAGTTGGCCAGGTAGATCATGCCCTGCGACCACTTGTCGCCGGCCGCGTCTTTGGCCAGCGCGGTTCCCGGCACCAGCAGGGCGTAGTAGCCCATCCGGAAGATCTGATAGGCCACCGGCAGGGCGCCGCCGGCCACCAGGATCAGCGCGCGGGGCCGCCAATCCCGCACCGAGATCAACAGCATGATCAGCGCGCCGCCGCCGATCAGCGCCAATTCGGGGCGGACCAGCACACTGCAACCGGCCACGAACGCCAGGCATCCGGTGAAAAGGGCGCCGCGAGCACGGGATCGGGGCATCCGCAGCGCCTGGGACCAGCAGACCAGCATCCACCACAGCAGCCCGAGGTAGGCCAGCACCAGGCCGGCCTCCAGGCCGGAGGTGGCGAAGTCTCGGGCCGGGGGAATCGCGATGTAGACCAGCGCCCCGGCCGGCAGCAGCAGCGCGCGGCGACCCTGCAGGCCCGGCGCGTAGAGCCGTGCGGCGCCCAGCATCAGCATCGCCACTCCGGCCAGGCTCAGCACCAGCGCGAAGACCAGCGCCACGTATTCCATACGCACCGGCCCACCGAGCCAGCTGCCGAGATACATCAGATACGTCCAAGCCGTCGAGGTATTGGCCTCGACGCGCTCCCCGACGTTGAACACCGGGCCGTTGCCGGCCAACAGGTTGCGCACGGTGCGCAGCACGATCAGGCCGTCGTCGGAGATCCAGCGCCGCCGCCACGCGCCGATGCCGAACATCAGCAGCACCACCGCTACGCCGGCCCAGGAGCTCAGCCGCACCGACGGGCTGTAGGAGACCGCGGGCCAGCCCAGCGGCCGGACCCGGGGGTCCGGCGCTCTGCCGCTCGTGGCCCCCCGGGCCGAGCTAGCCGAAGGCGACGGCAACACCGATGGTTCCGATCCAGGCCAGCGCCGCCAGCTGCAACACCCGGTCACGGCGCAGGATGTCCTCCGCTTCGCCGGCCATGCCGCCGTCGACGTCGACCGCGAAACGCAGCACTCCGATGACGATCGGAATGATCGATACCGCGAACCACGAACCCGAACCGCTGTCGCGTTCGAACGCATACAGGCTGTAGCAGACCAACATCGCGGTCGCCGATGCCGTCCAGACGAACCGCAGGTAGGTGCTGGTGTAGTTCTCCAGCGACTTACGGATCTTGGCGCCGGTCTGTTCGGCCAATTGCTTCTCGGCGTAGCGCTTGCCGGCCGCCATGAACAGCGACCCGAACGCCATCACCAACAGGAACCACTGTGACAACGGGATGCTCGCGGCCACACCGCCGGCGATAGCCCGGATCAGGAACCCCGACGAGACGATGCAGATGTCCAGCACCGCTTGATGTTTGAGACCGAAGCAGTAGGCCAGCTGGATGGCGAGATAGATGGCCATCACCAGGGCCAGGTTCGGGGTCAGCCACCAGGAGATGCCCAGCGAGGCCGCCCCCAGCAGCGCCGCCAGCCCATAGGCCAGCCCGACCGGCACCACACCGGCGGCGATCGGCCGGAATCGCTTGGTGGGATGCGCCCGGTCGGCTTCCACGTCCTGGGCGTCGTTGATCAGGTACACCGCGGACGCCGCCAGGGAGAACACCACGAACGCGATCAGCGACTTGCGGGCCAGATCGGCGTAGTCGTAGTGGACGCCGCCACCGAGCGCGGCCAGCGGGGCCGCAACCACCAGGACGTTCTTCACCCACTGGCGGGGCCGGATGGCCTTGATCACCCCGGAGAGCAGGTTGGCCGGCGGGCCGAGCTCCGACGTGCGATCTTGCGTTTCTGCGCTCATGCCGAGTCTCCAGAGTTGTCCAAGCGGATCGCGGCTGCGGCGACGGCGGCGCCGACCAGCGCGCCGGCGGCAACATCACTGGGATAGTGCACCCCGAGCACCATGCGTGACAGCGCCATCGGCGGTACCAGTGCCGCCGGCAGGGCTCCGCGCCGCAGGCCGGCCGCGCGGCCCAGCAGGATGGCCGCCGCCGCGGTGGAGGTGGCGTGCGCCGAGGGGAAGCTCAAGGCACTTGGGGTGCCGACATTGATCGCGATGGCCGGGTGGTGCGGGCGTTTGCGCCGCACGATGCGTTTGATGATCACCGCCGCGGCGTGCGCGGCGAAGGTTCCGGCGCCGGCCACCAGCCAGCTGCGGCGCCGCTGCGGCTGAAGCAGGGCGCCGAGCGCCGCTACCGCCAGCCAGCCCAGGCTGTGCTCACCGAAGTGCGACATCGCCCGGGCCACCGGCAGCACACCGGGCCGACCGGTCAGTGCCGACTGCACCCCGACCAGCACGGCATCCTCGCCGTGCGGGGGTACCGAATCATCCAAGTCCATGCGGTCGGGGGCGCTGCCGAGTTCGGTCATGACGACGCGGCACCGTCGGGAAGCAGCACCGTCTCCCACTGCTGTTTGCTTGCCAGCGTGGGCAGCGCCCGGCGGTAGGTCCGGCGCAGACTGTCGAACCGGCGCGCCAATTCGTATTGGCGGCGCAACGATTCGCGCAGCAGCGAGAACATCTTCTCCCGGTCGCGTTGCCGGTAGACCACACCACGTCCGTCGGCGGTGGTGACGGTGACGCCGTCCTGGGTGCACAGCAGGAACCAGCGGGCGTCCTGGGTCGGCACGTTGAGCTGCGGGCGCCGATGGTGCTCCGGCTCGGTGGCCTTGAGGTTGTGCAGGATGCCGCGGGCCAGGCGATAGCCGATGGACAGCGGCTGCACCGGGGGCCGCATCGGCTTGCGCCGCTGCGACGGGGTCGGCAGCTCACTGGCCGCCGGCAGCACCACCGCGTCGGGGTAGGCCTTGCGCAGCGCGTGGATGTCGGGCAGCGCCGACTCCAGGATCGAGAAGATGTGCTCGGGGCCCGCCATGAAGTCGTCCAGCGCCTTGTTCTGCACGGCGACCGTCGAGTACTCCAGGCAGGCAAGGTGTTTCAGGGTGGCCTTGAGGTGGCTGCGGATCAGTCCGGAGATGTTGCCGTCCCAGTGCAGCGCCGCCACCATGAGCCGGTTGCGCAGGTGGAAGTAGGCCTGCCAGTCGATCGCGTCGTCTTTGTCGCTCCAGGCCATGTGCCAGATCGCCGCTCCGGGCAGGGTGACGGTCGGGTAGCCGTGCTCGCCGGCCCGGATCCCGTACTCGGCGTCGTCCCACTTGATGAACGACGGGATCGGCTGGCCGATCTCCTCGGCAACGGCGCGCGGGATCATGCACATCCACCAGCCGTTGAAGTCGACGTCGATGCGCCGGTGCAGGTCCGGGGACTCGGCCAGCGAGTCGGTGGCGAAGTTGTGGTCGTACTCGGTGTGTGGGGCGTTGGTCCACATGAACACGCCCGAGTCGACGACCTCACCCATGATGTGCAGGTGCGAGGGCTCCTGCAGGTTGAGCATGTGCCCGCCGATCAGGGTGGGCGTCTTGGCGAACCGGTTCAGGGCCAGTGCCCGCAGGATCGAGTCCGGCTCGATGCGGATGTCATCGTCCATGAACAGGATCTGTTCGCAGCCAGTGTTTTTCAGCGCCTCGTACATGACCCGGCTGTAGCCACCGGACCCGCCGAGGTTGGGCTGGTTGTGTATCGACAGCCGGTCTCCCAGACCGGCGGCGGCCGCGGCGAACCCGGGGTGGTCGCGGACCTTGCGGGTGCCCTGGTCGGGCACGATGACCGCGCTGATCACCTCGTCGACGTCGGGGTCGGAGGTCAGCGCGAGCAGCGCGTTGACGCAGTCGTCGGGCCGGTTGAAGGTCGGGATGCCCACGGCGATGTCGGCCCGGCTGGGCGCCTCGATCGGGGCGTACCAGCCGCCGCGGTCCAGCGTGACCGCGGTGTCTGTGGTGATGTCGAACCAGATCCAGCCACCGTCCTCGAACGGCTGCAGGCCAATCTCGAATTCCACCACCGTCGGGGTGTCATTGTTCTCGACCGACCCGAAAGGCTTGCCGTCCACCGCGATACGCGCACCGGTCGCCTTGGAGCGGTAGACGTCGACGCGTCCGGCCCCGGTCAGCTCCAGCTGCAGCACCACCGATTCGACGATCGACCAGCGACGCCAGTAGGACGCCGGGAAGGCGTTGAAGTACGTGGCGAACGAGACTTCGGACTCCTCGCCGATCTCCAGGCTGGTGCGGGTGAGCGGGTGTGCCCGTCGGCTGTTGGTCTCGGATTCCTCGATGTAGAGCTTGCGCACATCCAGCGGCTCGCCCTGGCGAGGCAGGATGATCCGCGAAAGCCGGCTCACCGCGCGCGAAGTGTCGGTCATGCCTTACTGCCCTCCCCCAGCGGCACCCCTTCGGACAGGTGCGGCGCCAGGATGTTGTCGTACATGTTCAACGCACTGGCGATGGCCATGTGCATGTCCAGATATTGGTAGGTGCCCAGCCGCCCACCGAAGAGCACCTTCGCGGTGTCCATCTCGGCCTTGGCGCGCGCCCGGTAGGACGTCAGCACCGCCCGGTCTGCCTCGGTGTTGATCGGGTAATAGGGCTCGTCGGCGTCGTCGGCGAAACGCGAGTACTCCCGCATGATCACGGTCTTGTCGGCCGGGTAGTCCCGCTCCGGGTGGAAGTGCCGGAACTCGTGGATACGGGTGAACGGCACGTCGCCGTCGTTGTAGTTCATCACCGGCGTGCCCTGGAAGTCCCCGGTGTTGAGCACTTCGAGCTCGAAGTCCAGGGTGCGCCAACCGAGCTTGCCCTCGGCGTAGTCGAAGTAGCGGTCCAGCGGCCCGGTATAGACAACCGGGGCGTCGGGGCTGGCCGCGCGGAGCTCGTCGCGGACGTCGAACCAGTCGGTGTCGAGCCGGACCTCGATGCGCTCGTCGGCCGCCATGTTCTCCAGCCACGCGGTGTAGCCGTCGACCGGCAAGCCCTCGTAGGTGTCGCTGAAATAGCGGTTGTCGAAGGTGTAGCGCACCGGCAGCCGGGTGATGTTGGCCGCCGGAAGTTCCTTGGGGTCGGTCTGCCATTGCTTGGCGGTGTAGTCCTTGACGAACGCCTCGTACAGCGGGCGGCCGATCAGGCTGATCGCCTTCTCCTCGAAATTGGCGGCGTCGATCGCCGATATTTCCGAGGCCTGCTCTTTGATCAGCGCCCGGGCTTCGTCGGGGGTGAAATAGCGGCCGAAGAACTGCGACACCAGACCCAGGCCCATCGGGAACTGGTAGGCCTGACCGTCGTGCATGGCGAACACCCGGTGTTGGTAACCGGTGAACTCGGTGAACTGCCGCACGTAGTCCCAGACCCTCTTGTTAGAGGTATGGAACAGGTGCGCACCGTACTTGTGGACCTCGATGCCGGTCTGCGGCTCCGCTTCGGAGTAGGCGTTGCCGCCGATGTGCGGGCGCTTCTCGACGACGAGAACGCGCTTGCCGAGCTGCGTGGCTGCGCGCTCGGCGATGGTCAGGCCGAAGAATCCGGAACCCACGACAAAGAGGTCAAAACGAGCGGTCATCGGCGCCAAGGGTAGCCGACCAGCGCCCGCCCGCATCGTCGGCGCCCCGCCGTCCCCGCTAGCACCTTGACTATCGCCCGCCGATTGCCGGCAGCGCGGCGATCGGGGGCGCCAGGACCGTCTCCGCACGCCGAGGAAGGGTTGATAGCAGTTTCCTCACGATTCGATCTCGTCACTCTTTTCACACGAGTCACACGCGTACCGTCGGTCACGTAGGACAGATGCAAGTGCAGTAAGCGCCACCATGGCCCCCGAAAGCAGAGAAGCAGCGCGGGGCCCGACGGCAAAACATATTGAGGAGACTTCCGTGCCGAACCGACGTCGACGCAGGCTCTCGACAACCATGAGCGCAGTCGCCGCCCTGGCGGTCGCGAGTCCGTTCGCAGTTGTCGCAGTATCCGAGCTGGCCGCCCGCAGCAGCGCGCCCCAGCACCACGACTTCGTCGCGGCTTCGTCCGTGGCCGACCTGCCCAGTGAACTGATCACCGCCCTCACCCAGGGCCTGTCCCAGTTCGGGGTGAACCTCCCGCCGGTGCCCGGCTTCACCAACGGAGCCGCCTCGACCGGGATGTACCCCGGGGCCTCGACCGGGATGTACCCCGGCCTGACCTCACCGGGCCTGGGCACGCCGGGCCTCACCGACCCGTCGCTGGGCACAACGGGGCTCACCTCGCCCGGGCTGGGCACGCCGGGGCTCACCGACCCGTCGCTGACCACGCCGTCGTTGTCGACCCCGCCGCTGGGCACGCCCGGTGTGTCCACCACATCCGGCCTGACCACGCCCGGCCTGACGACGCCCGGCCTGACCACGCCGCCGCTGACCGATTCCGGCTTGACCAGCCCGGGATTGACCAGCCCCGGCTTGACCAGCCCGTTGACCAGCCCCGGCCTGACCAGCCCGTTGACCAGCCCGGGGTTGACCAGCCCGGACACCGGCCTGCTCGGGTCCGACGGCCTGCCGCTCACCTCGCCGGTGGGCCTGGACCCCGGCCTGGACGGCACCTACCCGATCCTCGGCGACCCGTCCCTGGGCATGCCGGAGGAGAAGGGCGGGCTGGTCAGCGACCTGATGAGCGCTGCCAACCAGCTGGGCGCCGGACAGGCCATCGACCTGCTCAAGGGTGTGGTGATCCCGTCCATCGCACAGGCCGCGCAGGGCGCCGGACCGGCCGTTGCCGCCCCGGCCCCGCCGCTGCCGTAACAAGACACAACAGCGGAGCTGTTCCGCCCCGACGGCACCGCAGAGTCAGCCCGCACCCGGCGGGCACCGGAAGGCTCTGCGGTGCCGTTAACAATGGCCAGAAGCCGGCCGGTGTCGGTGGGCGCGTGTCGCATCACCAACAACACGTGACACATACGTAACATCAGCACGTGCCAACCCGTCGTCGTCCCCCGCCGACGATCAAGCTGACCGCGTCTCTCGCGACCGTGCTGATCCTGCCGTGGGCGTTGAACTCCGGGTCGGGCTTCAAATCGATCGATGCCTCTGAGAAGCCCCCCAGTGCTGCTGCGACCAAGCTGAACCAGCAGCCGCTGCCAGACCTGGAACCGGGCGTTACCGTCCGCGAGATCACCCAGGACGAACCGTTCACCATGGTCGCGCTCACCGGCGCCGACCTCAGCGGCACGTCGGCACGGATTCGCGCCAAGCGCGCCGACGGGACCTGGGGGCCCTGGTATGCGACCGCGCACGAGACCAAGCAGGAGACACCGGGTCCACGGCCGGCCGATGCGCCCGCTGCCGGTCCGGACGGAACCGAGCCGGTGTTCGTCGGGAGGACCACCGCGGTACAGATCGCGGTGACCCGAACCGCACCAAACACTCCCGGCGATCCGGCTCAACCCAAGCCCAAGGTCAAGCCCAAAGGGCCGACCACCACCAAGGGGTCCTCCGCCAAGTCGGAGCCGACCCCTAAGAACAGCGCCCCGGGCGATCTCGGTTATGTGCCGGCCACCGCCGCACAACCGTTCGCCCAGAACGTCTCCGCGGTGTTGATCACGCCGCCCAAGGCCCCGGCCGACGCGCAGTGGCAACCGCCCAAGGCAGTGCTGGGGCCGGGCCAGCCCCCCAACATCATTCCGCGCAGCCACTGGGGCGCGGGCGCCTACGGCCGGTGCGGAAAGCCCGTAGAGAGCGGCCCGGTCCACGCGGCCGTGGTGCACCACACCGCAGGGTCCAACGACTACGCCCCCGAAGACTCCGCGGAGATCATCCGGGCGATCTACGCCTATCACACCCGCACCCTGGGCTGGTGCGACATCGGCTACAACGCGCTGGTGGACAAGTACGGCCAGGTTTTCGAGGGCCGGGCCGGCGGCCTGACCCGGGGCATCATGGGCAGCCACGCGGGCGGGTTCAACAGCAATACCTGGGGGGTGTCGATGATCGGCACCTTCGACGACGCGCCTCCCCCGCCGATCCAACTCGAGACGGTCGGCCGGTTGTTGGGCTGGCGGTTGGGCCTGGACCGCACCGATCCGCGCGGTACCACCCAGCTGGTCTCCGCCGGCGGCTCGTTCACCCACTTTCCGCGCGGTGCGTCGCTGATGCTGCCCTCGATCATCGGTCACCGCGACCTCGACGCGACCGAGTGCCCCGGCGAGCAGGGCTACGTCGCACTCAACGAGATTCGGGAGATCGCCGCCCGGTTCAACGAACCGCCCGGGCCCGAAGACCTCGCCCGGGTGATGGAGGGCGGCGCCATTCACACCCGCTGGATGGAACTGGGCGGTGCGGAGGGCATGCTCGGTGCCCCGACGTCGCCGGAGGCGATTGGCGAGGGGTCCACCAAGTACGCCACCTTCGAGCACGGCGCGGTGTACTGGTCGCCGGAGACCGGCGCGCAGCCGATCACCGGGGCCATCTATGACGCCTGGGCCTCGCTGGGTTACGAGCGTGGCGTGCTCGGGCTGCCGACCAGCGCCGAGCTCGCCGAACCGGAGTGGGTGGGCCAGAACTTCCAGCACGGCACCCTGAACTAGTCGTCGACGGCAATGCCGAGGAGCTGCCCCCGCCGCCCCCGGAGGGCCCGCCGGTGCAGCTCGAGCGCTTCTCGCGGGTGATCGACCCGTTCGGCGTCAGCTAACCCTGCAGAGTCAGCGCAGGAAGATCCGCTCCAACACCCGCGCCAGGCCGTCGTCGGTGTTGGGGGTGGTGATCTCAGCGGCCGCCGCCAGCACGTCGGGGTGGGCGTTGCCCATCGCCACTCCGTGTCCCGCACGCACCAGCATCGGCAGGTCGTTGGGCATATCCCCGAACGCCACCACCTGCTCGATGCCAATGCCCAGCGGCGCGATCAGCTCCTCGATGCCGCTGGCCTTGGTGATGCCCGCCGGCACCACCTCGATCAGCCCGTTGTTGGTGGAGTAGGTCAGCTCCGCGGCCGTTCCGATGTGGGCCTGCAGCTGCTCCGCCATCGCGGCACTGGACATCCCCGCCTTGCGGATCAACAGTTTGATCGCCGGCTGCGACAGCAGGTCCTCGAAAGACACCTCGGTGTTGTCCGGGTTGAGCCAGGCGTGTTCGTAACCCGGCGAGCTGACGAACTGCGGGGTGGCCGCGTCGTGCGCGCTCTCGCCGATGCGCTCCACGGCCAGGCCCGCCCCCGGGATGGCGCGGCCGACGACCTCGGCCAGCTTGACCAGACTGTCGGCCGAGTGCGTGCGTGCCGAGACCACTCGATCGGTGGCGGGGTCGTAGAGCACCGCACCGTTGGCGCACACCGCCATCGGGGCGAACCCGAGCGCGTCGACGACCGGCGCGATCCACCGCGGTGGGCGTCCGGTCGCCAGTACGAAGCGAGCGCCGGAGTCCACGGCTGCGTGCACCGCGTCGCGGGTCCGCGCGGTGATGTTCTCGGTGTCGTCGAGCAGGGTGCCGTCGACGTCGCTGGCGATCAGCGCGGGCGGTCCGCCGTGCGGCTGCATCAACGCGAACTCCGTTCGGCCAGTATCCGCCGCCGCCGTCCGCCCTGGGCCTGCTCGATACGTTTGCGATCGCGCTCGGCCAGCTCAGCTGCCCGCATCTCCAATGCCTCGGCCATGGTGGGCGCGCTGCCGCCCAGCCGGCGCGGCACCCAGTACGCCCCTGCCGGGTGCGGATACTCCAGTTGCGCCGCTTCGAGCATCGCCGCCATCGTGTTCCTCAGCTCAGTGGTGGTCGCCGCCACATCGGCGGCCGCCGACATCGGCTCGCCGATCTTCGCCAGCACCGGAATATGGTTGCGCCACAGGTGCTTCGGGTGGTCTTTTGTCCAGACCCGGTGGATTCCCCAGACGATGACCGGGATGAGCGGAACGCCCGCGCTGTAGGCCATCCGGGCAGCCCCCGTCTTGAACTCCCGCAACTCGAAGCTGCGGCTGATGGTGGCCTCCGGATTCAGACCGATCAGCTCGCCTTGCCGCAACCGCGCCACCGCTTCGTCGTAGGCGCCGGCCCCGGCGGAGCGGTCGACCGGGATCAACTTGATGTGCTTGATCACGTAGTTGACCACCGGGACCTCGGTCATCTCGGCCTTGATCATGAACCGCAGCCGGCGGTGCCGCTGCAAGGCTGCGATCGAGGCCGGGTACCAGTCCAGGTAGCTGGTGTGGTTGACGGCGAGCACCGCCCCGCCGTGCTCGGGGATGTTCTCCAGGCCGTCGATGGTCACATGCGGCCCGTTGGCATTCGCCAGCCGCGGGAGCACGATCTCCAGCGCCCGGAAGAGGGGTTCTGCCATGCTCTACTGCTCCGTGCCAGATGGGTCGGGCCGACGGTCACCCGCGCGCTTGCGCATCCGTTCCGCCAGCTCCTGCTCTTCTAAAACCCTAGCCTCGTCGGGGGTGGGCGCGCCGCCGCCGAGTCGCCTGGGCACCCAGAACTCGCCGGCTGGGTGCGGGTATTCCTGCTGCACCTGAGCCAGCAACGGCGCCATTCGGTCGCGCAGTCGGGCGCTGAGCGCGGCGGCGTCACCGGACGGGGCCAGCGGTTCGCCCGCCAGGACGGTGATCGGGATGTTGCTGCGCACCAACCGCGCCCTCGGGTGATCCTTGGTCCACAGCCGGTGGGCACCCCAGACGATCAGCGGGACGATCGGCACCTGCGCCTCTAGGGCCATGCGGGCCGCCCCGGATTTGAATTCCTTGAGTTCGAAACTGCGGCTGATGGTGGCTTCGGGATAGACGCCCACCACTTCGCCGGCACGCAACGCAGTCACCGCGTGCTGGTAGGCGTCGGCGCCGGCCCCGCGGTCCACCGGGATGGTGCCGGTGTGGTGGATCAGGTAATTCACCAGCCGCACCTGCTGCATTTCAGCTTTGATCATGAACCGCATCCGGCGGCCGCGGTGATACGCCGCCAGCCCCGCGGGCAGGAAGTCCACGTAGCCGGTGTGGTTGATCGCGATCACCGCGCCGCCCTCAGCCGGGATGTGCTCCAGGGCGAGGTAGTCGACCCGCGCTCCGGCAATTCTCACCGCGCTCAGCGCAGTGAGTTCCAGCGCACGAAAGACCGGCTGCATGTCAGGGCTACTCCGCGGCACCCGTCGGGCTCGGCGGCTTCTTCTGACGGGCGGACCGCTCCTCGGCTCTGCGTACCGCTTCGGCCGCGTCGAGTTCGAGCGCCTCAGCAGGTGTGGGGGCGCTGCCACCCAGGCTCTTCGGTACCCAGAAGGCGCCGCCGGGATGGTCGTCGGGATAGGAGTCCTGCGCCTGCTCGAGCAGGTGCTGCATCCGCGCCTGCAGCAGCGCACGCAGTTCGTCGACCGGGAGCGTGGGCGGTATCGGCTCACCGATCGTCACCGTGACCGGCACTTTGGTGCGGCCCAGCTGCTTTGGGTGGTCCTTGGTCCACAGCCGCTGGGCGCCCCACACGATGTGCGGGATGATCGGCACCTGTGCCTCGATCGCCATGCGCGCGGCGCCGCTTTTGAACTCCTTGAGCTCGAAGCTGCGACTGATGGTCGCCTCCGGGTAGACCCCGACCAGTTCACCGGCCTTCAGCTTGGAGACCGCGGCGGCATAGGACTCCGCGCCCTGGCTGCGATCCACCGCGATGTGCTTGCAGCCTCGCATGATCGGGCCGGTGAAGCGGTTGTCGAAGGTCTCCTTCTTCGCCATGAAGCGCACCCAGCGACGTGGTTTCGCGTCGTAGGAGGCCACTCCAGCAAACAAGAAGTCGAAGTAGCCGGTGTGGTTGATCGCGACCACCGCACCGCCGGTGGCAGGAATGTGCTCCCGGCCGGTGACGGTGATCTTCAGCCCCTCATAGCGCCACAGGGTTCGCGCAGCGGCGGCGACACCGCCGTACCAAGCCTCCACAGCACCCAAGCCTAGGCGATGACACCGGCTCGGCCGCCGGTAAGCTCGGGAGGGATCTCTTACAGCGTCGGGAGTAGGAACTAGTGCAGGTCACCAGCGTCGGGCACGCCGGCTTCCGGATCGAGACCGCCGCAGGCAGCATCCTGTGCGACCCGTGGGTGAATCCGGCCTACTTCGGCTCGTGGTTCCCGTTCCCGGACAATTCGGCGCTGGACTGGGACGCCCTCGGCGACTGCGACTACCTCTACATTTCGCACCTGCACCACGATCACTTCGACCCGCGGCACCTGGCGGCGCACGTCAACAAGGACGCGGTGGTGCTGCTGCCCGACTACCCCGTGCCCGATCTGCGCCGCGCACTGGAAGAGCTGGGCTTTCACCGGTTCTTCGAGACGGCCGATTCGCAGCGGCACACCGTGTCCGGCCCCAAGGGCGATCTGGACGTCATGATCATCGCGCTGCGCGCCCCGGCCGACGGCCCGATCGGCGACTCCGGGCTGGTGGTCTCCGACGGCGTGACCACCGTGTTCAACATGAACGACTCCCGCCCGATCGACCTGGACGTGCTGGCGGCCTTCGACTCGATCGACGTGCACCTAGTGCAGTACTCCGGGGCGATCTGGTACCCGATGGTCTATGACATGCCGGCCCGGGCCAAGGAGGCGTTCGGAACCCAGAAGCGCCAGCGGCAGATGGACCGCGCCCGCCAGTACATCGCCCACGTCGGGGCGACCTGGGTGGTGCCATCGGCGGGTCCGCCCTGTTTCCTGGATTCCGAGCTGCGTTACCTCAACGACGACCACGGCGATCCGGCCAACATCTTCCCCGACGAGATGGTGTTCCTCGACCAGTTGCGCCGCAACGGTCACGACGGCGGATTGTTGATGATCCCGGGGAGCACCGCGAGCTTCACTGGAGCGCAACTGGATTCGCTGATCCACCCGCTGGACGAAGCCGACGTCGAGGCCATCTTCACCACCGGCAAAGCGGACTACATCGCCGCCTACGCCGATCGGATGGCGCCGGTGCTGGCCGCCGAGAAGGCCTCCTGGGCGCCGGCGGCAGGCCCGGCGATGCTCGATCAGCTGCGCGCCCTGTTCGAGCCGATCATGGCCCGCAGCAACGAGATCTGCGACGGCATCGGCTATCCGGTCGAGCTGGTGCTGGACGGGGAAGGCCATACCGAGACGGTGGTGCTGGACTTCCCCAAACGCATGGTGCGCGAGCCGATTCCCGGCGAGAAGTTCCGCTACGGCTTCGGCATCCCACCTGAACTGGTGCGCACCGTGCTGCGCGATGGCGAACCGGACTGGGTCAACACCATCTTCCTGTCCACCCGATTCAGGGCTTGGCGGGTCGGCGGCTACAACGAGTACCTCTACACCTTCTTCAAGTGCCTCACCGAGGACCGGATCGTCTACGCCGAAGGCTGGTTCGGCGAAAGCCACGACGACTCGGCAAGCGTCACACTGGGCGACTGGCAGGTTCAGCGTCGCTGCCCGCACATGAAGGCCGACCTGTCGAAGTTCGGGGTGGTCGAGGGCGACATTCTCACCTGCAATCAGCACGGTTGGGAATGGGATCTCAAGTCCGGTCGCTGCCTGACCGCCAAGGGCCACGAACTGCGTTGCGAGAAGCTGTGACCAGCGACTCCTACGGCTCCTACGATGATGGGCTAGTCGTTCTGGATCGCCGGGCGATCACGTTGCGCCGCTACCACTTCCCTTCCGGTACGGCGAAGGTGATCCCGCTGTCGGCGATCCGCGGTTACCGCGCGGAGCCGCTGGGCATGCTGACCCACCGATTCCGGATCTGGGGCAGCTCGGATCTGCGGCGCTGGCTGCCGCTGGACATCAAGCGCCCGACGCGGTCCACCCTGATCACCCTGGAGCTGCACGGTGATCCGTGGCCACATCCGGCGTTCACCCCGGCGGATCCGGACAGGTTCCGGGCACTGCTCGACGAGCTGCTGGCGGGCTAATCCCGGCCGGACCCAAAGGGATACCCGGCGGACCCCATAACGACAGTTGCCCGCCTTTGAGCGACTAGACGTGGTGGCGTGTCCATGCTCCCCCTCGATGTCGCGCAAAGACGGGCAACTCTCCTGTTCACCTATGCCGATCTAAGCCTCGATCCAGACCTGGCCAATCCGGGCTAACTTGCCCAACGTGCGCTCAGCGCGAATTTCAGTGCGATTTTTCGCGCTGGTTACACGCTCGGCGTCCTTCAGCGGTCGGCCAGCACCTGGTGTGCGGCGTTGTAGCCGGGAATGAACGTGATCCCCGGCCCGCCATGACAACCCGCGCTTCCCAGATACAGTCCTGCCACCGGTAACGGCTGGCCGAGAAAGCCCCGCGGCCCGGGCCGGTTCGGGCCGATCTGATCCGGATTGAGCAAGCCGTGGCAGTAGTCGCCGCCGGGCGCACCGAACATGGTTCCCATATGACGCGGGGTGAAGGTGGTGTGCCGAGTGATGCTGCGCTCGAAATTTGGTGCCAGCCTGGTGATCTTGTCGATCACCCGCTGCCCCATCTCGACCTTCATCTCGCCGTAGTTGCCGTCTCCTTCGATGGGGAACCACAGCGCGAACGCCGACGCGGCGTGCTTGCCCGGCGGTGCCAGCTCGGGATCGTGCAGCGACGGGATCTGCAGCACCACGGTCGGATCGGCCGGGACGATGCCGCGGCGCGCATCCTCCCACTGCTGCTGCACCTCCTCAGGCGTGCAGAAGATTCCCAACGAGGCCTGCATGGCGGGGTCATTGAGCGCCTCGTAGGGCGTAGCGAACACCGGGGCCTCGTCCAGCGCGAAATGCATCTGCAGATAGCTGCCGCGATGGTCGGTGCGGGCGTAGCGGGCGCGGACGTCGTCTGGAACCGCAGCCGGGTCAAGCAGTCCGGTGACGGTCGCGTCGGGTGCGATCGCCGACACCACTACCGGTGCGCTCACGGTGTCACCGGACTCGGTGCGCACGCCGCTGACCGCCCCACCGGCGACCAGGATCTCCGCGACCGCGGTGCGCAGCCGCAGCTCCCCACCCAAGCCGGTGAAGGTGTCGCACAGGTGCCCGGTGAGCGCGCCGATTCCGCCGCGCAGCTTCTTCATCAGCACGGTGTTCTCGTCGGGCACACCCAGGCCGTAGGCCAGTGCCGCGGCACTGCCGGGCGTGGCGGGCCCGCGGTAAAGGGTGTTGACGGCCAGCACCGTGAAGGAGCCGCGCAGCGCCGCGTGCTTCTCCCGGTCGGGCAGGTAACGGTCCAGCACGTCGGTGACCGAACCGAACAGCATGTCGTCGATGGCCGAGCGCTCGAATTCATTTGCGGCGCAGGCATACATCTCGTCGAGCGATTTCGGCGGCCGCCCCGCCTCGAAGCGACCCAGCGCCCGGGTGGGCGCCTGACTCCAGGCCAGCAGCCCGGCCATGCCGTTGACCGCCTCGGCGCCGTGCACCTCGCTGAGGTGGGTGAACAGCTTCATCGGGTCGGTGTACTGGATCAGCGGGTCGTCGCCGACGCCACGCATCGCCACCGACATGACCTCGAGGTCGATGCTCTCCAGTCCGTCGAGGCCCAGCTCGGCGCTGACCGCGGCCGACGTCGGGAACTGCACCGAGCCGGCGATCTCGAACCGATAGCCGTCGAACAGCTCCACCGTGGAGGCCATCCCGCCGGCGTAGCGCCCGGCCTCCAGGCACAGTGTGCGCAGTCCGGCGCGCTGCAGGATGAGCGCCGCGGCCAGGCCGTTATGTCCGGCGCCAATGACGATCGCGTCGTAATCGGTCATTCATCGCCCCTTCCCGCTTTCGGAGGAACGCTGGCACGAGTGGATAGTTTTGTCAATATTGACGTAACTAGAGATCGCCCAGCGAGTCCAGCGCGGCACGGCACATCCGGGCCAACTCGGCCAGTGAGCGGTCCGCACCCAGCATCCAGACCTCCATCGCGGCGAACACGGCGGCCGCAATACAGCGGGCCGTCACCGCGACCCGCAGCGGGTCACTTGACCCACGCCTCGCGGTGGCCCGCAGCCGCTCGGCCACCGCGTCGCCGAAATCGGTCTCCACCTGCCGGATGTGGCGCACGATGCGCTCGGGATCGAGTTCCTCCTCGCGCAGCGCGGCGATGCGGGTCACCGCCTCGACGTCGTAGGGAAACGCAAAGATCGCCGCCTGAACCGCCTCGATCATCGGCTCGGCGGGCGGGCGCTCAGCCAGGGCCCTGCGGAACCACTGCAGTCCGGCGTCGTAGTCGGCGAACAGCAGGTCGTGCTTGGAAGTGAAGTGCCGATAGAACGTCCGCAGCGACACCCCGGCGTCGGAGGCGATCTGCTCAGCCGAGGTGTCCTCCACCCCCTGCGCCAGGAAGCGGACCAGCGCGGCCTGCCGCAACGCTTCGCGGGTGCGTTCGCTGCGCGCGGTCTGCGGGGCTCGTGGCATGCGCGTAAAGGTACCTCAGCGGCACGGCCGGCCAGAATGGCAATATTGACAAAACTCGCGGCGCATGGTGAGACTGACCGCATGATCTCGCTCATCGTGCATGCAGTGCTCGGCCTGGCGACTATCTGGTGGATCGTGGCGTCCAACCGCGCGGTCTTCGCGAAACCCGCTGGGGGTGTCGCTTTCTCACTTCTGGAGATCGTGTACTACGCGATCGGTATCGCTTCGATCGGGTTGGGTTGGTACTTCAACATCCGGTTCGTCCAGGAATACGCGCACGGCCCCAACCACAATCCGATTTGGGGGCCGGGCAGCTGGACGCAGTACATCCAGCTGATGTTCACCAACCCGGCCGCCGGCTCGGCCAGCCAGGACTACACGATCATCAACGTCGTGCTGCTGCCGCTGTTCACCATCGTCGACGGCTATCGCCGCGGGCTACGGCGACCGTGGCTCTACTTCGTGTCGAGTCTGTTCACCAGCTGCGCGTTCGCCTATGCCTTCTACTTCGCCACCATGGAGCGTCAGCACCGGCACGCCAAGGCTGCGGCCTAGCCGGGTCATTGCAGGACTGCCTCCAACCGCACCGCGATAGGCTGGCCGCGTCGAGGAGGAGGACTGTCGTGGCCAAGCCAGTGGCACCGCGCGGATCCGCGCGCGAGCGAGTGCTGCAGGCGGCGTTGGCCCTGTTCGTGGAGCACAGCGTGGGCGGTACGTCCATGCAGATGATCGCCGACCAGCTCGGCGTGAGTAAGCCGGCCGTCTACTACCAATTCCGGTCCCGAGACGACATCGTCATCGCCCTGGTGCAGCCGATGTTCGACGACATCGTCCGGGTCATCAAGATCGCTCAGGCCATGCCCACTCAGCAGGGCAAGCGGGACGTGATGGTCAGCGGCGTCGTCGAGCTCGCGGTGCGTTACCGCCGGCTCACCTTCCTGTTCTATGACCGCGCCGTGGAGCACGCCATACGTTCCCGCGAAGACTTTATGGCCGTCGGCGACGACGCCGCGGCGATCCTGCACGGTCCCGAACCGGACGCGACGGCCCGCGTCATCACCACGGTACTGATGGCGGGAACCTTCACCGCGGCAGCCGATCCGGAGCTCGAAGACATCGCCGACGAGGAGCTGCACGAGATCCTGCTGGACATCGCACGGGGCGTGGTACAACCGCTGACCTAGCGAGTCAGGTCCAGTTCCACACGCCCATGTCGGCAGCGGGGTACTGCTCGCACACGTCGGTGGTCCGGGCAGCGACGCCGTGGTTGTTGAAGAACAGCTTGGCCCAGTTCGGCCACGCGAAAGCGAGCTTCTCGTAGTAGATATCGGCGGCCAGGTTCTCCGAGTAGGCGCGCCGGCCCGAGTAATCCATGGAGTAGAACCAGTGAATCCGGTCCTGTACCGCCTCATGTACCTGCGGAGACTTGTTGTTGTAGTCGATCATGTAGCGCTCGTAGTAAACCGGCGCGACATCGCGGGCGGCCGCCATGATCTGCTCGGCGGTACAGCTGGTGTGCAGCATCCGGTTGGGAATCGGGAAGTTCTCCGTCGCATCCGCCGACGCGTTCCCCGCCGCGGCGATACCGGCCAGCAGCAGCAGCCCAGCGGAAACCCACATCGCGTTGTGCCACGGGTTGCGCTTCATCGGGTAACTCCAGCCTGTTCCAGAACGATCAACTTGTCGGGGCAGTAGGTGCTCAGCGCCGTGCCCACAAACTGCCAGGCCTGCTGGGAGCCAGCACCTTTGACGTTCTTGGCGACGAAGGACGCCGACTCGAAGGCGTCGTGGTCGACGTTGTTGGCCAAGCGTTTGCAGGTGAGCTTGCCGATCCAGGCGTTGTAGTCACGCGCCCCGTAGATCCCGTAGCCGTGCAACCGGCCGGCGAAATCGGTGTCGACATCGGCGTGCGCCGGTGCCGCGAGAAAGATCGCCGCCGACACACCTGCCAACACCACGACTCCGTACCTCATCACCAACCTCCCCGATGCGCTCCACCGCTGGACTCCACGAGCTCGTCGCTCGGGTTGCGCTGCAACGGCGCCGGCCAGGGAGAGGGCTTGGGCCGCAGCCGTGGTACCTGCGGCCACCAGAACCATTTGCCGAGCAGCGTCGCGATCGACGGCGTCATGAACGAGCGGATGATCAGGGTGTCGAGCAGTAGCCCCAAACCGATTGTGGTGCCGACCTGTCCGATCACACGCAGTTCACTGATCGCCATCGTCATCATCGTGAAGGCGAACACCAGTCCCGCGGCGGTGACCACCGACCCGCTGCCGCCCATCGCCCGGATCATGCCGGTATGCAGCCCGGCGTGGATCTCCTCTCGTAGGCGAGAAACCAGCAGCAGGTTGTAGTCGGCACCCACCGCCAACAGGATGATCACCGCCATCGCCATCACCATCCAGTGCACCTGCAGACCGATGATGTTCTGCCACAGCAACACCGACAGTCCGAAGGCGCTGCCCAGTGACACCACCACGGTGCCCACGATCACCAGCGCGGCAACCACGGCGCGGGTGATCACCAGCATGATGATGAAGATCAGGCACAGCGCCGCGACGCCGGCGATCATCAGGTCGTAGTTGGAACCCTCCTGCATGTCCTTGAACATCGCGGCGGTCCCACCGACGTAGATCTTCGAGCCCTCCCACGGGGTGGTCTTCATGGCTTCCTTGGCGGCAAGCTTGATCGCATCGATGTGCTTGATGCCCTCTGCGCTCAGTGGATCGCCCTCGTGGTTGACGATGAACCGCACGGCATGCCCGTCGGGCGAGACGAAACTCTTCATGCCGCGCTGGAACTCGGCGTTGTCGAAGATCTCCGGCGGCAGATAGAACGAGTCGTCGTTGCGGGCCTTGTCGAAGGCCTCCCCCATCGCCGCGGGATCCCCCTGGGCTTCCTGCGCCTGCTTGGCCAGTCCGCTCTGGGTGGCGTACATGGTCAGCATCATGGCCTTGGTGTTCTTCATCATCTGGATCATCGGCGGCATCAGCGTGAGCATCTGCGGCAGCTGCGCGGCCATCGCGTCCATGTCCGGGACGATCTGCTTGAAGTTGTCGGTCATGGTGTCCACGCCGTCCATGGCGTCGAAGACCGACCGCAGCGCGTGGCAGACCGGAATGTCGAAACAGTGTGGTTCCCAGTAGAAGTAGCTGCGCATCGGCCGGAAGAAGTCGTCGAAGTTGGCGATCTTGTCGCGTAGCTCTTCGATGTCGCCGACCATCAGGTGCATCTTGCCCACCATGCGGCCCATGGTGGCGTTCATCTCCTCCATGAGCTCGATCATCTTTGTCATGGTGTCGATGTTGACCTGCATCTCCTCGGCCTGGGCCAACATCTCGGCGGTGCGGTCATCGTTGAACTTGCGGGTCATGTCCTGGCTGACAGCCTGCATGCCGAGCATGTAGCCGAAGGTGGAGTGCTCCATCGGAATGCCCTGTGGCCGGGTGATGGACATGACCCGGGACACTCCCTCTACCCCGGTGACTCGCTTGGCGATTCGCTCGATCACCAGAAAGTCCGCCGAGTTTCGGATGTCATGGTCTGTTTCAATCATGAGCATCTCGGGGTTCATCCGCGCGGACGGAAAGTGCCGATCGGAGGCCAGGAAGCCCTGATTGGCCGGTAGATCCGCGGGCATGTAGGCGCGGTCGTTGTAGCCGGGCTTGTACCCGGGCAGCGCGAGGATACCGACCATGGCTGCTGCGGTGGCGGCGATCAGAATCGGCCCCGGCCAACGGCTTACCGCCGCGCCGATCTTCCGCCAGCCGCGCCCCCGGTTGGCCCGCTTGGGCTCCAGCAGGGAGCCGAACCGACCGGCCACCGCGATGACGGCCGACCCCATCGTCAGCGAGGTGATGACCACGACCGTCATGCCGATCCCCAGCGGAATCCCCAGCGACTGGAAGTAGGGCAGCCGGGTGAAGTGCAGGCACAAGGTGGCGCCCGCAATGGTCATGCCCGAGCCGAGCACCACATGGGCGGTGCTGCGAAACATGGTGTAGTACGCCTGTTCCCGGTCTTCACCGGCGCTGCGGGCTTCTTGATATCGGCCGATCAGGAAGATCGCGTAGTCGGTGGCTGCCGCGATCGCCAGCGTCACCAACAGGCTGGTGGCGAACGGCGAAAGCCCGATCAGCCCGTGATAGCCCAGGAATGCCACGATGCCCCGGGCCGACGCCAGGCCGGTCACCACCATCGCCAGCGCCAGCGCCACGGTGGTGATGGATCGGTAGACCGCCAGCATCATGGTGATGATGACCACGAAGGTCAGCGACTCGATCACGTGCATGCTGCGGGTGCCGGCCTTGTCCTGATCAGCTGCCAGCGCCGCGCCGCCGGTCACATACGCCTTCACTCCCGGTGGCGCGGTGACACTGTCGACTACTTGGTTGACCGCTTTGACCGATTCGTTGGCCAGCGCCTCGCCCTGGTTACCCGCGGTATAGATCTGCACGTATGCGGCTTTGCCGTCTGGGCTCTGGGCTCCCGCGGCGGTCAGGCGATCACCCCAGAAGTCCTGGATGTGTTCGACGTGGGTGGTGTCGGCCTTCAGTTTGTCGATGATCTGGTCGTAGTAGTGGTGGGCGTCGGCGCCCAGCGGCTCGTCGCCCTCGAGGACCAGCATGACCGAGCTGTTGGAGGTGAACTCCTTGAACACCTCGCCCTGACGTTTGACCGCGATCATCGACGGTGCCTCGTCCGGGGTCATCTGGACCGCGGCCATCTCGGCGACCTTCTCCAGCTGGGGAACGGTCACGTTCGCCAGGACGATGATCGCGATCCAGCCGAGCATGATCGGAATAGCCAGCCGCCGAATCCATTTGGCAATCCGGCCGGGCTTGGCGTGGTCAGCGACAGCGGGGATGACCTCGGTCGGCGACTCGGGGGGGAAGTTGTGCGTGGAAGTGCTCATGCAGATTTCACCAAGCAGAAGGTCAGGGCGCTGACGCCGGTGGCGGTTCTCTCGTCTTTGAGCTCGTTGTCGATGCTGATGCGACAACCCAGGGTGGAGCCTTTGCCCTGGGCGTAGAGGTTCGGCGATACCGCCGACAACGTGGTGCTCAGGGTCACCGACCAGGGCAGCGTCGCGGCGTCGACACGCTGCGGTTTGCTGTCGAGGTCGAGGTAGCTGATGTCGGCAGTCGCGCCGGGTTCACCGAAGACCTCATAGGTGACGACCTTCGGGTTGTACGGCTTAGTGTCGTCGACCTTGGTGCTGATCAGGCGGGAGTTGTCGCCCCCGAAGTAGGTGCGTACCCGCAAGACGGTCAGCGTCCCGAGCGCCACCACCACCACGATGAGCAGCGGCATCCACGCCCGCCGCAGCGCCTTCATCGAACAGACCCAGTCGTGGCGGTGGCCTTGGTGACCACCACTAGGACGTGGGTGTCGGCCGCGAACCGATTCGCCGTGGCACCCAGTTCGGCGATCGCATCGAACAACGGGTGGTCGCCGGCCACGATCTCCGGCGCGTCAACCACATACGCGGTGACGCCCGGGGACATCTGGCCAGCGCCGGACGTGGCCGGTTCAGGCCGAGAAAGCCTGTGCACCTGTGGGTTCAGCATCAGCGACGCCCCTTTCAGCCCAGATCTGAGGTTAAGCGTGACGGAAGGTCAAGTTATACGATCAGTAAAGTAGAATCAAGCGATCGATCAGCAAAACTGTGCGACGTGGCTCACGCCCGTGAGCGGTCGACCGGAGCAGGGAGGCATGGGAGTGGCGAAGACGGTGGCGCCGCGGGGTTTCGCGCGGGAGCGCGTATTAGAGGCCGCGCAAGGGCTGTTCGCCGAGCATGGGGTGAGCGGCACATCGCTGCAGATGATCGCCGACCGATTGGGTGTCAATAAATCGGCGGTGTACTACCAATTCCACTGCAAAGACGACATCGTCGTTGCGGTGTTCCGTCCGGTGTTCGAGGACATCGCCCGGGTGGTCACCATCGCCGAGGCCATCGGCTCCCGCGAGGTCCAGCGCGAGGCCACTATCAGCGGCATCATCGAACTGGCGGTCCGCCACCGGCGCACCACGGCCCTGGTCCACACCGATCCCGCTGTGGTGGGGGTCGTCGAGGCCATCGGAGAATTCCGGGACGCCTCGCGCCGGTTGCAGTCCATCCTGGCGGGACCACAGCCCGACCCCGCCACACTCATCGCGATCGCTGTCCTGGTGCCCGGAATTCTCGGCGCAGCAGCCGATCCCGTGGTTTCGGACATTCCCAACGAGGAACTGCACCGGATGCTGCTGGACTGCTCGCGGCGGCTCTTCGCCGCCTGACGCGGCCGCGGATCAGGAGGCGGCGGGCTCCAGCACGTCCACGCCGACGTAGGGCACCAGCGCCTGCGGCACCCGGACGCTGCCGTCGGGCTGCTGGTGGTTCTCCAGGATCGCCACCAGCCACCGGGTGGTGGCCAGGGTGCCGTTGAGGGTGGCCGCGGTCTGCGGCTTGCCGTTCTCGTCGCGGTAACGCGTCGCCAGCCTGCGGGCCTGGAAGGTGGTGCAGTTCGACGTCGACGTCAGCTCCCGGTAGGTGCCTTGGGAGGGCACCCACGCTTCACAGTCGAATTTGCGGGCCGCCGAGGACCCGAGATCGCCCGCGGCGACGTCGATCACCCGGTAGGGCACCTCGATACGGGCCAGCATCTCGCGCTGCCAGCCGAGCAGTCGGTCGTGTTCGGCTTCGGCGTCCTCGGGCCGGCAGTAGACGAACCCCTCGACCTTGTCGAACTGGTGCACCCGGATGATGCCGCGGGTGTCCTTGCCGTAGCTGCCGGCCTCCCGGCGGAAACACGACGACCAACCGGCGTAGCGCAGCGGTCCGCCCGACAGGTCGAGAATCTCGTCGGAGTGGTAGCCCGCCAGCGGCACCTCGGAGGTGCCCACCAGATATAGGTCGTCGGCTTCGAGTCGATAAACCTCGTCGGCGTGCGCACCCAGGAATCCGGTGCCGGACATGACTTCGGGGCGAACCAGCGACGGGGTGATCATCGGGGTGAACCCGTTGTCGACGGCCAGCCGCACGGCCAGCTGCAACAGACCCAGCTGCAGCAGCGCGCCGCGACCGGTCAGGAAGTAGAACCGCGAACCGGAGACCTTGGCTCCGCGGCCCATGTCGATCAGGCCCAGCGCCTCACCGAGCTCGAGATGGTCCCGCGGGTTCTCGATGGCCGGTGGCTCACCGACCACGTCGAGCACCGCAAAGTCGTCTTCACCACCCGGGGGCACTCCGTCGATCACCACGTTGGCGATCGCCATGTGCGCGGCCGTGAACGCCGTCTCGGCCGCTCCTTGGGCGGTCTCGGCGGCCTTGACCTGCTCGGCCAGCTCCTTGGCCCGCGCCAGCAGGGCGGGGCGCTCCTCGGGTGAGGCCGCTCCGACCGACCGGCTGGCGGTCTTCTGTTCGGCTCGCATCGAGTCCGCGGCCGCGATGGCGGCGCGACGTGCGGTGTCGGCGGCCAGCAGGGCGTCCACCAGGGCCGGGTCCTCGCCGCGACCCACCTGGGAGCGGCGGACACGGTCGGGATCTTCACGCAGCAGCTTCAGGTCGATCACGGCAAAACCCTACAACCTGGCCGGCTGCATCACTTTCGCATCATTTGTCACGCGCTCGCGGCTGCCTGTCAGAATGGACGCGATGTCAGAGGCAGCCGACCAGGAGAATCCACCCGCCAAGCGGGTGTCTTGGCGACGCACGCTCCAGGCCGCCCCGACGCGCCGCGCCCTGTTGCTGACCGCGCTGGGCGGGCTGCTGATTGCCGGCCTGATCACCGTGGTGCCCGTCCTCGGCGAGGGCCCCGGCGGGTTGCTGGGCCATCTGAACGCCGAGCCGGCACCGGGCGCGGGCGGCAAAGGCGCCGGTCCGGGACTGGGGCTGGGCACGGTCAAGGGCAACGAGGCGATCGACCACGCTGTCGCCGGCGACTGCCTGAACTGGCCGGAGAACGACTTGGACGGGGCGACGATCGTCAGCTGCGCCGACGAGCACAAGTTCGAGGTGGCCGGCCCGGTGGACATGAAGATGTTCCCGGGCGCCGAATACGGTCCCGATGCCCCGCCGCCGTCGATGGCCCGCATCGAGCAGATCACCCAGGAACAATGCGAGTCGTCGGTGCGCCGCTATCTCGGCGCCAAGTTCGACCCGCACAGCAAGTTCGTGGCCAGCATGCTGTGGGCCGGCGAACGCGCGTGGCGCCAGCACGGTGAGCGCCGGATGTTGTGTGGCCTGCAACTGCCGGGCGTGGGCGGCCAGCAGACCGCGTTCGTCGGCAAGATCGCCGACATCGACCAGTCCAAGGTCTGGCCGCCCGGCACCTGCCTGGGCATCGATCCGGCCACCAACCAGCCCAACGACGTTCCGGTCGACTGCGCGGCACCGCATACCAAGGAAGTCACCGGCACGGTCAACCTGGCCGAACGGTTCCCCGACGCATTACCGCCGGAGCCCGAGCAGGATGCGTTCATCAAGGAGTCCTGCACCCGGCTCACCGACGCCTACCTGGATCCGGTGCAGCTGCGCGACACGACGCTGACGTTGACCTACGCCACGGTCTCCCTGCCCAGCTGGTCGGCGGGCAGCCGCGAGGTGGCCTGTAGCCTCGGCGCCACTCTGGGCAACGGCGGCTGGGCGGCGCTGATCAACAGTGCCCGCGGATCGCTGCTCATCAACGGCCAGCCCCCGATCCCGCCGCCGTCGATCCCCGCGGAGCGGCTGAACCAACTGCCCACCGGTAGCCAGCCGCGGTGAGTGTCCAGATGGACCCGCGCCGGTTCGACGACCTCGTGTCCGACGCGCTGGACCTGATTCCGCCCGAGCTGGCTGCCGCCTTCGACAACGTCGTGATCCTGGTGGCCGACCGCAACGCCGAGGAACCCGACCTGCTCGGCCTCTATGAAGGGGTGGCGCTGACCGAGCGCGATTCGAGCTATGCCGGGTCGTTGCCGGACACCATCACCATCTACCGAGAAGCGCTGCTGGAGATGTGCGAGTCCGACGACGAGGTGGTCGACGAGGTCCGGATCACGGTGATCCACGAGATCGCCCATCACTTCGGTATCGACGACGACCGGTTGCACGAACTGGGCTGGAGCTGATGGCACCCGACGCGGCGCGCCGGATCCACCTTGTCGGCGCTCGGTGCTATGAACGATCCATGGATGACCACTGCCGAGACTGCCGGGCGGGGCTGGAGCACTGCCACGGCACACTCATCCACCACGTACAGCAGGCCACGGAGTGCACCGAGGACGGCTGCCCCGGCGAGGTGCTGCCGCACTCATTCGCCCTGGATTGCGAAGCGGTCGGGTGCCGCTGCGCGCAGGTGTACGCGCTGGCGGTCTGACCCGACGCGGCGACCCGCAGCGCCCGGCTTCGCAAGCTCCGCCGCGCTTGCGATCGCCTAGCCCATCGGGTCGGTGTCGGACCGCAACGCGTCGCCGACCGGGTCCGGGTGCGGTTCGGGATAGAACGGCGGCGTCAGCGAGCCCCACTGCACGCAGCTCCATCGGCCGTCGGTGATCGGGGCCAGCACCACGGCAGTGGCGTTCTCCAGATGGTTGTCCAGCACGAAACTGCCGTCCACACCCGCCAGCGTCGCCGCCGCCAGCCGGATCGCCGCGCCATGGCTGACCACGACGATGTCCCCGGTCCAGTCGTCGTCGTCGAGGTAACGCAGCCGCAGGTCGGTGACGACCGGCAGGTAGCGATCGAGCACCTGTTCGGCCGATTCTCCGCCGGGCAATGCGACTCCTGGCTCGCCGGAGTGCCATCGCTGATAGATCGCGTTGAACTCGGCGATCGCATCGTCGTCGCTGCGGTTCTCCAGCGAGCCGGCCTGCACCTCGTGAATGCCTTCCAGGGCGCGGGCGGTCAGGCCGAGCCGGCCGCTGATCTCGGCAGCGGTCTGAACCGCGCGGGTAGCCACCGAGTGGGCGACCAGCATTGGACGGTGGATGCCTTCGGCGGCGAAAGCCCTGGCTTGGTCGCGGCCCAGCGGGGTCAGCTCCGATCCCGGCGGGCGGGTGTCGAGTCGACGGTCGACGTTGCCGTAAGACTGGCCGTGGCGCAGCAACACCAGCCGCCCGCTCATGACACCACCCCGCATCGACCTGCGGGCTCGATAGGCCAGGAGCCCAGGTAGCGGACGTCGGCGCAGCTGCGTCGCAGGGCCTGCAGTGCCTCGGCGACGGCTTCGTCGTCGATGTGTCCGACGCAGTCCAGGAAGAACAGATAGGTGCCCAGCTCGGTGCGGGTCGGGCGCGACTCGATACGAGTCAGATCGATACTGCGACTTCCGAACTCGGCCAGTGCTGCCGCCAAGGCCCCCGGCGCGTTGTCGAGGCGCAACACTACCGACGTCCGGTCGGCGCCGGTGCGGGCCGTCGGTGGCGCCGGGGTACCCACCAGCACGAAGCGCGTGCGGGCATTGGGTTCGTCGATGACACCCTCGGCCAGCGCAACCAACCCGCGCTGCTGGGCAGCTAGCGCCGTGCTCACGCCGGCGTCCACCTCACCGTCGTAGACCTGCTGTGCCGCAGCGGCATTGGAGTTGGCCGGCACGGTGTGGGCCCCGGGCAGGTGCTCGGCCAGCCAGCGCCGCACCTGTGCGCCCGCCACCGGGTGGGCGGCCACAGTGCGAATTGCCGCCTCACCGCGACCCGGCGCGACGACGATCGAGAACGAGACGTCCAGGGCGGTTTCGGCGAATATCTGCAGCGGCGACCCGACCGCGAGTCCGTCCAGAGTGGGTGTCACCCCGCCCTCGATCGAGTTCTCGATCGGCACACACGCGTAGTCGGCCGCGCCGGTGCGTACCGCCTCGAGTGCTGCCGGCGTGCTCTCGGCCGGCACCGGTTGAAGGTCCTGAACGTCACAGCCGGGAACCCGTCCGGCGCCGTTCAACGCGAGCAGCGCCGCTTCGGTGAAGGTCCCCGCCGGGCCGAGATAGCTGATGCGGGTCACCGGACAACCCTATCGGCCGCGGCCCGACAGCGCGCTCACCGGCGGCACGAGCGGGCGGTGATTCCGCAATTCCTGTTGCGTCCACCCGAGTCATTAATTAAGTTAGGCTTACCTCACTTCGAAAGGTGATCGATGGCCACGACTACAGCAGCACCCGTCCCGACGTCCGCCGAGCGGATTCGCAGCGCCTGCATCCGCGGTCAAGCCCTCCTAGCGATCGCCGACGCCGCCGACGCCGCCCCGGTCAACGCACCGGTCTGCCACCTGCTGCGGGACGGATCTCTGGTGGTCGCGGTTCCCGTCGAAGACCCGGTCGCGCAGGCCGCGGCCGACTCCGGGGTGCAGGCGATGCTCGAGCTGACCGATCACGCACCGTTGCGGCTGCGCGAACGCGTGCGTGCGCTGGCGTGGATCCGGGGGCTGTTGCGCCCGGTGCCCGACCGCGAGATCCCGATACTTCTGGACCGGATCGCGGCGGTGGACCCCAACCCTGCTCTGCTCCAGGTCGTCTCGCCGCGCTCGGCGTCGCACTCCCGCGATATGGCTGCACCGGAGGGCAGCGACGCCGACGTCGACTACGCGCTGCTACGGCTGACGCCCGAGTCGGCGGTGCTGGCCGACGCCACCGGAGCCGAAGCGGTCGACGTGCACGAGCTGCTGGCAGCCCGACCCGACCCGTTCTGCGCAATCGAGGCGCATTGGCTACAGCACCTCGACTCGGCGCACCCCGATATGGTCGCCCGGCTCGCCGCCGCGAAGCTGCCGCCGCAGCTGCGCCGCGGACAGGCTCGCCCGCTTGCCGTGGATCGCTACGGCATGTGGTTGCGGGTGGAAGCACCCGACGGTGACCGCGACGTGCGCCTGAGCTTCCCGCAGCCAGTAAACGATGTGCTGAGTCTGAACCGGGCGGTACGCGCACTGATGGGTTGCCCATTTCTCAACGGGCTGCAGGCCCGGCGTCAGGAGCAGTAGCAGGTCGCTACCGTGACGAGGTGACCGAGCGCCAGAACCCGCGACACGCGCTGCGCCTGGAGATCATCCTGGTTCTGGCGGTCACTTACGGCCTGAGCGCCGTCACCGCGATTCTGCAGCTCGCCGACGCGGTGCTGCGCGACCTCAGCGCCCAGCGGATCGCCCTCAACCCTCGCCGGTCTTATTTCGACCTGATCGACCTCGGTCTCAACGCCGCCTGGGCGGTGCAACTGATCGCCTGGGGCGCACTGGCGTTGTACCTGCTGTGGCGCAGCGGTTTCGGACCCGCCCGCATCGGGCTGTATGGGCGACCCCGCCGAACCGACCTGGCCGGCGCACTCGGCCTGGCCGCCCTGATCGGGCTGCCCGGCCTGGGCCTGTATGTGCTGGCGCGAACCCTGGGCCTCAATGCCGACGTCATTCCCGCCGCGATCAACGACACCTGGTGGCGCGCTCCGATGCTGATCGTGATCGCGTTCGCCAACGGGTTCGCCGAGGAAGTGATCGTGGTCGGCTACCTGCTGACCCGGCTACCCCAGCTGGGGGTGTCGCCGCGGGTGGCGCTGGCCTGTTCAGCCCTGCTGCGCGGCGCCTACCACCTCTATCAAGGCTTCGGAGCCGGCCTCGGCAACATCGCGATGGGCCTGGTGTTCGGCTATACCTGGCAGCGCAGCAGGCGGCTGTGGCCGCTGATCCTGGCGCACGGCCTGATCGACACCGTGGCCTTCGTCGGGTACGCACTGTTCGCCGACAAGCTGGGGTGGCTGCGCTGACCGCTACGGCGGCCCGCGCAGGCCTCAGCCCGCGGCCCGGGTCACCGTGACGGTGATGGTGCCGGCGCCGGCGTTGGATTCGATGACCAACACCGAGGCGTTGTCCGCCGAGACGACCTGCCCGCCGGTGACGCTCACCTGGTAGCCGTCCGGGAACTGGATGTCCGGGATCGAGATCCGGGTCTCCGACCCGGCGTCGAAGCTGCCCCCGCCACCAGCCATCGCCGTGGAGTAGCTGAAGGAGAAGACCCCGTTCTCGAACGACCAGCTGTTCGGGATTCCGGCGATCACCTGGGGGTAGGGCTGGGCCAGCGTCGCCACAATGGCCTCGTTCACGTTGTCGCCGGTCGGCGGCACGCTGGGGTCGTGCACCAGCGAGCCCGTGTCGTTGTAGCCCCAGTACAGCCAGCCGAACTTGTGCGGGTTGATCGAGTTCAGCTGGCTGGCGATGGTGTCGGTGTTGCCGGTGGCGCCGAACTCGGTGACCACGCCCGGAACGCCGTAGCGGTCGACGTAGCGCTGGGCGTTCTCCATCATCATCCCGTCCCAGAGCGAGCAACCGGCGGAACTGCCAGCGCCCAGGGCGTCGAAGATGCAGTAGTCATGGAACGAGAACACGGCGTTGTCGTCGTCGACCCCGCCCATGTTGATTCCCGCGGTGGCATTGCCGAACAGCACGTTCGGCTCGTAGTACACCGTGGTGTTCGGATCGACCGACCGGATCGCCGAGATCACCTGGTCGTAGAACGGCGTCAGCGACTGGTTGTCGAAGTGCGAGTTGCCGAGCAGGCTGCCCAGCCACGACGAGCCGGCCCACGGCTCGTTCATGATCTCGTAGCCGGCCACGCCGGGCGTGCCAGCCATATAGTCGGCGACGGTCTGCCACATCCGGGCGTAGTAGTTCTGCAGCCCGATACCGTCCACCTTCTCGTTGGCCCAGAACGCATCCCAGGCCTGGTTCTGCGCCGGGTTGAGTGCGTAGGCGAACGGGAACGGCTGGGTGGTGTCGTTGTCGTCCGGGTTGAACATCGTCGCCCAGTCCGGCGCGCCGTGCCCACCGATCTCCACACCGTAGAGGTCCTGGTGCATGTCGAGGATGCTCACGATGCCGTGCGACTTGAGGATCGCGATGGTCTCCCGGACCGAATCGAGGTAGGCCCAGTTGTACACCCCCGGCTGGGGTTCAATCTGGTCCCAGTACAGGCCCACCCGTACCGCGGTGAATCCGTTGGCGGCCAGGAACGCCGCATCATCGGCGCCGAAACCGTCGCCGCCGGGCGTGAACGGCGGCGACTTGTACACCTGATTGACGCCCTGCAGGATGACGACTCGTCCGTCGTTGTCGACGATCCAGCCGCCGGCGGTGCTGAGTTCGGCCGGTCCCTTCTCCGGGGCCCCGTCCAGCGTGCCGAAGTGGCCAACCGCGCCATGGGTGCCCAGCGAGCCGGCAAGGCCGCCGGCCCCGCCCAGGGCGGGCAGATCCCCCTGGCCCAGGTAGACGCCGTCGCCGCCGTCACCGCCGGCGCCACCGCCGCCGAACCAAATCGACCCGTTACCGCCGTCACCGCCGTTGCCACCCAGATGGGTGCCGTCGCCGCCGTCGCCGCCCGCGCCACCGATACCAAGCATCCACCCGCGTCCGTCGCCACCGGCCCCACCGATGCCGCCGTTGACGCCGTCGCCACCGGCCCCGCCGGCGCCACCGATGCCCATGTACCACCCGCCGACTCCACCGGCACCACCGCTGCCGCCTTCGCCGCCTTCGCCGCCGGCGCCACCGTTACCGAAGAACCCGGCCGATCCCCCGGCACCACCGGTGCCACCGACCTCGGTGTTGTCCCAGCCGGCGCCACCGTCACCGAACAACCAGCCGCCCGCACCGCCGGCAACGTGCTCCGCCGTACCGTCCGCACCATCGCCGATCATCAGGCCCAGCCCCAGCGCCCCACTGAGTTGGTTGAAACCGTCCACGACCGGCGCCAGCAACGAGCTGCTGACCAGGCTGTCGATTCCGGTGTACAGCGGGTTGTAGACCCAGTTCTGGACCAACGCCGCAACGTCCGGGTGCAGCAGGCTGTCCAGGTCCCAGGACCCAGCTGCCGACCCGGCCAGCAAGCCGTCCCAGTTCGCTGCGGAGGCAAACGCGTCCCATGCCGCCGGGCTGAACACTGCGTCCCAGTCCAAGCCGCCGGTGGTCGTATCCACAAACGGTGCCAGTACCTGGTCGAAGATGTCCTCGAAGCCCTCGGCGGACGCCACGGGGGCTGGTGCCAACGGCATTACCCCAAATGCCAGAAACGCGCCCACTGCCGTACCCAGCCCGGCGACCCGGCGGTTCAGCGAGGCTCGACGCAGGAGAGACGAAGCTGGGAACGCCGCATCAACCCGGCGATTCAGCGAGGCTCGACGCAGGAGAGACGAAGCTGGGACCGCCGCATCAACCCGGCGATTCAGCGAGGCTCGACGCAGGAGAGACGAAGCTGGGACCGCCGCATCAACCCGGCGGTTCCGCTTCGTGCTGCACTGACGAGTCATCTGCGGGTAGACCTCTCTTCGTGTTCGCGGGCGGCGACTGACGTTGGTCAAGATAACGATTTCTTCGGAAGATTACTAATAATGCCTGAGAAAAATGCGGAAATTGGGCAATAAGCTGGGAAGGTCCGCCGTTCATCGCACAGCTGGACCGACCACCGAGATCGCCCCGACGCCGTTCGATACGTAGATTGGGCAGGTGAACGGCGATCGCGGGCCGGGCCAGCCCTGGCACCTTCCACCGCCGCTGCGTCGTGAACCGCCGCCGATGCTGTACCGCGCTCCCCACGGCCGGCCGGTCTCGCCGCCGCAGGCCGTCCGGCGGCCGATCCCCTACCCCACGCCGCGTGCCTACTCGACTCCTCCACCCGCACCACCGCCGCCCGCGCCGCGCCCACCGGTCACGCGCCCACCCGCCTCACGTCCGTCCACCTCACGCCGGCGGCGATCCTGGCCGCGCCGACTGGCGGTACTCGCCCTGCTGGTGGCCTTGCTCGCCACCGCGTCCCTGGTGGGGGCCGCGGCCTGGCTCGACACCGCGCTGCAGCGGACTGCGGCGTTCGCCGGTTACGCCGACCGTCCGACGCCGGGCCGCGGGACGACGTGGCTGCTAGTCGGTTCGGACAGCCGCGCCGATCTCACACTCCAGGAGCAGCAGAACCTGAGCACCGGCGGGAACATCGGCAATGGACGCACCGACACGGTGCTGCTCGTACACCTCCCCAGCCCGGGATCCGAGTCGACGGCCACAATGGTGTCGCTGCCGCGCGACTCCTACGTCACGATCCCCGGCTACGGCAAAGACAAGATCAACGCCGCGTACACCCTCGGCGGGGCTCCGCTTTTGACCCGGACGGTGGAGCAGGCCACCGGCCTGCGACTGGACCACTATGTCGAGATCGGATTCGGCGGGTTCGCCTCGCTCGTCGACGCCCTCGGCGGCGTCACCTTGTGCCCGGACGAACCGATCGACGACCCGCTGGCCGGGCTGAATCTGCCGGCCGGCTGCCAGCAGCTCTCCGGCGCGGCCGCGCTCGGCTACGTGCGTAGTCGGGCCACGCCGCGCGCCGATCTGGACCGGATGGCCCACCAGCGACTGTTCCTGTCGGCGCTGCTGGCCCGCATCGCCGCTCCGACCGTCTGGCTCAATCCGCTGCGCTGGTACACCGTGCCGCACGCTGCTGCACACGCGGTGACCCTGGACGACAGCTCCGGCGTCATTGACCTGGCGGCCCTGGGCTGGGCGTTGCATGGCACCACCACCACGCTGACCGTGCCGATCGGCGAGTTCCTCCGGACCGATGTCGGCGACGCCGTGGTCTGGAACCATGCCGAGGCCGCCCGGCTATTCGAGGCATTGCGCCGCGATACACCACCCCCGTCGAGCGCCGATAATTGAGTCGAACCTAATTACCACGCGCGATTACGCAATTTCAGCCTACCCTATCTTTACTTAGGCAATGCTGACCTGAGTAAGCCTCGCCTTGGATGCAAACCCACTCTGACCAGGGGTAGCATCGCGTTCATGATCGAGAACGACAGCCACAAGACGAAATTCCACGCACTTCTTCAAGAGCAGATCTATCACGAATTTACCGCGGCACAGCAATATGTCGCGGTCGCGGTTTATTTCGACGGCGAGGATTTGCCGCAATTGGCCAAGTTCTTTTACGCCCAGGCCGTCGAGGAACGTAACCACGCGATGATGCTGGTGCAATACCTGCTCGACCGGGACATCCGCGTCGAGATTCCCGGCGTCGACGCGGTGCGCAACCACTTCGACGCCCCGCGGGATGCACTGGCGCTGACGCTGGAGCAGGAGCGGACCGTCACCGAGCAGATCAGCCGGCTCACCAGCGCCGCGCGCGACGAGGGCGACTACCTCGGCGAGCAATTCATGCAGTGGTTCCTGCGCGAACAGGTCGAGGAGGTGGCCGTGATGACCCGGCTGCTGCGGGTTGCCGACCGCGCCGGGCACAACCTGTTCGAATTGGAGACCTTCCTCGCACGCGAGATCACGGTCGGCCAAGAGGCCGGCGCGCCGCGTATCGCCGGCGGGTAAACCCCTCGCCCGCCGATCAGCCCGCCCGCAACCGCGCCTTGGTTCGGGCGGGCTGATTTGTCGCAATCCACGCGACCCCGACATCCCTACAGAAGTCGACGTCTTCATTGCGGTCGACGGTCCAGCAATACAGCGCGCGACCCCGTACGGCGGCCTGGTCCACCAACTCGGGATGTTCCCGCAGCGTCTCGATCGACGGACCGATCGCCGTGGCACCGACCGTCGTCGCCGCACCGCCACCCAGATAGCGCGCGCCTGATCCGAGCAGAACCGTCGGCAGCAGGGGCGCGGCCCGGCGAATCCGCCACACCGCCGCCGCCGAGAATGACATGACCACGGCACGCGACCGCGAGGCCGACGCCGGCGCGGCGAGCCCGAATCGGTGCAGCAACGCGAGCACCTCACGCTCAACCATCGAGCCGTATCGCACCGGATGCTTGGTCTCGATGAAGATCTTCACCGGCCGGTGCCAGTCCAGAACCAGCGCAACCAGTGCATCGAGGGTGAGCAGGCCGGTGTCGCCGATATCGGCACCGTCCGCTGAGCCGGTTTGCCCGTTACGGTGCCACGCGCCGTAGTCGAGGCGCTGCAGCTGCGACAGCGTCATCTCGCTGACCACCCCGGCCCCGCTGGAGGTGCGATCCACCCGGCGGTCGTGCACGCAGACCAGGTGGCCGTCACTGGTTAGCCGCACATCGCACTCGACACCATCCGCCCCCTCCTGCAGCGCCAAGTCATAGGCGGCCAGGGTGTGTTCCGGGCGATCGATAGACGCACCCCGGTGCGCGACCACGAACGGGTGTTCCGAGACGACATCGCCGGCCGGGGTCATGGGCTTATGCTGCCGGTTCCCGTCCGTCGGACTCAAGAGCCGGGGCCGTACCTTCGTCCGGCTTCGGCGCGGCGGCCGGAGCCGGCGGCGGTGCAGCGGCGGTATCGCGCCCATCGCCCACCACCACCCAGTGGTGGGCGGGCCGGCCCATCGATCGCCGTTCGAATCCCTCAACCACCCGCGCCGCCGTCACCACGGCTGCCAGTCCGAGGAGGTACGCCACCACGGTCGCAACCATGTTATTGGCAATGCCCTGGGCCCCGTCGGCCCAGCTGGTGGCGGTAGCGAAGATCGCGACGGCCGTGCTGGCTGCCCACACGGCCCACCACACCACGATGGGCTTGCGCAATCGGTCCAGCCGGTCCTCGCGCTTGGCCAGCTCCATGACAAACACCGGCGCCCAGGCCAGGTTGACCACCGGCACCAGGCAACCGGCCCACACCGCCCAGGCGGGGCGGGTCTCGGGCAGATGCAACCGAGCGAAGGCCACCGAACGACGGGCGAGCAGCCACCGGGTCAGCACGATGGCACAGCTGACCACTGCAGCGATCGCGGCCAGCCCGGCCAGCCGGCCCAACCACACCGCGCCACCGGCGATCAGCGGATTCAACAGCATGGTGCGATTGACGATCATCAGCACATAGATCAAGGCATGCACCAGGGCCGCGACGCTCAGCGCGGCGACCGCGGCAGCCAGTGTCTTCTCCAGCGCGCGCGCCGTAGGTGCCTGCCGCTCCCCCGGTTTCGACTGTGCCGCAGCCCGAATCGGCCCGCCCATTAGGGTCCAGCGGGGCATCACCGAATAACGCGGGGTGGGTCCCAGCGGGCGCCGTGCCGGCGACTGCGGAGGCGGCGGGCCTGGCCGCACCGCGATCCAGCGATAACCGGGCCCCGGCCGCGGCGGCACCTGCCCGGGTGCTGCCGGTGGTGCCGGTGGTGCCGGTGGCCCAGGTTGGGTCCACTGCAACTCGGCTTCTTGCTCGGGTGTCAGCGGCGCCCACAGCGCACCGTTGCAGCGTGGACACCAGGCCCGCTGCTGGTCACGCACGTTCCACCGCGTCTTGCAGCGGGAACACACCTGGATCACCGCACCAGCCTAGCGGCGACCGCAAGGTCGGCGGAGGCGACCGCAGGCGGGTCGACCCCATTAACACCGCGGCGACCGCAAGGTCGGCCCGGTCGCGGCCAGAGCCCTCGGCGATCGGCGACGCAGACGCCCTGTGCGGCCCGGTCGTGACCCGGCAGCTACCACCGGCTATCCACAGTTTCCACAGGTTTATCCACACACCGATCGACAGCCGCACGGGGCGTGATGTGCTTTTTACATGCCAACAGACGCATCGGTTGTGGATAACGCAGCGTCGTCGAAGCGAACCGACTAACAGCGTCGAGCGAAATCGCTTGATCGGCTAAGCAGCCGCCTGCCGCCCGTAGTTGACAGCCCGGAGGACCCGGAACGTATCAGTGCAGGTAAGTCGGGTTATCCAGATGAATTTTTCCACCGGGCGGACAAAGCGCTATGATCGCCGTCACAGAACGGATGTGATGCGCCTCACGGGGGTGGGCGCACGGTGAAGTTGGGGGCAACACAGATGACGGCACGGCCGATCGGACCCGGTCCAGTCGCAGCGGCGTCGGGCTGGCATACGGGATCGTCCACTTACAAGCGCGCCTATCTGCTGGCGTCGCTGCGCGCCGGAGTTATCGCCCTTGTGCTGCTGTCTTTCCTGGTTGTGCTCGTCCTGACCTGAACCTCAGCCTGAGCATTGCGATCGGCCGATGTCGCGCGCCAGCTCCACGTGTTTGTTGCGGTACACCGGGCGTTGGAGCAATGTGGGTGAAGGTGGCCCCATCACGCCGCGACCGCGGTGTAGTGGGGTGCCGCTAGACCGTCAACGCCTGTCGACAATGATCAACGGTGATTGACACCGGATCAGTACCGAAGGAAGGAACCCCGTGGCCGACTACACCTTGCCGGACTTGGACTGGGATTACGGAGCCCTTGAGCCGCACATCTCGGGCCAGATCAACGAACTGCACCACAGCAAGCACCACGCCGCCTACGTTTCCGGCGCCAACTCCGCACTGGAGAAGCTCGCCGAGGCTCGGGCCAACGACGACCACGGCGCGATCTTCTTGAACGAGAAGAACCTGGCGTTCCACCTTGGCGGTCACGTCAACCACTCGATCTGGTGGAAGAACTTGTCCCCCAACGGCGGTGACAAGCCGACGGGCGAACTGGCCGCGGCCATCGACGACGCGTTCGGATCGTTCGACAAGTTCCGTGCGCAGTTCACGGCGGCCGCCAACGGCCTGCAGGGTTCGGGCTGGGCGGTGCTCGGCTACGACACCCTGGGCGGGAAGCTGCTGACCTTCCAGCTCTACGACCAGCAGGCCAACGTGCCGCTGGGCATCATCCCGCTGCTGCAGGTCGACATGTGGGAGCACGCTTTCTACCTGCAGTACAAGAACGTCAAGGCCGACTACGTCAAGGCGTTCTGGAATGTCGTCAACTGGGCCGACGTGCAGTCGCGTTTCGCGGCTGCCACCTCGAAGACTTCGGGGCTGATCTTCTAGCCGGACCGCCGGCCTGGGTGGGGCGTCGCGCCGTTGGCGCGGCGCCCCACTGTTTTATACGGCGGTTCCAGCTTCGCCTCTCCTCCCTCGAGCCTCGCTAAACCGCCGGGTTATACGGCGATTCCAGCGTCGCCTCTCCTCCCTCGAGCCTCGCTAAACCGCCGGGTTTTTTCACCGTTTCGTTATCCGCCGCCTCGCCGTGTCACCTTGAATCCGCTTGGCGGGTGCCGCATGCTGCCAAACAACCCACCCGCTGAAATGCGAGCAGGCGAATCAGCCAACAAGCCAAAATGTCGCGGAGGGTGCGCGATGGAGACGACAGGTTCCGGCCGGGCGATTGAAGTCGCCCCGTTTCACTCCCGTGGCGAGCTTCGCGGATTCGTAGTTTTCGGCCGCTGGCCGGACTCGACCAAGGAATGGGCACAACTGCTCAGCATCACCGTCCGAGTCGCTTCGATGCCCGGATTGCTGCCCACCACAACAGTGTTCGGCACGCACGAGGAACTGCCCGACAATCCCGGTCCGGGCACCGTCGGATTGCTACTGGCCGAGGGCACTATCGCCGGCGAATCGGCGATCGCCCCGGGGTACTTCGCCGGCCGCCAGCCCTCCGCGCTGCTGATGCTGCACCCGCCGTCGGAGACCGTTCCCTCGCTGCCCGAATGCCGCGGCGCGGCATCGGGATGCATTTTGCTGCCCGGCCTGCCCTACCTGGGCTTGGAGCATCGCGCGGCCTGGGTCGAAGCCGAGTCCGACGGCACCGTCACCTCGATGGTGAGCCGAGTCGGCGTTGACCCGGTCAGCCACCCCGATACCGCGGTACTGGCCATGCTGCTTGCCGCATAAAGCATTTCGCGCTGAATTCTCCCGTTGCCGGATCGTCGGGGTTGATTCGGCAGTCCCGGCTTCGCCTCGCCTCTGCCGACCCTGCGGGCCAACTCCGGCGACCCTTGCCGAACCACCGAGTTCGGCCCGCCGAAATTCCCTGTCGGCTAGCGGCCGGGCCGCGGAGTCACTAGCCTCGGCAGCTGACGAAAGGGCGTCCCCGCATGCTTGCCGCCATGCTGATCAGCCTGGGCGTGGTCTTCCTCGCCGAGCTCGGCGACAAGTCGCAACTGATCACCATGACGTACGCGCTGCGGCATCGCTGGTGGGTGGTTCTCGGCGGGGTGGCTATCGCGGCTTTCGCCATCCATGGCATCTCGGTGACGGTGGGGCACTTTCTCGGGCTGACACTGCCCGCCCGTCCGATCGCCGCCGTCGCCGGTGTTGCCTTCATCGGTTTCGCGGCATGGACGTGGCGCGAGGGAACCACCTCCGCACCTGGGGATACCGCCGTCCGCGAACCTCGATTCGCACTGTTCGCGGTGGTGTCCTCGGTGCTGTTGGCCGAGCTCGGGGACAAGACGATGCTGGCGACGGTTGCGCTGGCCAGTGACCGCAACTGGCTGGGCGTGTGGTTGGGCGCGACGATCGGAATGGTGCTCGCCGACGCTGTCGCGATCGCGGTCGGGACGGTGTTGCACCGGCGGTTGCCCGAACACTTGCTCCATGCCGCGGCAGGACTGCTCTTCCTGGCGTGCGGCTTGTGGATTCTCTTCGATGAGGCGCTGGGCTGGCGACCGGTGGCCATCGCCTCGGTTGCGGGATTGGTCTCGGTGGCAGTGGGGTCAGCGCTGTGGCGGGCTTCGCTCCGCTGTTCCGGACAGACCGCCGGAGACGATTCCACCACTCGGTAGCAAATCCCGCCGACAGCCCAACACACGGTGGAAACTTCACTTCGCCGGAGTGGCTTCCAGCAGCGAGGACTAACAGACCGGCGTTGGTGGATCTCTTCGTTCGTCGTTGCCGACGCAATTGTGCTTGGTACGACACGAAAATCGGGCCACAGCGGTCTCTACGGAGAGCCGAATGAACTGCACCAAGCCCGATCTCGTGCTTCAAGATCGAACTCGCTACGGAAACACCCTTGGTTGTGTCGGTAACTATCGCTACGATGATCAGCAAATCATCAGGCGCTACCGCTTCCCCCTCGCGGAGCGCCTGTCGGCCGCCTGCCTACCCCCTGGAGGTCCTATAGATGAGCGCGACGTTCGCTGTCCGCTTGAATCGCCTTTTCGATGTGGTCTATCCACCCGGCCGCGGACCGCATACGTCCGCCGAGGTAATTGCCGCACTCAAAGCGGAGGGCGTCACGATGTCGGCCCCCTACCTTTCCCAGTTGCGCTCGGGGAATCGGACGAACCCGTCCAGCGCCACCATGGCCGCGCTGGCCAACTTCTTCCGGATCAAGCCGGCGTTCTTCACCGACGACGACTACTACGCCAAGCTCGACGCCGAGTTGTCATGGCTGGACAGCGTCCGCGACGCCGGAGTACGGCGCATCGCGACCCACGCTGTCGGGCTCTCGCCGGAGGCCCAGGAGGACGTCCTGGCCCGCATCGACGAGCTTCGTCGCAAGGAGCACCTCAGCGCCTGAGGCGTCGGCGCCGCGATTAGGGTGGCTTGATCGGTTCCAGCGAGACACCGGGGAGGCGGCCGCGATGGGCCTGTTCAGAAAACGCAAGAGCCGCGCGACCCGGCGTGCCGAAGCACGGGCGCTGAAGGCCGGCGCCAAGCTTGAGGCGCGATTGGCCGCCAAGGGTGAGGCGAAACGCTTCAGGGCCAGCCAGCGCGCGGATGCGCGTGCGCTGAAGGCTCAGATCAAGTCGGACCGCAACCGCGACCGCACCGCACGCAAGGCCGCCGAGAGCCAGCTCAAAGCCGCCCGCGACGGCCGGATCCTTTCGCCGGCCCGCGTCCGGCGCACGCTGGTGGTCACCCGAATGCTGGCGCCGGTCGTTGTGCCGCTGGTGTACCGGGCCGCGATGGCCGTGCGCGGCCTGATCGACGAGCAGCGCGCGGCCCGGCTCGGAGTGCCGCTGGCCCGCGTCGGCGAGTTCTCCGGAAATGGCGCCCGGCTCTCGGCGCGAATCGCCGGGGCAGAGAAGACCCTGCGCCTGGTGCAAGAGCGCAAGCCCAAGGACTCCGAAACCAAGCAGTTCGTCGCGGCGATCACCGATCGGCTGTCGGACCTGTCGACGGCGGTGACTGCCATCGAGACCATGCCGGGAGATCGTCGCCGAGTGGCCTCCGCCTCGATCAGCGACCAGCTCGATGGAATCGACGCCGATCTGATGGCTCGGCTGGGGCTGCCGTCATGAGCGCCCCGATGCGCGCCACGGCGCTGGCCGCGGCGATCACCGCAGCTTCCGTCGTCGGCGCCACGCCCGCTTGGGCGCATGTGCACGCCAGCAGCCCCGGCGCGGTGCGCGGCGGGGTTGCGATGGTCACTTTCGAGGTTCCCAACGAGTCACCGAACGGTTCTGCCACAACGGAACTCACCGTAACGCTGCCCGATGTGGCCTCGGCTCGCACGGAAACCAAGCCCGGCTGGACCGCACGCCTGGACCGCGACCCCAAATCCGGGGCGGTGCATTCGGTGACCTGGACCGCCACTGCCGGCGCGGGTATCGGCGCCGACCAGTTCGGACTGTTCCGGATCGCAATGCGACTGCCCGACGCAGAAACAGTGAACTTCCCGTCAGCACAGCGGTACGCCGACGGCACCGAGGTGCGCTGGGACGAGACTCCTCCACCCGGCGGCGGTGAGGCGCCGCACCCGGTGCCCATGCTGCAGCTGGGGACCGGGCCCGCGTCGGCGACCGAACACCATGCCCAGCACCCGGAGCCGGCCGTGTCCGCCGGCCCGGCGCCCGAGGCGGGTTCCGAGGCCGGCGAGCATCACGGCGACAATGCGGCGCGGCTGCTCGGCGGCGCCGCACTGCTGGTCGCGGCTCTGGCTGCCACGATCGCCCTGGGCAGGCGGCGCGCGTGAGGCGGGCGTTGCGCGGCGCGCTGGCGGGGCTGTTCCTGCTGGGGATGCTGTTCGCGGCCACCGGCGTGGCCGCCGCGCACGCCGTGCTGGTGTCGTCGGACCCGGCACGCGACGCGGAACTGGCGCGCGGCCCAGAGCGCGTCAGCGCCACCTTCAACGAGCAGCTGCAGTCCGACTTCGCGGCCATGACGGTGGTGGGTCCCGACGGGCACCTGTGGTCCACCGGGGACACCCGGGTGGACGGCGCAGTCGCCAGTGTCGCGGTGCGTCCGCTGGGCCCCACCGGCACCTACACGGTCCACTATCGGGTCACCTCCGCCGACGGGCATGTGGTGTCCGGTTCGTGGCCATTCCAGCTGACGGTGGCCGGCACCGGGGAGCCCGGCCCCGCGGTCACCGACCGTACCGACGCCGCACCCGCCATACCGCGCCGCTACGCCGACCCCCAGGGTGACCTGCCGATTTGGCCGTTCGTCGCCGGTGCGGTGGTGCTCGTCGGGATCGGTCTGTGGTTCAACCGGCCTCGATCCTGACTTTCGGCCAGCGGTCGCCGCTGGCAGATGCTGGCATGATGGGAACGTTGCCGGTGACGCCGAGTTGATCTGAGACGAGAACCCCGCCAGAGGAGCTGCCGTATGACCGAACCGCAAGGCCAGCCCGACCACGAAGCCGCGGCTTCGCCCGAGCCGGTTACGCCGGCGGCAGCTGACCTGCCGGCCGAGCCGCCGGCTCCAGCACCGCAGAAGACTCCCGCGAAGAAGGCACCCGCCAAGAAGGCACCGGCGAAAAAGGCGCCCGCCAAGGCCGCTAAGAAGGCCCCGGCCAAGGCCGCCAAGAAAGCACCCGCGAAGAAGGCGCCCGCCAAGAGCACCCCCGCGGCGCCCACCCCGGCCCCGCCGGTTCCCACCCCGCCCGCGGTCGCCGCCAACGGCTCGGGCCACCTCGCTGAGGGCGCCAAGGAAACCGCTGCCCAGGCGAAGTCGACGGTGGACTCGGCCCGCAACCCGCTGAGCACGCCGGTGCCCTCGGCACGACGTTCGCCCGGCCCGCTGCTGGCCGCCGGAATTCTCGGCGTGTTCGCACTGCTGCTGCTTCGCCGGCTGCGGCGCGCACGCCGGGGCTGACCGGCGTGACGGCGCGCTTCCGGCCCACCGCCGACCTGGTCGACGAGATCGGCCCCGACGTACGCAGCTGCGACGTTCAGTTCCGCCAACTCGGTGGCCGCACGGAGTTCGCCGGTCGCATCAGTACGGTGCGCTGCTTCCAGGACAACGCGCTGCTCAAATCGGTGCTTTCTGAGCCTGGCGACGGCGGGGTTCTGGTGATCGATGGCGGCGGCTCGCTGCACACCGCACTGGTCGGTGACGTCATCGCCGAGCTGGCGCGTAGCAACGGCTGGGCAGGGCTGATCGTGCACGGCGCGGTGCGCGACGCCTCGACCCTGCGCACCCTCGACATCGGCATCAAGGCGCTGGGCACCAATCCCCGCAAGAGCAGCAAGACCGGCGCCGGTGAGCGTGACGTCGTCGTCGAGTTCGGCGGCACCGCCTTTGTGCCCGGCGCGACCGCCCACAGCGACGACGACGGCATCGTTGTCGTCTAGGACGGGCACACCGATGGACGCCACCTTGCGGGCGCGTTGGGAACAGCTTCGCGCGCGCGTCGACGACGCGTGCCGCGCTGCGGGGCGTTCGCCCGAGGACGTCGAAGTGCTGCCGGTGAGCAAGACCTTCGGTCCCGAGCTGATCCGGGAGGCCGTCGATCTGGGCATGCGCCGGTTTGGCGAGAACAAGGTCCAAGAGATCAAGGACAAGGCCGGGCCGCTATTCGACTGCGGCATCGACTGGGTGATGATCGGACACCTGCAGACCAACAAGGCCGGCGTGGTGGCGCGGTTGGCCGCCGAGGTGCAGTCTTTGGATCGGTCCAGACTGGCGGTGGCGCTGGACCGCCACCTGCGCGCCGAGAACCGGGTCATCGACGTGCTGGTGCAGGTCAAGACCTCCGACGAGCCCAGCAAGTACGGCCTGGATCCCGCCCAGCTGCTGCCGTTCCTCGACGAGCTGGCCGGCTATTCCACGATGCGGGTGCGCGGCCTGATGACGCTGGCCATCAACACCGACGACCCCGACACCGTTCGCGGCTGTTTCCGCCGGCTGCGCCAGCTACGTGACGCCGCCGCCGAACATGGCCATGACGTGCCGCGGTTGTCGATGGGGATGAGCGGCGACTTCGCACTGGCGATCGCCGAGGGCGCTACCGAGGTACGGATCGGGACCGCGCTGTTCGGGTCCCGACCCTACCCCGACTCCTACTATTGGCCAGAGCGCGCCTAGAGAAGGCGGCGGCCCGTCAGACGCTCACCGGCGCCCGGTGCTTGCTGAACTTCAGCGACTTCTCGTCCACCTTGCCGTGCCGGATCAGCCGCAGGTCCAGCAGATAGTTCTGCTTGAGCCGCCACGGGGCCTCTGACCCCGAGCGCGGCAAGTCGTCCATCGCCCGGCGGAAGTAGCCGGGGCTGAAGTCCATGAACGGCTCTTCCTTCACCGCGGCACCCGGGTGCTGGGGCTCGACGCGGTCGAAGCCGTTGTCGTCCATGTAGTTGAGCACCCGGCAGACGAACTCCGAGACCAGGTCTGCCTTGAGCGTCCACGACGCGTTGGTGTAGCCAAAAGTCACCGCGGCGTTGGGCACGCCGGAGAACATCAAGCCCTTGTAGGTCATCGCCTTGGGCAGATCGATCGGCTCACCGTTACGCAGCAGCGAGGCCCCGCCCAGCAGCTGCATGTTCAGGCCGGTCGCGGTGATGATGATGTCGGCGTCGAGTTCCTGGCCGGAGTTCAGCCGAATCCCGGTCTTGGTGAAGGTATCGATCGTGTCGGTGACGACGTCGGCCTTGCCGCTGCGGATGGTCTTGAATAGGTCGCCGTTGGGCGCCAAGCACAACCGCTCATCCCACGGGTTGTACCGCGGCCCGAAGTGCTTCTGCACATCGAAGCCTTCGGGCAGCCGGTGCTTGGCCATCGTCATCAGCGTCTTGCGCATGTACTTCGGGAACTTTCGCGCCAGCTGGTACTGCAGGGTGCTGAAGCCGATCGCCTTCCAGCGGTTGGCGAAGTGCGCCGCTTTGGTCGGCAGGAACCGGTTTGCCTGCACCGCGAACGGGTCGACCAGGGGCAGCGCGCCGATGTAGGTCGGCGACCGCTGCAGCATGGTCACATGTCCGGCGCCGGAGTTGGCCAGCGCGGGAATCAAGGTCACCGCGGTGGCGCCGCTGCCGATCACCACGATCTTCTTGCCGGCGTAGTCCAGGTCCTCCGGCCAGTGCTGCGGGTGCACGATGGTCCCGGCGAAGTCCTCGGCGCCGGGGAACTCCGGCGAGTAGCCCTCGGCGTAGTTGTAGTAGCCGCTGCACGCGAACACGAACGACGCGGTGATCTGCTCTTGCTCGCCGTTGTTGTCGACGGTGACCGTCCACTGGTTGTCGGCATCGGACCAGTCGGCCGAAACGACCCGGTGCCGGTAGCGGATGTGCTTGTCGATGCCGTTTTCGACGGCGGCCTCATTGATGTAGTTCCAGATGTCGGCGCCTTCGGCGATCGAGTGCGCCGACCGCCACGGCTTGAACCGGAAGCCCAGGGTGAACATGTCGGAGTCCGAGCGGATGCCCGGGTACTTGAACAAGTCCCAGGTGCCGCCGAGGTTGTCCCGGCTTTCCAGGATGGCGTAGCTCTTGTTCGGGCAGCGGTTCTGCAGGTGCCAGGCCGCGCTGATACCGGAGATGCCGGCGCCGACGATCACAACATCGAGGTGTTCAGTCATGGCGCCAGGTTATCAACGGTGTGTTGAGTGAGTCAACACTCTGTTGATTAAGTCAACGTCGTGTAAAGTAGCCGCCATGACCAGCCCAAATGCGACCCGTCATGGACGCCGAGGAACGCGGCCATCCGGCGACGATCGGGAGCTGGCTATCCTGACCACCGCCGAACGACTGCTTGAGCAGCGCCCGCTGGCCGAGATCTCGGTCGACGACCTGGCTAAGGGCGCCGGGATCTCGCGACCCACCTTCTACTTCTATTTCAAGTCCAAAGACGCGGTGCTGCTCTCGCTGTTGGAGCCGATGATCGCAGCGGCCGACTCGGAGTTCGTCGGAGCGGTGCAACGACTGCCCACTGACCCGCGCCGGATCTGGCGCAGTGGCATCAAGGCGTTCTTCATCGCGTTCAGCTCACACCGCGCGATCGCCCGGGCTGGAACCGAGGCACTGGCCACCAGCCCGGAATTCAAGGCGATGTGGAACGGCTTCATGCAGAGGTGGATCGAGCAGACCGCCGCGATGATCACCGCGGAACGCGAGCGCGGCGCCGCGCCGACGACTATCGACGCCCTGGATCTGGCGACGTCACTGAATCAGATGAACGAGCGCACCATGATGGCGGCGCTGGTGGCCGAGCAGCCGTCGGTGCCGCACGAAAAGGTGGTCGACACGTTGACCCACGTGTGGGTCAGCAGCATCTACGGCCAGGCGTCCTGACGCCGGCCGCAGCCAAACGCTGTCAGAACCCGCCGACGCCGAACCCGGCCAGCAGCACCGCAAAGCCGCCGACCTCGCCGATGATCAGCAGCACCATGCCGGCGTGCAGACGCCAACCGAGCTGCTCGAACTGGTTAGTGGTGTCACGCAACGCGCCGTGCAGCATGTAGCTGCCGATCGCGACGACGAAGAAGAACACAATGACCATTGCCGCGACCATGTTCACCCAGGTCGGCCAGGCGCTGAGTTCCACAAACACCGCGACCAGCATGGTCGCAAAGGAGTACATCAACGCCGCTCGATGTGCGATGTCAACGTAGACGTGCGCCTGGCGATTCTCCGAAGTGGCGATCTGTTGGTACTTCCACGCGCCCAACAGCAACGCGAGCAGAAAGATCAGGCCCGCGGACAACAAAGTCACCTTGGTGTCGATGTCCAGATTCATGACCACCGAGTGAGCCTACTTCCCGCCGCCTGAAGTTGCGGCTCCGCCGGCCTTGCGATCGCCGCGGGGTTCATGGCGGCGACCCGCTACGGCCGGTCCCCCGCAAGCGGGAGGTGCCCCCACCGCCGGCCTTGCGATCGCCGCGGGGTTCATGGCGGCGACCCGCTACGGCCGGTCCCCCGCAAGCGGGAGGTGCCCCCACCGCCGGCCTTGCGATCGCCGCTAGGCTCGGCGGGATGCGCTTCGCGTTCAAGACTTCACCGCAGAACACCACCTGGTCCGACATGCTGGCCGTCTGGCGAGCCGCGGACGATATCGACGTCTACGAGTCCGGCTGGACCTTCGACCACTTCTACCCGATCTTCTCCGATCCGACCGGGCCGTGCCTGGAGGGCTGGACCACCCTGACGGCGTTGGCCCAGGCGACCACCCGGTTGCGAGTCGGCACGTTGGTGACCGGCATCCACTACCGCCACCCCGCCGTGCTGGCCAACATGGCCGCCGCGCTCGACATCATCTCCGGCGGACGGTTGGAGCTGGGGATCGGCGCGGGTTGGAACGAAGAGGAGTCGGGCGCCTACGGAATCGAGTTGGGCAGCATCTCCGAGCGCTTCGACCGTTTCGAGGAGGCCTGCCAGGTCCTGATCGGCCTGTTGAGCGCCGACACCACCACCTTTGCCGGCACCTATTACCAACTCACCGACGCCCGCAACGAACCCAAGGGACCGCAGCGCCCCCACCCGCCGATCTGCATCGGCGGCAACGGCGAGAAGCGCACGCTGAAGATCACGGCGACATACGCCCAACATTGGAATTTCGTCGGCGGCACTCCGGCCGAGTTCGCCCGCAAGCGCGACGTGCTGGCCGCGCATTGCGCCGATATCGGGCGCGACCCGAAGCAGATCACCTTGTCGGCGCACCTGCGGTTGCAGCCGGATCTTGATTACGGGCAGCTGATCGAGGACGCCGCAGCACTCGGCGCCGAGGGCCTGGATCTGGCGATCGTCTATCTGCCGGCGCCCCACGACCCGGCGGTTCTCGAGCCGTTGGCCGAGGCGATCCGCGATTCCGGACTGCCGGCATAGATCACAAACTGATAACGGTCAGCAAACTCTTCCCGGGGACTGCGGCCACCGGCTCGATCGGACCTATGTCGCGAAGCGCAGAAGTTCGTCGGCGGTGATCAAGCGCTCCTGCTTGGCGGGGAACTCTCGGCTCCGGCGCGGATGGCGCAGCAGTGACCAGGCCATACGGCCCATCCGGTATCGGTATATCGGGTTGATGTACACGGCGCTGACCCCCGCCCCGGTTCGGACCAGATTGGAATAATGCGGACCATGTTAACACGTTGTTAACGCGGATCACATAGGTGTCCATTAGACACCGGGCGCATGGCAAACAAAACCCGACGCGCCGACCGTTGGGGCAGAAGTTGTCTAAGTGATGCGTGTAGCTGTAGTGGCGATTTGGTCGGCGGCCAGCCGACGGGCCCGGACGATCGGCGCGACGGACCGTTCGACTTTGGAGCCCACCAGCGCGCCGTCATAGAGCAACTGAAGGTCACCCGCGCGCTCCTGCGCATCGGCGACACCGGCTTGAGCAAGTAGCCCCGCCAACATCGCATGCATCCAGCGCCGATGAGCAACCACCGGTTCGAGTTCGGTACCGGCATACGCGCCGGCGGCGTTGACATACAGGCATCCGCGGTAGCGGCGCTTCTTGGCGGCCGCCGCGGCGAGGTCGAAGAACAGCAGGATCTGCTCGACGGGATCGTCGAGTCGCGCCGCGGCCCCGTGGTATCGCTTGCGATCAGCCTGATCCAAAGCGGTCAGGTAGGCCAGCACGAGCGCTTCCTTCGAGCCGTAGAGGCTGTAGAGACTCGCCTTCGCAACCCCGGCTTCGGCCAGGATCCGGTCAATACCCACTTCTCGAATGTCCTGTGCTGCAAAGAGTTCCGTTGCCGTTTCCAGCAGCCGTTGGGCGGGCGGCGCGCCACGCCTGGCGTGCGAGGCATGCTCGCGGCCCGGTCCGGTCGTGCGCGTCATGGCAGCAGATTAACCCAGCCGCCTCGATAGACAGGGTTGTCTATCGCTGGCACCGTCGTAGCCATCCGAAGGCGAAAGGCAAACCCAATGACTCTGTACCTCTACGAGATCGCTCCGCTGCGCCTCGACCGCTCCGACGCCGACCGCGCGATCAAGGAACTTGACGCTGTCATCCACCGCGAGGGTGGTGAACTGATCGAGGCCCAGGTGGCCGGTGAGGCACACCGGATCTTCGCGATCGCGGAATTCGGCTCCTGTCAGGCACCTTCGGTGGACGCGGCAACGTTGTCGGTGGCCGAGGCCAGCGGCCCGCACTCGGTACGACTGGTCGGCGCTGAGCTCGCTCAACTCAAGGCCGCCCGCCCCGCCGCCGGCTACCTCGTCGAATGGGACCTACCCGCCGATCTGGACATGGAGACCTACCTGGCTCGTAAGAAGGCCAAGTCCCCGAAGTACGCCGATGTCCCCGAAGTGACCTTCTTGCGCACCTACGTGCGCGAAGACATGGACAAGTGCCTGTGCTTCTACGACGCCCCCGACGAGACCGCGGTCCGCCGGGCTCGGGAAGCCGTCACCACCCCGATCGACCGGCTGCATCGCCTGGAAGGCGAGCAGCGGTGAGCGCTCCGGTGCACCTTGTGCACACCGCGCTGGCCGACCTCACCGCGATCGTCGCGGATCGCGCCGAGGCGCTCGACACCGGTCGCCTCGACGTGCGCGACGACCTGGCGCGGTTCGGGTCGGCGGGACTGTTCGAGGCCGCGCTACGCGACGACGGTCTGCCGGAATTGGTTTCGGTGATCGAACACACCGCGGCGGCCAGCCTGGCGGTCGGATTCTCGCTGTGGGCGCACACCATGGCGGTGACCTATCTGGCCCACGCGCCGGCACCGGCACGTAAGGAACGCTTGGCGGCACTGAGCAGCGGCACCCGCGCGGGCGTGACGGCAATGGCGGCCGGACTCAAGCAGGTCGCCGGCCTGGGCCCGGTTCCACTGGTCGCCGACAGCTCCGGTGACCACCTGCGGATCACCGGACCGATTCACTGGGCGTCCAACGTCTTCGACGATTCCTTGATCGTGTTGCCGGCCCGCCGCCCCGATGGCACAACCCTGGTAGCGGTGATCGATGCGAATCTGCCGGGTATCACCGTCAACCCCGCTCCCGACCTGATGGCCCTGGGGGCCACCGCCTCGACGTCTCTGCGCCTCAACGAGGTCACGGTCTCGCCAGAGCAGATCCTCACTGAGGACCTGGCGTCCTTCGTCAGCACCATTCGACCGACTTTTCTGTTGCTGCAGACCGCTTTCTGTGTCGGCGTGGCCGCTGCCGCGCGCGAGGGCGCCGAGCAAGCTACCGGCCCGCTGGCCGAACAGTTCGGTACCGAGCGCACCGAGCTCGGCCAGCAGCTTCACCGGCTGCGCGACAAGCTGTTCGCTTTGGCCCGTGACCCGCAGGCGGCCGGTCTCGCCGAGATCATTCGGCTACGCCTGGACGCCGCAACGACCGCGGTAGACGCTACCCGGCTGGAATCGACGTTGGCCGGCGGCGCCGGCTACGCCACCCGCAGCGCAGCCAACCGACGCTTTCGGGAGGCGGCTTTTCTCCCTATCCAATCTCCATCGGAAGGACAACTGCGGTGGGAACTGAGTCGGTACGTATAACCGAGGGCAGCAAGCGGTTTGGGTCCGTCGCCGTCTTGCGTGACATCAACCTCGCGGTCGGCGACGGTGAATTCGTCGCGGTCCTGGGCAGCAGTGGCAGCGGCAAGTCGACGCTGCTGCGCGTGCTGGCCGGGCTGGAGTCCCTGGATGGCGGTATCGTCACCTGGAATTCTGACGGCAACCGGCCACGCACCGGCGTGGTGTTCCAGCGTCCGTTGCTGATGCCCTGGCTCAGCGTCGCCGAGAATGTCGCCTACGCGCGACGGTTCGCCGCCCACCGGGCAGACTTCGACCAGGCGCGCGCCGCTAATTTGATGACCCGATTCGGTGTCGACCAGCTGGGGGATCGTTATCCCGATCAGCTGTCCGGAGGTCAGGCCCAACGCGTCGCCATTCTGCGAGCAGTGGCCACCAACCCGCGGCTGTTGCTGCTCGACGAACCGTTCAGCGCACTGGACCCGACCACCCGCACCGACCTACAGGGCTGGCTGGCGCAGTTGGCGGTCGAGCTGGGAGTGACCGTTGTCCTGGTGACGCACGACGTCGACGAGGCGTTGCGGCTGGCCGAGCGAGTCGTGCTCCTCGGCGCGGATGGGCGCCTGCGCAACCAGTGGGCGGTCGGCGCCACCACGCCCGACGGTCTCGCCGACCTGCGCCGGGACATCTTGGCGCACTACGACGCCGACCGCATCGGCGTCGCCGGAGTGCGGTCGTGACCACGCTGACCCGACGCGGTTTGCTGATCGGAGCCGCGGCAGCTGCGGCGGCCGGCGGCGTCTTCGGGATCGGTGACCTGGCCCGCAGCGCCACGGTCAGCCGCGCAGCCGATACCGGTGGCCCACTGCGGATCGGTTACCTACCGATCACTGACGCTGCGCCGCTGTTGCTGGCGCACAGCGCCGCGCTGTATCCGGCGGGGCTGGTCAGTTCGGCCAAACCGGTGCTGTTCCGCAGTTGGGCATCGCTGGGCGAGGCCTTCGTCACGGGCAAGGTCGATGTGGTGCATCTGCTGATGCCGATGGCCGTCCAGCTGCGCTACGCCTTGGGCGGTGGCGTCCGGGTATTGGGCTGGAATCACACCAACGGTTCGGCGCTGACCGTGGCGCCGCACATCAAGGACCTGGCCGATCTGGCCGGTACCCAAGTGGCGATCCCGTTCTGGTGGTCCATTCACAACATCGTGCTGCAGCAGTTGCTGCGCGCTCACGGCCTGCGACCGGTGGTGCGGCGCAGCGCTTCTCGCGCCGCGCGCACGGTGGAGCTGATCGTGATGAGCCCGTCGGACATGGTGCCGGCACTGGCGAACCGCTCGATCGGCGGCTACGTGGTCGCGGACCCGTTCAACGCGGTCGCCCAGATCAAAAAGATCGGCCGCATCCACACCTTCCTCGGCGATGTGTGGCGTGACCACGCCTGCTGTGTGCTCCTTACCCGCGACGACGTGATCGCCCAGCGGCCCAACGCCATCCAACAGGTGACCGACGCCGTGGTCGGCGCACAGCTGCTGCTGAACACCGATCGAATCAAGGCAGCTAAGGCCCTTGGCGGGGGCCACTACCTGCCCCAACCGGTGCCGGCGGTGCAACTGGCGCTGACCTATCCCGATCCCCCGTATCCGCTTGCGCATCCGGACTGGCAGCCGCAACGGCTGGGCTTCACCCCGTTTCCCTTTGCCGGCTTCACGCACCGCCTCGTGGAAGCCATGGGCGAGACGGTCATCGACGGCGATCGCCGCTTCCTGGACCGACTGGATCCCGCCCGGGTGCACGCGGACCTGGTCGACGACCAGTTTGTGCGGTCCGCCCTGGCGCAACACGGCGGGCCCGCAGCGTTCGGCTTGGCCGCATCACTGACCCGAGAAGAACAGGTACATGCCTCATGACGACCATCGCAGTGCAGCCCAATGACCAGCCGCCGCCCGGCGCCGATGCCGGCGCCCGGTCTGCGTGGTGGACGCGGGTCTGGCCCCCGGCCGTCAGCGTCGGCGTGGCCATCGCGCTGTGGTGGGCGGCGACTTCGCTGCTCTGCGCGCCGCAGTCGCTGCTGCGCCAAACGGCGCCGCAGCATGTCGTTGCGGCGCTGGTGGACCTGATCGGTCGGGGCGTGCTGGTGTCTGACACCGCCGTGAGCCTCTACCGTCTGCTGATCGGCCTGCTGATCGCTGCGCTGGTCGGCATCCCGGCCGGCCTGCTCATCGGCTTGAACCGCACCGCGGAGCGGGCGGCCGGACCGGTGGTGGCGTTCCTGCGGATGATCTCTCCGCTGTCGTGGACCCCCATCATCGTGGCGGTGTTCGGCATCGGCAGCCAGCCGGTGATCTTCCTGATCGCCGCCGCAGCGGTCTGGCCGGTTCTGCTCGGCACCGTCGCCGGAGTGCATGCGATCGATCCGGGCTATCTGCATGTCGCGCGGTCGTTGCACGCCAGCCGGTTCGAGCAGTTGACCGCCGTAGTGCTGCCCGCGGTCCGAGTGCCGGTGCAGAACGGTCTGCGCCTGGCGCTGGGCATCGCCTGGGTGGTGCTGGTGCCCGCCGAAATGCTGGGCGTGCGATCGGGTCTGGGGTATCAGATCCTCAACGCCCGCGACCAGCTCGCCTACGACCAGGTGGTCGCGGTGATCGCGGTGATCGGCGTCCTCGGCTACCTGCTCGACCTGGCAGCCCGCATCCTTCTCGCGCCGCGTCGTAGCGCTGCTAGCTGAATGCGGGCTGCTCGGCTCAGCGAAGCGGCGCTGCGGTCGCGGTGATCGGCGAGGGCAACGCGGTGCGGCCCATCAGGTACCGGTCCACGCTCGCCGCGGCACCGCGCCCCTCGGCGATTGCCCACACGATGAGGGATTGACCGCGGCCCATGTCGCCGGCGACATAGACACCCGGCACCGCGGTGGCGTAGTCCGCATCACGCGCCACACTGCCGCGTTCGGTGAACTCCACACCGAGATCGGCCAGCAGCGGCGAACGCTCCGGCCCGACGAATCCCATTGCGAGCAGCACCAGGTCGGCTTCGAGCTCGAAGTCAGTGCCGTCGACCTTCTCGAAACCGCCGTTGCGGCGGCGCACCTCGTGGGCCCGCAGCCCGGTCACCCGACCGTCACGACCGGTGAATTCCTCGGTGTTGACCGAGAACACCCGGTCACCGCCCTCTTCGTGCGCAGACGTGGTCCGCATGATCAACGGGTAGGTCGGCCACGGGGTGGACGGATCACGGATCTCCGGCGGACGCGGCATGATCTCGAACTGGTGCACGCAGGTCCCGCCCTGGCGGTGCACGGTGCCCAGACAGTCGGCGCCGGTGTCACCCCCGCCGATGATGACCACCTTCTTGCCGTGCGCGGTGATCGGCGGCTCGGCCAGGTCACCGGCCTGCACCCGGTTCGCCCACGGCAGGTACTCCATCGCCTGATGAATGCCGTCGAGCTCCCGGCCCGGGATCGGCAGGTCGCGCCACGCGGTGGCGCCACCGGCCAGCACAACAGCGTCGAAGTCTTCGCGCAGCTGCTCGACGGTCAGATCCACCCCGACATTCACGCCCGTCTTGAACGTCGTTCCCTCGCCGACCATCTGCTCCAGCCGCCGGTCCAGAATTCGCTTTTCCATCTTGAATTCCGGTATGCCGTAACGCAGCAGCCCACCGATTCGGTCATCGCGCTCGAAGACCGTCACCGCGTGTCCGCCCCGAGTGAGTTGCTGGGCGGCGGCCAGTCCGGCCGGCCCTGAGCCAACCACCGCGACCGACTTCCCGGTGCGGACCGACGGCGGGATCGGTTGCGCCCAGCCCTCGGCGAAGCCGCGTTCGACGATCTCGTACTCGACCTGCTTGATGGTCACCGGCGGCTGGTTGATGCCCAGCACACAGGCCGGTTCACATGGCGCGGGGCAGAGCCGGCCGGTGAAGTCCGGGAAGTTGTTCGTGGCGTGCAGCCTGTCGAACGCCTCACGCCAGCGCCCGGTACGTACCAAGTCGTTCCATTCCGGGATGAGGTTGCCCAGCGGACAGCCGTGGTGGCAGAACGGGATACCGCAGTCCATGCAGCGTCCCGCCTGCTGGCGCAGGGTGTCTTCGGCAAAATCCTGATACACCTCGTTCCAGTCGCTCACCCGCTCGGCGACCGGGCGGCGCAACGGCAGGATGCGCTGGGTGTTGGTGATGAATCCTCTCGGGTCAGCCATGAGCCGCCGCCATAATTGCCTCCTCAGGGTCTGTGCCACTGGCTTTTGCCTCAGCGACCGCGGCGAGCACCCGCCGGTAGTCGCGCGGCATCACTTTGACGAAGTCCCTTCCGCGGTTGGCCCAATCGGCCAGGATCGCGCGGGCGGGCACCGAATCGGTGGCGGCGGCATGTGCCGCCAGCACGTCACGCAGCCAAGCCACATCGTCGGCGTCGAAATCGTCGAATGTGTCGAGGTCCACCATCTCGGTGTTCAGCCGGTCACCCAGCTGCCGGTCCGGGTCGTAGACGTAGGCCACGCCCCCGGACATGCCGGCGGCGAAGTTGCGCCCGGTCGGGCCCAGCACGACCACTTTGCCCCCGGTCATGTACTCACAGCCGTGGTCGCCAACTCCCTCGACCACTGCTACCGCACCGGAGTTGCGGACCGCGAACCGTTCTCCCACCACCCCGCGCAGGAACACCTCGCCGGACGTGGCGCCGAACAGAATCACGTTGCCGCCGATGATGTTTTCCTCGGCGACGTAGCCGTCGGGCGCATCCAGCGGGGGACGGACCACGATCCGGCCACCGGACAGCCCCTTGGCGACGTAGTCGTTGGCGTCACCAAAGACCCGCAGGTTGATCCCCGGCGGCAGAAAGGCACCGAAGCTGTTGCCGGCCGACCCGGTGAAGGTGATGTCGATGGTTCCGTCCGGCAGCCCTTGGGCACCATAAGCTTTGGTGACCTCATAGCCGAGCATGGTGCCGACGGTCCGGTTCACGTTGGATATCGCACTGGTGAACTTGACCGGGGTGCCCGCATCGAGAGCCTCGCGGCTCATGACGATCAGCTGCTGGTCCAAGGCTTTGTCCAGACCGTGATCTTGACCGGAGGTGCAGTACAGATCCTGGTTCATGAACGCTGACTCCGGTTCATGCAAGACCGGCGTGAGGTCGAGCTTGTGGGCCTTCCAGTGGGCGCGGGCCAGCGTGGTGTCCAGCGCATTCACCTGCCCGACTGCCTCGTTGATGGTGCGGAATCCCAAGGCCGCAAGGTACTCGCGCACCTCTTCGGCGATGAACCAGAAGAAGTTCTCGACGAACTCCGGTTGTCCGCTGAACCGTTCACGCAACTGTGGGTTCTGAGTAGCCACGCCCACCGGGCAGGTGTCCAGGTGACAGACCCGCATCATGATGCAGCCCGACACCACCAACGGCGCGGTGGCGAAGCCGAATTCCTCGGCCCCCAGCAGCGCCGCCATCACCACGTCGCGCCCGGTCTTGAGCTGGCCGTCCACCTGCACCACGATCCGGTCCCGAAGTCCGTTGAGCAGCAAGGTCTGCTGGGTCTCGGCCAATCCGAGTTCCCACGGCGCTCCGGCGTGCTTGAGTGAGGTCAGCGGCGCCGCCCCGGTGCCGCCGTCATGGCCGGAGATCAGCACCACGTCGGCGTGTGCCTTGGACACTCCGGCCGCCACCGTTCCGACACCGTTCTCGGCGACCAGCTTCACATGAATGCGAGCCTCCGGGTTGGCGTTCTTCAGGTCGTGGATCAGCTGTTTCAGGTCCTCGATGGAGTAGATGTCGTGGTGCGGAGGCGGAGAGATCAGCCCGACACCCGGGGTGGCATGCCGAACCTCGGCGATCCAGGGGTACACCTTGTTGCCCGGCAGCTGACCACCCTCTCCGGGCTTGGCCCCCTGCGCGATCTTGATCTGCAGGTCGGTGCAGTTGACCAGGTATTCGCTCGTCACGCCGAAACGCGCCGAGGCGACCTGCTTGATCGCGCTGCGCCGCCAGGCGCCGTCGGCGTCGGGCAGGAAGCGGCCGGAATGCTCGCCGCCCTCACCGCAGTTGGAGCGGCCGCCGATCCGGTTCATGGCGATCGCCAGGGTCTCGTGCGCCTCGGCGGAGATCGAACCGTAGCTCATCGCGCCGGTCGCGAACCGTTTGACGATCTCGGTGGCCGGTTCCACCTCGTCAAGAGGAACCGGTGGCCGTTCCCCGGCCTTGAACCGCAACAGCCCGCGCAGTGTGGCCAGGCGTTCACTCTGGTCGTCGACCAGCTTCGTGTACTCCTTGAAGACCGCGTACTGGCCCGTTCGAGTGGAGTGCTGCAGTTTGAACACCGTCTCCGGGTTGAACAGGTGATGTTCGCCCTCGCGGCGCCACTGGTACTCCCCGCCCACCGGCAGTTCGCGGTGCGCCCGCTCTTCTGGGCGGTCCAGGTAGGCCAGCGCGTGGCGGGCGGCGACATCAGCGGCGATGTCGTCGAGGGTGATACCACCGATCGGGCAGTACAGGCCGGTGAAGTACTCGTCGAGAACGTCCTGCGCGATACCTATCGGCTGGAACAGCTGCGCCCCGGTGTAGGACGCCCGCGTCGAGATCCCCATCTTGGACATGACTTTCAGCACGCCCTTGCCGGCGGCCTTGGCATAGTTGGCCAACGCCTTGTCGCGATCGAGGCCTTCGATCAGGCCACGGTCGAGCATGTCCTCGACGGACTCGAACGCCAGGTACGGGTTGACCGCAGCGGCGCCAAAGCCGATCAGCGCCGCCATGTGGTGCACTTCGCGGGCATCGCCGGACTCCACCACCAGGCCCACCTTGGTGCGGGTCCGCTCCGCGACCAGGTGGTGATGCACCGCCGCGGTGGCCAGCAGCGACGGAATGGGCGCCATCGTCTCGTCGGACTCCCGGTCGGAGATCACCAGGAAGCTGGCACCCTCGGCGATCGCCTCCGAGGCCCGTGCGCACACCTGCTTGAGCGCCGCACGCAACCCGGCACCGCCTGCCGCAGGCGGATACAGGCAGCTGATGACGGCCGTGGACAGGCCGTGCGGGCCCCGGGAACCGATCCGCTGGTCCGGGCTCAACTTCAGCAGCTTCGCGAGCTCGGCGTTGCTCAGAATCGGCTGGGGCAGCACGATCTGCCGCCAGGTGGGTTCGTCGGTGTTGAGCAGGTCGCCTTCCGGTCCGAGCGCACCTTGCAGGCTGGTGATCACCTCTTCGCGGATAGCGTCCAACGGCGGGTTGGTGACCTGGGCGAACAACTGCTGAAAGTAGTCGAACAGCAGCCGGGGCCGCGCCGAGAGCACCGCCACCGGGGTGTCGGTGCCCATGGATCCGATCGGCTCAGCACCGGAGCGCGCCATGGGCGCGAGCACCAGGTTGAGCTCCTCGTAGGTGTAGCCGAACATATGCTGCCGCAACAGAACCCGGTGGTGTTCCATCCGGGGCGCATCGCCCGGGGGCAGCTCGCCGATGCCGATCAGGCACTCATCGATCCACTGCTGGTACGGCCGTTCGCCGGCCAGCGTCGACTTGATCTCGCGATCGGAGATGATCCGCCCGGCGGCGGTGTCCACCAGGAACATCTTGCCCGGCTGCAGCCGCTGTCGGTGCACCACCGTGGCGGGGTCCAGGTCGAGAACACCGGCCTCGGACGCCATCACCACCAGCCCGTCTTCGGTGACCCATATACGCGACGGCCGCAGGCCGTTGCGGTCCAACACCGCGCCCACCACGGTGCCGTCGGTGAAGGTCATCGAGGCCGGGCCATCCCAGGGCTCCATGAGCGAGTCGTGGTACTCATAAAAAGCTCGGGTGGGCCCATCCATGCTTTCGTGCCGTTCCCAGGCCTCCGGGATCATCATCAGCACCGCGTGCGGCAGGCTGCGGCCGCCCAGATGCAGCAGTTCGAGCACCTCGTCGAACCGGGCGGTGTCGGAGGCGCCCGGCGTGCAGATCGGGAACAGTTTGTCCGCGCTACGGTGGCCACCTTCGGCACCGAAGACGTCGGTGCGGATCAGCGCCTCCCGGGCGCGCATCCAGTTCTCGTTGCCGGTGACCGTGTTGATCTCGCCGTTGTGAGCGATACGCCGGAACGGGTGAGCCAGCGGCCATGACGGAAAAGTATTGGTGGAGAACCGAGAATGCACCAGGCCCAGTGCGCTCTGCATCCGCTCGTCGGCCAGGTCGGGGTAAAACGCCTTGAGCTGCGGCGTCGTCAACATACCCTTGTACACCATGGTCCGGCTGGAAAGACTTGGGAAATAGACGGATTCCCGCCCCGGCCCATCCTGGCCAGGCCCCTTGCTGCCCAGCTCATGTTCAGCACGCTTGCGCACCACATAGGCCCGGCGCTCCAGAGCCATGCCGGAGGCCCCGCCGATGAAGAGCTGCCGGAAGGTCGGCATCGCATCTCGCGCCAACGCGCCCAACGACGAATCGTCGATCGGCACCTCACGCCAGCCGAGCACCTGGAGGCCCTCGGCCTCGACGATCTTCTCCAAGCCGACACAAGCGGCCGCTGACTCTTTGGCCGACTGCGGCAGGAATGCGATCCCGGTGGCGTAGCTGCCCTCGGGCGGAAGATCGAAATCGGTTACGGCACGTAGGAAAAGGTCGGGAATCTGGATCAGGATCCCAGCGCCGTCACCGCTGTTCGGTTCGGCTCCGGCGGCGCCACGGTGCTCCAGGTTGAGCAGCGCGGTGATCGACTTGTCGACGATGTCGCGACTGCGCCGGCCATGTATATCGACCACCATGGCCACCCCACACGCGTCATGTTCGAACGCGGGGTTGTAGAGCCCCACCCGACTGGGTGCCATCGCCACCTGAGTCACCTGACCCTTCGCACGTTCTTGCCCGGTGCCCGATATGGACAAGCGGTCAAGGGGGTTGGTCCGTGCGACGTTGAACGGCGTTCCTGCCTGAAAACACTCACAGGCAACGCCACGATATACCCCGACCTAGCAAACGTGCTAGTTCGCTGGACAGCAAGCTTGCGGTGAGGTTTGTGTTACGCCAACGCAATAACTGGATGATGTCCAGGAAATGTGCGCTGCCTATCGTTTGGCTGTCTGCACGCGAAGGAGACCAATATGGCCGCCGACATTTTCAAGCTCGTCGCCGACGAGTCGGTTGAGTACGTCGACATTCGATTCTGCGACCTGCCGGGGGTTATGCAGCATTTTTCGATCCCGGCCGCTGCGCTCGATGAAAGCGTATTCGAGGATGGGCTCGCCTTCGACGGTTCGTCGATCCGCGGCTTCCAGTCCATCCACGAGTCGGACATGCTGCTGCTGCCCGACCCGGAAACCGCCCGCATCGATCCGTTCCGGGCCGCAAAGACGCTGAACCTCAACTTTTTCGTCCACGACCCGTTCACCCGCGAGCCCTACTCGCGCGATCCGCGCAACATCGCCCGCAAAGCCGAGAGCTATCTCACCAGCACCGGCATCGCCGACACCGCTTACTTCGGCGCCGAGGCCGAGTTCTACATCTTCGACTCCGTGAGCTTCGACTCACAGATCAACGGCTCTTTCCACAAAGTGGATTCGGTCGCCGGCTGGTGGAACACCGGGCGGACAACCGAAGCCGACGGCAGCCCCAACCTGGGATACAAGGTTCGCCCCAAGGGGGGCTATTTCCCGGTCGCGCCGACCGATCAATACGTCGATCTGCGCGATGCAATGGCGACCAACCTCACAAACGCCGGTTTCACTGTCGAACGCGGCCACCACGAGGTCGGTACCGGCGGGCAAACGGAGATCAACTACAAGTTCAACACTCTGCTGCACGCCGCCGACGATTTGATGTTGTTCAAATACATCATCAAGAACACCGCCTGGGCGCATGGCAAGACGGTGACGTTCATGCCCAAGCCGCTTTTCGGAGACAACGGTTCAGGTATGCACGTACACCAGTCGGTGTGGCAGGACGGCGAGCCGCTGTTCTACGACGAGATCGGCTATGCCGGACTGTCCGACACCGCCCGCCATTACATCGGCGGCATCTTGCACCACGCACCGTCGCTGCTGGCGTTCACCAACCCCACCATCAACTCCTATAAGCGACTGGTGCCGGGTTACGAGGCGCCGATCAACCTGGTCTACAGCCAGCGCAACCGTTCGGCCTGCGTGCGTATCCCGATCACCGGCACCAACCCCAAGGCCAAGCGGCTGGAGTTCCGCTGCCCGGATTCGTCCGGCAACCCCTACCTGGCGTTCTCGGCCATGTTGATGGCCGGCATCGACGGCATCAAGAACAAGATCGAGCCTGCTGCCCCGGTCGACAAGGACCTCTACGACCTGCCGGCCGACGAGGCGGCATCGATCTCGCAGGCCCCCACCACGCTGGCCGAGGTAATGGACAACCTTGAGGCCGACCATGAGTACCTCACCGAAGGTGGGGTATTCACCCCGGACGTGATCCAGACCTGGATCAACTACAAGCGGGACAACGAGATCACCCCCGTCAACCTGCGTCCGCACCCCTACGAGTTCGCCCTCTATTACGACTGCTGACCGGTGAGCCAGCCCGACTCGCGCTTCTCGGGCTGGCTCACGGTGGTTGGGCGCCTTCGCGACTAAGCTGCGGTGTTGTTGGGCCACCTGGCCGTGCCGCCGCCGTATGCCTCGAGGAGCCGATGAACGCAGACGACGACTTTCTGCGGCAGCGGGTGCCGCCACAGCAGCAACAGCCGAGGCCCTGGACGCCGCCTCCCCAGCAGCAACCGCCGCAGCCCCCGCCGCCGGCCCCTATGCCGCGGCCCCAGCCGGCCCGTGGCTGGCGCCGCGCGGTCTTCTCCGCGACGCTGGGTTTGGTCAACTTGGGCCCGTCACCGGCCGAGCGGGAAGAGATGGCCTACCAGGTGGCCATCCGATCCCTGCCCAACGGCAGCTACAAGGTCGGCGTACTCGGCAAGGGCGGCGTCGGCAAGACGACGGTGGCGGCCAGCGTCGGGTCGGTGTTCGCCGCACTGCGCCGGGCCGACCACGTGGTGGCCGTGGACGCTGACACCGCATTCGGCCGGCTCGGCAGCCGCATCGACCCGCGCGCCACCAGCTCCTATTGGGATCTGGCCGCCGATCAGAGCGTGCAGTCGTTCGCCGACATCAGCAGCCGGGTCGGCGCCAACGCGGCGGGGCTCTACGTTCTGGTGGGCGAGCCCGCCGCGGGAAGCCGCCGGATCCTTGATGCCGCGTTGTACCGGGAGGCCGCGCTGCGCCTGGACCGGCACTTCACCATCTCGATCATCGACTGTGGTTCGACAATGGATTCGCCGGTGACCCAGGAGGCGCTGCGTGACCTGGACGCGCTGATCGTGGTCTCTTCGCCGTGGGCGGACGGTGCCGGCGCGGCCGCCAAGACCATGGAATGGCTGGCCGACCGCGGCCAGGGTGGGTTGCTGCAGCGCACCGTGGTGGTGCTCAACGACTCCGACGGCCACGCCGACCGGCGCACCCGCTCGGCATTGACGGCGCAGTTCCTGCAGCACGGCCAGGCGGTGGTTGAGGTGCCCTTCGACCCGCACCTGCGCCCGGGTGGAGTGATCGACGTGATGAGCGAGATGGCACCGGCAACCCGTCGCCGATTCCTGCAGATCGCCGCGATCGTCTCGCACTACTTCGCGTCCCGACCGCGGGGCCGGGACGCGAAGCCGGGCCGTCCTCAGAGCACGTAGCGCACGACACTCTCGGCGACACAGGCCGGCTTGGCGCTACCGTCGATGGACACCGTGGTCGAGAAGGTCACCTGGTGGGCACCACCGCCCACATCGGCGACCTCGACCAGCGAGGTCTCGGCCCGGATCTTGGAGCCGACCGGCACCGGCGCCGGGAAACGCACCTTGTTCAGTCCGTAGTTGATCGCCAACTTGACCCCGTCAAGGCGGCTGATCTGCGCCATCAACTGCGGCAGCATGGCCAGGGTCATGTATCCGTGAGCGATCGTGGTGCCGAAGGGCCCGCTAGCCGCACGTTCGGGATCGACGTGAATCCATTGATGGTCACCCGTCGCGTCGGCGAACAGGTTGACGGCGTCCTGGGTGATAGTCACCCAGTCACTGTGCCCGATCACCTGGCCCTGGCATGCGGCAAGTTCATCGATTGATCGATAAGTACGCACGTGCTTGACGCTCCTTTACTAATCCGTTGCCACCGCACCGCTTTGGCGCAGCCGGTTGATTTCGTCGGTGCTCATACCCAACCTGGAAGCCAGCACCTGCTCGGTGTCGGCACCCAGCCCAGGTGCCGCGACGGCGGGCGGGTGGACGCCGTCGATCGACGCTGGCAGCCCGGCCGCCAAGTACTCCCCTACCCGGGGCTGATGCAGCGTCGCGAACATCGGGTTGTCGCGTAGGCGCTCATCGGCAGCCACCTCGGCAAAGCTGCGGTACCGGTCCCATAGCAGCGACGTCCCTGCCAGGGCGGCTTCGATCTGCTCGGCCGGCCGCTCAGCAAACCAGCCACTGAACAGTCCGGTCAGCAGGTCGCGGTGACGATAGCGCTGTCCTTCGTCACCGAAGTCGATGTCGCGCGCTTGAGACAGTGCCGCAAGGACTTTCGTCGATCCGGTCAGCTCGGCAAGGTCGCGGAAGTGCCGATCGGTCAGCGTGACGACCATGAACGCCGCCCCGTCACCGCTGGCGAAGCTCTGCCCGTACTGCCCATAGACCGCATTGCCGATGCGTTCCCGCCGGTCCCCGTTCACCATGGCCTCGGTGAGGAAACCCAGGGCGCTGGCGGTGCCCAGCGCCACGTCCTCCAGTGCCAGCCGGATCCGGCAGCCCTCGCCGGTGTGGTCGCGGCGGTGCAGCGCGGCCGACACCGCCAGCGCGGCGTGCAGCCCGCAGGCGATATCCCAGGCCGGCAGCACGTGGTTGATCGGGGCGGCGTGATCGCTGGGCCCGGTAACCAGCGGAAAGCCGACGCCGGCATTGATGGTGTAGTCCACAGCGGTGGAGCCGTCGGCACGTCCGAGCACCTCGAGGTGGATCAGGTCGGGACGCTGGTCCACCAGCGTTTCGTAGGAAAGCCATTGCCGGCCAGCCATATTCGTAATCAGCACGCCACTGTCGGCGATCAGTTGCTGCACCACACGCTGTCCCTCGGGCGCGCGCAGATCGGCGACCACGGAGCGCTTACCCTTGTTGAGTCCCGTCCAGTAGATCGAGGTGCCGTCGTCGGTGACGGGCCAGCGCCGGTAGTCGGCCGCACCGCCGACCGGGTCGATGCGCACCACATCGCAGCCCAGTTGTGCCAGCGTCATTCCGGCGAGGGGGACGGCGACGAAGCTGGCGATCTCGATGACGCGCACCCCGGCCAACGGAGCCCCAGCGGCTCCCAAGTCACGAGCACTGGCCTGCATGACCTGCCCTTCGTCGATGATTACGTCGACTATATGCCTACCAAAACACCCATCCGGTGAGGTGGCGAGTCCGCGCTGAATCTCAATCGTTGCCGAACCGCGATATGAAAACCCGTGGCGGCGAACAGGACACAGCGCCGCCCCGTGTTTGACTCCGTTCAGAAGGGCTAGACCGCACGACATTGGGATGGGACAAGAGCTATGAAGAGCGTTGAGAAGTTGCGTAACGCGGCCAGTCGGCTACCGCGCCGACTGACGGTCGCGGCGGTGGGGGCCGCGCTGCTGAGCGGCCTCGTCGGGGCTGTCGGTGGTGCGGGTGACGCGTCAGCGTTCTCCCGCCCGGGCCTGCCGGTGGAGTACCTGCAGGTGCCGTCGGCGGCGATGGGCCGGGAGATCAAGGTGCAGTTCCAGCCCGGCGGCACCCACGCCGTCTACCTGCTGGACGGCCTACGCGCCCAGGACGACTTCAACGGCTGGGACATCAACACCCCGGCGTTCGAGGAGTACTACCAGTCCGGGTTGTCGGTGATCATGCCGGTGGGAGGGCAGTCCAGCTTCTACTCGGACTGGTACCAGCCGGCGTGCGGCAAGTCCGGCTGCCAGACCTACAAGTGGGAGACCTTCCTGAGCCGGGAGCTGCCGTCCTGGCTGCAGGCCAACAAGAGCGTGTCACCGTTCGGTAACGCCGTCGTCGGCCTTTCGATGGCGGGTAGCTCGTCGCTGACGCTGGCGGCTTACTACCCGCAGCAGTTCCCCTACGCGGCAGCGCTTTCCGGCTTCCTGAACCCGTCCGAAGGTTGGTGGCCGACCTTGATCGGGATGGCCATGAGTGACGCCGGCGGCTACAACGCCTCCAACATGTGGGGTCCGTCGTCCGACCCGGCGTGGAAGCGCAACGACCCGATGGTGCAGATCCCGCGGCTGGTGGCCAACCGCACCCGGATCTGGATCTACTGCGGCAACGGCACGCCCAGCGAGCTCGGCGGCGACAACCTGCCGGCCAAGTTCCTGGAGGGCATGACACTGAGCACCAACAAGACGTTCCAGCAGAACTACACCGCAGCCGGCGGCAACAACGGGGTCTTCAACTTCCCGGCCGACGGCACGCATGACTGGCCGTACTGGAACCAGCAGCTGGTCGCGATGAAGGCCGACATCCAGCGCGCTCTGGGCGTGGGCATCGACCCGACCTGATCGACCCCCCAACACGTCGGCGGCAGTGCAATCCAGCACTGCCGCCGACGTGTTTGCAGGGAAAGACAGGTTGGTGGGAAAACCGGTGTGCGCCTAAAGCGGGCGAGCTGTCAGCGCCACAATCCGCGGCGGTCGACATAGCGATGGCTGTACCAGGTGGCCATCAGGCAGATGGCGGTGGCGGTGGCCAGCATCCAGGTACCGCCGACGAACAGGCTGATCACACCACCGACAGCCGCCCCCGAGATGTATCCGGTCAGCAGCATGAAATTGAAGAACCAGTCATGAATGGATCCGCCGCTGATGTGGCGTTCGATGCCTTGTCCCAGCTTCACCACCGTGCCGGTCACGTAGCTCAGTGGAATCGACACTTCTCCGTCGCGGACGAACGTGGTGTTCAGCGCGCCCACCCCGAACGCGACGAGCAGAATCGGCAGCAGCGGCACCGGCAGCGCGGGCCCGCCCTCGATCCAGTCGGTCACGGTCGCGGCCAGCAGCGACACCGCGGTCAGCCGCAACGCGCCGTGTGGCCGGCTGCGCCACACGTGGCGATGGCACAGCGAGGCGATCACGACTCCGGAGATGAAAGACACCAGCAGGGCTGCGGCCGAAATCGACATCCACTGGCTGTCGGTGAACAAGCCCAGCGCCGCACGACCGGCGTTGCCGGTCATGAAGGTGACGAAGTAGCCCTCGGAATGTGTGTAGGCCGTGGCAGCCAGCACACCGGCCAGCCCAGCAAGTACCCACGACAGTCTGGCTTCACTGCCATAGCGTTTATCTAGCACGCGCGCCTAAGTGCGTCAGCCGACCGGACCCGGAACCAGGGTCACGGTGGCACTGTGTTCGCCGCCGCCCGGGTTACGCCACGTCAGCGTGACGGTGTCGCCCGGGTGGCGCTGGTCAAGTACGTCGGTCAGGTCGGTGGCCGAGTTCACCGGTCGGCCGTTGACCGAGGTGATGATGTCGTCCCGGGCGATACCACTGCCCGCGGCCGGGGTGCCGTCGAGCACCTGGGCGACCCGCGCGCCGCCGTTGCTGTCGACCACGCCGACACCCATGAACGCCGTCTCACCGATGTGCACGGTGTTCGACGAGATGCCGGAGCGGATCTGGCCGGCGATGGCCATCGCCTGGTCGATCGGGATCGCATAGCCTTCTCCGCCGGGCTGGGCGAATTTGTAATTGTCCGACGCCGCGGTGTTCATTCCGATCACCTGGCCGGCGGCGTTCACCATCGGACCGCCCGAGTCACCGGGACGGATCGCGGTGTCGGCCTTGATCATGTTGGTCAGAGTCTCCGTGCTGCCGGTCAGCTCGTCGGCCGCGGAGACGGTCTGGTTCAGCCCGATGACGCGCCCGGGCACCGCACTCGGCGTGCCGCCGTGGCCGCCGGCATTGCCCATCGCGACTACCGGGTCGCCGATGGCGACCCGCGAGGAATTGCCGATGTTGGCAGCGGGCAGCCCGTCGGCGCCGCGCAACTGCAACACCGCAACGTCATGGCTGCGGTCGAAGCCGAGCACGTCGACCTCGTAGGTCTGGCCGTTGGCGACCGAAACCGCCGTGAGCCCGGTGGCGCCGGCGATCACGTGGTTGTTGGTCAGGACCACGCCGCTGGGGTCCAACACGATGCCGGTGCCGGCACCGACTGCGCTCTGGTAGCCCATCTGGGCGTCAATGTTGACCACTGCCGGACTGACCTGGGCAACCATCGCCGATGGGTCAAGCGGAGGAGCGGGCAGGCTGGGCGACGCCTGAGCCGGCACCGCCACCAACCCGGCGGTGGCGACCGCCGTGGTCATCACGCTGAGCAGCCACCACCGGCCGGGGCGATGCGCTCTGCTCATACGTCATACCTCCTGCAGTCAGGGCACGGCCCAGGCGCCTTCGACCCGGCACGTCCCGGGACGTCGCAGACGCTGGACTCGCGAAACAAGAATGCCCAGCTTACCGGAGCCGCGAGTCCGCCTGGCAAACGCTGTACGCCAGCAGCGCAACCGTCGCCGGGAGCAACCCTTGTGCTCAGCGCCCGTTGAGGGAAGGCTGAACTCCGGAGGAGGCTGCTATGGCAGACAAGACCGGGACTTCGCGGGGCGCTGCAGCCCCAATCGCGGCCACGCCGGCCGCCATCCGCAATGTTGTTCTGGTCGGTCCACCCGGCTCCGGAAAGACCACTCTGGTCGAGGCGATGTTGGTGGCCGCCGGGGTGTTGCCTCGAGCGGGTTGCATCGCCGACGGCAGCACGGTCTGCGACTACGACGACGCGGAGCTCCGTCAGCAGCGTTCGGTCGGAGTCGCGTGCGCCTCGCTGGCGCACAACGATGTCAAGGTCAACCTGATCGACACTCCGGGCTACGCCGACTTCGTGGGAGAACTGCGCGCCGGACTGCGGGCCGCCGACTGCGCACTGTTCGTGATCGCGGCCAACGAAGACGTCGACGACGCGACGGCCGCGCTGTGGCAGGAATGCAGCCGGGTCGCTATGCCACGCGCGGTCGTCGTCACGAAGCTGGACCACGCACGGGCCGACTTTCCGGCCCGCTTGGCCGCCTCCCAGGAGGCGTTCGGCGATACCGTGCTGCCGCTGTATCTACCCGCGCCGGCCGAGGGCGCCGGCTTAATCGATCTGTTGGCGGCGGAACCGCTTGAGCCCGACGCCGAGCCGCAGCGTGGCGCGCTGATCGAGGCGATCATCGAGGAATCCGAGGACGAGTCGCTGCTGGACCGCTACCTGGGCGGCGAGCAGGTCGAACCCGAGGTCCTCGCCGCCGATCTGGAGCGGGCGGTGGCACGCGGCTCGTTCTTCCCAGTGATCCCGGCATGCAGCCTCACCGGCATCGGCGTTCCCGAACTGCTTGAGGTCATCGCGACTGGCTTTCCCGCGCCGCCGGAGCATCTGCTTCCGGAGGTGTTCAACCCGAACGGAGTGGCGCGCACCGGGCTCAGTTGCGACCCGGACGGGCCGCTGCTGGCCGAAGTCGTCCGCACGACGTCGGACCCCTACCTGGGCCGAGTCAGCCTGGTGCGGGTGTTCTCCGGAACCATCAAGCCCGACAGCGGAATCCACGTCAGCGGTCATTGCGCGGGTTTCTTCGGCGATGAGACCGGTCGCTGCGACCACGACGAAGACGATCGGATCGGGTCCCTGGCGTTTCCGCTCGGCAGACAACAGCGCCCGGCCACGGTCGTGATGGCCGGGGACATCTGCACCATCGGCCGACTCAGCCACGCCGAGACCGGAGACACCTTGTCAGGCAAGGACGAACCTCTGGTGTGCAAACCGTGGTCGATGCCGGATCCGCTACTGCCCGTGGCGGTTATTCCGCACGCCAAGACCGACGAGGACAAGCTTGCGGTCGGGCTGGCCCGGCTGGCCGCCGAAGACCCCAGCCTGCGCATCGAGCGGAACCCGGAGACCCATCAGACCGTGCTGTGGTGCATGGGTGAAGCTCACTCGGGGATCGTGCTTGACGCACTGGCCCACCGCTATGCGGTATCGGTGGACACCGTCGGGCTGCGGGTGGCGCTGCGAGAGACGTTCGCCACCAAGGCCAAAGGCCACGGCCGTCATGTCAAGCAGTCCGGCGGACACGGCCAATACGCGATCTGCGACATCGAAGTGGAGCCGGTGCCGCAGGGAGCCGGCTTCGAGTTCGTCGACCGCGTGGTCGGCGGGGCCGTGCCCCGCCAGTTCATTCCCAGCGTGGAGAAGGGTGTTCGCGCCCAGATGGAGCGTGGGCTGACCGGCGACGCCGGCGGCGGTTATCCGGTGGTCGACATCCGGGTAACCCTGACCGACGGCAAGGCGCACAGCGTCGACTCCTCCGACTTTGCCTTCCAGATGGCAGGCGCAGCCGCACTTCGTGATGCCGCGACCAATGGGGCGGTGCAACTGCTCGAGCCCATCGACGATGTCACCGTGCTGATACCCGACGAACTGGTCGGCGCGGTGATGGGCGACCTGTCCGCCCGCCGCGCCCGGGTGCTGGGCACCGATAAAGTCGGCGCCGACCGCACCTGCGTGAAGGCCGAAGTGCCGCAGACCGAGCTCATCCGGTACGCGGTCGACCTGCGATCGTTGACCCACGGCGCGGGTTCGTTCACCCGCGGCTTCGCCCGCTACGAGCCGCTGTCGGAGTCGGCGGCCGCACACGCCGCCAGCACCGCCTGATCGCCGCAGAGAGGACGAACATGTCGACAATCGCCGGGCTGCCCGCGCACGTCCTGCTGCTGCACGTGGTGGTCTCGCTGGTCCCGCTGACCGCGGTCCTGCTGATCGTGTGTGCGGTATGGCCGGCGGCCCGACGGCGATTGGTCTGGCTGGTCGTGACGTTTTCCGCCGTCACGTTGCTCGTGACGCCGCTCACGGTCACCGCGGGCGAGTGGCTGGCCGACACCGGCAAGTTCGCCCCGTCGCCCAAGCTGGACGCGCACATGGCCGCCGGCGAGTACGGCCTCTATATGGCGTTGGGCCTTGCGGTCGCCGCGGCATTGCTGGCCGGTTTGCACGTGGCGCTGTCGCGCGGTAGCAACGTCGGTTCGCTGCAGCGGCTGGGAATCGTCACCGTGGTGATCGCACTGGCCGGCGGGTCGATGTTCGCGATCCACACCATCGGCTCGACCGGGACCGAGGCGGCCTGGGGAGACCTGCTCACCGCGTCAGAGGACGGCTAAACCTGCGCTGATGGCGTTGCTGTTGGCACAATGGACGGCATGCGCAACGTGAGGCGGGGAATTGTGGCGATTGCCGGGTCGGTGACCCTGGCTCTCGGGTCTATAGGGGCGTCGGCCGGAATCAGCGAAGCGGCGCAGAGCTCGCCGGCACGGGGCCTGGCGGTCGCGGCGATCGAGCCGCCCGCCGGCTCGGTCGTGGGGGTGGCCTACCCGGTGATCGTGACCTTCAACGGGCCGGTCGCAGACCGGGCCGCCGCCGAACGTGGCATCCACATCAACTCCACGGGCAACAATGCCGGTCATTTCGAGTGGACAAGCAGCGATGTCGTGCAGTGGGTCCCGGACGGCTACTGGTCACCGCACAGCAAGATCAGCGTCGACGCCCACGGGATGTCAACGGGCTTCGAGACCGGCGACGCGGTCGTGGGACTCGCCGACATCTCCGACCACACCTTTACCGTCAGCGTCAACGGTGAGATCCAGCGGATCATGGCCGCGTCCATGGGTAAACCCAAGCGCCCCACGCCAATCGGCTCCTTCACCGCGTTGTCGAAAGAGCGCACCATCAAGTTCGATTCGCGCACGATCGGCATCCCGCTCAATGACCCGGAGGGCTACCTGCTCAACGGCGAGTACGCCGTTCGGGTCACCTGGAGCGGTGTCTACGTGCACTCCGCCCCTTGGTCAGTGGGCTCGCAGGGCTATTCGAACGTCAGCCACGGCTGCATCAACCTGAGCCCCGACGACGCCGCGTGGTACTTCAACTCGGTGCATCTGGGCGACCCAATCATCGTGCAGGCCTAGGACTTAAGACCTAAGGCGATCGTAGGCGCGGCGATTGCTCGCCGCGCCTACGATCGCTTTGGCCTTGGCCTGGGACGCACCGCGTCAGCAGGCGCCGAGCACCGCTGTGGGCATGTGCGCCACGTAGCGCTGAGCGCGCTGGTCACGACGCAGTTCGCGACGAGCCGCCAGTCGGTTGCGCAGCAGGCTCACCATGCGGTTGCCCGCCTGGTGGTCCGTCGCGCCGTCGAGAGCCAGAACACTGATGGTGATGAAAGCCATGATTTTTCTCCTGCCGGGAAACTCACCGGCCGACACAACCCGTACGGGTCGGCGGAACTCGTGGTTCAGGCCTTGGAAAATGCTTCGGAAATTACTTCCGCGGTGGCGCCGGAACCGGTGAGGAACAGATCGATCGTGGAACACGGATACGGATGCGGACCGTCACTAGAACTCACTTCGCCCTCACCTCCTTCCGGCCGGGACACACGGGCATGTCGTGGCAATTTCCACCATGGTGGCATCGAAATACGGGACCGTCAAACGCAAACGGGGTCCGGGCGCGCCGGCCGCCGATCTGGCGGCGACCAACACCGTCCCGAAACCCGTTCGCAGAAGGCGCTATTCAGCGCTTCATTCAGAGCAGCCCGAGCAGTTGCAGATCGGTGACGTACTTGACGATCACCGCCGGGGTGACGTGCGGGATGTCGGGATGTTCGGGGTCAGGCCCGATCCCGGCCGATTGCACCGCAGCCCGGAACCTGTCCGTCGGTGCGATCGACCCGCAGATCGGCGGCTGCGGCTTCTGGTAGTTGTGCAGCAACGGCAGCAGCGACGCCTGGCGCTGGTTTTCCGGCAGCGCCCGCAGCGTGGTCTCGAACCGCTGCAACCAGTCGCCGTAGTCGGCGATCCGCCGGATCGGGTAACCGGCCTCGATCAGCCAGTCAACGAACTCGTCCATCCCCAGACCGTCGTCGTACGGGTTCATCACGTGGTAGGTGGTGTACCCGCCGGTCGCGAAGGACCCCAGCGTGGTGGACGCCTCGGCGATGAACTCCACCGGCAGTCCGTCGTAGTGCGCGCGTTGGCGCTGACCGTCGGCGCCGAGTTCGTAGAACGAACCGGGCGCCACGCCGGTCGCAACCAGGCTGAACATCATCCGGGTGAACATGTCGGGCAGGTTCAGCTGGCCGGCGTAACTGGTGTCGGCCAGGATCATGTCGCAGCGGAAAACCGCGACCGGCAGGCCGCACAGGTCGTTGGCCTCACGCAACAGCACCTCGCCGGCCCACTTGCTGGTGCCGTAGCCGTTGGCATAGCCGTCGTTGATCGCCCGGACCGCACTCATCACCCGGACATCAGCGTCCTCGGTGAACTTGCCCAGCGGAATCTGGTCGCCCACACCAATTGTGGAGAAGTAGGTGAACGGCTTGATCTTGCTGGTGAGCGCGACCCGGATCAACTCGGCGGTACCGAGCGCGTTCGGGCCGAACAGCTCGCTGTAGGGCAACACGTGGTTGACCAGCGCCGCCGGGTCGACGATCACGTCGACGGTGTCCGCCAGACGCTGCCAAACGTCTTGGTTCAGCCCAAGATTCGCCTCGCCCTTGTCGCCGGCGATCACCTCGAGGTGCTTGGCGGCCAGTTCGCGGTAGTGGGCCAACAGTTGCGCGTCTCCACTGTCGAAGACATTGTCCAGCCGTCGGCGCGCATCCTCGTCGGACTTCGCCCGCACCAGGCAGATCAGTTTTCCGTCCACCGGGGCCAGCCGTTGCAGCCATTCCAGCGCCAGGTAGCGCCCCAGGAAGCCGGTCGCGCCGGTCAGCAGCACGGTACGGACCTGCTCGGAGGGGCCGGGCAGCTCTCGCGCCGCAGCCAGGGTCGCCTCGTCGAGGAACTTGTCCAGCGTCAGGTCTGCCGCAGCCACCTCGACCGCGTCGCGGCCGTGCACCGAGGCGAACGTCGGTCGTTTGGACCCGTTGCGCTCGGCGGTGATGTAGTCGGCGATCGCCGCCAGATCGTTTGCCGGGCTGACGATCACACCCACCGGCACGTCGACGTCGAAGATGTCCCGCAGCAGGTTGCCGAACGTCAGCGCCGACAAGGAGTCCCCGCCCAGGTCGGTGAAGTGGGACTCTGGGGCCAGGTCGCCGGCCGAGGCCCCCAGCAGCGCCGCGGCGGCGCGACTGACGGTCTCCAGCGCCGGGCGCTGCGCTCCGTGTTGACGCAGTTCGCTCAACTCACTGGCCTGGCCCTCGGCCAGCTCGGCGTAGCGCCGCTCGAGGCGATCGCCGTAGTGCGCCTTCAGCTTCGGCCAGGCCAGCTTGCGGATGCCGGTCAGCAGTCCGTTCTCCAGCGTGAACGGCTCGGTCTCGACGATGAAGTCACGCGGAACTTCGTACGACTGCAGGTCGGCGTCTTTGGCCACTTGCTGCAGCGACTCAGTGATACCGGCCTTGAGGGCGGCTTCGGATTCGAAGCGCGCCTGAGCTTCCGGGGTCGGGACCACCACGGCCAGCAGGTAGGGCTGAGCGCTGTTGCCGTAGACGTAGATCTGGCGCACCAGCGGGCTGTTGCCGAACACCGCTTCCAGCTTGGCCAGGGTGACGAACTCGCCCTGGGCCAGCTTGAGCACGTTGTTGCGCCGGTCGACGTAGACCAGGTGGTCCGGCGCGATCTCGGCCACCACGTCGCCGGTCCGGTAGTAGCCGTCAGCGTCGAACACCTCGGCGGTCACCTCGGGGCGCTTGTAGTAGCCGGGGAACAGGTTCTCGGTCTTGAGCAGCAGTTCGCCGCGCGGATGGGGGGTGTCGGTGCCGAAGTAGCCCAGGTCCGGCACATCGACCAGCTTGTAGTCGATAACCGGCGGCCGCTGCACTTCGCCGTCGAAGAGCACCATGCCTGCTTCGGTGGACCCGTAGCCGTTGAGCACGTGCTGCTCGGTGAGCTGATCGACCCAAGATCGCAGCTCATCGGAGATCGGCGCCGAGCCGGTCATCGCGAACACGCACCGGCCGCCGAGCAACTCGGCGCGCATCTGAGCCAAGACCTGCGCTTCGGCGGCAGCCCGGTCTCCGCTCACACCGTCGACTTCGCTGCGGAAGTGCTGGTAGAGCATCTCCCAGATCCGGGGCACGAAGTTCAGTTCGGTCGGACGAACCAGGGCGAGGTCTTCGAGGAAGGTGGACAGGTCACTGCGTGCGCTGAAGTAGGCGGTACCCCCGTTGCCGAGGGTGCCGTACAAGATGCCGCGGCCCATGATGTGGCTCATCGGCATGAAGTTCAGCGTGATCGAGACGGCGGTCGGGCCGAACCAGTTCTTGGTCGACCGCACCCACATCCGGGCCACGTTGCTCTCCGGGTACATCGCACCCTTGGGGGCGCCGGTGCTGCCCGAGGTGTAGACCAGCAGTGCCAGCGGGTTGGCGTCGTCGCCCGAGTCGGTCTGGGCCGGCAGTGACAGCGCGCGACCGCGGGCCAGCAGGTCGGCGAGCGGCTCGACAACCACCTCGACGCCGGCCAGTTGCGCCCGAGCATCGGCAAGCGCCTCGCGGTGGTCGTCGACCTGCTCGTGGTAGTCGAAGACCACCAGGCGGGTGGGGGCCGGGCCGGTCCGCACCAACTCGACGGCATCGGTGAGCGAGTCGACACTGGCAGCGATGACCCGGGGCTCGGTCTCGGTCACGATCGGCACCAACGTGCTGATCGCCGCTGAGGTCTGCAGTGGCACTGAAACAGCGCCGATCTGGCCCAGCGCCACGTCGATGACGGTGTAGTCGACGCTGGTGAACCCGAGCACCGCAACCCGGTCGCCGGGTCGCACCGCGCCGGCGGACAGCGCGGCGGCCGCGGCGCGGACTCGCTCCCCCAGCTCGGCGTAGGTGATGGTCTCGTAGTGCGGCAGCAGCGCGGCGGCGGTGCGGCCGGTGGCCGGATCGGTGACGTACTCGACAGCGCGGTGGCCAAGCGCCGGGCGCTCGGCGTAGCCGTCGAAGACGGTCTGGGCGATCTGCGCAAGCCGCGACTGCCCTTCGATAGCGGCGGCGACGGCCGGGTCGGGGCGGGCGGCGGCGAACTGCGGGTCGGTGGCGACCAGGTCGGTGATGCGGCGGGCGAGTTGCTCCTCGTCTGCGGTGGTGGAAACAGTGGACATATTGAAACCTCTAATGGATATCTCGCGAAAGGGATTTTCTGGGCCTTCAAGGGCGCGGTCTGCGCCGATGGAAACTACGTTAGCAAAACTAACTTAATTTAGGATCCCTCAACGGGTGTGACGTTGCACTCACGAAGGTGTTTGCCCGCCAGGGTCAGCTCAGGGATTCCTCCAGCCACGGGAGCAGCCACCTCACCCCTTCGGGCGTCAGGTGAATGCCATCACTGCGGACCTTGATGCCGTCGACTTTGGCGGTATAGGTGCCGGCCGGCCCCAGTTTCTTGTTCAGGTCCATGACCGTGACGGCACCCCGCCCGGCGATCTCCCGGCGCAACAGGGTGTTCCAGCGGTCCACGCGCTCCGGATTGTCCTCAGGCCACAGACTGCCGTCGGGCCGCTCGCCGTAACGGCTATAGGGCACGGTCGTCACCACGACCCGACTGCCGGCGGACTCCAGCACGTCGAGCGCCCGGCGCAGCTCGGCGGTCAGGTAAGCGTCGAAGGTCGGATCGCCGATGTGCGACCACTGGCCTTCGTTAACCCGGTCCACGGTCTCCCAGCGGCCGACGAACAACAGCACAACGTCGGGCTGGTCGGCCTTGACCTGCCGAGTCCAGCGGGCCGGCCACCCGTCGCACTCCTTGCCCTGATCGATGACCTTGCCGGCCCAGCGGTACGGGCCGGCTCGCACGATGCTGCAGCCGACGACGGTGTGATCGATGAAGTCGTAGCCGGGGGTTTCCGGCAGGTAGTGCATCAGGGTCCAGCCGATCGAATCACCGAACACCGACACGGTGCGCGGCCGATTCGGGTCGCGCCGCACGGGCTGCGGGCGTGGCTTCTTGGAATCCGACAGCCGCGACGGAGGCTGCGGGGGTGAGGGGGATACCGCGGCGGCCGCGGCCACATCCGGGGTCACCCCGTTCTCGGCGGTGGGCCGCTCAACGACCGGGACCACCAGCACGGTGACCGCGACGGCGGTGCCGCTGACGGCCGCACCCAGCGGCAGCAACGGAACTCGCGCCGGGCGCCATCGGCGGATCGGTTCTTCGATGGCCCACCACGACACCGCCGCCAGCAATAGGGTGGCGGCGCAGCGCACCCCGAACAACGCCCACCCGGACCAGCCGGTGCGCTCACCGTTGAGGACCAGGAAGACCGGCCAATGCCACAGGTACACGCCGTAGGAGATCGTTCCCAGCCACACCAGCGGCGACCAGGCCAACGACCTGGCGATCAGGCCGCTCTGGTGCAGAGCGACCGGGGCGATCACCGCGATCGCGGCGACGGCCACCAGGGTGAGCAGGCCGCCGCGGAACTCTGCGGCCGTGCCGGTGGCGCGGTGGGCCGTCATCGCCAGCACGGCCAGCCCGGCCAGCGGCAGCAGCCGAGCGACCCACAGGGCGCGGCGAGTTCGCACCACCGACCAGCCGGCGGTCAGCGCCGGCCAATCCCCCACCAGCAGGGCCGCGGCCGCGGCACCGATCAGTAGGGCCTGCGCACGCGTGTCGGTGCCGAAATAGACGCGATCGCGGGTGGCGTCCGAAGCCAGCATCTCCGCGGCCGTCGCCGACGCTGCCGCCCCCGCGCTGGCCAACAGGAAGACCGTCAGCCGCACCCCGCCGACGGTGGCCCACCCGCCGCGACGCCGGGCGCGGGCACCTAACAGCAACGCGATCGCGATCAGCAGCAGCGGCCACAGAAAGTAGTACTGCTCCTCGACGCCCAGCGACCAGGTGTGCTGCAGCGGCGACGGGGTTCCGGCCTCGGTGAAGTAGTCCGTGTGCTCAGCGACGAAGCGCCAGTTGGCCACCCAGAAGAAGGCGGCAATGGCATCCTCGCGCAGGCCGACCACCGCCTCCGACGGCAGCAGTTCGTGGGCGATCGCGACGGTCAGCACCATGAGCACCAGGGCCGGCAGCAGTCGGCGGATGCGCCGGATCCAGAACCCGGTGAGGTCGATGCGGCCGGTGCGGCCCAGCTCGTCGATGAGCAGCGAGGTGATCAGGAACCCGCTGAGCACGAAGAAGAGGTCGACGCCGATGAATCCGCCGGACAGTCCGGGGATGCCGCCGTGGTCGGCCAACACCAACGCGACGGCTATCGCGCGCAGCCCGTCCAGGCCGTGAATGCCTGGGCGTCGTCGCTCCCGCCGAATCCGGTCGGCGGCGCGTGCGGTGGTCAACCGGGCGGCACGCGGGGCCGGCGCAACCCAGCGGGATTTACCCGAAGTGCGCATCGAAGTGGCCTGGCGAGTCCGGTTCCCGGCCGGTCGACTCATGTCATCTTGGTCGCCGTTGGCGCCGATTGGTCGATCCTCTCGCTGGTGGACCACCGAAAGCTTAGGGGGCGAGCGGGCATCTCAGCCGGATGACACGCTCGCGATCAGTAGACCAATTCGGCAGTGCGCCACCAGATCAGCGCGATGAACAGTGCCAACAGCGCGAGACTGGCCACCGCCTGAATCCGGGTCCGGCTCGCCTGCGGCGGATACACGTAGGCGAACGCGACCAGCACCCCGGTGATCAGACCGCCGACGTGTCCCTGCCAGCTGATGTGCGGAATGGTGAAGGTGAAGATCAGGTTGACCACGATCACCACGCCCACCGCGCGGACGTCCATCCGCAGGCGGCGTCCGATGACCAGCGTGGCGCCGAACAAGCCGAAGATAGCGCCCGAAGCGCCGGCGGTCGCGGTGGTGATCGGCGCCAACAGATAGACGGCAACCGAGCCGCCCAGCGCGCTGAGCAGGTACAGCGCGCTGTATCGCACCCGCCCCAACAGACCCTCGAGCTCGGGTCCCACCACGTACAGCGCCCACATGTTGAGCAGCAGGTGCATCGGGCCGTAATGCAAGAACGCCGACGTCAGCAGCCGGTAGATCTGCCCATTGGCCACCGCCGGTGTCCAGAGCACCAGCTCGGACTCGATCTCTCGCGACGCCATCTGCGCGATGAAGGCCAGCACACTCAGCGCGATCAGCCCGTAGGTGACCACCGGTGTTCCCGCGGCGGCGCGGACCAGCGGCCGCGCCGCCCGGCGCACCGGCGTTCCGCCCGCCTGCGCGCACTCCACGCAGTGCTGGCCGACGGCGGCGCCCCGCATGCAGTCGCCGCAGATGTAGCGGTCACACCGGGTGCAGCGCAGCGCAGTGGCCCGGTCGGGGTGCCGGTAGCAGACGTCCATGGCTATACCCTGTCAGAACCCTCTCAGGGCGCTTGTGCCCGAGTGCTGCCGGTAGATTTCAGACCATGTCGTCTCAAGCTCCGCGCCAAGCGTTCAATGACGTCGTCACCCGGTTTTGGAGCTTCGCCGCTCCGGCCTATGACGCCCGCTTCCTGCAACGTTGGGTCTATCGTCCGGCCCAGGACGAGCTGATCGCCGCACTGCGGTCGCACAAGCCGGCCCGGGTTGCCGACATCGCCTGCGGCACCGGCATCCTGGCCGACCGCATCGAACGCGAACTGTCCCCGGCAGCGGTTTACGGGGTGGACATGTCCGACGGCATGCTCAACGAGGCGCGGGAACGCTCGTCGCGCGTGCAGTGGCTGACCGGGCCCGCCGAGCAGCTGCCGTTTGAAGACGGCGCACTCGATGCGGTGGTCACCAGCTCGGCGTTTCACTTCTTCAACCAGCCGGCCGCGCTGCGCGAGTTCTACCGGGTGTTGGCTCCGGGCGGGATGGCGGCGGTCACGGCGATGAGCCCCCGCCTGTCCGACCCGCTCAAGGCGCTGACCGGCGTCCGGTGGAACCCAGCGCGCCAGCCGACGCCCAATGAGATGCGCACGCTGTTTACCGACGCCGGTTTCACCGTTCCCGATCAGCACCGCGTGGCGCGTCCGGCCTGGACACTGGTCGTGTCGGATCTGATCACGGTCGGCGTCAAACCGTAAACGCCAGGCGACGACCCGTCCCCTGCGATTCCTTCCCGGTACCTTCGTTAGGTATGAGATCGATGAAGCTGGCCGGGACGACGGCGATCGCGCTGGCAACCTGGTGCACTGCGGCCGGGATCGCCGGGGCTGATCCGACTCCTCCTCCCCCGCCCGCGCCCAAGCAGGTGATCGACGGCGATGGCACCTTCGCGGTCGGCAAGGACATCGTGCCGGGCACCTATCGCTCCGACGGCCCGCGTGACGGCGAGGCCTGCTACTGGCGCCGCATCGGCGGCGAAAAGACCCTCGACAGCGCGATGACCAAGAAGCCACAGGTCGTTCTGATCGAGCCGAGCGACACCGCGTTCCGGACCGACCGCTGCCAGACCTGGCAGCTGACCGAATGCCCACCCACCTGCGCACCGGTACCGCAGCAATCGGTGGGTCTGCCCGATGTGTTGAAAGGCTTCGTGCCGCAGGCTCGGCCGCCGGCCCCGGCCCCTGCTCCCAGCGGCGGCTAGCGTTCGAGCCGCCGGCGCCCACCCGCGAGTGTGAATCTGACGACGTGACACGCCGTGGACGCGTCGCCGAAATCCCGCTCGGACAGGCGCGTAGGCCGCTTGAGCTGAGCATTCAATGAAAGTTGCCTGTAAGTCACGCGGCATATCACCGCCGCCACGTACAGGTCCCGATGGCCGTCAGCTCAGACGGGTTCCGCCTCAGCGAGCAATAACGTTGCGCCGTCAACCAGTGTTCCGATTACCTCGTCGGTGCTGAAGTCACTGAGCCACAGATTCGGGGCGTCGGTGCGATGCAGCATCGCGACGCCGTGCAACGCCACCGACAACGCCGCGGCAATCCGGTCGGAATCGGGATCCGAGTCCGAATCCGGGACCTCCCCGCGGCAGGCGAGCAATCCTCTGGTCACCACAGCGAGTGCGCGCCGGGCCGCCGGCGGAGCGTGACCGTCCTGGGTCATCAGCGCGTAGCGCAACGGATGGCGCTGCGCGAACGACACATACACCCGACAGCCGATGAGCAGGCGTTCTCGCGGGTCAGTGGCCCGTTGGACGTGCTCGGCGATCTCGTCGGAGACCTGCACCCAGCTCGATTCAGCGACCGCTTCGAGCACCCGGTCCAGGTCGTCGAAGTGCGCATACACCGAGGGTGCGGCGATGCCGGCCTCCCGGGCGATACCGCGCAGCGAAACCTCGGCTTCGCTGTCTGCACCGTCGATGACCCGGACAGCGGCAGCCAGGATCTCGTCGCGCAGCAGCGCGCCGTGACCTCGCAAATTGCGCCGACGAGGGGGAGTGGGCACGCGGTGATCCTAACGGTTTGTTAGTTGTCCTCACTTGCGTTCTGCATAACATCTTCCGCGCAAGTGTGAGCTGGCACCGTTTAACTTTACACTCGTTTCTTTACGCCCGTAAGGTTAACCGGCATGAGCGCAATGAAAAGCCTGCGTGGTCCGCTCGAGCGACTGTGGATCGTGCTGGTGATCGTCCCGGTCGCCGCGATCGGCGGGCTGGTCATCTACCGGTTCCACGGCGTGTTCGGCGCGGACGGGGCGGCGGTTGCCGGCGGCACCGGTGGCGAAATCGTCTCCACCGTGCCGAAATATGTCACCTACGAGCTCTACGGACCCGAGTCGACGTCGGGCATGGTCAGCTATGTCGACGAGCGCGCCCAGTCCCAGGAAGCCCAGTTCCACTCGCTGCCCTGGTCACTGACACTGACCACCACGCAACCGAGCGTGTTCGCCAACGTCATGGCCCAGGGCGACAGTTACGAACTGAGCTGCCGGATCACCGTCAACGGCGAACTGCGTGACGAGCACCGGGCCGATGGCCACAGCGCCGCGACATTCTGCGTGGTGAAAGCGGCATGAGCGGCCACCACAGCCCGACCGTCACCGGAGCACCGCGGTTCCCGCGGCTGATCCGAGCACTCTCCATCCCGATCATCCTGTTCTGGCTTGCCGCGGCTGCCGCGACCAATCTGCTGGTACCGCAACTGGAGGTCGTCGGCGCCCGCAACGCCGTCTCACTCTCCCCGCAAGACGCCCCGTCGGTGATCGCGATGAAGCACATCGGCGAGAAGTTCGGCGAGTTCACCAGCGACAGCGTGCTGATGATCGTGCTGGAGAGCGATGCCGAACTGGGAGAAGACGCCCATCGCTACTACGACCAGCTGGTGACGACCCTGCAGGCCGACACCGCCCACGTCGAACACGTGCAGGACTTCTGGGGGGACCGGGTCACCTCGGCGGGCTCGCAGAGTGAGGACGGCCGGGCCGCCTACGTGCAGGTGCATCTGGCGGGCAACCAGGGCTCGGCGCAGGGCGTGGCATCGGTGGACGCGGTGCGCGAGATCGTCGAGGACTCCGACCCACCGGCCGGACTGCGCTCGTACGTGACGGGCCAGGCGGCCCTGGTCGCCGACACCAACGAGGCCGGCGATGCCTCGATGGTGAAGATGACCGGTATCACCATGGCCGTCATTGCGCTGATGCTGCTGGTGGTCTACCGCTCCATCGCCACCACGCTGATCGGGCTGCTGGTGGTCGTCACCGAGATGAGCGTGGCCCGCGGGCTGATCGCGGTGCTGAGCAACTCCCACGTCTTCGCGATCTCGACATTCGTGGTCAGCATCCTCACCGCATTGGCCATCGCAGCCGGAACCGACTACTGGATCTTTTTGATCGGGCGCTACCACGAGGCACGCAATGCCGGCGAGGAGCGCGAAACCGCCCAGAACACAACGCTGTCCAGCGTCAGCCACGTCATCCTGGGCTCCGGCCTGACCATCGCCGGGGCGATGCTGTGCCTGCACTTCACCCGGCTGAACTACTTCAACACCCTGGCGGTGCCGTGCGCCCTAGGCATGTTCACCATCCTGGCGATGGGGTTGACCTTCGCCCCGGCGGTCCTTGCGGTCAGCAGCCGCTTCGGGCTGCTGGACCCCAAACAGGTCACCAAGACCGGCGGGTGGCGCAAGGTGGGCACCGCTGTGGCGCGCTGGCCGCTGCCGATTCTGGCTGCCGCCAGTGCCGTTGCGGCCGTGGGCGTCCTGGTGCTGCCCGGCTACAAGACCAGCTATGACAACCGGCACTACATCCCCGCCAGCGTGCCGTCCAACATCGGCTACGCCGCCGCCGAGAAGCATTTCAGCTCCGCGCGGATGAACCCCGACATGCTGATGGTCGAGTCCGATCACGACATGCGCAATCCCCGCGACATGCTGGTGCTGGACCGAATCGCGCGCAACATCTTCCGGGTGCCGGGCATCGAACGGGTGCAAAGCATCACGCGTCCGCTGGGCCCGCCCATGGAACACGGATCGGTGCCGTTTCAGATCAGCGCCCAGGGCGTGACTATGCGGGAGAACCTGCAGTTCTTGCACGCCCGCCTCGACGACACCCAGACCATGGCCGACCAGCTCTCGTCGATGATCACGGTGATGGACCGGCTGCACGGCCTGACCGTGCAACTCTCCGATGCCACGCACGGCACCGACGAGGCAACCCACGATATGCAGGGCACGATGGAGGAAGTCCGGGACAGGATCGCCGACTTCGACGACGAGGTCCGGCCGCTGCGCAACTATTTCTATTGGGAGCCGCACTGTTTCAACATCGGTGTGTGCAACGCGTTCCGCTCGATGTTCGACGCCACCGACGGCTTCGACAAGCTGGCGGAGAACACCGCGTCATTGGCCGGTCAGTTGGACCGCGTCGATGAGATCACGCCGGCGATCGCCGATCAGATCCCGCCGATGATCGCCATCACCACCAACATGCGCGACCTGATGCTGACCATGCACAGCAGCTTCAGTCAGGTGGTGACCCAGCTGGAGCAGATGACCGACACCGCTGCAGTGATGGGCCAGGTGTTCGACGACGCCCGCAACGACGACATGTTCTACCTGCCGCCGGAGGCGTTCGACAGTCCCGACTTTCAGCGCGGGATGGAGCTGATGATGTCGCCGGATGGCCAGGCCGCCCGCATCCTGATCACCCACGACACCGACCCGGCGACCGTCGACGGGATCTCGCACGTGGGCGCCGAGCTGCAGGCCGCCAAAGAAGCCGTCAAAGGAACGCCGCTGGCCAAGGCGAAGTTCTATCTGGGCGGCACCGCCGCCACCTACGCCGACATCCAGACCGGGGCGCACTACGACCTGCTGATCGCGGCGATCGCGGCCATCGTGTTGATCTTCGTGGTGATGCTGCTGATCACCCGGGCCCTGGTGGCTTCGATCGTGATCGTGGGCACCGTGGTGCTGTCACTGGCCTCCTCGTTCGGACTGTCGGTGTTGTTGTGGCAGTACGTATTCGGCATCGAGCTGCAGTGGCTGGTGATCGCGATGTCGGTGATCGTGCTGCTGGCGGTGGGGTCGGACTACAACCTGCTGGTGGTCTCGCGGATGAAGGAGGAGCTCTACAGCGGTACTGCGACGGGTCTGCGCACCGGACTGATCCGGGCGATGGGCGCCACCGGCAAGGTGGTGACAGCGGCCGGGATGGTGTTCGCCTTCACCATGATCGCGATGCTCGCCAGCGACCTGCGGTCGGTCGGACAGATCGGCACCACCATCGGGCTGGGTCTGCTGTTCGACACGTTCATCGTCCGCAGCCTGATCACCCCGTCGATCGCGGCGCTGCTGGGCCGGTGGTTCTGGTGGCCGATCAACGTGCACCGGCGCCCGGGCCCGATCCCCGCTGAGCCGCCGGCCCCCGCCGAGCGTGAAGCTGCGCTCACGCTGGGCGCCGAACGTGAAGGCAACGTCACGGTCGCGCCGGCACCGCCCGCCCTAACGCCACCACCCGTCCCAGCCGGCTAAGAATCTTACTGTTACGCCAAGATGCTCTTATTTTTCTTAATTTGCCTGTATCGTGGGTCCCTTGCGTCACGGAGAGGGGCTTGCGATGGTCAGTTCGGGAACGTCGGCGGTGGTGCTGGGAGCCGGGATAGCCGGGTTGCTGGCCGCCCGAGTGGCATCGGAGTCCTACGACTCAGTCACGATCGTGGACCGCGATCGGCTCCCAGATCACCCGGCCCAGCGCAAGGGAGTCCCGCAGGGACGGCACCTGCACAGCTTCCTCACCCGCGGCACGGGCATCCTCGGCGAACTGTTTCCGGGGATTCTCGACGAGCTCGCCACGGCCGGCGCAGTGGTGATCGACAACGGAGATCTGTCGGGGCGCTACGCCCGCATCGGCCGCCACGAGCTCAACCGCACGGGCACGCTCGCCGATCCCCAAGCCTTGGCGATCTACAGCGCAAGCCGGCCGTTCATGGAGTTCCACGTCCGGCGGCGCGTCGACAAGCTCACCAATGTCGCGTTCCTCGACGGCCACGACGCGATCGAGCCGGTGCACGTGCACGGGGTCGTCCGCGGTGTGCGGGTCACGAATCGGGACAACAAGCTCACCCAGGTTCTGCCTGCCGACCTCGTCATCGACGCAACGGGGCGGGCCTCGCGTACCGCCGACTTCCTGGCCGGCCAGGGCTTCGGCTGCGTGCCAGACCACCGCCTGCGGCCCGCTTGGGCCTACTCCAGCCAGCTACTTCGCATCCCACCGGGCAGGCTCGACGACCAGATGGTCTTCGTGAACCAGGGGCGCGCCTATCCCGGCCTGCTGCTGGTGGCCTACGAGCACGACACGTGGATGCTGTCGATCGCCCGCCACGGTGACTATGGCTCTCCCCCACGGAATTTCACTGCCATGCAGGTCGCAGCCAGGCAGCTGCTTCCGGCATCGATCATGACTGGGCTGCGCGACGCCACACCGGTGGGCGACATCGCCGTCTCCCACGACACCGGTGCGCTGTGGCGCCGCTACCACCAGATGACGCGCTTCCCCGACGGGTTGGTGGTGATCGGCGACGGACTCTGCCGACTCAATCCACTGCACGGACAAGGCATGACGGTCGCGGCGCTGCAAGCGCTGGCACTGCGTGACTGTCTCCGAGATGGCGGGCCGGACCTGTCGCAGCGCTTTTTCCGCGCGGCGGCCGACCAGATCGCGCCGATCTGGGCAGCCAACGCGAACCAGGATCGTCCCGCTGCCGACGACCGCCCGCACCCGATCCGCCGCCGACTGGGCGGGTGGTTCACCGAAGCGGTGGGCACCGCCGTGTCTCGCGACATCGCTGTCACCGAGCGCGTCCTGCGGGTACGCAACCTGGTGGATTCCCCCTCGCGGTTGCGCGATCCGGTGCTGCTGGCCCGCATCCTGCTGGCCAACCTGCGGGGCCCGGGGTTCGTGTCGTGAATGATGACGAAGCCGCGATCCGGGAGTTGTTCGCCCGACAGGTCGCCGGCTGGAATGCCGGCGATCCCGCGGCCTATGCGTCGGTCTTCACCTCCGACGCGGACTACGTCACTTTCCTGGGCGACCGCTACCAAGGCCGGGAGGCCATTGCCGCGTCGTATGCCCCGCTGTTCGCCAAACTGCTGCGCGGGACACGGCTGGAACTCCAGGCTTCCACTCTGCGGTTCGTGACACCGGACGTCGCGCTGGTCCACTCCCGCGCCGCAGTGGCCAAGAGTGCGCGGCGCCGCAACCGTGGTGTGCGGATCAACACCAGCGTTGCGGTACGAACAGACACCGGCTGGCTGTTGACCTCATCGCAGAACACCACCCACCGACGCCTGGCCCAAAGACTTATGCGCACACTGGTTTCCCGACATCACAACACAGGAGGCTCCCTTGCTTGATGCCATCTACCGGGCCGCACGCGCCAGGATCAGCACCCTGGCTGCCGGCCTCACCGAGGACCAGCTGAACCTCGCGGTTCCGGCGACACCGGGATGGTCGGTGCACGATGTGTTGGCCCACCTCACCGGTGGTGCGGCAGATGTCTTGGCGCAGCGACTCGATGGCGCGCCGGGCGAGTACTGGACCGCACGACACGTCGCCGAACGTCGCGACCGCCCGGTCGGCGAACTGCTCGACGAGTGGGAGCGCGCCTCACCGGCGGCCGAGGCGAGTCTGCCGGAGCGGTTCGCCGGGCCCAACCTGGCCGCCGACGTGATCTGCCACGAGGGGGATCTGCGCGAGGCGCTGGGTCTGCCGCGGATCGACCGCGAGCACTGGCAGCCGTTTCTGGACGTCCTTGGCCGGCTGCCCGGCCGGCTACTGCCCGACACCGACACCCTGGTGATCAGCGACGAGCTGGGGCAGGAATGGCGTTGCGGTTCAGGTGAATCCGTCACAGTCTTGCGAGCTGATGGTTACGAGCTGATGCGGGGCCTGTTCAGCAGACGCTCCCGCAGCCAGATAGCCGGATGGGACTGGTCCCCCGAGCCGTCTACACAGCTGGTCGACAGCTTCGGCGTCTTCGGCCACCGCGACGACGATCAACCGATCCCGGTCTGCTGATTCACGCGCCGCAGGCGGTCAACCGCGGCGGGGAGAACGACACCGACCCGACCCCGCCGACGATCATGCCGTTCTCGGCCAGCGTCATCGCGGTCACGTACGAGCAGGTTTGAATCTCGGTCAGCCCGTTGAGATACACCACGTCAAAGGTGTACGCGAAGTTGCGAACCAGCTGTCCAGCCGCCCACGGGTGGTCGACGACGAAGCCCAGTGATGACCCGGACCGTGCACCCAGTACCCGCGGGCCCCTCTCCCCGATGTGCGGCTTGATCGAGAAGGGCACCCCGTCACGCTTGGTGCCGTCCAGGCCGATGCTATTGATTCGGTAACCGGTGGCAGCTGGGGGCACGAGCGGCCCCGGCCGGATATTGGTGCTGAACAAGATGGAGTAGTTGGTGCCTCCGACCACGGCGGTGGTGCTGAAACTGGTCGAGGTGAACTCTTCGGGCAGCTGCACGACGCAGTTCTCGATCACCTCGTTCGGATCGGCGCAGTCCTGCGAGCCGGGTGGCACCGCCAGCGCACGCGGCGCAGCGAGTGCAACACCAAGCGCCGGAACCGACCAGAGCGCGCCACGCATGAAGATGCGCCGCGTAATCGTCGTCGACGAGTCGGTCATGGCATCAACAGTACCGACCGAAGCCACTTTCGTTGTTCGGTCGATGATGCGATGCCCCGGTCGCCGTCTGCTGAACTCACCCGCCGCAGGAGGCCAACCGCGGCGGGGAGAAGGCCACCGATCCGACCCCGCCGGTGACGGCTCCGTTGTTGGCGAGTTGCATCGTCGTCACGTAGGTACAGGTTTGAATCTCGGTGGACAAATTCAGGTAGACCACGTTGTAGGTGTAGGCGAAGGTGCGGACCAACTGCTTGGCATCCCAGGGCACATCCAGCTCGAAACCGAGCGATGAGTCGATCGTCCGGATCCAAATTGCCCGCACACCGGTCTCCCCGATCGACGGCACCACCGTGAAGGCGGAACCGTCGGGTTTGGTGCCGGCGATGCTGAGGCTGTCGATGCGGTAGCCGGTGGTTTCCGCAGGTACCGGCGGCCCGGGCTGAATCCTGGTGGTGAACTGGATTGCGTAGCTGGTTCCGCCGCCGATCGCCCTGGTGGTGGAGAAGCTGGTCCAGCTGAATTCCTCCGGCAGCTCCGCAGCGCAGTCGTCGATCACCTCGTTTGGATCTCCGCACCCGGGTGAGCCGGCCGGCGCCGCAAGCGCCCGCGGTCCGGCCAGCGCGGCGCCGAAGACCGGCACCGACCAGGCGGCACCGCGCAAGAAGATGCGGCGCGAGATCGCTGTCCTCACACTGCCGGTCACGAGCCTCACAGTAGGCGATCAGAGCGCATTGGTTGTTCGGCCGATGATTCGGTGCCATGCTCGCCGGATGGTGTGGGAGCGCTTGTCCACAGCCGTCACCGGCCGCCGTTCCTGGCTCGTTGCTCTCGTCCCGATCCTGATCGCCGTCGCACTGATGGCGCTCAGCAACGACAATACGGCGGCGACCCAATCACCCGAGACGCTGCCGGCCGGCGCCGAATCCGCCCGCGCCGCCGCGGCGCAGACCACCTTCGCCGGCGGGGAACAGGCGACCGCACTGCTGGTCGCCACCCGCGACGATGGTGCGCCACTGACGCCGGCCGACATCACCGCGGTGAATGCGGCCCGCGATCGCATGACGCAGCTGCCCCAGGTGCTCACCGGCCCAGTGCCACCGGCCATGCTGTCCACCGATCGCCAAGCGGCCCTGGCCACGGTGCCCTTGGCTACCGACTTGTCCGGTTTCGGCCTCACCGATGCGGTCAAAGCCCTGCGAGCGGCGGCCGCCGACGGCTTGCCACCGACGCTGTCGACCCACGTCACCGGCGGCCCGGCGTTCGGCGCCGACATCGCCGATGCCTTCACCGGCGCCAACGTCACCCTGTTGGTGGTCACCGCGCTGGTGGTGGCACTGCTGTTGATCGTCACCTACCGGTCTCCGGTGTTGTGGCTGGTACCGCTGATGGTGATCGCGTTCGCCGATCGGGTGGCCACCGTGGTGGGCTCTGATGTCGCACCCGCCGCGGGCGTGACCTTTGACGGCTCCACCGCAGGCATTACCAGTGTCTTGGTCTTCGGGGCCGGCACCAACTATGCGCTACTGCTGATTTCGCGCTACCGCGAAGAACTGCGCATCGAGCCCGCGCATCGCATCGCACTGCGCCGTGCGGTGGCCGCCGCCGCCCCGGCGATCCTGGCCAGCAATGCCACCGTGGTGCTGGCCCTGCTGACGTTGATCTTGGCGGTCACCCCGAGCACCCGCAGTCTCGGGATCTGCGCCGGCTGCGGACTGGTCGTGGCCGCCGTATTCGTGCTGTTGGTCTTGCCTCCGCTGCTGGCCTTGGTCGGCCGGAAGGTGTTCTGGCCGTTCATTCCCCGGGCTACAGGCAATGCGGTGATCCAGGTGGGCCCGTGGCACCGCGTCGCCGAGGCCGTCTCACGCCGCCCGGCCGTGGTGTGCACGGCGGCGATCGCCGTCCTGGCGCTGTCGGCTAGTGGCCTGCTGGGCGCCGGGATCGGGTTGTCGCAGACCGAGCAGTTCCGGTTACAGGCCGACTCGGTGACCGGATTCGACACGCTGGCAGCACACTTTCCGGACGGCGAGGCGAGTCCGACCATCGTGATCGGCCCCACCGCCCGGGCGCAGCAACTCAAACAGGCGATCAGCGCCGTCCCCGGCGTCGTCTCCGTGGTCCAGACGGGTGCCTCCGAAACCGGACGAACCATGTGGTCGGTGGTGCTCGACGCCGCACCGGCAACCGATGCCGCTTTCAATACCATTGCCGGAGTGCGCGATTCGGTCGGTGCGATAGACGCACGCGCACTGGTGGGTGGCGCCGACGCACAGGCCCTCGATGTGCGCGACGCAGCCGTGCGCGACCGTGCGGTGCTGATCCCGCTGATCCTCTTGGTGGTGCTCACCGTGCTGTTCGTGCTGCTTCGGGCGGTGTTGGCCCCACCGGTCCTGGTGGCGGCGACGGTGCTCAGCGCGGTCGCCGCGCTCGGCCTGGGTTGCTGGGCCAGCCTGCACCTGTTCGGATTTCCGGCGCTGGACAACAGCACTCCCCTGTTCGCGTTCCTGTTTTTGGTAGCGCTGGGCGTGGACTACACCATCTTCCTGGTGACCCGCGCCCGCGAAGAGACGCCCGCACACGGCACCCGCGACGGCATGGTGCGCGCGGTGTCAGCCACCGGCGGCGTCATCACCAGTGCCGGCATCGTGCTGGCAGCGGTGTTCTGCGTGCTCGGAGTGCTGCCACTGATCGTGCTGACTCAGCTGGGCATCATCGTCGGCTTGGGAATCCTGTTGGACACGTTCGTGGTTCGTACCCTGGTGATTCCAGCACTGTTCGCGCTGATCGGCGATCGGGTCTGGTGGCCCAATCAGCCACGCTGACTTCTACAGTGCCGCCCAGATCGACTTGGTCTTGAGGTAGCCGTCGATGCCCTCGTAGCCGAACTCGTGGCCCATACCGGACTGCTTGTAACCGCCGAACGGGACGTTGTGGTCGAAGACCAGCTGGCAGTTCAACGTCACCGTGCCGGCCTGCAGGCGCTTGCCCAGGTTGTGTGCGCGCGCCAGGTTGGTGGTCCACGCCGTGGCCGCCAGGCCGTAGCTGGTGTCGTTGGCCATCGCCACCGCTTCGTCGTCGTCGTCGAACGGCAAGATGGTGACGACCGGCCCGAAGATCTCTTCCCGATACAGCCGGCTGGTGGCCGGGTCGACGTTGGTCAGCACGGTCGGCTTCACGAAGTAGCCCTTACGATCCACCCGGTAACCACCGGACACCACCTCGACGCCGTCCTTGCGTCCCTGGTCGATGTAGCCCATGACGCGCTCAAGCTGTTTGGCACTGACCAGCGGGCTGATCATGGCGCCCTCGTCCTTGGGACCACCGAGCACCAAGTTCTCGCCGATCATCGCGATACCCGCGACCACTCGCTCATAGACGCTGCGCTGCACGAAGATCCGGGATCCGCAGACACAGCCCTGACCGGAGTGCACGAAGATACCCATCGCGGCCATCATGATCGCCATGTCCAGGTCGGCGTCCTCGTAGATCAGCACCGGGGACTTCCCGCCCAGCTCCAGCGTCACCTTCTTCAGGTTGTCCGCGGAATTGCGCATGATCTCCTTGCCGACATCGGTCGAGCCGGTGAAGGCGACCTTCTCCACATCGGGGTGCGCGGTGATCGCCGCACCCGCGGTGGCGCCGTAGCCGATGACGAAGTTGGTGACACCCTCGGGAACCCCGGCCTGCGCGATCAGCCGTTCCAGCAGCACCGCCGACAGCGGCGTCTCCTCGGCCGGCTTGACGACGCTGCTGCAGCCGGCCGCCAGCGCCGGGGCGACCTTGGCGCAGGCGTTGAACAACGGGCCGTTCCACGGATAGATCAGGCCCACCACGCCGTAGGGCTCCTTCACGGTGTAGGCGTGCATGTTGGCGTAGGTGCTGTTGACGCCGCCCTCCATCTGCACCTGGTAGCTGCTGCCGTTGAGCTTGGTACACCAGCCTGCGTAGTACCGGTAGAACTCCGCACAGGTGGACACGATCATCTCGGCCTGCGCCGGCGGCATGCCGGCGTCCAGGGACTCCAGCTCGGCGAACTCCGCAGCGTGCTCATCGATCAGGTCCGCAAGCCGCCACAGCACCTTGGCGCGCTGGCGAGCCGGAAGATCAGTCCACGCACCGGATTGGTAGGTCGCCTTGGCGCGGGCGACGGCTTCGTTGACCGCTTGGGGACCGGCGTCGCGGAACTCGGTGATCTGCTCTTCGGTGGCCGGGTCGATGACCGGGATGACTTCACCGGTACCGGGCCGCTTCGCAAGATCATCGATTACCGACTGCACGGTCATTGGCGGGTCCTTTGGTTGCGACGGCAGATGCTGTGCACCTGCTTAGCATTGCGGACACGGCGTGGTCAACAGCGGGCACGGAGCGACCGCGGTTACGGTTCCGGCTATGAATCGGCGTCGAACCCGGGCACGGAGGTTCTGATGCGCACCCGCGGTTGGGGCGGGAATGTGCCCGCCAGCGACGAGGAGGCGGTGGCGCGGATTCTGCAGGCCACCCGCCAGACCATCGACGAACGCGGCGAGCAGACCAGCATCGCCGACGTCGCGCGGACGCTGGGCGTCACGCGGCAGACGGTCTACCGCTATTTCCCCAGCACCGAGGAGCTGCTGGCGGCGACCGCGGCCGACGGTGCCGGCACCTTTCTGGACCAGCTGGCTGACGCCCTGGCCGGAATGACCGATCCTGGCGAAGCGGTCGCCGAGGGCGTGGCACTGACCCTGGAGCGCCTCCCCCACGACCCCTACGTCGGTCTCTTGCTGCGCTCCCAACAAGCCAGCGCCTTTGCCGTGACCGTCACCACCGATACCGGCCGAAGTTTCGGGCACTCCCTGCTCGACCGTCTCGACGTCGACTGGACCGTCTTCGACGAGCAGGGCATCGACGACATCATCGAGATGGTGCTGCGCACGTTGCAGTCGTTCATCCTGGCGCCGCTGCCCGCACCGGGCGACGAACTACGGCGCCTGCTGCGCCGGTGGATCGCACCTGCGGTGAGCGCGGCGCGCCGCGCTACGCCGGATCGCGCGTCAGCGAATAGGTGACGCCGGTCAGTGCTTCGGCGACCGTCCACAGCCGCCGCTGCGCATCGGCGTCACCGGCTCGGCCGGCAGCGCGTACCAACACCGGTGGGCCGATCTGCTCGAAACGCCCACCCGGGCCGTAGAACTGACCGCCCGTGGCGGCCGGGTCGGTCGCTGCCCGCAACATCGGCAGGGCGCCCTCGGCAGGCCCCTGGGTGAACCAACCCGTCACATAGCGAGACCGGCTGTTGAACACCCAGCGCACCGCCCTGGACTGCTCGCGCAGGATCGAGGTACGGGTGCCACCGGGGTGTGCCGCCAACGCGATCGCCGGGCTGGCAGCCGATTCCAGCCGCCGCTGCAGTTCGTAGGTGGCCATCAGTTGGGCAAGCTTGGACTGGGTGTAAGCCCTCGACGGAGTGAACGACGTGGTCAACTGCAGATCGTCGAACGCGATCCGGCCACTGCGGTGGGTCTTGCTGCTCACCGCGATGATCCGTCCCGCCGCGGAGGCGAGCACGCGATCCAACAGCAGGCCCGTCAACGCAAACGGCCCAAGGAAGTTCGTGCCGAAGTCACCCTCGAAGCCGTCGACCGTCAGCTGCCGGGTTTGGTGCATGACACCGGCGTTGTTGACCAGGATGTCGATGATCGGGTGGCCGGCCCGCAACTCGTCCGCGCATGCCCGTACCGACGCCAGGTCACTGACGTCCAGATGGACGACGTCGAGGCGGGCGCCCGGAGCGGATCGGAGAATGTCTTGCCGGGCCGCGGCAGCCGCTTCGGTGTTACGGCAAGCCAGCACGACCGTGGCACCGAGGATCGCCAGTCCCCGCGCGACTTCGAGGCCGACCCCGGTGTTCGCACCGGTGACGACGGCTACCCGGCCGGCCTGCGGAGCACCCTGCTGCAGTGACCATCCGGTTGCGCTCATCTAGCCGCGGCTCGCCGTCGCGAAACGCTGGTCGGTGTAGCGGCGCAGGTTGGCCAGGAAGCGGCGAAAACCCAGGTTCATCAGCGGGCCGCTGATCGGCGAGAACCACGCTGCCGGGCCGGTCAACCGATTGGCCAGGGTCCAGGTGAGCCGGCACCCCTGCGGGGTGGGCTCGATGATGTAGTCCTCGACGAACACAGCCAGCGCCGAGGTCGAGCTCGCATTGAAGCGAAAGGCCATGTGCCGTCCGGGTTCCCAGGCCAGGAACTCCTCGTCCCCGACAATGCCACCCCGCATGTCGACCACGCGGGTGGTGCCGACTCCGTGCGGTTCGGGGCTGGTCCAGGTCACGTTGGTGATGACACTGGCCCAGTGCGGCCAAGCTTCGGCGTCGGCCAGCACCTCCCAGATCTCATCGGGCGTCACGGCCAGGTCAACGCTGTTGCTGAACCGCTGCGGCGCCCGCTCGAGGAAGTCGAGGCCGACCTGCTCACACGGATGCATCCGAGACAACTGCTGATTCCTTTCGGTGATAGCCGACTAGCGCGCTCCGCGCACCAGACGCCCGGGCCGTGCACCGGTGTCGACGCCGTTGCGCCGGGTGACGGTACCGCTGACGATCGTCGCAACATACCCGCTCGCCCCCTGCAGCAGGCGGTGTCCGCCGGCCGGCAGGTCATAGGCCATCCGGGCCGGGTGCAGCCTCAGCGCGTCCATGTCGATCACGTTGATGTCGGCTTTCTTGCCGACCTCGATGACGCCGCGATCGCCCAGGCCGAACAGTTGCGCGGTGTCGCGGCACTGTTTGCGCACCAGGTACTCCAGGGGCAGTTTGTCGCCGCGATGCCGGTCCCGGGCCCAGTGGGTGAGCAGGTAGGTGGGATAGGAGGCGTCGCAGATCATTCCGCAGTGCGCTCCACCGTCGGACAGGCCCAGCACGCCGGCGGGGTGGGTGAGCATCTCACGGATCGCGTCGTGGTTGCCGTCGGCGTAGTTGAAGAACGGCAGCATCAGCATCGCGCCGGCGTCGGCCTGCAACATCAGGTCATAGAGCGTTGCCAACGGATCGTCGCCGCGCGCCGCGGCGATCGCCGCCACCGAGCGCTCCGGGGTCGGCTCGTAGTCCGGCGGGTCACCCAGGTCGTAGATACGGTGCAGTGAGTGTTGCACCAACGCGAACATGGCGTCGAACTGCACCGCGGGGTCCACCGGCAGGTCGTCTTCGGACAGGATCGCCGCCTTGACCGCCGGTTCGGCGAGCCGCTGCGCGAGTTCGGCACGGCTGCATTCGGCCTTCAGCCGCCGGTAGGTCGGCCGGTGGGTGAAGGCGTGATGCCCGGGAAAGCCGAGCAGCATGCCGAACGGGCGGGCGGCGATCTGCGGGTACAGCGCGCTGCCCGCTTGGTGGGCAGCCGCGGAGATGTCCAACTGCTCGCGCCACAGATTGGGGTCGGCGTCTACCTGGATCAGCGCGAACGACACCGGACGGTCGATCTCGGCACCGAGGCGCTGCATCCATTCCAGCTCCTTCTTCGGCGCGACGATGTCCTCGCCGGCCGCGCCCTGCGGGGCCAGTTCGAAGACCGCCTGCCCGCCGGCCGCCATGGCCCGACCCAGGCCGAACAGTTCGTCTTCGGCGGCGAACGTCCCCGGTACCGGCTCGCCGTCCATGGCCCGGTGTGCCAGGGTGCGCGACGTCGAGAAGCCCAGCGCCCCGGCCTCGACGGCTTCCCGGACCAGGCGGCTCATGGCCGCGATGTCGTCCGCGGTGGCCGGTTCGTTGCGGGCGCCGCGGTCTCCCATGGCGTAGGCGCGAATCGCGCCGTGCGCGACCTGGCTGCCGACGTCGACGGCGAAGCCCTGCCCGTCGAGCCGGTCGAGGTACTCGGGGTAGCTCTCCCACCCCCAGGTGATGCCTTCGGTCAGGGCGGTGCCGGGGATGTCTTCGACACCCTCCATGAGTTTGATCAGCCACTCCTCGCGGCCCGGCCGGACCGGGGCGAAGCCCACCCCGCAGTTGCCGGTCACCACCGTCGTCACGCCGTGACCGCTGGACGGCTCCAGCAGGTTGTCCCAGCTGACCTGCCCGTCGTAGTGGGTGTGGATATCGACGAACCCCGGCGCGACGACACGGCCGGTGGCGTCGATGTTCTCGGCCGCCTCGCCCGTCAGTCCCGGATCATCGGTTCCGGTGCGGCGCTGCACCGCCACGATGCGTCCGTCCCGGACGCCGACATCGGCGAGGTAGCGCTGTTCTCCCGTCCCGTCCACGACGGTCCCACCGGTGATCGTGAGGTCGTACACAGCCGTCTCCTTCAATAGTGGTGTCGGGCGCACCCAAGAACGGTGTTGATCAATTTGTACACATCTCGATAATGTGTGCAAGTGCCCGGTGAGACGTCGTCGAAACCGCTCCCCACGCCGCTGCTCCTGGCCGCCACCGAGACCCTGCGCCATCTCGGCCCCCGGCGCTTCAGCCTGACCGCGGTTGCCGAAACGGCGGGCGTGTCACGCGGCACCGTGCACAACGCCTTTGGCACCCGCGATGACGCCATCGCCGCCGCACTCGACCATCTGTCCGCGGCATTCATCGCGACCATGGCCGCCGAGGTCAACGAGCTCGACACCCTGGCCGAGCAGGTTGCGGCCGCGGCGGTGCTGATCTCGGCGCATCGCCGCAGATCGGCGGCCGAGCCGCGCACGATCAATCAGAGCGTGCTGGTCCTGCTGCTCGAGCACGGCGGCGACGACCTGATGCAGCGCTCGGTGGCACTCTGGATGCCACTGGTGCGTGCCGCGCAGCGCCGCGGTGAAGTCGACAACACTCTCGACGCCGGCCGCGCCGGGGAATGGATCGTGCGGATGCTGTTCAGCTTCGAGCTGCTGCCGCCGATGCGGGTGAATCTGGACAATGCCCGCGCCGTGCGCCGCTTCGTCAGCGACCACATCATCGACGGACTAACCGGAGGCCACCGTGACTCACCCTGAACCGTTGCCACTACGCGTCCCCGAAGCCGAACTCGATGATCTGCGCCGCCGGCTCGCCAACACCCGCTGGCCGGCGGAGATCGAGGGCGCCGCCTGGGATTACGGCACCGACCAAAGCTTCCTGCGCTCTGTGGTGGAGCACTGGCTGCACGCATACGACTGGCGACGCGTCGAGTCCGAGGTCAACGCGCTCGGGTCGTTCGTCACCGAGGCCGCCGGGCAGCGTGTGCACTTCCTGCACATCCGGTCATCCGAGCCCGACGCCATCCCCCTGCTGATCACCCACGGCTGGCCCGGCTCGATTGTGGAGTTCCTGGATGCAGTGCCGCTGCTACGGAAGCGATTCCACGTCGTGGTCATCTCGATGCCCGGCTACGGGTTCTCCGGGCCCACCCGTCGGACCGGTGTCGACGTTGCGGCCGTGGCAGCCGCAGCAGACGACGTCATGGGGCAGCTGGGCTATCACCGTTATGTCGCCCAAGGCGGCGACTGGGGCGCGCTGGTCACCCGCCACCTCGGCGAGCACTACGCGGGCCGCGTCGCGGCCATTCACACCAACATGTGCTTCGCGCCGCCCGATCACGACAACTCCGAACTGATGGCCGCGGTGACACCGGCAGAGCAGGCGGCGATCATCGACTCGGTACAGCGCACCGCCGACGGCACCGCATACCTGAACCAGCAGGCCACCCGCCCCCATTCGCTGGGCTTTGGCCTCGACGACTCACCGGTGGGCCTGGCCGGCTGGATTCTGGAGAAGTTCCACGCCTGGTGCGACATTCGCGAGGGCATGCCGATCAGCACCGATCGGCTCATCGACAACCTGATGTTCTATTGGCTGACGGTGACCGCGACGTCGTCGGCTCGGCTGTACTGCGAGTCGGCCCGCGCCGGCAACGGCGCGCTCAGCTCGTGGCAGGGGCGCGTCGCCGTGCCGACCGGCTACGCGGTTTACCCCTATGAGCTACTGCAGACGCCGCGGGCGTGGGCCGCCAACCGCTACAACCTCGTTCACTACAGCGTCGCCGACCGCGGGGGGCACTTCGCCGCCTTCGAGCAGCCCGCGATCTTCGCCGCCGACCTGGTGGCATTCGCCGACGTGCTGGCACAGCAGGCGGTGTTCTAGTTCGTCAGCTCAGCGCGATACCCAGTTCGTCGGCGAACGTCCGGATCATGTGCTGGACGCCGATTTCGTTGCGGCCGATGATCATATGGTCGTGCTGGCCGTGGCGGACCCCCTCGCCACATTGCGGCAGCATGGTGAAGTCCTCATCGCGCACCGCCGCGTGGACGGCGGCGAAGATCGTGTCGTAACCGGAGCGGGTGGCGTCGTCGACGGCCGGAACCCGGGCCAGCCAGCTGTGCCGGACCGTGCAGCGGGTCGGGGATCCGGCGGGCAGGATGTCGATGACCTCCACGCCGACGGAGCTGTTCGCCAAGATGATGTTCGGGTAGATCCAATAGATCAGCCCCATGTTGTCGCGCACATCCCACGAAGCGTTCGCGTCGCTTTCCAGGTTCGTGATCCAGTTGAACGGGAAGCCCATTCGATGGTGCCTGCCGAAGCGGTCGTGGATCGACGTGTTCGCCAGGGCGTTCTGACCGATGAGGCTCTCACCGTGCACGAACGGGAAGTGGTAGCTCTCAGCGAACGCCTCCAAGGCGCCCTTCCACGACACCTCGGACTCGAATTCGCGGTAGTCGTGGTAGCCGAAGGAGGTGTAGTTCAACGCTTCCAGGTCGGGGCCGACGTCGCCGAGGTGCGCCTCGACATCGATGTCGGCACCGACCGTCAGCACGGCCCAGATGAATCCGTGGCTCTCGGTGTTGGGCAGTTCGACCAGCCCATAGTCGTCCTTGGCCATTCCGGTGAAGCCGGTGCTGCCTGGGACGCTCAGCAGCTTCCCGTCGTTGCGGTAGGTCCATGCGTGATACGGGCAGGTGAAGCGTGCCGCACTGCCTTCCCCGCAGGCCGGCTTCGCGCCGCGGTGGCGACAGTAGTTGAGGAAGACGTGGCTGCGGCCGTCCTTGTCCCGTGTGACCAGGAGCGAATCTCCCAGCACCGACCGCACGACGTAGTCGTTGGGCTCCGACACCTGCACGCTCGGGACAATCGCCAGCGGGGTGCGGCGAAGGATCTGGGACTCCTCGATCTCGGTGACCTTCGCGTCCCGGTAGTAGTGCAGCGGTACCCGCAGCACGTCGTCCGCCATCTCGGTGGTCTTGTCGAGCACCAACCGCAGTGCCCGCCGAGTGAGTTCGGTGTCCAGCGCACCGGTGCGCTCTTGCGGAGGGATCGTCACCAGAAGCCCCTTTCGGCGTCGTTATTCCAGACCATACACATGACACATATGTATGGTCCATTAAGACGCCGAGCAAGCGGTAACGTTCGCTCATGCGCACCCACGGCTGGTCGGGCGCAAAACCGGCCGACGATGACGAGGCCGTCGCCCGCCTCCTCGATGCCGCCCGGCGGCGAATCGATCAGTCCGGGATGAACTTCGGGATCTCCGATGTGGCCAAGGACGTCGGCGTCACCCGCCAGACGGTGTATCGCTATTTCCCCAGTACCGAGGCGCTGCTGATCGCGACCGCAGTCACTGAGGTCGACCCCTTCCTCGATGGCCTGGCCGACCACGTCCGCGGTATCCACAATCCAGCCGAGGCCGTCGTGGAGGGCATCGCGCACACCTTGGAACTGCTGCCCGACGAGCGCTACATGAGCCTGCTGCTGACGCCCGGCAAAGCCAGCGCGTTCTCCGCCGGAGTCACCTCGGATGCGGCGTGTGCGTTCGGGCGCTCGATCGTCGAACGATTCGACGTCGACTGGGCCGCCGCGGGTTTCACCAGCGACGACCTGGATCAGCTGGTGGAGTTCATGCTGCGCGTGCTGCAGTCGCTGGTCATCGACCCCGGCCGCCCACCACGCCGCGGCGCCCAGCTGCGGGCCTTCTTGCGACGCTGGGTGGCTCCGGCGATCACACCGACGTAGTCACCCGCGGCCGCTGCCGCAGTGGCCGCTTCCGCACGATCGTCGGCCACCAGAACCACGGCCCGTATATCCGCACCAGTGACGGCACGATGAACGACCGCACGATCAGCGTGTCGAGCAGCAGACCGATACACACCGTCGATCCCAGCTGTCCGATGGTCCGCAGATCGCTGGCGAGCATCGCCAGCATGGTGAACGCGAATACCAGGCCCGCCGATGTCACCACGCCACCAGTGCTGCCCAGCGCCCGGATCAGGCCGGTGTTGAGTCCGGCACCGAGTTCCTCTTTGAGCCGGGCGATCAGCAGCAGGTTGTAGTCCGAGCCGACCGCCACCAGGATGATGAACGTCAGCGGCAGAATCAGCCAATGCAGATGCAGCCCGATCAGATGCTGCCAGATCAATACCGACAGTCCGAACGCTCCGGCATAAGAGAACGCGACGGTTCCGGGAATCACCAACGCCGCCACCAGGCTTCGAGTGATCACCAGCATGATCAGGAAGATCAAGACGAAGGCGGCGATCGCGGCGATCAGCAGATCCGACCGTGAGTACTGCTGAATGTCTTTGTTGTTCGAGCCCGAGCCACCGATATAGATCTTCGCGCCGGCCAGCGAGGTCTCCTTCAAGGCGACCTTGATCGCCTCGGGGAACCGCTCCACGTGCTCGACGCCCTCGGGACCCATCGCGTTTCCTTCGTGGGTGACGATGAACCGAGCGGCCTTGCCGTCCGGGGACATCATCAGCTGCATCCCGGTTTTGACGTCCGCGTTGTCGAACGCCGGGCGGGGCATGTAGAAGAAGTCGTCGCTTCCGGAGGCGTCGAAGTCGTTGCCGACATTGATCATGTCGCCGTACGTTTGATCGGTGTTGTCCGCCTGAATGCTCGTGGGGCCGTAAGTGTTCACGATCAGAGCCTGCAACGCGATCTGGTCGTCGGCCATCTTGTTCAGTTGCGCGACCATCTGCGGCAGCAGCGTATCGACGACCTCCAGATGCGATACCGCGTCTTTGATGTTCGCCGCCAGTTTGTCGACGCTGTCCATCATGTCCCACAGTGACCGAAACGCCCAGCAGACCGGGATATCGAAACAGTGTGGTTCCCAATAGAAATAGCTTCGGATGGGCCTCATGAAGTCATCGAGGTTGGAGATCTGCTCGTCCATCTGCTCGGTGACGGCCTGCATCTCCTCCATGGTGAGCACTGTGGAATGCAGTTCGTCGGCCAGTTTCTGCGTCAACGCGATCGTGCTCTGCAGCACCACCACCGAATGCGCCATGATCTGCGCCTGCCGTTCGGTGTTGGCGTTCTGCTCCCGGGTGAACGGCAGTTGCTGGCCATTCCCGCTGCCCTGGGTGGTGAACAGGTAGGGCAGCGACGCGTGCTCCAGTGCGCGCCCCATGGGCCGGGTGATGCTCTGCACCATCGCGACGCCGGGAAGCCGGATGAGCGCCTTGGCCACCCGGTCCAAGGAGATGAAGTCCGCCGAGTTGCGCATGTCGTGATCCGACTCGATCATCAGCATCTCGGAGAATAGTTTGCTTTGCGGGAAATGCCGGTCGGCGGCCGCGAACCCGATGTTGGCCGCCGAGTCGTGCGGCTGGTAGCTGCGGTCGTCGAAGCTGACCACATAGGTCGGCACGAAGATCGCCCCCGCAGCCACCGCGGCGACGCTGGCCGTCAGGATGGGCTTGGGCCACCGGACCACGCTGGTGGCGATTCGGCGGTACAGCCGTGCCTTGACCTGCTGGCGAGGATCGAACAGCCCGATCAGGCTGCCCACACTCAGAATCGCCGGTCCGAGCGTCAACGCGCCGGTGACCGTCAGCACCATGCTGAGCGCCACCGCGGGCCCCATCGTGTTGAAGTAGTTCAAGCGGGCGAAACTCAGGCAGAACGCCGCGCCGGCGATCGTGAGCCCGGAACCCAGGATCACGTGCGACACCCCGCGATACGCCGTGTAGAACGCGTCTTCACGGCTCTCGCCGTTCAGCCGCGCCTCGTGGTAGCGGCCCATCAAGAAGATGCCGTAATCGGTTCCCGCGCCCAGGGTCAGGGCAACGACCAAGTTCACCGCGAACGACGACAGCTGGATGTAGCCGAAGTGGCCGAGGGTCGCGATGACCCCCTTGGCCGCCAGCATCAGGATCAGCACGCCGAACAGCGGCACCAGCATGGTGATGTAGGACCGGTAGACCAGCAGCAGCATGAAGATGATGAGGAAGATCGTCGCGATCGTGATGTTGTTCAGGCTCGAATTCGCGATCGCGACGGTGTCGGCGGCCAGCGGTGCCGCACCGCTGACGTAGACGGTCAGCCCCGGCGGCGGGTCGGAGGCGGCGACCGTGTGCCGCACTGCGGCCACGGAGTCGTTGGCTTGCAACTGCCCGATGTCGCCGGCCAGCCGCAGCAGCACGTAGGCGGCCTTGCCGTCGACGCTCTGGGCCCCGGCCGCGGTGATCGGCTTCCCCCAGGTGTCCATCACGTACTGGACGTGTTCGGTGTCGGCCTGCAGCGTGCGCACCAGAGCGTCGTAGTAGCGGTGGTCCTGCTCCCCCAGTAGACGATCGGCTTCCAGCACCAGCATCGTCATGCTCGTCGAGTCGGACTCCTGGAACTTCTCCCCGATCGCCAGCATCGCGGCCTGGGATGGGGCATAGCTGGGGACCATCGGGCCGGCGAGTTCCTCGGCGACCCTCTCCACCTGCGGCACAAAGGTATTGGTCACCACCGCCAACAATGCCCAGAACACGATGATCGGAATGGACAGCATGCGGACCAGCCGGGCCACCAGTGGGCGGGCCGCGCGATGCTGGCTCATGCGGACTTCACCCGGCAACTGATGTCGGCGTTGGGGTGGGCATTGGTGCGCTCGTCGCGAATCACGTCGTCGACCAGGATCCGGCAACCGACATAGTCGCCGCGCACCTGCGCCGAGATACTGCCGGACACCACCGTGAGCATCGTCGTCTCCTCATGAGTCCACGGCAGGGTGCCCAGCTCGACCGTGTGCGGGTGCCCGTCGATGTCGACGTAGGACAGCAAGGCGCCCGCGCCGACGGAGCCGAACACCTCGTAGGTGAGCTTCTTCGGGTTGAACTTCTCTGCCGCCTGGGGCGGATTGACGGTCAGCACCGGCCCCGGTGCCGACATCTGGTGAACCTTCCACATGCCCAGCACGCCTAAGCCGAGCGCGATGACCGCGACCAACGGCATCCAGGTGCGTGCCAGCAGTGACCGCCGCGGTGCACGGGAGCTCATTCGTCCGCCTCGTCCGGCAGCGCCGGGAGCCGCTTCTTCAGCTTCGCCGTCCGCAGCAGCTGGGCGGTCACATTGAATGCGCCGAGCATCGGAATGAGCCCCAGGAAGGTCCGCTCCGACGGAGTGGCACCGTGTAGCTGCTCCAGGCTGCCGAGGACGTAGAAGCATCCGAGCGAGAAGATCGTGGCGGGAATGCAGAAGGCCAGCGGGCTTCGCTGATCGTCGATCGTGCGGGTGGCGAACTCCAGCTCCTGCGGTGCCAGCGCCTCGCCCTTGCGGACCTTGGCCAGTACGGATTTTCGGGCGCCGATTCCTTCGCTGATCGGAAGGGGCGGCCGGTTGCGCAATCGCCGGATGTAGCGAAACGTCCCGGTCGCGAAGACCAGTAACGCCACGAAAGCGACCACCGCAAGGTCACCGAAGAGGTGCCAATTAGTGCCGAACATGGTCCAGCTCATGGCAACGCCCGCCCCCGATCTGTAGCGCGCACGCAGTGCGCGGCTGCACTCCCGGATGGACAGCTCCACCCGAACGCGGACACTATACGTCCCCTAATGAGACGTCAACGTCCGATATATGGACGCGCGACAAGATATCATCCGGTCATGGACGCCGATGACCGGACGCTGACCGGGTCGCAAGCACGCACACGGGCGGCGATCCTCGAGGCGACGGCGTCGGTGCTCGCCCGCGACCGCACCGCCACGTTGCCCGAGATCGCTGCGGCCGCCCAGGTCGCTCGCTCGACCCTGCACCGCTATTTCGCCGACCGGGAGCGGCTGATCTACGAAACCACTCTGGATTCGGTCCGCATCATCAGCGACATCCTCGCGACGGCAGCGACAGCAGAGGGCCCGGCCGTCGAGGCGATGCGGCGGGTGATCACCACCCTGGTACCCGAAGGCGATCGGATCGTGTTCCTGTTCGCTGACCCCGCGGTACTGCGCGATATCCCCGCCGAGCATCTGCCGAACTCCGCGCCGATCCTTGAACTCATCGCGCGCGGCCAAGAAGAAGGCGTCTTCGACCCCGGCCTCAGCACGGAATGGATCCGGATCGCGTTGTTCGGGATGATGGTCAAAGCCTGCAGCGACGCAGCACACGGCCTCATCTCCCGCCACAGCATCGTCCCGACACTCACGCGAATCTTCGAGCGCGGCGTGACCGCCCCGTTTTAGCAACTCAAGTCACGTCGCGGTGGCATCGTTATCCGCATAACAACGACCTGTTGCCAGCCCGCCAGAGCTACTACGCTCTGTCGTAGTAGTTGCCCTGCAGCTCCGGGAGATCGCCCATGGATGTTGTCGACGTATCGCGGTGGCAGTTCGGGATCACCACCGTCTATCACTTCATATTTGTGCCGCTGACCATCGGTTTGGCCCCGCTGGTCGCGGTCATGCAGACGGTGTGGGTGCTCACCGACAACGTGGCCTGGTATCGGCTGACGAAGTTCTTCGGCAAGCTGTTCTTGATCAACTTCGCCCTGGGAGTTGCCACCGGGATCGTGCAGGAATTCCAGTTCGGAATGAACTGGAGCGAATACTCACGGTTCGTCGGCGACGTGTTCGGTGCACCGCTGGCGATGGAAGGACTGGCCGCCTTCTTCTTCGAGTCCACCTTCATCGGCCTGTGGATCTTCGGCTGGAGCCGACTGCCGCGGGTGGTGCACCTGCTGTGTATCTGGGTGGTCGCGATCGCCACCAACGTGTCGGCGTTCTTCATCATCGCCGCCAACTCGTTCATGCAGCACCCGGTCGGCGCTCACTTCAATCCGGAGACCAAGCGTGCCGAATTGGACAGCATCATGGCGCTGTTCACCAACAACACCGCCCAGGCCGCGCTGTCGCACGCGGTCGCCGGCGCATTCTTGACGGCCGGGACGTTCGTCGCCGCGGTAAGCGCCTGGTGGATGGTCCGGTCCCGTGCCGGCGGCGCCCCGCAGGGCGCCGACAGTGACGCGGCAACCATGTACCGGCCGGCGACCATTCTTGGATGTTGGGTCGCGCTGGTCGCCGCGGTTGGGCTGTTCTTCACCGGCGACATCCAAGGCAAGCTGATGTTCGTCCAGCAACCGATGAAGATGGCGTCAGCGGAATCGTTGTGCGACACCGCCACCGACCCCAGCTTCTCGGTTCTGACCGTCGGGCGGCAGAACAACTGCGACCATCTGACCCGGGTGATCGAAGTGCCCTATGTCTTGCCGTTCCTGGCCGAGGGCCGATTCAACGGCGTTCGGCTCGACGGGGTCCGCGACATCCAGCAGCACTTCGAGCAGAAGTTCGGCCCCGGCGACTACCGGCCAAACCTGTTCGTCACGTACTGGTCGTTCCGCGCGATGATCGGGCTCCTGCTGTTGCCGGTGCTGTTCGCGATGGTCGCGTTGTGGCTGACGCGCCGCGGGCAGATCCCCCAGCAACGCTGGTTCTCCTGGTTGGCGCTGCTGACCATCCCTACCCCGTTCCTGGCCAACAGTGCCGGCTGGGTCTTCACCGAAATGGGCCGTCAGCCTTGGGTTGTCGCCCCCAACCCGACCGGGGACCCGAATGTGCGACTGACCGTCGCCCAAGGTGTGTCGGGGAACAGCGTGGGTGTGGTGGTCACCTCGCTGGTGATGTTCACCCTGGTTTATGCGCTGCTCGCGGTGATCTGGTTCTGGTTGATCAGACGCTATGTGGCCGAGGGACCACTGGAGCACGACGCCGAACCCGCGCCGCCGGCACCGCCCGCCGAGAACGAAGTGGCGCCACTGTCGTTCGCCTACTGACGTAGAAGGGGGTCGTCGCGATGGACCTACAACAGGTGTGGTTCGTACTGGTCGCGGTGCTGTTTCTCGGATTCTTCGTCTTGGAGGGCTTCGACTTCGGGGTGGGGATGCTGATGGCGCCGTTCGGGCGGGTGAGCACCCAGGACCCCGAAGCCCACCGTCGGACCGCGCTGAACACCATCGGCCCGGTCTGGGACGGCAACGAGGTCTGGTTGATCACCGCCGGCGGTGCGATGTTCGCCGCGTTCCCGGGCTGGTATGCCACGGTGTTCTCGACGCTGTACCTGCCGCTGCTGGCAATCCTGTTCGGCATGATCGTGCGCGCCGTCGCGATCGAGTGGCGCGGCAAGGTCGATGACCCGAAGTGGCGCGCCTGGGCCGACCTCGGGATCGCCGCCGGTTCCTGGCTGCCGGCGATTCTGTGGGGCGTGGCGTTCGCGGTCCTGGTCCGTGGCCTGCCGGTGGACGCCGATCACCATGTCCGCCTGGCCTTCAGCGACGTGATCAACGCCTACACCCTGCTGGGGGGTCTGGCCACCGGCGGACTGTTCCTGTTTTATGGCGCGGTCTTCACCGCGTTGAAAACGGCCGGGACGATCCGAGACGATGCGCACCGCTTCGCGACCAGGCTGGCGCTGCCGGTGACCGCGCTGGTCGGCGGCTTCGGGTTGTGGACACAACTCGCCTACGGCACCGGCTGGACGTGGCTGGTGCTGGGCGTCGCGGTGGTCGCGCAGCTGGCCGCGGTGACGCTGGTGTGGCGCCGGGTGTCCGACGGCTGGGCTTTCGCCTGTAGCGCGGTGGTCGTCGCAGCGGTGGTCATCTTGTTGTTCGGCGCCCTGTACCCGGCGCTGCTGCCCTCCACGCTGGATCCGCAGTGGAGCCTGACGATCTACAACGCGTCGTCGACGCCGTACACGTTGAAGATCATGACCTGGGCCGCGGTGATCTTCGCTCCGCTGGCGATGGTGTACCAGGGTTGGACGTATTGGGTGTTCCGGCAACGGATCTCAGCGGATCAGATTCCGCCGTCCATCGGGTTGGCGAGGCAGCAGTCCTGAGTACCCGGGCCTCTCGGGCGCCGCTGGACCCGCGGCTCTGGCTGGCATCGACGGCGGTGCGCCGCTTCCTGCTGGCTATGGTGGGCTGCGGAGTGGTTATTTCGGCCTGTGCAATCGGGTCCGCAATCGTGTTGGCCGACATCGTGTCTGGAGTGATCACCGAACCGTCGACTCGAAGCGTCGCGCATTGGTCACCGCTGCTGGCCACACTTGCGCTGTTGTGGACGGTGCGCACCCTGGCGCATTGGTTGCAGGCTCGCCTTGGCCAGCGCGGAGCCAGCGCGGTGATCGCCGACCTGAGCGGGCAGGTGCTGGCCGCTGTCACCGCACGCTCCCCTCGCCGGCTGGCTGCCGAACGAGACGCCGCCGCAACGGTGGTCACCCGGGGATTGGACGGCCTGCGACCCTATTTCACCGCTTACCTGCCCGCATTGTTGCTGGCGGCGATTCTGACCCCGGTGACCGTGCTGGTGATCGCCCTCTACGACCGACGCGCGGCGGTGCTCGTCATGATCACGCTGCCGCTGATCCCAGTGTTCATGGTGTTGATCGGCCTGGCCACCGCGGATCGCTCGGCGGCGGCGTTGGCAGCCATGACGACATTGCAGGCACGGCTGCTGGATCTGATCGCCGGCATCCCGACCCTGCGCGCCCTCGGGCGGGCGGCCGGGCCGGAGCGGCGCATCGCCGAACTGTCCGACGCGCAGCGGCGGTCGACGATGGCCACCCTGCGGATCGCGTTCCTGTCGGCACTGGTGCTCGAACTGCTGGCCACGCTGAGCGTGGCGGTGGTGGCCGTCAGCATCGGTCTGCGACTGGTGTTCGGCGAGATGAGCCTGACTGCCGGCCTGACGGTGTTGCTGCTGGTTCCCGACGTGTATTGGCCCCTGCGCCGGATCGGGGTGGAGTTTCACGCCGCCGAGGATGGGCGTGCCGCCGTCGAGAGGGCCTTTGCGCTGATCGGCGAATCACCTCGCCCGGCGCCGGGTAGCCGCACGGTATCCGCACGTGGCGCGCGGATTCTCCTCGATTCGCTCTGCGTGGCCGGCCGAGACGGCGATGCGCCGGCCGGCCTGACCGCGCTGATCGAACCCGGCCAAGTCACGGTGCTGACCGGAGCCAACGGGGCCGGCAAAAGCACCGCGCTCACCGCTGTCGCCGGCCTCACCGAACCCAACTCTGGGCGCATCACGGTGGCCGGTGTCGACATCGCCGACCTGGACCTGTCGGCGTGGTGGGCCCAATTGTTTTGGCTGCCACAGCGGCCGGCGCTGATCCCGGGCACGGTGGCGCAGAACCTGGCGTTGTTCGGCGAACTTGCCGACGCCGACGGGGCTTGCGCGGCAGCCGGATTCGACGAGGTGATTGCGGGACTTCCCGACGGGCTGCACACCGTGTTGGGTCGCGGCGGTGTCGGTTTGTCATTGGGGCAGCGGCAGCGGCTGGGGTTGGCGCGAGCGCTGGGGTCCACGGCCCCGGTGCTGTTGCTCGACGAGCCGACGGCCCACCTAGATGCCGCAACCGAGCAACGGGTCCTGGCCGCGCTGGTGCGACGCGCTCGCGGTGGCGCAACCGTAGTGGTGGTGGGCCACCGCGCGCCGGTGCTGGCGATCGGCGATCGAGTCATAACCGTGCACAGTGAGGGGGTCGTCGACCATGCGCCGGCCTGATCCGCTGTGGGAAGCCCTCGAGCTACTGCGGCCGCGCCTGCCCCGGCTGCTGTTGGCCGGCCTGCTCGGGACATTGTCGCTGTGCAGCGCGCTCGCGTTGGCCGCGATCTCCGCCTGGCTGATCACTCGGGCCTGGCAGATGCCGCCGGTACTGGACCTGTCGATCGCCGTGGTGGCGGTACGCACGTTTGCGATCTCGCGCGGCGTGCTGCACTACTGCGAGCGGCTGGTAAGCCACGACGCAGCGCTGCGGGCCGCAGGCAGTGCCCGCGGCGGACTCTACCGGCGACTGGCCCACGGACCGGTGCAGGCCGCAGTGCGGTTGCCCAGTGGTGAGTTGGTGGCGCGGGTGGGCGCCGATGTCGACGAACTGGCCGACGTCCTGGTACGTGCGCTGCTGCCGATCGCGGTCGCCATGGTGCTGGGCGTGGTCGCCACCGCGGTGATCGCGGCGATCTCGCCGGTGGCAGCGGCGGTCCTGGCCGCCTGCCTGCTGGTCGCCGGTGCGGTGGCGCCGTGGCTGGCCGCGCGGGCCGCCGCGGCCCAGGAACACACGGCCCGCGACCACCTCGCCGAGCGTGACGTCGCGGCGATGGAGGCGCTCGACCACGCCCCCGAGCTGCGAATCGCCGGGCTGCTGCCCGCCGTCATCGGTGAGTCCCAACACCGGCAGCGGGCGTGGGCCACGGCCCTGGACGGGGCCGCCAAACCGGCCGCGATCGCCGCCGCGCTGCCTACCGCCGCGATCGGGGTCAGTGTGCTGGGCGCGGTGGTGACAGGGATCGGGCTCGCCGATGCCGTGGCGCCCACCACCCTGGCCGTGCTCATGCTGTTGCCGCTGTCCGCGTTTGAGGCGACCACCGCCCTGCCCGGGGCCGCCGTCGCGTGGACCCGCGCACGGATCGCGGCACGGCGGCTGCTCGACCTGGCACCGGCAGCCCCCGTGGCTGCGAACACGCCGACGGTCCACCCGGCGGATTCAACCCGTACGCCGGCACTGCACGCCGAGGGGCGTTCCGGATATCGAGAAGATCAGTGCGTCCAGGTGCAGCTTGATCTGGCTCCCGGAGACCGGCTGGCGATCACCGGTCCCAGCGGGGCCGGCAAGACCACGCTGCTGATGACCCTGGCCGGTCTGCTGGCACCGCTGGCCGGTCGCGTTTCCCTAGACGGGACCGCACTGCAGGAGCTATCCGAAGCCGACCTGCGATTGGCGATCAGCTTTTTTGCCGAGGACGCGCATATCTTCGCGACCACAGTTCGCGACAACCTGCTGGTGGCTCGGGGCGATTGCGGCGACGACGAACTGTCCGCCACCTTGGGCCGGGTGGGACTCGGGCCCTGGCTGGCCCGCCTGCCCGACGGTCTGGCAACCGTGCTGGCCGGCGGCGCCGAGGCAGTGTCGGCAGGTCAGCGGCGGCGCCTGTTGCTGGCTCGGGCCCTGCTCTCGCCAGCCCGGATCGTGCTCCTCGACGAACCCACCGAGCACCTGCACGCCGCCGACGCGGACGAACTCCTGCGCGACGTCTTGGCCGTGCCCGGGCTGTTCGGAGCCGACCGGACCGTTGTGGTGGCCACCCACCACCTGCCGAATGACGGCGCAGCGCCCGGCTTCGCCGCGCTTGCGATCCCCGCTGACCCGCTGGCGGAGACCCGCAGCGCCCGGCTTCGCCGCGCTTGCGATCCCCGCTGACCCGATGGCGGAGACCCGCAGCGCCCGGCTTCGCCGCGCTTGCGATCCCCGCTAGGGTGCATTAGTCGGCTTTCCGCAAACCCGCCGATAGAACGGTTGAGTCAACTCATGACCACAGCAGAGACGTCGGCGCTGGAATCGCGGGTCGGCCACTACTACCAGATGGACGGCACTTACCTGGTGGGCCGGGAGAAGGTTCGCGAGTACGCGCGCGCCGTGCAGGACTATCACCCCGCACACTGGGACGTCGCCGCCGCTGCGGAAATGGGCTACTCGGGTCTGGTGGCGCCATTGACGTTCACCTCGACTCCGGGCATGGCGTGCAACCGACGCATGTTCGAATCCGTCGTCGTGGGCTACGACACCTACATGCAGACCGAAGAGGTCTTCGAGCAGCACCGCCCGATCGTCGACGGCGACGAACTGACCATCGACGTAGAGCTGACCTCGGTGCGCCGGATCGCCGGCCGCGACCTGATCACCGTCACCAACACCTTCACCGACACGGCGGGCGAAGTGGTGCACACCCTGCACACCACCGTCGTCGGCGTCACCGCCGAGGACATCGGCCCGGAGGTCAAGACGGCGGTGCAGCGCGCGATGATGCACGACGTCAACATCCTTGACGTCGGCGAATCGGCCGCCCGCTACGAAAAGACGGTGCGGCCCGCCGGCGAAATCCGGATCTCCGAGGGTGGCCTGACCCGCACCCCAGCGACACCGTCCTTCGACGACGTGAAGGTCGGCGACGCACTGCCGGTGCATCACACCCGGCTGTCCCGGGGCGACCTGGTGAACTATGCCGGCGTGGCCGGCGACGCCAACCCCATCCACTGGGACGAGGAGATCGCCAAGCTGGCCGGCCTCCCCGATGTGATTGCGCACGGCATGCTCACCATGGGTCTGGGCGCGGGCTTCGCCTCCTCCTGGACCGGTGACCCGGGCGCCGTCACCCGCTACGCCGTTCGACTCTCCGCGCCCGCGATCGTGTCCGCCAAGGAAGGCGCCGACATCGAATTCAGTGGCCGGATCAAGTCGCTGGACGCGGCGACGCGCAGCGGTATCATCTTGGTCGCCGCGAAATCCGAAAACCGGAAGATCTTCGGCCTCGCGACCATGAACGTCCGCTTCCGCTGACCTCAGCCTCAGTACGAGAACCTTCAAGTCTGACAGGCCGCCTGCAGCACAGCGACAGGGAAGATCCAGTTCGCTGACAGCTAGTTTCCAGTAAACACTGCGTACTATCAGTCCGACTGAGATGACGCTTGTGAAGAGAATTCCGCCCGAACGTAGAGGCGTAGACCGGACTCGACAAACCGGCTGATGACGCAGCCGGATAACTCGAACCGGCTGCGATTTCTCTTGTTTGGAATTAACGGCATTAGGGCCGTCAAAAAGCTTGATGTAAGCGGGGAATCGCTGCAGCTAGCTTGATGACAGCTGCCTCACAACAGTTTTCAAAGATGTACTGGTACCACTATCAACTGAAGAAGTCGCACGCTGTTTACATCGCGGGAACCTTGAATAGACAACGGCCGTCTAGGGTTTGGGTTTCGACGGCGAGTTTCGAGCGTCGGCGATCAGAAAACGCGTGACGTAAGGAGTCACCCGAGATGGATTTTGCTGCATTGCCACCGGAGATCAACTCCGGCCGGATGTACGCGGGTGCGGGCTCCGGCCCCCTGCTGGCGGCCGCTTCGGCTTGGGACGCACTCGCGGCGGAATTGGGTTCTGCGGCTTCGTCCTACGAGTCGGTCGTGTCGAGCCTTACCGGAGAATGGTCCGGTCCGTCGTCCACTTCGATGGCCGCCGCGGCCGAACCCTACGTGACGTGGATGAGCACGACCGCCGCACAAGCCGAGCTCTCTGCCAACCAGGCTCGCGCCGCCGCGGCAGCCTACGAGGCGGCCTTCGCGGCCACCGTGCCACCGCCCGTGGTCGCGGCAAACCGGACGCAGCTGGCAACCCTGATCGCGACGAACTTCCTCGGGCAGAACACGCCGGCGATCGCGGCCACCGAAATTCACTACGCGGAGATGTGGGCGCAGGACGCCGGGGCGATGTACGGCTACGCCGGATCAGCAGCGGCCGCAACGCAGCTCGCCCCGTTCAACCAGCCCCCGGAGACCACAAACCCGACCGGCACGGCCAATCAAGCGGCGGCATTGGCTGAAGCCACCGGAAACTCGGCTACTTCCAACATCTCGCAGCAGGTCTCCCAGCTACTCAATGCGATGCCCCAGGCGCTGCAGTCGTTGGCCTCCAACCCGGTTGGGACCGCGGCGGCGACAACATCGGGTTCAATGCTGGACAACTGGAACTTGATCTTCTCCACACTGACCGGGCCCACGACCCCGCTCGGCTGGTCGACAATCCCCGGTGGCTATTGGCTGGCGTTCGGACAGCTGTACTCGTGGATCATGAACGGAATGGCTGCGCAGTCCTTCTTCGCCGGACCGAAAGCCATTACCGGAGCTCTGCTGCCGCTGGCGCCGTTGGCGCACTCGGCGCTACCGATGGCAAGTCTGAGCAGTGCAACCGGCGCGCTGGGCAACGCGGCATCGGTAGGCAAGCTCTCGGTGCCGGCCTCTTGGGCCGTTGCGGCACCCGCGACCAAACTGGTCAGCATGGCTTCGTCACTGCCTGCGACCCTCGAGGCCGCCCCGATGGCGGCGGTCGCCGGTCAAGACGCCATGTTCGGTGAGATGGCACTGTCCAGTCTGTTGGGCCGCGGCATCGGCGGCACCGCAACCCAAACCGTGGGTGCGGCGACCCGATCCCTGCGTAACAGCGGCGGGTCCGATGCCTTCGGCCCCATTCCGCCCGGTGAAGCCGATCCCGCGGCGGCCACCATCATCGTGATCCCGGCATTGGATGAGTGATCCAGCGATGACGAAACGTGGCCTCCCCCAGCTGACTCAGTCGCACTCGACCAGATAAGGGTGTCGAAATGTACTTCTCTTTGCTCCCGCCAGAAATCAACTCGGCCAACATGTACGCCGGTCCCGGATCCGGGCCGCTCATCGCCGCCGCCACGGCGTGGGGGCGTCTTGCCAGCGAATTAGGCACCGCCGCATCCGAATACAACGCGGTGCTCGCCTCGCTCACCGGTGAATCGTGGACCGGTCCGTCGGCAACGGCGATGACGGCCGCCGCCGAGCCCTTCACCGCCTGGATGTCGACCACCGCGGCCACCGCCGCTCAGGCGGCCGCCCAGGCACAGGCCGCGGCCACCGCCTACGAAGCGGCGCACGCGGCGGTCGTTCCGCCGGAGGTCGTTACGGCCAACCGCACCCAGAACCAGATGCTGTACGCCACGAATTTCCTCGGCCAGAATCTCGCGGCCATCGCGGCCAACGAAGCCCAGTACCTGGAGATGTGGGCGCAAGACGCCGCCGCCATGCAGACTTACGCCGCATCGGCTACCGCGGCCACCAAGATCACCGCGTTCACCGAGCCACCGCAGACCACCACCGGGACCGCCGAAGCGACGTCGGCGGCCAACGCCGGGTCGGCGGCAGCTACCTCGGGCAGCAACTCGATCCTGGATTTCCTGGGCGATTTAGCGACCCAGTACAACACCTTCGTCAACAACCTGCTCACCCAGCTAACCGGCAATCCGAGTGCTCCGGCCAACTTCGCGTCGGTGTTCGCGGCCCTCAAGGGTCCGGCGGGGCTGACCACGCCGTTCAACGACATTTCGTTGCTGACCAACTTCCCCATCCAGAATGCCCTCAAGTTCGGAACCCCGGTGGGCCGGGTTTTCGAAGGCTTGCCGCTCAGCGGCCTCGGCGCCGGGCTGCGGGTGGGCGGCATGGCCGGCCTGACCTCATCAGTGTCGGCCACCATGTCGGAGGCGAACCTGGTAGGAAACCTGTCCGTCCCGCCGAGCTGGGCCTCGGCCAGCCCAGCGATCCGGCTGGCGGCCACCGGTGCCCCCACCGCGGCGCTGGCCGCCGCCCCCGCGTCGGGGATGGCCGGCGGTCTGCTCAACCAGGCGGCGCTGGGCAGCATGGCGGGCGGCGCCCTGGGAAGTGCCACCCCACGCACCGTGCCCAGTGGTCGGATCCGGATTCAGGGTGGCAAGGCGAAGACTCCGGTCAAGCTCGACGCGGTGATCGCCAAGCTGCAGAGCCAGCCCGAGGCGGTCCAACACTGGAATGTCGACCAGGCCGGACTCGACGAACTGCTTGAGGAGCTGTCCCGCAAGCCCGGCGTTCACGCCGTGCATCTCAAGGGCGCCAAGAAGGCCGCAACCCCCCTCAGCTGACGCCCACCAGTGGCGCCAAAACCTTTCCCCGCCTTCCCTGAAAGAGAGAGTCATGCTTCTCGAGTTCTGGCAGAACTTCACGCACAACCTGTTCAAGCCACTGCTGTTGTTCTTCTACTTCGGCTTTCTTCTCGCACTGGCCAAGGTGCCGTTCGAGTTTCCGAACGCGGTGTATCAGGGCCTGACCATGTATCTGCTGCTGGCCATCGGTTGGCACGGGGGCGAGGAACTCGCCGGCATCGATCTCTCCCAGGTCGGCGGAATCCTGGGATTCATGCTTACCGGCTTCGTGCTGAACTTCGTGATCGGCACGATCGCCTACCTGTTGCTGAAGTACCTGACGAAGATGCGCGAAGTCGACCGGGCAACCGTCGCCGGCTACTACGGCTCCGATTCGGCCGGAACCTTCGCCACCTGTATGGGCGTGCTGGCCACCATCGGCATGGCCTTCGACGCCTACATGCCCGTGATGCTGGCCATCATGGAGATCCCCGGCTGCTTGGTAGCGCTGTTCCTGGTCGCCCGGTTGCGCCACCGGGGTATGGATGCCGCTGGCAATATGCCCCACGAGCCGGGGTACACGGTGCCGGCCGGTTCGGTCCCGGCAGCCGTGGGCGCCACGCAGGCCGGTGACCCAACCGGCGGCCTGGCCATCGAGATGAGCCCCGAGCGTCTGGTGGACACCGGAGCAACCTCGAACGGGCGCCTGATCAGCCGGGAGCTGGTGCGAGAGGTCTTCCTGAACCCGGGCATCTGCCTGCTGCTCGGCGGTATCGCGATCGGTTTCATCAGTGGCCTGCAGGGCTCGAAGGTCACCGGCGTCGACGACCCCGTCTTCGTCACCGCGTTCCAGGGTGTGCTGTGCCTCTTCCTGCTCGAGATGGGGCTGACCGCGGCGCGCAAGCTGAAGGACCTGAAGTCCGCCGGCCGTGGTTTCATCCTCTTCGGTCTGCTGGCTCCCAACCTCTTTGCAACGCTGGGCCTGTTTGTCGCACACACCTACTCGCAGCTGACCGGCGTCCACTTCCAGCTGGGCACCTACGTTCTGTTCGCCGTGCTGTGCGGCGCGGCGTCGTACATCGCGGTGCCGGCTATCCAGCGACTGGCGATCCCGGAAGCCAGTCCCAGCCTGCCGTTGGCCGCATCGCTGGGGCTGACTTTCGCCTACAACGTCACGATCGGCATCCCGCTCTACATCGAGATCGCCCGTCTCATCACCTCGCAGTAGGAGGATTGCGCAGATGCAAGCTCCCAGCCAGCCGAGTGAAGAGTAGGAGGAAAGACATGCGTAGCGTGTTATCGGTATTGGGCATTGCCGCCGTCATCGGATGTGCCGCACCGGCATACGCGGATCCCGATGCCGGCGATGGCGGCGGCGACGCCGCCTTCCTAACTGCCTTAAGGGCAGCGGGGCTCACCTTCGCCAGCAACGATCAGGCCATTGTGGCCGGCCATGCCGTCTGCAGTATGGCTAACAACGGTGAGACGGGGTTGCAGGTCGTCAAACAACTCACGGCCGACAACCCCGGGCTACCCATGGACGCCGCCGCGCAGTTCGCGGCTGTCTCCGCCAATGCGTACTGCCCGCAGCACCTGCGGAAGTAGTTTGGCCTACGCCTTCGTTAGCTCTGCGTAGCGGGCGATGTGGGAGTCGGTGGTTCCGAACTCGTATTGAATTGCGGTGAGTCGCTTGAAGTAGTGGCCGATCGCCAACTCTTCGGTCATGCCCATCCCGCCGTGCAATTGCACCGCCTCCTGGCCGACGAATCGGGCTGCCCGGCCGATGGTGGCCTTGCCGGCCGACACCGCGCGGGCACGGGTGGCCTCGTCGGCCTCGAGGTTGAGGATCGCCAGGTAGACCGCCGCGGCCGACTGCTCAACCTCCATGAACATGTCGACCATCCGGTGCTGCAGAGCCTGGAAGCTGCCGATGGGCTGCCCGAACTGCTGACGCTGCTTGCAGTATTCGACGGTGTCCGCCAAGACTTTCCGCATGCAGCCGACGGCCTCGGAGCAGATCGCCGCAGCGCCCTCGTCTCGGGCCTGCGCCAATGACGGCCACGCCCCGCCGCGCTCACCCAGTAGGGCGTCGGCGCCGAGTCGCAGATCGGTGAAGGTGACGTCAGCCGCGCTCCGGTCATCAATGGTGCGATACGAATGCAGGGTGATTCCCGCAGCGTCAGCCTCGGTGAGGAACAACGAGATTCCGTCTTCACCCTCGATGCGGGCGGTGACCAGCAGGTGCGTGGCCAGAGGTGCCGCGACGACCATGATCTTCGAGCCGTTCAGCACCCAGCCGTCCCCATCGGGGCGCGCCAGGGTCTCCGCATCCTGCCACCGCTCGGCCGAACCCGGTTCCGCGGCAGCCAATGCGGCAACCGCGGTACCGGCCACGAGTTCCTTGAGCACGCCGGCTGCCACCGGGCTGCCGGAACGGCGCAGCAGACCTCCGGCAACGACGACGGTGTCGACAAACGGTTCGATCACCAGCGCATGCCCGAGCGCCTCGGTGATGACCATGAGTTCGACTGCGCCGCCGCCTATTCCGTCGAATTCTTCGGGAAGCGTGGCGCCCAGAATGCCCAGTTCGCCGGCGAAGGCACGCCAGATCTCGGGCTGCCAACCGGCGCCAGTCTTGGCTGCGGCGCGGCTCGTCTCGAGGTCGTAGCGCGCAGCGAGGAACTTGGTGATGCCGTCACGCAGCATCTGCTGCTCATTGTTCACGTTGAAGTCCATTAGAGCCCCAATGCCGCTTTGGCCAGAATATTCCGCTGAATTTCGTTGCTACCGGCGTAGATCGAGCCGGCCCGGTCGTTGAAGTAGCGCAGTGGAGCTACCGCCTGCCACGGTTCGCCAGAGGCATATCCGTCGGCGGGCGGCTGGTAGTCGGCGATCGGTCCCCCAGGCGCGGTGACATGCGGCTGATAGATGCGTCCGCGAGGGCCGGCCGCCTCCAACGCCAGGGCGGTCAGCTCCTGGCTCAGCTCGGTGCCCAAGATCTTGAGCATCGACGACGAGGCACCGGGGTTGCGTCCCTCGGCGACGGCGGTGAGCACCTGGTATTCCAGGATCTCCAATACCTCGGCGCGAATCCGTGCGTCCGCCAGCTTGCGCATGAAGGCGTCGTCGTCGGCGAGCTTGCCACCGCCCGGTCCCGGCTGGTTCTTGGCCGCCGTGGCGATCTCCTCGGCCACCACCTGCAGGCCCGGCGCCACCGCGCCGCCCCCGCGCTCGAATTCGAGCAGATACTTCGCGACTGTCCAACCGCTGTCGATCTCGCCGATGACGTTGGCCTTGGGGACCCGCACCTCGTCGAAGAACACCTGATTCTGGATCTCTTCGCCGGAGGTCATCACCAGCGGCCGGATCTCGATACCGGGCGAGGTCATGTCGATCAGCACGAACGTGATGCCTTGCTGCTTCTTGGCGGTCCGGGAGGTGCGCACCAGGGCGAACATCCAGTTCGCCTCGCCGGCGTGGGTGGTCCAGATCTTGCTGCCGGTGCAGACCAAGTCGTCGCCGTCGGCCGTGGCGGCCATCGACAAGGCGGCCAAGTCCGATCCGGCCTCCGGCTCGGAGTACCCCTGACAGAAGAACACCTCACCGGTGAGAATCCGGGGCAAGAAGTAGTCCTTCTGTGCGTCGGTTCCGTACCGGACGATCGCGTGCGCGACCATCCGGATTCCCATCGGCGACAACGACGGTGCGCCGGCAAGCGTCGACTCGCGACTGGAGATGTAGTGCTGAGTCAGGCTCCAATCACAGCCGCCGTGCTCCACCGGCCATGCCGGCGCCGCCCAACCCCGCTCGTGCAGAATCGCCTGCCACGCCATGCTGGCCTCGTGATCGGCGTAGACACTGGTCATCAGCCGACCCGCGCGACGCAGCTCCGGGGTCAGCTTCTGGTCGAGAAAATCCCGCACCTCTGCTTGAAAAGCCCGGTCTTCCTCCGACCACCGCAGATCCATTAATCTCCCCTGCCGTACCGGCGGATAGACGCTTTTCCGCGAAGTCTAGCGCGCAGGTTGTTAGCGCCAATTCCGGCCGCGTTAGGCGATCAAGCGGTCTGCTCATTTCCGTTCGAAGGACGCCCGATCCGAGGTCGGGGATCATGGCGGAGTGACCAAGTCGCGGTCGGAGTTCCCGTCGGAGTCGCAGGCGCCGACGCCGTCGGCTTCGAAGACGGTGCACACCTTCTGTCGGTATTGCATGTCATCGTGCGGACTGGAAGTGACAGTCCAGGACAACCGAGTCCGCAAGATCTCGGCCGACAAGCTCAACCCCCATAGTTGGAACGACTTCTGCGCCAAGGGCCGTACCGCCAATCAACTGGTCGAACATCCGCGCCGGATCGTGCGGCCGATGCGGCGGGTCGGTGAGTCCTATGTCGAAGAGGATTGGGACGTGGCGATCCGAGACATCGCGTCGCGGATGAATGCGCTGATCAACGCCGGTGGCCCGGATTCGATCGGGACCTACTACGGCAACCCGTCGGGGCACTCGTCATCGAACGTGATGTTCATGAATGCCTGGATGGACGCCATCGGCACCAACAGTCGCTTCGCTGTGGGCTCCGTCGACCAGAACGCACTGCACGTCGTGGCCGAGGCGATGTACGGATCGGCACTGATGGTTCCGGTCTCCGACATCGACAACTGCGACTACTTCGTGCTGGTCGGCACCAATCCCGCGGTGAGCGGCTGGAACTGGCTGGAGACGGCGCCTGGTGGTTGGCGCCGCGCGCTGACCCGCCAGCAGAACGGGGCCACCATCGTGGTGGTCGACCCCGTGTGTACCGAATCCGCGGAGAAGGCCGACGTCCACCTGGCGGTGCGGTCGGGCCAGGACTGGGCGTTGCTGCTGGCGATGGTGAAGGTGATCCTCGACGAGGGCCGCCAGCACCGGGGCGACTGCGCGGAGCTGGCAACCGGCGTCCCGGAGTTGGAGCGGCTGGTCGCCGAGGCGGATCTCGACGATCTGTCGGGCCGGTGCGGCATCGACCGGGACCTGATCGAGCGCGTCGCACGGGATTTCGCTGCGGCCGACGGCGCAATGGTGGTGACGCGCACCGGGGTCTCCCAGCACGCGACGGGAACCGTGGGCGAGTGGCTCGGCCACATACTCAACGTGATCACCGGCCGGATGGACCGCCCGGGTGGTCGCCGCTTCGAGCCGGGTTACTTCGACGCGCTGAAACTGGCCGCGTTGGCCAAAACCAAGCCGCACGTCAGCCGGGTGGCCGGACGCGAAATGGTGGCCGGGGCACACGCGCTGGCGGAGCTTCCCGACGAGATCACCACTGTGGGCCACGGTCAGGTCAGGGCCATGCTGATCAACTGCGGCAACCCGGTGGTATCCGGCCCGGATGGGGCCAAACTGGACAAGGCCCTCGCGCAGCTCGACCTGTTGGTGGTGATCGATCTGGTGCAACGCGAAAGTCACCGTCACGCCCATTGGCTGCTGCCCGCCAGGCACTGGCTCGAACGTGACGACCTGCTGGCGTTCACCAGCAACATGCACGACGAACCGTTCGTCCAGTACGGCGCCAAGGTCGTCGAACCCCCACCGGAGGCCCGGCAGGAATGGGAGATCTTCGTCGACCTCGCGCTCGCCATGCGCAGACCCCTCTTCGGCGTCAAGGGCTTCAACACGTTCGTCCGGACAACCCGGCGGGTCGCGGCACTGACCCGCCGCCCGGCCCTGGCGTTCGGCCCGCACTGGCTCGACCGTCTGTTCATTCGCATGTCGCGAAAGATCAATGGCCGCAGACTAACCTGGCGCGAGATGATGGCGCATCCACACGGGATGGTGTTGGGACCGCCGGAGTTTGGTCATTTCAAGTCCGCGCTGCGTACCGATGACAAGCGGGTTCACGCGGCCCCGCCGGAGTTTCTGGCACGTACTCGGGAACTGCTGTCCGCCCCGGCCCCGGCCGCGCCGGAGGACTATCCGTTCCAGCTTGGCAATCGGCGGAACCGGCATTCGATGAACTCCTGGCTCAATGAGCTGCCTGGGCTACACCGCTCGGGTAAGCGCAACGATGTGCTGATCAACACCCACGACGCCGCGGATCTCGGCATTGTCGAAGGCGATCTGGTGCGAGTGTTCTCGCCGACCGGCGAGGTTGTCCTGGCCGCATCTGTTTCGGCGCGGCCACGGCGCGGAATGGTGATCATCGACCACGGTTGGGGTTCAAGGATATTCGACCCCCGCGGCGGCGGGCAGCCCGAGTCGTTCGGCGTCAACCGCAATCTGCTGGTTGACGGCCAATCCCTGGACCCGCTGTCCCAGACATCGCCACTGAGTTCGAGCTACGTCGGCGTGCAGCGACTCGAAGCCCTGAGCTCCGGTCGCGCGAAGCCCTCACCCGACCGTTGAACCGCGCCTACCGGATTCGCCCGGCAATGCCATCTATCAGCAACGCCCGGGTCTCCTCGTCGCCGTCGAGCATCCGGGTGATCCGCCTGACTATCTGCCACTGGCTGGGCGAGCCGGCCACCCGCGTGAGGTGAAAGTAGTTGGCACCGCTGCGCGCCACGCGAAACTGGTTGCCCTGTTTGACCAGCAGCGTCGACTCACACACGGCGACCGCCTCGTCACCGTTCACGGTGACCACCGCCGGGCCCAGAAAATGCGTACATCCCCGAGCGATCAGATCCTGGTGACCACGAGAGCGCACCATCGCCGCAATCTCCTCGCGGCCGTTCATCAGCCAGTTCTCGACGTCGTAGATGCCCTCGTCGTGCCACAACGCGGCGGTGGATTCGGGGTCGCCGGCGTCCACCAGCGGGCCGTAGGACGCGATCATCCGCTCGATGGCACGCTCGTCCTCGATCTGCTGTAGGCGCCGCTCCAATTCGGCCAGCCGTTGCTCGATCATCGCCCCTCCCGGCGCGACAGGTCGGAAAGCTCGGCCAGTGCGATCAGTTGGTCATGGAAGTGCGCCGCAGAGCGCGCCGCGATCACGCAGCTGACGTCGGTGGCACCGATGTCAGCGAGCCTGCTGATCCGATCGAGAGTCTGCTGCGGGGCGTCGATCGGGTCCAGCGGCGGCGTCGACAAGACGACTGTGAAGCTGTCCGGAAGATCCACGGAGCCAAGATATTTCGTCACCTCTTCACTGGTGAGCCCGAACGGTGTCCAACCGTCGCCCAGGTCCACCGCCCTCCTAAGGGAGCGACGGGTGCGTCCCCCCACCCAGATCGGCACCCGCTGCTGCACCGCGCACGGCTGCACGATCATCGAGTCGAATCGGTAGAAGTCGCCGTGATAGGCGGGGTGGGTGGTCGACAGCGACGCCCGCAGCGCCTTCATCGCATCGTCAGCGCGGGCACCGCGGTCGTCCCACGCGCAGCCGAGCAGGTCGAACTCCTCACGCAGCGATCCGACCCCGACGCCCAGGGTCAGCCGACCACCGCTGAGCCGGTCGAGGGTCCCGTAGCGTTTGGCGAGCTCCAGCGGATGGTGATAGCCCAGCACCACAACCGATGTGACCAATCGAATCGCATGGGTGCGGGCGGCGAGAAACGCCAGTGTGGCCAACGGATCCCAATAGGTCGTCCCACGACCGGCCGCGGCCTCGGCGGGAACCGCGACATGCTCCGAGCAGGTGAGGTAGGCGAATCCGAGTTCATCGGCGGTCGAGGCGATCTGGCCGATGTCCTCGACACTGCCCTCGGCCTCCCAACTCGACGCCGTACCCGGGACCTGGATGACGATCGGCGTCGCCAAGCCAAGCCGCATCAGCGAGACCGAATCCGGGGACCGTTGTACGGCAAGGGCTCTACGCCTTTCGTTGCGTCGCGAGAGTGAGGTAGCCTCGTCAGAGTGAAACTAGAATGAATTTTAGTTATGGAGGCAGCTCTTGTCTAGCGGTGATCGACCCGAGTGGGCGCAGCAGTACGGCCCCTGGGCTGTGGTCGCCGGCGGCTCGGAAGGCGTCGGCGCCGAGTTCGCGGTCCAGCTGGCCGAAGCCGGTATCAACCTGGTCCTGATCGCGCGCAAGCCAGACCCGCTGCGTGAGACCGCCGACCGGTGCAGGACACGCGGCGTGCGCGTCCGTGAACTGACGGTCGACCTGACTGCCGCAGATGCGGTCCCCCGGATCGACGAGGCGACGTCGGACCTCGAAGTCGGGTTGCTGATCTACAACGCGGGAGCCAACACGCACAGCGCGGAGTTCCTCGACGGCGACCCGGCTGCCTTCGAGCGAGTGCTCGACCTCAACGTACGGACGCCGCTGGCGCTGGTCCACCATTTCGGGAGGCCGATGCGCGATCGGCGGCGCGGCGGTCTGCTGCTGGTCGGGTCGCTGACCGGGTATCTCGGTTCGGCGCGGCAGACCGTTTACGGAGGCACGAAGGCGTTCACCCGGATCTACGCCGAGGGCCTCTGGCTGGAGTTGCGCGACTACAACGTGCACGTCTTGGAGCTGGTGCTCGGCGTGACCAGGACGCCTGCCATGGCACGGGCGGGCCTCAACTTCGACGTACCGGGGCTGCGAGTATCCGATCCGGCCGAGGTCGCCCGCGAAGGCCTCGACCAGCTGTCCCGGGGACCGGTGCACGTCATCTCGGCCCACGCCGACAGTCCTGCCCTGCACGCCACCGCAGATCGTGCCGAAGCCGTGCTCGCCTCACATCGGCTGATGCAGAAGCTGCTCTCAGGCGGCCCCCCGAGCCGCTGATGCCCCGCCCGCCGGTTGAGCGCGACGCCGCCACCCCCAGCACGCCCGCACAACGGCAACGCTGCGAACGCATCCTTGCCACCGCGGCCCGACTCGGCGCCCGCGACGGGCTGGAGGCCGTCCGGATGCAGGATGTGGCCGACCAATCGGCGGTATCGATCGCGACCCTCTACCGCTACTACCCCACCAAGCATCACTTGTTCAGCGCCCTGTTGTTGCACTACACCCAGACCGCCGGTCCGGCGCACCCGCCGACGGGCTGTCCGGCAGCCGACGTCACCGATCTCATGGTCGGCATCTGCCGTTCGATGCTCGCGCGACCTCGGCTGGCTCGCGCCATGATCACCTCGGTCAATGCCCGGCGGTCCGAGTCGACGGCAACCGGGGACTTCGACCTGCGAACCAACATCCTGTCCGTCGCCGGCATCGCCCGGCCCGCACCGCGAGACATCCAGTTGGCGCTACTGGTGGAACAGTGCGCCTACGGCATCTTGTCCTGGGCGGTGATGGGTGAGACGACGCCCGCCCAGGCCGAACGCGACATGCGGCGGGCCTGCGAGCTGCTGCTAGCGCCCTGGCGAGGTGCTACGCACGGCCGACCCACGACGCTGCGCTGACGCCGTGCCCGGGGGTGGGCTATCGCTGGAGCGAGGCATCGCCAGCGCCGTCCCCAGGATCCAGGCGAACAAGAACGCCGGCATTGCGGTGATCGAGTAGCTCTCCAGCGACAGCGGGCCACTGCGGAAGACGAACGTCAGGAGCAGCACCGGATGGACCACCGCGGCAGCAAGTGCCAGGTGACCCGCGTACGCCGGCAACGTCCGGCGGGCATAGACCGCGATCACGAACGCGCCCAGCGCCACCACCAGGGGCATCCCCGACATGGCCAGCAACCCGAACGTCAGGTCGTAGAGCAGTGACGCCGCGTCGGCACTGCGGCGCCGGTACAGCAGGAGGTCAAAGGCAGTGAACCCGCTGAGCAGCAGGGTCAGGCATCCGATGAAGCCCGCGGCGAAGCAGGTCGGCAGGATCGATTTCATCGGAACGCGATCCCGCATGTACGCCCACACCGCGGCACCGAAGACGAACCAGAGCGTGACACCGACGGTGTTGAGCGCCATTGTCACGACCAGGCGGTCGTGGTGGGCTGCCGCCCACCGCGCCACGTCAATCGACTGCGTCCGGGTCCCCGGGAAAGACCAGATCGGGTAAGCCAGCAATGTGGTCGCGGGCAGGACGACGCCCAGGATGCCGGACCACCGGGCCACACGTGGCGCGTCCCAGGATGTGCCGATCACGAAAGTTCCCCCTGTTGTCGGGCGAGGTCCCACTGACCGAAGTCCGCGGCAAGAACGTCGTTGACGTCCACATGCACGTCGTCGATGACGAAACCCGGCTCGGTCGCGGTGACGATTTCTCGTTGGAAGAGTACGGCTGCCGGTTCGCGGTCTCCGCGCGACCATGCGCGGGTCTGCCATGCCCACCGGTGACCCGGGCTGGTCGACCTTCCGATCACACCGTCGTTGATCGCCCAGGTGCACTGGCGGGCGCCGCCGTAGATTCCGGTGCGGTCAACGCCCAGTACGGAGTTGATCCCGCGAAACCATTGGACCGCGACGTTCTTCCAGGTTGTGGCGTCGATGTCCTCGTCGACACTGAAGTAGATCGGCGCTGACGGCGGTCCCCCGGCCGCGATATGCAGCCGCAGCGCAGTCTGCGCATCGGCCACGCCGCCGTCGTAGCCCCGGGTGAAGTCCGACGGCGACTGCGTCCAACCCGGTTTGCCGAACTGGTAGCAGCTGGCGACCTGCAGACCGGCGGCGCGTAGCCCGTCGGCATAGTCGCGGGTGACGGGCTTGAAGTCGAAGGTGGCACCCGGCCGGAGCTCGGAGACGTAGACCAACGCTCCGTCGAATCCGGCGGCCTTGATCTGGTCCGGCGAGACCAACCGGTGGGCGAAATCGATGACCTGCAGCCCGTTCGCACCAGCCCGCGGTGCGCCGGCCGTCGCCCCGAGAACGCCGGGCAGGGCCAGCGCCGGGCCGAGTACCGCGGCATACCTCAGCACGTCGCGCCGCGAAGCGGAACGCGTCACAACTGGCAAGGGTACCGGCCGCACGTTCCTACAACGTGCTGATCACCGATTCGCCGAAGTGGCCCAGGGCCTCCACCGTGTGGCTGAGGCTGTCGCCCGGAACGGCGACCTGTACCCAGGTCACGCCGGCTTCGGCGAGCCGGCCCAGGCCGTCGAGGTAGGCGCCGGGCTCGAAGTCGTCGTAGCCGGGACGGCCGCCTAGGAGGTTCGAGAAGCAGATGTCGATGGCGGCCCAGTCACGGCCGGCCTCGTCGCAGCGCCGTTTCAGGTCGTCGATGCCCGCTGCCAGGACTTCGACCGAATTCATCTCGGCGGTGCGGGCGGTGCTGGCCAGGCCGGGCGACGCCGGGAACGGTGCCCAGCCATCACCCCGCTCCGCGACCCGCTTACGTGCTCTGCCCGTGTTTCCACCGATCCAGATCGGCGGATGGGGGCTGCTGACCGGTCGCGGATGGGCGGTGATTCCGCGAGCACGAAAATGCCGGCCTTCGAAGGAGACGTCGTCACCGGTCCAGATGGCGCGGATGACGTCCAGGCTCTCCTCGACCAGTGCGGCGCGCTCATCGAAGTCCACCCCCAAAGCGGCAAATTCACCCTTGAGGTAGCCCACACCGACGGCCAAGGTGAACCTTCCCCCCGACAACAGATCCAGCGTCGCGCCCGATTTCGCCACCACAAACGGGTTGCGGTAGGGCAAGACAACGACGTTCGGTATGAACCGGATCTTTTCGGTGTGCGCCGCGGCGAATCCCATCGCCACGAAGGGATCGAGACTGTCGTGGCCGCCGGCGTCGAGCCAACGCTGAGTAGGTGCCGGGTGGTCCGTGAAACCCATGGCGCCAAACCCGGCGGCTTCTGCGGCCTGCGCGACGGTGGTCACCGCTTGCGCCGAGACCAGCTCTGGATCGCATGGATGGGTGATGATCGGGTAGGTGAACGCGAACCGCATACGGTTCTCCTTCGCGTGGAGTTGCTAAGTGGTTGTCGGCCGTGACGGACCGAGGATGTAATCGCCACTGTCGGGATGGTGATACCAGCCGCCCGCAGCGTGCGTTCCGCCGTCGACGTGCAACGTCTGCCCTGTCACGTAGGAACCCAGGTCGCTGGCCAGAAAGACTGCAGCACCTGCCATTTCGTCGACATGCCCGGTCCGTCCCATCGGGATCATCTGGTTGGCGTTGGCCAGCATCTCGGCCGAGCCGACTCGTTCGATACCTTCGGTGAGCGTGAGGTCCGGGGCCAGGCAGTTGACCCGGATGCGGTGCAGCGCCAACTCCAGAGCCGCCGTTTTGGTCAGGTTGATGACGCCTGCTTTCGCCGCCGCGTAGGCCGCGTAGCCAGGTGCGGCACGGGAGCCCTCGATGCTGGCGACATTGATGATGCTGCCGGCCGCGCTGTGACGGACCAGTGCCTGCGCGACGCGCTGCGTGCAGAGCAGGACGTGGGTGAGGTTGGAACGGATCAGGGTGTCCCACCCCTTGGGTGCGGTGTCCAGCAACGGGGAAGCGAACACTCCCCCGGCATTGTTGACCAACACCGTCGGCAGGCCCACCGTGGCAAGGGTTTCCGCCAGTGCGGCATCGACCTGATCGGGGTCGCGGACATCAATTATGCATGCGTGACCACCGACCAGCTTCGCGGTCGCTCGGGCCGCTTCGGTGTCGCGTTCCCAGATCACCACCCTGGCGCCGAATTCCGCGAAGCCCTCGGCGATGCCTCGGCCGATCCCCGAACCACCTCCGGTGATGACAGCTACCCGTCCATCGAGGCTCGCCGCCACCCTGCGCAAGACCACTACTGTCCCTCGGGTTTCTGTGGCACTGGCAGCTCGGCTATCGGCCGGACGAGGACTTCTTGCGCGGTGCTGGCCACATGCCTCCCTGCGGCATCCACCATGGTGCCGTGCACCAGGGCACGATGTCCGGCCGTGGCGACGGTCTGCTGGGTGTAGAGATGCCATCGCTCGAAGTGGACTGGGCGGTGTAGCCACACGCTGTGGTCCAGGGTCAGGCCGGTGTGCGTGGCATGATCGACCGGCTGCGGGTGGGCACGAAACGCGGTGTCCACCAGGAGGTAGTCGCTGGCGTAGGCAAGGAGCACCGCGTGCAGTTGCGGGTCGCCGTCGATTCCGCGCGGCAACCGCATCCAGTGGGCACGCGGACCCGGCGCTTGCGCACCGCCGAGGAATACCGGGGCTTCGGCGGTGCGGACTTCCAGCGGTGGGGGCCGTTCTATCCAGGTGTTCCCTTGCCCTGCCAGATAGGGCGGGGCGTGTTGCACCCAGTGCTGTAGCAGCGGAAGAGCCGCCGGTTCGGGTCCAGGCAGCGGCACGGGGGCGGCATCTATGCCGTCCGGGCTGGTGTCGAAGGACACCGTCGCCACCACGAGGGTGCGGCCGCCCTGCTGGATGGTGACCTGCCGCGCCGACATGGTGCGACCGTCGCGGGTGCGGTCGACCGCGATCTCCAGCGGTACACCTGAGTCGCCGGGCCGCAGAAACGATGCGTGGATGGAGTGGGCGGAGAGCTCGGGGACCGTGGCCGCGGCTGCTGTCATCGCCTGGGCAATCAGCTGGCCGCCGAAGATCCGGCCGAACCGGCCGGCCTCGTTTCCCGCCCGGTATCGGTCATCGCCGAGTGGGCGCAGCGTCAACACCTGCTGCAGCCGGTCCAGCGCGTCGAGCGTGGCGCGTTCCAGTTGGCTTCCGGACCCGAGCAAGGGGCCGCCGTAGTCGGGGTGAGCGGAGACTTCGGACGCCGACGTCTGCACAAGTTCCTCCTCACCCGCCGTGGCCCGTCCGCGGCGGACTGCCGACACGGGTAGCCGGTGATGTGACTGCTAGCCCATTTAAGTAAATCTGAGCGACATCGGTCAAGGGTCGAACCCGAACCGTGCTCAGGCGACCACGCGCACTCAGATCGACCGAGGGCACTTTCGAAGGTAGCAGGAGCTCTATCCGGATCGGTCTACCGAATCGCCTTGCTACGAGGCATTCCGGAGTTCGGGTCGAGTACTTGGCGTCGGGATGCATTGGTAATTCTGGCCGTTCACCCTGTCACCGCTTTGACATTCTCAGCAAGAGCACATCGACCGCTGCTGGGCAAACTTTTCGCACCAACGAAACATGTGGAACGCCAGTATCATTCGCGATGCTCGTTACATTTTGGGCAACTCATCTGGCAGCGCAGAGGTTCTCATTCGAGTTGACTATCCCCCACGGTGATGCCACCATGGCCGCGAACGCACCTCGCTAGGTGAGGCGTCTGTACGGATACAGGCCACTGACCTCAAACGTCGAGAGACGCCCAGGGTCAGGACAGCTCTTCCCGGCTTAAGGGTTGAGCCCAAGTGGCTTTCGGCATACGACTGGATACGCCGTGCAGTGCCAAAACTCTGTCGAGAGGGGTGCCGTCCGGCCGACTCTGCGCTGGTTCGGTAGTCCCGCTGTGCCCACTGCAACGGCATCCCCGTGTGCCCTGGCCGTGAGGAGGTGAGAGCGACATTGAGTACGAGCGATAGTCCCTATCCGAGATCGACGACCATTTCGTTCGAACCCTGCCCCGGCGCCGCCTTCACCCCCTGAATCGGTTCGCCCGCACCGCATCAGCGCTGTCCGAAACGTGGACCTGCGCCGCTTCGGCACGCGACCGTTCTTGTAGGACGGCGTAATTCGTCATGCCCTCTCAAAGGAGAGTCCCCTATGTCTTTCGTGTACGCACTGCCCGAAGATCTCATCGCGACAGCGGCCGATCTGCGCGGTGTCGGCGATACCGTCGCCGCGCAGAGTGCCGCTGCCGCAGCGCCGACCACAGGCGTGATTCCCGCCGCCGCCGACGAGGTCTCCGCCCTGACCGCGGCGCAGTTCGCGCGGCACGCACAGATGTACCAAGCGATCAGTAAGCGCGCCGCGGTGGTGCACGAGATGTTCGTCAAAACCCTGCAGCACAGCGCACAGTCATACGCAGCGACCGATACCGCAAACGTTATCTCGGTCTACTGAAAGGGTTTTGGATAATGGACTACGGATCGATGCCACCAGAGATCAATTCGGCGCGCATGTACGCCGGAGCAGGATCAGGGCCGATGCTGGCCGCTGCGGCGTCCTGGAATTTACTGGCCGCGGAATTGCGTTCGGCGGCAACATCGTTCGAGTGGCTGGTCGCGAGCCTGGCCAGTCAGGGCTGGTGGGGGCCATCCGCATCGGCGATGGCGGCGGCTTCCGAGCCCTACTTTGTATGGCTGAGTGTGACCGCCGAGCAGGCTGAGCAGACCGCGGCACAGGCCTACGCCGCGGCCGAAGCGTATGCCGCGGCCCACGCTATGACGGTGCCGCCGGCGGCGATCGAGACCAACCGCGTGCTGCTGGCATCATTGGTCAAGACCAACGCACTGGGACAGAACACACCGGCGATCGCAGCGACCGAAGCGCGCTACGGACAGATGTGGGCCCAAGACGCGGTGGCGATGTATGGCTACGCCGCGGCTTCCGCCACCGCCACCCAACTGATCCCCTTTGCCGATGCGCCGGAGACCACCAATCAAGACGACGGCACGCAGGCCACCGGCGGTGTGGACCCCACCGACGCCCACGCCCAACTGCCCGATGCGTTACGGAGCCTGGCGTCGCCGGCGGAGGGCTCGCGTCCCACGGATCCGGACTGGCACTGGACGAAGTTCTTCGACGGCCTCTTCGACGGAACGTGGGGCCACGATGACGGGTCGGGTTTGAACATCAATGCCCAGCTGTGGAACACGATCGCCGCAACCGGCATTTTCGACCCCGGTGGCAACATCGAGGGGTTTTCCGGGCTGGCCACGCTCGGGTTTCTCGCGCGCGGGATGGATGGCGGCACAGCCGCCCTGGCCCGCGGCGGGCTCGGGCCCATGCCGGGCATGACCCTGGCATCGACGGCCACTAGTGGGTTGGAGACCGCGGGCCGCGCTGCCGGTGGCAGCGGCTCCCCGGTGGCCGCGGGAGTGGGCCGGGCCACCCTGGTCGGTTCGCTGTCGACGCCACCCAGCTGGGCGGCGGCAACCCCGGCGGGTGCTCCTGCCGCCGGGACGGGGAGCGGCTGGACCGTCGCCCCGGAGAGCCGGTCGATGACCGCCCTGCCTCCCCCGATTCCTCCGGGCGGCGCCGGGCGCAACGGCAGCTACGGTTTGGGCACGCCGCGCTATGGCGTCAAGCTGACCGTGATGCCGCGGCCCGTCGGGGTCGGTTAGCCGGCCCGGTTGTCGCGCCCAGCCAATCGGACCACGCTGAGGGACCACCACCAGGCCGCACGGCCGGCATCAACGACAAAGCATCTGGGCGCTCTCGGCGCGGGCGGCACCGTTAACAGCAGTCACATTGTTAACATCGGCCCGTGCCTGACTCTCCGCGGACTTCCCGCCCTGCCAACCACGTTTCCCGACGTGACGCGCTGCGGTACGCATCCGCTGCTGCCCTCACCGGGCTGGGCGCAGCGTCCGTCGCCACGCCGGCGGCTTCGGCTGCGGCGCCCACGTTGATCGACTACGCCATGCGCCAGATTCCGGCGCACGACATCCGGGCCGCGGGCCACGCCGGCGTCATCAACTACGTGTCGACGTCGCGGCCCGGCTCCAATTTCGGCGCCAAGCCGATCACCCGGCCCTATGCCGAGTCGCTGACTGCAGCGGGGCTGGTGATCGTCAGCAACTTCCAGTACGGCAAGCCCGGCGGGACGGCCCCGTCGGACTTCACCCGGGGATACCCCGGCGGAGTCGCTGACGCGCGCACCGCCTGGCAACTGCACAGCGCAGCCGGCGGCGGCCAAAGTGCGCCGATCTTCTTCAGCGTCGACGACGACATCGACCGCAACACCTGGAACGCCGTGGCACTGCAGTGGTTTCGCGGAATCAATTCGGTACTGGGAGTGCAGCGCACCGGCGTCTACGGGGGCGTGAACGTGTGCCAGTGGGCGGCTGCCGACGGGGTCATCGGGGTCTCCCGCACACCCGGTAAGCGGTGGGCCTGGCAGACCCGATCCTGGTCACGTGGTCAGGTCGACCCCGGGGCGGTGCTCTACCAACGGATTGTGAGTACCGCCTCGAACCCGGGCCCGATCGTCGGCGGGATCGAAGTCGACGTCAACGACGTCCTGGCCCAGGACTGCGGCCAGTGGAATCTACATCCGTGAGGTCGTGCGACCGATCAGGATTTGCTGGACAAGAAGAGTGCCAGGGTAAGCATCACGACACACGCGAGGCACGTGTAGACGCCCAGAGATGCTGACGCCATAAGTGGGCTCCTGTCTGCAAAGACTTGGTTGGTCTTGATTCGTTGAGGCCGATCTACGCCCAGCTGCGTAGCTGGACGGCCGTGCCGCGATCGCCACTAAGCTAGCCGCCCACCTGCGCCGTCGTCAACAAGACCGGCGCTGCGCCGCCCGATCAGGACCGACTGAGCTCAGCCGCCTTGACCGTCTCCCATTCCTCGTCGGCGATCAGGTTTCGCCAGTCGACCGGCAGGGAGTCCAGCGCGTCCTCGATGCAGAACCACACCGATTCCAGCGGCGAGGCGCCCGGGGCAGCGGCGGTGATCCGGCTCTCCACGTCGTAGTTCGGGGCGTGCGGTGCATCGCTGAACGGTGCGAGCGCATTGATCGCGTCCATGACGTAACGCCGCAACTCGGCGTAGGGCCGGCCACGCAGCTCCTCGGGCAGGATGGGCCTGCCGAAGATGTAGTCCTGGGCGGCATGGCCGTAGGGCACTTCGAGCTTGTGCGGCAACGGCTCCTCGGGCAACCCGCCCGCGAAGTACACCGGCACGATCGGCATGGACATCTCGATCGCCATGTCCAGCAGTGTCGACGTCAGTCGCTCGACCCGCTGGCCCGAACTCACGCTGCGAGTCCCGTCGGCGTGCACCATGACCGACACTCCGAAGGCTGCACTCTCCCGCTTGAGCGCGTCGACCAACCCGAAGAACTCTTGGGGCTGCTGCTGGTCGAAATAGCGGAGATGGCCCAGCTCCTTGCCCGCCGCCGCGTCAATCATTCGCAGCAGGTTGCCGACCCAGCCGGTCTCGTGCTTGGCGTGGCCGATGGTGACGACTTTCGTGCCGGTCAGCCACGATCCGATAGTGGTGCCCAACAGCGATTCGACCTGCACCTGGTGATTGGCCAGCAGCAACACCGGCCGACCGCGCACGGCCGCCATCGCGGCCGGATCGGTGACCACAACGTGGCGCACGTAGCGCGACAACACCGCCCCCAGGGCCAGCTCGCCGAACCAGCCGTCCGGCATCCCCGCGCTCTCGGTCCACCAAGCTCGGACCGGCTCCCAGTCCGTTACCGATGACGCGCTCGCGCGGCACGCTCCCGGCCCGAGCTTCTCGACGTCGACCGTGATGCGCTCCAGCGGCAGCGCGGGGCAGCTCACCTGACCGCCGATGATCTGAACCCGGTCGGGGTGGACCGCGTTGTGGACTGCATCCGCGACCGCTTCCTTGGTGACGATGTCGAACATCAGCGAATCGCCTTGACTGTCGGTGCCGTACACGGCCTGCAACGTGCCCTTGAACCAGTCGAGGGTCGCCATTCGGGCAGTGTTGAGCTCAAGGACGCCGCGCCCGAGACGCTCGCTCAGCGATAGGCCCGGGACCGCCTGCCGGTCACCCATGAAGGCGCGCCGTTCAGGGCCGCCGACTTCGGCCAGCGGCCCCTTGCTCAGCAGAAATTCGGCCATCCGGATACGCGCCCAAGGTTTTCCGGCGACGCTGAGCCACAGGTCAAAGGTCGGCATGCGGCCTTCGGCGTCGTCGAAGCCCACGAATCGCACTTCGACATCCACGGTTCCCGCCACAGGCGTGTCGGAGTAGAACCGGGCCGAGAGGATGCGGCGCGGGAACCCGACATCGGGATCGCCGGCGTCGGCATACGACGCGGGGTCGGCGGTGTCGGTGGTCCACACACTCATCGCGGTGTGCGGTACGACGTGCAACGCGCCGTCCAACAGTCCCGGCTGCAGTTCGCCGGCCGGCACGGCACAACGGTCGATCGCCAGGGTTCCGGTTGAGCCGTTGCGGCCGATCCGGGCACCATCGGTCAGGGTCGCGAATGCCGGACCGTGAAACACCGTTCCGTCATAGGGGTCGGCGTAGGGCACCGCCCCTTCCAGGGGGGCGGGCGGCTCCGGTTCACCGGTGTACTGCGCGGCGGTGACGACAACGGCGTGTGCGTGAATCTCCCAGCGGGACAACTCGGCTCGCGGCGCATCACGCCAGACCTCGAGGCGTCCCTGGAAGCGCCCGGTCTCCTGCGTCTGCTCCAGCACGACCCGCAGCTGCTTCGGCGAGTCGACCACGACCCACCGAACCATCTGGACGTCGGTGATCTCGACGACCTTGGCTCCGCCGGAGGCCCGGGCCGCCGCCTGCGCGAACAGGTCCATGACCGACATCATCGGCAGCGACGGGATGACGTAGGTCGGGCAGTGATCGACGATCCAGGAGTCGTTGATCGGATCGAGCGCGACGTCCATCGTGGTCGTCGCACCCACGGTGTTCTGCACTGCGGCAGCGGTATCCGCGGGTGCCGCCGACGCCGCGGGGGGTGCGACTGCGGCGGGCAGGGAAGTCGATGTGGATGTAGTGATGGCGCCGGCATCGGCCGGGGACTGCCGTTCCCCCGTGCCGGCGACGATGCGCATGCCCAGGTTGCTCGCGGTGTAGATGCGCTTGCCGTCCACCCACAGCGATGCCTCGGCCACCGCGAGGATGCCGGCGTCCTCGCGGACGATCCGGGTGATCTCTACCTGTGCGGCGATCTGCTTGTTGGTGGGGATGATCTGGCCGCGATACCGCCAGGTCATGGCGTCGTGCAGGGCAGCCGGCTCGAAGCGGGCCGCCGGGCCGGCTTCCTTACCGAGTCCGAGGTCGAGCATCCCGAATTGCAGGAGCTGCAAAAGCATTTCGATGCCCAGCGATCCCGGTTGGACGGGGTCGCCGAAGAAGTGCGCCTTGAAGTACCACTCGCCGGGGTTGACGTCTTTGACGCCGCGCCACTGGCCCAATCCGGCGGCGCCGCCGGTGGGCCAGCGTCCGGTGACCCGGTCGACCATCAGCAGCATCGGGTCCGCCAACCGCGCTCCGGCGCCGAAGAATTCGGCAGGCTGCGTGGTCAAATCGACCAGGGGCGCCTCGCACGGCTGCGCGAGCGAGGCACGTTGAGAGTCGCTGACCGGGAGACCTACCTGGTTCTGCAGCGCTTCGCGTTTGAAGTAGCCGAACACGGTGTCGAAGGTGTAGACCGGTCCGTCGTCGGCAATGATCTCCCCGTCGAAGCCGACGATGATGGTTCCCGCGGCCTTGGCGAGGCTCTTGAGCTTCACCTTGATTCGTAGCGTTCCGGTCGCCGGGGTCACCTCACGGTGTTGGGTTCCCGTCCCGTCCAGGTTGCGGAAGAACAGGTCCGCCTCACCATCCAGCGGGCAGCCCACGTAGCTGGCCAGCCAGCCGCAGGGCTGCAGCGCGACCTCCATCAGCACCGCGTTGGGCATCGTCTCGTGGCCGTTGGCCGCGCCGTTCTCGGCGAAGTACCAGGCGTCGGCCGGGACGTCGTACTCCACGACGACTTCAGCGCCGGCCTTCATCACGCCGGTCTCACCGACCAGCTCGGTGACCCGAGACATGAAGTGATACGGCGGACCGGGCAGCCGGGCCGCCTTGCGGGGCGAATCGAACTTCTCGAACAGCGGCCCAAAGGCCATGGACGGCTTGGCGATCGCACTGGCGAGCATCGCCTGGTAGTCGTAGCGGAATCCGTTGGCCTCGGCGACCTGCTTGGGCTCGACGTAGCCTTCGAGCTCTTTGGCGCCGGAGTCCATCGGCCATCCCGGTGACAGCTTCAGGCCCATCCGCTCGCAGTGGAAGGCGGGCAATCCGTCGACGGTGCAGAGCAGGTCGGCGAAGAGCGTCGGCTCGGGTCCGGCGATCACCTCGCGAACGAACACTTCGTAGACCACCTCACGCGACTGCGGTGTGACCTGACCCCGGCAACGCAGCTTGTAGGTCTCGAAGGGAACCGGTTCGAAGCGCCAGCCGTCGCAGTCGATCGTCATGCCCAGGGCGGTCATGTAGATCGCCATGGTCTGCATGGTCGCCTCGTACATCAGGGTGCCCGGCATGCAGGGGTCGTTCTTGAAATGGCCGGCGAAGAAGCAGTTCTCCGGCGTGACGGGCGCGACGGCTCGCAGGTAGCCGCGGCCCCACGGCCCACCGGTGAAGTCCAGATCCGTCACTTCGTCGACGAAGAGCATGTCGCCGGCGTGGATGCTGGGGGTGCGGGTGTGGCTGCCGGCGCGCTCGAAGCCCTCGCCGAACGTCTGCCAGATCTCACCGGCGGCCATCGCCTCCAGGTCGGCACGCTGCAGTGAGGTGCGCGACGTCTGGGCCGGCGTCTGCTCCATCGGCCCGCTGACGGTCTGTTCCTCGGGGCGCCACAAGATCCCGCCGGATGCGGCCAACTCCTCGTCGGTGAAGAACCCGGCCTGGCCGTTACGCATCGACATCCGCTCGACGCCGTCGATCGTGCAGTCGTAGTGAAAGAAGAACAGCCGCACATCGCCTTGGCGGGCGTGGCCGTCCACATGGATGTCGAAGCGCAGGGTGTCGCCGATCTCGGGCAGGCCACCGAGGTAGGTGACCTCGCAGCCGAGCAACCGGTAGACCCGCTCGCTCTTGTTGAGCAGATCCGCGCCCATCCAGGAGATGAGCATCAGATCGGCCTGCCCACTTTCGATCATGATGCCGGCGGGCATCCGATCCTGCTGGAGCCACCAGGAGTCGGCGGTGACATCGGTTTCGGTCCACAACGTTCCGGTGCCGTGGCGGGCCGGCTCGGCGTCGATGCCCAGCAGTCGATCCGCCAGCAGCAGTGGCGGTTCGGGCATCCGGACCTGCCGCAGGTACTGGTCCTGCTCGGCGAACGCCGGGCCGAAGATCTCGGAGATGTTGCCCGACGAGTGCACCCGCAGCCCGTCCTTGTCGAGCTTGAGGCCCACCGGTTCACGCTTGACCGTCGGCGCCGGGACCACCTTGTCGGCCGGCTTGACGGGCTGGATCGCCCGGCTTGCGCCCGCGGGCATGGCGGCGGCGGGCATGACGACGGCGGGTGCCGCGGCGGCTGCGGCCTGCGGCTCCGGTCGCGACGGCATCGCCGCGGCCACACCCAACGGCAGCCGGGCCAGCGACTCGGCGACCGGTGCCAGAACCGGAGGCATCGGGAGTTGTGTTGGCATGAATTGCTCCAGTTGATGAGGGGGGTTCGTTCCTGGGGCCGTGACGCGTGGTGGCAGATGGACCGCGGGCAGGTGCGCGGGGAAGTTGAGCCGGATAGGTTTCGCGGCGCCGTTGGCCGCTGGCGGCGCCGTCAGGGCCGCGGCCTGGAGCCCGGTCGCTGACGACACCAAGGTCACCTGCTGTCGCTGGTCGGCCATTCCGGTGAGTTCCACGGCGACGCGCCGTTGCTCGGACGTCCAGGGCTCGCCGTCGGGCCACACTCCGAGCGCTCCGTAGAGCACGCCGGCGGCCACATGCAGCAGTCCCGAAGCGGCGTGCGCGTGACCCAACAGGGCGGAAAGGTTCACCGCACCCGGAACGGTGCCCAGGTGCAGGCATTCGGCGTCCACCTGCTGATCGGGCAGCAGCGTCGCATACACCGGGTTACCGTCACGGCGCGCATCGGCGACGCGCTTGAGCACGAGAACGACGGCGGCGTCCGCGGGTATCTGCTCGTCGGCGTGCAGTAATGCCCGCGCCGCTGCCTGATGCACGGGTTCGCAGCTCAGGTCCACCGCCCCGACCACGGCGGCGTCGATCTCTCCGCGCCGCAATGCCCGCGCGGCCAGCTCAAGGGCGGTGGTGCCCGAGAGCTGTTCCCGCGACACCGTGAAACTGGGTCCCCGTAGATCGAATTGGCTATTGAGACGGTTCGCCACGATGTTGGGCATGGCTCCCACGACGCCCGCGGCGGTCCACCCCGCAACGACGTCGTCGCGAGCCGCGGCGAGCCGGTCGGGCTCGTCGAATTCGTCTGCCAACCGCCAGCGCTGCCCGAACCGGGCGACTTCGGCGTCGCAGCCCATTCCGACGACGACGCTGGTGGTCTCCGGCGGCAAGCTCTTGATCAACTCGCCGATGCCCAGGGCCGCACCGAGCAACGCCAGTTGTTGGGGTTGGGTCTGTTTGAGGTCCGCAGGCGGGAAGCGGGTTTGGGTCAGGTCCAGGCTGACCTCATCCATGCGTGCCCCGCGGGCTCCGTCGGCCATGCCGGTGGGAATCGGCTGGCACGACTTCAAGTGCTCGGCGACTGAGGCCGTTTCGTGTCCGTCGCCGAGCAGGAGGCTCAGGCCGACGATCGCGATCTCCTGCTCGGTCCGGGGTGCGGTGACCGGTGGAGCCGGCGCTGGACCCCGTCCGCCGACCCATTCTTCGAGCAGCAGGTGGGCATTGTTGCCGCCGAAGCCGAAGTTGTTGACCGCGGCCCGACGGGGTCCGTCGCTGTCCCACGGCTCAGCCTCGGTGAGCAGCCGGAATGGCGAGTCGGCGATGAAGGGCAGCGGCTCCTCGGCGTGCAGCGTCGGCGGACGTACCCCGGCACGCATCGCTGCCAGTACTTTGATGGCTCCCGCTGCACCGGACGCCGTGATCGAGTGCCCCAGATTGGATTTCAGCGATCCGATGGGCACGTCTGTCATGCCGGCGAAGATCCGCGCCATGCTCATCAGTTCGGTCAGGTCGCCGCGCGATGTTCCGGTGGCATGGCATTCGATGAGGGAGATGTCACGCGGCTCGAGTCCGGCCATCTCGTAGGCCAAGCGCATCGCGCGTTCTTGGCCGTCCTGGGAGGGCACCAGAAATCCATGTCCCCGACCGTCGTTGCTCAAGCCGACGCCCCGAATGACGCCCAGGATGGTGTCGCCGTCGGCCATCGCATCGTCAAGGCGCCGCAACACCAGGATGGCCGCGCCCTCGGCCGGCACCAGCCCGTCGGCGCCGCTGTGGAACGGTCGTGACCGCCCCGTTCGACTCAGTGCCTGCAGGGCGGTGAAGCCGATGTGCAGCAGCAGATCACTGGCACCGTTGATGCCGCCGGCGAACATGACGTCGGCGGTGCGGTCATGCAAGCGGTCGCAGGCCAGCTTGATGGCATACAGCGACGAAGCGCAGGCGGCGTCGAGCGCTGCGGCGCCGCCGCTCAGACCCAGGGCCTGCGCGATGAGATGCGCCGGCAGCCCGGACATGAAGCGGTTGCGCCAGTCCACCCCGGGTTCGAGGCTGGATCCTTGCCCCCGCCAGACGGTTTCGGCGAGATCCGTCATCTTCTTTGTTGGGTAACTCAGGTTTCCCAGGACGATCCCAGCGGAACCGGGGACCTCACCTGCCCGCCATCCCGCACTGTCCAGGGCTTGTCTGGCCGCCTCGATTCCCCACCGGTAGAGCGGGTCCAGGCCGGCGAGGTCGTCAGCGTCGAGGAACAATCCGCGGGGATCGAATACGTCATCGAAGCCGCGGACGTAGCCGCCGCGGTCCGACCAGGTGTGGTCGAGTTCGGGTACGTCCGCCGGGGAACACAGGACGCGTGCCGGGGATACACCCCAGTAATCCGGGCCGGGCGAGCCCAGTGCGTCGCAGCCGTCGTGCACCGTTGTCCAGAGTTCACCCGCGTTCAGTCCCCCGGGTAGGACACAGCCCTGCCCGACGATCGCGATGGGATCAAACTTCACTTCGAATCAGCCGCCGTCGAGTCAGCCGCCGTAGGGATACAACTCGAGTCGTTTGAGACTGATTACCAGCTGGTTGTCGGCGTCTACCAGATCAAGGTCGCAGACGGCACGGCTGGTCTTGGCGTCCCCGCCGGTGAGCACGCACCGCAGGCCCGCACCCAGCGCTCCGGATCGGTAGCGGACGATCTCGCCCACCCGCAGCGGAAGGACATTGCGGCCGAGCAGCTCGTAGCTCCAGACCAGTGCCGCCTGCAGGCATCCGTCGACGGCGGCCGGGTCAGTCGCCCAGCCCTCCCCCGCCCAGCCCACGGTCGTCAATCCGGACAGGTAGGCCGTCGCGGCGGTCTCGGCGCAGTCCACGCCGTCGAGCACCCGGAATGCGGAGCCGTGGAACAGTGCCCCACCGGTGTAGCAGGCGTCGCGGTCAATCCTGCGATTGCCCGGCGCCGGCACCGGGGCGCTGGCGACCGCGGCTGCGCCCGAACGCATCTCGAGTTTGGCCGAGTAGTAGACGGTCGAGTCTTCGATGTCGGAGAGCGTTACCGTCAGCAGTTCGGGCCGATCGTCGACGGGCACGCACCGCACCAGCAGGGGGTTGCCGTGCTTCTCGAACTCGTAGAGCGTCACACCGCGCAGCACCTTGAGGTCGAGCACCCGATCCACGTGGTGGCCGGGCCGGCATGCCTCGGCCATCCGGATGAACCATTCGAGTGCCTGCACGACGGGCAACACGACATTGCCCTGGACCCGGTGGTCCAGCAGGTAGGGCTGCTGGGTCACATGTGCGAGCACCCGGGCGACCCGGCCTTCAGGCGGGATCGGGTGCGTAGGCAGTCCGGCCAGTACGCCGTCGCCGAGGGTCACCTCGGAGGTTCCGGCGTCACCGTCCAGTACCTCGGCGGTGAACGCGCGCGCGCCGTCGGCCAGCGGGATCAAGGAGATGCCACGGGACTCGAACATCGCCTTGAGACCGGGTGTCACCATTCCGGAATCCCAAGGGCCCCAACCCAGCGCCCGCACCAAGCAGGATGGCCCGCGGCGTGCCTGCTCCGCCAGGGCCACCTTGTTGAGGATCTCATTGGCCATGGCGTAGTCGCTCTGCCCGACGTTTCCGCTGCGCGCGGCCACCGACGAAAACAGGCAGATCACCTTGAGCGCGTCGTTGGCCGTGGCATCCAGCAGCGCGCAGGCGCCGCCGACCTTGGTCTCGAAGACCCGGTCGAACCCGTCGAGGGTCTTCTTGTGCAGCGGCGCATCGGCCAGCACGCCGGCGCCGTGCACCAGGCCGGTGATGGGGCCGAACTCGTTTCGCACGCTGTCCAGCAACGCACCCAGCTGCGCGGTGTCCCGGACGTCGGCGGCGGCGTAGCGGACGCGGGAGCCGGCCGCGGTCAGCGCGGCCAAGGTGGCTCGCACCTCGCGGTCGGCCAGGATCCGCTGCGCCTGCTGCTCCAGCTGCTTCGGTGTGACCTTGAGGCCTTGCGCCGCAGCGCTGGCGAGCAGCGCCCGCTTGAGTTCCGCATCGGTGGTCAGGCCCTGGGCTTCCGGCGGTTCGTCGCTGAGTTCGGTGCGCCCGATCAACACGAACGCCGCCTGCGTCTGCTGTGCCAGAGCGATCACCGAACCGGCGGTCACTCCGCGGGCACCCCCGGAGACCACGATGACGTCTTGCTGGCCGATGCGTTGCGTGCGGGTGCTCACCTGCTGTGCACCCGCGACGACTGTGGTTCGCCCGTGCGAACTACCGAGGCCCACTTCGAGTTCCACTCCGCCCGCCAGAACTTCGTCGGCGATCTGCTCGGCGACGACTTGCGGGGAACGGTGGCCGACGGCGACGTCGATTGCCTTGACCTGTGCGCTGGTCCATTCCTGCGCAGCCGTCTTGGCCAGCGCGCCGATACCACCCGACCAAGCCCGCAGGCCGGGATCGGTGAGCAGACCGAACGTGCCACCGGTGTCTTGAACCGTGACGAAGACGCCGCCCTGTTCCGCGAATTGCGCGGCGACGCGCTGTGCGTCGGCGAACAGCACCCGGTTGACGGCAAGCGCCTCAGCACGAGTGGTGATTGGCCGCAGTCCGCCCAGGTGAATGACCGCCTCGGCGTCGGCACTGGGCTGGGCCACGATCGCCGCGCGAATGCCGTGGGTGCGCAGAACTGCGGCCAGGGCCTCGGCCGTCGCAGTCAGCCCGTCCTGTGCTGCCTCGGCCGTCACGATCTCGACGGTCCTGGCGGCATACAGGCCGGGCATGCCCATTCCGCTCACCGGAGCGGCGGTGGCGCGTACCGCGTAACGCGCCACCTCCGCTCCGGTTAACTCAAAAGGGGCGCGATCACCTGCCGACAATCCGTTGGGCACCACCAGATCCGGTGGTGATGAACCCATCAGTGATTGCAGGTAGTCGACGATCTCCTGCAGCGTCACCAACGCCGCCATCGTCGCGGTCTCCACCTCAGGCAACGACGGAACCCGGTCCTGCACCGCCGACAAGATCTCAACCCGCTTAATCGAGTCGATCCCCAGATCCGCCTCAAGCGCCATCGACAGATCCAGCATCTCCACCGGATAACCAGTCTTGTCAGCAACCACCGCCAACATGTCCCCGACCAAATCCACACCCGCAACCGCGGCCGGCGCGGGCGCAACAGCCACCGGAGCAACCGGAGCGGCCGGCGCGGGCGCAGCAGCCGGCGCAGGCGCGGCCGCAACAGGCGCAGCCGCCGGACCCATCAACGACTGCAGGTAGTCAACGATCTCCTGCAGCGTCACCAACGCCGCCATCGTCGCGGTCTCCACCTCAGGCAACGACGGAACCCGGTCCTGCACCGCCGACAAGATCTCAACCCGCTTAATCGAGTCGATCCCCAGATCCGCCTCAAGCGCCATCGACAGATCCAGCATCTCCACCGGATAACCAGTCTTGTCAGCAACCACCGCCAACATGTCCCCGACCAAATCCACACCCGCAACCGCGGCCGGCGCGGGCGCAACAGCCACCGGAGCAACCGGAGCGGCCGGCGCCGGCGCCGGCGCAACAACCGACGCCGGCGCGGCCGCAACAGGCGCAGCCGCCGGACCCATCAACGACTGCAGGTAGTCAACGATCTCCTGCAGCGTCACCAACGCCGCCATCGTCGCGGTCTCCACCTCAGGCAACGACGGAACCCGGTCCTGCACCGCCGACAAGATCTCAACCCGCTTAATCGAGTCGATCCCCAGATCCGCCTCAAGCGCCATCGACAGATCCAGCATCTCCACCGGATAACCAGTCTTGTCAGCAACCACCGCCAACATGTCCCCGACCAAATCCACACCCGCAGCCGCGGCCGGCGCGGGCGCAACAGCCACCGGAGCAACCGGAGCGACAGCAACAGGGGCCGGAGCAGGCGGCGCCGGCATCGTCGCGACCGCAGCAGCAGCGGCCACCGGCGCCGGTGCTACCGGTACCGGTGCCGGTGCCGGGGGTGCGCTGACGGGGGCCGGCGGAACCGCAGGCGGCGCAGGCATGGCCGGCGCCGGCGGCGGCGGCGGCGCGACCACCGGCGGTGCCGGAGTGGCCGCCACGCCATAGGGGGCTACCGGCTGAGCCGGCACCACTGTGGTGCCGGCCGGGAAAGCCAACTGGTTGACCGGCATCGGCGCCATCCCGGTGCTGGAGACCAGGGTCTGCAGCAGGCCCTGCAGGTGGGCGATGGTCTGCTGCATGCTGCCCAGCGCACCGACCATGTGCGTCACCATCTCGGCTCCGGGACCGGACATCAGCGGCGAGGTCACCATCGGAACGGCGGCGGCCTGGACCGGCACCGGGACGTGCGTCGGGACGTGTGCTGGCAACCCGTTCGCCGCGGGAACGGTTGGATGAGCTGCTGTCATGGGGGGCTCCGATACGGTCGCGTGGCCGTTGTGGTCACTGCGGGGGGTGGATTTCTCAGATCTTTCGGATATCTCAAATTCTTCCGATACCTCAGCGGACCGCTGCACCGGCTCGTCGTTGATGTCAGGTCGGCCGAAGTTGGTGCCGTTGAGCTTCATCGTCAGCTTGGGGGCAGGACGGGTTCGCGGATCGTCACCGTGGCGGTAGTCGGCCCACAGGGCTTCGAAGTTCATCGGAACGCCGGCGGCCACCAGCTGGGCCAAGCCCATCCACAGCGATCGAATCCCATTCCTGCCCTTGGCATCCAGGGAGACTGCGACGTGGTCCTGGCCGGTCAGGCACTTGCCGACGAGGTTGGTGAGCACGCTGCCGGGGCCGACCTCGACAAAGGTTCGGGCGCCAGCGGACCACATCGCCTGAACCTGCTCGACGAACCGCACGGGCTGCGCGATCTGGTTGGCCAGCGTGGCCTGCATCTGCTCGGCGCTGCCGACGTACGGCTGGGCTGTTGCGTTGGCGTAAACGGGCACCTGCGGCACCCCGAACGGAATGCCCGCCAGGTACGAGCCGAACGGGGCCGCTGCCGAACTGACGATCTCGGAGTGGAACGCCGTGGCGACGTCGAGGAGGCGCGCATTCATGCCCGCTGCGCTGAACCGCTGTGCGGCATCGGCGATCGCCGCACTGTCGCCCGAGAGCACGACTTGGTTGGGGGCGTTGTGGTTGGCGATGACCACCGACAGGCCCCACTCACCGAGAAGCCTGCTGACCTGCTCGGCCGGCGCGGTCACGGCGCACATCGCGCCGTCGCTGCTGGCGGCGGCCTGGGCCATCAGCGCACCGCGCGCGCGTGCGATGAGCAGCGCGACGTCGTCACTGATCACTCCCGCCGCGCACAGCGCGCTGACCTCGCCGAAGCTGTGGCCGCCGACGGCGACCGGCGCGATGCCCAGCGAGCGCACTATCGACAGCAGGCTGAGGCTGTGTGCACCGATGCCCGGCTGCGCCCATTCCGTCTTGGTCAGCTCGGCGGCCTGAGCCGCGCGGTCTTCCTCGCTGAACGCCGTTTTAGGCCAGACGACATCGTGCAGGTCGCGGTCTGCGTTGAGCAGGCCGGCACGCGCGAGTTCCCAAGGCGCCAAGGCGGGTTCGTAGAGTTGCGGGATGTCGGCACCCATGCCGACGTACTGGCTGCCCTGTCCGGGAAACAGCAGCGCGACCGGGCCGGCTTGTTGGCAGGAGTAGTAGTAGCCCTTGGGCGAGCTGAATGACGTCTCCCCGCTGGCGGTTTGCAGCTTGGCGGCGGCTTCGGTGAGCATCGTGCGCAGGCCCTCGACGCTGTTGGCGACGACTGCGAGGCGGTGCGGGGGGGTGGCGTCATATGCCGATTGCGTGCTGCGCGCGAGGTAGCCGAGCAGGTCCGGGGAGTCGACCAGCGAGGCGGCCAGCTCCCCAGCCTGCGCGGCCAGCGCTGCCGCGGATTCCGCGCCGAGAACCACGAGCTCGGAGTCCCACGAGCGGTAGCGTGGCGCGTGCTTCCCGGCGCCGGCGTACTCCTCGAGCGTGATGTGGAAGTTCGTACCGCCGAAGCCGAACGCGCTGACCGAGGCGCGGCGCGGCACATTCTGGTCGGCGATCCACGGCTTGGTCTGCGTCGACAGGTAGAACGGCGACGATTCGATCTCGAGCCCGGGGTTGGGACGGTCGATCTTGATGGTCGGCGGGAGGGTCTTGTGGTGCAGTGCCATCACGGTCTTGAACAGCCCGCAAGCCCCGGCAGCTCCCTTGGTGTGCCCGACCTGAGACTTGACCGAACCGACGGCGCACCATTGCCGGTCGGTCCGGCCGGACTCGTCGAACACCCGGCGCAGGGCGGTGAACTCGGCGACGTCGCCGGCTTTGGTGCCGGTGCCGTGGGCTTCGACGAGGCCGACCGTCTCCGGTCCGTAGCCGGCGGCTTCGTAGGCGCGGCGCAGGGCCTTGGCCTGCCCATCGGGACTGGGGGCGTAGATGCTCTTGGCCCGGCCATCCGAGGAGGTGCCGATGCCGCGGATCACGGCGTAGATCCGGTCGCCGTCGCGCTCCGCGTCGTCGAGGCGCTTGAGCGCCAGCATGGACAAACCCTCGCCGAGCATGGTGCCGTCCGACTGGTCGGAGAACGGACGGCAGTCGCCGGTGCGCGACAGCGCGGTGACCTTGGCGAAGCACATGAACATGAAGATGTCGTTGAAGGCGTCGACGCCGCCGGCGATCACCATGTCGGCCTCGCGCAGGTACAGCTCGTGCAGTGCGATCTCGATAGCGGCCAGCGAACTGGCGCATGCGGCGTCGACAACGCAGTTCGTTCCGCCGAGGTCAAACCGGTTGGCGATGCGCCCGGCGATGACGTTGCCAAGCAGGCCGGGGAAGGTGTTCTCCTGCCACGGGGTGTAGCCCGACGCGACGCGCTCGCTGAACGCGGTGAGCTCGTGGTCGGAGAGGCCTGCGGCGCGCAGGCCGCGTTCCCAGATCGGCCGATGCAGCCGACCGCTCATGTAGCCGGACATCTCGGTTCCGCCGGACGAACCCAGCACGACGCTGACACGTTCGCGGTCGATACCGGAGATGTCGCCGCCGGCGTAGTCCTCCAGCACTTGCTGCGCGACCCGCAGCGCCAGCAGCTGGGCGGTGTCGGTCGCGGGCACGACGTTCGGCGGAATGCCGAAGTCCATCGGCGAGAAGTCGACGGTGGGCAAGAACCCCCCGCGACGGGCGTATACCTTGTCGGGCGTGCGAGGATCTGCGTCGAAATAGTCGTCGATCCGCCAGTGCGACTCCGGTATGTCGGAGAACAGGTCCGCGCCCTCGACGATGTTGCGCCAGAATCGCTCGGCTTCTTCGGACCCGGGAAACAGCGCGCTGACGCCGACCACTGCGACAGGTGGATGTTTGGCTACCACAGGTCTCCTTAAGAACAGCCTTGACGCAAAGCATCGAAAGCCTAAGTTTCGCCATCAGAGACGGTGAATTGCAGCTGGGGGTCCGCTGATCATCCCGATGGCCAGACGCTGCCGGGACAATATCAGAGTGTTGCCGCCATCACACATCGAAGACGTCCGCCCTGAGCTGGGCGTACATTACAGTCGTCCGCCCAAATGTCACGACAGTGGGCCGGTGAACTGCTAGAAATCGCGCAACCGGCGCGTGGCGCCGAGCGGTCAGACTGCCAGCGGTCGGGGCCTGTAGGCGAATGCGTCGGACGGGACGGGCACCCCGCAGGAGCGCGCCGCACTGGCGCGGGTCACGTGGGCGGCACCTTCAAGCAAGTTAAGGGCGACCTGGACGGCCTGGCGATTCTCGCACGCCTCCAGGTGGCTGCCCGCAACCCAGCTGTTGAACGCGCCCATGGCCGGGCCGCACCAGATCTGGTAATCCAGCACTCGCTCGGGAATCCCGCTGATGGCCCACCGGCTCGACTGCCCCAGATACCAGCGGAAGACCAGTGCCATCTGGTATTTCGGGTCCCTGGAGGCGAGTTCGAGGACCGCCGGGTCACGCAGTTGCCAGTACCGCTGAGTGTCCGCCCATACCTCGGCGACGGAGGTGCCCAGGATCTTCTCCAGCTCGGGGCCGTGCTTGGCGACCACGCTGGCCAGGTCAGGGTTGCCCGCGTACCACTCGTAGAGCTTCTTGCCGCGCGGGGCGAACATCGTTCCCCGTTTGAGTACCTGCAGGTTGACGCCCATTTCGAACATGTCCGAGGCGGGGGCCATCATGACGTCCGCGATGCCGGCCTTGGCGAGCATGGCGCGCCCGGGCGCTGAAAGGCCCGACTCCACGCAGGCCTGGTTGACGGTCCCGGTCAGCACGTAGGCCGCGCCCATCGCGAAGGCGCCGGCGACGGCCTGCGGTGCGCCCAGGCCGCCCGCAGCACCCACCCGCACCCGGCAGTTCAGCTGGTGCTGCTGGGCCAGCGAGTCGCGCAGCATGACGATCTCGGAGAAAAGCGCCGGCAGCGGGCGGTTGTCGGTATGCCCGCCGCTGTCGGATTCGACGGTGATGTCCTCGGCCACCGGAACATACCGAGACAGGTCGGCTTCGCGCTGGGTCAGCTTTCCGGCCGCTACCAATGCGGACACCAGCGCCGCCGGCGCCGGCTCCATGAACATGCGCGCCACCTCGGGCCGCGACACCTTGGCCATCACGTGGTTGCGGCGCACGATGTTGCCGGCCGGATCGGTGTCCAGTCCCGACAGTGCGTAGTGCACCACCGCGGGGGTCAGCTTCATGAATGCCGACGCCTCGACGACGGGAACGCCGCGCGCGATGAAGAGTTCGGCGACGCGTGTCTCCAGGGAGGCCTCGTTGGGCGAGTGGATCAGGTTGGCTCCCCAGGCGAGACCGGGCCGGCCGGCCAAAGCCGCCTGAATCTCGGCCAGCCCCCGCTCCACCGCCTCGTAGGAGAGCCCGCCCGCACCGAAGAAGCCCATCATTCCGGCCTCGGCCATCGCGATGACCAGCGCCGGCGTCGCGATGCCGTTGGCCATCGCACCGGTGACATAGGGGAAGCGGACGCCGTGCGCCTCACAGAATTCGCGGTCTCCCAGCCACTCGGGGTAGATCGCGGGCAGGGTTCCTTCCAGGGCGAACTCCGATTCCCCGGCCCCGACCAACTCACCGCCCCGGGCCAGGCCAAGCATCCCGGTGGCCGTTTCGCGCACCACGTGCAGGGGGGTGCGTACGTCGCCGATGATATCGGCGATGTCCTGCGGGGCGAACGCGGCGGACGCGGCGATGGGGCGCCAACCCAGGCCCAAGCTCGCGCCGGTCTGCTGATCCAGTACTACGCCAGGTCGCTCGTTCACAGTCGGTTCCTCTCGATCACCGGTGCTGTGAGCGCTCGCGCCGAGGGGCCCTGCGCACGAACCGGAGAAAACGATGAGAGTTTCTCATGGACCGCGATGGCGGGGAGTCTCCCCACCGTCAAACGGGTATACGGCTGCCATGCGGCGCCAGCGGCGGCGCCCGTGGACGGAGGAATCGTTGCCGTGGGTCAACTACCGATGGCGCCCCTGCCGCGCCGACGTTCCGGGCTGCGGCAGATCACCGACGGTCTCGGCAAGCTCGACGCCGAAGTCTTCGAGGCAATCGCCCACTCGCCCAGCCGACTACTCGACACCACCATGCCAGTCCTTACCCGCGCCGCCGACCACTCCAAGCTGTGGCTGGCTCTGGCAGCCGCCATGGCCGCGACCGGGGGCCCGGCAACTCAGCGGGGCGCCGCGCGCGGAGTGGCCAGCCTGGCACTGACCAGCTTGGTGACCAACCAAGTGATCAAACGGATCCGACCACGCGCACGCCCCAACATCCTGCTGGTGCCCCTGCTGCGCCGCGCCCACCGGCTACCGCTGTCGAACTCGCTGCCATCCGGACACTCCGCGAGCGCGGCGGCGTTCGCCACCGGAGTGGGCCTGGAGAACCCGCTGCTGGGACTGCCCGTCGCGGGTCTGGCCGGCCTGGTCGGTCTGTCCCGCGTCGCCACCGGCGTCCACTATCCCGGGGACGTACTCGCCGGATTGGGCATCGGTGCGTCGATCGCGGTGGCCGGGGCAAGGCTAGTGCCGCCGATAGCCTCCCCGCCCACGCCCCACACCACGGCCCTGCGTGTCCCCGCCCCCGCACGTCCCGACGGCAAGCGCGTGACGTTGGTGGTCAATCCCGAGTCCGGCGACGGGCGCTCGGCAGTGGTCGCGGCGCAGGTGCGCGAAGCACTACCGGCCATCACCATCGTCGAGGTCGGGCCCGAGGACGATCTGGCCGAATCGTTGCGCCGCGCCGCCCGTTCCGCCGAGGTGCTCGCGATCGTCGGCGGCGACGGCTCGGTCGCAACAGCCGCGCACGTGGCGGTGGAACACGACCTGCCGCTGGCGGTGTTTCCCGGCGGCACGTTGAACCACTTCGCCAAGGACATCGGCTGCGACACCACCGCAAAGACCATCCGGGCCATCGCCGACGGCAGCTTGTCGCGGGTGGACGTGGTGCGGTTCAACGACGAGACAACCATCATCAATACGGCAAGCATCGGCGCCTATCCGACGTTCGTGCGCCGCCGGGAACGGTTGCAGGGCAAGCTCGGAAAGCCCGTAGCCAGCGCGTACGCCATGCTGATGACGTTGCGTCGTGAACGGCCGGTGCGCATCTCCTACGACAACAAGATCCTGCAGACGTCGCTGTTCTTCCTCGGCAACTCGGCCTATCAGCCCGACGGCTTCGCGCCGGCCGTACGGCACCGGATGGACGACGGGTTGTTGGATGTGCGGATCCTGGAGACCGGCCGGCCGTGGTCCACGTTGCGCATCCTGGCGGCACTGCTGACCGGACGGCTGCAACGCAGTCGGCTCTACCACGAGTTGCGGGTTCCGCAGTTCCGCTTTACCGCAGTCGACGGACCGGTGCCGATCGCCCACGACGGAGAGGTCGATACCCCTTGTGCGGAGGCCGAATTCACTGCGTGCTACCGCGCATTACAGGTGTTCAGGCCCCTGCCCTCGGGCTCACGGTAGCGACGTGGCCGGTCATCTCGGCGGACGCAGAACTTTCATCGCGGCCCGTAGCACCGGCGCGGGGATGCGGTCTTGCATCGCAAGCGCGCCGGCGGCGGCCCTGGTACGCAGCGGTGTGCCACGACCGAACATCCGGTTCAGCGGTCCACCGGACGGCTCGATCTCGACGTGCAGCGGCGGGGTACCGACCGCGGCGCCCAGAGCCTGCGCGATCACCATCCGCTGAATCTCGCTGGTGCCTTCGAAGATGGTGTACAGCTTGGCGTCTCGATACCACTTCTCCACCGGATGGTCGGTGATGTATCCCCAGCCGCCCAGGGTCTGCACGGCCCGCTCGGTGACCCGCACTGCGACTTCGCTGGCGGCCAGCTTGGCCATCGATCCCTCGCCGCGACTGAATCCGATCCCGTTGGCCGCCATCCAGGAGGCCCGCCAGGTCAGCAGCCGCGCTGCGTCGATCGCGGTGGCCAGCTCCGCCAACGGGAACGCAATGCCCTGGTTGTCGATGATCGGACCGCCGAATGCCTCCCGCCGGGTGGCGTAATCGGTCGCATATTCCAGTGCGGCACGGGCGATGCCGATTGCCTGCGCGGCGACCATCGGCCGGGTCTGCTCGAAGGTCCCCAAGGTCGCGGAGCCGGATATTGGTGCACCGGCGAGCATTTCGCGGGCCTTGGCGAGTTTGTGCTCGAGTTTGTCCGGCCCACCAAGCAGGTTCTCGGACGGGATGCGGACGCGCTCGAATCGCAGTTCGGCGGTGTGGGAAGCCCGGCAACCGAGCTTGTCGAGTTTGCGGACCATGTCCAGCCCGGGCGTGCCACCCGGCACGATGAACAAGGCCTGGCCGCGGTGGCCCAGTTCCGGGTCGACGACGGCGTTGACCACATGCACATTCGCGATACCGCCGTTGCCGATCCACATCTTGTGGCCGTCGATGATCCAGTCGTCGCCGTCGCGTCGGGCGGTGGTGCGTAAGTTGCGAACATCGCTACCGCCTTCGGGCTCCGATATCGCCAGTGCTGCGAGTTTGAGATCACCTGGCGTGCCGAAGCATTCAGGCGCCCATTGCAGCATCTGTTCGGCGGTGGCGGCCTGGCCGATCGCCGAGAGGGCCAATGCCGGCATCACGATCGCCAGTCCGATTCCGGCACAGCCCCAGAACAACTCTTCCATGAACATCGGCAACGACAACCCCGTCGAATCGCCGATCAGATCGCGGTAGAACAGTGGGCTGTAGAAGCCCTGCGCGGCAGCCTCTTCGAGCACCGGCCACGGGAAGTCTTGCCGCTGGTCATAGTCGAGTGCGACCGGCCGAATGACCGATTCGGCGAACTGATGAGCCCGGCGGGCCAGGTCATGCTGTGCCGTGGTCGGCGTGAGGTCGAAGGCCATCGCAGGGTCCTTGCCGTCCTTGCGGCCCGCTGTAGCCGCCCGAACACCTGGAATTGCCGCTCCATCGCCGGGTCAAACGCCGGTGATCAGCCCGCTATCGAATCGCGGGCATCGAGCACCGCCAGGTTCGCCGCCGCGCGGCCAGCGCCCCATCCGGCGCCGTAGGAGACCGCCACCGAGCGGGGCACCGTCGCCGGGAAGAGCCGTTGGGTGAGTTCTTCAGCGGCCCGATTGTTGGCCGCCAACACGGGGAGCAGTCGGCCGTCACGCTTGGCCCCGCAGTCTGCCGAAGGCGTCCGACACATTCCCTCAGGTGCGCTGCGGTGGTCAGTCGACGAACTGGTAGTGCACCCCGAGTGCGCGATAGGTGCGCTCCGCCCGACGATCCCGGGTGAGCAGCATGCGCCGGTTCGTCTGGGCGGCCTGACCGACAAGCGCGTCGTAGACCGACCCGCCGACGATGCCGAGCCCGGCGAGCCGCCGGAAAAGTCCACCGGTCGCAGGGGTGTCGAGCCAACACTCGACCGGGAAGGCGGTCGCCAGTACCTCGGCTGCTTGGGTTGCGCTCAAGCGCAGCGGGATGGGGAGGCGGGTGAGCACCGAGAACGTCTCGAACGCCGCGTGGCCCGCGAGCGCAGGGCGATGTTGCAGCAGGGCTCGGCGGCAGACGGAGTGTGCTTCGTGGGTCGAATCAAGAGCCGCGACGGCAACGCTGGTGTCGCATGCCCACAGGTCAGCGCTGGACGTCATCGCGAAGCCGGCGCACATCGGCGTCGGTGAGTACCGCACCCTCTACCGGGCCGAGGAGCGGGAGTCCGTCGCGGGTCTCGATCGAGCGGGCACTCTGCTGGACCGGCTCGATGCGGAGACCGGTCCCGTCCGGGATCAGTTCAAGCGGTGTGTCGGGCGTGATGCCGAGCGCCTTGCGCAGCGCCTTCGGGATGACCAACCTTCCCAGTCGGTCCACCGACACATTCATGGCATCAATTTACCATCTAATTGGCAAACTCCTGGCGGTCTGCGCCTCAACTGGTGAACCAGTACTCCGGCGGCGCGGCCGGCTCCGTCCCCGTGATTCAGGAGGCGATCAGGGTGTCGATCTGGTTCAGCGCCGAGGTGGAACCTTCGACGACACCCATGTCCAACACCTTCTGCAGGTCTGCGGCGGAAGTGAACGTGCTCGTGTACGTCGCGCGGGTTCCACCGTCGTGCTCGATGAAGGTGTAGACGTTCCTGGAGGTCGGCATGCCGGGATCGGGGTTGAAGTCCAGATCGGCGAAGCCGTCGTCGAAGGTGAAGCTCCGCGGCTCGTCGACGGCGATGATCTGCCAGTATCCTGCGTACTTCTCACCGTCGGGACCGGTCATGAAGTAGTTCGTGCGTCCGCCGGGGGTGAGGTCGTGGTCGACCACGGTCGCGGGGAATGTCGGTGGCCCCCAGACCTTTTCCAGCTGGCGTGGGTCAGCGTAGATCTGCCAGATTCGTTGCACCGGAGCAGCGAAGTCGGCGGTGATGGTCAAGGTCAAGGCGTCGATGTCGTGTTGTACGTCGATCACAGGCATGGTGCGGCCTCCTAGGTCTCCTCGGACGAGATGAGTTCGTCGATACGGGCGATGCGACCACGCCAAACCTGTTCCAACTCGGTGAGCATGGCCGCCACCGACCGCACCGCGGCGACGTCACCGCGGGCCAACTGCTCGCGGCCGCTGCGGCGCTTGGTGAGCAGGCCGGACTTCTCCAAGACGGCGACGTGCTTCTGCACCGCGGCGAAGCTCATCTGGTACTTCACCGCAAGGTCGGAGACCGAGTGCTCGCCGGCCAGCACCCGGCGCATGATGTCGCGTCGTGTGCGGTCGGCAAGTGCGTGGAACAGGGCGTCCACCCGGTCGTCGTCGAGCGTGATCACCCGATAATCGTACAACCGATTGGTTGTACATTGTCAAGGGGAGAGCCGGCGAAGCCGGCTTGGATCAGACCGCCGGGAACCAGTAGTCGAGGGTGTCCTCGACGCCGCCCCAGTCGATGCCCATCCAATCGGTGAAGAACTCCTCGATCTTGCCGAAAGCGTTGTAGATCATCTCCACGATCGAGTTGACCAGTCCCACGAACACCCCACTCTCGATCAACCCGCCGCTAGTCAGCGCACTGATCCAGGTGCTGAACTGGTCGATGTCACCGGAGAGGTCGATGTTGGTGATCAACCCGTCGGTACTGAAGGTGTGGTTGGCGACCTCTTCCGGCGTGAGGCCCATGTACATGACGTGCTCCCAGAGCAATCCGAGCATGGAGTTCGACGTGTAGTCGGCAACGGGGTCACCGGGGAACTCGTAGATGGTGGTGGTGAAGGCGTCGTTGGGGGTATGGAAGCCGTTCAGCAGTGGGTAAAGGTCGGAGGTGTTGGTGGCACCGGAGGGATCCGACCACACGCCGGTCGTACTGGACGGATCACCGATGAAAACGAAGTGCAACGCCCCCGACGGGATGACACCCTCATGGGCCAATTGGGCCATCGCGATCGAGCCGGCGGTGGCGCCCTGCGAGTAGCCGAAGACCCACAGTGGGTGCTCTTCGTCGTAGGCGCCGGGGTTGGCGGCAAATTCGGCCTCCACAGCCTGGACGATCAGTGCCGCCCCGGCGAAACTGCTGTGCCCCTGCAGGATGAGTTGCGGGGTGGTCAGCACCTGCAGCGCAGAATCGCAGCCGGCGGAGCCGATCACGCACACGCTCGCGTCGTCGCCGGCGTCGAAGCCCAGCGGCTGCAGGAACAGATCGGCCGCGGTGTGCGCGAAGGCCGCCGACGGCGTGGTCAACATGGTCCCGCCCACGAAGATCGCGGTGTCCGCCAGCAGGGCTACTTGGCGCGCGTGCGCCGTTTGGACGACCGGGGTTCCGGCGACGCCGGCCGCGATCACGCTTGCGGCAGCAAGCGGCGCGAAAACCTTGGTTGCGTTCATGCCCGAGTCTCCTAAGGCTTATGTATGAGGTAGGGAAGAAATCCTGAAGATCCTATAGTGGCACCCTCGCCGCAGACACGTCAATTGGCATACCGCTCCGGGAGAACGCCGTTGCCCAGCACGTTCGATCTGATCCGAGAGCCGTTGACTTGCTCCGATTAACCCTGCCATGATCGCCCTCAGGTTTAGCTTTCGATTTACTCGTGTGATTTTTAGCTATGACCATCGGAGTAGGTCTGGCACGAATGATTCGGAAAGGCGGCATGCCCGTGGTGAAGGACGCCCCGCGATGCTGACCAAGCTCTGCGCACCGATCGCGATCGCCGGCATCACGGCAGGCGGTGTGCTCGCCGCCCCGGTAGTCCATGCCGCGCATACCGATGTCAACCTGCAGGTCGACGTCGACCTGTTGGCCGACACCGCGATCTTTGTCGGTCCGACGATCTTGTCGACGCCGTCTGCGACATTCGCCCGAACCGCGGCCGACCTGTTCCTGCGGCCGCTGGGCTTCGACGGTGGCGACGACCCCGCGTCGTGTCTCATCGGGTCTGCCGCTTGTGACGCGCCGCTGCAGCTGCTGGCCACCCCGGGCCTTATCCAGGTCGGACACAGCAGTTTTGCCGGTGCGGCCGAGATCGTGCGGACGGTACAGGCCGAACTCGCCGCCAATCCGGGCGCCTACGACGCCGAGCATCCGCTGTGGATTTTCGGCTACTCCCAGGGCGCCACCGCCGGCTCGATCGCGATGGCCCAACTGGCCCACGACGGCGTCGACCCGCAGGTACTGCACTTCGTGTTCATCGGCGACCCGACCGCTCCCGACGGCAAATATCCACATATGGAGGACGACGGCTCGGCGCACAGCAACTTCTCCGACACCTGGATGCTGTACGGCAAAGAGACGCCCAACGACGCATTCACGACCACGATCTACACGATCCCCGGCGACCCCAACGCCGACCACACGTCCACCTCGCCGTACGGCGATTTCTACGAGCACATGATGTATCTGGGGCTCACCCCCGATCAGGTGGCCAACCACACCGCCACCACCGACGACCTGCTCACCACCATCAACATCTCTACTGACTTCGACCAGTTCGGCGCATGGCTCAACGCGTGGGGCCACGGACTGGCCGACAGCAGCTGGTGGGATGGCCTGTTCTACTCCGCCGTGGCGTTCGTCTACAGCGCCTTCGGCAAGCTCGAGGACTTCTTCGGCGATTGGATGGGCCTGGACTGGGGCGGGGTCGAAGAAACGCTGGACTACTGGTTCCCGACGGTCTGAAACATCGCGCTTCGCAAATGATTTGGAAAGGCGGCAAGCCAGTGGTGAACGGACGTCCCACGATGCTGACCAAGACCTTGGCGCCGATCGCGGTGGCCGGCACGGTGGCGGGCGGTGTGCTGTCGACTCCGGTAGTGCACGCCACGCATGTCGACGTGAACCTGCTGGCCGACACCGCGATCTTCGTCGGTCCGACGATCCTGTCGACGCCGTCTGCGACATTCGCTCAGACCGCGGCCGATCTCTTCCTGCGCCCGTTGGGCTTCGACCTCGACGACGACGCGAGCGCATGCGTGGTCGGCTCCGCGGGATGTGACGCGCCGCTGCTGCTGCTGTCCACTCCCGCCCTGGTTCAGCAGGGCCACAGCAGCTTCGTCGGGGCGGCGGAGATCGTGCGGGAGGTGCACGCCCAATTGGCCGCCAACCCGGACGCCTACGACGCCGAGCACCCACTGTGGGTGTTCGGCTGGTCGCAGGGTGCAACCGCCGGTTCGATCGCGATGGCCCAGTTGGCCCACGAGGGCATCGACCCGTCGCTGCTGCACTTCGTGTTCATCGGCAACCCGGTGGGCTCCGGCGCCGCGATACCGGATCTCGGCGGAGGTTCCTCATCCGGCGACTTCTTCGACACCGGCCTGTTGTCCGGCGTCCACACCCCGACCGACGCGTTCACCACGACGGTGTACACGATCCCCGGCGACCCGGTCGCCGACCCCAACTCCACCTCGGCGTTGGGGATCCTCTACGAGCACATGATGTACCTGGGGCTCACCCCCGATCAGGTGGCCAATCACGCGGCGACCATCGACGGCATGCTCACCGACATCAACATCTCCGGCGACTTCGACCAGTTCGGCGCCTGGCTCAACGCGTGGCCCCACGGCCTGATCGACAGCGGCTGGTGGGAGGGCCTGTTCTACTCGCTGGTGGCGTCCTTCTACAGCGTCTTCGGCAACATCGAGGACTTCTTCGGTGACTGGCTGGGCATCGACTGGGGCGGCGTCGAGGACACTCTCGACTTCTGGTTCCCGGCGGAGGTTTAACGCGGCCGTCGCGACGCTGCTCGCAGCTGGCTACCGTCGATGCTGTGATGGTGTCGAGATCGCGCATCACCCGCGCCTGCGCCGTGGGAAGCGTCGCGCTCGTACTTGGGACGGTCCCGTCGTGCAGCCAGCCGGGGCAGCAGCCGCCGCCGCCGGCCAGCACCCCGTTCGCCACGGTGCCCGTCATACCTCGCGCGGATGCGCCCTACCTACCTCGTGGGGAGCTGGTCGCGCCGATCTCTGCGCTGATGAACGACGCGATCGCGGTTCCCCGGCTACCGGGTGCGGTAGTCCGGGTCGGGCACGCCGGCACGATCGCCTTCAGCCAGGCTTTCGGCGCGCGCAGGCTCGCAGACGAACCCGCTCTTGACGGCTCGCCTTCGCCGGCCGAGCCGATGACCGAGGACACGATCTTCGACATCGCGTCGTTGACGAAATGTCTCGCGACGACCGTCGCGGTCCTGCAACTGTATGAACAGGGCCGGGTGACAATCGACGAACCCGTCCAGACCTATCTGCCGGAGTTCAACGAGACCAACGACCCGCGGCGCGCCCAGGTGACGTTACGCATGCTGCTTACCCACACCTCGGGCATCGGGGGCGATCCGAGCCACCAGGGGCCGTGGGGCCTGACCGAGGCGGACAAGGCGAGTGGGGTTCATCGGGCACTGACCGCACCGCTGGAGTTCGGTCCCGGCGAGATCTTTCACTACTCGGACATCGGCTTCATCATCCTGGGCGTGCTGGTCGAGACGATGACCGGCCAACCGTTGGACACCTACGTGCAGGACAACGTCTTTGCACCGTTGGGCATGACCGACACCCGCTACCTGCCCGCCACCAAAGCCTGTGGCCCACACCAGGTCCGCGGCACTGCCATCGCCTTGGACGCGGGGGCATCCCAGGACGGGCAGTGCCCGGTAGGGAGCTGGAACACCGACCTGCTGGCCCGGATCGCGCCGACGTCGCATGACGAAGACACCCCCGAGATCAACCCGGACTTCGATCAGCTGCTGCGCGGCACGGTCAACGACCCGACTGCGCGCCGCATGGGCGGGGTGGCCGGCAGCGCCGGGGTGTTCTCGACCGCCGGCGACATCGGCAGGTACGCCCAGGCCCTACTCGATCGGCTGGCCGGGCGACCGAGCCCGTTTCCGTTGCGGCAATCGACCCTGGAACTGATGACGACACCCCAGCAACCCGGGCACGATGCCGCCCAGCTGGTGGCTGCGAACGCCGCTGCGCAACAGGCGAATGCGACGTCACCCAATCGGCCCGATCCCCTGCTCGCCGCGCACTATCCGGCGATCGCCGGACAGGATCTCCGCGGTTTCGGCTGGGACATCGATACGCCGCACTCCCGGCCGCGCGGGATGATCTTTCCGATCGGCAGCTTCGGGCATACCGGGTTCACGGGAGTGACGCTGTGGATCGACCCGGGGTCGGACACCTACGTGATCGTGCTGGCCAACGTGATCCATCAGCGCGGCGGCCCGCCCATCGCAGGGCTCAGCGGCGACGTGGCCACCGTGACGGGCCGGGGGCTGCACCTGTACGGCAGCTGACGGGTCAACTTCCACCCGTGGTCACAGCCGGCCGCGCGCACCTGGCGATAATGGCCGGGTGGCCGATCGCAACGCTCCTGCTATCCCCGTCATCGCGCTGACGGGGTATCTCGGGGCGGGAAAGACCACGCTGCTCAACCACGTGCTGCGCGCCCCAGGCGCTCGAATCGGGGTCATTATCAACGACTTCGGCGAACTCAATGTCGACGCCGGCCTGGTCACGGGCCAAGTCGACGAGCCGGTGTCCATCGCCGGTGGGTGCATCTGCCACCTGCCGGATGAGGGCGGACTAGACGAGGCGCTGGAGAAGCTGGCCGACCCGAAGCTAGCGCTGGACGCGATCATCATCGAGGCAAGCGGGGTGGCCGAACCCGCCGATGTCTCGCGAGTGATTCGGTTCAGCGGGGTGGAGCGAATACGCCACGGCGGTGTCGTCGACGTCATCGACGTAGCGGAACACTTCGACACGGTCGATACCGAGTCGGCCCCGCCGCAGCGCTACGGCGTGGCCTCCCTGGTCGTAGTCAACAAACTGGATCGGATCGCCGAAGACGCCCGCGAACAGGCCCTTGCTCGGGTGGAAGCCCGTGTGCGCGAACTCAATCCCCACGCTCACGTGGTGGGTGCGATGGCCGGACGCGTGGATCCCCGGCTGCTGTACGACATCAGCGACGGCGGGGAGTCCGGACAGATGTCGTTTCGGGAGCTGCTCCTCGACGACGCCGGCGAGCACCACGATCACGTGCATGCAGACTCGGTAACCGTCGTCGGCGACGGCGCCGTTGACCCGGGACCGCTCATCGACCTGCTCGAACAGCCGCCGCAGGGCGTCTACCGGATCAAGGGCACGGTCGCGATCGGCAAGCGTCACTACCTGGTCAACGTCGTCGGCACGTCGGTGCACGTGGTGACCGCGGCTGCGAGTTCAGGGGCCAGCCACCTCGTCGCGATCGGCACGCACCTGGACACCGCGGACGTTCGCGCCCGGATCGAAGAGGCACTGCGGCCCGCCGGGGAGAAGGTGTCCGCCGCGGGCATGCGGCGGTTGCAGCGATTGCGGCAATACAGCATCTAGGCCGCAGCCGTACAACCAGGGTTCTTCACTCCGTTGCGGGTCCGATGAATTCGATGCCCGCGCGAATCGCGGGGCGGTGCCTCAAGATGCGGAAGTGTGCTAGCCGGCCCAGGCCCGCCGTCGTCATCAAACGTGCTCCCGGCCATGCGGCGACCACCTTCTCGCTCGTCACATAGGGAGTGTCGGGGTCATCGGGGTCGTGGATGAGCAGCAGCGGCGGGAAGTCGGTTTTCTCGGCGATCCGGACCATATTGGTGTCCTCGAGCGGCATGCCGATCCGGCGTTCCAGGCGTCGATGCAGGCCGGCGCGAATCCGTCGGCCGAAGTTGTGGCGGGCGGCGAACAGATCCAGATAGATCGGGAACTCGCCCATCGGTGCCAGGAACACCAACCGCCCGACCGTCGCGCCCCACGACGCCGCGAACGCGGTCGCGTTACACCCGAGGGAGTGGGCGACGACCGCGCGGGCGGGCCCGTGTGTCCGGATCATGGCCGCCACCGCTTCGGCGCATTCGATGGCGGTGGTGCGACCGGGTGCCAGTACGCCCCGCTCGGACTCGTTGTGGCTGGGCAGGTCGAACGCGATTACGCGGTGCCCGGATTCGACGAGGGGTTTGATGAACATGCCCAGGTGGGGGCGGCGTCCGCCCCAGCCGTGCACGAGGTAGACCGGCGGCCCTTCACCCCAGGACTCGCCGACGATCCGGTGCCCGTCCCAGTGCGCCTCTAGGGGCTGGCCGGGTGGGACGCCGGGCGGCATGCGCAGGCTGGACTCGAGGACCGGCGGGGTGCACCATAGCTCAACTGCCCAGCGCGACCCGATGGCGGGCGCGACTCGCTCCAGTAGCCAGAACAGCCGACGCACCCGCGGGGTGACCGGCGGTTGGACGCCGGAGCCCTCCACATCGAGAACGATCGGGCTTGGAGAATCGCCGCCCTCGGCACTGGCTTGATCTCGGCGAAGGCCCTGTCGAGCGGCCGAGGGGTTCGTTGACTCCGGCACATGTCGAGGTTAGCGAGGTGATGCGGTCGGCAGCCAACGTCGCGCTGGTACGGGTTCAGGCCTTGAGGGTTGGTGTGATTGCCGCATCGATGATCTTGGTATCGCGCGTGGCGACGGTCAGATTGCGGCGCAACGCCTGGGCGACGATGATGCGGTCGAACGGGTCGCGGTGCTCCCACGGAAGTCGCCCGGCGAGGATCGCGTCAGCGGAGTCAATCGCCAGTTCCGTGCTGCTCATGTCGGCGATGACGTCGGTCCAGGTCGACAGCAGCGCTCCCCCGTCGAGGCGGCCCAGCCTGGTCTTGGTCGCGATCTCCCATGCCGAGGCCGCGCTAACCCATACCGAGGTTCCCGGATCGCTCAAGATCGCGAGCGTGTCGGCGTCGACGTTCGAGGGCTTACTGACCAGCCACAGCAGGGTGTGGGTATCGAGCAGGACGTTCACGCCTCGGCGTCTTCCCAGGCCGCGAGTTCTGCTGCCGGTAGTGCGTCATCGAAGTCGCTCGGTACGACGAGGCTTGGTAATTGGCCGAACCTGCGCGGTACAGCGCTGATCGGTACGAGCTGCGCGACGGGCTGACCGTGGCTGGTGATGGTGAATGACGCGCCGGCCTTGACGTCATTCAAAAGCCGGTTGAGCTGGTTCTTAGCGTCCGTGCTGCTGATCGTCTCCATCGGTTGCATCGTAGCGAGATTACGCCCATCGCGCTAGCGTTACTAGCGCGATCGCCTGCCCGTAGGACATCGGTTCAGACACATGACAAGGAGAGGCCGCCGCCGCTGCGAAAATGCGATTAGCGGCGAGGACCTTACAAGGCACCTGTAGGTCTCACGCTGCATGTCATACGACGAGGTTGTGCGCTGGCGGATACCGGGTGTCTCACGTGGTGTCACCCGAACTTTGTCTCAAAGTCGTGTCATTTCTTCAGGACTCCGAGGAACGACCGCTACCAGCGCATCGACGGAGCACAACGCCTCGTCGGATGCGGACTGTTCGGCGATGGAAGCCTCTTGGCCGCATCTGCTGTTCGCGGTCAAGTCTTGAGGGGTCGCGCAATTGAAGCCGGCGCTTCGCGTGAGGCTGCGTGAAATTCTGCGAGGTCTAGCGTAGGCGGAATGGGTTTGTTCAGTCATGAGGAGTTCCGGGATCCGGCCGACGGCATTGGTGGCGGCGATCGTGGTGGGGTTGTCGAGCGAGCTCGGCGTGCTGAGGTGGGCCAATACGGGGTTGACGAACCTATGGTGGTGGGTCCGGGGTTGCCGCCTGAGGATGGTTCATGCGGTCAGTTCGCTGTTCAGTTCCATGTGTCTACGTCAATGCTGTTCGGGTTGAAACGTATTGCGGATATACGTGGGGTGAGCGTGCCGGAGGTATGCCGGCAGGTGATCGGTGTGTTTGTCGCCCAGCAGGAGGGTGAGCTGGGTGCGTTGCTTGCTGCCGAGTCTGAGGCGACTGATTACCGGCCGAGTTTGGGTCAGGCGTAATCGTCATCGTCCTATGCGCATGTCTGTATGACACCTTGGTGAGACATATGACAAGGGCATGACACCGCCACTGAGAAAGTGACACGCAGCGTGAGACCCTACGACTCCCGTTCCGTCAGTGCGCCATATTCGTAAAACGCGACAAGTGCAGCTGGTGCGCCACCGTCACCGTCTTCGTCGGCCCATTCCGGTGCTTGGCCAAGATCAGGTCCGCCTCGCCACCGCGCGGGTCGTCGCGCTCGAACGCGTCCGGGCGGTGTAAAAGTATAACCATGTCCGCATCTTGCTCCAAAGATCCACTTTCACGGAGATCTGCGAGCATCGGCTTCTTGTCGGTGCGCTGCTCGGGACCACGGTTGAGCTGGCTCAACGCGATCACCGGCACTTCGAGCTCCTTGGCCAGTAGCTTGAGGTTTCGGGAGAACTCCGACACCTCCTGCTGGCGCGACTCGACCTTCTTGCCGGAGGTCATCAGCTGCATGTAGTCGACTGCCACCAGTCGCAGGTCAGCCTTCTGCTTGAGCCGACGGGCTTTGGCGCGGATCTCCATCATGGTCAGGTTCGGTGAGTCATCGATGTAGAGCGGCGCCTCGCTGATCTCACTCATCCGCCGTGCCAGCCGGGTCCAGTCGTCGTCTGTCATCCGTCCCGAGCGCATGTCGCCGAGCTTGATCTTGGCTTCAGCGGAGAGCAATCGCATGACGATCTCGGACTTGCTCATTTCCAGCGAAAAGATGACGCTGGCCATCCGGTTCTTGATCGAGCACGACCGCATAAAGTCAAGTGCCAGTGTGGATTTCCCCATACCGGGCCGCGCCGCGATGATGATCATCTGCCCCGGGTGCAGGCCGTTGGTCACCTCGTCGAGGTCGGTGAAGCCCGTCGGCACCCCGCGCGCGATACCGCCGTGCGAGGCGATCGCGTCGATCTCGTCCATGGTGGGCTGCAGCAGGTCTTCGAGCGGGACGAAGTCCTCGGAGCTCCGCCGCTCGGCGACCTCATAGATCTCGGCCTGGGCCCTGTCGACGATCTCGGCGACGTCGGCGCCCTCGGCACCGGCATAGCCATACTGGACCACCCGGGTGCCGGCCTCCACCAGCCGGCGCAGCAGCGCCTTCTCCGCGACGATCGTGGCGTAGTAGCCGGCGTTGGCCGCGGTAGGCACCGTGGAGATCAGCGTGTGCAGGTATGGGGCGCCGCCCACCCGGCGCAACAGGCCGCGGCGGTCGAGCTCGGCGGCCACGGTCACCGCGTCGGCCGGCTCTCCACGCCCATAAAGGTCCAGGATCGCGTCGTAGATGTTCTGGTGCACCGGGCGGTAGAAGTCACTGGGCCGCAGCCGCTCCAGCACGTCGGCGATGGCGTCCTTGCTCAGCAGCATGCCCCCGAGCACCGACTGCTCTGCGGCGAGATCCTGGGGCGGTTGGCGGCCGACGTCTTCGCGTGGTGGCTCTTCAAGCCCAGAGCGCCCACGGTCGTCGACTACTGCCATGCGCCCCTCCTCCTCCACTGGCACGATCGAACGTTTATTCGACGCTGCCGCCCCAACATATCCCTGGCCACCGACGCCCCCGTTGTGCCGTGCCGCGTTGACGGTAGGCGTTGCTGGCGGCCGGACAAAACGAGCTTGTGAACAAAGGTGTGGATTAAGTGTGCACACCGGTCCCCCATTTGTTTGGGACGGTGGGGAAGACTTGTGGATTGCGCTTCCCAGCAACGTCATCCCCGCAGGTGAGGGCGGTAGCTAGGGGTGTTTTGATTGTGGAAGACAATCCCTTCGGCGTGTCGCCATAGGTTGCCGTCTTGGGCGTGTTGCTTTGCAGACAGGTAGACGCGATTCCACATCAAGGTAAACACCCACACCCCGACAGACGGGTCCAAAAGTTAGCCAGCACTAACCCGGGCTGGCTGCTATCCGAACACAGCAAAGCCCCGGCAGCGCCAATGAGGGCGCTGCCGGGGCTGCTGAGATACGTGCTTAGTTTGCCGCAGCGACGTCGAGCGTGACGTCGACGTTCACCTCGGGGTGCAGGTGTACCGACACCGGGTGGCTGCCGACGGCCTTGATGTGGGCCTTGGGCAGCCGGACGATCCGCCGGTCCAGGTTCGGCCCGCCGGCCTTCTTGATGGCGGCGACCACGTCAGCGGCGGTCACCGAGCCGAACAGCTTGCCCGAGTCGCCCGAGGTCTTCACCGGCAACGTGACCGTGCCCAGCGCCTGCAGAGCTTCCTTGAGCTCCTTGGCGTGGTCCAGGTCGCGCACCTGCTTGGTCTCGCGGGCACGACGGATGTCGTCGGCCTGCTTCTGCGCGCCGCGCGTGGCGACGATGGCCAGCCCCCGCGGGAGCAGGAAGTTGCGGCCGTATCCGTCCTTGACCTCGACGGTGTCTCCGGCCGCTCCGAGGTGGTCCACCTCAGCGGTCAAAATGAGCTTCATCGTTTCGAACTTTCTCTGACTTGAGGGGTCGGCTAGCGCGCCGACGAGGTGAAGGGCAGCAACGCGACCTCGCGAGCGTTCTTCACCGCGAGCGCGACGTCGCGCTGGTGCTGAACGCAGTTACCGGTCACACGACGGGCGCGGATCTTGCCCCGCTCACTGATGTAGGTGCGCAGCAGCGAGGTGTCCTTGTAGTCGATCACCTGCTTCTTGTTCGAGCAGAATGCGCACTTGCGAGTCTTGATCGGCTTCTCAGGAGCCGGACGCCGCTTGTTGGATTTGGCCATCTACCTATCTCTTTCGTGCTGTGGTTCGTTTGTCTAGAAGGGCGGCTCGTCGTCGGCGCCACCGAAGGAGCCGGACGCCGGAGCACTGCCCCACGGGTCCTCCGCGGGCGGGCCGGACGGAGCGGAGGGGGCTGACATACCGCCGCCCCCGCCGAAGCCGCCTCCGCCGCCGCCGCGGCTGACCTTGTTGATCTTGGCGGTGGCATACCGCAACGAGGGGCCGACCTCATCGACCTCCACCTCGTAGACGGTGCGCTTCTCGCCCTCGCGGGTCTCGAAGGACCGCTGCCGCAGCCGCCCGGTGACGATCACCCGCGATCCGCGGGTGAGGCTCTCGGCCACATTCTCGGCGGCCTCGCGCCAGATGTTGCACCGAAGGAACAGCGCGTCGCCGTCCTTCCACTCATTGCTCTGCCGGTCAAAGACCCGCGGAGTGGACGCCACCGTGAAGTTGGCGACCGCCGCCCCCGAGGGGGTAAACCGCAGATCGGGGTCCGCAGTCAGGTTTCCAACGACGGTGATCGTGGTGTCACCTACAGCCACGGGGCCCTCCTAGGATCGGTGGCAGCGCTTGGTGCTGCATTCGCAGCATGAGCCTACGCAACGGCTGCGACAGTCGGCTACGACTTGTCGGTGCGCATCACCTTGGTGCGAAGCACCGACTCGTTCAGGCTGAGCTGACGGTCGAGCTCGGACACGGTGGCCGGTTCAGCCTTGACGTCGATGACCGCGTAGATGCCCTCGGCATGCTTGGCGATCTCGTAAGCCAGGCGGCGCTTGCCCCAGATGTCGACCTTGTCGACCGAACCGCCGTCTTTACGGATGACGTTCAGGAACGTCTCCAGGGACGGGGCAACGGTGCGCTCGTCGAGAGTGGGGTCAAGGATGACCATGATTTCGTATGGACGCATGGGAACCTCATCACCTCCTATGGTCGTAGTGCGGCCGTGGAGGTATCCACGGCAGGAGGGTCGCCTGCGTCGGCAACCGGGCTAGGCTACCGGAGGCGGACGGCCGGAGCGAAATCGGCGGGTTGCTCATCGAGTCCGATTAGGCTCACCGCCATGGTGAGTCACGGCAGGTGGTTCGTGATGTCGGCAATCGTCCTGGTCGCACTGGGCGGGCTGTCGAGACCGGCGCCGGCGGTCGCCGACGACAACTGGGTGCAGCCGGGCCAAGTCGCGAAGTTGATCCCCTCCGACGAAGAGGTCAGCACCTTCGCCGGGATGCCTATGGCCAGCACGGGTCCGGTGGGCATGGTGCCGTCGCAGCCGGAACGTCTCCGACAGCGCGATGACTGCCGGGCGTTCTACGAGGTGGGCACTACCGAGGTGGTCGGGAGCAACTACGCGTCTCACCGAGCGCAGAGGTGGGAGAACCGCGCACATGAAGCAGCCGCGATCGTGGCTGTGACGACCTTTCCTTCGGTGGCTGAAGCGAACGCGGCGTTCACCAACACCTACAACCGGCCTGCGGTCGACCGCTGCCTCAATGCTCGGTTGGCTGGGACCGACGTCGATGCGGGCGTCACCATGGACCTGGTGCACGTCGAATTAAGCCCGGACGCGACCGTGGCCTCCTGGCTGCTCTCGGCCCGCTACAACGGCGCGAATATGGGGTTCACCTCGGCGTTCCTCGTCGCCGTGGGGGCCAACTTCATGGTCGAGGTGCTGTCCAGCCAGTGGGGCAACGCCGCCGTGACGATGGACCGGCTCAGCCAGCACGTCTTGGACCGGGTGCACTGACCCCGGTCAGGTTGCCGGAATCCAGACCATCAGCCGCTCGGCGAGCTTCGCCGCCGCCTCAGCCCCGCCGGCGCCGCGCCGGCACACCGAGGTGTACAGCAGAACGTTGCTCTTGACGTCGGCCTCGTAGGCGCAGCTCCAGTCGAGCGGCTTGCCGTCGGCCAGTTGCACCCGGCTCCACTGTGCTCGGGTCCCGTCGACGGTGGGGACGTGGAACTGCCAGGTGACTTTCGCATCGGTGTCACGCGGATTGTGCACCGCGACCCCCTCGCACTTGCGCAGCTCGGCGGGGAACGCCGCGCTGAACGCCGCGCGTGCCTTGTCGGTGTCGGGGTAAGAAGCCACGCCCTGGCCGACGACGACGTCGGCGTTCTCTTCCCGATCCTTCTGCTGGGCGCCCTTGTAGGCCGTCCACTCGAAGCCGAAAGCGGGCATGGCCGGGCCGAGCAACACCGTGCACTCGGCGTGCTCGTCCAGCGCCACCGGCGGCGCCGGCTGGTCGAAGCGCTTCTCAAAACCCAAGGGCGAGCCGACGATGGGACCGGACACGTCCGCGGGCACCGGCAGTGTGCGCAACCGATCCGGCAGGACCAGCGGCGGCGGAACCGTTGACATCGAGGACCGGCGAGCGGGTTCCCCGGCGGGAGCCACCGCCTCTGAGGTCTCGGCCTTGGTGGTGTCACCGGGCGATGGCAGCCTGACGGCCTGGGCGGATCCGCCATCCTGGTCGTCGCTGCGCGAACACCCCAGCATCGCCATCGCCACGAGGCCCGCGACGCCCACTGCGGCCAATACCCGTTTCATCACGTCGCTCCTCGCCGGTCCGTCGTCCATGCGTCAGCCCCCGATCCGGTTCGACGTTATATCCGCTATCTGCTGCGTGGTTGTCGAGGGGTTTCCGGTCTGGCATGCCCCGTCACGGTGTATCACATTGCGCTGCAGGCGAATCTGTGTTGCGCAGCGCCATCCGGTGCTCTGCTGGTCACGTTGTTCCGACAAGACGACGGACAGCTTCGAGTCGGTGACTGTGAGGGAATCGACGTGCCAGGCCGCATGCTCATCGTTCTCGGCGGGAATCATCGCCGTCCGGCAGCGCGCCTGCAGATCGGCATTGATCGTCCGGCGGAATACCCGCGACGCGGTTCGTCCGTTCTCGTAGGCGGCCACGCCCTGCCAGGTAAAGAAGTTCATGTCGTCACTGTCCTGCTGCGAGACCTGGCGATACGCGGTGTAGTCCGTGGTCCAGAAATCTTTGCCGGAAAGCGTCAGAGCCTTGCACTCGTTGCGATCGCGCAACGTGACCTCGGCGCTGGGTACCTGCCAACTGCCCTTTCCGTGCATCGGCAGCCCGACGACGGCACTGACATCGTCGTCGGAGAGCAGCAGCGCGCCGACCCGTCCGGGCGGCAACCCATCCGTGGACGCCAGACCGGGCGTCTTGGGAGCCGAAGACACGTTGGCCATCATCGCGTCGACGGGCATTTCACCCGTGGTCGCACTGCAGCCAACGGTCGCCAGCAGGGCCAGCGAGCAGCACGCCGCGGCTTGAACTGAACGGTTCATCGGATGTCCCGCATCTCTCGGTGGCAGCTCGAGCCAAGATCGTCACGATCGTAGCCGCTGGCCGGGTCGCTGTCCGGCGGTAACGGGCATGCCGTCCGGCTGCTGCCGGGGCGAGGGCCAGCGGGGGGTGGAGGTCGCGGCGGCGAAATTGAGGTACAAGGTCCTCACCGCACAACGTTGCGCGGCACATCTCGCGCTGTGACGGTAGCCTCACCGGAATGTCTGATGTTTCCTTGTTAACTTTGTTGCGCGAACGCGCCTCCCTCGCGCCCGACGAGCCGGCGTTCACCTACACCGATTACGACCAGAACTGGGACGGTGTCGCCGAGACGCTGTCGTGGTCACAGATGTATCGGCGCGCCCTCAATGTCGCCAAGGAACTCCAGCAGCACGGGTCTGCCGGGGACCGCGCGGTAATCCTGGCCCCGCAGGGCCTCGGTTACATCGCAGGCTTCCTGGGCGCCATCCAAGCGGGATTCATCGCCGTGCCGCTGCCGGTGCCGCATCCCGGCGCGCACGACGAGCGGGTCAGCGCCGTTCTCACCGACACCGCTCCCACCGTCGTCTTGACCACGACCGGGGCGGCGGATCTTGTCGCTGAGTACGTCCGGGAATCCGGGGCCGACGCCACGGCAACCGTCGTCGAAGTCGACGCCTTGGATTTGGACGCCAGCGTCGCCATGGGTGAGCAACCTGTCGACTCCGGTGGGGTGGCTTATCTGCAGTACACCTCGGGCTCGACTCGGCTTCCGGCTGGCGTGATGGTTTCGCACCGCAACCTTCAGGTGAACTTCCGGCAGTTCATGGCGGGCTACTTCCCGGAGTTCAACGGGGTGGCACCGCCGGACACCACGATCGTGTCGTGGCTGCCCTTCTACCATGATCTGGGCTTGATCCTGGGCATCATCGCACCCATCCTGGGTGGCTACCGTTGCGAGCTGACGAGTCCGGTGGCGTTTTTGCAGCGTCCGGCGCGCTGGGTCCAAGCGATGGCCAGCCACACCCGAACGTTTACGGCGGCACCGAACTTCGCCTTCGAACTGGCGGTGCGAAAGACCACCGAAGAAGACATGGCCGGACTTGATCTGGGCGACGTGCTGGGCATCGTCAGCGGCAGTGAACGCGTCCATCCCGCGACTTTGGAGCGCTTTCTCAACCGGTTCGCCCCCTATAACTTCCGCGCTCGGGCCCTGCACCCTGCCTACGGGTTGGCCGAGGCGACTCTGTATGTCGCCACCCTGGACGTGGAATGCCCGCCCCAGACCGTCTACTTCGAATCGGAGAAGTTGACACGCGGCAGCGCCCAGCGGTGCGAGGCTCCGGACGGCACGCCCCTGCTCACCTACGGTGTGCCGAAGTCGCCTGCGGTGCGGATCGTGGACCCCGAAACGTGCGCCGAGTGCTCCGTGGGAACCGTCGGCGAGATCTGGACAGCCGGCGCCAACGTCGCTGCCGGCTATTGGAACAAGCCAGAACAGACCCAGGAAGTGTTCGAGGCGACCCTTGTCAGGGCGTCCGAGGGCACCCCGAGCGGCCCGTGGCTGCGGACCGGTGACCTCGGATTCATCTCCGAGGGTGAGTTGTTCATCGTGGGCCGCATGAAGGATCTGCTGATCATCCGCGGGCGCAACCACTACCCCGAGGACATCGAAGCCACCCTTCAAGAGATCAGCGGCGGTCGGGTCGCGGCCATCTCGGTTCCGGTCAACGAGGACGAGACGCTGGTCACCATCATCGAAGTTCGGGATCGTGGCGAATCCGCCGAGGACGCGGCGCAGCGCCTGGCCGTCCTGAAGAACGATGTGCAGGCAGCGATCTCTCAGGCCCACGGGGTGACCGTCGCTGATGTGGTGCTGGTTGGTCCGGGATCGATTCCCATCACCACCAGCGGCAAGGTGCGCCGGGCGGCCTGCGTCGAGCAGTACCAGAGCCAGCAGTTCACCCGTATGGACCGCTGAGCCGGGCCGCGTCCCCGCGCTACGAAGTCGCCGCATGTGGATAGCCCTGCTCGTGATGGCTGCTGCCACCAGCGTTGAGCCGGTCCGCATCGGTTTGACGCTGCTGATGCTGAACCGGCCCAAGCCGGTACTGCAACTGATGGCGTTCCTGTGCGGCGGTTTCGTCATGGGGACAACGGGCGGCCTGGTGGTGTTGTTCGTTCTTCCGTCCACCTTGACCGAGTCTTCTGGACTGACATTGCCCAGGGTCCAGATCCTCATCGGCGCGCTGGCGCTGCTGACGGCCACCGTTCTCGCGGTCAGACTCGTCACGGCGCGGCCGGGCGCGATGCGCCCGGCCCGCGCCGATTCTGTCCCGGTCAGATTCTCTGCTCGGGCACAGCGACTGCTCAAGGGCCGGTCGCTGTGGGTGGCGGGAACTGCCGGTTTGGGTATCGCGCTGCCGTCGGTGGACTACCTGGCCGCATTGGCGATCATCGTCGCATCCGGCGCCGCCACCAGCACGAAGATCGCCGCGCTGCTGACATTCAATGCGTTGGCGTTTGCACTGGTCGAGATTCCGCTGCTGGCCTACCTGGTGGCTCCGGACGCCACCCGCGGGTTCATGGCCGCGTTGCACCAGTGGGGTCGGCAACGTCGTCCGGGCCAGGTCGCCGCGTTGCTGGCCGCCGTAGGCGGTGTCTTATGCACTGCCGGTGTTCTAGGTCTATGAGAAGGTGGACGTCGGGCCCGACAGCGGGCCTGCACGGCTGAAGGGGTTAGCGATGAAACGACTGGTCGCCGGAGCTCTCGCGGTGTGGCTCGCCGGTTCGGCTAGCGGGCTAAGTGCCAGTACCGCGACCGCAGCCCCGGCACGTCCGACCGATACCCCCTGGGTTGCGCCCGCGCCGGCTCCGACGCCGGCACCGGTGGGCGATGCTTCGAACGTCGATGTCGTCTACGCAGTCGGCGGCGCCCGGCCGCCCGGCATCCCGTGGGCGGACTACACCCGGCGTGCCGGTTCGGGCTATTTCCCGAACAAGAAGCGGGAAATCATCGACTACCCGGCCGGTGCCATGTTCCGGTGGGTGCCCACCATGTTCGCTCCCGACGCCAAGCGCGACAACGTGACCGTGTCCGCAGCGGTCGACGCGGCCGCCGACAACCTCGACGCGGTGATTCGCCGCGGCACCCAGCCAGCCAGCGTCGTCGGTTTGTCGCAGGGCACCATGGCGCTCGACAAGGAGCAGGTCCGGCTCGCCAACGACCCCGCCGCACCGCCGGCAGACATGTTGCAGTTCACGACAATCGGCTCACCCATGGGCAAGCACGCTTTCGGGAAGAGCTTTCTTTCCGGACTCTTTGCGCCGGGCAGCCGGCTGCCGCTCGAGGACTACGTCATGCCCCCCGAGGTGGAGAGCCAATACGACACCAATCGGATCGTCGCCGCCTATGACGGCATGGCCGACTTCCCCGACCGGCCCGACAATCTGTGGTCCGTCGCCAACGCCCTGCTCGGTGCCGCGATCGTGCATACGCCGTCCGCATTCACCACTCCTGCCGACGTGCCCGCGCAGAACGTCCGATCCACCATTAATTCCCGCAACGCCACCACAACGACGTATCTGATTCCCATCAATCACCTGCCGTTGACTATGCCGCTGCGGTTCCTGGGTATGCCAGACGACGTGGTCGATCAGCTCGACGGCTTCCTCCAACCGCAGGTCGACGCCGGCTACTCCCGCAACGATGACCCCGCCACCCGGCCGATCTCAGTCCACCCGGCCGGCATGAATGTGGTGGAGGTTCTGGGACCGGAGACCAGCAGCGCCGTCGATGACACCGTCGGCAAGCTTCGCAGCTTCTTCAATTTCACCGGCTGACGCACGGCGTCAGGCGTCGGCCACCGTCTCGACCACTTCGCCTTTGGCGGTGCCCCGTTTCGGGTCATCGGGCCGGGGCTGTAGCCACGGACGCGCGGGCCACCAATTGGCCCGTCCCAGCAGCGCCGCCGCGGCGGGCACGGTGATACTGCGCACCACGAACGTGTCGACAAGGATGCCGGCGCCGATCACAAAGCCGCCCTGCACGACGGCACCCACACTGGCGAACAACAGTCCGAACATGGCCGAGGCGAAAATAAGGCCCGCAGCGGTGATCACCGCGCCGGTAGACCCAACGGTGCGGATAACGCTGGTGCGCACGCCCAGCGGTGACTCGTCGCGCAATCGGGACGCAAGCAGCATGTTGTAGTCGGCTCCCACGGCCACCAGCACCACAAACGCCAAACCTGGCACGCTCCAATGCAGTTGCTGCCCCAATATGACCTGGAAGACCAGGGCACCGAGCCCGATCGCCGACAGGTACGAGATGATCACCGAGCCCACCAGGTAGATCGGGGCGATGACCGAGCGCAGCAGGGCGGTCAAAATCAGCAGCACCACCAGCGTCGTCAGGACGACGATCAGCCGGATGTCCCGGTCGTAGTAATCGCGAATATCGCGCAGAGTGACCGGGTAGCCGGAGATCGAGATCGAGGCGTCCGCCAGCACGGTATTGGGTTGCGCCGCTTGGGCGGTCGCGAGGATCGTGTTGACCTGGTCCATGGCTTTGGTGCTGAACGGATCTTCATCGGTTTGGATGAAATACCGCACCGAATGCCCGTCGGCCGAAACGAAGGTGTGGGCCAGTTCCTTGAATTCCTCCGTGGCCAGCACCTGTCGGGGCACATTGAATCCCGCCATCGACGGTTCGGAAGCGTCGTGGCCCATCGTCATGAGAAACGCCGACGCGGTGTCGAGGCCCAATCCCAACTCCTTGGTCTGGTCGACCAGGAGTTGCACCCCGTCGGCCACCTGACGGCTGGCGCTGGCGAGCTCGTTGGTGCCGTTCTGCATCTCAATGATCTTCCGCTGCACCCGACGAGGACTGTCGAATCCCAGCGCATGCAGAGACTGCGATGCTGACTGTAAAGAGCGGCTGAGCCCGTTGACCGCCGACGACAGCGTCTGCGAGGGCTGCGCCGACTGCAGCTGACGAAACAGACTGGAGATTTCATCGAGAGTGCCTGCGGCACGGGCGTTTTGTAGCTTGTGGAACTCGGCTCGCGCCGTCCCGCAAATCGGATTGGCGTCGCATGTCGGGCTGGCATCGAGGGACTCGGTGACGGGATCGACCCAGTCGAAGCTGGATGCGAGTCCGGCGAAGGTCACCTGGAGGGCATCGCCGAGCGCCCGGATACTGTTGACCAGCTTGGTGGCCTGGTCGATTTCACCGAACGTCTTGGTGCCCCCGAACTGCGTCTGCAGATACGCCAACGCGTCGACCAGGCTGCGCACGCTGCCGAGCGACTGGCTGACCTGGGCGTTCAGATCTCCGAGGCCGTTTGCCAACTTCCTGGAGCCCGTGGTCAGCCGGTTGAGGTCGCTATCGCGCTCAGCGATCAAGCCCGCGGCCTCACCCAGCTGGCCCCCGACCTCACCGGCTTGATAAGTGGCCCTGGCCTCTTCGAGGGACTGACCACCCGGCCGAGTAACACCGCGGACAGCGGCCACACCCGGGATCTGGCTGATCCGTTGCGCCATCTGCTCCATGTCGGCAAGAGCCCGCGGCGTGCGCAGATCGTTGGGAGATTGGACCAGCAGGTACTCGGGGATCGTCTGGTTCACCGGGAAGTGCCGGTCCAGCGCCGCATATCCCACTGAGCTGTCAACGGAATCCGGTAGTTGTTTGCGGTCGTCGTAGTTGAACCGGATCAGCCCGGCGGCACTGCCTAACGCCAGCAACAACGCCAGGCTGCCGACCAGATACGTCCTGGGGCGCCGAACGATTCGCACACCGGTACGGCGCCAGAACCGCGCAGCGCGTTCGGGGCGTGGTGCCACCCATCCGCGCGGCCCGGCCAGCGCCAGGATGGCCGGAAGCAACGTGACCGCCGCCAAGAACGCCACCGCGATCCCGATCGCCAGCACCGGGCCCACCGTGGCGAACACCCCCAGCTTGGCAAAGCCCATCCCCAGCAGGGTGATGGCAACGGTGGCCGCAGATGCGGCAATCACCTTGCCGATCGATGCCAGGGCCCGCTGCACAGCGCGCTGGCAGTCCTCGGCAGTACCGGATCCCATCCGGATGTAGTCGTGGTAGCGGCTGACCAGGAAGACGACGTAATCGGTTCCCACGCCGGCGATCAAGGCGCTGAGCATCACGATGGCCTGGTTGGAAACGGCCATTCCAGTCACCAGTGACGCGGTCGCGACTGCCGCCTGCGCGGCCACCATCGATACGCCGATGGTGATCAGGGGCAGCAACATGGTCAGCGGATTGCGGTAGATGACGCCCAGAATGAACAGCAGCAGGACACCGATCGCGAGCTCGATCGCGAACCGGTCGCGCGCTCCGGCATCGGTCAGGTCGGCGACCGTGGCCGCTGGGCCGGTGACGTCGGCGGTCAGCGTCGACCCGGCAACGGTCTCCTTGACGATCTCGGCGACTCGGACGTAGGCCGCGTAGGCCTCCGGCGTGCCCAAGTCCCCCGCCAGCCCGACCGGCAGGATCCAGGCTTTGCCGTCACCGCTGACGAGCACCTCCCGCAGCGCCGGGGTGGTGTGAAAGTCCTGCAGCATCACCACGTCTTCGGTATCGAGACGCAGCCGGTCCACCAACGCGCGGTAGACCTTCTCATCGGCTCGATCCAAGCCCGCCTCATCGGTGAGCAGAACGGTCAGCACGTTCTCCGAGCCGTCCTCGTCAAAGGCGGCGGACACCTTGGCGGCGGCCTCGACCGACGGGGCATCGGCGGGCAGCACCGCGACGGGATGTCGCTGCGCCATATCGGTGAGCGACGGCGCGAACAGCGGCAGCAGCACGACCAGCAGCGCCCAGAAGCCGATCACCGGCCACGGGCGCCGCACGACGAAGTCGCCTAGCCGGCTGAAGATGGGTTCACCTCCGGCGGCAGCTACTGGGCGTGCGTGTCGCAGCGAATGGAGTTGGGCTCATGCGACCTTTTCCCCGCGGCCCTGCTCGGCAATTCGCTCAAACACGGACTTCAACAACGTCAGGTAGCGCGCCACCGATTCGTGGGCCTCCGGGTTGTCCGGGAACACCGCGGTGACCGCGGTCTCCTCTTGCACCCGAATCACGTAGAGCGACATCTGATACGAGTAGCGGCCGTCGCTGAACACGCCGATGTTCAGGTCGTCCAGGCCCGCGGCGATCAACGCCGACAACGGCGCGGCCCCGGCGTCCATGAAATTGACGACGGGAAAATTCGGCGGCGGTTTGCCCAAGCTGGGGACCAACTCCCGCACCCGCTGGTAGGGCACGTCCGCCAGGCTTCTGCCGGAATCGAAGGAAACCTGCGCGGCCTTGGCGGCGTCCGCAAACGAAGACTCACCGATGGGAACGGTGATCGGAATCAGACCGGTGAACCAGCCCAGGGTGAGGTCATCGTCCGGGGATCTGCGGGTGTCCCGCGGGGTGAGTCCGTAATAGGTCGCATCGCCGGTCAACTCCTGCTGCGCCAAGCCGCAGCACGCCAACACGCCACCGATGAAACGGGCGCTCGCGTCGGTGCAGGCCGACTCGAAATCGACGGTCTGCCTTTCATCCAGCATGGTGGCGGTGACCATGGCCGCCGGGCACGGCTGCGTCGGGTCGCCGAGCGGCAGCGGGAAACCCGGCAGGCTGTCGTGGTTGCTTTCGGCGAAGCTTCGCCATGCCTGAATCTCGGGCGACTCTTGGGTGAGCGCAGAGGTGAACTCGTGCTGACGGACGCAGAACTCGCTGTAGTTTCCCGCCGGGGGCAACTCCAGCGGCGCCCCGCCGGCCACCAGCGCGTTGTACATGAAATAGAGCTCCATCAACGTCACCCCGGCGACCGCCGCGTCCACATGCACATGGTCGATGCTGGCGAAGAACGTGAAGTGGCTCTTGCCCTGAATGATCCCGAACCGGAAGCAGTCCCACTGCAACGGATCGGGCGTCTCAGTCAGCAGCTCACGTACCTGCGGCAGCGTCAGTTCGCCGTGATCGACCGGGACGAACGCGATATCGGCCGCGTCATCAATGACGTGGCGAATGAGGCTTCCGTCGTCGGCGTGCTCGAACCAGCTGCGGTAGGTCTCGTGCCGGCGTACATGCGCATTGATGATGTAGTCGATGGCACGCCGATCGCAGCGGCCCGCCATGTCGCAACTGAGCACCATCAGGCGCGAGTAGTCCAGTCCGACGGCGGTCTGGTCGATGTAGCCACGAATGTGTTGTTCCTGCATGTAGCTGGCCGGCACGGCGTTGACCGGCGCCCGTCGCGCCGCGGCCAGCGCAGCATCCGACGGCTGCCACACCACAGTGGGACCGGCCTCGGGCTCCCAGTCCGCCAACGTCCCCAACGCCAATGGCCCTACACGCACCGTCTGCTCCTCTGCTCGGGCGAAAAACACTTCAGCTGGCGGCTCGGGACAGCGGCCGGCCGACTCAAACTACCTACCACCGGGAGAGTCCGCATTTTCTACACGGGCGGCCAACTGGTCGCACACGTGCTGGGACAGTCCGCGCACCGTGGTGAGCTGGGCAGGGCCGACCCGGACCCCGGTCTCCGTTTCGATCCGGGTACGAAACTCCAAGCTAGCCAACGAATCCAGGCCGTATTCGGGGAGCGGCCGGTCCGGGTCAACGGTACGTCGCAACAGCAGGCTGATCTGGTCGGAGACCAGGCGCAGTATCGAGCCCAACCACTCGTCGCGCGGGAGTTCCTTCAGCTCAGCAAGGAACCTCTGCGCGTCGGGACTGCTTTGGCGTACCGGCCGGAACGCTTCGGCAAACGGGCTGCGGTGTGCCAACGCCGTCAACCACGGTGCACGGGTGATCGGCGCGTATCCGGCCCAGGCGCGTCCGTAGCTCAACATCGCGCGGAAGGCGCGGGCGGCTTCGGCGGATGTGATGGCAGCGTGCGCTCCGTCGGCGGAGACAGCGGAGCTGCCGGTGTCGGCCCACGGCCCCCAACCGATCACGGTGGCCGGCAAGCCCTGGGCCTGGCGCCAGCGCCCGAACGCGTCCAACCAACTGTCAGCTGCCGCGGCGGCGCCCTGGCCCGGCGACCCGATCAGCGCCGCCGTCGAGGAGAACGCGCAGAACCAGTCCAACGATTGTGCGGCGGCCTCTTCTTGCAACGACTGGTGCAGGTTCCACGCGCCGTAGACCTTCGGCGCCCAGCAACGGTCGACGAGGTGTCCGGTGATCTCGGTCAACGGTGCTTCGCCTGCCGCGGCAACCGCATGCAGCACACCGCGCACCGGCAGCCCGGACGCCGTCGCCGCTGCCACCAGCCGACCGGCCGTCTCCGGCTCCGCGATATCGCCGCATTCCACCTGAATATCGGTGCCCAGTGCACGCAACCGCTCGATAGTCCGTTGCGCTTGGCTGTCCGGTGCCGAATCGCCGCTCAGCACGATGCGGCCACAACCCGCTGCGGCCATCTCAGCAGCCAGGTAAAACCCGGCTCCACCGGTGCCACCGGTGACGATGTAGGCGCCATCGTCCCGGAACAGCTGGGCCTGGGCCGGTGGCACCACCGCGACCGTGCTGCCGGTCTGCGGCAGGTCCAGCAAAACCGTTGCCGCGCAGTCATCGCCGTCAGCCAGGCCCAGCGCGATGGAAGCGTCCAGCAAGGGGTAATGCGTGGTCGGCGGTTGCGGAAGTCTGCCGTCAGCTGCGTTTCGGTAAACGGTGCACAGCAGTCGCTGGACCGTTTCTGGATGGCTGTGCGCCAGCAACGCCAAGTCGACGACGTGCAGCGACAGATTGCGACGGAAGGGGAAAAGCCCAAGCCGGCTGTCACCGTAGACGTCCTGCTTGCCCAGCTCGATGAACCGGCCGCCGAAGCTCAACAGTTCGATTCCGACGCGTTGCGCCACCCCGGACAGCGAGTTGAGCACTACGTCGACACCGTAGCCGTCCGTGTCGTGGCGGATCCGATCGGCGAACTCAAGGTTGCTGGAATCGTAGACGTGCTCAATACCCAGGTCGTGCAACAGTTGTCGCTGCCGCGGACTGTCTGCCGTGGCGAAGATCTGACATCCGGCCGCCCGTGCGATCGCGATCGCGGCCTGACCGACGCCGCCGGTTGCGCAATGGATCAGCACCTTGTCGTCTGAGGTGACGTGCGCAAGGTCATGCAGCCCATACCAGGCGGTGACGTATGCGGTCGGCCACGCGGCGGCTTCGGTCAAAGGCAGTTCCGCCGGCAGGGTGGCCACCAGCCGGGCATCGCAGGTGATGAACGTGCTCCAACAGCCGTCGGGCGAGATCCCGCCGACCCGGTCGCCCACCCGGTGGCCGGTGACATCCGGGCCCACAGCAGTCACCACGCCCGCGAAATCGACGCCCAGCTGCTGCAGATGTGGCTCAACGGCGGAGTACTCGACGGGAGTCGCCGCGGCCCAATTGACTCCGGCGACCGTCACCGCAACTTCGATCTGACCGCTGCCGGGCGCAATCCGGGGGTGGGCGACTGCTTCCCATGATTCGGGCTCAGTCGGGTCATTGCGCTGCAGGCGCAGGCAGTCTTGGCCGTGCTCAACTACGGTGGTCCGCCGATCGGCTGGGCCGAGCGGGCCGGGGCGCAGCCGCGCGGTGTACCAATCACCGTCACGCCAAGCGGTCTCGTCCTCGTCAGACCCGCCCTGGAGTTGCGCCGCAAGGTGGGCGACCAAGGCCTCGTCGTGTTCGGCGGCGTCGCCATCGACATCAATCTGGGTGACCTTCAAGTGCGGATACTCCGAGTCGATGACCCGTATCAGTCCACGCAGGCCGGCCTGTTCCAGGTTGGGCCGGTCCCCCGCTCGCACAGTGGCGGCGTCCCTGGTCACCACATACAACCGCGGTGACTCCCCGGGTAGCGCCACCATCTGCCTCACGACGTCCAACAGATAGGCCACGAAGTCGCGGCCACGCTGAGCGGGGTTGGCAGCCTCGAGCGCCGGCGGGGTGACCACAACAATCCCGGCGCGGCCATCGAGCGCTCCGTTCAGGCCCGCGGCCACATCGCCGCGCCTCATCGGCACCGAAACCGTGTCGGATTGTGTCCCTTCACCATTGAGCGCCCCACCGAGGCGGCCGGTCAGGGTGTCTGTGGCGTCGGCCATGCTCAACAACAGCCAGCTTCCGGCATCGGTCGACGCCGCCGCCGGTTGATCGCGCCGCTCCCACTCGATGGTCAGCAGGCGCTCATCAAGAGTGCGCACATCGGACTCGATCTCCGACCGGCCGGCCGCGAAGTGCAGACCTTCGACGGTGAGCAACACATTGCCCGATTCGTCCATCAATTCCAGATCGGCCTCGCAGGCGTCGGCTCGCGCCGCTGTCACTGTGCTCAGGCAGTACCGCACTTCTCGGATCAGATGATGGCGGCGCAGGCTGCGCACGCCAACCGGCCGCAGCAGTCCGCCGTCGCCGGCGCGCGGAACGTCGGGCCGCATGACAGCAGACATGATGCACGCTTCGAGGAGGGCCGGATGGATTTCATAGAGCCCCTGCTCAGGGCGGACCCGCCCTGGCAGCGCGACTTCGGCCAATGCCGTGGCACCGATGGTGTGCCGGCCGTCGCCGACACGAACCGCTACCAAACCCGCGAAGGCCGGTCCGTATTGAATTCCGTTACGTTCGGCCGTTTTTCGCAGTTCGGCCCCGTCCACGCGGTCCTGGTGAGCCGCGAGCAACGCGGCGATGTCGCGGACCGCCGGTTGGCGTACATCCGACCGAGCCTGCAACACCGCGGTTGCGCAATCAACGCGGTCGCGGCCCTGATGGGTGTGCACCGAGAAGTCCAGGACACCGGGTGCCACCACGGCGGCCCCTGAGGACACCGACGTCCAGTCGTCGAGGGGCAGCATCTGTTCGAATCGGACGTCACGAATCTCGCTGGATCCGCCCAGGCTGGCACGAGCGGCGGCTAAAGCCATCTCGCAGTAGGCGGCCCCGGGCAGGATGGCCATGTTGTGGACCCGGTGATCGTCGAGCCACGGGTGCGACATAATTCCGACTTCGCCTTGCCAGACGTGACGTTCGGGCTCCTCCAGTAGGTGGACGTGCGCTCCCAACAACGGGTGCACGGCCCGGACCGCCGCCCCGCGCGGAGTGGCGTCCATGTCCTCCCTGCTGAATATCAGCTCGCGGTGGTTCCAGCTCGGCAGCGGCGCCTCTACCAGATTCCCGGACGGGTATTGCGCAGCGAAGTCCACCGCCGTTCCTGCGCTGTGCAGGTCGGCGACGAATCCGCGCAATCCGTTCCGGGACTGGCGCTCTCGGGAGATGGCCGCCAGTGCAGCAATCCCGATATCGAGACTGCTGGCATTCTGCTGTAGAACCGCAGCCAACCGCGAGTCCGACGCCAGGTCGCCGAACACCCGGTAGCCGTCCTTGATCGCCGCCTGCACAGCCGCTGCGAACCGCGCCATGTAACGCAGGTTGTCCGCCCAGTACTGGCCGTCGAATGCCGGCCGGTCACGTGGCGACCACAATGTTGCGGAGTAGTACTGGATCTCGAGCTCAGTCGGCTTCAGGTCGGCGAGGACTTGAGCCAGTTCATTGACGACCGGTTCGACTTGTGGCGAGTGCGCGGCAACCGCGACCGCCACCTCGCGGGCGGGCACTCCCTGTTGCTGCCAGTTGGCCACCAGGTCGCGAACGGCCTCTTGGTCGCCGGCAATGGTTGTCGACATCGGCGACTCAACCACGGCGAGCACCGCGTCGGATACGTCACGAATGGAGAGCTCCGACAGTACTTGCTGTGCAGGCAGTTCCACGGTGGCCATGGCACCGCTGCCGGCGATTCGCGATATCAACCGTGACCGGCGACAGGCGACGCGGACCCCGTCCTCCAGGGTCAGCCCGCCGGCTACGACGGCCGCCGCCGCCTCCCCGAGCGAATGCCCGATGACGGCGCCCGGCCGAACCCCATGGGCCTTCATCGCTTCGGCCAGTGCGACCTGGATGGCGAAGTTCGTCGGCTGCGCTCGTTCGACGTCGGTCGGCGGCAGCTCGGCAGCGATGGTTTCGGCGAGTGAAAAGCCGGACTCTTCGGCGACGACCGGTTCCATCTGCGCGATCGCGGCCGCGAACGCCGGTTCTTCGGCGAGCAATGCCGCCATCTTGGTCCACTCGGGAGTCTGTTCGGAGAACACCCACACCGGCCCGCGGCCGTCGGATTCGATGGCCGGCTGATAGGCCAGGTCATTGCCGGCGATTTCGCGCAGCGCCTCTCCGAGTTCACCGAAGTTGCTCGCCACCACGGCCGTTCGTATCGGCCGATGTGACCGACGCCGCGCCAGGGTGTAGCCGAGATCGGCGAGACCGGTGTCAGTCATCGCGGGGCCGCGTTCGTCGACCCAGTCCGCCAACCGGGCCGACGTCACCCGCAGCTGGTCGGCGGAGGTGGCCGATATCGGGAAAAGCCGGCCGCCTTCTGTCGCCGATTCGGTGGCCGCGTCCGGTACCTCCGACACGGGTGGTTGCTCGACGATGATGTGCACGTTGGTGCCAGACAGACCATGCGACGAGACCGCGGCCCGACGCGGATGGCCCGCCCTGGCCGGCCAGGTCGTGTTATCCAGCGGCACAACCAGATTGGTCTCGATCCCGGCCAGCTGGTCCGGCAGCCGGGTGAAATTCAAATGCTGTGGCACCGTGCCGTCCTGCAGTGCCAGGATCGCCTTCATCAGGCCCAGCGGTCCGGATGCCGACTGGCAGTGCCCGAAGTTGGTCTTGACCGACCCCAGGAAGCAGCGGTCGTCGGTGCCGTAGACCGCGGCCAGTCCGGCATACTCCGACAGATCCGCGGCCGGGGCACCCAGACCGTGTGCTTCAACCAACTCCACCGTCGCGGCCTCGACGCCGGCAGCGGCCAAGGCGGCCTGATACAGCGCGACCTGCGCCGGCGTCGACGGCGCCTCGGCCGTTCCGGTGCCGCCGGCCTGATTGGCGGCACTGCCGCGCAGCACCGCCAGGATGCGGTCGTGATCGCGTACGGCCTCGGGCAATCGCTTGAGAAGCAACACCACGCAGCCTTCACCCGCGACGAATCCGTCGGCGTCGGCATCGAACGCCCGGCATCGGCCGGTCGGGGACAACATGCCCTGCTGCGAGTCGGCAACCGACCTGCGGGGTTCGAGCATCACCGACACACCGCCCGCCAGGGCCAGCTCGCTTTCGCCGACCTGCAGGCTGCGGCAGGCCTGGTGGATCGCCATCAGTCCCGAGGAACACGCCGTGTCCACCGTGACTGCCGGCCCGTGAAGTCCCAGGGCCTGCGACACGCGGGCCGAAGCGAAGCTGGTGTTAGTGGCGGTGAATCCGTAGGGTCCCTCAGCGGCGCCGTGCTCTGCGGACAGCAATTCGTAGTCGCTGTGCGTCAGGCCGACGAAGACACCGGTCTGCGATCGAGCCAAGGCCGCCGGGTCGATTCCGGCGTGCTCAACGGCCTCCCACGCGGTCTCCAGCAAGAGGCGGTGTTGCGGATCGACCGCGATGGCCTCCGGCTCGGTCATGCCGAAGAAGTCGGCATCAAACGCGCCGATGGTGTCCAGGAAGCCGCCCCAGCGGGAGACCGAACGTCCCGGCGTGCCCGGTTCGGAGCCGTAGTAGCTGTCGACGTCCCACCGTTCGGCGGGGACTTCGTCGATGAAATCCGCGCCGCGCAGCAATGCATCCCAGAACCGTTGCGGCGAATCGATGCCGCCGGGAAGTCGGCAAGCCATCCCAATAACGGCGACCGGTGAAGCGGATGGGCTGGAGGGGGGTGTGGGAGCGGTACTCATCGCGCTGGCGAGGTTACAGCAAGGTCACGACTGATTTGCGGCTGAGTAAACCACGGTTCTGATAACAGGCCACTAAACCACTATTTGAGTCCTCAACGACGGTCCAGTAGTTCACTTTGCCGCGACGGTGCCCGAATGGGCAGCATCGCCATCAATCCGGCGGCCAACACTACCAACAGGCCTCCGAGGCCGGCCCGGTCGGCGCCGAACATATCTACGAAGGTGAAGAACAGCGTCGGCGCCAGGAACGTCGCCGCCCGCCCGGTGGTGGTGTAGAGGCCGAACGCCAGGCCTTCCTTTCCGGCGGCACTCAGCCGCAGCAGCAAGGTACGCGCCGACGACTGGGCTGGGCCGATGAACAGGCAGAGCAACAGGCCGCAGACCCAGAACGTCAGGGGTCCCGACAGCGTCAGCAACACCAGCCCGACCACGATCATCGACGCCAACGCACCGAGGATCACGGCCTTGGAACCGATGCGCTCGTCGAGCAGTCCGCCGAGCGCCGCCCCGACCGCCGCCACGGTGCTGGCCGTAACGCCGAACAACAGCACATCGGCCGCGGAGATGCCGTAGACATTGACCCCCAACACCGCCCCGAACGCGACCACCCCGGTAAGCCCGTCCCGGAACACCGCGCTGGCCAACAGGTAATAGACGATGTTGCGGTCGCGGCGCCATTCGGCGACCAGATCGGCCCGCAGCTGGCGGAAGCCCTTCGTGGCGGCGTCCGGCGGGACAGTGGCCACGGAGCTTTCGGAGCACGATTTCGGCGCTCTGCCCAACAACGGCAGGGCAAAGACCACAAACCAGGCCGCGGTCAGCAGCATCGCCGCTCGCACGTTCACCCCGTCGGCGGTCGGCAGGTGCAGCAGACCCACGGTGGGTCCTTCCCCGGCGACAAAGCCCACGTAGACCACGAGCAGCAGCGCCACACTGCCGAGGTAACCGGCGGCCAGACCGAAGCCGGAAACCCTGCCGGAATTCTCCGGGGTGGTGACCGACCGCAACATCGCGTTGTAAGGCACGGTCGCCAGATCACTGCAGGCGGCCGTCACCGCCAACAGTGCCAAACCCGGCAATAGGTAGCGCGGGTCATTGCGGATCAGGCTCATCGACGCGGTCAACGCGGCAACCGTGCCGCTCAACACGATCAGCGCCAGGCGCCGCCGCCGTGGATCGGTGATCGAGTTGCCGGTCAGTGGAGCCATGAGGGCCACCACGATCCCGGCAATGGCCATCGCCCGGCCCAGCCAGCTGGCCGGCGACGCGCTGGCGCCCTCGCCGACCGAAGCGGTCAGGTACACCGAGAAGACGAACGTGATGGTGATGGCATTGAGGCCGGTGGCTCCGCAGTCCCAGAGCGCCCACGCCAACCACGGGGGTTTCCGCACGGGCACAAACCCTATAGCTGTTGTGCACCCACCTGCGCCCCGGTTCCCGTTAAGCCCAGGTCCGCCGGATCTGTACGGCCTGGGGCGCAACCGGGATTCATGCGGCGGTCCCAGCTTCGCCTCTCCTCCGTCGAGCCTCGCTGAACCGCCGGGCCGGCAGCCAGGCCGGAGGGGCGTCGGGTGCGTAGTCGAACACCCCGCCGGCCGGGTCGTCGGCCCATCCGTGGGCACGCACAAGGTCCGATTCCGGGCGGTAGATCTGCCGAATCACCAATGCGCACAGCACCATTACCGCCAGGTCGCGCAACAAGACCGTGGTGGTGAACCACTGCTCGGGGAGGCTGCGATCCGCAACGCTGTAGAGGTAGTACATCCGCGGTACCCAGACCAGCGCATCGACGGTCATCCAGACCAGCAGTAGCCGACGGTGCGGCAGGGCCAGCACCGCCAGCGGCACCAGCCACAGCGAGAACTGCGGACTCCAGACTTTGTTGGTCAACAGGAACGCCGCGACCACCAGAAACGCCAACTGCGCCACCCGCGGGCGCCGTGGTGCGGTCAGCGCGATGTAGCCGATTCCGAGGCAGCACAGCGCGAACAGTGCGGCGACGACACCGTTGAGCATCGTCGGGGGCTGCCACATCCCCAGATCGCCGTCGAAGCCCTGCCAGCCGGTCAACGACCTCACCACGTTGTAGAGCGAATCCATGTCGTCGCCGCGGCGGGAGTTGAGCCGGAAGAATTCACTCCAGCCCCGCGGCGCATACAGCAGGACCGGCAGGTTCACCACCAGCCAGCTGACCGCGGTGGCCACCACGGTGCGTTTGACCTCTCGCAGCCGACCGGTACGCAGACCCAGCACGAGCAGCGGGAACAGCAGCAGTACCGGGTACAGCTTGGCGGCAGTGCCCAACCCGAGCAGCACCCCGGCCGCGGTCGGGCGCCGGCGCGCCCAAGCCAACAGACCGGCCCCGGCGAACGCAGTCGCCAACGCGTCGAAATTGGTGAAGATCTGGAAGATGACCAGCGGCGAAGCCGCCACCAACGCGGCGTCCCAGACGCGCCGACCGGCCAGCCCGGCGGTGGACCACACCGTCGCCAGCCAGGCCAGTGCGAGACCCAACGCGACGATGTCGAAGAACACCACCACCTCGGCGACCCCGCTCAACGCCGGGATCTTCAACACCTTGGTGATCGCCGTGTACGTCTTTGCCAGGGCCATCGCCGAGTACTGGTACAGCCCGGTCAGCACCGGATATTCCATGTAGCGGACGGCGGGCAAGCCGTCGTAGCGGGTCTGTTCCTTGCCCGACGAGTCCTTCTCCACCCAGCTGGACTTGTACGGGAACTTGCCCTGATCCAGAAGCTCCGCAGTGTAGAGCGGCACCACGTCGGAGTAACACAGCTGAAAGTAGGCGCGCTCGTTGTCCCAGTTGGCCACCCGCTGGTCGGGGCTGCCGCTGCCGGTGCTCTGCAGACACGCCGACTTGGTGGTCCAGCCCAGAGCCAAGAACAGCACGGCGATCAAAAACATCACCCGCAGCGGCGTCATGAACCTGGTCCGCCCGATCAGCGCATGGCGCCCGACCGGCCCACCGATGGTGTTCGACAGTGCCCGGCCGACGACATCGGTGCGGCTGGGCAGGTCGCGGTCGTCGGCACTGCGCAGGTCCGCCGCCAGCCGGCGCGGTGAGCGCATCGCTCGTTCGGTCGTCTCCTGGCTCACGGGAGAGCCTCCGGCGCCGGGGGCGGCGGTGGCGGCTCCGGCGGCGGGGGTGGTGGAGGCGGCGGCGGGGGTGGTGGCGGCGGGAAGGGCTCCGGCATCGGGAAGCCCGGCGGCGGAGGCGGCGGCTCGTCAAAGTCTTGTGGAGGCGGCGGCGGCGAATACCAGTCGTACTGCACCGGGATGGGCGCGCTGGTCGGTACGCCGGCGGAGCCGCCGATCTCGGTGGGCTTGGGGAACTGCACGATCGGGTCACCCCACAGCGCGCCATCCATGCTGGCTTTCCAGATGTCGGCCGGCAGGCCCGCGCCGTATACCGGCCCGCCCCACTTGTTCGTCAGCGGTTCGTCGCCGCCGGTGGTGCCCACCCAGACCGCGGTCGACAGGGTCGGCGTGTAGCCGACCATCCAGGCGTCCCGGTTAGCCCCGGTGGTGCCGAGCTGGGTGGTGCCGGTCTTGGCCGCGGCCGGGCGCCCACCAGCCAGGTCGTGCCCGCCCGACCAGCTCGGAATCGCCTTCATGGCGTCGGTGACGTTGTCGGCGACCGCTTTGGGGACTCGCTGCTCCCCGGAGTCCTTGGCGGCCGCTACGTCGAAGAGCACCCGGTCGTCGGGGCCCACGACCTTCTGGATGAAGTGCGGGCGGTGGTACATGCCGGAGTCGGCCAGGGTCGCGTACGCCGACGCCATGTCGATCACCCGAGTTTGGTACTGGCCAAGCACGATGCCGTTCTCCGGGGGCCCGCCAAGGCCGTCCTGCGACAGGGTGTGCGCGACACCCGGGAAGCTCTTAGCGACCCCGAGCTGGTGTGCGGCGTCGGCGACGTCCTGCGGTCCGTGCTTGAGCTTGAGCATCAGCCGGTAGTAGGCCGTGTTCAGCGACCGTTTGAGCGCCTCGGCGATGTTGCAGACTCCGCAGCTGGCACCACCCACGTTGCTGATCTTGGTCTTGCCGACCGTCAGTGGACCGCTGTCGATCTGCTCGCCCAGGCCGATGCCCTGTTTCAGCGCCGCCACCAAGGCGAACACCTTGAACGAGGAACCGGTCTGCAAGCCGGCCTGCGCGAAGTCGAAGCCGCCGACCTCGTCGCCGCCGTAGTAGGCCCGCACCGCGCCGTTGCGTGGATCGATGGAGACCACCGCGGTACGCATACTCGGTTTTTGCCCAGCCATGGTCGCTCTGACGGCTTTCTCCACCGCCCGCTGCGCCTTCATGTCGATCGTGGTGGTGATGCGCAGGCCTTCCATGTTCAGGGTCTGCTCGTCGATGTGGAACATGTCGAGCAACTCTTCGGTGACCTGACGCTGAATCAGCCCGGAGGGCCCGGAGGCCTGGTCGGCATTGCGGGCCTGGTCGGGCGGGATCGTCGTCGGGAAGAACTGCTTGGCCCGCTCGCTGAGCGTCAGGGCGCCAGTTTGCACCATGCCGTCGAGTACCCAATTCCACCGGTCGACGGCGCGGTCGCGGTTGATCGCCGGATCCAACGCGGACGGCCGCTGAATCACCGCCGCCAGCAAGGCGCCCTCGGACACGGTGAGGTCCTCGACCTTCTTGTCGAAGTACGCCCGGGCGGCCGCGTTGATCCCGTAGGTGGTGCGGCCGAAGTAGATGATGTTGAGGTAGGCCTCCAACACTTCGTCCTTGGACCACGCCTCGGACATCTTGGTGGCGATGACGAGCTCTTTGCCCTTGCGGACCAGTCCGCCCATTCCGGCCCGCTCCGACCCGACCAGCGCGTTCTTGACGTACTGCTGGGTGATGGTCGAACCGCCCTGGGTGTCTCCGCCGGTCAGGTTGTTCTTGACCGCCCGAAACAGCCCCGAAACCGAGAAACCGGAGTTGGTGTAGAAGTCTCGGTCCTCGGCGGCCAATACCGCGTCACGTACGTGAACCGGTACCCGGTCCAGCTTGATGTCAATCCGATTCCCGTCCGGCGGAACGATTTTCGCCAGCTCGGTGCCATCGGAAGCGAGGATTGTCGACACCTGCGTGGTGTGGATGTCGCCGGGTTCGGGGACCTCCACAGTGCGGTAGGCCATCCCGAAGGTGACGACCGGCACCGCCAGGAGCGCCGCGGCGGCGGCGTACAGGCCGCGTCTGGCCCAAAGCCACTTCCGTCGCCGCGATTCGTGCTGGTCGGGCTCGGCTGCCAGATCTTCCGGGAGAGCTGCCGGCGAATCGGCTGGGACACCGGGCCTTTCGCTGTCCGGGCGCGGACGCTCCATGGCGGCCTTAACCGCTTCGAGGCGCTCGTGGCGGTCCGACTCGTCATCGGTGCAGTCGGCGGACTCGCCTGCGGGGGTATCGGCATCCGTCCCGCCCGCTTCATCGGTGGGCTTGACGTTGGTGGTCGTCAAGAAGTGGTCTTCTTCAGCGCTGTCGGCACCCGGCGCTGTCGGGCCCCGCGTTTTCATGTGCGCCCAGGGCGTCCTTGCAGGTAGGAGTCGGGCTTCCGGCCCTTCGCCATCCCGATTCGGCCGCAACCCTTTTCGACGATCGGCGAAGTGCTCAGCAGCCAGTCGTCCCCCACGCGTCGCTGCAGTCGCATGGTCAACAGATTACTTCCGTGGACTCACCATCGGGTTGAAACGAGGTCACAAACGCACTACGGCGCAGGGGGCAGCGGCTCGGCCGCAGGCGGGCCGCCCGGCTCGGGCGCCTGCTGCACAGGGGGCGCCGGCGGCGCCGGCGGGGCGGCCGTGATCGTGGTGGGCGGACCGATCGGGATGGTGATGCCCGGCGCGATCTCGATCGTCGGCTGGATGACGGTCTCCTCCGGAGGCGCCGGCGGGCCGGCGTCCATCGGCGGAGGCGGTGGCGGCGCGGCCGGGACGCCGGCATAACCGCCGATCTCGGTGGGCGTGGGGAAGGTTTCGTTGGGGGTGCCCTTGAGGGCGCCGTCCATGGTGGCCTTCCAGATGTCGGCTGGGATGCCCGCGCCGTAGACCGGACCACCCCACTGATTCACCAGCGGTTCGTCTCCCCCGGTGGTGCCCACCCAGACCGCGGTCGACAGCGACGGCGTGTAGCCGACCATCCAGCCGTCCCGGTTAGCCCCGGTGTCGCCCAGCTGGGTGGTGCCGGTCTTGGCCGCCGACGCCCGTCCACCGGCCAGGTTGTGCCCGCGCGACCAGCCGGCGATGGGCTGCATGGCGGCGGTGACGTTGTCGGCAACCGCCTTGGGGATGCGCTGCTCGCCAGTGTCCTCGGAGGTCTGGGCATCGAACAGCACGCGGCCGTCGGCGCTGACCACCTTCTCCACGAAGTGCGGCGGGTGGTAGATGCCGGAGTCCGCCAGCGTCGCGTACGCCGAGGCCATGTCGATCACCCGGGTCTGGTACTGGCCCAGCACCACTCCGCCTTCGGGCGGACCGCCGTCCTGCGACAGGGTGTGCGGCACGCCGGGGAAGCTCTTGGCGACCCCTGCCTGATGTGCGGCGTCGGCGACGTCCTGCGCCCCGTTCTTGAGTTTGAGCATCAGCCGGTAGTAAGCGGTGTTCAGCGAACGCTTGAGCGCCTCGGCGATGTTGCAGACACCGCAGCCCTCGCCCTCAGCATTGGTGATCTTGGTCCGGCCGTTGTCGAGGGTCAGCGGTGAACTGTCGATCTGATAGCCCAAGCCGATGCCCTGCTCCAACGCGGCCACCAGGGCGAACACCTTGAACGACGACCCGGTCTGCAGTCCGGCCTGGGCGAAGTCGAAGCCGTTGGCATCCGATCCGCCGTAGTAGGCGCGCACCGCGCCGTTGCGCGGGTCGATGGACACGACCGCGGTTCGCATGTTGGGGATCTGGTCTTTGAGATAGGTGGCCACCGCGTCTTCGGCGGCATCCTGCGCCGCCGGGTCGATGGTGGTGGTGATCTGCAGGCCCTGGGTGTTGAGCGTCTGTTCGTCGATGTTGAACAGCTCGAGCAGCTCACTGGTGACCTGCCGCTGGATCAACCCGTTGGGCCCGGTGGTGATGTTCTGGCTGCGGGCCAGTTCGGGCGACACCGTGGACGGAAACTCTTGGGCGGCGCGCTCACTGGCGGAAAGGGCTCCGGTCTCCACCATGCCGTCGAGCACCCAGCTCCACCGGTCGAGGGCACCCTCTGGATCGACCGCGGGGTCCAACGTGGACGGCCGCTGGATCAGGGCGGCCAGCAGCGCGCCCTCGGCGATGTCGAGCTCCTCGACGGGCTTGTCGAAGTAGGCCCGTGACGCCGCGGCGATCCCATAGGCACCGCGGCCGAAGTAGATGATGTTCAGATAGGCCTGCAGCACATCGTCTTTGCGCCAGGCACTCGACATCTTGGTGGCGATCACCAGCTCTTTGGCCTTGCGGACCAATCCGCCCATGCCCGCCCGCTCGGAACCGACCAGGGCGTTCTTGACGTATTGCTGGGTGATCGTCGAACCGCCCTGGGTGTCCCCACCGAACAGGTTGTTCTTGATCGCACGGGCGAAACCCGACACCGAGAAGCCCGGGTTGGAGTAGAAGTCGCGGTCCTCAGCCGCCAACACCGCGTTGCGCACGTAGACCGGCACCTGGTTGATGTCGATATCGACGCGGTTGCCTTCCGGCGGAATGATTTTGGCCAGCTCGGAGCCGTCGCTGGCCAGGATCGTCGACACCTGGTTGGTTCGGATGTCGCCGGGCGAAGGCACATCGGTGATGGAGTAGGCCATCGCGAAGGTGATGACCGGCAACAGCAGCATCACCACGACGGCGGTGTAGAGCCCGCGCCGGATCCACCGCCAATTCGGTGGATGCGCGCGCAGCCAATCCAGCGGATTCGGCGGGCCCGGTGCGTCGGTGGGAGCGGAGCGCTCCGCCCGCCGCGGCGGTACGGACGGCTGCTCCGGCGGTGGCTCGCGCCGCGGGATCCGGCCACTCAACGTCTGCTCGCGTTGTGGGGGCGTCCCGTCGAGGGCCGCCCGTACCGCATCGATCGGGTCCCGCAGATCGGCAGTCACGGCATCGTCAACTGCCGGAATGATCGTGGTCTGTCGGTCATCGGGCCCCGCCGGTGGGCGGCGTCCGGCAGCGTCGGAGGGCCGGGCCGAGCCAGCGTCGGACCCGTCGTCGTGATGTTTACTCACTGGCGGTACGGGCTCCGCTGCGTGCCGGCCGTCGACCGCGGGATCCCTTGGGCGGGCTCGCGAGGCCCAACACATATGACTTCACCAGGTGATTCCAGCTGCAGGTCCGGCACACCTCGACGACATACACCGAGAATTCCGAGAAGCGGGTGGCCAACAGGACCAGTTCCTCGGCGGAACGCGCCGAGCCCGAGACCGCACCCAGCTGGTCGCCGTATACCCACGACACTAGGGTGAGTGGCTCCTTGCGGCAGATGGGGCAGACCACCGCGCTGGCCTTGCCGTGGAACTTCGCGGCGCGCAGCAGATACGGGTTGGCGTCACACACCTCGGTGACCCCGGTACGCCCGGAGTAGACCTCGGCCAGCAGGGAACGGCGCCGGAGCGCGTAGTCCACTACCTGTCGCTGCAATCGCACGGTGACCAGAGTACGTCGGGTCCTCACCGGCGCTCGCGATCAACGCCCCCAACCGGCGCCAACCGGCGGATTCGCCGTCACCACCGGGCAGCATTCTTTTACGATCGTCGCCGTGGCGACACGGCAGACCGCAGGCACGCGGGCCAAGGACAGCGACCGGGACGACGTCTGCCGGATCCTGGACAGCGCACTGGGCGAGGGGCAGGTGTCCAGCGCGGAGCACCAGGAGCGAATCAGCGCGGCCACCCGAGCCGTGACGCTGGGCGACCTGCATTCCCTGGTCGGCGACCTGCAGACCGAGACCGCGCCGGTCAAGCTGCCGACGTTGGGCAATCCCACGAAATTCGGCGTGCGCAGTGTCGCCCTCAAGGCACTGGGTGCACTGAGCACCGCGTTGGTGGCGGGCATGCTGCTCGGCTGGGCGATGTACGGAAACACCAGCTCCCCGCTGAGTTTCACCTCTGATCCCGGGGCGAAGCCGGACGGCGTCGCGCCGGTGGTGCTCACCCCACCACGACAGCTGCAGTCCCTGGGCGGTCTCACCGGCCTGCTCGAGCAGGCCCGCCAGAAGTTCGGCGACACCATGGGCTACCGGCTGGTGGTCTATCCCGACTACGCATCACTGGATCGGCCCGACCCCGGCGAAGAGCGCCGCAAGCTGGACTACTCCTACCGTGGCGGCTGGGATGACCCGTCCACTTCGTCCAAGAGCAGTGACGATGTGCTGGTCGATCTGGGCGCATTCGACGTGAAGGCTGCGGTCGGGATCCTGCGGGGAGCTCCCGAGACGCTCGGGATCAAACCAGCCGACGTGAAAAGCACCTACCTGATCGTCGATCCGGCGCGGGATCCCACGACGCCGGGGGCTTTATCGCTGTCGGTGTATGTTTCCAGCGACTACGGCAGCGGCTACATCGCCTTCGCGGGCGACGGCACCGTCAAACGCATCAACTACCCGTCCTGAACTGCGGGATTAATGCGGCGGTCCCAGCTTCACCTCTCCTGCGTCGAGCCTCGCTGAACTGCGGGATTAATGCGGCGGTCCCAGCTTCGCCTCGCCTGCGTCGAGCCTCGCTGAACCGCGGGGTTAGTGCGACTGAACACCTGGCGAACAATAGCCACTTGGGCGCAGTTATATCGGCGCGATACTATGGCGCGAACCGTCGACCGGTCGTAGCTACACCATCTTGAGGAGGTGACTGGAGTGCTTGAGCTCGCCATTTTGGGCTTGTTGCTCGAGTCGCCGATGCACGGCTACGAGCTCCGGAAGCGGTTGACCGGTCTGCTGGGTGCGTTCCGGGCGTTCTCCTACGGTTCGCTGTATCCCGCACTGCGGCGCATGCAGCTGGCCGGCGTGATCGCCGAGGACGCCGCGCCGACGGGGACCCCGGTGCGCCGGGCCCGCCGGGTGTACCGGCTGACCGACGCCGGCCGTCAGCGATTCAACGAGCTGGTGTCCGACACCGGCCCGCAGAACTACACCGACGACGGCTTCGGAGTCCACCTGGCGTTCTTCAACCGCACCCCGGCCGAGGCTCGGATGCGGATCCTCGAAGGCCGCCGCCGGCAGGTGGAAGAACGCCGGGAAGGCCTGCGCAACGCGGTGGCACGGGCCAGCAACTCGTTGGACCGCTATACCCGCCAGCTGCACCAGCTCGGACTGGAGTCCAGCGAGCGGGAGGTCAATTGGCTCAACGAGCTGATCGCGGCCGAGCGCGCATCGAACCGGGCCGAACAACCCTGATCCTGCATACGGACGCGGGCATCGGGGAACCACAACACAGCACGTCAGCAGTGAAAGCAGAAAAAGGAGAGCGTCGAAAATGACTGAGCAAACGACGGATGTGCGGGTCGCCATTGTCGGCGTCGGCAACTGCGCGTCCTCGCTGGTCCAAGGCGTCCAGTACTACCAGAACGCCGATGACACCTCCACGGTCCCCGGCCTGATGCACGTGCGCTTCGGCCCGTACCACGTCCGCGACGTCAAGTTCGTCGCCGCGTTCGACGTGGACGCCAAGAAGGTCGGCTTCGACCTGTCCGAGGCCATCTTCGCCTCGGAGAACAACACCATCAAGATCGCTGACGTGCCGCCGACCAACGTCATCGTGCAGCGCGGCCCGACCCTGGACGGCATCGGCAAGTACTACGCCGAGACCATCGAGGTTTCCGACGCCGAGGCCGTGGACGTGGTCGCCGCGCTGCGCGAGGCCAAGGTCGACGTGCTGGTCTCCTACCTGCCGGTGGGTTCGGAAGAGGCCGACAAGTTCTACGCCCAGTGCGCCATCGACGCAGGCGTCGCATTCGTCAACGCGCTGCCGGTGTTCATCGCCTCCGACCCGGTGTGGGCCAAGAAGTTCGCCGACGCCGGCGTGCCGATCGTCGGCGACGACATCAAGAGCCAGGTGGGCGCCACCATCACCCACCGTGTGATGGCCAAGCTGTTCGAGGACCGCGGGGTCACCCTCGACCGCACCTACCAGCTCAACGTCGGCGGCAACATGGACTTCAAGAACATGCTCGAGCGTGAGCGGCTGGAGTCCAAGAAGGTCTCCAAGACCCAGGCCGTCACCTCTAACCTGACCGGCTCGCTGGCCGGCAAGGTCGAGGACAAGAACGTCCACATCGGACCAAGCGACCACGTCGCCTGGCTCGACGACCGCAAGTGGGCCTACGTGCGGCTGGAAGGCCGCGCCTTCGGTGACGCACCGCTGAACCTGGAGTACAAGCTCGAGGTGTGGGACTCGCCGAACTCGGCCGGCATCATCATCGACGCGGTGCGTGCCGCCAAGATCGCCAAGGACCGCGGCATCGGCGGACCGATCCTGCCGGCATCGGCGTACCTGATGAAGAGCCCGCCCAAGCAGCTCGCTGACGACGTCGCGCGCGCCCAGCTCGAGGAATTCATCGTCGGCTAGACGCCGACTCTGCGCCGGAAATGACTGACGACGAGCTGGCCGGCCTCTCGGAGTTCGCCCTCTTGGGGGGCAACGCCGAGCAGGCCGGTCTGGCCGGTCCATTGCCCGATGTGGAGCGGATCGAGACCGGCGAAGTCAGTGCACTGCGCTGGGGTTCGGCACCGCCGCGGGTGGTGTTCCTGCATGGCGGCGCGCAGAACGCTCACACCTGGGACACCGTCATCCTCGGGCTCGGCGAGCCCGCGCTGGCGGTGGACCTGCCCGGCCATGGCCGTTCGGCGTGGCGCGAGGACGGCGACTACTCACCGCAGCGCAATGCCGCCACCCTGGCGCCCGTGCTGCAGGAGCTGGCACCGGATGCCGAGTTGGTAGTCGGCATGTCCCTGGGCGGGCTGACCGCGATCCGCCTGGCGGCCACCGCCGGCGAGCTGGTGCGCCGATTGGCGATTGTGGATGTGACGCCATCGGCGTTGCAGCGCCATGCCGAGATGAGTGCCGCCGACCGCGGGACCGTGTCATTGGCCCAAGGCGACCGGACCTTCCCCGATTTCGAGTCGCTGTTGGCCGTCACCGCCGCCGCCGCACCGCACCGGGATCAGGAGTCGCTGCGACGCGGGCTGCTCCACAACACCCGCCGGTTGCCGGACGGCAGCTGGACCTGGCGCTACGACACCATCCGCTCCGTCGGCGACTTCACCGAACTGTGGACCGATGTCTCGGCGATCACCGCGCCCACCACCTTGATCCGCGGCGGCGATTCGTTCTTCGTGACCGCCGACGACGTCGCCGAGTACACGCAACGCTCGCCGGGGCTGACCACCCACGTGGTGGACGGCGCCGGACACTCCGTGCAAAGTGATCGGCCTCGCGTGCTGGTCGAGCTGCTTCGCATGACCCTCGCCTGAAACCCCATCAACCCGTCGGTCCACTCGCCTGATACCCGGCAATTCCGGGGATAAGGTGGCGAGATGGCCCGGCCCATCCGCATCGCCGTCCAACTGCAGCCCCAACACGCGGCGCACTACGGCGCCATCCGCGACGCGGTCCGGCGTTGCGAAGACACCGGTGTCGACATCGCCTTCAACTGGGACCACTTCTTCCCGCTCTACGGCGACCGCGACGGACCGCACTTCGAATGCTGGACCATGCTGGCCGCCTGGGCCGAGCAGACCTCGCGCATCCAGATCGGCGCGCTGGTGTCGTGTAACTCCTATCGCAACCCGGAGCTGCTCGCCGACATGGCCCGCACCGTCGACCACATTGGCGACGGCCGGCTGATCCTGGGCATCGGTTCGGGCTGGAAGCACCGGGACTACCGAGAATACGGCTACGAGTTCGGGACCGCAGGCAGCCGCCTCGACGACCTGGCCGGCGCACTGCCGCGCATCAAAAGCCGCCTGGCCCAGCTCAATCCGCCACCCACCCGGGCGATGCCGCTGTTGATCGGCGGCGGCGGGGAGCGCAAGACCCTGCGCCTGGTCGCCGAACACGCCGACATGTGGCACAGCTTCGCCGACGCCGACAGCTACCCGCACAAGGCCGCCGTGCTCGCCGAGCACTGCGCCGCCGTCGGGCGAGACCCCGCCACGATCGAACACTCCGCGGCGCTGGGCGGCGACCAGACGCGCGGCAGCGTGGCCGAGTTACTCGCCGAGGCGGATGCGTTGACGCGCCTGGGGGTGAGCCTGCTGACCATCGGCAGCAGCGGACCCGACTACGACCTGTCCGCCGCCGAGGCGCTGTGCCGATGGCGCGACCAGCAATAAGGCTCGCGGCGTTCATCGCCACCTGCCTGATCGTGTGCGGTCTGGCGGCGGTGCCGCCGGCCGGGGCCGCCCCGGACCTGTGCACCCCGCCCGGGGAGCAGGCCGCCGTCGCGCTGCCGGTCAAACTGGCCAACGCCAAGCGGCCACGCGAGGACAAATACACCACGGCCGGCGTCGAACCGCTCAGTTCGATTGATGTGACCAAGCTCGGGCTGGGCACCCCGGGTGTGCTGACGGTCGGCACGCTGACCGAAAGCCCCCCGACGAACTGCATCAACGCCAAAGGCCGCTACAGCGGGTTCGACAATGAACTGCTGCGGGCCATCGCCAAGAAACTGGGCCTACGAGTCCACTTCGTCGGCACCGACTTCTTCGGCCTGCTGGCCCAAGTGGAATCGGGACGTTTCGACGTCGGGTCGGCATCGATCAACGCCACCGACGAGCGGCGCCGCACCGTCGGCTTCACCAACGGCTACGACTTCGGCTACATGGCCCTGGTGGTCCCGGCCGGATCCGGGATCACCGGATACGACTCCCTGACCAGCGGGCAGCGCATCGCGGTGGTCCAGGGCACCGTCGAAGACGCCTACGTCGTCGACACCCTGGAAGTCGAACCGGTGCGGTTCCCCGACTCGATCACGCTGTACGCCAGCCTGAAAAGCCGCCAGGTGGACGCGTGGGTGGCGCCGTCGCTCACCGCACTGAACCTGCTGAAGCCCGGCGATCCGGCGCAGATCGTGAGCTATACCTTCAGCCCGGCCGGCTTCGAGGCCTACGCGGTGGCCAAGGGCAACCAGGCGCTGATCTCGGCGCTGAACTCCGGCCTGGACGCGGTCATCGAAGACGGCACCTGGCCGCAGCTGTTCACCGACTGGGTGCCGCGGCCGTTGCCGCCGGACTGGCAGCCGGGTTCCAAGTCGGCGGCCACCCCGCATCTGCCGGACTTCGCCGCGATCGCGGCGCGGCATCACCGGCTCGAGTCAGAGCCGTACACGCCCAAATCCACGCTGGCGCAGCTCCGCGACTCCTTCTTCGACTGGCACTTGTACCGGCGCGCGCTGCCGGACCTGCTCAAGACCGGTCTGCCCAACACGCTGCTGCTGACGGTGAGCGGTGGCGCCATCGGCTTGGTGGCGGGGCTGGGTCTGGCCGTGGCCGGACTCTCGCGCACCCGATGGCTGCGCTGGCCGGCGCGGATCTACACCGACATCTTCCGGGGACTGCCCGAGGTGCTGATCATCCTGCTGATCGGCCTGGCGGTCGGGCCGCTGGTGGGCGGGCTGACACACAACAACCCGTACCCGTTGGGGATCGCGGCGCTGGGGCTGACCGCGGCGGCCTATATCGGGGAGATCTTGCGCTCGGGCATCCAGAGCGTGGAGTCCGGCCAGCTGGAGGCCTCGCGCGCACTGGGTTTCGGCTACCCGGCGGCGATGCGCCTGGTGGTGATCCCGCAGGGCATCCGGCGAGTACTGCCGGCGCTGGTCAACCAGTTCATCGCTCTGCTGAAGGCATCGGCGCTGCTGTACTTCCTCGGTCTGGTCGCCGGTCAGCGGGAGCTTTTCCAGGTGGGCCGCGACTTCAACGCCCAGACCGGCAGCCTCTCCCCCCTGGTGGCCGCCGGCGTCCTCTATCTGGCCCTGACCATTCCGCTGACACACCTGGTCAACTTCGTCGATCATCGGTTGCGGCGCGGCCGGCCCGCCGAAGCCGACGATTTCGTCGAGCTGAGCCCGGCGATCTCCAGTCAGGAGATGACGTGACAGCGCCGTCGGACCGCGAGCCGGTGTCGTTGGCGGCCAAGGGGATTCAGTTGTCCTTCGGCAAACATCAGGTGCTGCGCGGGGTCGACCTCGACGTGCCGGCGGGCGCCACCGCCGCGGTGATCGGTCCCTCCGGCTCGGGTAAGTCGACGATGCTGCGCACCTTGAACCGGCTCCACGAACCCGACGCAGGCGATGTCCTGCTGGGTGGCCGATCGGTGCTGGCCGACGACCCCGACGAGCTGCGCCAGCGGATCGGGATGGTGTTCCAGCATTTCAATCTGTTCCCGCACCGCAGCGTGCTGGACAACATCACGCTGGCTCCGCGCAAGCTGCGCGGGATGTCCGACGACGCGGCCCGCGAGCTCGCGCTGGGCCTGCTGGACCGCGTCGGGCTGAAGAACAAGGCCGCCTCGCGCCCGTCGGCGCTCTCCGGCGGCCAGCAACAACGGGTGGCGATCGCCCGGGCGCTGGCGATGCAGCCGCAGGTGATGCTTTTCGACGAGGCCACCTCGGCGCTGGACCCGGAGTTGGTCAAGGGGATCCTGGCGTTGATCGCCGAACTCGGCGCCGACGGCATGACGATGGTCGTGGTCACCCATGAGATGGGCTTCGCCCGCTCCGCGTCGGACACGGTGGTCTTCATGGACCGGGGCAGGGTCGTGGAGTCCGGCCCGCCGGATCAGCTGTTCGACAACGCAGCGACGGAGCGGCTGCAGAAGTTCCTGTCCCAAGTGTTGTGACAGCAACCTTCGCAGACCTATCACCCCTCGTGGGGACCGCCGGTTAGACTGGCGAACTATGACGGAGAGCACTGCCGATACGCCGCAGGTGACGGCGATCGCGGAAGGCTTGCACCGCTCGCTGTCCAAACTCTTTTCGATACTGCGGCGCGGCGACATCAGCAGAGGCACGCCGACCGGCGAGTTGACCCTGGCTCAGCTGTCGATCCTGATCACGCTGCTGAATCGCGGCCCCATCCGCATGACCGAGCTGGCCGCTCACGAACGGGTCCGCACCCCCACCACCACGGTGGCGATCCGCCGCCTGGAGAAGATCGGCCTGGTCAAGCGCAGCCGGGATCCGTCCGATCTGCGGGCGGTGCTGGTTGACATCACCCCCGAAGGCCTGGCCAGCCACCGCGAGTCGCTGGCAAACCGGCACGCCGCGCTGGCGGCGATGCTGAGCAAGCTCAGCCAGGAAGACCTGGACACCCTGACCCGGGCGCTCGAGCCCCTGGAGCGCCTGGCCACCTGTGACGGTGTCGAACCGGCAGCCGCCGGCGATGCGGGCTGCCCCATGGATTGCGGTTGATGCCGACTGCTCTGATCACCGGAGCCGGCGGCGGTATCGGTTCGGCGATAGCGGCGGCATTGGCGCCCACCCACACCCTATTGCTCGCCGGTCGGCCATCAGCGCGTCTCGACGCGGTGGCCGAAAGGCTCGGTGCCACCACCTGGCCGCTCGACCTGGCCGACATCGACGGGATCGACGCAGCCACCGAGATCGTCGACGAACTCGACGTCTTGGTGCACAACGCCGGGGTGATGCTGCCGGGTGCTGCCGGCGAGTCCTATATCGAGGAGTGGCGGGCCACGTTCGAGGTGAACGTATTCGGTGCGGTGGCCCTGACCCTGGCTCTGTTACCCGCGTTGCGGGCGGCCCGCGGGCAGGTGGTCTTCATCAACTCCGGTGCCGGACACCGGGTTTCCCCGGGAATGGCGTCGTATTCGGCGAGCAAGTTCGCGCTGCGGGCGTTCGCGGATTCACTGCGCAGTGACGAGCCGGCACTACGGGTCACCACCGTGTACCCGGGCCGGGTCGACACCGACATGCAGCAAGACCTGGTCGCCTATGAGGGCGGCGAGTACGACCCGGCCCGCTTCCTGCGTCCCGACACCGTGGCCGAAGTGGTGGCCGCCGCGATACGCACACCCGCCGAGGCACAGCTGCAAGAAGTGGTGATCCGGCCGCGCTGAGCTATCGGGTTTCCTGCCGCCGCACCCGGAACAATTTGGTCTCGCCCTCCACACCCTTCAGTGCACGGGTTCCAACAAACGACCAGGCGTACCCCGGGGCCTCCCCGATGGCCTCGCGGGCCGCGCCCTCCGTCATGACCTCGCCGGGCTCGGCGACGCTGGTGACCCGGCTCGCGACATTGACCGGGCTGCCGAACCAATCCCGGGCGCGGCTCACCGCCCATCCCGACGCGATACCGGCCCGCAGTTGCGGCAGGTCGGGGTCGTCGGCGGCGCGGTCCAGCAGCTGCAGCGTGGCGCCGAGCAGCTTCGCGGCGTCGGACGACACCAGCATCACCGCATCGCCGATCGTCTTGACCAGCCGCACCGGAGGGTTGACCACCTCGTGCGCCAGATCGGCAAGGCGTTCAACGAGTCCCACCAGTTCCTCGGGCGGTATCGCCTCGCCCAGCCGGGTGAACCCGACCATGTCGGCGAAGGCCACCGCGAGCTGCCGCGCCCCGGGCAGCGCAACCCCGGCCGCCCGCTCGGTGGCGTTGACCTCCTCACCTTCCAGCACCCGCCGCAGCTGGACAAACAGAATGTCGCGAATCATGTCCCCCAACAAGGGGATAACGGTTCGCACGATCTCCTCGTGGGCTTTGGCGACCTCAAGCTCGGTGAGGCCCGGCCGCATGATCGCCGATATGGTGCTGTACCGGAACGCCGGAACCGCCCGGGATATGCCCTCGGAAAGCCGGCGGATCATCAGCAGCACCTGGCCCGGGTCCAGACCGGCCCCGACAAGTCGCTGCAATCGCACGGCGGCCTCGCCGTCGGCCCGCAAAAGCAGGGCGGCATCGGGATCATCCAACCGCGGCAGCCCCAGCGCACGTTCGATGCCCTGCAACAGGGCCAGATCAATGCCGTGGTCGGCGCTGACCGCACGTTCTGACACGTATTTGCCGTCGTCGCCCAGCGCACGATGCGCCGGCATCAGCATCGGCGCCACCTTGGCGCGGATCTGGTCCAGCCCGAAGCCCTCCTCCAGCAACCAGACCACCAGCTCGGCACGCTCCTCGCGGGCACTGGCATCCAGACCGTCGAACAGCCCCAGCTCCGCCAGCGTCTCGTGGAATGCTCCGCTCTCGGCCCACATCCTGTCGCCTCAAATCGTTGCCACACCGCCAGGTTGGCCGGCCATCCGTACCCCGGGTGCACCCGCAGGACGTGGTGGTCCGGCCGCCCCGGCCCGGTTGATTCGGGTCAGCCGATGATGCCCGCCCGGACCTGGTCGGCTACCTTGAGCGCCTGATCGGACACGATCCCGCTGCTGCACACCAGAACCTCGATGGCCGCGTTGGACTTTCCGGTGATCACGTGCGAGCACGTCGAGTGGTCCGAGACCCGGTTGGTGCGTACCGCGAAGCCGTCGCCGGCCTCCGACGGGGTCTGCACGTACCACTGCTCGTCGTCTTGGCCGGGCAGCGTCAGGTTGACCTGGTCACCGGCGCAGTTCTGCCAGGACTGCGCGGTCTCGCTCACGAAGTCCGACGCGGCCTCTTCGGTGGGGAACGCGGCGATCACCGTCGTAACCCGCACCCGAACCGGACCGGTCACATCGCTGGTGAGGGTCTGCAGATCGATCCCGCGGAATGAAGTGCCGCCATAAGTCGATTCGGTTGCCGGATAGACCGCCCCGACACACCCCTTCTCAATGGACTTGTAGTTCCGCAGCCCGTTGGCGTGGTCGGTGACGGTCAGCGAGGGGTTCCGCAGTCCGGGACCGGCGAAGATGCTGTTGAGCGATGCGGGGTCGGGCTGCAGCGCCGCGAGGTCACCGGCCTCGACCGGGGCGGCGACGGCCGGCGCCGCAAGCACCCACCCGGCCGCAGCGATGGCGGCGGTGAACATGCCCAGAGTGTGCGAATCGCGCATGGCGAGCTGACCTTTCGTCGACGTAGTTCGGGAGGGCTGGAGCTAGGCGAGGTTGCGGACAATCTGCGAACGCAGGCTGCGTCCCTTGCCGCCCGGATTGGCGTCGGTGCACAGCCGGACGTCGACGACGTAGTTGTTCTTGGCCTGCAGCACCCGCTCGCAGCCCGCCGTGCCCTTCATGGGATTCGCGAACAGCGTGGCGAACAGTTCCAGTCCTCCCGCGGTGACCACACCGGCCTTGAGATCTGCGCTCATCCCATTGGTGTACTCGGCGGTCAACGGTGTGCCCTTGCAGCTCTTCCAGATGGCAGCCTGGTCATTGAGGTAGGTCTGCGCGGCTTTGGCGTCGGGGAACTCAGCGACGGCCTGGACCACGTTCGGGTTCAGCTCGCCACCGGGCTGCCGAAGGGTCTGCACGACGAAGTCGGTGTAACCCGAGCCGTCGTAGGCCGCCGCTGAGCCGGGCGCGTACACCGCCGTACAGTTCGCCGGCGTAGTGGTCGGCGTACTCAGCGGCTGAGTGCCGGACTCGGAGCTGATCACCTGCATCGTGGTGTCCATCCGCTCGCTGACCTCATCGGCGGGAACCAGCACGTCAGCCAGGTCCACGGCACTCGGCGCGGCCTGCGCGATCGAGCCGTCCGCGAGCACCCCGATTAACGCCGCGGCCGAGACTGCCACCACTGAGGCTAGGTGAATTCGCATCGAAATCCATTCCGTTTCGCCGTGTTGAGATCCCCTACCGGCGGCTGGGGCTGACCGAATGTTATCCGGTGTTCCCCGCCGAGACCCCTCCGTTGGAGTCCGCAATGTGGTTCCATCGATAACCGAACCGACGGACCCAACGTTAAGGACGTGCAATGCAACGGGACGACACCGACCGGAGAATCGGTTACCTGGCGCTCGCGATCGCGACCTGCGCCGCCGGGGCGCTGGCGGTACTGCCCGGCCTGGCCTCGGCCACCCCGGGCGTGCCCGGCATCGACGACACCACGCCCTCCGCGGACGTCGACCTGGCCGCTCTCCAGCTGACCTCGGCGGAGGCGTCGCCCATCGTCAAGTGGCCGTCGGATCCGCCCCTCGAGTTGACGGTGTACAAGACCGCGACCTCGCCGGTGGCCGGCGCGGCCAGCACCTCCGACGCGCAATGCGCCAGCGCGGTCTACGCCGGCCTGGACAAGACCTATGACGGCAGTGGCTACACCGGCCTGAACTATCAGGAGCTCACCGGATTCGGTTCCAAGAACAGCTATTCGGTGATCTCGGTGGCCTCCAGCTACGACGACGAACACGCCGCGGCCAACATGGTGGCCAACACCATCCAGAACTGGACCGACTGCGGCCGTAAGAAGGTGACCGGCGACCTCAGCGGCTCCACGCAGACCCGGACCGTCAACAACGTGGTCTCCACCACCGACGACATCTACCTGGTCAACAACATCACCGATGACGGCGGCGCCTGCTCGCACGCCATGACGTCGCAGGGCAACGTCGTGGTCGAGGTGTCGGCCTGCCGATCCAACATCGGTCTGGTCAAGCAGAGCCTTCAGCTGGCCAACAAGATGCTGGTCAAGCTGCCGTGACGCGCCGACTTATCGCCGGCTGCTGTGTCGGGCTGGCCGCGCTGACCCTCGCCGGCTGTGCCGGTGACGACCCCGACCAGGACAGCGCCGCCACGGTTGCGCCGGCGGCGGCCGCGGCGCCGCCCAGCGTCCAATCGGATCCGACGGCACCCGCCGCCCCGGCCGGTGAGCCAAGCGGGCAGCCCGCAGCAACTCCGACTCCGGCGCCGTCCGCCGGGCCGCGCTTGGTGACACCGGGCAAGCTTGGCGCACTGTTGGTTCCGATCGAGGAGCTCAACAACGTCGTCGGCGCGAAGCTGGGATTCGAGACGGTCTTCACCAGGCCCGGTGCGCCGGCCGGCGGCCTGGGTGACAAAGCGGGTTGCGCGGTGTTGTTCGGCTCCAACACCGACAGCTACGCCAACGAATACACCGCCTTCCGGCGCCAGAGTGTGCGAGACGGCGAGGACAGCTCACAGCATTTCGTCGCGCAGGAAGTAGCCGCCTTCGCCGATGTCGCCACCGCGGCCGCGAACTTCGGCAAAACGTTCGATAAGAAAGCCCTGGCCGGCTGTGACGGTGCCGTGGTGCATCGCCAGGGTGACGACGATCGCATCACGTGGCGGCTCAACCTGTCCGGCATCACCGCCGACACCGCCCGATGGACGCTGGACCAGTACGCCGACGGCAAGCCCAACGACTGGACTTGTGCGCATGAGGCCCGGACCCGCAGCAACGTCGAGTTCACGGTGACCGTATGCCAATTCGGCAACGCGGCATCGGCAGCGACAGCGATCGGCAATCAGATCAACGACTGGATTCCCCACCCGTGACCGGCATGCGAGGAAAGGCGGCAGCGATGAAGGCACCGCAGGGACTGCTTTTCGGAATGGGCGTCATGTGCCTGGGCACGCTGGTCGCCGGTCTCCTTCCGGTCGCGGCGGCCGACTCGGGCGACGCCACGGTGCCTGCGGGCAAAGTCGAGTCACTGTTGCTGTCGCCGGCCGCGGTCGGCGACATCGTCGGGGTCACGTTCGACTGGGAGAAGGCCAACCGGCGGCCCTATAAATCCGACGACCTCGGCGAGCACTCGGCGTGCGCCATGCTGACCGGCCCCGACGTCGAAACTTTCGGCCGCGACTACACCGGTTACCGGTTCCGCGCCGACCGCGACGACGCCGAGAACTGGGAGTTCACCGTCCAGCAGCGGGTGGCGACCTACGCCGACGCCGCCACGGCTACGCAGACCTTCCAGAAGGTGTTCAGCAAGGCCGCGATGGCCAAGTGCAACGGGGTCATCGCCTCCATCAAGGACAACACGGACGCCCAGTGGCGGTTCAGGATTCAGACGGTGGCCCCGACCTCGGCACGGTGGGTGGAGGACCAGCTGTCCGACCAGCAACCGATCGGCTACAGCTGCTCGGACGTCGCCGGGGTGACCCGCAATGTGCTTTACAGCATCAAGGTGTGTCAGTACGGCAACGGCGGACCCGCCGCGGCCACCATCGCCGAACGCATCACCAGTCAGGTCGCCGGCGTACGCGCCTGATCCGCGCGGCTGCTGAAGGATCCATGGCCCCGAACAAAGTCACGCAACGTATCTCAGCGCTGGTCCCCTGGCTGCGCGGAGAGCTCAAGCGGCGCAAGTTGCGTCAACTGCGGACATTCACCGCCGGGGTGATCCTGGCCGTTGCCGGCCTGTTCGGCGGGCTGGACACGGTGGATGCCGGCCCCAGCGTGTTTGCGGTCGACGAAGCGCACAGCGATGGTAAGTTCACCTTGACCATCGCCCGCGCTTCAGTGGTCAACGAGCTGCGCGCCGGTCGGCGGATCGTCGCACCGGCCCAACCCGGCCATCGCTATCTGGGTGTGGTGAGCACGGTCCGCAACGACGGTACCATTCCCGGCCGGCTGATCGGCGAACTGCAGCTGCGTGAGCAGCCGCAAAGCACCTCGGTCGGGGTGTTTCGGATGGTCGACGGCTCCCCCATCACCCAGTTGGGGCCGGGCCTCGAAGAGCAGCTCGTGTTCGTGTGGCGCATTCCCGACAGTGCGATTCATCCGGACCTCTCCGTGACGTTGCGGGTCACGCAGAAACGCTTCACCGAGTTGCTGGTCACCTACGGCCGGGACTGGGTGGACAGCGGAGGCGACTACGCCGAGATCACCCTGCCGGTGACCGTGAAATGAGCGCACCGATCCGGCGATCCCGCCCGGGACTGACCGCTGCCCTGGCCGCCGCGCCGATCCTGGTGGCTGCGGCGCTGCTTTGGCAACACCTGCCCGACAGCACTCGCGTCTACGGACCGTTCGACGTCCCCGGCCGGTTCGGCGTTGAGACCACTGGGCGTTCGCTGACGGTCACCGTCGACGGCGTACAGCTGACGAGGGAGGTACAGGGTTCGGCGCGGTGGGCGAACCCGCCACCGGTGACCGCCGCTGGGGCGTGGGTGGTGGTGCGCGCCAGAGTGTCGGCGACAGAACGGACGGCGATGCCCAGCGTCGAACTTCGAGTGGGCCCCAACACCTACCGGCCGTCCGATCGGTTCCCCAGCTACACGCTGGGCTATCGAGCCGATCCGGGGATCACCCAGCGCGGCGCCTGGGTCTTCGACGTGCCACCCGAGCTGTTCGACCCGCCCGGCGCCGACCCGTTCGAGCTGCACGTGTGGCCCGGCCTCGACGACCGCCTGGATGACCGGTTGGTGATCAACCTGCGCGGTCACCTGGAATCCATCTCCGGCACAGTTCTGGTGGTGGCGCCGGAGGTGGCCGGATGAGCGACCGCACGCTTCGCCTCTGGCAGCGCAACGTGATCGGACTCGCGGTGGCCGCGGTCGCCGCGGCCGTCCTCGGGATCACCGAGTTGTACCCCGATTGGTCGGCTTACCGCGCCCGCGTCACTCCGGCCGTGCTGGTCACCAAGGCCGACAGTGTGACCGCCTACGGGCAGACCTGGCGGTTGGGCTCGATCCGCCACCTCAACGCGGTGCCGCACGCGCCCACGACTACCCTGCCGGCCCACACGGCGCTAACCGTGGTCACCGTCGAGCGGACCGGAACGCCCCTCGCCGGGGAATGCACCGCGGTCATCACCGACGGGCGGCGTCGCTGGCAGACCGCCGCCATCGGAAACGCGGCGCCATTGGTCGGCGACGCCACCGACCGGTGCACCAAACCGGGGCCGCTGCAACTGAGTTTCCTGCTGCCGTCGGACGCCGTGCCCACCGCGGTCGACCTGATCAACACCGACGGCGGCATCATGCTGCGAATCACCTTGTGAGCCCGGGCCTCCCGTGACGGTGGTGACGGTGGCCAGGTTGGCCCGGCGCACGCAGTAAGCGAACATCGCCGCGACCAGGGCGATCCGCAACGGCTGAACGATCAGCTGCGAGGCCAGGCTCATAGTGCCGCCGAACGCCGACCAGAACTCCGGGCCGTGCGGTCCGAGAACCTTGGCCATCCCCCGGTACAGGTAGCCCTCGGTCAGCTGAGTGCGGTAGAAGCTGCCCCGCATGTCCAGCCACGCCAACACCAGATACGCCAATACGTAAGCAGACAGGCCCACCACACCGCCGTGCAGGATCAGCCGGGCCGCATCGACAATCGGGCCGAACCGGCCGGTCTTGGACTTGGCGTACTCCGTGGCCCGCGACCGTAGCTGTTCGGGTGTCTGTTGCCAGCGCTCGGTGACCCCGGCCGCCGTCTCTCCCCGCGAGCCGGCCCGCCGCAGGATGGTCGGCCAATCGATCTGGGCGGACACCCCATAGACGATTCCGGCCGCGGCCAGCCACATCAGCGGTACGGCCGCACCCCCGAACACCGTCCGCACCAGCCACATGAACCCCTGCCACGCTGTCTGCAGGGGCTGAACGTGCGAGAAAGCGTCCGCACGAACCGTGTTGAACCACACCACAAGCCGACGATGGCTGATCCAATCGCCGGGTTTGATCAACACGGTGATGCCCGCCGCCAGCGAGAAGGTCAGCACCAGGAACACCCACAGCGCGTCGATATAGACCCGCAGCGCGATCAGCGCTGTCGGCAGCCGACTACTGAAGTGCCCTAACACGTAACGGGCCACCAGGGCACCAGCAACCACCACCCAGGTGGTTCGGGAGATGGGCAGCATCTCGGTGTTGATCCCGCTCATCGCGTCGGCCACCCGGTAATTGAGCGCCAGACGTTGATAGGCCAGCCAGTCTTCCTTGAACATCTGCCAGGCCAGATAGATGGCGAAGAACGGCACGATCACGGTGGTGAACAGGTCGATGCTGCGCAGCGACCGGCGCGGCAGTGCGGCCACCTCGGGGAGCCCGTGGCGCAGCACCAGGAACATCGCCACGTAGGAACCCAGCTGCGCCAGGCCGGCGCCGGGCATGATCAGTGCCGCCCACAACGGATTGCTGTGGCCAGCCCAGGCGGCCGCGGCGATAACCACCCGGCGGACCACCAGTCCGGCGAGGTAACACGCTGCCAGCTGCGGCCAGTACCGCCACCACAGGACGAATGGCGTCATTAAGTTCCGCAGCACCGGCATCGTTGTCACACCACCAGATTCACCAATCGGCCGGGCACCACGATCACCTTCTTCGGGGTGGCACCGGACAGGAATGCCTGCACCTTCTCGTCGGCCAGGGCAGCGGCCTTGATCGCGTCGCCATCGGCATCGGTGGGCACCGTGACCAGTCCGCGCTTCTTTCCGTTGACCTGTACCGGATAGTCGACGGTGTCGGTCACCAGGTAGGCCGGGTCCGCCACCGGGAACGGTCCGTGCGCCAGCGAGGAATCGTGGCCGAGTCGCCGCCACAGTTCCTCGGCCAGGTGCGGAGCCAGCGGTGCGAGCAACAGCGCCAGCGGCTCGACGGCCGAGCGCGGAACCCCTTCGCGATGCTCCTTGGTCAGGTGGTTGGTGTACTCGATCAGCTTGGCAGCCGCGGTGTTGTTGCGCAGTGCCGCATAGTCTTCCGACACCCCCACGATGGTGCGGTGCAGCAGTCGCAGGGTCTCGGTGTCCGGTTCGCCGTCGAGCACCCGGGTCTCGCCCGTCTCCTCGTCGACAACCAGCCGCCATACCCGCTGCAGGAAGCGATGTGCGCCGACCACGTCCTTGGTGGCCCACGGCCGCGACATGTCCAGCGGACCCATCGACATCTCGTAGACCCGCAGCGTGTCGGCGCCGTAGCTGTCGCAGATCTCGTCGGGAGATACCGAATTCTTCAGGCTCTTACCCATTTTGCCGTACTCGGCGAAGACTTCCGTGTCTCCGTCGGCGCCCGGGAGGTAGAACTTTCCGTCGCGTTCGGTGACTTCGGCGGCCGGCACGTAAGACCCGCGGGCATCGGTGTAGGCGGCAGCCTGGATGTAGCCCTGGTTGACCAACCGGCGGTAGGGCTCGCGCGAGCTGACGTGCCCGAGGTCGTAGAGCACCTTGTGCCAGAAACGGCAGTACAGCAGGTGCAGCACCGCGTGCTCGGCGCCGCCGACGTAGAGGTCCACGCCGCCCGGGTCATTGGGCCCGTGCTCGGCGGGCCGGGGCCCCATCCAGTAGGCCTCATTCTCCGGCGCGCAGAAGCGTTCGGCGTTGTGCGGGTCGGTGTAACGCAACTCGTACCAGGAACTTCCGGCCCATTGCGGCATGACATTGGTGTCACGGGTGTAGGACCGCAGTCCGTCGCCGAGGTCCAGCTCGACATGCACCCATTCGGTCGCCTTGGCCAGTGGCGGCGAGGGTTCGCTCGACGCGTCGTCCGGGTCGAACAGCACCGGTGAGTAGTCGGCGACGTCGGGCAGCTCGACCGGCAGTGCCGCCGCGTCCAGCGGGTGCGCACGACCGTCGGCATCGAAGACGATCGGGAACGGTTCGCCCCAGTACCGCTGCCGGGCGAAAAGCCAGTCCCGCAACTTGTATTCGATGCGCGCCCAGCCGCGGCCTTGGGCCTCCAGCTGTTGCGTCATCGCCTTCTTGGCGTCACCGACCGCCATGCCGTCCAGCGGACCGGAATTGACCAGGGTGCCGTCGCCGGCGTATGCGGATTCTGAGATATCGCCGCCGGAAATGACTTCGATTACCGGTAGGCCGAACTCGGCGGCGAACTCCCAGTCGCGCTGGTCGTGCCCGGGAACCGCCATGATGGCACCGGTGCCGTAGCCGGCCAGCACGTAGTCGGCGATGAAGATCGGCACCTGCTGGCCATTGGCGGGATTGGTGGCGTAACTGCCCAGGAACACACCGGTTTTGGTCTTGTTCTCCTGGCGCTCCAGGTCCGACTTCGCCGCGATCGCCTTGCGATAGTCGGCGACGGCAGCTGTCGGGGTGGCTGCTCCGAATGTCCAGCGCCCGTCCACCCCGTCCGGCCACGCGTCGACGGTCAGTCGGTCGACCAGCTCGTGCTCGGGGGCGAGCACCAGGTAGGTGGCACCGAAGAGCGTGTCCGGGCGCGTGGTGAATACCTCGATGTCCACTGCTGAACCGTCGGTGGTGGCCGCGCCGAACAACGCCGCCGCACCGGTGGAGCGCCCGATCCAGTTGCGCTGCATGGTCTTGACCTTCTCCGGCCAGTCCAGCAGTTCGAGATCGTCGAGCAGCCGATCGGAGTACGCGGTGATCCGCATCATCCACTGCCGCAACCGCTTCCGGAACACCGGGAAATTGCCGCGGTCGCTTCGCCCATCAGCGGTGACCTCTTCGTTGGCCAACACGGTGCCCAGCCCCGGACACCAGTTGACCATCGAGTCCGTGCGGTAGACCAGTCGGTGGCCGTCGATGACGTCGGCACGCTCACCGGCCGACAGTTGCGCCCAGTCCCGGCCGTCGTCGAGAGTGCGTGCGCGCGCGTCGAATTCGGCGACCAGCTCGGAGATCGGGCGCGCCTTGTTCGCAGTCGGGTCGAACCAGGCGTTGTAGATCTGCAGGAAGATCCATTGCGTCCACTTGTAGAAGTCGACGTCGGTGGTGGAGAAGCTACGCCGGCTGTCGTGACCCAGGCCGAGGCGCCGTAGCTGCCGGCGGAAGTTCTCGACATTTGCCTCGGTACGGATCCGCGGGTGGGTGCCGGTCTGCACGGCGTACTGCTCGGCGGGCAGACCGAACGCGTCGAAGCCCAGGGCGTGCAGCACATTGTGGCCGGTCATCCGGAAGTAGCGGGCGTAGACGTCGGTGGCGATATAGCCGAGCGGGTGCCCGACGTGCAGGCCGTCCCCGGACGGGTAGGGGAACATGTCCTGGACGAACATCTTGTCGTCGGGAACGGTCGAACCGTCGGTCGGCGCGAGCGAACCGACCGGGTTGGCGACGTTGAAGGTGCCCGCCTGCTCCCAGTAGTGCTGCCAGGTGTCTTCGATACGCCCGGCCAGCGTCGCGTTGTAGCGGTGCCGGGGCGCCTGGTCGCTGGGTTCAAGCGGGTCGCCGGGTACCTGAGTGGTCGGGGCTTCGTTCACCTCAACAGGGTAAACGGCGGCGCTTTTCGGTCTGATCGCCACAGCTTGGTATCAGTTGGATTGCGACCCGGTGAGGGGTTCGTTCCAGGTCGGTTGCAGCCCTGGCGACGCTGTCGGCGCGTGGCTACCGTCATTTCACGGCCAGGGCATCACTACCCGGCCCGCCCCGGAAGGACCCTGGAGATGACGAACACCGCGCACCGTTGGCGACTCCTCTTCGGCTGCGCCGCTGTCATGGCGGCGGGCTTGGCCGGTATCCCCGCCGTGGCGGCCGAGCCGCTGGTCCCGGCACAGCCGAACCCCTACGGCCCCGCCGCCCAGCCGGCAGCGGTGCCGGTAACCGGGCCGCTCGCGTCGGCCCCGCGCCCGGCGGCTCCGGTGCCCGCGCTCCCGCCACCGGCGGGCGTACCCGGGGCCCCGGCGGCGGTAGCGCCGCCGAGTGGTCTCGTGCCGGCGACCTCGGGCACCCTGCGTGACTACTTCGCGGCCAAGAAGGTGCAGTTGCAACCGCAACAGCCCGCCGGGTTCAACGCGTTCAACATCACCTTGCCGATGCCGGCGGGCTGGTCCCACGTGCCCGACCCCAACGTCCCTGACGCGTTCGCCGTGATCGCCGACCGCCGCAGCGGGTCGCTTTACACCCCCAACGCCCAGGTCGTGGTCTACCGGCTGGACGGCCAGTTCGACCCGAAGGAAGCGATCACACACGGGTTCGTCGACAGCCAGACACTGATGGCCTGGCAGACCACCAACGCCTCGCTGAACGACTTCAACGGGTTCCCCTCGTCGATCATCGAGGGGACCTACCGCGACGCCGACATGACGCTGAACACGTCGCGGCGCCACGTGATCGTGCCGACCGACGACACGTCCTACCTGGTGTCGCTGACCGTGACCACCGGTGCCGGTCGCGCGATCGGCACGGCTCCGGCGACCGACGGGATCATCAACGGGTTCCGGGTCGAGCGGCCCGGTACCAACCCGCCGCCGCCCGCCCCCAGCGGTCCGGTGCAATCAGGCACGGTGCGCCACCAGGTGGGCACCGCGCCGCCGCCGCTCGATGCCCCCCACCCTCCGGTGGAGTCCGGCGTCATCCGCCACCAGGTGGGCACCACGGGTTAACCGCCCGGCTCGTATGGTGGACCCATGCTGATCATGGGTGTCTTGTGCCTGGTTGCGGCGTTGGTGTCGCTGGTCTTCGGTGTGCGGACCCTGGTGCGCCCACTCACCGGTGACCCCGAACAGTTGGTGCTGCGGGCTGTCGCGCCCGCCCAGATCGCCGTCGGGGTGATCCTGGGCGCGGGTGGCGTGCTGGTGCTGGCCGGCCCGTCGTCGATGGCACTGCTGGCGCTGATCATCTCGATCACCGGGGCACTCGCCACGCTGGCCGCCGGAGCCTGGCAGGGCGCCCGCTACGCGGCACGCCTGTCGGCTCAGGCCAACGCGGCAGCCGACGCCGGCTGTTGCGCCTCGGGCTGCGGCTGCGGCGACAGTGCGCCCGTCGAGGAGGCGGGTTGCGGAGCGGGCTGCGGTTGCGGAGAACCCGCGCCGCCGGAGCCGGCCTCCGGGTGCGGCAGCGGCTGCGGCTGCGGGTAAGACGCCTCGGGCGGAGCTGGCCGCCGGCTCAGTTGCGGCTGATGTCGATCGGGTGGGTGGCCAACAGCGCGGTGGGCCAGGGCTGTCGACGCAGCGCTCGTCCCCACAGGTCGACTCGCGGCGGCACCATCACATCCGACGGCAGCGCAGAGAGCACGATCCAATCATCGCGCTCGATCTCGCCCTCGAGCTGGCCGATGGTCCAACCGGCATAGCCGGCGAAGATCCGTACACCCTCCACATGCGGCGCAATGGTCTCGGGATCGGCATCGAGATCGACCATCACCAGCCGACCGTCGATGTGCCGCAGTCCGGGCACACCGTGGGGTTCGGCGCCGACCCGCAACAGCCCGACGCACAGGGCGGCATCGCGTTTGACCGGGCCGCCGATGAACATCGTTTTGGGCTTGGCGGCCAGCTCGGACCACTGCGGCAGCACGTTGTAGACAGCGGTTTCACTGGGGCGGTTGAGCACCACGCCCAAGGTTCCACCGTCGTTGTGCTCGACCACGTAGATCACCGTGCGGCGAAACGTGGGTTCGAGCAGATCGGTGTTGGCCAACAGCAGCGTGCCAGCCCGTACCCGATGCGCAGCGGGCGCGACATAGTCCTCGGGATCTTCGGGTTGGGCCATTTTTCCATCATGACACCCGCCGCCGTCATCCGTGTTGAGCTGTGCCGAACATCGGCCGACCCGCAATATTTGTAGGCTGGTTTGGGGCCGGCCGCGCCGCCGCCCGACTCTGGAAGAGGTTCTGTGGTGGATAACCGCGCACCCGCGACACTATGGCGGTCGGCGCGCGGGCTGCCGGAGTTCCGCAGACTGCTGGAACTGCGGGCCGCCAGCCAATTCGGCGACGGCCTGTTCCAAGCCGGGCTGGCCGGAGCGCTGCTGTTCAACCCGGACCGGGCCGCCTCCCCTTGGGCGATCGCGGGCGCGTTCGCCGTGCTGTTCCTGCCGTATTCGGTGCTGGGGCCGTTCGCCGGCGCGCTGCTGGACCGCTGGGATCGACGCCTGGTGATGGTGGTGGCCAACCTCGCCCGGCTGGTGCTGGTGCTCGGGATCGCCGCGCTGCTGGCTGTCGGCGCCGGTGATCTGCCGGTGCTGTGCGCGGCGCTGATCGCCAACGGGTTCACCCGGTTCATCGCCTCCGGGCTGTCGGCGGCGCTGCCCCACGTGGTGCCGCGCGAGCAGGTCGTGACGATGAACGCCGTGGCGATCGCCGTCGGTGCGGTGGCCGCCTTTTTGGGCGCCAACTTCATGCTGCTGCCGCGCTGGCTGATCGGTGCCGACGACCGCGGTGCGGCGTCGATCATCGCGGCCGTAGCCATCCCGGTCGCGATCGCCCTGGTGCTCTCGCTGCGCTTCGAAGCCCACGTGCTCGGTCCGGACGACACCAAGCGGGCGATCCACGGCTCGGTGCTCTATGCGGTGACGACAGGCTGGATGCACGGCATCCGGACGGTGCGCGACCGGCCTACGGTGGCCGCCACCCTGTCCGGACTGGCCGCGCACCGAATGGCCTTCGGCATCAACACGCTGGTGGTGCTGGTACTGGTGCGGCACGTCGGCGAGCACACGGTGTCCGGCCTGGGCACCACGGCGTTGTTCGTCGCCTCGGCCGGCGCCGGGTCATTTCTGGCCACGGTGCTGACCCCGCCCGCGGTGCACCGCTGGGGCCGCTACGCCACCACCAACGGCGCCCTGGGGGCGGCCGCGGTCATCCAACTGGCTGCCGTCGGGCTGTACCTACCGGTGCTGGTGTTGTGCGGATTCCTGCTTGGAGTCGCCGGGCAGGTGGTCAAGCTCTGCGCCGACACGGCCATGCAGATCGACGTCGACGACGCCCTGCGCGGACACGTCTTTGCGGTACAGGATTCGCTGTTCTGGGTGTCATTCATCGCCGCTGTGGCCGGCGCCGCAGCACTGATTCCCCCCGACGGGCAGGCGCCGTCGCTGATTGTGGCCGGCACCCTGCTGTATCTGGTCGGTTTGGCCGGTCACGCGTTCATCGGGCGGCGGCGCGAACCGGTGAGCTTAAAGTACGAGCATGGCCGAAACTGAATCGATCGTCGCGGACCTGAGCGCCGAAAGCGACGAGCTCGACGCCCTGGTATCCCCGCTCGCCGACAGTCAGTGGGGCACGCCCACGCCGGCGGCGGGCTGGTCGATCGCCCATCAGATCGGGCATCTGCTGTGGACCGATCGGGTGTCGCTGACCGCCATCACCGACGAGGCGGGTTTTGCTGCCGCACTCACCGACGCGATGAAAGATCCGGCCGGATTCGTCGACGCCGCCGCCGCCGAACTGGCCCAGCTGCCGCCGGCCGAGCTGTTGGCCGACTGGCGCTCTACCCGCGCGAAACTGCACCAAGAGTTGCTCGGTGTGGCTGACGGCCGCAAGCTGCCGTGGTTCGGCCCGCCGATGAGCGCCGCCTCGATGGCCACAGCTCGGCTGATGGAGACCTGGGCGCACGGCCTGGACGTGGCCGACGCGCTCGGGGTGCGGCGGCGTCCCACGGCGCGGTTGCGGTCGATCGCCCACCTGGGGGTGCGGACCCGGGACTTCGCCTTCACCGTGCACAATCTGACCCCGCCGGCCGAACCGTTTCACGTGGAACTTCACGCGCCCGAGGGCGGAGTGTGGGCATGGGGCCCGGTGAACGCCGCACAGCGGGTGACCGGATCCGCCGAGGACTTCTGCTTTTTGGTGACGCAGCGGCGTGCGCTGGCCGACCTGGACGTCACCGCCCACGGCGACGACGCGCAGCGTTGGTTGGAGATCGCCCAAGCCTTCGCGGGGCCTCCCGGCCGGGGGCGCTGAGCGCTTGCGCGAAGAGAGCCGGAGCCGAATAACCCGAGCCGGGGGCGCTGAGCGCCTCAGAACCAGGCCAGGACCCCGCCGATGATCATGTCGAGCGAATTCAGCAACGCCTGGAACATGTTCACGTTGGCGGAGTCGATCATGTGGTACGTCGCGTTTCCGATCACCTCATCGGTCGCGCTGGCGATCTCCGCTGGAGTCAGCCCCAGGTATGCCAGGTGGTCGCTGAACATGCCGGCCATCTGCTGGCCGTTATCCCAGTTCGCGAAGCCGTCGCTGGAGAGGGAGTAGATGTCTGTCGTGTACAGATCACTCGGGGTCACCAGGCCGATCACCGAATCAATGTGCATCATCTCGGCGAACTGATAGACCATGTTGATCACGTCGTCATGCCACGACTCCGGTAGCCCTTGCAGCAATGTCGCCATGAATCCGCTCAGGAATCCGCCGTCCGCGGCACTGTCACCGACCATCACGAAATGCAGTGCGTCCAAAGGTATGTCGGGATACTGCTGATGGAGTTGTTCCGCCGCCAGCCCCGCCGCGACATTGGACTGCGAGTAACCGAAGACGTACAGCGGGTCTTCGGAACTGAACGCGCCGTCGCTCCATCGCTGTGCGATCGCGTCAGTCAGAATCTGGGTGGCCCCGCTGATGCTGGCGTTCAGATCGTTGGTCTCCGGCACTTGTAGAAACGTCGCCGTTCCGTCGGGGTCGAACCCGTTCGGCACCAGGTAGAGGTCTTTGCTCAGGTCGAGCCAAGCCTGGTTCATCGCCGGGATCATGACCAGGGCTTCTGCGGCCAGGCCGTACTCCAGGATCCGGTGATCACCAGCGGCGAGGCCCGCGCCACTGGCCGCTCCGATCATCGTCGGGGCGGCCACCAGCGGTGCCCCCAGCAGGGCGCCCACCCACATCTTCATCATTGGTGCCTCCCCCGTGGGGTGTCCTACCCGAGGCAAAGATGTCGCCGGGTTCAGTATTTCCGGCTTCGCCGTTCTTCGATACCCCTAGATGCCCGGCAGTTCACAAAACGGTGGCGCCGTCGGCGGCGCCGTCACCATCGGCGTCGGTGAGCTTGACGTTCCACCGCCCGTCGCCGTCGGTGTCGACGTAGGCCGCGCCGTAGCGGCCCGGCTCACTGCCGATCAGCACCCGATCAGCCCGCCCGTCGCCGTCGGAGTCCAGCAGCCGGTCATTGACCCGCCCGTCGCCGTCGAAATCCACCAGCGGACCGCCGGTGTGCTCGACGTCGTCGAGACCCAGCCAGCGCAGCCCGCCCGATCGATCCGCCGAGCCCGCCATGGCGCCGTGTCCCCAGCTGCCGGAGCCGTCGTCGATGAAGGAGGCCTCCGGGGTGCCGTCGTCGTCGAGGTCCAGCAGAAGGTGGTCGGCTACGCCGTCGCCGTCGAGATCCACTAGCGCGTCGTCGCGCAGTCCGTCGCCGTCGAAATCGAGGCTGATGGCGTCGGCCACCCCGTCCCCGTCAAGATCCAAGTCCGCAGCGCCGGTCCACATCGTGGCCGCGCCGTCACCGTCGCCCAGGCAGTAGTCCATACCCTGCTCAGACGCGCAGATCCCGCTAGCGGTTCCCCTGGTTCTGCCACCACGACAGCAACTCGGCCGTCGCCTCCTCGCGCGTCAGCGGCCCGCGCTCCAACCGCAGCTCCTTGAGATAGCTCCACGCGCGGCCTACCTGCGGTCCCGCCGGGATGTCGAGCAGCGCCATGATCTCGTTGCCGTCGAGGTCCGGCCGCACCCGCTGCAGGTCTTCCTGCTCGGCCAGAACTGCGATCCGCTCTTCGAGCTGGTCGTAGCTGGCCTGCAGGCGCGCCGCACGCCGCTTGTTGCGGGTGGTGCAATCGGCCCGGACCAGCTTGTGCAGCCGTCCCAGCAGCGGCCCCGCATCGGTGACGTAGCGCCGCACCGCCGAGTCGGTCCACTTGCCGTCGCCGTAGCCGTGGAACCGCAGGTGCAGGTAGACCAGCTGGGACACGTCGTCGACCATCTGCTTGGAGTAGCGCAGCGCGCGCATCCGTTTCCGGGCCATCTTCGCGCCCACCACCTCGTGGTGGTGGAAGCTCACGCCTCCGTCAGTTTCGTGCCGGCGGGTGGCGGGCTTGCCGATGTCGTGCAGCAACGCCGCCCAGCGCAGAACCAGGTCGGGGCCGTCATCCTCCAGGTCGATCGCCTGCCGCAGCACGGTCAGCGAATGCTGGTAGACGTCCTTGTGCTGGTGATGCTCGTCGATCGCCATCCGCATGCCGCCCACCTCGGGCAGCACCACATCGCCCATCCCGGTGGCCACCATCAGATCCAGGCCGGCTACCGGGTCGGCGCCCACCAGCAGCTTGTCCAATTCGGCGGCCACGCGTTCCGCGGTGATGCGAGCGAGCTCTGGCGCCATGTCCTCGATCGCGGCGCGCACCCGCGGCGCCACCGTGAAGCCGAGCTGCGAAACAAACCGGGCGGCGCGCAACATCCGGAGCGGGTCGTCGCCGAAAGAAACCTGCGGTGCGGTCGGCGTATCGAGCACACCCTCCCGCAACGCCGCCAGCCCGCCCAGCGGGTCGAGGAACTCCCCCGGCCCGGCCGCGGTGATGCGGACCGCCATCGCGTTGGCGGTGAAGTCGCGGCGCACCAGATCCTCGTCGAGCGAATCCCCGAAGCGCACTTCGGGATTGCGGGACACCTGGTCATACTTGTCGGCCCGGAAGGTGGTGATCTCCACGCGTTGCCCGACCAGCGTTGCGCCCACCGTGCCGAACTCGATGCCGGTGTCCCACATCGCTTCGGTGCGGCCCCGCAGAATGCGCTGCACCTGCTCGGGGCGCGCGTCGGTGGTGAAATCCAGATCCGGGCTCGGCCGGCCCAACAGCGCGTCGCGGACCGATCCGCCGACCAGGTAGATCTCCTGACCGGCTTCGGTGAACATCGCGCCGAGGCTGCGCAGCAACTCGCCGTGCCGATTCAGCGCGACGGCCGCCGTGGTCAGCAGGTCAGCGTCTTGATGGGCTTCGGGCACGTTCGATGAGCTTAGCGGTGGTCGCGAGGACGGCGAAGCCGGGCGAAGCGGGCCACCGCCACCAGCACCGCGGTGGTCGCGAGGACGGCGAAGCCGGGCGAAGCGGGCCACCGCCACCAGCACCGCGGTGGTCGCGAGGACGGCGAAGCCGGGCGAAGCGGGCTGTCCCGCGGCCGAGTGGGCGGTTTCGTAGGTTTTCCGCGGGCCGCGCCGACTATTCCGCACACTCGGCGGACTCAACACGGCGAAACCGGGCCCCGCGGGTCACCGGCGAGGGAGGCCGGTCGGCCCGAGCGTGCCAGCTACTATCGCATGGGTGTCGGCCGACGGCGGAGAAGCCAATTCGGGACGGCGCCGCAGGCGGCGTCGTGGTCGACGCACGTCTGGTCCGAAAATCAACCATGCCGAATCCCCTGCTACCGAAGCCGGCCCCAGCCCGACCGCGACCCCTTCGCGGGCGGCCCAGCGGCGGCCCCGCACCGCGCGGCACGGACCGGATCGGTTGCGCACCGTGCACGAGACCTCCGCGGGCGGGCTGGTCGTCGACGGCATCGACGGCCCGCGCGAAGAGCAGGTCGCGGCGCTGATCGGCCGGGTCGACCGACGCGGCAGGATGTTGTGGTCACTGCCCAAGGGACATATCGAAGTCGGTGAGACCGCCGAGCAGACCGCGATCCGCGAGGTCGCCGAAGAAACCGGCGTACAGGGCAGCGTGCTGGCCGCGCTGGGCAGCATCGACTACTGGTTCGTCACCGACGGTCGCCGGGTGCACAAGACCGTGCACCACTATCTGATGCGGTTCTCCAGTGGAGAGCTGTGCGACGACGATGTCGAGGTCGCCGAAGTGGCGTGGGTGCCGATCCGGGAACTGCCGTCCCGCTTGGCGTACGCCGACGAGCGACGGTTGGCACTGGTCGCCGACGAGTTGATCGACCGGTTGCAGGCCGACGGACCGGCCGCCCTGCCGCCCCTGCCGGTGACCGCACCCTGGCGGCGCCAGCAGACGCATTCCCGCGCCCGCCGTACTCGCGCAGGCGAGAACTCGCCGGACCCGAAGAACGGTCGCAGGCTGGACCCGTGACCCGCACGCGACGAAGCGGTGGGGGTCGCTCGCCGAGGCGATTGGCGGCCCTCCCGGCGGTGGTGGCCGCCCTCCTGATGACCCTCGGCACGGCGCTCGGCGGCGCCGCGCCGCATGTTCCCGCCGGTGAACCCGATGTGGCGCCGTTCGTCCAGATCCGCATCGACCGCGTCACCCCTGAGGTCGTCACCACCTCCAGCGTCCCGCTCGTCACGGTCGCCGGCACGGTGAGCAATGTGGGCGACCGCCCGGTCCGCGATGTGATGGTGCGCCTCGAACAGGCCGGCGCGGTCGCCTCCTCTGCCGGGCTGCGCACCAACCTCAGCGGAGCCAACGACCAGTACCGCGCGGTAGGCACGTTCAGCACGGTGGCGGCCGAGCTGCAGCGCGGTCAGGAAGCCCGCTTCACGCTGTCGGCGCCGCTGCGCTCGGCGAGCCAGCCGGCCTTGAACATTGACCACCCCGGCATCTATCCGGTGCTGGTCAACGTGAACGGCACACCCGACTACGGCGAGCCGACCCGGCTCGACGACGCCCGCTTCCTGCTCCCGGTGACCGGCCTGCCCAAGCCCGACGCGGACTCCGAACTTTCGGCCAGCGCCATCGCACCCGACATCTCCCAACCGGTGCGGCTCACCATGTTCTGGCCGCTGGCCGATCGGCCCCGGCTGACCCCCGGCGCACCCGGCGGCACCCTGCCGGTACGGCTCACCGACGACGACCTGGCCACATCGCTGGCCCCCGGGGGGCGCCTCGATGCGCTGCTGTCCGCCGCCGAGTTCGCCACCAGCCCCGCGGTCGACGCCAACGGAGTGGTCAACCAAGCTCTGTGCCTGGCCGTCGACCCCGACCTGGTGGTCACCGTCAACGCGATGACCAACGGCTACGTCGTCGCCGACTCCCCCGAGAGTGCTACCTCGCATCCGGGCACCGGGCGCGACGCAGCCCGGACCTGGCTGGAACGACTGCGGCGGTTGGCACACCACACCTGCGTCACGGCGACCCCCTACGCGCAGACCGACCTGGACGCACTCGCGCGGGTGGGCGACGGGCGGCTCGACGAGATCGCGCTGCACAAACCCGCCGACATCGTCGACCGCATCCTTGAGGTGAGCTCGACCCGTGGTGTGATCCTGCTCGGCGATGGCCGGCTCACGGCTGGCGCCGCGGACCTGATCAGTGCCCAGGGCGGCGCGGTGGTGATCACCGCCGGCGACTGTGCGGCGCAGGATTCCGCGTCCGGCGCCTCGGCCACCGCCGACGTCACCCCGCGGCGGGTGTCCCCACAGCTGGTGGCCGTGCCGTATGACCCCGCCGTCGGCGCCGCGCTTGCGGCGATGGGCACCGATCCGGTCGCGCCCAGCTACCAGGACTCCTCATTGGCCGTCCGGCTTCGTCACGATTCGGCGCTGGCCCGTCGCCAGGACGCCCTGGGCTCCATGTTGTGGCGCGGACTGGAATCCCCGGAGAGCCCCGGCGCGCTACGCGACGAGATTCTGATGCCGCCGGCCTACTGGAAGCCCCGCGCCGACGACGCCCAGTCCGTGCTGACCACCTTGGCCACCGCGCTGCGCTCCGGGCTGGCCGTGGCCCGGCCACTGACCGCGGTGATCGCCGACGCGCGCAACGTGACGGCCCTTCCCGAGCATCCGCTGCCGACCCAACAGCCGGCAGGTGGTTTCAGTCCGGACGTGATCGGCGCGGTAGCCAACGACATCAGCCGGCTGTCGGGCTTGACCTCGGCGTTGACCACCGACGCCCGCACCGGCCTGACCGGTGACCAGTACACCGCGCCGCTCGCCGAAGGGATGCTGCGCGCATTGACCCAGTCCGAGCCGATCGATGTCCGCAACGGCCTGGCGGCGCAGCATCTGGCCATCATCGGCGACACCGTCACCGACCTGATCGGCGCGGTCACCATCGTCAACCCCGCCGACTCCTACACGCTGGCCACCGAGCACAGCCCGCTGCCACTGGCGCTGCGCAACGACCTAGCGGTACCGATCCGGGTGCGGCTGCACGTCGACGCCCCACCCGGAATGACGGTGACCGATGTCGGGGAGTTGGAGTTGCCGCCGGGGTTTCTGCCGCTGCGGGTTCCGGTCGAGGTACGCGTCAACCAGCACTTCGTCGTCGACGCCGCGCTGCAAACCCCCGACGGTCTGCCACTGGGTGAATCCGTCCGATTGTCGGTGCATTCCAACGCCTACGGCATGGTGCTGTTCTTGATCACCATGACTGCAGCGGCGGCACTGACGGTGCTGACCGGGCGCCGGCTCTGGCACCGATTCCGCGGCCAGCCCGACCGGGCCGACCTGCCCGCGCCCCCGTCCAGCCCGGGTGGAGACCGGTGAGCACGCCGGCCCAGCAACCCGCACGCCCCGAGCTGACCGACGCCGCCGTGGTGTCGCGCTCCTGGGGGATGGCTTTGGCGACCCTGGTCAGCCGCATCACCGGGTTCGTCCGGGTGGTCCTGTTGGCGGCGATCCTGGGGGCCGCACTGTCGAGCGCCTTCTCGGTGGCCAACCAGCTGCCGAACCAGATCGCCGCCCTGGTGCTGGAGGCGACGTTCACCGCGATCTTCGTACCGGTGCTGGCCCGAGCCGAACGCGACGACGCCGACGGCGGCGCCGCATTTGTGCGTCGGCTGGTCACGCTGGCCACCGCCCTGCTGCTGGCCACCACCGTCATCTCGGTGGCGGCGGCACCGCTGCTGGTGCGGTTGATGCTGGGCGGCGACCCTCAGGTCAACGAGCCGCTGACCATCGCGTTCGCCTATCTGCTGCTGCCCCAGGTGATCTGCTACGGGTTGTCCTCGGTGTTCATGGCAATCCTGAACACCCGCAACATCTTCGGGGCCCCTGCCTGGGCGCCGGTGGTCAACAACGTCGTCGCGATCGCCACCCTGGTGGTCTACCTGCTGGTGCCGGGGGAACTGTCGGTCGACCCGGTGCGGATGGGCAACGCCAAGCTGCTGGTACTTGGCCTCGGCACCACGGCCGGCGTCGTCGCCCAGACCGCCGTTCTGCTGGTGGCGATCCGGCGGGAGCGGATCAGCCTGCGCCCGCTGTGGGGAATCGATGACCGGCTCAAGCGTTTCGGCACGATGGCCTCGGCGATGGTGCTCTACGTCTTGATCAGCCAGGTCGGCCTGGTGGTGACCAATCAGATCGCCAGCACCGCCGCCGCGTCCGGCCCGGCCATCTACTACTACGCCTGGCTGTTACTGCAGCTGCCGTTCGGCATGATCGGCGTGACGGTGCTGACCGTGGTGATGCCCCGGCTGAGCCGCAACGCTGCCGCCGGCGACGATCCCGCGGTGCTGGCCGACCTGTCCCTGGCCACGCGGCTGATGATGATCACCCTCATTCCGATCGTGGCGCTGATGACCGTGGGCGGCCCGGCGATCGGCAGCGCGCTGTTCGCCTACGGCAACTTCGGCAACGTCGACGCGGGGTTCCTCGGCGCCGCGGTGGCGATGTCGGCCTTCACGTTGATCCCCTACGCCATGGTGCTGTTGCAGCTGCGGGTGTTCTACGCCCGGGAGCAACCGTGGACTCCCATCGCCATCATCGTGGTGATCACCGCGGTGAAGATCGCCGCGTCGGTGGCAGCCCCGCACCTGACCGATAACCCCGATCTGGTGGCGGCCTACCTCGGACTGGCCAATGGTCTGGGCTTTCTGGCGGGCGCGATCGTCGGGCACGTGCTGCTGCGGCGCTCGCTGCGTCCAATCAGTGGCCGACTGCTGGGACCGGACGTGATCCGCACCGTGCTGGTGACGCTGACGGCGTCGCTGCTGGCCGGGCTGGTCGCCGAGGTGCTGGATCGAGTGCTGGGCCTGCGACTGCTGACCGACCACGGCGCAGCGGGATCGATGCTGCGCCTACTGGTGATGACGCTGGTGATGTTGCCCATCATCGGGGCGGTCATGGTTCGCGCCGAGGTGCCCGAGGCGGTCGCCGCCCTGGCCGCGGTGCGCCGAAAAATCGGTGCCGGCGTAGCCCAGATCGGCCTGCCGAACCCGGCATCTCCCGATACGAGCGTCCCGTACGCTGAGCACAACCGTTTGCCCACAGCCAGCGGGGACGTCCCGAACGATCCCGCTGCGCACACGCCGCCGGCGCACATCGCCGGTGGCCGGACACCGAAAGGCGCGGAGGTGGCCGACATTCCTTCCGAGGGCGCCGGGTCTCGGGCCGCGTCGCGGACCGTTGCTCCGCAGCAGTCTCAGCGGGCCGCCGAGACCCCCGAGTCAGCCGGCAACGACAGCTTGCTGACACCGGGGCTGAGCATTGCCGGCGGCCGCTACCGGCTGCTGGTACGCCACGGCGGCACCTCGGTGCTGCAGTTCTGGCAGGCCCTGGACACGGCGCTGGATCGGCAAGTCGCGCTGACGTTCGTCGACCCGAATCAGACGATGGACGATGACCAGCTCACCGGCGTGCTGTCGCGTACCCAGCGGCTCAGCCAGATCACCCTGCCCGGTATCGCCCGGGTGCTTGACGTGGTGCGCGTGGGTGCGGGCGGGCTGGTGGTCTCCGAATGGGTGCGCGGCGCCTCGCTGCAGGAGGTGGCCGGTACCGCGCCGTCACCGATCGGTGCCGCCCGCGCGATCCGGTCGTTGGCCACCGCGGCCGAATCCGCCCACCAGAATGGCGTGGCCCTGTCGATCGACCACCCGGCCCGGGTCCGGGTCAGCATCGACGGCGACGTCACCCTGGCCTTCCCCGCCACGTTGCCGGACACCAAGCCCGAGGACGACATCCGCGGGATCGGCGCCACTTTGTATGCGCTGCTGGTCAACCGGTGGCCGTTGGCCGACGCCGGCGCCGACGTGGGACTGGAGCCCGCCGACCGCGACGAGACCGGGAACCCGGTCAAACCCGACGCGATCAACCCGGACATCCCGTTCCAGATCGCTGCGGCAGCCAGCCATGCGATCCAGCCCGACGGCGGGATCCGCGGCGCGTCGACGCTGTCGAACCTGCTGCAGCAGGCCACCGCCCTGCACGAGCAGACCGAGTTGTTGGGTGCGGTCGGTGACGAGGCACCCGCGCCCCGTCCGGCACCGGCACCACCGGACGCCGAGACGCGCGCCGAGCGGCGCCGCCGGGTGCTGATCGGTCTGGGCATCGGCGGGGCCGTCATCCTGGTCGCCCTGCTGGTGCTAGCCTCGGTGCTCAACCGGATCTTCGGCGACGTCAACGGGTTGGACAAGACCGAACTGGGCTTGAGCAGTCCGTCGGCGTCGTCACAGACGGGCACCTCCGGACCCAGCGGCATCGTGAAGCCGGTGCAGGTGACGGTGTTCTCCCCCGGCGGCGAGGCAGACCGGCCCCAGGATGCCGGTCTGGCTATCGACGGCAATCCGGCCACGGCTTGGTCGACGGACACCTACTCCGACCCGGTGCCCTTCCCGAACTTCAAGAACGGGGTCGGGCTGATGCTGCAACTGCCCAAGCCCACCGTGATCGGCACGGTCACGCTGAACGTGTCCAGCACCGGGACCCGAGTGGAGCTGCGCTCCTCTTCGACGCCCAAGCCCTCTCGCCTCGAGGACACCACCCTGTTGGCCCCGGCGAAGGCGCTGCAGCCCGGTTCCAACAAGATCACGGCCGACTCGGCGTCGCCGACGTCGAACCTGCTGGTGTGGATCTCCACGATGGGCAACACCGGGGGCGAAAGCCGCACCCAGATCTCTGAGATCACCGTGCAGGGCGCGTCCTAGGCGATCGATCAGGGCGAAGCGGGTCGCCGTGATGGCGCCGCTAGCCTGTGCACAGCTCGGTTGAGGTGAAGTGCCCACGGGGTCGCCGCTGGTTACTGTCCGCCCATGGGGCACCCGGACCGCAGCGACGCCGAGCTGTTGGCCGCGCATGTCGCCGGTGACCGCTACGCGTTCGGCGAGCTCTATGGCCGCCACCACCGCCGGCTGCGCCGGTTGGCCCGGCTCACCACCGGGTGTCCGGAAGACGCGGAGGATGCGCTGCAGGAGGCGATGTTGTCGGCACATCGGGCGGCGGGAACGTTTCGCAACAACGCCGCCGTCGGCAGTTGGCTGCACCGGATCGTGATCAACGCCTGCCTGGATCGCTTGCGCCGCAACAAGATCCCTTACACCGAACTGCTCGTCACCCACGCCACTGTCGGAGATCACACCGCCGCGGTAGAGACGGCGCTGGAAGTGCGCGCGGCGCTGTCCCGGTTGCCCGTCGACCAGCGGGCCGCGGTGGTCGCCGTCGACATGCAGGGCTATTCGATCGCTGATGCCGCCCACGCATTCGGCGTGGCACCGGGCACCGTCAAGAGTCGCTGCGCCCGCGGTCGCGCGCGGCTGGCCGTCCTGCTCGGGCGAACCCACCACCCCGGGCCCGGCGCTGCGGTCCGGCCGGTCGGCGGCCCGATAGCCTTGGCGCCGGAGGGCGGGTTACCAGGTCGGATCGACGACTGCGCGTGACGACACCAGAGCGAGCGGAAGCGGCAATATGCCAAGCGATGAGGGCGACGAACAGTCCCGGGCCCGCACCGGGCCACCGGCGCACTCGAGCCGGCCACTGCCCCCGTTACGGCGGATCGCCGCCTGGGCCGGAGGCGCCGCGGCACTGATCGCCATCGGGGTCGGCACCGCCGCGCTGATCCGGTTCCCCGGCGACACCCCCAGCGGCCACCGCTCCCTGGACGCCATCACGGTGGCCTCCGCGCCCACGGCGGTGCTGCCGCTGTCCGATCCGGAGATCCTTGAGCTCTTGGACCGTCGCCCCGACTACGGCCCGCTGACAGACCCGGCACGCCGGGCCGGCTGCCTGGCCGGACTGGGTTACCCCGCCTCAACACACGTGCTGGGAGCCCGTGAGGTCACCATCAACGGTCACCCCGGCGTGGTGCTGCTGTTGCCGGGCACGCCAGAGGGCACGATCATCGCTTTGGCGGTGGCTCCGCACTGCAGTTCCGCGGACACCGGACTGCTGGCCGACACCACCGTCCGGCGCCCCTAGACGCCGGCAGGACCCGGCAGTAGCGACCTGGGGAACATCGCCGCCTACGCTGACGTTGCTAGCCCCAGTAACCAGATCCCCCGCGCGGAAAGGCCCTCGATGTCTGAGACACCATCCACCCACGATGTGATCATCATCGGTTCCGGCCCGGCCGGGTACACCGCCGCGATCTACGCCGCCCGGGCGCAACTGGCCCCGCTGGTCTTCGAGGGGACCGCCTTCGGCGGTGCGCTGATGACCACCACCGAGGTAGAGAACTTCCCCGGCTTCCGCAACGGCATCATGGGCCCGGAGCTGATGGACGAGATGCGCGAGCAGGCGCTGCGCTTCGGCGCTGACCTGCGCATGGAGGACATCGAATCGGTGGATCTGGATGGGCAAGTCAAGACCGTGGTCACCGCCGACGGCGAGACACACCGGGCCCGCGCGGTCATCTTGGCCATGGGCGCAGCCGCCCGCTACCTGAACATCCCCGGTGAGCAGGAACTGCTCGGCCGCGGGGTGAGCTCGTGTGCCACCTGCGACGGGTTCTTCTTCCGCGACCAGGACATCGCCGTGATCGGCGGCGGCGACTCCGCGATGGAGGAGGCCACCTTCTTGACCCGCTTCGCCCGCAGCGTGACGTTGGTGCACCGCCGTGACGAGTTCCGCGCCTCGAAGATCATGCTCAACCGGGCCCGCGAGAACGACAAGATCCGTTTCCTCACCAACAGCGTCCCGGTGGCCGTGGAGGGTGAGGCGACCGTGACCGGGCTGCGGGTGCGCGACACCGAGACCGGCGCGGAAACCACGCTGCCGGTGACCGGCGTGTTCGTCGCGATCGGCCACGACCCCCGCTCGGCGCTGGTACGGGGCGCCGTCGACCTGGACCCGGACGGCTACGTACGAGTCCAGCAGCCGAGTTCCCGCACCTCCTTGGAGGGGGTCTTCGCGGCCGGCGACCTGGTGGACCGCACCTACCGGCAGGCGATCACCGCGGCCGGAACCGGCTGCGCGGCCGCCATCGACGCCGAACGCTGGCTGGCAGAATCCGAAGACTCGGCCGATACAGCCGAAGCCCACGACAGCGGTACTGAAACCTTGATGGGAGCACCACAGTGACCGACAACCGCACGAACGACCACGCCACGGTGAACGTCTCCGACGCCACCTTCGCCGCCGACGTACTGGCCAGCAGTAAGCCCGTGCTGGTGGACTTCTGGGCGACCTGGTGCGGGCCCTGCAAGATGGTGGCCCCGGTACTGGAGGAGATCGCCGCCGAGCAGGCTGATCAGCTCACCGTCGCCAAGCTCGACGTGGACGCCAACCCGGACACCGCGCGGGACTTCAACGTGGTCTCGATCCCCACCTTGATCCTGTTCAAGGACGGTCAGCCGGTGAAGCGGATCGTCGGGGCCAAGGGCAAAGCCGCACTGCTGCGGGAGCTCGCAGACGCGACCTAGCGGTTCCGGGCACTGCCCGACACGCTTGTGAGCCTCGGCTCTCAGGTGACTTTTGTTGCCTTGCCGTTTTCGAAAATTGGCCGGGGATCTGAGACAATTCTGGCTAATCTGCTGGCAACCACCAGCACGGTTCCACTGCCAACAGCGACAACCGGAGGGGCTCAGTAATGTCGGGTCGGCATCGCGGCACCGAGCAGGGCCTGCGTCGTGGCGACCGCAGCGGTGCCGTAGTGGAGATCCGAGCAGCGCTGGCCGCGCTCGGGCTGGTGGACAGCCCCGACGCGGATCTGAGCACCGGCAAACACGTCGCCCTGGACGTCTTCGACGAAGCCCTGGATCAGGCCGTGCGGGCCTTTCAGCAGCAGCGTGGCCTGCTCGTCGACGGCGTGATCGGCGAGGCGACCTACCGTGCGCTCAAGGAGGCGTCCTACCGACTGGGCGCCCGCATTCTCAACCACCAGTTCGGGGCGCCGATGTACGGCGACGACGTCGCCACGCTGCAGGCGCGCCTGCAGGATCTGGGCTTCTACACCGGTCTGGTCGACGGCTACTTCGGTATCCAGACGCACAACGCGTTGATGTCCTATCAGCGTGAGTACGGTTTGTACGCCGACGGTATCTGCGGGCCGGAAACGTTGCGCTCCTTGAACTTTCTGGCCTCGCGGGTGACCGGCGGTTCGCCGCACGCGATCCGCGAGGAGGAACTGGTGCGGCGGTCCGGACCCCGGCTGTCCGGCAAACGGATCGTCATCGACCCAGGCCGTGGCGGTCGTGACCACGGGCTGATCATCCAGACTCCGTCAGGACCGATCAGTGAAGCAGATATCTTGTGGGACTTGGCAAGTCGTTTGGAGGGCCGGATGACGGCCATCGGGATGGACACCTTCCTGTCCCGTCCCAGCGGCCGCAACCCCTCGGACGCCGAACGCGCTGCGACCGCCAACGCGGTGGGCGCCGACCTGATGATCAGCCTGCGCTGCGCCACCCACGTCAGCCCGGCGGCCAACGGCGTGGCGTCCTTTCACTTCGGCAACTCGCATGGCTCGGTGTCCACCATCGGCCGCAACCTCGCCGACTTCATTCAGCGAGAGATCGTGGCCCGCACCGGATTACAGGACTGCCGGGCGCACGGTCGGACCTGGGACCTGCTGCGCCTGACCCGCATGCCGACCGTCGAGGTCGACGTCGGTTACATCACCAGCCCGCGTGATCGCGGGATGCTGGCCTCCCCCGCTAATCGCGATGCCATCGCCGAAGGAATGCTCGCCGCGGTCAAACGCCTCTATCTGCTGGGCAAGAACGACCGGCCCACCGGAACCTTCACCTTCGCCGAATTGCTGGCCCACGAACTGTCGGTCGAGCGGACCGGTCAGCTCGGCGGTTCCTGACCCGGCGGTTTAGTGAGGCTCGACGCAGGAGAGCCGAAACTGAAACCGCCGCATCAACACCGCGGTTTAGTGAGGCTCGACGCAGGAGAGCCGAAACTGGAACCGCCGCATCAACACCGCGGTTTAGTGAGGCTCGACGCAGGAGAGCCGAAGCCGGAACTGCCGCATGGATCCAGTCGCCGACCCGGACGCCGCCGGGGCGCCCACCCCGATCGGTTGCTCTAATCGCGAGCTTTCCAACAGGCGCTCCAGCGCAGCCTCCACCTCGGCCTTCCACCCCAGGCCCTTGTCGAGTTCCAAGCGCAGCCGCGGGAAGTACCGATGCGGCGCCACCACGGTGAACCCCACGTCGGTTAAGAAGTCTGCCGCGATGATGCAGTGCTCGACCGAGCAGTCGCCGACCGCCTCCAACACCGGCGCAACGTCGGGCGGGGCGGTGTCGCCCATACCGAGTAGTTCAGAAACCTCCGCCGTGCGGCCGAAGGCCTCAAGGGCGCGGACGCCGCGTCGCATCAATTCCTCGACCACGTGGGCGATCAGTTCGCGTGGCAGACCGTCGGCCATCGGAGCCGGATCGACGCCGATCGAAGTCAGCAGCACAGCGTCGGCCGAGACCGGCCCGGTGGGAAACCGGTGTGCCCGCGGCACGGCGCGCGGGGGCGCGTAGAGCACGTAGCCGAGGCACTGCGGATCCCCGACTCCTCGCGCGGCGGCCGACGGTGTGGCGACCTGGCCGCAGGTCCCCCACTCCAGCATCACCATCGACAGCCAGGCTTCCTTCTCGAACTCCGGATCCGAGAGGTGATCGTCGCGGCCGAGGGTGGCTGGATCGACTTCCCAGAAGACACAGCGGCGTGCGTGCTTGGGAAGCTGCTCGAAACCCTCGAGCTTCAGGGGTGCGATTCGGACAGACACTGGACTCCCGGTCTCAACCCGTGCTGCCGCCGACGACAGCCCCTTAAGAATAGGAGTGTCGAGCCGCCGGATGCCACTCTCGGCGCCATCCGGTGGGTCGACTCCTCCAAAAAATGAAAGCTGCTGTTAATCAACATGTTTCACTACCCTCGACGGACCCGGGTCACTGTACCGTCACAGTGACGTAACGGCCGTGTGGCCCTGGACCTGGCCGCACAACGGCTCAGGAGGTTGTCGAGTCCATCATCGCGACAATGCGTTGCAAATCGTCGACCGAGCCGAACTCGACCACGATCTTGCCCTTGCGCTTGCCGAGGCTGACCGTCACACGGGTGTCGAATGTGGTCGACAACCGCTCTGCGACGTCCTGCAGTCCGGGCATCTGGATCGGCTTGCGCCGCGGCGCGACCGGTGTCGGGGTGCCCCCTCGGTTGGCCAGGGTAACCGCTTCCTCGGTAGCGCGCACCGACAGTCCCTCGGCCACGATCCGAGCAGCAAGTTCTTCCTGAGCCTCGGATCCGGCCTCCAGCGATAGCAGGGCGCGGGCGTGGCCGGCCGACAACACACCGGCGGCGACCCTGCGCTGCACGGCAATCGGCAGGCGCAACAGCCGGATCATGTTGGTCACCAACGGGCGGGAGCGACCGATCCGCGTGGCCAGTTCGTCGTGGGTCACCCCGAACTCGTCAAGCAATTGCTGATAGGCGGCCGCCTCTTCCAACGGGTTCAGCTGTACCCGGTGGATGTTCTCCAGCAGCGCATCGCGCAACAGGTTGTCGTCCTCGGTCTCCCGAACGATCGCCGGGATGGTCTCCAGACCGGCTTGCTGGGAGGCCCGCCAACGCCGCTCCCCCATGACCAACTGGTATCGCGAGGATCCGGGTACAGCCCGCACCACGATGGGCTGCATGAGCCCGAACTCCCGGATCGAATGCACCAGCTCGGCCAGTGCCTCGTCGTCGAAAACCTGCCGGGGCTGTCGCGGGTTGGGGTCGATGTCGGCCGGCCGGATCTCCCGGTATACCGCGCCCACGTCCGGGGTGGCCGCCGGGGCTGAGGCACCCAAGCCGCCGAGAACGACATCGGCAGCGGCATCGCCCATGCGCGGTCCCAGGCCGGCGCCACGGTCGCCCTGACCGTCGTTCCCCTCCCCGGGTCCCGTCGGGATCAGCGACGCCAGGCCGCGGCCCAAGCCGCCCTTCTTACGCGACGGTCCGGTCATCTGTGGCGCTCCTGTTCTTCTCCGGGTCGTCGTACACCGGCGGTCACTGCTGTTTCCCGCCGTCTGCCAGGTCCCGCTCGACGAGCTCCCGGCTGGCATCCAGGTAGCTCATCGCCCCGCGCGAGCCCGGGTCGTAATCAATGATCGTCATGCTGTAGCCCGGCGCTTCCGACACCTTGACGCTGCGCGGGATCACCGTGCGCAGCACTCGGTCTCCGAAGTAGCGCCGGACCTCGTCGGCGACTTGGTCCGCGAGCTTGGTTCGCCCGTCATACATCGTCAGCAGCACGGTGGTCACATCAAGCCGCGGGTTGAGATGCGCCTTGACCATCTCGATGTTGCGCATCAACTGGGACACGCCCTCCAGGGCGTAGTACTCGCACTGGATCGGGATCAGCACCTCGGGCGCCGCAACCAACGCATTGACCGTCAGGAGTCCGAGCGATGGCGGGCAGTCTATGAAGACGTAGTCGAAGTCGAAGCTGTCCAAATCGGCCAGCGCATTGCGCAGCCGGTTCTCCCGCGCCACCATGCTCACCAATTCGATCTCTGCGCCGGCCAGATCGATGGTGGCGGGAATGCAATACAGCCGTTCGTTGTGCGGGCTCTGCTGCAGGGCTTCGGTCACCGGCATCGCCCCGATCAACACTTCGTACGACGACGGGGTCCCCGACTTCCGATCGGCGATACCCAACGCGGTGCTCGCGTTGCCCTGCGGGTCGAGATCGATCACCAAGGTCTTGATCCCCTGCACCGCGAGGGCCGCGGCGAGGTTGACCGCCGTGGTGGTCTTGCCGACGCCGCCTTTCTGGTTGGCCACGGTGAACACCCGCCGGCGCTTTGGGCGGGGCAGTCGATTGTTCGTGTGCAGAACTTGCATGGCGCGTTCGGCCGCCGCTCCGATCGGGGTGTCGACAAAGTCCGGCGATGTTTCACGTGAAACCGAGCCGGACGATGTTTCACGTGAAACAGCTTCGGCGGAGCCTGCGGACTTCGCGGCCGACGGCCGTGGCGTGATGCCCGGGGGGACTGCTCTACTCATGCCTGCCTCCTGCTCGACCGTTGCGCCGGGCTGCCGGACATCCGACCGCGGGCGCGCTTCGCTTGGGCGTCTCCCCGCAGTGCCAGCACTACGGTCGCGGGCGGGGTTAAATAGTTCACGCCACATCTCACCACCCTTACGTCGTTGGCGCCTAGTCTGGCCATCACGCCGCGGTGCTCATCAACCTCGGCCTGTGCCCGCTCCCCCTTCATCGCCAGCATCCGGCCGCCCTTTCGTAGCAGCGGCAGGCTCCACCGGCCAATCTTGTCCAGGCTTGCGACCGCACGTGACGTGACGACATCGCAGTCGCCGGCCGCATCGCGCACCGCGGGATCCTCGGCACGACCGCGCAGCACTTCTACGCCGGCGAGGCCCAGTTCCGCGACCGCCTCGTGCAAGAACTCGCTACGGCGCAACAGCGGCTCTACAAGGATCATCGACACGTCTGGGCGCACGATCGCCACCGGTATCCCCGGCAGCCCGGCGCCACTTCCGATGTCTGCCACCCGCTCCCCGGGCTCCAGCAGCTCGCCCACTGCCGCGCAGTTGAGCAGGTGGCGTTCCCAGAGTCTTTCGACTTCGCGGGGGCCGATCAGCCCACGCTCTACACCGGGTCCGGCTAACAGGGCCGCATAACGACAGGCGATGGGGAGTCGGTCGCCGAAGACTTCCGCCGCCTCCGGGGGCGGCTCGGGTGCCGGTGCTCCCTCGACATGTTTCACGTGAAACATTCCTCCGGCTTCCCGGGAACGGACCGCGGGCGGGGAATCACATTGCTGTGATTCCCCACGCTCAGTCTGGTCAGTCCCGCCGTACCACTACGCGGCGCGACGGCTCGACGCCCTGACTCTCGCTGTGCACGCCATCGACGGCGGCCACCGCATCGTGGACGATCTTACGTTCGAACGGGCTCATCGGGGCCAGTTCCTCGTCGGCACCGCTCTCCAGCACGCGCCGGGCCACCTCGTCGCCGAGCGCGGTCAAGTCGTCGCGGCGCCGACGGCGCCACCCGGCGATGTCCAGCATCAACCGGCTGCGTTCACCCGTCTTCTGGTGCACCGCCAAGCGAGTCAGCTCCTGCAGCGCATCGAGCACCTCTCCCTTGCGGCCGACCAGCTTGGTCAGGTCCGCACCGCCGTCGATGCTCACCACGGCACGGCGGCCCTCGACGTCAAGGTCGATGTCGCCGTCGAAGTCCAGCAGGTCGAGCAACTCCTCCAAGTAGTCGCCAGCGATCTCGCCCTCGGCAACCAGTCGGTCTTCCAGGTCGACCGCGGGCGCGGCTTGGCCCTCCTGGGCCTCCCCCGTCACCTCGGTGGTCCCAGCGTCGTTCATGTCAGTCGTGTCGGTCATGTCGTCTCCCTCCGTGCCCGGCGGCTAGCGCGCCGGTTGGCTTGTCGCGGTACGTCACCGCTTACGTTTCTTCGGCTTCGCCCCGGCGCCCGGCCGTCCACCACGGGCAGCGGGTCGATTCGGGCTGCGCTTGGCAGCCTCGGAGTTCCCGGTCTCGCCGGTCTCTGCCTCGGTCGGGCCCGACTCCTCGACAGCAGCATCGGCTTCGACGGCTGCGTCGGTCGTGGCCGCCCGGCTACCCCGCTTGGGCTTCGCCCCAGGAGCCGGCGCGTTGGCCGCGCGACGCCGCAGCGCCTCCTCCTTCTTGGCCTCTTCCTCCTTGGCGATCAGGCCGAACACGTAGTGCTGCTGGCCGAACGTCCAGATGTTGTTGGAGAACCAGTACAGGATGATCGCCAACGGCAGGAACGGCCCACCGACGACCACGCCCAGCGGGAACACGTAGAGCGCCAGCTTGTTCATCATCGCGGTCTGCGGGTTGGCCGCGGCTTCTGGGCTTTGCCGCGCTACCGAAGCCCGGCTGTTGAAGTAGGTCGCGATACCGGCCGCGATCATGATCGGTACCCCAACCGCAATCACCGACAGCCGGTTGAACTCGGTGAAGGCGTCCAACCCGGTGCGTTGGATCATGGTCGCGCCCAGCGGGGCACCGAACAGATTCGCGTCCAGGAAGTTCCCGACGTCGGCCGCACTGAAGAAGTAGTTGCCCAGCTGCCGGTTCAGATCGGGCGACAGGCCAAGCTGACCGATACCGGTACTGGTCCGGTTGAAGGACCGAAGCACATGGAACAGGCCCAGGAAGACCGGAACCTGCGCGAGCATCGGCAGACATCCCAAGATCGGGTTGAAGCCGTGCTCACGCTGGAGCTTCTGCATCTCCAGCGCCATCTTCTGGCGGTCCTTGCCGTACTTCTTCTGCAACGCCTTGATCTGCGGCTGCAGCTCCTGCATCTGCCGGGTGGTCCGGATCTGCTTGACGAACGGCTTGTACAGCAGCGCCCGCAGCGTGAACACCAGGAACACCACCGACAGCGCCCAGGTGAAGAAGCTCGCGGGCCCCAGTAGAAGGCCAAAAGCCTTGTACCACAACCACATAATGCCCGACACCGGGTAGTACACGTAGTCCAGGCTGCCCGGATCAAAGGACACGGTATTCACCCTCCGCTCGATTGTCCGAGTTGTTCTCGGACGGGCAGCCGCTGTCAGCAGCCCCCTGGGTCCGTTCGGGAATCGGGTCCCATCCGCCTTGATGCCACGGCCCGCACTTAGCTAGCCGTACGGCTGCCAGCCAGCTGCCCCGAATCAACCCGTATTCCGTCAATGCGTCAACCGCGTACTGGCTGCAGGTCGGCATGAAGCGACAGCTGGGCAGCCGCAGTGGCGAGATCAGATGACGATAGAGCTCAATGACGAAGATCAATCCACGTACCGGTACTGCCGCGACCGCGTGCATCAGCGCACCGCCCCCGCGGCCCGGCGGATCGACCGCAAGCCTGTCCGCAACTGGGTGCCGAGTTCATCCGAGGTCGCACCGTTGCTGCTGGGCAGAGCCCGGATCACCAGCTGCTCTCGCGGCTCCAGGTCGGTCAACACCTCGCGGGCCACATGGCGCAATCGCCGGGCCACACGATGCCGGTCAACCGCATTACCGACCGACTTGGCGATGATCAGACCGACGCGCGGCGAAGTCGCCGCCGCGTCCCGCAGCGCCGACTCCTCGGACGGGTCCGTCCGTCGGTCGTGTATGACGCGGTCGTACAGGATGAGGTCCGGCTGCACTGCCCTTCGGCCATGCTTGACCGTTGCACCGAAGTCGGCCGATCGTCTCATCCGGTATTGAACCGGGAGCACCGCCGAGCTGCCTGTGCTCAGGCGGTCAGCGAGCGACGGCCCTTGTTGCGCCGGGCGGTGACGATGGCACGACCGGCACGGGTACGCATCCGCAGCCGGAACCCGTGCACGCGGGCCCGACGACGGTTGTTGGGCTGGAAGGTCCGCTTGCCCTTGGCCACGGCACACTCTCCTTATTGCATCTTGCGTCGCGTTAGCCCGACACACCGGAAGCCCGTTGTGCCTGTCGCACGCGACGCACTCGGTAAGCTCAGTGAACTTCTGCGTCTTGCTCGTAACCGGCGCGGGCTCCGGCTTTTAGGCCGGTCGCAGCCGTATCGCCAGCGTTCGGGCGACTGTTCGAGGGTACTGATGCACGTTCGCCGGGTCAAACCCCGGCGTCGTCGCCGTACCGCACCATGCCCGCCGGCCTAGGAAATCGACCCAGTATTCACACTGGTCACACCCGTATCGACAGCTTTAACGACCTTCGTTTTCATTCGATTCATCTCGGTGAAATGAGTAGTCGTCCACGCGGAAACCTGTTAACTTGCTTGCCAGCGCCGTTTCGGAACCGGAGCGGTTCTCGACCACGAACCGAAGATCACGAAGCGGCTGGCGCTTCAGATATAGCGTCTTTTGTCTGGAGTATCCGTTGCTGAGCAACCGGCCCAGAGGGCCTCACCGCGGAATGCGCACCTCATCCACACCTGTGGATAAGTGTGTGGATAGCATGTCCCTGTACGGCATCCTGGCACCGCG